>NZ_JBLGVK010000001.1:0-4776146 GCF_050031095.1 Enterobacter cloacae complex sp. 382A5
GTGTCACTTTCGCTTTGGCAGCAGTGTCTTGCCCGATTGCAGGATGAGTTACCAGCCACAGAATTCAGTATGTGGATCCGCCCGTTGCAGGCGGAACTGAGCGATAACACGCTGGCTTTGTATGCGCCAAACCGTTTTGTGCTCGATTGGGTAAGGGACAAGTACCTTAATAACATCAATGGACTGCTGAATGATTTCTGCGGGTCAGATGCCCCGCAGCTGCGCTTTGAAGTAGGCACAAAGCCGGTTACCCAGACGGTGCGCGAAACCGTAAACGTGGCAGCGCCTGCTCAGGCGGCACCCGCTCCGGCTCCTCGCGTTGCTCCTGCTGCACGTCCGGGTTGGGATAATGTGCCTGCCCCGGCAGAACCGACCTACCGCTCTAACGTTAACGTCAAACACACCTTCGATAACTTCGTGGAAGGTAAATCGAACCAGCTGGCACGCGCGGCGGCTCGCCAGGTGGCAGACAACCCCGGTGGAGCCTATAACCCGCTGTTCCTCTATGGCGGCACGGGTCTGGGTAAAACGCACCTTCTGCACGCGGTGGGTAACGGCATTATGGCGCGCAAGCCAAATGCGAAAGTGGTGTATATGCACTCCGAGCGCTTCGTTCAGGACATGGTAAAGGCCCTGCAAAACAATGCGATCGAAGAGTTTAAACGCTATTATCGTTCTGTTGATGCGCTACTGATCGATGACATTCAGTTCTTTGCGAATAAAGAACGATCGCAGGAGGAGTTTTTCCACACCTTCAATGCGCTGCTGGAAGGTAACCAGCAGATCATTTTGACCTCGGATCGTTATCCAAAAGAGATCAACGGTGTGGAAGATCGTCTGAAATCCCGCTTCGGCTGGGGCCTGACCGTGGCGATCGAGCCGCCGGAGCTGGAAACCCGCGTCGCGATCCTGATGAAAAAAGCCGATGAGAACGACATTCGCCTGCCGGGTGAAGTGGCGTTCTTTATTGCCAAGCGTCTGCGTTCCAACGTTCGTGAGCTGGAAGGGGCGCTGAACCGCGTCATCGCCAATGCCAACTTTACCGGCCGCGCGATCACCATCGATTTTGTGCGTGAAGCGCTGCGCGATCTGCTGGCACTGCAGGAAAAACTGGTCACTATCGACAACATTCAGAAGACGGTGGCCGAGTACTACAAAATCAAAGTGGCAGATTTACTGTCTAAACGTCGTTCCCGCTCGGTGGCGCGCCCGCGTCAGATGGCGATGGCGCTGGCAAAGGAGTTAACCAACCACAGTCTGCCGGAGATCGGCGATGCGTTTGGTGGCCGTGACCATACGACCGTGCTGCACGCTTGTCGCAAGATTGAGCAGTTACGCGAAGAAAGCCACGACATAAAAGAAGATTTTTCCAATTTAATCAGAACATTATCATCGTGACGCTATGAAATTTACCGTTGAACGTGAACATTTATTAAAACCGCTGCAACAGGTGAGTGGCCCATTAGGTGGCCGCCCAACGCTGCCTATTCTCGGAAACCTGCTGCTTCAGGTCGCGGACGGTACGCTGTCGCTGACCGGCACAGACCTGGAAATGGAAATGATCGCGCGCGTTACGCTGACTCAGCCGCATGACGCAGGCGCGACCACGGTTCCGGCACGTAAATTCTTTGATATCTGCCGCGGGCTGCCGGAAGGCGCAGAGATCGCGGTGCAGCTGGAAGGCGACCGCATGCTGGTGCGTTCTGGCCGCAGCCGTTTCTCCCTCTCCACGCTGCCTGCTGCGGACTTCCCGAACCTGGACGACTGGCAAAGTGAAGTCGAATTCACCCTGCCGCAGGCGACGATGAAGCGTCTGATTGAAGCCACGCAGTTCTCTATGGCGCACCAGGATGTTCGTTACTATTTAAACGGCATGCTGTTCGAAACCGAAGGGGAAGAGCTGCGTACCGTGGCCACCGACGGCCACCGTCTGGCGGTCTGTTCCATGCCAATTGGCGACTCACTACCTAACCATTCGGTGATCGTGCCGCGTAAAGGCGTAATTGAGCTGATGCGTATGCTCGACGGTGGCGACACGCCGCTGCGCGTGCAGATCGGCAGCAACAACATCCGCGCTCACGTGGGCGATTTCGTCTTCACATCCAAGCTGGTTGACGGTCGTTTCCCGGATTATCGCCGCGTATTGCCGAAGAACCCGGACAAAACGCTTGAAGCGGGTTGCGATAGCCTCAAGCAGGCGTTTGCCCGCGCGGCCATTCTCTCGAACGAGAAATTCCGCGGTGTGCGCCTGTACGTAAGTGAAAACCAGATCAAAATCACCGCCAACAACCCGGAGCAGGAAGAGGCAGAAGAGATTCTGGACGTCACCTACGCCGGGGCTGAGATGGAAATCGGGTTTAACGTCAGCTACGTGCTGGACGTGCTGAATGCACTGAAATGCGAGAACGTTCGCATTCTGCTGACTGACTCCGTTTCGAGCGTACAGATTGAAGATGCCGCATCACAGTCGGCTGCGTATGTTGTTATGCCAATGAGACTGTAATGTCGCTCACCCGTCTGTTGATCCGCGACTTTCGCAATATCGAAAGCGCGGATCTCGCTTTATCCCCTGGCTTTAACTTCCTGGTTGGCGCGAACGGCAGCGGCAAAACCAGCGTGCTTGAAGCCATCTATACGCTCGGCCATGGCCGGGCGTTTCGCAGTTTGCAGATTGGTCGCGTGATTCGCCACGAACAGGAATCCTTTGTCCTGCACGGGCGTTTGCAGGGTGAGGAGCGGGAAACCGCCATTGGCCTGACCAAAGACAAGCAGGGCGACAGCAAGGTGCGCATCGACGGTACCGACGGCCACAAAGTGGCGGAGCTGGCGCTGCTGATGCCGATGCAGCTGATCACGCCGGAGGGGTTTACTTTACTCAACGGCGGCCCCAAATACAGAAGAGCGTTCCTCGACTGGGGATGCTTTCACAACGAAGCCGGTTTCTTTAACGCCTGGAGCAACCTGAAGCGTCTGCTTAAGCAGCGTAACGCCGCATTGCGCCAGGTCACGCGCTACGCCCAGCTGCGCCCGTGGGACATGGAATTAATTCCTCTTGCGGAACAAATCAGCCGCTGGCGTGCCGAATACAGCGCAGGCATCGCCGAAGATATGGCCGACACCTGCAAACAGTTTTTACCTGAATTTTCTCTCACCTTCTCCTTCCAGCGCGGCTGGGAAAAAGAGACGGATTATGCCGAGGTGCTGGAGAGAAACTTCGAGCGCGACCGTATGTTGACCTACACCGCGCACGGCCCGCACAAGGCGGATTTCCGCATTCGTGCTGACGGTGCGCCGGTAGAAGACACCCTGTCGCGCGGGCAGCTCAAGCTCCTGATGTGCGCGCTGCGCCTGGCTCAGGGGGAGTTCCTCACCCGCGAAAGCGGGCGACGCTGCCTGTACCTGATAGATGATTTTGCCTCGGAACTTGACGACGCGCGGCGCGGGCTGCTTGCCAGCCGCCTGAAAGCCACGCAGTCGCAGGTTTTCGTCAGCGCCATTAGCGCTGAACACGTTATGGACATGTCGGACGAAAATTCGAAGATGTTTACCGTGGAAAAGGGTAAAATAACGGATTAACCCAAGTTGAAATGAGCGAGAAACGTTGATGTCGAATTCTTATGACTCCTCCAGTATCAAAGTCCTGAAAGGGCTGGATGCGGTGCGTAAGCGCCCGGGTATGTATATCGGCGATACGGATGACGGCACCGGTCTGCACCACATGGTATTCGAGGTGGTAGATAACGCTATCGACGAAGCGCTCGCGGGTCACTGTAAAGACATTATCGTCACCATCCACGCCGATAACTCCGTTTCCGTACAGGATGACGGTCGTGGTATCCCGACCGGTATCCATCCGGAAGAGGGCGTGTCTGCTGCAGAAGTGATCATGACCGTTCTGCACGCAGGCGGTAAATTTGACGATAACTCCTATAAAGTCTCCGGCGGCCTGCACGGCGTAGGTGTTTCCGTGGTAAACGCCCTGTCGCAGAAACTGGAACTGGTTATCCAGCGCGAAGGCAAAATTCACCGCCAGATCTATCAGCACGGTGTGCCTGAAGCGCCGCTGGCCGTGACCGGCGATACCGAAAAAACCGGTACCATGGTGCGTTTCTGGCCGAGCCTCGAAACCTTCACCAACGTCACCGAATTCGAGTACGACATCCTGGCAAAACGCCTGCGTGAACTGTCGTTCCTGAACTCCGGCGTCTCAATTCGTCTGCGTGACAAACGCGACAACAAAGAAGACCACTTCCACTATGAAGGTGGTATCAAAGCGTTCGTTGAATACCTGAACAAGAACAAAACGCCAATTCACCCAAATATCTTCTATTTCTCTACTGAAAAAGACGGTATCGGCGTGGAAGTGGCTCTGCAGTGGAACGACGGTTTCCAGGAAAACATCTACTGCTTCACCAACAACATTCCACAGCGTGACGGTGGTACGCACCTTGCGGGCTTCCGTGCGGCGATGACCCGTACCCTGAACGCCTACATGGACAAAGAAGGCTACAGCAAAAAAGCGAAAGTCAGCGCCACCGGTGATGACGCCCGTGAAGGCCTGATTGCTGTTGTCTCCGTGAAAGTGCCGGATCCGAAGTTCTCCTCACAGACCAAAGACAAGCTGGTCTCCTCTGAGGTGAAATCGGCGGTTGAACAGCAGATGAACGAACTGCTGAGCGACTACCTGCAGGAAAACCCGAACGACGCGAAAATTGTTGTCGGTAAAATTATCGATGCGGCGCGTGCCCGTGAAGCGGCGCGTAAAGCCCGTGAAATGACCCGCCGTAAAGGCGCGCTGGACTTAGCGGGTCTGCCGGGCAAACTGGCTGACTGCCAGGAACGCGACCCGGCGCTGTCCGAACTGTACCTTGTGGAAGGGGACTCCGCGGGCGGTTCTGCGAAGCAGGGCCGTAACCGTAAGAACCAGGCCATCCTGCCGTTGAAAGGTAAAATCCTCAACGTTGAGAAAGCGCGTTTCGACAAAATGCTCTCTTCTCAGGAAGTGGCGACGCTGATCACCGCGCTGGGCTGCGGCATTGGTCGTGACGAATACAACCCGGACAAGCTGCGCTATCACAGCATCATCATCATGACCGATGCGGACGTCGACGGCTCGCACATCCGTACGCTGCTGTTGACCTTCTTCTACCGTCAGATGCCGGAAATCGTTGAACGCGGCCACGTCTACATTGCACAGCCGCCGCTGTACAAAGTGAAGAAAGGCAAACAGGAACAGTACATCAAAGATGACGACGCGATGGATCAGTACCAAATCGCGATCGCACTTGATGGTGCGACCCTGCATGCGAACTCCAGCGCTCCGGCACTGGCAGGTGAGCCGCTGGAGCGTCTGGTATCTGAGTTCAACGCCACGCAGAAAATGATTGGTCGTATGGAGCGTCGCTATCCGAAAGCGCTGCTGAAGGAGCTGATCTATCAGCCAACCCTGACTGAAGCCGATCTGAGCAACGAGCAGGCGGTGACCCGCTGGGTGAACGCGCTGGTGAGCGAGCTGAACGAGAAAGAGCAGCACGGTAGCCAGTGGAAGTTCGACGTTCAGCAGAACGCGGCGCAGCAGTTTGAGCCGATTATTCGCGTGCGTACCCACGGCGTCGATACCGATTACCCGCTGGAGCACGAGTTTGTGACCGGCCCGGAATACCGTCGTATCTGCACTCTTGGCGAGAAGCTGCGTGGTCTGATTGAAGACGATGCGTTCATCGAACGTGGCGAACGTCGCCAGCCGGTGGCCAGCTTCGAACAGGCGCTGGAATGGCTGGTGAAAGAGTCCCGTCGCGGCCTCTCAATCCAGCGTTATAAAGGTCTGGGCGAAATGAACCCGGATCAGCTGTGGGAAACCACCATGGATCCGGAAAGCCGTCGCATGCTGCGCGTTACCGTTAAAGACGCGATTGCTGCCGACCAGTTGTTCACGACCCTGATGGGCGATGCGGTTGAACCTCGTCGTGCCTTCATCGAAGAGAACGCACTGAAAGCGGCGAATATCGATATTTAATCGTTGTTATACAGCACGACTCAGGCCGCGCATTTAGCGCGGCTTTTTTTTGGCTCAGGCATATCCAGCGACAGCACTGACGGTAAACGGCTGGCAAGCGTATCGATGGCAATTCTGACTCTGAGTGGCAGATGCGGCGTCTGTTGCCAGACTGCATGAACGTCGAAGCGTACGTCCGGCGCCTGCTTTAAAAGCGGGATGAGTTTCCCCTGCTGTATTTCTCTGCGGGCCATCCAGCAGGGCAACCATGCAATGCCGTATCCTGCCAGCGCTGCGTCGCAAATCGCCTGTAAATCATCCATATTGAGGGATGAGCGGGGAGTAAAGGTGTGCGATCTCCCTTCGTTATCCATCAGCTGCCAGGGTAACACTCTGCCTGCTCGCAGATAGTTAATGGCAGTATGGTGGGGTAAATCAGCAACGGTGTCTGGCTGACCGCTTTTTTGCAGATATTCTGGCGCAGCACAGAGCACCATGCGGTGTTCTCCCAGCCTTCTGGCGACCAGAACGCTACTGTCCTGCAGCGTGCCGTTGCGCACCGCCATATCAAACCCTTCCTCTACGAGATCCACCACGCGGTCGCTGAATGACATTTCCAGTTCAAGACCGGGATGTTCCTGCGCCAGTTCTATCAGCAGTGGCGCGACGCACTGGCGACCAAACAGCACCGGCATGGCCACACGCAGGCGGCCGCTGATCTGCTGCTTCCCCGTTTCCAGCAGCGACTCCGCGCCCCTAATCTCCTCCAGCGCACGCAGGCAGCGCTCGTAAAAAAGCGCCCCGTTATCGGTCAGGCTTTGGCTGCGGGTGGTGCGGTGAAACAGACGGACTCCCAGCCGCTCTTCCAGGCGAGCGATGCTTTTTCCCACCGCGGAGCGCGACAAATGCAGGCGGATCGCGGCCTGCGCAAAACTGCCCGCCTCCACGGCGGCCACGAAAACGGGAATATCCTTCAGCGTACTGGTCATGGATTGTTTCCATTATGGCGTCAATAGTGGGAAAAGTTATCGCCACTGGCAACAAGGAGTCAACGGTAGACTGTCGATACTGAAGCTTATTTAACGGCAGGAGAAAAAAGATGGCAGAGACAATGCAACGCTGGTCAATGAACGCTCTCGGACGGGAGAATCTTAAACTCACCCAGGAACCTGTTCCGAAGCCCGGTCCAGGCGAAGTGCGCGTGCGGGTGAATGCCGTTGCGCTCAACTATCGCGATAAAATGGTGATTGAAGGCATGATGCCGATCCCGCTTTCCTTCCCGTTCACACCGGCGTCTGACATGGCCGGCGTGGTGGACAGCATTGGTGAAGGCGTGACGCGTTTTCAACCCGGCGATCGCGTCATCTCGACGTTCTTCCCGGAGTGGATCGACGGCAGACCGCAGGCGGATGCCCGTCATTTGCCCTATAAAACGAGCGGAGGGTACTTCCCGGGGATGCTGGCTGAGTACGTGATCGTGAATGAAAACGGGCTGGTGGCCGCTCCGGAAACCCTGGATGACGTTGAGGCCAGCACATTACCTTGTGCAGGGCTAACCGCCTGGTTTGCGCTGGTGGAGCGCGGGAACTTGCGAGCCGGACAATCGGTGCTGGTACAAGGCACCGGCGGGGTGGCGATTTTCGCACTGCAAATTGCAAAAGCACTCGGTGCAGAGGTTTACGTGACCTCGGGGAGTGATGAAAAGCTGGCGCGGGCCAAAAAACTGGGAGCCGATCGGGGTATCAACCGGCTGAAAGGCGACTGGGCTGAAGCGCTTTTAACGCTGACTCAGGATCGCGGCATTGACCACATTATTGAAACCGTGGGGGGAGAAAACCTGCAGCACTCCCTGCGTGCCGTTGCCGTTCATGGACGCATCTCGGTGATTGGCGTGCTGGCCGGGAGCGAGATTACGCTATCAGCGGGTGAGTTGTTGCTGAAATCCCCGGTTATTCAGGGGATTGGTGTCGGGCATCGCCGTGCGCTGGAAGAGTTTGTCCGCGCCGTGGAGGTGACAGGGCTGAAACCGGTCATTGAGCAGCGCTACCGTTTTGACCAGCTGGAGCAGGCGCTGGAACACCTCGATCGCGGCGCGTTTGGTAAAATCGTCCTCACCCGCGAGTGAGTCAACGTTCCCCGGGATTGCGGAAAAAGGGGTTTTCTGTTGCGCAATGTAGCTCTATTTTTGTGTGCTTAATCGCGTTAGCATGAGGTAGCACTCATTTATCCCGGGGACCTCATGGCTATCAAACTCATTGCAATCGATATGGACGGCACGCTGCTGCTGCCAGACCACACTATCTCTCCAGCCGTTAAAAATGCAATCGCCGCGGCGCGCGCAAAGGGCGTGAATGTGGTACTGACCACCGGGCGTCCGTATGCGGGCGTGCACAGCTACCTCAAAGAGCTACACATGAATCAGCCGGGTGATTACTGCATCACCTATAACGGCGCGCTGGTGCAGAAAGCGGCGGACGGCAGCACGGTTGCGCAAACCGCGCTGAATTATGATGACTATCTGTTCCTGGAAAAACTGTCCCGTGAAGTCGGGTCCCACTTCCACGCGCTCGATCGTACAACGCTCTACACCGCTAACCGCGACATCAGCTATTACACCGTGCACGAATCGTATGTCGCCACCATTCCGCTGGTGTTCTGTGAAGCAGAAAAAATGGATCCGAACACTCAGTTCCTGAAAGTAATGATGATCGATGAGCCTGAGGTCCTCGATAAAGCCATTGCGCGCATCCCGGCGGAGGTCAAAGAGAAATACACCGTGCTGAAAAGCGCACCGTACTTCCTCGAAATCCTCGATAAACGCGTCAATAAGGGCACCGGCGTGAAGTCGCTTGCCGACGCGCTGGGCATTAAGCCTGAGGAGATCATGGCCTTGGGCGATCAGGAAAACGACATCGCAATGATTGAATACGCGGGTATGGGCGTGGCGATGGAAAACGCCATCCCGTCAGTGAAAGAAGTGGCGAACTTCGTTACCAAATCTAACCTGGAAGACGGCGTGGCTTACGCGATTGAGAAATTTGTCCTCTCCTAACAGTCGCCCTTAATCATCAGCCTCGGTTATCAACCGGGGCTTTTTTTGGCCCTGAGTTTATTGAATTGTTCTTTTTGTGATCTGGATTGTAGTACAACATTAACTGATTGTACTACATTATCACCACAGCAAAGGCGAAAGGCCTCACGTTTGTACTGCAAAAGTGAGGCGAAATTCAGCGGTCGCGGTAAAGTAGTGATGGACTTACAGAGCACAAGGACTCTCCATGAAACTCAATAAAACCGATCGCATTGTCATCACGCTGGGTACACAGATTGTGGGTGGCAAATATGTTCCCGGCTCGCCGCTGCCGGCAGAGGCAGAACTGTGTGAGGAGTTTGAAACCTCCCGCAACATCATCCGGGAAGTGTTCCGCTCGCTGATGGCGAAGCGGCTGATTGAAATGAAACGCTATCGCGGCGCGTTTGTTGCCCCGCGCAACCAGTGGAACTACCTCGATACCGATGTTCTGCAGTGGGTACTGGAAAACGATTACGACCCGCGGCTGATTGGCGCCATGAGCGAGGTACGAAACCTGGTAGAACCGGCTATCGCCCGCTGGGCGGCAGAGCGCGCCACCTCAGGTGACCTGGCGCAGATTGAGTCGGCGCTGAACGACATGATCGCCAATAACCAGAACCGTGAGGCATTTAACGAGGCGGATATTCGCTACCACGAGGCGGTACTGCAGTCGGTGCATAACCCGGTTTTACAGCAGCTTAGCGTGGCGATCAGCTCGCTACAGCGAGCAGTATTTGAACGTACCTGGATGGGTGATGAGGCCAATATGCCAAAAACGCTCCAGGAACATAAAGCGCTGTTCGATGCGATACGGCATCAGGACGGCGATGCGGCAGAGCAGTCGGCGCTCACCATGATTGCCAGCTCGACACGAAGGCTGAAGGAAATCACATGACATCACGCTACATCGCAATTGACTGGGGATCGACCAATCTGCGCGCCTGGCTGTACCAGGGCGAGCAGTGCCTGGAGAGCAGGCAATCAGAAGCAGGCGTGACGCGTCTGAACGGAAAATCCCCCGAGGCGGTGTTAGCAGAGGTGACACAAAACTGGCGCGACAGCGCCACGCCCGTGGTGATGGCGGGGATGGTGGGCAGCAACGTGGGCTGGAAAATCGCGCCTTATCTGCCTGTTCCTGCCCCTTTCTCCGCCATTGGCGAGCAGTTAACGTCCGTTGGCGACAATATCTGGATTGTTCCCGGTTTGTGCGTCTCGCGCGACGATAACCATAACGTGATGCGCGGTGAAGAGACACAGCTGCTCGGTGCGCGCACGCTTTCTCCTTCTTCTGTCTACGTCATGCCCGGCACGCACTGCAAGTGGGTCCAGGCAGATGCAGAGCATATCCACGATTTTCGCACCGTAATGACCGGCGAATTGCATCATTTGCTGCTCGCTCATTCGCTGGTAGGGGCGGGTCTGCCAGAGCAAGCGCCCTCGGCAGCGGCGTTTTCTGCCGGTCTGGCGCGTGGGATCGCTTCTCCTGATGTTTTGCCGCAACTTTTTGAGGTTCGCGCCTCGCACGTGCTGGGAAATCTCCCGCGCGAGCAGGTCAGCGAGTTTCTTTCTGGCCTGCTGATTGGCGCAGAAGTCGCCAGCATGCGTGAGTTCGTCGGGCGCGAGCAGGCTGTCACGATTGTCGCTGGTGCAGCGCTGACGTCGCGTTACGAGCAGGCGTTTCGCGCGATTGGCCGTGATGTATCAACGGTATCCGGCGACACGGCATTTCAGGCAGGAATAAGGAGCATCGCTCATGCAGTGGCAAACTAGTCTTCCCCTTATCGCAATCTTGCGCGGCATTACCCCCGATGAGGCGCTGGCGCACGTCGGTGCCGTTATTGACGCCGGATTCGACGCGGTGGAAATCCCGCTCAACTCTCCTGAGTGGGAAAAAAGTATTCCGACAGTGGTGGATGCCTTTGGTGATAAAGCGCTGATCGGCGCAGGAACCGTGTTACAGCCGGAGCAGGTGGAAAGGCTGGCGAAGATGGGCTGCAAACTCATCGTCACCCCCAACATCAACCCCGAGGTGATCCGCCGCGCGGTAAGCCATGGGATGACCGTTTGTCCGGGATGTGCGACGGCTACTGAAGCCTTTACCGCCCTCGATGCGGGTGCGCAGTCACTCAAAATTTTCCCGTCTTCAGCCTTTGGTCCTGACTATATCAAAGCACTGAAAGCAGTATTGCCTGCCAGGGTGCCGGTCTTTGCCGTGGGCGGCGTGACGCCAGAAAACCTGGCGCAGTGGATTAACGCAGGTTGTGTGGGTGCGGGGCTGGGCAGCGATCTCTATCGCGCCGGACAGTCCGTTGAGCGTACTGCGCAGCAGGCGGCAGCATTTGTGAAAGCGTATCGAGAGGCAGTGCAATGAAAATAACCAAACTCACCACGTACCGTTTACCCCCGCGCTGGATGTTCCTGAAAATTGAAACCGATGAAGGCGTGGTTGGCTGGGGCGAACCGGTGATAGAAGGGCGCGCGCGCACCGTGGAGGCCGCGGTGCATGAGCTGGGGGAATACCTGATTGGACAGGATCCGGCACGCATTAACGACCTGTGGCAGGTGATGTACCGGGCGGGCTTTTATCGCGGCGGTCCAATCCTGATGAGCGCCATCGCCGGTATTGACCAGGCGCTGTGGGATATCAAAGGCAAAGTGCTGAATGCCCCGGTCTGGCAGCTGATGGGCGGCCTGGTACGCGACAAAATCAAAGCCTACAGCTGGGTGGGTGGCGACCGCCCTGCGGAAGTGATCGACGGCATTACGCAGCTGCGCAATATCGGCTTCGATACTTTTAAGCTTAACGGCTGTGAAGAGATGGGCGTGATTGACAACTCGCGCGCGGTGGACCGGGCGGTGAATACCGTGGCGCAAATCCGTGAAGCTTTCGGTAACGAGATTGAGTTTGGTCTGGACTTCCACGGACGCGTCAGTGCGCCAATGGCCAAAGTGCTGATTAAAGAGCTGGAGCCCTATCGTCCGCTGTTTATTGAAGAGCCCGTCCTGGCCGAGCAGGCGGAGTACTATCCGAAACTGGCTGAACAGACCCATATTCCTATCGCCGCAGGTGAGCGTATGTTCTCGCGCTTCGAGTTCAAACGCGTGCTGGAAGCAGGCGGTATTGCCATCCTGCAACCGGATCTCTCCCATGCGGGCGGTATCACCGAATGCTACAAAATTGCCGGGATGGCAGAAGCCTACGATGTGGCGCTGGCACCGCACTGTCCGCTGGGGCCCGTTGCGCTGGCGGCCTGCCTGCACGTGGATTTTGTCTCCCGCAATGCCGTGTTCCAGGAACAGAGCATGGGTATTCACTATAACAAGGGCGCGGAATTGCTCGACTTTGTGAAAAACAAAGAAGACTTCAGCATGGAAGGCGGTTTCTTCAAACCATTAATGAAGCCGGGCCTTGGCGTAGACATTGACGAAGCCAAAGTCATTGAGCTCAGTAAAAATGCGCCGGACTGGCGTAACCCGCTGTGGCGCCTTGAGGACGGCTCCGTAGCCGAGTGGTAAATCGCCGGATGGCGCTACGCTTATCCGGCCTACTCTCCCGTAGGCCCGGTAAGCGAAGCGCCACCGGGCAAAAAAAACGTACATAGAAAAAATATAACCCTCTGTAAATTACAGGGCATGGTGAGCGGCTTCGCTATGCCCAAAATCTGGAGACAGATTGCGATGGATATTCCAGTTACTGCTACAAAGACCGGGCGTCGCCGCTACCTGACGCTAATCATGATCTTTATTACCGTGGTCATTTGCTATGTTGACCGCGCCAACCTTGCCGTGGCCTCGGCCCATATTCAGGAAGAGTTTGGGATCACCAAGGCGGAAATGGGCTACGTCTTCTCGGCGTTTGCCTGGCTCTATACGCTCTGCCAGATCCCGGGCGGCTGGTTCCTCGACCGCGTGGGGTCGCGTCTGACCTACTTCATCGCCATTTTAGGCTGGTCCGTGGCGACCCTGTTCCAGGGCTTCGCCACCGGGCTGATGTCGCTGATTGGCCTGCGTGCTATCACCGGCGTTTTCGAGGCACCCGCGTTCCCCACCAACAACCGTATGGTCACCAGCTGGTTCCCGGAGCATGAACGTGCCTCTGCGGTGGGCTTTTACACCTCCGGGCAGTTTGTCGGCCTGGCGTTCCTGACCCCGCTGTTAATCTGGATCCAGGAGCTGCTAAGCTGGCATTGGGTGTTTATCGTCACTGGTGGGATCGGCATTATCTGGTCCCTGATCTGGTTCAAGGTCTATCAACCGCCGCGTCTGACAAAAAATATCACCAAAGCGGAACTGGACTACATCCGCGACGGTGGCGGCCTGGTAGACGGCGATGCGCCAGTGAAAAAAGAGGCGCGTCAGCCGCTGACCCGCGCGGACTGGAAGCTGGTCTTCCATCGTAAGCTGGTGGGGGTTTATCTCGGTCAGTTTGCGGTTACGTCGACGCTGTGGTTCTTCCTGACCTGGTTCCCGAATTACCTCACCCAGGAAAAGGGGATTACCGCGCTGAAGGCGGGCTTTATGACCACCGTGCCGTTCCTTGCCGCATTCTTTGGCGTGCTGCTCTCGGGCTGGCTGGCGGATAAGCTGGTCAAAAAAGGCGTCTCATTAGGTGTTGCGCGTAAAACGCCGATTATCTGCGGGCTGCTGATCTCAACCTGTATCATGGGCGCCAACTACACCAACGATCCGGTGTGGATTATGACCCTGATGGCGCTCGCGTTCTTCGGCAACGGTTTTGCCTCTATCACCTGGTCGCTGGTGTCGTCTCTGGCGCCGATGCGTCTGATTGGCCTGACCGGTGGTGTGTTCAACTTCGTCGGTGGACTCGGCGGGATTACTGTGCCGCTGGTCATCGGCTACCTGGCGCAGGACTACGGCTTTGGCCCGGCCCTGGTCTACATCTCTGCCGTGGCGTTGATTGGCGCGCTCTCCTACATCCTGCTGGTCGGCGACGTGAAACGAGTAGGCTAATCCCTTCGGATGTTTTACCCTGATGCGATAACTGCGCATCAGGGTATCCCATGAAACAAATCACCTTTGCTTCCCGCAACCACCAGCTCACCAATACCAATACCTGGACACCGGACAGCCAGTGGCTGGTCTACGATGTGCGCCCGTCCGGGGCATCGTTCACCGGCGAAACCATTGAGCGGGTAAACGTCAGTACGGGCGAGGTTGAGGTGATTTATCGTGCCACGCACGGCGCGCATGTTGGGGTGGTGACCGTTCATCCTGCACAAGACAAATACGTCTTTATCCACGGCCCGAAAAACCCGGATGCAGACTGGCAATACGATTTTCACCATCGCCAGGGCGTGATTGTCCATAACGGCCAGGCGAGCAACCTCGATGCCATGGATATCACCGCGCCCTATACCGCAGGCGCACTCCGTGGCGGTAGCCATGTACACGTCTTTAGCCCGAACGGGCAGTTCGTCAGCTTCACCTATAACGACCATGTGTTGCATGAGCGCGATCCAAAGCTCGATTTACGTAACGTTGGCGTCGCCGCACCCTTTGGCCCGGTCATCCCGCAGGGCAACCATCCTCATGAATATCCGGGCACCTTCTGGAGCGTGCTGGTAAGCCGCACGACGCTGAACCCACAGCCGGGCAGCGATGAGATCAACCGCGCCTATGAAGAGGGCTGGGTGGGCAACGGCAGGCTGGCGTTTATTGGCGATACCCTGTCTGTGAAAGGCGAAAAAGTGCCTGAACTGTTTATTGTCGATCTGCCCAAAGACGAGCAGGGCTGGAAACAGGCAGGCGATGCGCCATTGCAGGGCACGCCAGAGACGATGCCAGCACCGCCTGCTGGCGTGCTGCAGCGCCGTCTGACTTTCACCCATCAAAAGGCGTATCCGGGGCTGGTGAACGTGCCGCGCCACTGGGTGCGCAGCAACCCGCAGGGTACGCAGATTGCTTTTCTGATGCGTGATGACAACGGCATTGTCCAGCTGTGGCTGATCTCACCGGAGGGGGGCGAGCCGCGTCAGTTAACGCATACCGAAAGCGGTATCCAGTCGGCATTCAACTGGCATCCTTCGGGCGACAGTCTGGGATTTGTGCTGGAAAATCGTATCGCCTGCTGCGATGCGCAGACCGGAGAGGTCACGTTTTTGACGTCCGATCACGGCAATCCGCCGTCTGCCGATGCGGTCGTCTTTTCCCCGGACGGGCGCGCTATTGCATGGATGGAGGAGAAAGAGGGTTTCCGCCAGCTGTGGCTAACGGAAACCGTACAGGATTAGCGTCGCGGCATCTCGGCGGGCGGGATAACGGCGTTGGTTGCCAGATTTTGCTGCTCGCTTTTCTCAACGCGCGAGCGTACGGAGCTGTCCGTGCGGAACATATCCCAGGGCAGCAAAAGCGTATCGGCCACTGCCGTGAACGGCATATCGAGGATCACCAGGGATTTGGTGCCCCAGTTCGTGTCATCATCGGAGATCATCGCCGCGCTGGCGCGCGTCCCCGGATATGTTCCTTCTTTACCGCCGGTGTGAGACATCACGCTCGAACACCCGCAAAGTAAAACCACCCCGCTGAACGTCGTCAGCTTAATCAGAACATTTTTCATCATCACTCAGTCATCGTTAATGGCACTGCATAGACCTGCAACTCTGGGTTATAGCGAGCCTTGTTGAAAATGAATAGCCCAATAACCCCGCACTGTGGCAGCCATCGCAATTTAACCCTTTGTGCTGTTGTCCCAGTCTAAGCGAGAAGCACAAAAGTGCAAAAAAAAGTGCGAACGTCGCGGTTGAAAACACCGGTTCCAGACCCATTTTAAGAATGTAACCCGATAACGAGCACGCCTGATGGGTGTTCGGGGGCGCAATGGCCTGTCCATGGTGGAAGGCTAAAATTTCTCGCTGATTTCAGGAGCTTTTATTTATGCGTAACTTCGATCTTTCCCCGCTATACCGTTCTGCAATTGGTTTTGACCGCCTGTTTAATCATTTAGAAAATAACCAAAGCCAGAGCAACGGCTACCCTCCATACAATGTTGAGCTGGTTGATGAAAACCACTACCGCATTGCGATTGCTGTCGCCGGTTTTGCAGAGAGCGAACTGGAGATCACCGCGCAGGACAACCTGCTGGTGGTGAAAGGTTCACATACGGCTGAGCAGAAAGAACGTACCTACCTTTACCAGGGCATTGCCGAGCGCAACTTTGAACGCAAGTTCCAGTTAGCGGAGAACATTCACGTTAAAGGCGCGAACCTGGTCAACGGTCTGCTGTTTATCGAGCTGGAACGTGTGATTCCGGAAGAGAAAAAACCGCGCCGTATCGAAATTAATTAATGCCGCGGGTCGCGTCAGCGGCCCACTCAGAATTGCTTGCCGAACCGGGAGCATATGCGAATCCACAAGGATTTGCAGGAACAACTGTGCACAAAAATAAACTGTGCCGAACTCGCTTCTCAGAAGGAGATTTAGTATGCGTAACTACGATTTATCCCCCCTGCTGCGTCAGTGGATTGGTTTTGACAAACTGGCTAACGCCCTGCAAAGCACCACTGAGCACCAGACGTTTCCGCCGTATAACATCGAAAAAAGCGACGATAACCACTATCGCATCACGCTGGCGCTGGCCGGGTTCCGCCAGGACGATCTGGATATCCAGCTCGAAGGCACGCGTCTGACCGTGAAAGGGTCGCCGGAAAAACAAGAAACCGAGACCAAATGGCTGCATCAGGGGCTGGTGACTCAGCCGTTTAGCCTGAGCTTTACCCTGGCAGATCATATGGAAGTCTCCGGCGCGACCTTTACCAACGGGTTGCTGCATATTGACCTGGTCCGTAACGTGCCGGAAGCCATCGCGCCACAGCGTATCGCCATTAGCGAGCGGCCGGCGCTGAACAGCTAATGCTGTGCGGGCTGGTGCCCTCACCCCCAGCCCTCTCCCACAGGGAGAGGGTGAAAAGATAAAGCCCTGCCCCGGCAGGGCTTTTTTGTGCGCCATCACCCATACAACGCCCTTCACCTCTGAGAGAATCCTTAACATAACTAAGGTTATGCAAGGAAGTGGATCATGAGTGATATCGCGTTAACCGTCAGCGTGTTGGCCCTGGTCGCTGTTGTTGGATTATGGATTGGCAACATCAAAATCCGTGGCGTCGGGTTTGGGATCGGTGGGGTGCTGTTTGGCGGCATTTTTGTCGGGCACTTTGCTGACAAACTCGGGCTGGTTCTCAGCGCCGATATGCTCCACTTTACGCAGGAATTCGGCCTGATCCTCTTCGTCTATACCATCGGCATTCAGGTCGGGCCGGGCTTTTTTGCTTCCCTGCGGGTTTCCGGATTACGCCTCAATCTGTTTGCCCTCGGCATCGTCGTAATGGGCGGGCTGGTCACCGCTATCCTGCATAAACTCTTCGCCATTCCGCTGCCCGTGGTGCTGGGCATTTTCTCCGGGGCCGTGACTAACACGCCCGCGTTGGGGGCGGGCCAGCAAATTCTGCGCGATTTAGGTATCGAACCCGGCATTGTCGACCAGATGGGGATGAGCTATGCGATGGCTTATCCGTTCGGGATTTGCGGCATTCTGCTCTCCATGTGGCTGGTTCGGGTGCTCTTTCGCATTAACGTCGACAAAGAGGCGAAGGACCACGAAACCACGCTCACCAACGGCCATATGCCGATCAAAACCATCAACATTCGCGTCGATAACCCCAATCTGAACAACATGGCGATTCAGGACGTGCCGATCCTGAACAGCGCCAATATCATCTGCTCGCGCCTTAAACGTGACGAGATGCTGATGGTGCCCGCGCCTGGCACCATTATCCGGCAAGGCGATCTGCTGCACCTTGTCGGGCAGCCCGGGGATTTAAACAACGCGCGGCTGGTGATTGGTCAGGAAGTGGATACCTCGCTCTCTACCCGCGGCACCGACATGCGCGTGGAGCGTGTGGTGGTAACTAACGAGCACGTTCTGGGCAAGAAAATACGCGATTTGCAGGTAAAAGAACGTTACGACGTGGTTATCTCTCGTCTCAATCGCGCCGGTGTTGAACTGGTCGCCAGCCCGGAAGCCAGCCTGCAGTTCGGCGATATTCTTAACCTGGTCGGGCGTCCGTCGTCCATTGACGCCGTGGCGGATATGGTCGGTAACGCTCAGCAAAAACTGCAGCAGGTCCAAATGCTGCCGGTGTTTATCGGTATCGGGCTGGGCGTGCTGCTTGGCTCCATTCCGCTGTATATACCGGGGTTCCCGGTGGCCCTCAAGCTGGGTCTGGCGGGCGGGCCGCTGATTATGGCGCTGATCCTTGGGCGAATCGGCTGTGTCGGTAAGCTCTACTGGTTTATGCCGCCGAGCGCCAACCTGGCGCTGCGCGAGCTGGGCATTGTGCTGTTTCTGGCGGTCGTCGGGCTAAAATCCGGTGGCGATTTTGTCGATACCCTGGTCAGGGGGGAAGGGATGAGTTGGGTCGGCTACGGCATCTTCATCACCGCGATCCCGCTGCTGACGGTCGGCATACTGGCGCGAATGTTCGCGAAAATGAACTATCTGACGCTCTGCGGCATGCTGGCGGGGTCAATGACGGATCCACCGGCGCTGGCCTTTGCCAATAGCCTGCACGCCACCAGCGGCGCGGCGGCGCTGTCGTACGCTACGGTCTATCCGCTGGTCATGTTCCTGCGCATCATCACCCCGCAGCTACTGGCGGTGCTGTTCTGGGGGATGAGTTAGCAGGTCGTCCGGGTGGATGCGCCGCAGATGGTAGTCCACCTGGTAATCACTGGTATTTCGGAACATCACGGAATAGTTAAGGAACTCGCCGCTGTCGCTGTAGGAGAGAGAGGTAATGCGCAGCAGCGGCGTTTGCTCCGGCAGGTTCATGTAACCAGCGAGTTGTTTATCGGCCAGTACCGGCGTCAGGCTCTCGTAATTGCCGCTGATTGTAATTCCGCACTCCTTCTCGATGTAATCAAACTTTGACCCTTCCAGATGCGCCAGCGAGAGGTTGCGAAACAGCTTCACGGGCATAAAGCTGTCCTCCAGCATCAGCGGTTTTCCGTCCACGTAGCGCACCCGGCGGGAAAAGTAGATCCGCTCATCCACCTGGATCCGCAGCTGGCTGGCGATGGCGGGCGGGGCGGGCATCACTTCAAACTGCAACACCTTGCTCTGTACCTCTTTGCCCTGCTGACGCAGTACCTCCACCAGCCCGGTGAGGTTGGTGGTTTCATGGTGCACATCTTTGCGTGCTACAAACGTCCCGCTGCCGTGCCGCCGCTCAACCAGCCCCCAACTCACCAGCAGATCCAGCGCCTTGCGAATGGTCATGCGCGCCACGCCAAACTCCTGCGCCAGCGCTTTCTCACCCGGAATGGGGCTGCCGATGTTGTAGTCCGATGAATTCAGCCGTAGCCGTAATCGGTCGGCAATGGATTTGTAGATCACCAGTAGACCTCTCTGCCCGTATCAGGGCGTGGATTGCATCCTGACATGTCCATATTTACAGCGAAAAGTAGACTTGATTGGTCAAAATAAAACCATGAATGCGATCACGAATCGCAGCGGCACGCCATGTTCGCGCATCAGTAACTTCTTATGCTCACCTCAGGCCAGCACAAAACCATAAAGGCCTCTCTCCCCTACAGGTTGTTACGTGAGGATTTAAAGATGCTCAGTCAAATACAACGTTTTGGTGGTGCCATGTTTACCCCGGTGTTGCTGTTTCCCTTTGCCGGGATCGTGGTGGGAATCGCCATCATGCTTCGCAATCCGCTTTTCGTGGGCGAAGCCTTAACGGCTCCTGATAATCTGTTCGCGCAGATCGTGCACATCATTGAAGAGGGCGGCTGGGCGGTATTCCGCAATATGCCGTTGATTTTTGCCGTTGGCTTACCGATTGGTCTGGCGAAACAGGCGCAGGGCCGCGCCTGTCTGGCGGTGCTGATCAGCTTCCTGACCTGGAACTACTTCATCAACGCGATGGGGATGACCTGGGGCCACTTCTTTGGCGTCGACTTTTCCGCCGAACCGACGGCGGGAAGCGGGCTGGCGATGATTGCCGGGATCAAAACCCTTGATACCAGCATTATTGGGGCGATTGCGATTTCCGGTATTGTCACTGCGATCCATAACCGCTTTTTCGAGAAACCACTGCCGGTTTTCCTGGGCATTTTCCAGGGCACCTCGTTTGTGGTGATTATCGCGTTTTTCGTCATGATCCCCTGCGCCTGGCTGACGCTGCTGGGCTGGCCGAAAGTGCAGATGGGCATTGAGTCCCTGCAGGCGTTCTTACGCTCCGCCGGTGCGCTCGGTGTCTGGGTGTATACCTTCCTGGAACGCATTCTGATCCCAACCGGGCTGCACCACTTCGTCTACGGTCCGTTTATCTTTGGCCCGGCCGCCGTTGAGGGCGGGATTCAGGTCTACTGGGCGCAGCATCTTCAGGCGTTCAGCCAGAGCACGCTGCCGCTGAAAACCCTGTTCCCGGAAGGTGGTTTCGCGCTGCACGGTAACGCTAAGGTGTTTGGATCGGTCGGGATTGCGCTGGCGATCTGGTACACCGCCTCACCAGAAAACCGCGTCAAGGTCGCGGGCCTGCTGATCCCGGCCACGCTTACCGCCGTGCTGGTGGGGATTACCGAACCACTGGAGTTTACTTTCCTGTTTATCTCGCCGTTGCTGTTTGCCATTCACGCCGTGCTGGCGGCCACCATGGCGACGGTGATGTACACCTTTGGCGTGGTGGGCAACATGGGCGGTGGCCTGCTGGACCAGTTCCTGCCGCAAAACTGGATCCCCATGTTCCATAACCACGCTTCAACGGTATTCACCCAGATCGGCATCGGCGTCTGCTTTACCGGCCTTTACTTCGTGGTCTTCAAAACGCTGATTGAGCGTCTGAACCTCAAAACCCCGGGTCGTGAAGAGAGTGAAATCAAACTCTACAGCAAGGCGGACTATAAGGCGGCGCGCGGACAAACCACCGCCCCGGCTGCCGCCAGCCAGCAGGTCGGCCAAGCCGCCGGATTCCTGCAGGCGCTGGGCGGCGCGGCCAACATCGAAAGCATCAACAACTGCGCCACCCGCTTGCGTATCGCGCTGGTCGACATGGCGCAAACCCAAAGCGATGAGGTGTTCAAAGCCCTCGGCGCACACGGCGTAGTGCGACGCGGCAACGGCATACAGGTGATCGTTGGCCTGCACGTTCCGCAGGTGCGCGACCAGCTGGAATCGCTGATGAAAACCCCTTTAACGAATGAACAAACCACCCTGACAGAGGCTATATCATGAAAAAATTCTCAGTTGTCATTGCAGGCGGCGGCAGCACCTTTACGCCTGGTATCGTCCTGATGCTGTTAGCCAACCGTGACCGTTTCCCGCTGCGTGCCCTGAAGTTTTATGACAACGATGGCGCACGTCAGGAAACCATCGCCGAGGCGTGCAAAATTATCCTTAAGGAACAGGCACCGGAGATTGAGTTTAGCTACACCACCGATCCAAAAGCGGCGTTTACCGATGTGGATTTCGTGATGGCGCACATCCGCGTGGGCAAATACCCGATGCGCGAAAAAGACGAGAAAATTCCGCTGCGTCACGGTGTGCTGGGTCAGGAAACCTGCGGCCCGGGTGGGATCTCTTACGGCATGCGCTCCATCGGCGGCGTACTGGAACTGGTGGATTATATGGAGCAGTACTCCCCGAACGCGTGGATGCTGAACTACTCCAACCCGGCGGCGATTGTGGCGGAAGCGACGCGCCGCCTGCGTCCGCATGCCAAAATTCTCAACATCTGCGATATGCCAATCGGTATTGAAGGGCGCATGGCGCAGATTGTGGGCCTGAAAGACCGCAAACAGATGCGCGTGCGTTACTACGGCCTGAACCACTTCGGCTGGTGGACATCGATTGAAGATCTGAACGGTAACGATCTGATGCCGAAACTGCGCGAATACGTGGCGAAACACGGCTATGTTCCGCCTTCGGAAGATGCGCATACCGAAGCGAGCTGGAACGATACCTTCGCCAAAGCCAAAGACGTGCAGGCGCTCGATCCAGATACCATGCCAAACACCTATCTGAAGTATTACCTGTTCCCGGACTACGTGGTCGCGCACGCCAACCCGGAGCGGACCCGCGCCAATGAAGTTATGGATCACCGTGAGAAGCATGTATTCAGTTCGTGCCGGGCGATTATAGAAGCCGGAAAATCCTCTGCCGGGGAGCTGGAGATCGACGAACATGCCTCCTACATCGTCGATCTGGCGACGGCGATTGCCTTTAATACCCAGGAGCGGATGCTGCTGATTGTGCCAAACAACGGGGCCATTCATAACTTTGATGCCGACGCGATGGTGGAAATTCCGTGTCTGGTGGGCCATAACGGGCCGGAGCCGCTCACCGTGGGCGATATCCCGCACTTCCAGAAAGGGCTGATGAGCCAGCAGGTGGCGGTGGAAAAACTGGTGGTGGATGCCTGGGAGCAACGCTCGTACCAGAAACTCTGGCAGGCAATCACCCTGTCAAAAACCGTACCGAGCGCGTCGGTCGCGAAAGCGATTCTGGATGACCTGATCGAGGCCAATAAGGATTACTGGCCAGAGCTGCATTAACCCTCCTGACCGGCATCGCCTGATGCCGGTCTCCTTGTCCTGGCCGATTTACGCTATGCTGAAGCCTGCCTGCAGCATGACAAGGAGCCTTCATGAAAATTTCCCGCCTCGGTGAAGCCCCGGACTACCGCTTCTCGCTGGCCAATGAACGTACATATCTGGCGTGGATCCGTACCGCGCTGGGCTTTCTGGCCGCCGGCGTCGGTCTTGATCAGCTCGCGCCCGATTTCGCCACGCCGTTGATTCGTGAAGTGCTGGCACTGTTGCTGTGCCTGTTTGCGGGCGTACTGGCGATTTACGGCTATCTGCGCTGGCTGCGTAACGAAAAGGCGATGCGCCTGAAGCAGGATCTGCCCTATACGCGTGGGTTACTGATCATCAGTGCGATTTTGCTGACAGTGGCGGGCGTGGTGATGGTGCTGGTGGTGTATGGCGGATAGTCGCAAAGCGCGGCGCGAAGCGGACCCCGGCCTGCAGCCGGAGCGGACGTCGCTGGCGTGGCTGCGCACGCTGCTGGGGTATGGCGCGCTGATTGCCCTG
Source organism: Enterobacter cloacae complex sp. 382A5 (assembly GCF_050031095.1). Classification (NCBI taxonomy): domain Bacteria; kingdom Pseudomonadati; phylum Pseudomonadota; class Gammaproteobacteria; order Enterobacterales; family Enterobacteriaceae; genus Enterobacter; species Enterobacter cloacae complex sp. 382A5. The sequence goes on from NZ_JBLGVK010000001.1 coordinate 23,184, forward strand.
GCGATTAAGCACAACTGGCACCGCACGGGGCTACCCTTCTGGATCTCACTGGTTGTGCTGGCGCTGGTGGCCATCATTTTATGGCGCTATACCCGCAGCCGTAACGTGATGGACGTGGCGCAGGACGATTTTGTGCAGCCGAAGGCGGTGCGGGATAAGTTCCTCATCGCCCTGGCCGTGCTGTCGCTATCACTGCTGTTTGCGGTAACCCACATTCAACAAATTGTGCACCTGTAGGCCGGGTAAGGCGCAGCCGCCACCCGGCATAATTACTTCCCTTTCGCCAGATACTTCGCCATCTCGTCTTCCGGCACCATGCCGCCGCCGGTCGCCCACACCAGATGGGTGACGTTGGCATCAGCCTGAACACGCAGCGGCCCGGCCATGCCCGCCAGCGCCGATGGCTCCAGACGAATCCCTTCCTCCTGCGCCAGCCAGCCGAGCATGTCGTACATGCTTTGATCGGAAAGGGTATAGAACCCGTCGAGCAGACGTTCCATCGCGCGGCCGACGAAGCCCGACGCGCGTCCGACCGCCAGCCCGTCCGCTGCCGTCACGTTGTCGATACCCAGATCCTGCACGGCAATCTCATCGTGCAGGCCGGTATAAACCCCCAGCAGCATGCACGGGGAGTGCGTGGGCTCGGCAAAGAAGCAGTGAACGTTGTCGCCAAACGCCAGCTTCAGACCAAACGCCACACCGCCAGGACCCCCGCCAACGCCGCACGGCAGATAGACATACAGCGGGTGCTCTGCATCCACCACACGGCCCTGTTCGGCAAACTGCGCCTTCAGGCGCTCGCCGGCAACGGCATAGCCCAGGAACAGGGTGCGGGAGTTTTCATCGTCGATAAAGAAGCAGTTCGGGTCGTTTTCCGCCGCTTTTCGCCCTTGTTCCACCGCCACGCCATAATCCTGCTCATATTCCACGACGGTAACGCCATGGCTGCGCAGTTTGGCTTTCTTCCACTCGCGGGCGTCGGCGGACATATGTACCGTCACCTTAAAGCCGATGCGTGCGCTCATGATGCCGATGGACATCCCCAGGTTGCCGGTTGAACCCACCGCAATGCTGTACTGGCTAAAGAAGTCTTTAAAGCGCGGTTCCAGCAGGATGCTGTAGTCATCTTCAGTGCTCAGCAATCCCGCTTCCAGCGCCAGTTTTTCCGCGTGGGTCAGCACCTCGTAGATGCCGCCGCGCGCTTTAATCGAGCCGGAGATGGGCAGATGACTGTCTTTTTTCAGCAGCAGCGTTCCGGGAAGAGCCTTGCCAGATTCTCTCTCCAGCCGTTTTTTCATGGCCGGAATAGCAACCAGCTCAGATTCGATAATCCCGCCCGTTGCCGCGGTTTCCGGGAAGGCTTTCGCCAGATACGGCGCGAAGCGGTTGAGGCGCGCATGCGCGTCGTCCACGTCGGCTTTGGTCAGCCCGACATAGGGCAGCCCTTCTGCAAGCGAAGTGGTTCGCGGGTTAAGCCACGTTGTCTCTTTCAGAGCCATCAGATCCTCAACCAGAGGAAACTGTGCGGTTAAAGCAGTGATAGTTGCGTTTTCCATAATACGTCTCGTCGCGCTCAGATAATGAAAGAAAGCAGGAATGTGCCGCCAAGTGCAAGCACCGAGGCGATAAACGTCGCCGTCGTATAGTATTTGAAGGTCTCATTCAGGGTCGCGCCGCAGTATTGCTTGACCAGCCAGAAGAGCGAATCGGTCACGATCGTGCAGCCAATAGCGCCGGAACCGATGGCAATGGTGATGATCTCCGGGCTTACGTTCGGGTAGAGCGGCAGCATCGGCGCCACTATTGCGGTCGCACCCATCATCGCGACCGTAGCGGAGCCTACAGCGGCATGCAGCACCAGCGCCACCAGCCAGGCGAGCAGGATCGGATGCATGTGCAGGTTCGAGAGAATATGCGCCAGCGAATCTGCCAGCCCGCTGGTTTTGAGAATAGCGTTGAACGCGCCACCGGCACCAATAATCAACAATATGTTCGCGATAGAGCCAAAGCCGTGCTCCGTATGGGTCAGCATTGCGCCCATGCCCATATGCTGGCGGATCCCCAGCAGGTAGTAGGCGACAAATACAGCGATAAACATTGCCGTGATCGGGTTGCCGATAAACTCCAGCAGGGTATACAGCGTGCCTTCCTTCGCCATATTGAGCTCAGCGAGGGTCTTCACCAGCATCAGAACAATCGGCAGCAGCACCGTAAACAGCGTTGCCCCCAGCGACGGCAGGGTATGCTCCTCCCGCACCTTCAGGTCGGAAAATTCTGCCGGAACCGGTTTATACGGCAGACGGTTGCCGAGCAGTTTCAGGAACAGCGGGCCACCAACCAGAGATGCCACCAGACCCACCAGCAGGCCGTAAACAATCACCGTTCCGACGTCCGCACCTAATTTGTTGGTGACAAACAACGCAGCCGGATGCGGCGGTACCACGCAGTGCACCGCCATCAGTGCAGTACAGAGCGGAATGGCAAGCTTAAGCAGCGACGTATTCGTCTTTTTGGCGATGGAAAACGCCAGTGGGATCAGCAGTACCACGCCCACTTCCACGAACAGCGTAATACCGCAGATAAGACCCACCAGCACCATAATGACGTCCGCTGACAGCCAGCGGCAGCGCTGTAGGGTGATCCCGATGCGCTCCGCCGCACCGGAGACTTCCATCATCTTACCCAGAATGGTACCCAGGCCGATGACTGCTGCCAGGAAGCCCAGCGTACCGCCAATCCCGCTTTCAATGGCATTCACCATATCCAGCGGGCTCATCCCCATCATCGCGCCGACGAAAAAGCTCGCCAGCAGCAGCGCAAGGAACGGGTGAAACTTCAGTTTTACGATGGTTAAAACAATCAACACAATGCTGACAAGCAGCGTTACCACAACCCAGACCGGCGATCCCATATCTCACCTCACCCTTATGTCATCTGTGGGTATTGGACGAAAAAACGGCGTGAGCTGACAAACGATAAAAATTGCCGTTCAGGTGAGCCAGATTGGATCAACTGAGTGACTGAACTCAAAAAAGCGCACTTATTTCGCTGTTGGTTCACATAAATTCATGCCTGGGCGGTATGCTGGGCGCAGAAATAACGTGTGAGAATTGTGATGACCGATGCGAATGAAGTCAGAAACCGGCTGCTAAATGGCTGGCAACTGTCAAAAATGTACACTTTTGAAGTGGCTGCCCGGCATGAATCCTTCGCGCTGGCGGCGGCGGAACTGTCGCTCAGCCCCAGCGCGGTGAGCCACCGCATCAACCTGCTGGAAGAGGAACTGGGCATTCAGCTGTTTGTCCGCTCGCACCGTAAAGTTGAGCTGACGCAGGAGGGAAAGCGCGTTTACTGGACCCTAAAATCATCCCTCGACACCCTGAATCAGGAGATCCTGGATATTAAAAACCAGGCGCTGTCCGGTACGCTGACGGTGTATTCCCGGCCGTCAATCGCCCAGTGCTGGCTCGTCCCCATGCTGGGGGATTTTACCCGCCGCTATCCGTCGATATCTCTCACCATTCTCACCGGTAATGAGTACGTCAATATGCAGCGAACCGGCATCGATTTAGCCATCTATTTCGACGATACGCCGCCAAACTACCTTTCTCATCATTTCTTGATGGACGAGGAGATTTTGCCCGTCTGCTCGCCCGCATATGCCCGCGAGCATGCGCTGTTGAAAAACCCCGATAACCTCAGCCACTGCACGTTACTGCACGACCGTCAGGCCTGGAGTAATGATTCCGGTACGGATGAGTGGCTCTGCTGGGCGCAGCATTTTGCGATGAATATGCCGTCATCATCGGGTATTGGCTTCGATCGTTCCGATTTAGCGATAGTGGCAGCCATGAATCATGTGGGCGTGGCGATGGGGAGAAAGCGGTTGGTGCAAAAGCGCCTTGAGCGGGGCGAGCTCATCGCCCCGTTTGGCAACAAGACCCTCAAATGCCATCAGCACTATTACATCTCAACGCTTACCGGCCGTCAGTGGCCGAAAATTGACGCCTTTATTGGCTGGCTAAGAGAACTGGCAGGCTGAAGAATTATTACGCTTTGACGCTACACCAAATGCGAGAAAGCGTGCTAAATACAGGTAATGCTTTTGATTTATCCAGGGTAAGCCGTGTTAAAGCCTCTTATTGCGACCGCGTTACTTCTCTCTTCCGGCTGGGCGATAGCCGCCGAGCCGCCGCTGACGGCTGCGCTTTATGCGCAAAAGCTGGGTGTGGGTATGGACGTGGACTGGGCGCGCACCGAGCGCGGGATACGGGAATTCGACCCGCTGGTGGTACGCGACTTTCGCGCGAAAGGCATCAGCCATGTGCGTATTCGTGTGGCCGATGAGCCGACCGAAGCACGGCTGATCCACCTGCGCAAGCTGGTGGAAGCCTGCGAGCAGTACGGCGTGATCCCGATTATCGCGTATCAGGCGGACAGCTATAAAAACGATCCGAAAGCCGATAACGAAAAAGAGGTTACCGACTGGTGGATTGCCGTGGCGCACTATTTCGGCAAACGTTCGCCGCTGCTGGGCTTTGACCTGATTTATGAGCCTGCGGACAAGCTCAACCACAACGCAGCCTCGCTCAACCGGGTGTATGAAAAAACCATCAAGGTCATCCACAGCATTGATGCGGACCGGATGATCTTCATCGCTCCCCGCCTGCGTGCGGCCCCCGAAGATCTTCCCAGCCTCAAGCTGCCTGCGCACAGCCAAAACTTCCTGCTGGCGGAGTGGCATATCTTTCCGTGGGGGCCGCTGAAAAATAACGGCAAATACCCGTGGACCTCCGGTACGGCGGCGGAGAAAGCGGCGATTCACAATCGCATCGCGACGGCGCTGCGCTGGCAACAAAAAACCGGACACGTCAGCTGGGTCGGGGGCTGGGGCGTGGGGGAGTCAAACCGTTTTACACCCACCGCGTCGCAAATGGCCTTTGCCACGTTTATGGCCTGCGAGCTGCAAAAGGCGAAAATACCCTACGCGATTAACGCCGATTTCCAGTTTTATGACGGAGAGGAGGGGGCCTGGCGGCCAGCGCCAGAGCCGCTGCTGGAGGCGATGATTGCCCCGGCGTGTGAAAAGCCCGGCGAGAAGCCGGGCCATCATGCGGTTAAACAGGCTGCTCGTGGTGGGGAACACGCGACGCCAGCGGCAGCCAGCACAGCAAAATCAGTAGCCCCATCAGCGTCATCAGTAAACCCAAACTAGCCTGCCCGGTTTGCGGCATCATGGCGGAGAGCCAGGCCAGCGCGCCGGAACCGATGTTTTGCAAACCGCCCACCAGTGCACCCGCCGTACCCGCGAGGAACGGGAACGGCTCCATGGCGCCGCTGGTGGCAAGCGGGAACAGCATCCCCGCGCCGAAGAAGAACAGCGCCGCCGGGATCAGCAGCGTCCAGACGGTCATTATGCCAAACAGACCCGGGATCCACATCATCAGGCCAGCCAGCAGGCAGCTGATAACAGACTGCCACATCAGCGTTGAGAAGCGTTTGTTCTGACGTCCGGCGAACCAGGCCCCAAAGAACGCCGCCGGGATCGGCAGGATAAACAGAATACTTACCACCATGCTGCTCAGGCCAAGCCCCGCTCCCAGCAGTACGCCGGAGCAGGCTTCGAACACCGCAATGCCCGCCAGACCGCCGATCAGCATCAGCAGGTAACAGGTAAAAGCCCCGTTGCCGAACAGCGTTTTGTAGCTGGCGAGAAGCTTCGTGCGCGGTGCGTCCTGGGGACGGGTTTCCGGCATCCAGCGCGCCATGCTGAAGGTGACAATCACGCACAGCACCAGCAGGAAGGCATAGCAGGCGCGCCAGGACCACATTGTGTCCAGCAGGCCGCCAATCAGCGGTGCCAGCAGCGGGCTGACCAGAATACCCATATTCAACAGGCTGTTGGCATGGCGGAGTTGCGTGCCCTGATACATATCGCGCGGTAAGGTACGCGCCATCACCCCACCGACGCCCGTGCCTACCCCCTGCAGCGCGCTGGCGGCAATCAGTACGGTCAGGCTATGGGTGGTAATAGCAATCACCGTCGCGACCATGAAAATGCACATGCCGGTCAGAATGACCGGACGGCGGCCAATGCGGTCGGATAATGGCCCGTAGAACAGCTGCGAAACGCCATAGGTCAGCAGGTAGGCGGCCATCACGCTTTGTACCGCGCCCTCGCGGACGTTAAGTTCCTTTGCCATGTCGGCAATCGCCGGAATGTAGATGGTTTGCGCCATCTGACCGACGGCCACCAGTAACACCAGCATCAACAATAAGTTAACGTTCCTTTGTTTTTTCATGTCGCTGAATACTTTTGCCAAAAGAGAAAAATGAAGAATAAGTGACTACGCATTCCCATAAATGCGCGAGGAATCTACCACAAAGAGATGACAAATTAAGCATTGTCATGATGAATGAAGAAGAGGATTAAGGCAGGTTTTGTAAACAAGAACGGCAACTAATGTTGCCAGTGAATTACGCCAGACGCAGCAGGATCGCACCGGCTGCAATACCCAACGCGGCAGCGATACGCAGACCGGCAACCTTTTCTTTTAAAAGCACAAAAGCGATCAGCGCACCGAAGAGTATGGAGGTTTCACGTAGCGCAGCGACAACCGCCAGCGGAGCCTGCGTCATCGCCCATAAGGCCAGGCCATACGAGCCCATGGTTCCCACCCCGCCGAGCAACCCCTTTTTCCAGTGCAAACGCAGGTAGCTGGAAGCTTCGCGGCGTCTCGCCACCATTGCCCAGCACAGCAGGCAGAAGCCGTTCATAAAGAAGGTCCACAGCGTATAGCCCAGCGCGGTATCCGATAAACGTACGCCCGTTCCGTCCACCAGCGTATAACCGGCGATAAAGCAGGCGTTCAGCAGTGCCAGCCAGATCCCTTTGCGGGACTGCAGTCGGCCATTTATCGCCATCGCGAGGATCGACAGGCAGATTACTCCGATGCCCGCCCAGGCGAGCCAGGAGAGGCTATCCCCGAGCACCAGCACGCTGATCAGCGCCACCAGCAGTGGGGCTGTTCCGCGCATCAGCGGATAGGTCTGGCTCATGTCTGAGACCTGATACGTCTTCGCCACCAGTACCGTATACACCACCTGCAGCGCGCAGGAGACCACTAAAAATGGCCAGCTGGCTACAGAGGGTTGAGGAGAAAATGGCAATAAAACCAGTGCAATGAGTGTGGCGGAGCCGCTAACGCTGATCGCCGAGTAAAGCTTATCCGTTCCGGCTTTGACAATGGCGTTCCAGCTGGCGTGCAGCAGTGCGGCGAACAGCAAAATACAGAAAACGGAGAGGGTCATGGCGTCTTTGGCGGTGAATTGTCACTCAACTGTAACATTCACGACCTGATGTCGCCAGCCAGCTACACCGCGCAAAAGAGACGATGGGTAACCCGTGGCTCGTCTGACACCAGTCTGAAGCCTGCCCGACGGTAGAAGCCGCAGGCCGTATCGGGGGCATGGGTATTGAGGAAATCAAACCAGATGCTGGCATCGGCCATCACCACCGTTAACAGCTGTTTACCAATGCCCAGACCGCGGCACTTCTCGCTGACATAAAGATGGCGAATACGTCCGGCACGCGGCTGCTGGCTGAACGGATCGCGGTTAAGGCCGCAGACGCCCACCAGCTTGCCGTTTAAAAAGGCACCCAGCAGCTTTTCACCCGGCGCGTTAAAGCGGTTTTCACCACGCTGCCAGTTCTCTTCCAGCCTGCGCAGCATATTGAAATTCGCCGCGATGCTTTCGGCTTTCAGCGCTATATACCCGGGCTCTTCCGGCGTGATGGGTTCAATTAACAGACGCGACATAGCATTCCCTCGTTATTAAAGAGGGGCGGTTGCCCGCCCCTCTCAGGTGCGACTTGAACCTGAATCACCGAAGGTATTTCAGGACAGCATCAAGCAGTTGCAGAACAGCAACAATGAGTTTGAGGATAAGTATCACCATATCCACTACGCTCATACGCGTCTCCTTTTGGTAAAAAGGAGCACGATGCTGGCGTACCTTTCCGCCGCCTGTTGCCAGCACCTCGATTGACGTAACACAGTGTGCTCACTTCAGAGGGTTAAGGCACTGACGGCACCACCCGTTTCAGCCAGGACTTCGTTGCGCCGGTAGAACTGCGGCCCCCTCGCTCACTGCGAACATCCTCAGTATAGATAAATACTGTATGCATGAACAGTATTTTGTGGACAAAATTCGAAACCCATTCCATACTCAAAAACGTCAAAATCCGTGCCGGAATTGCGCGTTCGTCTTCGATCGCATATACTTCGTGCGTTGACGTAACACAGTGTGTTCTGCGGCAACCAACCGCAAAACCCTGAAAAAACCTCGCTCCGGCGGGGTTTTTTGTTTTCTGCTTTCTGTACCGAACGGGATGTTTGTTGACTTATTGGCAACGTACCCGGCAGAAATAAGGTACATATTAATGTTTCAGTTAATAATCCTTAAATATAGATTATTTAAATAAAATTAAGTCTGTTTATTTTTAACGTGAATGAGTATTTAAATAAAATTAACGGATTTGAATTGCCCGGTTTTTCAACGTATATTCACATAACCATAAAAACAGTATGGATACGTTATGCAAGCATCTGATTACTTGAAGATGAAGTTCCAGAGCGACAGGCAGTTAGCTATTTATGGACAACAAGGCGTTGCTGGGACATGGAAAGCATTAAAGGGGATCGGTTCTGATATTTACTCAGGAATGGAGCGTGTTAGTTGGTATTCATCATGCTTAATCCCCAGCTATCATGATGTGTGTGAAGAGTTACTCTCAGAAGAAAAAAGGATGTATCTCTCAATTGTGTCTATTTACCGTTATCGCAATGTAATAGCACACATGCTCTATCTTTATTTTGAAAGCATTATGACTGATTCTGAAAATGGGAATGAAAAAAATCGCGTTCGCAAGACGGATTCAAACGTAACCGGCCTTGTTAAAAACATCCCGGCAAGCAAGGCAGCGCGTTTAGCGATAGCATGGACGCTGGCCAAATCCCTTTCGGAATCCGGCTTACTTTCAGAGATCGTCGTCGAACGGCTTGCGCGCCGTGTACCCAATGTTGTTATGGCTCTGCAGCTGATGGGTACGGACCAGAAGTGCGCTCTTGCTGCCCGTCGTCTGAAAGTGTTGGATCCTAATTATTACGCCACCCTTTATGCCGCACAACTGGAGATGCTTTACTACTTTTTTGAACCATTCCTGGCTGAAATCATTAAGAAAGTGCAAACGGGATTCTACAAGGATTTTGATGCGATCTATAACGACTTAAAGGATAAGTAGCATGTTTAAGAGTCTGCTATCCATTCTTTTTACAGATGTTTTATTCCCCGTTTATATTTTTGCTTGCGCCTCTTTGTTTCTCTGGCTGGTGCCCAACCACTGGGTATTATTAACATTCATTGCTATCGTCGTATTTATTATTGTTCATCCGATAATTTTCGGCCGCTTTGATAAGTACGATTGAGTTTTATAAAAAGGAGTTTGTATGTCAAATCCGGCTTATTTGTTTCTGACAGATGAAAATGGTTCGCCAATGGTAGGGCCCTGCCTGGTGTCAGGGCGTGAAGGCGCAATTGAACTTAAATCGTTCACTCATAATGTCAATATCCCGGTCGACGGGAATACCGGGAAATTGACGGGCACGCGCATACATATGCCCGTCATGTTCCAGAAGGAATTTGATCGTGTCACTCCGTTTTTATTTCGGGCGTTGAGTACGGGGAGAACGCTTCAGTCAGCCACCATAAAGATGTATCAGATTAATGAGGCTGGTTTAGAGCAGGAGTATTTTAATATCATTATGGAGAATGTAAAAATAACTTCTATTACACCCGATTTGTATCCAGGTGCCAACACCGGAACACACCTCGAAACGGTTCTCATACGCTATGAGAAAATCACCTGGAAGCATTGCGACGGAAATGTCATCTATAGTGACGCCTGGAATGAGCGAGCAACATACTAAAACGTGATCCCTGACGCATTTTTGCGCAGATGAAAATATTTCCATTGTCACGCCCGAAAACCTGTGTTTGTATAAATTCAATCAATGATTCCAAACACAGGTCCCCCATGACTGCATCCATGAACACCGCGACCCTACTAAAAACTGCGCAACCAGCCGCAGTGGTCGTCGTGCGTGTGGTGGTGGTCGTCGGCAATGCGCCGTAGGGACTGGATCAACACACGAATCCAAAACCCCGCCGGCGCAAACCGGGCGGGGTTTTTCGTTTAGGACCCCTCCCCGGAAAGTCGGCCCATAAAAGGACTGGAGCATGGCAAGTTCGGGCACAACATCCACCAAGACGCGTTTTACGGGCGCGCAGCTGATTGTTCATTTACTGGAACGACAGGGCATCACCACGGTTGCGGGTATTCCGGGCGGTACGGTGCTGCCGCTGTATGACGCATTAAGCCAAAGCACGCAGATCCGCCACGTGCTGGCGCGTCACGAGCAGGGAGCGGGTTTTATCGCTCAGGGCATGGCACGTACGCAGGGTAAACCGGCAGTCTGTATGGCCTGTAGCGGTCCGGGGGCGACCAACCTGGTAACCGCCATCGCCGACGCGCGTCTCGACTCCATTCCGCTGATTTGCATTACCGGCCAAGTGCCGTCCTCAATGATCGGTACCGATGCGTTCCAGGAAGTGGATACCTACGGCATCTCTATCCCCATCACCAAACATAACTATTTAGTTCGCGATATTACCGAGCTTCCTCAGGTTATCAGCGATGCGTTCCGCATTGCGCAGTCCGGTCGCCCAGGCCCGGTGTGGATAGACATTCCTAAGGATGTCCAGACCGCAGAAATTGAGATCGACGTCCTGCCGGAGCCGGGCGAGCGGGCACCTGCGCCAGAATTCAGCGCTGAGAGCGTGCGCGATGCCGCGGCCATGATCAACGCCGCGAAACGTCCGGTGCTCTATCTGGGCGGCGGGGCAATCAATGCCGCAGATGAAATCCGTCAGTTCGCTGAAAAAGCCAACCTGCCTACCACCATGACCCTGATGGCGCTTGGCATGCTGCCCAAAGCGCATCCGCTGTCATTAGGAATGCTGGGCATGCACGGCGCACGCAGCACCAACTACATCCTGCAAGAGGCGGATTTGCTGATTGTGATGGGCGCGCGTTTTGATGACCGGGCGATTGGTAAAACCGAGCAGTTCTGCCCGAACGCAAAAATCATTCACGTGGATATCGACCGCGCCGAGCTGGGTAAAATCAAACAACCGCACGTGGCGATTCAGGGAGACGTGGCCGACGTGCTGGCACAGCTGATCCCGCAAACGGACGCAACTGACCGCGCCGACTGGCGTCAGATGGTGGCGGATCTGCAACGCGAGTTCCCGGGCGCGATCCCAACCGAAGGCGACCCGCTGAGCCACTACGGGCTGATTAACGCCGTGGCCGCCTGCGTGGACGACAGCGCGATTATTACCACCGACGTTGGGCAGCACCAGATGTGGACCGCCCAGGCCTATCCGCTGAACCGTCCGCGTCAGTGGCTGACCTCCGGTGGCCTGGGAACCATGGGCTTTGGTCTGCCTGCGGCAGTTGGTGCGGCGCTGGCGAACCCGGACCGCAAGGTGATTTGTTTCTCCGGTGACGGCAGCCTGATGATGAACATTCAGGAGATGGCCACCGCGGCCGAAAATCAATTAGACGTTAAAATCATCCTGATGAACAACGAGGCGCTGGGGCTGGTACATCAGCAGCAGAGCCTGTTCTACAAGCAGGGGGTGTTTGCGGCGACCTATCCGGGGATGATTAACTTCATGCAAATTGCCGCCGGTTTTGGCCTGCATACCTGCGATCTGAACGCAGAAGAGGACGCCCACGCAGCGCTGCAGGCGGCGATCTCTCGTCCGGGCCCGGCGCTGATCCACGTCCGTATCGACCCTGAACAAAAAGTGTATCCGATGGTGCCGCCGGGTGCGGCAAATACTGAGATGGTGGGGGAATAAGCCATGCAGAAACAACATGAAAACGTCATTCTGGAACTCACCGTCCGCAACCACCCTGGCGTCATGACCCACGTCTGCGGGCTGTTTGCCCGTCGCGCGTTTAACGTCGAAGGCATTCTCTGTCTGCCGATTCAGGGCAGCGAGCACAGCCGCATCTGGCTACTGGTCAATGACGATCAGCGTCTGGAGCAGATGATGGCCCAGATCGACAAGCTGGAAGACGTCACCAGAGTGGCGCGCAACCAGTCCGATCCCACCATGTTTAACAAAATTGCGGTGTTCTTCGAATAGATCGCTTAAGGTAAGCGTCTTTCGCTCTTGTAGGCCGGATAAGCGCAGCGCCATCCGGCGTTTTCAGACCGCAGGAACAGACATGACCACCATCGCTCTCATCGACGACCACCTTATCGTTCGCTCCGGCTTTGCCCAGCTTCTAAACCTCGAACCGGATTTTCAGGTGGTGGCAGAGTTCGGCTCGGGGCGCGAGGCGCTGGCAGGCCTGCCGGGGCGTGGCGTACAGGTCTGTATCTGTGACATCTCAATGCCGGATCTCTCCGGGCTGGAGCTGCTAAGTCAGTTACCGAAAGGGATGGCGATTATCATGCTCTCGGTTCATGACAGCCCGGCGCTGGTGGAGCAGGCGCTCAACGCGGGGGCGCGCGGGTTTCTCTCTAAACGCTGTAGCCCGGACGAGCTGATTGCCGCCGTGCGTACCGTCTCGACGGGCGGCTGCTACCTGACGCCGGATATCGCCCTCAAGCTGGCGGCCGGACGTCAGGATCCGCTTACCCGGCGTGAGCGTCAGGTGGCAGAAAAACTCGCTCAGGGGATGGCGGTGAAAGAGATTGCCGCCGAACTGGGTTTGTCGCCCAAAACCGTGCACGTTCACCGCGCTAACCTGATGGAAAAACTTGGCGTCAGCAACGATGTCGAGCTGGCGCGCCGTATGTTCGATAGCTGGCAATGAACCCGTTGATTTCGCGGCTGATCGCCGTTGTTGCCAGCTTTTTTATCTTCTCTGCCGCCTGGTTCTGCCTGTGGAGCATCAGCCTGCATCTGGTGGAACGCCCGGAGCTGGCGGTGCTGCTGTTTCCCTTTGGCCTGCGTCTGGGGCTGATGTTGCAATGCCCGCGCGGCTACTGGCCGGTTTTGTTGGGCGCAGAGTGGTTGATGCTGATCTGGTTGTCGCAGGAAGTCGCCCTCGCGCATCTGCCCTTATTGATGACCGGAAGCCTGCTCACGCTCCTCCCGGTTGCGTTGATTTCCCGCTATCGTCACCAGCGCGACTGGCGCACGCTGCTGCGCCAGGGGGCGGCGCTGATTGCCGCCGCGCTGCTGCAATCCCTGCCGTGGGTAGGCGAAAAGGAGATGCTTAACGCCCTGCTGCTGACCCTGACCGGCGGCCTGACGCTGGCACCCACCTGTCTGGTTTTCTGGCACTATCTCACCAGCACTGTCTGGCAGCCGCTCGGGCCATCGCTGGTCTCCCAGCCGGTTAACTGGCGCGCCCGGCATCTCATCTGGTATCTGCTGCTGTTTGTGGTGAGCCTGTGGCTGCAGCTTGGCCTGCCTGCTGAGCTTTCCCGTTTTACCCCGTTTTGTCTGGCGCTGCCGATCATTGCTCTCGCCTGGCATTACGGCTGGCAGGGGGCGCTGATCGCCACGCTGATGAACGCCATCGCGCTGATTGCCAGCCAGACCTGGCACGATCACCCGGTCGATTTACTGCTCTCTCTGCTGGCGCAGAGCCTGACCGGGCTGCTGCTCGGGGCAGGTATTCAGCGCCTGCGTGAGCTGAACCAGTCCCTGCAAACCGAACTGTCGCGCAATCGCCGCCTGGCAGAACGCCTGCTGGAGACCGAAGAGAGCGTGCGCCAGGAGGTAGCGCGCGAACTGCACGACGACATCGGCCAGACCATTACCGCCATTCGCACCCAGGCGGGTATCGTCCAGCGCCTGGCGGCGGATAACGCCGGGGTGAAGCAGGGCGGGGCGCATATCGAACAGCTCTCTCTTGGCGTGTACGATTCGGTGCGTCGCCTGCTGGGCAGGCTCCGTCCGCGCCAGCTGGACGATCTCTCTCTGGAACAGGCTGTGCGCTCCCTGATGCGCGAGATGGAGCTGGAAAGCCGCGGAATTGTCAGCCATCTCGACTGGCGCATTGATGAATCATTGCTGAGTGAAGGCCAGCGCGTCACGCTGTTCCGCGTCTGTCAGGAAGGGCTGAACAATATCGTCAAACACGCCAACGCCAGCGCGGTGACGCTGCAGGGCTGGCAGCAGGATGAAAGCCTCAGGCTGGTGATTGAGGACGACGGCTGCGGCCTGCCGCCGGGCTCGGGGCAGCAGGGGTTTGGCCTGGCGGGCATGCGCGAGCGCGTGAAGGCGCTGGGCGGCACGCTGAATATCTCCTGCACCCACGGGACGCGCGTCAGCGTCAGCCTGCCGCTAAGGAGCCATCATGTTTAAAACCCCCGCAAACGCCGCGCCGATAGGCAACAAAGCGGAGATCGACGCCCGCTACCGCTACTGGCGTCGTCATATCCTGATCACTATCTGGCTCGGCTACGCGTTGTTCTACTTTACCCGCAAAAGTTTCAACGCCGCCGCGCCGGAAATCCTTGCCAGCGGCGTGATGACGCGCACCGATATCGGCCTGCTGGCGACGCTGTTCTACATCACCTACGGCCTGTCGAAGTTCTTCTCCGGCATCGTCAGCGACCGCTCCAATGCCCGCTATTTTATGGGTTTTGGGCTAATCGCCACCGGCGTGGTGAACATTCTGTTTGGCTTTTCCACCTCGCTCTGGGCCTTTGCCCTGCTGTGGGCGCTGAACGCCTTTTTCCAGGGCTGGGGCGCGCCGGTCTGCGCCCGCCTGCTCACGGCGTGGTATTCGCGCAACGAGCGCGGCGGCTGGTGGGCTATCTGGAACACCGCGCATAACGTCGGTGGCGCGCTGATCCCGATGGTGGTCGGTGCCGCGGCGCTGCACTACGGCTGGCGCGCGGGGATGATGATTGCCGGTGGCCTGGCGATCCTGGCCGGGTTGTTCCTCTGCTGGCGGCTGCGCGACAGGCCACAAACCGTGGGGCTGCCCGCGGTGGGCGACTGGCGGCACGATGAAATGGAAGTGGCGCAACAGCTTGAGGGGGCGGGGCTGACGCGCAAAGAGATCCTCACCAAATACGTGCTGTTAAACCCGTATATCTGGCTGCTGTCGCTTTGCTACGTGCTGGTCTACGTGGTGCGCGCGGCCATCAACGACTGGGGTAACCTGTACATGTCCGAGACGCTGGGGGTGGACCTGGTGACCGCCAACTCGGCGGTGACGATGTTCGAGCTGGGCGGGTTTATCGGCGCGCTGGTGGCGGGCTGGGGTTCGGATAAGCTCTTCAACGGCAACCGTGGCCCAATGAACCTCATCTTTGCGGCAGGAATTTTACTCTCCGTCGGTTCGCTATGGCTGATGCCGTTCGCCAGCTACGTGATGCAGGCGGCGTGCTTCTTTACCATCGGCTTCTTCGTGTTTGGCCCGCAGATGCTGATCGGCATGGCGGCGGCAGAATGCTCGCATAAAGAGGCGGCGGGTGCGGCGACGGGCTTCGTCGGGTTGTTCGCCTACCTGGGCGCGTCCCTCTCCGGCTGGCCGCTGGCGCGGGTGATCGACATCTGGCACTGGAGCGGTTTCTTTGCCGTGATCGCCATCGCGGCGGGGATATCGGCCCTGCTGCTGCTGCCGTTTTTGCATGCGCAGGCGCCGCGTGAAGCCAGTGTGATGTGATGCGCCTCACCTTTTCACCCCGAGTGGCGCAAAACTAAGAAATTTTCCCGGTTTTACCTGGACGCTGTCTCAGGCATCTCTCCTGGCTGATTTTTACAATGCCTGCCATTCGCAGGTAAAAATCAGCTCAGGAGCAAACCATGCTGGCCTTCCTTAATCAGGTGCGCAAGCCGACCCTGGATCTGCCGCTCGACGTGCGGCGCAAAATGTGGTTCAAACCGTTCATGCAGTCCTATCTGGTGGTCTTTATCGGCTACCTGACCATGTACCTGATCCGCAAAAACTTTAACATCGCGCAGAACGACATGATCTCCACCTACGGGCTGAGCATGACGCAGTTGGGGATGATTGGCCTGGGCTTCTCCATCACCTACGGCGTGGGCAAAACCGTTGTCTCGTACTATGCAGACGGCAAAAACACCAAGCAGTTCCTGCCGTTTATGCTGATCCTCTCCGCCATCTGTATGCTCGGCTTCAGCGCCAGCATGGGCGCGGGCTCCGTCAGCCTGTTCCTGATGATCGCCTTCTACGCCCTGAGCGGTTTCTTCCAGAGTACCGGTGGGTCGTGCAGCTACTCCACCATCACCAAATGGACCCCGCGCCGTAAGCGTGGTTCATACCTTGGTATGTGGAACATCTCCCACAACCTCGGCGGGGCGGGTGCGGCAGGGGTGGCGCTGTTCGGTGCTAACTACCTGTTTGACGGTCACGTCATCGGCATGTTTATCTTCCCGTCGATTATCGCCCTGATTGTCGGCTTTATCGGTCTGCGTTTCGGCAGCGACTCTCCGGAATCTTATGGCCTCGGCAAAGCCGAAGAGCTGTTCGGCGAGGCGATCAGCGAAGAGGACAAAGAGACCGAAGAGAACGAGATGACAAAATGGCAGATCTTTGTTGAGTACGTGCTGAAAAACAAAGTGATCTGGCTGCTCTGCTTCTCCAACATTTTCCTGTACGTGGTGCGCATCGGTATTGACCAGTGGTCGACCGTGTATGCCTTCCAGGAGCTGAAGCTCTCTAAAGAAGTCGCGATTCAGGGCTTCACCCTGTTTGAAGTGGGTGCGCTGGTCGGTACGCTGCTGTGGGGCTGGCTCTCTGACCTCGCCAACGGTCGTCGTGCGCTGGTGGCCTGCGTCGCGCTGGCGCTGATTATCGCTACCCTGGGCGTCTACCAGCACGCCAGCAACCAGTACGTTTACCTGGCGTCTCTGTTTGCGCTCGGCTTTCTGGTGTTTGGTCCGCAGCTGTTGATCGGCGTAGCGGCGGTAGGTTTTGTACCGAAAAAAGCGATCGGCGCCGCCGATGGGATTAAAGGCACCTTCGCTTACCTGATCGGTGACAGCTTCGCCAAGCTGGGTCTGGGGATGATTGCCGACGGCACGCCGATTTTCGGCCTCACCGGCTGGGCAGGCACCTTTGCGGCGCTGGATGCCGCCGCCATCGGCTGTATCGTCCTGATGGCAATGGTTGCGGTGCTCGAAGAACGTAAAATTCGCCGTGAAAATCGTGTGCAGAAATTAAAAGCAGCCTGAGTGTGCAGGTGACTTCTTTGCCCGGTGTGTGATGCCGGGCTTTTTTGTTTTAAATTCCAGTTTTTACCCCGCTTTACACAATCGCCCCTCTCCTTGCTCTACAGTTTTTTTGCTGCCGCCTTTCGCGCAGCCTTATTCCTTTTGCTATGGGAGAGCTTGCATGTTGACCCGACGATTATCCTGCCTGGCGCTGTTGATGGCGCTGGCAACTCCCGCAATGGCTACGGATGCGCCCACCTACAGCGAGAAGCTGGAAGGTTTCGACTACGGCTGGCCGGTAAAACACTTTACGTTTACCTCCCAGGAACAGTCTCTGGATATGGCTTATCTGGACGTGAAGCCGGAAAAACCCAACGGCCGCACCGTGGTGCTGATGCACGGCAAAAACTTCTGCGCCGGTACCTGGGACGGCACTATCCGTGCGCTCTCAGCCAGCGGTTATCGGGTGATCGCTCCCGACCAGATTGGCTTTTGTAAATCCACCAAACCGGAGCACTATCAGTACACCTTTCAGCAGCTGGCGGATAACACCCACGCCTTGCTGAAAACGCTCGGCGTCGATCGCGTGACGGTTATCGGCCACTCGACCGGAGGGATGCTGGCGACCCGCTACGCGCTGATGTGGCCGCAGCAGGTGGAGCAGCTGGTGATGGTCAACCCAATTGGTCTGGAAGACTGGAAAGCACGCGGTGTGCCGCATATTACGGTCGATCAGTGGTACCAGCGCGAGCTGAAGGTCAGCGCCGACGGCATTCGTCAGTACGAGAAAAATACCTACTACGCCGGAGAGTGGAAGCCGGAGTACGAGCGTTGGGTCACCATGCTTGCCGGGCTGAACAACGGGCCGGGAAAAGAACGTGTGGCCTGGAACTCGGCGCTGCTTTACGACATGATTTACACCCAGCCGGTGATCTACGAATTTAGTGAACTAAAGATGCCGGTATTATTGATGATCGGCACGAAGGACAACACCGCCATCGGGAAAGATCTCGCCCCGCCTGAGATCCGCAAAACGCTCGGCAACTATGCGGTGCTGGGGAAGGAGACGGCGAAACGCATCCCGCACGCGACGCTGGTCGAGTTCAACGACATGGGGCACGCGCCGCAGATGCAGGATCCTGCACGCTTCCACGAGGCACTGCTGAAAGGGCTTCAGGCGCGCTGACAGGTTTCCAGCAACAACCCGCGCAGCCACATCTGCGCGGGATTACGGTGTGTTCTGGCGTGCCAGGCCATGCACTTGGTGAAACCCGGCACCGGAACCGGTGTGTCGCAGACAAACATTCCTGTCTGGTTTTCCGCTATCCGTGACGGTACCACGGCGATCATATCGCTTATCGCCAGTACATCCGGCAGTACCAGGAAGTTGCTCACCGATAACCCCACGTGCCGCGTCCGGCCCATTTTTTCCAGCGCGCCATCCGTCACGCCGCGAAAACTGTCACCCTCATAAGAGACCAGCACGTGCTCAAGGGCGCAAAAGCGCGCCAGAGAGAGCGGTTTGCCCGCGTCCGGGTGGTCGGCACGCATCATGCAAACGTACCGTTCATCATAAAGCGCCCGGCTGTGCAGGTCGTCTGGCGTGGTGTGGGGCGTGATCAGCGCCACGTCAACGTTCCCGCGTTCAAGCTGGTTCATCATCCGCTCGGAATCGACAGGTATAACCCGCACGCGTATTGCCGGTGCCCGCACCTTCAGTGCCGCGATAAACGGCACCGCGATCGCGCGGAGCGCGTAATCGGTGGCAGCAAGCGTGAAGGTGAGGGTGGCCTGCAATGGGTCAAACGCCACCGGCTGCAGCAGGAGATCGATATCTGCCAGGATGCGCTTCACCGGCGCGGCCAGCTCTTCCGCACGCGTCGTGGGTACGATGCCGTGGGGCGCACGGATAAACAGCGGGTCGTCGAAGTAATCCCGCAGGCGGTTCAGCATGCCGCTGACTGCCGGCTGGGTCAGGGCCAGACGCGCCGCCGCGCGGGTGACGCTGCGTTCATCCAGCAGGGCGTCGAGCGTTTTCAGCAGGTTAAGATCCAGCGTGCGCAGATCCGTTTTCATGACGATGTTCTACCTTTTTTCAGTTCACTATTATGGCCGTGCCCGCTGTCGATACCCTGCGTTTCCCGCTATGATGAGCGGCTATTCAAAGGAGAACGCATGGTCTGGATAATGCTGGCAACGCTTGCCGTGGTGTTTGTGGTTGGGTTTCGTGTCCTGACCTCGGATTCCCGCCGCGCCATCAAACGCTTGAGCGAACGGCTGGGTATCACCCCGATGCCGGTCGAGTCGATGATCGACCAGTTCGGTAAAACGCCCGGCAATGAGTTTATCCGCTATCTTGAACGCCCGGACGAGGCGCATCTGCAAAACGCTGCCCAGGTGCTGCTCATCTGGCAGGTCTGTATCGTCGACGGTAGCGAAGAGAATCTCCACACCTGGCACCGCATGCTTCGTAAAGCCCGTCTGGCCGCGCCGATCACCGATGCGCAAATCCGCCTCGCCCTCGGCTTTATGCGCGAGATGGAGCCTGATCCGCAGGAGCTGAACGCTTTCCAGCTGCGTTACAACCAGCTTTTTCTGCCGGAAGAGGGAGTGTTTTACCTGCACTGATATCACGAACCGTGATGATGAGTATAAGGCATCATCATTAGATTTATACCACTCACGGGCGCACCATCACCTCATCCACTCACGATGAGGTGAACCATGAAACAATCCGCCATTATCTGGCCAGACGATTACCTGCCAGGCACCACCGATAACTTTGCGTCCAACGAAATCATTGTCGCCGGGCTGAGCGCAAAAGAGATTTGGGCGCAGCTTAACGACACTACCCTGTGGCCGAACTACTACAGCAACGCCGAAGATATTCGTTTTCACGACGGCAGCGGTCCGGAACTGAGCGCCAACGCCCGCTTCCGCTTCACGACCTTTGGCTTTCCGGTTGAGGCGCAGGTGACGGAGTATGTTCCGCCGGTCGATGGCGAGGCGGCGCGTATCGCCTGGCACGGCTGGGTGGAAGGGGAGGAGAGCGCGCGTCTGGATGTGATCCACGCCTGGCTGTTTGAAGACTTACCGGGTAACCGCGTCCGTATTTTGACTCAGGAGTCGCAGAAAGGCGTTCCGGCACAGGAATTAGCACGTACCCTACCGAACCCGATGATCAACGGGCATCAGGAGTGGATCGTCGGACTGGCGAAGGCGGCGATGCAAGGAAAGTTGTCGAAACGTTAAATTCGTCACACTTTTGATGATAAACTGCGCGACTTTCCCGCACGTTTTTATCTCAGGTGACACCATGACAGAACATATCCAGCCCACGACCAGACCGCAGACCAAAGAGGTTTCTCGCCCCAACTGGTCGGCGGTTTTTTCCGTGGCGTTCTGTGTCGCCTGTCTTATTACCGTGGAGTTTTTACCGGTCAGCCTGCTGACGCCGATGGCGCAGGATCTGGGCATTTCCGAGGGCGTAGCAGGACAGTCCGTTACCGTGACCGCGTTTGTGGCGATGTTTGCCAGCCTGTTTATCACGCAGGTTATTGGCGCGATTGATCGCCGCAAAGTGGTCATTCTCTTCAGCGTGCTCCTGACGCTCTCCTGTCTGCTGGTCTCTTTCGCGGAGAGCTTCACCCTGCTGCTGCTCGGCCGCGCCTGTCTGGGTCTGGGGTTGGGCGGTTTCTGGGCAATGTCCGCCTCGCTCACCATGCGTCTGGTGCCGGCACGCACCGTGCCGAAAGCCCTCTCCGTTATCTTTGGCGCGGTCTCCATCGCGCTGGTGATTGCCGCGCCGCTGGGGAGTTTCCTTGGCGGAATCATCGGCTGGCGTAACGTCTTTAACGCCGCAGCGGTGATGGGTTTTCTCTGCATTCTGTGGGTTTGGAAAGCGCTGCCGTCCCTGCCGGGAGAAGCGGCGCACCACAAACAGAACATGTTCAGTCTGCTTAAGCGCCCCGGCGTGCTGGCGGGGATGACCGCCATCTTCATGGCCTTTGCCGGGCAGTTTGCCTTCTTTACCTATATACGCCCGGTCTTTATGACCATGGCGGGCTTTGACGTGGATGGCCTGACACTGGTGCTGCTCAGCTTCGGTATCGCCAGCTTTGTCGGCACCTCGCTGTCGTCTCAGTTCCTGAAGCGCTCCCTGAAAGTGGCGCTTGCTGGCGCCCCGCTGGTACTGGCTGTCAGTGCCGTCGTGCTCATTCTGTGGGGCAGCGACAAATGGGTTGCCTCGGCGATTGCGATTATCTGGGGCTTTGCCTTTGCGCTGGTGCCGGTGGGCTGGTCGACGTGGATCACCCGCTCGCTTGCCGATCAGGCTGAAAAAGCCGGGTCGATTCAGGTGGCGGTGATCCAGCTGGCGAACACCTGCGGCGCGGCGGTGGGCGGCGTGGCGCTCGACCACCTGGGGCTGACGTCGCCGCTGGTCATCTCCGGCACGCTGATGCTGCTGACCGCGCTGCTGGTGGCAGGGAAAGTGAAGACGAAGTAATGCTTTTCTCCCTCTCCCGTGGGAGAGGGCTGGGGTGAGGGCAACAGGCTACTCCGGGGCTTTCACCCGTTTTCTCGAATCCATCGAAATCAACACCACCGACGACACGATCAGCAGCGTGCCCAGCCAGTCCGGCAGGGTAAACGCCACGCCCAGTAAAATCACCGACAGTAACGCGCTGCTTAGCGGCTCGGCGCAGCTCAGAATGCTTGCCTTCGGCCCACCGATCATCTGCGCGCCTTTCAGGTACAGGCTGAAGGTCAGCGCCGTGCCGATCACCACCAGGTAGAAAAACGCCAGCAGCAGGCTGCCGTCAATGACAAACGCGGTGCCGCGTCCGGCGTAGAACGGCGTCAGCGTTAAGCCGGCGATCAACATACTCCAGCCGACAATCGGCAAGGTGCCGTAACGGGCGATCAGGGTTGACGGATACGTCGTGTAAAACGCCGCGGCAAAGGCCGAGGCAATGCCAAAGAACAAAGCCGCAGGCGAGATGGAGAGTGAAGTGGGGTCGCCGTGGGTGACCAGCAAAAATGTCCCCACCAGTGAGGTCAGGATCGCGGAAAGCACAAACAGACCCGGCCGCTTTTTCCGCGCCAGCGCAAACCACGCCACGATAATCGTCGGAGACAGAAACTGCAGCACGGTGGCCGTAGCCGCGTTGGATTTCTCGATTGTCACCAGGAAGGTGAGCTGCACTGTGAGCGCGCCAGCCAGGGAGAAAAACAGCAGGCTGAGGGCGTCTTTGCGATGTTTGATGACCGAGAAAATTTTGTCGCCGTGAACGAAGGAAAGCGTCAGCAGGATCAGGCCGGTAAACAGCAGGCGAACCATGGTCAGATACGGTGACGAGATCTGGCTTTTCTCCATGATGTACTGCGCGCAAACCCCTGAGCTGCCCCATAAAACGGCGGCAATCAGGACGTTCAGCATCCCTTTACGTGTGGAACCCATGTTCTCCCCTGCGATGTTGTCGTTAATTCGGTCAACAGCATAGCATGGTTGTGTGCGGCCTGACGCCCTCACCCTGACCCTCTCCCACGGGGCTGAGGGTTCCTCATAAATAATGCCTGCACAGACGGCCCCCTCTCCCTTTGGGAGAGGGCTGGGGTGAGGGGGAACATACGGCTGTGGAGGTCATTCCGTTCACTTTATGTTCCTTGCTATTCTGTAACGGCATGGCTTGTGAACGTGCCAGGGCGGCTCAATCGCCGCCGCCCTGGCGACCCGGGCTCCCGGCGGTAAATCGCCGCTTCGCGGTGCCTTCGGCTTATTCCTTCAGGCTTATCGGGGACGGGCGGATGTAACGTCCCTGTAAAGCCGCCCTCTCGGCGCATCCATGCGCCTCGCCCCGGCCTGCAGGAAACGCCTCAGCGATTTACAGCCGGACCAGGGCGTCGCTGTACGTCATTCATTTTCCTGAAGAAACATTCGTCGCTTTCGGTAAAAAAATTACTGGGGCCCCCTCTCCCACAGGGCTGAGGGATCCCCAGTAATATGGTCATGCCACCATGACCATATTACTGTACTCTTTTCCCAGCTTTTTCATCTCGTTAACTATATTCAGGCGACTTACTTTCCCGGGCTCATGCCGGATGACTTCTTCTGCCAGACTCAGGTATGACAGAACCCGTCTGTGCCTGATGCTGCTTGCCTGATAGTGCCAGTGTAAACACTGCCTTTCTGCCCTGTAACCTGCCAGCCACATCACCAGGCTTGCCATTGCCGCGACCATATTCAGCACTTCCAGTCGCCCTTTTCCCTGACTCCGGCTCAGCCTCAGACCGAACCCGAAGCGTGGACTTTTGTCGTCCCGGAAGTTTTGTTCTATCTGCATTCTGCGGCTGTACAGGGCCATTATCTGGTGCGGCTCCAGTCCCTCTGCATTACTGAACAGCAGCCAGGGCTCCCGCGCGCTACTGCGGTGTTCCCGCTGTGTTTTCGGCATCCCCCCTTTTCCCTGACGCCCTGCGTCAGGGCGCTTATGCAGATAGAACCGGCCGTAACAGGGCGTTCGTGGTTTACGGGACAGGACACCGTAACCCACGCAGACCGGTTGTCCGGTAGCCTCAAGCTCACTGATTTTCATCCACTTTTTATCTCCATCCAGCCGGAAGCTGATGCAGCCCCTGACCCTGCCGGTGAAGCTCCAGCCCAGCTGGCTGACATGCCGGAACCAGTCTGTCCGGAAGCCTGCATCCGTAATGATGGTGACGGCTTTATCTTTCGGGATGGCATCATGCAGGCGGTCAAGGAAGCGGCACTGTACATCGCTGTTCTGCGCCAGCTCTGCGGGGACAACCTCACTCATAAGCGGCAGTGAGCGACCATTACAGACCAGGCTTGCCCGCAGAAGATACCAGTTCCTGTCATGCCAGCCTGTCCAGTCGACAGCAATCACACAGAAGGGCATCAGGGAGGTGATGGTATGTGTGAGCAGGTGCTGAATACGGGGAATATCCCGGTGAAGGGCGGTATTACCCAGGGCACGGTCAACACGTTTAATTTTATTTTTGACGTGCGCCCTGCCGGGAAGAGTGCGACCAAGGCTGGTCAGGGTCAGATCCGCACCGTGCGTGAGGGCAACGGCCATGGAAACAAGGACATTAATCCGGAAGCTGTGAACGTCCGGTAAAGACGCGGAGAAAAATTTCTGGCAGACTGTCTGTAAAGGCACGATGAGGTCTCTTCTGATTTGTTAGCGCAACCAGTAGATCACACTTCATCGTGCTTTTCATTTTTCTGGGGAACCCTCAGCCCACAGGGAGAGGGAGCAAACACTAAAAACGGCAACTCTCGTTGCCGTTTTGCTTTTACCTTAGAACCACGCCTCCCACATCGCGCCGACGTTGAAGTCGTCCAGCGTTTCGTCTTTGGTATTGTTCACGCGGGCGGTGCGCTCGTTATCCACTTTGCCGCCGGTGACGTAGAAGCGCAGCATCGGACGGAACTCCGGCCCCATGGCGATAGACATGTTCTGCGACAGGGTCAGCTTCCAGCCCTTGTTGTCGCCGCCGTTGTCGTAATCCACATGCTGCCAGCCTGCTTCCAGCCAGGTGGAGTGAACGTCGTTCCACCAGTGCATCGGACGTACAATGGCGTTGTAGTTCTTACGGTTGTCGGTCTTATCACGGCTGTTGTCGTAGTCGTGGAAGGCGAGGATGTACTCCACCTGCGTGGCCTGGGTGAATTTGTACAGCCCTTCGAAGCTGGCATAGACCGTGGTCAGATCCTCGGTTTTATTGAACACGCTGTTGTCCGCGTTATCAGAGTAACGGGCAATCACCTTGTTCACGCCGCTGTCGTTGGTGTGGCTCAGCACCACGCCGCCCTGCCAGGCATTCAGACGCTCATCGCTCTCCACCGCTTTTGAATCAAAGCCGTAGTTGGCGTACAGCTCCAGATCCAGCGGACCGACCTTCATGCCGTGGATTTTCGAGGTGGCCGCGTAGTTACCTTTGTCGCCCGTGCCGGACCCGCCGGTACAGGTGATGCGTGACGGGTTGGCTTCATCCTCCATGACTTCCGGGCTACAGGATTCCACCGCCGCCACCGCGGCCACGTCAAACTGCACGCCGCCGATGTCGAAGTTCTTCACCCCGGCGCCCTGGCCGTCGTGGTTCATCCAGAAGTAATCGTTGATGCCCTGCTGCGGACGCTGGTGGAAGTCACGACCGGCCCAGAAGTAGGCGTTCGGGTTGGAGGCCATAATGTTGGTCACCCCCGCGTAGGCTTTTTTCAGGTTAACTTCATCGCCCCAGTGGTCGATCATCACGTTGATGTCCCAGATGGCGCCGTTGTCACCCTTGAAGGCCTTGGAGAGCTGGAATTCACCGCCGTTGCCTTCGTTACCCAGACGACCGATGGCAGATGCCCCGTTATAGGAACCGTCCACCGCCACGTATTTCTGGTCAGCGGCCTGGAAGTGCGCGCCGTAACGGGCATAACCGGTAAATTTAATGCCGAACGGAATAGCCATATCCGGGGATTGCGCCGCGCTTTGCGGCTCCGTCACCACGTCGGCTTTTTTCGCGACCGCGGCATCCATTTTGGCCTGACGCTCCGCGAGGGCTTTATCCACCGCTTTTGCCACAATGGCGTCGATTTGTTCCTGGGTAAATTCCTGTGCGAGTACAGAAATTGGGCAAAGCGCGGCGATAACCGCCATGGTTAATGGAAGTTTTTTTAGGGTAGTCATGGTTATCTCAATATAGTTTAATTTTATTCAGACAATAACCATCCCGCTCCGATCTGACAGAGTATGTCGCTATCATCAGAACAAGTGGATTTCTATTTAAGGTACAGAGGTATTACTCGTTATTTCGCCATAGATTATCTCTGATATAAATGAATAATTTCTTCGGATAATTCACGCGCCAGTAATGAATTCATTAAATGATCTTGCGCGTGCACCATAATTAACGTCATCGGCTGACGGGCTTCACCCGCATCCTGCTCAATGAGTTTGGTCTGCATCTTGTGCGCCTGGCGCGCGTAGCCATCGGCTTCGCGCAGCAGGCTTTTGGCTTCGTCAATGTTGCCCTGCCGCGCAGCGTGCAGTGCTTCAAAGCACAGGCTGCGCGACTGACCCGCATTGACGATGATTTCCATCACGGCTTCTTCCAAGGCAATCATCGTCTTTCTCTCTATTTCTCGAAACTATTATGTAAAGAGGTGGCAGCAAACCACTCTCCGCTCTTTTTAATGGTGCGCTGTTGCGTAGTTAAATCGAGCTGAATAAAGCCATAGCGGTTTTTATACGCATTACACCACGACCAGTTATCAATAAACGTCCACATATGGTAACCAAGACAGTGACACCCTTCGCTAATACCTTTATGCAGCCAGGCTAAATGTCCGGAAATAAAATCGATGCGGTATTGATCGTTGATTTGGCCATTTTCAATAAAACGCTGTTCATTTTCGACGCCCATTCCGTTTTCAGAAATAAAACAGCGTGGGTTGCCGTAATTGTCGCGCAGATTAACCAGAATATCGTAAATACCCGGCTCGTAAATTTCCCAGCCACGGTACGGGTTCATCTTGCGGCCCGGCATCTCGTAGTTATCAAAGAACCACTCCGGCATAAACGGCGCCTGCGGGTTCACCGCGCTGTCGCGACACTTCACGCGACGCGGCTGGTAATAGTTAATGCCGAGCAGGTCGATTTTCCCTTCCGCGATCAGGAAACTGTCCTCCGGTTTACAGGCGGGCAGCTGGTCGTAAGATTTCAGCAGCGCCACCAGATCGGCCGGGTATTCGCCGCGCAGAACCGGGTCCAGGAAGCTGCGGTTAAACATCAGATCCGCAATGTGCGCCGCCTTCACGTCCGCCGGGTTTTGCGAGCGCGGGTAGGACGGCGTCAGGTTGAGCACGATGCCGATCTCACCTGCGTAATGTCCGGCGCGGTAGGCCTGGACAGCCTTCGCGTGGGCCAGCACGGTGTGATACGCCACGGTGGCCGCCCGACGGAAATCCACCACGTTGGGGTAGTGGAAATCGTACAGATAACCGCCTTCAACCGGGACAATCGGCTCGTTGAAGGTAAACCAGTGCAGCACGCGGTCGCCAAACAGGTCGAAGCAAATCTGCGCATAGCGGGCGTAAGCGTCCACCACCTCCCGGTTTTCCCAGCCGCCAATCTCCTGCATCGCCATCGGCATGTCGAAATGGAACAGGGTGATAAACGGCGTAATGCCCTGCTCGATCAGCTCATCAATGACCTGGTTATAAAATTCGACCGCCTTTGGATTCACTTCACCGATACCGTCGGGGATCAGGCGCGCCCAGCTTATAGAAGTGCGAAAGCTGTTGTGGTTCAGCTGCTTTAACAGCTGAATGTCCGTTTTCCAGTGCCGATAAAACGTGGAGGTATGCTGCGGCCCCACGCCGTTGTGAAAACGGTTCGGCTCGCGGGCAAACCAGTAATCCCATGTGGTTTCACCCTCTCGTGTCCCTTCGGTCTGGAGAGCAGAGCTTGCGCTGCCCCACCAGAAATTATCGGGAAATGTATATTTCATGACGCTTCCTCTTTGACTTAATTGCTTGCGGTCTCAGCGGTACCGACGGTTGCCTGAGCTTTCTGCTCTTCGTTTTTCATCAACGTACGCTCGTAAGCACGCAGGAACGGCAGGTACATCAGCGCTGACATCACCATACAGATGAGACACATCACCACCGGGCTCAGCGCCCAGTTGGCGGCCCATGAGGCGCCAATTGGTGCGGGCGTGGTCCACGGCGTTAACGATACCACCTGTGCCAGCCAGCCCAGTTTGGTTGCCGCGTACGCCAGGCACGCATTCACCAGCGGAACACACACGAACGGGATAAACAGCATCGGGTTCATGATAATGGGGGCGCCGAACAGGATCGGTTCGTTGATGTTAAAGAAGCTTGGCACAACGCCCATTTTGCCGATGGTGCGTAAGTGCGTTACCCGGCTACGCAGCAGCAGGAAGGCCAGCGGCAGTGTGGAGCCTACGCCGCCAATCAGCAGGTAGTGATCCCAGAAGCCCTGCAGGTAGACGTGCGGCAGCGCCGCACCGGCCGCCAGAGCCGCCTGGTTTGCCGACAGGTTCGCCATCCAGAACGGGTTCATGATGCCGGTGACAATCAGCGAGCCGTGGATACCGGCGAACCAGAAGATCTGGCACAGCAGCACGGAGAGCAGAATGGCAGGCAGCGAGTCAGACGCAGAGACCAGCGGTTCCAGCAGGTGCATAATCGCCTGCGGGATGATCATGCCGGTCTGCGCCTCGATAAACAGGTTCAGCGGATGCAGGGTGCCAATCACCACCATCACCGGGATCAGGATCTCAAACGAACGCGCCACGCCGGTCGGAACTTCCTTCGGCAGACGAATGGTCACGTTGTTCTGCTTCAGCCACGCATAGACGCGGGTGGCGTAGATGGCGGTGATCAGCGCAGTAAAAATCCCCTGACCAGACAGATACTGGGTGGAGATCTTACCGTCCGCATATGGCGCGGCGACCAGCAGGAAGGCCATAAAGGCCAGCAGGCCGGACATCACCGGGTCGAGATTAAACTGACGCCCCAGGCTCGCCCCGATCCCCACCGAGATGAAGAAGGTCATCACGCCCATGCTGAGGTTAAATGGCAGCATCAGCTGTTCGCGATAAGTCTGGGAGAAATCCAGCCAGCCGCGGGCAAAGCTGTTGGTGGTATCCGCCGAGAACGGCGGGAAGATGAACACCAGCATAAACGAGCCGATGATCATAAACGGCAGCGCGGCAGTAAAGCCGTCGCGGATGGCAATCACATACTTTTGCTGGCCGAGCTTCGCGGCCAGCGGGGTAATTGACTGCTCAATCACCGCGACCATGGATTGATATAACGAACTCATGTGAACACCTTTTAGTGTGCCGCTTCGATGAGCGACAGAGCATAGTCCAGTACTTTATCGCCACGCTGCATGCCGTAGTCCATCATATCGATGGGCTGGACCGGAATGCCTTTTGTGGCCGCCTTGTCTGAGAGTGTCTGTAACATGTATTTCACTTGCGGTCCGAGAAGCACCACCTGATATTGCGGAAACTGCGTATCAAATTCGGAAACGCCGTACGCATCAATTTTTACCGCCAAACCGCGTTCTTTCGCCACATCGACCATTTTGCTGACCAGCAGGCTGGTGGACATCCCGGCAGAGCAGCAGAGCATAATCTTGAACATCGACAACCATCCTCAAAATGTAAATAGATATTGCGGTAATGATTGGATATCAGATGGAAACCGGTTTCCATTTATAAAAGACAGAAGTGTGACAACCATCAAGATCCCTTATATATGAGGCTAATTAACCCGATGTGCGTCACAGAATTTGGCTGTTTTGACATCATTTTGAGTGGAAACGGAAAATCGGTTTCCATGGAAAACGGAAACGGATATACTCCTTACTGGCTATAATGTGAGCCGTAGCGGTAATGGAATTTGCAGGCGCGAGGTAAGCCTGTCAGGGGAAAAAGATGTCGACAATCAATGATGTATCACGTCTTGCCGGGGTGTCGAAAGCCACGGTATCGCGAGTGTTGAGTGGGTCGCGTGGCGTAAAGGAAGCCAGCCGTCAGGCCGTTCTGAAAGCGGTAGATGAACTGAACTACCGGCCCAATGTGATTGCGCAGTCGCTGCTGAGCCAGTCGACGGGGTGTATCGGGGTGATTTGCGCGCAGGAGAATATTAACCAGACGACCGGTTATCTGTACGCGCTGGAAAAACAGCTCAGCCAGCATCAAAAACACCTGCTGCTGCGCTTCGCCCATAGTAAAGCGGACGTGCTGCACGCCCTGGAAGAGCTCTCCTGTGGGCTTTGCGATGACATTCTGGTGATTGGCGCGCGTTTTCCACTGGATATCGACATGGATAACGTCATCCTGGTTGACTGTATGGGCTCAGAAAATCCCAACAGCATCCAGTTCGATCACGCCTTCGCCGCCGAAACCGCCTGTAACTACCTTACCAGCCAGGGACGCCGCCAGATTGCCCTGATCCATCCGCACGGTAGCGGCTTTGCCGATCAGGTGCTGCTGGGCTACAAACATGCGCTGGAAAAAAATTTCCTGCCCTTCAACCGCAACCTCGTGTTTATGGACGCGACCTCCTCGTCCGTGGCGCTGCAGGAGCTGCTGAATAACGCCAGCACGCTGAATTTCAATGCATTACTGGTTGCGGACGAGCAGGAAGCGCAGCGGGTGATCCCGCAGTTGCAGGCGTTTAATAAATCGGTGCCGGAGGACATCATGGTCTTCAGCCTTGCCGGATCGCTGCATCTGCCAGGCATTCCGGTGATCCCGGCCATTGAGTATTCCATGGATGCCATGGCGGCGCGCATCGTGAGCTGGTTGACGGAAAAAACACAGATGCTCGGGTCGTACGTGCTGCGCGGGGATTTGATCATTCCGGATGTGCGTAAGCGTTAAAAATGTTGTGCAGGCCGGGTAAGGCACAGCCGCCACCCGGCGAGAAGCACGTTTCCAGCCCTCAATAATCCTCCATACAATCCACCTGACTCACCGCGTCCCAGTAGGCCTCCAGGTTGTCACGCTTCACGGCCGTGATGGCGTTTTTAATCAGCAACTGGTTGGCCTCGGACGATAAAATCATGGCCTGCCAGGCTTTATCGCTCTGTTTTTTCTGGGGTGTGCAGGCTTTTTTCACATCTTTGAGTACCTGCTGCTTGATTTGAGCCTCCCGCGCCGGGTCGTCCTTTTCCTGAGCATGGGCAAACGCGGCGAACAGCAGGCAGACCAGCAGACAAACCAGGTGTGCAGATTTCATCGAAACCTCCATTAAGAGACACATGCTTCCCCAGAAATATATCGTTACATTCAGTGTAGCGACGCCAGCCGAAAGTATGAATTTTCTCTTCACCGCATATCCGGATTGCCCCGCAAGCGTTACTCAATCCCACCCCCCAGCGACTGCCACAGGGTGATGCGGTTTTCCAGGTCGGTTTGCTGCAGCGATATCAGTGATTCCTGCGCCGACCACAGCGACCGCTGCGCGGTCAGTACCGTCAGATAATCCCCGGCACCCGCCTGATAGCTGCGGGTCGCCACATCAAGCGTTTTTTGCTCGGCCGCAACGTATTCACGCTGGGCATCAAGCTGCTCGCTGAGCGTTTCACGGCGTACCAGCGCATCGGCCACGTCTTTAAACGCGCTCTGGATGGTTTTCTCGTAGGTGGCGATCAATCCCTTCTTCTCCGCTTCCGCGTAGCGCAGCTGGGCCAGATTGTTGCCGCCGCTGAACAGCGGCAGGGTGATGGACGGTGCGAATGACCACACCTTCATCCCGTGGCTGAACAGGGACGAAAGCGAATCGCTGCCGACGCCCGCACTGGCGGTCAGTGAAATGGTCGGGAAGAAGTTGGCGCGCGCGGCACCGATATTGGCGTTGGCGCTCAGCAGGTTGTGCTCCGCCTCCTTAATATCCGGGCGACGCAGCAGCGCGCTGGAACTGACACCCGCCGGGATCAGCGTGATGGCGTTATCGCTCAGGCTCTCCAGCGTACCCGGCAGCAGAGTGTCCGGCACCGTGTCACCCGCCAGCAGATTAAGGGCGTTTTTGTCCTGCATTACCTGCGTTTGATAGCTCGCCACGCTGGCTCGCGCCTGCTGGTAAACCGCCATCGCCTCGCTGACGTCCGTAGCCGCCGCCACGCCGACCTGCTGCTGACGCTTCACTATCCTGAGCGAGCTGGCGGCGCTCTCCATCGTCGATTTTGCCAGCGCCAGGTTGCTGTTATCGGCCGCCAGGGTCACCCAGGCGGTGGTCAGTTCGCTGACCAGCGTCAGGCGCGTGTTCTGCGCGGTAAATTCACTGGCAAGCCAGGTTTCACGTGCTGCACGCGACAGGCTCTGGTTGCGGCCAAACAGATCCAGCTCGAAGCTGGAGACCGTGCCGTTGGCCTCATTGCTGGTCGCGACACCGCTTGCCAGCGTGCGGCTGCGGGTGTGGCTCAGCTCCGCGTCCACCGCCGGGAACAGGGACGATCGCGTTTCGCCGTACTGGGCGCGCGCGGCGTCAATATCGGCAATTGCTTTTTGCAGGTCGCGGTTGCTGTTGAGCGCCATCGTCACTACGCCTTTCAGGCGCGCATCGTTCATCACCTGTTGCCACTGACTCACCACGGCGGTGGCTTCGCCGTGCGCACCCGGTAACGTCGCCGGGACGGGCGCAGCCGGGCGCTGATACGTGGGATCTAAAGAGACGCAGCCCGCGCTCATCAGCGCTAACACGAAAACAGATAAACGAAACATTATGACCTCCGGTTGCTGTGTTTACCGGAGAACAGACGTTTCACCAGTACAAAGAATAACGGAACGAAGAAGATCGCCAGCAGCGTGGCGGCCAGCGTCCCACCAATAATGCCGGTACCGATCGCCACCCGGCTGTTGGCCCCTGCACCAGTGGCAATCGCCAGCGGCGTCACGCCTGCAATAAACGCCAGCGAGGTCATGATGATGGGGCGCAGACGCGTCTGGGCAGCACGCAGCGCCGCACGTGTCAGGGAGTAGCCTTCGGCGACTTTCGCCTCGGCAAATTCAACAATCAGAATGGCGTTCTTCGACGACAGGCCGATGGTGGTCAGCAATGCCACCTGGAAGTAGACATCATTGTTCAGGCCGCGCAGGGAGGCGGCAATCGCCGCGCCCAGCACCCCAAGCGGGATCACCAGGATGACGGAAATCGGTACTGACCAGCTCTCATAAAGCGCCGCCAGACACAGGAACACCACCAGGATCGAGAGGGCATACAGGCTCATGGCCTGGCCGCTCGCCAGTTTTTCCTGTAAGGACAACCCGCTCCACGCCCAGGTGCTGCCGGACGGCAAATTATTCGCCAGCTGCTCCATTTTGCTCATCGCCGTACCGGAACTGGCGCCACTGGCGTTCTCGCCCTGAATTTCATACGCCGCCGAGCCGTTGTAGCGCACCAGGCTTTCCGGGCCATACTCCCAGCGGGTGGTGGCAAAGGCGGAGAACGGGGTCATGGTGCTGTCGCTACCGCGCACATACCATTTGTTGAGATCGGACGGCACGGCGCGATAGTCGCTGTCGCCCTGGATATAGACCTTCTTCACGCGGCCGCGATCGATAAAGTCGTTCACATAGGTGCCGCCCCATGCGCTGGAGAGGGTGTCGGTGACGTCGCTCAGGGAGAGCCCCAGCGACACGGCTTTATTGTTGTCGATATCCACCTGAAGCTGCGGCATCTGCGGCAGATCGTTGGCGCGCACCGCGTGCAGGGAGGCATCCTGATTCGCCTCGCCAATCAGCTGGTTACGCAGCTTGAGCAGCGTGTCGCGGTCGGTGCCGCCGCTCGCCATCAGCTCAAAGGTAAAGCCATTGCTCTGGCCCAGGCCGTCCACCGCCGGTGGCGTCATGGCAAAGATGGTCGCATCGCGGATGGTGCTCAGCTCCTGCGTGGCGCGCAGGGCAATGGCCTGAGCGGTGTTTTCATCCCCCTTACGTTCGGACCAGTTTTTCAGGGAGACAAACGCCATCCCGGCGTTCTGGCCGCTGCCGCTAAAGCTGAAGCCCTCAATGGTGAAGATAACGTTGGTGTTGGCTTTCTCTTTGGTGAGGAACCACTCGCGCACCTGGCGGCTGACTTCGGCGGTGCGTGTCGATGTTGCGCCGGCTGGCAGGGTGTACTGCACCATGATTTCGCCCTGGTCTTCCGTCGGCAGGAAGCTGCCCGGCAGTTTCAGCATCGCGAACCCCATCGCGCCGCAGAGCAGGGCGTAGATGACCAGCATGCCGCCGGAACGGCGCAGGGCGCGCAGCACCTTGTTCTGGTAACCCTGCTCGGTCTTGCTGTAGAAGCGGTTAAACGCGCCGAAAAAGCCCTTCTTATGTGGGGCGGTGTGGCTCAGAATCGAGCCGCACAGCGCAGGCGTCAGGGTTAATGCCACCACCACGGAAAGGAGCATCGCCGAGATAATGGTGACCGAGAACTGACGGTAAATCACCCCGGTGGAGCCGCCAAAGAAGGCCATCGGCAGGAACACCGCAGAGAGCACCAGGGCAATCGCTACCAGCGCACCGGAAATTTCGCCCATCGATTTTTCCGTGGCTTCCCGGGCGGGCAGCCCTTCGTCACGCATAATACGTTCGACGTTTTCCACCACCACGATGGCATCATCCACCAGCAGCCCTATCGCCAGCACCATCGCAAACAGGGTCAGGGTGTTGATGGAGTAGCCGAACAGCGCCAGTACGCCAAAGGTGCCCAGCAGAACCACCGGGACGGCCAGCGCCGGGATCAGCGTGGCGCGGATGTTTTGCAGGAACAGGTACATCACCACGACCACGAGGATAATGGCTTCGAACAGAGTCTGAATGACATCCTCAACGGAGATTTTGATGAACTCGGTGCTGTCTTTCGGGTAGGCCACGTCGTAGCCTTCCGGCATCGACTTTTTGAACTCGGCGATTTTCTCTTTCACCGCCGTGGCGGTATTGAGCGCGTTAGCGCCCGGTGAAAGCATCACCGCCATCCCCGCGGCCGGGTGGCCGTTCAGCTTCGCGGTGGAGGTGTAATCTTCGCTGCCCATCTCCACGCGTGCAACATCGCTGATGTGTACCACCGCGCCGTTAGACTGGCTCTTAACGATGATATTTTTGAACTGATCCACCGTCTGCAGACGCGACTGGGCGCGCACGGTCGCGGTCAGCTGCTGGGCGTTCGACGAGGGCAGCGCGCCGATTTTACCGGCGGAAACCTGCACGTTCTGCGCTTCAATCGCACTTTGCACATCTGACGGCATCAGCGAGTAGGACGCCAGCTTCGCCGGGTCGAGCCAGATACGCATCGCGTATTCCGCGCCAAACACCTGCAGACTCCCGACGCCATCCACACGCGCCAGCGGATCCTGCATATTACTGACCAGCCAGTCGGCGATATCCGAGCTGCTGGCGGTGTCGGTTTTGTCGTACACCCCCATGATCAGCAGGAAGTTGCTCTGCGATTTCTCGACGGTGATCCCGGACTGCTGTACTTCAGTCGGCAGGCGTGATTCCGCCTGCTGGACTTTGTTCTGCACCTGGACCTGCGCGGTGTCCGGGTCGGTCCCCTGTTCAAAGGTGACGGTAATGCTCACCGAGCCGTCCGAACTGCTGGTGGAGGTGAAGTAGAGCAGGTTATCCAGCCCGGTGAGCTGCTGTTCGATCACCTGCGTCACGCTGTTTTCCAGCGTCTGCGCGGAGGCACCGGTGTAGGTGGCGGAGATCTTGATCGACGGCGGGGCGACGTCCGGGTACTGCGCAACCGGCAGCGTGCGGATCGCCAGTATCCCGGCGAGCATAATCAGAATGGCGATCACCCAGGCAAATACCGGGCGACGCACGAAGAAACGGGAAAACATCAGGCATTCCCTCCGCTGGATTTCATCTCTTCGGCCTTCACCTGTTGGCCGGCGGTGACTTTGTCAGTGCCTTCCACAATCAGCCTGTCACCCGCCTTCAGACCGCTCAGCACCAGCCATTTATCGCCGTAGGTGTCACCCGTTTCCAGCTGACGTTGCTCCACCTTGTTGCTGGCGTTCACCACCAGCGCGGTGGCTTTGCCTTTGGCATCGCGGGTAATGCCCTGCTGAGGGGCCAGGATCGCGTCATCCATGATGCCCTCGTCCACGCTGGCGCGGACAAACATCCCCGGCAAAAGCTGATGCTGTGGGTTCGGGAAGACGGCGCGCAGGGTGACCGAGCCGGTCGATTCATCCACCGCCACTTCGGTCAGCGCCAGACGACCCTTTTCGCTGTAGGTGCTGCCGTCTTCTAGCTGCAACGTGACGCTGAGCGTATCGCTGTTCGAGGCGAGGGTTTGTTTGCGTAATCGCAGCAGATCGGCACTCGAACGCGTTAAATCGACATACATGGTGTCCAGCCCGCGAATGGTGGCCAGCGCGGTGTCCTGCTGAGCGGTCACCAGCGCGCCGGGCGTGACGGAAGAGATGCCGATGCGTCCGGCAATCGGCGCGGTGACGGTAGTCCAGTTGAGATTAATGCGCGCGCTCTCCTGCGCGGCTTTCTTTGACTCGACGCTGGCCTTGTCCTGCGCGCAGGTGGATTTCGCGTCTTCCGCATCCTGGCGCGACACGCCGTCGTCTTTCACCAGCTGCGCATAGCGCCGGGCTTTCTGGCAGTCGGCCTGCACCAGCGCTTGCGCCTGTTTCAGCGCCGCGGCGGCTTCATCAAACGCGGCGCGGTAGCTGGAGGGATCGATCTGATACAGCGCTTGTCCGGCTTTCACGGTATCGCCTTCGGTGAACAGCCGCTTCTGAATAATGCCGCCCACCTGTGGGCGAACCTCGGCACTCATTGCGGCGGTGGTACGCCCGGTCAGTTCACTGACGACGGACACCGGCTGGCTCATGAGTGTGACAATCCCCACTTCCGGAAGAGGACGTTGGGGAGCAGATGTTTGCGCATTATCACACCCTGTCAGGAGGAGTAATGCGGCGATGGAGGTTGTTATCTTTTTCATCATCTTTTTCCAGGGTGAACGATGCCCGCCCTGTTAATGGCTTAACAAGGAGGAGGGCGTTTTAAAGGCACAGCGATACCGTATCTCTGGCAGAACCAGAAATGGTAAACCGGGAAATTACCTGTTCCCGTTAATTATTCACATGCGATTACTTCGCAGTGAAAAGCATATTTAAAATATTCTGATAAATCGGCTCTAATTGTTCTGACGGCACGTTTAAAGGCGTAAGCCGACGGTAAATTGTGCCTTCGATCATCACGGCGGTAATCTCCACGCAGCAGCGAATATGTTCATCACTTAAATGAGGAAACTGCTTTTTCAGGTGCGCACAGGCGTTGCTAAACATACGGGCCTCGGCTGCGGTTAACATGGCGGCCACCTGCGGATTACGCGTCGCCTCGGCGGACATTTCGAGCATCAGCGCATCGTCGTCTTCGTTAATCGTCTGACGCCAGGCGAGCGCATGCGGCATGCCTTCCACCACCGTTTTGTCCTGCATTCCCTCGATACGGGAATCGATAATACGGCGGATCATCTCTTCAATAATCGCATCTTTGTTACTGAAATAACGGTAAATTTGCCCGACGCTGAGTTTCGCCTCGCTGGCGATTTGCGACATACTGGCCGCATGAAATCCACTGGCGCGAAAGCAGCGGCGCGCGGCGGTGATGATCTCGTCCTGACGTTGTTTCTGCCGTTCTTCCAGCTTTGTGCTCATCGTCGATTACCGGGTAAAAAGTGAGAATGATCGTTCTCATTATACGTTTTGGGTGCGTATTGGAAAGGCTTTTTTTATTTACATATTGAATGAATATTTCAGGATTTAAAAAATGGAGGAAATAAGGAGTTTTTATGAAGGTTAACCTGTGAGATATTCAGATTGCGTGGAAAATAAGGAGAAGAATATGCACCTGAGCATAACAGAAAAAGTCACACCCGCAGAAAAAGAAGAGTTATTTGTGGGATTAAGAGCTTACAACGCCCAGTTTTTAGATATGACGAACTTTAGTGGTGATATTGGCGTTTACATGCGAGACGAAAAGGGCGTCATGCTGGGTGGATTAATCGGCGTGCGAAAAGGTGAATGGCTGAATATTGATTATCTCTGGGTGAGCGATACCGTGCGGGGAACCGGCGTGGGCAGCCAGCTTATCAAAACGGCGGAAGAAGAAGCCCGACGTAAAGGCTGCACACATGCCCTGGTCGACACGGTCAGCTTCCAGGCGCGTCCGTTTTATGAAAAACAGGGGTACCAGCTGCAGATGTCTTTGCAGGATTACCCGTATCCAGGCATGCAGCGTCATTATCTGACGAAAGCGCTTTAGGCCCGGCAAGCATCGAGATTCATCGCCCGGTGGCGCTACGCTTACCGGGCCTACACATCCTCCGTCAGGTAGGCCGGGTAAGCTCAGCGTCACCCGGCAATAGACCGCATATAACCTATCCTTCTTATTGATTCCTTTTCGGTTTTTATTTCACCGCCTCGTTGCCGATATAGTCACTGAAACGTTCATCAAAAGGATAGGTCTTGTGAAACTTCGATTGGGTGCTCTGGTTCTCGCGGGTCTGCTGCTGGCAGGATGCGATCAAAGTGGCAGCGATGCCAAACACATTAAAGTCGGCGTAATCAACGGCGCGGAGCAGGATGTGGCTGAAGTCGCTAAAAAAGTG
The DNA here is from genome assembly GCF_050031095.1 of Enterobacter cloacae complex sp. 382A5. Taxonomy (NCBI): domain Bacteria; kingdom Pseudomonadati; phylum Pseudomonadota; class Gammaproteobacteria; order Enterobacterales; family Enterobacteriaceae; genus Enterobacter; species Enterobacter cloacae complex sp. 382A5. The sequence goes on from NZ_JBLGVK010000001.1 coordinate 61,648, forward strand.
GCAAAAGAGAAATACGGTCTGGATGTGGAGCTGGTCGGGTTTAGCGGTTCGCTGCTGCCCAACGATGCCACCAACCAGGGAGAACTGGATGCTAACGTCTTCCAGCATCGTCCGTTCCTTGCAGAAGATAACAAGGCGCATAACTACAAACTGGTTGCCGTAGCGAATACCTTCGTCTTCCCGATGGCCGGTTATTCCCGCAAAATCAAATCCGTGTCTGACCTGAAAGACGGGGCGACCATTGCCATCCCTAATGACCCCACCAACCTCGGTCGCGCGCTGCTCCTGCTGCAAAAAGAGAAACTGATTACCCTGAAACCGGACGTGGGCCTGCTGCCAACCGCGCTGGATATCACCGCTAACCCGAAAAAACTGAACATTATGGAGCTGGAAGGGGCGCAACTGCCGCGCGTGCTGGATGACCCGAAAGTGGATGTTGCCATCATCAGTACCACCTATATCCAGCAAACCGGGCTTTCCCCGGTGCATGACAGCGTCTTTATCGAAGATAAAAACTCGCCGTACGTGAACATCGTGGTGACGCGCGAAGACAATAAAGACGCAGAGAACGTAAAGGAATTTATCCAGTCCTATCAGTCACCGGAGGTGGCGAAGGCGGCGGAGACCATTTTTAACGGCGGAGCGGTGCCGGGCTGGTAATGCCCGCGGGATTTACACCGTCACGCTGGCATCTATCCGGCTTTCCGGCCAGAGGAAACCCTGGCCAAACCGTGCTCCTGAGACGCAGGCTCGCTGTAAGTCCTGCGCGGTTTCAATGCCTTCGACGACAACAGCCCGGGCAATCTTCTCTCTGACGAAGTGAACCAGTGCGTCAAAGCGGGCGGGAGAGCTCAGCTCTGAGCGGTCCAGCTTGATGCCATCTACCGGCAGAGCAAGACGCGCATAGTCGTCTGCCAGTTCCTGAGTCAGATCATCCAGCCAGATTTTCCAGCCCGCCGCCTTAAGCTGAAGCAGGGCGTGATGGATGCCGCGTTGCTCTGCGGCACTCATGCGGGTCACGGTTAACGGATCCTGAATTTCTATCGTTAAGCGCTGCTGGTGACGTAGCGCAAGCAACAGGTCGATGGCTTTAGCATCAAGCAGCTGGTCTGCCGGGAGATTAAGCCAGTACTGACCTTTGTCCGGCATCTGCAGCAGCGTATTGGCCTGCCAGAAAAAAATTTGCAGCGCGTTGCGGGTGGGCAGTGAAGCGAAGAGTGCGTCAAGATTCACGTTGTGGATCTCCACCAGAACCTCATGCGCCACCGCCTGGCCGGAATGCAAATCGACTAAAGGCTGAAACCGCAATCCGGTGATGGCATGCAGCAGGGGAGAGGGAAGCACGGTGTACATGACAAGACCTGCAGAAAAAAAGGTTCCCGCGGACACGGGAACAAAGGCAAACGACACACGGTCGGGAAGTTAATTCAGGATCCAGCGAATGCTCTGATAGAACGAGGGGCCCCGCACGGCCTTCAGCTTATTCATGGCATTGTTTTTGTAGAAATAAACCAGCCTGACGTTGCAGCCGAGCTGACGGGCAATTTGCTTGGTTTTCAGGTTACATGAGTAGCCCCGCAGCACGCTCGCTTCCTCGTTGGAGAGCCTTGCAGGGCGCTGCCGCGTCGTAATGCTCACGTTGTAATGGTTTAACGCTTTTGGCGTCTGGCTCATCAGGATTTGCCACATCGCCTTGATATCCCCCAGCGACACGCGCTTATTGATGACCCCATCCACATGCTTAAATTTCAGAAAACCGACGGATAACGAATAGATATAGATCCTCGCCGCTGGCTGTTTTTCTTTAATGCGCAGAATATCTTCATTGGGCGTAATCATAAAACTGCCGATATTCAGTGGATCATAAATGACGATGTCCCAGGTTCGTTCGCTGAGGAGAAAATCTTCAATATTGCTGAACCCATGGAAAATAACATCCCGATGCGCGTCAGGTTCACGGTTGCCAAGATATTGCAGGCCAATCATTGTGAACTCACAACTATCAATAACGGCCACATGTATTGTTTCTTTCATGGTCATTCTCCTTTAGTTGGGCACCCGGTCCGTGTAAGAGAAACAGTAATTTGAATCGTGCGGTCACCCATGCCTTTGTCGCGAGACATGGCATAAAATGTATGCCAGGAGAATGTATTGCGTAAAGCCAATCCCTTTTATTATCGAAAGATAAAATTCAAAAAATATTTTAAGGTGAGATCTAATGTTTTTAATCTTCTTATAATATTAGAGATAGATTTTTATCCTGAGAAATGGCGTTTGTTAAGGTTTGATATGGATAACACGCTCTTTTTATGGGGTTTTTAGGCGGGGTTTTAGCACGTTTTGGGTGTTGGTTCGCCACTTGTGTTGCTTCGCCAGGAATTTTAGCCACCCGGGCGTTAAAATCCTGGTGGGAATAAGTTGTGAGCATGGGCTTATTACACTACTATCAGTCTCCTTTTATCGTGTTAATAATGAAATAATATGATTTTTTCTGAATTCACTCTCAGGATTATTGTGTTTTATCGGGTTAATATTCTGCAGGAGATGATAAGCGATGCGCTGCGTAAATTACTGCCTGAATATTCTCTGCAAATATCAATAGTGGAATCAACAGAACAGCTCTTTGATGCCATTAGCGACGGTCAGGTCGATATTGTTATGGCCGAGTTCAGTTATCTGTTTAACCATAAATCGTGGAGCGTACAGACCAGTAACCGGCTCAATATGTTATGTCATACGCACCACGTTAAGCGTGTACTTTTTGTGCCTGAATTACAGTACGGATTATTAAAAAGGGTGCTGGAGATGAAATACGAGCTGACCCTTTCCCTGCAGGACGAGCCCGGCGAGCTGAAAAGAGAATTACAGGCGCTGCTCAGAGCAGAAGAGGCCAGGCCGCGTGTCTCATCGTATCTGAAGGGAATGATGCGCGCCGGCGCGCGCTCGCGTTCGGTGCTTTCTGCCCGGGAGTGGGAGGTGCTGCATCTTCTGGTGGAAGGCTACACCGTGACCGAAATTGCCCAGCTGCGAAGCCGCTCGGCCAGTACCATCGCCACCCAAAAGCACAATGCGATGAAAAAACTCAACCTCACCAACCACAGCGAACTCATCAAATACCTGCAGATGGCGGGCCGGATCGGGAGTTAAGCATCGATTCGCCGGAACGACAGCGTCCCGGCAGATGCGCATCAGGGGTAGATAATATTCAGCGTCGCCGTCGTATTGAGTTTGCCCTGACTGACCTTCGCCGGTGCCCAGACATAATAGGACGCCGCCATGGGCAGGGTGAACGTCTTGCTCAGTGCCCCGCCCGCCGCCACGTTGAACAGCAGCGTGGCATTTCCGCGGCTGGTGGTAGAGGTCGAGAAGATGACCGGCTGTTGCGGGTTATTCCGCTGAATCAGCCGCAGCCCCACGCCCTGTGCGGCACCGCTGCTGGTATCAACCAGTACGGAACTGTCGGTCGACAGCAGTTGCGTGCTGGAGAGGAACATCTCAATCGCCCGGTCAGACGTCCCGTTTGTCCCCAGATTCTGACAGCTCATATTGAGCGTAAAGGGCGTCAGCCCTGGCTGGGCAGAGGCACTCAACTGTGGGATACCCAACGTAGGTAAATGAACCGTCAGCCCCGCGTTGTCGAAAGAGCAGGTGGTCAGCTTCGGCGCATATTTGATGGTCATCGGCTGGCCAAACATATCCCGGTTATCGTATGGCCACTTAAAGCCGTTAAACAGCCACTGCACGATTTTCACCAGCTGATTGATCGGCCAGGTAATGATCTCCCAGAACGACATGCCGCTCATATCGCTGACGAACAAGACATCGCTCATGGTCGCCGTGTCCCCCGAGAGGGTCGTACCACTCTGATCAACCAGCGTAAAGCGCACGGTAAACGGCGTATTCAGTTCTGAAGCCGTATGGTTACCGCTCGCGCTCAGCGTCTTGTTGGGATGCGTGCTGGTGATCTCCGCCCGCACCCTGTATTTGTCATTGCTGAAGCCCAGAATGGTGGCGTACTTACTGTCGGTCGAGAGGATCGGCGTGTAAGAAAACTCGCTGTTGCCGGTTGAGCAGTTAAACGAGCCGCTGTACTGGGTGCTGAAGCTCCCGGTCCAGGTCGGCGTGGCGGGCGTCAGCTTATCCGACAGATCGACGCTGATTGGCGGGCCATAGGAAATACTGCCCCCGGAACAGGTGGCATAGCTTGCCCCGCTGACGCAGGCGAGAAACAGAAAGGTCAGTAACCGTATCATGTTGATGTTCCGTTAGTAATGGCAAACAGAGGACGGGCTTTCCAGCCCCCACGCCGGTGCGGCGATAGTGCAATTTCCACCACGCAAATGAACGCTAAGCTCACGTGGTGGTTGTTCCGCGCGAATGTAGAGCACGCTGGCCTGGCCGACATAACCCACCGACTCGCCGCGCTCGTTCAGCACTTCGGTACCAAACGGCAACGGTGCCCCGTCCGGGCGGGTGGCGCGCAGCATCCAGGACTGGCGCTGGTCGGTATCGAAGCGGATATAGTTCACCGCGCCATCGTAAGGGGCGACGTTAGCGATGTTGCCCAGCACTTCTGCCCCGCGGCTGTTCGCCGTTTCGGACAGGGTGATGGCATTTTTACGGTACGGCGTGGCGTAAGGGACTAGCGCCACGCCATCACGGTTGGTCACGATACTTTCGTCGCCGTTAACCATCAGCCCTTCCGCCTGCGGCGCATCGACAATGGTCATGGTGGAGCCGGTTTCGTTGGAGGCAAGCAGATGCCACGGCACGGCCACCAGGCTGCCGCGCCCGTTCAGCCCCATCTGGCGGTAGTCGGAGGATTCACTGTAGGAGCCGCCAAGCGTCGCGAAGTTTGCCCGGTATGCGGTGTTCACGCTGGCGGTGTTGTTCCCGCCCCGCGCATTGCTGCCGGAGAGCGTATAGCTCAGGCGGTTCGACGCCAGCGCGTTGCCGCTCATGCTGATATTGCTCTGTTCATAATGCGAGTCGCTGGCCGTCAGGCTGGAGGTGACCCACGCGTTGTTATCAAACAGCGAGAAGGGCAGGCTGAGGGAGAGGTAAAAACGCGTCTCTTCTTCACGCTCGCTGTTGCGCACCCGGCTGGCGGAGACGGTATAGCTGGCCCGGCCGATGGCGTTGGAGTAGCCGGCCTGATATTCGCGCGAGGTTTGGCGGGAATTCCAGTAGTCGCGCTGTGTACCCGAGATAAACACCGTGCCCCAGTTGTCGGGCAGACGCTGGTTCAGGTTAAGCGTGAAGGTGTTTTTAGGCTGTGCGGCGCGCAGGGCATCCCAGGTGCTCATCGTCATCTCCGGGGCGACCCCGAAGCGATCTTCATACTCGTCATACTGCGTTTTCAGGCGTTGATACCCTTCCCGGGAGTAAAGCGCGTCGCTAAAGCTGTAATAGCCTTTTGTGGAGTAGCGGTAGGCCGCCAGCGTGAAGTTGGTGGCTGTGGTATCGATAAATTTACTGTACGACACGCGAAAGCTTTGGCCGCTGTCGGTTCTGTCCTGCAGCGTGGTTTTGGCGTGGGTGACATCCACGGATACCGCGCCAAAGGGCAAATTCCAGCCGGTGCCGATAAGCCCCGCCTGATAATTATCGCTCACGATCGTGCCCGTATAGCCGGTCATCAGGTTATTAAAGCCATAGCGCAGCGTGGCCTGCAGGAACGCCGGGTCCGCCTCAAGGGTGTTTTGATGAACCTTTCCCGCCACCACGCTGTACTCGCTCACACCCTCTTTGAGCATGCCGGGCACGGCAGAGAAAGGCACCGTGAATGATTGCTGGGAACCGTCCGCTTCGCGCACGACCACCAGCAGGTCGCCCGCTGAACCGGTCGGCTGAATGCTGTCGAGGGTGAACTGGCCCGGCGGAACGTTTTCCTGATAGATGACGTTACCGTTCTGCATTACCTTCACCAAAGCGTTAGTGCGCGCCACGCCGTGTACCACCGGTGAAAAGCCCTGCTGCGAGTTAGGGCGCATTTTCATATCGGAGGCCAGCGACACGCCGCGCACACGAAGGGAATCAAACAGATCGCCGGGAATATAAAAGTCGCCCAGCGTCAGGTTGGATTTCAGCGCTGCCAGCGGGCGGCGCAGGTAGCGGGTGTTATTCTGCCAGCTGCTGTCACCGCTGGCGGATTTGCGCCAGGTACTGCTGTCGCGAAACTGCCAACCGAGCAGGTTGGCACCGGAATCCAGCCCGGCGTAAAAATCATCGTTGGTCTCTTTGGCGGAGCCTTTCGTTCGCGTGTTGTACCAGGTGGTGTTCCAGGAGAGCATCAGCGCCGGGATCCCTTCGTCCCAGAACTGAGGGGCAACATAGCCCTCTTCGGTACGTAAGACGGCCGCCTGTGGCACGGTGAGTGCCAGACTCAGCGTGCTGGTGTCCGTTTTTACCTCGCCTCCCTGAACCAGATCGTGCAGCTGCACCTGGCCGTCAGTAATGGCGGGGGCCGGAATCGCTTTGGTGTTGATCCCCAGCATAAGCGCGTCTTTCCAGGCAAGGCGAACGTCATCCTGTTGCTCGCCGTAGGTCACCGTATAGCGCCCCTTCCAGTCTCCGTTGACGTAAATATCCATCTCCTGGGGACCGGCTGGCATGGCGTTGTTTTCGTAAAAGCGTGACAGATCGGACTCACCGGATGCGCCAGCAAGCAGGGAGGTATCAAACGTTACCGCACCTGATTTATGCGAAAGCAGAAGCGAGCAGACAGCCAGCATGCAGAGCCTGTTTTGTTTCATTTTCATGGTGAGTCTTTCCGATCACTGGCTGGTGAGCGTGCGGGTTTTATACGCACCCAAATCATCCACATACATCAGCTGGTAGGTTTGGCCGTGTTTCACCGCGTTTTTTGTTGCGACGGTGAGTTGACCAAATGGCGCGACCATCGGTGATTCCTGCAGTAATTTGGTTTTGCCCTCGGAAATATTGGCAACCGTAATATGGAAAGGGCTGTCATTAACGATGCGGAACTGTTTACCGCTGGCAATCAGCGTCAGTTTCCCCGTTGCGTTATCCAGCGTGCCAGTTAACGAGGCCGGGCGATAAAACATTTTGATGCGTGATTTAATCGCCAGCTGAACGGTATTCTGGTTTTGTATATTTTCCGGCTTTGGCGGAATGTCGAGTACGTTCAGGAAAAAGACCGATTCGCGATCGCCCGGTAAATTCGCTGGCAACTTTTTTATCCGCAATTGCTGACCATTATGTTCGCTGACCTTCACCACCGGTGGCGATAACAGAAAAGGAACGTTTGCCGTTTCCGGGGTGGAGTTAATATTGCCGTCATCAATCCAGGATTGCACCAGCGCAGGGGCATCACCCGTATTGATTAACTGAACAATGACCTCTTTGTTATTCTCAGGATAAAGAACACGCGTGCCATTAATCACAATATTGGCCCATGCGTTGCCCGCGCTGAGCAGCAGAGATGCCAGCATAATAATCTTACGCATATTGGTAACCTTAAATACAGGCTTCGCCGGGACGAAGCCTGATTAACTGAAATTACAGGTAGGAAATGGTGTAGGTCACGTTAGAGCTCAACGCACCGACCGTTGCAGCAGCGGCGTTGGTTTTATAGTAATAAACGTCCAGCGTCAGCGTTTCTGAATCTGGCGCCGCTGAGGTACCCATAATGCTGGTGGTGTAAGCCTGGTTCAGCGTAACCGGTGTAGATTTACCTGGTTCAACTAAGGCGAAACCGACATTACGCGCCACGCTGGCGTCGTTTTCATTAACGCTGTTATTCAGCAGGTATTTGCCGTCGGTAGAAATATTATCGGCGCTGGAGAAATACACTTTCAGCGGCGTACCGGTCGTACCTGCTGCTGGCGTACAGCCAGAGAAGGTTAACGAAATGGATTTTTTATTTTTTGTAATCAGGCCAACCGTTGTTCCGGCATCCTTAACCGAAATGGGGGAGAGGGCGACGGTCATATCCGCGCTTTTCCCGCCATTAATCGTACAGGTGGTATCGGTAATAGCACCGGTAAAGTTAATTACGCCACCCGCTGAGTTATCTGCGGCAATGGCGTGAGTAGAGGCAATGGCTGCGCCAAGCACAGATACGGTCATGATCGTTTTGAACATGATAAACTCCATAATATTTTGTTTTATCTAAGAAAGAATGTTTCCCGGCTGCGCAACACACTGTGACAGGCTTACGCGCATCGCGACCTGAGTACGAGCCTTGACGATATTATGTTGCATCAAAAAGATACATAACAAAACATTATTCCGTTAATATTAAAATAATGAGATTATAATCTTGCTATAACGTTCTTTTAAGGATCATAACCTAAATGCCTTCATTCGAAGGTCTTAATTAATGAATTAATAATTGTTAATTTATGAAGTTTTCTATGCGGCGTGCTCAAATAATATTTGATGACTTGACCACACCCTCTTTAGACCTATTATTGCCAGGGAAATACAGTCGTTTATAACAGTGGTGTAACAATCATATGAAGTATCTTATTGATCTCGCAATGCTTTATGAAGTGGACTCCGGTGTGATCATGATAAATGGAGAAGAGGAATCTTCCATTAAGTTATCAAATCAGGCGGCACGTTTGTTATATGAACTCATCATTAATAATGGTAAAACCCTCGACAGGGACGACCTGATTAAGAAAGTCTGGGAAGACCGGGGTTTTTCCGGCTCCTCGGTCAGTCTTAATGTTGCCATAAGTGAAATTAGAAAAGCTTTTCGGAGTTTAGGACGTGACCCGCTACTGATTAAGACCATTCGTGGAAAAGGTTTTAGTCTGGCCGCGCATATTGAACATCATACCGTCAGGCCGCCCGTGGCCGCTCCGGAAAAAATGGTGGCGGAAACCGTTGATATTGTGACGCAGCAGCGAGACCCGCCTGAAGGTTTGCGTCGTCGGGACAGCGGCTTTACCACCCTGTTCGTGATGGCGCTGGTGGCAATAATGGGTATTGCCGCGCTGCTGTTCTATCAAAATATGCGCGTCGCCGATCGTCCGAAGGAGTCCGATATCTATCGGCTGGGCAAAATTGACCGCTGTACGGTTTATCTTATTGATAAGAACATGTATCAGCCGCTGCAGGTCTATCTTAACCGCGCTAAAGAGGCGATCGCCCGTCAGCATATCGACTGCGAACATCAGGACGCTGATGCCTATTATTCAAAATTTAAAAAGTCACAGCTGGAAAATGATTTTTTGGCCGTCTGTTATCTGCAGGATAGCGGCGATAGCTATAAAAATTGCATCTCTTACAGAAATCTGACAGGGAGTTAAGATCATGTCGAAGAGACAGATGGGTATATTATTGGGCGTGGTACTGCTGCTTTCCGTTATCGTCATTGTCTTGCTTTACCCGAAAAGAACCCAGGAAGAGGGATTTGGCTGTCAATCTGATACGGTTTCCAGGAAAAACTATTCCACGGGGGAGACGACCGGCCTGGCGTTAACCACGCTATTTCTGTTTAACAGCAGCGATATTGTCACCGTGATCCATAAAGGCGTATTCATCCGTGGCGACAAACGTTATTTAATTGACCGCAACTATGTCCTCAATGTAGAGAAAGTTGCAGGCAGTGATATTTACTATATTAAAGGAAAAAAGCTGCACAAATCTGATGATGATGTTGCTCCGGACGGCATTGTCAATGAACTGCTGCTGGATAATCTCGACTTCTTTTATGTCACTCGACTTAAGCATCGCGCATGGCTAATTAAAGGGCTAGTATTACCTGTAATGATGTGTCTGGCCGTGCCCACATCCTGATATTCATCAAACTAATAAGAATAGATATTTATCTATTCATCAAAAAGTCTCAATTTTATTCATTATGTAACAACAAGATGCAAAAGCAGGCGGAAATTTTTTCATCTTTTGCTTTAAAGGGAATGAAATTTTCTGTATTGCCTCGTTATTTTTCGGGTGACTATACTTCGCCCCGAAAAAGGGGCTCCCCTTTTTTAAACATCTGGATTCTTTTTTGAAGGACTAAATAAATGAATAAACTGAACGCTATCGTTCTGGGCTCACTGCTGTCTCTTTCTGCCCTGAGCGTTGCTCATGCAGCGGAAACTACCGCTTCTGCAACCTGGCAAGCTTCTGCAACGAAAGACAGCGATTCCGATCTGGTTGTCACGCCGACGCGTGCCCTTAACTTCGTTTATAGCGCAAGCTCGAAAGCCTTTAACACCGACACCGGTCTGTTTGATGTGGCTATTCGTGGTGACCACTCTTCAGCGACCAGCTTCAAACTGGAAGCGATTGTTGACGACTCTGACAACACCCTGTTCAGCGTTGGCGGCGAATCAACCAAGCTGAAAGTGGGCGCGCGCTTTGGCGGGACCGATCTGGGCTCAATCGGTGGCACAGTGGGTGCGAAATCAACGGCATGGACGACCCTGGTTGACTCTTCAAACAACACCGGCGTCTCTTCTGGCCTGTGGAACCTGACCACCAGCGCAGGCGCGGCGGCGAATACCGAAGTGACCGGCCAGGACAAATTTGTGTTCTACGTCGATTCTGCACAGGACAGCACCGGTGCGGCGAAAGAGTTCAAAGACCTGACCAACAGCCTGTGGGAAGGTACTGTGTCCGTTGCGTTCCGCGCAACCTGGGGCTAAGAGCTGACAGTTACAGGGGCGTAAGCCCCTGTTTAGGGAAATATCATGTTTAGCCTCAAACCCATCTTCTTCTTTTTACTCTTTGTCTCTTCCTCCGCGCTGGCAATTAATGTGGGCAAAGTCACCACCATTATTCCTGCCGATGCCGACTCCACCGCCAAGGAATTAAAAAACGAAGCGGACAGCGTGCGCATTATTTCCATCAGCGCCCAGCGTATCAGCAGCCCGATGGATGAAGGCATTGTCATTAACCCGGAGAAAATCGACGAACTGCTGCTGACGCCCACGCGCATGGTTATGCCCGCCGGCACCAGCAATATCGTCAAATTTTACTACCACGGCAAGGCCGATGACCGGGAGCGCTACTACCGCGTGACCTTCATTGATGAAGGGGTCAGCGAAGATCTTGATAACGGCTCGCAAAAGAATGGCAAAGGGATGACCCGCGCCGTGGTGAGCACCATTCTGGTGGTACAGCCCCGGAAGAAGAACGTCGATTACGTCTACGTGGCCGGAAAAATAACCAATAAAGGCAATACCGCGTTTCGCGTGAATGCGAGCGGGACGTGCCTGAAACCCAACCCGGAATCACCGACCACGCCGTGCGTTAAAAACTTCTACCTGATGCCGGGTACCTCACGCGCGATCGACGATATCAACGTTACGGACAGCCATTTTCATCTCGGAATTTGGGACCTGAAACAGTTCATTCCTGTTAAGTAAGGATGCATGGTGAAAAATAAATTAGTGTTGCCGGTGATGATGGCGTGCACATCCGGCCTCCTGCCCGCGTATGCGCATGCTGCCTCCAGCTCCGTGGTTATCGCTAATTACCGTTTTCCCGACTCGCTCTATGCTCTGCTGGAGCAGGGGATCAAAATCCCTGTTTATTTGGTCAATACCCGCCCGAATGCCGCGCAAACGGCGAGCGGCGCGCGTGACGTGAGCGAATATGTCCGTATTGGCGACGTGACGATTTACGCGAAAGATCGGCTGCTCGGGCTGCGCGACGTGCAGGTCCAGGAGTCTGATAACGGTATTCGTCTGTCGAAAGAGATGCGGACGTTGCTGCAAAGCATCAGCGGCAAACAGTTCGACGAGCAAATGCGTATTCCGGTGAGCGCCGGGTCGGCGTTTGAGCTGGACCAGAAAAAGATGCGTCTGCTGCTGAACCTCTCCCAGCGCGATTACGGGGTCAACATTCGTCCCCGTGAAGTGGATATCGATGCCCCTGAATCAGACGATCTGAGCGGTACGCTCTCCTATAACCTTGGCGCGTATCATACCGAGAGCGGCTACGGCGACAGCTGGTCGTCCGGCTATCTCAACGCCAAAAGCTGGATCTCGATGGGGGTCGATCACCTGCTGGTCGATGGCTCTGGCTACGTTAACGAAAGCAGCAGCGACACCCAGATGAACGCGGTGATGTGGGAACGTGACTATCAGGGCATGCGCTACGCCGCCGGGATGCTGAACGGCTGGGCGATGCAGTCGCTGGCCAGCGTCAGCGGTATTTCCGGTGGTGAAGTGTACGGCGTGTCGGTGGGCAACCAGGCTAACTCGCGCAAGCGGGACAATACCCTCTCCCTGACGCCGGTGGTGGTCTATTTCCCGACGGCCGGGGAAGCCCGTATTCGCCGCGACGGCCAGCTTATTGGCATTCAGCGCTTTGACGTGGGTAACCACGAAATCGATACCAGCGCGCTGCCCTACGGTATCTACAGCGTGGAAGTGGAAGTGGTCAGCGGCAGCCGCACCGTGTCGCGCAGCATGTACACGGTGAACAAACCCTTCAGCAATAACGTGTCGGAGTCTCTGCGCTGGCAGACGTGGGGCGGTATTTATAGCCGCGACAAATCCGTCGTCAACTACAAGAAGTATGCCAAACGGAAAAACGAGCAGGACAACAGCTACTACTACGATTACGACACTAAGCACAAAGACACCATGTCGCTGGTCGGCACCTCCTTCAGCAAGCGCAGCGGGATGGTCGACTGGAACGCGTCCGGCTACATGATGCGCGAACACGTGGTCAGCGAACTGTGGGCCTCCCTGAACCTGACCGGGTATTTCTCGGTGAACACCCAGACGATGGCCGCCTCGGACGGCACGTACCGCGCCAACTACGGGGCTAACGTCAGCCTGCCGTGGAATATCGGTTCGGTCTGGTACTCCCACGAGCAACTCTCCAGCGGCAAGTTCCTCGATATCTATGAAAACAAAGGCAACACGTGGGGCGCGTCGTTCAGCCTGCCGTCGTTTGGCCTGCCTTCCGCCGGTAACCTGAGCCTGATGCGGCAGGAAGACGACGTATACCGCTATAAACGCTATCAGATTGACTACTCCCAGGGGCTGTACGCCGGTCGTTACGGCACGGCGCGCCTGCGGGTGGGCATGTCGCGCAATAAGTACGAAGGGTACTACGAAGAGAAAGACCGCTACGTGATGCTCGATTTCTCGATCCCGCTGGGTAACACCGTCTCCGTGGGCGTGTCGCATAACCGCGATACCGGCACGGCGCTTAACGTCAGCGCCAGCCGCCAGTTCGAAGGGGATTACCTGAAGTCGGTCACCGCCAACGTCTCAAGAGCCTTCAGCAGCAACCAGGATCGCACGGTGAGCGGCGGCGGCAGCGTCAGCTTCGACACGCCGTGGAACAGCAACATCCTCAGCGTGCAGAGCGGCACCAGCAAGGGCTGGAACTCCACGCTGACCAGCGACGGCAGCGTCGGCTGGTCAAAAGAAGCGATAGCGGCAGGTAAAGGGACCGACAGCGCAGGGGTGATTGTCAGCACCGGACTGAAGTCCGACGAGTCGCTCACGCTGAAGCTGAACGGCCGCACGGAGCGCATTAAGGGCGATAAAACCTGGCTGTCGTTGCCGGCCTATCAGGCCTATGACCTGGAGGTGATGAACAGCGAAACCGGGACCGAAAGCTATGACATCGGCGCGAATGCCCGTCGGCATATCACGGTCTACCCGGGTAACACGGTGGTGATGAAGCCGCAGGTGAAAAAAATCGTCACCCTGTTTGGTCGCCTTGTCGATGCCAGCGGCAATCCGGTGAGCGCCACGCAAATCAAAAACCACGTCGGGCTGACCCGCACGGAAAACGACGGTCGCTTCGTGATTGACGTGGACAAGAATAATCCGGTGCTCAGTATTGCCACGCCGGACGACAGCGTCTGCGAGGTGCGTCTGGATATCGAGTCCAACCGCGGCGCGCTGTGGCTTGGGGACATCTCCTGCGATAAGGGCGATTTCGTCTGGCAGGAAGCAAAAGGAACGCGGGAACGTGAAGATGAAAAAGATATTCGCTCTTAATCTGCTGCTGATTAGCGCGGCTGCGCAGGCGCAGCAGATGCCCTATTTTGCGATCAACAACCCGGACAACAACGGGACGGGCAACACGGCGGCGCTGTTTAGCCTGAACAGCACCTCAACCGCGTTTTTACACGGATCGCGCGAGTGGCCGACCCTGAGCGCCAAAACCAACAACGGGATTGCCAGCTACATTCCGGACAACAGCTTTACCGGCCCTGCGGGCAGCGCGCTGACCATCAACTTCAGCGTCACCGGCTCCAGCGCCTCGCCGTTCTTTAAGGGCACCGCGTGCTCTTCAAGCTGCGGCACCACGGGCTATACCGCGGCGACAAGCTATACCGACACCGCTATGGTGGTAAAACCGCCAATCGTCGAACCCGGCACCTCCTATGGCCGCTGGGTGCTGGGGGATCCGTTCTTTAACTATCTGCTCAATGCGGCTCCCGGCAACGAGGTGACCATTACCTCCACGCCGCAGATCACCTCTATCAATAAGGTGACCACCACCAACACGCTGCACAAGGTGGGGACGTTGACCATGACCAACTCGCGGGCGCTGGATCTGGGGATAGACCCGATCAGCGGCGAGGTCACGATTGTGGATGGTTCCACCGGGGCGACCTGCACCAAATACACCCGCAATACGGTGTCGGGCGTGCTCTGTTCGCTGCTGGAATATACCTTCGTTGGCGAAGATATCACCGGCTATAACCCGGGCCTGGCGCTGACGTCATCCCGCGTAAACGGCGTGCTGCAGTCGCACATGAGCGGCGGAACGGGTCTGGCGGCGGAAATCACCTTCGACGAGAGCAACTGGTACAGCATCTCCGGCGGTATTTTGAGCGATACCCGCGTGCTGGCGAATACCTTCCTCGCCGCGCCGCAAAAAAACGGCGGCAAGGCCAACCTTAAAATCTTTTTACCGAAGGCGCTGATTTTGAGCGTGGCGCAGGCGGGGGATGGCAGCAACATTGGCAATATCGTCAGCCTGTGCCTGACGCCGGGCAACAGTTCGCTGGCGGCGGATTTCTGCTTCCAGCCGGGCGGAGGGCTGGTCATTAACCCTATCCAGCCAGGACTGGCGATTGTGCCGGATAGCCCGGACTACACCCTCGACCCTAACGGCCTTGGCGGCTCCGGAAAAGGAACAATTGGCGAGGCGCCGATTGAGATCCCCTACACCATTACCTACAGCGGCGCGCAGAAAGACGCGGCGATTGCGGTAACGGTGAAGGTCACCGGGCCGACGCAGAGTCTGAACGGCGTGGATTACTGCGCCTTTAGCGGCAACGGCTTCACCGTGCCGATCCCCGGCAACGTGCTGGTGGGCAAAAGCCAAACGCTGAAGGCGCATAACTGCAAGGGCGAAGCGCTGTCCATTCCCGCGCCCGCCACCCATGCGGAAGAGTGGGACAAGATAAGCTCCGGTGTGACGGACATGTGGCTGTGGAAAACGCCGCTGGTGTTGCAGTTTGTGATGAATAACCCGGTATCGAAAACCACCTATGACGGTAATAACTGGTTTGGCGAAGTGACGGCCCAGGGTCGAATTGATGTCAGCGCTTCCTGGAATTAAACGATGATGACTGGAAAATTCCTGGCTATTTTCGCAATAAATTGCTTCATTTCTGCAAGCGCAAATGCTTTAATTATTGAAAGTCTAAATATTGATTTTCTACCCGAAAAAGAAGTTGTTTTTCAGCCAATAAAAAACGATACCAGCGTTCGACAGAATTATACTGTTTCGCTTATTCAGGTCGATATTCCTAAAGAGCACGGAAAAGAGACTGAAATAAAAGACGGCGAGGTAATGTTCTCGCCTAAACAGTTAACGCTGGAGAGCGGCGAGCAGGCCGGTTTTAAGTTTTATTACACCGGTCCGCACGACAGCAAAGAGCGCTATTATCGCGTTAAATTCACCGAGACGCCGCTCCAGGCGCGGGTTGTGATGAGCAAAGGCCAACGCATCCAGTCGGATGTGGTGGTTTCGCTTGAGGCTATTTTAATTGTCCGCCCATGGACAAGACATTTTGATTATGCGTTTAGCAACGGGGTGGTGAGTAATACCGGGAATACCTGGTTTAAATATGTCTCCTCACAGGGGTGTAGCTCACAATATAACGATTCAAAATATCTTCCGCCGGGTCAACGGCTGGAAATAGATAATTACGCGCAGCCAGCAAGGCGGATGATTATTTATGGGAATAAAATCATTCCGCTTTCGAGCTGCCCGTAACAACCGCTTTCCTTCATAAAAGGAAATTAACCTTTGGCGCAAGCTAAAGATTTACAACTACAGGAGAATAAAATGAAAGCGATTTCATTCGTAGAAGCGAAAGACATTATCGGTGGTGCATTAAACCCGTTTGCTGGCCTCGTTAAGGGCGCACAGCTGGGTTACGACACCGGTGCAAGCATCATGGGCATGGTAGGCGGTGTGGTTGGCGGAATTCTGGGTGGCGCGATGGGCTTCCTGGGTGCGCTGGTTGGCAGCTACAACTAATTCAGATTAACAGGAAGACAATCATGCAAGTTATCGATTTCAAAAAAGCACAGGCCATCATCGGTGGTTGGGATCCGTTTGCTGCTGCCATTCAGGGCGCGAGCGCGGGCTATAACGCGGGCAGCCAGATGTTAGGCGCGCTGGGCGGCACCATCGGCGGCGTGTTTGGCCTGGTGGGCGGCTTCATCGGCGGCTTCTTCAGCGCATAAGTTATTGACCTATGCACCTATGGCCCGCATTGCCGGGCCATTTTTTTATTTCAGCCACGGATAATTATGTTTTCGCTTTTTCAGTATAAAAAAAAGGGTAAGACACCCGTTATTCGCCAGCATGAATTTACCGAATGTGGGCTGGCCTGCCTGGCGATGGTGCTGGGGCACTACGAACACCATGTCTCCGTCAGCCAGCTGCGCAGGGAGATTTCGGTTTCTGCCGACGCGGGAACCTCGATGGCGGAATTAATGACCCTCGCCAGCGATAAAAATATGACGGGCCGGGTGCTAAAGGGCGAAATCACTGAAATTGAAAGTGCCGAACTGCCGCTCATCGCCTTCTGGCGCGGCAATCACTTCGTGGTTATCGTGAAGGTCGACGGCCGCAGCGTGACGGTCCACGACCCGGCCAGCGGCGTGCGTCGCTACAGCCTCAAGGAGGCGCAAAAACTCTTTTCCGGCTACGTGCTGGAGCTCAAGCCAACGCCGCGCTTCGACAAAAAATCGCCCGACGAGACGCTCACGCTGGGGCGGCTGGCCAATAAATCCCCGAGCTTATTTCAGCGGCAGGTGCTGCTGTTTGTGCTCTCGATTTTTACCCTCATCACCATGCTGGCCAGCCCCACCTACGTGCAGCTGATCATGGACGAGGCCATCTCGCGCAACGACAACGATCTGGTGATCTTACTCACCGCCATTTTCGCTATCGTCTTTATTTTTGAAGTCATTGGTAAGTTCCTCAAGCAGCTGCTTGAGATCCTGATGCGTAACATTGCCTATGACGACCTCAGCCAGTCGGTTCGCCGCTATATGCTGCGTACCCAGACCGGCTGGTTCCGCAGCCGCCCGCCGGGCATTGTGCTGGCGATTGAAAAATCGCTGCATGCCTGTGCGGAGTTCATCAGCAATGGCTATGTGCAGATCCTCTTTTCCAGCCTGATCGCCTTCACCAGCCTGCTGTTTATGCTGCTGTATAACGTGAAAATCGCCGTGCTGACGATGCTGCTGATGGGGGTGTTCTTCCTGATCCGCTTTTCGCTGATCGGGCCTTACCAGCGCGCGGTGGACGACTCCATCGAGCGCACCGCAAAGTATGAGTCGCTGCTGGTGGAGACGCAGAAGGGGATCATCACCCTGAAGGCCAACAACATGGAGCAGGCCCGGGACGCGGTGATGGACAAATCCCAGCGTGAGCACATCGCCGGGCTGATGCGCAAAGAGCGCCTGCTGGCCCGCTTTGATGTTGCCTCGCTGCTGGTGATCAACGCCGAGCAGCTGCTGGTGGTCTGCTTTGGCGCGTGGCTTATCCTGGAAGGGCAGATGAGTATCGGGATGCTCTACGCCTACATCAGCTACAAACGCTATTTCTCCGACGCGATGGTACAGGTGGCGCAAAAGCTGCTGGACAAAAATGCGCTGAAAGGGCCGCTGGATCGCGTGGGCGACCTGCTATTTGCCCCCTCTGAAGCCAGCCAGTTTGGCCGGAAGATTGTGACCTCACCCGTCAGTCTGGCCTTTGAGGATGTCTCTTTTGCTTATCCGGGACGTGAGGCGACCCTGCAGCACATCAACATGACGCTCAAGCAGGGCGAAGAGGCGGTGATTGTCGGCCAGAGCGGCTCCGGGAAAACCACGCTGCTGCGTCTGATCTCCGGGATGTTGCTCTCCACATCGGGCAGTTTGCGGATCAATGCGATCCCGATCACCGAGTGCGATCTCTCCTCTTTGCGCCAGCATATTCGCATTGTGCATGCGGACGATATTCTCTTTACCGGCTCCATTCTGGATAACCTCTCCTGCTTTGATAGCGCGCCGGACAAAGAGCGGGTGATTGCTGCCTGCCGCCTGGCGGAGATTGACCACGTGGTTGCGCGTCTGCCGCACGGATACGAAACGGAGCTGCTGCCGGGAAATACCTTTTTCTCCGCCGGCGAGATGCAGCGTCTGGTGCTGGCGCGCGCGCTGTACAGCCAGCCGAAGCTGCTGCTGTGCGATGAAGTGACGGCAAACCTCGATAAAACCACGGCGCAGAAGGTGCTGGCGAACCTGCGTGGCCTGGGGATTGGTCTGGTGTTTGTCACCCACTCGCCGGAGGTGGTGGGCTGTCACGGACGGCTCTACACCATGGAAAACGGCACGCTGCGGGAGAGTGAGCAATGATGTTTCTGCCCCGTCTCTACGCCCGACTTTGCGCCCGGCAGGCCGGACGCACGCTGCTCGCAAGCCGGATCACGCAAAACTACAGCCAGTTTATGCGCTGCCCGGAGGCTGACGTCCCACCCGATTTTCTGCGCCAGAACGCCCTGGAGATGAGCGGCTTTCATTTTGTCGAGCAGATCTTCCCGCCCGCGCTGTGGCGGCGCAACGTGCGTTTCGATCTCCACGCCCGGGTGGCGGCATTTACCCGCGAGCAGGATTTCTATTCTCAGCCCCGCACCCTGCTGCTGGGCATGCGCTGGGCCGGATTTGGCCTGATCGCGGATGCGCTGCTCGCCACCGCGCCAGACGACGTGCGCTTTCAGTTTGTTACCCGCCTTCCCGCGCTGCACAAGCTGATGGCGGCGCACGAGGAGCGGCGGGCAGGGGTGTTTTTCGCCCCGCACCGGCTGGTGACCGTGCTGCTGGTGGATGAGCGCCTCCCGGATGCGCCGCTGTTCATGACCCAGGCGGGCGACCAGAAAGCGTGGTTAACGGACGTGTCGACGCGCTTTTTAACGCGCTATGGATATGTGATTCGTACGCTGCTGCCCGGCTGTTCGCTGCACTCGGCGGAATTTGCGCTGGAGAGCCAGACCTATGCCCCTGCGGAGTACCGTCAGGCCGCCACCGCCACGCTGAACGCGTTGCGTAAAACCCCCACGCTCTGGAGTGCATGGGACGATCTTTCAGTGATTTATCATGGATGACATGTCGTGAAATTAAGAAACCGAAACCGACAACGTCGGGCGCTGATCCCGCACCATTTTTCAAAGAGCTACGAGATCAACGCCCCGCGGCTGAAAGGCGTGTTAACGCTGTTTATCTCCTTTTTTCTCTGTCTGCTGGTCTTTTCGATCGTCTTTAACTTTTCGGAAACCACGCTGGCGCGCGGGGTGCTGATCCCGGCCCAGGGGGATGTGGAAGTGCGTGCCAGAGAGTCCGGCACCATCGTGGATTTTGCCGTACGTCCAGGCCAGTACGTGAAAGAGAATGACCCGCTTTTTACCGTGTCGCAGGACTACGGCGGCAAGCAGGGCTCGGTGGTGCAGTTCGATCGCCAGCAGATGGAGGCGGAGAAAAAGCGCAGCGAGCAGCGCGTGCAGACCATTGAAGATTCTATCGCCACCTACCGGAAAAACCTGGCGCAGCAGCTGGATATTGCCGACCGGCAGATTGTGGTGTCCCGCGACAAAGTGAAAAAGCTGCGTGCGTTGCTCAAAAACAGCACCGATACCTATGAGGCGTGGAAAGCGATATCCGGGAAAGGCTATGTGTCGAAGGTCGATCTGGATAAAAGCCACAACGACGTGCTCAACGCGCAGCTTAACCTGACGCTGGAGGAGAGCAGTATCCTCGATCTGGAGGCGCGCAAAACCAGCCTGACCGACAGCACTCAGTCGCAAATCGACTCCCTGAGCCAGGAGCTGCTGTACGTGAAAAACCGGATCAGCGAAATTGACCGCAACCTTTCCAGCCGGGGCAGCTCTACGATGGCCATGCTGGCCCCTGCCGATGGCTACGTGGTAGCGATCAACTTCCCGCCGGGCCGGGCCATTACGCAAAACAGCGAGGTGGTGGTGGTGATCCGTAAAAACACCGCCGCGTCGATGGAGGGGTACCTCTATGTGCCAGCTACGGGCGTGGGCCGGGTGGCGAAAGGGGATAAGGTGAAGCTGCGCTTTGACTCCTGGCCGGTGGATAAATATGGCTCGGTGGAGGCCACCCTGTCTGATTTTTACGAGGTGAATATTGATGCGCATTCGGCGCTTATCCCGCTCCAGGAGGGGCAGAACTACTATCTTGCCAAGGTGCGGGTGCCTTCCTGGTTTACCGATCCGGACAACAAAAAGCGTCTGCTGATGGGCGGGATGACGGTTAACGCCGATATCGTTATCGATCGCAAACCGCTTATCAATCTGCTGATTGCGCCGCTGGAGCGGGTGCGTAAACGGTTTATCGATTGACCCGATTTCATCGTTCATCGCCCATTAGCCCACAGGCTAACGCCGGGTCGCGGGCTATTCTCCTTATCACACGCACAGGAGAATAGCCCATGAACATCACTCATATTCGCAATGCCACCCAACTGATCACGTATGCCGGTAAACGCTTTTTGATCGACCCGATGCTGGCCGCAAAAGACGCTTATCCCGGTTTCCCCGGCACGGCGCGGGCCGAGATCCGTAACCCAATGGTTGAACTGCCCGTTGACGTCAGCACGCTGCTGGACGCCGATGCGGTGATCGTCACCCACACCCATGACGATCACTGGGATCGCGCGGCGGTGGAACTGATCGCCAAAGACAAACCGATCTATGTGCAAAACGATCGTGATGCCGCGCTGCTGCGAAGCCAGGGTTTTGATAACCTCACGGTTATGACCGACGAGACCACCTTCGGTGATATCCGCATCGCGAAAACCCACGGCGGCCAGCACGGTACCGATCGCGCGTACGCGGTGCCGGAGCTGGCAGAGCGTCTGGGCGAAGCCTGCGGTGTGGTTCTGCGCCACCCGGACGAGAAAACGCTCTACATCGCGGGCGATACCGTCTGGCGTGATGCGGTGGCGGCCGATCTGCAAAAACACCAGCCGGATGTGGTGGTGCTTAATGCCGGATACGCGCATGTGATCGGTTTCGGGCCCATCATTATGGGGGAACAGGATCTGCTCAACGTTCACTTCCTGCTGCCGCAGGCAAAAATTGTGGCGGTCCATATGGAAGCCATTAACCACTGCCTGCTGAGCCGCCGCGCGCTGCGGGAATACGTGGAAGCGAACCAGATCGGTGATGCGGTGAGCATTCCCCAGGACGGCGAAACCGTTATATTCTGAGCACCAAAAAGGGAAGGAGAGACAGATGCCACTTATCAACGTCGCGATTGTCGCGGTGGACGGGTTTAGCCCGTTCCACTACTCCGTTCCCTGTATTCTGTTTGGCGACGCGGTTTCCGGCGAAAAGCGCTTTAAGGTGACGATCTGCGCCGAAAAACCCGGCGTTCTCACCTCTAAAGAGGGCTTCGCCCTCAACGCGACGCAGGATTTTTCAGCCATCGCGCAGGCGGATATTGTGGTGGTGCCCTACTGGCAGCACGTGCTCGATCGCCCGCCTCAGGTGCTGCTCGATAGCCTGGTGCAGGCAAGAGACAACGGCGCGGAAATCGTCGGGCTGTGTCTGGGGTCGTTTGTGCTGGCGTATGCGGGCATTCTCGACGGCAAGCGCGCGGCCACCCACTGGGAGTTTGAACATCACTTCCAGTCGCTTTTTCCGCGCGTCCAGCTTGATATCAACGCCCTCTATGTGGATGACGACAATATTATTACCTCCGCCGGGACCGCCGCCGCGCTGGACTGCTGCCTGTATATCATCCGTCAGCGCTTTGGCAGCGTGGTTGCCAACCAGATCGCCCGTCGGATGATTGTGCCGCCGCACCGCGAAGGCGGTCAGGCGCAGTTTATTGCCCAGCCGGTGCCGAAGGACACCCGCGACGCGCGGATTAACTGCCTGATCGACTACCTGCAGCAACACATTACCGAGCCGCATAATCTCGACTCGCTGGCGAAGGTGGTCTCGATGAGCCGCCGCACGCTGACCCGCCATTTTGTCAACGCCACCGGCATGACCGTGGCCGACTGGCTCACCGCCGAGCGCCTGCGGCGCAGCCAGATCTTACTGGAAGCCGGCAATATGCCGGTTGAACGCGTGGCCGAGCTGGTGGGGTTTAACTCTGCGGTGACCTGGCGACAACAGTTTAAGGCGCGTTTTGGCGTCAGCCCGACGGAGTGGCGCAAGACGTTTCGTATTCAGCCGTCTGTAGCCAGGCATGATGCGACATGAAGTAACACCGTCTTTTAGGCCGGGAGACCCGGCCTGCGGATGCTTTTAACTCACAACACCTTACTGAACAATCACGCGGCCGTTCAGAGGCTGAAGCGGACGGTTATTGCTGTGCTCAAGCGCTTGCTTAAACATCTCCAGCTGCTTTTCTGACAGGGTGACGGTGTTTTTCATCACCAGCCAGCGCAGCCCTTCGGTGCACGGTGGGGTGGTCAGCGAGCCGCTGAAGCGATAGTAGTGCAGGTCAGCCGGGAACAGCGGACGAAGATCGAGGTGTTTATCAATCGAGATTTCGTGGTCCTTTTCCTTTGGAAGGCGCGCCAGCAGCGGGTTGAGTGCGCTGTTTTCCGGGCCGACCTCAAACATAACGGCAAGCACCGCGACGTCGCCCTCTTTGCTGGCATGAACAAAGTGCGCTTCCAGCGGGAAGGATTTGCCGTTGATCCGGTTTTCGCTCGGGGTGTGGAAATGGTACTGGCGCAGGGTAAAGGTCTGATCGTCCAGACGGAATTCATCTTCGTCGCTGGCGGTCACCTGCAGGGTGTGGCCGTTGTTCACCAGCTTTTCGGCGGCGGTATGGAAATTCATCTCCAGCGGCGGCAGCGTGGCGTTATAGGCGTTACGGATATCGATGGGCGACTGGAATTTGCCGGTATTGCAGGTGGCAAACTCGTCGCTGAGCTCGCCCCAGTTTTCCGGACCACTCTTGCCTTCATACGTCCAGTGTGGGGCAGACCCCGCAAAGACAGAGGCAGATAAGGCGAATAAGGATGCGGTCAGAATGTGTTTCATGTTGTGTCTCTCAGAATAAGAAATGCGCGTTAATATACTGATGGCATTGTACTCTTTTCCAAAAGACCAGTCTTATATTGTGGTTATTTGCGTTAAAGAAAATGAAAGCCCCTTCTTACCCCAGCTTCTCCATCTTCGTCTCTCCCTCCGTCATTGACAGCTGATACAACGAAAACGATCGGTGCTTCTCAATCAACGTCGCCAGCTCCGGCGAGTGGCTGGTAAGCCAGATCTGCGAGTAGCGACTGGCCTCGGCAATCAGGCTTGCCAGTGCGGGCAGCATCTGCGGATGCAGGCTGTTTTCCGGTTCGTTGAGGGCGATAAACGCCGGTGGGCGCGGGCTTAACAGTGCCACCGCCAGGCACAAAAAGCGCAGCGTGCCGTCAGAGAACTCCGCCGGTTCCAGCGGGCGGCTTAAGCCCTCACGCTGCATCATCATGCGAAAACGTCCGCCGGTGTTGTCGCTGTAAAACACGCAGCCGGGGAAAGCCTGATCAAGAATGCGCATCAGCAGCAGTTCATCGCCAATCTCGACAATGGTCTGGAATGCCGCCGCGAGGTTGGCGCCGTCGCTCGCCAGCACCGGAGAGCGGAAACCCACCTGCGGGGCACGCATCATGGAGCCGCTTGCAACGGAAAACTCATGATAAAATCGCCAGTTACGCAGGGACTCGCGCATCTGCGACACTTCCGGGTAAAGGTGCGGTTCGCCGAGCTGTCCGAATACCGATTCGTTCTCGTACAGCGTGCCGCTGTGGGTCACTTTCTCGTGATGGACGTTATTCAGGAAAACCGCCTGATTTCTGCGCTTCATCAGCTGAGCCGACGGGCGGCGGTGCTGGCCGCTCAGCCAGAGCGACTCTTCCTTGATCACCGGATCGAGCTGAAACTGCGAGGGATAGGGCAGCTTCTCAACAAAGCCTACCTGCAGCTCGTATTCGTAGGTTTCGGTTTCTACCGCCAGGTTCATCCGTCGCAGCTGGTCGCTGCGGGTTTTACCCGCCCAGAACACTTTCAAAATCCCGCCTTCATTCGCCAGAGCCTGAGAAAACTGCCCCTGCGCGGCGCTGTGCATCAGGTGTATCGCCTTGTAAATATTTGATTTTCCGGTGCCATTCGGGCCGAAGACAATGTTGAGCTGTTCCAGCTCCAGCGACATATCGCGAATTGAGCGGTAGTTTTGAATGTGCAGGGTGTTAATCACAGGCTGATCCCTTTTTTGCGTTATAACCTGTATATATTTACAGCCTTTCAGGCGAAATGCAAAAAAGAGACGACAGTGAGGATGTCGTCTAAACGGGCTACTGCTTCGGGCCCCTGAGGGTCAATGGGGGCCTTCGCCTTATTGATTATTTAACGGCCAGACGCAGACCCAAATCATCAGGATAGGGATCAAAGTAGTTTTGCGTCATCAGATACTGATCCGGGTATTCGGCCAGGTAATGTTTTAGCAGCGTGATCGGCGCAAGAATGGGCAGAAGCCCTTCGCGGTAATGCAGGATCACGTCACGAAGCTCACCCCGCTGGCGGCTGTTAAGCTGATTGCGAAAATAGCCCTGAATATGCATCAGCACGTTGGTATGATTTTTCCGCGAGGCGGGCTTTTTCAGGATGGTCATCAGTTTTTCGCGGTACGCCTCGAAGAACGCGTCCAGATCGTCCCATTCATGCAGCGAGGCGACAAACGGACCAATCTCACGGTAACCCGCCTGATGGTGTGCCAGCAGCTGCAGTTTGTAGCGGCTGTGAAAATCCAGCAGCGCGCGGCGCGTCAGGCCATTTTTACGCAGCGTGTTCAGTTCGTGCAGCGCAAAAACGCGCTCGACGAAGTTTTCCCGCAGCACCGGGTCGTGCAGACGGCCATCCTCTTCTACGGGCAGCCACGGCCAGGTTTCAAGGAGCGCGGCGGTGAACAGCCCGACGCCCTCCTTGCGGCCCCGGTTGCCGTTTTCATCGTACACGCGCACGCGTTCCATGCCACAGCTGGGGGATTTTGCACAGACGATAAACCCGGCGAGATCGCCGATCTTTGGCAGATAACTGGCCGTAAAGTCGGCCATTTTCTGCGTGACGTCATCATGCGGCGGATGGCTAAAACGCATCTGCGTGTCGCCGCCGGTCGTCATGATCAAACGCAGCGCAGGGCGTGGTGTAGGCAGGCCGATGGCCATTTCGGGGCAAACGGGTCGGAAATTCACCCACTGGGCCAGCTCATCCATGACGAAACCCATACGCTTATGCCCGCCGTCAAAGCGAACGGCGGACCCGGTCAAGCAGCCGCTAATACCCAGCACAGGTTTCGTTGTCATGGTATGTTCCTCCAGAGCCAATACTTAAAACTTACACAATCTTGCTTATTTGTCCAAGTATTGGCGGAGGTATTTTTTATTGCCGTTTAAAATCAACAGGTTTTAACTGCCCTTGTAGGTTGAATAACCGTACTGGCTCAGCAGAAGTGGAATGTGCAGTTTCTCGTTGGTCCGGGTGACGGTAAACAGCACCGGCACTTCCGGGAAGAATGTCTCCAGCTTTTTAGCGTGGAAATAGTCTGCGGTTTTGAAGGTCACTTTATACACGCCAGGCTGCATGTCCTGTTCCTGGGGATAGAGCGATTTGATACGTCCGTCATGGTCGGTTTTGCCGCTGGCAACCGGGATCCATTTGTCCTGCTGCTGCTTTTCCAGGGTAACGGTGACATCCGAAGGCGGCATGCCGGTTTGCTGGTCGAGAACGTGTACGCTCAGCGTGCCGGCAGGGGCACTGAAGGCGGCAGGGGCAAAAGCCATGGAGGCCAGGATCAGCAGAGGGGCAGTTTTTTTCATGTTGTTTTCCTGTGAAGTTGTCAGTCACAGGAAAACGTTAGCATCTGCGGCGCGGAAAAATATTCAACTTTTCGTGAAGATTCCCGCAGGAGAAAATCATTAGAGGATAATGACCTCAAGGGAAAGCTGCTGCTGCCACTGCGCCACCTGTTTTTTCCGCGCGGCGGTCAGTTTACCGCTGGTGACCAGCAACCATTTGCGATCGGGAAATATCTCCGGTGCCAGCGTGGCAGGGGGCGTGGGTAATACGTCGATGCGGTGACCCTGACCGGTCCGCGACAAGGCTTCGAGCCAGATTTCACACGGGTCGTTCAGATACCAGCCGCTGAGCAGAATGTTATCGCCCGGCGCTTTTTTATCGCCTTCGAGGCAAAACGAGGTGTAGGCGATGAGGATGCCGTCAAGGATCGCGCGCAGGGTCATGGCGGCGGCGACGTTGGCGGACACCTGGCTGCGCAGCGGACGCAGCACGTTGGTCACCAGCTCAGGTCTGGGGTATTCGCGGCCCGCGTCGTAAATCATCTGGCGCAGGGACTCGATTTTGCCCCCCTGCAGGCGTTCCAGCATGTTCTGCTGTAGCGTTTGCCAGTTGTTGGTCCGGCGGGGTACAGGGCGCTCAAGCAGGGGTTTTACCTGGCCAATGGGCACGCCTTTTTTCACCCAGTCGAGGATTTTCAGCGCCTGCTGAACGTCTTCATCGCTGTACTGGCGGTGGCCGCCCTCCGTGCGCTGTGGCTTGAGTAAACCATAACGACGCTGCCACGCCCGCAGCGTGGTGGCGGTGATGCCGCTAAGTCTGGCGAATTCGCCGATGGAGTAAGCCATGTCCATGTCCAGAGTGGAGGAATACTCTCAATATACTACGAATTTTTCAGAACGGGATGAAGCGCCGAAAGGGTGCACTACACTTAACATCCAACCGTGCAAATGAAAGGAATTCTCATGAAGCTATGGCCTGTTGTCACCGGGGTTGCCATTGCGCTGACCCTTGTAGCCTGTAAATCCCCCACGCCGCCGAAAGGCGTGCAGCCTATTTCCGGTTTTGATGCCAGCCGCTATCTCGGCAAGTGGTATGAAGTCGCCCGCCTGGAGAACCGCTTTGAACACGGGCTGGAGCAGGTGACGGCCACCTACGGCCAACGGAGCGATGGCGGAATCAGCGTGCTTAACCGGGGTTACGACCCGGTGAAGAACAAATGGAACGAGAGTGAAGGCAAAGCGTACTTTACCGGCGCGCCAACCACCGCCGCGCTGAAGGTTTCGTTCTTCGGCCCGTTCTACGGCGGCTATAACGTCATCAAGCTGGACGATAAGTACCAGTACGCGCTGGTCAGCGGCCCGAACCGCGACTACCTGTGGATTTTGTCGCGCACGCCAACCGTGCCGGACGCGGTGAAGCAGGATTACCTGAACACCGCGCGCAGTCTGGGCTTCCGGGTCGATCAGCTGGTGTGGGTAAAACATTAACCCCTACTGGTACGAGAACGTAATGCTTGCCAGCGCGTTCGCCGAGCCGGGGACAAGTTCGCCGGTTCGGATGTATTGCGCCTGGAACGGCAGCGACAGGGTTTGTGCCGCAGTGGTGCTCTGGATAAAGAACTGATTGGTTGTGCCCGCCGCCGAGCTGTCCGGCCCCATCATCAGCGGGCCGGTACCGTTATAGAAAAACTGCACCCCTACGCCGGACGCGGTGGAGTCGCCGGTCAGCGTCACCACCGACGAGGTGTTTGACGGCGTGGTCTGATCGGTCATCACCGCGCTCACCGCGACGTTCGCGTCACAGGTCAGGCTGACGTTAAACGCACCCGAAGGCGATGTACTGCCCACGGTGGCCAGCGTGCGGATATCGATCGTACCCAGATCGACGTTCGCGCTTTTGGTGCCCACCGTACAGCCGCTCGCCGTCACGGTGATGGTGGTGGGGTTAATGATGACCTTTGCCGTTTTGACCTCGTTGTTATAGGCGGTTAACACCGCGGCGTTGATAGTCGGAATTTGATATACGCCGGATTTCAGGGCGACGCCGGTTTTTATGAAGGTGACCTTTGCCGACCACCCCAGATCCTGGGTGCTTGTACTGGTGCCTTCTGCCGGATAGCTCTGCGTCACACCGGTTTGCAGGGGAATGTATTTGGTCCCATTAAAATCCTTCAGCCCGATGATATAACCCACGCCTGGAACGCCGGTTTCAAAAATGGTGTAGTTCACCCCGTCGACGGTGACCGTCATCCCGCTTGAGATCGCGCTGCTGCTCGGCTCCAGCGTGCTTTTGGTGCAGTGAAAAACAAACCCACACCAGAACACCTGTTGCACGCTGACGGAGGCGCTCCAGGTGGAGCCGATAATGCTCCCCGGCATAACTGAATCTGCCGGGCCGCTGTAGGTCATCGGCTGCGG
Organism: Enterobacter cloacae complex sp. 382A5; assembly: GCF_050031095.1. Taxonomy (NCBI): domain Bacteria; kingdom Pseudomonadati; phylum Pseudomonadota; class Gammaproteobacteria; order Enterobacterales; family Enterobacteriaceae; genus Enterobacter; species Enterobacter cloacae complex sp. 382A5. The sequence goes on from NZ_JBLGVK010000001.1 coordinate 90,358, forward strand.
GGAGAGGGTGATATCTGATTTCCATTCCATCGCCTGTGCGCTGGCGCAGAGCAGTAATCCGCTAATAAACAAGAATAAACGCATCATTGATACTCCGTAGTCCAGGTGGCAAAGGCGGAGACGTCTCCGGCATTCACCGGCGCGCCCGTGGCGGCCAGCCGAGCGTAGAAGGTCATCTCTACGCTGTCATCGCCCGGCGTGCCCCGGGCGGTGGTTTGCGTGTCGAGGGGGATCAGCCCGCCGTCTTTATCGAGGATCTGCACCGCCACGCCGGTGGCGCCGCCGTCGGCAATTTTCAGCAGCTGCGGGTTGTCGTTATCCGGCGTGCCGCTGAAGCGGATTTTGACCCCGGCAAAGGTTGGCCCGCACGCTTCAAGCCTGATTGTGAAGGGCGTTTTGATATTGCTGACCGCGCCTGCACGGGGGAATTGTTTAATCCCGATGGTGCCCAGCGGAACGTCCTGCTCTTTAGAGTCCGCCGCGACAACGCAGGTGTTGCCGATCAAATTCCCGGTGACGGAAACCAGCACGTCATAGCCGCGAACCGGGAACGTGAAGATCAGCAAAGCGATGCTGAACGTCCGAAGCGTTACTGACATACCACCTCCTGTGAATAGAGCCCGGTGCGGGCGTTATAGCTCTGCTTGTTCAACGCGTAGTTGATGGTGCAGCGCTGGTCGCTGTTGCGCCCCCATACGGCACTCAACGTGCCCTGCTCGGTTAACCCCGACAAATACAGGCTGCCGCCGTCGCCGACGATGCCGCTGGTTTTGTCATCGTTCAGTGAGACCAGCGTGCCGAAGGGCAGCACGTCGTTGCCGCGGCGCACGACAAACATCGCTTTTTTCCCCTGGCGTGTGACAAGGGTGGCGCGAACCAGCGCGCCGTCGGTCGGCGTTTTGTTGACGATGGCATTCTCCAGCTCCACGTCATTACCTGCGGTTGTGACATCCAGCGCGACCTGGTTCACGCGGTACGGCGTGGCGTAGGGGATCACCGCGTAGCCCCGGCTGTCGGTTTTGATACCCTTGTGGTTAAGCACGGCAACGTCGCTGGCGCCCGGGGCTTTCACCAGAATGTTGGTGTTGCCGAGCGGCTGGCTCAGCGTCAGACCATCTTCATGCAGCACCGCGCCGCCGCTCATCCCGTAGCTGAGGTTGCGGGAATCGCGGGTATAGCTGTAGCCCAGGTTGTAGTCTCCTTTTGCGCCTTCGTATTGCAGTGTGGCGTCGCCGCCGTAGTGCTGCTGCGCGCTATAGCGCTGGTTGACGCTGTAAAACAGGTTCTCCTGGCCCGGCAGATAACCGCTCACGCCGGTACTGGCCGTAGTGCCGGTAGAATCCGCATGGGTGGTGGTAAAGCGGGCGCGGGTCGACAGCGCCGGGTTGCCCAGCGGCACCGAAAGTGACATCGCCAGCACGTTATCTTTTTTGTCGTCATACAGGCTGGCGCTGCGCTGAACGCTGACGCCAAGCGACACGTGACGAAACGTGGCATTCCACGCGAACTGCAAACTTTGCGTGGTTTTCGACGTGTTCCAGTAGGTTTGCTGATCCCACGACAGCGACAGCGAACCGTATTGCCCCATCGGCTGTGACAGCAGCAGCTGGTTTTTGGCCTTACGCGACATGCGCAGGTTATATACCGTGTCGTAGTGGGTGGTGACGGTGCCATCGTCTTCCACAATCTGCTTTGGGGATCCGCCCGCCATGCCCTTGTACGTGGTATCGCTCAGGGTATAAAACCCTTTCGTTGAGTAGCGCAGCGAGAAAAAATTAACCCGCGTGCCGATATCATTCAGCAGCTTGCTGTAACGCAGGCGCACGGAATCGCCGGTGTAGTGCTGGTCGTCCGCCAGCTGGCTGCGGGCGTGGGTCAGGTCGATGGAATACGCGCCAAAGCGCCCCAGGTTCTGCCCAATCCCGAAGGCCAGACCGTTATAGCGATCGGCAAACTGCGCCCCACCGTAAAACGTCAGGCCATAACGCCAGCCGTAGAACAGCTCGCCCTGCGCGAAAGAGGGCGTATCCTGATGGCCCATCGGACGATATTTTCCTGCTCCCAGGGCATATTTCAGCTGTCCGTTACGCACCAGGTTTGGCACGCTGGCATACGGAAGCGTGTACTGCGTCTTGCTGCCGTCGTTCTCCTGGATTGTGACCGCGAGATCGCCCCCGGAAGAGGTCGGGTAGAGATCTTTCAGCACAAACGCCCCCGGCGGCACTGAGGTTTGATAAATGATGTTGCCGTTCTGGCGAACCGTCACCGTGGCGTTGCTGCGGGCGATGCCGCGCACTTCCGGCGCATAGCCGCTCAGGCTGGCAGGCAGCATATTGTCATCGGTTTTCAGGGCAATGCCGCGCAGGCCCACGGCGTCGAACACCTGGGCGGAGGTATACGTTTCCCCGGCGTAAACCTGCGCGTTCAGGGCGGGAATATCCCGCTGCAGCCAGGTCTGCACGTGGGTGAGTTCGTTAGTATCTTTGGTCCACGTGGTGAAATCACGCAGCCGCCACGCGCCGAGATTGATGCCGCTGTTCAGGCTCGCAAACAGCTGCTGGTCGCGCGTGCGCGTCTCGCCCTGATAGTCATTGTTCGAGCCGTTTACCACATAGTTCAGCCACGCGGCAGGAATGCCCGCTTCCCAGCTTTCCGGGCTGACATACCCGCGCGGCAAATTGCGCATCGCGCTCTGCGGTACGGTGAAGCTGAGGGAGAGCGTCTGCTGGTCAAAATCAAACCGGGTATCGGCAAACGCCTCCGTCAGAAAAATGCAGCGCTGCGCGAGCGGCAGTGCGCCGCCTTTCGCCTGCTGGCTGTCGATGCCCAGCGCCGCGATCTGTTCAGGCGTGAGGCATGGCAGGGCTTCCCCTGTATTTTCAGCGGTGCGGAACGTGACATTGCCGGTGAACGCATAGTTGTTATTGATATACACGTTGAGGTTGTGATCGCCCGGCGGCAATGCGCTCCCGGCGTTGACCCAGGCGAGATCGGCGCTGTTGGCGCTCTCACCGTTGAGGAACGCAGGGTTAAATTGCAACGCGCTTTCAGCCGCCATGGCCTGCCGAATTACCAGGGAGATCACCGTGGCACACAGGATTTTTCTTTTCACGTGGTCACGCCTCACAGTCGGGATTATTGGGACAATGCCGCGCGTGTCGCGGGCGTCCATGCGCCGTAATCGTTAATGGTCTGGTAGCTCACGCTGCTGGCGTGGCTGAAGGTTTCGCCCAGCGTTACGCTGGATTTCGGCGGCACCATCACCGGCTGTACCGGCATGCCATCGATTTTCAGGTTGATGGTGGTGAGGTAGTACGGCGTTGGGTTGCTGAGCGTGACCTTTCCGCCGCGATAGGCTCCGGTCAGGCTTTTCCAGGCGTCCCCTGCGCCTTGCCCAAGGCTCTCCGGGCGATAAAACACCTTGATGCGGTTTGCCGAAGCAAACTGCAGCGAATTGCCGGAACCGCTTTTGGTCTGCTGCGGGATGGCTTTCACCGTCATCCAGTAGAGCGTTTCGCGATCCTCTGGCAGGGCTTTACCGTTAAACATGATTTTCACCGCGCTTTCGCTGGCCGGTTTCATGACGAACAGTGGCGGCGTAATAACGAAGTCGTTGGTTTTTTGCCCTTTTTCGTTTTCCATCCATGACTGGATCAGGAACGTGGCGTCGGGATGCGTGTTCCTGACCTACAGCATGGACTGGTTGGTAGTGCTGGAGTAAACCATTCGCGTGGCGCCCAGCCCTACGCCGCCTGCATATGCGGCGGATGAACATAATGAAATAGCCAGACAGATCCCTGCTTTTGCGCGCATGGTGCGTCTCCTTAAAGCTGAGTCAGGCCCGGCCAGCGAACCGGGCCTGAAAATTACGAGTAGGTAACGGTGTAGGTTGCAACCGCGCTGGCATCACCCGCCGTGGCGTTGCCCTGCGGTGAGTAATATTTCGCGCTGAAGTTCAGGGTGTTGGCCCCCGCACGCAGAGGAATGGCGGCGGCAGGTTCACCCAGCTTCACCACTTTGCCCTGCTCGTCGTACAAGCGAATCGCAACGTGCTGCGCCGAGTTAGCGCCGCCGTTTGCGCCAACGGCCAGGCTGTTGGCATCGGCCGCATCCGGCGTACCGGTGAAGGTCACGGCCACGGTGGTGGCGGCAATCGGATTGTCTTCCGTTGAGGCGGAGGTATCGGCGATTTCGCAATCTTCCAGGGTGATGGAGAAGGCTTTCGCGGTGCTGGCTTCGCTGCCTGCCGCGGCCAGCGTGGCGGTACGCACTTCGCCCATGTCGACATCAATGTTGGCGCTGCCAGCACTGATGGCGCAGGCCGACGTCACCACCTTGCCGCTGAAGTTCACCGTACCGCCGCTGGTGGTTGCAGCGAACGCCGACCCTGCTGGCAGTACTGCCGCAACGGCGACGGCAAGCAGTGTTTTCGTTTTAAATTGAGCTTTCATTGTCCTGATTCCATGTTGTCGTTATGTCGGGTTGTGCTCTTGGTCGACAGATCTAACTGGTTAAAAAGACCAGCAAATCTGTCTTATTTCTGAGCCCAAGTTTTCTTATCGCTGAGCTTTTTAACGCGCTGACGCGGCGGTAAGAAAGCTGCTCTGTTTCGGCGATATAACGCATATCCAGACCTTTTCGCAGATCCTTCAATACTCGCCATTCGCCCGGCGTCAGCGATAACGCCGTGGGTTTCTTTTTTGGGCGATATCGGCTATCGACCATTTTTAATAAGCTGGCTCGCCAGTGATAAAGTGGCTCCTGCAGCGAGATATAGGCATCTATATCGCCGCGTATCCACAGCCAGGAATTGGCTGGCGCGGAATACATACAAATAAGGACGTCAGGCTGGCGGGATTTGATGTTTTTTATATATTTCAGGCAATCAAATCCCGCGTGATACTTTTCCGTGCCGGATAAAAAAATGACATCAACGGGGGTGGTTAAAAACACGGTTTCCATTAATGAATAATCATCGCTTGATGCTATTACCTGCATTTCAGGAACCATGTTTTTTAATACCGCGGCGATCCCCTGACGTGAAAAGTGATCGCCTCCCAACAGTGCGGTTGTTAAATGACGTTTATTTCCGGTTTTATTCGCCATGTTATTCCCTCGATTTATAATTGTAATGAGGCTCGCCCGTCTGGCAGAACGATGCCTGTATTTTCGAAGCAATTAAGCATTGCACGGTATGGAGTCACTATACGGATAGTGCGAAACAGGTAATCTGAATTAATCTTAATTTGTATTAAGTTGAGCTAAACGGATTTCTTCATTATCTCCCTGCCGTACCGGCTGCCTCATATTTGCCTGTAATTAATCATACCGACACTTTTTAATGAAAAGTTGGCTTTACTAAATGTTTTGTAAGGAAATTGTCTGGTGATGTCAGGTATTCCGCCTTGTTACTTACTTCTGATAACAATTTCAGGGTGAAACTGTTAATTATGACGGGGCTTTTAGACGAGTTTGAGATGACTGAAATTGCCTACAGGCCGCGTCTTGTCTGGTTTCCTCGGAAAAAGTGAATAAAGGTCTCTGAATAATTCAGACACGGATGGCCGAAGCGTTCAATTCGCCGTTTTGTCGAGTTTTGTCAGTGTCAAGTCCGCGTGGGGAAAGGTAGCATGAGGCATTTTCAGGTGCTTTGCCAGATCTCATATGGCCAAAAAGGCGGTTAAGAGAACTTCAGATAAGCGGTTAAGAAAAAATAAAAATAAGATTTTTCGCCAGGCGCCAGGATATACAGACGCGGGTTTATCGGTCACATTAATCCTTAAACCGGCGTTTACAGGAGGTATTTAACGAGTCTTATGCATAAGTATTATATCATTAATGGCATCGTCGAGTTTCATCCTGCGGCCAGCACATTACGCGACCTCAATAATCCTGAACAGGTGGTGGTATTAAACTCGCCTGCCGGACGTTGTTTGCTGTTATTGATTGAAAGAGCCGGGAGTATTGTCACTCAACAGGAGTGTATGGACATTGTCTGGCAACGTCGGGGAATGATGGTGTCGCCGAATACCTATTACCAGAATATCTCTATTCTGCGTAAGGGGCTGAAAAAAGCCGGGTTTGAAACCGATCCAATCGTCACGATCCCCCGTATTGGCCTGACGCTGGCAAGCGATACGCAAATTACGATTAAAGAGGCGCAGTTGCCCTCGGCAGAGCCAGAAGTACCGGTCCAGACCGTTCAGGAAGAGGCTGGCGTGCCGCAGCCCGTGGCTCCTGTCACTCCCGTTGCTCCGGTTGCGAAACGACGCTTCTGGCTGGGGGGCGCACTGCTGGCGCTGCTGTTAATCATTAGCGTGAGCGTCATCAGCTATAGCCGGCCGCATGACAACTATTTTGTGGACGGTTACCGCTTCACGACAATGATGGGAGAGTGTCGGCTCTATTTTGCCCGCGATATCGAGACGCCGCAGGACAGGGAAAAAGCGCTGGCCTATGCTGCGCCATTTAAAGATGAATGCAGCAGCTATCCCTGGATCTATATCAGTGGATATAGCCTGTTGCCGCGTGCTTCGGTGATCCGCTGCGACCGGGCAATGACGGAACCAAACCGTTGTATGTCAGATTACTTTATTCAGGATCATTAATATGGCTCGTTACCGTCAAACGCTGTTAACGCTCTGTTTGTGCCTGCTGGTGGGGGCGTTAGCCGCTGGTTATTATCTGTGGCAGCGTTATTACATTCACCCTTTTGCCTGTCAGGTGAACTTTATTCAGCACCATCCTGAAGAGACACTGACCCTGTGGCTAAATTATACGGTGGACGGTAACAACGGCACGCTCAGCATGAACGGTCGGGTGAAGAGCGATCCGGGTAAGACCTTTAATCGTAAAATATTCTTTCAGGTAGAGCGCAAAGATAATGTCTATTACATGCGATCTGTCCGCAATATCAAATTCCCCGATGATGACGTGAGCGACAGCTGGCTGGAGAAGTACGAACCGTTATTTTTCATCTACCCCAACGAGAGTATTTATATGCGAATTAAGAAACAGCAGAATGATAATTATTTATTCATTCTGGGGACGTTACCGACCTATGTGTGCCACCCCTCAAAAACGGAGGGCTGAACGGGAAAAGCGTTGCTGTTTTGTGGTCATCATTTATACTTTATTGAACCGCTAAGAAATATCTTAGAGTAATATAAGAGCAACACAATATGTTGCGATAATGTAATTAATATTTTTTGGCAAGGTAATGAAAACTTTAATTGATGACTCATGCAGGCGTGGTTCTGCGCGAAATAAACCCCTGCATATCGGTTTATTTCTGTGGCCCCATTTTTCGTTATTAGCCTTATCGGGGTTAATGGAGGCGTTACGTACGGCGTCCTGTGTACAAAAATCCAGACAGAAAATCGCGTTCAAACTCAGTCTGATAAGCACCCGGGCGGAATTGCCCATCACCAGCAGCGCCGGTATTAGCGTGCAGCCTGAAGCCGCGCATCTTACTCCGGGGGAATACGACTATATTGCCGTGATTGGCGGAAGCTTGGAGGATCTGGATAAGGGGCTCCAGGACGACCGGGCATTTCTTGCAGAGGCGCATCACAACGCCATTCCGCTGATCGGTATTGGCACCGGGAGCTTTATCCTGGCGGAAGAGGGGATCCTCAATGAACGGCGCGCCTCGATCCATCCTTATCATCATGACGTCTTCACGCAACGGTTTCCGCAGGTTTATGCCGAGCAGGGGCTGGATTTTATCGATGAAGGCGATGTGCTGACCTGCCCGGGCGGGATCTCGACGCTGACGCTAACCACGGCGCTGATTCGCGCCCATGCGGGCGACGATATTGCCGCCACCACGTCACGGCGTTTATCGCTCTCACCGCACGCTGTTACTACCCCGCGGCCTGCCAATATTGCGCTGATCCCGGACTCGCGGCTGCGCAGAGCGGTCATGATCATCGAACAGTACCTGACACGCCCGCTTAGCGCCGCCGGGCTGGCCCAGGACGTCAAGCTGAGCGAGCGTCAGCTTAATCGCCTGTTTCACGCCGAGTTTGGTAAAACGGCACGTGAATTTATCCGCAGCGCCAGACTGCGCTATGCCTGCTGGCTGTTGAAGAACTCGCAGCAAAGCGTCACGGACATTGCGCGGCGGATGGGCTTTAGCGACTGCGCCCATTTTATTCGTCATTTCCAGCTTGAGTACGGCTGTACGCCTGGGGTGTGGCGCACGTCGCAGAGCTAATGCCCCGATTTCGTGCTTTCTTCGTAGGGTATTACTGGTTTGCCTGGATACACTTCCGTTAAAAGCCCAACGGGGGGACGATGACATGAACTGGCAGCCTTTTCGCGGCAGCGCACCGGGGAATATGACTATTTTCAGCGCCTCATTTCCTGATGTCAGCGACCAGTGGCCGATGAAAGACGAGACTGCCCGGGAGATCAACGCGCTTAACCAGGCCCTGAAAGCCGACCCGGCGCTTCGCCCTCCGCTGATTGAATACGAAGAGGGCGGGCAGGCGGTGTTTGTCCCGCAGAACCGTCACTCCGAACAGGCTTTTCGCAACCGGCCTGCGCTTCTCGCGTGGCGTGCCCGGCTGGTTCCCACTGCGCTGGCGCTGTTTGTGGTGCAAAATCCGCTGGAGGAGCGCCTCCCCGAAGGCACGAAAATGGACAGCGACAGCCGCCAGTGGTTTATTCACGCTAACGACGCCATCGGCGTGCGCTCCCGCGCAAAAGTGCTGGCTGCGCTGGTAGAGAAGTACATCCATAACGAGAGCGAGAACAACTGGGTGAGCCTGGCCAGCGGGGCGGCCATTCCCGTGCTTGAGGCGCTGCGCAACGCAAAGCTCGACGGTCAGCAGGTGTACCTGACGCTGGTTGATAAAGACCCCGTCGCGCTGAGCTGGGCCGAGACCATGGCCGCGCAGGAGGGGCTGGTTGTGGGCGAACAGCTGACGCTGCTCAGGCGCAACCTGCTGCATACGCTGGTGCGTAACGACGATTTACTGCTGGAGCTGGGCGAGCATCAGGCCGAACTGGTCGACGCGCTGGGTATATTTGAGTACTTCGACGATACCGATGCGGTGACTTTCCTGCAGCGCGCGCTGCGGCTGGTGAAGCCCGGCGGGGCGGTGATTGTGTCGAATATGCTGACCAGCAGCCCGCAGATCGACTTTGTGCTGCGCGGTATTGGCTGGGAGGACATTCACCCCAGGTCGTTGCAGCAATTGCAGGATATCCACCTCGCGGCGGGCGTGCCGGTGGAGAATGTCACCGTGGTGGTGCCAAAGGATGGGGTGTACGCGGTGATGGAGGTGAAGGTTTAGCGCGATCGGTTCCCTCTCCTTTGGGTTGAGGGGGAGCAGCACGCACAGAGTGACTTGCATTAGTTCGGTTTTCCAAACATGATCCCCTCATGAAAATAGAAACCGCACATCCCTCACACTTCGAACGCCTGGTCGCAATCTGGGAATCCTCCGTTCGCGCCACCCATCACTTTTTACAGGAAAGCGATATCGCGGCTCTGCGCCCACTATTGCTCAACGCGTATCTGCCAAACCTCAACGTCGTGATAGCCCGCGATGATGCAGGTGTTATCCACGGCTTTTTAGGCGTGGATGAAAACCGCATTGAAATGCTGTTTGTTGATGATGCGAGCCGAGGAAAGGGCGTGGGGAAATTACTGCTGCACTATGCCATCGCAGAGTTTGGCGTAAACGAAGTGGATGTGAATGAGCAAAACCCGCAGGGCGTCGCGTTTTATCGCCATATGGGGTTTGTGCAGGTCGGCCGCTCAGAGGTTGATGGGCAGGGGAATCCGTTTCCGTTGCTGCATATGCGGTTGAATAGGGATTAGCGCTTAGCCTGCTTATCCCATTTTAATAAGCCGACAATATCTTTCTCTCCCTCGGCTTCTTTTAGCAGGCGCTGCTTCTTTTCATACTCAATGTATTCTGAGCACGCCTTTTCATCCGCCGCTTTTTTGCTGATTTTGCCTGCGCCTTCTAAAACGTCCCGGTCGTTAAATTGCAGGAACTGATCGAGTTTGGTTTGCCAGTCTCGTAAAAATACCTGCTTGCGGCGTTTGGCCTGATCTTCAGCAAAGTCGAGCCACATATTAACGACACGATTTAGTTCGCTGACTTCATCCTGAGACAGATAATTTTTTGCTGTGGTGACATCGCTTTTACGAACTTCTTCACCTTTATAGCTGGTCAGCCCCATATACGGTTGCGTGGCGTCCGCACGCTGGTGAATCAACTCAGCGGCGGTAAGGCCGGTGCAGGCAAAATGCAGTTTATTCTGGATGGTCTGGAAGAATTGCGTGGTTTCTTTGAGTGACGGCTGATAGTCAGCGGCTAATGCAAAAATCTCCCTCACACGGAGATAAACCCGGCGTTCGCTGGCCCGTATATCGCGAATGCGTTCCAGCATTTCATCGAAATAGTCAGGTACGGCGGATGATCCCACAGGCGGGTTTTTCAGGCGCTCGTCGTCCATAACGAAGCCTTTTACCAGATATTCCTGCAGCGTTTGGGTGGCCCACTGGCGGAACTGTATCCCTCGCGTGGAGCGGACGCGATAGCCGATGGCGAGAATGACGGGCAGGCTAAAATATTGAACGTTATATACTTTACCATCGCTGGCAGTTGTTCGGTAAAACCGAACAACTGAATTTTCGACCAGCTCACCCTCATCAAAAATATTCTTGATATGCCCACTGATCGTTGCTTTGGCTTTGCCGTATAACTCACAGATCGTAGCCTGTGAGAGCCACAAAGTATCGCTTTCGAAGCGGCATTCAATGCGAACTTTTCCATCCTTGCTGGCAAACATGACGAACTCACCGGCTGGTGAATTGATTAATTCTTCATATGTCATGCTGCCCCCACCCTATAAGGTTGATGTCGATAAGTTCGTAGTATGCCAGAAACAGCCGCTAAGCCAGGTGGTTTGTATTTGTTTTTGCGAGGCGCTTTCCAGCACGCGGAGTTTGGATGGCTGTAAGCGCGTTCTCTATCTCAATAAGCTTTGCTTTCGTCCGTTTATAATCATCCTGCAACCTCTGCTCCTGCTCGTTATACGCCACCAGAACGATGCATCCTTTCATGACTTTTATCGTGACCTGCTGCCCAGTATCAAAACCCGCCGCGCGCAGCCACTTGCCGGAAAGGATGATTTTCGGCGTGGATTTGTCGAAAACCTTCGGGCGGTATCCCACAATTAACGAACGCTCGGTTCCGGATTGGTCGGTGTCTGGGGTAGAATGCGAATCAGCCATAATCAACTCCTTGATAGTTGGTGAGGTTAGACGCCCTTTAGTGCTCCAACACTGCTGGGCGTTGTTAGAATTCCGAATCCATGTGGTAGGTACCACATGCGGATAAACTAACCGAAGTGGTACCTACCATGCAAGAGAAAAAGAAACCAAATTTTGACCGTACCAAGAGCACGATGAAGAACATCCGGTTTGAGGATGAGCTTTTGGAGCAGATTGAGAAGGCGGCGGGGAAAGGGAATTTTAGTAAGTGGGTGAAAGAGGCTTGTTTATTCCGTTTGAATAAAAAAAATGATCTTAGTTGACATAAAAATTATCTAAGAATATTTTGAGTATTGAAGTTCCGCTGGTTTAAATTTATTGATGTATATTGAAGTATTCATTCGGTGAATCATTCATAATCAACGATAATTGGCGTTAAAACAATGCAAGCTATTTTTCAATTGATTAAAGATCCTTATGAAAGAAAGGCCCGATTAATTCCTGGGCTTTTAGTCGCTCTGCCATTAATAGTACCTATGATTTGTGTGTATGGCGCTAAAAATCCGATACTTACGAGTGTTATTGGCTTATTAAGCAGTTGTGGTGCAATGTTCGCATTGGCGAATATATCTCGTGGTTTAGGTAAAAAACTTGAACAGAAGCTCATAGTCAGGTGGGGGGGAATGCCAACAACATTGGTATTAAGGCATCGTGATGATCACTATGATTTTGTAACAAAGAGTAGGTACCATCAAGCAATAACCGCAAAGTTAGGTATACAAATCCCGTCACCATCAGAGGAGATAGGTGATCCTAAAAAGGCAGATGAAATATATATAGGTATTTCCAGAAGATTAAGAGAGTTAACTAGAAATAAAAAAGTATTACTTTTTAATGAAAATATATCCTATGGATTTCATCGGAATATGACGGCAATGAAAATTATTGGATTATCAACAAGTTCATTAGGCATTATATACGGATTGATTATTGCTAAAGTATTAACAATAATACCACCGCATATAGAAATAATACATTTTGCTAATCCAGGATTACCAGCCTCATTGACTTTGATTATTTCCTGTATTCTCATTTTTTCTTGGGGTTTTTACTTTAACGAAGAATCTGTTAAGAGAATTGGTTATGTATATGCCGAACGTTTATATGAAAATTTACTTAGTGTGAAAGTAAGTACGTCAAAAAGAAGAGTAAACTCTGCTCAGTAACTTATTGGATTATCGAGCGATGTTATTAATAAAATGATTGTTTACTGGAGTAATATTAATGGCTATTGTCAAAAGCTTTTCCGTTGGTAATGGAGATATGTGTTACATTCAACATAACTCAGATAACTTTTCAATAATTGATTGCGATATTTCAAGTGAAAATCAACAGAGAATAATTTCTGAAATAAAAGAAAAGTCAGCTTCTAAACGGATTACAAGATTCATATGCACACATCCTGATGATGATCATTTTGGCGGGATTGAATATCTTGATGCAGTATTAGGTATTACTAATTTTTATGTGGTAAAAAATAAGGCTATAAAGAGTCATGAGACACAATCTTTTAAACATTACTGCCGCTTAAGAGATGATAAAAATAAAGCTTTTTATATATATAAAGATTGTAAAAGAAAATGGGCAACTCATGGTGATGATGTTAGAGGTAGTTCAGGTTTAGAGTTTTTATGGCCTGATACAGAAAATACCCACTTTAAATCAGCTTTATTAGAAGCGGAAATAGGATTAAGTTATAACAATACATCAGCTGTGATAAGATATAGTATTATAAATGGACCTAGTTTTCTTTGGATCGGTGATTTAGAAACCGATTTTATGGAAAACATTAGCAACGATATTGAGCTTAAAAAAACTACAATTGTTTTTGCTTCGCATCATGGAAGAGTATCAGGAAAGATACCGGATTCCTGGCTGGAAAAGCTAGATCCTCAAATAATAGTTATAGGTGAAGCACCTTCTCGCCATCTAACTTACTATACTGGCTATAAAACTATAACTCAAAATAGATGCGGGGATATAACTATGGAATGCGAAGGTAATAAGATTCATTTTTATTCTTCAAATGAAAATTATGTGAATACACATTTAGATGATGAACAAAAAAATACATTTTCTAATTATATAGGCACTATTACAGTAGAAGCTGAGTATACTATTGAATAGTTATTTTTCTGAGCCAGCTTTTTTAATGAGTAATTTTCTTAAGAAGAAAAATTAACTTATTTGAAGGGATGGATACTCCATTTGTAACTGACCATAACAATGTGGCTCGGTTTGGGATAGGATAGGAAAGCATTTTTGGCGGAAGATCACAGGAGTCGAACCTGCCCGGGAACGCTGGCGTCCCCAACTGGATTTGAAGTCCAGCCACCTCACCGGAGATGACGATCTTCCGCGCCTGCATTGCTACATGGAGGCGGGGCGCATTATAGCTACTTTCAGACATTTACCACATACCCCGACACACTTTTTTCACCTCTCTTTTGACCTGAACACCCCCATTTCAGTTAATTCTTAAGAAAATCCTCAGGTTAGCATTTCGTGCTCCGCGACATTTACCCCGATCACAAAAAACAAGAAACGTAATTTGCTAACCAGAAAACGCAATACTCGCTCCTGAAACAATGGTTTAAAACCTCTGTAACCGGTCTCAGTGCCCGTATCGCCACACGGCAGGCACCTGACGGCCAGCAAAGGATTACAGAACCAGGAGGACGAAAGTATGAAAATCAGTGATGGAAACTGGCTTATTCAACCTGGCCTGACCGTGACGTATCCGGTCCAGGTGTTCGATGTGGAGCAGCAGGGCAATGACCTGGTGGTGTATGTGGCACCGCGCGACGTCCGCGAACGCGCGTGGCAACTCGATACGTTGATGTTCACCGTCCGGCTCTTCGCACCGCAGGAAGGGATTGTCGGGGTGCGCATCGAGCACTTCCAGGGGGCGCAGGACAAAGGCCCGCACTATCCGCTCAACGTGCTGAAGGACGTAAGGGTCGAGACGGTAAATAACGCCGAATACGCCGAGCTGAAAAGCGGTAATCTCAGCGTGCGCGTCACCAAAGGCGAGTTCTGGGCGCTCGATTTTCTGCGTAACGGCCAGCGGATCACCGGCAGTGAACTGAAAAACAACGGCTACGTGCAGGACAGCAACACGAATCGCAACTATCTGTTCGAACGTCTGGATCTGGGCGTCGGGGAAACGGTTTATGGCCTCGGTGAGCGCTTTACCGCCCTGGTGCGCAACGGTCAGCAGGTCGATACCTGGAACCGCGACGGCGGCACCAGCACCGAGCAGTCCTACAAAAATATTCCGTTCTATCTCACCAACCGCGGCTACGGCGTGCTGGTCAACCATCCGGAAAATGTGTCGTTTGAAATCGGCTCGGAGAAGGTCTCCAAAGTGCAGTTCAGCGTCGAGGGCGAATATCTGGAGTATTTTGTGATCGACGGCCCGACGCCGAAAGCGGTCCTGGACCGCTACACGCAGTTCACCGGTCGTCCGGCGCTGCCGCCAGCGTGGTCCTTCGGCCTGTGGCTCACCACCTCGTTTACCACTAACTACGACGAAGCGACGGTGAACAGCTTCATCGACGGCATGGCCGAACGCGACCTGCCGCTGCACGTCTTCCATTTTGATTGCTTCTGGATGAAGGCCTTCCAGTGGTGTGATTTTGAGTGGGACCCGGTGACCTTCCCCGATCCAGAAGGGATGATCCGCCGCCTGAAAGAGAAAGGGCTGAAGGTCTGCGTGTGGATCAACCCGTACATCGGCCAGAAATCGCCGGTGTTTAACGAGCTGAAAGAGAAGGGCTATCTGCTGAAGCGCCCGGATGGCAGCGTGTGGCAGTGGGACAAATGGCAGCCCGGGCTGGCGATTTACGACTTCACTAATCCGGACGCGTGCCGGTGGTACGCCGACAAGCTGAAGGGCCTGGTGGAGATTGGCGTGGACTGCTTCAAAACCGATTTCGGCGAGCGTATCCCGACGGATGTGCAGTGGTTTGACGGTTCCGATCCGCAGAAGATGCACAACCATTACGCCTTCATCTATAACGCGCTGGTGTGGAACGTGCTGAAAGAGACGGTAGGCGAGGAGGAGGCGGTGCTGTTTGCGCGCTCGGCGTCCGTCGGCGCACAGCAGTTCCCGGTGCACTGGGGCGGC
This sequence comes from Enterobacter cloacae complex sp. 382A5, assembly GCF_050031095.1. Lineage (NCBI taxonomy): Bacteria > Pseudomonadati > Pseudomonadota > Gammaproteobacteria > Enterobacterales > Enterobacteriaceae > Enterobacter > Enterobacter cloacae complex sp. 382A5. Next base: position 105,783 of record NZ_JBLGVK010000001.1, read on the forward strand.
GACTGCTATGCCAACTATGAATCCATGGCGGAAAGCCTGCGCGGCGGCCTGTCGATTGGTCTGTCCGGCTTCGGGTTCTGGAGCCACGATATCGGCGGTTTCGAAAACACCGCCCCGGCGCACGTCTACAAACGCTGGTGCGCGTTCGGGCTGTTCTCCAGCCACAGCCGCCTGCATGGCAGCAAATCCTACCGGGTGCCGTGGGCGTACGATGATGAGTCCTGTGACGTGGTGCGTCACTTTACGCAGCTGAAATGCCAGCTGATGCCGTACCTCTATCGTCAGGCGGCACTGGCACGGGAGTGCGGCACGCCGATGCTGCGGGCGATGATGCTGGAGTTCCCGGACGATCCGGCGTGTGACTATCTCGACCGTCAGTACATGCTGGGGGATGCCTTGATGGTAGCACCGGTGTTCTCCGAGGCGGGTGAGGTGCAGTTTTACCTGCCGGAAGGTCGCTGGACGCACTTGTGGCACAACGATGAGGTTCAGGGCTGTCGCTGGCATAAGCAGCAGCACGATTTCATGAGCCTGCCGGTTTATGTGCGCGACAATACCCTGCTGGCGCTGGGTAACAACAAGCACAAACCGGACTACGCCTGGAATGAGGGCACGGCCTTCCAGCTGTTTAACCTGGATGAGGGCGCAACAGCGGTGAGTGTAGTGCCTGCGGCTGACGGTTCGGTGGCGTTTACGCTGAAGGCGTCACGCAAGGGCGACACCGTGACCCTTACCGGCGCGGGTGAAGCGCGGAACTGGTCGGTATGCTTGCGCAATGTGCAGAAGGTGAGTGGTGTGAAAGGTGGCTCATACGCGGGCAGCGAGTGGGGCGTGGTGGTGAACGCGGAGGGGGATGAGGTGGTGGTTCACCTTTAATTCCCCTCACCCTAACCCTCTCCCCATAGGGGCGAGGGAATGGTTTACTCCCTCTCCCTTTCAGGGAGAGGGCTGGGGTGAGGGTGGTGTTGAAACCACACCACCCGTCATGGTCTGCTGAACCTGCTGTTTATCCATATTTACCGCGCTCAGCTTGCCATTTACCGTTGGCTTCAGTGGGGCATTCGCCTGCACACTCCCGCTGGCAGTCAGCTGAATATTGCCGTCGCCGCTCACCGGCAGCGCGGGCCAGCCCCACTGCTGCAGGATGTTGAGCGGCACGCCGCGCCCGTTCAGGCTCACCGTGGTCTGTCGTTGCGCAAGCTGAGAAACCGTCGCGGTGGCTTCCAGAATGCCTTTCTCGGTAAAGGCGCTCAGATCGGTGATATTGACCGTGGCGGCGTTAGCGTTCAGCGCCAGCGACGGGCGTCGCACGTCCACGCGGTTAAAGGTGGCTGCTGCGCCGTTTAGCGTGGCGCTGCCGCCCCATACGCCCCATTTGTGGTCCTGCGCCAGCTGCAGGTTAGCCCCATAGCCATCAAGAGAAGTGATCTGCCACGGGAACGCGGGATCAATGTCGATCACCAGGTTGCGGCTCAGGCCGAATTTCTTCAGCGTCACGCTGTTCAGCCATTCCGGCAGCGGATCCATCCACAGCGTTTTCCAGTTCTGCGGCAGGGTGTACTCCAGCCCGGCGACGGCGACATCGTCCAGTACCAGCGCTTTACCGTCGCGCAGCCAGTTGCCGGAGGTGCGCACCATGCCCCCTTCCCAGCGGGAGGTGAACTGGCGCAGCGCCACGCCCTGCGGAGAGAATTCCGCATTCAGGATCGGGTCGAACAGATGCAGCGAGCCGTAAATTAATTCGCTGGCATTCATGGATAAACGCCCGTCCTGGCTCTGCCAGTCTCCTTTGCTCAGCGTCAGGTTGCGCAGGCTGAGATCCAGATCGGTTACGGCCCAGTCTGGCCCCTGCAGGCGCGCATCGGTGACCTCAAGGCGGCCAATCTGCAAGGAGGGGATGGTATTGAGCGGCGCGAAGAAATCCAGCAGCGATTTATCGCTCTGCAGGCGGATCTCGTTCAGGCGCATGGTGTCGATAACCCAGCTTCCGTCGGCGTTGCGCAGGGCGGAGCCGGTAAGCGAGCCGCGCGCCATATCGGCGCCGATGGTGTTCAGCACCACCTCCTTGCCGTTCAGCTGGCCCTGGATCAGCACGTTAGTGGCCGGTACCCCGTTCAGGGTGAGCGAACCCGCGCTCATCTGGATCTGCGCATTTTTGCCCAGCACGTTACCCGCTTCTGGCTGCCACGGACTGACGCCGCCCGTCACTTTTTGCGCGCTTAAATCCCACTCCGTGTTGGGGCTGTTGAAGGCCATGTTGTTTAGCTGCAGACGGTCTGCCTGGAAGGGCATCGGCGCGGTCTGCGGAGAGAGGTTCAGCGTGCCATCGACCAGGGTGATGGTGTCCATATGCAGTGGATCGGTGAGCTGTCGGCTGCCAAGACCAATATCGACTTTTTTAGCCACCAGCGTGGCGGGCTGACCGTCGCGGCCAAAGGTGACGTTTTCCAGAAGGATGTGGGAAGGCGACGAAAAGCGGTGGTCCATCAGGTCGAAACTGAGTTCGTAATCGGTGTTCACCGTTACCCAACTGCTGACCTGTGACGCACCCCAGCGGGTCTGAAGCAGAAAATAGAGTGCCAGCAGCACAAGGAGCAGGGCTACCAGAAGATAGACGAGCAGCTTTCCAATAAATTTCATGGTCTTCCTTCCCGCGAAACGTACATAAAGGAGTTATGCACGATTTATGCGCAATGCTCAAGGCGGGAATGGTGTAAAGAGATGTCACGGCAGGCATTGACAGCCTGCCGTGAGGACAATCAGTTTTTCTCTGGCGGGAAAACGAGGTTCAGCACGATAGCGGTGATACCGCCAGCGGCGATGCCGGAAGAGAGCAGGTTTTTCACCCAGTCCGGGGCAAACTGCAGGATCAACGGCTGCTGAGAAACGCCCAGACCCACGGCCAGCGACAGGGCAATAATCATGATCGCGCGGCGGTTCAGTGGCTCGCGGGAGACGATTCGCACGCCCGAGGCCGCGATAGTACCGAACATCACCAGCGTTGCTCCGCCCAGAACCGGCTCAGGGATGTGCTGTACAAAGCCACTCACGGCCGGGAACAGGCCAAGGATAATCAGCATCAGCGCCACCACAAACCCGACATAACGGCTGGCCACGCCGGTCAGCTGGATCACGCCGTTGTTCTGCCCGAAGCAGGAGTTCGGGAATGTATTAAACACGGCAGAGACAAAGGAGTTCAGACCGTTTGCCAGCACGCCGCCTTTCAGACGCTTCATGTACAGCGGGCCGGACACTGGCTGCTCCGAGACGTCGGAGGTGGCGGTGATATCGCCGATGGTCTCCAGGGAGGTGATCATAAAGACCAGCATCAGCGGCAGCAGCAGACCCCAGTCAATGCCCAGGCCGTAGTACAGTGGAGTAGGAACGGTGATCAGCGCGCTGTTGGTCGGCGCGGTGTTTTCCGGCAACATGCCCAGCGCCCACGCCAGCAGGTAACCGGCCGCCATGGCGATCACCAGCGAGGCCACGCGCAGATACGGGTTACGCTGACGGTTGAGCAGAATAATGATGGCCAGCACCACGCCAGCCAGCAGCAGGTTTTTTGGTGCGCCAAAGGTGTGGTCGCTCATTGCGGCATAACCTCCGCCGATGGAGGTCAGCCCCACCTGGATCAGCGACAGACCGATAATCATCACCACCACGCCCGAGACCAGCGGGGTGATGACGCGGCGAGCCAGATGCAGAACACGGGAGATCACCATCTCCGTGCAGCTGGCCAGCATCAGCGTGCCGAACAGCGCCGCCATCATGGTCGGGACATCCGCCCCGCCGGTTTTTAACGCCGTACCGCCCATGATCAGCGGTGCCACAAAGTTAAAACTGGTACCCTGAATCGACAGCAAGCCAGATCCCACCGGACCCCAGGCTTTAATTTGAATAATTGAGGCTACGCCAGAGGCAAAGAGGGACATGCTGATGATGTGCTGCGTATCCTGAGCCGGTAAACCCAGCGCCTGGCAGATCAACAGCGCCGGGGTGATCACCGCAACAAACATGGCCAGAAGATGCTGGCAGGCAGCGAAGAGCGTCTGCGGAAGCGGTGGGCGGTCTTCAAGACGGTAAATCAGTTCGCTATTTTGCTTCTGCGCAATCGGTTGCGCATCAGGAGACTCTATGCTGTTAACGGACATCGACGGTAATCCCACGGTGGAAAAGCGGGCATTTTATCTGACCACCTGGTAAAAGCAAACGATTGCCAGCAAAAAAAACAGAGAAAATCTGCCGGTATGAGCAGGTTTTCTACAACGTGGAGGAAAAAAAAATTACACTTTTCGCGCCGGTGGCTCATGACGAGCATAAGCCGGCCCAGGATAACGCCGCGTGTGTATGGAACACGCGCATAACAGGAGCCTCTTATGATTCATCTCGATACGTTGTCGACCCTTGTTGCCGCAACGCTGGTTCTTCTGCTTGGTCGCAAGCTGGTACACAGTGTTTCCTTTCTGAAAAAGTACACCATTCCTGAACCTGTTGCCGGTGGGTTGCTGGTGGCGCTGGCCCTGCTGGTGTTGAAAAAAAGCATGGGCTGGGAAATCGATTTCGATATGTCCCTCAAAGATCCGCTGATGCTGGCCTTCTTTGCCACTATCGGCCTGAACGCCAACCTGGCGAGCCTGCGCTCGGGCGGTAAGGTGCTGGGCGTGTTTCTGATTGTCGTGGTTGGTCTGCTGCTGATGCAAAACGCCATCGGCATCGGTATGGCGTCTCTGCTGGGGCTGGATCCGCTGATGGGTCTGCTGGCTGGCTCCATCACTCTGTCCGGCGGGCACGGTACCGGGGCGGCGTGGAGTAAGCTGTTTATCGAGCGCTATGGCTTTGAAAACGCAACGGAAGTGGCGATGGCCTGCGCGACCTTTGGTCTGGTACTTGGCGGTCTGATTGGCGGCCCGGTAGCGCGCTACCTGGTGAAGCACTCCACCACGCCAGACGGCAGACCGGACGATGAACTGGTCCCCACCGCGTTCGAAAAGCCGGACGTTGGCCGCACCATCACCTCGCTGGTGATGATTGAAACCATCGCCATGATCGCCATCTGTCTGACGCTGGGTAAAGTGGTTGCGCAATGGCTGGCGGGCACGGCCTTTGAACTGCCGACCTTTGTTTGTGTGCTGTTTATCGGGGTGATCCTGAGCAATGGTCTGGCCCTGATGGGCTTTTACCGCGTGTTTGAACGTGCGGTCTCGGTGCTGGGTAACGTCTGCCTGTCGCTGTTCCTGGCGATGGCCCTGATGAGCCTTAAGCTGTGGGAACTGGCGTCGCTGGCGCTGCCGATGGTGGCCATTCTGGCGGTGCAGGCGCTGTTTATGGCGCTCTATGCCATGTTCGTTACCTGGCGCATGATGGGCAAAAACTACGATGCCGCGGTGCTGGCGGCGGGGCACTGTGGGTTTGGTCTGGGTGCCACGCCAACGGCAATCGCCAATATGCAGGCAATCACCGAACGTTTCGGGCCTTCGCACATGGCGTTTCTGGTGGTACCGATGGTTGGGGCATTCTTTATTGATATCGTCAACGCGCTGGTGATCAAGCTGTACCTGATGCTTCCGATGTTCGCCTGAGATCAGGCGTTGGAGTAGCGCTCAGTTTCCGGCATCCAGCGCTCAATTAACGCTGCCGCCTGTTCGGGGTAGCGTTCATGAATATGGCGGGCAAGGCGCTGAACTTCAGGGATCATGGCCTGATCCCGCAGCAAATCTGCCACTTTGAATTCAGCATTCCCGGTCTGACGTGTGCCCAGGAGCTCGCCCGGGCCACGGATCTCCAGGTCTTTTTGCGCAATGACGAATCCGTCATTGCTGTCACGCAGTACCTGCAAACGCATCTGCGCGGTTTTTGAGAGCGGGGCTTTGTAGAGCAGAACGCAATGTGAGGCCACCGCACCACGGCCCACGCGGCCACGCAACTGGTGTAACTGCGCAAGCCCCAGACGTTCCGGGTTTTCGATGATCATCAGGCTGGAGTTTGGCACATCCACGCCCACTTCAATCACCGTTGTGGCGACCAGCAAATGCAGCTCGCCCTGTTTGAAGGATTGCATGACGGCCTGTTTTTCTGCGGGCTTCATGCGACCGTGCACCAGGCCCACCTTCAGTTCCGGTAGCGCCAGCTTCAGCTCTTCCCACGTTGCTTCTGCGGCCTGCGCTTCAAGCAGGTCAGACTCCTCAATCAGCGTGCAGACCCAGTACGCCTGACGTCCTTCATGGGTGCAGGCGTTGCGCACGCGATCGATGATGTCGCTGCGGCGGGTATCCGGGATGGCCACCGTCGTGACCGGCGTACGGCCCGGCGGCAGCTCGTCAATGGTGGAGGTGTCCAGATCGGCGTAGGCGGTCATCGCCAGGGTTCGCGGAATAGGCGTGGCGGTCATGATCAGCTGGTGCGGATGGAAGCCCTGCTGCAGCCCTTTTTCCCACAGCGCCAGGCGCTGATGCACGCCAAAGCGGTGCTGTTCATCGATGATCACCAGCGCGAGGCCGTTAAACTGCACCTGCTCCTGGAAGATGGCATGGGTGCCGACAATCATCTGCACCTCACCGCGAGCGATGGCGTCCTGTTGCGCAAGACGCGCTTTGCCCTTTTGTTTTCCGGCAAGCCAGCCCACCTCAATGCCCAGCGGGGCGAACCAGGCGCGGAAGTTATTCGCGTGCTGCTCCGCCAGCAGTTCCGTCGGCGCCATCAGCGCCACCTGCTTGCCGTGGGCAATGGCGCGCAGGGCTGCCAGGGCAGCAACCAGCGTTTTACCAGAGCCTACATCTCCCTGCACCAGGCGCATCATGGGCACATCAAGCGCCATATCGCGTTCGATCTCGGCGGTGACGCGCGCCTGGGCACCGGTAGGTTTAAACGGCAGGGAGGCCAGCAGCTTATCCTTGAGCTCATCACGCGGGCTTAAGGGCTGGGCATGAAAACGCTGCGCACCGGCGCGCAGCGCCAGCATGCTCAGGTTATGCGCCAGTAATTCCTCAAGGATAAGACGCCGTTGGGCAGGGTGTTTGCCGCTTTCTAAATCGCTGAGCTGCAGCGTGGGCGGCGGGCGATGCAGCGTACGCAGCGCTTCCGGCAGGCTCATCATTCCCTGCGCCAGCTCAGGCGGCAGCAGTTCGGTGATGGCGCAGGTATCGAGTAACTCCAGTGCCTGGTCGGTGAGCTTACGCAGCGTCGCCTGTTTGATACCTTCCGTTGTCGGGTAGACCGGAGTGAGCGTCTCCTGCAGCTCCGGCGTGCTGAGATCGCCCTGCACGCGGTACTCCGGGTGGATCATCTCTGCGCCATATTTCCCGCGTTTGGCTTCGCCATACGCCAGCACCCGGCGGCCTGTTGCAAGGCTGTTTTTCATCGCCGCGTTGAAGTTGAAAAAGCGCATGGTGAGAATGCCGGTCCCATCGCTGATTTGACAGGTCATCATCCGGCGGCCGCCAAAGGTGATGTTGCAGTTCAGCACCTCGCCCTCAACGGTGGCGTAAATCGCGGGCAGCAGATCGCCAATCTTATAAAGTTGCGTGCGGTCTTCATAACGCAGGGGGAGGTGGAGCAGGAGATCCTGCACGGTGTGCAGGCCAATTTTGCCCAGTTTACTGCGTTGTGCCGCGCCCACGCCCGTCAGGCTATTGAGCGGGATGGCATCCAGCAGGCGGCCTTTCATCGGTTACCCTGCGTACTGCATGGTGGCCCACCACCCGGCATCGGCTTCAATTTCGCCCTGCGCGTTGACGTGGGGGTAAGGCAATTTTTTCTGCTTTGCAACACGAGCCAGCACCGGGTAACCGCCTTCAAACAGCAGGCGCTGCTGTTCGTCTTCCGGCAGCATGCTGTTGCTGCGCTCGTACATCCCGGCGTTCTGACGCTGGCGCTGGGCTTCATACAGAATGAGCGCGGAGGCCACAGAGACATTCAGGGACTGTACCATGCCGATCATGGGGATGATGATGTCCTGATCCGCCAGATCCAGCGCTTCCTGAGTTATCCCGGTTTTCTCCTGACCCATCAAAATACAGGTCGGGCGGGTGTAGTCGATCTCGCGGAAATCGACCGCTTTGGCAGACAGGTTGGTGGCAAGAATCTGCATACCGCGACCTTTCAGGTGCGATACGGCTTCTCCGATGGTCTGATGGGTTTTGACGGACACCCAGCTGTTACTGCCTGCGGCTGTCGACGCCATGGTGCGCATGCGGGCACCGGGCCAGACGGCGTGCACTTCATGCACGCCGACGGCGTCTGCGGTACGGACAATGGCAGAGACGTTATGAGGTTTATGGACCTGCTCCATGCAGACCGTCAGATCAGGCTGACGCCTGGCGAGCATTTCGCAGATACGTGCATAACGTTGTGCATTCATAAAACTAGTTTCGGTTTCGGGTGACTTTAATGACGTCCGGCATGACGCGGATCTTGCGCATAATATTTGCCAGATGCACGCGGTCGCGGGCGGTCAGACGAATAAAGGCGCTGTACACGCGGCCATCTTTTTCTTCCGTATTCAGGCTCTGAATGTTGGAAGAGGCCGTGTTGATCGCTGCCGTCAGGTTCGCCAGGGCACCCTGGTGGTTGAACATATCCACCTTAATTTCGGTGATAAATTCCTGCGCCGTCTCTTTATCCCACTCGACCGCCATAAACTTCTCCGCCTCTTTTTGATAGCCGCGGATGTTACGACAGGATTCATGGTGGATAACCAGCCCTTTGCCCGGGCTGACGTGCGCAATAATCGGATCGCCAGGAATTGGACGGCAACACTTCGCAAAGGTGATAAGCACCCCGTCCGCGCCTTTGATCGGCAGATGCGCGTGGCCGGATGCGCCAGGTGCGGAAGGTATTGCTTCGCCCTGCTGCAGATTTTTGGCCACCACGACGCTCATGGCGTTACCCAGCCCAATTTCCGCCAGCAGATCGTCCAGAGAGGTGAGCTTCATCCGGTCGAGTTCACGCTGGATATGTTCTGGTGGGATCTCTGCCAGCTTACGGCTGCCACCCAACGCATGGTTGAGCAGACGACGCCCAAGGCTGACGGAGTCATCACGCTTGAGGTTTTTCAGCAGCTGACGGATTTTGGCGCGCGCTTTGGAGCTCACAACAAAGTTCAGCCAGGCCGCGTTTGGACGTGCGCCCGGTGCGGTGATGATTTCGACAGTCTGGCCGCTGGCGAGCGGTTGAGACAGCGGATAAGGCTGTCTGTCAACGCGTGCGCCTACGCAGGCGTGGCCGATATCGGTATGCACGGCATACGCGAAGTCGACCGGGGTCGCGCCCGCAGGCAGTTCGACAATACGCCCTTCAGGCGTGAAAACGTAAATCTCATCCGGGAAGAGATCGGATTTTACGCTCTCGATAAATTCAAACGAGCTACCCGCACTCTGCTGCAGCTCCAGCAGGCTCTGCATCCAGCGCTGGGCGCGGATTTGTGCCGTGGTGCTGCTTTCACCACCGTGCTCTTTATAGGCCCAGTGTGCGGCGACACCCATCTCCGCCATCTGGTCCATGTCTTCTGTGCGGATCTGCACTTCAACAGGGACGCCGTGCGGGCCGATCATCGAGGTATGCAAAGATTGATAGCCGTTCGCTTTTGGTATGGCGATGTAATCTTTCATGCGCCCTGGACGCGGCTTGTAGAGGCTGTGCATCTGCCCCAGAACGCGATAGCAGGTGTCGGCATCGTGGACGATCACGCGGAACGCGTAGATATCCATGATCGAGTGAAAACGCTGCTCTTTGAGCACCATTTTGCAGTAAATAGAGTACAGGTGTTTTTCGCGACCGCTCACGCGGCAGGGAATGCCCGCTTCCTGTAAACGTCCTTCAATTTCCGAGAGGATCTTTTGAATCATCTCTTTACGGTTACCGCGGGCGGCTTTCACCACCTCTTTAATGACGCGATAGCGGTTCGGGTACAACGCTTCAAAACCCAGCTCTTCCAGCTCGGTTTTAATGTGATGGATACCTAAACGGTGCGCCAGCGGACTGTAGATTTCGAGAGTTTCACGGGCAATGCGGCGACGTTTGTCCGGGCGGAGTGAGCCCAGCGTGCGCATGTTGTGGGTACGGTCAGCGAGTTTGATGAGAATGACGCGGATATCCTGCACCATCGCCATAATCATCTTGCGAAAGTTTTCGGCTTGCGCCTCTTTCTTGTCGCGGAAGTTCAGCTTATCAAGCTTGGACACCCCTTCCACCAGTTCGGCAACGCTTTTGCCAAACAGCTGTTCCATATCCTGGTAAGTGGCAGGGGTATCTTCGATCACGTCGTGCAGCAGAGCGGCCATCAGCGTTTCATAGTCGAGTTTCATCTCGGCCAGAATACAGGCCACCGCTACCGGGTGCGTGATATAGGGTTCACCGCTTGAACGTGTCTGGCCCTCGTGAGCGTCACGTGCAACGAGATAAGCCTGCTGAAGACGCTTAATCTGGTCTTCAGGCAGGTAGGTTTGAATCAGTTGATTCAGGCTTTCAAACAGATACAAGGGCGACCCGCAGGTTTAATTAACGACGACCTTCAGCAATGGCGGTTACGGCCTGCAGTTCTGCGGCTTCCTGCTCTTGCTGCTCCTGGCGCTCACGCACGTCGAGGATCTGGTTGTTGATCAGACCTTCTTCGATTTCGCGAAGTGCAATTACGGTGGTTTTATCGTTTTCTTCCGGTACCAGCGGATCTTTTCCGCCTACCTGCATCTGACGAGCGCGACGCGCGGCGACCAGCACCAGGTCAAAACGGTTACCAATTTTCTCTACAGCGTCCTGAACAGTTACGCGTGCCATACTTAAAATGCTCCACAGGTGAAGAAATGACTGGGCATAATACTGAAAGTGGGTTCAGTCTGCCAACAGTTTGGTGATTAATGCGTCATGTCGCTGCTTCTGGCGGCTCATACGCAGACGTTCTGCGCGAAGGATGGTTTTGAGATCGCTCAGTGCGGCATCAAAATCATCATTCACAATAAGGTAATCATATTCGGCGTAATGGCTCATTTCTGCAACTGCCTGTTCCATACGCTTTGCAATGACCTCTTCGCTGTCCTGACCGCGTCCACGCAGGCGGCGATCCAGCTCATCTTTCGACGGCGGTAAAATAAAGATACTGCGCGAATCAGGCATTTTCTTGCGAATTTGCTGTGCGCCCTGCCAGTCGATATCCAGGAACACATTCACGCCGGTTGCCAGAACCTGCTCAATGGTTTCACGCGAGGTACCGTAGTAGTTCCCGAAAACTTCTGCGTGTTCAAGAAACGCATCTCGGCCAATCATCGCTTTAAATTCGTCGTGATCGACAAAGAAATAGTGTTCACCGTGCACTTCACCCGGACGCGGTTTACGCGTGGTGTGTGAAACAGAAACCTGAGTGTCATACAACGGTTGGGTTTTTAACAGTGCCTGAATAAGGCTGGATTTACCCGCGCCACTAGGGGCAGAAACAATATAAAGCGTGCCTTGAGCCATGAGAGTCTTTTGTATGTGTTAACGAAGAAGTCCTACATACGGGCTTATTATACACGTCGCCGCTGTGTGACGTAGCCTTTGTCACACTTTTTCCCCTGGATTATTGCATTTTGCGTGTCGTTTTCAGGTTTTACCTGTGTTTTGCAGCAACATAAATTCACTCTGGATAGCGCCTCGCAAAGCGCAATGTTGCCATTAGCGTGGTTTTCGTCGCCGGGTTATACCTCCAGCAACGTAAAGGAGGGGTAGCGATGTGGCGATGGATAAGCGGCTTCATGCTGTTGTGGTGTGGTTCTGCGGCGGCGGTGTGCCCGGTGTGGTCTCAGGCGAGGGCGGAGAAAGAGATTGCGACGTTAAGTGCGCAAATCAAACGCTGGGATGACGCCTACTGGCAGCAGGGTATCAGCGAAGTGAACGATGAAGTGTATGACCAGCTCAACGGGCGGTTAAAACAGTGGCAGCACTGTTTTGGGCATGCATCACCTGACGCAGCACTTCCCGCCCTGACGGGACGTATCAAACACCCCGTCGCCCATACAGGGGTTCATAAGGTGAGCAGTAAAGAAGAGCTTGGCCAGTGGATACATGCCCGGCGCAATCTCTGGATACAACCCAAAGTTGACGGTGTAGCGGTAACGCTGGTGTATCGGGGGGGAACATTGGCTCAGGCCATTAGCCGTGGCGATGGGTTAAAAGGTGAAGACTGGACATCGCAGGTGCGTTTAATACCGTCGGTGCCACAACATCTTTCCGGCGCGCTGGCAAACAGCGTGTTACAGGGGGAGCTTTTTTGGCAGCGTGAAAATCACATTCAGCAGCAGATGGGCGGAATGAATGCACGCGCAAAAGTCGCAGGTGCGATGATGCGCCAGCAGGATAACGCGTTTTTGAGAGAGGTTGGGGTATTCATCTGGGCCTGGCCAGACGGGCCAAAAGAGATGAAAACCGCACTGGCGGAACTGTCTGACGCGGGGTTTACCCTGACGGCGCGCTATACCTTGCCCGTAGAGCATATTGAGGCCGTCGAAAAGCAGCGCTCAGCGTGGCACACCGCAGCATTACCCTTTGCCACGGACGGCATTGTGGTTCGCTCGGCGGATGAACTGCCGGGTGAAAACTGGCTGCCTGGAGAGGGCAGTTGGGTTGTTGCCTGGAAATATCCCCCTGTCGCGCAGGTTGCTGAAGTACGGGATATTCACTTCACTGTGGGCCGAACGGGGAAAATTGCCGTTGTGGCGGGGCTGGAGCCAGTACGGCTGGATGATAAACAGGTGCAGCGGGTTAGCCTGGGATCCGTTGGCCGCTGGCAAAGGCTGGATATCGCGCCGGGCGATCAGATCCAGGTAAGCCTGGCCGGACAGGGGATCCCCCGATTCGACAAAGTCGTCTGGCGAGGGACCGACCGGCAAAAACCAGAACCTCCAGTCCCGCAGTACCATTCTCTCAGCTGTTTTTACGCTTCACCGGAATGTATGGAGCAGTTCTTTGCCCGGCTGACGTGGCTCAGTTCTAAGCAGGGGCTGGATATTGCCGGTTTAGGCGAGTCAGGCTGGCGGGCGCTCTGGCAGGCACATCGCTTTGAACATATTTTCTCATGGCTGTTGTTAACCCAGGCGCAGCTGCAAACCACGCCGGGGTTTTCGGCTGCACGCGGACTGGCGCTCTGGCATCAGTTTAATCTGGTGCGAGAGCGTCCTTTTATTCGTTGGATCATGGCGATGGGTGTTCCGCTGGCTCAGGCGACCCTGAAAGCCGCCGGAGAGCTATCATGGCAGACCATGCACCAGCGTAGCGCTATGGACTGGCAGACCTTGCCGGGGACCGGAGAGGAGAAAGCGCGGCAAATCGTTAACTGGCTCCACGCGCCGGAGGTGGATGTGCTGGCAAAGTGGCTGGCTGAACAGCGCATCAAGGGATTCTGAAATTAGTGAGCGCTGTGTTTGTAGTGAAACACCGGCAGGCCGAGCTTAAGTCGCAACGCCAGCATGCGGGCCGTAAAGCCGAACAGCAGCGTGGAGATGACCACCACATCATGGTTCGAAACATAATGCTGCAGGGCAATATAGAGCACCGCTGCCGCGAAGGAGATGCCGGCATACAGCTCTTTTTGAAAGACCAGAGGAATACGTTTGCAGAACATATCGCGCAGCACGCCTCCAAACACCCCGGTCACCACGGCGGCAATGGTGGCGATAACTGGCCCTTCACCCATATCGAGCGCGATTTGTGCGCCAATGATGGAAAAGACAATCAGCCCGAGCGCATCAAGCACCAGAAACAGGCGACGCAGATGGGTCATAACGGGCGCGACAATGGTGGTTACTACGGCGGCGGTCGCCACAATAATCACGTACTCGGGGTTTTTCACCCAGCCCAGCGGGTAATGGCCCAGCAGAATATCGCGCACGGAACCGCCGCCCAGCGCGGTCGCTGTGGCAATAATGATCACGCCGAAGGTATCCATTCGGCGACGACCGGCTGCAAGCGCGCCAGTCATGGCTTCTGCAGTGATGCCAATGAGATAAAGAGTGTGAAGCAGCATATAACCTCCGGTGTGAAGCCGGGAAGGTTAACGTTTTGTGCGCACGATCACGATTGAGATTTTCTAAAGTGAGCAGGTTTGCCCTATAAAATTTTATCAACCCATAGTGGAGAAGGTTGATTGGTGTCGGCAAAGCGAGAAAAGACGGGTTAAAATGGATTAGAAATAATAATGGGTGACGTCGGTCGACGCCACCCGAATAGTATTACTCAATATTCTGGATCTGCTCGCGCATCTGCTCAATCAGTACCTTGAGCTCAATGGCGGAATTCGTCACGTCGGCATTGATTGATTTAGACGCCAGGGTATTCGACTCGCGGTTGAACTCCTGCATCATAAAGTCGAGACGACGACCAACGGCTTCTTTCTTCTTCAGAATGTTGTAGGTCTCTTTAACGTGTGCTTCCAGACGGTCCAGCTCTTCGGCCACGTCAACGCGCTGCGCCATCAATACCAGCTCTTGTTCCAGACGGTTATTTTCCAGCTGAACTTCCGCTTCTTCCAGTTTGGCAACCAGACGCTCGCGCTGCCACTGCAGCACTTCCGGCATATGGGTACGTACTTTTGCCACTTCGGCGCTGACGCCTTCAAGGCGCTGTTCAATCATCGCTTTCAGCGCCTGGCCTTCGGTTTCGCGAGCAACGATAAAGTCATCGAGCGTGCTGTCGAGGGCGGCAAGGATTTCAGCGGCAATTGCATCCAGATCCTGCTCTCCGGCAGCCATGACGCCAGGCCAGCGCAGAATATCAACCGGATTAATTTCGCCTTCGTCGCTTTGCATTTTGACCCAGTTCGCCGCATTGACGAGCTGTTTTGCCAGTTTTTCGTTGAGGATCAGTTCGCCCTGCGCGCTGGCATCCGGCTCAAAACGCAGGTTACATTCCACTTTGCCGCGCGTCAGACGCGTACGGATACGCTCACGCACCACAGGCTCAAGGCTGCGGAACTGCTCCGGCATACGGAAATAGGTTTCCAGATAGCGCTGGTTTACCGAACGCATTTCCCAGGTAGCGCTACCCCAGCTACCCTTGATTTCACGCCGGGCGTAGGCGGTCATACTGCGGATCATAGATATTCCCGTTTTTAAAGGAGAGATGGGGGGATTATAGCTTTCAGGGGCTTCTCAGGATAGGAATAAGCGTCCTTTATCCGTATAATGCGCAGCCACATTCGTTTCAAGCCGGAGAATTCATCATGCGTCCAGCAGGTCGTAGCGCCAATCAGGTGCGTCCCGTCACCCTGACCCGTAACTATACAAAACACGCTGAAGGCTCCGTTCTGGTTGAGTTTGGTGACACCAAAGTGCTGTGCACGGCTTCCATTGAAGAAGGCGTTCCGCGCTTCCTGAAAGGTCAGGGCCAGGGCTGGATCACGGCTGAATACGGCATGCTGCCGCGTGCAACGCATACCCGTAATGCCCGTGAAGCGGCAAAAGGTAAGCAGGGCGGCCGTACCATGGAAATTCAGCGCCTCATCGCGCGTGCTCTGCGCGCCGCTGTTGATCTGAAAACGCTGGGCGAATTCACCATTACTCTGGACTGCGACGTCATTCAGGCTGACGGTGGCACGCGTACCGCATCGATTACCGGTGCCTGTGTAGCGCTGGCTGATGCCCTGAATAAACTGGTTGCGGCCGGTAAGCTGAAAACAAACCCAATGAAAGGGATGGTTGCCGCGGTGTCCGTCGGTATCGTTAACGGTGAAGCGCTTTGCGATCTGGAATACGTAGAAGACTCCGCTGCCGAAACTGACATGAACGTGGTGATGACCGAAGACGGACGTATCATTGAGGTGCAGGGCACCGCAGAAGGCGAACCGTTTACCCACGAAGAACTTCTCACCTTGCTGGCTCTGGCCCGAGGGGGAATTGAATCTATTGTAACGACGCAGAAAGCGGCGTTAGAAAATTGATTTTAAAGGCGACCAATGAGTCGCCTTTTTTTTGCCTGTAAGACAGAAAAGACAAAGGAGCGAATCCATGAAACCGTATCAGCGCCAGTTTATTGAGTTTGCGCTTAACAAGCAGGTCCTCAAGTTTGGCGAGTTTACGCTGAAATCCGGGCGCAAGAGTCCCTATTTCTTCAATGCCGGGCTGTTCAATACCGGGCGCGATCTGGCGCTGTTAGGCCGTTTCTATGCCGAAGCGCTGGTGGATTCAGGGATTGATTTCGACCTGCTGTTTGGCCCGGCCTATAAGGGCATTCCGATTGCGACCACCACCGCGGTTGCGCTGGCAGAACACCATGACCGCGACGTGCCGTACTGCTTTAACCGTAAAGAGGCCAAAACCCACGGTGAAGGCGGCAACCTGGTCGGCAGCCCACTGCAGGGGCGCGTGATGCTGGTGGACGACGTCATCACCGCGGGTACCGCCATTCGCGAATCCATGGAGATTATCCAGGCCAACGGCGCGACGCTGGCTGGCGTGTTGATTTCTCTGGACCGCCAGGAACGGGGTCGTGGTGAAATCTCGGCCATTCAGGAAGTTGAACGTGATTACAGCTGCAAAGTGACGTCAATCATCAATCTGAAAGACCTGATTGCGTATCTGGAAGAGAAGCCAGAGATGGCGGATCATCTGGCTGCGGTGCGGGCATATCGCGAAGAGTTTGGCGTGTAATGGAATTGCCCGGTGGCGCGTCGCTTGCCGGGCCTGCGCAATTTGTGGGCCGGATAAGGCGTAGCCGCCATCCGGCAACGACGTTACTGCAACTGTGCCGCCACTAACGGCCAACGGGCGTCGAAATCGTCCGTTGGGCTGTATTTGAACTCACTGCGTACAAAACGGGAGAGCATCCCTTCGCAAAACGCCAGGATCTGGCTTGCCAGCAGCGTTTCATCCGTGCTGTAACCTTCGCCTTCACGCATTTTCTTTTCACGCAGTACCTGGCGCAGCTGCGCTTCAATACGTTCGAAAAGCTGGTTGATGCGACCCTGCAGTCTGTCCTGCTCAAACATCAGCGCATGGCCAGTCAGAATACGGGTCAGGCCCGGGTTACGTTCTCCAAATCCCAGAATCAACTGCACAATCAGACGCAGACGCGCGGTGGTGTCTTTTTCGTCTTTCAGAATCAGGTTGATGCGCGTGATCAGACTGTCTTCGATAAACTCGATCAGGCTGTCGAACATCCGGGTTTTGCTCGGGAAATGACGGTACAGCGCCGCTTCAGACACGCCTACAGAGGCGGCCAGTTTTGCGGTGGTGATGCGTTGACTGCCATCGCTGGATTCAAGCATCAGAGCCAGAGATTGAAGTATTTCTTCGCGACGGTTCCTTTTCGCGGTTTGTTTTTCTGCCATGTTGCAAAATACCCCTGAAAATAAGCACTTGTCAGGCTGGCATCCACACAGCGACCGCAAACTGGCGTTTGCGGTTTGTTATGACATTATGGCGCTGTGAGATGCGTGTCTGTCGGGCGGTTATTTGCGCCCGGAATGGCCGAAGCCGCCTTCGCCACGGTCGGTGGCATCAAAGTCTGCCACCAGGTTAAATTCTGCCTGCACCACAGGTACAAAGACCATCTGCGCGATACGCTCGCCCGGTTCAATGGTGAAGCTGTCCTGACCCCGGTTCCAGACGGAGACCATCAGCTGGCCCTGGTAGTCAGAGTCGATCAGGCCGACCAGGTTACCCAGCACGACACCATGCTTATGACCCAGGCCTGAACGTGGCAGGATCACCGCCGCCAGTGAAGGGTCAGCAATGTGAATCGCCAGGCCCGTTGGGATCAGGGTGGTCGCACCCGGAGCCAGTTCTACGGCGTCATCGAGACAGGCGCGCAGGTCAAGACCGGCAGAGCCGGAGGTGGCATAGGTTGGCAGCGGGAATTGCTCGCCAACACGCGGGTCCAGAATCTTAACGTCGATTTTTTTCATCATAACGGGTAACGATCTCGTCCAGTAATTGTTGGCCCAGGAGTTCCTTGCGCTCAAGCGGTAAGATTTTATCTCCATCCTGCCAGAAAAGGTGCAGTGCGTTGCTGTCGCTGTTAAATCCTTGCGTGGCCAGCGATACGTCATTCGCGCAAATCAAATCGAGGTTTTTGCGGGTACGTTTTTGCCGGGCATATTCTTCCACATTATTTGTTTCTGCGGCAAACCCAACAACGTAAGGACGATGGGTTTTCAGCGCGGCGACGCCAGCAACGATATCCGGGTTTTTCACCATTTTTAGTGTTAATTCATCGCCTTGCTTTTTGATTTTGGCATCAGAAATGGTCTCTGCGCGGTAGTCCGCGACGGCAGCACAACCGATAAAAATCTGCTGGTTTTGCGCATGGGCCTGTACCGCGGCCTCCATTTCCAGCGCGGTGGTGACATCAATACGCTGCACAAAAGGCGGCGTAGGTAAGGAGACCGGGCCACTGACCAGCGTGACGTTCGCGCCGCGTTTCGCCGCTGCGGCCGCAATCGCAAAGCCCATTTTACCGGAGCTGTGGTTGGTAATGTAACGTACCGGATCCAGCGGCTCGCGCGTTGGGCCGGCTGTAATCATGATGTTGAGATGTTGCAGGTCGTTGACAGGCGAAAAATGGGCCGCGGCCATATCGACAATAGTCAATGGATCAAGCATACGGCCTGGGCCAACATCGCCACAGGCCTGGCTCCCGCTGTCCGGCCCCCAGATCAGCAGGCCGCGTGAGGTCAGCGTCTGTAGATTATGCTGGGTCGCGGCATTGCGATACATCTGCTGATTCATGGCCGGCACAACGGCAACAGGGGCGGGCGTGGCCAGACAAATGGTCGAAACCAGATCGTTCGCCATCCCGGCGGCAACGCGGGCAATTAAATCGGCCGTGGCGGGGGCAAGGATAACCAGGTCTGCCCATTTCCCAAGCTCAATATGGCCCATCGCGGCTTCTGCGGCAGGGTCAAGCAGGCTGTCAGATACCGGGTATCCTGAAACGGCCTGCAGGCTCAGAGGAGTGATAAAGGCTTTTCCACCTTCGGTTATCGCGACCCGTACGTCGGCCCCGCGCTCGCGCAGACGGCGCACCAGTTCCGGTGTTTTATAAGCTGCAATGCCGCCGCTAACGCCAAGAACGATTTTTTTACCGGCCAGGCTCATCATGATTCTTTCCTGTTGGGTTTCACCAGAGAGCGGGCATTTTATCACAATCCCAAAAACGGGGTGATCTTGTCCTTCGGTCACTTTGCGAGGCGTTACGCAAGAACGAGACGCGAGAGTCAGGTACCTGAGTAGCCTATGGCAAGATGGGCAAAAAACAGGGAGAAAAAGCATGGAAGACGAGGATGAACTGCTCTTACCGCGCGAAAAATTGCTGCGCTATGGCGTCACTTTGCTAAAAGATGAGGAACTGCTGGCGCTTTTTTTGCGCACCGGTACGCCGGGCAAAACGGTCTTTACGCTGGCAAAAGATCTGATAGGCCATTTTGGCTCACTCTACGGTTTGATGACGGCGGAACTGGCGGAGTTTGCGCATGTGGAGGGTATCGGTGTGGCGAAATATGCCCAGCTCAAGGGGATTGCCGAACTGGCCCGCCGTTTTCAGTGTGTTCGTATGCAGGAAGAGGACCCGATACTGACTCCTGCGATGACGCGCGAGTTTCTGCAAAGTCAGTTAACCGATATTGAACGCGAGATCTTTATGGTGATCTTTCTCGATAACCGGAACCGGGTGCTCAAGCATAGCCACCTTTTCTCGGGCACGCTAAGCCATGTAGAGGTTCATCCGCGTGAAATTGTGCGCGAAGCAATAAAATTGAATGCAGCCGGCGTAATACTCGCGCATAATCACCCTTCTGGCTGTGCAGAACCAAGCAGAGCTGACAAAGAGATCACCGACCGCATTGTCAAATGCTGTCAATTCATGGACATTCGTGTGCTGGACCATCTGATAATTGGCCGCGGAGAGTACCTTTCTTTTGCAGAACATGGCTGGATTTAGGCTATTTCTCGCGATCCATCGGGATCTTTGTCTGTTCGGGACTTGAGCACACCGCCGAGTCAGCGTATACTACGCCACCTTTGAGAATCTCGGGTTTGGCATTTGGGCCTGGCAATCGAGAGTTCAATAGAACTATGCGATGACCGGGCTGTAAAGCCTGACGAGGCGCCGATACCCCATACGAAGCTCGAGCTAATTTGATTTTTGGAGAATAGACATGTCCCGAGTCTGCCAAGTTACTGGCAAGCGTCCGGTGACCGGTAACAACCGTTCCCACGCACTGAACGCGACTAAACGCCGTTTCCTGCCGAACCTGCACTCTCACCGTTTCTGGGTTGAGAGCGAGAAGCGTTTTGTCACCCTGCGCGTATCTGCTAAAGGTATGCGTGTAATTGATAAGAAAGGCATCGATACAGTTCTGTCCGAACTGCGTGCCCGTGGCGAAAAGTACTAAGTACTTAAAGAGGAAATAAATCATGGCTAAAGGTATTCGCGAGAAAATCAAGCTGGTTTCTTCTGCTGGTACAGGTCACTTCTACACCACCACGAAGAACAAACGTACTAAGCCGGAAAAACTGGAACTGAAAAAATTCGATCCAGTTGTACGCCAGCACGTAATGTACAAAGAAGCTAAAATCAAATAATTTTAGCCGCCTTGTATTGAAAAAACCCCGCAACTGCGGGGTTTTTTGCATTCTGCATCTTACTACGGAGGAATCATGCCTGAATTACCTGAGGTGGAGACCAGCCGCCGCGGTATTGAGCCGCATCTGGTCGGCGCGACTATTCTTCATGCTACCGTGCGTAACGGCCGCCTCCGTTGGCCGGTTTCTGATGAGATCCATGCGTTAAGCGATAAACCGATCCTCAGCGTCCAGCGCCGCGCGAAATATCTGCTCCTGGAGCTGCCCGATGGCTGGATCATCATCCATCTTGGCATGTCCGGCAGCCTGCGGATCCTCACTGAAGAGCTGCCTGCGGAAAAGCATGACCATGTCGATCTGGTGATGAGTAACGGCAAAGTGTTGCGTTATACCGATCCCCGCCGCTTTGGCGCATGGTTGTGGACCAAAGAACTGGAAGGACATAGCGTACTGGCACATCTGGGGCCAGAGCCGCTTTCAGAAGCGTTTAACGCGGAATACCTGAAAGCGAAGTGTGCGAAAAAGAAAACCCCGATTAAACCCTGGCTGATGGATAACAAACTGGTGGTCGGCGTGGGGAATATCTATGCCAGCGAATCGCTGTTTGCGGCCGGGATCCATCCCGATCGGTTGGCCTCTTCGCTGTCGGCGCAGGAGTGTGAGCTGCTGGTGCGAGTGATTAAAGCGGTACTGCTTCGCTCAATTGAGCAGGGGGGAACGACGCTGAAGGACTTCCTGCAAAGCGACGGTAAGCCAGGCTATTTTGCTCAGGAGCTACAGGTGTATGGCCGCAAAGGCGAGCCGTGCAGGGTGTGTGGAACGCCGATTATCGCAACAAAGCATGCCCAGCGCGCCACATTCTATTGCCGTCAGTGCCAGAAATAGCGCTACTTTAGCTTGTCCATCAACGCCTGGTGGACGTTAACCGGCAGGAAATGGGTAACGTCCCCGTGATGACGCGCCACCTCTTTCACCAGCGTGGAAGAGATGAACGACCACTCCTTGGATGGCATCAGAAATACGCTTTCCAGCTCCGGCATCAAATGACGGTTCATATGCGCCAGCTGCATCTCATACTCGAAGTCTGCCACCGCGCGTAAGCCACGGATCAGAATCGTCGCCTGCTGAGCGCGGGCAAAATTGGCCATCAGATCGCTGAAGCCCACCACCTCCACGTTCGGCAGGTGCGCAATGGCCTCGGTGGCAAGCGCGACACGCTCGTTCAGGTCAAACATCGGTTTTTTACTGGGGCTGGCAGCAATCGCCAGAATCACCTTGTCGAACATGCACGCCGCACGGGTGATGATATCAAGATGACCATTGGTGATCGGATCAAAGGTACCTGGATAAATCGCTTTTGTGCTCATGGCTCACGTTTTCTCTGAGTAGCCGCGGCTGAGCGCCCACAGCTCGGTGTATTTGTTGAAAGTATACTGGGCATTTACCACGGCCAGTAACCAGCCCTGTTTACCGTCCAGCACGCCGCCACGCAGCAGCAGCGTTTTCAGAAACGCCCCCAGCGTATGGGTGAAGATACCTGTCAGCGTGGCCTTCTTGCCGCGCTGATGGCGCTCCTGTGCCCAGGCGGTGGCATAGTTGAGCTGTTTACGCTGGAAGCTGGCGAAATCCCGGCAGGTCAGGTGCAAAAGATCGCCCGTCAGAGGGACGACAGGCGCACTGTCGCAGGCCAGGGATTCATGGACCAGATTAGCATTGTACTGATACCGCTCGCGCTCGTAGAGGCGCGTGACCCGGTCGGGGTACCAGCCGCTGTGACGCATAAAACGGCCAAGGAAATAGTTACGACGCGCAATGCTGTAGACCGTGCCCGGCGTTGGTGCGGCGAGCACCGCCTGAATGGCCTGACGCAGCTCCGGCGTGATGCGCTCGTCTGTGTCGAGCATCAGTACATAATCACCGGTGGCATATCCCTGCGCGCGCTGGCGCTGGATGCCATAACCTTGCCAGTCGGTGTTGGTATAGACTTTTGCACCCGCTGCGTGGGCAACGTCCGCCGTGTTGTCTTCACTGCCGGAGTCGAGCAGGATAATTTCGTCAGCCCAGGCAACGGAGGCCAGGCAATCCGGAAGCAGGTCGGCAGCGTTTTTGGCGATCAGAACGACCGACAGGCGCGTTGACATTAGTGGCTCCGCTGCGGCAGATAAGGTTGCAGAAGCTGCAGCAGACGGGTGAGGGCACCCTGGTTCTGATGCAGCACTTCGACGGCATGACGACCGTACCACAGGCGGTAATCTTCGTCGGTCAGCAGAGTCGAGACCTCTTTGACCACCGAATCCGCATCGGTCACGGTAATTAGCCCTTCCGCTTGCTGCAATTTCGCACAGATATCTTTGAAGTTGAAGGTATGTGGACCCATCAGCACGGGAATGGCATGGGCCGCTGGTTCCAGCGGGTTATGGCCACCACGCTCCACCAGGCTGCCGCCAACAAAGGCCAGGTCAGCAATGCCATACAGCAGCATCAGCTCACCCATGGTATCGCCAATAACCACCTGCGTGCTGGTGGAGGGGATCTCACCGCTGCTGCGCAGGGTGAAGCTGAAGCCGCCTTTTTGCACCATTTCACGGGCGTCTTTAAAACGCTCGGGATGGCGAGGTACCAGAATCAGCAGCAAATCGGGGAATTTCTCCAGCAGCTTACGATGCGCCTGCAGGATAATCGCCTCTTCGCCATCATGGGTGCTGGTCGCAATCCAGACCTGGCGACGCGGTGCCCACTGGCGGCGCAGCGTGATAGCACGGGCCGCAAGTTCAGGCGTGACGGAGATATCGAATTTCAGGCTGCCTGTCACCGCCAGCTGGTTGCGTTTCAGGCCAAGCGAGATAAAGCGCGCTGCGTCTTCTTCGTTTTGCGCAGCAATCAGTGTGATCTTGCTGAGCAGGCGGCGCATAAATTTCCCCAGCTTGCCGTAGCCTTTCGCCGACCGCTCAGACAGACGCGCGTTCGCGATCACCAGTGGAATCTTACGGGCATGCAGAGCGGAAATCATATTCGGCCACAGCTCGGTTTCCATCACGATCACCAGTTTAGGGCGAACGGTTTCCAGAAAACGGTTCATGGCGCAGGGAAGGTCGTAGGGCAGATAGACGTGATGCACGTCTTTACCGAAGGCGGACATCACGCGCTCAGAGCCGGTCGGGGTCATGGTCGTGACGGTGATCGGCAGTGACGGATAACGGTGACGCAGGGCGCGAACCAGCGGGATCGCTGCCAGCGTTTCGCCAACAGAAACGGAATGCAGCAAAATACCGTCCGGGGCAACTTTATTGCGACAGAAGCCATAGCGTTCAGCCCAGCGTTTTCGGTACGCAGGCGCTTTACGGCTACGAAGCAGCAGTCTCAGCCACACCAGTGGCTGAATGATATAGAGCAGGGCGGTATACAACAATTCCAAGCGATTATCCGTCTTTTTAGTTTCGGCGGGCAAATTCTAAGCATTTGGGCCAGGTAAAGCTATCTCTTATGCCACATAGCGCTTCAAACGGAAGTAACGACGGCCCAGTCGCCAGCGTAGTCGGGGACTTTTTGCATTTTTCCAGATGAGTTTCCAGATCCCTTTATCGAAAAACTCTTTGATAATAAATGCCTTTTTCTGCTCATCTTTCATGTTGTCGAAAGTATGAATGATGCCCAGCCCTTCTTTGGCAATTTGCCAGTGGCAAGCAGGGATCCCTTTCACTTTATCGGGGTAGCGCTGATTAATGGCATCGAGCATCTGCAGGATTTTCATGTAGTGACGCGCCGAGCGAATGAGCGTGTCGTCATTGTCCGGCATATGAGACACCGACGCAGAGTGAATGTAGTAGTCGTAGTAACGTTCACTGGTGTACTGCACCCGCTCCGCCGCCAGCAGTACTTCTGTGGTCCACGGAATATCCTGATGGCGCAGCCCCGGTTCAAAGTGAAAACCGTGCTCGCGAATAAAGTCATGACGATAGATGTTCAGCCAGGTCACGTGCAGGAACTTACGGGAGTCGAGCGCCATTTTGAGCCATGCAGGGCCGGACATGACGCCCGTTGATGCCAGTTTGTCTTCAGGGAAAATAGGGCGTGAAGGCTTCTTATTATTTTCCCAGACGTAGTTGCCGTTACAGGTAGCGACATCAAGACGTTGCGTAACAGCCATATCAAGCAGGTGCTGATACATGCCGGGTTTAAAGACATCATCAATATCAGGGAAAGAAAGATATTGGCCCGTCGCGACGGCCAGACCGGTATTACGCGCGATGGATACGCCCTGATTTTGCTGCTCAATAACCTGCATCTGCGGCAGCTTTTCGCGCCAGTTTTCGACGATCTGCATCGAACGGTCCGTGGAGCCGTCATTGACGATGATGACTTCCATGCTGTCGATGCGTTGATCCACAAGGCAGGTAAAGAACTGATCCAGGAACGCTTCACCGTTATAAACGGCTACCACCACGCTTAATAATGGCGCTGAATTTTGCATAAGAAACCTGATTATTTTTGATTGTCGACCAAAGCAATATATTGCTGGCAAATGGCCTTGATACCGAACGATGCAATGGTTGCGCGATCAACGACCGGTGGAGAGGTATAAATATCCGCCAGCGTTTTTGCCAGAGACTCGTCATTCATCTCTGCCAGACCGCGGGATAAGTCTCCCTTGAGGATTTCGGCGGGGCCACCTGGACAATGTGTACTGACGGGTGGCGTCTGGCAGATAATGGATTCAACCAGCACATTACCAAAACCTTCGCAGTCAGAACTTAACACTAAAAGGCGTGCCCCTTTAATCCAGGGATAAGGATTAGGTTCGAACGGACGGAAAACCGTTTTGTCTTCAATGCCCAGTTCGCGGGCAAGCTGCTTAAGCTTTTGAATTTTAGCCTCAGAGCCATTGCCCATCATAACCAGCGTGGTATTGAGCTGACTCAGCGCGAACGCCCGTAGCAGGCGATCGTGACGCTTGTGTTCATGGAAGCGTCCGACGTGAATGATGTAATCCTTTCCCTGCATCTCAAAGGGGGCGTCCGCCAGACGCTGGATTTCAGGAATATCAAAAGGATTATGGATTACCGCCGTGCGTCGGAGATTCAGGGCCAGCGTTTCTGAAAGATCTTTCAACACGGCGCCTGAGACGGCGACCACGTTGCGGTTTTCGTAGGTATGGCGAATCTTAGTGTGTTTAAACCAGCGTGAAAGCCCACGGCGATGGCGAAGGTAGGAGAATGAGAACATGCCATGCACGCAGAACCACACTTTATCGCGCTCCAGGGCGCGGCAGTGCGCCACGATGCGGTCAGTTTTGTGCAGATGCGAGAACACCACATCAAATTTGCCGCTGCGCTCCGCCCGCTCGATAGCCTGATCCAGCAGCCTGGCGCGGCGTGGGATCTCCGTTAGCTTCCGCCACGGTTTTTTGCAGGTATCCTGAACGACCTGATAATCGATGCCTTCCGGAATGGCGTAGTCGCACACTTTCCGCAGCGAGAAGAGAGAGACCTGATGCCCCATCTCTGTTAATCCGCTGGAGAGTGTAAGAACCGTTTTTTCAGCTCCTCCACCGGGTAAACCATCAATAATCATTAGGATGCGCATTTTTAATCCAGTAATTTTTGATAAAGCGAAATAAGCTGACTTGACAGTTTTTCGGGGGTGGCGTCTTTTACACGTTCACGTGCCGCTCGTCCCATATCGTTATTTTTTTCCAGCGAAGGGGTGGCCGCTACCGCCTCCTTCAGGGTGCTGATATCAAGTGCGTCACAGTAAAATCCGTTCTGGCCTTGCTGAATAAATTCTGCCCCACCGCAACTCTCTGATGTAATGACCGGCAAACCGCAGGCCATCGCTTCAAGAATGACGTTAGGGAAAGGATCATACAGCGTTGGTAGCAGTAAACCATCAGATAGCTGATAAAATGGCAGCGTCTCTTTTTGCATCCCCAGAAAACGGATTTGCCCCTCGCAGCCTAATGAACGGGCGAGGTCGCGATAGCGACGTTCTGCTTTATCCTGCCCAACCACAATCAGCCATGCCGCAGTACCCGCAACGGCGCGTATAGCGCTGGCCAATCCTTTTCGTTCAAATCCTGACCCTACGAAGCAGAAAATGACGGCATCGGTCGGCAAACCAAACTGCTGACGCAATGCAATACGTTGTGCCTCTTCTGCCGGAACGAAACGGGTGGAGTCAATTGAATTATAAATCACATGAATTTTTTTTGCGTCAATATCAAAGTCTTCGACGATTTCGCGCTTGATCATCTCCGCATTACAGATAACCGCCTTTAACTCCGGCGCCTGGTACATTTCACGTTCGGCATTCATCACGTAGCGGTGATAGCGATCATGCATCAGCAGTTTTGCACGCCAGGCAGGCAGAATGCGTGCGCGCTGCAGGAGCCAGCGTCGGTGTACGCCGTCGCCTGCACGATAAATGTCACAGCCCGGAATGCGCTCGTGGCTTTGCACAATATCAAACTGCTGCTGCTGCCAGAGCGCACGTGCGGCATGCGCAAATCCGCGCTCGCGGCTGATGCGGCCCCATTTGCGCGGATCGCAAATATGAATATGCCAGTCGTCCTGCTTCTCACCCTGCCACTCGCGCGTGATGACGTTGAGCTCGAGATTTTGGTTGCTCAGCGCGGTAAGGGCGCGAGACACGAAGCGTTCTGCCCCGCCATCCGGGCGATACTTTTGGCGAACAATCGCCAGGCGATGGTGTTTCATGACAGATATCTCCTTGCGGCGGAGACGACAGCATCAACGGGAATGGCGTCGAGATAGCGTTCTTTTGTTTTGGTATCAATGGCGTCTGGATCGGGCAGTGGGCCGTAATCACCTGCCCAGATGACTTCCCCATTAACCTGCCAGGGTGACCAGAAGGTAAGTTTTGATGGGCCAAACAATGCCACACAGGGGGTCTGAAGCGCAGCGGCCATATGCATCGGAACGGAGTCAACGCCAATAAACAGAGACGCATGATCGATAAGCGAAGCCAGTTGACGCAACGTGAGCTGACCTGCCAGCGAGACGACTCCCGTCGCTGGCGAGGCGGCGAGAATGCGATCGATCATCGCCAGCTCTTTTTTATCCGGCCCGGCGGTGAGGACGACAGTGTGGCCATCCTGCTGCAGCGCCGTGATGGTTTGCGCCATTTTGCCTTCGTCCCAGCATTTAAAGAACCAGCGCGACGTAGGCTGAATCACGATGAAGTTGTCTCCCACACCGTTTTGCATCAACTTTTGGTGAGCCTCGTGCCAGTCTTCAGCATGGTAGGCCATGGTCACGGCAGGTTGAGCGGTGACCGGTAATGGCGACAAAATAGAGAGGTTCTGTTCGACAGTGTGCAACGCGTTGTGCCCGGCCACAGAGACCAAATCGCTATGGCAAAACCGCCAGAATGCGTTGTTGCGCTTGTTAAAAGCGAACCCGAGTCGTACTGGTGCGCCGGTGAAACGGGTAACGATAGCGCTGCGCCACTGATCGGCAAGATTAATCACCAGGTGATAATGCTGTTTCCTTAACGCACAGAGCAACTGCCACTCTTTTTGCAGATGTTTCAGCGTGCCCAGCTGCTTCCATTTACGGTCGATCCCGTAAACAGTACCGATCGCCGGGTGTGCGGCGAGCATATCGCGGGTTTCTTCATACAACAGCACATCAATCTGTGCCTGCGGCCATTTTTGACGTAACGAATCAATGACGGGAGTGGTCAGTAACATGTCGCCATGATGGCGGAGTTTGATAAGTAAAATGCGCAAATCAGGCGTGTCAGGTAAGTTATTCATCATCATCTTATTGGCGTTGTACTGTTGGCAATTCTAATAGACCTGATAGCGACTTGCACTCTTTCTCCATAATCTCAGGAAATTCCCTGGAAGGGTTTACTCATGCTTCGGTGAGTGCGTAACATAGCGCTAACTTTCCTGTCTTGCGGACTCATTATGAAAAAACCAGCGTTTATCATCACGATTGATACTGAAGGCGATAATCTCTGGCAAAATCACCGCGTCATTAAAACGGAGAATGCGCGCTATCTGGCGCGATTCCAGACGCTTTGTGAGCGTTTCGGTTTCAAACCCGTATGGCTGACAAATTATGAGATGGCGATTGAGCCGGTTTTCATTGAGTTTGCCAAAGATGTGATCGCCCGCGGTCAGGGTGAAGTCGGGATGCACCTTCACGCGTGGAATAGCCCTCCTGAACACGATCTCACCGGAGATGACTGGCGCTGGCAGCCGTATTTGATTGAATTTTCAGATGAGGTGATGCGCGAGAAAGTAGTGTTCATGACCCGTCTGCTGGAAGAGACCTTCCAGACCAAAATGTTAAGCCATCGCGCCGGGCGCTGGGCCTTTGATAGCCGTTACGCCAGACTGCTGATCGAACTGGGCTACCAGGTTGATTGCTCTGTTACGCCGCGCGTGAACTGGCGTAACGCGAAAGGCGCACCGCAGGGGAATGGCGGAACCAATTATCAGCACTTTCCAGACCACGCCTACTTTATTGATACAGACGATATCTCACGAGCGGGCAATAGCCCCTTACTCGAAGTGCCGATGAGCATCCAGTATAAGCATCCGGCCTGGTTGAACACCGTCAAACAGGGCTACGATCGCCTGCGCGGTAAATATCGTTCACCGTCCGTAAACTGGTTGAGACCGTCCGGTGGTAATGCGTCGCAGATGATTCAGGTCGCACAGCAATGCCTGTCTCAGGGACATGACTACGTAGAGTTTATGCTGCATTCCTCGGAATTTATGCCGGGCGGAAGTCCTACGTTTAAAGATGAGGCGGCAATTGAAGGGTTGTATCAGGATCTGGAAGTGCTCTTTAGCTGGTTATCCGACAAGACGGTAGGGATGACGCTGGCGGAGTTTTATTCCCATAAAAAAAGCGCCGATTAATCGGCGCCTCTGGAATTATTTTTGCAGCGCGGTTTTTACCGGGGTGCTGAAAATAATGGCAAGTGGAAGCCAGAATAGCACCCAGTATTCTCGCGGATTGCTGATTACGAACATGCCCTGGGTAACATAGAACATCAGCGCAAAGACAATAACCGCAATCTCTGCTTTGTGATTAGCAGCAAGGTGGCGAAGACATTGTCTGCCCGCAAAGAGAATCATACTCAAAAGCAGCAGAAGCCCCACAATACCGCCCTTCAGGAAAGTCGCTAAATAAAGGCTATGCGTTGTGGTAACAGGTTGACCATAGCCGTTAATGAATTCAAGTTCTTTATTGAAACCCCAGCCGAAAATCATTTTTTGCTTCGCCACTTCAAAAGCATGCTGCCAGATGCCGAAACGGACAGAGCCTGCACGGGAAGATTCTTCCGCGCGTTTGATGAATATATCGAAGAAGCCGCTGAAATAGAGGATGGAGCCAATAACTATCAATACGATCAGCGAGCCCGCTAACAGCTTAAAATTCCATTTCGGTTTACACAGAAACGCAACGATAGCGGCGACAATCATCGAAAGGAAAGGCCCACGGCTTTGGGTCAGAATCAAGCAGACCAGCAGCAGGGGAACGGGAATATAGAACCAGTAGTTACGTGTTTCGCGAACCAGAATGGCGCTCAACAAAATACCCAGCGCCATGTATCCCCCAAGATCAATGACATTGTCCGGGGAGAACGGGAATGCACGCGATAGTCGGTTTTGAAATATGTGCTCTTTATTGACATAAACCAGCGTTAATATCGTCAGTGCCACGATACCGAGATAGGCTGCGCCAATGATGTATTTTTTTCTTTCCTGTAACTCACACTGACGATAAAGGCACAGGAAAATAAATAAATAAAAGGAATGGCTGATGGCTGAGCTAAGATGTGAAGATTCCGCCCACAAATTCGAGAGTGAAAAATAGAGCAAAAAAGCACCGGTCATCCCCAGTGCAGGAAGGAAGTCACGATCGTTGATAAAACGGGTGCGTGTCTCACTATTGATAATCATAGTGATGATAAACAGAGCCAGCGTGATATGGAATAAGATATTTACCCGTGAGACACCGCAAAAAATCATGCTCAAAAACATAAAGAGCACAAAAGGATAGAACAGGTAGCGTTGCAAATTAATTGAAGACATCACTAAAATCCTTTCTGGGAAAAACGGAGTCAGGGATAGCGCTTTGAGGAGAGAGATTGATAACTGAAATGTTATCATTTTTGAAAATGGTGCTTGCCAGCGTTAGCGCGGGGATCACAACATTATGCACTTTATCCTCAAGAAATGAGGGCAACATCGTATCGTTGCTTTCATAAAAACGTGGCTGGTTGAAATTATTCATATCAAGACCGGCAATGTAAATTTTTTTGAATCCCAGAAAGTAAATTATCTGGAGCGCCCAGTATACCACGGTGCCAGCATCCACCACTCCATGTCGCACATCACGACTAAAAGCAATATTCGGATGCGTATCAGAGAAAACGATTTCTGGTGTGTCTGTTAAAGCTTGTCGCAGATTATCCTGTTTAATTGAAGGTTTGTAGGTCTCATAACAAATATCTTCAATAATACAAATCTCGCACTGAATGTTTTCGTAGGAGAAACGCTTTATAAGCTTGACGATCCCCATAACGGTAGTAAATAAAATAACATTTTTACAGCCGGTTAATCGTTTCAAAAGCGCCGTTTGGCGGTCGATAAACGTCATGTCGACAATGAAATAAAGACTAAAATTGAGCTGGTGATTAAGATGCCAGGCGCCATTCACGCCAGCGGTCGCGACCGATGTCGGCAATTTTGAAAAATTAATATGTTTGATTGAGGGGCCTGTCGCCGCAATCAGAATCTCACCATTGAATCGGTGGTGAAGTGAGGATAAGGAAGTCAGTTTGATATCCAACCCCTTATATTTTAAATCACATATTTCACCGGTTTCATTGCGGGATAATTTAATAAATGGCCATAAATTCTCATTATGTCGCATATTACGCTTATGCGTATATCGATACAGTTGCTTGGTCAAAGAGCCCATTTCACGCCTCAAGTGATTCTTTTTTGTTTTTATTCACGGTCGTTAATAAACTGGCAATCTTATCCAGTTCGGTTTCACCTACGGCAAACAGCTCTTCTTTTGGTTGGCTGAAATAGTAACGTGTTTCAAATACGTATGAGTTAATATTTTCGTCATTGCCAATTAACAGAACATTGCCGAGAGGGCGTTGTTCGTAATGGCAGCACGGGCCAAACAACATGACGATAGGCACACCCACTGCATCGGCAATGTAAATATTCCCGGAATCAGACGCGATATAGCAATCCATCTTTGAAATAGCCCACGGGAGTTCTTCCAGCGTGATCTTCCCAATCAGACTGATCAAGTTAGGAATATCACCGTAAGCGCGGGTGATATCGTCCAGCCACGACTGTTCATCAGGGGCGCCAAACACATAAAACTCGCAGGGCAGGTCGGCGAGACGATCAATAATTCGCTTCCAGATGACCGGCGGCACCGTTTTGGCTTTATTACCTGCGGCAATGCTGATGCCGATGCGGATCACATCAGGTTTGTCGAGAATTGCCGGGTAGGTCGCCGGTTTGAACAGCGGCTTTGTGGCGTGCTTGGGCGAGTCCTGCCACGTCAACGAACGGTCGGCCAGCTTCAGGTAATTGGTCACTGATAGCGTTTTTTTGCCGTGCTCAACGGTACCGTCGGCGGTGAGATAGAAAATCCCGTGATACCATCTGCGGGTGTAAATGCTTAAAAATTGTTTGTTTTTGGCATTACAGACGGCGGCAAAAAAGAGATTTACGCTGTTGGGTTGCAGCAGATAGACGTTGTCGTAGCGGTTCATGATGCGGCAGGCAAAGCTGAGCTTACGCCACAGGCTACGCTTATGCTGCTCGATAAAAAAAATCTCTTCGATCGTTTCGTCATGCTTCGCCAGCGCACCTACGCTGCGACTGATAAGCACATCACTTTTTTGCAGGTATGCCAGCAGGGGCGTCGCATTAACAAAATCACCGATTTTGGCTGTCTGAATGACCAGGTTTTTACCTGTATCTTTGCGGAACAGCTTCCGGATAAGCTTCACCGGAAGGAGTAAAATCAGCAGAAATACGTAACTCATTCGTTAGATATCCCTGTCGGAAAGCCAGTGGCTGTTCTGTAAAAATGAAAAAATGGCATCTGCGCTAATGTCCCTCGTTTGTTGAGTCGGGCTGACCATTTGATGCTGGTTTTTACCGTAACCCCCAATCAAACCGGGATCGGTCGGGCCAAAAATCGTGATGTTTGGACGATCCAGCGCCGCGGTTAAATGGCTTAAACCCGTATCAACGGAAACGACAGCTTTAGCTCCGGCCAGCTCTGCAGCAACTTGCGCCAGCGTGAGTTTAGGTAAAACCTCGACGTGCGAAAAACCGGCTGCCAGACGTTCAGCACGCTGGCGCTCATGTTCAGCACCCCACGGCAGTTTAATATGGATGCCGGCAGGTTGCATTAGTTCAATGAGTCTTCGCCAGTGCGTTTCCGGCCAGTGCTTATCATCGCGCGTTGTGGCATGCAGGAAGACCAGCCAGGGCTGCGCAGGCTTCTCTGCATCACGCAGAAAATGCTGCGAAATCGCGTAATCACCCTGCGTTTCCGGCTTTGTGTAACCGAGACTTTTTGCGAACAGCTCGCGGGTGCGTTCCACTGCGTGCTGCTGCTTTGCAATATGGTGACGACGGTTATAGAACAGGCTGGCGAGTGGTTCGCGAGCGGTTTGCCAGTCCATGCCGTGCTTTACACCGTGTGCCAGGCGCGTGACCAGCGCGGCGCTTTTGACCAGCCCCTGCGCGTCGATAATGGCGTCGTAACGCTGCGCCTGCACCGCATCGCGGAAGGCTTTGCGCTCGGCTTTAATCGGTGTGGAAAACCACGCTTTACGCCAGCGGCGGATGGCCACCGGGATCACGCGGTCGACCGCTTCGTGCCAGGTAGGGATCTGCGCGAAGCCCTCTTCCACCACCCAGTCAAAACGAATGCCTGGAATGGCCCGCATGGCGTCCGTCAGCGACGGAAGCGTATGCAACACATCACCCATCGAAGAGGTTTTAACGATCAGTACCCGCATTCGTTATCCTTCTTCGCTCAGCAGCAGTTCGTTGAGTTCTTCGAGAACGCGCTGCGGCGTGATGTCGATCAGGCTCTGGTGATAACCTTGCGCGGCATCGCCTTTACGCACCTTATGGTAACCCGTGATCAGACGAATAACGCGCGCCTTATTTGAGAGCGGCGGCGTGAAGTCCGGGCTACTTGGACCGTACAACGCAACCAGCGGGCGGTTGAGCGCGGCGGCGACGTGCATCAGCCCGGAGTCGTTGGTGACTACGGCTTTACAGGCAGCAAGTAAAATCACCGCCTGCTCAAGCTGGGTTTCCCCGGCCAGGTTGCGGCACCAGGCCTGCTGTTCTGTGCTGAGGGCTGCAAGAATTTCGTTCCCCGCCTCGTGGTCTTTGGCCGAGCCGAACAGAACGATCTGATAACCTTCGTCAATCAACTGCTTTGCCAGCTCTGCGTAGTGATAGTGCGGCCAGCGTTTTGCCGGGCCGAATTCCGCGCCCGGGCAGAAGCCAATCATCGGCCGTTCAGAGGAAAGACCAAACGCGTTACAGGTCTGGGATTTTTCACCCTCGCTGACCTGTAGCTGTGGCCATAGCAGCGGCTGCGGCAGGTCTTTTGCGCTGCGCATCACGCCTTTGTCGTAGGCCAGCGCCACATAGCGCTCCACCATTAATGGCCAGGCCTCTTTATCCAGCACGCGTGCGTCATTCAGCAGACCGTAGCGCATCTCACCGCGCCAGCCGGTACGGTGCGGCACACCGGCGAAGAAGGGCACAAGCGCGGATTTAAACGAATTGGGTAACACGTAAGCGCGGTCATAACGCTTCTCGCGCAGACTGTGACCGAGTTTACGGCGTTCGCCAATTTCCAGCGCCCCGTGGCCGAGCGGCATTGGGATGGCTTCATTCACTTCCGGCATACGCGATAACAACGGACGGCACCATGCGGGTGCCATCACGTCGATTATCGCCTGGGGATAACGCGCCTTGAGCGTGCGATAGAGACTTTGCGACATCATCATGTCGCCCACCCATGACGGGCCGATCACCAGAATTCTCATACTTACGCGTCGCGGTTCAGCCAGGCCATATATTCCGTTACGCCTTCGGCAACGGTCTTGAACGGCTTGTCATAACCCGCTGCGCGCAGGTTGGTCAGATCGGCCTGGGTGAATGCCTGGTAGCGGCCTTTCAGTTTGTCCGGGAAAGGAATGTACTCAATGCTGCCTTTCTTGTGATACGCCAGCGTTGCGTCAGCCACGGCCTGGAAAGACTCCGCGCGGCCGGTGCCAAGGTTGAAAATACCGGATACCCCATTTTCCCAGAACCACAGGTTCACGGCGGCAACGTCGCCTACGTAGACGAAGTCACGCTTAAAGCCGTCGCTGCCTTCGAACAGTTTTGGACTTTCGCCGTTATTCAGCTGAGTGTTCAGATGGAACGCCACGCTCGCCATGCTGCCTTTGTGGCCTTCGCGCGGCCCGTAGACATTGAAGTAGCGGAAACCAACGATCTGGGAGTTCGCTTCTGGCAACACCTGACGCACATACTCGTCGAAAAGGAACTTGGAGTAACCGTAGACGTTCAACGGCTGCTCATATTCGCGGGATTCAATGAAATCAGAGGTACGTCCGCCGTAGGTGGCCGCCGAAGAGGCATACAGGAACGGAATTTCACGCTCCAGACAGTAGTGAAGCAGCTCTTTAGAGTACTGATAGTTGTTGTCCATCATGTACTTGCCGTCCCACTCTGTGGTGGAGGAGCATGCCCCTTCGTGGAAGATGGCTTCGATCTCGCCGAACTCTTCACCTGCCATAATCTGGATAAGGAAGTCTTCTTTATCCATGTAGTCAGCGATGTTCAGATCCACCAGGTTGACGAACTTGGTGCCGTCTTTCAGGTTGTCAACCACCAGGATGTCGGTGATGCCTTTGTCATTGAGAGCTTTAACAATATTGCTGCCGATAAAGCCCGCGCCGCCGGTAACGATGATCATAACTGTAACCTTTGAAGTGTGGAGTCCGGGGACAATCCCGGACGCTAATGGTTCTATCATATCATTAGTATGGCTGCCCTTCAGCCATTCACCGACATAGCGCAAGGGTACACGTGATTTATGCTGCAAAAACGAGAAGAGATAATGTGTCATCTCGTCATGAACTATAGGTTTGGGTAATATGTGCCGAAATTTGCCGAGTCTGGAGAATTGCAATGCGTGGTGATTTTTACAAACAGTTAAACAGCGACCTTGAGACCGCGCGTGCGGAAGGGTTGTTTAAAGAAGAGCGTATTATCACGTCTGCTCAGCAGGCGGACATCACCGTTGCCGATGGCAGCCATGTGATCAACTTTTGTGCGAACAACTACCTGGGTCTTGCGAATCACCCTGAGCTGATTGCTGCGGCGAAAAGCGGTATGGACACCCACGGTTTTGGTATGGCCTCCGTACGCTTTATCTGCGGCACGCAGGACAGTCACAAGCAGCTTGAGAAAAAGCTGGCGAACTTCTTAGGCATGGAAGACGCAATTCTGTACTCCTCCTGCTTCGACGCCAACGGCGGTCTGTTTGAGACGCTGCTGGGTGCAGAAGATGCCATTATCTCCGACGCCCTTAACCACGCTTCTATCATTGATGGTGTGCGCCTGTGTAAAGCGAAGCGTTTCCGCTATGCCAATAACGATATGGTTGAACTGGAAGCACGCCTGAAAGAGGCGCGTGA
Source organism: Enterobacter cloacae complex sp. 382A5 (assembly GCF_050031095.1). Taxonomy (NCBI): domain Bacteria; kingdom Pseudomonadati; phylum Pseudomonadota; class Gammaproteobacteria; order Enterobacterales; family Enterobacteriaceae; genus Enterobacter; species Enterobacter cloacae complex sp. 382A5. Next base: position 142,082 of record NZ_JBLGVK010000001.1, read on the forward strand.
AGCGGGTGCTCGCCATGTGCTCATCGCCACCGACGGCGTGTTCTCTATGGACGGCGTGATCGCCAACCTGAAGGGTGTGTGCGACCTGGCGGATAAATACGATGCGCTGGTGATGGTCGATGACTCGCACGCGGTCGGTTTTGTGGGTGAAAACGGCCGTGGCTCGCATGAATACTGTGACGTGATGGGCCGCGTGGACATCATCACCGGTACGCTGGGTAAAGCGCTTGGTGGCGCGTCTGGCGGTTATACCGCTGCGCGTAAAGAGGTGGTGGAGTGGCTGCGCCAGCGCTCCCGTCCGTACCTGTTCTCCAACTCCCTCGCGCCGGCCATTGTTGCCGCCTCCATCAAAGTGCTGGAGATGGTGGAATCCGGGGCTGAACTGCGCGACCGTCTGTGGTCCAACGCGCGCCTGTTCCGCGAAAAAATGAGTGCGGCAGGGTTTACCCTGGCCGGTGCTGACCACGCCATTATCCCGGTCATGCTGGGTGATGCCGTCGTGGCGCAGAACTTTGCCCGTGAGCTGCAAAAAGAAGGCATTTACGTGACCGGGTTCTTCTTCCCGGTCGTACCAAAAGGCCAGGCGCGTATCCGCACCCAGATGTCCGCGGCGCATTCGCCTGAACAAATTGAACGTGCGGTGGAAGCCTTTACCCGCATCGGTAAACAGCTGGGCGTAATTGCCTGAGGACGTGTGATGAAAGCGTTATCCAAACTGAAAGCGGAAGAAGGGATTTGGATGACCGACGTGCCGGAGCCGGAAGTCGGTCATAACGATCTGCTGATCAAAATTCGTAAAACCGCCATTTGCGGCACTGACGTTCATATCTACAACTGGGATCAGTGGTCGCAAAAAACCATTCCGGTACCCATGGTTGTCGGCCACGAATACGTTGGTGAAGTGGTTGGGATTGGTCAGGAAGTGAAAGGTTTTAACATTGGCGACCGCGTCTCGGGTGAAGGACACATCACCTGCGGCCACTGCCGTAACTGCCGCGGTGGGCGTACGCACCTGTGCCGTAATACCATTGGCGTGGGCGTGAATCGTCCGGGTTGCTTTGCCGAGTACCTGGTGATCCCGGCCTTTAACGCGTTCAAAATTCCGGACAACATTTCTGACGATCTGGCCTCCATCTTTGACCCGTTCGGCAACGCGGTACATACGGCGCTCTCTTTCGACCTGGTCGGCGAGGATGTGCTGGTCTCCGGCGCGGGCCCTATCGGGATTATGGCCGCAGCGGTGGCGAAGCACGTGGGTGCACGTAATGTGGTGATTACCGACGTGAACGAATACCGTCTGTCGCTGGCCCGCAAGATGGGCGTCACCCGTGCGGTGGATGTCTCTAAAGAGAGCCTGGCCGATGTGATGGAAGAGCTGGGCATGACCGAAGGGTTTGACGTGGGTCTGGAGATGTCCGGCGCACCACCGGCGTTCCGTACCATGCTGGATACCATGAACCACGGCGGTCGTATTGCGATGCTGGGTATTCCGCCGTCGGATATGTCTATCGACTGGAATAAAGTTATCTTCAAAGGGCTGTTCATTAAAGGCATCTATGGCCGTGAAATGTTTGAAACCTGGTATAAGATGGCGGCATTAATTCAGTCAGGTTTGGATCTGTCCCCGATTATTACACATCGTTTCTCCGTTGATGATTTCCAGAAAGGCTTTGACGCGATGCGTTCGGGCCAGTCCGGGAAAGTTATTTTGAGCTGGGATTAAACCTGCCAGCTGGCACCCGTATAAACGGGTGCCAGTGCTAATTATGGTAGTTTGACTTTTCGGAATTTTCTTGTTACTTTTCAATAAGATACCAATCTTTCTTCTCCACGCGTTTATTAATAATAATTACGTCAGGAAGACACTGTCAGGCTTGTCAAAACATTATGTCCACGCACCTTTCGCTGAAGCTGGTTGATACAACTTCACGGTTTACCTCTTTTTTAAATCTGGCGATTTCTCTTTTAATACTTATGGCTGTAAATATTTTACATGCCCGATATAATTTGGTAATTAACAGAGCGTTTGTTTTTTTATTGATGTTGTTGATGCTCAAGTGCATAGACAATAAATTAATACGCAATGTACTGGCGATTGTACTCCTCATTCCAGTTGCGGCAGATATTTCTCTCCAGCTCCACGCATGGAGAAATTTCGATTCTGCGTTTAGTTATGGGTTTGCAATGAGCATAATCCACTCTACACCGGATGAAGCAAGTTCAATGCTCAGCGTGTACTGGCGTGAATGCATTATTTTTATCACACTCTCTGCTTTTTTTATTTATACCGCAAATACGGGTGCATGGCCCGTTGCACCGCGATTTCGTCGCTGGCCTGCCATTGTGCTTGGTGTGACGTTGTTGGCTTTCTATGGTCAGGCACTACAGCACCAGCTCAGGAAAAGCAGCGTCGAAAGTCTGGCGCAGCGCGTGGTTCAGGCGACACCAGTCAGTACGGCAAAAGTTTTCATGCAGGCTATTGAAGATAACGCGGTCATTGCCAATATCGGTAACAACATTCCTGATTACAAACTCACGCTTTCGGATACCGGTATTGAGAACTACGTGCTGATTATCGGTGAGTCTGAGCGAGCGGCGAATATGGGCATCTATGGTTATCAACGAGATACTACGCCGGAGCTGGAAAAGCAGAAATCGCAGCTCTTGCTGTTCCGTAATGCTGTAGCGCCAGCGCCGGTCACGATTATGGCCGTACCGTTGGCCATGACCGCTGATAAAGTGAATATTCGCGATCCAAAAAAATATGGTGATAATGTTATTAATATTGCCAATAAAGCAGGCTATGAAACTTATTGGTTTAGTCATCAGGGTAAAGGCGGGGCGCATAACAACGTCATCACCGGGATTGCGATGAATACGAAACAGCATGAATGGCTCGAAGGCGGTTACGATGAAGATCTTCTACCTCTGTTGCAAAATGCATTAAAAGCCCCGGGTAAAAAAGTGATCGTCTTGCATTTATACGGCAGCCATGAACCATCCTGTACGCGCTTTCCGGCAAACCAGGCGGTGTTACATGGTACCAATGAGGCCGATGACTGTTATGACAACTCGGTACGGTATACAGACACATTGATGGGCAAGATGTTTAGTATGCTGGCCAACTCGCGTTCTTCGGTTATGTATTTTTCCGATCATGGTTTGATTCGTGATCCGCAACGCGCTGTCGTTTACTCTCACGGTAATGTGAACCCTCCACGAGAGGCTCTGCACATCCCTGTGTTTATCTGGTATGGGCAACAGGTTGATAAAGCCAGGCAATATACAGGAGACTATTACACCGTCTGGTCTGCTGATGATGTTAATACGCTTGCTGAATTGTGGTTGGGGATCCATCGTCAGGGTCAACCTGTCCAGTCGGTAAACTCATGGCTTGCCGGTTACGATAAAAATGTTTCAGTACTGGATACCACAGGTAAGACCTATTACTGGAGTAATATACGTTAGCCCGGACGTGTGATATCTACTGCACATCAAGGTAACGTAAAGTAATAAAAGGGTTTGAGGCTTGAGGGCTCTCCAGAAACATCGGTAATACATCAACATGATGTATCGATAGGCCCTCGCCATATCTGTGTATATCCTGTGCCCTTTTTTACTGTTTATTTTTCGTCAGTCAGATAAAGCACTTTACGCGAGTCATCCTGACCTTCGATTAATAGCGTATCATCAGTTCACGGCAGATACGTGTGCCATTTCGACAGGAGGAAAACGTCTGGGAGATTTTAACATCCTGTTCTGATTAGGTTATTGCGCGCCAAGCACGGCTTCGACACCGCTGACATAATTTTCAATGGCATAGTTACGACAAACATTTTGCCTGGCTGCTGCAGCCAGTCGAGCCCGCAGGTCAGCATCCGTCCAGATACTATCCAGATGTTGCGCTAGTTGTGAAACATCGCTCCAGGGGAAAAGCAATCCGGTAGAGGCATGGTCAATGAGTTCAGCTGTGCCGGTCACCTGGGATCCAATAACGGGGATATTGAGCAGCATCGCTTCCAGCACTACGCGAGGAAGGCCTTCACTTTTAGAGGCGAGGATAAATGCGTCAAACGTGGCGAGGTAATCAAAAGGGGTATTCTGAAAACCAGTGAAGATCACGTGACTTGCAATACCCAGGTTTTGGGCCTGTGCTGCTAACGCATCACGCTCAGGGCCTTCACCGACCAGCACCATTTTCCACTTCGCTTCGGGATGCTTCAGACTGAACTGCGCCAGTGCTTCAAGCGTATGGTGGTTAGCTTTACGTGGGATCAATGAGCCAATGCTGCCAAACACAAAGGTCTCGTCATCTATGCCCAGTCGCTGACGCATTGCGCGGCGATCCGGTAAAGGCTGGTAGATGTCGATGGCATTGTTAACGGTCGTACACAGATCGGGTCGGATACCATGCTGCAGCAGCACCTGTTCAACGCCATGCGAGACCGCGATGATCTTTGTGGCATGCGCATTGACCAGTTTCACCAGTGGTGGGGACAGAACAGGTTCAATACGGCAGTGCTGAATTAATCGCGCCTGTAGTTTCGCCGCCGCGAGATAACCTTCCTCGTTCGAGCCAGGTTGGTTATTCATATAGAGCGTATCGAAACCACCATGCGAGAAAAGCGTTTCGATTTTGCTGACATTGGGCCTGATACGCCACAGAGTATCGACGTGTCGTGTAAACGCTTTACGGGCATTGCGCGAGAAAAACAGCAGACCACGTCCTGCTTCTTTCAACAATTTTGCCCATGCCGGTTGCTTATGTTGAGGAATGACGATCAGCGGGATCCCAATGCTGTTTAGCACCTGGCCTATGGTTTGACCACCAGCACGACTATAATCGTTGTAAAAACAACAAGTAATGTCGAATTTGTCGCGATCAATTCGCTTCAGAAGCTCAAGCATACTGTTGGTGCCTCCCCCCCATTCTTTGCCTGTGTCCAGGAGGAGGATTTTACGTTTTTGCGGCATGTCTGAATCCATGTGCTACCCTTGATCTGACCGCATTATAAAGAATCTGTTGAAATAAAATAGATTTTTCTATTGTGATAGTTTTTTCTGTAAGATAAATTTTCAAACACGATTATTTTAAAAGTGTGATTTAAGACTTTAATCGTCTCTTCTCATTTAGATAGTATTAATGAAAAAATTTATGCTGTTATTGAGTGAGTGGAAAAATGTTTAAAATAACGGTCTGCTTATTAACTTTCAACTCAGAAAGGTTGTTACGTGACGTAATTCCGCCTCTTTTAAAAATAGCGGATGAAATCGTCATTGTTGATTCCGGAAGCACAGATAATACACTACATATTTGCCAGAGTTATGGTTTGTCGCCGGTCTACAAAAAATATGGCTGGCATGGCGAGCAGATGAACCATGCCGTGTCATTAGCGAGTCATGACTGGGTCCTGTGCATCGACAGTGATGAAATTCTCGATTCAGACACTGTTGATGCTATTTTAAAATTAAAAAGGGGTGACGAACCCGATCCTGCAATGGCATGGCGGATATGTCGTCACTGGTATGTTTTGGGCGAAAAAGTCCGAACATTATATCCTGTCTCTTCTCCTGATTTCCCGGTACGACTTTTTAACCGTAAGCAGGCACGATTTAATAACAGACCCGTAGACGATAAGGTAGAAGGTTTTCGCCACTCTGAACGCATTCCCGGTTACGTCAGACATGATACATTTCACACATTGCATGAACTTTTTAGCAAATTGAATGGTTATACAACCCGCCTGGTTCAATATCAAACGATACGCCCCTCTATCGGTCGAGGTGTGATCAGCGCCATCGGCGCCTTTTTCAAATGGTATCTGTTCAGTGGTGCCTGGCGTCAGGGAAGAGTGGGGGCAGCAACAGGCTTGTATGCCACGGCCTACAGTTTTTTGAAGTATTTCAAAGCCTGGTATCAATATCAGGAAAGAAAAGAGCCCGTTACAAAAGAGCAAACGGACTCTCACATTACAGAATAAGCGTTAGCCGATCAGGCTTTCTTACCCCAGCCCTGCCACTGATGTTGAAAATATTGCACCAGCGTACTCTGGCTGATGCTTTCACCAATCACAGAGAAGAACCGGGTCGCATAAACCGGTTCAGGGGCATGTTTCGGCACACAGCGTTTTACGCCGCGGAACGGGTTACGCGGCGTTGATAACCCTGGTTTCCCCTGGTTCGGCGTCGACGTATCAACCTGTGGTTCGTTCAGGAGATCGCTCGGGCGGACCAGCGTGATATCCGAAGGCAGTGTCGGCAGCATTTGCTGCAGGACGCGAACGGTCGACGGATGCGGGTGGCCGATGGCAATCGCGGAGCCATTGCGGCGGGCCAGCTGCACAGCGCGATTAAACTGCACGCGAATGTCTGCTTCGTTCTGCGTATCGTCAAGGAACACCTTGCGCTTAATCACCTTCACCCCCGTTCCCTGCGCGGCACGCATCGCCTGACTGTTGCCGATGGTCATGCTATCGAGGAAGTAGAGGTTGTAACGCTCCAGCGCCTGCATCACTTTGAGCATCCCGTACAGGCTGGATGTCATCGCGCTGCCCATATGGTTGTTTAACCCCACGGCATACGGCACTTTGTTGTAAGCGTCGCGGATAATGCGATCGATCTCATCGCTGCTCATCTCAGGGCGCAGAGTATCTTTTTCCAGCGGTTGTTTGCTGATGGGGGCCATCGGCAGATGGATCAAAACCTGGTGGCCGCTGTTGTGGGCCTTGGTCGCCATCTCACGCGCGTGTGGTGCATTGGGGAGGACGGCGACAGAAATGGCTGCCGGCATCGCCAGCACCTGATTTTCATAGTGCGGACGATAACCGAAGTCATCAATCACAATGGCGAGTTTACCGGCGTATACCGGTGCGACCAGCGCCAGTGCGCTGGCGACGGAGAGAACAATTCGACGAAATTGAAGCAAAACTTATCTTCCCAACCACGGCTGTGGATTGACCGCCTGACCCTGGCGACGAATTTCGAAATAGAGTGACGGGCGGCCCTGACCGCCACTGCTGCCCACAAGGGCGATGGGTTGACCGGCGCGCACCTGAGTGCCAACGCTGACCAGTGCGCTCTGGTTGTAACCGTAGAGGCTCATGTCGCCTTTACCGTGTTCAACCACTACCACAAGCCCGTAACCCTGCAGCCAGTCGGCCAGGATCACGCGGCCATCGGCGATGGCTTTCACTTCGCTACCTTCAGACGCACCGATAACTATCCCTTTCCAACGTAGTTCACCCTGCAGCTGTTCGCCATAACGATGCAGAATTGAACCGCGAACGGGCCAGTAAGCCTGACCGCGCGGGGAGCCCAGGCCACCGGTTCGTGACATCAATGAGCGTTCGCTTTCGCTTGGTTTATAGGTCGTGCCTTTACGGGAGGCTTCCTGCTGCTTATCGCGAACGGCCTGCGCCTCGCGAGCCTCTTTTTCGGCGCGGGCTTTTGCCGCGGCCTCCGCTCGGGCGATGCTGTTACGCAGCTTCGATTCGTTGGCGCGCATTTCGCTCAACTGGCTCTGACCAGCCTGAATGGAGGATTCAAGCCCGGAAAGGGTTTTCTTACGTTCGTTGCGAGCCTGCTCGAGCTTTGCCTGCTGGGCCTGCTGTTCGTAGAGCAGCGTCTGCTGCTGGCTCTGCTTCTCTTCCAGCTCGGCTTTTTGCGTGGTGACCTCTTCGCGCGTCTGTTTTAGCTGTGCGATAGTCTCCTGACGCGCCTGGTTCAGATAGCCGAAATAGGCCTGCAGGCGCTGACCGCGCTGGCTCTCTTCACCGCTGAGGATCAGCTGAAGGCCGGTGTGTTCACCCTGGCGGAATGCGGCATCAAGTTGCGCCGCAAGATTACGTTCCTGCGCATCGCGCTGACGTTCCAGCTTGGCAATTGACGCGTTCATCTCGTCGATCTGTTTATTCAACTGGGAGAGGGTGTTTTGTGTTTCGCGGAGCTTACGTGCGGCGGCGGAGATCGCCTCTTCCTGCTGCTTAAGCTGAGCAAGCAGCGACGCGCGTTGCTGTTGCTGCTGACGTACCGCACGCTCTTTGGCGGCGATATCGGCCTGAATGGATTTCAGCTGGTCGCGATCATCCGCGTGGGCGGATGCGGCGCACAGCAATACGCCAGCGCTGAGTGCGCTGGCGTAAAACAGAGGTCTGACTGATAACCTAAGCGGTTTCACGACCCATGTGATTGAAAAAATCGCCTTTCCCCTCATGGGGAGCGATTATTCCACGATGAACAGCGGCTTACCAGTCATCTCTTCAGGGATCGGCATACCCATCAGCGACAACATGGTTGGCGCGATGTCAGAAAGCTTGCCGCCTTCCACTGCTTTCAGTGCTTTATCACCTACATAAATCAGCGGAACCGGCAGGTTGGTGTGGGCGGTGTGCGCCTGTCCGGTTGCCGGGTCGCGCATCTGTTCTGCGTTACCGTGGTCAGCGGTAATCAGCAGCTGGCCGCCAACGGATTCAACCGCTTTGGCAACCTGCTCAACGCAGTGATCCAGCGCTTCAACCGCTTTAATAGCCGCTTCCATCACCCCGGTATGACCCACCATGTCACCGTTTGGATAGTTACAGATGATGGTGTCGTATTTGCCGCTAACGATCGCCGCAACCAGTTTTTCGGTCAATTCCGCAGAGCTCATCTCTGGCTGCAGGTCATAGGTAGCGACTTTTGGTGAATTAATCAGAATGCGATCTTCGCCTTTGAACGGCTCTTCTACACCGCCGTTAAAGAAGAAGGTGACGTGGGCATATTTCTCGGTTTCGGAGATACGCAACTGCGTCTTATCGTTTTTCGCCATCCACTCACCGAAGGTATTGGCCAGTGAAGCTGGTGGGTAAGCGCATGGGGCGTCGATGTCAGCGGCGTATTCGGTCAACTGGATGAAGTTGATGTTCACCGCTTTCTTACGGGCGAAACCGTCGAAATCGCTGTTAACGAATGCGCGGGTGATTTCACGCGCACGGTCAGCACGGAAGTTCATGAAGATCAGCGCGTCGCCATCTTCCATGGCGGCATCAGCCTGGCCTTCTGCGCGAATGACGGTCGCTTTCACGAATTCGTCGTTTTCATCGCGCGCGTACGCGGCTTCAAGGCCCTCAACGGCAGTCGCAAACTGGAACTCGCCTTTTGCCAGCGTCATCAGGTCATAGGCCTGTTCCACACGATCCCAGCGATTATCGCGATCCATGGCGTAGTAGCGACCAATAATAGATGCCACGCGGCCTTTGCCCAGTACGGCAAATTTCTCTTCGAAGGCTTCCAGCGAACCTTTAGCGCTACGCGGTGGCGTATCGCGGCCATCCAGGAACGCGTGCAGGTAGATTTTTTCCGCACCGCGCTCAGCGGCCAGTTCAACCATCGCCATAATATGATCTTCATGGCTATGAACGCCGCCGGCAGACAGCAGACCCATGATATGCACGGCTTTGCCTGCGGCAACGGCTTTATCCACCGCACCGCACAGCACAGGGTTGGCGAAGAAGGTGCGTTCTTTGATTTCAACATCCAGACGCGTCAGATCCTGATAGACAATGCGCCCGGCGCCCAGGTTGACGTGACCGACTTCAGAGTTACCCATCTGACGGTCCGGCAGACCCACTTCCAGGCCGGATGCGTCAATCAGAGTGTGGGGACGTTTCGCCCACAGCGCATCCATGACCGGGGTTTTAGCGTTGAAAATGGCGTTATCCTGTTGATCTTCACGGTAGCCATAGCCATCCAGAATCACCAGTACCATAGGTTTTTTAGAAACCGACATTGCGACAACCTCATGCTCAAGAGTCAAAAATTTGCGTAATTTTACTACAGCTGAATCGTTCAAATAGCCGCAGAAGATCAAAGAAAGGGCAGGGGCAAGATGCTTCTCCGACCATTTTGAGGCATTTTTTTAGGTGGCATGCCGCAGAAAATGGATTAGCTTAGGGTCGCTGGCTGTATTTGCCACAACGCACAGGTATACTCCTGTCCTGGTTTTTTTAATCACTAAGTCGGGAGTAGTTACCCTCCATGCAAGAAATTATGCAATTCGTTAGCCGCCATCCGGTTCTGAGCATCGCGTGGATTGGCCTGCTGGCCGCTGTGCTGTTCACCACATTTAAGGGCCTGACGTCTAAGATTAAGGTTATCACCCGTGGTGAAGCGACGCGTCTGATTAACAAAGAAGATGCCGTCGTGGTCGATCTGCGTCAGCGTGACGATTTCCGCAAAGGGCACATTGCAGGCGCTATCAACCTGCTGCCAGCTGAAATCAAAGCCAACAACGTGGGCGAGCTTGAGAAGCATAAAGCCCAGCCGATTATCGTTGTTGACGGTACCGGCATGCAGGCGCAGGAATCTGCTAGCCTGCTTCATAAAGCAGGCTTCGAAAACGTCTCTGTACTGAAAGAAGGTATTTCCGGCTGGAGCGGAGAAAACCTTCCTTTGGTGCGCGGTAAATAAGGAGTTCAGTGATGGCCAATATCGAGATCTACACCAAAGCGACCTGCCCGTTCTGTCACCGTGCGAAAGCGCTGCTGAACAGCAAAGGCGTAACGTTCCAGGAACTGCCGATCGATGGTGACGCGATAAAACGCGAAGAGATGATTCAACGTAGTGGTCGCACGACGGTTCCGCAGATTTTTATTGATGCGCAGCACATTGGCGGCTGTGATGACTTGTATGCGCTCGACGCCCGTGGTGGACTCGATCCCCTGCTGAGCTAAGAGACTTTAGGACAATTTAAAAAGGGTTTTTCCATGTCAGAACAAAACAACACCGAAATGACTTTCCAGATCCAGCGTATCTACACCAAGGATGTCTCTTTCGAAGCGCCAAATGCGCCACATGTTTTCCAGAAAGATTGGCAGCCAGAGGTTAAACTTGATCTGGATACCGCATCAACCCAGCTGGCTGATGACGTGTATGAAGTCGTACTGCGTGTGACCGTGACCGCCTCTCTGGGCGAAGAAACTGCATTCCTGTGTGAAGTTCAGCAGGGCGGTATCTTCTCCATCGGCGGTATTGAAGGCAACCAGATGGCGCATTGCCTGGGTGCATACTGCCCGAACATCCTGTTCCCGTATGCGCGTGAATGCATCACCAGCCTGGTTTCTCGCGGTACATTCCCGCAACTGAACCTTGCGCCAGTTAACTTTGATGCGCTGTTCATGAACTATCTGCAGCAGCAGGCTGGCGAAGGTGCTGAACAACATCAGGATGCCTGATGAGCACTGTTAATGCGTCAATGACTGTGATCGGTGCCGGCTCTTACGGCACCGCTCTTGCCATCACGCTGGCAAGAAATGGTCACGAGGTGGTCCTGTGGGGCCACGACCCAAAACATATCGCAACGCTGCAGCACGACCGCTGCAACGTGGCGTTCCTTCCTGACGTTCCGTTCCCTGACTCCCTGCACCTGGAAAGCGACCTTGCGACCGCGCTGGCAGCCAGCCGCAATATTTTGATTGTGGTGCCGAGCCATGTGTTTGGCGACGTGCTACAGCAGATCAAGCCGCTGATGCGCCCGGATGCACGCATTGTGTGGGCAACGAAGGGGCTGGAAGCCGAAACTGGTCGTCTGTTGCAGGACGTTGCCCGCGAAGTGCTGGGTACCGAGATCCCGCTGGCGGTTATCTCCGGCCCAACGTTTGCCAAAGAGCTGGCCGCTGGCCTGCCAACGGCAATCTCGCTGGCCTCTACGGATCCTGTTTTTGCGGACGATCTTCAGCACCTGCTGCACTGCGGCAAGAGTTTCCGCGTCTACAGCAATCCCGATTTTATCGGCGTGCAGCTGGGCGGTGCGGTGAAGAACGTCATCGCCATTGGCGCCGGGATGTCCGACGGCATTGGCTTTGGTGCCAATGCACGTACTGCGCTGATTACCCGTGGGTTAACCGAGATGTCCCGTCTCGGGGCGGCACTGGGTGCCGATCCGGCCACCTTTATGGGGATGGCGGGTTTAGGCGATCTGGTGCTGACCTGTACCGACAACCAGTCGCGTAACCGCCGCTTTGGCATGATGCTCGGTCAGGGCATGGATGTAAAAGGCGCGCAGGAGAAGATTGGTCAGGTGGTTGAAGGCTACCGCAATACCAAAGAAGTCCGCGAATTGGCGCACCGTTTTGGTGTCGAAATGCCAATAACCGAGGAAATTTATCAGGTATTGTATTGCGGAAAAAATGCGCGCGAGGCAGCATTGACCTTATTAGGTCGTGCGCGCAAGGACGAGCGCAGCAGTAACTAGTCGGAACCATTGTCACCTGAATGACCCAGCCAGCGCAGAACTGGCTGGTCATTATACTATCGTCTGGAGTAAGCAATGCCGTGTGAAGAACTGGATATCGTCTGGAATAATATTAAAGCCGAAGCCCGGGCGTTGGCCGACTGTGAGCCGATGCTGGCCAGTTTCTACCATGCAACGTTACTCAAGCACGAAAACCTCGGTAGTGCCCTGAGCTATATGCTCGCCAACAAGCTGGCGTCTTCAATCATGCCCGCCATCGCCATTCGTGAAGTGGTGGAAGAGGCCTACGCCGCAGACCCGGAAATGATCGCCTCTGCCGCCTGTGATATTCAGGCCGTGCGCACGCGTGATCCAGCGGTCGATAAATATTCTACGCCGCTGCTGTACCTGAAGGGTTTTCATGCCTTACAGGCGTACCGCATCGGCCACTGGTTATGGAAGGAAGGCCGCCGCGCGCTGGCAATTTTCCTGCAAAACCAGGTTTCTGTGACCTTCCAGGTTGATATTCACCCGGCGGCCAAAATTGGCCGGGGGATCATGCTCGACCATGCCACCGGGATTGTTGTCGGTGAGACGGCGGTCATTGAAGATGACGTGTCGATCCTGCAGTCGGTTACCCTGGGCGGTACCGGCAAAACCAGCGGCGATCGCCATCCGAAAATTCGTGAAGGGGTGATGATTGGCGCGGGTGCCAAAATCCTCGGCAATATCGAAGTGGGCCGCGGCGCGAAAATCGGCGCGGGCTCTGTGGTGCTGCAGCCCGTGCCGCCGCACACCACCGCCGCTGGCGTACCGGCGCGCATCGTCGGTAAGCCAGACAGTGATAAACCATCGATGGACATGGATCAGCACTTCAACGGCATTCACCATACGTTTGAGTATGGTGACGGCATTTAACTTCTGAGAATGGCGCCCGGATACCCCAGCTGGCGCCAGGCTTCATACACCACCACGGACACCGCGTTCGACAGGTTCATGCTGCGGCTGTCCGGCATCATCGGAATACGGATTTTCTGCTCAGCGGGCAGGGCGTCCAGAATCGTGGCCGGCAGGCCGCGGGTTTCCGGGCCAAACATCAGATAGTCACCTGCCTGGTAGCTCACGGCGCTGTGCGCGGGCGTGCCTTTGGTCGTCAGGGCAAACATGCGCTCTGGCTTTTCGCTTTCCAGAAACGCGGCGTAATCATGATGGCGAACCACCGCGGTAAATTCATGATAATCCAGCCCCGCACGACGCAGGCGTTTGTCATCCCACGTAAAACCCATCGGCTCGATAATATGCAGGCGAAACCCGGTGTTGGCGCACAGGCGGATAATGTTGCCGGTATTAGGCGGAATTTCTGGTTCGAATAAAACGATGTTAAGCATGCTGCCCCCTTAATTGCGGGGGCAGCATAGCAGAAATGACGGGCACTACGCGACGCCGGGTTCCTGTGGGCGGCAGCGCAGCATTTTATAGACGGTGGCACCTGCAGCCACCAGCGCGGGCAGGCTGAGGATCATCAAAATACTGTCTGCCTGCCACTGCATGGAGAGAAGCTGCGCGCTGGTCATGGTACCCGCCACGCCACCAAAACGGCCAATTCCCTGCATCCACGCGATACCCGTCGCGCGGCATTCGGTTGGGTAGAAGGTGGCGGCCAAAGTTTGCATCCCTGATTGCGCGCCGTTCATGGCGATCCCCATCAGGAAAATCAATCCGCCAAACAGGGCGATGTGATTATGCTCCATGCCGAGCAGCAGGATGAGCGCCATGGTCAGCATAAACCCACCTGCCACCACCCTGTGCGCCTCCCAGCGGTCCATCATCCACCCGGCGAGAAGAATGCCTGCGGTACCGCCGAAGGTGAACAGCGAGGTGAGCCAGGCAGATTCCGCCAGCGGATAACCCATCCCCAGCATCAGCGTCGGCATCCAGCTCAGCAGGACGTAATAAATCACCAGCCCCATAAAGTAGGTCACCCACAGCATCAGGGTGCCGGGCAGCCAGGGCATAGAAAACAGCTGTGCCACGCTCCCTTTCTTAGACGCGACCCGCTCCTCCGCCAGGAAAAAGCCGGTCACGCCATCCAGCGTGCCGCGGGCGAAGCGGCTGGCGATACGGCGGATCTGCATCACGTCTCTTCCACGCTGAACCAGAAACTTCACCGACTCCGGCAAAAACAGCGCCAGCAGCAGCGTCAGGATCAGCGGGGCAATTGCGCCGGTCAGCAGTACGCTTCGCCAGCCGTGGTGAGGAATCAGCCAGGAGGAGATTGCCCCACCCCCCGCCGCGCCCAGAGGAAAACCGCAGTACATGGTATTGATCGCCATGGCGCGACAGCGCTTAGGGGCAAACTCTGAGATCAGCGTGATGGCGTTAGGCATTGCCGCACCCAAACCCAGGCCGGTGAGAAATCGCCACAGCGTCAGGGTGTTCAGGGTTTGCGCCCAGGCGGCGCCCAGGCTTGCAAGACCAAAGAATAAACACGAAAAGACCAGCACGCGCTTGCGGCCCATCCGGTCCGATACCGGACCTGCGATCAGCGCACCCAGCGACAGTCCCAGCAGCGCGGCACTCAGTACCGGCCCCAGATCCTGTTTGTGGATCCCCCATTCTGCCGAGAGTGTCGGGGCAATATAGCCCATTGCCGCTGTATCGAAACCATCGATTGCCAGCACCAGAAAGCCCAGCACAATGAGTAGCCAGTGAAACCATGAAAAGGAACTGTCGTCGATTACCTGCTGAATATCCACCTTACCTGAATAGGCCATACGCTCCTCTCTGATGTGATGTTGTTTTTGTGTTCTTGTATTTGCTTGTCTATACAATTGCGTGTGGCAGGGGATGTCAAATATTCTTATCTAATATGTTATCTAGATGTTATTTGTGGCACAAAAACGCGCCCGATGGAGGAGATCGGACGCGTGAGTAAGGTTGGTTAAGGGGAGGGGGTCAGGCCGCGTCTCCGTGGGTAAGCGGTGCCAGTGCCGCAGGGATCTTGCTCAGCTCCTGCACCAGAGAATCCTTGCTGATCTCGCCGATTGTTTTCGCCCCGGTGAGAGTCATTGCAACCTTCATCTCTTTCTCAATCAGGTTGAGCAGGTTTGCTACCCCTGCCTGGCCGCTGGTGGCCAGCGCGTAAAGATAAGCGCGTCCCAGCAGTACGTTGTCGGCACCCAGCGCAATCATACGCACCACGTCCAGCCCGTTACGAATACCGCTATCGGCGAGGATAGCGATGTCGCCTTTAACCGCATCGGCAATCGCCGGAAGGGCGCGTGCGGATGAGAGCACGCCATCAAGCTGACGTCCGCCGTGGTTCGAGACCACTATCCCGTCTGCGCCAAAACGCACCGCGTCGCGGGCGTCGTCCGGGTCGAGGATCCCTTTGATCACCATTGGGCCGTCCCAGAATTCGCGGATCCACTCCAGGTCTTTCCAGGAGATGGACGGATCGAAATTGTTCGCCAGCCAGCCGATATAATCTTCCAGCCCGGTAGGTTTACCGAGATAAGCCGAGATGTTACCCAGATCGTGTGGACGGCCATTCAGGCCCACGTCCCACGCCCACTGCGGATGTGTTACCGCCTGCCAGTAACGACGCAGGGTAGCGTTCGGGCCGCTCATGCCGGAGTGGGCATCACGGTAGCGCGCGCCGGGGGTGGGCATATCAACGGTAAAGACCAGCGTGGAACAGCCCGCCGCTTTGGCGCGCTCCAGCGCGTTACGCATAAAGCCGCGATCGCGCAGGACGTATAGCTGGAACCACATCGGGCGCTTGATGGTCGGGGCCACCTCTTCAATCGGGCAGACAGACACGGTGGAGAGGGTAAACGGGATGCCTTTGGCATCCGCCGCCGCAGCGGCCTGCACTTCACCGCGACGGGCGTACATGCCACACAGCCCGACCGGGGCAAGCGCTACCGGCATGGAGAGCGTTTCGTTAAACAGTTTCGTCTCAAGGCTCAGATCCGACATATTCTTCAGCACGCGCTGACGCAGAGCCACCTCCGACAGATCTTCCACGTTACGGCGCAGGGTATATTCGGCATAGGCCCCGCCGTCGATATAGTGGAACAGGAACGGCGGCAAAATACGCTGCGCCGCGGCGCGGTAGTCACTGGCTGCTGAAATAATCATGCTTTGTTCTCCCTGGATATATCACTTTCGCCAGGCAGACGGGTAATACGCGCCTGTCGGGCCTGATCTTCATCAAATCGTTTAATGGTGGTGTGGACGAAGCCCAGATGCGCCATCATCGCCTTGCGTGCGGCCTCGGCATCACCGGCCAGAATGGCGTTGAGCACCGCCTCGTGCTGTTCGGTCAGTTGAGCAAAGACCGGCGGGACCAGATACATGCGCTGGCGGCTCTGCTTCACGGAGGATTGCAGCAGGTCGAAAAAACCGCGCATGGTCTGGAGCAGCACCACGTTGTGCGATGCCTCGGCAATCGCCAGGTGAAAGCGGACATCCGCCTGCGAAGCGATATCCGGGTCGCTGCTTTGCGTGGCGTCGAAGCAGGCCCTGAGCTTCTCTTTGTCGGCCTCGGTTGCCCGCATGGCAGCATGCCAGGCGGTACTGGTTTCGATGGCGTGACGGGCTTCGAGGATGTCGAAGCTGTAGTCCGGGTCATTCTCCATCAGGGTTTTGAGCGGCTGGACGATGTTTTGCTCGGACCAGTCGTCATGTTGCCAGCGCACAAAGGTGCCGCCGCCGCGACGGCTTACCAGTACTCCTTCGCTGACCAGCGTCGCCAGCGCTTCACGCAGGGAATTGCGCGACACGCCAAGCTGGGCGGCGAGTTGACGTTCGGCGGGCAATTTCATGCCTGCTTCCAGCTGTTGTTCTTCAATCAGCGCCCGCACGCGAGAGGCAATCTCGTCGGACAGGCGTCTGGGCATGACTATCATGGGATCATCCAGGTTAAGACATAGGCCTGCAGGGTGGTGATCACCCCGACCATGCAGGTGAATATCAGGCTGTGTTTCACGGTAAAACGGAACAGGTCGGACTCTTTACCCACCAGCCCTACCGCCGCACAGGCAATGGCGATGGACTGCGGAGAGATCATCTTCCCGGTCACGCCGCCGGTAGTATTCGCGGCCACCAGCAGCACGTCAGAGACGCCAATCTGCTGAGCCGCCGTCGCCTGCAGGGCGGCGAACAGGGCGTTAGACGAGGTATCTGAACCGGTCAGGAATACCCCCAGCCAGCCGAGGAACGGCGAGAAGAAGGTGAAGGCGTGGCCGGTATGGGCCAGCGCCAGTGCCAGCGTTGATGACAGACCAGAGTAGTTTGAGATAAACGCGAACGCCAGCACCATGCCGATGGAGTAGATCGGCAGCATCAATTCTTTAATGGTCGCCGCAAAGGTCTGTACCGCGGCGGCCGGTTTCATGCGCAGCCACACCACAGAAAGGAGTGCGGCAAACAGGATGGCCGTGCCGGTGGCGGAGAACCAGTCAAACTTAAACACTGCCGCGTACGGCGTGGCGTTGTGCACCACTGGCGGCATACGGGCGACCATCTTGTCGAGGAACGGCACGGAGATGTTAATCACCATGTCGTACAGCGCACCACCCGGGGCAAACAGGGCCTTAAACGGCGGGATGCTCCACAGCGTTACGGTGGCGGTCAGGAACAGGAACGGTGACCAGGCGCGAACGATCTGCCCTGCGCTGTAGCCGGTACGCGCCAGGGTTTGATCCACGTGCGACGCGCCCATATCGGCGAAGCGGAAAATACGTACCGGCTGCCAGCGTTTCAGGAACAGCGTCAGACAGACCAGCGACACCAGGGAAGAGATAATGTCCGGCAGCTCCGGGCCAAGGAAGTTCGAGCTGAGATACTGGGCAATCGCGAACGAACCGCCCGCCACCATCACCGCAGGCCAGGTCTCCTTCACGCCGCGCCAGCCGTCCATAATCGCCATGATCCAGAACAGCACGATAATGGTCAGGAACGGCAGCTGGCGGCCAACCATCTGACCAATTTCGAAGCTGTCCAGGCCAGTCACCTGGCCTGCGACCAGAATCGGAATACCCATCGCACCAAACGCCACCGGCGCGGTGTTGACGATCAGGCAAAGACCGGCGGCATAGAGCGGATTAAAGCCCAGCCCCACCAGCAGCGCGGCGGTGATTGCCACCGGCGCACCAAACCCTGCCGCCCCTTCCAGAAACGCCCCGAAGGAGAAGCCAACAATCAGCATCTGCAGGCGCTGGTCCGGCGTGATGGAGAGAATCGACGAGCGGATGATGTCGAACTGCCCGGTTTTGACTGAGATTTTATAGACAAACACTGCGGCAATGATGATCCACGCAATCGGCCACAGGCCGTAGAAGAAACCGTAGACAACGGATGCCAGCGCGCGATCGATCGGCATTTTGTAGAAGAACAGCGCCACCAGCAGCGCGATGGCGACGGTGTACGTCGCGGCGAGGTAGCCCTTCAGCTTGAGCTTAATCAGCGCAAAGAAGAAGAACAGGATCGGCAGCGATGCGATCAGGCTGGACAGCCAGATATTCCCGGCCGGGTCGTAGTTTTGTTGCCAGAGGCTCATGCAGGTCTCCTGGGGACCAGACAGCCTATGCTGCGGGTGAGTCTCCGCTCATCTCTGCGTCACAGTCTGTGTAAAAGTGGTCCTGCCAATGTTGTGTTGTAGGGGTAATGACAACAAATGGTTAACCAGATGTTATGGGCTGGCAATGGTTTTGTGAGCGGAAATAATGGATTTGTGAGCCACGGAAGAAAGAAAGGGGGGATTGGTTGGGCCAATTTTGAAGCGGGGCTGGCCGTGACCAAGCTAACCCCGCGTTCGTCAAACAACAGCCAACTGTTAAATGAGCCCTTTTTGGGAAAAAGTAATCAGAGTGGCCTCGTTTAAGTCCATGTTTTTAAGTTTATCAGGGCTAACCCAGGTTATTTCCTGAAATTCTTCATTGAAGGTAACATTCCGGTTAGCACTCATGCAGTCAAAGATAAGATAAATCATGTAAATTTCTTCGGTAGTGCCATCCTGATACGTTTTAGTACGGATATCGTCACGAAATGCCCATGGTTGAATGTCTGTGATATTAAGTTCTTCACCTAACTCTTCCATGATTTCTCGCCTCAGTGCGGTTTCCATCGTCTCACCCGGTTCAATACCGCCACCTGGTAGCGCCCACTGTCCTGGAAAAACTCCACGGTCCGGTGCCATTTTACAGAGCAGATACTCTCCGTTGTTTTGGATAACAGGGCACACAATTACTCTCTGGCGCATTTTATCTCCTTAAAAAAATAGCTTTCTGAATAATCATATCAGAAAAGACTTCAATATCATCAGGACGATTACAAACTAGTACGCGCTGGCGAAGATGATCTGGAAGATTTTCGATATAATTTTGGTATTCTGCATGCCAGCCTGTTATCCATTTAATTTTCATCTCCTCATCCGGAAACTCTTCTGGCCTTATACCATGCATTTCATCGTTCTTTAGGTGAGCAAGTGAATACTCTACTGGATAATCAATGAAAGCTATGATATCGGGTTCTGCTAGTAATTCACTTATTCTTTCCCAGAGTTGAATGTAAGAGTCGTGCTGAGTCCTATTAATATAGCCAGCTTTAAACATGAAATTAATAAAAATATAATCCTCAATATGGGAACGCTCCATTATTAGATTGTATCCCTTATCCAGCCATGATTTTATGATCAACGCTCGCTGTATCATAAAGTTGATCTGAATAAGATAGCCGTAGTTTTTTGTATCATTGAAAAGGTAAGGAAGAAGAGAATGGTGAACACTTTTTTCATCTACAGCGATTGTATATGAATCCTGCTTAAAAAGATGAGTAGACAATTTCTTCAGAAGCGTGCTTTTACCCACCCCTGAGTTACCTGATAAACATATATATAGAGGGCATCTGTCCTTGTTATATACTTGCTTATCTGCCGACCAGGGATCCATGTAAAGAAAATTATATCTCATGCAGTATATTCCCTATTCTCAAGCCAGAATCGGTTGTTCTCGCATTTCCTCATGATCTCTTTATTTCCAAAAATGGAATGAATGATTTTATCTGGTGAGTCGGTTAGCATATTCCCCAGCAAAGTATATTTTTCACCATCAGGTATGATGATGTCGAAATTGGGTTCCATAACAACATTTGCTTTATCTCTCTCTTCGAAAGTAGCCCAACTAATGGGCATATTAGGATGTTGCTTTTCAAGTATATTCATTTTATATAAAAACAATTCTGTGTTAATTTCTAATTTATCCCTTTTTTCTTTTCCTACACCCAAAGGGCAAAATTGATAAAATCTCCATGCTTGTATTTTATAGGGAAGATTTTCAACCCAATTAACGATGTCACCCAGTATGTTAATATTTGCTTGAGAAACTACAGTGGTAAGTTTGATATTAATCTGATTGTTATTTGGAAGCCATGATAATATATTTTTTACAACTCTGTGCTGATTACTCATTTTATCACTGCGAATATCTGCATTGACCAGTTTATCTATACCATCAATCGGTATCCCCACCCAGTCCAGAATCGAATTTAAACGCTCATGATCTATCGTAAAGCGATGTCCGACGGTTGAGAGATAGGTCATAAAACCCATCTGTTTCGCATATTCAATTAAATCAATGTAGTCCGCTCTTGACGTCGGTTCACCACCTGTAAAACCAATACGACGGAAACCTATTTTATACATACGTTCAATGACATTAAGGGCGCTGGAGAGAGGGGAGTCGTTAATTCCAGGGTTACGGAAGCATAGATCACATCCGAGATTGCAGTGTGAGGTTATCCTAAAATCCAGAAGCAATGTGCTAATGTCCATTATATTTCCTCAGATTTGTTGGTTGAAAGCCAATAACCACTCATATTGCATGGTTATTGGTAAGCATACTCTTTGGCTGGTTAAATTAAAAGCAAATCTGTCCATTTATTGCGGCTAGCCTTATCACCAATTTTGAGTTTTGTGGTTGCAATGCTTGTAATGGCTGTGCTTACTCATGGAAGGAGTTTGATATGACAGATAAACTTTATTCGAATCGAAAATGGAATGAGTTAGATAAAAACCCAATGCATTCTTGTTATGAATGCATTGGCCAAGATAATTTAGCTTCGGATTATCAGAACGCCGTCTTACAAAAACCCGTCATCTCTTTCAGGCCCATCTCGCGGCCAAGCTCGGTCATCGGGTGGACCACCACCAGACCCCGTACGCTTTTCTTCAGCTTGCCCATATCGGCCTGCTCTTTTTTGGTAATGGCGCGGCGGTGCGGCATATTCATCAGCTTCTGCGCTTCTTTACTCAGCTTCTGGCTTTTCACTTCGCGCAGGCGCTCGATCTCCGCTTCCAGCTTCGCGGTCTCTTTCTCAAGCTCGGCGTACTTCTCGGCGGAGTCTACCAGCGAGAGACCGGCCATCTGATGGCGGATCAGATCCAGGCGGTCGCTCAGGCGTTTAATTTCGTTCTTTTCGACTTCTTTCATGACAAATAACTCTGAAAACGGGGAATTTAGAGGGAAGGATACACCAATGTGAGCAGGCTTACTTCTGAAACGCTTTTTTTAAGCTGATTCGGGAAATCAGCTCAGTCAGGGAAAGAACCATCGTGGAACGGACAACCTGTTGATAACGCAGCTTTTGCATGGCGTACAGTTCCGGGTCGCTGTTATCAAAATGGGGGGCAGGGGGGAGCGCGGTAACGCAATGCAGCTCGCCGAAGGGGCCAAGGATCTCGTCATCGGTAAAGGTGTACTCATTACCGTCATGATTGAGCTCTTCGCGCAGCGCCATCAATAGCTCCGCATCTTCATACTCTTGCCGGTTCAGCACGCCAAGACCATAAATCAGCTTCAGACGCACGGATAAATCGCCCAGCGGTCCGTCGCCGTCCAGTAACGGTTCTACAGCATATTTTACCGCGTAGTCGTCTTTGCGAAACACCTGAAGTACCAGGATATTCACCGCCTCGGTTAACAACTCGACGGCGGTAATCAGGAAACTTCGTACGGTTTTGCCAGCATTCAGACGCTCAAGCACACGATTTTCAAAGGCCTGGGTTTGTTCCATTATTGCCTGCATATCTGACAATCTGTAATCAGGGCGCAGGATCACCTGCGCCTCACTGTGCATCATTTGGTTGCGTTATATGCGTTAACCGCCTCCGCAACCACGTCGCTGTTGGCGTCCAGACCGGAAATCTGCGCCAGCGCAGCCTGTGCGCCCTGGTCATCAATCAGCTGAGCCAGCTCCTGCGCCTGCGGATCCTGCTCGCTGCGGTAGTGCATCGCGGCGGCAATCCCTTTCACCAGGTTGGCGTGCGGCAGGCCGTATTCCAGCGTACCCAGCAGCGGCTTAATCAGGCGATCGCCCGCGCTCAGCTTACGCAATGGCTGGCGGCCCACGCGCTCAACGTCATCTTTCAGATACGGGTTTTCAAAACGACCGAGGATTTTCTGGATGTATGCTGCGTGTTTATCAGCATCAAAACCGTAGCGTTTGATCAGCACCGCGCCGCTCTCTTCCATTGCCCCTTTTACCACCGCGCGGATCTTCTCGTCGAGGATCGCATCACGAATAGTCTGATGACCGGCCAATTTTCCGAGGTACGCGGTTATAGCATGACCCGTGTTCAGCGTGAAGAGTTTACGTTCCACAAATGCCATCAGGTTATCCGTTAATTCCATACCTGGAATGGTCGGCAGCGCGCCTTTAAATTGGGTTTTGTCCACGATCCACTCGCTGAAAGTTTCTACCGTCACTTCCAGCGGGTCGTTAGTTGCAGATTCTGACGGCGGAACGATACGGTCAACGGCAGAATCCACGAAGCCAACGTGCGCTTCAACCCAGGCTTTGTCTTCGTCCGCAACGGCGGCCAGAACGTGGCCTTTCAACTGCGTGGTGCCACGCACCATATTTTCACAGGCAATGATGTTCAGCGGGGTATCGATGCCCTGCGCTTTACGTTTTGCCAGGCCTTTTGCGACCGCAGGCGCGATGCGCTCAAGTACCACCGGGCCCACTGCGGTGGTCACCAGGTCAACGCTGGCGATGAGGTCGATAACATCGTCGCCAATGCTGCTTACCGCGTTGACGCCAGAGACCGTTTCAACCTGCTCGTATTCTCCCACCACGTGTACCTGGTAGCTATGACGGGCATTCAGGGCATCCAGAACGACCTGATTCACATCGGCGAATGTCAGCGTAATGCCCGCGTCTGCCAGCAGTTTGCCGATAAAGCCACGACCGATATTACCTGCGCCAAAATGTAATGCTTTCATAGTGTTAACCTTTATCAATGTTTTTACCCGAGAGGGCTGGGGTGAGGAACGTATACCCCTCACCCTAGCCCTCTCCCTTAAGGGGAGAGGGAAGATACGCTGTTATTTGTTGAGGAGTGCCAGCACTTCTTCAACGCTTTCAGTCTGTGCCAGACGCTCGATGACGGACTCATCATCCAGCGCATTGGTCAGGCTGGTAATCACCTGGATGTGCTCGTTATTGCGAGCGGCGATACCAATCACCAGACGGGCAATGTCGTCTTCTTCTTCACCGAAGCGCACGCCATCAGGATACTGGCAGAACACAACGCCGGTTTTGAGCACGCGGTCTTTCGCTTCCACCGTACCGTGCGGCACCGCGATGGATTCGCCCAGGTAGGTTGGCGTCAGTTTTTCGCGTTCCAGCATCGCGTCGACATATTCAGGCTGAACGTAGCCGCCTTTCACCAGCTGCTCACCGGCAAAGCGAATTGCCTCTTCTTTGGTGCTCGCGGTACGACCGAGGAAGATATTCTCCGCGCCCAGCTTAAACAGGTGAGCATTGCTCTCGTCAAAGCTGTCCTGCAGGCTGGTCCGCACTTTCACTTCGTTGTCTTCGTGACGCTGTGCGGCCACCAGACGTTCAGTCAGGCTGGTGTACAGGCCGCTGTCGAGGAAGTTGGTCAGCGAAATATGCTGTGCCTGCGGTACCTGGCGCATGGCGCGTTCGGTCAGGTCACGGTGCGTAATCACCAGGTCAACATCCGGTGGCAGGCTGTTAATGGCGCTGTTGGTCACTGAGATATTGGTCAGGCCTGCATCCTGCACTTTCTTACGCAGCACGCCGGCACCCATTGCGCTGGAACCCATACCGGCATCACAGGCAACGATGATTTTACGCACGTGGCTCAGGTCGTTAGAAACATCACCCGCTGACAGCGGCGTTGCGCCTTTGGACTCGGCTTTCATGTCGTGCATACGACGGGTGGCCGCTTCGATATCGTCATCTTCTTTCACTTTGCTGGTTTTCAGCAGGATAGAAGCGACCACGAAGGAGACTGCCATTGCCGCACAGATAGCCGCGATGTTAGCAAAATAGGCACCTTTCGGCGTCATCGCCAGTACCGCCAGGATAGAGCCCGGAGACGCCGGAGAAACCAGACCACCGTTCAGCACGCTCAGAGTGAACACACCGGTCATACCGCCGAGGATAACGGCCAGGATCAGACGTGGGTTCATCAGCACGTACGGGAAGTAAATTTCGTGAATACCGCCCAGGAAGTGAATGATAGCCGCACCGCCAGCAGACTGCTTCGCGCTGCCGCGACCAAAGAACATGTACGCCAGCAGAACGCCCATACCCGGACCCGGGTTCGCTTCAATCAGGAAGAAGATGGACTTGCCGAGGTCATGAGACTGCTGAATACCCAGCGGTGAGAAGATACCGTGGTTAATGGCGTTGTTCAGGAACAGGATTTTCGCCGGTTCAACAAAGATAGACGCCAGAGGCAGCATGTCGTGCGCCACCATGAAGTTAACGCCCGCCGCCAGAATCTTGGACAGGACTTCAACTGCCGGGCCAATGCCGAGGAACGCCAGAATCGCGAGGATCATACCGATGATGCCCGCAGAGAAGTTGTTCACCAGCATCTCGAAGCCGGATTTGATTTTGCCATCAACCCAAACGTCGAATTTCTTAATCGCCCAGCCACCCAGAGGACCGGCGATCATCGCACCGAGGAACATCGGCATATCCGCACCGACGATAACACCCATGGTTGTGATGGCACCCACTACGCCACCACGGTCACCGCCCACCAGACGACCACCGGTATAACCGATGAGCAGCGGCAGCAGGTAAGTAATCATTGGGCCAACAAGTTTCGCCAGCGTTTCGTTAGGCAACCACCCTGTCGGAATGAATAATGCAGTGATGATGCCCCACGCGATAAACGCGCCGATATTTGGCATCACCATATTGCTGAGGAAACGACCAAAGCTTTGAACTTTGATCTTGAAATCGGATGACATAAAACACCCCTTCTTCTGTTTACGCTTAGGCTTGCGGCCCGAGGTTTATTGTTAATGAGGCGGCAGAGGTAGCCGGGCCCTGTTCTGATGCTGTGAAATCTGGCACTGAATCGTTCAACTGTCCAGACAGCGAAAAATTGTGTGATCACAATCACGTAAATGCAGGGGGTGTGGCGGGAAAAGAGGTGATCTGAATCACAAAACCACAGTCTAAAAAAAACACAATGGGGAGAAAATCGGCAAAACACCCCTGTTTTTGTGATATGTGTCACATTTAGTTGTCGCGAGTTTGTTTCTGAGTTGTGATTTAATTCACAAAAAATTTTTATACGGATTTCTCCGGCTGTGATCGGCGGCAAATTCTGCCTGACGAATGAGCGTCACGATGGCTCTGGGCAACGCGCAAAGCTAAAAAACCACTTTTCATGTGTGGTATGGCGAAAAGCGAAAACGTGGATTACGCTCATAATGTAAGGTTAAGTATATTATTATTCAGGATATATTTTGACACGTTTATAAACTTGCATGGAGATATTATAAAAACCGATACTCCCCGGCTCTGAAATAACCAGTCTACCTTTTATGTTTAAAAATAAATTAATTAGGTTGCGTACTGTTTTATTAATTTAATGAGTTGACGTTGTTTAAGTGAGGAGAATATGTTTCTCAACTATTTTGCGCTGGGCGTATTGATTTTTGTTTTTCTGGTTCTGTTTTACGGAATCATCGCCATTCATGACATCCCCTATAACATGGCCAAAAAGCGTAATCATCCCCATGCCGATGCAATCCACACGGCGGGCTGGATTAGCCTGTTTACGCTCCATGCCATCTGGCCGTTCCTGTGGATCTGGGCCACTCTGTACCGGGAAGATCGCGGTTGGGGCATGCAAAACCACATCACCAAACCTGATGAGGTGCCGGGTATGGATGCGCTGGCCAAACGCGTGGCCGAATTAGAACAAAAGCTGGCCGCGGTACAGCCCACTGCTGATACGAAAACGCTGGAGCGCTAATTATGGATCTGTTGATTATTTTGACCTACGTGGCGTTTGCCTGGGCGATTTTTAAAATATTCCGTATTCCGGTCAACCAGTGGACGCTCGCCACCGCCACATTAGGTGGGGTATTTATTGTGGCGGGCCTCATTTTATTAATGAACTATAACCACCCGTATACGTTTACGGCGCAAAAAGCGGTTATTTCCATTCCGATTACGCCGCAGGTGACCGGCGTGGTCAGCGAAGTCACTGATAAAAATAACCAGCTTATTAAAAAAGGCGAAGTGTTATTTAAACTTGACCCGGGCCGCTATCAGGCACGGGTCGACAGACTGCAGGCCGACCTGGTGACCGCGACGCACAATATCGACGTGCTCAAAGCGCAACTGTCGGAAGCAGTAGCCAACACCACGCGCGTGTCCGCCGAGCGGGACCGTCTGTATAAAGATTACCAGCGCTATCTCAAAGGCAGCCAGGCGAAGGTAAACCCGTTCTCTGAGAGCGATATCGACAACGCGCGGCAGAACTATCTGGCTCAGGACGCGCTGGTAAAAGGCTCAGTGGCGGAACAGACGCAGATCAAAAGCCAGTTAGACAGCATGGTGAACGGCGAACAGTCGCAGATTGCCTCTTTACGCGCCCAGCTGGCCGAAGCCAAATACAACCTGGATCAGACCGTGGTGCGTGCGCCGAGCAATGGCTACATCACCCAGGTGCTGATTCGCCCGGGAACGTATGCCGCCGCGCTGCCGCTGCGCCCGGTCATGGTCTTTATTCCTGAACAGAAACGCCAGATTGTGGCCCAGTTCCGTCAGAACTCGCTGCTGCGTCTGAAGCCGGGCGATGAAGCGGAAGTGGTGTTTAATGCCCTGCCGGGGCAGGTCTTCTCCGGCAAGCTCACCAGCATTCTGCCGGTGGTGCCAGGGGGCTCATATCAGGCGCAGGGGGCACTGCAATCGCTAACGGTAACACCGGGAACGGATGGCGTGCAGGCGCTGATAGAACTGGAGCCTAACGCCGACGTTGATGCGTTGCCGGACGGTATTTACGCGCAGGTGGCGGTCTATTCCGACCATTTCGCGCACGTCTCGGTGATGCGTAAAGTCCTGCTGCGCATGACCAGCTGGATGCACTATCTCTATCTTGATCATTAATCCTCGCCGGGCAGGAATGCGACATGCATACCTGCCCTTTTTTCAGCGCTTGATCCATACTGACTTTTTCTGGCATCAAGGATCAGGCAATGAAACTCATCGGCAGCTACACCAGTCCCTTCGTGCGAAAGATCTCGATTCTCCTGCTGGAGAAAGGGATTGAATTTGAATTCGTTAATGAACAGCCCTATAACGCCGAAAACGGCGTTGCGCAGTACAACCCGCTGGGGAAAGTCCCGGCGCTGGTAACGGACGAGGGCGAATACTGGTTTGATTCCCCGATTATCGCTGAGTACATCGAACTGCTCGGCGTTGTGCCAGCCATGTTACCGGCAGATCCGAAGGCGGCCCTGGCAGTGAAGCAAATTGAAGCGCTGGCCGATGGCATCATGGATGCGGCGTTAACTTCCGTGCGCGAGCAGGCAAGGCCCGTTGCTCAGCAGTCGGAAACGGAGCTGCTGCGCCAGCGTGAGAAAATCAGCCGCAGCCTGGACAGGTGCGAGCAGCTCATCCAGGAGGGCAAAATAGCAACGGATAGCCTGAATCTGGCGACGATCGCTATCGCCTGCGCCATTGGTTATCTCAACTTTCGTCGCGTCTCCCCTGGCTGGTGCGTCGACCGTCCGCTGCTGGTGAAGCTCGCCGAAACGCTCTTCCAGCGCGAGAGCTTCGCCCGTACCGAACCGCCAAAGGCTTGACGCGGGTTATAACACTTCGCGTCAGGAGGCGGTACAATCCCTCCACATGTTAACTCCCTCTCCCGTCGGGAGGGGGGATGATATTTACTCGCCAGGCGCTTTCATGACTACTCATCACTCCCTGTACAGCCAGATCCCCGCTACCGACCGACTCCTTCGTGAACCCCTTATTCATTCCGCTGTCGAGCGGTTCGGCCATACCGCGACGGTTGAGATGTTACGTCTGCTTCAGGACGAGGCCCGGCGCCATATTCAGGCAGAAAATGCCTTGCCCGGCTGGTGCGTGGCGTGGGAGCAGGAGCTGGAACAGAGGCTGGTTGAGAAAGGGCAAAGCGCGTTGCGCCCGGTGATTAACCTGACGGGGACTGTCCTGCATACCAATCTCGGGCGTGCGCAACAGGCGGAAGAGGCGGTAGATGCCGTAACGCAGGCCATGCGTTCGCCTGTCACGCTGGAGTACGATCTCGACGGTGCAGGACGCGGGCATCGTGATCGGGCCCTGGCGGATCTGCTTTGTCAGCTCACCGGTGCTGAAGATGCCTGCATTGTGAATAACAACGCGGCGGCGGTCCTGTTGATGCTGGCAGCGACCGCCAGCGGCAAAGAGGTGGTCGTCTCGCGCGGCGAACTGGTGGAGATTGGCGGCGCGTTTCGCATCCCGGACGTGATGCGCCAGGCGGGCTGTACCCTGCATGAAGTGGGTACCACTAACCGGACCCATGCGAAAGATTACCGTGCGGCGGTTAATGAAAACACCGCCCTGCTGATGAAGGTCCACACCAGTAATTATCATATCGAAGGGTTCACTAAAGCCGTTGAAGAGGCCGAGCTAGCGGCGATAGGCCAGGAGCTGAATGTGCCGGTCGTTGCCGATCTCGGCAGCGGCTCGCTGGTGGATCTGAGCCAGTATGGTCTGCCGAAAGAGCCGATGGTGCAGGAGATGATTGCGGCGGGCGTTAGCCTGGTCAGTTTTTCCGGTGATAAGCTGCTGGGCGGGCCGCAGGCCGGGATCATCGTCGGTAAGCGTGAATTGATTGCGAAACTGCAGCAGCATCCGCTGAAGCGCGCCCTGCGTGCCGATAAAATGACGCTTGCCGCGCTGGACGCGACGCTGCGGCTCTATCTCCACCCGGAGAAACTGGCGGAACGCCTGCCAACGCTGCGTCTGTTAACGCGTGATGCCGCCTCGATTCGCGCGCAGGCCGAGTTACTGTTGCCGAATGTCGCGTCGCATTACGCCGATTTCGACGTGCGCATTGAGCCCTGCCAGTCGCAAATTGGCAGTGGCTCGTTACCGGTGGATCGGCTGCCCAGCGCGGCCCTGACCTTCACCCCGCGCGATGGCCGCGGCAGCAGGCTTGACGCGCTCTCTGCGCGCTGGCGTGCCCTGCCAACGCCGGTTATCGGGCGAATTTACGATGGCCGAATGTGGCTGGATCTACGCTGTCTTGAAGATGAAGAGCGATTTCTGGAGATGCTGTTGAAATGATTATTGCCACCGCCGGTCATGTTGACCACGGAAAAACCACCTTGTTGCAGGCCATCACGGGCGTGAATGCCGATCGCCTGCCGGAAGAGAAAAAGCGCGGTATGACCATCGATCTGGGTTATGCCTACTGGCCGCAGCCCGATGGCCGCGTGCTGGGCTTTATTGACGTCCCCGGACACGAAAAGTTTCTTTCCAACATGCTGGCGGGGGTCGGAGGTATTGACCATGCCCTGCTGGTGGTGGCATGTGATGACGGCGTTATGGCGCAAACGCGTGAACACCTGGCGATCCTGCAGTTGACGGGCAACCCACAGCTAACCGTGGCGCTGACCAAAGCCGATCGTGTGGACGCGACGCGTATTAACGAAGTGCGCGAGGCGGTGCAGGCCACGTTGCGCGAATATGGCTTTACCGATGCTGCGCTGTTTGAAACAGTCGCCACAGAAGGGCGCGGGATCGACGCACTTCGCCACCATTTGCAGCAGCTTTCGTCGCGGGAACATGCCAGCCATCATCGCTTTCGTCTGGCCATCGACAGGGCGTTTACCGTTAAAGGTGCGGGTCTGGTGGTGACCGGTACTGCCCTGAGTGGAGAAGTGAAGGTGGGCGATACCGTATGGCTGACGGGTATTAACAAGCTGATGCGGGTGCGTGGGTTGCATGCACAAAACCAGCCCGTTGATCATGCCCATGCCGGGCAGCGTATCGCCCTCAATATTGCCGGCGATGCGGAGAAAGCGCAGCTAAACCGCGGCGACTGGCTGCTGTCTGAGGCGCCGCCAGAACCGTCTGAGCGGGTGATTGTCTCCCTGCAGACGCATATCCCGCTCAGTCAGTGGCAGCCGCTGCATATCCACCATGCGGCCAGCCATATCACCGGGCGCGTGTCGCTGCTGGAAAACGATCTCGCTGAACTGGTTTTCGATACGCCACTCTGGCTGGCAGATAATGACCGTCTGGTGCTGCGTGATATTTCGGCGCGAGAAACGCTGGCCGGGGCGCGGGTGGTGACGCTCAACCCGCCGCGTCGCGGGAAGCGTAAACCGGAGTATTTGCAGTGGCTGTCGGCACTGGCGCAGGCCAGTAACGACAAGGCTGCGCTGGAGGTGCATCTTGAACGCGGTGCGGTGAACCTGACCGACTTCGCCTGGGCACGACAGCTCAGCAACGAAGGCCTACTCCCGCTGACCCAGCAGCCGGGATTTATCCAGGCCGGTAATAACCTGCTGAACGCGCCGGTTGCGGCGTGCTGGCAGCGTAAGGTGTTAAACACGCTCGCCACCTACCATGAACAGCATCAGGATGAGCCTGGCCCGGGGCGCGAGCGCCTGCGTCGTATGGCGCTGCCAATGGAAGACGATGCGCTGGTGCTGTTGCTGATAGAAAACATGCGTGAAAGCGGCGTGATCAAAAGCCACCACGGCTGGCTGCATCTGCCGGAACACAAAGCCGGATTCACCGCAGAGCAAGAGGCAATCTGGCAAAAAGCGGCCCCTCTGTTTGGCGATGAGCCCTGGTGGGTTCGCGATCTCGCCCGTGAAACGAATACCGACGAGCAGGTGATGCGCCAGGTATTGCGCCATGCCGCGCAGCAGGGGCTCATCGTTGCGATCGTGAAAGATCGTTATTACCGCAACGATCGTATCGTCGCGTTTGCCAGCCTGATCCGCGAACTGGATCAGGCGCGAGGCTCCACCTGTGCGGCTGATTTCCGCGATCGTCTGAACGTGGGGCGAAAGCTTGCCATTCAGATCCTGGAATATTTCAACCGCATCGGTTTTACCCGCCGTCGCGGTAACGACCATTTATTACGGGATTCGTTGCTCTTTCCAGAAACAGCGTGACCCCTGTCGTAAACAACACTCCCGGCTGGCGATAAAATCACCAGCCGGTACTACCCTTGTTGTACACCAACAGCAAGGAGACGGTCATGACAAACAATCCTCCCTCTTCACGCATTCAGCCAGGCGAGTACGGTTTCCCTCTCAAGCTAAAACCCCGTTATGACAACTTTATTGGCGGCGACTGGGTGGCACCCGTCGACGGCGAATACTATTCCAACCTGACTCCCGTCACCGGCCAGCCGCTGTGCGAGATAGCCAGCTCAGGCAAGCGCGATATCGATCTGGCGCTGGATGCGGCGCATAAAGCCAAAGATAAATGGGGACAGACTTCCGTGCAGGACAGGGCGGCGATCCTGTTCAAAATTGCCGACCGGATGGAGCAAAATCTTGAGCTGCTGGCGACGGCAGAAACCTGGGATAACGGCAAGCCGATCCGTGAAACGATGGCGGCCGATGTGCCGCTGGCGATTGACCACTTTCGCTATTTTGCCTCCTGTATTCGTGCTCAGGAGGGGGGAATCAGTGAAGTCGATAGCGACACCGTGGCGTATCACTTCCACGAACCGCTGGGCGTGGTGGGGCAGATTATCCCGTGGAACTTCCCGTTGCTGATGGCGAGCTGGAAAATGGCGCCCGCGCTGGCGGCCGGGAACTGCATTGTGCTGAAACCGGCCCGCTTAACGCCGCTTTCAGTACTGCTGCTGATGGACATTATCGGTGACCTGCTGCCCCCGGGGGTGATTAACGTGGTCAACGGGGCCGGGGGGGAGATTGGGGAATATCTGGCGACCTCAAAACGCATCGCCAAAGTGGCGTTTACCGGCTCGACGGAAGTGGGTCAGCAGATCATGCAGTACGCCACCCAGAACATCATTCCGGTGACGCTGGAGCTGGGCGGAAAATCCCCAAACATCTTCTTCGAGGACGTAATGGCGGAAGAGGACGCCTTCTTCGATAAAGCGCTGGAAGGGTTTGCGCTGTTTGCCTTTAACCAGGGCGAAGTCTGCACCTGCCCAAGCCGCGCGCTGGTGCAGGAGTCCATCTATGAGCGCTTTATGGAACGGGCCATTCGCCGCGTGGAGTCGATCCGCAGCGGTAACCCGCTAGATAACGTGACGCAGATGGGCGCGCAGGTGTCGCATGGACAGCTGGAAACCATCCTTAATTACATTGATATCGGCAAAAAAGAAGGGGCGGATGTCCTGACCGGTGGACGCCGTAAAGTGCTCGGCGGCGATCTGCAGGAAGGGTATTACCTTGAGCCGACCATTCTGTCTGGCAAAAACAACATGCGCGTTTTCCAGGAGGAAATTTTCGGACCGGTGCTGGCCGTGACCACCTTCAAAACGATGGAGGAGGCGCTGGAGATTGCTAACGATACGCCGTATGGCCTGGGGGCGGGCGTCTGGAGCCGCAACGGCAATCTGGCGTATAAAATGGGCCGGGGGATCCAGGCCGGACGCGTATGGACCAACTGTTATCACGCCTACCCGGCGCACGCGGCCTTTGGGGGCTATAAGCAGTCAGGCATCGGGCGTGAAACGCACAAAATGATGCTGGAGCATTATCAGCAGACGAAATGCCTGCTGGTCAGCTACTCCGATAAACCGCTGGGGCTGTTCTAGTCATCCAGCTCAGGCCGTCCGTGGGCGGCCTGAGCTATTTGCTGGCGAAGATTATTCAGGACGCCATCCAGAACATATTGCACGCGCCATGGCTGGTATTCACGCTTGCGGAAGATGGCCGTCAGATCCAGCCACCACTCTTCCTGATGCGGGAAGCAGGGAACCAGTGAACCGTTTTTTAACTCTTTTCTCAGGCTCTCTTTCGGCGCAAAGACGATACCGAGATTATTCCTCGCCAGCTCCAGGGCAGTTTGCGTATTGTCGCAAATATAATTCCCGGTAACCCGGTAATCCTGTACATCATCACTGCCATGAACGCGGAACCGCCAGATGTTAGCATCATCCACCAGCATGGAGTCGATTAAAATACAGGAGTGATGAATTAAATCTTCCGGGCCGTTTAACGGGTGCTGATTTAAATACTCTTCGGTCGCGAAGGCGGTAACGGAATATTGGGTTAATACACTTGCGACCAGACTTTCATCTTTCGGCTGAGCATAGGTAATTAAAATATCGCAGTCATCCGGAAAGGTCACCCCCTCAGAAAATTCATTGCGATCCAGATTGTATGTTTTCAGCGAAATACGAATATCGCCAATATCTTTTATCTGGTGGATCACATGACGAGAGAGATAGGTCACGATGCCTGTCGGGGCGTAAATCGTCACCTTTCCACGCTTTTCATGCTTATAATCGGCAATAAAATTAATAAGCTGACTATTTTTATCCAGCGTGGCGTTCACGTAAGGAAGCAAGGCCTCACCAAACTGCGTTAGCGCAAGCTGACGGGTGGTGCGTTCAAAGACCTTGAGACCGACTCGTGTTTCAAAATCAGAGAGATATTTACTGACGTTGGCCTGTGCCATGCCCAGCAGGGCGGCGGCGTCGCCAATGCTGTGGGTGGCGGCGATGACGGAAATTATTTTTAATTCACGGGGTTTTAGTTGTAATTTATTCATCATGCCCACCCATCTATATGATTTTATATATAATATTATATAAACAGCGGCGTTGCATACGCAAATTTGTAACCATTATTATTCGCCTCGCTTGTTCGGCGTTTAAATGGATTACATGGAATGACTATTAAAAACAATTTACTCATCGCTGCCACGTTATTTGCGACCTCATCCGCAATGGCCGGTGACTTTTCACTTGGCGCGGGGGCTGTATTTAATGAGTCACCTTATAAAGGGTATAATGAAAATACCACCGCGGTTCCGTTAATTAGCTATGAAGGTGACCGATTCTATGTGCGCCAGACCACAGGTGGATGGATCCTGTGGAAAGACGAAAAAAATGAATTTAGCCTGACCGCGTCGTGGATGCCGCTGCATTTTGATCCCGACGATAACGACGACCCTCAGATGAAACATCTGGATGAGCGTAAAGCGTCTGCTTTCCTGGGGGGCGCCTATTACCGCCATGAAAATTGGGGCTCGCTGAAAGTGGCCGTTTCCGGCGATGCGATGGATGAAAGCGGTGGCGTAGTCGGTGAGATTTCGTACTTCCGCCCCATCCGCATGGAACGCCTCACGCTGACGCCATCTGTGGGCATTTTCTACAGTGACGAGAGCTATAACGACTACTACTACGGGGTTTCCGGCAGCGAGTCTCGCCGCTCGGGTCTGAATGAATACGCCGCCGGTGACAGCTGGACGCCATACGTGGGTCTGGCGGCAAAATATCAGTTAACCCAGAACCTGTTCCTTAACGCCAGCGCGGTTTATACCGTATTGCCTGACGACGTGAAGAACAGCCCGATGATCGACCGCGACGACAGCTTCGCGCTGATGACCGGGCTGAGCTGGCGCTTCTGATGCTGTAAAGCCGGGTGGCGGCTTAGCCTTACCCGGCCTACGTGGACTGCCATCTTAGTTTTACGTAGGCCCGTGCAAGCGAAGCGCCGCCGGGCATTATTTGATAGCACTGATTTACCGTTTTTCTTTACCGTAATGACTTCCTCATTAATATTTCTGATACGCTAACGTGATCCGATCCATCAAAAAGCGTGTGTATCATGTGTATAATTCTTAAAAGAAAATTAAACCCGGCACCCTCGCGCAAATCTGGCGGCAGGCGGGAATCAAACACTGGTATCAGGAGTAGTTATGTTTTATCCGGCTTACATTCATTCTGATCCCGACGGTAGCGCCAGCGGTTTTTTTCCTGACGTTCCTGGTTGTTTTTTTGCCGGCAATTCTCTGGATGATGCTTTTCAGGATGCACGTGATGCACTGACAGCTCACTTCGAAGCGCTATTTGAAATGGATGAAGAGTTACCTCTCCCTGGCAATGTTGAAGCACATCTTGAAGCCACACCGGGTGATTTTATCGGCGGACAATGGTTGCTTGTAGATATCAATATGAAGCAATTCGACGGTAAGGCCGAGCGTATCAATATCACCCTGCCTCGTCGATTGCTGGTGAAAATTGATTCTTTTGTGAATGAGCATCCGCAGTTTAGTAACCGAAGCGCTTTTCTTGCTGAGGCAGCGCGTCGCGTGCTGCCTTAACGATCCCTCTCCCGTGGGAGAGGGTTAGGGTGAGGGCATCAGGCCGCAGATATTCAGTCCTCATCCACCCAAATGCGCATTTCCCCTTCTCCCCGGTTAGCCCAGCTAAACCACGGAATAAAGGTCAACGTTTTGGGTTGACGTTGCACCGCAGGACGGTCGTATTGCCATAACGCCTCCGATCCCGCTTCTGCGGCGTCATGCGTGACACCTTCCGCCTGAATCAGCATCTTATGAGCGAAAATTCCTTTACCCTCGAAAACCCGGAATTCACTGTCGGCAGGCAGGGCAAGATTATGCAGGTTGGCGCCATTGTCGGCTTCTTCAAGGCAGTAGACCAGCGGACCGCGCTGCAGCGCGACCTTTCCGGCCTGCTGACGAACCTGTGGGTGACCGTACACGCGGCGGACCGGCATCGGTAAGGTTAGCGTGAGCGTATCGCCCTCCTGCCAGCGACGGGTGAGGTGAAGATAGCCCCGTGATACCTCGCCCGTCATGCCTTCTCCGTTCAGCGACACGTGAGGATTTGCGCACCAGTCCGGCAGTCGCAGGGCCAGGGTGTGCGTTACCGGTACGGGCGAGGCGATCTCAATGTTGACCTCTTCCTGCCACGGATAATTACCGCTGATCCGCAGCTTAAGCGTCTCATCGCCCACAGGGATGGTGACCTCATTCCCTACGTAGAGATTAATGAAAAGCGCATCCGGGCGAACGGTGTAAATGTAATGCCCCAGCGACGTCAGCACGCGGGCGATATTCGGCGGGCAACAGGCGCAGCCGAACCAGCGCTGACGAACCGGTTTGACGTGGTCGTAGATGTGGTTAAAGGCCAGCGTCCTGGGGTGCACTTCCAGCGGGTTAACATAGAAGAAATGCTTACCGTCCAGCGCCATGCCGCCCAGCACCGTGTTGTACAGGGCGCGCTCCATCACGTCGGCGTAGCGGCTATCCGCTTCCATCTCCAGCATCCGACGGGCAAACATCATCAGGCCAATCGAGGCGCAGCTTTCGGCATACACCGTATCGTTGGGCAGATCGTAATCGCTGCTGAAGGCTTCACCGCTACTTTGCGAACCAATCCCGCCGGTAATGTACAACTGGCGCTGCGCCATGTTGTTCCACAGGCGTAAGCAGTCCTGACGTTTTGCGTCGTCTTTGCTCAGACGGGCCAGGTGTGCCATACCCGCCATCAGGTAGACAAAACGCACTGCATGGCCAATCGCTGTTTGTTGTTCAGCAAGCGGTTGATGCGCCTGGCTGTAAGCTTTGTCCTTGACCATCCATGCCGGGCCGTAGGTGTGCCAGTACGATGTTCTGCCGCGCTTCTCGTATTCGATATCATAGAAGTGAGGCTGCGTACCGCGCGCCTCGATGAAGTATTTCACCAGGTTCAGGTAGCGTGGCTCCTGAGTAACGTCGTACAACCGCATCAGGGCCAGTTCGATTTCCGGGTGGCCCGGATAGCCGTGAAGCTGGCCTTCCCGGGGGCCGAAAACGGTGTCGATATGATCTGCCAGTTTACACACCACCTCCAGCAGTCGGCGTTTTCCGGTGCCCTGAAAATACGCCACGCCAGCTTCGATCATATGCCCCGCGCAGTAAAGCTCGTGGCACTCGGCCAGATTTGTCCAGCGTTCGTCGGGCGCTTTGACGGTGAAGTACGTATTGAGATACCCATCTTCACACTGCGCCGCGGCGATCAGTTCAATCACCTCATCGGCGGTTTTTTCCAGTTCAGCATCGGGTTTCTGACACAGCGACCACGCCACGGCTTCCAGCCATTTCGCCACGTCACTGTCCTGAAAGACCATGCCGTAGAACTCACCTTCTTCAAGACCTGCCGCAATGCGGAAGTTGGTGATGGCATGACTGGGCTCGGCTTCTGCCACGCGATCGTTGAGCGCATCCCACTGATAGGGGATGACCACATCACGCACCAGCCGCTGATACTGGCCAAGAAACGGATCGTTGATTTTCAGGTTATGCAGGTCGGCTTCCATTATGGACATCACGTTCTCCTCAGGACGGTACATGACGCTGGCGCAAATCGGTGGCAATGCGCGACATCATAGGATTGTTGAGTCTGCACCAGCGGATTGAGACCGCCAGCAGCAGGTGGAAAAGGGCAGGGAGCAGCGTCTCCATGGCGGTAATGCCCTGCAGCGAGGCGGGCGTCTGGTTACCCGCTCCCGGCTGATAGGCGACGGCGATAAACACCAGGCTGATGATCCCGGCGCTGGAGGCCCACGCCAGCTTGATGAAAAACAGGTTGAAGGCGAAGTTCATGCCCGACGATCGCACGCCGGTCTTCCACTCGCCGTAGTCGTCGGCAAAAGCCATCAGCGAGAAGTGCAGCGGCAGGGTAAAGCCCAGGATGACGCCGTTACTCAGAATTACGATCAGCCATAGCGTCTGATGCGCCGGGCCGCCGGGCAGGAACCACATGCCAGCCGCGATCGCGGCGAGCACCAGGTTGGTGTAGTAGTAGAGTTTGACCGTATCAATACGGCGAGAGAGGGGGCTGACGATCACCGCCCCAAGGATCGCTGCGAAGGTCACCATGGTGAAAAACAGCGAGGTGTAGGCGGTGCTGCCCTGAAGCACATAGGTGATGAAGTACATGTATCCGCCGCCACGGATATTGAAGACGTTGATCAGCAAAAACGACATCACCAGCATCAGCAGCAGCTGGTCATTTTTACGCAGCCCTGCCAGGTGTTCGCGCAGGGTGAATTTACCCATCAGCGCCAGTGGGACGCGTTCACGGACCCAGAAGAAGCAGCAGAGAAACATCACCACGGCGAGGGTGCACAGGACGCCAACGCCCAGCTGATAACCCCGGGCGGCGTTGCCTTGCCCCAGCGCTGCCACCAGCCACGGCAGGCCGACGGAGACCAAAAATCCCGCAACGCCGCACAGCACAAAGCGCCATGACTGGCAGGATATGACCTCGCTGTGGCGGGTGGTCATGGTGTTGATCAGCGCAC
This sequence comes from Enterobacter cloacae complex sp. 382A5, assembly GCF_050031095.1. Classification (NCBI taxonomy): domain Bacteria; kingdom Pseudomonadati; phylum Pseudomonadota; class Gammaproteobacteria; order Enterobacterales; family Enterobacteriaceae; genus Enterobacter; species Enterobacter cloacae complex sp. 382A5. The sequence continues at coordinate 180,902 of NZ_JBLGVK010000001.1, forward strand.
AGTAGGGCACGTTGATGGCGGTATAGCCGACGGACAGCAGCAGGTAGGTGCCGAATGCCCACGCAATTTTCACGCCCATGCTGGCTTCAGGTACGGTGAAGGTCAGCACGCCGATAATGCCAATAGGGAATGCCACCCACAGCTGCCAGGGACGAAAACGCCCCCATCGGCTTTGGGTGCGGTCAGCAATCACGCCCATGACAGGGTCAGAAATCGCGTCAAATACGCGCAGGGCAATAAACAGCGTGCCGACAAGCGCCGGGGTCAGGCCAAAAATATCGGTATAGAAAAAGGTCAGGAAATTCATTATCAGACAGGTAATGACCGTGCCGCCCGCGTCGCCCAGGCCGTAGCCAATTTTTTCGCGAACGGACAAACGTTCTTCTCTCACCCGTTGTGCAACGTCAGACTCGGTAATCGGTGTGGAAGTCATGAGATAACTCCTCGGTAATCGATTTTTATCGTATTTGTGCAAGGTACCTCATTCATTCTGCACTGAACGAAAAGGGCAACAAGGGAAGGGAAAAGTATAAAAAGATGACGATTCCGACCTGATGAAGAAAGTGTGAGTTTGATCGGGCAGCTATAACGTTAATTGTTAATAATCAATGGATAAGTCAATTAAATGCGGCAATAAAAGCGGAATGGTGAATATCCATGCTCGAATTATCCATAGCGCTTCCGATTAAAGTGCAAAACGGCGGATTGTTTATTTCGCGGGGCGTGGGTCGCCACCCGGCGCGTAAATTAACGTCGTGGGAAATCATTTTCGTCGAAAAGGGGACATTAACGATCCAGGAGGAGAACCGTCTTTTTGAGGTGAAGGCGGGGGAGAGTTTATTGCTCTGGCCGAAGCGGCGGCATGTGGGTACAGAAGATTTTCCGGCCGATCTGCGATTCTACTGGCTGCATTTTGAGGTGAAACCTGGGCCTTCTGCTTTGCCGGAGGCTTCTCCGCTGACCATTGAACAACACTGCTGCGTGAGGGATGTCCCGTCGGTGATTGCGCTTTTTCGCCAGTTCCTCAGCGAGCAGGAAAAATTACAGCGCAGCGTAGCGCTGGAAATGCTTTTACTACTGATTTTGCAGCAAATATCCCTCTCAGCAGGGTATGAGGACCGCCCCGATGAGGCCGGTGCAGCTCTGGCCTGGAAGGCAAAACAGCTTATTCGCACGCAGTTTCATTTACCGCTCTCCACCTCGCTGCTGGCAAAATCGCTGCACTGTAATGCCGATTACCTCGGGCGCGTGTTTCGTCGGACATTTCATTTAACCCTGACGGAGGCGATTCATCGCCAGCGCGTCAGGGCGGCAGAAAAAATGCTGCTGAATGACTCAGCGTCATTAACGGAAGTGGCCACCCGCTGCGGTTTTAACGACGTGGGGTATTTCCGGCAGATATTTTCGAAGCATACCGGGTTAACGCCCGCCGTCTGGAAACGGCGGTACTGTAAAGAACACATTAATTCCGGTTGATCACTGCCCGTAATAGGCATGCGCACCGTGCTTGCGCAGATAATGTTTGTCGAGCAGTTCCTGCTGCATAACCGGAAGCTGGGGCGCAAGCTGGCGCGAAAACAGGCCCATGTACGCGCACTCTTCCAGCACCACGGCGTTGTGTACCGCATCGGCGGCATCTTTACCCCATGCGAACGGTCCGTGGGAGTGCACCAGCACTGCCGGGATCTGCATGGGGCTGATGTCGCGCTCTTCAAAGGTTTTGATGATCACTTCACCGGTCTGATACTCGTAGTCTCCTGCGATCTCCGCCGTGGTCATCCGCCGCGTGCAGGGGATCGCGCCGTAGAAGTAGTCCGCGTGCGTCGTGCCCCATGCGGGCAGATCCTGACCTGCCTGAGACCAGATGGTGGCATGGCGGGAATGGGTATGGACGATGCCGCCAATGTCCGGGTAGCGACGGTACAGCGCAAGATGGGTAGGCGTGTCTGACGACGGTTTCATGCTGCCCTCGACCACCTCACCGGTGGCGATATTCACCACCACCATATCCTCCGCCGTCATCACGTCATACTCCACGCCGGACGGTTTGATCACCATCAGACCGTTGACGCGATCCACCGCGCTGACGTTACCCCAGGTGAAGGTCACCAGCTGGTGGGCGGGCAGTGCCAGGTTGGCTGCCAGCACCTCGGCTTTGAGTTGTTCTAACATGTCATGCCTCCTTCCTGCATACGGGCTTCAATCCAGCGGCGCGCCTGGATAATCTCCAGCACCGGCTCTTTTGCTTTTTCGGTCCACATTTCAATCAGAAACGCGCCGCGGTAGTTCAGCTTATTGAGGGTATTAAACACGCCAACGAAATCGACGCAGCCCTCGCCAAACGGCACGTCGCGGAACTGTCCTGGGCTTTGTGCCGTGACGGGCTGGGTATCTTTCAGGTGAATTGCCGCGATGCGGTCAATGCCCAGCGTCAGTTCGGCGGCCACATCGTTACCCCACGCGCTGAGGTTGCCGACATCCGGGTAAACGCTAAACCACGGCGAGGCCAGCATCTCGTCCCACTTTTTCCATTTGCTGATGGAGTTCATAAACGCGGTGTCCATGATCTCAACGGCCACCATCACCTGCGCGGCGGCGGCCTGCTCGACTGCCCATGCCAGCCCTTCGGCGAAGCGTTGCCGGGTGCCTTCATCATGCTCTTCGTAATACACGTCATACCCGGCCAGCTGGATGGTGCGAATACCCAAATCACGCGCCAGTTTAATGGCGCTGGACATGATCTCCCGGGCGCGGGCGCGCACGGTTTCATCCCGGCTGCCAAACGGGAAGCGGCGGTGGGCAGACAGGCACATGGAGGGGATCGACACACCGGTCTCCAGCATCGCTTCCACCAGCGATGCACGCTGTGTGGTGCTCCACGCCAGGCGCGACAGGCGTTCGTCCGTTTCATCTACCGACATTTCAACAAAATCAAAGCCACAGCTTTTTGCCAGCACCAGGCGCTCCGGCCAGGTGAGGGATTTCGGCAGCGCTTTTTCGTAAATACCTAATGGATGCTGACGCATGATTACGCTCCCCAGATGTCGCGGATTTGCGAATGGAAGGCCTCGGCCACCTGCGGTGGATTGGCAGCGCCTGCCAGTGCGCGACCGGCGATAAAGGCTTTGACGTTGATCTGCTTAAACAGCGGCAGGTCGGCCGGGGTGATGCCGCCGGTGACGGACAGCTGCAAACCAATGTCGGAGAGCGCTTTCATTCGGGCGAGATCTGCCTCACCCCACTGCTGACCGCTGGCCTGCGCGTCGCGTCCCCGGTGGTAGATGGCCTGCTTCACACCGATGCGGTGCCAGGCGCGGGCATCGTCCAGCGTCCAGTTGCCAAACAGCTCCATCTGAATTTCCCCACCGCAGCGCAGCGCCACCGCGTGACCTTTTTCAACCGTGGCCAGCGGCGCGGCGCAGATGATGGTCATCCAGTTCGCGCCTGCGCCAAACGCCTGCTCTGCCAGCGTTTCTCCGGCATCGGCCACCTTCCAGTCCGCCACGAGGGTTTTCCCTGGACACTGCTCGCGCAGCGCACGCACGGCGTTAAGCCCTTCGGTCAGACATAAAATGGTGCCCGCTTCGATAATATCGACGTGATCGGAAAGCCTGGCGACATCGCGCTGGGCAGCCTGAAGTGAGGTGTGGTCGAGCGCCAGCTGCAGTAATGGTCGGCTCATAGGTCGTGCTCCTTAACACGGGCGTGATAACCCTGTAGTGCTGAAATCAGTAACTGGTAGCGCTGATACTTGCGCTGATAGGCCGCATGGGCGTGCATGTCGGGTTCAATGACCCGAATGTCGTGTCTGAGCGCGCACTGCGCTGCGTAAAAATCGGGATAAACGCCGGTGCCGACCAGGGCGGCCAGCGCCGCGCCGGAACAGCCAGTCTCTTCTACCTGCGGAAGCGCAATCGCCAGACCGCTGACATCCGCCAGCATCTGCATCCATACGTCAGAGTGGGTCGGGCCGCCGGTGACGCGCAGTGCCTGTACGTCGGTAAAGCGTTCGAGCATGCGGTTTAGATGGGTCATATGGCTGAACACCACGCCTTCGTAAACTGCCTGCAAAAGATGCGCGCGAGTATGCAGCGCCTGCATGCCGTAGAAGCCGCTCGTCATCTCCAGCCCGGCGTTGCTGCCATAGAGAAACGGCAGAAAGAACAGATCGCTTTCGGCTTTCGGCAGGCTGGCCACGGCGCGGTTGATCTCGCTGAAAGACATTTCTCCCCACTGGGCGGTCAACCACTCAAGGTTGCCGGAAGAGGTGGGGCTGGCTTCGTGGACAATGTACTGCTGCGGGTGGACGTAACGCCCATAGACATAGGGATGCGGTTCGTCGTCCCGAAGCGCATTGGCAATCCCGCTGGTGACGGCCCAGGTGCCCATGACGGCGTTCAGCGTATGTTCGTCGTGCAGTCCGGCACAGATCGCGGTGGAAACCACATCAAACAGCCCACCAACGACGGGGGTTCCCGCCGCGAGACCGGTAAGTGCGGCAGCCTGAGCGGTGATTTCCCCGCAGATTTCTGCTGAACCGACAACGGGTGGCAGAGCGTTGTCGACTTCACTGATACCCAGCCAGCGCGTGAGCTGCGGATCGTACTGGCCGGTGTTCATGTTGTAGAGATTGGATTCAGAGATGTTGCTCTCTTCGCAGCCTTTTACGCCGGTGAGGCACCAGCGAAGGTAGTCGTGCGCCATCATCACGCAGCCAATCTGCTGATAGCGTTGTGGCTCATTCTCTTTGACCCAGCGCAGAAGAGAGGCCGGATGCCCGGTCCAGAGCGTCTGACGCGTGTGCGGATAGAGCTTTTCGGGAATACCGTCCTGCTGCCAGCGCTGCACGATGTCCAGTGCCCGACGGTCTGAGGAGAGCATCGCATTGCCCAGAGGACGATCCTGTTTATCGAGAAGAAACAGCCCCTTGCCCTGCGCTGAAATGCCCACGCCTTTGATCTGCTCGCCGCTAACCCGGGCGTTGTTGAGCAGAAGAGCGACGGTGGTGTGACACTGCTGCCACAGCTGGTTCATGTCCCGCTCCGCATAGCCTGCTCGCGGGCTGAGCGTGGCAACCGTGCGGCGTTCAATACAGACCTCTTTGCCCTCGCGGGTGTATAAACCGGCTTTCAGATAAGTACCGCCACAATCGATACCCAGCCAGAAGGGTTCTTTTTCACTCATCTTTGACTCTCTCGTCTTGCTCCCTCTCCCCGTGGGAGAGGACTGGGGTTCTCGTCTTGCTCCCTCTCCCTGTGGGAGAGGGCCGGGGTGAGGGCATCAGGCCGCACGCTTATGCGAGTTCACCGTAGGATTAGGCTCCGCACCAGCATCGCACTTCGCCGGTAGAAGCAGGGCCAGCAGAGAGGCCAGTGCCAGTGACACCGCCAGGCAGTAAACTCCCGCATCTTTGCTGTACAAGGTGATCAGCACGCCGACCGCATAAGGGCCACAGAACCCGCCGAGGTTACCCAGGGCGTTAATTACCCCCCGCGCGCCGCCTGCCATCTCCGCGCTGAACAGGCGTGCCGGAATGGTCCAGAACACGCCCGCCGCCGACTGCAGGAAGAACCCACACCCCACCAGCGCGGCGTAGGCCAGCCAGGTATGCTCTTTCAGCGCCACGGAGAGGAACATGCAGAGCGCAAAACCAATCAGCGGCAGGGAGACAAACAGCTTGCGTTTACCGGTACGGTCAGAGAGCGAAGAGAAGAGGAACATACCCGCAATGGCCCCGATATAAGGCAGGATCGCGAGCACGCCTACCTGGCCGATGCTGGTGTGCGTGAGCTCTTTGAGAATGGTGGGTAGCCAGAGGGTGTAACCGTAAATGCCGGTCTGGTAGAAGAAGTTCAGGGCAATCAGCTGCCACATGGTTTTGTCGGACAGCACCGCGCTCAGCGAGGCGTTTTTCACCTCTTTACCGGCAATGGCCTGCTGTTCTGCGGCCAGGGTTTTGACCAGATAGTTTTTTTCCGCTTCAGAAATCCAGCGTGCTTCCTGCGGGCGGTCGTACACCGTGAAGGCCCACAGCACCAGTACAACGATGGACATCAGCCCTTCAATGATGAACAACCAGCGCCAGTCGAGTGCGGTAATAATCCAGCCCGACAGGGGCGCGGTGATGATCCCGGCAATGGGGACGAACATAATTACAATCGCATTGGCACGACCGCGTTCGGCGTCAGGGAACCAGTTACTGATCATCGTCAGCACAACCGGCAGCATCCCGCCTTCTGCTACCCCGAGTAAGAAACGCAGCACCAGCAGTTGATACTGGCTGGTGACGAGCCCGGTCAGGACCGAAATCACCGCCCAGGCGACCAGCGACCAGCCGATAAATTTCTTCCCGCTGCCATGAACGGCAATCTTGCCGCCAGGCACCTGCAAAAACAGATAGCCAATAAAGAAGATCCCACCCGCCAGGCCTGCCATGGTGGCAGAAATACCTAACTCTTCATCCATACCGCCGGGCATGGCAAAAGCAATATTCACACGGTCCATATAAGAAATAATGCAGGCGATAAGAATCGGGGGAATAATTCTTAGCCAGCGCTGGCGCGGAATGTCCGCATGTAGAGCTTGAGTAGACGTATTCATATTTAATATCTCAGTGTAGGTAACCGGAATAAGATTTTTTTATTGTTATTGCGTTGCTTTTTTCATTTGGCTAATGCCGTCTCGCAAAATAGCGATGCGATGGCTGATATCAGCATTAGCATTTATTTCCAGTAATTTAATACCGGAAAATTTCAATGTTGCGGCGCTCGCCGCAGTAAAGAGTGCTTTTGCATGTTCAGTGGTCATCAAACTGTCGGCACAGTACGATGAAAACGGTGCGTGCAGATCCTGCCATTCACCGTACTCTCCGCGGATGGTGGTGCCGGAGAACATCAGCGCGGCCAGTTTTCCGGCCTGAAGGGCGGTCTGAACGTGCTCAACCGGAAGCGTGGTGTTGCGCCCTTCAATGGCTGAGCGCGCCCAGTTAATACAGATGCTGATATCTGTCTCTTTTATCACCTCCAGCACCTGCTCTAAGGGTAAAAATCCCTTACGCGGTGCGGGACCGGTCATGGCATCGCAGTGTTCAAGCACCAGATCGCAGGACCAGTCCCAGCCCGCGATTTCACGAATGGAACGGGCGAACGCCTCGATAGCCTGCTCGACTGAAGCATTGCCCGCCTGCGGTGCGGCCTGCATCTCCAGGGCAATGACTTTCCCGGGATAACGGGCGTTAACCGCAGCAATCTTCTGCTGCAGATGGCGGTAATATTCCACGCACGCTTTACGCTGATCTTCATCGGCGGAGGCCAGGCCAAACGCACCGTTTGTGCCGCGGCGGCGCATGGTTTCCATCACGGCGGTCACCACGATTTGCCATTCACCCGGCGTATGGCGGAACAGCCATTCATCCCCATAAGGATGGATATGTTCAAGGCAGGGTTGTTCCAGCCCGCGAATGTGTGGCGTGTCAGAAAGTTCCCGCCAGAAGGTTTGTTCTTCTTGTTCCCCTTTCTGGTGAAACGAGGGTGCGCAGGGGTACGCACCAATAATAAAACCGGTGTTGGTCATTTCGCGTTCCTGTATTTATACCCGTCATACTTCAAGTTGCATGTGCGTTGGCTGCGCTCGTTCACCCCAGTCACTTACTTATGTAAGCTCCTGGAGATTCACTCTCTTGCCGCCTTCCTGCAACTCGAATTATTTAGGGTATATCAGAAAATTAATCTAATTCGCTGATTGCCACTTTCACCACAATTTTGCGAATTGCGGTTTCCTTGTTTTTAATACAGGCAGGACGGTGTACATCCTGCGGGAAAAATATGGCATAACTGCCAGGTACCATTTCAATGAACGACTCATTTTCACTGTTGTGATAAAAAATAATATCCCGTTGTTCCAGTAATGATTCGCTGATGTTGTTATTTCCGGTATCGATAGCAATACCGATTTTTTCTTCACCCCAGGCCAGAAATTGAATATCAAGATAGCGGCGATGTACTTCGGGGCGATTTTCGTGCTGTTCCCGGGTGGTGAGATCAAGCACCTGGGCAAAGATGGTGTGTCCCTCAATTTCAACGACACCCGGCTTTAGCATGCTGAAATCCGTGGTACGCAGAAAATCTAACGCTTTTTCAATCGCCCGCGGCAGGCGACACGGATTTGGCTGTGAAATATGTCCGAATATCATGGCCCACTCCTTACAGCGCCTGGATTTTCGCCCACACGCTGTCATCAATGGTGATGCCGTTGCGGCGGTTCTCTTCAAGCAGTCGCGTAAATTCATGCCCCGGCAGACGGACAGCGACGTTTTCGTCTGCCCGCTCGGCGGTGGTGATGAAGTCCATAATACGCTGCAGTTTGGCATCGCGGGTTGGGCCGTCGATCAGGCGGTCGACCTCGATGGCGATAAAGATCTGCGACACGCCATACTCGTCGCTGTTGTCCTGGGTAACTTCCGCCACGGAGGAGCCGTTAGAGAGCAGGGTGGCGATCATGTCGAGCACAATCGATAAGCCGGAACCTTTCCAGTAGCCCATCGGCAGAATGCGGCGGTTTTTCTCAATCACGCCAGGCTCTTTGGTCAGATTGCCCTCGTCGTCGAATCCGCCGTCGACCGGTAACGTGCGTCCGGCCAGTCGGTTCACTTCCAGCATGCCGTAGGAGAACATCGACATCGACATATCGACCATGGTAATTGGGGAGGAGGGGATCGCCACGATAAGTGGGTTGGTGCCGATGCAACATTCTTTTGACCCCCACGCGGGCATCACCGCAATAGAGTTGGTCCAGCAGATCCCGATGTAGCCCTTCTCTGCGGCTTGCCAGCCATAGCTCCCTCCGCGCATCCAGTGGTTAGCGTTACGCAGCGCAACCAGACCGATACCGTGATCGGAGGCCAGTTCGGTGGCGCGATCCATCATTTTTTTCGCCGTCAGGTTACCGATGGCGCGTTGGGCATCCCACTGTTCGATGGCCCCTAATGTGGTCACCCGTTTTGGCTGGGCATCAGGAATGATGTCGCCCGCGTCCAGTTGCTGAATAAAACGCGGGAAGCGGTTCACGCCGTGGGAATAGACGCCAGATTCCGTGGTGCGGGCAAACATCTCCGCGCAGGCATCCGCCGTTTCTGCTTTTACACCGCGATCGAGCAGAACCCGATTGAACGCTGCTTTCAACTCTTCGAATGTCACTTTCATCCCTGTTCTCCTGTTCTTCGTAGGGGCAAGTGCGAGTGCTTTTTTATCGCTAAATTTCACTATGCGAAATCTGATTTCAAATATAGCGATCAAATTTTGCCAGATCAACGACATTCATGATTTTCAAAATCGATTAAAATCAACTGGTTGTGTTTTTTCTGTTGAGATCGTGAACTGAACCACACTTTGCGCTACCATCAGGGCGCGATAAAAGGAGCCATGGGATGAGCATGAAAGAGAGCGACATGACGCAAGAAAAAGAGAGGCCAGCAGGTAGCCAGAGCTTGTTTCGCGGTCTGATGCTGATTGAGATCCTCAGTAACTATCCGAACGGCTGTCCTCTGGCCCATTTATCGGAACTGGCCGGGCTGAATAAAAGCACCGTGCACCGGTTACTGCAGGGATTGCAGTCGTGCGGGTACGTCACCCCGGCACCGGCGGCGGGCAGCTATCGCCTGACCACCAAATTTATCGCCGTCGGGCAAAAGGCGCTGTCGTCGCTGAATATCATCCACGTGGCTGCTCCGCATCTTGAGTCGCTGAATATCGCCACCGGCGAGACGGTGAACTTTTCCAGCCGCGAAGACGATCACGCGATCCTGATTTATAAGCTTGAGCCGACCACCGGTATGCTGCGCACGCGCGCCTATATCGGCCAGCATATGCCGCTTTACTGCTCGGCAATGGGCAAGATCTACATGGCATTCGGTCACCAGGACTATGTGGCGAGCTACTGGGAAAGCCACCAGGATCAGATCCAGCCGCTGACCCGCAACACCATCACTGAACTGAGCGCGATGTATGACGAGCTGGCGGAAATCCGCGAGCACAGCATGGCGATGGATAAAGAAGAGAACGAGTTGGGGGTCTCCTGTATCGCGGTGCCGGTGTTTGATATTCATGGCCGCGTGCCGTATGCGATCTCAATTTCGCTGTCGACCTCCCGCATGAAGCAGATTGGCGAAAAAAATCTGCTTAAACCTCTGCGTGAAACGGCGGACGCGATCTCCAGAGAGCTGGGTTTTAACGTGCGCGAGGGATAACAGATGAACCGGTTCATCATGGCGGATTCGGCAAAATGCATCGGCTGTCGCACCTGCGAAGTGGCGTGTGTCGTGTCGCATCAGGACGCCATCTCAACAGACGCCTTTACGCCCCGCATTCGGGTAGTCAAAGGGGACGCTTTCACCACGGCGGTGGGTTGCCATCAGTGTGAAGATGCCCCTTGCGCGAATGTCTGCCCAACGCAGGCGATTCGCCGTGGCGAGGGAGCCTGGCAGGTTGAGCAGGCGCGGTGTATTGGGTGTAAACGCTGTATGGTGGCGTGCCCGTTTGGGGCGATGCAGGTGCAATGGGCAGGAGATACGCTTCAGGCGCTGAAATGCGATTTATGCGCGCATCGCGCGGACGGACCGGCCTGTGTGGAAGCCTGCCCGACCCACGCGCTGAGCTGTGTCGATCCCGCCAGATTACGCACCGAGCGGTTGCGTCATCTGGCGTAGGTTCTTACTGGGCGTCTTCGCGCCAGGCGAATTCGATCTCTTCGGCGAGAATTTTTACCCCGGCTTCGATTTTTTCCGGATCGGGCACGTAGTTCATACGCATACATTGATGCGTATGCGGCCACGGCTTGTCCAGCCCCGGGAAGAAGTAATCTCCCGGCACCATCAATACGCCTCGCTTCTTCAGGCGCTGATAAAGCAGTTCGGTGGTGATCGGCAGATCTTTAAACCACAGCCACAGGAAAATTGCCCCTTCAGGTTTGTGGATCAGGCAGCGTTCTTCCGGTAAATAGCGGCGAAGTATGGCAATCGTCTCCTGAACGCGCTGATAGTAGAACGGCTTAATCACGTCATTAGACAGGCGCAGCAGATCGTTGCGTTTAATCATTTCGCACATCATCGCGGGGCCAATACCACCAGGAGAAAGGCTGATAATGCCGTTCATGTTGGTAATGGCGGTGATGATTTTTTCATTGGCGACGATGATCCCGCAGCGGCTGCCCGGTAGGCCGAGCTTGGAGAGGCTCATACACAGGACGATGTTCGGGTTCCACAGCGGACGTGCTTCGCTGAAGATAATGCCCGGGAACGGCACGCCATAGGCGTTATCGATCACCAGCGGGATGCCATGCTGATTTGCCAGCGCATCCAGTTTCATCAGCTCGTCGTCGGTGATGACGTTGCCCGTTGGGTTGGTTGGACGTGATACGCAGATCATGCCCGTCTCTTCACCAATGTGCAGATGTTCAAAATCGACGTGGTATTTGAACTGACCTTCCGGCAGCAGCTCAATGTTCGGGCGCGCGGAGACGAACAGATCCTCTTCCAGACCGGAATCGGCGTAGCCGATATACTCCGGTGCCAGCGGGAACAATACTTTTTTGGTGGTGCCGTCGGCGCGACGTCCTGCGAAAAGGTTAAACAAGTAGAAAAACGCGCTCTGACTGCCGTTTGTTAGTGCAATATTCTGCGGTTCGATATCCCAACCCAGCTCTTCACGCAGCATGTCGGCGAGGAGTTTCAGCAGTTCGGTTTTACCCTGAGGGCCGTCGTAATTGCAAAGCGCATCGGTTGCTTTGCCGTTTTCCAGCATCTGAGCGAGCAGCGTCTGGAAATAGGTATTCATCTCCGGGATTTGAGCCGGGTTTCCGCCGCCGAGCATGATGGCGCCCGGTGTGCGCAGCCCGTCGTTGAGGTCCTCCATCAGGCGGGTAATGCCTGAATGGCGGGTAAATTTGTCGCCGAAAAGTGAAAACGTCATAGCAGGTGATCTGTCGAGCTTGTTTTGAAAGTGGGTAACCATAACGCTAGCACCGTGCGGGTGCAAATCGGCTGGTGTGGTCGGATTTGTGGTTTTATGTGGTGGATGTGGATTTTTGTAGTGATTAGTTCTGGTGAGTGCCCCTCACCCCGGCCCTCTCCCTAAGGGTTGAGGGATCCCCATAAAATAATGCCTGCACGGAGGACCCCCTCTCCCTTGAGGGTGTACGGTCCGGGGACATAGTGAACACTTGTTCGGGGACATGGTAGACACTTACAACTAAGGCATAAGAACCCGTTTATGGAGTCGCTTATGCCCTGGGATGCGAGAGATACCATGTCATTACGTACTGAGTTTGTTTTGTTCGCCTCGCAGGACGGGGCGAACATCCGTTCCCTCTGCCGTCGCTTCGGCATTTCACCTGCCACCGGCTACAAGTGGCTTCGCCGCTGGAGGGAGGAAGGGGCCGCCGGCCTTCAGGACCACCCGCGCATACCGCACCATTCCCCGAACCGCTCGTCTGACGACATCACTGCCCTGCTGCGTATGGCCCATGACCGCCATGAACGCTGGGGCGCACGCAAGATAAAGCGCTGGCTCGAAGACCAGGGGCACCGTATGCCCGCCTTCAGCACCGTTCATAACCTGATGGCCCGTCACGGCCTGCTGCCGGGCACTTCTCCGGGCATTCCCGCCACGGGGCGGTTCGAACATGACGCGCCGAACCAGCTCTGGCAGATGGATTTTAAGGGCCACTTTCCCTTTGGCGGTGGCCGCTGCCATCCGCTCACCCTGCTGGATGACCACTCCCGTTTTTCCCTGTGCCTGGCGCACTGTACCGATGAACGGCGTGAGACCGTGCAGCAGCGGCTGGTCAGCGTGTTTGAGCGTTACGGCCTGCCGGACCAGATGACGATGGATAACGGCGCCCCGTGGGGAGACACCACCGGCACCTGGACGGCGCTGGAGCTGTGGCTGATGCGCCACGGTATCCGGGTGGGACACTCCCGGCCGTATCATCCGCAGACGCAGGGCAAGCTGGAGCGTTTTCACCGCAGCCTGAAGACGGAGGTGCTGCAGGGTAAGTGGTTCGCGAACGAGGGCGAACTGCAGCGCGCCTTCGACCACTGGCGGACGGTCTATAACCTTGAACGCCCGCATGAGGCGCTGGACATGGCGGTACCGGGCTCGCGGTATAAGCCGTCTGCACGGCAGTACAGCGGTAACATAACGCCCCCGGAATACGACGAGGGTGTGATGGTCAGGAAAGTGGATATCAGCGGAAAGCTGAGCGTGAAAGGGGTAAGTCTGAGCGCGGGCAAGGCGTTCAGGGGAGAACGGGTCGGGCTGAAGGAGATGCAGGAAGACGGCCGCTACGAGGTGTGGTGGTACAGCACAAAAGTGGGGGTGATCGACCTGAAGAAAAAGTCGATCACCATGGGTAAAGGATGTTAAAAAGTGTTCACCATGTCCCCGAACACCTGTCTACCATGTCCCCGGACTGTACAGAGGGAGAGGGCTGGGGTGAGGGGGAACATATGGCTGTAGAGGTCATTCCGTTCACTTTATGTTCCTTGCTACTCTGTAACGGCATGACTTGTGAACGTGCCAGGGCGGCTCAATCGCCGCTTCGCGGTGCCTTCGGCTTATTCCTTCCGGCTTATCGGGGACGGGCGGATGTAACGTCCCTGTAAAGCCGCCCTCTCGGCGCATCCATGCGCCTCGCCCCGGCCTGCAGGAAACGCCTCAGCGATTTACAGCCGGACCATGGCGTCGCTGTAAGTCATTTATTTTCCTAAACAACATTCATCGCTTCCGGTAAAAAATTACTGGGGATGCCTCAGCCCTAAGGGAGAGGGAGAAAACCGCGATGAGGGGGCTATTGGTTCCCCGCCCAGACGACCATGACTTTATCGCCATCATGTTCACGTACGAATCCATACCCCTCTTTCAGCGAAAGCGTGGTTTGCTTGCCTTCACCTATCGCCGGATGGCGGGCGCGGAACTGACCCAGCGTTTGCCAGTGGGCGACGGTTAACGCCTGTTTGCCCGTTACATCCTGCCAGTTCATATCCGAGCGTGTTCCCTGCAGAGGGTCGGAACCCGTCGGCCCGAACGGACGCTCTGATTCATCCCCATAATAGATTTGTACGCTGCCTGGCGCTAACAGCAGCAGTTCCGCCGCGCGCTGGCCCCCTTCGCGGAACAGGCGGGTGTCATGCGAGGAGAGATAGCTCAGGACGTTAAAGCTTTGCAGTTTTTCCGCCATCTGCTGCCAGGTCAGATCGATATCGGCCAGGCAGTTCACCGCTTTTGCCGCCTGCTCCTGATAATCGAAGTTAATCATCGCATCGAAGCCGTGGCGGTAATAATCGCTCTGCATGACCCCGTGGCCCCAGGATTCACCCGTCATCCAGAACGGCGCATTGTCGAGTTTTTTGTCCGGGTGAGCACCTTTCCAGGCCGCCAGCGCCTGGCTTGCCTGGTCCTTCAACTGCTGCCAGGCCGCCAGCTCCACGTGTTTTGCCGTATCAACACGGAAACCGTCAATGCCATACTCGCGTACCCACTGGCTGAGCCAGTGGGTCAGGTAATCGCGCGGGGTGTATCCCGGGATAGCTTTTGCCTGGGTATCGGGCTTGTGCTGATAAAAGTTTGGCAAACCGGACGGCGTGGTGGATTCCGTTTTCAGGTCGGGTAAAAACGCCAGTGACATGGTCAGGTCGTCAAAGCCCGGGTTGTCGTAATCGCCAATATCGGTGCGGATCCATTTTTTACCCCACCATTTTTCCCATGCGGCTTTATCGCTGAAGTTGATGTAATCATTAAAGCTGTGCCAGCTTTGTCCCGTCCCCGGTTTCCAGTCAGTCCAGCGTGCACCCAGCGTTTTCTTCAGCTCATCACCTTGCAGATAGAGCGCGCCAAACTGGTACTCCTGCATGTCGGCAAGCGTTGCGTAACCCACATGGTTCATGACGATATCGAACAGAATGCGGATGCCGCGCTTGTGCGCTTCATCGACGAGATGACGTAAATCATCTTCGGTGCCCATATTGGCATCAAGCCTGGTCCAGTCCTGCGTGTAGTAGCCATGGTAGGCATAGTGGGGGAAATCCCCTTTAGTGCCACCGCCGACCCAGCCATGGATCTGCTCCAGCGGGGAGCTTATCCAGAGCGCGTTTACCCCCAGTTGCTGCAGATAATCAAGCTTGCTCGCAAGCCCTTTCAGATCGCCGCCGTGGAAAGTGCCAATCTCCTGCATGCCGTCTTTGTGGCGGCCATAGCTATTGTCATTCGTGGGGTCACCATTCACGAAGCGGTCGGTCAGCACGAAATAGACCGTAGCGTTTTGCCAGCTAAACGGCGCGGGTTTGTCGGTTTCGGCGCGCTCAAGCAGCAGCAGGCCGTTGCTGTTGGCGGCAGGCTGAAGGGTAATTTTTCCCTGCTGCACCGTCGCGGTTTGTTTGCTGTAGAAGTCTCGCACCACGGAGCCTTCCGGGAAGGTGTTTCCTACCTCCAGCGTCAGGGGTTTTCCATCCCATTTTGGGCACTGGCGGATAACGTCTGCCACCGGTTGTTCTGCTGCGCTCTTGATGGTCAGCATCAGGGTTGGCGTGCCGGAACGGGTATCGACACGCATCTGGTACTCTCCGTCGCGGAACAGACGCCACTGCGGCGGCGTGCCGTCACACGGTTTGAGTGACAGCATCTCGTTGAGTTTTATCGCTTCTGTTGGCTGCCAGCACGTGTTGTCAAAACTCACTGTTAAAGGACGCGTACCCTTCGCAAGCTTTGCCTGGCTGGTGAACATTCCGGTGCCTTCGGCGCTGAACGCGTTAAATCCCGGCGATGACCAGTCAGCGTGTGCCAGTGCGGGTAACATCAGAAAAGCTACGGCGGTGCGTTTCATTCCATCTTCCTGTCGCGGCATTTTTGACCAGTGTGCCATCAGGTGAGGCGTAAAAACTCATCCCCCGGCGCTTTCTGCAAGGATGACGCGAGAGGATGAGTGATCCCGCGCAAAATTAGGCAGTTATCTGCGAGATCGCACACAAATTTTCAGAATTGATGCTTAAGTGAGCACGTTTCAGGTGACATAGTTTCGGAATTGGACTATTTCTATACGTGCTCTTGAAGTCTATTTTTGATATGATTTGAGATTCCGCTCTCAAATTTGTGAAAAAATAAGGTGTTGGAATGTTTATATCCGACCAGGAGACCTAATGATATCGACTCCCATTCGACGATATGGGGCCGCGATACTCATGTTACTCACCACGACATTTTCGGGTGGGGTGCTTGCAAAGACGCACACGGATACAACGAGTAAGAAAGCCCACGTAATAAAGACGACAAGCAGTAAGGTTAGCAGTAAACAAGAGTATTCTCGCAATAGTGCAAAGAGTAGTTCACTTCCTGATTTGCGAAAATACCCTTCCGGAACACCAAGGAAAAAAGCGTTTCTCCGGACAGTAATGCCTTACATCACAAGTCAAAACGCCGCGATTACGGCAGATCGTAACTGGTTGATCGCCAAACAGTACGATAGCCGCTGGACGCCGTCTGAGCGCGCGCGCCTGAAAGATATCGCAAAGCGCTACAAGGTAAGCTGGAACGGTAACACCCGTCGTGTGCCGTGGAACTCGCTCCTTGAGCGTGTCGACATCATCCCGGGCAGCATGGTTGCGACAATGGCTGCAGCCGAAAGTGGCTGGGGAACCTCGAAGCTGGCGCGCAACAACAACAACCTCTTCGGCATGAAGTGTGTGAAGGGACGTTGTAAAAATGCACCGGGCAAGGTGAAGGGCTACTCGCAGTTTGAATCGGTGAAAGATTCAGTAAATGCCTATGTGGTAAACCTGAACACCCATCCGGCCTACTCGTCGTTCCGTAAGTCACGCGCACAGCTGCGTAAAGCGGATCAGGAAGTGACGGCCAGTACGATGATCCACAAGCTGAAAGGTTATTCCACCCAGGGTCAGCGCTATAACAACTATCTGTTTGCGATGTACCAGGATAACCAGCGACTTATCGCCGCCCATATGTAATCCCAATAACGCCTTCCACTGGAAGGCGTTTTCTTTTCTACATCATGACTTCGCTGTGGCGTTCCCGATACTCTTTCGGTGTGTTGTCATACTCTTTACGGAACACCGAATAAAAATACTGCAGCGACGGGTAGCCGCACATCTGCGAGATTTCGTTGATCGACAGCGACGTGGAGATGAGCAAACTGCGCGCTTTCTCCAGCTTCTCTGCGTGAATGACCGCATGAATGGTTTCGCCCACTTCCTCTTTAAAACGCTTCTCCAGATTTGAACGGGAAATACCCACGGAATCCAGCACCTGATCGACCTTGATACCTTTGCAGGCGTGGTTGCGGATAAAGTGCATCGCCTGAATGACTGCCGGGTCGTTTAAGGAGCGGTAATCCGTTGAGCGACGTTCTACCACGCGGACCGGGGGAACCAGCAGGCGCTGAAGTGGCAGGGATTCGTTATCCAGCAGACGATGCAGTAATTTTGCGGCCTGATACCCCATCTGTCGGGTGCCCTGTGCCACAGAGGAGAGAGCCACGCGAGAAAGGTAGCGGGTGAGCTCTTCGTTATCGATGCCAATCACGCACAGCTTCTCCGGCACCGGAATGTGCAAATGTTCGCAGACCTGCAATACGTGGCGCGCACGGGCGTCCGTCACGGCAATAATGCCGGTTTGCGGCGGCAGCGTCTGCAGCCAGTCAGCCAGACGGTTTTGCGCGTGCTGCCAGTTTTCCGGCGCGGTTTCCAGCCCCTGATAGACCACGCCGCGGTATTTCTCCTGGGCGACAAGCTGACAAAAGGCGTGTTCGCGCTCAACGGCCCAGCGCTTGCCGCTGGAGGCTGGTAAACCATAGAACGCAAAGCGATGGACGCCTTTCTCCTTTAAATGCAGAAACGCGCTTTCGACCAGCGCATGGTTATCGGTGGCGATATAGTGGACGGGAGGATAGTGCTCGGGCGAATGGTAAGAGCCGCCGACGCCCACAATCGGGACGTCGACGTCAGTCAGTAATTGCTCAATGACCGGGTCGTCATAGTCAGCGATGACGCCATCGCCCAGCCAGTCTTTGATGTTCTCGAGTCGGGTGCGGAAATCCTCTTCGATAAAAATATCCCACTCAGATTGCGACGCCTGCAAATATTCACCAACGCCCTCTACCACCTGTCGGTCGTAAGCTTTGTTGGCATTGAATAACAACGTAATGCGGTGACGCTTTTCAAACATGGCTCGCTTCCCAAATAAGTCACAATACGGTTATCAGGTACGCCGCTTGGTGGCAGAGTCCATCCAGACTGCCAGCAAAAGAATGGCCCCCTTGACGATATACTGCCAAAACGTCGGGACGTCCATCATACTCATCCCGTTATCCAACGAAGCCATGATAAATGCCCCCATCACCGCGCCCGCCACGCTGCCGACACCGCCTGCGAGGCTGGTACCGCCAATGACGCAGGCGGCGATAGCATCCAGCTCGGCAATGTTCCCGGCAGACGGCGAACCCGCCCCGAGACGCGAGCTGAGGATCAACCCTGCGATAGCAACCATCAGGCCGTTAATGGCAAAGACCGCCAGTTTGGTGCGCTCTACGTTAATGCCTGACAGACGGGCGGCCTCAAGGTTACCGCCGATGGCGTAAATACGGCGGCCAAACGCGGTGCGCGTGGCCATAAACATGCCGCCCAGCAGCAGGAGGGCCAGCAGGAGAACTGGCGTAGGCACGCCGCGATAGTCATTCAGGAGCCAAATCGCGCCGAGCACGATCACCGCTGTCAGTGCCTGACGTCCCACCACGGATGTTGATGGGGAGGAGGCCAGCCCCAGCGACTGACGGCGCATACGGCCACGCCACTGCCAGGCCACGAACGCCAGCAGCCCGACCACGCCGATGGTAAAGCCCACGCTGTCGGAGAGGTAGCTCTGACCAATCTGTGACATGGCGGCGCTGGTGGGAGAGACGGTGGTGCCGTTGGTGATGCCAATCAATACGCCGCGGAAGGCCAGCATTCCTGCCAGAGTAACAATGAACGACGGGACCTTCCGGTAGGCAACCCACCAGCCGTTCCAGGCACCCAGCACCAGACCTAATACCAGCGTCACCGCCACGGTCAGCGGCAGCGGCCAGCCGAGCCAGACGTCAAAAATGGCCGCGACGCCGCCGAGCAGGCCCATCATCGACCCCACCGACAGGTCGATTTCCGCCGAAATAATGACGAAGACCATGCCCACGGCCAGAATGCCGGTGATGGCAGTCTGGCGCAGCAGGTTAGAGACGTTACGCGCGCTCAGGTAGGAGCCATCGGTCATCCAGGTAAAAAACAGCATGATGGCGATAATGGCCGCGATCATCACGAATACCTGCAGGTTCAGCGCTTTTAACCCCGCGAATGCACCGGGCGTCTGAACAGCGACTTTGATATCAGACGGATTGCTTTTCGACATGACGTTCGCTCCTTAAAGCGGCTTCCATCACCTGCTCCTGCGTCAGGTTCTGGTTAATCAGATTGGCTTTCAGTTTGCCCTCGTGCATGACCAGCACACGGTCGCTCAGGCCGAGCACTTCGGGTAATTCAGAGGAGATGACAATGACGGCGATCCCTTGCTGTACAAGCTGATTAATCAGTTTGTAGATTTCGTACTTTGCACCGATATCAATGCCGCGCGTCGGCTCATCCAGGATCAAGATGCGTGGATTGAGGAGCAGACAGCGCGCCAGAATGGCTTTTTGCTGGTTGCCTCCGCTCAGGCGTCCAATGGCCAGTTCCGGTGAGGTTGTTTTCACTTTGAGGCGGGCGAGAGATTGCAAAATGCACTGCTGCTCTGCGGCATCATCAAGGCTGCTCAGCGCGCCGGAGAACTGATCGAGTGCCGCGAGCGTGATGTTTTTACCCACCGCCATTACCGGCACGATGCCGTCTTTTTTGCGGTCTTCCGGCACCATGGCAATTCCGTGGGCAATTGCCTGCTGGCAGTTGTCGATTTTCACCGGCTTGCCATCAATATAAACCGTGCCTTCCCAGCGCCCTGGCCAGACGCCGAACAGGCACTGCACGGCTTCAGTACGTCCGGCGCCGACGAGCCCGGCAACACCGAGAATTTCACCCCGGTGCAGGGAAAAGGAGATGTTGTTTACGCGTTTGATATGGCGATTTACCGGGTGCCACGCGGTCAGGTTTTCTACGCGTAACACTTCATCACCCGTTGTGTGAGGTTCATTCGGGTAGAGCGCCGTCAGTTCGCGGCCCACCATCATGGTGATGATGTCATCCTCGCTCATGCCTTCGGCTTCGCGTGTGCCGATGTGTTGACCATCGCGGATCACGCAGATGGTGTCCGAAATGGCTTTGACCTCGTTGAGTTTGTGAGAAATGTAGATGCAGGCGATACCGTGGTTTTGCAGATCGCGGATGATATCCAGCAGGACGGCCGTTTCCTGTTCGGTGAGAGAGGCCGTGGGTTCGTCGAGGATCAGCAGCCTGACCTGTTTGTTCAGCGCCTTAGCGATTTCAACCAGCTGTTGCTGCCCCAGACCCAGGTCTCCCACGCGGGTATCCGGCGAAATGGCCAGACTGACCTGCGCCAGCAATTTTTCACAGCGTAGCGTCATGGTGTCGTAATCCAGCACGCCGTGGCGCGAAATTTCGGCCCCGAGGAAAATGTTCTCCAGCACGGTGAGATGCTTCACCAGCGCCAGCTCCTGGTGAATGATGGCGATACCCTTACGTTCAGTATCGCGAATGTGGGTGGCCTGAATGACCTCGCCGGCAAAGACAATTTCACCTTCGTAGCTGCCATGCGGATAGATCCCGCACAACACTTTCATCAGCGTCGACTTACCCGAACCGTTTTCGCCGCAGAGCGAAACCACTTCACCAGGATTTAGCCGCAGGCTCACGTTATCGACCGCTTTCACCGCGCCAAAACGCTTGGTGATGCTCTTCATTTCAAGTAAATAAGGCATAACTGCTCCACATGACCCGAGGTAAAAACAGTACAAGTCGATGCGCCCCCGCAGGGCAGGGGCTGCGCTGGATTACAGTTCACTCTTCTTGTGGAAACCGTCTTTGATAACGGTGGCGTCAATGTTCTCTTTATTGACTTCAATTGGCGTGAGCAGGCGTGCCGGTACATCTTTCAGACCGTTGTTCAGCGTCGCGTCGGCTTTCGGTTGTTTACCGTTCCCCAGCTCTACGGCGATCTCTGCAGCCGTGTTGGCCAGTTCAGTGATGGGCTTATACACCGTCATGGTCTGGGTGCCCGCAATGATGCGTTTTACACCGGCGAGATCCGCATCCTGGCCTGAAATGGCCACTTTCCCGGCCAGCCCCTGCGCGCTCAGCGCCTGAATGGCACCCCCGGCGGTGGCGTCGTTGGAGGCGACGACGGCATCAATTTTGTTATTATTCGCGGTTAGCGCGTTTTCCATAATTTTCAGCGCGTTTTCAGGCAACCAGCCGTCCGCCCACTGATCGCCAACCACTTTAATCTTGCCGCTGTCGATATACGGCTTGAGGACTTTCATCTGACCTTCGCGGAACAGTTTGGCGTTGTTATCCACCGGTGAGCCGCCCATCAGGAAATAATTGCCCTGCGGCACTTTATCGACCAGGCTTTTTGCCTGCAGTTCACCCACTTTTTCATTGTCGAACGAAATATAATAATCAATGTCCGCATTATTAATCATGCGATCATACGCCAGAACTTTAATCCCTTCTTGCTTCGCTTCTTTCACGACGTTACTTAATACCTGGCCGTTATAAGGGATAATGACCAGTACATCAACGCCACGGTTAATCATATTCTCAATTTGCGACATCTGCGTTTCTTCGTTGCCATTTGCAGACTGCACAAACACACTTGCGCCAAGTGATTCCGCTTTTTTAACAAAAATATCGCGATCTTTTTGCCAGCGCTCCAGACGCAGGTCGTCAATCGCCATGCCAATTTTGACCTCTTTGGCATGTCCTGCAAAGCTTGCTAGGAGGAGAGTAGTGCAGAGCGTTAGGGTCAGGTTCTTTATCTTCATAATTATTAGGCCTTTTGTAGGGGTATGTGTTGCTGAGATAAAAGAAACATTCACTGCTTAGACGCAGCAAATTTTTAACGCGGAAAGGCGGGCTGGCAATTACAGATTTTTATCTTCTCATTACGATATTTGGTTTATTTCTGAATTTATGACCGCGATCGGATTTTAAAATACGTAAGGTCTTAATTACATTTGATTATGGAATCTGCGCCGAAAAATAGTTTGCTTGCGCATTATTTTGCGAGCCAGCGCACAGTTGCGCATTCTCTCAATAGCAGTGTGAAATAACGTAATTGAGCAACCCAAAATGTCTATTCACTATTACTCCTGTATCAACGACTCGCCGCATACCCTGATTATGGAGCTCAATATGCAAGCTTATTTCGACCAACTCGATCGTGTTCGTTACGAAGGCCCGAAAACGACCAATCCTTTAGCATTTCGTCACTACAACCCGGATGAGCTGGTGCTGGGTAAGCGCATGGAAGATCATCTGCGCTTTGCCGCCTGTTACTGGCATACCTTCTGCTGGAACGGCGCCGATATGTTCGGTGTGGGTTCCTTTGACCGTCCGTGGCAACAGCCGGGAGAGGCTATCGAGCTGGCGAAGCGTAAAGCGGATGTGGCATTTGAATTCTTCCACAAGCTGAACGTGCCGTATTACTGCTTCCATGACGTGGATGTGTCGCCGGAAGGCGCATCGCTGAAAGAGTACCTGAACAACTTTGCGCAGATGGTGGATGTGCTGGCGGCGAAGCAGCAGCAAAGTGACGTGAAGCTGCTGTGGGGCACGGCCAACTGCTTCACGAACCCTCGCTATGGTGCCGGGGCAGCAACTAACCCGGATCCAGAAGTGTTTAGCTGGGCGGCCACGCAGGTCGTGACCGCAATGAACGCCACGCATCAGTTGGGCGGCGAGAACTATGTTCTGTGGGGCGGCCGTGAGGGTTATGAAACCCTGCTGAATACCGATCTGCGTCAGGAGCGCGAGCAGATTGGCCGCTTCATGCAGATGGTGGTTGAGCATAAGCATAAAATCGGTTTCCGCGGCACGCTGCTGATTGAACCGAAGCCACAGGAACCAACCAAGCACCAGTACGATTACGACGTCGCGACCGTGTACGGCTTCCTGAAGCAGTTCGGCCTGGAAAAAGAGATTAAAGTTAACATTGAAGCCAACCATGCCACCCTGGCGGGCCACTCTTTCCATCACGAAATTGCGTCTGCCATTGCGCTGGGCATCTTCGGCTCGGTCGATGCTAACCGTGGTGATGCGCAGCTGGGCTGGGATACCGACCAGTTCCCGAACAGCGTGGAAGAGAATGCGCTGGTGATGTATGAAATCATCAAAGCGGGTGGTTTCACTACCGGCGGCCTGAACTTTGACGCCAAAGTGCGTCGTCAGAGCACCGATAAATACGATCTGTTCTACGGCCACATTGGCGCGATGGATACCATGGCGCTGGCGCTAAAAGTCGCTGCGCGCATGATTGAAGACGGTGAGCTGGATAAACGTGTCGCGAAGCGTTATAGCGGCTGGAACAGTGAGCTGGGTCAGCAAATTTTGAAAGGCCAGTTATCGCTTGCGGAAATCGCGAAGTACGCTGAACAACATCAGCTGGCGCCGCAGCATCAGAGCGGACACCAGGAACTGCTGGAAAATCTGGTTAATCACTATTTGTTCGACAAGTAAAAACATAGGCCCGGTAAGCGGAAGCGCTACCGGGCATTTCTGTCAAAGGAGCCACCACAATGTATATCGGGATTGATCTTGGCACATCGGGTGTGAAAGCCATCCTCTTAAGCGAGCAGGGTGATGTGTTGGCAACGCAGACTGAAAAACTGCAGGTTTCGCGTCCGCATCCGTTATGGTCGGAACAGGATCCGGAGCAGTGGTGGCAAGCGACGGATCGCGCAATCAAGGGGTTAGGTGAACAGCACAGTTTGCGTGAGGTCACCGCGCTGGGTATCGCCGGACAGATGCACGGCGCTACGCTGCTGGACAGCCAGCATCGCGTGTTGCGCCCTGCGATCCTCTGGAACGATGGCCGCTGTGCGGAAGAGTGCGCGCTCCTGGAAGAGCGAGTGCCTGCGTCCCGTGACATCACCGGCAACCTGATGATGCCCGGCTTCACCGCGCCGAAGCTTCTCTGGGTGCAACGCCATGAGCCGGAGATTTTCCGTCAGGTGGCGAAGGTCTTACTGCCAAAAGATTATCTGCGTTTTCGCATGACGGGGGATTTTGCCAGCGACATGTCCGACGCCGCTGGCACCATGTGGCTCGACGTGGCGAAACGCGACTGGAGCGAGGCGATGCTGGATGCCTGTCATCTCACCCGTGAGCATATGCCCGCACTCTTTGAAGGCAGCGAAATTACCGGCACCTTACAGTCCGCCGTTGCGGAACGCTGGAACATGCCTGCTGTGCCGGTGGTGGCTGGCGGCGGGGATAACGCGGCGGGCGCCGTGGGTGTCGGCATGGTTGATGCGGGCCAGGCCATGCTGTCTCTCGGCACCTCTGGCGTCTATTTTGCCGTCAGCGACGGATATCGCAGCAACCCGGAAAGCGCGGTGCACAGTTTCTGCCATGCGCTGCCAGGAAAATGGCATTTGATGTCGGTGATGCTCAGTGCAGCTTCTTGCCTGGACTGGGCGGCGAAGCTGACCGGGATGGCCGATGTTCCGGCATTGATTACCGCAGCACAGCAGGCGGATGAAAACGCTGGTACCGTCTGGTTTTTACCGTATCTCTCCGGTGAGCGTACACCGCACAACAACCCGGAAGCGAAAGGGGTATTTTTTGGCTTAACCCATCAGCACGGTCCTGCGGAACTGGCGCGTGCGGTTCTGGAAGGCGTGGGCTATGCGCTGGCGGATGGAATGGACGTGGTCCATGACTGCGGCCTGAACCCAGCAAGCATCACCCTGATCGGCGGCGGCGCACGCAGCAACTACTGGCGCCAGATGCTCTCTGATATCAGTGGATTGCAGCTGGACTATCGTACCGGGGGCGATGTGGGCCCGGCGCTGGGTGCCGCGCGGCTGGCGCAGATAGCCATGAACCCGGACAAACCGCTTTCGCAACTGTTGCCACAGCTCACGCTGGAACAGGCCCATCTACCCGACGCAACTCGCCACGCGCGATATGCTGAAAGGCGCGATGTGTTCCGCAAAATCTATCAGCAGTTGCTGCCGCTGATGTCATAAGCGAGATTGTCTGTCAGAGGCATGAGGATGTCCTTTTTTGGTCTGTCCGCGTGCCTGTTTCCTCGCCAGTATGTATTTATACCCACTGGCGAGGAGCACCATCATGTCACGTATTGCATTAATCAACATCGATACCCAACAGTCTTTTCATCACCGCGATTACTGGCAGGAGCAAGATGTTCCGGCCTTTCAGCAGGCAATGCTGGGGCTGACAGAAGGCTGCCAGTCGCGCGGTATTCCTGTCGCCGATATTTTCCATGTGGATGAAAAAGGCCCTTTCTCACTGCAAAGCGGCTATGTCAAACCGATGGCCTTTTTACGTCATCAGCCGGATGTGGTTTTCCAGAAACATGTACATAATGCCTTCACCGATACGGGCCTGGATCGCTGGCTGCGCGAGCGTGATATCAACCAGCTGATCCTATGCGGTATTCGCACTGAACAGTGCGGCGAAACCACCGCACGGGTGGCATCCGATCTGGGTTATGCTGTGACCTTTGTTAGCGAGGCAATGCTCACGTTTCCTATGACGTACAAGGGCGTAACCCTTAGCGCTGCGGAAATTCGTCATCGTACCGAAACGGTACTGTCAGGGCGATTTGCCGCGATTAAAACGGTAGCGGAGACGCTGGAGTCACTGTAATGCGCATCGACGTTTGGTTCGTTATGTTGCCCGGGGTGTTGTCATTAGACATGACTGGCCCGGCAGAAACCTTTGTCCTGGCAGGCGATGCGTTTTGTCTGCATTACATTGGTCCGCAACCTGAGGTGCAAACGTCGATTGGTTTGATGATGAGCGGTATCGCGCCATTACCGGAAAGGCTTCCGGAAGGGAGCCTGCTGGTTCTGCCTGGTGTAAGCGACTCCCGCGTTCAGTTTTCTACGCCGCAGGCGATGCAGATCCAGCACTGGCTGATGCGCCTGCAGCCGGCTATTCAGCGTCAGGATATCACCGTGATGTGCGTCTGCTCAGGGGCTTTGCTGGCAGCAAAATCAGGGCTGCTGAACAACCGGCAGTGCACAACGCATCATGAGGTTATCGGCCGTTTACGCGTTGCCGCCCCCACGGCGACGATCAAAGAGAACCGGATATTCGTGCAGGATGAGAATGTCTGGACCAGCGCAGGGATCACCTCGGGTATCGACCTGGCGCTGCATATGATTAACCGTCTGTGCGGGCCAGAAAAGGCGCTGGCCGTGGCACGCGAGATGGTGGTCTGGTTCCGCCGGTCCGGGGACGATCCGCAGCTATCGCCATGGTTACGCTATCGCAATCATCTTCATCCGGCTATCCACCGTGCTCAGGATGCGCTAACCGCAGACCCGCAAAAAGCGTGGAACGTGCCGGATATTGCCGCGCTGGCGCATGTCAGCCCGCGCCATTTAACCCGTCTTTTCCAGACGCATTTGGGGATAAGCGTTCGCGATTACCTGGAGCAGTTGCGTCTGGCGGTGGCGGAGCAGTGGCTATTGCAGGGGCGCGGCGTGGAGCAGGCCTCACTGGCGGCAGGGTTTTCCTCCCCGCGCCAGTTTCATCGGGCCCGACAGCGCGTCGTTAACTGACGAAGCGGCGGGTGTCTAGCTTCTGTAGCAGCATCGACAGCAACAGGCTCACGACCAGTGTGGCGGAGAAAATCCAGACGATGTCCAGCACTGGCCAGCTTTTGAGTTCAACGCCTCTCGTGCGTAGTGCGTGGATCACCAGCGCGTGAAAACCATAAATCCCCAGCGAGTGCCGCGAGATAAAACCCAGCACGGGAAGAGGGCGCGCGTTCAGGGTGTTTTTAACGAGCGTCAGCAGGGAAACGGCACAAATGAAGACCATCGGCCCGCAGTACAGGTACCATGTATCGGCAAAATTGCCGCGCCATTGCAGCTCATGCAGCGTCCCGCGTGAAATGATAATCACCCCGATGATAAACAACGCGCCACATAGCCAGCTGATACCCCGCTTTTGGGTATCCATCATCCCGATGGCGCGCCCCAGCATGCCGTAGAGCACGTAGTAAAACGTATCGCCATTGATGTAGAGGTTTACCGGTAGCCACTCAAAACCGTCGATTTTCTGTGAGACGGTATTCGGATTGGCGATGATTCCTATCACCACCATCAGCGCCAGAAGCATCTTTCCGCTGACGTTTTTTACCTGAATCAACGGTGATACCAGGTAGATAACGATAATGGCGAAGAAAAACCACAGGTGGTAAAACACCGGCTTTTGCAGCAGATATTTGAGTGACAGACCGGGGCTAATGGAGGTAAACAGCGTGATGTAAATTAGCGCGACGGCGCTATAAAACCCGAGACACGCGGCGATACGAATAAAATGTCGCGGTTGCGCGCTACGCTCGCCAAAAAAGAGAAAGCCGGAAATCATAAAGAACAGCGGAACGCTGACACGCGACGCGGAGTTGAGAATATTCGCGACATCCCAGTTAACAGGGCTGATACTGTGTGCGTTCGTAACATACCAGGTCGTCGTGTGGATCATCACCACCATCAGACACGCTATTCCTCGCAGATTATCAATCCAGCTAATTTTTGACTGCATCAGTTCCTCTTTTTCCCTGTAAATAGAGTGTGACTGCTATTGTGTAAAAGTCTTTCCTTGGAAAAATCTGAGTTTTATAACGCGGACTTGTCTGGCCATCGCGAGATTCGCAGAATGCCAGACCGTAATCTATAAAAGCTTTGCTACTAAAAATAACAGCCACTGACCGGGTCGGTAATAAAAATGATGATGAAGCGTGTGGGGTCACTCTTTCTGCTGGTGGTACTGGCCGGATGCAGTACGCCTCAGGAAGCACCTGCGCAAAAAGCGCAGCAGGGCAAAATGAGCCCGGAACGTTCGTTGAATATGGAACAGCTGTGTAAAGATCAGGCGGCTCACCGCTATAACCTGGATACCCAGAAAATTGATGTCACCGGCTTTGAGCGTTTTCAGGGCAGCTATGAGCTTCGGGGCCATACCTCTCGTAAAGAGGGCTTTGTCTGCTCGTTTGATGCGGACGGCCAGTTTTTACATCTCTCCATGCGCTAATTTGCTCGCATAATCGACAGCCAGACGCTCGCCGCGTTCTGGCTCGAACGCTTATTTCCCAATTTTCCCTAAACAACCCCGTTTCGTACTGTATATCTTGCAGCCAGCGGGTATACTGGTCCCTTCCATTTAAAACCACACGTATCCAGCACGAAATACTATGCAAAAGTTTGATACCAAGACCTTCCAGGGCCTGATCCTGACCTTACAGGATTACTGGGCTCGCCAGGGCTGCACCATTGTTCAACCTTTGGACATGGAAGTCGGCGCAGGCACCTCACACCCGATGACCAGCTTACGCGCGTTGGGGCCAGAGCCAATGGCGACTGCTTATGTGCAGCCTTCCCGTCGTCCGACCGATGGCCGTTACGGCGAAAACCCAAACCGTCTGCAGCACTACTATCAGTTCCAGGTGGTCATTAAGCCATCGCCAGACAATATTCAGGAACTGTACCTTGGGTCACTGAAAGAGCTGGGTATGGATCCGACCATTCACGACATTCGTTTCGTGGAAGATAACTGGGAAAACCCAACGCTGGGTGCCTGGGGTCTGGGTTGGGAAGTGTGGCTTAACGGTATGGAAGTGACGCAGTTCACCTACTTCCAGCAGGTTGGCGGACTGGAATGTAAGCCGATCACCGGTGAAATCACCTACGGTCTGGAACGTCTGGCAATGTACATTCAGGGCGTAGATAGCGTTTACGACCTGGTCTGGAGCGACGGCCCGCTGGGTAAAACCACTTACGGCGACGTGTTCCATCAGAACGAAGTGGAACAATCCACCTATAACTTCGAATACGCGGACGTGGACTTCCTGTTCACCTGCTTCGAGCAGTACGAGAAAGAAGCGCAGCAACTGCTGGCGCTGGAGACTCCGCTGCCGCTGCCTGCCTACGAGCGTATTCTGAAGGCCGCCCACAGCTTCAACCTGCTGGACGCCCGCAAAGCGATCTCCGTGACTGAACGTCAGCGCTACATTCTGCGTATTCGTACCCTGACCAAAGCCGTTGCAGAAGCTTACTATGCGTCCCGTGAAGCCCTTGGCTTCCCGATGTGCAACCGAAACAAATAAGAGGCGGCCATGTCTGAGAAAACTTTCCTGGTGGAAATTGGCACCGAAGAGCTGCCACCAAAAGCCCTGCGCAGCCTGGCTGAATCTTTTGCTGCGAACGTGACTGCCGAGCTGGATAACGCTGGCCTGGCGCACGGTAAAATTGAGTGGTTTGCTGCTCCGCGTCGTCTGGCGCTGAAGGTAGCAAATCTGGCGGCATCTCAGCCGGATCGTGAAGTGGAAAAACGTGGCCCGGCGATTGCCCAGGCGTTCGATGCGGAAGGCAAGCCAAGCAAAGCGGCAGAAGGCTGGGCGCGTGGTTGCGGTATTACCGTTGACCAGGCCGAGCGTCTGACCACTGACAAAGGCGAATGGCTGCTGTATCGCGCTCACGTAAAAGGTGAACGCGTAGAAGCACTGCTGCCAAACATGATCGCCACTTCGCTGGCTAAGCTGCCCATTCCTAAGCTGATGCGCTGGGGCGCGTCCGACGTACACTTCGTGCGTCCGGTACACACCGTGACCCTGCTGCTGGGCGACACCGTTATTCCGGCGACCATTCTGGGCGTGGCGTCCGATCGCGTCATTCGCGGCCACCGCTTTATGGGCGAGCCAGAGTTCACCATCGACAATGCCGACCAGTATCCGCAGATCCTGCTGGAGCGCGGTAAAGTCATTGCTGACTACGAACAGCGTAAAGCCAAAATCAAAGCCGATGCAGAAGAGGCGGCGCGCAAGATTGGCGGTAACGCTGACCTGAGCGACAGCCTGCTGGAAGAGGTCACCTCGCTGGTGGAATGGCCGGTTGTGCTGACCGCGAAGTTCGAAGAGAAATTCCTCGCGGTTCCGGCAGAAGCGCTGGTGTACACCATGAAGGGTGACCAGAAATACTTCCCGGTTTATGCCAACGATGGCAAGCTGCTGCCAAACTTTATCTTCGTGGCGAACATCGAATCGAAAGATCCGCAGCAGATTATCTCCGGTAACGAGAAAGTGGTGCGTCCACGTCTGGCGGATGCGGAGTTCTTCTTCAATACCGACCGTAAAAAACGTCTGGAAGATAACCTGCCGCGCCTGCAGACCGTGCTGTTCCAGCAGCAGCTGGGTACGCTGCGCGACAAGACCGACCGTATCGCGGAGCTGTCCGGCTGGATCGCCCGTGAAATTGGCGCGGACGTTAACCATGCCACCCGTGCGGGTCTGCTCTCCAAGTGCGACCTGATGACCAACATGGTGTTCGAGTTTACCGACACCCAGGGCGTTATGGGTATGCACTACGCGCGTCACGATGGCGAAGCGGAAGATGTGGCGGTCGCCCTGAACGAACAGTATCAGCCGCGCTTTGCTGGCGATGAACTGCCGTCTAACCCGGTTGCCTGTGCGGTCGCGATTGCCGATAAAATGGATACCCTGGCGGGGATCTTCGGTATCGGCCAGCATCCGAAAGGGGATAAAGACCCGTTCGCGCTGCGTCGTGCGGCGCTGGGCGTGCTGCGTATCATCGTTGAGAAGAACCTGAACCTCGATCTGCAGACTCTGACTGAAGAAGCGGTGCGTCTGTACGGTGACAAGCTGACCAATGCCAACGTGGTGGATGACGTGATCGACTTTATGCTCGGTCGCTTCCGCGCGTGGTATCAGGACGAAGGTTACACCGTGGATACCATTCAGGCGGTGCTGGCGCGTCGTCCAACGCGTCCGGCTGACTTCGATGCGCGTATGAAGGCGGTTTCTCACTTCCGTACGCTTGAAGCGGCATCTGCCCTGGCGGCGGCGAACAAGCGTGTCTCCAACATTCTGGCGAAATCTGACGAAACGCTGAACGAGCGTGTGAACGCCGCGACGCTGAAAGAGCCGGAAGAGATCGCCCTGGCGATGCAGGTTGTGGTGCTGCGTGACAAGCTGGAGCCATACTTCGCAGAAGGCCGTTATCAGGAAGCGCTGGTAGAACTGGCGGAACTGCGTGACGTTATCGACGCCTTCTTCGAAAAAGTGATGGTCAACGTGGAAGATAAAGATCTGCGTATTAACCGTCTCTCTATGCTCGAAAAACTGCGCGAGCTGTTCCTGCGCGTGGCGGATATCTCGCTGCTGCAGTAATGGGCCCGCCGGGCATGTACAGGCTAAAAACCCGCTTCGGCGGGTTTTTTTATGGCGTGCGGGTGAAAATTTAATCTTGAAATGGTCAACATATTACCGCTATCCTTATCGGCGTTAACTTTCTCCCTCAGGAGCGCATTCCGAAAATGAACAAACACGACTGATGAATTTCGATCCTTGCTAAACGCGACCGCGTCGGCAGGGGATGTTTTGATTTCATTCAGGAGTGCTTATGGCTCATTTTGCGCAGTCCCCTTCTTTTATTTTGCATCAGGTCACCTGTCAGTTTGCGACGGGCGATATTCTTTTTGGCCCGCTGAACCTCTCTCTGGAGACATCCCTGTGTGCGCTCGTTGGTCGTAATGGCAGCGGGAAAACGCGTCTGCTGCGCATGCTGGCGGGGCTGGATGAACCTGCCAGTGGTCATATTGAGCGTTTTGCCTCACATGTCTATGTGGCACAACAGCAGGATATCTCCCCACAGACAACGCTTGCTGAACTGCTTGGTTATGACGCGATTTTTGCAGCGCGTAAGCGCATCGATCGCGGCGATTACCAGCCTGACGATCTGGATACGCTCGACGGCTACTGGGATTTAGCAGAACGCCTGAACGAGGCGTTTCTCCAGGCGAAACTGCCACCGTTTGACCCCGATAAACCTGCCGCCGAATTCAGCGGTGGCGAGCGGATCCGTGCCCTGTTGTGCGGTGCATTTACGGCTGAGGCGAATTTCCTGTTGCTGGATGAACCCACCAACCATCTGGATCGACAAGGCCGGGCGTGGTTTTACGACCAGTTGAGCCGTTATCAGGGCGGCGTGCTGGTTGCCTCTCACGATCGTGAGCTACTGGCGCAGGTGCCACGTATTCTTGAGCTGAGCGCCTCCGGGCTGCGCAGCTACGGCGGCAATTATGCAGACTATAAACAGCAACGGGATGCTGAACAGCAGGCTGCCCGCGCGGCGCTGGAGCATGCGGCAACGGAGCGCAAACGCATCCGCGCGCGAATGCAAAAAGAGCATGATGACAGCCAGCGGCGTTCGGCGAAGACCATACGCACGGTCGATACCCTGAATATCGCGTCGTTTGAGCGGGTCAAATATAAAGCGGCGGCAAAAGAGCGTATCGGCTCGTGGAAAAAACAGCACAGCGATCAAAACGATGCGCTGAATGCCGCGGTAAACAAGGCGCGGGAACGGGTTGAAGAGGACGCCCCGATCATGTTTACCCTGCCGGGAAGCCAGATTGCTGAGGGAAAACAGGTGCTGGTGCTGGAGGAACTGCAATTGCCGCATGTCTCACTTCCGCCAATGAACTGGCGGATGGACGGCCCGATGCGCGTGGCGCTCAGGGGGCCCAATGGCTGCGGTAAATCAACGCTGTTAAAAGTCATCCTCGGTGAAACCGCACCCCGTGCAGGCAGTTGTAAGGTATCGGTGACGTGTGCGTATCTCGATCAGCACCTGTCGCAGCTGGATCTGACGCAGTCGGTGATGGCACATCTCAATCTGAGCAATACGCCGCTGGAAGAGGGGACGCTGCGCACCCGCCTGGCACAGCTTCAACTGGGGGCGGATAAAGTCTCACTGCCGCTGGCAGAGTTGAGCGGAGGTGAGCGTCTGAAAGCCGCCCTGGCCTGCGTGTTGTGGCGCGAGCACGCCACGCAGCTTTTACTGCTTGATGAACCGACCAACCATCTGGACCTGGCATCGGTCCAGGCGATTGAAGCGGCGCTGGCCGGTTTCCCCGGAGCACTGCTGGTGGTGTCCCATGATGAAAGCTTTCTGCAAGGGTTGGCGTTAACGCATGAACTGGTGTGGGAGGAGACGGGCTGGCGTTGTGAAGGCCTTTAAAACACAAACCCCCGCAAAGGCGGGGGCGGTAATTCACGGTACTGCATCACGCTATCTGTTTGCTGAGTGCAGGGTTGGCCTGAATCAGGCGCATCAGCTTTAACTCGGTTGGCGTGGGTTTCTCTCGTTTCGACTCCCACTCCAGCACCATCGCTACGCTGACACCCATCGCTCTGGCGAATTCATCTGTTTTTAAACCTGTCCCTTTGCGCAATTGCTCATATTCTGTAAAGGGATTGGATTTCTGTTGCAGGGTCACTGTCTGCGGTACATCTTTAAAAATAATCTGTTCCAGGCTGCTCAGCAGCTCAAACTCAGGATCTTTATATTCCATTGAGAACTCCTCTTAAATCACACACCGGGATCAAGAACATCAGAGAGCCCATTAAGAATAGTCCCTAATACAAACGAAGGATCATCACGCTTGTGATTAATCGTGCGGTAACGATCGCTTTATCCGTTTCAGCTATGCGGATAGTTATGCTAATTACCTGATTAACCATATGTCGGCTTCGCCAGGTATTTTTTTGTAAAGAGTTAAGAAATAAAATGGCAATAGCCGTTTTGCATGAAAAGAGTATCTTGCAGCGCTGACCTGGACTATCCTTGTCAGCGTTGGGCACGCGTGTGCCGATGTGCGCTTTTTTGGGTGAAAGGAGTAATGAAATGGCGACAGGAAAGTCCTGCTCTCGCTGGTTTGCGCCTATTGCGGCGTTGTTGATGGTTGTTAGCCTGAGTGGGTGTTTTGATAAAGAAGGCGATCAGCGCAAAGCGTTTATCGATTTTCTGCAGAATACAGTGATGCGCAGCGGCGAGCGTTTGCCGACGCTGACTGCGGATCAGAAAAAACAGTTTGGCCCCTTCGTGTCTGATTACGCCATTCTGTATGGTTATTCACAGCAGGTAAGCCAGGCGATGGACTCCGGCATTCGTCCGGTTGTGGATAGCGTTAACGCCATCCGTGTCCCGCAGGATTATGTCACCCAACGTGAACCGCTTCGCCAGTCTAACGGTGCGCTCGGCGTGCTGAGCCAGCAATTGCAGAACGCGAAAATGCAGGCTGACGCGTCACGTTCCGCGCTGAAACAGGGCGACGATCTCAAACCGGTCTTCGACAAAGTGTATGAGAAAGTGGTGACCAAACCTTCGGATGCCCTGCAACCGCTGATCCCCGCCGCGCAGATCTTCACGCAGCAGCTGGTTCAGGTAGGGGATTTTATCTCCCAGCAGGGAACGCAGGTGAGCTTTGTTGCCAACGGTATTCAGTTCCCAACCTCGCAGCAGGCGAGTCAGTACAATACGCTGATTGGGCCGCTGGCCTCTCAGCACCAGGCCTTTAGTCAGGCATGGAGCGCAGCCGTCGCTGCCACAGAATAAACCGAAAAAACCCCGCTTCAGGCGGGGTTTTTTACTTATGACTAAAATAACGCTTGTCATTCCTCTACCACATCGGTATAACTGTTCACGTCGGTTTGTTACACAGACCTAAAGCAGTTTAGTAAAGCAGTCCAGATTGTTATCCATAGATACCCTTCGTAGTGACCCTTCCTTCATCGCTTAAAAATCTGTAACGCAACCCATCAAGCCGGAAGGCACAATATATTTGTTAATTAAGGTAATTCTATGTCTGCTAAAATGACTGGTCTGGTAAAATGGTTCAACGCTGATAAAGGTTTCGGCTTCATCACTCCTGACGATGGCTCTAAAGACGTGTTCGTACACTTCTCTGCTATCCAGAACGATGGCTACAAATCTCTGGACGAAGGTCAGAAAGTGTCCTTCACCATCGAAAGCGGCGCTAAAGGCCCAGCAGCTGGTAACGTTGTAAGCCTGTAAGCTTCCAACGCAGTAGCAAAGAATTTAAAAAAACCCGCCTTCTGGCGGGTTTTTTCGTTTCTACTGTTGAACCTGTGGATTGACGCAGTTTTTCTCCACGTTTCCGTTCAGCGCGGCGATCAGATTATCCACCGCGGTGGCCGCCATGTTGTAACGCGTCTCGTGCGTCGCAGAACCAATATGGGGCAGCGCGACCACGTTAGGCAGCGAAAGCAGCGGCGAATCCACCGGCAGCGGCTCCTGTTCAAACACGTCCAGACCGGCCGCATGGATCTCACCGTTTTGTAGCGCCTCAATTAACGCCTTCTCATCCACGACCGGGCCACGACCCGCATTGATGAAAATGGCGGATTTCTTCATCTTTTCAAACGCCGCTTTGCCAATCAGATGCCGGGTTTCGTCCGTCAGAGGCAGGATCAGACAGACAAAATCCGCTTCCTGCAACAGCGTATCCAACTCGCAATAGCGGGCGTTGAAGCGTTCTTCGGCTTCGCTGTGATGGCGACGTGCGTTATACAGAATCGGCATGTTAAAACCGAAATGCGCACGCTGCGCCAGCGCCAGGCCGATCCGGCCCATGCCAACAATCCCCAGCGTTTTGCCATGAACATCCACACCGAACCAGTCCGGGCCGATGCTTTTTGTCCACTCGCCCGCTTTGACGCGCTCGGCCACCTCCACCACGCGGCGGGCAGTGCTGAGCATCAGCGCCATCAGCGTGTCGGCCACGGTCTCCGTCAGGGCATGTGGCGTATGCATCAGCAGGATGTTGCGCGCGTTGAGGGCGTCCACGTCAAAATTGTCGTAACCCACGGAAACGGTTGAGGTAGCACGAAGCTTCGGCATTTTTTCCAGCAACGCGACATCCACTTTTTCGCTTGAACCCAGCAGGCCTTCGGCCCGGGCGAACGCCCCGGCGTGTTGTGCCACCGTCTCCGGGCTTAGATTCTTCACCTGCGTGACGGCGAAGTTTTCTTCCAGGCGTTTTTGCAGATCATCAGGCAGTGCTTTATACAAAATGACGGACGGCTTCATGCTTATCTCCGTTGATTTTTAATGATTCAGGCGTGGCGTGCGCCGACGGGGAGTTGTTGATTATTAGCAGGCTTAACAATCAGAGTAAGCCATACTGAGGCGAAAAGCGCCACTCCCATAAAGATGTATGAGGCTGACGGGCTGCCGGTTGCACCGTTCAGGTAACCGACGAACCAGGAGCCGCAGAACGAACCGAGCGCACCCATACTGTTAATCAGTGCCATCGCGCCGCCTGCCACATTACGCGGCAGCATCTCCGGGATGATGGCGAAGAAGGGACCATACGGGGCGTACATCGCCGCACCGGCAATCACCAGCAGCGTATAGGAGACCCAGAAGTGGTTTGCGCCCACGGCCCAGGAGCCGATGAAAGCAAAGGCAGCGATCAGCAGCAGTGGCCAGACAAACAGCTTACGATTTTGCAGTTTGTCCGATGCCCAGGAGACGATGATCATCGCGATAGTTGCCGCCAGATAGGGCACGGAGGAGAGCCAGCCGACTT
Organism: Enterobacter cloacae complex sp. 382A5; assembly: GCF_050031095.1. Lineage (NCBI taxonomy): Bacteria > Pseudomonadati > Pseudomonadota > Gammaproteobacteria > Enterobacterales > Enterobacteriaceae > Enterobacter > Enterobacter cloacae complex sp. 382A5. The sequence continues at coordinate 217,551 of NZ_JBLGVK010000001.1, forward strand.
CCACCATACCGAGATTTTCCCCGCCGCTGCGGATAATTGACGGCAACCACAGTACGAAACCGTACACGCCAATACTCCAGGTAAAATACTGCGCGCACAGCAGGATCACGTTGCGGGAGCGGAAGGCTTCGCCATAGTTACGCACCGCCTTCAGCCCTTGCTGCTCTTTATCCAGCTGCGCCTGCAGTGCGGCTTTTTCATCTTCGGAGAGCCATTTCGCCTGAGCAGGCTTATCTTTTACCAGCACCCACCAGCAGAAGGCCCAGATGATTGCCGGCACCCCTTCGATGATAAACATCTCACGCCAGCCGAAAGACTGGATCAGGTAGCCGGACACCACTGACATCCACAGTACGGTGACCGGGTTACCGAGGATCAGGAAGGTGTTCGCACGGGAACGTTCAGATTTGGTAAACCAGTTGCTGATGTAGATCAGCATTGCGGGCATCACCGCCGCCTCAACTACCCCAAGGATAAAGCGAATAGCGGCCAGGGCAGGGATATTATTGACCACGCCGGTAAGCGACGCGCAGGCGCCCCACAGGATCAGACAGACGAAGATCAGCTTACGCACGCTGCGGCGTTCGGCGTAGATCGCGCCGGGGATCTGGAAGAAGAAGTAGCCCAGGAAGAAAAGGGCGCCCAGCAGAGATGAAATACCTTTGGTGATCCCAAGGTCTTCGGTGATCCCCGCGGCGGATGCGAAACTGAAGTTGGCACGATCAAGGTACGCCAGGCTGTACGTGATAAACACGATTGGCATGATGTACCACCAGCGTTTTACTGCATTGGTCGAACTGTTCATAGGCTTGCCTCTGTTGTTGAGGTTGTTACCGCCGTTGTCTGTAGGGTACACGGTGGTTTAATTATATGTGCGGGTCGTTGCCCTCACCTTGGCCCTCTCCCACGGGAGAGGGGATTTACTCGTTAAGCTGCGCGCGCGTCGGCAATCCTTCACTGTCGCCCTGCACCTGAATGGCCAGCGAGCCGATCCAGTTGCCCCGGGCGATGGCCTGCGGTAGCAGCTTGCCTTCCAGCAGGGCGCTAATGACCCCGACAGCAAAGCCATCGCCCGCGCCGACGGTATCGACTACGTTCTCAACCTTCACGGCCGCGACCGCGCCCTGTTCACCATCCGCGGTTTTAAACCATGCGCCATCGGCACCTGTTTTCAGTACCACCGCTTTTACCCCTTTATTCAGGTAAAAATCGGCAATCCCTTCCGGCGTATTTTCACCGGTGAGGATCACGCCTTCTTTCACCCCCGGCAGAACCCAGTCCGCCTGGAATGCCAGACGGTTCAGCTTCTCGACCATCTCCGCCTCGCTTTTCCACAACACCGGGCGCAGGTTAGGATCGAAAGAGATCGTTTTCCCCTGAGCCTTCATGGTGGTCGCGGCATGATCGAGCAGCTCATACGAGCTGGCTGACAACGCGGCTGCCACACCGCTCAGGTGCAGATGGCGTGCACTCGCGAAGTAGTCGGCGTGATAATCTTCCACCGAGAGATGGCTTGCCGCCGACCCTTTGCGGAAGTATTCCACGATGGGATCGGTTCCATTTTCGACTTTAGATTTAAGCTGAAAGCCGGTCGGGAAGCGTCCATCGAGCGTTACGCCTGCGGCATCAATCCCCTCTTTTTTCAGCGAATCAAGAACGAAGTGACCAAAGCTGTCGTCACCCACGCGGCTGACCCAGCCTGTTTTCAGGCCGAGGCGTGCCAGCCCCGTTGCCACATTCAGCTCTGCGCCTGCCACGCGTTTGATAAAGTGCTCAACCGTGCTCAGCTCACCGGTTTCGGTAGCGACAAACATCCCCATGGCTTCACCGATAGTGATCACATCCAGTGTCTTGTGCATGGTTTACTCCTCGCGCAGCAGGTTAACGTAATGCCGTGTGACAGCGGTTAAGTCCGCCCCTTCCAGCGGGAACTCGATCCCGCGTGGGGCATCGGCAGGCAACTGACTGAGCAGGGCCAGCCAGCGCGCATCGGCGCGATCCGGCGCGACGGCGCGGAACTGTGCTTTATGCGGTACGGCGGCTTTCACATGGATATAGCTGACCGCCGGAGCCAGACGGGTTGCCGCTTCTTCCGGCGAGTCGCCGACCCACAGCCAGTTACCCATGTCGAAGGTCAGCGTGACGGGGAGCGCCATTTCCCGGCAGGCGGCCTGGAAGCGCTGCATCGGCGCAAGCTGGCCGCAGTCGGTCTGGTCGTTTTCCACCACCAGTGCCATGCCGCTCTCATTGAGCAAAGCGCGCAGGGCGGTAAGCGGCCGGGTGCCGCTGAAATGACCCAGGGATACCTTAAGCCACAGCGCGTTGAGCGTGCTGGCTTCGGAAAGGTAGCTGGGAAGGTCGGGGTTGAGGGTACCGTCGGGCATAAACAGGGGGGCGGGGGCGGAATAACACGCCAGCAGGCCCAGCAGCTCAATGGATTCACCCAGCGCAGGCAGCGCCTGTAGCTCTTCGCTGTTGAACAGCTCCCGGCGGATCTCTACGCCATCGGCACCCGCACCGGCAATCACGGGCAGCATCGCCCGTTGGCCGCCAGCCTGTCGCACCTGATCCGCACCATACGCGGCGGTGACCACCATTATTTTTCTGCCCATTCAGGAACTCCATCAAACGTACATCGATACTATTACGCTAGATGGAACCGGTTCCAAAGAAAAGTTCAGGATGTTGAATTTATGATCGTCATCACAAGGGGAAATTAACGGGCGGTGGAGCCGCGGACAATCAGCTCGCCAGAAAAGACCTGCTCGCGTACAGCATCGCTGATCCCTTCAATGCGACGAACCACTTGTTCAACAGCGGCATAGCCGATTTGCCAGGTCGGCTGTTTGAGCGTGGTGATGCCTACCCCGGCCAGTTCTGCCCACTCCAGTTCATCGAAGCCCAGCAGGCCGATATCGCTGCCCCAGTGCAGGCCAATGCGTTTGAGCGAGCGGGCGACCTGAAGCGTCAGCGCCCCATTGGCCGAAATCACAGCTTTGCGCATCCCGCGATGGCGCGTGTGGAACTGACGCAGGGTATTGTCGAGCTGGTCGGCTTCATGAAGCGGAGTTTCGGCGTTTTCGGCGATCACTCCGGGATAACGCTCCAGGGTGGCACGAAATGCATTCAGGCGCTCGCGACGGGTATTCACCATGCCCAGCGGCTCGCTCAGGAACAGAATTGCTTCGAAGCCCTGTTCGATCAGATGCTCGGTTGCAGTCGTGGCCGCCTGGGTATTATCCAGCCCGACGACGTCGCAGGCGAACTCCGGGATTTTACGATCGATGAGCACCATCGGCAGGGAAGACTGTTGCAGCCGGTTTAACCCTTCCTCACGCATACCTACGGCATTGACCACGATACCTTCCACCTGGTAGCTGCGCAGCAGATCGAGATAATGCAGCTCCTGGTCCACCTCGTTGTTGGTATTACAGACCAGCGGGGTAAAACCTTTCTCGCGACAGGCGGCTTCGATACCGCTCAGCACGTTTACCGAGTAGGGGTTGGTAATATCGGCGATGATAAGCCCAATAAGGCGGGTACGGCCACGTTTAAGTCCGCGCGCCATGATGCTGGGGCGGTAGTCGAGATCGGCAATGGCCTGCTCAATACGTGCCAGCAGCGCATCGGAAAGCAGGTGTTTCTCGCCGTTGAGATAGCGTGAAATACTGGTTTTACCGGTTCTGGCGGCTTTCGCCACGTCGCTGATGGTGGCCCGCGTTGGTTTGCTCATCGCTGAATTCCCTGACTTTAGTGAGAATACCTTAGCGGGAAAATCAACGATGGCAAGTGGTTCATGTCGGGGTGTGCGGTCTGATGCCCTCACCCCGACCCTCTCCCACTGTACGGTCCGGGGACATAGTGAACACTTGTTCGGGGACATGGTAGACACTTACAACTAAGGCATAAGAACCCGTTTATGGAGTCGCTTATGCCCTGGGATGCGAGAGATACCATGTCATTACGTACTGAGTTTGTTTTGTTCGCCTCGCAGGACGGGGCGAACATCCGTTCCCTCTGCCGTCGCTTCGGCATTTCACCTGCCACCGGCTACAAGTGGCTTCGCCGATGGGGGGAGGAAGGTGCCTCCGGCCTTCAGGACCGCCCGCGCATACCGCACCATTCCCCGAACCGCTCATCTGACGACATCACCGCCCTGCTGCGTATGGCCCATGACCGCCATGAACGCTGGGGCGCACGCAAGATAAAGCGCTGGCTGGAAGACCGGGGGCACCGTATGCCCGCCTTCAGCACCGTTCATAACCTGATGGCCCGTCACGGCCTGCTGCCCGGTACTTCTCCGGGCATTCCCGCCACGGGGCGGTTCGAACATGACGCGCCGAACCGGCTCTGGCAGATGGATTTTAAGGGCCACTTTCCCTTTGGCGGTGGCCGCTGCCATCCGCTCACCCTGCTGGATGACCACTCCCGTTTTTCCCTGTGCCTGGCGCACTGTACCGATGAACGGCGTGAGACCGTGCAGCAGCGGCTGGTCAGCGTGTTTGAGCGTTACGGCCTGCCGGACCAGATGACGATGGATAACGGCGCCCCGTGGGGAGACACCACCGGCACCTGGACGGCGCTGGAGCTGTGGCTGATGCGCCACGGTATCCGGGTGGGACACTCCCGGCCGTATCATCCGCAGACGCAGGGCAAGCTGGAGCGTTTTCACCGCAGCCTGAAGACGGAGGTGCTGCAGGGTAAGTGGTTCGCGAACGAGGGCGAACTGCAGCGCGCCTTCGACCACTGGCGGACGGTCTATAACCTTGAACGCCCGCATGAGGCGCTGGACATGGCGGTACCGGGCTCGCGGTATAAGCCGTCTGCACGGCAGTACAGCGGTAACATAACGCCCCCGGAATACGACGAGGGTGTGATGGTCAGGAAAGTGGATATCAGCGGAAAGCTGAGCGTGAAAGGGGTAAGTCTGAGCGCGGGCAAGGCGTTCAGGGGAGAACGGGTCGGGCTGAAGGAGATGCAGGAAGACGGCCGCTACGAGGTGTGGTGGTACAGCACAAAAGTGGGGGTGATCGACCTGAAGAAAAAGTCGATCACCATGGGTAAAGGATGTTAAAAAGTGTTCACCATGTCCCCGAACACCTGTCTACCATGTCCCCGGACCGTACACCCACGGGGAGAGGGGGAAATGCGATTACTGAATTGGACTCAACGTAATCTCAACGCGGCGGTTCTGCGCTTTGCCTTCCGCCGTGCTGTTGCTGGCGATAGGGTTTGCCGGGCCCATACCGCTGGTGCGGATACGGTTCGCTTCAACGCCCTGGGTGATCAGCGAGCTGGCCACGGAATCCGCACGCTGCTGAGACAGACGCATGTTCAGCTCCTGGCTGCCGGTGCTGTCGGTGTAGCCAATCACATTCACGGCGGTCTTGTTGTACTCTTTTAGCACCATCGCCACGCCGGTCAGGGTATTCGCACCGGCAGGTTTCAGCGTTGCGCTGCTGCTGTCGAAGGTCACATTGTTAGGCATATTCAGGATGATGTTGTCACCGCTGCGCGTGACGCTCACGCCTGTGCCTTTCATTTTGTCGCGCAGCTTCGCTTCCTGCACATCCATGTAATAACCCACGCCGCCGCCGAGTGCTGCGCCTGCCGCTGCGCCAATCAGCGCGCCTTTACCGCGGTCTTTTTTGGAGGAGGAGAGCGCACCTACACCCGCCCCGACCAGTGAACCGATACCCGCGCCGATGCCGGATTTACCCGCTTCGCGTTCACCGGTGTATGGGTTTGTTGTGCAGCCAGAAACCGCCAGTGCACCGCTCACCAGAGCGGCAATAACGAGTACGCGTTTTTTCATCTTCTTTCCTTAATCCTTTTTATTCTTTGCCACGACGGACGTGGCAGTTGATTATGACGTCCGGATACGGAGAAAATTCCGGGGATAACTCTGAAATTTGTGACAAACCATAAACGGCCTCAATAACAAGACCGTAAACCTGCACGCAACCAGGAGCGCACGCTTTGAGCACCTCAACAAAAACCATTCTGACCGCCGCCCACTGGGGGCCGATGCTGGTCGAAACCGACGGCGAAAATGTCCTGTCTTCCCGTGGGGCATTGCCAACACAACACCCTAACTCTTTACAGACCGTCGTTCGCGATCAGGTGCACAGCAAAACCCGTGTGCGCTGGCCGATGGTGCGTAAAGGATTTCTGGCTTCGCCGGACAAGCCGCAGGGCATTCGTGGTCAGGATGAGTTTGTGCGTGTGAGCTGGGATGACGCGCTGGCGCTGATCCACGCCCAGCACAAGCGCATCCGCGACAGCTATGGGCCTGCATCCATTTTTGCCGGCTCTTACGGCTGGCGTTCTAACGGCGTACTGCATAAAGCATCGACATTGCTGCAGCGCTACATGAGCCTGGCCGGCGGCTACACGGGTCATCTGGGGGATTACTCCACCGGCGCGGCGCAGGCGATCATGCCGTACGTCGTCGGCGGTAATGAGGTTTATCAGCAGCAGACCAGCTGGCCGCTGGTACTGGAGCATACCGAGGTGGTGGTGCTGTGGAGTGCCAACCCTCTCAACACGCTAAAAATTGCCTGGAATGCTTCCGACGAGCAGGGTATTGGCTATTTTGATGCGCTGCGCAAGAGCGGTAAGCGCATCATCTGTATTGACCCCATGCGCTCTGAAACCATGGATTTCTTTGGTGACAGTGCCGAATGGCTCGCCCCGCATATGGGTACTGACGTGGCGATGATGCTGGGTATCGCCCACACGCTGGTAGAGAAGGGCTGGCACGACGCCGACTTCCTCGCGCGTTGCACATCGGGCTTCGACAAATTCGCCGATTATCTGACGGGTAAAACGGATGGTGTTGCCAAAACGGCAGCGTGGGCAGCCGATATTTGTGGCATTCCGGCTGACAAGCTCCGTGAACTGGCCGCGTTGTTCCATGAAAACACCACGATGTTGATGTCCGGTTGGGGCATGCAGCGCCAGCAGTTTGGCGAGCAAAAACACTGGATGCTGGTAACGCTTGCCGCGATGCTTGGGCAAATTGGTACGCCGGGCGGCGGGTTTGGGCTCTCTTATCACTTCGCCAATGGCGGCAACCCCACCCGTAAAGCCGCCGTGCTGGCCTCCATGCAGGGATCGGTGAAGGGCGGCGTTGATGCCGTGGATAAAATTCCGGTGGCGCGTATTGTTGAAGCCCTGGAAAACCCGGGCGGATTTTATCAGCATAACGGTCTGGACCGCCATTTCCCGGATATTAAGTTTGTCTGGTGGGCGGGTGGGGCGAATTTCACGCACCATCAGGATACCAATCGTCTTATCCGCGCCTGGCAGAAGCCGGAGCTGGTGGTGATTTCGGAATGCTTCTGGACCGCCTCCGCCAAACATGCCGATATCGTGCTGCCGGCCACGACCTCGTACGAGCGTAACGATCTCACCATGACCGGTGACTACAGCAACCAGCATATGGTGCCGATGAAGCGTGTGGTCGCACCGCGGGATGAAGCGCGTGATGATTTTGACGTATTTGCGGAACTGAGCGAACGGTGGGAAGCAGGCGGTCGTGAGCGTTTCACCGAAGGGAAAACCGATCTTGAGTGGCTGGAAACGTTCTATCAGATTGCCGCTCAGCGCGGTGCGGCCCAGGGGGTGACGCTGCCGCCGTTTGCGGAATTCTGGGAAGCGAACGCGATTTTCGAAATGCCGGAGAGCGAGCAGAACGCGCAGTTTGTCCGTTTCGCCGATTTCCGTCGCGACCCGGAGAACCATCCGCTGAAAACCGAGAGCGGAAAGATTGTGATTTACAGTGAACGCATTGCCCGCTTTGGGTACGCGGATTGTCCTGCGCATCCCACATGGCTTGAACCGGATGAGTGGCACGGCAATGCCCAGCCGGAGCAGCTCCAGGTGTTATCCGCGCACCCCGCGCATCGCCTGCACAGCCAGCTTAACTATTCGTCGCTGCGCGAGCAGTATGCGGTCGCCGGGCGGGAGCCGATCACGCTTCATGCTGAAGATGCGAAAGCGCGCGGGATTGCGGATGGCGATCTGGTGCGCGTCTGGAACCATCGTGGGCAGGTGTTGGCCGGAGCGGTGGTGAGCGACGGAATCAAACCAGGCGTGATCTGCATCCACCAGGGCGCGTGGCCGGACCTGGACGAGAGCGGTATTTGTAAAAACGGTGCCGTTAACGTACTGACCAAAGATCTCCCCAGCTCGAAGCTGGGGAATGGCTGCGCAGGCAATACGGCGCTGGCATGGGTTGAGAAATATCAGGGCCCCGAGCTTACTCTGACGGCGTTTGATCCGCCTGCCAGCTCATGATCCACGTCGGGTGTTGGGTGTCATCCTGCCAGGCGCTGTCTTCGATACGAAAGCCCTGAGCATGGTAGAAATTCACCGCCCGGACATTTTTTTGATACACCTCCAGGCTTAAGTGCGGGAAGCGCTGTTGAACGTGGTTCAGCAGCGCGCGTCCGATGCCTTTGCCGATGTACGCCGGTGCGACAAATAGTGCGCCGACAAACTGAGACTGCATCACGCTGATAAACCCGTAAGGTTCGCCATCCTGTTCCCAGACCCAGGTTTCGGCCGACGGCAGATAAACGTCCCGCACCATGGCTTCGTTCTCTTTCCAGTAGCTCGCCTCAATAAACGGATGCGCTTCCGTGGTACTTTCAAGCCATAGGCTCAACAGCGACGCGGTATTCTCACTTTGCCATTTGCGGATCATGATGGCCTCCCGGATGACAGAAGCAGCCGGTAACATGGTCATTGACCAGGCCACAGGCCTGCATAAAGGCGTAGCAGATGGTGGAGCCGACAAACTTAAAGCCGCGTTTTTTCAGCGCTTTCGAGAGTGCGTCCGAGGCCGGAGTCGAGGCGGGAATTTCCGCGAGCGTGGCGGCCTGCGTGATTTGCGGATCGTTATTCACAAATGTCCAGACAAACTCTGAGAACGATTCACCGTTTTGTTCCATTGCCAGGTAAGCGCGTGCGTTACCGATAATGGCCTGGATCTTACCGCGATGGCGGATGATGCCTGCATCCTGCACCAGTCGCTCCACGTCGTCGTCGGTCATCGCGGCGACCCGGACGGGATCGAACTGATGAAAGGCATTGCGGTAGTTTTCGCGTTTCTTCAATACCGTAATCCATGACAAACCCGCCTGCTGACCCTCCAGGCAGATCATCTCGAAAAGTTTTTTGCCGTCCGTTTCCGGCACGCCCCATTCCCGATCGTGATAGTCGATATAGAGCTGATCCTGGCTTACCCAACCGCAACGTTGCATCGGTTATCTCCCTTATGACACGGTTATCGCAAAAATTTCATTCCGTCAGGCTTGACGTGTGACCTGTAAAGACAATAGTTAATACAGGGCCATAAGCCCTAAAAACCTCTTCCTGAACAATGATAAAAATCGCCGAATTCGGCTCTCTCTGGAGTCGCTTTGATGATAAAAAAAATCAGTGGTCGCCATGCTGTTTCTGGCCTGGTGGGGATTTCAGCCTGTCTGCTTTCTGGTCACTCAGCATTTGCCTGGCAACAGGAATATATCGTTTCAGACCCGCAAAGTAATACGGCGGAACGCTATACATGGGATGCGGATCACCAACCGCGTTATGACGATATCCTGGCGGAGCGCATCCAGTCTTCGCAAAATGCGCCGGGGCTGGCTCTGAATCTGCCCTCTGGCTCGACCTCCGCGGGGGCGATGAGCGTCGGCTGGAATTTTCCGCTGGCGGGTCATGTCACGACCGGCCCGGTGGTGGCGTGGCGTTATGACGGCACCACGCCCATGATGATTAATGAGTTTGGTGATAGCGTGACAACCCAGGCGCTGACCGATCCCCTGTGGCATGCCAGCGTGAGTACGCTAGGCTGGCGCGTGGATACGCAATATGGCGAACTTCGTCCCTGGGCGCAGATTAGCTATAACCAGCAGTATGGTGAAAATCAGTGGAAATCCCAGTTCGGGATGCCGCAAACGCCTGCCCCGGCTCAAAATGGCAACTGGATGGATTTCACCGTAGGCACCGATATTCCTTTCACCTCGCACATGGCGGCGTATGCTTCCTTAGCGCAAGGGGAGGACAGCACGACGGGAGAGCAGTTTTTGTACACGCTGGGCGTAAGTGCAAATTTCTAACGTTGTTACTATTTTAAACGTCACGTTAACATCTTGAATACAATAACCGTGGGTGTTGTAGCGATAGCGGGCACTAACATTCTGTCGCTTCACTCCCCGGCAAGGTCGTTCATTCCCGATTCCAGGCATTTCATTCCGTTTCTCCTGCATCTCATGCCGTTTTCCCCCAGCTGGATCAGGGTTTTGTTTATCGTTGTCCTCAGCAAATTCCCTTACTTTCTCTTGCAGGACAACTGCCATGAATACATCTTCCTACAATCGTACACGCTGGCTGACGCTCTTTGGCACCATCGTCACCCAGTTTGCGTTGGGCTCGGTCTATACCTGGAGCCTGTTTAACAGTGCCCTTTCCGACAAGCTCGGCGCGCCGATCAGTCAGGTGGCGTTCTCTTTCGGTTTGCTAAGCCTTGGGCTGGCGCTGTCCTCTTCGGTTGCGGGCAAATTGCAGGAGCGGTTCGGCGTGAAACGCGTCACTATGGCCTCGGGGATCCTGCTGGGATTGGGCTTTTTCCTGACGGCGTATTCAAACAACCTGATGATGCTCTGGCTGAGCGCCGGGGTACTGGTCGGTCTGGCGGACGGTGCCGGTTATCTGCTGACCCTGTCGAACTGCGTCAAATGGTTCCCGGAGCGTAAAGGGTTAATCTCCGCGTTTGCCATCGGTTCTTATGGCCTGGGCAGCCTCGGATTTAAATTTATCGACTCTCATCTGCTGGCGTCGGTTGGCCTCGAAAAAACCTTCATAATCTGGGGAGTTATCGTCCTGGTGATGATCCTGTTTGGCGCGACGCTGATGAAAGACGCACCGCAGCAGGAAGTGAAAACCGTTAACGGCGTGGTGGAGAATGACTTCACCCTGGCTCAATCCATGCGTAAACCCCAGTACTGGATGCTGGCGGTGATGTTCCTGACGGCCTGCATGAGTGGCCTGTATGTGATTGGTGTGGCGAAAGATATCGCGCAGGGCATGGTTAAACTGGATGCCATGACGGCGGCAAATGCGGTGACCGTGATCTCTATCGCTAACCTGTCTGGTCGTCTGGTGCTGGGTATCCTGTCCGACAAGATTGCCCGTATCCGCGTGATTACCCTTGGACAGGTGGTTTCACTGGTGGGTATGGCGGCTCTGCTGTTTGCGCCCCTGAATGAAGCGACTTTCTTTGCTGCGATTGCCTGCGTGGCCTTTAACTTCGGCGGCACCATCACGGTGTTCCCGTCACTGGTGAGCGAGTTCTTTGGTCTGAACAACCTGGCGAAAAATTACGGCGTGATTTACTTAGGCTTTGGCATCGGCAGCATTTGCGGCTCGTTAATTGCCTCGCTGTTCGGCGGATTCTATGTCACCTTCTGCGTAATATTCGCCCTGTTAATTATTTCGCTGGCCCTGTCGACGACGATTCGGCAGCCGCAGCGCGAAGTGTTTAATGAAGCACATGCTTAACCTAAATTAAAGAGGCCTTAACGGCCTCTTTAACTTTTATTTGATATGCTTCCAGACTTGTTATTTTGTAAAAATTTGCACCGATCACATTCTCCGCTGCCACTTTTCTCTCCCGCTGTGGTCTACTTACGGCGCTTGTAGACGTTTCTGATAACGCTTTCTTACGCATTTACTTACTCTGTCCGCTTTCTCACTGAGATTCGGCGGGTCTTTATACCCCTTCCCCCAGGGTTGTTTGCATGAAATACATTAGGTCTATTACCCAGCAAAGATTGTGTCTGATGCTGGCTGTCTATATCGGATTATTTCTGAATGGCGCGGTGCTGTTCAGACGAGTGGAAGGTTATTTCGAAGACCTCACCGTAAGAAATGGAATTTTTGCCGCTATTGAAGTGTTCGGCTCCGTCCTCGCGACATTTTTCTTGTTACGCCTGTTATCTCTCTTCGGCCGTCGCACGTGGCAAATTCTGGCCTCGCTGGTGGTAATAATTTCCGCCGCCGCCAGCTATTACATGACCTTTATGAACGTAGTCATTGGCTACGGTATCGTTGCGTCGGTAATGACCACTGACATTGACCTCTCGAAAGAGGTTGTGGGTAAAGGCTTTATCGTCTGGACAATTTTAACCTGTCTGCTCCCACTCTTCTTTATCTGGAGTAATACCTGCCGCTATACGTTGTTACGCCAGTTGCGCACTCGTGGACAGCGGATCCGCACTGTCGCCGTGGTCCTGCTGGCTGGTTTGCTGGTATGGGCGCCTATCCGCCTGATGGAAAAACAGCAAAGAAAAGTCGAAAAAGTGACGGGCGTGGATATGCCAAGCTACGGCGGCGTAGTCGCCAACTCTTATCTGCCGTCCAACTGGCTGTCGGCGTTAGGTCTTTATGCCTGGGCGCAGGCGGACGAATCCAGTGATGTGAAATCGCTGGTTAACCCGGCCAAAAAATTCACTTACCAGGCTCCTGCTGATGGGCTGGATGATACTTACGTGGTTTTTGTTATCGGCGAAACGACGCGCTGGGATCATATGGGCATTCTCGGTTATGACCGCGATACCACCCCAAAACTGGCGCAGGAAAAGAATCTGGTGGCTTACCGCGGCTACTCCTGTGATACCGCTACGAAGCTGTCCTTGCGCTGTATGTTTGTGCGTGAAGGTGGTGCGAGCGATAACCCTCAGCGTACCCTCAAAGAGCAAAACGTGTTTGCTGTGCTGAAGCAGCTTGGCTTTAGCTCCGATCTGTTCGCCATGCAAAGCGAGATGTGGTTCTATACCAACACGTTGGCGGATAACATCGCGTATCGCGAGCAGATTGGCGCCGAGCCACGTAACCGTGGAAAGAGTGTCGATGATATGTTGCTGCTCCAGGAAATGTCACAGTCTCTAAAAAATCATCCAAAGGGAAAACATCTCATCATTCTGCATACTAAAGGATCACATTACAGCTATTACCAGCGTTACACGCGAGATTTCGCGAAGTGGCAACCGGAGTGTGTCAGCATTAATGCGAGCTGTAGCAAGGAAGAGTTAGTAAATGCTTTCGATAATACTGTTCTGTATGTGGATACGTTCCTGAGCCGTGTGATTGATGAGTTGCGTGATAAGAAAGCGATTGTCATCTATGCGGCAGACCACGGTGAATCCATTAACGAAAAGGAACATTTGCACGGTACGCCGCGTAAGCTGGCGCCGCCGGAGCAATTCCGTGTACCGATGATTATGTGGATGTCAGATAAGTACCTGGAGAACCCTGACAAAGCCAAAATGTTTGCTCATCTGAAACAGCAGGCAGAAATTAAGGTACCGCGCCGTCACGTTGAGTTGTACGACACCATCATGGGGTGCCTGGGTTATACCTCTCCGGACGGGGGGATTAACGAAAATAACAACTGGTGCAAACTGCCTGAAAGCAGCCAGAAAGCCGCGCAGTAGCTTGCCTGGCGAGTTTATCGCCAGTTGGATGGCTTTTTTAAATTAAGGGATTGACGGGGGCGCACCTCAGCAGTAAGATGCGCTCCGCATTCGGCGAGTAGCGCAGCTTGGTAGCGCAACTGGTTTGGGACCAGTGGGTCGGAGGTTCGAATCCTCTCTCGCCGACCACATTCAAAAAAGGGCTAACCGCAAGGTTAGCCCTTTTTGCATTAACGCTTTATTCGTCCAGATTAGCCAAAACACCTCGTAGTCCTGCTTCTTCCTGCCTGTTCGTGATTTTGTGACATAATCCATTGTATTTTTTTATATATGGATTGATCTTTTTTCGCGTTGCTTATGGATAACCTCAGCATTTTTCGCTGTGCGTTTTAACGTTCGCGGTATTTAGTGCTCAGATAATCACCGTTCTGCAAGAAAATTTACCCATTCTGAATAAAAGTTAATCACTGATTGTTGCGAAATATGAAGATATTTGTGCTGCAACATGACGAGTAGCATAAATTTCCCTGCTGAAAACTGGCGTACATAGTTTTTTTAATCTTTGTTTGCGGTTTCTCACACTCAGCGTAAATCCCCGTCACCTGTATTGACGTTTTCACATTCTGTTGACAGATTGTAGGGCACGAGGGGCATTTCAGGGACGATCTGCGCTGCAACTCCAACGCTCTTCTGAAAGGATTCTCCATCCCTTTAACGCCTTCGGGCATCACCGACCGGACCGGGTAAAAAATAAATAAAGGTCAGGCGGCGTAACACAACAAAGCAAAACATCACATTGGAGCAGAATAATGAGTATTTCCTTGAAGAAGTCAGGGATGCTGAAGCTTGGTCTGAGCCTGGTGGCTATGACCGTGGCAGCAAGCGTACAGGCAAAAACCCTGGTTTACTGTTCTGAAGGCTCGCCGGAAGGCTTTAACCCACAGCTCTTTACCTCTGGTACGACTTACGACGCAAGCTCTGTGCCGATCTATAACCGTCTGGTTGAATTCAAAACCGGCACCACGGAAGTGATTCCTGGCCTGGCGGAGAAGTGGGACGTCAGCGAAGACGGTAAAACCTATACCTTCCACCTGCGCCAGGGCGTGAAGTGGCAGGACAGCAAAGAATTCAAACCAACGCGCGACTTCAACGCCGATGACGTTGTGTTCTCCTTCGATCGTCAGAAAAACGCTCAGAACCCGTACCACAAAGTGTCCGGCGGCAGCTATGAGTACTTCGAAGGGATGGGTCTGCCAGACCTGATCGCTGAAGTGAAAAAAGTGGACGATAAAACCGTTCAGTTCGTGCTGACTCGCCCGGAAGCGCCATTCCTGGCGGACCTGGCCATGGACTTCGCCTCTATCCTCTCTAAAGAGTACGCGGACAACATGCTGAAAGCCGGCACGCCGGAAAAAGTGGACCTGAACCCAATCGGTACCGGTCCGTTCCAGCTGCTGCAGTACCAGAAAGACTCCCGTATTCTGTACAAAGCGTTCCCGGGCTACTGGGGTACCAAACCACAGATCGACCGTCTGGTCTTCTCCATCACGCCTGACGCGTCTGTGCGTTACGCAAAACTGCAGAAAAACGAATGCCAGGTTATGCCATACCCGAACCCGGCTGATATCGCCCGCATGAAGCAGGACAAGAATATCAACCTGATGGAGCAGGCTGGCCTGAACGTGGGCTATCTCTCTTTCAACACCGAGAAGAAACCGTTTGATGACGTGAAAGTGCGTCAGGCGCTGACTTATGCGGTGAACAAAGAAGCGATCATCAAGGCCGTTTACCAGGGCGCCGGCGTTGCGGCTAAAAACCTGATCCCACCAACCATGTGGGGCTATAACGATGACGTTAAAGACTACACCTACGATCCAGAGAAAGCGAAAGCGCTGCTGAAGGAAGCAGGGCAGGATAAAGGCTTTACCGTTGAACTGTGGGCGATGCCGGTACAGCGTCCGTACAACCCGAACGCACGCCGTATGGCTGAAATGGTTCAGGCTGACTGGGCGAAAATCGGCGTTCAGGCCAAGATTGTTACCTACGAGTGGGGCGAGTATCTGAAGCGCGCCAAAGCGGGTGAGCATCAGGCAGTGATGATGGGCTGGACCGGTGACAACGGGGATCCGGACAACTTCTTCGCCACCCTCTTCAGCTGTGCGGCGGCAAAAGACGGCTCTAACTACTCTCGCTGGTGTTACAAGCCGTTTGAAGACCTGATCCAGCCGGCACGTGCCACCGACGATCACAACAAACGTATTGAACTCTACAAGCAGGCACAGGTTGTTATGCACGATCAGGCTCCGGCTCTGATTGTTGCTCACTCCACTGTGTACGAGCCAGTGCGCAAAGAAGTGAAAGGCTACGTGGTTGATCCGCTGGGCAAACACCACTTCGAAAACGTATCTGTTGAATAATCAGTAGGGCGTTCTCCCTCTCCCTGTGGGAGAGGACAGGGGTGAGGGGCTTGCATGCTAGCCCTCACCCTAACCCTCTCCTGCGGGAGAGGGAATTTACATTTGTGAGCAATACAGACGCCACGCCACTGGTCGTGCGTCTTCAGAGAGAATCCGGGTTATGTTGCAGTTCATCCTCCGACGTCTGGGACTTGTCATCCCCACGTTTATCGGTATCACCCTTCTCACTTTTGCCTTCGTCCATATGATCCCCGGCGACCCGGTAATGATTATGGCGGGCGAGCGTGGTATTTCCCCTGAACGTCATGCGCAGCTGCTGGCTGAACTCGGCCTCGATAAGCCGATGTGGCAGCAGTACCTCCACTATATCTGGGGCGTTATGCACGGTGACTTAGGGATTTCACTAAAAAGCCGTCTTCCGGTGTGGGACGAGTTCGTGCCGCGTTTTAAAGCGACACTGGAGCTTGGCATCTGCGCCATGATTTTTGCCACTGCGGTGGGTATCCCTGTCGGGGTGCTGGCTGCCGTTAAACGTGGCTCTATTTTTGACCATACCGCCGTGGGCCTGGCGCTGACCGGCTACTCCATGCCGATCTTCTGGTGGGGCATGATGCTGATTATGCTGGTCTCGGTGCAGCTTAACCTGACGCCGGTCTCCGGACGCGTCAGCGATATGGTCTTCCTCGATGATTCCAACCCGTTGACCGGCTTTATGCTGATTGATACGGCGATATGGGGCGAAGAGGGCAACTTTATTGATGCGGTCGCGCATATGATCCTGCCGGCAATGGTGCTTGGCACGATCCCTCTGGCGGTGATCGTGCGTATGACCCGTTCGTCAATGCTGGAAGTGCTGGGCGAGGATTATATTCGTACCGCGCGTGCCAAGGGCCTGACGCGTATGCGAGTCATCATCGTTCATGCGCTGCGTAACGCCATGCTGCCGGTGGTGACCGTTATCGGTCTGCAGGTGGGTACGCTGCTGGCAGGGGCGATCCTGACCGAAACCATCTTCTCCTGGCCGGGCCTTGGCCGCTGGCTGATTGACGCGCTGCAACGCCGTGACTATCCGGTCGTGCAGGGCGGTGTATTGCTGGTCGCGACGATGATTATTCTCGTCAACCTGCTGGTCGATTTGCTGTACGGCGTGGTGAACCCGCGTATTCGTCATAAGAAGTAAGGGGCCATCATGTCACACGTTTCTGAAAATAAAGTGGTTGCTGCACCGGTTCCAATGACGCCGCTGCAGGAATTCTGGCACTACTTCAAGCGCAATAAAGGCGCGGTAGTGGGGCTGGTCTATGTCTCTGTCATGATCCTGATTGCCGTGTTTGCAAACGTGCTTGCACCGTATAACCCGGCGGATCAGTTCCGTGACGCGCTGCTGGCCCCCCCTGCATGGCAGGACGGCGGGAGCCTGGCTCACCTCTTGGGTACCGATGATGTAGGTCGCGACGTGTTGTCGCGTCTGATGTACGGCGCGCGTCTGTCGCTGCTGGTGGGCTGCCTGGTGGTGGTGCTGTCCCTGATCATGGGGATCATCCTCGGCCTGGTTGCGGGTTATTTTGGTGGCATTGTTGATAACATCATCATGCGTATCGTCGACATCATGCTGGCGCTGCCAAGCCTGCTGCTGGCCCTGGTGCTGGTGGCGATATTTGGCCCGTCGATCGGTAATGCCGCGCTTGCGCTGACCTTCGTGGCACTCCCTCACTACGTGCGTTTAACCCGTGCGGCAGTGCTGGTGGAAGTGAACCGCGACTACGTCACCGCGTCCCGCGTGGCCGGTGCCGGTGCGATGCGTCAGATGTTCGTCAATATCTTCCCGAACTGCCTTGCGCCGCTGATTGTTCAGGCGTCGCTCGGCTTCTCTAACGCCATTCTTGATATGGCCGCTCTTGGCTTCCTGGGCATGGGTGCGCAGCCGCCAACACCGGAGTGGGGCACGATGCTCTCCGACGTGTTGCAGTTCGCACAAAGCGCCTGGTGGGTTGTCACCTTCCCGGGTCTGGCAATTCTGCTGACGGTGCTGGCATTTAACCTGATGGGTGATGGTCTGCGCGATGCACTTGATCCCAAACTGAAGCAGTAAGAGGCACGAGATGGCGTTATTAAATGTAGATAAATTATCGGTGCACTTCGGCGATGAAGGCACCCCGTTTCGCGCCGTGGACCGCATCAGCTACAGCGTAAATCAGGGCGAAGTGGTTGGCATTGTTGGGGAATCCGGTTCCGGTAAGTCCGTAAGCTCACTGGCGATTATGGGGCTGATCGATTATCCGGGCCGCGTGATGGCGGAAAACCTGCAGTTCAATGGTCAGGATCTGAAGCGCATTTCCGAGAAACAGCGCCGCCAGCTGGTGGGCGCGGAAGTGGCGATGATCTTCCAGGACCCGATGACCAGCCTGAACCCCTGCTACACCGTGGGCTTCCAGATTATGGAGGCGATCAAGGTCCATCAGGGCGGTAACAAGAAAACCCGTCGTCAGCGGGCGATCGACCTGCTGAACCAGGTGGGGATCCCTGACCCGGCATCGCGCCTTGATGTCTACCCGCATCAGCTTTCTGGCGGGATGAGTCAGCGTGTGATGATCGCGATGGCAATTGCCTGTCGGCCAAAACTGCTGATTGCCGATGAGCCGACCACAGCGCTGGACGTGACCATCCAGGCGCAAATCATCGAGCTGCTGCTGGAACTGCAGCAGAAAGAGAACATGGCGCTGGTGCTGATTACGCACGACCTGGCGCTGGTGGCTGAAGCAGCACACAAAATCATCGTGATGTATGCAGGACAGGTGGTGGAGACCGGAAGTTCGCACGATATCTTCCGCGCACCGCGTCATCCGTATACCCAGGCGCTTTTACGTGCGCTGCCGGAGTTTGCCCAGGATAAAGCGCGTCTGGCGTCGCTGCCGGGTGTGGTACCGGGTAAATATGACCGTCCGCAGGGCTGCCTGCTGAATCCGCGTTGCCCGTATGCGACGGATAAATGCCGTGCAGAAGAGCCTGAGCTCAACCAGCTGGCTGACGGTCGTCAGTCGAAATGCCACTACCCACTCGATGATGCCGGGAGGCCAACACTATGAGTACGCAACAGGCCACCACGCAACAACCGCTGTTGCAGGCTATCGACCTGAAAAAACACTACCCGGTGAAGAAGGGGATTTTTGCCCCTGAGCGCCTGGTGAAAGCGCTGGACGGCGTCTCCTTTACCCTCGAACGTGGTAAAACGCTGGCGGTGGTCGGGGAGTCGGGCTGCGGCAAATCAACCTTAGGCCGTCTGCTGACGATGATTGAAACGCCTACCGGCGGCGAGCTCTATTATCAGGGGCAGGATCTGCTTAAGCACGATCCGCAGGCGCAGAAGCTGCGTCGCCAGAAAATCCAGATTGTGTTCCAGAACCCGTACGGTTCATTGAACCCGCGCAAGAAAGTGGGGCAGATTCTGGAAGAGCCGCTGCTGATTAACAGTAATCTCAGCAAAGAGCAGCGTCGTGAAAAAGCGCTGGCGATGATGGCGAAAGTCGGCCTGAAAACCGAGCATTACGATCGCTACCCGCATATGTTCTCTGGCGGCCAGCGCCAGCGTATCGCCATCGCCCGTGGCCTGATGCTCGATCCGGATGTCGTGATTGCCGATGAACCGGTCTCAGCGCTCGACGTTTCCGTGCGCGCACAGGTGCTGAATCTGATGATGGATCTGCAGCAGGAGCTGGGGCTGTCTTACGTATTTATCTCCCACGACCTGTCGGTGGTAGAGCATATCGCTGATGAAGTAATGGTAATGTATCTGGGGCGCTGCGTGGAGAAGGGGACGAAAGATCAGATCTTTAATAACCCTCGCCACCCGTACACCCAGGCGCTGCTCTCTGCGACACCGCGCCTGAACCCGGACGATCGTCGCGAGCGTATTAAGCTGACCGGTGAACTGCCAAGTCCGCTGAATCCACCTCCGGGATGTGCATTCAACGCCCGTTGCAGTCGCCGCTTTGGCCCTTGCACCCAGCTACAGCCGCAGCTGAAAGATTATCGCGGTCAGCTGGTCGCCTGCTTTGCGGTCGATCAGGATGAAAACGGCGAAAAGCCGCAGGCGTAAACAAAAAAACCGGCGTTAAGCCGGTTTTTTAAGTCTGCTAACCTATTTCCGCAAACGAATCTGGTCGACAGCGTGTTTCTCGCTCTTGGTGAGGATCAGGCTCGCCCGCTCGCGGGTAGGGAGAATGTTCTCTTTCAGGTTTACGTAGTTGATCTCGTTCCACAGACCTGTCGCCACCTTCACCGCCTCTTCTTCAGAAAGCTGGGCGTAGTGATGGAAATAGGAGTCCGGGTCAGTGAACGCCCCTTCGCGGAACTTCAGGAAGCGGTTGATATACCAGCTTTGCAGCAAATCTTCCGGTGCATCGACATAAATAGAGAAATCGACGAAGTCAGAGACAAACACGTGATGCGGATCGTGAGGGTAATCCATCCCGCTTTGCAGCACATTTAACCCTTCCAGAATCAGAATGTCTGGCTGCACCACCGTTTTGTCTCCGCCCGGAATGCGATCGTAGATCAGGTGCGAATAGACCGGCGCCGTGACGTTAGGCACGCCGGATTTCAGGTCAGAGACAAATTTCACCAGACGGTGCATGTCATAAGAGAGCGGGAAGCCCTTCTTCTTCATCAGCCCGCGTTCTTTTAGCACCTCATTGGGGTGCAGAAAGCCGTCGGTGGTGATCAGCTCCACGCTGCGGTGTTCTGGCCAGCGGCTCAGGAGAGCCTGCAAGACACGCGCGGTTGTGCTTTTACCTACCGCCACGCTGCCAGCAATACTGATGATATAAGGAATGCGTTGACCATTGGTTCCAAGGAACTGCTCCAGCACCGCCTGACGGCGCAGGTTGGAACTGATATAGAAGTTAAGCAAGCGTGAGAGGGGGAGATAAATTTCTGCCACTTCTTCCAGGGACAGATCTTCGTTTATCCCTTTTAACCGTGCGATTTCACCTTCCGTCAGCGTCATAGGGACGGAATCACGCAGGGCAGCCCACTGGCTGCGGTTAAAGTGAAGATAAGGCGTCATTAACGTTTGCTCTTTTTTGCTCATAAGCATGCTTCAGTGAGCCAGCATCACACTGCCGGATCATGGCTCATCACACAGTTAATTTTGGACAATGGGCAGGAGGTTAACACCAGATGACAGGAATAATAAGAAAAAAGATGGAAAGCGCTGCGTTACGCGGAAGCCGTCACGCTACGGTGTATGCGATGCAATTCGCTCATATATGTTGAATATTTGACCGTGAATGACTACTTTAACAGCGCTTGATGCGTGGTTAGCATAAAATGTGAGCGAAAGAACGTTTTATGCAAATTTTTAGTTGCATGACCGCGCAGGTATCCATAGAATGCGCGCTACTTGATGCCGACTTAGCTCAGTAGGTAGAGCAACTGACTTGTAATCAGTAGGTCACCAGTTCGATTCCGGTAGTCGGCACCATCAAGTCCGGTGGGGTTCCCGAGCGGCCAAAGGGAGCAGACTGTAAATCTGCCGTCACAGACTTCGAAGGTTCGAATCCTTCCCCCACCACCACTTTCTGGCAGCGTATAAATGCCGCCGGAGCTGGTTTAAAAGCTGAATCAGCTCGAACTTAAAAAGAGAGAAATCTCTTTTTTTGTTACAGAAAGAACTGGGTAGCCGAGTTTCAGGATGCGGGCATCGTATAATGGCTATTACCTCAGCCTTCCAAGCTGATGATGCGGGTTCGATTCCCGCTGCCCGCTCCAATACGTGCTGATATGGCTCAGTTGGTAGAGCGCACCCTTGGTAAGGGTGAGGTCCCCAGTTCGACTCTGGGTATCAGCACCACTTCACTTCTCCTTCCCGTTTCTCTCTGTTTCAATTTTACTTGATTCAACAGTTCAGGCATTTCGCCTGGTTGATGTGGTGATATCACCGATTTATCCGTGTCTTAGAGGGACAATCGATGTCTAAAGAAAAGTTTGAACGTACAAAACCGCACGTTAACGTCGGTACTATCGGCCACGTTGACCATGGTAAAACAACGCTGACCGCTGCAATCACTACCGTTCTGGCAAAAACCTACGGTGGTTCTGCTCGTGCATTCGACCAGATCGATAACGCACCAGAAGAAAAAGCTCGTGGTATCACCATCAACACCTCTCACGTTGAGTATGACACCCCGACTCGCCACTACGCACACGTAGACTGCCCAGGCCACGCCGACTATGTTAAAAACATGATCACCGGTGCTGCGCAGATGGACGGCGCGATCCTGGTAGTAGCTGCGACTGACGGCCCAATGCCTCAGACTCGTGAGCACATCCTGCTGGGTCGTCAGGTAGGCGTTCCTTACATCATCGTGTTCCTGAACAAATGCGACATGGTTGATGACGAAGAGCTGCTGGAACTGGTAGAGATGGAAGTTCGTGAACTGCTGTCTCAGTACGATTTCCCAGGCGACGATACCCCAATCGTTCGTGGTTCCGCGCTGAAAGCGCTGGAAGGCGACGCAGAGTGGGAAGCAAAAATCATCGAACTGGCTGGCTACCTGGATTCTTACATCCCAGAACCAGAGCGTGCGATTGATAAGCCATTCCTGCTGCCAATTGAAGACGTATTCTCCATCTCCGGTCGTGGTACCGTTGTTACCGGTCGTGTAGAGCGCGGTATCATCAAAGTGGGTGAAGAAGTTGAAATCGTTGGTATCAAAGAGACTGCGAAGTCTACCTGTACTGGCGTTGAAATGTTCCGCAAACTGCTGGACGAAGGCCGTGCTGGTGAGAACGTTGGTGTTCTGCTGCGTGGTATCAAACGTGAAGAAATCGAACGTGGTCAGGTTCTGGCGAAGCCAGGCTCAATCAAGCCACACACCAAGTTCGAATCTGAAGTGTACATCCTGTCCAAAGACGAAGGCGGCCGTCATACTCCGTTCTTCAAAGGCTATCGTCCACAGTTCTACTTCCGTACAACTGACGTGACCGGTACCATCGAACTGCCAGAAGGCGTAGAGATGGTAATGCCAGGCGACAACATCAAGATGGTTGTGACGCTGATCCACCCAATCGCGATGGACGACGGTCTGCGTTTCGCAATCCGTGAAGGTGGCCGTACCGTTGGCGCGGGCGTGGTTGCTAAAGTTCTCGGCTAATTGCTGATAACATTTGACGCAATGCGCAATAAAAGGGCATCATTTGATGCCCTTTTTGCACGCTTTCACGCCAGAACCTGGCTCATCAGTGATTATTTTTGTCATAATCATTGCTGAGACAGGCTCTGCAGAGAGCGTATAATTCGAAAAGCGAATTAGCATTTCGATTTGGTTTGCCTCGCGATCGCGGGGTGAAAATGTTTGTAGAATACTTCTGACAGGTTGGTTTATGAGTGCGAATACCGAAGCTCAAGGGAGCGGGCGCGGCCTGGAAGCGATGAAATGGGTAGTGGTAGCCGTTCTGCTGATCGTAGCGATCGTCGGCAACTATCTTTATCGTGACATTATGCTGCCGCTACGCGCGCTTGCAGTGGTAATTCTGATTGCTGCAGCGGGTGGTGTCGCGCTGTTGACGACAAAAGGCAAAGCGACTGTCGCTTTTGCCCGCGAAGCGCGTACCGAAGTCCGTAAGGTAATTTGGCCGACTCGCCAGGAAACATTGCACACCACGCTGATCGTAGCGGCGGTAACCGCTGTAATGTCACTGATCCTGTGGGGACTGGATGGTATTCTGGTTCGCTTGGTATCCTTTATCACTGGCCTGAGGTTCTGAGATGTCTGAAGCCCCTAAAAAGCGCTGGTACGTCGTTCAGGCGTTTTCCGGTTTTGAAGGCCGCGTAGCAACGTCGCTGCGTGAGCATATCAAATTACACAACATGGAAGAGTTATTTGGCGAAGTTATGGTTCCGACCGAAGAAGTGGTCGAGATCCGTGGTGGCCAACGCCGCAAAAGCGAGCGTAAATTCTTCCCGGGTTACGTGCTGGTTCAGATGGTTATGAACGACGCGAGCTGGCACCTTGTGCGCAGCGTACCGCGCGTGATGGGCTTTATCGGCGGCACGTCTGACCGTCCGGCGCCAATCAGCGACAAAGAAGTTGATGCGATTATGAACCGCCTGCAGCAGGTGGGTGATAAGCCGCGTCCGAAAACGCTGTTTGAACCGGGTGAAATGGTTCGTGTTAATGACGGTCCGTTTGCTGACTTTAATGGCGTGGTCGAAGAAGTGGATTACGAGAAATCCCGCCTGAAAGTTTCTGTTTCTATCTTCGGTCGTGCGACCCCGGTAGAACTGGACTTTGCCCAGGTAGAAAAAGCCTAAGCAGCGATCAAAAAAGCGGCGATTTAATCGTTGCACAGGGCGCGAGATTGGAATACAATTTCGCGCCTTTTGTTTTTATGGGCCACGGCCTGTAAAACGATTTTATTCACGGGGAGCCTCGCTGAGGCGCTATCACCCAATCAGAGGATTTTAGAATGGCTAAGAAAGTACAAGCCTACGTCAAGCTGCAGGTTGCAGCTGGTATGGCGAACCCAAGTCCACCAGTTGGTCCAGCTCTGGGTCAGCAGGGTGTGAACATCATGGAATTCTGTAAAGCGTTTAACGCCAAAACTGAATCCCTGGAAAAAGGTCTGCCAATCCCAGTTGTAATCACTGTTTACGCTGACCGTTCTTTCACTTTCGTTACCAAAACCCCTCCTGCAGCAGTTCTGCTGAAGAAAGCGGCTGGTATCAAGTCTGGTTCCGGTAAACCGAACAAAGACAAAGTGGGTAAAATTTCCCGCGCTCAGCTGCAGGAAATCGCGCAGACCAAAGCTGCCGACATGACTGGTGCCGACATTGAAGCGATGACTCGCTCTATCGAAGGTACTGCACGTTCCATGGGCCTGGTAGTGGAGGACTAAGAAATGGCTAAACTGACCAAGCGCATGTCCGTGATCCGTGACAAAGTTGATGCGACCAAACAGTACGACATCAACGAAGCTATCGCTCTGCTGAAAGAACTGGCTACCGCTAAGTTCGTTGAAAGCGTTGACGTTGCTGTTAACCTGGGCATTGATGCTCGTAAATCTGATCAGAACGTTCGTGGTGCAACTGTACTGCCACACGGTACTGGCCGTTCCGTTCGCGTAGCTGTATTTACTCAGGGTGCAAACGCAGAAGCTGCTAAAGCTGCTGGCGCTGAACTGGTAGGTATGGAAGATCTGGCTGACCAGATCAAAAAAGGCGAAATGAACTTTGACGTTGTTATCGCATCTCCAGATGCAATGCGCGTTGTTGGCCAGCTGGGCCAGGTTCTGGGTCCACGCGGCCTGATGCCAAACCCGAAAGTGGGTACTGTAACCCCTAACGTTGCTGAAGCGGTTAAGAACGCTAAAGCAGGTCAGGTTCGTTATCGTAACGACAAAAACGGCATCATCCACACCACCATCGGTAAAGTGGACTTCGACGCTGACAAACTGAAAGAAAACCTGGAAGCTCTGCTGGTTGCGCTGAAAAAAGCAAAACCAACTCAGGCGAAAGGCGTGTACATCAAGAAAGTTAGCATCTCCACCACCATGGGTGCAGGTGTTGCAGTTGACCAGGCTGGCCTGAGCGCTGCTGCAAACTAATGCCTTTACGTGGGCGGTGATTTTGTCTACAATCTTACCCCCACGTTTGCTAACGAAAGTTAGCGGCTAAAAGAATTGTTCGTTGGAGCCTGGCCTAATCCAGGCCTCCGTCGAAGACCGCAGGTGTTTCGCAAGAGACTTAATCCCCTGCGTAGACGGTGACAGAACGCTAAGATTATTTTTGGATATTCTGGCTTGTTTCTGCTCACCGTATTAAGACGCTCTTTCCGTTGGGAAGAGTGAAGTGAGTTCCGGAACATGAGTTCCGGCAAACATCCAGGAGCAAAAGCTAATGGCTTTAAATCTTCAAGACAAACAAGCGATTGTTGCTGAAGTCAGCGAAGTAGCCAAAGGCGCGCTGTCTGCAGTAGTTGCGGATTCCCGTGGCGTAACTGTAGATAAAATGACTGAACTGCGTAAAGCAGGTCGTGAAGCTGGCGTTTACATGCGTGTTGTTCGTAACACCCTGCTGCGCCGTGCTGTTGAAGGTACCTCTTTTGAGTGCCTGAAAGACACGTTTGTTGGTCCGACCCTGATTGCATACTCTATGGAACACCCGGGCGCTGCTGCTCGTCTGTTCAAAGAGTTCGCGAAAGCGAATGCAAAATTTGAGGTCAAAGCCGCTGCCTTTGAAGGTGAGCTGATCCCGGCGTCTCAGATCGACCGCCTGGCAACTCTGCCGACCTACGAAGAAGCAATTGCACGCCTGATGGCAACCATGAAAGAAGCTTCGGCTGGCAAACTGGTTCGTACTCTGGCTGCTGTACGCGATGCGAAAGAAGCTGCTTAATCGCAGTTATCTTTATAAAGCATCTGCTTACGTATAAACTTATTCTGATATTCAGGAACAATTTAAATGTCTATCACTAAAGATCAAATCATTGAAGCAGTATCCGCTATGTCCGTAATGGACGTTGTTGAGCTGATCTCTGCAATGGAAGAAAAATTCGGTGTTTCTGCTGCTGCTGCTGTAGCTGTTGCTGCTGGCCCAGCTGCTGACGCTGCTGAAGAGAAAACTGAATTCGACGTAATTCTGAAAGCTGCTGGCGCGAACAAAGTTGCAGTAATCAAAGCTGTTCGTGGCGCTACCGGTCTGGGTCTGAAAGAAGCTAAAGACCTGGTAGAATCTGCTCCAGCTGCGCTGAAAGAAGGCGTGAGCAAAGACGACGCAGAAGCACTGAAAAAATCTCTGGAAGAAGCTGGCGCTGAAGTTGAAGTTAAATAAGCCAACTTTTCTGGTTGCAGCCTAAGTAATTAGGCTGATGGCTGGTGACTTTTTAGTCACCAGCCTTTTTGCGCTGTAAGGCCTCGGTAGCATTTCACACTGTTTGACTATCGATGTGTCTTTCAATGCTTGTTTCTATCGACGACTTAATATACTGCGACAGGGTGCTCGCTCTGTGTAAATCGCAATGAAATGGTTTAAGCGTGATAGCAACAGGTATTGCGGAAAGTATTCAATTTTCCGGTCCACAAAATGGTGTTGCACAAACTGTCCCTTCGTCGGACAGATGGGTCGACTTGTCAGCGAGCTGAGGAACCCTATGGTTTACTCCTATACCGAGAAAAAACGTATTCGTAAGGATTTTGGTAAACGTCCACAAGTTCTGGACATTCCATATCTCCTTTCTATCCAGCTTGACTCGTTCCAGAAGTTTATCGAGCAAGATCCTGAAGGGCAGTACGGTCTGGAAGCAGCCTTCCGTTCCGTGTTCCCAATTCAGAGCTACAGCGGTAACTCCGAGCTGCAGTACGTCAGCTACCGCCTTGGCGAACCGGTGTTTGACGTTCAGGAATGTCAGATCCGTGGCGTGACCTATTCCGCACCGCTGCGCGTAAAACTGCGTCTGGTGATCTACGAGCGCGAAGCGCCGGAAGGCACTGTTAAAGACATTAAAGAACAAGAAGTCTACATGGGTGAAATTCCACTCATGACAGACAACGGTACTTTCGTTATCAACGGTACTGAGCGTGTTATCGTTTCCCAGCTGCACCGTAGCCCGGGCGTCTTCTTCGACAGCGATAAAGGTAAAACACACTCTTCCGGTAAAGTACTGTATAACGCGCGCATCATTCCTTACCGTGGTTCATGGCTGGACTTCGAGTTCGATCCAAAAGACAACCTGTTTGTCCGTATCGACCGTCGTCGTAAACTGCCTGCAACCATCATTCTGCGCGCACTGAACTATACCACTGAACAGATCCTGGACCTGTTCTTTGAAAAAGTGATCTTTGAAATCCGCGACAACAAGCTGCAGATGGAGCTGGTGCCGGAACGTCTGCGTGGTGAGACCGCGTCGTTCGACATCGAAGCCGACGGCAAAGTGTATGTGGAAAAAGGTCGCCGTATTACCGCGCGCCACATCCGTCAGCTGGAAAAAGATGATATCAAACACATCGAAGTTCCGGTTGAATACATTGCAGGAAAAGTAGCCGCGAAAGATTACGTTGATGAATCAACTGGCGAGCTGATCTGCCCGGCTAACATGGAGCTGAGCCTGGATCTGCTGGCTAAGCTGAGTCAGGCTGGCCACAAACGTATCGAAACGCTGTTCACTAACGATCTGGACCACGGTCCGTACATCTCTGAGACTGTACGCGTCGACCCAACCAACGATCGTCTGAGCGCGCTGGTAGAAATCTACCGCATGATGCGTCCTGGTGAGCCACCAACTCGCGAAGCGGCTGAAAGCCTGTTCGAGAACCTGTTCTTCTCTGAAGACCGCTACGATCTGTCTGCGGTTGGTCGTATGAAGTTCAACCGCTCTCTGCTGCGCGATGAGATCGAAGGTTCCGGTATCCTGAGCAAAGACGACATCATCGAAGTGATGAAGAAGCTCATTGATATCCGTAACGGTAAAGGCGAAGTGGACGACATCGACCACCTCGGCAACCGTCGTATCCGTTCCGTAGGCGAAATGGCGGAAAACCAGTTCCGCGTTGGCCTGGTGCGTGTAGAGCGTGCGGTGAAAGAGCGTCTGTCTCTGGGCGATCTGGATACCCTGATGCCTCAGGATATGATCAACGCCAAGCCGATTTCTGCAGCCGTGAAAGAGTTCTTCGGTTCCAGCCAGCTGTCTCAGTTTATGGACCAGAACAACCCGCTGTCTGAGATTACGCACAAACGTCGTATCTCTGCACTCGGCCCAGGCGGTCTGACCCGTGAACGCGCAGGCTTCGAAGTTCGAGACGTACACCCGACTCACTACGGTCGCGTATGTCCAATCGAAACGCCTGAAGGTCCAAACATCGGTCTGATCAACTCCCTGTCCGTGTACGCACAGACAAACGAATACGGTTTCCTTGAGACCCCGTACCGTAAAGTGACTGACGGTGTTGTTACCGACGAAATTCATTACCTGTCTGCTATCGAAGAAGGCAACTACGTTATCGCTCAGGCGAACTCCAACCTGGATGACGAAGGCCACTTTGTAGAAGATCTGGTTACCTGCCGTAGCAAAGGCGAATCCAGCTTGTTCAGCCGCGACCAGGTTGACTACATGGACGTATCCACCCAGCAGGTGGTATCCGTCGGTGCGTCCCTGATCCCGTTCCTGGAACACGATGACGCCAACCGTGCATTGATGGGTGCGAACATGCAACGTCAGGCCGTTCCAACTCTGCGTGCTGATAAGCCGCTGGTTGGTACCGGTATGGAACGTGCTGTTGCCGTTGACTCCGGTGTTACTGCAGTGGCTAAGCGTGGCGGTACCGTTCAGTACGTTGACGCATCCCGTATCGTTATCAAAGTTAACGAAGACGAGATGTATCCGGGCGAAGCGGGTATCGACATCTACAACCTGACCAAATACACCCGTTCTAACCAGAACACCTGTATCAACCAGATGCCTTGCGTATCTCTGGGTGAGCCAGTTGAGCGCGGCGACGTGCTGGCAGACGGTCCGTCCACCGACCTCGGTGAACTGGCGCTCGGCCAGAACATGCGCGTAGCGTTCATGCCGTGGAACGGTTACAACTTCGAAGACTCCATCCTCGTCTCCGAACGTGTGGTACAGGAAGATCGTTTCACCACCATCCACATTCAGGAACTGGCCTGTGTGTCCCGTGACACCAAGCTGGGGCCAGAAGAGATCACCGCTGACATCCCTAACGTGGGTGAAGCTGCGCTCTCCAAACTGGATGAATCCGGTATCGTTTACATCGGTGCGGAAGTGACCGGCGGCGATATTCTGGTTGGTAAGGTAACGCCGAAAGGTGAAACCCAGCTGACGCCAGAAGAGAAACTGCTGCGTGCAATCTTCGGTGAGAAAGCGTCTGACGTTAAAGACTCTTCTCTGCGCGTACCAAACGGTGTTTCCGGTACGGTTATCGACGTTCAGGTCTTCACCCGTGACGGCGTTGAGAAAGATAAACGTGCGCTGGAAATCGAAGAGATGCAGCTCAAACAGGCTAAAAAAGACCTGTCTGAAGAACTGCAGATCCTCGAAGCGGGTCTGTTCAGCCGTATCTATGCGGTGCTGGTTGCCGGTGGCGTTGAAGCTGAGAAGCTCGACAAACTGCCACGCGATCGCTGGCTGGAACTGGGCCTGACCGACGAAGAGAAACAAAATCAGCTGGAACAGCTGGCTGAGCAGTATGACGAACTGAAACACGAGTTCGAGAAAAAACTCGAAGCGAAACGCCGCAAAATCACTCAGGGCGACGATCTGGCACCAGGCGTGCTGAAGATTGTTAAGGTGTATCTGGCTGTTAAACGTCAGATCCAGCCTGGTGATAAGATGGCAGGTCGTCACGGTAACAAGGGTGTTATCTCTAAGATCAACCCGATCGAAGATATGCCGCACGATGCTAACGGTACGCCGGTAGATATCGTACTGAACCCGCTGGGCGTACCGTCTCGTATGAACATCGGTCAGATTCTGGAAACCCACCTGGGTATGGCTGCGAAAGGTATCGGCGACAAGATTAACGCCATGCTGAAACAGCAGCAGGAAGTCGCGAAACTGCGCGAATTCATCCAGCGTGCCTACGATCTGGGTACCGATGTGCGTCAGAAAGTCGACCTGAACACCTTCAGCGATGAAGAAGTGCTGCGTCTGGCAGAGAACCTGCGCAAAGGTATGCCAATTGCAACGCCGGTATTCGACGGTGCAAAAGAAGCTGAAATTAAAGAGCTGCTGCAACTGGGTGGTCTGCCAACGTCTGGTCAGATTACGCTGTTTGACGGCCGTACCGGTGAACAGTTCGAGCGTCCGGTAACCGTAGGTTACATGTACATGCTGAAACTGAACCACCTGGTCGACGACAAAATGCACGCTCGTTCTACCGGTTCTTACAGCCTGGTTACTCAGCAGCCGCTGGGTGGTAAGGCACAGTTCGGTGGTCAGCGCTTCGGGGAGATGGAAGTGTGGGCGCTGGAAGCATACGGCGCAGCATACACCCTGCAGGAAATGCTCACCGTTAAGTCTGATGACGTGAACGGTCGTACCAAGATGTATAAGAACATCGTGGACGGCAACCATCAGATGGAACCGGGCATGCCAGAGTCCTTCAACGTACTGTTGAAAGAGATTCGTTCGCTGGGTATCAACATCGAACTGGAAGACGAGTAATTCTCGCTCAAACAGGTCACTGCTGTCGGGTTAACGCCCGACAGCAGAGTGTGCTAACTCCGACGGGAGCAAATCCGTGAAAGACTTATTAAAGTTTCTGAAAGCGCAAACTAAAACCGAAGAGTTTGATGCGATCAAAATTGCTCTGGCTTCGCCAGACATGATCCGTTCATGGTCTTTCGGTGAAGTTAAAAAGCCGGAAACCATCAACTACCGTACGTTCAAACCTGAGCGTGACGGCCTTTTCTGTGCACGTATTTTCGGGCCAGTAAAAGATTACGAGTGCCTGTGCGGTAAGTACAAGCGCCTGAAACACCGTGGTGTGATCTGTGAGAAGTGCGGCGTTGAAGTGACCCAGACCAAAGTGCGCCGTGAGCGCATGGGCCACATCGAGCTGGCGTCTCCGACTGCTCACATCTGGTTCCTGAAATCTCTGCCGTCCCGTATCGGCCTGCTGCTGGATATGCCGCTGCGCGATATCGAACGTGTTCTGTACTTCGAATCTTATGTGGTTATCGAAGGCGGGATGACGAACCTGGAACGTCACCAGATCCTGACTGAAGAGCAGTATCTGGACGCGCTGGAAGAGTTCGGTGACGAATTCGACGCGAAGATGGGTGCGGAAGCTATTCAGGCCCTGCTGAAGAGCATGGATCTGGAGCAAGAGTGCGAGCAGCTGCGTGAAGAGCTGAACGAAACCAACTCCGAAACCAAGCGTAA
The DNA here is from genome assembly GCF_050031095.1 of Enterobacter cloacae complex sp. 382A5. Taxonomy (NCBI): domain Bacteria; kingdom Pseudomonadati; phylum Pseudomonadota; class Gammaproteobacteria; order Enterobacterales; family Enterobacteriaceae; genus Enterobacter; species Enterobacter cloacae complex sp. 382A5. Next base: position 249,348 of record NZ_JBLGVK010000001.1, read on the forward strand.
AAAGCTGACCAAGCGTATCAAACTGCTGGAAGCGTTCGTTCAGTCTGGTAACAAGCCAGAGTGGATGATCCTGACCGTTCTGCCGGTTCTGCCGCCAGATCTGCGTCCGCTGGTTCCGCTGGATGGTGGTCGTTTCGCAACGTCCGATCTGAACGATCTGTATCGTCGCGTGATCAACCGTAACAACCGTCTGAAACGTCTGCTGGATCTGGCTGCGCCGGACATCATCGTACGCAACGAAAAACGTATGCTGCAGGAAGCGGTAGATGCCCTGCTGGATAACGGTCGTCGCGGTCGTGCGATCACCGGTTCTAACAAACGTCCTCTGAAATCTTTGGCCGACATGATCAAAGGTAAACAGGGTCGTTTCCGTCAGAACCTGCTCGGTAAGCGTGTTGACTACTCCGGTCGTTCTGTAATCACCGTAGGTCCATACCTGCGTCTGCATCAGTGCGGTCTGCCGAAGAAAATGGCACTGGAGCTGTTCAAACCATTCATCTACGGCAAACTGGAGTTGCGAGGCCTCGCCACCACCATCAAAGCCGCTAAGAAAATGGTTGAGCGTGAAGAAGCTGTCGTTTGGGATATCCTGGACGAAGTGATCCGCGAACACCCGGTACTGCTGAACCGTGCACCAACTCTGCACCGTCTGGGTATCCAGGCATTTGAGCCAGTCCTGATCGAAGGTAAAGCTATTCAGCTGCACCCACTGGTTTGTGCGGCGTATAACGCCGACTTCGATGGTGACCAGATGGCTGTTCACGTACCGCTGACGCTGGAAGCCCAGCTCGAAGCGCGTGCGCTGATGATGTCTACCAACAACATCCTGTCTCCAGCGAACGGCGAGCCAATCATCGTTCCTTCTCAGGACGTTGTATTGGGTCTGTACTACATGACCCGTGACTGTGTTAACGCTAAAGGCGAAGGCATGGTGCTGACTGGCCCGAAAGAAGCTGAGCGTATTTATCGCGCTGGCCTGGCCTCTCTGCATGCGCGCGTTAAAGTGCGTATCACTGAATACGAAAAAGATGCTAACGGCGAATTCGTTGCGAAAACCAGCCTGAAAGACACGACTATCGGCCGTGCCATTCTGTGGATGATCGTACCGAAAGGTCTGCCTTTCTCCATCGTCAACCAGGCGCTGGGTAAGAAAGCGATCTCCAAAATGCTGAACACCTGTTACCGCATTCTGGGTCTGAAGCCGACCGTTATCTTCGCTGACCAGACAATGTACACCGGCTTTGCTTATGCAGCGCGTTCAGGTGCATCTGTTGGTATCGATGACATGGTCATCCCAGAGAAGAAACACGAGATCATCTCTGAAGCAGAAGCTGAAGTTGCGGAAATCCAGGAGCAGTTCCAGTCTGGTCTGGTAACCGCGGGCGAACGCTACAACAAAGTTATCGATATCTGGGCTGCGGCGAACGATCGTGTATCCAAAGCGATGATGGATAACCTGCAAACCGAAACCGTGATTAACCGTGACGGCGTAGAAGAGCAGCAGGTTTCCTTCAACAGCATTTACATGATGGCCGACTCCGGTGCGCGTGGTTCTGCAGCACAGATTCGTCAGCTGGCAGGTATGCGTGGTCTGATGGCGAAGCCAGATGGCTCCATCATCGAAACGCCAATCACCGCGAACTTCCGTGAAGGTCTGAACGTACTCCAGTACTTCATCTCCACGCACGGTGCGCGTAAAGGTCTGGCGGATACCGCACTGAAAACAGCGAACTCCGGTTATCTGACGCGTCGTCTGGTTGACGTTGCGCAGGATCTGGTGGTGACCGAAGACGATTGTGGCACCCTTGAAGGTATCACCATGACCCCGGTTATCGAGGGTGGTGATGTTAAAGAGCCACTGCGCGATCGCGTACTGGGTCGTGTTACCGCGGAAGACATTCTGAAGCCGGGTACCGCAGACATTCTGGTTCCACGCAACACGCTGCTGCACGAACAGTGGTGTGACCTGTTGGAAGCGAACTCTGTTGACTCCGTGAAAGTGCGTTCAGTTGTATCCTGTGACACCGACTTTGGTGTATGTGCGCACTGCTACGGTCGTGACCTGGCACGTGGCCACATCATCAACAAAGGTGAAGCCATCGGCGTTATCGCGGCACAGTCCATCGGTGAGCCGGGTACACAGCTGACGATGCGTACGTTCCACATCGGTGGTGCGGCATCTCGTGCGGCTGCTGAATCCAGCATCCAGGTGAAAAACAAAGGTAGCATCAAGCTCAGCAACGCGAAATCGGTTGTGAACTCCAGCGGTAAACTGGTTATCACTTCTCGTAACACCGAACTGAAGCTGATCGACGAATTCGGTCGTACCAAAGAGAGCTATAAAGTGCCTTACGGTGCTGTTATGGCGAAAGGTGATGGCGAGCAGGTTGCCGGCGGTGAAACCGTTGCAAACTGGGATCCACACACCATGCCAGTTATCACCGAAGTGAGTGGTTTCATCCGTTTCACTGACATGATCGACGGCCAGACCATTACTCGTCAGACTGACGAGCTGACCGGTCTGTCTTCTCTGGTGGTTCTGGATTCTGCTGAACGTACTACCGGCGGTAAAGATCTGCGTCCTGCACTGAAAATCGTTGATGCTCAGGGTAACGACGTTCTGATCCCTGGTACCGATATGCCTGCGCAGTACTTCCTGCCTGGTAAAGCGATTGTACAGCTGGAAGATGGCGTACAGATCAGCTCTGGTGACACCCTGGCGCGTATTCCTCAGGAATCCGGCGGTACCAAGGACATCACCGGTGGTCTGCCACGCGTTGCGGACCTGTTCGAAGCACGTCGTCCGAAAGAGCCGGCAATCCTGGCTGAAATCAGCGGTATCATCTCCTTCGGTAAAGAGACCAAAGGTAAACGCCGTCTGGTTATCACCCCGGTAGATGGCAGCGAGCCGTACGAAGAGATGATTCCTAAGTGGCGTCAGCTCAACGTGTTCGAAGGTGAACGCGTAGAACGTGGTGACGTGGTTTCCGACGGTCCAGAAGCGCCGCACGACATCCTGCGTCTGCGTGGTGTGCATGCTGTTACGCGTTACATTGTTAACGAAGTACAGGACGTATACCGTCTGCAGGGCGTTAAGATTAACGATAAACACATCGAAGTTATCGTTCGTCAGATGCTGCGTAAAGCGACCATCGAGAACGCGGGCAGCTCCGAGTTCCTGGAAGGCGAGCAGGTTGAGTACTCACGCGTCAAGATCGCTAACCGCGAACTGGAAGCGAACGGCAAAATCGGTGCGACCTTCTCGCGCGATCTGCTGGGTATCACCAAAGCGTCTCTGGCAACCGAGTCCTTCATCTCTGCAGCATCGTTCCAGGAAACCACTCGTGTCCTGACCGAAGCCGCTGTTGCAGGTAAACGCGATGAACTGCGCGGTCTGAAAGAGAACGTTATCGTGGGTCGTCTGATCCCAGCGGGTACCGGTTATGCGTACCATCAGGATCGTATGCGTCGTCGTGCTGCAGGCGAACTGCCAGCTGCACCGCAGGTGACTGCTGAAGATGCATCCGCGAGCCTGGCAGAGCTGCTGAACGCAGGTCTGGGCGGTTCCGACAACGAGTAATCGTTGATGCCGTAAATAAAAAACCCGCCTCGGCGGGTTTTTTTACAGCTGTAGCTTTTAATTCAGCAACGGTATGCGTCGATAAAGCTCAATCATATCGCCCGCCAGATCCTGGATGACCATCGCGTTCATCAGGTGATCCTGAGAATGGACGGTAATCAGGTTAACCGGAAGCTTCCCGGTGCCTTCATCAAGACCAATAAGCTGTGTCTGGATGGTGTGCGCATGCTTCACATACTCGCGCGACTCTTCCATCGCCTTTTCGGCCCCGTCAAAGTCACCTTTACGCGCCATCTGTAATGCCGTCAGGGCAGCACTGCGCGCCGCACCCGCGTTGACCAGCAGTTCCATGATTGTCGTTTCTAAGTCTTCCATTATGACTCCAGCAGTTTGAGCGCTTTTTCCAGTACGGCATCACCTTTCATCATGCCGTAATCCATCATGTCGATCACCGCGACCTTTTTACCCAGCGGCTCGGCCTGGGCCTGAAGTTTCGCCTGCTCGTATTTAACCTGTGGCCCCAGTAATACGATGTCGGCCGTCGCGATGTTGTCTTTAAATTCCGCGACCGGAACGGCTTTAATGGTGACTTCAACCCCTTTTTTCTGCGCAGCGTCTTTCATACGTTGAACCAGCATGCTCGTTGACATTCCCGCTGCACAGCATAAAACGATGTTCTTCATAATCAGCCTCGATCTACATGTGTTTATTGATAATTATCCCGTGCAGACTGCTTCAACAACCGCTTTACCGTGATTGTGTGTCAGGCATCACAAAGAAATCGGCATTTTTCTGAAACCGGTTACAATTTCGCGCCGGGCAGCGAAAATCAGCTGACAGACGTTCGAATAATGCGGTTTTTTCCCTGTTGTTTCGCGCTGTAGAGGGCGTTATCTACGCTCCCCACCAGTTCTTCCAGCGGTTCGAAATGCCATTCTCCCAGACCGGCACTGAACGTTACCCGCAGGTTTTCTTCCCGCCAGACGCGTTTTTCAACGGCGGTACGCCACGCGTCCAGTAACGAGAATGCGCTAGCGATCTGGTCAGCCTGGAAAATCACTGCGAACTCTTCTCCACCGTAGCGGTAAACCGAGACGTTATGCGGCTGCATTACCTGGATCCCTTCACGCGCCACGTTACGCAGGACAATATCACCGCTCAGGTGACCCCAGGTGTCGTTAATCGATTTAAAGTTGTCGATGTCAATCAGCGCCAGGGCGAAAGGCTGGTGGGCACTGAGTAGCTCATCCACATCGCTATCAAATGCCCGGCGGTTTTTGCAGCCGGTGAGTGCATCATGGGTGGCCTGGCGCACATAGGCCATCTCACGCGCTTTATTGGACTGGATGGTATGGCTAAGCATCGCTTCCAGACGCGGAGCCTGGTTGACGTCGCCGGTTTTGATGGCGTTGATAATCGTCATCAGCACGGTACGCGACTCATGGCGCAGGTACAGACCGAAGAGGATGATAATGATGGCCGCCAGCGCAAAACCCCAGCCGACGATAGTGGTCTCATGGCGGGTAATGTCGGTGAGCGTTGCGCCCGAAACCCGGTAGATGACAAACCAGTCCGGGTTGGTGAAGGAGTAGTAGTAATACCAGGCTTTGGTTTTTTTATCATACAGATGGCCTTCGCCGCTGGTCATTTTGTCCATCAGCGCTTCGCTCACGTACTGCTTGAAGAGCGCGCCCGGATCAGGATGAAGCACCACGGCACCGTCGCGTTCGACAACAAAGAATTCCCCTTGTACAGGCGCTACCATCTGACGAAGGGTAAACCCCATGGAGGTCAAATCGAGATGAAATGCTATTGTACCCTTGAGCCGTCCTTCCGGCGAGATCAACGGCTTATAAAGAGTGACCGTGGGATGCCCGGTAAAATAGTCCATGTAGGGGCGGGTATAGTGGCTGAAGATGCTGGCTTCCGCCTGGGCGATGAACCATGGACGCGTCCGGGGATCGAAGGTTTTGCTCTTTTCCGTGGGAAGTACCTCCGGCGCGCGCAGATAACGGCCCTGGGTGTCTGTCAGAGAAATGGAAGAGACGGTCGGCATCAGGTTCTGTAGATGCATCAACATCTGTAAACCCTGCGACGGATTGACGTTCAGCATCTCGTTCAGCGTGTCGTTGCGTGAAAAATAGAGCGCCGAACGCCCAAGGATATAGTCGTTTTCACGCAGGATAGATTCGGTGTAGTTCACCGCCAGGTTGTGGGTGAAGTTACCATTAATCTTATGATAATCCTCAAGAAAATCTTTTTGTTGTGAAAGGGTAACCACGACCGCGATCAGCGCAAAACTGCACAGGATCCCCGCAAAGCTGAGCATAATGGGTCGGGTAAAAGAGAGCTTTCTGCTGTGAAGTGCCATGAGTTGTACATCAATCCTGATGGTGAGTTTTTCGTCTGCCGATATCCTCTCAGCATAGTCGCTGTCCTGCGGTTAGCTGTGAATTATACGGAACACAGTTTCAGATGAGATGATTTATCTTAAGAAGCATTAAGAAAATACTCATTCACTGGCGGGCGGCGTGTGCAATGAATCAGAGGCAGGGCGAAACGAGGAAGAAGCTTTTCGCCCTGGTCAGCTTCCGTTGCTGACGGCATGACAATAAAAAACCGGACGATAGATGACAATCGTCCGGTTGTGACTCTCCAGAGCGCCTCGACAATTTTTTAACGGCTTGCAGTGCGTTTCAACGCATTTGCGAGGCTCTTCCCAGCCAACTATCCCAGTCTTTCCAGACCGGTTGTAACCCCTGCGCGGTCAGGGCGGCGGCAACTGCTTCTGGCCGTCGACTATCATGTGGCGCAAATTGTTCCAGCTCCGGATGGTCATCGGCGTAGCCCCCTGGCTGCGTTTTGGAGAACGCACTGACGTTGTTAATCGCAAGCGGGATCACGCGGTCACGAAACGCAGGAGATTCACGCGTCGAGAGGGATAATTCAACCTCCGGGGCAAGCAGGCGAAACGCACAGATGGCCTGGACCAGCTGACGTTCGTCCATTACCGAGGCGGGTTCAACACCTCCCGTACATGGCCGCAAGCGTGGGAAAGAGATGGAGTAACGGCTTTGCCAGTAGTGCTGCTGCAGCCATAGCAGGTGTTCCGCTACCATGTAGCAATCCACTCGCCAGCTATCTGACAGCCCAATCAGCGCACCCAGACCGATTTTGTCGATCCCGGCCCGGCCCAGTCTGTCCGGGGTCTCCAGCCGGAAGAAGAAATCCTGTTTCTTTCCCTTCAGGTGATGCCGGGCATACGTCGCCTCGTGGTAGGTTTCCTGATACACCATCACTCCGTCCAGCCCGAGGGTTTTAAGCTCCGCGTATTCCTCCTGCGACAGGGGTTGAACCTCCATCTGTAGCGACGCGAACTGACGGCGAATGGCCGGAAGGTGCTGTCGAAAATAGTCCATCCCGACTTTGCTCTGATGTTCACCCGTGACCAGCAGGAGATGCTCAAAACCCATTTCACGGATAGCGGCACACTCACGGGCGATTTCACTCTCATCGAGTGTTTTCCGCTTGATGCGGTTGCTCATGGAGAAGCCGCAGTAGGTGCAGTCATTCGCGCACAGGTTAGAGAGGTAGAGCGGTACGTAAAAGCTCACCGTGTTGCCAAAACGCTGGCGGGTGAGCCTCTGAGCTCGCTGGGCCATCGGCTCAAGAAAGGTGCTCGCCGCCGGAGAGAGCAGGGCCATCATATCGTCGCGGGACAGGTGACGGGCTTGTAAGGCGCGCTTCACATCAGCCTGCGTTTTACTGTTGATGCGCAGGGCAATATCGTCCCAGTTAAGCTGCCGCCAGCGGTCGGTAAAGGTGGTCATGAGAGCGCCTCCAGAAAGCCGGTCAACGGGCTGGTGGCCTGTGCCTGAAAACTGCGCGTTCCCGGGCCAGACTCTCGTGCCAGCAAGCCGCCCTCCACGGCCATGCGGAACGCACGAGCCATCATGATCGGGTCGTCGGCGACCGCAATGGCTGTGTTCACCAGCACGGCACTTGCTCCCATCTCCAGCGCCTGGGCGGCATGGCTGGGCACGCCAATGCCTGCATCCACCACCACCGGCACGGTGGCTTGCTCAATGATGATCTCCAGCATGGCGCGGGTCTCCAGGCCCTGATTAGAACCAATTGGGGCGCCCAGCGGCATGACGGCAGCGCAGCCGACCTCTTCCAGCCGTTTACACAGCACGGGATCGGCCCCGCAGTAGGGCAGAACGGTAAAGCCTTGCTGCACCAGCTTTTCGGCCGCTTTTAACGTTTCGATGGGGTCAGGCAACAGCCAGCGTGCATCCGGATGTATTTCCAGTTTCAGCCAGTGGGTACCCAGCGCTTCACGGGCCAGCTGAGCCGCAAAAATCGCCTCTTCAGCCGTTTTCGCACCGGAGGTATTGGGCAGCAGGGTAACGCCAGCATCCAGCAACGGTGCCAGAATGGCGTCGCTGTGATGGCGCAGATCGACGCGCTTGAGCGCCAGCGTCACCAGCTGGCTGCCGCTTTCACGGATGGCATCCACCATCAGCTGCGGCGAGGCGAATTTTCCGGTCCCGGTAAACAGATGTGAATCAAAGACTTTATCAGCAATACGTAACATCTCAGCCCCCGGCGATAACCTGAAACAGCAGGATCTGGTCGCCTTCGCTCACCTGCTGATGTTCCCACTGCTCACGCGGCAGGATCTGTTGATTAAGCGCCAGCGCCGTTCCCGGCTTGAGCTGGCGCAGCTTCTCGAGCAGCGCGGCAACGGTGAGACCGTCATCGCATTTCATCGGCTCATCATTAAACAGAATGCGCATTGCGGCCTCCGCACACCGGACAGTGGCTGGCGCGGTGCAGTGCCAGATGACGCCAGCCGCTGGAGCGGGCATCAAACAGCCGCAGCGTATTGCGCTCTGTTTCCATACCGCTGAGCAATTTGATGGCTTCCAGCGCCTGCAGGGTCCCCATCACGCCCACCACCGGGCCCAGTATGCCCGCGGTGCGGCAGTTGCGCTCCGGCTCGGCATCATCCGGCCACAGGCAGCGATAACAGCCCTGCGCCCAGGGCGGGGTCAGCACCATCATCTGCCCGCCGAAACCGACCGCACTGGCGGTGATAAGCGGCGTATTCTGTGCCACGCAGGCGGCGTTAATGGCCTGGCGGGTCGCCATATTGTCGGTGCAGTCCAGCACCGCATCAGCAAGGGCGACTTCGCGCTGCAGAGTGTCGCCGTGGAGTCGCTCCTGGTGCGCGATGAGCGTGATGTCCGGGTTCAACTGCTTCAGCCTTTTGCGGGTGATTTGCGCTTTGGGCTGGTTAACATCCTCCGTGGTGAAGAGGATTTGTCGCTGCAGGTTACTGATATGTACCTCGTCGTCATCGGCCAGAACCAGCGTGCCCACGCCCGCGCCTGCCAGATAGAGCGCGGCAGGAGCGCCTAATCCGCCCAGACCAACAATCAGGACCCGGCTGGCGAGCAGCTTTTGCTGCCCGTCAATGGCAATATCCTCCAGCAGGATCTGGCGGCTGTAGCGCATAAAATCACGATCATTCATCGCCTGCTCCTGCCAGCTTTAACAGCTGTGCGGTGGCGGCCTGCCAGTCTGCCGCCTGGGTAATGGCGCTGACGACAGCGATACTGCCGACACCGGTATCCAGCACGGCAGGAGCGCGTTCCAGGCTGATCCCACCGATCGCGACGGTAGGGTAATCGGCAAGGCGTTTAACGTGCGCCGCCAGCTGCGTCAGCCCCTGTGGGGCAGAGGGCATCTGTTTGGTCTGCGTCGGAAAAACATGGCCAAGTGCGATGTACGAAGGGCGAGCCGCCAGCGTCACGTCGATCTCCATGTCGTCGTGTGTTGACACCCCCAGTCTTAATCCAGCGTCCCGGATAGCGCTCAGGTCCGTTGTTTCCAGGTCCTCCTGACCCAGATGCACACCGTACGCCTGGTGCTTAACGGCCAGTCGCCAGTAGTCGTTGATAAACAGGCGCGCGTCGTAGCGACGCCCCAGCGCGATGGCGGCGACCACATCGGCCTCCACCTCGTCATCACGTTTATCCTTGATGCGCAGCTGGATTGTGCGAACGCCGCACGCCAGCAGGCGTTCGATCCACGCTACGCTGTCCACCACCGGATAGAGCCCTAAACGGAAGGGAACGCAAGGGAAATCAGGCTGATACATTACGCCTCCTCTTTTTTGAGGTAGATTTCGCCGCCCTTCGCGCGGAAGGTTTCTGACATATCCTCCATACCCACTTCAATGGTTTGCACGGCGGCGTAGTCACGCACTTCCTGGCTGATTTTCATCGAGCAGAATTTTGGCCCGCACATGGAGCAGAAGTGCGCCACTTTGCCCGACTCCTGCGGCAGGGTTTCATCGTGATACGCGCGGGCAGTGAAAGGATCGAGCGCCAGGTTGAACTGGTCTTCCCAGCGGAATTCAAAGCGCGCCTTCGACATGGCGTTGTCGCGGATTTGCGCGCCAGGGTGGCCTTTGGCCAGGTCCGCGGCGTGGGCGGCAATTTTGTAGGTGATCAGCCCCTGCTTCACATCCTCTTTGTTGGGCAGGCCGAGGTGCTCTTTCGGCGTCACATAGCAGAGCATGGCGCAGCCGAACCAGCCGATCATTGCCGCACCAATCCCGGAGGTGAAGTGGTCATAGCCCGGAGCGATATCCGTGGTCAACGGCCCCAGGGTATAGAATGGCGCTTCGTGGCAGTGCTCCAGCTCTTCGGTCATGTTGCGGCGGATCATCTGCATTGGCACGTGTCCCGGGCCTTCAATCATCACCTGCACGTCATACTCCCAGGCGATTTTGGTCAGCTCACCCAGGGTATGCAGTTCGGCAAACTGCGCTTCGTCGTTGGCATCACGAATGGAGCCCGGACGCAGGCCGTCGCCCAGCGACAGGGAGACATCGTACGCGGCACAGATTTCACAGATCTCGCGGAAGTGTTCGTAGAGGAAGTTTTCTTTATGGTGCGACAGGCACCATTTGGCCATGATAGAGCCGCCGCGCGAGACAATACCGGTCAGACGCTTCGCCGTCATCGGCACGTAGCGCAGCAGCACGCCCGCGTGAATGGTGAAGTAGTCGACTCCCTGTTCAGCCTGCTCCAGCAGCGTGTCGCGGAAGGCTTCCCAGGTGAGGTCTTCGGCAATACCGTTCACCTTCTCCAGTGCCTGATAAACGGGCACCGTTCCGATAGGCACCGGGCTATTGCGCAGGATCCACTCGCGGGTTTCGTGGATGTAACGCCCGGTGGAGAGATCCATCACCGTGTCCGCGCCCCAGCGTGTCGACCAGACCAGTTTTTCCACCTCTTCTTCGATGGAGGAGGTCACGGCCGAGTTGCCGATATTGGCGTTGACCTTCACCAGGAAGTTGCGGCCAATGATCATTGGTTCAGATTCGGGGTGATTGATGTTGGCAGGGATAATCGCGCGGCCAGCGGCCACTTCATCACGCACAAACTCCGGCGTGATGTTTTCCGGCAGACGTGCCCCGAAGCCTTCTCCCGGATGCTGATGGCGTAACACCTCGCTGCGGATACGCTCGCGACCCATGTTTTCACGAATGGCGATAAACTCCATCTCCGGCGTGACGATGCCCTGGTGGGCATAGTGCAGCTGGGTAACGCATTTACCCGCTTTCGCGCGTTTCGGCGTCAGCAACCCGGCGAAGCGCAGCTCATCAAGACCATCGTCCGCCAGACGCGCTTTGGTGTACGCCGAGCTGCGGTCAGAGAGCTCTTCGCAGTCGTTACGCGCGTCAATCCACGGCTGGCGCAATTTCGCCAGACCCTGCTGAACGTTAATGGCAACCGCAGGATCGCCGTACGGACCGGAGGTGTCATACACCGGAACGGCTTCGTTATCTTCATACTGCGGGTGTGCTTTGCTGCCACCGATAAGGGTCGGGCTAAGCTGGATTTCACGCATTGGCACGCGGATATCCGCCTGTGAACCGGTGATGTAAATGCGTTTTGAGTTCGGGAAAGCGGTGCCTTCCAGAGTGTCGATGAAGTGTTGGGCTTGTGCCCGCTGTTCGCGGCGGGTCAGTTTTGTTGTAGACATAGCTCATTCCAAAAGTGAAGGACATGGCTTGTCAGACGACGGATGAAGCAAGAGAGGATCGCCCTGGGGGCGATACAACAGCAGTGTGACTCTTGTTCCCTTCGCAGGTATTAGCCTGATCAGGTTCCGCGGATCCCGAATTAACGGTCTCAGCCCGTGCTTGCACACTGGGCACTCCGACAAGAAAAATCCCCCTCCGCAGAGGGGCGAATGGTTGTAAATTACTCGTTAACGATTAAGAACTCAAGCAGGTCGCGCGACGTTATCTTCGTGGCTCACATCCAGGCCGTGATCCAGGGCGAGGGCGATCAGCTTATCTTCCAGCGTGAATCGCTCTTCCAGCGCTTCGCCGAGGTCGGAAAGCGCCTGCTGAAACTCAAGATAGTTATCGTGATCGATAGCGTTCTCAAGCGTGGAATCGTAGTAATCCATGATCTGCTGGGTGTTAGCTTCCAGCAGCGGATAGAGTTTGCTGGCCGCTAAATACGGTGTAGTCCCTTCCATTTCGCGGATAATGCGTTCATAAATATTGAAATGGCCGTCGGACAGATAGTCGACCAGGCTCTGACAAAAATCATCCAGCGCTTTTTCATTCAACCGCATAAACGATTCTTTGCCAGGCTTAATACCGACCAGATTGTAATAAGCCACGAGTAGATGCTTGCGCACATGTAGCCAGCGATCCACCAGTTTGTTACTTCCTCTAACGCGCTCAGTCAGGCTCTCTAGCTGGTTTAACATGGTTGACTCCGCAAGGTTGAGAATTGAATCTGCTTATCCAAAATGTAACCACAATGCTAACAACATGTCAGTGAAGCGAAGGTAGTGCAATAGATATGGATCGTATTATTGAAAAATCAGATCTGGGTTGGTGGATCGTCAGTCACGAACAAAAATTATGGTTGCCTGCCGGGGAAATACCCTATGGCGCAGCAGAAAAATTCGATCTTGTCGGCCTGCCCGCGCTGAAGATCGGGGAATGGCAGGGTGAACCCGTGTGGTTGATCCAACAGCCACGCCGCAATGACATGGGATCGGTTCGTCAGGTGCTGGATCAGGATGTGGGTTTGTTCCAGCTGGCGGGTCGGGGTGTGCAGCTGGCTGAGTTTTACCGTTCGCATAAGTACTGCGGCTACTGTGGTCACACCATGCACCCCAGTAAAACCGAGTGGGCGATGCTCTGCAGCCACTGCCGTGAGCGCTACTACCCGCAAATTGCGCCGTGCATTATCGTCGCTATCCGTCGTGACGATTCCATCCTGCTGGCGCAGCACACCCGCCACCGCAACGGCATTCATACCGTGCTGGCCGGGTTCGTCGAGGTGGGCGAAACGCTGGAACAGGCGGTGGCGCGTGAAGTGATGGAAGAGAGCGGGATTAAGGTTAAAAACCTGCGCTATGTTACCTCCCAGCCGTGGCCGTTCCCGCAGTCGCTGATGACGGCCTTTATGGCCGATTATGACAGCGGCGAGATTGTCATCGACCAGAAAGAGTTGCTGGAGGCGAACTGGTATCGTTATGACGATTTGCCGCTGCTGCCACCGCCAGGCACCGTCGCCCGTCGGCTGATAGAAGATACCGTAGCAATGTGTCGGGCTGATGCTGAGTGACATGTTACACTGAGGCCATGACGCTTAAGGAACTGCAAAAATGACCGAACTGAAAAACGATCGTTATCTGCGTGCGCTGCTGCGCCAGCCCGTTGATGTCACCCCGGTGTGGATGATGCGCCAGGCGGGACGCTACTTGCCAGAGTACAAAGCCACGCGTGCGCAGGCGGGCGATTTTATGTCGCTGTGCAAAAATGCCGAGCTGGCGTGTGAAGTCACGCTCCAGCCGCTGCGCCGCTTCCCGCTGGATGCCGCCATTCTCTTTTCGGACATTCTGACCATTCCGGATGCGATGGGCCTTGGGCTCTATTTCGAAACCGGCGAAGGCCCGCGTTTCACTTCCCCAATCAAAAGCAGAGCGGATGTTGATAAGCTGCCCGTTCCCGATCCTGAACAGGAGCTGGGCTATGTGATGAATGCCGTGCGCACCATTCGTCGTGAACTGAAAGGCGAAGTCCCGCTGATTGGCTTCTCCGGCAGTCCGTGGACGCTGGCGACCTATATGGTTGAAGGCGGCAGCAGTAAAGCCTTTACCGTGATCAAAAAGATGATGTATGCCGAGCCGCTGGCCCTGCATGCGCTACTCGATAAGCTGGCGAAAAGCGTCACCCTCTATCTGAACGCGCAGATCAAAGCGGGTGCGCAGTCGGTGATGATTTTCGATACCTGGGGCGGCGTGCTGACCGGGCGCGATTATCAGCAATTTTCGCTCTACTACATGCACAAAATCGTTGATGGCCTTCTGCGTGAAAATGAAGGCCGCCGTGTGCCGGTCACGCTGTTCACCAAAGGCGGCGGCCAGTGGCTGGAAGCCATGGCGGCGACCGGCTGCGATGCGCTGGGTCTCGACTGGACCACCGATATCGCCGACGCGCGCCGTCGCGTGGGTGACAAAGTGGCGCTGCAGGGCAATATGGATCCGTCCATGCTCTACGCGCAGCCTGCCCGTATTGAAGAAGAGGTGGCGTCTATTCTGGCTGGCTTTGGCCAGGGGGAAGGGCACGTGTTTAACCTCGGGCACGGTATCCATCAGGACGTTCCGCCAGAGCACGCTGGCGCGTTTGTGGAGGCGGTGCACCGACTTTCTGCGCAATATCACAAATAAGGAGTGGTTATGGATCTCGCGTCATTACGCGCTCAACAGATAGAACTGGCTTCATCCGTGATCCGCGAGGATCGTCTGGATAAGGATCCCCCGCAGTATATAGGCGGTGCGGATGTCGGGTTTGAGCAGGGCGGTGAAGTGACGCGGGCGGCGATGGTGCTGCTGAAGTATCCCTCACTTGAGCTGGTGGAGTACAAAGTGGCGCGTATCGCCACCACCATGCCGTACATACCGGGCTTTCTCTCCTTCCGTGAATACCCCGCGCTGCTCGCAGCGTGGGAGCAACTCTCACAAAAACCCGATCTGCTGTTTGTTGATGGACACGGTATCTCTCATCCGCGTCGCTTAGGCGTTGCCAGCCACTTTGGTCTGCTGGTGGATGTACCCACCATCGGTGTGGCCAAAAAACGCCTGTGCGGTGCATTTGAGCCGCTTTCCGCCGAGCCGGGCGCGCTGGCGCCGCTTATCGATAAGGGTGAGCAGCTGGCATGGGTCTGGCGCAGTAAAGCGCGCTGTAACCCGCTGTTTATCGCAACCGGGCACCGTGTGAGCATGGACAGCGCCCTGGCCTGGGTGCAGCGTTGTATGAAGGGTTACCGGTTACCTGAGCCCACGCGTTGGGCAGATGCGGTGGCCTCTGCTCGTCCGGCTTTTGTTCGTTGGCAGGAAATTCAGTGATGAATCAGGTAAACTGCGGCTAATTTTCGATTCGAGATCTCATCATGCTACAAAACCCGATTCACCTGCGCCTTGAGAAGCTGGAAAGCTGGCAGCACGTCACCTTTATGGCTTGCCTGTGCGAGCGCATGTATCCGAACTACGCCGCGTTCTGCAAGCAGACGGAGTTTGGTGATGGCCATATTTATCGCCGGATCCTCGACCTCATCTGGGAAACGCTGACGGTCAAAGACGCAAAGGTGAACTTCGACTCTCAGCTGGAAAAACTCGAAGAGGCTATTCCGGTGGCGGATGATTTTGATCTGTACGGTGTCTATCCGGCAATTGATGCCTGCGTAGCGTTAAGCGAACTGATTCACTCTCGTCTGAGCGGTGAAACGCTGGAGCACGCTATTGAAGTCAGTAAGGCATCCATTACGACCGTAGCGATGCTCGAAATGACCCAGGCAGGCCGTGAAATGACCGACGAAGAACTGCGGGCTAACCCTGCGGTTGAACAGGAATGGGATATTCAGTGGGAGATTTTCCGCCTGCTGGCAGAGTGTGAAGAACGCGATATTGAGCTGATAAAAGGGCTGCGTGCGGACTTGCGCGAGGCCGGCGAGAGTAATATTGGTATAATTTTTAACCAATGAGACAACAAAACGTGATTTAACGCCTGTTTTGTCGCACCTCGACTCTTCCCTTCTGCCCCCCGTCTGGTCTACATTTGGGGGGCGAAAAAAAGTGGCTATCGGTGCGTGTATGCAGGAGAGTGCTATTTTGGCATTTTCGTCGCACTCGATGCTTAGCAAGCGATAAACACATTGAAAGGATAACTTATGAACAAGACTCAACTGATTGATGTAATTGCGGACAAGGCTGATCTGTCTAAAGTGCAGGCTAAAGCTGCTCTGGAATCTACCCTGGCTGCTATTACTGAGTCTCTGAAAGAAGGCGATGCTGTACAACTGGTTGGTTTCGGTACCTTCAAAGTGAACCACCGCGCTGAGCGTACTGGCCGCAACCCGCAGACCGGTAAAGAAATCAAAATCGCCGCAGCTAACGTGCCGGCATTTGTTTCTGGTAAAGCACTGAAAGACGCAGTTAAGTAAGACGCGTGGCAGTGAACAGTTTTAACGAAGGGGCGGCAACGCCCCTTTTGTCATTCTGGCGTGGCGCGCTTGCGCTGGCGGGCGTGTTACTGCTTTCCGCCTGTAGCCATGACACCTCTTTACCACCGTTTACCGCCAGCGGTTACGCTGACAACCAGGGAGCGGTGAGGATCTGGCGTAAAGATTCTGGCGGTGAAGTGCATCTGCTTTCCGCTTTTAGCCCGTGGCATAACGGCAATACATCGACCGCAGAGTATCGTTGGCAGGGAGACGACCTGTCATTCATCGAACTCAATATCTACGGCAAAACCCCCGAACATGTAAAAGTGCGGTTTGATGACCACGGCGAGCTGAGCTTTATGCAGCGTGAAGTCAACGGTCAAAAACAGCAACTCTCCAGCGATCAGGTTGCTCTCTATCGTTATCGTGCCGGACAAATCCGCCAGACCAGCGATGCGCTGCGTCAGGGACGCGTGGTGCTGCGCCAGGGGCGCTGGCATACCGATGGTACGGTCACTACCTGCGAAGGACAGACAGTCAAACCTGATCTTGAATCCTGGGCAACCGAACATATACAGCGCCGTCAGCGTCATTCATCGATGGAAGTGAGTGTGGCGTGGCTTGAAGCGCCTGAAGGCTCTCAGCTGTTGCTGGTGGCGAACGAAGATTTCTGCACCTGGCAGCCGACAGAAAAGAGTTTTTGACGTAAATCCCCTCTCCCTTCAGGGAGAGGGTTAGGATGAGGGGGGATTACTCCCCCTGCTCACGTGCAATCGCACGATAACCGATATCCTGACGGCTAAAGCTACCGTTCCAGTGGATATCCGCCATCAGGGCATAGGCGCGCTTCTGCGCTTCGGCAACGGTATGACCCAGCGCGGTGGCACACAGCACGCGGCCACCATTGGTCAGTACGCGATCGTCGTCAGCCAGTTTCGTTCCGGCGTGGAACACCTTGGCACCTTCGGTTTCTTCCAGCGGCAGGCCATGGATCTCATCTCCGGTGTTGTAGTGGCCAGGATAACCGCCCGCAGCAATCACC
This sequence comes from Enterobacter cloacae complex sp. 382A5, assembly GCF_050031095.1. Lineage (NCBI taxonomy): Bacteria > Pseudomonadati > Pseudomonadota > Gammaproteobacteria > Enterobacterales > Enterobacteriaceae > Enterobacter > Enterobacter cloacae complex sp. 382A5. The sequence goes on from NZ_JBLGVK010000001.1 coordinate 266,518, forward strand.
ACGCCCAGAGACGCGCGTTCGTCCCACTCTGAGGTTTTCTCATCCAGCTTGCCGTCGCATGCGGCCAGGCACAGCTCCACCAGGTCAGATTTCATGCGCAGCATGATTGGCTGAGTTTCTGGATCGCCGAAGCGGCAGTTAAATTCGATCACCTTCGGATTGCCCTGCTTGTCAATCATCAGGCCCGCATAGAGGAAACCGGTGTAAGTGTTACCCTCGGCAGCCATTCCTTTTACGGTTGGCCAGATGATACGGTCCATGGTGCGCTGATGCACTTCATCCGTCACCACAGGGGCAGGAGAGTAAGCGCCCATACCGCCGGTATTCGGTCCGGTATCCGCATTGCCCACGCGCTTATGGTCCTGGCTGGTGGCCATCGGCAGAACGTGTTCGCCATCCACCATCACGATAAAGCTCGCCTCTTCGCCATCAAGGAACTCTTCAATCACGATGCGGTGGCCCGCGTCGCCAAAGGCATTGCCTGCCAGCATATCCTGTACGGCTGCTTCGGCTTCTTCGAGCGTCATCGCGACGATAACACCTTTACCGGCAGCCAGACCGTCGGCTTTGATCACAATCGGCGCGCCTTTTTCACGCAAGTAAGCCAGCGCGGGCTCGACTTCGGTGAAGTTCTGGTATTCCGCCGTCGGGATGTTATGACGCGCAAGGAAATCCTTGGTAAAGGCTTTAGACCCTTCCAGTTGTGCAGCGCCTTCCGTCGGACCGAAGATTTTCAGCCCTGCAGCACGGAACGCGTCAACGACGCCAATCACCAGTGGCGCTTCCGGGCCGACGATGGTGAGATCGATTTTCTCGTTCTGGGCAAAGCTCAGCAGCGCGGGGATATCGGTCACGCCGATGGCGACGTTCTGCAGCGCAGGTTCCAGCGCCGTACCCGCATTACCCGGAGCCACAAAAACGGTTTCAACCAGCGGAGACTGCGCCGCTTTCCACGCCAGCGCGTGCTCGCGCCCGCCGTTACCAATCACTAATACTTTCATTTTCTGCTCCGGGAATTAATGACGGAAGTGACGCATATCGGTAAAGATCATCGCAATGCCGTGTTCGTCGGCAGCGGCAATGACTTCGTCGTCACGGATAGAACCGCCAGGCTGGATCACACAGGTGATACCCACAGCGGCGGCCGCATCAATACCATCACGGAACGGGAAGAAGGCGTCAGATGCCATGGCAGAACCTTTTACTTCCAGGCCTTCGTCGCCTGCTTTGATACCGGCAATTTTCGCAGAGTAAACGCGGCTCATCTGGCCTGCACCTATCCCGATGGTCATGTTCTCTTTGGCATAGACAATGGCGTTGGATTTCACGAACTTCGCCACTTTCCAGCAGAACAGCGCATCACGCAGTTCCTGTTCGGTTGGCTGACGTTTGGTGACGACGCGCAGGTCAGCGGCTGTCACCATGCCCAAATCGCGATCCTGAACCAGCAGCCCACCATTTACACGTTTGAAATCAAGACCCGGCACGCGCTCTGCCCACTGGCCGCAAACCAGCACGCGCACGTTCTGTTTCGCGGCGGTGATTCTCAGCGCTTCTTCAGACGCAGATGGCGCGATGATCACTTCTACAAACTGACGAGAGATAATGGCCTGCGCGGTTTCGGCATCCAGTTCACGGTTAAACGCGATAATGCCGCCGAAGGCAGAGGTTGGGTCAGTTTTATAGGCGCGATCGTAAGCGTCCAGGATAGAGGTACTGACCGCTACGCCGCAGGGGTTCGCATGCTTCACAATAACGCAGGCAGGCTCATTGAACTCTTTCACACACTCCAGTGCGGCATCGGTATCGGCAATATTGTTATAAGAGAGCGCTTTGCCCTGAACCTGCTGGGCGGTAGCGACAGAAGCTTCTTTTACCTCTTCTTCTATATAGAAGGCTGCCTGCTGGTGGCTGTTCTCGCCATAACGCATATCCTGCTTCTTGATGAAGTTCAGGTTCAGCGTGCGTGGGAAGCGGCCGGAAGGATCTTTGCTTTCGCCGTGGTAAGCCGGCACCAGGCTACCGAAGTAGTTGGCGATCATGCTGTCGTACGCGGCGGTGTGTTCGAATGCTTTAATCGCGAGGTCGAAACGGGTGTCCAGAGTCAGTGACCCTTCGTTCGCATCCATTTCATTAATAATGGCGGAGTAGTCGCTGCTCTTCACCACAATGGCCACGTCTTTATGGTTCTTGGCCGCGGAGCGCACCATCGTCGGTCCGCCGATATCAATATTCTCTACGGCGTCTTCCAGAGAGCAACCTTCACGCGCCACGGTTTGGGCGAACGGATAAAGGTTAACGACAACCATATCAATTGGCGCGATATCATGCTGTTCCATAATGGCATCATCCTGACCGCGACGACCCAGAATGCCGCCGTGGACTTTCGGGTGCAGGGTTTTGACGCGTCCATCCATCATTTCCGGGAAACCGGTGTAATCGGACACTTCGGTTACCGGCAGACCTTTATCTGCTAACAGGCGTGCGGTACCACCTGTGGACAGCAGCTCTACACCACGTGCAGAAAGTGCCTGAGCGAATTCGACGATACCGGCTTTATCAGAAACACTGAGCAGAGCGCGGCGGACTGGACGACGTTGTTGCATGGTAAATCCCCTGGATTTCACGATTACAGAGAGCGTTAGATGAATTTTCCAGCGAAAAACTCATCTAACACACCTGACGAGGCATCCTTGTTAAGCGCGAGCATTTTAACGAAAACGTTTGCGCAACGCTCGCGAATTTTCACTTTTTCGCATCGCTGTGGATAACTCTGTGTGTAAAAAGGTATAAGGCGGGGTTTTGCTGGGGAATGCAGCAGTCAGTCATTTTTCTGTCATTTAGCGGTTGCGGCCTGCGGAGAACTCCCTATAATGCGCCTCCATCGACACGGCGGATGTGAATCACTTCACAAACAACCCGGTCGGTTGAAGAGAAAAAATCCTGAAATTCAGGGTTGACTCTGAAAGAGGAAAGCGTAATATACGCCACCTCGCGACAGAGCGCTGAAGCGCGTCGCAACTGCTCTTTAACAATTTATCAGACAATCTGTGTGGGCACTCAAAGTGACATGGATTCTTAACGTCGCAAGACGAAAAATGAATACCAAGTCTCAACGAGTGAACACGTAATTCATTACGAAGTTTAATTCATTGAGCATCAAACTTTTAAATTGAAGAGTTTGATCATGGCTCAGATTGAACGCTGGCGGCAGGCCTAACACATGCAAGTCGAACGGTAGCACAGAGAGCTTGCTCTCGGGTGACGAGTGGCGGACGGGTGAGTAATGTCTGGGAAACTGCCTGATGGAGGGGGATAACTACTGGAAACGGTAGCTAATACCGCATAACGTCGCAAGACCAAAGAGGGGGACCTTCGGGCCTCTTGCCATCAGATGTGCCCAGATGGGATTAGCTAGTAGGTGGGGTAACGGCTCACCTAGGCGACGATCCCTAGCTGGTCTGAGAGGATGACCAGCCACACTGGAACTGAGACACGGTCCAGACTCCTACGGGAGGCAGCAGTGGGGAATATTGCACAATGGGCGCAAGCCTGATGCAGCCATGCCGCGTGTATGAAGAAGGCCTTCGGGTTGTAAAGTACTTTCAGCGGGGAGGAAGGTGTTGTGGTTAATAACCGCAGCAATTGACGTTACCCGCAGAAGAAGCACCGGCTAACTCCGTGCCAGCAGCCGCGGTAATACGGAGGGTGCAAGCGTTAATCGGAATTACTGGGCGTAAAGCGCACGCAGGCGGTCTGTCAAGTCGGATGTGAAATCCCCGGGCTCAACCTGGGAACTGCATTCGAAACTAGCAGGCTAGAGTCTTGTAGAGGGGGGTAGAATTCCAGGTGTAGCGGTGAAATGCGTAGAGATCTGGAGGAATACCGGTGGCGAAGGCGGCCCCCTGGACAAAGACTGACGCTCAGGTGCGAAAGCGTGGGGAGCAAACAGGATTAGATACCCTGGTAGTCCACGCCGTAAACGATGTCGATTTGGAGGTTGTGCCCTTGAGGCGTGGCTTCCGGAGCTAACGCGTTAAATCGACCGCCTGGGGAGTACGGCCGCAAGGTTAAAACTCAAATGAATTGACGGGGGCCCGCACAAGCGGTGGAGCATGTGGTTTAATTCGATGCAACGCGAAGAACCTTACCTGGTCTTGACATCCACAGAACTTTCCAGAGATGGATTGGTGCCTTCGGGAACTGTGAGACAGGTGCTGCATGGCTGTCGTCAGCTCGTGTTGTGAAATGTTGGGTTAAGTCCCGCAACGAGCGCAACCCTTATCCTTTGTTGCCAGCGGTTAGGCCGGGAACTCAAAGGAGACTGCCAGTGATAAACTGGAGGAAGGTGGGGATGACGTCAAGTCATCATGGCCCTTACGACCAGGGCTACACACGTGCTACAATGGCGCATACAAAGAGAAGCGACCTCGCGAGAGCAAGCGGACCTCATAAAGTGCGTCGTAGTCCGGATTGGAGTCTGCAACTCGACTCCATGAAGTCGGAATCGCTAGTAATCGTAGATCAGAATGCTACGGTGAATACGTTCCCGGGCCTTGTACACACCGCCCGTCACACCATGGGAGTGGGTTGCAAAAGAAGTAGGTAGCTTAACCTTCGGGAGGGCGCTTACCACTTTGTGATTCATGACTGGGGTGAAGTCGTAACAAGGTAACCGTAGGGGAACCTGCGGTTGGATCACCTCCTTACCTTAAAGAACCTGCCTTTGCAGTGCTCACACAGATTGTTTGATAAATGAATAATTTCAAAATGTACTGTTAAGTGCATTGTGAAATTTTGCTCTTTAAAAATCTGGATCAAGCTGAAAATTGAAACGACACACAGTTAATGTGTGTTCGAGTCTCTCAAATTTTCGCAATCAGAAGTGAAACATCTTCGGGTTGTGAGGTTAAGCGACTAAGCGTACACGGTGGATGCCCTGGCAGTCAGAGGCGATGAAGGACGTGCTAATCTGCGAAAAGCGCCGGCGAGGTGATATGAACCCTTGACCCGGCGATGTCCGAATGGGGAAACCCAGTGCAATCCGTTGCACTATCGTTAACTGAATACATAGGTTAACGAGGCGAACCGGGGGAACTGAAACATCTAAGTACCCCGAGGAAAAGAAATCAACCGAGATTCCCCCAGTAGCGGCGAGCGAACGGGGAGCAGCCCAGAGTCTGAATCAGCTTGTGTGTTAGTGGAAGCGTCTGGAAAGTCGCACGGTACAGGGTGATAGTCCCGTACACGAAAGCACACAGGCTGTGAACTCGAAGAGTAGGGCGGGACACGTGGTATCCTGTCTGAATATGGGGGGACCATCCTCCAAGGCTAAATACTCCTGACTGACCGATAGTGAACCAGTACCGTGAGGGAAAGGCGAAAAGAACCCCGGCGAGGGGAGTGAAAAAGAACCTGAAACCGTGTACGTACAAGCAGTGGGAGCACCTTCGGGTGTGACTGCGTACCTTTTGTATAATGGGTCAGCGACTTATATTCTGTAGCAAGGTTAACCGTATAGGGGAGCCGAAGGGAAACCGAGTCTTAACTGGGCGTTAAGTTGCAGGGTATAGACCCGAAACCCGGTGATCTAGCCATGGGCAGGTTGAAGGTTGGGTAACACTAACTGGAGGACCGAACCGACTAATGTTGAAAAATTAGCGGATGACCTGTGGCTGGGGGTGAAAGGCCAATCAAACCGGGAGATAGCTGGTTCTCCCCGAAAGCTATTTAGGTAGCGCCTCGTGAACTCATCTTCGGGGGTAGAGCACTGTTTCGGCTAGGGGGCCATCCCGGCTTACCAACCCGATGCAAACTACGAATACCGAAGAATGTTATCACGGGAGACACACGGCGGGTGCTAACGTCCGTCGTGAAGAGGGAAACAACCCAGACCGCCAGCTAAGGTCCCAAAGTCATGGTTAAGTGGGAAACGATGTGGGAAGGCACAGACAGCCAGGATGTTGGCTTAGAAGCAGCCATCATTTAAAGAAAGCGTAATAGCTCACTGGTCGAGTCGGCCTGCGCGGAAGATGTAACGGGGCTAAACCATGCACCGAAGCTGCGGCAGCGACACTCTGTGTTGTTGGGTAGGGGAGCGTTCTGTAAGCCGTTGAAGGTGGCCTGTGAGGGTTGCTGGAGGTATCAGAAGTGCGAATGCTGACATAAGTAACGATAAAGCGGGTGAAAAGCCCGCTCGCCGGAAGACCAAGGGTTCCTGTCCAACGTTAATCGGGGCAGGGTGAGTCGACCCCTAAGGCGAGGCCGAAAGGCGTAGTCGATGGGAAACAGGTTAATATTCCTGTACTTGGTGTTACTGCGAAGGGGGGACGGAGAAGGCTATGTTAGCCGGGCGACGGTTGTCCCGGTTTAAGCATGTAGGCGGAGGTTCCAGGTAAATCCGGTACCTTTTAACGCTGAGGTGTGATGACGAGGCACTACGGTGCTGAAGTAACAAATGCCCTGCTTCCAGGAAAAGCCTCTAAGCATCAGGTAACATCAAATCGTACCCCAAACCGACACAGGTGGTCAGGTAGAGAATACCAAGGCGCTTGAGAGAACTCGGGTGAAGGAACTAGGCAAAATGGTGCCGTAACTTCGGGAGAAGGCACGCTGATATGTAGGTGAAGCCCCTGCGGGTGGAGCTGAAATCAGTCGAAGATACCAGCTGGCTGCAACTGTTTATTAAAAACACAGCACTGTGCAAACACGAAAGTGGACGTATACGGTGTGACGCCTGCCCGGTGCCGGAAGGTTAATTGATGGGGTTAGCGGCAACGCGAAGCTCTTGATCGAAGCCCCGGTAAACGGCGGCCGTAACTATAACGGTCCTAAGGTAGCGAAATTCCTTGTCGGGTAAGTTCCGACCTGCACGAATGGCGTAATGATGGCCAGGCTGTCTCCACCCGAGACTCAGTGAAATTGAACTCGCTGTGAAGATGCAGTGTACCCGCGGCAAGACGGAAAGACCCCGTGAACCTTTACTATAGCTTGACACTGAACACTGGTCCTTGATGTGTAGGATAGGTGGGAGGCTTTGAAGCGTGGACGCCAGTCTGCGTGGAGCCATCCTTGAAATACCACCCTTTAATGGCTGGTGTTCTAACGTAGACCCGTAATCCGGGTTGCGGACAGTGTCTGGTGGGTAGTTTGACTGGGGCGGTCTCCTCCCAAAGAGTAACGGAGGAGCACGAAGGTTAGCTAATCCTGGTCGGACATCAGGAGGTTAGTGCAATGGCATAAGCTAGCTTGACTGCGAGAGTGACGGCTCGAGCAGGTGCGAAAGCAGGTCATAGTGATCCGGTGGTTCTGAATGGAAGGGCCATCGCTCAACGGATAAAAGGTACTCCGGGGATAACAGGCTGATACCGCCCAAGAGTTCATATCGACGGCGGTGTTTGGCACCTCGATGTCGGCTCATCACATCCTGGGGCTGAAGTAGGTCCCAAGGGTATGGCTGTTCGCCATTTAAAGTGGTACGCGAGCTGGGTTTAGAACGTCGTGAGACAGTTCGGTCCCTATCTGCCGTGGGCGCTGGAGAATTGAGGGGGGCTGCTCCTAGTACGAGAGGACCGGAGTGGACGCATCACTGGTGTTCGGGTTGTCATGCCAATGGCACTGCCCGGTAGCTAAATGCGGAAGAGATAAGTGCTGAAAGCATCTAAGCACGAAACTTGCCCCGAGATGAGTTCTCCCTGAGACTTAAAGTCTCCTGAAGGAACGTTGAAGACGACGACGTTGATAGGTCGGGTGTGTAAGCGCAGCGATGCGTTGAGCTAACCGATACTAATGAACCGTGAGGCTTAACCTTACAACGCCGAAGATGTTTTGGCGAAGAGACAGATTTTCAGCTTTGATTCAGAGTCCGAAGGATTTTGCGCTGAGACAAGGCGGCAAGCGAAGGAAAGGAAGGAGCATACTGAGGTATGTGACTGACTTTACGAGAGCAGCCAACGCAGTATCAGCCCAAAAGACACAGGACAGAGCACAGGAATTTGCCTGGCGGCTTTAGCGCGGTGGTCCCACCTGACCCCATGCCGAACTCAGAAGTGAAACGCCGTAGCGCCGATGGTAGTGTGGGGTCTCCCCATGTGAGAGTAGGGAACTGCCAGGCATCAAATAAGAAGAACCCCGTACCGTAAGGTGCGGGGTTTTTTGCTTTTGTTTTCTCCCTCTCCTTGAAACTTTCTCACCTTAAGCTTGCAGACTCGACATTCACACCAATTCTGGGTATCGTTGGCTGTCTGGATGTCTAAACGTTTATACGTATGCTGTGAGGATACAAGGTTATGCCGATTCGGGTGCAGGACGAGCTACCAGCCGTCAATTTCTTACGTGAAGAAAACGTCTTTGTGATGACCACTTCACGCGCGACAGGTCAGGAAATTCGCCCGCTGAAGGTGCTCATCCTTAATCTGATGCCGAAAAAGATCGAAACAGAGAATCAGTTCCTGCGCCTGCTTTCTAACTCTCCGCTTCAGGTGGATATTCAGCTGCTGCGGATCGATGCCCGTGAGTCGCGTAACACGCCTTCTGAGCATCTGAATAACTTCTACTGTAACTTCGACGATATCCGCGAGGAAAACTTCGACGGACTGATTGTCACCGGTGCGCCGCTGGGCCTGGTAGAATTTAATGATGTCGCCTACTGGCCGCAGATCAAACAGGTACTGGAGTGGGCAAAAGATCACGTCACGTCCACGCTGTTTGTCTGTTGGGCAGTACAAGCTGCGCTGAATATCCTCTACGGCATCCCCAAACAAACCCGTACCGAAAAACTCTCCGGCGTATACGAACACCACATTCTTCACCCTCATGCCTTGCTGACACGCGGGTTTGATGATTCGTTCCTGGCCCCGCATTCGCGCTACGCCGATTTCCCGGCGCAGCTGATTCGCGACTACACCGATCTGGAGATCCTGGCCGAAACAGAAGATGGCGATGCTTACCTGTTTGCCAGCAAAGATAAGCGTATTGCCTTTGTAACCGGGCATCCTGAATACGATCCACACACCCTCGCGGCAGAGTATTTCCGTGATGTCGAAGCGGGTCTCAATCCGGATGTGCCGTATAACTACTTCCCGAAAAACGATCCCAAGAACAAACCGCGAGCCACCTGGCGCAGTCACGGGAATTTGCTGTTTACTAACTGGCTCAACTATTACGTCTACCAGATAACGCCATACGATCTGCGTCACATGAATCCGACGCTGGAGTAATCTTCTGCATAAAACGATCCTAAAGCGTTTCAGCTATTCACATCAGGCACCTACGGGTGCCTTTTTTATTTCCGAAATTAAACTCAACATGCAATAAAACTTTAAATTCATAGTAATCAATAAGTTGAAGTTAAATTGAATTTAAAATGGAAATTGTTTTTGATTTTGGAAAAAATAGAGATAGTCTTAATTCTGCTGAGCGAAAACTACACAACGATCTTTCGTTCGCATTGGGGATGTGAATTTGGATCTTTGATGAGGAGCAGAGTGATGACTCAACAGGCAACAACGGTCGATGAACTGGCCTTTACCCAGCCTTATGGCGAGCAAGAACAGCAAATTTTGACGGCTGAGGCGGTTGAATTCCTGACTGAACTGGTAACCCGCTTTACGCCGCAGCGCAATAAGCTGCTGGCTGCACGCATTCATCAACAGCAGGAAATTGATAATGGCAAGCTGCCTGGGTTTATTTCGGAAACCGCTTCCATTAGACGCGGCGACTGGAAAATCCGCGGCATCCCTGAAGATTTGCAGGATCGTCGCGTTGAGATCACTGGTCCGGTAGAGCGCAAAATGGTGATCAACGCCATGAACGCCAACGTCAAAGTCTTTATGGCGGATTTTGAGGACTCCCTGGCCCCGGACTGGCGTAAAGTGATCGACGGGCAGATCAACCTGCGCGATGCCGTTAATGGCACCATCAGTTATACCAACGAAGCCGGTAAAATTTATCAGCTGAAACCCAATCCGGCGGTTCTGATCTGCCGCGTACGCGGCCTGCACCTGCCGGAAAAACACGTCACGTGGCGCGGAGAAGCGATTCCGGGCAGCCTGTTTGATTTCGCCCTCTATTTCTTCCACAACTACAAAAACCTGCTGGCAAAAGGCAGCGGCCCCTATTTCTACCTGCCGAAGACCCAGGCCTGGCAGGAAGCGGCCTGGTGGAGTGAGGTGTTCAGCTACGCGGAAGATCGCTTCAACCTGCCGCGTGGCACCATTAAAGCCACCCTGCTGATTGAAACGCTGCCTGCCGTATTCCAGATGCATGAAATCCTGCACGCTCTGCGCGATCACATTGTGGGTCTGAACTGCGGACGCTGGGACTACATCTTCAGCTATATCAAAACGTTGAAAAACCACCCCGATCGCGTACTGCCGGATCGCCAGGTTGTCACCATGGATAAACCGTTCCTCAGCGCCTACTCGCGCCTGCTGATTAAAACCTGCCACAAGCGCGGTGCCTTTGCCATGGGCGGCATGGCGGCCTTTATTCCGAGCAAAGACGCTGAGCGTAACAATCAGGTGCTCAACAAGGTGAAAGCTGACAAGGAGCTTGAAGCGCGTAACGGTCACGACGGTACGTGGATCGCCCATCCAGGCCTGGCCGATACGGCAATGGAAGTCTTTAACCACGTACTCGGTGACAACAAAAACCAGCTGTTTGTCACCCGTGATGACGATGCCCCAATCGCAGAAGAGCAACTTCTGGCGCCGTGCTCGGGTGAACGCACGGAAGAGGGCATGCGTGCCAATATCCGCGTGGCCGTGCAGTACATCGAAGCGTGGATCTCCGGTAACGGCTGTGTGCCCATCTACGGTCTTATGGAAGACGCGGCGACGGCAGAAATCTCCCGTACCTCTATCTGGCAGTGGATCCACCATCAGAAAACGCTCAGCAACGGCAAGCCGGTGACCAAATCCCTGTTCCGCCAGATGCTGGCCGAAGAGATGCGCGTCATTCAGGACGAGCTGGGCGAACACCGCTTCAGCAGCGGACGTTTTGATGATGCCGCCCGCCTGATGGAGCAAATCACAACCTCAGATGACTTAATCGACTTCCTCACCCTGCCAGGCTACCGCCTGCTTGCGTAAATCCACCACATAACAATATGGAGCATCTGCACATGAAAACCCGTACCCAACAAATCGAAGAACTGAAGAAAGAGTGGACACAGCCGCGCTGGGAAGGTATCCGTCGCCCGTACAGCGCTGAGGAAGTGGTGAAACTGCGTGGCTCGGTCAATCCGGAATGCACGCTGGCGCAAAATGGCGCGGCGAAGATGTGGCATCTGCTGCATGGCGGCTCCAAAAAGGGCTACATCAACAGCCTCGGTGCACTGACCGGCGGTCAGGCGTTGCAGCAGGCGAAGGCCGGTATCGAAGCCATTTATCTTTCCGGCTGGCAGGTCGCGGCGGATGCCAACCTGGCCTCCAGCATGTATCCGGATCAGTCGCTCTATCCGGCAAACTCGGTGCCGTCGGTGGTGGATCGGATCAACAACACCTTCCGCCGTGCGGATCAGATCCAGTGGGCGGCAGGTATTGAGCCAAACGATCCGCGCTTTATTGACTACTTCCTGCCAATCGTCGCGGATGCAGAAGCCGGTTTCGGCGGCGTGCTGAACGCCTTTGAGCTGATGAAATCGATGATTGAGGCCGGTGCAGCGGCCGTACACTTCGAAGATCAGCTGGCCTCGGTGAAGAAATGCGGACACATGGGCGGCAAAGTGCTGGTCCCGACCCAGGAAGCGATTCAGAAGCTGGTCGCTGCGCGTCTTGCCGCTGACGTGCTCGGCGTGCCGACGCTGGTGATTGCCCGTACCGACGCGGACGCGGCTGACCTGATCACCTCTGACTGCGATCCATACGACAGCGAGTTCATTACCGGCGAGCGCACCAGCGAAGGATTCTATCGTACCCATGCTGGCATTGAGCAGGCCATCAGCCGTGGCCTGGCGTATGCACCGTACGCGGATCTGGTCTGGTGCGAAACCTCCACGCCGGACCTGGCGCTGGCAAAACGCTTTGCCGATGCTATCCACGCCAAATACCCGGGCAAACTGCTGGCCTATAACTGCTCGCCGTCCTTCAACTGGCAAAAGAATCTGGACGATAAAACCATCGCCAGCTTCCAGCAGCAGCTGTCAGACATGGGCTACAAGTATCAGTTCATCACCCTGGCGGGGATCCACAGCATGTGGTTCAACATGTTCGACCTGGCGCACGCCTACGCGCAGGGTGAAGGCATGAAGCACTATGTCGAGAAAGTGCAGCAGCCGGAGTTTGCCGCGGGTAAAGAGGGCTATACCTTTGTTTCTCATCAGCAGGAGGTGGGAACCGGTTACTTTGATAATGTGACCACGATTATTCAGGGCGGCGCCTCCTCCGTCACTGCCTTAACGGGGTCAACAGAAGAAGCACAGTTCTAATCTTTTCCCCCTCTCCCCTCTGGGGAGAGGGTTGGGGTGAGGGGGAATCTATGTCGCGTGGTCTGGAATTACTGATTGCACAGACTATTTTGCAGGGCTTCGATGCCCAGTATGGTCGTTTTCTGGAAGTCACCTCCGGCGCGCAGCAGCGCTTTGAGCACGCCGACTGGCATGCGGTCCAGCAGGCCATGAAGCAGCGTATTCACCTCTACGATCATCACGTGGGTCTGGTGGTGGAACAACTGCGCTGCATTACCGACGGTAAAAGCCCTGACGCGGCATTTTTACTGCGCGTTAAGGAGCACTACACCCATTTGTTGCCAGACTACCCGCGCTTCGAGATTGCGGAGAGCTTTTTCAACTCCGTGTATTGCCGGTTATTTGACCACCGCTCATTATCTCCTGAGCGGTTATTTATTTTTAGCTCCCAGCCGGAGCGCCGTTTTCGCACCATTCCGCGCCCGCTGGCGAAGGATTTTTTCCCCGACCACGGCTGGGAGAAGCTCCTGCACCGCGTGTTAACAGATTTACCGCTGCGTTTGCCGTGGGAGAATAAAGCCCGCGATATTGGCTTTATCATCGCCCATCTCCACGAATCCTTTGGCGAAGAGGCTCTCAGCCACTGCCATTTGCAGGTCGCCAACGAGCTTTTCTACCGCAATAAAGCCGCATGGCTGGTGGGCAAGCTCGTGATGCCCTCCGCCACCGTGCCGTTTCTGCTGCCCATACACCGTACCGATGACGGCGAACTGTTTGTCGATACCTGCCTGACCACCAGCGCCGAGGCCAGCATTGTGTTTGGCTTCGCCCGCTCCTATTTTATGGTCTACGCTCCGCTGCCTGCCGCCCTGGTGGAATGGCTGCGCGAGATCCTGCCGGGCAAAACCACCGCCGAGCTGTATATGGCGATTGGCTGTCAAAAGCATGCCAAAACGGAAAGCTACCGGGAGTATTTGCGTTATGTCACCACCGCCGATGAGCAATTTATCGAAGCGCCCGGCATTCGCGGCATGGTGATGCTGGTCTTTACGCTGCCGGGATTTGACCGGGTGTTTAAGGTCATCAAAGATACATTCGCGCCGCAGAAAGAGATGACCGCAGCGCATGTTCGTGCCTGCTATCAGCTGGTGAAAGAACACGATCGCGTCGGACGTATGGCGGATACGCAGGAGTTTGAAAATTTTGTGCTGGATAAGCGGCAGATCGATCCGGCTTTAATGGCCCTGTTACTGCAGGAAGCACCGGCAAAAATCACCGATTTGGGCGACAAAATAGCGATTAGCCATCTGTATATCGAGCGCCGTATGGTGCCGCTGAATATCTGGCTGGAACAGGCCGACGGTCAGGCCTTAAAAGATGCCATTGAAGAGTACGGCAACGCGATTCGTCAGCTTGCCGCCGCCAATATCTTCCCTGGCGACATGCTGTTTAAAAACTTCGGCGTGACCCGACACGGGCGGGTAGTGTTCTATGATTACGATGAAATTTGCTACATGACCGAGGTTAATTTCCGCGATATCCCGCCGCCCCGTTACCCGGAAGATGAACTCTCCGGCGAGCCGTGGTACAGCGTCTCACCGGGCGATGTCTTTCCCGAGGAGTTTCGCCACTGGCTGTGCGCCGACCCGCGTATTGGGCCATTGTTTGAAGAGATGCATGCCGATCTGTTTCGTGCCAGCTACTGGCGCGGGCTGCAAACGCGGATCAAAAACGGGCATGTGGAAGATGTGTACGCCTACCGTCGTAAGCAGCGGTTTTGCATCCGGTTTTCTCCCTCTCCCTATGGGAGAGGGCCGGGGTGAGGGCAACAGACCGCACTCAATCCTAGCGAATCCCACCATACGCCAGGGTGACCTCTTTCGCCGCCTTAATCACCAGCGCACCCAGCTCGGTGACGCGATCGTCGGTCATACGGGAAATCGGCCCCGAGATGGAGATAGCGGCAAACGGTTCGCGATGCTCGTCAAAGATACAGGCCGCAATGCAGCGCAGGCCCAGGGCGTGCTCCTCGTCGTCAAACGAATAGCCGCGCTTACGGGTCAACGCCAGATCTTCTTTCAGATGTACCGGTGAAACCAGCGTGGCGTGGGTATAGGCGTGCAGCCCTTTACGGTGCAGCAGCCCCGTCACCTGTTCCTCGCTCAGCTGCGACAAAAAGGCTTTCCCCGCGCCGGACGCGTGCATAGGCAGCTTACCGCCAATGGGGGCTGACATACGCATCAGCTGGGTACACTGTACCTGGTCAATGATGATCGCCTGATGGTCGCTCTGATCGAGCACGGCCAGATTCACGGTCTCGCCCGACTCTTCCATTAATTTGCGCAGGATAGGATGCACAATCGCCAGCAGGTTGCGGCTTTGCAGGAAGCTGCTGCCGACGATGAACGCATGGGCGCCGACTGCCCAGTGCCCCAGCTCGCCAACCTGACGCACAAAGCCAAGCTGTTGCATGGTGGTCAGCAACCGGTGCGTAGTGGAGTTCGGCAAACCAGCCTGCTGGGCCAGCTCCGTCAGGGCCACGCTGCTGTGCGACTCGGCTATCCATTCCAGCAGCTTCAAACCGCGTGTAAGCGATTGAACCTGTCCACCCTGTTGTGCGGCGGGGGTGGCAGCAGGTTTTCTGCCGCGTTTCGCGGGAACGGTCGTGACCATGACGATCTCCTTTTTCTGTATCGTGGAAATCATTTTCGTTTTATTTGGTGATTTTGCAACCGTTATCCTGACTGATCGGATGAGTGATAATGAACATGTCTCATGTTACCGCCGTGTGACTTTTCCACCCTGCAAGATTGTGCCAGTATGGACCGCAGCCTTTTGGCCTGGTTGAGCGTTGTCGGGAGCAAGTGTGAGCAGCAAAGTAGAGCAACTGCGTGCGCAGTTAAATGAACGAATTCTGGTGCTGGACGGCGGCATGGGCACCATGATCCAGAGCTATCGCCTCAGTGAAGACGATTTCCGTGGCGAACGTTTTGCGGACTGGCCATGCGATCTCAAAGGTAACAATGACCTGCTGGTATTAAGCAAACCGCAGGTGATTGCGGATATCCACAACGCCTACTTCGAAGCGGGTGCGGATATCGTTGAAACCAACACCTTCAACTCGACAACCATCGCCATGGCGGATTACCAGATGGAATCCCTGTCGGCGGAGATAAACTATGAGGCGGCGAAGCTGGCCCGCGCCTGTGCCGATGCGTGGACGGCGCGCACGCCGGATAAACCGCGCTACGTTGCCGGGGTGCTGGGCCCAACCAACCGCACCGCCTCTATTTCACCGGACGTAAACGACCCGGCGTTTCGTAACATCACCTTTGACCAGCTGGTGGCAGCCTACCGTGAATCAACCAAAGCGCTGGTGGAAGGCGGTTCCGACCTGATCCTGATTGAAACGGTTTTCGATACCCTCAATGCCAAAGCCGCGATTTACGCGGTGAAAGAGGAGTTCGAGGCGCTGGGCGTCGAGCTGCCAATCATGATTTCCGGCACCATCACCGATGCCTCTGGCCGTACTTTGTCCGGGCAGACCACCGAAGCGTTTTATAACTCCTTGCGCCATGCGGAAGCGCTCTCCTTCGGCCTGAACTGCGCGCTGGGTCCGGATGAGCTGCGCCAGTATGTGCAGGAACTGTCACGTATTGCGGAATGCTACGTCACCGCACACCCGAACGCCGGTCTGCCAAACGCCTTTGGCGAATATGATCTGGATGCGGACACCATGGCGGCGCAGATCCGCGAATGGGCCGAATCCGGTTTCCTGAATATCGTTGGCGGCTGCTGCGGCACCACACCAGAGCACATCGCCGCCATGAGCAATGCCGTGGCCGGTCTGCCGCCGCGTAAACTGCACGAGCTGCCGGTTGCCTGCCGTCTCTCCGGCCTTGAGCCGTTGACTATCGGCGATGACAGCCTGTTTGTGAACGTTGGGGAACGTACCAACGTCACCGGTTCCGCTAAATTCAAACGCCTGATCAAAGAAGAGAAGTACAGTGAAGCGCTGGACGTTGCCCGCCAGCAGGTAGAAAGCGGCGCGCAGATCATCGACATCAACATGGATGAGGGGATGCTCGACGCCGAGGCGGCGATGGTACGTTTCCTCAACCTGATCGCCGGCGAGCCGGATATCGCTCGCGTGCCGATCATGATTGACTCCTCCAAATGGGAAGTAATCGAAAAAGGGCTGAAGTGCATTCAGGGCAAAGGTATCGTCAACTCCATCTCAATGAAAGAAGGGGTCGATATCTTTATTCACCACGCGAAGATGGTGCGCCGCTACGGCGCGGCCGTGGTGGTGATGGCCTTTGATGAAGTGGGCCAGGCGGACACCCGCGAGCGCAAAATTGAGATTTGCCGCCGCGCGTACAAGATCCTGACCGAAGAGGTAGGCTTCCCGCCGGAAGACATCATCTTTGACCCGAACATCTTCGCCGTCGCCACCGGGATTGAAGAGCACAATAACTACGCCCAGGACTTTATCGGCGCGTGTGAAGACATCAAACGTGAGCTGCCGCATGCGCTGATCTCCGGCGGTGTCTCGAACGTGTCGTTCTCGTTCCGCGGCAACGACCCGGTACGTGAAGCGATCCACGCCGTATTCCTCTACTACGCCATCCGCAACGGGATGGATATGGGGATCGTCAACGCCGGACAGCTGGCGATTTATGACGATCTGCCCGCAGAACTGCGCGACGCGGTGGAAGATGTGATCCTCAACCGCCGTGACGACGCCACCGAACGGCTGCTCGATCTGGCAGAAAAATACCGCGGTAGCAAATCGGACGACGCTGCCAACGTCCAGCAGGCCGAGTGGCGTAGCTGGGATGTCAAGAAGCGGCTGGAATATTCGCTGGTAAAAGGCATCACCGAATTTATCGAGCAGGATACCGAAGAGGCGCGCCAGCAGGCCGCCCGGCCCATCGAGGTTATCGAAGGGCCGCTGATGGACGGTATGAACGTGGTGGGCGATCTGTTCGGCGAGGGCAAAATGTTCCTGCCGCAGGTGGTCAAGTCCGCGCGCGTAATGAAGCAGGCCGTGGCGTATCTGGAGCCGTTCATCGAAGCCAGCAAAGAGCAGGGCTCCAGCAACGGTAAAATGGTTATCGCCACCGTGAAGGGCGACGTGCATGACATCGGAAAGAACATTGTCGGTGTGGTGCTGCAGTGCAATAACTACGAGATTATTGACCTTGGCGTAATGGTGCCGGCGGATAAAATCCTCAGGACCGCGCGCGAAGTCAATGCTGACCTGATTGGCCTTTCCGGGCTGATTACCCCGTCGCTCGACGAGATGGTTAACGTGGCGAAAGAGATGGAGCGTCAGGGCTTCACCATTCCGCTGCTGATTGGCGGGGCGACCACCTCAAAAGCGCATACTGCGGTGAAGATTGAGCAGAACTACAGCGGCCCGACGGTCTATGTACAGAACGCCTCTCGCACCGTGGGCGTGGTCTCAGCGCTGCTCTCTGACACCCAGCGCGATGACTTTGTGGCCCGGACCCGCAAAGAGTACGAAACCGTCCGCATTCAGCATGCCCGCAAGAAACCGCACACCCCACCGGTGACGCTTCAGGCGGCGCGCGATAACGATCTGGCGTTTGACTGGGCGAGCTATACGCCGCCGGTTGCCCATCGCCTGGGCGTGCAGGAGGTGACCGCCAGCATCGAAACGCTGCGCAACTACATCGACTGGACACCATTCTTTATGACCTGGTCGCTGGCGGGCAAATATCCGCGCATCCTGGAAGATGAGGTTGTCGGCGAAGAGGCGAAGCGCCTGTTTAAAGACGCTAACGACATGCTCGACAAACTCAGCGCCGAGAAAGCCCTTAACCCGCGCGGCGTGGTGGGGCTGTTCCCGGCTAACCGCGTGGGCGACGACATCGAAATTTATCGCGATGAGACGCGCACCCACGTGCTGACCGTAAGCCATCACCTGCGCCAGCAAACCGAAAAGGTCGGGTTTGCCAACTACTGTCTGGCCGATTTTGTTGCGCCGAAGCTGAGTGGTAAAGCCGACTACATCGGTGCCTTCGCCGTGACCGGCGGTCTGGAAGAGGACGCCCTGGCGGATGCCTTTGAAGCGCAGCACGATGATTACAACAAAATCATGGTCAAAGCGATTGCCGATCGTCTGGCGGAAGCGTTCGCAGAGTATCTGCATGAGCGCGTACGCAAGGTTTACTGGGGCTACGCGGCGAATGAAAATCTCAGCAACGAGGAGCTGATCCGCGAAAACTACCAGGGGATCCGCCCGGCCCCCGGCTACCCGGCCTGTCCGGAACATACCGAAAAGGGCACCATCTGGCAGCTGCTGGACGTTGAGGCCCATACCGGAATGAAACTGACCGAATCTTTCGCGATGTGGCCTGGGGCATCGGTATCCGGCTGGTACTTCAGTCATCCGGACAGCAAATACTTTGCCGTGGCGCAGCTGCAGCGCGATCAGATTGAAGATTATGCACTGCGTAAAGGCATGAGCGTCTCTGAAGTGGAGCGTTGGTTAGCGCCGAATCTCGGCTACGACGCCGACTGACCGTCACTTTTCCTTACAACTAACAGGGCGCTCATTGAGCGCCCTGTCTCTTTCTTACGTTTAAACCCTTATACTGACCTAAGGAAAATGAATAACGATAAGGAGGATAACCTTCCGTGCTGACCCTGTTACATCTTCTCTCGGCAGTCGCACTGCTGGTCTGGGGCACCCATATTGTCCGTACCGGCGTGATGCGCGTGTTTGGCGCACGTTTACGTACCGTTCTCAGCAGCAGCGTGGAGAAGAAACCGCTCGCCTTCTGCGCGGGCATTGGCGTAACGGCGCTGGTTCAGAGCAGTAATGCGACCACATTGCTCGTGACATCGTTTGTCGCTCAGGATCTGGTGGCGCTGGCCCCTGCACTGGTTATTGTGCTGGGCGCTGACGTGGGTACCGCGCTGATGGCACGTATCCTGACTTTCGATCTCTCCTGGCTGTCGCCGCTGCTGATATTTATCGGGGTCATCTTTTTCCTTGGACGTAAGCAGACGCGCGCTGGTCAGCTTGGACGCGTGGGGATTGGCCTCGGGCTGATTCTGCTGGCGCTGGAGCTGATTGTGCAGGCGGTCACGCCCATTACCGAAGCCAACGGCGTGCAGGTTATCTTCGCCTCGTTAACCGGCGATATTATGCTGGATGCGCTCATCGGCGCGGTGTTTGCCATCGTCAGTTACTCCAGCCTGGCGGCGGTGCTGCTGACGGCCACGCTCACCGCCGCAGGGGCGATCTCCTTCCCGGTCGCACTGTGTCTGGTGATCGGGGCTAACCTCGGCTCGGGCCTGCTGGCGATGCTCAATAACAGCGCTGCCAATGCTGCCGCCCGCCGCGTGGCGCTCGGCAGTCTGCTGTTTAAGCTGGTGGGCAGCCTGATTATTCTGCCGTTTGTGCACCCACTGGCGAACCTGATGGACAACCTCTCTCTGCCGAAGGCCGAGCTGGTGATCTACTTCCACGTCTTCTACAACCTGGTGCGTTGCCTGGCGATGGTGCCGTTTGCTGAACCAATGGCGCGCTTCTGCGAACGGCTTATACGCGATGAACCGGAGCTGGATGCGCGCCTGAAACCGAAGCATCTGGATACCTCCGCGCTGGATACTCCTGCACTGGCGCTGGCCAATGCCGCCCGCGAGACGCTGCGCATGGGTGATGCCATGGAAACCATGCTCGAAGGCCTGCAAAAGGTGATGCACGGCGAGCCGCGGGAAGAGAAAGAGCTGCGCCGGCTGGCAGATGATATCAACGTGCTTTATACCGCTATCAAGCTCTATCTGGCGCGCATCCCGCAGGATGAACTGGCGGAAGAGGAGTCCCGCCGCTGGGCGGAAATCATTGAGATGTCGCTTAACCTTGAGCAGGCTTCGGATATTGTGGAGCGGATGGGCAGTGAAATTGCTGACAAATCTTTGGCTGCCCGCCGTGCGTTCTCCGTCGAAGGGCTGAAGGAGCTGGAAGCCCTGCACGAACAACTTCTTAGCAACCTGAAGCTGGCGATGCTGGTCTTCTTCTCAAGCGATGTGCCGAGCGCACGCCGTCTGCGCCGCAACAAGCATCGCTTCCGTATCCTCAACCGCCGCTACTCGCACGCCCACGTTGAACGTCTGCACCAGCAGAACGTGCAGAGTATCGAAACCAGCTCCCTGCACCTGGGGCTGCTGGGGGATATGAAACGCCTTAACTCATTGTTCTGTGCGGTGGCGTACAGCGTGATGGAACAGCCGGATGAAGATGACGAGCGGGATGAGTATTAATCCCCGGCGGGTTTGATTGTGAGCCCAAGACCCAATGCTTTCATGACCGCCAGCGTGGTTTTAAGCGTTGGGTTCCCCTTATCACTAAATGATCGGTACAGTTGCTCCCGTGACAGGCCAGTTTGCTGTGAAATGGTCGACATCCCTTTCGCTCGCGCGATGACGCCCAAAGCTTTAGCAATATACGCTGAGTCACCAGTTTCTAATGCATCAGCCATAAACACGGCTATTTCCTCATCATCCACCAACGCGATGGCTGGATCGTAGGGTGTTAATTTATGCATGCTCATTCACTCCTGCCCTTGGGATACATTGCTCAGCAATTTTGCCATAAGTATGTCTCTGGCCTGGCTGCTTTTGTCACCACCACACAACAGCACGATGATGCAATTGCCCTGGTCTTTAAAATAGATTCTGTAGCCCGGACCAAAGTGGATCCTCAGCTCGCATATACCTTCCCCCACGGGTTTTATGTCGCCCGCTAAGCCATTTGCCAACCGAAAGAGGCGGGACGCGATAATGGTCCTTGCTCGCCGATCTTTTAAATTTTGCTCCCAGCGTCGGAAGGATTCTGTCTGAACGATCTCCTTCATATTACTCCCTGTGATTTATAAACTACAAATAAATGTATGTGGGGAGTAAAGCTAAAAGGAGTTAGCTCAAGGATAAATGGCCTGACGCTAAATCCTGAAAGTGTCTCGCAAACTAAAAACCCGTCTCAGTTACCGTCGGCTAATCTTTTTTTCCTGCCCAGACCTAAGGTATATTTCGCCCTTCACAGGAGAAACTATGCTGCCAACTCAATCAACCCGATTAAACAAATACATTAGCGAGAGCGGGATCTGCTCACGTCGCGAGGCGGACCGTTACATCGAACAAGGTAATGTGTTCCTCAACGGCAAACGCGCCACTATTGGTGACCAGGTGATGCCTGGCGACGTGGTCAAAGTGAATGGTCAGCTCATCGAACCGCGTGATGCAGAAGACCTGGTGTTTATCGCGTTGAATAAACCGGTTGGGATTGTCAGCACCACAGAAGATGGCGAGCGGGACAACATCGTTGATTTCGTTAACCACAGCAGCCGTATCTTCCCGATTGGCCGTCTGGATAAAGATTCGCAGGGGCTGATTTTCCTCACTAACCACGGCGATCTGGTGAATAAGATTCTGCGTGCCGGTAATGACCACGAGAAAGAGTATATCGTGACGGTGAATAAACCGGTCACCGACGAATTTATTCGCGGCATGGGCGCCGGTGTACCCATCCTCGGTACCGTCACGAAAAAGTGTAAGGTGAAGAAAGAAGCGCCGTTCGCGTTCCGCATTACCCTGGTGCAGGGCCTGAATCGTCAGATCCGCCGTATGTGCGAATACTTCGGTTATGAAGTGACGAAGCTGGAACGCACGCGCATCATGAACGTCAGCCTGTCCGGTATCCCGCTGGGCGAGTGGCGCGATTTAACCGATGATGAACTGATCGAGCTGTTTAAGCTTATCGAGAACTCCTCGTCTGAAGCAAAGCCGAAGGCCAAAGCCAAACCGAAAACTCAGGCGATTAAACGCCCGGTCGTGAAAGCACCGCAGTCGGAAGAGAAAGGGCGAGGCAAGCCCGCAGGTAAACGCTTTACTCAACCGGGACGTAAAAAGAAGGGGCGTTAAGCCCCTTTTTTCCCCGGCTTGCGCGTGCGGAGAGTGTAGGTCGGGTTAGCGTAGCGCCACCCGACTGTTAAAGACGATATTCATCTGTTTTCTGTGGTTTTTCTTCTATCGGTTTGCCGGACCAGTATCCCGCCAGCAGCGAACCGGACAGGTTATGCCAGACCGAGAAGAGCGCACCAGGCAGAGCCGCCAGCGGCGAGAAGTAAATTTTCCCGAGTGCCGCTGCCAGACCGGAGTTCTGCATCCCTACTTCAATTGCCAGCGTCCGGCAGGTTGATTCATCGAAGCCAAACAGTTTCCCGCCCCAGTATCCGCCCAGCAGGCCAATGGTGTTATGCAACACTATCGCGATAATCACGACAAAGCCCACGGATGCAATGTGCGACGCAGAACCGGCCACCACGGCGCTGATGATGGCCAGAATACAGACCATCGAAAACGCAGGCAGATAGGGCTCAACGGCTTTTACCACGCGCGGGAACAGGTGGTGAATGACCAGGCCCAACGCGATCGGAATCACCACGATTTGCAAAATGCTCAGCAGCATTCCCATCACGTCCACCTGAATATGGGCGTCAACGTACAGGCGTGTTAGCAGCGGCGTGGCAATCACACCCACCAGCGTGGATACCGAAGAGATGGTCACGGAGAGCGCCACATCGCCTTTTGCCAGATAGATCATGACATTGGAGGCGGTTCCGCTGGCCACGCTGCCCACCAGCACCATCCCGGCGGAGAGGTCGGGTGGCATCTTAAAGGCCATTGCCAGCAGCCAGGCCGCAAGGGGCATCACCAGGTAGTGCAGGAAAATCCCTGCAGCAACCGGAGCCGGGCGCGAGAGCACGCGTTTAAAGTCGTCGATTTTTAGATGCACACCCATGCCGAACATAATCAGCATCAGCAACGTGGTCACCCACGGACCAATGCCCGTGAACGTAGTGGGGGTGTAATACGCGAGTATGGAGAGCAGCAGCGCCCATAACGGGAACAGCCGGGTGATGGCGGATAACATAGATATTCCTTGCAGTATTGTCGTGTTGTTTAGTTATAAAAAAGCCGGGTCTGTGCCCGGCTTATAGATATTGTTTATCGTGCTAACGAATTTTATTCAAACAAATTCTGATGAAGTTTCTGCACCACCTGTTCTGCCTGTTCAGCAGGCACCAGGAAGCAGAGGTTGTAGCTGGAGGCACCGTAGCAAATCATGCGGATATTGAACGGGTCGAGCACACCGAAGACCTCTTTGCCCACGCCACAGGCGCGCGACAGCTTATTACCGATGATGGCCACCAGCGCCAGGTTTTCTTCTACTTCCACGCGGCACAGTTCTGACAGCTC
The DNA here is from genome assembly GCF_050031095.1 of Enterobacter cloacae complex sp. 382A5. Lineage (NCBI taxonomy): Bacteria > Pseudomonadati > Pseudomonadota > Gammaproteobacteria > Enterobacterales > Enterobacteriaceae > Enterobacter > Enterobacter cloacae complex sp. 382A5. The sequence continues at coordinate 290,219 of NZ_JBLGVK010000001.1, forward strand.
AATCAGCAGTGACTGCGTCAGCAGGGTGTCACCCGTTGAGGTTGAACCGGTGGTGTCCAGCGTCAGTGCGATACTCACTTCGGAGGTGGTGATCAGATCCACGGAGATGTTATGACGCGCCAGGATGCCAAACACTTCCGCCAGGAAGCCGCGCGAGTGCAGCATATTATGGCTGTGCAGCGTAACCAGCGTTTGCTTACGGCGCAGGGCCAGCGCGCGGAACAGCGGTGGATTTTCGGTTTTCTTGCACACCAGCGTACCGCCCGCTTTCGGATCTTTACTTGAACCGACGAAGACCGGGATATCACTACGCACGGCAGGCAGCAGCGTTGCCGGGTGCAGCACTTTCGCACCGAAGGTCGCCATTTCCGCCGCTTCTTCAAACGCAATCACATCAATACGTTTTGCCGCAGAGACGACGCGTGGATCGGTGGTGTAAATCCCCGGGACGTCAGTCCAGATATCCACACGGGTCGCATGCAGCGCTTCACCCAGCAGCGCCGCGGTGTAATCACTGCCGCCACGGCCAAGCGTGGTGGTGCGTCCTTTGGCTTCGCTGCCGATAAAGCCCTGGGTGATCACGATACCCTCATCCAGGCGTGGAACCAGTTGCTGATTGGTCAGCTCGGCCAGCGCTTCCACGTCCGGCTCGGCGCGGCCAAAGCGATCGCTGGTGCGCATGATTTTACGCACGTCGAACCACTGTGCCTGAACGTTACGTTCACGCATGATTTCAACAAACAGCAGGGTGGACATGAGCTCACCGTGGCTGACCAGCTCATCGGTCAGGGCGGTGGAGGTGGCCAGAGAAGCCGCTTCTGCCAGCGTGGTGATATTTTCCAGCAGACGCTCCACTTCTTCGCGGATCACGTTCGGGTTCTGCAGACGTTCAAGGATGTCGAACTGAATTTTGCGCAGTGCGTCCAGCTTAACGAAGCGCTCGGTGGCCTCCAGCCCTTCAGACAGAGAAACCAGCAGGTTCGTCACGCCAGCAGAGGCAGAAAGCACTACCAGGCGGGTATTCGGATCGGCCAGCACCACATCGGCGCTGCGGTTCATGGCATCGTAATCTGCCACACTGGTGCCGCCAAACTTGGCGACCACAAAACTCGTCATAACAACCTCGTGTCAGGGAATGAATAAAGCGACCATGGCACAAGAATGAAACGAAAACAGGTGCAGGCGCAAAATACGGCCCTATAAATAAAATGCGGGGGAGGTCCTGTCAATGCCGGGATTATGCGGATTTTTCATGGGGGGGTACCCCTGAGAAACAGGACTTATAACAGGGCCATATTTTATGCTTCGTTTTCCCCGGTTTTGACCGACATTTCGCCGCCACGGGTGGGCGCGTCAGCAGCTATACTTTTCGGGTCTTTTCACCTGCGTTTGATGCAGGCCAGGGCAATGGCATAAAAACCATCACAATTTTTATTTGCAGGCGCTACAATCGACCGCAGTCACAATTCTCAAATCAGAAGAGTATTGCTAATGAAAAACATCAACCCAACGCAGACCGCTGCCTGGCAGGCACTACAAAAACATTTTGATGAAATGAAAGACGTCACCATCGCGGAGCTGTTCGCGAAAGATGCCGATCGTTTCAACAAATTCTCCGCGACCTTCGATGATCTGATGCTGGTGGATTTCTCCAAAAACCGCATCACCGAAGAGACGCTGGCGAAACTGCAGGATCTGGCGAAAGAGACGGAACTGGCAGACGCCATCAAATCCATGTTCTCCGGTGAGAAGATCAACCGTACCGAAGACCGTGCCGTGCTGCACGTGGCTCTGCGTAACCGTAGCAATACGCCAATCATCGTTGACGGCAAAGATGTGATGCCAGAAGTGAACGCGGTGCTGGAAAAGATGAAAGCCTTCTCTGAAGCAATCATCTCCGGAAGCTGGAAAGGCTACACCGGCAAAGCCATCACCGACGTGGTGAACATCGGTATCGGCGGTTCTGACCTCGGCCCGTTCATGGTCACCGAAGCGCTGCGTCCATACAAAAATCATCTCAACATGCACTTTGTCTCCAACGTCGATGGTACTCACATCGCCGAAGTGCTGAAGAACGTGAACCCGGAAACTACACTGTTCCTGGTGGCCTCTAAAACCTTCACCACCCAGGAAACCATGACCAACGCCCACAGCGCACGCGACTGGTTCCTGAAAACCGCAGGTGACAACAAGCACGTGGCGAAACACTTCGCAGCGCTGTCCACCAACGGTAAAGCGGTTGGCGAGTTCGGTATCGACACCGCGAACATGTTCGAGTTCTGGGACTGGGTTGGTGGCCGCTACTCTCTGTGGTCTGCGATCGGTCTGTCCATCATTCTCTCCGTGGGCTTCGACAACTTTGTTGAGCTGCTCTCCGGCGCGCACGCGATGGACAAACACTTCTCCACCACCGCACCTGAGAAAAACCTGCCGGTGCTGCTGGCGCTGATCGGTATCTGGTACAACAACTTCTTCGGCGCAGAGACCGAAGCGATCCTGCCGTACGACCAGTACATGCACCGCTTCGCGGCCTACTTCCAGCAGGGCAATATGGAATCCAACGGTAAATACGTTGACCGTAACGGCAACGCGGTGGATTACCAGACTGGCCCAATCATCTGGGGTGAGCCAGGCACCAACGGTCAGCACGCGTTCTACCAGCTGATTCACCAGGGGACCAAAATGGTACCGTGCGATTTCATCGCCCCGGCTATCACTCATAATCCACTGTCTGATCATCATCCTAAACTGCTGTCTAACTTCTTTGCTCAGACCGAAGCGCTGGCGTTTGGTAAATCCCGCGAGGTGGTAGAGCAGGAATACCGTGACCAGGGTAAAGATCCGGCCACCCTGGAACACGTTGTGCCGTTCAAAGTGTTCGAAGGCAACCGTCCAACCAACTCCATCCTGCTGCGTGAAATCACGCCGTTCAGCCTGGGTGCGCTGATTGCCCTGTATGAGCATAAGATCTTCACGCAGGGCGCAATCCTGAACATCTTCACCTTCGATCAGTGGGGCGTTGAGCTGGGTAAACAGCTGGCGAACCGTATTCTGCCTGAACTGGGCGATGACAAAGCGATCAGCAGCCACGACAGCTCGACAAATGGTTTGATTAACCGTTATAAAGCATGGCGCGCGTAATTAAATCGTCATAAAAACGTGCCGGCGATATGCCGGCATTTTTTTATCAGACAATTCCTGATGTCTGTTATTTAACTCAAATTCCCGTTATGAGTTTTATCCGAAAATACCTTTTAACCCGTTAATGAGTGCGGTTTATTTTAGGATTATACGGAGAGTTCTTTTTGTCTTGTGTAATTATATCTTTTTGATTTTTAACATATAATTTATTAGTTAATTATTCTTATACTTCACATTTATCCAATAGTCCGAAAACCCTTCCTCTATTTATCCGTACGGCAAACCCTCTGCTTTAGTTGTGTATACTCGAATCCGCCTGAATTTCTTTTCGGGCAAATCTCCATTCATTCATTGAAGGGAAATTGTTATGAAGAAAGTACTGTATGGCATTTTTGCCATATCTGCACTTGCGGCGACATCTGTCTATGCAGCTCCGGTCCAGGTCGGGGAAGCAGCAGGGTCGGCAGCGACGTCTGCGTCTGCGGGGAGTTCTACCGCGGCCAGCACCAGCACCGTAAGTTCAGCCGTGGGTGTCGCGCTGGCGGCAACCGGTGGCGGTGATGGCTCCAATACCGGAACCACGACCACTACGACGACCAGCACCCAGTAATTCCGGGTGTTTTAATCATAACCACACTTCGGTGTGGTTATTTCGCCCCTTCGGAGAAGAGTCGTGAAGCGACCTGCAATCATCCTGATTTGCCTGCTGTTGCAGGCGTGCTCGGCCACCACCAAAGGGCTGGGCAACTCACTGTGGGACAGCATATTCGGTACGCCGGGTGTGCATTTGACCGATGATGAACTTCAGAACATGCCGTATGCCAGCCAGTACATGCAGCTCAACGATGGTCCGCAACTGTTTGTGGTGCTCGCTTTCGATGAAAACGGGCAGCAGAAATGGGTGACGCAGGATCAGGCCACCATCGTGACGCAACATAGCCGTATTGTGAAAACCCTGCTCGGTGGCGATAACCTTCTTGAGGTCAACAACCTTGCGGCCGATCCGCTCAGCAAACCGAACCAGATCACCGACGGGGCAAGCTGGACACGGACAATGGGCTGGACGGAACACAAGCAGGTGCGTTACGCCACCGCCCGCTCTACCTTCCGCTGGGACGGTACGGACAGCGTCAGGGTAGGCAGCGACGAAACCCGGGTTCGCGTACTGGATGAAGAGGTCACGACCGATCGGGCAAGATGGCATAACCGTTTCTGGGTGGATGATGAAGGGCAGATCCGCCAGTCCCTGCAATATTTGGGTGCCGGATTCTTCCCGGTTAAAACCACGCTGATCAAGGCCGCGAAATCATGAAAACACTTATTCGCGTTGCGCTGATCGCAAGCTTTGCCACACCGCTCGCCTGGTCTGCCGGGACGGTGAAGGTCTACACACCGGACAACGCGCAGCCCAAAACGTTGACGAACGCCGGGCATCTGATTGATCTCGTCGGCCAGCCAAGACTGGCAAACAGCTGGTGGCCAGGGGCGGTGATCGGTGAGCGGCAGGCAACGGTTGAGGCGGAACAAAAACATAAGGCGCTGCTCGCCAGGTTAACCGGGTTAGCAGAGCAGGAAGACGGTGACGATGCGGCAGCCATTAACAGCCTTCGCCAGCAGCTTCTGGCGCTGAAGGTCACCGGAAGACAAAAGGTCAATCTCGATCCGGATGAAGTCCGCGTGACGGAAAAAGGCAATCCGGCACTCGAGGGCGACTACACGCTCTGGCTCCCCGCGCAGCCTACCACCATCACTGTGATGGGGCTTATCAGCAGTCCGGGGAAAAAGCCTTTTACCCCCGGCCGCGACGTGGCGAGCTATCTCGACGAGCAGAGCCTGTTGAGTGGTGCGGATAACAGCTACGCCTGGGTGATTTACCCTGACGGGAACACGCAAAAGGCGCCGGTTGCCTGGTGGAACAAGCGGCATATCGAACCTATGCCAGGCAGCATAATTTTTGTCGGTTTTGCCGACCACTTCTGGACGAAGGCGTATGACGGGCTGAATGCCGATATCCTTCATTCCCTGACACAGCGGATACCGGAATAATGAAAAAGACCTATCTCTACAGCATGCTGGCACTGTGTGTGAGTGCCGCCTGTCATGCAGAAACGTATCCGGCACCCATTGGCCCGTCTCAGTCAGACTTCGGTGGCGTCGGTTTACTGCAAACCCCTACCGCGCGTATGGCGCGAGAAGGGGAAATTAGCCTTAACTATCGTGATAACGACCAGTACCGCTACTATTCTGCATCCGTACAGCTGTTCCCATGGCTCGAAACCACGCTGCGCTACACCGACGTACGGACGAAACAGTACAGCAGCGTGGACGCGTTCTCCGGCGATCAAACCTACAAAGATAAAGCCTTCGACGTAAAACTGCGTCTGTGGGAAGAGAGCTACTGGATGCCGCAGGTTTCCGTGGGGGCGAAAGATATCGGCGGTACCGGCCTGTTCGACGCGGAGTACATTGTCGCCAGTAAGGCCTGGGGGCCGTTTGACTTCTCACTGGGGCTTGGCTGGGGCTATCTCGGTACCAGCGGCAACGTGAAAAACCCATTCTGCACTTACAGCGACAAATTCTGCTATCGCGATAACAGCTATCAGAAAGCGGGTTCCATTAACGGTGACCAGATGTTCCATGGCCCGGCGTCCCTGTTTGGCGGCGTGGAGTATCAGACGCCGTGGCAGCCGCTGCGCCTGAAGCTGGAGTACGAAGGAAACGACTACTCGCAGGACTTCGCCGGGAAAATTGAGCAGAAGAGCAAGTTTAACGTCGGCGCCATTTACCGCGTCACCGATTGGGCCGACGTTAACCTCAGCTACGAGCGCGGCAATACCGTCATGTTCGGCTTTACGCTGCGCACGAACTTTAACGATATGCGACCGCACTATAACGACAACGCGCGGCCTGCATACCAGCCGGAGCCGCAGGATGCCATTCTGCAGCACTCCGTGGTGGCCAACCAGCTGACGCTGCTGAAGTACAACGCCGGTCTGGCGGATCCGAAAATCCAGGTGAAAGGCGATACGCTGTACGTGACCGGTGAGCAGGTGAAATACCGCGACTCGCGGGAAGGGATCGAACGTGCCAACCGGATCATCATGAACGATCTGCCGGAGGGGATCCGCACGATCCGCGTAACGGAGAACCGCCTGAATCTGCCGCAGGTGACGACGGAAACGGACGTGGCCAGCCTGAAGCGCCATCTGGAGGGCGAGCCGCTGGGGCATGAAACCGAGCTGGTACAAAAACGCGTTGAGCCAATCGTGCCGGAGACGACCGAGCAGGGCTGGTATATCGATAAATCGCGCTTCGATTTCCACATCGACCCGGTGTTAAACCAGTCTGTCGGCGGGCCGGAAAACTTCTACATGTACCAGTTGGGCGTGATGGCAACGGCGGATCTGTGGGTGACCGACCACCTGCTGACCACCGGCAGCCTGTTTGGCAACATTGCCAACAACTACGACAAGTTCAACTACACTAACCCGCCGAACGACTCGAAGCTGCCGCGCGTGCGTACCCGCGTGCGTGAGTACGTGCAGAACGATGCTTACGTCAACAACCTGCAGGCCAACTACTTCCAGTACTTCGGCAATGGCTTCTACGGCCAGGTCTACGGCGGTTATCTGGAAACCATGTATGGCGGCGCGGGGGCGGAAGTGCTTTATCGTCCGGTGGACAGCAACTGGGCGTTTGGTATTGATGCTAACTACGTTAAACAGCGTGACTGGCGCAGCGCGCAGGACATGATGAAGTTCACCGACTATAGCGTGAAAACCGGCCACCTGACGGCCTACTGGACACCGTCGTTCGCCCAGGACGTGCTGGTGAAAGCCAGCGTGGGCCAGTACCTGGCGGGCGATAAGGGCGGCACGCTGGATATCTCCAAACACTTCGACAGCGGAGTGGTGGTCGGTGGTTACGCCACCATCACCAACGTCTCGCCGGACGAATACGGGGAAGGGGACTTCACCAAAGGGGTGTATGTGTCGATTCCGCTGGATCTGTTCTCATCCGGTCCAACCCGCAGCCGTGCGGCCATTGGCTGGACGCCGCTGACGCGCGACGGGGGCCAGCAGTTGGGTCGTAAGTTCCAGCTATATGACATGACCAGCGATAAGAACATTAACTTCCGCTGATGCTTCACGCCGGGCGGCACTGCGTTTGCCCGGCCTACGATTTTGTAGGCCCGGTAAGCGCAGCGCCACCGGGCGAATCAAAGACGGCGCAGCAGCTTCGCCGGGTTTCCCGCATAAACGCCTTTCTCGGTGATGGATTTGGTCACCACGCTCCCCGCACCAATCACCACCCCGTCACAGATGGAGACCGCCAGGATGGTCGCCCCGCTGCCTATCGACACATCATTTCCCACAGTAATGCGTCCCCAGCTGTTCCGGTCAGCATTGGGTTTGCCGTCGCGAAACATATCGTTGGCAAACATCACCCCATGGCCAATGAAACAGCGTTCGCCCAGGGTGACGTACTCGCAAATGAAGGTGTGCGACTGAATTTTGCTCTCGTCGCCAATGCGCGTATTGCCCTGAATTTCAACAAACGGGCCGATAAACACACCGTTGCCAAGCACGCAGTCATAGAGATTGCAGGGCTCATACAGGGTGACATTTTCACCACAGGTTACGTTGCGAACCCCGGTAGGTCTGCGCTCCATTCGTTACCTCCGTACATAAAACATAATTAAAAAATATAGATCCATGTCACATTTTTGCGTTATACAGGAACCTCGCCCTGGAGAATGAGGTGCTGTATGACATCCCTGACTCGCCCGCGCGTTGAGTTCATCTCAACTATCCTCCAGACCGTGCTGAACCTCGGTCTGCTGAGCCTTGGCCTGATCCTGGTCGTCTTTTTGGGTAAAGAGACGGTGCATCTGGCGGATGTACTGTTCGCCCCCGAGCAAACCAGCAAATATGCGCTGGTGGAAGGCCTGGTGGTCTACTTTCTCTACTTTGAATTTATCGCCCTGATTGTGAAGTATTTCCAGTCAGGCTTTCACTTCCCGCTGCGCTATTTTGTCTACATTGGGATCACCGCGATAGTGCGGCTGATCATCGTCGATCATAAATCTCCCCTTGATGTACTGATCTACTCGGCGGCGATCCTGCTGCTGGTGATCACGCTCTGGTTGTGTAATTCGAAGCGGCTGAAGCGCGAATAGGCGCTCTGACGCGGAAGAGATGCGGTCAAAATGTGATCTATATAGATTTAATTTAAAACTATATAGTTTTAAATGTGTGGCAGTTCAGGCATACGCGGTACTGAAATTAACTGCCACATACTTAATCTATTCGACAGGTGATCTGCATGGCCCACTCTTCAATACTGGAGCGGATAACTGACGTCTCGCAAAAGCTGGCATCAGAAGTCCATCTTCGAAGTCTACGGGACAGTTTTATTATTACTGTTCCGTTCCTTGTCCTGGCTGGACTCTTCATCATGCTTAATTATGTTTTTCTCGATCCGAAAGGCATATTGAGCGGTCTGTTATCCACTGACACCCTGGTACAGCTACGCAATATTGGCGAGCGCGTTCTTAACGGAACAATGAATATTTTATCGCTGATGCTGGTGATATTAATTGCGTATCATATTGCCAGTAAGAAAAAACACCCTACGCCAGTCATACCCGCTATGGTTGCGCTGGCGGTGTTTTATGCATTAATGCCCATTGAAACCGTGCAAACTCTGGCCGATGGTCAGCAGGCTCGGCTTACCGGGATGGTCTCCTATGGCAGTACCAATGCTGGCGGTGTCTTTCTGGCAATACTAACGGCGGTGTTATCAACAAATCTTTTTTTATGGATTTCGAAAAATAAAAAATTACAGATCCGGCTAGGAGATGATGTGCCTTCCATGGTGGTACAATCCTTCCAGTCGATGTTTTCCATTATGTTAACCGTCGCTATTTTCGCGCTGGTTGCATTTAGCGTTAATCTTTTCCTTCATACTGAAATCCCGGCGCTGATTCAGCATCTCATCCAGGCGCCGCTGGTACATTTAACGACTAATTTATCCGGTTTTCTGGTGTTAACGACCCTGACAAATCTTCTCTTTTCGTTGGGGATACATCCGGGTGGGATTATTAATCCCATTCTTGAACCTCCCTTGCTGGTAGCGATGCAGGAAAACATGTCCGCCTTTGCCAGCGGGCAGATCCCACCCCATATTATCGTTCTGCCATTTCGCGATCTGTATGGTCATATGGGAGGAACCGGGAGCACGCTGGCCCTGCTGCTGGCAGTGTTTGTTCGAAGCCATATGTCCAGCCACCGTAACTTTTCCAGAACGGTGATTGCCCCAGGCATTTTTAATATTAACGAGCCGGTCATTTTTGGTTTCCCGGTACTCTACAACCCGTTAATGATGATCCCTTTTATCCTTTATCCGCAGATTAATTTCACAATCGCGTACTTTGCAACCACCTGGGGGTGGGTCTCAAAAATTGTTGCCTACGTTCCCTGGTCAGTGCCTCCGCTTATTTCTGGCTGGCTCGGATCCGGCGGTGATTTTCGTAATGTCATTTTGCAGATCCTGCTATTAGCGCTTGGAGTCGTAATCTATTTACCTTTTTTAACCGCCTATGAGCGTTCGTTAATCAAACGCAGCAATGAAACGATAATTAATACTCTCGCCTCTGAGTCAGAAATAACGCTGCAGGAGGACAATGATATTCATCGGTTGGATGGGAAAACCATTATTCTGGCCTGCAATGAAGGCATGTCGACCTCTTTGATGGCCAGCAAAATGCGAAAATATTGCGAAAGCCAGAATTGTACACTCAATGTGTATGCCGTGAATGCAGGTAAACTGGTCGATGAATATAAAAACGCCCAGCTTATTTTGCTGGGTCCGCAAATCGCGTATCTCCAGGAAACCATTCTTCAGGATATCAATCACCACTGCCCGGTGATCCCCCTTGACCCTCAGCACTTCAGCAAACTTGATGGACCGGCGGTAATTCATGCCGCCCTGCCATACTTTAAAAAGGAATCCGTATGATTAACTGCGCCTATATTGGCTTTGGTAAAAGCGCCACGCGCTATCATCTCCCTTATGTTTTATGCCGCAAGGATAAATACAACGTAAAGCGTATTTATGATATTGCGCGTAAGCCAGAGATTGAAGCGCAGCCGCACTATCAACACATCTGTTTTACCTCCCGGCTGCAGGATATTCTGGAAGACAATACGCTTCAGCTGGTGGTTATCTGCACCCATCCTGATAGCCATTTTGAGTATGCCCGGCTATGTCTGGCACATGGCAAAAACGTGCTGGTCGAGAAACCTTTTACAACCACCCCAGAAGAAGCGAAAACGCTGTTTGCTCTGGCGAGAGAAAAGGGCTTAACCGTCTCTCCGTTTCAAAACCGACGTTTTGATAGCTGTTATTTGACCATGAAACAGGCGATTGAGAGCGGTAAACTGGGGGAAATTGTCGAGATCGAAAGCCATTTTGACTATTTTCGCCCGGCGTCGGAAACCTGTCCCGGCAGTTATTTCGACGGCGCGTTTTATGGCCTTGGCGTGCATACGCTCGATCAAATTATCGCCCTACTGGGGCGTCCGCAGCAGGTCGGGTACCATCTTCAGCGCCAGAGAAACCCGCTCAACCCTGACGACGCCTTCACCGTTCACCTCTATTACCCGAAGACGACCGCGATCGTGAAAACCAGCCATCTGGTGAAAATACCCGCGCCGAGATTCACGGTACACGGTACGCGAGGCTCGTTTATTCGCTATGGTATCGACCAGCAGGAAACCAGCCTGAAGGCGGGCATTATGCCTGGGGACCCAGGGTTTGGTGAAGATCGTGAATGCGCGGTGCTGGAGTATATCGATGACGCAGGATGTTCTGTCCGGGAAGAACTGCCGGCGGTACCCGGCGACTACGGACGCGTTTATGACGCGCTTTACGACACACTCTCCTCAGGCAAGGCCAACTATGTCAGCGAGCAAGAAGCGTTAACCAATCTCGACATTTTGCAAAAGGCATTTCAACAGCCAACGCCTGCCATCGTTTCTCTCGAAGAGGAGGCGTAAAGATGAAACGGCTTCTGAATTGCCGGGCCAGCGACTTTCGTGGCCCCATTACCGGCGATAGCTTACGAGATGCCATCAGCGCCAGCGAAGGGCGCGTCATTATGGCCGAAATTGCCGTGCAGGCGCCCCCGCTGTTTGCAGAGGTGACGAATGCGGAATTGTTGTGCGCGTTTGGCGCCGACCTTCTGCTGCTCAAGGGGATCCATTTTCAGCGGCCCGCATTGAACGGCGGAGAAGAACGTTTTGGCGCCGATCCTGTCAGCCAGGTGAAATGTCTGACGGGGCGTTTAACAGGCGTCAATTTTGAAGTCCTGCCCGCAGACGATCTCTCCAGCCCCGGCGCTTTTCTGCCTGCGCATCTGGAGGCAGTGCGGCATGCGGATTTTTACTGCCTGACCGGCTATGACAAGCCCGGGGTGACGGCCGGGCGTATGTGTCAGGCGATAGCGGCGCTCAGGGCGCAAACCGATAAACTGATTCTGGCCGCGAAATTTTATAATTCCGGGCTGGCGCAACCCCAGGAGTATGCTGGCTATATCAGTGCAGGCGCAGATGGCGCTATCTTTTCGGCACCAGGCGGATGCCGGGGGGCATCGGAAGGACGCGTCAGCCACATTGCGCAGGCAGTGCAGTCGCTGGGAGGGCTTGCCATCACCACGCTGAGCAGTAGTCAGGAAGGTGCGGATTGTGCTACGGTGCGCGACATTGGCCTGGCCAGTAAACGTTGCGGTAGCGACATGCATAATTTTGGCGACGCAGGGATGGCAGGCATGGCCGACCCGGAAGCGCTGAATGCCTTATCCCTCGCTATCCGTGGCCGACGGCACACCTGGGTGCGTATGGCTGCATCCCTGTCTCGTTAATTTGAGTCGGCCCTGTAAGGGGCCGTTTGCGGAGAGCGTTATGCCTAAGTATATGGAGATCTACCATGAAGTGCGGCGGCGCATTATGGTGGGCATCTATGCTCCCGACAAAAAATTGCCCGAAGGGGCAAGGCTCGCCGCTGAATTTGGATGTAGCGAGCTAACCATCACCAAAGCGCTGGATTTGCTCGTCCGCGAGGGACTGGTGTTGCGCAAGCGTGGGCTAGGCTCGTTTGTTAAGCGCCAGGTTTCTGCGGCAAGCAACTCACACCTGATAGGCACCGCGCAGCGCTGCGCCACTCAGGGAAAAACCCTCACCACTCGCGTGCAGCTATATACCGCCGTGCCTGCCTCTGCCGATATCGCGCAAAAATTGCAAATCCCTGAGGGTGAACTGGTGCATGAAATCCACAGGGTACGCGTCATAGCGGAGATCCCTTCCATCGTGGAGTACACATGGATGCCTGTCGCGCTGTTTCCTCGTCTGGCTCTGAGCCATGTTCAGCATTCCATTTACGCGTACATTACCCATGAACTGGGGTGTACCGTCCATAGCGCACATATGAAAGTCACCGGGCGAAACGCCAGCGAGCAGGAAAGGGTGTGGCTGGAGCTGACCGAACCTACCACGCTTATACAGGTGGAACAGACGGCATTTCTCGATAACGGCAAGCTGTTTGAATACTCCTGCGCCCGCCATCTCTGGCATACCTTTAACTTTGAGACTGACTTTGTGCGTGTCTGACCCATAAAAAAATGGCGCTCCGAAGAGCGCCTAACAACAGTCACAAGTTGGGTTAATACAATACGTCTAAAGTTGAGGGTTGCAGTGGCATAACAGATGAAACTTAACCTTTCACACCGCCCGCCGTCAGGCCGTTGACCAGCCAGCGCTGCGCCAGCAGGAACACCACGGTAATCGGGATGGCAGAGAGTACGGCCGCCGCGGCAAAGTCGCCCCACAGGTAGTTTTGCGGGTTGAGGTATTGCTGCATACCCACGGCCAGGGTGTAACTATTCACATCACGCAGTAACAGAGACGCGACCGGCACTTCGGTGATGGCGGCGATAAACGACAGGATAAACACCACCGCCAGGATAGGCACCGACAGTGGCAGCAGAACCAGACGGAACGCCTGCCATGGTGTCGCGCCATCCAGCGCCGCCGCTTCTTCCAGCGAGCCGTCGATGGTTTCGAAATAACCTTTGATGGTCCACACATGCAGGGCGATACCGCCAAGATAGGCGAAGATCACGCCGCCGTGGGTGTTCAGGCCGATAAACGGCACATACTGGCCCAGGCGGTCAAACAAGGCATACAACGCGACCAGAGACAGTACCGCCGGGAACATCTGGAAAATCAGCATCCCTTTCAGCAGTGAGGCCTTGCCCGGGAACTTCATACGGGCGAAGGCGTACGCACAGGTGGTGGAGAGCGTCACAATGCCGATCGCGGTGATGGTCGCCACTTTCACCGAGTTCCACAGCCACAGCAGTACCGGGAACGGCGGCGGGGTAACGCGGCCATCGGCATGCTCTACGCTGAAGCCCAGCGCAAGCTTCCAGTGCTCCCAGGAGATTTCGTCCGGGATCAGGCTGCCGGTAGCGAAGTTACCCGAACGCAGGGAGATGGCGATGACCATCAGCAGCGGGAACATGATCGCCGCAATAAAAATCAGCAGCCCTAAATGCGTCGCCAGGAGGCGCAGTTTCTGAGATTTGGGTTGTACCATAGCCATGATCGATGCCCTCCTTAGTCAAATTTCATACGTGTGGCTTTCAGGTTCACTATCGCCAGCGCGCCAACCAGCAGGAAGATCAGGGTGGCAATCGCTGCCGCCAGACCAAAGTCCTGACCGCCGCCGCCTTCAAAGGCGATGCGATAGGTGTAGCTCACGAGCAGGTCGGTATAGCCGGCTGGCGTGGTGGTACCGAGACGATCCGGGCCACCGTTGGTCAACAGCTGAATCAGCACGAAGTTGTTAAAGTTGAAGGCAAAGCTGGCAATCATCAGCGGAGTCAGCGGCTTGATGAGCAGCGGCAGCGTAATCTTAAAGAAGTTCTGGAACGGACCCGCGCCATCCATTGCCGAGGCTTCGTACAGGTCGTCGGGGATAGCCTTCAGCAGGCCCATGCACAGGATCATCATGTACGGATAACCCAGCCAGGTGTTGACGATGATAATCATCGAACGGGCGGTGGTCGGGTCGCTGAACCAGGCCGGTTTGATGCCGAACAGCGCGCTCAGCATCATGTTGATTTCACCGAAGCTCTGGTTAAACAGCCCTTTGAAAATCAGAATTGAGATAAACGACGGTACGGCATACGGCAGGATCAGCAGCACGCGGTAGATCGCTTTGCCTTTCAGGGCTTCCCACTGCACGAGGCAGGCCAGCACCATGCCCACGGCAACGGTCAGGAGTACCGTCAATACGGAGAAGACCACCGTCCAGACGAAGATAGCAAAGAACGGCTTCTGGATCCCTTCGTCGGTAAACACGCGGGTAAAGTTGTCCCAGCCGATGGTCACGGTATAGCCCGGGCTGAGTTTGTCATCGCCCCAGCTGCCGTCGGCGTTTACAGACTGATAGAAACCAATATCATTGTTCGGACGGTACTTCACGCCGCTCTGGTTATTCGTCAGCGTGCCGTCATCCGCCAGGGTATAGAGTGGCTGCGTGCCGGAAAACTGGCGCAGCGAGCTCATGGTCACTTTGCTTTCATCTGGCAGCACGGCGGTGAGCTGAGTCAGTGCCTGACGGTTCTGGGTAATGATACGCAGGTTAGCGCGTTCGCCTTCCGGCAGGGCAGGGGCCTCTTTTAAGGCCAGCTTCTGCTCGCCACCAAATTTGAAAGCGTCGGAAATATAGGTTTTGCCGCTCTCGCCGTCAGTCAGTGCTAATTTCCATTCGTCACCCGCAGGATACAAACCAAAGTTGAAGGTCTTGCCTGCCTGATAAGAACGGTCCAGAAGCACCTGAGTGGCGCGCTCTTGCGCGAGCTGGTTGGTGCTGCTGTAGTTAGTAAATGCGATAGCGATAGTACAGATCAGCGGGAACAGGACAAACAGCCCCATCCCGGCCACGCCCGGATAGACATAACGCCAGGCATATGCCTTACGGTTGGCGAAAATATACAGGCCAGCAGAGCTTAAAATCAGCGTCATGATGGCGAACAGATATTCCCCTTGTACGTACATTAAAACAACAAGGTAACCCACCAGCAGACAGAGCAGACCGATCGCTGACCACTTCAGCACGTCGCTTTGCCACCAATGTTTCTTTTTAATGACATCCATGGGGTTCTTCCTCTACAACGTTTGATCTTTTCTCCCTCTCCTGGGGGAGAGGGCCGGGGTGAGGGCGTGCGGATAGCGACAACCCTCACCCTAACCCTCTCCCAGAGGGAGAGGGGACTACGGCATTACTTAGTAATACGACCCTGCGCATCTTTCAGCGCGGCATCGACAGTCTGACGACCGCTTGCGGCGTTAATCACCGCAGTACGGGTGGCATACCAGAACGCGGCCATCTGTGGGATGTTCGGCATGATTTCGCCTTTCTGGGCGTTATCCATGGTTGCCGCGATGCGTGGGTCTTTCGCCAGCTGATCCTGGAAGGATTTCAGCGCAACGGCACCCAGCGGTTTGTCCTTGTTCACTTCATCCAGACCCTGATCGGTCAGCAGGTAGTTTTCGAGGAACTCTTTCGCCAGCTCTTTGTTCGGGCTGGCGGCGTTGATACCTGCGCTCAGCACGCCGACGAACGGTTTAGACGGCTTGCCGTTGAAGGTTGGCAGCAGCGTCACGCCGTAGTTGATTTTGCTCTTGTCGATGTTGGTCCAGGCCCACGGACCGTTGATGGTCATCGCGGTTTCGCCTTTGTTGAACGCCGCTTCCGCGATGGAGTAATCGGTATCCGCGTTCATGTGTTTGTTCTTGATCAGATCGACCAGGAAGGTCAGACCCGCTTTCGCACCCGCGTTGTCCACGCCCACGTCTTTGACGTCATATTTGCCGTTTTCAAACTTGAACGCGTAACCGCCATCGGCAGCAATCAGCGGCCAGGTGAAGTACGGCTCCTGCAGGTTGAACATCAGCGCGCTCTTACCTTTCGCTTTCAGCTCTTTATCCAGTTTCGGGATCTCTTCCCAGGTTTTCGGCGGGTTAGGCACCAGGTCTTTGTTATAAATCAGAGACAGGGCTTCCACTGCGATTGGATAAGCGATCAGCTTGCCGTTATAGCGAACGGCGTCCCAGGTGAACGGGAACAGTTTGTCCTGGAAGGCTTTATCAGGCGTGACTTCCGCCAGCAGGCCGGATTGTGCATAACCCCCGAAACGGTCATGCGCCCAGAAGATGATGTCCGGGCCGTCACCGGTTGCCGCAACCTGCGGGAATTTCTCTTCCAGCTTGTCCGGGTGTTCTACGGTGACTTTGATACCGGTGTCTTTTTCGAATTTTTTACCCACTTCGGCCAGGCCGTTATAGCCTTTGTCGCCGTTAATCCAGATAACCAGCTTACCTTCTTCAATTTTGGCGAGAGCCGGTGCGGAAATCATCATTGCTGCAAGGGCGGACAATGCGAAAACGCGTGCGCCAGTCTTGATCTTCATATCTGCCATCCTTTTTTGGTGATGTGCTCGTGGATACATAAGGTGGTTCAACGTCACTCAGTCTCCTTATTTGACATCCTCTTTCCATCCTCCCAACCCCTACGCCCCACCCCCGGTTTGTGTGATCTGTGTTGCATAAATTTAAGTTATGAGTGCTGGCGCACATAAAAACACGCTGAATTTTGCAGGTGGCTTCACGAATTTTGCCTCAGCCCGCCAGCTGCGGTCGCAGAGCCTGCTCTCTCATCCTCCCGCCTCCTCCCCCATAAAAAAGCCGGGGGGTGGAGGATTCGCGAAAGTAATGGATACCCCATAGTGAACTTATCTTGAATGTTTCTGTCGGTGACAGGTTGTAACGAAGGGAGAAGGGCATGGCGAGCGTACAGCTGCGTAATGTAACGAAAGCCTGGGGCGACGTAGTGGTGTCAAAAGACATCAATCTCGACATCCACGAAGGTGAATTCGTGGTGTTTGTTGGCCCATCTGGCTGCGGTAAATCAACTCTGCTGCGTATGATTGCCGGTCTTGAAACCATCACCAGCGGTGATTTGCTGATTGGTGATACCCGAATGAACGACATTCCGCCTGCCGAACGTGGCGTTGGCATGGTGTTCCAGTCTTATGCACTTTATCCCCATCTCTCCGTCGCCGAGAACATGTCCTTTGGCCTGAAGCTGGCGGGGGCGAAAAAAGAGATGATTAACCAGCGCGTCACGCAGGTGGCAGAAGTGTTACAGCTGGCACACCTGCTGGAGCGTAAACCGAAGGCGCTTTCCGGTGGTCAGCGTCAGCGCGTCGCGATTGGCCGTACGCTGGTTGCCGAACCACGCGTCTTCCTGCTGGATGAACCGCTTTCTAACCTGGATGCCGCGCTGCGCGTCCAGATGCGTATCGAAATCTCCCGTCTGCATAAACGTCTTGGCCGCACGATGATTTACGTCACCCACGATCAGGTCGAAGCGATGACGCTGGCCGACAAAATTGTGGTTCTGGACGCAGGCCGCGTGGCACAGGTGGGTAAACCGCTGGAGCTGTATCACTATCCGGCAGACCGCTTTGTTGCGGGCTTTATTGGCTCGCCAAAGATGAACTTCCTGCCCGTCAAAGTCACGGCGACAGCCATTGAACAGGTACAGGTGGAGTTGCCAAACCGTCAGCAAGTCTGGCTGCCGGTCGACAGCGCCAACGTACAGGTGGGGGCCAACATGTCCCTCGGTATTCGTCCTGAGCATTTACTGCCGAGCCACATCGCCGATGTGACGCTGGAAGGTGAAGTTCAGGTCGTCGAACAACTTGGTCACGAAACACAGATTCATATCCAGATCCCCGCCATCCGTCAGAACCTGGTCTACCGCCAGAATGACGTGGTGTTGGTAGAAGAGGGTGCCACATTCGCTATCGGTTTGCCGCCAGAGCGTTGCCATCTGTTCCGCGAGGATGGCACTGCATGTCGTCGGCTGCACAAAGAGCCAGGCGTTTAAGCAATCCCAAAAGAAGACACGAAACCGACAGGTCAAGTGTTCAAAGAAAAGCAATGATCTCAGGAGATAGAATGATGATTACTCTGCGCAAAGTCCCTCTGGCACTCGCCATTGCGGCAGGCATTATGTCTGCCCAGGCAGGCGCTGTAGACTTTAAAGGTTATGCTCGTTCCGGCATTGGCTGGACCGGGAGTGGCGGTGAACAACAATGTTTTGCAACGACGGGTACTGGCGGTACTAAATATCGTCTCGGTAACGAATGTGAAACCTATGCTGAATTGAAACTGGGCCAGGAAGTGTGGAAAGAGGGCGACAAGAGCTTCTATTTCGACACTAACGTAGCGTATTCCGTTTCTCAGCAGAACGACTGGGAATCCACCAGCCCGGCCTTCCGTGAAGCTAACGTGCAGGGTAAAAACCTGATTGAGTGGCTGCCAGGCTCCACCATCTGGGCCGGTAAGCGCTTCTATCAGCGTCATGACGTTCACATGATCGACTTCTACTACTGGGACATCTCAGGTCCTGGTGCCGGTATTGAAAACATCGATCTGGGCTTTGGTAAACTCTCTCTGGCAGCTACCCGCTCTTCTGAATCAGGTGGTTCTGCAACCTTCGCCGATCGTGATGAAAACGGCGATCGCGTTTATGACAACATTGTACCTAACGACGTCTTCGACGTGCGTTTAGCCGGTCTGGAAACTAACCCGGGCGGTACGCTGGAGCTGGGCGTTGACTATGGTCACACCAACATTCCTGACGACTACTACCTGCAGCCTGGCGCTTCTAAAGATGGCTGGTTGTTCACTGCTGAACACACCCAGAGCATGATGAAGGGCTTCAACAAGTTCGTACTGCAGTACGGTACGGATTCCATGACCTCTAACGGCAAAGGTATTCCACAGGGTGGCAGCGTTGATAACGACGGCTCCATGTGGCGTGTGCTGGACCACGGTGCAATCACCCTGGCAGACCGTTGGGACCTGATGTACGTCGGTATGTACCAGAACATCGATCGTGACAACAACAACGGTACCGAGTGGTGGACTGTGGGTGTTCGTCCGATGTTCAAATGGACGCCAATCATGAGCACCCTGCTGGAAGTGGGCTACGACAACGTCAAATCTCAGAGAACTGACGAGAAAAACAGCCAGTACAAAATCACCCTGGCACAGCAATGGCAGGCTGGCGACAGCATCTGGTCCCGTCCGGCTATCCGTGTCTTCGCAACCTACGCGAAGTGGGATGAGAAATGGGGTTACGCAAACAACAGCGACACTGGCTACACCTCCGGTGTGGCTTACAGTGACACCTCTGCGAAAACCTTCAGCCGTGGCGACAACGATGAGTGGACCTTCGGCGCCCAGATGGAAATCTGGTGGTAATTCGTTAGACCTGACGTAATGACCTGAAAAGAGGGGCGTAAGCCCCTCTCTCCTTAGGGTACTGCGCGCTATTGCCTGGCCACCGCAGTGCTCACGCTATCAGAGGTAATAACAATGAAAATGAAGAAAAGTCTCGTCGCGCTGTGCCTCTCTGCGGGGCTGTTAGCCTGTGTTCCGGCCGTCTCCCTGGCAGACGTGAATTTCGTGCCACAAAATACCAGTGCTGCGCCGGCTATCCCGGCAGCGGCACTCCAGCAACTGACATGGACGCCGGTTGATCAATCCAAAACGCAGTCAACCCAGCTCTCTATGGGTGGCCAACAGCTGAATGTGCCGGGGATTTCTGGCCCCGTTGCGGCTTATAGCGTACCGGCGAACATTGGTGAATTGACCCTGACGCTGACCAGCGAAGTGAACAAACAGACCAGCGTGTTTGCGCCAAACGTCCTGATCCTCGATCAAAACATGACGCCATCGGCGTTCTTCCCGAGCGACTATTTTAGCTATCAGGAACCGGGCGTGATGAGTGCAGATCGGCTGGAAGGTGTTATGCGCCTGACGCCTGCCCTGGGTCAGCAAAAAATTTATGTTCTGGTATTCACGACCGAGAAAGATCTGCAGCAGACAACAAAGCTGGTTGACCCGGCGAAAGCTTATGCCAAAGGCACCGGTAACTCTGTCCCGGATATTCCGGATCCGCTTGCCCGTCATACCACTGATGGTCTGGTCAAACTGAAAGTTTCCACCAACAGCGCTTCCAGCGTACTCGTTGGCCCACTGTTTGGCTCGTCTGGTCCAGGTCCGGTGACCGTGGGGAATACCGCTGCACCTGTTTATACCGCGCCAGCGGCTACGGCAGCCGCGACCGCAGCCCCTGCTCCGGCGAAAAAAGCTGAGCCGGTACTGAACGACACCGAAGAATACTTCAACAACGCCATTAAGCAGGCGGTGAAGCGCGGCGATGTCGATAAAGCGCTGAAACTGCTTGATGAAGCCGAACGTTTAGGTTCAACCACTGCCCGTTCCACCTTTATCAGCAGTGTAAAAGGCAAGGGGTAACCGTTTCCCCACAGTGCTGATTTGTTAGTAGTTTAGTGCGCCTTAACGGGCGCACTTTTTTTGGCCACTACTCAGGGGCAATCTGTTCAGAACGCATTATCCCTGACGCGGAAAGAACGAATGATGCGATCCCAGATTTCCACCAGTTCAGCGTCGCTGTAATCCGGTGGGGGCAGGGTATGATTGCTCATTGTCACATCGATAATTGGATGCCGAAAATCGACCACTTTTTCATTAGCTATCACGTTAAAAAGCAACTGCCCGGACGGGTTGCCCGGAGATTTTTCTGATGGTGCGGTATTGAGCCATTCATCAGCCTCAAATCCTGCAATTTCTGTTTTTGCCTTACGCAGAGTCTTCGCATTGATCCGGGTCAGGTAGGGCTGAATCTCATCACTTCGCTCCAGCATACTCGCTGGATCGCCAAGATAGGTATTAGTGGAAACCGACAGGGAAAAGACCGGGTTATGTGGATATACAAAGGTAATATCTTCCTTAGGCTTGCCGTTTCCGTCGCGGATAAACCCTTGCGGAATACAGGTGCCGGGCACGGAAGGAATATCCTCATTCTGCCGTCCGCTCAGCCGGGACATGAGGTCCTGTAATTCCGTCAGTTTCTGAGGTTTATCATTCGCCATCCAGTCAGGTCTTCCCGCCTCCTTGCGCAGATAAAACGCTCGCTCTTTAGCGAAGCGCGGATCAGAATAATCGGTAATCTCCTGCATGAGGATAAACGCCACTCCGTCAACGTAGAGATGACCCTCCAGAACGCGCCCAAATCCCGCCACACTCTCATTTTCATTACGGTCAAAAATGACAGCATTATCACTCAGCTTGTATATCTGCTTGAGAAATGGCTGATCTACAGGGTCCACGGTAGCGCTGTTTTTCAGTTTCTGTTCCCGCAACCGGATACGCTGCTCAAATGCCGGGCGGTAGAGCCGCTTGCTGCTGATGCGGATCTCATTAATCTGTGCCCGGTCAGTCAGGGTATTTTCGATTGAGGCCGGAACCTCGAACACATAGCGCCCCACGCACTGGGATTTGGTGGTGGCAAAAAGGGTATTAACCATACGTTTTTCCTTGTTCGTTAACGCCGGGGGTGCATGCACGAATGTCACATAGTTATGGATGTAATATCCTGCCGCCAGCAACAGGAGCGTCAGCGTGACAATCAGGGGGGAGGTGTCTTTTTTCATGGGGCGGGAACCTGCTGCACAATTTTCACCACCGAGCGAACCGTGAATACCAGTGCGTCGGAGAGATCGCTGTATACCGAGCGGGAGCGATCGACAGGATCGACAGCATAAGCTCCTTCATGATCGACATCTGTCGCCAGGACGCCCTGAATACGTGAAGAGGAGGTGTAGACGGAGGTGATCGGCACGGTCCCATCGCCGGGGCTTGCGGATGAAATTAGTTGATGGGACCTTAACGGGGACAGTTCAAAAGAGTTACCTGCATTCATCCTGTACCTCTGCGCTTCCTTGACGCTCTGGGGGATCCGCTCTTCCCATGTCAGGAACCCATCGGACGGGTTGCATTTGCTGGCTCCGTAAAATAGCCAGGTCTGGGGGTGGTATTTGCCGTTTAACTTCTCAATAAATTTTTTAACGATATTACTTATTGTTTTCTCATATTTATTCCATTCGACTCTGGTATCATCCAGCAGCAAATCCTGCTCACATAGCCGCCACCAGGCTGTTTTGTTTAGATAAATTTCCTCATACGGATCGGCCACCGGGAGGGAAAGTTGAGTCTCTTTACTGTTGATTTTCAGCCATCCCGGACCATAAGCCATGCCCGGCAGAAGCTGTAACGGACCGGGAGACTGTGCCAGCACCGGCATCAGCTTTTCTGCACTGTCCCCGATAATCATTCCAGTGATGCCACGCTCACCGATCTTCATGCGGCGATAAGCTGCCGGTGAGCCGAGATCCGGCATAACGCCGTGTACAATGCCCAGGATTGAGTCTTGTCCGCCCATATTTTCCGAGTAATGGCGGGCGACCAGTCCGCCCATCGAATGGGTGATCAGGATGACCTTGTTGACTGCCAGGCGTCCGTGGTACGCACTCAGCACCTTACGGATATATTCGCCCAGCAACGCCGCAGAGTCCGCATTCGATTGCAGCCAGTTGTAACCAAAAACGTGCAGCGGGAATAAGAACTTGTGCCCGTGAGCCACTTCTTCTTCGCTCAGCACCTGCTCCTGAGGCTCGTCACCGATTCTGACACCGATAAAACGCTGCCGTGCCGTTTGCAACTGTGTCTCCCGAAAGTAATTATCCATCAGGATATCGTCGTCGCTGAGCAGATATTGCAGCCGGTCAAGCGCCTCTCCGTAGCTAATGTAAAACGCACTTCCCCATCCGCGGGCGCGACGGGACGGGAATTTTTTGCCATCCGCACCGTCGTTTAAAATTTCCCCGGAGTCATCGACGACGGTGGTCGTCGGATCAAGCAGTTGCTTTCTTTTTTTTGCATTGGCTAATGGCAATTTCACGAGCGAAGCTGCACTGAACTGCCAGACTTCACCATCCTCATTTTTTAAGTTTGACCCCATCACCCCAGGAATAAAAATCACCGGGATCACTTTTGTAGGCGGCACAAGGCAAACCGACGTGTGGTTTTTGTCCTTTGGCTGAGGAACAAGCTTATAATGAAACGTGCCATCGTCATCCCAGATGGGACGATGATAAGACCGATTAGGGGGGCTATTTTTATTGTCATCCATGTATTAAGTTTCTGATATTCCTTCCCAAGAGCTGCATTAGCTCACAATTTATCCGCGCGATACTTAACCAAAATCAAGTTCTGCTGTTGCTGCCACGAACATTTCTCCCGCCTTGTTGCGCCCCTGTTGCGATAGTGATCGTTAAATTTTGTTTGTCCGTCCTCATTTTGCCAATCTGCGATACAATGCTTTTACGTTATGTATCGGAGAGTCCGGCATGTCACACCCCGCGCTAACGCAACTGCGTGCGCTGCGCTATTTTGACCAAATACCTGCGCTTGACCCGCAGCAGCTTGACTGGTTGCTGCTGGAAGATTCCATGACTAAACGTTTTGAGCAACAGGGCAAGACGGTTACGGTGACGATGATTCAGGAAGGGTTTGTCACCTCTGCTGACATTGCCAGTGAGCTGCCGCTGTTACCTAAAGAAGAACGCTACTGGTTGCGTGAAATTCTGCTCTGCGCGGATGGTGAGCCGTGGCTCGCCGGGCGAACCGTGGTGCCTGAATCCACCCTTTCCGGGCCAGAGCTGGCACTGCAACGGCTGGGAAATACCCCGCTCGGGCGGTATCTTTTTACCTCGTCTGAACTTACCCGTGATTTTATTGAAATTGGACGCGATGCCGAACTGTGGGGACGTCGTTCCCGTCTTCGCCTGAGCGGTAAACCGTTAATACTGACGGAGCTTTTTTTACCGGCATCGCCGTTGTACTGAGAGGAAGAAAAAAATGGAGTGGAGCCTGACGCAGAACAAGCTGCTGGCCTATCACCGCTTAATGCGTACCGATAAACCCATCGGCGCGCTACTGCTGTTGTGGCCGACATTATGGGCGCTATGGGTGGCGACGCCGGGCGTTCCACCGCAGTGGATCCTGGGCGTGTTTGTGGCCGGTGTCTGGCTGATGCGTGCGGCGGGCTGTGTGGTCAATGACTACGCCGATCGTAAATTCGACGGACATGTGAAACGGACAGCCAATCGTCCGTTACCCAGCGGGCAGGTCACAGAGAAAGAGGCCCGCGTGCTGTTTATCGTGCTGGTGCTGCTCTCCTTCCTGCTGGTGTTAACCCTCAACACCATGACCATCCTGCTTTCCGTTGCGGCTCTCGCGCTGGCATGGGTCTATCCGTTTATGAAACGCTATACCCATCTGCCGCAGGTGGTGCTCGGCGCGGCGTTTGGCTGGTCGATCCCAATGGCGTTTGCGGCGGTCAGCGAGTCGGTACCGCTGAGCTGCTGGCTGATGTTCCTGGCGAACATTCTCTGGGCCGTGGCTTATGACACGCAATATGCGATGGTCGACCGCGATGACGATCTGAAAATTGGCATTAAATCGACCGCCATTCTGTTTGGTCGTCACGACAAGCTGATTATCGGTATCCTGCAGGTCGCCGTGCTGGCGCTGATGGTGGCGATTGGCCGCCTGAACGGGCTCAACTGGGAGTTTTACTGGTCAGTGCTGGTGGCGGGGCTGCTGTTTGCATATCAGCAAAAGCTGATCGCAAAGCGTGAGCGTGACGCCTGTTTTAAAGCGTTTATGAATAATAACTACGTGGGCCTGGTGCTGTTTTTAGGACTGGCGATGAGTTACTTTGGCTAAAAAGAAGCCCGGTGGCGCTAGCGCTTACCGGGCCTACATGTCATGCAGGATCGTAGATACTGTTATGCCACGCAAGCATTTTTCTCGTGCAGTGTGGCATCGAACGGGCGTCCTGATTTCAGGACGCCATACGCCACCTGCGCCAGCTTACGCATCATTGCTCCGATTATCAGCTTCGCACCCTTACCGTTATTTTCCAGACGACTCCTGAACGCTTTTCCCCACTCCGTTTTGTACAGCGCCACCATCGCGGGCATATACAGCGCTCTGCGAAGCGAGACATGTCCAGCCTTACTCATCCTGCTTGCCCTGTTTATGCTGCTTCCGGATTCATGCTGACGCGGTGTCAGCCCCGCGAACGCCGCGAACTGCCTCGCCTGACCGAACCTGTCCTTCAGCCCCACATACGCCAGCAGCACGGCGGACGTTTTTTCACCTATACCCGGTATACTGTCCAGCAGTTTTCGCCGGTGCTTCATATCCGGGTCATCATCCGTCAGGTCCTTTATCTGTTTCTCCAGTCGCTTCAGCTCCGCTTCCAGCCACAGAAGGTGTGCATCGATGCTCGGCAACTGCACTTCCCGCGCCGTCTCCCGGCGGTTCAGCTCCTGCGTGTGCATGTCCGTCAGGGACTGATGCCGCAGTACCAGCGCCCGTAACGCGCGCTCCAGCGGATGCGGTGCCTCCCAGACTGCCGGGCGCTTCTGCCGGCAGAACTCTGCCAGCATACGGGCATCCACAGCATCGGTTTTACTGCGCAGACCTTCGCTCTGCGCAAAGGCTTTACCCAGCGCAGGATTGATGATGGAGACGGTGAAACCGGCATCACTGAGGCAGGCCGCGGCGTCTTCCATATAGGTGCTGGTCGCCTCCATGCAGATATGGGCTGGTGCCACGCCGTGATTATGAAGCCAACTGAGCAGCTCATTGTGGCCTTTAGGGGTGTTAGCAAACTTTTTGCTGCGGTGACGGCCATCAGGTCGCAGTACATCGACATCCAGCTTAGCTTTGGAGACATCGATACCAATAAAGTGAAGTTCCTGTTCCATAGTGAAACCAACCTTGTGAATGCGGATTACCGGGAAAACCGGTCCATGATACTGTCCGGTTTGTCACTTGTGGAGAAGGGGCAGTCCACTGCAGGGATCTACAATACAGGCTCGTGGCCTAAGGCCGGGTACGGCATGTGGACTGCCTGACAGAAAGAACTGGCCGGTTCTTTCTGTACGGGAGGATAATACAAGGCCGGGTAAGCGCAAGCGCCACCCGGCTTTTTCACATCACTCGCCCTGCGTCGCACTCTCAATCGTCAAACGCACGTCGGAGGTAATCAGCTCTGCCAGCATCTGATACACCTTCAGCGTCTCTTCCGGCTCGGCATCGCCCGTGTCGCTAATGAAGCCTTCATCACGCAACGTCAGTACCAGTGAACTGAAGACCGCTTTGTCGAAGAATTCCGGGGCGTTAATGCCGTGCAGAACGGAAAGGCGCTGTGCCAGCGTCCGGCTCTCTTTCTCCAGCGTACCGCGGTTAATGGATGGGTTCGCGCTCAGCAGCCAGAAGGTGATAGCGTAGCGCTGCAGCGTTTCTCGCGCACCCGCCGCCAGCAGTTGCAGCGTACGGGAGCGTGACGGATTGATATGCAGCTCGTCGTTAACAACGGTAATTAGCCCCTGACGACGCAGCTCCTCGGTCATTTTATCCAGCTCAATCGCCAGCTCATCCTTGCTCCAGCGCAGGAACAGCTCTGCTTTCAGCATCGGATAGAGCGTCTCCACGTGACGCAGCAGTTCCTGACGAGAAATACGGCGATGCTGGGTAATGATCGCTGCCATCAGCGACGGCAGCATCAGCATATGCGCGATATTGTTACGATAGTAGGTCATCAGCACCGCCTGCTCGCGCGGGAGAATGATGATGTCGCCAATCGTATCTTTCTCGACTTCAAACTTGTTCATCTGCAGCGCATGGTCGATCAGCTCGCTCGCCGTGCTGGCAGGCGTCGTTGAATCCACCGAGTAGGGAACGTTGCGCATCAGATCAAGATAGCAATCCAGCTGCTCCGTAAGCTGCTCACGGGTCAGCGAGCGTTGACGTGACGCCAGCAGCGCCGTACAGCAGAGGTTCATGGCGTTTGCGGCGCCAGCGTTGTTAATACGCACCATCAGCTCAGCCGCGATACCGTTAACCGTTGGCGTCAGCCAGGCTGGACGCACCGCTTCGATAGGATCGATAGACTCGCGCCAATCGGGAACATGGTTGTTCAGATACGTCATCAGCGGCATCGGCTCGCCGAAGTTTACGTAGCCCTGACCAAGATTGCGTAGCTTGCTCAGCCCGCGCAGCATCTGCGGCAGGCTCTCTTTCTCTTTAGTCGCCCCGCGTAGCTCTTTGGCGTAAGTCCCCACTTCCATGACGTGCTCATAGCCAATGTAAATGGGCACCAGCGTGATGGGACGGGTGCCGCCGCGCAGCATCGCCTGGATGGTCATCGACAGCGTGCCGGTTTTCGGATCCAGCAGACGGCCGGTTCGTGAACGTCCCCCCTCCACGAAGTACTCAACGGAATAACCGCGGCTGAACAGCTCGCCCAGATATTCACGGAATACGGTGGAGTAGAGCTTGTTGCCCTTAAAGGTACGACGAATGAAGAACGCCCCCAGGCGGCGGAAAATCGGGCCTGCTGGCCAGAAGTTCAGATTGATACCGGCTGCGATGTGCGGTGGCACCAGCCCCTGGTGATAGAGCACATACGAGAGGAGCAGGTAGTCCATGTGGCTGCGGTGGCAGGGCACATAAACAATTTCATGCCCGTCATGCGCCAGTTGGCGAACGCGCTCGGCGTTATGGACGTTAATGCCCTGATAGAGGCGGTTCCATGTAAAGCCCAGGATGCGGTCAGAAAGACGGATCATCTCATAAGAGAAGTTCGCGGCAATCTCTTCCATCAGCGCAATGGCGTTCTGCTGTGCTTTTTCATGAGAAATCTTTTTACTGCGCGCTTCGTCTTCAACAGCACGGGCGATCGCTTTGGAAGCCAGCAGCTTGTTGAAGAGATCCTGACGCGCCGGAAGGCGAGGGCCAACGGCGGCCAGACGCTGACGAGCGAAATGCATGCGCGCCACGCGCGCCAGTTTTTGCGCGATGATCTTATCGGTGCCGTGCTCGTCGGCCATCCGGCGTAGCGAGACGGAAGGGGAGAAGCGCACAAAGCTGTCGCGCCCCAGCCAGGAGACGGCGAAGAATTTCTGGATGCCATTAAGCATGCGTAACGGTGGGTTCTCTTCCCCTTTTTCGCGGCCCGGACGACGACCAAACATCACCGACACCGGCACCATCTGCACATCCAGATCGGGATTGCTGCGATGCAGGTCGAGATAGTCGTGGAACAGCTTAATGGACTCTTCTTTTGGCGTGTAATAGGTAAACACGCGTGGCCCACCGTGAATGAACACGTATCGCGGCAACAGCGTACCGTCGACTTCTAACGGTTCAAGCGGGTCAGGTAAATCATGCGCCAGACACTGGGCGCGAAGCGTCAGCAAGTCTGCCTTCGAGTTATAAGGCAAAACATACATAATAGGGCGCGACGTTTCGAGCCCCAATTCCAGCGCGGGTTCTGCTGGGATAGACTTACTTTTTACCAGGACGCTTAATGGTAAATTAAGTAATTTGTAGTAAATTCGTGGCCAGCCAGACATAAACGATGTAAAGCCTCTGGTTAATAATGCAATTGCGGCGCAAGGATAACAGAAAGCGCGCGAAATTACTGTTGTTACCCGTCATACTTCAGGCTACAGCGCAACACGTTGCGCCTCCTGTTATTGACGCTATTTCAAATAAAAGGTTCTTTTAATGGCCAATAATACCACTGGGTTAACCCGTATCATTAAAGCTGCTGGCTATTCCTGGAAAGGTTTTCGCGCCGCATGGGTCAACGAAGCCGCGTTTCGCCAGGAGGGTGTCGCCGCGATTGTCGCGGTGATTATCGCCTGTTTCCTTGATGTTGATGCCATTACCCGCGTGCTTCTGATCGGCTCCGTGCTGTTGGTGATGATAGTGGAAATTCTTAATAGCGCTATTGAGGCCGTTGTGGACCGTATTGGCTCTGATTTTCACGAACTTTCTGGCCGGGCAAAAGACATGGGCTCTGCTGCCGTGTTGCTGGCGATTATCACTGCGGTCATCACCTGGGTCACGCTGCTTTGGTCACATTTCCGATGAGCCTCGAGGAATAATTAAGTCCCTGGTTTTTTGTGCAGTTTTTGGTTCCAAAATCGCCTTTGACTGTATATACTCACAGCATAACTGTATATACACCCAGGGGGCGGAATGAAAGCGTTAACGACCAGGCAGCAAGAGGTGTTTGATCTCATTCGGGATCATATCGGCCAGACGGGTATGCCACCTACGCGTGCGGAAATCGCGCAGCGTCTGGGCTTCCGTTCTCCGAACGCTGCCGAGGAACACCTGAAAGCGCTGGCGCGTAAAGGCGTAATTGAGATTGTATCGGGTGCTTCACGCGGTATCCGCCTGCTGGTGGAAGAAGAGACGGGCATTCCGCTGGTGGGGCGCGTCGCGGCAGGTGAACCTCTGCTGGCGCAACAGCATATTGAAGGCCACTACCAGGTTGATCCCGGCATGTTCAAGCCGAGCGCGGATTTCCTGCTGCGCGTAAGCGGTATGTCCATGAAAGACATCGGTATTCTTGACGGCGATCTGCTTGCGGTACATAAAACGCAAGACGTGCGTAACGGCCAGGTTGTGGTGGCACGCATCGATGATGAAGTCACCGTTAAACGCCTGAAAAAGCAAGGTAATACGGTTCAGCTACTGCCGGAAAACAACGAGTTTTCCCCCATTGTGGTAGACCTCCGCGAACAAAACTTCTCTATCGAGGGGCTGGCGGTAGGGGTCATTCGCAACGGAGAATGGCTGTAATCTCATCCTGACAGGCTACGGATCTGCCGTGGCCTGATTCCTTATCCACTCCCGGTATTTTTTCATGTCACTGCTTACGGCATCCGATAAGGTATTGTGGCGTCTTGCACTGCCGATGATTTTTTCCAATATCACCGTTCCTCTGCTGGGGCTGGTGGATACGGCAGTTATTGGTCACCTTGATTCACCCATCTATCTGGGCGGTGTGGCGATTGGCGCGACGGCGACCAGCTTCCTTTTTATGCTTCTGCTCTTTTTGCGCATGAGTACCACCGGGCTTACGGCGCAGGCGTACGGTGCTAAAGATCCTTTGCGTCTGGCGCGCGCGCTGGTTCAGCCGTTAATCCTGGCGCTTGGGGCAGGCGCGTTAATCGCTATATTACGTACCCCACTGATTGATCTGGCGCTGCATATCGTTGGCGGCAGCGAGGCGGTACTGGAGCAGGCACGACGCTTCCTTGAAATTCGCTGGCTCAGCGCGCCCGCGTCGCTGGCTAATCTGGTTCTGCTGGGGTGGTTACTCGGCGTGCAGTATGCCCGCGCGCCCGTAATCCTGCTGGTGGTAGGCAACCTCCTCAATATCGTGCTCGATCTCTGGCTGGTGATGGGCCTGCACATGAACGTGCAGGGTGCGGCACTGGCGACGGCGATTGCCGAATACGGGACGTTTATCCTCGGTCTGTGGATGGTCTGGCGGGTGCTTGTCATGCGGGGGATTTCCCTTGCTCTGCTCAAGAGTGCATGGCGAGGCAATATCCGCACCCTGCTGGCGCTTAATCGCGACATTATGCTGCGCTCATTGCTGCTGCAGCTCTGTTTCGGCGCACTGACGGTCTTTGGCGCCCGGCTTGGGCCAGATATCGTCGCGGTGAATGCCGTTCTGATGACGCTGCTGACCTTTACCGCCTATGCACTGGATGGCTTTGCCTATGCTGTGGAAGCGCATTCCGGCCAGGCATACGGCGCACGTGAAAGTGGTCAGCTGCGGGATGTCTGGCGGGCGGCCTGTCGACAGTCGGGGCTGGTGGCGCTGGCGTTCGCGCTGATTTACGCCTGTTTTGGCGAACAGATTATTGCGTTACTCACCTCCCTTCCTGCACTGCGCGAGCTGGCAAGCCATTACCTTATCTGGCAGGTCATTTTGCCGGTGGTGGGGGTCTGGTGCTATCTGCTGGACGGTATGTTTATTGGCGCGACGCGAGGAGTGGAGATGCGTAACAGCATGGCGGTGGCGGCGGCTGGTTTTGCCCTGACGCTGCTCACGCTCCCCTGGCTGGGTAACCATGGTTTATGGCTCTCCCTGGCGGTCTTTCTCGCGTTGCGGGGCCTGTCACTGGGCTTTATCTGGCACCGGCACTGGCAAAACAATACCTGGCTTCCTTCCCGCAATGATATATCGTGACGGTTAAACATTCCGAATATAAAATCAACTGCCGAATCCTTAACTACAATTATTATCACGTCCAGCAGAAAAGAACGTAACGGACGTTACGACCCGACGCTTAACTAAGAGGACACGATGATGAATAAAGACGAAATCGGCGGCAACTGGAAGCAGTTCAAAGGTAAAGCGAAAGAACAGTGGGGTAAGCTGACGGATGACGATATGACGGTCATCGAAGGTAAACGCGATCAGCTTGTCGGTAAAATTCAGGAACGCTACGGTTACGAGAAAGACCAGGCGGAAAAAGAGGTCGGCGACTGGGAAAAACGCAACGACTACCGTTGGTAACCGTGTGATACCCGACAGTACAAGGAAGTACTCCCTGAGGGCGGCCATGGGCCGCCTTTGTTTTGGCTGTTAACGCGGCTTTTTCTTTACGAGGATAGAGTGGTCATGGTGGCACGCGTCCTGATGCCGGCAGGCCTCCACTTCTACACACGCAGAGCATAATCCGTGTGCTTCAATGACGTTATGGCGCAAAGCAAAGCCCATTCTGGCCGCCAGCGTATGCATAATATCTTCTACGCCTTCCGCCCCTTCTTCTTTCACCACGCCACAACGGTCGCAGATAAACATGGCCGACGTATGGGTTGGCTGGTCAAAAAGATGACACAACACATAACTGTTTGTGGATTCGACCTTGTGTACAAACCCTTGTTCCAGCAGAAAATCTAGCGCACGATAGACCGTAGGCGGTTTAGCCTGTGGCTCGCTTTCGCGCAGCAGGTCGAGCAGGTCGTATGCGCTGATGGCGCCCTGCTGCAGGGTCATCAGACGCAAGACTTCAAGGCGCTGCGGAGTCAGGCGCACATTGCGTTGCGCGCACAGCTTCTCTGCCTGCGCTAACAGCTCTTTTGTGGACTTATCCATTTAGCACCTCGGATGTTATAGGCTGGAAAACCCTCACTTTACCATGTTCTGGTAAAAACGCCGAGATCCGCCAGGCTGTGCTATACCTGACCCATCGCAAACCGGGAAATTAATGATGAAAAAACCTGACTGTATTCGGCACTGGCGAGACGTGGAAGAGCCAGATAATTCAACCTATCCCGACAGCAACGAGCTTTTCTCCATCGGTGCACCGCTGGCTCGTCACCTGGGGCTCAGGCGAATCGGTATTCACCACGAGCGTTTGCCGCCCGGGCGTCGAACCTCCTATCCCCACGCGGAAAGCGACGAAGAGGAGTTCATCTATGTGCTGGAAGGGTATCCGGAAGCCTGGATTAACGGCTATTTGTGGAAGCTTGAACCCGGCGACAGTGTAGGCTTTCCCGCTGGTACCGGCGTCTGCCATACCTTTATTAATAACACCGAAGAAGAGGTGCGATTACTGGTCGTTGGCGAGGCTAACAAGAAGCACAACCGAATCTACTATCCGCTTAATCCGGAGTATGCCGCCACGCGTGAAGATCGCTGGGTTGATCATCCCCCTCAGTTCTTTGGGCCGCACGATGGAAAACCTGGGAAAAAATAATTTCCTCTTCTATAAATATTGAGGGCCGTCACAAATAACAACAGGCCTGTCCGGAGTTTTACTTAAGGAAATAGCGGGTCTTTTTGTACTTATTCACAGCAATAGTTCGTTCCTGTTTGGGTGATAACAGACAGGGTGATGTTATTAACGACAATAAGACGAGCATACTGTGAAAAAACATTTTAAATTTTCGGTGGTTAGCATCGCTGTCTCCCTGTTTATGGCAAATCAGGCGGGAGCAGCCAATACCTGGACAGAATCACGTAGCGACGCAATGGGTGGCACGGGCGTCGCTTCGGGCAGCTATGGCAGCGGGGCGTTAATCAACCCTGCATTGTTGGCAAAGGCGAAACCGGACGATGATGTGACGGTTATTTTACCGTCCGTCGGCGTGCAGGTGACGGATGAAGACAATCTTCAGGATGAGATTGATACCATCAACGATAAAATCAATCACTATAAGGATGTGGTTGATAGCCTGACCCCCATCGAAGTGATTACCAACCCGCTGGGCTCAATCAATCAGTTCCAGGGAGCGGCAAAAGATCTTGCCGATGAACTGGACTATCTCAAAGGCAAAACCGCACGCGCTACGGCAGGCGCGGGGATTGCGGTGAGTATCCCTAACGATGTGCTCTCCGTGGCCTTTATGGCGAAAGGCTATGCCCACGGGCGCGTCAGCTCTTCTATCGATCAGCAAGATATTGATTACCTGCGCAGTATCCAAAACAGCGATGCGGTGGCGGCGGGCGTGGCACTGGATGCGGCGCTAAACGGTACCGATCAAATCACGAAAAACCTTAACTCTACGGCGTCTGGCCGGGCGGCAATTGTCTCCGATTATGGTGTTGCCATTGCCCGTCAGTTCGATGTGGGTGGCGTCCCGGTTTCCCTTGGCGTCACGCCAAAACTGCAGAAAACCTGGATCTACAACTACACCACCTCAATTTACGATTACGACAGTAACAAGTGGAACGACAGCCGCTACCGGAAAGACGATACCGGCTTTAACGTGGATGCCGGTATCGCGGCCGATTTCGGCGAGCACTGGACGGTCGGGGTGAGCGGGCAAAACCTGATGTCGCGCGATATCGACACCAAGGACATTCGCATCCGCAACGGGCGCACGGGGGAAGTGGTGAGCTATAAAGACACCTATCAAATCCGTCCGCTGGTGACGGCCGGTGCCGCCTGGCACAACGATCTGGTGACCCTGACCGCCGATGGCGATCTGACAGAAACCAAAGGCTTTAAAAGCGAAGATACCTCGCAGTATGTTGGCGTGGGTGCGGAAGTGACGCCGCTAAGCTGGCTGGCCGTGCGGGCGGGTTATCGTGCCGATATGAAAGGGAATGACAGTAACGTCTTTACCGGTGGTGTTGGTTTTGCACCGTTTAACACGGTCCACGTCGACCTGATGGGGCTCTACGGTGAAGATGAAACCTGGGGCGCAGGGGCGCAGTTGAGTATGACGTTCTAAAGGGCACCGGAGGCGTTGCGCCTCCGGCTTTTCTTTATGCTATAGTAGCGCCCCTTTTCCACCAGATGCTTAAAACTTCGCCATGTCGTCAGAACACCAGACTGCCTTTCCTGCACACCGTTTCTCCATTGCGCCTATGCTCGACTGGACGGACAGACACTGCCGCTATTTCCTGCGCCAGCTCTCCCGACATACGCTGCTGTACACCGAAATGGTCACCACCGGTGCAATTATTCACGGTAAGGGCGACTATCTGGCGTACAGCGAAGAAGAGCATCCGGTTGCCCTGCAGCTGGGGGGCAGCGATCCGGCTGCGCTGGCGCACTGTGCGAAGCTGGCAGAAGAACGTGGCTACGACGAAATTAACCTTAACGTTGGCTGTCCGTCCGATCGCGTGCAAAACGGCATGTTCGGCGCCTGTCTGATGGGGAACGCACAGCTGGTAGCGGACTGCATCAAGGCGATGCGTGATGTGGTCTCCATTCCGGTGACGGTGAAGACCCGTATCGGTATTGATGACCAGGACAGCTACGAATTCTTGTGTGATTTCATCAATACGGTTGCCGGAAAGGGTGAGTGCGAGATGTTTATCATCCATGCGCGTAAAGCCTGGCTCTCTGGCCTTAGCCCGAAAGAGAACCGTGAAATTCCGCCGCTGGACTACCCGCGTGTGTATCAACTGAAGCGGGACTTCCCGCACCTGACCATGTCGATCAACGGTGGTATCAAGTCGCTCGACGAGGCCAAAACACATCTGGCGCATATGGATGGTGTGATGGTCGGTCGCGAGGCATATCAGAATCCGGGTATTCTGACGACGGTCGATCGCGAGATCTTCGGCGTTGAAGGCGCAGACACCGACCCGGTTGCCGTGGTGCGGGCCATGTATCCGTACATTGAACGTGAGTTGAGTAACGGCACTTACCTCGGCCATATCACGCGTCATATGCTTGGCCTGTTCCAGGGGATCCCGGGCGCACGCCAGTGGCGTCGCTATCTGAGCGAGAACGCGCATAAAGCTGGCGCGGATATCGAAGTGCTGGAACAGGCGCTACGCCTGGTTGCAGATAAACGATAAATCTCGCTAAAAATTCGTCAAATTCACCACGCCCCGCACAGCCTTGCGGGGCGTTTTGCTTTTATAACAACACGTTAGTGTTGGCATGGATCTTGTAATGGTTGCGACATCATTCGGGAACTCGTGGGAGAGAACCATGCTGGAACTGCTTTTTGTGATTGGCTTTTTTGTCATGCTGTTAGCCACCGGCGTGTCGCTGCTCGGCATTCTGGCAGCGCTTGTGGTGGCGACAGTGGTCATGTTTATTGGTGGATTATTTGCCCTGACGATCAAACTTCTGCCGTGGCTGCTGCTGGCCGTTGCGGTGGTGTGGGTTATTCGGGCGATTAAATCACCAAAACTGCCCACTTATCAGCGTAATAACCGCTTTCGTTACTAAGGTATTGAGGGGTTCGTCACATACCTGCAACTTTTCCGGCGGCATTGCTTAGAACGGAATAGGATTTACTTATCGAATCTGTCACTATGGCTGCCGCTAAAGAATTCATCGAGCTGTACCCTACATACAGCCGAACTAAAAAAAGAAAGGGCTTCCTCAGGGAAGCCCAATTTCTTTTATGGGATCAGGGAATTAACAGGCTTGACCCCTGCGTTGACCGGCTCTCCAGCACCTCATGCGCACGTTGTGCATCGCTTAGCGCGTACTTCTGCGCATCTGCCACATCCACTTTGATGACCCCGCTGGCAATCAGCGAGAACAGTTCGTTACTGGCTTCGAGCAACTCTTCGCGATTGGTGATGTAGCCCTGCAGGGATGGACGAGTGACATACAGCGAGCCTTTCTGATTCAGAATACCCAGATTCACACCGGTCACCGCGCCTGACGCGTTACCGAAGCTCACCATCAGACCGCGGCGCTGCAGGCAGTCCAGAGACGCTTCCCAGGTATCTTTCCCTACTGAGTCATATACCACGCGCACTTTCTTGCCGCCGGTTACCTCTTTTAAGCGTTCAACGATGCTCTCTTCCCGGTAGTTAATCACCTGCCAGGCGCCGGCCTGCAGCGCGCGCTGGGCTTTTTGCGCGCTCCCCACGGTGCCGATCAGTTTTGCGCCTAACGCTTTGGCCCACTGGCAGGCGATGAGTCCTACGCCGCCCGCAGCCGCATGGAACAGGAACTGCTCGTCGGGTTTGATTTCATAGGTTTTGCGCAACAGATAATAGACCGTCAGCCCTTTAAGGAAGGAGGCCGCGGCCTGTTCAAACGAAATGGCATTGGGCAGGAGGGCAACTTTGTCAGCCGGAACGTTGTGCACGGAGCTGTAAGCCCCCAGCGCCGATTGCGCATACACCACGCGATCGCCTTCTTTAACATGCTTAACGGCGCTGCCCACTTTGCTGACCACGCCCGCCGCCTCGGTACCCAGACCGCTCGGCAGTGACGGCGGTGGATAAAGACCGCCGCGAATATAGGTGTCGATGTAGTTAATGCCGATGGCTTTATTTTCAACCTGCACTTCATTTTCGCCAGGCGCGGCGGGGGTAAACTCCACCGCGTTGAGTACGTCAGGGCCACCATGCTTGTGAAATTCAATACGTGTTGCCATGCTTCCTCCAGAATGTGGTAATCTTTCGACCCACTCTTTATCTCGGTAACTCCATTCACTATGGCAGGAAACAAACCCTTCAACAAACAGACTGAACCTCGTGAGCGTGATTTTCAGGTCGCCGGGTTAAAAGTCCCGCCGCACTCGATTGAAGCGGAACAGTCGGTGTTGGGCGGTTTAATGCTGGATAACGAGCGCTGGGACGACGTCGCCGAGCGCGTCGTGTCCGACGATTTCTACACCCGCCCGCACCGCCACATCTTCACCGAAATGGCGCGCCTGCAGGAGTCCGGTAGCCCGATTGACCTGATTACGCTCGCGGAATCGCTGGAGCGGCAGGGGCAACTGGACAGCGTTGGGGGTTTTGCTTATTTAGCAGAACTGTCGAAAAACACGCCAAGTGCAGCGAACATTAGCGCTTATGCGGACATCGTTCGCGAACGCGCCGTTGTTCGTGAGATGATCTCGGTCGCGAATGAAATCGCCGAAGCGGGCTTTGATCCGCAGGGTCGCACCAGCGAAGACCTGCTCGATCTCGCGGAATCCCGCGTCTTTAAAATTGCTGAAAGTCGCGCCAATAAAGACGAAGGCCCGAAAAACATCGCCGATGTGCTCGATGCCACCGTCGCCCGTATTGAACAACTCTTCCAGCAGCCGCACGATGGCGTAACCGGAGTTAACACCGGCTATGACGATCTCAATAAGAAAACCGCAGGCCTGCAGCCGTCGGATTTGATTATCGTCGCCGCGCGTCCGTCGATGGGTAAAACCACCTTTGCGATGAACCTCGTCGAAAACGCGGCGATGTTGCAAGATAAACCGGTCTTAATCTTCAGTCTGGAGATGCCATCTGAGCAGATCATGATGCGTTCTCTGGCGTCGCTTTCTCGTGTGGATCAGACCCGTATCCGTACAGGTCAGCTCGACGATGAGGACTGGGCGCGTATCTCCGGGACCATGGGGATCCTGCTGGAAAAACGTAACATCTATATCGATGACTCCTCCGGCCTGACGCCGACAGAAGTGCGCTCCCGTGCGCGCCGTATCGCCCGCGAGCATGGCGGTATTGGCCTTATCATGATCGACTACCTTCAGCTGATGCGCGTGCCGTCGCTCTCCGACAACCGTACGCTGGAGATTGCGGAAATTTCCCGCTCGCTCAAGGCATTAGCCAAAGAGCTGCATGTGCCTGTCGTGGCGCTCTCGCAGCTTAACCGCTCCCTGGAACAACGTGCCGACAAACGCCCGGTCAACTCCGACCTGCGTGAATCCGGCTCCATCGAGCAGGATGCCGACTTAATCATGTTCATCTACCGTGATGAGGTTTATCACGAGAACAGCGACCTGAAAGGGATCGCCGAAATTATTATCGGTAAACAACGTAACGGCCCTATCGGTACGGTACGTCTGACCTTTAACGGACAGTGGTCGCGTTTCGACAACTATGCCGGTCCTCAATATGATGATGAGTAATTTCTAAGGAAATCAAATGCAAGCGGCAACTGTTGTGATTAACCGCCGCGCTCTGCGACACAACCTGCAACGTCTGCGTGAACTGGCTCCTGCCAGTAAACTTGTTGCAGTCGTGAAAGCGAACGCTTACGGACACGGTCTTCTTGAGACCGCGCGAACGCTCCCCGATGCCGACGCCTTTGGCGTTGCCCGTCTTGAAGAAGCCCTCCGCCTGCGCGCGGGGGGGATCACCCAACCGATTTTGCTGCTCGAAGGCTTTTTTGAGGCTGCAGACCTGCCGACCATTGCAGACCAGCATCTGCACACGGCGGTACACAACGAAGAACAGCTTTCCGCCCTCGAAACCGCTGAGCTGAGCGAGCCAGTCACCGTCTGGATGAAGCTCGACACGGGCATGCACCGTCTGGGCGTACGTCCGGAACACGCGCAGGCGTTTTATCAGCGTCTGTGCCAGTGCAAAAATGTCCGCCAGCCGGTAAATATTGTCAGCCATTTTGCCCGGGCTGATGAGCCTGACTGCGGCGCTACTGAACAACAACTCGACATCTTTAACACCTTCTGCGAAGGCAAGCCGGGGATGCGCTCTATCGCGGCCTCCGGTGGCATTCTGCTGTGGCCGCAGTCGCACTTCGACTGGGCGCGTCCGGGGATTATTCTTTACGGCGTATCACCGCTGGAGAACAGACCCTGGGGGCCGGACTTTGGCTTCCAGCCGGTGATGTCCCTGGTGTCTAAGCTGATTGCGGTGCGTGAGCACAAGGCGGGGGAACCGGTGGGTTACGGCGGCACCTGGACCAGTGAGCGTGACACCCGGCTGGGTGTGGTGGCGATGGGGTATGGCGACGGTTATCCACGTGCTGCGCCGTCCGGTACGCCGGTTCTGGTCAATGGCCGCGAAGTGAAGATTGTCGGTCGCGTGGCGATGGACATGATTTGCGTAGATCTAGGCCCCGATGCCCAGGATAAAGCGGGCGACGATGTGGTGATGTGGGGTGACGGTTTGCCCGTCGAACGCATCGCGGAAATCACGAAAGTGAGTGCTTACGAACTAATAACGCGCCTGACATCAAGGGTGGCGATGAAGTACATCGATTAAACTGCTGTGAATGCCGGGGGGCAGCGTTGCCTGACCCGGCATGGAACAGGTTAAACGCTCGATCTTCTGTCATATCCGGTTTATTGTTGAATTCCCTGCCTCATCGAATTCCGGAGAACCATCGCGTGTTTCAGAAAGTTGACGCCTACGCCGGCGACCCCATTCTCTCCTTAATGGAGCGTTTCAAAGAAGATCCTCGCAGCGACAAAGTGAATCTCAGCATTGGTCTGTATTACAACGAGGACGGCATTATTCCTCAGTTGAAAGCCGTTGCTGAAGCGGAAGCGCGTCTTAACGCCGCCCCGCACGGTGCTTCTCTTTATCTGCCGATGGAAGGGCTCAATACTTACCGTAACGCCATCGCGCCGCTGCTGTTTGGTGCCGATCACGCGGTGCTCGCACAAAAACGTGTTGCAACCATCCAAACCCTGGGCGGTTCAGGTGCGCTTAAAGTGGGTGCGGACTTCCTGAAAAAATACTTCCCGGATTCAGGGGTATGGGTCAGCGATCCCACCTGGGAAAACCACGTGGCGATTTTTGAGGGTGCTGGCTTTAAGGTGGCGACCTATCCATGGTTCGACAGTGAAACCAACGGCGTGCGCGTTGACGCGCTGCTGGAAAAACTAAATACCCTGCCAGAGCGCAGCATAGTGCTGCTGCACCCGTGCTGCCACAACCCGACCGGGGCAGATCTCACCAACGCCCAGTGGGATGCGGTGATTGAGGTGCTGAAAGCGCGCAACCTCATCCCCTTCCTCGACATCGCCTATCAGGGCTTTGGCGCAGGGATGGAAGAAGATGCCTATGCCATCCGTGCCGTGGCCAGCGCCGGTCTGCCTGTTCTGGTTAGCAACTCGTTTTCAAAAATCTTCTCCCTGTACGGCGAGCGCGTGGGTGGCCTCTCTGTGGTGTGCGAAGACGCCGAAGCGGCAGGTCGCGTACTGGGGCAACTGAAGGCGACCGTGCGCCGCATCTACTCCAGCCCGCCAAACTTTGGCGCGCAGGTGGTGGCGACTGTGCTGGGAGACGAACAGTTAAAAGCCAGCTGGCTTGCAGAAGTGGAATCCATGCGTAAGCGTATTCTGTCGATGCGTCAGGAGTTGGTTAACGTGCTGAAAGAGGCCGTACCGGGGCATAACTTCGACTATCTGCTTAAACAGCGCGGGATGTTTAGCTACACCGGGCTGAGCGCCGCACAGGTTGAACGTCTGCGCGAAGAGTTCGGCGTCTACCTGATTGCCAGCGGACGTATGTGCGTGGCGGGTCTGAATGCCAGCAACGTTCATCGCGTGGCGCAGGCATTTGCTGCAGTAATGTAAGTACTTACTCACTATCCCTCTCCCCGTGGGAGAGGGCCGGGATGAGGGCATCAGGCCGCACAAACAGGTTGCCCGGCATTCTGTGATCTTCTTCTTTTTATCCAACCTCATAAGCAAAAACTCCTTCCCTTCATCTCCCGCTGGGGTTATGGTCGGATAGATTTTTGACCAGTCGCTCAAATTAAAACGATAACAAACTGAATATTCAGGGGAAAATATGCGCAAGATCACACTGGCGCTCAGCGCCGCCTGCTTATTGTTCTCGCTTAACAGTACGGTCGTCGCGCGCGCTTCCGCACCGACGCCGCTTTACACCGGCACTACCGCCGCTATTCTGGCTGAACAAGCCCCCATTCACTGGGTCTCTGTAGCCCAGATTGAAAACAGCCTGATGGGCCGCCCGCCAATGGCCGTGGGCTTTGATATTGACGATACCGTCCTCTTCTCCAGCCCCGGGTTCTGGCGCGGTAAAAAAACATACTCGCCGGACAGCGAAGCGTATCTGAAAAACCCGGAATTCTGGGAAAAGATGAACAACGGCTGGGACGAATTCAGCATCCCGAAAGAGGTGGCCCGCGCGCTTATCGCCATGCATGTAAAACGCGGCGACAGCATTTACTTCGTTACCGGACGCAGCCAGACCAAAACGGAAACCGTCTCTAAAACCCTGCAGGATGATTTCCTGATCCCGGCGGCCAGCATGAACCCGGTGATTTTCGCGGGTGACAAACCGGGACAAAACACCAAAACCCAGTGGCTGGAGCAGAAACATATCAAAGTCTTCTACGGTGATTCAGACAACGATATCAGCGCCGCGCGTGATGTGGGAGCCAGAGGGATCAGGGTGTTACGCGCCTCAAACTCGACCTATCGCCCGCTGCCAATGGCCGGGAAGTTTGGCGAAGAGGTTATTGTGAACTCAGAGTATTAAACCGTTGGCGGCGAGTTTGGCTCTTTTTTAATCAAATCTCGTCGCTGCGGGTTTTACCTTTCGTCTTCTTGCTGCACACTTAGAAAGATTCACTTTCATAACGGAGCAGCACATGTGGTACCAACAAACCCTGACCTTAAGCGCTAAACCTCGCGGATTTCACCTGGTGACGGATGAAGTTATCGGGCAGATCCGCGATCTGTCGCGCGTCAAAACGGGTTTGCTGCATCTGCTGCTTCAGCACACGTCGGCCTCTCTCACGCTTAATGAAAATTGCGATCCCACCGTCCGGTCTGATATGGAGCGGCATTTTCTGAAAACCGTTCCGGACAACGCCTCCTACGAGCATGACTATGAGGGGGCGGACGACATGCCTTCGCATATCAAATCTTCTTTGCTGGGCGTATCGCTAATGCTGCCGGTACACAACGGGCGGCTTCTGCTGGGAACATGGCAAGGGATCTGGCTGGGAGAACATCGCATTCACGGTGGTTCGCGTAAAATTATCGCAACGCTACAAGGGGAATAAAGATGACAATTTCGGAGCTACTGCAGTACTGCATGAGTAAGCCAGGCGCGGAGCAGAGCGTTCACAGCGACTGGAAAGCCACGCAGATTAAAGTGGGAGATGTGTTGTTTGCGATGGTGAAAGAGGTGGAAGGCCGTCCGGCGGCGTCGCTTAAAACCAGCCCGGAGCTGGCGGAGCTATTACGTCAGCAGCACGATGATGTCCGGCCGAGCAAACATCTGAACAAAGCGCACTGGAGTACGGTCTATCTCGACGGTTCGCTCCCGGGATCGCAGATTTACTACCTGGTAGACGCGTCTTATCAGCAGGCGGTTGAGCTGCTGCCGGAAGCGACCCGACAGCAACTCTCCGTGTGACAATTACAGCAACGGTTTAAGGAAGCGCGCGGTGTGCGAGGCTTCGCACTCTGCAACGGTCTCTGGCGTACCGGAGACGAGGATTTCACCGCCGCCGCTGCCGCCTTCCGGGCCGAGATCGACAATCCAGTCCGCGGTTTTAATCACGTCCAGGTTGTGCTCAATGACCACAATGGTGTTGCCCTGATCGCGAAGCTGATGCAGAACGTCGAGCAACTGCTGGATATCCGCAAAGTGCAGACCGGTGGTCGGCTCATCGAGAATGTACAGCGTCTGCCCGGTACCGCGTTTGGACAACTCACGCGCCAGCTTCACGCGCTGCGCTTCACCTCCAGAGAGCGTGGTCGCTGACTGCCCCAGACGAATGTAGGTCAGGCCTACGTCCATCAGCGTCTGCAGCTTACGCGCCAGCGCAGGAACGGCATCAAAGAACTCGCGCGCCTCTTCGATGGTCATGTCCAGCACTTCGTGGATGGTCTTGCCTTTGTACTTAATCTCCAGCGTTTCACGGTTATAGCGTTTGCCTTTGCACTGGTCGCACGGCACGTAGATATCCGGCAGGAAGTGCATCTCAACCTTGATCACGCCGTCGCCCTGACACGCTTCACAGCGGCCGCCGCGAACGTTAAAGCTGAAACGTCCTGGCGTGTAGCCGCGCGAACGCGCTTCCGGTACACCCGCGAAGAGTTCACGGACGGGCGTGAAGACGCCGGTATAGGTCGCCGGGTTGGAACGCGGCGTACGGCCAATCGGGCTTTGGTCGATGTCGATAACTTTATCGAAATGTTCCAGCCCCTGAATGTCGCGGTACGGTGCAGGTTCGGCCAGCGTCGCGCCGTTCAGCGCCGTCTGCGCAATCGGGAACAGCGTATCGTTGATCAGCGTCGACTTACCGGAACCGGATACGCCGGTGATACAGGTAAACAGCCCGACGGGCAGCGTCAGCGTCACGTCTTTCAGGTTGTTGCCGCGAGCGCCGGTGAGCTTAAGCACTTTTTCCGGGTTCGCCGCCACGCGCTGTTTCGGCACCTCAATTTTGCGCTTGCCGCTCATGTACTGACCGGTTAACGACTCTGGCACCGCCATGATGTCTTTCAGGGTGCCTTCCGCGACCACCTGGCCGCCGTGCACGCCCGCGCCCGGGCCGATGTCGATCACATGGTCGGCAGCACGGATCGCATCTTCGTCGTGCTCGACCACAATCACCGTGTTGCCGAGGTTACGCAGATGAATAAGCGTTCCGAGCAGACGCTCGTTGTCTCGCTGGTGCAGGCCGATGGACGGTTCGTCCAGGACATACATGACGCCCACCAGGCCCGCGCCAATCTGGCTGGCCAGACGGATACGCTGGGCTTCACCGCCGGACAGCGTCTCTGCGGAGCGGGAGAGCGTCAGGTAGTTCAGGCCGACATTCACCAGGAATTTCAGACGGTCGCCGATCTCTTTCAGCACTTTTTCGGCAATCTTCGCACGCTGGCCGGAGAGCTTCAGGTTGTTGAAGAAGTCCATTGCGTGACCGATGCTCATGTCTGAGATGGTCGGCAACGCCGTGTTTTCGACAAACACGTGACGCGCTTCGCGACGCAGACGCGTGCCGTCACAGGTGGCGCAGGAGCGGTTGCTGATGAACTTCGCCAGCTCCTCACGCACCGCGCTGGATTCAGTCTCTT
Source organism: Enterobacter cloacae complex sp. 382A5 (assembly GCF_050031095.1). Taxonomy (NCBI): domain Bacteria; kingdom Pseudomonadati; phylum Pseudomonadota; class Gammaproteobacteria; order Enterobacterales; family Enterobacteriaceae; genus Enterobacter; species Enterobacter cloacae complex sp. 382A5. The sequence continues at coordinate 334,492 of NZ_JBLGVK010000001.1, forward strand.
TGTAGCGCCGCTCCATGTTGTGCAGCACCCCTTCGAACGGGTGGCGACGTACGGAGGTGTCGCCGCGATCGTTCATGTATTTGAACTCTATGTTCTCTTTACCGGAACCGAACAGGATCACTTTGTGCACGTTCGGGCTCAGGCTGGCCCACGGGGCTTCTACATCGAACTTATAGTGCTCTGCCAGCGATTTGAGCATCTGGAAGTAGTAAAAGTTACGCTTATCCCAGCCGCGGATCGCACCGCCAGCCAGCGACAGTTCAGGATTCTGGATCACCCGATCCGGGTCGAAATACTGCTGTACGCCCAGACCGTCACACGTCGGGCAGGCACCCGCCGGGTTGTTGAAGGAGAACAGACGTGGCTCCAGCTCGCGCATACTGTAGCCGCAAATCGGGCAGGCAAAGTTGGCGGAGAAGAGCAGTTCTTCCGCGTTCGGGTCGTCCATATCGGAGACCACCGCCGTACCGCCAGAGAGTTCCAGCGCAGTTTCAAAGGATTCCGCCAGACGGGTCGCCAGATCGTCACGCACTTTAAAGCGGTCAATCACCACTTCGATGGTGTGTTTTTTCTGCAGCTCCAGCTTCGGGGGATCGGACAGGTCACACACCTCGCCGTCGATACGGGCGCGGATATACCCCTGGCTTGCCAGGTTTTCCAGCGTTTTGGTGTGCTCGCCCTTACGCTCTTTAATGATTGGGGCAAGCAGCATCAGGCGTTTGCCTTCTGGCTGCGACAGCACGTTATCCACCATCTGGCTTACGGTCTGCGCCGCCAGCGGGACGTCATGATCCGGGCAGCGCGGCTCTCCTACGCGGGCATACAGCAGACGCAGGTAGTCATGAATTTCGGTAATGGTACCGACCGTTGAACGCGGGTTGTGGGAGGTGGACTTCTGCTCAATAGAGATAGCAGGCGAAAGCCCCTCGATATGGTCTACATCCGGTTTTTCCATCAATGACAGGAACTGGCGCGCATACGCAGAGAGTGATTCAACGTAACGGCGCTGTCCTTCGGCATACAGGGTGTCGAAAGCCAGTGAGGATTTGCCAGACCCCGAAAGCCCGGTCACGACGATGAGTTTGTCGCGAGGGATTATGAGGTTGATATTCTTGAGATTGTGGGTGCGGGCGCCCCGAACTTCGATCTTATCCATTCACCTTTCCCGGTTGGAACACGGATTGCCTGGTTTGTTTGAAGGACAAACGGCTGTCAGAAACGGCTAATTATGACACAATTTAACCTGTTTGAATATACAGTATTGGAATGCATTTTCTAAATAGCTGTGTAACAATGCCGAGTTCGCGAGAGATTTCTGAACCCGCCACGCAACTATGCAAATTGACGCGTGGAAATGGTACACTCGCGCGTTTACACTATTAAGAAACGTATTCAGGAGACACGAACATGGCCAGCAGAGGCGTAAACAAGGTGATTCTCGTCGGTAATCTGGGCCAGGACCCGGAAGTACGCTACATGCCGAGTGGTGGCGCAGTTGCCAACATTACGCTGGCTACTTCCGAATCCTGGCGTGACAAAGCGACCGGTGAGATGAAAGAGCAGACCGAATGGCACCGCGTTGTGCTGTTTGGCAAACTGGCAGAAGTGGCCGGTGAGTATCTGCGTAAAGGCTCTCAGGTGTATATTGAAGGCCAGCTGCGTACCCGCAAATGGACCGATCAATCCGGTCAGGAAAAGTACACCACTGAAGTGGTGGTAAACGTTGGCGGCACCATGCAGATGCTGGGTGGCCGTCAGGGCGGTGGCGCACCAGCAGGTGGCGGCCAGCAGCAGGGCGGTTGGGGCCAGCCTCAGCAGCCACAGGGCGGCAACCAGTTCAGCGGCGGCGCGCAGTCTCGTCCGCAGCAGCAGTCCACTCCGGCACCGTCTAACGAACCGCCAATGGATTTTGACGACGACATCCCATTCTGATTGTCTTCAGCACTAAAGAAAGCCCTGCTGTTGCAGGGCTTCTTGTTTAATTCTCATCACGTTATATTTGGTGCCTGACCCATCTCATCCGCGAGGAGCTATGCCACAACAACTCTTTGATCCCGCAGACGTTCAGAAGACATTCGCAATGCTCACGGTGGACAGCCATAATACGACGTTGCTGAATGAAATTTCCCTTCGTGCGTCAGTCGATGACGAGCTGAGTTTTGGCCCATTCCCTCCAGGCTATCATTTTGTCAGGGCGGAAAATCGTATTGCAGGTATTCCTAACGAGCATTTTGAACTGGCCCTGGTGAATGAAATCACCAGGGAGATTGTTTACTACAATCGCGTGATTTATCAGAAAGATGCTTTTTTGAACTACATGCCGGTTACGCAAATCCTGATATGGCGGTCACCTAAACCATCGCACCGTGGCGTGTTGCGCGATTTGCCAGGAAAAGTGTTTTCTCAGTATTTGCTGGAAAAATACAATGTCATCATCACAGACCGTCACCAGACACGTGATGGTATGAGTTTCTGGCAATCACGTCTGTATGATGCTATCGCCAGCGGCTATCATTTGTACGCCTATGACATGATTACCTGTGAAATGAGACCGATAATGAAAGACAGCGATATCGGCAATCAGGTTGATTGGCTATGGGGCGATGAGGAGCATCATCAGAACCGGCTGGCGATCATCAGTAAACTCCCGCTGCCTGCTGTGGATTGATGCCTTGAAAATAAAAAAGCCTCGTAAGAGAGGCTTTTAACATGCTGTTATGAAACGACCATCAGGTAATCACCATCGGCCAGTCTGGTGGCGTATGGCTCATTGCCTCAACCATCACTACTTTAATATTTTCCCAGACGGCGGCAATATCCAGCAGGGTGATACCAAGCAGACCCGTTGCAAACCAGCAAGCCGCGCCCAGTCCTAACAGCGTACTGATGACCGCAAGACCCGCGTAGTCAGATTTACGAAACTGAATGTTCAGCGTGCTGGCTAAAAACATCAGTACCGCACTCAACAAAGGCCAGCGCAGGAGAACCATGCTGGTCGTAATGGTTGCCATAAAACCCATCCTCTCCAAAACAGACGAACTGAATGAAACAGTGTTTCTCGTTACATGATATGTGTGAACTATATCACATTTGTTGATTTATTCGCCAGTGCCTGTGCGAGCAGATTGGGGATTTTATTACGCTGAAAAAGAGAGGCGGCAGGATGGGGTTGCCTTCGACATCGGCGGATGCGAACCCACCACGTGCCGGGAGCAACCTCCTTTGGTCGAGTAGAGGAGGGCAACGGCGTTCCCAGCGATGCCTTTTTATAAATGAAGCCTTATTCTCTGCTGATCCTGGAAATAATGTGGTAATAGCAGAACGTTTATAAAACATTGATCAAAATACACCCGTTCAGGCTGGATAAATATTTTCCTTAATAGAAACGGAACGAATACTTTTAGTTTAGCTTACGGACAAATATTATCGTCATAACGAAATTTAAGATTTTTAATACTAAAAGTCAGTTGCTAACTTCGCATGATTCATGCAACGTAATCACCTGTTTATCAAAGCATCCGGCCTTCATTACTACAGGCGTACAACATGCAGGGATATAGGGCGGAAAATGAATCGTAGCGCGCGGCGCAAGATGCTCAGAGTGGTAGGGATCATCATGGTAGTTATGCTGCCGGTGATGCTTGCGCTATGGTTTGCCCAGCTAAGAGCGGTGTCGGAAACAAGCGCGCAGTTACGCACATTTGCTGAACTGGCTTTAGACAAAACTGAACTGGTTATTGAACAGGTTGATCTGGCCCGGGCCGAAGCGGAAAAATATCAGGGTAAAGTTTGTACGCCGTCACATCGGCAATATATGTTGAACGTGGTTCGCGGCCGTCTGTTCATCGCTGATTTAATTTATGCCGAAGGCCAGAATTTTCGTTGTTCATCCATTTTTACTCCGGATCGGCCCTATGCGATCTCCCCCGCTAATTACATCCGTAAACCCGATATCGCTATCTATTATTACCGTGATACGCCATTTTTCACTGGCTATAAAATGACATATATGCAGCGCGGGAATTATGTCGTGGTGGTTAATCCGCTCTCGTACAGTGAAGTGATGTCCACCGATCACTCTCTCTCATGGGGCGTGTACGATACGGTAACGAATGCCTTCTTTTCCGTCAGTCAGAAAGCCAACGTTTCTTTATTAAACTCGATGATTCGGGATAAGGACGTGGTATTTCAAAAAGATGACCGTTTTTATACGGTGGTAAAATCGGATAAACGTCCGATTGCCGCCATCGTTTCAACGTCGAATAAACGCTTCTATGAAACGCTCTACCATCAGGCGACGTTGACGCTGCCGCTGGGAATGATCTGTAGCATCATTATTTTGCTGGTCTGGTCGCGCACCCACCGTGAGCTGAACTCCCCAGGACGATTGCTGCATCGGGCGCTGAATAAACGTCAGCTTTGTGTCCATTATCAGCCAATCATCGATATCAAGAATAATCAGTGCGTGGGGGCAGAGGCGTTGTTACGCTGGCCTGGTTTTAACGGGCCTGTCATGAGCCCGGCGGAATTCATCCCGCTGGCGGAAAAAGAGGGGATGAGTGAACGCATCACGGATTATGTTGTAGAAGAGGTCTTCAGCGATCTGGGCCATTTCCTGGCCGCGCATCCTGACCTCTATATTTCGATCAACCTGTCGGCGACGGATTTTCACTCTTCGCGGCTGATCGCCATGATATCCGACAAAGCGCGGCACTATGCCGTGCGTGCGCAGCAGATCAAAATCGAAGTGACGGAGCGCGGATTTATTGATGTGCCGAAAACTACGCCGGTTATCCAGGCTTTTCGTCAGGCGGGTTATGAAGTGGCAATCGACGATTTTGGTACAGGTTACTCGAACCTGCATAATCTCTACTCGCTGAATGTCGATATTCTGAAAATCGACAAATCCTTTATCGACACCCTAACCACCAACAGCACCAGCCATCTTATCGCCGAGCATATTATCGAGATGGCGCAGAGCCTGCGGCTCAAAACCATTGCGGAAGGGGTAGAAACTGCCGAGCAGGTAAGCTGGTTGTTGAAGCGCGGCGTACAGTTCTGTCAGGGATGGCACTTCGCGAAAGCGATGCCGCCCCAGGAGTTTATGACCTGGCAGCAGCAACCTTTGCACTGATAAACCTTAATTCAACTGGTGACGGTAATCGCTTGGCGTGCGGTCAAACTCGCGGCGAAACACGCGGGAAAAGGTTTGTTGCGACACATACCCCAGATCCATCGCGATATCAAAAATAGGCCGCTGCGTAGAGCGTAACGCCTGCGCTGCCAGTAGTAACCTGCGCTGACGAATGTACTCACCCAGCGTCTGGTGCATTACGGTCCGGAACATTCTCTGTAAATACCATTTCGAATAGCCCGACTTTTTCGCGACCACATCAATGTTCAACGGTTGGTCGATATGTTCATCAATCCATTCAATAAGTGTCTGAATAATTTGCTGATGCGACATAAGGTTGCCCTCTGTAGATACAACTTTCCTGGTTGATTCGTCGTTTTCTCTGTGGGGGAGTATAATTCCTCAAGTTAACTTGAGGTAAAGAGGTTTTATGGAAAAGAGATTGCCGAGGATAAAAGCGCTTTTGACCCCGGGTGAAGTGGCTAAGCGAAGCGGTGTGGCAGTATCGGCGCTCCACTTCTATGAAAGTAAAGGGTTAATCAAAAGCATTCGTAACGCCGGAAACCAGCGGCGCTACACCCGTGACGTGCTCCGCTACGTGGCGATTATTAAAATTGCGCAACGAATCGGAATTCCCCTGGCCACCATCGGTGAGGCGTTCGGCGTGTTACCGGAAGGCCACACGCTGAGTCCGAAAGAGTGGAAAGAGCTGTCATCCCAGTGGCGAGAGGAGCTGGATCGGCGTATTCATACGCTGGTGGCGCTGCGTGACGAACTGGACGGGTGTATCGGTTGCGGCTGTTTGTCGCGCAGCGATTGCCCGTTACGCAACCCCGGTGACAAACTGGGCGAACAGGGGACGGGGGCGCGGCTGCTGGAAGAAGATTGAGATCTGTTTGCCGGGTGGCGGCTGCGCCTTACCCGTCCTACAAAACCGAGAACGTAGGCCGGATAAGCGAAGCGCCATCCGGCAAAAAGCATAATAAAGAACTAAAGCGCCACATATGGGCGCTTTAGTTTTTTCCGGTCTTTGTCTTTCTCTCTATCCCGCTGGCTCACGGGAGGGTTTCCCCCGACATCAGCACCCCTCATGTCGAGCTGGTTGAGGAGGTTCCGGTTTGTGCTGACACTTTAATTCTATGTAAGGGCCGCTTTTTCGCCAGTCACCGGGGCCGCTTTTTTGGCGAATATTTTTCGCGGTGTTGTTCAATTTTCTATAGTTAAAAAGTATGAATAACAGGAGACCTCTATGCTCACGGTACATCACCTTAACCAGTCGCGCTCACACCGCGTGATCTGGGCTCTGGAAGAACTTTCTCTGCCCTATGAGATTGTTCACTACCAGCGCGAAAAAACGATGCTGGCTCCCGAGTCCCTTAAACGCGTGCATCCGTTGGGCAAGTCACCGGTCATTGAAGACAACGGACTGATCCTTGCTGAATCCGGTGCCATTCTGGATTATCTGCAGGAAACCTACGACGCAGAATCGCAGCTTAAGCCGCTGGATCCTGCCCACAAGGTGCAATACCGCTTCTGGCTACACTATGCCGAAGGTTCTCTTATGCCGCTGCTGTTAATGAAGCTGGTATTTAGCAGCCTCGGTAAACCGCCCGTGCCGTTTGGAATACGCACGCTGGGGAAAGCGCTGGGTCAGGGCGTGCAAAAAGCCTATCTCAACCCCCAGCTCGAAACCCACGCGCGTTTTATTGAATCTCACCTGGCTGAAAATAGCTGGTTTGCCGGAGAGACTCTCAGCATGGCCGATATTCAGATGAGTTTCCCGATTTTTGCCCTGCTGGCACGTGGCGGTGTCGAGGATCTTCCGCACACCCATGCCTGGAAGAAAAAGGTCGAAAATCGTCCTGCCTGGCAGAGAACCCTGGAACAAGGTGGGCCGTTAACGATCCCTGGCGAGGCGTAATTTGTAACCCCATTGCGCATAAACGATAACGTTTGCGCATCCTCTGCTTATTTCTTCATCGTCATAAGCGAAATTTAGCGAAAAACGAGAAAGTTCAGTTGAAAAGGGCGGTGATTAGGCTGGATAATCGTTTGCCTAAATTTGACCACCCGTTTTGTAAGCGCGGAGCTAAACGTTTGCTTTTTTTGTGACGCCCCTTTTCGTCGCAAACGCAGCACAAGGATTTGACGTTTTGCTGGCAGTGGAGTCTCCACCACGCTTACGGACTTTCTATAAAAACTCTCAGGGGATGTTTTCTATGTCTACGCCATCCGCGCGTACCGGCGGTTCACTTGACGCCATCTTTAAAATTTCTGCTCGCGGCAGCACCGTGCGCCAGGAAATCGTTGCCGGTCTGACAACGTTTCTGGCAATGGTGTACTCCGTCATCGTTGTGCCGGGCATGCTCGGTAAAGCAGGCTTCCCACCGGCAGCGGTCTTTGTTGCAACCTGTCTTGTCGCCGGTGTCGGCTCCATCGTAATGGGGCTGTGGGCGAATCTGCCGATGGCGATTGGCTGTGCCATTTCCTTGACCGCCTTCACCGCGTTTAGCCTGGTGCTGGGCCAACACATCAGCGTACCGGTTGCCCTGGGCGCCGTCTTCCTGATGGGCGTGCTGTTCACCATTATCTCGGCAACCGGCATTCGTAGCTGGATTTTGCGCAACCTGCCGCACGGCGTGGCGCACGGCACCGGTATCGGTATCGGTCTGTTTCTGCTGCTAATTGCCGCCAACGGCGTGGGTCTGGTCATTAAGAACCCGCTGGACGGTCTGCCGGTGGCGCTGGGTCACTTCGCCAGCTTCCCGGTGATCATGTCCCTGATTGGCCTGGCGGTGATTATTGGTCTGGAAAAACTGAAAGTCCCAGGCGGCATTCTGCTGACCATTATCGGTGTGTCCATTGTTGGCCTGATTTTCGATCCGACCGTGCATTTCTCCGGTATTTTTGCCATGCCGTCACTGAGCGATGACAACGGTAACTCCCTGATTGGCAGCCTGGATATTGTCGGCGCGCTGAACCCGGTGATCCTGCCAAGCGTGCTGGCGCTGGTGATGACGGCGGTGTTTGATGCCACCGGTACCATCCGTGCGGTGGCCGGTCAGGCGAACCTGCTGGATAAAGATGGTCAGATTATCGACGGTGGCAAAGCGCTGACCACCGACTCCCTGAGCAGCGTCTTCTCGGGTCTGGTAGGGGCTTCTCCGGCTGCGGTCTATATTGAGTCTGCTGCGGGCACCGCGGCAGGCGGTAAAACTGGCCTGACCGCCATTACCGTTGGTGTGCTGTTCCTGCTGATCCTGTTCCTCTCTCCGCTCTCTTATCTGGTGCCAGCCTACGCTACGGCTCCGGCACTGATGTACGTCGGCCTGCTGATGCTGAGCAACGTGGCGAAAATTGACTTTGCGGACTTTGTGGACGCGATGTCAGGCCTGATCACTGCGGTATTTATCGTGCTGACCTGTAACATCGTGACCGGCATCATGATCGGCTTCGCGTCGCTGGTGATTGGTCGCCTGGTCTCCGGTGAGTGGCGCAAGCTGAACATCGGCACCGTGGTTATCGCCGTTGCGCTGGTGGTGTTCTACGCGGGCGGCTGGGCAATCTAAATTGTCCTTTGATGCGAAAACGGGTGGCTCAGGCCGCCCGTTTTTATTTTCAGGACTCATCCCGTTGCCTTTTGCGTTACTCTGGGGAAGATAGAATAAAAGGCACGACGCCTTCCGTAGTACATAAGTAACACAGCAAACAGGGAACGCATGGAAATCTTTTTCACAATACTCATCATGACCCTTGTGGTCTCATTATCCGGGGTGGTTACACGCGTACTGCCCTTTCAGGTCCCCCTGCCATTAATGCAAATTGCCATCGGCGCGCTGCTGGCGTGGCCGACGTTTGGCCTGCACGTTGAGTTCGACCCGGAACTGTTCCTCGTGCTGTTTATCCCGCCACTGCTGTTTGCTGATGGCTGGAAAACACCCACGCGCGAGTTTCTGGAACATGGGCGCGAGATCTTCGGTCTGGCACTGGCGCTGGTCGTCGTGACCGTGGTCGGGATTGGTTTCCTGATCTATTGGGTGGTTCCGGGGATCCCGTTAATCCCCGCTTTTGCGCTGGCCGCAGTCCTGTCGCCAACCGATGCCGTGGCGCTGTCCGGCATAGTGGGTGAAGGGCGGATTCCGAAGAAAATCATGGGCATCTTACAGGGAGAGGCGCTGATGAACGACGCCTCCGGTCTGGTTGCCCTGAAGTTCGCCGTGGCCGTCGCAATGGGGACGATGATCTTTACCGTGGGTGGCGCGACCCTGGAATTCTTTAAGGTTGCTATTGGCGGTATCCTGGCGGGCTTCGTGGTGAGCTGGCTGTATGGCCGCTCGCTGCGCTTCCTCAGCCGCTGGGGCGGTGATGAACCCGCAACACAGATCGTACTGCTGTTCCTGCTGCCGTTTGCCTCCTATCTGATTGCCGAACACATTGGTGTGTCGGGCATTCTGGCAGCGGTAGCGGCAGGGATGACCATCACCCGCTCCGGCGTAATGCGCCGCGCGCCGCTGGCCATGCGTCTGCGTGCAAACAGCACCTGGGCAATGCTGGAATTTGTCTTTAACGGCATGGTCTTCCTGCTGTTGGGTCTGCAGCTGCCGGGCATTATGGAATCCTCTCTGGTGGCGGCGGAGGCCGATCCGAACGTTGAAGTCTGGATGCTCTTTACCGACATCGTGCTGATCTACATGGCGCTGATGCTGGTGCGCTTCGGCTGGCTGTGGACGATGAAAAACTTCAGCGTGCGCTTCCTGAAGAAAAAGCCGATGGAGTTTGGTTCGTGGACCACGCGTGAGCTGCTGATTGCCTCCTTTGCGGGGGTACGCGGGGCGATTACCCTGGCCGGTGTGCTCTCCATTCCGTTGCTGTTGCCGACGGGCGATGTCTTCCCGGCGCGTTATGAACTGGTCTTCCTGGCGGCGGGCGTGATCCTGTTCTCACTGTTTGTCGGTGTGATTATGCTGCCGATTTTGCTGCAGCATATCGACGCCGGGGACGCCACGCAGCAGCATAAAGAGGAGCGGATTGCCCGCGCTGCCACTGCCGAAGTGGCGATTGTCGCTATTCAGAAAATGGAAGAGCGCCTGGCCGCCGATGCCGAAGAGAACATCGACAACCAGCTGCTGACGGAGGTGAGCTCACGCGTGATTGGTAATCTGCGTCGCCGGGCTGACGGCCGTAACGATGTGGAAAGCTCGCTGCAGGAGGAGAACCTGGAGCGCCGGTTCCGTCTGGCGGCGCTGCGCTCCGAGCGTGCCGAGCTGTATCACCTGCGCGCCACGCGGCAGATCAGCAACGAGACGCTGCAAAAGCTGCTGCACGATCTGGATCTGCTGGAAGCGTTGTTGATAGAGAATCAGTAACGCTGTTTTTTGCCCGGTGGCGCTGCGCTTACCGGGCCTACGTGCTCGATCGGTTCCCTCTCCCTGTGGGAGAGGGTTAGGGTGAGGGCACCCAAAATCCCTCACAACATTGCAGCCACGCCTGGGCGCTGTGCGACAAATATATCCCTTCTCGCCAGATCATCCCCAACTGCCAGTGCAAATCGCTTTCGAGTGGGATCCAGCGCAGCGTGTTTTTATCCAGACGCTCGCAAATCGGCTGCGGCAGAATGGCAATCCCCACGCCTGCCTGCACCATCGCTGCCAGGAAATCCCACTGGCCGCTGCGCACCGCAATGCGCGGCTTCACGCTATGTTGATTAAACAGCGTCATCAGCTGGCGGCTGAGGGCGAAATCTTCGTTGTAGATCAGCAGAGGGTATTCGCCGAGCAGTTCAGGTTTCACTGAGTCTCGCTTCAACCAGTCGCCGGAGCGGGGAACCAGCACGCACAGCGGATGGCTAAAGAGCGGAAGCGTCGCCAGACCGCTCTCTTCCTCAACGGGGAGGGCTGTCATGGCGACGTCCAGCTCGCCGTTGGTTACGGCCTGCTGGACGGTTAATCCACCAAACTCCGAAATTTTGAGTTCAACGCCGGGGTAACGCTGGCGAAACAGGCTAATCGGCCCGGCCATCATCATCCCGACCATCGGCGGAATACCAAGGCGCAGCACCCCTTTGGTCAGGTGGTTAATATCGTCTAGCTCCGCTTCCAGCTGACGAAACTCGGCCAGGATCGCCAGGCCACGTTCAAACACCACGCGCCCGGTATCGGTAAGCAACAGCTTGCGTCCGTCGCGGATCAGCAGGGTACAGTTGAGTTCATCTTCGAGGTTTTTCAGCATTTTGCTGATGGTGGGCTGGGTAACAAATAACTTCTCCGCTGCGCGGGTAAAACTCTGCTGGCGAACCACTTCGACAAAATAGCGCAGCGTTCTTATGTCCATGATTATTCCTCGAAACTATACCTTCGATGATTTTAATTCATTTCAGTCCATACCGTGCGCTCACTATACTGGCGCCTCGTCTCATTTTTGAGGAAAACCCCCATGGCCGTGGCGTTAAGCCGTGTTACGCCTGCCGTTGTGCAACGACTCCAGGTACCGGTTCAGGTACTGCTCTACGCGGGACTGTTTGTTTTTGCAGAATATCTTGTCGGCTGGCTGCATCTGCCGCTGCCTGCCAACCTGGTGGGGATGGTGTTGATGCTGACGCTCATTCTCTGCCGCGTTATCCCCCTTAGCTGGGTGCGTGCCGGCGCGCGCTGGCTGCTGGCAGAGATGTTGCTGTTCTTTGTTCCTGCCGTGGTGGCAGTGGTGAACTATGCGCAACTGCTGATGGTGGACGGCTGGCGGATCTTCGCGGTCATCGCCCTGAGCACGCTGATGGTGCTGGGCGCCACCGCCTGGGTGGTGGACAAGGTTTATCGCTTCGAGATCCGCAGGCAAAAACATGACTAACTTCCAGATAAGCGTGCTGTGCCTGATTGCCACGCTGGTTATCTACTTTGCCAACAAGCGCCTGTATCGTCGCTTTCCCGCGCTGCCGCTGATGCCGCTGGTCTTCACGCCGATCCTGCTGGTGCTGATGCTGGTTTTTGGCCATATCTCCTGGCAAAACTACATTGGCGAATCCCACTGGTTGCTGTGGCTACTGGGGCCGGCCACCATCGCCTTTGCGGTGCCGGTGTACGACAACCTGAATATCATTAAACGTCACTGGATGTCGCTCAGCGCGGGGGTGATTACCGCCACGGTGGTGGCGGTCTGTAGCTCCGTCTGGCTGGCGCGGCTGTTTACGCTGCCCGATGAAATTCAGCGTAGCCTGGCCGTGCGCTCGGTAACGACGCCATTTGCGCTGGCAGCCGCTAAACCGCTCGGCGGACAGCCGGATCTGGTGGCGCTGTTCGTGGTTGTCACCGGTGTCTTCGGTATGGCGGTAGGCGACATGCTATTTCTGCGGCTTTCTATCCGTGAAGGGTTGGCAAAAGGGGCGGGATTTGGCGCGGCGTCACACGGCGCGGGAACGGCACGCTCTTATGAGTTGGGTCAGCAGGAGGGGGTTGTAGCAAGCCTGGTGATGATGCTTTCCGGCGTGTTGATGGTGCTGATTGCGCCGCTGGTGGCGTGGGTGATGTTCTGAACTCCCCGGCCCGAAGGCCGGGGATCAAGACTCAGTGTGCGCGGCCTTGTTCCACGCCCAGGCCGGTTTGCGAGCGAATAAACTGGGCGCGGAATTTCTCACGCTCCAGGTTCCCCTCCGGCGAGTTGTCGGTTGCAGAGAAGATCCAGATACCGATAAACGCCACGGCGATTGAGAACAGCGCCGGGTACTCATACGGGAAGAGCGCCTTTTCGTGACCGAGGATCTGCACCCAAATCGTCGGGCCGAGGATCATCAGGATCACCGCGGTCAGCAGCCCCAGCCAGCCGCCTACCATTGCGCCACGGGTGGTCAGTTTAGACCAGTACATGGAGAGCAGGATGATAGGGAAGTTACAGCTCGCCGCAATTGAGAAGGCCAGCCCCACCATGAAGGCAATGTTTTGCTTCTCGAAGAGGATCCCCAGCAGGATCGCCACCACACCCAGAATCAGTACGGTGATTTTGGAGACTTTGAGCTCTTCACGCTCGGTTGCGCCTTTGCGGAACACGTTCGCGTACAGGTCATGCGACACCGCAGATGCACCGGCAAGCGTAAGCCCGGCAACCACGGCAAGGATGGTGGCAAAGGCCACCGCTGAGATAAAGCCGAGGAACAGATTGCCGCCTACCGCATCCGCCAGATGCACTGCCGCCATGTTATTCCCGCCAATCAGCGCGCCCGCCGCGTCTTTAAATGCCGGGTTCGCTCCCACCAGCATGATGGCGCCGAAACCGATGATAAAGGTCAGTATGTAGAAGTAACCCATAAACCCGGTGGCGTAGAAGACGCTCTTGCGCGCTTCGCGGGCATCGCTCACGGTGAAGAAACGCATCAGGATATGTGGCAAGCCTGCGGTACCAAACATCAGACCCAGACCGAGTGAAAGCGCGGATATCGGGTCTTTCACCAGCCCGCCCGGGCTCATGATCGCTTCCCCTTTCGGGTGGACAGCCATTGCTTCGGTAAACAGGTTGTTGAAGCTAAAGCCGACGTGTTTCATCACCATAAAGGCCATGAAGCTCGCACCGAACAGCAGCAGAACCGCTTTGATAATTTGCACCCAGGTGGTTGCCAGCATGCCGCCAAACAGGACGTACATCACCATCAGCACACCCACCAGCACCACCGCGACGTGGTAGTTCAGGCCGAACAGAAGTTCGATCAGTTTGCCTGCGCCAACCATCTGGGCGATCAGATACAGCGCCACCACCACCAGCGAACCGCAGGCGGAGAGAATACGAATCGGACCCTGCTTCAGGCGATACGAAGCCACGTCAGCAAAGGTGAAACGCCCCAGGTTGCGCAAGCGTTCGGCGATCAGGAACAGAATGATCGGCCAGCCCACCAGGAAGCCGAGAGAGTAGATCAGACCATCGTAGCCGGAGGTGTAAACCAGCGCGGAGATCCCAAGGAAAGACGCGGCAGACATAAAGTCGCCCGCAATCGCCAGCCCGTTCTGGAAACCGGTAATATTACCGCCCGCAGTGTAGTAATCATTACGGGAACGGACGCGTTTCGACGCCCACCAGGTGATATACAGCGTCAGCACCACGAAAATCAGGAACATGATAATCGCCTGCCAGTTGGTTGGCTGGCGCTGAACCTCGCCGGTAATGGCATCTGCGGCGTGTGCCGCAAAGGGAAGTGTGGCGGCAAGCGCCGTCAGGACTCTCTTCATGATGCTTTTACCTCACGCAGTACCGCTTTATTAAGACGATCGAATTCGCCGTTCGCGCGCCAGACGTAGACGCCGGTCAGCACAAACGAAATCACAATCACGCCAATGCCAATCGGGATGCCCCGTGTGACGCTGGTGCCCTCATGCAGCGGCGTACCCAGCCAGTGCGGGGCAAAGGCGATAAGCAGAATAAAGCCGACGTAGATAATCAGCATGATGATGGAAAGTAAGAAGGCAAACCGTTGCCGTTTATCAACGAGCTCCCTGTAGTGCGCACTGTTCTCTATCTGCTGACAAATATCGTTATTCATCACAGAGTTCTCCAGAAGTAAGGTTTGTTTTATCCCCTCTCCCCTATGGGGAGAGGGTTAGGGTGAGGGGAGGAAGGTGCGGTCTGATGCCCTCACCCCGGCCCTCTCCCACAGGGAGAGGGAGAAAAGATTATGAAGGCATTGCGATGGACTGCTTCTCTTCGAGCAGTTTTTCCACCACGCCCGGATCGGCGAGCGTTGAGGTATCACCAAGGTTGCTGGTGTCCCCTGCCGCGATTTTGCGCAAGATTCGGCGCATAATTTTGCCGGAACGAGTTTTCGGCAGCGAGTCAGTCCAGTGCAGTACATCCGGCGTGGCAAGCGGGCCAATCTCTTTGCGGACCCAGTTGCGCACGTCGGCATACAGTTCTGGCGATGGCTCTTCACCGTGGTTCAGCGTCACGTAGGCGTAAATCGCCTGGCCTTTAATGTTGTGCGGGATCCCCACAACGGCGGCTTCGGCAATCTTCGGATGCGATACCAGCGCGGATTCAATCTCCGCGGTGCCCAGACGGTGGCCGGAGACGTTCAGCACATCGTCCACACGCCCGGTGATCCAGTAATAGCCATCCTCGTCGCGACGCGCGCCGTCACCGCTGAAGTACATGTTTTTAAAGGTTGAGAAGTAGGTCTGCTCGAAGCGTTCGTGGTCGCCAAAGAGCGTACGTGCCTGGCCCGGCCAGGAATCGACGATCACCAGGTTGCCTTCGGTGGCACCATCCAGCGGATTGCCTTCGTTATCCACCAGCGCAGGCTGGACGCCGAAGAACGGTTGGGTCGCTGAACCGGCTTTTAAGCGGGTCGCACCCGGCATTGGGGTGATCATGAACCCACCGGTTTCGGTCTGCCACCAGGTGTCCATTACCGGGCATTTTTCGTTGCCGATCTTCTTCCAGTACCACTCCCAGGCTTCCGGGTTGATAGGCTCGCCGACGGAGCCGAGGATGCGCAGGGAAGAGCGGTCAGTGCCTTCTATCGCTTTATCCCCTTCCGCCATCAGCGCACGGATCGCCGTTGGCGCGGTGTACAGAATGTTGACCTGGTGCTTATCGACCACCTGGCACATCCGCGCCGGGGTTGGCCAGTTTGGTACACCTTCAAACATCAGCGTTGTTGCACCGCAGGCCAGCGGGCCGTACAGCAGATAGCTGTGACCGGTGACCCAGCCCACGTCGGCAGTGCACCAGTAGATATCGCCCGGATGGTAGTCGAAAACGTATTTAAAGGTGGTGGCCGCATAGACCAGATAGCCACCGGTGGTATGCAGTACGCCTTTCGGTTTGCCGGTGGAGCCGGAGGTATAGAGGATAAACAGCGGATCTTCCGCGTTCATCTCTTGCGGTTGATGCTGGTCGCTCGCTTTTTCAATCAGGTCGCTCCACCACAGGTCACGTCCTTCATTCCAGTCGATCTTGCCACCGGTACGCTTAAGGACGATAACGTTACTGACGGTTTTGACGTTCGGGTTTTTCAGCGCTTCGTCGACATTTTTCTTCAGAGGAATACCGCGCCCGGCGCGCACGCCTTCATCGGCGGTGATCACCAGTTTCGAACTCGAGTCGACAATACGCCCGGCAACCGCTTCCGGCGAGAACCCGCCAAAGATAACGGAATGGATCGCGCCGATGCGCGCGCTGGCCAGCATCGCCACCGCCGCTTCCGGCACCATCGGCATATAGATGGCGACCACATCGCCTTTTTTAATGCCCTGGTCCAGCAGCACGTTAGCGAAGCGGCACACGTCGCGGTGCAGCTCTTTATAAGAGATATGTTTGCTCTGAGAGGCGTCGTCGCCTTCCCAGATAATGGCCGTTTCGTTACCGCGTTCGGCAAGGTGGCGATCGAGGCAGTTCGCCGCAAGGTTTAGCGTGCCGTCTTCATACCATTTAATAGAAACGTTACCCGGCGCAAAGGAGGTGTTCTTCACCTTCTGGTAAGGTTTGATCCAGTCAAGAATATGGCCCTGCTCGCCCCAGAAAGCGTCAGGATCAGAGACAGATTGCTGATACTTCTCGTGGTACTGCTCCGGGTTGATCAGGCAACGGTCCGCAATGTTAGCGGGAATGTCGTGTTTGTGTATTTGGCTCATGGCTTTTTTTCTCCTTGTAAGATGTTAATAATATGTCGCAAAAACGTTAATAGTAGGGGCTTTACAAGCTTTGTTTATTATTTGGGCGGCAGATCACGCATTGTTTGAAGCGTATGAAAAATGAGCGAATGAAACTTTGAAGAAAAATAATTTACCGGACGGATTATTCACATTTGCGCATAAAAAATCGTTTTTATAACAAATGGTTATTTATAAGAATTATCGTAAACTCGCGTCATAACGGCTTTTCGTAGTGAAATGCGTTGTTCTTTAAGGCTTGCGCAACACACCGCGCAGATGATACTCATACGCCGCGTTAAAAAATCCCATAAACCAACGCAACACAATTCATACCCTTTCAGTATGTCTCCATATTCATGCAGTCTGCATGAATAGGGCGCTTCATTGAGGAAGTCAGTTTCTATGAAAAACGTTAAAGTCAGCCTGGCCTGGCAAATCCTGCTGGCCCTTGTGCTGGGTATCCTGCTGGGTAGCTATCTCCATTATCACAGCGACAGCCGCGAGTGGCTGATTGCGAACTTGCTCTCCCCGGCGGGCGATATCTTTATTCATTTGATCAAAATGATCGTGGTGCCGATTGTCATCTCGACGCTGGTGGTCGGTATTGCCGGAGTCGGTGATGCAAAACAGCTGGGCCGCATCGGTGCAAAAACCATTCTCTATTTCGAAGTGATCACGACGATTGCCATCATCCTTGGCATTACCCTGGCGAATGTCTTCCAGCCAGGTTCCGGGATCGATATGTCGCAACTTGCGACGGTGGATATTTCGAAATACCAAAGTACGACCGCTGAAGTGCAGAGCCATGCACACGGCCTGATGGGTACCATCCTGTCGCTGGTGCCGACTAACATTGTGGCGTCGATGGCGAAGGGCGAGATGCTGCCAATCATCTTCTTCTCGGTGCTTTTTGGTCTGGGTCTTTCCTCTCTGCCTGCCACGCACCGTGAACCGCTGGTCACCGTGTTCCGCTCCATCTCTGAAACCATGTTTAAAGTGACCCACATGGTGATGCGTTACGCGCCGGTTGGGGTGTTTGCGCTTATCGCGGTAACCGTGGCGAACTTCGGTTTTGCCTCCCTGTGGCCGCTGGCGAAGCTGGTAATTCTGGTGCATTTCGCCATCCTGTTCTTCGCGCTGGTGGTACTGGGCATTGTGGCGCGCCTGTGTGGGCTGAGTATCTGGATCCTGATCCGCATTCTGAAAGATGAGCTGATTCTGGCGTACTCCACGGCCAGCTCTGAAAGCGTGCTGCCGCGTATTATTGAGAAGATGGAGGCCTATGGTGCCCCGGCTTCTATCACCAGCTTCGTGGTGCCAACCGGCTACTCCTTTAACCTGGACGGCTCGACGCTGTACCAGAGCATCGCAGCCATCTTTATTGCCCAGCTGTACGGCATTGATCTGTCGCTGTGGCAGGAAATTGTGCTGGTGCTGACGCTGATGGTGACCTCAAAAGGGATCGCGGGCGTGCCGGGTGTCTCCTTCGTGGTGCTGCTGGCGACGCTTGGCAGTGTCGGTATTCCGCTGGAAGGCCTGGCGTTTATCGCCGGTGTTGACCGTATCCTCGATATGGCGCGTACGGCGCTGAACGTGGTTGGAAACGCGCTGGCGGTGCTGGTTATCGCCAAGTGGGAACACAAGTTCGACCGTAAAAAAGCGCTGGCGTATGAACGCGAGGTGCTGGGTCGTTTTGATAAGACGGCTGACCAGTAACATCCTAAGCCCGGTGGCGCTGCGCTTACCGGGCCTACGGGTTTTGTAGGCCGGGTAAGGCGAAGCCGCCACCCGGCACGTTATTCTCCACTCAACGCATCAAACTCTTCACATCCCGTATCAAACCCTTCCGTACAGCTCAGGTTCAACCAGTAGAGCGCCTTCTGTTTATTGGGCGTGATAAAGCCTTTCTCGCCCTGCTGGAACAGCATCCCTGCCCAGTATTCGGCATAGCCGGTGCGTGACAGAGACGAGCTGCGCTTAAACCATGATGCCGCCAGAGCGTCGTCCTGGGCCACTTCTACACCGTTGGCATAAATCAGACCCAGCAGCATTTGCGCATCTACCGCAGAGTCGTTGTCGATATCTTCAGTGGCCGTCTGCAGCAGTTTGATGGCCTGCGGGTAGTCTGTTTTGCCACCCTGGGTATTCACCAGAACGCGTGCCAGCATAATGGCGCCACGCTTGCTGCCCGCAATCGTGGCCTGCTGTGCCAGCGCTTTAGCCTGAGCGTAATCGCCCTGAGTAAAGTGGATCTGAGACAACAGGGCCATGGCATCGATGTCGCCCCCTTTTGCCGCTTTCTCTGCCCACATTGCCGCCTGCTTGCTGTCGCCGGAGCTGAACCAGGTGTCGGCGAGATAATACTGAGCGCGTGCATCGCCCGCCTCCGCCTGTGCTTTGTACTGGCTGCCAATCTCATCGGCATGGACGAACGACGTAAAAATTAATAACAACAGTAAAAATGGTTTCATGGATTCTTATCATCTGGGTACACGCCGCGCAGTATAATCGCGGCCATAGAATAAAAAAACGGGTGCGTTAAGACCTCAGCATCCTGCAAGCCGGGCGGAACTGTCGTTCCGCCCGCAGAGGTTAGCCTGCAACGCAGGCTAATTTCGCCGCCACCTCCTGATGTTCACTCTTTATTGTCAGTTCGCATAACTTTCCGCGAGTAATAAAGGTAAAGATCACTATCGTCAGGCAGATAATAAAGACAATGCCTAACGCAGTTTTTAATGGCGTCATGCCTTTTACTCCTTGTCAAAAAAAGAATAAGAGGCTACTCTCAACCTGTAGGTTGTTGGGGGTAGCCTCGGGTAAATTAATATTTCCCGGGGCTTTCCACTTTCTGTCCCTCAACAATGCTCAAGACAGAAAGTCTTAAGCACCCGCTGCGCATCTTATCCATTTGAATCAAAATGCAAAGATGTAATTCTTTTTCGTGCAATTTACATTATTTCTGCGAGCAGTTTTCCAGATTAATAATTGATATTTTTAATGAGTTAAGCAGAAATAAAAAGGGAGTGAATATTTCACTCCCTTTATTCATCAATTAAATAATATCATTATCCCATCGCACTTTCGCGCAAGCGGGCTTTCAGCTTGTTATATTCGTCGATCACATACTGTTCCGCAGCGTGCTGATCCGCAATCGGCTCCACGCGTACGGCGCAGTACTTATACTCCGGCGTTTTGGTTATCGGGCTTAAGTTCTCCGTCACCAGTTCGTTACAGGCGCCAATCCACCACTGGTAGGTCATGTACACCGCCCCTTTGTTGGGACGATCGCTGACCTGCGCACGGGTAATGATCCTGCCTTTACGCGAGTTCACCCATACCAGCGCTTCGTCTTCAATGCCAAGACGTTCAGCGTCGGCGGTGTTGATCTGCGCATAACCAGGTTCGTCCGCCAGCGCTGCCAGCGCCGCGCAGTTGCCGGTCATCGAACGACAGGAGTAGTGGCCCACTTCACGTACGGTGGAAAGCACCATTGGATACTCATCGGTGAGTTTATCAATGGGGGCAACCCAGTCGCAGGTGAAGAACTGTGCCAGCCCATTTGGGGTGTCGAATTTCTCTTTAAAGAGATACGACGTGCCCTGGTCGGCCTCAGACTCATCCCGGCACGGCCACTGGATATACCCCAGTTCACCCATTTTTTCATAGGTTGCACCGTTGAAGTCCGGACACAGATGCCGCAACTCGTCCCAGATCTCCTGAGTGTTGTTGTAGTGCATCGGATAACCCATGCGGGTGGCAATTTCGCTGATGATTTGCCAGTCGGTTTTCAGATCCCACTTCGGCTCCACCGCTTTAAAGAAGCGCTGGAAGCCACGGTCTGCCGCCGTGTAAACCCCTTCATGCTCGCCCCAGGACGTTGAAGGTAAAATCACATCCGCCGCTGCCGCGGTTTTGGTCATAAAGATGTCCTGAACAATCACCAGCTCCAGATCCTCAAACCCTTTACGCACCGCAGAGAGCTCGGCGTCGGTCTGGAGAGGATCTTCGCCCATGATGTAAGCCGCCCGCACTTCACCATGTGCCGCCCGGTGCGGCAGCTCGCTGATGCGATACCCGGTGTGCTCCGGCAAACTTTCCACGCCCCACGCTTTGGCAAACTTCGCGCGGTTTTCCGGGAACTTCACGTACTGATAGCCCGGATAGGTGTCCGGCAGCGCACCCATATCGCAGGCACCCTGCACGTTGTTCTGACCGCGTACCGGGTTCACCCCGACGTGTGCCTTGCCAAGGTTGCCGGTCAGCATGGCGAGGCTGGTCAGGGAACGCACGGTTTCCACGCCCTGATAGAACTGGGTCACGCCCATGCCCCACAGAATGGCGGCGGTTTTCGCTCCGGCGTACATCCTTGCTGCCTGACGGATCTCCTGCGCGCTGACGCCGGTGATCGCTTCGACAGATTCTGGCGTATAGCCTTCGACAATTTTCCGATACTCTTCAAAATCTTCCGTACGGGTGGCGACAAACGCCTGGTCGTAGAGGTTCTCCTCAATAATGACGTGCCCCATGGCGTTCAACAGCGCGATGTTCGAGCCGTTTTTCAACGCGATGTGCATATCTGCAATACGTGCCGTTTCGATTTTGCGCGGATCGCAGACGATGATTTTCGCCCCGTTCTGTTTGGCGCGAATAACGTGGTTCGCGACAATCGGGTGAGAATCCGCCGGGTTATAGCCGAAGATAAAGACGAGATCGGTGTTGTCTATCTCGTTAATTGCATTACTCATTGCGCCGTTTCCGACCGACTGGTGCAGACCTGCAACCGATGGGCCGTGTCAGACGCGAGCGCAGCAGTCGACGTTATTGGTTCCAATAACGGCGCGCGCGAATTTTTGCATTACATAGTTGGTTTCGTTACCCGTCCCGCGTGATGACCCGGTGGTCTGGATCGCATCCGGGCCATATTTAGCCTTAATGGCGCTCAGGCGGGTGGCGACGTAGTCCAGCGCCTCGTTCCACGAGACGGCTTCCAGTTTGCCACCGCGTTCACGGCGGATCATGGGGGTTTTCAGGCGCGGGGTGAGGATTTGGGTATCGTTAATAAAATCCCAGCCGTAGTACCCTTTCAGGCACAGCGTGCCCTGGTTGGTTTTCCCCTGTGCGGCCTCCGCCCGGACGATTTTGCCGTTATCGACCACCAGGTGGATCTTGCAACCTGAGGCACAATAAGGGCAAACCGTGACGACTTTTTTCATCAGTCTGCTCCAGTTAATCATTTCGCAGCCATAATGCAGCTTTTATGCCATGTTTTCAGTGTGGGTATCACTCGACTTTACGGGCGTTCTCCTGGCAAAACCCTGACGAAAAGCAGGCAATCGTCAAAATTGACGTGTCGAAAAGGCAGCGGATGTGACATGGGTTGTAATTCCGTCACGTAAAAATCCATTTGGCTGGAGCCGACGGCAGAATAGTTCAGACTTAACATAATCCCCTGACGGAAGCATGCGATGAAACCGGCGATTCTGGTGGTTGATGACGATACGGCAGTGTGCGAGCTGCTGCAGGATGTGCTCAGCGAGCACGTCTTTACGGTGCTCGTCTGCCATAACGGACAGGACGCACTGAACCGGGTTCATCAGGAACCGGGAATTGCCCTGGTCCTGCTGGACATGATGCTGCCGGATATCAACGGCCTGCAGGTCCTGCTGCAGTTGCAAAAGCAACGCCCGGAACTGCCGGTAGTGATGCTTACCGGGCTGGGCAGTGAGTCTGACGTGGTGGTAGGGCTGGAGATGGGGGCCGACGATTACATTGGCAAACCGTTTAATCCGCGTGTGGTGGTCGCCCGGGTTAAAGCCGTGCTCAGGCGTACCGGAGCGCTGGCGGCTGACACGTCCGCGCCACGAGTCGCGGGCATTGCTTTTAATGGCTGGACGCTGGATACCACCCGCTGCGAACTGATCGATCCGCAGCGTAACCCCGTACCGTTGACCCAGGGTGAATACGGCCTGCTGCTGGCGCTTACCCAGAACGCCCGCCGGGTACTGAGCCGCGAGCAGCTGCTTGAGCTGACCCACAGCGAAAGTGCCGATGTGTTTGACCGCACCATCGACGTGTTGATCATGCGCCTGCGCCGGAAAATCGAAGCCAATCCGCACCAGCCCGCATTAATCAAAACGATCCGCGGGCTGGGCTACGTCTTTGCCGCCGATGTCTGTCATCCCGATAGGGCGGCGTAAGTGCTTACGTTATGGCAGCGACAATAAGCGCGGCGAAAATCGCCGTGATGACCAGGTACTTCAGTGCGTAATAGAGCTTCCGATTGCGCTTTTTCAGACGCTGACCGCGTTCTCGCCCGGCGTGCACATATTTGAAGATACGGTTGATTCCCCCGGTGCGGTCGTTATCGTCATTGGGGGAGCTGGCCGCTGACATCAGCGTTGTCCCGACCCAGTGGTTAACCGCCTGCGCCCAGCGCCATTTCATCGGACGTTCGATATCGCAGAAGAGAATAATCCGCGTGTGATCCGATTTATTCTCCGCCCAGTGCACGTAAGTTTCATCAAAGATGACAGCCTCACCGTCACGCCAGCTGTGGCGCTGCTGGTCAACCTCTATAAAGCAGCGATCGTCATTTGGCGTGACCAGGCCTAAATGGTAACGAACCGAGCCGGCGTAGGGATCGCGATGCTTGCCGAGCTTCGCGCCCGCCGGGAGTTCGGCAAACATTGCCGCTTTCACGGATGGGATCTCACTCACCAGTTGTGTCGTAACGGGGCACAGGGTCTGAGCCGAGGGATGCGCATCGGCATACCATTTGAGGTAAAACCGTTTCCAGCCGCGTTTAAAGAAGGTGTTAAAACCGGCATCGTTATGATTTTGTGCCGCCTTAATATGATCCTGCAAACGCAGCGCCTCTTCGCGAATGACCTCCCAGTTTTCCGTCAGTTTATTTAATTCCGGAAAGCGCTCGGTTTCAAAAAAGGCCTGTCTGGCGGGCAGCGAAGAGAACGCCGTCATAAACATATTGATAGGCGCCATAAAGGTGGAGTGGTCGAAAAGTTGACGGGAAAGCGTCTGTTTTTCTTTGCCGCGCGAATGCGCATAAATAACACTGATAATAAATATAGCGATGATAATTGCTGCGAACATTTTTCCTTGTCCTCTGTATCTCTCATTTCGGAAAAGCGTGTGGGCAATATGTTGCCCACGCCGAATGTGCCAGACGCAGAGAGTGTAGTTCGGCTATGCAAAATTCATAGAACTGTAATCAAAAATCGCAATTTTTGTTAATTTAGGCGCTGCTCTCCTGAATAAAGCGCGTCAATTCCTCCAGCGTTTTTGCTCCATCAATGGCATTCGCGGCCAGCAGGCTTGCCCGGGCGCAGGCATGCGCCAGGTAAATACTCTCTGCCAGCGGCAGCGATTCATGACAGCCATATAAGAAACCGGCACAAAAGGCGTCGCCCGCGCCGACGCTGCCAATAATCTCCTCCTGAGTCAGCCTCCATGAGGGGATCCAGCGTCCTTCTTCGTTTGCGGCTTCTCCCCAGGCACCTTCCGGGCAGTGGATCACCACCCGCTGCCGGACGCCTGCCGCCAGCAGCTGCGCGGCGGCTTCAGCGATGTGGGCAACGTGCGGTGCGTCGTTGCCGTCGCGCATCTCAAGGCCGCTAAATTCTCCGGCTTCCAGTTCGTTAATGACCAGATAATCGAGATGACGCAGGGCAGGGAGGACCAGCGGCTGATAGCGCGGATCGCCCTTACGGGAGACCAGATCGAGCGAGGTTTCATACCCCTGCTCGCGCATCTGCGCCAGCAGCCGTGCGCTGCGGGTGCCGTATTCGTCATCTGGCATATCCAGACTGTCGAGCAGCAGCAGGTAGCCGAGGTGGAAGATCTTCATTGTGCCGTCGAGACGGTCAAACGCGGGGAGATCCAGCAGGCGGTTGGCCCCGGGAGAGTGGAAAAAGGTGCGCTGTCCGCTGGGGTCGGTCATCACCTGCGACATGGAGGTTGGCGCAAAGGTGGTGCGCTGTACGCGCTGTCGATTGACGTGATACTGGTCGAGCATTGCCAGAATGTAGTCCCCGTCGCTGTCTTCGCCAATCAGCCCCACCGCCTGCAGCGGCAGGCCGACGTGCATTTTCGCCAGCGTCAGCAGGACGTTAAGCGGCGCTCCGCCGGTGGAACGCTCGCTGTGGGTAATTTCTGCCAGCCAGCCGCGTTCCGGCCATTGCACGATCTGGTGAACGTGATCCACCAGCATATTGCCCGCGGCGATGATCCCTTTGCGTTCCATTATGCCTGCCCCGCGCTGCCAAAGATGCGCATCTGTTCGGCGACCGTATCGGTAATCGCCTCTTCTATGCCCAGCAGCAGCTCGGCAAACTCATCGTACAGCGGCTGGCGGTTGGCCATACGCTGCTCAACGGCGGAAAGCGCGGCCTGGGACATGCCGGTATAGAAATTGATTTTATGAATACCAAGTTCAATGGCGCGACGAAAATCAGCATCGCTGATCCCGGAGCCGCCGTGCAGCACCAGTGGCAGGCCGGTCTGCTGGCGAATGGCGTCCAGACGGGGGAAATCGAGTTTTGGCTCGCCCTTGTATTTGCCGTGTGCGTTGCCAATGGCGACGGCCAGCGCGTCAATGCCGGTTGAATCGACAAATTCCCGTGCCAGTTGCGGGTCGGTAAAGTACGCTTCATCCGCATGGCCGTAGAGCGCTCCGCCTTCATCGCCACCGACGGCACCTAACTCTGCCTCCACCGACACGCCCACCGCGTGACACATCTTCACCACTTCACGCGTCTGACGAATATTCTCCTCGTAGCTCAGTGTCGAGCCATCGAACATCACGGAGCTGAACCCTAAGCGCAGGGCGCGCACCACGGCGTCAAAGTGCAGGCCGTGGTCGAGGTTGAGTACCACGGGGATCGCGTGGCGGGCGGCTTCGTACTTAACCGCTTCGACAAGCGACTCCAGCGACACGTATTTAAAATGCACTTCGGCGATGTTGATGATGAAAGGCGAGCGCTCCTGCTTCGCCGCGGCAAACAGGGCGCGCAGGAAGTGGGTGTCGAGAACGTTGAACGCGCCCAGCGCGTAGCGATGTTGCCTGGCGTGCGCAAGACCGTCGGCAAGAGAAATCAATGGCATCATTTACCCCCTTATATCCGAAACAGGTTGTACTCGTTGCACAGTACCAGCACCGCCGGTTCGTCTTCTTCGATGTTGTTATAGCGGGCAACGGGCTGCAAAAAGTGGTTGTCGTGTTCATCGTCATTGACCGATGAGACTTCGCCCACCAGCACGTCGCCAAAACCGCGTTCACCCCAGAAACTGTGGTACAGGCCGGGCGTCAGACAGATGCTCTCCCCTGGTGTAAGGCGCAGCTGGCTGCCGGGGGCGTGGGTCTGCTGGCAACCGTCTATCGTGACGGTGACGTCCGTGTTTTCGGTCTCTGCATGTGCACCGGCATTCCATAACTCAATAATGAGATTTCCACCGCCGCGGTTGATGATGTCCTCCCGTTTGCGCCAGTGAAAATGCATGGGCGTGAGCTGACCGTCGCGTACGTGCATGATTTTTTCGGCGTAGCATTTTTCATACGGCGTGCCGTTTGGTGAGCCGTTGCGCAGGGTAAACAGCGTGAGCCCCTGCGCGGCAAAGCTGCTGCCGCCAAAGGCCGTTACGTCCCAACCGAGCTTAAGGTCAAACACTTCCTGCCAGGCGGCCTGATCGAGCTGTTGCCATTTTGTGGGTGGGAAGCTGGCAAAAGGGGGGAGATGCACGTCGTGCATGGAGAAAAACTGCCGCGTGTGGCCGAGGATTTCGTTGATTTCGGAGCGTTTCATGGGGACTCCTTGTGTTTTTTGCACAACCTTTCCCCTCACCCTAACCCTCTCCCCAGAGGGGAGAGGGAACTTGAACACCCTCTCCCCTCTGGGGAGAGGGCAGGGTGAGGGGGTTACTTAACCGTCCACCCCTTATACGTGCCGACGTTCTTTTTATCGATCATCGTCACCGGGATCAGCACAGGCTCTTTCGGCGCCGGTTTGCCCTGTAGAATGTCATAGCCGATCTCAACCGCTTTTGCCGCCATGACCTGCGGATCTTGTGCCGGCGTCGCCACAAACAGAGAGTTTTCCCGCTTCAGGGCTTCTTCGCCGTCCGGGCTACCGTCCACACCAACGATAAAGAACTCGTTGCGTTGCGCTTGTTTCGCCGCCAGATCGGCACCGATCGCGGTCGGATCGTTAATCGCGAAGACGCCATCGATCTTCGGATTGGCCGCCAGCAGCGAGGTCATGACTTCCAGACCCCCTTCGCGGCTGCCCTTGGCGTTCTGGTTATCGGAGAGCACTTTGATATCCGGGTGTTTTTTGAACTCTGTCTGGCAACCTTCCACACGGTTCTGGACGGCAGAGACCGGCGGTCCGTTGATGATCACCACATTGCCTTTGCCGTTCAGGCGGTCGGTGATGTACTTACAGGCCATTTCGCCCGCCTGGGTGTTATCGGAGGTGATCGTCGCGTCTGCACCTTCTGCCGCCACGTCAACCGCGACCACCACGATCCCGGCCTCTTTCGCGCGTTTCACCGCCGGGCCGATCCCTTTAGAATCTGCGGCGTTGAGGATGATCATGTCCACTTTGGCGGCAATGAAGTTGTCGATCTGCGCCACCTGCTGGCCCAGATCGTACCCGCTGGAGACCAGCGTCACTTTGACGTTATCCCCCGCCAGCTTGCGCGCCTCCAGCTCGGCACCTTTGGTGATCTGCACGAAGAACGGGTTGGCCAGGTCACCCACCGTTACGCCGATGGACTTCAGATCTTTCGCCTGCGCAAACGGTGTTGCGGCAAGCAGCGCGCCAGCACAGAGCGCGGTCACTAAGGGCTTCAATCTCATGCTCTCTTCCTCACGTAGGGTTTCCCGTCATCCTTCTGGGCGCAGATGCGTTGGCTGCGCTCATTCACCCGAATCACTTACTACAGTAAGCTCATCGGGATTCACTCACTTGCCGCCTTCCTGCGACCAGAATGATTTAGGGAAATATTGTTGTTATGCACTTTGATGGTGTCGGGTACGGTATTTGTCGATCAGCACCGCAATGATGATCACCGCCCCTTTGATCACCAGTTGCCAGAAGTAGGAGACGCCCATCAGCGTCATGCCGTTGTTGAGGGTGGCGATAATCAGCGCTCCCACCAGCGTGCCGGTGATCGTGCCGATCCCGCCAACGAAGCTGGTGCCGCCGAGGATCACCGCCGCAATCGCATCCAGCTCGTAACCCATGCCCAGGTTTCCGTTGGCGCTGTAGAGGCGCGACGCGCTCATCACACCGCCTAACCCGGAGAGCAGGCCGCTCATGCCATACACAAACAGCAACACCAGCCAGACTTTGATGCCCGTTAAGCGTGCCGCCTGCATGTTGCCGCCTACCGCATAGATGTGAACGCCAAGCGTAGTGCGACGCAGGATAAACCAGCACACCACAATCACCGCCAGGGCAATCACCACCAGCCACGGCACGGGGCCAAGATAGTTATTGCCTATCCACTCAAAATTGATGTTCGAGTTAATTACCGTCGTGCCATCGGCCAACAGGTACGCTGCGCCCCGCAGAGCCGTGTAGGTGCCGAGGGTGACAATAAACGGCGGTAGTCCGGCAAAGGCCACCAGCGCGCCGTTGAACAGCCCCAGCACCAGTCCGAGCATCAGCGCGGCGGGAATAGAGAGCCCGGCGAATTCCGGTATTAACGACACCACCATCGCGGCGACCGCCGTGGTACCCAGAATAGACCCGACGGAGAGGTCAATCCCCCCGGTCAGGATGATGAAGGTCATCCCTGCCGCCAGCACGATGTTGATCGACGCCTGTCGGGTAATGTTGAGCAGGTTGCTTTCGGTAAAGAAGTTAGGGGCGATAAAGCCAAAAACCGCCACGATCAGGATGAGAATGGGCAAAATGCCGACCGTTTGCATCAGATCGCTCATCAGCATTTTTTTGGCGGAGGCAGATTTTGCCACCTGCTGCGGATGGGTTGGAGTTGTCATAGTTGCACCGCCTGATGATGTGAGTCGTTCACGCCGGTTGCCAGCGTCATGATGTTTTCCTGAGAGATGTCGTGTCCGTGGAGCTCCCCGGCGATGCTGCCTTCACGCATGACATAGACGCGGTCGCTCATGCCCACCACTTCCGGCAGTTCGCTGGAGATCATCAAAATCGCCACGCCCTTGCGCGCCATCTGGTTCATGATGCGGTAGATTTCGCTTTTTGCGCCGACATCGACACCGCGCGTCGGTTCGTCGAGGATCAGAATACGCGGACCAATCGCCACCCAGCGGGAGATCAGCAATTTCTGCTGATTACCGCCTGACAGACCGCCCGCGCGGACCTGTGCGTGAGGCACGCGGATATTCAGCAGGGCGATGGCATCGTCAGAAATGGACTGCGCTTTTTTGCGGTTAAGCATGCCGAAGGTGGCGTCGCGCTCCAGCGTCGCCATGGTGATGTTCTCCTGCGCCGCCAGCTCCAGGAACAGCCCCTGCTCCTTGCGGTTCTCGGTAAGAAAACCGATCCCGTTTTCTATGGCCGCGCGCGGGGAGTGGATCACCACCGGCTCGCCGTCCACTTCAATCATTCCGCCCGTGGCTTTACGTACGCCAAAGATGAGCTGTGCCAGTTCGGAGCGACCGGCACCGACCAGCCCCGCCAGGCCGACGATTTCCCCTGAGCGCACCTGCAGGCTGCAGGGCTGGACTTTTTTACCGTCGGTGAGGTGATGCACGTTAAGACGCGGGTTGCCGAGCGGGATATCGCGCTCTTTGTTGAACAGATCGCTTAAGGGGCGACCCACCATCATTTTCACCAGCTCAGATGCGTTCAGTTTGTCGCGCGTCAGGCTACCGACGTATTGCCCGTCACGCAGGACGCTGACCCGGTCAGAGAGTTCGTACACTTCCGCCATGCGGTGGCTGATATAGATGATCGCCATCCCTTCATCCCGCAGGCGCAGGATCAGCTCAAACAGACGATGGGTTTCACGCGAGGAGAGGGCGGCAGTGGGTTCATCCATCACCAGAATGCGGCTGTTACGGTGCAGCGCGCGGGCGATTTCCACCTGCTGTTGTTCAGCGATAGTCAGCTTCATCACCAGGTCGGTGGCGTTGAAGTTTGCACCCAGACGGTCGATGACCGCCTGAGCCTGAGCGGCCATCTCTTTACGCTGCACCAGTCCGCCGCGCGAGAGTTCGCTGCCAAGAAAGATGTTTTCCGCAACCGTCAGGTTGGGGGCGAGTTGCATCTCCTGATAGATCAGGGTAATGCCTGCGGCCAGCGCATCCTTCGGGCCTTTAATGTGATACGGCTGACCGTCAATCAGGATCTCGCCGCTGGTCGCGGTGTAGGCGCCCGCGAGGATCTTCATCAGCGTGCTTTTTCCCGCGCCGTTTTCACCCATCAGCGCGTGGATCTCACCGGGAAAGACCGTCAAATCCACACCCTTGAGCGCGTGGAAGTTGCCAAACGTTTTGGCAATGCTGCGCATCTCCAGTACCGGGGTTCTGCTCATGGCGGATCTCCTGTGAAGGTTGATATCTGCACTTCATCACAGGTGCGTAAATGCAAAATGTCAGAAGCCGTTCATATTTGTCATAGTTATGAATAGCTAATCGCCGTCACATTTCTCTTTTCCCTCTGCCTGTGGGAGAGGGCCAGGGTGAGGGCACCCATTTGCAGAGGAGCCCAATCCCATGCCATCACGCTCGCCGTTCTTCGCCAGCGCCCGCGGTCGTCTGCTGATCTTTAATCTGTTGGTGGTGGCGGTGACGCTGATGGTCAGTGGTGTGGCGGTGCTGGGTTTTCGGCATGCCAGCCAGATCCAGGAACAGGTACAACAGCAGACGCTGGATGACATGACCGGCAGCATGAATCTCGCCCGCGATACCGCCAGCGTGGCAACCGCGGCGGTACGGCTTTCGCAGGTGGTGGGGGCGCTGGAATACAAAGGAGAGGCCGAGAGGCTGAAGCAGACCCAAATGGCGCTGCGGCACTCGCTGGAACAGCTCGCAGATGCGCCCTTAGCGCAGCAGGAGCCGGGGCTGGTGGCGCGCATTATTCGTCGCAGTAATGAGTTACAGCAAAGCGTGACGGGCATGCTGGAGCGCGGACAGCGGCGCCATCTGCAGCGTAACGCGCTGCTTAGCTCGCTGTATCAAAGCCAGAGCTATTTACGCCATCTGCAGGATATTAACCGTCGGTTTGGCAGCAACATCCCGGATGCGCAGCAGCTTGCGGAAATGGACAGGCTGATTCTCGCCGCCATCGATACCCCCTCACCGCGCGCCACCCTACAGCAGCTGGACGCCGTTACCGCAACGTTGCCCCATCGCGCGACGCAGCCCGTGGTGAATCTTGTTCTGCCCGATTTCAACGACGAGCTGCGCAGGCTTGCCCCGCTGTCAAAGCAGCTTGAAGAGAGCGACCTGGCGATAAGCTGGTATATGTTCCACATCAAGGCGCTGGTGGCGATATTAAATAGCGATATCAATCGGTACGTTGAGCAGGTAGCGGAGGCTTCCCGGCTGCGTACGGCCCAGAGTCATCAGGAGCTGCGGTCCATCAGCGTGTTTATCAGCATATTCGCCGTACTGGCGCTGATCATCACCGGCTGCGCCTGCTGGTATATCTACCGCAATCTGGGCTCCAACCTGACGGCGATCTCCCGGGCGATGTCGCGTCTTGCCCATGGCGAGCAGGACGTTTCGGTGCCCGCGCTGCAGCGGCGTGATGAGCTGGGAGAGCTGGCTCGCGCGTTTAACGTCTTTGCCCGCAATACCGCCTCGCTGGAGCACACCACCCGCCTGCTGAAAGAGAAAACCTCCCAGATGGAGATCGACCGCATCGAGCGTCAGGGACTGGAGGAGGCGCTGCTGCACAGCCAGAAGATGAAGGCCGTTGGTCAACTGACGGGCGGGCTGGCACATGATTTCAACAACCTGCTGGCGGTGATAATCGGTAGCCTGGAGCTGACCGATCCCGACTCCAGTGATGCCCCACGTATCGCCCGCGCGCTCAATGCTGCCGAGCGCGGTGCGTTGCTGACCCAGCGTCTGCTGGCTTTTTCCCGCAAGCAATCCCTGACTCCGCATGCGGTAGAGATGAAACCGCTGCTGGAGAATCTCAGAGAGCTGATGCGCCACTCCTTGCCCGCCACCCTGAGCCTGGAGATAGAGGCTCAATCCCCGGCCTGGCCGGCGTGGATAGACGTTGGCCAGCTCGAAAACGCCATTATCAACCTGGTGATGAACGCCCGCGACGCGATGGAGGGGCAGACGGGCGTGATTAAGATCCGCACGTGGAATCAGCGCGTCACTCGCAGCGACGGACGCAGGCAGGATATGGTGGCGCTGGAGGTGATCGACCGCGGCAGCGGTATGACGCAGGAGGTCAAATCCCGGGTGTTCGAGCCGTTCTTCACCACCAAGCAGACCGGCAGTGGCAGTGGTTTAGGGCTGTCGATGGTGTACGGTTTTGTGCGTCAGTCCGGCGGCCGCGTCGAAATTGAAAGCGCGCCGGGACAAGGCACCACCGTGCGGCTCCATCTGCCGCGCTCAACGCTGCCCGTCGTCCCTGAAGATGAAACGCACTCTGCCACCGCATCCGCTGAAAACGAACGGCTGGTGCTGGTCCTGGAAGATGAGGCCGATGTTCGTCAGACCCTGTGCGAGCAACTGCATCAGCTTGGCTACCTGACCCTTGAAGCGGAAAGCGGTGAGCAGGCACTGAACATGCTGGCGGCCTCGCCGGATATCGGCATGTTTATCAGTGATCTGATGCTGCCGGGCAGCCTGAGCGGGGCGGAGGTGATTAACCACGTGCGCAGCCACTACCCGCAGCTGCCGGTGTTGTTGATCAGCGGTCAGGATTTACGTCCGACGCACAACCCGCAGCTGCCGGATGTAGCGCTACTGCGCAAACCGTTTACCCGCGTACAGCTGGCGCAGGCGCTGCGGAAAATCAGCGCTTAAACAGCGAATTTAGGATTTCATCAAGAGCCTGAGTAAAGTCGGCGATGCTAATCTGCGCAAAATTTAGCGGATTAAGATATAAAGGGAATTATGCCGGTACTCACAAGAGGGGACTCACAAATGATCGTGATGCCTACAACGTACAGCCCGAATACGGTTGCCAGGTCATTTACGCTCGTAGATGAATTTGAACTCTCCGGCCGGGTGTTACATGTCATTTATGATAGCCAGACGCCCCGGGCTGCAATTATTGAAGCAGATATCGAAACCTTTGATGGCGTTCCCCGACATCGGGTTGTTGCTGCTCTGGATTTACAGCATAAAGCCCATCTGGGAAAGGACATTATCGCAGTCGAACGATGCTGGGAAGATACTCGCGTTGTCCAGGTAGAAGGCATTTGCGTCGATCCTGCCGAACGAGACAAAGGGCTGGCGACTCGTCTCTATGAAGCGTTGGTCTTACATTGCGGCGTGACCTTAATCAGCGACTTCGAGCAATATGAGGGTGGAAAGATGCTCTGGCAGAAAATAGCCCGTGAATCCGACCAAATCGCTGTTTTTGTACTCGACACAGAGCAGGGAGCATTCTGGCCTTATGATGGCAGCAAGGTGATATATGACGGAGGATGTATTCCTGAAGACCGCATCTGGAGTCATTCTCCGGACCAAAAATGCTCCGGGATTGTGCTGGTCGCAGAGAATAAACAGCGAGTGCGTCAAATAATGGAAGCGTCGCCTCGCTAAAGAATTTGAGATTCCTCCGCTACCTCTCCCGTTTGCGGTTAATTACCGTAAGGCCAGTTCACCTGCGAGTCTGGCCTTATGAAACGTTACTCTACCGCTCTGTTATTTGGTCTGCTGTCACTCTCCAGCCAACTGGCGCATGCCGATGTGATTGATGATGCCATTGGCAACATTCAGCAGGCGATCAACGATGCCTATAACCCCGGCAGCAGCCGTAGCAACGATGATGACGATCGTTATGACGATGACCGTCGCATTGATAGCCGTCAGTATGACGACCGCCGTCGGCAGCTTGAAGACAGACGCCGCCGTTTAGACGAGCGCCAGCGCCAGCTTGATGACGACAGACGACGCCTGGAAGAGGATGAGCGGCGGTTAGAAGACGATTACGATCGCGGTTAAGTGCGGCCTGTTGCCCTCACCTCAACCCTCTCCCACGGGAGAGGGAGAAAACCTAATCCAGCACCAACACCATGCCGTCATATCCCGCTTCGATGCCGTCCGGCAGCGGGTTATCCATCATCCACTCGTCAAACTGATGGCTGATATGGGTCAGGATCACCTGCGGGCAGCCAATCACCTCGTTCAGTGCCACCACGGTGTTTAAATCGCAATGGTTGCGCGGCGTCTGCGGGCGCGGTTCATGGCTACAGTCGATGATCATCGCCTGTGGCTGGTTGTTGAGCAGAAATTTCACCGTTTTCTCCGGCAATCCGGCAGTATCAGAAAGCCACGCCACGCGGCTGTGGGCGGACTCCAGCAGATAACCAAAGGTGAGCTTCGAGTGGTTGAGCGGCAGCGGCGTCACCCGCAGGCCCTGCAGCTCAAACATAACAAACGGCTCCAGCGTATGGCTGAAATCCAGAATGCCCGGGTGTTTGAAGAGATCGTCACATCCGGCTTCATCCGGCGGGCCGTAAACGGGGATCGTCGCGCCAACGCCCCAGCGCAGGGGAAACAGCCCCTGAACGTGATCCATATGGTAGTGGGTCAGCAAAAACTGCTGAAAGCTGCCGGCTGGCCAGTCGTCCATCAGGTGCGGAATACCCGCGTCCAGTAGCGTCACCGCGTCATTGAATTTGACGGCCGCGCTACAGGGCCGACGACGATAATTCTCCTGCAGACGTGCCCGGCGGCATGCCGCGCAATCGCAGCCAAAGACCGGGACCAGCTGGGCACTGCCGGTGCCCGTTAACGTGATGGTCAGACTCATCGTGCACCTCTACAACGGTTTGGTGAAACGAAAATGGCTCTGCGTATACCCTTCACGAACATAAAAACGGTGGGCGTCCAGCCGCCGGACGCTGGTGGAGAGCTCCGTCAGTTCCGCGCCCGCCTGGCGCGCGGTGTCCTCTGCCCATGCCAGCAGTTGGCTCCCCACTTTAAGACCACGCGCCTCGGGCATCACCACCAGCTCCTGGATTTCGCCGATCCATCTGGCGTGGTGCAGGTGAAACTGCATATGCAGGCCAATCATACCCACCACCTGTCCATTCAGCTCTGCCAGCTGATAACGCATATTGTGGTCCTGCAGATTGGCCAGATACCCGGCGTGGAACGCCTGATGATCAAATTCGGCCTGTTTTAACTCGCAGATCAGCGCGTAAACGATTTGCGCATCATCGGCGGTGGCGGGGCGAAGCGTGCAGTCAGGCATGCTGTTTCTCCTTCTGACGGATAAGCGATAAAACGTTATCGACTGACTGTAGCAAACTTCCGTCGTTGTTGAGGATGTGGCAATCCGCCGGGGTATAGCGCGCTGCGCGTTCGAGCCGCTGCGCGATCTCTTTTTCGCTTTCGCGTCCGCGGCTTTGCAGGCGGCTGCGCAGGACATCCGGCGAAACCTGCAGACAGACCGGCAGCAGCGCCGAGGCATACCTGGCGCGTGCCTGGGGCAGATGCGCACGGGAGCCGTTGACCAGCACGTCAAAACCCGCGTGTAGCCACAGGTCGATCTCAATGCCGATCCCGTAGTAGTAGCCGTTGGCGTGCCAGCTGAGCGCCAGCAGATTCTGCCCGGCGCGAGTGAAAAATTCCTGTTCGCTCAGGGCGATATGGTTTTCACTACCGGCATTCGCCGCCCGGGTAATATAGCGATGTGCGACCAGCAGCCGCGGGTGTTCCCGCTGCCGTAAGGCGGACAGCAGGCTGTCCTTCCCGGAGCCGGAGGGCCCCATTAACCAGATGACTCTTCCCATCAGAACACCCGTTTTCCCTGACGCCAGACGTGGTCGATATGGATGTGCTCGCCCTTACGGTGGGCCAGCACCAGATCCGCCCGTTTTCCTTCGGCTATCTCGCCCCGGTCGTGAAGATTAAGCGCCGATGCCGGGTTCTTCGTTACCAGGCGAATTGCCTCCGGCAGCGTGAAGCGGTTGCTGTCGTCATCCGCGACGCGGAAGGCGGCGTCCAGCAGGCTGGCGGGGTAGTAGTCGGAAGAGAGAATATCCAGTAGGCCGAGCGAGGCGAGTTTGCTTGCCGCCACGTTGCCGGAATGCGAGCCGCCGCGCACAATATTCGGTGCCCCCATCAGCACGTTCATGCCGTGTGCGCGGGAGGCTTCTGCCGCCTCAAACGTGGTAGGAAATTCAGCGATCACGCTGCCAAGCTGGTGGGATTCGCGGACATGATCGTGCGTGGCATCATCATGGCTGGCCAGCGCGATGCTACGGTCCCGGCACATTGCGGCAATCGAAACACGGTTCGGCTGTGACCACTGTGCCGCCAGCGCCAGCTGCTCTTCCTCGTAGCGCGCCATCTCCACATCGTTAAGTGAATATTTGCCCTGGTAATACTCGCGGTATTTTTCGAGGCTGGCGAACTGGCGCTGCCCCGGCGAGTGGTCCATCAACGAGACCAGCGACACTGGCTCGCGGTCTACCAGCTTTTCAAACAGCGGCAGGGTGGTATGATGCGGCAACTCGCAGCGCAGGTGCAGGCGATGTTCGGCGCGGTTAAGACCGCGCTTTTGCGTCTCTTCCACGGCGTTGATCATCTTTTCCAGATTCTCCAGCCGATCGCCGCCGTCGCGTACGTCACCAATCGCCACCGCATCCAGCACGGTGGTGATGCCGCTGGCAACCATCAGCGCGTCGTGGCTGCTCATTGCCGAATGGGCGGGCCAGTCCACCTTCGGCCGTGGGGTGAAGAATTTATCCAGATTATCGGTGTGCAGCTCAATCAGCCCTGGCAGCAGCCAGCCGCCTTCGCCGTCCATCGCTTCGGGCAAATGGCTTCGGGTTTCGGCATACGCGCGGATCGCGCCGTCGCGGATCTCAATCGAGCCGTCGATGACCTCATCTTCCAGCACCAGCCTGACGTTATTGATAATCATACGTTTGTCCCCATCGGGTGCAATCTGTCCGCCACGCGGTTGCGAACGCTCTCGTCGTGGAAGATCCCGACGATCGCCGCGCCGCGCGCTTTGGCCTGTTCGATCAGTTCCACCACTGCCGCGCTGTTTTTGCTGTCGAGCGAAGCGGTGGGTTCATCAAGAAGTAAAATCGGGTAGTCGACGATAAACCCGCGAGCGATATTCACGCGCTGCTGCTCGCCGCCGGAAAAGGTCGACGGGGCAAGATGCCAGAGGCGCTCGGGCACATTGAGGCGCGTCAGCAGGCTGGCGGCTTTGGCGGCGCAGGTTTCGCGCGGCACGCCGAGATCCAGCAGCGGCTGCATGACCACATCCAGAGCGGAGATCCGCGGGATCACCCGCAGAAACTGGCTCACCCAGCCGATCGTCGAGCGGCGAACTTCCAGCACCTTACGCGCGGGGGCCTGAACCAGGTCGACCCATTCATCGGCGTGGCGAATATGAATGTGCCCCTCGTCCGGCAGATAGTTGGCGTACAGGGAGCGCAGCAGGGTGGATTTTCCGCTGCCGGAGTGGCCGTGCAGCACCACGCATTCGCCGCTGTTCACCTTCAGAGAGGCATTTTGCAGCACCGGCAGACGCACGCCGTTTTGCTGGTGGAGCACAAAGGTTTTACTTACGTTTTCTACGTGGATCATTTTGGCCTCGTGGCGTTTTCTTGCCGGGTGGCGCTTCGCTTACCCGGCCTACAAGGTACGGCGTTCGTTTTACCGGGTGGCGCCCTCAATTCTGCAACACGGATGACACCAGCAACTGGGTGTAAGGATGGAGCGGATCGTCGAGCACGCGGTCGGTTAACCCACTTTCCACCACCTGACCCTGCTTCATTACCAGCAGACGGTCTGCCAGCAGGCGAGCGACGCCCAGATCATGGGTGACAATCACCACCGCCAGGTTTAGCTCCACCACCAGACCGCGCAGCAGGTCGAGCAGGCGCGCCTGCACGGAGACGTCCAGCCCACCGGTGGGTTCATCCATAAACACCAGCTTCGGGTGGGTGACCAGGTTACGGGCGATCTGCAGGCGCTGCTGCATGCCGCCGGAGAAGGTGGTGGGCAAATCGTCGATGCGCGAGGCGGGGATCTCCACATCGGTCAGCCAGCGCTGTGCGGTTTCCCGGATGTTGCCGTAGTGCCGCGCGCCGGTCGCCATCAGCCGTTCGCCGATATTGCCTCCCGCCGAGACCTGACGACGCAGCCCGTCCAGCGGATGCTGATGTACCACGCCCCATTCGGTGCGCAGCAGGCGGCGACGTTCAGCCTCACTCATGCCATAGAGGGAGGCACCCTCATACAAAATCTCGC
This sequence comes from Enterobacter cloacae complex sp. 382A5, assembly GCF_050031095.1. Taxonomy (NCBI): domain Bacteria; kingdom Pseudomonadati; phylum Pseudomonadota; class Gammaproteobacteria; order Enterobacterales; family Enterobacteriaceae; genus Enterobacter; species Enterobacter cloacae complex sp. 382A5. The sequence continues at coordinate 372,671 of NZ_JBLGVK010000001.1, forward strand.
CGTTCTGCGGGGCCAGGCGCGCGGAGATGGACTTCAGCAGGGTGGTTTTGCCCGAGCCGGATTCACCGACAATTCCCAGCACCTCGCCCGGCCACAGCTCGAACGAGACGTCGCTGAAGCCTTTGCCCGGCGCGTAAAGGTGGGTCAGGTTGTTCACTGAAAGCAGCGGTTTCATTGGCTGTTCGCCTCGCTCTGTTGGCGGCAGTAATCGGTGTCGGAGCAGACAAACATTCGTTTGCCCGTGTCATCCAGCACCACTTCATCCAGATAGCTGTGCTTCGAGCCGCAGATGGCGCACGGCTCGTCCCATTCCTGCACCGTGAACGGGTGGTCATCGAAATCGAGACTCTCCACGCGGGTGTAGGGCGGGACGGCGTAGATACGCTTTTCGCGCCCGGCACCGAACAGCTGCAGGGCAGGCATCATGTCCATTTTCGGGTTGTCGAATTTCGGGATCGGCGACGGATCCATCACGTAGCGCCCGTTGACCTTCACCGGGTAGGCGTAGGTGGTGGCGATATGGCCGAAGCGGGCGATATCTTCATACAGCTTCACCTGCATCACCCCGTACTCTTCCAGGGCGTGCATGGTGCGGGTTTCGGTTTCGCGCGGCTCGATAAAGCGCAGCGGCTCCGGGATCGGCACCTGGAAAATCAAAATCTGATCTTCAGTGAGCGGCGTTTCGGGAATGCGGTGGCGGGTCTGGATAAGCGTCGCATCTTCGGTTTTTTCGGTGGTGTTGACGCCCGTCACGCGCTTAAAGAAGTTGCGAATCGACACGGCGTTGGTGGTGTCGTCGGCTCCCTGGTCGATGACCTTCAGCACGTCTGACTCACCGATGACGCTGGCGGTAAGCTGAATGCCCCCGGTGCCCCAGCCGTAAGGCATCGGCATTTCACGACCACCAAACGGCACCTGATAGCCGGGGATAGCGACCGCTTTCAGGATGGCGCGGCGGATCATGCGTTTGGTTTGCTCGTCCAGATAAGCAAAGTTGTAGCCGCTTAGGTTAGCCATTTTCACGCTCCCGTTGCAGACGTTTCAGCAGTTCCAGTTCGGCCTGGAAGTCAACGTAATGCGGCAGCTTGAGGTGCGAAACAAAGCCCGCCGCCTCGACGTTATCCGCATGGGCCAGCACGAACTCTTCGTCCTGTGCCGGGCCGGAAATCTGTTCGCCGTAGTCCGGCGCCTGCAGGGCGCGGTCAACCAGCGCCATCGCCATGGCTTTACGCTCGCTCATGCCAAAGACCAGCCCGTAACCGCGGGTAAAGTGTGGGGTGTCGTCGTCAGGTGCGACAAAACCATTCACCATTTCACACTCGGTCATTAGCAGTTCACCGACGTTCACAGCAAAACCCAGCTCTTCGGGGATGATTTCGACGTCGAGATAGCCGCTGCGGATCTCCGCTGCAAACGGGTGGTTACGCCCGTAGCCGCGCTGCGTTGAATAGGCCAGCGCCAGCAGATAGCCTTCGTCCCCGCGCATCAGCTGCTGCAGGCGAGACGAGCGTGAACAGGGGTAAACGGGAGGCGTGCGGGTGATGTCGTCGGGTTGTGCTCCGGTCTCTTCTTCGGCCTTTGCCAGACCCTGCTTCGCCAGCAGGCTAAAGACGTGCGGAGACGCTTCCTGCCCGGTCTCCGTGGTGCTGAGCGGCGGCGTTTCGCCGTTCGCCAGCAGGGTGAAATCCAGCAGGCGGTGGGTGTAATCGTACGTAGGGCCAAGGAGCTGGCCGCCGGGAATATCTTTATAAACGGCGGAAATTCGCCGCTCCAGGCGCATTTCTGCCGTATTGACCGGCTCGCTCACCGCCAGGCGGGGAACGGTGGTGCGCCAGGCGCGCAGCAGAAAGATGGCCTCGACGTTGTCGCCGCTGGCCTGCTTCAGCGCCAGCGCCGCCAGCTCGCGGTCGGCCACGCCGCCTTCGGTCATCACCCGATCCACTGCCAGGTTCAACTGCTGCTCAATCTGGGCGACGCTCAGCTCGGGAAGCTGTTCATCACCCCGTCGTCTGTGCGCCTGCAGCGCATGGGCGGCGGCGATGGCCTTCTCGCCCCCTTTGACGGCAACGTACATCAGCACACCTCCACGTGGGTGGTTCGCGGGATCGCCAGCAGGCGCTCGCCGCAGGTCAGGATCAGATCAATGCCCAGCGGGAACGGATGCGGGCGTTCGGTCAGTTCATGAATAATGCACTCCGGCAGCTGTGGCGCGACCATGCGTTCGTCGGCAATCCCCGCCCCGGTCAGGCGCAGCATGCGACCACCGCTCAGGCTGGCGACCTGCAGGATCAGCGTGGCGCTGGTCTCCGGTGCCACCGCGCTGCCTTCACTCAGGGCATTGAGCTGCTCATGGCTGATTTGCTCATCGGCAACGGCAAACACTGCCTGACGGGGCTGCTCAACCAGCGGGGCGTTAGTGTGAAAACGCAGATTCTGGCTGGCGATGTCATTGGATAACGTCCCCGAAAGCCACACCGGCGTATCGTTGTCGGCGAGAGTCAGCAGTACGCTGGTGGTCGCCAGGTTCAGCGGCAGCCAGCCCTGGGAGAGCTGATGCAGGGAGACAATCACGCCAGGCTCGCTCATGGCTTTCAGCAGGCGACGAAAACTGTGTTGGGCATCCTGGACAGCCAGGGTAAAAGCGGGTTGAAGCGTCATGCGTTATCTCCGCGAACAAGCGTAAAGAAGTCGACCCGGCTGGTATTGACTTGCGCCTGACGTGCGGCAGTGCGCGCGGCGAGGTCGGCTTCCAGCGGGGCAATCAGGGTTTCCATCAGGGTCTGGAAATGGGGTTGTTCCTGCAGCAGGGCGTCGATCACCGCGCAGCGCTCGGCGTGCGGTTTATCGCGACCGAGCACGTAGCTGTAACCCAGCGTGCCGCTGCTCAGACGAATGACCGCGCGGGTGAGGGCGGCATCACCGGCGAAAAAGCGCTCCCCGGTGCCGCCCATTCTTGCCTGGATCTGTACCAGGCCGATTTCCGGCGCGCGGAGCGTTTCATAGTCTGGCGTCAGGTTAAGCGCGTTCATGCGGCTCGCCAGTGCAGCAGGCTGGCTATGGGCCAGGACGCGCATCCAGCGCTGACGGGTGGAGGTGTCGAAATGCATTCAGTGCTCCATGGTGAATTCAATCATGTCGGCGCGGGTCAGGCTGACGGAGTACTCCGTCGCGTTGATCTCGCCGTCACGGTGGTTGAGGGTACGCACGCAGAGCAGCGGAGCCATGTTGGGGATCTCCAGCACCTTGCTCTCTTTCGCCTGCGCGCGGCGGGCGCTGATACGCGTCTGGGTACGTTTGAGCACAAGACCCGTGGCGTCCTGCAAAAAGTCATGCAGTGAACCGCTGGAGAAGTGTTGCAGCACCGGCCAGAGGCTCAGGTCGCTGAAGTAGTGATCTATCTGGCAGACCGCCACGCCATTGACCCGGCGCAGGGTGCGCAGATGCACAACGTTGTCGCCCTCCTGAATACCCAGCGCATCGGCTACATGGCTGGAGGCCGGACGCAGCACGGAGAGCAGTTTTTCGCTGGTGGGATGGCTTCCCTGGTCGAGCAGGTTCTGACTAAAGCGCGCCTGGGCATTGAGCGGGTAATCGAACGGGCGCATCAGCACCAGCACGCCGACGCCCTGACGGCGCTGTACCCATCCACGCTCAACCAGCTGATCGATGGCGCGGCGCAGGGTGTGGCGATTCACTTCATAGCGGTCTGCAAGCTGCTGTTCGGCTGGCAGGTAGTCTCCGCAGCGATAATGGGTGCGCAGCTCCACTTCGAGCTTTGCTGCAATCTCTTGCCAGCGGGTAGGATAACTGGTCGGATGTCTGGATAAGTGCATACCAATCAAAGCCTCGCTTCTCAGATGAAGTGCTTACGCAAACGTTGAGAGAGGAAATCCAGCAGGCTGACGGTGATGATGATGAGTACCATCAGGGCGCAGGTTTGCTGGAACTGGAAACCGCGGATCGCCTCCCACAGAGTGACGCCAATGCCGCCTGCGCCGACCATGCCGACGACGGTGGCGGAACGGACGTTAGATTCGAAGCGGTAGAGCGAATAGGAGATCAGCAGCGGCATGACCTGGGGCAGCACGCCGTAAAGGATCTCTTCAATTTTGTTGGCGCCGGTGGCGCGAATACCTTCGACCGGGCCGGGTTCAATGGCTTCCACGGCTTCGGAAAGCAGCTTGGAGAGCACGCCGGTGGTGTGGATGAACAGCGCCATCACCCCCGCAAACGGCCCCAGACCCACGGCGACCACGAACAGCATCGCGAACACCATTTCGTTAATGGCGCGGCAGGCGTCCATCAGGCGGCGCATCGGCTGATAAATCCACCACGGAACGATGTTTTCCGCGCTCATCAGGCCAAACGGAATGGAGAGGATGACGGCCAGGGCGGTCCCCCAGACGGCGATTTGCAGGGTGACAGCCATTTCGCCGAGATAGTCCTGCCACTGGCTAAAATCGGGCGGGAAGAAGTCGGCAGCGAAGGTGGCCATGTTACCGGCGTCTTTAAACAGCAGCAGCGGATCCATCTCCGCGCCCTTCCAGGAGATAACCAGCACCGCCAGCAGGATGGCCCAGCTAAATAGCGAGAACCAGCTGCGTTTCGGCGGTGGGAGGGTGATGGTTTGCATGTTGACTCCTTTGTGTATTCTCCCTCTCCCCGTGGGAGAGGGCCGGGGTGAGGGCATCAGCGTGCGCATTTCCCCCTCACCCTAACCCTCTCCCTCAAGGGAGAGGGGACTTTAGTTACTGCACCGCTTTATTCACACTGGTCATTGCACCGAGCGCGGCGGTCAGGCGGTCCAGGTCTTCCAGCTGGGCCTGAATAGCTGCCACTTTGCTGGTCTTCTCCTCGTCTTTAAGCCCCTTGTTGTCCTTCACGCCCTGCATCTCTTTAAACAGCGCCAGCTGGCGAATCGGGACCAGCTGCAGGTCGCTCGACGGGCGGAACGGTGCCCAGCCCAGACGCGTCAGCACGGCTTTCTCTTCCGGCGTTTTGCCGTAGGTCATAAAGAAGTCGTACACCTTGTCCTTGGTGCCTTCAGAGAGGTTTTTGCGCCAGACAATCGGGTCTCCCGGGATAAGAGGGGATTTCCAGATCACCTTCAGCTCTTTTAGCTTGTCCGGTGCGGAGGTCTTCAGCTTGTCGAGGTTTTCGGTGTTGTTGGTGGCGACGTCCACCTGCTTGTTGGCCACGGCCAGGGCGTTGGTTTCATGGCTGGCATTGACGGTGCGCTTGAAGTCGCTGGCAGAGGCATTGTTTTTGGCGAAGACGTAATAGCCCGGCACCAGGAAGCCTGAAGTGGAGTTTGGATCGCCGTTGCCGAAGGTCAGTTCTTTGCGTTTGGCGAGCATATCGTTGAGGTTATTGATCGGGCTGTCTTTGTTGACGATCAGCACGCTCCAGTAACCCGGAGAGCCATCTGCAGCAACGGTCTGGGCAAAGACCTGGCCGTTTGCACGATCCACCGCTTCCATGGCGGAGAGGTTGCCATACCAGGCGATGTCCACTTTGTTAAAGCGCATCCCCTGGATGATGCCCGCGTAGTCCGGGGCGAAGAAGGCGTTTACTTTGATCCCCAGTTTGGTTTCCATATCTTTCAGGAAGGGTTCCCACTGAGGCTTCAGGTTCTGCTGTGATTCCGTCGAAATAATGCCAAAGTTCAGCGCTTTTTCCTGCTCCTCGGCGTACGCAGGGCTTAACAGGGTGCTGATGCTGAACATGCTGGTGAAAGCCAGCGCGGCAACCGTTTTATAGCTCATTTCCATTCCTCGTAGTGGGGACGTTATGCAGCCTTCGCGTTCTCTTCGACACGGTTAATGCTGCGGTAGAGATGGTCAAAACGTTCGTTATCAAACTGGTGGCTTGCGCCATCAAAGAACACATGTCCCTGACGCAGGGCGACAATGCGCTCGCAGTAGCGCAGGGCGTAATCCACCTGATGCAGCGTCACCACCACGGTGATGCCGTCGTTCTGGTTAATGTCATGCAGGGTTTCCATCACGATGCGGGCGGATTCCGGATCCAGCGAGGCGATGGGCTCGTCGGCAAGGATGATTTTCGCTTTCTGCATCAGGGCACGGGCGATGGCCACGCGCTGCTGTTGTCCACCGGAGAGGGTGGAGACGCGCTGATGGGCGAAGTGCGCCATGCCTACGCGGGTGAGTGCCCGCAACGCCTCTTGCTTCTGTAATGGGGAGAACCAGCGCAGACAGGTGCGCCAGAATGGGGTGCTGCCGAGCGCGCCAATCAGCACGTTCTCCAGCACCGTCAGTCGATTTACCAGATTAAATTGCTGGAAGATGCAGCCTGTCTGCGCGCGGCTTTTGCGGATATCCCGCGCCAGTCGCCCTGCGCGCTGTACGGTGTTGCCCAGCAGTTCGACGTGGCTTTCCGGGATGCTATCGCCGGTAATCAGGCCGCTTAAGTGACGCAGAAGGGTGGATTTACCTGAACCGGATGGCCCCAGCAGCGCTACCATGTCGCCCTGCTGGACGGTCAGATCAACGGCGTGCAGAGCCTTGTTGTGATGAAAGGTCTTGCTCAGTTTCTCGACGCGGATGACGGTTTGCATATGCTGGGCCTCACAATAAATGTGGCCTCATGCTGGCGCATCAATATGACATTTGGGTTAAGTGCAGGTTGCGGGAGTTTGAAGAGTTGAAGTGAAAACGATGACAATCTTTCCAGGCCCGGTCAGCGCAGCGCCACCCGGGGTTGTTGCCGGATGCGCTGCGCTTATCCGGCCTACGAACTTTGTTGCTTCACGACGTTAATCATCCACGGCACGCCGTATTTGTCGGTGACCTTACCGAAACCGTGCGCCCAGAAGGTCTCCTGCCAGGCCATTTCAATATTTCCGCCATCCGCGAGATTGTCGAACCAGCGTTTGCCTTCATTGACATCCTGTGTGTCGAGAACTAGCGTGAATCCGGCATACTGCGCCTTACTGCCCGGCGGCAGGCCATCGCTCATCATGATATCGCTGCCCGCAATGCGAACGTTGGAGTGGGCTATAGCGGAGTCCGGGAACTGCATGCCAGACGGGCAGCCTTCTTCGCTGCTCTCGCTTTTTGGCATTTCGCCGAAGGTGATTTTATAGAGGAGTTCTGCGCCGACGGCCTGCTGATAAAAGGCGGTTGCCTCTGCACAGTTGCCGGCGAAAGAGATGTAGGGACTTAACGGCATAATCTTTACCTCACGTAAGAAAAGCCCATTAAGTGTAGTGGGTGTGTGCCCGGTAAGCGAAGCGCCACCGGGCGGGTAAATCAGTTCTTTTTCACAAACTCAGATTTCAGTTTCATTGGACCAAAACCGTCAATTTTGCAGTCGATATTATGATCGCCTTCAACCAGACGGATATTCTTCACTTTGGTCCCGATCTTCAGCATGGAAGAGCTGCCTTTAACCTTCAGGTCTTTGACGACGGTGACGCTGTCGCCATCTGCCAGCAGGTTACCGTTAGCATCTTTTACAATCAGCACGTCAGCATCCTGTGACGGCTCTGCGTCGTTCCATTCGTGGGCGCATTCCGGGCAAATGAACATGCCATTATCTTCATAGGTGTATTCAGAATTGCATTTCGGGCAGTGTGGAAGTTGCATCGGGGGTATCCTCAAAAAAGTGCTTAACACGCTGGAAAGTGCCAGCAAAATGACGGCAGAGCGCCGAAAAAGAGGGCAAGTATAACGCAAATCCACACGATTGTCGGTGATATTGTTTAATAAAAAAAAACCGAAAAGCGTGTGGCGGGTGACACTTTCTGTCAGTCGGTTAAGCGATGCTAACGCCATTAACGTGTTGGGAAGAATTGACACTGAATATATCGAATATTTTATTGCGGCAAATTGCTACGTTCCGCCATTTCGGATAAGGTGAAGCGACACATTGTTATTTATCGCCGGTTTTCGTCGTCGTACATCTGTTATGACGCTGAACCATTCCCTCTCTTTTTAGGTGGGTAAATAATGATGATATATCCTGAAGTTTCTTAAAAATGGGCTACGCTTTTTATCTTTTGACTATCAGGTCAGGAGAAAAGCTTTTCACGCCATGCAAGGATAGCGATTTATTTCTGATTGTCTTCAATCAGTTATATTTCGGTGAACATGTTTTCCACACGTGATCATATAAGCCGAAAAACATAATTAAAACCCGGTGGCTTAATAAAAGTAATAAATTTGCGTTAAGGAAAGGCTTTTATCATGCACACACAGACAATTTTTGAATTAAGCCAGGAAGCAGAACGGTTGCTACAACTCGCCCTGCAAAACCTTGATACCTTGAAATCAATGCCGATAGCGATGCTGGAGAGTACCGCGACGGCCATTACGGGTGAAAAGAACAACGTTTTACCTTTGCATTTTAGCGCGCGTGGTGTCGAAGCACAGCAGGCGATGCTGAATAGTGAATTGCGCAAAATAACCCGTCTGGAAATGGTGCTGGCTATTGTTGGAACCATGAAGGCGGGGAAATCGACCACCATTAATGCGATTGTAGGCACCGAAGTGTTGCCCAACCGCAACCGTCCGATGACGGCGCTTCCGACCCTTATTCGTCATACGCCGGGCCAGAAAGAGCCGGTACTGCATTTTACGCATGTCTCTCCCATTGATGATTTGATCCAACTGCTACAGAAAAAGCTCTGCGATGACGATCGCGGTAAGCTGGCGCAGCGTCTGGAAATCGATAAAGACATGAATACGTTGCTGGAGAGAATTGAAAGAGGCGAGGCTTTCGAGAAGCACCACCTTGGGGCGCAGCCGATATTTCATTGTCTGAAAAGCCTGAACGACCTGGTGAGGCTCTCTCAGGCGCTGGACGTGGCCTTCCCATTCTCAGAGTACGCGGCGATAGAACATATACCGGTGATTGAGGTGGAGTTTGTGCATCTTGCGGGTCTGGATGCGCACCTGGGGCAGCTGACGCTGCTGGACACGCCTGGGCCAAATGAAGCCGGGCAGCCCCATCTGCAAAAAATGCTCACCGAACAGTTGTCCCGCGCCTCCGCTGTGCTGGCGGTGATGGACTATACCCAGCTCAAATCGATTTCTGATGAAGAGGTTCGTCAGGCCATTTCGGTAGCGGGAAAATCGGTGCCTTTGTATGCGCTGGTGAATAAATTCGACCAGAAGGATCGCAACAGCGACGATGAAGAGCAGGTCAGGGCGATGATCTCCGGGACCTTAATGAAAGGGAACATCTCTCCGGGACAAATTTACCCTGTTTCGTCGATGTGGGCCTATCTGGCAAACCGCGCCCGCTATGAGATGGCGAACCATGGGCAGCTACCGGATCACCAGGAACAGCGCTGGGTACAGGACTTTGCCGAGGCCGCGCTGGGGCGTCGCTGGCGTACGGCGGACCTGGATGATATCGAACATATTCGCCATGCGGCTGATTTGCTGTGGGAAGATTCGTTATTTGAACAACCTATCCGCAAACTGATTTACGCCGCCTATGCCAATGCGTCGTTATTTGCGCTGCGTTCGGCGTCGCATAAGCTGCTCAACTACGCCCAAAATGCCAGAGAGTATCTCGATTTTCGCTATCAGGCCCTGACGGTGGCCTTTGAATCGCTGGAGCTAAATATTACGCGTCTTGAAGAGGATATGGCTCTGTTGCAGACACGGCAGCGCGTGGCCAGCGAAGAAGTCAAACACGAAGTGGAGCAGGCCCTCCACGCCACTGACGATTTTATGGCGTTGCAGAAAGGAGCCCTTCAGCAGGCGATTGGCCATATCTTCAACGGCCACACGCTACTTGATTTGGCAGGTATTGATCCGCTGAATCATCGGCAGGATGCACCGGAGGCGCTGACGCAGCTGGTGCTGGATGATGAGAGGCAGGCGCAAACGGTACTGAACAGCATCCGCTCCGCCTGCGAGCAGGTCATGCTGGACGCACAGACGAAAATCAGCCGGGAGCTGGCGCTTCGCTTCGATCAGCTGGAGTCTACGCTGGCGCGTTCGCTGAATGAGGCGATGCGGCCCATTGAGCTGCGTATTAAAGAGCAGCTCAGCCATGCCGGTTTCCGGGCGCGGATCAGTTTCCCGGCATTTCAGGCAAATCAGCTGAACTTCAATACGCGGGCGCTGTTTACTGATGCCATCGCGGAGGATACCCGTCCGGCAGGCCAGCCATCGGCTGCGGGAAGTGTACGGGAAACGGTGTCGCGCTGGCTGAACAATCCTGGCTGGGGCTGGGAAGATTATGTGGCGACGCGCACGCGATACGTTATCGATATTGCGCAGCTACATGACAAGTTTATGCAGCATATTGATCAGTTTTATGAACAAATCCGTAAAGCTTTAACCGCGCAGGTCGATGTCTCTGTTACGGCGGGTATGGCAACGTTCTTTGCAGAATTTTCGTTATGCCTTGCCGGGTTACAGGAAAGCTTGCGTGATAGCCTCGCAGTCCGTCAGCAAAATGAGCATTCGACCCGATCGCTCAGCCAGCTGTTGAAACAAAGTATCATGACTGCGACGTGGATTCAGGAAGATACCCGACTGTTACGCGATGATATTCAAACTCTTTTCGCGGCAGAGCAACCATGACAACACAGCTACTGGACGGTCCCGGGCGGATGCTGGAGTGTATCCATCCTAAATTTATGGTCGATCTGGTCCAGGGGGTAGACGCGCCGCGTCATACCCATCTGGGGCCGCAACAGCTGCAGTTTCGTGAGCGTTTGACGCAGGAGATCATGACGCACACCCGGCTGCGACCGTGGGCAATGGCGGGAATGCTCAACGAAAATGCGGCTCTGCGCCTGGGGCTGGCGGAAAAGCTGGCCGGCATGCTGGATCCGGGGCATCTCGCGCTGACGCGTATGGCCGATAAACTGGTTGCCCTTCGCCAGCAAACCTCTCTGCGTACGCAGCCCTCGCCGGGCCTGGTTCAGCAGTACGCTGAACTCTCTTCCCATTTTCTTCAACGCGCGGCCTATAAAGAAAAGGCGTTGTCCCAGCGTGGGTTAACGGTGCAGGCGGGCGATCATAGCGAGCAGATTTTCACCCGCTGGCGGGCCGGACACTATGATGGCTGGTCGCTGGCCGGGCGTTGCTACATTGTGCTGGAAGAGCTGCGCTGGGGAGCATTTGGCGATGCCTGTCGTCTGGCGAATGCGGACGTGGCGGCAATGCTCAAGGATAACCTGCGCAGCATGGCGGCAAATTATCTGGCGCAGGGGATCAATGCTTCTCCCACTACCCGCCATTTTTATCACCAGTGGCTCACAACCCCCTCTACGCCGGGGAGCATCGATCATAAAGATATGCTGGGCTGGCTGGGGGACTGGTGTCAGGCGGACAGCCACCCGGTGAGCTGGTCAGTAACCCAAAACTGGCAAACGGTCGCGCTGGGTATGCCGAGACTCTGTTCGGCAAAGCGGCTGGTGGATGGGATGGTGGAAGAAATTTTTGGTTGAACCCCTCACCCGGTGGGGAGAGGGGGGTCTTATGCGGTGCGTTAATGATGAAGCTCTACCGCTTTCGGTTCTGTATCCGGCTCGGGGAGATTGCCGAAGCGCTTCGCATACAGGGCCGTGATGATGGGCACCAGAATGGCGGTGACGATCACGCTGGCGGCAACCAGCGCCGTTGCCGAGGCCGCAACCGGTTCGAAAGCCGGGTTAATCTGGGCAATGATCACCGGATTCGCCACGGCGGCCCCGGCGGCTGAAGAGGCGGCTACACCTGCCGTTCCGTTTCCTCCGCCAATTACGCGATCGGCAATGATCAGCGGAATGCCGGTGATAATGATAACAGCCACGCCCAGGACAATACCCAGCAGACCGGTATCGAGGATCACCTTCAGGTTAATGGTATTCCCCAGCGCGAAGCCGAAGAACGGGATCAGCACCGGCGTGGCTTTGCTGAAGAAATCGCGCAGATCGTGGTCCAGATTCCCCAGCGCAAAACCGATCAGGAAAGGCAGGATCGCGCCGACAAAGTGGTGTGGTTCAAACGAGGCCAGCCCCGCCGAGCCCAGAATCAACATCGTCATCAGCGGACCGGACTCCAGAGACATCAGCACAAAGGCGCCAGACTCCTCTTTTGTGCCGTACTGGTTCATCAGGCTGGCATAGAGCCCACCGTTAGTCATATCCATCGCGGAGACAATGGCCAGAACGGATAATCCGGCGAAGAATCCGGTCTGAATGCCATTCTCCGGAATGAACAGTGCACAGACCATTGCCACAACCCAGGCAACCGCAATTTTCGTTATAACCAGCGTTCCGGATTTACGTAATACGGTACCCGTTGCCCGCAGGTTAATAGATGCTCCAATACAAAAGAACCAGACGGCCAGAATGGGCACGGTTCCCGTAATCATTCCTTTTGTGAAACCACCAAAATAAGCACCGGTATCAGGTGCCAGGGTATTCAGAATGGCGCCAAGCACCAGAGGAACCAGCATCATCCCGCCGGGGATGCGTTCTATTGTGGCTTTAATCTTCATGTACAACCCTCACATCGTGTCCCGCGTGGCGGACGGAATGCTATCGAAAATAAAATCAACAAATTCAGTTAATTGAAAGGATGCTTAGCCTGGCGCTTCGTTATCCTTTCAGGGAAATTAATCGCGCGCTCTTGATTCATGCCGCTCAAAAGCCCGCTGGACGTTGCGTTCGGATTTATCATGCGATCTTTGGAATGATGATTCAATGAAAATAAAACAGCGTTTTAGTTATCTCTATCACATATTCGGCGTAAATATTCGAACCGCGTTTTAATATTTAAAATTTATGTAAATCTGATGTGACGCAGTATGGTTTTGAGAATTGTTGTTCAGGCGATAATAACGTGCGTGAGCATGTTCTTTTTTGGTGGATAAGAAAGAGCTGATGGGCGGAAATTGACAAATATTGAACTCAGTTGACGATATGGAAAAATATATGTGAAGTTGATCACAAATATAAACGCTGGTAGGGTAAAAAGGTCATTAACTGCCCAGACAGGCGTCAACAGGTTCGGTTGTATCGACGTAAAACGTCAATGTAAGTAAACCTGCTACGCTTGAATAAGGCGATTCGCATGGAGCGGATCCCCGTTTCACGGTTCACCAGATGGCCGGTGAAATGGACAGGGCTGAGTCTACGAGGAAAGCTATGCTTAGAAGGAAAAAGATTAAACCCATCACGCTTCGCGACGTCACCATCATCGATGATGCAAAACTGCGTAAAGCGATCACTGCCGCCTCGCTCGGTAATGCGATGGAATGGTTCGATTTTGGTGTCTACGGCTTCGTGGCCTATGCGTTAGGTAAAGTGTTCTTCCCCGGCGCTGACCCCAGCCTGCAGATGATTGCCGCGCTGGGTACGTTCTCGGTTCCCTTCCTCATTCGCCCGCTGGGTGGTCTGTTCTTCGGTATGCTTGGTGATAAATATGGTCGTCAGAAGATCCTGGCCATCACCATTGTCATTATGTCGATCAGTACATTCTGTATCGGCCTGATCCCGTCTTATGCTTCGATTGGCATCTGGGCGCCAATATTGCTGCTGCTCTGTAAGATGGCTCAGGGATTCTCCGTTGGGGGAGAATATACCGGTGCCTCGATCTTCGTTGCAGAGTACTCCCCGGACCGTAAACGTGGCTTCATGGGAAGCTGGCTGGACTTTGGTTCCATTGCCGGGTTCGTCATGGGTGCGGGCGTGGTGGTGCTGATTTCAACCGTGGTTGGTGAGGCGAACTTCCTTGAATGGGGCTGGCGTATTCCGTTCTTCCTCGCGCTGCCGCTGGGGATCATTGGCCTGTACCTGCGTCATGCGCTTGAAGAGACGCCTGCGTTCCAGCAGCACGTTGATAAGCTTGAGCAGGGTGACCGCGAAGGTCTGCAGGATGGCCCGAAAGTCTCCTTTAAAGAGATCGCGACTAAACACTGGCGCAGCCTGCTGGTCTGTATCGGCCTGGTGATCTCCACGAACGTGACTTACTACATGCTGCTGACCTACATGCCGAGCTATCTGTCGCATAACCTGCACTACTCGGAAGACCACGGTGTGCTGATCATTATCGCCATCATGGTGGGTATGCTGTTTGTGCAACCGATTATGGGGCTGTTGAGTGACCGCTTTGGCCGTCGACCGTTCATTATTCTGGGTAGCGTTGCGCTGTTTGCCCTTGCTATTCCGGCATTCATTCTGATTAACAGCAATGTGCTGGGCCTGATTTTTGCCGGCTTGCTGATGCTGGCGGTGATCCTCAACTGCTTCATCGGGGTGATGGCCTCTACACTACCGGCCATGTTCCCGACGCATATTCGCTACAGTGCGCTGGCGGCGGCCTTTAACATCTCGGTTCTGATTGCCGGTCTGACGCCGACGCTTGCCGCCTCTCTGGTGGAAAGCACGCAAAACCTGATGATGCCCGCTTATTACCTGATGGTTATCGCGGTGATTGGTTTGATTACGGGTATTACCATGAAGGAGACGGCGAACCGTCCTCTGAAAGGGGCGACGCCTGCGGCATCGGATATTCAGGAAGCGAAAGAGATCCTGCGCGAGCATTACGATAACGTCGAGCAGAAGATTGAAGATATTGACGCAGAGATTGAAGAACTGCAGAAAAAACGCTCCCGACTGGTGGACCAACATCCACGCATCAACGAGTAATCAAAAAACCCGCCGCTGGCGGGTTTTCTTTTATTAGCATCCTGCTGCGATGTAATCGCCATTGGCGCTGATGGGGATCACCGTCAGGAACAGGATGGTCGCAAACAGGATCAGAACAATCCCGCCAGCAATCTTGACCGCCGGAACCAGCCACTTCAGCGAGGCGCCGCCGCCAAACCAGGCGACCGTGCGCTCGCGGGCGTAACGCACGGCCAGCGATAGCCCCATAATCGACAGCGCGGTTCCCAGCGACATGGTCATTACCGCGGCCATTCCCCAGGTGACGATGCCCAGCGCATTCGAAAACATCAGGATCATAATGGCCCCACTGCACGGACGCGCGCCGATCGCCAGAATTACACCCAGACGGGTTTTCCAGTCACCCTGCGCAAGGTCTGCCCCTACGCCGTGATGGCCGCAGCCACAATGTTCATCATGCTGGTGAAGGGGCGTGATGGCGGAGATTGCCATCCTGCGCGGGCGCAGGCTTTTCAGCGCCTGGTAAATGATAAACGCGCCGAATGCGCCAATGAGGACCGCGCTTATCTTCTCGACATACCAGCGGCTGGTACTGATATCCCCGGACGCCAGGTTAAAGCCCACCGCCAGAATAAAGACAAACAGAATGGCGCTGACGCCCTGCAGCATACTGCCAAAAAAAGGCACGACCCGGGCAGCCAGTTCGCTCTCTTTATTTGTACTGAGATAGGTAGTGACAATGAATTTGCCGTGCCCCGGCCCGATAGCGTGAAGTACGCCATAGAAGAACGCGCCGGTTAATAGCCATAAGCCACCGCTGTACTGATGGTTATTAAGCTGCAACAGGTACATCACCAGATAACGGTGCAGGGTGATTTGCGTAGCAAGACACCATTGGATGAAAGCCCCCCAGTGTGCGTGCAGAGTGAAGCCCGCAATAAGGAGTAGCAGCGTCATGAGGCCAGCGCCAGGAATGCGCCAGTCTCGGGTGAGGCGTTGTGTGATCATGGATATTGTCTGTCAGGGAAAATATTTGCCAATAGTATAGTTGATTATCCCCCTCAATCCGTGGGTTCTTATGAAGCTTACGCGTTGTATTGTGGATAAGTCTGTGTGTAAAAGGGTATAAAGCGGGGTTTTGCTGGGGAATACAGCAGTCAGTCATCTTTTTGCAACTTTTCGGTTGCGGTCGCTCGGGAACTCCCTATAATGCGCCTCCATCGACACGGCGGATGTGAATCACTTCACAAACAGCCCGGTCGGTTGAAGAGAAAAAATCCTGAAAATCAGGGTTGACTCTGAAAGAGGAAAGCGTAATATACGCCACCTCGCGACAGAGCGCTGAAGCGCGTCGCAACTGCTCTTTAACAATTTATCAGACAATCTGTGTGGGCACTCAAAGTGACATGGATTCTTAACGTCGCAAGACGAAAAATGAATACCAAGTCTCAACGAGTGAACACGTAATTCATTACGAAGTTTAATTCATTGAGCATCAAACTTTTAAATTGAAGAGTTTGATCATGGCTCAGATTGAACGCTGGCGGCAGGCCTAACACATGCAAGTCGAACGGTAGCACAGAGAGCTTGCTCTCGGGTGACGAGTGGCGGACGGGTGAGTAATGTCTGGGAAACTGCCTGATGGAGGGGGATAACTACTGGAAACGGTAGCTAATACCGCATAACGTCGCAAGACCAAAGAGGGGGACCTTCGGGCCTCTTGCCATCAGATGTGCCCAGATGGGATTAGCTAGTAGGTGGGGTAACGGCTCACCTAGGCGACGATCCCTAGCTGGTCTGAGAGGATGACCAGCCACACTGGAACTGAGACACGGTCCAGACTCCTACGGGAGGCAGCAGTGGGGAATATTGCACAATGGGCGCAAGCCTGATGCAGCCATGCCGCGTGTATGAAGAAGGCCTTCGGGTTGTAAAGTACTTTCAGCGGGGAGGAAGGTGTTGTGGTTAATAACCGCAGCAATTGACGTTACCCGCAGAAGAAGCACCGGCTAACTCCGTGCCAGCAGCCGCGGTAATACGGAGGGTGCAAGCGTTAATCGGAATTACTGGGCGTAAAGCGCACGCAGGCGGTCTGTCAAGTCGGATGTGAAATCCCCGGGCTCAACCTGGGAACTGCATTCGAAACTGGCAGGCTAGAGTCTTGTAGAGGGGGGTAGAATTCCAGGTGTAGCGGTGAAATGCGTAGAGATCTGGAGGAATACCGGTGGCGAAGGCGGCCCCCTGGACAAAGACTGACGCTCAGGTGCGAAAGCGTGGGGAGCAAACAGGATTAGATACCCTGGTAGTCCACGCCGTAAACGATGTCGATTTGGAGGTTGTGCCCTTGAGGCGTGGCTTCCGGAGCTAACGCGTTAAATCGACCGCCTGGGGAGTACGGCCGCAAGGTTAAAACTCAAATGAATTGACGGGGGCCCGCACAAGCGGTGGAGCATGTGGTTTAATTCGATGCAACGCGAAGAACCTTACCTGGTCTTGACATCCACAGAACTTTCCAGAGATGGATTGGTGCCTTCGGGAACTGTGAGACAGGTGCTGCATGGCTGTCGTCAGCTCGTGTTGTGAAATGTTGGGTTAAGTCCCGCAACGAGCGCAACCCTTATCCTTTGTTGCCAGCGGTTAGGCCGGGAACTCAAAGGAGACTGCCAGTGATAAACTGGAGGAAGGTGGGGATGACGTCAAGTCATCATGGCCCTTACGACCAGGGCTACACACGTGCTACAATGGCGCATACAAAGAGAAGCGACCTCGCGAGAGCAAGCGGACCTCATAAAGTGCGTCGTAGTCCGGATTGGAGTCTGCAACTCGACTCCATGAAGTCGGAATCGCTAGTAATCGTAGATCAGAATGCTACGGTGAATACGTTCCCGGGCCTTGTACACACCGCCCGTCACACCATGGGAGTGGGTTGCAAAAGAAGTAGGTAGCTTAACCTTCGGGAGGGCGCTTACCACTTTGTGATTCATGACTGGGGTGAAGTCGTAACAAGGTAACCGTAGGGGAACCTGCGGTTGGATCACCTCCTTACCTTAAAGAACCTGCCTTTGCAGTGCTCACACAGATTGTCTGATGAAAAGTAAATAGCAAGGCGTCTTGCGATTGAGACTGTACGTCCCCTTCGTCTAGAGGCCCAGGACACCGCCCTTTCACGGCGGTAACAGGGGTTCGAATCCCCTAGGGGACGCCACTTGCTGGTTCGTGAGTGAAAGTCACCTGCCGTCATATCTCAAAACTGACTTGCGAGTCATGTTTGAGATATTTGCTCTTTAAAAATCTGGATCAAGCTGAAAATTGAAACGACACACAGTTAATGTGTGTTCGAGTCTCTCAAATTTTCGCAATCAGAAGTGAAACATCTTCGGGTTGTGAGGTTAAGCGACTAAGCGTACACGGTGGATGCCCTGGCAGTCAGAGGCGATGAAGGACGTGCTAATCTGCGAAAAGCGCCGGCGAGGTGATATGAACCCTTGACCCGGCGATGTCCGAATGGGGAAACCCAGTGCAATCCGTTGCACTATCGTTAACTGAATACATAGGTTAACGAGGCGAACCGGGGGAACTGAAACATCTAAGTACCCCGAGGAAAAGAAATCAACCGAGATTCCCCCAGTAGCGGCGAGCGAACGGGGAGCAGCCCAGAGTCTGAATCAGCTTGTGTGTTAGTGGAAGCGTCTGGAAAGTCGCACGGTACAGGGTGATAGTCCCGTACACGAAAGCACACAGGCTGTGAACTCGAAGAGTAGGGCGGGACACGTGGTATCCTGTCTGAATATGGGGGGACCATCCTCCAAGGCTAAATACTCCTGACTGACCGATAGTGAACCAGTACCGTGAGGGAAAGGCGAAAAGAACCCCGGCGAGGGGAGTGAAAAAGAACCTGAAACCGTGTACGTACAAGCAGTGGGAGCACCTTCGGGTGTGACTGCGTACCTTTTGTATAATGGGTCAGCGACTTATATTCTGTAGCAAGGTTAACCGTATAGGGGAGCCGAAGGGAAACCGAGTCTTAACTGGGCGTTAAGTTGCAGGGTATAGACCCGAAACCCGGTGATCTAGCCATGGGCAGGTTGAAGGTTGGGTAACACTAACTGGAGGACCGAACCGACTAATGTTGAAAAATTAGCGGATGACCTGTGGCTGGGGGTGAAAGGCCAATCAAACCGGGAGATAGCTGGTTCTCCCCGAAAGCTATTTAGGTAGCGCCTCGTGAACTCATCTTCGGGGGTAGAGCACTGTTTCGGCTAGGGGGCCATCCCGGCTTACCAACCCGATGCAAACTACGAATACCGAAGAATGTTATCACGGGAGACACACGGCGGGTGCTAACGTCCGTCGTGAAGAGGGAAACAACCCAGACCGCCAGCTAAGGTCCCAAAGTCATGGTTAAGTGGGAAACGATGTGGGAAGGCCCAGACAGCCAGGATGTTGGCTTAGAAGCAGCCATCATTTAAAGAAAGCGTAATAGCTCACTGGTCGAGTCGGCCTGCGCGGAAGATGTAACGGGGCTAAACCATGCACCGAAGCTGCGGCAGCGACGCTTATGCGTTGTTGGGTAGGGGAGCGTTCTGTAAGCCGTTGAAGGTGGCCTGTGAGGGCTGCTGGAGGTATCAGAAGTGCGAATGCTGACATAAGTAACGATAAAGCGGGTGAAAAGCCCGCTCGCCGGAAGACCAAGGGTTCCTGTCCAACGTTAATCGGGGCAGGGTGAGTCGACCCCTAAGGCGAGGCCGAAAGGCGTAGTCGATGGGAAACAGGTTAATATTCCTGTACTTGGTGTTACTGCGAAGGGGGGACGGAGAAGGCTATGTTAGCCGGGCGACGGTTGTCCCGGTTTAAGCATGTAGGCGGAGGTTCCAGGTAAATCCGGTACCTTTTAACGCTGAGGTGTGATGACGAGGCACTACGGTGCTGAAGTAACAAATGCCCTGCTTCCAGGAAAAGCCTCTAAGCATCAGGTAACACGAAATCGTACCCCAAACCGACACAGGTGGTCAGGTAGAGAATACCAAGGCGCTTGAGAGAACTCGGGTGAAGGAACTAGGCAAAATGGTGCCGTAACTTCGGGAGAAGGCACGCTGATATGTAGGTGAAGCCCCTGCGGGTGGAGCTGAAATCAGTCGAAGATACCAGCTGGCTGCAACTGTTTATTAAAAACACAGCACTGTGCAAACACGAAAGTGGACGTATACGGTGTGACGCCTGCCCGGTGCCGGAAGGTTAATTGATGGGGTTAGCGGCAACGCGAAGCTCTTGATCGAAGCCCCGGTAAACGGCGGCCGTAACTATAACGGTCCTAAGGTAGCGAAATTCCTTGTCGGGTAAGTTCCGACCTGCACGAATGGCGTAATGATGGCCAGGCTGTCTCCACCCGAGACTCAGTGAAATTGAACTCGCTGTGAAGATGCAGTGTACCCGCGGCAAGACGGAAAGACCCCGTGAACCTTTACTATAGCTTGACACTGAACACTGGTCCTTGATGTGTAGGATAGGTGGGAGGCTTTGAAGCGTGGACGCCAGTCTGCGTGGAGCCATCCTTGAAATACCACCCTTTAATGGCTGGTGTTCTAACGTAGACCCGTAATCCGGGTTGCGGACAGTGTCTGGTGGGTAGTTTGACTGGGGCGGTCTCCTCCCAAAGAGTAACGGAGGAGCACGAAGGTTAGCTAATCCTGGTCGGACATCAGGAGGTTAGTGCAATGGCATAAGCTAGCTTGACTGCGAGAGTGACGGCTCGAGCAGGTGCGAAAGCAGGTCATAGTGATCCGGTGGTTCTGAATGGAAGGGCCATCGCTCAACGGATAAAAGGTACTCCGGGGATAACAGGCTGATACCGCCCAAGAGTTCATATCGACGGCGGTGTTTGGCACCTCGATGTCGGCTCATCACATCCTGGGGCTGAAGTAGGTCCCAAGGGTATGGCTGTTCGCCATTTAAAGTGGTACGCGAGCTGGGTTTAGAACGTCGTGAGACAGTTCGGTCCCTATCTGCCGTGGGCGCTGGAGAATTGAGGGGGGCTGCTCCTAGTACGAGAGGACCGGAGTGGACGCATCACTGGTGTTCGGGTTGTCATGCCAATGGCACTGCCCGGTAGCTAAATGCGGAAGAGATAAGTGCTGAAAGCATCTAAGCACGAAACTTGCCCCGAGATGAGTTCTCCCTGAGACTTAAAGTCTCCTGAAGGAACGTTGAAGACGACGACGTTGATAGGTCGGGTGTGTAAGCGCAGCGATGCGTTGAGCTAACCGATACTAATGAACCGTGAGGCTTAACCTTACAACGCCGAAGATGTTTTGGCGAAGAGAGACGATTTTCAGCCTTGATACAGATTAACAGAATTTGCCTGGCGGCTTTAGCGCGGTGGTCCCACCTGACCCCATGCCGAACTCAGAAGTGAAACGCCGTAGCGCCGATGGTAGTGTGGGGTCTTCCCATGTGAGAGTAGGGAACTGCCAGGCATCAATCAGGAAGAACCCCGTACCGTAAGGTGCGGGGTTTTTTGCTTTGCACGCCAGAAAACATGCCGCATGGCGGCTTCGCCTTATCCGGCCTACAAAACCTGTAGGCCCGGTAAGCGCAGCGCCACCGGGCATGGCAGATCGCACGATCCCACGGTAAAGAGAAACAAGAATACTAAAGAAGGGATTTATAAATGCAGAAAAGCAAAAACCCAGCCATAGGCTGGGTTCTTTAAATAGTGGTGCCCGGACTCGGAATCGAACCAAGGACACGGGGATTTTCAATCCCCTGCTCTACCGACTGAGCTATCCGGGCAACGGAGCGCATTAAACCGCAATCCTGCCCGAGCGTCAACATTATTTAGGGAAAAGCTGTTCAACTGCTTAAGTTTGCGGCAATCTGTCGGTTTATGCGACGAAAGTGCACAAATCTTCCAGACAGAACCCGTTCACTGCAGCAATGCTGATAGTAAGAGGAGGCAGTATGGCGAACGACTGGCTTGAGCTGCGTCAGCATGCAGAGACGGGCATTGAGACGATTAAAGCGCACTTCGAAGGGCATGCCTACGATCCGCACTGGCACGACAGCTATCTGGTAGGGATCACCCTTTCGGGTACTCAACAGTTTCACTGCCGCCGCGTGCGTCATCGTAGTCAACCGGGGGATGCGTTTTTACTGGAACCGGGTGAGATCCATGATGGTGACGCACCTGTAGAAGGCGGCTTTACCTATCTTACCTTTTATCTGGATGAGCAGTGGCTAACACGTACGCTGCGCGGATTATATGACGCTACGCCTGACAGCTATTCACTGCACTTTTCTCAAACGCTGACGCGCGAGCCACGGCTGGTACGTAGCATCGGTGAGACCTTTGCCACACTGCATAACGCGGAGATGAAAATCGTTCAGCAGAGCGCGATGGATAATCTGCTCTCTCAGATCACCGCCCACAGCCACTGGCGTAAGCGGCTCCCGTCTCAACGGCAAAGCGCTGCCGTCGCGCATCGTGCACGCGATTACCTCTACGCGCATATGGACGAAAACGTCGGGTTGTCGGATCTGGCACGTGAGACGGGAACCGACCGCTTCACGCTGACGCGCTGTTTTAAACGCGAGTTTCACCTGGCACCGCATGCGTGGCTTATTCAGCTACGCCTTGCAAAAGCTCGCCAGTTGCTGGCTCATGGTGAGCTGCCCGTGGATGTGGCATCGGCGGTAGGCTTTGCCGACCAAAGCCACCTTGGACGCTGGTTCCAGCGAGCATACCGTATATCGCCAGCCTATTACCGTCGGCTGTGCACAAACCTTCCAGACGTTTCCAGAAAATAGCGGCACATTGATGGCTCTGATAATAAGGAGCCACCTGTGAGTACAATACCTTTTCTGCTGTTTGCCTTTGTCGCTTCGATAACGCCAGGGCCGACCAATATCCTCATTCTCACCAACAGCCAGCACTTCGGCATCAAAAAAACCGTTCCGGCCATTCTTGGAGGATGCATGGCGGCGAGCATGATTGTGCTGGTTTCAGGTGCCGGTGCAGGGGAAGTGCTTCGCCAGTATCCCCTGATTCGCCAGATGATGAGCTGGGCAGGGGTGTTATGGCTAAGCTGGATGAGCTGGCAGCTATTTAACGCGCCTGCAGCAAACCTCTCTGCGAAGACGCAGACCCGTTTTACCGCGCAAGCTGCAGCCCTGTTGCAGATCGTAAATCCGAAAACCTGGATGATGGCGCTGGCGGTTGTCAGCCTGTTTGCCCCTGCAAGCGAGCACGCGCTGCGGGATATAGCGCTGATGGCGCTGTGGTTTCTGGCCATCTCGGTGGTGTGTCTGATGTGCTGGGCGTGGCTGGGGAAGGCGGTAAATCAATTCTTTCGCACCACCGTGGCGATGGTGCGATTTCAGCGGCTGATGGCGTTGTGCCTGCTTGTCTCAGCCTGGGCTGGGGTGCTGGCTTAGGTCAACGCGCCGCCCATGCGGCACTGGGCAAAGCGCAGGATGTCCTCTGCCAGGCGGTGAGCGGTATCCACATCGGCCTGGCTACGATTTACCAGCATACGGCTCAGGCAGCCTTCCAGCACCAGCTCCATCTGCTTTGCCACCATTGCCGGATCATCCACTTCAAGCGTTGTCAGCAGTTCGTGGGTGAAATCGTGCGCCGCCCGTTTTTGCTGATCCGCCAGCTGATGGATCGGATGGCCTGGATCGGGGTAGTACGTGCAGGCGGCGATAAACAGACAACCCGGATAGCGGTTGTTACTTACACATTCCGTCAGCGCGGTATAGCGCGCCAGCAGCTTCTGTTCGGCGGTCAGCTCTTCATTCAACATCAGCTGCCTGCGCCAGATATCAACCTGCTGGCTGAGGTAGCGCAGGGCATCATAAAGTAGCGCCTCTTTATCGGGCCAGAAGCGCGTAAGCTCATCCAGAGGGTAATCGATACGGTCGGCTACCATCTCAAGCGTGGTGCTGGCGATCCCTTGAATCTCAAGTAATTGCAGGGCTTGTCCCAGTACGTCTTCGCGTTGCACGGTTCTCTCCTCCGTTATTCCCAACGGTTGTCCCGTTTAAAGTGTTGTTTACGGTTGGCGATCGCGCAAATGCGCGCTGAAAGCCGCCGCGTCCATAAACCCGGTCACACGCTGCCCTGGCTGTTCTTCACCCTGTTGATTGAAGAACAGAATGGTCGGCAGCCCGAGCACGTTAAGTTGCTTCAGCAGGGCTTTATCCTGCGCATTGTTGGCGGTCACGTTTGCCTGAAGCAGAACGGTCCCGTTTAGCGCACCTTGCACCTGCGGGTCGCTAAAGGTGTACTTTTCAAACTCTTTGCAGGCAACGCACCAGTCTGCGTAGAGATCGAGCATCACCGGTTTGCCGCGCGCCTGGGCCAGAGCCTGGTTAAGATCATCCACGTTCTTAATCTGGATGAAATTCAGATGCGCCTGGTTCTGAGCCACTGGCGTGCCAAATGCCCAATCCTGAAGTGGACGCACGCTCACCAGCGCAGCGGCGAGCAGGACGATTTGTACCAGACGCATCCACGCGCTTTTTGCCCCCAGACTGACGATAAACGCCCAGGAGAAGAACGCTACGCCGAGCATCGCCCACAGGCGCATCCCCCAGACGTCACCGACAATACGCTCCAGCAGGAAGACCGGCAGCGCCAGAATGACAAAGCCAAACGCGGTTTTCACCGTCTCCATCCACGGCCCGCTCTTCGGCAGCAGGCGGTTGCCAAATACCGTGACCAGGATCAGCGGCAGACCCATCCCAAGCGCGTAGAGGTACAACGTACCGCCGCCAAGCCACATATTACCGCTCTGGGCGATATAGAGCAGAATCGCGCTAAGCGGTGCGGTGGTGCAGGGCGAACAAATCAGCCCGGCGATAGCTCCCATCGCAAACACGCCACCCGCTGACCCCCCCTGTTGGCGGTTGCTGAGCAGCGTTAAGCGGGTTTGCAGGGAAGACGGCAGTTGCAGGGTGAACAGGCCAAACATCGACAATGCCAGCAGGATAAACACCACCGACAGGCCGATAAGGACATAAGGGTGCTGAAGAGCCGCCTGGAACTGTAAGCCGGCCGCCGCAACCACGAGGCCGAGTGCCGTATAGGTTAACGCCATTCCCTGCACGTAAATAAAGGCAAGCAGTAGCGCGCGGGCGGTGCTAAGACGCTGTTTTCCGCCCAGCACTATCCCGGAGATCAACGGGTACATTGGCAGTACGCATGGCGTGAAGGCGATGCCGATACCAATCAGCAAGGCCCAGAGTGCGGAGAAAGGGAGGTCTGACGCAGGCTCACCTTCACGCTTGACCTCTGCAGGAAGAGGAGCAACGTTGGCGGCAGACGCTTTAACTTCACTAAGCGGAACGACCCTGGTTTCTGGGGGATAGCAGAAGCCTGCATCGGCACAGCCCTGGTAAGTGACGGTGAGCGTAGCGCCTTTGTCTGCCTGTTGCACCGTTACGGGCACGCTTAAGTGCTGGCGATAAATCTCGCTTTTGCCGTAAAACTCATCCTCGTGCCATTCTCCCGCAGGCAGTTGCAGCGCGCCCACGCTTGCCTGAGCGGGTGTGATACTGACCTGCTTACGATACAGGTAATAGCCCTCTTTCACCTGCCAGGTGAGGTTGAGGTCATGCTGGTTTTGCTGGAAATCGAAAACAAATGCCTGATCGGCAGGAATAAAGTTCGAACGACCGGGCGCGTCAAACAACCCGGCAAAGACTGACGTGCTGCACAGCAGCAGGATCAGCGTAAGGAAACGTTGAGCCATGAGAGATAATCGTTATCACCGTGGAGCACTGGCAATACCAGCAGTTCCGGAGTTTGGTAAGGATGATGAGATTTGAGGCAGTCAAGAAGCGCCTGCTGGTTTGCCGGGTTGGTTTTGAGCAACATCTGGACTTCGTACTCCTGCTCCAGTTTGCCTTCCCAGTAATAAAGGGAGGTCGCTCCGGGGAGGAGGGTTACACAGGCAGCCAGTTTTTCGGCCAATACTTTGGCGGCGAGATCCTGGGCGGAAGCTTCATCAGGGGCGGTACACAATACGACAACAGCATCAGGCGTGTTCACAAGTCGACCTCCTCATCACGAAAGTGGTCACTATATCACGCAAGACGATTGGTCATTAATGAAACGGGCCGCAGAGCGGCCCGATTTTAACTATTTTTACAACCCGAAACGGTTTACAGCACGACGCCGCCGATGATAAAACCGAGGATCACGCACAGCGTAATCGCGACCACACCCGGGATCAGGAACGCATGGTTAAACACATACTTACCGATGCGGGTTGAACCGGTGTCATCCATTTCAACCGCCGCCAGCAGGGTTGGATAAGTGGGCAGAACGAACAGGGCAGAAACGGCAGCAAACGAGGCAATGGCTGTCAGTGGCGTTACGCCCAGCATCAGAGCCGCAGGCATCAGCGCCTTGGTCGTGGCAGCCTGAGAATAAAGCAGGGTAGCGGCAAAGAACAGTACCACCGCCAGCAGCCATGGGTAGTTGTGCAGCAGGTCACCCGCAACGGTCTGGATATCGCTAATGTGCGCTTTTACGAAGGTATCACCGAGCCATGCCACACCCAGCACGCACACGCAGGCGCTCATACCGGATTTAAAGGTGCTGGCATTCAGCACTTCGCTGGTATCGATTTTACAGGTGATGCTGATCAGGGTTGCGATGGTCAGCATGAATACCACAATCGCTTCGTTACGCGGCAGAACCGGGTTCTGGATGAGGCCTACTGTGTCACTGATGGCCGTCGCGTAGAACATCACCGCCACGATACCGATCAGGAACAGCACCACGGAGCGTTTCGCATGCGGCTTCAGTTTGAAGACCTGGCTACCGCGCAAGCTCACTTCGCCCTTGGCCAGACGTTCCTGATAAACCGGATCGTCTTTCAGTTCAGCACCGAGGAAGTTACACAGCACGGCGGTGATCATGACTGCAATCAACGTTACCGGAATACAGATCGCCAGCAGCGTCAGATAGCTCACACCCATGGGTTCCAGGATACCGGCGAAGAACACCACTGCCGCGGAGATAGGCGAGGCGGTAATCGCAATCTGGGAGGCCACCACCGCAATAGAGAGCGGGCGAGATGGACGGATACCCTGTTCTTTCGCCACTTCGGTAATCACCGGCAGCGTGGAAAAGGCAGTGTGACCGGTACCGGCGAGAATGGTCATGAACCAGGTCACCAGCGGGGCAAGGAAGGTAATGTATTTAGGATGACGGCGCAGCATACGCTCCGCCAGACTCACCAGGTAGTCCATACCGCCAGCCACCTGCATGGCGGCGATAGCGGCAATAACTGCCATGATGATTTCGATAACGTCAAACGGGATTGCGCCGGGTTTAATCTGAAAGATAAGGGTAAGAACGAGCACCCCGAGACCGCCGGCAAAACCGATGCCGATACCCCCGAGTCTTGCTCCCAAATAAATCGCCAACAGGACGATGACGAGTTCTGCTCCAAACATAAGGACCTGCCTTGCTTATTAACAAGTTGATATTGAATTGTTGTATTTTGGTAACGCCTAAAAAGAAAAAAGGCACGTCACAAGTGACGTGCCTTTCGGAAGCTTAGCCTGAACGGTTACTGTTCGCTTTCATCGGTGTATCGTTTCGCTTTATATGCCGGGTGCATCAGGTTCTGGGCGGAGAAGATATCGTCCAGCTCGGCTTCGGTCAACAGTCCGCGCTCCAGTACGACTTCACGCACGCTCTTACCGGTTTCGGCGCAAATCTTACCGACGATGTCGCCGTTATGGTGGCCAATGAACGGGTTGAGGTAGGTGACGATCCCGATGGAGTTGTACACGTAACCTTCGCAGACTTCTTTATTCGCGGTAATGCCGTTGATGCATTTTTCCAGCAGGTTATAGCAGGCGTTAGTCAGGATGTGGATAGATTCGAACATCGCCTGGCCAATCACGGGCTCCATGACGTTCAGCTGCAGCTGACCGGCTTCAGAGGCCATGGTTACGGTCGTATCGTTACCAATAACCTTGAAGCAAACCTGGTTCACCACTTCTGGCACTACCGGGTTCACTTTCGCTGGCATGATGGACGAACCGGCCTGCAGTTCTGGCAGGTTGATTTCGTTCAGGCCAGCGCGTGGGCCGGAAGAGAGCAGGCGCAGGTCATTACAGATTTTGGACAGTTTCACCGCCAGACGTTTCAGGGCGCTGTGTACCATGACGTAGGCGCCGCAGTCGGAGGTGGCTTCAATCAGGTCTTCCGCAGGCACCACCGGCAGGTTAGAGACTTCAGCCAGTTTCTGAACCGCCAGCTGCTGATAGCCATCCGGGGTGTTCAGACGCGTACCGATGGCGGTGGCGCCCAGGTTCACTTCCAGCAGCAGCTCGGAAGTGCGCAGCAGGTTTTTGGTTTCTTCGTTCAGCAGCACGTTAAACGCGTGGAATTCCTGACCGAGGGTCATTGGCACCGCATCCTGCAGCTGGGTACGCCCCATTTTCAGAATGTCCTGGAACTCAACCGCTTTGCGCTGGAAACCGTCGCCCAGCTGGTTGATGGCGTCGACCAGTTTCACAACGGAGGCATAAACCGCGATGCGGAAGCCGGTTGGGTAGGCGTCGTTAGTGGACTGACATTTGTTGACGTGATCGTTCGGGTTCAGGTACTGGTATTCACCTTTCTGGTGGCCCATCAGCTCCAGGCCGATATTTGCCAGTACTTCGTTGGTGTTCATGTTGACGGAGGTGCCCGCGCCGCCCTGATAGACGTCAACCGGGAACTGGTCCATGCATTTGCCGTTGTTCAGCACTTCATCGCAGGCCGCGATAATCGCATTTGCCGCGCTTTTAGGAATGGTTTGCAGCTCTTTGTTTGCCAGCGCTGCTGCTTTCTTCACCATCACCATGCCACGGACAAACTCAGGAATGTCGCTGATTTTGCTGTTGCTGATGTAGAAGTTTTCAATCGCTCTCAGAGTGTGGACACCGTAGTAGGCATCCGCTGGAACTTCCCTGGTACCCAACAAGTCTTCTTCGATACGAATGTTGTTTAACATGTGAACCTTCTTTTCAAGCTGCCGATGGATTGTACTAAACACACAGTATTTATGTGGTTTTGAATATTTTCTGACCGACGATTATTCCCTCAATCGGCCAATTGCTCGAGATCATATGCTGATGATAGCGAATTGCCGTAAGCTGGATCACTTATTATGGACCCGATTCCATGATAATTATTAATCTGTGAAATGGGTCACCGCTTTAATATTTCCAAAAAAAATATCCGTGCAAACCGATTGAATTTTAGCTAACCGTCCTCATCTCTTACAGACGCGTGTCGCGAACACATTCAGACAGGGGCCAAAAGGCACCTGCCACACAGGAGATGCCAGTGCGCTGGATACCGTTTATTGCTTTCTTTCTCTATGTTTACATTGAGATTTCAATTTTTATCCAGGTCGCCCATGTGCTGGGCGTCCTGCTGACGCTGATTCTGGTGATTTTCACCTCCGTCATCGGCATGTCGCTGGTGCGTAATCAGGGTTTCAAAAATTTCCTGTTAATGCAGCAGAAGATGGCCGCAGGCGAGAGCCCGGCGGCCGAGATGATCAAAAGCGTATCGCTGATTATTGCTGGTCTGCTGCTGATCCTGCCGGGCTTCTTCACCGACTTCCTCGGTCTGCTGCTGCTGTTGCCGCCGGTGCAAAAACACCTGACCATGAAGCTGCTGCCGCATCTGCGCTTTAGCCGGATGCCGGGCGGCGGATTCAGCACCGGCCCGGGTGATACGTTTGAAGGGGAGTACCAGCGTAAGGATGACCAACTCGACCGTTTGGATCATAAAGACGATCGGTAATGTTTTTGCCCGGTGACGCTTCGCTTACCGGGCGCGACTAAAGCGCCACCCACAGCCCTGCCAGCATGACGACAGCGTACATACTCTTCCATCCCACCATCATCAGCAACAGCAGGCAAAGCACTCCCCCGACAACGGCCAGTGCTTTATAGCGACCCTTCAACAGACGACAACCCGCCAGCATGCACAGCAGGTAGATCATAATAAATATGCCGTTGGCATAGATGATTAGCGCATCCAGATTGATCTTAAGCGCGTAAATGCACAACGTGCTCACAACGCAACTTCCCAGCACGAGATTCAGCGCATTCACCGGCAGCTGACGCTTAGACAACTGCGCAAGACGGCTCTGCGGTTTATTGCGCGCCTGAGACCACACCAGCCGCGCAAAGCTCTGGATGTAAATATTGAGGCTGGCAAAACAGGCCAGATAGCCAATCACACAGGCCACCCATAGCGCTTTTACGCCAAACAGTTGCACCACGATACCCGGCAGCGAAGCGGCGGCTGCTTTATCTGCGCCAAAGGCGTCGAAGTGCAGCACCAGCACAGTACAGGCCCAGTAAACCGTGCCTGCGACCAACAGGCCAATCATCAGGGCTCGCGGAAAATCGCGCTCGGGATGCTTAAACTCCGACGCCAGATGGGCGAACGCTTCCAGACCGACAAAACACCAGAACATGACTGACAGCGCAGCGAAGAGCTGCGCATGATCGATATCGGTGATGGCCGGGAATGGGATCTCCTCGACGCGAATATCACCCGCCCACCAGATAGCGGCGATGAGCGCGACAATCAGCACCGCGACGATCGTCTGCAGGTTAGCGCTGGAACTGGCCCCGCGTGAGCCCACCCACCAGACGATGGCCAGCGTACCCAGTTCAGCCAGCAGCAGTGCTTCGTCATGCCAGCCGAAGAGCGCTTGCCCAAAGCCGGTTGCGATATGCAACGCCGCAGGCAGACCAACCGGAATGACGGAAAGGAACAGCCAGCCGGTGACGCGCTCCAGTCGTGGGCCAAACGCCATGCCGACAAAGTGCGCCACGCCACCCGCGCTGGGAAAATGCCTTCCCAGAATGGCGAACACGATCGCGACCGGGAACACCAGCACAATCAGCACCGGCCACGCCCACAGGCTGTTATTTCCGGCAACCAGCGCCGCCAGTGCGGGCACCGCAAACACCCCTGTTCCTAACAAGGAGGTTGAGAGCAGACCTACCCCCTGCGCCAGCCCCAACTCCTGTTTGAGTCCACTCATTGACATCGTCCCGCCACCATTCAAAGAGAGCCGATGGTAACACTTTCGCAAATTTTTTTTCGACTCCCCCTTGAAGGGGTAAAAAGCTATCCCCATCTCTCAGGGCACTAGCCGGAAAACCGTGTGCGGCCCGGCGTCATCCATAACTGATAATGACTTTCTCAAAGGAGAGCTATCAATGAGTATTCGTCCGTTACATGATCGTGTGATCGTCAAACGTAAAGAAGTTGAAACCAAGTCTGCTGGCGGCATCGTTCTGACGGGTTCTGCAGCAGCAAAATCAACGCGTGGCGAAATCATCGCTGTCGGTAAGGGCCGCATCCTGGAAAACGGAACTGTGCAGCCACTGGACGTTAAAGTTGGTGACATCGTCATTTTCAACGATGGCTACGGCGTGAAATCCGAGAAGATCGACAATGAAGAAGTGTTGATCATGTCCGAGAGCGACATTCTGGCAATTGTTGAAGCGTAATTAACGCACGAAACTGTACGAATTTGAGGAAATAAGAACATGGCAGCTAAAGACGTAAAATTCGGTAACGACGCTCGTGTAAAAATGCTCCGCGGCGTAAACGTACTGGCAGACGCAGTTAAAGTCACCCTGGGCCCGAAAGGCCGTAACGTAGTGCTGGATAAATCCTTCGGCGCGCCAACCATCACCAAAGATGGTGTTTCCGTTGCACGTGAAATCGAGCTGGAAGACAAGTTCGAAAACATGGGCGCGCAGATGGTGAAAGAAGTGGCCTCTAAAGCGAACGACGCTGCGGGCGACGGTACCACCACCGCGACCGTACTGGCGCAGGCAATCATCACTGAAGGTCTGAAAGCCGTTGCTGCGGGCATGAACCCAATGGATCTGAAACGTGGTATCGACAAAGCTGTCGCGTCCGCTGTTGAAGAACTGAAAGCGCTGTCTGTACCATGCTCTGACTCTAAAGCGATTGCTCAGGTAGGTACCATCTCCGCTAACTCCGACGAAACCGTAGGTAAACTGATCGCTGAAGCGATGGACAAAGTCGGTAAAGAAGGCGTGATCACCGTTGAAGACGGTACCGGTCTGGAAGACGAACTGGACGTGGTTGAAGGTATGCAGTTCGACCGCGGTTACCTGTCCCCATACTTCATCAACAAGCCAGAAACTGGTGCTGTTGAGCTGGAAAGCCCATTCATCCTGCTGGCTGATAAGAAAGTTTCCAACATCCGCGAAATGCTGCCAGTGCTGGAAGCCGTTGCGAAAGCAGGCAAGCCACTGGTTATCATCGCTGAAGACGTTGAAGGCGAAGCGCTGGCGACCCTGGTGGTTAACACCATGCGTGGCATCGTGAAAGTGGCTGCGGTTAAAGCACCTGGCTTCGGCGACCGTCGTAAAGCTATGCTGCAGGACATCGCTACCCTGACCGGTGGTACCGTAATCTCTGAAGAGATCGGTATGGAGCTGGAAAAAGCGACCCTGGAAGACCTGGGCCAGGCGAAACGTGTTGTGATCAACAAAGACACCACCACCATCATCGATGGCGTGGGTGAAGAGTCCGCTATTCAGGGCCGTGTTGCTCAGATCCGTAAGCAAATTGAAGAAGCAACGTCTGATTACGACCGTGAAAAACTGCAGGAGCGCGTAGCGAAACTGGCAGGCGGCGTTGCGGTAATCAAAGTCGGTGCGGCTACCGAAGTTGAAATGAAAGAGAAAAAAGCACGCGTAGACGATGCCCTGCACGCGACCCGTGCTGCGGTAGAAGAAGGCGTGGTTGCTGGTGGTGGTGTTGCGCTGGTGCGTGTTGCCGCCAAACTGGCTGGCCTGTCCGGTCAGAACGAAGACCAGAACGTGGGTATCAAAGTTGCGCTGCGCGCGATGGAAGCGCCTCTGCGTCAGATCGTTTCCAACGCCGGTGAAGAGCCATCTGTTGTTACCAACAACGTGAAAGCGGGCGAAGGTAACTACGGTTACAACGCGGCAACAGAAGAATACGGCAACATGATCGACTTCGGTATCCTGGATCCAACTAAAGTGACCCGTTCTGCTCTGCAGTATGCGGCATCTGTAGCTGGCCTGATGATCACTACCGAGTGCATGGTGACCGACCTGCCTAAAGGCGACGCACCTGACTTAGGTGCTGCTGGTGGTATGGGCGGCATGGGTGGTATGGGCGGCATGATGTAATTGCCCCCTTCGCCCGGCAGCCATCAGGCGTTGGGCGTATCTACCTCTTAATAAAAAACCCCGGGCATCGCTGTCCGGGGTTTTTTGTTTTAGAACAGCAGTTGCATGACCCACATAGAGAGCAGAGCGTTAATTACGCAGACGCCAATAATATGCGGATAGTATTTAGGGTTTACCCCTGCCGTACCGAGACAGCGGCCGGTGTTTTGCACCGGATTACCCATCAGATAGATAGCCGGAAGCAGTACGGTGGCGTCATGCCCGCTGAGCGACCCTGCCACCACCAGGCTTGCGCAGACGCCCACGCCGCCGCCCATGCTCATCACCGACGCCAGCAACACGGTGGCGGCTTCTCCGGGCAGCCCCCACAGCGCCATAATCGGCTCGCAAACGCGGCCAACGATATCCAGCAATCCTGTTACCTTCAGCGCCTGGATGATCACAAAGGCCATTACGACGTTTGGCAGCAGGCTGGTGGTGGCGATGGTAAAGCCACGGCGAGCGCCGTCGATAAAGAGATCCATCAGGTTTTTACGCACTTCGGCGGTCATCTTCTCTCTCCTTGATCTGACGGGTTTCCATGTGCGCAATCCATGCTCTGAGAAAATTGGCACCTATAAATTTAAAGACAAGAATCACTGCCAGCGGGGTGATAACCGGCACGGTGATGCTGGTGAACAGCGCCGCGCCGGACGAGAAGTAATTGGTGATAATTGCGCTACCGCTGGTCTGAAAGGTGGCGAAAATCGCTCGTTCCCTGTCGCTGATAACGCCTTCATCGGCGAGCTCTTTGGTCATACCTGCAGCCGCATCGGTGTTTTGCAAATTGGCGATAAGCGCCAGAGAACAAATGCCTGGAATGCCCAGCAACGGTTTCAAAACGGGCGTCATCAATTGCTGTGCCGCCCGCAGCCCGCCCAGCCCTTCGGTCACTGAAATGATGCCCAGCGATAAAATAACAGACGGTGCCAGTTCCAGCGCAAACAGAAAGCCATCTTTTGCGCCGGTACCGCCTGTGCCGCGAAAAGAGACGCTTACGGCGCCTTCGCCATTAACCTGGCCAAATGTGCCGTTCAGCACGGTGAAATCAAAGACTCGCCACCATTCGGTGGCTTTGGCGAAAAAGCCAGAAAAGAAAATGATGGTTAGAAAGAAAGCGAGATACCCTACCCACGTCACTTTCCCCTGATTCGGGGATACTTCACTCATGTTGCCTCCTGTTTTTATGTTTCCCTGTCACCACACGCGCAAAAAATAAGCCGGTGGCCTGTCACTAAAAACGAAAAAGCACAAAAAAACGATATCCGCGGGGTGATTATCAGAATTCATTTAGGGGAGGCGAAGGCACCATTCGTGCTTGATATCTCGCAGAAACGCACGGAGGTTTTTCTTTTGGTCATCTTTTTAGTATAAGGTTTACACACGGACAACTACTGTCCAGCTTATTGAAAACGAGGAATAACATGCGCGTAAAAGTCTGTGCAGGGATTGTAGGAGCAGCATTGCTGCTGGCGGGTTGTAGCTCCAGCAATGAGCTGACTGCAGCGGGTCAGGGCGTTCGCTTTGTGGAAGATAAGCCGGGTAACGAGTGCCAGTTTTTAGGCACGGCAACCGGTGAGCAAAGCAACTGGATGTCGGGTCAGCACGGCGAAGAGGGCGGCTCTATGCGTGGCGCGGCCAATGCCCTGCGTAACCAGGCCGCGGCGATGGGTGGCAACGTGATTTACGGAGTAAGCAGCCCGACGCAGGGAATGTTATCCAGCTTCGTGCCAACCGCCAGCCAAATGAATGGCCAGGTCTATAAGTGCCCGAACTGATTGCCTTTTTCCCTCTCCCACCGGGAGAGGGTTAGGCTGAGGGGAAACTAGCTCTGTCTTAGCTGCAAATCCAGCGGCGTCTTGCTCGGTTCACCGCCAATCTCACGCGCCAGCTTCGGCACCATATAGCCTGACACCAGCGTTAACAGTTCACGCACGATCTGCCGGGCTTCTTCATCCGTCACCATGAAATGGGCCGCACCCTGAACGCGATCCAGCACGTGCAGGTAATAGGGCATCACTCCCGCATCAAACAGCGCATTGCTGAGGTCCGCCAGCACGCGGGCATTATCATTTACGCCGCGCAGCAGCACGCTCTGGTTCAGAAGCGTCACGCCTGCCTTGCGTAAACGCACCATTGCCGCACGAAATGCATCATCAATTTCATTGGCGTGATTGATATGGTTCACCAGCAGCACCTGCAGGCGGGACTGCTCAAGGCGTGAGACCAGTCCGTCAGTGATACGTGCCGGAATAACAATCGGCAGACGGCTGTGTATGCGCAGGCGCTTAATATGCGGAATGGCTTCAAGCTGGGTCAGCAGCCAGTCCAGCTCATGATCTTTCGCCATCAGCGGGTCGCCACCGGAAAAAATGATCTCATCCAGCTCAGAATGGGCGGCGATATAGTCCAGCGCGACCTGCCAGTTGCGTTTATTGCCCTGATTTTCGGCATACGGGAAGTGTCGACGGAAGCAATAACGGCAATTTACCGCACAGCCACCTTTCACCAGCAGCAGCGCACGGTTCAGATACTTGTGCAGCAAACCGGGTACCACGCTGTTCTGCTCTTCCAGCGGATCGGTGCTATAGCCGGGTGCCGTAATGAACTCTTCCTGTGCGGTAAGCGTCTGTTTTAATAATGGATCGTCAGGATTGCCTTTCTCCATACGGGCAACAAACGCGCGGGGAACGCGCAGGGCGAAAAGCCGCTTCGCCTCCCGGCCGGCCAGCAAATCGGTATGCTGTTCGAGCTCAAGAAGACGCAGTAATTCATCAGGACTGGTGATTACATCGGCAAGTTGCGATAACCAATCTTCTCTGGACGGGGTGTTTAGGGTTACAATATGCGCCATTTTGTGGCTTAGCTACCAATTAACAAATTTAGAGGGCCTTATGGCAACGTACTATAGCAACGATTTTCGTGCTGGTCTTAAAATCATGTTGGACGGCGAACCGTATGCGGTTGAAGCCAGCGAATTCGTTAAACCAGGTAAAGGCCAGGCATTTGCACGCGTTAAGCTGCGCCGCCTGCTGACCGGTACCCGTGTCGAAAAAACCTTCAAGTCTACTGACTCCGCTGAAGGCGCTGATGTTGTCGATATGAACCTGACTTACCTGTACAACGACGGTGAGTTCTGGCACTTCATGAACAACGAAACGTTCGAACAGCTGTCTGCTGACGCTAAAGCCATTGGCGATAGCGACAAATGGCTGCTGGATCAGGCTGAGTGCATCGTGACCCTGTGGAACGGCCAGCCTATCGCGGTTACCCCACCGAACTTCGTTGAACTGGAAATCGTTGAAACTGACCCAGGTCTGAAAGGTGACACCGCCGGTACAGGTGGTAAGCCAGCGAAACTGTCTACCGGTGCCGTGGTTAAAGTGCCACTGTTCGTACAGACTGGCGAAGTGATCAAAGTGGATACCCGCTCCGGCGAATACGTATCTCGCGTGAAGTAAGTGTTAAGGCGCAGCGTTGCTGCGCCTGATTTTTGCAGGCAGGGATGATGAAACGCACCGTTAAAATTCTGCTTCTGTTAGCGCTGTCCAGCGCGTTGCTTTCCGGCTGTAATACCACACGTGGAATGGGGGAGGATATCCAGGATCTCGGCCATATCATTTCTCACGCCGCCAGCTAATCCCGTCTAATTTTCCTAAAAATGCTTCCTTTTCCGTCAACTGGCGGGATCTTGTCTATTCTTAAGTTGCTATACACAAAACAACTCTGGCTATAAAAGGAAGATATTATGGTTAAGAAGACAATTGCAGCGATCTTTTCAGTTCTGGTACTTTCTTCAGTATTAACGGCCTGTAATACCACGCGCGGCGTTGGTCAGGACATTTCTGAAGGCGGTAGTGCAATCTCCGGCGCGGCAACAAAAGCTCAGCAGTAATTTAAAAACGGTACGGGCCCGGACGGGTTTCGTACCGTCAGTTTTCTGATTCCTGCAGAGATAAAAACGGGGAAAAGCGCGTATCCATATGCAATTTCATGCGGATATTTCGCTTATAGGTATAGACCGTTTTTCCATTGATACTCAGGTGAGTGGCAATCTTCTGATTGCTTGCGCCATCCATCCACAGCGTCAACACCTTCTCCTCCTGGCGAGTGAGCAGAGGGGCCGCGACCGCAGGGATCTCAACGCTTGCGCGAGTCGTCAGGGCGTCGTTGATGACCGTCGCCAGCGTCTCCAGTCCGGCATTTTTGGTAAGCGAAGCCCATATCGGAAATTGGGACAGAAAGCCTGCCATCTCTTTATCTTCCCCCGACTGCAGCAAAATGAAAGGCACTTTTTCACTGGCGTTCAGCAGGGAAGAAAGCTGCTGGAAATGGTGAATGTCCTGCATAAAGCCGTGCAGATCGGCGATAACCACCGATGGATCCCACTGCATAATATGCTCTCTGGCGAGGATGAGATTATTCAGCCCGGTCACGACGAAGTGCCCGGGAAACAAACCGGAATGATTGAGCCATGCTTCAAACCCCGCGCGGGTGAAGTGACATCGGTCAATCAAAAGAATTTTGAACATAATAGATTCGCAGTCGGCTAGTGGTTTGGCTTCCTGCCATCAGAAAGCACATCATGATAGAGAAGTCGGATGAGTGATAAATGCCTGAACTACGCGCCATACTGAGGCTATTTCTTGCCTTAACAGGTTCAGCACAAAGGGATTGAAAAAAAATCGTTCGTTAACCAAAATAAGTGACCTAATCTATGCCTTACGGGACGACCCGTAAGCGTTTCGTTCACCGGGGACGGCCCCAACTTGCAGTTAAGTTAAGGAGCCTGAAATGTCCTGGATTATTCTTGTTATCGCCGGTCTGCTCGAAGTGGTTTGGGCAATTGGTCTGAAGTACACCCACGGATTTACCCGCCTGACACCCAGCGTGATTACCGTTACCGCCATGATTGTGAGTATTGTGCTGCTCTCCTGGGCGATGCGCTCTTTGCCGGTGGGGACGGCCTATGCTGTCTGGACGGGCATTGGTGCAGTGGGCGCGGCGATTACCGGGATTTTGCTGCTGGGAGAGTCGGCGAGTCTGGCGCGTATCGCCAGCCTCGCGTTGATTGTGTGCGGTATTATTGGGCTGAAACTCAGCGCCCACTAATGCGGTTGTTCTACCCAGATGAGTTTTGACACATCAAACCCTTGCCGGGTCGCAACGTCCAGCATCTGCTGTTTCATCTCTGACGAAATGGTTGGCGTGCGGGAGAGTATCCATAAATAGTCGCGATCCGGCCCGCAGACCAGCGCATGGCGGTACTCTCTGTCGAGGGCGATGACATTGTACCCGCCATAGAACGGGCCAAAGAACGAGACTTTTAGCGCGGCCCGGCGCGGGTCGCCGGTAAAGTACGCTTTTCCCGTCGACTGTTGCCACATCTGCCGATCCGGATTGTATCCACGGTTTATCACCTGAATACCCCCGTCGTCCATCGAACTGTAATGTGCTGTGACTTTCTCTAACCCCCGCTCAAACCGATGGTCGAGCCGGGCGATTTCATACCAGGTTCCGAGGAAACGTTGAGCGTCGAAATTACTTACAACAGTGACGCCGGAGGGAGGGGTAGGGGAACTGCAGGCAACCACTAAAAACGCGGCTGTCACCGCGGCGATAACAGGCAGAATGCGCATAGGAGTTTCCTTACTGTTTTTTGTTAAGTGTAGATGACAGCAGGGAAATTGCGGAAGATTGTGCAGCGTGTTTCGCCGGGTGGCGCTGCGCTTACCCGGCCTACACAACGCGTAAATTTTGTAGGCCGGGTAAGGCGAAGCCGCCACCCGGCAATGGTTTACTGTAGCGTCTCGAGAATACGGTAAGCCGTTTCCACCCGTACCGGGTTCGGATAGCTTTTATTTGCGAGCATCACAATACCGATCTGCTTTTCAGGAATAAACGCCACGTAGCTGCCAAACCCACCCGTAGAGCCCGTTTTATGCACCCAGGAGGCTTTTACTGGCGGAGCCGGAGGATTCACTTCTGCGACCGGCAACGGCGCCAGTGCGACCTTATTGTCGCTGCCATCCACCACGGTTTTGGCGTCGACCGGCCAGTTGAGCATCTCCCAGCCTAACCCTTGATACATGGCACCCACGCGCCAGTAGCGAGACTGCGCCAGCGCAATACCCTGCTGCAGAGTGGACTGCGAGAGTGTCTCAGGTGCCATATTGGCCATCACCCAGCTCGCCATATCTTTGACGTTAGATTTCACGCCATAGGCTTCTGCATCCAGCATACCAGGCGAAACGTGGACCGCTTTTCCCTCACGATAACCCCATGCGTAGTGCGGCTCTTCAGCGTGTGGAACGTTTATCCACGTATGGTTGAGTTTCAGGGGCTTAAAGACCCGCTCCGCCATGGCCTGCTCGAAGCGCATGCCGGACGGTTTGACGGCCAGTGAGCCAAACAAACCGATGCTGGTGTTGGCGTACA
Organism: Enterobacter cloacae complex sp. 382A5; assembly: GCF_050031095.1. NCBI lineage: Bacteria > Pseudomonadati > Pseudomonadota > Gammaproteobacteria > Enterobacterales > Enterobacteriaceae > Enterobacter > Enterobacter cloacae complex sp. 382A5. Next base: position 411,981 of record NZ_JBLGVK010000001.1, read on the forward strand.
GACGCGTGGTACCCGGGGCCCACTTTGGCTGCCAGGACTGGTAGAAACGCAGCAGAGAGACGTTATCGGTGACATCATCCGGTACCTGCAACGGCAATCCGCCTGCGGTATAGGTTGCCAGGTCTAGCAGGCGAATGCTTTGCCACTGCTTGCCCGTCAATTCAGGCCAATATTTCGTGACCGGGTCGGCCAGCGAAATCTCTTTGCGGGCAATGGCATCGCCACCCAGCACGCCGGTGAAGGTTTTGCTGACGGAGCCCAGCTCAAATAAGGTTTGCGGCGTGACGGGCTTATTCGCCGCGACGTCTGCTTTACCGAAAGTAAAATAGTGTGGCTGGCCCTGATAAATGACGGCCACGGCCATTCCGGGTATGGCCTGCGCCTTCATCAGGGGCGTAACGGTACGTTCCACGACGTCAGCCAGCTGTTTTTTTGACATCGGCGCGGCAAAAGCAGAGCAGGCAACGCTGAGCAGCAGCGCGCAGCTTAGGGATTTTTTCATCATCAGTTATCTTCCGTAATAGCGAATCAAGGGGATGTCCGGGCCCGTCAGACGTTCGTAGTCTGGGTGATTTGACTGAGGCTGACAAACGGTTAAATTTAGCATTAGCTGTTAATTTTTCTAACGGAAGGAACCATGACACGCAGCTATCTCCCTCTTAATTCGCTTCGGGCGTTCGAAGCCGCCGCCAGGCACCTCAGTTTTACTCATGCCGCGATTGAGCTGAATGTGACCCATTCCGCGATTAGCCAGCACGTGAAGGCGCTGGAGCAACACCTTAACTGCCAGTTGTTTGTCCGCGTTTCGCGCGGGTTGATGTTAACCACCGAAGGCGAGAATCTGCTGCCGGTGCTGAATGACTCCTTCGATCGTATCGCAGGCATGCTGGATCGCTTTGCTAACCATCGGGCGCAGGAGAAGCTGAAAATTGGCGTGGTGGGGACCTTTGCCACTGGGGTGTTATTCTCACAGCTGGATGATTTCCGTCGCAGTTATCCGCATATCGATCTTCAGCTTTCCACGCACAACAATCGCGTCGATCCGGCAGCGGAAGGGCTTGATTACACCATTCGCTACGGAGGGGGAGCGTGGCACGGCACGGAGGCGACGTTCCTCTGTTCAGCGCCGCTGGCACCACTTTGCACACCGGACATTGCAGCCGCGCTGCACACCCCTGCCGATATCCTGAAGTTTACCCTGCTGCGCTCTTACCGGCGCGATGAGTGGACAGCCTGGATGCAGGCCGCCGGAGAAAACCCGCCTTCACCCACGCATCGGGTGATGGTGTTTGATTCGTCGGTCACTATGCTGGAGGCCGCACAGACAGGCACAGGCATTGCTATCGCCCCTGTCGATATGTTTACCCATCTGCTGAACAGCGAGCGCATTGTGCAGCCGTTTACGACGCAGATTGATCTTGGCAGTTACTGGCTAACGCGGCTGCAGTCACGCGCCCAAACCCCGGCAATGCGTGAATTTGCTCAGTGGCTGGTGGGGAAGATGCAGAAATAACAGGCCCGCCGGAGGGCGGGCCTGGTGTGTCAGATAGTGACTACGGCAATCAGTGTTACCACGGTCAGGATGGTTGCCAGACCGTAGAACACCCATTTACCGCTCGGTACGTGGATCTTCAGATCATGCATCGCATGATGGATACGGTGCAGGCCGCACCACAGCGGCAGGACAATCATCAGGAAGATGAATACCCGACCAATAAAACTACCTGCAAATGCCAGGACGCGCTCATAGCTCAGCGCATCACCGGGGAACAGACCCAGCGGCAGCATAATGCCGACCAGCAGGATAATGACAGGCGCAATGATGGCACTCCACATGCCGCCTGCGCCAAAGAGGCCCCAGAAGACCGGCTCGTCTGAACGTTTTGGATTTGGATTGATCACAATAGTCTCCTTACCAGAACAGTGCGACAAACAGGATGACCACAGAGACCACTGCCGTCACTGCCCAAAGCCCTTTAATGACCGGCTCTGGCCCCATTTTCTCGCCTTTTACGATAATATTCGCCGCTTTTGGCGCCAGTTCAAACCAGGTTTTGGTATGAAGCAGGGCGGCTGCGAGCACAATCAGGTTCAGGATCACGATGATCGGGTTTTGCAGGAACCCGACAAAACTGGCCCAGGTTTCAGGACCATGTTTGAGGGCAAAAACGCCATACATCAGTTCAAGGCTGAACCAGACCGCAGGCACCGCAGTGCCTTCACGCAGCATATAGAAGCGATAAAACGGCAGTTTCTTCCACCAGGTGGACGGCATCGGCCGCACGTAGGCTTTGCGTTTAGTCGTCATCATGCACTCCTTAGCGTGGTTTCAGGGTGGCGATAAGAAAGTCTTTCGAGCTTTCCACTTTACCCTGCTGAATAGCGGCGGCCGGGTCGACGTGCTTCGGACAGACTTCGGAGCAGTAGCCCACAAAAGTACAGCTCCAGACGCCGTTCTGGCTGTTAAGCTGCGGCATACGTTCTTTTTTACCGTGGTCGCGGCTATCCTCGTTGTAGCGGTGCGCCAGCGTGATCGCCGCCGGGCCGATGAACTCAGGGTTCAGGCCAAACTGTGGACACGCGGCGTAGCAAAGACCGCAGTTGATGCACCCGGAGAACTGATGGTATTTCGCCATCTGGGCGGGTGTCTGGGTATTCGGTCCCTGATCCGGCGTGCGCGGGTTGCCAATGATGTACGGCTTAATGGCTTCCAGGCTTTCGATAAAGTGGGTCATATCGACCACCAGATCGCGCTCAATCGGGAAGTTGCCCAGCGCTTCAACCTTGATGCCTTTGGTGTAATCACGCAGGAAGGTTTTACAGGCCAGTTTCGGTACTTTGTTCACCATCATGCCGCAGGAGCCGCAGATGGCCATGCGGCAGGACCAGCGGTAGCTCAGGTCCGGTGCCAGGTTATCCTTGATATAGCCGAGCGCATCCAGCAGAGAGGTTTGCTCGTCATAAGGCACTTCATAGAAAGCGCTGTGTGGCGCGGTGTCCACTTCCGGGTTGTAGCGCACCACTTCAACTTTCAGTGTTTGCATCTCAGCCATTCGCCTTCTCCTTCTTCTCGGCGGCTTCTGCTTCTGCGCCGTAAACGCGTTTAGCCGGTGGCAGCGTTGTGATCTTCACGTCGCTGTAGTCCAGACGAGTGGTGCCATCCGCGTCGCGCCAGGCGAGGGTGTGTTTCAGGAAATTGACGTCGTCACGCTCGGTGCAGCCCTCATCAAGACGCTGATGCGCCCCGCGTGACTCTTTGCGCGCCAGCGCAGAGTGCGCCATACATTCCGCGACGTTCAGGCCGTGACCGAGCTCGATGGTATAAAGCAGGTCGGTGTTGAACACGCTGGAGGTGTCGGTGATGCGCACGCGTTTGAAACGCTCCTGCAGTTCCGCCAGCTTATCGACAGTTTTCTGCATCAGCTCCGGTGTACGGTAGATACCGCAGCCCTCTTCCATCGACATGCCCATTTCGTCGCGGATTTTCGACCAGTTTTCGTTGCCTTCCTGGTTGACCAGATCCTTCAGCCGTTTCTCAACATCAGCGACCTGCGCGTCCAGTGCTGCGCCGTTGGCTTCGCCCGCCGTTGCGGCACGCTCCATCGCGCGTTCGCCCGCCATGCGGCCAAAGACAACCAGCTCCGCCAGCGAGTTTGACCCGAGACGGTTAGCACCGTGCAGGCCGACAGAGGAGCATTCGCCGACGGCGAACAACCCTTTGATGCGCGTTTCACACTGCTGGTCGGTTTCGATCCCACCCATGGTGTAGTGCGCTGTTGGGCGTACCGGAATCGGCTCTTTCACCGGGTCGACACCCACGTAGGCTTTTGCCAGCTCGCAGATGAACGGCAGACGTTCCAGCAGTTTCTTCTCGCCGAGGTGACGCAGATCGAGGTAGACCACATCGCCACGCGGCGTGGAGATCGTGTTGCCTTTGCGCCACTCATGCCAGAAGGCCTGAGACACTTTGTCGCGCGGGCCGAGCTCCATGTATTTGTTTTTCGGCTCACCGAGCGGCGTTTCCGGGCCCATGCCGTAATCCTGCAGATAACGGTAGCCATTCTTGTTGACCAGAATACCGCCTTCGCCACGGCAACCTTCCGTCATCAGAATGCCGGAACCCGGCAGGCCGGTAGGGTGATACTGGACAAATTCCATGTCGCGCAGCGGTACGCCGTGGCTGAGCGCCATGCCCATACCGTCACCGGTGACGATGCCGCCGTTGGTGTTGTAGCGATAAACCCGGCCCGCGCCGCCCGTTGCCATCACTACCGCGTTAGTGCGGATCTGCACGAGCGTGCCTTCCATCATGTTCATCGCCACCAGACCACGCGCGTGACCGTCATCGACCAGAATATCGAGGACAAAATGTTCGTCAAAACGCTGGATTTGTGGGAACTGAAGGGAGGTCTGGAACAGGGTGTGCAGCATGTGGAAGCCGGTCTTATCGGCGGCAAACCAGGTGCGTTCAATTTTCATTCCGCCGAAGCGACGAACGTTGACGCTGCCGTCCGGACGGCGGCTCCACGGGCAGCCCCACTGTTCAAGCTGGGTCATCTCCGTTGGACAGTGGTGTACAAAGTAGTCAACGACATCCTGTTCGCAAAGCCAGTCGCCCCCTGCAACCGTGTCGTGGAAATGGTATTCGAAGCTGTCATGATCCTGCGCAACGGCGGCGGATCCTCCTTCTGCGGCAACCGTGTGGCTGCGCATCGGATAGACTTTTGAAATCAGTGCGATTTTAGCGTTGGGATTAGCCTGTGCTGCAGCAATCGCAGCACGTAATCCCGCTCCGCCAGCGCCTATTACGGCAAGATCGGCTTGAAAAGTTTGCACGACATTCCTCCAGATTTTTGTTATTTCGCAACGCGATAAACTAAAGGTAGCCCACCTGTCCGCAAGGACGATTGCGAAAGCGTTTCCACTGCTCCTTTATGGGTAAAGAAGTATAACCGCGCGAACGGCAGGGAAATTTGACGTGTTCGATTTTTTTGCTGTTCTGTGCGGTGATTTATCATCGTGAATGATGAATTCCGTCACGTGATAGTTGCCCTAAATGAAATGCGATTTTTATTGCGCAAAATTTGTCTCTGTCCGTGCTAACGAGTAGACTTCGTGCCCTTGTCTGAAATCGGAGAATTACCCATGAGCGAAACGGCCACCTGGCAGCCGAGCGCATCCATCCCCAATCTGCTGAAACGCGCTGCAATTATGGCGGAGATTCGCCGCTTCTTTGCCGACCGCGGAGTCCTTGAGGTGGAAACGCCGTGCATGAGTCAGGCTACGGTAACGGATATTCATCTGGTGCCGTTTGAAACCCGTTTTGTTGGCCCCGGCCATTCACAGGGCATGAACCTCTGGCTGATGACCAGCCCGGAATACCACATGAAACGCCTGCTGGCGGCAGGGTGTGGCCCGGTGTATCAGTTGTGCCGCAGCTTCCGTAATGAAGAGATGGGGCGTCACCATAATCCGGAATTCACCATGCTGGAGTGGTACCGTCCGCATTACGATATGTACCGCCTGATGAACGAGGTAGACGATCTGCTGCAGCAGGTTCTCGACTGCTCAGAAGCGGAAACGCTCTCTTATCAGCAGGCTTTCCAGCGTTATCTGGAAATTGATCCACTGTCAGCGGACAAAACCCAGCTGCGCGAAGTTGCGGCAAAACTGGATCTGAGCAACGTGGCGGATACTGAAGAAGATCGCGACACGCTGCTGCAACTGCTCTTCACCTTTGGGGTTGAACCGCAGATTGGCAAAGATCGTCCGACTTTCGTCTACCACTTCCCGGCAAGCCAGGCTTCTCTGGCGCAGATCAGCACTGAAGATCACCGCGTGGCGGAGCGTTTTGAGGTCTATTACAAGGGCATTGAGCTGGCGAATGGCTTCCACGAACTGACCGACGCCCGCGAACAGCAGCAGCGTTTTGAGCAGGATAACCGCAAGCGCGCCGCGCGAGGTCTGCCGCAGCAGCCTATTGATACTAACCTGCTGGAGGCCCTGAAAGCGGGTCTGCCGGATTGTTCTGGCGTGGCGTTGGGTGTGGATCGTCTGGTGATGCTGGCGCTGGGCGCAGAACAGCTGGGCGATGTGATTGCTTTTACCGTCGATCGAGCCTGACGGCAGTCCCCCCTCTCCCACGGGAGAGGGGGGACTGGCTGGCTTACAAACTCCCCGCCGGGCGTTTACGCGCCGCAGAGGTTAATGTTTTTCCTGTCTTAAGTCCGTCCAGGCTTTCCAGACGCATCTGGAACGGTGGGAACGGCATATCAATACCGTGCTCACGGAAGCCAGCCAGAATCAGCTGGTGGATCTCATGGCGCAGCGGCATACGGTGCCCCATTTCGGCGGCGTAAATACGCAATTCGAAAATCTGGATACCCTGCTGGAGATCGACCAGGAACACTTCCGGCGCCGGGTTATCAAGGACCAGCGTGCAGCGTTCGGCGGCGGTATAGAGGATCTGTGTGACCTCTTCACTGTTGGCATCCGAGGGCGCCGGTACCGTCAGCACCACACGCGTGACGGAGTCTGACAGCGACCAGTTGATAAACTGCTCGGTGATAAACGCCTTGTTGGGCACGATGATCTCTTTGCGATCCCAGTCGCTGATCGTGGTGGCGCGGGTGTTGATTTTGGTGATGCTGCCTGTCAGATCGCGGATCGTCACCGTATCGCCAATACGAATCGGTTTTTCAAACAGGATAATCAGGCCGGACACAAAGTTAGCGAAAATCTCCTGCATGCCAAAGCCCAGACCAAACGTCAGCGCGGCAACCAGCCACTGCAATTTAGACCACTCAATACCAATCATGGAGAATCCAACCATCCCGCCAAAGAGCAGAATCAGGTATTTGGTGATGGTGGTAATGGCATAGCCCGTACCGGGGGTTAAATCCAGGTGCTGCAACAGCGCCAGCTCCAGCAGTGCCGGGAAATTACGCACCAGCTGCGTGGTGATGATCAACACCAGAATGGCAATCAGCACCGCACCTAAGGTTATGGGCTCCAGGCTCTCCACACCCTGCACCGTGGACGTCACATCCCACAGCGAGATGTTCTCCAGGAAACCAAACGCGGAGTGGATTTCTGACCACAGGAAGATCACCGACAGCAGCGCAATCAGCATCAGGATGGAGCGTACCAGACGCAGAGACTGGGTGCTGATAGCGTCGAGATCCAGCTCAACCTCGTCCGCATCTATCGTGCCTTCGGTGCTGTTGACGTGGTTTGGCTCATCCTCGCCTCGCGCACGCTGGGCGAGGATCTCTGCCCGACGGTGCTTGGCGCGGTCAAACGCCAGACGGCGTCGCTGGATCAACATCCCCCGGCGGATGACGTGATAGATCACCAGCAGCAGGAACCAGATGGCAACGGAGGTTTCCAGTCGCGCCAGCAGTGCCTGCGAGGTCGCCAGGTAACCCACCGCCGCTGCCAGCATGGCAACCAGGGGGGCGCACAGCAGCAGGTTCCAGAGCATGCGGTTGAACATGTTGTCGCCGCTGCCGGTTTTATCCAGATAGAGCGGTATACCAGCCCGTTTCAGGCTGAGCGTGACGATGGCCAGCGCACCGCATATCAACATAAAGCAGAGACGGCCCAGCGAGCCCGAAAACTCCCGGTCATTGAGATTATCAAACATGATCAGCGCCATAATCAGCGGCACAATCAGCCCGATGCTCATCAGGTAGTAACGCATGGCGCGCGCCACGCGGTTACGCGGCCAGCCAAAGTGAGCAATGAACAGACCATTCGGTCGCGCAAACGTGGCGCAAATCATCACTACCCACAGCAGGGGGACGGTAGCGGTCACGCCATCGCCAATGGCGACCGCGAGCGGGTAGGGCCAGGCCTCCCTCAGGCCATAACCGAGCGTCATCCACAGGACCGGCAGCGGCGAGGCGACAAGTATTGACCAGAACACGGTACGCAGCGTCAGCCAGAAGTGATCCTGCGTAACCTTACCCACCCGGGCGCTGGAGCGTTCCAGGAAGCGGGTGAAGTGTCTGCGTGAGTAAATGCTAAAGCCCACCAGAATCAACGCGCCCAGAAGAGGGAAAATGGTCTCTTTGCTGGTGAGCATCATCACGCTGGCTTTTCCAAGCTGGCTAAAGGTATCCAGCGAGATCAAACGGCGCAGATCCTGAACGATCTCGATTGGCCATGAGAAGGTCATTGGGCGCACGTCAGAGGTCCAGAAGAGATAACGGTGCGTTGCCTCGTTCACCTCTTTCAGCGCATCTTCCAGCTGACTGTTGGAGACCTTCAGCTTGGTCAGCTCCAGAATCAGCGTATCCCCGCCCTGTAACAGGGAGTTCAGCAGCTCGCGCTGGGTCCGCAACTGGGCTTCCAGAATACGGTTTTGCTCGCTGGTGAGAGGCTGCCCATCGGCCTGACGGATCTGGCGGATTTGCGGCTGTTTATTGAGAAGATCTTCATAGTGCAGGCGTTGAACACGCAGTTGCGCCATCTCGGTATCCAACTGCTGCGGTTTTGGCATCTCTGGCAGGCGTGAAACCTGGGCGCGTAATGCCTCTCCCAGCAGGTTGGACGAGCCCAGCCACTGAGACTGCTCGCGCAGGGTGTTGAGCGCCTGGCGAACCTGAAGGGTTTGATTGGTGGCCTGACGTTGCTGGGACGCCACCAGATCCATACGCTGCGCCTGCTGATTCAGTGCAGCAGAGAGCTCACGGTTAACCTTAAACTGGTCAACGATGCCCGCTGGCAGGTTATCGCTGTTTTCTGCCAGCAGCTCGGTGCTTTCCAGCGCGCGCTCAGCTTCACGCTGGCGCTGGCTGTTAAGTTGATTACGTAAAGCCTGCAGGTAAGCATCGAGCTGTTCGCTCTGCTTTTGCGCCAGTTCGGAGCGCATCCGCGACAGCTCCTGGCGGTTGTTTGCCGAGAGCTGCGCCAGCTCCAGTTCATCGACCAGTGCTTTAAGTCTGGCTGATTCAGCCTGAAGCGACAGATTTTGCGCCTGGTTCTGCGGTGTGTTACCCGTTTGGGTACCGATACGGCGCTCAACCTCGTTGAGCTGACGGCGGGCATCGGTTTGCTGTTGCGGAAGCTGGCTCAGCGAGTCGGCGATTTCACGTGCGCGTTCCTGCTCCTGCTGTGCCAGACGACTCTTTTCCAGAAGCTGACTGCTAACCTGCAGGATCTCCTGATTCAACGCGTCAGAGGTCATGCCAGCAGGCACATCGCGCGGTTCATCGCGCAGATTGCTCAACTGATTGCGTAGCGTTTGCGAGAGTTTGGGGAAGTTGTCGATAACCTGCTGATATTGCTGAGCGCGCTCAAGGGAGCCTTTCCGCTCCTCAAGCGCATTCAGTGCAGACTGGAGCGACTCAACGGTCTCTGGCTGAGCGGGTTTTGCCGCTTTCGCCTGCTCCAGTTCCTGGGTTATCTGTTTTGCGTCGGGGGCTGTCGCTGCGTACGCCCCCATGCTGAGGCACCAGGCCATCAGTAGTACGATAATCGGGCGCACGTCAGCGTTCCTTCTGTTGTTAGCCTTCGTCTTTTTTGTCGTCAACCAGCGGGCTGGCGTCAAGTTCGGCCTTGATCTCTTCTTCCGGGAGCGGTGCAGGCTCTGCGTCCGGCGTCACGAAAGGTTCAGTCGAGACCGCCAGCGGCTGGCCGAGTTTGGTGACTGACAGGCTCTGGAGCTGTTCAGCCAGCTTCACTTTGCCAGGGGCAAAGAGGTTGATAACCGTGGAACCCAGCTTGAAGCGACCCATCTCCTGGCCTTTCAGCAGAGCGACTGCGCCTTCTTCTTCACCGGCAGGCCAGGTCCAGCGTTTGATCACGCCTTCACGTGGTGGGGTGATGGTTCCAGCCCAGACCGTTTCGATGCTGCCGACAATCGTTGCACCCACCAGAATCTGCGCCATTGGGCCAAATTCAGTATCAAACAGGCAGATGACGCGTTCGTTACGCGCAAACAGGTTGGGAACGTTTTGCGCGGTCAGGTGGTTCACGGAGAACAGATCGCCCGGCACGTAGATCATTTCACGCAGGATCCCGTTGCACGGCATGTGCACGCGGTGATAGTCACGCGGAGAGAGATAGGTGGTGGCGAAGGTACCGTTGCGGAACAGATCCGCCATCAGGTAGTTACCCGCCAGCAGCGCTTCCAGGCTGTAGTTGTGGCCTTTTGCCTGCAGGATTTTGTCGTCTTCGATGTTACCCAACTGGCTAATTACGCCATCCGCAGGCATGACCAGCACGTTAGGATCGGTATCAACCGGGCGGACTTCGTCGCGCAGTGGGCGCACGAAGAATTCGTTGAAGGTGCGATAGCTGGCGGTATCTGGCTTCTGCGCCTCTTTCATGTCGACCTTGTAATATTTTACGAAAAGGTCGATGACCAGTTTGGTCAGCCAGCCCGCTCGTTTGCTCGCGCCCCAGCCCGCCAGGCGAGTGAGCCACAGTTTTGGCAGTATGTATTGAAGCGAAAGTTTAAATGCGTTTAACAAGGTAGCCTCCAGGCCATTTTTTGTCGTTCCTGATCCGGCTGTAATCAGCCGGAACCTGAAAAAAGGGGACGATTTTAGCGATGCTTAGCTTAGTTGTCAGTTATCAGAATCAGAAAAGTTTTTACGCGTTTTTACCTGATCCATGCTCTCAAGAATGCGGTGGTAGTTATCAAAGCGGGTCTCCGCAATCTCACCTTTCTCGACCGCTTCGCGGATGGCACAGCCCGGGTCGTTATCGTGTTTACAGTCCCGGTATTTACAAGCCCCTAAATAGTCATGGAATTCGACAAATCCGTTGAAGATTTGTTCCGGCTCAAGGTGCCACAAACCGAATTCGCGCACGCCCGGAGAGTCAATCACATCGCCGCCATGCGGGAAGTGGTAGAGACGAGAAGCGGTAGTGGTGTGCTGGCCCAGGCCCGAGACATCAGAGACATCGTTAGTCAGAATTTCTTGCTGGAGACCGAGAAGATTATTCAGCAGGCTGGATTTCCCCACGCCGGACTGACCCGCAAAGATACTGATGCGCCCGGTCAGCGCTTCTTCTAAGGGTTTCAGGCCATCTTTGGTGTAGCTGGAGACCATCAGCACGCGATAACCGATCTTGCGGTAGATATCCATCTGCTCATTCACGAAGTCCATACCTTCATCATCCAGCAGATCGATCTTGTTCAGAACAATGATTGGCTCAACCTGTAACGTTTCGCAGGCAACAAGGTAGCGGTCGATAATATTGAGCGACAGCTCGGGCAAAATCGCCGAGACGATGACGATCTGGTTGATATTGGCGGCAATGGGTTTTACCCCGTCGTAGAAATCGGGACGGGTAAGTACCGACGTGCGCTCGTGAACCGCTTCAACGATACCTTTGACCGTTACGCCTTCCGCCGCCTCTTTACCTGGACGCCAGACAACGCGATCGCCGGTGACCAGCGAACGAATAGTCCGTCGAATGTTGCAACGGTGGATCTCACCGTCGGCGGATTCCACGTCGGCATGCATACCGAAACGGCTGATGACGACGCCTTCCGTCGGCTCACCAAACAGGTTGTCGTCGTAATCGACCTTCTCCGAAGTGGTTTTAAGGCGGCGCTGGTGATTGGCATTCACGCGGCGCTGCTGCCCTTTGGAGAGTTTATTTTTACTCAATCGCGCTGGCTCCTGGTCGCCCGTAAGGGGCAAAACCTCTATGATACACTCTAATTAATACTAGTTAACCTGCTACAGCCGGTTATGCGAGAAGGGTGGAAAATAACATGAGCGCGGATGAAAACAACCTGATTTGGATCGATCTTGAAATGACCGGGCTGGATCCCGAGCGCGATCGCATTATTGAGATTGCCACGCTGGTCACCGATGCAAACCTGAATATTCTGGCGGAAGGGCCAACCATTGCGGTGCACCAGTCCGACGATCAGCTGGCGTTGATGGATGAGTGGAACGTGCGTACCCACACCGGCAGCGGGTTGGTTGAACGGGTGAAGGCGAGCACGATGGGCGACCGCGAGGCGGAGCTGGCGACGCTTGAGTTTCTGAAACAGTGGGTCCCGGCGGGCAAATCCCCTATCTGCGGTAATAGCATTGGCCAGGATCGTCGTTTCTTGTTTAAGTACATGCCGGAGCTGGAGTCTTACTTCCACTACCGTTATCTGGACGTGAGCACCCTTAAAGAGCTGGCGCGCCGCTGGAAACCCGAAATCCTCGATGGCTTTAAAAAGCAGGGTACGCATCAGGCGATGGACGATATCCGTGAGTCCGTCGCGGAGCTGGCGTACTATCGCGAAAACTTTATTAAGCTGTGATTTTGAGACCTGGCGCCTTGCGTGGCCGGGTTTTTGTCGTTAAATTGTTCAGCTTGCCGATTAAATAAGCACTTGAACTGATTTTCGAAAAAATCGCGTTGAGGGGGGTTGCAGCTAAAAGGATTTCTCGTATAATGCGCCTCCCGTAACGACAGAGAAATACGCGTTACGACAGCAACAAAAGCAGTACAAATTTGCGGGAATAGCTCAGTTGGTAGAGCACGACCTTGCCAAGGTCGGGGTCGCGAGTTCGAGTCTCGTTTCCCGCTCCAAAATTTGAAAAGTATCGCAAGATACGCCAGCACCAGAACGCCCAAGCGGGAATAGCTCAGTTGGTAGAGCACGACCTTGCCAAGGTCGGGGTCGCGAGTTCGAGTCTCGTTTCCCGCTCCAAAATTTGAAAGTATCGCAAGATACGCACAGCTTCAGAACACCCAAGCGGGAATAGCTCAGTTGGTAGAGCACGACCTTGCCAAGGTCGGGGTCGCGAGTTCGAGTCTCGTTTCCCGCTCCAAATTCTTCTTGATATCAAAAATATCCACAGCGATAAGATGCGTTGGGGACGTTTTCTATTACTTCCGAAATACTCTTGTAAACAGAGTTATCCACAGATTTTGGGTATGACCGAAACCGTGTGAAAAGTTAGCAGGGTGAATAGTATCTCTGTAACTTACTGTATATGCTTGAGAAAATTTGATTTCAAAATGTTATTGAGATCACTTGACCTCATCTCCAGCCCTGATGCTGCTTGAGTTTGTAATTTTATTCACAGGCTGTGAATAGTTCACGCATCCCGCGGAAGCCCTTTTTCTATCACCCTCACCAGGCGTTGTTTTTGCGGTGGTTGTACCTCAACCACGCAGGCATTTCGCTTCTCGATTTGCTGCGCAATCGCCCACTCTATGTGTTCATCGAGAAGTGGGTGCTCACCTCTACGGCTCTCAAGCGCCCGGATATTCGCTTCATCCCACGGGGCATTTCCCAGCGCAACGGCGACATTACGCAGCCAGCGAAGATGGCCAATACGACGAATGGCCGAACCTTCCGTCACTTTCAGGAACCAGGCTTCACTCCATGCGAACAGTTCAATGAGCTGTGGCGCATGCAGCGCCTTACGCGGGCTAAAATCTTCTTCGTCCGTGAGCTGCGAGTAGCGGTTCCACGGGCAAATTAACTGGCAGTCGTCGCAGCCGTAGATGCGATTGCCAATAAGTGGTCGGAATTCTTCAGGGATCGCCCCTTCCAGTTCGATGGTGAGGTAAGAGATGCAGCGTCGGGCATCCACCGTATAGGGCTCAACGATAGCGCCGGTTGGGCAGATAGTCATACAGGCCACGCAGCGCCCACAACCTTCTTCTACCGGGCCGTCTACCGGCAGCGGTAAATCAATCAGCAGTTCACCAAGGAAAAAGAACGATCCGGCGTCGCGGCTCAGAATAAGTGAGTGCTTACCAGTCCAGCCAAGCCCGGCTTTTTCAGCGATAGGGCGCTCAAGAACAGGCGCGGAGTCGACAAACGGTCTAAAATTCAGCGAAACACAGTGCTGCTGAATAGTTTCGCCGAGTTTTTTTAGTCGGTTACGCAGAAGCTTATGGTAATCACGCCCCAGGGCATACCGGCTAACGTAACCGAGAGAGGGATTTTTTAACGTACGCGCAAAAGCCGCGTTGGCGGGAAGATAATTCATGCGTACGCTGATAACGCGTAACGTACCCGGCAACAGCTTGTGTGGACGGGCCCGCATCATGCCGTGACGCGCCATCCACTCCATTTCGCCGTGGTATTGTTTATCCAGCCAGGCCTGCAGTTTTGGCTCGCTGGCGGAGAGATCGGTGTCGGTGATCCCCACCTTCTGGAAGCCCAGTTCAGCACCCCACTGTTTTATTTTTTGCGCTAACTGATTGAGATCGAGGGGCTGTGACATGACGGACCATACTGTGAAGAAAAACCCCGCAAGTATACCACATTCCATCTGGCATGCGGATGACCTCAGACGCGCCGAAAAAGAGGCTGCAGACAGTCTTGGCATTACCCTTTATGAGCTCATGCAGCGGGCGGGCGAGGCGGCATTCAACATTGCCCGTAGTGCGTATCCGCAATCCGGCCACTGGCTCATTTTATGCGGACACGGCAATAACGGCGGCGATGGTTACGTTGTCGCCCGGCTGGCGGTCGCGGCAGGTCTCCGCGTTACGTTACTGGCGCTGGAGAGCGATAAGCCGCTGCCGGAAGAAGCCAGCGCCGCGCGGGAAGCCTGGCTGAATGCAGGCGGAGTGATTCATGCATCCGATATCGTCTGGCCAGAAGATGTTGATCTGATTGTTGATGGTCTGCTGGGCACGGGGTTACGTAGTGCGCCCCGTGATAACGTAGCCGCTCTGATTGCGCGCGCCAATGCCCATACCGCGCCGGTGGTGGCGCTGGATATTCCCTCTGGTCTGATGGCAGAAAGCGGTGCGACACCGGGAGCGGTGATCCAGGCCACGCATACCGTCACGTTTATTGCCCTGAAGCCCGGGTTACTCACCGGGAAAGCGAGGGATGTGGTGGGCTCGTTGCACCATAACGCCCTGGGGCTGGAGAGCTGGCTTGCCGGGCAGGAGACACACCTTTCCCGCTTTGATGCTACTCAACTTAGCCACTGGCTGCCGCCACGTCGGCCAACGTCGCACAAGGGCGACCACGGCAGGCTGGTCATCATTGGCGGCGATCACGGCACGGCCGGCGCTATCCGGATGACGGGGGAAGCTGCGTTGCGTAGCGGCGCGGGGCTGGTCCGGGTGCTGACGCGCAGTGAAAATATCCCGCCCATTATTACGGCCCGACCAGAGCTGATGGTGCATGAGCTTACGCCGCAGACCCTTGAAGAGAGTCTTGAGTGGGCGGATGTGGTGGTGATTGGCCCGGGACTCGGGCAACAGGCCTGGGGTAAGCAGGCGCTGCAAAAGGTCGAGAATTTTCGTAAACCGATGCTCTGGGATGCCGATGCGCTGAACCTTCTGGCAATCAACCCGGATAAGCGTCACAATCGCATCCTGACGCCACACCCCGGCGAAGCCGCGCGGCTGCTTAACTGCAGCGTGGCAGAAATTGAAAGCGATCGCTTACTTTCTGCTCGCCGTCTGGTAAAACGTTACGGAGGTGTTGCCGTTCTCAAAGGGGCGGGAACCGTCATCGCAAGCGATGAGGCACTGGGCATTATTGATGCCGGAAATGCGGGCATGGCGAGTGGCGGAATGGGCGATGTGCTTTCAGGCATCATCTGCGCATTGCTCGGGCAGAAACTTCCCCTTTATGATGCAGCCTGTGCCGGCTGCGTGGCTCACGGTGCGGCGGCTGACAGCCTGGCTGCACGGTATGGCACACGCGGTATGCTGGCCACCGATCTTTTTTGCACGCTGCGGCGTGTTGTTAACCCGGATGTGATTGACGTAGAAAATGACTAATCGAGCGATTCCTTTACCTGATGAACAAGCCACTTTAGAACTCGGCAAGCGCGTGGCGCAGGCCTGTCAGGGGGCGACTGTCATTTATCTTTATGGTGATTTAGGTGCGGGTAAAACCACCTTCAGCCGGGGTTTTCTGCAGGCGTTAGGCCATAACGGGAATGTGAAAAGCCCAACCTACACGCTGGTAGAGCCGTACACTCTTGAAAATCTCATGGTGTATCACTTCGATTTATACCGACTTGCGGATCCTGAGGAGCTGGAATTTATGGGGATCCGTGATTATTTTGCCAATGATGCCATCTGCCTGGTGGAGTGGCCGCAACAAGGTGCGGGTGTGTTGCCTGACCCGGATGTCGAAATTCACTTAGATTACCAGGCACAAGGGCGTGAGGCGCGCATCAGTGCTGTTTCCTCATCAGGCAGTTCCTTACTGGCGCGTTTAGCCGGTTGAGCGTAGGGATGACGGGATGATAAATCGCGTTAAAGGTTGGTTATTGGCTGCCACGGTGCTGCTGTGCGCGCAGGCTGGTGCGGCAAGCCTCTCGGATATTCAGGTGTCGAACGGGGAGAGTCAGGCCCGGATCACGTTCAGTTTTATGGGCGACCCTGAATATGCTTTTTCTCAACCAGACAGCCGCAGCGTGGCGCTGGATATCAAACAGACGGGTGTGATCCAGGGGTTGCCCTTGCAGTTCAGCGGTAACAACCTGGTCAAAAGTATTCGTTCCGGCACGCCAAAAGACAGTCAGTCATTGCGCCTGGTGGTCGATCTGACCGAAAAGGGTAAAACGCGGGCGGTGAAGCAGCAAAACGGCGCGAATTATACGGTGGTCTTTACCATCAATGCCGATGCGCCTCCGCCACCGCCGCCGGTTGTGGCGAAACGGGTGGAAGAGCCGGTTTATACCCCGCGCCCGTCTGAACCTGCGCGTAATCCGTTTAAAACCGACAACGATCGCATCACCGGCGTCACCAGCAGTAATACCGTGACGCGCCCGGCGGCCAGCGCGCGTCGGGTGGTCAGCGGTGATAAAGTGATTATCGCCATTGATGCCGGTCATGGCGGGCAGGATCCTGGTGCAATTGGTCCAGGTGGTACGCGCGAGAAAAACGTGACCATCGCCATTGCCCGTAAGCTACGGACGCTGTTGAACGATGACCCGATGTTTAAAGGCGTATTGACCCGTGACGGCGATTATTTTATCTCCGTGATGGGACGCTCAGACGTGGCGCGTAAACAAAATGCTAACTTCCTGGTCTCCATTCATGCGGATGCCGCACCAAACCGTAACGCCACGGGGGCATCGGTGTGGGTGCTGTCAAACCGTCGGGCGAACAGTGAAATGGCTAACTGGCTTGAAGAGCATGAGAAGCAGTCCGAACTGTTGGGTGGTGCGGGCGATGTGCTGGCCAACAGCCAGTCTGACCCGTATCTCAGCCAGGCGGTGCTCGATTTACAGTTCGGTCATTCTCAGCGCGTCGGGTATGATGTCGCCACCAACGTACTGAATCAGCTACAAGGCATCGGGGCATTGCATAAACGCCGTCCGGAGCATGCGAGCCTTGGGGTTCTGCGTTCGCCGGACATTCCATCGATCCTCGTGGAAACGGGCTTTATCAGTAATAACAGCGAAGAGCGTTTGCTGGGCAGCGACAGCTATCAGCAGCAAATTGCCGAAGCGATTTATAACGGTCTGCGTAAATACTTTGAGGCTCATCCGCTGCAGTCTGCGCCGCAGGGCGGTGCAGCCCAGACGGCCAGCGCTGTGCTGCCGGGTGAGATGACCGCGACCAACTAAGGAGAATTCATGCCGATTCAGGTTCTACCGCCGCAGCTTGCGAACCAAATCGCCGCCGGTGAGGTGGTGGAGCGCCCTGCGTCGGTGGTGAAGGAGCTGGTCGAAAACAGTCTTGATGCGGGAGCTACCCGCATCGATATTGATATCGAACGTGGTGGCGCAAAGCTGATTCGCATTCGGGACAACGGGTGCGGTATCAAAAAAGAGGAGCTGGCGCTGGCGCTGGCGCGTCACGCGACCAGTAAAATCGCCTCTCTGGACGACCTGGAAGCGATCATCAGCCTCGGGTTTCGCGGCGAGGCGCTGGCCAGTATCAGCTCGGTTTCCCGTTTAACGCTAACCTCCCGTACGGCCGAACAGCAGGAAGCCTGGCAGGCCTATGCCGAAGGGCGCGATATGGACGTCACGATTAAACCTGCGGCGCATCCTGTTGGCACGACGCTCGAAGTATTGGATCTCTTCTACAACACTCCCGCCCGCCGTAAGTTTATGCGCACCGAGAAGACCGAATTCGGCCATATCGATGAGATCATCCGCCGTATCGCGCTGGCGCGTTTCGATGTCACCATCAACCTCAGCCACAACGGCAAGGTGATGCGCCAGTACCGCGCAGTAGCGGAGGGCGGGCAGAAAGAGCGTCGTCTGGGGGCAATCTGCGGTACGCCGTTTCTGGAACAGGCGCTGGCCATTGAATGGCAGCACGGTGATTTGGCCTTACGCGGTTGGGTTGCCGACCCGAACGCCAGCAGCGCCGCCTTCGCGGAGATCCAGTATTGCTACGTAAACGGCCGCATGATGCGCGACCGTCTGATCAACCACGCCATTCGTCAGGCCTGTGAAGATAAGCTCGGCGCGGATCAGCAGCCTGCGTTTGTGCTTTATCTGGAAATCGACCCGCATCAGGTTGATGTTAACGTCCATCCTGCCAAGCATGAAGTTCGGTTCCATCAGTCGCGGCTGGTGCACGATTTCATCTATCAGGGCGTGCTGAGCGTTTTGCAGCAGCAGGTTGAACCCACGCTGCCGCTGGAAAAAGAAGAGCCCGCTCCGCGTCCAATACCGGAAAACCGTGTTGCGGCGGGGCGTAACCATTTTGCCGAGCCCGCTGTCGCGCGTGAACCGGAAGCGCCACGTTTCTCGTCGGCAGGAAGCGCGCCGCGACCCACCGGTGCGAACTATCCCAACGCTCAGCCCGGCTATCAAAAGCAGCAGGGGGCGTTGTACCGTAAACTGCTGGAAACCCCCGCAGTCACGCGTAAAGAGCACAGTGAGGTACAAGCGCCTTCGCTGGAAGGGCATAGTCAGAGCTTTGGCCGGGTGCTGACGATTATTGCGCCGGATATGGCGTTACTCGAACGCGAGGGCAAGCTCATGCTCCTGGCCCTGCCGGTTGCTGAACGCTGGCTAAAACAGGTGCAACTGACCCCAGGAGAAAACGCGGCTTGTGCGCAACCGCTTTTGATCCCGGTTCGACTAAAAATATCCACTGAAGAAACAAGGGTACTGCAGCGCGCAGAGGCCCAACTGGCGCAGATGGGGATTGAAATGGTACTGGAATCACAGCATGTGACAATTCGCGCAGTGCCTTTACCCTTACGCCAACAAAATTTACAAAACTTGATTCCTGAACTGATAGGCTACCTGGCGCAACAAACAACGTTTGATGCCGCCAACACCGCGCAGTGGATCGCCCGCCATTTGGCCAGCGAACATACACCGTGGAGTATGGCGCAGGCGATTAGCGTGCTGGCAGAGGTGGAACGCCTTTGCCCGCATCTGGTGAAAGCACCGCCGGGTGGATTATTACAACCTGTTGATTTACAAACGGCGATGACTGCCCTTAAAGATGATTGATGTCAGTAAGGCGAGCCTGCCTAAGGCGATTTTTTTGATGGGCCCTACGGCCTCCGGCAAAACGGCGTTAGCCATTGAGCTACGTAAAGTTTTGCCCGTAGAGTTGATTAGTGTCGATTCTGCCCTCATCTACCGAGGAATGGACATTGGCACGGCGAAGCCCGACGCAGCCGAACTGCGCGCGGCTCCGCATCGTTTGCTGGACATTCTCGACCCGGCGCAGGCCTACTCCGCAGCGGATTTTCGCCGCGATGCCTTAGCCGAGATGGCCGAGATAACGGCGGCGGGACGTATACCGCTGTTGGTTGGCGGCACCATGCTCTATTTCAAGGCGTTGCTGGAGGGGCTCTCTCCTCTGCCATCGGCGGACCCTGAAATAAGAGCAAAAATTGAACAGCAGGCGGCAGAGCAGGGATGGGACGTTTTGCATCAGCAACTGGCAGAGATTGACCCGGTTGCCGCAGCACGGATCCATCCAAATGATCCGCAAAGGCTTTCCCGGGCACTGGAAGTTTTTTTCATTTCGGGTAAAACTTTAACGGAACTGACGCAAACGTCAGGAGACGCTCTGCCGTATCAGGTGCATCAGTTCGCTATCGCCCCGGCGAGCCGTGAACTGCTCCATCAACGAATTGAGCAGCGTTTTCATCAGATGTTGGCTTCAGATTTTGAAGCAGAAGTGCGGGCGTTATTTGCCCGTGGAGATTTGCATACGGACATGCCTTCCGTTCGTTGTGTGGGATACCGCCAGATGTGGTCATATCTTGAAGGCGAGATTTCATATGATGAAATGGTTTATAGAGGTGTTTGCGCCACGAGACAGTTAGCGAAGCGCCAGATCACCTGGTTGCGCGGTTGGGAAGGGGTTCACTGGTTAGACAGCGAAAAACCGCAACAGGCGCTAAACGAAGTGATTGAGGTTATTGGTGATATCGCTCACTGAATGTGTACAATTGAGACGTATCGTGCGCAATTTTTCAGAATCGCAAGGTTCTAAGTACAAAACAAGCATATAAGGAAAAGATAGAATGGCTAAGGGGCAATCTTTACAAGATCCGTTCCTGAACGCATTGCGTCGGGAACGTGTTCCAGTTTCTATTTATTTGGTGAATGGTATTAAGCTGCAAGGTCAGATTGAGTCTTTCGATCAGTTCGTGATCCTGTTGAAAAACACGGTCAGCCAGATGGTCTACAAGCACGCTATTTCTACTGTTGTTCCGTCCCGTCCGGTATCTCATCACAGCAATAACGCTGGCGGCGGCACTGGTAGTAACTACCATCATGGCAGCAACGCGCAGGGTTCTTCTGCTCCTGCGCAGGACAGCGACGAGACCGAATAAGGTTTCGCACTGTTATCCACACGGGGAGCCAGGGATCCTGCGTTCCCCGCTGATATTTTTAGAGGGTTTTACGCTTGTTTGACCGTTATGATGCCGGTGAGCAGGCGGTGCTGGTACACATCTATTTTTCGCAAGACAAAGATATGGAAGACCTCCAGGAGTTTGAATCTCTGGTCTCTTCCGCCGGTGTCGAAGCAATGCAGGTGATTACCGGTAGCCGTAAAGCGCCGCACCCAAAGTATTTTGTTGGTGAAGGTAAAGCAGTAGAAATTGCGGATGCCGTAAAAGCAACCGGTGCGTCAGTCGTGTTGTTTGATCATGCGCTGTCTCCGGCTCAGGAGCGTAACCTGGAAGCGCTTTGCGAATGCCGTGTTATCGATCGCACGGGGTTGATTTTAGATATTTTTGCTCAGCGTGCACGTACCCACGAGGGTAAGCTGCAGGTTGAGCTGGCGCAGCTGCGCCATCTGGCCACGCGTCTTGTACGTGGCTGGACCCACCTTGAACGACAAAAAGGCGGGATTGGTTTGCGCGGTCCGGGTGAAACCCAGCTCGAAACCGACCGCCGTTTGCTGCGCGGCCGTATTACTCAGATCCTCTCTCGTCTGGAAAGAGTCGAGAAACAGCGTGAGCAGGGACGTCGGGCGCGTACGAAAGCCGACATCCCGACGGTGTCGCTGGTGGGGTATACCAACGCCGGTAAATCCACCCTGTTTAACCAGATTACCGAGGCCCAGGTCTATGCCGCAGACCAGCTGTTTGCGACCCTGGACCCAACGTTGCGTCGTATCGATGTGGCGGATGTGGGTGAAACCGTGCTGGCGGATACCGTAGGGTTTATCCGCCACCTGCCGCATGATCTGGTGGCCGCGTTTAAAGCCACCCTGCAGGAGACGCGTCAGGCGACCCTGCTGCTGCACGTGATTGATGCTGCAGATGTCCGCGTGCAGGAAAACATCGACGCGGTGAATGTGGTGCTCGAAGAGATCGAGGCCCACGAGATCCCAACGCTGTTGGTGATGAACAAGATCGACATGCTGGATGATTTTGAGCCGCGTATCGATCGTGATGAAGAGAACAAACCAATTCGGGTCTGGCTTTCCGCCCAGACCGGTATTGGCGTGCCACTGCTTTTCCAGGCTTTGACAGAACGTCTTTCCGGTGAGGTAGCCCAGCACACGCTGCGACTGCCTCCACAGGAAGGCAGGCTGCGCAGCCGGTTTTATCAGCTTCAGGCGATAGAAAAAGAGTGGATGGAGGATGACGGCAGCGTGGGGATGCAGGTGCGTATGCCGATCGTTGACTGGCGTCGCCTCTGTAAACAAGAACCTGCGCTGGTCGACTATATCGTCTGATCGGAAAGGGGATGCCTGAATAATTCGCCCTTGCATAACAAATATGGAGCATATACATGGCGTGGAATCAGCCCGGTAATAACGGACAGGACCGCGACCCGTGGGGAAGCAGCAATAATCAAGGCGGCAACTCTGGGGGAAATGGCAACAAAGGTGGTCGCGATCAGGGGCCGCCGGATCTGGATGATATCTTCCGCAAGCTAAGCAAGAAGCTTGGTGGGCTTGGTGGAGGAAAAGGGTCTGGCTCGGGTGGCAATTCTACCCAGGGCCCGCGCCCGCAAATGGGTGGTCGCATCGTGGGCATTGTGGCCGCTGCCGTGGTCATCATCTGGGCTGCCAGCGGGTTCTACACCATTAAAGAAGCCGAGCGCGGCGTGGTCACCCGTTTTGGTAAGTTCAGCCATCTGGTTGAGCCGGGCCTGAACTGGAAACCGACCTTCATTGACGACGTCACTGCTGTGAACGTGGAGTCGGTGCGTGAGCTGGCCGCTTCCGGCGTGATGCTGACCTCTGATGAGAACGTAGTGCGCGTTGAGATGAACGTGCAATATCGTGTTACGGACCCAGAACGTTATCTGTTTAGCGTGACCAGTGCCGATGACAGCCTGCGTCAGGCGACCGACAGCGCCCTGCGTGGTGTGATCGGTAAATACACCATGGACCGCATTCTGACTGAAGGTCGTACCGTTATTCGTAGCGATACCCAGCGTGAGCTGGAAGAGACCATTCGTCCGTACAACATGGGTATCACCCTGCTGGACGTCAACTTCCAGGCTGCTCGTCCGCCGGAAGAGGTGAAAGCCGCGTTTGATGACGCGATTGCCGCGCGTGAGAACGAACAGCAGTACATCCGTGAAGCGGAAGCGTACGCCAACGAAGTTCAGCCACGTGCTAACGGTCAGGCGCAGCGTATTCTTGAAGAAGCACGCGCGTATAAGACCCAGACCATCCTGGAAGCGCAGGGTGAAGTGGCACGTTTCGCGAAAATCCTGCCGGAATATAAAGCGGCTCCGGAAATTACCCGCGAGCGTCTTTATATCGAAACCATGGAAAAAGTGCTGAGCCATACACGTAAAGTGCTGGTTAACGACAGCAAAGGTGGAAACCTGATGGTACTGCCGCTGGATCAGATGCTGAAAGGCGGTTCTGCACCGGCAGCAAAAGACAACAGCGGTGCGAATAACCTGCTGCGTCTGCCACCTGCATCGTCCGGTAGCTCCAGCGCAACAACCACGCCTTCTTCGAACGATGGTGACATTATGGACCAACGCCGTGCTAACGCGCAGCGTAACGACTACCAGCGTCAGGGGGAATAAGGATGCGTAAGTCAGTTATTGCGATCATCGTCATCGTACTGGTCGTACTTTATACCTCTATCTTTGTGGTGAAAGAGGGCGAGCGCGGGATTAAGTTCCAGTTCAGCAGCGTCGTCCGTGACAGTGACAAGCGTCCGGTGATTTATGAGCCGGGTCTGCACTTCAAGGTTCCTTTTATCCAGTCAGTGAAGACGCTTGATGCGCGTATCCAGACCATGGATAACCAGGCCGACCGTTTCGTGACTAAAGAGAAGAAAGACCTGATCGTTGACTCTTATATCAAGTGGCGTATCAGTGATTTCAGCCGTTACTTCCTGGCAACGGGCGGCGGTGATGTTTCTCAGGCGGAAGTGCTGTTGAAACGTAAATTCTCTGACCGTCTGCGTTCTGAAATTGGTCGTCTGGATGTGAAAGACATCGTGACCGACTCTCGTGGTCGTCTGACGCTGGAAGTGCGCGATGCGCTGAACTCCGGCACCGCGGGTACGGAAGACGAAGTTGAAACGCCAGCAGCGGACGATGCAATTGCTAAAGCGGCGGAACGTGTTCAGGCTGAAACCAATGGTAAAGTGCCTGTAATCAACCCGAACAGTATGGCTGCGCTGGGTATCGAAGTGGTGGATGTGCGTATTAAGCAGATCAACCTGCCGGCGGAAGTGTCTGAGGCGATCTACAACCGTATGCGCGCCGAGCGTGAAGCGGTAGCCCGTCGTCACCGTTCACAGGGTCAGGAAGAAGCGGAAAAACTGCGTGCGGCCGCGGACTACGAAGTGACCAAGACGCTGGCGGAATCTGAGCGTCAGGGCCGTATCCTGCGTGGTGAAGGTGATGCGGAAGCCGCGAAACTGTTCGCCGATGCGTTTAGCCAGGATCCAGACTTCTACGCCTTTATCCGTAGCCTGCGTGCTTACGAGAATAGCTTCCAGAGCAACCAGGATGTGATGGTGCTCAGCCCGGACAGCGATTTCTTCCGTTATATGAAGACGCCGACTAACGCAACGCGATAAACTCAGTCTCGTTTGAGTATTCAAACCACCGCTCTTAACGGAGCGGTGGTTTTCTTTTATAAGGATTAAAAATGAATTCAACGATCTGGCTGGCACTGGCGCTGGTTTTAGTCCTGGAAGGCCTGGGCCCGATGCTCTATCCGCGCGCCTGGCGTCGCATGATCGCCACCCTGAGCCAGTTGCCGGATAATATTTTGCGCCGATTCGGCGGCGGTCTTGTGGTTGCTGGCATTGTTATCTACTACATGTTGAGGAAAACGATTGGCTGATCAAAAAGTGATCGGTTTTGGCATATTTTGGGGTCAAAAAGTGCTGTATATCTGAAAAAGCGATGGTAGAATCCATTTTTAAGCAAACGGTGATTTTGAAAAAAATGGGTAACAACGTCGTCGTACTGGGCACCCAATGGGGTGACGAAGGTAAAGGGAAGATTGTTGATCTTCTGACTGAACGGGCTAAATATGTTGTACGCTACCAGGGCGGTCACAACGCAGGCCATACTCTCGTAATCAACGGTGAAAAAACCGTCCTCCATCTTATTCCATCAGGCATTCTCCGCGAAAACGTCACCAGCATCATCGGTAACGGCGTAGTGCTGTCTCCGGCTGCGCTGATGAAAGAGATGAAAGGTCTGGAAGACCGTGGTATCCCGGTTCGCGAGCGTCTGCTGCTCTCCGAAGCCTGCCCGCTGATCCTTGATTATCACGTGGCGCTGGACGTTGCGCGTGAAAAAGCGCGTGGCGCGAAAGCGATCGGCACCACCGGTCGTGGTATCGGCCCGGCTTATGAAGACAAAGTGGCTCGTCGCGGCCTGCGCGTGGGCGACCTGTTCGATAAAGCCACCTTCGCTGAAAAACTGAAAGAAGTGATGGAATATCACAACTTCCAGCTGGTCAACTTCTACAAAGCAGACGCTGTTGACTACCAGAAAGTGCTGGATGATGTCATGGCGATTGCAGACATTCTGACCGGCATGGTAGTTGATGTGTCCGATCTGCTGGACCAGGCGCGCAAGCGTGGCGATTTCGTCATGTTCGAAGGTGCGCAGGGTACGCTGCTGGATATCGACCACGGTACCTATCCGTACGTAACCTCCTCTAACACCACCGC
The DNA here is from genome assembly GCF_050031095.1 of Enterobacter cloacae complex sp. 382A5. Lineage (NCBI taxonomy): Bacteria > Pseudomonadati > Pseudomonadota > Gammaproteobacteria > Enterobacterales > Enterobacteriaceae > Enterobacter > Enterobacter cloacae complex sp. 382A5. The sequence goes on from NZ_JBLGVK010000001.1 coordinate 437,491, forward strand.
AGGTGGCGTGGCGACCGGCTCTGGCCTGGGTCCACGTTATGTGGATTACGTTCTGGGCATCATCAAAGCGTACTCCACTCGCGTGGGTGCGGGTCCATTCCCGACCGAACTGTTTGATGAAACCGGCGAGTTCCTGTGCAAGCAGGGTAACGAGTTTGGCGCGACCACCGGTCGTCGTCGTCGTACCGGCTGGCTGGATGCAGTGGCTGTGCGTCGTGCAGTGCAGATCAACTCCCTGTCTGGCTTCTGCCTGACCAAACTGGACGTCCTGGACGGCCTGAAAGAGGTGAAAATCTGCGTCGGCTACCGCATGCCAGATGGCCGTGAAGTGACCACCACTCCGCTGGCTGCTGACGACTGGGAAGGTATCGAGCCAATCTACGAAACCATGCCAGGCTGGTCTGAGACCACTTTCGGTGTGAAAGAGCGTAGCGGCCTGCCACAGGCAGCGCTGGATTACATCAAGCGCATTGAAGAACTGACCGAAGTGCCGATCGACATTATCTCTACCGGCCCGGATCGTACTGAAACGATGATCCTGCGCGACCCGTTCGACGCATAATCTTCGTGACTGCTGGCCTGCGGGGAAACCCGTAGGCCGGATAAGCGTAGCGCCATCCGGCGACCGCTCCTGGATATCCGCTTTTTCGCCCCGTCTGTCAAATAAATTAGCCCCTAACTATCTGGCTGGTTTATCATCATTAATGAATATCTCTGCGGTTTTACCGCGTTTTCCCTTTTTTCCTGAGGTTGATGTGCAGTTAACAAGTTTCACCGATTACGGCTTACGCGCGCTAATCTACATGGCGTCGTTACCCGATGGGAAAATGACCAGTATCTCTGAAGTGACAGAGGTCTACGGCGTGTCCCGTAATCATATGGTCAAAATAATCAATCAACTTAGTCGTGCCGGATACGTTGCTGCCGTCCGCGGGAAAAATGGTGGGATCCGTCTCGGTAAACCGGCGCAAAGTATTCGTATTGGGGATGTGGTGCGTGAACTGGAGCCTTTGTCTCTGGTGAACTGCAGCAGTGAGTTCTGCCACATTACACCCGCTTGTCGCCTGAAACAGGCGCTTTCTCTGGCCGTGCAAAGTTTTCTTAAGGAACTGGATAACTACACGCTGGCCGATTTGGTTGAAGAGAATCAACCGCTTTATAAATTATTGCTGGTGGAATGAAGAAAATTTCCACCGGAGCTGACAACGGAGGAACCGATATGTCACATGATCCTTTCCAGGAACGCGAAGCTGAAAAATACGCGAATCCTATCCCCAGCCGCGAGTTCATCATTGAACACTTAACAAAACGCGAAAAACCCGCCAATCGTGAAGAACTTGCTGTTGAATTAAACATTGAAGGTGAAGAGCAAACTGAAGCCCTTCGCCGCCGCCTGCGCGCCATGGAGCGCGACGGGCAACTGGTCTTTACCCGCCGCCAGTGCTATGCGCTGCCAGAACGCCTCGACCTGTTGAAAGGGACCGTCATTGGTCACCGCGACGGTTACGGTTTTTTGCGCGTAGAGGGCCGTAAAGACGATCTCTACCTCTCATCCGAACAGATGAAAATGTGTATCCACGGCGACCAGATCCTGGCGCAGCCGCTGGGTGCCGATCGTAAAGGCCGTCGCGAAGCACGCGTGGTTCGCGTGCTGGTGCCAAAAACCAGCCAGATCGTTGGCCGCTACTTTACCGATGCCGGTGTAGGCTTTGTGGTACCGGATGACAGCCGTCTGAGCTTCGATATTCTGATCCCGCCTGAAGAGGTGATGGGCGCGCGCATGGGCTTTGTGGTAGTAGTGGAGCTTACCCAACGTCCAACGCGTCGCACCAAAGCGGTAGGTAAAATCGTCGAAGTGCTGGGCGATAACATGGGTACCGGCATGGCTGTTGATATGGCCCTGCGTACGCATGAGATCCCTTACATCTGGCCAAAAGCGGTTGAAGAGCAGATTGTGGGTCTGAAGGAAGAGGTGCCGGAAGAGTCCAAAGCGGGACGCGTGGATCTCCGCAGTTTGCCGCTGGTCACCATTGATGGTGAAGATGCCCGCGACTTCGATGACGCCGTATACTGCGAGAAAAAACGTGGCGGCGGCTGGCGTCTGTGGGTTGCTATCGCCGACGTGAGCTATTACGTTCGTCCCCATACGCCGCTCGATAACGAAGCGCGCAGCCGTGGTACGTCGGTTTACTTCCCGTCTCAGGTGGTACCGATGCTGCCGGAAGTGCTTTCCAACGGCCTCTGTTCCCTGAACCCGCAGGTTGATCGCCTGTGTATGGTTTGCGAGATGACCATCTCCAGTAAAGGTCGCTTAACCGGTTATAAATTCTACGAAGCGGTAATGAGCTCCCATGCGCGTCTGACCTACACCAAGGTATGGCATATGCTGCAGGGCGATCAGGATCTGCGTGAACAGTATGCGCCGCTGGTGAAGCACATCGAAGAGTTGCATAACCTCTACAAAACGCTGGATCAGGCGCGTGAAGAGCGTGGCGGGATCTCGTTTGAGAGCGAAGAGGCGAAGTTCATTTTCAACGCTGAACGCCGCATTGAGCGTATTGAACAGACCCAGCGTAACGATGCGCATAAGCTGATCGAAGAGTGTATGATCCTGGCGAACATCTCGGCGGCCCGTTTTGTCGAGAAAGCTAAAGAGCCGGCGCTGTTCCGTATCCACGATAAACCGTCGACGGAAGCCATTACCGCGTTCCGCTCCGTACTGGCTGAACTCGGTCTGGAGCTGCCTGGCGGTAACAAGCCAGAGCCGCGCGACTATGCCGAGCTGCTGGAATCCATTGGCGATCGTCCGGATGCAGAAATGCTGCAGACCATGCTGCTGCGCTCCATGAAGCAGGCGATTTACGACCCGGAAAACCGTGGTCACTTCGGTCTGGCGCTGCAGTCTTACGCGCACTTTACATCGCCGATCCGCCGTTATCCGGACCTGTCTTTGCACCGTGCGATCAAGTATCTGCTGGCGCAGGAGCAGGGCCGTAAAGGAAACACGACTGAAACCGGCGGGTACCACTATTCAATGGAAGAGATGCTGCAGCTTGGCCAGCACTGTTCCATGACCGAACGCCGTGCCGATGAAGCGACGCGCGAAGTCTCTGACTGGCTGAAATGCGACTTTATGCTGGATCAGGTCGGTAACATTTTCAAAGGTGTTATCGCCAGCGTGACCGGGTTTGGTTTCTTTGTTCGCCTTGACGAGCTGTTTATCGACGGTCTGGTGCATGTCTCCAGCCTCGATAACGACTATTACCGTTTCGACCAGGTTGGACAGCGCCTGATTGGTGAATCGGGTGGACAGACCTATCGTCTTGGCGACCGGGTGGAAGTGAAAGTCGAAGCCGTCAACATGGACGAGCGTAAGATTGACTTCAGTCTGATCTCCAGCGAGCGCGCGCCGCGCAACGTAGGTAAAACCGCGCGTGAGAAGGCGAAAAAAGGCGGTAACGGCAACGCGAGCGGCAAACGTCGTCAGGCGGGCAAGAAAGTGAACTTCGAGCCAGACAGCGCCTTCCGCGGTGAGAAAAAGCAGAAGCCAAAAGCGGCGAAGAAAGAGGCTCGCAAGGCGAAAAAGCCGTCCGCGAAAACACAGAAAATTGCTGCTGCGACCAAAGCGAAGCGCGCAGCGAAGAAACAGCAGGCGGAGTAAATTCTCCCCTCACCCTGACCCTCTCCCCACTGGGGAGAGGGGGAAATACCTTTTATGAGAATCATCAATGAGTGAAATGATTTACGGCATCCACGCGGTGCAGGCCCTGCTGGAGCGCGCACCGGAGCGTTTTCAGGAAGTGTTCATTCTGAAAGGGCGTGAAGACAAACGTCTGATGCCGCTGATCCACGCACTGGAAGCGCAGGGCGTGGTGATCCAGCTGGCCAACCGCCAGTTCCTGGATGAGAAAAGTGAAAGCGCGGTTCACCAGGGGATTATTGCCCGCGTGAAGCCAGGCCGTCAGTATCAGGAAAACGATCTGCCGGATTTGATCGCTGCACTGGATAACCCGTTCTTCCTGATCCTTGATGGCGTGACCGATCCGCACAACCTCGGCGCGTGCCTGCGCAGCGCCGATGCGGCGGGCGTGCACGCGGTGATCGTACCGAAAGATCGTTCTGCACAACTGAACGCAACGGCGAAGAAAGTGGCCTGCGGTGCAGCGGAAAACGTTCCGCTGATCCGCGTCACCAACCTGGCGCGCACCATGCGTATGCTGCAGGAAGAGAATATCTGGATCGTCGGTACCGCCGGTGAAGCGGATCATACTCTGTATCAGAGCAAAATGACCGGCCGTCTGGCGCTGGTAATGGGTGCGGAAGGTGAAGGTATGCGTCGCCTGACGCGTGAGCACTGCGACGAGCTGATCAGCATCCCGATGGCGGGCAGCGTGTCGTCTCTGAACGTTTCTGTTGCAACGGGTATTTGCCTGTTTGAAGCGGTACGTCAGCGCGGCGAATAAACAGCAAGGCCGTCCTGTGGACGGCCTTTTGTGTTTTATCTCTCTCCCGGTGGGTGAGGGCACCAGACGGTGACAACCTTACTCCTCCAACGTCCGCAAATGGTCATCCTTCCTGAGCGTCATCAGCGCCACAATACTCACCACCGCCGTCGCCATCACGTAATATGCCGGAATGTCGAGGTTTCCCGTCTCCTTAATCAACCCGGTAATAATAAGCCCCGCACACCCCGAGAAAATGGCATTCGACAAGGAATACGCCAAACCAAGCCCGGTATAGCGCACACGCGTCGGGAACATCTCTGAGAGCATTGCCGGCCCTGGACCTGCCAGCATGCCCACCAGACCGCCAGCTATCAATACCACCATCGCTTTTACCGCGAGGGTACTGGACTCCGCCTGCAGAATTTTCAGCAGCGGCAGGGCGAGGATCAGCAGTAACGCGGTGGCGATAATCATCACCGTGCGGCGGCCAATCCTGTCGCTCAGGATCCCCGACGGAATAATGGTGAGTGCAAAGCCGACGTTCGAAATCACGGCTATCAACAGTGCCTGGTTAAATCCGGTGTGCAGTGCCGATTGCAGATAGGTCGGCATAATCACCAGATAGGTATATCCCGCCGCCGACCAGACCATCACCCGGCCAATTCCCATCACGATCGCTTTAATTGTGGCGACGGTACTGGCCTGCGCGATCAGCGGTTTTTCCTGCTGCTGCACGAAGCTCGGCGTCTCTTCCATACTCACCCGCAACCAGAGCGCCACCCCCCCCATAGGCAGGGCCAGGAAAAATGGGATACGCCAGCCCCAGTCATACAGGGCTTCCGGTGTCAGTAAGGCAGAAAGCAAGGCGACAATACCCGCGCCCGCTAATAGCCCCAGCGCCACCGTGAACGATTGCCATGCGCCATACAGACCACGTTTACCGCGTGGTGCAAATTCCGTCATCAAGGAAACCGCACCACCGTACTCACCCCCCGCGAACAATCCCTGCAGGATGCGCAGCAACGTAACGATCAGCGGCGCAGCGATACCGATGCTGGCATAGACTGGCACAACACCGATGGCGGCGGTGGCGAGCGTCATCAGCACCAGCACAATAATCAGCGTCGGTTTGCGGCCAATCCGGTCGCCGATGCGGCCAAATACCACCGCCCCCAGTGGGCGGAAAAAGAAAGCGATGGCAAACGAGGCGTAGGTGAGGATTAGGCTGGTCAGCCCCGACTCGCCTTCAAGCTGGAAGAAGTTTTTCGCAATCACGGTGGCCAGAAAGCCGTAGACCGCAAACTCATACCACTCGATGAAATTACCAATGGAGCCTGCAATTAACGCACGCTTATGCGCATTCGGTTGCATAACTTTCCTCACTGAAAGGGGTAAGAATAAATTATTCAATAAAAGTGAAGTGATGAAATAGTTTATTCTTATGTTCTGTGAGCTATTTCACGAATGATATCAGCGGGATCGCTACCGTGTGACCTTACTCCCATGCAGCGTGCACAGGGTCTGTCCATACTTATCTTCATTGCCACTGAAGGAGGGAGACAGCATGCACTGGCAAACACATACCGTTTTTAACCAACCCGCACCGCTTTCGAACAGCAACCTTTTTCTCTCTGATTGTGCCCTGCGTGACGCGGTGGCCCGCGAAGGCGCGGAGTGGGATAGCGAGTTGCTGGCTAGTATCGGCCAGCAGTTAGGTACGGCGGAGTCGCTGGAGCTTGGCAGGCTGGCGAACGTCAATCCGCCGGAGTTACTTCGCTATGACCCCACCGGTGAGCGGCTGGATGATGTCCGTTTTCACCCCGCCTGGCATCTTCTGATGCAGGGGCTGTGCGCTAACCGGGTGCATAACCTGGCGTGGGAAGAGGAGGCGCGTAAAGGCTCCTTTGTCGCTCGCGCCGCGCGCTTCGTGTTGCATGCTCAGGTTGAGGCCGGAACGCTGTGCCCCGTGACCATGACGTTTGCCGCCACGCCGCTGCTGCAACAGGCGCTCCCTGAACCTTACCAGAACTGGCTCACGCCGCTACTGAGCGATCGTTATGATCCTCACCTTGCCCCTGGAGCCCAAAAGCGCGGCCTGCTGATCGGCATGGGGATGACGGAAAAACAGGGCGGCTCGGACGTGCTCAGCAACACTACCAAAGCAGAAAAGTGCAGCGACGGCAGCTACCGGCTGGTGGGTCATAAGTGGTTTTTCTCTGTGCCACAAAGCGATGCGCATCTGGTGCTGGCACAGGCGAAAGGCGGGTTGTCCTGCTTTTTTGTTCCTCGCTTTTTGCCTGACGGGCAGCGCAACGCCGTGCGCCTGGAGCGGCTGAAAGACAAGCTCGGCAACCGCTCTAACGCCAGCAGTGAAGCGGAGTTTCTGGATGCGTCCGGCTGGCTGTTAGGGGAAGAGGGGGAAGGGGTACGACAGATCCTCCGCATGGGCGGGTTAACGCGTTTTGACTGCGCTCTGGGCAGCCATGGGTTGATGCGTCGGGCATTATCCGTGGCGCTGTACTACGCCCATCAGCGGCAGACGTTTGGAAAAAACCTCATCGATCAGCCGCTGATGCGCGACGTCCTGAGCCGCATGGCGCTGGTGCTGGAGGGGCAAACGGCGCTGCTGTTTCGTCTTGCCCGGGCGTGGGATAAACGCGCCGATCCGCTGGAGGCGGCCTGGGCGCGGCTTTTCACACCAGCCGCGAAATTCAGCGTCTGCAAAGCGGGTATCCCGTTCGTGGCAGAGGCGATGGAGGTGTTGGGCGGCATCGGGTACTGCGAGGAGAGTGAACTCCCCCGTCTGTATCGCGAGATGCCGGTGAACAGCATCTGGGAAGGCTCAGGGAACATCATGTGTCTGGATGTTCTGCGCGTTCTGGCGAAGCAGCCGGGTATGTTCGATCTGCTGGCAGAGGATTTTGCGCAGGTGAAAGGTCAGGACAGACACTTCGATCGCAGCTGGCGGCAGTTGCAGCAAAAACTGCGTAAACCGCAGGAGGCGCAGGGGCGGGAGATTGCGCATCAGCTATTCCTGCTGGGCGCCGGAAGCCAGATGCTGCGGCACGCCTCTCCGCCCGTCGCGCAGGCGTGGTGCCGCATGATGCTGGATACCCGTGGCGGCACGCTGATGACAGAGCAGGTTCAAAGCGATCTTCTGCTACGCGCCACGGGCAGGGTAGGCTAGTTTTTAAGCTGGAACAGGCTCACCAGTTGAGTGAGGTGCGACCCTTTCTCGCGCAGTGATTGTGCGGTTTGCTCGCTGCGCGAGACGCGATCGGCGTTGATGTGGGAGGCTTCACCAATATGGGTCATGGCCAGATTCACCTGACGGATCCCCGCCGACTGTTCGCGGGATGCATGGTTAATCTCGGTCACCAGTTGGTTGATGTTATCGATGTGCGCGATGATGGCATCCATCGCCAGACGCGTCTGCTCTGAGAGCGCATGGCCTTCACTCACCTTGTTCAGCGTGTCGCCAATCAACTGCTCAATCTCTTTCACCGCATTAGCGCTGCGTGCCGCCAGGGCGCGCACTTCCTGCGCGACCACAGCAAACCCTTTTCCGTGTTCGCCGGCGCGTGCTGCTTCAACCGCTGCATTAAGCGCCAGAATGTTAGTCTGGAAAGCAATCGACTCAATCACGCGCGTGATGTCCTCGATGCGCTTTGAGGCGTCGCGAATATCGTCCATGGTGGAGACTGCGTTCGTCACCGTCTCGCCCCCCTGATGGACCGCGCGTGAGGTTTCCCCCACCAGCTGCTGCGTCTGTTCCATATTGGCCGCGTTTTGCTGCACGGTTGCGGCGAGTTGTTCCATACTCGCGGAGGTCTCTTCAACGCTACTGGCCTGTTTGTTGATCTGCTCTGAGATCTCACCGGTATCAGAGGCCAGGGCGTTAGTGCCCAGATGGATCTCGCCTGCGGCCTCGCGTACCTGCAGGACAATCTTTTGCAGACCGCCGCCGATCCCGTTGATGGCGTCGATAAGCTGGCCAACCTCATCCTGGCGGGTAACGGACAGGCTGGCACGCAGATCGCCTGCCGCATATTGTCGGGCAAGGTGAATGACGTTACGCAGCGGACGCGTCAGCATGCGACGAATGATGATGACAAACAGCGCGGCAAACAGGACTGACAGCGCCACGCCTGCCAGCAGGAAGCGATCCCGCATCGTGGTGACGCTTGAGAGCAGCGCCGATTTATCCACTTCCCCCACAATGGTCCAGTTCCAGCCTGGCAGCGGCGTATAGGCCATTTTCAGTATGCGACCATCCTCACTTGCGCGTTCCAGCGTGCCCGGGGTATTGCTCAGCAACTGCTGCTGGGTGGCGCTGTCCCACTCAGGAAGCTGGCCTTCCCGGTTCGAGTGGAAAAGGAACTGTCCGCGCGTTTTACCGTTGCTGCGATCCAGCACGAAGAAGTGTCCGCTGTCACCTAAACGACGATTGAGAATTTTTTCGCGCATCACGTTCCAGGAGTGGGTGATATCCACACCAACAAAAATGATCCCAATGACCTGGCCTTCTGCGTTTTTGAACGGCTGATACTGGGTGATATAGCGCTTACCGAACAGCAACGCCAGACCGCGATAGACCTCGCCTTTAGTGACGGCCGCATAGGCCGGGCTGGCAGTGTCCAGAACGGTACCCATTGCCCGATCGCCGTTCTCTTTGCGCAGGGAGGTGGCGACACGGACAAAGTCATTACCGCTGCGCACAAACAGGGTCGAGATTGCCCCTGTACGCGTCAGGAAGTCGTCAGAAAGTGCATTGTTTTCATGCAGGCCTGTTTCACCCCCTTTCAGAAGGGGAACGCTAAGCCCGTTAATGGTCTGGAGTTGACTGCTGTCGACGCTCAAAGGCTGCGGTAAAAAGGTGGTGAACAGCCGGGTATAGCTCTCGACCTCTTCGCTCAGACTGGTGTTAAACATCTGTACCATATCAACCATACCGGTGGACTGGTTATGCAGGTCTTCTACCGCAAGGGCTTCAAGCTGCTGGCTGGCTTTATGGCTGAGCAGAAAAGTGAAAAGCAGAAACAGCGTGGCGACACTCACGCCGGTAAGAAGCGATAGCTTTGCGCCCAGACCCGCACGGCGAAAAAAGGTGATCATAAATTGCTCATTATTGAAAAGGTATGGCTTTTCAACGGCAGGACAGAGCTAACATTTACTTAAATAATGTAACAAAATGTTATCAGGTTGTTTTTAATAGGGTTGAAAGAAGATAAAAAATTTGCAAAAACGAAAAGCCACTAAAAATAAGTGGCTTTTATCGGAGGTGATTAGACGTAGAGAATAGCCTGTACGCGCCAATGATCGCTGCGGTTATCTTCCTGCATCTGAATAATTCGATACCAGGAAGCGCCCTGTTCATCGGCTTTTAGTGCCACGACACGTTCAACATCTTGCGGGCTCCCCGAAATGTTATTGACGGAGATCTGGCCAATTTCATTAAGGCCAGTGACGCAATCAGCACTGGCGAATTCTGCTGACTGTGCAGTCGTGCTCACAAGGCCTACTGAGAGCAACAGAGAGGTCAAAGCAAGAGTTCGTTTCATTGTCAGCTCCATTTCACATTTCTCCGGTATCCGCCGGGCACTCCTTCGCAAATAAACTCACTTCCATTGTCGCGGGCATGGAGTTTATTGTGGACAGGAAAATGTCTATGGACGCAAAGCAGTGTAAATGTCGTTCAAATGAAGATCGTTATTTACGGTACAAAATAGCCTGTGAATACCACTGTCCCGTAATGATGGTTTCATCGATCATAATGATGACGTAATAATCTGCTTTGGCGGCGGCAGCTTGCGCCTTTATTGACTCCTCTGCGTCATCCGGGGATCCGCGAACCAGCGCGGAGACGGTACCCATTCGTTGTAATCCTTCCGTCTGATTACGACGAATCTCCTGCGGATGGTCGGCGACCGGGGGAGCGGGTTGCGGTGTCCCCTGTAGTGCACTACAGCCACTGAGCAGAACCAGCAACAATAAAGTAGCAAACCTGCGCATAACCATATCTCGTTTCCTGATAGCCATAGTGTAGTTGTCTGCGAATTTAGTTTTGGGGGAATGTTCCCGAAGTGTTATCTGGTACGTATATTTCGAATGAAAATATCGTGAAAGCGTAATCCAGTTCTCAACATTATGAATCATTCATCAGCACAGGGTCGACAATGATTGAAATTGAAACTCGCCGCCTCGGCAATCATGAAATATTACACGCTATCCCTGCGGGAAAAAGTGCACACCCGCTGCCTGTTGTGGTTTTTTATCATGGCTTTACTTCATCGAAGCTGGTTTACAGCTACTTTGCGGTGGCGCTGGCGCAGGCCGGTTTTCGGGTAGTGATGCCGGATGCGCCCGATCACGGTGCACGTTTTACCGGTGATGAACAGGTGCGACTTGGGCAGTTCTGGCAGATTTTGCACGGTAGCCTTACCGAATTTGCCGGGCTGCGCGATGCGCTTTACCAGGCGGGGCTGGTGGCGGATCAACGGCTGTCGGTGGCCGGCGCATCGATGGGGGGAATGACGGCGCTCGGGATCATGGCCCGCCACCCTGAGGTGAGCTCCGTGGCGTGCCTGATGGGCTCGGGCTATTTTACGTCATTGTCAAAAACGCTGTTTCCACCGCAAGACGCGACGGAGATTGATGCGTTGCTGGCCGAATGGGAAGTGACCCGGGCGTTATCGCGTCTGGCCGATCGCCCGTTGCTGTTGTGGCATGGTGACGCGGATGATGTGGTGCCCCCTGGCGAAACCTTCCGTCTCCAGCAGGCACTACAGCGCGAAGGGCTGGACGGCAACCTGACCTGCCTGTGGGAAGCGGGGGTTCGCCACCGTATCACGCCAGCGGCGCTGGACGCGACGGTGGACTTTTTCCGCCAGCATCTTTAAACGCGCAGAATTTTGACGCCCTGATCTTCCAGCTTCTGGAGGATCTCTGGATTGGCATGTTTGCCGGTGATCACCATGTCAATCTGTTCGGCGCGGCTGAACAACATGCCAGCTCGCTCGCCGACTTTGCTGCTGTCGACCAGTACGACGAGCTTGCCCACGACGTTAAGCATATTTTGCTCTGCCATCGCGGTTAACATGTCGGTTTTGTAGAGCCCGTCCGCGGTCAGGCCTTTGCCGCTGGTAAACATCCAGTGCCCGGCATAGAGGCTGTTTTCGCTATCCTGGGGACTGAGGGTAATGGATTGGCTCTTATTATACTGGCCGCCCATGATCACCACGCTTTCATGTTCCTGATCGATAAGATAGTTAGCCAGCGGCAGATAGTTGGTGATGATTTGCACCGGTTTACCGCACATCTCGCGGCCCAGCAGAAATGCCGTGGAGCCGCAGTTGATCACCACGCTCTCACCCGGGTTGACCAGCTGTGATGCGGCTCTGGCAATGCGCACTTTTTCATCGTGGTTTTGCGCCTGATGGATGTTCATCGGCGTCCAGCGGGGGCGCTGCTGGCTGATGGCTTCCGCGCCGTTACGGACTTTTTTCAGCTTACCGCTCTCATCCAGCTTGTTGATATCTCGTCGTGCCGTCGCGGGTGAAATCCCTAAACGTTCGATCACTTTCTCGACGGTGATAAACCCTGTTTGCGCCAGGAGTTCCAGTAATATTTGATGCCGTTGCGCTTCCGTCATGAGCTATTCCGATAAGAATTGATTTGAAAAGATGATATTTGAAATAGCGTGAAATTACTAAAATAAATATGAAATCGCCAGACGCAAGGTCTGGCGATGGGGGTTCACAATCAGAGGAATGACTTGAACGGCAGGTCTGGCTCAATGGTGAAGCAATCATCGAAACCGCGTGGGTAGTGATACTCGAGATTGTCTTTGTCCAGCGGCCAGGTGAACTTGCCGCCTACCTGCCAGATAAATGGCTTGAAGCCATACTTCAGACGGTCTTTTTTCATCTCCCACAATACGCGGATTTCCTGCGGATCGGCCTGGAAGTTTGACCAGATATCGTGGTGGAAAGGAATCACTACTTTGGTGTTCAGTGCTTCCGCCATGCGCAGCATATCGGCGCTGGTCATTTTGTCGGTGATGCCGCGTGGGTTCTCGCCGTAGGAGCCCAGCGCCACGTCAATCTGATGCTCGTTACCATGCTTCGCATAGTAGTTGGAGTAGTGAGAATCACCGCTGTGGTACAGGGAACCGCCAGGGGTTTTAAACAGATAGTTCACTGCTCGCTCATCCATGCCGTCTGGCAGGACGCCTGCGGCTTTCTGGTCAGCAGGCAGGGTGATCAGCGCGGTGCGGTCAAAGGCGTCCAGCGCATGGATTTCAATGTCTTTAATTTTCACCACGTCGCCTGGCTTCATGACGATGCAGCGCTCTTTCGGCACGCCCCAGCCAATCCAGAGATCCACGCAGGTCTGCGGCCCGATAAACGGCACGTCGTCCGCGCAGTTTTGCATCACCGCTGCCGCCACGTTTACATCGATGTGATCGTTATGATCGTGGGTGGAAAGGACGGCGTCGATCTGGCGAATGGCAAAAGGATCAAGAACAAACGGCGTGGTACGCAGGTTCGGCTGCAATTTTTCGACACCTGCCATGCGCTGCATCTGATGACCTTTTTTCATCAGCGGATTGCCGTGGCTCTGTTTGCCGGTACCGCACCAGAAATCAACGCAAATATTGGCGCTACCCTCGGATTTCAGCCAGATGCCGGTGCAACCCAGCCACCACATTGCAAACGTACCAGGAGCAACCTGTTCCTGCTCAATCTCTTCATTCAGCCAGCTGCCCCATTCCGGGAAGGTGCTCAGAATCCATGATTCACGGGTGATGGTGTTCACTTTACTCATCGTTTTGACTCCTGGTTTAATCAAAAGTAATCATTTGGTGATTTGTTGTGATTAATGCTGGCACTCTTTGAATCGGTTTGCAACGAGTAAATTGAGGAAATTTATCTTCGCCATGTCACAGATAATCTATTTCTACGTTGTTAGAATATCCGCTATCAATGATTAATTGTATGAATTATAAGAAATAATTTATGCGTGGGAATCGATAGTGAAAATCATTACTAACACCATGGAAATAATTTGCGTGATACGTCACAAATAATCAAATGCAATCTTGTGGTGATTATTTGTGATTAATAGAGTGATGGCACCAACCGAACAGGGATTACCCCCTCGTGTTCTCATTTCTGGAGAGAGTTATGGAGATCCTCTACAACGTCTTTACCGTTTTTTTTAATCAGGTAATGACTAACGCCCCGCTTTTGCTGGGTATCGTGACGTGCCTGGGCTACATCCTTCTGCGCAAAAGCGTCAGCGTCATCATCAAAGGCACAATCAAAACCATCATCGGTTTCATGCTGCTGCAGGCGGGTTCAGGCATTCTGACCAGCACCTTTAAGCCTGTGGTTGCGAAGATGTCGGAGGTGTATGGCATCAACGGCGCCATCTCTGACACCTACGCGTCGATGATGGCCACCATTGACCGCATGGGAGATGCCTACAGTTGGGTAGGGTACGCGGTACTGCTCGCGCTGGCGTTGAACATCATTTACGTTCTGCTGCGCCGCATTACCGGCATCCGCACCATCATGCTGACTGGCCACATTATGTTCCAGCAGGCCGGGCTGATTGCGGTGTCTCTCTATATCTTCGGCTACCCCATGTGGACCACGATTATCTGCACCGCCGTGCTGGTATCGCTCTACTGGGGTATCACCTCCAACATGATGTACAAGCCGACGCAGGAGGTCACCGACGGCTGCGGTTTCTCTATCGGCCATCAGCAGCAATTCGCCGCCTGGCTCGCTTACAAGGTCGCACCGTACCTGGGTAAAAAAGAGGACAGCGTAGAAGATCTCAAGCTGCCGGGCTGGCTGAATATCTTCCACGACAACATCGTTTCAACCGCCATTGTGATGACCATCTTCTTCGGCGCCATTCTGCTCTCCTTCGGGATTGATGTGGTGCAGGCGATGGCGGGGAAAACGCACTGGACGGTTTATATCCTGCAGACCGGTTTCTCCTTCGCGGTAGCCATTTTCATCATTACCCAGGGCGTCCGTATGTTTGTTGCCGAACTGTCTGAAGCCTTTAATGGGATCTCCCAACGCCTGATTCCTGGTGCGGTGCTGGCCATTGACTGTGCGGCTATCTACAGCTTTGCGCCAAACGCGGTGGTCTGGGGCTTCATGTGGGGCACCATCGGCCAGTTGATTGCGGTAGGCATTCTGGTCGGCTGCGGCTCATCCATTCTGATTATTCCTGGCTTTATCCCAATGTTCTTCTCCAACGCCACCATTGGCGTCTTTGCTAACCACTTTGGCGGCTGGCGCGCGGCGCTCAAGATCTGTCTGGTGATGGGCATGGTGGAGATCTTCGGTTGCGTGTGGGCGGTCAAGCTCACCGGTATGAGCGCCTGGATGGGCATGGCGGACTGGTCAATCCTGGCACCGCCAATGATGCAGGGCTTTGCGTCCGTCGGGCTGGTCTTTATGGCCGTCATCATCCTGATTGCTCTGGCTTATATGTTCTTCGCTGGCCGTTCTCTGCGAGCTGAAGAAGATGCGGAAAAACAAACAGCAGAAGTTTCTGCTCACTAAGGAGTTTCGATTATGACCGTACGTATCCTGGCTGTGTGTGGCAATGGGCAAGGTAGCTCCATGATCATGAAGATGAAAGTGGACCAGTTTTTAACCCAGTCAAACATTGACCACACGGTGAACAGCTGTGCGGTGGGTGAATACAAAAGTGAACTGAACGGCGCCGATATCATCATCGCGTCTACCCATATCGCCGGTGAAATTAGCGTTTCTGGCAACAAGTATGTCGTGGGGGTACGCAATATGCTCTCCCCTGCGGATTTCGGCCCAAAACTGCTGGAAGTGATCAAAGCGCACTTCCCGCAGGACGTGAAGTAAGGACGCCACATGAAACTACGTGATTCGCTGGCAGAGAATAACTCCATCCTTTTACAGGCCGAGGCCAGCACCTGGCAGGAGGCGGTCAAGCTGAGCGTGGATCTGCTGGTTAAGGCTGATGTTGTCGAACCGCGGTATTACCAGGCCATTCTTGATGGTGTGGCGCAGCATGGTCCTTATTTTGTCATCGCGCCAGGCCTTGCAATGCCGCACGGTCGCCCGGAAGAGGGCGTGAAGAAAACCGGCTTCGCGCTGGTAACGCTGAAAACGCCTTTGGTGTTTAACCATGAAGATAACGACCCGGTCGACATCCTGATCACCATGGCGGCCGTCGATGCCAATACCCATCAGGAGGTTGGCATCATGCAGATCGTTAACCTGTTTGATGACGAAGCGAATTTTGATCGTTTACGCGCCTGCCGCACTGAGCAGGAAGTGCTGGATTTAATTGATAACGCCACAGCGGCGGCAGTTTAAGAAGGAATTGAAAATGTCATTACCAATGTTGCAGGTCGCGCTGGATAACCAGACTCTGTCCGATGCGTATGAAACCACCCGCTTGATTGCGGAAGAGGTGGATATTATCGAAGTTGGCACCATTCTGTGCGTAGGCGAAGGCGTGCGCGCCGTTCGCGATCTGAAAGCGCTCTACCCGCATAAAATCGTGCTGGCCGATGCCAAGATTGCCGATGCAGGCAAAATTCTCTCCCGCATGTGTTTTGAAGCCAATGCCGACTGGGTCACTGTGATCTGCTGTGCAGATATCAACACCGCGAAAGGCGCGCTGGATGTGGCGAAAGAGTTCAACGGCGATGTGCAGATTGAACTGACCGGTTTCTGGACCTGGGAACAGGCCCAGGCGTGGCGCGATGCTGGCATTCAGCAGGTCGTTTATCACCGCAGCCGTGATGCGCAGGCCGCCGGCGTAGCGTGGGGAGACGCGGATATCAGCGCCATTAAACGTCTTGCTGACATGGGCTTTAAAGTGACCGTTACTGGTGGCCTGGCGCTGGAAGATCTGCCGCTGTTTAAAGGTATCCCTATTCACGTCTTTATCGCGGGTCGCAGCATTCGTGATGCCGCGTCTCCGGTGGAAGCGGCACGTCAGTTCAAACGTTCAATCGCTCAGCTTTGGGGCTAAGGAGCGGGTATGTTGTCTAAACAGGTCCCGCTTGGCATCTATGAAAAGGCACTCCCTGCGGGGGAGTGCTGGCTGGAGCGGCTGAAACTGGCGAAACAGTTGGGCTTCGATTTTGTCGAAATGTCCGTGGATGAGACCGATGAACGTCTTTCTCGCCTCGACTGGAGCCAGGAGCAGCGTCTGGCGCTGGTGAGTGCGGTCGCCGAAACGGGCGTGCGCGTGCCGTCTATGTGCCTCAGTGCCCACCGCCGTTTTCCGCTTGGCAGTGAAGATGATACGGTGCGCGCGCAGGGGCTGGAGATCATGCGTAAAGCCATTCGTTTTGCGCAGGATGTGGGTATTCGCGTGATACAGCTTGCGGGGTATGACGTTTACTATCAGGAAGCCAATGACGAAACGCGTCGTCGTTTTCGTGATGGCCTGAAAGAGAGCGTTGAAATGGCTAGCCGCGCGCAGGTGACGCTGGCGATGGAGATCATGGACTATCCGTTAATGAACTCGATCAGCAAGGCGTTGGGCTACGCGCATTACCTGAACAATCCGTGGTTCCAGCTCTATCCTGATATCGGCAACCTGTCGGCGTGGGATAACGACGTACAAATGGAACTGCTGGCGGGGATGGGCCATATCGTCGCGGTTCATGTCAAAGATACGCGTCCTGGGGTATTCAAAAACGTTCCGTTCGGCACCGGGGTGGTGGATTTCGAACGGTGCTTCCAGACGCTCAAACAGGCGGGGTATTGCGGACCTTACCTGATTGAGATGTGGAGCGAAACGTCAGATGACCCGGCAGGTGAAGTGGCTAACGCTCGCGACTGGGTACGGGAACGTATGGCACGGGCCGGCTTACTGGAGGCTGAATATGCTTAAGCTTAAGCAGCAGGTCTTTGACGCTAATATGGATCTCCCGCGCTATGGGCTGGTGACCTTCACCTGGGGAAACGTCAGTGCTATCGACCGAGAGCAGGGACTCGTAGTGATTAAGCCTAGCGGCGTGGCATATGACGCCATGAGCCCTGACGATATGGTGGTGGTTGATCTTGAGGGTAACGTTGTCGACGGCAAATGGCGCCCTTCTTCAGACACAGCCACCCATCTGGCGCTCTACCGGCGTTACCCTTCTCTGGGCGGCGTAGTGCATACGCACTCTACGCATGCCACAGCCTGGGCGCAGGCGGGGCGGGCCATTCCGGCTCTGGGAACCACGCATGCGGACTACTTCTTTGGTGACATTCCGTGCACGCGGGCACTCACGCAGACAGAAGTGGAAGGCGAGTACGAGCTCAACACTGGCAACGTCATTATCGAAACGCTGGGTGAGAGCGAACCGCTGCATACGCCGGGCATTGTGGTCTATCAGCACGGTCCGTTCGCCTGGGGAAAAGATGCGCATGACGCTGTCCATAACGCGGTAGTCATGGAGGAGGTGGCACGCATGGCGTGGATTGCTCGCGGCATCAACCCACAGCTTCAGGGCATTGATGATTACCTGATGAACAAGCATTTCATGCGCAAGCACGGTCCAAACGCCTATTACGGACAGAAGTGAATAAGTGCTCTGGAATACCGAAAACAGTTGTAACCGGTGGTATTTCAGAGCCATTCATAAAAAAAAGCCCCCGGGCAGGGGGCAAGTAAAACGATGGCTATATTCTTTTTGTTGGCTTTCCTGGTGCTAGCGTCAAAGCGTTATCGGTAAATATCTGCACTGGCGTGCATGTTGCCGTTGCTGCCGGGCTCACGCATCAGAATAACGTGGTAGTAATTTGCCCCCTGAGCATCGGTTTCTTTATTAAGCGCCTGATCTGCTTCGCTCTCTGTGGCGAAATGGTGATTGATGTAAATAACGCCTAAGCTCTGCACATCATCCATGTTTCTGGCCTGTCGGCTGTCTATCTTGATGGCTGCCATCGCGTTTGCACTGAGCAAAAGCGCAGCCATTACGGCAATTGCGATTTTTTTCATGATATGCGCTCCACGACTGCGTGCTGTGAGACGGTTGTTTGCTCCCCTCCGGTATTTATATGGTCTCTGATTAAAGTGTAATCACTTATCCGGCGAGGATGCGTGACCATTTCTGATGCAGTTGTTCAAAAAAACAACGCTTCCTGATGTGGTTAATTTTAAATCACCCACTTAGACCAGCTTTGCGGTTTGTGCGAATTATTTGTGCAATCAGCTTGAGTTTCCTGGGGGGCGCAAGTATTATGACGCGTCAATTTTTCAGCCGACCTTTAACACGTTCCTTGCCTCCCCGGGCCTCGGCTGACCCAGACAGGAGGCTGAATAATCCGTAAGGAGCAATTCGATGCGTCATTACGAAATCGTTTTTATGGTCCATCCTGACCAGAGCGAACAGGTTCCGGGTATGATCGAGCGTTACTCTGCTGCCATCACTGGTGCAGAAGGTACGATCCACCGTCTGGAAGACTGGGGCCGCCGTCAGCTGGCTTACCCGATCAACAAACTGCACAAAGCACACTACGTTCTGATGAACGTTGAAGCTCCGCAGGAAGTGATCGATGAGCTGGAAACTACCTTCCGCTTCAACGATGCCGTTATCCGCAGCATGGTTATGCGTACCAAACACGCAGTTACCGAAGCATCTCCGATGGTTAAAGCGAAAGACGAGCGCCGTGAGCGTCGCGATGATTTCGCAAACGAAACCGCAGATGATTCTGATGCTGGGGATTCTGAAGAGTAATTTCTGATGACCAACCGTCTGGCGTTGTCCGGCATCGTATGCAGGGCTCCCCTTCGAAAGGTCAGTCCATCAGGAATTCCGCATTGCCAGTTCGTGCTTGAGCATCGTTCTGTGCAAGAGGAAGCCGGGTTTCACCGGCAGGCGTGGTGCCAAATGCCCGTTATCATTAGCGGACACGAAAACCAGGCCATTACTCACAGTTTAACGGTCGGTAGTGCAGTAATCGTTCAGGGGTTCATCTCTTGCCACAAGGCAAAGAACGGTCTGAGCAAAATGGTTCTGCATGCCGAGCAGATTGATTTGATAGATTCTGGAGACTAGCCATATGGCACGTTATTTCCGTCGTCGCAAGTTCTGCCGTTTCACCGCGGAAGGCGTTCAAGAGATCGACTATAAAGATATCGCAACGCTGAAAAACTACATCACCGAAAGCGGTAAGATTGTCCCAAGCCGTATCACCGGTACTCGTGCAAAATACCAGCGTCAGCTGGCTCGCGCTATCAAACGCGCTCGCTACCTGTCTCTGCTGCCGTACACTGATCGTCATCAGTAATCGGGCACGGTCCATTAATACGACTTTAAGAGGATAAGGTAATGCAAGTTATTCTGCTTGATAAAGTAGCAAACCTGGGCAGCCTGGGTGATCAGGTAAACGTTAAAGCGGGCTACGCTCGTAACTTCCTGGTTCCACAGGGCAAAGCTGTTCCTGCTACCAAGAAAAACGTAGAGTTTTTCGAAGCACGTCGTGCTGAACTGGAAGCCAAACTGGCTGACGTTCTGGCGGCTGCTAACGCTCGCGCTGAAGCAATCAACGCACTGGGCACTGTTACCATCGCTTCCAAAGCTGGCGACGAAGGTAAACTGTTCGGTTCCATCGGTACCCGCGATATCGCTGATGCAGTTTCTGCAGCAGGCGTTAAAGTGGCTAAGAGCGAAGTTCGTCTGCCGAACGGCGTTCTGCGTACCACTGGTGAGCACGAAGTTGACTTCCAGGTTCACAGCGAAGTGTTCGCTAAACTGGTTGTTAACGTTGTAGCTGAGTAATTTTTTACTCTGCTCGCGTCGAAGCGCCGGCCTTGTGCCGGCGTTTTGCTTTTTAAAACCTGACGAACCTCTCTTTTAGCTTGTATGGTCGCGATTCCTGACGCATTCTCTGATAATAAAATGAAACGCAATTTTATCTTTGAGATTTGCCATGGAAACCGCTCTGTCTACGCCTGTCTTTGCCCGTCGCAATGTGGCCTACGCCTGCGCCACACTCTGCTGTCTGCTCTGGGGTAGCTCTTACCCGGCCATTAAAAGTGGCTATGAACTCTTTCAGATCGCAACCGATGATATCCCGTCAAAAGTCGTCTTTGCCGGATACCGTTTTCTGTTTGCCGGAGCATTGCTGCTGCTGTTTGCGCTGGCACAGCGTAAACCCATCGCCAGGCTCACGCCCACGCAGTTTGGCCAGCTTACGATCCTGGGACTGACGCAGACCACCATTCAGTACACCTTCTTTTATATCGGGCTGGCATACACCACGGGCGTTAATGGCTCGATCATGAACGCCACCGGCACATTCTTCAGCGTACTGCTGGCGCATTTTATCTACCACAACGACAAGCTCAGCTATAACAAAACGCTGGGCTGTATTCTGGGGTTTGCAGGGGTGATGCTGGTGAATTTCCACAGTGGTATTCGTGATTTCCGCTTTGTCTGGAATGGCGACGGGTTTGTGGTGCTGGCGGCGTTCATCCTCTCCGCCGCCACGCTTTACGGCAAACGGATTTCCCAGACGGTTGATCCCACGGTGATGACCGGCTGGCAGCTGGGCATTGGTGGTCTTGCGCTGGTGGCAGGGGGATATGCAACGGGCGGGACGCTGGAGGTGCATAGCCTTACCGCGGTGGCGGTATTAGGGTATCTGACGTTGCTCTCATCCGTCGCCTTCGCCCTGTGGAGCGCGCTACTGAAAGTGAACCGCGTCAGTATGATTGCCCCGTTCAACTTTGTGATTCCCGTCGCCGGGACGGTACTGTCCGCTATTTTCCTCGGCGAAAACATCCTTGATATTAAATACGCGATTGCGCTGGTGCTGGTCTGCTCGGGGATCTGGTGGGTGAATAAACGGAGTGCCTGAGAACAAAAGTGCCGGGTGGCGGCTTCGCCTTACCCGGCCTACGCCATTACCGTGCTCTGATAAAACTGCCGTCTGGCTGGCGGGTAAACAGCACCTGTTGGCCATTACCCGTATCAATCGTTAGCCCGGTGACCACGCCGCTGGCATTCTGGCGGATCTGCACCATCTGGCCGTTCTGCAGGTTACTGAGCGGCTTGCCCGCACCTTCTACCTGGGCCATCGCATAGACATCGGTTGGCGGCAGGTTATGGTCGCGGAACAGCTGGGCAAGTGTTTTGCCCGCCTCCACGCGGTAGGAACGCCATTGCTGCTCAATGCCGGTTGGCTGCTGCGTCTGGGGTTCAGATGGGGCTGCGGCCTGCTCCTGCGGCTGTTCTTCCTGAATAGGCTCTGGCTCAACCGGTGCAACCTGTCCCGGATCGTTAGACGGCGTCACAAGCTGTGTCTGCATGGGCTGCGCATCAGGCTGCGGGCGCGTTTGTGACTGAAGATCCAGTTGCGCATTGCGGGTGACCGGTGCGGTGTCGACATCATCGCCGCCAGAAGGGAGCAGGAAACCGACGATCACCAGCAGCGCGCCTATGATAATCCCTCTGCGATGCAGAGGAGGTAGCGGGTCCATAATGCGAAAATTGTCCGGCGCATGCCAGATTTTCGCCAGGGTAGGTTTCAGTTCAAATCGCCCGGGCATGGCTCTCCTCCTGCTCCGCGTCTTTTTTATCCTGTGCTCCGAAGTATAGTTCGCTAACTGCCTGAACGGCGTAGCAAACCCGACATCCGTGACATCCATTCGGGATTAATCCTGGTTACCTCTATTGTTTCTGTTTCGTCGCAGTTTGTCACCTTAACTTCAGACAAAGTTTTACCCATAAGGGCATGGCTGCTATGCTGCCCGCTACTTTAAATGTGATGGAAGGAAAACCCATGACCACCCCGACTTTTGACACTATCGAAGCGCAGGCAAGTTACGGTATCGGCTTGCAGGTAGGACAGCAACTGAGCGAATCCGGCCTGGAAGGTCTGTTACCAGAAGCGCTGGTGGCGGGTATCGCTGACGCGCTGGAAGGCAAACAGCCAGCCGTTCCGGTTGATGTTGTGCACCGTGCGCTGCGTGAAATCCACGAACGTGCGGACGCTGTGCGTCGCGCACGCTTCGAAGAGATGGCGGCAGAAGGCGTGAAATATCTGGAAGAGAACCGTGAGCGTGAAGGCGTGAACAGCACCGAGTCTGGCCTGCAGTTCCGCGTGATCAACCAGGGCGACGGCGCTATCCCGGCACGCACTGACCACGTTCGTGTGCACTACACCGGTAAACTGATCGACGGTACCGTGTTCGACAGCTCTGTTGCACGCGGCGAACCGGCTGAATTCCCGGTTAACGGCGTTATCGCAGGCTGGATTGAGGCTCTGACCCTGATGCCAGTCGGCTCCAAATGGGAACTGACTATCCCACACAACCTGGCGTACGGTGAGCGTGGCGCTGGCGCGTCCATCCCACCATTCAGCACCCTGGTGTTTGAAGTCGAGCTGCTGGAAATCCTGTAATCGGCTTTTCTTATTTCCTCTCTCCGTCCGGGGAGAGGAAAATAGTGTTAAAACCTATAGTTACGACGGAATCAATATTTTATCTTGCAAACGAAACTGTTGCGTGTATTTTTGTGAGCTGTTTCGCGCTGTATGAGTGATATGACACTCACTTCCAACATATTATTAACATAATATCTAAATCATAGTATTCATCCCGCCGATTCTTACCTAATATCGATAAACCCTTACAAAGGGACCGTCATTTATTTGACGTTTTTAAAGGCCAGTAGAGCCTTAACAACACAGACAGGCATAAACAGGAAAATTACATGGTAGATCAGGTCAAAGTCGCCGCGACAGAAGAGGCGACGTCTGAACAGTCGCTACGGCGCAATCTCACAAACCGTCATATTCAGCTTATCGCCATCGGGGGTGCCATCGGTACCGGGCTGTTTATGGGCTCAGGCAAAACCATCAGTCTTGCCGGGCCGTCGATCATTTTCGTTTATATGATCATCGGTTTTATGCTCTTTTTTGTGATGCGTGCAATGGGTGAATTGCTGCTCTCCAACCTCGAATACAAATCTTTCAGCGATTTTGCTTCCGACCTGCTCGGTCCCTGGGCGGGTTATTTCACCGGCTGGACCTACTGGTTCTGCTGGGTCGTAACCGGCATGGCGGATGTCGTCGCCATTACTGCCTATGCGCAGTTCTGGTTCCCGGGGCTGTCGGACTGGGTCGCCTCGCTGGCGGTGATTGTTCTGCTGCTGAGCCTCAACCTCGCCACCGTTAAGATGTTCGGTGAGATGGAGTTCTGGTTCGCGATGATCAAGATTGTCGCTATTGTGGCGCTGATTGTGGTGGGCCTGGTAATGGTGCTGACGCACTTCCAGTCGCCAACCGGCGTACAGGCTTCGTTTACCCATCTGTGGAATGACGGCGGCTGGTTCCCGAAAGGCATCAGCGGCTTCTTTGCCGGCTTCCAGATTGCGGTATTTGCCTTTGTGGGGATTGAACTTGTCGGAACCACCGCTGCGGAAACCAAAGACCCGGAAAAATCCCTGCCGCGTGCAATCAACTCCATTCCGGTTCGTATCATCATGTTCTACGTCTTTGCGTTGATCATTATTATGTCCGTGACGCCGTGGAGCTCGGTTGTGCCAAGCAAGAGCCCATTTGTTGAACTGTTCGTGCTGGTGGGACTGCCTGCGGCAGCGAGCCTGATTAACTTCGTGGTGCTGACATCTGCAGCGTCATCGGCGAACAGCGGAGTGTTCTCAACCAGCCGCATGCTGTTTGGCCTGGCGCAGGAAGGCGTTGCGCCGAGCGCGTTCGCGAAGCTCTCTAAGCGTGCTGTTCCGGCGAAAGGGCTGACGTTCTCCTGCATGTGCCTGTTGGGTGGGGTGGTAATGCTCTACGTAAACCCGAGCGTTATCGGTGCGTTCACCATGATCACCACCGTTTCGGCGATCCTGTTTATGTTCGTCTGGACGATCATCCTTTGTTCGTACCTGGTGTATCGTAAACAGCGTCCGCATCTGCATGAGAAATCGATCTATAAGATGCCGCTGGGCAAGCTGATGTGCTGGGTGTGCATGGCGTTCTTCGCGTTCGTTCTGGTTCTGCTGACGCTGGAAGATGACACCCGTCAGGCGCTGATCGTCACGCCGCTGTGGTTCATTGCCCTGGGATTGGGCTGGCTGTTCATTGGTAAGAAACGAATGGCAGGCGTAAGGTAAAAGCAAAACGGCAACTTCGGTTGCCGTTTTTAGTTTTTGCACCCTCTCCCCGTGGGAGAGGGCCGGGGTGAGGGCATCAGGCTTCATTGGCCTTTTTATTCACCCGCTAATGCACGCGGGAACAGAACGTTATTCTCAAGACTGATGTGTTCCATCAGGTCATCGATCATCTCGTTAATGCCGTTGTACATCGCTTTCCATGTGGTGCAGGCTTCTGGCGGCGGCGTGACGTTATTGGTCGTGTGTTTGATGACTTCCAGCAGTTCACCCGCGTCGTCATGTTCGCTTTCCATCACGCTAATTGGCCCCATCGCCTGGCTGCCCATTCCCTGTTTAATCATCGGGAAGAGGATCTGCTCTTCTTTCATCATGTGGCTGGTGAGTTCTTCATGCAGCATGGTCAGGTATTTCGCCAGGCCGCGCGGCACGGAAGGCTTGTCGGCATGAACGCGCTCCACTTTGGTGGCCTGCAGGATCAGCTCCGGCAGTTGTTCACGGTGGCGGTCGTGGTAACGCACGATAATGTGGTCGATGATTTCGGCAAGCGGGGCCGTGCGCCACTCTTTGTCGATGGGTTGCTCTGCCAGCAGGGCCAGCTCCGCTTCAATAACCTCTACATCCAGCTCTTTGCGCGAGGCAGCACGTGCCAGAGTTTGCTTACCGCCGCAGCAGTAATCCATGTCGTATTTACGAAACAGCGCAGAAGCGCGAGGGATGGAGAGCGCCAGCTCGCCGAGTGGTTGGTCGCGGAAGGCCATAGCAGTTACCTCATCATCAAGAATATAAGATGCATATTAAATGCATCTTTAAGGCGGCGCTATAACCCTTTAGAGGCAAGGGTGAAAATGAGATGTAAGTCACAAAAAATTAGCGTGTTTAACTCACTGAATGAATGCAGAAAATAACTTTAGAAACTTTTTTAACGTGGAGAAACAGTAAACAACCCGCCGCGCCTGCCGATATATCCACGTCAGACAAACCTGCATATTACAAAGGCAACGCATGTTTAAACGTATAAAAGTCATTACCCTTTTGATTTCGGTGCTGCTTGTGCTCGGCATCATGCAACTCGTTTCCGCCGGTATCTTTATCAACGCGCTGAATAACGATAAAGACAATTTCACCGTGTCGCAGCTATCCAGCAAGAACGTGGCGGAGTTTACCGATGCATGGATCAGCCTGAACCAGGCGCGCGTCACCCTGAACCGCGGCATGCTGCGTCTGCAAAGCAGCATGGCATCGCAGATTAACGGCGGACAGCTCAATGAGCTGGTAAACACGGCGAAAAACCTGCTGGCCAATGCCCAGTCTCATTACGACAAATACTATGCTTTGCCGAATACCCCAGGGCTGGATCCCAACCTGGCGAATCGCCTGGAAGAGCAGTACCGCAATTACTCCGCGACGCTGACCCAAATGAACGTTTTGCTCTCTCAGGGCAATCTGGAAGAGATGTTCAAGCAGAATGCAGAGCAGAAACAGACCGCGATGCAAAACGTTTACCGGGAATGGCGTGAAGCCCAGGCCGTACTTACGGATAAAGGGATCAAAGATAACGAAAGTGATTACAAGCGTATCCTGTGGATCCTCTCTGCGGTCATGCTGTTGGTAATTATCGTGATTATCTCCAGCTGGATTGCCATGCGCCGCGTGCTGCTGTTGCCGCTGCAGGATGTGATAAGTCATATCCGCGCCATTGCCGCCGGTGATTTAACCCAGCCGATCCATGCAGAGGGTAAAAACGAGATGGCCGTGCTGGCGCAAAACGTCCAGGAGATGCAAACCGCGCTGGCAAACACCGTGGGCGTGGTTCGTGAAGGTGCGGATACCATTTACACCGGTGCGGGGGAAATCTCTGCGGGCAGTAACGATCTCTCTTCCCGTACCGAGCAGCAGGCTGCCTCGCTGGAAGAGACGGCTGCCAGCATGGAGCAGCTGACGGCAACGGTGAAACAAAACGCCGACAATGCCCGTCAGGCTTCCCGTCTGGCGCTTGATGCCTCTTCAACGGCGAAGAAGGGCGGTAACGTTGTAGAAGGCGTGGTGCGCACAATGGACGAAATCGCCACCAGTTCCAGCAAAATTGCGCAAATTACCAATGTCATTGACGGCATTGCCTTCCAGACGAACATCCTGGCTCTTAACGCGGCAGTTGAAGCGGCGCGCGCAGGTGAGCAGGGGCGTGGCTTTGCGGTGGTAGCCGGAGAAGTGCGTACGCTCGCTCAGCGCAGCGCCCAGGCGGCGAAAGAGATTAAAGCGCTGATTGATGACTCTGGTGAGCGAGTTAACGCAGGCTCGCAACTGGTGAACGAAGCCGGGGCCACTATGGCGGAGATTGTTAACGCTGTTACTCGCGTCACCGACATTATGGGTGAAATTGCCTCTGCGTCTGATGAGCAGAGCCGCGGGATCGACCAGGTGGGCCAGGCGGTGGCAGAGATGGATCGTGTTACCCAACAGAACGCCTCGCTGGTGGAAGAGTCTGCGGCCGCAGCGGCCGCGCTGGAAGACCAGGCGGCACGCCTGAACGACGCGGTGGCGGTGTTTAAAATTGCCCGCAGCCAGGCGGTGAAGGCGGCTCCGGCGAAAACCTATGCGCCAAAAGCGCAGCCCGTCGCTTCTGCGTCTGAAGCCAACTGGGAAACGTTTTAAAAGCTTGCCCGGAGGCGGCTACGCCTGACCGGGCCTACGTTTTTGCAGGCCCTGCAAACGCCTCACATCTCCGACGCCGGAACGACCATCGGTTTTTCCGGCTTCGCTCTTACCGCCATCACTACCCCCATCACCAGCAGCACTATTCCACAGGCCGTTAACAGCGGCGGTACGCTCTGGCGCATCAGGAAGGTGTACAGCAACCCGGCCAGCGTTTCGAAGACAATCAGCGGCCCTAAGATCACCGTGGGCAGTTTCTGGCTGGCGATATTCCAGCACAGCGCACCCACCCAGGAACAGAGCACAGCGATAGCGATCATCAGCCCGACAAAGACCCACGGCCGCGGCCCGAAAGGGAGGGCGAAGTCCGGTTGTTGCTGCGCAGACCAGAGGCACGCCCCGGCATAGCCCACCAGCGAGACCGGCAGCGTCACCAGCGCCTGTGCCGTTGCCCACATCATCGGATGTTTATCCGGGTTCTCCCGCAACCATCGCGCGTTACGCAGGGCATACCAGGCCCAGCAGGCGACGGAAATAAACGCTAAACCGATCCCCGAACCGTAACGCCAGACGCTGAAATCAGCGAGCCCGTGGCGAAGCTCGGCAATATTCACACAGACCAGCCCGACGCCCGTGCAGATCAGCGCGGGTACCATTTTTGACCATGCCAGTTTGCCATCGCGCTGGCTGTACAGCAGGTTCGCAAAGACGGGGATAACGACAGGCAGCGTGCCGATAATCATGGTCGATACCGGCGCGCCGGTACGCTGAATGGCGCTCGCCAGGCAGACGTAATAGATAAGGTTGCCCATCATGGTCAGCGCCAGCGCGGTCATCCAGTCCTGGCGGTTGAGCTGACGTAAACGCGTACGACCGAGCCAGGCCAGCGGCAGGGCAATCAGCCCCAGCGCCAGATAGCGTCCGGTTGACTGCAGGGCCGCCGGATACTCGGGCACAATCAGCGGGCCGACAAAAATCAGCCCCCACATCAGCCCTGCCAGCAGGGCATACAACACGCCACTAATCATTATTCCATCCACATCAATTGACTTTGTACTCAGTGTAGAAAGGGGGATTGCGCGCGTATTGTATGAGATTGCGCATCAGCGCCCGATAACTTGTTTCTGGTAGCGGACGGGCGTAATCCCGTAGCGGCGGGTAAACGCGCGGGTTAAATGCGACTGGTCGGTCAGCCCGGTCGCGGCGGCCACTTCGGCGGCGGGCATGCCGTGCGTAAGGAAGCCTTTGGCGCGCCACAGGCGAATAGCCATCAGCATCTGGTGCGGCGTGACGTGGAAATGGGCTTTAAACTGGCGCTGAAAATGGTAAGGGCTGAGAGAAACCACGTTGGCCAACTCGTCCAGCGTCACGGCGTGCATGTAGTTGTCGTGCAGATATTCGCGTACCCGTTCGAACCGGTGCGCGCCTTCCTTAATTATTGGGGCGTGATGGGCCAACGGTTGGAAGGTCTCAATCAGATCCAGCAGCAGTCCTTTTTGCGCAAGCGGGTCCTGGGTATGCCACAGGCCGTAGATCAGCTGGCCGATTTGCTGCGAACGCAGCGGGTCGTGGCGGGTCACGTCGCTGAACCACCAGTGGCGCAGGCCAGTCACCTCTTCCAGTAAAGCGGGTTCGATGTAGACCATCCGGTAGCGCCAGCCGCCTTCGGCGGCCGATTCACCGGTGTGGATCTCGTCCGGGTTCATGGTGACAACGGATTTTTCAGCGGCCAGGTGCTGAGTACCGCGATAGCGAAAGCGCTCGGCACCGGTTTCGATGGTGCCGATGCCGAAGGCTTCGTGCGTGTGAGGCTCAAAGGCGTAGTCAGCGATATGCGCGTGATAAAGTTCCAGACCCGGCAACTGCGCCAGATGGCGAAAGCGCGCGCTGTCTCTCTCATCGCTAAATTGTTCCGGTACGCCTTGCACGGTGAGCCTCCTCGTGGGTCATCGCTTCATTATCAGAGATGACCCGAGGGGATGCCACAAAAAATAACCAATCCGTAACAATTACAGGATGGCCTTGACGCTCTCCGCCAGAGAGGTCGTTGGTCGCCCAATCAGTTTGCTCAGCGTATGGCTATCGTCAAAGAGCCCGCCTTTAGATGCGCCCACATCAGAGTCCGCCAGCATATCCGCCAGCCCGGCAGGCAGGCCGACACTCTTCAGCGCAGCGGCGAAATCCGCTTCGCTCATGTTCTGATAAACCACCGGTTTACCGCTCTGCTTGCTCAGTTCAGCCGCCAGTTCGCTCAGCGTCCACGCGCTGTCGCCTGCCAGTTCATAGACCTTGCCAGCGTGGCCCTCTTCCGAAACCACTTTTGCCGCCGCCGCCGCGTAATCCGCACGGGTGGCTGAGGCGATTTTGCCTTCACCTGCGGCACCGATAAACACGCCGTGTTCCAGCGCAGGCGGCGCGCTCGCCAGATAGTTTTCGGTATACCAGCCGTTGCGCAGCAGGGCATAAGGAATGTCGGATGTTGCCAGCGCTTTTTCCGTAGCAACATGCT
The DNA here is from genome assembly GCF_050031095.1 of Enterobacter cloacae complex sp. 382A5. NCBI lineage: Bacteria > Pseudomonadati > Pseudomonadota > Gammaproteobacteria > Enterobacterales > Enterobacteriaceae > Enterobacter > Enterobacter cloacae complex sp. 382A5. The sequence goes on from NZ_JBLGVK010000001.1 coordinate 467,237, forward strand.
CAACGTGCAGGCCCAGCGGTGAGTTATCCGCATGCAGCAGGCTGGTGTAGGCGATAAATGTCACGCCAGCCGCTTTGGCAGCGTTGATGACGTTCTGGTGCTGCGTGGCGCGCTGACCCACTTCGCTGGATGAGATCAGCAGCAGTTTCTCCACACCCTTCAGCGCCGTGGTCAACGCGGCCTGGTCGGTGTAATCGCCCTGACGAACCATAATACCCTGCTGGCTCAGGGCTTCCGCTTTCGCCGGGTTACGCACAATGGCGACAATCTGGTTTGCCGGGACGGTTTTTAACAGCTGTTCGATAACGAGGCGGCCAAGCTGGCCGGTAGCGCCGGTAATCGCGATCATGATCAATCTCCTTCGTGTTTGTCTGGTGTTGTGGCACACTAGCACCATAACTAACTTTTAGTAAGTACGTACAAAAAGGTAAGTATTAAATGACGATACCGACACTCAGCGAACAAATACGCGATGGCAATCTCTTCGCGGAGCAGTGCCCGTCCAGAGAGGTGCTCAAACATGTCACCAGCCGCTGGGGGGTTCTGATCCTGGTGGCGCTACGTGAGGGAACGCACCGCTTCAGCGATCTGCGCCGTAAAATGGGCGGCGTGAGCGAGAAGATGCTGGCCCAGTCGCTGCAGGCACTGGAGCATGACGGTTTTGTCGATCGCGTTTCGTATCCTGTTGTACCGCCGCACGTTGAGTATAGCCTGACGCAGCTTGGCGTAGAGGTGAGCGAGAAAGTGGCAGCGCTGGCGGATTGGATAGAGGTGAATACGCCAAAAGTAATGGCGAACCGGGATGAGCGGGCAGCGTAATAGCCGGGAATGTGCGGTCTGATGCCCTCACTCTAACCCTCTCCCACAGGGCTGAGGGTTCCCCAGTAATTTTTTACCGAAAGCGATGAATGTTGTTTCAGGAAAATGAATGATTTACAGCGACGCCCTGGTCCGGCTGTAAATCGCTGAGGCGTTTCCTGCAGGCCGGGGCGAGGCGCATGGATGCGCCGAGAGGGCGGCTTTACAGGGACGTTACATCCGCCCGTCCCCGATAAGCCGGAAGGAATAAGCCGAGGGCACCGCGAAGCGGCGATTTACCGCCGGGAGCCCGGGTCGCCAGGGCGGCGGCGATTGAGCCGCCCTGGCACGTTCACAAGTCATGCCGTTACAGAGTAGCAAGGAACATAAAGTGAACGGAATGACCTCTACACCCATATGTTCCCCCTCACCCCAACCCTCTCCCTCAAGGGAGAGGGGGTCCTCCGTGCAGGCATTATTTTATGGGGATCCCTCAGCCCACAGGGAGAGGGAATAAACACTAAAAACGGCAACGTGCGTTGCCGTTTTGCTTTTACTTACTTAAATCCACCTGATAAATGGCGAACCCGATATCATCCGTCGCAACCTTCTTCATAGGATACTGCGCCTTCTCCTTAATAAACGCCGCAGCCTTATCCGACGGAGACGTTTCAATGCGAATATCCAGTGGGGTATCGCTGTGGATCGGGGCCAGACGCCAGTTGTTATCGACCGCCGGATGAATTTCTCCCGCCTTTTTCGACTCTGCGCTGATCCAGGCGGCCAGCACTGAGCGGTTCTCATCCGGAGAAGCAAAGGCAATGTGGCTATCGCCGGTGCCGGCAAATTTGCCGCCATACGCGCGATAGTTATTGGTCACCACCAGGAAGGTGGCCGCCGGATCGACAGGCTTGCCCTTGAAGGTCAGGTTTTTGATGCGCTCTGCCTGCGGGTTAATCGCCTGGCACTCACCGTCATATTTCGCCGGCTGGGTGACATCAATCTGATAATCCACCCCGTCGATAACGTCGAAGTTATAGGTGCGGAACCCGTCCCAGTTAATCAACGACTGCGGCTTGCTGCTCTTCGGATCGATCTGGTTAAACTGCCCGGCGGAGCATTCCAGCCACTCTTTCACCTCTTTACCCGTTGCTTTAACCACGACCAGCGTGTTCGGGTAGAGATAGAGATCGGCGGCGTTACGGAACGTCAGCTGGCCTTTTTCCACTTCAACATAGCTGGCCGGGTCATTTTTACGTCCGCCCACTTTGAACGGTGCGGCGGCGGAAAGCACCGGCAGGTTGGCTAAGTCCGGATCGCCCTGAACAAAATGTTCGGCATAGGCTTTCTGCGCCATATTGACCACCTGAACGGTCGGGTCATCCTGTACCAGCGCCAGATAGCTGTACATGTTGTCGGCGGATTTGCCGATCGGCTTGCTAACGAACTCGCGTGTGGCGTCGTGGTCATGTTTGAGCACGTCGAGGAGTTTTTGGTCTTCAGCCACCAGTGATTTTTTGGCGGCAGCATCGTAGATGGGGCGCGCTTCGGCTTTGGATCCGGTCACCTTCCAGCTGCCGCTGTCGTTATTGAGCACCAGATCCACCACGCCAAGATGGTCGCCCCACATGCCGGGCATTACCGCCGGCACGCCGTTGAGCGTTCCCTTGTCGATATCTGCCCCTTTGATGCTGGCAAAATCCTTACCCGGGAAGACCGCATGAGCGTGGCCGAAGAGGATCGCGTCCACGCCCGGCACTTCGCTCAGGTAGTAAACCGAGTTTTCCGCCATCACCTGGTACGGATCGGCAGAGAGGCCCGAGTGGGCGACAACGACCACAACATCCGCCCCTTTTTCACGCATCTCCGGTACGTATTGACGCGTCGTTTCGGTGATGTCGTTAACGGTGACTTTGCCGGTGAGATTGGCTTTATCCCAGGTCATGATCTGGGGCGGTACAAAGCCGATGTAGCCAATTTTCAGCGTCTGCTTTTTACCGTCCTGATCAACAACCTCGGTCTCTTTAATCAGATAAGGGGTGAAAAGCGGCTTTTTGGTCTTAACGTCGATAATATTGGCGTTAACGTACGGGAATTTTGCGCCTGCCAGCGCATCGTGCAGGTATTTCAGACCATAGTTGAATTCGTGGTTACCGAGGTTGCCGACGGTATAATCCAGGGTGTTCATCGCTTTATACACCGGGTGGATCTCGCCTTTTTTCAGCCCCTTTGCCGCCATGTAGTCACCCAGCGGACTCCCCTGAATCAAATCACCGTTGTCGACCAGCACGCTATTTTTCACTTCATTGCGGGCGGCATTGATCAAACTTGCCGTGCGTACCAGTCCGAATTTTTCCGTAGGGGTATCTTTGTAGTAATCGAAGTCCATCATATTGCTGTGCAGGTCGGTGGTTTCCAGAATACGGAGATCGACCGTCGCCGCCTGTACGCTCGCTGCAATCAGCGTCGCCAGGAGCGTTGCGCTAAACTTAATCATCAGAGGAGTCCTTTTTTCGATCCAGGCCACAAAAGAATATGTATCTATCTTTTGTTGCTTACAGAAGTGTGAATCCTGCCAGAAAAAAGGGCGATGAAACCGGAATTGCTTCACAGATAGCGGAATTGTTCACATTACGATATAAATAAAACAAAGAGTTATACCCACTGCGTTAACGAAGAGGTGGAGAATGTTAGATAAAATTTGTCAGCTCGCACGGGATGCGGGCGATGCCATCATGCAGGTGTATGATGGCGCACAACCGATGAACGTTGTCAGCAAGGCGGATGATTCCCCGGTCACGGCGGCGGATATCGCGGCGCATGGCGTGATCATGAAAGGGCTACAGGCACTCACGCCAGAGATCCCCGTGCTCTCCGAAGAAGCGCCGCAGAGCTGGGATGAGCGTCAGCACTGGCAGCGTTACTGGCTGGTCGATCCTCTGGACGGCACCAAAGAGTTTATCAAGCGTAACGGTGAATTCACCGTGAATATCGCCCTGATCGACAAGGGCAAGGCGGTGCTTGGGGTGGTCTACGCGCCGGTGATGAAAGTGATGTACAGCGCCGCAGAAGGCAAGGCCTGGAAGGAAGAGTGTGGTGTCCGCAAGCCGATCCAGGTGCGCGATGCGCGCCCTCCGCTGGTGGTCATCAGCCGCTCGCACAGCGACAGCGAGTTGGAAGAGTACCTGCAACAGCTGGGCGAACATCAGACGACCTCGATTGGCTCCTCGCTGAAATTCTGTCTGGTGGCGGAGGGGCAGGCGCAGCTCTATCCTCGTTTCGGGCCGACGAACATCTGGGACACGGCAGCCGGCCACGCGGTAGCCGCGGCCGCGGGTGCGCATGTTCATGACTGGCAGGGCAAGCCGCTGGACTACACCCCGCGCGAATCATTCCTCAATCCAGGCTTCCGGGTCTCTCTTTACTGAGCCAGCAGCTTGTGCAGCAGATCAACCACCTGCTGCACCTCTTCCTGGGTTAACGCCCCGTCTTTTACCCACTGCACCTGGCCGTTTTTATCCAGCACGATAATCGCGGAACTCTCTTCCTCAAGCCGCCAGGCTTTGCGCGTCACGCCGTTGCTGTCGACAATAAACTGCGACCACGGGTAGAGCTTTTTGTTGCTCTCAAGGCTTGAGCGCACAAACATCCCGGAGCCAGGGATGGCATCGTCGGTGTTCACAATGGTGGTGGTCTGATAGCGGTCATGCGGGAATTTTGCGGCCTTGATCGCTTCCACCAGGTTTGCGTTTTTCTCTTTTGCAGATGTACGACCGGCAATATGTTGTACAACTCTCACTTTGCCCGCCAGTTGCGCGCTATTCCACGGTTTGTAGCTAAACTTATCGTTGTCGAGAATCAATTCTCCCCGGTCAGCAATGCCGACTGGCGGTACGCGTTGTCCTTTTTCAATGTTGTGGGCACTCGCCCACAGGGGCAGGAGCAGGCATGCGGCTGCAAGAATGCTACGTAGGGTCATGGTGTTTCCTTATTGTATGCAGGTGATCCGACCACTTGGTCTTACGCTTTTAATCATAAGTGCGATCAATGGGCTTTTCCCGCAATCCCGATGCCAGTTTGCGGGCGAACGCACATATCCATAAAAAAACGACGGCTTATACTGCCTGTAGTCACAGTTTGAAAAGATTATTCTGAATAATTGTAATCAAACGGTAAATAAACTTATGCACACTGGGTAACTACGTAGTTCTGGTCTATAGTCATTGGGCAACAAAATTTGCGCTCAGAACAGTCGGGCCGATTGTGGCGCCGCAAGAGCGTATGATTCGCAGGAGATACAAGAATGAAAATTTTCCAACGCTACAACCCGCTTCAGGTGGCGAAGTACGTGAAGATCCTGTTCCGTGGACGGTTGTATATCAAGGATGTTGGCGCTTTTGAGTTTGATAAGGGCAAGATCCTTGTCCCAAAAGTGAAGGACAAACAGCACTTGTCTGTGATGTCCGAAGTCAACCGTCAGGTTATGCGTCTGCAAACTGAGATGGCTTAACCTACGTGCTATGCAGTAGTTAAAAAAACGGCTCCCGATGGGAGCCGTTGATGTTTGTGAGGCAGGAATCTTACGCCGACACCTTCTCTTCCGCATCCGGCAGTTTCGGCACCAGCACGGTCGGTTTGTTATCAATACGCGTCACCAGCAGCTGGTCGATGCGGTAGTTATCAATATCCACCACTTCAAACTTGTAGCCGGAGAACTTCACCGAGTCGGTGCGCTTCGGGATTTTACGCAGCATAAACATCATAAAGCCGCCGATGGTCTCGTAGTTGCCTGACTGCGGGAACTCGTCGATATCCAGCACGCGCATCACGTCGTCGATTGGCGTTGCGCCGTCAATCAGCCATGAGTTCTCATCACGCGCCACAATCTGCTCTTCCAGACCCTGGCCGACCAGGTCACCCATCAGCGTGGTCATGACGTCGTTGAGGGTAATGATGCCCACCACCAGCGCGTATTCGTTCATGATAACGGCGAAGTCTTCACCGGCGGTTTTGAAACTTTCCAGCGCTTCAGAGAGCGTCAACGTGTCCGGTACAATCAGGGTATTGCGGATCTGCACGCCGCTGTTAAGCGCCAGGCTTTGGTTCGCCAGCACGCGGTTCAGCAGATCTTTGGAGTCCACATAGCCGATGATGTGGTCGATATCTTCATTACAGACCAGGAATTTAGAGTGCGGGTGCTCCGCGACTTTATTCTTCAGGCTCTGCTCGTCTTCATGCAGATCGAACCAAATCACGCTTTCACGGCCCGTCATGGAAGAGGGCACGGTACGGGATTCTAGCTCGAACACATTTTCGATCAGCTCATGCTCTTGCTTGCGCAGCACCCCGGCCAGCGCACCGGCTTCTACCACGGCGTAGATGTCGTCGGAGGTGATGTCATCTTTACGCACCATCGGCAGTTTAAAGATGCGGAAGATGACGTTCGCCAGGCCGTTGAAGAACCACACCAGCGGACGGAACACGAACAGGCAGAAGCGCATCGGGTTGATGATACGCAAAGCCACAGCTTCTGGCGCAATCATACCGATGCGTTTCGGGGTCAGGTCAGCGAACAGGATGAACATCCCGGTGACCAGCGAGAAGGAGAGAATAAAGCTCATCTGCTCGGCAAGTTCGGCGGACATGTACTGCACGAACAGGCTGTAAAAGGCCGGAGAAAACGCTGCATCCCCCACGATACCGCCGAGAATAGCGACCGCGTTCAGGCCAATTTGTACCACGGTGAAGAATGTTCCAGGATTTTCCTGCATCTTCAGGATACGGGAAGCATTGATATTGCCTTCGTCGGCAAGCAGCTTAAGTTTGATTTTACGGGACGCGGCCAGCGAGATCTCGGATATCGAGAAAAATGCGCTGACGGCTATCAGACAAAGTATTACTAAAATACTGTTTAACATAGTTTATCCGGCTTCTCGCCAGATCCTCGGAAGGGAAGTTGATACCATTTGTGTGGAAACACATTGAATGTCAGCTCGTAGCGTTGAGCTGATTATTTCAGCGGGTAGTATAGCGTAAAGAGATGTAAACCTGCCAGAGGTCACATTTTGAGGCGAAAAGAGGCCGGGCAGGTGGGGAACCGGCCCGGCGAGACGCGCTATTTTGCGGCCGATAACCCGACGTTGTTCACTGCACGACGGGCAGCATCGCCTCCCCACACCTGATCGTACTCATAGCCTGTGAGCTGTTTTATCACCACACGGGTATTGGCATCGCAGTCGCGGTAATCACCGCCCAGCTTACGGCGGGCAATCTCCTTGAGAAGCAGTTTATGCGTCTCGCGGGTGAGCTTGAACTTATAGGTAGTGAAGAAGCTCACCGCCAGCAGGGCTGCCGTCGCGAAGATCATCAGGCCTATAATCGCCCCCAGCGCGCTTTCAGGCTGTGCGCCGCCGCCCTTCACAAAGCCGGACTCCTGCAGGACCAGGCCAATAATCATGATGGCGATCGCCACGGTACTTTTGCGGGTCAGGACCATTACCCCGGCAAAAATCCCTTCGCGGCGCTGCTGCGTCACCATCTCGTCAATATCAGGAATGAAGCTGTAGATATTCCACGGTATGTAATAGAGGCCCGCGCGGGTGGCGCCCAGCAGGATAAAGACCGCCGTGAACAGCAGCGTGGGCACCTGGGTTTTGGTCAGGTAAACCGTAAACAGGAACACCAGCACGAAGAAGATCCCGCCGTAAGAGAGGCGCAAAGCGGCAGAAGGGGAGACATTCAGCCTGTTCAGCAACAGCATAAATCCATATGTGCCAGGTACCGAGGCGAAAGCCGCAATGCTCAGCCAGCCGGAGACGGCTGCCGCATCCTGGCTCAGACAATACACGACATAATAGGTAAAGACCGAACCGAATACGTCCATCGCCGTAAATGAAAAGATATAAATAATAATATGCAGGCGGAACGCGCGAATACGGAAAGAGGAAAAGAGATCCAGCACCAGATATTTCAGGTGATTAATTAATCCGCTGCTGCGCTGTTTATCTACTTTAAACGTGGATGGCTGTTGCACATCTTTCGCTTCCCAGGTGGTATACCAGGTAATAAATACCGCAATACAGAATACGCAGGAGAATATCAGCCCGGTAAGAGTATAGGTAAACGGATTATCTTTCCCCGTGAACTGCATAATGACGCCGGGAACGGAAACCGCAAGAAAGCCGCCGAGCTGAGAGCAGATCATACGCACGCCGGAGAGACGGCTACGCTCTTCATACCGGTTAGTCATCTCAGCGGCCAGGGTTTCCCAGGGCACCAGCACCATCGCCGACAAGAGCTCAATAGAGAGGTAAGTGCCAAGGTAATACCAGTAACCCATGTCCGTAAGCCACAGCAGGGCATACAGAAACATTAAGGGCGAACTGAGTAATAAAAAGAAGCGGCGACGGCCAAATTTACGCCCGAGCCAGGTATCACCGAAATTATCAGTGATATAACCCATAATTGGGCTTAATAACGCATCAATGACGCGGGCAATAGCAAATATCGAACCCGCTTCGACGACAGAGAGCCCGCAATAGGTGGTGTAAAAAAATAAAAGCCAGGTGCCGATAATGGCGAAAGCGCCTCCGCCAAACAGATCGGTTATACCGTAGCCGAGCGCCACGCCATAACCCACTCTACGTTCAGTTGGTTTGACCATAATAATATCCAGTGTAGGGTAATGATTAACCCGATCTGTCGGGTCGTTTTTTATTTACTGCTGGAATACAAATTACGTTCTATTAATTGATTTCTATCCATTGCCTTAATTGAGATGATCGATAAATAGCCTCCACAAGGGTGAGTGATTTCCCGGCTTCATGGATATCGGTGTAATCCGTGTAACCGGGGTGAGTGATAGCCTGATAAAAACGACGGATCGCCTGCTGGTGGCCCAGCCCCCAGTAGCTTTTGACCGAACCGTCCGGGGAGTCGTCGCAGGTGAGCCTGACGCGCTCACCCGGCGTCACGCGCCAGAGCGTGTTGTCGTTGAGCAGCAGCGAGCCCTGCTCGCAGTGGATCTCCATCAGAAGCGGGGAATCGGTGGTATTGCAGTTGCTGGCGTAAAACAGGCCGCGCGCGCCGTTAGCAAAGTGCAGCGTGGCCATCGCGCTGTCTTCACCTTCCGTCACGTCCGCCAGCTCACCGCTATCCACCACACCTTTCACACGCGTCACGCCGCCGGCGAACCACTGCATCAGGTCGAGGGTATGAATGGCCTGGTTGATCAGCAGGCTGCCTCCTTCCGTAGCCAGTCGCCCACGCCACGGACTTTGGGTGTAGTACGCGCCCGAGCGTGCCCACGTCAGCACCGCTTTGATACTGAGCATTTTTCCCAGCTCGCCTTCGTCCAGTGCCTGGCGAATGCGCAGGCTGGTGGGGTTGAGCCGGTTCTGATAACACACGCCGAGCAGACCCGACGCCTTGTCAGCGGCGCGGGTGATATCCACCAGTTCGCTGCTGTTCATGCCCACCGGTTTTTCGCAGAAAACATGCTTTCCGGCGGCGAGGGCCGCCAGAATCATGCTTTTATGCTCAAAGTGCGGCGTGCAGATATGGATCACATCGATGGCATCATCCAGCAGCATCTCCCGGTAATCCTGATAGAAGCGGCACTGATAGCCCAATGCCAGCTTCAGTCCTTTGACGCTGTCGATATCTGCCAGCGCGCGCAGCGCAACGTTGGGGAGCTGGCGCAGCGCATTCACGTGGCAACCGTGAATCGTTCCGGCGCCGATCACCGCCGTGTTCAGGAGCTTCATTGTCGCCTCCCGTTATGCCGTTGCGTTGGCCAGCATCTGTGCCTTCACGCAGAGCTCCGCCGCCTTAAAGGCGTGAGCCTGAGTCATGGCATGTTCAGTACGATGCAAACAGTCGAGGATCAGTTCGCCAAAGAACGGGAATCCGACCTGGCCGGCGACCGGATAACGGAACTCCCCCTCGTTATTGACGAGATACACCACGTCCTGTTCACCACGGGTGAGATCGACATATTTGCGGATCTCGATATAGCCTTCGGTGCCCAGCAGCGTCAGGCGGCCATCGCCCCAGGTCGAGAGCCCGTCAGGGGTAAACCAGTCGCAGCGGAAATAGCCGCTGGCGCCGTTTTCCCCTTTCAGCATGGCATCGCCAAAATCTTCGAAGGCGGGGTACTGGGGGTGTTTAACGTTCCGTACCTGGCTTGCCACCACGATGGCGTCACTGTTGCCGGTATAAAACAGGAACTGCTCAATCTGATGGCTGCCGATATCGCACAGAATGCCGCCGAAGTAGCGCCGATCGTAGAACCAGTCCGGGCGGCCGGTCCCTTCCCGGTGCGGGCCCGTTCCCAGCGTTTGTACGACGCGGCCAATGGCCCCTTGCTGCACCAGCTGTCCGGCAAAGACCGCGCTCTCAACATGCAGGCGTTCGCTGTAATACACGGCGTATTTTCGGCCCGTTTTTTCCACCATGGCTTTGGCATCCGCCAGTTGTTCAAGGGTGGTAAGGGGGGCTTTATCGGTGAAGTAGTCTTTGCCTGCGGCCATCGCTTTTAGCCCCAGCGCGCAGCGCTCGGCGGGAATGGCGGCGCCAGCTACCAGACGCACCTCATCGTCGGCGAGTATGACATCCAGGGAGTCTGCAACCCTGGCCTGCGGATACTGCTGAATGAATTTATCCACTTTTGCCGGATCGGGGTCGTAGACCCATTTCAGCGTGGCGCCCGCTTCAATCAGGCCGTTACTCATGCCGTAGATATGGCCGTGGTCGAGCGCGGCAGCGGCAAAGACAAACTCTCCTTCCCTGACAACGGGCTGAGGTTTACCCACTGGCGCGTAGTTCATGCCGTCATTTTTGTTCATGGTGTTACTCCTTCATCCAGATCTTTGCCCAGGGGAATCGCACCGACTTCGCTGAAGTTGGCGACGCTTGCGGATTTTTCATAAAAACGGGGGGCGAGGGCGTTAGTCCCGCCGGTACGGTAAAACGGATCGTCGCGTTGAATCGGCAGCGAAACCACGGAGCGGGTGATGGCGGATTTATAGATCGCGGTTATCAGCTCCAGCGAGCGTTTGCCCTGCAGACCATCCACTAACGTCGCCGTGCCGTGCTCAATGGCATACAGCAGGTCATTAATCTGCCCGGTGTGCAGCGTCCATTCGAGCTTCGGCGTCTCGTGAAAAACGGCGTTAAGCTGCGCTTCCCGTTGCCGGTCCCGATCCTCCTGGGGGAAGCCGTTATCAGCGCTGACACTGGCAAAGGCCTGCCACGGTGCGGAGATGCGCGCCTTTTCACCCTGGATAATGATTTTCTGATCTTCGCCGTGGTGCACGACCGAGGCGGTTAGCTGAGTGAGTGCGCCGCTGGGGTATTTAAATATTGCCGCGCTGAGATCTTCGACTTCAGCGTTGTCGTGCGCCACGTTGGTCATCATGGCCACCACTTCAGACGGGAAACCCAGCATCCACTGAATAGCGTCTATGTGGTGAACCGCGTGGTTAAGGGTGCAGCCGCCGCCCTCTTTTTCCCAGGTGCCGCGCCACCACAGGTCGTAGTAGCAGTGTCCGCGCCACCAGAGCGAGTCCACCTGGGCATGGCACACCTTGCCAGCAAGGCCCGAATCCAGCGCAGTTTTTAAACGCCAGAAGGCATCGGTAAAGCGATTTTGAGCGATGATGGCGAGCAATTTCCCGCTGGCCTGTTGTGCGGCGATCATGGCGTCGCACTCCTCCAGCGAGGCGGCCATCGGTTTTTCGCACAGCACATGGCAACCCGCATTGAGGGCATCAATGCTTATCTCTGCATGAACGTAGGGCGGTGTGCAGACGTCGACGATATCGATATCTGGCTCTGACGCCAGCATCTGCTCGTGGCTTTCATACACGCGTGCGTCCGTCAGGTTGTAGCGTGCTTTTTTCTCGTGGGCTTTTTCCGGGTAGATATCGACCAGCGCGACGATCCGGCAGCGTTGGCCAAACTGCAAATAACCCTGAATATGGTTATGCGAGATATTTCCTGTTCCCACGATAGCGACATTTAACATCGTTTCTTCTCCTGAGTTACCAGGTGCCGGAGGCATCCAGCGTGACGCTGGCGGTCTCTTTAGCCACTGAGGTGCTGATACGCTGTTGAAGCAAGCGCAGATACTGTTTCTCATTGAGCGGGAGGTCGACCCAGTCGTCGGTCCAGGTGGAGAGGTGCATGGCGTTGGAGAGCGTTAACCCGTGGATCCCTTCCAGCCCCGGGGCAATGAGCGGCTCGCCGCGCAGGATGGCGCCGCAGAAATTGGCGGTAATGACGTGGTGTTCGCTGCATTCCGGGCCGACGGGAAGCGTGACCTCCCAGCATTCCGGTTCACCAAAGCCGTTTTGCCAGCGGGCGTTGAAGGCGGTTTCAGATTCCCGCAGCCGCCAGTAGCGCAGTTTCCCTTCTTCGACGACCACCTTGCCGCGATCGCCGACGATCTCCAGCCGGTTGGTCCCCGGCGTTTCAGCCACGGTCGTGATAAATACGCCCGTCGCACCGTTGGCGTATTCGGCGTAGGCGGTGACCTCATCTTCCACTTCAATGTCGCGATGCTTACCAAACTGGCAAAACGCGCGCAGACGGATCGGCATACCAACCAGCCACTGCCAGAGATCGAGCTGATGCGGGTCCTGATTGAGCAGTACGCCGCCGCCTTCTCCTTTCCAGGTGGCGCGCCAGCCGCCGGAGTTGTAGTAGCTCTGCGAGCGATACCAGTTGGTAATGATCCAGTTGGAGCGGCGGATCTCACCCAGCTCGCCGCTGTCGATCAGATCTTTCACCTTCTGGTAGAGCGGGTTCGGGCGCTGGTTGTACATGATGCCGAACACCACATCGCAGGTCCGGGCACAGGCGTTCATCTCCTGCACCTGCGCCGTATACACGCCGGCCGGTTTTTCGCAGAGCGTGTGGATGCCGTGGCGCATTGCCAGCATCGACAGACGCGGATGCTCGTAGTGCGGTGTTGCGACAATCACCGCGTCGATAAGCCCGCTCTGGAGCATCTCCTGCGCATCGCTGAAAAGGGGGAGGGAGCCGACCAGCTGGCGAATGGCCGGATGCTTTTCCGGTGCATTATCACAAACCGCCGCCAGGCATGCGTCACTGACCGTACCCGCCAGTAAATAACGCGCGTGGACCGTACCGATATTACCTATTCCGATAATGCCAAAACGTACCTTCTCCATGTCACACCTTAATTTCAGTTGAAATGAGGGATGACCGGAAAATAGGAAAGGGGAGCCGCAGCGACAATGTGTTTTTGTGAGAATACTCGCAAGCTGTTTAAGTAATCTCCAGGCTCTCTGAAATTTGGTTTTAAAATCAAAGCGCTGTTTCTGCAAATATTTGCAAAAACTGATTGAGAGCGAGGTCACACTATGCCGGGCAGGTTAAAAATGGAGGAGATTGCGACCCTGACGGGGTATTCCGTCAGCACGGTTTCGCGGGTATTAAGCGGCAAGTCTTATGCCAGCGATAAAGCCCGTGACGCGATCGTTCGCACCGCGCGCGAATTAGGTGTACTGGAGGCAATGGCAAGCGGAAGGCTGTTAATTAACGGTATCGCTGTCTTTGCCCCGGAAAGAACCTTTCAGGGGCGTGGAGACATTTTTTATCTGGAAGTGACCAAAGGCATTGCTGAAGCGTGCGCCCCGCATAACGTGTGGGTCAGTTGCTGCGGATTAGAAGAGCAGCACGCCGACGTGAAATTGTTTATGGAAAAGGCCAGCCATAAGAATATCAACGCAATAATAATTATTGGGACTGATGATTCCACCATCTTTAAACTGGCGAGCACGCTGAATAAGCCCTGCGTATTGATTAACTCCGTTGATCGGGATCGGGTGCTGGACGCCGTGTCACCCGATCACCGGGCGATTGGTTTCACCGCCATGCAGTACCTTTTTGAGCAGGGGCACCGCCGTGTGCTCACGCTCACCTGCCTGCGGCGTGAGACGCTGTATGCGCGTCTGGACGGCATTAAAGAGGCGTACCGCCATTTTCACGTGGCCTTTGATCCCCAGCGTGATTTGCTGGTGACGGAGTGGTTTACGGCAGAGGAGGCTGAGCGGGCGTTGGATGCATGGCTGTTAAGTCATGACAGATCGCAGTGGCCAGAGGTGATTTTCCCGAACAGTACCAGCATGACGGAGGGGGTGATCAGGGCGCTAACGCGCCACGGGCTGCGCATTCCGGAAGACATTTCGCTCATTACGACCGATTTTGCATGGAATTTAGCGCACCGTCTGGAAAAGCCGATCACGGGCGTCACGGTGCCCTGCCGTGAACTGGGGATAGAGGCCGTACACCTGCTGCAAACGCGGCTCAACCGACCTCAGGCACCGGTCTATAACCTGCTGTTGCAGGGCAAAGTCATGGATTACGGCTCAGTCAGTAATGCCACGCGCCACGCGGCTCGCGTGGCGCTGGATCAGTAATCAGGCAAGCTGCGGCGGCAGGCACACGCCGATGCCACCAATTCCGCAGTAGCCGTACGGATTTTTGTGCAGATACTGCTGGTGGTCGTCCTCGGCATAGTAGAACGGTTTCGCGGTGGTGATTTCCGTTGTCACCTCGCGCGTATCACCTGCGTCGCGCATGGCCTGCTGGAAACGCTCCTTACTGGCGAGTGCGGCGGCTTCCTGCTCAGGCGTGAGCGGATAAATCGCCGAACGATACTGGGTGCCATGGTCATTACCCTGACGCATACCCTGCGCCGGGTCGTGGTTTTCCCAGAACACCTGCAGCAGCTGTTCATAGCTGATGACGGACGGGTCGTATACCACGCGTACGGCTTCAGCATGGCCGGTCTCGCCGGAGCAGACTTCGCGGTAGGTGGGGTTTGGCGTATATCCGCCCGTGTAGCCCGCCGCGGTGCTGTAGACGCCAGGCAACTGCCAGTAGAGGCGTTCCACGCCCCAGAAGCAGCCCATGGCAAACAGGGCGATTTCCATGCCTTCAGGTACGTTGGTCATGGAATGGCCATTCACGGCGTGTAAGGTTGCGACTGGCATAGGGGTGTTGCGTCCCGGTAATGCATCTGCTTGTGAAACCAGATGCTTTTTGTCGAATAAACTCACGATGGGGCCTCCCGGGGTGCGATGTTTCGGTTAAGGTTGTCACGAAGCGTTTAATTGAACACAATAAATGCGCTGAATGAGTCTAGATTTAATCATAAGAAATATTTGGGTGTTACACCCTTTTTCAACCCGAGAATTGGGTTTTTTGGCCAACAGGCCGTATTTTGCCGCGGAGCGGCACTTCATTTGCTTCCAGGGTGGAAACAGGGATATTCAGGAGAGAACGTGACAAAAATCCGCCAGTTATGTTTGGTCAGTGTCTTGCTGACAAGCGGGGTTGCCAGCGCGGCGAATGTCCGTTTGCAGGTTGAGGGGTTATCCGGGGCGCTGGAAAAAAACGTGCGTGCACAGCTGTCGACGATTGAAAGTGACGAAGTGACGCCGGACCGGCGTTTTCGTGCACGCGTGGATGACGCGATACGCGAAGGGCTAAAAGCCCTGGGATATTACGAACCCACCATCGATTTCGATCTCCGCCCACCGCCAAAAAAGGGGCGGCAGGTGCTTATTGCCCGCGTCTCGCCGGGTGAGCCGGTGCTGATAGGCGGCACCAATGTGGTGTTACGCGGCGGCGCGCGTACCGATCGCGATTATCTGGATCTGCTCAGTACGCGGCCTAAAATTGGTACCGTACTGAATCACGGTGATTACGACAGTTTCAAAAAATCGCTGACGAGCGTCTCCTTACGCAAGGGCTACTTCGACAGCCAGTTCAATAAAAGCCAGCTGGGCATTGCGCTGGGCAGACGCCAGGCTTTCTGGGATATCGACTATGACAGCGGCGAACGCTACCGCTTTGGCGACGTGACGTTCGAAGGCTCGCAAATTCGTGAAGAGTACCTGCAAAACCTCGTGCCGTTCAAAAAGGGTGACTACTACCATTCACGCGATCTGGCCGAGCTGAACCGCCGCCT
Organism: Enterobacter cloacae complex sp. 382A5; assembly: GCF_050031095.1. Classification (NCBI taxonomy): domain Bacteria; kingdom Pseudomonadati; phylum Pseudomonadota; class Gammaproteobacteria; order Enterobacterales; family Enterobacteriaceae; genus Enterobacter; species Enterobacter cloacae complex sp. 382A5. Next base: position 483,036 of record NZ_JBLGVK010000001.1, read on the forward strand.
GTCGGCAACCGGGTGGTTTAATTCGGTGGTCGTTGCGCCGGAGTTTGAAAAGGCCCGCAAAACCAAGGTATTACCACTGCACGGTGTGGTGTCGCCACGCACCGAAAACACCATTGAGACCGGGGCTGGCTATTCAACGGACGTGGGGCCGCGCGTGAGGGCGACCTGGAAAAAGCCGTGGATGAACTCGTACGGCCATAGCCTGACCACCAGCGCCAGTATCTCAGCCCCGGAGCAACAGCTCGACTTCAGCTACAAAATCCCGTTGCTGAAGAACCCGCTTGAGCAGTATTACCTGGTCCAGGGGGGCTTTAAGCGTACCGATCTGAACGATACCGAGTCGGATTCCACCACGCTTGCCGTATCCCGATTCTGGGATCTCTCCAGCGGCTGGCAGCGCGCCATTAACCTGCGCTGGAGTCTTGACCACTTTACCCAGGCCAACGTCACCAACACCACCATGCTGCTCTATCCGGGGGTGATGATCAGCCGTACCCGTTCGCGCGGCGGCCTGATGCCGACCTGGGGCGATTCCCAGCGTTACTCTATCGATTACTCCAACACCATGTGGGGTTCCGATGTGGATTTCTCGGTGATTCAGGCGCAAAACGTCTGGATCCGCACGCTGTATGACAAACACCGCTTTGTGATGCGCGGGAACCTCGGCTGGATTGAAACCGGCGACTTCGACAAAGTCCCGCCCGACCTGCGCTTCTTCGCCGGGGGCGACCGCAGTATCCGCGGCTACAAATACAAATCCATCGCGCCTAAAGATGATGACGGCAAGCTGATCGGGGCCTCCAAGCTGGCGACCGGCTCGCTGGAGTACCAGTACAACGTCAGCGGAAAATGGTGGGGCGCCATGTTTGTGGACGGCGGCGAAGCGGTGAGCGATATCCGCCGCAGTGATTTCAAAACCGGCGCGGGCGTGGGCGTGCGCTGGCAGTCGCCCGTCGGGCCCATCAAGCTCGACTTCGCTGTGCCGGTGGGTGACAAAGAAGAACACGGTTTACAGTTTTACATCGGTCTGGGGCCTGAATTATGAGTTTATGGAAGAAGATAAGCCTCGGAGTACTGATTTTTATCGTGCTGCTGCTCGGTACGGTGGCGTTTCTGGTGGGCACGACAACCGGTCTGCATCTGCTGTTTAACGCGGCGAACCGCTGGGTACCCGGGCTGGAAATCGGCCAGGTGACGGGCGGCTGGCGCGATCTACGTCTGAAGAATATTCGCTACGAGCAGCCTGGCGTTGCGGTCAACGCGGGCGAGTTTCACCTTGCCGTCAGGCTGGGTTGCCTGCGGGACAGTAAGCTCTGCGTCAACGATCTGTCGCTAAAAGATGTGAACGTGGCGATTGATTCGGAGAAAATGCCGAAATCAGCGCCGGTTGAAGAAGAGGACAGCGGCCCGCTGAATCTCTCGACGCCGTACCCGATTGCGCTTTATCGGGTGGCGCTGGACAACGTCAATGTCAAAATCGATGACACCACCGTATCGGTGATGGATTTCACCTCCGGCCTGCGCTGGCAGGAGAAAAACCTCACCCTGACGCCAACCACCCTGCAGGGATTGCTGATCGCGCTGCCGAAGGTGGCGGACGTGGCGCAAGAGGAGATCGTCGAGCCGAAGATCCAGAACCCACAGCCGGAAGAGAAACCGCTGGGTGAAACGCTGAAAGATCTGTTCTCGAAGCCCGTCCTGCCGGAGATGACGGACGTGCACCTGCCGCTGAACCTGAATATCGAAGCGTTCAAGGGCGAGCAGTTGCGTCTGACTGGCGACACCGATCTCACGGTCTATAACATGTTGCTGAAGGTCAGCAGCATCGACGGCAACATGAAGCTCGACGCGCTGGATATCGACACCAACCAGGGCTCTGTCAATGCTTCGGGTCATGCCCTGCTGCGTGACAACTGGCCGGTGGATATTACCCTGAACAGCGCGCTCAACATCGACCCGCTGAAAGGCGAAAAAGTGAAGGTTAAGGTGGGCGGCGCACTACGCGACAAGCTGGATGTCGGGGTGAATCTCTCCGGCCCGGTGGACATGGTCCTGCGCGCGCAAACCCAGCTGGCGGAAGCCGGACTGCCACTTAACCTTGAAGTGGTCAGCAAGCAGCTGTACTGGCCGTTCACCGGCGAAAAACAGTTCCAGGCCGATGACCTGAAGCTGAAGCTGAGCGGCAAGATGACCGATTACACGCTGTCGTTCCGTACCGCCGTGAAGGGCCAGGACGTGCCACCCGCCACGATCACGCTGGATGCAAAAGGGAATGAACAGCAGGTTAATCTCGACAAACTGACCGTTGCGGCGCTGGAAGGCAAAACCGAGCTGACCGCGCTGCTCGACTGGCAGCAGGCGATCAGCTGGCGCGGTGAGCTGAAGCTCTCGGGGATTAACACGGCGAAAGAGGTGCCGGACTGGCCGTCAAAACTGGACGGTCTTATCAAAACCCGCGGCAGCCTGTATGGCGGCACGTGGCAGATGGATGTCCCGGAAATCAAGCTCACCGGTAACGTGAAGCAGAACAAGGTTAACGTAGAAGGTTCGCTCAAAGGCAACAGCTACCTGCAGTGGGTGATCCCGGGTCTGCACGTGGCGCTGGGCCGCAACACGGCGGATATCAAAGGTGAACTGGGGGTGAAAGATCTGAACCTCGACGCCACTATCGATGCGCCGAATCTGGATAACGCCCTTCCGGGGCTTGGCGGCACGGCGAAGGGGCTGCTTAAGGTGCGCGGCACGGTGGATGCACCGCAGTTGCTGGCGGATATCACGGCCAGTAACCTGCGCTGGCAGGAGCTGTCCATCGCCCGCGTTCGCGTTGACGGGGATGTGAAATCCACCGATCAGATCGGCGGTAACCTGAACCTGCGCGTGGAGCGCATTTCTCAGCCGGACGTGAACATTAATCTGGTGACCCTGGACGCCAAAGGCAACGAGAAGCAGCACGACCTCCAGCTGCGCGTGCAGGGCGAGCCGGTTTCCGGGCAGCTTCACCTGACGGGGAGCTTCGACCGCAAGGCGGAGCGCTGGAAAGGGACGCTCGACAATACCCGTTTCAACACCCCGGTAGGGCCACTGGTGCTGTCACGCGCTATTGCCCTGGACTACCGCAATGCCGAACAAAAGATCAGCATTGGCCCACACTGCTGGACCAACCCGAATGCGGAGCTGTGCGTGCCGCAGACCATCGACGCGGGAGCGGATGGGCGCGCGCAGATCACCCTCAATCGTTTTGATCTGGCGATGTTAAAACCGTTCATGCCGGATACCACTCAGGCGAGCGGCGTCTTTAGCGGAAAGGCCGATGTGGCCTGGGACACCACCAAAGAGGGGCTGCCACAGGGCAGCGTGACGCTTTCTGGGCGCAACGTGAAGGTGACACAGGATGTCAACAACGCGCCGCTGCCGGTGGCGTTTGATACCCTGAACCTGAGCGCCGACCTGCACAACAACCGGGCCGAGCTGGGGTGGCTTATCCGCCTGACCAATAATGGCCAGTTCGACGGTAAGGTGCAGATTACCGACCCACAAGGGCGACGTAATCTGGGCGGGAACGTCTCTATTCGCAACTTCAACCTGGCGATGGTTAACCCGATTTTCTCGCGCGGTGAAAAAGCGGCGGGGATGCTCAACGCGAACCTGCGGCTGGCGGGCAACGCGCAAAGCCCGCAGCTGTTCGGTCAGATGCAGCTAAACGGTGTGGATATCGACGGCAACTTTATGCCGTTCGATATGCAGCCAAGCCAGATTACGATGAACTTCAACGGGATGAGCTCAACGCTGAACGGCTCGGTGCTGACCCAGCAGGGGCAAATCAACCTCAGCGGTGACGCCGACTGGAGCCAGCTTGATAACTGGCGCGCCCGTATCGCCGCGAAAGGCAGCAAGGTGAGGATCACCGTACCGCCGATGGTACGCCTGGATGTCTCGCCGGATATCGTCTTTGAAGCAACGCCGAGCCTCTTTACCCTCGACGGGAACGTGGACGTGCCGTGGGCGCGCATCGTGGTTCACGAGGTGCCGGAAAGCGCGGTGGGCGTCTCCAGTGATGAAGTGATGCTCGACGATAACCTCAAGCCGATTAATCAGCAAAGCGCGGGCATTCCGATCAACAGCAATCTTACCGTGCATGTGGGGAATAACGTTCGTCTGAACGCGTTTGGGCTGAAGGCACGCCTGACGGGTGACCTGAAAGTGGCGCAGGACAGACAGGGGCTTGGCCTGAACGGGCAGATCAACATTCCTGAAGGGCGCTTCCATGCTTATGGTCAGGATTTGATTGTGCGTAAAGGTGAACTGCTGTTCTCCGGTCCGCCGGATCAGCCGCTGCTCAACATTGAAGCGATTCGTAACCCGGAAGCGACAGAAAACGACGTGATTGCGGGCGTGCGCGTCACCGGTTCGGCCGACGAACCGAAGGCGGAGATCTTCTCCGACCCGGCGATGTCCCAGCAGGAAGCACTCTCTTACCTGCTGCGTGGTCAGGGCCTGGATAGCGGCCAAAGCGACAGTGCAGCGATGACCTCAATGTTAGTGGGTCTGGGGGTTGCACAAAGTGGTCAGGTTGTGGGTAAAATCGGTGAGACGTTCGGCGTAAGCAATCTGGCGCTGGACACCCAGGGCGTGGGTGACTCCTCGCAGGTGGTGGTCAGCGGCTATGTACTGCCGGGTCTGCAGGTAAAATATGGCGTGGGGATCTTTGACTCGCTGGCAACTCTCACGTTACGCTATCGCCTGATGCCTAAGCTATATCTGGAAGCAGTGTCCGGCGTAGACCAGGCACTTGATCTGCTCTATCAGTTTGAGTTTTAGCAATGCGAATATTTGTCTACGGCAGTTTACGAACCAAGCAAGGCAACAGTCACTGGATGACCAATGCCCTGTTGCTTGGGAATTACAATATCGAAAACTACCAGTTGTACAGCCTGGGCCACTATCCAGGCGCGGTTCCCGGCGAAGGAACAGTACACGGTGAAGTTTATCGTATTGATAACGCGACACTTGCCGAACTTGATGCCTTGCGCACCAGGGGCGGTGAATACGCGCGCCAGTTGATCCAGACGCCGTACGGAAGTGCGTGGATGTACGTCTACCAGCGTCCGGTCGAAGGGTTAACGCGGATTGTAAGCGGTAACTGGTTAGACAGAGACCAGTACTGAAAAAACAACGCCACCGTGAGGTGGCGTTGTCTTTTGTGCCTCTTGCCGGGTAAGCGTAGCGCACCCGGGCGAAACTCTCCAGCCACAAAAAAGCCCCGACCAGCGGGGCTTTATCGATGTGTGGTAAGAATTACTTCTTAGCAGCGCGTTCGAAGGAGGCGATGATTTCTGCTTTCGCCGCTTCTGCGTTGTCCCAGCCGTCAACTTTAACCCACTTGCCTTTTTCGAGGTCTTTGTAGTGCTCGAAGAAGTGAGTGATCTGCGCTTTCAGCAGTTCTGGCAGGTCGTTCACATCTTTGATGTGATCGTACTCTTTGCTCAGCTTGGTGTGCGGTACCGCAACCAGTTTCGCATCTTCGCCGGATTCGTCGGTCATTTTCAGCACGCCAACTGGGCGGCAGCGAATGACTGCGCCTGGCTGCAGTGGGTATGGCGTTGGTACCAGCACGTCAACCGGGTCACCGTCCAGAGACAGGGTGTGGTTGATGTAACCGTAGTTGCATGGGTAGAACATCGCGGTAGACATGAAACGGTCTACAAACAGCGCACCGCTCTCTTTGTCCACTTCGTATTTGATAGGATCTGCGTTAGCCGGGATTTCGATAACAACGTAGATGTCTTCTGGCAGTTCTTTACCCGCAGGGACGTTGAGTAAGCTCATGTCTGTGTCCTTTAAAATGGATGGTAAACAAGTGGCAGGTATTATAGCCAACTGGCGCTGAATGTCTCCGCCTGTTTTCGTCTTCTCACCGCGTTCGTCTCACTTTTCAGACCGATTCCATGGCAGAAAAATCCATAAACTCAGCCGCATTTTTCATGGAGAAATGAAAGCGATTACAAACTTGTGATTAACGTTTTATTCACTTTTCTGAAGTGTGATGTAACGCAATTCGTTACATATTTCATTGGCTATAGTCATTTCGCAGAACATCTTTTAACCAACAATAACTCACCCTACGAGGACGTTCATATGTGGAAGCGCTTACTTCTTGTCACAGCAGTTTCGGCAGCCATGTCGTCTATGGCGATGGCCGCACCTTTAACCGTAGGATTTTCGCAGGTCGGCTCTGAATCAGGCTGGCGTGCGGCAGAAACCAACGTGGCGAAAAGCGAGGCCCAGAAACGCGGCATCACGCTGAAGATCGCCGATGGCCAGCAAAAACAGGAAAACCAGATTAAAGCCGTGCGTTCGTTTATTGCGCAGGGTGTGGATGCCATCTTTATTGCGCCCGTTGTGGCGACCGGCTGGGAGCCGGTCCTGAAGGAAGCGAAAGACGCTGAGATCCCGGTCTTCCTGCTCGATCGTTCCATCGATGTAAAAGACAAATCTCTCTATATGACCACCGTGACCGCCAACAACGTTCTTGAAGGGCAATTAATTGGTGACTGGCTGGTGAAACAGGTGGATGGCAAGCCGTGTAACGTCGTTGAGCTGCAAGGTACGGTCGGCGCGAGCGTGGCCATCGACCGTAAGAAGGGGTTTGCTGAGGCCATCGCCAAAGCGCCAAACATTAAAATTATCCGTTCTCAGTCCGGCGACTTTACCCGCAGTAAAGGTAAAGAGGTCATGGAGAGCTTTATCAAAGCTGAAAACAACGGCAAGAACATCTGCATGGTTTACGCCCACAACGATGACATGGTGATCGGGGCGATTCAGGCCATTAAAGAAGCGGGCCTGAAACCGGGCAAAGATATCCTCACCGGCTCTATCGACGGCGTGCCGGACATCTACAAAGCGATGATCGACGGCGAAGCCAACGCCAGCGTGGAGCTCACGCCAAACATGGCCGGTCCGGCATTCGATGCGCTGGAGAAATTCAAGAAAGACGGCACGATGCCTGAGAAGGTGACGGTCACAAAATCCACCCTCTACCTGCCGGATACCGCGAAAGAAGAGTTAGAGAAGAAGAAAAATATGGGCTACTAAGCTCAGCCCCCTCACCCTAGCCCTCTCCCCGGAGGGGAGAGGGAAAAGGGCAGTTTGGGCAGAAAATTAAAGACTGGCACGAATAGTCCCCTCTCCCCTCCGGGGAGAGGGTCAGGGTGAGGGGGAAAACCATGACCACTGAACAACACCAGGAAATCCTCCGCACAGAGGGCTTGAGTAAATTCTTCCCCGGCGTAAAAGCGCTGGATAACGTTGATTTTAGCCTGCGACGCGGCGAGATCATGGCGTTGCTGGGCGAGAACGGTGCGGGGAAATCGACGCTGATTAAAGCCCTGACCGGGGTTTATCACGCCGATCGCGGCACCATCTGGCTGGAAGGTAACGCCATATCACCCAAAAATACCGCCCATGCGCAGCAGCTGGGGATCGGGACGGTCTACCAGGAGGTAAACCTGCTGCCGAACATGTCGGTCGCGGATAACCTGTTTATTGGCCGGGAGCCACGACGCTTTGGCCTGCTGCGCCGCAAGGAGATGGAAGCGCGGGCGACAAAACTGATGGCGTCTTACGGCTTCTCTCTCGACGTACGCGAGCCGCTGAACCGTTTTTCCGTCGCCATGCAGCAGATTGTCGCCATTTGTCGCGCTATCGACCTCTCGGCAAAAGTGCTGATCCTTGATGAGCCCACCGCCAGCCTCGATACCCAGGAAGTGGAGATGCTCTTTACCCTGATGCGCCAGCTGCGCAATCAGGGCGTAAGCCTGATCTTCGTCACCCATTTCCTCGATCAGGTGTATGAGGTGAGCGATCGCATTACGGTGCTGCGCAACGGCAGTTTTGTCGGCTGCCGCGACACCCGCGAGCTGCCGCAGATTGAACTGGTCAAAATGATGCTCGGCCGCGAGCTGGAGTCCAATGCGCTCCAGCGTGCCGGCCGTACGCTGCTGAGTGAGAAACCGGTCGCCGCGTTCAGTGATTTCGGCAAGAAAGGGGTGATCTCGCCGTTTAACCTGGAGGTGCGCCCCGGTGAAATTGTCGGCCTGGCGGGCCTGTTAGGCTCGGGCCGTACCGAAACCGCCGAGGTGATCTTCGGGATCAAGCCTGCAGACAGCGGCACCGCGCTGATCAAAGGTAAACCGCAAACCCTGCGCTCGCCACATCAGGCCTCCTGTCTGGGTGTGGGTTTCTGCCCGGAAGACAGAAAAACGGATGGCATTATTGCCGCCGCCTCGGTGCGGGAAAATATCATTCTGGCCTTACAGGCGCAGCGCGGCTGGCTGCGGCCGATCCCACGGAAAGAGCAAAACGCCATTGCCGAGCGCTTTATTCGCCAGCTCGGTATCCGTACCCCGAGCGCAGAACAGCCGATAGAGTTCCTCTCCGGGGGCAACCAGCAGAAGGTACTGCTTTCCCGCTGGCTGCTGACCAAACCTCAGTTCCTGATCCTCGATGAACCGACCCGCGGCATTGACGTGGGGGCGCACGCCGAAATTATCCGCCTTATTGAAACCCTGTGCGCGGACGGGCTGGCGCTGCTGGTCATCTCGTCTGAACTGGAGGAGCTGGTGGGCTATGCCGATCGCGTCATCATCATGCGCGATCGCAAGCAGGTGGCAGAGATCCCGCTGGATAAACTGTCCGTTCCGGCAATCATGAATGCCATCGCGGCGTAAGGAGTGAATCGTGATGTCTCGTTCGCTTTCGCAAACTGGCGAAACAAAACGCCGCTTCAACTGGCCGACCGGCACGCCGCAAATCGCCGCGCTGCTGGTGGTGTTGCTGGTCGATAGCCTGGTCGCACCGCATTTCTTCCAGATAATCGTGCAGGATGGCCGCCTGTTCGGCAGCCCGATCGATATTTTAAACCGCGCCGCGCCGGTGGCGCTGCTCGCCATTGGTATGACGCTGGTGATCGCCACCGGCGGGATCGACCTTTCTGTTGGCGCGGTGATGGCCATTGCCGGGGCGACGGCAGCCTCAATGACCGTGGCCGGACATAGCCTGCCGGTGGTGCTGCTGGCGGCGTTGGGCACCGGCGTGCTGGCCGGACTGTGGAACGGCGTTCTGGTGGCGGTGCTCAAAATCCAGCCGTTTGTTGCCACGCTGATTTTGATGGTGGCCGGGCGCGGTGTCGCACAGCTCATCACCTCGGGGCAGATTGTTACCTTCAACTCGCCGAATCTGGCGTGGCTCGGGAGCGGCAAGCTGCTCTTCTTCCCCACGCCGGTGATCATTGCGCTGGTGACGCTGGTGGTGTTCTGGATCTTTACCCGCAAAACGGCGCTGGGCATGTTCATTGAAGCGGTCGGGATCAACATCCGTGCGGCGCGCAACGCCGGGGTCAATACGCGGCTGATGGTGATGCTCACGTACGTATTGAGCGGCGTGTGTGCCGCCATCGCCGGGGTGATCGTCGCGGCAGATATTCGTGGGGCTGATGCCAACAACGCCGGGTTATGGCTGGAGCTGGATGCGATCCTGGCGGTGGTCATTGGCGGCGGATCGCTGATGGGCGGGCGCTTTAACCTGCTGCTCTCGGTAATTGGTGCGCTGATTATTCAGGGGATGAACACCGGGATCCTGCTTTCCGGGTTCCAGCCGGAACTCAACCAGGTGGTGAAAGCGGTGGTCGTGCTCTGCGTGCTGATCGTCCAGTCACCGCGCTTTGTCAGCATCATTAAGGGGATCCGTGGCCATGATAAAACGTAATTTACCGTTAATGATCACGCTGGGCGTGTTTGTGCTGGGCTATCTCTACTGCCTGACCCAGTTCCCGGGGTTCGCCTCGACGCGTGTGATTTGTAACATACTGACGGATAACGCCTTTTTAGGCATCATCGCGGTCGGTATGACCTTTGTGATCCTCTCCGGGGGGATTGATCTCTCCGTCGGTTCGGTGATCGCCTTTACCGGCGTGTTTCTTGCCAAAGCGATCGGTTTCTGGGGCATCTCGCCGCTGGTGGCGTTTCCGCTGGTGCTGGTGATGGGCTGTGCGTTTGGTGCCTTTATGGGGCTTCTGATTGACGCGCTCAAGATCCCGGCCTTTATCATTACGCTTGCCGGAATGTTCTTCCTGCGCGGCGTGAGTTATCTGGTGTCTGAGGAGTCGATCCCGATCAACCATCCGGTGTACGACACGCTCTCCAGCCTGGCGTGGAAAATCCCCGGCGGGGGCCGCCTGAGCGCGATGGGGCTGCTGATGCTGGGCGTGGTGGTCATTGGTATCTTCCTTGCCCATCGCACCCGGTTTGGTAATCAGGTCTACGCTATTGGCGGCAACGCGACCTCGGCCAACCTGATGGGGATCTCCACCCGCAACACGACCATCCGCATCTATATGCTCTCCACCGGGCTGGCGACGCTGGCGGGGATTGTCTTCTCCATTTACACCCAGGCGGGTTACGCGCTGGCCGGGGTTGGCGTTGAACTGGATGCGATTGCCTCTGTGGTGATTGGCGGCACGCTGCTCAGCGGCGGGGTGGGAACGGTACTGGGAACACTGTTTGGCGTGGCAATCCAGGGGCTGATCCAGACCTATATCAACTTTGACGGCACGCTCAGCTCCTGGTGGACGAAAATCGCCATCGGCATTTTACTGTTTATTTTTATTGCCCTGCAGCGCGGTCTGACGATGCTCTGGGAGAACCGCCAGAGCTCGCCTGTTACCCGCGTGAACACATCAGTAACAGAGCGATAACATGCTGAATTTGCTTAAAGTCTAAACATTTTCCGGTAGCGGCCGATACTCTTTTTTTATGCCCAGAAATATCTCGCTACCGGAAATAACATCATGCTTAAAACGCTATCGATTCGTACCGGCTTGCTCTCTTTACTGGCCGTTATGACCCTTCTGCTGCTGATTGTCAGCGGCATTGGCATTTATGCCCTCACACAGAGTTCTTCGTCACTTCAGCGCATCAACCACCTTCAGGGTGAGCAGATGGTGCAGCTCAATTCTGGCTATACGCTGATCCTTCGTGCGCGCAACGAGGCGGGCCAGGCTGTCAGAATGATGGAAATTGGTCTGCTGGACGATGCCGCGAAATCGGTGAAAAGCATTAATCAGGAGATCGCCCTGGCGCAAAAAACGCTGAAAGGCGTGATCGACGCAGGCGTGGCCGATCCCCAGGGACAGCAGTTGCTGGATAAGGTGGCGGTCAGTCTGGCGGCCTATAACCAGCAGGGGATCAACCCAATGTTGAAAGCGCTGAACGAACAGAGCGCAGACAGCTATTACGATCTGCTGGAGAGTAGGCTCATTCCGGTAGCAAAGCAGTTTGATAACGATATGCAGGCGTTCCAGATGTGGAGCGACGCGCGCGGGAAAGCGGAAGTCAGCGCCGTGCAGTCGAGCAAAACGCGGGTTCTGGTCCTGATCGTTGTCGCGGCGCTGCTGACGGCAGGCATCATTGTGCTGGCCTGGCTGGTGCTGCGCCACATGCTGCTCAAGCCGCTCTCGGCGTCGATTGCGCAGCTGGAAAACGTCGCCGCGGGGGATTTAACCCACACGCTGAATGCCCCGGCGAGCCAGGAGTTCAACCGTCTGAACGCCGCCATCGAAGGCATGCGCCAGTCGCTGATGCACTCGGTGCTGCGGGTCCGCGATGCCAGCTCGCAAATTGATACCGGCAGCCGCGAGCTGACGGCGGGAAACAGGGATCTTGCCGAGCGCACGGAGTCCACCGCGACCTCGCTGGAGCAGACCGCCGCCAGCATGGAAGAGATCACCGCCACGGTGAAACTCAACGCGGATAACGCCGAGCAGGCGCACCAGCTGGCGAAATCTGTCTCGGATACTGCCGATCACGGCAGCGAAATGGTCTGCTATGTGATCGAGAAAATGCGCGATATCTCCGGCAGCTCGGCGCGCATTGCCGACATTCTGAGCGTTATTGACGGCATTGCCTTCCAGACCAACATTCTGGCGCTGAACGCCTCCGTGGAAGCGGCGCGTGCGGGCGAGCAGGGGCGCGGTTTTGCCGTCGTTGCGGGCGAGGTGCGCAATCTTGCCAGCCGCAGCGCCGATGCGGCAAAAGAGATCCGTTCACTTATCAGCGACTCGCAGACCCACGTTAATGAGGGCAGCGAGCTGGCGCAGCAGGCGGGCGAAACGATGGATGAGATCGCAACCGAAGTGCTGCGCATGACTAAACTGATGCGCGAAATTGCCACCGCGTCTCAGGAACAGAGCCGCGGCATTGAACAGGTGAATATTGCGGTAAATCAGATGGATGAAACCGCGCAGCAGAATGCGACGCTGGTACAGCAATCCTCTGCCGCGACGCGCTCGCTGGAAGAGCAGTCACGCCAGCTGATGGAAGCCATGTCATCATTTAAACTGACGACGCAGAGTGTCGCATAATATTCCCCGACCCTGGTACATTCTGTACCAGGGTATTATTCTCGGACAAATTAATCGCGCTAATATTATCGTGAATATTACCGAGTAATATTTCCAGCTGGTGAGTTAAGGTTAACGCTTTTTCCGTCGGTTCAAGATATAACCCTTTACGGATAAATAGCGGTTCAGCAAAAAGCTGGCTAAAGCGCTTCAACGCCAGGCTCACGGCCGGGCGTGACATCTCCAGCCGGACAGAGGCCTTCGCCATGCTGCCGCAGCGGACCACTTCAATAAAGACAGGAATAAGATTTAAATCGATGCCGGTATTGGCACGGGAATAGTTTTTCGACACGGGTACGCTCCAGGAAATATCTGTCAAACTGTTATGGAAATAATGCAGGAGCGAATCTGAATATTAAAGCGCGTTTTTTATAAACACTTATACGGTAAATTATATAAATGTATTGGGGAGCCAGAGCGGCTCCCCGGGAGAGGGATTACGCGTCCGGATACTCACGGATAAAACGTTCAACGTCTTCAACCATATGGTTGTTGCCGACGAAGAAGGAACGACGCTGGTGCAGACTTTCTGGCACGATGTCCAGAATGCGCTCTTTACCATCGCTCGCCTTGCCGCCCGCCTGTTCCGCCAGGAACGCCATCGGGTTGCATTCATACAGCAGACGCAGCTTCCCGTCCGGGTGGCTGGCGGTGCTTGGGTAGAGGTAAATGCCGCCTTTCAGCAGGTTACGGTGGAAATCCGCAACCAGGGAACCGATATAGCGGGAGGTGTAAGGGCGCTGCGTCGCTTTATCTTCTTCCTGGCAGAATTTGATGTACTTCTTCACGCCAGTCGGGAACTTGATGTAGTTACCTTCGTTGATGGAGTAGGTGTTGCCCTTCTCCGGGAAGCGCATACGTTCCTGACACAGGCAGAACACGCCCAGAGACGGATCGTAAGTAAAGGCATGCACGCCACAGCCGGTGGTGTAGACCAGCATGGTGGAGGAGCCATACACGACATAACCGGCAGCAACCTGCTGACTGCCAGGCTGCAGGAAATCTTCTTCTGTCACCGGCGTGCCAACAGGCGTGACGCGGCGGTAGATGGAGAAAATGGTACCGACAGAAACGTTAACGTCGATGTTGGAGGAGCCGTCCAGCGGATCCATCAGAACAACGTATTTCGCGTGTTCACACCCTTCGAATACGACAATTTCATCTTCTTCTTCAGAGGCGATACCCGCAACGATGTCGCGCGCGCGCAGTGCAGCTTTCAGTTTTTCATTTGCGAACAGATCGAGTTTCTGCTGAACCTCGCCCTGAACGTTCTCGGCACCGCTGGCACCCAGGATATCGACCAGACCGGCCTTGTTGATATCACGGTGGATGATCTTAGCGCCCAGCTTTATTGCCGACAGCAAAGCAGTGAGTTCACCGGTAGCATGAGAGAACTCGTGCTGCTTTTCGACAATAAATTCACCTAACGTTTTCATAACACTTTCCCTGCATCTTTGTGAGTAGAGCGATTGTATGTTCACTAAAACGACTAATGCCCAACAATCTTAACAAATATTCAAATAGTAGCGCAGAGGTGAATCGCGCCAGCAATATACGGATTTACCTGAAATGCGTTTCACACCCGCTAACATGTGAGTAAAATGTGCGCCACATTGAAGAAGGATAGTGACGTATGCGCATTCATATATTGGGGATTTGTGGCACTTTTATGGGCGGACTGGCAATGCTGGCGCGCTCGCTGGGCCATGAAGTGACAGGTTCGGACGCCAATGTGTATCCGCCGATGAGCACGCTCCTGGAAAAACAGGGCATCTCTCTGATTCAGGGTTATGATGCCAGCCAGCTGGATCCCGCGCCGGATCTGGTGATCATTGGCAACGCCATGACGCGAGGTAATCCGTGCGTTGAGGCGGTACTGGAACGCAATATTCCGTTCATGTCTGGCCCACAGTGGCTGCATGATTTCGTCCTGCGCGACCGTTGGGTTGTTGCCGTGGCCGGTACGCACGGTAAAACCACCACCGCCGGTATGGCGACCTGGATCCTTGAAGCCTGTGGTTACAAGCCTGGCTTTGTCATTGGCGGCGTTCCGGGCAATTTCGACGTGTCTGCGCGTCTGGGGGAGAGCCCGTTCTTTGTGATCGAAGCCGATGAGTACGACTGTGCGTTCTTCGACAAGCGCTCCAAGTTTGTACACTACTGCCCGCGCACGCTGATCCTCAACAACCTTGAGTTCGATCATGCGGATATCTTTGACGATCTGAAAGCCATTCAGAAACAGTTCCACCACCTGGTGCGCATCGTTCCGGGTCAGGGCCGTATCATCCTGCCGGAGAACGACATCAATCTTAAGCAGACCATGGCGATGGGCTGCTGGAGCGAGCAGGAGCTGGTGGGTGAGCAGGGTCACTGGCAGGCGAAAAAACTCAACGTGGATGCCTCGGAGTGGGAAGTGTGGCTCGACGGCGAGAAAGTGGGTGAGGTGAAATGGGGCCTGGTTGGCGAACACAACATGCACAACGGCCTGATGGCAATCGCTGCCGCACGCCATGTGGGTGTTCAGCCTGCGGATGCGGCGAATGCACTGGGTTCATTTATCAATGCCCGTCGCCGTCTGGAGCTGCGCGGTGAAGCCCACGGCGTAACCGTGTATGACGATTTCGCGCACCACCCAACTGCTATTCTGGCGACGCTTGCAGCGTTACGCGGCAAGGTCGGCGGTACCGCGCGCATTCTGGCGGTGCTGGAGCCACGCTCTAACACCATGAAAATGGGCATCTGCAAAGACGATCTCGCGCCATCCTTAGGACGTGCCGACGAAGTCTTCCTGCTGCAGCCACAGCATATTCCGTGGCAGGTAGCTGAAGTGGCCGATGCCTGCATTCAGCCTGCGCACTGGAGTGCGGATGTTGATGCTCTGGCGGATATGGTGGTGAAAGCCGCTCAGCCGGGTGACCATATTCTGGTGATGAGTAACGGCGGTTTTGGTGGGATCCATCAGAAGCTGCTGGACGGTCTGGCGAAAAAGGCTGAGGCCGCAGAGTAAAAAAAAGCCCGGTGGCGCTAGCGCTTACCGGGCCTACATTACTCTTCTCCCTCTCCCCTATGGGGAGAGGGCTGGGGTGAGGGGGGAACAGGCGGTTCGATATTACTCTTCGTTCTCAGACAGCTCGCGCAGATACTGGAAAATCAGACGCGCGGACTTCGGCGGCTTATTCCCTTCTTTCTCTTTCTTCGCGTTGCGGATCAGTGAACGCAGCTGCTGGCGGTCGGCATCCGGCCACAGGTTCAATACTTCCGGTACCGCATCATCACCCTGTTCAATCAGACGGTCGCGGATCTGCTCCAGCTTGTGGAACAGCGCAACCTGCTGGTTGTGGCGGTTTTTCAGTTTATCCAGCGCCTGGCGGATCGGATCGACGTCGCGCTGACGCAGCATTTTACCGATAAGCTGAAGCTGGCGACGACGGCCTTCTTTTTTGATTTTCTGTGCCAGTTCAATGGCATCACGCAGATCCTGGTCGAGCGGGATCTTATCCAGCGCGTTTTTGCCCAGTTCCACCATTTCTGCGCCAAGCTGTTTTAACTCTTCGGCGTCGCGTTTAATTTCACTTTTACTGACCCAGATGATCTCATCATCTTCGTCTTCGATGTCATCACCGGGAACGTCGTCGAGCCAGTCTTCGGGCTGCTTAGTCATGTCAGGCTCCTTAAAAAAAGAGGCTAATGTTACCAGTTAAGACGCGCACTGAAAAACGGTTCTCTGTTAGACTTCAGTTAACTCTCTCTTACAGTATGGCATTTGCGATGAAAGTAACCTCACAAGTTGAAGCGCAGCGTAAGATTCTGGAAGAAGCCGTCTCCACCGCGCTGACGCTCGCTTCAGGTAAATCAGATGGCGCCGAAGTGGCGGTCAGCAAAACCACCGGCATTAGCGTGAGCACCCGCTATGGCGAAGTGGAGAATGTAGAATTCAACAGCGATGGCGCACTGGGGATCACGGTGTATCACCAGAACCGCAAAGGCAGCGCGTCGTCTACCGATCTCAGCCCCGATGCCATTGCCCGTACCGTGCAGGCGGCGCTGGATATTGCGCGTTACACCTCACCGGATCCTTATGCAGGCGTTGCGGATAAAGATCTGCTGGCGTTTGATGCCCCGGATCTCGATCTTTTCCACCCGGCGGAAGTCACCCCGGACGAAGCCATTGAGCTGGCCGCGCGTGCCGAACAGGCGTCTTTGCAGGCGGATAAACGCATCACCAATACCGAAGGCGGCAGCTTCAACAGCCACTACGGCATCAAAGTCTTCGGCAACAGCCACGGAATGCTGCAGGGCTATTGCTCAACCCGTCACTCGCTCTCAAGCTGCGTGATCGCCGAAGAAAACGGCGATATGGAGCGGGATTATGCTTACACCATCGGCCGCGCGCTGGGGGATTTACAGTCCCCTGAGTGGGTGGGCAAAGCGTGTGCTGAACGCACGCTGTCTCGCCTGTCACCGCGTAAGCTCTCCACCATGAAAGCCCCGGTCATTTTTGCCAATGAAGTAGCGACCGGCCTGTTTGGCCATCTGGTGGGCGCTATCGCGGGCGGCTCAGTTTACCGTAAATCGACCTTCCTGCTCGACTCGCTGGGCAAACAGATCCTGCCGGAATGGCTGACCATTGAAGAGCACCCGCACCTGCTTAAAGGTCTGGCCTCCACGCCGTTCGACAGCGAAGGCGTGCGCACGGAACGCCGCGATATCGTTAAAGACGGCATTCTGACCCAGTGGCTGCTGACCAACTACTCCGCGCGCAAGCTGGGGCTGAAAAGCACCGGACATGCGGGGGGCATCCATAACTGGCGCATTGCCGGACAGGGCCTGAACTTCGAGCAGATGCTGAAAGAGATGGGCACCGGCCTGGTGGTGACAGAATTGATGGGCCAGGGCGTGAGCGGCATTACCGGAGACTACTCTCGCGGTGCGGCAGGCTTCTGGGTCGAAAACGGCGAGATTCAGTATCCGGTGAGCGAAATTACCATCGCCGGCAACCTGAAGGACATGTGGCGCAATATCGTTACGGTCGGTAACGATATTGAAACACGTAGCAATATACAGTGTGGTTCTGTATTACTGCCGGAAATGAAAATCGCCGGCCAGTAATACCCGAAAAGCGTTTTAATAATAAAAAAGGAAGTGAGCAATGCGTAAACACCTGTTAGCGATCGTCGCGGCTTCAACGCTGGTTCTTGGCTCTTCTGCGTTTGCTGCCGATCTCGAAGACAACATGGACATCCTCAGTCAAAACCTGAAGGTCGTTCAGAAAACGGACAATGCGGCAGAAATGAAAAGCGCATTGACCAAAATGCGTGAAGCGGCGCTGGACGCGCAAAAAGCGACGCCGCCAAAGCTGGAAAGCAAAGCGGCAGACAGCGCAGAGATGAAGGACTATCGCCACGGCTTTGACGTGCTGGTCGGTCAGATTGACGGCGCGCTGAAGCTCGCTAACGAAGGCAAAGTGAAGGAAGCCCAGGCGGCAGCAGACCAGTTTGTCGCGACGCGTAACACGTATCACAAAAAGTATCGTTAATTGGGTGCCTGAGCTGTACGTCCTTTCCCGTATGCGGGGGCGCAGTTAGCGCCCCCGCATCTTTGCTCCCTACTGGCCAGAGCGACACTCCATCCGCGCTGTCACTTCAAGCGAGCCGTTTCGAAAACGGATCTCGCACAGTGTTTTCCTCGTCACCAGCGTTAAGATGATTATTGTCAAAGCAATAATCATCAAAACCCGGATAATTGGGGATTGGCGTTTCATGGATGCCTCCTTGCTTTAAAGCGGGCGAGGTAGCGAACTCCACGGTCCGACGTGTCGTTTCGAGCCCCCGCCCTGATTTTTTATCAGGCGGGGCTTTCCACTTTCCGTCCCATGCCTGAGACGGTCAGTCTCAAGCACCCGCCGCCACTCTAGCGAATCCCCATAAGAAAACCTTATCCACGTCACATTTCTACGAGTCGGCTCGTAATCTTTTCCGCTTCGCTCTTCCCATATTTGCCGTCAGATAACGTGATATTCATCACGTAAATACAGCGATTTATCCAGATTCAGCCTATTTATGTGGCACAGATCACTGCTGCGGCTCGCCTTTCCACTTCGAAGTGGAAAACAACTCGCTACAAACCCGCCATCGCCAACGTTAGTTTTATTCCAGAGCCATTAACGGGGTAAGACCAGTGAGTAACGGAGCGGTAATGAACGACGTTGGGGATCAGGCGGAGCAAACAGAAAAGCTCGCGAACACCATGCTGCAGCAGGTTTATGCCCTGCTGGCCCGGCACAACATCATCCCCAATGCAGTACAGGAACAGATGCTCACCTCCCATGTCCGCGCGATGGCGCACCGGTCCGTGACCGGCGAGCCGCTGCCGGAAGTGGAGGCAGAGCTGTTCGACGAAATTTCACCGGATTCAATGCGGCTCGCCCGTGAAGTGGTAGCGCAGTTTGGCAACCTTCCTGATGAAGAAGCCTGGCTGCTCTCCGTTCACTTTGAAGTCGCGAAAGACAACCTTTAAGGAGCAACACATGGAACAGATTACAGTCGTGATTGGCGATCGCCTGGGTAAAGGCCAGAAAGTGGCTGCCGGTGTGGAAAAAGCGGGTGGACGTGCGGTTGTCGTGCCGGGTATGGCGGCAGATATGAAACTCGGCGACGTCATGAAAGCAGAAAATGCCACCTTCGGCATCTCCTTCTGCGGCAGCGGCGGCGCGGGTGCCATCACGGCGCAAACCAAATATGGCTACAAAGCGAAATACGGCATGCGCTCCGTGGATGAGGGGGTGACCGCCATCAACGAAGGCTGCAACGTGCTGGGCTTTGGCTTTATGGATAAAGAAGAGCTGGGCGAGCGTCTGGTGCAGGCGTGGCAGAAGAAGCACGGCGCATAAGCATGAAAGAACAGTTCACAACCACGGTGAGAGTGAAGGGGAAGGGCGACGCCAAAGCGCGCGCCTTTGCCGACGCACTCAACCACGTTCAGGCCGCGGTGATGAAAGCCTCACCGCATATCTTACTGCGTATTGAGCCACAGGATGTGCAGGTCGTTCAGGCGCAAGAAGCGGTGCGTAAAGAAGCGTTTCTGTTCTTCTTTTTGCGCCGGGAAAGACGCACCTACAGCGTGGAGCTGGATGTGACCGTCAACGTGACCGCCATCAATCTCGACCAGGTGGATTTCGTCACGCAACGCTGATTATTCATAAAAGGGCAGACTGATGTTCTTAATTATATTAATAAAATCGCTCATCATTGGCGGCCTGGTAGGCGTCGGTGTTGGAGCCGGGGCTGCACGCATGTTTCATGCGCCTACCACTCAGGGTATGGGCGCGTTTCGTACGTTGGGGGAACTGAACTCCTGCGAAGGGGATCCGGCTTCTCACTTCTCCTTTGGGTTAGGCTTCTTCTTTAACGCCTGGGCCTCTTCCGTGGCCGCAGGTGCCTTCACACAGGACGTAGACCACCGCATCATCCCAAACTGGGGTGCTGCAGCCTTGATGATCAAAAACCGTAACGTCGGCGAAACGCTGCACGATCCCCGCAAGATGGCGATTGCCTGCGGCATCATCGGCATGATTGTCGTCACCTTCCTTAACCTGACTGCCTCGTCTGTTCCGGCCGCACTGCAGGTCACCGCCGTGAAGGTGCTGGTACCGGCGGCAAACCTGCTGGTGAACACCGTGATGCCGGTGATCTTCTGGCTGGCGGCCATCGACGCGGGTAAAAAATCCGGCTTCTGGGCGACCATCTTCGGCGGCGCGGCGCAGTTGATTATGGGTAACGCCGTACCGGGCCTGGTACTGGGGATCCTGATCGGTAAAGGCGTGGAAGAGAGCGGCTGGAACCACGTCACCAAAGTGATGATGGCGGCCATCGTTCTGCTCTTCGTGCTGAGCGGCTTCTTCCGCGGCTTCGACATGAAGATGATTGAATCCTTCCATCTGACCGTGCCGAACTGGCTCGACATGATCCACAACTCGCTCAGCGGTAAATAACAGGAGCCTCTACATGGAACAGAATAAAGGTTTTTGGTATGCCGACTGGTCGTTCCCGATCTTCGTTGGCCTGCTCTCCTCCGGCGTGTTTGCCGGGACGCACATGTACTACCTCTACGGCATCGGCGCGTTTAACGAAGTGGCCTTCGTGGCGATGCTGAAGGCGGGAATTGATACCGGCGTATACGGCGCAGTGGCGGCGTTCGGCGCAAGCTTCCTGTTCGCCCGTATCATCGAAGGATCGCTGGTAGGGATCCTCGACATCGGCGGGGCTATCCAGACCGGCGTGGGTCTGGGTGTGCCAGCACTGCTGCTGGGCGCGGGGATCATGTTCCCGGTGACCAACTTCATTGCCTCGCTGATTACCGGCCTGGTGATTGGTCTGGCGATCGGCTACGTCATCATCCTGGCGCGTAAGTTCACCATCAACCAGAGCAACTCCACCTACGGGGCGGACGTGATGATGGGCGCGGGCAATGCCTCCGGTCGTTTTCTGGGGCCGTTGATTATCCTCAGCGCCATGACCGCTTCCATTCCGATTGGCGTCGGTTCCCTGCTGGGCGCGCTGCTGTTCTACATCTGGCAGAAGCCGATCACCGGCGGTGCCATCCTTGGCGCCATGATTTTAGGCTGGTTGTTCCCGGTCGCCCTTTAATACCTGCGGGCGCGCTGGCGCCCGCCTTATCAGGAGAACCCCATGTTTGATTTACTCCTGCGCCGTGCGCGCCTTAGCGACGATACCCTGACCGATATCGCCATTCAGGACGGGAAAATTGCCGCAACAGGCGACATAGATGCTCCCGCCCGCAAAACGGTGGAGCTGAACGGTGACGTGTTCGTCAGCGCAGGCTGGATCGACTCCCACGTCCACTGCTACCCGAACTCCCCTATTTACCACGACGAACCGGACAGCGTGGGTATTGCCACCGGCGTCACCACCGTGGTGGATGCGGGCAGTACCGGTGCCGACGACGTGGACGATTTCTACGAAATCACCCGCAAAGCCTCAACCGAGGTCTTTGCCCTGCTGAATATCTCCCGCGTGGGGCTGATTGCCCAGAACGAGCTGGCCAATATGGCGAATATTGATGCCGATGCCGTGAAGCAGGCGGTGAAACGCCACCCTGACTTTATCGTCGGGCTGAAAGCGCGCATGAGCAGCAGCGTGGTGGGTGAAAACGGTATTACGCCGCTGGAGCGTGCGAAAGCCATTCAGAAAGAGAACGGCGACCTGCCGCTGATGGTGCACATCGGCAATAACCCGCCTAACCTCGACGAAATTGCCGAGCTGCTGAGCTCGGGCGACATCATTACCCACTGCTACAACGGCAAGCCAAACCGCATTCTGACGCCCTCCGGCGAGCTGCGTGCCTCCATCACCTCCGCTCTGAAACGCGGTGTGCGGCTGGACGTAGGCCACGGTACGGCGAGCTTCAGTTTTGAAGTGGCGAAACGCGCCATCGCGATGGGCATTCTGCCGCACACCATCAGCTCGGATATCTACTGTCGCAACCGCATCAACGGCCCGGTGGGCTCGCTTTCGAGCGTGATGTCGAAATTCCTCGCCATCGGCATGTCATTGCCGCAGGTGATTGACTGCGTCACCGCCAACGCCGCCGACGGCCTGCGCCTGACGCGCAAAGGGCGTATCGAACCCGGTCTCGACGCCGACCTGACGCTGTTCACCCTTAAACGTCAGCCGACGGTGCTGACGGATGCTGAAAACGACAGCCTGCAGGCTGAACACATTCTGGTGCCGCTTGCCGCGATCCGCGCGGGCAAGGGCTACATGACCGAACAAGGGAGCACGGAACATGCCTTCGATTTATGAGAAGTACAACTTAAAGCAGGTTATCAACACCTCCGGCCGCATGACGGCGCTGGGTGTCTCCACGCCACGCCCGGAAGTGGTGCAGGCGGCGATGGACGGCATGAATCACTATTTCGAGATGAAAGATCTGGTCAATAAAACCGGGGAATACATCGCGAAGCTGCTGGACGTGGAGGGCGCGACGGTGGTCTCCTGCGCATCCGCGGGCATCGCCCAGTCCGTGGCGGCGGTGCTGGTGAAAGACAGCGACTGGCTGCTGGAAAACCTGCACGTCACTCCAGTTGAGAACAACGAAATCGTGCTGCCGAAAGGCCACAACGTTAACTTTGGCGCGCCGGTGGGCACCATGGTGGCGCTGGGCGGCGGCAAGCTGGTGGAAGCGGGCTACGCTAACGAATGCTCAGCCGAGCAGCTGGCGGCGGCCATCACCCCGCGCACCGCGGCGATCCTTTACATCAAATCGCACCACTGCGTGCAGAAAAGCATGCTCAGCGTTGAGCAGGCAGCGGTCGTGGCGCGCAAACACGATCTGCCCCTGATCGTCGATGCCGCAGCGGAAGAAGATCTGCATACCTATTACCGCTCCGGCGCCGACCTGGTGATCTACAGCGGCGCGAAAGCGATCGAAGGGCCCACCAGCGGCCTGGTGATCGGCAAGACCCAGTACGTTGAGTGGGTGAAGCGCCAGACGGCGGGCATTGGCCGCGCCATGAAGGTGGGTAAAGAGGGCATCCTCGGCCTGACCTGCGCCATCGAACACTACCTGACGGCAACCAAAGAGAGTGGGGCGGAGATGGTGGCAAAAATGACGCCGTTTATCGACGCGCTCAACACCCTGAACGGCGTTACCGCGCGCGTGGTCTGGGACAGCGCCGGTCGCGATATCGCGCGTACCGAGATTAAGTTTGACGAAGCCGTAACCGGCATCGGCACCGGCGAGCTGGTGAATGCCCTGAAGCAGGGCGAATACGCCATTTATTTCCGCGGCTACAAGGCCAACGAAGGGATTATCGAAGCGGACGTGCGCAGCGTGAACGCTGACCAGCTGAACATTGTGTACCGCCGCATAAGCGAAGTGTTAGGACAGGAGAAAAAGGCATGAAACTGACTCCCAATTTTTACCGTGACCGCGTCTGCCTGAACGTGCTGGCAGGCTCAAAAGCGAACGCCAGCGCCATTTACGAGGCGGCGGAAGGTCATGTGCTGGTGGGCGTGCTCTCCAAAAATTACCCGGACGTGCCCAGCGCGGTTGCCGATATGCGCGAGTACGCGGCGCTGATTGATAACGCGCTCTCGGTAGGCCTGGGGGCGGGTGACCCGAACCAGTCGGCGATGGTGAGCGAAATCTCCCGTCAGGTGCAGCCGCAGCACGTTAACCAGGTTTTCACTGGTGTAGCCACCAGCCGTGCGCTGCTGGGGCAGAATGAATCGGTGGTCAACGGACTGGTCTCACCGACCGGCACCGTCGGGATGGTGAAAATCTCCACCGGCCCGCTGAGCAGCGCGGCACCGGACGGCATTGTGCCGGTTGAAACGGCGATTGCCCTGCTGAAGGATTTCGGCGGCAGTTCGATTAAGTACTTCCCGATGGGCGGCCTGAAGTGCCGTGACGAATACCAGGCCGTGGCGGAAGCCTGCGCCCGTCACGACTTCTGGCTGGAGCCGACCGGGGGTATCGATCTGGATAACTTCGAGGCGATCCTGCAGATCGCCCTGGACGCGGGCGTGAGCAAAATCATTCCGCATATTTATAGTTCGATTATCGACAAAGCCAGCGGCGATACGCGTCCGGAAGATGTGCGTACGCTGCTTGCGATGACGAAGAAGCTGGTGAAGTAAAAACTGCCCCTCACCCCAGCCCTCTCCCCAAAGGGGAGAGGGTGTAATCGTCCCCTCTCCCCTTTGGGGAGAGGGTTAGGGTGAGGGGGGAACACACCGCATAACCCCAAAGGAGCCATCATGCACACCCGTACCCTGCTTGTCGCTTCACTCTCTTTACTGGCTAACGCCGCTATCGCCCAGCCGCAGTACGCCTGGGTGGGTACCTATAACCCCAGCGGGGAAGGGCTGTACCGCTTTACCATTGACCCGCAAAGCGGCGCGCTCGGCAATAAAACGCTGGTGAGTCAGCTGCCGAACGCCGCGCAGCTGGCCGTCTCGCACGATGGCAAAACGCTGTATCTGGCAAGCGAAGTGGAGCAGGGCGTGGTGCAGGCGCTGCGGATAGATGATAACGGCGAGCTGAGCGAGCTGAATCAGGTCTCCTCCGGCGGTGCGGGGCCGGTCTATCTTTCGCTCACGCCGAAGGGTCAGCATCTGCTGGTGGCGAACTACGTAAGCGGATCGATCGCAGTGCTGCCGATCAAAGCCGATGGCAGCCTGGGTGACGCCACGGATCGGCACCAGGATCAGGGTGAGCCAGGCGCTGCGAAACCGGAGGCGGCAGCAGAAGGCAGTTTTGCCATCAGCGATCATAATGGTCCTCATGCGCACATGATCGCCGCCGATCCGAGCGGGAAATATGTGTTTTCCACCGATCTGGGGCTGGATCGTATCTATCAGTACCGCTTTGACGATCGAGCCGGCAAGCTGACGCCGAACGATCCGCCGTTTATCAGCGCCTCCTCAAAAGGGGCCGGGCCGCGGCACTTTGTCTTTACGCCGAAGGGGGATGCGCTGTGGCTGATTAACGAAGAGGCGTCTACGCTCACCCATTATACGCTGGACAGCAACGGCAGGCTGAAAGAGGGCAAAACGCTCTCCGCGCTGCCAGAAGGTTACAAAGGCACCAGTTTTGCGGCCGGACTGGCGCTGAGTGCAGATGGTAAACAGCTGTACGTGGCTAACCGTTTGCATAACAGCATCGGGCACTTTACCGTAACAGCGGAGGGCACGCTGACGCATCAGGACGATGTCTGGACGCGTGGCGACTACCCGCGCACCCTGACGCTCGATAAACAGGGGCGCTGGCTGTACGTCATGAACCAGCGCAGCGACAACATTACCCGTTTCCGCGTCGGTCAGGACGGCAAGCTAAGCTTTGAGTCAGACTACACCCCGGTCGGCAGCCCATCCCAGATGGTCATTTCACCCTGAGCAGTAAGAGGACAACGACGTGCGATTTCCGAACCAACGTTTAGCGCAACTTTTTGATCTGTTGCAAAACGAGACGCTGCCGCAGGACGAGCTGGCGCAGCGGCTGTCGGTCTCCACGCGAACCGTCCGGGCGGATATTTCCGCCCTGAACGCGCTGCTGGCAAGCCACGGCGCGCAGTTTATTCTCAGCCGCGGCAATGGCTACCAGCTCAAAATTGACGATGCGGTACGTTATCAGCAGCTACAGGCTTCCCATCCGCGTGCGCTGCGCATTCCCCGTACCGGGCCGGAGCGCGTGCATTATCTGGTGGTGCGTTTTCTCACCTCGGCGTTTTCACTCAAGCTGGAAGACCTGGCCGATGAGTGGTTCGTCAGCCGCGCCACGCTGCAGAGCGATATGGTGGAGGTGCGTGAGTGGTTCCACCGCTACAACCTGACGCTGGAAACGCGTCCACGCCATGGCATGAAGCTGTTTGGCAGTGAGATGGCGACCCGCGCCTGTCTGACCGATCTGCTCTGGGAACTGGCCCAGCAGGACAGCCTGAACCCGCTGGTGACCGACGTGGCGCTCAATGCCGGAGTAGCAGAGCAGATGGTGCCCGTACTGCACGAGGCGCTGACGCGGCATCACATCCGCCTGACCGACGAAGGCGAGCTGTTCCTGCGACTCTACTGCGCGGTGTCGGTGCGCCGCATCAGCGAGGGGTATCCACTGCCGGAATTCCACGCCGAAGATGTGGAAGAGAATGTGCGTGACGCGGCGAAAGATATCGCGGTGACCATTCAGCAGCTGGCGGGCAAAGCGCTTTCCCCTTCGGAAGAGAGCTGGCTGTGCGTGCATATCGCCGCGCGGCAGATCCAGGATATCGCGCCGAGTGCCATCAATGCGGATGACGACGAAGCGCTGGTCAACTACATCCTGCGCTATATCAACACCCACTATAACTACAACCTGCTCAGCGACGAGCAGCTGCATGCGGATCTGCTTACCCATATCAAAACCATGATCACCCGCGTGCGGTATCAAATCATGATCCCGAATCCGCTGCTGGATAACATCAAGCAGCACTATCCGATGGCGTGGGATATGACGCTGGCGGCAGTCTCAAGCTGGGGCAAATACACGCCGTATGTGATCAGCGAAAACGAGATTGGCTTCCTGGTGCTGCATATTGGCGTCGGGCTGGAGCGCCACTACAACATTGGCTACCAGCGCCAGCCGCGCGTGCTGCTGGTGTGCGATGCCGGTAATGCCATGGTGCGCATGATTGAGGCGGTGCTGCAGCGCAAATACCCGCAGATTGAGGTCACACGCACGCTTACGCTTCGCGAGTACGAGCAGACGGAATCCATTAACGAAGACTTTGTGATCTCAACTGCCCGCGTCAGTGAAAAGTCTAAGCCGGTGGTGATGATCGCCCCGTTCCCGACGGACTACCAGCTGGAGCAGATTGGCAAGCTGGTGCTGGTGGACAGAACCCGTCCGTGGATGCTGGACAAATACTTCGACGCTGCGCATTTCCGTATTCTCAACGCCCCTGTGGACCAGCAAACGCTGTTCCGCGAACTCTGCGTCCAGCTTGAAGAGGAGGGCTTTGTGGGGGCTGAGTTCCTCGACTCGGTCGTTGAGCGTGAAGCCATCGTCAGCACCATGCTCGGCGACGGCATCGCGCTGCCGCACTCCCTTGGCCTGCTGGCACAGAAAACGGTGGTCTACACCGTACTCGCCCCGCACGGCGTCCAGTGGGGCGACGAAACCGCCCACGTTATCTTCCTGCTCGCCATCAGCAAAAGCGAATACGAAGAGGCGATGGCGATCTACGATATTTTCGTCACCTTCCTGCGCGAACGTGCGATGTCACGACTCTGTAGCTGCGGAAATTTTGCCGAGTTTAAGGCGGTGGCGATGGAGAGTTTGAGCCGGTTTTGAGAGGCGTTATCCAGAATTCGATGTAATGCGAATGTAATGCTAAACTGCATTACACATTCGATTCTCCTGGAGGCATAATGGCTACGCTTAACGTCCGTCTGGATGACAAACTCAAAAACGAGGCTTATGCCGTGCTGGAAAAACTCAATATCACCCCAACAGAAGCCGTGCGACTCCTGTTTCAGTACGTTGCGGAGACGGGACGCATGCCGGTGAAAACGGTCACGATTAGCGACAGCGAAGATGCGCTGATACAGACAGTCCGGGAGCGACTGGCTAATCCGCAAAAGGGAATTAAGGTTAGTCTGGATGACTTATGAACTGGAATTTGACCCGAGGGCGTTAAAGGGAATGATAGTGAAAAAAGAGAAAGCAGCCGTTTATCATGATGCAAACAAACGGCTCTAATGCTCACCGCAAATGATGCACTACCTGGTTACTGCTGCCGCGCCAGATAAGCGCCGGGTCTTTTAAATCCTGTACAAATTTGCCGTCGACCAGCACGTTAATCAGATCCACCACTTCCCTTTGCTGCGCGTTCAGCTCGTCCAGCTTATAGCCCGTCCAGACCCAAATATCTTTTCCTGCGCACTCGCGGCGAATGCGTTTCACCAGCTTCAGGATCTCCGGCACGTTTTGCGGGTGCAGCGGATCGCCGCCGGAGAGCGAAATCCCCTGGCGTTTGATGCGGGTGTCGTTGAGGTCGTTAATGATCCGGTCTTCCATCCCGGCGGTAAACGGCATGCCGGAATTGAGCCGCCAGGTGCTTTTGTTGTAGCAGCCAGGGCATTCGTGCACGCAGCCTGAGACAAAAAGAGTGCAGCGGGTGCCGGGGCCGTTAACGATGTCGACGGGGTAGTACTGGTGATAGTTCATAGCGTTAACCTGATGCCCTCACCCCGGCCCTCTCCCACGGGGAGAGGGAGAAAACCGGAGTCAGGCTTAGCAATGTGCTCGATCGGTTCCCTCTCCCTTGAGGGAGAGGGCTAGGGTGAGGGGGAGAACACGGAACTTACCCGATCTGCCCATTCCCTAAATGCTTCACGCGGCGCTTCACCTCTTCCTGCTTCCCGGCGTTAAACGGACGCGCATCCGGGCTGCCAAGATAGCCGCACACGCGGCGGGTTACCGATACGCGGGCCGCATCGTGGTTGCCGCATTTCGGGCAGGTAAAGCCTTTACTGGTACACTCAAACTCGCCGGTAAAGCCGCACTCGTAGCACTCGTCGATAGGCGTGTTGGTGCCGTAATACGGCACGTGCTGATAGCTGTAATCCCACACGTCTTCCAGCGCTTTAAGGTTGTGCTGGATGTTCGGGTATTCGCCGTAGCAGATAAAGCCGCCGCTGGCGATAGGGGGATAGGCCGCTTCAAAGTCAATTTTGTCGTACGGGTTAACCTTTTTCTCCACGTCCAGGTGGAAGCTGTTGGTGTAGTAACCTTTATCAGTCACCCCTTCCACAATACCGAACTCGGCGGTGTCCAGACGGCAGAAACGGTCACACAGGTTTTCGCTCGGCGTACTGTACAGGCTAAAGCCGTAGCCGGTCTCTTCTTTCCACTGGTCAACGGCGTCGCGCAGGCGCTGAACAATGGCGATGCCTTTCTCGCGCAGCGCGTCGCTGTCATACATATGCGTGTTGCCAAACAGGGCGTTGATGGTTTCGTGAATGCCGATATAGCCCAGCGAGATCGACGCACGACCGTTTTTGAAGATCTCAGACACATCGTCGTCCGCTTTCAGACGTACGCCGCAGGCCCCTTCCATATAGAGGATCGGTGCCACGCGTGCCTTGACCCCTTCCAGACGGGCGATGCGGGTCATCAGCGCTTTACGCGCCAGCTGTAAACGTTCATCCAGCAGCGCCCAGAAGGCGTCTTCATTTCCTTTGGCTTCCAGCGCGATGCGCGGCAGGTTCAGGCTGATCACGCCCAGGTTGTTGCGGCCGTCATGCACCTGCTCACCATTTTCGTCCTCATACACGCCGAGGAAGCTGCGACAGCCCATCGGGGTTTTAAACGAACCGGTGACTTTCACCACCTGGTCGTAGTTAAGAATGTCCGGATACATGCGCTTGCTCGCACACTCCAGCGCCAGCTGTTTAATGTCGTAGTTCGGGTCACCAAACTTATGGTTCAGACCGTCGCGGATGGCGAACACCAGTTTCGGGAACACCGCCGTTTTGCGGTTTTTGCCAAGACCGGAGATACGGTTACGCAGAATGGACTGCTGAATCAGACGCGACTCCCAGCTGGTTCCCAGACCAAAGCCGAACGTGACAAACGGCGTCTGACCATTCGCGGTATGCAGCGTGTTCACCTCGTACTCCAGCGACTGGAACGCGTCATAGCACTCTTTCTCGGTGCGGGAATGGGCGTAGCCGTCAGCATCGGGGATCTGCCACTCTTCCGCCGTTTTACGGTGCTTCTTAAAGCTTGCAGTAACAAACGGGGCCAGCACTTCATCAATGCGGTTAATGGTGGTGCCGCCGTAAATGTGGCTCGCGACCTGGGCGATAATCTGCGCCGTGACGGCCGTCGCCGTGGAGATAGACTTCGGCGGCTCAATCTCGGCGTTACCCATTTTAAAACCGTGGGTCAGCATGCCTTTGAGGTCGATCAGCATGCAGTTAAACATCGGGAAGAACGGCGAGTAGTCGAGATCGTGGTAGTGGATCTCTCCGCGCTCGTGCGCCGATACCACGTCGCGCGGCAACAGATGCTGACGGGCGTAGTGTTTAGCCACGATACCGGCCAGCAGGTCGCGCTGGGTTGGGATCACCTTGCTGTCTTTATTGGCGTTTTCATTGAGCAGGGCGGAGTTGGTCTGCTCGACCAGACCCCGGATTTCCTGATTCAGGCGGCCGCGTTTTTCACGCTGGACGTCGCGGTCGTGGCGGTACTCAATATAAGCGCGCGCTAACTGCTTGTAAGGACCAGACATCAGCTGGTTCTCAACCGCAGTCTGGATCTCGCTGATATCCACCTGGCTGCGTTCGTTCATCTGGCGGCTAACGACGTCTGCGACGGTGGCGCAGTAATCTGCGTCATCGACTCCCGCTGCTTTAGCTGCACGCAGAATGGCTTCCTGAATGCGCTCTGATTTAAACGGCACTTTACAGCCATCACGTTTCATCACATGCGGTGTCATGATCACTCCATTTTAAAAACAGGTTATCCACAGAGGTGGGGAAGTATGCACCAGGTGGATTATCAGCCAGCCCAATGACTTCCCGCGTTCCCGACCCTTGTTATCCACAATCCCGGAGAGCGGAGTCGCCGTGTTGTTGTTGGAATAGTAGACGATAAATACAAGATGTTGGGTCGGCCAGCATTTTAAGTGCTACATATAGTGATTTGCATCAAACATGTTTGCGATTTTTTTGATTCAGAACAAAGTAAAAAGACGAGAGTACAAACGGCGGGCGCTGGAGCGAATGTAAATCCGCAAAGGAAAAATCTGATTAATTATTCAACAAAAACAGTAAAGTAAGCCGGGCGCTGCTGTTACGCCCGGCGGGAGATTACGCCTGTAGCCACCAGACGGCTTCAAACGGACGTAGCGTGGCGGTATGTGGGGCCGGGTAGTTACTCATTACGGCCTGCCACTCACCGCTGAGAACGCCTGATTCCCATTCATGAGACTGATGGCTAAGGTTAGCCACTACCACCAGGGTTTGCCCCTGCCACTGGCGGCGATAACACCACAGGAACGGATGTTCCGGCAGCAGATCCTGATAATCGCCCCACGTCAGCACCGGCAGGGTTTTGCGCAGGCGAATCAGCGACTGGTAGGTATAAAACACCGAATCGGGATCGTCCAGCGCCGCGCGGGCGTTGACCGTCTCGTAGTTGTCGCAGACGCCAATCCACGGCTCACCTTCGGTAAAGCCCGCATTGTGCGAGGCATCCCACTGCATCGGCGTGCGCCCGTTATCGCGCGACTTACTCGCCAGAATCGCCAGGAGTTCGTTCGGATCGCGGCCGTTAGCCCGCAGTTCGGCGAACATGTTCAGGCTTTCCACGTCGCGGTAATCGGTGATGCGGCTGAAGTGCGGGTTGGTCATGCCAAGCTCTTCACCCTGATAGATATACGGCGTGCCCTGCATCCCGTGCAGCACCATGCCCAGCATCTTCGCCGCCGGTACGCGGTATTCGCCTTCATCGCCAAAGCGCGACACAATGCGCGGCTGATCGTGGTTACACCAGAACAGCGCGTTCCACGCTTTGTTATGCATCCCCTGCTGCCAGTGGTTGAAGAGGGTTTTCAGCGCCACGAAATCCGGTTTTGCCAGCGTCCATTTTTCGCCGCCGGGGTAATCCACCTTCAGATGATGGAAGTTAAAGGTCATCGACAGCTCGCGCCCGTCGAGAGACGCATACTGCTGGCAGTTCTCCAGCGAGGTGGAGGACATCTCGCCCACTGTCATCAGATTACGCGGCGTAAAGACGTCGCGGCTCATCTCCCGGAGATATTCATGAATGCGCGGCCCATCGGTGTAGAAGCGGCGACCGTCGCCAATATCGTCATTCGGGAAAGCCTGGTCTTTCGAAATCAGGTTAATCACATCCAGACGCAGGCCGTCCACGCCGCGATCGGCCCAGAACTCGCACACCTTTTTCAGTTCAGCGCGCACGGCCGGATTCTCCCAGTTGAGGTCCGCCTGCTCCGGGGCGAAGAGGTGCAGATAATACTGCTCGCTCTCGGCGTGCCAGCGCCAGGCGTTGCCGCCGAATTTGGAGCGCCAGTTGTTGGGAAGCTGCTCCGGCGTGCCGTCGCGCCAGATATAAAACTGGCGGTACGGGCTGGCTTTATTCAGTGATTCACGGAACCAGGCGTGCTGGGTTGACGTGTGGTTAAACACCATATCCAGCACGATGCGAATGCCGCGTTCATGCGCCCGGGCGACCAGCTCGTCAAAGTCATCCAGCGTGCCGTACGCCGGATCGATGGCGGTGTAATTCGCCACGTCGTAGCCGTTATCCACCTGCGGGGAGATGTAAAACGGCGTCAGCCAGATGGCGTCAATACCGAGGGTTTTCAGGTAGTCCAGCCGCTGCGTCACGCCGCGCAAATCGCCGGTGCCGCTGCCGGTCGTGTCCTGAAAACTTTTTGGGTAAATCTGATAGATGACCCCGTTCTGCCACCAGTGAGGAAGGGTATTCATAATGCGTTCCTGCAAATGCGAAGGGGCGCAACTGCGCCCCGAAAGATGAAGTTAAACAATCTGCAGCGCGCCCTGACGGAACTTACGCTGGTAAACCACGGTGGTGAGCGCCATAGGGACGATGATCGCAATGGCCATCGCCAGGGCAAACACCTGCCAGAAGGCGGGCTGAATGGAGAGAATACCCGGCAGGCCACCAACGCCGATGCCGTTCGCCATCACGCCGTTGAGACCACACACCAGACCCGCCAGACCCGAGCCGATCATGGCGCAGAGCATCGGGAAGCGGTATTTCAGGTTGATACCGTACATCGCCGGTTCGGTGACGCCGAGATACGCGGAGATGGCGGCCGGAACGGAAATTTCACGCTCGTTATGCTTACGGCTGACCAGAATAATGCCCGTTACGGCAGATGCCTGAGCGATGTTAGACAGCGCGATAATCGGCCAGACCGGCGTGCCGCCAAGGCTCTGGATCATCTGCATATCAATCGCCAGCGTGGTCTGGTGTACGCCGGTGATCACCAGCGGGGCGTACAGGAAGCCGAACAGTGCGGCACCAATCGGCGCGAAGCTGCCGGTCATCAGGTGACGGACGGCAAAGGCCACGCCGTCGCCGATCATGCGGCCAAACGGACCGATAAAGGCGTGCGCCAGGAACACCGCCAGGATCAGCGAGCAGACCGGCACCACCACCAGATAGAGGTAATCTGGCACGATGCGTTTCAGGCGCGTCTCAATAAAGCCCAGCGCCAGACCCGCCAGCAATGCCGGGATAACCTGCGCCTGATAGCCCACTTTGGCGATGGTGAACAGGCCAAAGTTCCACACTTCCGGCGCCTGCTGGCCAAGTAAGTAAGCGTTCATTAACTGCGGAGAGACCAGCGTTACGCCGAGTACGATACCCAGAATCGGGGTACCGCCCATTTTGCGTACGGCGGACCAGCAAATCCCCACCGGCAGATAGAAGAAGATCGCTTCGCCAATCAGCCACAGGAAGTCGTAAATGGTTTTCAGCGCCGGGTACATCTGCGCCAGGGTTTTGCCGTCGCTCATCGGCACATCACCGATGACGTTACGGAAGCCTAAAATTAAGCCCCCGCTGATCAGCGCCGGCAGCAGCGGGAAGAAGATCTCTGCGAAGTGGGAGATAAGCTGCTCGTGCCATTTCATATTCTGGCGCGCGGCCTTTTTAGCCTGCTCTTTATCCGCTGCGCTGTGCCCGGTAGTGGCGAGCAGAGCCTGATAGTAATCGCCCACTTCGGTACCAATAACCACCTGGAACTGCCCGGCGTTGGTGAAGCAGCCTTTCACCATCGAAAGCGCTTCAATCGCTTTCGGATCGGCTTTAGCCGGATCGTTCAGCACGAAGCGCAGGCGGGTAATGCAATGGCTGACCGTCGCGATGTTTTCGCGACCGCCCACCAGGACGATCAGTTGATCGATATCTGCTTGTTTGACTTTACTCATCATGAAACCTCATGACAGATGGGAGGGGTGTAATGACCTGAGCGCAAGCCTACTCCTTCAGCGGGACGGCGAAAATGGGAACGTTCCCGAAATCGGGCGAAGATCACAATAAACCGATTTATGGGGGTTATGAAAGATGGACTGGAATGACGATTTGGCGGGGTTCTGCGCGCCCGTTGATCTGCTCAATCAGCTGTGCGGCCGCCTGACGGCCGGACTCGGCGTAGCCCGGATCGACGGTGATGATCTCCGGGTGCAGGAACTTCATCAGCGGGGTACTGCCTACGCTGGCAACCTGCAGGTCGTCGATGCGCTGTTCCTGTAAATATTTGCTCGCACCCAGCGCCAGGGTATCGGTCGCGCACACCAGCGCGGTGGTCTGCGGGGTCAGCACGCTGGCGACCTGTTCATAGCCCTGCTTCATGCCAAGCCCGGGCAGGGAAGCTACGGCAGAGAGGTTGTGCTTTTTGCAAAACGCCAGATAGGCTTCGTGACGGCGTTTGCCGGTGGTGACGTCCGCGTGCGGTACGCCAAGATAGCTGATATGACGATGGCCTTTATCGTACAGACGCTGCATCAGGATAATAATCGCCCCTTCATCGTCATAGCAGACGGACGCAAATCCGTGGGCATCGCGTGCCAGCAAGACCAGCGAGGGTTGCCAGGGTTTGAGCATCTCTTCTTTAATGCCGGTAAAGCCAAACAGGACCACCCCGTCGATGTTGCGTCGCGCCAGCATCCCCAGATGCTCTTCCACCAGCTGTGGTGAGAACTGGCTCTCCATCATGATTGGATCGTAACCCTGCTCATAGAAGGCGGGCAGCATGGTTTGTACGGCGAGATTTTCAGAGAGAGAATCCAGACGCGAGACAATAATGGCGACCACTTTATCGCTCTGTCCGCGCATGGCGCGTGCGGAACGGGAAGGGGAAAACCCGTGCTGATTCATCACCGCCTCGACGCGCTCGCGCGTGCGTTCGCTGACACCGCTCTCGTTGTTCAGCACGCGCGACACGGTGGATTTCCCCACGCCGCTTAAACGCGCAATGTCTTTAATCGTAAGGCGGTTTTGCATGCTGTATTCCCTGTAACAACGATAACGGTGTCAAATGAGCCTAATGCTATAGCGCTAATTCGCTATGGGCAAAGTCTGGTTTACGTTCGGTTTATTTGAGGGTGGGTATAATACCGCCCGACGCGCCGCTTAGGGTACGGTTAAATCCTTATACTGCGCGGCGTACCCCTTATTTTTACTTACCGGAGGCGACATGGATCCCGATCCCACACCTCTCCTGATCAGGAGAACCCCTTCTTTCCGGTAAGCCAGCCTTGTGCTGTCTCACCGGTGATGTGAGGCAGCAACGTTCTGAACGTTCCTGCTTGAAAATTTAAGTGCCTGTCAGGTACGGCTTTGCCACGCCTGCAGGAATGACTGCGTCCGCCCAGGCGGATGCGGGGGAATGACTATGTTTAAAAATATCACCCGGCAGCTGCAGGCGCTGCTGAGCCGCCACCTGCCACACCGTCTGGTTCAGCGCGATCCGCTGCCAAACGGCAAAAATTTCTCCGGCGCCACTATTCCCGCCAGCCTGACCGAGCGTTGCCTTAACGTGGCGGCGATGGATGAGAACGAAGTCTGGCGCGCCTTTAACGGACACCCGGAAGGGCTGAATGCGGCTGAAGTGCAAAAAATCCGGGCCGTGCATGGCGATAACCTTATCCCGGCGCAAAAACCGGCACCGTGGTGGGTGCATCTGTGGATCTGCTACCGCAACCCCTTCAACCTGCTACTGACGGTGCTGGGCATTATCTCTTACGCCACTGAAGATCTGTTTGCCGCGGGCGTTATCGCCCTGATGGTGGGGATCTCCACGCTGCTGAACTTTATCCAGGAAGCGCGCTCCACCAAAGCGGCGGATGCCCTGAAGGCGATGGTCAGCAACACCGCGACCGTGTCGCGAGTCATTAACGATCTGGGTGAAAACGCCTGGGTCGAACTGCCCATCGACCAGCTGGTGCCGGGCGATCTGGTGAAGCTCGCCGCCGGGGATATGATCCCGGCGGATTTACGCATCATCCAGGCGCGCGATCTGTTCGTGGCCCAGGCCTCGCTCACCGGGGAGTCCCTGCCGGTGGAAAAGGTGGCGCGAACTCGCGATCCGCAGCAGATGAACCCGCTTGAGTGCGACACCCTGTGCTTTATGGGCACCACGGTGGTCAGCGGCACGGCGCAGGCGATTGTCACCGCCACCGGCGGCAATACCTGGTTTGGTCAGCTTGCCGGACGTGTGACAGAGCAGGAGAGCGAGCCGAATGCGTTCCAGAAAGGGATTGGCCGCGTCAGCATGCTGCTGATCCGCTTTATGATGGTGATGACGCCGATTGTGCTGCTGATCAACGGCTACACCAAAGGCGACTGGTGGGAAGCCGCGCTGTTTGCGCTCTCCGTGGCGGTTGGCTTAACGCCGGAAATGCTGCCGATGATTGTCACCTCCACCCTGGCGCGCGGGGCGGTGAAGCTGTCAAAACAGAAGGTGATCGTCAAACACCTCGACGCCATTCAGAACTTTGGCGCGATGGACATTCTCTGCACCGACAAAACCGGCACGCTGACGCAGGATAAAATCGTGCTGGAGAACCACACCGATATCGCCGGTAAAACCAGCGAACGCGTGCTGCACAGCGCCTGGCTGAACAGCCACTACCAGACCGGGCTGAAAAATCTGCTCGATGTTGCGGTGCTGGAAGGGGTGGATGAAGAGTCTGCCCGCTCACTCTCTGGCCGCTGGCAGAAGGTGGATGAGATCCCGTTCGATTTTGAGCGCCGCCGGATGTCGGTGGTGGTCAGCGAGCAGCCGGATGTACATCAGCTGATCTGCAAAGGCGCGTTGCAGGAGATCCTCAATGTTTCCACCCAGGTGCATTACAACGGCGACATCGTGCCGCTGGACGACACCATGCTGCGCCGCATCAAACGCGTCACGGATAACCTGAACCGTCAGGGGCTGCGGGTGGTGGCGGTGGCGAGCAAATTCCTGCCTGCGCGCGAGGGGGACTATCAGCGTATCGACGAATCCGATCTGATCCTCGAGGGTTATATCGCATTCCTCGATCCGCCGAAAGAGACCACCGCTCCGGCGCTGAAAGCGCTGAAGGCCAGCGGGATCACCGTGAAAATTCTTACCGGCGACAGCGAGCTGGTGGCCGCCAAAGTATGCCACGAAGTGGGGCTGGACGCGGGTGACGTGGTGGTAGGCAGCGATATCGAACACCTCAGTGACGACGAGCTGGCTCAGCTTGCCCGGCACACCACGCTGTTTGCCCGCCTGACGCCGATGCATAAAGAGCGCATCGTCACCCTGCTTAAGTGCGAAGGGCACGTGGTGGGCTTTATGGGCGATGGTATCAACGACGCGCCCGCGCTGCGTGCGGCGGATATCGGTATCTCCGTGGACGGGGCGGTGGACATCGCCCGCGAAGCGGCAGACATCATCCTGCTGGAAAAGAGCCTGATGGTGCTGGAAGAGGGCGTGATCGAAGGGCGTCGGACCTTTGCCAACATGCTGAAATACATCAAAATGACCGCCAGCTCCAACTTCGGTAACGTCTTCAGCGTGCTGGTGGCGAGCGCGTTTCTGCCGTTCCTGCCGATGCTGCCGCTGCATCTGCTGATCCAGAACCTGATGTACGATGTCTCTCAGGTGGCGATCCCGTTTGATAACGTCGACGACGAGCAGATCCAGAAGCCGCAGCGCTGGAACCCGGCGGATCTGGGGCGTTTTATGCTCTTCTTTGGCCCGATCAGCTCCATCTTTGACATTCTGACCTTCTGCCTGATGTGGTTTGTGTTCCACGCCAATACGCCGGAACATCAGACCCTGTTCCAGTCCGGCTGGTTCGTGGTGGGGCTGCTGTCGCAAACGCTGATTGTGCATATGATCCGCACACGTCGTATTCCGTTCATCCAGAGCCGTGCCGCCTGGCCGCTGATTGTGATGACGGGGATTGTGATGGCGCTCGGCATTGCGCTGCCGTTCTCACCGTTGGCCAGCTACCTGCAGCTGCAGGCCTTACCGCTGAGCTACTTCCCGTGGCTGGTGGCGATCCTCGCGGGCTATATGGTGCTGACGCAGATGGTGAAAGGGTTTTACGCGCGTCGGTATGGGTGGCAGTAAAAACATCCCCTCTCCCCTTTGGGGAGAGGGCCGGGGTGAGGGGACTGGCTTTCCTCTCAAATTCAACAACCTGTGATCTCCGTCGGCGCATTCGCTTGACGACAAATTGAGCGCATGTTAACAGAATGTTTTGCCTTTATACCCTAAATAATTCGAGTTGCATGAAGGCGGCAAGGGAGTGAATCCCCGGGAGCTTACATAAGTAAGTGACCGGGGTGAACGAGTGCAGCCAACGCACAGGCAACTTGAAGTATGACGGGGATATTTGGCCCGTCAGATAAGGAACATTCATGTTACGGTACAGCCTCTTAACCGCCGGGCTGCTGCTCGGCGCGTCAGCGTTTGCCGCCCCGGCAGGCGATCTTCCCCTGATGCCCTGGCCTGCGAAGGTTGAACGCCCGACCACTCAGGGCGCGCTGGTGCTTAATAATCAACTCTCCGTAAGCGTCAGCGGAGACGATCTCGGTGACGCCGTTAACCGCCTGCGCCAGCGCATTGCCCTGCAAACCGGCTGGACGCTGCAGCCGCAGGCCGACAAACCCGAAAAACCGACCATCCGCATTGCCATCGCCAAAAAAGTGAAGCCGCAGCCGCTGCCGGACAGCGACGAAAGCTACAGGCTGTCGGTGGATGCCAACGGCATTGATATATCTGCCAACACGCGCTTCGGCGCGCTGCGCGCCATGGAAACGCTGCTCCAGCTGGTGCAAAACGGCGCGGAAAACACCTCTGTACCGTGGGTGACCATTGAAGATTCCCCGCGCTTCCCGTGGCGCGGGCTGCTGCTGGACTCGGCGCGCCACTTTATCCCGCTGGCGGATATCAAACGCCAGATCGACGGTATGGCCGCGGCAAAACTCAACGTGCTGCACTGGCATTTAACCGACGATCAGGGCTGGCGTTTCAGCTCAAAGCGCTATCCTAAGCTGACCCAGCTTGCCAGCGACGGGCTGTTCTACACGCCAGAGCAGATGCGCGAGATTGTCCGCTATGCTGCCGAGCGCGGTATCCGCGTGGTGCCGGAGATCGATATGCCGGGCCACGCCTCGGCCATTGCCGTGGCCTACCCGGCGCTGATGAGCGCGCCGGGGCCGTACGAAATGGAGCGCCACTGGGGAGTCTTAAAGCCGGTGCTGGATCCGACCAAAGAGGCTACTTACGCCTTTGCTGACGCGATGGTCAGCGAACTGGCGGCGATCTTCCCCGATCCTTATCTTCATATCGGTGGCGATGAGGTGGACGACAGCCAGTGGAAAGCGAATCCGGCCATTCTGCAGTTTATGCGCGACCACAAGCTGGCGGACAGCCACGCGCTGCAGGCGTATTTCAACCGCAAGCTGGAAACGATCCTTGAAAAACACCACCGGCAGATGGTGGGCTGGGATGAGATCTACCATCCCGATCTGCCCAAAAGCATTCTGATCCAGTCCTGGCAGGGGCAGGATGCGCTGGGACAGGTGGCGCAGAACGGCTACAAAGGGATCCTCTCGACGGGCTTCTATCTCGATCAGCCGCAGTCCACCGCTTACCACTACCGCAATGAGATCGTGCCGCAGGCCTTAAACGGCGTGGACGTGATTGCCGACACCGACAGCGCCCAGAGCTGGGCCTTCTCCATGCCGCGTCTGAAAGGCAAGCCGGTCGAAGGCAGCTTTACGCTGGTGAAAGGGGAGTCCGGCTGGCGCGGATTTATTGATTTTGCCGGCAAGTCCCGCCGCGCGGTGGATAACATTGCGTGGCGCGATGACAATCAGGTGACGTTTACCGTTGATACCTGGATGGGCGAAACGCGCCCGGTGGTGTCGGTTGATAACGATAAGCTCACGGGTTATTTCCTGGTGGGGAATGTCCGCTACCCGATCAGCGGCACGCGTCTGGATGAGGTCCCTAAAGGCACTCCGCCGGTGGTGCCGGATATCGCGCATCAGGTTAATCTGCTTGGCGGAGAAGCCGCGCTGTGGGCGGAAAACATGGTGGCACCGGTGCTGGATATCCGTCTGTGGCCGCGTACCTTTGCGGTGGCGGAGCGGTTATGGTCCGCGCAGGATGTTACCGATGTCGACAACATGTACACCCGCCTGCAGGCGATGGACAGCTGGTCGACGGTCTCGGTCGGGCTGCAGCAGCACACCCAGCAGCAGGTGCAGTTCACGCGCCTTGCCGGGAATGCCGATACGCTGCCGCTGCAAATCCTCGCCCAGGCGGTGGAGCCTGCGCAGTATTACACTCGTCAGCATCTCAAATTCCAGGCCGGAAACTACCATCAGTTTGAGCCGCTCAACCGCTTCGCGGATGCGCTGAACGCCGAAAGCGCCACCGTGCGCCAGATGAACAAATGGGCCGACCGTCTGGTAAGCGACGCCGAGGATACCGAAAGTGCCGACGCGCTGCGCCATGTGTTTAACCGCTGGCAGAGCAATACCAGCGACGCGCTGGCACTGAGTGAAAACAGCTATCAGCTGAAGGCGATCAAGCCGGTGATTCAGGAGGTGGACAAGCTGGCCTCGATTGGCCTGAGGCTCACCGATCTGGTGGCGCGTCAGGGCACGCTGGACGATAAAGAGATCGCCTCAATTCAGAGCGAGCTGGATAACGCGGCGAAGGTTCAGGACGAAGTGGTGATTGCGGCGGTGTACCCGCTGGAGACGCTGCTGCGCGCGACGCGGAATTAGTAGGAAAAACCCCCTCACCCCAACCCCTCTCCCCAAAGGGGCGAGGGGCTCGATCGGTTCCCTCTCCCCTTTGGGGAGAGGGTTAGGGTGAGGGGACTAGTGCTTAAGCACCCACGCCTCTTTCCAGTGTGAACCGGTGCCCGGCTCAAACTGGGTCGCATACTTGCTCCACTGCACGCAGTAGCCGCTGTACGGGAAAGGCTTACACTGGTAGGTTTTACCGTCTTTTGGCTGCAGCACCACGGTGCCTGCTTTGTACGACGCGATGTTATCCGGGAAGATGTAGTCATGCTGACCGGTGCTGTTGTCCGCCGCGGCTTCCTCTTCCAGCATCAGGTTCAGCACATCCTGCGCAAACAGCGTGCCGTCTTTATTGGTGGCGTAGTACTTCAGCATGTGGTGACCCGCCTCAATGCCGGTCAGCGTCAGGGTGACGTCCTGATTCACGTTATTCATCTCCTGCTTCAGGTACCCTTTTTCCGCCCCGTGATGGTTCATGACGTGGGCTTCGAAATCGACGTTACCGTGGGTATTCACATGGAAGGTGACGGTCGCATTGCCGTTCTCGATTTTGCTGTAGTGCAAATTGCTGACGGCGATGGTTTCATTGACCTCTGCCTTCTGCTCTTCGTACGAAATCGCAACGGACTGCAGGGCGCTGCCCTCTTTGACGAATACGCTGTTCGCGCCATGGACCGGGCTAATCTCGCCGCCCTCATCCTTCACGCCGACGCGAATGTCCTGGTGCGCGGTGTTAATTTTCTGCGCCAGATCGTACGACCACTGGTTAGCATCCCCCTGCGCGGCCGTGGCGATCGTTATTTCCGTGCGCAAGGACGTCACTTCACCGTGCGCATCGAAGAAGCGGGCAATGACCTTATCGCCGACGTTCAGGTTATTTCCTGCAATCTGGCCGCTGAGGACCTTGCTCCACTCTGATTCGATGCTGGCACCGTCATCCGGGGTAACATTGCCGCCGTTACCAAAATCAACGTCAATGGCCTGGTAGAAACTGTTTGAGGTATCCGCTATTTCCCAGACGCCATAAATCACCTGGTAACCCGTTCGCGCAGGTACATTACAGGTCATGGCTTTGCGCATCCCGGGGGCCTGGCCATTTCCATTCACGGTACAGAACGGGGTTAATTCAAACTGATCGCGGGTCAGCGGTTTATTCGGATCCCAGTTTTGTTTGGTGATGTAGTAACGCCAGTTGGTGGTTTTGTGCGGCGCGGTGTGATACCAGACAAACTCATGCGGGCCGGCGGTCATGGGGCTTTTCGTCCACGCGTTCAGGCTCTGTTTATCCAGCTGGGAGTAATTCGCAATCCCCGCGCTGGCAAGCTGGCCGTCTGGCGGCATCGCACCGCCCGGGAAGCCGGAGGTTTTCTCCACGCTCTGCGGTTCATACTGAACGGAGCCACAGTCAATGTTTTGACCGAGCTTGCACATATAAGCGCGGCTGGCAGGAGACTCAATATATCCGTGCGCTAAAGCGGATGAGGCAACGGTCAGGGTCGCCATCGCAAGGGCAATCTTTGATAATTTCATTGTTAGTCCATTAATAATAAATACGCAGGGTGATGTTATTAATGGCGGGTGGGGCAGTCATGCGTTGGTGAGAGGAAAAATAACCAAAAAAAATGGACAGCCGAAGCCGCCCATTCTCTGCTGCTATCAATCAGCGACGTACGGCAATCGCTTCGATTTCAATTTTCACGTCTTTTGGCAGACGAGCCACTTCCACGCAGGAGCGCGCCGGGAAAGAGGCGTTATGCTCGGTGAAGAACGCTTCATAAGTGGCGTTAACGGTGGCGAAATCGTTCAGATCTTTCACGAAAACGGTGGTTTTCACGATGTCGCCCACTTTCAGGCCTGCGGATTCCACGATCGCCTGCACGTTTTCCAGCGACTGACGCGCCTGCGCCGCTACGTCGGCTGGCACTTCACCGGTCTTCGGGTTCACCGGGATCTGGCCAGAGGTAATAATCATGCTACCCAGATCAACGCCCTGAACGTATGGGCCGATAGCCGCTGGTGCATTTTCCGTCGCGAGTACTTTGGTCATGATTTCTCCAGAATAACAGCTGATTTAAGAGTCCCGGCCATTATAGGGAGGCCGGGATCCTTTACCAACCTCAATTAGTTGGCCAGCACCACATAATGAGAAAACTCTTTTTCGCAGTATTTGCATTTGAGTGCGATGTCATCGGCGCGTTTTTTCACTGCGAAGCTGGAGGAGACCGGCTCCGCGTGGCTGATGCAGTTGCTGTTCGGGCAAACCAGCACGCTCTCAATCCGCTCCGGCAGGCTTGGGCGTGATTTGCCCACCACGTCGTAATTGTCGATGCGGTTAACGGTGGCGTCCGGCGCGTACAGCGACAGCTGGTTAACCTGCTCGTCGGTCAGGAAGGTATTCTCGATCTTGATCAGGTCCTTGCGGCCCATTTCGCCTGACGGCAGGTTCAGGCCGATGGTGATGCGCTGGTCGGTTTCGGTCAGTTTGAACAGCGTCAGCAGCTTAAAGCCGACCTGCGCAGGGATGTGGTCAATCACGGTGCCACGTTTGATGGCTTCAACCTGGAGTTTGTTATCGTGTGTCATTGTCGTTTCCCCTTACAGAGCCAATTCGCGATTCAGAACCAGTGCCAGTAACGCCTGGCGGGCGAAGATGCCGTTTCCGGCCTGCTGGAAGTACCAGGCGTGCGGCGTTTTATCCACGTCTGTGGTGATCTCATCGATGCGTGGCAGCGGGTGCAGCACCTTCATGTTGTCGCGCGCGCCCTCGAGGTCGCTGGCGCGCAGCACAAACTGCGCCTTCACGTTGGCGTACTCGGACGGATCCAGACGCTCTTTCTGAACGCGGGTCATATACAGAATATCCACGTTGCCCATCACCTCTTCGATGCTGGCGTGAAGGCTCCACGGAATGCCTTTTTCATCCAGCATGTCGAGAATATACTGCGGCATCGCCAGCGCGTCCGGGGCGATGAAGAAGAAGCGGTTGCCGTTGAATTTCGCCAGCGCCTGGGTCAGGGAGTGAACCGTGCGGCCATATTTCAGGTCACCTACCATGGCGATGTTCAGGTTTTCCAGACGGCCCTGGGTCTCCTGAATGGTGAACAGATCCAGCAGGGTTTGCGTTGGATGCTGGTTGGCACCGTCACCGGCGTTCAGCACCGGAATACCGCCGGAGAACTCGGTCGCCAGACGGGCCGCGCCCTCCTGCGGGTGGCGCATTACAATCGCGTCAACGTAGGTGCTGATCACTGAAATGGTATCCGCCAGGGTTTCGCCTTTTTTACCCAGCGACGTGTTGCTGCTGTCTGAGAAGCCCACCACGCTCGCACCCAGGCGGTGCATGGAGGTTTCAAAGGAGAGGCGGGTGCGGGTCGAGGCTTCAAAGAAGCAGCTCGCAATCACCTTGTGCTTCAGCAGCTCCGGTTGCGGATTGGCCTTCAGTTTTGCCGCGGTTTCCAGAACCAGTTCCAGCTCTTCGCGGCTGAGGTCGTTTATGGAAATGATGTGTTTTTGATAAAGCGGATTCATGTTTATCTCCTGACGCCGGGCAAAAAAAAGCCCCTCAAATGAGGGGCTCTGGGAATAGGTTTAGCAACGGGAAGAAAAACGGCAGGCCAGCGTCTGATTTCAGACGCGGTAAGACGTTATGTCGAACACGCTTGACCATGCTTCCTCCCGGCAAATTGTCGGGCATTATACGCACCCCGATGTCCGGATCAAGCAATTTAATGCACGCTTTACTCAATGCAAACGGTTCTTTATGAATATTAATGCGTTCTGAGTAAATAATTAATTTGCTTATGCACCAGCGCGGTACGTTTCACCACCCGGGGTGCGACCCAGACAATACTGCTTCCGG
Organism: Enterobacter cloacae complex sp. 382A5; assembly: GCF_050031095.1. Lineage (NCBI taxonomy): Bacteria > Pseudomonadati > Pseudomonadota > Gammaproteobacteria > Enterobacterales > Enterobacteriaceae > Enterobacter > Enterobacter cloacae complex sp. 382A5. The sequence goes on from NZ_JBLGVK010000001.1 coordinate 527,702, forward strand.
CAACCACGCCTAAAATTTCCGGTAACTGGTGATAATCCAGAATGCGCGCCACCGCGCGGCCATATCCGGCCACGGTATGAATAAGGATAAATTCGCTATTATGCTCCACGCTGACCACCATTTCGGAAACGGTACGCGCGGCGTCGGGGGCAGGGCGCAGAAGAGGATTCAACGAATAAATCTTTAGCCCTTTGGCATTTCGAATTTTTATGACACCAAGCAACTTGAGCAGACGTGAAACGGTGGACTGGCTGATGGTCTCAAAACCACGCTCCTGCAAATCGCGGCGAATCTCTTCCTGGGAGAGATAGCTTTTTTCTGCGATCAGGCGCTGACAGACCGTCAGCTGTAGCTGTTCTTTTGGAGAGTAATCACCATATTCCGTCATAACTATTTCCCATGTAAGTGGCTGAAACAAAACGCCCGGTGGCGCTACGCTTACCGGGCCTACAACGTCAAAACATCACAATACTGCCCCCAGGCTTAACGCCACCATGATCACCACCGTGAGTATCCCCAGCAGCGGTGCCACCCATTTCAGGTAGCGCACATAGGGCACGCGGGCGATAGCCAGCCCGCCCATAACCACCGCGGAGGTGGGCGTCACCAGGTTAACGATACCGGAGGCTGACTGGTAAGCCGTGACTACCAGGTCGCGGTTGACGTTAGCGAAATCGGCAAGCGGTGCCATGATCGGCATCGTCAGAACGGCCAGGCCGGATGAAGAAGGCACAAGAAACGACAGCACCACCTCCAGCCAGTACATCACGTTGATAAACGCCACCGTGGATAACCCGCTGACCAGCCCTTCCGCGCTGTGCAAAATGGTGTGGGTAATCATGCCCTTATCCATGATGACTACGATACCGCGGGCAATGCCGATAATCAGCGCGACGCCCAGCAAATCTCGTGCGCCGTTAATAAACGTTGAGGTCAGCTCCTCTTCGCTCATGCGGGCGATAAGCCCCACGATAATAGCGCTGGCGAGAAACACCGCCGAGATCTCCGCCATCCACCAGCCCAGCACCGCCACGCCGTAAATCATCACCGCGAAGGCGAGGGCGAAAATGACCAGGATGATTTTGCGTACCGGGGTAAATTCCAGCGTCTGTGCGTCTTTGTTACCGAGGAAATGGGCGCGGTTCTCTTCCTGTTTGTCTGCAACGATGGAGAGAGACGGATCCTGGCGTACCTTACGGGCGTAACGCATTACCCACGCCACGCAGATGATCCAGCCGATGACCAGCAGCGCCACGCGCAGGGCGATCCCGTTGGTGAAGGGGATCCCGGCGGCGTTGGCGGCGATCACCGTGGCGAAGGGGTTGATGGTAGAGCCGAGCGTGCCGATCCCCGCGCCGAGCAACACGGTGGAGGCCGCGACAACCGGATCAAAACGGGCGGCCAGCATTACCGGCACCAGCAGGGTGTAGAACGGCAGTGACTCTTCGGCCATGCCGTAGATGGTGCCGCCTGCGGCGAACAGCGCCATCAGGATCGGGATCATCCACTCTTCACGCCCGCGTAATCGCGTGGTGACGCGCTCGATCCCGGCGTCGATCGCCCCGGTTTTGGTGACGATCCCGAGAAATCCCCCGATGATCAGGATAAACAGCGCTACGTCGATCGCCCCGGCCTGGCCGGACTCCGGATCGTACAGCCCGGCAATGGGAGCCATCAGTACGGAAACCAGCCCCTGCGGGTGGGCCACCACGTGCGCGTAGGTCCCGGCAACCGGCACGTCCTTGCCGAGCGCCTCGTTCATTGCCATATGGTACTGTCCGGCCGGAATAATCCACGTCAGCACGGCCACGACGGCAATCAGAAAAAAGAGAATGGTGTAAGCGGAGGGAAACTTAAACTTGCCCATGATGTTCTCCTGAACCCCGGCGCACCCCGTGGCGCGCCGGGCGGTGATTAGTCGCCGAGTGTCGCCACCATGACGGCTTTTATGGTGTGCATACGGTTTTCTGCTTCGTCGAAGACAATAGAGTTTGGTGATTCAAAGACCTCTTCCGTCACCTCCAGCCCTTTCAGGCCGTAGGCCATCTCAATTTCGCGGCCCACTTTGGTGTGTTCGTTGTGAAACGCGGGCAGGCAGTGCATAAACTTGACGTTCGGGTTGCCGGTGGCCTTCATCACCTGCGCATTGATTTGATACGGCTTCATCAGGCTGACGCGCTCGGCCCAGGCTTCCTTCGGCTCGCCCATGGAGACCCACACGTCGGTGTAGAGGAAATCGGCCCCCTGCACGCCTTCTTCTACGTCGTCGGTAAGGGTGATGCGTGCGCCCGTTTCTTTTGCGATGGCGCGGCACTGCTCAACCAGCCCCGCTTCCGGCCAGAAGGACTTTGGTGCCACCAGGCGGATATCCATTCCCATCTTGGCCGCACCGACCATCAGCGAGTTGCCCATGTTGTTGCGCGCGTCGCCCAGATAGGCAAAGCTCAGCTCCGGCAGGGTTTTGCCCGGCGAGTGCTCCAGCATGGTCATCAGATCGGCGAGGATTTGGGTGGGGTGGAACTCGTCAGTCAGGCCGTTCCATACCGGCACACCCGCGTACTCGCCCAGCTCTTCAACGATGGCCTGGCCGTAGCCGCGATACTCGATGCCGTCATACATGCGGCCCAGCACGCGGGCGGTGTCTTTCATCGACTCTTTATGGCCAATCTGCGAGCCGCTTGGGCCGAGGTAGGTGACCTGCGCGCCCTGGTCAAATGCGCCCACTTCAAAGGCGCAGCGGGTACGGGTGGAGGTTTTTTCAAAAATCAGGGCGATGTTTTTCCCGACCAGGGTTTGCTTCTCACGTCCGGCTTTTTTGGCGGCCTTCAGTTCGATGGCGAGGTCGATCAGGTACTGGATCTCCGCCGGGGTATAGTCCAGCAGTTTGAGGAAGTTGCGGTTTTTCAGGTTGATGGTCATGGGTAAATCCTTTTTAAATCGTTAGCTGTCTGATGCCCTCACCCCGGCCCTCTCCCACGGGGAGAGGGGGGCTTACATTCCCTCTCCCTCCGGGAGAGGGTTAGGGTGAGGGGAAACGGGTGCTCAATTACGAATCAACGTGCCTTTCTCGCCCGCGAGGATCTCCGCGCCGTCAGCCAGCGCGCCGATCCCGGCAATCCCGTTGCAGGCCTCAACAAATTCGCGGCAGGCGGCCACTTTCGGCCCCATTGAACCGGCGTCGAACGCCATGCCCTTGAGCAGTTCCGGCGTCACCTGTGCCAGCGGACGCTGGGTTGGTTTGCCCCAGTCGAGGTACACCGCGTCGGCATCGGTGAGGATCAGCAGGGCATCCGCCTCAATCTGGCGCGCCAGCAGGGCGGCGGAGAGGTCTTTGTCGATCACCGCCTCAATGCCGTGATAGCCATTGGCGTTTTCCACCACCGGTACGCCGCCACCGCCGTTGCAGATCACCAGGTGGTCGCGCTGGATCAGCGCCGCGATGGCATCGCTCTCAACGATGCGTTTCGGCTGCGGAGAGGGCACCACGCGGCGGAAGTAACTGCCGTCGGCCTTGAACACCCAGCCTTTCTCTGCCTGTAGCGTTTTTGCCTGGGCTTCGCTGTAGACCGGGCCGATGTACTTGGTCGGGTTGCTGAAGGCCGGGTCGGCGGCGTCCACCTCCACCTGGGTGAGCAGCACGCTCACCTCGCGCTGGGGCAGGCTGTTTTTTAGCGCCTGCTGGAGCATGTAGCCGATCATCCCCTGGCTTTCGGCGCCGAGAACGTCCAGCGGGTAGGGGGCGACTTTGTCGTAGGCGCTGTTCTGCAACGCCAGCAGCCCGACCTGCGGCCCGTTGCCATGCACCAGCACCACGCACCACTGCGCCGTCAGCCCGGTGATGGTACGGGCCGCGAGATCGATGTTTTTACGCTGGATCTCGGCTTCTAGCGGCTCGCCGCGTTTGAGCAATGCGTTGCCGCCCAGGGCCACAACCAGAGTGGGTTTTCGTTCCATAGTGGCTCCTTAAATTCCGTCGCGTTCCAGTGGGCAGCTCATGCAGCGCGCGCCGCCGCGACCGCGTCCCAGCTCGTCGCCCGGGATAGGCAGCACGGTGATCCCCGCTTTGTCGTATTTCTCGTTGGTCCAGACGTTGCGCTCGTAGCCGATCACCACGCCCGGGCGGATGGTGAGCACGTTGTTGGCGTCGTTCCACTGCTCGCGCTCGGCTTCAAAGGCGTCGCCGCCAGTGGTGATCAGGCGTACCTGATTAATGCCGAGCGCTTTCTCGATGGCGTGCAGCAGGTCGGTTTCCTGGGTGCGCAGCAGGCCGCCGCGTCCGTCCGGGGTGAGCGTCCAGCACTGGGCGTCTTTACGCACCACTTCCGGGTAGACGGAGAAGGTGTCCACGTCGATGTGGGTCATGACGGTGTCGAGGTGCATGCAGGAGCGGTGTTTTGGCAGCTCAACGGCAATCACGCGCTCGGCCTGGCGATGTTTAAACAGGCTGTTAGCGAGGAACTCCACGCCCTGCGGGGTGGTGCGTTCAGACATGCCAATTAATACCGCGCCGCGGCCAATCACTAATACGTCGCCGCCCTCCAGGGTGGCGTGGTCATAATTAATATTCTCGTCTCCGAAATACTTAATAAATTCGCCATCGGCGAATGCCGGGTGCCAGCGATATATGGCTCGCAGGTTATTGGTTTCACGCTGGCGGGCCGGTTTGGCCATCGGGTTAATGGAGACGCCGTTATAAATCCAGCACGAGGTATCGCGGGTAAATAAATGGTTTGGCAGCGGCTTCATAATAAAATCATTCGCCGTGTGGGTATCCACCACCATATTTTTAATCGCCGCCGGAATTTCACCGTAGGTTAATCCGCCGCTCAGTCTGCGCGCCAGTTCCCGGTGCGGCATATCTGCCAGCCAGCCGCGCACGTCGCTGGCAAAGGTTGGGCCGAGACGGTAGTCGGAAATTTGCGTCTCCAGCAGCCAGGCTTTCGCCTCTGCAATATCAAGCGTTTGAGTGAGAAGGTCGGTCAACAGCAGGACTTCCACACCCTGCTCGCGCAGCGTGTTTGCGAAAATGTCATGCTCCTCACCCGCCCGCTCAACCGAGAGCACATCATCAAATAACAGCTCCTGACAGTTTGATGGCGTTAAGCGTTTAAGACTTAAATTAGGGCGGTGCAGCATCACGCTACGCAATTGACCAATTTCAGAACCGACATAATGCTTTTCCATAATTATTCCTTTAACTGTTTTTCAGAATAAAAAGGGCATGCGCCATATTCGTGTAATGATATGGCGGCTAAGCTCAATTGATTTCGTGGTCAATAGTAGGCGCTTAAATAAACCGTATTGTGACGTTGCTCACGTGAAATTAGGTATTGAGTGGTTTGTTTTCATTTGCATGATTCGCATCAGATAATGATTAATTTGATATTATTAGCCGGTGAATAGCTAAGCAGGATCTGTTGGCATTATTTGAGGTTGTTATTATTTTGTAGAATTTAATGTTTTGACATATTTGGTTATGCTATTGATTTTAAATGATTTTATTTCCTGTGCGGAATGGCTATGCAGAATAGCCAATTAACTATTTTTGACTTAAGAAAAATCAATAAATAATTATGGAATTTAATAGCAAATAATCAAAATGATAAAGTGTGAAGCTGGCGCGAGTTTTATGATGAAGGCAGAACAATCAATGAGTTAGCGTCACGGCATCGTCACGACGCGCTGAGGTTATGCATAACAACTGCATAAATGCCTGTGAGGGATTAACAGCAGATTAACACCTTTCCCGATAAACATGCGTTCGCGCAACTCTCCGCGAAAAAGGGCTGGTATGGCAGTTTAAATTCTCGTATAAAAGATAAAAATGAAACGGTGTTTTATTATGAGGGTTTAATTATGATTATCGGCAACATCCACCATCTGCAAGCCTGGCTACCGGAACCCCTGCGTCAGGCCATCGAGCACGTTAAGGCCCACGTCACCGACGCCACCCCGCCGGGCAAGCATGACATCAACGGCAACAACCTGTTTTATCTGGTCTCCGAAGACATGACCCAGCCGTTTGCCGAGCGCCGCGCGGAGTACCATGCGCGCTATCTGGACATTCAGATAATTATGAAAGGCCAGGAAGGAATGACCTTCAGCACCCTGCCGCCCGGCACGCCGGACACCGACTGGCTGGCGGATAAAGATATCGCGTTCCTGCCGGAAGGCGAGCAGGAGAAAACCGTGGTGCTGAGCGAAGGGGATTTCGTGGTGTTCTGGCCGGGTGAAGTACATAAGCCGCTGTGCGCGGTGGGGGCGCCTGCTAAGGTCAGGAAAGTGGTTGTTAAGATGCTGATGGAGTAACCCTTACCCCTCACCCTAACCCTCTCCCCAAAGGGGAGAGGGGACTGCACCGAGCCATCTTTTCCCCCTCGCCCCTTTGGGGAGAGGGCCGGGGTGAGGGGCAATATGTGATCCAGCTTAAATTTCCCGCACTCCCTCTTCCCTTCTCATTTACCTGCGCTTTTTCTGCGTCATAGTATGATCGTTAAATTAATGAACGCCGTTCTATAATGTAGAACAAAATGATTCAGCAAGGAGATCTCATGCCGCAGTCCGCGTTGTTCACGGGAATCATTCCCCCTGTCTCCACCATTTTTACCGCCGATGGCCAGCTTGATAAGCAGGGCACCGCCGCGCTGATCGACGATCTGATCGCGGCAGGCGTTGACGGCCTGTTCTTCCTGGGCAGCGGCGGTGAGTTCTCCCAGCTCAGCGCCGAAGAGCGTAAAACCATTGCCCGCTTTGCTATCGATCACGTCGATCGTCGTGTGCCGGTGTTGATCGGCACCGGCGGCACCAACGCCCGGGAAACCATTGAACTGAGCCAGCATGCCCAGCAGGCGGGGGCGGACGGTATCGTGGTGATCAACCCCTACTACTGGAAGGTGTCGGAAGCGAACCTGATCCGCTATTTCGAGCAGGTGGCCGACAGCGTCACGCTGCCGGTGATCCTCTATAACTTCCCGGCGCTGACCGGGCAGGATCTGACGCCGGCGCTGGTTAAAACCCTGGCCGACTCGCGCAGCAACATCGTCGGCATTAAAGACACCATCGACTCCGTGGCGCATCTGCGCAGCATGATCCACACCGTCAAAGCCGCCCATCCGCACTTCACCGTGCTGTGCGGCTACGACGATCACCTGTTTAATACCCTGCTGCTCGGTGGCGACGGGGCGATCTCGGCCAGCGGCAACTTTGCTCCGCAGGTGTCGGTGAATCTTCTGAAAGCCTGGCGGGATAAAGACGTGGCGAAAGCGGCTGAGTATCATCAGACCTTACTGCAAATACCGCAGATGTATCAGCTGGATACGCCGTTTGTGAACGTCATTAAAGAGGCGATTGTGCTCTGCGGCCGCCCGATTTCTACCCACGTGCTGCCGCCCGCCTCTGCGCTGGACGAGCCGCGTAAGGCGCAGCTGAAAACCCTGCTGCAACAGCTCAAGCTCTGCTGAGCCGGACGATAACCATGACCATCGAGAAAATTTTCACCCCGCAGGATGATGCGTTTTATGCCGTCATCACCCATGCGGCGGGGCCGCAGGGCGCGCTGCCGCTGACCCCGCAGATGCTGATGGAATCTCCCAGCGGCAACCTGTTCGGCATGACCCAGAACGCCGGGATGGGCTGGGACGCCAACAAGCTGACCGGCAAAGAGGTGCTGATTATTGGCACCCAGGGCGGCATCCGCGCCGGGGACGGACGACCGGTTGCGCTGGGCTACCACACCGGGCACTGGGAGATCGGCATGCAGATGCAGGCCGCGGCGAAGGAGATCACCCGCAACGGCGGGATCCCGTTTGCGGCCTTCGTCAGCGATCCGTGCGACGGGCGCTCGCAGGGCACACACGGGATGTTCGACTCCCTGCCGTACCGCAACGATGCGGCGATTGTGTTTCGTCGTCTGATTCGCTCCCTGCCGACGCGCCGGGCGGTCATTGGCGTGGCGACCTGCGATAAAGGGCTGCCTGCCACCATGATTGCGCTGGCCTCGATGAACAATCTGCCGACCATTCTGGTGCCGGGCGGGGCGACGCTGCCGCCGACCGTGGGGGAAGACGCGGGCAAGGTGCAGACCATCGGCGCGCGCTTCGCCAACCATGAACTCTCCCTGCAGGAGGCCGCCGAGCTGGGCTGTCGCGCCTGCGCGTCGCCGGGCGGCGGATGTCAGTTCCTCGGCACGGCGGGCACCTCGCAGGTGGTGGCCGAAGCGCTGGGTCTGGCGCTGCCGCACTCCGCGCTGGCGCCGTCCGGGCAGGCGGTGTGGCTGGAAATTGCCCGCCAGTCGGCGCGGGCGGTGAGCGAGCTGGATAACCGCGGCATCACCACGCGCGATATCCTCACCGATAAAGCCATCGAAAACGCCATGGTGATCCACGCGGCGTTCGGCGGCTCCACCAATCTACTGCTGCACATCCCGGCCATCGCCCACGCGGCGGGCTGCACTATTCCGGACGTAGAACACTGGACACGCGTCAACCGCAGGGTGCCGCGCCTGGTCAGCGTGCTGCCCAACGGCCCGGACTATCACCCAACCGTGCGCGCCTTCCTTGCGGGCGGTGTGCCGGAGGTGATGCTCCACCTGCGCGATCTCGGCCTGCTGCACCTGGATGCCATGACCGTCACCGGCCAGACGGTGGGCGAGAACCTCGACTGGTGGCAGGCGTCCGAGCGCCGTAAGCGCTTCCGTCAGTGCCTGCGCGAGCAGGACGGCGTGGATCCGGATGACGTGATCCTGCCGCCCGAGAAGGCAAAAGCGAGAGGGCTGACCTCAACGGTCTGCTTCCCGACGGGCAACATCGCGCCGGAAGGCTCGGTGATCAAGGCCACGGCCATTGACCCGTCGGTGGTGGGTGACGATGGCGTTTACCGTCATACGGGCCGGGCGAGGGTGTTTGTCTCGGAAGCTCAGGCCATTAAGGCCATCAAGCTGGAAGAGATTAAACAGGGCGATATCATGGTGGTGATCGGCGGTGGGCCGTCCGGTACCGGCATGGAAGAGACCTACCAGCTCACCTCTGCGCTGAAGCATATCTCGTGGGGCAAGACGGTGTCGTTAATCACCGATGCGCGCTTCTCGGGGGTGTCGACGGGCGCCTGCTTCGGCCACGTGTCGCCGGAAGCGCTGGCAGGCGGGCCGATTGGCAAGCTGCGCGACAACGACATCATTGAGATTGCCGTGGATCGCCTGACCCTGACGGGCAGCGTCAACTTTATCGGCACCGCAGAAAACCCGCTGACGCCGGAAGAGGGCGCGCGCGAGCTGGCAGTAAGACAGACGCACCCGGACCTGCACGCTCACGACTTTTTGCCGGATGATACCCGCCTGTGGGCGGCATTGCAGTCGGTGAGCGGCGGCACCTGGAAAGGCTGTATTTATGACACCGATAAAATTATCGAGGTAATTAACGCCGGTAAAAAAGCACTCGGACTTTAATTATTTTCTGAGCGATACCGTCTACGGGAAATATCCCGTGGACGGTTTTCGCGTATCTTAAATTTATCAATATAAACAATGTGTTGTGATATATCGGTGGCGTCACAAAAGCAAAATATCGTAATTCGGAAATAAGATATGACCATTGCTGGTTAATTGAGCAGCTCATTACACTCCATTAACACGATGTTGTGAAATCAGCATACGAAAATAAAGGTGCGATGATGATGCAATTAACCATGAAAGATAAAATTGGCTACGGGCTGGGTGACACCGCCTGCGGCTTTGTCTGGCAGGCCACTATGTTCCTGCTGGCCTACTTTTATACCGACGTGTTTGGCCTGTCGGCGGGCATTATGGGCACGCTGTTTTTGGTCTCCCGCGTGCTCGACGCCGTGACCGACCCGCTGATGGGGCTGCTGGTGGACCGCACCCGCACGCGCTACGGCCAGTTCCGCCCGTTCCTGCTGTGGGGGGCGATCCCGTTTGGCATCGTCTGCATGCTGACCTTCTACACGCCGGATTTCTCTGCGCAGGGCAAAATCATCTACGCCTGCGTAACCTACATTCTGCTGACCCTGGTCTACACCTTCGTTAACGTGCCGTACTGCGCCATGCCGGGCGTGATTACCGCCGACCCGAAAGAGCGTCACGCCCTGCAGTCGTGGCGTTTCTTCCTGGCGGCGGCGGGCTCGCTTGCCATTAGCGGCATCGCGCTGCCGCTGGTGAGCATCATCGGCAAAGGGGACGAGCAGGTGGGCTATTTCGGCGCCATGTGCGTGCTGGGGCTGACCGGCGTGGTGCTGCTCTACGTCTGCTTCTTTACCACCAAAGAGCGTTACACCTTTGAGGTGCAGCCGGGCTCGTCGGTGGCGAAAGACCTTAAGCTGCTGCTGGGCAACGGCCAGTGGCGGATCATGTGCGCGTTCAAGATGATGGCGACCTGCTCTAACGTGGTACGCGGCGGGGCGACGCTCTACTTCGTCAAATACGTGATGGATCACCCGGAGATGGCGACCCAGTTTTTACTCTACGGCAGCCTCGCCACCATGTTCGGCTCGCTCTGCTCCTCCCGTCTGCTGGGCCGCTTCGACCGGGTAAAAGCCTTCAAGTGGATCATCGTCGCCTACTCGCTGATCAGCCTGCTGATTTTCGTCACCCCGGCGGAGCATATTGCCCTGATTTTCGCCCTCAACATCCTGTTCCTGTTCGTCTTTAACACCACCACGCCGCTGCAGTGGCTGATGGCCTCTGATGTGGTGGATTACGAAGAAAGCCGCAGCGGGCGACGCCTCGACGGGCTGGTGTTCTCCACCTATCTGTTCAGCCTGAAGATTGGCCTGGCGATTGGCGGGGCGGTGGTGGGCTGGATCCTTGCGTACGTCAACTACTCCGCCAGCAGCAGCGTGCAGCCGGTTGAGGTGCTGACCACCATCAAAATTCTGTTCTGCGTGGTGCCGGTGGTGCTCTACGTGGGCATGTTCATCATGCTGTCGTTCTATAAGCTCACCGATGCCCGCGTAGAGGCCATCAGCCAGCAGCTGATCAAACACCGCGCGGCGCAGGGCGAGGCCGTTCCCGACGCTGCGACAGCCGCATCCCATTAACCGGAGGCAATATGGAAATCACCAACCCAATACTCACCGGCTTCAACCCGGACCCGTCTTTATGCCGTCAGGGCGAGGACTACTACATCGCCACTTCGACCTTCGAGTGGTTCCCGGGCGTGCGCATCTATCACTCCCGTGACCTGAAAAACTGGTCGCTGGTTAGCACCCCGCTGGACCGCGTGTCGATGCTGGACATGAAGGGCAACCCGGACTCCGGCGGCATCTGGGCGCCGTGTCTGAGCTACGCCGACAGCAAATTCTGGCTGCTCTACACCGACGTAAAGATTGTTGATTCGCCGTGGAAAAATGGCCGCAACTTCCTCGTCACTGCGCCGTCCATCGAAGGGCCGTGGAGCGAGCCGATCCCGATGGGCAACGGCGGGTTTGACCCATCCCTGTTCCACGACGACGATGGCCGTAAGTACTACCTCTACCGTCCGTGGGGGCCGCGCCACCACAGCAACCCGCACAACACCATTGTGATGCAGGAGTTTGACCCGCAGACCGGCACCCTCTCGCCCGAGCGCAAAACGCTGTTTACCGGCACGCCGCTCTGCTACACCGAAGGCGCTCACCTGTATCGCCACGCGGGATGGTACTACCTAATGGTCGCCGAAGGCGGCACCAGCTACGAGCACGCGGTTGTGGTGCTGCGTTCAAAAACCATCGACGGGCCGTACGAGCTGCACCCGGAGGTGACGATGATGACCAGCTGGCACCTGCCGGAGAACCCGCTGCAGAAGAGCGGCCACGGCTCGCTGCTGCAGACCCACTCCGGGGAGTGGTACATGGCCTATCTCACCAGCCGCCCGCTGCGCCTGCCCGGCGTGCCGCTGCTGGCCTCCGGCGGACGCGGCTACTGTCCGCTGGGCCGCGAGACCGGCATCGCCCGCATTGAATGGCGCGACGGCTGGCCGTACGTGGAAGGCGGCAAGCACGCGCAACTAGCCGTAAAAGGCCCGCAGGTAGCGGAACAGCCTGCATCCGTTCAGGGCAACTGGCGGGAGGACTTTGACGGCAGCACGCTTGACCCGGAACTGCAGACCCTGCGCATCCCATTCGACGACAATCTCGGCTCACTCACCGCGCGCCCCGGCTATTTACGGCTCTACGGCAACGACTCGCTCAACTCCACCTTCACCCAGTCGACCGTGGCGCGCCGCTGGCAGCACTTCACCTTCCGCTCCGAAACGCGGATGCAGTTCTCGCCGGTTCACTTCCAGCAAAGCGCCGGACTGACCTGCTACTACAACAGTAAAAACTGGAGCTACTGCTTTGTGGACTACGAGGAGGGGAAGGGGAGAACCATCAAGGTTATTCAACTCGACCACAATGTGCCGTCATGGCCGCTGCACGAGCAGCCGATTCCGGTGCCGGAGAGCGCGGAGAGCATCTGGCTGCGGGTGGATGTGGATACGCTTGTCTACCGCTACAGCTACTCGTTCGACGGCGAGACGTGGCACACCGTGCCGGTAACGTATGAGGCGTGGAAGCTGTCGGACGACTACATCGGCGGGCGCGGCTTCTTCACCGGCGCGTTTGTGGGGCTGCACTGCGAGGACATCAGCGGCGACGGCTGCCACGCGGACTTCGACTACTTCACCTACGAGCCGGTTTAACGGCTCAGGCCGGGTAGCCCAGCGCGCGTGAGAGCTGGAGCCCGGCCTGCTGAAGCTGCTCGCGGAAATCAGCCAGCCCGGCATCGTCCACGCGCGAGGTCAGCGTCGACAGGCTCAGGGCGGCAATCACGCGGGATTCATGGTTCCACACCGGCACCGCCACGCAGCGCACGCCCTGCTCGTTCTCTTCGCTATCCAGGGCATAGCCCTGCTCGCGGGTCTGCGCCAGAGCGGCCATTAATGCTTCGCGAGAGGCGAGGGTGGAAGGGGTATAGGTGGTGTACTGATAGCCCTCAAGCAGGGCGTTCAGCTCGGTCTCGCCCAGCCAGGCAATCAACACCTTGCCGATGGCGGTGGCGTGAACCGGCAGACGGCGGCCAATGCGCGAATAGGCGATGGCGGCCAGCTTGCCTTCAATCTTCTCGATATAAACCCCTTCACGCCCGTCGAGGATCCCCAGATGGGTGGTCTGCCCGGTCCGCCGGGACAGCTCCGTCAGCCAGCCTTTCGCCTTCTGACGAATATCGATGGAGCCCACGACGAAATGACCGCGCTCGACCAGCTTCATGCCGAGGCGATATTTGCCGTTCTCCGGGTTCTGATCGATATAGCCATGAAGCTGCAGGGTTTTCAGCAGCGAGTGGAGGGTACTCTTGCTCAGCCCCATCAGTTTGCTGATGTCGGTGATCTTAAGCTCGGTGGCCTGCTCGTTGAACAGGTCGAGGATCTGCAACGCACGTTCAACAGACTGAATAATCGGCATAATGCTGGTATGTCCACGCTGGAATTAAGGCGAAAACGTACCTTTTTCGGGGTGAAAAATCAATGAAATGGAGGTAAAAGCAAAAACGACAACCCTGTTGTCGTTTTTTAGTGTTTTCCCCCTCTCCTCGTGGGAGAGGGCCGGGGTGAGGGCACCAGACCGCAGAGGACTCAACCCCCAAGCGTCGCCACCATCACCGCCTTAATCGTATGCATCCGGTTTTCCGCCTGGTCAAACACGATGCTCGCCGCCGACTCAAACACCTCGTCCGTCACTTCCATCCCGCCGTGCAGGTCGAACTCTTTCGCCATCTGCTTGCCGAGCGTGGTCTGGTCATCATGGAACGCGGGCAGACAGTGCAGGAACTTCACGTTCGGGTTGCCGGTAAGCGCCATCATCTGCGCGTTCACCTGATACCCACGCAGCAGCGCAATCCGCTCCGCCCACTTCTCTTTGGCTTCGCCCATCGACACCCACACGTCGGTATAGATAAAGTCTGCGCCCTTCACGCCCGCCGTCACGTCTTCCGTCAGGGTGATTTTGCCGCCGTGCTTCTCTGCCAGCGCGCTGCACTCCGCCACCAGACTCTCTTCCGGCCAGCAGGCCTTCGGAGCCACCAGACGCAGATCCAGCCCGGTCAGCGCCGCCGCTTCCAGCATTGAGTTGCCCATGTTGTTGCGCGCGTCGCCCGCGTAGACCAGCGTCATCTCGTTAAACGCCTTGCCCGGCAGGTGCTCCTGCATGGTCAGCAGGTCCGCCAGCAGCTGCGTTGGGTGGAACTCGTTCGTCAGCCCGTTCCACACCGGCACGCCCGCGTACTGCGCCAGCGTCTCGACCACTTCCTGGCCGTGACCGCGATACTGAATGCCGTCGTACATCCGCCCGAGCACGCGCGCGGTGTCCTTAATTGACTCTTTATGCCCAATCTGGCTGCCGCTCGGCCCTAAATAGGTAACGCGCGCGCCCTGGTCAAATGCGGCAACTTCGAAAGAGCATCGTGTACGGGTTGAGTCTTTTTCGAAGATGAGCGCGATGTTTTTGCCAGTAAGCTTTTGTACTTCCTTGCCATTTTTTTTATCGGCTTTGAGCTGTGCGGCAAGTGTCAGCAGAGAAGTGAACTGTGCAGGGGTAAAGTCGAGCAATTTCAGAAAGTGTTTCTTGTACAGATCAGACATTTTATCCTCACATGGCGAACGCCACTTATTGAATTAAAATTCACTTTATATGTGTAATTATTCATTTGCAACCCCGTTTAACAAATCTTTCTTACAAAGGTGGAGGCAAACACGTCCGTGTGTGAAAATAGAAGTATCTGCCGCACTTTAAAGAGGAATGACCCATGGCAAACCCGGAACACCTGGAAGAGCAACGCGAAGAGACGCGTCTGATTATTGAAGAACTGCTGGAAGACGGTAGCGATCCGGACGCGCTGTACACCATCGAGCACCATTTCTCTGCGGATGATTTTGACGCGCTGGAAAAACTGGCGGTGGAAGCCTTCAAGCTGGGCTACGAAGTGACCGAGCCGGAAGAGCTGGAAGTGGAAGAGGGCGACACCGTCATCTGCTGCGATATCCTGAGCGAAGGCGCGCTGAAGGCGGAGCTGATCGACGCGCAGGTAGAACAGCTGATGAACCTGGCCGAGAAGTTTGAAGTGGAATACGACGGCTGGGGAACCTACTTCGAAGATCCGAACGGTGAAGACGGCGAAGAAGGCGACGACGAAGATTACGTCGACGAAGACGACGACGGCGTGCGTCACTAAGCGTTTCAGGCGGTGGCGCGCGCCACCGCTTTTTCAAGGCAGAACCATGGATTACCCGCAGATACTCGCCCCCGTACTTAACTTCCTCCAGTGCCCGACCCCGCAAGCATGGATTGATAAAGCCCGCGACCCGGCGAACCTGCCGCTGCTGCTCACCGACCACATGGTGTGCGAGCTCAAGGCCGCCCAGACCGCGCTGCTGCTGGTGCGTAAATACGTCGCCGACGAAAGCGGTGCCGACGCGCTGCTCGACTGGCTCAAGCCCTACGAACTGTTCACCTTCCGCGACGGCCCGGAGCCGGACTTCATCGCCCTGCACAGGCAGATTGGCAAAAGCGTGATGCCCAAGACCGACGACCCGTGGGGCCAGGCGCTCATCGACAGCATGGTGCTGCTGATTAAAGAGGAGCTGCACCACTTCTGGCAGGTGCGCGAGGCGATGCTGGCCCGCGACATTCCGTACGTCAAAATCACCGCCAGCCGCTACGCCAAAGGGATGCTGAAGGACGTGCGCACCCACGAACCGCTGACGCTAATCGACAAGCTCATCTGCGGCGCCTACATCGAAGCCCGCTCCTGCGAACGCTTCGCCGCGCTGGCCCCGTTTCTCGACGACGACCTGCAGAAGTTCTATCTCTCGCTGCTGCGCTCGGAAGCTCGCCATTATCAGGACTACCTGACGCTTGCCCGGCAGGTGAGCGACGACGATATCTCACCGCGGATAAAGCTTTTTGGCGAAATTGAAGCCACACTTATCTCGACACCGGACAACGAGTTTCGCTTCCATAGCGGCGTGCCGGTGTAAACCGGCATAACTCAAGGATAAGGATGCGAGATGAATAAAAAGTGGACCCGTATTGTGATTGTCGTCATTGCGGCTGCCGCCGTGGCGTTCTGGGTGTTTTTCGACAGGCAGCGCGCCCCGGAGCGGCAGATGGATAGCGCCCTCAACGCGATGCCCGCCTGGCAGGTGATTAAGGAGCAGGAGCCCGCGCTGCATCAGCGCATCCTCGACCAGATGGCCGCCCTGCAAAAAGCGGGCGAGCCGGAGCAGCAGATTATCGACACCATCCAGCCGCAGATCCTGCATCTGCAGATGACGCGCCTGCAAAACGCCCCGGACGCCAACGTGGTGAACTACATGACCATCAATATGGAGCAGACCGCCGCCATCCAGAAGGTGAGCGACGACGCCTGCTTCCGCTTCCTCTACCCGATGGTGAAGGGCGGCATCAACCCGATGCGCATGCTGGATAAAGACCTGATGGCGCGGCGCATGCAGGCCGACGCCGACATGATGCGCGCGGCCTACGGCAAAAACCGCCATACCGTGACGCCTGCCGAGCGCGAGGCGGCCGTCGAGGATGTGCGGCCGATTATGAAGGCGCTTGCTGACAAGTACGGCGAGGACATCCAGCTGCTGCAGATGCCGGAAAAGGCGGCGGGCAAAGAGAAGCTCTCCTGCGATATGGTGCAGGAGATGTGGGCGAAGGTGCTGGCGCTGCCGGAGCAGAAGGCGGCGAGGGTGATTCGGCTGGCGGTGTCTGAGCTGGACTGACGAAGGACGCTGGTTTTTTGGACACTTAGCGCGGGTTTCGCGCGTCGTCGCTTGCATGGCGGCGCGCGACAGGTATAATCCACAACGTTTCCGCATCCCCTTCAGTGCCGAAGTGGCGAAATCGGTAGACGCAGTTGATTCAAAATCAACCGTAGAAATACGTGCCGGTTCGAGTCCGGCCTTCGGCACCATACAAAGCTTTTTCAAGTCTACTATCGACTTTAACCCTGTAATAGTTTCGGTTCACTACAGTGTTTATATAGCTGACTTTCACTAACGTATCTCTTATCCAAAATATTACTGCTAACCATATAAATTCATTTTATATTGTTATTACCTATATTAGGTAATAACATGTGAGTAAAAGTTAATTTTTTAAGATTTTTAATATGCCGACTTTATTGATTTTTCTGACTCTGAAGTAACATTATTTCGTTGTTTATAAACTGTCTTCTTTGTTCTTGCGACTTAATTTCTTCGGATAATGAGTCAAGCTTCGCTTTTGAACTTGATGAGTGTTCACATATATTGCTGTGATAACTTTCCCCACGTTTCTCACATTCTTTAACCGAATAACCATACTCTGAACTTAATTGAGAATGAGCCAAGTAAAGATTGTTTATATTCTTTTGTACTGAAATCAATTCTTGCTTGAGTTGGATAATCGTTTCTTTATTCATTTTATATATTTCCATTTTTTCGCTACTATTACATTTGGCTAGTTGCAAAGTTAACTCATCGCGTTCATCACTTAACTCTTTGAGCTTAATATTTTTTTCAGAGATAATTCCATCATACAATGCTTTAATACTAGTGGATCGCTTCTCAATCTTTGAATCTTCATTATCAACCTGCTTCTCTAGTCGTGTTTGAAGTGTTTCTAATTGATTTGTAAGGTAGTTTTTGTCATAAGTCAATTCATCTATTCGGGAGGTTTTTTCTTTAATTATTATGTTATCTATAATTAGATAAGTACATAAAGCAGTCAAGGGTAGCATTGTTAATAAGCTAATTAATATTGGCTTTATATTCTTGCTATCTTTAAGGTAAATAATAAAAGATTCAAATAGGTTCATTTATATCTCCATTAAAATATGGGCTTATTATAAAATCACTATGTATTTTATAATATTATTGATGGGGCAGTAAAGGTTTTTATCATTATCATCTGTAAATCAAGAAAAATAATGGAAGCTTGAGTATCTGTACTTCATTGAGTTAGCCCTTTCTTGTGTCAATTAATATTAAATGCGTTATAGCTAATTAATTATTATTTAAATCAAGAAGTAGAGGTTTTTATGATTCTAATGGTTTTTAGTAACTTACTAAAAATATATATATTATATATTTGCCTGACATTATAGGTGCTGAACTGTGCCATCTTTCCTCGATTACATTGGTATAGAATCCAGTCTCACTGTGATTACTCAAGAAAAACACCTTATACCATGTGCCACTAACAACTCTTTGGAGCCTCTACGTGTTAACAGCATGTAAACTTCTGAGTGCTCTCCGGTACATGCGGCTTAGTATAACTTGGGAAAACCTTTGTTTTATATAAGGATAACCAACATTGTTTTGATAACATTCCCTCAGATGCTAGCACCCTGTGACATATCAATTAAATAGTGTATCCTCTTTTCCATAGGAAGAATCTGGATAAAATTGTTGCTTGTTGTGATTATTACTTTTGGAAGGTAATGGCAATGTGCGAAAGGATGTATAGAAAAGATATTTTTTCTGAATGGGTTATACGCAGTAGCCTCTATTGGATGACCCCGCTTACTCATTGGAAGCTCTGTGAGGATATGTCCTCTTGGACAATCTCTTTTGAAATCGATAGCCCTGAATGTCTCTATGAATTCGAGAGGCTACTGAATGATTACACTTTGCGAGAAAAGCTACATCATAAGACTGGGGCGTTGAGAGATTCTATTGTCCACAAAGTGCTTCGCAGTATCGATGAAAGGCTTTCGTAATGGAATTGATGCCATTCAATTTTGACAGATTGCCTAATGGACAGGTGTTTATAAGCAACCTCGCTGGCTTTCATCACTTCATTAATGAGCAAGAGCTGCTTGATCTTTCTTATGAGCAAATCAGTGCGGAACAATCAAAGGCACTCGAAAGCAAGCTGTTCATAACCAACGAAAGCTCATCGGCTATAACTCCCTATGCTTTAAGTTCTGCTTTTGCAAAACGATTGATGAATGAATTGGCGATCAGGCCAATTTTCATGATTGTGCCCACATTACGTTGCGACCATACCTGCAAGTATTGTCAGGTCAGTAGAGCTTCCGTGAACGCCTCTGGTTATGATCTAGATCCCGCTCTCATCCCTGATATCATTTCAACTATTAAAAAACTATCGACACCACCTTACAAGATAGAGATACAGGGTGGAGAGCCACTCTTGCGGTTCGATTTAATTCAATCTATCTATGAGCAATGTGCTGAAACGCTGGGAAGCACCGATTTTGAGATGGTTGTAGCATCAAGCCTGTCTGTCTTGAATGAGGATATGCTTGAATGGACGAGAGATAGGAACATAACGTTCTCTGTTTCGCTTGATGGTGAGGAAGTTGTTCACAACAGTAATCGAATTCTTGGTCATGGGCTTGCTTACAGTAGAACAGTGTCAGGGGTAGAGGCTATCAAACGGTCTTTAGGCGCTGGTCGCGTTGCAACGGTTACTACAGTTACTAAAGATCTCATTAGGCATCCTGAATCAATTGTCCAGGCTCACTTGTCTCTTGGCCTCAAGGACATGTTTATCCGACCTGTTAGTCCCTATGGGTTTGCACAAAAAGCATCGTTCACATTTTCTATGGAGGAATACTTCAGTTTCTATGCCTCGTTGATAGATGAAATCCTTAAGATGAATAATGAAGGGATAAGGGTTGTGGAACATTCGGCCTCCATTCATCTGAAAAGGATCTTCAATCCCGGCTTTAGTGGTTATGCGGATTTAAAGTCGCCAAGCGGGGTCGTGCTTAACAGTATTCTTTTCAATTATGACGGTCGAGTATATGGTAGCGATGAGAGCCGTATGTTGCAGAAGGTGAACCCTGAAACGGAGTTCAGTGCGGGTGAAGTTAAAACGCTATCATTTTCTAAGAGTCCTTACTATAACGCAGTGTTGAGTTCATCGTTCAATTTTGCTCTGCCAGGTTGTGATACATGTGCATATCAACCATTTTGCGGTGCAGATCCATGCCAGAACATAAGTGTACAGGGTGAGCCTGTTGGTGATAGGAGTCGTTCAACGTTTTGTCAGTATCACAAGGGGATGTTCAGGTATCTGATGAACTGCATCTCAGAAGGTGGTCCGAAGGCTGAGATGCTAAAAGGATGGGCATATGTCTGAGGTTATTAGGAACGATATCTTTCATTTTGCTTCAAAAAAGAATGTGCCCACGGGGTTCTATCGGTTATGCAAACAAAAACCAATGAACCCTTTATTCTTTTTACCCAATTTACTGGTAGTTGCTGAAGGCAATAATGATGCCATTCAACCATGCTTTGATTTCTCTGTTATTAGCACTGAATTATATGAGTCAATTGAAGATGGAGATATTGGGATAATCAACAATGGCAATATGATACGCGTAATTCTGTCCCGCAGAGCCAATCATAATACTGTCTTAGTAACGGAACGCTGCAATAACTTGTGTCTGTTTTGTTCGCAGCCACCAAAGAAATCAAATGATGACTGGCTACTTACCCAATCAGCTCTTGCTATAGCTTCATTTGGTTTGGATGGAGTTGTTGGGGTCAGCGGTGGAGAACCTTTGCTGTATGGAGATGATTTCCTTCACTTCATTGATTTTATTATCGAGAATTCACCAGATACTGCTTTGCATGTTTTAACAAACGGACGCAAATTTGCTGATATCAACTTTACTCAGGAAATGGCAAAGCGAAGCAAAAAGATCAAAATCACCTTTGGTATCCCGCTCTACTCATCAAGACCACTTGTGCATGATCATCTGGTAGGGAGTGATGGCGCATTTAATGAAACGGTTAAGGGGTTAATCAATGCAGGAAACTCAGGGATTAATATCGAACTTAGAGTTATTCCGACACTGGCTAACTATACAGAATTGGATGATATTGTAGAGTTCGTTGGCCGAGTGTTCTCCAACATTAATCAGATTTCCCTTATGGGGCTGGAATCTATCGGTTGGGCACGAAAGAACTGGTCAACAATCTTCATTGAGCACAGCAGTTATAATGAGAAAATAACCTCCGCCATAGACACTGCACACAGGTCAGGCATACCTCTAACAATTTTTAATTATCCTTTGTGTCATCTTCCTGAAAGAGCTTGGGAGCTTGCTGCTCAGTCGATCTCTGATTGGAAAAATTACTATCCGAAAGAATGTGATGAATGCACTCAGAAGTCTTCCTGTGCTGGTTATTTCAGTTCCTCAACAGGCCGTTTTCATCAACCACCGAGACCAATTTTATGAAAAAATTTAATTTTGCTGCTCTACTTCCGGGATTTTTGGCACTTAATAATTCTGTATGGGCAAGTGATTCATCTACCGGAGCAAGTGATTTGCCTGGTATGACTCTTAATGAACATGATTTAGTGATAGCACCACTTAACACCGAAGTTCCATTCTACATTGCAGGGCATCGCAGTCATAGCTCCCATCGGAGCCATAGTTCTCACCGATCATCATCAGGCGGCGGGTACTATGGTGGCAGCACTCCTTATTATCCAAAAACATACAGCTCACCAAGCTCATCTGGGTCTTCAAGTTCAGGAACAAGTTCCTCATCGTCCTCTTCTGCGCGTTCGCTTCGTTCTTACGACAATAATAACTCTACTACTACGAATTCAGTTGGAACTACAGAAGCTAACCGTGCAAGTAATGGGCTGACTTCTGGTACAGAGAAGCGTAAGCGCTTAATCATGCGAGTTCAATTCGCTTTGCTGGACAACGGTTATTACAACGGGAATATTGACGGCATAATGGGACCCTCCACAAGGCAGTCTATAAAAAAATACCGAATCGCAAAGGGACTACCAACGCCTGCAACTGAAACACTCGATCCTCAATTATTGAATTCATTAAATATTCTGGCTCGGTGATAAGTGCATTTTAAGTTTAAAAAGGAACGGGTATGTGGTCTGATGTTGAATCAAGTGTAGACTATTTGAACTTTGGAGAAGTCTCAAGTTTGGCTGTGGATATTTTAAAGTCAAATAATATGCTTCCAGTGTCTATTGGGATCTTTGGAAACTGGGGGGCAGGCAAGTCATCATTATTAAAAATAATAGAAAAACAGATCAGTGAAGAAGATGGTGAAGATATTTTAGTCGTAAACTTTGATGCTTGGCTTTATCAAGGTTATGATGATGCTAGAGCTGCTTTATTAGAAGTGATTGCAATAAAATTGAATGAAGCAGCTCAAAGTGATGAAAATATTGTTAAAAGGACATTCAATCTCTTTAATCGCGTAGATAAAGTCAGAGCTTTAGGGCTAACAATTGAAGGCATTGCACTGGCACATGGAATTCCAACTGGTGGGATAGTTTCACGGGGATTAAACGCAATTAAAGATGTCTTTAATAATGGCATCAATGAAGGTAATTATAAAGAGTCTATTGATTCAGGTAAGGAAATAGCCAAGGTTGGATTAATTAGAGAAAAGGAGATAGCTACTCCTCCCCAGCAAATAAATTTATTTAGAGAAGAATATAGTAGTATACTTAAAGACTTAAATAAAAATCTGATTGTATTTATAGACAATTTAGACCGCTGTTTACCTCAAAATGCCATTCAAACTCTTGAAGCTATAAGGCTATTTTTATTCCTTCCAAAAACAGCTTTTGTGATTGCTGCTGATGAAGATATGATTCGAACTTCGGTTTCTGAATACTTTAAAGGTACATCTGCAAGACACCATATTGATTATTTGGATAAACTTATTCAGGTACCTATAAGAGTGCCGAGAACAGGTCTTCTGGAGATTAGATCATATCTTTTTTTACTCCATGCAGTAAATGCAGGAATAGAGGAAGATTTAATTGAAGATCTACGACTGGCTTTAGAGAAATCTTTACAAGAGTCATGGCATGAAGATCCGATGAAGAAAGAAGATGCTCTTAAGGTTCTAAAATGTGAAGGAAACATAGAGTTAGCTATTGCTTTTGACCAAGTTGATCGAATCGCACCTATTTTCGCAACATCTCCTATAATCCATGGTAATCCACGTATTGTAAAAAGATTACTCAACATAGTTAAGATGAGATCAAATATTGCTAAGAGAAGAAAGATTTCGCTTGATGAAAATGTTATAACAAAACTTGTTATATTTGAACGTTGTGCTGGCGAGGAAGCCGCAAATGCACTCTATTCCATGATCGATACAAATAAAAATTTCAAAAAGATAATTAGCGAATTAGAACGTAAAAAATTAGATGAACTTCCTGATTCAGTGCCTTCGGTATGGAGGAAAGATGATACAACAAGTGATTTTATTCTTAAATGGCTTGAGCTTGAACCAAAATTAAGTGATAAGGATTTACGTGCGGCCGTATATCTTTCTCGTGAGACTATGCCTGCGGGACATTATGTTCTTGGTCTTTCGCCAAAAGCAAGGGAGGCATTGAATATTTTGGTAGCAACCAAAAGAAAAAGCTCACAAGCGGCTTCTAGAGCTTTGAAAGATATTTCTAACGAAGAATTCATTCCGGTAATGGAAGGGATAATTGAACATCTTAGAAATATAACAGAATGGAGCAGCCAGCCAGATGGTTTTGCTGGAGCCATATTAATCGCTGACAATAATATAGATGCAGCTAAAATACTTAAAAGATTCATCGCTGGTATCAATGAACAACCTCATTGGATGAAAATGCTTATAAAAGACAAAACATGGAATAAATAAAGGGGGCAGAAATGGGTACATCTCAGTCAAGTAAAGGTCCTAAAAATGGAAACGAACTCGTACCACCTTGGGCTGATCAAACAAAAAATGGGACAAACCAAAATCTAAGTGGATTTAGAACTTTATTTGGTAGGTTTGCTCGTAATAGAGATTCTGTCGCATTGAAAGGGGCTTTGTCTCGTTATGCAAGACAAGTAACTGGAGGTTCTGAATCAGCTAATGCTCGTTTAGGAAATATTATAGGCGCTGGTGGGGGATTATTTGAATTATTGAATGAAGGTATTACCAATGATTCTGGTCTGAAGCCACTGGTAGATCTTGATAGTCTTAAAGGACTACCCTGCGAAGATGTGATTGCTAAAATATCACATTCATTGTCTGATGGTAGTGAAGATGCAGACAAAATACAAACTGCCATGAATGATGCGTTAGTTGAAGCATTGAACGGTAAATCCACCTTTGACCCATCCGATATAACAGACGATGTGATTATTGAGACAATGATTTGTTATTTGACTGACAGTATTTTTTTGCAGATTACTATGGATGCCGGTAAAGCATGGAATAATGCTCAAAATGCAAAAGAATTACAGGTGGCTGAAAATTCTTTGCATGAGTTGATTAGTGCGACTGTAGATAATATCATGGAGCCCAAATTAAGTAAAAATATAAGATCTTTTTCAAAAACTGATTTTATAATTATCCAAAAGGATGTTATCACAGAAGTTTGGAATGAATGGAAAGGATATGAATAATGAATATTTATGTTGAATATGATCATGCAAAATTACCATTGGCGGATGAAAAAACTGTTTCTGTGCAGATTTATTCGCGTGATGGTGTAGTTATTAAAAATGGCATTAAGCCTAGAGATGATATTGCAACTATAGGTAAGCCAATATTTGATGCTATAAAAAGACTGGGAGTAAGTATATCAGATGAAGTTATGGACTTTTTAACTATCTCTCTTGCAGTAACTGCTGCCGATACATTTATTATAAGAGATAATTGTTTTGATGGCTGGACAAGAAATATAAATCTATTTGTTTCATTAAATAACCCAGCAATTTGGAAAAAAAACAAACCACTTTTAGAAAAAACTTTACAATTTTTGAGTGGTGATGTATGGAATTTCAATTTTAAAGGTGATGGTCCTAAGCCACCGCAACCATTCAAAGCTGTTAATGGACGAAAATTGATTAATTTAGAGGGGTTAGATTGTGTGTCATTATTTTCTGGAGGTCTTGACAGTGCTATAGGTGTTATAGATTTTTTATCTTCGGGAAGAAAACCTTTGCTAATCAGCCATTCGTATAAAGGGGATAAAACTAAACAAGATCAAATAGCCCATAAAATTCGTGAGAAGGGCACCTTTTCAAGACTTCGTTCAAGTGCCAACCCTATTGGCAGGGGGATGACAAGAGACATTACTATGAGAACGCGAAGTTTAAACTTCTTAGCGTTTGCACTTGTAGGTGCATGTGCGGTAAAACAGATTAATAATCATAAGGATCTATCAATATTTGTTCCTGAAAATGGTTTTATCTCTTTGAATGCACCATTAACGCATCGGAGAGTTGGCTCGCTTAGTACCCGGACAACACATCCGTATTTTATTGAAATGATTCAAGAACTTTTTAATAATCTTGGCTTCGGTGTAAGATTGATTAACCCTTATCAATTCATGACCAAGGGGCAAATGGTGAGTAATTGTAAAGATTCTAAGATGCTTTCTGAAATTGTGGATCTAACCGTTTCATGTAGTCATTGGAAAAGGAAAAATCAACAGTGTGGATATTGTGTTCCATGTATGATTAGAAGAGCAGCTTTAATGAAAGGTACTCTAAAAGAATCTATAAGTTATCATCATGCCTTATATCCAACCCTACGTGATTTTGTTAAAAACAAACAAGATGGTCGTGATGATGTTATCGCAGTATCAGTAGCCTTAGATAAATCTAAAAAAATAAATTTAAAATCATGGGTATTAAAGTCGGGAAAGCTTAAATTTGAGGATCTTGATAAGTATGAACAAGTGTTTTCAGATGGCTTACTTGAAGTTGAAGATTTCTTGAAAAAGGAAAAGGTGATTTGAAGCTTGATATGCACTGTCATTTGGATCTTTATAAAGATCCAAATGATATTATCCAAAAGTGTACAGAGAAAGGACTTTATGTCCTTTCTATTACAACTACACCTAATGCCTATATTGGCACTCATCGACTGTCTGCTAACAACAGTAGAATCAGAACGGCATTAGGTCTCCATCCTGAACTAGCCCATCTAAGATACCATGAGTTAGATATTTTCGATATTTTACTCCCACAAGCTAAATATGTTGGAGAAATCGGACTTGATGGTGGGAAAGATTATAAAGAGCATTCGAAAGTACAGCTTAAAGTATTTAAACATATACTTAAAAAGGTACATAACCAAGGTGGCAGGATTATGTCAATACATTCAAGGGGTAGTGCTGAAGAGGTTGTTGAGCAACTTAAAGGAATTGATGGGATTCCTGTATTTCATTGGTTTACGGGTTCAGAATCTGAATTAAGGAGCGCTATTGATATTGGTGCATGGTTCTCTGTTGGCCCGGCGATGTTAAACTCTATTAAAGGACGACGGATATTACAATTGATACCTAAAGATAGATTATTAACTGAAACTGATGGGCCATTCTCAAAATACGCTGGCAAACAGCTATTTCCTTGGGATGTAGATATAGCCATTGAGGGGATTTCGAAAATATGGGGATGCAACTCAGAGTATGTAGAATATAAAATAGAAGAAAACTTCAGGAAAATTCTTCAGTTATGATGTTTTACATAAAATGTTTTTCATATATCTAAGTATCCATAATTAAATAACCATAAATAGCAATATGGTTATTTAAATACTCACACTTTCGAAAATTATTGTTGAGACATCAAAAGGATGTAAGTTTTTATTTGAAATCAAATTTAAAACTAATATTATAAAAAATTGTTGTGTATAAATATATAATCCTTAGGGTTTTATTTAACAGAGGTAAAGATATTTTAGGTAACTTAAATAGAACTTTTGAGAATTTAACTGTTTTGTAAAGCCATTAAATAAGTGAGGAGATAAAATATCACACATGATGTAAATAGTTTAATTGATTTGATTATTTAGGATTTAATGATCTTTCGCTCATTGATTATATTATTTGGCTTTTTATATTCGTCTATCTAAACTATTTTTCAAGTGCATTGACTATGATCGGAATAGATTTTACACCACCAATTCGAAATGACTAATACAGTCTGTTCGATTATCACCAATAGGACTGATGGTATCAATATAGGTATCATGTACAATGTAATAATTTTTTATCTCTTAAGATCATAAGGATAGTTGCGATGTTCGAGTCCGGCCTTCGTACTCATCCTCTAAACACCTCCCTACGATGCCACTCCACAAACCCCTCCCTTGGATAATTCCCTTTTACCATCGGCAGCGCAATTTGCTTCCCTGCAAAATCCCAGAACAGCCGCCCAACAATCCCGCCCCCATTCACCGCCTCAGACACCAGCACCCGCATACTTTCATCTAGCCCAATCGATCCCTTGTCAAACGCCCTATGATGAATCGCACACAGCGCCAGTCCGTTGGGGATCTCACACGGTCCGCCAAACTGCTTCCACTTGATATGCGCGGCTTCGAGTCCAACGGAGGCGTTATCATGTCGCATGTTGAATCCGCAGATGGCACATTCATAGTTATACGCACGCAACACCTGCTGGCGGAACAGCGGATCGCGAACCTTACGGATCTGCTTAATATCAAAACCCATCTCATCCGCGATCTCTTCCTGGATGCTTTCCGGAAAGTGCGCTTCAAGGATCTGCTGCGCCAGCGAGCCGATCAGGTTTTTGTTCTTGCTCAGCAGCGCAAAGTGTTCTTCATCAAACCCGCCTGCGACGTTATGTTCCACAAGTTCTTTAACAGGCGGTTGCTTACTGCCAGTGGTCGAACAGAACTCAGTATTCTTCAGATCCCAAAATCCATCCCCTTTGAGCCGCCAGAAAGGCATATTCGGGTAATGCGCCTTCCTCTGTGGGCCAAAGTGTTCTAACAGGCTAAGCAGCTGCTCGTGGACCTCGGTTCCATAATCAAACAGTCGCGCATGCCCCTGCTGATAGTTCGCCAGCACATACAGAAGCAATAATGGCTTATGCGGCGCACGCTGTTCGCCTTTGCGCCAGATGGTGATGTCGGCAATTGCCTGTTCGAGAGTTTTGCGGGAAGCCATCGCGTTACGGAAGAAGGTAAATAATTGCGATGATGCTCGCAAAACTCAGACCAATCAACCCACAATCAACAAAAACATGAGCTTACCGCACACAACCCTATTTCCTGAATCCCCCTCGCAAATTCCAAATTTACCCCACACCAAACCGCTGTATTTATATTCAGCACGGTATAATAGCCACCAGAAATTACGCCGAACGGCAAAGGAAATATTGAAGAATATTTAAAGAAGAATTCGCGATATGAAGGTGCTGCAACACCCCCATACCGCTAACCACTACCAACTACTGAGGAGTTGAAAATGGCTGCGACGAATTTTAAGCCAGAGTTTACTGTTTGCAAAACAGAATCAGACGCTTTCACCGGCATGATTGAAAACCGCGAGCTGGTACGCAAAAACAGTGCCCGCCGCCTTCACGGCAACCCGCCCAACGCGGCACCCGTTCATCCCCGCGCGGAAACGCCGCAGGACAGTGCAGCCTGCTGCGAACTGTATGCACGCATAGACATGAAATACCTTCTTTTGGGCGGCGACTGGTTAACCCGTGCAGGCTTTATCAACGGCATGCCCGTGAAAATCCGCGCCATGAAAGACTGCATTGTGATTACACCGCAGCATACAAGAGAATTATGGGGATGCCTGGAAGGTATGAGCGTGGTGAATATAAATAAGCAGAAAGTCGCGCAATGGTTGAAGACGTTTCCGGGAGCGCTGAATGATACAGGCGATATACCGGCTGTTAAGCGTGGAACAGGGCAGGCGATGTCGGAGTAACCGTGCTTCCCACCTCATGTAATACTTGAAGCAATAAAACGATACGGGCATATTATCCCATGCCCGTAATCTTCAGAAATCACTCGTGCTTTACCTGCTCTTTCACAGCCTTAACCAGCACAGCGTGAAGTTCGCCAACGGTTAAATCGCGTATCACAGGTTCGGGTATGCCACGCACCCAGCGGATAAATCGACAGATGCCAAAAAAATCTATGCCTTCACCCGTAAACAGATACTCGTTCTCAGCAAGAGCGAACGTTTTCATATAGCCGTCTTCTTCCGTGGCTAACTGAACGCCAAAAGCTTCTTCGCAGTCTTCCAGTAGGTCTTCGCCATCGATACCGCAAATATGCAAATCGGCCTCAATCCAGGTGTTGCTATCAATAGGTTTACGATGTACCCCAGAGGACTCACGTACGACCTCAATAACTTGTGCGAGAGTAGGTTCCATTTACAAAAAATTCCGTATTCGTTAGATTCAATTGGCTATCCGGAACTTAACAATCACCCGCTATTAGATAAGGTGTGAAGTAGAGTACTGGTCCAGAAAGCGTAGTTATCTTTGCTATGGTTTGAAACCGGGTGCCCTAGTGGTCTTAGGCGGAACACATCCTCCCAGGTGACCAAAAGTGCTGTGGACCCATTCGCGAGGCATATGCTGGTGAAGAGGGGTTGGACGAACGTTTGGAAAGTTGCATTTGGAATTCTCCCTTTTGCGAATTTTAAGGTTTATCTCAACAGGGGCTTGTGCTTCTCTTAAAAACTTAAATTGATGCCTTCTATCTCCATGTTCAGGTGCTTGTTCACAGAGCCCGAATGCCCCTTTGGACATGTTTTTCTTGAAATAAATCCTGCATCTGCTAATTCGATATGACTTTTCCCAAAATATTCAATCATTGCCTCAATGTTTATAGTTGCATTTATAGTTCAATTCTATGGTTTAATAGTAAATCAGCTCATTCGTTCCGTGCATTTGAACCACGAATTACCGACCAGATGAGTCTCCTTAAACTCTGTCGAGATGAAAAAAGGGGGCATGGATATTTAGTTTTGTTAAATCTTCCCTCCTGAAATCTGAAAAGTTAAATCTTCTGAGTAGAATGATCTTCCTATGAGTTTTTCTAAGAGATATGCCTGATTTTTGTTTATATTATAAACACCGATGCCATAGGAGAAGTCGGCTTTATCTTCATCTGAAATACCCATAATGTCATACAGCGCAGCTACATTTTGTTGAGAGATTATGATTTCATAAAGAAAAAGTTCATCTTTTTTACTGTATACATCTATAGAGTAAACGATCATTGTTTTAATCCTAAAGAATCACTCAGACTTGAAGCAAGGTTTACCACGACGCTGACGCCACTCTTTTACTTCCTGGACAACGCCTTCTGGGCTATCATCTTTTCCATCTTCGGGATAAAAAATAAGATCTGCACCAGAGGGATGCTCTGCAAGCCGTTCGAACTCTCTAACCTGACAATTACCATCTTCCTCTGTTTCACAATCGGCAGGGCATATTTTTTGTACTAAAGATAGAAATTCACTTTGAGTATAATCGCTTAATTTCTTCATACTTTCATCTTATTAAATTTTTTGCATACAATCCGCGCCCGAAAGCGCGGTATTGTTATTGGTTGTTATTCCTTAAATCCGGGTTTTCCATTTTCTCTGCGCCATTCCTTCACTTCTCTAACAATACCTTCCGGACTGTAATCTTTACCTTTCTCTGGATAAAAAATAACATCAGATCCATTAGGATGTTCAGAAAGACGTTCAAACTCTAAAACCAATAAACTTCCTTCTTCTTCTGTATCACTTGCGGCAGTACATATTTTTCTTACTAAGTCTAAAAATTCTTTTTCAGTATAATCGCTGATGGTTTTCATCCTAATTTCCTCGATGTATATCAATATGATGTTTAGGAGTTGTTATGCTCATATTATCTAGATCATATACAGCACCACCCTGACTTATAGGATTAATGTGATGTATCTCATACCGATTCCTTTTACCGACTTTATCTATTGCTGGGGTAAAAGGAGAAGCTCCGCTCTGAATATTTGATTGATTGTTAATGTTAAATTGCTCCAGCAGTACCGGATCCCTCGACACCTCCAGCCAAAACGCCTTACGAAACTGGTCAAAGTCCGTAAATGTCTGCCCACGTAACCGATCCGCTATCTGGCTCGGAATGGGAGACCCATTACCCGCATTCGCATCAGATAACCAAATGCCGCTAATTTTCTGCCCCTTGCCTGTGACCTGTCCGGGATTGTGGCGGATATAGACATAAATCGGCGGCACCCCGCCCACCGGCAGAATCAGAATATAATCCGCAAACGTCTTCTCTTCCGGTGTCGGGCTGGTCGTTGCACCAATCCCCGTATCCTCCGGCAGCGGATCAACCACAACCGGGGTCGGTATCCGTACCGGGTTGTGATTGCCCGTATCCCACGGCTTACTCTCTCCGGTGCGGTCCGGTGTCCAGATGAGGGTGATGCCAGGGTCTTCTTCGGTGGTAAAGGTATACGCCTTGCGTCGGCTATCCCACTCCATCCTGCGAACGCGCACGCTGTCCTTGCCGGGCGGCGTATGCCAGCCTCGCGGTGTCGGGTTGCCGCTGGCGTCGTTCTCCCAGGTGAAGCGAACGCGGGTAGGGGCTTCCCGCATCTGCTCGGCGCGCATCCTGTCGATAAAATCCTGCTCGCCATCGTTCAGCTTGCCGGGATACATTCCTATCAGCAGCCCTGCGACAGGGGCACCAAGGCCTCCCGTGGCCATCTCGCCAAGTGTGGCGCCGCGAACTGCCCATGTGCCGGAAGTGACTGTGCGTCCGCTAACCAGTGCGAGTTCGCTGGCATCGGCTATCGCGTTCCGCGCGGTCCAGGCCCTTTCTTCGGCTGCAACTGCAGCCTGATAGTCCATCTCCTCGTGATGCCCATTCCACCAGAGATAAAGCGCGCTGCGTTGCTTTGGTTTTGGGATCGCCTTACGCTTTGCCGCCTGGGCGTGTTGCGGGGCATTGTTGGGTATGGCCTGGTAAAACGCCATCTCAGCGAAGTTGGTGTGCGGCTCACTTCCGGTGCCTGCATCGTTACAGCCTTCACCGCGCAGGCACGATTTCGCAAAGACCCGGTTGCGATCGCGTTCTTCTGCCTGTCGCTGCGCTTCGGCCTCTTGCTCTTTTCGGCGTGCTGCGAGCATGGCCTGATGCTTTTCCTGTGCGATCTGTTCAGGAGAGGGACCGGAGCCGAGCCACTCTCCCGATGGGGCGATCACGCGGTTAGTTCCGTGCGGGCAGCCACAAATGACGACAGAACCATCGACGGCTGAGGTTTGTCCCATCCAGTTAACCCGAGGTTCGCCGTCTGCAACAACGCCCTGCTTGCCGCATTTAGGGCATGCCGTAGTTTTATCGCCAACGCGGATAACGCCGCGCCCGTGCTCGGTGCAGTTGGGCAGGGTGCTACAACATATTGCGCCGGTGGTCGTTCTGTCGCCGTGCAGCGCCTGACCGCGGCCGTAGTTCGTGGAACGGTAGCCCATGGCCTATTCTCCGGGCCAGGTTAAAAAATCCTCTTGAGGTGGAATACCTTCGCGGGTGACCAGATAAGTACTGCCGAGCGGTGTGCTGATAATCTCGTCATCGTTATCAAGCAGGCTGCCGACCAGCGCAACGCCGTATCCTTTCCACGTAAACGCGGTTCCTGATGAAGTCATAATCGTGGCGAGCGTACCATCCGGATAGGCCACACAATCCCCTTCGACAATCACGCTGGTGTAACTCCCATCGTCCATGAGCATTGTGGCTTCACGATCGACGGGAAGTACCATGCCGCCCATTCGGGTCTGGCTGCCAGCCGTGGCAATCCGCCAGATGGCGGTGACGGGATGTAGTCGATGAAAGGCTTCCTGTTCAGCAATGATGGCGCGCGCCTTCTCAGGCATGGCGGCCAGTTGTTCATCGGAAAAAGGCGAACGATCTATTTCCGCTTTCAACTCAGCGGTAAATTCATTGGTATAAAGCTGCATGACAATTCCTTGTAGGGGCAGAAGAGTAAATGCAGCAATGCTAGGCTTTAGCCTGTAAGGCGAATATACATAAAGTGGTTAATAAGTCGGGCTAAAATCCGAAATAAATATCCAGATTGATATTGGTCATCTTTTAAAGAAGGGATAGTAATGGTTCCTGTTAATTATAATTGTAATATTCGCTGAATTGCCGATAAATAATATTATGCAGCGCATGTATTGTTTGAATACATACGCTGCATGACGTTATTTCAAAACACCGGCACCCCCAGCCCAACCTTCACCTCCCTCAACGTCTCCTGCGTCACCCCCTGCGCCCGTTCCGTCCCGCGCTTCAGCATCGCCATCAGTTCCCCCTTATCCCGCATATACATCGCCCTCCGCTCCCGCATCGGCGCAATCAGCTCCTGCAAACACGCCTCCAGCTCGTTCTTACAAACCCGGTCGCCCAGCCCGCCCGCCTGATAGTGCGCCTTCATCGCCGCCACTTTGGCTTTGTCCGGATGAAACGCATCGAGGTACGTAAACACCACGTTCCCCTCAATCTGCCCCGGGTCGCTCACCTTCAGGTGGTTCGGGTCGGTGTACATGGCGCTGACCGCGCGATGGATGGTCTCTTCGCTGGCAGAAAGGTGCAGCGTGTTGCCCAGCGATTTCGACATCTTGGCGCTGCCGTCGATGCCGGGCAGGCGGCTGGTGTCGCTCAGCATCGCCTTGCAGTGGCGCAGCACCGGGGCGGGCAGCAGGCTGTTCATCTTGTGCACAATCTCGTTGGTCTGCTCAATCATCGGCAGCTGGTCGTCGCCGACGGGCACGCACTCGGCCTTAAACGCGGTGATGTCCGCCGCCTGGCTGATGGGGTAGGCCATAAACCCGACCGGCAGCGAGCGGGCGAAGCCTTTCTGCACAATCTCGTTTTTCACCGTCGGGTTACGCTCCACGCGGGCGACGGTGACGATGTTCATATACAGCATCGTCAGCTCGGCGAGGGCGGGCAGGGCGGACTGCAGGCAGATAGTGGTCAGGTTCGGGTCGATGCCGGCGGCGAGATAGTCGGCCAGCACTTCGGGAATGTTGTCGCGAATTTTCTGCGGGTTGCTGCCGTTGTCGGTCAGCCCCTGCAGGTCGGCAATCAGCACAAACTGGTTGTGCGTCTGCTGCAACACCACGCGCTGGCGCAGCGATCCGACGAAGTGGCCAAGGTGCAGCGGGCCGGTTGGGCGGTCGCCGGTGAGGATGGTTGGTGCGTTCATAAAGACTCCTTAACGTTGTAATGCCGAAAGGGGTCTGATATGTGAGAAAGCCGCCTTTCGGCGGCTATCTGAAAATGTGGAAAACTACTCCGTGCCGCCTTTAAGAAGGCAGCCACCAGCGGTTTACGGTGAGCACGGCGTGGTTTATGTTCATGCTTTTACCGTATCACGTCCGGCGCAAAAAACAAAAGGGCACGTCATGCTGCAATCACTCAACCACCTGACCCTCGCGGTCAGCGACCTGCAAAAAAGCGTCACCTTCTGGCACGAGCTGCTGGGGTTAGCGCTGCATGCCCGCTGGAATACCGGGGCCTACCTCACCTGCGGCGACCTGTGGGTCTGCCTGTCGTACGACGAGGCGCGCAGGAACGTGCCGCCGCAGGAGAGCGACTACACCCACTACGCGTTTACCGTCGCGGAAGAAGATTTTGAACCGTTCTCGCACAGGCTCGAGCAGGCGGGCGTCACCGTCTGGAAGCAGAACAAAAGCGAGGGGGCGTCGTTCTATTTTCTCGACCCGGACGGGCACAAGCTGGAGCTGCACGTGGGCAGCCTCGCCGCGCGGCTGGCGGCGTGTCGCGAGAAGCCCTATGCGGGCATGGTGTTTACCTCAGACGGGGCTTGAGGCGCGTACCTTCAGCCTGCCCGCCAGCGTTACGTGCGTGGCGGCATCTTCCTGATTACACAGGTACTCCACCGCCAGCCGTCCCAGCTCGCTGTAGGGCAGCTGGATACTGGTCAGCGGCGGGGTGAGCTGCTCGGAGATCTTCTGGTCGTCGTAGCCCGCCAGCAGCATGTCCTGGGGGATGCGCACGCCGTTCACCGCCAGCGCCTGATAGCAGCCAATCGCCAGCCAGTCGCTGGCGCAGAAGATGGCATCCGGGCGCTCGGCCAGTTCCAGCAGGGAAGCCGTCGCGGTAAAAGACTCGCTGAACTGCCAGTTGGTCTGGCGTACCAGGCCGTCGTCGCACGCGAGTCCGGCCTGCTGCAGCGCCGCCTGGTAGCCCGCCAGACGCTGGCGGGAGGCCTCCATCCAGCTCTCGCCGGTGATGTGGGCGATGCGCGTGGCCCCGCAGGCGATGAGATGTTTCGTCACCTGGAAGGCGTTGGCGTAGTCGTCCGGGATAAACGACGGCAGCAGCGGCGAGCCGGGGTCGCGCTGGTTGAGCAGCACCAGCGGGATGCGGGTGCAGTCCTGGAATGCCGTCATGTCCACCAGCGTGGTGACCGGGGAGGCGAGAATAATCCCGATGCAGTTGCGCTTCTCCAGCTGGCGGATGATGTTCAGCGCCAGCTCGATGTCGTCGCCGTAGTCGTAGACGGTGAGCAGGGTCTCGTTGCGCCACGCCGCTTCCCGCGCCTGGCTGATGGCGTCGATAAACGGGTCGAAGCTCTGCATGGAGCTCACCAGCAGGGCGATCTCTTCCTGGTTGCGCGGCGCGTGAACGGCGGGGAGGCGGTCGTAGCCGAGCTCAGTGGCCACGTTAATCACCCGCTGGCGGGTGTCGTCGCTGAGCTTGATGTTGCGGGACTGGTTAAGCACCAGTGATACCGTCGCCTGCGACACCCCTGCCGCCCGCGCGATATCGTTCATCGTCACTTTCGTTTTTCGCTTCATCCGTCCTCTCCCTTTCGCGATTTCGCATCATACCCTAACCGCACGCTTTAGCGCCGTCGATCACGTTTCTCATTCATCGAAGCGTGAACTTTGTGAGGGCCGTCGCTTTTCTAAACGCCGTGATTTGCGCATTTATCCCGCGGCTAATATTTATTAGCTAAATATTATCAGTAAGAGGACGCGTAATGAAAGAGCAGTGGAGCAGGGAGCAGGCACAGGCGTGGTATCAGCAGAAAGGCTGGCTGTGCGGGTTTAATTACCTGCCGTCGACGGCGGTGAACTGGACCGATATCTGGCAGGAAGAGACCTTCGATGCCGCCACCATCGATCGCGAGCTGGGCTGGGCGGCGGAGGCGGGTTATAACACCCTGCGCATTAATCTGCCGTTTATCGTCTGGGAGCACGACCGCGACGGGCTGATGGCGCGCATCGACCGCTTTTTGACGATTGCCGACAGTCGCGGCTTCAGCACCATGCTGACCCTGATGGATGACTGCGGCTTCTCCGGCGACGAGCCGTACCTCGGCCCGCAAAAGCCGCCGGTACCGGGCAAGCACAACAGCCAGGCGGCGGCGAGCCCGGGGCGCGACAAGGTGTGCGATCCCGACTGCTGGCCGCAGATTGAGCGCTATATCCGCGACGTTGTCCGCCAGTTCCGCGACGATAAGCGCGTGCTGCTGTGGGATCTCTATAACGAGCCGGGCAACCGCGGCATTTTCGCGACGGGCACGCAGGAGGTGCAGTACGACGCGAAGCTGGAGACCTGCGCGCACGAGTTGATGAAGCTGGCGTTCCAGTGGGTGCGTGAAGAAGACCCGACCCAGCCGCTCACCGTCTGCGCGTGGCGTCTGCCGCCGGAAGAGGAGGGCGAGACGTTCTTCCAGCATCCGCTGGACCAGACCGCACTGGCACTCTCGGACGTGGTGAGCTTCCACGCCTACACCCACAGTGGCCGCATGACGGCGATTATTCAGCAGCTGCAACAGCTTGGTCGGCCGCTGTTCTGCACCGAATGGCTGGCGCGCCACGTGGGCAGCACCATCGAGGAGCAGCTACCGCTGATGTACGCGGCGAAGGTCGCACCGTATCAGTGGGGGCTGGTGCGCGGCAAAACCCAGACGTGGCTGCCGTGGCCGGTGGTGATGAAGGAGTCCACGGACTACTGCCGCCTCTGGTTCCACGACGTGTTCGAGGAGAACGGCATTCCGTTCTCACGCCGTGAAATCGCCCTGATGCAGCAATTGCGCAAGATAGCCCCGAAAGTCCAGGGCTAATAATATCGACCCGGCGGCCGACCGCCGGGCAACCAGGCAGGCATATAACAATGGCAATGACAATGAAAATACCGTCTCGCGAGTTGTGGTCTTATTTTGGCTATGGTTTAGGTCAGTGTTTTAGCTTTGGTTTAGTAGGTTCGTTTATTAACTATTTTTACACCGACGTGCTGGGGATCTCGGCGCTGGCGGCGAGTACCATCTTCCTGATTGCCCGCGCGTGGGACGCGGTTCACGATCCGCTGTTTGCCAGCATTATGGACACCATTAACAGCCGGTTCGGCAAGTTTCGCCACTTTTTGCTGATTGCGCCTTTGCTGATCACCGGCGTCACGCTGCTGTCGTTCTATAAAATCGAAGCAGACATGACCACCAAAATCCTCTACGCCGGGGTGACGTATATCCTGTGGGGGACGTTGTACGCCATCTCCGATATCCCGTTCTGGTCGATGTCGTCGGTGATGACCAACGACTCCGCCCAGCGCACCCGCGCGGTGACGGCGGCGATGCTCGGGGTGAACGCGGGGATTGCCTGCGCCAACATCTTCTTCCCGAAGCTGGCGGCGTTCTTCGCCCAGTACAGCAATGATAAAGGCTACTTTATGGCGGCGCTGGTGATGATGCTGGTGGGCCTGCCGCTGATGCTCAACGGCTTTATGCAGATCAAAGAGCGCGTGCCGCCGAGCCCGGAAAAGGTGACCATCCGCGACACCTTCCACAACCTGCGCCAGAACAAGCCGCTGTTTATTGTCCTGCTGTCGTTCTTTTTCTGCGTGTTCCACAACGTGGCGGGCGGGCTGTATATCTACTTCTTTATCAATAATCTGGGCGACGGCAGCCTGCAGATGGCGATTGGCGTGATGGGGATTGTGGCGGCGGTGCTGTGCCTGGTCGCCCCGATGCTGACGCGCCGGATGCAGAAGCGGAAGCTGTTTATGATCCTCTGCGGGCTGGACGTGGCGGTGCGCGTGGTGATGTGGTTCATCGGCTATCAGCAAGTGACGATGCTGTTCATTCTGCTCGGCCTGAGCACGCTGTTCGTGATGATGACCAACATCCTCACCTCGTCGATGATTGCCGACACCATTGAGTACGCGGAGTACCACACTAACAAGCGCTGCGCGGCGATCACCTTCTCCGGACAGACCTTTACCGGCAAGATGTCGGTGGCGGTGGGCGGTGGGCTCATCGGCGTGTTTCTGACGATGATCGGTTACGTGCCGCAGGCGCAACTTCAGAGCGAAGGCGTGCTGTCGGGGCTGTTCTTCGGGATTTGTTTGTTACCGGCGATTGGTTCGTTGATCCGCATGGGCTTTATGTCGCGCTTTACCTTTACCGAGGAGAAGCATGCGGAGATTTGTCGGCTGCTGGCGGAGCGGAACGCGTCTGCGAAAGCGCCGGGTGGCGGCTGCGCCTTACCCGGCCTACAGGACCAGCCCTTGTAGGCCTGATAAGCGAAGCGCCATCAGGCTTCGCGTAATGACTTACAGCGACTTCACAAACACCAGCAGATCTTCGTTGAGCTGGTCCTGGTGGGTCAGTGCGAAGCCGTGCGGCGCGTTGTCGTACACCTTCAGCGTGGCGTTTTTGATCATCTCTGCCGCCAGCTTGCCGGTGCTTTCAAACGGCACGATCTGGTCGTTGCTGCCGTGGAGCACCAGCGTCGGCACGTCGAATTTGGCCATAACGCGGTGAGCCCGGGCAGAAGCATGATCCTCCGCTTACGGTGAATTGATTAAGTAGCGCCCGCGCTGCGGGCGTTTCTTAAAAAGCTACTTGATATCATGAAGCAACTTTAATAAAAGGCTATCACCGGTAGATTTAATTTTCTGAAAATAAACAGGTTCAGCTATAGGCGAATCCCATTGGTGTATCTCATCCTTCTTAAACGGGATACATTTCATAGCGGTGTTTTTTAACCGTTTTATGCGAAGGTCATATTCGTCAAAGTTGTCTGGCGTAGTTTTCAGGCTCAGCGATCTGGCATGATTGATTTGCGTAGGGCAAATAAGCTGAATGTTTCCAAGCGAGAAAATGTTTACGCCGGTGATAAAGAATCTCGAAGGGATATCTTTATAGTAACGTGTGTTCCATGTTAAACCATCAAACATCGCTGGCGGGTGAGTTTGAGTATCTATGTAATATTGATGTGTGCGCCAGTCGCTAATGCCGGAAAGGTTCATGGTCATGTTAATGATCATATTGGGGGTGGGGCGGAAAATCATTGTCAGGACAAGCATGCTGACAGGAATAATGATTAGTGTATAAATGATTATTTGCAATAAATTTTTATTTTTCTTTTCGTTTATCAGGATCATTCCTGGGAAGATACCCACAATAATCATCGCGACCGAGAGTGCAAGGAAAATGATAACCTGTAAGAACGTATTACTTTCTTCGTTAAAATCTAGCTGACCCGCGATAAAAATGAGTGGGAAGATTTGTGTAAAAGCAGGGGCAATCAATAACAGAGGCAGCCAGTTCCTGACGGCGTTTTTCTGAAAATATTTTACATCACGCGTATCATCAACATCCTTATATGATTGAACGTTGAACATAAGCTTGTAGCATAAGCCATACGATGCGGCCAGTATTATTGCTATCGCTAAGGCAAGAACGATAAAACCATTTACATGCAGAAAAAATTGTAAGCAGAACGCTCCGATAAGCACAACGCACATCACAACGCTATTACCAAAACAGACTGAGGTAAAGCTATGTGTCAAACCTTCGTATTTAACAAACTCTTTCTCATGTGCAGTGTAAATTAAGTAAGCAAGGAAAGATGAGATAAAAATGACAAGGCTGAAGCCAAGTAGTGAGACAAGGGTAAACCCAAATATTATTCCTACTGCACTACTCACGCTCAACGCATCATATAAAATATCAAGCCGGTCAATATTCGCAAGATAGAACCATATAACGCTAAATGTACAGGCTGTGACAAATGAAGAGGATGTTAAAATAGCGATGATAAACTTTCGAGTTAGCCGCTTATGAAACTGGATATTCATCTTATGTAGTCTCCCTTCGAAATGAAGGAATACTAGTCACAAGGGAGAGGGAGTTCTACGCTCAAATTTGGTATGTCCGGAAGTGCATCTTCAGGCTGACGCCTTCTGGCGTCAGCCCCGGGAACTTACAGCGACTTCACAAACGCCAGCAGATCTTCGTTGAGCTGGTCCTGGTGGGTCAGCGCGAAGCCGTGCGGCGCGTTATCGTACACCTTCAGCGTGGCGTTTTTGATCATCTCTGCCGCCAGCTTGCCGGTGCTTTCAAACGGCACGATCTGGTCGTTGCTGCCGTGGATCACCAGCGTCGGCACGTCGATTTTCGCCATATCCGGGCGGAAGTCGGTTTCGCCGAACGCGGTCACGCAGTCGATGGTGCTCTTCAGTGACGCCAGCAGGGCGATGTTCAGCGTCTGGGTCAGGGCACCGGCAGAGACGGTCTGCCCGGCATTGATGCCGTAGAACGGGGTGGCGAAGTCGCTGATGAACTGGGCGCGATCTTTACGCAGTCCGTCGCGAATGCCGTCGAACACGCTCTGATCCACACCCTGCGGGAAGGTATCTGATTTACCGAAGATCGGCGTGACCGCGCCCAGCAGCGCCAGACCGGCTACGCGCGCGCTGCCGTAGTTGTTAATGTAGCGGGTCACGTCGCCGCCGCCCATGGAGAAGCCCACCAGCGTCACGTCCTGCAGGTCCAGGGTGGTAATCAGGTCGTTGATGTCGGACGCAAAGGTATCGTAGTCGTAGCCGTTCCACGGCTGATCCGAGCGGCCAAAGCCGCGACGGTCAAAGGCGATGGCGCGGAAACCGCGCTCGGCCAGGTAGTTCAGCTGGCTGTCCCACATGTCGCCGTCCAGCGGCCAGCCGTGGCTGAAGAGAACCGGTTTGCCCGCGCCGCAATCTTTGTAGTAAATCTGCGTGCCGTCTTTTGCCTTAAACGTTGCCATAGTGTGTTCCTGTGCAGGTGATGATTATGGTTATACCGGCGCGACCAGGTAGCGTATTGCCGGTGATGTTGTGCCCTGATGAAAAGCCAGAACGCGGCTCTGCAGCAGGAGGTCATTCATGGTGTGGCGCTCCTGCTGGCGCAGATGCTCAATCCACGAGCCCATCAGGAAGGTCTCGATAAACAGGCCGGGGCGCTCGATATCTTCGTATACCGCCCAGCTCATCGCCCCGGCGCGGCGGCGCACCCGGCGCAGCTCGTGGACCGCCTCGAGGAAGGCCTTCGCGTTGTGCGGGTCGATGATGTACTCGTGCGATACCAGCACTGGGCCGCGCTCGTTCGGCAGGTCAATCTCCACGCCGTCCAGCGGCTGGCCGCTCAGGTCGAGGTTCAGGTCCGGATCTTTGCCCAGCTTCCAGCGGAACACGGTGGCGCTTGCCAGCACCATCCCCAGCGTGGCGACTACCAGCGAGGTCGGGGTGCCGAACCGGGAAGCGATCTGCCCCCAGATGGCGCTGCCCGTGGTCATCGAGCCAAAGAACACCGTCAGGTAAACCGCCAGCGCGCGGGCCTTCACCCAGCGGGCGGCGCTGCGCTGCGCGCCGAGGTTGAGGGTCGACAGCACCGCAATCCACGCGAAGCCGGTGAAAAACTCAAACAGATTCAGCAGCCAGAAGTGGCGTACGAACGCCAGCGCCAGCATGGTGAGAGCAAAGGTCAGGCTGGCGGCCACCATCAGGCGGTCGGCGTTCAGCCGCTGGCGCAGACGGGGCAGCAGGATGGCCCCGGCAATCGCCCCCAGACCAATGCACGCCAGCATCACGCCGTAGCCCGCCGGGCCTAAGCCCAGCTCGCGGCGCGCCACCAGCGGCAGCAGTGCCCAGCCCGCGCTGCCGAAAACGAAGAAGGCCACCGTGCGCACCAGCACGTTGCGCAGCACCGGCGCGGCGTGCACGTAGCGAATCCCGGAGCGCACCGCAGAGAAGAAGTGCTCCGGCGGCAGGCGCTGTATGGACGGGGCCGGACGCCAGCGCCACAGCACCCACGCCACGCCGACCACGGACAGCGCGTTGAGGGCAAACACCATCCACGGCCCGGCGAGCGACATGAGAAAACCGCCCAGCGCGGGGCCAATCGCCCGGCTGATGTTCACCCCGAGCGAGTTGAGCGCCACGGCGGCGCCCAGCTCGGGCTTGCTCACCAGATCGGGCACCACGGCCTGGAACGGCGGCGAGCTCATCGCCGCCCCCACGCTCAGCAGAAACGTCGCCACCAGCAGAACGGTGGGGGTGACGTGTCCGGTGAAGGAGAGCACCGTCAGCCCGGCGGCGGCGATGAACACCCACAGCT
Source organism: Enterobacter cloacae complex sp. 382A5 (assembly GCF_050031095.1). Lineage (NCBI taxonomy): Bacteria > Pseudomonadati > Pseudomonadota > Gammaproteobacteria > Enterobacterales > Enterobacteriaceae > Enterobacter > Enterobacter cloacae complex sp. 382A5. The sequence goes on from NZ_JBLGVK010000001.1 coordinate 569,899, forward strand.
GGGAGAAGAGCAGGTATTTACGTCGGTCGACGATGTCCGCCATCACCCCGGACGGCAGGGCGAAGAGGAACATCGGCAGGCTGCTGGCCGCCTGTACCAGCGCGATATCCAGCGGATCGGCGCTCAGGGTCAGCATGCTCCAGTTGATGCCGACGTCGCTCATCCATGAGCCGACGTTAGAGACCACCGTGGCGATCCACAGCATGCGGAACACCGGCTGGCTCAGCGGCTGCCAGGGTGAAACCGTTGGTGCGGGCGTCGTCTCGACGTGTGCGTCGCGAACGTCGTTAACCTGGGTCATGCGAATCTCTCCGTTACCTTACGCTGCAGCCGCCACTGGCCCGGCCCGGTGAGGGCAAGGGTGGTGAAGATAATCAGCAGCAGCCAGCCAAACTGCCCTTCGGCAATCGACCAGTTCGGGTGGACGGCCAGCATCGCCACCAGCAGCACGGCGATAATCGGCAGGCACGCCAGGCGGGTGTAGACGCCCGCAATGATAAACAGCGGGCAAATCACCTCGGCGACAATCGCCGGGATCAGGCTCGCCCAGGGCCCGAAGCCGAACGGATCTTCAATGCGCGTCAGCTCTTCGCTGAAGTGCAGCACCTTCGGCAGGCCGTGCACGTACAGCAACAGCAGGCTGCCGGTCAGACGCAGGAAAAACAGCCCCAGGTCGACCCGGGGCGGAGCAAAGGTGTTTTTCATCAGAATGCAAAGCAGCTGCAGCCCAGCGCCCCCCAGAATGCGTTATCGTCCGACACCGGTATCTCTGACGTGCGCGCAAAATCATGCTGGTGGCTGTGCACCCCGCACGGGCCGCTGCAGTGGTGGACGGCGTTCATACCCACGCGTGTGGCCTGCGGCGGCGCGCTGCGGTAGTGGCCCGGCACCTTCACCACCGGGGACCACTCAGGCAGGACCGGAATGGCAGGCGGGGCCAGCGGGCCAAAGCTGCCTGCGGCGTAGACGATATCGCCGTTGACCACCGTCAGGACGGATTCGATGCCCTTGATCTCCTCTTCCGGCACGCGGAAGTAGTCTTTGCTCAGCACCGCCAGGTCGGCGAGCTGGCCGACTTTGATCTGCCCCTTCTGGTTTTGTTCGCTGGAGAACCACGCGCTGCCCTGGGTCCAGAGCATCAGGGCGGTGTCGCGGTCCAGACGGGCGCTGTGATCGTACATCTGCATCCCGCCGACGGTGCGGCCAGAGACCAGCCAGTAGAGGGCGGTCCACGGGTTATAGCTCGCCACGCGGGTGGCATCGGTGCCTAAGCCCACCGGTACGCCGGTCTCCAGCATTTTTGCCACCGGTGGCGTATGGCGGGTGGCTTCGATGCCGTAACGCTCGGCGAAGTATTCGCCCTGGAAGGCCATGCGGTGCTGGACGGCAATGCCGCCGCCCAGTTCTTTGATGCGGTCGATGTTGGCCTGGGTAACGGTTTCAGCGTGGTCGAAGAACCAGTGCAGGCCGTTGAACGGAATGTCGCGGTTCACCTTCTCGAAGACGTCCAGCATGCGGCTGATGGATTCGTTATAGGTGGCGTGCAGGCGGAACGGCCAGCGGTGCTCCACCAGATGGCGCACCACGCGCTCCAGCTCGTCTTCCATGCCCGGCGCGAGGTCCGGGCGCGGTTCGAGGAAGTCTTCAAAATCGGCGGCGGAGAAGACCAGCATCTCGCCCGCGCCGTTGTGGCGGAAGAAGTCGCTGCCCTGGCCCGGCGTGAGCATGTCGGTCCATTTTTCAAAGTCTTCCAGCTCGTGGCCCGGACGCTGGGTAAACAGGTTATAGGCGATGCGGATGGTCATCTGCTTTTTCTCGTGCAGCTCGGCAATCACCTCGTAATCTTCCGGGTAGTTCTGGAAGCCGCCGCCCGCGTCGATGGCGCTGGTCAGCCCCAGACGGTTCAGCTCGCGCATAAACTGGCGGGTGGAGTTAACCTGCTGCTCCAGCGGCAGCTTCGGCCCTTTGGCCAGCGTGGCGTAGAGGATCATGGCGTTCGGACGGGCGATCAGCATCCCGGTCGGGTTGCCGTTGGCGTCGCGCTGGATCTCGCCGCCCGGCGGGTTTGGCGTGTCTTTGGTGTAGCCGACCACCTTCAGCGCGGCGCGGTTGAGCAGGGCGCGGTCGTAGAGGTGCAGGATAAAGACTGGGGTATCCGGCGCGGCGTCGTTAATTTCATCCAGGGTTGGCATGCGGCGTTCGGCAAACTGGAACTCGCTCCAGCCGCCCACCACGCGCACCCACTGGGGCGATGGCGTGCGCAGGGCTTGTTCTTTCAGCATCCGCAGGGCATCGGCCAGAGACGGCACGCCTTCCCAGCGCAGCTCGAGGTTGTAGTTCAGCCCGCCGCGAATGAGGTGCAGGTGGGAGTCGTTCAGGCCGGGGATGGCGGTGTGGCCTTTTAAATCCACCACTTTAGTGCCGTCGCAGTGGTGTTGCATCACCTCGGCGACGGTACCCACTTCCAGAAATTTTCCGTCGCGCACGGCGACGGCTTCCGCCACAGGATTCTCGCGATCGACGGTGTGAAACTGGCCGTTAACCAGAATGAGATCGGCTTTTCCAAGGGTAACCATAACTGCTCCTGACTGAGAGGGGAATGGTCAGGATTATGGGAACCGGTTTCGGCAAAGATCCAGTTATACAATAGGATAGGTATACCAAAGTATAACTATACCTAAGGTTAACTATACGAAGAGATAATTACGCACAGGCGCAGAAGGCCGCAGGATGGGGGCGACTTTATCGGCGTGGCACTCACGGCGATTTCACCCTTAACCACTGGAAAATGCTATGACCTCTTCAAAGCTCGAAGTATTAACCCCTGCGAACTGTCAGATTATTTTCATCGACCACCAGCCACAGATGGCGTTTGGCGTGCAGTCTATTGACCGCCAGGTGCTGAAAAACAACACCGTGGCGCTGGCGAAAGCGGCCAAAGTGTTCAACATCCCGACCATCATCACCACCGTAGAGACTGAAAGCTTCTCCGGTAACACCTACCCGGAGCTGCTGGACGTGTTCCCGGGCCAGGACATTCTGGAGCGTACCTCCATGAACTCCTGGGATGACCAGAAGGTGCGCGACGCGCTGAAAGCCAACGGCAAGAAGAAGGTGGTGGTTGCCGGTCTGTGGACCGAAGTGTGCAACAACAGCTTTGCCCTGTGCGCAATGCTGGAAGGCGACTACGAAATTTATATGGTGGCGGACGCGTCCGGCGGTACCACCAAAGAAGCCCACGACTTCGCCATGCAGCGCATGATCCAGGCGGGCGTGATCCCGGTGACCTGGCAGCAGGTGATGCTGGAGTGGCAGCGCGACTGGGCGCGTAAAGAGACCTACACCGCGGTGATGGATATCGTGCGCGAGCACTCCGGCGCGTACGGCATAGGCGTGGATTACGCTTACACCATGGTGCACAAAGCGCCGTCTCGCCAGAAGAGCGAGCACCGTACCTTAGCGCCGGTCCCGGCCCGCTAAGTCCCGGCGGCAGGCTGGTCCCTCATCCGGCCTGCCACTGACTGCTTTCTGGAGTTCTCTATGAGTACAGGGTTGATATCCCTTGCGGCAGGCGTGTTGATCGGCCTGATGTATGCCGCGCTGAAGGTACGCTCCCCCGCGCCGCCCGCGCTGGCGCTGATTGGCCTGCTGGGGATGCTGGCCGGGGAGCAGGCGACGCGCCATCTGTTAGCCCGCGACAGCGTGGCCAGCGTTCCGGCAGTGGTTCACCATCCGGCAGGAGAGTCATCATGAAGGCCTGGATAATTTCGCTGGTGTGCGGCGTGCTGGCTGGGGTAATTTACGCTCTGCTCAACGTCCACTCTCCGGCACCGCCGGTTGTCGCCCTGCTTGGCCTGTTTGGCATGCTGGTGGGCGAACAGCTGATCCCGGTGGGACGTCGCATACTGAATCGCGAACCGCTGACTCTGGCCTGGTTTCGTCACGAGTGTGTGCCGAAAATCAGCGGCACGGCGCCTCCCGCGCCCGTGAAGGAAAACCGCGACGTTTAATGATTTTTTGAGGAATAACAGCATGACGCTGCCGTGGCGCATTGCCATCATTGATGACGAACGTTCTGTCCGCAGCGGGCTGAGTAACCTCCTGGAGTCGGAAGGGTATGCGACCGACACGTTTGATTCGGCAGAGGTGTTTCTGAGCCACCCGTTCGCCCTGTCCGGCGCGGCGCTGGTGATCACCGATATCAAGCTGCGGGGCATGAACGGCCTGGAGCTGTTTGAAAAGCTGCGGCTGTTGGCTGCCCCGCCTCCCCCCGTACTCTTTATCTCCGGTCATGCTGATGAAAATATGCAGCGGTACGCTCTTGATTTGGGCGCCGCTGCATTTTTGCGTAAGCCTATTAACATCGATATTCTGCTGGATCATATTCAGCGGGAGCTGGCCCGCCGACAATAAGGATCGCGGATGAACGAAAACGAGCTGCCTGCATTCTGGCCCGCCCAGGGAAATCTCCATGATGGGCGGGTTTTTGTCCTTAAAGAGGATGTCATTTTTACCGTGCTGGCGCAGGAGGGCGGGATCTCCTGGATGAACGCCCGACATCCCCATTCTGGCGGCTCCTTTATCATTGCCACCGCGGTCAGCGACGAAGAGGAAGAGCGGGCCACCCGGCTGCTCAAAAATGAGTTTGCGTTGCGCGATCACCTTCAGGACAGCTGGGCCATTCGCGCCGTGGCCTCCACCCAGTACCGGGGGCGTTTTGCACTGGTGTATGCGCCATTTTCGTTTGAGCTGCTGGCGCGACGCGCGGGCAGGGCGATCTCGGGGATCGCCCGGTTTATCGAGCTGGCGATCCAGATCAGCACGCCGCTGCGTCAGATGCACCTGCAGAACCTGATCCACGGCGATATCAAGCCCGGCAATATCTTTGTTCATCACGATTCAACCTGCCGTCTGGGCAGCTTTGGCCTCTCATGCAGTATCTCCGGGGCCTTTTCCCAGACCCGGCTGGCCGTCTCTGGCGGTACGCCCGCCTATATGTCCCCGGAGCACACCACCCGCACACAGCGGGCCGTCGATTGCCGCAGCGATCTCTACAGCCTGGGCATTGTGCTTTATGAGCTCCTGACCGGACGCCTGCCGTTTGAGCTCGGCGAGAACGAGCAGACCAACTGGGCGCATTACCACATTGCCTCTGAGCCGCTCTCTCCCGCCGTGTTGCGCCCGGATGTGCCCGACATGCTGTCGACCATCATCCTCAAGCTGCTGGAGAAGCAACCCGATAACCGCTACCAGACCGTCGACGGGCTGATTGCCGATCTTCGACGCTGTCAGGCGACGTTAACCTCCGAAGGCGAGATCGTCGCCTTTACGCCAGGCCAGCAGGACCGGACGCCGGCGATCCATCTGGCGGACTCCCTGTTTGCGGCGCATCCGCAGGCAAACGACGTCATCGCCGCGTTTGAGCGGGTGGGGCAAAACATTGTGCCGGAGCTGGTGACGATCGGCGGGCCGTCGGGGATCGGTAAATCCTCGATTATCGCCACGGCGCTAAAAACGTTGCAGCAGCGCAGGGTGCTGCTGGCGGTGGGCAAGGTCGATCAGTTTTCGCCGACGTTACCCTACGGCGTATTAAGCTCGGCGTTTCGCACCCTGACGCTGCACCTGCTCGGGCTGCCTGCGGAAGAGGTGGCGAAGTGGAAAATCCGCCTCTCGCGCGCCCTGGAAGGATATGAAGAGCTGGCCGTCAGCCTGGTGCCCGAGCTGGGGTTGCTGCTGGAGTGTAAACCTCGCTTCTCGGCAGATACATTTTCCATTGATGCCCGGGCCCGCTTCAGCCATATGGTGCTGGCGCTGGTTAAAACCTTTGCCTCGCAGGGCTGTCCGCTGGTCTTGCTGCTTGACGATCTGCAGTGGAGCGACGCCGCCAGCCTGCAAACGTTGAAGCACCTGCTGGCGACCTGCGGTGCCATTCCGCTATTGCTGGTGGTGGCGCACCGGGACATCGCCTCGTTGTCCGATCCCGCGTTACAGCAGCAGCTCGCGAGCCTGCCGGCGTCGGCGCAACACGCCATCGAGATTATCCCGCAGCCGCTGACGGTGAAGGCGGTAGCACGCTGGCTGGGCACGCTGTTTCGCGTGCGCAGCGCCACAACAACCGATCTCGCCACGCTTATCCACGAAAAAACCGGCGGCAACCCGCTGTTCGTGCATGAGTTTTTCCGCCGCATTGTTGATGACGGGCTGGTGGTGCATAACAAGTATCAGGACAAATGGCAGTACGATCTGCAGGCGATCCGCGCCCGGCATTACACCGAAAATGTCGTCACCCTGGTGCTGGAAAAGCTTGAAGAGATGCCCGACGAGACGCGTCGTCTGCTGGGCAGCATTGCCTGTCTTGGCGGCACGGGCGAGCTGGAGATGTTGTGCCGCGTGGTCGGGATGTCGGTGGCGGAAATCCGTTATGCGCTGCACCCGGCGGTGATGGCGCAGCTGATTGTGCTGACGGAAAAAGCGTATGCCTTTACCCACGACAGGGTGCAGGAGGCTGCTTTCGCACTGCTGGATCAGCGTGAGAGGAGCCACCTGCACCTGACCACCGCCAGCCTGCTGGCCGAGGCCGCGCGTCAGGCGGCGGGGAACGAACTGCTGTTCCGCGCCGTGCACCACGTGACGGCCGCGCTGGACAGCATTCAGCCTGCGCCGCAGCGCCAGATGTTCCGCGAACTCAGCCTGCTGGCCGCACGGCGGGCGAAGCGCACCGGCGATTATCATTCGGCCCTGAGCTACATTCAGACCGCCAGAGCGCTGGGCAATGCCGGGAAGGTGTCTGACTTTATGCTCGACATCGAAGAGGCGGGCTGTGAATTTGCGCTCGGCCACCTGGAGCGAACCCGCGAGCTGTGTGACGCGATCCTCGGCTGCCCCGGCGGGCTGACTGAAAAAGCGCTGGCGGCTAACCTGCTGGTGGAAGTCTACATTCGCCAGTCCGACAGCCGTCTGGCGCTGGAGGCGGCGCTGTGCTGGCTGGGGATTTTTGGTATCCAGATCAGCCACTACCCGGAAGACGTCGAGTGCGACGAAGCCTGGAAACACTTCTGCAACCGCGTGGGTGAGGCGCCGCAACAGTATTTTGTCCAGCTCTCGCAAATGGACAACCCGCAAACCGAAGCGGTGATGAACCTGCTGTATAGCGCCAGCATTTGCGCCAGTTTTATCTGTCCGCGCCTGCACTTTTTGCTGCTCTGTCGCATGATGCACCTGACCCTCGACCACGGTATCACCGGCGCCTCCACCACGGCGATGGCCTGGTTTGGGGTGTTGATTGGCCAACGCTACGCCGAGTATCGCCTTGGTTTCCAGTACGGCACGCTGGCCCGCGAGCTGGTAAACCGTCACGGCTACGATGCCTTTGAAGCCAAAACCCTGCTGCCGCTCGATCAGCTCAGCGTCTGGACCCAGCCGCTGTCGTTCACCATCGAGTGCGCCAAGGCCTGCTTTACCGCCGCCGTCACTCACGGTGATATGACGGTGGCCTGCTTTGCAGCCTGCCATCAGGTGATCAACTTCCTCTCGCGGGGCGATCATCTGGACGGGGTGCTGACCAGCATCGATCGCGGTCTGGCCTTTGTCCGTAAAACCCACTTCCAGGACATCGAAACGATTTTGATGCTCCAGCGCGGCTACGTTGAGTTTCTGCGTACGCCGGTCATCGGCACCTGGAGCGCCGCGCAGGTGCTGCCTGAAGCGATGCTGCCAGCGGCGCCTGAGCAGGCCCCGGAGCAGACCTCGACCATGCTGTTCTGGTACTGGCTATACCGTGGGATGGCGCACTTTACCTGCGGGGAGTATGCCGCCGCGCAGGCGGAGCTGGAGCAGGCGGGCTGGTTCGCGTGGTCTGCGCCTGGCCACATTCACCTGCTGGATTACCATCTCTACAGCGCCCTGTCGCTTTCCAGACAGCTTACGCCGGAGACCTTCTCGGCGAATCACCGTCGCAGCATTCACGCCCACTACGACAAAATCGCCCTCTGGGCACGGATTAATCCGGGCACGTTTGCCGACAAAGAGGCGCTGATTTACGCCGAAATCGTGCGTCTGGACGGGATGAACAGCATTGCGCTTGAGCAGTATGAGAAAGCGGTGCGCCTCTCGCGGGAGGGTGGTTTTAATCCGCTGAACGCGCTGGCCCACGAGCTGGCAGGGCGCTTTGCCCTTGCCTGCGGCTATCCGACCGCCTCGGACGCCCACTTCCGCGGGGCGATCGCCGCCTGGGGCCGCGCCGGTGCACAGGCAAAAGTGCGCCAGCTTGAGCAGGATTTTCCGCATCTTCTGAGCTCCGCCCAGGCCAGCGCGTACGACACGGTGGCTTTCGCGCAGAATGAAGTGATTCGCGATCTGCAAAGCGTGATCAAGGCGTCACGCGCGCTGTCTGAAGAAATTAACCTTGAGCGGTTGATTGAAAACCTGATGACGCTGCTGCTTGAACGGGCCGGGGCGCAGCGCGGTCTGCTGCTGCGCGTGAGCGACAACCATATCCCGGAGATCGAGGCCAGCGCGTGGACCAGTACCGACGGCGTGCGGGTGCGGATCCTGAAAGAGGTCCCGATGGCGACCGATATGCCGCTGTCGGTGCTGGCGGCGGTGATCCGCACCGGACAGGAGATCCGCACCGGCAAGCCGGAAGAGTTCCACCCCTTTAGCCAGGATCCTTATCTCGTGACCTCGGGGGCGGCCGTGATGTGCGTCCCGATGTTCAAACAGGCGCGGCTGGTGGGCGTGCTCTACCTGGAAAATCGCCTGATGCCGGAGGTCTTTACCGCCGAGCACTCCCGTGTGGTGAGCCTGCTGGGGGCGCAGGCGGCGGTCTCGCTGGAGACGGCGCGCCTGTATGCCGAGCTGCTGGCGGAAAACATCCAGCGTCGTCGCGTGGAGAAAGAGCTGCGATCCAGCCAGACCTCGCTGATGCTGGGCGAGCAGATCAGCCACACCGGCAGCTGGCGCTGGGAGCTGGAGCAGGATCTGATGTTTATCTCTGAGGAGTACGCCCGAATCCTCGGCCTGCCTGAACAGCAAAAGAAGATCTCCATGGCGGAGTTTTTGACCTTTGTGCATCAGGATGATTACGCCCGGATCAGTACCATCGTCACCCAAAGCGTACGCGAAGGGCTCTCCATGCGGGCGGAGTTCCGCATTAACCGTACCGATGGCTCAACCCGCTATATTCTCGGGATTGGCGATCCGGTGGGCGTGGGCAGCGAGGTGAACGAGTATTACGGCATCATCACCGACATTACCAGCCAGCGGGCGGCGGAAGATGCGATGCGGGTGGCGCAGGCAGATCTGGCGCGCGTTTCCCGGGCGACCACCGTTGGGCAATTGACCTCTTCCATTGCCCATGAGATCAACCAGCCGCTGATGTCGATCGTCTCCAACGCCGGGGCGAGCCTGCGCTGGCTCAACCGGGAGCCAGCCCGGCTGGATAAAGTGCGTGAAGGGCTGGAGGAGATCGCCGCTGAAGGGGCGCGGGCGGGGGAGATCATCCGCAGCATTCAGTCCCTGACGCGCAAGCAGGATCCGACCTTCTCACGCATCGATCTGCACTACCTGGTCCACCATATCATTGCGCTGTCGCGCAGCGAGCTTGAGCAGCGACACATTAGCGTCGATTACCTTTTGCAGGCGCAGGACAGCTTTATCACTGGCGACAGCGTGCAGATCCAGCAGGTGCTGCTCAACCTGGTGATGAACGCGGTAGAGGCGATGGCCGAGGTGAAAGATCGCTCTTGCACCATCACCATCAGCACCAGCAATGCAGAAGGGAGAGTGCTGGTGGAGATAGCCGATACCGGCAGCGGCATAGAGCCTGAGCGGCTGGAGAAGATTTTTGACTCGTTCTATTCCACCAAAGCGCAGGGCATGGGGATGGGGCTGACCATCAGCGCCAGCATCATTGAGCGGCACTGCGGGAAACTGAGCGCGCGCCGCCGGGAGCCGCACGGCACCGTCTTTGCCTTTAGGCTGCCACTTGCGGCACAGGAAGGGTAACGGCTATTCCGTTGGCAGACTTTTGCTCAGGCGTTCCACGACCCTGACCAGTTCTGCCACGGAGCGCACCTGCATCTTCTCCATCACGCGGCGGCGATGGACTTTCACCGTGATTTCGCTCACCCCAAGCTCGGCGGCGATCTGCTTGTTCAGCAGGCCGCTTATCGCCAGCTGGAGCACTTCATGTTCGCGCGGGGTAAGAGACATATGGCGCTGCTTCAGGGCGTAGTGCTCTTTATTACGCACGGCGTTGTTTTCCGCCAGCCGGAGCGCGGATTCAATGGCGTCGATAAGCGCGGCGGATTCAACCGGTTTGGTCAGAAACTCATAGGCCCCGCCTTTGATGGCACGAACCGACATCGGGATGGTGCCGTGGCCGGTGAGGAAAATAATCGGGATCTCACGCCCGCTGTCCCTGAGGGCATCAGCCACCTCAAAACCGGAGATGGTGGGCATTTGCATATCGAGGATCACGCACGAAGGCAGATCCTCGAAGCGGTGCTGAAGAAATGCTTCTGCCGATGAAAAGCCGATAGCGTTCAGGTCTGCCGATTCCAGTAGCCCGGTCACGGACTGCCTGACGGCGTCATCGTCATCAACCACATACACAATGTGTTCCATTCACCGCCCCGGTGCTGATTTAAATGTCGAGGATGCAAACCGTCCCTTTGGTTACGTAAGAGACTGTTTATGCTGACTTTCATCTTAACACATTAAATATCATTATCATTTAACAATATGATAACCATATGAAGTATAGCGAGCCGGAGCAGGGGCGGTGAAGGAACGAAACGCTGTTTTTATGCACCGACAAGCTCAATGCGATTGCCGTCCGGGTCCGCGATTACCGCTTCATAGAAGCCGTCCCCGGTCATACGCGGGGCGCTAAGCAGCGTGCCGTTTGCCCTGGCCAGTGCCGCCATGCTGTCCACCTGTGCTTTTCCGCCGACGTTGATGGCGATATGCGCCCAGCCGATAAATTCCGGGTGGGCAGGCGCGTCGGGCAGATCCGGAATGGTCATCAGCTCAATCGTCGGCCCCTCGTCCAGGGTAATAAAATGGGACTCAAAGCCCGGACGATTTTTACTGACGTAGCGTGCGTTGCTGCGGCCATTAAACACCGTTTCCCAGAACTGAACCTGGGCGTTAAGGCTGCGGGTCCAGAGTGCGACATGTGCAATATTCATTGTAACCCTCGTTGTTTGTGTTGCGCGGTTATGCAACATTATGCGCATTGATACTCGATTAGAATTTTTAAAGGACTTTCAATGCTCGATTATGCAGCTTTTCCTGAACAGCGACAAGCGCGGATCCGCCAGATCCTTCAGAAGAGCGGAAGGGTGGTCTGTACCGAGCTGGCGAGCCAGATGAACGTATCCGAGCACACTATTCGCCGTGATTTACATGAACTTAGCAAAGAGGGCTATTGCAAAAAGGTCTACGGCGGCGCGGTGCTTCAGCTTCCGGATGCGGGTAATTTTTTAAGCCGCGAGCAGAAAATAAGTGCAGAAAAGCACACAATCGCGCAGAAAGCAGCAACGCTGGTTCAGGCGGGCGGGTGCATTTTTATCGACGCGGGGACAACAAACCTGGCGCTGGCGAAAGCGCTCCCGGCGGATCTCAACGTCACGGTGGTGACCAACTCCCCGGCCATCGCCACGGAACTGCTGCGCCATCCCCTGTGCGAGGTGATCATCACCGGCGGGCAGATCCAGCGGGCATCAGGCGGGTCGGTGGGTGCCACGGCCGCGGGTCAGATCCAGGGCATTATCTTCGATCAGGCCTTTATTGGCGGCTGCGCGATGGATCCGCAAATGGGACTCACCGGCTTTGACTTTGCCGACTGCGAATTCAAAAAGGCGGTTATCGCCCAGAGCAACCAGACCATCGTGGCCCTGACGGCAGACAAACTTCCCGGCGTGGCGCGCTTTGTGGTGGCGACGTGTCAGGACATTGATGTGCTGGTGGTAGAAGAGGCGCTGGAACAGGGCGTTGTCGACGCGTTTGCGGCCCAGGACATTCGCATTGTGTGCGCCTGAGGACTTTCACGGGTAAAACAGGCTACACTCTGGTTTTGAGCGCTAAATGCTGAGGACATAACAATGCACTACACACTGAAAGACGGCGATAAGGATAAAGCGGAAGGGACACAGAGCGCACTGCAGCAGAAGCTGCTGGAATCCCGCTCGATTGTTATCTCCGGTGAAATCAACCAGGCGCTGGCAGAGAAAGTCATCACCCAGCTGATCCTGCTGCAAAGCGTGAGCAACGATCCGATCAAACTGTACATCAACAGCCAGGGCGGTCACGTGGAAGCCGGTGATACCATTCACGACTTCATCAAGTTCATCCGCCCGGACGTGCACGTGATCGGTACCGGCTGGGTGGCGAGCGCCGGGATCACCATCTTCCTGGCGGCGAAAAAAGAGCATCGCTACTCGCTGCCAAACACCCGCTTTATGATCCACCAGCCGCTGGGCGGCGTGCGCGGTCAGGCGACGGATATTGAGATTGAAGCGCGCGAGATCATCCGCATGCTGGACCGGGTAAACAAACTGATCGCCGACGCCACCGGCCAGCCGCTGGAAAAAGTGAAAAAAGACACCGACCGCAACTTCTGGATGTCTCCGGCCGAAGCGCTGGATTACGGCATTGTGGGTAAACTGATTACCCATTATGACGATCTGAAGCTGGATTAAGTTTTTAACGCCGTGTACGTGTCGGGTGGCGGCTACGCCTTACCCGACCTACGCGTGCTGGTTTGACCCATGACAAGTTCCCCCTCTGCCTTCTTGCCTATAATCGCGCCTGTTTCCCCTCTCACTGGTGCTATCCATGGCGTATCAACTGAACCTGAACTGGCCGGAATTTATTGAGAAATACTGGCAAAAAAAACCCGTTGTGCTGAAAAATGCCTTCCCGAATTTTGTCGACCCGATTACCCCGGACGAGCTGGCAGGCCTGGCGATGGAGCCGGAGGTCGATAGCCGTCTGGTGAGCCATTTCAACGGCAAATGGCAGGCCAGCAATGGTCCGTTTGAGCACTTTGACGGCCTGGGCGAAACCGGCTGGTCGCTGCTGGCGCAGGCGGTGAACCACTGGCACATGCCGGCGGCGGAGCTGGTGCGCCCGTTCCGCGTGCTGCCGGACTGGCGTCTGGATGACCTCATGATCTCCTTCTCCGTGCCGGGCGGCGGCGTGGGCCCGCATATCGATCAGTACGATGTGTTCATCATTCAGGGGATGGGCAGCCGTCGCTGGCGCGTGGGTGACAAGCTGCCGATGCGTCAGTTCTGCCCACATCCGGCGCTGCTGCACGTGGATCCGTTTGAACCGATCATCGACGAAGATCTGGCGCCGGGCGATATTCTCTACATTCCACCTGGATTCCCGCACGACGGCTTCACCCATGAAACCGCGCTGAACTACTCTGTGGGTTTCCGGGGGCCAAACGGCCGCGATCTGATCAGCAGCTTTGCCGATTACGCGCTGGAAAACGATCTGGGCGGAGAGCATTACAGCGATCCGGATCTGACCTGCCGCGAACACCCTGGGCGCATTGAGCAGTACGAGCTCGATCGCATTCGCCAGATGATGATCGACATGATCGGTAAGCCGGATGATTTCACAAAATGGTTCGGTAGCTTTGTCTCCACGCCGCGTCACGAGCTGGATATCGCCGCCGCCGAGCCGCCGTATGCGCCCGAGGAGGTGCTGGACGCGCTGCAGGGCGGCGAGAGATTGTCTCGCCTGAGCGGCCTGCGCGTGCTGAATATCAACGGCAGTTTCTTTATCAACAGCGAACAGCTCGAGACAGTCGACGCGAAGGCGGCGGACGCGCTGTGCCGCTACACTGAGCTGGGCCAGGCCGAGCTGGGCGATGCGCTGAACAACCCGGCGTTTGTCGAGGAGCTCACCGGGCTGATTAACCAGGGGTACTGGTATTTCGACGAGTAGTGCGGCCTGTTGCCCGGTGGCGCTGCGCTTACCGGGCCTACAACGGCAAGAGCGTAGGCCGGGTAAGGCGAAGCCGCCACCCGGCAAAAAACCGCACTATTCCTCCATCGCAATCACAATCGCTTCACCCATCTTCTTCAATGCCTCGCGATGCTTATCCGTCGGCGGTAATGCCACGTTAATCCGCAGGCAGTTGCGGTACTTTCCGGAGGCGGAAAACAGCGACCCGGCCGCGGCCTGGATCTTCAACCGGCACAGCTGCTTGCTGACGCACACCATGTCGACCTTCTCCGGTAGCTCCACCCACAGCAAAAAACTGCCCTGCGGGCGCGTCACGCATATGTCTGCCGGAAAATATTGCCGTACCCAGCAGGTATAGGTTTCCATATTCTGCTGATAAATCTGGCGCATACGGCGCACGTGGCGATGATAATGGCCGTCGCGGATAAACGCCGCCACCGCCATCTGCGTGCCCGGCACGTTAAACCCGCCCGCGGCGTATTTCATGTGCATCACCCGGTCGTAGTAGCGTCCCGGCACAATCCAGCCGACGCGTAACCCTGGCGCCACGGTTTTGGTAAACGAACTGCAGAGGATCACGCGGCCATCAATATCCATGGAGTGAATGGTCCGCGGGCGCGGGTATTCCGCTGCCAGCTCGCCGTAGATATCATCCTCGACGATCACGATATCGTGCCGCTGGGCCAGGGCCAGCACCTGCTTCTTACGCGACTCCGGCATGATAAACCCAAGCGGATTATTGCAGTTGGGCACCAGGATGACTGCTTTGATGGGCCACTGCTCCAGCGCCAGTTCTAATGCCTCAATGCTGATCCCGGTTTGCGAATCGGTCGGAATTTCTATCGCCTTGATGTCAAACCCGCGCAGCATCTGCATGGTGCCGTGGAACGACGGCGACTCCACCGCCACAATGTCTCCTGGTTTACAGACCGACAGCAGGGCGATGGAGAGCGCGCCGTGGCAGCCGTTGGTGATCACAATCTCGTTCGCCGCCACGGTGGAGCCCCCGTCGAGCATCAGCCGGGCGATCTGCTCGCGCAGCTCAAGGCGCCCGTCGAGTACGTCATAGCTCAGCATTTCGGCGGGGTTGTGCTGTGCGATGCGGCTCATCTCACGCCACAAGGGCTTCAGGCTCGGCTGGTTAACGTCTGGCGAACCGCCGCCAAAGGAGATCATCTCTTTGTCGGCGCGGGCATCCAGCAGCATCATCACCTCATCCCACTGGGTGACGTCCACCGGGCGCTGCACCGGGCGCGTCATGGCCGGCACCGGCGGCTGGGCCTTGCGCTTAGACACAAAATAGCCGGAACGCGGCTGGGGAGTGATGAGCTGCAGGTTTTCGAGGATCTGATAGGCCTGCTGTATGGTGCTGATGCTCACGCCGTGCTCCTGGCTCAGCGCGCGTACCGACGGCAGACGTTCACCGCTGCGATACAGCCCTTGTTCAATGCGTTCTGCCAGTAGATTGGCCAGATGTTGGTAGCGCGTCATGCTGTATCCTTTGTTGTCACCATACAGATTACAAAACCAGTACAGATTGCCGCAAAAAACGGCATGCAGATACCGTTTTAGCGGATCTGTATGTTAAACAAAAGTTGTTTTTGAGTCTGTATTGCTAAAGCCGTTTTCCACGATCATAGCCCCACAGACACGGTGAGGAGAGCATCATGGAATTCTACGAAAATCGTTCAAAACGTCCGTTTATTGTCTTCGTCTGGATCGGAAAAACGATCTGCAACTGGTATCGCATCAACCGTACCCGCCGCATTCTGAGCCAGATGAGCGACGAGCAGCTCAAGGACGTTGGATTGTCGCGGTATGATGTGTGAGTCACGTCGCCGCCGGGTGGCGGCTGCGCCTTACCCGGCCTACTCGATCCCGTAGGCCCGGTAAGCGTAGCGCCACCGGGCGATGTTTAGCTCAACAGCGTAAGTGTCTGCCGCTTCGGTCTTTCCAGCAAATCCACCGCCTCCTGATATGACCGCACGTTGTTATAGCCCATCACCAGCCCGTAGCGTTTGCCCGACCCGCGATACCACTCTGAAAGGGCATTCACCTGCAGCTGCTGCGCTTGCCAGCAGCACGCCACCTCCCGATCGTTGCTGCCTTTCGCCAGAAACGCCACGATATGCATTCCGCCGTCGTTCTGCTCGGTGAAAAACAGATCGCCATATACCTCACGCAGGGCGGCAATCATCCACTCCCGGCGGGTCTGGTACAGGGCGCGCATCTTCTTGAGATGACGGAAAAAATGGCCCTCGTTGAGAAAGGTGGTGAGGATTTTTTGCGTCAATACCGGCTGGCCGCTGGCGACGATGTCCGCGCAGTCGGTAAATGCCTCAACCGTGCTGGCGGGCATCACGATGTAGCCCATGCGTAAGGAGGGCATAATGGTTTTACTGAAAGTGCCCATAAAGATCACCCGATCATGACGATCGAGGCTTTTCAGCGACGGCAGCACCTTGCGGGTATAGTGAAATTCTCCGTCGTAATCATCTTCAATAATCCACGCCCCGTTCTGGCTCGCCCAGTCGAGAAGCTGCTGTTTACGCGGCAGAGAGAGCGTTACCGCCAGGGGGCTCTGGTGAGAGGGCGTCACGATAGCAAAACGGGCGTCGCGGTGATGGTGCAACAGGTACTCCGTGTCGATGCCGCAGCGATCGACCGGCACGGTGTGCAGACGTGGCACAATCCACTTAAGCAGCTGCTGGCCCATGAAATAGCCTGGGTCTTCAAACACCACTTTGTCGCTGCGGCTGGCGAGCGTATCGAGGATCAGGCGCAGACTGCCGCTGTAGCCGCTGGTGATCAACACCTGTTCGGCGGTACACGAGAGCCCGCGGGAGATATTCAGATAGCGGGCGATGGCCTGGCGCAGGGGATACCAGCCCAGCACCGGCGGATTGAGCATCTCTTCCGGGCGCATCGAGCGCGTCGCCTGGCCTGCCAGCAGTAACCATTTTTTATAGGGGAAGCTGTCGAGGGAGGGAATGCCGGGGCGCAGAAAACCCGCTCGTTCACGCTGGCTGATAAGCGATGCCGGGAGTGTACCGGTGGTGTGATCCGCTGGAGCCGGCGTCGCGGGCAGCAAGAGATCGGGATTGACCCGCGTGCCGCGTGCGCCCTGGCTCACCAGGTACCCTTCGCCGATTAAAATAGCATACGCCGTTTCGACGGTTTTGCGCGCCACCTTGAGCTCTTCGGCCAGTACGCGAATGGCGGGCACCTTATCGCCAGGCTTCAGCACGCCGCGCGTAATGTTGTCGCGATAGCGGGTGTAAATGTCGTGATAGCCCGGCTTCATGTCCTACCTCATTTTATGTTTTTTGTATCTTTTTACTATGTCATGACCCGCGTAGATTGTCCTCATCGCATGACACATACCGTGTAAATAAGAGGAAAGACAATGAGCACTCGCGTAAACCACCATAAAGTCACTCCAGCCCTTGCCAACGCGCTGTCCGCCCTGAGCATGGAAGTGGCGAAAACCTCTATCGACCCGGCGCTGAAGCACCTGATCGACATTCGCGTTTCCCAGCTGAACGGCTGTACCTTCTGTCTGGATATGCACTCCAAAGAGGCCAAAATTGCCGGGGAGCGCGAACTGCGCCTTTACCACCTGGCGGCCTGGCGCGAATCTCCGCTGTTCAGCGCTCGCGAGAAAGCGGCGCTGGCCTTCGCCGAAGCGTTGACCCAGATTGGCGTTCACGGGGTGAGCGACGCGTTGTACCGCAGCGTGGCGGAACACTTTTCTGACGTGGAGATTTCAGAGCTGAACTTCGCCATCGTGGCGATCAACGCCTGGAACCGTTTAGGCATTACCTCGCGCATGGCCCCCGGCTCGCTGGACGCAGCTTACGGACTGAACAAGGCTAACCTGGAATAATCCCGCGCTCGCGGATCATCGCCACCAGCGCCCGCAACCCTGGCGGGACGTGGCGATGGCCTGGATAGTAAAGACGCAGCCCGGCAAACGGCTGCGTCCAGTCGTTTAACACGCTCACCAGTTCCCCGCTTTTCAGCTCATCACGGATATAGAGTTCCGGTAAAAAGCCAATCCCCAGCCCCGCTTTGACCGCGCGGATCGAGGCAAAAAGATCGGATGTCGCAAAACGCGGCGGCACGGCCAGCGCATACTGGACTCCCCGACGGGCCAGCTCCCAGCGGTAGATCCCACCGTGGGCCATGCGCATCCCGATCCCCTGATGCAACAGCAGATCCTCCGGCGTTTGCGGGATACCGTGGCGGGCAAAATAGTCCGGTGTGGCGGTCACGAGCTGGCGGATCTCTCCGGTCAGCGGTACGGCGATCATATCCTGCGGCACCGCTTCTTCAAGGCGGATCCCGGCGTCGTAGCCTTCGGCGACGATATCGATCATTCGCGCCTCGCTCACCGTTTCCACGCGCATTTTCGGGTAGCGGATCATAAAGTCGATCAGCAGCTGGTCCAGAAACAGGGAGCCAATATTGTTCGGCACGTTCAGGCGCAGGGTGCCTGCGGGTTCGCCGGTGTCGCTGTGGATCTCTTCCCCGGCCTGACGAATTTCCTGCAGCGCCGGACCGATGCGCGCCACATAACGCTGCCCGGCGTCGGTGAGCGCCACGCTGCGGGTAGTGCGGTTAAAAAGACGCGTCTCGAGGCGGCTCTCCAGCCCGGCGATGGCGTTACTCACCGCCGTGGCGGACATACCCAGCTCCTGGGCGGCACCGCGAAAGCTGCCGCGTCGTACCACCGCCATCACCACTTCCAGCTCTGTCAAACCTGAACGATGCATAGATTATCCTGAAAATCGAAACAACCCTTGCAGCATAGCGTGGATTATCGCAACGGAGTAGTCGTGCCAGACTGTGTCCACACAGCCTGAGGAGGTTTATATGCACCACATCGAACAGATTTTTATCAACGGCGAATTTGTAACCCCGCACGGCACCGAGCGTTTTGATTTATACAACCCGGCGACGGCACAGGTCATAGGGCAGGTGCGTCTGGCAGATGAGGTCGACGCTGAACGCGCCATTGCGGCCGCCAAAGTGGCGTTTCCGGCGTGGTCGCAAACCACAAAACAGGAACGGATTGCTGCGTTAACACGTATGCATGCCGCTGTTGCCGCCCGTCATGACGAACTGCTGGAGGCGATAATCGAAGAGTACGGCGCACCGGCTGCGCGCTCGGCGTGGATGGCCAGTTATCCGGCCGATGTCATTGCCCAGGCGATTGAGGCCCTGGAGGGGTTTGAATTTTCATTTTCAGCGGGGGCGGCATCGGTGCAGATGACGCCGCTAGGCGTAGCGGGCCTGATCACGCCGTGGAACAGCGATGCGGGGTTTATCTGCGGCAAACTGGCGGCGGCGCTCGCGGCGGGCTGCACGGCGGTGATCAAACCCAGCGAAATGAGCGCCCTGCAAACGCAGATTATTACCGAGGCGCTGCGTGATGCCGCATTGCCAGCGGGCGTGTTTAATATCATCACCGGGCGCGGTGAGACGGTGGGGGAGACCATTAGCCGCCACCCGGATGTGGCGAAAATCTCGTTTACGGGGTCGACGAATACCGGCAAAGCGATCCTGCGTAACGCGGCGGAGAGTTTTAAGCGCGTCACGCTGGAGCTAGGCGGTAAATCGCCGACGATTTTGCTGGATGATGTCGATCTTGCACGGGCGATCCCGCTGGTGATTCAGGCCGGGTTTATGAACAGCGGGCAGGCGTGCGTGGCCGGCACGCGTATTCTGGTGCCGCAGTCGCGCAAGGCCGAGATGGAAATCGCCCTGGCGCAGGCGGTGGCGGCGGTGAAATCCGGCGACCCGCGCGAAAGCGCGACAGAGATTGGCCCGATGGTCAGCGAAAAGCAGTGGCTGCGGGTGCAGGGATATATTCGCAAAGGGCTCGACGAAGGCGCGAGACTGCTGGCGGGCGGCGAAGGGCGACCGGACGGGACGCGGGACGGCTGGTTTGTGCGCCCGACGCTGTTTACTGATGTGAACAACCAGATGACCATCGCGCGTGAGGAAATTTTTGGCCCGGTGCTGTGCATTATTCCTTATCAGGACGAGGCAGAGGCTGTCGCGATTGCCAACGATACCGAGTACGGCCTGAGCGCGATGGTGCTGGGGCGTGACACCGGGCGTGCGCGTCGCGTGGCGCAGCAGATTGTTTCCGGGCGCGTGCTGGTAAACACCCTCGCGCATGAGCCAAAAGCCCCGTTTGGCGGGTTTAAACACTCCGGCGTGGGACGCGAGATGGGCGAATGGGGAATTGGAGCGTTTATGGAGCCGAAGTCGATTGTGGGTTAAACCCTGCCCGGTGGCGCTACGCTTACCGGGCCTACAAAAACCGTAGGCCGGATAAGCGCAGCGCCATCCGGCACAACACTTCGCTCCATACCGAAGCATCCTTGTCATCTGTCCTGCATTCTCTTCACACCATCACAACGGAGAGACCTTCATGATCGCAGTCATTTTCGAAGCTAAAGCCGCGCCGGCGCATCAGGCGCGCTACCTGCAGCTCGCGGCCGAACTTAAACCCCTGCTGGCGGATATTGACGGTTTTATCGATATCGAACGTTTCCAGAGCCTGACCACCGACGGCAAAATTCTCTCGCTCTCCTGGTGGCGGGACGAAGAGGCTATCCGCAACTGGAAGCAGAACGTTTTTCATCAGGCCGCGCAGGCCGAGGGGCGGGAGTCGATTTTTACGTACTACCGCATTCGGGTGGCACAGGTGGTGCGGGAATACAGCGCCGAAAACGGAGGGCACGCGGATGTATGATGTTCATGTGATTTTTAACGATACGCCGGGTGAACTGGCACGCTTTGGTCAGCTGTTGGGCAGTAAGGGGATTGGACTGGAAGGCGGTGGCGTATTCGGCGTTGAGGCACATTTTCTGGTGGAAGACGGCGAAAAAGCCCGCCATGTTCTGCTTGAGGCCGGATTTAACCTGAAAGCGGTTCGTCGGCCCATCATCAGAAAACTGCGGCAGGAACGCCCCGGCGAACTGGGGGAGATAGCTGCCGCACTGGCGGCTCGCGGGGTGTCTATTCTTACCCAGTACAGCGACCATGCGAATCACCTCATTCTGCTGACGGATAATGATAAGCTGGCCGCAGCAATCACCGAACACTGGGCAACCTATGTTAAAGACGAGCTTACCGCCAGATAACAGCGCAGCGCTGGAGCAGGCCATTGCCGCAGTAGCAGCCGCAATGGCCGATCCGTCGCGCGTGAAAATGCTTTGTGCGCTGATGGACGGGCGGGCGTGGACGGCCACCGAGCTGAGTGCGGCGGCGGATGTGGCGCCGTCTACCGCCAGCGGGCACCTTGCGCGGCTGCTGGACGGAAAGCTCATTACCTGCCTGTCGCAGGGGCGCCATCGCTATTATCGCCTGGCAGGTCATGACGTAGCGGAGCTGGTGGAGCAGATGATGGGGCTGTCGTGGCACCGCATTTCTCCGCCGGAAACCAGCGCGCCAAAAGCCCTGCGTGAAGCCCGCACCTGCTACGACCATCTGGCGGGCGCGGTGGCGGTGCAGATCTACGATTTCATGCAGGCCGAAAGTTGGCTGGAGCCAGACGGTTCGGCACTGACCCTGTATGGCCGGGAGCAGTTTCTGAAACTCGGTATCCCGTTAAGCACTCATCCCCGGCGAAAGGCCTGTTGCGCCTGTCTGGACTGGAGCGAGCGGCGGTTTCATCTGGGCGGTGAAGCCGGTGCGGCGTTGCTCATGCATCTGGAAAGCAAGGGCTGGATCCAGCGGGTAGCGGGGTATCGGGAAGTGGTGCTTACGGCTTCGGGGAAGGGCGCCATTACCCGACATTTTAGCCGCTAAACTCCGCTGCGGGCTGTACCCTCACCCCAACCCTCTCCCTTAAGGGAGAGGGGGGCCTCCGTGCAGGCATTATTGTATGGGGAACCCTCAGCCCGCCGGGAGAGGGAGATATCCTTTCGCAATTCCTGCTCTTTCGCCTCGCGTTTCTTGATACTTACCCTGATAACTATTATCTTGACGACGTGTTTCGAGAGGTTCCCCCATGAGTGAAGAACAACTGTTTTGCCGCAGGCCGATGGGCATGCGGATGGCGATGATTGTGCGCCAGTGGCGCGCCGTTATTGACGACGCCATTCTCGATACCGGGTTAACCCAGTCGAGCTGGACGGTAATGATGCAGCTTCATCAACTGGGGGATAACGTCTCGGTGAGTGAGCTGGCGGAGGTGCAGGGCATTGAACTGCCGCCGCTGATGCGCACCCTGACACAGCTGGAAAAGCAGGGATACCTGCTGCGCACCGTATCGCCTTATGACAAGCGCATCCGGCTTCTGACGCTGACGCCTGAGGGAAAAGCCATCCTAAAAAGGCTCACCCAGGTGATTGAGACGTACCAGACGCGCGTATCGCAAAACATCGCGCCTGAGCATATCGAAATTTTCAGCGCCACCTTGAATCAAATCGCCTGCAATTTGCGGACAATCCGCGAAGAAGATAACAAGACCGAAAAATAATGACTCCTGAACAAAAGTTTGCCCGCTGGGTAAGGGTGAGTATTGCCTCTTTCCTGCTGATGTTTGTCTACTTTGTCGTCGCCGATATCTGGATCCCGCTGACGCCGGACTCCACCGTCATGCGCGTGGTGACGCCGGTTTCTCCGCGCGTCTCCGGGTATGTGTCGGCCGTGCACGTACACAACAACAGCCAGGTGAAGCGGGGCGACCTGCTGTTTGAGCTGGATGACACGCCGTTTCGCAATAAAGTGGAAGCGGCGCAAATCGCGCTTGAGCAGGCACGCCTGTCCAATGAACAGCTGGACGCGCAGATCGCCGCCGCCCAGGCCAGCCTGAAAACCGCCGTGCTGACCGCGCGTAACGACAAAGTGACCTTTGACCGCTACCAGAAGCTGAGCACGTTACAGAACGTCTCGCAGGCGGATCTGGATAAGGTCCGTACCACCTGGCAGAGCAGCGAGCAGTCCGTGAGCTCGATTCAGGCGAACATCCATAACCTGCGCATCCAGCGTGGCGAGCGGGAAGAGCACCGCAACGTGACGCTGCAAAAATACCGTAACGCGCTTGATGAGGCGGAGCTCAACCTCGGCTGGACGAAGGTTTACGCCCAGGCGAACGGCACGGTCAGCAACCTGCAGCTAAGCCCCGGGTTTTATGCCTCGTCCGGTTCGGCGGCGCTGGCGCTGGTGAATAATCAGACCGATATTGTGGCCGATTTTCGTGAGAAGAGTCTGCGCCATACCCATCAGGGGACCGATGCCGCCGTGGTATTTGACGCCTTTCCGGGACAGGTTTTCCGCGCCCACGTGACCAGCAGCGATGCGGGGATCCTTGCCGGACAGGAGGCGGTGAGCGGCGAACTGTCCGCGCCGGAAACCTCCAACCGTTGGGTGCGCGACGCTCAGCGAATGCGCATTCACGTGGCGCTGGATGAGACGCTGCCGAAACCGCTCCCGACCGGCGCTCGTGCCACCGTGCAGCTCTACAACAGCGAAGGGCCGTTTGCGCGCTTCTTCTCCGGGATGCAAATCCACCTGGTGAGCCTGCTCCACTATGTCTATTAGCACGCTGGCGCGGGTCTTTACCCCGCACGGCAACATCGTCTATACGGCCAATGACTTTCGCCAGACCCTGCGCATCGTCTTTGCCGGGATGATCGCGCTGAGTATTTCAAGTTTCTATAACACCAGCTACGGCGTGTTTTATGTGGTCTACCCCATCATGCTGCTGTCGCTGGTGCCGGTCTTTAACCGCCATGTGGCGAAGCAGTTTATCTTCAGCGCATCGCTAAACTGCGTCGAAATGGTGGTTATTATCGGCTATCTGTCCCAGTGGCCGGTGATCATGACGCTGGTAGTTTTTGCCCTGTATGTCATGCGTTTTCGCTTTATGAGTAAGGGGCCGCTGTTCCTGTTCGGGTCGATGGGCGTGGTGTGCCAGAGCGTGATGCTCAACTTTATGAGCTATCCCACCACCGACTGGCACACGCTGCTGTTTTCCAACATTGAAGCGAGTGTGATGGCGGTATGCCTGAGCGCGCTGATGAACTACCTCCTGCCGGACGTTGAGCCACGCAAGCCGCCGCCGCTGATCGAGAAAGATGATGCCCGCGTGCGGCACGAGTCTCTGCTCTCCGGCACCGTTGCGACGATGATTTTTGTTATCTTCCAGATAAGCGATTTAAGCGATTCGCTTTCGGCGCTGATGGCCGGTGTGTTGATTCTCTTCCCGATGCACTATCGCGGCGCGGTGATGAGCTCTATCTGGCGCGTGGCTGGCGTGGTGCTGGGCTGTCTCTATATTCTGGTGGTGCAGCTTATCCTCTACGATCACAGCAGCCACATGCTACTGATGATGCCGCTTATCGGCCTCGGGCTGGCGTTTGGTGCGCGTCTGCATGTGATGGAGAAGGTGGGAGCCGGCGTTGGGTTTGCCAGCATCACCACCATCGGGATTATGTTCGGTCAGAACATGCACCCGGACAGCGACCTGGTGTTCAGCGATCTCTACCGCATCACCTCGGTGACCTTTTCTCTGGTGGCGACGCTGACGATGGTGTTTCTGGTGCACTTAATCCTCAATCGCTTTGAGGCGACGCGCTACGTCATTGCACCACCCAAAACGGAGTAATGCGCAAGCACGGCGGGCAGTTGCGAAAGTAAAAACAGCATCAGGCCAATCGTCCCGCCCACCAGGGTGCCGTTGACGCGGATAAACTGCAGATCTTTGCCGATATTAAGCTCGATCTGGCGGGACATATCTTTGGCGTCCCAGCTTTTTACCGTGTCGCTGATATGACGGGTGAGAAACGCAGCGAAATCCGGTGCCACGCGGTGTGCCGCCTGCTCGAGATGCTCATTGAGCGATGCCCGCAGGCTGTCGTCACCGAGTAGCGTTTCACCAAACCACTGCCCGGCGTTGGCGATGCGCTGCTTCACGCGGGAATCCTCACGTTGCATATCCGCCTTCAGCCACTGGCGCAGGTCAGCCCACATCTCACCCAGATAGCGGTTGAACGCGTCGTCGTTCTTCAGGTAATGCTTGATGTTCTCTGCCTTTGCGGCCATCTCCGGATCGTTTTTCAGGTTGTCGATAAGCTTCAGCGTGGCGCGGTCGAACGCCTGGCGGATCTGGTGGGTGCGGTCATGACTGACGTCGTCCAGCAGGGTATTCACCGCGTTCGACACCATCTCCGCGCTCTGATCGCCCAGCCACTCGGTGGGCAGCACCATCGCCTTGCGCGGATGCTCGGTTTTAAGCCAGTGGACGATCTGGTCTGAAATAAATTCCCGCGTGCTATCGCGTTGAATCAGGGTGATCAGGCGGTTGATGATGGCGTCCAGCAGTACCTGATGCCGGTTGTTTTTGGTCATGCTCTCCAGCATCACTGCGCTGGTTTCGGTGAAATCGACCTTGTCGATGGCCTTATGCACCGCGCGTTTGAGCAGGCGCTGAATACGCCCGTCGTCGGTCAGCTCAAGAAAACCGCCCATCACCTGAATCAGATGCTGTCCGACACGCTGGGCATTGTCGGGCTTGCTAAACCAGGTGCCAATCATCTGCGCCGGCTCATAACGGCGGATCAGCGCCACCAGCGACTGGGTGTCGAGAAACTTCTCCTGCATGAACTGGCCGAGATTATCGCCAATCCGGTCTTTATTGCGCGGGATAATCGCCGTATGGCGCGAGATAAACGGAATGGGCACCCGGCGAAACAGCGCGACGACCGCAAACCAGTCCGCCAGCGCACCAACCATCGCCGCCTCGGCAATGGCCTTCACGCCGCGCACCCAGAAGGTTTGCGGCAGAAACAGGGTAGTGATAAACGCCGCGACGGCAATCAGCAGCAGCGACAGCGCCAGCAGCTTGGCGCGTTTGAGTTCAGCAATTTTTTCCATGGGTTAAGGATAGAGGGAGACGGGGGGAAAGTGCAAAGACGGGAGCGTTACACCATCTTCGCTTCTGGAATCTGCCTTCCGAAATTAAACACCGCTTTTGCTTAATGGGTTTAATCCTTGCGCAGTTTGTATATGCTTTTTTGTATATACAATCAGGGAAGGGTACACTATGCCAACGGAGTATGAGTGGGATAGCGATAAGGCGAAAAGTAACCAGCAAAAACATGGCATACGCTTTGAGGATGCGGTTCTGGTTTTCGACGATCCTTATCATTTGTCTGTTCAGGATCGCTATGAGAACGGTGAGTTTCGCTGGCAAACCATCGGCCTTGTGCAAGGCGTCATTGTTATCCTGGTCGCACATACGGTACGTTTCGAAAGCGGAGGCGAAATTATTCGTATCATTAGCGCACGTAAGGCGGACCGTAAAGAGAGGAACCGTTATGAGCATCGTTAAACATAAACGAGGTAGTTCGCCTGAGGTTAGCGCTCGTCGTGACGCTGAGCTAAAAGCATTAGCTGAAAAACCAGAAGCAGAAATCGATTACAGCGATATTCCTGCCACGGACGATAAACAGTGGTCCGGGGCGGTGCGAGGGAAGTTCTATCGGCCACTTAAAACGCAGGCATCTGTACGCATTGACGCCGACGTGATGGAGTGGCTGAAACGGCCTGGAAAGGGTTACCAGACGCGGCTAAACGCCATATTGCGTGAAGCGATGCTGCGCGATCAAAACAAAAAATAGACCACGGGCAGCGTTGGGCTGCCCCTTATTTCAGCTTATCAGCTCCAGCAGTCGCCACAGTACCCACCCGCCAAACCCCATTAGTACAACCCCCGCCGCCCGCTCAATTAGCCACAGCGAACGGCTGAGCCTCTGTTGCACCGCGGGCAGCCCCATCAGTGATACCAGCGCCAGATCCCACACCAGCACTACCAGCACCATCCAGACGCCGCAGGTCGCCTGCTGAAGCAGCGTGACGTTTGGCCCCAGTAGCGCCGTCATCAGCGCCAGATAGAACAGGGCGTTCTTTGGATTTAACAACGCCGAGCCGAGTCCCAGCAGGATCTGCTTACGCAGTGAAGGGAAGCGCTGGTGGGTTTCATTCAGCGCCAGTGCTTGCGGGCGGCTGCGCACCAGATGCGAACCGATCCACAGCAGATACAGCGCCCCGCAAAGCTCGATAAGGGTAAACAGCCACGTAAACTGGCGCAGCGCGCTCCAGCCAATAATCACCAGCAGGATATACAACCCGTTGCCCGCAGCGATGCCGAGGCACAGCCCGGCGCTGCCGCGGACCCGGTAGCGCGCCGCGTAGCCCACCAGCAGGAAGAAATCCGGGCCCGGGCTTAACAGGGCGACAAAATGCGCCAGCGCCAGAGCGAGAAAAGCGGAAGGGAATAACAGTTCCATAGCAACCTCTGTGTAAAAAACCGAGGTCAGACTACGGCGATGCAAACGCTATTTATTGTCCGATATTGATCGGCCCGTGGCGTACTGGCGCGGCGTGGCGGCGGTATAGCTCACAAAGGTCTTATGAAAATGGCTCTGATCGGCAAATCCGCTCTGGTAGCCGACATCGGCAATATCATCCCCGGCACGCAGCCGCGCTTTGGCGTATTCCACGCGGGAGATGTTGAGAAAGCTGCCCGGCGTCAGGCCAGTGTCCTGCCTGAAGGTGCGGATCAGCGTCTCTTTGCGCAGCGAGAAGCGGTGGGCAAGGTCGTCGAGTGACGGCGGGCTGGTTAAATCGGCAAGAAACGCCTGCTGGATGTGCTGGCTGGTTGTACGTAGTTCACCCGTGCGGCTGGCGCAGAGCGGAAGGGCAGAAATCAGCATGTTCAGGGAATTAGCCGACATGTTCTCAACAACGTTCTGGTAAAGAGCAAACAGCGTGCTGTCGCGAATGACCTGTTCTGCCAGGGGATAATCCGTGTCGATATAGAGCATGTGATAGCTGCGGGGCTGGCCCGCAACGGGGTTGCAGCTGTGCGGCACATGCGCCGGGATCACGATGAGATCGCCGGGGTGGAGGATGTACTGCGTGTCGTTGCACCGGCAGCAGGTCTGGCCTTCCACTATCGCGCCAATCGAGAGTTGGGGGTGACAATGACGTTTATACGCCACGGTACTCTGCCACGTGCTGCGCAGCTCAAGGCCCGGAAGGCGGTTAAAGGTCTGGCGGATGTGTCGGGTATGGGTCATAGGCGCTCCTGTCACGACATTTTTATACCATGCCCTGGCCCTACTAAGAACCTTCCGGATATACCCAACTTTACGTCCATCACCCGTCATGTTGTCTACCCTTACTACCCTAAGCGGTAAAACATGGAGATTCGATATGGCTTATCAGACAGTAAATCCTGCCACCAACCAGCTCATCAAAGAATATCCCTCTCATACCGACGCGGATATCGAAGCGGCGCTGAAAGCGGCCGACGCCCTTTACCATTCGCAGTGGGCGAAAGGCGACATTGAACAGCGCCTGCCGGTGCTGCATAAGCTTGCTGACCTGATCGACGAACGCACCGAGGAGCTGGCTAAAATTGCCAGTCAGGAGATGGGTAAGCTCATCGAACAAAGCCGCGGTGAGGTGAAGCTGTGCGCGCAAATCGCCCGCTACTATGCCGATAACGCGAAGCAGTTCCTGGCCCCGGTGAAGTACCCGTCTGAACTCGGAGAAGCGTGGGTGGAGCATCACCCCATCGGCGTGCTGATGGCCGTGGAACCGTGGAATTTCCCGTATTATCAGCTGATGCGTGTTCTGGCACCTAACCTGGCGGCGGGTAACCCGGTGCTGGCTAAACATGCCAGCATCGTGCCGCACTGTGCCGAAACCTTTGCTCATCTGGTGCGTGAGGCAGGGGCGCCGGAAGGGGCATGGACCAATCTCTTTATCTCGTCTGAGCAGGTGGCGAACATCATCGCTGACGATCGCGTACAGGGGGCCGCGCTAACCGGCTCTGAGAAAGCGGGCAGCGTGGTGGCCGCGCAGGCGGCGAAGCACATCAAGAAATCCACCCTTGAGCTGGGCGGTAACGACGTTTTCGTGGTGCTGGACGACGCGGATCTTGATAAAGCGGTGAAGACAGGCGTGAACGCGCGACTTAACAACGCCGGTCAGGTCTGTACCGCAGCGAAGCGCTTTATCCTGCATGAGAAAATTGCCGATGCCTTCCTGAGCAAATTCACCGACGCCTTTAAGCAGGTGAAAATTGGCGACCCGCTGGATGAAAGCACCACGCTTGGGCCACTGTCGTCTAAAGATGCGCTCGAAACGCTGACAAAACAGGTCAACGAGGCGGTGAAAAAGGGCGCGACGTTACACTATGGTGGTAAACCGGTGCAGCGCGACGGGAGCTTCTTCGAGCCGACGATCCTGACAAATATCTCCCGCGACAACCCGGCGTACTTCGAGGAGTTCTTCGGCCCGGTGGCGCAGATGTATGTGGTGAAAAACGATGACGAGGCGGTCGCCCTGGCGAACGACTCCCACTACGGACTGGGCGGTGCGGTGTTCAGTCAGGATATTGAACGCGCGAAGAAAATGGCGTCACGGATTGAGACCGGGATGGTGTATATCAACTGGCTCACCGATACCGCGCCAGAGCTGCCGTTTGGCGGCGTGAAGCGCTCCGGTTACGGACGCGAGCTGTCGGATCTGGGGATCAAAGAGTTTGTGAACCAGAAGCTGGTGGTGGTGCGTAAGTAAGCAGCAATAAAAAACCTGCCAGTAGGCAGGTTTTTTAGAGATTATTGCACTTCAATTTTATCCCAGCCGCTTTTGAACATGCAGCTGTCTACGAGGGTCGCCCTGCGATCCTCATTGGCGTCTTCAACCGTGTAGCTCGTGGAAATATCCTTTTTCTTGTTCTTCAGATCCGTTTTTTCCGAGTCCGAACCGGTTACGACGTTATCCGGGGGCAGATCGATCAGCGCCTGCGCTTCACATTCCGTGAGCTTTTTGTTCATTTCAGCGTCGCTGACGCCCGGTTTCACCCATTTGTACTGGACGCAGCCGGTGAGCAGAAGCGTGAGGCTCAGAACGCAAAGCGCGGTAATGCGGTGTTTCATCAGAAGGTGACTCCACCGCCAACATACGCACCGTCAATCAGGGTGTGGCCTGGACGACCGTCTTTACCATCAACGCTCACGTGGCGGTAACCCACTTTCAGGGTCACAGGTGTAACTGGCGTCCAGCTTACGCCGCCGTTGGCTTCAACGTAGTTTTTCACGCTGTTGTTCATCCCTTCTGGTGCCACGTAGCCTTCACCATACAGATGAATGCTGTCGGTCAGGGCAACGTTTACGCCGCCACCGATCGGGAACGCCACGCCGTTATCGCCTTTTTTCGGGCCGATATAGATAGCTTTTGCACCCGCGTTCAGCATGACCGGGCCAAGACCCAGGTTATAACCTGCACCCACACCGCCGGTCTGCGTACCGTCATCGGTGTTTTTCAGCCAGTTGCTTTCCACATACAGGCCGGATGAGGATTTACCCATCTCCAGGTTGAGGTTGGTAAAGTTTTTACCCTGCTCAACGCTGCCACCCAGAGCCAGTGCAGAACCCGATACAGCAGTCAACGCAGTCAGCAGAAGGATATTCAGTTTTTTCATCTCATATGCCTCGTCATCAATTTAATCTGGGCGCACCTTAACAAGCGATGTTAATGACTGCAAATGTGATGAAAGTCGCCGTTTTATGCTGGTTTTGTTAATTTTTTAATTTGGTGGTGTTGCGAGAGTGTTGGGTTGCGAGGTCGTCAACGGGTAATGATTTGGCGTTTAGAAAGTGTTTATTTTTTTAGCTAAACATAATCTGAACGAGAGCAGAAAGAGTGGTTCGCAGCGAATTAATTGGGTTTCTAATAATTTCCAGAAATGTTTCCGCTGTTACAGATTACAACAGAGCTTTACATTTCTTTGGCGCTCCGGCCCGCGCAATGTTGCCATTCGATGTCATTTTCCTGACACGTTTCTTCTTTACGGTGTGAGCTTCACTTTATGGATGCTAACAATATGAAAAGAAAAATTATTCCTGTGCTAATCGGTTGTGTGCTCTCTTTCTCTGCCCTCGCGGCGCAGCCTACGGCTGAGCGCTATGTCGTCAGTTTTCCAGAAGGCACACACGTGAACTACACCGGCGCATTTGCCAGTGCATTCCCGAACGGCCTTCCGGTTGGGATAGGTTCTGGCCTGCTGTTCACCGGGAAACAGGGCGATGCCCTGACCTTCGCCACCATTACCGATCGCGGTCCGAACGCGGATTCACCGAAAGTGGGTAAAAACGAAGCCAAAATTTTCGTTACGCCAGATTTCGCGCCGCTGCTGATGACGATTCGTGTACAAAACGGCAAAGCGGAGGCCATTGATGCCCGTCCTCTGCATGACGATAAAGGCGCGATCAACGGTCTGCCGCTGGAAAGCGACGTGATTGGATCCACCAATGAAGTGGCCTTCAGCGACACGTTAAAGAGGCTGAAGGGGGATAATCGCGGGCTGGATACGGAAGGGATCACCCCGGACGGTAAAGGCGGTTACTGGCTGTGCGATGAGTATGGCCCGTTCCTGATTAACATCGACAGTAAAGGGAAAATCCTGGCGATCCACGGTCCGCAGGCGGCGGAAGGGGAAAAAGCAATTGCGGGCGGTTTGCCAAATATCCTCAAATGGCGTCAGGCGAACCGCGGCTTTGAAGGCCTCACCCGTATGCCGGACGGGCGTATTATTGCCGCCGTGCAAAGTACGCTGGATATCGACGGTAAGAGCAAGAAAAAGGCGCTGTTTACGCGTCTGGTGAGCTTTGACCCGGCAAGCGGAAAAACCGCGATGTACGGTTATCCCATCGACAGCGCGGCTTACAGCAAAAACAGCGACGCTAAAATCGGCGACATCGTGGCGCTCGATAACCAGCACATCCTGCTGATCGAACAGGGAAGTGATAAAAACGACGGAATGCGTAACCTGATTTACAAGGTCGATCTCAGTAAGGCGAGCGACCTGTCAGGTTTCGACAAGCCGGGCGAGTATCCGGAGTTTGATGATGAGAAAACCCTGGCACAGCGCGGCATTACCCTTGCGCAGAAAACGCAGGTTGTTGATCTGCGCGCCCTGGGCTGGCAGCAGGAAAAGGCTGAAGGGCTGGCGCTGATCGACAGCAAAACGCTGGCGGTGGCGAACGATAACGATTTTGGCGTGAAGGTGGCGATGCAACATCCGGTCGAGGGCAAGAAGCTCAAGGATTATCGGGTGAACGCGGAAGGAAAGCTGACGCTGGATGATAAGCCGGTTAAAACGACCCTCAGCGTGAAGCCGCTGGAGAAACCGGAGTCTGACAGTGAGCTGTGGATTGTGACGCTGCCGGAGGCGGTGAAATAAGTTTATCTCTTACCCCTCACCCTAACCCTCTCCCAAAGGGAGAGGGAATGCCGGGCGGTTATCTCTTCAGCCCCGCAAACGCCGCCCGGATTTCCTCTTCCGGCAGCTGGATACCGATAAATACCATCACGCTGCGCGGTGTCTCGTCGCCCCAGGGTCTGTCCCAGTCCGCGCTGTACAGCCGCTGTACGCCCTGGAACAGCAGGCGGTTTGGTTCGCCGTCGATCCACAGCATGCCTTTGTAGCGCAGCAGTTTATCGGCAAACGACAGGAGCAGGTTCTCCATCACGCGGGAGACCTCGCTGATGTCTACCGGGTAATCCAGCTCCACCACAATCGACGCTACGTCGTTCTGCTTATCCGCCATAAAGTGAAAACGCGGTTTTGAGGTGACATGCTCTTCCAGCATAAAACCGTTGGTGTTGAACAGCTGAGACAGGTCGATATCGCCGTGCGTCACGGTGTATACCGGTGCGCGGGCGTTGATGCGTGCCAGGCGCTCGCGCAGTTTAACGCTCTCGCCCGCCACGTCGGTTTTGGTCAGCAGGATGCGGTCGGCGTAGCCCACCTGAGACTGGGCGATGGTGAACTGGTTCATCTGATCGTCGGCGTGAACCGCGTCGACCAGGGCAATCACGCCGTCCAGCAGGTAGCGCTGGCAAAGGATGTCATGCGAGAAAAAGGTCTGAATAATCGGGCCGGGGTCGGCCATGCCGGTGCATTCAATCACCAGGCGGTCGAAGTGGATGTCCCCACGATCGCGGCTGTCGAGCAGGTCCAGCAGGGCATCTTCCAGTTCGTTAGAGCGGGTACAGCAGATGCAGCCGTTGGTCAGGGTTTTGATCTGCGTGGCGCGATCGCCAATCAGCTGGTCGTCAACGGAGACTTCGCCGAACTCGTTTTCGATCACGGCGATTTTGAAACCGTGCTGCGCGTTGAGAATGTGGCGCAGCAGGGTGGTTTTACCGGCGCCGAGGAAACCGGTCAACAGGGTGACGGCAATCGGGGTCATGGTCTCTCCTTTAGCAGCAGCGGACGCCGCCTTCTCCACTTCCGCCGTAGCGCGCTTCCTGACGCTCGCGGAAGAATTCAGTGTAGGTCATGTAGGGCTTATCCGGGTGGTTGGTTTTCATATGCTCAACGTAGTTGTCATAGTCCGGAATGCCAATCAGCATTTTCGCTGCCTGACCGAGGTATTTTTTTGCTTCGCCTAAGTTACCAAACATTGTGGATTCCAGACAGGAAAAGCCCCTCACCCTAACCCTCTCCCCATAGGGGAGAGGGAACTTTTACACCCTCTCCCCTATGGGGAGAGGGCTGGGGTGAGGGGTATTAGTAGATTAATGGTGCGAAGAGGTCTTCACGCCGCCTTCCGGTACCGGCACGTACGGGGTCTCTTTGTCCGTTCGACCTTCAGCGTTACGCACTTTCATCCAGGTTTTGATGCCGTAGAAGATAATGCTGTACACCACCACCAGGAACAGAATGCTCAGACCCGCGTTGGTGTAGTTGTTCACCACGATATGGTTCATGTTGGCAATCTGCTGGGCGGTGAGATCCGCGCCACCGGCGGCAATTTTCGCTTTGTACTGGTTAGCCATGTAGAAGAAGCCTTCCAGCTGCGGGTTGCTGCTGAACAGTTTCAGACCCAGCGCCCAGGTGGTGCAGAGCAGCAGCCACAGCGCAGGCACAACGGTGACCCAGATGTATTTGGTGCGTTTCATCTTCACCAGTACCACGGTGCCGAGCACCAGGGCAACGGCGGCCAGCATCTGGTTAGAGATACCGAACAGCGGCCACAGGCTCTTCACGCCGCCGAGTGGGTCAACAACGCCCTGGTACAGCAGGTAACCCCACAGGCCAACGCAGCCCGCAGTACCCAGCACGCCCGCCACCAGCGAGTCGGTTTTCTTCAGGAACGGCACGAAGTTACCCAACAGATCCTGCAGCATAAAGCGGCCTGCACGGGTACCGGCGTCCAGCGCGGTGAGGATGAACAGTGCTTCGAACAGAATACCGAAGTGGTACCAGAAGCCCATGTCCGCCCATGGCAGCACTTTGTGGAACACGTGTGCAATACCTACCGCCAGCGTCGGTGCGCCACCGGCGCGGTTCAGCACGGACGGTTCGCCGATGTCTTTCGCGGTCTGCATGATCTGCTCAGGCGAAATCACAAAGCCCCAGGAGCTGACGGTCGCCGCCGCGTGGGCGCTGGCGTCCTTCAACTGCGCCATAATCAGCGCCGCGTTGTCACCGCCCATCTCATGCAGGTTTGGCATGGTGATGCCCAGGCCTGCCGGCGGGGTGTTCATCGCGAAGTAAAGACCCGGTTCGATGATAGACGCAGCCACCAGCGCCATGATCGCCACGAAGGATTCCATCAGCATGGCACCGTAACCGATGAAACGCGCGTCGGTTTCGTTGGCCATCAGCTTCGGCGTGGTGCCGGAGGAGATCAGCGCGTGGAAGCCAGAAACGGCACCACAGGCGATGGTGATAAACAGGAACGGGAACAGGGCGCCTTTCCACAGCGGACCGGTACCGTCAATGTACTGGGTCACCGCCGGCATTTTCAGTTCAGGGTTGATGATCACAATACCGATCGCCAGCCCGACGATGACGCCGATTTTCAGGAAGGTCGCCAGATAGTCACGCGGAGCCAGAATCAGCCATACCGGCAGAAGGGCAGAAATAAACGCGTAACCAATCAGGGCAAAGGTGATGGTGGTGTCTTTAAAGGTCAGCGCCGGACCCCAGTACGGGTCGTGCGCAATCACACCGCCGAAGTAGATAGAGGCAACCAGCAGCACGATACCAATGACCGACACCTCGCCGACGCGGCCAGGGCGCAGGAAGCGCATGTAGATCCCCATGAACAGCGCAATCGGCACGGTAGAGCAGACGGTAAAGACGCCCCACGGACTTTCAGCCAGCGCTTTCACCACGATTAATGCCAGCACCGCGAGGATGATGATCATAATCAGGAAGCAGCCGAAGAGGGCGATGGTACCCGGCACGCGGCCCATCTCTTCTTTGATCATCTCACCCAGCGACGAACCGTTACGGCGCGAGGAGATAAACAGCACCATAAAGTCCTGCACTGCACCCGCCAGCACTACACCAGCGAGCAGCCACAGGGTACCCGGCAGGTAGCCCATCTGCGCGGCCAGTACCGGGCCGACCAGCGGGCCAGCGCCTGCAATGGCGGCAAAGTGGTGACCAAACAGCACATAGCGGTTGGTTGGCACGTAGTTCAGGCCGTCATTGTTAATGACCGCCGGGGTGGCACGCGTCGGGTCGAGTTTCATGACCTTCTGCGCGATGTATAAGCTGTAGTAGCGATAAGCCACAAGGTAGACGGAAACCGACGCGACCACGATCCACAGGGCGCTTACGTGTTCGCCCCGGCGTAATGCGACAACCGCCAGACAGAAAGCGCCGAGGATCCCGAGTAAGGCCCAGGGCACGTGCTTCAGTAGTTTTTTAGTATCCATAGTAAGACCTGGTTTTTTATGTAAAGAAAAAAGGGTCAGGGTTCGTTGTGAGGAGGTATTGAGTAATGCTGGAGCGATCGTGCCAGAAGCTTGCGCGCGTAAAGGGAAGAAAATGGGTGAGTGGTTGAAAGTGCCTGGTGAGCGGTCAAAGGGGGCGGCGAGTGGTTCAGGCTCGCCGCCAGCGGGAGAAATAATGTGATACAGATCACCCGGTTACCGTGGCTGCGCTCCCCGCCAGGTAGCCTTCCAGCGTTTTAACCAGCTTTTCCTTAAGCCAGGCTGGCTCCAGGATCTGAATGTTGGGTAACCAGTAGAACAGCAGCGGCAGGATCTGGTTTTCATGTGCTGCCTGACAGCGCAGCGTCACGCCGTCGTGTTGCTCCTCCAGCAGCTCTTGTGCCGGGAGGAGATCGCGGCGCAGGAAGTAGTGTGAAATATTATCCTTAATAAATATTTTCACCTCGAAAGTATCTTCCGATACCCACGGATCGAGGTTGTTTTCCAACAGCCCGATCACATTTTCGTCCGGCGTAAAGGTGCGTTTCTGAATATCAAGCCAGCGAATCTGACTCAATGAGAAGGATTTTAACCGGCTATTTTCGGTAGCTTGTAAATACCATATATTTTTTTTGTTAATGAGTTTATAGGGGTTAATCAGCCGGGTTTTGCCTTTATAAACGATCTGGCAAACATTACAGTTTTTAATCGATTTTTCAATGTTGGATAAATGGCGACGAATATCACGTTCCGCCGTGTGCTCCGCCTCGTTGGCGAGAATAAGAATATGATTTTCGTCAACGCGGTTTTCGAGTTTCTCCCAAAACTCCGCGTTTCTTTCGGGGAAAAAGCTATCAGCATTCAGGAAGTTAGCAAGGGTATGGTGTAATCCTTGTCCGCCGGGCGATTGAGCGGAATGGATCAGTCGATATAGCCCGTTTCCGGTATGTTCCACAATCGGGGAGAGCGCATTTAAATCCCGGTAGACGGTACGCTCGGTAATATTAAATTTCTCCATCAGCGCACTGCGGTTTATCACACCGTTTAAATGTAGCTCAAGGAGAATATCGACCAGACGTTCAGCCGAGCGGCTCCGCGTCGTTTTAGCCATAAGGTCTTCCTGTATATTAGGGTATGCGCTGAATGATGCGGGTAGCACTGACACAGCGTGTCAGTATTCAGGCACAGAAAATTTCTCTTATGGCTATATAACGGCGTGATTTAGCGGAAACCTTAGGAATTTTTGCAGAAAGGCGCGCTGGCCTCAGGAGGGCCAGCGCGAGAGGGGATCATACGGCTGCTTCCGGCTCCATCATTACCGGGTGGAAACGGCGTTTGAAATAGATCAGGCCGTGGCCCTCTTCACTGAGGATGATATTTTTAATTTCAACAAGATAAACCAGATGCGTGCCGATGGTTTGCACCTGACTTATCTCGCCTTCCAGGCTTGCCAGCGCCCCTTTCAGCACCGGTTGCGCCAGCAGACCTTTCTGCCAGCAGGAGAGGGTAAAGCGCTCCTCCATGGCCATCCCGGTCATACCGGCGAAGTGGCGAGCCATGATCTCCTGCTCGTGGTTGAGCACATTCACGCACAGTTTGCCGTTGCCCTGAAACACCGGGTTCATGGCGCTGTTGGCGTTGATACAGACCATAATCGACGGCGGGGAATCCGTTACCGAGCAGACGGCAGTGGCGGTGATCCCGCAGCGTCCGGCATCGCCCGCCGTGGTGATGACATTCACCGCGGCCGACAGGCTGGCCATGGCGTCGCGAAAACGCAGGCGTTGTTCATCTGAATGCATTGAAACCTCCCGCTGCGTTATTTCAGCAGCTTGTCCAGCATGTTGATATCGCTGTTGTTGTGCAGGTGTGGCACCGTCCAGCCGTGTTGGTCGTACTCAGACATGCAGCGGTCGACCATCGCCATCATTTTGTCCATGTTGCCGGAGCTTTGCGCCTGGCGCAGACACTGCAGGCGAATTTCGTCCTGGCTGCCGGAGTAATTGATCTCATACAGCTCGTGACGGCCGCCAAATTCGCTGCCGATGGCATCCCACATCAGCTTCAAAATCTTGATGCGTTCGACGTGATCCATGCCGTTGGAGCCGCGCACGTACTTCGCCAGATACTGATCGATCTGCGGGTTGTTCAGATCCCGTGCGCTGGATGGCAGGTAGATCAGCCCGCTGGTGACGTTGCGTTCGATGATGTTTTTAATCTTCGCGTAGGCCATTGGCGCCATCACGCGATAGGTTTGCAGCGCCGCGTGATCCGGCAGGTACGCGCCATTCACCCACGGCGTGGCTTCGGAACACATGGAGTCGCTCAGCGCCCAGAACATATTGCGCCAGGCGACCACTTCGCCGAGATCTGCCTGCACGCCGCGGAACTCCAGGGTGCCGGTACACTCCAGCGATTTTTTCAGCAGGGCGGTGATGAAGTCGAGCTTCACCGCCAGACGCACGCAGGCCTGCAGCGGGTACATGCGGGCAAAACCGCCTTCCATGGTCCAGCGACGGCAGCGGTCGAAATCGCGGTAGATCAGCACGTTTTCCCATGGGATCAGTACATTATCCATCACCAGGATCGCGTCGTTCTCATCAAAACGGCTGGAGAGCGGGTAGTCGTACGGCGAGCCGGTAGCGCCAGCCACCATCTCGTAGGAGGCGCGGGAGATCAGCTTCACCCCTTCGGCGTCCATTGGCGCGACGAACATGAGCGCAAAGTCCGGGTTTTCGCCCATCACCTGCGCGGAGCCAAAGCCGATCATGTTGTAGTGGGTCAGCGCGGAGTTGGTGGCAACCACTTTGGCGCCGCTGACGATGATCCCGGCGTCGGTCTCTTTTTCCAGCTTGATATAGACGTCTTTCACCTCGTCCGCCGGTTTGTGGCGGTCGATAGGCGGGTTGACGATAGCGTGGTTAAAGTACAGGCCGGTTTCCTGAATGCGGGTATACCAGTTACGGGCATTTTGCTCGAACTGGCCGTAGAAGGCCGGGTTTGCGCCGAGCGCGCAGCCGAACGCGGCTTTGTAGTCCGGCGTGCGTCCCATCCAGCCGTAGCTCAGGCGAGACCACTCGGCGATGGCGTCCCGCTGCTGACGCAGGTCGTCGGCGCTTTTCGCCACGCGGAAGAACTTATGGGTGTAACCGCCGCTGCCGGTGTCGGTGCCCCAGCACAGCGTGTCCTGCATGTCCGGTTTGTGCAGCGCGTCGTACATCTGCGCGATGGAGGCCGCCGCATTGCGAAACGCCGGATGGGTGGTGACGTCTTTAACGCGCTCGCCGTAGATATAAATCTCGCGGCCATCCTGCAGGCTTTTTAAATACTCTTCGCCGGTTAACGGGCGTTTGGTATCAGCGCGGAACTCTTCAGGCTTCATAGGGACCTCGTATCGGAATTGATTTGTTAAATTTATGTTTTGTTTTTGTTGTTTAATTGAAGCGTGAGAGGGGCGGAACGTGAAGGGACGATTGGGACAACGGCAGGTACTTTTCGGGTGAGATGTGGTTTTGTGATCTGTGCGGCTTTTAGGCGGGTGGCGCTACGCTTACCCGCCCTACGGACCGTAGCCCCGGTAAGCGTAGCGCCACCGGGGGATTACGACACCGGTACTTTCTGCGCCCGATACGCGCTGGGCGAGCAACCCGTCAGGCGATTGAAAAAGCGGGCAAAATAGGCCGGATCCTTAAAGCCCAACTGCCACGCAATCTCGCTGACCGTACTGTCGGAAAAGAGCAACAGCCGTCTGGCTTCGCGCAGCTGGCGGTCAAATATCAGCCGCTTCGGCGGACGGTTGGCGAAGCGGCGGCAGATATCGGTCAGGCGGGATTCGGTCAGGTGGAGTTCACAGGCGTAGTCCGGCACCGTCCAGTGCTGGTGATAGTGGGTGTCAATCAACTGGGTAAAGCGCTGGAACAGTTTTAACTCACCGCGCATGCCGCCTGAAGCGTGGTCGTCGAGCCTGGCGTTACGCAGCAGCAGGGTAAAGACCGCCTGCGCGAGCAGCACCAGGGTATGCTCGCGCCCAGGAAGTTGCCCGGTGGATTCCCTGGCAATCAGCTGCCAGTAGTGCCTGAGCGCCGCCAGCTCCTCGGGCTTATCGGCCAGCGACAGGCAGATCCCCGGCAGGCCAAACGCTTCTCGCGTGCCGGGGTAGAGCACCTCCAGCAGCGGCCAGATGAGATCCTCGCGTACCGTCAGAACGTGGCCATCGCTGTCGGATTCGGTGATAAACGCGTGTGGCACCGACGGCGGGGTAATGACGAACAGCGGAGCCTGCACCGAGTAGCGATGATCGTCGAGCTGGAGTTCTATCTGCCCGGTATCAAGAAAGTGCATCTGAAAATACTGGTCGTGACGATGCGCCTGCATGTCGCGGCCAAAAAAGGCCGCCATGCGGGCGAACGACTGATAGTGCACATCGTCGGTGCCCAGACTTTCGTCGTACTCTTTGCTGATATCGATATTGGCGACGGGGCTCTGGCACATAGCTCCTCCTCAGTGGATCTTCTGTGCCGCCATCCCCGGATCGCGCCCGAGGCTGTCCTGGCGGGTCATTGGGATCCGCGTCAGCACCAGCGCGCCCACCACCAGCAGCCCGGCGACGAACCACAGCCCGGAGCTGAAGCTGCCGGTGGCATCACGCAGAATGCCGATCAGCAGCGGGCTGACGGCGGATCCGACGTTGCCGATAGCGTTGATCACCGCCAGCGCCACCGCACGGGACTGCAGGCTAATAACCTGATCCGGCGTGGTCCAGAATATCGCCATGGCGGTAAACGATCCGGTTGAGGCCATGATGATGCCAAGCAGCTGGATCAGGCTGTGATCGGTGGCCGAGGCCAGCATCCATCCCGCCGCCGCGAAGAGATACGGCAGGATGGTGTGCTTTTTTCGCTCTTTCAGCCTGTCGGAGCGACGGCTCCACCAGATCATGCCGAGGATGGTGCAAAACTGCGGGATCGCCGCCAGCAGGCCGATCACAATGTTGCTGCTGCCGGTGTTGAAGCTTTGCAGGATCTGCGGCGTCCAGATGTTGATCGCACTCAGCGTGTTCGTCAGGCAGAAATAGGCCAGCGTATAGAGCAGTACCGCCGGAGTCAGGACTTCACGCAGCGTTGAACGCGGCGTGGCGGCATGCGCCACCGCCAGCTCTTGTTCACGGGCGATCATGGTTTTCAGCGTTTGCTTTTCTTCATCATCCAGCCAGCTGGCCTGATCCGGGGTGTCGTTAAGGTAGAACCAGGTCACCACGCCGAGCACCACCGACGGCAACCCTTCCAGCAGGAACAGCCACTGCCAGCCTTTCAGGTTCCACAGCCCGTCCATCGCCAGGATGTAGCCGGAAAGAATAGAGCCGAGCATCATGGTTACCGGCATGGCAATCATAAACAGCGCGTTGGCGCGGGCGCGGTGATAGGCCGGGAACCACCAGGTGAGATAGACCAAAATCCCCGGCAGGAAGCCAGCCTCGGCAATGCCCACCAGCATGCGCAGCACATAGAGCGTTTCCGGGCTGGTGGCGAACATGGTGCAGGTGGACGCGATCCCCCACACCACCATGATCCCGGCGATCCAGCGCCGGGCGCCGATCTTCGCCAGCATGATGTTGCTCGGGATCCCGCACAGCACGTAGGTGACATAAAAGAGCGTCGCGGCCAGGCCAAACATCGTGGAGGTGAGGCCCAGATCTTTGCCCATCGTCAGCCCGGCAAAGCCAATGTTGATGCGATCGAGAAACGAGAAGACAAACAGGATGAAGAGAAACACGATCAAACGACGGAACAGCTTATTTATAACGCGATGTTCAACAGCTTTATTATCTTGCAGGGTAGAGGTCGTCATGGTGCGCTCCAGATCTTACGTTTAGTAGACGGATTTATTGTTATTAACTGACGTAACCGGGTGATCGATAAAACGTGCCGCCAGCGCTTCGGCGCTGCGGGCGAGCAGGGTGGTGTCGACGCCGACGGCGACAAACAACGCACCGAGTTCGAGATAGCGTTTTGCCAGCTGCTCGTTGGCCATCAGGATGCCGGGCGCTTTGCCGGCGCTCAGGATCTGCGCGATCGCCTGTTCAATGGCCGCCTGCACTTCCGGGTGCTGAGGATTACCGGCAAAGCCCATGTCGGCGCTCAGATCCGCCGGGCCGATAAACACCCCGTCGACGCCGTCCACATCCAGGATCTGCGGCAGGTTTTTTAGCGCCTCGCGGGTTTCGATTTGCACCAGCACGCACATGGCGTCGTTGGCCTGGTGCAGGTAGTCCGGGATGCGGTTCCAGCGTGAGGCCCGCGCCAGGGCGCTGCCCACGCCGCGAATACCCGCAGGTGGATAGCGCGTGGAACGGACCGCCAGACGGGCTTCTTCGGCGTTTTGTACCATCGGTACCAGCAGGGTTTGCGCGCCCACATCCAGCAGCTGTTTGATCTGCACCGGATCGTTCCACGACGGGCGTACCACCGGCTGGCTCGGATAAGGGGCGATGGCCTGCAGCTGGGTTAAGACGGTCTGCACGGTGTTCGGCGCATGTTCGGCGTCGATCAGCAGCCAGTCGAAACCAGCCCCCGCCAGCAGTTCGGCGCTGTAGCTGCTGGTCAGCCCCAGCCATAAACCAATCTGCGGCTTTCCGGCTTTCAGCGCCGTTTTGAATGCGTTTTGCATGGTTATCTCCTAGACAAAGCGGCAGCTGATGGAGCCCATGTTGCCGTAGTCCACGTGGAAGGTATCGCCTTTGCTGGCCGCGACCGGACGGGTAAACGAACCGCCGAGAATGATCTGGCCTGGCTCAAGCTGAACGTCGTAGGGGGCAAGTTTGTTGGCCAGCCACGCCACGCCGTTAGCCGGGTGGTTGAGCACGCCCGCGGCAACGCCGGTCTCTTCGATCACGCCGTTGCGATAGAGCAGGGCGGAGATCCAGCGCAGATCCAGCTCGTCGGGCTTAATCGGACGGCCGCCGAGGATCACGCCCGCGTTGGCGGCGTTATCGGAGATGGTGTCGAACACCTTGCGCGGGCGCTGGGTTTCCGGGTCAACGTTGTGGCAGCGGGCGTCGATCAGCTCCAGCGCGGGGATCACGTAATCCGTGGCGTTGTAGACGTCGAAGATCGTGCAGTTGGGGCCGCGCAGCGGTTTTGCCAGCACGAAAGCCAGCTCCACCTCAATGCGCGGGACGATAAAGCGATCGACGGGGATGTCGCTGCCGTCATGGAAGAACATATCGTCCAGCAGCGCACCGTAGTCCGGCTCGCTGATCTGCGAGCTGGCCTGCATCGCTTTTGAGGTGAGGCCGATCTTGTGGCCTTTCAGCACGCGGCCTTCGGCGATTTTCAGGTTCACCCATTCGCGCTGTACGGCGTAGGCGTCTTCAATCGTGATCTCCGGGTACTCCAGCGAGATCGCGCGGATCTGCTCCCGGGACTGCTCCGCCTGATGCAGGCGGTGGGCGATCAGGGTATGGGTGTGTTTGTCGAGCATGGCGATATCCTGTTTTATGTTTGTTTTCTCCCTCTCCCAGTGGGAGAGGGACGGTATTACGTAAACAACGCGTGCACGTTGTTTTGCTTGTAATTGAGCGTCGGGTGCAGTTCGTCGAGCTCAAACGACAGCGCCA
Organism: Enterobacter cloacae complex sp. 382A5; assembly: GCF_050031095.1. Classification (NCBI taxonomy): domain Bacteria; kingdom Pseudomonadati; phylum Pseudomonadota; class Gammaproteobacteria; order Enterobacterales; family Enterobacteriaceae; genus Enterobacter; species Enterobacter cloacae complex sp. 382A5. The sequence goes on from NZ_JBLGVK010000001.1 coordinate 613,265, forward strand.
GATAGCGGCTCGCCATGAGGTCGGCAAAATGCGCTTTGATCAGCGCAAACAGCATCTCCCCCACGGCCTCGCGGCTCTCCAGGCTGCGCCCGGCACCAATCTTCAGCGTCATATGCACAAAGGCGTAATCCTGCTTGCCGTCCGCCATCTGCCAGGTATCCAGCCAGTGGGCGCGGCTGCGGATACCGCCGATGGGGAAAATGCCGGTGGCGGCCAGCGCCTCGTTCACTTTGGCGAACAGCCCCGGCAGGTCGGCCTGCTCGCGGATGTTGTCGGTACATTCAGCGATAAAATGCGGCATGGTGGCTCCTTACGCGGGCAGCGGGAAAACGGCGTTAACCTGGCCGGTACCGGAGCTGGCGAACAGCTCGGTGAGGAATTCAACCTTGCCGTCGTATTTGTCCCAGCCGAGCATGCCCAGCAGCATCACCGTGTCGTGCATGTTGCCCTCGCCGTAGCAGTAATCGGCGTACTCCGGCAGCATGCTGCAGAACTCTTTGAACTGGCCTTCGCGCCATAGCTTCACCACCCGTTCGTCCATCTGGCGGTCGAACTCGCGGGTGTAGCTGTTCATCCCTTCTTCCGCACGCTGGTCGTCGATAAAGCGGTGCGACAGTGAGCCGCTGGCGAGCACCGCCACGGTGCCGTCATACTTTTCAATGGCGCTGACGATGGCCTCGCCCAGCCTGCGGCTGTCGGCGAAGTCGTGAACCGTGCAGAACGCCGAGATGGAGACCACTTTGAAGTGCTTATCCGCGTTCATGTAGCGCATCGGCACCAGCGTGCCGTACTCCAGCTTCAGGCTCGGGATGTTGTGCGCTTTGGCGCGCACGCCAAGCTTGACCGCCTCGTCGGCGATCAGCTGCCCGAGCTCCGGGTTGCCGTCGTAGTCGTAGGTCATGTCGCGGATAAAGTGCGGCAGCTCGTTACTGGTGTAGATGCCTGAAAAATGGTCCGCACAGTTGATGTGATAGGCGCTGTTCACCAGCCAGTGGGTGTCGAAGACGATGATGGTATCGACGCCCAGCTCGCGGCAGCGCTTGCCGATCTCTTTGTGCCCGTCGATGGCCCCCTGACGGCAGCCGTGGTTTTTACCCGGCAGCTCAGAGAGATACATTGACGGTACGTGCGTGATTTTTGCCGCTAACGCTAACTTTCCCATTTTAGATCCCCCATTTTGGAATCGGATGGTCGCCCATGGAGATGCAGACGTTCTTCATCTCCGCGAACACCTCAAAGCTGTACTCGCCGCCTTCGCGCCCGGTGCCGGAGGCCTTCACGCCGCCAAACGGCTGGCGCAGATCGCGCACGTTCTGGGTATTCACGAACACCATGCCCGCTTCGATATTGCGCGCCAGACGCAGCACTTTGCTGACGTCCTGGGTCCAGATGTACGACGCCAGGCCGTACTCCACGTCGTTGGCCAGGCGTAGCCCTTCCGCTTCGTCCTTGAACGGCAGCAGGCATGCTACCGGGCCGAAGATCTCCTCCTGCGCCACGCGCATGCGGTTGTCGACATCCGCCAGCACCGTCGGGCGCAGGAAGTTACCGCCTTTCAGGTGCGCAGGCAGGTCGGCCGGTTTGTCCGGGCCGCCCGCCAGCAGGGTCGCGCCCTCCTCAATGCCCAGGCGGATATAGCCGGAGACTTTCTCCCAGTGCTGTTGGCTAATCAGTGCGCCAATCTGGGTGTTCGGATCGGTCGGATCGCCCACGCGCAGGCGGTTGGCGCGCTCGGCGAAGCGTTTGACGAATTCCGGGTAGATGCTCTGCTGGATGAAAATGCGCGAGCCCGCGGTGCAGCGCTCGCCGTTGATAGAGAAGATGGTGAACAGGGCGGCGTCCAGCGCGCGCTCAATGTCGGCATCTTCAAAAATCAGCACCGGGGATTTGCCGCCCAGCTCCATGGAGTATTTCTTCAGCCCGGCGTTTTTCATGATATTGCGCCCGGTGGCGGTGCCGCCGGTGAAGGAGACGGCCCGCACGTCGTGATGGCGCACCAGCGCATCGCCTGCCGTGGCGCCATAGCCCTGCACCACGTTCAGCACGCCCGCCGGAATACCCGCCTCCAGTGCCAGTTCGCCCAGACGGTCGGCGGTCAGCGGCGAGAGTTCAGACATCTTCAGCACGGCGGTATTCCCCAACGCCAGGCATGGGGCGACCTTCCAGGTGGCGGTCATAAACGGCACGTTCCACGGCGACACCAGCGCGCAGACGCCCACCGGCTGCACCAGGGTGTAGTTCAGCATCTTGTCGTCAACCGGGTAGGTTTTGCCGTTCATCTGCTGGCACACTTCGGCGAAGAACTCGAAGTTGTGCGAGGCGCGCGGGATAAGCACGTTTTTGGTCTGGTGGATGGGCAGGCCGGTGTCGGCGGTTTCCATCGCGGCAATGTCCGGCACGTTCTGGTCAATCAGATCGCCCAGGCGACGCATCAGACGCGCACGCTCTTTCATCGGCAGGTTGGCCCACTTTGGGAAAGCCTCTTTTGCTGCCGCCACGGCCTGATGGATTTCCGCTTCCCCGCCGGCGGCGACTTCTGCCAGCACCTCGCCGGAGGCCGGGTTGGTAGTGTCGAAGTAGTCGCTTCCCGCCACGTTTTTGCCGTTGATCCAGTGGTTAATCTTTTTCATTTTGCCGTCTCCTCACTCACAATCCGGTTTACCAGGCGACCCACGCCTTCCACTTCCACCACCACTTCATCCCCCGGTACCACGTCGGACAGTCCTTTTGGCGTGCCGGTGGCGATCATGTCGCCCGGCTGCAGAGTCATGAATTCGCTCAGGTATGCAATCAGGTATGGGATGCTGAAGATCAGATCCGCCGTGGTCCCTTCCTGACGTAATTCACCGTTGACGAAGGTGCGCAGGGTTAAGTTATGCGGATCGGGAATGGCTGCTTTTGGCACGATGTTGGGGCTGATGGGGGTTAACCCGTCGCGGCTTTTGACCCGCAGATTCGGGCGGTAGTAATTTTCGAGATAGTCGCGAATGGCGTAGTCGTTACAGACCGTGTAGCCCGCAACAAAATCCATCGCCTCGGCTTCACTGACCTTACGCGCGGTTTTGCTGATGACCACCACCAGCTCCGCCTCGTAGTGCATGTACTCAACGTTGTCCGGGCGTACCGAGGTCTGGTTGTCGCCGTTGAAGGTATTGGGCGCTTTGATAAATACCAGCGGCTCGGTCGGTGGCGTGAATGCCAGCTCGCTGGCGTGATCGGCGTAGTTCAGGCCGAGGGCGAACAGCGTGGGGTGAGGGTGCGCGCCCTGAGCCATCGCCACGTCGCGTTCATCCACCACCGGGTTTTCCAGTGCCGGGAACCCTTCCGCCAGAATGCGTACCCGATCGCCCGGGCGGATCTCGACGCGGCTTTGCGGCGTGCCGAGCAAGATCGCATCGCCCGGATTCAGGGTCGCGAACTCGCTCAGGGCGCTCAGCAGTTCGGCGGCGTTGCGCTGTAGCCCGGCGGTGTTCCAGTGGTCCGCTTCACGGCCGTTGATTTCAGTGATGATAGTCAGGTTATCCACGTTGTCGACGGCGACCAGCTCACCCAGCGGACAAAACCCGTCCCGGCATTTGGCTTTGATTGCCGGGCGATAAAAGCTCTCTTCCGGCAGGCTTACCTCGTTGGCCAGTGCGTACCCGGCGATGTAGGCCGCTGCGTCCTCCACGCGAACTTTGCTGGCCGTTTTGCCCACCACCAGCGCGACGGTTGCGCCGCTCAGCACCGTCTCACCCAGCGGGAATGGGATGGGTTCACCTGCGCGGATCACCGTGTTGTGTGGCTTGATAAACCACACCGCGGTTTTTGGCGGGGTGTTGTAGGGGGCTTTTTCAAATGCCTCAGCCCAGGCGTCGCGCTGGCTTTGGTGGTTCAGCGCCACGGCAAAAACGGTACCTTTCATTGACATACTCCTCAGGCCGGAACACCGGCGTTGATTTTGTTAATATGTTAATGATCTGGTTTTATGCTTTTGCTGATTATTTCGCAATCAGAAGTGAAATATTTGTGATATGAATAACAATAAATTTACATTTTCGTTTAAAATGATATATTTATCATCGTGTTAATAAAGTGCTGTTGTTTCTGTTAGACTTTTCTATGGTCAAAAAGCAGTTGATTAAAACAGCGATTTTGAATTGTTTACTTGTTAACAATAAGCGGGAGTGGCTATGCATGATTCTTTAACTATCGCCCTGTTGCAGGCGCGGGAAGCGGCGATGTCCTACTTCCGACCAATTGTGAAGCGGCATAACCTGACCGAGCAGCAGTGGCGCATTGTGCGTGTACTGGCTGAACATCCCTCGATGGATTTTCACGATCTGGCGTTTCGGACCTGCATATTGCGCCCGAGCCTGACGGGCATTCTGACGCGCATGGAGCGCGACGGTCTGGTGCTGCGCTTAAAACCGGTCAATGACCAGCGCAAGCTGTACGTGTCGCTGACCAAAGAGGGCAACGCGCTGTACGAGCACGCTCAGGCGCAGGTGGAAGAGGCGTACCAGCAGATAGAGGCGGAATATACGCCGGAGAAGATGAAACAGCTGACGGCGCTGCTTGAGGAGTTTATCGCGCTGGGAAACCGCCATAACGCAGCGCGTGACGAAGAGTAAAAACCACAAATTAAAGGATGATTTTCGTAAAGTTTTCCCTTTCCAGGCCGAAAATTCTGTATCTGTCTGAAGGAAGAGAAAACATGTTAAACCGTATCAAGATTGTCACCAGCTTAATGCTGGTTCTAGCGATATTTGGCCTTTTACAACTGACCTCCGGTGGTCTTTTCTTCAATGCCCTGAAGCATGACAAAGAGAATTTCACCGTCCTGCAAACCATTCGCCAGCAACAATCCACGCTGAACGCCAGCTGGGTGGCGTTGCTGCAAACCCGTAACACCCTGAACCGCGCGGGCATCCGCTACATGATGGATCAGAACAATATCGGCAGCGGCGCGACCGTGAACGATCTGATGCAAATTGCCTCTGTGTCACTGAAACAGGCGGAAAAAAACTGGGCCGCCTACGAAGCCCTGCCGCGCGATCCGCGTCAGAGCGACGCTGAAGCGATGGAAATTAAGCGTAACTACGATATTTATCACGGCGCGCTGGCGGAGCTGATTCAGCTGCTGGGGGCAGGCAAAATTAACGCTTTCTTCGATCAGCCTACCCAGAGCTATCAGGATGGTTTTGAGAAGCAGTATGTGAACTATCTGCTGCAGAACGACAAGCTGTATCAGATGGCGGTGGAAAACAGCAACAGCTCTTACAGCCAGGCGATCTGGGTGCTGATCAGCGTGCTGATCGTAGTGCTGGTGGTCATCGTGGGCGTGTGGCTGGGTATCAAGCAGGCGCTGATCTCTCCGCTGACCCGTCTCATCGACAACATCCGCCATATCGCCAGCGGCGATCTGGTGAAGCGCATTGAAGTGGAAGGCGCTAACGAGATGGGTGAACTGGCCGACTCGCTGCGTCATATGCAGAGCGAACTGGTACGTACCGTTGGTGACGTGCGTAACGGCGCAAACGCCATCTACAGCGGCGCGAGCGAAATCGCGATGGGCAATAACGATCTCTCTTCCCGTACTGAACAGCAGGCCGCTTCCCTGGAAGAGACCGCAGCCAGCATGGAGCAGCTGACGGCGACCGTGAAGCAGAACGCCGAGAATGCCCGCCAGGCGAGCAACCTGGCGCTGAGCGCGTCTGAAACCGCACAGAAGGGCGGGAAAGTGGTGGATAACGTGGTGCAAACCATGCGCGACATCGCGGGCAGTTCGCAGAAAATCGCCGATATTATCAGCGTGATTGACGGTATTGCCTTCCAGACCAACATTCTGGCACTGAACGCGGCGGTTGAAGCTGCACGTGCGGGTGAGCAGGGTCGCGGATTCGCCGTCGTGGCAGGTGAAGTACGTAACCTGGCCCAGCGCAGTGCCCAGGCTGCCCGTGAGATCAAGAGCCTGATTGAAGACTCCGTCGGTCGTGTGGAAGTGGGCTCAACGCTGGTGGAAAGCGCCGGTGAAACGATGGGTGAAATCGTTAATGCGGTGACCCGCGTGACCGATATCATGGGCGAAATCGCCTCTGCCTCTGATGAGCAGAGCCGCGGTATCGATCAGGTTGGTCTGGCGGTGGCGGAGATGGATCGCGTGACTCAGCAGAACGCCTCGCTGGTGGAAGAGTCTGCTGCTGCCGCTGCGGCGCTGGAAGAGCAGGCGAGCCGCCTGACGCAGGCCGTCGCGGTGTTCCGTATTCAGCAGGAGCAGATGAAAGCACGTGAGTTTGCCGCTGCCAAAAGCGTTGCTGCACCGGTGGTGATGCGTAAACCGGCGACCGCGGATGCGGGCGATAACTGGGAAACCTTCTAACGCCGTATGTGGTGCCGGGGGGCGGCTACGCCTTACCCGGCCTACGCAATGACGGTGCGCCGTCGGGCGATATTACAGAGGCAGGCGCATGGCACAGCGAGCGTCATGCGCTAAACCGTGCGCCGTCTCTTCTTCGCGTTTTTCACGCAGTTCAGGCGTCAGCGTCGTTATCATTTCAAACCCCAGCCGCGCATAGAACGGCGCATTCCACGGCACGTCCCGGAAGGTTGTCAGCGTCAGCGATGCCAGCCCCCTTTTGCGGGCCTGGTCAGCGACACAGGCGATGAGCCGTCGGCCGATCCCTTTTCCCTGCCAGTCCAGATGCACCGAAAGCTCCACGATGAACAGCGACGAAACGTGCAATTCTGCGAGGATAAAACCGACCGGCTGGTCGTTGGCCAGCGCCAGCCAGCTCAGTCCGCGTTCGGCGTAGTCGAGATGCTGCTCAGCGGAAATGACATCGCCCTCTGCAAGCCAGGCGAGTTCCGGGTAATCCCGGAAACGCTCGCCCGCCGCGCGTTCTATGGCGGGCAGGGCGGTGACGTCACCGGGGCGTGTTGGGCGAACGGTGATGTTAAGGCCGACACGCATTAGCCTGCGTTACCCACGATTTTAATTTCGACCATGCCAATCCCGAGCTCGCGCGGTGAGTGGCCGAGAATATTGCCTTCATTGGTGGATTGCGGCTCTGGCGGCACAATCACCAGGGTATTACTCCGTGAAGGATTATCGAAATGCAGCGTGGTGGTGCTGACTTCGTTGCCAAGGGTCAGCGTTTGCTCGCTGTCGCCCACCCGTACCGGAACAGGGCGGTTAGCATTAGCGCCATACGCTTTGGCGGTGATCACCAGGTCGAATTTCTGCGGCAAGGGGTGGGCATACTCAATTTTTACCTCATTGCCCAGCTGTGCGTTGGACCAGCGTCCCCAGGACTCCGGACGAGAGATACCGCTGAACTGTTTAACCTCTTCCGGCGCACCGGCGACGTTGAAGATAAAGCTGTCGGCTTTATAGCGAATATCGTTATCGACGATTTTCAGCATATCAATGTTGCGCTGATAGCGGGCGGTATCGATAACCGTATCCCTGAAGGCGGTTTTGCCCTTCCATACTGGCTTATCTACGTGCTGCACGGTTTGCTCCCCGCCTAGCTGCCCCTGAGAGACGCACCAGTCCGTCGACAGCGCCAGCGGCGGCGACCAGAGTTGGCCCATTTTGTAGCACTTATCGACCCAGACAAAGTTATCACGCGGGGCAAACTCCGCCAGCTGGAAGCGCAGCGGCGCCGAGTATTCGCTTTCGGGCAGCGGCTCAACGCGGTTATCCGACACGCGCAGCAGCAGCGGCAGCCGGAAGTGGCTGCCTGAGAAGGCGATCGTTTTTTTATCCTGATCGATAGTGAAGTCTTTCATCTCTTTCGGGAAGTTCCACAGACGAATGATATCCGGCTTCCAGGCGAGGATTTTTTCCTTCATGTTGAGGAACACTTCGGACAGCGATTGTCCCGACAGCGTGCTGCGGCCCAGACCAATAAAGTTATCACCGCCAAGAATATCCAGCACCGTGGCGCCGTTATCCATCGAATTACGCTTGGTGGCGATTACCTCCTGCTGCGGTGTGTCGCCGCGCAGAACGAAGAATAGATTGCTGCGATCCTGTTTGTTCAGCTGATCCCACGCGCTGTTTTTCATCGCCAGATGGTCTGAAGAGACCACGATCACCGTGTTTTTGAACCAGGGGGAGGTTTTGATTTTCTGAACAAGGGCGGCGATATGCTCCTGGCTACAGGTGACGGCGCTGAAGGATTTATTATCTTTGCCGTCAATGTCGTAGCGTTTGCGCTTGCAGGTGCGCGAGACGAAACCGTCAGGATGGTGAGTATCTACCGTCAGGGCAAAGAGGGAGAAGCGTTTCCCGGCGCGGGACAGTTCTTCGAATTTTTTCCAGGTCTCCTCCAGCACGGTATCGTCGTAGAAGCCCCAGTCGTTGCGGTAAGTGGGGTCGGCGACGGTCGTTTTTAACTCTTCTGAGCCGTACAGATGATCAAACCCGTGTGATTTCAGGAACACATCTTTCCCGGCAAAGCGCAGGTTGGCCCCCTGGACAAAATAGTTCTCGTAACCGGAGTTTTTCAGGATGTCGCCCAGGCAAATATTCTGCGGGAAGAAGCTCGACATTGAAGCTGAGGCGTTGCCTTCAAAGGGGGCAAACAGAGGAATGCCGCACTGGGAGGCAACCATTCCGGCAATGGTGTAGTCGGTGCCGGGCAGCTGCATGGTGTGACTGAAGTCGAGGCCTTCGTTTTTCAGCGCGCCCAGATCCGGCGTCAGGTTCGGGAAGGCGTCGTTATCGAAATAGGTCCTCTCCAGACTCTCGCCGTAGATGTACACCAGATTAAGCTTCGGGTTGGCTATCGTTTTCGATGGCTCTTTATAGTACGCCACGAAATCCGGGTCACCGTCGCGCGACTGGGATTTCACCAGCTCGGTGATCTGATGAAATGCCGGGCTGGCATCCACGGAGGCCAGCGCAAGGAAAAGCGCCAGCAGGCTGTAGCCATGGTGGTGTGGAAGATGACGGCGGCGCAGCACCCAGGCGAGCGCGCCAAAAATGGTCACCAGCGCCAGCACCAGGCCCAGACCGGGGAGGATATATTTACCCACGCCCGCGCCCGTCAGGCTATTGGTCAGGGTGTAGAGCACCGCATCGTTTATCCCGTCTCCGGTAAAGTAATCGCTGGCGTAGAGCGTAATGTTTAAAACAATAAAAATGCCGAGCACCACCAGCGTGGCGATAAACCACCAGGTGTTACGGCCAGCTTTCCAGGCGTAAACGCCGATGGAGGCCAGAAAAAGGGCAAGGGACATTAACTCTGACAACAGCATATCCTCATGACGCCAGGTGCTTCGCTGGCTAATTGATTATTTTTTGGGTAATACAATGTAATGGCGATGTCGCTAAGCTGCAATTTTAGTGTCACGAAAGTGTGCCGTTGTTAGGAATTGGTTTAGAAAATCGTTTTTTTGAAGGCGGTCGCATCCTGCTGTACGGATGCTGAGACGAGGGCAGAAGGGGAAAATGCCGGTTTCACGCCGCGTTGCAAGACTAACGTATTAAACGCGGCGTGTTGTGGCAGGAAATGGGGCCGATCAGGAGATGAAATTAACGCCTTGTTTCAGCACCAGATCGCAGGCTTTGGTTTTCACCTGTTTCGCCAGAGATGAGTTGCCAAGGGTGCTCAGATTCAGCTGCTGACCATTTTGCGCGTTCAGCAGACCCTGAATGCCGTCCATGTAGTTGGTGTCGGCTTTCTGCTCCTGGGTATCCAGACCCAGCTTACCGAGCACCTGGTTTTTCACATTTTGCGCATCGGTCACGGAAGCCAACTTTTGCTTCGCACAGTATTCCAGGATGCCTGCTGCGTTGTTCATGGTGCCGGCACTCAGACTCTGGGAGCTATTGCCCAGCAGGCTGGTGAGGGAAGAGGCTGACAGCCCGCCCTGAGTGCTGCCGCTCTCTTTGCTGAGTTCGCTGGCGGCGCTGGAGAGGGACTCCTGCCATGACGCGGCATGGGCCATGCCGGTGACCAGCAGGGCGCCTAAAAGTGTGCTGAAAAGAATCTGTTTTTTCATAATGGCTTTCTCAAAAAGGTCCGTTTTGGGCCGGAAGGGGTCCAGTATATACCTCCGCTCCGGCGGCGATTCCTGGAACTGTCTTAATACTCTTTACCGGTGACGCGGCTGCGATAGCTTTCCCAGTCAAAGATGACGTAGAGGCTGTTGCCCAGCTTCATGCGATCCATCACGCGCTCGCCCAGTAAGCGGGTCATCTCGTCGATATTGTGGTTGGTCAGCATGCCGGTGGGACGCTTGGAAGAAGAGCGGCGATCGACAATCTGGTTAATGATCACCTTTTCATAGCGGGATTCGGTTTGAACACCGATCTCGTCAATAACCAGCAAATCCACATTGCTCAGATCGTTAAGCAGCTGCTCTTCGCTGGTTTCACGGTTGCTGAAGGTATCTTTCATGGCAGACATGATATCGGCCACGGTAATGATTAACACCGATTTCCCGCGCAGAAGCAGTTCGTTGCAGATGGCGGCGGCCAGGTGATTTTTACCGGTGCCGGGCTTACCGCTGAAGATAAAGCTGGCGATGTTGCCGTCGAATTCGTCCACGTACTGCCGGGCGGCGGCCAGGGCGTTCATCTGCCCGTTGGTCTCAATTTTATAGTTATCGAATGAGCAGTTCTGATGCAGGGGGCGAATACCGGAGCGGTTAAAGGTACGCTGCATTTTCATCGCCCGGTTTTCGCGGGCGAGGGCGGCAGCGCGGATCTCTCCCTGTTCTTTTTGCCACGCCAGAAGTTCTTCACCCGTTGTGAAGGCTGGTTTCACATTGGCTGGCATCATCTTTTGCAGTCGTTTCATCAGGTCGCCGACGTTTTTCATTTCGCACCTCGGAATCCATTAGGGATCTGTTTATCCGGTTCTGAAAAAGCGTTGATATCGCGTTTTGGCTGGCCGTTATTGCTGGCGCGGTTAATTTGCAGATGGCGGGCGAGCTTTTGCTGCCACTGAATGTGGGTGAAGACTTTGCCTTCTGCCTGCCACCAGGCAATAAAGGCGGCAAGCTCCTCAGGGGTAGCCGGTTGCGTCAGCGCAATGCCCCACAATGCCGCCTGCCGCTGGAAATCCACATCCGGATGCCAGCCCGCGTACAGGGCAAATTTCCCCATCGGCACCGTGACGGGGGCGTTACCCGGCTCTTCAAAGAACTGGTTATCGAGCGTGACGTCACTTGCCGGGCGCGACAACCGCGCTTCTATCTCCAGAAGCTGCGCCAGACGCTCCGGGGTGAGGGCGTAAAACGCCGGGGCGTTGTCGGCCAACACTGCAAGCGTGCCGCCTTCGGCGTGCGTCAACACACCGCGGGGATCGCGCATAAAGGCATCAATACCAGCAATGCTGGTGGTCAGAATTCTGGAGGACATAACGCTTTCTCTACTGATTACTACGGGCGTGATATGGGCTTATGGTAGCACAGAGAGGATGAGGGAATGGAGGGGATTTCCCCGGTGGCGCTGCGCTTACCGGGGCTACAGTCGTAGGCCTGATAAGCGCAGCGCCATCAGGCATTTATCACGCGATGATATTCAGGGTCACGTCGATGTTGCCGCGGGTCGCGTTAGAGTACGGGCATACAATGTGCGCGGCATCCACCAGTTTTTTGGCTTCTGCAGGATCCATGCCTTCAACGTGAATGTTCAGTTTGGCTTCGATACCAAAACCGGTTGGCAGTGGACCAATTCCCACTTCACCTTCAATGAAGGCCTCTTTTGGCAGCGTAAATTTGTCGCGCGCAGCCACAAATTTCATCGCCCCCAGGAAACAGGCAGAGTAGCCGGCAGCAAACAGCTGTTCAGGGTTGGTCACTTCGCCACCCATGCCGCCCATCTCTTTTGGCACACCCAGTTTGACGTCCAGGACGCCATCGGAAGAGGTTGCGCGGCCGTCACGGCCTCCGGTCGCTTTTGCTTTGGCAGTGTAGACAACTTTTTCTAAAGACATGGCAGGTTCCTCATCTTACGTTTGTGTGTGCTATTAAATAGCACGCGATGTATTTGGGTAAATAAATACGCGTAAAGTATAGCCTTACGCGTGATGTAACTGATGTCGCAAAAGTTCAAGCTGCTGCTTGAGTGCCAGCATGGTGTCAGTGTCACATTGCGCTGCGCATCCCACCGCGTGAGGGATCCCGGAGGCCTGCTGCTGCAGCTCACGTCCCGCATCGCTCAGCGTGACGGCAACCTGGCGTTCGTCTTTACGCGAACGCTGACGGTTGATCAGCCCGGCGCTTTCCAGACGCTTCAACAGCGGCGTCAGGGTGGCAGAGTCAAGGAACAGCCGCTCACCGATGTCCGACACCGTAATGTCATCCTGCTCCCACAGTACCAGCATCACCAGGTATTGCGGGTAGGTCAGGTTAAGCGGCGCCAGCAGTTGCCGGTACAGCTTGTTAAGCGCCAGGTTTGCCGAATAGAGGGCAAAACAGAGCTGGTTATCCAGCAGAAGCGCGTTGGTGGTGTCGTTCGTTTTTGCGTTCATGAGTTGAATATAGATAGTGCGCGATATAATTGCAAGCAATTTTATGGGCAGGTATAACGAAGCGCCACCTGAACGGCCATTTTCCGGTAGTGCTGGCGCTGAGCCTGCTCGTCTGCTCCCTCTTCAAACAGCAGCGTAAAGGTGTAGCTATTGGCAACATAGTGGAAGCTGAAGCTGCTGATCAGGCGGTGAAGATCCCGCGGGTCAACCGACTGGCTGAACAGCTGCTTTTCTTTTCCGCGCCGCAGGATATCGTCGAGCAGGTCGAGCGCGCTGCGGTTGACCTGGCGCAGGTAGCTGGATTGCTGCATAAAGCGACCACGCTGCATGTTCTCCATGCAGATAATACGAATGTAATCCGGGTGGTCTGCGTGGTAGTCAAAGGTGGCTTCCACCAGGTGCACCAGCGCTTCAACCGGCGGTATGTCTGCAAGGCTGAGCGCTTTTTCACTGGCGCGGATCCGGGTGTAGACGTACTCAAGAACGAGAAGGTACAGATTTTCTTTGTTCTTAAAATGGTAAACCACCATCCGTTTAGTGGTGCCTGCTTTCTCTGCGATCTGCTCCATGCGGGCGCCGTTCAACCCATATTCGGCAAAAAGGGCGATAGCGCTCTGAAAGATTTTTTCCTTCAGGCTGGATTCTTCACTGTGCTCCGGGAGTTCGCTGCCAGGGTTTGCCACATCCTTTCCTTATCGTCACTAAACGGAATAGAAAGATTATCCCCATGGCAGCGAAATAACACAAACATCAAACGCGCGGGCGTTTGCGGTAAAGCCACAGCCCCGGGATCGACAACCCGATCGAGAGCGCGCCAACAATAGATGAGGCCTTAAGAAAGTTGCTCAGAAGCAGGATCATCTGTGGCTCGGTGTAGCCAAAGTGGCTGATTTTTACCGCTGAAATCATGGCCGTATAGGCTGAAATGCCAGGGAACATCGGGATGACGGCCGCGACGGTGAACACCTTAGGGTGCGCCAGATACCAGCGCGACCACTGAATACCAATGCTGCCGACCAGCATGGAGGCCATAAAAGTTGACCACTCGATGTTAAAACCAGCGGTCATCATGATCATTCTCGAGCCATGACCGATGGCGCCCAGCAGCGCACACCATGGCAAAGCGCGCTGCGGGACGTTGAAGACCATCGCAAAGCCGACGGCGGGAATGGCGGCCAGGATCATGTCCTGCATCAGTACCAGCAGAAACGTTATTATGCCCATCCGCGTAACCCCCACAGCGTCATGGCCATCACTACGCCGATACAGGTTGCCAGCGTAAGCAGGCTGGCAATCGCCCAGCGCGCCAGACCGGTATTGATGTGCCCTTTAAACATATCGGCAACGGCGTTAATCAGCGGGAAGCCCGGAACCAGCAGGAGCACGCTGGCGGCCATGGCGATGGTGGGCGTGTTGGCAAACTGCGGCAGGCGCAGCAGCAGCCCCGACACCGTGGTGGCAACAAACGCGGTGATGCAGAAGTTAATTTGTGGGTGCAACTGCCGGTGCGTCAGTACCTGGCGTACATACATGGCGATGCTGCTGGCGCAGAAGGTCACGAACGCGCCGTCCCAGCCCCCTTTATTGAGCTTACAAAAACAGGCGCACGATAACCCCACCATCAACACCACCAGCCAGCGCGGATAACGTAGGGGTTTAATTTGGTTGAACCGTTTTTCTATCTCTTTCAGGTCGAGCAGCTTATGTTCAGCCAGAATGACGATGTGCTGCACTTCGGTTACCACATGCATATTAATGCCGCGGTCGTGGTTTTTACGGGTAGAGGTGAGGCACTGGCCATCTTTGATGGTGGTCAGCACGATAGCGTTCGATGAAATCGCGCTTTCGACGCTATCCATCCCCAATGCCAGCCCCAGACGCGTCGAAAGCTCCTCGACCAGGGCGCTTTCCGCCCCGTGCTGGAGCAGGAAAAGTCCGCACTGAATACACAGCCGCGTGGTGGCACGCTGCATCGATATTTTTGCCTGCATGTAGTGTCCCGAAGTGTTGGTGAGTCGCTTGCCTGTTGGCCCCTGATGCTTACTTTTAGCACAGAGTGCGGTATCCCTTGCTCTGGGTCAGATCAAGATTCCTGCAAACAGTTGCAGCCCGGTTCGCGAAAGAGAATGCGGTTTAGATATAAATGCGATGAATTTGTATGAGTCGAAATATAGAATATTTATATTAAGTTATTCTTATTTTATATTTTCATTATTTTAATGCTCTTGCAATTAAATTTAATTGCGCTTTGTGAGATATTAGCGTTGTTTTAGGCCTTTCTTAAGCTAAGAACATATCTCATCTTCTGCTTGTATTAATCAGTCTACACTCAGGGACGAAAAAACATAAATCTTGATGCGTTTAAACGCTACTCATCAAATGAAAAATGGACACGGAGGGTCTATGTTGTCATTGAATGGTAAACATGGCGTAGTTATTAGCAGGGTACCTGTTATGCAAAACGGGTTAGGCAGCGTTATGGCAAACCATTTCCCAGAATTTGAATTGACTTATTGTCGTTCGCTGCAGGAGTTAACGTTACTTCAGCTTCGCCGGGCTAATGTCATTATTGCTGATATTTCAGGTGAATACAGGAAACCCCGGGGAACGTTAGAAGAATATTACAACTTACTGAACCAATACCGGGATATTCACTGGATTTTTATGGTCTCTCGTCCCCTTTATCCCATTGCAGTGGAACTGCTTATGCGCCCGGAAAGCACGTTGCTTTCTGAAATGGAGCCGATTGAAGGCGTGATTAATGCTATTCGTGCAGGTAGCGAGCGGGCGGAGCGGATAAGCCAGACGTTATTGTCTCCTGAACCCGCCGAGGCGGAAACCGAAGACGAACCGTTTGTTGCGCTTACCCACTCTGAACGCAAAGTGTTACGCCTGCTAGGTAAGGGCTGGGGAATTAACCAAATTGCTACCTTGCTCAAGAAGAGCAACAAAACGATCAGTGCGCAGAAAAACAGTGCGATGCGACGGTTGTCGCTGCGCAGCAATGCCGATATGTACGCCTGGATTAACAGTGCACAGGGAATGAGAGAGCTGAGTTTAATGTCAGCCTATGGAGAGTATGAGGAATGGAAAAAACCGATACACCAGGACATATCGCTGTCATCGAAAATTGCACAATGAGTGCCGTTGGGCTGCAGCATCTTTTTGCGATGCCGATGCTCAGCCATTATCGACTGCACCTCTTCAGTCAGTTCGAAAGCTTTAAAAAGGCGCTGACCAATATCTCTTTTTTCTCGGTGATCTATTCGCTCTCGGATGCGCGTGAAGAGCGTCGTAACTGCCTGGCTTCCCTGCGGGATCTCGCTTTCACCCATAGCGATATTCAGCGAATTGTACTTGCGTCTGATGACATGGAAGCGCGCCTGATAAGCCATCTGTCGCCTTCTCGTCTGCATGGCATTGTGAGTAAATCGGTACCGCTGAGCCACCTGCAGGAGGAGCTGGTGGTGCTATTGAGAGAGACGCATCATATCAATGACAATATGCTGAACCGCTGGTATGTCAATCAAAACAGATTGTTAAGCCCAACGGAGCGGGCGATATTGCGGTATATGTCTTTCGGGTTTTCCATTCCTGAAATCGCGACACAACTTGAACGCAATATTAAAACCATCCGCGCGCACAAGTTTAATGTGATGGTGAAACTGGGGGTGAATTCTGACGTAGGGTTGCTTGATGCGGCGGATATTCTTACTCATCTTCCGGTAAGAGACATGCGCTGTTCGGTGTCGGGCTCGCCGGCATTTTTATAATCGGTGATTTTTTGATGCGCCAGATACATTCTGGCACATCAACTAAATGCATACATCGACCCACTTTGCGGATGTCAGCTCAGCCATCCGGTCGGGTGAAATGCGTACGGCGCTGTGGATGGCACCTGCGGCGGGCAGCACTTCCGCGTACTGTTTTAACGAAATATCGCAGTAAACAGAAAGTGGGTTTTCCAGCCCGAACGGACAGACTCCCCCCACGGGATGGCCTGTAATCGTCACCACTTCATCACTACTGAGCATGCGCGCTTTTGCACCAAAGGTATCTTTCAGTTTTTTGTTGTCCAGACGCGCATCGCCTTTCGCCACTACCAGAATCACCTCATTTTTTACTTTGAGCGATAACGTCTTGGCGATTTGTCCCGGCTCAACGCGATGAGCGGCAGCAGCCAGCGCAACGGTCGCGGTACTCTGACTCAGTTCAATGATTTCTATATCCGGCGCGTTGTCGGCAAAAAACTGCTGTACAGACTGCAAACTCATTGTTTCCTCCTGACAAATATCCTGCGTAATCTGTCATAAGAATTTATCTGCTGTAAATATCTCTTAAGTAACAAATATCCTACATGGCCGATTTCTGGATCGCCTTCACATTCACGGAAACCGGTTACAGTAACCGGTTGCAGAGCGTGAATCAGAGATTAATACTGAGGACGTAACGTCCCCTGTATCCAATAATAAGAGCACATTATGAAACCATTCCGTCTGAGCAGTACCGCTGGTACACGAGCCAGCAAGGTTGTGAAGCTGATTTATGGAACAACGTGTGGCGTGAAAACGCCCGTATCGAACGTCTGACAGGAGATCTGCTATGTCTGCCAACCATGCTGCGTTTAATCTGATATTCCGTTTCGTTGAAAATTACGTTAGTCCCATTGCCGGGCGGATCTCTTCCCAGCGTCATGTTATGGCTATCCGCGACGGGTTTATCTCCGCGATGCCCTTCATGATTGTCGGTTCATTTTTGTTAGTGTTTGCTTACCCACCGTTTTCGCCAGACACCACCTGGGGCTTCGCGCGCGCCTGGCTGGACATGGCAAAGCAATTTGAAGGCCAGATACTGACGCCGTTCGATATGACGATGGGCATTATGTCCATCTATATTTGTGCGGCCATTGCCTATAACCTCGGCAAACACTATGTGAAATCGCATCAGTTAGATCCGTTCATGTGCGCCATGCTGTCGCTGATGGCGTTTCTGTTGGTGGCTGCACCTAAGACCAAAGGCACGCTGCCCGTAGACAGCCTGGGAGGCACGGGGATCTTTACTGCGATTTTGGTAGCAATCTACTGCGTTGAGATGATGCGTTTCCTCAAAGCGCACAATATCGGTATCCGTCTGCCGGACCAGGTTCCTCCGATGATCAAAAACTCCTTTGATCTGCTGATCCCGGTGCTGGTGGTTGTACTGACGCTCTATCCGCTGAGTTTGTTGATTCAGTCTCAGTTTGGCATGCTGATCCCGCAGGCCATTATGTCAATCTTCAAACCGCTGGTTTCCGCTGCGGATTCTCTGCCTGCCATCCTGCTGGCGGTGTTGATTGGTCATTTACTGTGGTTCGCAGGGATCCACGGGGCGGCAATTGTCTCAGGAATGCTGCAGATGTTCTGGCTGACCAATCTCGGGGCTAACCAGACCGCCCTGGCGGCAAGCCAGCCTCTTCCCCATATCTTTATGGAAGCGTTCTGGACGTTCTTTATCGTGATTGGGGGCTCGGGGGCGACAATGGGGCTGGTGTTCTGCTACCTGCGCAGCCGTTCAGCGCATCTGCGCTCAATCGGGCGTCTGAGCGTGGTGCCGAGCATCTTTAATATCAACGAACCGGTCATTTTTGGTACGCCGATCGTCATGAACCCGGTGTTCTTTATTCCGTTCCTGCTGGCACCGATGGTCAACGCCGTGCTGGCCTGGGCGGCAATGAAGTTTGATTTGATAAGCCGCGTGATCTCTGTTGTGCCATGGACAGCACCCGCACCTGTGGGCGCCGCATGGGCGCTGGGCTGGGATTTCCGCGCGGCCATTCTGGTAGTGGTGCTTGCGTGTGTCTCCGCCATCATCTACTTCCCGTTCTTTAAAGTGTACGAGAAGCAGCTGCTGGAGCAGGAAGCGGAAGAAGCGCAGCGTAATGCGGAAGCGGAAAATCAGCAGGTGGCCTAGGTAAAAGCAAAACGGCAACATAAGTTGCCGTTTTTAGTGTTTGTTCCCTCTCCCTGTGGGCTGAGGGTTCCCCAGTAATTTTTTAACCATAAGCGATAACGCTGCTCTCAGAATGACTGAGAACATTCAGCGATGCCCTGGTCCGGCTGTAAATCGCTGAGGCGTTTCCTGCAGGCCGGGGCGAGGCGCAGGGATGCGCCGAGAGGGCGGCTTTACAGGGACGTTACATCCGCCCGTCCCCGATAAGCCGGAAGGAATAAGCCGAAGACAAAATTGCCGGGAGCAATTTTGGACAGCGCTTGCGCTGGCCCCAAAGGGGTGAGCCCCAGGGATGGGGCGAACAATCCGCGAAGCGGCGATTTACCGCCGGGAGCCCGGGTCGCCAGGGTGGTGGCGACTGAGCCACCCTGGCACGTTCACAAGTCATGCCGTTACAGAGTAGCAAGGAACATAAAGTGAACGGAATGACCTCCACAGCCGTATGTTCTCCCTCACCCCCGCCCTCTCCCAAAGGGAGAGGGGGCCGTCTGTGCAGGCATTATTTATGGGGATCCCTCAACCCTGTGGGAGAGGGTCAGGGTAAGGGCATCAGGCCGGTCCTGACTACTTCAGCGTACAATCCCCGCACTGCTGAACGTCCGGCAGGCGATAGCGCTGGCAGCAAGTGCGGCGCACCAGAAGCCCGTCACGCGGCACCACGGTACGGAATAACGGGTTATCGCGGCCATCCGCAAGCTGTTTCGTAAAGAACAAGGACTGACGCAGGGCATCCACCTTCTCATCACCGAGCAGGGGCTTCATTTCCGTCAAATACCAGTGGATTAAATAGCCGGTATTACTCCAGATAAGCTTCCCGTTGATCTCACCTGTCTCTTCCAGAGCATTCACTACCGGCATCAGGGCGCGGGTCACGAGCCGCTCCATCCGCTGCGTGGCAGAAAGATGCATGGCCGTTGGGTCTTCGTGAAGATCGATCCAGAAGCAGGCCGCACGCCCCGTCTCGTGGAATTCAACGTGAAAATACTCCGGGGAGAGATCCAGCATGGTCTCCTGGGTGAGCAATGCCAGCATAAGCGGAGGCGCCATCAGGCCGATATACCATTGCGCCCAGAGAGAGAGCAGGGGCTTATTTTCCCGCGTAAGGGTGGGTTGATTGCGATAGATATGGTCAGAATAGGTTGCCAGCAGCGACTGGCGTTTTGCCGGCTGCTGCCACTGTGCCAGTGTCATGGCGTGGTGCGGATGCGGCTCATCCAGTTTGATAAAGTCCAGCAGATGGGCACGGGTTGCCGCTATCTTTTCGCGTATGGCTTCCGCAAGCGAAGAGTCTCCCGTGGTGAGACGGGCTCGCCAGAGGAGGGGGTCAACAGTCTGTACGGTATGAGTGGCCATAATAGATAGAAATCTAAATGATAATGATTGCCAATCCTAACTATTGCTCATACCGATGGCAAGACTTTTGTCCTGGAGAGAGATGCTGTGCTTAAACCGCCTGTAGTTCTTCGCTGAGCAGAATGTTATTCCGCCCAAGATGCTTTGCTTCGTAGAGGGCTTTATCTGCTTTTTCCAGCGCGCCTTCTGCGTCTTCATTCTCAAAAATGGCAATACCAATGCTGATGGTGACGTTAGTCGCGACGCGCTCATTGAACATGTGGGGGATTTTTAAGTCGTACACTTTCTGACGAATGCGCTCTGCCGTCTGGCGGGCATGTTCCAGCGAGATGTTCGTCAGCAGTACCATAAACTCTTCCCCGCCAAACCGCGCCACAATATCCCGCGAGCGTACGGCATCACGAATGGCTGCCGAGACACGGATTAACGCCTGGTCACCCATCATATGGCCGTAGTGGTCGTTATAGGCCTTGAAGTGATCGATATCCATTAGCAGGACAAAGTGTTCGCCGTTTTCTACCGCAGGCAGATTCTCCAGTCGGCTTTGCAAGCCGCGACGGTTATACAGGCCGGTAAGTGGATCCATCATGCTGAGATCGGTCAGCGTTTCTCGTTCTTCCAGTAACCGGGAGAGGAGTTCCTGAGCGAAGCGATCGTTACGCCTTTGTAGTACGTGGTGAACGCTGATAGCCACGACCGGAAGAATGAAAGAGTAGATCATTCTCAACCAGTGTTCAGAGGGGCTTAACCACAGGCAGACAATAAATGCGGGTAATGAGTGGAGCGTAAACGCTTTGATATTAATGGCGAATGCCAGCGAACCGATAAAAAGCACCGTTAATAGCGCCATGATCAAATATGTCGCCCGATCGTGCGTAATTAACGAAAATTTTGAGGCGATTTGCCAGGCCCATAAAATACCGAATATCGCTGAAACCACAGGAATATTTATCTTGCGGGTACACTTTTGCCAGTGCCAGAGCAGCAATCCGGTGCTGAGCGTAAAAATAGCCAGCAGGGGGAAAGATAACAGCTGAACAGAATAGAGCGGATTTGTTACCGAGAACACCGCTGAGGTTGCGTTCAAAAATAAAAATAAACGTAACGATAATTGATATTTGCTGTTGACCAAAGACCGCCAGGATTGTGATGTCATAGTAGTGCGTTTTTATTAAAATTTAATTAAAACAGATAAATGGGTGTTGTTTCGCAATAATGGAAGCAAAAAAAATCAACGAGTAATTATCAGAGAAACTTTATGAGTAGTTAACAGGTGGGCAATTTATCACCTTAAACAATGCCTGTCATTACGGGAAAGGTAAACGGCCACGGTTTTTAATTATCGGTGCTGACAAATGATAATGCTTGTCATATGATATTGGTTATCATTATCGATTCGAAAGGGCAAACCATGTTGAACCGGGTGTTAGGAAGTGGTTGGGGGGTATTACTGCCGGGAGCCATCCTCGGCGGTCTGATGTTTGCCGATCTCTCCATTGAACTCTGGAAAGCCATCATCGTGTCAGGGCTGCTGATGACCTCAGCGATGATCTGGCATAAGCAATTACGGCACTTTGTTTTGTTGCCATCATGCGTCGCGCTGGTCAGTGGAATTCTGGTGATACTGATGAGTTTGAAATAACAGGGAATAACATGAAGGACTTCAGAGGGGATACAAGATAATTGGTGCGAGGGGGGGGACTTGAACCCCCACGTCCGTAAGGACACTAACACCTGAAGCTAGCGCGTCTACCAATTCCGCCACCTTCGCACAGTTATCTTACTTTTTGATATCGCCTCGTTGGTGCGAGGGGGGGGACTTGAACCCCCACGTCCGTAAGAACACTAACACCTGAAGCTAGCGCGTCTACCAATTCCGCCACCTTCGCCCAGTGCGAGCAATATCAACGTGATTTATGGTGCGAGGGGGGGGACTTGAACCCCCACGTCCGTAAGGACACTAACACCTGAAGCTAGCGCGTCTACCAATTCCGCCACCTTCGCATACCATCGATACTGTAAAAGTATCGTAACCACGGAGGCGCATTCTAGATGTTTTGAGCTTTACGTCAATAGAAAAATGCGCGCGTTGTTTTGATTGCTGCAAAAATGGCCGGAGGGGGATGGCACTTCTCCGGCAAACAATACCCGTGGATTACTTTTTAGCCTGACGCGTCATCACGGTACGGTAGACCTTAAAACGGCCCGTTTGCGCGATAACTTCATGGAAGCCGAAGGTTTCATCCAGCACTTTCGGGTACGGCAGAAACGCGTTGGCGACGATCCTCAGTTCACCCCCGCTGTTCAGGTGACGTACTGCGCCACGGATCAGCGTTTGCGCTGCTTCAAGGCTGGTTTCGATGCCATCGTGGAACGGCGGATTTGAAATAATCATGTCGAACCGACCGGTAACGTCCGAGAAGACGTTGCTGGCGAAGACATCCCCTTCGAAGCCGTTTGCGGCAAGCGTCGCACGGCTGGCTTCAACTGCTGGCGCGCTGACGTCACAGAGCGTCAGGCGGACTTTTGGTGAGTGGCTTGCCAGCACCGTGGCCAGTACCCCTGCACCGCAGCCTACGTCCAGCACTTTGCCTTTGGTGTGCGGCGTCAGCGTGGAGAGCAGCAGCTTACTGCCCACGTCCAGCCCGTCACGGCTGAAAACGCCCGGCAGGGTTTTAATGGTCAGGCCATCAAGCTGATACGCATCCCAGTATGTCCCGGCATCAAAGGAAGGCTGGTTTTCCAGACGACCATGATACAGGCCGCAGCGACGGGCGCTGTCGACTTTATTGAGCGGGGCGTACGCTTCCAGCATCTGCTCTGCGCTTCGCACGCCGCTGCGGTTCTCACCGACCACGAAAATATCGCACCCGACCGGCAGCAGAGAGAGCAGATTCATCAGCTGGAACTGCGCTTCCGGTTTGTTCTTCGGCCAGTAGTAGATCAGCGTGTCGCAGTCAGCGACATCACTCTGTTCCGCCACCAGGCTAAAGCGTGCGCGCTCGCCCATCTGGCGGCTCAGCACCTGCCAGTGGTGGTAGTATTGGGTATGGGCACGGCTTTCAGCACAGTCGAAACGCGCGGGCAGGTCATCCTGCATATCTCCGGCAAACAGAATACGGCTTTCTTCGAAATCATCACTGTGACGCAGCAAGACTTCACTTGCCGGGGTAAATGCAGACATGAATTGTTCCTCAATAAACTCAGGCGGGGATTATAGTAGGTAGATGGCGCACTTTCGACACATTTGCTATATTTGCGCGCCTGAGAGACAGGAGTTTTCGCTATGACATCCCGACGTGACTGGCAGTTGCAGCAGCTGGGTATCACCCAGTGGGCCTTGCGTCGCCCGACGGCGTTGCAGGGTGAAATCGCTATCGCCATCCCTGCGCATGTGCGTCTGGTGATGGTGGCGGAAGAATTGCCTGCCCTGAATGATGCCCTGATTGGTGATGTCCTTCGCAGCCTGAAGCTGACGGCCGACCAGGTTTTACAGCTGACGCCGGACAGGGTCGCCATGCTTCCTCCTGACAGCCATTGCAACTGCTGGCGAATGGGCGAGACAAACGACATATCCCTTTCCGGGAGCCAGATCAGCTCCCCCGTGCTGGAAGAGCTGAAAGCCAACCCAAAAGCGCGAAGCGCGCTATGGCAACAAATCTGCGAATATGAACACGATTTCTTCCCTCACGACGCCTGATCTGCCTGCGGCGTATGCGATTGAAACACGCGCCCATGCGTTTCCGTGGAGCGAAAAGACACTCGCCAGCAATCAGGGCGAACGGTATCTGAATTACCGCCTGGACGTTGACGGCACCCTGGCTGCATTTGCGATAACCCAGGTCGTTCTGGATGAGGCCACGCTGTTTAATATCGCGGTGGATCCCGCGTTTCAACGCCGTGGGCTGGGAAGAGAACTGCTTACGCATCTCATTCGTGAGCTCGAAACCCGTGACGTTTTCACCCTGTGGCTGGAGGTGCGCGCGTCAAATGTCGCCGCCATCGCGCTCTATGAAAGCTTAGGCTTTAACGAGGCGACAATTCGCCGTAACTACTACCCGACCGCAGAGGGACGTGAAGACGCCATTATTATGGCTCTGCCGATTGGATAACGAAAAATAAGGTTGTAACGATGAAATGGGACTGGATTTTCTTTGACGCCGACGAAACGCTCTTTACGTTCGATTCGTTCGGTGGTCTACAGCGGATGTTTTTGGACTATAGCGTGACCTTCACCGCTGAAGATTTTCAGGACTATCAGGCGGTGAATAAACCGCTGTGGGTGGATTACCAGAACGGTGCCATCACCGCGTTACAACTGCAGCACCAGCGTTTCGATGTCTGGGCCGAACGGTTAAATGTAAGTCCAGGCGCGTTAAACGAGGCATTCCTCAATGCGATGGCCGATATCTGCGCCCCGCTGCCGGGGGCGGTTTCCCTGCTTGATTCGCTGAAAGGCAAGGTCAAACTGGGGATCATCACCAACGGTTTTACCGCGCTGCAGCAGATTCGCCTTGAGCGCACGGGCCTGCGCGATCATTTCGACGCGCTGGTGATCTCAGAAGAGGTGGGCGTGCCGAAGCCGGATCCACGTATTTTTGATTATGCACTGGCGCAAGCCGGCAACCCCGATCGCGACCGTGTGCTGATGGTAGGTGATACCGCAGAGTCGGATATTCTGGGCGGCATGAATTCTGGTCTGTCCACCGTCTGGTTGAATGCGCATGGCCGCGTGAAGCCAGAAGGTATTGAGCCAACCTGGACCGTAACGTCGTTGAACGAACTGGAGCAGCTCCTGTGTAAACAATGATTGCCTGCCCCCCATTGATGGGTAAAATAGCCGCATTTTTCGTATTCCATGATGCGCGGCCTGCTGTCGCGCTTATATAAGAAGATTTGATTATGACGTTGTCTCCTTATCTGCAAGAGGTGGCCAAACGCCGCACTTTTGCCATTATCTCGCACCCGGATGCCGGTAAAACCACCATCACCGAGAAGGTGCTGCTTTTCGGACAGGCCATCCAGACCGCCGGTACCGTAAAGGGCCGTGGCTCCAGCCAGCACGCAAAATCTGACTGGATGGAGATGGAAAAACAGCGTGGTATTTCGATTACCACCTCCGTGATGCAGTTCCCGTATCACGACTGCCTGGTGAACCTGCTGGACACCCCAGGCCACGAAGACTTCTCCGAAGATACCTACCGTACGCTGACGGCGGTGGACTGCTGCCTGATGGTGATCGACGCCGCAAAAGGTGTAGAAGACCGTACCCGTAAGCTGATGGAAGTGACCCGTCTGCGCGATACGCCAATCCTCACCTTTATGAACAAACTCGACCGTGACATCCGTGATCCGATGGAGCTGATGGATGAAGTGGAAAACGAGCTGAAGATTGCCTGTGCGCCCATCACCTGGCCAATTGGCTGCGGTAAGTTGTTTAAAGGTGTTTACCACCTTTATAAAGACGAAACCTATCTGTATCAGACAGGTAAAGGCCACACCATTCAGGAAGTGCGCATCGTGAAAGGTCTGGATAACCCGGATCTGGACGCCGCGGTGGGTGACGAGCTGGCTGCACAGCTGCGTGACGAGCTGGAGCTGGTGAAAGGCGCATCTCATGAGTTCGATAAAGAGCTGTTCCTGAGCGGCGAAATTACCCCGGTCTTCTTTGGTACCGCTCTGGGTAACTTCGGCGTCGACCATATGCTCGACGGTCTGGTGGAGTGGGCGCCGCAGCCGATGCCACGTAAAACCGACACCCGTGAAGTGGAAGCGAAAGAAGAGAAGTTCACCGGCTTCGTCTTTAAAATTCAGGCCAATATGGACCCGAAACACCGTGACCGCGTGGCCTTTATGCGCGTGGTGTCCGGCAAGTATGAAAAGGGTATGAAGCTGCGTCAGGTGCGTATCGGTAAAGATGTGGTGATCTCCGACGCGCTGACCTTCATGGCGGGCGACCGTTCGCACGTGGAAGAAGCGTATCCGGGGGACATCATCGGTCTGCATAATCATGGCACCATCCAGATCGGTGATACCTTCACGCAGGGCGAAATGATGAAGTTCACCGGGATTCCGAACTTCGCGCCAGAGCTGTTCCGCCGCATTCGCCTGAAAGATCCGCTGAAGCAGAAACAGTTGCTGAAAGGGCTGGTGCAGCTTTCCGAAGAGGGTGCTGTGCAGGTCTTCCGTCCAATCGCGAATAACGATCTGATCGTGGGTGCGGTGGGTGTGCTGCAGTTCGACGTGGTGGTTGCGCGTCTGAAGAGCGAATACAACGTGGAAGCGATTTACGAATCGGTCAACGTGGCGACCGCGCGCTGGGTTGAATGTGCTGACGTGAAGAAATTCGAAGAGTTCAAGCGTAAGAACGAAGTTCAGCTGGCGCTGGATGGCGGTGATAATCTGACCTATATCGCCCCAACCATGGTTAACCTGAATCTGACGCAGGAACGTTATCCTGACGTACAGTTCCGCAAAACGCGCGAACACTAATCCCCTCTCAGAGCACGGCAGCCGCCGTGCTCTTCTTTATTTCCTGTCTTATTAGTCCCTTGCGGAATGTTCTTAATTCATCGCATTTTCGCGCTTTTTGCTCGTTTTTTGCCCGAAACTGAAAGCACCTCTGTGAGAGTGATCTATATTTAACTCAGTGTTTAGCTCCGGGCGTGGATGAATAAACTGTTCAATGCATGACTTTAGGTTCTCCGTTTTGCCCGTGAGTCTATTCGCAATATATAAAACTACTAAGGAAGTATGTAGCCCGAATAACGGGCAAAACACAGGAATACATCGATGAATATGACAAGACTGAAGATTTCTAAAACTCTGCTGGCGGTGACATTGGGTAGCGTTCTGGTAAGCGGCTCCGCTCTGGCGGAATCCAGCACCATGGATAAAGCGCAAAACACCGCTAATACCGCAGGGGAAAAAATCGATAGCTCTATGAATAAAGTCGGTAATTTCATGGATGACAGCTCAATCACAGCAAAAGTGAAAGCCGCGCTGGTAGATGATGAAGCTATCAAGAGCACCGATATTTCCGTAAAAACCGAGCAAAAAGTCGTCACCCTGAGCGGCTTTGTTGAAAGCCAGGCCCAGGCCGAACAGGCCGTCAAAGTGGCGAAGGGTGTTGAAGGCGTTGCGTCTGTAAGTGACAAACTGCACGTCCGTGACAGCAAAAACGCGTCGGTGAAAGGCTATGCAGGCGATGCCGCTACGACCAGCGAAATCAAAGCTAAACTTTTAGCTGACGACATCGTGCCATCGCGTAAAGTCAAAGTGGAAACCACCGACGGTGTGGTTCAGCTTTCCGGTACGGTAGATTCTCAGGCGCAAATTGACCGCGCCGAATCCATTGCGAAAGCAATTGATGGTGTGAAAAGCGTTAAAAACGATCTGAAAACGAAGTAAACCTGCACGATTCGCCCGACAGGCCAGCCCTTCGGGCGAAATAAAAATGACTCTGGAAAAACGCCGGTGAGTGACCTGAGCGCTCATATTTAGCGGCCGACATTAACTATGGTAAAGGAGAGGCTTATGTTTCGTTGGGGCATTATATTTCTGGTTATCGCGTTAATTGCCGCCGCTTTGGGCTTTGGCGGACTGGCGGGTACAGCGGCCTGGGCAGCTAAAATTGTCTTCGTTGTCGGTATCATCCTGTTCCTGGTGAGCCTGTTTACGGGACGCAGACGTCCGTAGCAAACGCAATATTCCTTAAACAAAAAAAAGCCAGTCGTGATGACTGGCTTTTTCTTATTTGCGTTGCTGGTCGGGTGCGTTACTGTGGAGAGAGAAAATAATCAAAACAGGAAAGCAGAGGTGGGGCAACGAATTCCCGTTACGCTCGGCAATATTGCGCCGCTGACGTTAAAACCGTTTCGTGCTGGTCAACTTGCGCTGGTTTGCGAGGGGGGCGGGCAGCGCGGCATTTTTACCGCCGGCGTGCTGGATGAATTTATGCGCGCGCAATTCAACCCGTTTGACCTTTACTTCGGCACGTCTGCCGGGGCGCAGAACCTGTCTGCCTATGTCTGTAACCAGCCTGGCTACGCGCGAAAAGTCATTATGCGCTACACCACGGCGAAAGAATTTTTTAACCCGGTGCGCTTCGTGCGCGGCGGCAACCTGATCGATCTCGACTGGCTGCTGGAATCCACCTCCAGCCAGATGCCGCTGGCGATGGATACCGCCGCACGCCTGTTTGATAGCGGCAAAGCGTTCTGGATGTGCGCCAGCCGGGGCGATGATTATTCCCCGGGCTATTTCTCTCCGCAAAAAGAGAACTGGCTGGATATCATCCGCGCCTCCAGTGCCATTCCCGGCTTTTATCGGACCGGCGCGCTGCTGGACGGCATCAGCTATCTCGACGGCGGCATCAGTGACGCGGTGCCGGTACAGGAAGCGGCCCGGCGGGGGGCAAAAACCATTGTGGTGATCCGCACTGTGCCGTCGCAAATGTACTACACGCCGCAGTGGTTTAAACGGATGGAGCGCTGGTTGGGCGACAGCAGTTTGCAGCCGCTGGTGAATATCGCGAAACAGCATGAAACTACCTACGGCGCGATGCAACGCTTTATCGAAAAACCGCCGGGTAAGCTGCGTATTTTTGAAATTTATCCGCCGAAACCGCTGGTGAGTATGGCGCTCGGCAGCCGTGTTCCCGCGCTGCGTGCAGATTATAAAACGGGGCGACTGTGCGGACGCTACTTCCTGGCGACGGTTGGAAAAATGCTGGCAGAGCAACCGCCGCTGCACCGGCACAAACACATTATTACGCCGCCTGCGATTGTGGCTAACGATCCGCTGACTGTGCCGCTGGTGGATGTCCCGCAGGCGAATGACGCTTTACTGGATAACGAGGATCTGGCGTGACGCACCGTTTTGTTGATACCCACTGCCACTTTGATTTTCCGCCGTTTACGGGGGACGAGACGCAGAGCATTGAGCGCGCCGCTCAGGCGGGTATCCACGCGATGATTGTGCCCGCGATCGAAGTGGACAGATTCGAGCGCGTGCTTGATCTCGCCCGCCGCCATGATGCGCTGTACGCCGCGCTGGGTCTGCATCCTATAGTGATAGAACACCATTTGGACGAACATCTTGACGTACTGGATGCGGCGCTGCAAACCCGCGAAAACAAACTGGTCGCGATGGGTGAGATCGGCCTCGATCTCTATCGCGATAATCCGCAGTTTGAACGCCAGCAGACGATCCTTGATGCCCAGCTCAGGCTGGCAAAGCGTCACGATCTGCCGGTGATCCTCCACTCACGACGTACGCACGACAAACTGGCGATGCACCTGAAACGCATCGATCTGCCGCGAAAAGGGGTAGTGCACGGTTTCTCCGGTAGCCTGCAGCAGGCGCAGCGTTTTATTGAACTGGGCTATAAGATTGGCGTGGGCGGTACCATTACCTATCCCCGGGCCAGCAAAACGCGCGACGTAATGGCACAGTTACCGCTGTCTGCTCTGTTACTGGAAACGGATGCTCCTGATATGCCGTTAAACGGTTTTCAGGGGCAGCCGAACCGCCCGGAACAGGCGGCACGCGTGTTTACCACGCTGTGTGAACTGCGTGAGGAGCCGGAAACGGAGATTGCAGATGCGCTGCTGGAAAATACCCGCGCGCTGTTTGGCATCACGCTATAGGTAAAGTGCCGGGCGGATCACCGTGATGTGCTGTTTTTCGAGCGCCAGCGCCAGCGGCTCGATGTCCTCCGGTGTAGCGCTGCGCCATGACGCCGCCTCGCCGTAAACCCCGTGCGCGTGAAACGCGTTAATGCGTACCGGCACATTCCCCAGCCCGAGGATAAATGTTGTCAGGGGCTTAAGATGCTCCAGATAATCGCACTGCTCAGGGATCACCAGTAAACGCAGTTCCGTCAGCCGCTGATGCTGCGCCAGCCAGCGAATGCTCTGCTTAATCTGCGGGTTTTCGCGTCCGGTCAGCACGCGGTGATGTTCGTTTCCCCACGCCTTGAGATCCACCATCGCGCCATCCAGTACCGGCAGCAGTCTTTGCCAGCCGGTTTCCCCCAGCAGACCGTTGCTGTCCACCAGACACGTCAGGTGGCGCAGGGCGGGATCCGTTTTGATCGCCGTAAACAGGGCGATCAAAAACGGCAACTGGGTAGTGGCTTCGCCGCCGCTCACGGTAACCCCTTCAATAAAAGGGGCGGCTTTATGGACCTGCGCGAGGATCTCTTCCACGCTCAGGCGCTGCGCCATTGGCGTTGCCTGCTGCTGGCACAGATGCAGGCAGGTATCGCACTGCTGGCACTGACTCTCCTGCCACCAGACGCGCCCGGCCTGAATGTTCAGTGCATCGTGCGGGCAGTGGGGCACGCAGTCGCCGCAGTCGTTGCAGCGCCCGATGGTCCACGGGTTGTGGCAGGTTTTACAGCGCAGGTTACAGCCCTGCAGGAAGAGGGCCAGGCGGCTGCCCGGCCCGTCCACGCAGGAGAAGGGGATAACCTGACTAACTAAAGCGCATCTGCTGTTCATGGCTAATCACGCGCGGCTGACGATCCAGAATGCGGGTATTGCGTGCGGCTTCTTCGCCAAGCCAGGTGGTATTGGTGCGCGATCCGGCTTCGCGATACTGTGCCAGATCTGACAGCCGCACCATATAGCCGGTCACGCGCACCAGATCGTTACCGGCTACGTTGGCGGTAAATTCCCGCATACCGGCCTTAAACGCCCCCAGGCACAGTTGCACGACCGCCTGCGGATTGCGTTTTACCGTCTCATCCAGCGTGAGAATGTCGCTGATCCCGGCGGAGTAGTGCGGGTGATGCGGCGCCACGGCCAGCAGATGAGTGATGGGATCCGGCTCGTCGCCGTACGGCAGACGCGCACCCGGAGTGGTACCGACATCTGAACTTATTCCCGACTGTGCATGGAGCATCGCACGCTGTTTCCAGCCGTATTTCACCGGCGTGTTTTCCACAAACGCCGCCAGCTGCTCGCTGATGCGATAGCCCAGCGCGTTAGCCTGCTCGCTCTTACCGTAACGGCCGTCGATACCCGCTTTTTCGCAAAGCGTATTCACCGCCTCTGCCATGCCGTACATGCCAAACATCGGTACAAAGCGATCGGCATCAATCAGCCCCTCTTTCACCAGGAAGCTATTCTCAAAGAAGCCGGATTGTTGATAGAGAAACGCGCAGCGGGCATCAATGATGGCCATTTGTTGCTGGCAGTAGTGCGGCAACATACGCGTGAAGAAATCGTCGGGTGACGCGCTGTGTTCAGCAATCGTCCGCAGATTGAGGCGGACCAGCGTACTGCCGCCGCCCGCCAGCGGCAGCGAGTTGTAACAGCTCACGATGCCATAGCGGCCTTTTGTGAAAATTTTATCATTCACCGGGCCATGGGAAATATGTGGTTTGCTGCATTCACAGATATTTTTTGCCACCTCAAGCAGGAGATCGTCCGGCGTCACGTCCGGGTCATAAATAAACGTCAGATTCGGTGCAGCCTGCTTCAATTCTGCATCGGCACGCAAAATGGCGCGGGTGATGGGGGTATCTGCCGGACCAATGTTGACGTGCGTAAAGGCGTCCGGCAACGTTCTGTCGAGATAGCGCCAGAAACGTTTTATTCGGCTATCGATCGCTTCTTGTGTTAGAATTCTAACATAGGGTTGCAGTAAGGCATCAAGGTGACCGAGATAGACCGGCATTGATGTTACTGAAGGCACATGATGGTAGAGAATGGTTAACAGCGAGAGCGCGTCATCCAGATCTTTCGCCCCCTCCAGCTCCAGCCATTCTGAACCTTTAGCCAGAAACGTTGCGTAATCCGGCAGAACATAACGGGGTTTATAGGGCGCGTGGCCTTCAAACATGTCGCAGATAAACCCCTTGTCCAGCGCGGCACGAGCCGCCTCAGGAAGTGCCGGATAAGGCAGATTGTTTTCCGCTTCCAGCGCCAGAAAATGACGCTTCTGTTCCGGGGTTAATACCGGGCTTGTCACAATGTGCTGGCAACGTTGTTGCAGGGCGTCGGGGCTGGCGTGGGGCATGTTCGCTTCCTTGATTGTTCTGCGGATGATGAACGGATTGTAGGAAGCCATCCCGTCAGGGCTTTTGATCTGACGAGGGGAATCGCTGCATTCGTCAGCAGTTCACGCATTAAAATTTGAAGCAGATCTCATTACAGTAATGCAAATTTGTACGTAGTTTTCATTAACTGTGATGAATGTCGAAGTGTGAATGCGGGTGGATGTTAGAATACTCACAGACCCGCAAGGTAAAATTGATACGGCACCGCCGTTGGAGAATGTTATGACCGATTTAACTACAAGCAGCCTGCGCGCGTTGAAACTGATGGACCTGACCACCCTGAACGATGACGACACCAATGAAAAAGTCATCGCCCTGTGTCATCAGGCGAAAACGCCAGTGGGCAACACTGCCGCTGTCTGCATCTATCCGCGCTTTATCCCGATTGCCCGCAAAACGCTGAAAGAGCAGGGTACCCCGGACGTGCGCATTGCAACCGTAACTAACTTCCCGCATGGCAACGACGATATCGAGATCGCGCTGGCGGAAACCCGCGCGGCGATTGCCTACGGCGCAGACGAAGTTGACGTGGTATTCCCGTACCGTGCGCTGATCGCGGGCAACGAGCAGGTGGGCTTTGACCTGGTGAAAGCCTGTAAAGACGCCTGCGCGGCGGCAAACGTGCTGCTGAAAGTGATCATCGAAACTGGCGAACTGAAAGAAGAAGCGCTGATTCGTAAAGCGTCCGAAATCTCCATCAAAGCCGGTGCGGATTTCATTAAAACCTCTACCGGTAAAGTGCCGGTGAATGCGACCCCGGAAAGCGCGCGCATCATGATGGAAGTGATCCGCGATATGGGCGTGTCCAAAACTGTGGGCTTTAAACCGGCGGGCGGCGTGCGTACTGCGGAAGACGCGCAGCAGTTCCTGGCGATTGCCGACGAGCTGTTCGGCGAAGAGTGGGCGGACTCACGTCACTACCGCTTCGGCGCGTCCAGCCTGCTGGCAAGCCTGCTGAAAGCGCTGGGTCATGGCGACGGTAAGAGCGCCAGCAGCTACTAAGTTTGAATTGCCGGGTGGCGCTACGCTTACCCGGCCTACAGGATCGTGGTCGGGTATATCGTACCCGCCATCATTCACCCGATTCCTCATGGGGGTTACCGTGTTTCTCGCACAAGAAATTATTCGTAAAAAACGTGATGGTCATGCATTAAGCGACGAAGAGATCCGCTTCTTTATCAACGGCATTCGAGATAACACCATCTCAGAAGGGCAGATTGCTGCCCTGGCGATGACCATCTTCTTCCACGATATGTCGATGCCTGAGCGTGTCTCGTTGACCATGGCGATGCGAGATTCAGGAACCGTACTGGACTGGAAGAGCCTCAACCTCAACGGTCCGATTGTCGACAAACACTCCACCGGCGGCGTAGGCGATGTAACGTCTCTGATGCTCGGCCCCATGGTGGCGGCCTGCGGCGGTTATATCCCGATGATCTCCGGGCGCGGCCTGGGACACACCGGCGGTACGCTCGACAAACTGGAAGCCATTCCGGGCTTCGATATCTTCCCGGATGACAACCGCTTCCGCGAAATTATTAAAGACGTTGGCGTGGCGATCATCGGCCAGACCAGCTCGCTTGCCCCGGCAGACAAGCGCTTCTACGCAACCCGCGATATCACCGCAACCGTTGATTCTATCCCGCTGATCACCGCCTCTATTCTGGCGAAGAAACTGGCAGAAGGGCTGGACGCGCTGGTAATGGACGTAAAAGTGGGTAGCGGCGCGTTTATGCCAACCTATGAACTCTCTGCTCAGCTTGCTGAAGCGATCGTTGGCGTCGCCAACGGCGCAGGCGTGCGCACCACCGCATTGCTGACGGACATGAATCAGGTGCTGGCCTCCAGCGCCGGTAACGCCGTCGAAGTGCGCGAAGCCGTTCAATTCCTGACAGGCGTTTACCGCAACCCACGGCTGTTCGACGTGACCATGGCGCTGTGCGTCGAGATGCTGATTTCAGGCAAACTGGCGAAAGACGACGCTGAAGCGCGCGCGAAACTGCAGGCGGTGCTGGATAACGGCAAAGCGGCAGAGATCTTTGGCCGCATGGTGGCGGCGCAAAAAGGCCCGACCGACTTCGTGGAAAACTACGCGAAATACCTGCCGACCGCGACGCTCAGCAAAGCCGTTTATGCCGATAGCGAAGGTTTCGTCTCTGCTATGGACACCCGTGCACTGGGTATGGCGGTGGTCTCGATGGGCGGCGGCCGTCGTCAGGCATCGGACACCATTGATTACAGCGTTGGCTTTACCGATATGGCCCGTCTGGGCGACAGCGTTGACGGAGAACGTCCGCTGGCGGTGATCCACGCCAAAGACGAAGCCAGCTGGCAGGAGGCGGCGAAGGCGGTGAAAGCGGCTATTACGCTTGCGGATAAAGCACCAGAAAGCTCGCCTTCGGTCTATCGTCGTATCACCGAATAGCGGTATACTGATCTGATCAATCATTTTTAGCACTACGTACGGAGAACAATTATGAAACGTGCATTTATTATGGTGCTGGACTCATTCGGCATCGGCGCAACCGAAGATGCAGAACGTTTTGGTGACGTGGGTTCCGATACCATGGGTCACATCGCGGAAGCCTGTGCGAAAGGCGAAGCGGACAACGGTCGTAAAGGCCCTCTGACTCTGCCCAATCTGACCCGCCTCGGTCTGGTGAAAGCGCATGAAGGTTCTACCGGTAAAATCGCTGCCGGTATGGACGGCAACGCGGAAGTGGTGGGCGCTTACGCCTGGGCGCATGAGCTCTCTTCCGGTAAAGACACCCCATCTGGACACTGGGAAATCGCCGGTGTGCCGGTTCTGTTTGACTGGGGCTACTTCTCCGATCATGAGAACAGCTTCCCGCAGGAGCTGCTCGATAAGCTGGTGAAACGCGCCAATCTGCCGGGCTACCTCG
Organism: Enterobacter cloacae complex sp. 382A5; assembly: GCF_050031095.1. NCBI lineage: Bacteria > Pseudomonadati > Pseudomonadota > Gammaproteobacteria > Enterobacterales > Enterobacteriaceae > Enterobacter > Enterobacter cloacae complex sp. 382A5. The sequence goes on from NZ_JBLGVK010000001.1 coordinate 648,046, forward strand.
GTAACTGTCACTCTTCCGGTACCGTGATTCTGGATCAGCTCGGCGAAGAGCACATGAAAACCGGTAAGCCGATTTTCTACACCTCTGCTGACTCTGTATTCCAGATTGCCTGCCACGAAGAGACGTTTGGCCTGGATAAACTGTACGAGCTGTGCGAAATCGCCCGTGAAGAGCTGACCGAAGGCGGCTACAACATTGGTCGTGTTATCGCGCGTCCGTTTATCGGCGACAAAGCGGGTAACTTCCAGCGTACCGGTAACCGTCACGACCTGGCCGTTGAGCCACCGGCACCTACCGTGCTGCAGAAACTGGTTGATGAGAAAGGCGGTCACGTGGTTTCCGTGGGTAAAATCGCCGATATCTACGCCAACTGCGGTATCACCAAAAAGGTGAAAGCCACCGGCCTGGATGCGCTGTTTGACGCGACCGTCAAAGAGATGAAAGAAGCGGGTGATAACACCATCGTCTTCACCAACTTCGTCGACTTCGACTCCTCCTGGGGCCACCGTCGCGACGTGGCGGGTTATGCGGCCGGTCTGGAGCTGTTCGACCGTCGTCTGCCAGAACTGATGGAGCTGGTGGGTGAAGATGACATTCTGATCCTGACCGCTGACCACGGCTGTGACCCAACCTGGACCGGTACTGACCACACCCGTGAGCACATTCCGGTGCTGGTGTACGGCCCGAAAGTGAAACCGGGCTCGCTGGGTCACCGTGAAACCTTCGCGGACATCGGCCAGACGATTGCGAAATATTTTGGAACGTCTGACATGGAATATGGCAAGGCGATGTTCTGAGTTATGTTGGGTGCGGCCTGATGCCCTCACCCCAACCCTCTCCCACGGGGAGAGGGCGAATTTACAATGAAAAGGAACTGAAGATGGCAACTCCTCACATTAACGCAGAAATGGGTGATTTCGCTGACGTCGTATTGATGCCGGGCGACCCGCTGCGCGCGAAACACATTGCAGAAACTTTCCTGGAAGACGTGCGTGAAGTGAACAACGTTCGCGGCATGCTGGGCTTCACCGGAACGTACAAAGGCCGCAAAATCTCCGTGATGGGCCACGGTATGGGTATCCCATCCTGCTCCATCTACACCAAAGAGCTGATCACCGATTTCGGCGTGAAGAAAATCATCCGTGTTGGCTCCTGCGGCGCGGTGCGCATGGACGTTAAACTGCGTGATGTGGTGATTGGTATGGGTGCCTGCACCGATTCCAAAGTCAACCGTATGCGTTTCAAAGATCACGACTTCGCGGCGATTGCTGATTTCGGCATGGTGCGTAACGCGGTTGACGCGGCTAAAGCGCTGGGCGTTGATGCTCGCGTGGGTAACCTGTTCTCTGCGGATCTGTTCTATGCGCCGGACGGCGGCGAGATGTTCGACGTGATGGAAAAATACGGCATCCTGGGCGTGGAAATGGAAGCGGCGGGCATCTACGGCGTCGCGGCTGAGTTCGGTGCGAAAGCGCTGACCATCTGCACCGTCTCTGACCACATCCGTACCCACGAGCAGACCACGGCTGCTGAGCGTCAGACCACCTTCAACGACATGATCAAAATCGCGCTGGAATCCGTTCTGCTGGGCGATAAAGAGTAATTCTGTCTCTTCCAACCCTCTCCCTGTGGGAGAGGGTTGGGGTGAGAGCACCAGGTCGCACCTAGCGCACGGCCCGTGCAATCCACGCTGACAACTCCCTCAGCTCATTTTCCTGCCCCGGGAAATCCCCGATCAACGCATCGCATTCCTGCTGCAGCATATCCGCCCGATACAAACAGCCCTGCAAACGAGCCGCCAGCGCCTCTAACGGCGCCGGGTTAAGGCTGTCCGTAAACACCTGCGTGCGGGTGATATGACCTTTCTCTACGTCAAAGTGCAGCTCCACGCCGCCCCAGGTAAAGCGTTCGTCCAGCAGATGCGAAAAGGCAGGCGCCTGGCCAAAGTTCCACTCCCAGCTGCTCTGACGGGCAAAGGTTTCGGCGAAATTGGGCAGATCCGGGGTTTTATCCGGGGAGATCACCTCTGCCTCTACGCGCTCACCGTAATGGGCAAAGAAGGCTTCCTGGATCGCCTCGCAGATTTGCGCGTGAGTGATGTCCGGCAGAAGCTCAACCAGGTTGGCCACGCGCCCCCGCACGGAAGTGATCCCTTTGGCCTGCAGTTTTTTCTTGTCGGGATTCAGGTAGTTCGCCAGACGGCTGAGATCGGCGTTAAGAAGAAGGGTGCCGTGGTGGAAGCCGCGATCCAGTGTTTCGCGATAGGCTGAGCCTGACACTTTGCGATCTCCATCGGGCGTTTTGACCACCAGGTCGTTACGCCCGGAGGCTTCTGCCGTCACGCCGAGCGAATTGAGCGCGTTAAGAACAATGGACGTTGAGATGGTCTTGTCGTATTCCGGCTTACCCGCCATAAAGGTAAAGCAGGTATTGCCCAGATCGTGGAATACCGCACCACCGCCGCTGCTGCGGCGTGCCAGACGGACGTTGTCCTCTTCCATACGCCGGGTGTTACACTCTTTCCACGGATTCTGCGCGCGGCCAATGACCACCGTGTCGGCATTGCGCCAGAGAAACAGCACGCGTTGGGTGGCCGGCATCTGGCGGAAGATGCACTCTTCCACCGCAAGATTAAACCACGGATCGTAAGAGTCAGAGAGCAGCAGGCGTAACGTCGTCATGGCAGAGTTCCTTTTCCGAATCATCAGCCTACTTTATCACTAATCTTTCTTTTCGCTCTCTTCGTCTTCAGGAACAGATTTGCTGGCGGTCAGCAGGAAGGGCGACTGCTGCCAGCGGGTGCGCTTGCCCTGCAGCAAGGTGCGGGCCAGTACCACGCCAATGGCGAGGGAGAGCAGGAGCATCAGACGGAGTATATTGGTGGTGTTATCCACCTGTTTGGCTTCCGTGGGCAGGGTATGGGTGTCGAGCGTCAGGCGCAGATACCCCAGCGGACCATTTTTGCCCTGAATAGGTTCGACGATCTGCTGGTTAAAGTAGCCCCCGGCTTTTTTACCGTCCAGCGCCAGCCTGTCGCGTACGTCGACATGCTCGCCCGCGCGGGCAATCAGATCGCCTTTTTCATCGTAGACACCGGCATCCAGGATACGGCTGTTCTCGGTTAACTGACGCAAAACCTGGCTGATGCGTTTGTCATCCGGCGTTTCGGTACGCATAGCGGGCGCGACGTTAAGCGTAACCTGACGCGCCAGCGTGCGGGCCAGCTCCTCAAACTGCGGATTCCGTTGCCGTTGATGATTCTGGCTAAACCACGACGCCCCTTGCATCAGCACCACTAACAGGGCGAGACAGAAAAGGACGATCACGGCACGATGAAGCCGGAATTTCAGTTTTGCGCGAGCCATATTCCACCTGCTGAAAATTTACGGCTTAATGTTGCCAGAAGTGATGGTTACAGGGTAGCCTCATGCGTTATTTTCCCTCTGGAACCTTCCGGCGCGAACGAAATTACAGGAGCTTCAATGCCGAACATTACCTGGTGCGACCTGCCAACGGATGTCTCTTTATGGCCAGGATTGCCGCTCTCTTTAAGTGGCGATGAGGTGATGCCTCTGGATTACCACGCTGGCCGTAGCGGCTGGCTGCTGTACGGACGCGGCCTGGATAAGCAACGCCTTACCCAATATCAAACTAAACTGGGTGCGGCGATGGTGATTGTCGCCGCCTGGTGTGTGGAAGATTATCAGGTCATTCGCCTGGCCGGTTCCCTGACGCAGCGCGCGACGCGTCTGGCGCACGACGCCGGGCTGGACGTTGCCCCGCTGGGTAAAATCCCCCATCTGAAAACGCCGGGTCTGCTGGTGATGGATATGGACTCTACCGCCATCCAGATTGAGTGTATCGATGAGATTGCCAAACTGGCGGGCAGCGGCGAGCTGGTGGCGGAAGTGACCGAGCGCGCGATGCGCGGCGAGCTGGATTTTACTGCCAGCCTGAGACAGCGCGTGGCGACCCTCAAAGGGGCCGATGCCAATATCCTGCGTCAGGTGCGCGATGAACTGCCGCTGATGCCCGGGCTGACGCAACTGGTGCTGAAGCTCCAGTCGCTGGGCTGGAAAGTGGCGATCGCTTCCGGTGGCTTTACCTTCTTCGCGGATTACCTGCGGGAAAAACTGCATCTGACCACCGTGGTCGCCAACGAGCTGGAGATCATGGACGGTAAGCTGACCGGGCAGTTGCTCGGCGATATCGTGGATGCGCAGTATAAAGCCAATACGCTGAGCCGACTGGCCGAGAAATATGAAATTCCGGTTGCCCAGACCGTTGCCATTGGCGATGGCGCAAACGATCTGCCCATGATCAAAGTTGCCGGTCTTGGCATTGCTTACCATGCCAAGCCAAAAGTGAATGAAAAGACGGAAGTGACAATCCGTCACGCTGACCTGATGGGGGTGTTCTGCATCCTCTCCGGCAGCCTGAATCAGAAATAACGGTATGCGATTGTAGGCCGGGTAAGCGTTAGCGCCACCCGGCGCGCAGGCCGCACTGAAATAACGAGGTAAACCGTGGCTAAAGCCCCAAAACGCGCATTTGTCTGTAATGAATGTGGTGCGGATTATCCGCGCTGGCAGGGGCAATGCAGCGCCTGTCATGCCTGGAACACCATCACCGAAGTGCGTGGTGTGGCGGCTTCGCCGAGTGTGGCCCGCAATGAACGCCTGAGCGGCTATGCGGGTAATGCCGGTGTGGCAAAAGTCCAAAAACTGTCAGAAATCAGTCTGGAAGCGTTGCCGCGCTTCTCCACCGGCTTCAAAGAGTTTGACCGCGTGCTTGGCGGCGGCGTGGTGCCGGGCAGTGCGATCCTGATCGGCGGTAACCCGGGAGCGGGTAAATCGACCCTGCTGCTGCAAACGCTCTGCAAGCTCGCCGAGCAGATGAAAACCCTGTACGTCACCGGCGAAGAGTCCCTGCAGCAGGTGGCGATGCGAGCACACCGTCTGGGGTTACCTACCGGCAATCTGAATATGCTGTCGGAAACCAGCATTGAGCAGATCTGCATGATTGCCGAAGAAGAGCAGCCGAAGCTGATGGTGATTGACTCCATCCAGGTGATGCACATGGCGGATATTCAGTCCTCGCCGGGCAGCGTGGCGCAGGTGCGTGAGACCGCCGCGTATCTGACGCGTTTTGCCAAAACCCGCGGCGTGGCGATTGTGATGGTCGGCCACGTTACAAAAGATGGTTCCCTGGCGGGGCCAAAAGTGCTTGAGCACTGTATCGACTGCTCCGTGATGCTGGACGGCGACGCAGACTCCCGCTTCCGTACCCTGCGCAGCCACAAAAACCGCTTTGGTGCGGTGAATGAACTGGGCGTATTTGCCATGACCGAGCAGGGGCTGCGCGAAGTCAGCAACCCGTCGGCCATCTTCCTGAGCCGGGGAGATGAAGTCACCTCCGGCAGTTCGGTGATGGTGCTGTGGGAGGGGACGCGCCCGCTGCTTGTTGAAATTCAGGCGCTGGTGGATCACTCGATGATGGGTAACCCGCGGCGCGTGGCGGTCGGTCTGGAACAGAACCGTCTGGCGATCCTGCTGGCGGTGCTACACCGTCATGGTGGCCTGCAAATGGCCGATCAGGATGTCTTCGTCAACGTGGTCGGGGGCGTGAAAGTTTCAGAGACCAGTGCCGATCTGGCGCTGCTGCTGGCGATGGTCTCCAGTCTGCGCGACAGACCGCTGCCGCAGGATTTGGTGGTCTTCGGCGAAGTGGGGCTGGCCGGGGAGATCCGCCCGGTGCCCAGCGGCCAGGAGCGCATCTCCGAGGCGGCGAAACATGGCTTCCGCCGGGCGATTGTGCCGGCGGCCAACGTGCCGAAGAAGATCCCCGAAGGGATGCAGGTCTTTGGCGTTAAAAAACTCGCAGATGCGTTAAATGTCTTTGACGACTTATAATTACGTATTCGATTTTGCAGGAGGCACCGTAATTTATGTCATCATTTGACTACATCAAGACCGCAATCCGTCAGAAAGGCTGCACGCTACAGCAGGTGGCTGACGCCAGCGGCATGACGAAAGGCTATCTTAGCCAGTTGCTGAACGCCAAAATCAAAAGCCCCAGCGCGCAAAAGCTGGAAGCGTTACATCGCTTTCTGGGGCTTGAATTCCCGCGTATGCAAAAGAACATCGGCGTGGTGTTTGGTAAGTTTTACCCGCTGCATACCGGCCATATCTACCTGATCCAGCGCGCCTGTAGCCAGGTCGACGAGCTGCACATCATCATGGGTTACGATGAAACCCGTGACCGTCAGCTGTTTGAAGACAGCGCCATGTCGCAGCAGCCGACGGTGCCGGATCGCCTGCGCTGGCTGCTTCAGACCTTCAAATATCAGAAAAACATTCGCATTCATGCCTTTAACGAAGAGGGCATGGAGCCGTATCCACACGGCTGGGACGTGTGGAGCAACGGCATTAAAGCGTTTATGGAAGAGAAGGGCATTGCGCCCAACTGGATCTACACCTCTGAAGAGTCCGACGCACCGCAGTTCCGCGAGCATCTGGGCATTGAAACGGTGCTGATCGATCCTAAGCGTACATTCATGAACATCAGCGGGGCGCAGATCCGCGAAAACCCGTTCCGCTACTGGGATTACATCCCGACCGAAGTGAAGCCGTTCTTTGTGCGCACAGTTGCGATTCTGGGCGGTGAATCCAGCGGGAAATCGACGCTGGTTAACAAGCTGGCAAATATCTTCAATACCACCAGCGCGTGGGAATACGGACGTGATTATGTCTTTTCCCATCTGGGGGGAGACGAGATGGCGCTGCAGTATTCTGATTACGATAAAATCGCGCTAGGCCATGCTCAGTATATTGATTTCGCGGTGAAATACGCCAACAAAGTGGCCTTCATCGACACCGATTTTGTCACCACACAAGCCTTCTGTAAGAAGTATGAAGGACGCGAGCACCCGTTCGTACAGGCGCTGATCGATGAATATCGCTTCGACCTGGTGATCCTGCTGGAAAACAACACGCCGTGGGTCGCCGACGGGATGCGCAGCCTCGGTAGCTCAGTGGACAGAAAAGAGTTCCAGACGATGCTGGTGGAGATGCTTCACGAGAACAACGTGGAGTTTGTCCACGTTGAAGCGTCTGATTACGACACCCGTTTCCTGCGCTGCGTCGAGCTGGTGAAGGAGATGATGGGGGAGCAGGGGTAAATTCACAGGTTTGCCCCTCACCCTAACCCTCTCCCCCGTGGGGAGAGGGCAGGGTGAGGGGGAATTATCCACTCAGAACGCAACCACCACCTTCCCGCGCATATGCCCGTCCAGCACTTTGCGGTGCGCCTCGGTAATGCTTTCCACGCTCAGCCCGTGCAGCGTTTCGCTGAGCGAGCTCTCCACTACGCCGTTATCTACCAGCTTCGCCACCTCGTTTAAGATCTCACCCTGACGCGCCATATCGGCAGTCTGGTACATGCTGCGGGTATACATGAATTCCCAGTGCAGGGCGGCGGATTTGGATTTCAGCTTGTCCTGGTTCAGCGGGTGCGCATTTTCGACGATGGAGCAGATGTGTCCCTGCGGCGCAATCAGTTCGCTGACCGCATCCCAGTGGCCATCGGTATCATTGAGGATGAAAATATAATCCACAAAGGTAATGCCCTGTTTGGCCAGTTCACCTTGCAGATCGCGATAATTCACCACCAGATCCGCGCCGCGATCGCGACACCATTGGGCTGAGTCTTCCCGCGACGCGGTGGCGATGACCCTGACCTTGCTGTTGTGCTTCGCAAACGGGATAGCAAGGGAGCCTACGCCGCCGGCACCGCCGATGATCAGCAGCGTTTTGTCCGACCCGGCATCCTGAATATTCAGGCGTTCAAACAGCCCTTCCCAGGCGGTGAGCGCGGTCAGCGGCAATGCGGCAGCGGCATCCCAGCCAAGGCTTGTCGGTTTGTGTCCGACAATACGCGCATCAATCAGCTGGTGCGTGGCATTACTGCCCGGACGGGTAATATCACCCGCGTACCACACTTCGTCGCCCGGTTTGAAGCCGGTGACGCTTCTCCCCACCGCTTTGATGACACCGCTGGCATCCCAGCCGAGAATGCGTGCCGCCTGCAGGCCGTTTTTAACAAGACTCGCATGCACTTTGGTATCGACCGGGTTGATGGAAACGGCTTTTACTTCCACCAGCAGATCGTGTTCACCGGGCTGTGGCATCGGTTGGGTGATCTCAATAAAAGCTGCGGGATTTTCAGGATTAACGGCAATGGCTTTAACAGACATGATCAACTCCTCAATGGAATGCGTTTTGTTGAGGCTAGTCTATTAAGTGGCCATGCGCATGATAAGATGGACAATCAAGAACGGAGTGTTCGTATAGGGTGAACAATCATGTTTAAACAGCTTCAGGATATGGCGCTGTTTGCGCTGGTGGCGGAGATGGGGAGTTTTACCGCCGCAGCGCAGAAAGCAGACCTGCCGAAATCCAGCGTTAGCCAGCGGATTAGCCAGCTTGAGCAGCAGGTGGGGATCCGCCTGCTGAACCGCACCACGCGCAGGCTGAATCTGACCTTTGCGGGGGAGCACTATCTGGTGCATTGTCGCGAGATGCTGGCGGCCAGCGAAAGGGCGGAGTATGCCATTCAGCGGCTGCGTGAAAACCCCAGCGGGCGGCTTCGTATCACCTGCCCGGCGGGCATTGGCGCGACGTTACTGGCACACCTGAATGCCGAGTTTCAGCTCCGCTATCCTGACGTTTCGCTGGATGTCTCTATTTCTGACGATGTGCTCGATCTGGTGGAGTCTGGTTTTGACGTGGCGCTGCGTACCGGTAAACCGCAGGACTCCTCGCTGATTGGCCGCATGATTGGCCACTGCCCACGCTATATGCTGGCCTCACCGGAATACCTGGCACGCCGGGAGCCGCTGCACCATCCCCGCCAGCTCGTGGATCACCGCTGTATTACCCACAAGGCCTGGTCTGAATGGCTCCTGCAAAGCGAGAGTGAGGATTACCGTTATCTGCCGGACAATGCGCATATGACAGATAATCTGGTGTATGCCCGTAAGTGCGCGGTAGCTGGTGCGGGGATCACACTCTTACCCGCTTTTTTGCTGGAAGATAAAATTGAAAAAGGGGCGCTTGTGCAGGTGCTACCGGAGTGGAACGTCGAAGGAAACGATCTCTGGCTGGCCTATCCGAGCCGTAAGCTCAATTCGCCTGCGCTGATGAGCTATATCGACTTTGCGATGCAGTGTGATGAGGTGAAGCGGTTTTACGTGGGGGAGTGATTATGTGTGGCCTGATGCCCTCACCCTGACCCTCTCTCACGGGAGAGGGAACAAAGATAAAAAACGGCAACCGAAGTTGCCGTTTTACTTTTATTTCGCAATACGCTTGTACTTAATACGCTTCGGCTCCAGCGCGTCTGCGCCCAGCGTGCGTTTCTTGTACTCTTCGTATTCGGTGAAGTTACCTTCGAAGAACTCCACTTTCCCTTCATCCTGGTAGTCCAGAATGTGGGTGGCGATACGGTCAAGGAACCAACGGTCGTGCGAGATAACCATGGCACAGCCCGGGAACTCCAGCAGGGCGTTTTCCAGCGCGCGCAGGGTTTCGATGTCGAGGTCGTTGGTTGGTTCATCGAGCAGCAGTACGTTACCGCCAACCTGCAGCAGCTTCGCCAGATGCAGACGACCACGCTCACCACCGGACAACTCGCCGACGCGTTTACCCTGATCGGTACCTTTGAAGTTAAAGCGGCCAACGTAGGCACGGCTTGGCATCTCGGTGTTGCCGATACGCATGATATCCAGACCGCCGGAGACTTCTTCCCACACGGTTTTGCTGTTATCCATTGCGTCACGGAACTGGTCAACGGACGCCAGTTTCACCGTTTCACCCAGGGTGATAGAGCCGCTGTCAGGCTGCTCCTGACCGGACATCATACGGAACAGGGTGGATTTACCCGCGCCGTTCGGACCGATGATACCGACGATGGCACCCTTCGGTACGGAGAAGGAGAGATCGTCGATCAGCACGCGGTCACCGTAAGATTTACGCAGGTTGCTGACTTCGACCACTTTATCCCCCAGACGCGCGCCAGGTGGAATAAACAGTTCGTTGGTTTCGTTACGTTTCTGGTATTCGGTGTTGTTCAGCTCTTCGAAGCGTGCCAGACGGGCTTTGCCCTTAGACTGACGGCCCTTCGTGCCCTGACGTACCCACTCCAGCTCTTTCTCAATAGACTTACGGCGTGCTGCTTCAGCTGACGCTTCCTGCGCCAGACGCTGATCTTTCTGCTCCAGCCAGGAAGAGTAGTTGCCTTCCCATGGGATACCCTCGCCGCGGTCCAGCTCCAGGATCCAGCCCGCCACGTTGTCGAGGAAGTAACGGTCGTGGGTGATCGCCACCACGGTGCCTTCGAAGTCGTGCAGGAAGCGTTCCAGCCACGCCACGGATTCCGCATCCAGGTGGTTAGTGGGTTCGTCGAGCAGCAGCATGTCTGGTTTTTCCAGCAGCAGACGGCACAGCGCCACGCGGCGACGCTCACCACCGGAGAGGTTGGCAATTTTCGCATCCCAGTCTGGCAGACGCAGGGCGTCAGCGGCGCGCTCCAGCTGCACGTTCAGGTTGTGACCGTCGTGCGCCTGGATAATCTCTTCAAATTTGCCTTGCTGAGCGGCCAGTTTATCGAAGTCCGCATCTGGCTCGGCGTATTTGGCATACACTTCATCCAGACCTTTCAGCGCGTTAACCACTTCGGATACCGCTTCTTCAACCGATTCACGAACGGTGTGTTCAGGGTTCAGCTGAGGTTCCTGCGGCAGGTAGCCAATTTTGATGCCAGGCTGCGGACGGGCTTCACCTTCGATGTCTGTATCGATGCCGGCCATGATGCGCAGCAGGGTGGACTTACCGGCACCGTTGAGGCCCAGAACACCGATTTTTGCGCCCGGGAAGAAGCTCAGCGAGATATTTTTAAGAATATGACGTTTCGGCGGTACCACTTTGCCGACACGATGCATGGTATAAACGAATTGAGCCACGTTGGACTTCGCCTCTTTTATCGTGATGAAAAGGAATTTCAGCCTCGAAGTGTAGCCTTTTTCCCGCCCTAATCCCAGCCAGGAACGTCGGGAGTGTTAAAACGCGCAGGAAAGGTAAAAAAGTGTCCGTAACGTGGCGCGTTCCGGGATGCCTGGTTAGCATAAGTTAATTAGACTTTGACGTGGCAAGACGCTGCAATTGACGAAAAAACAATGAGGAAGAGCTTGTGGAAAAAGCCAAACGGGTGGTCTGGCGTCTGCTGGCGGCCAGCGTATGCGTAATGGCGGTAAGCCAGGCGGTGCATGCCGATTCACTGGATGAACAACGTAACCGCTACGCCCAGATTAAACAGGCGTGGGACAACAAACAGATGGATACTATGCAGGCGTTGATGCCGACGCTGAAAGACTATCCTCTCTATCCCTATCTGGAGTATCGCCAGATTACTGACGATCTCATGAATCAACCCACGGTCACCGTGAATAACTTCATTCAGGCGAACCCGACCCTGCCGCCCGCCCGGAACCTGCAGTCTCGTTTTGTAAACGAGCTGGCGCGTCGTGAAGACTGGCGCGGACTGCTGGCGTTCAGCCCGGAAAAACCGAACACCACGGAAGCCCAGTGTAACTATTACTATGCAAAATGGGCCACCGGTCAGCAGGAGGAAGCCTGGGCCGGGGCAAAAGAGCTGTGGCTGACCGGGAAAAGCCAGCCTAACGCCTGTGATTCGCTCTTTGGTGCCTGGCGTGCTTCCGGTAAACAGGATCCGCTGGCTTACCTTGAACGTATCCGTCTGGCGATGAAAGCCGGAAACACGCGTCTGGTGATGGCTCTGGCGGGTCAAATGCCGTCGGATTACCAGACCATTTCCACGGCCGTGATGTCGCTGGCAAATGACCCCAACAGCGTTCTGACCTTTGCCCGCAGCACGGGAGCGACCGATTTTACCCGACAGATGGCGGCGGTGGCCTTTGCCAGCGTGGCGCGTGACGATGTCGAAAACGCGCGGCTGATGATCCCGCAGCTGGTGCAGGCACAGCAGCTCAATGAAGAGCAAACCCAGGAACTGCGCGACATCGTGGCGTGGAGACTGATGGGCTCGGACGTAACCGACGAACAGGCCCGCTGGCGGGACGATGCCATTATGCGCTCCAACTCCACGTCGCTGGTGGAACGTCGCGTGCGCATGGCGCTGGGGACGGGCGATCGTAAAGGCCTCAATACCTGGCTTGCGCGTCTGCCGATGGAAGCCAAAGAGAAAGACGAATGGCGCTACTGGCAGGCGGATCTGCTGATGGAGCGGGGACGCGATGACGAAGCCAAAGAGATCCTCCACGCGCTGATGCAGCAGCGAGGCTTCTACCCAATGGTGGCCGCGCAGCGTCTGGGTGAGGAGTACACCTTCCGCATTGATAAAGCGCCGGGTAACGCCAGCCCGGCGTTGACCCAGGGGCCGGAAATGGCGCGCGTGCGCGAGCTGATGTACTGGAATATGGACAACACCGCCCGTAGCGAGTGGGCGAATCTGGTCACCAGCCGCACAACGAATGAGAAAGCCCAGCTTGCCCGTTACGCCTTTGATAACCACTGGTGGGATCTGAGCGTTCAGGCGACGATCGCTGGCAAGCTGTGGGATCATCTCGAAGAACGTTTCCCGCTGGCCTACAAAGATCTGTTCGATCGCTACACCAGCGGTAAAGATATTCCGCAAAGCTATGCCATGGCGATTGCCCGTCAGGAGAGCGCCTGGAACCCGAAAGTCCGTTCCCCGGTAGGGGCCAGCGGCCTGATGCAGATTATGCCGGGCACGGCGACGCATACGGTGAAGATGTTTAATATCCCGGGATACAGCAGTCCATCACAGCTGCTGGATCCGGATACCAACATCAACATTGGTACCAGCTATCTGCAGTACGTCTATCAGCAGTTTGGTAACAACCGCATTTTCGCCTCTGCGGCGTATAACGCGGGCCCAGGGCGTGTGCGTACCTGGCTGGGTAACAGCGCCGGACGCATCGACGCCGTGGCGTTTGTCGAGAGCATTCCGTTCTCAGAAACGCGCGGCTACGTGAAGAACGTGTTGGCGTATGATGCCTATTACCGTTACTTCATGGGGCAAAAAGATACCCTGATGAGCGATGCGGAGTGGCAGAGACGTTACTGATTGGGATGGGTTGTGTTATGCTGTACTCGTTAATGAGTACAACAGGCGGCATAACATGACCCAGCATTCCCCGTATTCCTCGGCACTGGCCGAACAACGTCATCAGGAGTGGCTTCGTTTTGTGGAGTTGCTCCGCCAGTCTTACGACCAGGATCTGCATTTACCCCTGCTGCAACTGATGCTGACGCCGGACGAGCGTGAGGCGTTGGGCACGCGCGTGCGGATCATCGAAGAGTTACTGCGCGGTGAGATGAGCCAGCGTGAGCTCAAAAACGAGCTGGGCGCGGGGATCGCGACGATCACCCGCGGTTCAAACAGCCTGAAGTCTGCGCCGGTTGAGCTGCGTCAGTGGCTGGAAGCGGTATTGCTGAAAAACGCCGGATGACGGCTGCGCCTTATCCGGCCTACACGTTCAACGATAAATGGCGTTATGGAACGGGCTTAACGCCAGGATCACTGCCTGATGGTAAACGCTTGAGCGCGTAAGCGCGCCAGCAGTAAAGACGCCAATCGCTCCTTCTTTACGGCCTATTTCATCAATGCCGGTGTATTGCGACATCACTGGCCCGAGCGCTTCGCCTGCGCGCACTTTTTCCAGAATGATGTCCGGCAGCGGCAGGGTGGCCGAGCGTGCTTCACCGCGCTGTTCACGGCTTTCGATAACCACCCAGCTAAACGTCGCGCCCTCGTCAATTCCCGCTTCAATGGCGACCCAGAAGTCGGCATCGGGTGCGGCCGCTTTCGCATTTAACACGCGATTTCGTGCGCCAGCGCGCGTTTCTTCGCTGCCAAACGGCTGTTCAGGAACGCCACTCTCGACGCCGACGGCATCAATATGGCAGGATCCTTCGCCGAAAATCTCTTCAAATGCCCTTAGAATTGCCTGAATTTTGGCAGGATTGGTGGTAGCAGAGACAACATGGTGCATAATTAAGCTCGATTCAAAAAAACTCATCGCAGTATAACGGAAAAAAAGCATGTTACAGGTATACCTTGTTCGCCACGGTGAAACGCAGTGGAACGCCGAGCGACGTATTCAAGGCCAGTCCGACAGTCCTCTCACTGAAAAGGGTGTGCAGCAAGCGTGGCAGGTGGCAGAACGTGCCAGAACGCTGGGCATTACCCATGTCATCACCAGCGATCTAGGTCGCACGCAGCAGACGGCGCGCATAATTGCTGATGCCTGTGGTTGTGATGTGCTGCTTGAACCGCGCCTGCGCGAGCTGGATATGGGGGTGCTCGAAAAACGCCATATCGATACGCTGACGGAAACGGAAGAGGGCTGGCGCCGCACGCTGGTTAACGGTACCGAAGATGGCCGTATCCCTGAGGGCGAATCCATGCAGGAGCTGAGCGTGCGTATGCATGCTGCGCTGGCGGAATGCCTGAAGCTGCCCGCCGGAAGCCGTCCACTGCTGGTGAGTCACGGGATTGCGTTGGGATGTCTGGTCAGCACCATTCTGGGGTTACCGGCCTATGCGGAGCGCCGTTTGCGTCTGCGCAACTGCTCTATTTCCCGTATTGATTATCAGGAAAGCGCGTGGCTGGCGTCGGGATGGGTCGTTGAGATGGCAGGGGACATTTCGCATCTTGATGCCCCTGCACTGGATGAACTGCAGCGCTAACGACGGATCGGGATTAAGAATTCCATCCGCAGATTAATGGGGCCTTCTTCCGGTTTCGCATCGCTTGCCGGGTAGTAGCGCTCAATATCCTGACCTTTACGGCGATTCAGGTTCAGCATAGGCATGCATGTTCCGTAAACGGTCAGGATGAATTCCTGTACGCCCGTTCCCAGCCCTTCGTAGGAGAACATCACATACTCTCCGCCTTCCAGCACGACCGGTTTAGAGCCCTGAATATAGCCATTGGCCATCTCCGGCGTTAACGCGGTGGTGTAGAACACCTCCTGCTCGTCGTCTTTTTCCTGGCTTGGATGCGTTTCGTTGAGACCATACAGGATAGGCGGGATCGCCGGGGCATGGCTCAGGAAGTCGCGCCAGAACTGAACGCGCATTTGATGGCGGAACTCAGAAATCTGCTCCAGAGAACAGGTGTAGCTCTGTGTCGTACCGATCAAATGGGTTTCCGGCAGGGTAATGATTTCGTACTTCGGCATGGCGAACTCGCCCAGACGCAGCGGCGGGCGCATACCGTATGAGCTCCAGTCCGGTGAGCGGCGATAGAGTGCCGGTGTCAACGAGAACTGTTTTTTAAAGGCTCGGGTGAATGTTTGTTGCGAGTCGAAACGATACTGCAGGGCAATATCAAGAATGGGCCGCGCGGTCAGGCGTAAGGCCACCGCAGATTTAGATAAACGACGTGCGCGAATATAGGCACCGATAGCATGACCGGTGACATCCTTGAACATCCTTTGCAGATGCCACTTGGAATAGCCTGCTTTAGCCGCCACATTATCCAGTGACAAAGGCTGGTCAAGATGACCTTCCAGCCAGGTTAGCAGGTCGCGAATAATTCCAGCCTGATCCATATACTATCCTCATCCTTAAAACAGCAGGTGCCTGATAACAGGTTAGCGGATAATAGCATTTTTTGATGTTTTAGCATTCAGTGTTTTTTTTGCTCATTAATGCTTTTTGTCCTGCGTTTTGGGTGAATATATTCTAATCCTGTGATCTTGCTACATTTTTGTCTAACGTGTTGAATAATCGCTCAACGTAATATTAAGAAATGGTAACAATATGAAATATAAGACATTGCTCTTAACAGCCTTACTGCTGATAGCGGGCCGCGCGGCGCAGGCGGAACAGATTGGTTCTGTCGACACCGTGTTTAAAATGTTTGGGCCGGACCACAAAATTGTGGTAGAGGCGTTTGACGATCCGGATGTGAAAAACGTCACCTGCTACGTTAGCCGGGCTAAAACCGGGGGGATTAAAGGCGGTCTGGGGCTGGCCGAGGATACATCCGATGCGGCCATCTCCTGCCAGCAGGTCGGGCCGGTTGAACTGAGCGAGAAAATCAAAAACGGCAAAGCGCAGGGGGATGTGGTGTTCCAGAAACGGACGTCGCTGGTCTTCAAAAAGCTGCAGGTGGTGCGTTTTTACGATGCTAAACGTAACACCCTGGCCTACCTTGCCTACTCCGACAAAGTAGTGGAAGGCTCACCGAAAAACGCGATTAGCGCGGTGCCGATTATGCCATGGCGGGAATAAAAAAAACGGCGCTTTCGCGCCGTTTTTTATGGTGCTGACTGCAGGATCACTCCTGCAGGTCACCGCAGAAACGATAGCCTTCGCCGTGAATTGTGGCGATGATTTCCGGCGTATCTGGCGTAGATTCGAAATGTTTACGAATACGACGGATGGTCACGTCTACAGTACGGTCGTGTGGCTTCAGCTCACGGCCGGTCATTTTCTTCAGCAGTTCTGCACGGGACTGAATTTTGCCCGGGTTTTCACAGAAGTGCAGCATCGCGCGGAATTCACTGCGCGGCAGTTTATACTGCTCACCGTTCGGGCTGATCAGTGAACGGCTATTGATATCGAGTTCCCAGCCGTTGAATTTGTAGCTGTCTACGCTACGACGCTCTTCGCTGACGGTGCCCAGGTTCATGGTGCGGGACAGCAGGTTGCGTGCACGAATGGTTAACTCGCGTGGGTTAAACGGTTTGGTGATGTAGTCATCCGCACCGATTTCCAGGCCAAGGATCTTATCAACTTCGTTATCACGGCCTGTCAGGAACATTAATGCGACGTTCGCCTGTTCACGCAGTTCGCGCGCCAGCAGAAGGCCGTTTTTACCTGGCAGATTGATATCCATAATGACCAGGTTGATATCATTTTCAGAAAGGATCTGATGCATCTCTGCGCCATCGGTCGCTTCAAAGACATCGTAGCCTTCTGCTTCGAAAATGCTCTTCAACGTGTTGCGTGTTACCAACTCGTCTTCAACGATAAGAATGTGCGGGGTCTGCATGTTTGCTACCTAAATTGCCAACTAAATCGAAACAGGAAGTACAAAAGTCCCTGACCTGCCTGATGCATGTCGCAAATTAACATGACCGGGCTAACGTGACTAAAGTACGTAATTGCGTTCTTGATGCACTTTCCATCAACGTCAACAACATCATTAGCTTGGTCGTGGGTACTTTCCCTTTGGACCCGACAGTGTCAAAAACGGCTGTCATCCTAACCATTTTAACAGCAACATAACAGGCTAAGTGACACCTGACACCCAATAAAACTACGCTTCGTTGACATATATCAAGTTCAATTGTAGCACGTTAACAGTTTGATGAAATCATCATAGCTAAATGCTAGCCTTTGTCACAATTTTTCAATAAACCAACTAGTTGCGGATCTTGATTGATAAACGTTACGAATCCAACTTAAATCGCGTATTCACCCTGTCATTATCATTATAAAACATAAGGATAATCAGGTTCTGTTAACATTCTAAATGATTGTTCAGCTACAAAATAGTTTAGCGCTTTTAATTTGTTATGAAACGCTATTTCGGTGATTTGTGTTGCAAAATTGTAAATTCGCGCCGCGTAATATGTTGACGCGCATCACATTAATCCCCGCTAACTGATTAAAAAGAGAGCATAAATGCATCTGTCGATTGTACTGGTCGCGCCAGCCAGAGCTGAAAATATAGGCGCTGCGGCGCGTGCCATGAAGACCATGGGGTTCACCGATTTGCGTATTGTGGACAGCGTCGCTCACCTGGAGCCCGCGGCGCGTTGGGTGGCGCACGGGTCGGGCGATATTCTTGATAATATAACCACTTACGACACGCTCGCCGACGCGCTGCACGATATTTCGTTTACCGTTGCGACCACGGCGCGCAGTCGGGCGAAGTTCCACTATTACGCCACGCCAGCGGAGCTGGTACCGATGCTGAGCGAGAAAAGCCAGTGGCTGGAAAAAGCGGCGCTGGTGTTTGGGCGGGAAGATTCAGGATTAACAAACGACGAACTGGCGCTCGCGGATGTGCTGACGGGGGCTCCGATGGTCGCGGATTACCCGTCCCTGAATTTAGGCCAGGCGGTGATGGTCTATTGCTATCAATTAGCGTCCTTAATACAAATTCCTCAACCGCCAGCGGTGGGTACCGACGAAAACCAACTGGCCGCGCTGCGTACGCGCGTTGACAACCTGCTGATGCAACTTGGCGTGGCGGATGACCAAAAAATGGCTGACTGGCTGCAGCAGCGTCTTGGGCGCCTGGAGCAGCGCGATACGGCAATGCTGCACCGTTTGCTGCACGATATCGAAAAAAAATTAGCCGAGTAAAATGCTGCCATAAGTTTTTACTATGGCGTAAGCGTCTGACGTTAAGGGTTGCCTCTGGCGGAATCGGATGAAAATAAATCTGCACGCAGCGGGACGTAAGAATACGCTGAATTGTGATCAAATTAAAAATTCATTGACTTAAGGTGCCCGATCCTTTAACCCTAAAAGAATACAGCACAGACAGATAATAATGACAGAGTACACAACATCCATGAAACGCATCAGCATCACCACCATTACCACAACCATCATCATTACCACAGGTAACGATGCGGGCTGACGCGTACAGGAAAAACAGAAAAAAGCCCGCACCTGAACAGTGCGGGCTTTTTTTTCGGCTAAAGGAAACGAGGTAGAACCATGCGAGTGTTGAAGTTCGGCGGTACATCAGTGGCAAATGCAGAACGCTTTCTGCGTGTTGCCGATATCCTGGAGAGCAACGCCAGGCAGGGACAGGTCGCGACCGTTCTCTCTGCGCCGGCAAAAATCACTAACCACCTGGTGGCGATGATTGAAAAGACCATTGGCGGTCAGGATGCACTTCCGAACATTAGCGATGCCGAGCGTATCTTCGCCGAGCTGCTGCAGGGACTGGCGGAGGCACAGCCAGGTTTCCCGCTCGTACAGCTGAAAGCCTTCGTAGAACAAGAATTTGCCCAGATTAAACATGTGCTGCACGGTATCAGCCTGCTGGGTCAGTGCCCGGACAGCATCAACGCGGCGTTAATTTGCCGCGGTGAGAAACTCTCTATCGCCATCATGGCGGGCCTGCTGGAAGCGCGCGGGCATCACGTCACGGTGATTGATCCGGTTGAAAAACTGCTGGCGGTGGGCCACTACCTCGAATCCACCGTTGATATTGCTGAATCAACCCGCCGCATCGCTGCGAGCAAAATTCCTTCTGACCATATGATCCTGATGGCGGGCTTCACCGCCGGCAATGAAAAGGGTGAACTGGTGGTGCTGGGCCGTAACGGCTCTGATTACTCTGCTGCCGTGCTGGCCGCCTGTTTACGCGCGGACTGTTGCGAGATCTGGACTGACGTTGACGGCGTATACACCTGCGACCCGCGCCAGGTACCGGACGCCAGGCTGCTGAAGTCGATGTCTTACCAGGAGGCGATGGAGCTTTCCTACTTCGGCGCGAAAGTGCTTCACCCTCGTACCATCTCCCCCATTGCCCAGTTCCAGATCCCTTGCCTGATTAAAAATACCGGTAACCCGCAAGCGCCTGGCACGCTGATTGGCGCCAGCACAGACGAAGATGGCCTGCCGGTGAAAGGCATCTCCAACCTCAACAACATGGCAATGTTCAGCGTCTCCGGGCCAGGTATGAAAGGGATGGTTGGCATGGCGGCGCGCGTGTTTGCCGCAATGTCACGCAATGGGATCTCTGTGGTGCTGATCACCCAGTCCTCATCGGAATACAGCATCAGCTTCTGCGTGCCGCAGGGTGACTGTCTGCGCGCCCGTCGTGCGCTGGAAGAAGAGTTCTATCTGGAGCTGAAAGAAGAGCTGCTGGAGCCGTTATCCATTCAGGAACGTCTTGCGGTTATCTCCGTGGTTGGCGACGGTATGCGCACGCTGCGCGGTATCTCCGCCAAATTCTTTGCCGCGCTGGCGCGTGCCAATATTAATATCGTGGCGATTGCCCAGGGCTCATCCGAGCGTTCTATTTCGGTGGTGGTTGATAACGATGACGCGACTACCGGCGTACGCGTGGTTCATCAGATGCTGTTCAACACCGATCAGGTGATTGAGCTGTTCCTGATTGGCGTGGGCGGCGTTGGCGGTGCGCTGCTGGAGCAGGTGAAGCGTCAGCAGGAGTGGTTGAAGAAGAAGCATATCGATCTGCGCGTCTGCGGGATCGCCAACTCAAAAGCGCTGCTGACCAACGTTCACGGGCTGAACCTGGAAAACTGGCAGGCCGAGTTGAACGAGGCAAAAGAGCCGTTCAACCTTGGGCGTCTGATCCGTCTGGTGAAAGAGTATCACCTGTTGAACCCGGTGATTGTCGATTGTACGTCGAACCAGGCGGTTGCCGATCAGTACGCGGACTTCCTGCGCGAAGGCTTCCATGTGGTCACGCCGAACAAAAAGGCCAACACCTCGTCGATGGATTACTATCACCAGCTGCGTCTGGCGGCGAGCAAATCGCGCCGCAAGTTCCTGTACGACACTAACGTGGGGGCGGGCCTGCCGGTTATCGAAAACCTGCAGAACCTGCTGAACGCGGGCGACGAACTGCAACGTTTCTCCGGCATTCTCTCCGGCTCGCTGTCCTTTATTTTCGGTAAGCTGGATGAAGGGATGAGCCTCTCAGAAGCAACCCGCGCCGCGCGTGAACTGGGCTACACCGAGCCGGATCCGCGTGACGATCTCTCCGGTATGGACGTGGCGCGCAAACTGCTTATTCTGGCGCGCGAAACGGGCCGTGAGCTGGAGCTTTCCGATATCGTGATAGAACCCGTGCTGCCGGCTGAATTCGACAGCAGCGGTGACGTCAGCGCCTTTATGGATAATTTACCGCAGCTGGATGATGCTTTTGCCGCACGCGTGGCGAAAGCCCGTGATGAAGGTAAGGTATTGCGCTATGTTGGCAACATTGAAGAAGATGGCGTGTGCCGGGTGAAGATTGCCGAAGTCGATGGCAACGATCCGTTGTACAAAGTCAAAAACGGCGAAAACGCCCTGGCGTTTTACAGCCACTATTATCAGCCATTGCCGCTGGTGCTTCGCGGCTATGGCGCAGGGAACGATGTTACGGCGGCGGGTGTGTTTGCCGATCTGCTGCGTACCCTGTCATGGAAGTTAGGAGTTTAACATGGTCAAAGTTTATGCCCCGGCTTCCAGCGCCAATATGAGCGTCGGGTTTGATGTGCTGGGTGCGGCGGTGACGCCGGTGGACGGTTCACTATTGGGCGATACGGTCACGGTGGAAGCGGCAGAAAGTTTCAGCCTGAATAACGTGGGACGTTTTGCCAGCAAGCTGCCGTCCGAACCGCGCGAGAATATTGTCTATCAGTGCTGGGAGCGCTTCTGTCAGGAGATCGGGAAAAACGTGCCGGTCGCCATGACGCTGGAAAAAAGTATGCCGATTGGCTCTGGCCTGGGGTCAAGTGCCTGCTCTGTTGTGGCCGCGCTGGTGGCGATGAATGAGCACTGTGGCAAACCCCTGAACAATAGCCGTCTGCTGGGGTTAATGGGTGAGCTGGAAGGCCGCATCTCTGGCAGCATCCACTACGATAACGTCGCGCCGTGTTTCCTCGGCGGTATGCAGTTGATGATCGAAGAAAATGGCATCATCAGCCAGCAGGTGCCAGGGTTTGATGAGTGGCTGTGGGTCCTGGCCTACCCGGGTATCAAAGTGTCTACCGCGGAAGCGCGTGCGATCCTGCCTGCGCAGTATCGTCGTCAGGACTGCATCGCCCACGGACGTCACCTGGCAGGCTTTATTCACGCCTGTTATACCCGTCAGCCACAGCTGGCGGCGAAATTGATGAAAGATGTGATTGCCGAACCGTATCGTACGAAGTTGCTGCCTGGCTTTAATGAGGCGCGACAGGCATCGCTTGATATTGGCGCGCAGGCGTGCGGCATCTCCGGCTCCGGCCCGACGCTGTTCGCCCTGTGCGATAAGCCAGACACCGCGCAGCGCGTGGCGGACTGGCTCTCTAAACACTACCTGCAAAATCAGGAAGGCTTTGTTCATATTTGCCGTCTGGACACGGCTGGCGCACGAGTACTGGGATAACGAATGAAACTCTACAATCTGAAAGATCATAACGAGCAGGTCAGCTTCGCGCAGGCGGTGACTCAGGGACTGGGCAAAAATCAGGGGCTGTTCTTCCCTCACGATCTCCCTGAATTCCAGCTGACCGACATTGATGAGCTGCTGAAGCAGGACTTTGTCACTCGCAGCACAAAAATTTTGTCTGCGTTTATCGGCGACGAAATCCCGCAGGAGTTGCTGGAAGAGCGCGTACGTGCGGCGTTCGCCTTCCCGGCACCGGTTCAGCAGGTTGAGCCGGATGTGGGCTGTCTGGAGCTGTTCCACGGCCCAACGCTGGCGTTTAAAGACTTCGGCGGCCGCTTTATGGCGCAGATGCTTACCCACATCAGCGGCGACAAGCCGGTCACCATTCTGACCGCCACCTCCGGGGATACCGGTGCCGCCGTGGCGCATGCTTTTTACGGTCTGAAGAATGTCCGCGTGGTGATCCTCTATCCGAAAGGCAAGATCAGCCCGCTCCAGGAAAAACTGTTCTGCACCCTCGGCGGTAACATTGAAACCGTGGCGGTAGATGGCGACTTCGATGCCTGTCAGGCGCTGGTGAAACAGGCCTTCGATGATGAAGAACTGAAGGCCGCGCTGGGGCTCAACTCTGCTAACTCCATTAACATCAGCCGCCTGCTGGCGCAGATTTGCTACTACTTCGAAGCGGTTGCCCAACTGCCGCAAGAGGCGCGTAATCAGCTGGTGGTTTCGGTACCGAGCGGAAACTTTGGCGACCTGACCGCGGGCCTGCTGGCGAAATCCCTCGGGCTGCCGGTGAAACGCTTTATTGCTGCGACCAACGCCAACGACACCGTGCCACGCTTCCTGAAAGACGGTAAATGGGCGCCGAACGCGACCCAGGCGACGCTCTCTAACGCGATGGACGTGTCACAGCCAAACAACTGGCCGCGCGTGGAAGAGCTGTTCCGCCGTAAAGTGTGGCGTCTGGGCGATCTGGGCTATGCGGCGGTCACCGATGAAACCACCAAAAGCACTATGCGTGAGCTGAAAGCGGTGGGGTATACCTCTGAACCGCATGCGGCGATTGCTTACCGTGCGCTGCGCGACCAGCTGAATCCTGGCGAGTATGGCCTGTTCCTGGGGACGGCGCATCCGGCAAAATTCAAAGAGAGCGTGGAAGAGATTCTGGGTGAAACGCTGCCGCTGCCGAAAGAGCTGGCGGATCGCGCTGACCTGCCGCTGCTCTCTCATGAGCTGCCGGCGGATTTTGCCGCGCTGCGTAAGCTGATGATGACTCGAGCGTGATTTTTTGCCCGGTGGCGCTGCGCTTACCGGGCCTGCAACAATCTCAATCGTAGGCCGGGTAAGCGAAGCGTCACCCGGCTTTTTTGTGAAGAAAATAAGGAGAAAAATAGCAGGGAAAAAGCAGAAATTCCCAATAAATGCGGTCACTTAGCGTTTAGGATTGCAGAGAATAACATCCCCGGTTCCCCTCACGTAATCTCCTTACATCGGCCCACGTTGGGTAAGAATCATAAGGAGTCACCGATGTCTAAACTGAAACCTGCGCTGATTGCGCTTTCACTGATGCTGGTCGCTCCCATGGCGGTACAGGCATCCGAAATCACCCTGGTTCCGGCGGTCAAACTGCAGATTGGCGATCGGGATAATAACGGCCATTACTGGGACGGCGGCCGCTGGCGCGACCATGACTGGTGGAAGGCGCATTATGAGTGGCGCGATAACCACTGGCGTCCACATGATGAGCATCGCGATCGTGACGATCGTCATGACCACCGCCACGACGATCACCGACCAGGCCCGGACTGGAAGCATCACTAATACAAACCCCGCCAGCAGGCGGGGTTGTTTTTTTACTGTTCGTGGCGCTTAAACACCAGTTCCCCTTTCCCTGACGCTTCCTCGTCAAAGAAATACCCCTCGCTGTTGAAGCCGGTGAGCTGCTCTGGCTTCGTCAGGCGGTTTTGAATGATGTAGCGGCTCATCAGGCCACGCGCTTTTTTGGCATAGAAGCTGATGACCTTAAACTTGCCGTTTTTCTCATCAAGGAAGACCGGTTTAATAATTTCCGCATTGAGCTTCTTCGGCTTCACCGATTTGAAGTATTCATCGGAGGCGAGGTTAATCACCACGTTATCCCCCTGCGCGTGCAGGGCTGCGTTCAGCTTATCGGTGATAATGTCGCCCCAGAAATGGTACAGATCTTTGCCTTTGGCGTTTTCCAGGCGGATGCCCATCTCCAGACGATAGGGCTGCATCAGATCCAGCGGGCGCAGCACGCCGTACAGGCCTGAAAGCATACGCAGATGCTGCTGGGCAAAATCGAAATCGGCTTCGCTGAACTCTTCTGCCTGCAGGCCGGTATAGACATCGCCCTTGAAGGCCAGAAGCGCCTGGCGCGCATTCGCAGGAGTAAAGTCAGGATGCCACTCATGGAAGCGGGTCGCGTTGAGATCGGCGAGCTTATCACTGATGCTCATCAGCGAGGCGATTTGCGGCGCGGAGAGCTTACGCGCCTCGTGAATCAGCTGTTGCGAGTAGTCCAGCAGTTCAGGCTGGGTATAACGCTCGGTCGCGAGCGGGCTCTGGTAGTCGAGCGTTTTTGCAGGTGAAATCAGAATCAGCATATCCAGTCCTTGCAGGAAATTTAAGGCGACTTTAGCAAAAAATCGCCCTGAATTGATCGATAGCTGTTATTGCCGCGGCAAATCATCCCACGTGCCGGGCGCAATCTGCGACTTGATTTCGGGATAGCGCGAGGCGTCAAACACCGGCGGAATCCCCAGCTTGCGCTGGCGAAGGTAGTCCCGGGCGATGAGGGTGACTACGGGCGAGAGCAGCAAAATCGCCGTCAGGTTGGTGATCGCCATCAGCGCCATAATCACGTCCGCCAGTTGCCAGACCACCGGCATGCTGAGCAGAGAACCCACGATGACCATCAGCAACATGCCCAGGCGCAACAGGTTGAGCATGGGGCGAGAGTTGAGCTTCAGGAAAATGAGGTTGTTCTCGGCGTAAAGGTAATTGACGACCATTGAGCTGAAGGCGAACAACAGCAGAATGAGCGAAACAAATCCCGCTCCCCAGCCACCGGTAAGGTTCACCAGCGCCTGCTGAAGAAGCTGTATCCCGGCGGCTTCCGTTGAGTGAGAGATTGGGCCTGCCAGCAGCAAGATCATGGCGCTGGAGGAGCAGATAATAATCGTGTCCGTGAAGACCCCAATCATTTGCACAATGCCTTGCGCGGCCGGGTGAGGGGGCCAGGAAGCGGCCGCCGCCGCGGCATTGGGGGTAGACCCCATTCCGGCTTCGTTAGAGAACATACCGCGCTGAAAACCCGCCATCAGCGCCTGGCTAAAGGTATAGCCCAGCGCACCCGAAGCCGCTTCACGCCAGCCAAAGGCGCTGCTGAAAATGGTCGCAATCACATCCGGCACCTGGTCGATATGCAACGCAGCGACAAGCAGACTGGCCGCAACCCAGAGCAAGGCCATAACAGGAACCAGCCACTGCATCAGGCGGGCTGTACCCTTAAGACCGGTAGAGATGGTCAGCAGTATGCAGAGGGCTAACCCCGCGCCGGTGAGCCATTCCGGACAGGCGAAGGCATAGCGCAGGGCATGGGCGACAGAATTGGCCTGGACGGTGTTGAAAATCAGGCCATAGGCGACGAGCAAGAAAAGTGAGAACAGCACGCCCATCCAGCGCATTCCTAAGCCGCGCGCCATGTACCAGGCAGGGCCACCGCGAAACTGGCCATGATGATCTTTTTCTTTATAGAGCTGGGCGAGAGAGCATTCGGCAAAGGACGTTGCCATGCCGATAATTGCCGTCACCCACATCCAGAAAACCGCCCCCGGCCCACCGGCGCTGATAGCCAGCGCGACCCCCGCCAGGTTACCGCTGCCAAGCCTTGCCGCAAGGCTGGTGCACAGCGCCTGGAACGAGGTTAATCCACCGGGTTGTGGCGTGACGCTGTTTTTCAGACTTCTGCCAAATTTGCGGATATAACGAAACTGGATAAAACCGCTGCGTAACGTAAACCATATACCTGCTGCCAGAAGCAGGTATATCATTATCGAACCCCAGAGCACTTCATTAATAAAGAAAAAGAAATCAGGCATTAACGTCCCTCATGTTGATGCCAGGATAAGGATGTAAGCGCTACCACATATTGGGCGTACTGTTACGTAGCTGCCTCTTAATATTCCGAGTTTATCATACATTGGCTAAGCGCACTGTCTGCGGTTGCGCTACCCCTCTGGCGTGTTATCATCAGGGCAGACCGGTTACATCCCCCTAACAAGTAAACCTGTCATTTTTCCGCTGCAGGCATGCTGTCGGTAGCGTGAATTATCCAGGGCACGTTAAAAGAGAAACACTATCATGACGGATAAATTGACCTCCCTTCGTCAGTTCACCACTGTCGTAGCTGACACCGGAGATATCGCGGCAATGAAGCTGTACCAGCCGCAGGATGCCACAACTAACCCTTCTCTGATCCTTAACGCCGCGCAGATCCCTGAGTATCGCAAACTGATTGACGACGCTGTGACCTGGGCGAAAGCACAGAGCAACGACCGCGCGCAGCAGGTTGTGGATGCCACTGATAAACTGGCAGTGAACATCGGTCTGGAGATCCTTAAACTGGTTCCTGGCCGCATCTCTACCGAAGTGGATGCGCGTCTCTCCTACGACACCGAAGCGTCTATCGCGAAAGCCAAACGTCTGATCAAAATGTATAACGATGCGGGTATCAGCAATGACCGTATCCTGATCAAACTGGCTTCTACCTGGCAGGGTATCCGCGCTGCTGAACAGCTGGAAAAAGACGGTATTAACTGTAACCTGACGCTGCTGTTCTCCTTCGCGCAGGCGCGTGCATGTGCGGAAGCGGGCGTATACCTGATTTCTCCGTTCGTGGGTCGTATTCTGGACTGGTACAAAGCCAATACCGACAAGAAAGAGTACGCCGCGTCTGAAGACCCAGGCGTGATTTCCGTGACTGAAATCTACGAATACTACAAACAGCACGGTTATGAGACCGTTGTTATGGGCGCAAGCTTCCGTAACGTCGGCGAAATCATCGAACTGGCTGGCTGTGACCGCCTGACCATCGCACCAGCGCTGCTGAAAGAGCTGGCTGAAAGCGAAGGTACCATCGAGCGTAAACTGTCTTACACCGGTGAAGTGAAAGCGCGTCCAGAGCGTATCACTGAATCCGAGTTCCTGTGGCAGCACAACCAGGATCCAATGGCGGTAGACAAACTGGCTGACGGTATCCGTAAGTTTGCTATTGACCAGGAAAAACTGGAAAAAATGATCGGCGATCTGCTGTAATCATTCTGCGTGACCGGGCTCCCGGTCACGCGACTTCTTCCGTACTCTGTCTGAAATTCCCCTCTGCGTGTATCATTCCCTTTAATCAGTACTTTTTGAATGGAATGGATATGAATACCTTACGCATCGGCTTAGTGTCGATTTCTGACCGCGCCTCAAGCGGTGTTTATCAGGACAAAGGCATCCCTGCTCTTGAAGAGTGGCTGGGTAGCGCGCTGACCACCCCGTTTGAAATCCAGACCCGCCTGATCCCGGACGAACAGCCGATCATCGAGCAGACGTTGTGTGAGCTGGTGGATGAGATGAGCTGCCACCTGGTGCTGACCACCGGCGGAACCGGTCCTGCACGTCGTGATGTGACACCAGATGCTACGCTTGCTATAGCTGACCGTGAAATGCCGGGCTTCGGTGAACAGATGCGCCAGATTAGCCTGCACTTTGTTCCAACGGCGATCCTCTCCCGTCAGGTGGGGGTGATTCGCAAGCAGGCGCTGATCCTGAATCTGCCGGGCCAGCCTAAGTCGATCAAAGAGACGCTGGAAGGGTTAAAAGCGGATGATGGCAGCGTGATCGTCCATGGGATCTTTGCAAGTGTACCGTATTGTATACAGCTGCTGGACGGGCCGTATGTCGAAACCGACGACAAAGTAGTAGCAGCATTTCGTCCTAAAAGCGCACGCCGCGAAACAATCTCCTGAAAATAATCATTATGTGACATTAGCTGAAGCTGCTGTGGTGTGCTAAAAGTTTTACGGTATAGTAATTTTTTCTTTACGATAGCTGTAATAATAATTCCACAACACACGCTAAATGGTTCGCTATGTCACATAACACCCGACCTCTGAATCGACAGGACTACAAAACTCTTACGCTCGCGGCCCTGGGCGGCGCGCTGGAGTTTTACGATTTCATCATCTTTGTTTTCTTTGCCGCCGTGGTGGGGGAGTTGTTCTTCCCGGCGGATATCCCGGAATGGCTGCGTCAGGTGCAAACCTTCGGTATTTTTGCTGCCGGGTATCTGGCGCGTCCTCTTGGTGGGATTGTGATGGCGCACTTTGGCGATCTTGTCGGGCGCAAGAAGATGTTTACCCTCAGTATCCTGCTGATGGCCGTGCCGACGTTGGCCATTGGTCTGCTGCCAACCTACGCCTCGATGGGCATTCTCGCCCCGTTATTGTTGCTGCTGATGCGTATTCTTCAGGGGGCGGCCATCGGCGGTGAAGTGCCGGGGGCGTGGGTGTTTGTCGCGGAGCATGTTCCGGCGCGCCGCATTGGTATCGCCTGCGGAACCTTAACCGCGGGGCTAACGGTGGGGATTTTGCTCGGTTCCGTGGTCGCGACAATTGTGAATACAAGCATGACGCAACAGGCCGTACACGACTGGGGCTGGCGTCTGCCGTTCCTGCTGGGCGGGGCGTTTGGCCTGGTGGCGATGTACCTGCGCCGTTGGCTCCAGGAGACACCGATTTTCCTCGAAATGCAGCAGCGCAAAGCGCTGGCACAAGAGTTGCCCGTTAAAGCCGTCGTGGTGCGTCATAAAAAAGCGGTGGTGCTGTCAATGCTGCTTACCTGGTTGCTCTCGGCAGGCATTGTGGTGGTGATTTTGATGTCGCCGGTCTGGCTGCAAAAGCAGTACGGCTTTGCCCCGGCGGTGACCTTACAGGCGAACAGTATCGCCACGGTTATGCTCTGCTTCGGCTGCCTGGCCGCCGGGCTGGCTGCGGATCGTTTCGGTGCCAGCGTAACCTTTATCGTCGGCAGCCTGTTACTGGCGGGCTCAAGCTGGGCGTTTTACCATCTGGCCGGTAGTCATCCTGAACAGCTGTTCCTTTTATACGGCGTGGTAGGGCTGTGCGTTGGCGTGGTGGGGGCGGTGCCTTATGTGATGGTTCGGGCCTTCCCGCCAGAAGTCCGCTTCACCGGGATCTCATTCTCATACAATGTTTCATATGCCATCTTCGGTGGACTGACGCCGATTGCGGTTACGGTATTGATGGGCGTGTCACCGCTGGCACCTGCCTGGTATGTGCTGGCGTTGTCGCTGATGGGGCTGGTGTTGGGGATTTGGCTTCGCCAGATGGGAGAATGTCGTGCCCGCGAGGCGGACACGACAGAGGGATCAGTGTTTTTCACCAATCGGTAAAATGGTGCGGTCAAACTGCTCGTTCAGCACTTCACCCATTGCCAGGTAGATAGCGCTTGCGCCGCAAACCAGACCAATCCAGCCTGCAACGTGAACGATGCCTTCGTTGTCCACCAGATGACCAATCGCCAGCAGGGCGAACAGCACGGTCAGGCTCAGGAAGACAAACTGCAGTGTGCGGTTACCCTTGAGGGTGCCAAAGAACATGAACAGGGTGAAGACACCCCACAGGCCCAGGTAAACGCCCAGGAAATGGGCGTTTGCCGCCTCTGCCAGGCCCATTTTAGGCATCAGCAGAATGGCGACCAGGGTCAGCCAGAAGGAACCGTAAGAGGTAAAGGCGGTTAAGCCGAAGGTATTGCCTTTCTTATATTCCAGCAGGCCCGCGAAGATTTGCGCGATACCGCCGTAAAAAATGCCCATCGCCAGGATAATGCCGTCCATCGGGAACATCCCGATGTTGTGCAGGTTCAGCAGAATGGTGGTCATGCCAAAACCCATCAGGCCCAGCGGAGCCGGATTAGCCAACTTAGTGTTGCCCATAAGTCCTCAAAAAAATCATCATTAATATGGTGAAATGGTTAAACCCGCGACAGTACTCCCTGAAGGGGCGCGGCATCATAATGGGCGCAAACGATGCCGTCTATGATCTCGTCAGGGTGAAATTAAAATTTTTTTTATCCTTCCCCCCTTGATGGATGACGTTGCGACCCCATCTTGTAAGCAACCGCAGTGTGTGGACCTGAAAAAAATCAAATCTGGGCAGTTGAAAAAGCACGTTCTGCCCTTATTACAGGTACACAACCACATGTTGACTGAATTTTTAGTGGAGACGTTTAGATGGGTAAAATTATTGGTATCGACCTGGGTACTACCAACTCTTGTGTAGCGATTATGGATGGCACTACTGCACGTGTGCTGGAGAACGCCGAGGGCGATCGCACCACGCCTTCTATCATTGCCTATACCCAGGATGGTGAAACTCTGGTTGGTCAGCCGGCTAAACGTCAGGCAGTGACGAACCCGCAAAACACCCTGTTTGCGATTAAACGCCTGATCGGCCGCCGCTTCCAGGACGAAGAAGTTCAGCGTGACGTTTCTATCATGCCTTACAAAATCATCGCAGCAGATAACGGCGATGCATGGCTTGATGTGAAAGGCACTAAAACAGCACCACCTCAGATCTCTGCTGAAGTGCTGAAAAAAATGAAGAAAACCGCAGAAGATTACCTGGGTGAGCCGGTAACTGAAGCTGTTATCACCGTTCCTGCGTACTTCAACGATGCTCAGCGTCAGGCAACCAAAGATGCTGGCCGTATCGCAGGTCTGGAAGTAAAACGTATCATCAACGAACCAACCGCTGCTGCTCTGGCTTACGGTCTGGATAAAGAAGTTGGCAACCGTACTATCGCGGTTTACGACCTGGGTGGTGGTACCTTCGATATCTCTATTATCGAAATCGACGAAGTAGACGGCGAAAAAACCTTCGAAGTTCTGGCAACCAACGGTGATACGCACCTGGGTGGTGAAGACTTCGATACCCGTCTGATCAACTATCTCGTTGACGAATTTAAGAAAGATCAGGGCATTGACCTGCGTAACGACCCGCTGGCTATGCAGCGCCTGAAAGAAGCCGCTGAGAAAGCGAAGATCGAACTCTCTTCCGCTCAGCAGACCGACGTGAACCTGCCGTACATTACTGCAGACGCGACCGGTCCTAAGCACATGAACATCAAAGTGACCCGTGCGAAACTGGAAAGCCTGGTAGAAGACCTGGTGAACCGTTCTATCGAGCCACTGAAAGTTGCACTGCAGGATGCTGGCCTGTCCGTGTCTGATATCAACGACGTTATCCTCGTTGGTGGCCAGACCCGTATGCCGATGGTTCAGAAGAAAGTGGCTGAATTCTTTGGTAAAGAACCACGTAAAGACGTTAACCCGGATGAAGCAGTGGCAATTGGTGCTGCGGTTCAGGGCGGCGTGCTGACCGGTGATGTTAAAGACGTTCTGCTGCTGGACGTTACCCCACTGTCTCTGGGTATCGAGACCATGGGTGGCGTAATGACGGCGCTGATCAGCAAAAACACCACCATCCCAACCAAGCACAGCCAGGTGTTCTCTACCGCTGAAGATAACCAGTCTGCGGTAACCATCCATGTGCTGCAGGGTGAGCGTAAGCGTGCGTCTGATAACAAATCTCTGGGTCAGTTCAACCTGGATGGTATTAACCCGGCACCACGCGGCATGCCGCAGATCGAAGTGACCTTCGATATCGATGCTGACGGTATTCTGCACGTTTCCGCGAAAGACAAAAACAGCGGTAAAGAGCAGAAGATCACCATTAAGGCCTCTTCCGGTCTCAACGAGGAAGAGATCCAGAAAATGGTTCGTGAAGCGGAAGCCAACGCGGAATCTGACCGTAAGTTCGAAGAACTGGTTCAGACCCGTAACCAGGGTGACCATCTGCTGCACAGCACCCGTAAGCAGGTTGAAGAAGCAGGCGATAAACTGCCAGCGGAAGACAAAACTGCTATCGAAGCTGCACTGAGCGCGCTGGAAACGTCTCTGAAAGGCGAAGACAAAGCGGATATCGAAGCGAAGATGCAGGAGCTGGCACAGGCTTCTCAGAAGCTGATGGAAATCGCTCAGCAGCAGCATGCCCAGCAGCAGGCAGGCGCTGACGCTTCAGCGAACAACGCGAAAGACGACGACGTTGTCGACGCTGAGTTCGAAGAAGTTAAAGACAAAAAATAATCGCCCTGATGCAGGGTAATTAATCGGCACGGGCGTAGGAGAACTCTCCACGCCCGTGCTCGCATGTTAAGGGGCTTAAAAAAACCAATGGCAAAGCAAGACTATTACGAGATTTTAGGCGTTCCGAAAACTGCGGAAGAGCGTGAAATCAAAAAGGCGTATAAGCGCCTGGCCATGAAATTCCACCCGGATCGCAACCAGGGTGACAAAGAGGCTGAAGCTAAATTTAAAGAGATCAAAGAAGCCTACGAAGTCCTGACCGATGCACAAAAACGTGCGGCCTATGACCAGTACGGTCACGCAGCCTTTGAACAGGGCGGCATGGGTGGCGGTGGATTCGGTGGCGGCGGCTTTGGCGGCGGCGCTGATTTCAGCGATATCTTTGGCGACGTTTTCGGCGATATCTTCGGTGGTGGCCGCGGTCGTCAACGCGCAGCGCGTGGTGCGGATCTGCGCTACAACATGGAGTTGACGCTGGAAGAGGCCGTTCGCGGTGTCACCAAAGAGATCCGTATCCCGACGCTGGAAGAGTGTGACGTTTGCCATGGCAGCGGTGCGAAAGCGGGTACGCAGCCACAAACCTGTCCAACCTGTCACGGTTCCGGTCAGGTGCAGATGCGTCAGGGCTTCTTCGCCGTCCAGCAGGCGTGTCCGCACTGTCATGGTCGTGGGACGCTGATTAAAGATCCATGCACCAAATGCCACGGCCACGGTCGCGTTGAGAAAACCAAAACCCTGTCCGTTAAAATCCCGGCTGGCGTAGATACGGGTGACCGCATCCGTCTGGCAGGTGAAGGCGAAGCAGGTGAGCACGGCGCACCAGCAGGCGATCTGTACGTTCAGGTGCAGGTGAAACAGCACGCTATCTTTGAGCGTGAAGGCAACAACCTCTACTGTGAAGTCCCGATCAACTTTGCTATGGCAGCGCTCGGTGGCGAAATTGAAGTGCCTACACTGGATGGGCGCGTGAACCTGAAAATCCCAGGCGAAACGCAGACCGGTAAGCTGTTCCGCATGCGCGGTAAAGGCGTGAAATCCGTTCGCGGTGGTGCGCAGGGCGACCTGCTGTGCCGCGTGGTGGTTGAAACCCCGGTTGGCCTGAACGACAAGCAGAAGCAGCTGTTAAAAGAGCTGCAGGAAAGCTTTGGCGGCCCGACGGGTGAGAAAAACAGCCCACGCTCCAAAAGCTTCTTCGATGGCGTCAAAAAATTCTTCGATGATTTGACCCGCTAAATCGTTAGCTGGTAACTATCCTTTAAAAACCCGGAAGCGATTCCGGGTTTTTTGTTTCTTGTTCGAAAGCTCGGTTAAACTGAGTATATATTCAATATTAATCTGTTTTTACCGATTTGTTTGCGCTGATATTATGGTTTTATCGAGGTATTGTTGTAAAAGAGAGAATTAACGTGAAATTACTACACCGTTTCTTTAGCAGTGAAGCATCCGGCGGCGTGATCCTGATTATTGCTGCTGCGGCCGCGATGCTGCTCGCCAACATGGGCATGACGCGCGATCTCTATCACGCATTTCTGGAAACGCCCGTCGAGCTTAAGGTCGGCGCGCTGGAAATTAACAAGAACATGCTGCTGTGGATCAACGATGCGCTGATGGCGGTGTTCTTCCTGCTCGTGGGGCTTGAGGTGAAACGTGAGCTGGTGATGGGCTCGTTAGCCAGCCGCCAGCGTGCAGCGTTTCCGGTGATCGCCGCCATTGGCGGGATGGTTGTTCCGGCGCTGCTCTTCCTCGCGTTTGCCTGGCAGGATCCTGTCGCGCGTGACGGGTGGGCGATCCCGGCGGCAACGGATATCGCGTTTGCGCTTGGCGTTTTAGCGTTGCTCGGGAGCCGGGTTCCGGTTGCACTGAAAATCTTCCTGATGGCGCTGGCGATCATTGATGACCTGGGGGCTATCGTCATTATCGCACTGTTCTACACCAGCGATCTGTCGATTCTGTCGCTGAGCGTGGCAGCAGGGGCGATTGCAGTCCTGGCGCTGTTGAACATTTTCAATGTCCGTCGCATTGGAATTTACATCCTTGTGGGGATGGTGTTGTGGACGGCGGTGCTGAAATCGGGTGTCCATGCCACGCTGGCCGGGGTGATCGTCGGCTTCTTTGTGCCGCTTAAGCCGCAGGAGGGTAAATCACCGGCCAAACAGCTGGAGCATGTGCTGCACCCGTGGGTCGCCTTTATGATCCTGCCGCTGTTTGCGTTTGCCAACGCGGGTGTTTCCCTGGGAGGGGTTACGCTGGAGGGGCTCACTTCCGTGCTGCCGCTGGGTATTAT
The DNA here is from genome assembly GCF_050031095.1 of Enterobacter cloacae complex sp. 382A5. NCBI lineage: Bacteria > Pseudomonadati > Pseudomonadota > Gammaproteobacteria > Enterobacterales > Enterobacteriaceae > Enterobacter > Enterobacter cloacae complex sp. 382A5. The sequence continues at coordinate 682,773 of NZ_JBLGVK010000001.1, forward strand.
TGCCGGGCTGTTTATTGGTAAACCGCTGGGGATCAGCCTGTTCTGCTGGCTGGCGCTGAAGCTTAAGCTGGCATCGTTGCCGAACGGCACAACATTTGGTCAGATTATGGCGGTCGGCGTGCTGTGCGGTATCGGATTTACCATGTCGATCTTTATCTCGACGCTGGCGTTTGGTGCAAACGCGCCTGAGCTGATTATCTGGGCAAAACTCGCCATTCTTATCGGTTCATTACTGGCTGCAGTTATTGGTTATACCTTATTGAAGGTGAAGTTGTCCGGGCAGGCCGTCCAGGCATAACGGAAAACCGGGAGGAGGTTATTCTTCTCCCGATACACTCAGGGAGAGAAGACGCGATGTCTCATTTGAATTACAACCATCTTTATTACTTCTGGCATGTTTACAAACAAGGCTCGGTGGTAGGGGCGGCAGAAGCTCTTTTTCTGACGCCACAAACTATCACCGGGCAAATCAAGGCTCTGGAAGAACGTCTGCAAGGCAAGCTGTTCAAGCGTAAAGGACGTGGCATAGAGCCAAGCGAGTTGGGTGAACTGGTTTTTCGCTATGCGGACAAGATGTTTACCCTGAGCCAGGAGATGCTGGATATCGTCAACTACCGCAAAGAGTCTAATTTGCTGTTTGACGTGGGCGTGGCGGATGCCCTCTCGAAACGGCTGGTGAGCGGCGTGCTGGATGCGGCGGTGGTTGAAGACGAGCAGATCCATTTGCGCTGTTTTGAATCCACACACGAAATGCTGCTGGAGCAGTTGAGCCAGCATAAGCTGGATATGATTATCTCGGATTGCCCCATCGACTCCACGCAGCAGGAGGGGCTGTTCTCGGTCAAGATTGGTGAATGCGGGGTAAGCTTCTGGTGCATTAACCCGCCTCCGGAAAAACCGTTCCCTGCCTGTCTGGAAGAACGCCGCTTGCTGGTGCCGGGAAGGCGCTCCATGCTGGGGCGTAAGCTGCAGAACTGGTTTAACTCTCAGGGGCTGAACGTGGAGATCCTGGGTGAGTTCGATGATGCAGCACTGATGAAAGCGTTTGGTGAGGCGCACAACGCAATCTTTGTTGCGCCGACGCTGTACATGCATGATCTCTATTCGGATAACAAGATTACCGAGATTGGCAGAGTCGATAACGTCATGGAGGAGTACCACGCCATCTTCGCCGAAAGGATGATTCAACACCCGGCGGTGCAGCGTATCTGTAACCGCGACTATTCGGCGCTGTTTACCCCGCCGGCAAACTGAAGATATAAAAAAACCCGCGTTAAGCGGGTTCTTTAAACAAGCAACAACAAGCGGCGATTAAGCCAGTTTGTTGATCTGCGCGGTCAGGTTTGCTTTATGACGCGCTGCTTTGTTTTTGTGGATCAGACCTTTAGCAGCCTGACGATCCACGATTGGTTGCATTTCGTTAAATGCGTTCTGCGCTGCAGCTTTGTCGCCAGCTTCGATTGCTGCGTATACTTTCTTGATGAAAGTACGCATCATAGAGCGACGGCTTGCGTTGTGCTTACGAGCCTTTTCAGACTGAACGGCACGTTTCTTAGCTGATTTGATATTAGCCAAGTCCAACTCCCAAATATGATCTATGTGGACAATTCAAAGGCCGAGGAATATGCCCTCTTTGCCTTCTTTTGTCAATGGATTTGTGCAAATAAGCGCCGTTAATTAGCGACGCTACGTTACGTAGTGATGGCGCAGGATTCTACCAGCTTGTCTTTCGTGAATACAGCTTTTCGGCACAAAAATCGCAGTTCCCGGACAGATTTTTTTGCTGTGAAAGGTCAGCATGATGAAATCATTACGGCTTTCTGTTTTGTGCAGACAATCGTCGGTTAACCTTAATCGCTGTACAAGGTATACTTTGGCGATTTTCACTGTTTTGAGCCAGACATGAAGCTGATACGCGGCATACATAATCTCAGCAAAGCCCCCCACGGGTGCGTGCTGACCATTGGTAATTTCGACGGCGTGCATCGTGGGCATCAGGCGCTGTTGCAGGGATTGCGTAAAGAAGGGGAGGCACGTGGCCTGCCCGTGGTAGTGATGATTTTCGAGCCGCAGCCGCTGGAACTGTTCGCGGGCGATAAATCGCCTGCCCGACTTACTCGCCTGCGCGAGAAGTTGCGCTATCTGGCACAGTCCGGTGTGGACTACGTATTGTGTGTCCGTTTTGATCGTCGTTTTGCCGCGCTGACAGCACAAAATTTCGTCAGCGACCTGTTGGTCAAGCGCCTTGGCGTGCAGTTTCTCGCCGTGGGTGATGATTTCCGCTTTGGCGCTGGTCGTCAGGGCGATTTCTTGCTATTACAGAAGGCTGGCCTGGAATATGGTTTTGACGTCACCAGCGCGATGACCTTTTGCGAAGGTGGCGTGCGCGTCAGCAGTACGGCGGTTCGCCAGGCGCTGGCCAATGATGAACTGGAAACCGCAGAGAATTTGCTGGGGCATCCGTTTACCATTTCTGGTCGTGTGGTTCATGGCGATGCGCTGGGCCGTACGATAGGTTTCCCGACGGCGAATATACCGCTGCGTCGTCAGGTCTCCCCGGTTAAAGGGGTATATGCGGTGGAAGTGGCTGGACTGGGCGAGAAACCTTTTTACGGTGTCGCCAATATTGGCACACGTCCTACGGTCGCCGGTGTGCGGCAGCAGCTGGAAGTGCATCTGCTGGACGTTGTAATGGACCTCTACGGTCGCCATATAGATGTCATACTGCGTAAAAAAATACGCAATGAGCAGCGATTTGCCTCGCTGGATGAACTAAAAGCGCAAATCGCGCGAGATGAATTAACGGCCCGCGAGTTTTTTGGGCTTTGAACCCGGCTTAAATGCCTACGTGATAAATACGGAACCGAGAATCTGATGAGTGACTATAAATCAACCCTGAATTTGCCGGAAACAGGGTTCCCGATGCGCGGCGATCTCGCCAAGCGCGAACCGGGAATGCTGGCGCGTTGGACCGATGATGACCTGTACGGCATCATTCGTGCAGCCAAGAAAGGCAAAAAAACCTTCATTCTGCATGATGGCCCTCCATATGCGAATGGCAGCATTCATATTGGTCACTCTGTAAACAAGATTCTGAAAGACATTATCGTGAAGTCCAAAGGACTCGCGGGATATGACTCGCCTTACGTTCCGGGTTGGGACTGCCACGGTCTGCCGATTGAACTGAAAGTTGAGCAGGAATTTGGTAAGCCGGGTGAGAAATTCACTGCGGCGGAATTCCGTGCGAAATGCCGTGAATACGCGGCCACTCAGGTTGACGGCCAGCGTGCAGACTTTATTCGTCTGGGCGTGCTGGGCGACTGGTCGCATCCGTACCTGACCATGGACTTCAAAACCGAAGCCAACATCATCCGTGCGCTGGGTAAAATCATCGGCAATGGCCACCTGCACAAAGGCGCGAAGCCGGTGCACTGGTGCGTGGACTGCCGTTCTGCGCTGGCAGAAGCAGAAGTTGAGTATTACGACAAAACCTCGCCTTCAATCGACGTGGCCTTCGAAGCGGTCGATCAGGATGCGATCAAAGGTAAATTCGGCCTGCCGGGCGTAAGCGGCCCGATCTCGCTGGTTATCTGGACCACCACCCCATGGACGCTGCCTGCTAACCGTGCAATCTCCCTCTCCGGTGAGTTCGAATATGCACTGGTTCAGATTGACGGTCAGGCGCTGATCCTGGCGAAAGATCTGGTGGAAAGCGTGCTGAAACGCGCGAACATCACCGACTACACCGTGCTGGGCACCGTGAAGGGCGACGCGCTGGAGCTGATGCGCTTCAAACACCCGTTCCTGGACTTCGACGTTCCGGCGATCCTGGGCGACCACGTGACGCTGGAAGCCGGTACCGGTGCAGTACATACCGCCGGTGGTCACGGTCCTGACGACTACAACATCAGCCTGAAATACGGTCTGGAAATCGCGAACCCGGTTGGTCCGGACGGCTCATACCTGCCTGGTACGTATCCATCTCTGGATGGTATCAACGTCTTCAAAGCGAACGACATCATCGTGGAGATGCTGCGTGAGCGCGGCGCGCTGTTGCACGTTGAGAAAATGCAGCACAGCTACCCGTGCTGCTGGCGTCACAAGACGCCGATCATCTTCCGTGCGACCCCACAGTGGTTCGTCAGCATGGATCAGAAAGGCCTGCGCGAGCAGTCTCTGAAAGAGATCAAAGGCGTGCAGTGGATCCCGGACTGGGGCCAGGCGCGTATTGAATCCATGGTGGCTAACCGTCCTGACTGGTGTATCTCCCGTCAGCGTACCTGGGGCGTGCCGATGTCGCTGTTCGTGCATAAAGAGACGCACGAACTGCACCCGAACACGCTGGAACTGATGGAAGAAGTGGCGAAGCGTGTTGAAATCGACGGCATTCAGGCGTGGTGGGATCTCGATGCCCGCGATATCCTGGGCGCTGACGCGGACAACTACGAGAAAGTGCCAGATACCCTGGACGTATGGTTCGACTCCGGGTCTACTCACGCCTCCGTGGTTGACGTGCGCCCTGAGTTTGCCGGTCATGCGGCTGATATGTATCTGGAAGGTTCTGACCAACACCGTGGCTGGTTCATGTCATCTCTGATGATCTCTACCGCCATGAAAGGTAAAGCACCTTACCGTCAGGTACTGACCCACGGTTTCACCGTCGATGGTCAGGGCCGCAAGATGTCCAAATCTATCGGTAATACCGTTTCTCCGCAGGACGTGATGAACAAACTGGGCGCAGACATTCTGCGTCTGTGGGTGGCATCTACTGACTATACCGGCGAAATGGCGGTATCAGATGAGATCCTGAAACGTGCTGCCGACAGCTATCGTCGTATCCGTAACACCGCGCGCTTCCTGCTGGCGAACCTGAATGGTTTCGATCCGGCAAAAGACATGGTGAAACCGGAAGAGATGGTGGTGCTGGATCGCTGGGCGGTAGGCTGTGCGAAAGCGGCGCAGGAAGATATCGTTAAGGCATACGAGTCTTACGATTTCCATGAAGTGGTGCAGCGCCTGATGCGCTTCTGCTCCATCGAGATGGGCTCGTTCTACCTCGACATCATCAAAGACCGCCAGTACACCGCGAAAGCGGACAGCGTGGCGCGTCGTAGCTGCCAGACTGCGCTGTATCACATCGCAGAAGCACTGGTGCGCTGGATGGCGCCAATTATGTCCTTCACCGCGGATGAAATCTGGGGCTACCTGCCAGGTGAGCGTGAGAAGTATGTCTTCACCGGCGAGTGGTACGAAGGTCTGTTCGATCTCTCCAGTACCGAAGCGATGAACGATGCCTTCTGGGACGAGCTGCTGAAAGTGCGTGGCGAAGTGAACAAGGTCATTGAACAGGCGCGTGCTGACAAGAAAGTCGGTGGTTCTCTGGAAGCGGCAGTGACCCTGTACGCAGAACCTGAGCTGGCGGCCAAACTGACGGCGCTGGGCGATGAATTACGATTTGTCCTGTTGACCTCCGGTGCGAAAGTTGCGGATTATGCCGACGCTTCTGCTGATGCTCAGCAGAGCGAACTGCTTAAAGGACTGAAAGTCGCACTGAGCAAAGCCGAAGGTGAGAAGTGCCCGCGCTGCTGGCACTACACCACCGATGTCGGCCAGGTGGCGGAACACGCAGACATCTGCGGACGCTGTGTAAGCAACGTCGCCGGTGACGGCGAAAAACGTAAGTTTGCCTGATGAGTAAAACTCTCTGTTCAACAGGACTGCGCTGGCTGTGGCTGGTTGTGGTGGTGCTGATTATTGATCTGGGCAGCAAGTTCCTGATCCTCCAGAACTTTGCTCTGGGGGATACGGTTCCGCTGTTCCCGTCGCTTAATCTGCACTATGCGCGTAACTATGGCGCAGCGTTTAGCTTCCTTGCTGACAGCGGTGGCTGGCAGCGCTGGTTCTTTGCGGGTATTGCTATCGGTATCTGTGTGGTGCTGGCGGTGCTGATGTACCGTTCGAAAGCGACACAAAAGCTGAACAACATCGCCTATGCGCTGATCATTGGCGGCGCGTTAGGTAACCTGTTCGATCGCCTGTGGCATGGCTTTGTGGTCGATATGATCGACTTCTACGTCGGCGACTGGCACTTTGCGACCTTTAACCTCGCCGATAGCGCAATTTGTATCGGTGCGGCGTTAATCGTGCTGGAAGGTTTCTTGCCGAAACCCGCCGCGAAAGAGCAGGCTTAATTGTAAATGCCGGGTGGCGCTGCGCTTACCCGGCCTACAGAATTTGTGGCCTCCCGTAGGCCCGGTAAGCGCAGCGCCACCGGGCAACAGGTGACCCAAAACAAGCGAGCAATTTGCATGTCTAAATCCGTACAAAGCAATAGCGCGGTTCTCGTTCACTTCACGCTGAAACTGGATGACGGCTCAACGGCCGAATCCACCCGCAATAACGGCAAACCAGCCCTGTTTCGTCTTGGCGATACGTCGTTATCTGAAGGTCTGGAGCAGCAGCTTCTGGGTCTGAAAGAGGGGGAGAAGAAGGCGTTTTCGCTGGAGCCGGATGCGGCGTTTGGCGTGCCAAGCCCGGATCTTATCCAGTACTTCTCTCGTCGTGAGTTTATGGATGCAGGCGAACCGGAAATCGGGGCGATTATGCTCTTTACCGCTATGGATGGCAGCGAAATGCCTGGCGTGATCCGCGAAATCAACGGCGACTCCATCACCGTAGATTTCAACCATCCGCTTGCCGGGCGCACCGTCCATTTTGATATTGAAGTGCTGGAGATCGATCCGGTACTGGAGGCCTGAAATGCAGATCCTGTTGGCTAACCCGCGCGGCTTCTGCGCCGGTGTAGACCGCGCTATCAGCATTGTTGAAAACGCGCTGGAGATTTACGGCGCGCCGATTTACGTGCGTCACGAAGTTGTACATAACCGTTACGTGGTCGACAGCCTGCGTGAACGCGGTGCAATCTTCATTGAGCAGATCAGCGAAGTGCCGGACGGCGCGATCCTGATTTTCTCCGCACACGGTGTCTCCCAGGCGGTACGTAACGAAGCGAAAAACCGTGATTTGACGGTGTTCGACGCCACCTGTCCGTTGGTAACCAAAGTGCATATGGAAGTGGCGCGCGCCAGCCGTCGCGGTGAAGAGTCGATCCTGATTGGTCATGCGGGTCATCCGGAAGTCGAAGGCACTATGGGCCAGTACAGCAACCCGGAAGGGGGGATGTATCTGGTGGAGTCGCCAGAAGATGTTCTTACGCTGAACGTGAAAAACGAAGCCCGTCTGTCGTTCATGACGCAGACCACGCTTTCAGTTGATGATACGTCGGATGTGATTGACGCATTGCGCCAGCGTTTCCCGAAAATCGTCGGGCCGCGTAAAGATGATATCTGCTACGCAACCACTAACCGCCAGGAAGCGGTGCGTGCGCTGGCTGAACAGGCGGACGTGGTGCTGGTGGTCGGCTCGAAAAACTCCTCTAACTCCAACCGTCTGGCCGAACTGGCGCAGCGCATGGGCAAGGCGGCGTTTCTGATTGACGACGCGACGGACATTCAGGAAGCATGGGTGAAAAACGCGGCCTGTGTCGGTGTCACCGCAGGGGCTTCCGCGCCGGATATCCTGGTGCAGAACGTGATCACCCGTCTGCAGGAACTGGGTGGTGGTGAAGCCGTTCCGCTGGAAGGCCGCGAAGAAAACATCGTCTTCGAAGTCCCGAAAGAGCTGCGTATTGATGCACGTGAAGTGGAATAATCACCCCCTTTGAAAAAACAATGCCAGACTACATGTCTGGCATTTTTTTATGGTCTAAAGAGGCACCCACGACGTTACGCCATAATGCTCCCGCTTCATCGGTCCACATGAGCAGTAATAACGACGCAAAGCGTTCTGCTGCGGCGGAAAGAGGGCGGTTTTTTACGCGGATCATGCCTAACGTACGTCTGATCACGGGCTCAACAAGCGGTACGCTGACGACAGTACTATTCCCGCTATGAGGCATTGCCAGACAGGGGACTGCTGAGACCCCAAGCCCCGCTTCCACAAGTCCAAGGGATGTAGATAAATGTCTGACCTCGTAAAACCAGTCCAGTTTCCATGGTTTATCTGCCAGGCTTCTTTCGATCAATTGTCTATTGCCGCTGGATTTTCGCACACCAATTAACGTTTGTGTCACAAGCTCTCGCCATTCTACTAACTTCCTGCTCGCCAGGGGATGATCCTGTCGGCAAGCCAGCACGAATGGTTCATTCACCAGAGGAATAAAATCGACGTCTGGATATGTGACCAGGTTCATGTTTATTCCAAAGTCGACATCCCCTTTACGCACTGAGTCCATACACGTTTCTATACCTTGCTCATAAATTCGCACTTTAATATTGGGGTAGCGCTGATTAAATTGAACGATCGCTCGGGGTAGAAAGTAAAAGACTGCCGTCGGAATACAAGAGAGCGTTACCGTATCATGCAAATTTGAGTTGAGATCGCTGATATTGATAATGGCAGCGTCGAGGCTGGAGAGTAAAGACTTTGCCTCCGGAAGAAGCAGTTTCCCTGCTGGCGTAAGCGAGACTTTCCGTGTCGTTCTCTCGAACAGGCAAATATTAAGGTTGCCCTCTATTTTTTTTATTTTTCTGGTTAATGCAGGTTGCGTAAGATTCAGCACTTCTGCCGCTTTGCTAAATGAGCCAAGCTCTGCGATGGTGACGAAGGCTTTCATTCCAGACAGTTCATTTTTCATTATTACTCCGTAACCAGTAATAAAAATCATGCTTATAAAATAACATGACAATAGCAAAAAAAGAGCCAGTCTCGTATTCGTTCCGAAATGGTATAAGTCTTATGATTTAATTTTATCAATCGCTGAAATCCTTGCAAGTAGAATTGATACAAAGCCCGCATGGTGTGTTTTTTTGTTGGGTGTTATTTAGGTAAATAAAAAACTTAAAAAACATAAAAATCACCATGTCTGTTTTATTTAATTTTATTCAATTCTCATTTTTTAAGGAAAATAGCATGCAGCGTATTCCCTGTGTATTAATGCGTGGAGGAACCTCTAAAGGTGCCTTCCTGTTAGCGACAGATTTGCCCGAAAATATTCAAGAACGCAATGAAGTTCTGTTAACCATAATGGGGTCGGGTCATGAACTGGAAATAGATGGGATTGGCGGGGGAAGCCCACAAACCAGCAAAGTGGCTATTGTGAGTAAATCCAAAAATCCGGATGCGGATATTGATTATCTTTTTGTACAGGTCATTGTCAACGAGCGTCGGGTTGATACCACCCCAAACTGTGGAAATATGCTATGTGCCGTTGGTGGGTTTGCTATTGAACATGGATTAGTTGAGCCATTATCTCCGGTAACACGTGTGCGTATACGAAATGTTAACACTAATACATTTATTGATGCTGATATTCAAACGCCGAATGGAAAGGTGGTTTACGACGGAGATACAAAGATTGATGGTGTGCCAGGCTATGCCGCCCCTGTTGGTCTGACCTTCTTAAATGCCGCGGGAGCTAAGTCAGGACACCTTTTCCCAAGTGGCAATCGGGTTGATGTTTTTGATGATATTCGTGTTACCTGTATCGATATGGCAATGCCCATGGTGATTATTCCCGCGCAGAGTCTGGGCAAAACGGGTTACGAATCTGCCAGCGAGTTGGATCAGGATAACGCTCTGTTTCAACGCCTTGAGTCTATTCGTAAACAAGCCGGTGCCGCGATGGGATTTGGTGATGTTTCGGATAAGGTGATCCCAAAACCGGTTCTAATTTCTCCTGCTCAACGGGGGGGGACCGTCAATGTCCGTTATTTTATGCCGCATAATTGTCATAAATCACTCGCGATAACGGGGGCAATTGGACTTGCAAGTTCCTGTATTATTCCAGGAACCATCGTTAACGAGCTTACTCAGATATCAGAATATGGCGTAATTAAAGTTGAACACCCAAGCGGTGGCATTGACGTTAATTTAAGTAACGATGGTGAATATCCTGAAGATATCCGCGCTTCGGTGATTCGTACTGCGCGTAAGATCCTGTCCGGAACGGTTTATCTTCCCAATAGTTATTAAATGTAAAAACAGCGAAGGCATTTCGCCAGGTGAGTGTGCAGTACATGCATACTTAAATAGCGGATGCGGCTAAGGATTGGAAATGCAACGGAATATTTTATGGAAGCTGCTTTTTTTAATAGCGATACCAGTAATGATGGGGTTGTGTCCGACACCGGAAGGATTAACGAAACTTGCCTGGGTTTTGTCTGGTATTTATCTTGCGGCGATTGTCGGGTTAGTTATAAAACCATTTTCTGAGCCTGTCGTATTATTGATTGCCGTTGCGGCATCAATGGTTATTGTGGGTAATTTGGGGGATGGTTCGATAAAAGCAGCAAGTGTTTTAAGTGGTTACTCATCAGGGACGACATGGCTCGTCTTCTCAGCTTTTACGCTGAGTGCGGCGTTTGTGATTACCGGTTTAGGTAAGCGTATTGCCTATATCCTTATCGGAAAAATTGGCAGCACCACGCTGGGGTTAGGTTATGTTACTGCTTTTCTTGATCTGATTCTGGCTCCAGCAACACCTTCCAATACTGCTCGTGCTGGCGGTATTGTTTTACCGATTATCAACAGTGTTGCGGTAGCATTGGGTTCTGAACCCGAGCAAAGCGCAAAACGCGTTGGTCATTATCTGATGATGAATATATATATGGTGACAAAAACCACCAGTTATATGTTTTTCACCGCAATGGCCGGGAATATCCTTGCTCTCAAAATGATTGAGGATATTTGCAATATTAAGTTGAGTTGGGGCGGTTGGGCACTGGCAGGCGGATTGCCAGGTATTGTTATGCTTTTACTGACGCCGTACATAACGTACAAGATAAACCCACCTGAATTGAAGAGAGTCGACAATAAAAAAATAGCGAAAGCGGGCATTGACGCTTTGGGACCCATGACGTTGCGTGAAAAAATGTTGAGCTGCCTGTTTGTTATGGCGCTGGGAGGATGGGTTTTTAGTAAATCACTGGGAGTGAATGAGTCAACTGTCGCCATTTGCGTAATGACATTGATGCTGGTGTTAAAAATCGTTACCTGGGATGATGTTATAAAAAACAAAGGCGGCTGGAATACCCTTATCTGGTATGGTGGTATTATCGGTTTGAGTTCATTGCTGTCAAAAGTGGGTTTTTTCTTATGGTTGGCTGATGTACTGGAGAAAAATATTTCTTTTGGCGATCATGGCATTGTCGCATTTATCATTATAGTGACATTGAGTATTCTGGTTCGGTATTTCTTTGCATCTGGTAGTGCTTATATTGTGGCAATGATCCCTGTCTTTGCAATGCTAGCAAATGCCTCTGGCGCACCGCTAATGCTCACTGCTCTGGCGCTGCTGTTTAGTAATTCCTATGGTGGTATGGTTACCCATTATGGTGGCGCAGCCGGTCCGGTTATATTTGGTGTAGGCTATAACGATATTAAATCCTGGTGGCTTACTGGCGGTATATTGGCACTCCTCACTTTTATTGTGCACATTACCTTAGGTGTGTGGTGGTGGGAACTGCTGATCTCATGGAAGGTAATCTAATATTTTAAAATAAACTGGGCGGCAATGGTCGCCCGGCTTCCCAGTAATTACTTGTCAACAACGACATAACAAGGTGCAATATATTTATGTCTCCAGTAGCAATCACATTATCACTATTGGTTTTTTCGATTGTAATGTTTGTTTGGGAGAAAATACCCTTAGCGGCAACCGCAATGATTGTATGCATTACATTAGTCGTTACCGGTGTTTTTGATGTCAAAACAGCCTTTTCTGGTTTTATTAATCAGAATGTCATTTTATTCGTGGCAATGTTTGTGGTGGGAGGCGCGCTGTTTGAAACAGGCGTTACGGATGAAATTGGTAGCATAGTTACCCGTTATGCGCGATCGGAAAAACAGTTGATCGTTATTATCATGTTAGTTTGTGGTCTCCTTTCTGGCTTTTTATCCAATACCGGAACCGCTGCGGTTTTAATTCCGGTCGTGATTGGGGCCGCCGTGAAATCAGGGTATGCGCAATCCCGTCTTCTTATGCCATTAGCTTTTGCATCTGCGCTAGGTGGAAATCTTTCTCTGATTGGTTCACCCGGTAACCTCATTGCCCAGTCGGCACTAGAACACGTTGGACAGCGTTTCGGTTTTTTTGAGTATGCCAAACTGGGTGTTCCGATGCTGTTGTGTGGCATCCTTTATTTTCTGACCATTGGATATAAAATTTTACCGGGCAATAATATTATTGCCAATCAGAGAGGGAAAAGTATCAAAAAAGTAGAATGTCCAAAATATAAGAAAGTCATTGCACTTTCAGTGTTGGTGTTTACCGTATCAGGAATGATCTTTGAAAATAAAATCGGTTTACCGATCGCCATCATCGGCGCTATCGGTGCGCTGTCATTAATCGTCACTCGTGTGATCACTGAAAAACAAGCTTATCAGTCTATCGATTCGCAAACGATTTTTCTTTTTGGCGGTACATTAGCGCTGGCGAGGGCGCTTGAGACAACGGGGGCGGGCGAAATCATGGCCCGATCAATTATCGATCTGCTTGGTCAGCAGGCGTCACCGTTTTTACTTTTAAGCGCGGTATTGGTAATTTCCTGCGCATTGACAAATTTCATGTCAAATACGGCAACTGCGGCTTTATTAATTCCTATTGGGTTGTCGATTGCTAATACCATGGGAGCAGACCCTCGAGCAGTATTAATGGCGATAGTGATCGGATGTTCATGTGCCTATGCGACACCTGTCGGAACACCGGCGAATATGATGATATTTTCTGCTGGCGGTTATAAATTCACTGATTATGTAAAAGTCGGTTTACCACTTATCGTTATCTCAGGAATCGTTAGTTTTATTTTGTTACCTGTGTTTTTCCCGTTTTATCCATAAGCGATATTGTTCGTGGATATTAACGAGTAGCAAGTTGAGTCAATATTTTTTCTAAATCTAAGGATGTATATGATTAAGCTATATGAGCAGGGGATCTATCTGTCCCATCAGCATGGTATTATTCCAGAAAATAAATGTTCAATCACAATGAATAAATGTGATGCGCGTAAACGAACAATATCATGGTCTATTTTGTCATCGCATAACACGTCAGGAGATGAAGATAAGTTAAAAATAAAGTTTGATTCAATGGCCTCACACGATATCACCTTTGTGGGGATTATCCAGACTGCAAAAGCCTCTGGAATGGAACGCTTTCCGTTACCTTATGTACTGACCAACTGCCATAATTCATTATGTGCTGTTGGTGGTACCATTAATAGCGATGATCATATCTTTGGTTTGTCGTCTGCCCAGAAATATGGCGGGATCTATGTTCCTCCGCATATTTCTGTCATCCATCAATACATGCGCGAGATGATGGCCGGAGGAGGAAAAATGATCCTCGGCTCAGATAGCCACACGCGTTATGGCGCGTTGGGTACGATGGCGGTTGGTGAAGGCGGGGGAGAGTTGGTTAAGCAACTGCTGGGCGATACCTGGGATATTAACTATCCTGATGTTGTTGCTGTTTATTTAACCGGAAAACCGGCTCCTGGCGTTGGGCCTCAGGATATTGCTCTGGCGATCATTGGGGCGGTTTTCAGGCGTGGTTACGTTAAGAATAAAATCATGGAGTTTGTGGGGCCAGGTGTGGCAACGATGTCCACTGATTTCAGGAACAGCATCGATGTGATGACGACCGAAACCACCTGCCTCTCTTCAATCTGGCAAACGGATGAAGAGACGAAAAGATATCTGCAGGCGCATGGAAGAGAAAAAGAGTATCTGGCGCTGTCGGCAAAAGATATGGCTTACTATGATGGTTGTATTGAGGTGGATTTAAGCAGTATTAAACCAATGATTGCCTTGCCGTTTCATCCTGCAAACGTTTATGAAATTGATACGCTTAATGAGAATTTACAGGATATCCTGCGAGACGTTGAAATCGAGTCCGAAAAAATGTCGCTGGGGCGCGCAAAGCTCTCCTTATTGGACAAAATTGAAAACGGAAAATTACGGGTTCAGCAGGGGATCATTGCCGGTTGTTCAGGGGGGAACTATGTCAATGTGGTGGAAGCCGCCAATGCCCTGAAGCATCATTCCTGTGGCGACAATATTTTCTCCCTTTCGATCTATCCGTCATCTCAGCCGGTGATGATGGCGTTAACGAAAAAAGGGATGATTAGCGATCTCATGAGTGCTGGCGCAGTTATCCGTACCGCCTTTTGCGGTCCGTGTTTCGGTGCAGGTGATACGCTGATGAATAATGGGCTGAGTATTCGTCACACCACGCGTAACTTCCCGAACCGTGAAGGCTCCAAACCTGGCAATGGCCAAATGTCGGCTGTGGCCCTGATGGATGCCCGCTCAATTGCGGCGACGGCTGCCAATGGCGGTTTACTGACATCGGCCTCTGAACTCGATTGTTGGGGGACTATTCCAGAATATGAATTTGATGTGTCACCCTATACAAACCGCGTTTATCAAGGGTTTATTAAAGGGGCTAGCCAGCAACCTTTGATCTATGGTCCTAATATCAAGGACTGGCCGGAGATGAGCGAATTAATGGATAACATTCTGTTGAACGTGACCTCGAAGATCATGGATCCGGTGACGACCACTGACGAACTTATCCCTTCCGGCGAAACGTCATCGTTTCGTTCTAATCCATTGGGACTTGCAGAGTTCACGCTTTCGCGCCGCGATCCCGGCTATGTAGGGCGTAGCAAAGCGATTGCGGCACTGGAACAACAGCGCGTGGCGGGTGAAGACCCTTGTAAGCTGGATCCGGAACTGGGGAATATTTTCGCGCAGATCCGTCAGCTACCGGGACAAGAGAATGTCACTGTGCAACAAACGGGAATTGGCAGTATGGTCTATGCGGTAAAACCTGGCGATGGTTCTGCGCGAGAACAGGCGGCCAGCTGTCAACGCGTCATTGGTGGTCTGGCAAATATTACGCAGGAGTATGCCACCAAGCGTTATCGTTCGAACGTAATTAACTGGGGGATGTTGCCGCTGCAGATGAAGGAAGCGCCAGATTTTGAAGTGGGTGATTTTATCTATATTCCTGGAATAACTTCCGCATTAGATTCCGACCTCAGTGATATTACGGCTTATGTCATCCGCCATGCCGGGCCCGTTAAACGGATTTCGCTTTATATGGAGGCATTGACGCCATCTGAACGTGAGATAATCAAGGCAGGGAGTTTGATTAATTACAACAGGCAGCAACTGAAAAAAAGTATTGCCTGATAAGCGTAACGAAACGGGATGCTATAGCATCCCGTTTTTTACTGAAGGCTAAACCCATCTCAGGCTTTACCACGATAGATACGTTCCGGTCTGCCCACTTTGCCATAGCTGATTTCCGCTTCGAGTAAATCATTCTTGACCCCTTGTTCCAGATAGCGGCGTGCGGTGGTCTTACTGCTGCCGAGGATGCGGGCCAGAGAATCGGCGGTATGCACAGTATCCGGGAGGGAAAACAGCTGCAACATACGGTTAAACGTGTTTTCGTCAATACCGCGCAGCAACGTATTGGCTGGCTCGGTTTGTTCACGAGCCTGAATATTAAACAGCGTATCCACATGGGTTTGGCTGGCTTGTTCACTGGAGCGCAGTGAGCTGCGATAGCGAGCGAAACGCTCAAGAGTATGTTGCAGGCGTTGATAATGAACGGGCTTAATCAGGTAATCGAATACACCTAAACGTAACGCTTCGCTGATGGTGTCCATATGGTTATCAGCGGTGATGAAAATAATGCGCCCTTTGTAATTCATGTTAACAGCGTGGCGAATCAGATCTGGCCCCTTGCCATCCGGCAGAAAATTATCCAGTAAAATGAGTTGGGGCTGATAGAGGCGAAGCAGTTTTTTTGCGCTTTCCAGTTTGTCCGCAATGCCAACTACGCTGAACTGGGGAAATTGTTTGATGGTATCCACCAGGATTTCCGCCAACAAAGGCTCGTCTTCAACGATAAGGGTAGTGATGCTATCCATGATGTTCATCTCTGGTAAGGGGAATATAAAGGGTAAAAATGGTGCCAAAAGGAATATTGTTCTCGACGACAATACTGCCGCCAGCTTGTTCGACGTAACTATGCACCAGCCATAATCCAATACCGTGGTCGCCACTGTCGCTGCTGGTGACGCCACGTTCAAAAATGCGATCGCGGAGTGTTTCATCAATCCCACATCCCTGATCGGCTATTTCTATGATCACTTCGTGCCCGTCGCAGCTGATCAGACATTCAATCTGCCGCGATCCGCCTTCGTGGCGTAACGTGGCGTTATAGGCGTTATCCAGCAGATTACCGACGATCGAAATCCATTCGCTGGGGGATAGCACCGTCGGTAATGTCGAATCAACGTAGCAGGCAGGGTCGAAAACAAGCTCCAGCCCCAGCTCTTTGGCTCTGTAGTACTTGCCGATCAGCAACCCCGCAAGATGGCTGTCTCTGAAACAACGCGTAATAAAATCCAGCACTTTCTGGTGGCTTTCTGATTGCTGGTGAATCAGAGCCAGCGCGTGGTCATAGCGTTTCAAATACAGAAACCCAGCGATGGCTGAGATGAGGTTGCGATGTTCATGCTGTACGGCTCGCAGGTTGTCGGCATATTGCCGCACCTGGCTGAGTTGCAGACTCAGGGTGTTAATATCATCTTTGCTGCGAAAGCTAATCACCCACCCCTGAGGCTGGTTGTTCAGGATCACCGCCATACGGCTGGCAATGACCTTAATGTCGTTGAACGTGACAATCTCATCCTTTTTATTTTTCTGTGGCGCATCATAGAAAAACGCTTCGGGGGTGACGACGCTGGCAATAGCATTGCCGATAAGCTCGGCTTCGGGCTGGCTAAGATTAAGCATACGGCGAGCCGTTTGATTAATCGCGGTGATGTGGTAAAGCGAGTCAATGGCGATAAGCCCTTCAAATACGGACTCGAACAACACGCTCTGTTGGATCAGCAACTGCGAAAGTTGCTGAGGTTCCATATTGAGCATCTGCTTTTTAATATGCAGGGAAAAGCGTCGGGCGCAGTAGAGGAGCAGAAGTAATAAACTGACCATGGGCATCATTAATGAACCCGTTTGCAGATTAAGCCAGTTATCCAGCTGTTCAATCGTATACCCGACAGAAACAATGCCGATGACTCTCCCCTTACTGTCCTGGATAGGGGATTTTCCGCGTAGCGATGAACCCAGCGAACCTTTCCGCACTGAGACATAGCTTTTGGCGTTCAGGAGTGCATCATCATTGTCACCGCCTTCCATGGCTTTCCCAATCTCATTGGGATTAACGTGATATAAGCGACGTCCTCTTTCATCACCCACAGTAATATATGTCGCATCGGAAAAGGAGCGCATAGGATCAATCAGAGCTTTGATCCGCGCGCCGTCGTTATGCTGTACGGCCTCAACGAGTCCAGGCATCGCAGAAATTTGCATGGCCTGGATAAGCGCTCGCTGGCCAACCTGATAGTGCAGTCGATCTTTTGTGATGTTAGTGAGGTACCAGGACATGGCAAGCATGACCATTGTTGATGTGAATAGAATCAGCAGAAAGATGCGATTCTGAAAGGAGCGCAGGGAAAACCACTGTGTAGTTTTTGGAATAGGCATACGTAAAGAAAGATTAAAAAAAGGAATTGTTAGGTATCCGGCGAAATCAATGTCTGCGCCAGTTCATAGTTATCATTTTTTTAGAAAATATTTAGGGTTTAGATGGGCATGGGATACGGTGCGCGTACCCCATACATTGTCACATTGCCAGCACGTATTTCAGCATCACACCTGCGGCGATAGCGGAGCCAATTACCCCAGCAACGTTAGGTCCCATCGCATGCATGAGCAAGAAATTCTGCGAGTCCGACTCCAGACCTACCTTGTTGGAGACGCGAGCCGCCATCGGTACCGCAGAGACACCGGCCGAGCCAATCAGTGGGTTAATTGGATTCTTGCTGTACCTGTTCATTAGCTTCGCCATCAGCACGCCTGCGGCAGTACCGATGCCAAATGCGATCACCCCCAGCAGCAAAATACCCAACGTTTGCGGCTGCAGGAATTTATCAGCCACCAGCTTCGCTCCGACAGAAAGACCGAGGAATATCGTCACAATATTGATCAACCCGTTTTGTACGGTGTCACTCAGACGCTCCACCACGCCGCTTTCACGCATCAGGTTGCCAAAGCAGAACATCCCCAGCAGCGGTGCTGCGTCCGGCAGCAGCAGCGCCACCAGCAGCAACAACAGCACCGGAAACAGGATCTTCTCCCGCTTGCCCACCGTACGCAGTTGCACCATGCGGATATTGCGCTCTTTTTCCGTGGTCAGCGCCTTCATAATCGGCGGCTGAATCAGCGGTACCAGCGCCATATAGGAGTAGGCTGCTACCGCAATCGCCCCGAGCAGTTCCGGTGCCAGCTTGCTGGAGAGGTAAATCGCAGTTGGACCGTCCGCACCGCCGATGATGCCGATTGCCGCTGCCTGTGGCATGTTGAAGTCGATGAACCCGAAGTAGTTCAGCGTCAGCGCCCCCAGTACGGTGGCGAAGATACCGAACTGTGCCGCCGCGCCCAGCAGCAAGGTACGCGGGTTTGCCAGCAGCGGGCCGAAATCGGTCATTGCCCCGACGCCCATGAAGATAACCAATGGCGCCACGCCGGAGCCAATCGCCA
This sequence comes from Enterobacter cloacae complex sp. 382A5, assembly GCF_050031095.1. Classification (NCBI taxonomy): domain Bacteria; kingdom Pseudomonadati; phylum Pseudomonadota; class Gammaproteobacteria; order Enterobacterales; family Enterobacteriaceae; genus Enterobacter; species Enterobacter cloacae complex sp. 382A5. The sequence continues at coordinate 701,454 of NZ_JBLGVK010000001.1, forward strand.
CTTTATAGAACAGCGCCAGTACGCCTGACGAGTAACCCATATCCACCGCCAGATTTTCCATCTGGGCTTGGACGGACGGCAGCGCCAGCGCTAATGCCTCTTTAATCGCGTGTGCGTCCGGGGCGCAGTTCAGCTTTGCAGCGATGACCGCCAGCTGCCCGGCATCGTGGTGTGCCAGCAGATTTTCGAGCGCAGTTAGCGCCAGTCCGGCTTCCGGGATATTGGAGAGCAGACCACCGAAGCCAATTGGCAGCAGCAGCAGGGGTTCGAACTTCTTCGAAATCGCCAGCCACAGCAGCAGCAGGCTCACCAGCAGCATGATGGCCTGGCCAATGCTGAGGTTCATTAGCCCCATCCCCTGAATCAGGGCATTCAGACTTTCCATTTCTTCCGTTCCTTACGCCAGCATCATCAGGGTATCACCTACTGCCACGGCATCTCCGGCTTTCACCGTGATATTGCGGACGGTTCCGGCTTGTGCGGCGCGAATCTCGGTTTCCATCTTCATGGCTTCCAGAATCAACAGTACGTCACCTTTATCAACGGCCTGTCCTTCTGTCGCAATGACCTTCCAGATATTGCCTGCCAGCGGCGCGGTTACCGGGGTGCCTGCACCTGCCGGCGCGGGGGCTGCAGAAGGAAGAGTGGCAGACGGCGCGAACGGGTTAATATCGCCGCCGTTACTCACTTTCACGACAAAGGCTTTGCCTTCTACTTCCACCGTGTAGATGCCGGACGCCGCCGCTTTTTCTGCTTTTTCGGCCGATTTTCTCTCCACCACCTGCTGTACCGGCTCAAATGCCGCCGGATTATTACGATTCTCCAGGAACTTCATCCCAGGCTGCGGGAACAGCGCGACGGTCAGCACGTCGTCGATAGCATTGTCAGCAAGCGTGATGCCCTTTTCCTGCGCCTGGCGTGTGATATCCCCTTCGAGTTGCGCCAGCTCAGGCTTCAACAAATCCGCCGGGCGGCAGGTAACTGGCTGAGCACCTTTCAGTACTCGTGCCTGCAGGGCGGCATTGACCGGGGCTGGTGTATGGCCGTACTCACCTTTCAGAATGCCAGCGGTCTCTTTCGCGATGGTTTTATAGCGTTCTCCGGTCAGCACGTTGAGCACCGCCTGGGTGCCGACAATCTGTGATGTTGGGGTGACCAGCGGGATAAAGCCGAGATCCTCGCGAACGCGGGGGATCTCCGCCAGCACCTGATCCAGTTTGTCCGCCGCGTTCTGCTGCTTTAGCTGGCTCTCGAGGTTGGTGAGCATGCCGCCAGGAACCTGGGCGACCAGAATACGGCTGTCATAGCCTTTAAGCTGGCCTTCAAAGGTGTGGTATTTTTTGCGCACGTCGCGGAAGTATGCGGCGATGTTCTCCAGCTTATGGATATCCAGCCCGGTGTCATGTTCCGTTCCGGCGAGCGTGGCAACCAGCGTTTCGGTTGCCGGATGGCCGTAGGTAGCGCTCATTGATGAGATAGCCGTATCGACGCTGTCGACGCCCGCCTCAATAGCCTTCAACAGCGTCATTTCCGCCATGCCAGTGGTGGCATGCGCATGCAGATGCAGGCGGACGTCATAGCGCTTTTTGATTTCACTGACCAGTTCATATGCCGCTCCCGGCGTCAGAATGCCGGACATATCCTTTATGGCAATCGAATCGACGCCGGTCTCCAGCAGTTGTTCGGTCAGATCCAGCCAGGTCTGTAAGGTGTGGGCCGGGCTGGTGGTGTAGCTTAGCGTGCCCTGGGCGTGCGCGCCGTGGCTGCGAACCGCCTGCAGGGCGGCCTTCATGTTGCGCGGGTCGTTCATGGCATCGAAGACGCGGAACACGTCCATGCCATTCTTCACTGCCCGCTCCACAAAGCGTTCCACCACGTCATCAGCGTAGTGGCGGTAGCCGAGCAGGTTCTGGCCGCGCAGTAGCATCTGCAGCGGGGTTTTCGGCATTGCTTTTTTCAACTCACGCAGGCGAACCCACGGGTCTTCGCCGAGAAAGCGAATGCAGGCGTCAAAGGTGGCTCCGCCCCAGCATTCGAGAGAGCCGTAGCCGACGTCATCGAGGGCGGCGGCAATGGGCAGCATGTCGTCAAGACGAAGGCGGGTGGCGAACAGGGACTGGTGGGCGTCGCGCAAGACGACATCGGTAATAGCAACGGTCATGGATTCCTCCTTGAAATTAAGCGTGATAGCGGTGATGGTGAATGGCTGCGGCAATCACCGGCTTTAAGCGGGTGAAGTCGTCCAGTGCGGGCGCGGATACCGGCGCCGGAACAGCAACAGGTTCAGGAAAGAAGCGGTTAATCACCGTGGACATTCCCCGTATGGCAAGGATCAGCAGTAACAGGAACGTCATGACGAATCCCATACCGAGAAGCATCAGGGTTAAGCCTTCACCCAACAGAGCTGCATCAGACATCAATGTTTTCCAGAGTAGAGGCACGGCGATGCCTTTGACCGCAAACCTCCAGGTGTATCCGGCTAAGGGGTAGAGTGGATTTCCTTCTGCCGCTCCCGGCGCTGGCCTCTACTTTTCACCTGGTTGTTTGCGCTAAATACCCGTCATACTTCAAGCTGCATGTGCGTTGGCTGCGTTCGCTCACCCCAGTCACATAGTTACCTATGCTCCTGGGGATTCACTCTCTTGCCGCCTTCATGCAACTCGAATTATTTTGGGTATACACCGCCGTGCGTATTTTTTACGCCATCATGCTAAACACGATGCTTGCGATAACAAGCACAATACCGCCGCCCAGACGAGAGGAGATTTGTGCATAAGAGATAAGATTCATACGGTTGCAGGCGGAAAGGACTTCCAGATCGCCGGAGCCACCCCGGTTTGCCATACAAAGCCCCGCAGTAATGGAGGATTCAATGGGGTAGAAGCCAATCAGCCACCCGCCGATAGCTGCACCCACCACAGCACCGACAACGATGATGGCGGCGATAACCACGTTCGCAAACGTCAGGGCATCGATAATTTCCTGCAAGTCGGTGTAACACACGCCGACACCGACCATCAGGACCCACAGCAGCTGTTTTGAAAAGAAATCTGACAGGCGTTTCGCCCCGGCTTTAATTTCCGGTGAGCAAAGACCTGATGCGTTCAACGCTGCGACGATCAGCACCATCCACGCAAAGTAGTGAATGGAGACGCCACCGATGCTCGGCAGAATTTTTTTCGCCACAACATAGGCCAGCAGGAAGCAGGTAGTGGCCAACACCAGACCCACTGCTGTTTCTCTGTGGGTAATCTGGCCAGCTTTTTCATCGTCTTCCGTTTTAAAGGACGCTTTACGCACCAGCTCACCTTCACCGCTGAGCCAGGCGTATTTTTTTCCGACGATATCGAGTACCGCGGCGAAAATAATCGCGAAGATATTGGCAATGGTCAGAATAGCGATAGCGGTTGAGTAGTACTCTTCGCGAGAACGACCCGTAACGGAATGGTAGATTTCTGAAAGCGGAACGGCCCCTGCACCGTTGCCACCGCCCATAATCGGCAGGACGTACAGCATCATGATGCGGTCTACCGGAATACCAAAGCACAGGCCAATGGCGATACCGAAAAGTGATGCGCCGATAATCCCTGTCAGAATGGTGGGGATATAGCCCAGCAGCGATTTCAGCAGCAATTTACGGTTAACTGACAGGATCGCGCCAGTAATCAATACTGCGATAAACAGGTTAAGAAAGTTACTTTTATCCATGACGTTGCTGATAGCGTCGATTTCTTTCTGGGTGAATACCCCTGCATAAACGAACCAGGCAGCAACCAGAAATATCATCACCGGCGCACCGCCAATGTATTTGTTGAAAATGGGCAGGCGTTTACCTATCTCCCCAAACATAGCGCCAATAATAAACATGATGGCAAATCCGCCAACCACGTCAGTAGGCAATGCATTATAAAAATGAGAAAGTAATAAAGTAATTAACGCGAAAGCGTAAAGCGGTAGCGACATACCAAATATTTTAAATCCCAGTAAATCGCTAACCCCCTTCCTTTCCGCCGCTGGGGCTTGGGTCATGTTAGTCATACACATCATCCTGTATTGATAAGTAGCAAGGTTGGCGCATATTAATAAATTAAACCTGAGTCGAGTTGTGACTCTCTTCACTGAATGATGGTGTTTTTAATTGATTTAATTTATTTAACGTTCTCTAGTTAATTAAAAAAATAAAAGTCATAAACACAATAAAGGCAGCGGGAAAAATGTGATGTCTATTCCAGACGGATAATATAAACGCTGGCGAAATATGTGCCGTGATTTGCTGAAGGACGCAGAATAGTGAATTTGATATTTAAGCGTGTTTATTTACAAAAGGATGTATCACGCCGCAAGGCGGTGATGACCTTCCTGCAAGAGGCCGGACTTTCTCTGGAACGTGATTGCGAAATAGCGGTATGTGCAGAATGGCAGGGAGTGCTTGTGGGATGTGGCGCGCTTGCCGGAAATGTCCTGAAATGCATCGCTGTCTCACCCACCCTACAGGGTGAAGGGCTCAGTCTGAAGCTGCTGACCGAGATGCTGACGCTGGCATATGAGTTAAACCGCAGCGAGCTTTTCCTGTTCACAAAACCCGAAAATCGCGTGCTCTTTTCAGGCGCGGGATTCTGGCCCATTGCTCAGGCGGGTGAACGGGCGGTGTTAATGGAAAACAGCAGCGAACGGCTGGCGCGTTTTTGCCGTCAACTGGCGCTCTATCGCCAACCGGGAAAGAGGATTGGCGCTATCGTGATGAATGCGAACCCTTTTACGCTGGGTCATCGCTATCTCATCGAGCAAGCCGCAGCCCAGTGCGACTGGTTGCATCTGTTTGTCGTCAAAGAAGACGCTTCATTTTTTTCTTATACCGACCGTTGGGCGCTGATGGAGCAAGGGATTGCCGGTATCGACAATGTCACGTTGCATCCAGGTTCGGCTTACCTGATCTCCCGTGCGACGTTTCCAGGTTATTTCCTCAAAGAACAAGGCGTGGTGGACGACTGCCATTGCCAGATCGATCTGCAACTTTTCCGCGAACACCTGGCCCCGGCACTGGGGGTAACCCATCGTTTTGTTGGCAATGAGCCGTTCTGCCCACTGACCAGCGCCTATAACCAGCGGATGCACGACATCCTGGGTGACCCAAATCGTCGTGGATCCGCCATCAAGGTTGTTGAGGTTGCGCGCATGGAGAAAAACGGTGCCCCCGTCTCTGCATCCCGCGTCAGGAAGCTGTACGCCAAACGTGACTGGCAGGCAATACGCGCGCTGGTACCTGCTGGCACGCTGGCATTTTTACAGCACCTGGCGGCCGAACACACTGAAACCGTATGACGTAGTACCGTTAACAAGGAACATAACTCATGGAAATCATTAAGGATGCCCTGGCAGGCACGCTGGAATCCAGCGATGTGATGATCAGGATTGGCCCCTCATCTGAACCCGGAATCAGGCTGGAGCTGGAGAGTCTGGTGAAGCAGCAGTTCGGCGCGGCGATCGAGCAGGTTGTACGGGAGACGCTGGCAAATCTTGGTGTCAAGCACGCGCAGGTTAGCGTAGATGATAAAGGTGCGCTGGAGTGTATTTTGCGCGCCAGAGTGCAGGCGGCGGCGCTGCGTGCGGCAGATCAAACGGAAATTCAATGGAGCGCATTATGAAACCTCGTCGCAGTATGCTGTTTATTCCCGGCGCTAATGCGGCCATGTTGAGCACCTCGTTTGTCTACGGCGCAGATGCGGTGATGTTTGATCTCGAAGACGCCGTATCGCTGCGCGAAAAAGATACCGCCCGTCTGCTTGTCCATCATGCGTTACAGCATCCTTTCTATCAGGATGTGGAAAAAGTGGTGCGCATTAATCCACTGAACACACCCTTTGGTCTGGCCGATCTTGAAGCGGCGGTGCGCGGCGGCGTGGATATTATTCGTCTGCCAAAAACCGATAGCAAACATGATGTGCTGGAGCTGGAAGCCCAGGTTGAGCGCGTCGAGCGCGAGTGTGGACGCGAAGTGGGAAGCACAAAACTCATGGCCGCCATTGAGTCAGCGAAGGGGGTGGTTAACGCCGTGGACATTGCGACCTCAAGCCCTCGCATGGTCGCGATTGCGCTGGCTGCGTTTGATTATGTGATGGATATGGGCACCTCTCGCGGCGACGGAACAGAGCTGTTTTATGCCCGCTGCGCCGTGTTACATGCGGCGCGAGTCGCCGGCATTGCCGCGTATGATGTCGTCTGGTCGGATATTAATAATGAAGAAGGATTCCTGAAAGAAGTTCAGTTGGCGAAAGGGCTTGGATTTAACGGCAAGTCGTTAGTTAATCCCCGTCAGATTGAGCTTTTGCATCAGGCTTATTCACCGACGCGCAAAGAGGTCACTTACGCGCTGGAGGTGATAGCCGCCGCGGAAGAGGCCGAGTCTCGTGGGCTGGGCGTTGTATCGCTCGATGGAAAAATGATTGACGGTCCGATTATCGACCACGCTCGCAAAGTGGTGTCGCTGTCGGCTTCCGGTATTCGTGACTAAGGAAGGAACCATGAAAGAGACTGTAACAATGCTGAACCAGCACTATGTCGTACCGGAAGGATTACATCCTTATGAAGGGGTAACCACCAACAGCCCGTGGCTGGCCAGTGAAACAGAAAAGCGCCAGCGGAAGGTTTGCGACACTCTTGAAGAGGCTATCCGCCGTTCCGGGCTTAAAAACGGCATGACCGTATCCTTCCACCATGCGTTTCGGGGGGGCGACAAGGTGGTCAATATGGTGATGGCGAAACTGGCGGAAATGGGGTTTCGTGACCTGACATTAGCGTCCAGTTCCCTGATCGATGCCCATTGGCCGCTGATTGAACACATTAAAAACGGTGTGGTTTGCCAGATTTATACGTCCGGATTGCGTGGCAAACTGGGGGAGGAGATCTCAGCTGGCCTGATGGAAAACCCGGTGCAGATCCACTCCCACGGCGGTCGCGTAAAACTGATTCAGAACGGTGAGCTGAGTATCGATGTCGCATTCCTTGGCGTACCTTGCTGCGATGAGTTCGGTAACGCTAACGGCTTTAGCGGTAAGTCCCGCTGCGGCTCTTTGGGCTATGCGAAGGTTGATGCGGAATATGCCAAATGCGTTGTACTGCTAACGGAAGAGTGGGTGAATTACCCAAACTATCCGGCAAGTATTGCGCAGGATCAGGTGGATTTGATTGTACAGGTTGAAGAGGTTGGCGATCCCGCGAAAATTACGGCGGGGGCAATCCGTTTGTCCAGCAACCCCCGAGAGCTGTTAATCGCCCGTCAGGCGGCCAACGTGATTGAACACTCGGGTTATTTTAAGGACGGCTTTTCACTACAAACCGGTACCGGTGGGGCATCGCTGGCGGTTTCCCGCTTCCTGGAAGACAAGATGCGTCGCCAGAACATTACCGCAAGTTTTGGCCTGGGTGGGATCACGGGCACAATGGTGGATCTACATGAGAAAGGCTTGATTAAAGCGCTTCTGGATACGCAATCTTTTGACGGTGATGCCGCACGCTCGCTGGCACAGAATCCGCATCATATCGAAATTTCTACCAATCAATACGCCAACCCCGGTTCTAAAGGCGCGGCCTGCGAACGCCTGAACGTGGTAATGCTCAGTGCGCTGGAAATTGACGTTAATTTCAATGTAAACGTGATGACCGGTTCGAACGGTGTTCTACGTGGCGCATCTGGCGGCCATAGCGATACGGCGGCAGGCGCTGACCTTACCATTATTACCGCTCCGCTGGTTCGCGGCCGTATTCCTTGCGTAGTGGAGAAAGTCCTGACTACCGTCACGCCGGGGGCCAGCGTTGATGTACTGGTCACCGATCATGGTATTGCGGTAAACCCGGCGCGCCAGGATCTCATCGACAATTTACGTGACGCAGGCGTGGCGTTGATGACCATTGAGCAACTTCAGCAGCGAGCCGAGGTGCTTACAGGCAAACCGCAGCCGATTGAATTTACCGATCGGGTGGTGGCTGTAGTGCGTTATCGCGATGGTTCGGTCATTGACGTGATTCGCCAGGTAAAACGCTGATGAAAGGCGCAGACCTGCTATCCCAGGGGCAGCCTGTCACGCTCGAGGAGATGCTGCAGGCGCGGGATAAACGCATGACCCGGCAGCATCAGGCTTTGAGCTGCTACCAGTTGCCACTGATCTCTTTTTCACTTGTATCTCCGGGGGCCTTAAAAAATTCCCCGGTGTGGCAGCGTGTTGCAGGCTATGCCCGGCGAGAAATCACGGCACTCTGCCAGAAAATGGAATGGGTCAGCGTGTGGGAAAAGCAAGTTGATGCCCGCAGCGGCCCGGAATGGATGATGGCGGTCTGCGCCCCGGCAAAAGCACTGAAACAACAGCTGTTGATGTTAGAGCTGCAGCATCCGTTAGGAAGGTTGTGGGACATTGATGTGATTGATAGCGATGGGCAGTTGCTCTCCCGGCGTGAATTAGGGGTCTCCCCTCGGCGTTGCCTTATTTGCGATCGGGAGGCCCATATTTGCGCACGGGCTCGACAACATTCCCTCGATCTCTTGTTGGATGAAATTGCACGAAGGATTGAATGCTATGAGCGAGAGTATCTTAATTGAACAACGTGCGCCGGTGCGTTTGAAGTTTGAGGCGGACGATATAAGTGGTCTGGTTGAGCGGGCGTTGCTGGCGGAAGTACGGCTGACGCCGAAACCGGGTCTCGTCGATATTCGTAATTCGGGCGCGCATCACGATATGGATCGAGCGGCGTTTGAGCGCAGCACTGCTGCAATTGCTCCATGGATGGCGAAATTTTATACCATGGGACGCAACACAGCGAAGCTGGAGGCGGAAAGCGTGCTGCCCATGGTAAGGCCATTAGGGATGGCGTGTGAAAGCGATATGTTGCAGGCGACAGGGGGAGTCAATACGCACCGTGGGGCGATTTTCGCTTTTGGCCTGTTAAGTACGGCTATCGGTCGGAGTGTGGCTGTCGGAGAGATGCCAGAACAGAACCGTCTCTGTATGCAAGTGGCACGCTTGTGCCGAAATATTGTTGCGCGTGAACTGTCGTCGAATGCCCAGAAAGAACCCAGTAAAAGTGAAGCGCATTTTTTGCGCTATGGCTTCGCAGGTGCGCGCGGAGAAGCGGAAAGTGGTTTTCACACCGTCAGAACGCAAGCGTTACCCGTTTATAACCGGGTTTTGCAGGAGTATGGCGACTCGAACCTGGCATTACTGCAAACGCTACTACATCTTATGGCGTGGAATGATGACACCAATCTTGTCTCACGCGGTGGGCTGGAAGGGCTTTATTACGTTCAGCATCAGGCGCAAAAGCTGTTATGGCAGGGGGGCGTCCTCAAAAAGGGTGGCATTGAGGCGCTTCAACGGCTTGATGATGACCTCATTAACCGCCATCTCAGCCCTGGCGGTAGCGCGGATTTACTGGCGGTAACCTGGTTTTTAAGTCATTTCCCGGCTGGCAAACACTTTTCCGAATAAGATCCGATGATTCATCCTGCGGGATGAATCATGTCTTTTACTGATACTCCTCTCTGTTTATCATTAAATTCTAATTATTGGCGTTTTCGGCTGGCGACTCTTCATTATGCTGGTTAATCTGAAAACGGTTTACATCATTTTAACGTAAGAGAATAACTATGCATGATGCACAGATCCGTGTCGCTATTGCGGGCGCGGGTGGACGTATGGGTCGCCAGCTCATTCAGGCGGCACTTCAGATGGATGGCGTAGCGCTGGGCGCAGCACTGGAGCGTGAAGGTTCATCGCTTCTTGGGGCCGATGCCGGTGAACTGGCAGGCGCGGGCAAGACGGGCGTTACCGTTCAGAGCAGCCTTGATGCGGTGAAAGATGATTTTGATGTGTTTATCGATTTCACCCGGCCAGAAGGCACACTGACCCATCTGGCATTTTGCCGCCAGCACGGCAAAGGCATGGTGATTGGCACCACCGGGTTTGATGAAGCCGGTAAACAAGCCATTCAGGATGCGTCCCATGAGATTGCTATTGTCTTCGCTGCTAACTTTAGCGTGGGCGTCAACGTTATGCTTAAGCTGCTGGAGAAGGCCGCAAAAGTGATGGGCGATTATACCGACATTGAGATTGTCGAAGCTCACCACCGTTACAAAGTCGATGCTCCCTCCGGCACGGCGCTGGCAATGGGCGAAGCGATTGCGCATGCACTGGATAAAGATTTAAAAGACTGCGCGGTATATACCCGCGAAGGCCATACGGGCGAACGTGTTCCGGGAACGATTGGTTTCGCAACCGTGCGTGCGGGTGACATCGTCGGGGAACATACTGCGATGTTCGCCGATATTGGAGAACGTGTAGAGATCACGCATAAAGCATCCAGCCGCATGACATTTGCGAATGGTGCCGTTCGCTCCGCTTTGTGGCTGAAAGACAAAGAAAATGGTCTTTTTGCTATGCGTGATGTGCTCGATCTCAACAATTTGTAAGAGATATTACCCATCGTGATGTGGTTATTGCAGTCGTAAATTTTTGATTGCATAGGGCAATAATTTATTGCCCTTTTATTTTATCCATTCCATGTTTAGTTTTGTCTTTTTTGACTAAAAGTAGATATTATCCCGCCATTTTGTGTTGCTAGTATGTAAATTTTGACCGTTTGGTCCACTTTTTATTATCTGCGTACCAGAAATTCCAATAAACTTGCCACGCAAGCGTTTTCTGTCGTGATTTACCTGATCTTTTTGCCGCTTAACATCTTTTCAGGCCTCCAGGCTTGCAAAAGGATAATTAAAATATCCGTTTTGAGTTGACTTTTACCTGGCAAATCTCCAGAATGCCGCCGTTTGCCAAAAATCCGCTGGCAACACATTTGCATTGATTTATGACATGGTTGTGAATTAATATGCAAATAAAGTGAGTGAATATTCTCTGGAGGGTGTTTTGATTAAGTCAGCGCTATTGGTTCTGGAAGACGGAACCCAGTTTATCGGTCGGGCCATAGGGGCAACGGGTTCGGCGGTTGGGGAAGTCGTTTTCAATACTTCAATGACCGGTTATCAAGAAATCCTCACTGATCCTTCCTATTCTCGCCAAATCGTTACTCTTACTTATCCTCATATCGGCAATGTCGGCACCAATGCTGCTGACGAAGAATCTTCTCAGGTACATGCGCAAGGCCTGGTCATTCGCGACCTGCCGCTGATTGCCAGCAACTTCCGCAATACCGAAGACCTCTCTTCCTACCTGAAGCGCCATAACATTGTGGCGATTGCCGATATCGATACCCGTAAGTTAACGCGTCTGCTGCGCGAGAAGGGTGCACAGAACGGCTGCATCATCGCAGGGGACAACCTCGATGCGGCGCTGGCGCTGGAAAAAGCGAAAGCCTTCCCGGGCCTGAATGGCATGGACCTGGCGAAAGAAGTGACGACCACTGAAGCATACAGCTGGACGCAAGGTAGCTGGACGCTGTCAGATGACCTGCCGGAAGCGAAAAAAGAGAGCGAGCTGCCGTTCCACGTGGTCGCCTACGATTTCGGCGCCAAGCGCAATATCCTGCGCATGCTGGTTGATCGCGGCTGCCGTCTGACGGTAGTGCCGGCGGAAACCTCTGCCGAAGACGTACTGAAGATGAACCCGGATGGCATCTTCCTCTCTAACGGACCTGGCGACCCGGCACCGTGCGATTACGCTATCGATGCCATCAAGTCCTTCCTCGAAACCGATATTCCGGTATTCGGCATCTGCCTCGGCCATCAGCTGCTGGCGCTGGCGAGCGGGGCGAACACCATTAAGATGAAGTTCGGTCACCACGGTGGTAACCACCCGGTGAAAGACATCGACAACAACACGGTGATGATTACGGCACAGAACCACGGCTTCGCAGTAGACGAAGCGTCAATGCCGGCTAATCTGCGCGTGACGCACAAATCCCTGTTCGATGGCACCCTGCAGGGGATCCATCGTACCGATAAGCCAGCGTTCAGCTTCCAGGGACACCCGGAAGCCAGCCCGGGGCCGCACGATGCCGCACCGCTGTTCGATCACTTCATCGAACTTATCGAGCAATACCGTAAGACCGCTAAATAATCAGGAGCCGAGAAGACCATGCCAAAACGTACAGACATAAAAAGCATCCTGATCCTTGGCGCTGGCCCGATTGTTATCGGTCAGGCCTGTGAATTTGACTACTCCGGTGCACAGGCGTGTAAGGCCCTGCGCGAAGAGGGTTACCGCGTTATCCTGGTAAACTCTAACCCGGCGACCATCATGACCGACCCGGAAATGGCGGATGCAACCTACATCGAGCCGATTCACTGGGAAGTGGTACGTAAAATCATCGAGAAAGAGCGTCCGGATGCGGTTCTGCCGACCATGGGTGGCCAGACTGCGCTGAACTGCGCACTGGAGCTGGAGCGTCAGGGCGTGCTGGAAGAGTTCGGCGTGACCATGATTGGTGCGACCGCCGACGCGATTGATAAAGCAGAAGACCGTCGTCGCTTCGACGTGGCGATGAAAAAAATCGGCCTCGACACCGCGCGTTCCGGTATCGCTCACAACATGGAAGAGGCACTGGCCGTAGCGGCTGAAGTGGGTTATCCGTGCATCATCCGTCCTTCCTTCACCATGGGCGGCACCGGCGGCGGTATCGCCTACAACCGCGAAGAGTTTGAAGAGATTTGCGAGCGCGGCCTGGATCTCTCCCCAACCAAAGAGCTGCTGATTGATGAATCGCTGATTGGCTGGAAAGAGTACGAGATGGAAGTGGTGCGTGATAAAAACGACAACTGCATCATCGTCTGCTCCATCGAAAACTTCGATGCGATGGGTATCCACACCGGCGACTCCATTACCGTTGCGCCAGCGCAAACGCTGACCGACAAAGAGTACCAAATCATGCGTAACGCCTCGATGGCGGTACTGCGTGAAATCGGCGTCGAAACCGGTGGTTCTAACGTGCAGTTCTCGGTGAACCCGAAAACCGGCCGTCTGATTGTTATCGAAATGAACCCGCGCGTGTCCCGCTCCTCCGCGCTGGCCTCTAAAGCGACCGGCTTCCCGATTGCGAAGGTGGCGGCGAAACTGGCGGTCGGTTACACCCTTGACGAGCTGATGAACGACATCACCGGGGGCCGCACGCCTGCGTCCTTCGAACCGTCTATCGACTACGTTGTGACCAAAATTCCACGCTTCAACTTCGAGAAATTCGCTGGCGCGAACGACCGTCTGACCACCCAGATGAAATCTGTGGGTGAAGTGATGGCGATTGGCCGCACGCAGCAGGAATCCCTGCAGAAAGCGCTGCGCGGCCTCGAAGTGGGCGCGACAGGCTTCGATCCGAAAGTGAGCCTGGACGACCCGGAAGCACTGACCAAAATCCGCCGCGAGCTGAAAGACGCGGGCGCAGAGCGTATCTGGTATATCGCCGACGCCTTCCGCGCAGGCTTGTCCGTGGACGGCGTGTTCAACCTGACCAACATCGACCGCTGGTTCCTGGTGCAAATTGAAGAGCTGGTGCGTCTGGAAGAGAAAGTGGCGGAGCTGGGCATCAATGGCCTGGACGCTGACTTCCTGCGCATGCTGAAGCGCAAAGGCTTTGCCGACGCGCGTCTGGCAAAACTGGCCGGCGTGCGTGAAGCGGAAATCCGCAAGCTGCGCGACCAGTATGACCTGCACCCGGTCTACAAGCGTGTTGATACCTGTGCGGCAGAGTTCGCGACCGATACGGCTTACATGTATTCCACGTATGAAGACGAGTGTGAAGCGAATCCGTCCGTTGACCGCGACAAAATCATGGTACTGGGCGGTGGCCCAAACCGTATCGGCCAGGGCATCGAGTTTGACTACTGCTGCGTACACGCCTCTCTGGCGCTGCGCGAAGACGGTTACGAGACCATCATGGTCAACTGTAACCCGGAAACGGTCTCTACCGACTATGACACCTCTGACCGTCTCTACTTCGAACCGGTAACTCTGGAAGACGTGCTGGAAATCGTGCGCATCGAGAAGCCAAAAGGCGTGATCGTGCAGTACGGCGGCCAGACTCCGCTGAAACTGGCGCGCGCGCTGGAAGCCGCAGGTGTGCCGGTTATCGGTACCAGCCCGGATGCCATTGACCGTGCAGAAGACCGCGAGCGTTTCCAGCAGGCGGTTGACCGTCTGAAGCTGAAACAGCCGGCAAACGCCACCGTGACTGCGATTGAACAAGCGGTTGAGAAGGCGAAAGAGATTGGCTACCCGCTGGTGGTGCGTCCTTCTTACGTGCTGGGCGGCCGCGCGATGGAAATCGTCTACGACGAAGCCGACCTGCGTCGTTACTTCCAGACGGCAGTCAGCGTGTCCAACGATGCGCCGGTGCTGCTGGATCGCTTCCTCGACGATGCGGTTGAAGTGGATGTGGATGCTATCTGCGACGGCGAAATGGTGCTGATTGGCGGCATCATGGAGCACATCGAGCAGGCGGGCGTGCACTCAGGCGACTCCGCCTGTTCTCTGCCAGCGTACACCCTGAGCCAGGAAATTCAGGACGTGATGCGTCAGCAGGTGCAGAAACTGGCCTTCGAACTGCAGGTTCGCGGCCTGATGAACGTCCAGTTCGCCGTGAAAGACAACGAAGTCTACCTGATTGAAGTGAACCCGCGTGCGGCACGTACCGTACCGTTCGTCTCTAAAGCGACCGGTATTCCGCTGGCAAAAGTGGCGGCGCGCGTGATGGCCGGCCAGACGCTGGCTCAGCAGGGCGTCACAAAAGAGATTATCCCGCCGTACTACTCGGTGAAAGAGGTGGTGCTGCCGTTCAACAAATTCCCGGGCGTTGACCCGCTGTTAGGGCCAGAGATGCGCTCTACCGGGGAAGTGATGGGCGTGGGCCGCACCTTTGCAGAAGCGTTTGCTAAAGCGCAACTGGGTAGCAACTCCACCATGAAGAAATCTGGCCGTGCGCTGCTCTCTGTTCGCGAAGGTGATAAAGAGCGCGTGGTTGACCTGGCTGCCAAGCTACTGAAACAGGGCTTCGAGCTGGATGCAACCCACGGTACGGCGATTGTGCTGGGTGAAGCGGGAATCAACCCGCGTCTGGTGAACAAGGTGCATGAAGGTCGTCCGCACATTCAGGATCGCATTAAGAATGGCGAATACACCTATATCATCAACACCACTGCGGGCCGCCAGGCGATTGAAGACTCCAAGCTGATTCGCCGCAGCGCGCTGCAGTACAAAGTGCATTACGACACCACCCTGAACGGCGGTTTCGCAACAGCCATGGCGCTGAACGCGGATGCCACCGAGAAGGTGATTTCGGTCCAGGAAATGCACGCCCAGATTAACAAGTAAGACAAATTGCCCGGTACCGTTCGGCTACCGGGCATTCTTCCCCTCTTCAGAACCTTCTGGTTTTCCATCCGCATTCAGTCAGTTAGCCTAAAATGGTTAGGTCGATAATGAAATTCAACTGAGAGCAGGGGAAAACACCATGCAAAATAAACTACTGATCGCTTCCGTTCTGGCTGCCACTGCAATGTTCACCGTAGCGGGGTGTTCATCTAATCAGGCGGTAAAAACCACCGATGGCCGCACCATCATTACGGACGGCAAACCGCAGGTGGATGACGATACCGGTCTGGTGTCGTATAAAAATGCGGAAACTGGTCAAACCGAGCAGATTAACCGTGACCAGGTTAAATCCATGGGTGAACTGGATAATTAAAAAAAGCAGTGGCATCTGCCACTGCTTTTTTGCTTGATGCGGATGGGTTACCAGCGGTGGTTTAACAAAATATGACCGCCGTAAGCGGCATAGTTGTTTTCACCCCATTCGCCGCTGGCGCGAAGTGAAATTGTCGTGGTCTCGTTAAGATTGCCGGTAATACCCAGCTCTACCTGACCACGATCCTCCGGCGTATCATTACTTACGGTTTCGTCGTTGAAGGCCAGATCGTTTTGACCTGCACCCTTCAGCCAGTTCACCGCAACGTATGGCTGCCAGGCCGTGACGTCCTTTTGCTGGAAATAGCTGGATTTCACACCCAGACGACCGAAGACGCTGTCGTTATCCAGAGTCGTCACCCGGACGCCATCGCGGTCCGTATGATTTTCCTGATCAAGATAGCTGTAGATCACCTGCGCCTGAGGCTCGATCTTCCAGGTACGCTCGTTTTCAGATGGGATAACCCACGCATGGCCGACTTCAACAGACGCGGCAAAACCTTCGCTGTTGTAATCTTCATCGTTGCGGTTGCTGGTCACTTTGTTGTTGTACCAGCTGTAGGCGGCCCAGGTATCAATGTAGCTGCCCAGGCGTAATTTCTGATCTTCCTGCCAGGTGGCGTAGAGCCCAACGTTGAAGCCATCGACTTTACCCTGTGCGTCACGCACGTTGTGTTTCGCATCTGAGTGGGTCTTCGCCTGGCCTGCACCAAACATGCCACCGGCACGCAGGATACCGCTGTCCATTGGCTTGCTGAGAAAATCGCTGCCGACTTGCAGAACGGTGGTCGTGGTGTCGTAGCTGACTTTATCGCCGCCTGCATCATTTTCATGGTAACGACCTTTAACATACATCCAGGTATTCAGATCGTCTTCGTTACGGAAAGTGAGCTGATCGCGATCGTCACGTTTGTGCAGGAACATACTCTGAGCCGCCAGATAGTTGCCTAAATACGCGCCCACTTCAGGTGCCATCACTTCTGGTGCTGGGGTATTGCCGCCGCCGTTATCGCTATTATCACCACCGTCGCCGTTATCATTACCGCCGCTGTTGCCGCCATTGTCGGTATTGCTGCCATTGTCACTGTTACCGCCATCGTCGGTATTGCCACCGTTGTCGGTATTATCACCGTCATCGGTATCATCTGTCGGATCGACAGGTGGCGTGGCCTTCGATTCCAGGTACCAGTTCCCGTCACTATGCTGGTAAAGAGAGTATTCGTATGCGCCTGCCACAACCGGTTTGGCCAGCGTCAGCTGTGCTTCAGAGCTGCCGGCGACGCTGACAATCTCCATGCCGTTCACGGTCTGTGCGCCAAGTCCACCAATGTTGCTGACGGTCACACCGGACTGGCCAAAACTGCTGCCGGTTATTGTGAGATGATCGGTAGGTGCCGTGTCAGTACCCAGCTCGCTGTTTAACACAATCTGGCTACCTTCTGCGCCGGTATAGTCACCAGTGATGGTAAAGTCATTACCCACGCTGTGGTCGGCTGCACTGAGCAAAAGCGTGCCGCTGTTGGTCACGTTGCCGTTAATGGTATCAATGCCGACGTCTCTGAGGGTTGTGTTGCCCTCAATTGCATTCCACGCTGCCAGCGTACCGCCGCTGAGAATAGTGATATTGTTGTAGACGGTTCCTGCGGTGGCAAACTTTGCCCCGTTCTGCACGGTGAGAGTGGCATTGCTGTTTTCAACACCTAACGTTGCGCCTGCCGCTACCAGCGTTGTGCCGTTTCGCAGGGTCGTATCGCCGGTATAGCTGTTGTTGCCGGTTAGCGTCAGCGTATTCGCATCAACTTTCTCTACGTTTCCGCTGCCGGTCATGTCGGTAGAAAACGTGAAATTGCCTCCCTGGTTAAAGATAACCGTACCATTGTTGGTTAGGCCACCGCTGAGACTTGCCATACCTTCGCCATTGCCCAGCTGGAGCGTGGCTTCATTCGCCACCAGCGTATTGCCAGCATTGGAAACGGTACCCGCCAGGGTCAGGTTGCCGCTATTCACCTGCAGTGAATCACCGGCACCAATGATGTCGACGTTACCCGTCAGCGTCCAGTCTTCACCGTTCATTTTGACAGAGGCGAAACCATCGCCTTCGTTCAGCCCGATAAAATTGCTGTCTTCTGTACCGGTGCCTACCAGGGTCAGGGTGTTACCGGTTGAAAGAGTGGAAATGACATCGCCAGACAGGTTTGAACCTGTGTTGAGGGTGAGGGTATTATATTTGTTACTGGCGAACATTATAGCTGTCTTGCCACCGCCAATTGAGCCATTGTTAATGATGTCAGCCTTCGCGGTATCCGTTACGTTGATACCATTCTGATCACCCTGAATGGTGCCGGTATTGATGATTTTGGTTCCACCACCGCTGAGTTTGATACCATCTTCGCTTGTGCCGATAATCGAGCCATTATTATCAATCACAATTCCGGCGTCAGTAGCCAGACCTGTATTGCCTTTAATGATGCCTCTTTCCGTATTTGATATGCTAATTGCAGAGGAATCTTCATTAACAAAAATACCCTTTTCAAAGCCGGTTATGTTTCCTTTGTTGGTTAAACTACCCTGCATCGTGACTATGTTTACAGCGTTCTTTGTTGCGGAGGAAATGGTAGCGCCAGCATTATTATTAATATCGAGTGGCTGCGCGCTAGTGTTTATATCAAGTCCATTCGAAGTGCCGGAAATATTCCCATTGTTTGTTATTGAACTGACTTTAAATCCTGAGGCGGAAACAGCGGCTAAATCGCCAGACGATGACACAGTAATATCTTTATTGATGACGTATTCGGTATCGGCGGAGAAGTCTTGCGGGGCAGAGGTTGACTGGTCGATGGTGCCTGCAGAACTGATTATTGGTGTAAAAACAAGCAGGGCGGGAAATAATCTCCCCAGTAACTGGGTGGTCCTGTTTAATTCCAGACGTTTTACTTTCATATTCACATCCATTTAAAAGGAAATTCGAAGTGAAGAAAAATATTCTCTTTCAGGTTTTAAAGAAAAGCGTTGAGAGGAGTGGGTTGAAATTATTATGTTTTCAATGTGTTATGTATACTTCGATTTATTAAAATGCAAATTTAATAAATCTAAATATGACACGGTTATAAATAATGCAGTGTCAATTATTTGTGAGAGGAATCTATTTGCAGGTGTTCAAATAAGTACTGGAAAACCCCTGCGAACTGGCACTCAAGAGTAGCAATACTTGCGTTTTGCTCCCGACGCGTCACTGAACGCTTTCAGCGGGCGGGTTAACTGTCTACACTCACATCTACAAGAGAGAAGACAGTCAAAACAGGCCGATTCATGATTCTGATAATTTATGCGCATCCCTATCCGCATCACTCCCATGCGAATAAGCGCATGCTTGAACAGGTAAGGACACTCGACAACGTAGAGATACGTTCCCTCTATCAACTTTATCCTGATTTTAACATCGACATCGCCGCCGAACAGGAGGCGCTCACTCGCGCCGATCTGATCATCTGGCAACACCCGATGCAGTGGTACAGCACACCTCCGCTCCTCAAATTGTGGATCGACAAAGTCTTTTCCCACGGCTGGGCGTATGGTCACAACGGGCATGCGCTGAAGGGAAAAAGCCTGATGTGGGCTGTGACCACCGGTGGTGGAGAAAGCCACTTCGATATTGGCTCTTTCCCGGGTTTTGAGGTGCTGGCACAACCGCTTCAGGCGACAGCACTCTACTGTGGTCTTACCTGGCTTCCTCCATTTGCTATGCACTGCACATTTGTTTGTGACGATGAGACGTTGCAGGCGCAGGCTCGTCATTATAAACAACGCTTACTTGAGTGGCAGGAGACGCACAATGGATAGCCATACGCTGATACAGGCGCTGATTTACCTTGGCGCGGCGGCGCTGATTGTGCCCGTGGCGGTTCGCCTGGGGCTGGGCTCCGTGCTGGGCTACCTGATCGCCGGGTGTGTTATCGGACCCTGGGGATTCCGCCTGGTCACCGACGCGGAGGCGATCCTGCATTTCGCCGAAATTGGTGTCGTACTGATGCTGTTTGTCATTGGTCTGGAACTTGACCCGCAGCGTTTGTGGAAGCTGCGCGCCTCAGTGTTTGGCGGCGGGGCGCTGCAAATGGCAGCCTGTGGTCTGCTGTTGGGCGGCTTCTGTATTCTGCTGGGAATGGACTGGAAAGTGGCAGAGCTTATTGGCATGACGCTGGCACTCTCTTCGACGGCGATTGCCATGCAGGCAATGAACGAGCGAAACCTGACCGTTTCACAGATGGGACGCAGTGCGTTTTCGGTGCTGCTGTTTCAGGATATCGCGGCGATTCCTCTGGTGGCGATGATCCCGCTGCTGGCCGCAAGTGGGGCCTCCACCACGCTCGGCGCTTTTGCCCTCTCTGCGTTGAAAGTGGTCGGTGCGCTGGCACTGGTTGTCCTGCTTGGCCGGTATGTAACACGTCCGCTGCTTCGATTTGTCGCCCGCTCGGGGTTGCGGGAAGTGTTCAGTGCCGTGGCGCTGTTCCTGGTGTTTGGTTTTGGTCTGCTGCTGGAGGAAGCCGGGCTGTCGATGGCGATGGGAGCCTTCCTCGCGGGCGTTCTGCTGGCCAGCTCAGAGTACCGGCACGCGCTTGAAAGTGATATCGAGCCATTTAAAGGACTGCTGCTGGGGCTGTTTTTCATCGGGGTCGGGATGTCTATCGACTTTGGCACGCTGGTCACGCATCCACTGCGGATCCTCATCCTGCTGGTCGGTTTCCTGGTCATCAAAATGGTGATGCTGTGGCTGATCGCCCGTCCGCTTAACGTGCCTGGCAGACAGCGTCTTTGGTTCGCCGTGCTGCTCGGACAGGGAAGCGAATTCGCGTTTGTGGTTTTCGGCGCGGCGCAAATGGCCAATGTGCTCGATCCCGAGTGGGCGAAAGCGTTGACGCTGGCGGTCGCGCTGTCGATGGCGGCAACGCCGATCCTGCTGGTGCTGCTGACGCGTCTGGAAAAAAACGGCAGCGAACAGGAACGCGAAGCCGATGAGATCGATGAGGAACAGCCGCGGGTCATCATCGCCGGATTCGGTCGCTTTGGGCAGATCACCGGTCGTTTACTGCTCTCAAGCGGGGTAAAAATGGTCATCCTCGATCACGATCCGGACCATGTGGATACCCTGCGTAAGTTCGATATGAAAGTCTTCTATGGCGATGCAACACGTGTCGATCTGCTGGAATCAGCCGGGGCAGCGAAAGCGGAAGTCCTCATCAACGCGATTGACGATCCCCAGACCAGTATGCAGCTGGTTGAGCTGGTGAAGGAGCATTTCCCGAACCTGACCATTATCTCCCGCGCGCGCGATGTGGATCACTATATCCAGCTGCGACAGGCGGGGGTGGACGCACCCGAGCGTGAAACCTTCGAAGGTGCGCTTAAGTCTGGCCGCATGGCGCTGGAAAGTCTGGGCCTGGGCGCGTATGAAGCGCGTGAGCGTGCGGACCTGTTCCGCCGCTTCAATACCGATATGGTGGAAGAGATGGTGGCGATGGCGGGCAGTACGGCCACAGAGCGTGCGGCGGTGTTTAAACGCACCAGTGCGATGCTGACAGAGATCATTAACGAGGATCGTAATCATCTGTCGCTGGTGCAGCGTCATGGCTGGCAGGGAACGGAGGAGGGCAAGCATACCGGCGATCCGGCGGACGAACCGGAGAGTAAACCTTCCGCGTGAAGTGGAGTTGCCAGCAATATTAAAAAATTTCTCTCTCTTTACCATGCCGCCAGTCGACGAAAGATTAAGCTTTCCGTATAGTGGCGGCAATTTTTTGCATCCGGGAAATTTTCAATGATCAGTCTGATTGCAGCGCTGGCGGTGGACCGTGTTATCGGTATGGAAAATGCCATGCCGTGGAACCTGCCTGCCGATCTCGCATGGTTTAAACGTACGACGTTAAACAAGCCGGTAGTGATGGGCCGCCTGACCTGGGAGTCGATTGGTCGTCCATTGCCGGGCCGTAAGAATATCGTGATCAGTAGCCAGCCAGGCACTGACGATCGCGTCGAATGGGTGAAATCCGTGGACGAGGCGATTGCCGCGTGCGGTAACGCCGAAGAGATCATGGTGATTGGTGGTGGGCGTGTATATGAGCAGTTCCTGCCAAAAGCGCAAAAGCTCTATCTGACGCATATTGATGCGGAAGTGGAAGGCGATACCCATTTCCCGGACTACGATCCGGACGAGTGGGAATCGGTATTCAGCGAATTTCACGACGCGGATGCGCAGAACTCACACAGCTACTGCTTCGAGATTCTGGAACGTCGCTAGTTGATAGACCCTCTCCCGGCCGGGAGAGGGAATTCACTCTCAGGAGGCGACTGCCTCGCCTTCCCCCAGGTCCAGCTGTCGGTTGGACGGCTGCACGAAGTATGTTTTATCTTCCCAGCGTAAGCAGGTTAAATCCCCGCCCCAGCAACAACCGGTATCAAGACCGTAGATCCCTTCCGGCGTGCCTTTCCCTTCTAGCGCGGCCCAGTGGCCAAACACCACGCTGTACTCACTGGTGACCGGCCCGGGAATCGCAAACCACGGTTTAAGCGGTGCAGGTGCGCTCTCCGGCGTCTCTTTTGAGTACATATCCAGTTGCCCGTTCGGGAAGCAGAAACGCATCCGTGTGAACGCGTTCGTGATAAAACGCAGGCGCGCCAGACCGCTCAGATCTTCACTCCAGTGATTTGGCATGTCGCCGTACATGGCATCAAGGAAGAAGGGGTAGGAATCGCTCGCCAGCACGGCTTCTACGTCACGCGCGCAGGTTTTGGCCGTCTCAAGATCCCACTGTGGGGTGATCCCGGCGTGTGCCATGACCAGTTTTTTCTCTTCATCGATCTGCAACAGGGGCTGACGACGCAGCCAGTTGATCAGTTCGTCGGCGTCTGGCGCCTCCAGCAGCGGGGTGAGACGATCTTTCGGCTTATTGCGGCTGATGCCGGCAAAGACGGCGAGCAGATGCAAATCATGGTTCCCCAGCACCATGCGTACGCTGTCGCCCAGCGATTTTACGAAGCGTAAAACCTCCAGGGAGCCTGGCCCACGCGCCACTAAATCGCCCGTCAGCCAGAGAATATCCCGTCCTGGCGTAAAGTCGACCTGTTTTAATAATGCGATCAGTTCATCGTAGCAACCGTGAACGTCGCCAATCAGATATGTAGACATTAGATTAATGAATGAGTGTTGTAACGGCGAGACGGAACACAGGAATAGCAACGCGGAACACATTGCCATCGACGTCGACCATTTCATAATGGCCTTGCATGGTACCCAGCGGTGTTTCAATTACTGCACCGCTGGTGTACTGATACTCTTCGCCAGGGGCGATGTGGGGCTGTTCACCAACCACACCTTCACCCTGAACTTCGATTTCACGGCCATTGCCGTTAGTGATAAGCCAGTAACGCCCGAGCAGTTGCACAGGCATCCGCCCCAGGTTGCGAATGGTCACGGTGTAGGCGAAAACAAAACGTTCTTCGTCGGGTGAGGACTGCGACTCAACGTAAACGCTTTGTACCTGGACACAGACGCGGGGCGAATCAATCATGGCTTAACTCTCCTTCGGCGGCGCATTTTCGCTAATGTAATTAGCCAGTTTACAGTACTGCTCAACAGAGATGTTTTCTGCTCGCATTGCCGGGTCAATGCCCAGTTCGGCCAGCACGTCAACGGTGAACAGATTGCCGAGGCTATTACGGATCGTTTTACGGCGCTGGTTAAAGGCTTCTGTGGTGATGCGGCTCAGTACACGCAGGTCTTTGACCGGGTATGGCATCGTTTTATGCGGCACAAGGCGCACAACCGCAGAGTCGACTTTTGGCGGCGGCGTGAAGGCAGACGGCGGCACTTCGAGTACCGGGATCACATTGCAGAAATATTGTGCCATCACGCTTAAACGACCATACGCTTTACTGTTCGGCCCTGCAACCAGACGGTTTACCACCTCTTTTTGCAACATGAAGTGCATGTCGGCAATGGCATCAGTATAGCTAAAGAGGTGGAACATCAGCGGCGTGGAGATGTTATAGGGCAGGTTACCGAATACGCGCAGCGGCTGACCCATTTTTTCCGACAGCTCGCCAAAATTCATGGTCATGGCATCTTGCTGATAAATCGTCAGCTTCGGCCCAAGGAACGGGTGCGTTTGCAGACGAGCAGCGAGATCGCGGTCGAGTTCGATAACGGTCAGTTCGTCCAGACGTTCGCCGACGGGTTCAGTCAGTGCTGCCAGACCGGGGCCGATTTCAACCATCGCCTGGCCTTTTTGCGGATTAATGGCCGAGACAATACTGTCGATCACGAACTGATCGTTGAGGAAGTTTTGCCCGAAGCGTTTACGGGCTAAGTGGCCCTGATGGACTCGATTAGTCATTGAGTATTAACAATCATTTTGATGGCGAGATTAAGCGCCGTAATAAAACTGCCGTCATCCGCTTTTCCCTGGCCTGCCAGATCCAGCGCAGTACCGTGGTCAACGGACGTTCGAATAAAAGGTAAACCGAGGGTGATATTCACACCGCGGCCAAAGCCCTGGTATTTTAGCACGGGCAGGCCCTGATCGTGGTACATCGCGAGCACGGCATCGGCATTATCCAGGTATTTGGGCTGGAAAAGGGTATCGGCAGGCAATGGCCCGCTCAGGTTCATCCCTTTCGCCCGCATTTCATTCAGCACCGGAATGATGGTGTCGATCTCTTCAGTCCCCATATGCCCGCCTTCCCCGGCGTGTGGGTTCAGGCCACAGACCAGAACGTGCGGCTGTTTAATGCCGAATTTGGTCTGCAGATCGTGATGCAGTATCCCGATGATCTCCCGCAGCAGTTCAGGGGTGATGGCGTCAGGAATGGCCTTAATCGGCAGATGGGTTGTTACCAGAGCCACCCGCATCGCTTCAGTCGCCAGCATCATCACCACTTTCGGGGTGTGCGATCGCTCTTCAAAAAACTCGGTATGTCCGGTGAACGGAATACCGGCTTCGTTAATCACCCCTTTATGCACGGGGCCCGTAATCAGGGCAGCAAATTCACCCTTTATGCAACCATCGCAGGCGCGCGCCAGGGTTTCGACAACATAGTGGCCGTTTTCAGTGCTGAGCTGACCCGGAATAACAGGAGTACGAAGAGGGACGGGAAGAAGCGTGAGCGTTCCGGCTTGCTGCGGTGCAGGCTGCTGGCCTTCAACGTAGGGGATAAGCGTTAAAGGCAGACCGAGCAGTGAAGCCCGGTCTTGTAACAGTGTTGCATCAGCACAGACGACCAGTTCCACCGGCCAGCTACGTTGGGCAAGCTGGACCACGAGGTCAGGCCCAATCCCGGCGGGTTCGCCGGGGGTGATCACAACACGATGCTGTTTCATTAGTTGCTCAGAACTTTCACGTAAGCGCTGGCGCGTTGTTCCTGCATCCAGGTTGCCGCTTCTTCAGAAAACTTACGGTTGAACAGCATACGATAGGCTCTGTCTTTCTGCGCCGCGTCGGTTTTATCAACGTTGCGGGTATCCAGCAGTTCGATCAGATGCCAGCCAAAGGAGGAGTGTACCGGTGCACTCATCTGGCCCTTGTTCAGTTTCATCAGCGCATCGCGGAATGCCGGATCGTAGATATCCGCCGCCGCCCAGCCCAGGTCGCCGCCCTGGTTAGCTGAGCCAGGATCCTGAGAGAACTCTTTTGCGGCATTCGCAAACGACGTTTTTCCGCTCTTAATGTCCGCAGCAATCTGTTGCAGCTTCGCACGCGCCTGATCGTCCGTCATGATCGGTGACGGTTTCAGCAGAATGTGGCGAGCATGAACTTCGGTGACGGAGATGTTCTGGCTCTGACCACGCAGGTCATTGACTTTCAGGATGTGGAAGCCAACACCTGAACGGATTGGACCCACGATGTCGCCTTTCTTCGCCGTGCTCAGCGCCTGGGCAAAGATGGATGGCAGTTCCTGAATACGTCCCCAGCCCATCTGGCCGCCTTTCAGCGCCTGTTGGTCGGCAGAGTAGGTAATGGCCAGCTTGCCAAAGTCACTGCCGTTACGTGCCTGCTCAACGATAGCGCGCGCCTGGCTTTCCGCTTCTGCGGCCTGGTCAGACGTTGGGTTCTCTGGCAGCGGGATCAGAATATGGCTCAGGTTCAGCTCGGTGCTGGCATCGTTCTGGTTGCCCACCTGTTTTGCCAGCGCGTCGACTTCCTGCGGCAGGATGGTGACGCGGCGACGAACTTCATTATTACGCACTTCTGAGATCAGCATCTCTTTACGGATCTGATTACGGTAGGTTGAATAGCTGATGCCATCATAGGCCAGACGACTACGCATCTGATCCAGGGTCATATTGTTCTGCTTAGCGATGTTAGCGATCGCCTGATCGAGCTGCTCGTCAGTGATCTTCACGCCCATTTTCTGCCCCATTTGCAGGACAATCTGATCCATGATCAGACGTTCCAGGATCTGATGGCGCAGCGTTGCGTCATCCGGAAGTTGCTGACCCGCCTGGCCCGAATTGAGCTTCACAGATTTCATCAAACCGTCAACGTCACTTTCGAGCACGACACCGTTGTTAACCACAGCGGCGACCTTATCAACAACCTGGGGGGCCGCGAAGCTGGTATTCGCAACCATAGCGACACCGAGCAGCAGCGTTTTCCAGTTCTTCATACTTTTTCCATTTCAATTAACCGCAAAGCGGATTACGTTGCAAAACAAGCACATTACAAGGAACTGCGGTACGGCAGAATGTTCGAGCGCAGCATCTGCTGCGTGCCCAGGCCGTAGTTGGAGCTCAGGCCGCGCAATTCGACATTAAAGCCAATCACGTTATCGTATTTGCTCTGATTGTTTTGAGTATCCCAGCCGTTAAGCTTGCGTTCGTAGCCGACACGCAGCGCGTAACAGCAGGAGTTATATTGCAGACCAACCATCTGGTCAGCAGGCTTGTTGGCGTTAGTGTCAAAGTAGTAAGCGCCCACAATTGACCAGCGGTCAGCGATTGGCCAACTGGCTGCACCACCCACCTGCGAAATCCCGTCTTTATACTGTTCACTGGTGGCGTAGTTCGGCAATGTTGCCTGAATATATTCCGGGCTGGCGTAACGATAGGTCAACTGCACCATACGATCTTCATCGCGACGGTACTCGACGGCTGCACTGCTGGTCGCAATATTGTCGAGACGCGTATCGTACTGCAGACCCCCGCGTAAGCCCCAGCGATCGGTCATGCGCCAGTAGGTATCGCCCGCCCACACCAGCGAACCTGTTTTGTTGTCTTTCTCCCAGTTGATATTGTCATCACCGGTACGAGACTCGGTGAAATAGTAGATTTGACCAACAGAAACGTTAAAACGTTCAACGGCAGATTCATCATAAACGCGCGTTGTGACGCCGGTCGTTAACTGGTTCGCGGAAGCAATACGGTCGAGACCGCCGTAGGTACGGTCACGGAACAGGCCGCTGTAGTCAGACTGCAGGAAAGCGGAATCATAGTTTTGGATTTTGCTCTGATCGCGATAAGGCACGTACAAATACTGCATACGTGGCTCAAGCGTCTGCGTATACCCATCCGCCAGCAGACCCATATCGCGCTCGAAGATCAGCTTACCGTCCATTTTAAATTGTGGAAGAACGCGGTTCACGGATTCGTCGAGGTCGGTGCCATAACGGTTGTTATACCAGTCCACATTTTTCTGCTGGTAATGGGTCGCCATCAGTTTGGCTTCGGTATTCAGACTCGACCAGTTGTTCGACAGCGGTAAATTGATCGTCGGTTCTAAATGTACACGCGTGGCTTCCGGCATGTCCGAGTTGGTATTGACGAAATGCACTGCCTGAGCGTAGACGCGGGTATCGAATGGACCAACATCGTTCTGATACCAGTTCACATCCAGCTGCGGTTCTGCACCGTAAGTGCTTCGCGTCTGGCTATCAAACACCTGGAATTGCTTCGTCGACACCGTAGCGTTGAAGTTCTGAATGGCATAGCCAACGCTAAATTTCTGCGTGGCGTAGCCATCGGTACTGGAACCGTACTTGGAATCGAAGTCGTTGAAGTAGTAAGGATCGCTGACTTTGGTGTAGTCGACGTTAAAACGCCAGACCTGATCCATGACACCAGCGTGGCGCCAGTAGTACATCCAACGGTGTTTATCACCTTCTGTTGGGTGCTCATCCTGGAAGACCTTATCTGATGGCAGATAATCCAGTTCCATCAAACCGGTACCCGCCTGGGTCAGATAGCGGAACTCGTTTTCCCACATGACGTTGCCGCGCTTATGGATATAGTGCGGCGTGATCGTGGCGTCCATGTTGGGCGCGATGTTCCAGTAATACGGCAGATAGAACTCAAAATAGTTCGAGGTGCTGTATTTGGCATTTGGGATCAGGAAGCCTGAACGACGTTTGTCGCCCACGGGAAGTTGCAGGTACGGGCTATAGAAAACCGGCACCGGGCCGAGTTTAAACCGGGCGTTCCAGATTTCTGCGACCTGTTCTTCACGGTCGTGAATTACCTCACTTCCGACCACGCTCCAGGTATTCGAACCCGGCAGACAAGAGGTGAAGGAACCGTTTTCCAGAATCGTATAGCGGTTTTCACCGCGCTGTTTCATCAGATCTGCTTTACCACGCCCCTGACGACCTACCATCTGGTAATCACCTTCCCAGACGTTCGTATCTTTGGTGTTCAGGTTTGACCATGCTTTCGGACCTTTCAGGATGACCTGATTGTCGTCATAGTGCACATTACCCAGCGCATCCACCGTTCGTACCGGTTCGGCCGCACCTTCCGGCTGCTTCTGGTGCAACTGCACTTCATCTGCCTGCAGGCGGCTATTGCCCTGATTAATATCCACACTGCCCGTAAAAGTGGCATTGTCAGGATAAGTTCCTTTAGAACTGTCGGCAGTAATGGTTACCGGCAAGCTATTGGTATCGCCACTCACCAGTGGGCGATTATAACTTGGGACGCCAAGCATACACTGCGAGGCAAGATCGGCCGCCAGCCCCTGTTGACTGTACAGGGCGGTGCCAATCATTGTGGCCAGGAGGGTGGGGATACGTTTTTTCATACGTTATATTTTAGTGTTCCGTCATCAGTGGCTACGGCTTACAAACGCTCAGAGACTATCTTACTCATCAGCGCAGTACCAGCGTTAATCCTGCCCGTTTGCGTGCCAGAGTGTTAGGCTCGCTATCGAATGACGAGTATGATAATGCAAATTATAGGCGATGTCCCTCAATTGACCGTGGCTCGACCACTGTAATGATGGCGTTGCGTCGACAAGGGACATGACTATCCGGGGAGTATATGCAGTATTGGGGTAAAATCATCGGCGTTGCGTTCGCCATCATCATGGGTGCCGGGTTTTGGGGCATCGTACTTGGCCTGATTATTGGCCATATGTTCGATAAGGCACGCAGCCGCAAAATGGCGTGGTTCGCCAACCAGCGCGAGCGTCAGTCCCTCTTTTTCTCCACCACCTTTGAGGTGATGGGGCACTTAACCAAATCAAAAGGGCGGGTGACGGAAGCCGATATTCAGATTGCCAGCGTATTTATGGACCGCATGAATCTGCACGGGGAATCTCGTGTGGCGGCGCAAAATGCGTTTCGCATCGGTAAATCGGATAACTATCCGCTGCGCGAAAAAATGCGTCAGTTCCGCAGTATCTGTTTCGGCCGTTTTGATTTAATTCGGATGTTTCTGGAGATCCAGATTCAGGCGGCGTTTGCCGACGGGTCTCTTCATCCGAATGAACGCGATGTGTTATACGTGATCGCCGAAGAGCTGGGGATCTCCCGCATGCAGTTCGACCAGTTCCTGCGCATGATGCAGGGCGGCGCACATTTTGGTGGCGGCTATCAACAGCATCAATCCTCTGGCGGCGGCTGGCAGCAGGCGCAGCGTGGCCCGACGCTGGAAGACGCCTGTAACGTGCTTGGCGTGAAACCTTCGGATGATGCAACAACCATCAAGCGTGCCTATCGTAAGCTGATGAGTGAACATCACCCGGATAAACTGGTCGCGAAGGGCTTACCGCCAGAGATGATGGAGATGGCGAAGCAAAAAGCGCAGGAAATCCAGAAAGCGTACGAGCTGATAAAAGAGCAGAAAAATTTCAAATAAAAAATGGCCCGACACAGTCGGGCCATTTTTTTTAGAAGTCCACCGGGGCTTTAAACGTCATTGCGTTGCCAAACGCCGGGTGGGTGATGGTGAGCGTCTGGGCATGAAGCTGCAGACGCGGCGCTGAAGCCAGCGCCTCCGGGGGGGCGTAAAAACGGTCTCCCAGAATCGGATGCCCCAGTGCGAGCATATGCACACGCAGCTGATGTGAACGCCCGGTAATGGGCTTAAGCAGCACGCGTGCGGTGTTATCCGGCGCGTACTCCAGCACTTCATACTCGGTTTGCGCGGCCTTGCCCGTCTCATAGCACACCTTCTGCTTTGGTCGATTTGGCCAGTCGCAAATCAGCGGCAGATCCACCAGCCCTTCCGCCTGCGCGGGATGGCCCCAGACGCGTGCGACATATTGCTTTTTCGGCTCACGCTCGCGGAACTGACGTTTGAGTTCACGTTCAGCCGCTTTGTTCAGCGCCACCACAATCACGCCGCTGGTTGCCATGTCCAGGCGATGAACGGACTCCGCCTGGGGATAATCACGCTGAATACGTGTCATCACGCTGTCTTTGTGCTCATCCAGACGCCCCGGCACGGACAACAAGCCGCTTGGCTTGTTGACCACCATAATGTGTTCATCCTGATAAAGGATAACCAGCCACGGGTCTTGCGGCGGATTGTAAGGCTCCATCACCATCTTGTGCTCCGTTTACTGATGCGTCACAACAATAAGACGCAGGGCATCCAGACGCCAGCTTGCCTGATTCAGGCTTTCCAGCACCTGCTGACGGTTGCTCTCAATCGCGGTCAGTTCGTCATCACGGATGTTTGGGTTCACCGCTTTTAACGCTTCCAGACGAGACAGCTCTGCAGACAGTTTCTCATCGGCTTCCTCGCGAGCGGCATCAATCAGCGTCCTGGCCGCTTTTTCGATCTGCGTTTCACCCAACTGCAGAATGGCGTGCACGTCCTGTTGTACGGCGTTGACCAGTTTGCTGCCCGTGTGGCGGTTTACTGCGCTCAGCTGGCGGTTGAAACTCTCGAATTCAACCTGTGCAGCCAGGTTGGTGCCGTTTTTATCCAGCAGCAGACGCACTGGCGTTGGCGGCAGGAAGCGGGTGAGCTGCAGCTGTTTCGGCGCTTGCGCTTCCACAACATAGATCAGCTCAACCAGCAGCGTACCAACGGGTAATGCTTTGTTTTTCAACAAGGAAATCGTGCTGCTACCCGTGTCGCCGGAAAGGATCAGGTCGAGGCCGTTGCGGATCAACGGGTGTTCCCAGGTGATGAACTGCGCGTCTTCGCGAGACAGCGCCACGTCACGCTCAAAGGTGATGGTGCAACCATCCTCCGGCAGGCCCGGGAAATCCGGAACCAGCATATGATCGGATGGGGTCAGCACGATCATGTTCTCGCCGCGATCGTCCTGGTTAATCCCGACGATGTCGAACAGGTTCATGGCGAAGCTGATCAGGCTGGTGTCGTCATCCTGCTCCTCAATGCTTTCGGCAAGCGCCTGCGCTTTTTCGCCACCGTTGGAGTGGATTTCCAGCAGGCGGTCACGTCCCTGCTCCAGCTGCGCTTTCAGAGCCTCATGCTTTTCGCGACAGGATTTGATCAGCTCATCAAAACCGTCCGTATTTTCCGGCGCTGCCAGGTAACCGATCAGATCCGTATGCACCTGATCGTAAATGGTGCGTCCCGTCGGACAGGTATGTTCGAACGCGTCCAGACCTTCGTGGAACCAGCGTACCAGCACCGACTGAGCGGTTTTTTCCAGGTAAGGGACGTGGATCTGAATATCATGCGCCTGACCGATACGGTCCAGACGGCCGATACGCTGTTCCAGCAGGTCTGGGTTGAACGGCAGATCGAACATCACCAGGTTGCTGGCGAACTGGAAGTTACGCCCTTCAGAACCGATTTCAGAGCACAGCAGAACCTGTGCGCCGCTGTCTTCTTCACTGAACCAGGCCGCGGCGCGGTCACGCTCGACAATGGACATGCCCTCGTGGAACACGGCGGCTCGAATACCTTCGCGCTCGCGCAGAACCTGCTCCAGCTGCAGCGCGGTGGCCGCTTTGGCGCAGATCACCAGCACTTTCTGTGAACGATGAGCCGTTAAGTAACCCATCAGCCATTCAACACGCGGGTCGAAGTTCCACCAGGTTCCGGTATCGCCTTCAAATTCCTGATAAATCTGCTCCGGGTAGAGCATGTCGCGCGCACGTTCTTCCTGGCTTTTGCGCGCCCCCATAATGCCGGAGACTTTTATTGCCGTCTGATACTGCGTCGGCAGCGGCAGCTTGATGGTATGCAGTTCGCGTTTCGGGAAGCCCTTCACGCCGTTACGGGTGTTACGGAATAGCACGCGGCTGGTGCCGTGGCGGTCCATCAGCATATCGATCAGCTCTTTACGCGCGGATCCCGCGTTGTCGCTGTCACTGTTGGCTGCCTGCAGCAGCGGCTCAATATCCTGTTCGCCAATCAGATCGCTCAGGGTGTTGAGTTCGTCATTCGAGAGGCGTTTGCCCGCCAGCAGCATGGCGACAGCATCGGCAACCGGGCGGTAATTATTCTGTTCTTCGACAAACTGCTCAAAGTCATGGAAACGGTTTGGATCGAGCAGGCGCAGACGGGCGAAGTGGCTCTCCAGCCCCAGCTGCTCCGGCGTAGCGGTCAGCAGCAGGACGCCCGGCACGCGCTCGGCAAGCTGTTCAATCGCCATGTATTCACGGCTCGGTGCCTCTTCGCTCCAGACCAGGTGGTGCGCTTCGTCGACCACCAGCAGATCCCACTCTGCGTCGCACAGATGCTCAAGACGCTGCTTGCTGCGGCGCACGAAGTCCAGGGAGCAGATGACCAGTTGTTCGGTTTCAAACGGGTTGTCTGCGTCATGCTGGGCTTCGGCGTAGCGCTCGTCGTCAAACAGCGAGAAACGAAGGTTAAAGCGGCGCAGCATCTCAACCAGCCACTGGTGTTGCAGCGTTTCCGGTACCACGATCAGCACGCGCTCGGCGGCGCCAGAGAGCAGTTGTTGATGCAGGATCATACCGGCTTCAATGGTTTTACCGAGGCCCACTTCGTCTGCCAGCAGTACGCGAGGCGCATGACGACGGCCAACGTCATGGGCGATATTCAGCTGATGAGGGATCAGGCTGGTGCGTTGACCACGCAGGCCGCTCCACGGCATGCGGTACTGTTCACTCTGGAATTTACGTGCGCGATAGCGCAGGGAGAAGCGATCCATACGGTCGATTTGCCCGGCAAACAGGCGATCCTGCGGCTTGCTGAAAACCAGTTTGCTGTCGAGCAGCACTTCACGCAGGATGACATTGCTCTCGTCAGTGTCGAGGCGAGTCCCAATGTAGGCGAGCAGACCATTCTCTTCTTTTACGTCTTCAACCTTTAGCTG
Source organism: Enterobacter cloacae complex sp. 382A5 (assembly GCF_050031095.1). NCBI lineage: Bacteria > Pseudomonadati > Pseudomonadota > Gammaproteobacteria > Enterobacterales > Enterobacteriaceae > Enterobacter > Enterobacter cloacae complex sp. 382A5. The sequence goes on from NZ_JBLGVK010000001.1 coordinate 734,659, forward strand.
CCAGCCGTCGTGGCTGGTCACGGTGTCACCTGGATTGAACATCACGCGGGTAACAGGGGAGTCATTGCGAGCGTACAGGCGGTTTTCACCGGTAGCAGGGAAAAGGAGGGTGACCATGCGTGCATCGACTGCAACCACGGTTCCCAATCCAAGTTCGCTTTCTGTATCGCTGATCCAGCGTTGACCAAGTGTAAAAGGCATATATGTTCGGCTCTAATCTTTAATTGCAGGCAATAGTTCAACCACCGTCAAAAAAGACGGTCATCGAAAAATGGGTCCGGGAGTGGAAAGGGCGCTATGGTACTGGATGGCAGCGATTTCGTCACGTGTCAAAATAGGCCAAGTTGCCCTGTCACTAGTGTAGCAAAATCGTCGTCAATGAACGGCAAAATTCCATCCGCGACGGGCTGAAGCTGGCGCGTCAGGTAGTGGTCGTAGTCCAGCGCAGAGTGTTGATAATCCACGGGCTCTGGCCCGTTTGTCGTCCAGACATACTTAATGGTGCCCCGGTTCTGATACTGCGGGGCGCGCCCCCGACGGACGTTCTCTTCATCCGCCAGACGCGCGGCGCGGACGTGTGGCGGAACGTTACGCTGATACTCGGCCAGCGGGCGGCGCAGGCGTTTGCGATACACCAGCTGGTTGTCGAGCTCGCCGGCCATCAGGCTGGCTATCGTCTCGCGGACGTAGTCCTGATAAGGCTCATTACGAAAGATCCGCAAATAGAGCGTTTGCTGGAACTGCTGAGCCAGCGGAGTCCAGTCTGTGCGCACCGTCTCCAGCCCTTTAAACACCATGCGTTGCTTTTCACCTTCCTGAATCAGTCCGGCGTAGCGTTTCTTGCTGCCCTGATCGGTTCCACGGATAGTGGGCATTAAAAAGCGGCTGAAATGGGTTTCATACTCCAGCTCTAACGCACTGGTTAACCGCTCTTTTTGCAAATGCGCTTGCCACCAGTCGTTCACGAAGGCCACCAGCTGTTTGCCAATTCGCGCGGCTTCCTCTTCGGCGTGCGCGCCCTTCAACCAGACGAAGGTGGAGTCGGTATCGCCATAGATCACTTCATAGCCCTGGGATTCGATCAGCGCCTTTGTCTGGCGCATGATCTCATGCCCGCGCATGGTGATAGACGAGGCGAGACGCGGGTCGAAGAAGCGACAGGCGCTGGTGCCCAGCACACCGTAAAAGGCATTCATGATAATTTTCAGCGCCTGAGAAAGCGGCTTGTTGCCGTGGCGCTTGGCCTCGTCGCGCCCGTGCCAGATCTGCCCCACGATCTCCGGCAGGCAGTGTTTCTCCCGTGAGAAACGCGCCCCCAGAAACCCGCCGGTGCTGTGCGTATCGTCCGGCTGCGCCATCCCCTCTACCAGCCCCACCGGATCAATCAAAAAGGTGCGGATAATCGAGGGGTAGAGGCTTTTGTAGTCCAGTACCAGCACGGAGTCATACAGTCCCGGCCGGGAATCCATCACGTAGCCGCCAGGGCTTGCCTGCGGCGGCACGTCCCCCAGGTTCGGTGCGACGTAGCCTGCCCGGTGCATGCGGGGAAAGTACAGATGGCTGAATGCCGCCACGGAACCGCCGTGCCGATCAGCGGCAAGACCGTTCACTGTGGCGCGTTCCAGCAGAAAAGGCATGATCTCGGTTTTGTGGAAAATCTGCGTAACCAGCTCACAATCTTTCAGGTTATAGGTGGCAAGTGCCGGTTTGTCTTCGTTGAAGCGGCGGTCGATCTCATCCATTCGGTCCCACGGATTATCGATGGATTTCCCTTCCCCCAGCAGCTCCTGCGCCACTGCCTCCAGCGAGAAGGAAGAGAAATTCCAGAATGCGGATTTCAGCGCCTCGATGCCGTCGATAATCAGGCGACCGTTGGCCTGTGCGAAGAAGACGCCGTTTTTGAAACCGTGCTCGCGCCATTCCAGTTCGCTATGACCCCGCCCAAGCATGAGCGGGATGCGGTAACGCTCGGCGTGTTTTTGCAGTACCCGCAGGTCGAACTGCACCACATTCCAGCCGATCAGGACATCGGGATCGCGATCGGCAAACCACTGGTTCAGTTTTTCCAGCAGTTGTGGCCGGCTGTTGACGTACTCCAGTCGGAAGTCCAGCGCGGAGGCATCACCATTCGGTGGCCCGAGCATATAGACAACCCGGTCGCCGCAGCCTTCAAGACCAATACAGTACAGTTCACCGTGACGGGTGGTTTCGATGTCCAGTGAGACCCATTTCAACGGCGGACGGTAGTGCGGGTTGGGTTTCAGACGGGCGTTAATCAGCCCGCCGTTGTGCGCTGTGCCATCAACCCAGACAGGGGCGGTAATAAACCGCTCCATCAAGAAACGTTCCGGGGGACGAATATCGGCTTCGTACAGGGTGACGCCCGCCTCGCGCAGCAGTTTTTCATAGCGCATCAGCTGGCGATGGGCGCGACAATAGAGGCCAGAAACCGGCTGGCGATGGAAATCCTTCAGCCCAAGTGGCGTGATGCGCCAGTTGTTTTCACCGCGCAGTAGCTGCTTTACTTTGTCGATGTGGGCTTCAGGAATAAATGCCACGGACTCCTGTGGCGGCAGGGTAACGCGCAGCGGGCCGTTGTCCGTCGCCAGCCAGAACTCCACCTCTGTTCCCTGAGGCGTATCCCGCCAGTGTCGGGTCAGTAAAAAACCTTCTTGCGCCTGCGTCACGCCGTTATCCCATAAAACAAAACCAGGCCTGATTATAGCCTGGTTAGCGGTTTTATGCTGGGTTTATATACAGTTTATTGCCCGTAATAGGCTTTTGCACCGTGCTTGCGCAGGTAGTGTTTGTCCAGCAGCGTCTGTTGCATATCCGGCAACTGTGGTGCCAGTTGACGACAGAAGATGCCCATATAGGCTACCTCTTCCAGCACAATCGCGTTATGCACTGCATCCTCCGCATTTTTGCCCCACGCAAACGGGCCGTGAGAATGCACCAGCACCCCAGGCATCTGTGCTGCGTCGATTCCCTGTTTTTCAAAGGTTTCGACAATCACATTGCCGGTTTCCCACTCGTACTCACCGTTGATTTCCGCATCGGTCATCAGGCGGGTGCACGGGATGGTGCCGTAAAAGTAGTCTGCGTGCGTGGTACCGGTAGCCGGGATGGACTGGCCTGCCTGCGCCCAGATAGTCGCATGACGCGAGTGGGTATGCACAATGCCGCCGATGGTCGGAAATGCCTGATACAGCAGGCGATGGGTGGGGGTATCGGAGGAGGGTTTTTTCTTCCCTTCCACCACTTCACCGGTTGCAATGCTGACCACAACCATATCGTCAGCGGTCATCACCGTATAATCCACGCCGGAAGGCTTGATGACGAACACCCCTTTTTCGCGGTCAACGGCGCTGACGTTGCCCCAGGTCAGGGTCACCAGATTATGTTTAGGCAGCGCCAGGTTGGCTTCGAGTACCTGGCGTTTGAGATCTTCTAGCATTGTTGTCTCCCGCCGGATGGCGCTTCGCTTATCCGGCCTACACAATCGTAGGCCCGGTAAACGCAGTGCCACCGGGCACGTCGTACTTAACGTTTCGAACCGTAATAGACTTCATTCCAGCGCAGCGCGTCTTTAAACGCGGGCAGGCGGGTATCGTTATCGATCACGGTCAGTTCGATATCGTGCAGTTCAGCGAACTGACGCATATCGTTGAGATCCAGCGCGTGACTGAAGACGGTATGGTGTGCACCACCGGCGACGATCCAGGCTTCGGAGGCGGTTGGCAGATCGGGCTGCGCTTTCCACAGGGCGTTGGCGACCGGCAGTTTTGGCAGCGCGTGTGGCGTTTCAACCGCATCCACACAGTTCACCAGCAGGCGGAAACGATCGCCCAGGTCGATCAGGCTGGCGTTGATGGCCGGGCCGGTACGGGTGTTGAAGATCAAACGTGCCGGATCCGCTTTGCCGCCAATGCCGAGATGCTGCACGTCGAGGATCGGTTTCTCTTCGACGGCAATGGACGGGCACACTTCCAGCATGTGTGAACCGAGTACCAGGTCGTTGCCATTTTCGAAGTGGTAGGTGTAGTCCTCCATAAAGGAGGTGCCGCCCTGCAGACCGGTTGACATCACTTTCATGATGCGAAGCAGAGCGGCAGTTTTCCAGTCGCCTTCGCCCGCGAAGCCGTAGCCCTGCTGCATCAGACGTTGTACTGCCAGACCCGGCAGTTGTTTCAGACCATGGAGATCTTCAAATGTCGTGGTAAAGGCGTGGAAGCCACCCTGTTCCAGGAAGCGTTTCATCCCCAGTTCAATGCGCGCCGCGTCCAGCACGTTCTGGCGTTTGTCACCCTTCACCTGCGCCGCTGCGGTGAGGCGGTAGCTGCTTTCGTATTCGTCAACCAGCGCGCTCACGTCGCCATCGCCGATCTCATTGACGACCTGCACCAGGTCACCCACGGCCCAGGTGTTCACGGAAAAACCGAACTTGATCTGCGCGGCAACTTTATCACCGTCGGTGACTGCCACTTCACGCATGTTGTCGCCAAATCGCACCACTTTCAGATGGCGGGTATCCTGTTTGGAAACGGCCTGACGCATCCAGGAGCCGATGCGTTTCTGCGCATGTTGATCCTGCCAGTGTCCGGTCACTACGGCGTGCTGCTGACGCATACGGGCGCCGATGAAGCCGAACTCACGGCCGCCGTGTGCGGTCTGGTTCAGGTTCATAAAGTCCATATCAATGCTGTCCCATGGCAGGGAGGCGTTGAACTGGGTATGGAATTGCAGCAGCGGTTTGTTGAGGATAGACAGACCGTTGATCCACATTTTGGCGGGTGAGAAGGTGTGCAGCCACACCACCAGACCCGCGCATTTATCGTCGTAGTTCGCGTCACGGCAGATATGGGTGATCTCATCCGGCGTCGTGCCCAGCGGCTTCAGCACCAGTTTGCATGGCAGTTTGGCCTCAGCATTCAGCGCGTTCACGACGTGTTCCGCATGTTTCGTCACTTGTTGCAACGCTTGCGGTCCGTATAAATGCTGGCTGCCAATCACAAACCACACTTCATAATTATCAAAAATGGTCATCGTCGTGTCCTTAATGGGTCAGGGTTGCCGTCGTATCCGCGGTGTGTTTTGACGGGGCGGCGACAGGGAGATAGTGAAGTTCGGCGCTTTTTGCCCATTGCTGGTAGCGCTGATAAAGCTGTTCAAAGCGTTGCGCCTGTTGAGCACGCGGCTGAAGGGTATTTTCGACCGCGCTTGCCATATGCTGCTGTGCAGTCGGGATATCGGCGTGTACGCCCGCGGCAACGGCGGCGAAAATAGCCGCACCCAGCGCGCAGCATTGATCGGACGCGACAATCTGCAGCGGACGGTTCAGCACGTCGCAGCAGGCCTGCATGATCACCGGGTTTTTACGGGCGATACCGCCCAGCGCCATGACGTTATTGACGTCAATGCCCTGTTCGGTGAAGCACTCCATAATCGCGCGCGCGCCAAAGGCGGTAGCTGCAATCAGGCCGCCAAACAGGGCCGGGGCATCGGTCGCCAGATTGAGATCGGTGATAACACCTTTAAGACGCTGGTTGGCAAATGGCGTACGGCGGCCGTTGAACCAGTCGAGCACCACCGGCAGGTGTTCAAGAGACGGATTTTTCGCCCACGCGGCGGTGAGCTGGGGCAGCAGCTGTTTCTTACTCTCGGCAATCTGGGTTTTCAGTTCCGGGTGCGCGGTCGCCAGCTGGTCCAGCGGCCAGCCCAGTACCCGACCAAACCAGGCGTAAATATCGCCAAACGCAGACTGCCCGGCTTCCAGACCGATAAAGTCCGGCACCACGCTGCCGTCGACCTGTCCGCAGATACCTTTCACTGCGCGGTCACCGACGATGGCCTTATCCGCCGTCAGGATGTCGCAGGTGGAGGTGCCGATCACTTTCACCAGCGTATTGGGTTGGGCGCCAGCGCCCACCGCGCCCATATGGCAGTCAAACGCACCGCCGGAGATTGCCACGTTTTGCGGCAGGCCCAGGCGTGTTGCCCACTCTTCACAGAGCGTGCCCACCGGAATATCGGCGGTAAAGGTGTCGGTAAAGAGCGGGTACTTCAGGCTCTTGTTGATAATCGGATCGAGTTCATCGAAGAAGGCTGCCGGTGGCAGACCGCCCCAGCTTTCATGCCATAGCGATTTATGCCCGGCGCTGCAGCGGCCGCGGCGAATATCCTGCGGGCGGGTGGTACCCGAGAGCAGGGCAGGAACCCAGTCACACAGTTCAATCCACGATGCGGCTGCCTGTGCAACCGCTGCGTCAGCGCGGGTGACATGCAGGATCTTGGCCCAGAACCATTCACTGGAATAAATTCCGCCGATGTAGCGCGAATAGTCGGTTTTGCCCGGCTGGTGGCACAACCGGGTGATGGCTTCGGCCTCTTCGACGGCGGTATGGTCTTTCCACAGCACAAACATGGCGTTCGGGTTGTCGGCGAACTCAGGACGCAGCGCCAGCACCCGGCCTTCCGCATCCACTGGCGCGGGGGTAGAACCGGTGCTGTCTACGCCAATCCCAACCACCTCTGCACGCTGGGCGTCAGTCAATTCTGCCAGCACGGTTTTGATTGCCGCTTCCATCGACTCGATGTAGTCGCGTGGATGGTGACGGAACTGGTTGTTTGGCGCATCGCAGTAGCGCCCCTCTTGCCAGCGTGGGTACCACTCAACGCTGGTTGCTATCTCCTGGCCGGACGTACAGTCCACTGCCAGGGCGCGAACCGAGTCGCTGCCAAAATCGAGGCCAATCGCAATTGCCATGGTGTTGCTCCATCAGAAAACAGGTATGAGAGAACATTAGAGACTGGGGGCGAAAATCGTCAGGCAGGATCCGCTAATCTTATGGACTAAATTGCTGTTGAGATGGAAAGTGTGACGCCGTGCAAATATTCAATGTGGACATTTCTGCCGCACTTATAGACACTTTTGTTACTGCTTATCTGCCCACTCTGGCGGAGAAATCAGGGGGGAAGGCTGAAACATGGCGGACGTAAAAGAGACGTGATGCTTTTTGGATCTCGTCGCAGGCCATTTTTATACGGCTTTTAACGATATGGACAATTGGTTTCCTTCAGTACCGTCGGGAGAACTGAATCTATGGCCGAAACGCAAAACGATCCCTTACTGCCGGGTTATTCGTTTAACGCCCACCTGGTGGCGGGGCTGACCCCTATCGAGGCTGAGGGATATCTCGATTTTTACGTTGACCGTCCGCTTGGGATGAAAGGGTACATTCTGAACCTGACCGTGCGTGGGGAAGGGATAATCAAAAACAACGATCAGCAGTTCGTCTGTCGTCCCGGTGATATGCTGCTGTTTCCGCCTGGCGAGATCCACCATTACGGGCGTCATCCGGATGCCAAAGAGTGGTATCACCAGTGGGTCTACTTCCGCCCCCGCGCCTACTGGCAGGAGTGGCTTTCGTGGCCAGCCATTTTTGCACACACCGGTTTTTACCGCCCGGACGACGCTCATCTGGCCCAGTTCCGCGAGCTGTTTGCCCAGATCATAGAGGCAGGGCAGGCCGGTGGGCGCTACGCTGAGCTGCTGGCGATTAATTTGCTTGAACAGGTGTTACTGCGCCGGATGGAGGCGATTAACGCGTCGCTTAATCCGCCGCTGGATAACCGTGTGCGTGATGCCTGCCAGTACATCAGCGACCACCTGGCCGACAGCCAGTTTGATATCGCCAGCGTGGCCCAGCATGTCTGCCTGTCGCCGTCGCGGCTATCGCATCTGTTCCGGCAGCAGTTGGGTGTCAGCGTGCTGAGCTGGCGCGAAGATCAGCGCATCAGCCAGGCGAAACTGCTGCTCAGCACCACCCGGATGCCCATTGCCACCGTCGGGCGCAATGTGGGCTTTGAAGATCAGCTCTATTTTTCCCGCGTATTTAAAAAATGCACTGGTGCCAGCCCCAGTGAATTCCGGGCGGGATGTGAATAAACGGTAAAAAAAGATAAACAAGCAGGTGAACAACGGAAGCAACCTGTAAACTATTCAGACAATTGTTGTCTTGACGCGGTGCAGGGCGCTAAGCAGAATCCCTGATTCGTTTTCTGACCGGAATAGTTATGCAGGCATTGCTGGAACATTTTATTACCCAGTCCGTTATGTATTCGCTTATCGCCGTTGCGCTGGTGGCGTTTCTGGAATCGCTGGCGCTGGTTGGGCTGATCCTGCCTGGTACGGTGATGATGGCGGCGTTGGGCGCGTTGATTGGCAGCGGTGAGGTCAATTTCTGGCAGGCATGGCTGGCCGGTATGATCGGCTGCTTACTGGGCGACTGGATCTCCTTCTGGCTGGGCTGGCGTTTCAAGAAGCCGCTGCACCGCTGGTCTTTTATGAAGAAGAACAAAGCGTTGCTGGATAAAACCGAGCATGCGTTGCATCAGCACAGCATGTTTACGATCCTCGTCGGACGCTTTGTCGGGCCAACGCGTCCGCTGGTGCCGATGGTCGCCGGGATGCTGGATCTGCCCGTCGCAAAATTCGTTTTGCCGAACATTATCGGCTGCGTCTTCTGGCCGCCGTTCTACTTCCTGCCGGGGATCCTGGCGGGGGCGGCAATTGATATTCCTGACGATGTGCAGAGCGGTGGCTTTAAATGGTTATTGCTGGCAACAGCGCTGCTGTTATGGCTCGCTGCATGGTTGTGCTGGCGGCTATGGCGCAGCGCGAAAGCGAATGTCGATCGTCTGACGCGCTATCTGCCTCGCTCGCGCTTGCTGTGGCTGGCGCCGCTGACGCTGGGCGTTGCCATCGTGGCGCTGATCGCGCTGATTCGCCACCCGCTGATGCCAGTGTACGGTGAGATCCTGTTGAAGGTGGTCAGCCGTTAAGGATCCCCAGCAGGTGCGACGCGCTTGCTTTACCACTCATCAACTCTTCGGTTTCACCATCCCACACGATCCGACCCTCCGCGATCACCACCGATCGCGGGGCGATGCGTGCGGCATCTTCAATACTGTGTGACACCATCAGCATCGTCAGTTGCTGACGCTGGCAGACCTCCTGTACCAGGGCGAGCATCTCCTGACGCAGCGCGGGATCGAGTGCAGAGAAGGGCTCATCCAGCAGCAGTATCGGCTGCTCGCGAACCAGACAGCGAGCCAGCGCCACGCGCTGACGTTGTCCGCCAGAGAGCTCTCCGGGGAGCCGGTCAATAAACGTGGTAATGCCCATCTGCCCGGCAATAATTTCCAGCTTCTGGCACTGTGCGTCGTTCAGTTTCAGCCCCGGATCCATACCCAGCGCGATGTTTTGCCGCACCGTCAGATGGGTGAATAGGTTATTTTCCTGGAACAGCATCGAGACCGGACGCCTGGCGGGCGGGGTGTAGGTATGGTCGTTGTTTTCAATCATTATCGACCCGCTTGCCGGTTGCAGAAAACCGGCAATCAGATTGAGTAAGGTACTTTTCCCTGCCCCGCTTGGGCCAAGCACGGCAATCATCTCACCCGGGCTTACCGACAGGCTGAAACGCATAGGCAGGTGTTGGTAGAGCCAGGTGACATCAGTCAGTTTTAACATTGCGCCCCGGAAGTTTTTCGATAACGGTAAATAAGGCAAAGCACAGCAACAGCAGCAACAGCGCCGTGACGGCCCCCTCCTGGCTGCGGTAGGAGCCGATCTGCTGATACAACCAGTATGGCAGCGTGCGGAAATCTTCATTGCCAAAGAGCGCCACCACACCAAAGTCACCAATGGAGAGCACACAAGCGAAGGCCAGCGCCTGAGCAAGCGGGCGTTTCAGCGCTCGCAGTTCAACCACCTTTAACCGGCGCCAGCCCTGTATACCAAGCGACTGACACAGCAAAGCGTAACGGCTGTTAACGTCGCGCATGGGGTTTTCCAGCACCTTCAGCGCATAGGGAATGGCCATCAGGGCGTTGGTAAAAATCACGATTCCGTCGGCGCTTTCCGGCAGACCAACCGTACTGTTGAACAATAAAAAGAAGCCGGTTGCCAGGACGATGCCCGGCATTGCGAGGATTAACATCCCCGTCAGCTCCAGCGCTTGTCCGGCTTTGCGCGCCTGGCGCGCATAAAGTTCGCGACTGCTCCACAGCAGCATCATGGTCAGCACGACACACAATAGCCCGGCAGCCAGTGCGATGCGCAAGGATGTCCAGGTCGCCTGCCAGAGGACGGGCTGTTGCAACACGGAGACGAGGTTAAGGTTAACGCCATCGACGATGACGGCCATCAGCGGTGGCAGAAGCAACAGCAGGGCCAGTACGATCAACATCACATCCGCGATTCGGCTGTGCAGGCTGTCCTGTGGATCGCGCCAGCCTGTAATCTGATGACTGCCCGGTGGAATGGCTTTGCTCAGACGCTGACTCAGCAGGACCAGCACAAGACAGCACAGCATCTGTACCAGAGCCAGAAGCGCAGCGCGGCCGGGGTCGTAGTCGTAACTCAGCGCCTGGTAAATCGCCAGTTCGATGGTGGTCGCCTGTGGTCCACCACCAAGAGAAAGCACGGTGGCGAAACTGGCAAAACAGAGCATGAAGATCAGCGCCGCAACCGGAGGGATTTGACGGCGCAGCCACGGCCATTCGACAAAGCGGAAGAATGACCAGCCGCGCATACCCAGCTGTGCCGCAAGCTGACGCTGCTCGCCGGGGATAGCCTCCAGCGCCTGTAAAAAAAGCCGGGTCGCCATGGGCATGTTGAAAAAGATGTGCGCCAGCAGAATACCTTTGAGTCCGTAAGGGGAGAAGGTCCACTCCAGACCAAGCAGGTTAAAGAGGGCGGCCAGCCAGCCCTGACGACCATACACGCTCAGGATCCCAAATACCGCCACCAGGACGGGCAGGATCAGCGTCATGGCACACAGTCTCAACAGCGCCTCCCTGCCGGGGAAGCGTCTGCGGTAGAGCGCCCGCGCAAGAAAAATGGCCGGGATCACCGACAGCAGGGCAGAGAGAAACGCCTGCCAGAAAGAGAACCGGATGACGTGCCAGAGATAGCTGTCGTGCCAGAGAGAGAGCAGATCACTCTCCGGCGCGTTAAACCACAATGCCAGAAAAGCACCCAGACTGACCGCCACCATCACTACCGCGGCGAGCAGTCCGGGAAATAACCAGCCGGGAATTAGCGGCTGACGGCGCGTTGCCATTCACTTACCCATGTTGCTCGCTGCGCGGCGACCTGCTGCGGCGTAAACTCCAGCGAGGTTTGCGGTTTGGTCAGTTGCTCAAAGCCAGCAGGTAGCGTCACGTTGGTCACCGGATACATCCAGTTACCCGTTGGGATCGCATTCTGGAACGCCGGGGAGACCACGAATTTCAGGAACTTCTCGGCCAGTTCCGGCTGCTTGCTGGCGGCAGTGCGGGCAGCCACTTCCACCTGCAGATAATGACCTTCAGCGAAATCAGCGGCGGCGTAATTGTCTTTCTTCTCGGCGATAATGTGATAAGCCGGGGAGGTGGTGTAGCTCAGCACCAGGTCGCTCTCCCCTTTCAGGAACAGGCCATAGGCTTCGCTCCAGCCTTTGGTGACGGTCACGGTTTTGGCGGCCAGCTTCTGCCACGCCTCCGGCGTTTTATCACCGTATACCTTCTGCATCCACAGCAGCAGCCCCAGACCCGGCGTGCTGGTGCGCGGATCTTCATAAATCACGCGCCATTTCTGGTCGCTTTCCACCAGCTCCTTCAGGCTTTTCGGCGGATTCTTCAGCTTGTTTTTGTCATAAACAAACGCAAAATATCCGTAATCGAACGGCACAAAGGTGTCGTTTTTCCAGCCGCCCGGCACGTTAACCGCATCTGCCGCTACGCCGCTTTTGGCGAACAGTTTCGTTTGCGAGGCCGCATCCAGCAGGTTGTTATCCAGGCCGAGTACCACGTCGGCCTTGCTGTTTTTACCTTCCATACGCAGACGGTTAAGCAGCGAGACGCCATCTTCCAGCGCCACGAATTTCAGTTCGCAGTTGCAGTCGGCTTCAAAGGCTTTTTTGACGACCGGGCCTGGGCCCCAGTCGGCTGAAAAGGAGTCGTAGGTGTAGACCGTCAGGACGGGTTTTGCGAAAGCAGGTAGCGCAAACAGCGCCAGCAGGGGAAGCACTTTTTTTAACACTTTGCACCTCAAGGTTGAGTGGCAAAGGATTTTGAGCGACAGCCTCAAATCCCTTCGCCGGCGTTATCCGGATCAGGTTCGACGGGTATTATCTCAGCGCACATCAGTGATGCAGCACCCCGTTGAGAACGGCGCTATTGTAATGATTTGGCGAATATTACGAAAGTGTTATGGCTCTGGTGGCGCAAACCAGGCGGATTTAAAATCAAACCAGCCCAGCGTATTCATCCGTAGCCCCCGCATACTGCGCTGGCCCTGGATCATCAGCCAGTGGTGGATCAGCGGCACGATTGCCTGTTCGGCCAGCAGCGCCTGACACCAGGTGGCCAGGTTCATCTCACCCGCGCGCCACTGCGCCGCATCCTGCTGCCAGTCCCGATCGATACAGTGCTGGATCAGCGGGACTTCATACAGGTGTGAGAAGAGCGAGAAATCGAGCGGCAGGGTGAAGTTGGCGCTGTTCAGCCAGATATCGCTGGTCAGTTCCCCCTGGTGCCATTCGTCATAGTCCACTTCCCTGATGTCCAGCCGGACGCCTTCTGCAGCCAGCAGTCTGGTCATGATCCTGGCGATAAAACGGTGTTCCACGTGCTCGCGGTAGTAGGTCAGGGTAACAGACTCCAGCCCTGCCGGTTTGTCACAGTGGGCAGGCCGGGCATGATGCCAGCGAGGAAGCAACCCGTACGCCGGGAACCAGTACGTCTGATACTGTTCTTCCGCATGGTAAATCAGATTGGAAGGAGATAAGACATGGCTGATCCATTTGCGTACCGCCTGATTGGCCCCGCGGTGGGTGCGGCTGTCAAACAGCAGGTAGTAGCAGCCCTCCTCAAGGCGGCTTTCCACCGCCTTTTCGCCCGTTGTGGGGCCTTCAAGCGTCAGCCCGGCGCTGAGCTCTTCATTGAGATCCGGTAATACCCAGACGTTCACTTCGTCGATCAGCGCACGGTAGCCAAAATAGTCATCAAACGCGCGAATTTTCAGCTGGTTATTGGTGTTACGCGACACGGCATAGGGCCCGGTGCCAATGGGCTGGCTGGCAAAATTGTGCAGCGATTCCCACTCTCCTGGCAAAATCATTGATGGGACATACCCCAGCAGCCAGGGGAGCCATTTATCCGGCTGAGACAGTTCAATATCCAGCGTCCAGGCGGTGGGGGAGTGAACGCGTGAAATATGCGAATAAAGCGGAAGCTTGCGGGCACGTTCCAGTGAGGCGATGACATCGCGCATTTCCAGCTCGCGGCCGTGGTGAAAGTGGATGCCTGGACGTAAGAAAAAGCGCCAGTGACGTGGGGAGAGTTGCTGCCAGTGGTGCGCAATATCAGCTTCCAGTTCCCCATTTTCCTCATTTATTCGCGTCAGGCCGCTGAATATTTGTCGCGCCATATGGGTTTCTGAGCGGCGTAAGGCCGTGCCGGGGAGCAGATTCTTCATCGGGCGATAGTAGAGCACCCGCAGAATGTGGCGGCCCTGACGAAAACTCCGCCCAAGATGGGAGACCAGCATCTGACGTACTGCGGCTTTATCGCCTACCAGTTGCACCAGCTGATCGATTCTGTCCTGTTCCAGCAGGTCTTCTGCTCGCTGTTGCTGCAAGGCCAGCCCGGTATAGAGAAAGGTCAGGCGTGAGCGTTTGCCGCGTCCCGCTTCGGCTTCCCAGTTTAACCAGCCCTGTTGCTGCATGCTGTTAAGCAGCGTGCGCATATGACGTCGGGAGCAGTTAAGGAGTTCAGCCAGTTCGTTAAGCGTGGTCTCCTGCGATTGCCCTTCGCAGCACTGCCAGAGGCGGATGAATTGTTGTTGCAGACGACCAGAAGGCATAAAAGGGGAACTCCTGACAAAAAATCAGCAATTTATTAATCCCTATATTAAGCCAATAATGATTCCCGATGAAGTGAGGAGGTACATTATGAAGAGGTCTACCGCTCGTCAGTTTTATCAGCAGTACTTTTCAGCGACAAAAGGAACGTCCTGGCTGGCCCGTCAGTGTGCTGAGCAACGGCTGAAAATGTTAGAAGAACTGATGCAGTGGGACGTTACGAAACCGACCTCTTCTCGCTAACTCGCCTCGATCATGTGTGACTGAGTATTGGTGCTTATCACCCGCCAGCAAAATGTTTTTTGCTGGCTTTTTTCGTTTATTCTTTCACCCAATTTCGATTCGCTTTCACAAGGACTTGCAGATGCTCTGGTTAATGACGATGGGGCGACGCCTGAACGGCGTGTATGCCGCTTTTATGCTGGTGGCCTTTATGATGGGCGTGGCGGGGGCGCTGCAGGCACCGACGCTGAGTCTTTTTCTCAGCCGGGAGGTGGGGGCGCAGCCGTTTTGGGTCGGCCTGTTTTATACCGTGAACGCCATCGCCGGGATCCTGGTGAGCCTGGGGCTGGCGAAACGATCCGACAACCAGGGCGATCGCCGCAAGTTGATCCTCTTTTGTTGCGCCATGGCTGTGGGTAACGCACTGCTGTTTGCCTTTAATCGTCACTACCTGACGCTGATCACCTGCGGCGTGCTGCTGGCTTCACTGGCGAATACCGCCATGCCGCAGCTGTTCGCGCTGGCCCGGGAATATGCCGACAATTCGGCGCGGGAAGTAGTGATGTTTAGCTCGGTGATGCGTGCGCAGCTCTCTCTTGCATGGGTTATTGGTCCGCCGCTGGCCTTTATGCTGGCGTTGAATTACGGATTTACCGCCATGTTTTCCATCGCTGCGGGGATTTTTGCCATTAGCCTGGCACTGATTGCCTTTGTGCTGCCGTCAGTGGCGCGTGTCGAACAGACAGCGGATAAACCGATTACTCAGGTGAGCGGCTGGCAGGATAAAAACGTCCGTATGCTGTTTATCGCCTCCACGTTGATGTGGACCTGCAACACCATGTATATCATCGATATGCCGCTGTGGATCAGCAGCGATCTGGGGCTGCCGGATAAGCTCGCGGGGATCTTAATGGGGACGGCCGCCGGGCTGGAAATTCCGGCGATGATTCTGGCGGGATACTACGTCAAACATCTCGGGAAACGCCGGATGATGCTGATAGCCGTAGCGGCCGGAGTGCTTTTTTACCTGGGGCTGATTTTCTTCCATTCACGAGAGGCGTTGCTGGCGCTGCAGCTGTTTAATGCTGTGTTTATCGGGATCGTGGCCGGGATAGGGATGCTCTGGTTCCAGGATTTAATGCCCGGGCGGGCAGGGTCGGCGACCACACTCTTTACCAACAGTATCTCTACGGGGGTAATTCTGGCGGGGGTGATTCAGGGGGCGTTGTCGCAAAGCTATGGACATGGGTCGGTGTACTGGATGATTGCACTAACGTCGATTGTCACGCTGATGCTGACC
Organism: Enterobacter cloacae complex sp. 382A5; assembly: GCF_050031095.1. NCBI lineage: Bacteria > Pseudomonadati > Pseudomonadota > Gammaproteobacteria > Enterobacterales > Enterobacteriaceae > Enterobacter > Enterobacter cloacae complex sp. 382A5. The sequence continues at coordinate 750,091 of NZ_JBLGVK010000001.1, forward strand.
TGGCGCGTAAAAGACGTCTGATTCTGGAAGGCGCCTTCACGAAATGAAACGATTTTCTGACAGGGTTTAAGAAGACAAATAGAGTGCGTGGCGGGTGCTTGAGGCTGTTTGCCTCAGGCTTTCGCAAGAGGCAAACAGTGGAGAGTCCCACATCAAAAAACTGATGGGGAGACCAACTTCACAACCAACATTGCGAGGTTAGTCTCTTCATTGCCGAAAAGCAATAAGGAGGCTGGAATGCCAAAACGTACTCTGCTGTTAGGTTTGTTTCTGATCTGTACAACGCTGTTGATCTTCACCTGGATGGTGCGTGATTCACTGTGTGAACTGCATTTCAGACAGGAGAAAACAGAGCTGGCAGCAGTGTTGGCTTACGAAGCAAAACGTTAGCGGTATGGGCGGGGAAAGTTCCCCGCCTCTCCAGAGTGGTTGAGCCTCAACGCACCCTTATCAATGGCCCGCATCGTGCGGGCCATTGCCTTTAGCCCATAAACGCAGGCTGTTTTTTCTCGTATGCGGAGATGGCGTCTTCATGCTGAAGCGTCAGGCCAATGCTGTCCAGACCGTTCAGCATGCAGTGGCGACGGAAGGCATCGATGCTGAAGCTGTAGGTCTTATCCCCGGCTTTCACCACTTCCGCTTCCAGATCCACTTCAAACGACATGCCCGGATTTGCCTTAACCAGCGCGAACAATTCATCCACTTGCTCGTCACTCAGCGTCACCGGCAGCAGCTGGTTGTTGAAGCTGTTGCCGTAGAAGATATCCGCAAAGCTCGGGGCGATCACCACTTTAAAGCCGTAGTCGGTCAGCGCCCATGGTGCGTGCTCACGTGAGGAGCCGCAGCCAAAGTTTTCCCGTGCCAGCAGAATGGAGGCGCCTTTATATTCCGGGAAATTCAGCACAAATTCCGGGTCAGGTACCTGACCTTTATCATCCAGAAAACGCCAGTCGTTAAACAGATGAGCACCAAATCCGGTGCGGGTGACCTTCTGCAAAAATTGCTTCGGGATGATCGCATCAGTATCGACGTTAGCGGCGTCCAGAGGGACAACCCGGCCTGTATGTTGGGTAAATTTCTCTGCCATGATTGTCTCCTTATTTCAGGCTGCGAATATCGGCGAAATGGCCGGTAACTGCCGCAGCGGCGGCCATCGCCGGGCTGACCAGATGGGTGCGTCCACCGCGGCCCTGACGACCTTCAAAGTTACGGTTACTGGTGGAGGCACAACGTTCGCCCGGATTCAGGCGGTCATTGTTCATGGCCAGACACATGGAGCAGCCAGGCAAGCGCCACTCGAAGCCTGCTTCGATAAAGATCTTATCCAGGCCTTCGGCTTCCGCCTGCGCTTTTACCGGACCAGAGCCTGGTACAACCAGCGCCTGTACGCCGGGTGCCACTTTACGGCCTTTGGCGATCTCCGCCGCAGCGCGTAAATCTTCGATACGCGAGTTGGTGCAGGAGCCGATAAAGACTTTGTCGATGGTCACATCGGTCAACGGCACACCGGGTTTGAGACCCATATACGCCAGCGCTTTTTCAGCACTGGCGCGTTCGACCGGATCGGTAAATGAGGCCGGATCGGGAATGGTGTCATTCACGGAAATGACCTGACCCGGATTGGTTCCCCAGGTCACCTGCGGGGCAATCTCCTCCGCCTGCAAGGTAACAACGGTATCAAAAACCGCGTCATCATCGGTTTTCAGGGTTTTCCAGTACGCGACGGCGTCAGCGTAATCCTGACCTTTTGGTGCGTGCAGACGCCCTTTTACATAGTTGAAGGTGGTTTCATCCGGTGCCACCAGGCCTGCTTTGGCCCCCATCTCGATGGCCATATTGCACAGAGTCATACGACCTTCCATGCTCAGCGCCTGAATAGCGTCACCGCAGAACTCAACAACGTGCCCGGTGCCGCCGGCACTGCCCGTTTTACCGATGATGGCCAGCACGATGTCTTTCGCGGTGATCCCCGGCGCGGCTTTGCCTTTCACTTCAATCTTCATGGTTTTGGCTCGGCCCTGTTTAAGGGTCTGCGTAGCCAGAACATGCTCAACTTCAGAGGTGCCAATACCGAACGCCAGTGCACCAAACGCGCCGTGCGTTGCGGTATGGGAGTCGCCGCAGACGATGGTCATGCCGGGCAGGGTGATCCCTTGCTCAGGTCCCATCACGTGAACGATACCCTGATACGGATGGTTCAGATCGTAGAGCTCGACGCCAAACTCGTTACAGTTCTTGATCAACTCCTGCATCTGGATACGCGCCATTTCGCCCGACGCATTGATATCTTTGGTCTGGGTGGAAACGTTGTGATCCATTGTCGCGAAGGTTTTACCCGGCTGACGTACCGGGCGTTTGTGCGCACGCAACCCATCAAATGCCTGTGGGGAGGTCACTTCGTGTACCAGATGCCTGTCGATATAGAGCAGTGGGGTTTCGTTTGGTGCCTCATAGACAACGTGTGCATCAAACAATTTTTCATATAACGTCTTCGCCATGATTACACCCCTTCAGCGACATAGCGGGCAATGATGTCGCCCATTTCATCGGTACTGACTGCCGCCGTGCCGCGTGCTAAATCACCGGTACGGACGCCTTCTTCTAACGCGCGATTAATGGCGTTCTCAATTGCGGTTGCCGCATCGCCTGCATCCAGGCTGTAGCGCAGCAGCAGAGCCAGGGAGAGGATCTGCGCAATCGGGTTAGCGATGTTTTTACCTGCGATATCCGGCGCGGAGCCGCCAGCAGGCTCGTACAGGCCAAAGCCTTCTTCGTTCAGGCTCGCTGACGGCAGCATGCCCATAGAGCCGGTGATCATCGCGCACTCATCCGAGAGGATATCGCCGAACAGGTTGGAGCACAGCAGCACGTCAAACTGGGACGGATCTTTAATCAGCTGCATTGTCGCGTTATCGATGTACATATGCGACAGCTCAACGTCAGGATAATGCTTAGCAACTTCGCTGACGATCTCACGCCATAAGATGGAAGACTGCAGCACATTCGCTTTGTCGATAGAGGTGACTTTATGGCGGCGTTTGCGTGCTGACTCAAAAGCGATATGGGCGATACGTTCAATTTCGAAACGGTGATAGACCTCGGTGTCGAACGCTTTTTCATGCTGGCCGCTGCCTTCACGGCCTTTTGGCTGACCGAAATAGATCCCGCCGGTCAGCTCACGCACGCACAGAATGTCGAAGCCGTTAGCGGCGATATCCGCGCGCAGCGGGCAGAACTCTTCCAGACCCTGATACAGCTTAGCCGGACGCAGGTTACTGAACAGCTTGAAATGTTTACGCAGCGGCAGCAACGCGCCGCGCTCTGGCTGCTCTGCGGGTGGCAGGTGTTCCCATTTCGGGCCACCCACGGAACCAAACAGGACGGCATCGGCGTTCTCGCAACCCTCTACCGTTGCTTTTGGCAGCGGCGTACCGTGATTATCGATAGCTATACCGCCCACGTCGTAGTGGCTGGTGGTAATTTTCATCGCAAAACGCGAGCGAACGGCTTCCAGTACTTTCAGCGCCTGTGCCATCACTTCCGGGCCAATACCGTCACCCGGCAACACAGCAATATGGTAATTCTTCGACATTACACGGTTTCCTTGTTGTTCTCTTTATTCTGAGCTTTGCGTTGCAACTCTTTTTCGACTTCAGCGGCACGCCAGATATTGTTCAGGACATGTACCATCGCTTTCGCAGAGGATTCGACGATATCGGTCGCCAGACCCACGCCGTGGAAGCGACGGCCGTTATAATTGACCACGATATCCACCTGACCGAGTGCATCTTTGCCATGGCCTTTGGCCGTCAGGTCATATTTGACCAACTCCACGTCGTATTCGGTGACGCGGTTAATCGCCTGGTAGATAGCATCGACAGGACCATTGCCGTTTGCCGCTTCCGCTTTTATCTCATCCCCGCAGGCCAGCTTGATGGATGCCGTGGCGATATCGCTGGAGCCGGACTGCACGCTGAAGTAATCCAGACGGAAATGCTCTGGCTCTTCCTGCTGTTTATTAATGAAGGCCAGTGCTTCCAGGTCATAGTCGAACACCTGACCTTTTTTGTCGGCCAGCTTCAGGAACGCGTCGTACAACTGATCCATGTTGTAATCGCTGTCCTTGTAACCCATCTCTTCCATACGATGTTTCACTGCCGCACGGCCGGAGCGGGAGGTCAGATTCAACTGAACCTGGTTCAGACCGATCGATTCCGGGGTCATGATTTCGTAGTTTTCGCGGTTTTTCAGTACGCCATCCTGGTGGATACCGGAAGAGTGCGCGAATGCGCCGGTACCGACAATCGCCTTGTTGGCGGGGATCGGCATGTTGCAAATCTGGCTGACGGTCTGGCTGGTACGCCAGATTTCATTGTGATTGATGCTGGTATTCACGTTCATGATGTCTTTGCGCACTTTGATCGCCATGATCACTTCTTCCAGGGAACAGTTGCCTGCGCGTTCCCCGATACCGTTCATCGCACCTTCTACCTGACGGGCACCGGCGTGAACAGCGGCGATGGCGTTGCCGACCGCCAGGCCTAAATCGTCGTGGGTATGAACAGAGATAATTGCCTTATCAATGTTTGGCACACGATCATACAAGCCAGTAATGATGTTGGAGAACTCAAACGGCATGGTGTAGCCGACGGTATCCGGGATGTTGATGGTTTTGGCCCCGGCATTAATGGCGGCTTCCACCACGCGCGCTAGATCCTCAATTGGCGTGCGGCCTGCGTCTTCACATGAGAATTCAACATCATCCGTGTAGTTGCGCGCGCGTTTGACCATGTAGACCGCGCGCTCAATCACCTCGTCGAGGGTGCTGCGCAACTTGGTGGCAATATGCATGGGGGAGGTGGCAATAAAAGTATGAATACGGAATGCTTCAGCCACTTTCAGTGACTCGGCGGCAACGTCGATATCTTTCTCAACGCAGCGTGCCAGACCACAGACGCGGCTGTTTTTGATGGTACGGGCGATGGTCTGTACCGATTCGAAATCACCCGGAGAAGAGACCGGGAAACCCACCTCCATCACGTCGACACCCATACGTTCGAGAGCCAGCGCAATCTGCAGCTTCTCTTTCACACTCAGGCTCGCCTGTAATGCCTGTTCACCGTCACGTAAAGTGGTATCAAAAATAATGACTTGCTGGCTCATGGGTTAGGTCCTTGTCAGTCTTAGGGCGCCTTGCTACGAGCATAAAAAAACCCGCGCAGTGGCGCGGGTTTTTAGTCTTACTGGTGACGATTCAACGCTGAATTTCGCCCGCCAGTCTACCGCGCACAGAGGATGCGTTTAGTAGTAGTAGACCGGTGAAACGAATGGTGCGAATCATGAATCGTGCTCCGTTAAATTCAATATGCTTTTAGTGGTACTGGATATGGGGGTTGATGTCAACCCCTGACAACAAAAACGACCCCGATCGCACGATGTTCCAGAGAATTTTATTTAGCTAATTGTGCTGGTTTTTATCTTTCATGCCTTTTGAAAAGTCTATTTTTGGACTGGAGATTCATCTCCGGAACGATTTAAATATAATTAGTATCAATTCAACATACGTCTGCAATGGATGAGCCCTGAGAAGAATTGTTTTTAATTTCATTGATTTATTAGTGCTGCAAATAAAACTGCAGTAAATAAAGCGTGAGCAATGATGCGAGTTTGTTAATTGTTTGGCATGGCTCACGTGAATAGTTTAATAATACTTAAGTTATCATTAACCGAAGGGCGATTGTGTATTTGTCTTGATTATGGTTTCATGCAAACCATAATGTCATTGATATCATTTATGCCGAATTTCATCTCACCATCAATGACCTGGGCGAAGTCACCCTTTTGATGATGCGCTCTTTATATTTTCCGAATTTTAAACAATTCTCTTTCGCTGGTTGTATCTGCATGGTAAATCATATTTTTCGAAATTATTACTGTAATTTGGCAAAGGGAGTTTAGCGTGACAGTGGAGCCAGGAGTGCCAGAAAATAATATTAATCAACCTCAGGGTTATAATGGGGTTAAACCTCAGTTACGCACCGTGGATCTCAATCTGTTGACCGTGTTTGACGCGGTGATGCAGGAACAGAATATCACGCGGGCAGCGCAGTCTCTGGGGATGTCGCAGCCTGCCGTCAGCAATGCGGTATCCCGGCTTAAAGTGATGTTTAATGACGAATTGTTTGTTCGTTATGGCAGGGGGATTCAACCCACGGCGCGTGCATTTCAGCTGTTTGGCTCTATCCGCCAGGCGTTACAGTTGGTGCAAAATGAGCTGCCGGGATCGGGTTTTGAGCCCTTAAGCAGTGAGCGTGTTTTCCATCTTTGTGTATGTAGCCCGTTAGATAATTATTTGACGTCCGTGATCTACAATAAAGTGGAAGAAATTGCGCCCAATATTCAGCTGGTATTTAAATCTTCTCTTAATCAGAACACAGAACATCAGCTTCGATATCAGGAAACAGAATTCGTTCTGGGATACGAAGAGTTCCGTCGTCCGGAATTTTCCTGTGTGCCGCTATTTAAAGATGAAATGGTATTGGTCGCCAGCAAAAAACATCCACGAATGAATATGCCGCTGCGCGAAAGTGATGTTTATAACGAGCAGCATGCTGTTGTTGCCCTCGACCGATACGCCTCATTTAGTCTGCCGTGGTATGACACTGCGGATAAACAGGCGAGCGTGGCTTATCAGGGAATGGCCATGGTCAGCGTCTTAAATGTGGTTTCCCAGACCCATCTGGTCGCTATTGCCCCGCGTTGGCTGGCAGAGGAGTTTTCGGAACCCTTAAATCTGCAAATCCTGCCGTTGCCGCTCAAGCTCAATAGCCGTACCTGTTATCTTTCCTGGCATGAAGCCGCAGGCCGGGATAAAGGCCATCAGTGGATGGAAGAGCTGCTTATTAGCATTTGCCGCCGATAAGCGCGTCAGGATAAATCACATCGGCGTGTGTGGTTTATCCTGCGTATTTTTTCATTTGCGGTATTTTGTGCTGTTGTTATTTTTTCTGGCTGCTGCCAGCTTCGCAAAAATAGATGATTTCCTGAAAGGTTGCGCTTTTCAGCGATGATTTATCACCTCACGAACGAATCACAGTGTAATTAACCATATCCTCCCTGTAACGCTGCTTTTTGTGCTTCTGACCCCGTTTGCCACGTCCTGTTTGCTAATTGCCTGCCTCAAAACGAGCGGTTAAGGTAACGATCACTCTGCAATATATAAGATCGGTTCATCACGATCGTAAGACGGTGTGGAAATGAATTCTGCAGTCCGTCTATAACACAATGCCTGGAGGCAAAGCATGGAGATGTTGTCTGGCGCGGAAATGGTCGTCCGATCGTTAATCGATCAGGGCGTTAAGCAGGTGTTCGGCTACCCTGGAGGCGCAGTTCTGGATATTTATGATGCGCTTCATACGGTAGGCGGCATTGACCATGTTTTGGTGCGCCACGAGCAGGCGGCGGTGCACATGGCTGACGGACTGGCGCGTGCGACGGGTGAAGTGGGCGTGGTATTGGTCACCTCCGGCCCCGGCGCGACGAATGCAATTACCGGCATTGCGACAGCCTATATGGACTCCATCCCGCTGGTCATTCTATCCGGGCAGGTCGCAACGTCACTGATTGGCTACGATGCATTTCAGGAGTGCGACATGGTGGGGATTTCACGCCCCGTAGTGAAGCACAGTTTCCTGGTGAAGCAAACCGAAGACATTCCCGGCGTACTGAAAAAAGCCTTCTGGCTGGCAGCCAGTGGGCGTCCTGGTCCTGTGGTGGTCGATCTGCCAAAAGATATTCTTAACCCGGCAAACAAGCTGCCGTATGTCTGGCCGGAAACGGTAAGCATGCGCTCCTACAACCCAACGACACAGGGCCACAAAGGCCAGATCAAACGTGCGTTACACACGCTTCTGGCTGCGAAAAAGCCGGTGGTCTATGTCGGCGGTGGCGCGGTTAACTCAGCCTGTGAAGCGCAACTGCGTGAGCTGATCGAAAAATTGAATCTTCCTGTCGCCTCGTCACTGATGGGACTGGGCGCCTTCCCGGCAACGCACCGCCAGGCTCTGGGTATGTTGGGCATGCACGGTACCTATGAAGCTAACATGACGATGCATCATTCGGATGTGATCTTTGCCGTTGGCGTGCGCTTTGACGATCGCACGACCAACAATCTGGCGAAGTACTGCCCGAACGCCACCGTGCTGCATATTGATATCGATCCTACGTCTATTTCGAAAACGGTACCGGCGGATGTGCCGATCGTTGGGGATGCACGACAGGTTCTGGAGCAAATGCTGGATGTGCTATCGCAGGAAACCCCTTCACAACCGTTGGATGAGATCCGCGACTGGTGGCAACAGATCGAGTTGTGGCGAGCACGTCAGTGTCTGAAATACGATACCCAAAGCGAAAACATTAAGCCGCAGGCGGTGATCGAAACCCTCTGGCGTCTGACGAAAGGTGAAGCCTATGTCACCTCTGATGTAGGTCAGCATCAGATGTTTGCCGCGCTTTATTATCCGTTTGATAAACCACGTCACTGGATTAACTCTGGTGGTCTGGGGACAATGGGTTTTGGGTTACCTGCCGCGCTGGGCGTGAAGCTTGCGCTGCCGAATGAAACCGTCGTTTGCGTGACGGGAGACGGCAGCATTCAGATGAATATCCAGGAACTCTCCACCGCGTTGCAATATGAACTGCCGGTCCTGGTTCTCAACCTGAATAACGGTTATCTCGGTATGGTGAAGCAGTGGCAGGATATGATCTACTCTGGCCGCCATTCTCACTCCTACATGAAATCGCTGCCGGATTTTGTTCGTCTGGCCGAAGCCTATGGTCATGTCGGGATGCGGGTGACCGAGCCGGCAGAGCTGGAAGCGAAACTTGCTGAAGCGCTTGAACACGTCAAAAATAACCGCCTTGTTTTCATGGATGTCATTGTCGATGGCACAGAGCACGTTTATCCGATGCATATTCGCGGTGGTGGTATGGACGAAATGTGGTTAAGTAAAACGGAGAGAACCTGATATGCGCCGGATATTATCTGTATTACTGGAAAACGAGTCTGGTGCACTGTCACGCGTTATTGGACTCTTTGCACAACGCGGCTACAACATTGAGAGCCTGACCGTTGCCCCTACCGAGGATCCTACGCTGTCGCGCATGACGATTCAGACCGTCGGCGACGCCAAGGTGCTTGAGCAGATCGAGAAACAGTTACACAAACTTGTCGATGTTCTGCGCGTGAGCGAACTGGGGCAAGGGGCCTATGTAGAACGTGAGGTCATGCTGGTGAAAATTCAGGCCAGTGGTTACGGCCGTGAAGAGGTTAAACGCAACGCGGATATCTTCCGTGGGCAGATTATTGACGTCACCCCTTCTTTATATACGGTTCAGCTGGTGGGAACGAGTGACAAGCTGGATGCATTCCTGGCGTCCGTAAGGGATGTAGCAAAAATTGTTGAAGTTGCGCGGTCGGGCGTTGTCGGTCTTTCGCGCGGCGAGAAAATCATGCGTTAGCAGGCAATAAGGTTCGCCTCTTTCAGCCCGGTCACCAAAGCCGGGCTTTTTTTTGCGTAATACGCCGATAACACAGATAAAAGCGGTTGCCGCGAAAGCTATTCTGCGTTTAGATGTTAAAAGATTTAACCATAACCTTGACAGGGCCATGGACTCTTTTCTTTTTTTAAGGGGCAATTGTGAAACTGGATGAAATCGCCCGGCTAGCCGGCGTGTCACGAACTACGGCCAGCTATGTGATTAACGGTAAAGCAAAGCAGTACCGTGTCAGCGACAAAACCGTTGAGAAAGTCATGGCGGTGGTTCGTGAGCACAACTACCACCCGAATGCTGTCGCAGCGGGATTACGTGCCGGGCGCACCCGATCGATTGGTCTGGTGATCCCCGATCTGGAAAACACCAGCTACACCCGCATCGCTAACTATCTTGAACGTCAGGCTCGCCAGCGGGGCTATCAGCTCCTGATTGCCTGCTCTGAAGATCAGCCTGATAACGAAATGCGCTGTATTGAGCATCTGCTCCAGCGTCAGGTTGATGCGATCATCGTTTCGACCTCCTTGCCACCCGAGCATCCCTTCTATCAACGCTGGGCGAACGATCCGTTCCCAATCGTTGCACTGGATCGCGCCCTGGACAGAGAGCATTTTACCAGTGTCGTTGGTGCCGATCAGGATGACGCGGAAATGCTGGCCGCGGAGCTGAGAACCTTCCCGGCTGAAACCGTGCTCTATCTTGGGGCGTTGCCTGAGCTTTCTGTGAGTTTCCTGCGTGAGCAAGGCTTCAGAACGGCGTGGAAAGACGACCCGCGCGAGGTTCACTACCTTTATGCCAACAGTTATGAACGCGAAGCCGCTGCGCAGCTGTTCGAGAAATGGCTGGAGACGCACCCGATGCCTCAGGCGCTGTTCACCACTTCATTTGCATTGCTGCAGGGGGTGATGGATGTCACTTTGCGTCGGGATGGTAAGCTGCCTTCCGATCTCGCTATCGCCACCTTCGGTGATAACGAACTGCTCGACTTCCTGCAATGTCCGGTCCTGGCCGTCGCGCAGCGCCATCGTGATGTGGCGGAGCGCGTGCTGGAGATCGTTCTCGCGAGCCTTGATGAACCACGTAAACCGAAGCCGGGGCTGACGCGCATCAAACGTAATCTCTACCGTCGCGGAATTTTAAGCCGCCATTAATGAAATGAGACGGGGCAGCGAAAACTGCCCCCTCTTTTTTCTGGATAATTCGGTCAAATAATTCCCGGAGAAAAATTAGGACGATTCCTTAGGAATCAGAACCTGCTATTTTTTTTATTCTTTCAGGCGTTTTAAAATGCCTTTGAAAGAACATTTATACGATTTATAAAGCCTGTCTTTGTATTGTTTTGTTACAAAGCTGCCCGGTCGATGAATATTCAGACGTTTTTCCCCTGCTCCAGCGTGCTTGCCTGCCAGCCGGTTCGTTCATTGCGCATTGTGGTGAATGTGGCGCTGTTATCCCCTGTGAATATGTCTTAAAATGCTGCCCGCGTCGCAAACTGACACTTTATATTTCGATGCGATGATATTGAGTGAGCCTTAACGCTAGTGTGCATATTCGGTTTTTTTCTTACAAATATTCATAACGTTAATTTTGCCTCGCCAGTTGTGCAGTTATTAACCAGGACTGTTTATCTCTGTAAATAGAGCCCTTTCGGGTTCGTATAGAGAGAGTCCTGGCTTGACAAGCTTTTCCCTCGCTCCGTAAACTCCTTTAGGTGGGAATTTGTGGGTTAAAGTGGTGAGGAGGGGTGAGACTGGCATGTTCCGTGGAGCAACGTTAGTCAATCTCGACAGTAAGGGGCGTTTATCGGTACCAACCCGATACCGCGACCAGCTGATCGAGAACGCTTCGGGTCAACTGGTTTGCACCATTGACATCAACTCCCCCTGCCTGCTGCTTTATCCTTTACCTGAATGGGAAATTATTGAGCAAAAGCTGTCGCGACTGTCGAGCATGAACCCACAGGAACGCCGCGTGCAGCGGTTGTTATTGGGGCATGCCAGTGAGTGTCAGATGGATAGTGCAGGGCGATTACTGATTGCGCCCGTGCTGCGGCATCATGCCGGTCTGACCAAAGAAGTGATGCTGGTCGGTCAGTTCAACAAGTTTGAACTGTGGGACGAAACGACCTGGTATCAACAGGTCAAGGAAGATATCGACGCTGAGCAGTCTGATTCCGCTACCTTGTCGGAACGGCTGCAGGACTTGTCTCTATAAATATGATGGAAAATTATAAACATACAACGGTGTTGCTGGATGAGGCCGTCAACGGCCTGAATATTCGTCCGGACGGCATTTACATTGATGGCACTTTTGGTCGCGGTGGCCACTCGCGTTTGATCCTCTCCCAGCTTGGAGCGGAAGGACGTCTGCTGGCAATTGATCGCGATCCGCAGGCGATAGCTGTTGCGCAAACCATCGATGACCCACGCTTTTCCATCGTGCATGGACCTTTCTCTGCGCTGGCGGATTACGTAGCTGAGCGCGGCCTGACGGGCAAGATCGACGGGATTCTTCTCGATCTTGGCGTCTCTTCACCCCAACTTGATGATGCTGAACGCGGCTTCTCCTTTATGCGCGACGGCCCGCTGGACATGCGCATGGATCCCACGCGCGGTCAGTCTGCCGCCGAGTGGTTACAGACCGCAGATGAAGCCGATATCGCCTGGGTGATTAAAACCTTTGGCGAAGAACGTTTTGGCAAGCGCATCGCGCGCGCCATTGTTGAGCGCAATCGTATTGAGCCGATGACCCGCACGAAAGAGCTGGCCGAGGTGATTGCGGCGGCAACACCGGTGAAGGATAAACACAAACATCCCGCGACCCGTACCTTCCAGGCGGTTCGCATCTGGGTAAACAGTGAACTGGAGGAAATAGAGCTGGCGCTAAAAAGCTCGCTCGACGTGCTGGCCCCGGGAGGGCGGTTGTCCATCATCAGCTTCCATTCGCTGGAGGACCGTATTGTGAAACGCTTTATGCGTGAACAAAGCCGCGGTCCACAGGTGCCAGCAGGGCTGCCGATGACGGAAGAACAACTCAGGAAGCTGGGCGGTCGTCAGTTGCGAGCATTAGGCAAGTTGATGCCGGGCGAAGAAGAGGTGGCAGAGAATCCACGCGCCCGTAGTTCAGTGCTGCGTATTGCAGAGAGGACGAACGCATGATCGGCAGAGTGACAGAGACCCTAAGCAAAGTTAAGGATTCGTTAGGAAGCAACGAGCGCCATGCCTTGCCTGGCGTGATCGGCGACGATCTTTTGCGGTTTGGGAAGCTGCCACTCTGCTTGTTCATTTGCATCATTGTGACGGCAGTAACGGTGGTGACGACAGCCCACCACACACGTTTATTGACTGCGCAACGCGAGCAGATGGTACTGGAACGCGATGCGCTGGATATTGAATGGCGAAACCTGATCCTTGAAGAAAACGCGCTCGGCGATCACAGCCGGGTCGAGCGGATCGCAACAGAAAAGCTGCAATTGCAGCATGTTGATCCTTCCCAGGAAAATATCGTAGTACAAAAATAAGGGAAAACGCGACGCATGAGAGCAGCGGCAAAAACGCTAAAACCAAAACGTCAGGAAGAACAGGCCAACTTTATCAGTTGGCGTTTTGCGTTGCTTTGCGGCTGCATTTTACTCGCGCTGGGCTTCCTGCTGGGGCGTGTGGCGTGGCTACAAATCATCGCGCCTGACATGCTGGTGCGCCAGGGCGATATGCGCTCTCTGCGCGTACAGGAAGTCTCCACATCTCGCGGGATGATCACCGATCGTTCCGGTCGTCCGCTGGCGGTGAGCGTACCGGTGAAGGCGATCTGGGCCGATCCGAAAGAGCTGCACGATGCCGGTGGTATCACGCTCGACAACCGCTGGAAAGCGCTGTCTGACGCCCTGAAAATGCCGCTGGATCAGCTTGCCTCCCGCGTTAATGCCAACCCGAAAGGGCGCTTTATCTATCTGGCGCGTCAGGTTAACCCTGACATGGCCGATTACATCAGAAAACTGAAGCTCCCGGGTATCCATCTGCGCGAAGAGTCCCGCCGTTACTATCCTTCCGGCGAAGTAACCGCTCACCTCATTGGTTTTACCAACGTCGACAGCCAGGGGATTGAAGGGGTTGAAAAAAGCTTCGATAAGTGGCTTACCGGTCAGCCGGGTGAGCGAATCGTGCGTAAAGACCGCTATGGTCGCGTGATTGAAGATATCTCTTCCACAGACAGCCAGGCCGCGCATAACCTGGCGTTGAGCATTGATGAACGCCTGCAGGCGCTGGTGTATCGCGAGCTGAACAATGCCGTGGCCTTTAACAAGGCGGAGTCGGGCAGCGCCGTGCTGGTGGATGTCAGCACTGGCGAAGTGCTGGCGATGGCCAACAGCCCGTCCTACAACCCGAACAACTTTACCGGTACCGCCAAAGATGCAATGCGTAACCGGGCCATTACCGACGTGTTCGAACCTGGCTCCACGGTGAAGCCGATGGTGGTGATGACGGCGCTGCAACGCGGCATCGTCAATGAGAACACGGTTCTGAACACGATCCCTTACCGAATCAACGGCCACGAGATTAAAGACGTGGCGCGCTACAGCGAATTGACCCTGACCGGGGTATTACAGAAGTCGAGTAACGTCGGTGTTTCAAAGCTGGCGTTAGCGATGCCGTCCTCAGCGTTAGTAGAGACTTACTCACGTTTTGGGCTAGGAAAGGCGACCAATTTGGGGTTGGTCGGAGAACGCAGTGGCTTATATCCTCAAAAACAACGGTGGTCTGACATAGAGAGGGCCACCTTCTCTTTCGGCTACGGGCTAATGGTAACCCCGTTACAGTTAGCGCGAGTCTACGCAACGATTGGCAGCTATGGCGTCTATCGCCCGCTGTCGATTACCAAAGTTGATCCACCGGTTCCGGGCGAGCGTATCTTCCCGGAATCTATCGTTCGTACCGTTGTGCATATGATGGAAAGCGTGGCGCTACCTGGCGGTGGCGGCGTGAAGGCGGCGATCAAAGGCTATCGCATCGCCATTAAAACCGGTACGGCGAAAAAAGTGGGGCCAGATGGCCGCTACATCAACAAATATATTGCCTATACCGCAGGCGTTGCGCCTGCAAGCAATCCGCGTTTTGCGCTGGTGGTCGTCATTAACGATCCACAGGCGGGTAAATACTACGGCGGCGCCGTTTCAGCGCCTGTGTTCGGCGCCATCATGGGCGGCGTATTACGCACCATGAACGTTGAACCGGACGCGCTGGCAACGGGCGAAAAAAGTGAATTTGTAATTAATCAAGGCGAGGGTACAGGTGGCAGATCGTAATTTGCGCGACCTTCTCGCTCCGTGGGTGCCAAACGCACCTGAGCGAGCGCTACGGGAGATGGTACTGGACAGCCGTGTGGCTGCTTCCGGCGATCTTTTTGTGGCTGTAGTTGGTCATCAGGCGGACGGGCGTCGATATATCCCGCAGGCGATTGCGCAAGGTGTAGCTGCCATTATTGCTGAGGCTAAAGATGAGGCAACCGACGGTGAAATCCGTGAAATGCACGGTGTGCCGGTTATCTACCTTAGCCAGTTGAATGAGCGACTCTCCGCACTGGCGGGACGTTTTTATAACGAGCCTTCAGACCAGCTGCGTCTGGTGGGCGTGACGGGTACTAACGGAAAAACGACGACCACCCAATTGATGGCGCAATGGGCGCAGCTGCTGGGAGAAACCGGCGCCGTAATGGGCACCGTGGGGAATGGGCTGCTGGGTAAAGTGAGCCCGACGGAAAACACCACCGGCTCCGCGGTTGACGTACAACATGTAATTGCTGGTCTGGCAGGGCAGGGTGCGACCTTTGCCGCGATGGAAGTCTCCTCTCATGGTCTGGTACAGCATCGTGTGGCGGCGTTGAAATTTGCTGCCTCCGTTTTCACGAACCTGAGTCGCGATCATCTTGATTATCATGGTGATATGGAGCATTACGAGGCCGCGAAATGGCTGCTCTTCTCCACGCATCACTATGGACAGGCCATCATCAACGCTGATGACGAAGTGGGGCGCCACTGGCTTGCGAAGCTGCCGGATGCGGTTGCGGTGTCGATGGAAGACCATATCAATCCGAACTGCCATGGCCGCTGGCTGAAGGCGGTTGAGGTTAATTATCACGACAGCGGCGCGACGATTCGCTTTGCCTCTTCCTGGGGTGAAGGCGAAATTGAAAGCCGCCTGATGGGGGCGTTTAACGTCAGCAACCTCCTGCTGGCGCTGGCAACGCTGCTGGCGTTGGGCTATCCGATGGCCGAACTGCTCAACACCGCAGAGCGTCTGCAGCCCGTCTGTGGCCGTATGGAAGTGTTCAGTGCACCAGGTAAACCGACCGTTGTTGTCGATTATGCCCACACGCCGGATGCGCTGGAAAAAGCGCTTGAAGCGGCACGTCTGCACTGCGCCGGTAAGCTCTGGTGTGTGTTTGGCTGCGGGGGCGATCGTGACAAGGGCAAGCGTCCGTTGATGGGTGCCATCGCCGAACAGTTCGCGGATATTCCGGTTGTGACCGATGACAACCCGCGTAATGAAGAGCCGCGCGCCATTATCAACGATATCCTGGACGGTATGCTGGACGCAGGACGTGCCCGCGTGGTGGAAGGCCGTGCGGAAGCCGTGACCAACGCCATCATGCAGGCGCAGGAGAACGACGTCGTGCTCCTGGCGGGTAAAGGCCATGAAGATTATCAGATTGTTGGCAATCGTCGTCTGGACTATTCGGACCGTGTAACGGCAGCGCGTCTGTTGGGAGTGGTGGCATGATCAGCTTAACGCTCGGCAAGGCGGCAACCCTCCTGCAGGGGACGCTGCATGGTCAGGATCTGACCATCGACGCCGTGACGACAGATACCCGCAAAGTGACCGCCGGGTGCCTGTTTGTGGCGCTGAAGGGCGAACGTTTTGACGCCCACGATTTTGCTGAACAGGCGAAAGAGAATGGTGCGGGTGCGCTGCTGGTGAACCGCAAACTCGATATCGATTTACCGCAGATTGTGGTGAAGGATACGCGCCTTGCCTTTGGTGAACTGGCAGCATGGGTTCGTCAGCAGGTGCCAGCTCGCGTTGTTGCTCTGACGGGGTCTTCGGGCAAAACGTCAGTAAAAGAGATGACGGCGGCGATCCTCAGTCAGTGCGGTAACACACTTTACACCGCAGGCAATCTAAATAATGACATCGGCGTGCCGATGACATTGCTTCGCCTCACCAAAGAGCATGACTTTGCGGTGATTGAATTAGGGGCAAACCACCAGGGTGAAATTGCCTGGACGGTCAGCCTGACGCGTCCGGAGGCTGCGCTGGTGAACAACCTGGCCGCCGCGCATCTGGAAGGTTTCGGTTCACTTGAAGGCGTGGCGAAAGCCAAAGGTGAGATCTATACCGGCCTGCCGGATAACGGTATCGCCATTATGAATGCCGATAATAACGACTGGTTGAACTGGCAGAGCATCATCGGTTCACGTAAGACGTGGCGCTTCTCGCCTAATGCGGCAGACAGTGATTTTACCGCGACCCATATCCATGTGACTTCGCATGGCACGGAATTCACGCTCAATACCCCAACGGGAGGCATTGAGGTTCTGCTGCCGCTGCCGGGTCGCCATAACATCGCCAATGCGCTTGCTGCCGCGGCGCTGTCGATGGCCGTCGGCGCGACACATGACGCGATCAAAACTGGCCTTGCGAATTTAAAAGCCGTACCGGGACGTCTGTTCCCAGTCCAGCTTGCAGAAAACAAACTGCTGCTGGATGACTCCTACAACGCGAACGTCGGTTCGATGACGGCAGCCGTACAGGTGTTGTCCGAAATGCCAGGCTATCGCGTGATGGTGGTTGGCGATATGGCCGAGCTGGGCGATGAGAGCGAAGCCTGTCATACCCAGGTGGGTGAAGCCGCGAAAGCGGCCGGGCTGGATTGCGTACTGAGCGCAGGAAAACTGAGCCAGGCGATTAGCCATGCCAGCGGTGTTGGCGAACATTTTGCCGATAAAGCCGCACTGATTGAACGTCTGAAGACGTTGATTGCTGAAAAACAAATTGTGACTGTGTTAGTGAAAGGTTCACGTAGTGCCGCCATGGAAGAGGTAGTGCACGCATTACAGGAGAACGGGACATGTTAGTTTGGCTGGCCGAACATTTGGTCAAATATTACTCAGGCTTTAACGTCTTTTCCTATCTGACGTTTCGCGCCATCGTCAGCCTGCTGACTGCGCTGTTCATCTCGTTGTGGATGGGCCCGCGCATGATTGCCCGTCTGCAAAAACTCTCTTTCGGCCAGGTTGTGCGTAACGATGGTCCGGAATCGCACTTCAGCAAGCGCGGTACGCCAACCATGGGCGGGATTATGATCCTGACCGCGATCGTGGTTTCCGTGCTGCTGTGGGCCTATCCATCCAACCCGTACGTCTGGTGTGTGCTGACTGTGCTGGTGGGCTACGGAATCATTGGGTTTGTTGATGATTACCGCAAAGTGGTACGTAAAGACACGAAAGGTCTGATCGCCCGCTGGAAATATTTCTGGATGTCGGTAATTGCGCTGGGCGTGGCCTTCGCGCTGTATCTGGCCGGAAAAGACACTCCCGCTACCGAGCTGGTGGTGCCGTTCTTTAAAGACGTCATGCCGCAACTTGGGCTGTTCTACATTCTGCTGGCGTACTTCGTGATTGTGGGCACCGGTAACGCGGTGAACCTGACCGATGGTCTGGATGGCCTGGCCATTATGCCAACGGTCTTCGTGGCCGCAGGTTTCGCGCTGGTGGCGTGGGCGACCGGCAACATGAACTTTGCCAACTATTTGCACATTCCTTATCTGCGTCACGCGGGCGAGCTGGTGATCGTCTGTACGGCCATTGTCGGGGCGGGGCTGGGCTTCCTGTGGTTCAACACCTATCCGGCCCAGGTCTTTATGGGTGACGTCGGTTCACTGGCTCTGGGCGGCGCGCTGGGTATTATTGCCGTGTTGCTGCGCCAGGAGTTCCTGCTGGTGATCATGGGCGGGGTATTCGTGGTTGAGACCCTGTCGGTGATCCTGCAGGTCGGTTCCTTTAAGCTGCGCGGCCAGCGCATCTTCCGTATGGCACCGATTCACCATCACTATGAACTGAAAGGCTGGCCAGAGCCGCGCGTCATCGTGCGCTTCTGGATTATTTCGCTGATGCTGGTGCTGATTGGCCTGGCAACGCTGAAGGTACGTTAATCATGGCAGATTACCAGGGCAAAAAAGTCGTTATCATCGGGTTGGGCCTTACTGGCCTGTCCTGCGTGGACTTTTTCCTTGCGCGCGGCGTGACGCCGCGGGTGATGGATACGCGTGTTTCTCCGCCGGGTCTGGACAAACTGCCGGAACAGGTTGAACGCCACCTTGGTGGTCTGAATGATGACTGGCTGGTGGCAGCCGATCTGATTGTGGCCAGCCCCGGTATGGCGCTGGCGCACCCTTCACTGAGCGCCGCAGCCGATGCGGGCGTTGAGATTGTCGGTGATATCGAGCTGTTCTGCCGCGAAGCGCAGGCGCCTGTTATCGCCATTACCGGCTCTAACGGAAAAAGCACCGTCACTACCCTGGTGGGTGAGATGGCGAAAGCGGCGGGCAAAAATGTCGGCGTTGGCGGCAACATTGGTTTGCCTGCGCTGATGCTGCTGGACAAAGGCTGCGAGCTGTACGTGCTGGAACTCTCCAGCTTCCAGCTGGAAACCACCTCCAGCCTGCATGCTGCCGCGGCCACAATCCTGAACGTGACCGAAGATCATATGGACAGGTATCCGTTTGGTCTACAGCAGTATCGCGCAGCCAAACTGCGTATATATGAAAATGCCAAAGTCTGCGTCGTTAACGCCGATGATGCCCTGACCATGCCGGTACGCGGTGCCGATGACCGCTGCATCAGCTTTGGTATCACCATGGGTGATTATCATCTGAACCGTCAGCTGGGTGAAACCTGGCTGCGGGTGAAAGGTGAGAAAGTGCTGAACGTGAAGGAGATGAAGCTTTCCGGTCAGCATAACTACACCAATGCGCTGGCTGCGCTGGCGCTGGCGGATGCCGTCGGTCTGCCACGCTCCTCCAGCCTGCAGGCCCTAACCACCTTTACCGGACTGGCGCACCGTTTCCAGCTGGCGCTGGAGCATAACGGCGTACGCTGGATCAATGATTCCAAAGCTACCAACGTAGGCAGTACAGAGGCCGCGCTGAATGGTTTGCAGGTGGAAGGTACTCTGCATCTGCTGCTGGGTGGCGACGGTAAGTCCGCCGATTTCACCTCCCTGAAGCAGTATCTTTCCGGCGATAACATCCGTCTCTACTGCTTTGGTCGTGATGGCAGGGAACTGGCGGAATTGCGTCCTGAGATCGCCGAGCAGACCGAAACCATGGAACAGGCAATGCGCCTGATTGCTCCTCGCGTGAAGCCGGGCGATATGGTGCTGCTCTCTCCGGCATGCGCCAGCCTCGATCAATTCAAGAATTTCGAACAGCGTGGTGATGTCTTTACCCGCCTGGCGAAGGAGTTAGGCTGATGCGTTTATCTCTCCCTCGCCTGAAAATGCCGCGCTTCCCAGGATTTGGTGTCCTGGTGTGGTTGTTTGCGGCACTGAAAGGCTGGGTGATGGGCTCTCGTCAGAAAGATAACGACAGCCTGATCATGTACGATCGCACGCTCTTCTGGCTCACCCTGGGGCTGGCGGCGGTCGGCTTTATTATGGTGACGTCAGCATCAATGCCCGTCGGGCAGCGACTGGCGAACGATCCTTTCCTGTTTGCCAAGCGTGATGGTCTGTACATCATCCTGGCGTTCTGTCTTGCGCTGATAACCTTACGTCTGCCAATGGCGTTCTGGCAGCGACACAGTACCGCGATGCTGATCGCCTCGATCATCATGCTGCTGATCGTGCTGGTGGTGGGGAGTTCCGTAAACGGGGCATCGCGCTGGATCGCCTTTGGTCCGCTGCGTATTCAGCCTGCAGAATTTACCAAACTGTCCCTGTTCTGCTACCTGGCGAACTACCTGGTGCGCAAAGTAGATGAAGTGCGTAACAACCTTCGCGGCTTCCTGAAACCGATGGGCGTGATTCTGGTGCTGGCGGTCTTACTGCTGGCGCAGCCTGACCTCGGTACCGTGGTGGTTCTGTTTGTGACGACGCTGGCGATGCTGTTCCTGGCGGGGGCGAAACTGTGGCAGTTCATCGCCATTATCGGGATGGGTATTTCAGCGGTTGTCCTGCTGATCCTTGCTGAACCATACCGTATCCGCCGTGTGACCTCGTTCTGGAACCCGTGGGAAGATCCGTTTGGCAGTGGCTATCAGCTGACGCAGTCACTCATGGCGTTTGGCCGCGGTGAAGTCTGGGGACAAGGCCTGGGCAACTCGGTTCAGAAACTGGAGTATTTACCCGAAGCGCATACTGACTTCATCTTCTCCATTATTGCGGAAGAACTGGGTTATATCGGTGTGGTATTAGCGCTATTAATGGTATTCTTCGTCGCTTTCCGCGCCATGTCGATTGGGCGGAAAGCGCTGGAGATCGATCACCGCTTCTCAGGTTTCTTAGCCTGTTCAATTGGTATCTGGTTTAGCTTCCAGGCATTGGTTAACGTCGGGGCCGCAGCGGGTATGCTGCCGACCAAGGGCCTGACGTTGCCGTTGATCAGTTATGGTGGTTCCAGTCTGTTGATCATGTCGACGGCCATCATGATGTTGTTACGTATAGATTATGAAACGCGTCTGGAAAAAGCCCAGGCGTTTACACGAGGTTCACGATGAATCAACCGAAGCGGTTAATGGTGATGGCAGGCGGTACCGGTGGACATGTGTTCCCGGGGCTGGCGGTTGCGCACCATTTAATGGATCAGGGCTGGCAGGTACGCTGGCTGGGAACCGCAGACCGCATGGAGGCCGACCTGGTACCGAAGCACGGTATTGAGATCGATTTTATTCGTATTTCTGGCCTTCGTGGCAAAGGCATTAAGGCCCAGCTTCTGGCGCCGGTGCGCATTTTCAACGCATGGCGTCAGGCACGCAGCATCATGAAGCGCTTTCAGCCGGATGTGGTGCTGGGCATGGGCGGTTATGTTTCCGGTCCGGGCGGACTTGCCGCGTGGTCGTTGGGCATTCCCGTTGTACTGCATGAGCAGAATGGTATTGCCGGACTGACCAACAAGTGGCTGGCGAAAATCGCCACCAAAGTGATGCAGGCATTTCCTGGTGCGTTCCCGAAAGCGGACGTCGTCGGAAACCCGGTGCGTGTGGATGTGCTGGCGCTACCGTTGCCGGATACCCGCATGGCTGGCCGTGAAGGCCCTGTTCGCGTGCTGGTCGTCGGCGGATCGCAGGGCGCACGCATTCTGAACCAGACGATGCCGCAGGTTGCCGCAAAGCTGGGTGATGCCGTGACCATCTGGCATCAAAGCGGAAAAGGCGCTCAGCAGACCGTTGAGCAGGCTTATGCGGCAGAAGGTCAGCCGCAGCACAAAGTGACGGAATTTATCGACGATATGGCGGCAGCGTACGCCTGGGCCGATGTCGTGGTCTGTCGCTCCGGTGCATTAACGGTGAGTGAAATTGCCGCCGCGGGTTTACCGGCTCTGTTTGTGCCGTTCCAGCACAAAGATCGTCAGCAGTACTGGAATGCGCTGCCGCTTGAAAAAGCCGGTGCCGCGAAAATATTCGAGCAGCCACAATTTACCGCCGATGCGGTCGCCACCACCCTGGCGGGCTGGAACCGGGAAACATTAATGGAGATGGCGCAACGCGCACGTGCGGCGGCCATTCCTGATGCAACGGAGCGGGTGGCAAAAGAAGTGAGCCTGGCAGCCCAGGCTTAACCCTCGCAGCGCGTGTTGCGCTGCACGATTTTTTTAAGTAGTCGATGGCGTTTAGAGAATGAATACACAACAACTGGCAAAACTGCGTTCAATCGTGCCCGAGATGCGTCGCGTCCGGCACATTCACTTTGTTGGCATCGGTGGTGCTGGCATGGGCGGTATTGCCGAAGTGTTAGCTAACGAAGGCTATCAGATCAGCGGGTCTGACCTGGCGCCAAACCCTGTAACGCAGCAACTGGCGTCGCTTGGGGCGACTATCTATTTCAACCATCGCCCGGAAAACGTGCGCGATGCGAGTGTGGTGGTGGTATCCAGCGCCATCTCCTCTGATAACCCGGAAATCGTGGCCGCGCATGAAGCGCGTATTCCGGTGATCCGCCGCGCGGAAATGCTGGCAGAGCTGATGCGTTTTCGTCACGGGATTGCGATTGCCGGGACGCACGGTAAAACCACGACCACGGCGATGGTTTCCAGTATTTATGCCGAAGCGGGTCTCGACCCGACGTTCGTCAACGGCGGTCTGGTAAAAGCAGCAGGTGTGCATGCGCGTCTGGGCCACAGCCGTTATCTGATTGCGGAAGCGGATGAGAGCGATGCGTCGTTCCTGCATCTGCAGCCGATGGTGGCGATTGTCACTAACATCGAAGCTGACCACATGGATACCTACCAGGGCGACTTCGAGAACTTAAAGCAGACCTTTATCAACTTCCTGCATAACCTGCCGTTCTATGGACGCGCGGTAATGTGTGTGGACGATCCGGTCATTCGCGAGTTGTTGCCGCGGGTTGGTCGTCAGATCACCACCTATGGCTTCAGCGAAGACGCGGATGTTCGCGTGGAAGAGTACAAACAGATTGGTGCGCAGGGGCATTTCACCCTGGCGCGTCAGGACAAAGAGCTGCTGCACGTGACGCTGAACGCACCAGGTCGTCATAACGCCCTGAACGCAGCCGCGGCGGTGGCCGTCGCGACGGAAGAAGGCATTGATGACGATGCGATCCTGCGTGCGCTGGAAAGCTTCCAGGGAACCGGGCGTCGTTTCGACTTCCTTGGCGAATTCCCGCTGGATGCGGTAAACGGTAAACCGGGTACTGCCATGCTGGTAGACGACTATGGCCACCATCCAACCGAAGTGGACGCGACCATTAAGGCCGCACGTGCGGGATGGCCAGAGAAGAACCTGGTGATGATCTTCCAGCCACACCGTTTTACGCGTACGCGCGATCTGTATGACGATTTCGCCAGCGTGCTGTCCCAGGTGGACACATTGCTGATGCTGGATGTTTATTCTGCAGGTGAAACGCCGATCCCAGGCGCGGACAGCCGTTCTCTGTGTCGAACCATTCGCGGACGCGGTAAAGTAGACCCTATTTTGGTTTCGGATCCTGCTCAGGTCGCCGAAATTCTGGCGCCGGTACTGACAGGTAACGATTTGATTCTGATTCAGGGCGCGGGAAATATCGGCAAAATCGCCCGTACCTTAGCTGAAATCAAACTGAAGCCGCAAACTCAGGAGGATGAGCATCATGGCTGATAAGATTGCTGTCCTGTCTGGCGGCACCTCCGCCGAGCGCGAGGTTTCCCTGAATTCAGGCGCTGCGGTACTGGCGGGCCTGCGTGAGGCTGGCGTTAATGCACATCTGGTCGATCCGAAAGAGGTCGATGTAACGCAGCTGAAAGCAATGGGCTTCGATAAAGTCTTTATTGCTCTGCACGGTCGTGGGGGAGAAGACGGTACCCTGCAAGGGTTGCTGGATCTCATCGGTATGCCCTACACCGGCAGCGGCGTGATGGCCTCCGCCCTCTCAATGGATAAACTGCGCAGTAAACTGCTGTGGCAGGGGGCGGGTTTGCCGGTTGCGCCGTGGGTTGCGTTGACGCGCCGCGAATTTGAAATGGGCCTTCAGGATAGCGTTAATGCACGCATTGCTGAGCTGGGCTTACCGGTTATTGTAAAGCCCAGCCGTGAAGGGTCGAGCGTTGGGATGTCCAAAGTTGATAAAGCTGACGATTTATCGTCTGCTTTAGCGCTGGCATTTCAACACGATGAAGAAGTTCTGATTGAAAAATGGCTCAGCGGGCCGGAATTTACCGTGGCGATGCTTGGTGAAGAAATTTTACCGTCGATTCGCATCCAACCTGCTGGCGTCTTCTATGATTATGAGGCGAAGTATCTCTCTGACGAGACGCAATATTTCTGCCCAGCAGGTCTTGAAGCAGAACGTGAAGCGGATTTACAGTCCCTGGTGCTTAAAGCCTGGCATATTCTTGGTTGCAGTGGCTGGGGACGCATTGATGTGATGCTCGACAGCGATGGGCAATTTTATTTGCTGGAAGCGAATACTTCTCCAGGCATGACCAGCCACAGCCTTGTGCCGATGGCCGCGCGTCAGGCGGGGATGAGCTTCTCGCAGTTAGTCGTACGTATTCTGGACCAGGCGGGCTGATATGTCTCAGGCTGCATTGAACACGCGTAACCGCGATGACGAGGAAGAATATTCTTCTTCACGCCGGAGTAATGGAACGCGTCTTGCAGGGATTATTTTCCTGCTCGGGGTGCTGTGCACCGTGTTTATCAGCGGCTGGATGGTACTGGGCTGGATGGAAGATGCGCAGCGGTTGCCGCTGTCGAAGCTGGTGGTCACCGGTGAACGCCACTACACGCGTAACGATGATATTCGCCAGTCGATTCTGGCACTGGGGTCGCCTGGCACCTTTATGACGCAGGATGTCAACATTATCCAGAGTCAGATTGAACGTCTGCCCTGGATAAAACAGGCGAGTGTAAGAAAGCAATGGCCTGATGAATTGAAGATTCATCTGGTTGAATATGTGCCCATTGCGCGTTGGAATGATCAGCACATGGTTGACGTAGACGGAAATTCCTTCAGCGTCCCGGCCGATCGTGTCAACAAGCAAAATTTACCGATGTTGTATGGTCCTGAAGGCAGCGAAAACGAAGTGTTACAGGGTTTTCGCGAGATGGGGCAAGTGCTGGCGAAGGACAGGTTTACGTTAAAAGAAGCTGCGATGACGGCGCGCCGTTCGTGGCAGCTCACCTTAACGAATGGCATTAAGCTCAACCTTGGCCGCGGCGACACGATGAAGCGTCTGGCGCGTTTTGTAGAACTTTACCCGGTTTTACAGCAGCAGGCACAGACTGACGGTAAACGGATAAGCTACGTTGATTTGCGCTATGACTCAGGCGCAGCAGTCGGTTGGGTACCGGCTCCGGTCGAGGAACCTAATCAGCAACAGAATCAGGCACAGGTACAGGCAGAACAACAATGATCAAGGCGACGGACAGAAAACTGGTAGTTGGACTGGAGATTGGCACCGCGAAGGTTGCCGCTTTAGTAGGGGAAGTTCTGCCCGACGGTATGGTCAATATCATTGGCGTGGGCAGCTGCCCGTCCCGTGGTATGGATAAAGGTGGGGTAAACGATCTTGAGTCGGTGGTGAAATGCGTACAGCGCGCCATCGATCAGGCTGAATTAATGGCAGATTGCCAGATTTCCTCTGTCTATCTGGCCCTCTCTGGTAAGCATATCAGCTGCCAGAACGAAATCGGCATGGTGCCCATTTCTGAAGAAGAAGTGACGCAGGAAGACGTTGAAAACGTAGTGCATACGGCGAAGTCCGTGCGCGTGCGCGATGAGCATCGCGTGCTGCACGTGATCCCGCAGGAATATGCGATCGACTACCAGGAAGGGATCAAGAACCCGGTTGGTCTGTCTGGCGTGCGTATGCAGGCAAAAGTGCACCTGATCACATGTCACAACGATATGGCGAAGAACATCGTAAAAGCCGTTGAACGTTGTGGCCTGAAAGTTGACCAACTTATTTTCGCCGGTCTGGCGGCAAGCTATTCCGTGCTGACCGAAGATGAACGTGAACTGGGCGTCTGTGTGGTCGATATTGGTGGTGGTACAATGGATATGGCCGTGTATACCGGCGGTGCCCTGCGCCACACCAAAGTGATCCCTTACGCGGGGAACGTGGTGACCAGCGATATTGCCTACGCGTTTGGTACGC
The DNA here is from genome assembly GCF_050031095.1 of Enterobacter cloacae complex sp. 382A5. Lineage (NCBI taxonomy): Bacteria > Pseudomonadati > Pseudomonadota > Gammaproteobacteria > Enterobacterales > Enterobacteriaceae > Enterobacter > Enterobacter cloacae complex sp. 382A5. Next base: position 776,509 of record NZ_JBLGVK010000001.1, read on the forward strand.
CGCCAAGCGATGCAGAAGCGATTAAAGTGCGCCACGGTTGTGCGCTGGGGTCTATCGTTGGCAAAGATGAGAGCGTTGAAGTGCCAAGCGTGGGCGGCCGTCCGCCGCGTAGCCTGCAGCGCCAGACGTTGGCAGAGGTGATTGAGCCGCGCTATACCGAGCTGCTCAACCTGGTCAACGAAGAGATTTTGCAATTACAGGAACAGCTTCGCCAGCAGGGCGTAAAACATCATCTTGCGGCGGGGATTGTATTAACCGGCGGTGCAGCGCAAATTGAAGGTCTTGCGGCCTGTGCGCAGCGTGTGTTCCATACGCAGGTGCGTATTGGCGCACCGCTGAATATTACCGGTTTAACGGATTATGCCCAGGAGCCTTACTATTCAACGGCTGTGGGCCTGCTCCACTACGGGAAAGAATCCCATCTCAGTGGTGAAGCAGAAGTGGAAAAACGCGTCTCAGTGGGGTCGTGGGTCAAACGACTGAACAACTGGCTGCGAAAAGAGTTTTAATTTTTTTAAGAGACCGGAGAGAATTAACGGTCTCGGGCGACAGGCACAACGGAGAGAGAAATTATGTTTGAACCTATGGAACTGACCAACGACGCGGTGATTAAAGTCATCGGCGTCGGTGGCGGCGGCGGTAACGCCGTAGAGCATATGGTGCGCGAGCGCATTGAAGGTGTTGAATTCTTTGCGGTTAACACCGATGCACAGGCACTGCGTAAGACGGCAGTCGGCCAGACTATCCAGATCGGTGGTGGCATCACCAAAGGTCTGGGCGCAGGAGCTAACCCGGAAGTAGGTCGCAATGCGGCTGAAGAAGATCGTGAAGCGTTACGCGCTGCACTGGAAGGTGCGGACATGGTCTTCATCGCAGCAGGTATGGGTGGCGGTACAGGTACCGGCGCAGCACCTGTTGTGGCTGAAGTGGCTAAAGATTTAGGTATCCTGACCGTTGCTGTCGTGACCAAGCCTTTCAATTTTGAAGGCAAGAAACGTATGGCCTTCGCGGAGCAGGGTATCACCGAGCTGTCCAAGCATGTGGACTCGCTGATCACCATCCCGAACGACAAACTGCTGAAAGTGCTGGGTCGCGGTATCTCTCTGCTGGATGCCTTTGGCGCAGCAAACGACGTGCTGAAAGGCGCGGTTCAGGGTATCGCTGAACTGATTACCCGTCCTGGCCTGATGAACGTTGACTTTGCTGACGTTCGCACCGTGATGTCCGAAATGGGCTACGCGATGATGGGCTCCGGCGTGGCGAGCGGTGAAGACCGTGCGGAAGAAGCGGCTGAAATGGCTATCTCTTCTCCGCTGCTGGAAGATATCGATCTGTCGGGTGCGCGTGGCGTGCTGGTCAACATCACCGCTGGCTTCGACCTGCGTCTGGATGAGTTCGAAACCGTGGGTAACACCATCCGTGCGTTCGCCTCTGACAACGCGACCGTGGTAATCGGTACCTCCCTTGACCCGGAAATGAACGACGAGCTGCGTGTAACGGTTGTTGCTACCGGTATCGGTATGGACAAGCGTCCTGAAATCACGCTGGTGACGAACAAGCAGACTCAGCAACCGGTAATGGATCGTTACCAGCAGCACGGTATGTCTCCTCTGACTCAGGAGCAAAAACCGGCCGCGAAAGTGGTTAATGACCCAACGCCGCAAACGGCGAAAGAGCCAGATTATCTGGATATCCCGGCGTTCCTGCGTAAGCAAGCTGACTAAGAATTGGCTGGAATTTGGGGATTTCCGCTCTTTGTGCTAAACTGGCCCACCGTTAGTGATATACACTCTCGGTTGGATAGTTAATTTGGCGAGATTATACGATGATCAAACAAAGGACACTTAAACGTATCGTTCAGGCGACAGGTGTCGGTTTACATACCGGCAAGAAAGTCACCCTGACGTTACGCCCTGCGCCGGCCAATACCGGGGTCATCTATCGTCGCACCGACTTGAATCCACCGGTAGATTTTCCGGCCGATGCCAAATCTGTGCGTGATACTATGCTCTGTACTTGTCTGGTGAACGAGCATGACGTGCGGATTTCTACCGTAGAGCACCTGAACGCCGCCTTGGCGGGTCTGGGTATCGACAACATTATTGTTGAAGTCGATGCGCCAGAAATCCCGATCATGGATGGTAGTGCTGCTCCGTTCGTTTATCTGTTGCTGGATGCCGGCATCGAAGAACTGAACTGCGCGAAGAAATTTGTTCGCATCAAAGAGACCGTTCGCGTCGAAGATGGCGACAAGTGGGCTGAATTCAAACCGTACAATGGTTTCTCGTTGGACTTCACCATCGATTTTAACCATCCGGCGATTGATGCCAGTACCCAGCGCTATGCGATGAACTTCTCTGCTGATGCGTTTATGCGCCAGATCAGCCGTGCTCGTACTTTCGGCTTCATGCGTGATATCGAATATCTGCAGTCCCGCGGCCTGTGCCTGGGCGGCAGCTTCGATTGTGCCATCGTTGTTGACGATTATCGCGTACTGAACGAAGACGGTCTGCGTTTCGAAGATGAATTCGTTCGCCACAAAATGCTTGATGCAATTGGCGACCTGTTCATGTGTGGTCACAACATTATTGGTGCATTTACCGCGTTCAAATCCGGTCATGCGCTGAATAACAAACTCTTGCAGGCCGTCCTGGCAAAACAGGAAGCCTGGGAGTATGTGACCTTCGAAGACGAAGCTGAACTGCCGCTGGCCTTCAAAGCCCCTGGCCTGGTTCTGGCGTAACGGTTCAAGCCGTTTCGTAAAAAATCGACTGGTTAACCTGGTACTCTCTCCGACCAGGGAAACCAGTCGTTTTTATTTTTACCTTTCTTCATTTTGCCCCAGCTTCCCCTTTCGCTTAGCAGGCGTAGAAAATCTGTGCGTTAGCTGCATTCTTGACCGTTTTTCCCCGCTGCAGTACGTCATTCCTGCTGCTGTGTATTGGCTTTAGTGGTAATATCTGGGCGCTTAAAAGAATAACTGAACTCAGCCTGTGTAAGACGGGCTTATGTGGTGGAGCAAGTGAGCGGAATTCTGACGCGCTGGCGACAATTTGGCAGACGTTACTTCTGGCCGCATCTCTTATTAGGGATGGTCGCGGCGAGTTTCGGCTTGCCTGCGCTCAGCAACAGCGCCGAAGCTGCCACACCGGCAAAGACGTCAACCACTAAACACGATCTCACCGCGCGCGTTAACTTCACCAATCTTGCGTGGCTTGAAGCCAGCCGCCGTCCTAACTTTTCGGTAGATTACTGGCAGCAGCACGCCATCCGCACGGTTATCCGCCATCTGTCATTTGCAATGGCGCCGCAGGCCATACCGGTTGCTGAAGAGACGCTGCCGGTTCAGGCGCAACACCTTGCGCTGCTGGATACGCTCAACGCGCTGTTGACGCAGGACAGCCAGCCAGCTGTTAGCGTTCCGCAGACAGCGCAATCCGTCGTTGTTTCACCCGCCACATTCTCTGTCTCGACGTGGATAAGCCAGGTTCACGGCATCCGCGCCGGGCCTCAGCGCCTCAGTTAAATTAACCGTTTTCAATACCTTAATTTATCTGCCCGTTATGGGGCGTTTGAGAATTTATTATGCTAATCAAATTATTAACCAAAGTTTTTGGTAGTCGTAACGATCGTACCCTGCGCCGTATGCGCAAAGCTGTCGCTGTCATCAACGGTATGGAACCGGCGATGGAAAAGCTGTCTGATGACGAGCTGAAAGCGAAAACCGCAGAATTCCGCGCACGCCTGGAAAAAGGCGAAACCTTAGAAAGCCTGATCCCGGAAGCCTTCGCGGTTGTGCGTGAAGCGAGTAAACGTGTATTCGGCATGCGTCACTTCGACGTGCAGCTGCTGGGCGGTATGGTGCTCAACGAGCGCTGCATCGCGGAAATGCGTACCGGTGAAGGTAAAACCCTGACCGCGACGCTGCCTGCCTACCTGAATGCACTGACCGGTAAAGGCGTGCACGTCGTGACCGTCAACGACTATCTGGCACAGCGTGACGCCGAAAATAACCGTCCATTGTTCGAATTCCTGGGGATGACCGTCGGCATCAACATGTCCGGTCTTCCTGCGCCAGCCAAGCGCGAAGCGTATAACGCCGATATCACCTACGGTACCAACAACGAATACGGCTTCGACTACCTGCGTGACAACATGGCGTTCAGCCCTGAAGAACGTGTGCAGCGTAAATTGCACTATGCGCTGGTGGATGAGGTGGACTCCATTCTGATCGATGAAGCGCGTACCCCGCTGATCATCTCCGGTCCGGCCGAAGACAGCTCTGATATGTACCGTAAAGTCGACAAAATCATTCCACACCTGCTGCGTCAGGAGAAAGAAGACTCCGATACCTTCCAGGGTGAAGGCCACTTCTCCGTTGATGAAAAAGCGCGCCAGGTGAACCTGACCGAACGTGGTCTGGTTAAAATTGAAGAGCTGTTAGTGGCTGAAGGCATCATGGAAGAGGGCGAGTCTCTTTACTCCCCGAGCAACATCATGCTGATGCACCACGTGACTGCCGCACTGCGCGCCCATGCGCTGTTCACTCGCGACGTCGACTACATCGTCAAAGACGGCGAAGTCATCATCGTTGATGAGCACACCGGCCGTACCATGCAGGGTCGTCGCTGGTCTGACGGTCTGCACCAGGCCGTTGAAGCCAAAGAAGGCGTGGATATTCAAAACGAAAACCAGACGCTGGCGTCTATTACCTTCCAGAACTACTTCCGTCTGTACGAGAAGCTGGCAGGGATGACCGGTACAGCAGATACCGAAGCGTTTGAATTCAGCTCCATCTACAAACTGGATACCGTTGTCGTTCCAACCAACCGTCCAATGATCCGTAAGGACATGCCAGACCTGGTCTACATGACCGAAGCGGAAAAAATTCAGGCAATCATCGAAGATATTCGCGAGCGTACAGCTAAAGGCCAGCCGGTTCTGGTGGGGACCATCTCCATCGAGAAATCCGAAGTGGTGTCTAATGAGCTGACCAAAGCGGGTATCAAGCACAACGTACTGAACGCCAAATTCCACGCCAAAGAAGCAGATATCGTTGCGCAGGCGGGTTATCCGGCGGCTGTGACCATCGCCACCAACATGGCGGGTCGTGGTACCGATATTATGCTGGGCGGTAGCTGGCAGGCCGAAGTGGCTGAGCTGGAAAACCCAACGCCGGAACAGATTGCGCAGATCAAAGCCGACTGGCAGGTGCGTCATGACGCGGTTCTGGCATCTGGTGGTCTGCACATCATTGGTACCGAGCGTCACGAATCACGTCGTATCGATAACCAGCTGCGTGGTCGTGCAGGTCGTCAGGGGGATACCGGTTCTTCCCGCTTCTACCTGTCGATGGAAGATGCGCTGATGCGTATCTTCGCCTCTGACCGTGTTTCCGGCATGATGCGTAAGCTGGGGATGAAACCTGGTGAAGCCATTGAGCACCCATGGGTGACCAAAGCGATTGCCAACGCGCAGCGTAAAGTGGAAAGCCGCAACTTCGATATTCGTAAGCAGCTGCTGGAATATGACGACGTCGCCAACGATCAGCGTCGTGCTATCTATACCCAGCGTAACGAACTGCTGGACGTATCCGACGTGAGCGAAACCATCAACAGCATTCGTGAAGATGTGTTCAAAGCGACTATCGATGCGCACATTCCGCCTCAGTCTCTGGAAGAGATGTGGGATATCGAAGGCCTTCAGGAGCGCCTGAAAAACGACTTCGATCTCGACCTGCCAATCAAAGAGTGGCTGGATAAAGAGCCTGAGCTGCACGAAGAGACCCTGCGCGAGCGTATCTACGAAACCGCGCTGGAGGTATACAAGCGTAAGGAAGAGGTTGTTGGCGCTGAGATGATGCGTCACTTCGAAAAAGGGGTGATGCTGCAGACGCTGGACTCACTGTGGAAAGAGCACCTGGCGGCGATGGACTACCTGCGTCAGGGGATCCACCTGCGTGGCTATGCGCAGAAAGATCCTAAGCAGGAGTACAAGCGCGAATCCTTCTCGATGTTTGCCTCCATGCTGGAGTCGCTGAAATATGAAGTTATCAGCACCCTGAGCAAAGTGCAGGTGCGTATGCCGGAAGAAGTGGAAGCGATGGAGCAACAGCGTCGTGAGGAAGCCGAGCGTCTGGCACAGATGCAGCAGCTCAGCCACCAGACTGACGATAGCGAAGCCGCTGCGGCAATCGCCGCGCAAACTGGCGATCGCAAAGTGGGGCGTAACGATCCGTGCCCATGCGGTTCCGGTAAAAAATATAAGGCGTGCCACGGCCGTCTGAGCTAAGTTCATAAAAAACGAAAAGGCGCAGAAATCTGCGCCTTTTTTATGGAAGTGACAATATGAAAATACTGCAAATTGCTGTCGGGATTATTCGCAACCCGCAAAACCAAATCTTCATCACGCAACGTGCCGCTGACGCCCACATGGCAAACAAGTGGGAGTTTCCTGGCGGGAAAATCGAGTCCGGTGAAACGCCGGAGCAGGCGCTGGTGCGTGAGCTTCAGGAAGAGGTCGGCATTACTCCGATTGGCGTAACGCTGTTTGATAAGCTGGAATACCAGTTTCCGGATCGTCACATCACGCTGTGGTTCTGGCTTGTGGAAAGCTGGGAGGGGGAACCCTGGGGGAAAGAGGGTCAACCGGGTGGCTGGGTTTCGCTTCACGCGAGTGATGCCGAAAAATTTCCTCCGGCAAATGCGCCCGTTATATCCCGGCTAACGGGCAACCTGTAGGCCTGCTAAGCGAAGCGCCAGCAGGCTTTGAACTCTACTGCTGGTTCTCGCTCCAGTCATCGCTGTCCGAGAGATCGCCTTCACTTGGAATGCGTTTCTCTTCCGCCGCCCATTCGCCCAGGTCAATTAACTGACAGCGCTTACAGCAGAATGGGCGAAACGGACTCACCTCTCCCCAGACAACAGTTTTGCCACAGGTTGGGCAGTTTACGGTGGTTACATCAGACATAGGCACTCCTTAACAACAGGCCAGTTCAAAATCGAGGCGTTCCGGCACGGTGCCATTTTCACTATCCAGCGGCATAAAGCGAATCGCAAAACGACTCTTATGCCCGGAGATTTGCGGGTAAAGCTGTTCACCTAAAGAGAGGTTAAGACGCAGCAGATCCGCATCATCACCGTTGTCCTGGTAGAAACCGTTCAGGCTGGTTTGCTTGCGGAATGGCGCCGAGTTACGGATGAGATCCAGGATCAGGGATAACGTCTGATGCATTGGCTCCAGGCTGTCCAGCCAGCTTTTCACCTGTGCATCACGCTGGAGCTGCGGCATATGTAACCACATATGCAGTGTCGGCAGGTCAAAGCTGCAGCAGCCGCCCGGGATACTCAGGCGCTGGCGCACCAGCCCGATTAAGCGGTCTTCGCGCAAAAACTGTCCAACGCGGGGAGCGGCCATCAGCGTACTGCTGCTGTTTTTAAGCTGTTGACGGAGTGAATCAATGCGGCTCTGGTCAACGCCCGGTACTTCGGCCCAGGCCTGTAGTTTACGCTGCTGGCGCTCCAGCTCTTTCAGTAGCTCGGTGCGAACGTCGCCTCGCTCAATCACATCCAGAAGATCGCCCACATTGCGGAAGAAGTGCAGCGCCGTCGCATGATCGTTGATGGGCAAATGTTGTGAGAGTTGTTGAATCAGAAATTCGATACGCAGCCAGGTACGCATTTTTTCGTTGAGCGGATGCTCAAAAAGGATGTGGGTCGACATTATGGTTTTTCCTGTGCAACGGCCTGCGCGGCATACGTCAGATACTGCGCGTGCAGGCGGGCAACATCCGATGCAATGGCATCTGGTGCGCCGTTATTATCAATAACATCATCCGCAACGGCAAGGCGCTGAGCGCGCGTGGCCTGAGCGGCAAGAATTTGTTCAGCCTGTTCGCGCGAGACATGGTCGCGCGCCACGGTGCGCTGGATTTGCGTTTCGGGTGAGACATCAATGACCAGTACCCGGTCCGCTTTATTGTGCAGTTGATTCTCTACCAGCAGCGGAACCACCCACAGAACATACGGCGAGCGGGCTGCGGCAATCTGACGCTGGGTTTCCTGGTGGATAATGGGGTGGAGCAGAGCATTAAGCCAGGCCTTTTCTGAAGAATCAGAAAAAATGCACTCACGAAGCTTGCGGCGATTTAGCGTGCCATCCGCGTTGATAATTGCCTGACCAAAATGTGCCTTAATGGCGTTTAGTGCGGGTGTATCTGGCTCTACCACCTGACGGGCAATGATATCGGCATCGATTATGGTGATACCCAGACGAGAAAATGCGTCCGCAACGGTACTTTTCCCGCTACCGATGCCGCCGGTTAATGCGACGATATACCCCATTAAATCAAATCCTGGGAATTATTCATTATTAAAATCAGTTGGTTAAAATTCAAACGTGCGCCAGCCACTGTTTGGCTCTCTTTACCGGCTTTTTACCAGGTAAATTTATAGGATTGTAGCGTAAAAAAAGAGAATTTCGCAGTCTTGCGGAGCAGGTATTAGTGCGTATGATAACGTCACTGGAGTTGTGCTTTTAACATATTTGCCTCTAACCCCAGGAATCCGCACATGCGTATCGAAGAAGATCTGAAGTTAGGTTTCAAAGACGTTCTTATCCGCCCTAAACGCTCTACACTGAAAAGTCGCTCAGACGTTGAACTCGAACGTCAATTCACCTTTAAACATTCCGGTCAGACCTGGTCTGGCGTGCCGATCATCGCAGCCAATATGGATACGGTGGGAACCTTCGAGATGGCAACCGCGCTGGCGAAATTCGATATCCTCACCGCTGTGCATAAGCACTACAGCCCGGAAGAGTGGAATACCTTTATCGCCTCTGCATCGGACGATGTGGTGAAGCATGTCATGGTTTCCACCGGTACCTCCGATGCCGATTTCGAGAAGACCAAACAGATTCTTAACGCTAACCCGGCGCTCAATTTTGTCTGTATTGATGTGGCAAATGGTTACTCCGAGCACTTCGTGCAGTTTGTCAGCAAGGCGCGTGAGGCCTGGCCCAGCAAAACCATTATCGCGGGCAACGTGGTAACCGGTGAAATGTGTGAAGAGCTGATCCTTTCCGGTGCAGACATCGTAAAAGTGGGCATTGGCCCGGGTTCCGTGTGTACCACGCGTGTGAAGACCGGTGTGGGTTACCCGCAACTTTCTGCGGTGATTGAGTGTGCTGATGCCGCGCACGGTCTGGGCGGCCAGATCATCAGCGACGGCGGTTGCACCATGCCGGGTGATGTCGCGAAAGCCTTTGGCGGTGGCGCGGATTTCGTGATGCTCGGCGGCATGCTGGCGGGTCATGAAGAGAGCGGCGGTACCGTGGTTGAAGAGAACGGCGAGAAGTTCATGCTGTTCTACGGCATGAGCTCAGAATCAGCAATGACTCGTCACGTAGGTGGCGTTGCAAAATACCGTGCTGCGGAAGGCAAAACCGTGAAGCTGCCCCTGCGTGGCCCGGTCGAAAACACGGCTCGTGACATCCTGGGCGGCCTGCGTTCCGCATGTACCTACGTTGGGGCATCCCGTCTGAAAGAGCTGACAAAACGTACGACGTTTATCCGCGTTCAGGAGCAGGAAAACCGCGTTTTCAATAGCCTGTAATGTTTTCGCTGGCGTATGTCCGTACGCCAGCGTTATCCCGCGCTCATTGCATCCCCGAGATGGAAAATGGGCAGATACATCGCCACCACCAGCGTACCGATAATCACCCCCGTCACAATCAGCAGCACTGGCTCCAGAAGCGCGGCTAGATTATCTGCCAGTTGAAAGGTTTGCTCCGTATGATGGCGGGCAAGGTTTTCCAGCATAATATCGAGTGACCCAGAGACCTCTCCGGTGCGTATGAGTTGAATGCACAGCGGGGTAAAGACGGCCGCTTTCTGAAATGAAGACCAGACGGTAAAGCCTTGTTCAATGTCCCCACGAACGCTGCGCAATATGCCTTGCCAGTACCGGCTATCAACAGTTTCTTCTGCGCTCTGTAATCCCTGTAAAAAGGGGATGCCCGCCTGCTGGGTGAGTGACAGTACGGTAAAGATCTGCCCCAGTTTTTGCCCTCTTGCCAGCCTTCCCGTCACGGGAATATGCATCAGGATATGTTGCCAGCGTGGATCCTGTCGCAGCGCCCAGGCGATGGCCACGGGAATAAGCAACAGCACGAACAGGGCGATGGCGTATGTCTGGATAAACGCCGACAGGCCCATGACCATTTGTGTCAGCAGCGGCAGGGGAGTATTAAACGTTTTGTAGATGGCCGCGAACTCCGGCAAGACCAGGGTGACCATGGCCAGAACGACAAGAATGGCCAGCGCCAGGATGATCGTCGGATAGCGCAACGCCTTCTTCACTTTTGCCGTGAGTTGCTGCTGGGATTGTTGCTGCTGAGCGAGCTGGCGGCAGCACGTTTCCAGCTTCCCCGTTAGCTCCCCTGTTTTTACCATCGAGACATACAGCGGGCTAAATACCGCAGGCCATCGCTTCAGCGCCTCTGAAAAGGCGCATCCCTCGCTCAGATCATCATTCATGTTTTCCAGCAGCGCCTGCCAGTGTTTGACAGGATGCTGCTCGGCCAGCATTTGCAGACTTTGCGATAACGTCAGGCCAGCCTGCAACAGCGTGGCAAGCTGGCGAAACATCTCATAGCAATGATGGGGTCGCCAGCGGTGCGTCAGCGAGCATCGGGTGAGCGAAAGTGGGTGTAACTCTTTACGCATCAGCCTGACGAAGGCCGTTTCGCGATCTGGCGCCCACAGCACCCCACACAGAGATTCGCCTTCACTGGATAGCGCCCGCCAGCGCCAGAGATGATTAACACTCATTGGGCATTCCCAGCACGCGCAGCAACTCTTCGAGCGTGGTCAGTCCTTGCTCTACGGCCAGACAACCCTGCTCAAATAACGATGTCATTCCCGCCTGACGAGCGCTGGCTTCGATGACCTCTATCGAGGCGCCACTGGCGATGGCCTGCCGGAGCGTGGTGTCGATGGCGAGGACTTCAAAAATAGCGACGCGGCCATAAAAGCCGTGATAGCAGCGATCGCAGCCGCCAGGTTGCCAGCGAGGAAGCGGCCGGGGCCATACGGTGCGCGGTAATTCTGCGCGGCTGTTGGCTTCCTGCCGACAGTGAGGACACAGACGACGCACCAGTCGCTGGGCAATCACCAGCGATAGTGCAGAGGAGATCATCCAGCGTGCGACCCCCATCTGCTGCAGGCGAATGACGGTTTCCGTCGTGGAGTTGGTGTGCAGCGTCGACAGCACCAGATGCCCGGTCTGTGCGGCGTTAATGGCGATCTCTGCCGTTTCACTATCGCGGATTTCGCCTACCATAATGATGTCCGGATCCTGGCGCAGGAGCGCCCGCAGAACGCTCTGAAAGGTTAAGCCCGCACGGGGATTAATCTGCGTTTGGTTCAGCCCCGCAAGCGGGATCTCGATCGGATCTTCCACGCTGCAGATGTTAACGTCAGGGGTATTACGCGCCTGCAATGCGCTATAGAGCGTGACCGTTTTTCCGCTGCCAGTGGGGCCCGTGACCAAAATCAGCCCCTGCGGTTGATGGAGGATCTCGTTAAAGCGGGCCAGCTGTTTCGCACTCATTCCCAGTTTTTCGGGTTCCAGCGCCTGATGAACCTGATGCAGCAGGCGCAGCACAATTTTCTCTCCGCCGCTGCAGGGAAGCGTGGCGATGCGAAAAGAGACCGGCTCGCTTGCCAGTTCAATCGTAAATTGACCATCCTGCGGTAAACGGCGCTCCGCAATATCCAGTTGGCCCAGCACTTTTAAGCGAGCGGTGAGGGTATTTGCCACCGCTGCAGAAAGCGGTGGCAGCGGGCAAAGCACACCGTCAACACGCAAGCGGACCTGACAGATATCCCCCATCGGTTCGATATGAATGTCAGATGCGCGCTGGTTGATCGCCTGCTGCAGGGTGTGGTTGAGAATATCCACCGTGTTGTGCGGCGTTAAAACAACCGGGAGGTGTGATTGCGCGGTTAACTGCCGGTGTTTTTCCATGCGCTCCGCTGTCCAGCATTCAATATCAATACGTTTTTGCGTGGCGAAACGCAGCGCTTCCATCATTTCAGCGGCGGGATTGCCCACGACGGCGATGCTAATCATGTCGGCGTCGCTGGTCAGCAACAAAGCATGGTGGCGCTGGCACAGGGTGACGAGTTGGTCTGAATTCATTGTCCGTTCCTGTCAGTTACTGTCGAATCGGAATACATCTTCGCAGGCCTCTTTGAGCGCACCGTCGTTGCTGATATTGCAGCTACGTTTCCAGCCCGTCATACCGTTGCCACTACTCCATTGCGGCGTCACCACCACCTCAAGTCCGTTAAGGCTCTCCTGGCCGGTTAACGACACGACGCCCTGCGTCACGCTCATTCCCGAGACATAGCGTGTTGTCGTTGGAGAAGGGATACCGTTACTGCCGCCGTCGCAGCTCGTCACGCCGCCATGTTCCAGGGCACAAAGTTCAATCGCCGTGCGATAGGGCACGAACGTTTGCAGCATGTCGGTCAGGGCCGCTTTTCGCAGGTAGTTCTGGTAGGCGGGAATACCAATGGCGCTCAGGATGGCAATAATGCCGATTACCACCATCAGCTCAATGAGCGTGAAGCCTTGTTGTCTGTTCATATCTGCTCCTCAGGATTAAGTGGCGCTACTCTGACAGCGGGGAAAAAAGCAGACGAGGGGCAAAAAATGGAACGTGAAGCGGCGTTCAGGGAATTTGTACTTACTTGCAGAGAAGAACAGAGAGATTGCGAGGAGGGCTGAAATTTCCCCTCTCCAGGCAGAGAGGGGAGACGACGTTATTTGAAGCGCATGGAGAGATCGAGGGCGCGAACGTGCTTGGTCAGCGCCCCGACAGAAATGTAGTCCACGCCGGTTTCGGCGAATTCACGGATCGTTTCGAAGGTGACGTTCCCTGAAACTTCGAGCTGTGCCTGGCCGTTGGTGAGCTTCACCGCCTCGCGCATCTGTGCTGTTGCAAAGTTATCGAGCATGATGATATCGGCACCGGCCTTGATGGCCTGCTCCAGCTCTTCGAGGTTTTCAACTTCCACTTCAACCGGCACATCCGGGTGCAGCCAGAAGGCTTTCTCCACCGCCTGACGCACGGAGCCAGAAGCAATAATGTGGTTCTCTTTAATCAGGAAGGCGTCGGACAACCCCAGACGGTGGTTGGCTCCCCCGCCACAAAGCACCGCGTACTTTAATGCCGTGCGCAGACCCGGCAGCGTTTTACGGGTGTCCAGCAGTTGCGTATGGGTACCGGCCAGCAGGTCAACGTAACGACGCACTTCGCTTGCCACCCCTGACAGGGTCTGCACAAAGTTAAGCGCGGTACGTTCACCGGTCAGCAGCACGCGGGACGGGCCTTCAAGCTCAAACAGCGGCTGGTTTGCGGTAATGGCGTCACCGTCTTCAACATGCCAGGCGATTTGCACCTCATCGCCAGCCAGTTGAGTAAAGACCTCTTCAACCCAGCGCTTGCCGCAAAACACGCCATCTTCACGGGTGATGATCACGGCGTGTGAGCGTGTCTCTTTTGGCAATAATTGTGCGGTAATATCGTTGTCCGCGCTGACGTCACCGCCCAGATCTTCTTTCAAAGCATGGGCAACGCTTGCCGGAATATCCATATTAATACGTTCCAGAAGCGCTTCACGTCGGTGGTCGGGGTTGTAGCGGCGAGGCGGCATGATAAAACTCCAAATTGGTAACGAATCATAATATTGAAACATGCTACTCTGAACCGAGTAACAGCACCATACATAAGGAGTTCCAGCATGTTGTTAGAAGACGGATGGCTGGTGGATGCGCGGCGTGTACCCTCGCCGCACCACGATGGCCGCCCGGAGGATGAAAAGCCCACACTGCTGGTGGTTCATAACATTAGTCTCCCGCCGGGTGAGTTTGGCGGTCCGTGGATCGATGCGTTATTCACGGGAACGATAGATCCCGATGCCCATCCTTTCTTTGCTGAGATTGCGCATCTGCGCGTATCGGCGCACTGCCTGATCCGTCGCGATGGCGAAGTGGTTCAGTATGTTCCTTTTGATAAGCGCGCCTGGCATGCGGGTGTCTCGATGTATCAGGGGCGCGAGCGTTGCAATGACTTCTCTATTGGGATTGAGCTGGAAGGCACGGACACCACCCCTTATACCGATGCACAGTACCAGCGGTTGGTGGATATCACCCAAACGCTCATCAGGCTTTACCCTGCGATTGCAGAGAACATTACGGGACACTGTGATATCGCCCCGGCGCGAAAAACCGATCCTGGCCCTGCATTTGACTGGCCCCGGTTTCGCGCCATGCTTACCGCGTCGTCAGAATAAGGAGATAACATGACGTTGTTTACCATGCTGCTGGTCATCATCGCAGAACGCTTGTTCAAACTCGGTGAGCACTGGCATCTGGATCACCGGCTGGAGGTGCTTTTCCGCCGGATTAACCATTTTTCCATGCTGCGTACGCTGCTGATGACCGCGGGCGTGATGGTGATTACGTTCTTGCTGCTGCGCTCGTTATACGGCCTCTTTTTCAACGTGCCGCTACTGGTGGTGTGGATCCTGCTCGGCGTGCTGTGTATTGGCGCAGGCAAGGTGCGTATGCACTATCACGCTTATCTGAAAGCCGCTTCCCGTGATGATGCGCATGCACGTAGCGCCATGGCCAGCGAGCTGACGATGATCCACGGCGTGCCGCCGGATTGCGATGAACGCGAGTTCCTGCGTGAACTGCAGAATGCGCTGCTGTGGATTAACTTCCGCTACTACCTGGCGCCGCTGTTCTGGTTTGTGGTGGGTGGCCCGTGGGGGCCGGTACTGCTGATGGGATATGCGTTCCTGCGCGCCTGGCAGACCTGGCTTGCCCGCTATCTCACCCCGCATGAACGTTTGCTTTCCGGCATTGATGCGATCCTGCACGTGCTCGACTGGCTTCCGGTTCGTCTGGTGGGTGTGGTCTATGCGCTTATTGGCCACGGCGAAAAAGCGCTCCCGGCGTGGTTCGCGTCGCTTGGCGACCGTCATACCTCGCAGTACCAGGTGCTGACACGCCTGGCACAGTTCTCTCTGGCGCGTGAGCCGCATACCGACAAGATAGAAACGCCGAAAGCGGCGGTCTCGATGGCGAAGAAAACGTCGTTTGTGGTGGTCGTTATCGTAGCGTTGCTAACCATTTACGGCACGCTGGTCTGAACCCGCGTGCCGTAGCGGTTACGGCGTATCTGCAGGCGGGATGCCAAAATCAGGCATCCCGTTTTCGTGCCAGCGGACGAGCTTCAGGCGGGTATGACGATTGGGATCATAAAGCGGATCGCCTTCAATTTCGGTGTAATTTCGCGCGTGATACACCAGCACATCTTCTCCTTCCGGCGTTTGCGTAAAGCTGTTATGGCCTGGCCCATACTGGCGGTTTTCGTAGCTGGTGACGAAGACCGGGCGCGAGGCCTTGTGCCAGTTCGCAGGATTTTGCGGATCGGCATTGATCTCTGTCCACAGCAGCCCCATGCAGTAGTTCTCGTCGGTCGCGCTGGCGGAGTAGCTGATAAACAACTTGTCGCCGTGGAACAGCACCGCCGGGCCTTCGTTGACCCAGAAGCCCCGGCACTCCCAGTCATATTCCGGTTTACTGAGCATCACCGGCTCGCCTTTCAGCGTCCACGGGTTCTCCATTTCACATAAATAGAGATTGGAGTTGCCGGAGATATCCGGGGCTTTTTGCGCCCACAGATACCAGCGTTTCCCCTGATGCACGAACGTGGTAGCGTCCAGCGCAAAGGTGTCGAAGGGCGTTTTTACCTGGCCTTTTTCAGTCCACGTGCCGGTTAGCGGGTCGCGGTCGGCACACTCCAGCATAAACATGCGGTGCTGGAACATGCCCAGACCATCCAGCGCCTGGGTGTGCGCGGCGGCAAAATAGATGTACCACTTACCGTCGATATGATGCAGTTCCGGTGCCCAGATAAGCTGGCTCATTGGGCCGGTCTCCGGTTTGCGCCATACGACCACCTCGTCGGCACTGCGCAGCCCTTCCAGCGACGCTGCCCGGCGGATCGCCAGTCTGTCGTATTGCGGCACGGAGGCGATAAAATAATATTGCCCTTCATGACGCAGAATGTATGGGTCGGCGCGTTGTTCTATAAACGGGTTAGGCCAGTTATGCATGCGGCGTTCCTTCTTTTGTTTCGGCTCTCGTTTCCTGCCAGGCGTTCAGTTCGCTGTAGTTGGTGCGGCGTTTCTCCAGGTCGAGCTGGATCTGTTTCATGGTTTCCCGATCCACTTTCAGCAGTCGTACTACGCCCGCAGTGATCAAATACCCCACCCCCGGGATCACGGTAAACAGCAGAACGATCCCGTTAATGGCCTCTGCGCTTTGCGCTTTCGCACCGGCGTCGTAGCCATACCAGGAGAGCAGGAAGCCCACCATCGCGCCAGCAATCGCCAGCCCCAGCTTGAGGAAGAAGATATTGCCCGAGAAGCTGATCCCGGTGATGCGTTTACCGGTTTTCCACTCGCCATAGTCGTCCACATCGGCCATTAGCGACCAGTGCAGCGGAGATGGGATCTGGTGAAGAATGTTAAGCAGGAAGTAGAGCGCCACGATGGTGACGGTCGCTTTCGGGTCGAAGAAATAGAACGCGCAGGAGAAAAGCGCCAGCACGATGTTGGTCCAGAAGAACACTTTCAGTTTACACCAGCGGTCGGTCAGCACTTTCGCCAGCATACTGCCGAGCATCATTCCCACCACGCCCAGGCTGATAAACAGGGTGGCAAAGTGAGTGCTCTGGCCCATTACCCAGGTGACGTAATACATGGTGGCCGCCATGCGGATAAAGCCCGGGCAGACGTTGCAGAGCGTCAGCAGCAGAATGCGTACCCACTGGTCGTTTTTCCACACGTCCTTCAGATCGTTTTTCAGCTCATCATGGGTCTGCACCGCCGGACGTACGCGCTCGCGCACGGTGGCGAAGCAGAACAGGAACATACAGGTACCAATCAGCGCCAGCACGGTCATCGCCATCTGGTAGCCTTTGGCTTTGTTATCGCCACCAAACCAGTCCGCCATCGGCAGGAGCGTGAGCGACAGTAAAAGCGTGGCAATACCCACCATCACAAAGCGATAGGACTGGCAGGCCACGCGCTCTTTTGGGTCATTGGTGATCACGCCGCCCAACGAGCAGTAGGGAATGTTGATGGCCGTATAGGTTAACGAGAGCAGGAAGTAGGTCACAAAGGCATAGATAACTTTGCTGTTATAGCTCCAGTCTGGCGTGGTGAACATCAGGATACTGAATAGCGCATAGGGGAACGCAATCCACAAAAGCCATGGACGAAACCGCCCATATTTACTGCGGGTACGGTCCGCGATGGCCCCCATGATCGGGTCCGTAACGGCATCTATAACGCGCACGGACAGCAGCAACACGCCGACCAGCGCAGGTGCCAGCCCAAAAATATCGGTATAAAAATAATTAACAAACAACATGATGGCGCCGAAGATGATATTGCATCCTGCATCGCCCATCCCATAGCCGATCTTCTCTTTTACTGACAGTTTATTGTTATCCATTGACTGCTCTCCGGGTGACGGTATGGAGAGAATTATTTGCTGGCTAATCGATATATGCGTTGCAGTATCAGGGCGGTGATATGGATAAAGCGGCTGACGAGGTGAATTTGTGAGGAAGGTAACAAACGCTCAGCACCCGCGAAACGAGTGCTGAGCTGGAGGGCTATTAATGTGCTTTTACGGTTTTACCGTTTTTCTGTTTTACCAGATACCCCACGCCGAGGATCGCAATCCAGACCGGGATCAGGTAAACGGAAATCGCCATGCCTGGGGTGAGCAGCATAATCACCAGCACGCCCGCCATAAACAGCAGGCAAACCCAGTTACCCAGCGGATAGAGCAGGGCAGGGAAGCGGGTGGTTACGCCCTGCTGCTGTTTAGCGCGGCGGAACTTGATGTGCGCCAGGCTGATCATCGCCCAGTTAATCACCAGAGCCGAGACCACCAGGGCCATCAGCAGGCCAAACGCCGATTCGGGGGCCATGTAGTTAATCAGCACGCAAAGTGCCGTCACGATAGCCGAAACAATGATGGTATTGACCGGCACGCCGCGCTTATCGACGTTCAGCAGGGCTTTTGGTGCGTTACCCTGCTGCGCAAGGCCGAACAGCATGCGGCTGTTGCAGTACACGCAGCTGTTGTAGACGGAAAGCGCCGCCGTCAGCACGACGATATTGAGCGCATTCGCCACGAAGGTATCGCCCAGTTCGTGGAAGATAAGGACGAACGGGCTGGTGTCGGCCGTGACGCGTGTCCACGGCAGCAGCGAGAGCAGAACGGCCAGTGAACCCACATAGAAGATCAGAATTCGGTAGATAACCTGATTCGTCGCTTTCGGGATGCTTTGCTCCGGGTTGTCGGCTTCAGCGGCGGTGATCCCCACCAGCTCCAGCCCCCCGAAGGAAAACATAATGATGGCCATCATCATCACCAGACCGGTCATCCCGTGAGGCAGGAATCCACCTTGCTCCCAGAGGTTACGCACCGTGGCCTGTGGGCCACCGTTGCCGCTGAACAGCAGCCAGCCGCCAAAGATAATCATCGCCACCACGGCAATGACTTTGATGATGGCAAACCAGAACTCCATCTCACCGAACACTTTTACGTTGGTCAGGTTGATGGCGTTGATAATGACGAAGAACGCTGCCGCAGAAACCCAGGTTGGGATCTCGGGATACCAGAACTGAATGTATTTCCCCACGGCGGTCAGTTCTGCCATGGCCACCAGAACGTAAAGCACCCAGTAGTTCCAGCCGGAAGCGAAACCGGCAAAACTGCCCCAGTATTTGTAGGCAAAGTGGCTGAACGAGCCTGCAACCGGCTCTTCAACAACCATCTCACCTAACTGGCGCATAATCAGAAACGCAATAAAACCTGCGATAGCGTAACCCAAAATAATGCCTGGACCGGCCGACTGGATGACGGATGCGCTTCCCAGAAACAGGCCTGTGCCGATAGCACCACCCAATGCGATGAGCTGTATATGGCGGTTTTTAAGGCCGCGCTTTAGCTGATCGCCGTGCTGTTGAGCTTCCATTTGAAACCTCGTGTGTGGTTGTTATGTTCACGCTGTGCGTGTGTAATTATGAATATCCGTTTTCTGTATTTATTTCTTTACGGTTAATGAGACCGAAAAAAGCGGAGATGTCTTCCGTAAGCGCAAGAATAGTGGTAAGCGCCTGTGAATGCACCTGCTTTATGAAGGGCTGATGACGAGTTGAATAAAAAGAAAGCATTTGTAAATCGCACCGTTAATTCTTACTACCCCAACCTATAGAATAGAAATGCCTCAAAAGTGGGCGAATTTTCATTATTTGCTTTGTTGAATCGCTTCAGATTGCAAAAACCCTCGTTTCATTATGGTTAAAACTCCCTCTTTAGTAGTAATCAACTCATTTGTGCAAAGTTACATTTCTGAAACGTTATTTCTGTAAGGTTGTTAAAATGTGCAGGGTTTACTGATTTCAATCAAAACCAATATGGACAGAAGGTGAATACTTTGTTACTTTAGCGATACGAACTTGAAATTGGTAAGACCAATTGACTCCGGGCAAAAAGGCGTAAGACAGGGAATATGGCCTACAGCAAAATTCGCCAACCAAAACTATCCGATGTGATTGAGCAGCAGCTGGAGTTTTTAATCCTCGAGGGGACACTGCGCCCGGGTGAGAAACTTCCGCCAGAACGCGAGCTGGCTAAACAGTTCGACGTATCCCGCCCCTCTCTGCGTGAGGCGATTCAACGCCTCGAAGCAAAGGGCTTGCTGCTTCGTCGCCAGGGCGGCGGAACCTTTGTTCAAAACAGCCTGTGGCAGAGCTTCAGCGATCCGCTGGTAGAACTTCTCTCTGACCACCCAGAATCCCAGTTTGATCTGCTTGAGACCCGTCACGCGCTTGAAGGTATCGCGGCCTATTACGCCGCCCTTCGCAGCACTGATGAAGATCGCGTGCGTATCCGCGAACTGCATCAGGCCATTGAACGGGCACAGCAGTCCGGCGATTTAGACGCCGAGTCCAATGCCGTCGTCCAGTATCAGATTGCCGTCACCGAAGCGGCACACAACGTAGTGCTCCTCCATCTGCTACGCTGCATGGAGCCGATGCTGGCCCAGAACGTTCGTCAAAATTTTGAATTGTTGTATGCCCGTCGGGACATGCTCCCGCTGGTAAGCAACCATCGCACCCGAGTATTCGAGGCGATAATGGCCGGGGAACCGGAGCAGGCGCGCGAAGCGTCGCACCGACATCTGGCTTTCATTGAGGAAATCTTGCTGGACCGCAGCCGAGAACAATCGCGTCGCGAACGTTCATTACGCCGCATACAGCAACGAAAGGATTAAGCGCCAGGTACTTTTAGAGCGCGGCAACTAAACGCAGAACCTGTCTTATTGTGTTTTCTGACGAAAATACAATGGGACAGGTTCCAGACAAATCAACGTATTAGATAGATAAGGAATACCCCCATGTCAGAACGTCTCCAAAATGACGTGGATCCGATCGAAACTCGCGACTGGCTACAGGCGATCGAATCGGTCATCCGTGAAGAAGGTGTTGAGCGCGCTCAGTATCTGATTGATCAGCTGCTTTCTGAAGCCCGCAAAGGCGGCGTGAAGGTTGCTTCAGGTGCAGGGGCTAGCAACTACGTAAACACGATTGCCGTTGAAGACGAACCGGAATACCCGGGCAATCTGGATCTGGAACGCCGTATCCGTTCTGCCATCCGCTGGAACGCCATCATGACCGTTCTGCGTGCGTCCAAGAAAGATCTGGAGCTGGGTGGCCACATGGCGTCCTTCCAGTCCTCTGCGACCGTTTACGAAGTGTGCTTCAACCACTTCTTCCGTGCTGCTAACGAGAAAGACGGCGGCGACCTGGTGTACTTCCAGGGCCACATCTCTCCGGGCATCTATGCACGTGCATTCCTGGAAGGTCGTCTGACTGAAGAGCAGATGAATAACTTCCGTCAGGAAGTTCACGGTAAAGGTCTGTCTTCTTACCCGCACCCTAAACTGATGCCTGAATTCTGGCAGTTCCCGACCGTATCCATGGGTCTGGGCCCAATTGGTGCAATCTATCAGGCGAAATTCCTGAAGTACCTGGAACACCGCGGTCTGAAAGATACCTCTGAGCAAACCGTTTACGCCTTCCTGGGCGACGGTGAGATGGATGAGCCAGAATCTAAAGGTGCGATCACCATCGCTACCCGTGAGAAGCTGGACAACCTGTGCTTCATCATCAACTGTAACCTGCAGCGTCTGGATGGTCCGGTAACCGGTAACGGTAAGATCATCAACGAACTGGAAGGCATCTTCGCAGGTGCTGGCTGGAACGTTATCAAAGTAATGTGGGGTTCCCGTTGGGACGAACTGCTGCGTAAAGACACCAGCGGTAAACTGATCCAGCTGATGAACGAAACCGTTGACGGTGACTACCAGACCTTCAAATCCAAAGACGGTGCCTACGTTCGTGAGCACTTCTTTGGCAAATATCCTGAAACCGCCGCACTGGTTGCAGACTGGACTGACGAGCAGATCTGGGCGCTGAACCGTGGTGGTCACGATCCGAAGAAAATCTACGCAGCACTGAAAAAAGCGCGCGAAACCAAAGGTAAAGCGACTGTAATCCTGGCCCACACCATCAAAGGTTACGGCATGGGTGATACCGCAGAAGGTAAAAACATCGCTCACCAGGTTAAGAAAATGAACATGGACGGCGTGCGCTACATCCGCGACCGCTTCAACGTGCCAGTGACCGATGAGCAGGTAGAAAACCTGTCTTACATCACCTTCCCGGAAGGTTCTGAAGAGTACAAGTACCTGCACGAACGTCGTCAGGCGCTGAAAGGCTACCTGCCAGCTCGTCAGCCTAACTTCACCGAGAAACTGGAACTGCCAGCGCTGGAAGACTTCTCTCAGCTGCTGGAAGAGCAGAACAAAGAGATCTCCACCACTATCGCTTTCGTTCGTGCCCTGAACGTGATGCTGAAGAACAAGTCGATCAAAGATCGTCTGGTGCCAATCATCGCTGACGAAGCGCGTACTTTCGGTATGGAAGGTCTGTTCCGTCAGATCGGTATCTACAGCCCGAACGGCCAGCAGTACACCCCGCAGGACCGTGAGCAGGTTGCTTACTACAAAGAAGACGAGAAAGGTCAGATCCTGCAGGAAGGTATCAACGAGCTGGGCGCAGGCGCATCCTGGCTGGCTGCTGCGACCTCCTACAGCACCAACAACCTGCCGATGATCCCGTTCTACATTTACTACTCCATGTTCGGGTTCCAGCGTATCGGTGACCTGTGCTGGCAGGCAGGCGACCAGCAGGCTCGCGGCTTCCTGATTGGTGGTACTTCCGGTCGTACGACCCTGAACGGTGAAGGTCTGCAGCACGAAGATGGCCACAGCCACATTCAGTCTCTGACTATCCCTAACTGTATCTCTTACGACCCGTCTTACGCGTACGAAGTGGCAGTCATCATGCATGACGGTCTGCAGCGCATGTACGGCGAAGCGCAAGAGAACATTTACTACTACATCACCACCCTGAACGAAAACTACCACATGCCGGCAATGCCAGCAGGTGCCGAGGAAGGTATCCGTAAAGGTATCTATAAACTCGAAACCATTGAAGGTAGCAAAGGTAAAGTTCAGCTGCTGGGCTCCGGTTCTATTCTGCGTCACGTTCGTGAAGCAGCGCAGATCCTGGCGAAAGACTACGGTGTGGGTTCCGACGTGTACAGCGTGACCTCCTTCACTGAACTGGCGCGTGATGGCCAGGATTGTGAGCGCTGGAACATGCTGCACCCAATGGAAACCCCACGCGTTCCGTACATCGCTCAGGTGATGAACGACGCGCCAGCGGTGGCGTCTACTGACTATATGAAACTGTTCGCTGAGCAGGTTCGTACTTACGTTCCAGCTGATGATTATCGCGTACTGGGTACTGACGGCTTCGGTCGTTCTGACAGCCGCGAAAACCTGCGTCACCACTTCGAAGTTGATGCTTCTTACGTGGTTGTAGCAGCACTGGGCGAACTGGCTAAACGTGGCGAAATCGATAAGAAAGTGGTTGCGGACGCAATTACCAAATTCAACATCGATGCAGAAAAAGTTAACCCGCGTCTGGCGTAAGAGGTAAAAGAATAATGGCTATCGAAATCAATGTACCGGACATCGGGGCTGATGAAGTTGAAATCACCGAGATCCTGGTCAAAGTAGGCGACAAAGTTGAAGCTGAACAGTCGCTGATCACCGTAGAAGGCGATAAAGCCTCTATGGAAGTCCCGTCTCCTCAGGCTGGCATCGTTAAAGAGATCAAAGTCTCTGTTGGCGATAAAACCGAGACTGGCAAACTGATCATGATTTTCGATTCCGCCGACGGTGCAGCAGCTGCTGCACCTGCGCAGGAAGAGAAGAAAGAAGCTCCGGCCGCCGCTGCTCCAGCAGCTGCCGCGGCAGCGAAAGAAGTTAACGTGCCTGACATCGGTGGTGACGAAGTTGAAGTCACTGAAATCCTGGTGAAAGTGGGCGATACCGTTGCAGCTGAGCAGTCTCTGATCACCGTAGAAGGCGATAAAGCGTCTATGGAAGTGCCGGCGCCGTTCGCGGGCACCGTTAAAGAGATCAAGATCAACACCGGTGACAAAGTGTCTACCGGCTCTCTGATCATGATCTTCGAAGTGGCGGGTGCTGCACCTGCCGCTGCGCCAGCTCAGACTGCTGCTCCGGCTCCTGCGGCTGCACCAGCAGCAGGCGGCGTGAAAGACGTTAACGTTCCTGACATCGGCGGTGACGAAGTCGAAGTGACCGAAGTGATGGTGAAAGTGGGCGACAAAGTTGCCGCTGAACAGTCACTGATCACCGTTGAAGGCGACAAAGCCTCTATGGAAGTGCCTGCGCCGTTCGCGGGTACCGTTAAAGAGATCAAAATCAGCACCGGCGACAAAGTCTCTACCGGCTCTCTGATCATGGTCTTCGAAGTGGAAGGCGCTGCGCCTGCTGCCGCTCCGGCTGCCGCAGCTGCTCCAGCACCGGCTGCTGCTCCGGCTCAGGCTGCTAAACCAGCGGCACCTGCTGCAAAAGCGGAAAGCAAATCTGAGTTCGCTGAAAACGATGCTTACGTCCATGCGACTCCGCTGATTCGTCGCCTGGCGCGCGAATTCGGCGTGAACCTGGCGAAAGTGAAAGGGACTGGCCGTAAAGGTCGTATCCTGCGCGAAGACGTTCAGGCTTATGTGAAAGACGCGGTGAAACGCGCTGAAGCTGCACCAGCTGCAGCCGCAGGCGGCGGTATCCCGGGCATGCTGCCATGGCCGAAGGTGGACTTCAGCAAGTTCGGTGAAATTGAAGAAGTGGAACTGGGCCGCATCCAGAAAATCTCTGGTGCTAACCTGAGCCGTAACTGGGTCATGATCCCGCACGTTACGCACTTCGACAAAACCGATATCACCGATCTGGAAGCGTTCCGTAAACAGCAGAACGCCGAAGCTGAGAAGCGTAAACTGGACGTGAAATTCACCCCAGTGGTCTTCATCATGAAAGCCGTTGCCGCTGCCCTGGAGCAGATGCCTCGCTTCAACAGCTCCCTGTCCGAAGATGGCCAGAAGCTGACGCTGAAGAAATACATCAACATCGGTGTTGCGGTTGATACGCCAAATGGTCTGGTTGTTCCGGTCTTCAAAGACGTGAACAAGAAGAGCATCACTGAGCTGTCCCGTGAACTGACCACCATCTCCAAAAAAGCGCGTGATGGTAAGCTGACTGCCGGCGAAATGCAGGGCGGCTGCTTCACTATCTCCAGCATCGGCGGCCTGGGTACTACCCACTTCGCACCGATTGTTAACGCGCCGGAAGTGGCTATCCTCGGTGTGTCCAAGTCCGCGATGGAGCCGGTGTGGAATGGCAAAGAGTTCGTGCCGCGTCTGATGATGCCAATCTCTCTGTCCTTCGACCACCGCGTGATCGACGGTGCTGATGGTGCGCGTTTCATCACCATCATCAACAACATGCTGAGCGACATTCGCCGCCTGGTGATGTAAGTGAAAAGCCGGCCAGTCGGCCGGCTTTTTTCTGTTAATCTCATGTGGTTTGTGAGGTTATTGGCGAAAGCGACAATTCGTGAGCCGTTTGTTGTTTCAAAATTGTTAACAATTTTGTAAACTGCGAGCGGATAGAACGTCCCGGTGGATGAAGGGCGACAAGTACCTGGACCGCCGGAAATCAATAAGAGGTCATGATGAGTACTGAAATCAAAACTCAGGTCGTGGTACTTGGGGCAGGTCCCGCAGGTTACTCTGCAGCCTTCCGTTGCGCTGATTTAGGTCTGGAAACCGTCATCGTAGAACGTTACAACACCCTTGGTGGTGTTTGTCTGAACGTAGGTTGTATCCCTTCTAAAGCGCTGCTGCACGTAGCGAAAGTTATCGAAGAAGCCAAAGCGCTGGCTGAACACGGTATCGTCTTCGGCGAGCCGAAAACCGATATCGATAAAATCCGTACCTGGAAAGAGAAAGTTATCACTCAGCTGACCGGTGGTCTGGCTGGCATGGCGAAAGGCCGTAAAGTGAAAGTGGTTAACGGTCTGGGTAAATTCACCGGCGCGAACACCCTTGAAGTGGAAGGCGAAAACGGCAAAACCGTAATCAACTTCGACAACGCGATCATCGCGGCGGGCTCTCGTCCAATCGAACTGCCATTCATTCCACATGAAGATCCACGCGTGTGGGATTCCACCGATGCCCTGGAACTGAAAACCGTTCCAAAACGTCTGCTGGTTATGGGCGGCGGTATCATCGGTCTGGAAATGGGTACCGTGTACCATGCGCTGGGTTCAGACATTGACGTGGTTGAAATGTTCGACCAGGTTATCCCGGCTGCGGATAAAGACATCGTTAAAGTCTTCACCAAGCGTATCAGCAAGAAATTCAACCTGATGCTGGAAACCAAAGTGACTGCCGTTGAAGCGAAAGAAGACGGTATTTACGTTTCCATGGAAGGTAAAAAAGCGCCATCCGAACCACAGCGTTACGACGCCGTGCTGGTGGCGATCGGCCGTGTGCCGAACGGTAAGAACCTCGACGCGGGCAAAGCTGGCGTGGAAGTGGACGACCGTGGCTTCATCCGCGTTGACAAACAGCTGCGCACTAACGTGCCGCACATCTTTGCTATCGGCGATATCGTCGGTCAGCCAATGCTGGCGCACAAAGGTGTTCACGAAGGTCACGTTGCCGCTGAAGTTATCGCCGGCATGAAACACTACTTCGATCCGAAAGTGATCCCATCTATCGCGTACACCGAGCCAGAAGTGGCATGGGTCGGTCTGACCGAGAAAGAAGCGAAAGAGAAAGGCATCAGCTACGAAACCGCCACCTTCCCGTGGGCTGCTTCTGGCCGTGCTATCGCTTCCGACTGCGCAGACGGTATGACCAAACTGATCTTCGACAAAGAGACTCACCGCGTTATCGGTGGTGCGATTGTCGGTACCAACGGCGGCGAACTGCTGGGTGAAATCGGTCTGGCGATCGAAATGGGTTGCGACGCGGAAGACATCGCGCTGACCATCCACGCTCACCCAACTCTGCACGAGTCCGTGGGCCTGGCGGCAGAAGTGTTTGAAGGTAGCATCACCGACCTGCCAAACGCGAAAGCGAAGAAGAAATAAGTTTCTTCAGACAAAAAAAGCGGCCTGTGGCCGCTTTTTTTATGTGCTGGATTCAGGGAGCCACAGGCTGCCAGGTTTTATCCGGATTATAGGTAGTTAACGCCCGGGCTTTCTGCTCAGAGTCATTGCCGAGATCGGCCTGGTACACTTTGTCATCCTGGTTTATGACAAAGCTCATGACGCCTGTCTGGCCATAGCTGACGGGCCATGCCACCATCGCAAAGCCTTTCTCATCAGGCAGGATACGGAACCGATAGCCGTGATAGCCTGCACCGGGCTCTTTGGGGCTGAAGGCCGGCCCCAGCGGGCTGGGGGCTTCACCCGGCGAAACGGGCCAGTAGAGACCATCTTTTTTCCCTTCAGAGCTGACAATTTTCTGCGCGTATTTTTGATTCATGGCGAAATAGCTCTGCTGGGCATCCACATAGGCATGTAATGCTTCGATGGCGGCAAGCTCGTTACGCCCGATCTCGCGGGTCAGGATCTCCTCGGCGCCCTCCTTGATATCGAATTGCCATCCGGCAGCGGTTTTGACAACCGGGATGGGCAACTGCCAGTCGTTATTTCCGACGACCAGATGCGCCGTATTACCATCGATAACCGTGTTGTGCCGCACCTTCCAGTCGCGCAGGAAACGATCGACGGCATCAGGATCGACCCCTTCTGGCGGCAGAAAATCGCGCCAGTTCTCTCCAAGCAGATTGTTCATCGCCGTTTCATTCTGCTCACTGATGGCATGCGCCAGCGCATCGGTCGCCTGAGCGGGCGTGCTGAAGGATTGCTGTGCCATCGCAGCGGCGGACATCATGAACAACACCATTCCACAGACAAGATTCTTTTTCATGTTGGCTCCCTTAACGATGACGGAATTCACGGTGTTCAGCACGTCCGGCAGGGGCCTGACGCGGCTGCTGATGACGGGCAGCCAGTTGTCTGCTTTGCGCCCCCCGTTGCTGCTGGGCTTGCCAGTTGGCAGAGCGGCTGTCGTTGCCGCTCAGGGCATTTGCGCGAGGCTGGCTGGTTCGCTGCGGGATATGGCGTTGCTGAGCAGGCTGCGCGATCCGTTTCTCCTGTCGCTGGGTTACGGCAGGGTGATTATCACGCTGCTGCGAGGTGGTTCGCTTTGCCGTTTGCGGTCTGGTGTCGTAGCCACGGTAGTTGTTGCGCTGGGATATCTGCTTCAGCTGTTCGCCTGAAGCCTGGCGCTGTGCATCTCTGGTTCCCGGACGCGCGGTTTGCGGGAAGGTTTTACCCGTCGATTTCTCCATCTGGCTCAGGGCCGCCTGACGCTGGCTGTCGCGGTTAACCGGTTTTTGCTGCGTAGAACTGAGCCCCGTTACCGTGTTAGTGGAATGGAAGCGGTTATTAAGCTGGCTGGTGGGGTAGGGCACACCTTCCCGATACGCCGGGTTATGCTGCCAGGTGCGGTTGGCATCCGTCAGGCGTTGCCCACTGATTTTGTTGAAGTTCTCAACGTTGATATTGATATTGTTATCACCGTTGCGGTTATAGCCGCCGTGATTCCAGTCATCGTCATGATGGTGGTCCCAGTCGTCGTCATCATCCCAGTCGATGTTGCTGAAGATGGCGTAGGTTGTCGCCACGCCCAGGCTGAAGCCTAAGCCTTTGACCAGACTATCCGTAAACTGCTCTCCCGGAGAAGGAGGAAGATAGGTTGGCGGGTAAGCCGTGTTTGGCCAGGTACCGTAAACGGTATTGGGGTTATAGGTGGGGACGTATACGACCTGCGGATCCGCGGATTCAATTTTGATCACCGTCGGGGCAGGCGTGGTGGAAGTCGTCGATTCGCTGGTGGCCGATTTGGCCGGGGCAGGTTTCGTCACGGTGGTGACCGTCTGCTGAGGCGTTGATTGTAAGGCGCCGGTCTTTTGAGCCAGCGCGCGCAGGCGTTGGACGGAATCCATGACATCCTTCGGTTGCGCGAGAAACGCATCCCCCAGATTTTGTACCCACGGCGGGTTTTCACCCATCAGCGACATCAGTTGAGGAAACGCGACCAACGATTTTACGCTGGGATCCCAGGGCTGGCTGGCAACGGCCTGGATAGCGGCGTCTCCTTCCATTTTAGGGTTGTCTTTGGACCACTGCGCCGCCTGGATGACGTTGGCCGGGTAGGTCGAGGCCATTAAAATTTGTGACAGCAGGGCATCCGGATAGAGCGCGATGGGAGCAACCCACTGATCGATTTGCGCGGCCGTATAGGCTGGGGAGACGACAGAGGCGGGTTGCGCTGCTGCGGGGGTTACCGGTTGTTGTGCGACGGGAGCGGGGGCGACAGGCTCTGTCGCCCGACTTTTGACAAACATGACGCCTGAGGCGGCAAACAGCCCGGCACTGCACAGAAGAACAAGCAGATGGGGTTTAAAGGGCAACTTCATAAAATGACTCCAACGAGACAAGCGCTGTGCCGTGAGGCGTTACGGTTGGCGTGAGTATTATTCACTCGCCTTTTACTGTTTTGACTTTTGTTGGGGAACTGCCGGTACGTCCGGATAAAGAGTGTGAGTATTTATTACACAATTATATGTGATAGCTGAAAAGCCGCTGGATTTCAGAAGGCCGCTCTTGCGAGCGGCCAGCAGCTAGTTGCCGAGGTTGACAACAAACAGCACCGTGATGTCGGATATGTTCCAGCCACCGTGCAGTGCCGTAAGCAGTAAACCGAGCGCAACGATCAGCGCAGTGATTCGCATCTCCATTGCGTGCGTTCCTGTACAGGCTACGCGGGTTCATTCTTCACCGGGAAAGGCAGAACCTGGCAAGTTGATGTTGCCGCGTAGATGAAGGAACTGCTCCCGGGCCCGGTGACTGGTTGCTACACCAGCGGAGCAGGCCGCGGAGAAGAATAGTCAATTCAATGGATCTGAAGAAGGCAAAAAATGCAATTACATGGGCTTTCATACGAAATGGGAAGGCGCTACGCAAAATCGTGATAGCAGCTTGCAAGCCCACAGGGAGTGATGCACAATATTTCACGTTGGTGTTGCCGCAAATCTGCCAACCCGGTGTGCTACCACCGCAAGGCAACAAATAAACCGCTTTCAGGCGGTTTTTTTGTTGCCAAAATTCCCCCCGTCAGCCCTCTACACCATGCTTAACGATTCAGCAAATTTTTTAATGTTGCTTTTTTGTAAACGGATTAACACTGTGCAGAAATCCTGCTATGCTGCCCGACGCGGTATCGGGCATTTACCCTACAAACTGCTGTCTCACAGGAGCGTGAAGAGAACGCCCGCCGCATATGACAATGAGAGCGAGGAGAACCGTCGTGCTAGAAGAATACCGTAAGCACGTAGCAGAACGTGCCGCCGAGGGAATTGTACCCAAACCGTTAGATGCAACCCAAATGGCCGCGCTCGTCGAGCTGCTGAAGAACCCGCCTAAGGGCGAAGAAGAATTCCTGTTAGATCTGCTGATCAACCGCGTACCGCCTGGCGTAGATGAAGCTGCCTACGTAAAAGCCGGATTCCTTGCTGCTATCGCCAAAGGCGAAGCCACCTCCCCACTGGTTACTCCTGAAAAAGCCATTGAACTGCTCGGCACCATGCAGGGTGGTTATAACATTCATCCGCTGATTGACGCGCTGGATAACGACAAGCTGGCACCGATTGCCGCTAAAGCGCTCTCTTCAACGCTGCTGATGTTCGATAACTTCTACGATGTGGAAGAAAAAGCCAAAGCAGGCAACGTCTATGCGAAGCAGGTGATGCAGTCCTGGGCCGATGCCGAATGGTTCCTGAACCGTCCTGCGCTGGCTGAAAAAATTACCGTTACCGTATTCAAAGTCACCGGTGAAACCAACACTGATGACCTCTCTCCGGCACCGGATGCATGGTCTCGCCCGGATATCCCGCTGCACGCTCTGGCGATGCTGAAAAACGCCCGTGAAGGCATTGAGCCGGATCAGCCAGGCGTTGTCGGCCCGATCAAACAGATCGAAGCGTTGCAGAAAAAAGGGTTCCCGCTGGCTTACGTCGGTGACGTAGTCGGTACCGGTTCTTCCCGTAAATCCGCCACTAACTCCGTCCTGTGGTTTATGGGTGACGATATTCCGCATGTGCCGAACAAACGCGGTGGCGGCCTGTGCCTGGGCGGTAAGATTGCCCCAATCTTCTTCAACACCATGGAAGATGCTGGCGCACTGCCAATTGAAGTGGATGTCTCTAACCTGAACATGGGCGACGTGATTGACGTTTACCCGTATAAAGGTGAAGTCCGTAACCACGACACCAACGAGCTGATGGCGAGCTTCGAGCTGAAAACCGACGTACTGATCGACGAAGTGCGTGCCGGTGGCCGTATCCCGCTGATCATCGGTCGTGGCCTGACCACCAAAGCGCGTGAAGCGCTGGGTCTGCCGCACTCAGACGTGTTCCGTCATGCGAAAGACGTAGCAGAAAGCAATCGTGGCTTCTCGCTGGCGCAGAAAATGGTTGGCCGCGCGTGCGGCGTGGCCGGTATCCGTCCTGGCGCTTACTGCGAGCCGAAGATGACCTCTGTGGGCTCTCAGGACACCACTGGCCCAATGACCCGTGACGAGCTGAAAGACCTGGCGTGCCTGGGCTTCTCGTCCGATCTGGTCATGCAGTCCTTCTGTCACACGGCGGCGTATCCGAAGCCGGTTGACGTAACCACGCACCACACGCTGCCAGACTTCATCATGAACCGTGGCGGCGTCTCTCTGCGTCCGGGCGACGGCGTTATCCACTCCTGGCTGAACCGTATGCTGCTGCCGGATACCGTGGGTACCGGCGGTGACTCCCATACCCGTTTCCCGATTGGTATCTCCTTCCCGGCGGGCTCCGGTCTGGTGGCGTTTGCCGCAGCGACCGGCGTGATGCCGCTGGATATGCCGGAATCGGTACTGGTGCGCTTCAAAGGTAAAATGCAGCCGGGTATCACCCTGCGCGACCTGGTTCACGCTATCCCGCTGTATGCCATCAAACAGGGCCTGCTGACCGTTGAGAAGAAAGGTAAGAAAAACATCTTCTCTGGCCGCATCCTGGAAATTGAAGGGCTGCCGGACCTCAAAGTTGAGCAGGCGTTCGAGCTGACCGATGCGTCTGCAGAGCGTTCCGCCGCGGGTTGTACCATCAAGCTGAACAAAGAGCCGATCATTGAGTATCTGAACTCTAACATCGTCCTGCTGAAGTGGATGATTGCGGAAGGCTACGGCGACCGTCGTACGCTGGAGCGTCGTATTCAGGGGATGGAGAAATGGCTGGCGGATCCGCAGCTGCTGGAAGCCGATGCTGACGCAGAATATGCGGCGGTGATCGACATCGATCTGGCAGACATTAAAGAGCCAATTCTCTGTGCGCCGAACGATCCTGACGATGCGCGTCTGCTGTCTGACGTGCAGGGCGATAAGATCGACGAAGTGTTCATCGGTTCCTGTATGACCAACATCGGTCACTTCCGTGCTGCCGGTAAACTGCTGGATACTCATAAAGGCCAACTGCCAACCCGCCTGTGGGTAGCGCCACCAACCCGTATGGATGCGGCGCAGCTGACTGAAGAGGGTTACTACAGCGTGTTTGGTAAGAGCGGTGCGCGCATCGAAATCCCGGGCTGTTCCCTGTGTATGGGTAACCAGGCGCGCGTGGCAGACGGTGCGACGGTGGTCTCCACCTCTACCCGTAACTTCCCGAACCGTTTAGGTACCGGTGCGAACGTCTACCTGGCGTCTGCTGAGCTGGCGGCGGTTGCGGCGCTGATTGGCAAACTGCCAACGCCGGAAGAGTACCAGACCTTCGTTGCTCAGGTTGATAAGACGGCGGTGGATACCTATCGCTATCTGAACTTCGACCAGCTCTCTCAGTACACCGAGAAAGCTGACGGGGTGATCTTCCAGACGGCGGTATAAAAGCAAAACCGTCTCCACGAGACGGTTTTTAGTGTTTGCACCCTCTCCCGTGGGAGAGGGCCGGGGTGAGGGCATCAGGCCGCAGGGCCTTGCTCTCACCTTTTTATTTTCATTCCTCCCACCTCACACGCTTTTTTTCTTCCTCTCTGCTGCGATAATTACCGTAATGGCTTTGCAGAGGAAAACACTATGGATTACGAATTTCTGCGCGACATCACCGGGGTGGTGAAAGTGCGTATGTCGATGGGCCACGAAGCCGTTGGACACTGGTTTAACGAAGAAGTGAAAGAAAATCTTGCGCTTCTTGATGAAGTTGAACAGGCGGCGAATACGATAAAAGGCAGTGAACGCTCCTGGCAACGTGCGGGTCATGAATACACGCTGTGGATGGATGGCGAAGAGGTGATGGTGCGGGCCAACCAGCTGGAATTCTCGGGCGACGAGATGGAAGAGGGGATGAGCTATTACGACGAAGAGAGCCTGTCGCTGTGTGGCGTGGAGGACTTTCTGCAGGTCGTGGCGGCGTACCGGGAGTTTATGAAACAGAAATAAATGAAATTCCCTCCGAAGCGTGTCGGAGGGAATTCGCTGGTTTCGCTCTACAGCAAAAATCTCACAAAATTAGCGGTCGGGTTGGTCGCCGCAACGGGTGACGCCCCCCTGGCGCTGAACGACCACGCCTGACATTGGGAAACGCCTGGCATACCATCGTTGCGTACAAGGAATTGTACGCCGCCAGGGTTTTGCGGCGGATCGCCAGCCGGCATTCCGCAGGCTATCAGGAAATCAATGTCACTGTGTTTACTCCGCAGCTCCGCTACCCGCTGTTCCCAGCCCGCCGGGCGAACACCGTTCTGGGTAAAATAATCCAGGCAGATATCAATGCTAAATGGCTTATCGTCAGCATAAGTATTGGTGAAGTAATCGGTGATGACGATCCCATGCACTGATTCTGCCGACACTTCACTGCTGCTGCCAATATGAATGATTTGACCATTCGGCAATTGGGCTGAAATATGACCTGGGATCGCGTGACCGTTCACCTGAGGAAAGAAATCAATTGTGGAAACGTAGCGTTTTGGCCACATCGTCAGAGATTTATCGCTACGGGTATTCTGCCCGCACAGCAGCCAATTCACAGCGTGAAAAACGGGATCGTGGCAGGGCGTCTTCTCACTCTCTTTATCGTCGCGGTAGAGGATGGCACATGTTCCCGCCAGAAACGTGATGGCAGAAGAGGGATCCCCGGAACGGGCCGGGAAGGCACCAATCAGCCTGTTAACGTAGTCGCTGACATGGTCCATGTAGAAGTCACCGAGTTGCATGAGTTCATCTTCACTGAGCACATTACTCCAGCGGGTATTCCAGAAAAATTCCGGAAGCGTGACAAAGGTATGGTCCCAGCTACCGGTGTCAGTTTCCAGCACCGCTTTGAGCTCAGCAATAACCTGGCTCAGACGAAACTCCATCCGCTCTTTGGCGTGAGTCAGAAGATCGTTATCCGCACTTCGCAGGTCGTCTGCCTCATGCATAAAGGAGTCAGCACGCCAGGAAAGAATTCGAATTGTCATTTTACACCTCGTGATTGATCAGGATAAAAAAAGAGTTTTTTCAGCGTTACGACGTGCTGTCAGGCCCGCCAGGACCTGACCACCCGCATGGTTCCATTTCAGAAATTCGTCGGCGGCGCCGTTAACGTCTCCGCTGTTCACTTTGCGTAACAGGGTTGAACTCTTCAGATTGGCCGGGCCCAGATTGAAGGCGAAGCTCACCAGAGCATCGAACTGGTTCTGCGTCACCTCCACAGTCAGCATGTTGTTAACCTCGTGCTCAAAACGCTGCAGGTCATCACGAAGGAGCTGTTCTGCGGCTTCTGCGGTGATGGTCCGCGTGCCGCCTGGCGGGACCGGGTTTTCGACGTGACCATAACCGATAGTCGGAATACCGACTGCGTCTTTGTAGGTGGTTAAACGCAGGCCTTCGTACTGTTTGATAAGGGCAATGCCGCCATTGCCGGTTGTTTTCAAGGCATTACTCATGGCTATTCTCCTTTACGGGGACGGGGGTCATACGGTGGATAAATTCATCAAGCAGGCGCAGCACCGCTTCCGGCGGTTCCTGAGCGACAAAATCAATTTCAATATCAATGTTCTGGCTGTCCGTTTTGCCCTCATGGGGCTGGGGCGCCATCGTGACGTGGAAGTGACCCCGCTCTCCCTGTCCTGTCAGCGTGCTGATGGCTTCTGTGGCATCACCGCGAACGGTCAGGCGCATCTTCATTCTCTCCATTGACAGATTGCGCGGTGGAGCAAGTGTCACCAGCGGTACGTTCAATCGATGCCCGTCATCCAGCTGAAGCTCGGCATAGTCGGGTTTGTAGCTGCCGTCCGGGGCCTGCTCAAATAGCTGCGAGAGCACGGCAACGTACTGATGGGCCATATACTGGTTGGCGCTAAAGGCGGCGTGCTGGAGCCCTTGTACCAGGGCATCTAATCCCATCGCGTGGTTGCCCTTGTTGCCGGCAGGGGGCGGCGGCGTTCCGTCATCGCCCCCGCCGCCACCTCCGTCATTGCTTCCGGCGTTCTCCTCCTCCCCGGCGGGAGAAGGAGACGGAGTTGCGGCAGAGGGGGGATCTGACGATACCGTCGTCGGTTTATCTGCCGGGGGTTCGGTACTGGCTTCAGGCTTTACATCGCCGGGCGTTTTACGGCTGAACCAGAATCGACGTGAATCAGGCATATTTTTTCTCCATCAGGCAGGTGCCCGTTAACCGGACACCTGTAAGGGGTAATAAATGCGTTTAAATGCGTTGTACGGGTTAGCCGTTACCCCCCTGGGCAGGCGCGGCTGGGGCGGGTGCTGGTGTAATCAGACCTGAACTGTTGGTTGCAGGCAGTTCAGCGGGTTGATCTCCAGCGCGTTGTGCCGGTTTGGTAGCAGCATTGGTCAGATAATCGACCACGCGGCTAAGTGCTTCCGGCATCGGCTGACGTTTAACGGAGGTGTGGATGGAGTATTTGGCACGGGTATCGGTCGAACGGGTCTGTTCTGACTTATGGCTCACGCTGCCCTTGACGCTAACGGAGAATGGACCCCAGCCGATTTTGCCCTCCAGGGAGCCTTCCTGGCTGCTGCTTTCATTGCTGGCTGCGCTCTGATGGATCTCAAGCTCGAAGTCGATGGTCCCTTCTTCGATACAGATGATGGGGTGCACCACTGCCGCCAGCAGAGGAATACGCATGACTTTGGTTTGCGTACCGGTCGTCACGCCTTTCTCATCGACGAGGGTCTCCTCATAATCAAACTGTACCGAAACGGCTTTGCCATCTTTAATACAGACGCTTAATAAGAAATCGGTATAACTTTTGGCTGCCTGGGTTTGGGCTTTAATCATTGCCTGTAATGGCGCGGAAATCATACTGTCTAGCGGCAATGAACTAATAACTGAACCAATAAATCCGGCATCAACATTTGCATCTGGCATAATTCATTCCTCGATGTTTGGGGGGAGCAGAATATGTCTGTCCATTAATCATGGATATCGATTAAAAAAGCATCTATGCGCTTAAAGTTATGTTTTCGGAAATCATTGTGTCTGTATGGAATGGTCTGTATCGAAAGTTACATGGCGAAATGAGACGGGCTGTGCTTAATAAATTAAACCGGCATTACTCCTGCAATTGAAAGTTTCTCCTGGTGTTATTACTTTTCATCCCGCAGCAACCGTTGTTTTAGGTTTGTTTGAAGGGTTTAAGTGCCGCTAACAAGATAACGATTATTTAAGTGGGACGACAATGAATATACTTATTTATGATGAATTGCCGCTGTTCATTCATGGCATCCGATGCCGTTGGGCGGAACTTGCGCCCGCATTACACATCACAGCAGCACATACCGAAGATGAGGTCTGGAAAGGTTTAATAAAAGTCAGGACGGATGTTGTTATTCTGGATGCGGATTATGAAATAGAGAAAAAAAGAGCGTTATTAACCCAGTTAAAATCGCAGGCGGACACTATTTTAGTGTTGATGAATTTTTCACGGCTGGATAATGTCAACCCGATTTATTTTCTGGAATGTGGTGCGGCAGGGATTTTAACCAAGAAAATGGAGTCGGAAGAGTTATTGCAGGCAATTGAATGGGTGCGGCAAGGGAGAATATATTTACCGGATAGTTGCCTGCGCGAACATAAATTAATACGCATGCAGAATTATCCATCCCCGCTGTGCACACTATCACCCCGACAACGTGAGATTCTGCATCTTGTTGTTCAGGGAAATAGCAATAAGCAAATTTGTCGTGTACTCGGGATTGCGGAAGGGACGGTTAAAAATCACCTTCACGCCCTGTTTCGTCAACTGGGAGTCAGAAACCGCACGGAAGCGGCGATGATACTGGCCCAAACGACTGTTTAGGAAAATAACCAGCATGATAAAGAAGGAAAAATCATCACTTTTCCTTCTTTGTCTGCTTACCTGCGTCTTACACGGCCGGAATATTGCGGCCGTAGTAGATTTCGCGCATCTCTTTCCAGAGCAGGTCGGTAATGACCTTACGCTCTTCTTCGCTTAAATCTTCTGGCTTTGTGTGGAACATGTAGTGCTTAAGGTCAAACTCCTTAAGCAGCATCTTGGTGTGGAAGATGTTCTCCTGGTATACGTTCACGTCCATCATGTCGTACAGCGATTTCATGTCCTCGGACATAAAGTTCTGAATGGAGTTGATCTCGTGATCGATAAAGTGCTTCATACCATTGATATCGCGCGTAAAACCACGCACACGATAATCAATGGTGACGATATCGGATTCCAGCTGGTGAATTAAATAGTTCAGCGCGTTTAGCGGGGAGATCACGCCGCAGGTGGATACTTCGATATCGGCGCGGAACGTACACAGGCCGCCTTCCGGGTGGCTCTCCGGGTAGGTGTGCACGCAGATATGGCTTTTATCAAGGTGGGCGACAACCACTTCAGGCAGCGGGCCCGGGTGCTCGGTTTTGTCGATAAGCTTAGGATCGACCGGCTCTTCGCTGACCAGAATGGTCACGCTGGCGCCCTGAGGTTCATAATCCTGGCGGGCGATGTTCAGAATATTTGCGCCGATAATAGAGCAGGTTTCCGACAGGATCTCGGTCAGTCGGTTGGCATTGTAGAGTTCATCGATATAGGCGATGTAGCCATCGCGCTCTTCCGCTGTTTTGGCATAGCAGATATCGTAAATACAAAAACTCAGGCTTTTGGTCAGGTTGTTAAAGCCATGCAGTTTAAGCTTTTTCAATTAGTTCACCCCCTGGGAGGACAGTGCATCTTGCAGGTACTGCGGCAAGGCGAAGGCTGCGGTATGGACCGCCGGATTGTAGTAACGGCACTGGAGACCTGCCTGATGGAAGCGCGCCTGGATAATCTCCGTGGAGAGATGACGCAGGACGTCGTTATCCGTCGCCCAGGCAAAGGTCATGATCCCGCCGTAGTAGGTCGGAATGGCAGCCTGATAGAAGCTAACATCGCCAAAATAGGTGCTCAGTTTGCGGTGGCTGTCGAGCGCTTCATCCTGCTGCAGGAAGCAGACGCCATTTTGCGCCACGAAGATACCGCCAGGGTTCAGACAACGCTTGCAACCCTCGTAGAACGATGAGGTAAACAGCGAGGCGCCCGGGCCGATAGGGTCGGTACAGTCGGAGATAATGACGTCAAACGTCTGAGTTGTCTGGTTGACGAAGTTCACGCCATCGTCAATCACCAGCTTAAAGCGCGGATCGTCGTAGCTACCCGCGTTATGGTTAGGCAGGTACTGACGACAGAATGAGACCACGCCCGCGTCGATCTCTACCATGGTGATGGTTTCAATGGACTGGTGGCGGGAGACTTCGCGCAGCATCGCCCCGTCGCCGCCGCCGATAATCAGCACGTGCTTCGCGTGGCCATGGGCCAGCAGCGGGACGTGGGTCATCATCTCATGATAGATAAACTCATCTCGCTCGGTGGTTTGCACCACGCCGTCCAGCGCCATCACGCGGCCAAAAGCGGCATTCTCGAAGATGATCAGATCCTGATGATCGGTTTTCTCATGATAAAGCACGTTATCAACGGCAAAGTACTGACCAAACTGGTCATGCAGTGTTTCATGCCACAACGTGTGGTCGGCCATACGCGGACTCCTCTTCGTTAACATCCGTTACACTCACGAAAAATGAGCGAAACATGATAGCTAACTATAACCGTGGTTGCACGGTTCCAGGCGAAAC
This sequence comes from Enterobacter cloacae complex sp. 382A5, assembly GCF_050031095.1. Classification (NCBI taxonomy): domain Bacteria; kingdom Pseudomonadati; phylum Pseudomonadota; class Gammaproteobacteria; order Enterobacterales; family Enterobacteriaceae; genus Enterobacter; species Enterobacter cloacae complex sp. 382A5. The sequence continues at coordinate 815,395 of NZ_JBLGVK010000001.1, forward strand.
AAGAGGCGTCGGGAAGGTTATTTCACGTAGGCGAGCAGGCTAAGCGAATCGCGGGCCAGCGCTTTGCATTTTTTTGCCGTTGGGATGCCAATACCGCTTAAATCACGGTAACTGTCTTCACCGAGCGCTTTCATGTCGAAGCTGTCGTAGTTGCTGAGGTCCCATTGGTTCTGCTGGGCAAAAAAGACCAGTGCGCGACGAATTTGCCCGTTGGGTAAATTCTGGTAGCCACAATCATTTTTCAGGAACACAAAAACCGCCGTCAGATCGGCCATATCTTCCGCTTCATTTTCACTGAGCGCATAGCTGTTCGCACACATTGCCATCAGGCTGGTGAACAAAATTGTCCTGAAAAACGTCTTCATTGCTTCTACCACTGCATCACGGAAAATCAACGTTAGCATATTTGGTGCCAGTGCGACGATCTTTATTATTGCCGCGTTACTTGACCTTCCGGTAAGGGGAGGGTTTATGCTCAAAAGATCGTCTGCACGAAATAAGGAAATGAATATGCAACGTCGTGAATTTCTAAAATATTCCGTTGCGTTGGGGGTTGCCAGCGCATTACCACTGTGGAGTCGCGCGGTTCTGGCGGCTGACAGACCTGCCTTACCCATTCCTGATTTATTGACCGCCGATGCCCGTGGCCGTATCCAGCTGGTGGTTCAGTCCGGTAAAACGGCGTTTGGTAAAAATAACGCCACCACCTGGGGCTATAACGGCAATGTGCTTGGCCCGGCGTTGCAACTGCGCAGAGGAAAAGCCGTCACCGTTGATATTCATAACACGCTGACAGAAGAGACGACGCTGCACTGGCACGGGCTGGAAGTGCCGGGCGAGGTCGACGGCGGCCCGCAAGGGATTATAAAAGCGGGCGGGAAGCGCACCGTGACCTTTACCCCCGAGCAGCGGGCGGCGACCTGCTGGTTCCACCCGCATCAGCATGGTAAAACGGGCCATCAGGTGGCCATGGGGCTGGCAGGTCTGGTGCTGATTGAAGATGACGAAAGTCGCCTGCTGCGTCTGCCCAAACAGTGGGGTATCGACGATGTGCCGGTCATTGTGCAGGACAAAAAATTCTCCGCAGATGGTCAGATTGATTATCAGCTGGATGTGATGACCGCGGCGGTAGGCTGGTTTGGCGATACGCTGCTGACTAATGGCGCGATCTACCCCCAGCACGCTGCACCAAAAGGCTGGCTGCGGTTACGTCTGCTCAACGGATGCAACGCGCGCTCGCTGAACTTTGCCACCAGCGATAATCGTCCGCTGTACGTCGTGGCGAGCGACGGAGGACTGCTGCCTGAGCCGGTCAAAGTGAATGAACTCCCTGTGCTGATGGGCGAGCGCTTTGAGGTGCTGGTGGACATCAGCGACGGTAAGTCATTTGACCTGGTGACGCTCCCGGTCAGCCAGATGGGGATGGCCGTTGCGCCATTCGATAAGCCACACCCGGTTTTACGTATTCAGCCGCTGCAGATCACCGCCTCCGGTACGCTGCCGGACACCTTAACCACGCTGCCGGCGCTTCCATCGCTGGCTGGGCTTACGCAACGTAAGCTGCAGCTCTCCATGGATCCGATGCTCGACATGATGGGCATGCAGGCGCTGATGAAAAAGTATGGCGATCAGGCGATGGCGGGGATGCACCACGGGCAGATGATGGGCCATATGAACATGGATCACGGCAAGATGGGCGGTATGAATCACGGCGGTCACGGGTTTGATTTCCACAATGCCAATATGATCAACGGCAAAGCGTTCGATATGAACACGCCAATGTTTGCTGCTACAAAAGGGCAGTATGAGCGCTGGGTGATTTCAGGCGAAGGCGACATGATGCTGCATCCGTTCCATATTCACGGCACCCAGTTCCGTATTCTTTCAGAGAACGGCAAAGCGCCGGATGCGCATCGCGCGGGCTGGAAAGATACAGTGAGAGTGGAAGGCGGCGTCAGCGAGGTGCTGGTGAAGTTTGACCACGAGGCGCCAAAGGAGTTTGCCTATATGGCGCACTGTCATCTGCTGGAACACGAAGATACGGGGATGATGCTTGGTTTTACCGTATAAAAAAGCCGGGTGGCGGCTTCGCCTTACCCGGCCTACATTTCGCAGGTGCGGCCTGATGCCCTCACCCTGGCCCTCTCCCGGTGGGAGAGGGAACAAACATAAAAAACGGCAACCGAGGTTGCCGTTTTGCATTTATTTTGCGTCATCCGGCAACGCATAGGCGACAATATAGTCGCCCATCTTCGTGCCAAACGAACCGTGACCGCCCGCAGAGATGACAACGTACTGCTTGCCATTCACTTCATAGGTCATCGGCGTTGCCTGTCCACCGGCTGGCAGACGGCCTTGCCACAGTTTCTCACCGTTGGTCATGTTGTACGCGCGCAGGTAGTTATCTGCGGTTGCCGCGATGAACAGCACGTTACCGGCGGTGGAAATTGGGCCACCCAGCATTGGCATACCCATGTTGAACGGCACCGGAACCGGCATCGGGAACGGCATGCTGTCCTGCGGGGTACCAATACGTTTTTTCCACACGATCTGGTTGGTTTTCAGATCCAGACCGGAGATATACCCCCAGGCAGGCTGTTTACACGGCAGACCAAACGGAGACAGGAACGGATTCAGGGTCACGCCAAACGGTACGCCATACTGCGGCTGAATACCGGCTTCGGTACCGCTGCCTTTCGCGTCTTTCGGCTGCTCCATCGGGTTACCCGGACCACGTGGGATCAGTTTAGAGACAAACGGCAGCGCCATCGGGTTGGCGATCGCTACCTGGCGGTTAGGGTCAACGGAGATCCCGCCCCATTCGAACATCCCAAGGTTACCCGGGAAGACCAGCGTGCCCTGCTCAGAAGGCGGGGTAAAGATGCCTTCATAGCGCAGCTGATGGAACATTACGCGGCACACCAGCTGGTCAAACATGGTGGCACCCCACATGTCTGCGCCGCTGAGGTCTTTCTTCGGACGGAAGCTCAGTTCGGAGAACGGCTGTGTTTTCGTGACGTAATCGCCTTTTGCCGCACCCTGAGGAACCGGTTTTTCCGGTGCAGGTACAACCAGCTCGCCGTTACGGCGGTCCAGTACGAAGATGTTACCGGTTTTCGCCGGAGCATAAATCACCGGAACGGTTTTGCCGTTAACGGTAACGTCCGCCAGCGTTGGCTGGGACGGCATATCCATATCCCACAGATCGTGGTGTACGGTCTGGTAGCTCCACGCCAGTTTACCGGTGGTCGCGTTCAGCGCCAGAATGGAGCTGGCATAACGTTCCTGCTCAGGGGTACGGTTACCGCCCCAGATATCAGGCGTGGTCACGCCCATTGGCAAGTAGACCAGATCCAGCTTCGCATCATACGCAGCCGGTGCCCAGGAGTTTGGCGAGTTGAAGGTAAAGGTGTGTTCATCAGACGGGATCGCATTAGGATCTTTCGCGCCCGGATCGAAGGCCCACAGCAGTTTACCGGTATTCACGTCGAAACCACGGATAACGCCAGAGGTTTCGCGGGTAGAGAAGTTATCCGTGACCGAACCAGCAATCACGATGGTTTTATCGGTGATGATTGGCGGTGAGGTGGGTTCATACAGACCCGGCGTGGTGTCCGGCATGTTGGTCTGCAGGTTCAGGATACCTTTGTTGGCGAAGGTTTCGCACAGCTTGCCCGTTTCGGCGTTAATCGCGAACAGGCGGCCATCGTTCACCGGCAGCATAATGCGGCGAGGACAGTCGGCAATGACGTCCGGGCTGGCATTATCCGCACGCGCTTCGTGGTAAGAGACACCGCGGCAGGTGATGTGCTGGAACGACGGGTTGGAGTTCAGCTGCGGATCGAAGTGCCATTTCTCTTTACCAGTGGCCGCGTCGAGCGCGAACAGACGCTGGTGCGCCGTACACAGATAAAGCATGTTGCCCACTTTAATTGGCGTCACTTCGTTGGTCAGTTCACCCGGATCGTTTGGCATCTTCAGATCGCCGGTACGGAATACCCAGGCTTCTTTCAGGTTTTTCACGTTGTCCGCGTTGATCTGCTTCAGCGGGGAGTAGCGCTGACCTTCCTGGTTACGGCCATACGCTGGCCAGTCGCCGTCAGCCACCTGCGAGATAGCCGCCGCAGGGGTGGATTCCGCATTCAGCGTACCGTTGATCTCCTGCGGGTCGTTAAAGCCAGCCCAGGTCAGGATACCGCCACTGATTAGCAGAGCGACAAGCAGCGCCGCAACGGCACCGCTGGAAGGCACAATCAGGCGACGCCAGACGAACGGCAGGATCAGCCAGATACCGAAGAAGACCAGAATGTCGCTGCGTGGCGTCAGTGCCCAGAAGTCGAACCCGACTTCCCAGACGCCCCAGATCATGGTTGCGAGGAGTAATGCCGCATAAAGCCACAGTGCGGATTGTTTTCTACGCCAGAGCAGAACAGTTACGCCAAGCATAACCAGGCCCGCAATGGGGTAGTACCAGGAGCCGCCAATTGCGACCAGCCAGACGCCACCGATTAACAGGTACAGGCCGCAGAAGGCGGCGAATAACGCTGTTAGTGTCACCAGTAGACGCGGCTGTTTAGAGTTTGTTTCAGCCATAGAAAGTGTACTCGTCAGTTTTTGTTAATAATTTGCTAGCAACTAATTATAGGTATTAACAAGTGTGATCGGAATCACAATATTTGCTTTTTATAACTCATACGCCAGGCTTAGCCATTTGCTGATATAATGGCTGGCTTGCGTATCGATGCCGGAATAACATTCATCCGCATTGAGAGATTTTCATTAAAATCATATGGTTAGTAATATGAAACATACTGTTGAAGTGATGATCCCGGAAGCCGAGATCAAAGCGCGTATCGCCGAACTGGGTCGTCAAATCACCGAACATTACAAGGACAGCGGCAGCGAAATGGTGCTGGTTGGTCTGTTGCGTGGCTCTTTCATGTTCATGGCAGACCTGTGTCGTGAAGTGCAGGTGTCGCATGAGGTCGATTTTATGACCGCCTCCAGCTACGGCAGCGGCATGTCCACAACCCGTGATGTGAAAATCCTGAAAGATCTGGATGAAGATATTCGTGGCAAAGATGTGTTGATCGTCGAAGACATCATCGACTCCGGTAACACGCTTTCTAAAGTGCGCGAGATCCTGAGCCTGCGTGAGCCGAAATCCCTGGCCATCTGTACTCTGCTGGATAAACCAGACCGCCGTGAAGTGCAGGTACCGGTGGAGTTTGTTGGTTTCTCTATTCCGGACGAGTTCGTTGTCGGTTACGGTATTGACTACGCGCAGCGTTACCGCCATCTGCCGTATGTTGGGAAGGTTGTGCTTCTGGACGAGTAGTGCGGCCTGGTGCCCTCACCCCAGCCCTCTCCCACAGGGAGAGGGCGAAAATCCCCGCTTTATTTATGGTTCACATGCTTAAGCTTGAGGTTGGCAATGCCCGAACGGTAACGCTGCTCCAACGTTTCGCGGTTGGTGGCGGTCACTTCCAGATTGCGCAGCAGGCCGTCGTGAATGCCGTACGCCCAGCCGTGGATAGAGACCTTCTGCCCGCGCTTCCACGCTGACTGCATGATCGTTGAATGACCCAGGTTATACACCTGCTCCATCACGTTCAGTTCACACAGCGTGTCCATTCGGCGCTCCTGCGGCATTTCACCCAGCAGTGAGCTATGTTTGAACCAGATATCGCGGATGTGCAGCAGCCAGTTATCGATGAGCCCCAGTTCCGGGTTTTCCACAGCGGCCTGCACGCCGCCGCAGCCGTAGTGACCGCAAATAATGATGTGCTCGACCTCCAGGACGTCTACGGCGTACTGAACGACAGACAGGCAGTTGAGATCGGTATGAATCACCAGGTTGGCAACGTTACGGTGAACAAACAGTTCGCCGGGCTCAAGGCCCGTCAGTCGCTCAGCCGGAACACGGCTGTCGGAACATCCAATCCAGAGAAAGCGTGGATTCTGCGCTTGCGCGAGCTTTCCAAAAAAACCGGGGTCTTCCTCCACCAGCATTTTTGACCATAGTGCATTGTTGCTGATGAGTGTATCTATGTTGTTCATGGAGGTTAGCGACCTGTAACCAAGTGATTGCGTTGCGCTACTATAGGGTAACCCGACTTTTAATGAAACCACACAACGTGTGTCAGAACCTAAGGTAAGTTTAATTCATGGCGATTGCACTGGAGCTTGAGCAGCTTAAAAAAACCTATCCGGGCGGCGTTCAGGCGCTACGCGGGATAGATCTCAAAGTAGAAGCGGGGGATTTCTATGCGCTTCTGGGGCCGAACGGCGCGGGGAAATCGACGACCATCGGCATTATCAGCTCGCTGGTCAATAAGACCTCTGGCCGGGTCTGCGTGTTTGGCTACGATCTGCAAAAAGATGTGGTCAACGCCAAACGTCAGCTCGGTCTGGTACCGCAGGAGTTCAACTTCAACCCGTTTGAGACGGTGCAGCAGATCGTCGTCAACCAGGCGGGCTACTACGGCGTTGAGCGAAAAGAAGCGTTAGCTCGCAGCGAAAAGTACCTGAAGCAGCTTGATCTATGGGAAAAACGTAACGAACGTGCGCGTATGCTGTCTGGCGGCATGAAGCGCCGTCTGATGATTGCCCGTGCGCTGATGCATGAGCCAAAACTGTTGATCCTCGACGAGCCCACCGCCGGGGTAGATATTGAGCTTCGTCGCTCAATGTGGGGGTTCCTGAAAGATCTCAACGACAAAGGCACCACCATTATTTTGACGACGCACTACCTTGAAGAAGCGGAAATGCTGTGCCGCAACATCGGCATCATTCAGAACGGCGAGCTGGTGGAAAACACCTCAATGAAGGATCTGCTCTCGAAGCTCAAATCAGAAACGTTCATTCTGGATCTGGCGGCAAAAAGCGCGCTGCCGAAGCTTGAAGGGTACCAGTATCGCCTGGTCGACACCTCCACGCTGGAGGTGGAAGTATTGCGGGAGCAGGGCATTAACAGCGTCTTCTCCCAGCTGAGTGCCCAGGGCATTCAGGTTTTAAGTATGCGTAACAAAGCGAACCGACTGGAAGAGCTGTTTGTCTCTCTGGTGCAGGATAAACAAGGAGACAAGGCATGACGCATCTTTATTGGGTCGCGCTGAAAAGCATCTGGGCGAAAGAGATTAACCGCTTTATGCGCATCTGGGTACAAACCCTGGTGCCGCCGGTGATCACCATGACGCTCTATTTCATCATCTTCGGTAATCTGATTGGTTCCCGCATTGGTGAGATGCATGGCTTTACCTATATGCAGTTTATCGTTCCGGGTTTGATCATGATGGCGGTGATCACTAACGCTTACGCCAACGTGGCTTCGTCTTTCTTTAGCGCTAAGTTCCAGCGCAACATTGAGGAGCTGCTGGTGGCACCGGTGCCAACGCATGTAATCATCGCGGGTTACGTTGGCGGTGGTGTGGCGCGCGGCCTGTGCGTCGGGATCCTGGTGACGGCTATCTCCTTGTTCTTCGTGCCGTTCCAGGTGCACTCCTGGCTGTTCGTGGGGCTGACGCTGCTGTTGACGGCGATCCTGTTTTCGCTTGCCGGTCTGCTGAACGCGGTGTTTGCCAAAACGTTTGACGATATCAGCCTGATCCCGACCTTTGTGCTGACGCCGCTGACCTATCTGGGTGGGGTGTTTTATTCCCTAACGCTGCTGCCGCCGTTCTGGCAGGCGTTGTCGCACCTGAACCCGATTGTCTACATGATCAGCGGTTTCCGCTTCGGCTTCCTCGGCATTACTGACGTACCGCTGTTCACTACCGTTGCGGTGCTGGTGGTGTTTATCGTCGCCTTCTACCTGCTGTGCTGGTACTTAATCCAGCGCGGACGCGGACTGCGCAGCTAACCTTCCGCCCGGTGACTTTCTGGTTGCCGGGCCTTTTCTTTGACTGTTATCACCGTAAGCTAATCTTCACTTCGCTAAACTACTCGCCTGCTAAGGAGAGAGTTATGCTGGGATGGGTCATTACCTGCCACGATGAACAGGCGCAGGAGATGTTGATAAAGCTTGAAGCCAGGTTTGGTCCACTGGCGCAGTGTCGTGCGGTGAATTACTGGCAAGGTCTGAGCACCAACATGCTGAGCCGGATGATGTGTGATGCCCTGCATGAAACCGACACTGGCGAAGGCGTTATCTTTCTCACCGATAAATCTGGCGCAGCGCCGTATCGCGCGGCCGCTTTGTTGAGCCACAAACACGACTGCTGCGAAGTGATCTCCGGTATTGATCTTCCCCTGCTTGAGTTAATGTATCCACGGCGTGAATTATTAAGCAGCGCAGAGTTTCGCGATGCCATCGTGGCGCAGGGTGAGCCGGGCGTCAGCAGCCTGTGGCATCAGCAGCAGAAAAATCCCCCCTTCGTTCTTCTTCACGACCTGTATAAGAATTAAACATTGGTATTGATGGTGCATTTGTTACAATGGCACCAGTTTATTCGTACCGATATCACATACATGTTCACGCGTATTTTGTTCCTGTGCCTGCTGGTTCTCTCTGGCGGGGCATCAGCCAGTTTATTAAGTCAGCAAGGTCTTCCAGCCCAGTACATGCAAACCACTGAAGATGCGGCTATCTGGGCGCAGGTGGGAAACGAGGTCGTTAACGTCGGCCATGTCAGGGCCGGACAGATCCTTGCCGTTGTGCCTACCGCTGCGGATTATTACGAGTTTCGCTTCGGCTTCGGGACGGGATTTATCGATAAAGGCCATCTGGAGCAGGTGCAGGGAAAGCAGCGCGTTGAGGACAGCCTTGGCGATCTTAATAAGCCGCTCAGTAATCAAAACCTGATCACCTGGAAAGACACACCGGTCTACAACGCGCCGTCCAGCGGCAGTGCGCCATTCGGTACGCTGAGCGCCAATCTTCGGTATCCGGTTTTAAGCAAACTCAAAGACCGCTTAAACCAGACGTGGTACCAGATCCGTATCGGCAACCGACTGGCATGGATCAGCAGCCTGGACGCGCAGGAAGATAATGGCCTCCCGGTGCTGACCTACCATCATATTCTGCGTGATGAAGAGAACACGCGCTTCCGGCATACCTCTACTACCACCAGCGTGCGCGCGTTCAATAACCAGATGGCCTGGCTGCGTGACCAGGGGTATACCACCCTGACAATGTATCAGCTGGAAGGGTATGTACGTAACAAACTGAACCTGCCGGCCAAATCGGTAGTGATCACGTTTGATGACGGACTGAAATCCGTAAGCCGCTATGCTTACCCGATTCTGAAAGAGTACGGGTTTAACGCCACGGCGTTTATCATCTCATCCCGCATTAAGCGGCATCCGCAGAAGTGGGATCCGAAATCACTGCAGTTTATGAGCGTTCAGGAGCTGAAGGGCATCCAGGACGTGTTTGATATTCAGTCCCACACGCACTTCCTGCACCGCGTGGATGGTAACAAGCACCCGATTCTACTGAGCCGCAGCTACCACGTGATTTTGTTTGATTTCGAACGCTCGCGCCGGGCGCTGGCGCAGTTTAACCCGCGCGTGCTGTATCTCTCTTATCCGTTTGGTGGCTATGACAATAAAGCCATAAAAGCCGCGAATGACGCCGGTTTTCACCTCGCAGTGACAACGGTAAAAGGGAAGGTCAAGCCGGGGGATAATCCGTTCTTACTGAAACGCCTGTACATCTTAAGAACGGATTCGCTGGAGACTATGTCGCGGCTGATCAGCAACCAGCCGCAGGGGTAATGCTTAGGCAACCTGTACCGGAATCGCCTTTGCGGTGCGTTTCATCTCGTTGTCGCCTTCAAAATAGGCGACTTTAGGCTGCCAGCGGCGCGCCTCTTCGTCGGACATCATGACGAAGCTCGCGATGATCACAATATCCCCTACGTCTGCACAGTGCGCGGCGGCACCGTTAACGGAGATAATCTTAGACCCGCGCTCTGCGGCAATCGCGTAGGTGGAGAAGCGTTTGCCGTTGTTCACGTTCCAGATATCAATCGCTTCGTTTTCAAGAATACCCGCCGCGTCGAGAAAATCCTGATCGATCGCGCAGGAGCCTTCATAGTGCAGGTCGGCCTGCGTGACTTTCACACGGTGAAGCTTACCTTGCAGCATTTTGCGAATCATTACGTGTACCTTTAATCATGCGTTAACCCCTCCTGTAAGAGGGGAGGGTAAGAAGGTTATGCCAGTTCAACCACTTTGTTGTCGATAAGGCGCGCCTGGCCGAGCCATGCAGCCACCAGAATAACCGCGCGCTTGCTGGCGTCGGTTAACTCAAGCAGCGTGTCAGCATCACGGATTTGAATATCGTCAGCGCGGAAGCCTTTATCGTTCAGCGCTTGTTCAGCCAGGGCCACGATCTCTTCGGCGGTCAACTCTTTCGCCAACAGTTGCTCTGCCATGCTATTCATGACTTTGCTTAATCCTGGGGCAATCTTACGCTGGTCAGCGGTCAGATAACCGTTACGGGAGCTGAGCGCCAGACCGTCTTTGGCGCGTACAATCGGCACGCCCACGATCTCGATATCATAACCCATGTCGGCAACCATCTTACGGATCAGCGCCAGCTGCTGGAAATCTTTCTCACCAAAGCAGGCAACGTCCGGCTGCACCAGATTGAACAGCTTGCTGACGATGGTGGACACGCCGCGGAAGTGGCCTGGACGGCTGGCCCCTTCGAGCATGGTCGAAATGCCCGGGACATCAACGTACGTGGACTCTTCCGTACCCTGAGGGTAGACATCTGCAGGTGCCGGCGCAAAGACGAAGTCCGCATGGCGCTTTTTCAGCTTCTCGCAATCTTCCTGCAGCGTACGAGGATAGCGCGCCAGGTCGTCCGCGCGGTCAAACTGCATCGGATTAACGAAGATACTGACCACCACGATATCTGCACGGGCTTTCGCTTCGTCGACCAGTTTCATATGGCCGTCATGCAGGTTACCCATGGTCGGGACCAGTGCGATACGTTTACCTTCCTGTCGTGCACGGCGAATATGCTGGCGAAGCAGCGGCAGGGTTTCAATGATTAGCACAACGAGACTCCTTAATGGAAACTGTGTTCTTCACCCGGGTAAACACCGGATTCGACGTCGGCAATATACTGCCTGACCGCGGCGCGCATGTCGCCCGCTTCAGTAAGGAAATTTTTGGCGAATTTCGGGATATGGCCGCCGGTGATGCCAAAGGCGTCGTGCATCACCAGAATCTGACCGTCGGTCACGTTGCCAGCCCCAATCCCGATGACCGGAATAGACAGCGCGTCGGTGATGCGTTTTGCCAGCTCAACCGGTACACATTCCAGCACCAGCAGCTGTGCGCCCGCCGCTTCCAGCGCGAGGGCATCGTCAAACAGCGCCTGCGCGGCATCACCGCGGCCCTGCACCTTGTAACCGCCAAAGATATTGACGGACTGTGGTGTGAGGCCCAAATGTCCGCACACCGGCACGGCGCGTTCGGTGAGCATTCTTACCGTCTCCACCAGCCAGGCGCCGCCTTCGATTTTGACCATATTAGCACCGGCGCGCATCACGGCCGCCGCATTGTCGAAAGCCTGCTCCGGCGTGGCGTAGGCCATAAACGGCAGATCGGAAAGCAGAAGGCAGGCAGGTGCACCACGGCGCACGGCTCGGGTGTGGTAAGCAATATCCTCGACCGTGACCGGCAGGGTAGAGTCATGTCCTTGTACCGTCATCCCTAACGAGTCCCCGACCAGCATGACGTTGATCCCCTCTTCGGCAAACAGTTTGGCGAAGCTGTAGTCATATGCGGTGATGGTGGCGAAGCGTCTCTTTTCCTGTTTGCATTTCTGCAGTAAGGAGATGGTGGTTGGTTTCATACTGTTTCCTGATAACCCAAAGCGAATCTTTGCGCATTCTAACAGTAACATTCGAGGGAACAATGATTTTAGGTCGTCTATTAGCCACAATTATTTTGTGGCTAATGCGCGGGGGCACAGGCTTACCAGCGAGCGGGTTTTTCTGCGTGGAGGTTGTCCAGGATCTCCCTGAGCGGGATGCCGTCCGGGAAGGTGAGATCGGGGGCGACTTCAAACAGCGGCCAGAGCATAAATCCGCGATTTTTCATGTCGTAATGCGGCACCGTCAGGCGTGAAGTGTTAATCACCTCATTACCAAACAGCATGATGTCGAGGTCAAGGGTACGTGGCCCCCAGCGCTCTGCTTTACGCACGCGACCCTGTTGCAGCTCAATGCGCTGGGTGTTATCAAGCAACGTTTCGGCATCCAGTGCGGTGTCCAGCACCACGGCGGCATTCAGGTAATCAGGCTGATCCTGCGGGCCGAGCGGCGGTGTACGGTAAAACGAGGAGATCGCCACAATGCGGCTCTGGGGGATCTCACCCAGCGCCTGAACGGCAGCATTAACCTGCTCCAGAGGAGAGGCCAGATTGCTGCCGATAGCGATATACGCGAGGGTCATGCCGTGCCTTCGCGACGCGGTGCGCGCTTGCGCGGACGACGGTGACGACGACGCGGCGCCGGCTCTTCATCAAGGCCAGTGAGCATATCTTTCTGCTCCGGCGGTGCGGAGACCTGGAACTCGGCCCACCACTGCGCCAGACGCTGCAACTCCTGGTTGCGTTCAATTTCAGCACGCAGAGAGAGCAGATCAAAGGCCGCGCGGAACTTAGGATGCTCCATCAGCTTCCAGGCGCGTTTGCCCTGACGACGGGACATACGCAGCTGAAGCTGCCAGATATCACGCACCAGCGTGGTAATACGTTTCGGAATGGCCAGCGTACGGCAGCCTTCGTCCAGTACGTCGTTTGCCGCCAGGGCGAAAGCGTCATAATAGGCGAGGCCGCTTTCCTGGGTAATACGCTGAGCCGTTTCCAGCAGCGGATACCAGAACATCGCCGCAAACAGGAACGCCGGGTTCACGCGCATATCGTTGCGGATACGGGTGTCGGTATTCTTCAGCACCTGCGCAATCATGCGTTCCATTGGGCTGTCACCATTTTCGGTGAAGTAGCGGGTAATGGACGGGAATAACGGCTGGAAAAGGTTGTATTCGCGCAGCAGGTTATAGGTGGCAAATCCGTGACCGGCTTGCAGCAGTTTGAGCGCTTCTTCGAACAGGCGGGCTGGCGGTACGTCATTGATAAGCGTCGCCAGACGCGGGATCGGCTCTGCCGTCTCCGGGCTGATGCGCATATCCAGCTTGGCGGCGAAACGCACGGCGCGCAGCATCCGCACCGGATCTTCGCGATACCGGGTTTCCGGCGTGCCGATCAGGCGAATCAGGCCCTCTTTCAGATCCTGCATGCCGCCGACGTAATCACGCACGGTGAAATCCGCCACGCTGTAGTAAAGGCTGTTGATGGTGAAATCGCGACGCTGGGCATCTTCTTCGATAGAACCGAAGATGTTGTCGCGCAGTAGCATACCGTTCTGGCCGCGCTGGGAAGTTGTGCGATCGGATGCGCCCGCTTCGTGGTGACCACGGAACGTCGCCACCTCAATAATTTCCGGCCCAAACATGACGTGTGCCAGACGGAAACGGCGGCCAACGAGACGGCAATTGCGGAATAATTTACGCACCTGTTCGGGCGTGGCGCTGGTCGTCACGTCGAAATCTTTGGGTTTTTTGCCCAGCAGTAAATCACGTACTCCACCGCCAACGAGATAGGCCTCGTAGCCCGCTTTATTCAGACGATAGAGCACCTTGAGGGCATTTTCACTGATATCTTTGCGGGAAATATTGTGCTGCTCACGCGGGATAACCGACATCTGTGGTTGCGCAATAGCGTCATTCGCCATGCTCTCTTCGCGGCTTAGCACTTTACGGCAAAAATTAGCGACTCGGGTAAAAATGGTACACCTCGTAGTGTGTTTTGTTATGAAAAAAGCGGCTAATCATAGCTCAGCGCAACGCATTTGAGAATGCTGGATTTTTGGCACGCTCGTGAGCGACCAGGTGGCAACGGCCTGTTTCAGCAATTCGTCAATGGAAAGATCCTGCCATTCTTTGGTTACATTCTGGTTGAGAAATCGTAACGCGTCGATCAAAACGGGGCGTGGATCGCCATCTGGCAGGGCGGGGGCGTGGTTTTGCTTCGACAGCTTATCGCCCCGCTCGTTGACGGCCAGCGGCAGATGAATGTAATCCGGCGCCGTCCAGCCAAACTGGTGATACAACGCTATTTGCCGCACCGTAGGTTCAACCAGATCGGCTCCGCGCACAATTTCGGTAACGCCCTGAAAGTGGTCATCCACCACCACCGCCAGGTTATAGGCAAACAGCCCGTCACGGCGGTGGATAATAAAATCCTCCCGCGCCAGCCGTTCATCCGCATGAATGTCGCCAGAGAGCAGGTCGTTAAAGTGGAGCACAGGGGCACGCTGGATCAGACGAACGGCGGCGTTTTCCGGGCCGTGGTTGAGCGTGCGGCAGTGGCCGTCATAGACGCCCCCCACGCTCTGTATGCGCGCGCGGGTGCAGGTGCAGTTATAGGACAGCCCCTGCTCCGCGAGCCAGGCCAGACGTTCCCGGTAGGCGTCGCGACGTGTTGATTGCCAGACAACTTCGCCGTCCCAGTGAAGACCGTAATGTTCCAGCTGACGCAGAATGGTGTCTGCTGCACCGGGAACTTCACGTGGAGGATCAATATCTTCAATGCGGACGAGCCATTTACCCAGGCGTGCGTGGGCCTGCAGGTAGCTGCCGAGAGCGGCAATTAACGAGCCGAAATGTAATTCACCGGAGGGGGATGGCGCGAAGCGCCCGATATAGTGAGATTCAGACATATCAACAGTAATAAGGCGGGAGAGACTCCCGCCTTTGGAGTGGGTAAACAGGACCGGGATTAACCCGCCATCTGTTTTTCGCGGATTTCTGCCAGCGTTTTACAGTCGATGCACAGATCGGCGGTCGGACGCGCTTCCAGGCGACGAATGCCAATTTCAACACCACAGGATTCGCAGTAGCCAAAATCTTCGTCCTCGACCTTCTTCAGCGTTTTTTCGATCTTTTTGATCAGTTTGCGCTCGCGGTCACGGTTACGCAGTTCAAGGCTGAACTCTTCTTCCTGAGCGGCACGGTCTACCGGATCCGGGAAGTTAGCCGCTTCATCCTGCATATGACTAACGGTGCGATCGACTTCATCCCTGAGTTGATTACGCCATGCTTCAAGAATACGCTTGAAGTGCGACAGCTGGGCTTCATTCATATACTCTTCGCCCGGTTTCTCTTGATACGGCTCCACCCCAGCGATGGCGAGAATACTCAGGGACGATGTTTTACGGTTTTGCCCTTCTTGCATGTTGCTTCTCCTTAACACGCACTATCGATCCCCGTGTTGGGGGAAAAATCAGGTCGCTATAAATAGCAGATGCTTTTCCGTATGGCAATTATCTAAACGTAACACTTGACAAGCCTGTGAGGAAAAGCGTATTTGCGCACGCGGCCAGAACACTTATTCATCAATCGTCTATTCCCTTATAAGACAATGGGAAGAGAGGATCTCAGAGTCATATTATCGGCAGAAAGTTCCGCTTTATAAGCCAAAACCTCTACCCCCTGCTTTTGTGCCTCATTCAACAATTGCGCGTATTTGAGATCAATATGGCGGGCTGGAGAAAACCGTTCAATGGCTGAGTGCAAAACCGCAAACAGCAGTACGGCGCGTTTGCCCGCCGCCGCAACACTCATCAGCTCCCGCAGATGCTTTTGTCCCCGTAGCGTGACTGCATCCGGGAAATAGCCATTTTCCTGATCCGCTAACGTGACTGATTTGACTTCAATATAGCACTCGGGACGGTCTTCCGCCTGTAACATAAAGTCAATTCTGCTGCCTTCATCGCCATATTTCACTTCAGATTTATGGGTGCCATAACCCACCAGTTCGGGAAGGGTTCCGTTCGTCAGAGCCTCCTTAACTAATTGATTCGCGCGCAGGGTGTTTACGCAAATAAAAGCCCCTTGTTGGGTTTGCGTCATTTCCCAGGTGTGAGGATATTTGCGTTTAGTATTTTCTGAAGTGGAATACCAGACCGTGTCACCCGGTGTCGCACATCCCGTCATTGCCCCGGTATTGGGGCAGTGCAGCGTTAACGGCTCTCCCTCGGGGGTGACGACATCAGCGAGAAAACGCTTGTAGCGTTGAATAAGCGTGGCGTGTTGCAGTGCAGGACTAAACTTCATCAGAATTCCTTAGGGTATCGCCCAGCGTCCAGCGCTGGAGCGGCGTATAGCGGGTGCGTCCTTGTGAAAAAACAGATTCGTACAGCGCGAAAGAGGTCACCGGAAAGGCCCAGTGAAAGCCCGGTGGCGGGATAGCAACGGCCTGACCGGCATCGCGCAGTAGCGTAATGTGAGGATGAAACGGCTGCGGACTCTGGTAACAGCCGCTACGTGCCGCCTGGGCGCGCAGCATATTTGCAAGCTGTAATAATCCGCGCGGCGGCTGGCGCGTGCCCAGCCAGACGACGCGGGAGCGGAGCCACTGCCCCGCATCGTCAAGGGTCAGCGTAAATCCCGGCTGGGAAATCCGACCGGCCATCGCCGCCAGGGCGCGCTGTTTCTCGCCGCTGACCTCGCCCAGAAAAGCCAGCGTCAGGTGGAGGTTTGCCGCAGCAACCGGGCGGCCCGCTTCGGGCGGGAAATGTTCGGCGCGCCAGCGAACAATTTGCCGTTGGATCGGTGCGGGCAGCTCAATGGCGAAAAACAGTCGTTTCGACTCAGACATACAGGGGACTCGGTAATGATATGCGCCGATGCTACAATGTACGCCGACTAATGTTAACCCTCTGGAGCTGTTAGTGTCCTCATTGCCGGTCGCCGTCGTCCTTCCTGAACTGCTCGCTGCCTTGCAGGATGCCCCGCAGGTTTTACTTAACGCCCCTACGGGTGCCGGTAAATCCACCTGGCTACCGCTGCACATTCTCAACGCAGGCATTATCAGCGGGAAGATTATCCTGCTGGAGCCGCGCAGGCTGGCCGCGCGCAACGTGGCGCAGCGCCTGGCGGAACTGCTAAATGAAAAACCGGGCGAGACGGTAGGCTACCGTATGCGCGCCGAAACCTGCGTCGGCCCGTCCACGCGGCTTGAAGTGGTGACCGAAGGGATCCTCACCCGTATGCTGCAAAACGATCCGGAACTGTCCGGCATCGGGCTGGTGATTCTGGATGAGTTCCACGAGCGCAGCCTGCAGGCGGATCTGGCGCTGGCGCTGTTGCTGGACGTCCAGCAGGGGTTACGGGACGATCTCCGACTACTCATCATGTCGGCCACGCTGGATAACGAGCGGCTACAGCAGACGTTACCGGATGCGCCGGTCATCACCTCCGAAGGGCGCGCGTTTCCGGTTGAGCGCCGCTATCAGCCGCTTCCTGCCCATCAGCGTTTCGATGAAGCGGTGGCGATCGCCACGGCTGATTTGCTTCGTCAGGAATCCGGTTCGCTGCTGCTGTTTTTGCCGGGCGTTGGCGAAATCCAGCGGGTGCAGGAGCAGCTCGCCGCCCGCGTGGGCAGCGACGTATTGCTCTGCCCGCTCTACGGCGCACTGTCGTTGAGTGACCAGCGCAAGGCCATCCTTCCCGCGCCGACGGGGCAGCGTAAAGTGGTACTGGCCACCAATATTGCCGAAACCAGTCTGACCATTGAAGGCATTCGCCTGGTGGTGGACAGCGCCCAGGAGAGAGTAGCCAGTTTTGACCCGCGCACCGGGCTGACAAAGCTGCTGACGCAACGCATCAGCCAGGCGTCGATGGTTCAGCGAGCTGGCCGTGCCGGGCGTCTTGAGCCGGGCATCTGTTTACATCTCATCAGCGCAGAACAGGCCGAACGCGCGGCTGTGCAGAGCACGCCGGAAATTTTACAAAGCGATCTTTCGGGGCTGATCATGGAACTGTTGCAGTGGGGCTGCCCCGATCCCGCGCAGTTAACCTGGCTCAATGCGCCTCCCGCGGTAAACCTGGCGGCGGCGCGCGCGTTGCTGACCCAGCTCGGGGCGCTGGACGGCGAAAGGCTATCATCACGTGGGCAGAAAATGGCCGCGCTGGGTAACGATCCCCGGCTGGCGGCGATGCTGGTGGCCGCTCAGGGGGATGATGAAATTGCCACGGCGGCGAAACTGGCGGCTATCCTTGAGGAGCCGCCTCGTGGTGCAAATTGCGATCTGGTGCAGGCCTTTTCACGTAATCAGGGGAACTGGCAGCAGCGCGCGCAGCAGCTCTGTAAACGGCTTAACAGTCGTGGTGGTACGCCGGACGCTGACAGCATTGCGCCTCTCCTGGCGCAGGCATTTGCCGACAGGATTGCGCGTCGTCGCGGGCTGGATGGACGCTACCAGCTGGCAAACGGCATGGGTGCGATGCTGAACAGCGATGACGCCCTGACGCGCCATGAATGGCTGATTGCGCCGCTCTTGTTGCAGGGTAGTCACTCGCCCGATGCCCGAATTTTGCAGGCCGTGGCTGTGGATATTGATGCCCTCACGCGCGCATGTCCGCAGCTGCTTCAGCAGTCCGACATCGTCGAGTGGGATGATGCGCAGGGTACCCTGAAGGCATTTCGTCGTAGCCAGATAGGTAAACTGACCCTGGGGACGAAGCCGCTGGCAAAGCCATCGGAAGAGGAGTTGCACCAGGCAATGCTGAACGGTATTCGCGAAAAAGGTTTAGGTGTTCTGAACTGGACCCCGGAGGCCGAACAGTACCGTATTCGTCTGCACTGTGCCGCGCGCTGGTTGCCGGAGTATGTCTGGCCGGCGGTGGATGATGACTCGTTACTTGCGTCGCTGGAAACCTGGCTCCTGCCGCAAATGAGCGGTGTACACTCGCTGCGGGCGTTAAAAGCGCTTGATGTTAAGGTCGCGTTACAGAATTTACTCGACTGGTCGTTACGTCAACGTCTGGATAGTGAACTGCCAGGGCATTACACTGTGCCGACCGGCAGCCGGATTGCCATTCGTTATCACGAGGATAATCCACCGGCGCTGGCGGTACGGATGCAGGAGATGTTTGGCGAGGCGACCACGCCATCCATTGCCGAAGGGCGCGTGCCCGTGGTGCTTGAGCTGTTGTCACCTGCGCATCGCCCGCTGCAGATTACCCGCGATCTGGGCGCATTCTGGGCGGGGAGCTACCGTGAAGTGCAAAAAGAGATGAAAGGGCGTTATCCCAAACATGTCTGGCCGGACGATCCGGCGAATACGGCACCGACACGGCGGACGAAGAAATATTCGTAAAGGGGAGTGCGGCCTGATGCCCTCACCCCGACCCTCTCCCACAGGGAGAGGGAGAAAAGCAATTTTGAGAGATTTCTTCTTTCACAGGTCAGTGGAAGAAATGAGAATCGGGCCTTTGCGCCTGAACGTTGCGGAGAAAAAGCATGGCGGGGAATGACCGCGAGCCAATTGGGCGTAAGGGAAAACCAACGCGTCCGGCCAAAGAAAAGGTGAGCCGTCGTCGCCTCAGAGATGAGGACTATGACGATGACTATGAAGACGATTATGAGGATGAAGAACCGATGCCGCGTAAAGGAAAAGGCAAAGGGCGTAAGCCTCGGGGTAAACGCGGCTGGTTCTGGCTGCTGCTGAAGCTGTTCATTGTTTTTGTTGTACTGATGGCGATCTACGGCGTTTATCTGGATCAGAAGATCCGCAGCCGTATCGACGGAAAAGTCTGGCAATTGCCTGCGGCAGTGTATGGCCGCATGGTAAACCTTGAGCCTGACATGTCGATCAGTAAGAACGAGATGGTGAAACTGCTGGAGGCCACCCAGTATCGTCAGGTGTCGAAAATGACGCGTCCTGGCGAATTTACCGTGCAGGCGAAAAGCATTGAGATGATCCGTCGTCCGTTCGATTTCCCGGACAGCAAAGAGGGGCAGGTGCGTGCGCGTCTGACCTTTGACGGCGATCGTCTGGAAACCATCGAGAACATGGATAACAACCGCCAGTTCGGTTTCTTCCGTCTCGATCCGCGTCTTATCACCATGCTCTCTTCGGCGAATGGTGAACAGCGTCTGTTCGTCGCCCGTAACGGTTTCCCGGACCTGCTGGTGGACACGCTGCTGGCAACCGAAGACCGTCACTTCTATGAGCACGATGGTATCAGCCTCTACTCCATTGGTCGTGCGGTGCTGGCCAACCTGACGGCGGGCCGTACGGTACAGGGGGCAAGTACGCTTACCCAGCAGCTGGTGAAGAACCTGTTCCTCTCCAGCGAGCGCTCTTACTGGCGTAAAGCCAACGAAGCGTACATGGCCGTGCTGATGGATGCGCGTTACAGCAAGGATCGTATCCTTGAGCTGTATATGAACGAGGTCTATCTCGGTCAGAGCGGTGATAACGAAATCCGCGGTTTCCCGCTGGCGAGCCTGTACTACTTTGGCCGTCCGGTGGAAGAGCTGAGCCTGGACCAGCAGGCGCTGCTGGTGGGTATGGTTAAAGGGGCGTCCATCTATAACCCGTGGCGTAACCCGAAACTGGCGCTGGAGCGTCGTAACCTCGTGTTGCGTCTGCTGCAACAACAGCAGGTGATTGACCAGGAGCTGTACGACATGCTGAGCGCACGTCCGCTTGGCGTGCAGCCGCGCGGCGGTGTGATTTCGCCTCAGCCTGCGTTTATGCAGCTGGTGCGTCAGGAGCTGCAGAGCAAGCTCGGTGATAAAGTGAAAGATCTCTCCGGCGTGAAGATCTTTACCACCTTTGACTCCGTGGCGCAGGATGCGGCAGAAAAAGCGGCCGTTGAGGGTATTCCAGCGCTGAAGAAACAGCGTAAGCTGAGCGATCTGGAAACCGCGATGGTGGTGGTTGACCGTAACACGGGTGAAGTCCGTGCGATGGTGGGCGGGGCTGAGCCGCAGTTTGCAGGTTACAACCGTGCTATGCAGGCGCGTCGTTCGATCGGTTCACTGGCGAAACCAGCAACCTATCTCACTGCCCTGAGCCAGCCAAATCTGTATCGCCTGAATACCTGGATTGCCGACGCGCCGATCTCCCTGCGTCAGCCTAACGGCCAGGTCTGGTCACCGCAGAACGATGATAAACAGTTCAGCGGCCAGGTAATGCTGGTGGATGCGTTGACCCGCTCCATGAACGTGCCGACGGTAAACCTTGGGATGGCACTGGGTCTGCCTGCGATAGTTGACACCTGGCAGAAACTGGGCGTCGCTAAAGATCAGCTGCACCCTGTACCAGCCATGATCCTGGGGGCGTTAAACCTGACGCCAATCGAAGTGGCACAGGCGTTCCAGACCATTGCCAGCGGTGGTAACCGTGCACCGCTGTCAGCCCTGCGCTCGGTGATTGCCGAAGATGGCTCCGTGCTGTATCAGAGCTTCCCGCAGGCGGAACGCGCCGTTCCGGCGCAGGCAGCCTACATGACGCTGTGGACGATGCAGCAGGTTGTGCAGCGTGGTACCGGCCGTCAGCTGGGGGCGAAGTATCCGGGCCTGCATCTGGCGGGCAAAACCGGGACGACCAACAACAACGTCGATACCTGGTTTGCCGGTATCGATGGTCGTGAAGTGGTGATCACCTGGGTGGGCCGCGACAACAACCAGCCAACCAAACTGTATGGTGCGAGCGGGGCGATGTCGATTTACCAGCGTTATCTGGCGAATCAGTCTCCGGTGCCGCTAAACCTGGTTGCACCGGAGGATATCGTGGATATGGGCGTGGACAGTTCCGGAAACTTTGTCTGTGGCGGCGGTATGCGTACCTTGCCTGTCTGGACCACCAACCCGGACTCCCTGTGCCAGCAGAGCCAGCCAGAGCAGCCGACGGGCAACCCGTTCGACCAGTCTTCTCAGCCTCAGCAGCCGCAGCAGCAACAACAGCCGCAGCAGCAGAACGAGAAGAAAGACAGCGACGGTGTCGCGGGCTGGATTAGAGATATGTTCGGCGGTAACTAACCGTTCAAGGTCCCCCCGAAAGGGGGGATTTTTTTACCCGTTTTCCCCATTTTATTAACCCTCGTTTTAATTCTGATTAACCCTTCGTTTTCTCCTGGTTATTTCTTAAACCCTTAATTCTCGTAGGGCCGCTTCCTGCTTGCTATGCAGCCAACGTTTCGCCTATTATGCTGCGGTCATAATAATAATTCTCGTTTACGTTATCATTCACTTTTCTATCAGAGATACACCATGGCGCTTTCCAATACTGCTCAGCCAATTAACACGTCGCTGCGTAAAATCGCAGTTGTCGTAGCCACAGCGGTTGCCGGCATGTCTGCTTATACCCATGCTGCCGAAACCCCGAAAAAAGAAGAAACTATCACTGTCACTGCCGCTCCGGCTGCACAGGAAAGTGCCTGGGGGCCTGCACCAACGATTGCGGCGAAACGTACCGCAACGGCAACCAAGACCGATACACCTATAGAAAAGACGCCGCAGTCGATTTCCGTCGTCACGCGTGAAGAAATTGACATGAAGCAGCCGGGAACGGTGAAGCAAGCGCTGGCTTATACGCCGAGCGTTTTTGCCACCCGCGGCGCCTCAACGACATATGATGTGGTGTCGATTCGTGGTTTCACCACTTCCAGCACCGTGAATACCAACCAGTATCTCGATGGGATGAAGCTGCAGGGCGATAACTATTCTGAAGCGTCCATGGATCCGTACTTCCTTGAGCGCGTGGAGCTGCTGCGTGGCCCAACATCTGTACTGTACGGCAAAAGCCATCCGGGCGGTGTTGTGAGCATGGTCAGCAAGCGACCGACCACTGAGCCGCTGAAAGAAATTCAGTTCAAGATGGGCACCGATAACCTGTGGCAGACCGGGTTCGATTTCAGCGATGCAATTGATGATGACGGCGTGTGGTCATACCGCCTGACCGGTCTGGGCCGTAGTGAAAATGCGCAGCAGGAGATGGCCAAATCCACCCGCTATGCCATTGCACCGGCTTTCAGCTGGCGTCCTGACGATAAAACCGATTTCACTTTCCTGAGCAACTTCCAGAGCGATCCGGATGCGGGCTATTACGGCTGGCTGCCGCGGGAAGGTACCGTTGTGCCTTACTATGATGCCAACGGTAAAGCGCACAAGCTGCCGACCAATTTCAACGAAGGGGAAGAGGATAATAAGATCGCCCGTCGCCAGAAAATGGTGGGATACAGCTTCTCGCATGCGTTTGATGACACCTTTACCCTGCGTCAAAACCTGCGCTACACCAAAATCAACACGCTGTATCGTTCCGTCTACGGCAACGGCTATATTGCCCCGGCGCAAATCAGCCGCGCGTATGTACGTTCAGACGAAGATCTCAACTCGTTCACCGTGGATACTCAGCTCCAGTCAAAATTCGCGACCGGCGCTGTGGATCATACCCTCTTAACCGGGGTCGATTACCTTCGTATGCGTAATGACATCAACGCAGACTACGGTACTGCCGATCCGATCAGCATGACAAAGCCTGCGTACGGCAATCCGAACGTCGATGTTTACTACCTGTACAAAGTGCTTAATCGTCAGGAACAAACAGGTCTGTACGCTCAGGATCAGGCTGAGTGGGATAAGTGGGTACTGACAATGGGTGGTCGCTATGATTTTGCGAAAACCTCTGCGCTGACCCGTACTACCGGTACTACCGCGGAAATTAACGATCAGGCATTCACCTGGCGCGGCGGGATTAACTACCTGTTCGACAACGGTATCACGCCGTACTTCAGCTATAGCGAATCATTCGAACCGATTTCGGGTACCACTCAGGGCGGAAAACCGTTCGATCCGGCACGCGGCAAGCAGTATGAAGCCGGTGTGAAATACGTACCGAAAGATCTGCCTGTTGTGGTCACGGCAGCGGTGTATCAGCTGACCAAAAACAATAATCTGACGGCCGATCCGGCCAACCCGACCAGCGGCTTCAGCGTACAAGGGGGCGAAATTCGTTCCCGTGGTGTTGAGCTGGAAGCGAAAGCGGCCGTATCAGCCAATGTGAATGTGACTGCCTCGTACAGCTTCACCGATGCGAAATACACTCACGATACCTGGTTTGAAGGCCGCCGCCCGGCGGAAGTGCCACGTAACATGGCCTCTCTGTGGGCGGATTACACCTTCCACGAGACGGCACTGAGCGGTCTGACGCTGGGGGCGGGTGCGCGCTATATCGGCAACACCGTTTCCTACTACTCCTCAACGTCTCCGAAAGCCTACGAATCGTTTAACGTCGCGGGTTACGCGCTGGCGGACGCGACGGTGAAATACGATCTGGCGCGTTTTGGGCTGCCAGGCTCTTCAGTTGGCGTTAACGTGAACAATATCTTTGACCGCGAGTACGTTTCCAGCTGCTATAGCGAATACGCATGCTACTGGGGAGCAGGACGTCAGGTTGTGGCTACCGCGACCTTCCGCTTCTAATCTCTCTTCGGGCACGGTTCGCCGTGCCCTTTTTATTTAAGTTGGCTGATATGCAGGATAATAAAACGCAATCCGATACCACCTTTACGCTCAATCAACTCTCCTTTCGTGTTCCCGGGCGCACCTTGCTGCATCCGCTCTCGTTGACGTTCCCCGCAGGTAAAGTTACCGGCCTGATTGGTCACAATGGTTCCGGTAAATCGACGTTACTTAAAATGCTGGGCCGTCATCAGCCGCCTTCTGAAGGGGATATTTTGCTGGACGAACAGCCTCTGGAGAGCTGGAGCAGTAAAGCCTTTGCGCGCAAAGTCGCCTATCTGCCGCAGCAATTGCCCCAGGCAGAAGGGATGACGGTGCGTGAGCTGGTGGCAATCGGGCGTTATCCGTGGCATGGCGCACTCGGGCGCTTCGGTGTCGCCGACAGAGAGAAAGTGGAAGAAGCGATTGCGCTGGTGGGATTAAAGCCGCTGGCGCACCGTCTGGTCGACAGCCTTTCCGGGGGCGAACGTCAGCGCGCGTGGATTGCGATGCTGGTCGCGCAGGACAGCCGCTGCCTGCTGCTCGACGAACCCACTTCCGCACTGGATATTGCTCACCAGGTTGATGTTCTCGCGCTGGTTCATCGCCTGAGCCAGCAGCGTGGCCTGACGGTTATCGCGGTGCTGCACGATATCAACATGGCGGCGCGCTACTGTGATTATCTTGTCGCCCTTCGCGGCGGGGAGATGATTGCCGAGGGTTCGCCGTCTGAACTGATGCGGAGCGAAACGCTGGAACACATCTACGGTATTCCTATGGGGATCCTGCCTCATCCTGGCGGGGCTGCTCCGGTGAGCTTTGTTTACTGATGCTGAATTCTACCTTGTTGAGCCGCCGTCGCCTGCTGACGGCCATGGCACTTTCACCGCTGCTGTTAAAGATGAACCTCGCGCGGGCTGCTGCCGTCGATCCGCACCGTATTGTGGCGCTGGAGTGGCTGCCTGTTGAACTGATGATGGCGCTGGGCGTCACGCCGTATGGCGTGGCCGATATTCCCAACTACCGGCTGTGGGTGAACGAGCCGGCGCTACCCGATTCGGTCATTGACATTGGTCTGCGTACGGAGCCTAACCTTGAGCTGCTGACGCAGATGAAGCCGTCATTTCTGTTCTGGTCCGCGGGGTATGGCCCGTCAGAAGAGACAATGGCGCGTATTGCCCCTGGGCGGGGGTTCTCCTTCAGTGACGGTAAAAAACCGCTGACGATGGCGAAAAAATCCATCAACGAGATGGCGCATTTCCTCAACCGTGAGGCGGAAGCCAAACAACATTTCGCTGAGTTTGATGCTCTGATTGACTCCCTGAAGCCGCGTTTTGCCCATCGCGGAGACCGCCCGCTGCTGATGGTGACGCTGCTGGATGCGCGCCATATGCTGGTCTTCGGCAAAAACTGTCTGTTCCAGGAAGTGCTCGATAGCTTTGGCATTCCTAATGCCTGGGAAGGGGAGATGACCTTCTGGGGCAGCACCGCCGTCGGTATCGACCGTCTGGCGGCGTTCCGCGATGTGGACGTATTGTGCTTCGATCACGGCAACGAGCGTGAAATGCAGGCGCTGATGGCGACACCGTTGTGGCAGGCGATGCCGTTCGTGCGTGAGCAACGCTTTACGCGTGCACCGGCGGTCTGGTTCTACGGCGCGACGCTGTCGGCCATGCACTTCGCCCGGGTGCTGGATAACGCGCTGGGGGGAAAAGCATGAGTACGCGTATTGCCCGTTTCCCGGCGCTGTTGCTGGCTCTGATTTTCCTGACCGCGCTGGCTTTGACCTGGTTTAACCTCTCGACCGCCTTACCGCGCGGGCAGTGGGGCGCGGCCCTGGCTGCGCCGGATATCGATAATATTCAGCAAATGCTGTTCCACTACAGCCTGCTGCCGCGTCTGGCGATTTCGCTGCTGGTCGGGGCCGGGTTAGGGCTGGTGGGCGTCCTGTTCCAGCAGGTTTTGCGTAACCCGCTGGCCGAGCCTACAACGCTTGGCGTCGCGACCGGCGCCCAGCTTGGGATCACGGTGACCACGCTGTGGGCACTGCCTGGGGCGTTAACCTCGCAGTTTGCCGCGCTTGCGGGCGCGTGCGTGGTAGGCGCGCTGGTCTTCGGCGTGGCGTGGGGGAAACGCCTCTCGCCAGTGACGCTGATCCTCGCAGGGCTGGTGGTGAGCCTCTACTGTGGGGCAATCAACCAGCTGCTGGTGCTGTTTCATCACGATCAGCTGCAAAGCATGTTCCTGTGGAGTACCGGCACGCTGACCCAGACCGACTGGAGTATTGTGCAGCGCCTGTGGCCGCAGCTTGTTGGCGGCGCCATGTTGACGCTGCTGTTGTTACGTCCGCTGACGCTGATGGGGCTGGATGACGGCGTAGCCCGTAATCTGGGGCTGGCGCTCTCCCTGGCGCGTCTGGCGGCGCTGACGCTGGCGATTGTCCTCAGCGCATTGCTGGTTAATGCGGTTGGGATTATCGGCTTTATCGGGCTGTTTGCCCCGCTGCTGGCAAAAATGCTCGGTGCGCGTCGCCTGCTGGCGCGACTGCTGCTGGCCCCGCTAATTGGAGCGCTGATCCTCTGGCTTTCCGATCAAATCATTCTCTGGCTGGCGCGCGTCTGGATGGAAGTCTCTACCGGGTCGGTAACGGCACTGGTTGGCGCGCCGCTGTTGCTGTGGCTGTTGCCACGTCTGCGCAGCATGAGCGCTCCCGCGATGGACGCGGGGGATAAAGTTTATGCCGAGCGTCAGTCGGTGCTGTGGTTCAGCCTCGCCGGGCTGGCGGTGCTGATCATCGTCTCGTTTGTGGCGCTTGCTTTCGGGCGCGATGCGACGGGCTGGCACTGGGCAACGGGCGATTTGCTCCATGAGCTGCTGCAGTGGCGCTGGCCGCGGATCCTCTCGGCGTTGATTGCCGGGGTGATGCTGGCGGTCGCGGGCTGTATTATCCAGCGCCTGACCGGCAACCCGATGGCCAGCCCGGAAGTGCTGGGTATCAGTTCGGGAGCCGCGTTTGGCGTGGTGCTGATGCTGTTCCTTGTGCCGGGAAATGCCTTTGGCTGGCTGATGCCTGCCGGAAGCATCGGGGCGGCGATGACGCTGATGATCATTCTGATTGCGTCAGGCCGCGGCGGGTTTTCGCCTCACCGGATGCTGCTGGCCGGGATGGCGCTCAGCACCGCCTTTACCATGCTGCTGATGATGCTGCAGGCGAGCGGCGATCCGCGGATGGCGAAGATCCTGACCTGGATCTCCGGCTCAACGTACAACGCCACCGGCAGTCAGGTGGTGCATTCCGGGATCGTGATGATCGTGCTGCTGGCGATTGTGCCCCTGTGCCGCCGCTGGATGACGATCCTGCCGCTGGGGGGCGAAACCGCACGTGCGGTCGGCATGGCGTTAACGCCAACGCGCGTCGCGCTGTTACTGCTGGCGGCGTGCCTGACGGCCACGGCCACCATGACCATTGGTCCACTGAGTTTTGTTGGGTTGATGGCGCCGCATATCGCCAGAATGATGGGATTCCGTCGGACAATGCCGCATATCGTGATGTCTGCCCTGACGGGCGGGGTGATGCTGGTGGTGGCGGACTGGTGCGGAAGAATGGTGCTGTTCCCGTATCAGATCCCGGCGGGTTTGCTGTCGACCTTTATCGGCGCGCCGTATTTTATTTATCTGTTGAGAAAGCAGAGTCGGTAATAAAAGTAAACGTCAATCCTAAGATTGACGTTTTAGGGTTTGCTCCCTCTCCCTGTGGGAGAGGGCCGGGGTGAGGGCATCACGCCGCACGTGCTTACAACTTCGCAAACACCTTACGCGCCGCGTCGATGGTGTTATTGATATCCTCTTCGCTGTGCGCCACGGACATAAAACCAGCTTCAAAAGCAGACGGCGCCAGGTAGACGCCTTCTTCCAGCATCAGGTGGAAGAAACGCTTGAAGCGTTCAACGTCGCACTTCACCACGTCCTGATAGCTTGTCACGGTTTGGGCTTCCGTGAAGAAGATCCCGAACATCCCGCCCACGTGGTTTACCACCAGCGGAATACCCGCCTCTTCTGCCGCTTCCAGCAGACCGTTTGCCAGCTGCGTCGTGCGCTCAGTCAGGGTTTCGTGAATGCCCGGCTGGGAGACTTCTGTCAGGCAGGCGAAGCCCGCCGCCATAGCAATCGGGTTACCGGAGAGCGTACCCGCCTGGTAAACCGGCCCCGTTGGTGCCAGGGCTTCCATCACATCCTTGCGCCCCCCGAACGCGCCCACCGGCATACCGCCGCCGATGATTTTGCCGAGACAGGTCAGATCCGGCTCTACGCCATAATATGACTGGGCACCCGCGAGCGCGACGCGGAAACCGGTCATCACTTCGTCGATAATCAGCAGCGCGCCAAATTCATCGCACAGGGCGCGCAGGCCCGGCAGGAAATCGGGCTGCGGTGGAATGCAGTTCATGTTGCCCGCAACCGGCTCAACGATGATGCAGGCGATCTCTTGTGGATACTGCTCGAATGCCGCACGAACGGTGTTCAGATCGTTATAGGTGCAGGTGAGGGTGTGTTTCGCGAAATCAGCCGGTACGCCCGGGGAGTTTGGCTGGCCAAGGGTCAGTGCGCCGGAACCCGCTTTCACCAGCAGGCAGTCCGCATGGCCGTGGTAGCAGCCTTCAAACTTGATGATTTTGTCGCGACCGGTAAAGCCGCGCGCCAGACGAATAGCGCTCATGGTGGCTTCGGTACCGGAGTTCACCATACGCACCATGTCCATGGTTGGCACCAGCTCGGTCACCAGCTCCGCCATTTTGACTTCCATCTCGGTAGGCGCGCCGAAGCTCAGGCCGCGCTGGGCCGCTTCAATCACCGCATTGCGGATGGCTGGGTGGTTGTGACCCAGCACCATCGGGCCCCAGGAGCCGACGTAATCGATATAGGCCTTGCCGTCGACATCAAACAGGTACGCGCCATCAGCACGTTCAATAAACAGCGGCGTTCCGCCTACGCCGGTAAAGGCGCGAACAGGCGAGTTCACGCCGCCCGGGATAAGCTCGCGGGCTGCACTGTAGAGGTTTTCAGACTTGCTCATGGCGTCGTTCCTGGTTCGTATAAAATGATTAAGCACACTATTCTAAGTGATCCGCGGAAGGTAATGAAATTTTTGCCCCCTTTCATTGCTAAACAATTTTTAAGTATTTTTCACGGGACGACCTGACGCACTCTGGTAAAATCCCTGCGGCGATTTGTATGACGAAAAGACATGTTAATGAAAGCAGACTCTCCCTCTTTTGAAGAACAACAGTTCCGGCGCGCGCAACACCGGATCAGTATCCGGCGCTTGCTTAACCGCGATAAGACACCGCTGGCAATTTTACTGGCCGCCGCTGTAGTCGGTACGCTCGCCGGGCTGGCGGGCGTCGCCTTTGAAAAGGCAGTCAATGCGGTGCTGAACTGGCGTATTGGTACGGTGGCCGGTTTCGCCGACAAAGGATGGCTGGTCTGGGTCTGGGCGTTCGGGTTGTCCGCGCTATTTGCCATGGTGGGCTACTTTCTGGTGCGTAAATTTGCGCCGGAAGCGGGCGGTTCCGGGATCCCTGAAATTGAAGGCGCGCTGGAAGAGCTGCGCCCGGTGCGCTGGTGGCGCGTCATCCCGGTGAAGTTTATCGGCGGCATGGGAACGCTTGGTGCGGGTATGGTACTGGGCCGAGAGGGGCCAACCGTGCAGTTGGGCGGGAACGTCGGGCGCATGGTGGGGGATCTGTTCCGGATGCGCAGCGCGGAAGCGCGCCATACGCTGCTGGCGACAGGTGCCGCTGCGGGGCTTTCGGCGGCGTTTAACGCGCCGCTGGCGGGGATCCTGTTTATCATCGAAGAGATGCGCGCCCAGTTCCGTTACAACCTTATCTCGATCAAAGCGGTCTTTACCGGTGTGATCATGTCGAGCATTGTGTTTCGCATTTTCAATGGCGAAAGCCCGGTGATCGAAGTGGGCAAACTGACCAATGCGCCGGTCAACACGCTGTGGCTGTACCTGATCCTCGGCATGATATTCGGCATTGTCGGCCCGCTGTTTAACACTTTTATTCTGCGTATGCAGGATATGTTCCAGCGCATCCACGGCGGGAATACCACGAAGTGGGTGTTGATGGGCGGTCTGCTGGGCGGCCTGTGCGGCGTGCTGGGGTTCATTGAACCGAACGCGGCGGGGGGCGGGTTCGGGCTGATCCCGATTGCGGCTGCGGGCAACTTCAGCGTGGGTCTGCTTCTGTTTATGTTTATTTCTCGCGTCATCACGACGGTGCTCTGTTTTTCCTCCGGTGCGCCTGGCGGTATCTTTGCACCGATGCTGGCGCTGGGGACGCTGCTTGGTACTGCCTTTGGCATGGCCGCTGAGGTCGGTTTTCCGGCATACCATCTGGATGCGGGCACCTTTGCCGTTGCCGGAATGGGGGCGCTGCTGGCGGCCTCCCTGCGCGCGCCGCTGACCGGCATCGTGCTGGTGCTGGAGATGACGGATAATTACCAGCTCATTTTGCCAATGATCATTACCTGTCTCGGCGCGACACTATTAGCCCAATTCCTGGGTGGAAAACCGCTATACTCCACCATTCTTGCACGCACCCTGGCGAAGCAGGAGGCAGAACGGGCCGCAATGCAGAATACTTGAATGAATTACCAGGGTATTAGATAATGACAAAAAGAATTGGGTGAATTTTACCCAATTGCAGTAGCAGTATTCATGGGAGCATAAGATGAGTGATGACGTAGCGTTGCCGCTGGAGTTTACCGAAGCAGCAGCCAACAAAGTGAAAACCCTGATTGCCGACGAAGACAATCCGGATCTGAAACTGCGTGTCTATATTACCGGTGGCGGCTGCAGCGGCTTCCAGTATGGTTTTACCTTTGACGACCAGGTTAACGACGGCGATATGACTATCGAGAAACAGGGCGTCGCGCTGGTGGTTGACCCGATGAGCCTGCAATATCTGGTGGGCGGTTCGGTAGATTACACAGAAGGTCTGGAAGGTTCACGCTTTGTGGTGACGAACCCAAATGCCACCAGCACCTGCGGGTGTGGGTCTTCGTTCAGTATTTAAGCGGGGGCGGGCTGATGCCCTCACACCGGCCCTCTCCCACAGGGCTGAGGGTTCCCCAGTAATTTTTTACCGAAAGCGATGAATGTTGTTTCAGGAAAATGAATGATTTACAGCGACGCCCTGGTCCGGCTGTAAATCGCTGAGGCGTTTCCTGCAGGCCGGGGCGAGGCGCATGGATGCGCCGAGAGGGCGGCTTTACAGGGACGTTACATCCGCCCGTCCCCGATAAGCCGGAAGGAATAAGCCGAGGGCACCGCGAAGCGGCGATTTACCGCCGGGAGCCCGGGTCGCCAGGGCGGCGGCGATTGAGCCGCCCTGGCACGTTCACAAGTCATGCCGTTACAGAGTAGCAAGGAACATAAAGTGAACGGAATGACCTCTACACCCATATGTTCCCCCTCACCCCAACCCTCTCCCTCAAGGGAGAGGGGGTCCTCCGTGCAGGCATTATTTTATGGGGATCCCTCAGCCCACAGGGAGAGGGAGAAAAGATTAAAAACGGTAACCTTGCGGTTACCGTTTTGCGTTTATCTTCCATTCTCATCCAGCGCGAACGTCGGCAATTTAAGGTGCCAGCGTATCGCCGCCAGACGTATCGCCAGCGTCACCACCATTCCCAGCATGGCTGAATTTTCCAGCGGTATCGCAAAGGTATAGTACGCCGTGGCGTGTACAATCCCGCCAATAATGCAGGCCGTAGCATAGATTTCGGTACGCAGGATCATCGGCACTTCTCGTGCCAGAATATCGCGAATAATCCCGCCGCCTACGCCAGTCAGCACGCCCATGCAGATGGCAACCATGGGCCCTGTACCCGCATTAAAGGCTTTATTCACCCCAATGCCGACAAACACAGCCAGCCCGACGGCATCCAGCACCGGGAGGATCCATTTTGGTAAGCGGCGGGGCTGACGAACCAGCACGATGGTTAACAGGCAGGTGACCATCGCCACCACCAGATCGGTGGGATCTTTCACCCAAAACACCGGGCCATTATCCAGCGCCATATCACGGATCGTTCCACCGCCTACGGCGGTCACCACGCCAAGCACCAGCACGCCAAACGGATCCATGCGCAGCTTTCCGGCGAGCAGGACGCCGGAGATAGCAAAAACGGCTGTGCCAAGAATATCCAGCCAATAAACGAGCATCGTTAAATCCTCGAAGGGGGTCTTATGTTAATGACTCTCGGCCAGTGCGGCACAGAGTTGTTTTGCGGCGAGGATAATACGCGGGCTGGCGCGTTCAAACCAGTCGCTGGTGAGGGGGATCACCGGAATTTTTAGCTGGCTTTGCCAGAATTGTTCAATTTTAGGAATCTCGCTCGCATTTCCGACCACAACGATCGCCTGTGGTCGGCGAGCCAGAACCTGTTCCCGGCTGACCTGAGGCCACGGTATCCGGCTGGCCGCAAAGATATTTTCTCCGCCGCACACTTCCAGGACCTGATTCTGAATGGAGCCTTTCCCGGTGGTGAACAGCGGCTGGCTGCCAAACTGCAGAAAGATGCGCTTTTTAACGGGGGTATCGTATTTTGCTTTTAGTGCCGCATAGTCGCTGAGCAGTTGTTTTGCCGCATCCTCGGCTTTGGCCGGGGTTGGGCTGTAGGGCGCCAGAGCGCGTAACGCCTGCGCGACCTGCTCAATGCTCACGGCATCCACCCACATGACCTTGATCCCAAGCGACGTCAGTTGATTAACCTGCCGCTCTGCATTGCCGCCACGCCAGGCGAGCACGAGATCGGGCTTAAGCGCCACGATGCGCTCAAGGTTCATCCCTTGCCAGGTTGCGACCTGTTCAATTTGTGCGGCCTGCGGTGGGTAATTGGAAAAGCTGCTTACACCAACGGGGGTGATGCCGGCGGCAAACGCCAGTTCGGTGTTAGCGGGGGAGAGGGTAATCACACGCGGCGCGGCGCAGAGCCAGGCCGGTGCGAGCAGAAGCAGGGCGACCAGCGCCCTGATGGCATGTTTAGCCACGAGCCAGTTTCTGCACAAGGCTCTCCACCATCACGGTGGACTGTTTTGCCGCGACAACCAGGAATTCGTCGAAGCTGATATGAGACTGCTGATCGGCCACGTCAGAGATGGCGCGGACCACCACGAACGGGACGTTGAAATTATGGCAAACGTGGGCAATCGCGGTCGCTTCCATCTCAACGGCGATAGCCTGCGGGAAGTTGTGACGGATTTTTGCCAGGCCGACGGAGCCATTGATGAAGGCATCACCGCTCACAATCAGGCCGCGTACGGCGTTGAGGTTCAGCTCAGCAATGCACTCTTCTGCCGCCGCAACCAGCTTATCGTCGGCCTTAAAGCCGGCCGGACAACCCGGAAGCTGACCGTATTCGTAGCCGAATGCGGTAACGTCTGCATCGTGGTAACGCGCTTCATCGGAGACGACGATATCACCCACTTTCAGGGTCGGTGCCAGACCGCCTGCAGAGCCGGTGTTAACGATCACGTCTGGCTTACAGCGCTCAAGCAACAGCGTTGCGCCCAGCGCAGCAGCAACCTTACCGATGCCTGATTTCAGCAGAGCCACGTCAACACCGTTCAGTTGACCGGTATAGATCTCACAACCCCCCAGAGAGAGAGTCTGACGGTTCTCAATTTTGTCACGCAGCAGCGTAACTTCTTCTTCCATTGCACCAATAATGCCGATTTTCATAGATTTACTCGCGATGTGCCTTGTTAAGATGCATAGTCTATCATGCGCTTAAGGGGAAACGCATTCTCACGCGGGGGAGCACATGTCACAGATCGATTTTCGCACCAAAATTAACTGGCACCGACGTTTCCGTTCGCCGCAGGGTGAAAAGAGCGAACATGAGATCCTGCGTATCTTCGAAAGCGATCGCGGGCGGATCATTAACTCGCCTGCCATTCGTCGTCTGCAGCAAAAGACCCAGGTGTTTCCGCTTGAGCGTAACGCTGCCGTGCGCACACGCCTTACCCACTCAATGGAAGTTCAGCAGGTGGGGCGCTACATTGCCAAAGAGATTTTAAGCCGTCTCAAAGAGCAGCGCTTGCTGGAAACCTACGGTCTGGATGAGTTGACCGGGCCCTTTGAAAGTATTGTTGAGATGGCCTGCCTGATGCACGACATCGGCAATCCCCCGTTTGGTCACTTTGGTGAGGCGGCGATCAACGACTGGTTCAGGCAGCGACTCTTCCCGTCGGATGCCGTCAGCCAGCCACTCAGTGATGACCGCTGCGTGGTGCGGGATTTACGCTTGCGTGAAGGCGAAGATGGGCTAAACGATCTGCGTCGTAAGGTGCGTCAGGATCTCTGTCATTTTGAAGGCAATGCGCAGGGGATACGACTGGTGCACTCCCTGATGCGCATGAATCTGACCTGGGCACAGGTGGGATGCATCCTCAAATATACCCGTCCCGCCTGGTGGATGGGCGAAACGCCCGCTTCGCACAGCTATCTGATGAAAAAGCCGGGCTATTACCTCTCCGAAGAGGGCTATATTGAGCGGTTACGTAAAGAACTTTCATTGACTGCAAATGGCCGCTTCCCGTTGACGTGGATTATGGAAGCCGCCGATGACATCTCCTATTGCGTTGCTGACCTGGAAGACGCGGTTGAAAAAAGAATATTTAGCGTCGAGGAGCTTTATCAGCATCTTTATGATGCATGGGGGAAACATGAAAAAGGTTCGCTGTTTGCCCAGGTGGTCGAAAATGCCTGGGAAAAATCGCGTGCAAATACATTAAGCCGGAGCACCGAAGATCAGTTCTTTATGTATTTGCGGGTCAATACATTAAATAAACTGGTGCCTTACGCCGCCTCGCGCTTTATTGATAATTTGCCGATGATTTTTAGCGGCGAGTTCAATCATGCCTTGCTGGAGGATGACAGCAGCTTCAGCCAGTTGCTTGAGTTATATAAACATGTCGCGATGCGTCATGTATTCAGCCACCCCGATGTCGAACAGTTAGAGCTACAGGGATACCGGGTAATCAGCGGCTTACTGGAAATATATCGCCCTCTGCTGCAATTGTCGGTCGATGAATTCAGCGAGCTGGTGGAACAAGAGCGCGTGCGACGAATACCGATTGAGTCCCGGCTTTATCAGAAACTTTCTACCCGTCATCGTCTGGCTTACGTTGAAGCCATCGGCAAACTGGATCGCCACTCACCGCAGTGGCCGGTGCTCGAATATTATTATCGCTGTCGTCTCATCCAGGACTATATCAGCGGAATGACCGATTTGTATGCCTGGGATGAGTACCGCAAGCTGATGGCGGTGGAATAATCCCGGAGTTTTGTAAAGACGACCAATAAATTTTTACTTTTTCCATAAACTTATCGCCGGAACTAAGCGGTATAAAACGAATCTGAGTTACACAGCAATTTTGCGTTATCTGTAAATCGAGATTGAGAAACATGAAAAAAACCACATTAGCAATGAGTGCACTGGCTCTGAGTTTAGGTTTAGCGCTGTCTCCTCTGACTGCTACTGCAGCCGAGACCGCGTCATCGGCAGCAACCGCGCAGCAGATGCCAAGCCTGGCACCGATGCTCGAAAAAGTGATGCCATCGGTGGTGAGTATTAACGTTGAGGGCAGCACGACCGTCAATACGCCGCGTATGCCGCGTAACTTCCAGCAGTTCTTCGGCGATAACTCGCCGTTCTGCCAGGACGGTTCGCCATTCCAGAGTTCTCCGTTCTGTCAGGGCGGTGGCGCAGGGGATGACGGCCAGGGCGGCGGCCAGCAGCAGAAATTCATGGCGCTTGGCTCGGGGGTTATTATTGATGCCGCGAAAGGGTATGTCGTTACCAACAACCACGTGGTGGATAACGCCAACAGCATTAAGGTTCAGCTGAGCGACGGGCGTAAATTTGACGCCAAAGTGGTGGGCAAGGACCCACGCTCTGATATCGCACTGATCCAGATTCAGGATCCTAAAAACCTGACGGCGATTAAAATTGCCGACTCCGACGCGCTACGTGTCGGTGACTACACCGTGGCCATCGGTAACCCGTTCGGTCTGGGCGAAACCGTGACCTCGGGGATTGTTTCAGCGCTGGGCCGTAGCGGCCTGAACGCGGAGAACTATGAAAACTTCATCCAGACGGATGCGGCGATCAACCGCGGTAACTCCGGCGGTGCGCTGGTGAACCTGAACGGTGAGCTGATTGGTATTAACACTGCCATCCTGGCACCGGACGGCGGCAACATCGGTATCGGTTTTGCTATCCCAAGTAATATGGTGAAAAACCTGACCGCGCAGATGGTGCAGTACGGCCAGGTGAAACGCGGTGAGCTGGGTATCATGGGTACCGAGCTGAACTCTGAGCTAGCGAAAGCGATGAAAGTTGACGCCCAGCGCGGCGCGTTCGTGAGCCAGGTTATGCCGAACTCCTCCGCAGCAAAAGCGGGGATTAAAGCCGGGGATGTGATCACCTCCCTGAACGGTAAACCGATCAGCAGCTTTGCCGCCCTGCGTGCCGAAGTGGGCTCAATGCCAATTGGCAGCAAAGTCACCCTTGGCCTGCTGCGTGACGGTAAGGCGGTTAACGTGAGTCTGGAGCTGCAGCAGAGCAGTCAGAATCAGGTTGATTCCAGCACCATCTTCAGCGGTATTGAAGGGGCGGAGATGAGCAACAAAGGTGCAGATAAAGGCGTGGTGGTGAATAACGTGAAAGCGAATTCCCCGGCAGCCCGTATCGGCCTGAAAAAAGGTGATGTGATCATGGGTGCTAACCAGCAGCCGGTGAAAAACATCGCTGAACTGCGTAAAATTCTCGACAGCAAACCATCCGTGCTGGCGCTGAATATTCAGCGTGGTGATACCTCTATCTATCTTCTGATGCAATAATCCTCGTAAGCCCCTGCGTGATGTAAGCAGGGGCTTTTTTGTTTCTGTGACCCTTCCCACAAGTCCATACTTCACTGCCTGATTTTGTGCATTCGCACAATGCGACCGTAACCGAACTCCCCTATGCTTGAGCTCTGCTCACAGGAGGGTTACATGGCTGGCTGGCATCTTGATACCAAAATGGCGCAGGATATCGTGGCGCGCACCATGCGCATCATCGATACCAATATCAACGTAATGGATGCCCGCGGGCGCATTATTGGCAGCGGCGATCGCGAGCGTATTGGGGAATTGCACGAAGGTGCACTGCTGGTGCTTTCCCAGGGGCGGGTCGTGGATATCGATGATGCCGTGGCGAAACACCTGCACGGCGTCCGTCAGGGCATCAATTTACCGCTGCGCCTTGAAGGGGAAATTGTTGGCGTAATAGGCCTGACCGGTGAACCCGAATCACTGCGTAAATATGGCGAGCTGGTCTGCATGACGGCGGAGATGATGCTGGAGCAGTCGCGCCTGATGCACCTGCTGGCCCAGGACAGCCGTCTGCGCGAAGAGCTGGTGATGAACCTGATTCAGGCAGAGGAGCATACGCCTGCGCTGAGCGAGTGGGCGCAGCGTCTGGGTATTGACCTGAACCAACCGCGCGTCGTGGCGGTGATTGAGGTGGATAGCGGCCAACTGGGGGTCGATAGCGCGATGGCTGAATTGCAGCAGCTACAAAACGCGCTGGCAACGCCGGAGCGCGACAACCTGGTGGCGATTGTATCCCTGACGGAAATGGTGGTGCTCAAGCCGGCGCTTAACGCGTTCGGTCGCTGGGATGCGGAAGATCACCGTCGTCGTGTGGAGCAGTTAATTTCCCGTATGAAAGAGAATGGTCAGCTGCGTTTTCGCGTCGCCCTGGGGAATTACTTTACCGGGCCTGGCAGTATCGCCCGCTCATGGCGTACGGCGCGTACCACGATGATGGTGGGTAAACAGCGAATGCCGGAAAGCCGCAGCTATTTTTATCAGGATCTGATGCTGCCGGTACTGCTCGACAGCCTGCGCGGTGGCTGGCAGGCCAATGAGCTGGCGCGTCCGCTCGCGCGTCTGAAAGCGATGGACAACAATGGCCTGCTGCGCCGGACGCTACAGGCGTGGTTCCGGCATAACGTGCAGCCGCTGGCGACGTCGAAAGCGCTGTTCATTCACCGCAACACGTTGGAGTATCGGCTCAACAGGATTTCGGAGCTGACAGGGCTGGATCTGGGAAGTTTTGACGACAGACTGCTGCTGTATGTGGCGTTGCAGCTGGATGAACAGCGATGATGCTGTTTGCCGGGTGGCGGCTTCGCCTTACCCGGCCTATATGATGGTTTTCTCCCTCTCCCTGTGGGAGAGGGCCGGGGTGAGGGCATCAGGCCCGCACCCAACTTATTTGTTACGCGTTAATTTCTCAAGATCCGCTTCAATCTCGCTGATCTTATTAGTCACAACGCTTTCAAGGTGACGCAGATCGTCAAGGATCTTACGCTTGAGATCGACTTCGGTACGGTCGCGCTGGCAGATCTGATCGAGTTCATCGATCACATAGCGCAGGTTGGGGCTGATTTCCTGAACCTCTTTGTATCCCTGTCCTACACCGTCTGCGACGACGGTCTTACGCTGGCGTGGATATTTAAACTTCACGCTCTTGGCGAAAAACTCTCCTTTGTCCTTGTGAAAATAGATTTTTAAAATGTCGTTGTTGGCTTCCTGGCGAAGGCTGTAACGATCAATTTCATCAGGATTGGTAATGCCCAGACTTTTCAGATTATCGTACATAGCGGTACCTTTGATCTCAACATAACCTTTGAATAATTAACGAAAAAATCTATTTTCGCCACCCTCAGATATGAAAAAAGCGGGGTTGCCCCCGCTTTTTGTTATATCCGATTAATCGATGGTGCGCAGCAATTCGTTGATGCCCACTTTACCGCGGGTTTTCGCGTCCACTTTCTTCACGATAACCGCACAGTACAGGCTGTACTTACCATCTTTAGACGGCAGGTTGCCGGAAACAACCACGGAGCCTGCCGGAACACGGCCGTAATGGATTTCGCCGGTTTCACGGTCATAAATACGGGTGCTCTGACCGATGTAAACGCCCATAGAGATTACTGAGCCTTCTTCAACGATCACGCCTTCTACCACTTCAGAGCGCGCGCCGATGAAGCAGTTGTCTTCGATGATGGTTGGGTTAGCCTGCAGGGGTTCCAGTACGCCACCGATGCCGACGCCGCCGGAGAGGTGAACGTTTTTACCGATCTGCGCGCAGGAGCCCACGGTAGCCCAGGTATCCACCATGGTACCTTCGTCTACATAGGCACCGATGTTTACGTAGGATGGCATCAGTACGGTGTTACGGGCGATGAACGCGCCCTGACGCACCGCAGCAGGTGGCACTACGCGGAAGCCTTCTTTCTGGAAACGCGCTTCGTCGTAATCAGCGAATTTCATTGGCACTTTATCGAAGTAGCGGCTTTCAGCTCCGTCGATAACCTGGTTATCGTTGATACGGAAAGAGAGCAGCACGGCTTTCTTCAGCCATTGATGAGTGACCCACTGACCGTCGATTTTTTCTGCTACACGCAGCGCGCCGGAATCCAGCAGAGAAATCACCTGGTTAACCGCTTCGCGGGTAACGGTATCCACATTTGCCGGGGTAATCTCGGCGCGACGCTCAAAAGCGGACTCAATAACGTTCTGTAACTGCTGCATTGTTTACTCTTTCCATTTCACTAAAAAACACGTCACCCTTTATCGTTTGGATTGAGGGCTGCTGTCAACCGTTGTTGCACTTCAAGTTGCAGGTCATTATTAAGGGCACGCCGGTCCGCTGTTGCGATTATAAATAAATCTTCTACTCGCTCGCCAATGGTTGTAATTCGGGCCCCGTGGAGCGAAATTCCCAGATCGGCAAAGACCTGGCCGACGCGGGCGAGCAGACCTGGCTGATCCAGCGCAATGAGCTCCAGGAACGATTTACGATCGGTGTGGGTCGGCAGGAAATTGACCTCGGTATCGACGGTAAAGTGGCGCAGTTTCGCGGGCTGACGACGCGGCTGCGGCGGCTGCCAGCTGCGCTGAGTGATGGCCTGCTCCAGACCAAAACGTATCCCCTCATGACGATCCGACGACAGCGGGCTGCCGTCTGGCTCCAGCACAATAAAGGTGTCCATCGCCATGCCGTCCCGGGTGGTGAAAATCTGCGCGTCGTGCACGCTCAGGTTTCGTCTGTCCAGTTCAGCGCATACCGCAGCAAACAGATAAGGGCGGTCCGGGCTCCAGATAAAGATCTCGGTACCGCCGCGCGTCGCCTGCGGGCTGAGCAGGATCATCGGCTGCGACAAATCATGCTGCAGCAGATGCCGCGCATGCCAGGCGAGTTGGTTTGGGCTGTGACGGACAAAGTAGTTGGCACGACAGCGGGCCCAAATCTGATGCAACGCCTCTTCATCAATGTTGTCCATCCGCAGCAGGGCCAGAGCCTGCAACTGATGGTGGCGCACGCGCTCACGCATGTCCGGCGTGTTTTGCATTCCGCGGCGCAGCTGTTTTTCGGTCGCAAAGTACAGTTCACGCAGCAGGCTCTGCTTCCAGCTGTTCCACAGCGTTTCGTTGGTGGCACAGATATCGGCCACCGTCAGGCAGACCAGATAGCGCAGACGGTTTTCTGTTTGTACCTCTTCTGCAAACTGCTTGATTACTTCAGGATCCTGAATGTCACGACGCTGTGCGGTGACTGACATCAGCAGATGATGGCGCACCAGCCAGGCCACCAGCTGTGTTTCACGTGAGTTCAGACCGTGCAGTTCGGCAAACTTCAGCACGTCCTGCGCGCCGAGCACCGAGTGGTCCCCCCCGCGACCTTTGGCGATATCGTGGAACAGGGCGGCAATCAGGATCAGCTCCGGATGGGTCAACCGTGGCCACAGCTCAACGCACAGCGGGTGGCGGGAGCGCGTCTCTTCTTTCGCAAAACTCTCCAGCTTGAGCATGACGCGGATCGTGTGTTCATCCACCGTATAGGCATGGAACAGATCGAACTGCATCTGCCCGACAATGTGCGACCATTGCGGCATATAGGCCCACAGTACGCTGTGACGGTGCATTGGCAGCAGCCCGCGACTGACGGCGCCCGGATGGCGGAGCATGCTCAGGAACAGCGAACGCGCTTCCGGGATATAGCACAGCGGCTGCGTCAGATGGCGGCGCGCATGGCGCAAATGGCGCAGGGTGGTGGAGTAGATCCCGGTGATCGTGCTGTTGCGGACCATGGTGTAGAACATCCGCAGGATCGCTTCCGGCTCGCGCATAAACAGCGTTTCGTCACGCAGATCGATAAGCGTACCGCGTAGCTGAAACTCGTCATCAATGGGGCGCGGTTTTTCGTCGGCCGTCAGCGCCAGAATAGCTTCGTCGAACAGCTGCAATAACATCTGGTTGAGTTCGGTAACGCGTCGGGTCACGCGGAAGAAATCCTTCATCATGTGCTCAACCGGTTCGTTACCTTCGCCGCTGTAGTGAAGGCGCTGGGCCACGCTGAGCTGGCGGTCGAACAACAGACGGTTATCGTAGCGATTAAGTTCAAGATGAAGGGCAAAACGAATGCGCCACAGTAGATGCAGACACTCGTTGAGCTCGTTTCGCTCGGCCTCGGTTAAAAAGCCAAAACCCACCATTTCATCCAGCGAGGTGGCGCCAAAGTGGCGACGGGCTACCCACTGTAATGTGTGGATATCGCGCAGGCCGCCGGGGCTGCTTTTGATATCCGGTTCAAGGTTATAGCTTGTGCCGTGATAGCGCTGGTGGCGCTGATTTTGTTCCTCGACCTTAGCGGCGAAGAACTTTTCTGATGGCCAGAAGCCGTCGCTGAATATGTGTTTTTGCAGTTCCAGGAACAGCGCGACGTCGCCGATCAGCAGGCGGGTTTCAATCAGGTTGGTGGCAACGGTCAGATCCGATAGTCCCTCCAGCAGGCACTCTTCCAGGGTGCGTACGCTGTGGCCGACTTCCAGCTTCACATCCCAGAGCAGCGTCAGCAATTCGCCAATCTTCTGCGCCTGTTCGTCCGGCAGCTTTTTGCGGCTTAAGATCAGCAGGTCAATATCGGAAAGCGGATGCAGCTCACCGCGGCCATAGCCCCCGACGGCAACCAGCGCCACGTCGCTGACCTGCCCGAACCCGTACTCAATCCACAGGCGTTGCAGAAGCTGGTCAATAAATTCGGTGCGCGCTTCAATGAGCTGTTCGGCGGAAATGCCCGCATCAAACGCGCTTCCCAGCCAGCGCTGGAAGACATCCATATGAGCTTTGATGCCGGCACAGCTCAGCTCGTGCTGCGCCCAGACGCCCGGGTTATCGGGCTGGTCGGGAAGGGTGGGAAGTGCTGTGTTAGCATACTGTTCGGGTAATAGATTACTCATCGTGCGCCACCCATAAGAAAAAGCTATCGCCATTAAAAAAGCCGGCATTTGCCGGCTTTTTTATCATTCATCGTGCGTCAGTATTGCCGGGATAGTGTCATCCTTGCGCAACGTCATAATTTCGCAGCCGTTGTCTGTTACCACAATAGTATGCTCGTACTGTGCAGACAAGCTTC
Organism: Enterobacter cloacae complex sp. 382A5; assembly: GCF_050031095.1. Lineage (NCBI taxonomy): Bacteria > Pseudomonadati > Pseudomonadota > Gammaproteobacteria > Enterobacterales > Enterobacteriaceae > Enterobacter > Enterobacter cloacae complex sp. 382A5. The sequence continues at coordinate 858,254 of NZ_JBLGVK010000001.1, forward strand.
TGTCTTTGGTTTTCACCGTCCAGCCATCTTTCATGGTACGGATACGGTAGTCACCCGCGTTGACCATCGGCTCGATGGTGAAGGTCATCCCTTTTTGCAGCACCACGCCGCCGTCATCCGCATCGTAGTGCAGAACCTGCGGCTCTTCGTGGAAGACGCGGCCAATGCCGTGACCACAATATTCGCGAACCACGGAGAAACCTTCCGCTTCGACAAACTTCTGGATAGCGGCACCAATGGTGCGCAGGCGAATGCCCGGTTTCACCATCTTCAGCGCCAGGTAGAGGCTCTCCTGCGTCACTTTACACAGGCGCTCACCCAGGATGGTTGGCTTGCCCACGATAAACATCTTCGAGGTGTCACCGTGGTAATCATCTTTAATGACGGTGACGTCGATGTTGACGATGTCGCCATCTTTCAGCAGTTTTTCGTCATCCGGAATACCGTGGCACACCACTTCATTTATAGAAATGCAGACGGATTTCGGGAAACCGTGGTAGCCGAGGCAGGCGGAGACCGCGTGCTGCTCGTTAACGATATAGTCGTTACAGATGCGGTCCAGTTCGCCGGTGCTGACGCCCGGTTTCACGAACGGCTCGATCATTTCCAGCACTTCCGCGGCCAGACGACCGGCGACGCGCATCTTTTCAATTTCTTCAGGGGTCTTAATAGAGATAGCCATGTAATCTGTCCATCGGTGTCGATTTTTTCGACAATACTAGTCTTAGTACCGTCAATGGTATCAGTCAGGCGCACCCCGTGCCAAACTGAGAATCATTAACAGCACACTACGCCAACAATTATTGGTTTCTGGTCGTGATTTGTGGTATAAAGCGCGCCGGACTTCCGATCCATCTCAGATACACAGGCTGGACGGGAGCGATATATCTCACTTTGTGTAACAACACACACGTATCGGCACATATTCCGGGGTGCCCTTCGGGGTCGGTAATATGGGATACGTGGAGGCATAACCCCAACTTTCAATATAGAGGTTTTAAACATGGCAACTGTTTCCATGCGCGACATGCTCAAGGCTGGTGTTCACTTCGGTCACCAGACCCGTTACTGGAACCCGAAAATGAAGCCTTTCATCTTCGGCGCGCGTAACAAAGTTCACATCATCAACCTTGAGAAAACTGTACCAATGTTCAACGAAGCCCTGGCTGAGCTGAACAAGATCGCTTCCCGTAAAGGTAAGATTCTGTTCGTTGGTACTAAGCGCGCTGCAAGCGAAGCTGTGAAAGATGCTGCTAACAGCTGCGACCAGTTCTTCGTGAACCATCGCTGGTTGGGCGGCATGCTGACCAACTGGAAAACTGTTCGTCAGTCCATCAAGCGCCTGAAAGATCTGGAAACCCAGTCTCAGGACGGTACTTTCGACAAGCTGACTAAGAAAGAAGCGCTGATGCGCACTCGTGAGCTGGACAAGCTGGAAAACAGCCTGGGCGGTATCAAAGATATGGGCGGCCTGCCAGACGCGCTGTTCGTAATCGATGCAGACCACGAGCACATCGCAATCAAAGAAGCTAACAACCTGGGTATCCCGGTATTCGCTATCGTTGATACCAACTCCGATCCGGACGGTGTTGACTTCGTTATCCCGGGTAACGACGACGCAATCCGTGCTGTTAGCCTGTACCTGAGCGCTGTAGCTGCTACCGTTCGTGAAGGCCGTTCCCAGGATCTGGCTTCTCAGGCGGAAGAAAGCTTCGTAGAAGCTGAATAATAAGGTTTCACCCCTTATTAGTACCGTGTATGAATAGGGGCCCATTATCGGCCCCTTTTTTCAATTTATACTGTTTGGCCGCAGGCCGGGCAGTTCACATCTCCCGAGGATTTAAGAATGGCTGAAATTACCGCATCCCTGGTAAAAGAGCTGCGCGAGCGTACTGGCGCAGGCATGATGGATTGCAAAAAAGCGCTGACTGAAGCGAACGGCGACATCGAGCTGGCAATCGAAAACATGCGTAAATCCGGTGCGATCAAAGCAGCTAAAAAAGCAGGCAACGTTGCTGCTGACGGCGTGATCATCACTAAAATCGACGGCAACTACGGCATCATTCTGGAAGTTAACTGCCAGACTGACTTCGTTGCTAAAGATGGTGGTTTCCAGGCGTTTGCTAACAAAGTTCTGGACGCAGCTGTTGCTGGCAAAATCACTGACGTTGAAGTTCTGAAAGCACAGTTCGAAGAAGAACGTGTTGCGCTGGTTGCTAAAATCGGTGAGAACATCAACATCCGTCGCGTAGCGTCCCTGGAAGGCGACGTTCTGGGTTCTTACCAGCACGGTGCGCGTATCGGTGTTCTGGTTGCGGCTAAAGGCGCTGACGAAGAGCTGGTTAAACAGCTGGCAATGCACATCGCTGCAAGCAAACCAGAATTCGTTAAGCCAGAAGACGTGTCTGCTGAAGTGGTAGAGAAAGAGTACCAGGTTCAGCTGGACATCGCGATGCAGTCTGGTAAGCCAAAAGAAATCGCAGAGAAAATGGTTGAAGGCCGCATGAAGAAATTCACCGGCGAAGTTTCTCTGACTGGCCAGCCTTTCGTTATGGATCCAAGCAAATCCGTTGCTCAGCTGCTGAAAGAGCACAACGCTGACGTAACTGGCTTCATCCGCTTCGAAGTGGGCGAAGGCATCGAGAAAGTTGAGACTGACTTCGCAGCAGAAGTTGCTGCAATGTCCAAGCAGTCTTAATGATGAAAAAGGAGCCGCCTGAGGGCGGCTTCTTTTTGTCACCCGTCAGACGAAAATCAGACAGGATCCCGTATCGCTGTGCTGGTATGCGACATACTATGTCGCCAGAATTAACCCCCATCTTAATCGTTGACAGTCTCAGGAAAGAAACATGGCTACCAATGCAAAACCCGTGTACAAACGCATTCTGCTTAAGCTGAGTGGCGAAGCGCTGCAGGGATCGGAAGGCTTCGGTATTGACGCAAGCATTCTCGACCGCATGGCACAGGAGATCAAAGAACTTGTCGAACTGGGTATTCAGGTCGGCGTGGTCATTGGCGGTGGCAACCTTTTCCGTGGTGCTGGTCTGGCGAAAGCGGGGATGAACCGCGTTGTGGGCGACCATATGGGTATGCTGGCAACCGTGATGAACGGTCTGGCAATGCGTGATGCGTTGCATCGTGCCTATGTGAATGCCCGCCTGATGTCCGCTATTCCTTTGAATGGCGTTTGCGATAACTACAGCTGGGCAGAAGCGATCAGCCTGCTGCGCAACAACCGCGTGGTGATCCTCTCCGCCGGTACGGGTAACCCGTTCTTTACAACCGATTCCGCTGCCTGCCTGCGCGGTATCGAAATCGAAGCCGATGTGGTGCTGAAAGCAACCAAAGTGGATGGCGTGTTTACCGCCGACCCGGCAAAAGATCCCTCTGCCACCATGTACGATCAGCTGTCCTACAGCGAAGTGCTGGAAAAAGAGCTGAAAGTGATGGATCTTGCCGCCTTCACGCTGGCTCGCGACCACAAACTGCCGATCCGTGTCTTCAATATGAATAAGCCTGGCGCACTGCGCCGCGTGGTCATGGGCGAAAAAGAAGGCACATTGATCACGGAATAATTTCCGTCGGCGATAAATACAGGTAAGATTCCGCTTTATTTTGAAGTGGTATCTTACCCGGACGCGCCATTGGCGTTGTCATGAATTAAACGCGACTATACTTAGCACACCTGTAGCACTGTGCTGGCGGATAGTCTGCCTGAGACAAGTTTTCAAGGATTCGTAACGTGATTAACGACATCAGAAAAGATGCTGAAGTACGCATGGAAAAATGCGTAGAAGCGTTCAAAACCCAAATCAGCAAAATCCGTACTGGCCGTGCTTCTCCAAGCCTGCTGGATGGCATCATCGTAGAGTACTACGGTACGCCTACCCCTCTGCGCCAGCTGGCGAGCGTGACCGTAGAAGATACCCGCACGCTGAAAATCAACGTGTTCGATCGCTCTATGGGCCCGGCGGTTGAGAAAGCGATCATGGCATCTGACCTCGGTCTGAACCCAAGCTCTGCGGGTGCTGATATCCGTGTTCCACTGCCTCCACTGACCGAAGAGCGTCGTAAAGACCTGATCAAAGTCGTGCGTGGCGAAGCTGAGCAGGGTCGTGTTTCCGTGCGTAACGTCCGTCGCGACGCTAACGATAAAGTGAAAGCGCTGCTGAAAGAAAAAGAGATCAGTGAAGATGACGATCGTCGTTCACAGGACGACATTCAGAAAATGACTGACGCTGCCATCAAGAAAATTGATGCGGCGCTGGCAGATAAAGAAGCGGAACTGATGCAGTTCTGATTTCTGTCTTACACTGATAAACGCCGTTCAGAGGGACTTCGGGTCTTGCTGGCGGCGTTTTGCTTTTATCTGGTCTAACTTTTTCGGGCATCTCATGAAGCATTTAACTCTCCTTGGCTCAACCGGATCTATCGGTTGCAGCACTCTCGACGTTGTACGCCACAACCCTGCGCTTTACACCGTGACAGCACTGGTGGCCGGGAAGAATGTGCAGCGAATGGTTGAGCAGTGTCTGGAGTTTACGCCCCGCTATGCGGTAATGGATGACGAAGAGAGCGCCCGCCAGCTGAAAGCCGTTCTGCAAGAGAAGGGCAGTCGTACTGAGGTTCTGAGCGGGCAGCAGGCTGCCTGTGAGATGGCCGCGCTGGATGAGGTCGATCAGGTGATGGCCGCCATTGTTGGCGCGGCCGGGTTGCTGCCGACGCTGGCCGCCATCGATGCCGGTAAAGATGTTCTGCTGGCGAATAAAGAGTCGCTGGTGACCTGCGGACGCCTGTTTATGGAGGCGGTTAAGCAGCGCGGAGCACGACTTTTGCCGGTCGACAGCGAGCACAACGCCATTTTTCAGAGTTTACCGCAACCTTTTCAGCAGAACCTGGGGTACGCTGACCTGGAGCAGAATGGGGTTGTATCGATTTTGCTTACCGGGTCTGGTGGCCCGTTCCGTGAAACGCCACTGTCTGAACTGAGCGCAATGACGCCGGATCAGGCGTGCCGTCATCCGAACTGGTCAATGGGGCGTAAGATCTCCGTTGACTCTGCCACTATGATGAACAAAGGTCTGGAATACATTGAAGCTCGCTGGCTGTTTAACGCGTCGGCGAAACAGATGGAAGTGCTGATCCACCCGCAATCGGTGATTCACTCGATGGTGCGCTATCAGGACGGCAGCGTGCTGGCACAGCTGGGAGAGCCGGATATGCGTACGCCAATTGCACATGCAATGGCATGGCCTGAACGCGTGAAATCTGGCGTGAAGCCACTCGATTTTTGCAAGCTGAGTTCCCTGACGTTTAGTGAACCTGACTACGATCGTTATCCGTGTCTTAAGCTTGCAATGAATGCCTTTGACCAAGGGCAGGCGGCGACGACGGCACTCAATGCAGCCAATGAAATTACCGTTGAAGCATTTCTGAATCAGCAGATCCGTTTCACCGATATCGCTATGCTGAATTTGTCGGTACTGGAGTTGATGGATCTGCGCGAACCACAAAGCGTGGAAGAGGTGCTGGCGGTGGATGAGCAGGCTCGTATTATTGCGCGCAAACAGGTGACACGTCTCGCAAGCTGGTGATAAAGCAAGCACTAGTCGTCGTGCTATTTGTTAGCGTTGGGCTTCGGTGATATAGTCTGCGCCACCTGATCGCAGGTATTTGACTTTAAGTGGTCAGGTAAGCCGTGGTTTGACACGGCTTTTTTACGTATAGGCTTCAGTATTCCTGAGTACCGTTAAATCCTTTTCAGGGACTAAAAACGCGTTATGTTGTCTGCGAATCAACCAATAAGCGAAAACTTGCCAGCTCATGGCTGCCGTCATGTAGCAATCATCATGGATGGCAATGGCCGCTGGGCGAAAAGACAAGGGAAGATACGAGCCTTTGGGCATAAAGCTGGGGCGAAATCTGTTCGCCGCGCCGTCTCTTTTGCCGCCAATAACGGCATTGATGCGTTAACGCTCTATGCTTTTAGCAGTGAAAACTGGAATCGACCTGCGCAGGAAGTGACTGCGTTGATGGAGCTGTTTGTGTGGGCGCTCGACAGCGAAGTAAAAAGCCTGCACCGCCACAACGTGCGCCTGCGTGTCATTGGCGAAACCAGTCGTTTTAACTCACGTTTGCAGGAACGGATTCGTAAAGCAGAAGCGCTGACTGAAAATAACACGGGTCTGACGCTGAATATCGCGGCGAATTACGGTGGACGCTGGGATATTATCCAGGGAGTTCGGCACCTGGCCGAACAGGTTCAGGAAGGGTTGTTGAGACCCGACCAAATTGATGAAGACGCGCTGAGCAAGCAAATCTGCATGAATGAACTGGCACCTGTGGATTTGGTAATTAGGACAGGGGGAGAACATCGCATAAGTAACTTTTTGCTGTGGCAAATTGCCTATGCCGAACTTTACTTTACGGATGTGCTTTGGCCCGATTTTGATGAACAAGACTTTGAAGGTGCGCTGCATGCCTTTGCCAATCGAGAGCGTCGTTTCGGCGGCACCGAGCCTGGTGGCGACAAAGCCTGATGGGGGTAGCTTTTGCTGAAGTATCGCCTGATTTCCGCTTTTGTATTAATACCCATTGTCATTGCGGCGCTGTTTTTACTGCCCCCGGTGGGATTTGCTATTGTCACGCTGGTGGTGTGTATGCTGGCCGCGTGGGAATGGGGACAGTTTAGCGGCTTTACGTCGCGCAGTCAGCGGGTATGGCTGGCGGTACTCTGTGGCTTGATCCTGGCCCTGATGCTGTTTACCTTGCCGGAATATCACCATGATATTCACCAACCACTGGTTGCCGGGTCCCTGTGGGTATCGTTGGCCTGGTGGATCGCCGCCCTTGTTTTGGTGCTTTTTTATCCAGGCTCCGCGGCGTTATGGCGCAACTCAAAAGTGCTGCGCCTTATATTTGGTCTTCTTACCATCGTGCCTTTTTTCTGGGGCATGGTGGCTCTGCGCGCCTGGCACTACGACGAAAACCACTACAGCGGTGCGATTTGGCTGCTTTATGTGATGATTCTGGTCTGGGGGGCTGACTCTGGGGCCTATATGTTTGGTAAACTGTTCGGCAAACATAAACTGGCTCCGAAGGTGTCGCCTGGTAAAACCTGGCAAGGATTCATCGGCGGCCTGTTTACGGCAGCGATTATCTCCTGGGGCTATGGCGTCTGGGCGAATCTGGACATTGCACCGTCAATACTGCTGGTGTGTTCGATTTTTGCCGCGCTGGCCTCGGTACTCGGTGATTTAACCGAAAGTATGTTCAAGCGAGAAGCAGGGATTAAGGACAGCGGACACCTGATTCCAGGGCATGGCGGGATACTGGATCGCATTGACAGCTTGACAGCGGCTGTTCCCGTGTTTGCTTGTCTGCTTTTACTGGTATTCGGGACGATTTAACGGAAGGTTTTATGCTGAGCATTCTCTGGAATCTGGCGGCGTTCATTGTTGCACTGGGTGTACTGATTACCGTGCATGAATTTGGCCATTTCTGGGTTGCTCGCCGTTGCGGTGTGCGCGTAGAGCGGTTCTCCATCGGTTTTGGCAAATCACTCTGGACGCGTACTGACCGTCACGGCACGGAATTTGTCATCGCCCTTATCCCGCTCGGTGGCTACGTCAAAATGCTCGACGAACGTGTTGAGCCTGTGGCCCCTGAGCTTCGACACAGCGCGTTTAATAACAAAACCGTTGGACAACGTGCCGCCATCATTGCTGCCGGACCGGTAGCCAATTTCATCTTTGCTATCTTCGCTTACTGGCTGGTGTTTATCATCGGCGTTCCGGGCGTGCGTCCGGTTGTCGGTGAAATCGCCCCCAATTCCATCGCGGCGAGTGCGCAAATTACGCCGGGGATGGAACTTAAAGCGATTGATGGTATCGAAACCCCTGATTGGGATGCCGTGCGACTGCAACTGGTAGCCAAAATCGGTGATGAGCAGACCACGGTCAGCGTGTCGCCGTTTGGTTCTGACCAGCGACAGAATAAAGTGCTGGATTTGCGTCACTGGAGTTTCGAACCAGACAAAGAAGATCCCGTCTCTGCGCTGGGGATTCGCCCACGTGGTGCGCAGATCGAACCGATATTAGCCGAAGTTCAGGCAAATTCGGCGGCGAGCAAAGCGGGTTTGCAAGCTGGCGACAGGATCGTTAAAGTCGATGGTCAGCCATTAACACAGTGGATGACCTTTGTTACTCTGGTGCGCGATAATCCGGGTACGTCGCTCGCGCTGGAAGTTGAAAGGCAGGGTAGTCCACTCTCGCTGACGCTGATCCCGGATAGCAAATCGGTCGGCAAAAAGGCAGAAGGGTTTGCAGGCGTTGTGCCTAAAGTGATCCCGCTGCCTGATGAGTACAAGACAATACGCCAGTATGGGCCGTTTAGCGCCATCCTTGAAGCCACGGATAAAACATGGCAACTGATGAAGCTGACGGTAAACATGTTGGGGAAATTGATAACCGGTGATGTGAAACTGAACAACCTCAGTGGGCCAATTTCGATAGCTCAGGGGGCTGGGATGTCAGCGGAGTTCGGGGTGATTTACTATCTCATGTTTCTCGCGCTCATTAGCGTGAACCTTGGGATCATCAACCTGTTCCCGCTTCCCGTTTTAGACGGGGGTCATCTGCTGTTTTTAGCGATTGAAAAGCTAAAAGGCGGGCCGGTATCCGAGCGAGTTCAAGACTTTAGTTATCGCATTGGCTCGATTTTGCTGGTGCTGTTAATGGGGCTTGCACTTTTCAATGATTTCTCTCGGTTGTAAGAGAGTTAGTTAGGAAGAACGCATAATAACGATGGCGATGAAAAAGTTGCTCATAGCGTCGCTGCTGTTTAGCAGCGCCACCGTATACGGTGCTGACGGGTTCGTAGTGAAAGACATTCATTTCGAAGGCCTTCAGCGTGTCGCCGTTGGTGCGGCCCTCCTCAGTATGCCTGTGCGCCCCGGCGATACGGTTAATGATGATGACATCAGTAACACCATCCGTGCTCTGTTTGCCACCGGCAACTTTGAGGATGTCCGCGTCCTGCGCGATGGTGATACGCTGCTGGTTCAGGTAAAAGAACGTCCAACGATCGCCAGTATCACTTTCTCCGGTAACAAGTCGGTGAAAGATGACATGCTCAAGCAGAACCTTGAAGCATCCGGTGTTCGTGTGGGGGAATCTCTGGACCGCACCACCCTTTCAGACATTGAAAAAGGTCTGGAAGATTTCTATTACAGCGTCGGTAAGTACAGCGCCAGCGTGAAAGCGGTGGTGACTCCGCTGCCGCGTAACCGTGTTGACCTGAAGCTGGTCTTCCAGGAAGGCGTCTCGGCGAAGATCCAACAGATCAACATCGTCGGGAACCACGCGTTCACTACCGACGAACTGATCTCCACCTTCCAGCTGCGTGACGAAGTGCCGTGGTGGAACGTGGTGGGCGATCGCAAATACCAGAAACAGAAACTGGCGGGCGACCTCGAAACCCTGCGCAGCTACTATCTGGATCGCGGTTATGCCCGTTTCAACATCGACTCGACTCAGGTGAGTCTGACCCCGGACAAGAAAGGGATCTACATTACGATTAACATCACAGAAGGCGATCAGTACAAGCTTTCGGGTGTTGAAGTAAGTGGCAACCTGGCGGGGCATTCTGCCGAGATCGAATCGCTGACCAAAATTCAGCCAGGCGATCTGTACAGCGGTTCTAAAGTAACCAAAATGGAAGACGGCATTAAAAAGCTGCTCGGCCGTTATGGTTATGCCTATCCGCGTGTGCAAACTCAGCCGGAAATCAACGACGCGGATAAAACCGTTAAGCTTCACGTTAACGTTGATGCAGGCAACCGTTTCTACGTGCGTAAGATCCGCTTCGAAGGTAACGACACCTCCAAAGATTCCGTTCTGCGTCGCGAAATGCGCCAGATGGAAGGGGCATGGTTGGGTAGCGACCTCGTTGACCAGGGTAAAGAGCGTCTGAACCGTCTGGGCTATTTTGAAACGGTTGATACCGATACCCAGCGTGTGCCGGGCAGCCCGGACCAGGTGGATGTCGTATACAAAGTGAAAGAGCGTAATACCGGTAGCTTTAACTTCGGTGTGGGCTACGGTACTGAAAGCGGCGTGAGCTTCCAGGTTGGCGTTCAGCAGGATAACTGGCTGGGTACGGGTTACTCGGTGGGTATCAACGGTACCAAAAACGACTACCAGACCTACTCTGAGTTCTCTGTCACTAACCCATACTTCACCGTTGACGGTGTGAGCCTGGGCGGTCGTATCTTCTATAACGACTTTAAAGCAGACGACGCGGATCTGTCCTCGTACACCAACAAGAGTTACGGTGTAGATGGTACGCTTGGATTCCCGGTTAACGAATACAACACCCTGCGTGCGGGCTTAGGTTACGTGCATAACGACCTGTCCAATATGCAACCGCAGGTGGCAATGTGGCGTTATCTCGACTCTATCGGCCAGTCGGCGAGCACCTCCAGCGATAACAACGGTTTTGCGGCGGATGACTTCACCTTCAACTACGGTTGGACGTATAACCGCCTTGACCGTGGTTACTTCCCAACGGAAGGTTCTCGTGTCAACCTGAATGGTAAAGTGACTATTCCTGGTTCTGATAACGAGTTCTACAAGTTAACGCTCGATACTGCCTCGTACTTCCCGATCGATGACGATCATAAGTGGGTGGTTCTGGGTCGTACCCGTTGGGGCTATGGCGATGGTTTAGGCGGCAAAGAGATGCCGTTCTATGAGAACTTTTACGCCGGTGGTTCCAGTACCGTTCGTGGCTTCCAGTCCAACAACATTGGTCCGAAAGCGGTTTATTACGGCGGTAATGACGAAGATAACTGCGCAAGCCGGGATCCAAAACAGGTTTGTAGCTCTGATGATGCGGTAGGCGGTAACGCCATGGCCGTGGCGAGCCTTGAGTTCATCACGCCAACGCCATTCATCAGTGATAAATACGCGAACTCAGTCCGTACGTCCTTCTTCTGGGATGCCGGTACCGTGTGGGATACCAACTGGGAGAACACTGCCCAGATGCGTGCGGCAGGTGTTCCAGACTACAGCGATCCGGGCAATATTCGCATGTCTGCAGGTATCGCATTACAATGGATGTCACCGCTGGGGCCGTTGGTCTTCTCTTACGCCCAGCCGTTTAAGAAATATGATGGAGATAAGTCGGAGCAATTCCAGTTTAACATTGGTAAAACCTGGTAATTCTCCGCGGCAAAGTAATGCGTTGGCAGTGTAGCGCTGACAACCGGCGATCGGTAAAACGATCGCCTTGCCACGCAAAGAACGGTACCTTCTGGTGCCAATGGGATGGTAAGGAGTTAATTGTGAAAAAGTGGTTATTAGCTGCAGGTCTCGGTTTAGCGATGGCAACTTCTGCTCAGGCAGCAGACAAAATTGCAATCGTCAACATGGGTAATTTGTTCCAGCAGGTTGCACAGAAAACTGGCGTTTCTGCGACTCTGGAAAACGAATTCAAAGGCCGTGCAAGCGAACTGCAGGGTATGGAAAACGATCTTCAGTCCAAAATGCAGCGTCTGCAGCGTGATGGTTCTACCATGAAATCAAGCGAGCGCAGCAAACTGGAAAAAGACGTAATGGCTCAGCGCCAGACGTTCTCCCAGAAAGCGCAGGCTTTCGAGCAGGATCGTCAGCGTCGTTCTAACGAAGAGCGTGGCAAGCTGGTGACTCGCATTCAGACTGCTGTTAAAGCAGTTGCTGCCGATCAGAACATCGATCTGGTTGTTGATGCGAACGCCGTTGCTTTCAACAGCAGCGATGTTAAAGACATCACCGCTGATGTTCTGAAACAGGTTAAATAAGTAATGCCTTCAATTCGACTGGCTGATTTAGCTCAGCAGTTGGATGCAGAATTACACGGTGATGGCGATATCGTCATCACCGCTGTTGCGTCCATGCAATCTGCTAAAGCTGGCAATATTACCTTCATGGTAAGCCCTAAGTACCGTGAACATCTGGCTCAATGCCAGGCGTCGGCTGTTGTTCTGACGCAGGACGATCTTCCGTTTGCCACTGGTGCGGCACTGGTAGTGAAAAATCCCTACCTGACGTATGCTCGCATGGCACAAATTCTTGATACCACGCCGCAGCCGGCGCAAAACATTGCTGCCAGTGCAGCAATCGATCCGACGGCTCAGCTGGGTAACAACGTAGCAGTCGGCGCAAATGCCGTGATCGAGTCTGGCGTCGTACTGGGCGATAATGTCGTCATCGGCCCGGGCTGCTTCGTTGGGAAAAAAACAAAAATCGGCGCCGGGACCCGTTTGTGGGCCAATGTGTCCGTCTACCACGAAGTTGAAATCGGCGAAAATTGCCTCGTTCAGTCCAGCACAGTGATTGGTTCTGACGGTTTTGGCTACGCTAACGATCGTGGTAATTGGGTTAAGATCCCGCAACTTGGTCGCGTTATCATTGGCGATCGCGTTGAGATCGGAGCCTGCACCACCATTGACCGTGGTGCGCTTGACGACACCATTATCGGCAACGGTGTTATTATCGATAATCAGTGCCAGATTGCGCATAACGTTGTGATTGGCGACAATACCGCGGTTGCAGGTGGCGTCATCATGGCAGGCAGTCTGAAAATTGGCCGTTACTGCATGATTGGCGGTGCCAGCGTGATCAATGGTCATATGGAAATATGCGACAAGGTCACCGTGACGGGAATGGGCATGGTAATGCGTCCTATCACTGAGCCAGGCGTCTATTCCTCAGGCATCCCGCTGCAACCTAACAAGGTATGGCGTAAAACAGCAGCTCTGGTGATGAATATTGATGATATGAGCAAGCGACTCAAGTCCCTTGAGCGTAAGATCGATCAACAAGACTAAGCGTTCATCTTTTTAACGCTTAATTTCCCGGCCTGTCGGCTTTCTTTTAAACCGGCAGGCCGTGTTATTATTGCTAATCAGTACATTTTGACAGGAAGAGTATTTTGACTACCGACACTCATACTCTGCATATTGAAGAGATTTTAGAACTTCTGCCGCACCGCTACCCGTTTTTGCTGGTAGACCGTGTGCTGGATTTTGAAGAAGGTCGTTTTCTGCGCGCAGTGAAAAATGTCTCCGTTAACGAGCCATTCTTCCAGGGGCACTTCCCTGGTAAACCCATCTTCCCGGGTGTGTTGATCCTGGAAGCGATGGCACAAGCTACCGGTATTCTTGCGTTTAAAAGCGTAGGCAAACTGGAGCCGGGTGAACTGTACTACTTCGCGGGTATCGATGAAGCGCGCTTCAAGCGTCCTGTCGTGCCTGGTGATCAGATGATCATGGAAGTCACTTTTGAAAAAACGCGTCGTGGCCTGACTCGCTTTAAAGGCGTAGCGCTGGTTGACGGCAAAGTTGTTTGCGAAGCGACGATGATGTGTGCTCGTAGCCGGGAGTCCTGATACGTGATTGATAAATCTGCCTTTATTCATCCTACCGCCATTGTGGAAAACGGCGCCATTATTGGTGCTAATGTCCACATTGGCCCGTTCTGTATTGTTGGTCCCCATGTCGAAATTGGTGAGGGTACAGTACTGAAATCTCACGTTGTCGTGAATGGTCATACGACCATTGGCAGCAACAATGAGATCTATCAGTTCGCCTCCATCGGCGAAGTTAACCAGGATTTAAAATATGCTGGTGAGTCGACCCGTCTGGAAATTGGCGATCGTAACCGTATCCGCGAAAGCGTCACCATTCATCGTGGAACAGTACAGGGTGGTGGGTTGACGAAGGTGGGCAGCGATAACCTGTTTATGGTTAATGCGCACATCGCGCACGACTGTACCGTAGGTGACCGCTGTATTCTTGCCAACAACGCAACGCTGGCAGGACACGTATCGGTTGATGATTTCGCAATTATTGGCGGTATGACCGCAGTCCATCAGTTCTGCATCATTGGTGCACATGTGATGGTCGGCGGATGCTCCGGTGTGGCGCAGGACGTCCCACCGTATGTAATTGCACAGGGCAACCATGCCACGCCATTCGGCGTGAACATCGAAGGCCTCAAGCGTCGTGGCTTTAGTCGCGAAGCGATTACGGCTATCCGCAACGCGTATAAGTTACTGTACCGTAGCGGCAAAACGCTGGAAGAGGCGAAGCCGGAAATTGCCGAACTGGCGGAAAAGCACCCTGAAGTGAACGCGTTCATGGAATTCTTTGACCGTTCCACAAGGGGTCTGATTCGTTAATGGTCGACAGTCGTCCGCTTACGATAGCCCTGGTCGCCGGAGAAACCTCCGGCGATATTCTTGGTGCCGGTCTTATCCGCGCGCTTAAGGCTCGCGTACCTGATGCTCGCTTTGTTGGCGTTGCAGGCCCGCTAATGCAGGCTGAAGGCTGCGAAGCCTGGTACGAAATGGAAGAGCTGGCCGTGATGGGCATTGTTGAGGTGCTGGGGCGACTGCGTCGTCTGCTGCATATCCGCGCCGATCTTACCCGCCGCTTCACCGAGCTCAAACCCGATGTCTTTGTCGGTATCGATGCGCCTGACTTCAACATTACCCTCGAAGGGAATCTGAAAAAGCAGGGCATTAAAACCATTCACTACGTCAGTCCGTCCGTCTGGGCGTGGCGACAGAAACGCGTTTTCAAAATCGGACGGTCAACCAATCTGGTGCTGGCTTTCCTGCCTTTCGAAAAAGCGTTTTACGACAAATTTAACGTTCCGTGCCGTTTTATCGGGCATACCATGGCGGATGCGATGCCGCTGGATCCGGATAAAAACGCAGCGCGTGACGTGCTGGGGATCCCTCACGATGCGCACTGTCTGGCTCTTCTGCCGGGTAGCCGTGGCGCAGAAGTAGAGATGCTTAGCGCGGACTTCCTGAAAACCGCGCAAATTCTGCGCGATACCTATCCCGATCTCGAAGTGGTTGTGCCGCTGGTGAACGCCAAGCGCCGGGAGCAGTTTGAGCGTATCAAAGCCGAGGTTGCACCGGATCTTCACATCCATCTGCTGGATGGAAAAGGCCGTGAGGCGATGGTCGCGAGCGATGCCGCGCTGCTGGCCTCCGGTACGGCAGCCCTGGAGTGCATGCTGGCGAAATGTCCGATGGTGGTAGGCTATCGCATGAAACCGTTCACCTTCTGGCTGGCCAAACGCCTGGTGAAGACGGAGTACGTTTCGCTGCCAAACCTGCTCGCCGGGCGTGAACTGGTGAAAGAGCTTCTGCAGGACGAGTGTCAGCCTCAGGCGCTGGCCGATGCGCTGCTACCGCTGCTTGCCAACGGCAAGACCAGCCACCAGATGCATGATACGTTCCGCGAACTGCATCAGCAGATCCGCTGTAATGCCGATGAGCAAGCGGCTGATGCGGTGCTGGAGTTAGCAAGATGATGGAATTTATTTATCCTCACACCCACCTTGTTGCGGGTGTGGACGAAGTGGGCCGTGGCCCGTTAGTGGGCGCTGTTGTGACCGCGGCGGTGATCCTCGATCCTGCCCGTCCGATTATCGGGTTGAATGACTCCAAAAAGCTTTCAGAAAAGCGCCGACTGGCGTTATTTGATGAGATTCAGGAAAAAGCATTAGCCTGGAGCCTTGGGCGTGCTGAACCGCATGAAATTGACGAGCTGAACATCCTGCATGCCACAATGCTGGCGATGCAGCGTGCGGTGGCGGGGCTGAAAATTGCCCCGGAGTATGTTCTTATTGACGGCAACCGTTGCCCTGCATTACCAGTGCCTTCCATGGCGGTAGTAAAAGGGGATAGCCGGGTCGCGGAAATCAGTGCGGCTTCTATTATTGCCAAAGTGACTCGCGATGCTGAAATGGCCGCGCTGGATCTCACTTACCCTCAGTATGGCTTCGCTCAGCATAAAGGGTATCCTACAGCCTTCCACCTGGAAAAGCTGGCTGAACATGGCGCAACCGAGCATCACCGGCGCAGTTTTGGCCCGGTGAAACGCGCGCTGGGACTGGTGTCCTGAATCAATACGCAAGCAATTAAGTAACGCGGAATCTGAAGATGGCTGAACCACGTTTCGTACACCTGCGGGTGCATAGCGACTACTCCATGATCGATGGGCTGGCGAAAACCGGGCCGCTGGTAAAAAAGGCGGCCTCACTGGGTATGCCTGCGCTGGCGATCACCGATTTTACCAACCTGTGTGGTCTGGTGAAGTTCTACGGAACGGCGCATGGCGCGGGGATGAAACCCATCGTCGGAGCTGATTTTCATGTGCAGAGCGAACTGCTCGGCGACGAAATGACGCAAATTTCCGTGTTAGCGATGAACAACACGGGTTATCAGAATCTCACCCTGCTTATCTCCAAAGCCTACCAGCGAGGCTACGGCGCCCTGGGGCCATGGATTGACCGGGACTGGCTGGCGGAGCTGAACGAAGGGTTATTGCTGATCTCCGGCGGCCGCATGGGTGATGTGGGCAAATGCCTGCTGCGCGGCAATAGTGCGCTGGTGGATCAGTGCGTATCATTCTACGAAGAGTACTTCCCGGATCGTTATTATCTGGAGCTGATCCGCACCGGTCGCCCGGATGAAGAGAGTTATCTCCATGCTGCCGTGGCGCTTGCGGAAGCGCGCGGGCTGCCCGTGGTGGCAACCAACGATGTACGCTTCCTTGAGGCCGGGGATTTCGACGCTCACGAGATTCGCGTGGCGATCCATGATGGCTTCACCCTCGACGATCCGAAGCGCCCGCGTAATTATTCTGCTCAGCAGTACATGCGCAGCGAAGAGGAGATGTGTGAACTCTTCTCTGACATCCCGGAAGCGCTGGAAAACAGCGTTGAAATCGCCAAGCGCTGTAACGTTACCGTGCGTTTGGGTGAGTATTTCCTGCCGCAGTTCCCGACCGGGGAAATGACCACGGAAGACTTCCTGGTCATGAAATCCAAAGAAGGTCTGGAAGAACGTCTTGAATTCCTTTTCCCGGATGAAGAAGAGCGTAAAAAACGTCGTCCGGAGTATGACGAGCGCCTGGATATTGAACTTCAGGTTATCAACCAGATGGGCTTCCCGGGCTACTTCCTGATCGTAATGGAGTTTATCCAGTGGTCGAAGGATAACGGCGTGCCGGTTGGTCCAGGACGTGGTTCCGGTGCTGGGTCACTGGTGGCCTATGCGCTTAAGATCACTGACCTCGACCCGCTGGAATTTGACCTGCTGTTCGAACGTTTCCTTAACCCGGAACGTGTTTCCATGCCCGACTTCGACGTCGACTTCTGTATGGAAAAACGTGACCAGGTTATTGAGCACGTGGCGGATATGTATGGCCGTGACGCGGTATCGCAGATCATTACCTTCGGTACGATGGCGGCGAAAGCGGTTATCCGCGACGTGGGCCGCGTGCTGGGGCATCCGTACGGCTTCGTCGATCGCATCTCTAAGCTGGTGCCGCCCGATCCGGGGATGACGCTGGCAAAAGCGTTTGAAGCCGAGCCGCAGCTGCCGGAAATCTACGAAGCTGACGAAGAAGTCAAAGCGCTGATTGACATGGCGCGTAAGCTGGAAGGCGTCACGCGTAACGCCGGTAAACACGCGGGTGGTGTGGTTATCGCCCCGACCAAAATTACCGACTTTGCGCCGCTCTATTGTGACGAAGCGGGGCAGCACCCGGTTACCCAGTTTGATAAGAACGACGTTGAATACGCCGGGCTGGTGAAGTTCGACTTCCTCGGTCTGCGTACGCTTACCATCATCAACTGGGCGCTGGAGATGATCAACGCCCGCCGCGAGAAGAACGGCGAGCCGCCGCTGGATATCGCGGCCATCCCGCTGGATGACAAGAAAAGTTTCGACATGCTGCAGCGCTCGGAGACCACCGCGGTCTTCCAGCTTGAATCCCGTGGCATGAAAGATCTGATTAAACGTCTGCAGCCTGACTGCTTCGAAGATATGATCGCACTGGTGGCGCTGTTCCGTCCGGGACCGCTGCAGTCGGGGATGGTAGATAACTTTATCGACCGTAAGCATGGTCGGGAAGAGATTTCCTACCCGGACGTTCAGTGGCAGCACGAAAGCCTGAAGCCGGTACTGGAGCCAACCTACGGCATTATCCTGTATCAGGAACAGGTCATGCAGATTGCTCAGGTGCTCTCCGGCTATACCCTCGGCGGCGCGGATATGCTGCGTCGTGCAATGGGTAAGAAAAAGCCGGAGGAGATGGCCAAGCAGCGCTCTATTTTTGAAGACGGCGCGAAGAAAAACGGCATTGACGGCGAACTGGCAATGAAAATCTTCGACCTGGTGGAGAAATTCGCCGGGTACGGATTTAACAAATCGCACTCTGCCGCCTATGCTTTGGTGTCGTATCAAACCCTGTGGCTGAAGGCGCACTATCCCGCTGAATTTATGGCGGCGGTAATGACCGCCGATATGGATAACACCGAGAAGGTGGTTGGCCTGGTGGATGAGTGCTGGCGCATGGGACTGAAGATCCTGCCGCCGGACATTAACTCGGGTCTTTACCATTTCCACGTTAACGACGACGGGGAGATCGTGTACGGGATCGGCGCGATCAAAGGCGTAGGTGAAGGGCCGATCGAGGCAATCATCGAAGCGCGTAATAACGGTGGTTATTTCCGCGAGCTGTTTGATCTGTGCGCCCGCACCGATACCAAAAAACTGAACCGCCGCGTGCTGGAAAAACTGATCATGTCCGGTGCGTTCGACAGGCTGGGGCCGCACCGCGCCGCGCTGATGAACTCGCTTGGCGACGCGCTGAAAGCCGCGGATCAGCATGCAAAAGCGGAAGCCATTGGCCAGGCGGACATGTTCGGCGTGCTGGCGGAAGAGCCAGAGCAGATCGAGCAGTCTTACGCCAGCTGTCTGCCGTGGCCAGAACAGGTGGTGCTGGATGGTGAGCGTGAAACGTTAGGCTTGTACCTGACGGGGCATCCGATCAACCAGTACATCAAAGAAATTGAGCGCTATGTCGGAGGCTACAGGCTGAAAGACATGCATCCGACAGAACGTGGTAAAATCACCACGGCTGCGGGGCTCGTGATTGCTGCAAGGGTTATGGTCACCAAGCGCGGCAATCGTATCGGCATCTGTACCCTGGATGACCGTTCCGGGCGTCTGGAGGTGATGTTATTCACCGACGCGCTGGATAAATACCAGCAATTGCTGGAAAAAGACCGCATACTTATCGTC
This sequence comes from Enterobacter cloacae complex sp. 382A5, assembly GCF_050031095.1. Taxonomy (NCBI): domain Bacteria; kingdom Pseudomonadati; phylum Pseudomonadota; class Gammaproteobacteria; order Enterobacterales; family Enterobacteriaceae; genus Enterobacter; species Enterobacter cloacae complex sp. 382A5. The sequence goes on from NZ_JBLGVK010000001.1 coordinate 877,403, forward strand.
AGCGGACAGGTCAGCTTTGATGACTTCAGCGGGGGGCTTAAAATGACCGCCCGCGAAGTGATGGACATTGACGAAGCCCGGGAAAAATATGCTCGCGGGCTTGCTATCTCGCTGACGGACAGGCAAATTGATGACCAGCTTTTAAACCGACTCCGTCAGTCTCTGGAACCCCACCGCTCGGGGACAATTCCAGTACATCTCTACTATCAGAGGGCGGATGCACGTGCGCGGTTGCGCTTTGGTGCAACGTGGCGTGTCTCTCCGAGCGATCGTTTACTGAACGATCTCCGTGGCCTCATTGGTTCGGAGCAGGTGGAACTGGAGTTTGACTAATACAGGAATACTATGAGTCTGAATTTCCTTGATTTCGAACAGCCGATTGCTGAGCTGGAAGCGAAAATCGATTCTCTGACAGCGGTAAGCCGTCAGGATGAAAAACTGGATATTAACATCGACGAAGAAGTGCATCGTCTGCGCGAAAAAAGCGTAGAACTGACGCGCAAAATCTTTGCCGATCTCGGCGCATGGCAGATCGCCCAGTTGGCGCGTCACCCACAGCGTCCGTACACCCTGGATTATGTCCGCCTGGCGTTTGACGAATTTGACGAACTGGCAGGCGACCGCGCTTACGCTGACGATAAAGCTATCGTCGGCGGTATCGCTCGTCTGGATGGACGTCCGGTGATGATCATTGGCCATCAGAAAGGCCGTGAAACCAAAGAGAAGATCCGTCGTAACTTTGGTATGCCGGCACCAGAAGGCTACCGTAAAGCCCTGCGTCTGATGGAGATGGCTGAGCGTTTCAATATGCCCATCATCACCTTTATCGACACCCCGGGTGCTTACCCAGGCGTGGGCGCGGAAGAGCGCGGTCAGTCTGAAGCCATCGCACGTAACCTGCGTGAGATGTCTCGCCTGAAGGTGCCTGTCATCTGTACCGTCATCGGTGAAGGTGGTTCCGGTGGTGCGCTGGCGATTGGCGTGGGCGATAAAGTGAATATGCTGCAGTACAGCACCTATTCCGTTATCTCTCCGGAAGGGTGTGCCTCTATCCTGTGGAAGAGCGCCGATAAAGCGCCTCTGGCTGCAGAAGCGATGGGCATCATTGCCCCACGCCTGAAAGAGCTGAAGCTGATCGATACCGTCATCCCTGAACCTCTGGGTGGTGCGCATCGTAAGCCGGAAGTGATGGCCGCTTCCCTGAAAGCGCAGCTGCTGGCCGATCTGGCGGACCTGGATGTGCTGAGCAAAGAAGATCTGCTCAATCGTCGTTACCAGCGTCTGATGACCTACGGTTACGCGTAAGCTTCACAATTATCTGAAAAGCCGCACACTGTTGCGGCTTTTTTTATACCTGCGGTTTACCCTGGCTATGCTTAGCTAATGTTTTTTAAGGAGGAAGCCCGTGAATATTATTGCCATTATGGGGCCACACGGCGTCTTTTATAAAGATGAGCCTATCAAGGAGCTGGAGCAGGCCCTGCAGTCACGTGGCTATCAGCTGATCTGGCCGCACAACAGCGCTGACCTGCTGAAGTTCATTGAGCACAACCCGCGGATCTGTGGCGTGATCTTCGACTGGGATGAGTACGACCTGGAGCTGTGCAGCGATATCAACAAACTGAATGAATATCTCCCGCTGTATGCGTTTATCAATACCCACTCGACCATGGACGTCAGTGCCCAGGATATGCGGATGGCGCTGTGGTTTTTCGAATACTCACTCGGCGTGGCCGAAGATATTGCGGCCCGCATTCAGCAATATACCGGCGAGTATCTGGATAACATCACGCCACCGTTTACCCGGGCGCTGTTTACCTATGTGAAGGAAGGGAAGTACACCTTTTGCACGCCAGGTCATATGGCGGGGACGGCTTATCAAAAAAGCCCGGTTGGCTGTCTGTTTTATGATTTCTTCGGCGGCAACACCCTGAAAGCGGATGTGTCGATTTCGGTTACCGAGCTTGGCTCATTGCTGGATCACACCGGTCCACATCTGGAAGCCGAAGAGTACATTGCCCGCACCTTTGGGGCCGAGCAGAGCTATATGGTGACCAACGGTACGTCGACGTCAAACAAAATCGTCGGCATGTATGCCGCCCCGGCCGGAAGTACGTTACTCATCGACCGTAACTGCCATAAGTCGCTGGCACATCTGCTAATGATGAGTGATGTCGTACCGCTCTGGCTGTCACCCACGCGTAACGCGCTGGGGATCCTGGGGGGAATTCCACGCCGTGAATTCACCCATTCAGCCATAGAAAATAAGGTGGCGGCGATCCCCGGCGCAAGCTGGCCGATCCATGCGGTGATCACCAACTCCACCTATGACGGATTGCTGTATAACACCAACTGGATCAAACAGACGCTGGATGTTCCCTCGATCCACTTTGATTCCGCGTGGGTTCCTTATACCAATTTCCACCCCATCTACGCGGGTAAAAGTGGAATGAGTGGCGAACGCGTGCCGGGCAAAGTGTTTTTCGAAACGCAATCGACGCACAAAATGCTGGCTGCGTTTTCACAGGCCTCGCTTATCCATATCAAAGGTGACTACGACGAAGAGACGTTTAACGAAGCGTTTATGATGCACACCACCACCTCACCAAGTTATCCGCTGGTGGCCTCCATTGAAACGGCAGCGGCGATGCTGCGCGGCAATCCGGGTAAACGTCTTATCAATCGCTCTGTAGAGCGCGCGCTGCATTTCCGCAAAGAGGTTCAGCGGTTAAAAGATGAGGCTGAGGGCTGGTTCTTTGATATCTGGCAGCCGGAAGAGATTGATGAGGCGGAGTGCTGGCCAGTCGCGCCGGGTGAAGAGTGGCACGGCTTCCGTGATGCCGATGCCGACCACATGTTCCTCGACCCGGTAAAAGTGACCATCCTGACGCCGGGCATGGATGAACAGGGTAACATGAGCGACGAAGGTATTCCGGCCGCGCTGGTGGCGAAATTCCTTGATGAGCGCGGCGTGGTGGTGGAGAAAACCGGACCGTATAACCTGTTGTTCCTGTTCAGCATTGGGATTGATAAAACCCGCGCGATGGGTCTGCTACGTGGGCTGATGGAGTTTAAGCGTGCGTACGATCTGAACCTGCGCGTGAAGAACATGCTGCCGGATCTCTATGCGGAGGATCCTGATTTTTATCGCAATATGCGTATACAGGATCTGGCCCAGGGGATCCACAAACTGATCCGCCAGCACGATCTGCCGCGCCTGATGCTGCAGGCGTTTGACGTCTTGCCTGAGATGAAACTGACGCCGCACAAAGCCTGGCAGCGACAGGTGAAAGGGGAGGTAGAAACCGTTGAGCTGGAAAATCTGGTGGGACGCGTCTCGGCCAATATGATCCTGCCTTATCCACCGGGCGTCCCGCTGCTGATGCCGGGAGAGATGATCACCGAAGAGAGCCGTGCGGTGCTCGATTTTCTGCTGATGCTCTGTTCTGTGGGGCGTCACTACCCGGGCTTCGAGACGGATATCCACGGTGCGAAACGTGATGAAAATGGGGTTTACTGGGTGCGAGTCCTAAAATAAAGGTGGCTGCTTGCCAGGGGCGGGTTTTCGGTTGTAACGTTCAGGCATCATAAAAAGGAGAAGCTATGCTGGGTTTAAAACAGGTTCATCATATTGCGATCATTGCCACCGATTACGCCAAAAGTAAGGCCTTTTATTGCGACATTCTGGGCTTTACGCTGTTAAGCGAGGCCTATCGTGTGGAGCGCGACTCCTGGAAAGGCGATCTGGCGTTAAACGGGCAGTATGTGATTGAACTGTTCTCTTTTCCTTTCCCGCCTGCGCGTCCGTCCCGTCCGGAAGCCTGCGGCCTGCGCCATCTGGCTTTTAGCGTGGATGATCTTGACCGTGCGGTAAAACATCTTGAAGAGCATGGCGTGAAGTGCGAAGCGATTCGTGTCGATCCGTTTACCGACAAGCGTTTTACTTTTTTCAACGATCCGGACGGTCTTCCGCTGGAGCTTTACCAGCAGTAAGCGCCATCCTGTGTGATAATGCCCGCTCTGTTCGGGCATTTTTTATGTGTAATTCTCTATGACCCTACCCGCTATTGCGCAAGCCGTTTCACCGTACCGCCAGCTGCTGGTGGGATTTAGCGGTGGCCTGGATTCCACGGTGTTGCTCCATCGCCTCAAGCTCTGGCGCGATCAGCAACCTGACGTTCAGCTCCGGGCTATGCATATCCATCATGGGCTGAGTCCTCATGCCGACGCCTGGGTTGCGCACTGTGACGCGGTGTGCTCGGCCTGGGCGATCCCGCTTGAGATTAAACGGGTGGTGCTCAGAGATGAAGGGCTCGGTATTGAAGCGCACGCGCGTAAAGCGCGCTATGACGCGTTTACCGCGACATTACAGCCCGGCGAAGCGCTGGTCACGGCACAGCACCTTGACGACCAGTGCGAAACCTTTTTGCTGGCGTTAAAACGGGGAAGTGGTCCGGCGGGGCTCTCCGCCATGCCTGAACGCTCTGATTTTGCCGGGACGCAATTATTGCGTCCGCTGCTTGGCGAGTCGCGCGCATCGCTGGAAGCCTGGGCGCAGCAATATCAGCTGAGCTGGATTGAAGATGAGAGCAATCAGGACGATGGCTACGATCGTAATTTCCTGCGTCTGCGTGTTTTGCCGTTACTGACCGCACGCTGGCCGCACTTTGCAGACGCAACAGCACGAAGCGCCCTGCTGTGTGCCGAACAGGAGAGCCTGCTGGATGAACTGCTGAGTGAAGAACTGGCTGAACTGATTTCGGTAAACGGGGCGTTGGCGATCGCACCGCTGGAGGCAATGAGTCCGGTTCGTCGGGCCGCGCTGCTGCGCCGTTGGCTGGCCTCTCACCGTGCAACGATGCCATCGCGTGCCATGCTGGGACGTATCTGGGACGAAGTCGCCCAGGCGCGGGAGGATGCAACGCCGTGCGTGCACCTGAACGGTTTTGACGTCAGGCGCTATAAAGGCCAGCTGTGGTGGGTGAAATCGACCCCCTCGCTTGCAGATGTGGTGCTCGGCTGGCCATCGCCTGCGAAACCGCTGCTGTTGCCCTGGGATATGGGAAGCTTGTCTCTGGAGACGCCAGGCCATGTGCGTTTACCGAAAGCCGATGAACCGGTCACCGTGCGCTTTAAGGCCAGCGGTATGCTGCACATTGTCGGACGTAACGGTGGAAGGAAGCTCAAAAAAATCTGGCAGGAGTGCAATGTGCCGCCCTGGTTGCGCGATACCACGCCGTTACTTTTTTACGGTGAAACGCTGATTGCGGCGGCAGGGGTGTTCATTACAGAAGAGGGCTGGGCAGAATCGGGCGTGAGTCTGGAGTGGAAAGCGTAACGGGCAGCCAGGCTGCCCGTTAGTGTCATCAGGATTCGCTCACCACGACGGTGCCGATTTGCGGGTGGCTGAAGCTGGCAATTTTGTCCAGGCGTAGCTCACGCGTCGCACCGGCGTCTTCCACTATCAGATATTCCACATTCTTACGTGAAACCAGGTCGCTGGCTTTCGCTTTCAACACTTCGCCATCTTTTAACTCCAGCGTCAGTATTAAATGATGCTGGCAGGCGAGTTCGAGGTTGTCATAGTCATCACAATTGATGGGTTGATAAGTATCATTCATCGACATAATCGCTCACCAGTAAATTCGCCGCAGCATACGCTGCTTTTTCCCTGACCGATTCTGAAAGGCTCTCATCAGAGGCCACTTCATTAAGCACTTTCAATACACAGCCCAACGCATCCGGGACATATCCCAGATCTCCGCTGGCGATTTCCGCATACCGTTTGCGAATTAGCTCACAATAATTATTCACATCCCCTCCCGCCAGCGCACTGACTTACTGTGAGATATCATTAAGCCTACGAAGATAAACTCGGTTTAGCAAGGTGACTATACCATACTCATTTAAGCAATATCAGAGCCTTGATGGCGCCGTATTCATCACGGCGTAACAGCCTTTTGCTGCTGTTTTCGCTACAATGTGCGCCTGATTCGAAAGGAGTTCTCCCATGGCGCTGAAAGCGACAATTTATAAAGCGGTGGTCAATGTGGCTGACCTTGACCGCAACCAGTTTCTGGATGCGTCACTGACGCTGGCGCGTCACCCCTCTGAAACCCAGGAGCGCATGATGCTGCGCCTGCTGGCGTGGATTAAATATGCCGACGAGCGTCTGCAGTTTACCCGTGGCTTAAGCGCAGAAGACGAGCCGGAAGCCTGGCTGCGTAACGATCATCTGGGTATCGATTTATGGATTGAACTTGGTCTGCCGGATGAGCGCCGCCTCAAAAAGGCGTGTACCCAGTCTGCGGAAGTGGCGCTATTCGCGTACAACCAACGCGCTGCGGAAATCTGGTGGCAGCAAAACAAGAGCAAGTGCGGTCAGTTTAAAAACCTTACGGTCTGGTATCTGGATGATGAACAACTGGCGCAGCTGAGCGAATTTGCCAGCCGGACGATGACTCTGCAGGCGACGATCCAGGACGGCGCAATCTGGCTTTCTGACTCTCAGAATAATCTGGAAATTCATCTGACGGCGTGGCAGCCTGCTTCATGATCGTGTTGTCCCGAAACGTCAGCATCCCGGACAATGAGCTGGAGATCACCGCCATCCGTGCGCAGGGGGCGGGGGGACAGCATGTTAACAAGGCTTCAACCGCTATCCATTTGCGCTTTGACATTCGGGCCTCAAGCCTGCCAGAGTATTATAAGGAAAGTCTGCTCGCTGCCAGCCATCATCTGATCACCAGTGACGGTGTCATTGTGATCAAGGCGCAGGAGTACCGTAGCCAGGAGTTAAACCGGGAATCGGCTATGGCCAGACTGGTGGCGGTGATAAAAGAATTAACTGCGGTGCAAAAAAGCCGTCGGGCAACGCGGCCAACCCGCGCATCGAAAGAGCGTCGGTTGTCGTCAAAGGCTCAGAAATCCACAGTGAAAGCACTACGCGGTAAAGTTCGTCGCCCTTTGGATTGACGAAAAGGAACACTATTTCATAAGGAATTCATTGTGAAAAAAGCATTATGGTCAGCGTTGGCAGTGAGTACGCTCTTTGCGCTTTTCGGATGTAACAACCGTTCGGAAACGCAGGTCCTGCAGCCAACGCAGAATGAAGAGTTAAAGCCAATGCAGCAGAGCTGGCGCGGCGTACTGCCTTGTGCCGACTGTGAAGGTATTGAGACGTCGCTGTTCCTGCAAAAAGACGGTACGTGGGTCATGAATCAGCGGTATCAGGGCGCGAAAGAACCCTCCTCTTTTGCGACTTACGGGACATGGGCACGCACGGCCGAGAAGCTGGTGTTGACCGATACGAGCGGTGAGAAAACGTATTTCCGCGCCAAAGGCGAGGGGATGGAGATGCTCGACCGTGAAGGCAACCCGATTGAATCCCAGTTCAACTACACGCTGGCTCCGGTGAAAGCGGCGCTGCCGGCCACGCCGATGCCGATGCGGGGCATGTATTTCTATATGGCTGACGCGGCCATCTTTACAGATTGCGCAACGGGTAAGAAAGTGAGCGTGGCGAACAATGCCCAGCTGGAACGGGATTATGCGGTCGCACGCGGAAATGACAGTAAGCCGGTATTATTGACGGTCGACGGTCACTTTACGCTGGAGCCAAACCCGGATAGCGGCGAGTTGGTGAAAACCCTTGTGGCAGATAAAGATGCGAAGTTCGCGGCAGGCAAAGACTGTAACAGTAAATAACGCTGGGCTTTGCGACATGAAAAAACCCCGCCTGAGCGGGGTTTTTTATTTAACCTTTGATGGCTTTTACCAGGTAATCAAGGATATCACCGGTCTTGATCATCTGTTTTTCGCCGCTACGACGGTATTTATATTCAATCTCGTCGCTGTCGAGGTTACGGTCACCGATAACGATGGTATGAGGAATACCAATCAGTTCCATATCAGCAAACATCACGCCCGGACGTTCTTTACGGTCGTCCATCAGCACTTCGATACCCTGCGCGCGCAGCTCTGCGTACAGTTTCTCAGCCAGCTCCTGCACACGGTAAGACTTGTGCATGTTCATTGGCAGGATAGCCACCTGGAACGGCGCGATGTTATCCGGCCAGACAATGCCACGCTCGTCGTAGTTCTGCTCAATCGCCGCAGCCACCACGCGCGTGACCCCGATACCGTAGCAACCCATGGTCAGGATCTGGTTACGGCCATCTTCACCCTGAACGGCAGCGTTCAGCGCACGGGAATATTTATCGCCCAACTGGAAGATATGGCCCACTTCGATGCCGCGTTTAATCATCAGGGTGCCCTGGCCATCCGGGCTTGGATCGCCTGCAACAACGTTGCGAATATCCGCCACTTCTGGCGTTGCCACATCGCGATCCCAGTTGATGCCAAAGTAGTGTTTACCATCAATGTTAGCGCCTGCAGCGAAGTCGCTCATCGCCGCAACCGTGCGGTCAATCACAACAGGCACAGGCATATTCACCGGACCCAGAGAGCCTGGGCCTGCGTTTACGACGGCGCGGATTTCTGCTTCCGTTGCGAAGGTCAGTGGGCTGGCAACCTGTGGCAGCTTCTCAGCTTTCACTTCGTTCAGCTCGTGATCACCACGTACCAGCAGGGCAACCAGCGGATATGTACTGCCTTCAGTGGATTTCACCAGCAGCGTTTTAACGGTTTTTTCGATCGGCAGCGCAAACTGCTCAACCAGCTCGGCAATGGTTTTGGCATTTGGCGTGTCAACCAGCGTCATTTCCTGGGTTGCCGCGCCGCGTGGTTCTTTTGGTGCCAGTGCTTCAGCAAATTCAATGTTTGCCGCGTAGTCAGAGGAGTCAGAGAAGATCACATCGTCTTCACCGCTCTGCGCCAGAACCTGGAACTCATGGGACGCGCTACCACCGATAGAGCCGGTATCGGCCTGCACAGCACGGAAATCCAGACCCATGCGGGAGAAGATTTTGCTGTAAGCCTCGTACATTTTGTCGTAGGTCTCTTGCAGAGATTCCTGAGAAGTATGGAAAGAGTAAGCATCTTTCATCAGGAATTCGCGAGAACGCATAACGCCGAAACGTGGGCGAACTTCGTCACGGAACTTGGTCTGGATCTGGAAGAAGTTCAGCGGCAGCTGTTTGTAAGAGCTCAGCTCATTGCGAATCAGATCGGTGATCACTTCTTCATGCGTCGGGCCGAGGACGAACGGACGCTCGCCACGGTCAACGAAGCGCAGCAGTTCAGGGCCATATTGCTCCCAACGGCCGCTCTCCTGCCATAGATCAGCGGGCTGAACCACGGGCATGGACACCTCGATAGCACCGGCGTTATTCATCTCTTCACGCACGATGTTTTCGACTTTTTTCAGGACGCGCACGCCGGTCGGCAGCCAGGTGTACAACCCGGAGGCCAGCTTGCGGATCATCCCGGCGCGCAGCATCAGCTGATGGCTGATGACTTCGGCGTCGGCAGGTGTCTCCTTCAGTGTGGAGAGCAGATATTGGCTAGTACGCATGTTGTTACGGTTCCATTTCGACGATTGGAACAGGCTGAAACGCCAGCCTGACACAAAAAAGTGGTTTAGTTTACCAGTGTGGCAAAGATGCCAAAAGAGAGGAGAAGAAAATTACCTGGGTTCCAGGGCAAACACTTCAAAACCGGTCTCTGTCACGCGCCAGCGGACATTAAAATCCAGCAGCCAGACGGCGTAGGTTTTCCCGGCTTCCTCTTCTTTACGGTAGGCTGGACGCGGATCCTGCGCCAGAACGTCTACGATAAAGTCCCGCAAACGGGGATAGCGCTTTTCCAGTTGGCCAAATTGCGTAAGCAGCTCTGGCGTAAAGTGAACAGGCATATCCGCCTGCGGTGCTTGCTGGGCGTAGCTGGCCCTGGCATCTGGCAACGCTTCGGCAAAAGGCAGATAGGGTTTAATGTCGATAACCGGGGTACCATCAACCAGGTCAAGGCTGCCTAACTCCAGTATCACCTGATCTTTCTGACAGCGTATTCCTTTCAGTTCAACCAGCGACATGCCGATCGGGTTTGGACGAAAGGTTGAGCGAGTCGCGAATACCCCCATCCGGGCATTTCCGCCCAGACGAGGAGGGCGCACCGTAGGACGCCAGCCACCGTCCATCGTCTGGTGAAACACAAAAACAACCCATAAATGGCTGAACGCCTCAAGCCCGCGCACCGCATCGGCCTGATTATAGGGCGCAATCAAGTGAAGTTCACCGCTGCCGCTGGTGACCAGACCCGGCTGGCGTGGCACGGCAAACTTCTCTTTGTAAGGAGAGCGGATAACGCCTATCTGTTCGAAATGAAAGGCACTCATTTCGCCGAAATGGTCAGCGCCGAACCAATACACACCGCCTGACGATAGCAGCCGGGTGTCCCGCTGGTGACTTCACAGCTGTGCAACAGTACCGCGTTAGCTTTCATTTTGGCCGCGTTGATCTGCATACGTTTACGGGCTGTCGGAATGTTGGGTGGGGAGTCCTGATTGGTAGCCTGACAGGATTCACCGCTCACATCACCGAGCTCACGGAAAGGCTTGCCCACGAGGTCGTCGGCTTTGGTAATGATACGTACCGGCGCAGGGCGAGGCGCTTTAGGTTTAACGGGCTCTGCTTTTGGCGGGGTTGCAGTGCTTTGAACGGGTTCAACTGGAGATCTGCTTAGCATAGAACAGCCGCTCAGCATCAGTGCTAAAAGACAGATCGGTAAAGCACGCATAATAATTCCTCAGTGGATAATCAAAACGTCAGATATTGAATCAGTTGACTGCACAAATGACAAGACGGGCAGAAGCCCGTCTTGATGATATTACACTGAGGTCAGATTACCAGCCTTTAACCGCGCCGCCGTTAAACACTTTGTTGGCTTCCTGGTAAACTTCTTCAGACTGATAAGCCTGAACGAATTTCTTCACGTTTTCCGCGTCTTTGTTGTCTTCACGGGTCACGATCAGGTTAACGTACGGGGAATCTTTGTCTTCAACAAAGATGCCGTCTTTTGCCGGGGTCAGGCCAATCTGGCTGGCGTAGGTAGTGTTGATAACAGCCAGGGCGATCTGCGCATCGTCCAGAGAGCGTGGCAGCTGTGGCGCTTCCAGCTCAACAATTTTCAGATTTTTCGGGTTCTCGGTCACGTCGAGAACGGTCGGCAGCAGGCCAACGCCGTCTTTCAGTTTAATCAGGCCCACTTTCTGCAGCAGCAGCAGGGAGCGGCCCAGGTTAGTTGGATCGTTTGGCACAGCAACCTGAGAGCCTGGCTGCAGTTCGTCCAGCGATTTAATCTTCTTGGAGTAGCCCGCGATTGGGTAAACGAAGGTGTTACCCACCGCAACCAGTTTGTAGCCGCGATCCTTAATCTGCTGATCCAGGTACGGTTTGTGCTGGAAGGCGTTGGCGTCAATATCGCCTTTGCTCAGCGCTTCGTTCGGCAGAACGTAATCGTTGAAGGTCACCAGCTCAACATCAAGGCCATACTTCTCTTTTGCCACTTTCTGAGCGGTTTCAGCAACCTGTTGTTCTGCACCCACGATAACGCCCACTTTAATGTGGTTTGGATCTTTTTCGTCCTGACCACAACCCACCAGTGCCAGAGAGCCGATCAGCGCGCCTGCTGCAGCAAAGGTCTTTAATTTAAACGCCATGTTTTTATCCTTAACTCGTCGAGTTTGTGTTGTGTGTAACGTTATTTGTGCGTAACAGCCCGGACGATGCGATCGCCAGAGAACTGGATGAGATAAACCAGTACAACCAGCAATACCAGAACGGTATTCATTACGGTAGCGTTATAACCAATATAGCCGTACTGGTAACCAATCTGGCCTAAACCGCCAGCGCCAACGGCACCGCCCATCGCGGAATAACCGACCAGGGTGATAAGCGTAATGGTTGCCGCATTCACCAGGCCTGGCAGTGCTTCCGGCAGCAGAACCTTGCGCACGATCTGCATCGGCGTGGCGCCCATTGCGCGGGAAGCTTCGATCAACCCGGTTGGAATTTCAAGCAGGGCGTTTTCCACCATACGCGCGATAAACGGCGCGGCGCCAACCGTCAGGGGAACAATGGCCGCCTGCAGACCAATAGAGGTGCCGACAATCACGCGGGTGAATGGAATCATCCATACCAGCAGAATAATAAACGGGATAGAACGGAAGATATTCACCAGCGCAGAGAGCGTACGGTACAACTTCGCGTTCTCAATGATTTGACCCGGACGCGTCACGTACAGCAGTACGCCGACCGGCAGGCCAATCACAAAACCAAAGAAACCGGATACAAAGGTCATTGCCAGCGTTTCCCAAACGCCGCGAACCAGCAGCCACATCATCGGCTCAGACATAACCCAGTACCTCTATTTTTACGTGATGTTCTTGCAGCCAGGCAATTGCCGCCTGGGTTTCTTCTTGTGTGCCGTGCATTTCCGTCAGCATGATGCCGAACTTCACGCCACCGGCGTAATCCATCTGCGCGCTGATGATGTTGTTGTTCACATTGAAGCGGCGCGCGGTTTCGGAAAGCAGCGGGGCATCAACGGACTGACCGGTGAACTCCATTCGCAGCATCGGGACGCTGTCCGTCGTAGGTTCGGTTTTCAAACGCTCCAGATAATCTTCCGGAATATCCAGATGCAGTGTGGACTGAATAAATTGCTGCGCCAGCGGGGTCTTAGGATGTGAAAACACTTCACTTACCGTGTCCTGCTCAATCAGTTCACCGTTGCTGATCACGGCAACACAGTCACAGATGCGTTTTACGACATCCATCTCGTGGGTAATAAGGAGGATCGTCAGGCCGAGACGACGGTTAATGTCTTTCAGCAGTTCCAGAATAGAACGGGTGGTGGCCGGGTCTAATGCGCTGGTGGCTTCATCGCACAGCAGCACTTTGGGATTGCTTGCCAGCGCACGGGCAATGGCTACACGCTGTTTTTGTCCGCCAGACAGATTGGCCGGGTAGCTATCATGTTTATCACCCAGACCCACGAGATCCAGCAGTTCGGTTACGCGACGCTTAACCTCATCTTTAGGCGTGTTGTCGAGCTCCAGCGGTAAGGCGACGTTGCCGAACACCGTGCGTGACGCCAGCAGGTTAAAATGCTGGAAGATCATGCCAATCTGGCGACGCGCTTTAGTCAGTTCTTTTTCTGAGAGCGCGGTCAGTTCTTGTCCGCCAACTTCTACGCTGCCCTGGGTTGGGCGCTCAAGCAGGTTAACACAACGGATCAGTGTACTTTTACCTGCACCCGATGCGCCAATGACGCCATAAATCTGACCAGCAGGAACATGCAGGCTGACATTGTTCAGCGCCTGAATGGTTCGGTTCCCCTGCTGGAACACTTTGGTGATATTGGAAAGTTTAATCATTAGATTATTTTTATCGTATGTAAGTTAGCCGTGGCATTTTCGTCTGCCAGATACGGGTGATGCCCGTAAACAAAACGGATGTTAAGGCATCCAGACGTCTAAATCAATCCAACTCTGTGCGATGAGCACTTTATTGCGCTGCGATTCATGAGATACTAGCTGAACACGCCTTTTTCAGGAGCAAACCGGTGGCAAAATCAGTACCCGCAATTTTTCTCGATCGTGATGGCACTATTAATGTGGATCACGGTTATGTTCACGAGATTGACGAGTTCGAATTTATCGAAGGCGTTATCGATGCCATGCGCCAGCTAAAAGAGATGGGCTATGCGCTGGTGGTTGTCACCAACCAGTCTGGTATCGCGCGTGGCAAATTTACCGAAGCGCAATTCGAAACGCTGACGGAATGGATGGACTGGTCTCTTGCCGACCGCGGTGTTGATCTTGATGGCATCTATTATTGTCCTCATCACCCGCAGGGAACGGTAGAAGAGTATCGCCAGACCTGTGATTGCCGTAAGCCGCACCCGGGGATGTTTATCTCGGCGCAGGAATTTCTGCATATTGATATGGCCGCTTCTTATATGGTGGGCGATAAAATGGAAGATATGCAGGCGGCAACCGCGGCGGGTGTGGGTACCAAAGTATTAGTTCGCACCGGCAAACCCGTGACGCCAGAAGCAGAGACTGCAGCGGATTGGGTGATTAATAGCCTGGCCGAGCTGCCTGAAGCGATCAAAAAGCACCAAAAATAGGCTTTTTGGTGAAAAGATGAGCGGTTGAAATAAAAATGCATATTTCCGCTTGTCATTCCCCGGAGGCCCCCTATAATGCGCCTCCATCGACACGGCGGATGTGAATCACTTCACAAACAGCCCGGTCGGTTGAAGAGAAAAAATCCTGAAATTCAGGGTTGACTCTGAAAGAGGAAAGCGTATTATACGCCACCTCGCGACAGAGCGCTGAAGCGCGTCGCAACTGCTCTTTAACAATTTATCAGACAATCTGTGTGGGCACTCAAAGTGACATGGATTCTTAATGTCCTCGGACAATAAATGAATACCAAGTCTCAACGAGTGAACACGTAATTCATTACGAAGTTTAATTCATTGAGCATCAAACTTTTAAATTGAAGAGTTTGATCATGGCTCAGATTGAACGCTGGCGGCAGGCCTAACACATGCAAGTCGAACGGTAGCACAGAGAGCTTGCTCTCGGGTGACGAGTGGCGGACGGGTGAGTAATGTCTGGGAAACTGCCTGATGGAGGGGGATAACTACTGGAAACGGTAGCTAATACCGCATAATGTCGCAAGACCAAAGAGGGGGACCTTCGGGCCTCTTGCCATCAGATGTGCCCAGATGGGATTAGCTAGTAGGTGGGGTAACGGCTCACCTAGGCGACGATCCCTAGCTGGTCTGAGAGGATGACCAGCCACACTGGAACTGAGACACGGTCCAGACTCCTACGGGAGGCAGCAGTGGGGAATATTGCACAATGGGCGCAAGCCTGATGCAGCCATGCCGCGTGTATGAAGAAGGCCTTCGGGTTGTAAAGTACTTTCAGCGGGGAGGAAGGTGTTGTGGTTAATAACCACAGCAATTGACGTTACCCGCAGAAGAAGCACCGGCTAACTCCGTGCCAGCAGCCGCGGTAATACGGAGGGTGCAAGCGTTAATCGGAATTACTGGGCGTAAAGCGCACGCAGGCGGTCTGTCAAGTCGGATGTGAAATCCCCGGGCTCAACCTGGGAACTGCATTCGAAACTGGCAGGCTGGAGTCTTGTAGAGGGGGGTAGAATTCCAGGTGTAGCGGTGAAATGCGTAGAGATCTGGAGGAATACCGGTGGCGAAGGCGGCCCCCTGGACAAAGACTGACGCTCAGGTGCGAAAGCGTGGGGAGCAAACAGGATTAGATACCCTGGTAGTCCACGCCGTAAACGATGTCGATTTGGAGGTTGTGCCCTTGAGGCGTGGCTTCCGGAGCTAACGCGTTAAATCGACCGCCTGGGGAGTACGGCCGCAAGGTTAAAACTCAAATGAATTGACGGGGGCCCGCACAAGCGGTGGAGCATGTGGTTTAATTCGATGCAACGCGAAGAACCTTACCTGGTCTTGACATCCACAGAACTTTCCAGAGATGGATTGGTGCCTTCGGGAACTGTGAGACAGGTGCTGCATGGCTGTCGTCAGCTCGTGTTGTGAAATGTTGGGTTAAGTCCCGCAACGAGCGCAACCCTTATCCTTTGTTGCCAGCGGTTAGGCCGGGAACTCAAAGGAGACTGCCAGTGATAAACTGGAGGAAGGTGGGGATGACGTCAAGTCATCATGGCCCTTACGACCAGGGCTACACACGTGCTACAATGGCGCATACAAAGAGAAGCGACCTCGCGAGAGCAAGCGGACCTCATAAAGTGCGTCGTAGTCCGGATTGGAGTCTGCAACTCGACTCCATGAAGTCGGAATCGCTAGTAATCGTAGATCAGAATGCTACGGTGAATACGTTCCCGGGCCTTGTACACACCGCCCGTCACACCATGGGAGTGGGTTGCAAAAGAAGTAGGTAGCTTAACCTTCGGGAGGGCGCTTACCACTTTGTGATTCATGACTGGGGTGAAGTCGTAACAAGGTAACCGTAGGGGAACCTGCGGTTGGATCACCTCCTTACCTTAAAGAACCTGCCTTTGTAGTGCTCACACAGATTGTCTGATGAAAAACAGCAGTAAAAACCTCTACAGGCTTGTAGCTCAGGTGGTTAGAGCGCACCCCTGATAAGGGTGAGGTCGGTGGTTCAAGTCCACTCAGGCCTACCAAATTTTCCCTGATACTGCGTTGCGGCAACGCTCACATACTGATGTATGCGTCGCGTTACCACGCCTTGTCTCAGGAAAAATTACCGGTACAGAGGTTTGCAAACGATGGGGCTATAGCTCAGCTGGGAGAGCGCCTGCTTTGCACGCAGGAGGTCTGCGGTTCGATCCCGCATAGCTCCACCATCTTTTACTGCGAACACAAGAAAACTTCAGAGTGAACCTGAAAAGGTGCACTGCGAAGTTTTGCTCTTTAAAAATCTGGATCAAGCTGAAAATTGAAACGACACACAGTTAATGTGTGTTCGAGTCTCTCAAATTTTCGCAATCAGAAGTGAAACATCTTCGGGTTGTGAGGTTAAGCGACTAAGCGTACACGGTGGATGCCCTGGCAGTCAGAGGCGATGAAGGACGTGCTAATCTGCGAAAAGCGCCGGCGAGGTGATATGAACCCTTGACCCGGCGATGTCCGAATGGGGAAACCCAGTGTGATTCGTCACACTATCGTTAACTGAATACATAGGTTAACGAGGCGAACCGGGGGAACTGAAACATCTAAGTACCCCGAGGAAAAGAAATCAACCGAGATTCCCCCAGTAGCGGCGAGCGAACGGGGAGCAGCCCAGAGTCTGAATCAGCTTGTGTGTTAGTGGAAGCGTCTGGAAAGTCGCACGGTACAGGGTGATAGTCCCGTACACGAAAGCACACAGGCTGTGAACTCGAAGAGTAGGGCGGGACACGTGGTATCCTGTCTGAATATGGGGGGACCATCCTCCAAGGCTAAATACTCCTGACTGACCGATAGTGAACCAGTACCGTGAGGGAAAGGCGAAAAGAACCCCGGCGAGGGGAGTGAAAAAGAACCTGAAACCGTGTACGTACAAGCAGTGGGAGCACCTTCGGGTGTGACTGCGTACCTTTTGTATAATGGGTCAGCGACTTATATTCTGTAGCAAGGTTAACCGTATAGGGGAGCCGAAGGGAAACCGAGTCTTAACTGGGCGTTAAGTTGCAGGGTATAGACCCGAAACCCGGTGATCTAGCCATGGGCAGGTTGAAGGTTGGGTAACACTAACTGGAGGACCGAACCGACTAATGTTGAAAAATTAGCGGATGACCTGTGGCTGGGGGTGAAAGGCCAATCAAACCGGGAGATAGCTGGTTCTCCCCGAAAGCTATTTAGGTAGCGCCTCGTGAACTCATCTTCGGGGGTAGAGCACTGTTTCGGCTAGGGGGCCATCCCGGCTTACCAACCCGATGCAAACTACGAATACCGAAGAATGTTATCACGGGAGACACACGGCGGGTGCTAACGTCCGTCGTGAAGAGGGAAACAACCCAGACCGCCAGCTAAGGTCCCAAAGTCATGGTTAAGTGGGAAACGATGTGGGAAGGCCCAGACAGCCAGGATGTTGGCTTAGAAGCAGCCATCATTTAAAGAAAGCGTAATAGCTCACTGGTCGAGTCGGCCTGCGCGGAAGATGTAACGGGGCTAAACCATGCACCGAAGCTGCGGCAGCGACACTCTGTGTTGTTGGGTAGGGGAGCGTTCTGTAAGCCGTTGAAGGTGGCCTGTGAGGGTTGCTGGAGGTATCAGAAGTGCGAATGCTGACATAAGTAACGATAAAGCGGGTGAAAAGCCCGCTCGCCGGAAGACCAAGGGTTCCTGTCCAACGTTAATCGGGGCAGGGTGAGTCGACCCCTAAGGCGAGGCCGAAAGGCGTAGTCGATGGGAAACAGGTTAATATTCCTGTACTTGGTGTTACTGCGAAGGGGGGACGGAGAAGGCTATGTTAGCCGGGCGACGGTTGTCCCGGTTTAAGCATGTAGGCGGAGGTTCCAGGTAAATCCGGTACCTTTTAACGCTGAGGTGTGATGACGAGGCACTACGGTGCTGAAGTAACAAATGCCCTGCTTCCAGGAAAAGCCTCTAAGCATCAGGTAACACGAAATCGTACCCCAAACCGACACAGGTGGTCAGGTAGAGAATACCAAGGCGCTTGAGAGAACTCGGGTGAAGGAACTAGGCAAAATGGTGCCGTAACTTCGGGAGAAGGCACGCTGATATGTAGGTGAAGCCCCTGCGGGTGGAGCTGAAATCAGTCGAAGATACCAGCTGGCTGCAACTGTTTATTAAAAACACAGCACTGTGCAAACACGAAAGTGGACGTATACGGTGTGACGCCTGCCCGGTGCCGGAAGGTTAATTGATGGGGTTAGCGGCAACGCGAAGCTCTTGATCGAAGCCCCGGTAAACGGCGGCCGTAACTATAACGGTCCTAAGGTAGCGAAATTCCTTGTCGGGTAAGTTCCGACCTGCACGAATGGCGTAATGATGGCCAGGCTGTCTCCACCCGAGACTCAGTGAAATTGAACTCGCTGTGAAGATGCAGTGTACCCGCGGCAAGACGGAAAGACCCCGTGAACCTTTACTATAGCTTGACACTGAACACTGGTCCTTGATGTGTAGGATAGGTGGGAGGCTTTGAAGCGTGGACGCCAGTCTGCGTGGAGCCATCCTTGAAATACCACCCTTTAATGGCTGGTGTTCTAACGTAGACCCGTAATCCGGGTTGCGGACAGTGTCTGGTGGGTAGTTTGACTGGGGCGGTCTCCTCCCAAAGAGTAACGGAGGAGCACGAAGGTTAGCTAATCCTGGTCGGACATCAGGAGGTTAGTGCAATGGCATAAGCTAGCTTGACTGCGAGAGTGACGGCTCGAGCAGGTGCGAAAGCAGGTCATAGTGATCCGGTGGTTCTGAATGGAAGGGCCATCGCTCAACGGATAAAAGGTACTCCGGGGATAACAGGCTGATACCGCCCAAGAGTTCATATCGACGGCGGTGTTTGGCACCTCGATGTCGGCTCATCACATCCTGGGGCTGAAGTAGGTCCCAAGGGTATGGCTGTTCGCCATTTAAAGTGGTACGCGAGCTGGGTTTAGAACGTCGTGAGACAGTTCGGTCCCTATCTGCCGTGGGCGCTGGAGAATTGAGGGGGGCTGCTCCTAGTACGAGAGGACCGGAGTGGACGCATCACTGGTGTTCGGGTTGTCATGCCAATGGCACTGCCCGGTAGCTAAATGCGGAAGAGATAAGTGCTGAAAGCATCTAAGCACGAAACTTGCCCCGAGATGAGTTCTCCCTGAGACTTAAAGTCTCCTGAAGGAACGTTGAAGACGACGACGTTGATAGGTCGGGTGTGTAAGCGCAGCGATGCGTTGAGCTAACCGATACTAATGAACCGTGAGGCTTAACCTTACAACGCCGAAGATGTTTTGGCGAAGAGACAGATTTTCAGCTTTGATTCAGAGTCCGAAGGATTTTGCGCTGAGACAAGGCGGCAAGCGAAGGAAAGGAAGGAGCATACTGAGGTATGTGACTGACTTTACGAGAGCAGCCAACGCAGTATCAGCCCAAAAGACACAGGACAGAGCACAAGAATTTGCCTGGCGGCTTTAGCGCGGTGGTCCCACCTGACCCCATGCCGAACTCAGAAGTGAAACGCCGTAGCGCCGATGGTAGTGTGGGGTCTCCCCATGTGAGAGTAGGGAACTGCCAGGCATCAAATTAAGTAGTAAGCCGGTGCATAAATCCGGTGGTTACAGCAGTCTTCGGTGGAGCGGTAGTTCAGTCGGTTAGAATACCTGCCTGTCACGCAGGGGGTCGCGGGTTCGAGTCCCGTCCGTTCCGCCACTTATTAAAAGCCCTGAGTTAACGCTCAGGGCTTTTTTCTTATCTGCTTCCCAATTATTGCTAAATCAGCAAAAATCCTCTGCGTTTTACGACCTTTTTCAGCATAACGCCAGCAGCGATAATCTTCCTCAGTTAACGAACATTACGAATAACGAGGAATGACATGACTATCCCTGCATTAGGCCTGGGCACTTTCCGCCTGAAAGACGACGTTGTTATCGCATCGGTCAAAACCGCCCTTGAGCTTGGCTATCGCGCAATTGATACTGCGCAGATTTATGAAAATGAAGCTGCGGTTGGCCAGGCGATTGAAGAAAGCGGTGTACCGCGTAACGAACTGTTTATCACCACCAAAATCTGGATCGAGAACCTCAGTAAAGACAAGCTGATCCCAAGCCTGAAAGAGAGCCTGAAGAAGCTGCGTACTGACTATGTTGATCTGACCCTGATCCACTGGCCATCTCCGAATGATGCCGTTTCTGTAGAAGAATTCATGCAGGCGCTGCTGGAAGCGAAAAAGCAGGGCTTAACCCGTCAAATTGGTATTTCGAACTTCACCATTCCGTTGATGGAAAAAGCCATTGCTGCCGTTGGCGCAGAGAACATTGCGACCAACCAGATTGAGCTCTCCCCTTATCTACAAAACCGCAACGTGGTGGCGTGGGCCAAACAGCACGGGATTCACATCACTTCTTACATGACGCTGGCATACGGTAAAGCGCTGAAAGATGAGGTCATTGCACGTATTGCAAATAAACATAACGCAACGGCTGCACAGGTGATCCTGGCCTGGGCGATGGGTGAAGGTTATGCCGTTATTCCATCTTCAACGAAGCGTGAAAACCTGGCCAGCAACCTGTTAGCTGTGGATCTCCAGCTGGATGACGAAGACAAAAAAGCGATCGCTGCCCTGGAGTGTAACGATCGCCTGGTGAGCCCGGAAGGTTTAGCGCCAGACTGGGATTAATATTGACCTATCCTCTGTACGCTTAACCCTCACACAGCTCCTTCGGGAGCTGTTTTTATATGCTCGCTCAGGAAGTCGATAAAGGCACGGATACGCGTGCTCACCGCTCTGTCACTGTAGTAAACCGCACTGAAGGGCATCTCTACCGGCAGACGCTTGTCCGCCATTAACTCCACGAGCTCACCGCGCGCAATTTCTTTATCAATCATGTAATCAGACAAACAGGCGATCCCATTTCCTTCAAGACACAGCTGCTTCAGCGTTTCCCCGCTGTTGGACGACAACCCGCAGGTGATCTCATGCAACTGACCGTCAGGGCAGGCGACAGGCCAGGTATTCAGTGATAACGGCTCGGTGAAACCCAGACACAGATGCTGCTTCAGCTCTTCAACGGTTTCAGGTTTGCCGTGTTCAGCGATGTATTGTGGTGAGGCGATGATTTTACGGTAGCTGGCAAACAGAGGACGCGCGCGCAAGCTTGAGTCCGTCAGGGTTCCCGCCCGGATCGCCACATCGACTTTACGTTCGATAAGATTGATAAAGGTCTCGGAGGAGACCAAAGAGAGCGTCATCTCCGGATAGCGTTCACGGAAAGGTTTAATCAGCGGCATCAGAAAGTGCAGAACTACCGGTGTGGCCGCATCAATACGCAATAGCCCACGTGGTGTGCTGCGCGTTTCCATGATCTCGGTCTCTGCTGCAGCCATCTCCTGTAAGACAGACTGCACCCGGCGGAAGTACCGTTCACCTTCTTCCGTCAGGCTCAACTGCCGCGTCGTGCGGTTGAGAAGACTCACCCCAAGCTTCATCTCAAGCTTTTTCACTGAGCGGCTTACAGCAGAGTTTGCCTGCCCTAACTGCTCTGCCGCGCGGCTAAAACTGCCACTTTCGACGACGGCGACAAAGATTGTCAGCTCTTCCGAGGTTGCTTTCATTGTTGCACCACCTGCAAAATTCTATTGAGATTTTGACCATTTTTGTTATTTAACCACTGGCGCATACTGCCTGTCATCTTAATCCTGATGATACGGAGTATTTTATGCCACTGGCGCTACTTGCCCTGACGATCAGTGCCTTTGCAATTGGCACGACCGAATTTGTTATCGTAGGACTGGTTCCTACCATCGCTAACCAGCTTGCTATCTCATTACCTTCAGCCGGGCTGTTGGTCTCCATCTATGCTTTGGGTGTCGCTGTCGGCGCACCCGTCCTGACGGCATTAACCGGGCGATTCCCGCGTAAGCAACTGCTGGTCGCGCTGATGGTGCTCTTCACGGCCGGCAATATACTGGCCTGGCAGGCGCCGGACTACACGACGCTGGTCATTGCCCGCCTACTGACTGGCCTTGCTCATGGGGTGTTCTTCTCGATTGGCTCCACCATTGCAACCAGCCTGGTACCCAAAGAGAAAGCCGCATCAGCCATTGCTATTATGTTTGGCGGATTGACCGTCGCACTGGTCACCGGCGTACCATTAGGGACGTTCATCGGGCAACATTTCGGCTGGCGTGAAACCTTCCTCGCCGTTTCTTTACTGGGCGTGATTGCACTGGTGGCCAGTCTGCTGCTGGTACCGTCGAATATTCCCGGCCGTACAAGTGCAAGACTGAGCGATCAGATTAAGGTGCTCACACATCCTCGTTTGCTGCTCATCTATGCCGTTACGGCGCTGGGCTACGGCGGCGTGTTCACGGCATTCACCTTCCTCGCTCCAATGATGCAGGATCTGGCCGGCTTCTCTCCTGCAGCGGTAAGCTGGATTTTACTGGGGTACGGTATCTCTGTGGCGATTGGCAACATCTGGGGAGGTAAGCTCGCGGATAAGCATGGTGCTGTACCAGCGCTTAAGTTTATCTTCGCGGCACTGGTGATTCTGCTGATGCTCTTCCAGTTCACGGCATCGATTCAGTACGCCGCGCTGGTAACGGTACTGGTCATGGGCATCTTTGCCTTTGGTAATGTACCCGGCCTGCAGGTCTACGTGGTGCAAAAAGCCGAACGCTATACGCCAAATGCGGTGGACGTGGCTTCTGGTCTGAACATTGCCGCCTTCAACATTGGTATCGCGATCGGTTCTATCGTTGGCGGGCAGACGGTGGAGCACTTTGGGTTAACCCAAACCCCGTGGATTGGTGCCGTTATTGTGCTCGTTGCCTTCCTGCTGATTGGTCTGAGCGGGCGCCTTGATAAACCCTCTCGCGTAGCGCTTGGTTAAACCTCAGTAAGTGCTTGCTTACAAAACTGGAAAGAGGTTTCTCAGTAATTGCGTTGAAAGTGTGACCTAAAATCCCTATAACATTAGAACCAGTCCGTTTTCCGGGCTGGTTCATGTTACAGAGGTTGTTTCCAAAAGTGCGAAAAAATACCTATGCCATGCGTTATGTTGCCGGAATGCCCGCGGAGAGGATCTTGCCTCCCGGGTCGTTTGCGAGCATCAGCCAGGCATTACCTGCCGGTACACCGTTAAGCAGCGATGAAAAAATTCGGGTGCTGGTATGGAATATCTTTAAACAGCAGCGCGCGGATTGGTTATCCGTCCTCAAGAACTTTGGTAAAGATGCCCATCTGGTTCTGCTGCAGGAGGCGCAAACCACGCCTGAGCTGGTAAGGTTTGCGACCACTAACTATCTCGCCGCCGACCAGGTGCCCGCATTTGTATTGCCGCAACATCCCTCTGGCGTGATGACCCTTTCTGCCGCGCATCCGGTTTACTGCTGCCCGCTGCGCGAACGCGAGCCTATCCTGCGACTGGCAAAATCGGCGCTGGTGACGGTCTACCCACTGCCTGACACGCGGCTACTGATGGTCGTGAACATCCATGCGGTAAACTTCAGTCTGGGCGTGGATGTGTATAGTAAGCAGTTACTTCCTATTGGTGACCAGATAGCCCATCACAGTGGGCCTATTATTATGGCCGGGGATTTCAATGCCTGGAGCCGTCCACGCATGAACGCGCTGTATCGCTTTGCGCGGGAGATGTCGCTGCGTGAAGTTCGTTTTAGTGATGACCAGCGCAAGAAAGCGTTCGGTCGTCCTCTCGATTTCGTTTTCTATCGTGGTTTGAGCGTGCATGATGCCTCTGTTCTGGTCACTCGCGCCTCCGATCACAACCCGCTACTAGTGGAATTCAGTCCCGGCAAACCTGATTAATATGGTGAGTCAGGTCTGCCGTGGGGCAGGCCGGTTGAGTGCTGCCCTTTACTTTAACCAACGCAAGGACAGTACAATGACAACAACACACTCTCATCACGACAACGTCGAAAAACAGTTTGGTTCCCAGGCAAGCGCCTATCTGACCAGCGCCGTACATGCTTCTGGCCG
This sequence comes from Enterobacter cloacae complex sp. 382A5, assembly GCF_050031095.1. Lineage (NCBI taxonomy): Bacteria > Pseudomonadati > Pseudomonadota > Gammaproteobacteria > Enterobacterales > Enterobacteriaceae > Enterobacter > Enterobacter cloacae complex sp. 382A5. Next base: position 901,530 of record NZ_JBLGVK010000001.1, read on the forward strand.
CGATCTGGTGCGTCTCGGCGAGCGTCTCTCGGCGTTTCCGCAGGCGACGGTGCTGGATTTAGGCTGCGGAGCAGGGCATGCCAGCTTTACAGCAGCGCAGCATGTGGCTCAGGTTACGGCGTATGATTTATCCAGCCAGATGCTGGAGGTAGTGGCGGAGGCGGCAAAAGCCAAAGGGCTCAACAATGTCGATACGCGCCAGGGCTATGCCGAATCCTTACCTTTCGAAGAGGCGTCGTTTGACGTTGTTATCAGCCGTTACTCCGCGCACCACTGGCATGATGTCGGTCAGGCATTGCGGGAAGTCAAACGCGTGCTGAAGCCGGGTGGAACCGTCATCATTATGGACGTCATGTCCCCGGGTCACCCTGTACGGAACATCTGGCTGCAGACGGTTGAAGCGCTGCGTGACACCTCGCACGTGCAGGATTATTCCAGTGGGGAGTGGTTAACGTTTATCACTGAGGCCGGTTTAATTTCACGTTCACTGATAACCGATCGCTTACCGCTGGAATTTAGTTCGTGGATCGCCCGTATGCGCACCCCGGACGCGTTAAGCCAGGCCATCCGGTTGTATCAGGACAGTGCTTCCTCAGAGGTGAAGGCCTACTTTGAATTGCAGGATGACGGTTCGTTTACCAGCGATACCATCATGGTTGAAGCGCAAAAAGCGAAGTAAAAAAAAAGCACCGAGGGGAATCGGTGCCTTTTTATCTTTGTATCGTGTAATCAGGAGTCTGGCGTGGCGCTGTTTTTCACAAACAGTGTCAGCTGGTCGCCTGGTTGCAGATTGTCAGTATCATTATTCCAGCGCATCACATCCTTAATGTTCACGCCGTGTCGTTTTGCGATACTGGACAGTGAATCGCCTTTACGCACGCGATAGGTAATGCTATCGCTGTTATTGGCGAGACGCTGTGCGCTGCTACCCGCACCCACCGTCAGTGTCTGACCCACTCTCAGGCCTGAGCTGCGCAGGTTATTCCACTGCTGCAGATCTTTTGCTGTCACGCCAAGACGTGATGCAATGCCCGAAAGCGTATCACCGCTACGAACCTTATAGCTGCGGCTGTTGACTGATGATGCATCCGCAATCAGCGTTGACTGAACGGCGGCAATTTCACCAGACGCTAAAGACTCACGTAACTGTTCAGCATGTTTCTGCGGAACCATCACATACTGTGGGCCACTCGCCCCCAGCGTTGAGCCTTTAACACCCGCGTTAAAGGTTTTCAGTTTACTTACCGACATACCCGTCATATCGGCAACCTGTTGAATATCAACCGGGTTGCTGAGGCGAACGCGCGCCAGTGCACGACTTTCGTCTGGTGTTGGCAGTTGTACACCGTAACGCTTGCTGTTTTTGAGAATATCACTCAATGCCAGCATCTTCGGTACGTAAATCTTCGTTTCCTGTGGCAGTGAGAGCGACCAAAAATCGGTGGATTTACCCCGTGCTTTATTCGCTTTCATTGCCTTCAGTACACGACCTTCGCCACTATTATACGCCGCAACAGTTAACAACCAGTCGCCGTCAAACATCTTGTTCAGACGTTGCATCATGTCGAGAGCGGCTGTCGTGGAAGCGACAACATCGCGACGCGCATCATAGTTACGGGTCTGTTTCAAACCGTAATTTCGCCCGGTGCTCGGAATGATCTGCCAAATACCTGCGGCATTGGCGCCAGACGTCGCGTGTGGGTCAAAAGCGCTCTCCACTATGGGTAGGAGTACCAGCTCCATAGGCATGTTACGTTTCTTAACTTGCCCGGCTATCCAGTACATATACGGCTCTGCCCGTAACGTTACATCGTGGAGATAGCTCTTATTTCTTAAATACTTCTGTTTCTGTTCGCGAATCCGGCTGTTTTCCGGAATTCCCATCTTTAGCTCGTCGCCAATAGAGGTCCACAAGTTTTGATCCTGCGCGAAAGATGTCCCATCGTCCAACCAACGCGCTGAGCTTGTAAACTTCCCTGCTTCCCCTTGACCAGCTGCAGAAAGGCTCTGTGCGTGCTGTTGTACGTTGCTGCCGTTCTGCGACTGGCAACCAACAAGCAGGACAGAGGCGAGTAAGATCGCTTTTGCCTTCATGTGTGTGTCAATAGTTGCTTAAAAGACGAGCGATGATAACGGCGAAATTTTGAAAAGGCAACCCGCAATTATCTGAAGTTATCTTTCTTTGACCTTAACCATGCAAATCGCTGTTCTGGTTGTTGCAATTTTGTTTCTTGGTTAATTTTATTAATTAAATCAATGTCATCTGTTCTAAGAAATAAATTAATTTTACGCTCGTTTTTCAGAATTACGGGTAGTGTTTTTTGGTTTTTTGCACGTAACTCCTTCACTTTCTGATAGTAATCCTGAATCGCACGATCCTCAGGTAAAATGCTGGCAGAAAACTTCATATTTCCTAATGTATACTCATGCGCGCAACAAATTACAGTATCGTCAGGCAGGGCATTAATTTTTTGTAAAGATTGGTACATCTGGGTTGGCGTGCCTTCAAACAGTCTTCCACAGCCGCCAGAAAACAGCGTATCGCCACAAAACAGATAAGGTTTGCTGTAGAAACACAGATGTCCCAAAGTGTGACTTGGTGTAGCAAATACGGAAAACTCCCACTCACGTATGAGGATATTTTTGCCTTCTTCGACTACTTGCGTGATTCCCTTATCTTGTGCCTCTGCCGGTCCGTAAACCACCAGATGCGGGAACCGGGCGCGCAGCTCAGGCACACCGCCGGTATGATCGTGGTGATGGTGGGTCAGGAGGATGGCTTCAGGCTGCCAGCCACTCTCTTTTATTGCCTGCAGAACCGGGGCGGCCTCTCCGGGGTCGACAATGACGCATCGACGCGCGTCATCGACTAAAACCCAGATGTAATTGTCCTCAAAGGCAGGAATACTGATAAGATTCATACATTACCTCTTATAGCGTGGCGGGTGTTTTGATGAAACCGGCAAGGATACCTCAGACTGTCGCAGCACCGGAACGTTGGGCGGAATTGCCCTGGGGTGAATACTATCGCGAGGCATTAGAACTACAGCTTAAGCCCTGGCTCGCGAAAATGTATGGCTTTCACCTGCTTAAGATTGGCAATCTCAGCGCGGAAATCAATACCGAAAGCTGCGCTATCTCACATCAGGTCCATGTCTCTCTCGGCGGATCGCCCGTTCAGGTGAAGGCAGACCCTTTACATCTGCCGTTTGCGGAAAAGTCGGTTGATGCGTGCCTGCTGGCGCATACGATACCCTGGTGCAGCGATCCTCATCGCATGCTGCGTGAAGCCGATCGCGTGCTGATAGATGACGGCTGGCTGGTGATAAGCGGGTTTAATCCGCTGAGCCTGATGGGGCTACGCAAGCTGGTGCCCGTATTACGCCGCACTCCTCCTTATAACAGCCGGATGTTCACCATGATGCGCCAGCTGGACTGGCTTTCGCTGCTGAATTTTGAAGTGCTCAGCTACGGCGGATTTCAGGTACTGCCCTGGGCCAGAAAAGGGGGCGTTTTGCTGAGTACCCATTTGCCCGCATTAGGCTGCATGCAGTTTATCGTTGCGCGTAAGCGAACCATTCCCCTGACGCTTAACCCGATGAAGCAGAGCAAAACCAAAACGCCGATCCGCCAGACCGTGGGGGCCACGCGGCAGTACAGAAAACCGTAATCAGGATTCAGGCTGATAGCCCGCGTCCTCATGTGCCGGGTTAGCGGCCGCCGTCCGCGCCAGTTCATCGCAGCGCTCGTTTTCCGGGTGGCCGGCATGGCCTTTTACCCATTCCCACTTAATATTATGCTGGCCCAGTGCCGCATCCAGTCGTTTCCAGAGATCGACATTCTTGACGGGCTTCTTATCTGCCGTCTTCCAGCCGCGTTTTTTCCAGTTGTGGATCCACTGGGTGATCCCCTGGCGCACGTACTGGCTGTCGGTACTGAGCACCACGTCACAATGTTCTTTTAAGGCTTCCAGCGCCACGATGGCCGCCATCAACTCCATGCGGTTGTTGGTGGTCAGGAAATACCCTTCACTAAAAGTTTTTTCGTGCTGACGATAGCGCATAATCGCGCCATAGCCGCCAGGCCCTGGGTTACCGAGACAAGATCCATCGGTGAAAATTTCTACCTGTTTACGCATCTCTGGTAGACTTCCTGTATTTGAAACGTTCAGTTAAACGATAAGTCTGACATAAATGACCGCTATGAGCACTGCAATTACTCGCCAGATTGTTCTTGATACCGAAACCACTGGTATGAACCAGATCGGCGCGCACTACGAAGGGCACAAAATCATTGAGATCGGTGCTGTTGAAGTGGTGAACCGTCGTCTGACGGGGAACAACTTCCACGTCTATCTCAAACCCGATCGGCTGGTGGATCCAGAAGCGTTCGGCGTTCATGGTATTGCCGATGAGTTCTTGCTGGATAAACCGACCTTCGCGGAGGTGGCGGACGAATTTCTGGACTACATCAAAGGCGCAGAGCTCGTCATTCACAACGCCTCGTTCGATATCGGCTTTATGGACTACGAGTTTAGTAAGCTCCAGCGCGATATCCCCAAAACGAACACCTTCTGCAAGGTCACTGACAGCCTGGCGCTGGCCAGGAAGATGTTCCCCGGCAAGCGTAACAGCCTCGATGCGCTCTGTTCACGTTATGAAATAGACAACACCAAGCGAACGCTGCACGGGGCATTGCTCGATGCCCAGATCCTGGCGGATGTCTATCTGGCGATGACCGGCGGTCAAACGTCAATGAAGTTCAGCATGGAGAATGAATCTCAGCAGACGCAGGGCGAAGCGGGAATTCAGCGTGTTGTTCGTCAGGCCAGCCGCTTGCGGGTTGTTTTAGCGAGTGATGAAGAGCTTCTCAACCACGAATCTCGTCTGGATCTGGTCCAGAAGAAGGGCGGAAGCTGTATGTGGCGTGCGTAAGGCATGCCAGAATGCCTGTAAAATCACCGTTCGGGTGATTTTTGCAGCAAACGATTCAAAACGTGAGAAAAAGCGTTGACGAGTTCAGAGGCAAACCGTAATATGCGCCTCGTTCCCAAGGGAACACAGCGGAGCGGTAGTTCAGTCGGTTAGAATACCTGCCTGTCACGCAGGGGGTCGCGGGTTCGAGTCCCGTCCGTTCCGCCACTATTCAAAAGGCCTGAATCAGAAATGATTCAGGCCTTTGTCGTTTGGACATCCTCTTCATATCACACTTCCTTTTTGTTAATCAAAAGTTATATTTTATGGTGCAATTAATTAACATTTGCACAACTTAAGTGCATAATTCGCACTAGGTTTGTGCATTCTTTCACCGTGTTATCTTTTGCCTTCCCGTCAGATTGTGTCTAGTTGTAAATATAATTATCACAAAATCATTCATTTGCCTGTGTTGTTCATAAAAGCTCATGAACCAATATTATATTGGTTCGTTTATTGCTTAATCATTAGCACGATAAGTAGCGCCTCATATCAATAACTTATCGTTAATAACAATAAAGTCATGATGAAAGCGAGCGAACCAATATGGAAAAACCGTCACGGTTTCTGGCAAATTCCAGCACCGCGCTTGAACAATTGCGCGGTCTTATTCACCAGCACGAGTCAACACCAGGCCTTCCGCTGCCCACGGAACGTGAGCTGTCGGAAACTCTCGGCGTAGGACGACGTGAAGTACGTCGTGCGCTGGATGTGCTGGAAGAAGAGGGGCGGATCTGGCGTAAGCAGGGCAAAGGCACTTTTATTGGTCCTGCTGCGCCTGTGGAACCGCTGGCCCTTCAGGGATTGGTTCAGCAAACCAACCTTCTGGAAGTGATGGAAGCTCGTCTACAGCTCGAACCCGGCTTAGCCCGGCTTGCGGCACTGCGTGCCACCAGGGAAAACCTCGCGCTCATGCAGCGCATGCTGGAACGCATCGATAAGGTCAGCCCGGACGACCGCGATCTGAATGAACTGTGGGACAGCGCCTTTCACCGCGCCATTGCGGAGGCCGCAGGCAATCGCCTGATGCTCGGTCTTTTTGATGCCATTGATGCCGTCAGGCGTGAGCCAGGCTGGCAGCATTTGCGTGAGCTTGCCCGAACCCCCGAACGGGTCGATGTCTACAACGACCATCATCATAAAATCATGTCCGCGATTATCCATCGCCAGCCCAACGAAGCAGCGGCCGCCATGCGCGAACATCTGCTTAGCCTGCAAAACGCCCTGATACAGGCGATCCACCTTGAGGACGACATCACGCTATGACGACGATTCCGTTTAAGGAAGCCACTCCGGTACTGCGCCTGCAAAACCTCAACGTTAAGTTCGCCGGATCGCCGGTGAGTGTGCTTGACGGTATCTCGCTGACGGTCAAAGCGGGTGAAACGCTGGCGCTGGTGGGGGAGTCCGGCTGCGGGAAAAGTATCACCTCCTTAGCGCTGATGGGGCTATTACCCGCCAGCGCGCAGATTGTCAGCGGCGATATGCAGTTTCGTCGCCACGATCTGCGAAAGCTCTCCCCGCGGGAATATGCCGATCTCCGCGGTAACGAGCTGGCGATGATTTTCCAGGAGCCGATGACGTCGCTCAACCCCGCCTTTACCCTTGGGGACCAGCTCAGCGAAGCGGTTATGCGCCATCAGAACGTTTCGCGTGCACAGGCGATGAATACCGCGCTGCAAATCCTGGAGAAGGTGCAGATCCCGGCGGCAGAGATGCGTTTGAAAGCGTATCCGCACCAGCTTTCCGGCGGCATGCGCCAGCGCGTGATGATTGCGATGGCGCTGATTAACCATCCGCGTTTGTTGATTGCCGACGAGCCGACCACCGCGCTGGACGTCACCATTCAGGCGCAAATCCTCGCACTGCTCAACACCTTAAAAGAGGAGACCGGTACGGCGGTGCTGATGATCACCCATGATTTAGGCGTGGTGGCGGAAGTGGCGCAGCAGGTGGCGGTGATGTATGCCGGGCAGGTGGTGGAGCAGGGGAGCGTCGAGGCCATCTTTGCCGATCCGCAGCACCCGTACACCATTGGTCTGATGGGCTCTATTCCGTCCGCGGGCGCGCGTAAAGGGCCGCTCGCCACCATTCCCGGCGCGGTTCCCCTGGCGGAATCCATGCCGAAAGGTTGCCGCTTCGCGACCCGCTGCCCCTTCGCGCAAACGCGCTGCCATAACGAAAAACCGTCGCTCACGGCGCAAGGGGCTGACCATCTGGTCGCCTGCTTCCGCGTGCCGCTGGAACAACACATTGCGCTGGGAGAGATTGCATGACCACGCCCATTCTTGAAGCCCGTGACCTGAGCAAGCGCTTCCCCGGCCCGAAGAAGCTTCTTACTCCAGCCCGCTTTGTGACGGCGGTGGATCGCGTCTCCCTCTCCGTGATGCCCGGCGAAACGCTGGCGATTGTCGGGGAGTCCGGGTCCGGCAAATCCACGCTCGGCCGTCTGCTGCTGCGTTTGCTGGCTGCCAGCGAAGGACGCGTGTTTTATCAGGGGGAAGAGATCACACACGCCTCAGGAGCTCGTCTCAACCAGCTGCGCCGGGAATTACAGATTATTTTTCAGGATCCTTTTGCGTCGCTAAACCCGCGCATGACGGTTGAGCAGATTGTGGGTGAGCCGCTGTGGCTGCATCAGGAAATGAAAAAAGCCGATCGTCACTATCGCGTTGCGGAACTGCTTAAAACCGTGGGTCTGCCTGCCGCCTGGGCGGCGCGTTTTCCGCACGAGTTTTCAGGTGGGCAACGCCAGCGCATTGGTATTGCGCGTGCGCTGGCCTCCGGGCCAAAACTGCTGCTGGGTGACGAGCCCGTCTCGGCGCTGGATGTTTCCGTGCAGGCGCAGGTGATCAATCTGCTGGAAAGCCTGAAGCATCAGCTGGGGCTAACGATGGTGATTGTTGCCCACGGCCTGGCGGTCATCCGCCATATGAGCGACCGCGTGGCAGTGATGTATCTCGGGCAGATCGTTGAGCTTGCCAGCGTCGACGAGATCTTTGACGCGCCTCTCCATCCTTACACCCAGGCGCTCATCGCCTCTGCACCGCAGATGCAGCCGGGCGCCCGACGCGCAGCCCCGTTGCTGCAAGGGGATTTACCGAACCCGGCCGATCCCCCGTCCGGGTGCCGATTCCATACCCGTTGTCCGTATGCCACGGATGAATGTCGCCTTGCCGAGCCCATTAACCAGGTGCTGGAAGGCGGACGCCAGATTGCCTGCCACCGCTGGCAGGAGATTAACCGCGATCGCAGTGTTATCCAGATAGCACCGCCGTCTGCCGCCTTTCTGCGCCGCCGCGCGCTGTTTGAACACGCGGCCTCTCACTCCTCCCTTCCTTCAAGGAACTCATGATAATGACAATGCGTAATTCTCTTTTGACCGTACTGGGAAGTGTTATGTTGCTCGGCGCGGCGCTGCCCGCCCAGGCTGAAAGCGTGCTGCGAGTAGGTCTGGGTGCAGACCCGGATATGCTCGATCCGCATCTGGCGCGCACCTATTATGGCCGCTTCGTTTTTGCCTCCCTGTGCGACAGGCTGGTGGATGTGGACGAAAACCTGAAAGTGGTGCCGGGTCTGGCGAAAGAGTGGACCTGGAGCGAGGATGGCAAAACCCTGACCTTCAATTTGCGTGAGGGCGTCACCTTCCATGACGGCGAAAAATTCGATGCGGCAGCGGCAAAATACAACCTCGACCGGGCGCTGACCTTAAAAGGCTCTCTGCGTAAAAGTGAAATATCGTCCGTGGAGTCCGTTGAGGTCACCGGCCCGATGCAGATCGCCCTGCACCTGAAAACCCCCGATGCTGCCCTGTTAATGCAGCTCACCGACCGCGCCGGGGCGATGATGGCCCCCGAAGCGGCGAAAAAGCCGGACTTTGCCGCCCATCCCGTCTGCTCCGGTCCTTATAAATTCGACAGCCGCGTCTCCCAGGACCGCATTGTTCTGACTCGTTTCGACAACTACTGGAATAAAGACGCTTACCACTTCGACAAGATCATCTACCTGCCGATCCCGGATGCCTCCGTGCGTCTGGCGAACCTGCGCGCGGGCGATCTCGATCTGACCGAGGGCATTGCTGCCAGCGACGTTAAAACCGTCGAAGCCGACAGCAAGCTGGCGCTGGCGAAGGTGACCGGCCTCGGGTATCAGGGCATCACCTTCAATATCAATAATGGCAAGGTGCCAGCGAACGATCCGTTCAAGGACGCCCGCGTGCGTGAAGCGTTCTCTCAGGCCATTGACCGCGATGCGCTCAATCAGGTGGTCTTTGAAGGACTCTATACGCCTGCCAACCAGCCGTTTTCGACGGTAAGCCCGTATCACGTCAACCTGCCGGTGCCCCCGCGTGACGTCGACAAGGCGAAAGCGCTGCTTAAAGCCGCAGGCGTCGCGACGCCGCTGAATGTGAATCTGCTGGTGCCGAACAACCCAACCTCGCAGCAGGTCGGCCAGGTATTGCAGGCGATGGTGGCTGAGGCGGGCTTTACCCTGAATCTGCAGATGACCGAGTTCGCCACGCTGCTCGATCGCCAGCAGAGCGGTGATTACCAGCTGAGCTTCTCCGGCTGGTCAGGACGCCCGGACCCGGATGGCAGCATCTACGGTTTTATCCACAGCAAAGGGACGCTTAACGACGGCCGTTACAGCAATGCGCAGGTCGATGAGTGGCTGACCCAGGCGCGTCTCAGCAACGATAAAGCCGTTCGCCAGCCGCTGTACGACAAGGTAGTGAAGCAGCTGCAAACCGACATGCCTGTTGCCTACCTCTACTTCGAGCCGCGCATTTTCGGCCTGAACAAAAGCGTGCAGGGCTTTAAGCCGTACCCGGACGGCATCGTGCGTCTGGCCGGTGTGACGCTGGCGAAATAACCGTCCCGAGGAGAGACCATGCTGGAACTGATTTGCAAACGGCTGCTGCTGGCCATTCCGACGCTATTGCTGGTGAGTATGATGGTGTTCGGGCTGCAGAAGCTGCTGCCCGGCGATCCGCTCATCGCCATAGCGGGCGAAGAGCGCGATCCGGCGGTGATCGCCCAGCTGCGCGCTGAGCTCAATCTGGATGCGCCCATCCCGGTGCAGTATTTCCACTGGCTGACGCGCGCGCTGCAGGGCGATCTAGGGGTCTCCTTACGCACGCACGAACCGGTGACCGAGCTTATCGCCAGCAAACTGCCGGTCACGCTGGAGCTGTCGCTGCTGGCGATGATCATCGCCCTGGTGTTCGGCATCAGCATGGGGATCCTCGCGGCGGTGAACAAAAACAGCTGGGTCGATCACGGGGCGAACTTTGTGGCGATCTCCGGGATCTCGATACCGCACTTCTGGCTCGGGATCCTGCTGATACTGGTCTTTTCGGTCAATCTGCAGTGGCTGCCAGCGTCCGGGTTTGTGCCGTTTAGTGAAGATCCGGTGCAGAACCTGCGGACGTTGCTGCTGCCTGCCGCCGTGCTCGGCACCGGGCTGGCGGCCACGCTGATGCGCCATACCCGCGCCTCCATGATCGCCGTGCTCAAAGCTGACTACATCCGCACCGCGCGGGCCAAAGGGCTGCTGCCAAAAGCCGTCATTATCAAGCATGCGTTTCGCAACGCGCTGGTACCGGTGATCACGCTTACCACGCTGCTGTTCGGCGAGCTGCTGGGCGGCGCGGTGCTGACCGAGCAGGTCTTCACCATTCCGGGATTTGGCAAAATGATCGTCGACTCGGTGTTTAACCGCGACTACGCGGTGGTGCAGGGCGTGGTGCTGATCGTGGCGATTGGCTTCCTGCTGCTGAACCTGCTGGCCGATGTGCTGTACGTTCTCATCAATCCGAAAATGCGAGGTTAACCATGGCGGAACTGACAACTCAAACCGTTGCGCCGGTTCTGCCCCGCGCGCAGAACCGGGTGCTGAAAAAATTTCTCGCCAATAAAAGCGCGGTGATCGGCGCGGTGATTGTGGGCTTCTTTGTGCTGGTGGCGCTGCTGGCGCCGTGGATCGCGCCGTTCGATCCGGTGAAGGCGAATTTCCTCGCGGTGCGTAAAGCGCCCTCGGCGATGTACTGGTTCGGTACCGACGAGCTGGGGCGCGATATTTTATCCCGCATTATCTGGGGAGCCAGAACCTCGCTGATGGCGGGGTGTATGTCGGTAGTCATCGCCGTGGTCATCGGCGTGCCGCTGGGGCTGGTGGCTGGTTACTTTCAGAAGATGTGGGATGGGGTGATCTCACGCGTTATCGAAGCGCTGCTGGCCTGTCCGTTTCTGATCATGGCGATCGCCCTCGGGGCGTTTTTAGGGCCAAGCCTGACCAACGCCATGATCGCCATTGGCCTTTCCGCGATGCCGATCTTCGCCCGTCTCACGCGCGGCCAGGTGATCGCCATTCGCAACGAAGAGTACATCGACGGCGCGCGGGCAATTGGCCTGCCGGATCGCTGGATCATCATCAAATATGTCCTGCCGAACGTCATGTCACCCATTCTGGTGCAGGCCACGCTGGCCATTGCCTCGGCGATTATCGCCGAAGCCAGTCTCTCGTTTCTGGGTCTGGGGCAGCAGCCGCCAAACCCCTCCTGGGGCTCAATGCTTAACACCGCCAAAGGCTTCCTTGAGCAGGCGCCCTGGATGTCCGTCTTCCCCGGCGTGGCGATTTTCCTTGCCGTGCAGGGCTTTAATTTACTCGGCGACGGGCTGCGCGATGCGCTCGATCCGCGCCACGACTAAGGAGTCATGATGACCAAAGCGCTTGATTTTACGTCCGGTTACGCTTCACGACGCCCGCCGATGATGGGCCATAACGCGGTAGCCACCTCGCAGCCGCTGGCGGCGCAGGCGGGGATGAAGATGCTGCAGCTGGGCGGCAACGCCGTTGATGCGGCTGTCGCCACCGCGATGGCGCTGACGGTGGTTGAACCCACCGGTAACGGGATTGGCAGCGATGCCTTCGCCATCGTCTGGGATGGTGAAAAGCTCCACGGCCTGAACGCCTCTGGCCGTTCGCCTGCGAGCTGGCATGCAGATCTGTTCGCTGGCAAAACGGCGATGCCGGAAATCGGCTGGGATGCGGTAACCGTGCCCGGTGCGGTATCGGGCTGGGTGGCGCTGGCGGAACGTTTTGGCACGCTGCCGCTGACCACGCTGGCGCAGCCTGCCATTGAGTATGCGCGTAACGGTTTCCCGGTCTCGCCGCTGATTGGCCATCTCTGGCAGCGCGGTTATAACAAGCTCAAAGACCAGCCGGGCTTTAGCGCCTGCTTCGCACCGGAAGGCCGCGCCCCGCGCGTAGGGGAGATCTTTCGTAACCCGGCGCAGGCGAACTCGCTGGAGCTGATTGCAAAAACCAACGGCGAGGCGTTTTACCGGGGCGAGCTGGCGCAGAAAATTGCCGCCTTCGCCAAAGCGCACGGCGCACATCTGACGGCTGAGGATCTGGCGAACCATCGTGTGGACTGGGTGGATCTGTTGTCGCGTGACTTTGCCGGCGGTTCGGTGCAGGAGCTGCCGCCGAACGGGCAGGGGATCGCCACGTTGATTGCGCTCGGCATTCTGGAGCAGTGCGGCATTGAGCACCATCATCCGGACTCCGTGCAATCCCTGCATTTATCCATTGAGGCGATGAAGCTGGCGCTGGCGGATCTCGACCGCTACGTGGCGGATGAAGCGCACATGGAGTTTGCGGCTAAAGAGCTGCTGAGCGACCATTATCTGAAATCGCGCGCGGCGCTTATCGACCCTGATAAAGCCTCGGATTTTGAGTACGGTTCGCCGACGCAGAGCGGCACGGTCTACATCAGCACCGCGGATGCCAGCGGGATGATGGTTTCGTTTATCCAGTCCAACTATATGGGCTTTGGTTCAGGGATTGTGGTACCGGATACCGGCATCAGCCTGCAAAACCGCGGCTGCGGATTTGTGCTGGATCCGAAGCACCCGAACGCGCTGGCGGGCAGCAAGCGTCCGTTCCACACCATCATTCCGGGTTTTGCGATGGACGGCAACGGCCAGCCGCTGATGTCTTTTGGTGTGATGGGTGGGCCAATGCAGGCGCAAGGGCATATGCAGATGGCGCTGCGGATCATGCTGCACGGGCAAAACCCGCAGGCGGCAATCGACGCCCCGCGCTGGCGCGTGGTGCAGGGCCGGGAGGTGATCGTCGAATCGACGTTCGATCGCAACACCATTGCTGCCCTGCGTGAACGTGGCCACCACATCGTCGTGGAAGATCCGCTCCAGGAGTATAACTTTGGCGGTGCGCAGGTGATTTACCGGATGCCGGAAGGGCACTACGTGGCCGCGACGGAGAGCCGCAAAGACGGGCAGGCGCTGGTGAGTTGATCTTTTATCCTCCCTCTCCCTTTGGGAGAGGGTTGGGGTGAGGGGAAAATGTCACCCAATACTAAACGGATCCGCATCCTGCCACGCCGGAAACTTCTCGCGATACTCCTTTAGCGCCGTCAACGACAGCTCGGCATCAATGCGCGTCGCCTGATGCGGTTCGGCGGTGGCGATGATCTCGCCCTGCGGATTCACCACCCGGCTATCGCCCCGGTAGTGATGTCCGTTGCCGTCTGTTCCCACGCGGTTACACCCCACCACGTACGCCTGGTTTTCAATTGCGCGTGCCACCAGCAGCGACTGCCAGTGCAGGGAGCGCGGCGCAGGCCAGTTGGCGACATACAGCGCCAGGTCGTAATCGTTGCGGTTGCGCGACCAGACCGGGAAGCGCAGGTCGTAGCAGACCAGCGGCAGAATACGCCAGCCGCGCCATTCAAACACCACACGTTCATGACCTGCTTCGTAGTGATGATGCTCATCGGCCATGCGGAACAGGTGGCGCTTATCGTAAAAATGGACCTTCCCCTCCGGCTCAACCAGCAGGAAGCGGTTCACCGGGCCGCGTTCCGTTTGCAGGGCGGCACTCCCGGCGATTAGCGCGTTGGTCTGCTGCGCTTTGGCGTGCATCCAGGCGACCACCTCATCCTGCGGCATCGACTGTTGTGCGGCTTCCATCGCGAAGCCCGTGGTGAACATCTCCGGCAGGACAATCACATCGCGCCCGGTAATGCCTTCCAGTTGACGATCAAAGTGGCGCAGGTTGGCAGGGCCATCCATCCACACTAAAGGTTGCTGCAAAATAGAAATCTTCAGACCAGGCACAATTCAGACTCCTCAAACGACCCTTTTTGACACTGTAGCACGACATAAAGAGAAAAGATGGCAATAAAAAACCCCGCACGTGGCGGGGTTTTTCAGGACGAAACGCGTTAAGCGGCTTCAGGTTTGCGGTGTTTCTCCGGCAGCTTTACCGGCTGTGTCGCCAGCTCATCCGGTTCGAAATCATCGACGTTAATGCTGCGCAGACGGCTCTCTTCGGCTTTCACCAGGAGTGCGGCTTCGCTGTTGTCAATGATGCCACCCGCCAGCGCCTGTTTCGCCAGTTCATCCAGGCGGGTAAACGGCAGGTTTTTGCCCAGCTGTTTACAGATCTTCTGGTGAATCGGGTCGGCGGTCATCACGTCCAGCAGCGCCTCTTCCAGCAGACCCACCGGGTTATGTGGCGTTGGCGCCAGATACTGACCGCGGCCGATACGTGAGCGGGTTGCGCTCGGTACCTGCAGGATCTTCGCCACTTTATGATCCAGCTTGTCAGACGGCGCCAGATGATGACGACCGGTCGGGAAGATCGCCACGCGCAGGGCACCTGCCACCAGACGGTTAGGGAAGTTCACCAGCAGATCGTCAATCGCCTGCTCGGCCTGATACAGCGCATCCTGCACCCCCCAGTGCACCAGCGGCAGATCCGCTTCCTGACGGCCTTCGTCGTCGTAGCGTTTCAGTACCGCAGAAGCCAGGTAGAGCTGGCTCAGCACATCACCCAGACGGGCAGAGATGCGCTCGCGACGCTTCAGGCTACCGCCCAGCACTGCCATGGAGACGTCGGACAGCAGCGCCAGGTTGGCGCTCAGCCGGTTCAGATGCTGGTAATAACGTTTTGTCGCATCATGGGTTGGCGTGGCGCTGGTCAGCCCGCGGGTCAGACCCAGCCAGAAGCTGCGCACTTTATTGCTGCCTACATGACCGATGTGTTTGAACAGCAGCTTGTCGAAGGCATCCACGTCGTTGTTCTGCGCGGCGGCCATCTCTTCCAGCACGTACGGATGGCAGCGAATCGCCCCCTGGCCGAAGATCATCATGCTGCGGGTCAGGATGTTTGCCCCTTCTACGGTGATGGCGATCGGTGCGCCCTGATAGCCACGCGCCAGGAAGTTGCCTTCGCCGAGCATAATGCCTTTACCACCTGCGATATCCATTGCATCAATGATCGACTGCTGTGCGCGGTGGGTGCAGTGGTACTTCACAATCGCGGACAGTACGGCCGGTTTTTCACCCAGCATAATGCCGTAGGTAATTAACGACGCGGCGGCATCCATCACGTAGGCGTTGCCTGCGATACGCGCCAGCGGCTCTTCGATCCCTTCCATCTTGCCGATGGAGATTTTGAACTGACGACGGATGTGCGCGTAGGCACCAATCCCCATCGCCACCGATTTCAGCCCGCCGGTTGAGTTCGACGGCAGAGTAATGCCGCGACCAACGGACAGACATTCCACCAGCATACGCCAGCCCTGACCGGCCATTTTCGGCCCACCGATGATGTAATCAATCGGGACAAAGATATCCTGACCGCGGGTCGGACCGTTCTGGAACGGCACGTTCAGCGGGAAGTGGCGACGACCAATTTCAACGCCCGGGGTAGAGGTGGGGATCAGCGCACAGGTAATGCCCAGATCTTCTTCACCACCCAGCAGTTTTTCCGGGTCGGAGAGTTTAAACGCCAGGCCCAGCACGGTAGCGACAGGCGCGAGCGTAATGTAGCGTTTGTTCCAGGTCAGGCGCATACCCAGCACCTGTTCGCCCTGCCATTCGCCCATGCAGACCACACCGGTATCCGGGATGGCGCCTGCATCGGAACCCGCTTCCGGGCTGGTCAGTGCGAAGCATGGAATTTCCTGACCGCGTGCCAGACGCGGCAGATAGTGATCTTTCTGCTCTTTTGTACCGTAATGCTGCAGCAGTTCGCCCGGGCCTAAGGAGTTAGGTACGCCCACGGTGATCGCCAGGATCCCGGAGACGCCAGCCAGTTTTTGCAGCACGCGAGCCTGAGCGTACGCGGAGAATTCCAGACCGCCATACTCTTTTTTGATGATCATCGCGAAGAAGCGATGCTCTTTCAGGTATGCCCACAGTTCCGGCGGCAGGTCGGCCATTTCATGGGTGATGGCAAAGTCATTGGCCATACGGCAGGCTTCTTCTACCGGGCCGTCAATAAAGGCTTGTTCTTCCGCTGTCAGACGCGGTTGCGGGTAGTTATGCAGTTTTTTCCAGTCCGGGTTGCCCTGGAACAGATCGCCTTCCCACCAGGTGGTACCGGCGTCAATCGCTTCTTTCTCGGTGCGCGACATCGGTGGCATCACTTTGCGGAAACCTTTGAATACCGGCGCGGAGATCATCGACTTACGCATCGGGGCAAAGTTAAACGGCAGAAGGATGATGGCCAGCGGCACTAAAAGCCAGATATTCCAGAGACCTGCGACGCCAAGCGCAGCCGTCCAGGCCAGAAGAATCAGGCTGCTCAGGAATAAACTTACACGGTGATAGAACAGCACACCGAGCAGGACAACGGTTGCGAGAATGCTCAAAATCATCATAAAGAAAAGCTCCCTTGCTTGTAGGAGGTCTGACCACTTGTGATGATATGGTTGTAGTTGATGTTATTTCCTTTAGCAATGTGTTTACAAAATAATTACAACCTGGTTCACATTGTTCGTTTGTTTGCCGGCACGAAAACACAAAACGTCAGACGATTCGCATGCCTTTAGCTTCTCGCTTTTATTGCTATCCGGTACACTCCACTGTGTTATCTCATCAATACTGAAGGATTATCCTCATGTACCAGGATCTTATTCGTAACGAACTGAACGAAGCGGCGGAAACGCTGGCTAACTTTCTGAAAGATGATGCCAATATTCACGCTATTCAGCGCGCGGCGGTCCTGCTGGCCGACAGTTTCAAAGCCGGTGGCAAAGTGCTCTCCTGCGGTAACGGGGGGTCCCACTGCGACGCTATGCACTTCGCAGAAGAGCTGACCGGGCGTTATCGTGAAAACCGTCCGGGCTACCCGGCGATTGCGATCTCCGACGTGAGCCACATCTCCTGCGTGGGCAACGATTTCGGTTACGACTACATCTTCTCCCGCTACGTTGAAGCGGTTGGTCGTGAAGGTGACGTGCTGCTGGGTATCTCCACTTCGGGCAACTCTGGTAACGTGATCAAAGCGATTGCGGCGGCGCGTGAAAAAGGGATGAAAGTCATCACCCTGACGGGCAAAGATGGCGGTAAGATGGACGGTACCGCGGACGTTGAAATCCGTGTTCCGCACTTCGGTTATGCTGACCGCATTCAGGAAATTCACATCAAAGTGATCCACATCCTGATCCAGCTGATCGAAAAAGAGATGGTTAAGTAAGGCTTCGCTGGGGGGCACCGGTGCCCCCCGCAGTTGTGGAGTGGAGGTAATCTATGTGCGAACTGCTCGGGATGAGCGCCAATGTGCCAACCGATATCTGCTTTAGTTTCACCGGGCTGGTACAGCGCGGTGGGGGAACCGGGCCGCATAAAGACGGCTGGGGTATCACCTTCTACGAAGGCAAAGGGTGTCGCACGTTCAAGGATCCACAACCCAGCTTTAACTCACCGATTGCCAAACTGGTGCAGGATTACCCCATTAAATCCTGCTCGGTAATCGCCCATATTCGTCAGGCAAACCGCGGCGAAGTGGCGCTCGAAAACACCCATCCGTTTACCCGTGAGCTGTGGGGCCGTAACTGGACCTACGCGCATAACGGGCAACTTACGGGCTATAAGTCGCTGGAGACCGGTAATTTTCGCCCGGTTGGCGAAACCGACAGCGAAAAAGCCTTTTGCTGGCTGCTGCATAAGCTAACAGAGCGTTATCCGCGCACCCCTGGCAACATGGCTGCGGTATTTAAATACATTGCGTCGCTGGCGTCTGAACTGCGCGAGAAGGGCGTGTTTAACATGCTGTTGTCTGACGGGCGCTATGTGATGGCGTTCTGCTCGACGAACCTGTTCTGGATCACCCGCCGTGCACCGTTTGGCGTGGCAAAACTGCTCGATCAGGATGTGGAAATTGATTTTCAGAAAGAGACCACACCAAATGATGTGGTCACTGTTATCGCCACGCAGCCGCTGACCGGCAACGAGACCTGGCAGAAGATTATGCCAGGCGAGTGGGTATTATTTTGTCTCGGGGACCGTGTAATTTGATGCCAGCTGTGGGTGGACAACTTCGTGGCTTAGTGGTTTGCTGACCACATAACGGCCATCCACAACCGAGACGACAGGCGGCTTGTGCGTCTGCTCGAAATAGTCATAGCCCGGTTTTAGCTGTTTCCAGAAATCCGCGTAGTAAGAGTACTTGTGACGCGCCATGTTGGCATCGGTCATGCGGAACGGATAGATGCTGACCTGAACGTTTGGCTGACCAAAGACCAGTGCGCCCGTGACAAACTGGAAAATCTCATCAATGCCGGAATCGGTCATCGCGTAACAGCCGATGGACACACAGGCACCGTGGATCATCAGATATTTACCTTCGTAACCGTGCGCACGGTCAAAGGCATTCGGGAAGCCGATATTAATCGCTTTATAGAAACGGCTATCCGGTTTTAGCTGGTTACGCTGAACGTTGTAAAACCCTTCCGGGCTTTTGAAATCGCCCTGACGCTGTTTTGGCCCCAGACCACCGGAGTAGTTACAAATCTTGTAGCTGTCGAGCAGCTGATATGTCTCACCCATTTTTACAAACAGGTCGAGTGTGCGTTCTTCCTTGAAGATTTGAATATAAACGGGGGATCCCATTAGCTGCTGTTTATATTCTTTGCTCACAGGCGTGGTTGAACTGTTGCTGCTGAGCAGCCCGGCAAACGACACGCACGGAATCAGGAGCATCGCAATGAACAATGCGATTTTACGCATACTACAAGTTCCTTGATAAAACTAAGACCAACTTGCCAGAACGGCAAAAGAGACCCGAAATCAGATTAATCTGTTAGGAGCGCTCACATTAGCACCGCTATAGATTTTCGCAAGAGCGGAGCTGTTAGTTTACAAATTAGTTTTACTTTATAACCCATCAAAATCGCGCTGGCTCCAGGAACTTTGCGTATCAGTTCGCAATTTGACACCTGCAGCGGCGTTTTATCTGCCCGGAAAACGCCGGAAATGGTACACTTCACGCCCTCAGAATAGTTGTTCACGGAAACTTGCTAACCACATGTTTAAAATAAGAAAAGGACTTGACCTGCCCATCGCAGGCGTGCCCGAACAGCACGTTTCGGCAGGCGCAAGCGTTCGCCATGTTGCCATTCTGGGCGACGATTACGTGGGGATGCGCCCCTCAATGCTGGTCCAGCAGGACGATCGCGTCATTAAAGGGCAGGCGCTCTTCGAAGATAAAAAAAATCCCGGCGTGATGTTTACCGCCCCTGCCAGCGGCACCGTTGTGGCGATCAACCGTGGCGAACGTCGCGTGTTGCAGTCGGTAGTTATCCGCATTGAAGGGGATGAACAGCGTGAGTTTGCCCATTATGAGGCCGCAGACCTCGCGGCGTTGAGCCGTGAAACCGTTCAGGCGCAACTGCTGGACGCCGGTTTGTGGACCGCATTTCGCACACGCCCTTTCAGCAAAACGCCTGTGCCTGGCACGGTTCCGGCCGCTATCTTCGTTACGGCAATCGACACCAACCCACTCAGTGCAGACCCGCAGCCGGTTATTCTGGCACAACGTCAGGCTTTTGATGCCGGGCTGACCGTTCTCACGCGGCTGACGCCCGGGAAAGTCCACGTGTGCCAGGCCAGTGCCGGTAAACTTGGCGGCCATCCGCAGGGACAGGTGACGTTTAATGAATTTGCAGGCCCGCATCCGGCGGGGCTGGCGGGAACGCATATTCACTTCCTTGAGCCGGTCAGCCTGACAAAACAGGTCTGGCACCTTAACTATCAGGACGTGATTGCCATCGGCAAACTCTTTACCACCGGTAAGCTCTGCACAGAGCGAGTGATCGCGATTGGCGGGCCGCAGGCGGCAAACCCGCGCCTGGTGACAACGCTGTTGGGTGCGGATATCAATGAACTGCTGGACGACGAAACCAAAGCGGGTGAAAACCGTCTGATTTCCGGTTCGGTACTCAGCGGCCGTCATGCCGTTGGGCCGCAGGCCTATCTGGGGCGCTTCCATCTGCAGGTGAGCATTGTGCTGGAAGGGCGTGAGAAAGAGCTCTTCGGCTGGGTGCTGCCAGGTGCAGAAAAGTATTCCGTCACCCGCACCACGCTCGGCCACTTCCTGCGTCATAAGCTGTTCAACTTCTCCACCAGCACAAACGGCGGTGAGCGTGCCATGGTGCCGATTGGCAACTACGAGCGTGTAATGCCGCTCGATATTCTGCCCACCGTGCTGCTGCGCGATCTGCTTGCCGGGGACACCGACAGCGCCCAGGCGCTGGGTTGCCTGGAGCTGGACGAAGAAGATCTGGCGCTCTGTACCTATGTCTGTCCGGGAAAATACGAATATGGACCGGTATTGCGCGAGGTGTTAACCCGCATTGAGCAGGAAGGATAACCATGGGCTTAAAACACCTCTTTGAAAAAATAGAGCCGCATTTTACCGAGGGTAAACTGAAGAAGTACTACCCGCTGTATGAAGCGACGACGACCATTTTCTACACGCCAGGTCTGGTGACGAAAGGCGCGGCGCACGTTCGTGACGCCATCGACCTGAAGCGAATGATGATTCTGGTCTGGTTTGCCGTCTTCCCGGCAATGTTCTGGGGCATGTACAACGTGGGGCTGCAGACCATTCCGGCGCTGCATCATCTGTACGATGCTCAGCAACTGGCGCAGGTGATCCAGTCTGACTGGCATTACCGTCTGGCACAGTCGCTTGGCGTAAGTTTTGCCCCAGACGCGGGCTGGATCAGCATGATGACGCTGGGGGCGGTGTTCTTCCTGCCGATCTACATCACGGTATTTATCGTGGGTGGGTTCTGGGAAGTGCTGTTTGCCATTATTCGTAAACATGAGATCAACGAAGGCTTCTTTGTTACTTCCATTCTGTTTGCCCTGATTGTCCCGCCAACGTTACCGCTCTGGCAGGCCGCGCTGGGGATCAGCTTTGGTGTGGTCATCGCGAAAGAGATCTTCGGGGGAACCGGGCGTAACTTCCTCAACCCTGCGCTGGCAGGGCGTGCGTTCCTGTTCTTTGCCTATCCGGCACAAATTTCCGGCGATCTGGTCTGGACCGCTGCGGACGGCTTCTCTGGGGCGACACCGCTTTCACAATGGGCGGCGCACGGCGGTGAAACGCTGGTGAACAATGCGACAGGCCAACCCGTGACCTGGTTTGATGCGTTTATGGGCAACATCCCGGGCTCCATTGGGGAGGTCTCCACGCTGATGATTTTGATTGGCGGGGCGATCATCCTGTTTGGTCGCGTGGCCTCCTGGCGGATTGTCGCCGGTGTCATGATCGGCATGGTGCTGACTGCCACACTGTTCAACCTTATCGGTTCCGCCACCAACCCGATGTTCTCCATGCCCTGGTACTGGCATCTGGTGCTGGGCGGTTTCGCCTTCGGCATGATGTTCATGGCTACCGATCCGGTTTCAGCTTCCTTTACTGACAGAGGGAAATGGAGCTATGGCGTGCTCATCGGGGTGATGTGTGTCCTGATTCGTGTGGTCAACCCGGCCTATCCGGAAGGGATGATGTTGGCCATTCTGTTTGCCAACCTGTTTGCACCACTGTTCGATTATCTGGTCGTGCGCGCCAACATTAAGCGGAGGAAGGCACGTGGCTGAAATCAAAAATAACGACAGCATCGGCAAAACGCTGCTGGTGGTGCTGGTCCTGTGTCTGGTCTGTTCCATTGTGGTGGCTGGTTCTGCCGTGGGGTTAAAGCCGCGACAGCAGGAGCAGCGCGCGCTGGATAAACAGCGCAACATCCTGGCCGTCGCCGGGCTGATGCAGGAAGGGATGAGTGCAGACGATGTGTCGGCCGTCTTTGCTGAGCGCATTACCGCGCGTCTGGTGGATTTAAAAACGGGTCAACTGCTGGATAAAGATCCGGCGAAATATAACCAGGCGCTGGCATTAAAAGACCCGCAGATGAGCATGACGCTGGGCGCATCTCAGGATCCGGCGGGTATTAAGCGTCGCAGCAATCTGGCTGAAATCTACCTCGTACGTGATGAGCAAAAACAGGTGCAGGAAGTGGTACTGCCCATCTACGGCAACGGCCTGTGGTCAATGATGTACGCCTTCGTGGCGCTTGATACGGATGGCCGCACCGTGAAAGGCATCACCTACTATGACCAGGGTGAAACGCCGGGGCTTGGTGGTGAAGTGGAGAACCCTAACTGGCGCGCGCAGTTTGTCGGGAAGAAAGTGCTCGACGACAGCGGAGCGCCTGCGCTGAAGGTGATGAAAGGGTCTGCGCGTCCTGACGATGTCTATGCTGTTGACGGCCTATCCGGGGCCACGCTCACCTCCAAAGGGGTGCAGCACAGTTTTGATTTCTGGATGGGCGAACTCGGTTTTGGTCCTTTCCTGAAAAATGTACGTGAAGGAGCGCTGAACCATGGCTGATACGGGTGAATTGAAAGAAGTTAAAAAGGTGCTGATTGGCCCACTTTTAGCCAATAACCCGATAACGCTGCAGGTGCTGGGTGTGTGTTCAGCCCTGGCGGTGACCACCAAGCTGGAAACGGCGGTGGTGATGACGTTGGCAGTAACGCTGGTTACCGCGTTTTCCAGCATGTTTATCTCGATGATCCGCCACCATATCCCCAACAGCGTGAGGATCATCGTGCAGATGGCGATCATCGCCTCGCTGGTGATCGTGGTCGATCAGCTGCTGCGAGCCTTTGCCTATGAAATATCGAAACAGCTTTCGGTATTTGTGGGCCTGATTATCACCAACTGTATCGTGATGGGACGTGCAGAAGGCTATGCCATGAAAATGCCCCCGCTGGCGAGCTTTATGGACGGCATCGGCAACGGCCTCGGCTACGGTGTGATCCTGCTGTCCGTAGGGTTCCTGCGTGAGTTGATTGGCAGCGGTAAGCTGTTTGGCATCACGGTGCTGGACACGGTACAGAACGGCGGCTGGTATCTGCCAAACGGCCTGTTCCTGCTGGCTCCAAGCGCATTTTTCATTATCGGTTTGCTGATCTGGCTAATTCGTACCCTGAAGCCAGAACAGCAGGAAAAGGAGTAACCGACAATGGCTCATTACCTGAGTTTATTTGTGCGCGCGGTGTTTGTTGAAAACATGGCGCTCGCGTTCTTCCTCGGCATGTGTACGTTCCTTGCCGTGTCCAAAAAGGTATCGACAGCATTTGGCCTGGGCATAGCGGTTACCGTGGTGCTTGGCCTGTCGGTGCCGATCAACAACCTGGTGTACAACTTTGTCCTGCGCGACAGCGCGCTGGTGGAGGGGGTGGATCTCAGCTTCCTGAACTTCATCACCTTTATCGGTGTGATTGCGGCGCTGGTGCAAATCCTTGAGATGATCCTTGATAAGTATTTCCCGTCACTCTACAACGCACTGGGGATCTTCCTGCCGTTGATTGCGGTGAACTGCGCCATCTTCGGTGGCGTCTCGTTTATGGTTCAGCGTGATTACAACTTCAGCGAATCAATTGTGTATGGTTTCGGCTCCGGGATCGGCTGGATGCTGGCTATCGTCACCATGGCGGGGATCCGCGAAAAAATGAAATATGCCAACGTGCCTGCAGGCCTGCGTGGCTTAGGGATCACCTTTATCACCACCGGTCTCATGGCGCTGGGCTTTATGTCCTTCTCCGGTGTGCAGCTATAAGGGCTAACTGATGGAAATTATGCTTGGCGTGGCGATGTTCACGCTGATTGTACTGGTGCTGTCGGGGTTGATTCTGGTGGCGCGTGCGAAGCTGGTGAATTCCGGCGATGTCATTATCGATATCAACGATGAACCGCAAAACCAGATCCGCACGCCAGCCGGCGATAAACTGCTGAATACGCTTGCCGGCAACGGCATCTTCGTCTCTTCGGCCTGCGGCGGCGGTGGCTCCTGCGGGCAGTGCCGCGTAAAGGTGAAAGAGGGCGGTGGCGATATTCTGCCCACTGAGCTGTCGCACATCACCAAGCGTGAGGCGAAAGAGGGCTGCCGTCTGGCCTGTCAGGTCGCGGTGCGCCAGAACATGAAAATTGAACTGCCGGAGGAGATTTTCGGCGTTAAAAAATGGGAATGCGAAGTTATCTCCAATGATAACAAAGCCACGTTTATCAAAGAGCTTAAACTGCGGGTGCCTGAAGGAGAGAGCGTTCCGTTCCGGGCGGGGGGCTATATCCAGATTGAATGCCCGGAGCACACCGTAGCCTACGCTGACTTCGATGTGCCTGATGAATACCGTGCCGACTGGGATAAATTCAACCTCTTCCGCTTTGTCTCTGAGGTTAAAGAGCCCGCGCTTCGTGCTTACTCCATGGCGAACTACCCGGAAGAGAAGGGTATCATCATGCTTAACGTGCGTATCGCCACGCCGCCGCCAGCGGTACCGCATGCGCCGCCGGGCATCATGTCATCGTATATCTGGTCATTAAAACCGGGCGACAAGGTAACCATCTCCGGCCCGTTTGGCGAGTTCTTTGCGAAAGAGACCGATGCCGAAATGGTATTTATCGGCGGTGGTGCAGGTATGGCGCCGATGCGTTCGCACATCTTCGACCAGCTCAAGCGGCTTGGCAGTCAGCGTAAAATCAGCTTCTGGTACGGGGCGCGTTCGCTGCGTGAGATGTTCTATGATGATGAGTTCGAACAGCTGGCGCGTGAAAACCCTAACTTCACCTTCCATGTGGCGCTCTCCGATCCGCAGCCGGAAGATAACTGGACCGGCCATACGGGCTTCATCCACAACGTGCTGTATGAAAACTACCTCAAACAGCATCCTGCGCCGGAAGACTGCGAGTTTTATATGTGTGGTCCGCCAGTGATGAACGCCGCCGTGATCAAGATGCTTAAAGATCTGGGCGTGGAAGATGAGAACATCCTGCTGGATGATTTTGGAGGCTGATGATGCTGACGTTTCTGGCAACCTTCGCGGTCTTTGTACTGGTCATATTCGGCATGTCGTTAGGCTGGATCATCAAGCGCAAAAGCATTCAGGGCAGCTGCGGTGGGATCTCGTCCATTGGCATGGAAAAAGTCTGCGACTGCCCGGAACCGTGCGATGCCCGTAAAAAAAGGATGGCGCGGGAGCAGCAGCGCCGAATTTTGTAAATCGCGACGTAACGATAACAGCAGGCCGCATTATTGCGGCCTGCTGGCTTATTTAGCCCACGCTTTTGCGGCGGCGGGCGAGTCGACCATCACCGCATCCGCCTGCAGCGCCTCTGCCTTTTTATAATCTTCGGCGGTGTTCACGCCCAGCAAGATAACGTGACTGTTGCCCTGCGAGCGGAAACAGTCCATGGATTCTTTATCCCATGTGAGGGTTGAGTGGGACACCCCTTCACCAAGGGTAAATTTCTCAACCACGTCAACGGTTCTGTTCAGCTCTAGCGCGTACCAGTACTCCTGCATCGTCTGCTCTGGTGGCAGGCACTGGTGGCTCAGCGATACCGTTACCAGCCTGGAGCGCGTTTGACTGCGGGTAACAAAGCGTGGGATTGCTGCCGGAAGCGAGGCAAGATAACGGTCCTCAGTAGAATAAACCCTCACCCGCCCCAGACTCTGGGTCTCATTAAGCACCGCAAGAAGCGCTTTTCCCATCGTGGCCGGATCGGCGTCAGGTGATTTGATATCAATATAAAACCGGGTTTGTGGCCAGGTTTCCAGCACGCTTTTCAGGGTGGGGATCGTCACCCCTTTGCCACGCCACGGATGGGTTTCACCGCCCCAGCTCCAGCCAGCGTCAACCGCCGATAACTCCGCAAGCGTGTAGTCCGAGATTTTGCCTGTTTTGTTCGTCAGCGCTTTTAAATCAGAAGGACGATACAGGACCGGAACGCCATCTTTACTGAGCTGCACGGTTATCCAGACTGCCTGAGCCTGATTCTCTAAGGCCAGTTTGATCGCTTGTACTGTGTTTTCTGGCGCATCGGCTGTTCCGCCCCGGTGGGCAACGATCTGTGGGCCAGCGAAGCTCGTTCCCGTCACGAGCAGCAGAGAGAGCGCGAGTATTTTTCTCATGAATTTATATCCTTATTCACATAAAAAATTAATATATACAACAAGTTACGTGTTGTTTTTTTGTATCATATTTTTATGACAAATAAGAGAAGGTAAATCTGCTGTCGCATTTTTTAGACTTTGATATACTGTATATAAATACATGTGTGGTGGTCGTGATGCGCAAAATAATCCATGTCGATATGGACTGTTTTTTTGCCGCAGTGGAGATGCGTGACAACCCGGCGCTGCGGGATATTCCTATTGCCATTGGCGGTAGCCGTGTCCAGCGCGGTGTAATCAGCACCGCCAACTATCCTGCGCGCAAATTTGGCGTGCGCAGCGCCATGCCTACCGCCATGGCCCTTAAGCTCTGTCCTCATCTCACGCTTTTACCCGGTCGGTTTGAGGCGTACAAAGAAGCGTCCCTGCATATCCGCGAAATCTTCTCTCGCTACACCTCACTGATTGAACCTCTGTCGCTGGACGAAGCTTATCTTGATGTCACCGACAGCGTGCACTGTCACGGCTCCGCGACGCTGATGGCGCAGGAGATCCGCCGGACTATCTTCCTGGAACTGAATCTGACCGCGTCGGCAGGTGTCGCACCGGTGAAATTCCTCGCCAAAATAGCGTCCGATCTCAACAAGCCCGACGGCCAGTACGTTATTACCCCGGAAGAGGTCCCGGCGTTTTTAAAAACGCTGCCGCTCGGCAAAATCCCGGGCGTAGGCAAAGTCTCTGCGGCAAAGCTGGAAAGCATGGGGTTGCGAACCTGCGAAGATGTGCAGCGCAGCGATTTAGCCATGCTGCTTAAACGCTTTGGAAAATTTGGCCGCGTGCTGTGGGAGCGCAGTCAGGGGATAGACGAGCGCAGTGTCAGCAGCGAGCGGTTGCGAAAGTCGGTCGGGGTTGAACGCACACTGATTGAAGATATTCATGACTGGTCTGAATGCGAAACCATCATTACGGAGCAGCTCTATCCTGAGCTGGAACGGCGCTTAATCAAGGTCAAACCGGACCTGCTGATTGCCCGTCAGGGCGTGAAGCTTAAGTTCAATGATTTTCAGCAGACGACTCAGGAGCATGTCTGGCCGCGCCTGAATAAAGAGGATCTCATCGCGACGGCGAAAAGGGCCTGGGATGAACGTCGGGGCGGGCGAGGGGTCAGGCTGGTGGGGTTACACGTTACCTTGCTGGATCCGCAGCTGGAACGTCAGCTGGTATTGGGATTGTAAAAAGGCCAGTGGCGCGACGTTGTTCACCCTCTCCCAAAGGGCTGAGGGATCCCCAGTAATATGGTCATGCCACCATGACCATATTACTGTACTCTTTTCCCAGCTTTTTCATCTCGTTAACTATATTCAGCCGTCTTACTTTCCCGGGCTCATGCCGGATGACTTCTTCCGCCAGACTCAGGTATGACAGAACCCGTCTGTGCCTGATGCTGCTTGCCTGATAGTGCCAGTGTAAACACTGCCTTTCTGCCCTGTAACCTGCCAGCCACATCACCAGGCTTGCCATTGCCGCGACCATATTCAGCACTTCCAGTCGCCCTTTTCCCTGACTCCGGCTCAGCCTCAGACCGAACCCGAAGCGTGGACTTTTGTCGTCCCGGAAGTTTTGTTCTATCTGCATTCTGCGGCTGTACAGGGCCATTATCTGGTGCGGCTCCAGTCCCTCTGCATTACTGAACAGCAGCCAGGGCTCCCGCGCGCTACTGCGGTGTTCCCGCTGTGTTTTCGGCATCCCCCCTTTTCCCTGACGCCCTGCGTCAGGGCGCTTATGCAGATAGAACCGGCCGTAACAGGGCGTTCGTGGTTTACGGGACAGGACACCGTAACCCACGCAGACCGGTTGTCCGGTAGCCTCAAGCTCACTGATTTTCATCCACTTTTTATCTCCATCCAGCCGGAAGCTGATGCAGCCCCTGACCCTGCCGGTGAAGCTCCAGCCCAGCTGGCTGACATGCCGGAACCAGTCTGTCCGGAAGCCTGCATCCGTAATGATGGTGACGGCTTTATCTTTCGGGATGGCATCATGCAGGCGGTCAAGGAAGCGGCACTGTACATCGCTGTTCTGCGCCAGCTCTGCGGGGACAACCTCACTCATAAGCGGCAGTGAGCGACCATTACAGACCAGGCTTGCCCGCAGAAGATACCAGTTCCTGTCATGCCAGCCTGTCCAGTCGACAGCAATCACACAGAAGGGCATCAGGGAGGTGATGGTATGTGTGAGCAGGTGCTGAATACGGGGAATATCCCGGTGAAGGGCGGTATTACCCAGGGCACGGTCAACACGTTTAATTTTATTTTTGACGTGCGCCCTGCCGGGAAGAGTGCGACCAAGGCTGGTCAGGGTCAGATCCGCACCGTGCGTGAGGGCAACGGCCATGGAAACAAGGACATTAATCCGGAAGCTGTGAACGTCCGGTAAAGACGCGGAGAAAAATTTCTGGCAGACTGTCTGTAAAGGCACGATGAGGTCTCTTCTGATTTGTTAGCGCAACCAGTAGATCACACTTCATCGTGCTTTTCATTTTTCTGGGGAACCCTCAGCCCACAGGGTGTACAGTCCGGGGACATGGTAGACAGGTGTTCGGGGACATGGTGAACACTTTTTAACATCCTTTACCCATGGTGATCGACTTTTTCTTCAGGTCGATCACCCCCACTTTTGTGCTGTACCACCACACCTCGTAGCGGCCGTCTTCCTGCATCTCCTTCAGCCCGACCCGTTCTTCCCTGAATGCCTTGCCTGCGCTCAGACTTACCCCTTTCACGCTCAGCTTTCCGCTGATATCCACTTTCCTGACCATCACGCCCTCGTCGTATTCCGGGGGCGTTGTGTTGCCGCTGTACTGCCGTGCAGACGGCTGATACCGCGAGCCCGGTACCGCCATGTCCAGCGCCTCATGCGGGCGTTCAAGGTTATAGACCGTCCTCCAGTGGTCGAAGGCGCGCTGCAGTTCGCCCTCGTTCGCGAACCACTTACCCTGCAGCACCTCTGCCTTCAGGCTGCGATGAAAACGCTCCAGCTTGCCCTGCGTCTGCGGATGATACGGCCGGGAGTGCCCCACCCGGATACCATGGCGCATCAGCCACAGCTCCAGTGCCGTCCAGGTGCCGGTGGTGTCTCCCCACGGGGCGCCGTTGTCCATTGTCATCCGGTCCGGCAGGCCGTAGCGTTCAAACACGCTGACCAGCCGCTGCTGCACGGTCTCACGCCGTTCATCGGTACAGTGCGCCAGGCACAGGGAAAAACGGGAGTGGTCATCCAGCAGGGTGAGCGGATGGCAGCGGCCACCGCCAAAGGGAAAGTGGCCCTTAAAATCCATCTGCCAGAGCTGGTTCGGCGCGTCATGTTCGAACCGCCCCGTGGCGGGAATGCCCGGAGAAGTGCCCGGCAGCAGGCCGTGACGGGCCATCAGGTTATGAACGGTGCTGAAGGCGGGCATACGGTGCCCCTGGTCTTCGAGCCAGCGCTTTATCTTGCGTGCGCCCCAGCGTTCATGGCGGTCATGGGCCATACGCAGCAGGGCAGTGATGTCGTCAGACGAGCGGTTCGGGGAATGGTGCGGTATGCGCGGGTGGTCCTGAAGGCCGGCGGCCCCTTCCTCCCTCCAGCGGCGAAGCCACTTGTAGCCGGTGGCAGGTGAAATGCCGAAGCGACGGCAGAGGGAACGGATGTTCGCCCCGTCCTGCGAGGCGAACAAAACAAACTCAGTACGTAATGACATGGTATCTCTCGCATCCCAGGGCATAAGCGACTCCATAAACGGGTTCTTATGCCTTAGTTGTAAGTGTCTACCATGTCCCCGAACAAGTGTTCACTATGTCCCCGGACCGTACAAAGGGAGAGGGCTGGGGTGAGGGTATTACTTAGCAGGAATCGCTTTCAGCAGTTCAGTCAGCAGGGTCCAGTAATGGCCCACGCTTTCAATGTGAACCTGCTCATCCGGCGAGTGCGGCCCGGTAATGGTTGGCCCAATGGAGACCATGTCCATGTTCGGGTACGGCTTCTTGAACAGACCACATTCCAGACCCGCGTGGATCACCTGAATGTTCGGGGTGCTGTTGAACAGACGCTGGTATGTTTCACGCACCAGTGCCATCACCGGAGAGCTTGCGTCCGGCTGCCAGCCTGGGTAGCTGCCTTTGGCAGAGGTTTTCGCTCCGGCCAGCGTGCCCAGAGATTCCAGCATGCTCACCACATACTCTTTACCGGTGTCGATAAGCGATCGGATCAGGCAGATGATCTCTGCGCTGTCGTCGCCCATGGTGACCACGCCCACGTTCAGAGAGGTTTCAACCACGCCTTTCGCGACGTCTGAGTTGCGGATCACGCCGTTTGGCGTCGCGTTTAACAGCTGAATAAAGGTGTCACGAGACTGGGTGGTCAGCGCGGCTTTATCCGTGGACACGGACTCCAGCACCACGGTCAGGTTCTTCTCTTTCGCGGACAGTTCGTTTTTCAGGATATCCAGATAGACGCTGGAGAGCTTTTTCAGCTCGTCCGCTTTGGCGGCTGGAACGGCTACCGTCGCGAACGCTTCACGCGGAATTGCGTTGCGCAGCGTACCGCCGTTGAAATCGACCAGACGCAGGTCCAACTCAGCCGCGTGGCCCGCCAGGAAGCGTGCCAGCAGTTTGTTGGCGTTGCCCAGGCCTAAGTGAATATCACCGCCGGAGTGGCCGCCTTTCAGCCCTTTCAGCGTCAGCTTGAAGGTCTGGAAGCCAGCAGGTACCGCTTCACGGGAAAGCGGCAGGGTAGAGATAAAATCAATCCCGCCCGCGCAGCCCATGTAGATCTCGCCTTCTTCTTCGGAGTCGGTGTTGATCAGAATATCCGCCTGCAGCCAGTTCGCCTGCAGACCAAACGCACCGTCCATGCCCGCTTCTTCGGTCATGGTCAGCAGCACTTCCAGTGGACCGTGCTGAACGCTGTCGTCCGCCAGTACCGCCAGCGCAGAGGCCATACCGATACCGTTATCTGCACCCAGCGTGGTACCGCGCGCTTTCACCCAGTCGCCGTCGATGTACGGCTGGATCGGGTCTTTCGTGAAGTCGTGAACGGTGTCGTTGTTTTTCTGTGGCACCATGTCCAGGTGCGCCTGCAGCACAACCGGTTTACGGTTTTCCATGCCTGCGGTCGCCGGTTTGCGGATCAGAATGTTGCCAACCTGGTCGCGTTCAGCGTGCAGACCTTTTTCCTTCGCCCAACCCATAATATGTTCGGCAAGCTGTTCTTCATGGTAAGACGGGTGTGGAATGGAGCAGATTTTGGCAAAAATATCCCACAGCGGCTGGGGAGATAATTGAGACAGTTCAGACACGATAAGTCTCCTTGTCGATGCCCTGCAAAGCGAGTTGCAGGTCACAGGGTTAGCAGGTTAATAGTTACCACAAGTCAGGCTTGCGAGATGCAACTGAGAATACCACTTTCTCCGATGGCTGGTAGCATAAAGCATGTAAAAACTCAGGCAGAGGGCGCTAAACACTGGTTTTTAGTGCGTCAGATCTCTATAATCTCGCGCAACCTATTTCCCCCTCGAACACTTTTTAAGCCGTATAAAAACAGGCTGGGACACTTCACATGAGCGAAAAATACGTCGTCACCTGGGACATGTTGCAGATCCACGCACGCAAACTGGCCGCGCGTCTGATGCCTTCTGAACAGTGGAAAGGCATTATTGCCGTTAGCCGTGGCGGTCTGGTACCGGGGGCGCTGCTGGCGCGTGAGCTGGGTATTCGTCATGTCGATACCGTCTGCATCTCCAGCTATGACCACGACAACCAGCGTGAGCTGAAAGTGCTGAAACGCGCGGAAGGTGACGGTGAAGGTTTCATCGTTATTGATGACCTGGTGGATACCGGCGGTACCGCGGTGGCTATCCGCGAAATGTACCCAAAAGCACACTTCGTCACCATCTTTGCGAAACCAGCGGGCCGCCCACTGGTGGATGATTACGTGATTGATATCCCACAGGATACCTGGATTGAACAGCCATGGGACATGGGCGTGGTCTTCGTACCGCCTATTTCCGGCCGTTAATTTCCGTACGTAACTTTACACGCCCGGCTATGCCGGGCGTTGTTCTTTTTATCCTGCCACGCGTTACAATGGACACTATATGACGTATCCATGGAGGCAACGCAATGACGCAGGCGAATCTCACCGAGACACTCTTCAAACCCCGTTTCAAGCACCCTGAAACCTCGACGCTGGTGCGTCGCTTCAATCCGGGGAACCAGCCTGCCGTCCAGTCTGCATTAGACGGTAAAAACGTGCCTCACTGGTATCGCATGATTAACCGCCTGATGTGGATCTGGCGTGGTATTGATCCGCGTGAAATCCTCGATGTGCAGGCGCGTATCGTCATGAGTGAAGCCGAGCGTACCGACAGCGAACTCTACGATACGGTGGTGGGTTACCGCGGCGGCAACTGGATCTACGAATGGTCGAAACAGGCGATGCTCTGGCAGCAAAAAGCCAGCCAGGAAGAGGACGCCACCCTCAGCGGCAAGCACTGGCTGCACGCAGCCAACCTTTACGCCATTGCCGCCTATCCGCACTTAAAAGGGGATGAACTGGCAGAGCAGGCGCAGGCGCTGGCAAACCGTGCCTATGAAGAGGCTGCCCAACGCTTGCCGGGCCGGATGCGCGAGCTTGAGTTCACCATTCCCGGCGGCGCGCCCGTGACCGGGTTCCTGCATATGCCTGAAGGCGACGGCCCGTTTCCGACCGTGCTGATGTGCGGTGGGCTGGATTCGCTGCAAATCGACTATTACAGCCTGTATGAGCGTTACTTCGCCCCAAAAGGGATCGCGATGCTGACGCTTGATATGCCCTCTATCGGTTTTTCCTCTAAATGGAAACTGACGCAGGATTCCAGTCTTCTGCACCAGCATGCGCTGAAAGCGCTGGAAAACATTCCCTGGGTCGACCACACCCGCGTCGCGGCGTTTGGTTTCCGCTTTGGGGCGAACGTGGCCGTGCGTCTGGCCTATCTTGAGGCGTCACGCCTGAAGGCCGTAGCCTGTCTTGGGCCGGTGGTTCACGCTCTGCTCAGCGATCCTGCCCGTCAGGGCAGCGTGCCGGAAATGTACCTCGACGTGCTGGCCAGCCGCCTTGGCATGCATGATGCTTCAGACGAAGCGCTGCGCGTGGAACTCAATCGCTATTCGTTAAAAACGCAGGGCCTGCTGGGACGCCGGTGTCCAACGCCGATGCTGTCCGGCTTCTGGAAAAACGATCCGTTCAGCCCGGAAGAGGAGTCACGCTTAATCACATCGTCATCTGCGGATGGTAAATTGCTCGAAGTTCCCTTCAGCCCGGTGTATCAGAATTTTGACAAAGCGTTAAAAGAGATTACGCGTTGGATCGCCCAGAGATTGTGTTAAGAGATTGCTAAATTTTGATGGTTTGGTAAAACAGTGGCTTCACAAAAGGAGATCGTAATGACGTTACCGAGTGGACACCCGAAAAGTAGATTGATTAAGAAGTTCATGGCTCTTGGCCCGTATATTCGAGAAGAGCAGTGTGAAGAGAATCGCTTTTTTTTCGACTGCCTGGCTGTATGCGTCAACGTGAAGCCTGCACCCGAAAAACGTGAATTCTGGGGCTGGTGGATGGAAATGGAAGCAGAAGAGAAACGTTTTACCTATAGCTACCAGTTTGGCCTGTTTAATAAAGACGGCAACTGGCAGGCCACCACCATCAAAGATCAGGAAGTGATTGACCGCCTGGAATATACCCTGAAAGAGTTCCACGACAAGGCGCGCGATTTACTGGCCACGCTGGACCTGAAGCTTGAGCCTGCGGATGATTTTTCCAGTGAAAAGGCGAAATTGACGGCGTAAAGATGAAATAATGCCGGGTGATGATCCCGTAGGCCCGGTAAGCGCAGCGCCACCGGGCACAAAAAAACCGGCTTAATGCCGGTTTTTTTATTACTGCCGACTCAGAACTGGTAGGTCATACCCAGGGCAACGATATCATCGCTGCTCACGCCCAGTTTGTTATCGTCATCAATCTGGTTGATTTTATAATCAACAAACGCGGACATATTTTTGTTGAAATAATAGGTCGCGCCGACGTCGATATATTTCACCAGATCTTCATCGCCAATGCCTTCGATATCCTTGCCTTTAGACTGGACATAACCCAGGGATGGACGCAGACCGAAATCGAACTGATATTGTGCGACCACTTCAAAGTTCTGCGCTTTATTGGCAAAGCCGCCAGAAATTGGGGTCATATTGCGGGTTTCGGAGTACATCGCCGCCAGGTAGATATCGTTCGCATCATATTTCAGACCGGTTGCCCAGGCTTCGGCTTTTTTGCCTTCGCCGCGGGTCAGCAGGTTCTGCGCGTTGGTACGGTCAGAGTTGGTGTACGCGCCGCTTACCGCGAAATCGCTGCCGCCAAAGTCATAGGTCAGAGACGTACCAAAACCGTCACCGTTCTGTTTTTTGACGTCGCGGTTTTCGTTTTTACCCTGATATTGCAGGGTCATATCCAGACCATCAACCGCGCCAAAGAAGTCGGTGTTACGGTAAGTGGCAAGACCGCTTGCACGCTTGGTCATGAAGTTATCGGTCTGCGCGGAAGAGTCGCCGCCAAACTCAGGGAACATATCGGTCCACGCTTCCACGTCATACAGCGCGCCCAGGTTACGACCGTAATCCAGAGAACCAAAGTCTTTCAGCTTCAGACCGGCGAATGCCAGACGCGTTTTCTGAGTGGAATCGCTCTCTGCTTTGTTGCCCGCAAATTCCGCTTCCCAACGGCCATAGCCCGTCAGCTGATCGTTAATCTGAGTTTCACCTTTAAAACCGAAACGCACGTATGTCTGGTCACCATCTTTTGAATCGTCGTCGCTGATGTAGTGCATTGCTTTAACTTTGCCGTACACGTCCAGTTTGTTGCCGTTTTTATTATAAACTTCGGCAGCGTGAACAGATGCGGAAGCCACAACGCCCATAACCATTAATGCCAGAGTGCTCTTTTTCATTTTCGATCCTGTCTTATAAACGCGCTTAAAAATTCGCTGGACGATAAGCTCATGCTTAAGTCCCGTGAAAAAACAGAAAGGGTTTTAACGTTACGGAATGAAACTTTTATGACAAATTAAGATTAATTTTAAAAAACTGTGATTTATTATTTCGGTAATAAAATTGTCAAAATCCGCCGCTACGCTTCCTGATCCCGCGCAACAAAGTGTTTCGCGATGTGCTGTGGCAGTTGGCAACGGGCCTGACACCTGTTAAAACGTTCGTTCGACATCACTTTCCCTTATCGTTGAACGGCAGAGAATCATGAGTGACAGCCAGACGCTGGTGGTAAAACTCGGCACCAGTGTTTTAACAGGCGGATCGCGCCGCCTAAATCGCGCCCACATTGTTGAGCTTGTACGTCAGTGCGCTCAGCTGCATGCCGCAGGGCATCGTATTGTTATTGTGACCTCCGGGGCGATTGCCGCCGGGCGTGAACATCTGGGTTACCCCGAACTCCCCGCGACGATCGCCTCTAAACAGCTGCTGGCCGCCGTGGGACAAAGCCGACTCATTCAACTCTGGGAACAGTTGTTCTCAATCTATGGCATTCACGTCGGGCAGATGCTGCTGACGCGCGCGGATATGGAAGACAGAGAACGCTTCCTGAACGCCCGCGATACGCTGCGCGCGCTGCTGGACAACAATATCGTCCCGGTGATTAACGAAAACGACGCCGTGGCTACCGCTGAAATCAAAGTGGGTGACAACGATAACCTCTCTGCGCTGGCGGCGATCCTGGCCGGTGCCGACAAGCTCTTGCTCCTGACCGACCAGCAGGGGCTGTTTACCGCAGACCCGCGCTCCAACCCGGAAGCTGAACTGATTACCGATGTACACGGCATTGACGATGCGCTGCGCGCCATCGCCGGCGACAGCGTCTCTGGCCTGGGAACGGGCGGCATGGGCACTAAACTGCAGGCGGCGGATGTGGCCTGCCGCGCCGGGATCGACACCATCATTGCGGCGGGCAGCCGTCCTGGCGTCATTGGCGACGTGATGGAAGGCATTTCCGTCGGCACGCGCTTCCACGCCCAGGAATCCCCGCTGGAAAACCGCAAACGCTGGATTTTCGGCGCGCCGCCGGCAGGTGAACTGACCGTGGATGAAGGGGCGACCGCCGCGATTCTGGAAAGAGGGAGTTCATTGCTTCCTAAAGGAATTAAAAACGTGACAGGCAACTTCTCACGTGGTGAAGTGATCCGTATCCGTAACCTTGAAGGTCGCGACATCGCTCACGGCGTCAGCCGCTACAACAGCGATGCTCTGCGCCGTATTGCGGGTCACCACTCACAGCAGATCGACGCCATTCTGGGTTACGAGTATGGCCCGGTTGCCGTGCATCGTGACGACATGATTATTCGTTAAGGAGCCAGAAAATGCTGGAACAAATGGGTGCCGCCGCCAAGGCCGCCTCTTACAAACTGGCGCTCCTTTCCAGCCGCGAGAAAAACCGCGTGCTGGAAAAAATCGCTGATTATCTGGAATCGCAGTCGCAGAAAATCCTCCTCGCCAACGAACAGGATCTGCTGGAAGCGCGCCGCAATGGTCTGAGCGAAGCGATGCTCGACCGTCTGGCGTTGACCCCGGCACGCCTGAAAGGCATCGCCGACGATGTCCGTCAGGTTTGTAATCTGGCCGACCCGGTCGGGCAGGTGATTGACGGCGGACTGCTCGACAGCGGTTTACGTCTGGAGCGCCGCCGCGTGCCGCTCGGCGTTATCGGCGTGATTTATGAAGCCCGTCCGAACGTGACGGTGGATGTCGCTTCCCTGTGCCTGAAGACCGGTAACGCCGCTATTCTGCGCGGCGGGAAAGAAACCTGGCGCACCAACGCCGCGACGGTGAAAGTCATCCAGCAGGCGCTGCAGGAGTGCGGCTTACCGGCAGGTGCCGTGCAGGCTATCGAAAGCCCGGACCGTGCGCTGGTGAACGAGATGCTGCGCATGGACAAATACATCGACATGCTGATCCCACGCGGTGGCGCGGGCCTGCACAAGCTGTGCCGCGAGCAGTCGACGATCCCGGTGATCACCGGCGGTATCGGCGTGTGCCATATCGTGGTGGACGAGAGCGCCGAAATTGCACCGGCGCTGAAGATTATCGTGAATGCCAAAACCCAGCGTCCAAGCACCTGTAATACCGTTGAAACGCTGCTGGTGCATCAGGGTATCGCAAACACCTTCCTGCCAGCCCTGAGCAAGCAGATGGCCGAGAGTGGCGTCACGCTGCACGCGGACGAGAAGGCGCTGGCGCTGCTGAAAGACGGCCCGGCGACGGTGGTGCCGGTAAACGCAGAGCAGTATGACGACGAGTTCCTGTCTTTGGATCTGAACGTGAAAATCGTGGCCGATCTCGACGACGCTATCGCACACATCCGTGAGCATGGTACTCAGCACTCTGACGCCATCCTGACGCGCACGCTGCGCAATGCCGACCGCTTTATAAACGAAGTGGATTCTTCTGCCGTGTACGTGAACGCATCAACCCGCTTCACCGACGGTGGACAGTTTGGTCTGGGCGCGGAAGTGGCCGTCAGCACGCAGAAACTGCACGCGCGTGGTCCGATGGGCCTGGAAGCGTTGACCACCTACAAGTGGATCGGCATCGGCGACGATACGATTCGTGCGTAAATAATCACGGGTGATGCAAAAATAGCCGTTTGATTCAAAAGGGCATTGACGCATCACCCGGATAGATCTAACCTTTTGCCCCGTGGTTACGCTCGTAACCGGCCTCTCAGGGCCGATATAGCTCAGTTGGTAGAGCAGCGCATTCGTAATGCGAAGGTCGTAGGTTCGACTCCTATTATCGGCACTCATACAACAAAATCCTTTAAAAACAATGACTAAAGGCGATTATCGCTCTCAAGGTACAGTCTTTTTTTAAGGGATTCTATGACCAACAGTTGCCGCTATGGTTAACAGTGGCTATTCAGGGATGTTAGCACGTAGCGGCCTGTAGTTGTAAAGCTCGAACAGGTACAAAGCGTGAACAGTCCACACGAACCGCTATCAACTCGAAGCTGATGACGCTGCCAACGTCTCTAAATCCTCCCGAAACAGATTGATCAGACGCATTTAAGCCCGATGTGTGGCCGTATGAGCCACGTAAACAGGTGAATAGTGGTAAACGTACCTGCACACGACATGCAGGCTCTGCCAGCGCTTCGCTCACGCTCCGAAAGGTACACGAGCACCCTGATAAGGTGTGATCCTTCTGAACACTGATGTAGTCGCCAAACGGCTCCGCTTGTCTCCTTACCACTAACGGGGCTTTATGGCTTCTATTGTCGTTAACAGTCCAATCACTGTACACTCAAGGATAATAGAAAGTCCCATTGAGTGAGAATGCCAGAGTGCTTGAGAAAATTAACGAACAAAGGATTGAGCCTCATAAGGTTACGAAACCCATACAACTTCTTGCTGCATGGATGGTGGGTTTAGTGGTGACTAACAGCAGTTTTTTGATCGCAGCCTCCCAGATGACAGATCAGAGTTGGGAAAAGGGATTTTTAGTGGTTGCGGCAGTAATCAATGTTCCGCTTTTTCTTTTTGCATTATTTTTACTTCAAACGCGTTTTAGGGCTGAGTTGCAAGAAGATACTTACTATTCTGAATATTTAAGTAAGAAAACTTCAACTCCTATTAAACTGGATAAAAATACTGAGCAGGATGCAAGAATAGAAAGGGTTGAGAGGCTTGTTTCGCAGCTATCTGCACAAAAAATAGAACAAGATAACGTTTTTGCAGAAGGTGAGCTTGATTGGACTGAATGGCCTGTTAGTCTAAATCGCTATCATCCTAATTTTAAAGAAATTAAAGCAGCACTCAAGGCTGCCAAAATACCAATCACATCCTATTTCGGGATGAAGGAAAAACTACCAAGCAGATGGGTTATTTCACTTAGCCGATTTTTACCCATTACCCACAAAACTGCCATTCTCAGGGAACTCATTTCCTTTAAGTTTGATGGGTTCCAGCTATGGGAGCCAATGAGGGAAGCTGAAGAAAACGAGGACGTTTATATCGGTAGTTATGGTAGCTCTCCCGTAGCGCCAATAAACAATGACCTCAGAGAACTTCTCATGCAGGATGAAATTGAGGCGTCTGAACTAGACTTTCTTTATGAAATTAACTCATGACAGAGCTACATTTATCAATAACAGTTGTTATTAGATGTTCAGTTTGTAGTAGGTCTGATTTACCTCATCCTGAGTAATATCAAGGTACGTCATAGTGACTGCTGGGCTGCTATGGTGCAGAGATCTTACTGATCGTCTCTATTGGTGTTCCTGCCCCTCACAGCGCACGGCCCCGACAGTTACGGGCATTGTGGCTGCTCTAAACCCGAAAAAGTTGAACTTGT
Organism: Enterobacter cloacae complex sp. 382A5; assembly: GCF_050031095.1. Lineage (NCBI taxonomy): Bacteria > Pseudomonadati > Pseudomonadota > Gammaproteobacteria > Enterobacterales > Enterobacteriaceae > Enterobacter > Enterobacter cloacae complex sp. 382A5. The sequence goes on from NZ_JBLGVK010000001.1 coordinate 941,204, forward strand.
GAAAACGTGGGACCGTTTATCCATTTTAATCCCTTGAAAAGGAAGGGGCATCAAGCCCCTTCATTCAACATTAACCAGCGTGACGGTAGGATTCACGCACACCATCACGATAACCATCAGCAAACGCTGCCTGAGGACTTTTGTGGCGAACGGTTCCCGCCTGGCTATCAGGTAAGGAGGCTAAGTCTACCCAAACCTGCCCCGTGCGAGACAAGCCAGCGCGGTAACCCTGATCGTAAGCGCAGCCGCAACATTTATGGCGACCCTCACCACCTTGATCGTGAGGTAAGCTAATGAAAAGAGTGTTGTAACGGTGTGATTGTTTACAAATAGTCATGTATTGCTCCTTATGAGCGTCATTTTATGGTTTACATGATCCTCTTTGCCTGGCACAATCAAGCCGTGAAAAATGAAGGCAAGGCTAAGATTCATACGAGTTTGGCGACTCGTATTGGTCATGCTTTGTAAGCCGGGTTCATGCAAATGAATCCGGTTTTTTTACGCCTAAAATTCAGGCGCGGCACTATATGTGGGGGTGGTCAATCAATAGCGGCCCCACATAGTCGATATTCTAGTGATGATTCTTTTGTGCACAAGGGTTGATTTTGACGTTAAGTTAAGGCTGTGAAAGGGTAAAAAAGGCTAAGTCCTCGTACCGTAAGGCCTGGAAGACATGTCAATAATTAAGAAAAAAAATTCAAAATTTGATCGAGTGCTGATTTCTTCAACATGATTTTGAGTATATAGATTCATGTTACTGGTAACTATGAGAAAAACACGCGATTGAGTATTCGTCTCTGGTGCTTAAAATAATCAGGCACGGAACTGTTGGTGATCTGCTAGACCGCCAGCCCAGACCCTCCGTAAAAAACCAGAATGTTCACCAAATATCCTACAGCCGACACTCCCCGCAATGCACTTCACCACTTAAACCCATAGGCCATCACAACATTGAAAATTTGCCACAACAGAGCATTTTACTGTTCGTTTTCTGTTCTATTTAACATAATGGTACAAAAATCTACTTGTCTGAAATAGTCAGGTAATGCTTTTCGGAACGTTGAGGCCAAGCAGGGCAATCAGAAGCGATTTCATCAACTCGAGACAGACAGTTGGAAAGATTTAGAATAGTTATCTTATTCAATGTTATTGGATTAGTTTACCTGGCGACCACACAATTACAGGTTTCAGAGCTCTGAGTATGCCAGCGCAATAACTCGGTTTGGCCCGCCATACTGCGGAGAACACTTTCACTACGACCAGTTTTATTTCCTCAACTAACTTGATACGTGTACGGCTAATATCGCTCAATTACATGACTTAGATTTAATTTAACTGAGGCCCTTGAAAAACGATTATTTTTGGTTTCGCACAACTCTTAATGTGGGCCTGCAGCTTCGTAACATCATGGTTCAACCAGGACAATAATAAGGAGATTGAGTCTGCCAAAACTTTAGGCTGGATTGCTGCAAAGTTCATCAGTATGATTGCTCGCACAATCAGTGAATGAAAAATAACTTTCTGGAATATAGAGGACGATACGACATGAAAGTGACTGATGAGACTTTGTTGAATTCTGGGTTTACACCATCGGACTTGCAGAAGATGAAGAACAACGTTGAAAGCTACGGTGGAACGTTGGGGAATGCCATCAAGGATCTGGCCACGCGTTTTGTTCTCACTGTGTGGGTTGTATCTGGTTGCCTTGCTGTATTCATTTTTCTGATGATATTCGCATCTGAAGAAAGTGTTTTTTCTGGTGGTATTGGCCTTTCTTGTGGTATCGCGGTTGCAATTATTATCCAACCACCTTTGCTTGCCTATAAATCGTGGCGATTCTGTAGGGGGAGTGAAAAATAATCAGTACCATTCTCAGTCGTCAGAAGAACAAACAATTATGATTGTTCACCATAGCAAGAGGGCTAGCATGGTGCTTGCCGCAAAGTTTCGGCTGGATTGCGATAAAGTACATCAGTATACTCATCCCTCGAAACGGACATTGCATGAACAGAGGAGAGAAGGATGAAGATCACAGAAGACTCTTTGTTGCATTCTGGATTTACTCGCAAAGAAATACAAAAGTTAAAAAATAATATCGCGAATTATGGCGGGGATCTTGATGAGGTAGTCCACGATTTAGCAAGAAGATTTAAAACTCTACTATGGATTTTCTCTTGTGGCATACTTTTTTTCATCTATCTCGTTTTTTCAAAACAGGATGATCATTGGTATGTTTTCTCAGGAGGGATTTCAATACTGATTGTTTTCTTGATATGTGGTTTTGCTCAGCCACCAATCATTTCCTACAAATCATGGCGGCATGTCAGGTCTGAAAAAAGTTAATCAATACTCATCAGATCAAAGATGACCTTGGCCTTCAAACCATATCCCACGATTTTCATTGTGAGTTTTGGAGTGCTCATAGTTGTCACTTTCCGATAGTAGTCGCTTGGTATATAACGGAAAAGCCTCCACGCTTCAGCTTTCCTCGACAAGCCAAAGATGGTGTAAACGCTTGCGCTTAAAGAAAAAGATTTGTAAACAGCGAGTCCAGTTTCAGGCTTAAATCCCATGAATTGTGCTATTTCCATTGATTGAACAGCAGCTATTCCCTCTGACTTTGCATTGCTGTCTCTTTTAAAATTAATAAACTCTTTTGATATTCCATTCATACCATCTATAACAAGAATTGCACCTGCAAGAATACCAATAGGTGTCCCGGTAAACATGAGCATTGCCCCACCAAATGCGGTCACTCCGGATATCACAATATTTACTGCCGAAATCACATACCCAACAATTTTATTGTTTTCCCAAACAAACTCGACCTTCGCATAAAGCTGAGCGGACCTGGTCCTTAACAAGCGCTCTTGCTCAAGAAGATTCTCTTTTTCGGCACGCAGATTTTTGAGGCATTCAATGCATTCTTCATCGGTTTTCGCCCGCCGTGCTGTCGCGAACTCTTTTTCTACGACCTGTTTTATTTCCTCAACAAATTTGATACGTGTTAGACCATCTTGTAAATAGTAAGCTGACAGTCGATTTGCAGTTTCGATGACCTTTCGGGCTTCCAGATTCACCATCGTATCTGACCAGGTTCTGTTCCATCCCCTGTTAAGCAGCGCAATATCCATCATGCTTCCTTCATTAATGTGCCTGGCTGTTTTACGGGCAATATATTCGCCTCATCGGTTTTTCTCAATAGACGATCCCCTGGTATTCATCTCGCGCCAGTAAAAGAATAACCACCTGTAATTACGATGACGAATAAAGGGAACGATTAACGATAATTAAATGCGACAGGCGTAATATTATGCGCTCCCTGCAAAAAGGCGATATAACCTTTGGGTTATATCGCCTGCTCCTTTTTATCGTGCGATTAAGGCAAACACGCCCCAGCCAAAGTATTCCCGCGTATACGTCACATGGCGTTTAGGCGCATTCGTCAGCTCTGCCCGAACCTCATGCGCAAAGTCATCGTCAGGGTTCTCCTCCAGCCAGCGGCGCATGGTCAGCCATTTAGCGGCTTCATACCGATCCCAGCCTTCCTGGTCTGCCAGTACCATTTCGACCAGGTCATAGCCCTGTTCATCGAAAGAGGCGACAAGGTCGGGCAGGGTGAGGAAATCGGCCACCGACGAGGCGCCACAGGCCAGGGCAATCTCTTCCGTTGCAGGTACCTGACGCCAGTACGGTTCGCCGATAAGCACCAGTCCGCCTGGATTAAGGCTCTTTGCCAGCAGTTCGATCGTCCGGGCGACGCCGCCCGCAATCCAGGTGGCCCCTACGCAGGCCGCCACGTCGCATTTTTCATCCGCGACATAGCCCGCCGCGTCGTTATGAATAAAATGAACATGTTCACTGACGCCAAGCTCTTCTGCGCGCAGCTTTGCCTGTGCGGTGAAGAGCGGGCTCATGTCGATGCCGGTACCGGTAATGCCGTAGTCACGTGCCCAGGTACACAGCATCTCTCCCGAGCCGCTGCCGAGATCGAGAATGCGCGCGCCTGGCTTCATGCGTAACACGCGGCCCAGCGTGGCGTACTTCTCTGGCGTGAAGGGGTTGTGAATGCGGTGTTCACTTTCGCTGATAGTAAAAATACGTGGGATATCCATAATCCTCTCCTTATCGATTATCAGGCTGGGCGCGAACGTTGTTCAGCCCGGTGGTATTGATGCGGTAGGGCTGACCGTTGACGGATTTGATCAGCTTTTTGGTTTTGAGTTTTTTAAAGACGGCGAGTGTGCAGTCGGTGAGCAGAAGCCCTTCCCGGCTGTAGCATTCAACAGAAGTGACGCGGCCAGATGCATCGCGGACGTGCACAATACGTCCACCTTTAGCGAGAACGTGTAAGGTACGTTGTTCCTGACGGGATAAATTCATACTGGAAAACCTGTTTAATCATCATGTGCAAAACGTGCAAACACACAACGGTGTCCGCATTCGATTTCGGCGCATTGATAATCAGTCCGGCCTGAAAGGTCGGGGGGCTGATTATCAGATGATTACATTCTCCAGCATCAAAGCCTCGGGTAGAGTTGAAAGGTATTTACGAGGCGAATGATAACACCGCTTTTTGGTAAGTGAATAGCCAGGGATAAAAAGTGTGATCCAGGAGGGGAGGGGCGGCGCCAGTATGTTGTATTCCCGGCAGGCTGGAAGTGAAAAGGTAAGCCTGTGGTCCGGCTATCTAGCTTTCTCATCCTGAAACCTCATGGTATTTCAGGATGAGCATACTCGATACAAGCCCGCACGAAGCGGGCCGTACAGCAAATCACATTACAGCTTCAGCAAACGCGGCAGCTGGTTATCCAGTTCCAGCAGACAGCTCTTCATATAGCTTTCGGTTTGAGTGGTCACTTTTTGGTAATTATTTGCACTCCACTCGCTCAGTGGCGCTTCAACTGGCGTAGGGGCGCATTCCGCTACCGTAAACGCAGAGAACATATTTCCGCTTTCCGGGTGTTTATAGAACAGGACTTTATATTTCAGCTGATAGAGAGGCGTGGTCGCGGTGGCGTCTTTATAGATCAGCGCCCAGGTTGCTTTACCAATATAGAGCGGCTGCTTGTAAACGTGGCCATTGCCTTTTTCGTTCAGCCACTTGCTGATATTTTGTTTCGCTTTAGGAACAAACCAGCTGTTCGTCGGGTTTTGCAGGGTTTCGATCGCTGTCCCTTTATAGTTCTCTTTATCAAAGTCACCGGAGTTAATGTTACCGGTTAACGCGCCGAGAACGGCAAGCCCCATACCGGCTGCGGCATGCGTCGGGGTCACTTCGCGCAATGTATTGTCGGCGATACGGTTGTCATTCAGTTCCGGTAGTGCTGATACGCTATAAATATCAATTGCGCTGCCATTTGCCGCTTTCACGGTGTCGGGTTTTACCGAGCCAGCACAGCCCGCAAGAATTAAGGATGCAGATACAATCGCTAGAAGACGAACTTTCATTTTCTCTCCATGAGATAATTTTATTTAGGTGGCTGCGTGGATGTTCCTGAGCCGAAAAGGGCCGTTTATCTTGCCCGGCAGAGTTGTCAGCCTGCAGACACAGGCTGACAACTACCCAGATAAATATCGACTCCCTGACCTTGTTCTTTAGTCAATCAGCCACATTCCTTTGACCCGCATCAATAATCGTTCGCGATTATCCAGCCACGGGTATTTTATTATTCGCCCGTATTATGTGATGCACCGAGAGGCAAACGCCACAAATCATAGCGTTCCTCTCCGGGTTTAACGGCTCCCGCGAAGTGGTCATTGAGGCGACTCGAGGTAAAGATCAAATCCCCGTCCGGACGGATTGCCGGTGTGTCTGGCCAGTAAACGTCTTCGCTGGCGGCGATAAGCGACATAGCGCGGTGCTTCGGATCAAACCGGACAATGCCGTTGCGGGTAACATCCGTGATATAGAGGTTGCCCTTTGCATCGGTTACAAGACCGTCGGTGTTACCGCCCACCACGCCAAGATCCTGGATACTGGCGGCAATCTGCGCATCGGTTGATCCTGCCTGCCTCAGCAATGCCGTGGGCACTGCCCAGGCATGTGTTCCCGTTGTGACCGTCCAGTAGAGCGTGCCCGCATCCGGGGAGAGCGCAATACCGTTGATGCCAATCAATAAGGGTTTACCCGGCCAGACTTCCGCACCGTGTGAAATCACGTTGACGCCCGGCTCAATCTGTAGCGCAGGGTGACGGTCGAGCACGCGTCGCGCCGTGCCGGTGGCGAAATCAACGACGATAAGGCCCACGCGGTTTTCCGGTGCGCTCCGCGAGCCGCTATCGGAGATATAGGCGACGCGGCGTTTCTCATCGACAACCACATCGTTCAGGAAGCTGGCTTTGCGGTCCGCCACGCCATCCAGGGCGATACGTTTAAGGGTGCGGCCTGTGTTGAGATCCAGCACGACCAGTTTCTGCGAGCCCACGGGCGACTCCGCTTCGCCTGCGACAAACCCCATGTCCAGCGCCCATAGCCAGCCATTTTGACGATCAATATAAAAGCCAAGCACGTTGCGCAGGTTCTGCGCGGGATCGGTGTTTACCGCGTTCCCCTCGCGGGACGGAAACGCCGTCAGGCGGGCAGGGCCGGACTGCACAGTCGTATCCAGAATGCTCAGTGTGGCGGGGGCGGCGGCAGAAACCAGCCGGGGAGTACTGACAAAGGCCCGGCCCTTTGCATCAAAATGGATACCGGCAATGGGCGCGTTAACCGAGCCGGAAAACCGCGTCGGCGTTTGCCCATTCTGCGGGGTATCCCAGCTCACGCCAGCATAGCTGCGCCAGCGTTCAAGGGGCTGGAGCGTCGCCGCACTGGCGAGACTCGGGAAAGCGATCAGCGCCGCCAGCGCAATGGCGGACAGACTACGGGTGCGAATGAACATGAAAAGGCTCCGGTGAGTTCAGCATTAAAGGATGGAACGGAACGTGCCGCCCTCGACGCGTACAGCCGCCCCGTTGGATGCCGCGCCCAGTGGGCTGGCTAACAGAGCGACCATCGCCGCGATCTCGTCTGCCTCAATCATTCTGGCGATCAACGAGCTGGGGCGGTAGGTCTGGAAGAAATGCGCTTCGATCTCCCGATCGGTCATATCCGGGGCAGGCGCGGTCTGGCGAAGGTACTCAATAATGCCGTCCGAGCGCGTCGCCGACGGCAGCACGCTGTTAACCGTCACGCCGGTTCCCCGGGTCAGTTCGGCCATACCGCGCGAAACAGCAAGCTGCGCTGATTTGCTGACGCCGTAATGCACCATATCTGGCGGCGTAAAGGCACCCACTTCGCTGGATATAAAAATTACCCGTCCCCAGTTCCGCTCCAGCATGCGCGGGAAGTAGTGGCGTGAGAGGCGGACGCCGGACATCACATTGGTGTTGAACATGCGCAGCCAGTCTTCGTCGTTAATATCCGCGAAGGCTTTGGCTTCGTAGAACCCCAGGTTATTAATCAGAATATCGGTATCAGGGCAGGCGGCGAACAGGGCTTCTGCTCCATTCATGGTACCGAGGTCAACGACAACGGTGGAGACCTGTGCGTCAGGCGTCGCGTCGGTGATGGTGGCCGCGGCTTTTTGCAGCTTTGCCGGGTCGCGTCCGGTAAGGGTGACGGCAATCCCTTCTTGAGCGAGCGTGCGGGCGATGGCCAAACCAATGCCTGCGGTTGCGCCCGTAACCAGCGCGGTCTTACCGGTGAGTTGAAGATCCATAGTGTTTACCCTCTGATGATGAATGTAGCTCACTTTACTCATCACTCCGGAGGGGATAAATTAGCCAGATTGAAAAACATTTGTTCCTGAAAGAGCAAAATGAGCCGCAAATTCGATTATCTCGGAGACGTTGAAGTCTTCATTACTGTCGTTGAACACGGCTCTTTTACGGCCGCAGCGGTTGTCCTTTCCACCACACCCTCTGTCCTGAGTCGCGCGGTTTCCCGCCTGGAAGCGCGGCTTGGACGGCAGTTATTACAGCGAACGACCCGCCGCGTGGGGCTGACGGAGGCCGGACGCGTTTATCTGGAACAGGCGAGGTCTGCGTTTGCACTGCTTGATGACGCCGAACGCGAGGGGCGGGGCCAGGAAGGCGATCTGACCGGTCGCGTGCGAATGAGCGTTCCAACCACCTACGGGCACTACCGTCTGCCGCCGCTGCTGGCGCGCTTTGCCCAACACTATCCACGCGTTCAGGTGGAGCTGAACATCACCAATCGCAACGTTGATTTGATTGCGGAGGGATTCGATCTGGCGATTCGCCTGGGGCAGTTGCCCGACAGTGGGTTAGTCGCGCGCAAGCTGGAGGACGCGGCGCTGCTGCTGGTCGCATCGCCTGATTACCTGCACCGCATGGGGAGCCCGCAGACGCTGGAGGAGTTGCATCGTCACACCTGCCTGCCCTTTATCATGCCGCGTACCGGGCGCATTGCCCCCTGGGTGTTTCGTGATGAGGAGCGTGATATTGACTGGCTGCCGGGTTCAACTATCGAAATCTCAGACGATGTACTCGGCGTGGTTTCGCTGGCGGAACAGGGGATGGGGATCTGCCAGAGCTATGAATTTATCGTCCGCGACAGGATACAGCGCGGTCAGTTAGTCGAGGTGCTGCCACACCTGCGTGGACGGTCGCGGCCGTTCTCCGTGCTCTTCGCGCCACACCGACGCCAGTCGGCGGCCACCCGGGCGATGATTGATCTTCTTACCACCCAAAAATGACAAGGATATGTCCACTATGAAAAAAGAGACTTATACCTTTTGGCTCCCACTTATCGCGGGCGGTATAGCCCTGCTATCTGGTTTTGTGGTCTGGTCAGTTAACGTTTATCGCGTGACATACCTTACGATCCGCGGGGAGCAGTATCTGGCCGGAGGGGCGTTGCTGCTGGCGTTGGTGCCGATGGTTATTTTTATCAGAAAGGGACGACTGAAAGGTAAGCGTGTTGCTGGCGCGATAAAACTATACCTCGGCTTCTTCATTTGCAGCCTGCCGGTTGCCATGTTCGTGATTTTTACAACGGCCTGGCTACTGGAGGGAGACTATTCCTCATGGAGCAAACCTTACCGGTATGAATCCAGTACCCGCCACAGCTGCTCGGGGGCAGAAGTCTACGAGCCGGAGTTAAAAAAAGAGATCCGTATCTGTAACCCGAAGGGTAACGTCTATTCCAACTCTACCCTGTACGTGGAAAAGCGGAGTAATGCACTGGGGATTGTGGTGCTCTGGGCGATCACGCGCGCCTGAACCGGTGAAGATCAGGGCGCGAAAATCACCGTCAGCCCGCTTCCAGCATCCCAAAGCTCACAATACGCGCACGGCCCAGCTCTTTCGCCCGGTATAAGGCCACGTCGGCAGCGCGCAGCAGGTTATCGCTCTGAGCGTGCTGCGGATAGCTGGCAACACCAATCGACACATCCACCGGGCCAATCTCTGAAAGCCCATAGCGCAGCGACAGTTCATGCACGCCGTTATAAATCTCTTTGGCGCATGCTTGCGCTGCCTCCTCATCTGCACCGGTGAGAAGCGCCAGGAACTCTTCGCCACCGTAGCGGAAGGCCAGCCCGGTATCATGTACCGCCCGTTGAATAATAGTTGCCACGCTTTTGATCACCAGATCGCCGGCCTCATGACCAAAGCGGTCATTGATACTTTTGAAGTGGTCGATATCGATCATCAGGCAGCTTACCGGCTCTTTATTGCGGACAGCCTGCGCCATTTGGGTGCGTAGGGTATCTTCCAGATGATGACGGTTACGCAAGCCGGTGAGCGGATCGAAGAGAGCTTTTTCCAGCAGGGCATCGCGCAGACGTTGGTTGGCCAGCGCCAGGCCGAGCGCTTCAGCCATCAGCTCCAGATAAGCACGGGACGGTGCCGTTTCAGGCGTGATGTTCTGGAATGAGAGCAACCCAATCGCTTCGCCCTGAGCAATTAACGGAACGCACAATGATTGCTGTGCCTGTGATTCAGGCAGATGATAACAGCCGATATCCGGCTCGCCGTTCACCGGCGGATGGCTTTGACCACGCCGGACGGCCCAGCATTCGTCAGGATGGAAGGGATTTTTCTCCCCTTCAGGCGACAGCCATTCAGCCGCGCAGCGCATTTGCCACGGATCGCGCTCCAGAATATACAGACGCCCGGAAACCCCCGGCGCGATATTGGGCGCAAACAGCTCCGCCACATTCATCACGTCGGCAAAGTTTTCACAGCCCTGAAGCCGCTGGGTCATTCGCGCCAGCAGCTCGCGGATGGCCCAGTCAGCATCGCGCTCTTTTTCCAGCCGCTGCCTTGCCAGCCCGTTCTCGCGGAAGATGCGGATGGCCTGCGCCATATCGCCTATTTCATCAACCTGGGTGAAGTTTGGCGTTTCGACGGCGTAATCCTGCGATGCCAGACGATGAACCACGTCACTCAGACGTACCACCGGACGGAGCACGCGGCGCTTGAGGATAAAGCCCATCACAAACAAGAAGAGCAGGGCGGTCAGGCCGACCATCACCTCAGAGGCAGTGCGAAGCGTTTTCGACGTTTTGGTCGCAGCCTGCACGTCGGCAATAATGCGTTTGTCCAGCAGCATACGAAAGCGTTCAATATTGTTCTGTGCCCGTTCGAGTTCCAGCTCATAGCTGTTACCAAAAAGCAGCGCAACGGCCTGCTGTTCTTCGCCCCGGGCGATGCCGTCAATGGCCGCCTGCTGTTCATCCTGGAGTTCGTCTACTATTTTCAGTCCGTCATACAGCAGTCCCAGCTCTTCGCCCGATGCTCCCGTGTTTTTGAGCTGGCGCAGCGTGTGTTCAATATTCTTCAGTTCAGCTTCTTTCGTCTGATATTTCTTAAGTACATCGGGCTCTTTTTTGATCACGTAAAGGCGCGCCAGATCGGAGAGCATCCAGGTATCTATCTCGATCTCTTCCGTAATCTGATCGAAGATTTGCCGTTGTTTAACGGCTTCACGTTCGATGTTATCGGCATGGGAAGCCATCAGCATGACGATGCCGGAGGCAATGGTCAGGCACACCGTGACGCCATAAGCCCAGTTTGTGATCGTGGCGATTCGCACCTGTTGATTTCCTCTGCGACAAAAATGGAAGAGCGTTCTTTTAAGATTATAGAAAACCGCTGATTTATGGCGAAAAAAAAGGCGGCATGCGGCCGCCTTTCGGAATGTCTGCTTTCAGAGATCCCGAGGGTTTCTTCCCTCTTCGATAAAGTCTGCGTCCAGCTCCTCGGCATTGCCTTCGTGATCGCGACCGGAGAAGAGATTCCAGCAGGCGATAAACAGCGCGGCAATCAGCGGGCCAATGACAAAGCCGTTAATGCCGTACAGCTCCATACCACCGAGCGTGGTGATCAAAATCAGGTAGTCCGGCATTTTGGTGTCTTTGCCGACCAGCAGCGGGCGCAGGATATTGTCCACCAGCCCGACGATAATCACGAAGAAGCCGACAATGAACAGCCCCTGCCAGATCTGATGCGTCGCGAAGAGGAAAATGGCGGCCGGAACCCAGACAATCGCCGACCCCACCGCAGGCACCAGGGAGAGGAAGGCCATCAGCGCTCCCCAGAGGATACTGCCGTCGATACCGGCAATGGCAAACGCAATCCCGCCGAGCGTGCCCTGAACCACCGCGACAACCGCCGTGCCTTTTACCGTCGCCCGCGAGACGCCGACAAACTTGGCGAACAGGTGCTGCTTGGCGAAATCGGACAGAGGCAAAGAGTCGAGGATCTGGCGCACCAGGAACGGCCCATCTTTCAGCAAGAAGAACAGCAGATACAGCATGATGCCGAAGCTAATGGCAAAGCCGAATGTCCCTTTGCCGATCAGAAACGCGCTGCCCGCCAGATACTGCCCGCCCTGCAGGGCGACATCGGAGAGTTTTTTCTGGATCTGCGCGGCGTTGGTCAGGTTGTGATCCGCGAGGAAACCGCTGGCCCAGTCCGGCAGATGGTTAAAGATGCTCGCCACCACCTCCGGGAACTGGGTGTTGTTCTCCTGCAGTTTGGTGTACACCACGTTCAGCTCAATGGCGAGCGAGGAGAAGATCACCATCAACGGGATAAAGACAATCAGGCAGATAATGCCGATGGTCAGCAGCGAGGCCAGCCCGTTGCGATCTCCCAGTGCGGCGCGCAGCTTGTTTTTTACCGGGTTAAAGATAACGGTCAGAATGGCGGCCCACAGAATGGCGGAGAAGTAGGGCGATAGCACGTCGAAAAACGCCCACGTCACGAGGGCGAGAATAAAGATAAAGAAACCTTTGGTCAGTCCGTTAAAGCGCATCAGTCAGTCCTGGTTACTAAGAAACTGTGACGACTATAGAACTGATTGACGGATTTACCAACCATTGCGCCGGGGGGCGCAGGCGACGCGCCGCCGGGCAATGTCAGGATGGGAGGGGTCAAATCTCCTCAAACAGCGGGCTCACCAGCGCAACGTGCGTTTTCACGCCCACCGCCAGCGCAGCCTCGTCGATGCGAAAGTGTGGATTGTGGACGTTCCAGACCGCGCCTTTTTCCTCGTTGCCGCAGCCGATGAACAGAAACGTTCCCGGGACTTTCTCCTGATACGAGGAGAAATCCTCGCTGCCAAACAGGGCCCGATCGGCAAGCTGCAGCGTTCCTTCTTCGAAGTGCGCTGCAATCGCCGCTTTGGCGATGGCATTGGTGCCGGCATGGTTGTTGCCAACGGCGTAACCCTGCTGCCAGCGGATCTCACAGCGCGCGCCGTGGGCACTGACGACGCCCTCGACAATACGCTGCACCAGCTGCGGTACCTGCTCGCGTACCTGCTGATTATGAGTACGCACCGTTCCGGCCAGGCGGGCGCTGTCCGGAATCACGTTATAGCTGTCACCGGCCTGGAAGGTCGCGATGGTCAGCACCGGGGCGTTAATCGGGTCGAGATTACGCGCCACCACGTTTTGCAGCGCGGTGACAACTTCAGCGCCGATTACCACCGGGTCGATGCAGAACTGCGGCATTGAGCCATGTCCGCCCCGGCCGAAGATCGTGATATCAAAATTATCGCTGGAGGCGACATACACCCCTTCTTTCAGCGTAATGTTACCGGTAGGACTGGTCGGGAAAACGTGCAGACCGAAGATCTTCTCGACATCGTCAACCACGCCTTTCTCCACCAGTTCGCGCGCGCCGCCCGGCGGCACTTCTTCGGCAGGCTGGAAGATAAACTTGATGCTGCCGCACAGCTGGCTGCGCAGGTGGCAAAGCACTTTCGCCGCGCCCATCAGCATGGCGGTGTGGGCATCGTGACCGCAGGCGTGCATTACGCCGGGTTTGGTTGAGCTGAATGCTTCACCGCTCTCTTCCTGCAGCGGCAGGGCGTCGATATCAGCACGCAGTGCCCACATCGGGCCGGGTTTTTCACCCTGTAATACCGCCACCACGCTGTTCTCCAGCGGGCGGCTAATCGTCAGCTCCGGCAGATTCGCCAGTTCACGGGCGATAAAATCTGCGGTCGGCTTTTCCTGAAATGAGAGATCCGGGTTGGCATGAATATGCCTGCGCCAGCGGATCACCTCGTCGTGAACGTCGCGGATAAGGTTTTCAGTGCTACTTTTCATGACAGTCTCCTTCAGTCAGTCACCGGCAGTGAGGGCGCAGGTTTTTTTATCAATGGCACTATCGCCACGCCCGCGCACACCATTGCCAGTGACAAGAAAATAAATGCGCTTTCATAACTGTGGCTTTTTCCAACGAGATAGCCAATAACAACCGGTGAAACGAAGCCCCCCAGCGTCCCTCCGGTGTTTATCAGCCCGATGGCCGAGCCCATGATGTTCTCCGGCAGGCGTTTCATTGGCAGGGTAAACGCGGTCACAAAGGTGGCCATCAGGAAGATCTCCCCCACGAACAGCAGGACGCTGGCACTCACCGCCGTGGCGGTGTGGAAGATGCCGAGAATGGCAGCAGCGCTCACCAGTGCGCAGATCAAAATCACCTGTGGCTCGCGGTGGTGGAAGTATTTTCCGACCAGCCAGCCGGTGCACAACGACGAAAGCCAGATCCCCGCGCCGCCAGCCGCCACGATATAACCGGACACCTCAATCGGCATGCCCATGCTCTGGACAAAGAACTTAGGCAGCCAGGCCAACAGGCCATAGCTTGGGATATTGATGCAAAACACCGAGAAAAACAGCAGCAGCACCGTGGGGTTACGCCACAGCGCCTCGCGTTGCCCATGCGCGGCCTGGCGTGGCGCGGGTTTCTGATACGGCACGCGCAAGGCGATCAGCAGGGCGATGGCACAGGCAACGATCCCTAATGCCACAAAGGAGGCGTGCCAGCCCAGGTGTTCCAGCGCCGAGACGGCCACAATCGGCCCGACGGTCATCGCCAGCCCGGCGGAGGAGAGCAGGACCGACTGGGCGAAGGTGCGTTTTTCCAGCGTAAAATTGCTGACCACCGCTTTCGCGCAGGAGCAGGGATAGCCGGAATGCCCCACGCCGGAGAGAAAGCGAAACACCAGCAGCAGGCCAACGCTCATACCCAGCGCGCCAAAGCAGAGGGCGAAGATCCCCAGCGCACACAGAGAAAGGATCAGCATGGTTTTGTAGCCGATTCGGTCGTTTAGCCAGCCAGCAGGCACCTGAAAGAGAGAGTAGGCGAGAAAGAAGATCCCGGTGATATAGCCCAGCTGCGCGGTGGTAAGCCCGAACTCTTTTTCGATCGGCAGCAGGGCAAAACCCATTACGGTTTTATCGATGTAGACCACGACATAGCCGATAAAAAGTAAAAAAATCATCTGTGACTGGCTTTTCATTGTGTTTTCCGCCTGACGTCAGAGTGTGATGAGAATTGTTGTGTGCACTCTGAATCTAGGGGTTTACCAGACAGGCGGGAAGATATAATTTTGCTATAGGTGATGCTTTTTTGTTATAGGGCGAGCGATGAAATATCTGCCAAAACTCGGCCATCTTCAGGCCTTTCGTCAGGTGGCGCGCAGCGGCAGTATCCGTTCGGCCGCACGGGAACTGGGCGTTTCGCAGCCCGGTTTAAGCCGTACATTGCGTGAGCTTGAGCAAACTTTAGGCACCCAACTTTTATTGCGCAGCAAAGAGGGGATTGCCCTTACCGAGGCGGGAATGGCGTTTTCCCAACGGGCGGAGTGGGTGCTTGAAGAGCTGCGGCGTGCGGCGGATGAAGTGGAGCAGATTAACCATTTTACTCACGGGCGTCTGACGGTGGGGTTCTCTTCGCTTATTGCGCTGACCGTCTTTCCTGATGTGGCCGAGGCGTTCAAGAAAACGCTGCCCCAGGTCTTGCTGACGGTGAAGGAGGGGCAGCTCTCCTCGCTCCTGCCTGGCGTACGAAACGGTGAAATAGATATGGCTATCGGCTCGGTGGATCCGATGGCGCCGCCGGAAGGGGTGATGATCGAACCGCTGTTTACCTCGCCATTTTGCATCATCGCGCGCAAGGGGCACCCACTGGCAGAAGCCCGCGATCTGATGGCGCTGCGTCAGGCTAAATGGCTACTGCCGGAGTCATCCATGGGCTACTACCAGCAGCTACAAAATGAGCTCAGCCATTTTTATCGACAGGTGGATATCACCCCGCTGCGCACCGATTCCGTCATCACGGGGCTGAATATGGTGCTTAACGCGGACTATCTGACGGTGGTCGCGCGGGCAATGTGTCAGCCGCTGCAGCTTGATGACAAGCTGGTGGCGTTGCCCATCACCCAACTGCCGTCGGCGCAGTATTGCGCGGTGTGGTCGCAAAAGTCGGCGATGACCACCAACGCGCGTCAGTTTTTGATTCGCCTGCGCGAAGCATGCAGAGGGTTTAGCTGGTAGCGGACAGATACGACTTTTGTCTGAGCCAGAATCACAGCCGTCCGCGCCATGCTGTAAGTATCTGCTTGCGGAGGTGCTTATGGCCTGGCGTCCGATTCTGTATGTGATCCTCACAACCCATCCCCGACTCAGTGCGCGACGCGCCCGGTTGCGTCTGGTCGTCTAGCTTTTTTATGTTAATCGCGGTATAACACACCTTCTTTGGATGTTTAGATGTCCATACGTATAGAAGGTAATATGCAAACACAACAAGAAAATGGGCAGCTAAAGCGCACCATGAAAACACGCCATCTGATTATGCTCTCGCTGGGTGGCGTGATTGGCACAGGGTTATTCTTTAATACCGGATATATCATTTCGACAACCGGGGCAGCAGGCACGCTGCTGGCCTATCTCATTGGCGCACTGGTGGTCTGGCTGGTGATGCAGTGTCTGGGCGAACTGTCGGTGGCGATGCCGGAAACCGGTGCGTTTCACGTCTATGCCGCTCGTTACCTCGGCCCGGCGACAGGCTATACCGTGGCGTGGCTGTACTGGCTCACCTGGACGGTGGCGCTAGGGTCGAGCTTTACCGCCGCCGGGTTCTGTATGCAGTACTGGTTCCCACAGGTGCCCGTCTGGGTATGGTGCGTGGTCTTCTGCGTGGTGATTTTTGGCCTTAACGTCATCTCCACGCGTTTCTTTGCCGAGGGCGAATTCTGGTTCTCGCTGGTGAAAGTTATCACCATCATCGCTTTTATTATTCTTGGCGGCGCGGCGATCTTTGGCTTTATTCCGATGCAGGACGGTTCGCCTGCGCCGGGTCTGAGCAACATTACCGCTGAAGGCTGGTTCCCGCATGGCGGCCTGCCGATCCTGATGACCATGGTGGCGGTGAACTTTGCCTTCTCCGGCACCGAGCTTATCGGCATTGCGGCGGGCGAAACGGAAAACCCGCATAAGGTTATTCCGGTGGCGATCCGTGCGACCATTGCCCGGTTGATCATCTTCTTTATCGGCACCGTGTTTGTGCTGGCGGCGCTGATCCCGATGCAGCAGGCCGGGGTGGAAAAGAGCCCGTTTGTGCTGGTGTTTGAAAAAGTCGGGATCCCGTATGCGGCAGATATCTTTAACTTTGTGATTTTGACCGCGATCCTCTCGGCGGCAAACTCTGGCTTGTACGCCTCAGGGCGCATGCTGTGGTCGCTTTCTAACGAGAAAACGCTGCCGCGCTGCTTTGCCCGCGTCAATAAAAACGGCGTGCCGCTGACGGCGCTCTCCGTTTCCATGCTCGGTGGCGTGCTGGCGCTCTTCTCAAGCGTGGTTGCGCCGGACACGGTGTTTGTGGCGCTGTCGGCCATTTCTGGATTTGCGGTGGTGGCGGTGTGGATCAGCATCTGCGCGTCGCACTTTGTCTTCCGCCGTCGTCATCTGCAGTCCGGACAGCCGCTGTCTGCTCTGCACTATCGCGCGCCGTGGTATCCGCTGGTGCCGGTGCTCGGGTTTATCCTCTGCGTGGTGGCATGTATCGGCCTGTGGTTTGATCCGAGCCAGCGCATTGCCCTTTATTGTGGCCTGCCGTTCGTCGCCCTGTGTTATGGTGCCTACTACCTGACCCGAAACCTGACATCGCAGGAGCCTGAACATGTCGCAGAATAATCCGCTTACCGCCCTCCTTGAAAAGCAGCCGTTTGTGGTGCTGGATGGCGCAATGGCAACTGAACTGGAAGCGCGTGGGTGCAACCTTGCAGACAACCTCTGGTCTGCCAAAGTATTGATGGAAAACCCTGAGCTTATCCGTGAAGTCCACCTCGACTACTACCGCGCGGGTGCGCAGGTGGCGATCACCGCCAGCTATCAGGCCACGCCTGCGGGCTTTGCGGCGCGCGGTCTGGACGAGGCGCAGTCCCGCACGTTGGTCGGCAAAAGCGTGGAACTGGCGCGTAAGGCGCGTGAAGCGTATCTGGCGGAAAATCCGCATGCGGGCACGCTGCTGGTGGCGGGGTCCGTTGGGCCGTATGGCGCCTATCTGGCGGATGGCTCTGAGTATCGCGGTGATTATGTGCGTCGCGCCGAAGAGTTTACCGCATTTCATCGTCCGCGCATTGAGGCGTTGCTGGATGCGGGGGCGGATCTGCTGGCTTGCGAAACGCTGCCCTCCTTTGAGGAGATCAAGGCGCTGGCAGCACTTGTGGCTGAGTATCCCCGCGCCCGGGCATGGTTCTCGTTTACCCTGCGCGACAGCGAGCACCTGAGCGACGGGACACCGCTGCGGGAAGTTGTCGCGGCCCTGAAAGATAATTCGCAGGTCGTGGCGCTGGGCATCAACTGTATCGCGCTGGAAAACACCACCGCGGCGCTGAAACACCTGCACAGCCTGACGACACTGCCGCTGGTGGTCTATCCGAACTCGGGCGAGCATTATGATGCGGTGACCAAAACCTGGCACCATCACGGTGAAGCGTGCGAGACCCTGGCGGGGTATTTGCCCCAGTGGCTGGAGGCCGGTGCCAGATTAATCGGTGGATGCTGTCGCACCACGCCGAAAGATATTGCTGAGCTTAACGCGCAGCGCTGATGCCCTCACCCTGACCCTCTCCCACAGGGAGAGGGAAAAAAACAACCGCACAAAACCAACTATCCTTTCCTAATGCTGGTCACTTAAGGTGATCAGCATTTTTTCTTGCCGGATATTTCTGGGCTTTTATTCTCACTTCCCGGGGGTAACTTCGCTCTCTTCTTCCCGGTAATACTAGCCACTTTGCTTTCTCATACAGCGTTCTTAACTCACCCGGCATCTTACCCGGTGAGGCCCATGGCAGCGTTATCAGAAGCCTGGTTATTTCACTTATTGTGCCGCTAAAGCTCAACTGGTAAGGCAGATAATCGCCCTTCAGTTCAAACGCCATCCTTACCATCTGGTATCTCACCAGGTTGTAAGTCAGCAGTACCCCCCATAACTCCTGTCGCACCAGTTCTGGCAACTTACTGCGTAACGTCCAGCGGCTGTCCATCATTCCCTGCTTCGCTTCCCGGTAACCCAGTTCAATTTCCCACCTGTGACGATATAACTCGCTGATATCATTGCCAGGGTAGCGATTCTGGTCTGTCAGGGATGTCAGAACCTGTTTTTCTTTTCCGTCAACCGTTCGGGTCAGCAGTCTTGCGGTGAACCGCCCCGGGAGTGCTGGCCACTGTTTCCGGGCCTGTGGGCTGGTTTTCAGTTCAACAAGCTCGTCGCCACGTCCCAGCTTACGCACAACTTCATATTGTGTGTTTTTTTTCAGTGGCAGCAGCCAGTGCCGGTTTTCTCCGGACATCTGCCAGTGATGAAGCAGTCCCGGAGAGTAAAATCCTTTATCGAATAAAGTGATACTCTCATCCGGCGTTCTTTCTGCCAGCTGCGCTGCCAGTCGCATTTCGCTGACGTTCTCGCTGTCAAAGGCGCTGGCGTTGATCAGATGGCTGCTCAGCTCCATCAGACAAACCATCCTGACCTGCGGATAGCCACCGGTACCATTTCGCCCTGCGGGTCTGCTGAAGGCCGCGCTGTTTTCCGGCGTGTCTGCCGTACGCCAGACAACACCGTCCACAGCAAACAGATTCAGTCCGTGCCATTTCGGATGGGCCGCCTGCTGGTTCCAGTACCGCTGTGTAATGTCGAACAGTTCCCGCACAGCATCTTCCCCGAGCGTTTTTCGGCGCTGAATAACTGAGCTGCGGGCGGTGAAAGGCTCACCGGTCCTGTCAGTGATATCCATCAGATTCACGATCTCGGTCATAGGGCGATTGCAGAAAATGGACATGCCAACGACCAGCCAAATCATGGATTCAAGAGGAAGTTTGCGTTTGCGGAGTGTGACAGTATCAGTCAACGTTAACGCTTTCTGAATGAATTCAGTGGGAATGAGGTCCGAGAGGCTACGGGCGTGCTCAGGGGAGGTAACGTTGATAATGCCGAGGGCTTGTGAAAGTTCCATTTAAAAAAGGGTCCATGATGAACATGAACCCTTTTTACACCAGCCACCGGATCGGTCAACCGATCCTTAAACGATCGGCATTACTATCCTTTCCCGCTTTTTTTCTAAAAACGAATCGTTATTAGCGATTCTTTTTAATTCCTTTATCAAAATTCCCGCGCCGGAAATACTGCCCTCATAACAACAAGGGGAGCAGACAGGATGGCAATTACATCGCGAATTACATTACTCGGCGCGCTGGCGCTGTGGGCATTTCAGGCGCAGGCGGTGGACGTCACCGTTGCGTATCAAACCTCCGCAGAGCCTGCGAAAGTCGCGCAGGCGGATAACACCTTTGCCAAAGAGAGCGGCGCAAACGTCGACTGGCGTAAGTTCGACAGCGGGGCGGCCGTGGTGCGTGCGCTTGCGTCCGGCGACGTGCAGATTGGTAATATCGGCTCCAGCCCGCTGGCGGTAGCGGCCAGCCAGCAGGTGCCGATTGAAGTTTTCCTCCTCGCTTCACAGCTGGGTAACTCCGAAGCGCTGGTGGTGAAGAAAAACATCACCAAACCGGAAGACCTGATCGGCAAGCGCATCGCCGTGCCGTTCATTTCGACCACTCACTACAGCCTGCTGGCGGCGCTGAAACACTGGGGCATCAAGCCAGGCCAGGTGCAAATCATTAATCTGCAGCCACCGGCGATTATTGCGGCCTGGCAGCGCGGCGATATTGATGGCGCATACGTCTGGGCACCGGCCGTCAATGAGCTGGAAAAAGACGGCACCGTGCTGACCGACTCCGAAAAAGTGGGCCAGTGGGGCTCGCCAACGCTCGACGTGTGGGTGGTGCGCAAAGATTTTGCCGAGAAACATCCTGAGGTCGTGAAGGCCTTTGCCAAAAGCGCCATCGACGCTCAGCAGCCCTATATCAGCAACCCGGATGCATGGCTGAAGCAGCCTGCCAATCTCGAAAAACTGTCCCGTCTGAGCGGCGTGCCGCAAGCGGACGTTCCGGGGCTGGTGAAAGGTAATACCTATCTCACGCCTGCCCAGCAGGTACAACAGCTGACCGGGCCGGTAAACAAAGCGATTGTCGATACCGCCACGTTCCTGAAAGAGCAGGGCAAAGTGCCGGCGGTGGCGGCGGACTACAGCCAGTACGTGACCGATCGCTTTGTGAAATAAGGGGGCTGCGATGCTGAATATTACAAATCTGTCTGCTGATTACGGTGGCAAACCGGCCCTGGAGAACATCAACCTGACGCTGGACAGCGGTGAGCTGCTGGTTGTGCTTGGCCCGTCCGGGTGCGGGAAAACCACGCTGCTGAATCTGATTGCCGGGTTTGTGCCATATCAGCATGGCTCCATTCAACTGGAAGGGAAAAAAGTGGAAGGCCCGGGTGCTGAGCGCGGGGTCGTCTTTCAGAACGAAGGTCTGCTTCCCTGGCGCAACGTGCAGGAAAACGTGGCGTTTGGGTTGCAACTGGCGGGTGTAAGCCGCGAGCAACGGCTGGCAACAGCACGGGACATGCTCAAAAAGGTCGGTCTTGAAGGGGCTGAAAAACGGTTTATCTGGCAGCTTTCCGGCGGACAGCGTCAGCGGGTTGGAATTGCCCGCGCGCTGGCGGCCAATCCGCAGCTTTTGCTGTTGGATGAGCCGTTCGGGGCGCTGGATGCCTTTACCCGCGAGCAGATGCAAACCCTGCTTTTACGCCTGTGGCATGAAACGGGTAAACAGGTGCTGCTGATCACCCACGATATCGAAGAGGCGGTGTTTATGGCGACCGAGCTGGTGCTGTTGTCCCCTGGCCCGGGGCGCGTGCTGGAGCGGCTGCCGCTTGAGTTTGCCCGTCGCTATGTCGCGGGGGAGCCGGTGCGCAGCATCAAATCCGATCCGCGGTTTATTGAACAGCGTGAATACGTCTTAAGCCGTGTGTTTGAACAACGGGAGGCCTTCTCATGAGCATCGTCTTCAGCGAGAAAACGCGACGCGCGCGCCCGGCATTACGCTGGCCTTTTTCGCGCCAGATAACACTCAGTGTCGGCACGCTGCTGGTGCTGCTGGCGGTGTGGTGGCTGGTTGCCGCGCAGGCATGGATCAGCCCACTGTTTCTGCCGCCGCCGGGGCAGGTGCTGGCAAAACTCATCACCATTGCCGGGCCGCAGGGCTTTATGGACGCTACGCTCTGGCAGCACTTAGGGGCAAGCCTGGCGCGCATTCTGGTGGCGCTACTGGCGGCGGTGATAATCGGCATTCCGGTCGGGATCGCGATGGGCTTAAGCCCGACGGTGCGCGGGATCCTCGATCCGCTGATTGAGCTTTACCGTCCGGTGCCGCCGCTGGCCTATCTGCCGCTGATGGTGATCTGGTTCGGCATCGGTGAAACGTCAAAAATCCTGCTGATTTATCTGGCGATTTTCGCCCCGGTTGCCATGTCGGCTCTGGCGGGTGTCAAAAGCGCTCAGCAGGTGCGGATCCGCGCGGCGCAATCGCTGGGAGCCAGCCGGACACAGGTGCTGCTGTTTGTGATTTTACCGGGCGCACTGCCGGAGATTTTAACCGGATTACGCATTGGCCTTGGCGTGGGCTGGTCAACGCTGGTGGCGGCAGAGCTGATCGCCGCCACCCGAGGGTTAGGGTTTATGGTGCAGTCGGCGGGGGAGTTTCTGGCGACTGACGTGGTACTGGCCGGGATTGCGGTTATCGCCGTGATCGCCTTTGGATTAGAACTGGGGCTGCGCGCGCTGCAGCGTCGTCTGACGCCCTGGCATGGAGAAATACAATGAGTGAACGTCTGACCATTACCCCGCTGGGGCCATATATTGGTGCGCAGGTGTCGGGCCTGGATGTGACCCGTCCGCTGAGCGATAACCAGTTTGAGCAGCTTTATCATGCGGTGCTGCGCCATCAGGTGGTATTCCTGCGCGAACAGGCAATCACCCCGCAGCAGCAGCGCGCCCTGGCACTGCGCTTTGGCGATCTGCATATCCATCCGGTTTATCCGCATGCGGAAGGGGTTGAAGAGATTATTGTGCTCGACACGCATAACGATAACCCGCCGGACAACGACAACTGGCACACGGATGTGACGTTTATCGAGACGCCACCTGCAGGGGCGATTCTTTCGGCGAAGCTGCTGCCGGAGACGGGCGGCGATACGCTGTGGGCCAGCGGCATTGCGGCCTTTGAGGCGCTATCCGCACCCTTCCGTACCCTGCTGAGCGGCCTGCGGGCGGAGCATGACTTCAAAAAATCGTTCCAGGAGTACAAGTATCGCAAAACAGAAGCGGAGCATCAGCGCTGGCAGGAGGCGGTTGCGAAACATCCGCCGCTGCTGCATCCGGTCGTGCGCACCCATCCGGTAACCGGCAAGCAGGCGCTGTTTGTGAATGAGGGATTCACGACGCGGATTGTGGACGTGACGGAAAAAGAGAGCGAGGCGCTGTTACGTTTCCTGTTTGCGCATATCACCAAACCGGAGTTTCAGGTGCGCTGGCGCTGGCAGGAGAACGATCTGGCGATCTGGGATAACCGCGTGACGCAGCACTATGCGAATGCGGATTATCTGCCACAGCGTCGGATTATGCAGCGGGCGACAATTTTGGGGGATAAGCCGTTTTACCGTCCTTGAACCATCGCTCCCGTAGGCCGGGTAAGGCGTAGCCGCCACCCGGCAAATGTGCACCGTTCTTGCCGGGTGGCGCTGCGCTTACCCGGCCTACAAAAAACCGCACAGTTAAAGGTGCGCCTCAATATACCGCTGATAGCGGTTTGCCTTGAGGTAGCACAAGTCCACCAGCACCAGCCCGTCGATGCAGTTGTTGAACGCCGGGTCGCTGCCAAAATCGATAAACTGCACGCCGCCGGGTTCACACAGCTCGGAATACTGTTTGTAGAGCGGTGGAATACCGCACCCCAGATTACCGAGCAGGGATTTCAGCTTCGTCAGGTCATCCACGTAATCGACCCCGCCAAACTGTGCCAGCACGTCTGGCAGGGAGGCCGGATAAGGCTGACGTGACGCGGCTAAGGGATGTGTCGCCGGGAACCAGAGGCGGTAAAACGCCACCAGCAGATCCCGTGCGGCAGGCGGTAAGCCACCGGAAATCGAGACCGGGCCAAAGAGGTAGCGGTAGTGCGGATAACGCGCCAGATAGGCACCAATACCGGACCACAGATAGTCCAGACCGCGACGACCCCAGTAGCGCGGTTGAATAAAGCTGCGCCCCAGTTCAATACCGTGTTCCAGCACGTCCTGCATTTTATCGTCGTAGTGGAACAGACTGTAGCTATAAAGCCCTTCCAGACCGCGTTGCTCGACCTGTCTGGCAGTGGGCATAAAGCGATAGGCGCCGACGATCTCCAGATCGTCTTCATCCCACAGGATCAGATGCAGATAGTCATCGTCGTAACTGTCGGTGTCCCGACGTTTACCGCTCCCTTCCTCCACGGCGCGAAACGCGATCTCGCGCAGGCGTCCCAGCTCGCGCAGCAGGGGAGCCTCTTCCTGTCCGTTGCGTTGCCACAGATAAATAGTTTTGCCATCGCTGGTTTTGCCCAGACATTCAGCCTGGGCCAGCTCGCGCTTCAGCGTGGCCCGGTCTTCCGGACGGGCAATGGCGCATTGGGTTTTAAAGACGCCAGGCACTCCCTTGCCAAGATGTATCACGTGCTGACGGCACTGCTCGGCCATCTCACGCGATGAAAGGGTTGTGCTATACCAGTGATGCCAGGCTATCTGCTGGCCGATCTTTATCGGTAGCTGGCTGTGGCGGCGGCGGAACATCTGCTGCATCAGCAAGAGCATCGATACGGTGGGGGACACCAGCGTGCTGGCATAAAAGAGCAGGCTGTTGTGTGCCTGAATATGCACCGGCAGCAGCGGTACGCGCAGCTTACTGGCGAGTTTAATAAAGCCGGGGTGCCATTTTTTATCGCGGATCCCTTTGCGCGTAGGACGGGACACTTCTCCCGCCGGGAAGAAGATCAGCACCCCTGCGTTTTGCAGATGCTGTTCCATCTGCATCAGGGACGATTTGGCCGTTCTGCCGCCCATATTGTCCACCGGAATAAACAGCGAGCTAAGCGGTTCAAGGTGGGTCAGCATCCGGTTAGTGACGACTTTCACATCGCGCCGTACACGGGAAACGGCATACATCAGCGCCAGCCCGTCCAGCGTTCCGGTTGGGTGGTTGGCAATAATGACCAGCGGGCCATGTTCAGGGATTTGTTCGAGATCGCGGGCGGAAACGGTGCAGAGTATATCGAGGTGCTCCAGAACCTGCTCCACCATATCCAGGCCTTTCAGATGGCGGTGTGTCGCGGCAAATTGCTGGAATTCTTCTTCGTAGAACAGTCTTTTTAACAGACTTTTTTGCCAGGGTGCAGGCCTCGCCTGAGGCCAAAGGTCGTCGAGAACGCTATCGAGACTAAACATGGTTACTCCTCCTGCCGTCTTGCTCAGACAGTAGAAGGGAGAGATGTCGGTTGTATTGCAGTTTGGTGAATATTAGCGCAGATAGGAGGCCGGGTAAGGCGAAGCCGCCACCCGGCGCTAAAGCGGATTAACGCAGAATGTTCTTCTCGGCCAGATCCAGCGCAAAGTAGCTGAAGATCAGATCCGCGCCAGCACGTTTGATCGCGCCCAGGCTTTCCAGGATCACTTTCTCTTCGTCGATCGCACCCGCCTGCGCGGCGAATTTGATCATCGCGTACTCGCCGCTCACCTGATATGCACCCAGCGGCAGCTCGGTGCGCTCGCGAATGTCGCGCAGGATATCCAGATACGCGCCAGCCGGTTTCACCATCAGGCAATCTGCGCCCTGGGCTTCATCCAGCAGCGATTCACGGATGGCTTCACGGCGGTTCAGCGGGTTCATCTGATAGGTTTTGCGATCGCCCTTCAGCGCTGTACCGGCCGCTTCACGGAACGGACCGTAGAACGAAGAGGCAAACTTGGTGGAGTAGGACATGATGGCGGTATCGGTGAATCCGGCCGCATCAAGCGCCTGGCGGATCGCCTGAACCTGCCCGTCCATGGCAGCGGAAGGTGCGATGAAATCCGCACCGGCTGCTGCAGCTACCACCGCCTGCTTGCCGAGATTCAGCAAAGTGGCGTCGTTATCGACACCGTGATCGCACAGCACACCGCAGTGGCCATGAGAGGTATATTCACAGAAACAGGTGTCTGACATGACGATCATTTCCGGCACGGTCTCTTTGCAGATCCGCGACATCCGGGCGACCAGACCGTCCTCTTTCCAGGCATCGCTGCCGGTAGCGTCAGTGTGGTGGGAGATGCCAAAGGTCATCACCGAGCGGATCCCCGCGTTGGCGATACGTTCGATCTCACGCGCCAGATATTTTTCCGGAATGCGCATCACGCCTGGCATGGCGTCGATGGCTTTGTAGTCATCGATCTCTTCTTCAACAAAAATCGGCAACACCAGATCGTTTAAGGTCAGTGTTGTCTCTTCAAACATAGCGCGCAGTGCAGGTGACTTGCGCAGACGACGGGGACGAGCAATTAAATCGGTCATGATATGCCTGACGTTTGTGGAACAAAGAAGGCTAGTGTACATGAAAGTGGGGGAGAGGGTTTTACGAAATCAGGCTTTTTGTTAATGCGAAATGGGGTTTGCGATGTTTCACATGGTCAATATATATAACCAACGTCAGCCTGTTTTTCACACGCTCGAGATATTGGTGCGATTTCTAAATTGAAGTAAATATATCATTAATAATGATCTATTATTCTTTATTATATTTTCTATATTTATGTCAGATGATTTTAATTCGCTGTTTTTATAGTGTTTATTTATAATTTTTAATGTCGTTGCATTTTTTTCATGTTATTAGTCTGGATACGGACTTAATGGAATCATTCATTGAACCTTTTCGAAATGAAAATGCATAATTCCCTCCGCAATACAATGTTGCCAAATGATTTGATGGACAAACTTGCTTACGTCCCTGAGGAGGGATGACCCAATGCAAACATGGAAAAAGAAACTGGTTGTATCACAACTTGCATTAGCCTGCACCCTGGCTATCGCTTCTCAGGCCAATGCGAAAGATATTTCTGGTACCACATATAATACCTTCGGATATGATAATACAGCATCAACACCCTGGTATTATGGCTACGCTGACTGGGATTACTCGGATGTCACCCACGACGGTGATATTTATCCGGTGATTAATAAGTCAACGGTGAACGGTGTTATTTCGACGTACTACCTTGACGATGGTGTCAATGGAAGAGCGAATGCGCTGAGCATTTCTAACAGCACCATTAATGGCATGATCACCTCAAAGTGCATGACCACCACGTGTGCTGATGGGGTTGATACGGACGGCACGACCCATACGCAGTACGATCGTTTTAGCCTGACCGTCGATCACTCCACCATTAACGATACCTATGAGCATTATGCGTATGATGTTCTGAATGGTGACAACACCGAAACCCACTATCTGGATACCTATGGACTGGGTAATGCGATTACGCTGGATGTGGAATCGGATATTGTTATCCAGAACAACTCCCACGTTGCAGGTATCACGCTGACTCAGGGTTACCATGAGCTGGACAATACCCCGTATGACGGCGTTGAAGGCGTTGCGGATAGCAGTAATGTCTTTACTAACACCCTGGTGGTCAAAGACTCTGTTTTGACCTCCGGCGCATACAGCGATCTCGGTACCAGCGGGTTCTATGGTCAAACCGCGAAGCCGAGCGACTACGGTGAAACCAACGCGACCGGCGCAGATGACGCGGCACTGATCGTCGCGGCCAGCGCGTCTGACAACGCCATGCAAACCACCGCCACCTTCGATCACTCTACCGTTACCGGCGATATCCTGTTCTCCAGCACCTTCGACAATAACTTCTACGAGAATGGCGACCCGGCAACCGATACCACCGAAGACGGTGTGTATAACCCAACCACCAACGGCTGGGATGGTACCGATAAGCTGGATGTCACACTGACCAACGGCAGCAAATGGGTTGGCGCAGCACAATCCAGCGTTGAAGCGATCGGCACCGCGCAGATGTATGGTGAGGGTTACAGCAGCGTTGACTGGAGAACCTTGTCGCCAAACAGCATCTGGCCTGATTCCACCTACGACACCAACGGTCACGTTGCAGGTGAAGAGGTATACCAGAGCGGTCTGTTCAACGTCACCCTGAACAACGGTTCAGAGTGGGATACCCGCAAACTGTCTAACATCGACACGCTGGCAGTGAATAACCAGTCGCAGGTCAATGTTGAAAACTCTGGCCTGCTGGCGGATTCCATCACCCTGACCAACGCCTCTACCCTGAATATTGGCGACAGCGGTGCAGTGGCGACAGACAGCCTGTATCTGGACAGCTATAGCCGTGCCGCGCTGACGGAAGAAACGGCTGAACTGTATGCCAACACCATCACCGTCGACAACGGTGCGGAACTGGCACTGGGCCTGGGTCAGGTGGACACGCACAACATGGTGCTGACCGATGGCGGTGTGCTGAACGTTGCCAGCCGTGACTACGTGCTGAACGGCGATCTGAACAACGCCCGCTTTATCACCAACGACAAGAGCAAAGCAGATTACGACTATGGCGTCGTGGCGCTTAACTCAGACGGTCATCTGGCGGTGAACGGTGATGTGGCAGGTAACTACACCGTGCGTATCGACGATGCGACCGGCGCCGGTTCTGTTGCTGATTATAAAAACAAAGAGATCATCCGCGTTTATGACAATAACGCAGACACTGCGGCCCGCTTTACGGCAGCAAACAAAGCCGATTTAGGTGCCTATACCTACCAGGCGCAGCAGAAGGGTGACACGGTTGTTCTGCAGCAGAAAGCGCTGACTGACTACGCCAATATGGCGCTGAGCATTCCGTCAGCGAATACCAATATCTGGGATCTGCAGCAGGATACCGTTGGAACCCGTCTGACTAACAGCCGTCACGGTCTGGCCGATAACGGCGGGGCGTGGGTGAGCTACTTCGGCGGCAACTTTGACGCTGACAATGGCGTTATCAGCTACGATCAGGACGTAAGCGGGATTATGGTTGGTCTGGATACGCAGATTGACGGTAACAACGCGAAGTGGATCGTTGGTGGCGCGGCAGGTTTCGCGAAGGGTGATATCAGCGATCGTACCGGTCAGGTTGATCAGGATAGCCAGACGGCGATGATCTATGCCTCTGCGAAGTTTGCCAACGATGTCTTCCTCGACAGCTCCCTGAGCTACACCCGCTTCAATAACGATCTCTCCGCGACCATGAGTAACGGTCAGTACGTGGACGGTAATACCACGACAGATGCGGTTGGTTTCGGTATGAAACTGGGTTATGACTGGAAACCAAACCTGTCCGGCTACGTCACGCCTTATGCGGCAGTGTCTGGGCTGTTCCAGTCGGGTGACGACTACCGCTTGAGCAACGACATGCGAATTGATGGCCAGTCTTACGACAGCCTGCGCTATGAACTCGGTGTCGATGCAGGGTATACCTTCAACTACGGCGGCGATCAGGCTCTGACGCCATACGTCAAACTGGCGTATGTGTATGACGATGCTGATAACAATGCGAACGTGAATGGCGACAGCATTGATAACGGCGTTGAAGGCTCTGCGGTGCGTGTGGGTCTGGGCACACAGTTCAGCTTCACCAAAAACTTCAGTGCATACACGGATGCCACTTACCTGGGCGGCGGTGACGTTGACCAGAACTGGGGCGCCAATTTGGGTGTGAAATATACCTGGTAAAGTATAAAAGCGGGGGAATATATCCCCCGCTTTGTCATCTAAAAAAAATAATATTGAACCGACAAATACGGATGTCCAGAGGTCTGCATGAAAGTTAATGCGAAACCACTTTCTGAATTAAGCCGGCTCGAACAGTGTTTGAAAGTAGCCAGTACCCCATTTAAATCTGCTCCCCAGCAGATTATTTCAAATGATGATAATGATGAACCCAGCACCTTTGTATTACAGACCGGCGTTATTGAAATCTATCGCCGTTCTGACGAGTTGCTGATTGGCATTGCCACCGCGCCCTTTATTCTGGGGCTGACTGCAGGCATGCTTGATTACAGCAAGGAATATCGGGTCGTTGCCAAAAATCCGTGCACAGGCTTTTATTTACCTGCTTCGACCTCTCTGCAGCTTATTCAGCAAAGTTCTCTCTGGAAAGAAGCTTTCTGCTGGCTGTCCTGGATTAAATCCATTCTGGAAAAGCGGGACAGGCAACTGGTAGGAAATAACTCCTATCACCAAATCCGCGCCATGCTGCTGAATATGGCCGAATGGGATGAAACCCTGCGCTCAAAAATTGGTGTGATGAATCATATTCAACAAAGCACGCGCATTTCGCGTTCGGTCGTGGCAGAGGTACTCGCTGCGCTTCGACAGGGGAACTACATCAATATGAGCCGGGGCAAACTGGTTAGCATCAACCGTTTGCCCACGGAATATTAAGGCTGGACGGAGGCGGTAAGCACCTGGGCTTTATTGGCGCTGAGCTCAGCCACTAAGTTATTGATCCCATCGCTCATATTGACGAAACGGGTATTTGGCGAGCGGGTGACCACCACAAAAGCGCCCACGTTGGACTGGGGGATCATTGCCATATAGGTAATGAATCCTCCACCACCCCCCGTTTTCTGAATAATGCCCGGACGGCCATTTTTAGGTGCCATATATACCCAGCCCAGACCGAGGGCGTCGGCTTTGCCCGGCACGTCCATACCGATCACGCGGTGCAACTGGCTGCGCTGGTAAATCAGCGTCTGCATTCGGTCGGCCTGATGGCTGCGTGAGTAGAAGTCTGATGAGAGGAACTGCTGCATCCAGCGCATCATGTCGCCAGGGGTGGAATAAACCCCGCCGCTGCCGATGGCTGCCAGCGTGTTGTTACACGGGCTGGCACCTTTTTCGGCGACCATCAGACGGCGGCACTGATCCGGTGATGGGGTGAAGGTGGTGTCCTTCATGCCCAGCGGGCGCGTGATCTGCTCTTCAAACAGCTGCGTATACGGTTTGCCCGCTGCCGTCGACAGCGCATCGGCCAGCAGGTCAAACGCCAGGTTGGAGTAAGAGGCCTGAGAACCGGGCGCGGACTTCAACGTGGCTTTGCTCAGGTAGTTCCAGCGCTGTTCACGCGTTGGCCAGACAAAAACGTCGCGATGCGCCGCACCACCTGGCTGCTCGCGAGGCAGGGCGCTGGTATGCGTTGCCAGGTTGACCAGCGTTATCGGCGTCCCCTGATACGTCGGGACACGTGCGCCCGGCGGAGCATACTTGCTGAGCGGATCGTCGAGTTTCACCACGCCCTGGTCCAGCAATTTCACCAGCATTTCGCTGGTCATCAGCTTGGTCAGGGACGCGATGCGGATGACGGAATCCAGCTGCGGATGAACATTATTACCGGGACGCGTTTCACCGAAACTGCGAAACACGCGCTGATTACCGTCGATGACGACCATCGCCATTCCCGTCGCGCCGCTGCCGTAATAAATCAGGTTCGCGTAGCGATCGGCAATATCTGATGCCAGAACGGGCGCCGTCAGCGGTTGGGCTGCCTGGGCGGTTGAGAAGCTCACCGCACACAGCGCGGCGAAAAAGAGCAGACAACGTTTCAACGAAAAGCATCCATAGTGTGAATGAGGAAAGTAATGGGTATTTATACTACTAAACCGTACGGTGCAATGCCCCGAATTACATAACGATAACCAGAAAAACGTAACTGCGAGTAAATCAGAAGAATTTACTTACCGTCAGTCTCCCATTTTGTGACATCGGCCTTATGATAGAGGGCTGTGTTACTCAATCTTGCGGAGAAGGGTATGTCCGGAAAGCGTGTGGTTATGGTTGTCGATATGCAGCAGGGGGTGTTCGAAACGCCTCGTCATCAGCGTGAAAAATGTGTTTCATTGATCAATCAGCTTACGCAGGCAGCCGATCGGGTGATTTTTATTCAGCATACCGAGCCTGGCGGTCTGGAAGAGGGCAGTGACGGGTTTGCCTTGCTGCCTGAACTGCATCAGCCTGCTGATGCCCTTTACGTGACCAAGACGGCCTGCGATGCATTCTATAACACCACGCTTGAGGCACTGCTCCGCGAGCAGGGGATCCGGGAGTTTGTCATCTGCGGTTGCGCTACTGATTACTGTGTCGATGCCACGTTCAAGAATGGCGTCAGCCGGGGCTACCACATCACCGTGGCGGAGGATGCGCATACCACCGCGAATCGCCCGGCGGCTGAAGCCCGCATTCTGATTAACCACTATAACGACGTCTGGCGCAACTTCATTGCGCCCGCAAACCCGCCCGCGGTGAAACGCACCGAAACAATTCTTGAAAACTGGAAAGCGAACTAATAATAAACCCTCGGGTCTGACCTTTTTGCCTGCGCCAGGCACCTGGCCCAGGCAAGATTTTCGTGTGGTGATGTGTTGAGCACAGCAACAGCCATAACAACAAGAAGGATGTATCATGTTTAAGTCTTTTTTCCCAAAGCCGGGGCCATTTTTCCTGTCGGCATTTATTTGGGCACTGATCGCTGTCATTTTCTGGCAGGCCGGCGGCGGAGCGTGGTTGACGCGCATCACGGGCGCGACGGGCGAGGTTCCCATTAGCGCGGCGCGTTTCTGGTCGCTGAGCTATCTGCTGTTTTATGCCTACTACATGGTCTGCGTAGGGCTATTTGCCCTGTTCTGGTTTGTCTATTCGCCACATCGCTGGCAGTACTGGTCGATTCTGGGCACGTCGCTGATCATCTTTGTCACCTGGTTTCTGGTGGAAGTGGGGGTGGCGGTTAACGCCTGGTATGCCCCGTTCTACGATCTGATCCAGAGTGCGCTGAGTTCACCGCATAAGGTGACTATCAATCAGTTCTACCACGAAGTTGGCATCTTCCTCGGTATTGCCCTTATTGCGGTGGTGATTGGCGTCATGAACAATTTCTTCGTCAGCCACTACGTCTTCCGCTGGCGTACGGCGATGAACGAACATTATATGGCGCACTGGCAACACCTGCGTCATATCGAAGGCGCCGCACAGCGTGTGCAGGAAGACACCATGCGTTTCGCCTCGACCCTTGAAGACATGGGCGTGAGCTTTATCAATGCCATTATGACCCTGATTGCCTTCCTGCCGGTGCTGGTGACGCTCTCGGCGCACGTGCCGGACCTGCCGATTGTTGGTCATCTGCCGTATGGCCTGGTGATTGCCGCTATTGTCTGGTCATTAATGGGAACAGGGCTGCTGGCCGTGGTGGGGATCAAGCTGCCTGGGCTGGAGTTTAAAAATCAGCGCGTTGAAGCGGCGTATCGTAAAGAGCTGGTGTATGGTGAAGATGACGCCAACCGCGCCTCGCCGCCAACCGTACGTGAACTGTTTGGCGCCGTGCGTCGCAACTATTTCCGTCTTTACTTCCACTATATGTACTTCAACATTGCGCGCATTTTGTATCTGCAGGTGGATAACGTTTTCGGTTTGTTCCTGCTGTTCCCGTCCATTGTTGCGGGTACGATAACGCTGGGTCTGATGACACAGATCACCAACGTATTTGGTCAGGTTCGCGGGTCGTTCCAGTATCTGATTAGCTCCTGGACCACGCTGGTGGAACTGATGTCTATCTACAAACGTCTGCGCAGCTTTGAACGCGAGCTGGACGATCGTGATCTGCAGGAAGTCACCAATACATTTAGCTAAAACAGGGAATTGCTATGTCTTTTGCCGTACCGCGTACATTATCGCTCTCTTTACTCGCCGCACTCGTGCTGGCGGGGTGTGCCGAAAAAGGGGCCGCCCCGCTTAAAAAAGGTGAGAAACCTGTAGATGTGGCGAGCGTGGTGCGGCAAAAAATGCCCTCTACGGTGAAAGACCGCAATGCGTGGGCCGAGGCGTTAGCGAAGACCTTTGAAAGTCAGAAAATTGCCCCTACCGAGGAGAATATCTGCTCGGTGCTGGCAGTGGCGCAGCAGGAGTCGATGTACCAGTCAGACCCGGTGGTGCCGGGGCTGAACAAAATTGCCTGGAAAGAGATCGACCGTCGCGCGGAATCGATGCATATCCCGGTGTTCCTGGTGCATACCGCCCTTAAAATCACCTCGCCAAACGGCAAAAGCTACAGCGATCGGCTGGACACGGTGAAAACCGAGAAACAGCTGAGCGCCATTTTTGATGATTTCATCAATATGGTGCCGATGGGGCAGAAACTGTTCGGCTCGCTTAACCCGGTGCACACCGGCGGCCCGATGCAGGTCAGCATTGCGTTTGCCGAGCAGCATACGGACGGTTATCCGTGGAAAATCGACGGGACGGTGCGCCAGGAAGTCTTCTCCCTGCGTGGCGGACTGTGGTTTGGCACGTACCATCTGCTGAACTATCCGGCGAGCTACAGCGAGCCGTTGTACCGTTTTGCTGACTTTAACGCGGGCTGGTATGCCAGTCGAAACGCGGCGTTTCAGAGTGCGGTCAGCCGTGCCAGCGGGGTGAAGCTGGCGCTGGACGGCGATCTCATCGCCTACGGCAGCAGCAAGGCGGGCACTACGGAACTGGCGGTGCGCAAACTGTCAACAACGCTTGGCATGAGCGATAGCGACATTCGCCGTCAGCTGGAGAAAGGGGATAGCCTGGCGTTCGAGAAGACGGATCTCTACAAGAAGGTTTTCGCGCTGGCCGAGAAAAAGAGTGGAAAAGCGTTACCGCGGGCAATCCTGCCGGGTATTCAACTGGAAAGCCCGAAAATCACGCGTAACCTGACAACGGCATGGTTCGCCAAACGCGTCGACGATCGTCGGGCTCGTTGCATGGGACGTTAATGGCGACGACGCAGGCGTACGACTAACGCGACAACACCGAGAATCAGACAACCCGCGAGGAAGGGGACAAGGCCAAACAAGGTGCTCACACCCAAACCAATCTCAACCCGCGGGCGTCCGTTATCCTGCACCTGCATCAGATGTTCATAGACGCCAGGCGCGTGAACCAGCATGTTGAGAAGCTGGGAGCCTGCCCAGAAGCAGAACAGGACAAACAGGGCATACGCAATATTACCCGCAGTGGAGGTTTTTGGTGGTGTGCCGCCAAAAATCGGTTTCGACAATGTAAAGTCAGCCATAAAGACCTCCGGAAATATCACTCTGTTAATACGCTTCGCACACGGTGAGTTTGACAGGTCATAGCATTTGTCAATATCAGAATCGTGGTAATTTCCCCTGCGGAATTCTCCTGGATTGTCGATTTCTGCAGCACATCACAAATTCATTACTTAACTGAAATTGCGTCGTGTTTCAGATTTTCCGCATCTGCCACAGACCCGATCGTAAAACTGTGAGAGGATGTCTTTTTTTCCTGCCGGAGTTGTTATGAAGCTCACGTCCAAACTACGCCGTGACTGGCACTACTACGCCTTTGCTATCGGGCTGATCTTTATTCTTAACGGTGTCGTAGGGCTGCTGGGGTTTGAAGCCAAAGGATGGCAAACCTATGCTGTCGGACTGGTGACCTGGGTGATCAGTTTCTGGCTGGCTGGGTTAATTATCCGCCGTCGTCCGGAAGCGACGACAGCGGATGAGACGGAGACGGTGAAAAGAACCGATTAACCGTTTACGGAACTTTTGAGTGCGCTGTCAGCGGCATGACGCTCCAGCGCCAGTTCGATCAGACGGGTGATCAGCTCAGAGTAACCCAGACCGCTGGCCTGCCACAGTTTTGGATACATGCTGATGTTGGTAAAGCCCGGCAGGGTGTTGATTTCATTAATCACCACCTCATTATCTGGCGTCAGGAACACATCCACACGCGCCATGCCGCAGCAGCCAAGAGCCTGCCAGGCGTTGATGGCGATCGCCCGGATCTTATCGTTGATGGCCGGATCGATATTTGCCGGCACGACGACCTGAGCGCCTTTATCATCAATGTATTTGGTGTCGTAAGAGTAGAAATCGCTGTTTAACACCACTTCACCGCAGGTGCTTGCCTGTGGGAAATCATTGCCCAGCACCGCGCACTCAATTTCACGGCCTTTGATACCCTGTTCAACCACGACTTTGTGGTCAAACTCAAAAGCCAGACGAACGGCTTCGGTGAACTGCGCTTCGCTTGTCACTTTGCTGACGCCAACGGAGGAGCCCTGGTTCGCAGGCTTCACGAACAGCGGCAGACCCAACTGGG
This sequence comes from Enterobacter cloacae complex sp. 382A5, assembly GCF_050031095.1. Taxonomy (NCBI): domain Bacteria; kingdom Pseudomonadati; phylum Pseudomonadota; class Gammaproteobacteria; order Enterobacterales; family Enterobacteriaceae; genus Enterobacter; species Enterobacter cloacae complex sp. 382A5. The sequence continues at coordinate 977,125 of NZ_JBLGVK010000001.1, forward strand.
CGGAAATCTGGCTGAAGGTGTATTTATCGCGGTTGGCGCGGGTGAGCGTCACGAACGGGGCAACGTTCAGCCCGGCATCGCGCAGCAGGCGTTTGGTGACGTCTTTATCCATACAGGCGGCGGAGCCCAGCACATCGGAGCCGACAAACGGCAGGTTTGCCATGCGCAGCATACCCTGCAGCGAACCATCTTCGCCCAGCGTGCCGTGGACGATTGGGAACACGACGTCAATCTGAGCAAGAGCCTGTGCATTACCGGCGTCGATAAGTTGCCCCTTCACAACGCCAGGAACGGTGGCGACGCTGATTTCAGAAGGATTAAGGGCGATATGTGCCGGATCGTTGGCGTTTAACAGATACTGGCTCGCATCGTTCACATGCCACTGGCCCTGTTTATCAATGCCCAGCAGCACTACGTCGAAACGGTTTTTATCAATCGCATCGACAATATTTTTTGCCGACTGCAATGAAACCTCGTGCTCCGCTGATTTTCCCCCAAAGACAATACCTACGCGCTGCTTTGCCATCTTACTCTCTTCCAGTCTGACGAAAAGCCAATAACATACCACGATGCCCTGCGGGTTTCGCGACCTTCTGCCATAATGTTTTGGGAGTAAAGAGGGGGGAGTGTGAAAGGCAAAACGCTGCTGATCGTTTTCATTCTGGTGGCAGTCGCAACGGTGGGTTACCGCTGGTTGCCGTCTCACTACAACCCTTTTACGCCGCTCTCGCTTGACGACCCGCCAGGCCCAATTACTCAGTACAAACTGCGGCGCCTTACCCCCGAGGCGTGTGCCAGCCTGTTATCGCAGGCCAATCAGAAGGCCCTTATTCGCACACAGCCTGTCGCCGACAGCGCCGGAGCATGCCCCCTTCACAACGTGGTGCGCGTGCGTGACTTCGGGCCGGTCAGCCTGAACAGCAGCTTTCTTGCCAGCTGCCCGCTGGCGCTGAGTTCTGCACTGTTTGTCAGCCAGCAGGCCCGGCCACTCACCAGAACCTGGACCGGAAGCGAGCTGGTGCGCATTGAGCACCTGGGCAGCTACGCCTGTCGCAATATTTACCACCGCCCTGATGCAAGACGCAGCGAACATGCCACGGCAGAGGCGCTGGATATCAGCGCGTTTCGGCTGGCGAACGGTGAACGGGTCACCATTCTGCACGGCTGGAGATCGACCAAAACGCAGCCGTGGCTGCAGGCGCTGCTGACAGCGAGCTGCGGCTACTACGGGAACGGCCTGGGGCCGGAGTATAACGCGGCGCACGCCAACCATTTCCATCTGGGAATGCGCGGCTTTGGACTCTGCCGCTAAAGCATAATCTTCCGCCAGAAATTGGATGATTTGTGACATATTTCACAAATATGATGACTGGGAAGATAAAACACCAAAGTCAGCAAGGCCGCATCTCTGGCACGGCGTAGATGCCGGTAACTTGCTAATCTGTCGACGCATTTGCCTAAAAATGAAGACTATTTCTTTTATGGAATCCTGGAAAGTTAACCTCATCTCGGTCTGGTTCGGGTGTTTCTTCACCGGGCTGGCCATCAGCCAGATTTTGCCCTTTCTGCCGCTGTACGTGTCGCAGCTGGGCGTGACCTCGCATGAAGCCCTCTCCATGTGGTCGGGGCTAACGTTCAGCGTGACGTTTCTGGTTTCCGCCATTGTGTCACCCATGTGGGGGAGCCTGGCGGATCGAAAAGGGCGCAAACTGATGCTGCTGCGCGCTTCGCTGGGAATGGCAATAGCCATCCTGCTGCAGGCCTTTGCCACTAACGTCTGGCAGCTGTTTATCCTGCGGGCGATCATGGGGCTGACATCCGGCTATATTCCGAACGCCATGGCGCTGGTCGCTTCACAGGTGCCGCGTGAACGTAGCGGCTGGGCGTTGAGTACGCTCTCCACCGCACAGATCAGTGGCGTTATCGGCGGCCCGTTGTTAGGCGGCTTTCTGGCCGACCACGTAGGGTTGCGCGCCGTCTTCTTCATTACTGCTATCCTGCTGGTGATCAGTTTTCTGGTGACGCTGTTTCTGATCAAGGAGGGGGGACGTCCGGTGGTCAGTAAATCCGAACGCCTGAGCGGCAAAGCGGTCTTCGCCTCGCTGCCGTATCCCGGGCTGATGATAAGCCTGTTCGTAACCACCATGGTGATCCAGCTCTGTAACGGTTCGGTAGGCCCGATTCTGGCGCTGTTTATAAAATCAATGGAGCCAGACAGCAGCAATATTGCGTTTCTCAGCGGGATGATTGCTGCCGTGCCGGGCGTATCGGCGTTAATCTCTGCGCCGCGGCTGGGAAAACTGGGCGACAGGATCGGTACGGCGCGTATCTTGATGGCCACGCTGATTTTTGCCGTGGTGCTCTTTTTTGCGATGTCGTTCGTCACCTCACCGCTTCAGCTCGGCGTGCTGCGATTCCTGCTCGGCTTTGCCGATGGCGCCATGTTACCTGCGGTGCAGACCTTGCTGGTGAAATATTCAAGTGACCAGGTGACAGGGCGTATTTTTGGCTATAACCAGTCATTTATGTATTTGGGTAACGTTGCCGGTCCGCTTATTGGCGCATCCGTTTCGGCGATGGCCGGTTTTCGTTGGGTATTTGCGGCCACGGCGATTGTGGTGTTGATCAATATTATCCAGCTGGCGATTGCGCTGAGACGCCGTCGCCAATTAGAGCAGGCGAGAGCAGCGCGTTAATCATTTGCCGTAATGTATTATATATTCTTATGGTTGCCGCATTTTTATATAACTAAATGCGGCTTTTTCTAAAGAGAAAAACGTTTCGCTGCTTGCCATTCATCTTTATTTTGGCAGCAGCATCACTTTTGCATAAGATAATACTTTTCTCCTCTTTGCATTATTCATTCTGAATGCTAAGTTCAGAAAAAACGCATAAGGAAATAGCACGATGAAAAATCTCATTGCTGAGTTGCTGGTCAAGCTTGCACAAAAGGAAGAAGAGTCAAAAGAACTGGTCGCCCAGGTAGAGGCGCTGGAAATTGTCGTTACGGCGTTGCTCCGACAAATGACACAACCGCAGCAACAGGCGTTAATCGATAATGTAGAAAGCGCACTGGACAAGGCTCGCCCCGATTCGCTGGTCCCCGCTGAAGATGCGGAGATGCTTCAGCAATACGTAAAGAAGCTATTAAGGCATCCTCGCAGCTAGCCTGCTGAAAGAGAATGGCCTGTCATAGAATGGTCATGCAGGATGCCTGTCGTCGCTCTGTTTTTATTTTTGGCCTTCGCTCTGGGAGAAAAGAATTTAAACAGAGCATCTATTTCATCGCATGCCTCTTGCTATTAAATACCCTAACGCATCAGGCGAAACCGGGTAATCAACAGCGTGCCGCGTCAGAGATGAAATAATGCATAAACCCGAAGAAAATCATTGTCGCAGGGTGGTTTTTTTCCCGCAACGAACCAGACTTAATGTGGAACTTCACATAAAGGATGGTGCAATGAAAACAACAATACTGGTTACCCTGTTTTCCGGCCTGTGCCTGATCGCCTCAGCGCATGCGGAAGAGAAAACCTTAACACCTCAACAGCAGCGTATGACGACCTGCAATCAACAGGCGACAGCAAAAGCGCTGAAAGGGGATGCCCGTAAGACATATATGAGCGATTGCCTCAAAAATGGTGCATCCAAACCAGATGAAAAAAGCCTGACGCCGCAGCAGCAAAAAATGCGTGAATGTAACGCTCAGGCCACGCAACAAATGCTGAAAGGCGACGATCGCAGCAAGTTTATGAGTGGTTGTCTGAAGAAACAGGCATAGTCCTATCGGGTGAGTCCTTACGGTGACTCACCCGAAATTTCATACTTTCTCCGCATCCCCCCTCTCTATAATTTGGGAAAATGTTTCAGAATATTCCCAAAATATGATGAACGACGAAAACTTTTACAATAAAGAGCGTATCGGGGAAGAGTGGCTTCAAAACCTTTCTCAGGATGACGCGCACCGTACCGGCATACGCTTTGCCCGGCGCGTCCGGCTGGGGCGGATTGTGGGTCTGGCGGCGATGTTTTTTCCTGTTGCCGGTGTGCTGGTCACGCATTTTCTGCCCGGCGGCTGGTGGTTATTACTGGTGAGCTGGGTTTTTATCTGGCCGCATCTTGCCTGGCAGTTCACCTGCCGTTCATCTCAACCTCATCAATGTGAAATCATCAATCTGAAGATCGACGCTATTTTTACCGGCATCTGGATTGGCCTGATGGGCGTGAACGCTCTGCCATCGGCTGCGCTGGTTATGATGATGGGCATGAATATGATGGGATCCGGCGGCTGTCGCCTGTTTCTCGCAGGCATTGCCATAACCACGTTATCCGCTGTCGTGACGCTGAAGCTAACCGGAAATGTTGTGGTGCTCTCTTCCGGATCGCTGGAGTGGTGGCTGACGCTGCCGGTCTTGATGATCTACCCAATACTCTTTGCCTGGGTGAGCCATCAGACGGCCATTCGCCTGGCGGAAAATAAGCGAAGACTTGAGCTGATGAGTACCCGCGATGGCATGACGGGCGTTTATAACCGGCGCCACTGGGAAACGTTGCTGCGGATGGAGTATGAAAAGTGCCGACGGGATCATTGTCAAACCACGATCCTGCTTATCGATATCGATCACTTCAAGAGCATCAATGATACCTGGGGACATGATGTGGGCGATGAAGCGATCATTGCTATCACTCGTCAGCTGCAGATGACGCTGCGGGCCGGGGATTATATTGGCCGTTTCGGTGGCGATGAGTTCGCGATCATCATGTCCGGCACCCCGGCAGAAAGTGCAATTGCGGCGATGTCCCGCGTCCACGAGCGGCTGAAAAAACTGTCGTTACCCTGTGCCCCGAACGAACGGCTTCGCATCAGCGTGGGGGTTGCGCCGTGGGGAACACAGTTTGCCCATTACCGCGAGTGGTTAAAAGCGGCAGATATCGCGCTTTATAAAGCCAAAAATGCCGGACGCGGACGTACCGAGGTGGCCGCCTGACGTCCGGCTTAGTTTGGTCAGGACTTACTCAGCTTCTCTGACTTTTCCATGCATTTCGCCATCGCTTCAATGACCGCCGCACGGAACCCGCGCTCTTCCAGCACCCGCACCGCTTCGATGGTGGTACCGCCAGGCGAGCAGACCATATCTTTCAGTTCCCCTGGATGCTTACCGGTTTCCAGCACCATTTTGGCTGAGCCCATCACCGCCTGTGCGGCAAATTTATAGGCCTGCGCACGTGGCATACCGCCAAGCACCGCAGCATCCGCCATCGCTTCCAGGTACATGAAGACATACGCAGGAGCAGAGCCACTCACGCCCACAACCGGATGGATCATCGATTCGGCAATCACTTCCGCTTCGCCGAAGCAGCGGAATATGTTCAGCACATCGGCCACATCTTCCGTGGTCACCAGCGCGTTAGGGGTGATGGAGGTCATCCCGGCATTGACCAGTGAAGGGGTATTGGGCATTGCGCGAACAATTTTACGGTCATGACCCAGTGCACGGGCCAGCTGATCGAGCGTCACGCCTGCGGCAATCGACACCACCAGCGTGTCTTTATTCAGGCTGGAGGTGATCTCGCTCAGGACTTTGATCATGATATTCGGTTTAACCGCCCCAAAGACGATATCGGCGACCTGGGCCACTTCCTGCGCGCTTTCGGCTGCGTTAATACCATACTCATCACGTAACGCCGCGACTTTATCCGGTGATGGTGTATAGACCCAAATCTGACCCGGCAGGACCTGCCCGCTGGCGATCAGGCCACCCAGGATGGCTTTGCCCATGTTACCGCAGCCAATAAACCCGATTTTCTTATCCATCACGTTTCTCCGTCGTTATGCGTTGTTTTCTCTGATTGATAGCTTAACAACGAAATGCAGGCGACAATAGTCGCCAGTATCAATAGGGGAGACATTATGGCGATTTGGGTTGATGCGGACGCATGTCCGAATGTGATTAAAGAGATTTTGTTCCGCGCTGCCGAGCGTGTTCAGATGCCGCTTACGCTGGTGGCAAACCAGAATATCCGCGTACCGTCTTCCCGATTCATTCGTGCGTTGCGGGTTCCTGCCGGTTTTGATGTGGCGGATAACGAGATCGTACGGCTGTGCAGCGCGGAAGATCTGGTGATCACGGCGGATATTCCTTTGGCCGCAGAGGTACTGGAAAAGGGCGCCGCAGCGCTGAACCCGCGCGGGGAGCGTTACTCACCAGCAACCATCCGGGAAAAACTGACCATGCGCGATTTCATGGATACGCTTCGCGCCAGCGGTGTGCAGACCGGCGGGCCAGATAGTTTATCTCAACGTGACCGCCAGCAGTTTGCCGCAGAGCTGGATAAGTGGCTGCTGGAAGTGAAACGTCGCACTGCTAAATGATAATCATTGTCAATATGTGGTACAGTATGGCAGTGACAGGGTTGTCATTCCGTAACGCTTTGCAGTAAAGTAAACGCAACATCTTCTGCAATTATTTCTTTACACTCTTCAGCCATCCGGCATCAAGGGGAAACACCTGGTTATGACCCAACCCATCTTTTTAGTTGGCCCCCGCGGCTGTGGGAAAACCACCGTTGGCCTGGAGCTGGCGCGTGCCTGTCAACGTCATTTTGTTGATACCGACCACTGGCTGCAGACGCAGGCCGGACAAACCATCGCGGATATCGTCGAAAAAGAGGGCTGGGAGAGCTTTCGCAGCCGTGAAACGGCCGCGCTGGAAGCGGTAACGGCACCCGATGCGGTGATTGCCACGGGCGGCGGAATTATTCTGGCGGAATATAACCGCCGCTATATGCGCGAAAAAGGGATTGTGATTTATCTCTGTGCGCCCGTGGCTGCGCTGGTGGGGCGTCTGGAAGCGTTTCCGGAAGAGGGGCAACGTCCTGCGCTGACCTCCAGACCGCTCAGCGAAGAGGTGAGCGAGGTGCTGGCGGAGCGCGATGCGTTATACCGCGAAGCGGCACATCACGTAGTGGATGCTTCCGCGTCGCCCGAAGAGGTTGTGATTCAGATTATTACCGCCCTGCGTTTGGCTTGTGCCAGCTAACCGCCGTCTATACTTATAGCTCTGACATAAAAAAAGGATGAGCTATGCCAACCAGACCTCCCTATCCGCGTGAAGCACGTATTGTTACCGTTGAAAAAGGCAATGGCGATCAAACCGTGACCTGGTATCAACTGCGTGCCGATCACCCTAAACCCGACTCTCTCATCAGTGAACATGAGACTGAACAGGAAGCGCTGGATGCGAAACGGCGCTACGAAGATCCCGATAAGTCATAGATGTTTTCCTAAACGCTCCAATACCGTGCCTGAATCACACTTTTTACTCATCGCTAATGTTAAGCAGGAGTTAATATTTAGTTATTACAGGTAGCTCCGCTACCGGCAGGTGATCTTTACATTTCGGGATGGAGATCACCTGCTACGCTTGGTGCTGTTTTGTTGAAAAAACGAACTGTGCAGCGTAGTGAGCCTGTACCTGTGTAATAAGTTTTTGTAGTAATGGAAGGCGAAGACGATGAAGGCAACGTTGGCGATCATCACTATTGGTGTGGTCCCTGTAAGCGAAGTGTTACCGCTCTTAACCGAGCATGTATCTGAACAACAGATCACGCATCTCAGCCTGCTGGGGAAGATGAGCCGGGAAGAGGTCATGGAGGACTACGCTGTAGAGGCGGGGGAGGATCCCCTGGCGACGTTATTAAGCGACGGTAAACTGGCGCATGTTTCACGACAGAAAATTGAGCGCTCGCTGCAGGCAGTAATAGAAGTGCTCGATAATCAAGAGTATGACGTTATTTTGCTGATGAGTACTGCTCCCATTAAGGGACTCATGGCTCGTAATGCGATTTTACTCGAGCCGATGCGAATCATTCCGCCGCTGGTGGCATCCATTGTGGACGGACACCAGGTGGGGGTGATTGTGCCCATTGAAGAACTCATGGACAACCAGGAAGCAAAATGGCACGTGCTTGAAAAAACGCCCCTGTATGCGCTGGCCAATCCCTTCTGGGACAGTGAGGCCAAACTCATTGCGGCCGGGAAGGAGCTACTGGAGCGCGGGGCTGATGTGTTGATCCTCGACTGCCTGGGGTTCCACCAGCATCACCGCGATCTACTGCAAAAAGCGCTGGATGTGCCGGTACTGTTGTCGAACGTTCTGATGGCGCGTCTGGCCTCAGAACTCCTTACCTGATGATTTTGCGTGACAGGTCATGAGCATGGCCCCTATAGTGAATTTTTATCTAAAAATATAAGGGCCAGTTCATGCTTCAAAGTAACGAATACTTTTCCGGTAAAGTGAAATCCATTGGTTTTACCAGCAGCAGCACTGGCCGCGCCAGTGTCGGCGTGATGGCTGAAGGGGAATACACCTTTGGTACGGCCGAAGCTGAAGAGATGACGGTGGTAAGTGGTGCGCTTAACGTCTTACTGCCGGGTGAAACGGAATGGAAAGTTTACTCTGCCGGCGAAGTTTTCAACGTCCCTGGCCACAGTGAGTTCCATCTGCAGGTTGCTGAACCGACCTCTTATCTGTGCCGCTATCTGAAATAATCTTCTTCCCTCTCCCCGTTGGGGAGAGGGTCAGGTTGAGACGAAATTATCTCTGCGCTTCGCCGCCGAGGCCTTCTACCAGATTTTGAATCAACGCGGCCAGCTCGCCGGTCATCAGGATAAAGTCCGCATCAAAGCGCTGGGCGTAATCTTCACGATCGATATCTTCGTTCTGATCGCGCAGTTCATCGCAGAACTTCAGGCGCTTAACAGAGCCATCGTCACACATCACAAACTGAATACGCTGCTGCCAGTCGAGCGCCAGTTTAGTGACCACTTTGCCTGCTTCAATGTGGACGGCGATCTCATCGCTCACCAGATCCTGCTTTTTCGCACGAATGACACCGCCATCCTCAAGCAGGGCTTTCAGTTCGGCTTCATCGAGGATCTGGAACCCTTGCGCCGCCGTGCCGCTGCGAACCCATTCGGTCAGGGTTAACTCGATTGGCGTTTCCAGCGCCAGTGGAACCACCGGCAAAGAGCCGATGCTCTTACGCAGCAGGGCCAGCGTATCTTCCGCTTTTTTGGCGCTGGCGCAGTCCACCATGATCAGCCCGTTGACGGTATCGATCCACATCATGGTCTGGCTGAAGCGGCTAAACGCGCGCGGCAGCAGGGAGTGCAACACTTCGTCTTTCAGGGAATCTTTTTCGGTCTTTTTCAGCTTGCGGCCCTGTTCGGCTTCAAGCTTAAAAATTTTCGCTTCCAGCGCTTGCTTCACCACCGGCGTGGGCAGGATTTTCTCTTCTTTACGGGCGCAAACGATGATTTGACCCGTGCTGCTGGCGTGGGTCAGGGCATCGCTTTGTGAACCCATTGGCGGAACCCAACCGGTTTTTGCCATATCCTGGCTTCCGCAAGGGGAAAAGGTATAAGCGGCTAACTGTTTTTCCATCTCTTCTGCACGCAGCGAAACGTCGCGGCTGAGACGGTAAACCATCAAATTTTTGAACCACAGCATGATAATTTCCACGGCCTTGTCGTTAAATCAGCGGGCATGATAACGAATTGTCGCATCGCTTGCATTGCTAATCGGGAAGCGTGCTTCTACTCTGTTGATAATCAAAATAATGAGGAGAGTCTTGTGCGTATTGGGATTGATTTGGGCGGCACCAAAACTGAAGTTATCGCACTGAGCGAGCAGGGGGAGCAGCTTTTCCGTCACCGCCTGCCCACGCCGCGCGACGATTATCACCAGACTATCGAGACGATTGCCCGGCTGGTTGAGATGGCAGAGCAGGCGACAGGACAGACCGGCTCCGTCGGGATGGGCATTCCCGGGTCCATTTCGCCTTATACCGGGGTGGTGAAAAACGCCAACTCCACCTGGCTCAATGGCCAGCCTTTTGATAAAGATTTGAGCGCGCGTCTGCAGCGTGAGGTGCGTCTGGCAAATGATGCAAACTGTCTGGCGGTATCAGAGGCGATTGACGGTGCGGCGGCCGGTGCCCAGACCGTTTTTGCTGTCATCATCGGTACCGGCTGCGGGGCCGGTGTGGCGTTCGGCGGGCGTGCGCATATTGGCGGTAACGGTACGGCGGGCGAGTGGGGACATAACCCATTGCCATGGATGGATGAAGACGAACTTAAATACCGTACTGAAGTGCCGTGCTACTGTGGAAAACAGGGCTGTATTGAGACGTTTATCTCCGGCACCGGTTTTGCCACCGATTACCACCGCCTGAGCGGTCAGCCGCTTAAGGGTAACGAGATCATGCGTCTGGTTGAGGAGCAGGATCCCGTGGCGGAACTGGCGTTGAGCCGCTACGAAATGCGCCTGGCGAAATCGCTGGCGCATGTGGTGAACATTCTCGATCCTGATGTGATTGTGCTGGGCGGTGGGATGAGCAACGTCGACCGGCTGTACGCGACGGTGCCTGCTCTCGTCAAACAGTGGGTCTTCGGCGGCGAGTGTGAAACCCCAATCCGCAAAGCCGTCCACGGTGACTCCAGCGGCGTGCGCGGCGCAGCGTGGTTATGGCCGGAATAAAAGCAAAACAGCAACGCACGTTGCTGTTTTTAATGTTTGTTCCCACTCCCCGTGAGCTGAGAGATCCCCAGTAATTTTTTACCGAAAGCGACGAATGCTGTTTCAGGAAAATGAATGACTTACAGCGACGTCCTGGTCCGGCTGTAAATCGCTGAGGCGTTTCCTGCAGGCCGGGGCGAGGCGCATGGATGCGCCGAGAGGGCGGCTTTACAGGGACGTTACATCCGCCCGTCCCCGATAAGCCGGAAGGAATAAGCCGAAGGCACCGCGAAGCGGCGATTTACCGCCGGGAGCCCGGGTCGCCAGGGTGGTGGCGACTGAGCCACCCTGGCACGTTCACAGGTTATGTCGTAACAGAGTAGCAAGGAACATAAAGTGAACGGAATGACCTCCACAGCCGTATGTTCCCCCTCACCCCAACCCTCTCCCTCAAGGGAGAGGGGGTCCTCCGTGCAGGCATTATTTTATGGGGATCCCTCAGCCCTGTGGGAGAGGGCCAGGGTGAGGGCACCAGACCGCACCGATCCGCCTTTCACTGCACCGCAAACTCCTTATCCAGTCTGCTATACCCCAGTCCATTAATCTTCTTCACTTTGATTTGCACTGGAATACGCTCCTTCATAGCCTCGACGTGGCTTATCACGCCGATGGTTTTCCCGGTGGCATTCAGCGCGTCGAGCGCATCCAGCGCGGTGTCCAGCGTCTCGCTGTCGAGCGTGCCGAAACCTTCATCCAGGAACAGCGAATCGATTCGCGTTTTGTGGCTCACCAGGTCGGAAAGTGCCAGCGCCAGCGCCAGACTGACGAGGAAGCTTTCGCCGCCAGAAAGCGTGCGGGTATCGCGTACGGCATCGGCCTGCCAGGTATCGACCACCTCCAGCTCCAGTGCGTCGCTGACTTTACGCTGCAGAAGATAGCGCCCGTGCAGGCGGTTAAGCTGCTGGTTAGCGAGCCAGACCAGATTATCCAGCGTCAGACCCTGGGCGAATTTACGGAACTTGTCGCCGGTGCTGGAGCCTATCAGCGCATTCAGATAACCCCAGTCCTCGGCCAGACGTGAGGCCTCGTCAATTTGCTGCATCAGCGCCAGCTGGTGCTGGCGGTTATCACTATCCTGCTTAAGCTGCTGGCGGATCTCCCCCTGATGAGTGGTGTTCTCGCGAAGCTGCTGCGCCAACTGCTGTAGCTGCACATGCAGGGTTTGCGCGTCGGCGTCCAGCCCTTCCGGTTGTTGGTGCTGGTGGGCCTGTAGCTGCTGTTCAGCCTGCCCGCTAAGCGCGATTGCCTGCTGAAGCTGGCTCTCCAGCGTCTGCTTGCGTTGTTCAAGACGGCGGATGGTCTCCTCATCCAGCAGCGCGGCAAGAAAGGCCTCGCGATCGGCAAAGCAGCTTGCCGCCAGCGCGGTGGCAAATTGTGCTGTGGCGTGCTGTAGCCGCTCGCTTTCCAGACTCTCCTGCTGCTGCAGGGTGGCAAGCTGGCTTTGCAGGGACAGGCATTCGTCGTGGATCTCGCGCCAGTTCTCAGGAATGGCCGGTTCTGCCTCGGTGTCATCGCCTGCCGGAAGCGTGTCGAGCAGCGGTTTCAGGGTATTAATGCGCTCCTGAATCGCAGCATGCTGCGTCTGTTTTTCCTGCCACAGGTTAAATTCCGTTTCCCGGGCGTACAGCCAGGTGGTCTCTTCCCCCTCTTCAGGAACATGCAGCGACAGCGCGAGCAGGGCGTTTTCCAGTGCCTGACGCGTAGCTGACAGCTGCTGCTGGTACTGACGCTCCTGCGCTTGCTGTTCGTTAAGCTGGTTTTGCAGCGTCAGGCGCTGGCTGAGCTGATAGAGCTGACGTTCGTACTGTTCCTGTTCGTTCATCCATGGGGCGATATCTTCCTGAATATTCAATGAGATATTCAGGTCGGAGCAGACCTCTTGCCACTCTTTAGTGAGTGCTTGCTCTTCCTGAGAGAGCGCCTGCGCTTCGTCTGTTGCTCGCTGGATCTGCTGCGTCAGGGCATTGACCAGTCCCAGCACCAGCAGACCCTCCTCTTTAAGCGCGGCAACCTCTTTTTCCAGCGCGTCCCGGCGCCGCTGGTTATCGGTGAGCTCAAGCGCCTGATACGTCTCAATCGCGGGATGTTCACTGGAGCCGCACAGTGGGCAGGGTTTTCCCGCCTCAAGCTGCGAGCGGTAGCTTTCCAGCTTTTTGATCGTCGCTTCGCTTTCACACAACGCTTTCAAATCGACATAGTGCTGGTTTTTTTCTTTGTACTGCTGGCGGCGCAGCGTCAGCGTTTCATTGAGTTTTACCTGCTCGGACTGCGCTTTTTGCCGGGTATCCGCGTTCTCTTGCAGCCGTTTTTGCAGCGGCTGATAGCGGGCATGAAGCGTGGTCAGGCGCTGGCGTAAAGGGCGTGACCGGGACTGTTGCTCCATTGCCGCTGCCACGTCATCCGCCGTCAACGTCAGGGGGTTTTCCGGCATCCCGGCGAGCTTCTGACGTAATTCAGCAATACGGGCTGCAAGCGTGGCAATCTGATGTTTATCGCGGTTCAACTGCGCAAAATGGGCGCGCCAGCCAGCAATCTCCTGGCCCCACACGCGGTAACGTTCATGCTCCGCCAGCCATGTTGCCTGGATCGTAAGGTCACTCTGCAGTTGCGCATGGGTACGCAGCGCCGTATGACGGATGCGTGAGCGCTGCGCGGCTTTGGCCTGTAAGCGAGTATTTACTTCGACAATGCGCTGCTTTGTCTGCGCGAGGCGCGTGGTTTGTTCTTGCTGGCTATCCCACAGGGGGCGAAGCTGGGCGGCGGGCTGTGCAAGCTGGAGCTTTGCCAGCTCAGGCGCGGCGTCGGTCAGCGCCTGCTGCGCCTGCTGTTGCAGGAGCATGACCCGCTGCTGCTCGCGAATAAGCTCGTCGTTGCGCGTCAGCCACTGAAAATCGCGCTGTTGGTTCTGCTGCTGAGTCAACAGGGTTTTCTCTTCGTCAGTAAGTGCCTGCAAACTCTGCTGTAACTGCTGCTGTTGCGCTTCGCTCAGTAACACCACGCCTGCGGCCTGCGCCTCGCACATCTCAAGCGCGTTACGGGCGGCCTTATGTTTCTCGAACACCATCGCTGAGATCTGACCGTAGATCTCGGTGCCGGTCAGCTCTTCCAGCAGTTCGGCGCGATCGCCCGGTTTAGCGTTGAGGAAGGCGGCAAACTGCCCCTGGGAGAGCAACATTGAACGGGTAAAACGGCTATAATCCAGCCCGGTGAGCGCGGCGGTTTGCTCCAGTTTGTCCGTCACTTTATCTGCCAGAATTTTACCGTCTTCACAACGCGCCAGTTCAACGCGCGGTGCCTGCAGGTTTCCATCTGGCTGATTGCGCGCGCGGTTCTGGCTCCAGAACGCACGATACGCTATGCCTTTTACCTCAAACTCCACCTCGGCCAGGCACTCGGCGGTATCGCGGGTCATCAGGTCGTTTTGTGCCTGGGAGACTTTTTGCAGACGCGGCGTTTCGTGGTAAAGGGCCAGACAGATGGCGTCGAGCAGGGTCGTTTTCCCGGCACCGGTCGCGCCGGTAATGGCGAACAGCCCGTTGCTGGCAAACGGCTCGGCGGTAAAGTCAATTTTCCACTCGCCCTTAAGGGAGTTGAGGTTTTTCAGACGCAGGCTCAGAATTTTCATGCGTTTTCTTCCTCATCGCTGAGCGCGTGCAGGGTATGAAGGAATAGCTCGTTAAGCCTTGCGCGCGTGGTGTCGTCAATCTCTTCCTGCGACAGTCGGCGTTCAAATACCTCTTCCACCCTCAGTTCGCTGAGCGTTTCACGCTGTGCACCCAGCAGAATTTTCTCGCGCTGTTCGCGGCTGCGGCGAACCAGTAAGACCTCGACGGGCAGATCTTCCGTCAACGCCTGAATTTTACGCTGCATATCATGCAGGTAGTCGTCGGTCGTGATTTCAATATCCAGCCAGATGGGCGGATTTTGCTCGACACCGCGCCACTGCTCCAGCTGAGCGGTAATCGCCGCCAGATCGCCCTTCAGCACCGCCAGCGGTTGGGTGACGGGGATCTCCAGCGACTCCACGGCACTGAGTTTGCCCTCATTAAAGCTCACCAGGTGCACACATTTGGCTTTGCCGGTCTCATCAAAACTGAGCGCAATGGGCGAGCCGCAGTAGCGAATGTGCTCGCAGCCGCCGATGACCTGCGCCCGGTGAATATGCCCGAGCGCGATATAATCCGCTGGCGGGAAATTTTGCGCCGGGAAGGCGTCCAGCGTACCAATATAGATGTCACGCACCGCGTCACTTTTACTGGCGCCGACGGTAGTAAGATGCCCGGTGGCAATCACCGGAATGGCCTGATCGCCGCGCAGGGCGCAGGCATTAGTATGTTGCTGGTGATAATAGTCCGTGATGCTCTGCAACAGATGCTGCTGCTTTTCCCCGCCGGACATCCCCGCCTGACTCTGAACGATATCGCGTGGGCGCAGGAAGGGCACCGGACACAGCACCGCTCCCGGTGTACCGTCACGTTTTTTCAGGATCTGCGGCGCATGACCGGCGCTGGCTACCACGGTCGTGTTAAGGAAGGCCAGGATATCGCGGGATTCATTCAGCGTTGCGACGGAGTCGTGGTTACCGGCGACAATCACCAGATGACAGCCGGTTTGTTGCAGATTTACCACGAAGCGGTTGTAGAGCTCACGCGCATAGCTTGGCGGCGAACCGGTATCGAAAATGTCACCCGCAACAATAATCGCGTCCACCTCGTGCGATCGGGCCGTGTCCAGCAGCCAGTTCAGGAACGCTTCATGCTCCGCTGCCCGGCTTTTGCTGTAAAAGTTTTGACCCAGATGCCAGTCCGAGGTGTGTAATATGCGCATAGCGAATCCGTGGCAAAAAAAGGGAATGGGGATTATAAACTTTCAGAAGCTGGAAAATAACCGCTGTAATAAAACAACAGTTTGCCATTTTACGTGGTACTGTTTTTCATAAATCTGTCATAAATCTGACGCATAATGACGCCGCATTACAAACTTGTAACTTAAATAAGATAAGACAGGGCAAAGTATGGCGAGACGTATTCTGGTCGTAGAAGATGAAGCTCCAATTCGTGAAATGGTGTGCTTCGTGCTCGAACAAAATGGCTTCCAGCCGGTTGAAGCGGAAGATTATGACAGCGCGGTGAACCAGCTGAATGAACCCTGGCCCGATCTGATCCTGCTTGACTGGATGTTGCCTGGCGGCTCCGGACTGCAGTTTATCAAACACCTCAAGCGTGAAGCGATGACCCGCGATATCCCCGTTGTCATGCTTACCGCGCGCGGTGAAGAGGAAGATCGCGTGCGCGGCCTTGAGACCGGCGCGGATGATTACATTACCAAACCCTTCTCACCGAAAGAGCTGGTTGCCCGTATTAAAGCTGTGATGCGCCGTATTTCACCGATGGCGGTGGAAGAGGTCATTGAGATGCAGGGCCTGAGCCTTGATCCCACCTCGCACCGTGTTATGACGGGCGAAAATCCCCTCGACATGGGGCCTACCGAATTCAAACTCCTGCATTTCTTTATGACTCACCCGGAGCGTGTTTACAGCCGCGAACAGTTGCTGAATAACGTCTGGGGAACTAACGTGTATGTCGAAGACCGGACGGTTGACGTACATATCCGCCGCCTGCGTAAAGCGCTGGAACTGAGCGGACACGATCGCATGGTACAGACGGTCCGCGGCACGGGTTATCGTTTTTCTACCCGTTTCTGAACAATGACAGGAGTGTGACGCGTGCTGGAACGTCTGTCATGGAAAAGGCTCGTCTTTGAACTGATCTTATGTTGTATTCCGGCCTTCATTTTGGGGGCCTTTCTTGGATACCTGCCGTGGTTTCTGCTGGCGTCCGTGACCGGGCTGCTGATCTGGCATTTCTGGAACTTACTGCGCCTCTCCTGGTGGCTGTGGGTTGACAGAAGTATGACACCTCCGCCGGGAAGCGGGAGCTGGGAGCCGCTGCTTTACGGCCTGCACCAGATGCAGATGCGTAATAAAAAGCGCCGTCGCGAGCTGGGAAGCCTGATTAAACGCTTTCGCAGCGGTGCGGAATCGCTGCCGGATGCGGTGATTCTGACCACGGAAGAGGGGACAATCTTCTGGTGTAACGGTCTCGCCCAACAGCTGCTGGGCCTGCGCTGGCCGGACGATAATGGCCAGAACATCCTCAACCTTCTGCGTTATCCGGAGTTCACGCAGTATCTGAAAAAACGTGATTTCACGCGTCCGCATAATCTGAAGCTCAACAATGGCCGCCATCTTGAAATACGTGTAATGCCCTACAGCGATCGGCAATGGCTGATGGTGGCGCGTGACGTCACCCAGATGCACCAGCTGGAAGGGGCACGACGCAACTTCTTCGCCAACGTGAGCCACGAGCTGCGCACGCCGCTGACGGTGCTGCAGGGCTATCTGGAGATGATGCAGGAGCAGACGCTTGAAGGTGCGCCGCGTGAGAAGGCGCTGCATACCATGCGCGAGCAGACGCACCGTATGGAAGGGCTGGTGAAACAGCTGCTGACGCTGTCGAAGATTGAGGCGGCTCCGACGCTTGCCTTAAATGACACTATCGACGTACCGATGATGCTGCGGGTAGTGGAGCGCGAAGCGCAAACCTTAAGCCATAAAAAACATCATCTGACCTTTGACGTCGATAACAGTCTGAAGGTGCTCGGGAGCGAGGATGAACTGCGGAGTGCTATCTCTAACCTGGTCTATAACGCGGTTAATCATACCCCAGAAGGAACGGATATTATGGTGCGCTGGCAGCAGACACCAACGGGTGCCGAGTTTAGCGTCGAGGATAACGGGCCGGGCATTGCGCCTGAGCATCTTCCACGTCTGACCGAGCGGTTTTACCGGGTAGATAAAGCCCGTTCCCGGCAAACGGGGGGAAGCGGGCTGGGGCTGGCCATTGTGAAGCACGCGGTGAATCACCATGAAAGCCGCCTCGATATTCAAAGCACGCTGGGCAAAGGAACCCGTTTCAGTTTCGTTATACCGGAACGATTAATTGCCAAAAAGATCGCCTGACGGCGGGTGTGTCATTTTACCTTTCCACGGGCCAGCTATTGCTGGCCCGTTTGCTTTGCAGTAAAGCGAAACGCGAATGAATTTTATACGGCTGGTGCTTTTTTGTTCGCATGATTAGCCATGGCTTTTTCATGATATTAGCGAATTATTCTGGTTGGTATTTTCATGCTGGCATATTGTTCTGGTTTTACGATCCCTCCTTGCCTTTAAACGTTATAAGCGTTTAAATTGCCCCCCAGATACTGTCAGACCGACTGTATTTGCGTGGTAAATCGAAAAACTATTCTTCTCCACGCCAGGACGGGAGCATATCCCGCTGAAATTGAGCAAAATTTCCGCTGTATCGTCCCATTGGGGATGGCGAAAATCTCAATATATTCAACACCACATCCACAGGCAGTAAGGTTTTATGACCCATCACTTAAAATCGCGTGACATCATCGCGCTGGGCTTTATGACATTTGCGCTGTTCGTTGGCGCAGGCAACATCATTTTTCCCCCAATGGTTGGCTTACAGGCGGGTGAACACGTCTGGACAGCAGCATTTGGTTTCCTGATCACTGCCGTGGGCCTGCCGGTGTTGACCGTGGTTGCGCTGGCGAAAGTTGGCGGCGGCGTTGATAGCCTCAGCACCCCAATTGGCAAAGTGGCTGGCGTTCTGCTGGCAACGGTGTGTTATCTGGCCGTTGGCCCGCTGTTTGCGACCCCGCGTACCGCGACAGTCTCCTTCGAAGTGGGGATTGCGCCACTGACCGGTGACGGTGCGATGCCGCTGTTTATCTACAGCCTGGTTTACTTCGCTATTGTGATTCTGGTCTCCCTCTATCCGGGCAAACTGCTGGATACCGTGGGTAACTTCCTGGCTCCACTCAAAATTATCGCGCTGATCGTGCTGGCGGTTGCGGCCATTATCTGGCCTGCGGGTCCTATCAGCAGCGCGATGGATGCCTACCAAAACGCGGCCTTCTCTAACGGATTTGTGAACGGCTATCTGACCATGGATACGCTGGGCGCGATGGTGTTTGGTATCGTTATCGTGAACGCCGCTCGTTCCCGTGGTGTGACCGAAGCGCGTCTGCTGACCCGCTATACCATCTGGGCTGGTCTGATGGCCGGTGTGGGCCTGACGCTGCTCTATCTGGCGCTGTTCCGCCTGGGTTCCGATAGCGCCACGCTGGTCGATCAGAACGCGAATGGTGCGGCAATTCTGCACGCTTACGTTCAGCACACCTTTGGCGGTGCGGGCAGCATGCTGCTGGCGGCCCTGATCTTCCTGGCCTGTCTGGTGACGGCGGTTGGCCTGACCTGTGCCTGTGCGGAGTTCTTTGCGCAGTATCTGCCGCTCTCTTACCGCACGCTGGTATTCATCCTCGGCATCTTCTCCATGGCGGTGTCTAACCTCGGTCTGAGCCACCTGATTCAGGTCTCCATTCCGGTGCTGACGGCCATCTATCCGCCGTGTATCGTGCTGGTGGTGTTGAGCTTTACGCGTCCGTGGTGGAACAACTCCTCGCGAATTATTGCGCCAGCCATGTTTATCAGCCTGATTTTTGGTATCCTTGACGGGATTAAAGCATCAGCGTTTGCTCACATCCTGCCAGCCTGGACACAGCGTCTGCCGCTGTCTGAGCAAGGTCTGGCCTGGCTGATGCCTACCGTTGTTGCACTGGTTCTGGCCATTATCTGGGACCGTGCTGCAGGGCGTCAGGTCGCATCGAACGCCCATTAATCAACGGCAACAAACTGTTTAACCACGGGGCTTAAGGCCCCGTGGTTTTTTGTTTTTTTCGTGTTGAATGGCAAGATTTAAATGGAAAGCACTAACAAACTCAAACGTGGGCTGAGCACGCGCCACATTCGCTTTATGGCGCTCGGCTCCGCTATCGGTACCGGTCTTTTTTATGGCTCGGCAGATGCCATCAAAATGGCCGGTCCAAGCGTTCTGCTGGCCTACATCATCGGCGGCGTGGCGGCGTATATCATCATGCGTGCGCTGGGAGAGATGTCGGTTCATAACCCTTCAGCCAGTTCATTCTCGCGCTATGCGCAGGAGAATTTAGGCCCGCTGGCCGGGTTTATCACCGGCTGGACCTACTGCTTCGAAATTCTGATTGTGGCCATTGCCGATGTCACCGCCTTTGGGATTTACATGGGCGTCTGGTTCCCGGCGGTTCCGCACTGGATTTGGGTGTTAAGCGTGGTGCTGATTATCTGCGCCGTCAACCTGATGAGCGTGAAGGTCTTCGGTGAACTAGAGTTCTGGTTCTCCTTCTTCAAGGTTGCCACCATCATCATCATGATTGTGGCCGGTTTCGGCATCATCATCTGGGGGATCGGTAACGGCGGCCAGCCAACCGGTATTCATAACCTCTGGAGCAACGGCGGCTTCTTCAGCAACGGCTGGCTCGGCATGGTGATGTCGCTCCAGATGGTGATGTTTGCCTACGGCGGGATTGAGATCATCGGGATCACCGCCGGGGAAGCCAAAGACCCGGAGAAATCCATTCCACGCGCCATCAACTCGGTGCCGATGCGTATTCTGGTGTTCTATGTGGGTACGCTGTTCGTCATTATGTCTATCTATCCGTGGAACCAGGTGGGGACCAACGGTAGCCCGTTTGTGCTGACCTTCCAGCATATGGGCATCGCCTTTGCGGCCAGCATCCTGAACTTTGTGGTCCTGACCGCGTCGCTGTCAGCGATCAACAGTGACGTCTTTGGCGTGGGCCGCATGTTGCACGGCATGGCAGAGCAGGGCAGTGCGCCAAAGGTCTTTGCCAAAACCTCCCGTCGCGGCACGCCGTGGGTGACGGTTATGGTGATGACCGTTGCGCTGCTGCTGTCGGTCTACCTGAACTACATCATGCCGGAAAACGTCTTCCTGGTGATCGCTTCTCTGGCGACCTTCGCGACCGTGTGGGTGTGGATCATGATCCTGCTGTCACAGATTGCGTTCCGCCGCCGTCTGTCCCCTGAGGAGGCAAAAGCGCTGAAGTTTAAAGTGCCAGGCGGGGTAGCGACGACCGTCGTTGGGCTGATCTTCCTGGTGTTTATCATCGGCCTGATTGGCTACCATCCTGATACCCGTATTTCCCTCTACGTGGGCTGTGCGTGGATCGTACTGCTGCTGGTGGGTTGGGTGTTTAAATGCCGCCGCGACCGTCAGCTGGCGCAAGCGCAGTAATATTTTATGCCCTCTCCCTGTGGGAGAGGGAATTTTGTCTCCTCCTCCTTTCTCCTCCCCCAATAAATCACGTCATGGTGAGCTAACCTTAATCACCCTGTGGCAAGGTGACGTCAATTTCATCAAAGGGGATTCGTGATGTTAAACGCCTGGCACCTTCCGGTTGCCCCATTTGTTAAGCAAAACAAAGACAACCTTGTGATTACGCTCTGGCTGGCGGGGGAAAATCAGCCTGAACGCGTGACGCTACGCGCTGAAGTCGATAATGAAGAAACCACGCTGAAAATGCACAAGCAGCGCAGCCAGCCGCAGCCTGGCGTAACGGCATGGCGGGCAAACATCGACTTGCGTAGCGGCCAGCCGCGCCGACGCTATAGCTTTAAGCTGCTCTGGAATAACCGCCAGCTGTGGTTTACCCCGCAGGGATTTAGCCGTTTTCCTCCGGCGCGGCTGGAGCAGTTTGCCGTCGATTACCCGGACGCTGGCCCGCAGTGGGTTAACGACCAGGTCTTTTATCAGATCTTCCCGGATCGCTTTGCGCGCAGCGAAACGCGCACCGCCGGGCAGGATAAGGTTTATTACCACCACGCTGCAGGACACGACATTATCCTGAAAGAATGGGATGAGCCGTTAACCGCGCAGGCGGGCGGCTCGACGTTCTACGGCGGCGATCTTGACGGCATCAGCGAAAAGCTACCGTATCTGAAGAAGCTGGGCGTGACGGCGCTGTACCTTAACCCGGTGTTTAAAGCACCGAGCGTGCATAAATACGATACCGCCGATTATCGCCACGTTGATCCGCAGTTTGGCGGTGATGACGCGCTGCTTCGTCTGCGTAAAAATACGCAAAAAGAGGGCATGCGTCTGATTCTGGACGGCGTGTTCAACCACAGCGGCGACTCACACGCGTGGTTTGACCGTCATAACCAGTCGATGGGCGGGGCGTGCCATAACCCGGATTCACCCCAGCGCGACTGGTACAGCTTCAACGAGGAGGGGCGCGCGCTGGACTGGCTGGGCTATCCGAGCCTGCCGAAGCTGGATTTCCAGTCGCCAACGCTGGTGAACGAGATTTACGGCGGTGAAAACAGCATTGTGCGCCACTGGTTGAGTGAGCCATGGAATATGGATGGCTGGCGTCTTGACGTGGTGCATATGCTCGGTGAAGCGGGCGGGGCGCGTAATAACCTTCAGCACGTCGCCGGGATCACCCGTGCAGCAAAAGCCGCGCAGCCAGAGGCGTTCGTGTTTGGCGAACATTTTGGCGACGCGCGCCAGTGGCTGCAGGCGGACGCAGAAGATGCGGCAATGAACTATCGCGGTTTTACCTTCCCGATGTGGGGATTCCTTGCTAACACCGATATTTCCTACGATCCGCAGCATATTGATGCGGAAACCTGCATGGCATGGATGGATAACTACCGCGCCAGTCTTTCGCATCAGCAGCAGTTACGGATGTTTAACCAGTTGGACAGCCATGACACCGCGCGATTCAAATCCCTGCTCGGTAAGGATGTCGCGCGCCTGCCGCTGGCGGTGACCTGGCTCTTTACCTGGCCGGGCGTGCCTTGCATCTATTACGGCGATGAGGTGGGGCTGGACGGGAACAACGATCCGTTCTGCCGCAAAACCTTCCCATGGGATCCGGCGAAGCAGGACAACGTGCTGTTCAGCCTGTATCAGCGGCTGGCGAAACTGCGTAAGCAGAGCCAGGCGCTGCGCTACGGTGGTTGTCAGGTGGTTTATGCCCACGACAACGTGGTGGTGTTTGTCCGCGTTTATAACCAGCAGCGCGTGCTGGTAGCCATCAACCGGGGCGAGGCGTGCGAAGTGGTGCTGGATGACTCTCCGCTGCTTAACGTGAGCGCGTGGCAGCTAAAAGAGGGGAAAGGGAGCGTGCAGGAGGGGATCCTCTCCCTGCCGGCGATTTCTGCTTCCGTCTGGTTTGGCTGACGGTGTGATAACAAAAAGGCCCGCATAAGCGGGCCTTTTTCGTAAACCGTGCCGATTACAGGCTGGATACGTTCTCGGACAGGTATTTCGCAACGCCGTCTGGGGACGCAGACATACCTTCTTTACCTTTTTCCCACTGAGCCGGACACACTTCACCGTGCTCTTCGTGGAACTGCAGCGCGTCAACCATACGCAGCATTTCGTCGATGTTACGACCCAGCGGCAGATCGTTCACAACCTGGTGACGCACGATGCCGTTCGCGTCGATCAGGAAGGAGCCACGCAGCGCAACGCCAGCGTCCGGATGTTCGATACCGTAAGCCTGCTGGATTTCGCGTTTGATGTCCGCAACCATTGCGTATTTCACCGCACCGATGCCGCCTTTGTCGACAGGGGTGTTACGCCATGCGTTGTGTACAAACTCAGAGTCGAAGGAGACGCCAACCACTTCTACGCCACGCTTCTGGAATTCTTCATAACGTTTGTCGAACGCGATCAGCTCAGACGGGCAAACGAAAGTGAAGTCCATTGGCCAGAAGAACAGAACGGTCGCTTTACCGTTGGTGTGCTGTTTGAAGTTGAAGTTTTCAACGATTTCACCGTTGCCCAGAACTGCTGCAGCTGTAAAATCCGGAGCCGGACGAGTTACCAGAACCATATGATTCTCCTGTAGATACTAAGGTTATTTGGAACGCAACGCGAGCCAGTATAGAGAGTGTTCATGGATAAGACAAAGAGGTGGTGACAATCGTTCCGCCAGCTTTTACCTATCAATGCGAATTCTGTCAGAGCTGTTTGTTTTTCGCCTGCGCCATCATTCGCGGGTAAAACTGCCAGAAACGCGTTTCCAGCGCATCGTAATGTTCGTCCAGGTCATGCCATGAGTCGCGTAGTGCATCCAGCCGCGGTCGGCGGCTCGCCATCCCATTTAACACATTCTGGATGAAGTCCATCTCGCGATAGCGCTCCAGCCAGCGTTCCGACCACAGGTAATTATTCAGATTCACAAAGCGCGGCGGCGAGTCAGGCAGGATGATCGACACCTGCTGGTGGGCATAACGCACAAAATCCGGCAATGGCATTTCCGGCGACAGCTGCGCCCAGTGGCGCGACAGGAAATGGTCCCACATGACATCAAGCGAGATTGGCGCAACGCGGCGCGTTTCGGGGCGAAACCACGCTTTGGCCTCGGTCACTTCTGGCAGGTTATCCGTCATGACATCGATACGACGATGCATAAAAATCCCGTCGACAACCTCAGCGGGCCAGGTCTCGGCGGGGTTGCCGCGGACGAAATCGGCCAGCAAATTGCCGGAAAGGGAGCTGTCAGCGAGGTGAGCGAGGTGCAGGTGAGCGAGAAAATTCATGCGTTTTATTTGTCCGGGGGCGGCTAGTTGTTGCAGCAAAAGGGTGTGAGCACTAGACTATGCCGCCTGTTTTTAAGTCACGAGTATACGTCATGCGCGTCGCCGATTTCTCCTTTGAACTACCTGAATCCCTGATTGCTCACTATCCAATGCCTGAGCGCAGTAGCTGTCGCTTGCTGTCACTGGACGGGCCAACGGGCGAGCTGACGCACGGTACTTTCACCGATCTGCTCGACAAGCTCAACCCTGGCGATCTGCTGGTCTTTAACAATACCCGCGTGATCCCGGCGCGTCTGTTTGGCCGCAAGGCCAGCGGCGGCAAGATTGAAGTGCTGGTCGAACGTATGCTCGATGATAAACGTATTCTGGCACATATTCGCGCCTCTAAAGCACCTAAACCGGGTGCCGAACTGCTGCTGGGCGATGACGAGAGCATCAAAGCAACCATGACCGCGCGCCACGACGCGCTGTTTGAAGTGGAGTTCAACGATGAGCGCACGGTGCTGGATATTCTCAACGCCATCGGCCACATGCCTTTGCCGCCGTACATTGAGCGCCCGGATGAAGAAGCCGATCGTGAGCTCTACCAGACCGTCTACAGCCAGAAGCCTGGCGCGGTAGCGGCGCCGACGGCGGGTCTGCACTTTGACGAACCGCTGCTGGAAAAATTACGCGCAAAAGGCGTGGAGATGGCGTTTGTGACGCTGCACGTCGGCGCGGGCACCTTCCAGCCGGTGCGGGTAGACAGCATTGAAGATCACATCATGCACTCTGAGTATGCTGAAGTGCCGCAGGAGGTTGTTGATGCGGTTTTGGCGGCAAAAGCGCGCGGCAGCCGCGTTGTTGCGGTGGGCACCACCTCCGTACGTTCACTGGAGAGCGCTGCCCAGGCGGCTCAAAAAGATCTGATCGAGCCGTTTTTTGGCGATACGCAGATCTTTATCTATCCGGGCTATCAGTACAAAGTCATCGATGCACTGGTGACCAATTTCCATCTGCCTGAATCAACGCTGATTATGCTGGTCTCCGCCTTTGCGGGGTATCAGCACACCATGGCGGCATACAAGTCTGCGGTAGAACAAAAATATCGCTTTTTTAGCTACGGTGACGCGATGTTTATCACGTACAATCCGCTGGCTTTGAATGAGCGTGTCGGGGAATAAGTCCGCGGCACCGGAATAATGTGTTGGACTGTTTTTCTGGCACAGAGGAATAAAAATGAAATTTGAACTCGATACCACCGATGGCCGCGCGCGTCGCGGTCGCCTGGTGTTTGATCGCGGCGTGGTGGAAACCCCCGCGTTTATGCCTGTGGGGACTTACGGCACCGTAAAAGGGATGACGCCGGAAGAAGTAGAAGCCACTGGCGCCCAGATTATCCTCGGTAATACCTTCCACCTGTGGCTGCGTCCTGGTCAGGAGATCATGAAGCTTCACGGCGATCTGCATGACTTCATGCAGTGGAAAGGCCCGATCCTGACCGATTCTGGCGGTTTCCAGGTCTTCAGCCTGGGTGATATTCGCAAGATCACCGAGGAGGGCGTCCACTTCCGTAACCCGATCAACGGCGATCCGATTTTCCTCGATCCTGAAAAGTCTATGGAGATTCAGTACGATCTCGGCTCTGACATCGTGATGATCTTCGACGAATGTACGCCATACCCGGCGGACTGGGATTACGCTAAACGTTCCATGGAGATGTCGCTACGCTGGGCGAAGCGTAGCCGCGACCGTTTTGACTCCCTGCAGAACAAAAATGCGCTGTTCGGCATTATCCAGGGCAGTGTTTACGAAGATTTACGCGATATCTCTGTTAAAGGTCTGGTAGAGATAGGTTTTGATGGCTACGCTGTCGGCGGTTTAGCTGTGGGTGAGCCGAAGGAAGACATGCACCGTATTCTGGAACATGTCTGCCCGCAAATCCCGGCGGATAAACCCCGTTACCTGATGGGTGTGGGTAAGCCAGAAGACCTGGTTGAAGGTGTGCGCCGCGGCATCGATATGTTCGACTGCGTCATGCCAACCCGTAACGCACGTAACGGTCATCTGTTTGTTACCGATGGCGTGGTGAAAATCCGTAACGCGAAGCATAAGAGTGACACCAGTCCGCTCGATGCCGAGTGCGATTGCTACACCTGTCGCAATTATTCTCGTGCGTATTTGCATCATCTCGATCGTTGCAATGAGATTTTGGGCGCGCGTCTCAATACCATTCATAACCTTCGCTATTATCAGCGCTTAATGGCTGGTTTACGCAAGGCTATCGAAGAGGGTAAATTAGAGAGCTTCGTGACCGATTTTTACCAACGTCAGGGTCGAACCGTTCCACCTTTGAACGTTGATTAATATTAATAATGAGGGAATTTGAATGAGCTTTTTTATTTCTGATGCGGTAGCGGCAACAGGTGCTCCAGCGCAGGGCAGCCCGATGTCTCTGATTCTGATGCTGGTTGTGTTCGGTCTGATCTTCTACTTCATGATCCTGCGCCCACAGCAGAAGCGTACCAAAGAGCACAAAAAGCTGATGGACTCCATCGCGAAAGGTGATGAAGTCCTGACTAACGGTGGCCTGGTCGGTCGCGTAACCAAAGTGGCTGAAAGTGGCTACATTGCTATCGCCCTGAACGACACCACTGAAGTGGTTATCAAACGTGACTTCGTAGCTGCCGTTCTGCCGAAAGGCACCATGAAGGCGCTGTAATCCCAACTTTTCCCAAAGGGAACTGCCGTGTTAAACCGTTATCCTTTGTGGAAGTACATCATGCTGGTCGTCGTGATTCTCGTCGGCCTGCTGTACGCGCTTCCCAACCTGTATGGTGAGGATCCGGCTGTTCAAATCACTGGCGCGCGCGGTGTCGCCGCCAGTGAGCAAACGCTGATCCAGGTCCAGAAAACGTTACAAGAAGAAAAAATTACCGCTAAGTCTGTGGCTCTGGAAGAGGGCGCAATTCTTGCTCGCTTCGACACCACCGACACGCAGCTCCGCGCTCGTGAAGCGCTGATGGGCGTGCTGGGTGATAAATACGTCGTGGCGCTTAACCTTGCTCCTGCTACCCCACGTTGGCTGGCTGCGCTGAGCGCAGAGCCAATGAAACTCGGTCTTGACCTCCGTGGCGGCGTACACTTCCTGATGGAAGTGGATATGGATACCGCGCTGGGCAAACTGCAGGAACAGAATATCGATAGCCTGCGCAGCGATCTGCGTGAAAAAGGCATCGCGTATACCACCGTTCGTAAAGAAGATAACTACGGTATGAGCATCACGTTCCGTGACAGTGCGGCGCGCGATCAGGCTGTAGATTACCTGACCCAACGTCACCGTGACCTGGTGATCACCGCTCAGGGCAGCAACCAGCTGCGCGCGGTAATGACCGACGCCCGTCTGAAAGAAGCGCGTGAATATGCCGTTCAGCAGAACATCAACATTCTGCGCAACCGTGTAAACCAACTGGGCGTGGCTGAACCGCTGGTGCAGCGTCAGGGTGCTGACCGTATCGTTGTAGAACTGCCGGGTATTCAGGACACCGCGCGCGCGAAAGAGATTCTGGGCGCCACTGCAACGCTGGAATTCCGTCTGGTGAACACCAACGTTGACCAGTCTGCTGCCGCTTCTGGCCGTATTCCGGGTGACTCGGAAGTGAAAGAGACCCGCGAAGGTCAGCCCGTTGTGCTGTACAAACGCGTGATCCTGACCGGTGACCATATCACCGACTCCACCTCCAGCCAGGACGAGTACAACCAGCCGCAGGTTAACATCTCGCTGGACAGCGCGGGTGGTAACATCATGTCTAACTTCACCAAGGACAACATCGGTAAACCGATGGCAACCCTGTTCGTGGAGTACAAAGACAGCGGTAAGAAAGACGCTAACGGCCGTGCGGTGCTGGTGAAAGAGGAAGAGGTGATTAACATCGCCAATATCCAGTCTCGTCTGGGTAACAGCTTCCGTATCACCGGTATCAACAACCCGAACGAAGCGCGTCAGCTCTCTCTGCTGCTGCGTGCCGGTGCGCTGATTGCGCCAATTCAGATTGTTGAAGAACGTACCATTGGTCCAACTCTGGGTATGCAAAACATCCAGCAGGGGCTGGAAGCATGTCTGGCCGGTCTGGCGGTATCTATCCTCTTCATGATCTTCTTCTATAAGAAGTTTGGTCTGATTGCCACCTCCGCGCTGATCGCGAACCTGGTGCTGATCATCGGCATTATGTCCCTGCTGCCAGGGGCGACGCTGACCATGCCGGGGATTGCGGGTATCGTTCTGACCCTTGCGGTGGCGGTCGACGCCAACGTACTGATTAACGAACGTATCAAAGAAGAATTGAGCAACGGTCGCTCTGTTCAGCAGGCGATTGATGAAGGCTATAAAGGCGCGTTCAGCTCCATCTTCGATGCGAACGTAACAACACTGATCAAGGTTCTTATCCTGTATGCAGTGGGGACTGGCGCAATCAAAGGCTTTGCGATTACCACCGGTATCGGTGTTGCAACGTCAATGTTTACTGCTATTGTCGGCACCCGTGCCATCGTGAACCTGCTGTACGGCGGCAAGCGCGTCAAAAAGCTGTCTATCTGAGGAGTGCGTTGTGGCACAGGAATATACTGTTGAACAATTGAACCACGGCCGTAAAGTCTGGGACTTTATGCGCTGGGACTACTGGGCCTTCGGCATTTCAGGTTTACTGCTGATTCTGTCCATCGTCGTTATGGGCGTAAAAGGCTTTAACTGGGGTCTGGATTTCACCGGTGGTACGGTGATTGAAATCACCCTGGAAAAACCGGTTGATATGGACCAGATGCGTCAGTCACTGCAGAAAGCGGGCTTTGAAGAGCCGCTGCTGCAGAACTTCGGCAGCAGCCGCGACATCATGGTGCGTATGCCGCCGGTACACGATGCCAACGGCAGTCAGGAACTGGGCAGCAAGGTTGTTAGCGTGATTAACGAAACAACCAGCCAGAACGCCACGGTTAAGCGTATTGAGTTCGTCGGCCCGAGCGTGGGTGCGGACCTGGCGCAAACCGGTGCGATGGCACTGCTGGTGGCGCTGATCTCCATCCTGGTGTACGTCGGTTTCCGCTTTGAGTGGCGACTGGCGGCGGGGGTGGTTATCGCACTGGCGCACGATGTGGTGATCACCATGGGCGTACTGTCTCTGTTCCATATTGAGATTGACCTGACAATTGTGGCATCCCTGATGTCCGTTATCGGTTACTCCCTGAACGACAGTATCGTGGTATCTGACCGTATTCGTGAAAACTTCCGTAAGATCCGTCGCGGTACGCCGTACGAAATCTTTAACGTGTCGTTGACCCAGACCCTGCACCGTACCTTGATCACATCAGGTACCACCTTGATGGTGATCCTGATGCTGTATCTCTTCGGTGGTCCAGTGCTGGAAGGCTTCTCGCTGACCATGCTGATCGGTGTGTCTATCGGTACCGCGTCGTCAATCTATGTGGCGTCCGCTCTGGCACTGAAACTTGGCATGAAGCGCGAGCACCTGCTCCAGCAGAAAGTCGAGAAAGAAGGGGCGGATCAGCCGTCTATTCTGCCGTAAGACGTTTATCGTGTTATCGAAATCCCGGTCTGTTGACCGGGATTTTTTTTATCTGCTCCTGACAAACACTCCTGACAGTATGCTGTCAGGAGCCCTGTCGTAGACTCCTGTTGAACCCAAACAAGAGGCAGGAGGATGTATGAAAAGTGTGATTAACTGGTTTGAGATTCCGGTCGCGGATATGGATCGCGCCATCAAATTTTATGAGCCAGTGATGCAGATTTCACTGAGGCGCGAGAAAATGGACAGCGCCGAGCTGGCGGTATTCCCGCATGAGGATCCGGCCACCGGCGGCGCGCTGGCAAAATTTGAGGGGATTATTCCCTCGGTGCAGGGGGCCATTATCTACCTGCATACTGACAATCTGACAGCAACGCTCGATCGCATTGCCTCTGCGGGCGGCGAGTGCGTGTTTGGCCCGCTGGAGTTACCGCGCGGTATTGGTACTATTGCTTTATTTACCGACAGCGAAGGTAATCGCGTCGGCCTTCATCAACCTGCCTGAGAGCGTAAGCAAAAATGACCCGACGCGCTGACCGTTTGTTTCAGATAGTACAGATCCTGCGGGGCCGACGTCTGACAACGGCAGCGCATCTTGCGGACAGGCTGGGCGTTTCTGAGCGCACGGTGTACCGCGATATCCGCGACCTGTCGCTTTCCGGCGTGCCGGTGGAGGGCGAAGCGGGGAGCGGTTACCGGCTGATGTCGGGGTTTGACCTGCCGCCGCTGATGCTGACAAACAAGGAGTCTGAGGCGCTGATTGTGGCTATTCGCCTGCTTACCACCTGGGGCGGGGAGTCGCTGTCGCGCGAACTGGAGTCGGCACAGGAGAAAGTGCTCGCGATCCTGCCCGAAGAGAGCCGCCGAAAGGCAGAGCAGACGCGGATCTACGCCCCGGATTTTGGCATGAAAAGCCACTCCCGCAGTGATTTTGATGTCATACATCAGGCGATCTCGGCCCAGCGCGTGCTGGTGCTGCATTATCGTGACGAAGCGGGGCAATTTTCAACGCGTGAGGTTCAGCCGCTGGGGCTGTTTTTCTGGGGAGAACGCTGGTTACTGGCGTCATGGTGTGAACTGCGCGATGACTATCGCTGTTTCCGTCTCGACAGATGCCTCAAAATTGTCCTTACGGAAAGACGCTTTAGTGAGAGTGCAGACCGATCGCTGGCGGATTTTTTGCGCAAGGTGAAGCAGTAACAAGCCACGGGGAGAGACAGCCCGCACAGGTTTTGTAGGCCGGGTAAGCGTCAGCGCCACCCGGCAACAATCACACGATTAGAAGTTGTAACCCACTACCAGGTAACCACCCCAACCGGTAGAACGGACGCTGAAGTCGCCGTTGCCGAAGTTCAGGCTGGCGTCGTCGTTCCACTGTCCACCGTTGTGCCAGTAACGCGCAACAACAGAGTAGTGCCAGTGATCGTAGTTCAGCGCCAGGATGTGGCTGGAGGCGATGGAGTCGTTGGTGCGCGCTTTCTTACCGTTCAGATCGCGGAAGTCGTTGTCGCCCAGATCGGAACCCCAGTCAAAGTTGGTGAAGCCGATATAGCTCAGGTTGCCGCCCCACAGCTGGGTGATTGGCACAAAGTATTTCACTTTGAAACGGTAACCATCCCACTCGTTTTCGTTCGCGGCACCGTAGTTCTGCCATTGATACTTAGCGTACACGTTCAGAGACAGGCTCATTGGCAGGCCCGTGTCGATGTCGGTACCCAGACCCATATACCAGGTGCTCTGGCGACCGGACTTGTTACGGCCCATGTCGTAGATATAGTTGTTCGCGAAATACCACTCTTTGAACGGACCAAACGCCAGGCTGGTACCAGTCAGTTTATCAATAGAGAAGCGCGGTTCGATCTCCATGAACAGTGGGGAACCGTGGTTCCAGATACCTTTTGCGTCGGTGTTACCACCGAAGAAGACCGGTGCATCCATATAGCCGTAGAAATCAAACCAGTCTTTCTTGGCGAACGCTTCGTACTCCAGGTAGGTATCGTTACGGATCTGAGGTCCGAAACGGGTGTGGTAGCTGCCGACCACGTTAACGCTCTGGTGCCACCAGTCGGAGAGGTATTGTGGTTTATCGTTTTCCGCTGCGTTAACAGTGAAAGAGGAGGACAATGCCAGCACGGCGCCGGCTGCGAGTAATGTTTTTTTCATAATCATGCCACTGATTGAAATTCCCTTCCGGGAGTGAAAAATGCGCGAATTGCGTTTCTAAATATTTCGTGTTTCTGCGGAGCCTATTATAGGAATCCTTGCTCACAAAAATATGTGTTGTTTCACATATCTCTCACACGCGTAATCGATTGCGTTCACGTTTGCGTACTTTAAACGGCCGGGATTGTAGCGGCAATCATTTATGTTGCCAATCCATACGAAATGTAAATGTTAGCGGAGTGACATTTCACTCCGCTCAAAAGGAGGGGGGTTACTGCGCGGCGGGTTGGATGTCGTGAATACGGATAAAGCCTAACTGATCGGGCGGAAGGCCACTTAACTGCAGCGGAATATCCACATCACTCGGCGCTAAAACACTGGCCGGGGCGGTGAAGAGCTGATTCTTCACGTTCACCTCCTGGTAATTCTCGGTGGTGCCCTGGATCTGGCCCCACTCGACGGTGCCACTAAAGGCTGGCAGCGGATCGTTGGACTCACCCTGAATGCGTAATGTTGCGCGAGTACCATCCGCATTTGCCGCCACATTCACCAGCGACATTTTTAACGTGCCAACCTGGCTGTTGAGACGGGCAGGGGTGTTGGCCCCCGGCAGCAAATACACTCCGCTGGTGGATTTTGCATTCAGCGCGTTTTGCTGGGTGATCTTCACGGTCTCTTTGTTCAGTTTGTCCATTGCCGTATTGAGCGTATTCACGCTCTGTTTCATCTGGCGGACTTCGGTTTGCTGTGCACAGGCACTAAGGGTGAAGAGGCTCCCCACCAGCAGAATTTTCAGGTAACGTCTTGTCATTGCGTTTAATTCCTTGAAATAACGGATCACCGTAATGGTAGCCAGCATCATCCCGACAGACATAGATCCTTTGTCTCAAAAAGCTCTTCCTTTGTTGTCAGGCCAGTTCAGGGTAAAATGAAAGTCAGTTAACCAGATAACAGGGATACCGTATGCATTGCCCATTCTGCTCCGCTGTGGATACCAAAGTCATCGATTCTCGTCTTGTGGGCGAAGGGTCTTCCGTACGCCGCCGTCGGCAGTGTCTGGTATGTAACGAGCGTTTCACGACCTTTGAGGTGGCAGAGCTGGTCATGCCGCGCGTGGTAAAAAGTAACGACGTGCGCGAGCCGTTTAACGAAGAGAAGCTGCGCAGCGGAATGCTTAAGGCGCTGGAGAAACGCCCCGTCAGCGCGGATGACGTCGAAATGGCGTTAAACCACATTAAATCTTACCTTCGTGGTCTGGGTGAACGTGAAGTGCCCAGCAAGATGATCGGCAATCTGGTGATGGAGCAGTTGAAAAAGCTCGATAAGGTTGCCTATATCCGCTTCGCCTCTGTCTACCGCAGTTTCGAAGATATCAAAGAGTTTGGCGAAGAGATCGCCCGCTTACAGGATTGAGTCCATGCAGGATGAGATGTACATGGCGCGCGCCATGAAGCTGGCGCAGCGCGGTCGATTTACCACCCATCCTAACCCCAACGTCGGGTGCGTCATTGTTAAAGATGGCGAGATCGTGGGCGAAGGTTTCCACTACCGCACGGGCGAGCCCCATGCTGAGGTGCATGCCCTGAGTATGGCGGGTGAAAAAGCGCGTGGGGCTACGGCCTACGTGACGCTTGAGCCGTGCAGCCATCACGGGCGCACACCGCCATGCTGTGAAGCGCTGATTGCGGCGGGAGTGTCGCGCGTTGTCGCTGCGATGCAGGATCCTAATCCCCAGGTGGCCGGACGTGGTCTGTACCGTCTGCAGCAGGAAGGGATCGATGTTAGCCACGGCCTGATGATGCAGGATGCGGAAGCTATCAATAAAGGCTTCCTGAAGCGTATGCGTACCGGGTTCCCGTATATTCAGCTCAAGCTGGGCGCCTCACTGGATGGCCGCACGGCGATGGCGAACGGCGAAAGTCAGTGGATCACCTCGCCGCAGGCAAGGCGCGATGTGCAACGTCTGCGTGCGCAAAGCCATGCTATCCTCACCAGCAGTGAAACGGTTCTCGCGGACGATCCGGCCATGACCGTGCGCTGGAACGAACTGAATGCCGATACCCAGGCGCTGTACCCACAGGAAAACCTGCGTCAGCCGCTGCGTATTGTCATTGATAGCCAGAACCGCGTCACGCCTGAACACCGCATTGTGCAGCAGCCCGGTGAAACCTGGATTGCCCGCACAAAGGAAGATTCACGCGACTGGCCGGAAAGCGTGCGCAGCATTATGGTGCCGGAGCACAACGGTCATCTGGATTTAGTGGTGCTGATGATGCAACTGGGTAAGCAGCAGGTGAACAGCATCTGGGTGGAAGCCGGCCCGACGCTGGCAGGCGCACTGCTCCAGGCAGGTCTGGTCGATGAACTGATTGTCTACGTTGCGCCTAAACTGCTGGGTAGCGACGCGCGTGGCCTGTTTGTGCTGCCCGGCCTTGAAAAACTGGCCGATGCACCACAACTCAAATTTAGCGAGATTCGTCCGGTGGGTCCGGATGTTTGCCTCCATTTAACGACAGCGTAATTGCTCCTGAAATAGGGAAGCAGTGCGCAAAGTATTATGATAAAATCCGCCCCCCTGCGGGGCCAAATGAACCCGTAAAGGAAGAGTATGAACATTATTGAAGCTGCTGTAGCTACCCCGGACGCTCGCGTCGCCATCACCATTGCGCGTTTCAACAACTTCATCAACGATAGCCTGCTGGAAGGTGCGGTTGACGCCCTGAAACGTATCGGCCAGGTTAAAGATGACAACATTACCGTTGTGTGGGTTCCAGGTGCTTACGAACTGCCACTGGCAGCGGGCGCGCTGGCGAAAACCGGTAAATACGACGCGGTGATTGCGCTGGGTACCGTTATTCGTGGCGGCACTGCGCACTTCGAATACGTTGCGGGCGGTGCAAGCAATGGTCTGGCGCACGTTGCACAGGACGCTGAAATTCCTGTCGCGTTCGGCGTGCTGACCACCGAAAGTATTGAACAAGCCATCGAACGTGCTGGCACTAAAGCCGGTAACAAAGGTGCAGAAGCTGCACTGACCGCGCTTGAAATGATCAATGTATTGAAAGCCATCAAGGCCTGATTTTTTTGTAAGGGGAATTCCGTGAAACCTGCTGCTCGTCGCCGCGCCCGTGAATGTGCCGTTCAGGCACTTTACTCCTGGCAGTTGTCCCAGAACGACATCGCTGATGTTGAATACCAGTTCCTGTCAGAACAGGACGTGAAAGATGTTGACGTTCTGTACTTCCGTGAACTGCTGTCGGGAGTGGCGACTAATAGCGCGTATCTCGATGGTCTGATGAAACCCTACCTCTCCCGTCTGCTCGAAGAGCTGGGTCAGGTAGAAAAAGCAGTGCTGCGCATTGCGCTGTTTGAGCTGTCTAAACGTGATGATGTGCCGTACAAAGTGGCCATCAACGAAGCGATCGAACTGGCGAAAACCTTCGGCGCTGAAGACAGCCACAAGTTTGTAAACGGCGTTCTTGATAAAGCAGCACCTGCGATCCGTCCCCACAAAAAGTGATCCCAAACCGGAGCTCTGCATTGCCTGACGGGCAGTGCGACTCCGGTTTTTTCTTTTATTTGCTGAGGCATAACGTATGGCATGCGGCGAATTCTCCCTGATTGCCCGTTATTTCGACCGTGTCAGAACCTCTCGTCTTGATGTTGAAACCGGCATTGGCGATGACTGTGCACTTCTCAATATTCCCGAAAAACAGACGCTGGCAATCAGCACCGACACCTTAGTGTGCGGGCGCCATTTCTTACCTGATATCGATCCTGCCGACCTGGCGTATAAAGCGCTGGCGGTCAACGTGAGCGATCTGGCTGCGATGGGGGCCGATCCGGCGTGGTTAACGCTGGCCCTGACGCTGCCAGAGGTCGATGAACCCTGGCTTGAAGCCTTTAGTGACGCTCTGTTTGAGCAGCTTAACTACTACGACATGCAATTGATTGGCGGCGATACCACGGCGGGGCCGCTATCGATGACGCTCGCGATCCACGGTTATGTGCCGGCTGGACGCGCGCTGAAACGCTCCGGGGCGAAACCTGGCGACTGGATCTACGTCACCGGTACGCCGGGCGACAGCGCAGCGGGACTGGCGATCCTCCAGGATCGCTTAACAGTGAATGTCACTGACGACGCGGCGTATCTGGTCAAACGCCATCTGCGGCCAACGCCGCGTATTCTTCACAGCCAGGCGCTACGCGAACGGGCAAGCTCGGCTATCGATCTCTCGGACGGGTTAATTTCAGACCTCGGCCATATTCTGAAGGCCAGCGGTGTCGGCGCGCGCGTTGACCTGGATCTGTTCCCGCTATCAGAGCAGCTGCTTCGACACGTCGAGCCTGAGCAGGCGCTGCGCTGGGCGCTCTCCGGTGGAGAAGATTATGAGCTGTGCTTTACCGTGCCTGAGCTCAACCGTGGGACGCTGGACGTGGCGTTAGCGCATCTTGGCGCGAAATTTACCTGTATCGGCCAGATCATGCCAGAGAGTGAAGGGCTGAAGTTTGTGAAAGATGGTGCGCCCGTTACGCTGGACTGGAAAGGGTACGATCACTTCGGGTGATGTTGTGCGATCTGTACTGCCGGGTGGCGGCTTCGCCTTACCCGGCTTACGTATCAGAGGGTTAGGGAGAGGGATTACTTAAACCCTACCACCGGATGCTGCTGATACGGTGTCTCCAGCTCGGCAACTTGCTCCGGCGTCAGCGTGATATCCACCGCATTCAGCAGTTCATCAAGCTGCTCTTCCCGCGAAGTGCCAATAATCGGTGCCGCGACGCCGCGTTTACCCAGGAGCCATGCCAGCGCGACCTGGGCGCGGGTTGCTCCGGTATCGTCGGCGATCCCGGCTAACCGTTCGGCAATTAACGCATCGCTGGCTTCTGTACTGGAATAAAGATTTTTTCCTACTTCATCCGATACCAGGCGGGCCGTGGTTTCCCCCCACGGACGGGTCAGACGACCACGTGCCAGCGGGCTCCACGGGATCACCGCCACGCCTTCCTGATAGCAGAGCGGTAGCATCTCGCGTTCTTCTTCGCGATAGATCAGGTTGTAGTGATCCTGCATGGTGACGAAGCGCGCCCAGCCATGTTGCGCCTGCAGAGCCAGCGCCTGAGCAAACTGCGACGCGTGCATAGACGATGCGCCGATGTAGCGCGCTTTACCGGCTTTCACCACATCGTTGAGCGCTTCAAGCGTCTCTTCAATGGGCGTGTTGTAATCCCAGCGGTGAATTTGCAGCAGGTCGACATAGTCCATGTTCAGGCGTCGAAGGCTGTCATCAATGGAACGCAGGATCTGGGCGCGAGAGAGCCCCTCAGCCAGATCGCCCACCGGGTAATAGACCTTGGTGGCGACGACGATTTCATCACGACGCGCAAAATCGCGCAGGGCACGGCCGACGATCTCTTCACTGCTGCCGTCGGAGTAGCTGTTGGCGGTGTCAAAGAAGTTAATGCCACCTTCAATGGCGCGTTTGATGATAGGGCGGCTGCTCTCTTCCGGCAGCGTCCAGGCGTGATTACCCCGGTCAGGCTCGCCAAAGGTCATACAGCCCAGGCAAAGTCGGGAAACGTTAAGATCCGTTTTTCCTAATGTCGTGTATTGCATGGTTCCACTCCTGCTTTTTTAAACAATACGTTTAAGCATAGCAGGAGCGGAAAAGGGGAAGGATCAGGCAAGCCAGATACGAATTTTGGCTTCAATACCAGCGGCGTCCAGGCCAATTGCCGCGCGGGCTTCATCCTGAGTACCTTGCGGAATGAAGTGATCCGGCAGACCAAGGTTCAGTACCGGAACGGCTTTACGGTTCGCCATCAGCACCTCGTTCACGCCGCTACCCGCGCCGCCCATGATGGCGTTTTCTTCCAGCGTCACCAGCACCTCATGGGTTTCTGCCATTTCCAGGATCAGGGATTCATCGAGCGGTTTCACGAAGCGCATATCCACCAGAGTGGCATTCAGCGCTTCAGCGACCTTAGCGGCCTCTGGCATCAGGGTACCAAAGTTCAGAATTGCCACTTTCTCACCGCGACGTTTCACCAGACCTTTACCTATCGCCAGTTTTTCCAGCGGCTGCAGCTCAACGCCTACCGCGTTACCGCGTGGATAGCGAACCGCGCTTGGACCATCCTGATAGTGATAGCCGGTATACAGCATCTGACGACATTCGTTTTCGTCACTTGGCGTCATGATAACCATGTCCGGGATGCAGCGCAGGAACGAAAGATCGAATGCACCCTGGTGCGTCTGGCCGTCAGCACCCACGATGCCTGCGCGGTCGATAGCAAACAGCACCGGCAGCTTCTGGATGGCAACGTCATGGATCACTTGATCGTAGGCACGTTGCAGGAAGGTGGAGTAGATCGCCACCACCGGTTTGTATCCACCAATCGCCAGACCCGCCGCGAAGGTGACTGCGTGCTGCTCGGCAATCGCCACGTCAAAATACTGGTCAGGGTATTTTTTGGAGAACTCGACCATGCCGGAACCTTCTCGCATGGCCGGGGTGATCGCCATCAGCTTGTTGTCTTTCGTCGCGGTTTCACATAACCAGTCACCGAAGATTTTGGAATAGCTCGGCATACCGCCGCTGCTTTTTGGCAGACAACCGCTGGTCGGATCGAATTTAGGTACCGCGTGGAAAGTGATCGGATCTTTTTCCGCCGGTTCGTAACCACGGCCTTTTTTCGTCATGATATGCAGGAACTGCGGGCCTTTCAGGTCGCGCATGTTCTTGAGCGTGGTGACCAGCCCCAGCACGTCGTGCCCATCAACCGGGCCAATATAGTTAAAGCCCAGCTCTTCAAAGAGTGTGCCCGGCACGACCATGCCTTTGATGTGTTCTTCGGTGCGCTTGAGCAGCTCTTTGATTGGCGGTACGCCAGAGAAGACTTTCTTGCCGCCTTCGCGCAGCGTGGAGTAAAGCTTGCCGGAGAGCAGCTGTGCCAGATGGTTGTTCAGCGCGCCGACGTTCTCGGAAATCGACATTTCGTTATCGTTCAGGATAACCAGCATGTCCGGCTTGATATCGCCCGCGTGGTTCATGGCCTCAAAGGCCATCCCGGCGGTGATGGCGCCGTCGCCGATCACGCAGACGGTGCGGCGCTGCTTGTTCTCTTTTTCGGCGGCCACGGCAATACCGATACCCGCAGAGATGGAGGTGGAGGAGTGGCCGACGCTTAAAACATCGTACTCACTCTCACCGCGCCACGGGAACGGATGCAGGCCGCCTTTCTGGCGGATCGTGCCAATTTGATCGCGACGACCCGTCAGAATTTTATGTGGATAGGCCTGATGGCCCACGTCCCAGATGAGCTGATCGAACGGGGTGTTGTAGACGTAGTGCAGCGCAACGGTCAGCTCGACCGTGCCAAGCCCGGAGGCGAAATGTCCGCTGGAGCGGCTTACGCTGTCGAGCAGATAGCGACGCAGCTCGTCGCACAGCTTCGGCAGGTTCTCTTTCGGCAACAGACGCAACTCCTGGGTGGAGTCAACTAACGCCAGTGTCGGGTATTTGGCAATATCAAAACTCATCAAAGGCTCATCGAGATAGTGTGTTTATTTATCACGCTGGATTATATAGTCCGCTAGCGCTTCCAGTGCCGAGGTATCGAGAGACTGCGCGGCCAGTTCATTCAGCGACTGGCGGGCTTCCTCTATCAGATCCCGGGCTTTACGCTGGGCTTGCTCAAGACCCAGCAGGGCGGGGTAGGTACTTTTGCCAAGCTGCTGATCCGCACCCTGACGTTTACCCAATGTTGCAGTATCGCCCACCACATCCAGAATGTCATCCTGAACCTGGAACGCCAGACCGATACTTTCTGCGTATCTGTCCAGAATCGGCAGGGCTTTGCGCCCCTGTTCACCCGCGCTCAGTGCGCCCAGGCGAACGGCGGCACGAATGAGTGCGCCCGTTTTATGCCGGTGAATACGCTCCAGCTGTTCCAGATTAACCTGACGTCCTTCTGCCTCCAGATCCAGCGCTTGCCCGCCGCACATGCCGGCAACGCCGCTGGCCATCGCCAGCTCGGAAACCATTGCCAGACGGTCGCGATCGCTGACTTCTGCCATCGGCGCATCGCTCAGAATAGAGAATGCCAGCGTTTGCAGAGCATCCCCCGCCAGGATGGCATTCGCTTCGCCAAACTTAATATGGCAGGTTGGCTGACCGCGACGCAGATCGTCATCATCCATCGCCGGTAAATCATCGTGGATCAGCGAGTAGGCATGGATGCACTCAACGGCGGCAGCCGGGGCGTCCAGCGTAGTATCGCTGATACCAAACATATTGCCTGTGGCGTAGACGAGGAACGGGCGCAGGCGCTTTCCACCCAAGAGTGCGCCATAGTGCATGGCCTCAACCAGTGGAGTGTTCTGAAAAGGTTGTGGCGCAATAAAACGGCGCAGGGCGTCGTTGGCGCGTATGACTCGCGCCTGAAGCTCGTTAGAAAAATCCATTTACTCGGCGTCCGGTGTGAAAGGCGTTGTCTTAGCGTCTTCGCTATCGGAAAGCAGGATCTGCACACGCTGCTCGGCCTGCTGCAGTTTAACCTGCCCCTGGCGCGCCAGCTGCACGCCACGCTCGAATTCATTGAGCGCCTCTTCCAGCGGTAAATCACCGCTCTCAAGGCGGGTGACGATCTGCTCCAGTTCACTCAGCGCAGTTTCAAAACTGGCCGGTGCGTCGTTCTTCTTCGGCATAGTGAATTGACTCTTATATTCTCAGCCCCGACATGGTAACGGACTCGGGGCAATTATCAAATAACGCGCAATGTGCACAGGAACGGCGCGATGGTGGTATACTTGCGCGCCTGGATGCAGCCACGGGTGTGGGCTGTAATATTATTTTCCATTACAAGCCTTAATACGCTTGCCTAAGAAACATTGCCGCCATGAAGTTTATCATTAAATTGTTCCCTGAAATCACCATCAAAAGCCAATCTGTGCGTTTGCGCTTTATTAAAATTCTCACCGGGAACATTCGTAACGTTTTAAAACACTACGACGAAACCCTCGCCGTGGTGCGCCACTGGGATCACGTTGAAGTTCGCGCGAAAGATGAAAACAAACGTCAGGACATTCGCGACGCGCTGACCCGTATTCCGGGTATTCACCATATTCTGGAAGTGGAAGATGTTCCGTTCACTTCCCTGCATGACATCTTCGAAAAAGCGCTGGTGCAGTATCGCGACCAGATCGAAGGCAAAACCTTCTGCGTGCGCGTGAAGCGTCGCGGCAAGCACGAATTCAGCTCTATCGAGGTGGAACGTTACGTTGGCGGCGGTCTGAACCAGCATGTTGAAACGGCGCGCGTGCGTCTGACCAACCCGGATGTCACCGTGAACTTGGAGATCGAAAACGATCGCCTGCTGCTGGTGAAAGGGCGTTACGAAGGTATCGGCGGCTTCCCAATCGGTACCCAGGAAGATGTGCTGTCCCTGA
Source organism: Enterobacter cloacae complex sp. 382A5 (assembly GCF_050031095.1). Lineage (NCBI taxonomy): Bacteria > Pseudomonadati > Pseudomonadota > Gammaproteobacteria > Enterobacterales > Enterobacteriaceae > Enterobacter > Enterobacter cloacae complex sp. 382A5. The sequence goes on from NZ_JBLGVK010000001.1 coordinate 1,018,402, forward strand.
TTTCCGGTGGTTTCGACTCTGGCGTCTCCAGCTACATGCTGATGCGTCGCGGCTGCCGTGTGCATTACTGCTTCTTTAATCTGGGCGGCGCGGCGCATGAAATCGGCGTGCGTCAGGTGGCACACTATCTGTGGAATCGCTTTGGCAGCTCGCACCGCGTGCGCTTTGTGGCGATCAACTTCGAGCCAGTGGTTGGCGAAATCCTGGAGAAAGTGGATGACGGCCAGATGGGCGTGGTCCTCAAGCGTATGATGGTCCGTGCGGCCTCTAAAGTAGCGGAACGCTACGGTGTGCAGGCGCTGGTCACCGGTGAAGCGCTGGGTCAGGTTTCCAGCCAGACGCTGACCAACCTGCGTCTCATCGACAATGTCTCTGACACCCTGATCCTGCGTCCGCTGATCTCTCATGACAAAGAGCACATCATCGATCTGGCGCGCGAAATCGGCACTGAAGATTTTGCCCGTACCATGCCAGAGTACTGCGGCGTGATTTCGAAGAGCCCGACGGTCAAAGCGGTAAAAGCGAAGATCGAAGCGGAAGAAGAGCACTTCGATTTCAGCATTCTGGATAAAGTGGTGGAAGAAGCCTCCAACATCGACATCCGTGAGATTGCCCAGCAGACCGAGCAGGAAGTGGTTGAAGTTGAAACCGTGAGCGGTTTCGGTGCCAACGACGCGATTCTGGATATCCGCTCCGTTGATGAGCAGGACGACAAGCCGCTACAGGTGGAAGGGGTGGAAGTGGTTTCTCTGCCGTTCTATAAGCTGAGCACCAAATTTGGCGACCTCGACCAGAGCAAAACATACCTGCTGTGGTGTGAGCGTGGGGTGATGAGTCGCCTGCAGGCGCTGTACCTGCGTGAGCAGGGCTTTGCGAATGTGAAGGTGTATCGTCCGTAGTTTTTTGCGGGTGTGTGTGTGTGGCTTGATGCCCTCACCCCGACCCTCTCCCACGGGGAGAGGGCGCAAACATTAAAAACGGCAACCTGAGGTTGCCGTTTTGCTTTTACCTACCGCCACCCGGCTTTTCTTTGCACTACTCTTGATAGTAGTTATAAATCCCCGCCGCCATCACCAGCGTTGAGGCGACTTCGTAGGCTTTCTCTCGCCCGACCAGCAGGTCAACAATCTTTAAGCCAAAGTCTATCGCGGTACCTGGCCCCTGGCTGGTGAGCAGGTTGACGCGCGGATCCCAGACGACGCGTTTATCCACCCACTGCTCTTCCGGGATGGTCTCTTTCAGCCCCGGGAAACCGGTCATGTTACCGATGGGAAAGATATTATGCGGAACCAGCACGGTACCGGCGGCGGCACAAATGGCAGCAACGATACGTCCCGACAGATGAAACTGTCTGACGGTTTCGACTAACAGAGTGCTGTCGCGAAAATACTCCGCCCCTTTCAGGCCGCCGGGCAGCACGATGATGTCATAGTCCCCGTCGGCCACCTGTACTAGCGGCGCATCTGCGAGGAGTTTTACTCCTCGGGAACAGGTAATAGCCAGGTTGCCATCGCTGGCGACGCTGGCGGTGGTGACCTGAATGCCGCCACGCACCATGATATCGATGGTGGTGACCGCTTCTGTCTCTTCGCTACCAGGGGCGAGGCAAACCAGTGCCGACGCGCTCATATTCACTCTCCTTACGTTTTACCAGGTCATACAGGCGGGCGTTTTCCGGCACAGTGATACCGTGTGCGCGGGCGCGTTTTAGCAGATAGCCAGTGATGTAGTCGATTTCCGTGTGGCGTAGCGCCCGAACATCCTGCAACATGGATGAGATATTTTCTGCCGTACTATCAATAACCTGCTCGACATAATAGCGTAAATCATCCGCCGATGTGTGTAAGCCTTCACGCTCGATCACCGAGGCGACTTCAGAACAGAGGGTGGCAACCTCCTGCGGATGGTGCTTCAGTTCCCCGTTCGGGCAGTCCCACAGCGCCGTCAGCGGATTAATCACACAGTTAACGGCCAGCTTACGCCACAGCTGAGGGCGAATGTTGTTGTGCCAGGCCACGTCCGGAAGCACCGTTTGCAGGGTGTCTGCCAGATAACTGTAGTCACCGTCCTGGTCCCGGGCAGGTCCAATATGCGTGACGCCGCTGGCCACGTGCACAATGATATTGCCGTCGCGGCGCGCGGCGTGCGTGGTGGTGGCCATCAGCAGCGGCTGCACAATGCTTTTCAGTTCATCAATCGTCCCCATGCCGTTATGCAGCAATAAAACGGGCGACGTGGGGGGAAGCTGGGCGGCCAGCGCTTTTACCGCATCTGAAACTTGCCACGCTTTGAGCGTCACCAGCAGCAGGTCGCTATGCGCCAGGAAATCAGGATCGTTCGCGGTGAGGGATTCGTTAAAGATACTTCCGTCTTCACCAATCAGGTTTACACTGCAATAGGGCTGAGGTACGCGCAGCCAGCCCTGAACTTCGTGTCCGTGCTTGCATAGGGCGGTCAGCCAGAGTTGACCAAGGGCTCCGCATCCGAGCACTGTAATTTTCATTGTTCCTCCTCACCTGCAACTGCGCCAGGTGTTACGGCCTAAGTATAGCGCCGTCAGCTAAGCTTCTGTTGAGTTATGCCTCGTAGCGGGTATTATGCAACGCAACAAAAATGAAGGGAGAAGAAAAGATGCCATCTTTCGATATTGTTTCCGAAGTTGATATCCAGGAAGTTCGCAACGGCGTAGAAAACGCAACCCGCGAAGTTGAGTCACGTTTCGATTTTCGTGGCGTTGAAGCCTCGTTTGAGCTGAACGATGCCAATAAGACCATTAAGGTGCTGAGCGAATCTGATTTCCAGGTCAACCAGCTGCTCGATATTCTGCGTGCCAAGCTGTTAAAACGCGGCATTGAAGGGACCTCGCTGGATGTACCGGAAGAGTTCGTGCACAGCGGTAAAACCTGGTTTGTTGAAGCCAAACTGAAGCAGGGCATTGAGAGCGCGGTTCAGAAGAAAATCGTTAAGCTCATCAAAGACAGCAAGCTGAAGGTTCAGGCGCAGATCCAGGGTGAAGAAATTCGTGTTACCGGAAAATCCCGTGATGATCTGCAGTCCGTCATGGCGCTGGTGCGCGGCGGCGATCTGGGACAACCGTTCCAGTTTAAAAACTTCCGCGATTAAAACGAAAAAGCCCGGTTTAACCTAATGCCGATCGTTTAAGGATCGGTTGACCGATCCGGTGGCTGGTGTAAAAAGGGTTCATGTTCATCATGGACCCTTTTTTAAATGGAACTTTCACAAGCCCTCGGCATTATCAACGTTACCTCCCCTGAGCACGCCCGTAGCCTCTCGGACCTCATTCCCACTGAATTCATTCAGAAAGCGTTAACGTTGACTGATACTGTCACACTCCGCAAACGCAAACTTCCTCTTGAATCCATGATTTGGCTGGTCGTTGGCATGTCCATTTTCTGCAATCGCCCTATGACCGAGATCGTGAATCTGATGGATATCACTGACAGGACCGGTGAGCCTTTCACCGCCCGCAGCTCAGTTATTCAGCGCCGAAAAACGCTCGGGGAAGATGCTGTGCGGGAACTGTTCGACATTACACAGCGGTACTGGAACCAGCAGGCGGCCCATCCGAAATGGCACGGACTGAATCTGTTTGCTGTGGACGGTGTTGTCTGGCGTACGGCAGACACGCCGGAAAACAGCGCGGCCTTCAGCAGACCCGCAGGGCGAAATGGTACCGGTGGCTATCCGCAGGTCAGGATGGTTTGTCTGATGGAGCTGAGCAGCCATCTGATCAACGCCAGCGCCTTTGACAGCGAGAACGTCAGCGAAATGCGACTGGCAGCGCAGCTGGCAGAAAGAACGCCGGATGAGAGTATCACTTTATTCGATAAAGGATTTTACTCTCCGGGACTGCTTCATCACTGGCAGATGTCCGGAGAAAACCGGCACTGGCTGCTGCCACTGAAAAAAAACACACAATATGAAGTTGTGCGTAAGCTGGGACGTGGCGACGAGCTTGTTGAACTGAAAACCAGCCCACAGGCCCGGAAACAGTGGCCAGCACTCCCGGGGCGGTTCACCGCAAGACTGCTGACCCGAACGGTTGACGGAAAAGAAAAACAGGTTCTGACATCCCTGACAGACCAGAATCGCTACCCTGGCAATGATATCAGCGAGTTATATCGTCACAGGTGGGAAATTGAACTGGGTTACCGGGAAGCGAAGCAGGGAATGATGGACAGCCGCTGGACGTTACGCAGTAAGTTGCCAGAACTGGTGCGACAGGAGTTATGGGGGGTACTGCTGACTTACAACCTGGTGAGATACCAGATGGTAAGGATGGCGTTTGAACTGAAGGGCGATTATCTGCCTTACCAGTTGAGCTTTAGCGGCACAATAAGTGAAATAACCAGGCTTCTGATAACGCTGCCATGGGCCTCACCGGGTAAGATGCCGGGTGAGTTAAGAACGCTGTATGAGAAAGCAAAGTGGCTAGTATTACCGGGAAGAAGAGAGCGAAGTTACCCCCGGGAAGTGAGAATAAAAGCCCAGAAATATCCGGCAAGAAAAAATGCTGATCACCTTAAGTGACCAGCATTACGGTTTAACCGGGCTTTTTTTCAGGCTTTCAGCGCCTGTTCAACTTCAAAGCGGTTTGTCACCTTACTGTCTATTTTGACATACGCGCTGCGCTCTTCTGCCGCGAGAAGCACTTCACTCACGCCCTCTGTCGATGCAAGACGCTGTTTCAGCGCATCGTTGATCTCAACGCCGTCAGGAATTTCTACCCGCAGGCTACTGACGTAGCGCGGCTCTTTCATGGTACCGGCAACCAGCAGCCAGACCGTCGCCAGCAGTGCGCCTGCGAGGAAGACGGTTTGGGAATCAAACAGGCCGTCGACCCAGCCGCCGAGGGCACCGCCAATGGCCACGCCGATGAACTGGCTGGTGGAGTAAATCCCCATCGCCGTGCCTTTATAACCGGCAGGGGATTCTTTGCTGATCAGCGACGGCAGCAGGGCTTCCATCAGGTTAAACGCCAGGAAGAAGAGCTGCACACCGGCAACCAGTTCCCAGAAGTGGGGGCCAGCGCCCCAGAGCACGATCTCGGCAATCAGCAATACCGCCACACAGCCAATGAAAACGCGCTTCATTTTGCGCTTCACTTCGGCATAGATAATAAACGGTACCACCGAGACGAACGAAATCACCATCGTCACCAGATAGATTTTCCAGTGTTCTGCCGCCGGGAAACCTGCGGCAGCCAGTTGACCGGGCAGGGCGACAAAGGTCGACATCAGCAGAATGTGCAGACACATAATGCCGAAGTTAAGCTTCAACAGGCGCGGCTCAACCAGTACCTTGCTAAAGCAGCCTTTGACCATCCCGGATTCACGGTTGAGGACGTGGTTTTTGCTGTCCGGTACCACCCACAGCGTTAAGGCAATACCGATGGTCGCCAGCACGGCAATCATCCAGAACAGAGCGTGCAGGCCAAGCGTGTGGGTAATAATGGGGCCGAGCACCATCGCAATCGCAAACGTGACGCCAAAGCTCACGCCGATAAATGCCATCGCTTTGGTACGGTTCTGTTCACGGGTTAAATCCGACAGCAGCGCCATCACGGCGGCGGCAATCGCGCCGGAGCCCTGCAGGGCGCGGCCAAGAATAATTCCCCAGATGGAGTGGGAGAGGGCGGCGATGATGCTACCGAGCACAAAAACCAGCAAACCACCGACAATGAGCGGCTTGCGGCCGACGCGGTCAGAGAGCAGACCAAACGGGATCTGGAATACCGCCTGAGCCAGACCATAAATACCAATCGCCAGGCCAATCAGCGCTTCGCTGGCGCCCTGCAATGCCATGCCGTATGTGGTCAGAACAGGCAGGACCATAAACATGCCAAGCATCCGTAGCGAGAAAACAGTCCCTAAACCCCAGGTCGCACGCAGCTCGCCCGGTGTCATTTTATAATCGTTCATTGCCACCTCAATTCAAAAGCAGGCCATAGTGTAGTGCGGGGAAGGGGCGGGGTAAATAAAGGGTTATTTAACAAATATTACATGCGTTATTGATAGATTCAGTGAATAAAAAAGGGTGCCGAAGCACCCCTTTATTCACCTGTTGTGGCTTACCAGACGTAAGTCAGCAGGTTATGCGAATCCGGCACCATAAAGTCCACGGACATCATCACGGACAGCGAGGTGATGGCAACAATCGAGAACACAAACAGTTTGCGAGCCCAGACTTTGTCATCTTCCACTTTGTAACCGCGCAGGGCCATACCGAGCCACCAGACGCTTACGGCTGCGGCCACCGCCAGATATTTATACCCGGCGTAACCTCCCAGCGAGAGCATCAGCGTTGCCACGGCAAAGGCGATGATGTACAGCGTGATGTGGTTCTTGGCAACGGAAATACCTTTCACGACCGGCAGAACCGGAATGTTCGCTGCCTGATAATCCTTAAAGCGGAAAATCGCGATGGCATAGGAGTGCGGCATCTGCCACAGGCTAAAGATAGCCAGCAGGATCAGCGCACCGCTGTCGAACTCGTTCGTGACGGCGCAGTAGCCAATCACCGGCGGCGCAGCGCCGGAGAGAGAACCAATCAGCGTGCCGTAGACGGAGTGACGCTTCATATACAGGCTGTAGACGCCTACATACACCACGAACCCCATCACCCCCAGCCAGCAGGCCAGCGGGTTAGCACCAAACCACAGCAGCATAAAGCCAGCAATACCCAGCAAGGTGGCGTACACCAGCGAGACGGAAGGGGCGATCAGGCCTTTCACCAGCACCCGATTTTTGGTCCTTTCCATCTTCTTGTCGATATCCATGTCGATGTAGTTGTTAAATACACAACCGGACGCAACAACCAGTGACACACCGACCAGCGTGTAGATAAAGAGGGTGTAATCAATGCTGCCTTTGGAGGCCAGCAGGAACCCTCCGATCACGGAGATCAGGTTGCCAAAGATGATGCCTGGTTTCGTTACTTGCAGGTATTGCTTAAACATACTCGCCGCTCTTAGTGAACCATCATGTTGTAGTTAAGGTTCCACATAATCCAGATGGAACCGACTACCAGGATAGCGATGATAATCACGGTAAAGATGAAAGCCGTCATGTTCCAGCCTTCATCGGACTTGGTGTTCATGTGCAGGAAGCAAACCAGATGCACCAGAATCTGAATCACCGCGGTCACCAGGATTGCACCCAGAATAACCGGCTTAGACGCAGAACCGCTCATCACCATCCAGAACGGGATCACCGTCAGGATGATCGACAGGATAAAACCTGTCATGTAGGTTTTTACGCTACCGTGGGAAGCGCCATGATCGTTTGAATGACTCATTACATCGCCCCCATCAGATAGACAACAGAGAACACACAGATCCACACCACGTCCAGGAAGTGCCAGAACAGGCTCAGGCACATGATACGGGTACGGTTAGTGCTGGTCAGGCCGCGACGGGAGATCTGGAACATCAGAACCGCCATCCAGATCAGACCGGAGGTCACGTGCAGACCGTGGGTACCGACCAGCGCGAAGAACGCAGACAGGAAGCCACTGCGATCCGGCCCGAAGCCTTCCATAATCAGGTGATGGAATTCATAGATTTCCATCCCGATGAATCCAGCACCAAACAACCAGGTCAACGCCAGCCAGGAGACAACCTGGCTCTTGTTGTTTTTGTACATGGCGATAGCCGCCATGCCGTAGGTAATGGAGCTGAATAACAGCAGTGCGGTTTCAACCAGAACGAACGGCAGTTCAAAAATGTCCTTGCCGGTCGGGCCGCCCGCTGTGCCGTTCACCAGAACGGCATAGGTTGCGAACAGACAGCAGAACAGAATGCAGTCGCTCATCAGGTAGATCCAGAACCCGAAGACTTTCGTCGGTCCTGTATCGTGGTGCGCATGTTCATGCGCGTGGGCAGTCGAGTGCGCCAGAGTATCAGTTGCCATTTTTCAGCCCCGCTTTAGAAATCTCGTCGAAATGCTGATTTTCCAGCTTTTCAACTTCACGGACTGGTACGTAGTAGTCCACGTCCTCGTCAAAGCTCTTCACAATCCAGCTGATTACGATGCCAGCGAAGCCAACAATCGCCATCCACCAGATGTGCCAGATCATTGCGAAACCAAATACCGTTGCGAAAGCGGCAATCACGATGCCCGCTGCGCTGTTTTTCGGCATATGGATCTCTTCGTAATGGTCAGGTTGCTTGTACGCTTCACCTTTTTCTTTCATTTCCCAGAATGCATCACGTTCGTGAATGTGCGGCACTACGGCAAAGTTATAGAACGGAGGTGGAGAAGAGGTCGCCCACTCCAGCGTACGGCCACCCCATGGGTCACCGGTCAGGTCGCGGTTCAGGTTACGGTCACGGATGGACACGTAGTACTGAATCAGCTGGCACAGAATACCGCAGGCAATCAGCGCGGCACCGCCCGCTGCAACCATCAGCATTGGGTGGAACTGCGGATCGATCTGCTGGCTCAGACGACGGGTCATACCCATGAAGCCCAGCACGTACAACGGCATAAATGCCACGAAGAAGCCAATGATCCAGAACCAGAACGCGCGTTTACCCCATTTCTCGTTCAGCGTGAAGCCGAACGCTTTTGGCCACCAGTAGGTTACGCCAGCGAAGCAGCCGAAGACCACGCCACCGATGATAACGTTATGGAAGTGCGCAATCAGGAACAGACTGTTGTGCAGAACGAAGTCAGCACCCGGTACCGCCAGCAGTACGCCGGTCATCCCACCTACGGAGAAGGTGACGATGAAGCCGATGGTCCACAGCATCGCTGAGTGGAACACGATACGGCCCTGGTACATGGTGAACAGCCAGTTGAAGATCTTCACCCCGGTAGGGATGGCGATAATCATGGTGGTAATACCGAAGAAGGCGTTTACGTTCGCGCCCGCACCCATAGTAAAGAAGTGGTGCAGCCAAACGATGAACGACAGAACGGTAATACAGACGGTTGCCCACACCAGAGAGGTGTAACCAAACAGACGTTTACGCGAGAAGGTTGCTGCGATTTCGGAGAACACACCGAAGACAGGCAGAACCAGAATGTACACTTCCGGGTGACCCCAGGCCCAAATCAGGTTGATGTACATCATCATGTTGCCACCCATGTCATTCGTGAAGAAATGGGTGCCCAGGTAGCGGTCCAGGGTCAGCAGCGCGATGGTGACGGTCAGAATTGGGAAGGATGCGATAATCAGTACGTTGGCGCACAGAGATGCCCAGGTAAATACCGGCATCTTGAACATGGTCATACCAGGTGCACGCATCTTCAGGATGGTCACGAAGAAGTTGATACCGGTCAGGGTGGTACCGACACCGGAGAGCTGAAGCGCCCAAATCCAGTAGTCAACGCCAACGCCCGGACTGTACTCAATTCCTGACAGCGGTGGGTAAGCCAGCCAGCCGGTCTGAGCGAATTCACCCACGCCCAGTGACAGGTTAACCAGGATAACGCCGACAACCGTAAACCAGAAGCTCAGGTTGTTCAGGAACGGGAACGCAACGTCGCGCGCGCCAATTTGCAGCGGAACGACAACGTTCATCAGACCGATAACCAGCGGCATCGCCACGAAGAAGATCATGATAACGCCGTGAGCGGTAAAGATCTGGTCGTAGTGGTGCGGTGGCAGGAAGCCGGCTTCACCCGCAGACGCGAGTGCCTGCTGGCTACGCATCATGATCGCATCCGCAAAGCCACGAATTAACATGACGATACCGACGATGCAGTACATGATACCGAGTTTTTTGTGGTCAACCGAAGTCAGCCACTCGTTCCACAGGTAGCTCCACTTACCGAAGTAAGTGATCAAGGCCAGTAAGGCCGCGCCACCGATGATAATGGCAGCCACCGTAACCATGATAATCGGTTCATGGTAGGGCACTGCATCCAGTGTCAATTTTCCGAACATTTTCTTCCTCGGCCCCTTAGTGAGCGGTTTCCGCGTGGCTCATGTCCATGCCTTCCATACCTTCGTGCGCGCTATGCTCGCCTTCAGGCTGGGTCATGTCCATGCTCTTGCCGTGATCCATAAATTTGCCAATAACGTCTTTGAACAAATCAGGTTTCACGTTAGAGAAGTACTCCACCTTGTTGTATTCGCTAGGTGCAGCCACTTTTTCGAACGCCGCCATGTCAGACATGGTGTTTGGAGACTGCTTCGCTTTTGCAACCCACTGGTCGAAAGCGGCACGGTCCGGCGTCGCAATAGCTTTGAACTTCATACCTGAGAAGCCCGGGCCGCTATAGCTGGCGGAGATACCATCATAGGTGCCTGCTTCATTCGCGATCAGGTGCAGGTTGGTCTGCATACCAGCCATCGCGTAAATCTGGCTACCCAGACGTGGGATGAAGAAGGAGTTCATTACGGAGTTGGAGGTCACTTTGAACTGAACCGGAGTGTTCGCCGGGAAGGCGATTTCATTCACGGTAGCAATGCCCTGCTCTGGATAGATGAAGAACCATTTCCAGTCCATGGAGACCACTTCGATGGTAATTGGTTTTTCATCGTGAACCAGCGGTTTGCTTGGCTCAAGTGCGTGAGTGGTTTTCCAGGTCAGCACAGCGAGGAACAGGATGATCAGAATAGGAACCGTCCAGACCACAGCTTCCACTTTATTGGAGTGTGACCAGTTAGGGCTATACTTCGCATCTTTATTGCTCGCACGATACTTCCAGGCGAAACCAACAGCCATCAAAATGGCTGGAATAACCACAATCAACATCAGGCCAAATGCCGTCAGTATCAATGAACGTTGTTCCAGTCCAATCTGTCCTTTGGGGTCAAGTAGTGCAGAATCGCAGCCACTGAGTAATACAGTGCCTGCGAATAATGACAACCATCCCAAACTTTTATTGTATTTCCTGAGTCTCATTTAACGACCTCAATTCCACGGGAGTCTGGTGGCGTTTAAAGTGTGGGGGCATTTTACGGGAAGGTTACATTACTGTAAACATCATTAGACCTGTGTCAGGAAGGTGTTACCGGGTTCTGCCGCACATGTCACAAGTGTTGCAAATTATGTCGGTTTTTATGACCGAAGCCGCATGGCATGGGCTTTATAACGAAAGGACCCCCAAGCATACCCTAAAAGGGGCAATTGGTATAACCATTGTTAAAAATAAACAAAAAATTAACAATTAATTATCAATAAAAAGACAATTAAAAAACGAAAATTCAATCTTTCCCAAGCTGAATCGTTTAATGAAAAATAGCCTGAAAGAAATGGCTCCAATAATTTCCGAATCCTATCCCGCACAAAACAACAAATATTTTTTTTAGCGTTTGTCGGTTATTTCACCGTTATAATTTCGGCCGGTGATTACAACGGGAAATAACCTTTCGCTTTTATCTTCAGGTTGTCTGCGTTTTACGCAGAGCCAGAAAATCGAGCAGCCCACCGAGCAGGATCCCGACGACCGCCAGCAGGGCGCCGACATCAAGGAGAAGGGCTTCAAGAGGAAGCACCAGGGGGGTAGTGGCATTGATGATAAGCACCACGAGCCATAACCCCAGCGCCAGACATCCCACCATTAACAGGCGTAGCGCAAAACGGTAGGCGCGCTGATATTCCGTTCGCGGCATAAAGTGTTCTGTTCGCTGGGTATATTCCAGCGTCTGGCGGCAGACCAGCAACAATAAAATGCCTGGCACGGCTGCAACTACGGAGAAGAGATAAAACGTTGGCCAACCGTGCGCTTCAACAAACCAACCGGCAATCGGCCCCACATATACGCGGCCCACGGCAGAAAGCGCCGAGAGCAGGGCGAACTGCGTTGCAGAAAACGACTTGTTGCAGAGCGTCATCAGCAGGGCGACAAACGCCGCGGTACCCATTCCGCCACACAGGTTCTCAAAGAACACTGCTGCCGCCATGCTAATCATATGTTTATCGGTAATCGACAGCAGCCAGTAACCCGCGTTAGACGCCCCCTGCAGAATGCCGAAGATCAGCAACGCCCGGAACAAGGTCAGGCGCTGCATCAACACGCCGCCGTAAAGTGCGCCGACGATAGTGGCAAAGAGCCCGAGGGTTTTGTTAACCACTCCCACTTCACCGGCATCAAACCCGACGCCGCGGATCAGGAACGTGGTGGTCAGGCTCATCGCGAAGGCATCACCCAGCTTATAAAGAACGATGAGCAGCAGGATCAGCCAGGCATTGTTGCGGCCAAAGAAATCACGCAGCGGTTCGGCAACGGCCTGCTCCAGAGAACGGGGGACCGGGATCACGTCGCTCGGTTCAGGGGCGAGGAGGGTGGCAATAATGCACGGGATCAGCAGGGCGGCCATCAGCCAGTACATGCCCTGCCAGCCCAGATAACGGTCAGCCAGCCACAGCGCCAGCCCACCAGATACCAACATGCCGAGGCGATAGCCCAGCACGCTGATGGCTGCACCGGCTCCACGCTCTTCTGCGGGTAACACGTCCGTTTTCCAGGCATCAAACACGATATCCTGTGACGCGGAACAGAAGGCGATCACCACCGCAAGCGCCGCCATCCAGCGAAGCTGTGTCGACGGCTCAAGGAATCCCATGGCGGCGATGGCCAGCAACAGCAGGACCTGCGTCATCACCAGCCAGCCACGACGACGGCCCAGGAACGGCGGGGTGTAGCGATCCATCACCGGCGACCACAGGAACTTAAAGACATACGCCTGGCCGACGAGCGAGAAGAAGCCAATGGTTTTGAGATCGATATTCTCAACCGTCATCCAGGCCTGCAATGTGCCGGAAGTGAGCGCGAGGGGTAAACCGGAGGCAAAGCCAAGGATCAGCAGAATGGCTGATTTGGGTTGCTGGAAAATGCGTAAGTAATGACTGGCCATGTTCTTAAAAACTGACCCGGTAAAACACCGGGTCAGTCGGCAGGATTAACGCGCGTTTTGCTTGATAAAGTCGTGAATGCTGGTGTCCTGCGCCATATCGGCGATGGTATCGGTCAGCACGCTGTTTACGGCGTTCGCAATGTTTTGGTTAGAGGCCTGGAAAGCACCTTCTACGGAGTAGCTGGCACGATAGTTTTTGGTCATCTTGTTGCCGTTCTTCGCGGTAGCGATGATGGCGATGTCCGCTTTGGTGGAGATGTTGTAGCGCACGTTACCCTGGGAAACGTCAGCGTACAGGTTGTTAACGATGATCTGCAGATCAACCGCACCGCTTGGGCCAATCATGTAACCACGAGAGGTCATCTGTTTCTCCAGCACTTCCTGCAGCAGGAAACGCAGGTCACGGGAAGCGGTCAACGTCACCAACTGGTTGTCGCGGGTCACTTTCGCCAGGGCTTGATCCTGACGCTGATCGGCACCGTTAATGCTCACGGTCACGCCCATCAGGCTTGGATCTTGCTGAGGCAGCGTGATTTTTGGTGAGACATCAATGGTTGTTGGCGGGGTAGCGCAGCCTGCCAGCATAAAGAGGGCTACCAACGGAAAGAAGAGTTTTTTTAACATTTTCGGGTTCTCAACGAATCGTAAGCATATAGAGAGAAAAATTGCCGCCATCATAACATCGCTAACGGCCAGGGGAAGTGGTCAACGCATGTAAATTCATCGCCTTGTCTGAAAACTGACCAGTTCGCCCTTTTTCTCAACCTGTGTGTGACAAAACGTATGAGCCTCACAGTGAACTTCATTCGTTTGAATGAGAAAATAAGACGAAAGCTAAATATTTGTTGTCTTGTTGTAATGGAACCGGTAAAAGCGGCTAACATTTAAAGGGATGGGTGACATCCTGGCGTTGTCGGAGGAGTAATTTCATGATGATACGTGAGCAGATAGAAGATAAATTAAGGGCAGCGTTCAACCCTGTGTTCCTCGAAGTCGTCGACGAAAGCTATCGTCATAACGTGCCGGCAGGTTCTGAAAGCCACTTCAAAGTGGTTCTGGTTAGCGATCGCTTCACGGGAGAACGTTTCCTGAACCGACACCGCTTGATCTACAGCACCTTGACGGAAGAACTCTCCACAACCGTACATGCGCTGGCATTGCATACCTACACCATTAAGGAGTGGGAAGGCTTGCAGGATACGGTTTTTGCATCCCCGCCTTGTCGCGGTGCAGGCACCATCGCCTGATAAATCGGATTTGCAACCGCTGGAGTTTTTCCAGTATGTTGCTTACAGATTTCCTCAAAACGGCCTTCGGGCCGTTTTGTTTTGTCTGAGTTTTGAGCGGATGGTGCGATTTTAAGGCTAAAAATAGCCTTAAAGTGTGAAAAAAGCCGCAGCAACATGCCCCAACCGTTCTCGACTCACCTAAGTGATGCCGCTATAATGCCGCGTCTTATTGAATGTCTTCGGGATGATTCTGGCGACAGGGAATGTGAATCTGCACTAAGAGAGCATCCCGGTAAAACAGACAGATTCAGAGTTGACCGAGCACTGTGATTTTTTTGAGGTAACAAGATGCAAGTTTCAGTTGAAACCACTCAAGGCCTTGGCCGCCGTGTAACGATTACTATCGCTGCTGACAGCATCGAAACTGCTGTGAAAAGCGAGCTGGTCAACGTAGCAAAAAAAGTACGTATTGACGGCTTCCGTAAGGGCAAAGTACCAATGAATGTTGTTGCTCAGCGTTATGGCGCTTCCGTGCGTCAGGATGTGCTGGGTGAACTGATGAGCCGCAACTTTATCGATGCGATCATCAAAGAAAAGATCAATCCGGCCGGTGCGCCGAACTACGTTCCAGGCGAATACAAACTGGGCGAAGACTTCACCTACTCTGTAGAGTTCGAAGTGTATCCGGAAGTAGAACTGAAAGGTCTGGAATCTATCGAAGTTGAAAAACCGATTGTTTCCGTGACCGACGAAGATGTTGACGGCATGCTGGATACCCTGCGTAAGCAGCAGGCTAACTGGAAAGAGAAAGAAGGCGCTGTTGACGCTGAAGACCGCGTCACCATCGACTTCACCGGTTCTGTAGACGGCGAAGAGTTCGAAGGCGGCAAAGCGACTGACTTCGTACTGGCAATGGGTCAGGGTCGTATGATCCCGGGCTTCGAAGACGGTATCAAAGGCCACAAAGCGGGCGAAGAGTTCACCATCGACGTGACCTTCCCTGAAGAGTACCACGCTGAAAACCTGAAAGGTAAAGCAGCGAAGTTCGTCATCAACCTGAAGAAAGTGGAAGAGCGCGAACTGCCAGAACTGACTGAAGAATTCATCAAGCGTTTCGGCGTGGAAGATGGTTCTGTTGCTGGTCTGCGTACTGAAGTACGTAAAAACATGGAACGCGAGCTGAACGGTGCTGTGCGTAACCGTGTGAAATCTCAGGCTATCGAAGGTCTGGTGAAGGCGAACGAAATCGACGTTCCAGCTGCGCTGATCGACAGCGAAATCGACGTACTGCGTCGTCAGGCTGCACAGCGTTTCGGTGGCAACCAGCAGCAAGCGATGGAACTGCCACGCGAGCTGTTCGAAGAGCAGGCAAAACGCCGCGTTGTTGTTGGTCTGCTGCTGGGCGAAGTGATTCGTACTCACGAGCTGAAAGCTGACGAAGAGCGTGTGAAAGGCCTGATCGAAGAGATGGCTTCTGCATACGAAGATCCATCAGAAGTTATCGAGTTCTACGGTAAGAACAAAGAGCTGATGGACAACATGCGTAATGTTGCCCTGGAAGAGCAGGCTGTTGAAGCGGTACTGGCGAAAGCGAAAGTGACCGAAAAAGCGACCTCTTTCAACGAACTGATGAACCAGCAGGCGTAATTTCGCCCCGAAGGTTTAAAGTTTGAACAAAAACCCGTTGCCTTCCGGCAACGGGTTTTTTTTATCGCACCAATAGCCCAGGAAGGGTGCTAAAACGCCCTTTCGGTGTTAGCGTAACAACAAAAGGTTGTTATGCTTGAAATAGGGCAATGTAAACCCCATAAGTGTGTAATCAGATGAATGAGACTGGCTGATAATCCGTCCGTAAGGTTACAATCAGTACAGCAGGTGTTTTCAATTTTGATCCAGGAGACGGAAATGTCATACAGTGGCGAACGAGATAACTTTGCACCCCATATGGCTCTGGTGCCAATGGTTATTGAACAGACCTCACGTGGTGAGCGTTCTTTTGATATCTATTCCCGTCTGCTCAAGGAACGCGTTATCTTTCTGACCGGCCAAGTGGAAGACCACATGGCGAACCTGATCGTGGCGCAGATGCTGTTTCTGGAAGCGGAAAACCCGGAAAAAGACATTTACCTGTACATTAACTCCCCAGGCGGCGTGATTACGGCAGGTATGTCCATTTATGACACCATGCAATTCATCAAGCCTGATGTGAGCACTATCTGTATGGGTCAGGCAGCATCTATGGGTGCCTTCCTGTTAACCGCAGGGGCAAAAGGCAAACGTTTCTGCCTGCCGAATTCCCGCGTGATGATTCACCAGCCGCTGGGTGGTTACCAGGGGCAGGCGACGGATATCGAAATCCACGCCCGCGAAATTCTGAAAGTAAAAGCGCGCATGAATGAACTTATGGCGCAGCATACGGGTCAATCTCTTGAGCAGATCGAGCGCGATACCGAGCGCGATCGCTTCCTCTCTGCTTCAGAGGCAGTTGAGTACGGCTTAGTCGACTCCATTTTGACCCATCGTAATTGATGCCCGCGACGCGAGTGTGCCGCTATACTAAGGTAAAGCGGCACTCTGCTTGAGAGCAGCTTGCGTCTGAAAATGGCATTTGCGTCGTCATGTGCGGCACAAAGAACTTAAAAAGAGGTTTGGACTCATGACAGATAAACGCAAAGATGGTTCGGGCAAACTGCTGTACTGCTCTTTTTGCGGCAAAAGCCAGCATGAAGTGCGTAAACTGATTGCCGGGCCGTCCGTGTATATCTGCGACGAATGTGTTGATTTATGTAATGACATCATTCGCGAAGAGATTAAAGAAGTAGCGCCTCACCGCGAGCGTAGCGCGCTGCCGACACCGCATGAAATTCGTCATCATCTGGACGACTATGTCATCGGTCAGGAGCAGGCTAAGAAAGTGCTGGCGGTAGCGGTATATAACCACTACAAACGCCTGCGTAACGGTGATACCAGCAATGGCGTAGAGCTGGGTAAAAGTAACATTCTGCTGATCGGCCCAACCGGTTCCGGTAAAACGCTGCTGGCTGAAACGCTCGCACGCCTGCTGGATGTGCCGTTCACCATGGCGGATGCCACCACCCTGACCGAAGC
This sequence comes from Enterobacter cloacae complex sp. 382A5, assembly GCF_050031095.1. NCBI lineage: Bacteria > Pseudomonadati > Pseudomonadota > Gammaproteobacteria > Enterobacterales > Enterobacteriaceae > Enterobacter > Enterobacter cloacae complex sp. 382A5. The sequence continues at coordinate 1,035,570 of NZ_JBLGVK010000001.1, forward strand.
CGGTTACGTGGGTGAAGATGTGGAAAACATCATCCAGAAACTGCTGCAGAAGTGCGATTACGACGTACAGAAAGCCCAGCGCGGGATCGTCTATATCGATGAGATCGACAAGATCTCCCGTAAATCAGACAACCCGTCTATCACCCGTGACGTATCAGGGGAAGGTGTACAGCAGGCATTGCTGAAGCTGATTGAAGGGACCGTTGCCGCAGTGCCCCCGCAGGGTGGCCGTAAACATCCGCAGCAGGAGTTCCTGCAGGTTGATACCTCCAAGATCCTGTTCATCTGTGGCGGTGCTTTCGCCGGTCTGGATAAAGTTATCTCCCACCGTGTTGAAACCGGCTCCGGCATTGGTTTTGGCGCAACGGTGAAGGCCAAATCTGAGAAAGCGAACGAAGGCGAACTGCTGTCTCAGGTTGAACCAGAAGATCTGATCAAGTTTGGTCTGATCCCAGAATTCATTGGGCGTCTGCCGGTTGTGGCTACGCTGAATGAACTGAGTGAAGAAGCCCTGATCCAGATCCTGAAAGAGCCGAAAAACGCGCTGACCAAGCAGTATCAGGCGCTGTTTAACCTGGAAGGCGTTGAGCTGGAATTCCGTGATGAAGCGCTGGATGCAATTGCGAAGAAAGCGATGATCCGTAAAACCGGTGCCCGTGGTCTGCGTTCCATCGTTGAAGCGGCGCTGCTTGATACCATGTACGACCTGCCTTCCATGGAAGATGTCGAAAAAGTGGTTATCGACGAGTCCGTTATCGGTGGTCAAAGCAAGCCGCTGCTGATTTACGGGAAACCGGAAGCGCAGCAGGCATCTGGCGAATAATTCACCAAATCATACAAGCAGTTAATCAAAAAGGGGGGATTTTATCTCCCCTTTACTTTTTCCGTATTCATGGCGTTGAATGTGTGGGAAACATCCCCATATACTGGATTACATGTTAATGGTTGTGTGAAGCACAGTTACATGACCAGTTTACCTGGCGGACACTAAACTAAGAGAGAGCTCTATGAATCCTGAGCGTTCTGAACGCATTGAAATCCCCGTATTGCCGTTGCGCGATGTGGTGGTTTATCCGCACATGGTCATACCCTTATTTGTAGGGCGGGAAAAATCTATCCGTTGCCTCGAAGCCGCCATGGATCATGATAAAAAAATCATGTTGGTTGCGCAGAAGGAAGCTTCGACGGATGAGCCGGGTGTAAACGATCTTTTCACCGTCGGGACCGTGGCCTCTATTTTGCAGATGCTGAAGCTGCCTGACGGCACCGTTAAGGTGCTGGTAGAAGGCCTGCAGCGTGCGCGTATTACCACCCTGTCTGACAATGGCGAACATTTCTCTGCCAAGGCAGAGTACCTTGATTCGCCTCAGCTTGATGAGCGCGAGCAGGAAGTGCTGGTGCGCACCGCGATTAGCCAGTTTGAAGGCTATATCAAGCTGAACAAGAAAATCCCACCAGAAGTGCTGACGTCGCTGAACAGCATCGACGATCCCGCACGTCTGGCGGACACCATCGCAGCGCATATGCCGCTGAAGCTGGCGGACAAACAGTCCGTGCTGGAGATGTCCGACGTTAACGAACGTCTGGAATATCTGATGGCGATGATGGAGTCTGAAATCGATCTGCTGCAGGTTGAGAAGCGTATTCGCAATCGTGTGAAAAAGCAGATGGAAAAATCGCAGCGTGAGTACTATCTGAATGAGCAAATGAAAGCCATTCAGAAAGAGCTCGGCGAGATGGACGACGCGCCGGACGAAAACGAAGCGCTGAAGCGTAAGATCGACGCGGCAAAAATGCCGAAAGAGGCCAAAGAGAAAGCGGAAGCTGAACTGCAGAAGCTGAAAATGATGTCTCCGATGTCGGCTGAAGCGACGGTGGTGCGTGGCTACATCGAGTGGATGGTTCAGGTGCCGTGGAACGCCCGCAGCAAGGTCAAAAAAGACCTGCGTCAGGCGCAGGAGATCCTCGATACCGACCACTACGGCCTGGAGCGTGTTAAAGACCGCATCCTTGAGTACCTCGCGGTACAAAGCCGTGTAAACAAACTGAAAGGCCCAATCCTCTGTCTGGTTGGACCGCCAGGGGTAGGTAAAACCTCTCTGGGTCAGTCCATTGCGAAAGCGACCGGACGTAAATATATCCGTATGGCGCTGGGTGGCGTACGCGACGAAGCGGAAATCCGCGGCCACCGTCGTACCTACATCGGTTCTATGCCGGGTAAATTGATCCAGAAGATGGCGAAAGTAGGGGTTAAAAACCCACTGTTCCTGCTCGATGAGATCGACAAAATGTCGTCGGATATGCGTGGCGATCCGGCCTCGGCTCTGCTGGAAGTGCTTGATCCAGAACAGAACGTGGCGTTCAGCGATCACTACCTGGAAGTGGACTACGATCTGAGCGATGTGATGTTCGTGGCGACCTCCAACTCCATGAACATTCCGGCTCCGCTGCTGGATCGTATGGAAGTGATCCGTCTGTCTGGTTATACCGAAGACGAGAAGCTGAATATTGCGAAGCAGCATCTGCTGCCAAAACAGATTGAGCGTAACGCACTGAAAGCCAACGAACTGACCGTCGAGGACAGCGCGATTATCGGCATCATTCGCTACTACACTCGCGAAGCGGGCGTGCGTAGCCTTGAGCGTGAAATCTCGAAACTGTGCCGTAAAGCGGTGAAACAGCTGTTGCTGGATAAGAGCCTGAAGCACATCACCATTAACGGCGACAATCTGCATGCCTATCTGGGCGTTCAGCGTTTCGACTATGGTCGTGCGGACAACGAAAACCGCGTGGGTCAGGTCACCGGTCTGGCATGGACGGAAGTGGGCGGCGATCTGCTGACCATCGAAACCGCCTGTGTGCCAGGTAAAGGTAAGCTGACCTACACCGGTTCTCTGGGTGAAGTCATGCAGGAGTCTATCCAGGCGGCCTTGACCGTGGTTCGCGCACGTGCGGAGAAACTGGGGATCAACCCGGATTTCTACGAAAAACGTGACATCCACGTTCACGTCCCGGAAGGGGCAACGCCGAAAGATGGCCCAAGCGCCGGTATCGCGATGTGTACCGCGCTGGTCTCCTGTCTCACAGGGAACCCGGTGCGCGCTGATGTCGCAATGACCGGTGAAATTACCCTGCGTGGTCAGGTTCTGCCAATTGGTGGGTTAAAAGAAAAACTGCTGGCGGCACATCGTGGTGGGATCAAAACCGTATTGATTCCTTACGAAAATAAACGCGATCTGGAAGAAATTCCGGACAACGTGATTGCCGATCTGCAGATTCATCCTGTTAAGCGAATTGAGGAGGTTCTTACTCTCGCATTGCAGAATGAACCCTCCGGAATGCAGGTTGTGACCGCAAAATAGTGACCTCGCGCAAAGAGCGTCAATAAAAACAAGGCTGGTAAGTCATTTCGCACTTGCCAGCCTTTTTTTGTATAGCTAATTTAGATTGCTGATTAGGTCAGCCATCAACAACGGGTGTTGTAAGGTCATGGCAGGCCTGATATAACTGCTGCGCGGTCGCGTTGTGAAGGATTCAGGCGCGATATAAATTATAAAGAGAGGAAGAGAACAGTGAATAAATCTCAACTGATTGACAAAATTGCTGCTGGTGCTGATATTTCTAAAGCTGCAGCTGGACGTGCGTTAGATGCATTAATTGCTTCTGTTACTGAATCTCTGCAGGCTGGGGACGACGTTGCACTGGTAGGCTTCGGTACTTTTGCTGTTAAAGAGCGTGCTGCCCGTACTGGCCGCAACCCTCAGACCGGTAAAGAGATCACCATTGCTGCCGCTAAAGTGCCGGGTTTCCGTGCAGGTAAAGCGCTGAAAGACGCAGTAAACTGATTGCTTTCCCGTTTCAGGGAAGCTGAAAAGTACAAGGGCGCATCATTTGATGTGCCTTTTTTATTTGTCCAGACCTGATTTGTGCGAGTTTATGCGAGTTGTGGGCTGACAATCGCCCCGTTTTCTTGTCACAATACGCCTTTACGCGCGACGGTCAGGATTTTCCGTTAGCGTCAGGTAACCAGTCACCTACAGCGGAGTGTTGTTACACCATGATGGACAGCTTACGCACGGCTGCTAACAGTCTCGTGCTCAAGATTATTTTCGGTATCATTATCGTGTCGTTCATATTGACCGGCGTGAGCAGTTACCTTATCGGCGGTGGCGCAAACTATGCCGCAAAAGTGAACGGCCAGGAAATCAGCCGCGGTCAGTTCGAGAACGCGTTTGCCGGTGAACGTAACCGTATGCAGCAACAGCTGGGCGACCAATTCTCTGAGCTGGCTGCGAACGAAGGATACATGAAAACCCTGCGCCAGCAGACGCTGAACCGCCTGATTGACGAAGCGCTCCTCGATCAATATGCCAAAAAACTGGGTCTGGGTATCAGCGATGAGCAGGTTAAAAAAGCCATCTTCTCGACTCAGGCTTTCCAGTCTAACGGCAAGTTCGACAACGCTCGCTATAACAGCATTGTGAATCAGATGGGCATGACGGCCGATCAATACGCGCAGGCGCTGCGTAACCAGCTGACGACACAACAGCTCATCAATGCGGTGGTTGGTACTGATTTCATGCTCAAAGGTGAAACTGACGAACTGGCAGCCCTGGTGGCACAGCAGCGTGTTGTGCGTCAGGCGACCATCGATGTGAATGCGCTCGCGGCGAAGCAGCAGGTGAGCGACGCAGAGGTTAATGCCTGGTACGAGCAGAATAAAAACAGCTTTGTTGCACCTGAGCAGTTCCGCGTGAGCTATATCAAGCTGGATGCTGCTGCGTTGCAGGAAACCGCGACTGATGCAGAAATCCAGTCTTACTACGATCAGCATCAGGATCAGTTCACTCAGCCCCAGCGTAACCGCTACAGCGTGATTCAGACCAAAACCGAAGCCGATGCCAAAGCGGTGCTGGATGAGCTGAACAAAGGCGCAGATTTCGCCACCGTCGCGAAAGCAAAATCCACCGACATCATCTCTGCCAAAAATGGCGGCGATATGGGCTGGCTGGAAGCGGCGACTACGCCGGATGAGCTGAAAAATGCCGGTCTGAAAGACAAGGGCCAGCTGTCGGGTGTGATTAAATCGTCCGTTGGTTTCCTGGTTGCGCGTCTGGATGATATCGAAGCCGCTAAAACCAAACCTCTGGCTGAGGTGCGTGATGATATCGCCGCCAAAGTGAAGCAGGAAAAAGCGCTTGATGCGTACTATGCCCTGCAGCAGAAAGTGAGCGATGCGGCGAGCAACGACAACGAATCTCTGGCCGGTGCAGAGCAGGCTGCTGGCGTGAAAGCGGTTGAGACCGGCTGGTTTGGCCGTGACAACCTGCCGGAAGAGCTGAACTTCAAACCGGTTTCGGATGCCATCTTCAACGGTGGTCTGGTGGGTGAGAACGGTACGCCGGGCAGCAACTCCGATATCATTACCGTTGACGGTGACCGTGCGTTTGTTCTGCGCGTGAGCGAGCACAAGCCTGAAGCGGTAAAACCGCTGGCGGAAGTGAAAGATCAGGTTGTGGCGCAGGTTAAACATAGCAAAGCGGAACAGCAGGCAAAACTGGATGCTGAGAAGATCCTGGCTGACCTGAAAGCCGGTAAAGAAGACGCCCTGAAAGCGGCGGGTCTGAGCTTCGGTGACGCGAAAACGCTGAGCCGTACCGGTCAGGACCCAATCAGCCAGGCTGTGTTTGGTCTGAGCCTGCCAGCGAAAGACAAACCGAGCTTCGGGACAACAACCGACATGCAGGGGAACGTCGTTCTGCTGGCGCTGGATGAAGTGAAAGCCGGCACCATGCCAGAAGCGCAAAAGAAAGCAATGGTTCAGGGTATCACCCAGAACAATGCCCAGATTGCTTTCGAAGCGATGATGAGCAACCTGCGTAAAGAAGCCAAAATCAAGCTGGGCGATGCCATCACTCAGCAGCAATAATTACATGTCTGCTCGCAGATTTTCGTAACGCTCTGCAAACCCTGAAGGCCGCTTTCGCGGCCTTTTCCATTTCTGCAAACGCATGTTTGAGCCTCCTTTGGCTGACGGCTATGGTGACATGGCTGTCAACAAACAAGGAGATAACAGCATGAAATGTGGAATCAAAGCACTGCTAATCACACTGGCTATTGCCACTACCGGAATGAGCGCAGGCGCACTGGCGGCGTCCCCCGCAGCCAAAACGCAGTCTGTACAGAGCAAAACTGACCCCGCTGCACAAGCATCTGCCCAAACTAAAGCCGCTGAACCTGGCAAAAGCACAGAGGACGACGGTACACGCGTCAGCATCAACACGGCCTCGGCTGAAGATCTCGCCCGCGTGATGAACGGCGTAGGGCTCAAAAAAGCGCAGGCTATCGTCAGTTACCGTGAAGAGTACGGCCCGTTTAAAACGGTTGACGACCTCAGGCAGGTTCCGGGGATGGGCAGTTCACTGGTTGAGCGCAATCTCTCACACCTGACGTTGTAATTTCAGTTTTACTTGCACAGCAGCAAAAGTTTGCCAGGATAAAGAGGTCATACCAGTCTTGACCTCTTATCCTATAACAACAGTAAAGGCTATTGCGCTATGCAGACAAAAATCAAAGTACGCGGTTTTCATCTTGATGTTTACCAGCACGTGAATAACGCCCGCTATCTCGAATTTCTTGAAGAGGCGCGCTGGGATGGGCTGGAAAACAGCGAAAGCTTCCAATGGCTGACCGCGCACAACATCGCGTTCGTGGTCGTCAACATCAATATCAACTACCGTCGCCCGGCCGTGCTGGGGGATGTGCTTACAGTGACCAGCCAGGTGCAACAGCTAAACGGGAAGAGCGGCGTGCTCAGTCAGGTCGTGACGCTGGATCCGGAAGGGCAGGTGGTAGCCGATGCGCTGATCACCTTCGTTTGTATCGATCTGAAAACGCAGAAAGCACTGCCGCTGGAAGGGGAGTTGCGGGAAAAGCTGGAGCTGATGATCGTGTGATTTTTTGTCTTTTATAAAAGACAAAGTGTTTTTCCAGGGATAGAATAATGGACAGGGACTATGTTGTTGAGCGTTATCGGACCCGTGACGGCAAAGTGCCGTTTGAGGAGTGGATAACCAGGATGCGTAGAAAGGATCCGGAGACTGTTTTACGGATCCTTATGCGTATTAACCGTGCAATAAAGCATAATTTTGGTGATTACAAATACCTTAGAGAAGGTGTTTGGGAGATGCGAATTGATAGTGGTCCCGGTTACAGGATCTATTTTGCCGTAGAGCATCAGAGGGTCTTGTTGTTACTCATCGGTGGTGACAAGAAGAGTCAAAAACAAGATGTTAAACAGGCGGTAGATTTCTTGAAAGATCATCTATCTAAAGGAAAAACAGATGAGCACTTCTAAACGACACTATTCAAGTTCTGTTAACCATCACGATGCGGTTGTAAAAATGCTTCGTGAAAACCCTTCCTACGCTCAACTTTACCTGCAAATAGCACTGGAAGAAATTTATGAGGATCAGGGGATCCCTGCCTATCTCATTGCACTCCGCCAGGTCATCGAATCCCGCGGCGGCATAGGTGAAATTGCTGCCAAAGCAGGTCTTTCCCGCCAGCAGCTATACCGAACCTTGTCTGATAATGGCAATCCAACACTGACGACGCTAATGAAAGTCACGCGTGCTGCCGGTGTAAAACTGTTCGACAGCACGGTCAAATAACCCTATTTCAGCCCGGTTTTTTTCTGCATTGCGGCCATCACACCGGCTTTATCTGCCAGGTAGTGATTCAAGCCATTGGCACGCAGGTTACAGGCGGCGCACTGGCCGCATCCGTCGCCCTTAATGCCGTTGTAGCAGGTCAGGGTTTCGCTGCGAACCAGATCCAACTTGCCCCAGTAGTCCGCCAGTGCCCAGGTTTCCGCTTTATCAAGCCACATTAGCGGCGTTTCAAAGCGCGTCTCCTTGGCCATCCCCAGATTTACCGCATGATTAAGCGCTTTTACAAACTCGTCGCGGCAGTCCGGGTAACCGGAGAAGTCGGTTTCGCAAACGCCGGTGATCACCGCTTCGGCTTGCACTTGGTAGGCATAGATGGCCGTCAGGGTCAGAAAAAGAATATTACGCCCTGGCACAAAGGTATTGGGAATACCGCTGGCGTCAGGTTTGTAATCAGGAACAGGAATACTGTCGCGGGTGAGGCTGCTGACGGCCAGTTCGTTTAACAGCGTGACGTCCAGCACCTTATGCGCGCGTGCGCCCAGTTTCAGCGCCAGTTCGCGGGCAACGTCGATTTCAGCGCGATGGCGCTGGCCATAATCGAAAGTGACACAATGCACTTCATCGTACTGGTGAAGCGCCTGAACCAGGCAGGTAGTGGAATCTTGTCCTCCGCTGAACACGACGACGGCACGTTTCATAAATCATCTCGACAGTTACGGTAAAAACATTATGTTACCGTCTGACTTCGGCGACGACCAGCTTCTTCACGACCGGGGGGCTGGAAGCCAGGCTTCAGTGAAATCAAACCAGCCACGGGTATTCAGTCGTATTCCGTTTACTCCCGGTGGCGCGCTAATTTGATACTGGTAGTTAAACAGCGGCGTCAGCACCGCATTGTCCATCAGCCGGGTAAAGATGGCTCTCAGGCCAGCGTGTCTTGCCTGCTCATCGGCCTGAGTCTGTACGGCATCCAGCGTGGCCTGCAGATGCGCAACTTGCGGCGCGCTTAGCAGATGCGGCCAGAGGGTATCGCACCGAAGCCACTGTTCAAGCGTGTACTCCGGCGCTTCGCCAATCAGCCTGTCTCCCATCATCATGTCCGCATCGGCAAGCTGCGGACATCCGTCCCACGTCTTCGCATCGTGAAAGATAACGGTCAGTTCGCAGCCCTGCTGCGCAAGATACTGTTTTAGCTGGTTTGCCATGGTGTGTAACTCAACGGGCAAATGGTAGACGAGGGTTAACGCTGCCGGTAAAGGAACGTGCGTTAAATCCGGCCACCGGGGAATAGGCAGGCCTGGAAGCAGCTCTTCTGTTGGGGTAATCAACCCTTCGTTCAGCGGGAGCGTATGCAGCAGCGTTGAGAGATGGATGATATTGATTAGCCGTCGAGCCTGCAGTTCGCTCATCCGGTCGCTCTGTTTCAGGGTGAGATAACAGAAGCCCAGGCTGGTGCTGTTACTTACCAGCCGCAGGCTCTCCAGTTCATCAGGCTCGCCAATGGCAATCTGGACCGGATGACGACAACTGGTCCCCAGTCCGTAATCAAATAGCGTCGGCGTGATCCAGTATTCAATCGCCTTGATCAGCGGGTGGCTAAGATGGTACTGCTCGTGGCTTTCCAGACGCACCAGCTCGGAATCAAATACGCTCAGCCTGAAAGGGCCGCTGCCCGTCATGGGCTGGTCAGGGTGGGCCAGACGGCTACAGTAGGTCGCCAGACGATGGGGCAACCAGTAGTCCGGTTGATGCAGGGTAAACGTCAGGCACTGCGGGTGAGTGACCTCGATGTCTAATACGCTCTGGAACAGTTTGCGCAGGGCTGGCAGCATAAGCAGGGCCTTCAGGCTCCGCTGCAACTGCGCTGTCTCAATTTTGTCGCCGTTATGCCAGTGCAGGGTCGAGCGGATATAAAAATGCCAGCGCAGGCCGCCATCCGTGACTTCCCAGTGATGGGCAAGATCGCCTGTTGGTTCGCTGCTGTTACCGTTAAAGCGCGTCAGCCCGGAGAAAACCTGGCCTGCCAGGTGCTGCTCCGCCCGGCCGGGTAAAAAGCCAGGCTGTAGCGCATCCAGTGAGCGGTAATAGGGAATGCGCAGCGTCGGCGTATCGTTTTGCCACTGTCCGCCCAAAAAGGGATGCAGCAACTCCCGCAACTCTTCCGGCGCAAGCTGGGCCAGCTCCAGGGCGTTATGCTGCTGCCCATGCTTCAGCGCTTCTTCCATCATCGTATTGCGCAGTGATTCCGGGCTGACATAAAACCTGAGCTCGCCGCGCTTGCCGCGACCAGACTGCGCATGCCAGTTCAGCCAGCCAGCCTCCTGCGCCTGACGCAGCAGGGTGCGCACATGCCGCTCGCTGCAAAAACAGCGGCTGGCGAGCTCCGCAATGGTGACCTGCTGCGGTGCCCCTTCGGAGGGCTGCCACAGGCGTTGATACTGTTTGAGGCGGTTGAGCTGGCGCATAATAAACCCGGAACAATAATTCTCATCTATTCACTATTACTTCCGTATATCTCAAGCAATACTGATGCACAAGTTAATCGCATCACATTTCGGGAGTTATGATGGCTCGGCTCGCTGCATTTGATATGGACGGCACGTTGTTAATGCCGGATCACCGTTTAGGGGAGAAAACCCTGAACACCCTTAAGCGCCTGCGTGAGCGTGATGTAACCCTGACGTTTGCCACTGGCCGTCATGTGCTGGAGATGCGCCATCTGCTGGGCGCATTTTCCCTGGATGCATTTCTGATTACCGGCAACGGAACACGAATTCATTCGGTCGAAGGGGAGATGCTGCACCGTCAGGATCTCAACCCGGAAGTGGCGGATATTGTGCTGCACAGTACCTGGGATACCCAGGCCAGCGTTCATGTCTTTAACGATAACGGCTGGTTTACCGGGCGTGAAATCCCTCAACTTCTCCATGCGCATGTCTACAGCGGTTTTCGCTATCAGTTGATGGATCTGCGCCGCATACCTGCCCACGCGGTGACCAAGATCTGTTTTTGTGGCGATCACGACGATCTCTGCCGCTTACGTATTCAGTTGAATGAGGCGTTAGGCGACCGGGCCCATCTGACCTTTTCGGCGGTGGATTGTCTGGAAGTGTTGCCGGTGGGGTGTAACAAAGGTTCTGCCCTGGCGGTCCTGAGCGACCACCTGGGCTTGACGCTGCAGGAGTGTATGGCGTTTGGTGACGCCATGAACGACCGCGAGATGCTGGGCAGCGTCGGGCGCGGTTTGATTATGGGGAATGCTATGCCGCAGCTGATCTCTGCGCTTCCTCATCTGCCGGTTATCGGACACTGCCGTAATGAAGCTGTGTCCCATTTTTTAACACATTGGCTGGACAACAACACCCTCCCATATTCCCCCGAATAGTGAGACCCTTCCAGCAAGCCAGACTTCGGTCTGGCTTTTTTTATTTCACCAGCTGTGCAATTTGCGCTTGCCACGGCGCAATATCGCCGATGTTTGCCTGCACCCACTCCGCGTTGTAATAGGTTTCCAGGTAGCGCTCCCCGCTGTCGCACAGCAGCGTGATGATAGAGCCCGTGCGGCCCTCTTCACGCATGCGTGCTGCCAGCTGCAGCGCACCCCACATATTGGTACCGGTAGAGGCACCCACCTTGCGGCCCAGCTGCGTCTCCAGCCAGTGCGCCGTCGCGACGCTGGCGGCATCCGGTACGCGGAGCATTTCATCCACCACATCAGGAATGAACGACGGCTCAACGCGCGGGCGGCCAATCCCTTCAATTTTACTGCCCACCGGACTGCGCAGGTCGGCATTGCGGCTTTGCCAGTAGTCGAGGAAGACCGAGTTTTGCGGATCAACCACCATCAGTTGCGTATCGTAGCCCTGACAGCGGATATAGCGGCCAATGGTGGCCGAGGTTCCGCCCGTACCGGCGCTCATGACGATATATGACGGAACCGGATGGGGCTCATGAGTCATCTGACGGAAAATACTGTCCGCTATATTGTTATTGCCACGCCAGTCGGTTGCACGCTCGGCGAAGGTGAACTGGTCCATATAGTGGCCGTTCAGCTCACGGGCCAGCATTTCCGAGGCGGCGTAAATTTCGCAGGCGCTTTCTACAAAGTGGCAGCGTCCGCCATAAAATTCGATCTGTTCGATTTTGCGTTTCGCGGTGCAGGAGGGCATCACGGCGATAAACGGCAGGCCCAGCAGGCGGGCGAAATAGGCTTCGGAGACGGCGGTTGAACCGGATGACGATTCAATAATTGTCGTGCCTTCTTTAATCCAGCCGTTACACAAGCCATACAGGAACAGCGAACGCGCCAGACGATGCTTCAGGCTCCCCGTAGGATGGGTGCTTTCATCTTTCAGATACAGCTGAATCCCCGCAAACCCCGGCAGGGCGAGGCGGATTAAATGGGTGTCGGCCGAGCGCTGGTAGTCGGCATTGATTTCGCTGATGGCATGTTTAACCCAGTTGCTATTCATCGTAATTATCCGTTTGTCATTTTGTGCCCAGCATAGCGAAAAGCACAGAAAAAATTGTTGCTATCTGGCCTTTAAAATAGAATGAAGGGAGAAAAATTTTCTCTGTGAGGTGGGTATGCTAGATAAAATTGACCGCAAGCTGCTTTCATTGCTGCAAAGTGACTGCACCCTCTCTTTGCAGGCGCTGGCAGATGCCGTTAATCTGACCACCACACCGTGCTGGAAGCGCCTCAAGAAGCTGGAAGATGACGGCATTCTGCTGGGGCGTGTCGCGTTATTAGATCCCGAAAAACTGGGGCTGGGCCTGACGGCCTTTGTCCTGATAAAAACGCAGCACCACAGCAGCGAATGGTATTGCCGCTTCGTAAACCAGGTCTCTGACATGCCGGAGGTCCTCGGCTTCTGGCGTATGGCCGGGGAGTACGATTATCTGATGCGTGTCCAGGTGGCAGACATGAAGCGCTATGATGATTTCTACAAGCGGCTGGTGAATAGCGTACCGGGCTTGTCGGACGTCACCTCAAGCTTCGCCATGGAACAGATTAAATACACCACAGCGTTACCCATTGAATAACTCCATAAAATACCTTCAGGAACAAACCGCGTGCGATTATTTGCCCAACTAAGCTGGTACTTTCGTCGGGAGTGGCAGCGCTACCTCGGCGCAGTTCTCCTGCTTATCATCATTGCCATTTTGCAGCTGATCCCGCCGAAGGTGGTGGGCTACGTCGTGGATGGCGTTACGGAACAGCATTACACCACCGCACGGGTGTTGATGTGGATTGGCACGCTGGTGCTGACGGCCGTCATCGTCTATTTGCTGCGTTACGTCTGGCGCGTGCTGCTGTTTGGCGCGTCCTATCAGCTTGCCGTTGAGCTGCGCGAGGATTTTTACCGTCAGCTGAGTCGCCAGCACCCCGAGTTTTACCTGCGCCACCGCACCGGGGATCTCATCGCCCGCGCCACCAACGACGTCGATCGCGTGGTGTTCGCCGCCGGGGAAGGGGTGTTAACGCTGGTGGATTCGCTGGTGATGGGCTGCGCGGTTCTGATTGTGATGTCCACTCAGATCAGCTGGCAACTTACCCTGCTGGCATTGCTGCCGATGCCGCTGATGGCGCTGGCGATCAACCGTTATGGCGAACAACTGCACGAGCGTTTCAAGCTGGCGCAGGCGGCGTTTTCGTCGCTAAACGATCGCACGCAGGAGAGTATGACCAGTATCCGCATGATCAAAGCCTTTGGTCTGGAGGATCGGCAATCTGCCCTGTTTGCGGCCGATGCCGCAGACACCGGCGCAAAAAACATGCGCGTTGCGCGTATTGATGCGCGCTTTGATCCGACCATCTATATCGCCATTGGCATGGCCAACCTGTTGGCCGTCGGTGGCGGGAGCTGGATGGTGGTGCAGGGCACCTTGACCCTGGGGCAGTTAACCAGTTTTGCCATGTACCTGGGGCTGATGATTTGGCCGATGCTGGCGCTGGCCTGGATGTTTAATATCGTGGAGCGCGGCAGTGCCGCCTATAGCCGCATTCGCGCCATGCTGTCTGAAGCGCCAGTGGTCAACGACGGTACCGAACCGGTACCGGAAGGGCGTGGGGTGATGAACGTCGACATCCGTACGTTTGTTTATCCGCAGACGGAACATCCGGTGCTGGAAAACGTCAGCTTTACGCTGCAACCGGGGCAAATGCTCGGGATCTGTGGCCCGACGGGATCCGGTAAAAGTACCGTTCTTTCACTACTCCAGCGTCACTTTGATGTCACGCAGGGGGACATTCGTTTCCACAATCTTCCTCTCACGACACTGCAACTAGACGACTGGCGTCGCCGTTTGGCCGTGGTCAGCCAGACGCCGTTTCTCTTTTCTGACACCGTGGCGAACAACATAGCCCTTGGCTGTCCGTTGGCCACGCAGGAAGAGATTGAGCATGTGGCGCGCTTAGCCAGCGTACATGACGATATTTTGCGTCTGCCGCAGGGGTATGAAACGGAGGTGGGTGAACGTGGCGTTATGCTCTCTGGTGGGCAAAAACAGCGAATTTCCATTGCCCGTGCGCTGCTGCTCAATGCTGAAATCCTGATCCTGGATGATGCGCTTTCTGCTGTGGATGGTCGAACCGAGCACCAGATCCTGCATAACCTTCGCCAGTGGAGCGACGGACGGACGGTGATCATCAGTGCCCACCGTTTGTCGGCGCTGACAGAAGCCAGTGAAATTCTGGTGTTGCAGCACGGGCACATTGCCCAGCGCGGGCAGCATGACCAGCTTGCGGAGCAACCGGGCTGGTATCGCGATATGTATCGCTATCAGCAGCTTGAAGCGGCACTCGACGATGCCCCGGAACAGGAAGAGGAGGACGCTAATGCGTAAATCAAAAACGCAGTGGCCGACGCTAAAACGCCTGCTGGCCTACGGTTCGCCATGGCGAAAACCCCTTGCTCTTGCCGTCGTGCTGCTGTGGATTGCGGCGATTGCAGAAGTGAGCGGTCCGCTGCTCATCAGTTATTTCATCGACAATATGGTTGCGAAAAGCTATTTGCCGCTGGGGCTGGTGGCGGGGTTAGGCGTGGCCTATGTGGGGCTACAGCTGGCAGCGGCTGGCCTGCACTATGCGCAGTCGCTACTCTTTAACCGGGCGGCGGTGGGCGTGGTTCAGAAGCTGCGTACCGACGTTATGGATGCTGCTCTGCGCCAGCCGCTGAGCGAGTTTGATATCCAGCCGGTCGGGCAGGTGATTTCGCGGGTGACCAACGATACCGAGGTGATCCGCGATCTGTATGTGACGGTCGTGGCGACCGTGCTGCGCAGTGCCGCGTTGATTGGCGCCATGCTGGTGGCGATGTTCAGCCTTGACTGGCGCATGGCGCTGGTGGCGATCGCGATTTTCCCGGCGGTGCTGATTGTGATGGTGATCTATCAGCGCTACAGCACGCCCATTGTACGTCGGGTGCGGACCTACCTGGCCGATATTAACGATGGCTTCAACGAAGTGATCAACGGCATGAGCGTCATCCAGCAGTTCCGCCAGCAGGCTCGCTTTGGCGAGCGCATGGGCGAAGCCAGCCGTTCGCACTATATGGCGCGTATGCAGACGCTGCGCCTTGATGGTTTTCTGCTGCGTCCGCTGCTGAGCCTCTTCTCGGCGCTGGTGCTTTGCGGCCTGCTGATGCTCTTTGGCCTGAGCCCGGGCGGAACGATTGAAGTGGGGGTTCTGTATGCTTTTATCAGCTATCTGGGACGCCTGAACGAGCCGCTGATTGAACTCACAACCCAACAATCCATGTTGCAGCAGGCGGTGGTTGCCGGAGAGCGCGTCTTTGAACTGATGGACAGACCGCGTCAGACCTATGGTGAGGACACAGCACCGCTGCAAAGCGGGGCGATTACGTTTGACCATGTCTCGTTTGCCTACCGTGAAGACAGGCTGGTGTTGCAGGACATCAATCTTGATGTGCCGTCGCGCGGCTTTGTGGCGCTGGTGGGGCATACCGGCAGCGGCAAGAGTACGCTTGCAAGCCTGTTGATGGGCTACTACCCGTTAACGAAAGGCGAAATTCGTCTGGATGGACGTCCGCTGGCGTCGCTCAGCCACAGCGTATTGCGTAAAGGTGTAGCGATGGTGCAGCAAGATCCGGTTGTGCTGGCCGATACCTTTTACGCCAACGTGACCCTGGGGCGTGATTATACCGAGGAGCAGGTCTGGGCAGTGCTGGAAAAAGTGCAGCTCGCGGAGCTGGCACGCGGATTCAGCGACGGAATCAACACCCGGCTGGGCGAGCAGGGGAATAATCTTTCTGTCGGGCAAAAACAGCTTCTGGCGCTGGCGCGTGTGCTGATTGAAACGCCACAGGTGCTGATTCTGGATGAAGCGACGGCCAGCATCGACTCCGGTACTGAACAGGCTATCCAGCAGGCACTGGCCGCCGTGCGCGATCACACGACGCTGGTGGTTATCGCGCACCGTCTTTCAACGATTGTCGACGCAGATACCATTCTGGTGCTGCATCGCGGACAGGCCGTTGAACGCGGTACGCACCGGGCGCTCCTGGAGGCGAAAGGCCGCTACTGGCAGATGTATCAGCTGCAACTGGCGGGTGAAGAGCTGGCGGCCAGCGTCCGGGAGGAAGAGTCGCTTAGCGCCTGATGCACCAAAAACAGGCAACGTGCTAACAGTCACCGCTGTTGGTGCAAAACCGAAACGCGCCATGCACTGCCATGGTGCGTTTTTTTTCACCTGTTGACCATGAATGGTCTTTTAACGCGCATTGCGCCGCTTTTCCCTTCCGTTTTCATTTCTGGCACACCCCTTGCAATGTCTCCTGCGTGTTAGCTGCGGCCATTACCGAATTCTGACTGGAGGGGATCTATGAAGCTGGTTACGGTGGTAATCAAACCATTCAAACTCGAAGACGTGCGTGAAGCGTTGTCTTCAATGGGTATTCAGGGACTGACTGTCACCGAAGTGAAAGGCTTCGGTCGTCAGAAGGGTCATGCCGAGCTTTATCGCGGGGCGGAATACAGCGTTAACTTCCTGCCAAAAGTAAAAATTGATGTCGCGATTGCTGATGACCAGCTTGATGAAGTCATCGATGTGATCAGCAAAGCGGCCTATACCGGCAAAATTGGCGACGGCAAAATTTTCGTTGCCGAACTGCAGCGCGTCATTCGCATCCGTACCGGCGAATCTGACGAAGCGGCACTGTAAGTAACTCCTGGCACACAGTGATAGGGATCGAGAAAATGAAGATAGCAACAATCAAAACGGGTCTGGGTTCGCTGGCACTGCTGCCGGGCCTGGCAATGGCTGCTCCTGCGGTGGCAGACAAAGCCGATAACGCCTTTATGATGATCAGCACCGCGCTGGTGCTGTTCATGTCTATTCCGGGCATCGCGCTGTTTTACGGCGGCCTGATCCGTGGCAAAAACGTTCTCTCCATGCTGACGCAGGTTGCCGTGACGTTCGCGCTGGTTTGCGTGCTGTGGGTGGTTTACGGCTACTCTCTGGCCTTCGGTGAAGGTAACGCTTTCTTCGGCAACTTCAACTGGGCCATGTTGAAAAATATTGAACTGACCGCGGTGATGGGCAGTTTCTATCAGTACATCCACGTTGCGTTCCAGGGATCGTTCGCCTGTATCACCGTGGGGCTGATTGTGGGTGCGCTGGCTGAGCGTATTCGCTTCTCTGCCGTTCTGATCTTTGTAGTGGTCTGGCTGACACTCTCCTATGTGCCGATTGCACACATGGTCTGGGGTGGCGGTCTGCTGGCGTCGCACGGCGCGCTGGATTTCGCAGGCGGTACCGTTGTTCACATCAACGCCGCGGTAGCGGGTCTGGTGGGTGCATACCTGATTGGCAAACGCGTGGGCTTTGGCAAAGAAGCGTTCAAACCACACAATCTGCCGATGGTCTTTACCGGTACAGCAATCCTCTATTTTGGCTGGTTCGGCTTCAACGCCGGCTCTGCGAGCGCTGCTAACGAAATCGCTGCGCTGGCCTTCGTGAATACCGTGGTGGCCACGGCGGGTGCAATCCTCTCATGGGTGTTTGGTGAGTGGGCGGTTCGCGGTAAACCTTCTCTGCTGGGCGCGTGCTCGGGTGCCATTGCCGGTCTGGTGGGGATCACCCCAGCATGTGGTTACGTCGGTGTCGGTGGTGCGCTGCTTGTCGGCCTGGTGTCAGGTCTGGCGGGTCTGTGGGGGGTGACGGCGCTGAAACGTCTTCTGCGCGTGGATGACCCTTGCGATGTCTTTGGCGTGCACGGCGTGTGCGGTATCGTCGGTTGTATCATGACCGGTATCTTCGCCGCGAAATCGCTGGGCGGAGTGGGTTACGCTGAGGGCGTTGACATGGTTCACCAGGTGCTGGTGCAGCTGGAAAGTATCGCCATTACCGTTGTGTGGTCTGCTGTGGTGGCCTTCATTGGCTACAAACTGGCGGACATGACTGTGGGTCTGCGCGTACCGGAAGAGCAGGAGCGCGAAGGTCTCGACGTCAACAGCCACGGCGAGAATGCGTACAACGCATAATAAACAGCAAAACGGCAATCTCCGATTGCCGTTTTTAGTGTTTATTCCCTCTCCCCGTGGGCTGAGGGCCAGGGTGAGGGCATCAGGCCGCACAAGGCAAAAGCAAAACGGCAATCCTTGATTGCCGTTTTTAGTGTTTATTCCCTCTCCCGGTGGGAGAGGGCCAGGGTGAGGGCATCAGGCCACACAAGGTAAAAGCAAAACGGCAATCTCCGATTGCCGTTTTTAGTATTTATTCCCTCTCCCAGTGGGAGAGGGCCAGGGTGAGGGCATCATCACCCGCGATTACGCATCACCCCTTCCTGCACCGTCGAGGCGACCAGCACGCCGTCCTGCGTATAAAACTCTCCACGTACAAACCCGCGAGCGCTGGACGCCGAGGTGCTTTCCACGCTGTAGAGTAGCCAGTCATTCATGTTAAATGGACGATGGAACCACATCGAGTGATCGATCGTCGCAACCTGCATCCCTTTTTCAAGGAACCCCACGCCGTGCGGCTGCAGTGCAACCGGCAGGAAGTTAAAATCTGACGCATAGCCCAGCAGATACTGATGCACGCGGAAATCCTCTGGTACGGTGCCGTTGGCGCGGATCCAGACCTGGCGTTTCGGCTCGGCCGTATGGCCCTTCATCGGGTTATGGAATTCGACCGGGCGGATCTCCAGAGGTTTATCACAAAGGAACTTCTCTTTGACCTGCGGTGGCAGTAAGTGGGCCAGCGCGCGGGCGATATCGGTCTCCGATTTGAGATCGTCCGGCGACGGTGCCGCTGGCATCGTTTTCTGGTGCTCATAACCCGGTTCCGGTGCCTGGAAAGAGGCGGTCATGTAAAAGATGGGCTTGCCATTCTGAATGGCCGCCACGCGGCGCGCGCTAAAGCTGTTGCCGTCACGCAGCACTTCCACATCGTACACAATGGGTTTTGCGCTATCGCCAGGACGCAGAAAATAGCTGTGAAAGGAGTGCACCAGACGGTCTGCCGGGACGGTCTCCTTGGCAGCGTACAGTGCCTGTCCGACGACCTGCCCGCCAAAGACCTGACGCAAGCCCAAATCTTCGCTCTGTCCGCGAAAGAGTCCTTCCTCAATTTTTTCCAGATTCAGTAATGTCAGCAGATTGCTCAGTGCCTGACTCATAGTTGTCCTCAATAAACGCCGTGGCGAAAGATAGGCAGAGTATAACGCAGAAATGAAAGTGGTCCGACGGGTAGAATTATCTGAATATCAGGGAGAATTTAGGCATTAATCAGTGATCTGTGCCACACTTGAATACGATATGTGTTTGAAACGACATCGGATGGGATCGATCCCGCTGGTGCATTGATGATAAGGAGACTTCAATGAAACTCGTGCCCATGCTAAGTGGTGTAGCTATTGCGGTGGCGTTGTCCGCCTGTGCAGGTAAGAGCGCCCAGGTGCCGGTGCCAGCAGCAGATCCAAATGGGATTAATACACTCTCACAGCAATCCATTCAGCAACCTAATGTTTCCGGTACTATCTGGATCAAACAGCGAGTCGCTTTACCACCGGATGCGGTATTAACGGTCACGCTGTCTGATGCTTCTCTGGCCGACGCGCCGTCGAAAGTGGTGGCCCAGCGTGCTGTTCGTACCGAAGGTAAGCAGGCACCGTTTAGCTTCGTGCTGCCGTATAACCCGGCAGACGTACAGCCGAACGCCCGTATCCTTCTGAGCGCTGCGGTAACCATCAACGGTAAGCTGGTGTTTATTACCGATACGGTTCAGGAAGCCATCAACAACGGTGGGACGAAAATCGACCTGAACCTGGTGCCGGTGCAGCAAACCGAAGTGCCGATTGCGCCACAGACGAACCAACCGTCTGTACCTACCCCACCGACTCAGCTGTAATGTGTTCCCCTCTCCTTCGGGGGAGGGGCTCAATACACCCAGCGATACTTCTGCAAATCAATCTGCCCTGACCCGGACACCTGTACCCCTTCTGAAAGTAATGCCTGCCTCTGGCGCTGCAAATCCGGCCCGGTGAGCGAGATGGCACCATGACGATTCACAACCCGATGCCAGGGCAATGTACTGCCTTCAGGAAGCCGTTTTAGCACGCCACCCACCTGACGCGCCGCGCGGGGGGAGCCAGCAAGACGTGCGACGTCACCATAGGTTGTCACGTAGCCCTCCGGAATGGAGGCCACAATTTGCCACACTCGCTGTGGAAAGGAGTCGTGTTCGTCCATCAGTACACCTGTGGGGATGAGTGAAGTGCCATGTTAAACGAAGATTGCGCCGATTGCTGTGCCTGTTTGCGCAAGAAACCACCATCCGGTTGCTGGCAGCTTGCAATTGACCGTTAGCACAGGGATAATGCGCCAGCGCGTTGGGTAACAACGCTCACAATGGGGGCTCTGTTGGTTCTCCCGCAACGCTACTCTGTTCACCAGGTCAGGTCCGGAAGGAAGCAGCCAGGGCAGACGACGTGTGTGCCGGGATGTAGCTGGCAGGGCCCCCACCCATTTGTGCTTCTGGCAACATCTCCCCGTTTTTTACTTCCTTCCGGCATGGCTATTCCACAGAATTAACAAGGTTTAATTCGTGATGTAATATATATTTCATCGCGCTGAAATATTACTGTCATAAACCTGTAATAATAGACTGTCATTTTATTTCTGGGCGTCTTTTTTCTGTCATAAGTTAAAAATATATATCTGGATTACATTGTTAACATCGTGTATTAAATAAAGCACTTATTCCGAAGGGAAGTGACAATCATGGCTACTGCGGTATTAAACGTTAAGATTGACGAAGCGCTAAAAGAAAGACTTCGCCACTATGCGGAAGTGAATAACGAGAACTTAAGCGTGACCACAGAGAAGTTGCTGCTGCTGGCATTTGAAGCCGCAGACGAGGTGGGAGTATCGGAAGAGGATATTGATAATCAGCATACGGAAGAAGAGAATGTAACGCCTTTTACTCCTAAAGAAATCAAAGCTCTACGTAAACTTCTGAAGAAGAGAAAATGAAACAACAACTATCGACCGCCAGTGACTACAAAGAAGCCTGCGATCTGTTGCGTTCAGGCTACGTAAAGCATGTCCGTCTTGGCTGGAATGTAGGAAGTGATGAGTTCTTTCGTATTGCGTCTGACTGGTGTGATACCGGCGCAAAAATAAAGAAAGACGGTGAAAGTTTTGTTATTTCACTGAAAGGTTTTCCTATTCCTCCTCAGCACTGATTCCTGACTGGTGAAAACTGCTGACTGCCGTATGACAGTCAGCAGTTTTTATTTTATGATCCACTTCAAACTTTTATATTAAACAAGACTGCGTTTTACCGACGGCGCGGTTTTATTTAATGCGAGCCAAACCGGTTTGATTCGTAGCAACGCCTGCTCAAGCTCTGCCGACTCAAGCGAGAAGGGCATGCGTAAGTAGCGGTCAAACGCACCCGATAAACCAAAGCGTGTGCCGGTTCCCAGATTAATCCCCAGCATTTCTGCACGTGCGGCGAGCTGTGTCGCCAGCATGCCCGGCAGCTCAATCCAGTAGGATAGCCCGCCTTCCGCCTCCTGAAACCGCCACTGGGGAAAATGTTCGCGCAGCAGTTCACCGCAGCGGTCGCGTCGCTCCTTCAGTATTTTCCGGCGCGCAGGCAGAAATGTCTCGCTATTGTTGATGAGCCACAGCGTGGCCAGCTGTTCCAGCAGCGGCGAGCCTAAATCCAGCGTATCCCGCGTCTGGGCAAGTGTGGCAATGGTGCGCGACGAGGCGCGGATCCAGCCGAGGCGCAGCCCACCCCAGTAACTTTTTCCCGCCGAACCCAGGGTGATCACCGTAGCCTGCTGGTTAAACGACGCCAGCGGCGGCGGGGGCGGTGCTTCAAACCAGAGATCGACCATCGTTTCATCGACCACCAGCGTGGTACGGGTGCGAGCGGCAATGTCGGTTATTGCCTGACGGGTGGCGATATCCATGCATCGCCCTGTTGGATTGTGAAAATCCGGCATCAGGTACGCCAGGCGCGGTGCCGTCTGCGCCAGCGTGGCGGCAAAGCCATCCGTATCCCAGCCGCTTTCCGGCAGCGACACGCCCACCGGCCGACACGATGCCCCCTGGATGGCAGCAATCGCCAGCGGATAGGTGGGATGATCGACCACGACGCGATCGCCCGGGCCGGCCATCATCCGCAGTACCAGCGCAAACCCGCTGACGGCACCATTAACCACCATCACTTCGTCTGCGCGGGTCGGCAGCCCGCGTGCGGTATAGCGAGCGGCAATGGCGTCGCGCAGAGCCGCCAGGCCGAGCTGATCGTAACCGGTCAGCGCGAGGTGCTGGGTGATCGCGGTGAGCGCCCAGGTGTAAGCCTGGTGGATCTCTGGCCCGGCATTCAGGGCGGCAGTGGAGAGATCCAGCGCTGCGCTTGCCGCTGAAAGCGTCGGTATGGCACGGGTATCGGGCAGGATCACGCGTGAACCGCTGCCGTGGCGGCTCTCCAGATACCC
Source organism: Enterobacter cloacae complex sp. 382A5 (assembly GCF_050031095.1). NCBI lineage: Bacteria > Pseudomonadati > Pseudomonadota > Gammaproteobacteria > Enterobacterales > Enterobacteriaceae > Enterobacter > Enterobacter cloacae complex sp. 382A5. Next base: position 1,058,221 of record NZ_JBLGVK010000001.1, read on the forward strand.
TTCTTCTCGCAGATGGGCCAGCGCGCTGCTGATGGTCGTCCGGCTTACATCTAACGCCGTGGCCAGTTCACGTTCACCGGGCAGGCGCGTGCTCAACGCCAGCCTGCCGTCGAGGATCAGCAGGCGCAACGCGTCGGCCAGCTGTCGCCAGAGTGGGGTTCGGGACGGGGTTTGTTGCCAGTGGCCCAAAAGGCGAACCAGCGACTGACTTCCGAAACGGCGTGATGACATATGCAGTCCACTATTTGAAAACTGGACATTAATCATAGTGCCATTTTCGAACAAGATGAAAGCCTGGTTCACTGGAGAAGCTAAAATGGTACGTCGTCTGCTGCAACTGTACGTTGGTTTAGGCCTGTACGGGCTTTCAACCGCGATGTTTATTCGTTCGGATCTGGGGGTTGACCCATGGGATGTGTTTCACCTTGGGGTGGGATTACAGCTGGGGATGACCATCGGTACGGTGATTATTTTGACCGGTGCCGCGGTGCTGCTGCTGTGGATCCCGCTGCGTCAGATGCCTGGGCTGGGAACGCTCAGTAACGTAGTCTGTATTGGCCTGGCGGCGGATGCCTCGATGGCCCTTATCCCCGAGCTGGATTTTCTCCCCATTCGGATTGCTCTGCTGGTTGGGGGCATTGTGCTGAACGCGATAGCAACCGGTATGTATATCGGTGCCGGGTTCGGGGCGGGCCCACGCGATGGACTGATGACCGGCATTCACGCCCGGCTGGGGTGGTCAATCCGCAGCGTTCGAACCTCAATTGAAGTGAGTGTTCTGCTGATTGGCTGCGTCCTTGGCGGAACGTTTGGCGTCGGGACGGTACTGTATGCCCTGACCATCGGCCCGCTTATCCAGCTCTGTTTGCCGTGGTTCCGTCAGAAGCCGCGTACGGATAACGTTCCTCAGACAGAGCGGGTTGTTTAATTTTGCGAAGCGCTCACAGGTATTAATGGCCGCGCTGTGCCACAATAGACGGCTCTGTTAACACCAAGCCGGAACGCATGAAAGCCATTACCCTCTATGATGTTGCCCTCCTTGCGGGGGTGTCTTATCAAACCGTTTCCCGTGTGATCAACGACGCGGAGCATGTTTCTGCCCGGACACGGGAAAAGGTGCAGCAGGCCATGGCGGAGCTGCACTATGTTCCTAACCGTGGCGCGCAGCAGTTGGCGGGTAAGCGCACCCGTACGCTGGGACTGATCACTACCGATCTGGCGCTGCATGCGCCTTCGCAAATTGTCTCTGCGGTTAAATCCCGGGCGGTAGAAAAGGGGGCGAGCGTACTGATCTCAATGGTGGAACATCCGCAACAGTGCCAGGCCGCGCTTCAGGAACTTCTGGCGCAGCGTGTGGAAGCCCTGCTGGTGAACGTGCCGCTTGACGATCCCCACGCCGAACAACTCAAGGCACTGGCGTCGCCCGTGCCGGTGCTGTTTCTGGATGTCTCTCCGTCGGCAGCGGTCAACAGCCTGGTGTTCAATGCTGAACAGGGTGCTCGTCTGGGCGTTGAACATTTGCTGTCGCTCGGGCATCAGCGTATTGCATTGCTGAGCGGGCCGGAAAGCTCTGTTTCCGCTCGTGCCCGTCTGGCGGCATGGAAAGCCGCGCTGGAGGAAGCCGGCCTTGAGGCGGCGGCGGTGGCCTACGGCGACTGGAGCGCAGCCTGCGGTTATGAGAAGGGGCATGCGCTGTTGTCTGCTGCAACGTTACCGGATGCCATTCTGGTGGCTAACGATCAAATGGCGCTGGGGGTGATGCGGGCCTGCGCGGAAAAAGGGGTGACGATCCCGGGCCAGATATCGATAGTGGGGTTTGACGATACCGCCGACAGCGCCTGGTTTTCACCTCCGCTTACCACCATCCGTCAGGCATTTCGCGAGGCAGGTGAACAAAGTGTGGAGTGGCTGCTGGCTCCCGCCCGCCATGAAGCCTGCTGGCAGGTTCAGTTGCCCGTCACGTTGATTAGCCGACAATCCAGTGCTCGTCGCACCCCGCAGCAGGCCGATCGTGAGGATCTTGCGCAGCAGCTGAGAAGCCTGGCCCTGCTGGCAGAGCAACTTGCTCGCCAGTAACACTTTTGTGATCTGACTCGCTACACGGCGATCCCACGCTTTACCGCGGCAGTTTGCCAGGGCATGTTGAGTAAAATTGTGAGCGCTTCGCAAAGAGGAAAACATGTCCAATACTGTCTCACTGACTCTCAGCGCACTTCTGGCCCGTCGGGACTGGGAAAATCCCGGCGTCACCCAGTGGAACCGGCTGGCGGCGCATGCGCCATTTCATAGCTGGCGTAATGAACACGCCGCCAGAGAGGACGCGGCATCCATCAGCCGACGTTCCCTGAATGGGGAGTGGCGATTTAGCTTCTTTTCTGCACCTGAGCAGGTTCCGCAGGCATGGACAGGCGAAGATTGCCCGGATGCCGTTGCGATGCCGGTGCCGTCAAACTGGCAGATGCAGGGGTTTGATACACCTGTTTACACCAACGTCACCTATCCCATTCCCGTCAATCCGCCCTTTGTTCCGGCAGAGAATCCGGTCGGTTGTTACTCGCTCACATTTGAGGTGGAGGACGCGTGGCTCGAGGGCGGGCAAACCCGCATTATCTTTGATGGCGTGAACTCGGCGTTTCATCTCTGGTGCAACGGTCAGTGGGTGGGGTATTCCCAGGACAGCCGTCTGCCGGCCGAATTCGATCTCTCGGACGTGTTGCGTGCTGGTCAGAACCGTCTGGCCGTGATGGTTTTGCGCTGGTGCGACGGAAGCTATCTGGAAGATCAGGACATGTGGCGCATGAGCGGGATTTTCCGCGATGTGTCGCTGCTGCATAAGCCGGAGACGTACATCGCGGATTATCAGGTGGTCACCGACCTCAATGCGGAGCTGGATCGCGCCGTGCTGAAGGTGGATGTCGCCCTGGCGGGCGCTCACTTTACGGAGTGCGAGGTGGCAATAACGCTCTGGCGCAACGGTGAACGCTGTGCCAGCGCCACCCGGCAGCCAGGCTCGGCCATTGTGGATGAACGCGGCAACTGGGCCGAGCGGTTGACGGTGGCGATCCCGGTTGCGTCACCCGCCTTATGGAATGCTGAGACCCCAGCGCTTTATCGGCTGACGATCGCACTGCTGGACCCGCAGGGTGAGGTGCTGGAGATTGAAGCCTGTGATGTGGGCTTCCGCCGCGTTGAAATCAGCAATGGCCTGCTGAAGCTCAACGGCAAGCCACTGCTGATCCGCGGGGTCAACCGGCATGAACATCACCCGGAATACGGCCAGGTGATGGACGAAGCGACGATGCGTCGCGATATCGAAATCATGAAGCAACACAACTTCAACGCCGTGCGCTGCTCGCACTACCCGAACCATCCTCTGTGGTACCGGCTTTGCGATCGCTACGGCCTGTATGTGGTTGACGAGGCCAATATCGAAACCCACGGCATGGTGCCGATGAGTCGTCTCGCTGACGATCCCCGCTGGCTGCCCGCCATGAGCGAGCGCGTGACCCGCATGGTGCAACGCGATCGTAATCATCCGTCCATTATCATCTGGTCGCTGGGCAATGAGTCTGGCCACGGTGCAAATCACGACGCGCTGTATCGCTGGCTAAAAACCACCGATCCGACGCGCCCGGTTCAATATGAAGGCGGTGGGGCGAACACGGCGGCGACCGATATCATTTGTCCGATGTATGCCCGTGTTGATCAGGATCAGCCGTTCCCGGCGGTGCCGAAATGGTCCATTAAAAAATGGATCGGGTTGCCGGATGAAACCCGACCGCTGATCCTCTGCGAATACGCCCACGCAATGGGCAACAGCTTTGGCGGCTTCGCCAGATACTGGCAGGCGTTTCGTAGCCATCCGCGTCTGCAGGGAGGATTTGTCTGGGACTGGGTCGACCAGGCGCTGACGAAGAAAGATGAAAATGGCACCCCGTTCTGGGCCTACGGCGGCGATTTTGGTGATACACCCAATGACCGACAGTTCTGCCTTAACGGGCTGGTATTCCCCGATCGCACGCCGCACCCGGCACTGTATGAGGCTCAGCGCGCCCAGCAGTTCTTTACCTTTACGCGGGTAAGCACTTCTCCGCTGGTGGTGGACGTGCAAAGCGATTACCTGTTCCGTCATACGGATAACGAGGTGCTCAGATGGTCGGTGACCCGTGACGGAACGGTGCTGGCTAAGGGGGAGGTTACGCTCTCCATCGCGCCTCAGAAGACTCAGCGTCTGGACATCTCGCTGCCCGCGCTGACGGCAGAGCCGGGCGAGGTCTGGCTGAATGTAGAGGTGTACCAGCTGAAGGCAACGCCGTGGTCACCGGAAAACCATCGCTGCGCGTGGGATCAGTGGCCACTCCCGGAACCGTTGTTTATCGCCCCGCCCGCACCGGTGGGGGTGCCGCCGGTACTGACGCAAACCGATGAGATGCTGACCCTGACGCACCAGCAGCAGCGATGGATAGTTGACCGTACCTCAGGACACCTGACGCAGTGGCTGAACAATGGCGTTGAAACGCTGCTCTCGCCGCTGACGGATAACTTTACCCGCGCGCCGCTGGACAATGATATCGGGGTCAGCGAGGCCACGCGTATCGATCCAAATGCATGGGTGGAGCGCTGGAAGGCGGCGGGGATGTACGACATTACCCCGCGGTTGCTGCGTTGTGAAGGAGAGCAGCATGCCCGCGAGGCGGTAGTCACGACGCTGCATGCCTGGGAACATCTCGGCAAAGCGCTGTTCCTGAGCCGTAAAGCCTGGCGGGTGGACGATCAGGGTGTGCTGCACGGTGAGGTTGAAGTAGAGGTTGCGTCTGATATTCCGGAGCCTGCGCGTATTGGCCTGAGCATGCATCTTGCCCGGCCGCCGGAAGCCGTTCACTGGCTGGGGCTGGGGCCGCATGAAAACTACCCGGACAGAAAGCTGGCAGCACAGCAGGGACGCTGGACGTTGCCGCTGCAGGCAATGCATACGCCGTACATCTTCCCGACGGAAAACGGCTTGCGGTGCGATACCCGTGAACTGGTGCTGGGGACGCATCAGTTGAACGGGCAGTTCCATTTCTCTGTGAGCCGCTACAGCCAGCAACAGCTGCGTGAGACAACCCATCACCATCTGCTGCGTGACGAGCCGGGGTATTGGCTCAATCTTGATGCGTTCCATATGGGCGTGGGTGGAGATGACTCCTGGAGCCCCAGCGTCTCGCCGGAATTTATCCTGCAAAATCGCCAGCTTCGCTATCGCTTTAGCTGGCGTCAGAACCTCAACTGACCTTCGGTGGCGGCCACGCGTTGGCCGCCTGGTTCAGGCCAGGATACCGCCTAACCCGTGCAGGATCATGTAACCCCCCACCAGGATAATCAGTGCCGCAGAGAACCACGGTGCTTTGCGAGAAAACTCGCTGAACCCCGGCCAGCGTTTTGTGGCATGTTTAAGGCTTAACGCGGCAATCGCGCCCGATGCCACCAGCGTTAACGCCAGACCAATACTGAAGCTAAATACCAGCGTGGCGCCCAGGGCAAAGTGCTTGAGCTGCAGGCAGATCAGCAGGACGGTGATTGACGCCGGGCAGGGGATCAACCCGCCGGTCAGCCCAAACATCGCAATTTGCCCGGTGGTGACGTTTTGTCCGTTAAAACGACGATTGATATCCTGCGCATGGGCGCGCTGGTGGGCGTCTTGCCACTCCTCTGCAACCAGTTGATGTTCATGGTGGTGATGATCATGATGGTGGTCATGGTCATGGTCATGGTCATGGTCATGGTCATGGAGGTGATGATGATCGTGCGGCTGATTCTCCTTCCAGGTACGCCACGCCATCCACAGCGCGATCAAAACGATCAATACCCCAGAGATAAGCTGGAACCAGGGTTCTGAGGTTTGCGCATCCCAGCCGCGACCAAACCATAATCCCGCCATGGCAATGATCCAGACCACCGCGGTATGGGAAAGCGTGGCCGCCAGCCCCAATAATACCGCCTGTTTCAGCGTGCCACGGATCGCCACAATAAAGGCTGCCATCATTGTTTTAGAGTGGCCCGGCTCAAGACCATGCAGGGCACCGAGCAGGATCGCGCTGGGAATGAATAGCCATGCGTTGCCCTGTTGCAGAAGAGAAGCAAAATCGTTCATTACAAAATCCGCACTGGAAAAGGTGCGCAGATAGTACTCCCCCCCAGTAGTTGAATACTACCCCCCAGTAGAAAAATACTCAGGGGGAGTAGGGCGTGTTATGCTTTACCCGCCAGAAGAAGAAGGATGCAGAGATGTCACATACGGTTCGTCACAAGAAGATGTTATTGACTCGCCTGAAGAAAATTCAGGGACAGAGCACCGCGCTGGAAAAAATGCTCAGTAACGACGAGCATGAGTGTGCCGAGGTATTACAGCAGCTGGCCGCGATCCGCGGTGCGGTGAATGGCATGATGCTGCAGCTGATCGAAGGCCATTTAACCGATCACGTCGTCAAAGAGCCTGAGGAAGATCAGCGTGAGGCCGATCTTGGCGTGGTTTTACAGGTGATCAAATCTTATCTGAAGTAGAAGGGGCGTTAAGGTTATTTTCTGCCCATGCCATAAATTCCGCTTTTGGCAGCGCCTTACTGTAGTACCAGCCTTGCCCGTATTGCACGCCGTGACGGTGCAGCCAGGCGAGCTGCCCTGCGGTTTCCACGCCCTCAGCAACCATCGCCAGCTTCAGTGATTTCGCCATTTCTATAATGTGTGGCGTTACGTTTTTGTACTCCAGCGCATCCACGAACGACTTATCAATTTTCAGCGTGTCGACGTCCAGATCCTGCAGATAGCTCAGGCTGGAATAGCCCGTGCCAAAATCATCGATGTAAATGGCGTGGCCCGAACGGCGAAAAGCGGCGATGGCCGGTGCGCTGATTTTGGGATCGGCAAAGCCGCGTTCGGTTAATTCAAGCGCTATCTGTTCCGGGCGGACTTGCCATTTATTGAGTAGCTGGCTCAGGAGCGGCGGCAGCTTGCCGGAGGTTAAATCTGCAGGCGCGAGGTTGACGGAGATATGCTGATCGGCATGGAGATGCAGCCAGTTGCCCATATCCTCGAACACTTTTTCGATCACCAGATGCGTGAGGCGCGAGATAAGCCCCGTTTGTTCCGCCAGCGGGACGAAACTGTCAGGCGACAGGCTACTCCCGTCAGGCTGAGGCCAACGCGTTAGCGCCTCTGCGCCCACTATTTTCCCGCTACAGAGCGCCACAATAGGCTGGTAGTGAACCTCGAATTCGCGGTTATTGATGGCATCAAGCAGGCGGTTACGCGGTGACTGGATGCGACGCAATATCCGCAGAACAAACAGGGCGGCAAGCAGGCTTATCAGCATGCCAAACGGCAGCCAGAAAAGGAGCTGCCGGTGCCAGGTTTCCGCCAGCGGTTTCAGCGCAGCCCATGCAACAACGTTTATTCCCAGCTCCGGTACGGGCTTCATGACGTACATTGCACCGTTGTACTCAACACTGACCATCTCCTGATCTTTAATCATGTCGCGGATGTGCGGATCCAGTTTGCTGCTGCTGGAGAATACGAGATGCGTTGCGTTCGCTACCAGGGCGGCATCGATAGAAATATCGGCGAAGGGGATCACATCCACCAGCGAGGCGGGATCGACCAGTACCAGATAATGTCCTTGCCCCAGCACGGCCATGTTGCGGTTGAAACCGAGTTCGTTTGGCCTCGTAAGCCACGCGCTATAGCCATCTTCCGTAATGCGCATGGGCGGCGGGAACGCGGTCGCTTTGCTGACCTGTTCCAGCGACGAGCACAGCGGTTTAAGGTTATCGGTGTAGATCACTTCCTGAACATAGAGCCACGAGAAGGCGATCCGGCGCATTTCCCGTAAATGCAGATGGCTACAGGGAGGGCCTTTAAAGGTCTGCAGTTGCGTGAGCGCTTCCTTGGCCTGCCCAACAACCCTGTCCGTACGCAACAGCACGCGTGAGGCATAGCTGTCCAGCGCATCGACAAATTTTTCTTCCGCATGGCGATGCGCCAGCCAGATACTGAGGCAAATCGGTATCAGCACAGAAAAGATCAGTATGCCAGTCACCAGGCTGACCAGATGTCGGGTTTTCATGCTGCCGTGTCCTTCCTCATATGCCCATTCCAGGGCACTGAGACGCTTGCCAGAGGAGAAAGTTTTTACCGCGAAATGATATAGTTATAGCACGTGAGCGTCATGGTTTTCGTTCCGCAGCAGTGAAATCAAAAAATATCGTCGGAAATGTGATGCACTCTCGGGGGTTGTTTTTACCGCAGAGCCTGGATATTATTTTGTTATGTTATAACAAAACATGAGTGATTCACGATGAAACCCAATATCCATCCAGCCTATCGCACCGTGGTGTTTCACGACACCAGCGCCAATGAATACTTTAAAGTTGGTTCAACCATCAAGACTGACCGCGAAATTGAACTCGACGGTGAAACCTATCCTTACATCACCATCGAGGTCTCTTCAAAATCGCATCCGTTTTATACCGGCAAACAGAAAACCTTCTCGACGGATGGCAGCGCGGCGCGCTTCCGTAAACGTTTTGGCGGCTTTCTTAATGCGAAGCGGGGGTGATCATGCAGGTACTTAACTCGTTGCGGAGTGCGAAACAGCGTCACCCGGATTGCCAGATAGTCAAACGTAAGGGACGCCTGTATGTGATTTGCAAATCAAACCCGCGCTTTAAAGCGGTGCAGGGACGTAAAAAAAGACGCTAGACGCCCGTTTCACGCCAGCTTTCCAGGGATCTTTTCTGTTTGCCATCGGCAGTAAAATTGTCGGTGGCAAGCCAGCTTTCAAAGGCGCTCGCCAGCGCTGGCCACTCTTTGTCGATAATCGAAAACCAGTCCGTATCCCGGTTATGGCCTTTAGTGACCAGCGCCTGGCGAAAACGCCCCTCAAACAAAAAGCCCAGACGCAGCGCAGCCTTGCGGGAAGGCTCATTCAGGCTGTTGCACTTCCACTCATAACGCCGGTAGCCCAGGGTATCGAACACGTATTGCATCAGCAGAAACTGCGCTTCGGTAGACATCGGCGTGCGGCTCAACAGCGGGGAAAAATGAACGTGTCCCACCTCCACAACGCCATTTTTGGGGTCGATACGCATCAGGGCCAGGGTTCCCACCGGGGAGCGGGTCTGATTATCGAAGACGGTAAAGTGTATCGGGTCTGATAATTCACTCACGCTTGCCACCCATGCGGCAAATTCACCTGCCGTGGCATCGGGTTCACGCAGAAGCCATGTCCAGCTTCGGGTATCCCCGGCGAGCGAATAAGCGGCAAACAGCGCACCGGCATGCTCCACCTGCAGCGGCTCAAGCCAGCAGTAGCGGCCCTGAAGGACCACCCGGGAAGGGTGCTGACGGGGCTGCCAGTCGATTAGCGCTTCGCCCACCGGCTGCCCAAACTGATTGAAAGTATTCATCTTCATCTCCGTGACGTTGTAAAGAGTTCCAGACTAGTGAAGAAGTGGTTCCTTAAAAAGGACCAACAGGCTATGTTTTGGTGGTACCACGAGGAGGGGCGATGAATATTCCTGGCGATGAACTGTATACCTTGCTGAATACGGCGCTGAAAAAACGCGGACAAGAGACGCTGCAGCGCACGCTTTATCTTTCATTGCGGGAGTACATATTGTCCGGCAGGTTACAGTCCGGTAGTCGCCTGTCTGGTTCCAGAACGCTGGCCGGGCATCTCTCCCTTTCCCGAAACACCGTTAATGGGGCACTGGAACAGCTCACGCTCGAAGGGTATCTGTTGCGTAGCCGCCAGGGAACGCGGGTGGCACCGCTGGCGGCCCGTCAGCTCGCGCAGGATTTACCGGCACCTGCGGTTGCGCTTGCCGGGCGGGTTAGCGCACTGCCTGCCCCTGTACCACGTAGCACGCCGGTTCTGGCCTTTACGCCGGGGACACCGGCCATCAACTATTTTTCCTTGCCGCTCTGGCGGCGCCTGTACGATCGCGTGTTGCGGGAGGAGGGAAGTACCCTGTTGGGCTACGGCGATCCCGCCGGGGAACCTGCTTTGCGGGCGGCCATTGCCCGCCACCTTGCGCTTTCCCGCGGGATTGACTGCGACGCCAGCCAGATTGTGATCACCGAAGGCGCACTGGAAGGTGTGAACCTCTGCACCCTGCTATTGAGTGAGCCGGGCGATGTTGCCTGGGTGGAAGATCCCGGCTATGCCGGCGCAAAAAGCGCCTTTGTGAAAGCGGGTTTAGCCATAACGGGAATACCGGTTGATGGAGAGGGCATGTGCTGGGAAGGAACAGATGCGCCGTCCCCTTCGCTTATTTTTACTTCACCTTCACATCAGTTTCCGTACGGAAGTGTCCTCAGCGCGCGGCGGCGTCTGGCGTTACTGGATGTGGCGCGACAACATAACGCCTGGATTATCGAGGATGATTACGACAGCGAGTTTCGTTATAGCGGTGAGCCGGTACCGGCGATGCTGGGAATGATTAACCATGCGCCCGTTGTTTATCTGGGAACATTCAGCAAAACGTTATTCCCGTCGCTCAGAATGGGGTTTATGGTTTTCCCCCGGGCGCTGGCGAAAGTGGCACGCCCGGCCATCGGTTCGTTATTGCGCGGTGGGCATCGCGCCGAGCAGCGTACCCTGGCGCTGTTCATTGAAGAGGGTCACTATGCCCGCCATTTGGCAGCCATGCGTCGTCTCTATCGTAAACGCTACCGGCAGCTACGTGAGGCTCTGAATGCGGAGCTTCATGTACCACACCGGATTCTGGCGGGGGAAGGGGGCATGCATCTGACGGTGGCGATTGACGGAATCGACGACAGGCAACTGGTGGAACAGGCCAGGGCGTATCAGCTGGCTCCAGCGGCATTGAGCGGGTATTACCTTGATACAAAACAGGGGCAGAGCGGTCTGGTATTAGGCTACGGGAACACATCCGCTTCACTGTATGCGTCGGCTATCCGACGCATACAGATACTCATCACGCAACAGCAGGGCGGGAAAGGGTAAAGACATCATAGAAAGAGAGCTGGCCTTTGGTTGAGACCATTTTTTGCAGTTTCTCTTTTTGTTCGGTTTCTACTGCAGGGGAGTGCAGAATGCTGTCGATCAGCTCCGGCGGGACAAAACGGGTGTTGTACCACTCGCCGTTATAGCAGACCCGGAAATCGAGCACGTCGATATCTTCATAACGATAGCGCGGATGCACGTCAAAAAAGAAAAACGCGTTAAATACCACAAACAGCACCACAAGCAGCCAGACGGAGTCCACCAGCGTTTCGGATTTCAGCATGACAATCAGCGTTGCCAGCCAGGCGGCATACATTGCGACAAACAGGCCTGGATGTTTGCGAATAAAGCTAATGCTAAAGCGCGGGCGATTATCGCGCTTTTCGCGGATGTTGAGATCGTCGATGGTGGCGGTAAGCAGGCGCTGTATTTCGGTCATTTTTTGCCTTCATGATTGTTGAATACAGGGGATCTGCCTATTTTAGGGGAGCCATTTGACTGAAAAAAGTAACAGTTATGCGCTGAAAGACCATAACAGTTGACTCCCCACATCCTCACAGCATTTTGATAATTTTCGCCGGATTACCCCCGACGACGGCATTGGCCGGGACATCTTTTGTCACCACAGCGCCGGAGGCAATCACCACATTATCCCCCACCGTGACGCCCGGGTTAATCACCGCCCGTCCGCCGATCCAGACATTATTGCCAATGCGCACGGGTTTACCGTATTCCACTCCGCTGTTGCGTTCTTCGGCATCCAGCGGGTGGGTGGCCGTATAAATATGCACGCCAGGCGCGAGCATACAGTTATCACCAATATGAATAGGGCAGACATCGAGCATCACGCAGTCGAAGTTAGCGTAAAATTCTTTGCCCAGGAAAATGTTATAGCCATAGTCACAACGGAAAGTTGGCTCAATATAAGCCCCTTCACTTTGCCCCAGCAGTTCCGCCAGAATCTTCTGGCGTTCTGTTTTCTCATCGGGGGCGGAGTGGTTATAGCGGTGAACCAGATGGCGGGCACGCAGTCGGTCGGCCCGTAATGTTTCATCACCAGGACGGTAATGTTCACCCGCAATCATTTTCTGTTTTTCTACGCTCATAGGATGCCTCTCTGGGTTCGATTACCGCAGGGTAATCGGGATAAGCCAGGAAGGGAACGTTCCCGAAAAGCGCGTGTGACTAAAGTCACAACATTGTTGCTAATGATCACGTTTTACACGGAGACCTGGCTTTAACACCGGGATCGTAATTCGAAAGGTATAAACAACTAAGAGAGTGGCGTAGAACCTCTACAGACACACTTCAACAACTAACGGACAAATTTCCACACGGAAGGCGGGATTTTGTCATACAGTTTATTCATGGTCAGCTCGGCAAGACGATGGTCAGCGGCTGAATAAAATACGGTCAGTTCATTATCAGAAAGCTCGTATTTATTTTTTTCAATCACGCGTTCGAGTGTGTCAATTGACTGGCAACGTCGTAAGCGCATCAAATAATCGGTTTTTGTGAGTGGTTTATCAGACATAAATTCACCTTAGTCATTGTAATAATTTTAACAGGAAAGGCTAACAGGGTTAGCTCTGCTCACGTTGACGAAACAGCGGAATAGCCGGTTTCCAGATTTACGCCATTTCTGCAAATCCTGCGCGTTAATGCCGTAGCTGCTGAACAACATAAAGGTGTCATCCAGGTATTCGTCAATTTGCTCAATCAGTTTATTATCTTCATTGTACTTAATTTTATAATTAAGTGCGAAGGTCGCGATATGCTCTATCAACTCATTCAATTGCAAATTGATGGCCGATGTTGGATCGTTCACCCAGCCATGATTACTTTCATCAAGATTGGCAAGGCAGTCATGGTACAAGGATTCGCAGAGAAATTTCAACTGCGCGATATCATGCCTTTTTGGCGAGTACTCGTCCATAGCGCATCCCCTTCTGAGTGATTTCTTACTCACCGAACGTCATTGTCGGGATGGATACAACCTACTTAGCTCTGCGGGTGCTGTGCTCCTGTTCACTCTAACTATAAGCCACTCTGATCAGGATTTCACCGCGCTATTACGAAAAATTACAATTAAAATCAGAGTCTGCGAGCGTTTACGCAATAGTACATCCTAAGATGAACACTTTTATCCAAATTAACGCTGGTTTTTTTTCGCTTCCTTACGTTTCATTGATTTAGCGTAAACACGCGGAAAAAGTCCGGATTCAGAATTTTCTTTGTATGGACTTGTTATTAGGAATATTCCTAATAAGTTAAGCGGCGAAATGGAATTAAAACAATCCTGAGTTCGCCCATTAAGTTTTCTGCTAATTATGATATGCCTTTTAAACATGGCATAAAATAAATAAAACGACAATAAGCGTATTTTATGATTTTTTACAGAAATGAAAAAGGCCGCTAATGCGGCCTTTTTATCATGTGAAACCGGTATCAGTGAGGTTCTACCGAATGACTGTGTTCAATATCTTCATTCTTCCGGCTGAAGCGGCGGCGAACCACCACAAAGAACACCGGTACGAAGAAGATAGCCAGTACGGTCGCGGTGATCATACCGCCCATTACCCCGGTACCTACCGCGTTCTGTGCGCCGGAACCCGCACCAGAGCTGATAACCAGCGGCAGTACCCCGAGGATAAATGCCAGTGAGGTCATCAGAATAGGACGCAGACGCATACGAACAGCTTCAAGCGTGGCTTCGATCAGGCCTTTACCTTCTTTCTCCATCAGATCTTTGGCGAATTCGACGATAAGTATCGCGTTCTTCGCCGACAAGCCAATGGTTGTCAGCAGGCCTACCTGGAAGTACACGTCGTTGGTCAGCCCACGGAACGTTGCGGCCAGCAGCGCACCGATAACCCCCAATGGCACCACCAGCATAACGGAGAACGGAATTGACCAGCTCTCATACAGTGCCGCCAGACACAGGAACACCACAATCAGTGAAATGGCGTACAGGGCAGGGGCCTGGTTACCGGACAGACGTTCCTGATAGGACATACCGGTCCAGTCATAGCCAATACCCGCAGGCAGCTTGCTGGCCAACTCTTCCATCAGGTTCATGGCTTCACCGGTGCTTCGACCCGGCGCGGCCTGACCCAGAATTTCCATGGATGGCAGCCCGTTATAACGTTCCAGACGCGGTGAACCGTATTCCCAGCGCGACGTCGAGAAGGCTGAGAACGGCACCATCTGGCCATCGCTGCCGCGAACGTACCAGTTGTTGATATCGTTCGGCAACATACGGTATTGCGCTTCAGACATCACGTACACTTTCTTCACACGGCCGCGGTCGATGAAGTCGTTAACGTAGCTACCGCCCCAGGCTGCGCCCAGTGTGGTATTGATGTCGCTGATGGATACACCCAGCGCCTGCGCTTTCTCCTGGTCGATGTCGATCTTGTACTGCGGCGTATCTTCCAGGCCGTTAGGACGCACGCCGACCAGCAGGTCAGGGTGTTTAGCCACTTCGCCAAACAGCTGGTTACGCGCCTGAGTCAGTTTCTCGTGGCCCAGACCGCCCTGGTCAATCAGCTGGAAGTCGAAACCGGTCGCCGTACCCAGTTCAACGATCGCTGGCAGGTTAAAGGCGAAGACCATCGCATCTTTAATCTGCGAGAAGGTGCCCATTGCACGGCCGGTGATCGCTTCAACCTTGTTCTCTTCGCCCGGACGTTCAGACCAGTCTTTCAGTGAAACGAAGGCGATACCGGTGTTCTGGCCACGACCCGCAAAGCCAAAGCCGTTAACCGCAAACACGGATTCAACGTTCGCTTTTTCTTTGGTGAGGTAGTAATCCGTCACTTCATCCAGCACTTTCTGGGTACGTTCTTGCGATGCACCCGCCGGAAGCTGCGCCATCGTCAGGAATACGCCCTGGTCTTCATCTGGCAGGAACGAGCTTGGCAGACGAACGAACAGATAGGCCATGCCCACCACGATGATGATATAGAGCAGCAGATAACGACCGGTGCTGCGCAGAATGTTCCCCACGCTGTCGGTATAGTGGTGCGTGCTCTTATCAAACATGCGGTTAAACCAGCCGAAGAACCCTTTGTGCTCGCCGTGACCGCCTTTCTGAATCGGTTTCAGCATGGTTGCACACAGCGCAGGCGTCAGGATCAACGCCACCAGCACCGACAGCGCCATCGCAGAAACGATGGTGATGGAGAACTGACGGTAAATCGCACCGGTAGAGCCCCCGAAGAAGGCCATCGGAATAAATACGGCGGACAGCACCATCGCGATACCGACCAGCGCGCCCTGGATCTGGCCCATGGATTTACGGGTTGCTTCCTTCGGCGGCAGACCTTCTTCCGCCATGACGCGCTCGACGTTTTCTACCACCACGATGGCGTCATCCACCAGCAAGCCGATGGCGAGCACCATCCCGAACATCGTCAGGGTGTTTATCGAGTAGCCAAATATTGCCAGTATGGCGAAGGTTCCGAGCAAGACGACCGGTACGGCGATGGTTGGAATCAGCGTCGCGCGGAAGTTCTGCAGGAACAGATACATCACCAGGAAGACCAGGATGATCGCTTCTACCAGGGTTTTAACCACTTCGTGAATCGAAATTTTAACGAACGGCGTGGTGTCATACGGATAAACGATCTTCAGACCTGACGGGAAGAACGGTTCCATCTTCTTCAGTTCTGCACGGATAGCCGTTGCGGTGTCCAGGGCGTTAGCACCGGTCGCCAGTTTGATACCCAGACCAGAAGCCGGTTTGCCGTTAAACTTCGCAATGATGTCGTAGTTTTCGCCACCCAGCTCCACTTTTGCCACGTCACGCAGGCGAACCTGCGAACCGTCCTGATTCACTTTCAGCAGAATTTTGCTGAATTCATCGGCGGAGGTCAGACGGGTTTGCGCGATGATGGACGCGTTAAGCTGCTGGCCTTTCACCGGCGGCGTACCGCCTAACTGACCGGCTGCAACCTGGGCGTTCTGCGCTTTAATGGCGTTGATGACGTCAACCGGCGTCAGCTGGAAGTTGTTCAGTTTGTTCGGGTCCATCCAGATACGCATCGCGTACTGGGAACCAAACAGCTGAACGTCACCCACACCTGAAGTACGGCTGATGGCGTCCTTCATGTTGGCGCCCACGTAGTCGGAAATATCCTCCTGCGTCATGGTGCCGTTGGTGTTGATAACGCCAACAACCATCAGGAAGCTACTGGACGATTTCTCGACGCTCACACCCTGCTGTTGTACTTCCTGCGGCAGCAGCGGCATCGCCAGCTGCAGTTTGTTCTGCACCTGAACCTGCGCGATGTCAGCATCAGTACCAGACTCGAAGGTCAGGGTGATCTGAACCGTACCGGTGGAGTCACTGTTTGAGGACATGTACATCAGGTTATCGATACCGTTCATGTTCTGTTCGATAACCTGCGTAACGGTATCCTGCACCGTTTTCGCATCCGCCCCCGGGTAGGTTGCGGAGATCGTCACCGCCGGTGGCGCAATGGTCGGATATTGCGCAACAGGCAGCTTCAGGATCGCAAGTCCCCCGGCCAGCATGATAATAATGGCGATCACCCATGCGAATATGGGGCGATCGATAAAGAAATTAGGCATGTCTTAACGGCTCCTATTTAAGTTAAGACTTGGTTTGTTCTGACTGGCCAGCGGCCGAAGCTTGTTGTTTATCGTCAGACTTCACTTCCTGTGCTTTAACCTGCGCGCCAGGACGAACTTTTTGCAAACCAGTAACAATCACGCGATCGCCATCTTTCAGACCGTCCGTCACCAGCCATTTATCGCCAATCGCCTGCGTAGCAGTGATATTGCGCATTTCGACTTTGTCACCAGCGCCAACAACCAGTGCGCTCGCATCGCCGCGTGGCGTACGGGTCACACCCTGCTGTGGAACCAGAAGTGCGGTTGGGTTAGTCCCTTCTTCCAGACGTGCGCGAACGAACATACCTGGCAACAGGGTGTGGTCAGGGTTCGGGAAGATCGCACGTAAGGTGATGGAACCGGTGGTCTGGTCGACCGTCACATCAGAGAATTCCAGCGTACCCGCCTGTGGATATTTGATGCCGTCGTTAGTGACCAGCTCCACTTTGGCTTTACCGTTCTCCTGCTTCAGGGTGCCGTTTGCCAGCTCTTGTTTCAGTCGCAGGAAATCGTTGCTGGACTGCGTCACGTCAACGTAGATCGGATCAAGCTGCTGCACGGTTGCCATCGCTGTGGCCTGACCGTTTTGCACCAGTGCCCCTTCGGTCACGGAGGATTTACCAATACGACCGCTGATAGGGGAGGTCACTTTGGTATAGGCCAGGTTGATGCGCGCGGTTTCGACAGCCGCTTTTGCTGCCACAACGGCCGCGTTAGCCTGCTGTGCATCCGCCAGGGCTGTGTCGTAGTCCTGTTGGCTGATGTACTGCGTACCGAGCAGTTTTTTGTAACGATTCAACGTCAGCTGAGAGATTTTGGCCGCCGCTTCCGCTTTCGCCAGGTCGCCTTTCGCGCTTTCATACGACGCCTGATACGTTGCGGGATCAATCTGATACAGAGACTCACCGGCTTGCACATCGCCGCCTTCGGTAAAGTTACGTTTCAGGATAATGCCGCTCACCTGAGGACGAACTTCTGCAATGCGATAAGCACTTGTGCGGCCAGGCAATTCGGTGGTGATCTGAAGAGGTTCGGATTTGAGCGTCACAACGCCAACTTCTGGCATCTGCTGCGCTCCTTGTTGAGCCTGTTTGTCGTCACATCCTGTAAGCGCTAAGCTGCCTGAGAGCATCAGAACGACCGCCAGAGGCGTTAACCCTCTGTTTTTGTTCATATGTAAACCTCGAGTGTCCGATTTCAAATTGATCAATGGTCCTGAGTCCAAAAACCCATTGCTGCGTTTATATTATCGTCATGCTATGGTACATACATTCACAAATGTATGTAAATCTGACGCCTGTAAATTCACCCACTTATGGCACGAAAAACCAAACAACAAGCGCTTGAAACCCGACAACACATTCTGGATGTGGCAATCCGCTTATTTTCTCAGCAAGGTGTTTCGTCAACCTCGCTGGCACAGATTGCTCAGGCCGCTGGCGTTACGCGGGGAGCGATTTACTGGCATTTTAAAGACAAGTCAGATCTGTTCAGTGAAATCTGGGAGCTTTCAGAGTCCAGCATTAGCGATCTCGAGAGTGAGTATCGGGCAAAATTCCCTGACGATCCACTCTCAGTATTAAGAGAAATATTAGTATATATCCTTGAAGCGACGGTAGTTGAAGAGCGCCGTCGGTTAATGATGGACATTATTTTCCATAAATGTGAGTTTGTGGGAGAGATGGCTGTTGTGCAGCAGGCGCAGCGCAGCCTTAGCCTGGAAAGCTATGACCGCATTGAACAGAACCTGAACCAGTGCATGCAGGCTAAACTGCTACCGGCCAATCTCCTGACCCGCCGGGCGGCTATTCTGATGCGCAGCTACATTTCGGGCCTGATGGAAAACTGGCTTTTCGCCCCGCAATCCTTTGACTTAAAAGCGGAGGCCCGCAGCTACGTGGCGATTTTACTGGAAATGCTACAGCTCTGCCCGACGCTGCGCAGCGACGCGCCTTCGCTCACTGCCTGAGCCATTTCCAGGATTTATCTCAGAGGCTCACGTTCGCGCTATTCTGCTTCAGGCGAGCGTGATATTCTGCACGCCGGACTATTTTCGGTCATCTTCTGACATCATTCACGACTATGCTGCACACCAATCGCTCGCAACATCCTGTTCTTGCACTACTCTTCGCGACGCTGTTTTTCTTCGCAACGGCACCGCTTTCCTGGGCCCGCGCCGATAACGGCAATGACATTCCATCCCGTGCTGATGTTCAGTCGCAGCTCGACGCCATGAATAAACAAAAAGATCTCACGCCTCAGGACAAACTCGTTCAGCAGGATCTGACGGAAACGCTGGAATCACTGGATAAAATTGAGCGCGTCAAAGCGGAAACCACCCAGCTTCGTCAGAAGGTGGCGCAGGCGCCTGAAAACATGCGTAAAGCAACGGATTCGCTAAATGCCCTGAGCGACGTGGATAACGACGACGAAACGCGCAAAACGCTGGCAACGCTGTCGCTGCGTCAGCTGGAGTCACGCGTCGCACAACTGCTCGACGACCTGCAAACCGCACAGTCGGATCTCGCGACCTACAACAGTCAGCTTGTCTCTTTGCAGACTCAGCCCGAGCGCGTACAAAACGCGATGTACGCCGCGTCTCAGCAACTGCAGCAAATCCGCAACCGCCTTAACGGCACCACGGTGGGTGAAGGCACGCTGCGCCCGACGCAGCAAACGCTGCTGCTGGTTCAGCAGTCGTTACTGAATGCGCAAATTGAACAGCAGCGTAAAAGCCTGGAAGGGAATACGGTGCTGCAGGACACGCTACAAAAACAGCGTGATTACGTGACCGCTAACATCAACCGTCTGGAACACCAGCTTCAGCTGTTGCAGGAGGCGGTGAACAGCAAGCGCCTGACGCTGACGGAAAAAACCGCCCAGGA
The DNA here is from genome assembly GCF_050031095.1 of Enterobacter cloacae complex sp. 382A5. Lineage (NCBI taxonomy): Bacteria > Pseudomonadati > Pseudomonadota > Gammaproteobacteria > Enterobacterales > Enterobacteriaceae > Enterobacter > Enterobacter cloacae complex sp. 382A5. The sequence goes on from NZ_JBLGVK010000001.1 coordinate 1,077,748, forward strand.
GGCGGTATCGCCGGACGAAACCGCCCGCATCCAGGCCAATCCGCTGGTGAAGCAGGAGCTCGACGCGAACCATCAGCTGAGCGAGCGTCTGATTCAGGCGACCGAAAACGGTAACTCGCTGGTTCAACAGAACATTAAAGTTAAAAACTGGCTGGACCGCGCGCTCCAGGCGGAACGTAATATCAAAGAGCAAATTGCGGTGCTGAAAGGCAGCCTTCTGCTGTCACGCATTCTTTACCAGCAACAGCAGACGCTGCCCTCTGCCGACGAGCTGGAGGACATGACCAACCGCATTGCGGATTTACGTCTGGAACAGTTTGACGTCAACCAGCAGCGCGATGCCCTTTTCCAGAGCGATACCTTTGTCGCCAAAATAGAAGAGGGTCACTCCAGTGAAGTGAACCCGGAAGTGCACGACGCGCTGTTGCAGGTGGTGGATATGCGCCGCGAGCTGCTTGACCAGCTCAATAAACAGCTGGGTAACCAGCTGATGATGGCGATTAACCTGCAGATCAACCAGCAGCAGCTGGTGAGCGTTTCTAAAAGTCTGCAGGAGATTTTGACCCAGCAAATTTTCTGGGTTAACAGCAACAAGCCGATGGACTGGGACTGGGTTAAATCCTTCCCCGAAACGCTGAAAACGCAGATTAAAAGCATGAAAATCACCGGGAACTGGGAGAAAGCCTGGCCCGCGGTGATGATTGCCTTCCTGGCGGGATTACCGCTGCTGCTGATTGCGGGCGTGATCCGCTGGCGTCTGGGATGGCTGAAGAACTATCAGGCGAAGCTGGCCTCAGAAGTGGGGCAACTGCGAAATGACAGTCAGCTGCATACGCCAAAAGCGATTCTGATCGATCTCATTCGCGCGCTGCCGGTGTGCCTGATCATCCTGGCGGTTGGCCTGATCCTGCTCACCATGCAGCTCAACGTCAGCGATTTGCTGTGGGCTTTCAGTAAAAAGCTGGCCCTGTTCTGGCTGGTGTTTGGTCTGTGCTGGAAGGTGCTGGAAAAAGACGGCGTGGCGGTGCGTCACTTCAATATGCCGCAGCAACTGACCAGCCACTGGCGTCGTCAGATTGTCCGCATCAGCCTGGCGCTCCTGCCGCTGCACTTCTGGTCGGTGGTTTCCGAGCTTTCTCCGCTGCATCTGATGGATGACGTTCTGGGTCAGCTGGTCATTCTGCTGAACCTGCTGTTGATTGCCATCCTGATGTGGCCGATGTGCCGCGATAGCTGGCGTGATAAAGAGTCCCACAATCTGCGCCTCGCCACCGTCACGGTGTTGGCAATCATTCCGCTGGCGCTGATGGTGCTCACGGCGACGGGCTACTTCTACACCACGCTGCGTCTGTCCGGCCGCTGGATAGAAACCGTCTATCTGGTGATTGTCTGGAACCTGCTCTACCAGACCGTGCTGCGCGGCCTGAGCGTGGCGGCTCGCCGTATCGCTTATCGCCGCGCCATTGCGCGTCGTCAGCATCAGGTGAAAGAGGGCGCCGAAGGCGCGGAGCCGCAGGAAGAGCCGACCATCGCGCTGGAGCAGGTTAACCAGCAGACGTTGCGTATCACCATGCTGGTGATGATAGCCCTGTTCGCAGTGATGTTCTGGGCCATCTGGTCTGATTTGATTACTGTCTTTGCCTATCTCGACAGTATCACCCTCTGGCAGTACAGCGGGACCGAAGCCGGTGCTGCGGTGATGAAGAGCGTCACCATGGGCAGTCTGCTGTTTGCGGTGGTGTCGTCGATGGTGGCCTGGGCGCTGATTCGAAACCTGCCGGGTCTGCTGGAGGTGCTGGTGCTGTCGCGCCTGAACCTGCGTCAGGGGGCGTCCTATGCCATTACCACCATCCTCAACTACGTCATTATTATTGTCGGGGCGATGACGGTCTTCGGCTCGCTGGGCGTGTCATGGGACAAACTGCAGTGGCTGGCGGCAGCGCTCTCTGTGGGTCTCGGTTTTGGCCTGCAGGAGATTTTCGGTAACTTCGTTTCCGGCCTGATCATCCTGTTCGAACGTCCGGTGCGAATTGGCGATACGGTGACCATCGGGACCTTCTCCGGTACCGTCAGCAAGATCCGCATTCGTGCGACCACTATTACCGACTTCGATCGCAAAGAGGTGATCATCCCGAACAAAGCGTTCGTGACCGAGCGTCTGATCAACTGGTCGCTCTCTGATACGACGACGCGTGTGGTGATCCGCCTCGGCGTAGCCTACGGTTCGGATCTGGATAAGGTGAAAGAGGTATTGCTGAAGGCCGCAAAAGAGCATCCAAAGGTTATGCACGAGCCGGCGCCAGACGTCTTCTTCACCACCTTTGGGGCGAGCACGCTGGATCACGAGCTGCGTTTATACGTGCGTGAGCTTCGCGATCGCAGCTACACCGTGGATGAACTGAACCGCTCCATCGACCGTCTGTGCCGTGAAAACAATATCAATATTGCTTTCAACCAGCTTGAGGTTCACCTGCATAACGAGAAAGGTGACGAGCATACGGAAGTGAAGCGTGAGATTAAGGGTGACGATCCGACTCCCGCCTGAACTATTTTCCCTCTCCCGGTGGGAGAGGGTTAGGGTGAGGGCAACCGGCCTTCACCTTTCCCTCAAAATCCCGCCGCACAATCTCCAGTGCCTTCAGCACCGTCTCAGCCGGGATCTCATGATTCTCCAGCAGCATAATCAAATCGACGGCCAGTTTGACCTCATCGGGGGCATTTTCCAGCGACATGTGTGGCTCCTTTTAACGGGTCAGGCGTTCAATGACGCGTTCGATCTCATCCAGCGCCTGACGGCAGCGGACAAGACGTCCATCCAGCGCGTCGATTTCGCGCATCAATAACTGCTGCTCTTCCAGCGTTTCACTGTTGTTCAGACGTGCTTCCCGCTCGCGCTTCATCTCAAACAGACGGCGTTCAAACTCCTGGTGCTCCAGCCGTTTGCGCTGCCATTTACCGAGGCCGGGCGACGCGCTATCCCACGTACGCAGGGGCCAGGCTGCGATCTCCCGGTACAAGGCGGTGATCTGACTGGTGAGATGCTCCGCAAGCCAGGCCACCTGCTCATGTTTTCCGTCATTCACGGACTGTCGCAGTTCGTCGAGGTTGGTCTGCGCCTCATCAAGATAGTCTTTCATCAGCGTACTACGCGTATGAAATAACTGCCGGTCAAAGCGCGGTTTGAGCGTCGCATGCTGCATCAACGGTGACGCCTGCGTGCGCAGGGCAACGAGCTGATTTTGCAGCGTCTCTAAAAGCAGGGCTATTTTCAAGGCGCGCTCCAGTGGTAAAGTAGCCGTTCAGTTTGATAACGATTCGCATTATGCAGCGTACTATTTTAATCATCATTGGCTGGCTGGCGGTAGTGTTAGGCACCCTGGGCGTGGTTTTGCCACTTTTGCCCACGACGCCGTTTATTCTGCTGGCAGCCTGGTGTTTTGCCCGCTCATCCCCGCGTTTTCATCACTGGCTGCTGTATCGCTCGTGGTTTGGCGGCTATCTGCGCCACTGGCAGAAACACCGGGCCATGCCGCCTGGCGCAAAGCCGCGTGCGATTGCAGTCATCCTCATCACCTTCGCCATTTCATTATGGCTGGTGAAAATGATGTGGGTGCGGATCCTGCTGCTGGTTATCCTGACCTGCCTGCTTATCTTCATGTGGCGGATCCCCGTGGTTGATGAAAAGCAACAAAAGCACTGAAGCCTTATAATGGCTGTTGCAATTATTGCGCGCAGCCAGTAAATTCGACCGTTTTCGAGCACAGGCGCGCCTGGTTAAAGGTTAAACAATTGTTACCTTTACCGCCTCTTTGCGCGCTGTGAGTAACACTGTTTCATTTAGGCACAAACCGATGACCGCAACTGCACAGCAGCTTGAATATCTGAAAAACAGCATCAAAAGCATCCAGGACTATCCAAAACCTGGCATTCTTTTCCGTGATGTCACCAGCTTGCTGGAAGACCCGAAAGCGTACGCGCTCAGCATTGAACTGCTGGTAGAGCGTTATAAAAACGCCGGGATCACCAAAGTAGTAGGTACCGAAGCCCGTGGCTTCCTGTTTGGCGCACCGGTGGCACTGGCAATGGGCGTAGGTTTTGTGCCAGTGCGTAAGCCGCGCAAACTGCCGCGTGAAACCATCGCGGAGAGCTATGAGCTGGAATACGGCACCGATCAGCTGGAAATCCACGTCGATGCCATTAAGCCTGGCGACAAAGTGCTGGTGGTGGACGATCTGCTGGCAACCGGTGGCACTATCGAAGCGACCGTGAAGCTGATTCGTCGCCTGGGTGGTGAAGTGACCGACGCGGCCTTCATCATCAATCTGTTCGATCTGGGCGGCGAACAGCGCCTGGAAAAACAGGGTATTACCAGCTACAGCCTGGTGCCTTTCCCGGGTCATTAATCCCGTTTCTCACAACCTCGCTCAATGGGTGAGGTTGTGATAGCATTCCCCTCCATTAATTCACCTTCCAGCGTTGCAGAGCCTGCCCATGAGTTATCAGGTGTTAGCCCGTAAATGGCGACCACAAACCTTTGCCGACGTTGTCGGTCAGGAACATGTGCTGACGGCCCTGGCGAACGGCTTGTCGCTAGGTCGTATCCATCACGCCTATCTCTTCTCCGGTACCCGCGGCGTCGGTAAAACCTCTATTGCCCGTTTGCTGGCAAAAGGTCTGAACTGCGAAACCGGGATCACCGCCACGCCGTGTGGCGTGTGTGACAACTGCCGTGAGATCGAACAGGGGCGCTTTGTCGATCTGATCGAGATCGACGCCGCCTCGCGCACCAAAGTTGAAGATACCCGTGACCTGCTGGATAACGTGCAGTACGCCCCGGCGCGTGGGCGCTTCAAGGTCTATCTGATCGATGAAGTGCACATGCTGTCACGTCACAGCTTCAACGCCCTGCTGAAAACGCTGGAAGAGCCGCCTGCGCATGTGAAATTCCTGCTGGCGACCACCGATCCGCAAAAGCTGCCGGTGACGATTCTGTCGCGCTGTTTGCAGTTCCATCTGAAGGCGCTGGACGTTGAACAGATCCGTACTCAGCTGGAACACATTCTCGACGAAGAGAACATTGTCCACGAGCCGCGCGCCCTGCAACTGCTGGCCCGTGCAGCGGACGGCAGCCTGCGCGATGCGCTCAGCCTGACGGATCAAGCCATTGCCAGCGGTGACGGTAAACTGTCGACGGAGGCGGTCAGCACCATGCTCGGCACGCTGGACGACGACCAGGCGCTCTCCCTGATTGAAGCCATGATCGCCGCGAACGGTGAGCGCGTCATGTCGCTGGTGAATGCCGCTGCAGCCCGTGGCGTCGAGTGGGAAGCCTTGCTGGTCGAGATGCTTAGCCTGCTGCACCGTGTAGCGATGCTTCAGCTCTCTCCGTCAGCGATGGGGGCGGATATGGCGGCCATTGAACAGCGGATGCGTGAGCTTGCCCGTACCGTGCCGCCTGCTGACGTACAGCTTTACTACCAGACCTTGCTGATTGGCCGTAAAGAGCTGCCGTTTGCGCCGGATCCTAGAATGGGCGTTGAAATGACGCTGCTGCGTGCGCTGGCGTTCCACCCGCGTATGCCGCTGCCAGAGCCTGAAGTGCCCCGGCAGTCATTCGCCCCGACCGCCCCGACGGCAGTGATGTCGCCGCAGCAGGTGCCAGCACAGCCGGCAGCGCCGCCGCAAAATGTACCGCTGTCGGATGCCACCAGTTCGGTGCTTGCCGCCCGCAGCCAGTTGCAGCGAGCGCAGGGAGCAACCAAACCAAAAAAGAGTGAACCGGCAGCGCCAGGAAGAGCGCGGCCGGTTAACAACGCCGCGCTTGAACGACTGGCCTCGGTAACGGAGCGCGTACAGGCGCGCCCGGCACCGTCCGCGCTCGAGCAAAAAGCCCCGGTGAAAGAAGAGGCTTACCGCTGGAAGTCGACGACCATCGTCGAAGAGGTGAAGAAAGAGGTCGCCACGCCAAAAGCGCTGAAGAAAGCGCTGGAGCATGAAAAAACACCGGAGCTTTCCGCGAAGCTCGCGGAAGAGTCTATCGCGCGTGACGCCTGGGCCGCTGAGGTCAGTAAACTGCAACTGCCTAAGCTGGTCGAGCAGGTTGCGCTGAATGCCTGGAAAGAGCAGGACGGTAATCAGGTGCGTCTGCATCTGCGTCCTGGTCAACGGCATCTGAACTCCCCCGGCGCACAAAAAGCGCTGGCGGAGGCGCTGGCCACATTGCAGGGTGCACCGGTTGAATTGACTATCATTGAAGATGATAATCCGGCGGTGCGAACGCCACTGGAGTGGCGCCAGGCCATTTATGAAGAGAAACTCGCGCAGGCGCGTGAGTCGATTATTGCGGATAACAACATCCAGACCCTGCGCCGGTTCTTCGACGCCGATCTGGATGAAGAGAGTATTCGCCCCATTTGATCGTGAGTCTGACTTACGGTTGTCATCGTTAAACGTGAAAGAGAGAGAAGCCTATGTTTGGTGGAAAAGGCGGTCTGGGTGGCCTGATGAAGCAGGCTCAGCAGATGCAGGAAAAAATGCAGAAGATGCAGGAAGAGATCGCTCAGCTGGAAGTCACGGGTGAATCCGGTGCCGGTCTGGTCAAGGTGACCATCAACGGTGCGCATAACTGCCGCCGCGTTGAAATCGATCCAAGCCTGCTCGAAGACGACAAAGAGATGCTGGAAGATCTGGTTGCAGCCGCGTTCAACGATGCCGCTCGCCGTATCGACGAAACCCAGAAAGAGAAAATGGCCTCTGTATCCAGCGGTATGCAACTGCCGCCGGGCTTCAAGATGCCGTTCTGATGCAAACCAGTCCGCTGCTCACGCAGTTAATGGAAGCGTTGCGCTGCCTGCCGGGCGTAGGCCCGAAGTCGGCGCAGCGTATGGCGTTTACGCTATTGCAGCGCGACCGCAGCGGCGGGATGCGCCTGGCGCAGGCTCTGACCCGCGCCATGTCAGAGATTGGTCACTGTGCGGATTGCCGTACTTTTACCGAGCAGGACGTCTGTAATATTTGCTCGAATCCGCGTCGTCAGGAGAACGGTCAGATTTGCGTGGTGGAGAGTCCGGCGGACATCTATGCCATCGAACAAACCGGGCAGTTTTCTGGCCGCTATTTCGTGCTGATGGGGCATCTCTCCCCGCTGGACGGTATTGGCCCGGATGATATCGGTCTTGATCGCCTTGAACAGCGTCTGGAGTCCGAGACCATCAAAGAGGTGATCCTCGCCACCAACCCCACGGTGGAAGGGGAGGCAACCGCCAACTACATCGCCGAGCTGTGCGCGCAGTACGGTGTTGACGCCAGCCGTATCGCTCACGGCGTGCCGGTTGGCGGCGAGCTGGAGATGGTTGACGGCACCACGCTGTCGCACTCTCTGGCCGGACGTCACAAGATTATTTTCTGACCAAACGGAGGCGGCATTCGCAGCCTCCGCTTGAAAATTTCCCTGCTTATCCCCATCTCTCCCTCAACGTTTTACAACCCCATTAAATGGCATTGTTGAGGTCGACTTAGATGAAAGGACAAGAAACCCGTGGTTTCCAGTCAGAAGTAAAACAGCTTCTGCACCTGATGATCCATTCCCTGTATTCCAACAAAGAAATCTTCCTGCGTGAGCTGATTTCCAACGCCTCCGATGCGGCGGACAAGCTGCGCTTCCGCGCGCTGTCTAACCCGGATCTGTATGAAGGCGACGGCGAGCTGCGCGTGCGCGTCTCTTTCAATAAAGAGAACCGTACCCTGACCATCGCCGATAACGGCATCGGTATGAACCGCGACGAGGTGATCGACCACCTCGGGACTATCGCCAAATCCGGGACCAAAGCGTTCCTGGAATCAATGGGCTCTGACCAGGCGAAAGACAGCCAGCTGATCGGCCAGTTCGGCGTGGGCTTCTATTCGGCGTTTATCGTGGCGGACAAAGTGACCGTGCGTACACGTGCGGCGGGCGACAGCGCGGAAAACGGGGTGTTCTGGGAATCTAAAGGTGAAGGTGAATACACCGTTGATGACATCACCAAAGCGGATCGCGGCACCGAAATCACCCTGCACCTGCGTGAAGGCGAAGACGATTTCCTGAACGACTGGCGCGTGCGCTCCATCATCAGCAAATATTCCGACCACATTGCCCTGCCGGTTGAGATTGAAAAACAGGAAGAGAAAGACGGTGAAACCGTGGTCTCCTGGGAGAAAATCAACAAGGCGCAGGCACTGTGGACGCGCAATAAGGCTGAAATCAAGGACGACGAATACAACGAGTTCTACAAACACATCGCCCACGACTTTACCGATCCGCTGACCTGGAGTCATAACCGTGTGGAAGGTAAGCAGGAGTACACCAGCCTGCTGTATATCCCGTCGCAGGCGCCGTGGGATATGTGGAACCGCGATCACAAGCACGGTCTGAAGCTTTACGTTCAGCGTGTCTTCATCATGGATGACGCCGAGCAGTTCATGCCGAACTACCTGCGCTTTGTCCGTGGCCTGATAGATTCCAACGATCTGCCGCTGAACGTCTCCCGTGAAATTCTGCAGGACAGCACCGTGACCCGCAACCTGCGTAACGCGCTGACCAAACGTACGCTGCAGATGCTGGAAAAACTGGCGAAAGACGACGCGGAAAAATACCAGACCTTCTGGAAGCAGTTTGGCCTGGTACTGAAAGAAGGCCCGGCGGAAGACACCGCGAACGTAGAAGCGATCGCCAAACTGCTGCGCTTTGCCTCTACGCACACTGACTCCTCCGCGCAGACCGTGTCGCTGGAAGAGTACGTTTCCCGCATGAAAGAAGGGCAGGAGAAGATCTACTACATCACCGCCGACAGCTACGCCGCGGCGAAGAGCAGCCCGCACCTGGAGCTGCTGCGTAAGAAAGGCATCGAAGTGCTGCTGCTTTCTGACCGCATTGACGAGTGGATGATGAACTACCTGACCGAGTTCGACGGTAAGCCATTCCAGTCTGTTGCCAAAGCCGATGAATCCATCGACAAGCTGGCGGATGAAGTGGATGAAAGCGCGAAAGAAGCCGAGAAGGCGCTGGAGCCGTTCGTTGAGCGCGTGAAAACTCTGCTGGGCGACCGTGTGAAAGAGGTGCGCTTCACCCACCGTCTGACCGATACGCCGGCGATTGTGACTACCGATGCGGACGAAATGGGTACCCAGATGGCGAAACTGTTCGCCGCGGCAGGTCAGGCGATGCCAGAAGTGAAATATATCTTCGAGCTCAACCCGGATCACCCGCTGGTGAAACGCGCGGCGGATACCCAGGACGAAACCCGCTTTGCTGAGTGGGTTGAACTGCTGCTGGATCAGTCTCTGCTGGCCGAGCGCGGCACGCTGGAAGATCCTAACCTCTTCATTAAACGTGTGAATGCGCTGCTGCTGGCGTAATTGACCACGCCTCCCCTGGTCTTCTCCCTCTCCCCGTGGGTGTACGGTCCGGGGACATGGTAGACAGGTGTTCGGGGACATGGTGAACACTTTTTAACATCCTTTACCCATGGTGATCGACTTTTTCTTCAGGTCGATCACCCCCACTTTTGTGCTGTACCACCACACCTCGTAGCGGCCGTCTTCCTGCATCTCCTTCAGCCCGACCCGTTCTCCCCTGAACGCCTTGCCCGCGCTCAGACTTACCCCTTTCACGCTCAGCTTTCCGCTGATATCCACTTTCCTGACCATCACACCCTCGTCGTATTCCGGGGGCGTTATGTTACCGCTGTACTGCCGTGCAGACGGCTTATACCGCGAGCCCGGTACCGCCATGTCCAGCGCCTCATGCGGGCGTTCAAGGTTATAGACCGTCCGCCAGTGGTCGAAGGCGCGCTGCAGTTCGCCCTCGTTCGCGAACCACTTACCCTGCAGCACCTCCGTCTTCAGGCTGCGGTGAAAACGCTCCAGCTTGCCCTGCGTCTGCGGATGATACGGCCGGGAGTGTCCCACCCGGATACCGTGGCGCATCAGCCACAGCTCCAGCGCCGTCCAGGTGCCGGTGGTGTCTCCCCACGGGGCGCCGTTATCCATCGTCATCTGGTCCGGCAGGCCGTAACGCTCAAACACGCTGACCAGCCGCTGCTGCACGGTCTCACGCCGTTCATCGGTACAGTGCGCCAGGCACAGGGAAAAACGGGAGTGGTCATCCAGCAGGGTGAGCGGATGGCAGCGGCCACCGCCAAAGGGAAAGTGGCCCTTAAAATCCATCTGCCAGAGCCGGTTCGGCGCGTCATGTTCGAACCGCCCCGTGGCGGGAATGCCCGGAGAAGTACCGGGCAGCAGGCCGTGACGGGCCATCAGGTTATGAACGGTGCTGAAGGCGGGCATACGGTGCCCCCGGTCTTCCAGCCAGCGCTTTATCTTGCGTGCGCCCCAGCGTTCATGGCGGTCATGGGCCATACGCAGCAGGGCGGTGATGTCGTCAGATGAGCGGTTCGGGGAATGGTGCGGTATGCGCGGGCGGTCCTGAAGGCCGGAGGCACCTTCCTCCCCCCATCGGCGAAGCCACTTGTAGCCGGTGGCAGGTGAAATGCCGAAGCGACGGCAGAGGGAACGGATGTTCGCCCCGTCCTGCGAGGCGAACAAAACAAACTCAGTACGTAATGACATGGTATCTCTCGCATCCCAGGGCATAAGCGACTCCATAAACGGGTTCTTATGCCTTAGTTGTAAGTGTCTACCATGTCCCCGAACAAGTGTTCACTATGTCCCCGGACCGTACAGTGGGAGAGGGCCGGGGTGAGGGCACCAGACCGCACTCCCCCAAATTATCTCCCCCCATTAACCGTTTCAGCCTTCCCGCCTTCCTTGAGCCGCATCCGTTCTGGTGGTATTGTTTAGCGCTTTTGAAAAATTGAATCGACTTTTGAGGGGATTTTCGCAATGCGTATTATTCTGCTTGGCGCTCCGGGCGCGGGTAAAGGAACTCAGGCTCAGTTCATCATGGAGAAATACGGTATTCCGCAAATCTCCACCGGTGATATGCTGCGCGCCGCTGTAAAATCTGGCTCTGAGCTGGGTAAACAAGCGAAAGACATCATGGACGCTGGCAAACTGGTGACCGACGAGCTGGTTATCGCTCTGGTCAAAGAGCGCATTGCTCAGGAAGACTGCCGTAACGGTTTCCTGCTGGACGGCTTCCCACGCACCATTCCTCAGGCTGACGCCATGAAAGAAGCGGGCATCAACGTAGACTACGTGCTGGAGTTCGACGTACCAGACGAGCTGATCGTTGATCGTATCGTTGGTCGCCGTGTGCACGCCGCTTCTGGCCGCGTTTACCACATTAAATTCAACCCACCTAAGGTTGAAGGTAAAGACGACGTAACCGGCGAAGAGCTGACCACCCGTAAAGACGACCAGGAAGAGACCGTGCGTAAGCGCCTGGTGGAATACCATCAGATGACTGCGCCGCTGATCGGCTACTACACCAAAGAAGCGCAGGCGGGTAACACCAAATACGCGAAAGTTGACGGCACCAAAGCCGTGGCTGACGTTCGTGCAGAGCTGGAAAAAATCCTCGGCTAATCGCACTGCTCTCACCCGGGTCCCCGGGTGAGAATATTTCTCATCTTACCTATTACAGCAATGGGTTCCGTTTAAACGCATTTCCGCTACAATTGACAACCATTCAAATGGTTAAGAGGCGTGAATGAGTCAGGCGAAAACCGGCATCCTGCTTGCCAATCTGGGCACCCCAGAAGCACCTACGCCAGAAGCGGTAAAACGCTATCTGCGACAATTTTTAAGCGACACGCGCGTTGTGGATACTCCAAGACTGCTGTGGTGGCCATTACTGCGTGGCGTGATTCTGCCCATTCGTTCACCGCGCGTCGCCAAACTCTATCAGTCTGTCTGGATGGAAGAGGGCTCGCCGCTGATGGTCTACAGCCGTCGCCAGGAGAAAGCGCTGGCTGCCCGCCTGCCGGATATGCCTGTCGCACTCGGCATGAGCTATGGCAAACCGTCTCTGGAAAGTGCGGTCGACGCGCTGCTGGCGCAGGGGGTTGAGCACATTGTGGTGCTGGCACTCTACCCGCAGTACTCCTGCTCGACAGTCGCTGCGGTGTGGGACGAACTGGCCCGCATTCTGGCGACCCGCCGCCGCATTCCGGGCGTGACCTTTATACGCGACTACGCCGATAACGAACTCTATATCAAAGCGCTTGCCAGCAGTGCCCGCGCGTCGTTTGAAAAACACGGCGAGCCGGATCTGCTGCTGTTGTCCTATCACGGCATTCCGCAGCGTTTCGCTAACGAAGGGGATGATTATCCGCAGCGCTGTCGCGATACCACGCGTGAACTGGTGTCCGCGCTCGGCCTGCCGCCGGAGAAGGTGATGATGACTTTCCAGTCGCGCTTTGGTCGCGAGCCGTGGTTGACACCGTATACGGATGAAACCCTCAAAATGCTCGGCGAGAAAGGCGTGAAGCATATTCAGGTAATGTCCCCGGGCTTTTCGGCCGATTGCCTGGAAACGCTGGAGGAGATCGCGGTGCAAAACCGGGAGTTTTTCCTTGAGGCTGGTGGTGAGAAGTACGAGTATATTCCGGCACTTAACGACGCTCCGGAACATATCGACATGATGGTCTCGCTGGTGACCAACAGCCGCTGATCGCACTCAGGGCCGGGTTTGTGCTACCATTCCCGGCCCATATTCTATGCACAGTTCAGACCATGAAATTTCCCGGTAAACGCAAATCCAAACACTACTTCCCTGTTGATGCCCGCGATCCGCTCCTGCAGCAAATCCAGCCTGAAAATGAAACCAGCGCCGCATGGGTCGTCGGTATCGATCAGACGCTGGTGGACATTGAAGCGAAAGTGGATGATGCGTTTGTCGCCCGTTACGGTCTGAGCGCCGGCCACTCGCTGGTAATTGAAGACGACGTTGCGGAGGCGCTCTATCAGGAGCTGGTGCGTGACAACCTGATCACCCATCAGTTTGCCGGTGGCACTATCGGCAATACCATGCACAACTACTCCGTTTTGGCAGACGACCGCTCAGTGCTGCTCGGCGTGATGTGCAGCAACATCGAAATTGGTGGCTACGCCTACCGTTACCTGTGCAATACCTCCAGCCGTACCGATCTTAACTATCTGCAGGGTGTCGACGGCCCCATTGGCCGCTGCTTTACGCTGATCGGTGAATCCGGCGAGCGTACCTTTGCCATCAGCCCTGGCCACATGAACAAGCTGCGTGCCGAGAGTATTCCCGAAGAGGTGATTGCGGGCGCGTCGGCGCTGGTGCTCACCTCCTACCTGGTGCGCTGCAAGCCGGGCGAGCCGATGCCGGAAGCCACCATGAAGGCGATTGAGTACGCTAAAAAGTACGATGTGCCGGTGGTCCTGACGCTGGGAACGAAATTTGTGATTGCCGACAACCCGGAGTGGTGGCAGGCCTTCCTGAAAGAGCATGTCTCGATTCTGGCGATGAACGAAGAAGAAGCTGAGGCTCTCACCGGCGAGAGCGATCCGCTGCTGGCCTCCGATAAAGCGCTGGACTGGGTGGATCTGGTGCTCTGCACCGCCGGACCGGTAGGGCTGTATATGGCAGGCTTCACGGAAGAAGAGAGCAAACGCAAAACCCAGCATCCGCTGCTGCCTGGCGCCATCGCCGAGTTCAACCAGTATGAGTTCAGCCGTGGCATGCGTTATAAAGACTGTGTTAATCCGCTGCGGATCTACTCGCACATCGCCCCGTACATGGGCGGCCCGGAGAAGATCATGAACACCAACGGCGCGGGCGACGGCGCGCTGGCGGCACTGCTGCATGACATCACCGCCAATGCCTACCACAAAACCAACGTGCCGAATTCCAGCAAACATAAGTTCAGCTGGCTCACCTATTCGTCGCTGGCGCAGGTATGTAAATACGCGAACCGCGTCAGTTATCAGGTGCTGAACCAGCACTCCCCGCGCTTAACGCGTGGCCTGCCGGAAAGGGAAGACAGCCTCGAAGAGGCGTACTGGGACAGGTAAAAGAAAACCCCTCACCCTAACCCTCTCCCCACAGGGGAGAGGGAACTCAAACACCCTCGCCCCTGTGGGGAGAGGGCTGGGGTGAGGGGACCAGGCCGCACAAGCTAGCCCGTCACCTCTTCTTCAACCGGCGGCTTCGCCAGCAGCGCCAGCATCGTATTCGCAATTTCGCGCTCACCCATCACCACCTGATTCGCACCCCGTTCGGTGATGTAATCCACCTCGTCGTCGTAATGGGCGCGGGCAATGATCTCAATCGTTGGGCATTTCTCACGTGCAGTGGCCACAATCTCACCCGCTTCGTAGCCGTTTGGAATGGTCAGCAGCAGCCAGCGGGCGCAGTCCAGATGCGCCAGGTTCATAATTTCTTCGTTTGCCGCATTGCCCAGCACTGCGCGAATACCGCGCTCGCGCAGCTCATCGACGCGGGTACGCGAGGTTTCAATCACCACCAGCGGGATCCCCTGCGCCATCAGCTTCTCGCCGAGCAGGCTTCCCACGCGGCCAAAGCCGACCAGCAGGGCGTGGTTGCAAATATCCACCGGGATCTGCTTCTCTTCTTCAATGGCCTCTTCGAGCGTCTGCTCTTCAAGGGTTTCTGTTTTATCGAGATATTTTTCCAGCAGTGCGAACAGCACGGGGTTCAGCATAATCGAGAGGATCGCTCCCGCCAGCACCAGGTTCTGCCCGGCCTGCGGCAGCAGGTTCAGCGCCATCCCCAGACCTGCCAGAATAAAGGCGAACTCACCAATCTGTGCCAGGCTTGCGGCGATGGTAAGAGCGGTACGCGGCGAGTGGCCGAACATTCGCACCAGGAAAAAGGCGGCGACCGACTTACCAAAGATGATAATCGCCAGCGTCCCCAGTACGGCCAACGGCTGCTGAACCAGAATCATCGGATCAAACAGCATCCCGACGGAGACAAAGAACAGCACCGCGAAGGCATCACGCAGGGGGAGGGTGTCGTGCGCCGCTCGGTGGCTCAGTTCGGATTCGTTCAGCACCATCCCGGCGAAGAACGCGCCAAGGGCAAAGGAGACGTCAAAGAGCTCCACCGCACCAAAGGCAATCCCCAGCGCCAGCGCAAGGACGGAAAGGGTGAACAGTTCACGCGAGCCGGTGGCTGCGCTGCGCGACATGATCCACGGCACCAGACGGCGGCCTACCAGCATCATGATGGCGATAAACGCCACCACTTTCCCGATGGTGATGCTCATATCCAGCGCCAGCGAGGCAAAGCCGAGGGTGTCTTTTTCCATCATTCCGGCGACGGCAGGCAGCAGGACCAGCGTCAGCACCATCACCAGATCTTCAACAATCAGCCATCCAATTGCGATTTGTCCGCGCTGGCTATCTATCAGCTGCCTCTCTTCAAGCGCGCGCAGCAGCACCACGGTACTGGCGGTTGAGAGACACAGCCCAAATACGATGCCGGTCATTAACGACCAGCCCAGTACGGCTGAAAGCGCCATGCCCAGCAGCGTCGCCACCCCTATCTGGGCGATCGCTCCCGGTATGGCGATAGACTTTACCGCCATCAGATCCTTCAGGGAAAAATGCAGCCCCACGCCAAACATCAGCAGAATCACGCCCAGTTCCGCCAGTTCAGGTGCCAGTTTGGTATCCGCAACGAAGCCAGGCGTAAACGGTCCCGCCAGTACCCCGGCTAACAGATAGCCCACAAGAGGGGAAATACGCAGTTTATTGGCAATCATGCCGAGAATAAAAGCGAGCACAAGTCCACCAACAATGGTGGTGATAAGCGGTGTGGCGTGGTGCATTCCGTCTCCTTTCGTTGTGGGTGTTCCATTTTGGTGAAAACCAAAAACCGAGTAATAGTTTATGACAATTTTTACCTTTGTGTTTATGAATAATTGTTGAAGTTTGAATAAAACGGCAATATGCCTCAGAAAAGGCAGGTTTTGATAAATTCAGAGAAGGGATGAACAGGAAAGCCTTATGCCATGAGGGCATCAGGCTGCCAAAGTTTCACTTTGGCAGCCATGAAATTACGCTTTATGACGATTATCAGGCAGGAATATGGTCAACATCCCCAGAAGTGGCAGGAAAGCGCAGATTTTATAAACCAGGAAGATACTGGTGTGGTCGGCAACCATACCTAACACGGCTGCACCAAGGCCGCCCATGCCAAAGGCGAAACCAAAGAAGAGCCCGGAAACCATACCAATACGCCCCGGTAACAACTCCTGCGCATACACCAGGATAGCCGAGAACGCCGAAGCCAGAATAAAACCAATAATCACCGTTAAAATGCCCGTCCATTCAAGGCTGGCGTAAGGTAAAATAAGGGTAAAAGGGGCAACACCAAGGATAGAGCCCCAAATAACATATTTACGGCCGATTTTATCCCCGACTGGCCCGCCAATCACCGTCCCTGCTGCGACGGCAAACAGGAAAGCAAACAGATGGAACTGCGCGTTTTGTACCGATAATCCGAATTTTTGCATCAGGTAAAAGGTGTAATAGCTGCTGATGCTCGCCATATAGAAATATTTCGAGAAAATCAGCACCAGCAGCACGGACACGGCCAGGATCACCTTATTGCGTGGAAGGGGATTGATAACCTTCACTTTTGGTTTGCCTTTGTTTACGCGGTGCTGTGCGGCATACCAGCGGCTGATCTGGGCGAGCACAACGATCGCCAGCAGGGCGGCCAGCACAAACCAGGCGACGTTACCCTTGCCGTAGGGGGCGATGATCACTGCCGCCAGCAGCGGGCCGAGGGAACTGCCAAAATTACCGCCCACCTGGAAGAGTGATTGCGCCAGCCCGTGGCGCCCGCCGGAGGCCATACGTGCCACGCGGGAGGACTCCGGATGGAAGACCGACGAGCCGGTCCCCACCAGCGCGGCGGCAAGCAGCACCGCTTCAAAACTGCCCGCCATAGCCAGCAGCACCAGCCCGCTCAGGGTGAAGCACATGCCAATCGGCAGCGACCACGGCATCGGATATTTATCCGTCCAGTAACCGACGATCGGTTGCAGTAGCGAAGAGGCCAGCTGGAAGGTCAGGGTGATCATCCCGATCTGCACGAAGGTTAATGAAAACTCGGATTGCAGCAGCGGGTAAATCGCCAGGATCAGCGACTGGATCATGTCGTTGAGCAGATGGGAGAGGCTAATAGCGCCTAAGACTTTAAATGAGGTGCGCGAGGGTGGCGGCGACGCCGGCGCGCCCGAAACGGGCTGGGTTGATTCACTGATTGCCATAAATACCACGTCGTTAGTGATGAAAAATGCAGGGGGTAATTATTATCCAACTAACATACCTGCCAGCGACATTTGAAGAAAGTCGCAATTATGAAAACTTATTTGTCTATTCTTGTTACTCACTGTAATTTTTGCGTTTGTCTATTGGTCAGGGAGAGAGAAGATGAAGTTAATGAAGCATGGCGTCGCGTTGGCGCTGCTCGCCGCCTGGGGTCTGGCAAGCCTGCCCGCACAGGCGTATGAAAAAGACAAAACGTATAAAATTACGATCCTGCATACCAACGATCACCACGGCCATTTCTGGCGCAGCGAGTACGGCGAATATGGTCTCTCCGCGCAAAAAACGCTGGTGGATGGCATTCGTAAAGAGGTTGCCGCCGAAGGGGGCAGCGTGCTGCTGTTATCGGGGGGCGATATCAATACCGGCGTGCCGGAGTCCGATTTACAGGATGCCGAGCCTGATTTTCGTGGCATGAATTTAATCGGTTACGATGCAATGGCCGTCGGAAACCATGAGTTTGATAACCCACTGAGCGTGCTGCGCCAGCAGGAAAAATGGTCCAAATTCCCGTTCCTCTCCGCCAATATCTATCAGAAAAGCACCGGTGAACGCCTGTTTAAACCGTGGGCGCTGTTTAAGCGTCAGGATCTGAAAATCGCGGTGATTGGCCTCACCACGGACGATACGGCAAAAATTGGCAACCCTGAGTTCTTTACCGATATCGAATTCCGTAAACCGGCAGACGAAGCGAAGCTGGTGATTCAGGAGTTGCAGCAAAATGAAAAACCGGACGTGATCATCGCCACCACCCATATGGGACATTACGACAACGGCGAGCATGGTTCTAACGCACCGGGCGACGTTGAAATGGCGCGCAGCCTCCCTGCGGGCTCGCTGGCAATGATTGTGGGTGGTCACTCACAAGATCCGGTGTGCATGGCCTCGGAGAATAAAAAGCAGGTGGATTATGTTCCGGGCACGCCGTGTGCACCAGACCGTCAGAACGGGATCTGGATTGTGCAGGCGCACGAGTGGGGTAAATACGTTGGCCGTGCCGACTTTGAGTTCCGTAACGGCGAGATGAAACTGGTGCATTATCAGCTCATCCCGGTCAACCTGAAGAAAAAAGTGACCTACCCGGACGGGAAAAGTGAGCGCGTACTCTACACCCCGGAAATCCCCGAGAACCCACAGATGCTCTCCCTGTTAACCCCGTTCCAGAATAAAGGCAAAGCGCAGCTGGACGTGAAAATCGGTACGCTGAACGGGCGTCTGGAAGGGGACCGCAGCAAAGTCCGTTTCGTACAGACCAATATGGGTCACCTGGTGCTGGCGGCACAAATCGCGCGCACCGGCGCTGATTTTGGTGTGATGAGCGGCGGCGGGATCCGTGATTCCATCGAAGGCGGGAATATCACCTATAAAGATGTGCTGAAGGTGCAGCCGTTTGGCAACGTGGTGGTTTATGCCGATATGAGCGGGAAAGAGGTGATTGAGTACCTTACCGCCGTGGCGCAGATGAAGCCGGACTCCGGCGCCTATCCGCAGTTCGCTAACGTCAGCTTTGTGGCCAAAGACGGCAAGCTCAACGATCTCAAAATCAAGGGTGAGCCGGTTGATCCCGCGAAAACCTACCGTCTGGCAACCTTAAGCTTTAACGCCACCGGCGGCGACGGTTATCCGCACATCGATAATAAACCGGGCTATGTGAATACCGGCTTTATTGATGCCGAGGTTCTGAAGCAGTTTATCGAGCAGAATTCACCGATCGACGTGAATGCGTATGAGCCGAAAGGCGAGGTGAGCTGGCAGTAACGTTGTGCGGCCTGATGCCCTCACCCCAACCCTCTCCCACCGGGAGAGGGCGCGAACACAAAAAACGGTAACGTCTGTTACCGTTTTGCTTTTACCTCGCAGCCGCCACCCGGCTTTTTCTTTTAATCCCTGCGCGCAATATCCGCAAACTTCGCATCCAGCATTTTGGCCAGATCGCCTGCGGTCAGTTCGATATCCAGCCCGCGCTTGCCGCCGGAAATATAGATGGTTTCAAATTCCTGCGAAGGGGCGTCAATCAGCGTTGGCAGGCGTTTTTTCTGCCCGAGCGGGCTGATCCCGCCCACCAGATAACCCGTGGTGCGTTGCGCAACCATTGGGTCTGCCATATCTACCTTTTTCGCTCCCAGCGCTTTGGCCACTTTCTTCAGGTCCAGTTGACCAGCCACGGGCGTGACCGCGACGGCGAGATGCTTCATATCGCCATTCACGGCGACCAGCAGCGTTTTATAGACCTGGTCGGCGTTCAGCCCCAGTTTGCGCACCACTTCATCACCAAAATTGGTTTCGTTCGGATCGTGATCGTAAGTGTGGATCCGGAAAGAAATTTTGTTTTTTTCGAGTAATTTAACGGCGGGAGTCATAGCTATCCTTCTTACGACAGACAATTCATGCTGACAGCATACGCCTGACGTTTGTCTAAAAAATAGCACCATCTTGCGCAATAGTATTGGCAGTGATGGTCACTTTGAGCGACAATCGGCTCAACCGAAGGTCTCCTTCGGCATAATAAAAACGATGAAATTCCTCTTTGACGGGCCAATAGAAATATTGGCCATTTTTTTATTTCAGCAGCGACGGCAAATTTCCTTCTCCGTACAAATGTAATGCCCCCACCGCAACCACGTAATGCCCGGCAGGTAACGCATGCAGCGTCTGCCGCCATGCCGCATTGCGTGCATTCATCAGCACATCATACAGCGATTCACTGAACGTCGACGGCAGCGTTAATTTCCCCTCAGCAGGCGGGGCATCCAGCCACCAGCCAATCATGGTTTGCAGCAGACGGGCGTTGGTATGCCAGTGCGTCAGCGTATCATCAAGAAGAATGAGACCGTCATCAGGCAACTGGCGAAGGAGGGCAATCTGGCTATCGGTACCTTCCAGCTCAATGATCGGCAGACGGCGTGCCCGGGCCGCATTCAGCAGCTGGTAATCAATACCGTAATCACCGCGCAGACCCAGACGCTGCGCCTGCGTCGCCTGTAATATCATGGCAATCTGCCAGAGCGGCAGGGTGTCCAGCATCGAGAGCGAAACGCCGGTTTCATCCGCCACGCGTGTCAGTTCGGCGAGCTGAGCCTCGTCCAGACGGTCGGCCAGGGTGAGATCGCTCTCCAGCCCGGCAAAGGGAGACTCGTGGCCTGAAATATCCGCCTCAACCACCAGCGCATCGGCCTGCTTCAGGAGGGATAACAGACCAGAGGGCAGCGGGGACATATCCTGCGTGCCCATATGTATGCTGCCCACCAGGTGCAGATGCTGACCGCCGGGGAGCGAAATATCCATTCCGGGCCAGGTATAACGGCGGGGGAAGAGGGCGCGAAACGATGTTTTTATACGGCGAAACAGACTCATACGCGCTCCATAAACGGAAAGGTTCATGCTAACGCGTGGGGCAGGGCGGCGCAACAGGTGAATGTCGGCACGTTTCGTAAGCCTGCTACGCGCAGCGCCATCAGGTAAAAAAGCCGGGTGGCGCTGCGGTATGAACCGGAAACATGGGTGACACTTTAGACCGGATACATGGGTAACAGTTATAACTGGCATAGAAGAGGAGACTCGCTATGCCCTGGACTGAGACCCGACCTATGCAACGCCTTGATTTTATCCGTGCCTGCCATGCAGGTACGGAGTCTTTTTCAGCCCTCTGCCGTCTCTTCGACATCAGCCGAAAAACCGGTTACAAATGGCTTGAACGTTTTGACCCTTCTGACCTGTCATCTCTCTCTGACCGCTCGCGTGCTCCGCACTCCCACTCCCGGACGGTTCCTGATGCTGTCGCCGGACAGCTTACGGCCCTGAGGCAAAAACATCCTGACTGGGGTCCCAAAAAACTGAGGATGTGGCTCCTCAACCATCATGTCGATTTTACCGTACCGGCTGCCAGCACCATCGGTGATATCCTCAAGCGTGAAGGCCTGGTCCCGGATAAAAAAAGAAAACGCAGAACGCCGGGAAACCGTCAGCCCCTGACGACCATCAGTGAGAACAATCAGGTCTGGAGCGCTGATTTTAAAGGTAAATTCAGGCTACTGAACCGGCAATACTGTCATCCCTTCACCCTGACCGACAATCACAGCCGGTATCTTCTGAGCTGTCAGGGAACGGACCGGGAAAGCGAGCCCTTCGTCAGAAAGTGTCTGACGGATGCGTTCCTGGAATACGGTCTGCCGGAAGTACTCCGGACGGACAACGGTCAGCCTTTCGCAGGAACAGGTATAGCCGGATTAAGCCGCCTTGCGGTCTGGCTAATCAAACTGGGCATCAGACCGGAACGTATCAGAAAGGGGCATCCGGAAGAAAACGGCCGCCATGAGCGAATGCACCGTTCGCTGAAAAGCGCAGTGAAACAGGGCAACACCTTCATGACGATGGAAGAACAACAGCGATGGTTCAGTGACTACCGGGAAGAGTTTAACCACGAAAGGCCACATGAAGCCCTGTCGGGAGCAACGCCCGGAACGGTGTGGCAACCCTCAAGCCGACAATGGGATGGCAGGGTTCCTGAATACACTTATCCGGCAGGGGGTATGGTCTACAGAGTAAAATCGAGGGGAACACTCTATATGGGTAAAAAAGGGACAGTGTTCCTAAGTGAAGCCCTGACTGGCGAGTACATTATGCTGGAAGAACAAGATGATGGCCTGGAGGCCATCATCTTTAATGGAATAACGCTTGCGTACTACGACCGGAAAACCGAGAGTGTGCTCCGGATAGACTAAAAGTGTTACCTATGTTCCCGGTCTGATCTGTCACCTATGTATCCGGTCATACACTGCGCTTCCCCGGCCTACAACGTATTACGCTTTCGGTTTAAAGCGCAGCAGACGGTTGGCGTTGCTCACCACGGTAATGGAGGAGAGCGCCATCGCTGCACCTGCGACCACCGGGTTAAGCAGCGTACCGGTCAGGGGCCACAGAATGCCGGCAGCAATCGGGATACCGAGCGAGTTATAGATAAACGCACCCAGCAGGTTCTGCTTCATGTTGCGCAACGTGGCTTTCGAAATCGCCAGCGCATCGGCAACACCCATCAGGCTGTGTCGCATCAGTGTGATGGCTGCCGTCTCAATGGCAACGTCGCTCCCGCTTCCCATGGCAATCCCCACCTCTGCCTGTGCCAGCGCAGGCGCATCGTTAATACCGTCGCCAACCATCGCGACCTGGCGCCCCTGCTGTTGCAGCGTTTTAATGGCGTCCGCTTTGCCGTCCGGCAGGACACCGGCAATGACTTCATCGATCCCCGCCTCTCTGGCGATGGCGTTGGCCGTGGTTGGGTTATCCCCGGTTAACATCACCAGACGGTAGCCCGCGCGGTGCAGTCGTTGTAAGGCATCCACACTGTCCTGACGTAACGGATCGCGCACGGCCAGCAGGGCCGCAATGTGACCGTCCACCGCAAGCAGCACAGGGGTTGCGCCCTGTGATGCCTGGGCATTCAGTTCACTTTCCAGCGCTGAAGTTGCTATGCCGTTTTCATTCATCAGGGCCTGGTTACCCAGCAGCAATGTGTGTCCTTCGGCCTCACCGCTGACGCCTAATCCGCGCAGGGTGCGGAAGTTGTTCACCTGCGGCAGGCTGGCCTCACCGGCTTTCTCAATGATGGCACGCGCCAGCGGGTGGCTGGAGCCTTGTTCCAGGGCCGCGGCGAGACGCAGCGCGTCAGCCTCCGCGAAGCCTGAGGTATGCACGGATACAACCTGCGGTTTACCTTCGGTCAGGGTACCGGTTTTATCAAAGACCAGCGTGTCGAGAGTGCTGGCGCGTTGCAGGGCGTCGGCATCACGCACCAGCACGCCAAACTCGGCGGCGCGACCCACGCCGGAAATAATCGACATCGGCGTCGCAAGGCCGAGCGCGCAAGGACACGCGATAATCAGTACCGTGGTGGCGATCACCAGGGTATAGACAATTTGCGGCGCCGGGCCGAAGAAATACCAGATAGCCGCGCTCAGCAGCGCAATGCCCACCACCACCGGCACAAAAATGGCGGAGATTTTATCGGCCAGCTGACCTATTTCAGGCTTACTGCTCTGTGCCTGGCGCACCATGCGGATAATACGGGACAGCGTGGTGTGGCTTCCCACCGCACTGGCGGTGAACAGCACGCTGCCGTCCTGCACCACCGTACCGGCATGCACGCCATCACCCTGTGATTTCTGCTGCGGAATGGGTTCCCCGGTGAGCATCGCTTCGTCAAACCAGGCTTCGCCCTGCGTAATGTCTCCGTCCACGGGAACGCGGTCACCGGTGGTCAGACGCAGCGTCATACCGGGCTGAACCTCGGCCAGCGGAACGCTTTTTTCTCCGTCGTCAGTGACCACGCGGGCGGTTGGTGGGGTTAAATCCAGCAGCCGCTCCAGCGCCTTTGAGGAGCGCTGACGGGCACGGGCTTCCAGCATATGGCCCAGGTTAATCAGGCCGATGATCATCGCGCTCGCTTCATAATAGAGATGGCGGGCTTCCATCGGGAACCACTGTGGCCAGACGTTCACGCTCATGGAGTAGAGCCATGCCGCACCCGTGCCGAGGGCCACCAGCGTATCCATGGTTGCGGTGCGGTTTTTCAGGCTCTTCCAGGCGCTGGAGTAGAAATGACCGCCTGCAAATACCATTACACCAAGCGTAATAATACCAATGACCAGCCACAGCGTGCGGTTATCGTCGGTGACCATCATGTTGTCACCGATCATGCCCCACACCATCACCGGGATCCCGACCAGCAGTGCAACAATGGCCTGCCAGCGGAAGCGTTTCATGGTGGCGATAGCCGTTTCCTGCTGGCGTTCGCGGCGTTTGGCATCATCTTCGATGGCCTCTGCGCCATAGCCCGCTTTTTCAACGGCCTGCACTAATTCTGCGGCGGAGGCACTGCCCATGACCAGCGCAGTACGCTCCGCAAGATTGACCCGTGCCTGCGCGACTCCGGGTACCGCCTGCAAGGCATTTTGCACCCGGGAGACGCAGCTGGCGCAGCTCATGCCGTTGATCAGCAGCTGTTGGCTGTCATCGATATCATCAGCTGCCGGAAGCTCAGGAGTGGCCGCTGTCAGTGCTTCCGACGGGGATGATGACTCTGCCAGCGGTTTAGCCTTTGGGTGGCTCAGCTCCGCCCCATAACCTGCCTGTTTGATGGTATCAATCAGCGCTTGCGCACTGGCGCTGCCGGTGACGGCGGCGTGATCGATAGTGACGTCAGCGCTTTCGACATCAGGACGCTGTTCCAGACTTTCTTTTACGCGTTTGACACAGTGGCCGCAGGAGAGGCCGTCCAGTGTCAGGTCAATTGTGTGAGACATAACAAAACTCCCGTATAATGAACTGGTCAGTTGTTGACCGGAGTAACGCTTTTCGCTAACTGTTATGAAGGTTAAACCTTCCATCAAGGGGAAGGTCAAGGGGGAAATGTGAATATCAGCGATGTTGCGAAAAAAACCGGATTGACCAGCAAAGCAATCCGCTTTTATGAAGAGAAGGGGCTGGTGACGCCGCCGCTGCGCAGCGAAAACGGCTACCGTAGCTACACGCAACTGCATCTGGACGAGCTGACCTTACTGCGTCAGGCGCGTCAGGTGGGTTTTAACCTTGAAGAGTGCGGTGAGCTGGTGAATCTGTTCAACGATCCAAAACGCCACAGCGCAGATGTAAAAAAAAGGACGCTGGAAAAAGTGGCGGAGATTGAACGGCACATTACGGAACTGGAAGCGATGCGCAAGCAGCTGCTGGCGCTGGCGGAATCCTGTCCGGGAGATGACAGCGCCGACTGCCCGATTATCGATAATCTTGCCGGCTGCTGTCATCGTAAGGCGCAGGCTTAGCAGGCTTTAACCCGAAGCGTAATCCCTTCCACCGCGATGACCTCAACCCGCGTCCCGGCGCTGAGGTCATCGTCGGCCACCACCGGCCAGGAGCTATCGCCCACGCGCATATGTCCGCGGCCGTTCACCAGAGCAGTCTCAAGCGTAAAGCGCTGGCCGACGATCTGCTGTCCACGCTGATTGAGATGGGTATCCAGCGGTTTTTGCTCGTTAACCTGACGGTTCAGCCAGCGCCACCACAGCCAGGCGGCCACCAGCGTCAGCACGGCAAACAGCGCGCCCTGCCACGCCCAGTCCAGGGGGAGCAGCCAGACCAGCAGCCCGGTAATCACCGCGGCCACACCGCTCCAGAGCAGATAACCGTTGCCACCAAGCATCTCTGCGGCCAGCAGTAAGCCACCCAGGCTTAGCCAGAAAGCATGAGGATGTGCGACGATCAGCTCAATCATTTTTTGCGCTCGTTTCCGCTGTCTTTGATAAGTTCAGCAATCCCGGCGATGGAGCCCATCAGACTGCTGGCATCCAGCGGCATCATCACCACTTTGCTGTTATTTGCCGAGCCTATCTCTTTCAGCGCATCGGTATATTTTTGCGCGACAAAGTAGTTAACGGCCTGGATGTCACCGGCGGCAATGGCCTCGGATACCATCTGGGTTGCGCGGGCTTCCGCTTCGGCAGAACGTTCACGCGCCTCTGCCTGCAAGAAGGCAGACTGGCGATCCCCTTCCGCTTTCAGAATTTGCGACTGTTTTTCCCCTTCGGCTTTCAGGATCTCCGCCTGACGCACCCCTTCGGCTTCCAGAATATAGGCGCGCTTGGTTCGTTCTGCCTTCATCTGGGCGTTCATCGAAGCGATAAGCTCCGCAGGCGGGCGAACGTCCCGGATTTCAATGCGGGTGACTTTAATGCCCCACGGGTTTGTCGCTTCATCAACAATGTGCAGCAGACGGGTGTTGATGCTGTCACGCTGAGAGAGCATTTCGTCCAGCTCCATAGAGCCGAGTACCGTACGGATGTTGGTCATTGTCAGATTAACAATCGCCAGCTCCAGGTTGCTCACCTCATAGGCGGCTTTGGGCGCATCAATTACCTGAATAAAACAGACGGCATCGATGGTGACGTTGGCGTTATCCTTCGAAATAACTTCCTGCGAGGGGATATCCAACACTTGTTCCATCATGTTGATCTTGCGACCAATTCTGTCCATGAAGGGAACAATCAGGCTCAAACCTGGCTGGAGTGTATTGGTGTAGCGGCCGAAGCGTTCAACGGTCCACTGATATCCCTGCGGGACAATTTTGACCCCGGCGCCCACAATAACCAGCGCAACGAATATAAGGACAGGAACAACGATAAGCATAAAAACCTCCTGTTTTGCATGCTGTTGATGAGTAAAAATGCATGTTTATTGTTCATCAGTATATCGGCTATCGGGCTGAAATTCGCCTCTGAAAATAGGCTGGGAAGGGACAAAGGATTATGCTACAGACGATTTTTACCAGAAGCGGTTAACGGAAGCGGAATGAACGATCAAAAAAACATATTACATCTCAGGGATGTCGGGTTTCGTGTTGGGGGGAATACGATCCTTCAGCACGTCGAATTTTGCCTTTCACCGGGCGAGTTTAAATTAATCACCGGGCCGTCAGGCTGCGGCAAAAGCACGTTACTGAAAATTGTGGCTTCACTGCTAAGTCCTACGGAGGGAACCGTTCTGTTTGAGGGCCACGATATTGCGACCCTCTCCCCGGAACGCTATCGCCAGCAGGTCTCTTATTGTGTACAGACCCCTTCACTGTTCGGCGAAACGGTCTATGACAACCTGATCTTCCCGTGGCAGATTCGCCAGCAAACGCCGGAGCCGGATAAATTTATCGCTGACCTGGCCCGCTTTGGCCTGGCGCAGGAGACATTGACCAAATCCATTAATGAGCTCTCCGGGGGCGAAAAGCAGCGCGTTTCGCTGATTCGTAACCTGCAGTTTTTACCTAAGGTGCTGCTGCTGGACGAGATCACCAGCGCGCTGGATGAGGCCAACAAGCGCAACGTGAACGACATCATCCATCGCTACGCCAGTGAACAAAATATTGCCGTGCTGTGGGTGACGCACGACGCAAATGAAATTGCCCATGCGGATGATGTCATCACGCTGCAGCCGCAGGGTGGGAAATGGCAGGAGGCAAACCATGGGTGAGCATAATATCACCAACGCATCGCTGGCGTTTTCGATGGTGTTGGTACTGGTGGCGATTTTAGTGAGCTACCGGGAAAAGCTGGGGCTGGAGAAAGATATCCTCTGGAGCATCTGCCGCGCGGTGATTCAGCTCATCATCGTTGGCTATGTGCTGAAGTACATCTTTAACGTCAACCACGCGGTGCTGACGCTGCTGATGGTGCTGTTTATCTGCTTCAACGCAGCGTGGAATGCGCAGAAGCGCAGCAAATATATCGATAAGGCGTTTGTCTCGTCATTTATTGCCATTACGACCGGGACCGCGCTGACGCTGGCGGTGCTGGTGCTATCTGGCTCTATTGAGTTTACGCCGATGCAGGTGATCCCCATCTCCGGGATGATCGCCGGGAACGCCATGGTGGCGGTAGGGCTGTGCTACAACAACCTTGGCCAGCGCTTCAGCAGTGAGCAACAGAAGCTGCAGGAGAAGTTAAGCCTGGGGGCCACGCCAAAAGTGGCGTCGGCGCGGCTGATTCGTGAGAGTATCCGCGCGTCGCTGATCCCTACGGTGGATTCGGCGAAAACGGTCGGGCTGGTGAGTCTGCCGGGGATGATGTCAGGGCTGATCTTCGCCGGGATTGATCCGGTGAAAGCGATCAAATATCAGATCATGGTGACCTTTATGCTGCTCTCCACGGCGAGCCTGTCGACCATCATTGCCTGTTATCTGACGTATAGGAAGTTCTACAACGCGCGCCACCAGCTGGTGGTCACACAGCTAAAAAAAGCGGATTAAGCCTGTTTGTTTAGGCCCGGTAAGCGTGAGCGCCACCGGGCATTTTTTTTAGTAGAGCAGCGCGTACAGCTGACGACGGTACTTCGAGGCCAGCGCATCGCCGGTACCCAGCGCGGCCAGGATCTCCTGGAACATTTTCCGCGCCTGACCGTCTGCGGCCGCCAGATCGTTTTGCAGATGGCTGAACAGCAATTCCAGCGCCTCTTCGTTTCGACCCACCTGATGCAGCTGGAGTGCCAGCTGGCTTGCCAGCGCTGCGTCGGCCGGGTTATCGGCAACCTGCTGCTGGAGTTGCTGGATTTCCGGGGTATCCGCCGCCTGTTTCAGCAGATCAATTTGCGCCACCAGGCCCTGATAGCGGGTGTCCTGATCCTGCAACGGGATCGTTTTTAGCACGGCTTCGGCATCTTCTGAGCGGTGCAGGGCAATCTGCGTTTCAGCCAGCAGCAGGCCAATCTGGCTGTTCTGCTTAGAAATCTGCCAGGCGTCTTTCAACAGCGGCAGGGCTTCGTCGTATTTACCTTCCTGCATCAGCGCCATGGCTTCTTGCGCTTTTAGCTCCTCCTCACGCGGCAGCACTTTATCCAGCAGGGCGCGGATCGCCTCTTCAGGCTGCGGTCCCTGGAAGCCATCAACAGGCTGTCCATTCTGGAAAAGATAGACCGTGGGGATGGCGCGCAGGCCAAACTGAGAGGCCACCATGGGTTCTGCATCACAGTCCAGTTTGGCGAGAATGAACTGGCCATTGTATTGCGCGGCAAGGCTTTCGAGGACCGGCGTCAGCTGCAGACAGTGTTGGCTGCGTTCAGACCAGAAGTAGAACAGTACCGGTTTAACCATCGACTGTTCGAGGACCTGTTGCAGGTTTGCTTCAGTAATATTGACGATATTCTGTACGGACATGCGGCATTCTCTTTTATCGGTTTGTTATTTACATGGGGGTGAGCGTCGTCGCTTCAACTCAACCGTGTAAAATTTTGTCCATCATCCGGCCCGGCAGCAGACGTTTTAACCAGCCTACGGCATAGGTGACCAGCGTTACCGGATAGCGCATTTTTGGGTTATCGCTCTCAAAAGCATGGCGCACTTTCGCGACAACCGCTTCCGGCCCAAGGGTAAAACGTGCGGCGATGCCGGGGTTTTCGACCGGTTTGTCCGCCTGCGTCTGGTTGACGTTATCCGTAAAACGGGTGCGGATGGGGCCGGGTTCAATCAGGCTCACCTTAATCCCGCTGTGACGCAACTCCATGCGCAGGGCGTCCGACCATGCTTCCAGCGCATATTTGCTGGCGGCATACGCGCCGCGGCCGGGGGTAGAAATCAGCCCCATCACCGAGGAGGTCATCACGATACGCCCTTCACCGTGAGGCAGCATCGCCGGAAGCAGGTGCATGGTGAGCTGATGCACACCGAAAAAGTTGCTGGAAAACTGTTGTTCAAGCTGTTCGCGGGAGATCGTATTCAGCGGGCCATAGAGACCGTAACCGGCATTATTGAACAGACCGTACAGACGGTTGCCGGTAAGGGCGATCACCTCATCGGCGGCGCGTTCAACGCTTTCCGGTGAGTCCAGATCCAGTAACACGCTGGTGAACCCCATCCCGTTGAGGCGTTCCACATCGTCAGGTTTACGGCAGGCCGCCAGCACCTGAAATCCCTGACGCTTTAATTCGAGCGCGCTTTCAAGACCAATTCCGCTGGAACATCCTGTAATTAAGACCGATTTTTGCATAACTTTACCTGTCAGGATCTCCGCTTAATCAGGAGTCATGGTTAACTAAAGGAGCCAGCCGCGTTGCCATCCAGTCGGCAATAAACGGCTGTGCATCGCGATTGGGGTGGATCCCGTCATCCTGCATCCAGTTGGGTTTGAGATAGACCTCTTCCATGAAAAATGGCAGCAGCGGAATATCAAACTCGTTGGCAAGCTTAGGGTAGATCGCGCTAAAGGCTTCATTATACCGACGACCGTAGTTGGCGGGCAGGCGAATTTGCATCAGCAGCGGCTGGGCGTTCGCCGCTTTAATGTCCTTCAGGATGGTGCGCAGGGTTTGTTCCGTTTGCTGAGGCTGGAAGCCACGCAATCCGTCGTTACCGCCCAGCTCCACCAGTACCCATCGCGGTTGATGCTGTTTGAGCAAGGCTGGCAGACGCGACAAGCCCTGTTGCGAGGTATCACCGCTGATGCTGGCGTTGATAACAGACGTTTTGCTCTGCCATTTTTCGTTGAGCAGAGCCGGCCAGGCCGCACTGGCCGCCATACGATAGCCTGCGCTGAGGCTGTCGCCGAGAACCAGTAACGTGTCCGCTGCCGCCGCGCGGAAAGTCATCAGAATCAAAAACAGGAAGGGCAAATGCCAGCGGAAAACATTGTTGAAGTTCATCGTCTTAAGAAGTCCGTCGGTCAGGGGGAACACGAGCTTTCCATCCTCACCGGAGTTGAACTCGTTGTCAAACCTGCCGAAACCATTGCGCTGATTGGCGAATCCGGTTCCGGTAAGTCCACGCTGCTGGCTATTCTGGCCGGACTGGACGACGGCAGCAGCGGCGAGGTTAACCTGGTCGGACAGCCGCTGCATCAGCTTGATGAAGAGGCGCGTGCCGCGCTACGTGCCCGTCACATCGGCTTTGTGTTTCAGTCCTTCATGCTGATCCCCACCCTGAACGCTCTGGAAAATGTTGAGTTGCCCGCGCTGCTGCGCGGAG
The DNA here is from genome assembly GCF_050031095.1 of Enterobacter cloacae complex sp. 382A5. Classification (NCBI taxonomy): domain Bacteria; kingdom Pseudomonadati; phylum Pseudomonadota; class Gammaproteobacteria; order Enterobacterales; family Enterobacteriaceae; genus Enterobacter; species Enterobacter cloacae complex sp. 382A5. The sequence goes on from NZ_JBLGVK010000001.1 coordinate 1,108,505, forward strand.
AAAGCAGCCGTGAAAGCCGCGATCATGCGAAGGCATTGCTGGAACAGCTGGGGCTGGGGAAACGCCTTGACCATCTTCCGGCGCAGCTTTCCGGTGGAGAGCAGCAACGCGTGGCGCTGGCCCGCGCATTTAATGGTCGCCCGGAGGTGCTGTTTGCCGATGAACCCACCGGGAACCTGGACCGTAAAACCGGCGATAAGATTGCCGATCTGCTGTTCTCGCTCAACCGGGAACATGGCACCACGCTGATTCTGGTCACGCACGATCCGCAGTTGGCCGCCCGCTGCGATCGCCGCCTGCGGCTGGTCAACGGTGAATTGCAGGAGGAAGCATGATTGCCCGCTGGTTCTGGCGCGAGTGGCGCTCGCCTTCGCTGCTGATCGTCTGGCTGGCGTTAAGCCTGGCGGTGGCCTGCGTGCTGGCGCTGGGCAGCGTCAGCGATCGCATGGAGAAAGGGCTTAGCCAGCAAAGCCGCGAATTTATGGCGGGCGACAGGGCGCTGCAAAGCTCGCGCTCCGTCCCGCCGGGCTGGATCGACGAAGCGCGCAAGCGGGGGCTCAAGGTCGGGGAGCAGATAAGCTTCCAGACCATGACCTTCGCCGGTGACACGCCGCAGCTGGCCAGCGTCAAAGCCGTGGATAATATCTACCCGATGTACGGTGAACTGCAGACCAGCCCGCCAGGCGTCAAGCCGAAACCCGGTACGGTGCTGCTGGCGCCGCGACTGATGGCGCTGCTGAACCTGAAAACAGGTGACAGCATCGACGTGGGGGACGCGACGCTGACCATTGCCGGGGAGGTGGTTCAGGAACCCGATTCCGGCTTCAACCCGTTCCAGCTCGCCCCACGCTTGCTGATGAACACCGCAGACGTGGCGAAAACCAACGCCGTCCAGCCGGGGAGCCGTGTCACCTGGCGCTATAAGTTTGGCGGCACGCCTGCGCAGCTGGAGGCGTATGAAAAATGGCTTCTGCCGCAGTTAAAACCGGAGCACCGCTGGTACGGGCTTGAGCAGGATGAAGGCGCGCTCGGCAAGTCTCTTGAACGCTCTCAGCAGTTCCTGCTGCTCTCGGCGCTGTTAACCCTGCTGCTGGCCGTCGCGGCGGTAGCCGTGGCGATGGGACACTACTGCCGCAGCCGTTACGATCTGGTGGCGATCCTCAAAACTCTTGGCGCGGGCAGGGCGCAATTGCGGAGGCTGATTGTCGGCCAGTGGCTGATGGTGCTGGCGCTGTCGGCCGTCACCGGTGGGGCGACAGGTCTGCTGTTTGAAAAGCTGCTGATGATGCTCCTGAAACCGGTACTGCCTGCCGCGCTGCCGCCAGCAAGCCTCTGGCCGTGGCTGTGGGCGATTGGCGCGATGACCGTGATTTCATTGCTGGTGGGGTTGCGCCCGTACCGGCTCCTGCTCGCCACTCAGCCGCTGCGCGTGCTGCGCCGCGATGTGGTGGCCAGCGTCTGGCCGCTCAAATACTACCTGCCGGTGATGATAGCCGTGGTGATCGGGCTCCTTGCCTGGCTGATGGGCGGGAGTACCCTGCTGTGGGCCGTGCTGGTCGGGGCGGTGGTTCTGGCGCTGCTGTGTGGCATGCTGGGCTGGATGTTGCTCACTGTTCTGAAAAGGATGACGATTAAATCCCTTCCCGTGCGGCTGGCGGTGAACCGTCTGCTGCATCAGCCGTGGTCAACGCTGAGCCAGCTTTCGGCGTTTTCGCTCTCGTTTATGCTGCTGGCGCTTTTGCTGGTGCTGCGCGGCGATCTGCTGGATCGCTGGCAACAGCAGCTTCCGCCGGAAAGCCCGAACTATTTTCTGATCAATATTGCTCCAGAACAGGTGACGCCACTGAAGGGTTTTCTCTCTGAGCATCACATTATTCCCGAGTCGTTCTATACGATCGTGCGTGCGCGCCTGACGCAGATCAACGGTCAGTCGACGGAGGGAAATAAAGATGAGTCGCTCAACCGTGAGCTAAACCTGACCTGGCAGGAGAAGCGCCCGGATCACAACCCGATCACCGCCGGAAGCTGGCCGCCAAAGGCCGGGGAAGTGTCGATGGAAGAGGGGCTGGCAAAGCGTCTGAATGTGAAGCTGGGAGATAGCGTGACCTTTACCGGCGACACGCAGGATTTCAGCGCCAGAGTGACCAGCCTGCGCAAAGTGGACTGGGAAAGCCTGCGGCCAAACTTCTTCTTTATCTTCCCTGTCGGGGCGCTGGATGGACAGCCGCAGAGCTGGCTCACCAGCTTCCGCTGGGAAAACGGCAACGGCATGTTGACGCAGCTTAACCGGGAATTCCCGACGGTCAGCCTGCTGGACATCGGCGCGATACTGAAACAGGTCGGTCAGGTGCTGGAGCAGGTCAGCCGCGCGCTGGAGGTAATGGTGGTGCTGGTGACGATTTGCGGCGTGCTGTTGCTACTGGCACAGGTGCAGGTTGGCATGCGTCAGCGTCATCAGGAGCTGGTGGTCTACCGTACGCTGGGAGCCGGCAAGCGCCTGCTGAGGGCTACGCTGTGGAGCGAGTTCGCCCTGCTGGGGCTGGTGGCAGGCCTGGTGGCCGCCATTGGCGCAGAGGCGGCGCTGGCAGTGCTGCAGTCGAAAGTCTTCGACTTCCCGTGGGAGCCAGACTGGCGCCTGTGGCTGACGCTGCCGGTGTGCGGTGCGCTTTTGCTTTCACTTTGCGGCGGCTGGCTTGGAACGCGGCTGTTAAAAGGCAAGGCACTGTTCCGCCAGTTTGTCAGTTAGTTCACAGACGTGATGGTTGCGTACCGGTTTAAATGCTGGTGCGCAGCCCGTTAACAGCACAAATCGATAATACCCACTCATTTAGTAGCACAAAACATTAAAAACCCGCCCACACAGCCCGATTATTTCCAGTTAATATTCACACGCTAAATATTTAGCAGCGTGTCTATTAAGGAAAAATAATGACTATAAAAACAACCGCGCTGGCGACAGCTATTGGCGCAGCAGTGGCATTAACCTCCTTCGCATCTCAGGCGGAAATCACGGTTCTTAAGCAAGATCCTCAGGCGGGTAACCCGCTGAGCCGTCTGAACTTTACCGTTGGCGGCAGTATTCGTCCTCAGTTCCAGAACATGACGGGCGACGACGGTAAAAACAGCTACAAACGTAACGGTTTCGACGGCGGCACCCGTTTCCGTTTTGCGGCAGATTACTATCTGTTCGACGACATCAGCTGGATCAGCTACTACGAACTGGGTGTGAATATCCCTGCCCAGTTCAACTGGGATCATCACTATGCCGAGGGTGCCCACGACACCACGCGCCGTATGCTCTACACCGGCCTGAAGAGCGACACCTGGGGTACGCTGACCTTCGGTCAACAGAACAGCGTGTACTATGATGTGGTGGGTGTGAAAACCGATATCTGGGACTACGACATGATCGGTCAGGCACCAGGTAACGGTATCAACGGCGACTACGATGGCTCTTATCGTTCACGCAATATGCTGAAATATAAGAAAACCGTTGGCGATGCTGATATCTACGCCTCTTACCTGTTTGAAGACAGCGAATACCTGCCGGGCAACGGTCTGCGCTACAAGCGTAAAGGCGGCGGTTCCCTGGGTATCGATTACCACCTGACCACCGATCTGACCTGGGGCGCGGCATGGAACTACACCCGTGCGGATATGCGTAACCCGGACAACGGCGACAGCAAAACCTATGACCAGAACATCCTCGGTACCGCGCTCAGCTGGACACCGGATAACTGGACCTTCTCTGCTGGCGGCGGCTGGTACCAGAACTTCCTGACCACCAAAAAAGTGTCTGTTAACGACTACTTTGCCGGTGACGCATGGGGTATCGAATACTTCGCAGGGTACAAATTCCCAATCAATCAGTATGCGGTTAAATCCATCCAGCCATACTTCATGGGTGACCGTATCGAGTACGTGAACGGCCGTAACTACCAGCGCATCGACAACGGTGTGGGTATCAGCTTCCAGCTGGACTACGGTTTCCGTGTGGATTACGAACACGTGTTCACCTCCAGCACCGACAACCTGGGCGATATGAACCTGGTGCGTCTGCGTTACGACTTCTAAGGTCGAAGCACAGGGTGCGGTTTGATGCCCTCACCCTGACCCTCTCCCACAGGGAGAGGGTACAAACATTAAAAACGGCAACCAGGTTGCCGTTTTGCTTTTACCTCGCCACCCGGCTTTCTTTTAGCGATCAAGCCAGTCAGCGACCTCGCCATACGTCCCGCGATATACAATCTTTTCTGCCTTCTTCTCCAGCTGATAGCCGTACATCGGGTCGTAATAATCTCTGAGCAGCGGCGCAAGCCAGCTAAAATGTGCGTCAGTGCTGCCAGAGCGTTGTTGTTCCAGCAGCGCGGAATCTAACAGCGCGGTGAATTCCGCATAACGCTGCAGCCCCAGACGGCGGCGAATGGCGAACAGACCGTGGTGCAGGTACTCGCTATACTCCTTCCAGCCTGCCTCTTCGCCGTAGGCGGCAGAAAAATCGGCCCACATATGGTCGAAATACTCTTCGCGCAGGCGCTCAAGACGAATGTCAAACGGATCCTCTACCACCACGATAGGGGCTTCGGCCATCCGGTCGCGCAGGCATTCCGGCAGATGGTTAGAGCCAATCATCCTGCCCTCATCCTCCAGCACCCAACGTGCGGCATCTTTTTTCAACAGCTCGACGGCCAGATGATTTTCAAAGCTTGCCTGGGAAAGCTGTGGCGTCAGCGTGCGGCCAAACGATGAGCCGCGATGGTGGGCCAGCCCTTCCAGATCGATCCCCTGCGCGTGCTGCTTCACCAGCAACGTTTTACCGTTTCCGGTACAGCCGCCGATAAGCACCATCGGTTTTTGTGACTGCTCAATAGTGACTTGAATCGCCGTCTGACGCAGGGCTTTATAGCCGCCGCGGATCAGCGGGTAATCCACGCCCGCCTCTTTCAGCCAGGCCTGCGTGATATGCGAGCGCTGTCCGCCGCGCGCACAGCAGATAAAGCCCTCAGGTCGGGCAAGACAGGCTTCGCGCCAGGCGTTGATCCGGGCCTCCCGCGTGTCGCCGTTCACCAGACTATGACCGAGCGCCAGCGCAGCGTCGGGCCCCTGGCGTTTGTAGCAGGTCCCCACGGCGGCGCGTTCGTCGTCGTTCATTAAAGGCAGGTTGATTGCCGCAGGCATCGCACCCTGCGCAAATTCGATCGGCGCGCGAACGTCAATCAAAGGGGTATCGGACGCGAGTATCGCGCGATAATCCGTTCCATCGTTCATGGTTATTCCAGAAATCAAAACAGCAATGGAGGGGGATTTTACGCGCGTGAGGAGAGGCCGGGGAAGGGGAAGATCAACTCCCCGGCAATTATCGCTTATTTGAGCTTTGATTGCGCCCAGACAATCCCGCTTGCGTATTCCGGCGGCAGGAGAGGGATCATCGCTTCCAGGGTAGCGCTCAGGCGGCCTGCGTCGCTGTCGTTCAGGTTCAGGTGACCCACTTTACGCCCCGGACGAACCTCTTTGTCGTACCAGTGCAGGTGCACCAGCGGCAGCTTCAGCCAGTCGTAGTTCAGATCGGTACCGATCAGGTTGATCATCACTGAAGGGCTGTTAACCACCGGCTGCGGCAGCGGCAGGTCAGTAATGGCGCGCAGGTGCAGCTCAAACTGGCTGATTGATGCGCCGTTTTGCGTCCAGTGACCGCTGTTGTGAACGCGCGGTGCCAGTTCGTTGATCAGCAGACCAGACGGCGTTACAAAACACTCCATCGCCATCACGCCCACATAACCCAGTTCATGCATAATGGCCGAGAGCATCTCTTCAGCCTGGGCCTGCTGTTCAGCATTGGCCTGCGGGAAGGCGACGCTGGTGCGTAAGATCCCGTCCTGATGCAGGTTATGGGTCAGAGGATAAAATACGGTACGCCCGTCGTGGCCGCGAGCGCCAACCAGCGACACTTCACCGCTGAAATTGATGCCCTGCTCAACGATGCACTCTCCGTAGCACTCTTCCGGCAGTTCGGCGGTTTCGTGCGCGCGCAAACGCCACTGTCCGCGGCCGTCATAACCGCCGACGCGACGCTTTACAATCGCCAGTTCGCCCAGCATAGCGAAGACATCGTTCCACTCGCTTTTATCAGACAGCAACTGCCACGGCGCGGTCGCCAATCCGAGCTTGTCGAACAGCTGTTTTTGCGTCAGACGGTCAGCAATGATTGGGAACACGTCGCGGTTCACAAAAGCGTTATGGCGCGCCAGTTCACGGGTCAGCGCGGTTTCCGGCCAGCGTTCAATCTCAGCGGTAATGACGCTCTGGTGGAACGGCACGGCTTCGGGTTCGGCATCCAGACCGACCGGCCAGACGGCAATACCCAGCGGTTCACCGGCCTGGCGCAGCATGCGGCCTAACTGACCGTTACCGAGGACGCAAACCTGCTTCATGCCGCACCCCGCGGGTCCGGGTTGTCCAGCACCTCGTCGGTCTGGGCTTTACGCCAGTCCGCCAGACGCTGATGTAAGGCTTTATCGTGCGTCGCCAGGATCTGCGCTGCCAGCAGAGCCGCGTTTGCCGCGCCCGCTTTGCCGATGGCCAGCGTACCCACAGGAATACCACGCGGCATCTGCACGATGGAGTAAAGGCTGTCGACACCGCTCAGTGCGGCGCTCTGCACCGGAACACCCAGTACCGGCACCAGCGTTTTGGCGGCAATCATGCCCGGCAGATGAGCTGCACCACCCGCACCGGCAATGATCACCTCGTAACCGTTCTCTTGCGCACTTTCGGCAAAGCTGAACAGTTTATCCGGCGTGCGGTGTGCGGAAACCACTTCAACGTGGTGAGGAACATTCAGGATTTCAAAGATTTCGGCGGCGAACTGCATGGTAGCCCAGTCGCTTTTGGACCCCATCACGATGGCGACACGCGCCGGATTATTGCGGGAAGACATGCGTCTTAAAACTCCTGTGGTGCGAAACACACTGCTTTCGAGGGCACAGAGAATAGCATGTAATACGGGCAAGGAAAACGGTTGCGCGGTTAAAAACCGAGCCGTTGTGGTGCGCGGGAATAACAAAACAGACCGCATTCAGGCGGTCTGTTTTGAGAAGTTACTGAAGATCCCCTGCGGTCAGGTTCTCTTTGTCGAATGCGTGGCTGACATCAATATGATTCACCATGCTGGTGTCGATATTCGAGCCGGCTTCGGGTACACAGAAGCCATTCTCTGCTGCCATCGCGCCAGTGGACAGTCCAGCGACCAGCAGCAGGGCACTTACGATGCTGATTTTTTTCATTCTCTTTCCTTCCTCATCGTCTTGTCGCTGTCGCGGATCTACTGGCGGCACGGCAAACGGCGATCTTATTTGGTCAGTTCTGCAGTCATGTGCACGCGGTTATTGAACTGTGCGCTGGTGATTTTGTAAGACGCGCCCTGTTCAGCAGCCTGAGCGGCAATTTTCGCTTCTGCACGATCCAGGGTTGAGGCTGTCGCGCTAACGCTTTGTGCGAAAGAACCGAAAGAGATCAGAGACAGAGCGGCAACTGCAACGAAAGTTTTGATAGATTTCATGGTCGTAATCCTTAAGTGTTTTGTTTGGGATAGGGCGTGTTGCCCTGATGTGATAAATGATAGGCCGACCACGGGCTGATTAAAATCGAAACAATTTGCCGATATCGTTCAAAAAAATAGAATGAGTTTTGCGGGAGAGATTAAAACGGGAAAGCGATCAGTTCCACACCTTCAGGCGTGACTTTCACCATCGATCCTTCGCTGTGCCACGCGCCCAGTACCACACGGTGAGCCGGTTCGCCGTTGGCGACCAACGTATGCACGTCGGGACGGTGGGTATGACCGTGGATTAACCACTGGACGTGGTGTTTCTCCATCACGTTGACCACTGCCTGCGGGTTGACGTCCATGATGGTCATCGACTTACTGCTGTTGGCGGCTTTACTGCCCGCGCGCATTCTGGCGGCGATACGGTTACGGATAAACAGCGGCAGGGCAAGGAACACCTTTTGGATCCACGGGGTGTGGACCTTCGCGCGAAACGCCTGATAGCCGGTATCGTCCGTACAGAGCGTGTCACCGTGCATGATCAGGACTTTTCGACCATAGAGGTCAAGCACCTGTTCTTCTGGCAGCAGCGTCATGCCGCTTTCCCGGGCGTAGCGAGGGCCGACCAGAAAATCGCGGTTGCCGTGAATGAAGTAGCAGGGAACGCCGGAGGTGACCAGCGCGTGAATGGCGGCAGCCATTTCACGGTGCAGCGGGTTGGGGTCGTCGTCGCCGATCCAGGCTTCAAACAGGTCGCCAAGGATGTAAAGCGCGTCGGCGTGTCTGGCTTCACCCGCTAAAAAACGCAGAAAACCGGCGGTGATCGCCGGTTCTTCTGTTTGCAGGTGCAAATCTGCAATAAAGAGTGTCGCCACGAATTACTCGCTGACGGTCACGCTGGTAATCACAACGTCTTCTTTTGGAACGTCCTGATGCATGCCGCTGCGGCCGGTGGAAACGGCTTTGATCTTGTCGACCACGTCCATGCCTTCAACCACTTCTGCGAATACGCAGTAGCCCCAACCCTGCAGGCTTTCGCCGGAGAAGTTCAGGAAGTCGTTGTCAGCCACGTTGATGAAGAACTGCGCGGTGGCAGAGTGAGGAGCCTGAGTACGCGCCATCGCCAGCGTGCCGCGGGTGTTTTTCAGGCCGTTATTGGCTTCGTTTTTGATCGCTTCTTTTGTTTCTTTCTGCTTCATACCCGGTTCAAAACCGCCGCCCTGGATCATAAAGCCGTTGATCACACGGTGGAAAATGGTGTTGTTGTAGAAACCTTCGCGGCAGTAGTCCAGGAAGTTTTTAACTGTTTCAGGCGCTTTGTCATCAAAGGTTTTGATTACGATATCGCCATGATTAGTGTGGAAAGTAACCATTTTTGCATCCTGTTCCGTTATTGTGGTACGTCGACCCGCGTTCGGGTCAGATATAGGGGCCTGTTATAGCATAACCACAGGATGCGATCACCTTGCATTGTGTGCTGCTTCGGGTTTGAATTACGGGTAGAATACCCGGTTTTCGTCCACACACGTGTTTACATGGAATCTTCGATGTTAAAAATCTTTAATACAATGACGCGCCAGAAAGAGGAATTTAAACCTATCCATGCCGGGGAAGTCGGCATGTACGTGTGTGGTATTACGGTTTACGATCTCTGTCATATCGGCCATGGCCGTACCTTTGTCGCATTCGATGTCGTGTCGCGTTACCTGCGTTTCCTCGGGTATAACCTGAAGTACGTGCGTAACATCACCGATATTGACGACAAAATCATCAAGCGCGCTAATGAAAATGGCGAAAGCTTTGTCGCGCTGGTGGATCGTATGATCGTTGAGATGCACAAGGATTTCGACGCGTTAAACATTTTGCGCCCGGACAGCGAGCCGCGTGCGACCCACCATATTCACGAAATTATCGAGATCACGGAAAAGCTGATTGAACGCGGCCACGCGTACGTTGCGGACAATGGCGACGTGATGTTCTCAGTGCCAACCGATCCTACCTACGGCTCGCTTTCCCGTCAGGATCTTGACCAACTGCAGGCTGGCGCCCGCGTTGACGTGGTTGACGTGAAGCGTAACCCAATGGACTTCGTGCTGTGGAAGATGTCCAAAGAGGGCGAACCAAGCTGGCCATCTCCATGGGGAGAAGGGCGTCCGGGCTGGCACATTGAGTGCTCGGCGATGAACTGCAAACAGCTGGGCAAACATTTTGACATTCACGGCGGCGGTTCAGACCTCATGTTCCCGCACCACGAAAACGAAATCGCGCAGTCCACCTGTGCGCACGGCGGCGAGTATGTGAACTACTGGATGCACTCCGGGATGGTGATGGTTGACCGCGAGAAGATGTCTAAATCGCTGGGCAACTTCTTCACCGTGCGTGACGTGCTGAAGTATTACGATGCGGAAACCGTGCGTTACTTTTTGATGTCGGGCCACTACCGCAGCCAGCTGAACTACAGTGAAGAGAACCTGAAACAGGCACGCTCTGCGCTGGAGCGTCTGTACACTGCGTTGCGCGGTACCGACAAGTCCGTGGAGGCCGCGGGCGGCGAGGCGTTTGAGGCCCGCTTTGTTGAGGTGATGAACGATGATTTCAACACCCCGGAAGCCTACTCGGTGCTGTTCGATATGGCGCGTGAAGTCAACCGTCTGAAGTCAGAAGATATGGCGGCGGCGAATGCGCTGGCTTCTCACCTGCGTAAACTCTCTTCCGTGCTTGGCCTGCTGGAACAGGAGCCGGATGCCTTCCTGCAGAGCGGTGCGCAGGCGGATGACGGTGAAGTGGCAGAGATTGAAGCGCTGATTAACGCGCGTCTGGAAGCCCGTCAGGCGAAAGACTGGGCGGCAGCAGATGCAGCGCGCAATCGCCTGACCGAGATGGGGATCATCCTGGAAGATGGCCCACAGGGGACCACCTGGCGCCGTAAGTAATTTTCCCCTCACCCTAACCCTCTCCCACAGGGAGAGGGGATTGTTAGGTGTTCTCCCTCTCCCTGTGGGAGAGGGCCGGGGTGAGGGCATCAGCGTGCACGCTTTCGCCACCACAACAACCCCATCAGCACCACTCCCGGCAGCCACACCCACAGCAGTTCAGAGATAATCACCTGATGCCCGTACGGCGTGGTATAACGCGACAGGGCAAACGGGGCGACCTTAATCACCTGCCACGGCGCAAAGAAGCGTTCATCTGACCACGGCCACAGCCAGCCGACGCCCTTGCCGCCGGTGGTGACGGAATCCAGCAGGCTGTGCGACAGCAGCGACACGGTTAAAAACAGCCAGCAGCGCGTCAAACTTGCCCTGAACCATCGTCGCCCGACCAGTATGCAGAGTATCGGCACCACGAAGGCAAACAGCAGTGAATGGGTAAAGCCGCGATGGCCGAAAACATTGCCGTAAGCAACGCCGAACTTAAACGCCAGCACGTCGGCATCGGGCAGCATCGCGAGCACGACACCGGCGAAAAGCAGGCGGGGAGGAATAACCCGGGTTCCCAGGCCTAAGCCCAGGCAAAGCGGAACAGCAGCGTGAGTGATAACGGTAGGCATCGTAATTTTCCATGACAAATCATGGGAATATAGCAGCGATTTCGCTGGAACTGACCTGTGCTAAATTCCGATTTTTACGCCGATTCCCGCGCGATAAGCTGGCCGGAGAGGGTAATGCGCTGCGTCTGCAGCTCTGGCTCTTTTAGCTTACGGATGATAAGACCCGCCGCCTGGCGGCCTGTCTCGTCACTGGCGGAGGAGACATAGGTAAACGACGGCGAGGTCAGGTTGACGTGCAGCATATCTTCAAAGCCCACCAGCGCGACCTGCTGCGTCAGAAATACATCTTTTCCCACGGTGCGGCCCACCTGATGAATGCCGCTAATGCAGCCGATCATCGCATCCGGTGAATGGCAGAGCAGGGCGGTGATGGTGTTGTTTTTTTCAAGCAGCTGGCGGGTCGCCATTGCGGCGGCTTGCGTGTCATCGCTGCAGGCCGGGGAGCTTTCATCGCGCCACACCAGCCCGTTCTGGGTCATTGCGCTGCGAAATCCGAGCAGGCGCTGCTCGCGAATAAGGCAGCCTTCCCGTCCGCCAATGTAGGCGATGTTGCGGTGCCCGCGCTCGATAAGATAGCGCGCGGCCAGGTTTGCCGCCTGGCGGTTATCGCGCATCACCAGGTTGCATTTTTCATCCAGTAGAGACTGCGAGACCACCACCAGCGGCAGCGGGCACTGGCGGATCTGCTCCGGCAGGGTTGAGGAGCGCGTATCCGACGCGAGATAGATCACGCCCGCCACGCCCTGTTGCTTAAAGGAGAGCAGGGTGCGCTCTAAATGCTCCCGATCGTTCAGCGGCTGGCCGAGAAAAACCATATAGCCCTGCTTCTCCAGCTCCTGGACGATACTCGCCATGACTTTGATGGAAAAGCTGTCGCTAAAATCACGCAGGATCAGGCCGATCAGGTTGGAGGTGTTGGCGCGAAGGTTAGCAGCGGCAACGTTATGAACATAGCCCAGCGTCGTGATGGCGGCATTGACCTTCTCGATCGTTGCTTCGGAGATTTTCCCTTTCTGGCGCAGCACCAGCGATACGGTAGAGACCGACACACCCGCGTGCTTTGCGACATCAATGATGCTGACTTTCTTCAAAACCGCTCCCTGAAATTTACCGATTATCAGCCAGATACGACACGTCTCTCAGCCTACAGGAGACGTGTCGTTCCGGCATCTTATTATTTGCCAATCATGGTGGACATGGTCTGGGCGATAAACTGTGCTCTGGCACCGAAAATCACCTGAATTCCGTTATCACCCACGAAGACCACGCCGCGTGCACCGAGTCCGTTCAGGCCATCTTTATCCACCGCATCACTTTTTGCCACTTCCAGGCGCAGACGGGTAATACAGGAGCCAACGGAGTCGATGTTGTGCGCACCGCCCAGCAGGGTAATGATTTCGGTGGCGAGTTCAGAATCGGATTTATCATCCGCGCTGGCGGTCACTTCGGTACGGCCCGGCGTTTTCACGTCAAAGCGACGGATCACGAAACGGAAGGTGAAGTAATAAATCAGGCCCATCGGAATACCAATGATAATGGCATTGAGGAAGTTGGTCTGATAGCCGTTGAATGACGGCAGGATCCCGAACGACAGATAATCGATAAAGCCTGCCGAGAACGACTTGGCGATATGGGCGTGCAGCAGATACATGGTCATGTACGCCAGGCCCGCCATAATGGCGTTAAAGACGTAGAGGATCGGTGCGACGAAGATGAACGTGAACTCCACCGGCTCGGTGATCCCCGTCAGGAAGCAGGTGAGTGCCGCAGAGAACAGAATACCGGCCGCGATTTTTTTATTTTTGGTATGCGCTTCATGATACATCGCCAGACACGCCGCAGGCAGGGCAAACAGCATTAGCGGGAATTCACCCTGCATGAACTTACCAGCATTCTGGTAGGTGTCGCTGCTGAAGGATTTCACCCCTTCTTCCAGCATCTTGAACCAGATGGTCTGGTCGCCGTGGATCACCTGGCCCGCCTGAGTGGTGTAATCACCAAATGAATACCAGAAAGAGGGGTACCAGATATGGTGCAGACCGAGCGGGATGAGGGCGCGTTCGACCAGACCGAAGATAAAGGTTGAGGCGGCCTGATTATCGCCGTTCACCACCACGGAGAGCGCGTCGATGCCTGCCTGAATGTGTTGCCAGACGTAGGGCAGCAGCAGGCCGAGCAGGAACGAGAGAAACGCCGTGGCAATCGCCACAAAGCGTTTGCCGGAGAAGAAGCCAAGGAACTCCGGCAGCTGCATGGTGTGGAAACGGTTATAGCACCACGCCGCCAGAATACCGCAGATAAGCCCGCCAAAGACGCCCATCTGCAGCGTCGGGATGCCGACCACCATGGCGTATTTTCCGCCCTGAGAGGCCATTTCCGGCGTGATGCTCAGCACGGTACTGATGGTGATATTGGTAACAAACACCGAGACGGCGGCAGACAGTGCGGCAATGCCGGATTCCGATGCCAGACCCACGGCGGAGCCAATGGCAAACAGCATGGGCAGGTTATCAAAGATAACCCCACCCGCGTTCATCATCAGCGGCAGGTGAAACTTATCGCCAAAGGCCAGCAGCAGGCCCGCAGCGGGAAGCAGTGAAATTGGCAGCATTAAGGCGCGACCAATCATCGATAACTTAGACAGCGATTTAACAAACCCTGATATCAGACTCATGCTGATTTCCCCCGAGAAGCGCTTTTTTTGGCGCTGTTATTGTAAGTAGAACGTTTTAGTAGAACGTTCTACTTATCGTGGGCAAAGCGTGAAAAACGCGCAACACAATTTTCACTTTTCAACAGATGAAATAGTGATTATTTGAAGTTGATCGATAATTAACCGTGATGGGTGTGGGGGGATTTTTTTATCCCCTCTCCCTGTGGGAGAGGGTTAGGGTGAGGGCATCAGACGGCTCAGGCCGTAACGGTCACGCTCTGGCCGTCAAAGCTGACGGTCTGACCGGCAACAATCTTGCAGCGCTTACGCGTTTCTACCACGCCGTCGACGAAAACCAGCCCGTCGGCAATGGCAATCTTGGCCTGCGCACCGCTCTCGCTCCAGCCTTCCAGCTTCAGCAGATCGCACAGCTCAACGTGTGGATGTTTACCTAATGAAAATGTCGCCATGTTACGCGTCCTCTACGTCGTGATACTCCTCGCATGCCTGCAAGGTATTCTGAATCAGTGTTGCTACGGTCATTGGGCCTACGCCGCCCGGTACCGGGGTGATGTAAGAGGCACGCGCTGCGGCGTCTTCATAAACCACGTCGCCAACCACTTTGCCGTTTTCCAGACGGTTAATCCCGACGTCCACGACAATCGCCCCTTCCTTAATCCATTCCCCGGGAATGAAGCCCGGCTTACCGACCGCGACGATCAGCAGATCGGCATTCTCGACGTGATGACGCAGGTTTTTGGTGAAGCGGTGGGTCACGGTGGTGGTGCAACCGGCCAGCAGCAGCTCCATGCTCATCGGACGGCCCACGATGTTGGAGGCGCCAATCACTACGGCGTTCAGACCGTAGGTGTCGATGTTATAACGCTCCAGCAGCGTCACGATGCCGCGCGGGGTGCAGGGACGCAGGCGCGGCGCGCGCTGGCACAGACGGCCAACGTTATACGGGTGGAAACCGTCCACGTCTTTATCCGGCGCGATACGCTCCAGTACCTTCACGTTGTCGATGCCTGCCGGCAGCGGCAGCTGGACCAGAATACCGTCGATCTCTTTATCGGCATTCAGGGTGTCAATAAGTTCCAGCAGTTCTGCTTCGGTGGTGGTTTCCGGCAAATCGTAAGAGCGGGAGACGAACCCCACCTCTTCACACGCTTTGCGTTTGCTGCCGACATAAATCTGCGATGCCGGGTTGCTACCAACCAGCACAACGGCAAGCCCTGGTGCGCGAAAACCAGCCGCTTTACGCGCCTTCACTTTTTCTGCGACCTCAGAGCGCACCTGCTGCGCAATCGTTTTACCGTCAATAATCTTTGCTGCCATCAGAGAGAAGATTCCGTCTGTAACGTTTGAAAGGGGGGATGGCCTGTATTTTGTCAGAAGCGAGCGCCGCTGTCAGTCACCCTTTGCGAGTTTTCCTCCGGCGGGCGTAAAGACCCTTCTCGGGTGATGGTCAATTTCTTAGGCAGGATTAGGATGTGACCTGGTAAAATGGCAGCGTTTTGACATATTTAAAAATAGTTTCCTGAGCTACTTTGTCTCCTCCGAAATAAGCTTTCAATTTTTTCAATTGAACGTATTTCTTATTCCCGAAAATTCGCGGGAAGGGTTATTTACATTTTAAAGGAATAGACATGAAACTCAGCAACATTGCTTCTACTGTTATTGCTTCACTGGCCCTGGTCGCGGGTGCCGCTCACGCTGCCGATCCGGTTACGCCAGTTTCCGTAAATGGCGGTACCGTGCATTTTAAAGGTGAACTGGTTAATGCTGCATGTTCAGTAAATACCGATTCTTCCGAGCAGACTGTTAATCTCGGTCAGTACCGTACCGCGAAATTCACCAAAGTGGGTGATACCACCACCAATATTCCATTCACCATCGAACTGAACGATTGCGATCCGCTGGTGGCGAAAACGGCTGCTGTGGCGTTCACCGGTCAGATCGACGCAACTGACAAAACCCTGCTGGCAGTGACTTCCGGTAGCAACGACAACACCGCGAAAGGTGTTGGTATCGAGATCCTCGACAGCAAATCCAGCGTTCTGACGCCAGACGGTGCCACCTTCTCTGCTGCGCAGAACCTGATCCAGGGCACCAACACCCTGAATTTCAGCGCGCGTTATAAAGCCACTGCTGCGACCACTGAACCAGGCCAGGCAAACGCTGACGCCACTTTCGTTATGAAATACGAATAATTCCTCCGTACAGGGATGTTTTGGCCTCAGGGATGAGGCCCGTCATACGCTCAGGCCAGGAACGAAGGATGACAAGGACAGGAACACTACTGCTGTTAACCCTTGCGATGGCTTCCCAGGCATTCGCCCATACGGTGGTGATTGACGGCGGCAAAGTACACCTCCGGGGTGAACTGGTGAACGGTGGCTGCGCCGTGGCGCCAGACAGCCAGAATATGCGCATCGATATGGGACAATACCGGACCAACTCGTTTTCCGGGGTGGGCAGTTTTTCCACCGTAAATGTGCCTTTTACCGTGCGGCTGCTGGATTGCAGCGTGGATGTTTCTCGCACCGTCGGGATCCAGTTCCAGGGCATCACGCCCGCGGAAGACCCGCAGGTTTTTCTGGCGACATCGCGCCCCGGTGAAACACCCATCAGCAGCGGGGTGGGGCTGGCACTCTTTGACGAACAGCAGCGTCAGATTATCCCCAACGCCACGGCGGTCAGCTGGCTGCCCATTGATACCCGCGAGCTTGCGTTTCATTTTAGCGCCCGATATCGGGCTATTTCCGAACACCTTGTGCCAGGCAATATTCAGTCGGATGTCTGGTTTACGTTGATTTATCCATAACACCTGCGAACACATTATTAAAGGTACGGTTTTGATGAATACCCTAATTAAACCAGGACTGATTTTATCGTTTATTTTAATGATGGTTTCTGCAAGCGCGAATGCGTCCGGCGGTATTGCACTTGGAGCTACGCGCGTTATTTATCCGGCAGATGCTAAACAAACTTCACTGGCGATCACCAACAGTAACAAGCAAGAACGCTATTTAATTAACGCGTGGATCGAAAACGCAAACGGGCAAAAAGAAAAAACCTTTGCCGTCACGCCACCGCTGTTTGTCAGCGAGCCGGACAGCGAAAACACGCTGCGCATTATTTACGCCGGGCCTGCGTTGCCTGCCGATCGTGAATCGCTGTTTTACATGAACGTGAAAGCGATCCCGTCAGTGAACAAAGCCAAAACCGAAAACAACAACGTGCTGCAACTGGCCATCCTGTCGCGTATCAAGCTGTTTGTGCGCCCGAATAACCTGGCAATGCAGCCGGAAGAGGCGCTCTCTCAGCTGCGCTTTGAGCGCGTTGGCTCGCATCTGAAGATCAGCAACGCCTCACCGTATTACATCACGCTGGTCAATCTGAAGCTGGGCGGTCAGACGCTGGATAACATCATGATTGCGCCAAAAAATTCGGCACAGCAGGCGCTGCCGGCTGGTGCGGGCGGTACGCTCTCCTGGCAGAGCGTCAATGACTACGGTGCCATTACTCCGGCGCGTAGCGTCAACCTGTGAGCAGAGTCAGGGCGATGAATAATCATCAATGGCGTTACTGCCCGGTTGCACTGGCGCTGATGGCAACGCTCTGGCCGCAGTCGGGCTGGAGCGAAAGCTACTTTAACCCGGCCTTTTTGTCCGACGATACCGCCAGCGTGGCGGATTTATCGCGTTTTGAACAAGGTCACCAGCAGGCACCCGGCGTGTATCGCGTGGATATCTGGCGTAACGATGAGTTTATCGCGACCCAGGACGTGCGCTTTGAACAGGCCGACGATACGCCACCGGTGGCGGGCGGACTGGCGCCGTGCATCACGCGTAAAATGCTGGAACGGTTTGGCGTTAACCTCGCCGCGTTTCCCGAGCTGGTAAAGGTGCAGGACGACACCTGTGTCCCGCTGGCGACAGCGATCCCCGGCAGTCTGGTCGCATTTAATTTCGCCTCGCAGCGTCTGAATATCAGCCTGCCGCAGGTGGCGATGCAGAACAGCGCCCGTGGCTATATCCCGCCTGAACAGTGGGATGAAGGGATCCCCGCCGCGCTGTTGAACTACAGCTTTACCGGCAACCGGGGAAGCGAGGATGACAGCTACTATCTGAACCTGCAGAGCGGGCTGAACTATGGCGCCTGGCGTTTACGCAATAACGGCGCCTGGCGTTATACGCAAAACAACGGCCAGCGGCACAGTAACTGGCAGAACATCGGCACCTGGGCACAGCGCACCGTCATTCCGCTCAAAAGCGAGCTGGTGCTGGGCGACAGCAATACCGGCAATGATGTCTTTGACAGCGTCGGTTTCCGCGGCGGGCGGCTTTTCTCGTCCGACAGCATGTACCCGGACAGCCTGCAGGGCTACGCGCCAACCGTGCGCGGTATCGCCCGTACCCCGGCCAAAGTGGTTGTTCGCCAGAACGGCTATGTTATCTACCAGAGCTATGTCCAGCCTGGCGCGTTTGCCATTACCGATCTGAACCCTACCTCCTCAAGCGGCGATCTGGAAGTGACCGTAGAAGAGAAGGACGGCAGCCAGCAACGCTATACCGTGCCGTACTCCACCGTGCCGCTGTTGCAGCGTGAAGGTCGCTGGAAGTATGACCTCGTGGCAGGGGATTACCGCAGCGGTAACAGCGATCAGGACACGCCGTTCTTCACCCAGGGCACGCTGATTACCGGTCTGGCCAATGGTTACACGCTCTACGGCGGTACGCAGCTGGCGTCGCGCTATACCGCGGTGGCCATTGGCGCCGGGAAAAACCTCGGTGACTGGGGGGCGGTGTCGGTCGATATCACCCATGCCCGCAGCCAGCTGGCGGACGACAGCCGCCATGAAGGCCAGTCCCTGCGTTTCCTGTATGCAAAATCACTCAACGGATTCGGCACCAACTTCCAGCTGCTGGGCTATCGCTACTCCACGAAAGGGTTTTACACCCTGGATGATGTGGCCTGGCGTTCGATGGAAGGCTATCAGTATGCCGACAGCAAGGATGATGACGGCGTGCCGGACGTGCAGAGCTATCACAACCTGACGTGGAACAAAAAAGGGCGCTTCCAGCTCAACATCTCTCAGTCGCTGGGTGATTACGGCTCAGTCTATGTCTCCGGCAGCGAGCAGACCTACTGGGGCACCAGCCAGTCGAACCTCTGGTATCAGCTCGGCTATGCCGGAGGTGTAAAAGGGATCAACTACTCCCTGTCATGGTCGTGGAACAAGTCCGTCGGGATAGAGGGCACGGACCGGATCGCGTCCTTTAACGTCTCGGTGCCGTTCAGCCTCTTTACCCGTCAGGGATATCGCCGGAACAGCGCCATCGACCGCGCTTACGCCACGGCCTCAGCCAGCCGCAACAGCGACGGTGATACCAGCTGGCAAACCGGGGTCAGCGGCACCCTGCTGGAAGATCGCAACCTGAACTACAGCGTTACGCAGGGGCACACCAGCACCAACGGCTCAAGCGGTAGCGCCAGCGCAAACTGGCAGGCGACCTACGGCACGCTGGGGGTGGGCTACAACTACGCGCGCGATCAGCATGATCTCAACTGGCAGCTCTCCGGTGGGGTGGTGGGCCATGCCGACGGCGTCACCTTCAGCCAGCCGCTGGGCGACACTAACGTCCTGATCAAAGCGCCGGGAGCCTCGGGCGTCAGCGTGGAAAACCAGACCGGGGTGAAAACCGACTGGCGAGGCTACGCGGTCATGCCGTATGCCACCGTCTACCGCTATAACCGCGTGGCGCTGGATACCAACTCCATGAGTAACAACACCGACATCGAAAATAACGTCAGCAGCGTAGTACCGACCAAAGGTGCGCTGGTGCGCGCCAGCTTCGATACCCGTATCGGCGTACGCGCCCTGCTGACCGTGACCCGCGGCAACCAGCCTGTGCCGTTTGGTGCCGTGGTCCGTGAAACCCAGAGCGGGGTCACCAGTATGGTGGGCGATGACGGGCAGATTTACCTGAGCGGGCTGCCGCTGGAAGGGGAGCTGCTTATTCAGTGGGGCAATGGGATGCAGTCCCAGTGTCGTGCGCACTATCGTTTATCGCCTGAAAGCCAAAACCAGGCCATTACCATGGCGGGGGCAAGCTGTGACCGTTAACAGGAACCCAAAGATGCGCAGTTTACGCAATGTGTTTAGCTTAGCGCTGCTCTGCAGCACGATGCCCGCGTGGGCGACGGTTTGCCAGAACGCCACGGGCGTGCCGAAGGATATCTCATACGATCTTTCAAACGTCTTTAACAGTTCCAATAACAAACCGGGGCAGATTGTGACCCTTGCGCAAAAATCCGGGCTGGTGGGCGTGAACGCCATTTGCCCTAAAGGAACAACCGGAAAGTCCACGATGCGTAGTTATGTCACCAGCCTGCCGATAACGACGGTAATTGATGGCTATAAGTATGTGAAGCTGAATGACTACCTTGATGGCGCAATGCAGATCCACGATGACTACGCGGGCACCTTCTATCCACCGTCAGACTACATTCAGATGGGGCAGCACCCTAACGTTCCGAACAACAAAGCGTTTCCTGTCACCGATTCGAAGCTGGTCTTTCGTCTGCGGGTCACACGGCGGTTTATCAACATGGTGGTGATCCCCCAGCAGACCATGTTCACCGTCTATGTCACCACCACGTCATCCGATCCGCTGAATACGCCGGTCTATACCATCAGCTACAGCGGCACCATTCAGGTACCACAAAGCTGTGCGATTAACGCCGGGCAGGTGGTGGAGTTTGATTTTGGTGATATTGGCGCGTCGTTGTTCAGCCAGGCGGGGGCGGGCAATCGTCCTCAGAACGTCTCACCACAAAGCAAAACCATTGCCATTAAGTGCACCAATGTGGAGGCCAATGCGTATCTGACGATGCGCATCGAGGCGGAAAAAATCTCGGGCAATGCGCTGGTTTCCGATAACCCGGATTTAGGGTTTGTCGTGGCGAACGATAGCGGTACGCCTCTGACGCCTAACAACCTGAACAGCAAAATTCCGTTCCGTCTGGATGACAGCGCGCAGGCGCAGGTGGGGATCCGGGTCTGGCCGGTGAGCATTACGGGGAATAAGCCAGCAGAAGGCCGGTTCACCTCTCGCGGCTATCTGCGCGTGGATTACGATTAAGGGGAAGAGATGGGGAACTGGACATGGCCTTTCGCTGCGCTGGCCCTGACGATGTGTCAGACAAACGCGTGGTCAGCCACAGCGCTGGGCGAGATCAATATTCAGATGTACGGCAATATCGTTGATTTTACCTGTGTGGCAGAGGGCAGCGACAGCGACAAGACCGTCACGCTGGGCACCTGGCCGACGAAGCAGCTCAGAACCACGGGGAGCCGCACGCAGCCCATGCCCTTCACGCTGAAGCTGACAGGCTGTCCGCCAGGCTCGGCATCAATTACGTTTTCCGGGAAAACTGACGGGAGTGACAGCGGATTGCTGGCGTTGAATGACGCCAGTACGGCGAATAACGTCGCGGTGGAGATCAGGGATGCGGATAAAACGCGTCTTGCGTTACAGCAGGCCAGCCAGCCGGTAGCGGTAGATGCGCAGGGTAATGCCGTGTTGTCATTTTATGCTAATTATATTGCCACAGCGGATAACCCCCGGCCCGGACGCGCCGATGCGGATGCCACATTTATGATTAATTATAATTAGCGCTGACCGCACTCCCTGCAACTCAGATAAACTGCAGGGAGTGAATTCAGGTTATAGCAGCTCGTGTGCCTTGGCGTAATCAATTAATTCCACAATGCTTTGCACACCGAGCTTGGAATAAATATTGGATTTGTGCGCGCTAATGGTTTTGTTGCTTAATAGCAGCTGTTCGGCAATTTCCTTATTCGATAAGCCATTCGCCAGATACCGCAGTACGGTGACCTCACGGTTCGATAATGGCATATCGGATGCCATCCCTTTCCCTGAGCCCAGGTGATTAATAAAGTTCAACGTTTCCGACGGGAAAAAAGAATAGCCCATCAGAATCATTTCCACGGCGTTGTAGATCTCACCTAAATCTTTTCGTTTGCTGACAAACCCATTTGCCCCGGCGCGGATGGCACGGCCTGCGTAAAAGGACTCCGATTTGGAAGAGAGGAACAGGACCTTTATGTCTTTGTTTAAGTTTCTGATTCTTTTCAATAAAGCGAAGCCATCGGTGCCCGTAAGTTCAATGTCCAGGATCACCAGATCGATGGCGTGATTGCGGATACAGTCGAGAACTTCATGGCTGTCGCCAGACTTCAGTTTGACTGTGATATTTTTATTTTTCTGTAGCAGGACTTCTATCGACATTCTGACGATAGGATGTTCGTCCATAATGATAACGGATGCCGGTTTCATTTTTTATGCCTCAGATTGTTAAAAGCGTTATGCTGAGTTTGGTTCAAACTCTCGAAATGCCGGAAGGATAAATTTGCAGATCCTTATAGGGTGGTATTTCCCTGGAAAGAGCGAAAGCATCCTTGTTAACGTAGTGGTAATGTCATTGCCTCAGCGCGGTCATCTCATTTGGCTGGTGGCGGCAAAAAGGTTTTTCTTATTCATAATTGGTACGCGTCTTATTATACCGT
This sequence comes from Enterobacter cloacae complex sp. 382A5, assembly GCF_050031095.1. NCBI lineage: Bacteria > Pseudomonadati > Pseudomonadota > Gammaproteobacteria > Enterobacterales > Enterobacteriaceae > Enterobacter > Enterobacter cloacae complex sp. 382A5. The sequence continues at coordinate 1,130,853 of NZ_JBLGVK010000001.1, forward strand.
GTAAGTTTTCTCCGAAAAGCCTGCAGATTAATTCATGATTATTGATTTGTATTATCTTCTGGATCTGAATGGCTATTTTTTTAAATTTAGCGGAAATGTCCTGTTATTCGATTTACCGCATCTTTTCATCTTTATGTAATAACAAAAAATAACAGATACCACTATATGTTGCAAAATTGTTAATGAAATGGCGGGGCAGTAAAACGTCTCACCTGCTGCTGAAGTGGCGTGAATTTGCACAGATAGCGCGTCTCATCCTCATCCCGATACCTCTCCCCGATATCAGAAAAATACTATGCCGGAAGAGCAAAATCTTCTGCGGCCTTCGCTTTAAGCGCCAGGGGCGTGCAACCAAATTGCTTGTTTTTACATCATTATCATCCTGTTAACGGAACCATCAATCCCTTAACGCATGGATGAAAGTGCTGCGCTTTACTTATTCTTTAATATTTCACGTGGTTCAGAGTCAGAAATTAGGAATAGTTGTAATTTCGAGATTTATGTTAACGGTTAACATAAAATTAACTTTTTTAGTAAGTAACTTCCTAAAGATCTTTAGGAAATAAGGGGTTAGGTTAAGAGTAAAACGGGCAGTCGGAGAGATTATTGAGAAGATGCAGCAGTTCCTGGCGATGGCTAAGCCCGAGCTTCACCAGAATGCAGCTCAGGCGATAGATAATGCGGCTGTAGGGGCGATTCTGCAGCAGGGCGATCTGACGTAGTGACTTCCCCCGCGACAGCTCCTGTAAAATGGGCCACTCGCCGCGAGAGAACCACTCTTTACTGGAGCCCTGTGGAGGGCTAATGTCCATCAGGCTGTGCTGGAGTGCCGCCGCCGTTGACTGGCGTTCAAGGACATGAAACGGCCCCGCCGCTTTACAGAACAGACGGGTGTCGTAATTATCCGCCCTGACCAACAGATACGGCGTGAGAAAGGGCGGATACAGGCTGTGTCTTCTCAGCTGATCCAGCTTTTCTATAAGCGCCGTGGTACGGCTTTCAATATCTACCACCAGACGGGCTGCAGGCCACTGGTTGAGCGCCTGAAAGGCTTCGTCCAGCGTCGGGTAGTCGCTACAGCTGCTCAGGGGAAACTGGCCGTTCAGAAAACCGGTGCGCAGGAAATGATCTTCCGTGACCAGAATAATAAAGGGCGCGTCTGTTTTGCGATGTTGGTGGATGGACTGGCTCAAAAATTCGAGCCGGTCGAAAAAGGGGGGAGCAAAAGGCGAGTGCGTAAATCCCAGTGCATCACTTCCTGTACGCCGCCGCCGGTAACGGCGCACTGTCATTCGCATGGCTTCCCTCCTGGAAATGGCTTTTTATTCCTCCGGCCATGTCCAGGACGGCCAGTAGTACCCCTGGCCGAATCCTGCTCCTGCCTGTCGTGCCCGGCTATGATCCTTTTCAGTCTCAATACCTTCAATAAGCACGTTGTCGGCAAGCTGAAAGCAACGTGTCACCAGTTGCCCGAGCGCAGGGGTGGCGCGTAAACGCCAGAATGCTTCCTTGTCGATTTTTATGCCGGTTAACGGCAGCCGGCAGGACAAAAACGGTTGGACGATCGCTTCATCAATATCATCCAGCCAGATACCGTGGCCTTGTCTTCTGAGCTGCAGCAGGCGCTGGTGAACGTCCTGCCGTTTTGTGTCAGACAGCGCCAGAAAGCTTGCCGGCTCGACAATTTCTATATTCAGCGGTGCGGCAGGCAGCCGGAGAAGCCGCTGAAAGGCGTCCGGCTGCGTTAATACGGTTATCGGCAGATTGACGTAAAGATTATGACAGTGCGGGGTATTTTTTAGCGCGACAAGTTGCGCTTCAAGCAGCGTAAGTGACCACTCCGCAGACCGATCGTTGAAAAATGCTTCGCTTTGCTCTCTTGCTGACAGAACGCTCAGCACTTCCACCCCAACCTGGCGCTGCGAGGAGAGGGCGATGATAGGCTCAAGTTTGATGCCCGCGATATCGTGAGAGAGGTGCTGCAAGCTGGGGGACGTATCGATCAGGTTTTGCGCTGTCACTCCATTGTCCTGTTGTCTGTCAGCCTCCAGGCGGCCGGGATACTTCACACTAGTGTGACGAGTTGACGCTCAGGAAAACAGCAGGCGTTACTTAAATGCAGCTAAGCCTTTTCGCAGCGCTAAATTCTACGAAAGAAAGGCCGGGAATGTTGAAAAAACAGCCATATTTACAATCAGCTAGCCCTAATCGGGGGTGAAAACGGAAAAGGCATTGACTCACCTGCCATTGACCGTATAATTCTTCGCGTTTCACCACCGCGAAGTTCACTCTTCTCAGTGCGCCCTTAGCTCAGTTGGATAGAGCAACGGCCTTCTAAGCCGTAGGTCGTAGGTTCGAATCCTACAGGGCGTGCCATTTAGTCTCAGCCTTAATCCAGCCCACTCTTCCCCAGACCGACCAACCGCTACCGATCCTTCACTCTGTACCAGCTTTTAACCATCTGATTTGCATGGTTAATTCCAGATGTGTATCATTCTGAACCCGGCTCTGTAGCCTGTCGGTCAGAACGTTTGTTCCGCCATCGACCGGTCATTGGCGTAGTTCCAGTCAGGGCCACCATACCGCCACTAGCTCATCGGGAAGAGCGACAACCAGGATGTTGTAGTACGGGGTTCGAGGCTCCGGTGGCGGACCAACGCCGACTTAGCTCAGTAGGTAGAGCAACTGACGTGTAATCCGTAGGTCACCCGTTCGATTCCGGTAGTCGGCACCCTATTTATGGCTTCCCCGTGGGATGCCTCCGGCACGACATTCATTTCACTGTTGTACATGCCAATCATGAAGGACATTTATGTGGTATCTACTCGCAACTTCGCTTGCCGCACTTTCCCTGAATAAAAGCCTGGCTTACCTGATGCTGGGGTTAACGGCATTTCTCGGCTGGAAACAGAGCATTCTTGACGCCCCGGCGCTGCTGGTGATTGCATTAATCGTTATTGGCTGGTCTGTTGTTGAATGGCTACGTAATAAAAATAATAAATATACTTATCTGGTCGAGGGCCTGTGCGTGGTCATCGCCGTTGCCCGGGTTTTGCATGCGATCCCTGGCTTCCATAACCCGAAGGTACTGGACGCTGTCGTTGTTGGTCCGCAAAGCATACCGTTCAGTATGTACTTTAATATGGACAAGGCAGTGGTGCCGTTCTTTTTAATTACGTGCATGCCAACGTTATTCGTAGCAAAACCCCTTTATAAAGCTGGCAAGGTAGGCTGGGGAATATTGGTATTGGCGATACCCGCGCTGTTACTTCTGGCTGTTGCGTTGGGCGGGCTGAGAATTGAGCCGCATGCGCCAGAATGGTTTGCTCAATTTGCCCTTGCGAATATTTTCTTCGTCTCTTTAGCCGAGGAAGCCTTGTTCAGAGGCTATCTGCAGCAGCGCTTGTCCCGGGTTGTGCATCCTGTTGTAGCGCTATTGATTGCCTCACTCATTTTTGGGCTAATGCATTATAGCGGCGGTTTACTGCTGATTATTTTTGCCAGCCTCTCCGGTATTATTTACGGCCTGGCGTGGATGTGGAGCGGCAGGCTCTGGGTTGCAACGTTCTTCCATTTTGGGCTGAACTGCGTGCATTTATTGTTCTTCACCTATCCGATGTACGCCCCTCACGCGTCTGTGTGATGCTTTTTAAAATAGTGGCCTTATAAATTTGGCTGCCTCCGGATAAGCATAAAAAGCCCCGAAGCATCGGGGCTTTTTTTATATATGCCGGGGGCATGAATAACACATTTACCTTCGCGTCAGAATAAATAGAAGGCTAATGAATTTCATTGTTGGCAGGCTTAAGGTTTTCTTAATCTAAAAATTATCTCGCATTAAAATTTGGGTTTTTATCATTCTTAAATCTGCTAAAAACGAATTTTACACTTTTACGTCTAAACTCGATTGATAGTAATTATCATTAGCGTTGTTGTATGCTTTAATCCTGTCCCACACAGCCCTTTGTTGTTTATCACGTTGGTCTATTAAGGATATGTTCATGAATTCTCGCCTGCTGTCATGCTTCTCGCTTGCCCTGTTTTCTTCATCACTTTTCCTTTCAACTCAATCGGTTGCCGCTGATAACAACGAAGGTATCGTTGTTTATAACGCGCAGCATGAAAATCTGGTGAAGTCGTGGGTAGACGGTTTTACCAAAGAAACGGGTATTAAGGTCACGCTGCGTAATGGCGATGACAGCGAGCTGGGCAACCAGCTGGTGCAGGAAGGCAGCGCATCGCCTGCGGATGTATTTTTAACTGAAAACTCGCCGTCAATGGTGCTGGTTGATAACGCCAAACTGTTTGCGCCATTAGATGCAGAGACATTAAAGCAGGTACCGGCGGAGTATCGTCCGGCACACGGTCGCTGGATCGGGATTGCCGCTCGCAGCACGGTGTTTGTCTATAACCCGGAAAAACTGAGCGAGCAGCAGCTGCCAAAATCGCTGATGGATCTGGCTAAACCCGAGTGGAAAGGCCGCTGGGCTGCCTCTCCGTCAGGAGCCGATTTCCAGGCGATCGTCAGCGCAATGCTGGCTCTGAAAGGCGAGCAGGCCACCCTTGAGTGGCTCAAAGCGATGAAAGCCAATTTCGTTGCCTATAAAGGCAACAGCACGGTGATGAAAGCCGTTAACGCCGGTCAGATTGATGGCGGGGTGATTTATCACTACTACCGTTTTGTCGATCAGTCCAAAACGGGTGAAAACAGCAAAAACACTAAGCTCTACTACTTCAAACACCAGGATCCGGGCGCCTTTGTTAGCCTCTCCGGCGGCGGCGTGCTGGCGTCCAGCAAACACAAAGCGCAGGCACAGGCCTTCATTAAATACATCACCGGCAAAGAAGGGCAGGATAGCCTGCGCACCAATAACGCCTTTGAATATGCGGTGGGCGTGAATGCGGCCTCTAACCCGAAACTGGTGCCGCTGAACGAGCTGGATGCACCGAAAGTGGAACCTTCCACGCTTAACAGTAAAAAAGTCATCGCGCTGATGACGCAAGCTGGCCTGCTGTGATCCTGAGAGTAAAGTGAACGTCCTATGTCTGGTCTGAGTCTCGACATCGGCAAAAACAGAGTGCGGGAGCCTGCCCGCAGGCGTCCTGCGCTGCCGATGGTTGCGTTAGCTGTCCTGTTTTCATTAATGGCGCTTCTGCCTTTGGGCTTTATCATTGCCATTGGCATTGAGACGGGCTGGGAAACCATTAAGGCGTTGGTGTTTCGCCCGCGTGTTGCTGAGCTGCTCAGCAACACGCTGTGGCTGACGGCCTTAGCGGTGCCACTCTGTATCGTCACCGGCGTGGCGATAGCCTGGCTGACGGAACGTACTCAGCTCGCCGGGCGGGGGATCTGGTCTGCGCTGGCGGTGGCTCCGCTGGCCATACCCGCGTTCGTGCAAAGCTACGCCTGGGTGAGCGTGGTGCCTTCCATGCATGGGCTTTCTGCGGGCGTGTTTCTCTCCGTGTTAGCCTACTACCCGTTTATCTATATGCCCGTGGCGGCGGTGCTGCGTCGTCTGGATCCAACGCTTGAAGATGTTGCCGCTTCCCTCGGCACGCCGCCGTGGCGGGTCTTTTTTCGCGTGGTATTACCGCAGCTTAAGCTCGCGATTTGCGGCGGTGCGCTGCTGGTGGCCCTGCATCTGCTGGCGGAATATGGCCTGTACGTGATGATCCGCTTTGATACCTTCACCACCGCCATTTACGACCAGTTCCAGTCGACATTCAGTGGCCCGGCGGCAAATATGCTGGCGGGTGTGCTGGCGCTATGCTGTCTGGCCATCTTGCTGCTGGAAGGGGTCACCCGCGGGAAAGCCCGTTATGCGCGCATCGGCGCAGGGGCGGCACGTGAACAGACGCGCTGGCCGCTAAAGCCTGTTGCAGCGGTGTTGGGCCAGCTGTTTTTCCTCGTGCTGATTGTGCTGGCGCTGGGCGTACCGCTCATTGTGCTGTGTCGCTGGATATGGCTTGGCGGCGTACAGAACTGGATGAGCGCCGATCTCTGGCACTCGCTGCGCCAGACGCTGATGCTCGGTGTGGGCGGCGCGCTGCTGACCACCGCCTGTGTCATTCCCATCGCCTGGCTCGGTATCCGTTATCCGCACCGCATCTTCCGGATGCTGGAAGGGTGCATTTACATCACCAGCTCTCTGCCGGGGATCGTCACCGCCCTCGCGCTGGTCACGGTCACCATTCACTATGCACGTCCGATTTATCAGACCGAAATTACGCTGTTCCTGGCTTATCTGCTGATGTTTATGCCCCGTGCGCTCATTAACCTGCGGGCCGGGATTGCCCAGGCGCCGGTGGAGCTCGAAAACGTGGCGCGCAGTCTGGGCAGCACGCCCGCGAAGGCATTGTGGAGCGTCACCATGCGCCTGGCCGCGCCCGGTGCGGCGGCAGGGGCGGCGCTGGTCTTCCTTGGCGTCAGTAACGAACTGACGGCGACGCTGCTGCTCTCCCCGCTGGGAACGCGCACGCTGTCCACCGGTTTCTGGGCGCTGACCAGCGAGATCGATTATGTTGCCGCTGCGCCTTACGCCATGCTGATGATTTTGATTTCACTTCCGCTGACCGCCATTCTTTATATGCAGTCCAAAAAAATTGCAGGGCTATGAGATGCTTGAATTAACGTCCATTTCTAAATCGTTTTCCGATGCGCAGGTGCTCGACAGCTTAAACCTGAGCGTCGCGCCGGGAAGCCGGACGGCGATTGTCGGGCCGTCAGGGTCGGGTAAAACCACGCTGCTGCGTATCCTTGCCGGGTTCGAAACGCCGGATAGCGGACGGATCGTGATGCAGGGCCGAATCCTGTTCGATCAGAACAACTTTATTCCTGCGCATCTGCGTAAAATTGGCTTTGTACCTCAGGAGGGGGCGCTCTTCCCGCATCTTAATGTGGCAGACAACATTGCCTGGGGATTAGACGGTACCCGCCACGAGAAGCGCCAGCGCGTGGAAGCACTGATGGAGATGGTCTCGCTTGACAGACAACTCGCCACGCACTGGCCGCATGAGATTTCCGGCGGCCAGCAGCAGCGCGTGGCGCTTGCCCGCGCGCTGGCGCAGCGTCCTTCCCTGATGCTGCTGGATGAACCCTTCTCGGCGCTGGATACCGGCCTGCGCGCCATGACGCGTAAGGCCACGGCTGACCTGCTGGCGGAAGCGGGCGTGGCCTCGATCCTGGTTACTCACGATCAAAACGAAGCGTTGTCCTTTGCCACGCAAGTGGCGGTCATGCGATCCGGGCGTTTCACTCAGGTCGGTACCCCTTATCAGGTCTATAGCCAGCCCGTGGATGAAGAGACGGCGCTGTTCCTGGGGGATGCGGTGATCCTGCCTGCTCAGCTCGCCAGCGGCTATGCGCTCTGCGCGCTGGGCGAGGTGCCCACGGACAACGCCCAGGCGACGGGGCAGGGCAAAGTGATGTTGCGCCCTGAGCAACTGCACGTGACGGCATGCGCGGCGCACGAAAGCCCGGTGTCGATTGTTGATGTGGATTTCACCGGCCAGCTCTCCACGCTGACGCTGGCGTTAGCCGGACAAACGGAGCCGATTACCCTGAAAACCGTCAGCCAGCCTGGATGGCACCCTGGGGCGGCGGTGCGTATTGATATTGCTGGTACGGCGCGCGTTTTTGAATATTCTTAATGTTCGTTAGTAATTTAATCCAACGGGTTGTTATAAAAGAATTTTCCTTAACGTGTGGCATTTCCTTAGATTCTCTACCATGCTCATAAAACCTCACCATCATGTGTGAGGTTTTTCGTAGTTGCTGATTAATCTCAAGGAAAAAAGGTTATGAAAAAGACGACTGCTATTTTGCTGGGAACGGCGTTTCTGTTTACCACCAATACCTTTGCGGCTGAACTGCTGACGAAAAATGAATTCGAGAAAGTCGAATCGCAGTATGAAAAAATCGGTACGGTAAGCACTTCAAATGAAGTCTCTGTTGATGATGCAAAGAAAGAATTGATTGAAAAAGCAGATAAAGAAGGTGCCGACGTACTGGTGCTCACGTCAGGTAATACCAACAACAAAATTCACGGCACGGCCGATATTTACAAGAAAAAATAATGTCCTGCAGCCATCCCGGATCCGGGGTGGCTGTGCGTCACGCTTTTCCTCTGTAACACCTCTCTCTTCCCCGGCTTCATTTAACCCCCTGGCCTCAGGCCGAAACGCGCGGTTACACTTGCTAACGCAGATATAATGCGTATAGTTCTCATTTGCATTACACATAAGCTTTTCTAAGGCCCGACAACGGGCCATTTTTGCGCGCACATTTAATGAGTCCATTATGAACAACACCAGAATGCATAAAACACTGCTGGCGCTCGCCATTGGCGCAGTGACCCACGCTGCCCTTGCGGCAGAGGCAAAGCCAGAAGACACCATGGTCGTCCAGTCTGCCACCGGGCCTGATTTCACTCCCGGCGGCGACCAGCTGGTACCCGCCTTCCTGGATGGACAGGTGGCAAACGGCGGCCGTCTGGGGATGCTCGGCCAGCAGAATGCCATGGACGTGCCGTTTAATATCATCAGCTACACCTCGAAGCTGGTGGAAGATCAGCAGGCGAAAACCATTGCTGATGTGGTTGCCAACGATGCGGGCGTGCAGTTTGTTCAGGGTTACGGTAACAGCGCCGAAACCTTCCGTATTCGTGGCCTGAAGTTTGACGGCGATGACATGACCTTTGGCGGCCTGTCCGGCGTGCTGCCGCGTCAGGTGGTGGATGCCCAGATGGTCGATCGCATTGAAATTTTCAAAGGGGCAAACTCGCTGATGAACGGCGCGGCAAGCTCCGGCGTGGGCGGGATGATTAACCTTGAGCCAAAACATGCGGGCGACGTCCCGCAGGCGAAAGTGGGCGTGGACTACACCTCCGACTCACAGATTGGCACCACGCTCGATGCTGGCCGACGCTTTGGCGACAACGATCAGTTCGGCGCGCGCGTGAACCTGGTTCACCGGGAAGGGGAAACCGGCGTGCCGAACGACCGTCGCCGCACCACGCTGCTCTCCACCGGTCTGGATTACAAAGGCGACAATTTCCGCACTTCGCTGGATCTGGGCTATCAGAAGAAAACCTTCCACGGCAGCCCGACCAGCGTCAACATTTCCGCCGTGGACTTTGTGCCAGAGCCGCCGAAAAACGATCGTAACTTCTCGCAGAAATGGGCCTACAGTGACATTGAAAACGAGTTCGGGATGTGGCGCAGCGAGTACGACATCACTGACAACTGGACGGCCTATACCGGTCTCGGCGCGCAGCACGCGCACGAAGAGGGGATCTACAGTGCGCCGAAGCTGGTGGACAAGAGCGGTAAGGCCACGGTCAGCCGTCTAGATACCAACCGTATCAGCGATTCCGTCAGCGGTATGGCGGGGATACGCGGTCACTTCACTACCGGCTTTGTCTCGCACAAGGTCAACGTGGGGTATTCCGCGATGACCAAAAACGAAAAAATCGCCTGGAAAATGTCGGCGACGGCGGATAATCCAACCACCAACATTTACCACAACACCGGCGTCGCGATGCCGGACAGCTCCAATTTCAACGGCTCTGGCGGCAAATACAGCGATCCGCTGACCAGCGGGCGCACCCGCACTCAGGGCTGGCTGCTGAGTGATACCCTGGGCGTGCTGGATGACAAGCTGCTGTTTACCGCTGGTGCACGTCATCAGAAAGTGGTCATTCGCGGGTACAACAAAATTACCGGTGCGGAAAACGACGCGGACGGTTTTGACGGCAGCCGCTGGATGCCAACCTACGGTGTGGTTTATAAACCGTGGGAGGAAATCTCACTCTACGCCAACCACACCGAAGCGCTGCAGCCAGGTAAAACCGCGCCCAACACGGCCACCAACTACGGCCAGAGCACCGGTATCGTTCACTCTAAGCAGAATGAAGTGGGCGTGAAGGCGGACTTTGGCCGCGTGGGCGGCTCCCTGGCGCTGTTTGAGATCAAAATGCCGTCGGCGATCCTCGACGACAGCGGTCACTACGGCCTGGACGCTGAGCAGCGTAACCGTGGCGTAGAGTTGAACGTCTTCGGCGAGCCAATGCTCGGGATGCGTCTGAACGCCAGCGCCACCTGGCTGCAGGCCGAGCTGACCAAAACCAAAAACGGCGTGAATCAGGGCAACGATGCCATTGGTGTCCCGAACTTCTACGCCGTGCTGGGCGCAGAGTACGACATCAAACCGATTGAGGGCCTGACGGCTACCGCCCGCGTCAACCACTCCGGCACGCAGTATGCCGACCTCGCGAACAGCAAAAAGCTCGACAGCGATACCACGCTGGATCTGGGCATGCGCTATCGCTTCGCGGTGAACCACAATGAAAACCAGATGACGGTGCGCGCGGGCATCGACAACGTGACCAACGAAAACTACTGGTCCAGCGTTGACGATTCCGGCACCTACATCACGCAGGGCGAACCGCGTACCTTTAAGGTCTCGGTTGGCTACGAGTTCTAAGCGTTCCACCTCGTTATCCGGGGCAGGGATGCCCCCATCCTTCCGTACCTTGTTATAAAATTGTAATAAAAGCTTCTTACACTGGCCTCCAGACCTTTACCTCTTGGCCAATGACAGGAAGCCGCTATGGGCAGACCCCTCAAATCCGTATTTAAAAAAGAACATCGCGACGATATCACTAACCGCAGCGCTAACCCGGTATTCTCCGAGGTTGCGGAGGTATTCCTCTCCCGCCGCCGTTTTTTACAGATGGGCGCCGTGGCGGGTGCTGCCGCTTCATTCCCTTTTCTGATCAAACCTGAAAGCGCCATTGCCGCAGTATCAAAGCCATCTGCACTGGCAAAAGCGGTTTCCCTGGGCTTTACCAGCATCGACGTATCCACGGAAGATACGGTCAGGGTGCCGGAAGGCTATATCGCCCGTCCGTTTTATCGCTGGGGTGACCCGACGGGGATCAAGAACAACATGCCGACGTTTAAACAGGATGCCAGCAACACCACCGACGAACAGGCCGTGCAGGCGGGCATGCACCACGACGGGATGGCGTGGTTTAGCCTGCCGCAAGGGAAACAAAACCCGGAACATGGCCTGCTGGCGCTGAATCATGAGTACATCGATAACGGGATGCTGTTTACCGACGGCACGGCCAACTGGAATCTCGACAAGGCCCGCAAGGGGCAGAACGCGATGGGCGTGTCGGTGGTGGAAGTGAAAAAATCGGGCAGCGACTGGCAGGTGGTTCGCCCGTCTTCGTATGCCCGCCGCATTACCGTCAATACGCCGATGCAGCTTACCGGCCCGGCGCGGCATCAGGACTTAATGAAAACCGCCGCTGACCCGCAGGGGGAACGCGTGCTGGGCACCATGCAAAACTGCGCCAATGGCCATACGCCGTGGGGCACCTATCTCACCTGCGAGGAGAACTGGTCGGATATTTTTGTCAAAAAAGCCGATCTTAATCCGCTGGAAAAACGCTACGGCATCAGCGACAGCGATGAATCCTACCGCTGGAACGAGGTGGATGACCGCTTCAGCGTCGATAAAACCCCTAACGAACCCAACCGTTTCGGCTGGGTGGTGGAGATTGATCCCTACGATCCCACCTCCACGCCGCGCAAGCACACCGCTCTGGGCCGCTTCAAGCATGAAGGCGCCGCCGTCACGCTCGCCGCCGATAACCGCGTGGTGGTCTATATGGGGGACGACCAGAAGTTTGAGTACATCTATAAATTCGTCTCGGACAAAAAATACGATCCTGCAAACCGTGAAGCCAATATGCAGCTGCTGACGTCCGGCACGCTGTACGTTGCCCGGTTCAACGAGGAGGGGAGCGGCGACTGGCTGCCGCTGATCTTCGGGCAGAATGGCCTGGATAAAAGCAACGGTTTCGAAAGCCAGGGCGATCTGCTGATCAAAACCCGTCTGGCGGCCGACGTGGTGGGGGCGACGAAAATGGATCGTCCAGAGTGGATTGCGGTCGATCCGCACGCCAGCGGCAGCGTCTACTGTACGCTCACCAACAACAGCGATCGCGGGAAGGAGGGCAAGGCGCCGGTCGATGCCGCCAACCCGCGTGCCAACAACGTGTTTGGTCATATTATGCACTGGCACGAAGAGGGAGCCGATCCGGCCGCCGCTCGCTTTAAGTGGGATATTCTGGTGATGGCCGGGCGTACCGACAGCGACGATCCGAAGGCCAAAGGCTCCATGCAGGGTGCAGCATTCGGCAGCCCGGATGGCCTGTCGTTCGATCACCAGGGCGTGCTGTGGATCCAGACCGATGTCTCTTCCAGCACCATTAATAAGAAAGCGTACGAAGGGATGGGCAATAACCAGATGGTGGCTACCATTCCGGGCACCAATGAGTATCGCCGTTTCCTGACCGGCCCACGCGGGTGTGAAATCACCGGGATTGCGTTTACGCCGGACAACCGCACGCTGTTTATTAACATTCAGCATCCGGGAGAGGGCGGGGATGATATTACCGACCCGGCCAATCCGCGTGCTGTTTCCAACTGGCCAGACGCGAACCCGAACGGACGTCCGCGTTCGTCGACGGTGGTGATCACCAAAGCGGACGGTGGGATCATCGGTTCGTGACGTTTATCCGCCGGGTGCACGCAGTGGCCCGGCGTTAAACTTGCTACCACCAGCATGAAGTGTTAAAACGTGCCCCTTCTAAAAAAGAGACAGGGGTAGGACGTGAAAGACGCGTCATCCGCTTCAGGCAACGGTAGCGCTGAAGCTTCGTCGGAACAGAACCCGACGCTGCAACGTGGTTTGCAAAATCGACATATTCAGTTAATTGCCCTTGGCGGCGCGATCGGTACCGGGCTGTTCCTGGGTATCGGCCCCGCCATTCAGATGGCTGGCCCGGCGGTCCTGCTGGGGTACGGTATCGCCGGGGTTATCGCCTTCCTGATCATGCGCCAGCTCGGCGAGATGGTCGTCGAAGAGCCGGTGTCAGGCTCGTTCGCTCACTTTGCCTATAAATACTGGGGCCCGTTCGCAGGCTTCCTCTCCGGCTGGAACTACTGGGTGATGTTTGTGCTGGTGGGAATGGCCGAACTGACCGCCGCAGGCATCTATATGCAGTACTGGCTGCCCGAGGTGCCAACGTGGGTCTGGGCTGCGGCCTTCTTTATTATCATCAACGCCGTTAACCTCGTGAACGTGCGCCTGTATGGTGAAACCGAGTTCTGGTTCGCGCTGATCAAGGTGCTGGCGATTATCGGCATGATCGGCTTTGGTCTGTGGCTGCTGTTCTCCGGCCACGGCGGCGAGCGTGCCACTCTCGACAACCTCTGGCAGCACGGCGGCTTCCTGGCGACGGGCTGGAAGGGGCTGATCCTGTCGCTGGCAGTGATTATGTTCTCGTTCGGCGGGCTGGAGCTGATTGGGATCACCGCGGCCGAAGCGCGCGATCCGCATAAAAGCATTCCAAAAGCGGTTAACCAGGTGGTGTACCGTATTCTGCTGTTCTACATCGGCTCGCTGGTGGTACTGCTGGCGCTCTACCCGTGGGTGGAAGTGAAGTCCGACAGCAGTCCGTTTGTGATGATTTTCCACGATCTGAACAGCAACGTGGTGGCGTCGGCGCTGAACTTCGTCATTCTGGTGGCGTCGCTGTCGGTCTATAACAGCGGGGTTTACTCCAACAGCCGCATGCTGTTTGGCCTTTCGGTGCAGGGGAACGCCCCGAAATTCCTCACCCGCGTCAGCCGCCGCGGTGTGCCGGTCAACTCTCTGCTGCTTTCCGGGGCCATTACGTCGCTGGTGGTGCTGATCAACTACCTGCTGCCGAAATCCGCCTTTGGTCTGTTGATGGCGCTGGTTGTCGCCACGCTGCTGCTGAACTGGATCATGATCTGCCTGGCGCACCTGCGTTTTCGCGCCGCGATGCGCCGCAAGGGGCGTGAGACGCAGTTTAAGGCGCTGCTCTATCCGGCAGGCAACTACATCTGTATTGCGTTCCTGGCGATGATCCTGGTGCTGATGTGCACCATCGACGACATGCGTCTGTCCGCGATGCTGCTGCCGGTGTGGGTGGTGTTCCTGTTTATCGCGTTTAAGCTCTCTCGAAGGTAAAAGCAAAACGGCAACCTGGTTGCCGTTTTTAATGTTTGCCCCCTCTCCCTGTGGGAGAGGGCCGGGGTGAGGGCACCAGACCGCACCAAACCCGACCGCATCCCGGCCGCATCTGCCTTCACGCCCGGTGGCGCTGCGCTTACCGGGCCTACAAAACACTGCTTCATCTTTATCGTGACCCCCCTCCCAAATCTTCTACGATCCACAGGATCTTTGTTTTGTAATCGATTACTTTTTTGTTTGAACTATTTTGTAATCGATTACTTTTTAGGGTGAGGCTTATCATGGTGTCAACAACTGAAAGTAGTGGAAAGGCGATAGCACCGCACCGGCTGCTGGTGCCGCGTCTGTCGCTGATGATGTTTCTGCAGTTTTTTATCTGGGGAAGCTGGTCGGTCACGCTGGGTCTGGTGATGACCCAGCACAACATGTCGTTGCTGATTGGCGATGCGTTCTCCGCCGGGCCTATCGCCTCTATTCTGTCGCCGTTTGTGCTCGGCATGCTGGTGGATCGCTTCTTCGCTTCGCAAAAGGTGATGGCGGTGATGCATCTGGCCGGGGCGGCAATCCTCTGGTTTGTGCCGGGCGCGCTGATTGCTGAAAACGGTGCGCTGCTGATCGGTCTGCTGTTTGGTTACACGCTCTGCTATATGCCGACGCTGGCGCTGACCAACAATATCGCCTTTCACAGCCTGGCGAACGTGGATAAAACCTTCCCGGTGGTGCGCGTGTTTGGCACTATCGGCTGGATTGTGGCGGGCATTTTCATCGGCGTCACCGGCGTGGCGGCAAGCGTCACCATCTTCCAGGTGGCGGCAGTCAGCTCCGTGCTGCTGGCTCTCTACAGCCTGACGTTACCGCACACGCCTGCTCCCGCGAAAGGGCTGCCGGTGCAGGTTCGCGATCTCTTCTGCGCGGATGCCTTTGCGCTGCTTAAAACCCGCCACTTTTTCGTCTTTTCCGTCTGCGCGATGCTGATCTCCGTCCCGCTGGGGACCTACTACGCCTACACCGCCTCGTATCTGGCGGATGCGGGTATTGCGGATGTCAGTACCGCCATGTCGTTCGGGCAGATGTCTGAGATCTTCTTCATGCTGGTCATTCCGCTGCTGTTCCGCCGCCTGGGCGTGAAGACCATGCTGCTGATCGGCATGCTGGCGTGGTTTGTGCGCTACGCCATGTTTGCGCTGGGCGTGAGTGAAGAGGGGCGCATCCTGCTCTATCTCGGCATTCTGCTGCACGGCGTCTGCTACGATTTCTTCTTTGTTGTCGGCTTTATCTATACCGACCGGGTCGCAGGCGAAAAGGTCAAAGGTCAGGCGCAGAGCTTGATCGTGATGTTCACCTACGGCATCGGCATGCTGCTTGGCTCGCAGATATCCGGCGCGCTCTATAACCGCCTGGTGGCCGGACAGGCCGTTCCGCAGGCGTGGGTCACGTTCTGGTGGATCCCTGCGGTGGCTGCCGCGGCGATCGCGCTGATTTTCCTTCTCACGTTTAAGTATGACGATGACAAGGCGTAATGTTCTGGAGGTGGTATGAGAACGATTAAGGGACCGGGTATTTTTCTGTCGCAGTTTATTGGTGTGAATGCACCGTTCAACACGCTCGACGGGCTGGCGGGCTGGGCGGCAGCGATGGGCTATAAGGCGGTGCAGATCCCCTGTAACCATCCGGCTATTTTTGATGTGCAGAAAGCGGCTGAAAGCCAGACCTATTGTGATGACATCACCGGCACGCTGGCGGAGCACGGGCTGGTGATCAGCGAGCTGTCGACCCATCTGGAAGGCCAGCTTGTGGCGGTGAACCCGGTGTACAGTGACGCGTTTGACCACTTCGCCCCTGCAGCCGTGCGCGGCAATGACGCCGCCCGGCAGGCATGGGCCACAGAAAAACTGAAACAGGCCGCTGTGGCCTCGGCGAGATTAGGCCTGAAGGCGCACGCCACCTTCTCCGGCTCGCTGGCATGGCCGTTTTTCTACCCGTGGCCGCCGCACAATGAGCAGCGTTTTCAGGCGGCGTTCCAGGAACTGGCAACCCGCTGGCGCCCGATTCTGGACGCCTTTGACGAGCAGGGCGTGAACGTCTGCTTTGAGCTGCATCCGGGGGAAGATCTGCACGATGGAGTGACCTTTGAGCGTTTTCTGGCGCTTGTTGATAACCACCCGCGCTGCAACATTCTCTACGACCCAAGCCATATGCTGCTCCAGCAAATGGACTACCTGACCTTTATCGACATCTACCATGCGCGTATTAAAGCGTTTCACGTGAAGGATGCCGAGTTTCGCCCCAACGGGCGCAGCGGCGTCTACGGTGGCTACCAGCCGTGGCTCAACCGGGCCGGGCGGTTCCGCTCACTGGGGGACGGGCAGATCGACTTCAAAGGCATCTTCAGCAAGCTGACCCAGTACGACTACGACGGCTGGGCGGTGCTGGAGTGGGAGTGCTGCCTTAAGGACGGCGATACCGGTGCCCGCGAAGGCAGCGAGTTTATTCGCCGTCACATCATTCCGGTCTCCGGGCGCGCGTTTGATGATTTTGCCGCAGGAGGCAACGATGATTAACGTCGGCATTATCGGCAGCGGGTTTATTGGCCCGGCGCATATCGAGGCGCTTCGGCGTCTCGGGTTTGTGCAGGTGGTGGCGCTCTGCGACGGTACGTTTGCCGAGGCGCAGGCAAAAGCGCGTCAGCTTAACGTGCCGCACGCCTTCGACAGCGTGGAGGCGTTGCTTGCACATCCGGATTTACACGTGGTGCACAACTGCACGCCAAACCATCTGCACGCGGAGATTAACCGCCAGATCCTGCGCGCGGGAAAGCACGTATTCTCCGAGAAGCCGCTGTGCATGACCCCGGGCGAAGCGCGTGAGCTGGTAGCGCTGGCGGAGCAGGCAGGGGTGATTCACGGCGTCAGCTTTGTCTATCGCCAGTTTGCCATGGTGCGCCAGGCCGCAAGCATGATGAGGGCGGGTAGCATCGGGCGGATCTTCGCCGCGCACGGCAGCTATCTGCAGGACTGGATGCTGCTGGAAACGGACTACAACTGGCGGGTGGATGCGGCGCTCGGTGGCGCATCGCGCGCGGTGGCGGATATCGGCTCGCACTGGTGCGACACGGTGCAGTTTGTTACCGGACGGCGCATCATCGAGGTGATGGCCGATTTATCCATCGTCTGGCCGACGCGCAAGGCAAACGTGGCAGGCAATCACACCTTCACTCATGACGAAAATGCGCAGTATGAAGAAAAACCGGTCACCACCGAAGATTTTGGCTCAGTGCTGTTCCGCTTTGACGACGGCAGCAAAGGCTGCTTTAGCGTTTCACAGGTGAGCGCCGGGCGCAAAAATCGCCTGACCTTTGAAATCAACGGCAGCGAGCGGTCTGTTGCATGGGATCAGGAGGTGCCGCAACAGCTGTGGATCGGCCATCGCGCGCAGGCCAGTCAGACGCTGAGTGATGACCCGACGCTGATGAACCGCGATGTGGCCGACAGCGCCCACTTCCCCGGCGGGCACATCGAAGGCTGGCCCGATGCGTTTAAAAACATGATGGCGCAGTTTTACCGTGCCGTGCACGCCGGCGTGATGCCTGAGCGGCCCGAGTTTGCGACGTTCCACGACGGGGCGAATGTGATGTATATCATTGATGC
Source organism: Enterobacter cloacae complex sp. 382A5 (assembly GCF_050031095.1). NCBI lineage: Bacteria > Pseudomonadati > Pseudomonadota > Gammaproteobacteria > Enterobacterales > Enterobacteriaceae > Enterobacter > Enterobacter cloacae complex sp. 382A5. Next base: position 1,148,574 of record NZ_JBLGVK010000001.1, read on the forward strand.
TATTGTGAAAAGTCATGAGCAGCAGCGCTGGGTTCGTGTGCAAGCGTAACGCGTTGTCCGGTTCGCCGGGCAACGAATTTATGGTAGCCTGCATAAAACGTTAACCGCAGGAAGTGCCGTCGCTATGTCAATTCAGAAAATCGCTCAGCTTGCCGGGGTGTCCGTGGCAACGGTCTCGCGCGTGCTTAACAACAGCGATACCGTGAAGGCGAAAAACCGCGAGCGCGTCCTGCAGGCCATTAAAGAGAGCAACTACCAGCCCAATTTGCTGGCGCGTCAGCTGCGTACCGCGCGCAGCTATATGATCCTGGCGATGGTCTCGAATATCGCCAACCCGTTCTGCGCGGAAGTGGTGAAGGGCATTGAAGAGGAAGCCGAGAAGAACGGCTACCGCATTCTGCTGTGTAACTCCGGATCGGATATCGAACGCTCCCGCTCGGGGTTAAGCCTGCTGTCGGGCAAAATCGTCGACGGCATTATCACCATGGATGCCTTCTCAAAACTGCCTGAACTCGCCGGGCTGATCGGCTCCGCGCCGTGGGTGCAGTGCGCTGAATACGCCGACGCCGGAACGGTTTCCTGCGTGGGCATCAATGATGTGGACGCGTCACAGCATGCCATCAGCCAGCTTGCCGACGGCGGACGCAAACGTATCGCGATGATCAATCACGATCTCAGCTACAAATATGCCCGCCTGCGCGAACGCGGCTACAAAAGCGTGCTCCACCTGCGGGATCTGGATTATCAGGCGGTGGAATATGCCCGCGATCTCAGCTCCAGCGCGGGCATGGCGGCGATGCAAAATCTGCTGAAGGACAACCCGCCGGACGCGGTATTTGCCGTGTCCGATACCCTTGCGGCAGGGGCGCTGCGTGCCATACAGCAGGCGGGGCTGCGCGTGCCGGAGGATATCGCGGTGGTAGGGTTTGACGGTACGGAGCTGGCGGAGATGATCTCGCTGACCACCATTGAACAGCCTTCGCGGGATATCGGGCGCAAGGCAGTCGATCTGCTGTTGAATAAAATCGACAACCCGGATGCGCCCACGGAGAGGGTGATGCTGGACTGGCGCTTTATTTCCCGCGCCAGTACCTGATTATTGTGCGATGCCGCCCGCCAGGGATCGAATATCGTTCCCGGTGGGGGACTGATGAATACGCAGTCCAAATTCATCCACCACGGCAAAAATATGGTCGAAGATGTCAGCCTGAATCTCTTCATATTCCGCCCAGACCACCGTGTTGGTGAAGGCATATATTTCAATCGGCAGACCATTTGCGTCAGGCGCCAGCTGGCGCACCATCAGCGTCATATCTTTACGAATACGCGGGTGGTTACGCAGATATTCATTCAGATAGGCGCGGAAGGTGCCGATATTGGTCATCTTGCGCAGGTTTAATACCGATTCCCCTTCACCGTTTTGCTGATTCCACAGGTTTATTTCCTCATGACGCGCGGCCAGATAAGGCTTCAGCAGTTTCGCCTGAATCAGCTTCTGCTGCTCCTGCTCGTCGAGGAAGTGAATGCTGGTGGTGTCGATATTCAGGCTGCGCTTAATGCGTCGCCCGCCGGAGGCAGACATGCCGCTCCAGTTGATGAACGCGTCGGAGACCAGCGCCCACGTCGGAATGGTGGTGATGGTGTTATCGAAGTTGCGGACTTTAACCGTGGTGAGACCAATGTCCGTCACCGTGCCGTTAGCGCCGTATTTCGGCATCTCCAGCCAGTCGCCGAGCTTGAGCATATCGTTAGCGGAGAGCTGAATACCGGCGACCAGCCCCAAAATGGGGTCTTTAAACACCAGCATGAGTACCGCTGCCATGGCCCCCAGGCCGCTTATCAGAATGGCGGGTGACTGGCCGATCAGCAGAGAGATAATTAAGATCCCCACCAGAATGGCGCTCACCAGCTTGATCCCCTGGAAGATCCCCTTCAGTGGCAACTGCGAGGCGGTCGCCATTTTCTGCGACAGATTAAAAATCACGTCCAACAGCGAGAAGAAAGAGAGCAGGGCATACACCATCACCCACAGCTTCGCGCAGGTGGTGAGCATTTCCGCTGCTTCGCTGCCTTTTTGCAGCCACAGTACCGCCTGAACGTTGACGATTATCCCCTGAAGGGTAAACGCCAGGCGGTGAAATAACTTGTTCTGCGTAATGATCTGCAACCATAAATGGCTGCTGGCCTGCGCGCGTTTCTCGAAAGCGCGGAGCACCACTTTGTGCAGAATAAAATGAACAATGATGGCGGTAAGAAAAATAATACCAAAGATAATCACTAACGAGGTGGTGTGATTAATTTCAATCCCTAACTCTTCAACCTGAGCAATTAATTCCTGCATAACGTCTCCTGTAATGATGCAGCCCCATAATGGCGGCTGCGGATCTATTATGCAAATTCGCGGCTTATTTGGTGGCGTGGCAGGTTTTCACCACCGGCAGGCACAGACGATGGCGCATACGTAACGTTGCCAGCCCCAGCACGATCATCATGCCGGTTTCCACGGCGAGGAAGACGTTAATCGCCTGGGTGTAATCGCCGTGGTGGTTTTGCAGCGCGTGCAGCAGGATCGCACCAAAAATCGCCGGGCCAAGCCCCAGGGCGGCCTGCTGCAGCGTGCTTAAAATCGCGCTGGCCGCCCCGGCATCGTCAGGCTGAATGTCGCGCATCCCGATGCGGTAGAAGCTGTTGACGATCAGCGCCTGCCCATATCCAACCAGCCCGGTTGCCGGTGCCAGCGTCAGCGCCGTGTTGTCCATGCCCCAGAGACGGAAGGTGGCAATCAGCGCCAGCAGGCCGATAATCTGAATCGCCAGCCCGGTCAGCAGAATCGAGCTGGTGCTGTAGCGGGCAATCAGACGCGGGGCAAACCATGCCGATATAAAATAGGTCACCCCCAGGGCGATAAAACTGTTCCCCGACTGCCACGGTGCCATTCCCAGACCGGTTTGCATGGTCAGCGCCATACAGAACATAAACCCGGACCAGACGCTGAAAAAGAGCAGCGCAATCAGCACGCCAAAGCGGATGCTGCGAAGCTGCATCAGACGCGGCGGGATCAGCGGATGGGCATCCTCACGCTCTTTTTTACGGGCATTTAAGACCATCAGATACCCCAGCGGGATAATCGCCATCAGTGCGGCCTTCAGCGGCCAGGACCAGTGCCACTGCGGGCCGAGGGCCATCGGAAACAGCAGGCAGCAGAGAATGACGGCCAGCAGGACGGTGCCCGTCCAGTCAATGCGCGACGGGGTTTCGCGACGGGTTTCCGGCACATAGCGACGGCTCAGCCCCAGAACCACCAGACAGATGGGCACGTTGATAAAGAAGGCGTTACGCCAGCCCAGCCCGGCGATATCTGCCGACACCAGCCAGCCGCCGCCCATCTGCCCGACGATAAACGCAATGCCGCCGATACCGCCAAACAGGCTGATCGCTTTCGCATGGGCCGTGCCTTTTAGCGTCACGTGCAGCGTGGCGAGGATTTGCGGCACGATCAGCGCCGCTCCTGCGCCCTGAATGATGCGCGCGGCAAGCAGTTGCTCAATGGTTCCCGCCATTCCACACAGCAGCGACGCCAGGCCAAAACTTGCCACGCCCCACATAAACAGACGACGGCGCCCGAGGTTATCCCCGAGCTTGCTGCCAAGGGCAAGGCAGACGGCGAAGGCCACGCCGTAGAGCGCGACAATCAGCTCCAGTTCGGTGGCGGTGGCGTGCAAGGAGTGGGTGATAGCGTCCAGCGCTACGTTGGTGATCGAGGTATCAATCAGCGGCAGCATCTGGCCGGTTAACAGCAATATCAGGCCTGCGCGACCCGGTGAAACAACTGACGTATTCATGGTAACTCCATTGCGTCATTCAACAGATGGTCGTAGCATCAACGATCTGATAAACGGGTACCAGTTCTTGCTTATACTGGTACTGGCACTACCATGCAGGGGGAGTTATGGCGCTGATGTCTGAACCTGTTGTCTCACTCAAGGACGACACGCGAAAACAGCTGGGGGCATTTTTACGCGCCCGGCGTGAGAGCCTTGATCCACAGCGTCTTGGATTGCCGCGCAGCGGCCGCCGCCGCACGCCGGGGCTGCGCCGTGAAGAGGTGGCTTTGCTGGCTGACGTGGGCGTGACCTGGTATACGTGGCTGGAGCAGGGCAGAGATGTTAATCCCTCCAGCACCGTGATGGCGGCAGTGGCAAAAGCGCTGCAATGCACCCCGACCGAGACGCGCCATCTGTTTGTGCTGGCCGGATTGCCACCGGGTGAAGCGCCACAGGCGACGGGCTGCGAGGGGATTAGCGAGGGCACGCGTCGCCTGCTTGATACCCTCATGCCGAAACCCGCCAGCATCCAGAAACCCAACTTCGATATCGTGGCGTGGAACGACAGCTTCGGGCACTTAATGGGCGTCGATTTCAATGCGATCCCGCCGGAAGATCGCAACTGTATTTATCTTTTCCTCACCCATCCCGCATGGCGTGCGCGGCTTGGCAAGCGTGACGACGTGCTGCCGATCTTTGTCTCCTATTTCCGCGCGGCGATGGCCGAGCACCGGGGCGATCCGCTGTGGGAAGCGAAACTGGCGCGTTTCTTTGCGGTGTCTGAAGAATTTAAAACCCTGTGGCATCAGCGCAATGACGTGCGCGGGGTGGAGAACCAGCTCAAGCTGTTTACCCATCCTGAGCTGGGCGAGTTTACCCTGCAGCAGATGTACTGGTACTCTGCACCGCGTAATGGATCGCGGCTACTGGTCTATCTGCCGGTGGATGACGCGGGGGAGAGGGCGATGGAATGGCTGGCGGAGCAGGCAAAATGAAGGTAACCCGAAAACAGGAGCGGCTTTTGCGCCGCGCGCTCAACGAGTGGCAACAGGAAGGCACATTAAGCGCTGACGAGCATCAGCGTCTGGCGGGCACCTTGACACGCGTCACCATGGACTGGCAGCGGCTCAGCCGCTATGCCTTCTGGACGGCGCTGGCCTGCGTGATCATCGCTATTGGCAGCCTGTTCTCCGACAGTGAACTGATGGCGCGCATTATTGCATTCTTCTCTTTCTCCTCCATCGCCCGCATCGGGCTGCCTGCGCTGGTTGCCGTGCTGTTTTATCTGTGGGGCTTCAGCCGACAGCGGCGTGAAACCCAGTGGCATTACAGCACTGAAGCCATGCTTTTTCTCGGCGTGCTCTTTACCGCCATCGCGCTCTGGCAACTCGGGGAGCGACTGGATAACGGCAGCGGCCATATCGCACCGCTGTTCCTGGCGGGATGTGCGGTTTACGGGCTGGTGGGCTTCTTTGGTCGCTCCGGCCTGGTGTGGCTGTTTTTCCTGCTCTCACTCGGTAACTGGTTTGGCGCGGAGACGGGTTATATGTCGGGCTGGGGCGCCTACTGGCTGGGAATGAACTACCCGGTACGCTTTATCTTCTTCGGCGGTGCGCTGCTGGCACTGTGCTGGCTGCTGCGCGGAAGGCTGCAGGCGCGCCATCTATATACGACCAGCAAAGCGATGGGGCTCACGTATCTGTTTGTTGCCCTGTGGATCATGTCGATTTTCGGCAACTACGATATCGATAACTGGTATGGCGTTACGCAGGCTTCGCTGCTGCCGTGGGCGCTGCTGTTCGCCGTGGCGGCGGTGCTCTGCATTTACATCAGCCTTAAAACCGACGACGGCATGCTGCGCGGTTTTGGCCTGACCTTCCTCGCCATTAACCTCTACACCCGCTACTTCGAATACTTCTGGGACGGCATGAACAAAGTGGTGTTCTTCCTGCTCCTCGCGGCGTCGCTGGCGGTGATTGGGCGCTATGCAGAACGAATCTGGCACGCGGGTAACCCGGCCAGGTAAGTTTTTTGCGAGAAGGATTCAGGGAATTGACGTGGACTCGGTTGATCCTGGCGCAAACGTGTAAGGTAAATCACGAAAGGCGAAATTAGCCTTTAATGCAAATTGCCTTATATGTTAATATTGTCAGGGATGAATAACCATGTTCAGACTTATCGTTCATCATGCGGTTCGGGAGGAGATCCTCGCATTGCCTGCGGTGGTACAGGCGAAGTTGATTCGCCAGCTAGATAAATTGCGTACTCATCCAACCGCATTGAGGGAGCCTGATAGCAAGCCGTTGCCACATGGCTTGTTTGAAATAAGAACAGTTGGGCTGCTCCATAGTCGGGGAATTTATGTCTACCAACGGGAGAAGACCATTTTTCTGTTGCGGGTCTTTATTAAGAAGACGCAAAAAACCCCCTCCGCTGAAATCCGTCTGGCACTGAAGAGACAACAGGAGATGTTGGATGAGCAAGAAGATTATTAACTGGGACGAATTAAGAGCTGAGTTATTAAGTGATTCAGAGGTACAGGCATCTTTTGATGCGGAAGAGCGTAAAGCGCGTCTTCGTGACATGCTGGCGCAATGGCGAAACCAGGCCGGACTGACGCGTGCGCAGGTGGCAGAGAGGATGGGGGTTAGCGCGCCAACGGTTTCACGAATGGAAGCAAATATCACACGAGCCAGTCTGGATACCTTAACGCGTTATGCGCTGGTGTGTGGGGTAAAGCATCCGCAGATCACGCTTTATTAACAGCTGGCACGCCGGGATCCAGCGTGCCAGTACTGATTAGCACTCAGTCACAATCGTGCTCAGCAGCAGGCGAGATTTTGGCAGCGTGGCGTTGAAATCTTCCACGCTGTGATGCCCAACCGGCACCACCACCAGGCTGGTGAAACCTTTCTCTTTCAGGCCGAACTCTTCGTCGAGGATCGCGGCGTCGAAACCTTCAATCGGTACCGCATCCAGGCCCAGCGCAGCCACGCCCAGCAGGAAGTTACCCACGTTCAGATAAACCTGTTTCGCCATCCACTGGTCGTCATCTTTCAGATCCACACGGTGCATGTCAGCGAAGTAGGTACGACCTTTATGGTTCGCCGCTTTGGCTTCTGGCGTGTTGAAACGGCCATCGGCCTCTTCCTGATCCACCACGCGTTCCAGCCAGGCATCATCCATCGCGGTTTTCGCGCAGAACACCACCACGTGAGAAGCGTCCAGCATTTTGCGCTCGTTGAAGACGTAAGTACCTGCGGCAGATTTCGCCACGCGAGCTTTACCTTCCTCGGTGCTGGCGACAATAAAGTGCCACGGCTGGGAGTTGGTGCTGGACGGGCTGTATTGCAGCAGGGTTTTGATCTTTTCCGCTTCGTCTGCGGTCAGTTTTTTAGCGGGGTCGAACGCCTTGGTGGAGTGGCGTTTCAGGGCGACAGAAATAATATCCATAACAACTCCTGGTAATGAAATTCGCCCGCACGCGGGCGCGAAAGGAGAGCAGATTACAGCGAGACGCGGAAAAAGATAAGTGCGATTCGAGCGCTTATACTGTTCGTCTCAGACGAACAATCAAACCGGTCTGATCCACTTCTGGTCTTTTTTCGGCAGCTTATCCACCACCAGATTCCACGAGTCATTGATGAGATCGGTCACCAGCTCTGGCGTAACGTCGTCGGTACCGTAGAGGGAAATCCAGTGTTTTTTATTGAGGTGATAGCCCGGTTCCACCCCGCGATAAATCTGCTGGTTTAACAGCGATTTTTCCGGGTCTGACTTCAGGCTGACGTGGGGCCGTCCATGTACGGTGCCCATCAGCATAAAAATTTTTCCGCCTATCTTAAACACATCGTATTCCGGCCCAAACGGCCAGCAGTGTTCGGTGAAAGGCAGCTCCAGCGCCACGCGTTTGGCGTGCTCCTGCAGGGATTTACTGTCCATCGCTCTCTTCCTGGGCAAGCCCGCGCCACATAACCTCAAACCCGAGCGCTTTAAAATCGACGGCGCGAGAAGGATCGCGGGTGGCAAATTCCATTGTGGATTCGGCAAGCGATAAGAAAAGCGCATCGCCAAAGGTTTTAAACTCATCGGACATAAATACCTGGCGCACCGAGCGGCGGCAGAGTTCATGCAGCTCCGGGAACATCTCTTTCACCGCCAGTTCCGTTTCGGCGCTCAGCTTTTCACTCACGCCTATCTGGCGGATTGCCGCATGCGCCACGGGGTTACGAATCCCCCAGTCCACATAGCTGTTCCAGATGTTTCGCGTATGCTCTTTCGGTGTGGTAAGGCTGCGATCCAGATTAGAGAGCATTGACTGACAGAGGTCCTGCTTGAGGTGCAGGTAGAGGGCATTCAGCAGATCGTCTTTGGTAGCAAAGTAGCGGAACAGGGTGCCTTCGGCGACGCCCGCTTTACGGGCAATTAACGCCGTTGAGGCGGCAATACCTGACTGCGCAAATGCCGCGGTTGCGGCGTCCAGTAAGGCCTGTTTTTTATCTTCACTCTTCGGACGTGCCACTAAATTTTTCCTCCTGTCAATTGTAAAAACCCTGATTGAAACACGTGCTTTGACCCGCTGCAACGCGGAATGTCAAAGATCGAAAACGTCTTGACGACTTTATCATCATATCTATAATGAGTGCTTACTCACTCATAATCAAGTTCAGCCCGCGCAAACCATCGGATGGGGCGCGTTTTCGGGTCAGGATATGAAAAAGTCCCTCTTCATCTGCGTGGTGTTTGTCATGATTATTGCTTCAGCCGCGAGTTTACCGTTTGTTCTGAATGCCGGATTTGGCCAGCCACCGCAGGGTGCGCAGCTCACGGAAGTGGAGGCCTCGCCGCAGTATCGCGACGGCAAATTCCACAATACATTGCCCACGCCAGGCTATAACGGCGACAAAAATATGCTGGTGGCGATGTGGGAGTTCCTGACCAAAAAGACTGAAAACGCCCGTCCTGCACAGCCGCTGCCGCTGGTGAAAACCGATCTCGCGAGTCTGCCGCTGGAGCAGGAGACGCTGGTGTGGCTCGGTCACTCCTCCTGGTATATGCAGCTTGCGGGGAAACGGATCCTTATCGACCCCGTTCTTGGAAATTACGCCGCGCCGTTTTCATTCCTCAACAAAGCCTTCGCCGGGGAATATCCCTGGCAGGCGAGCAGCATGCCGGAGATCGACCTGCTGATCATTTCGCACGATCACTACGATCACCTGGATTACGCCACCATCACGGCGCTGCTGCCGAAGGTGAAACGCGTGATCACTCCGCTGGGCGTGGGATCGCACCTGCGTTACTGGGGAATGAAGCCGGAGATTATTGAAGAGCGCGACTGGAACCAGTCGGTGCGCATCAGCGAGGCGCTGACGGTACATGTACTGCCCGCGCGTCACTTCTCCGGGCGCGGCATCAAGCGCAATCAAACCCTGTGGGGCAGTTTTATGTTCGTTACGCCCGAACAGAAGATTTATTACAGCGGCGATTCAGGTTACGGGCCGCATTTTAAGGCCATCGGCGAGCAGTTTGGCGAAGTGGATTTAGCCATTATGGAAAACGGTCAGTACGACCAGGACTGGAAGTACATCCATATGCTGCCGGAAGAGACGGCGCAGGCCTCGGTGGATCTAAACGCGAAAGCCGTGGTGCCGGGACATAACGGGCGCTTCGTGCTGGCGAAACATACCTGGAACGATCCGCTGATCCAATTGGCAAAAGCCAGCAAGGACAAAAATTATCGGCTGTTGACACCCGCGCTGGGCGAGCCTGTCCGGGTGAGTGATCCCACGCAAACATTTCGTGAGTGGTGGGAATAATGATCAATCAGGAAGCTGAAGGGGAGAGCAGTATGACCATTTCCGCTCAAGTCATCGACACTATCGTCGAGTGGATCGACGATAACCTGCACCAGCCATTACGTATCGAAGAGATTGCCCGCCATGCGGGTTACTCGAAATGGCACCTGCAGCGGCTGTTTATGCAATACAAAGGGGAGAGTCTGGGGCGCTATATCCGTGAACGTAAGCTGCTGCTGGCGGCGCGGGATCTGCGCGAATCAGACGCCCGGGTGTACGACATCTGCCTGCGTTACGGGTTTGACTCGCAGCAGACCTTCACCCGCATCTTCACCCGCACGTTCAACCAGCCGCCTGGGGCGTATCGTAAAGAGAACCACAGCAGGGCACACTGAGCTGTTTTGCCCGGTGGCGGTTTCGCCTGACCGGGCCTGCATCCTTACGACGCCAGAGAAAACCAGCGGCGCCAGACGAAACGCAGCACGAAGAATTCGATGGCGCCGAGCAGTAAGAACCACACGCAGAACAGAATGGTGTAGAGCTGGTTAAGGTCGACCATGTGGAAGGTCTGAACCAGCTTCTGCGCCAGCACCAGCCCGAGAGAGGGGGCCGGTAGCAGCAGGCACGAAAGCAGGGCCAGCAATAAAATGCCGCCCGCAGTGAGCAGCGATTCTAACGGGTGTTTCATCGTAATGTTAATCGTCAGTTAAAAATGTCATTGTCCGGCATCCCGGAACGTAAAGCAATATAAACCCACCCACCCGGTTTCACTGAAATAATCACCGCTTATCAGCTTCTTATTCGTAAAATAAAAATAAATCCTCACGCGCGATTAAAACAATATCGCGTTATGTCAATTAATGTCTGGATTACGAAAATAATTTTACAAAGGAATAGGTGCTATATCCAATTAACGTTGCAATAACAATGGCTGCGATAATGTATAACGCCAGACGGCGTCCGCGATAAATACCAAACATGGTTCCTCCTCGTTTAAAGTTGGTTTAGAAATATTTTGTAAAAATTGGCTCATCGAAATAGTTTTATGCAGTTTTGAATAACCGAGAAGTCATTATATTGCGGTAGATCAATTTTACTCGCAAGACTTTAAAATGAATTTATTTTAGCCCGAAAGGAATTCAGGCTTCAGTTCACCGGATATTGAAGGAAAAATACAATGACCGAAAAAAAATTGTCCCCGAACGTGCCGCCTTCCGGCGGGCTGGCATACCAGCAGACCGTAGAGCAGGTGCTTGCGCACACCCAGAGCCAGGCCAGGGGTCTGGAGCGTGCAGAGGCGCAGGCGCGTTTGCAAAAACATGGCCCGAATGCGCTGCCGGAGAAAAAAGGTAAACCCGCCTGGCTGCGTTTTTTAGCCCATTTTAATGATGTTCTGATTTATGTCCTGCTGGCCGCAGCCGTATTAACGGCAATAATGGGCCACTGGGTCGATACGCTGGTTATTTTAGGCGTGGCGGTGATCAATGCGTTAATTGGTCATATTCAGGAAAGCAACGCGGAAAAATCGTTGAAGAGTATTCGTAATATGCTCTCCAGCGAGGCGCGTGTTATTCGCGATGGCAACCATGAAACAATACCCACAACTGAAATAGTTCCGGGCGATATTATTGTTTTACGTGCGGGGGATCGTATTCCCGCAGATATGCGCTTAATCGAAGCACATAATTTACGCGTGGAAGAGGCGATTCTCACCGGCGAATCAACGGTGGTAGATAAACACACCAACCCGCTGACCGGTGAACTGCCGCTGGGCGATCGCACTAACCTGGTCTTCTCGGGCACCACCGTAAGCGCGGGTGGGGGGATCGGCGTGGTGATTGCCACCGGGCAGGAGACCGAGCTTGGCCACATCAACCAGATGATGGACGGGATTGAAAAACACCGCACGCCGTTGCTGGTACAGATGGACAAGCTGGGCAAGGCTATCTTCGCCATTATTCTGGCGATGATGGCGGCGCTGTTTATCTTCAGCCTGGTGTTCCGCGAGATCCCAATGGGCGAGCTGCTGCTCTCGCTGATTAGCCTGGCGGTGGCGTCCGTACCGGAAGGTCTGCCGGCGATTATCTCCATTATCCTCTCTCTGGGTGTGCAGGCGATGGCGCGCAAGCGGGCGATTATCCGCAAGCTGCCAACGGTTGAAACCCTGGGGGCGATGACCGTGGTCTGCTCGGATAAAACCGGCACCCTGACCATGAACGAAATGACGGTGAAGGCCATCATCACCGCTGACGCCTGTTACCGCGTGGACGGCAACAGCTACGAGCCGGTGGGTAACATTTACCTGGAAGGCAGCGACGAGCCGATGCAGATCCAGCCGGACACCGTGCTGGAGCAGTACCTGCGCACCATCGACCTGTGCAATGACAGCCAGCTGATTCAGGACGAGCGCGGCCTGTGGGGCATCACCGGTGGGCCGACCGAAGGCGCGCTGAAGGTGCTGGCGGCGAAAGCCCACCTCGCGCCGGTCATGACCACGCTGATTAACAAAATCCCGTTCGACTCGCAGTACAAGTACATGAGCACCCACTACCAGATTGGCAGTGAGGAGCAAATCCTGATCACCGGCGCGCCGGATGTGATTTTCGCCCTCTGCGCACAGCAGCAGACCCGCAACGGTGCGCAGGCGTTTGACCGTGCGTACTGGGAAAGCGAGATGGAGCGCTATGCGCGCCAGGGGCTGCGTATGGTGGCCGCAGCGTTCAAACCGGCAAACGGCGAGCAGGCGCTGACGCATGACGATCTCAGCCACGGTCTGATCTTCCTCGGTATCGCCGGGATGATGGATCCACCGCGCCCGGAAGCCATTGACGCCATTAACGCCTGCCAGCAGGCGGGGATCCGCGTGAAGATGATCACCGGCGATCACCCGCAGACGGCAATGAGCATTGGCCAGATGCTGGGGATCACCAACAGCGAGCAGGCGGTGACCGGCTACCAGCTGGAGAAGATGGATGACACCGAGCTGGCGGACGCGGCGGTGAAGTATGACATCTTCGCCCGTACCAGCCCGGAGCATAAGCTGCGCCTGGTGAAAGCGCTGCAGGACAAAGGCGAGATCGTCGGCATGACCGGCGACGGCGTGAACGATGCCCCGGCGCTGCGTCAGGCGGACGTGGGTATTGCGATGGGCATCAAAGGCACGGAAGTAACCAAAGAGGCGGCGGACATGGTCCTGACGGACGATAACTTCGCCACCATTGCCAGCGCGGTAAAAGAGGGGCGTCGTGTCTACGACAACCTGAAGAAAACTATTCTGTTCATCATGCCAACTAACCTGGCGCAGGGGCTGCTGATTGTGATTGCGCTGCTGGCGGGGAACATCATTCCGCTCACGCCGGTACTGATTCTGTGGATGAACATGGCAACCTCCGCCACGCTCTCCTTCGGCCTGGCGTTTGAAGCCGCCGAGCGCAACATCATGCGCCGTCCGCCGCGTCAGACCGGGCAGCACGTGATGGACGCGTATGCCGTGTGGCGCGTGGCCTTTGTGGGCACCATGATTGCCATCGCCGCCTTTGCGCTGGAAGCCCTGCTGGCCCCGCGCGGTCACAGCGCGGAGTTCATCCGCACCGTGCTGCTGCAGATGCTGGTCTGCGCCCAGTGGGTGTACATGATTAACTGCCGCAATACCGAAGGGTTCTCCCTGAACCGTGGCCTGCTGGCAAACAAAGGGATCTGGCTGGTGACCGGCGTGCTGTTCCTGCTCCAGGCGGCCATTATCTACCTGCCGTTTATGCAGATGCTGTTCGGGACGGAAGCGCTGCCGCTGCGCTACTGGTTCGTAACGCTTGCGGTAGCGGGTGTGATGTTCTTCGTCGTCGAAATCGAGAAGCGACTCACCCGCAGGTTCCGTAAGGCTGCATAATCTTTTGCCCTCACCCTAACCCTCTCCCACAGGGAGAGGGGACCCTGACCTCCCTCTCCCGGTGGGAGAGGGCCGGGGTGAGGGCAACAACCCTGAGGTACTCCCATGAAATTCCCACTCCTGTTCGCACTGTTTACCTTCACCCTGCCACCTGCCTTTGCCGCCGCCATTCCTGTTCGCGTTGCCACCGTGGAACAAACTACCCACGCTGCTGAACGCCAGATCCCGGGGCGCATCGAGGCGATTCACACCGTTGAGTTGCGCGCACGCACGGAAGGCGTGATAACCAAAATCAACTTCCGCGACGGGCAATATGTGAAAAAAGGCGACGTGCTGTTCGAACTGGATGATGCCGAGCCGCGTGCTGCCGTGCGTCTGGCCCAGGCCGAGGTGACAAGCGCTGAAGCGACGCTGCGGCAGGCGCAGCAGCAGCTCTCCCGTTTTGAAAGCCTGGGCAACAACAACGCCATCAGCCGCCACGATGTGGATAACGCCCGTATGCAGCGCGATGTTGCCCGCGCTGCGCTGGAACAGGCGAAAGCCCGGCTGGAAACCCGCAACGTGACGCTGGGGTACACGCGCATCACATCACCGATTGCCGGGCGCGTGGGGCACAGCAACTTCCACGTCGGCAGCCTGGTCAACCCCGCAAGCGGCGTACTGGTGGATGTGGTGCAGCTGGATCCGATCCGCATCGCCTTTGCGCTGGAAGAGGGCGCCTTTGCTACTAAGGCCGGACAGCATGCGGATATCAACGCCATGAAGCGTGCCTGGCAGGCGCTGATCGACAACAACGGCCAGCGCGTCAGCGGCGAGCTGACGTCGGTGGATAACCGCATCGATCCGCGCACCGCCAGCGTGATGCTGCGCGCCGAGTTCGCTAATCCGCGCCATCAGCTGCTGCCCGGCGGCAATGTGAATGTGACTTTGCGCCCGATGAGCGAGAAGGCGGTGCTTACGCTGCCCACCGCCGCGGTACAGCAGAACGGCGACGGGTTCTTTGCCTGGGTGATTAACGCCGACGGCAAAGCCGAAATGCGCCCGCTGAAGATCGCCGGACAGATCGGGCAGCAGTTCCAGATCGCCTCTGGCGTACAGCCTGGTGAGCGAGCGATCGCTGACGGCGTGCAGCGTGTTCAGCCCGGCGCTGCCGTCCAGATACTGAATTAAGGAGCCATCATGCTGACGTTTTTCATCAAACGCCCGCGCTTTGCGATGGTGATTGCGCTGGTCATTACCCTGTTGGGGGCTATCGCGCTGAAGCTGATCCCGGTGGAGCAGTATCCGCAGATCACGCCGCCGGTCGTGAATGTGTCAGCGTCATGGCCGGGGGCCAGCGCGGCTGACGTGGCCGAGGCCATCGCCACGCCGCTGGAGACCCAGCTTAACGGCGTGGATCACATGCTGTATATGGAGTCCACCAGTTCGGATGAAGGAACCTACAGCCTGAACATCACGTTTGCTGCCGGGACAGACCCGGATCTGGCCGCCATCGACGTGCAAAACCGCGTGTCGCAGGCCGTGGCACAGCTACCGGCCGAGGCACAGCAAAACGGCGTGCAGGTGCGCAAGCGCGCCACCAATCTGATGATGGGGGTAAGTCTTTACTCACCGGAAAACACCCATACGCCGCTGTTTGTCAGCAACTACGCCAGCACCCAGGTGCGCGAGGCGCTGTCCCGTTTGCCCGGCGTCGGGCAGGTGCAGATGTTTGGCGCGCGCGACTACAGCATGCGCATCTGGCTGCGGCCCGATCGCATGAACGCGCTCAACGTCACCACCGACGACGTGGCGCAGGCGCTGCGCGAGCAGAACGTGCAGGGCGCGGCAGGCCAGGTCGGTACACCACCGGTCTTTAACGGCCAGCAGCAGACCCTGACCATCAACGGGCTGGGGCGCTTAAACCAGGCAGAAGAGTTTGCCAACATCATCATCCGCGCGGGCGAGATGGGGCAACTGGTACGCCTGCAGGACGTTGCCACCATCGAACTTGGCTCGCGCAGCTACAGCTCGGGCGCGCAGTTGAACGGACATGACTCCGCCTACCTTGGTATTTACCCCACTCCGTCTGCTAACGCCCTGCGCGTTGCCGGGGCGGTGCGTGCAGAGCTGGAGCGTCTCTCGACGCGCTTCCCGGACGACCTGGTTTATGAGGTGAAATTCGACACCACCACCTTCGTGGCTGCCACCATTAAAGAGATTGGTGTCTCTCTGGCGCTGACGATGCTGGCGGTGGTGGTGGTCGTCTCCCTGTTTCTGCAGAGCTGGCGCGCCACGCTGATTGTCGCCCTTGCCATTCCGGTGTCGCTGGTGGGCACCTTTGCGGTGCTTTACACGCTTGGCTATTCCGCCAACACGCTCAGCCTGTTCGCCATTATTCTGGCGCTGACCATGGTGGTGGATGACGCCATCGTGGTGGTGGAGAGTGTTGAAACGCTGATGGCGGAAGGGCAGAGCCGGACGGCGGCGACCGCGCTGGCGCTGCGCCAGATTGCCGGGCCGGTGATCGCGACGACGCTGGTGCTGCTGGCGGTATTCGTGCCGGTGGCGTTGCTGCCGGGGATTGTCGGCGAGCTGTACCGCCAGTTTGCGGTCACGCTCTCCACCGCCGTAACGCTCTCAAGCCTGGTGGCGCTGACGCTGACACCCGCGCTGTGTGCGCTGCTGCTGCGTCCGCGTCCGGCGCAGTCCGCGGCGATTTTCCGCGGCTTCAACCGGGGGCTGGAGGCCACGCGTAGCCTCTACTCCCGCATGGTGAGTATATTCACCCTTCGTCCGTGGCTGGCACTGCTGGCCACCGCTGGTGCAGCGGCTGTGGTGGTGTTCAGCTTTATGTCGATGCCTAAAGGCTTCCTGCCGCAGGAAGATCAGGGCTACTTCTTCGCCAGCGTTCAGTTGCCGGAAGCGGCCTCGCTGGAGCGCACCGAGGCGGTGATGGCTACGGCACGCGAATTAATTGCTAAACATCCGGCGGTGGAAGACGTGATTCAGGTCTCCGGGTTTAACATCCTCAACGGCACCAGCGCCTCCAACGGCGGGTTTATCTCCATCATGCTGAAGGACTGGAGCGAGCGTCCGCCGCTGGATGAAGTGATGGGTACCCTTCAGCGCCAGCTGCTGACGCTGCCGGAAGCAACCATCATGACCTTTGCCCCGCCGACGCTGCCGGGGCTGGGCAATGCTTCCGGCTTCGACCTGCGTATTCAGGCGCAGGCGGGGCAGAGCCCGGCGGAGCTGGAGCGCATCACCCGCGAGGTGCTGGTGAAAGCCAACCAGCATCCGCAGCTGAGCCGCGTATTCACCACCTGGAGCAGCAACGTGCCGCAGCTGACGCTGACCGTTGACCGCGAGCGCGCGGCGCGTCTCGACGTACCGGTGTCACGCATCTTCAGCAGCCTGCAAACCGCATTTGGCGGCACGCGTGCCGGCGATTTCAGCGTCAACAACCGCGTCTACCACGTGGTGATGCAAAATGAGATGCAGTGGCGCGAGCGCGCCGGGCAAATCAGCGAGCTGTTTGTGCGCAGCAACAACGGCGAGCGGGTGCGCCTGAGTAATCTCGTGACCATCACGCCCACCGTTGGCGCGCCGTTCCTGCAGCAGTACAACCAGTTTCCATCGGTGTCGGTGAGCGGTTCCGCGGCGGAAGGGGTGAGCAGCAGCACTGCGATGGCGGCGATGGGCGACATTCTGGCGGAAAACCTGCCAGCCGGCTACGACTATGCCTGGAGCGGCATGTCATACCAGGAGCAGCAGACCGGCAATCAGGCGATATGGATTGTGCTGGCGGCGGTGGTGATGGCGTGGCTGTTCCTCGTCGCCCAGTACGAGAGCTGGACGCTTCCGGCGAGCGTAATGCTCTCGGTGCTGTTCGCCATCGGCGGGGCGCTGGTCTGGCTGTGGATAGCCGGCTACGCCAACGACGTGTATGTGCAGATTGGCCTGGTGTTGCTGATAGCCCTTGCTGCCAAGAACGCGATCCTTATCGTCGAGTTTGCCCGCGCGCGGCGCATGGAGGGGATAGCAATTGTCGATGCGGCTCGCGAGGGGGCATCACGCCGCTTCCGTGCGGTAATGATGACGGCGGTATCGTTCATCATTGGCGTCCTGCCGATGATGCTGGCGACCGGGGCGGGTGCCCAAAGCCGTCGCATCATTGGTACTACGGTATTCAGCGGTATGCTGGTGGCGACCGTAGTGGGGATCCTGTTCATCCCCGCACTGTTTGTGCTGTTCCAGCGCCTGCGCGAGTGGGGGCATAGCCTTACGGACTCGTCGCCCACAGCTCGCAGTGCTTCTGAACCAGAGAAATAAGCGAGCCGCCGTCGGCGATAAAGTCCCGCATGCGCTGCGCCTCGCTCTTGCCCTGCTTTAACAGCAGGGCAAGTTCCTTAATCGCGCTCGTCGCGCCGAGTTTCTCGGCCGATGGCGCAACCTGCTCCAGCAGCCAGGCAAGATCTTCCGCCACCGTCTTATGCTCGCCGGTATGCACGTCCGTCAGTATGCCCTCAAGCCCGTAGCGACACGCCTGAAAACGGTTAAAGCGATACAGCAGAAAATCCCTCTCCTGATGCTTATACGGCCGGGTGGTCAGCAGCCAGTGGGATGTCGCCTGGATCAGCCCGGCGATATTGATCGCATGGCCGAGCGTCAGCGGCGTATCCATCACCCGCACCTCAACGGTGCCAAAATGTGGGCTGGGGCGGATGTCCCAGTGCAGATCTTTAATGCTGTCGATCATGCTGGTTGAGCTCAGGCGGCGAAACAGCCCCTCGAACTCCTGCCAGTTGTTGACCCACGGCATCTGCCCGTTATCCGGGAACCCGGAAAAGATATTGAGTCGCGAGGAGGCAAACTTTGTGTCCGTGCCCTGCATGTAGGGTGATGCGGCGGCCAGGGCGATAAAGTGCGGGACAAAGCGTGACAGGCCATGCAGCAGATAAATCGCGTCATCGCCGGTCCGGCACCCGACATGCACGTGCTGGCCAAACACCGTCGCCTGTAAAATCAGATAGCCAAAGCGCTCCAGCGTGATGTTGTAGCGCTCGTCATCGCACACCTCCTGCCGCTGCCACTTCTGGAACGGATGCGTCCCGCCGCCGCAGATCTGAATATGCTGCTCCGCCGCCGCCCGCAAAATGCTCTGCTGCATCATGGAGAACTGTGCCGCCGCCTGATCGATGTTCTGGCACACGCCGGTGGCAATCTCAAGCATGCTTTCGGTGATATCGTGTTTAACTTCACCGCCTTTGATGTCGTCTTTAACGGCGGCGATAAGCGCGGAAGAGTCCTGGCTCAGATCGTATCCCGGTGGGTTAACCACCTGCAGCTCGAGTTCGATGCCAAGGGTATAGGGTTCAGAGGATTTGAAATCGGGTAAAGGCATGGCGCACTCCGTTGTCTGTCGTGTGTTGAGTATAGACAACGACGTGGCGCTCACTTTTTACAGTGGTATAACTGTTAGCAGGCTTAGCGAAAAGGGGAGTTAACCATGTCTGACAATCCAGTGATTGCGCTGATTGGTCCTGGTGCAATTGGTACCACCATCGCCGCGGTGCTACATGACGCTGGCCGCACGCCGCAGTTGTGCGGACGCACCGCACATCCTGAACTGCGTCTGCGCGACGACGAAGGTGAAACGGTCGTGCCGGGTCCGGTATTAACCGACCCGTCCGTCGTCACGCGTCCCGCCGATCTGGTTTTTGTGGCGGTAAAAACGACGCAGAACGCCGACAGCGCCGGGTGGCTGCGCGCCCTGTGCGATGAAAACACGGTGGTCTGCGCCCTGCAAAACGGCGTGGAGCAGAAAGCCCAGTTGGAGCCGTGGGTTAATGGCGCAACGGTGCTGCCGTCGGTGGTCTGGTTCCCGGCGCAGCGTGAGCCGGATGCGTCGGTCTGGTTGCGTGCCAAACCGCGCCTGACGCTGCCGGACGTTCCGCAGGCAAAACGGGTGGTAGACGCGTTGCAGGGCACACGCTGTGCGGTTGAGCTGTCGGCTGATTTTGCCACTGTCGCCTGGCGCAAGCTGCTGCAAAACGCGGTGGCCGGGCTGATGGTGCTGGCCAACCGTCGTGCCGGGATGTTTTCGCGCGAGGACATCAGCGCGCTGGGGCTGGCGTATCTGCGCGAAGGCCTTGCTGTCGCCCGTGCCGAGGGGGCAGCGCTCAATGATGACGTTGCGCAGGAGATCCTGGCGAACTTCCAGCGCGCCCCGGCCGATTTAGGCACCTCGATCCTTGCCGACCGTCAGGCCAACCGCCCACTGGAGTGGGATATCCGCAACGGCGTGATCCAGCGCTATGGCCGCGCGCACGGTATTCCGGTGCCCATCAGCGATGTGATAGTGCCGCTGCTGGCGGCGGGGAGCGAGGGGCCGGGGTGAGATAGAGTCTGGAGCGAGTGAAAGACCCGGCCATTGTGCGCCGGGTTCCCTTCTTACTTAGCCCGACGGGCTTTCTCTGCTTTGAACTCTTCCATTGTTGCCTCCAGGATCCAGAGGCAATGAGCACCGTCTACGGTTTCGAGTAGCGCCTGGCGTGTGTGTTGATAGAACGCGTCGATTTCTGCGGATGATTTCTCTAAAGGTGGGGTGCAGACGATATCGCTGCCTACCATGTGCGGCCATTTTCCGGCGTCAATGGTGCGGAGCGTTTTCAGCGTGGCGTCCGTGTTTGTTGTGAGCGCAGCGGCCAGGGCATCCTCTAGCCGCTGCGCCTGGTTCCCATCAGCGACGGCAGCCAGCGCTGGGGCTTGCTCAATCCAGTGTGCGTCGCCTGAGGCGATTCCCTTAAGTGCTAAAGACCAGTCAGTAACGCCAGCTATTGCCGGGGCTGTAAAAGCAGATAGCAGTAGTACGATCGAGTATTTCATCGTACAACCTCAAGCTCGCCGCCATCGCGAAGAATTTTACGCCTCGTTGACGGTGAGAGAATGATGCATCCCTCGGATGCAAAACCGGCGGGACCATACTTATGGTCACCATGAATGCGGAATTCTGAGCGACCAAAACTTTCTCCCGAGGTTTGCTCAAGAATGATGGTTATCGGTCCTTTAGAATTCGAATGACCCGCAATTTTATACGTACCGCGAGGCAGTGGCCCCAGTCCCTTTACATGCTGACGGTCCGGGTTATTTTTATTTGTAAGAGCACCGGAATATCCGGTCTCAATTAATTTACCATCTTTATACATCTTGCCGGTAGACTGCTCATACTTCCATCCCATAACACTCTCCTTATGCCGTCTTGCGGTCGTTCCAGCTGTCTGAATGTATAATGTTACCGTCCACATAGCGCCATGTGATTTTTTCATACAGCAGTTCTACCAGCTCAAGATGGTTATGTTTCTCATAGTCAGGATTTTTGACGTCAAGCATCATTGGACAGACGCTGACGATCGTCACGCCTTCCATGAAGGTGGAAAAATATTCTACTTCCTGTCCTGCATCATTGATGTGATAAAATTTGACCTCTGCGGATTTAAACTTCTGGCCTGTGCTGACAGCCTTGTACAAATAGGGGCTGGAGGCGTCTATCTCTTTATCGAAAGAATAGGGGGAATGGACGCGCAGACTGGTTGCCTTGCCGTTATGCTTGTCGGTTGGTTGCACTACGCCGTGATTCAGTCCGATTATCTCGATACTTCCTTCACGACCATATATATCAACAGAGCCTTTGATATCGGCACCGCCGTCATCTTTAAGCCATAAATAAGCGGGAATAGCCATTTATATAAACTCCATTTAAGGAAATTATGAAAAAATCTTTTTGCTTTAGTGGGTTATGTAACTATTTCAACGCTAGCGCTTCCAAAGTGGCTCGTCAATTTTTGTACGGCATGGATATAAAACGATCTGCGATTTCGTTGATGAAAATTAAGAAATGATGGGTTCTTACGGTTTGGAACTGGATAAAGTGTTAACGATTAATATCGTGGTTTAACTTAAAGTTTGATTAAGTTAATAATGATTGTAAATGTAATAAATAGTTGATCTGTTATTAAGGTTACATCGATTTGACGAGTTATGAGTTAATTAAAAGTTCCTGACGGCTCGTCAAAATCCCGTCAGTTTGGTGCCGCTGCTGGCTGCTGGCTGCTGGCTGCTGGCTGCAGGCCAGCGAGGGGCCGGGCTAACGGCCGCTGTTTTTCCGTTCGGCAAAGTAGTGCGCGGGCGTGGTGCCCATTGCTTTGCGAAACATGGTGATAAACGCATTCACGGATTCATACCCGAGTTTTGTCGCCACATTCTGCACCGGGGCACCGCTCGCCAGCTCCTGCAGGGCGATAATCAGGTGCAGCTGCTGCCGCCATCGCCCAAAGCTCAGCCCGGTCTCGCGCTGTATCAGACGCGCAAAGGAACGTTCGCTGAGCGCCAGCCGTTTGGCCCAGTCTTTCAGGGTGCTTCTGTCCTCAGGGTGGCTGACCAGCGCGTCGGCCATCGCGCGTATTTTGGGATGCGCCGAAACCGGCAGGCTCAGCTTTTGCTGCGGCATGCTGGCCAGTTCATCAAGCGTTACCCGGGTGAGTCTTGCCGCATGGCTGTCCGGCGGATAATCAACCTCCTCGCGGGTTAAGCGGTCAACCAGTTCCTTAATCAACGGCGAAATCGCCAGGATGCAGCATCGCGCCGGGAGCGCCGCCGCACCGGGCTCAATAAACAGATAGTTGAGATGGGCGTTCCAGGTTGCTTTGGCACTATGCGGAATGCCGCCGGGGATCCAGACCGCGCAGTCTGGCGGCACGATCCAGATATCGTTTTCTGCATAACAGCTGACCGCGCCATAGCGGGCAATAATCAGCTGCCCCTTGCGGTGGATGTGTACCGGCACTTCTGCAGCGTAGTCCACGAAGTCCAGATGACGCGCCACGGCAGGAGAGGCTGTGGCGTCAGGGTCATAGAGCGTATTAGCAAGTTGAGGTTTCATGTTTATGGCAATATTTAGGTATTTTTTGACAGAATAGAGTATTTAAGCGCGCTGACAAGCCGGTAATAATCCCGGCATGAACATCCTCATCTCTCGTTATTTACCAGCCGCACTGCAAAGCGATGCCCGCGCGCTGCTCTATTCCGCAAGGACATTTGCCGCCGCGATGCTGGCGTATTACATTGCGCTGTCGATCGGTCTCGACCGCCCTTCATGGGCCATTATTACCGTTTACATTGTGTCGCAGACGTCGGTGGGGGCATCGCTCAGCAGGGGCCTTTACCGTCTGGCCGGAACCGTAACGGGGGCCTGTGCCACCGTGCTGATCGTGCCCACTTTCGCAAATATGCCGATGGTTTGCAGCGTGGTGCTGACGGGGTGGATCACGTTCTGTCTCTGGTTATCCCTGCTGGAACGCACGCCCCGGGCCTATGCCTTTGTGCTGGCAGGTTACACCGTGAGCTTGATTGGTTTCCCGGCGGTCTCTGAGCCCGGTGCGATTTTTAACATCGCCGTCGTTCGGGTGCAGGAGATTGCGATTGGTATCTTCTGCGCGGCGGTGATTCACCGCTATGTATTGCCTGCGCGTATCTCCGCGCAGTTCAACAGCGCCTTATCGCAGACGCTGCGCACCGCACGCGAGCGGGTAGCCGACACGTTAGCGGGCAAACCCGGTACGGTGACGTCGCCCCTGCATTTTGCGCTGTCGCTGCAGTTCCTGCAGGGAATGAGCCATCATATCCCGTACGATTTCGCCCTTGCCGTTCCGGTACGCCAGGCCCGAAAAGCCATTCATGACCGGCTGGCGCGGTTGATTATGGTGAACTGTGAACTGCGTGACCGCTTACCCCTGACGGCGACAATGCCCGCTGAACTGCAAACCGTGCTGGACGATGTCCAGGCCTGGCTTGCCTGTGACGATGAAGAGCAACGAAAACAGCTGGCAGATGCCCTCATTAAGCGTTGCCAGCAGGTCGCTGACCGCGATGCTTCTCGGGCGCGGAGCCTGAAAGAGGCGGAGCGGGCAAGTTTTACCCGTTATCTGACAGAGGCCGTGCTTCTTTTGCAACAGTGCGATCGTCTTTCGGATGCCATCCACCACAGCCGGTTTGCGTCCGATCGCGTACAGAGCAGCGCGATCAAAGGCTACGTCTTCCACCGCGATCCGCTTACCGCCGCGCGCACGGCGCTGGGGGCGTTCGTCATCATCCTGAGCGGTTGTCTGGTCTGGATTTACTCCGCCTGGCCCGACGGCGGCACGGCAGTTTCGATCCTCGGTGTCTGCTGCACGCTGTTCGGCAGCTTCGACACCCCGGCGCCGCACCTCGTGAAATACATCATCGGCAGCATCTGGGGCGTAGTGATAAGCCTGCTCTACAGCTTTGCGCTACTTCCACAGGTGAGTGATTTCGCCGTGCTGGTGGCGGTACTTGCGCCAGCGTATCTGCTGGCCGGGTCGCTGCAGGCGCGCCCACCCACCACCTTTATGGCGATGGGGATCACCCTCACGCTGCCGGTATTATCGGAGCTAAGCGCGCGCTACAGCGGCGATTTCGCCGCGGCGCTAAACACCGCCATTGCTCTCTTTTTCGCGACCGGTTTTGCCGTCATCAGCATGAGCCTGCTGCAAACCGTGCAGGCCGACGCCGCCATCAACCGGCTGCTGAGGGTGTGTCAGCGCGATATCCGCCGCAGCGTGAAAGGAAAAATGCAGAGCGATGAAACCCACTGGATCAATCTGATGATCGACAGGGCGGCCCTGTTACTGCCGCGTTTGCCGCGCAGTGGGCACGCTACCGAACAGGCGCTTAACCGACTGCTACACGCGCTGCGGATTGGCCTCTCGGTGCGACACCTCCGCCGTACTGATATGCCGCCGGAGATCAACGCGCTGCTTTATCAACTGACGACGACGTCAGACACCGCCGCCTTACGTGAACGCCTCGCCGCCGCCATTGGCTGCCGTTTGCCTGCGGCTGATGAACAAACGCGGCAGGTTATCGGCAGGCTGGTGGATCTCCACTGCGCATTACGGGGGCCGGACGATGGTCAATGATCTCAATGTCGGGGGCGTATTGATCCCCGGGTTACTGATGGTGGCGCTTGTGGCGCTGGTCTGCACGCTGCTTCTCATACCGCTTTTCTCTCTCAGCAGGCTTTACCGCCGTTTGCCGTGTCGCCCGCTGATGGATGTTTCAACCTGGATCGTCACCTTTTACCTGCTCATGCAGGGGTTAACCGCGTTGGGGTTATTGATATGAAAGCATTACTTTCTCTGCTGGGCCGTTATGCGCTGACGCTAAGCGCCGTTGCGGCGGCAACGTGTCTGGCGTTTATCTTGTGGAAACATTACGCCCAGACCCCGTGGACCCGCGACGGACGCGTGCGGGCGGATGTGGTGCAGATAGCGCCGGACGTCTCCGGGCCGGTTATCAGCGTGGCGGTGCGGGATAATCAGTGGGTAAACCAGGGCGATGTGCTCTACAGCATCGATCCGCGCTGGCTCAAACTGGCGGTGGCCAGCGCGCAGGCGGATGTGGAGTCAAAACGCCATGAGATGCTGATGCGCCAGGATGCTGCCCGGCGACGCACGCAGATTAAGGAAGCCATCTCCCGCGAGGATTTGCAGCAAACTGGCAGTGCGGCCAACGTCGCGGTGGCCAATTATCATGGCGCACTTGCCGCGCTGGCGCTGGCGCTGGCCGAGCTTAATCTGGCTCACGCCACCGTTCGCTCGCCAGTCTCGGGCTACGTCACGCATCTGCGGCTTCGGCCTGGCAATTATGCGACAGCGGGGGAGACAAAGGTGGCCATCGTTGATGCCCACAGCTTTTGGGTGGTGGGGTATTTTGAAGAGACCAAACTGCGCCATATCCGCGTGGGGGATAGCGCGCAGGTGGCGCTGATGGGTTATGACCCTGTACTCACGGGGCACGTAGAGAGCATCGGTCATGGGATTGGCGATAACAACGACGAGACCGGCGGGCTGGGTCTGCCCGACGTGGAGCCCACCTTCAGCTGGGTGCGGCTGGCGCAGCGCGTACCGGTGCGCATTCATATCGACACCTTACCGAAGGGGGTTGAGCTGGTGGCGGGCCTGTCGGCGAGCGTGGCGGTGGGACAATAATCTGGGGATAGTCAGCCTTAAACACATATGCGAAACTTACCGCTTCTGAAAAAATGTGGTGGGACCCGCTCAATGTCAGAATCATCTTCGCAGTGCCTGTTTAATGAAGGAATGATCGCTTTTCCTGAGGGCTATCAGGATCGTACCGTCAATGTATTCGCGCCGCCTGCAGCGGATGCGCCAGCATTCAACATCTCCCGTGATACCCTCAACTCCGGCGAAGCGCTTGCCGCGTATATCGATCGCCAGCTCGCCCTGATGGAAAAACATCTCAAGGGCTGGAAGCAGGGTGAACGCAGTGCCGCAACGCTCGGCGACGGCCTGTTGCAGGGTGAAATTGTCCACGCCAGCTATCTGCGCGACGGGAAACGCATCTGGCAGCAGCAGGCCGTGTTTAATGCCGAGGACGATAACATTCTGGTGTTCACCATGACCTGCACCCGTACGCTGGGCGATACGGACTGCGCGCTGTTCGGCGATCTTCTCAGGAGCTTTCGCTTCCACCATTAACACCAGGGATAGTCGTTATGCTTGAAGCTGCACGCGTTGGTGATGATATCGGCCACTCCGGTGCGCTGGCCGGAATGATTGCCGGAACGATTGTCGGTGGCCTGATTGCCGCCGCCGGGGGCATTCTGGCAGGGGCCATGTTTATTGCCGGTCTCGGCGCATCCTGCCTTGGCGTGGGTGTGCTGCTCGTCGGCGCCAGCCTGGCCGTGGGGTATTACACCGGGGAGCTGGCGACCGCCGCCCGGGACAGTATCGCCGACGCCGGGGCATCCAGTATGACGAAGAAAGGTGTCATCACCTCCGGCTCGCCCAATGTGTTTATCAACAGCAAACCCGCCGCCATCGCGACGGACAGCGCGGTGAAGTGCTCGGACGACGGCTCGCAGCAGATGGCCGAAGGCTCCAAGCGCGTCTCGATTAACAGCCAGCCTGCGTCCCGCATCGGGGATCGCACCACCTGCGACGCGAAGGTGATGACCGGCTCGGACAACGTCTTCATCGGCGGCGATCCGCAGCAAACCCTGCCCATTCAGTCTGAAGTGCCCGAGTGGCTCTATAAAGTCTCCGATCTTACTTTGCTGTTCGCCGGGCTTCTCGGCGGCTGGGGCGGTGCGGCCGGCAAAGTCGGGGCGCTCTCTAAGCTGCTGGGCAAAATCCCTGGGATCAATAAGCTGGCCCGTATCGCCTGCCGCGCCGGCACGCTGATGACCGGCGTAGCGGCCGCGGGGATCATCGCCCGTCCGGTGGATATCGTCAGCGGACAGAAGTTTCTCGGCGGGGATGATGAGCTCGATTTCGTTCTGCCGTCACGCCTGCCGGTGCGCTGGCAGCGCTACTGGCGCAGCGGCAACCCCGGCGACAGCGTGTTGGGCCGCGGCTGGAGCCTGTTCTGGGAAAGCCGCCTGGAGCCCTATCAGGACGGGCTGGTGTGGCGTGCGCCGTCCGGCGATTACGTTGCCTTCCCGAACGTGCCGAAAGGGATGCGCACCTACTGCGAGAGCGAAAAAAACTGGCTTGAACATCACCATGACGACAGCTGGTCGGTGTATGACGTCAGTGGCGAGCGCTGGCACTACGCAGCGCTGAAAGATGACGCACCGTCACTGCTTCAGCGTATCTCAGAACCCTGCGGCAACGATATTCTCTTCGAGTGGAATGCGGATAATACCCTGCATGCCCTGACCGACAGCGCGGGCCAGCGCGTGGTCTGCCGCTACGACCGTGGCAGGCTCGCCAGCGCCTGGCTGGATGACGAGATTTGCCTGGTCAGTTACGCTTATGATGAACAGCGCCAGCTGGTCTGCGTGACCGGCCGGGGCGGTAGCGTGCGCCGACGCTTCCGCTGGCAGGACGGGCTGATGAGCGCCCACGAGGACGCCAATGGCCTGCTGAGCGAATACCGCTGGCGGGAGATTGATGGTCTGCCGCGCGTGGTCGGTTTCCGCCACAGCGGCGGCGAACAGCTGACGTTTGAATACGATTTTGAAAACGGCATCCGTCGCGCCAATCGTGATGATGGTGCGCAGGCGCACTGGCTGATTGACGACGACGACAACGTCGCGCGCTTCACGGATTACGACGGCCGCCAGACGACGTTTGTCTACCGCGACGGCGAGCTCAGCGATGTCATTCTGCCCGGCGGTGCAATGCGCTGCAGTACCTGGGATAAGTATGGCCGCATGACCAGTGAGACGGACCCGGCAGGCCGTCGCACAGAATATTACTGGTATCGTCTGACCGACCGCATCACCCGGACGGTCTACCCGGACGGTACTTCATCGCAGGCCATGTACGACCTTCGCGGTCGTCTGCTGTCGGAAACGGATCCGGCCGGTAACGCCACCGCGTATCACTATCCCGATGAGGAAGAGAACCTGCCGGAGAGCATCACCGATGCCCTCGGCGGCGTGGTACGTCTGGTCTGGAACATCCAGGGGCTGCTGACGCAGCGCACCGATTGCTCCGGCAGCGTGACCCGTTTCAGTTACGACCGTTTCGGGCAGCTGATTGCCAGCGAGGATGCGGAAGGGAATATCACGCGTCGGGAGTGGAACAACGCGGGGCTGTTGAGTGCCGTGATCCATCCGGACGGCAGCCGCGAGTCGCTGGTGTGGAACGAACGCGGCCAGCTCACGGGCTGGCGCGACCCGCTGGAAAGCGAGGTAAGCTGGGCCTATAACGCGCTCGGTCTCCCGGTCAGCCTTACCGACCGTATTGGTCGCGTGCGCCAGTGGCGCTACGACCCACGCGGTAACCTGCTGCGACTCGATAACGGCAACGGGGCGGAATACCGCTTCACCTATGACGCCGTGGGCCGCCCGCTCAGCGAAACGCGCCCGGACGAGACCGTGCGCCATATGGAATGGGATGCGCGAGGGTTCCTCTGCGCGCTCGAAGAAAATGGCCGACCTGCCGCCGACGGCGGCATCGCCCGTCGCGTCCAGCAGTTCAGCTATGACGACAGCGGGCTGCTGATCGGGCGCACTCAGCGCCACGCGGAGTACCGCTACGTCCGCGACCTGAGCGGCCAGATCACCCGCATCCGTCGCACCCCAACAGCCGACGGCGTTGCGCTGGGTATCGAAAGCGATGAGATTGCATACCGCCATGATGACGCCGGGCACGTGCTGAGCGAATCCGGCATTAACGGCGCGGTGGGCTATGAATGGGATGCCCTGAGTAACCTGACCGGCCTGACGTTGCCCGGCGAGCAAAAGCTGGCCTGGCTGCACTATGGCTCCGGCCATGTCAGCGCCATCCGCTTTGGGCAGCAGCTGGTGACCGAGTTCACCCGCGACCGCCTGCACCGCGAGGTGCGCCGCACCCAGGGCGCGCGCGAGCAGTTCCGCCAATATGACAGCCTTGGCAGACGTACCCTGCAGCGCAGTGAGCTAAGTACGGAGGTGACCCTGCCGGAGCAGGCGATACTGGAACGTCTGTATCGCTACACCGCACGCGGTGAGCTTTCTGGTGTCAGCGACACCCTGCGCGGTGAGGTGGACTACGGCTACGACGCCGAAGGGCGTCTGCTGAAGCACTACGAGGCCCGACAGGGGCACAGCCGCGCGCAGTTCAGCTATGACGCCGCGGATAACCTCGCCGCCAATGATGATGCGGTACCGGTCACGGATAACCGCCTGCAGCACTGGCAGGCGCTGTTTATGAAATACGACCACTGGGGCAACCTGGTCAGCCGCCGCAACGGACTGTATGAACAGCATTATGCGTATGACGCCGAGAACCGGCTGGTATCCGCCCGCGGAACCGGGCCGGAAGGGCGGTTTGAGGCGCGCTATCACTACGACGCGCTGGGCCGCCGTACCCGCAAAATAGTCACCACCGCGCACGGCACCACCGAAACGCGCTTCCTGTGGCAGGGCTACCGCCTGTTGCAGGAGCAGCAGCAAACCGGGCTGTGCAGCACGTATATTTATGACCCGAATGAAGCCTGGAGCCCGCTGGCGCGGGTGGATCATCTCCGTGACCAGAGCAGCGGTGAGATTTACTGGTTCAACACCGACCTGAACGGCGCGCCGCTGGAGGTGACCGACGAACGTGGTGCGGTTCGCTGGAGCGGCCAGTACGGCAGCTTTGGCGAGGTACGCCACCAGAGCGAAGGGTTCTCAAGGCTTGTAAATCGCACAGCGATGGCGCATCAACCGCTTCGCTATGCAGGGCAGTACGCTGACGGTGAAACGGGACTGCACTATAACCTGTTCCGCTACTACGACCCGCAGGTCGGGCGGTTTATTGTGCAGGATCCGATTGGGCTGAATGGTGGGTGGAACCTTTATCAGTATGCGCCGAATCCGTTGGGGTGGATTGATCCGCTGGGTTTGTCATTTGGCACTGGCAAAGGCACTCATACCGCCCATGCAACGCTTTTTGACAGTGAGGGTAATGTCAAAGCTCAAGGTATTTGGCAGAGCGGGAACATGACTCCAGAGGAAAAAGCTCTGGGCTTCCCACAAAGTTCCCTGGCAACACACACTGAAGCAAGAATCACCAGAGAACTTGATCAGATAGCGTCGCCTGGGGATAAACTGGTTATTGATGGACAGTATCCACCGTGTACATCATGCCGTGGTAAAATGAATACTTTTAAATTGAATACTGGCGCAGATGTCGTCTACAACTGGCCTTCCGACACTGGTCAGATTAATGAATGGCAGGCTTCTGGTAAAAAATCAGCCAGACGAAAAAACTGCTCAGGATGAGGATAGCGAATGAGTAATGTTAAAAATTTTGCTGCAACATGTATCAATTGCACTGAAGAAGACGATGTTCTTACCATTGGGGTAGGAGATGACGACTATGATCCTAAAAACTTTATCATTATCGGACGATTTGATGAGGATGAGTTACCTGTTAACGAATGTATTGGATTCCAGAGTGAGTCAACGGAATATGAGTTAACAGACTCTATTCGTTCCGTTCAACTCACAGATGACAAACTTGTGATCGTGCTTAATGATGATGCCGCAAAAAAAATTGGCATCAGCGAATATCACGTGGTCATTCCTGCTGCAAAAGATTCAAAATCGCTTGCAAAGAATTTAAGGGAAATGTTTGATGGCAGTGATGTGCCCCTACAATTACCGTAAGGTTTTAGCCACTACATGGCTATCTTAGCACCCGTTCTTTAAAATGATGCAAGCGAGCCATTTCGAGTAGAGTGCATATGTGTTGAGCCAACGTTTAACGGCGAATAGGATTGCTACGTCACTTTTTTCTTAATAAATAGAAATATGCCATCCTAATCAATTCCCCACAAATGCACTCACCGGCACGCCAAAACGCTTCGCCAGCGCGCGCATATGATCCAGCGTTAACGTGCGCTGTCCGTTAAGGATCCGACTCACCAGAGACTTCTTGCCTATCTCGTTCTCGAAATCGCTCTGAGTGAGATGGTACTGGTCCATCAGCGTTCGCAATAACGCAACGCCTGACGGAATGCTGGCAACACGCGCATTAAATTCTGCAAACTCCGGAGACTCGTTTTCATATTTATCGATTGTGGCGGTGAACCTCTCTACCAGCGGACTATCTGTGCCATGCTCAATTAGGTACACCACCAACCCCAGAGGATCCTCGTAATCTTGTCGCGACGGGCTTGAGCCCAGGAAAGGGAGTTCACTTGTTAAATCGTTTGCCGCTTTGATGGCTGGCTGCTGCATAGTCCATTCTTTCGTTCTCCGCTAGAGGTCCGTGAGCTTGTCTTACTCTGCGTGAGTGCTAATGTGCTTGATGAAGACTTTCCGCGCTCAAAATCAGCAAAAACATCACTCTTAAATGCCCGCCACCTACATCGATGACCCACCATTTTTCCCAGTATTTCATTCTGTCCAGTCTGGAAAATGTTCTAGTATGTTGTCCGGTGAAGAGTTATGTCCCTTAACATATGGCAAAGCTTGTTTGGCTAAGTGAAAAGTCATATAGATGGCTAAAAAATTCATTTGCTTTATGTCCGAAGCGGACATTGCAGACAATTAGAATGTTAATTTCGGCGGATGGATCAGTTCAATAATGTTAATAAATGGAGGTTAGCGTAAAGAAAATAATTAAATTTTCAGTCGCTTACCTCCATTTTTCCAGCTTGGCCACATTCTTGCGGTATCGAAAGAATTATGCGTTCTGCTGTGCTGTAATCTGCAACGCCGCACGGACTTCTTCATAGATAGGTAGCGAGACTCCAGGCGTATCCAAAGTCGCGATCACGACATAAGGAACCTTGAGGTTCTTGATGCCTGCACGGCCATAGCAGTTGATGCGTATGGCAAGTTGATCTCCTCTGGTAAATGCCGAGGCTCGATTACCTCTTCGAACCTCGTGATAAACAGTGCCATTCTTAAGGTAGGAGGGATAGTTATCGAATTCATCCAAGTCGATAGTGCCAAAAGCAGGACTCGCCCACAATTGGGCTCCACGATAGTCTTTATGTCCATGATTTACTGGTGAGAACCATGCAACAGTTACAATTAGACGGCGGTTGATAGTCCGGGCTGCTAGGCTGGGGGGGAGGGGCAGATAAAAATCCTGTGCCTTTTCGCCTTCAATAACGTTGGTATAAAGAAGTGTGGCTTGGTTGTCATGGCAGAAATGGATACGCCTTTCATTCACACGACCAAATCCCAAATATTGATTTAAGTCGGATTTGAATGTTCGACTGTTGTTTATGTCAAGATGGCGGCTGATAAGTTGCCTTGCCAGCACATCGTGTTCAGCACCATGAATCATCATTGCCTTTAAGATCAGCGCGTCTGGGGCTTTAGATAACGCCTCCCCATAGCCAAGCTCTTTCATTTCCTGCAGTGTTTCATGGAGCATGGCGAGTCTACGGGTTGCCAGCGCTGCAGCATTACTTGTTCCAGATGTAAACCCATAATGATTAATAGCCCCTTCTATTCCAGGCATAGCTGACAGGAGTCCAGGTCCGAACCGAGGTGTCTGAGAAACAGCTAATCTGACTGGATCACGGGCGGTAATGGTTTTATTAATATAAGTTTGCCTACCCCCCGGCATATGAATTTCGGGTTTGACCGATTTACGTCTCCCTAGCGCAATGGTGTTAATCGGAGAGAACATCCCCTGCGTTCTAAAAACATCTATCTGATTAATAGGGATTGCACCGCTATAACCATCATGATGCGTTGCTCCAACAGTAAGAGAGTTGATTGATTCTGCTGGTGATAGCAGGCGTCGCAGCGGACGCTGTGTTGCAATAGCTTTGAGGGCATGTTCTTCCAGCTCATCAGGAGTCAGTGTACTAAAGTCATCTCCGGCAACATTATCAAGTACCAATTGCATCCCAGAATTACCTGCGCTCACGACGAATAACACCTGAAACTCTAAAGAAAGCCAGTCAAGCATTCTCGCCCATGGGCTCATATGTGCATCAAACATTCTGCTGGGATCGCCCACAGACAAATTAATAACCGAAACATCCGGTGCAGTAGGGGGCTGACCGTTTTCCCCTTTTTTCATTCTAACTACGGCCCGATGAATAAGATCAGCAGGAAGGTAACGAGTCGGTATTTGCTCTCTGACACTACCATGAAATCCCGCACTGCCTGGCGCCATGATGGGTCTAACGTGAATTCTACGTCGAAGCGGGGGCTCTTCGGGATCGGATAAATCACCGTGCACTATCAATGAGGCCATTGAAGTCCCGTGGCTCTGGTAAGAAGGTGAATCATAGAGTGACTCAAAGTCATCTGGATCATCAATTTCGAGTCTGCCATTGAGTGCTTGATGATTCTCAAGGGGGAGCCCGTCGAGTAAAGCGATTACCGGATTAGCATAGGGATCAGGTAAGGGTTGATGGCCGAAGGGCAATCCCTGATGGGCAATCGTATCCTCGTTGTTCACGGTGATTGCACATTGTCCAAGTGGCCTGAAATACATAATATCGTCACAGCGCATGAGCTCCATAACTTCGCCCCCATTAGCAAGAACCTCCTTAACTTTGCTGACAGGTAATTCACCAACAAGTGCGTGATAGCTGATCCCATTATGAAGGCATCTGCCAGTGATTTTTCCACTGGCTTGGGCTATAAGATGTCTTATTCGTGTTTCCGCTTTGGTCTGCTCTGTCGGTAGTGCCCGGTACCAAAGTTCAATTTCAAATGGCACTTGAGTTTCATATCCGTCCGCCGCATCGTCAACAAGAGCTTGCCAATTTTCTATTACTGAGGTTGCTTCTAATCTGTCTCGTGTATCCCAGAATCTGATATCAATTAGTCTGTTGAATACATCTTTTAGGGCACCATATCCACGTGCAACGGTACGGGATCTCTGATATTCACGCCACAACGCAAGAAGACGACTCAGCCCAGCTTGGTTACTCATGGTTAGGTAAGCATTTTTGGAGGTAGGAGTACGTCTATTGTTGCTCAGAGTATAATAATCTTCGCTATCAAAAGACTTTTCTAGCAATGTTGAGGATAGATATTCAAAACCTTTGACGCGGGCAAGCGCATTAGCTAGCCCCTGAATCTCACCAGCGACTTCCAGGACGAGAACTTTCTCAGGCAAGAAGCCATCAGCAGTATCAGCTAGCTCAATATATTCTGCAAATTTACGTTCAAGTATTTCAACTTTAGGTATTACCCGAGCAGCCTGAATATCAAAAGGTGGTGACTGTATTGATGATACAAAGGGCGGAAGAACGTCCCTCTCACTGACGGTTTTCGGTGCAGTAAATATCAGTAGGGGGTTTTTCGCCATTTCACGTTCCTTTTATGTGAATTAATTTTCCTGCCGGTATCTCTCCGTCCAATGTTTGAGACAATGAACGGATATTTCCTTCAGCTTATTTTTACTTGCGGGGAGGCCAAGCACATATTTACGTTGTACGTCTAGAGCAAATTCCTCAAGTTCGGCAAAACTTAGTCCTGAGAGCTTTTTAGCTAGTGTTGAAGGTGCTAGTCCCAGAGTGTGACCAACACGTTTTTCAAATTCTTCAAACCATTTCGTTGCCATACTGTGTGTTGGCGCTGGTACAATAATCTGTAACTGGAATCTGCGCCAGATGGCTTTATCGAGCATTGATTCATGGTTTGTAGCTCCCACGACAACAACATGACTAGGCAAAAGATCAATCTGCTTGAGTAGTGAATTCACTACACGCTTCATTTCACCGTTATCGTTAGCATCTTCGCGCTCTTTTCCTATGGCGTCAAATTCATCAAAAAAGAGAACGCAACGTTGTGTTTTCACAAACTCAAATAATTTATCAATCTGCTGTGCTGTTTCGCCGAGGTAACGATTGATAATCCCTTCGTATTTTACCGTGAAGAATGGTAGAGAAAGATGATTTGCAAGTGCCTCGGCAAGGGAAGTTTTACCGTTACCCGGAGGACCAGATAGAAGAAGTCTGTGTCGGGGTTCAAGATTATAGGACCGCAGTATATCGCGGCGCGCATGTTCTTCAATAACCTCCAAAATCTGCGAGACAACTGATTCTGGAACAATAAGATCATCTAGGATTTTACGTGGCTGAATTTCATAAAACGCATTCTGGAGGTCATTATCGTAGGTATAACGACGCGTCTCACCTGAACTGGTAAGAATATTTTTTAGTTTGTCTGCCAGTTGATACTGGTGGCGTGCTGTAGCCTCAGCAGCTATCGCTTCTGCGGTAATTTTGAAACGAGGTAGATCACCTTTTATCCCCGTTTCTACTAAATTCAGCACTAAGTCGGCTCTGGCCATCTCTTACCTCACATAACTACAGAGTGTAGTTTATCAAGCCGATCAGACCCGGCAAACATATATCTGATCAGATCCTTCGATCAGGTGATTGTTGCTTCCACAGTGTGTCAAATGAGATTGATTCACTGGGATTTTCCGATTCCAGTGATGCTTACCTTATGAAGTGTAACGCGCTCAGTACTATGAGAAATATTAACCCAATGCTAAAAGTCTGTAAGCGCAAATCTTTCTTCTTACCCTTGAGCTGAGCCAGAGTAACAGATGGTGTGCTGCAAGCAATTACCATAAAAAATAGAAGTGTATCTGGCCGAAATTTTCGCCCATACGCAGCAGCAAATCCCGGTCCTCCATCACAGATGTCAGTGCGCCGGGATATAAGGCTCTTTCACAAACTCCGCCAGCAGCCAGACCATATCGTGCAACAGCCCGGTCAGGTCTTTTGCCACGTCCGCAGGCAGCGTACCACCCCTTACCGCACGCGTAAGTGCCAGCGCATAATCCACCTGCAACGTCGTCTCCTGCCAGCAGTCCGGCACACAGGAAACGATCTTTTCCCCCGCAATCAGTTGCTCAACCAGATGCGAGGGGAGTTCTGCATCGCAACGTTCACGCAGGCGTTTCAGTACCGTCAGCAGACGCTCGCAAAGGGTGGCATGGGTAAAGGCATCGTCGGTTTCAACCAGCACGCTGACACAGGCGGCGCAGGTGTCTGCCAGTTCGAACAGATCCGCAGAATCGGGAAGGGGCAGATGAGTAAGGTGATACACCGCGCTTTCTTCAGCGAGCGCGTAAGAAAATCCAGGGAGAGTCGTCATTGAGCATCCTCTTCAGGTAAAAATGTCGCGTCATGCTTGTGGGTTCCTGGCCCCGGTTGCGGATGTGCCGCAACGCAGGCACTTTACGGCGGCAAAAAAAGGAAGGAAAGGGATGCCCATGAATTACATAAGGTTGCTTGCAGGTTTGCGAGGCGGCTTCCAGAAGGGCATTGCCGGATGGCGGCTACGCCTTATCCGACCTACAAAAACCACCAACCAAACCGGCCGCTACTCCTCGCTTATCATCGTCAAGAACCGCTTCACCGTCCGCGAGCGTTCAAAGCGCCGCCAGCAGAGCGCGATATCGGTATAAAGCTCCGGTGAACTCAGCGCGTGGTAGGTGACATTCGGCGGAGAGATGGCCGCCATTGACTTAGGCACCAGCGCGAATCCGCCGCCTGCAGAGACCATGCTCAGGGAGGACGAGAGCTGAGACGACTGCAGCGCGTGCTGTACGTCTATTCCGGCCCGTTCGCAACAGCTGTAAACCCGGTCGAACAGGCCGGGCGCGACCTCCTGCGGGAACAACACCACTGGCGAATCCCGGAGCTGCTCCAGCGCCAGATCGCCGCTTGTTGCGAGCGGATGGTCGCGATGCAGTGCCACCACCATCGGCTCCCGGTCGAGGATTTTTAACTCGAATGCCTTGCTGCTCTCGCACGGCAGCCGCACGAAGGCGATATCCAGTTCCCCCTCCGCCAGCATCGCCGT
Source organism: Enterobacter cloacae complex sp. 382A5 (assembly GCF_050031095.1). Classification (NCBI taxonomy): domain Bacteria; kingdom Pseudomonadati; phylum Pseudomonadota; class Gammaproteobacteria; order Enterobacterales; family Enterobacteriaceae; genus Enterobacter; species Enterobacter cloacae complex sp. 382A5. The sequence continues at coordinate 1,185,378 of NZ_JBLGVK010000001.1, forward strand.
CAGAGAAGACATATTGGCCTCCACCTGGTGTACCTGCACCGCCATGTTCTGTACCTGAAACTGACGAATGAGCGCGAAAATTTTGGGATGAAAAGCATCTGAACTGGTGATGCCAATCGACAGGTTGCCGTTCAGACCGCGCGCGATGCCGCGGGCTTTCTCCAGCGCGGCGTCGCTCAGCGCCAGGATCTTACAGGCATCCTCGTAGAAGGCTTCTCCCGCTTCGGTTAGCTCCACACCTCTCGTCAGACGCCTGAACAACGGCGTGCCCACTTCCTCTTCGAGCCGTTTGATCTGCTGACTCAGAGGAGGCTGCGAAATACCCAGCGCTTTGGCCGCCCTGGTGAAGTGTCGCTCGCGTGCAACCGCGACAAAATACCGCAGATAACGAAGTTCCATATCTAAAACGTCTCAAACCAGCATGGATTCTATATTGGAACTCTCTGCTGAATCGGGTCAACATTTATTTAACCTTTATAAATAAAGTTGAAGAGGACGAGCATGATGATGCACTCATCTGCCTGCGACTGTGAGGCGAGCTTATGCGAGACCCTGCGCGGGTTCTCCGCTAAGCATCCTGACAGCGTGATCTATCAGACATCGCTAATGAGCGCCCTGCTAAGCGGCGTATACGAGGGGGAAACCACCATCGCCGATCTGCTGGCACACGGTGATTTTGGTCTGGGCACCTTCAACGAGCTGGACGGCGAAATGATTGCCTTCAGCAGCAAAGTGTACCAGCTGCGCGCCGACGGCAGCGCCCGGGCCGCGAAGCCAGAGCAGAAAACGCCGTTCGCGGTGATGACCTGGTTCCAGCCGCAGTATCGGATAACCTTCAATGGCCCGGTCAGCCGTCAGCGGATCCACGACGCGATCGACCAGCAAATCCCCTCCGACAACCTGTTCTGCGCGCTGCGCATCGACGGCAACTTCCGCCACGCCCACACCCGTACCGTACCGCGTCAGACGCCGCCATACCGCGCGATGACCGACGTGCTGGACGACCAGCCGGTGTTCCGCTTTAACCAGCGCGAAGGGGTGCTGGTTGGGTTCCGCACGCCGCAGCATATGCAGGGCATCAACGTGGCCGGCTATCACGAACATTTCATTACCGACGACCGTCAGGGCGGGGGACATCTGCTGGATTACCAGCTGGAGAGCGGCGTGCTCACCTTTGGCGAAATACACAAGCTAATGATTGACCTGCCCGCCGACAGCGCGTTTTTACAGGCCAACCTTCACCCCAGCAATCTTGATGCAGCGATCCGTTCCGTCGAAAACTAACAGGAGAACTACCGTGAACAGTGAGAAACAGTCACGTCAGTGGGCGCACGGCGCCGATATGGTTGTCGGCCAACTGGAAGCGCAGGGCGTGAAGCAGGTGTTCGGGATCCCGGGGGCGAAAATCGACAAAGTCTTTGACTCCCTGCTGGATTCGTCCATCGAAATCATCCCGGTACGCCACGAGGCGAATGCGGCGTTCATGGCGGCGGCGGTAGGGCGTCTGACCGGCAAGGCAGGAGTGGCGCTGGTTACCTCCGGGCCGGGCTGTTCCAACCTGATCACCGGCATTGCCACCGCCAACAGCGAAGGCGACCCGGTGGTGGCGCTGGGTGGAGCGGTGAAGCGGGCGGATAAAGCCAAACTGGTGCACCAGAGCATGGACACGGTTGCCATGTTCAGCCCGGTCACCAAATACGCAGTGGAAGTCAGCTCTCCGGATGCGATTGCTGAGGTGGTATCGAACGCGTTTCGTGCCGCCGAGCACGGCAGGCCGGGGGGCGCGTTCGTCAGCCTGCCGCAGGATATTGTTGACCAGCCCGCCACGGGCGCGATTTTACCGGCCAGCGGCCCCGCGCTGATGGGCCCGGCTCCCGAATCGGCCATTAACGATGTGGCGAAGCTCATCGACAAAGCCAAAAACCCGGTGATCCTGCTGGGGCTGATGGCGAGCCAGCCTGCCAACAGCGCGGCGCTGCGTAAGCTGCTGGAGAAAAGCCGCATTCCGGTCACCAGCACCTATCAGGCCGCCGGGGCGGTGAACCAGGAGCACTTCACCCGCTTTGCCGGACGCGTCGGTCTGTTCAATAACCAGGCGGGCGACAGGCTGCTGCATCTGGCGGATCTGATTATCTGCATCGGCTACAGCCCGGTGGAGTATGAGCCTTCCATGTGGAACAGCGGCGACGCCACGCTGGTGCACATTGACGTGCTGCCGGCCTATGAAGAACGCAATTATGTACCGGATCTGGAGCTGGTGGGGGATATCGCTGAAACGCTGAACCTGCTTGCTAACCGGATCGATCACAAGCTGGAGCTGAGCCAGCGTGCGTCAGAGATCCTGGTCGATCGCCAGCATCAGCGCGATCTGCTCGATCGCCGCGGTGCCTCGCTTAACCAGTTTGCCCTGCATCCGCTGCGTATCGTGCGGGCCATGCAGGACATCGTGAATAACGACGTGACCCTGACCGTCGACATGGGCAGCTTCCACATCTGGATCGCCCGCTACCTCTACAGCTTCCGGGCGCGTCAGGTGATGATCTCCAACGGTCAGCAGACCATGGGCGTTGCGCTGCCGTGGGCTATTGGCGCGTGGCTGGTCAACCCCGGACGCAAAGTGGTCTCGGTATCCGGCGACGGCGGCTTCCTGCAGTCAAGCATGGAGCTGGAAACCGCCGTGCGTCTTAACGCCAACGTGCTGCACATCATCTGGGTGGATAACGGCTACAACATGGTCGCCATTCAGGAAGAGAAAAAATACCAGCGTCTTTCCGGCGTGGAGTTCGGCCCGGTCGATTTCAAAGCCTATGCCGATGCCTTTGGCGCCAGGGGCTTTGCCGTGGAGAGCGCCGATGCCCTTGAACCGACGCTGCGTGCGGCGATGGATGTGAATGGCCCGGCCGTGGTGGCCATTCCCGTTGACTACAGCGATAACCCGCTGCTGATGGGCCAGCTCCATCTCAGCCAGATTTTGTGACTCACTATAAGGACAGAGAAATGCAAAAAGTTGCTCTCGTAACCGGCTCAGGCCAGGGGATTGGTAAAGCGATTGCGCTGCGCCTGGTGAAAGATGGCTTTGCTGTCGCTATCGCCGACTATAACGATGAGACGGCGCGAGCCGTTGCCGATGAAATCATCCGTAACGGCGGTAATGCCATCGCCGTGAAGGTGGATGTCTCTGACCGCGACCAGGTGTTTGCGGCGGTTGAGAAAGCCCGCACCGCGCTGGGCGGTTTCAACGTGATTGTGAATAATGCCGGGATTGCGCCGTCTACGCCCATCGAATCCATCACGCCGGAGATTGTCGACAAGGTCTACAACATCAACGTCAAAGGGGTGATCTGGGGCATGCAGGCCGCGATTGACGCGTTTCGCAAAGAGGGACACGGCGGCAAGATCATCAATGCCTGCTCCCAGGCGGGCCATACCGGTAACCCCGAACTGGCGGTATACAGCTCCAGTAAATTCGCGGTTCGTGGCTTAACCCAGACCGCAGCACGGGATCTCGCGCCGCTGGGGATCACCGTTAACGCCTACTGCCCGGGCATCGTGAAAACGCCAATGTGGGCGGAGATTGACCGCCAGGTGTCCGAGGCGGCAGGTAAACCGCTTGGCTATGGCACCGAAACCTTTGCCAAACGCATTACGCTTGGCCGCCTGTCCGAACCGGAAGACGTCGCCGCCTGCGTTTCGTATCTCGCCGGGCCAGATTCCGACTACATGACCGGCCAGTCTCTGTTAATCGATGGTGGGATGGTGTTCAACTAAAAACGTAATACTAATAAGCTCTGACATGAGTTTTCCCCTGCCCCCGTGCAGGGGCTTTTTTTTGTCTCCTCCGCCATTGTGCATTACACTGCGCGCTGCAAAACTTTAGTCATGACGATTTGACAGGCGGTAACAGCGATGAACGGTACAATCACAACGTGGTTTAAAGATAAAGGCTTTGGATTTATCAAAGATGAAAACGGTGACAACCGCTATTTTCATGTGATTAAGGTCGCCAACCCTGATCTGATCAAGAAAGATGCGGCGGTGACTTTTGAGCCAACCACCAATAACAAAGGCCTTTCCGCCTATGCGGTGAAGGTGATCCCGGAAAGTAAGCACCTCTATATTGCGGGCGAGCGCGTGAAGCTCACCTCCATCAAATCCTTCGTGGTGTTTAGCGAAGAAGAGCCTGCGGATACGGGCATCGACAAAGAGAACGCGGTGCTGTCTGTCGGGCTGCTGATGAACAACATCAAACCGAAATCCGACAAAAAGCCGGGCGAAATGCGCACGGTGAAGAAGCTGGCAATCACCACCTTCCAGAACACCACGCTGATCTTTACCGAAGATGAAATCGATATCGACGCTACGGTTAAGCTGCTGAAGTAATCTGTTGCCGGGTGGCGTTTCCGTCTAACCCGGCCTGTAAATCCTCCCTTCTCGCCCGCTTTTTAACCTGCTATAACAAACTCCTTACCTTTCAGGGAGTCATCGCCGTGCCCGAAATCAATCAACATGGTCAAACCGTTAACGATATCGTCCCGGACTAGAAATGCTACCGGGTCTTAACCCGCACCCAGCCTGAAAGCGTGGAAGCCACCGTGCACTGGGTGCTCGGCAAGATAATGGATGACGATCTGGTTCCGTTTGCGGTAATCGATTTACGCACTGAAAAAGCTGTAGGGCTGGTGAGCTACATGGCGATTGAGCGGTTTCAGGACTCGGTGGAGATCGGCCGCGTCACCTGGTCGCACAGGATGAAAGTCACCCGCATCGGCACCGAAGCGGTGTGGCTGGTGTTGAAAAATGCCCTTGATCACAAGTACCGTCGGCTGGAGTGGAAGTGCGATTCGATGAACACCACCTCACGTAGTGCGGCGGAGCGGCTGGGGTTTGTCTGGGAAGGGTGCCTGCGTCAGAAACTGGTGCGTAAAGGGCGCAACCGCGACAACGATATGCTTTCAATTATTGACGGCGAATGGCCGCAAAGGGATGCGGAGCTGCGCGCCTGGCTGGCGGTGGAGAATTTTGACGGGGAAGGGCGGCAGATTAAGCGGTTAGAGTCGTTTCGCTAGCTACATGCACGCATTCTAGTTTTTGAGGACTTGTTTTCATTTTCGTTTCTGTCAGAGAATCCTTTCTCCTTTGAAACGCTGACAAGAAGGTATGTCTCAGGATTTTTCTGCACTTCTCTAGGTTTCCATGGAGTATGTTCATTATCCTTGAGATTGTTTGTGCGTTATAACAACTCTGAATGATATTTTGAGGCAATATATCACATTCATGATGAAAATGATTGTGATAAATTTACCGTGTAAATATTATTCTATATTGTTATTGTTTTAGACAAACTATTAAATGGTTATTTAATAATCTCGATCAAGATTTATCATCATATTAGCTAGTACTGTCACGAGACTCGATTTTTAGTCAATATTCTGAATGATGAGAAGGAGTGATAAATGGCTTGGACTGGATTTGGTGGTGGTTGGTCTAATGGTGTTCATAGTGGCGGTGATGATTCAGGTAGTATTGGAGGGGGAGGTATTCAACTCGATGGAAAAGGTAATCCAGTAAATACAAGAGCGCCAAATGCAAATGATATTGTCTCGCAATTTAATAGCTATGGAGGGACACAGATCACTTCTAGTCAAGTATCAAATATAAGAAGTGATGGGTATGGAGGGTATGCTGCTGATATTGCTGGACAGATGCATACGGTTTCATCAGAAACAGGCTCAGAAACCTCAAATACAGTTTCTGGATTTACAGGTGTATCTACAAGTTCAAATGGAAATGCTAATGGTTGGAATAATGTTACATATCAGATTCAACAGGGGAGGATCCCTTCCGATTTTTCACTGAAACATGGTAAGGTCGGTATCATAGTGGATGAAAAATTCATAGAGATTCCTTCTTTAACTTCGGCATACAATCAAGGTAAGGCGCAAAGAAAATCTGCAGATGAAAAGAAGGTATTAGAAAAAACAAGTGAAATTATTGTCGGCTCAGGGGAAAAGATTAGTCATAAACTTAATGTGCATTTTGCTACAATATCGAAAGAACTTGCAGATGAAATTAAGCGTTTTCAGGGAAAGAAAATCAGAAAATCAGCTGATGCTATGAAAACCATTAATAAGATTATAAATGACCCCAACCCACGAATGAAACTCAGTAATGCCGACAAGGCTAGCGTGGTCAAAGCATTAAAGTCATTTAATCTAAACACCTTCGCCAGTAATTTTAAAAACCTTGGGACGTCCTTTAAAGTTGCGGATATTGTAATGAAAGGTCAGACTATAATTGATAAAACGATTATAGGTTTTGAAACCGGAAACTGGTCTCCTCTTATGCTGGAGATTGAAACAATGGCTATTGGCAGCGTATTTAGCAGCGCTACTATAGGAATAGTTGGTGCTATAATCACAGCATATCTGGCACCCTCATCCTTGTTAGCATCGGCATTAACTATTGCTGCCGTTATTGCATTTACTATTTTAGCATCTTACATAGATACAAGTTTAATAGAAAAAATTAATACTTATTTAGTTCCGAGGACGGGGACAAAAATTCCTTCAAAGCTTCCCGCTAACGATATTAGTAGGCATTTAAATAGTAAGTAAAATCTATAAATAATTATATGTCCGTCATTTTTAGAATGACGGACGGTTACATTATCGATCAAAAACAGTATCAATCCGTTTTGATAAAAGGAAATAGGGTATTAACACTATAACATCGAAACTTAATGATACTAATATACCAATCTCTTTTAGTTCAAGTTGTATGTCAAGCATTAACCATGAATAAAATATTAAAGGAGCATTTGTTGCTATATTTACAAGGTAATATAATATCATTATGTATTTGGTTTTTTTTAGTTTTTTGAAAAATGAAAAAGTGGCAGCGTACAGTGTTAATAAATATACAAAAGAACCTGTTAATATTATTATCGCGAGCCAGCTTGAAACTGGTTCGTTATGATTAAATTTAGAAATAAATAATGCTATAATCCCCAGGGCGTTTAATGACCCCGACACGCAAGATATAACAAGCCCCGCAGCAGGGAAGTACAAAAAACCATTTATTTTTTTATTTTCAGTCATGAGTTACCCAAACTAAAGTTATAGACACTCTTAAATTATCATTTCAGCCTTCAGTTGGGATAGTAAACCACCGCACATAAGGATGTAAATCAGAAATATTTTTTGGATAACTGGTCACGTTAAATTATCTAACTAATGGCGTTGTGGTCTCTTTTCAAATTTGTGAATGTTTTGCATTTGTGAGTTTAAATCCATACCAAATTGTAATGACTGTGGAATGGTGTTTGGTCGGGTATTCGGCGAATGTAAATATTTAAGAAAAGATCCAAAAGGAAATTTACTTCGCATTCTTTAGAGAATTTATATCGTGGGAGTGATTTTAATGTTCCGTCATGAAACGTTAAATTTTTCAAGGAGTTTGCACCCATAAACATATGGTTTGTATAATAACCTGGTTCGTTATGACCTTAATGAGAAACTTTTTTAAAGTAACCCCTCTTGAGAGGGGCTCGATCTATCATCGGCGAACCGGCGCTCCGTTCGCCACGTAATACGCCGCCGTACTCTTCGCCAGCGGCTCACGCCCGCGAATGGCATCAGCAATTTTCTCACCGATCATAATTGTGGTGGCGTTCAGGTTGCCGGTGATGATCTGCGGCATGATCGACGCATCCACCACGCGTAACCCTTCGAGCCCGTGAACGCGGCCTTCGCCATCGACTACCGCCATCTCGTCATAGCCCATTTTGCAGCTTCCACACGGGTGGAAGGCGGTTTCGGCGTGGTTGCGCACAAACTCGTCCAGCTGTTCGTCGGTCTGGCACTCAACCCCCGGGCTGATTTCGCGGCCACGGTATTTGTCCAGCGCGGGCTGATGCATGATTTCGCGGGTGATGCGGATCGCATCGCGGAATTCCTGCCAGTCCTGCTCGTGGGACATATAGTTGAACAGGATCGCCGGATGCTGGTGCGGATCGCGTGATTTAATACGCACATGCCCGCGGCTTGGTGAGCGCATCGACCCAACGTGACACTGGAAGCCGTGCTCTTTCACCGCGTTGGAGCCGTTGTAGTTAATCGCCACCGGCAGGAAGTGATACTGAATGTTCGGCCACTCGAACTCCTCGCGGCTGCGGATAAACCCACCCGCCTCGAAGTGGTTGCTCGCCCCCACGCCGGTGCCGCCAAACAGCCACTCGGCGCCAATCTTCGGCTGGTTCCACCACTGCAGGGCAGGGTAGAGGGAGACCGGCTCTTTGCATTCGTACTGGAGATACATCTCCAGGTGATCCTGCAGGTTTTCGCCCACGCCGGGCAGGCCATGCACCAGCGGAATATCAAACTGCTTCAGCAGTTCCGCGTTGCCCACGCCGGAGCGCTGCAGGATCTGCGGAGAGGCAATCGCCCCGGCGCACAGCAGCACCTCTTTGTTTGCCGATGCTTTGGACGGGATGGTGCTTTCGCCTTCCAGCCACTCGACGCCCACGGCGCGCTTGCCGTCAAAGAGAATGCGATCGGTCATGGCATGGGTGCGGATGGTCAGGTTCGGGCGCTGCTTCGCCTGGTCCAGATAGCCGCGCGCGGTGCTGGCGCGTCGGCCCTGTGGCGTAACCGTTCTGTCCATCGGGCCGAAGCCTTCCTGCTGATAGCCGTTGAGATCGTCCGTGCGCGGGTAGCCCGCCTGTACGCCCGCTTCCACCATTGCCTCAAACAGCGGGTTCACGCCCGGTTTGGAGGTGGTGACGCTCACCGGGCCGTCGCCGCCGTGGTAGTCGTTCGGACCCACGTCGCGGGTTTCAGCCTTACGGTAGTAGGGCAGGCAGTTGAGGTAGCTCCAGTGCTCCAGACCTGGCTCTTTCGCCCAGTTGTCCAGATCCATCGCGTTGCCGCGCACGTAGCACATGCCGTTGATGAGCGACGACCCGCCCAGCCCTTTACCGCGTCCGCACTCCATGCGGCGGTTATTCATATAGGGCTCTGGCTCGGTTTCGTACGCCCAGTTGTAGCGCTTGCCCTGCAGCGGGAATGCCAGTGCGGCAGGCATCTGGGTGCGGAAGTCAAAGCGGTAATCCGGGCCGCCCGCTTCAAGCAGCAGAACGGTGGTGTTCGGATCTTCAGTCAGTCGTGTTGCCAGAACGTTGCCGGCAGAGCCGGCACCAATAATGATGTAGTCAAATTGCAAAAAAACCTCCCGGTTAAAATATGGACTGGAATTTACCCATCTCAACCTGGATGGACTTCACCTGGGTGTAACTCTGGAGCGTCATCACGCCGTTTTCGCGGCCGATACCTGAGTGTTTGTAGCCGCCAACCGGCATCTCTGCCGGGGATTCACCCCAGGTATTGATCCAGCAAATACCCGCCTCAAGCTGATGAATCGCGCGATGGGCCCGGTTCAGATCGGCCGTCACGATGCCTGCCGCCAGCCCGTAGTCGGTATCGTTGGCGCGGCGGAGAGCTTCTTCTTCAGATTCATAGGTGAGGATGGACATCACCGGCCCGAAGATCTCTTCGCGCACAATGGTCATCTCGTCGGTGCAGTCGGTGAACACGGTCGGAGCGACCCACGCGCCGTTGTCAAAGCCTTCGCCCTTCAGCACGTCGCCGCCGCACAGCACGCGCGCACCTTCCTCTTTGCCTTTGGCGATATAGCGCAGCACATTGTCGCGGTGCGGGAAGCTGACCAGCGGGCCAAAGTTGGTGTTTTCATCGAACAGATCGCCCGCGCGGATGCGGCCCACGCGCTCAACAATTTTCTGCTCAAACGCGGCCTTGAACTTCGCGGGTACGAACACGCGGGTGCCGTTGGTGCAGACCTGGCCGGAGCTGAAGAAGTTGGCCATCATCGCGATGTCGGCAGCGAGATCGAGATCCGCATCGTCAAACACAATCAGCGGGGATTTGCCGCCCAGCTCCATCGTCACCTCTTTCAGGGACGAGGCCGCCGAGTTCGCCATCACCTTTTTGCCGCTGGCGACGCCGCCGGTGAAGGAGACTTTCGCGATGCCCGGGTGTTCGGTCAGGTACTGGCCGGTCTCCGCGCCTACGCCCGGCAGAACGTTAAACACGCCGTCCGGCAGGCCCGCTTCGGTGTAGATTTCCGCAAGCTTCAGGGCGGTGAGGGGGGTGACTTCGCTCGGCTTGAAGATCATCGCGTTGCCCGCCGCCAGCGCCGGGGCGGATTTCCACAGGGCGATCTGGATCGGGTAGTTCCACGCGCCAATACCCGCCACCACGCCCAGCGGCTCGCGACGGGTGTAGACGAAAGAGGTATCGCGCAGTGGGATCTGGCTGCCTTCCAGCGCCGGGATCAGCCCCGCGTAGTACTCCAGCACGTCCGCACCGGTGACGATATCCACGGTTGAGGTTTCCGAATACGCTTTACCGGTGTCGAGGGTTTCCAGCTTCGCCAGTTCGTCGTTCCGCTCGCGCAGGATATCGACGGCGCGACGCAGAATGCGCGAGCGCTCCATGGCGGTCATTGCCGCCCAGATTTTTTGCCCTTGCCGGGCACTCTCGACGGCGCGATTGACATCTTCGCGCCCGGCGGCCTGTACGGTCGCCAGAACGTCGCCGTTAGCCGGGTTAATGGTCTCGAAGGTGCGACCGCTGGTGGCGGATGTATAACCACCATTGATATAAAGCTGCTGTTCTGCCATTCGGGACATAAATTCTCCTCGGTTATTCGGTCGGTAAATGCTGGCTGATAAAGTGGCTGGTGAGCGACTGGGCTACGTTTTTATCCAGCGGTTTGCCGCTTAGCGCGGCGCGCAGCCACAGCCCGTCGATCAGCGCTGCAAGCCCGTAACCCGCCTCCTGCGCCTGTTCACGCGGCAGTTCGCGGCGGAATTCGTACACCAGGTTTGAAAGCAAACGGCGGCTGCTCACCTGCTGCAACCGGTAGAGCATCGGCTGATGCATGCTGCTCGCCCAGAAGGCCAGCCAGGCTTTCATTGCCGCGCTGCTGATCTGGGTTTCATCAAAGTTGCCGCCGACAATCGCCTGCAATCGTTGCTCTGCGCTGCCATCCGGCAGGGCATGCAGGCGGCTCAGAACCGCGTCGCGCAGCTGGCCGGTGATGTCGCGCATGGTCGCTTCCAGCAGGCCATTTTTATCTTTGAAGTAGTGACTGATGATCCCGGTTGAGACACCCGCCCGACGGGCGATCTGCGCGATGGTTGCGTCATGCATTCCCACTTCATTTATTGCTTCCAGCGTGGCGTTGATCAGTTGCCTGCGCCGGATCGGCTGCATCCCCACTTTGGGCATTTTTGCCACTCCATTCATCAGCGTTGGTTAACCATTAAAGCGGTTTTTGATTGGACGTTCAATATAAAATGTGTCTTAATTGTTGCGGATTTGGATTTTAATAGTTACAAAAACAGTGGGGATACTGGATGACAGATCTTTCGCAAGGCAGAGAAAAGGACAAAATCAATCCGGTTGTTTTTTATACTTCCGCAGGACTGATTTTGTTGTTTTCCCTGATGACGATCTTCTTTAGCGACTTCTCTGCCGAGTGGATTGGGCGCACCCTGAACTGGGTGTCGAAGACCTTCGGCTGGTACTATTTGCTGGCGGCGACGCTCTATATTGTCTTTGTTGTCTGCATTGCCTGTTCGCGCTTTGGTTCGGTGAAGCTCGGGCCCGAGCAGTCAAAACCCGAGTTTAGTCTGTTAAGCTGGGCGGCGATGCTGTTTGCCGCCGGTATCGGCATCGACCTGATGTTCTTCTCCGTGGCCGAACCGGTCACGCAATATATGCAGCCGCCGGAAGGGGCAGGGCAGACGATGGAGGCCGCGCGCCAGGCGATGGTCTGGACGCTGTTCCACTACGGACTGACCGGCTGGTCGATGTACGCCCTGATGGGCATGGCGCTCGGATACTTTAGCTATCGTTATAATTTACCCCTCACCATTCGCTCTGCGCTGTACCCCATTTTCGGTAAAAAGATTAACGGCCCGATAGGGCACAGCGTCGATATTGCGGCGGTGATCGGCACCATCTTCGGTATCGCCACTACGCTCGGGATTGGCGTGGTGCAGCTCAACTACGGGCTGAGCGTGCTGTTTGATATCCCGGATTCGCTGGCGGCGAAAGCCGCGCTGATCGCGCTTTCGGTGATTATCGCCACCATCTCGGTCACTGCCGGCGTGGATAAGGGGATCCGCGTGCTCTCCGAGCTGAACGTCGCGCTGGCGCTGGGGCTGATTTTGTTTGTGCTGTTTGTGGGCGACACCTCTTTCCTGCTCAATGCCTTAGTGCTGAACGTGGGCGATTACGTGAACCGCTTTATGGGCATGACGCTGAACAGCTTCGCCTTTGACCGCCCGGTGGAGTGGATGAACAACTGGACGCTGTTCTTCTGGGCGTGGTGGGTGGCGTGGTCGCCGTTTGTCGGCCTGTTCCTGGCGCGTATTTCACGTGGTCGCACCATCCGCCAGTTCGTGATGGGCACGCTGATCATTCCGTTCACCTTTACCCTGCTGTGGCTGTCGGTCTTTGGCAACAGTGCGCTGCATGAGATCATCCACGGCGACGCGGCGTTTGCGCAGGAGGCGATGGCGCACCCGGAGCGCGGATTCTACAGCCTGCTGGCGCAATACCCGGCGTTCACCTTTAGCGCCTCCGTGGCCACCATTACCGGTCTGCTGTTTTACGTCACCTCGGCGGATTCCGGTGCGCTGGTGCTGGGGAACTTCACCTCGAAGCTGAAGGACATCAACAGCGATGCACCAAACTGGCTGCGTATCTTCTGGTCGGTCGCCATCGGCCTGCTGACGCTCGGCATGCTGATGACCAACGGGATTTCCGCCCTGCAGAACACCACGGTGATCATGGGGCTGCCGTTCAGCTTTGTGATCTTCTTTGTGATGGCCGGGCTGTATAAATCGCTCAAGGTGGAAGACTACCGCCGCGTCAGCGCCAGCCGCGATACCGCGCCGCGCCCGCTGGGTGCCCAGGACAGACTGAGCTGGAAGAAGCGTCTCTCGCGCCTGATGAACTACCCGGGCACGCGCTACACCAGCCAGATGATGGAGACGGTCTGCTTCCCGGCAATGGAAGAGGTGGCGCAGGAGTTGCGATTACGCGGTGCCTACGTGGAGCTGAAAAACCTGCCGCCGGAAGAGGGCGAGACCCTGGGGCATTTGGATCTGCTGGTGCATATGGGCGACGAGCAGAACTTTGTCTATCAGATCTGGCCGCAGCAGTATTCGGTGCCCGGGTTTACCTACCGCGCCCGCAGCGGCAAATCGACCTACTACCGGCTGGAGACCTTCCTGCTGGAAGGCAGCCAGGGGAATGATTTGATGGACTACAGCAAGGAGCAGGTGATTACGGATATTCTGGACCAGTATGAACGGCACCTTAACTTTATCCATCTGCACCGGGAAGCGCCGGGGAATAGCGTGATGTTCCCGGATGTGTAAGCGAATCGCATTCTAAATTGATGCCGGGTGGCGGCTTCGCCTTACCCGGCCTACCGCGAGCCAACTTTGTAGGCCTGATAAGCGAAGCGCCATCAGGCTTGTAGCAGCGTCAACACGCTGTCATCCCTTTTGTGCCAGAAGAGGGTGAAACGTGTGCCCTCCGCATATTCTCCAGCCGGGCGCGAAAGCACCAGCACAAGGGTTTTATCATCTAACGCTGCGACTCTCGCACAGTCAAAACCCATGTAAATCTTTACCTGCGGAAACAGCGCTTTAAACAAACTTTCTTTCGCGCTAAACGCGAGCGTCAGCGCCTGTGCAAAAGGGTAGCCTGAACGCGTTAAACACGCCGCTTCCTGCGCATTGATGATACCGTCCTGGATTTCATGGGCTTCACGCTCGGAAAGGATCGCCTCTGTATCGATACCTACAAGGGCATGAGGATGGTGAACCACAACCGCCATCGCCTGCGTGCCGCTGTGAGTGATGCTACCCGAAACCCCGTGCGGCCAGAGCGGTTCGCCGCTGGGGCCGATGCCGGGAACGGCGTGGCCAGGTAAGGCATGCGCGGCGGCGATGCGGCCCGCCAGATGTTCGGCTTTGCGTTTGCGTCCGGCGTCAGCCAGCTGTGCGTGATGGGGGAGCCAGAGGAGATCGGCGTCGGTGAAGGTGGTGGGGTCGAAGGTGATGCGGTGAACGGTGAGGCTGGCGAGAACGAACGTGCTGTGGGTTGTGTGCATGGTTTTCCCTTCAGAATTGTGCGGCCTGTTGCCCTCACCCCGGCCCTCTCCCACGGGGAGAGGGAGCAAACACTAAAAACGGCAACGGGGTTGCCGTTTTGCTTTTACCTCGCCCTCACCCCGGCCCTCTCCCACTGTACGGTCCGGGGACATGGTAGACAGGTGTTCGGGGACATGGTGAACACTTTTTAACATCCTTTACCCATGGTGATCGACTTTTTCTTCAGGTCGATCACCCCCACTTTTGTGCTGTACCACCACACCTCGTAGCGGCCGTCTTCCTGCATCTCCTTCAGCCCGACCCGTTCTCCCCTGAATGCCTTGCCTGCGCTCAGACTTACCCCTTTCACGCTCAGCTTTCCGCTGATATCCACTTTCCTGACCATCACGCCCTCGTCATACTCCGGAGGTGTTGTGTTGCCGCTGTACTGCCGTGCAGACGGCTGATACCGCGAGCCCGGTACCGCCATGTCCAGCGCCTCATGCGGGCGTTCAAGGTTATAGACCGTCCTCCAGTGGTCGAAGGCGCGCTGCAGTTCTCCCTCGTTCGCGAACCACTTCCCCTGCAGCACCTCTGCCTTCAGGCTGCGGTGAAAACGCTCCAGCTTGCCCTGCGTCTGCGGATGATACGGCCGGGAGTGCCCCACCCGGATACCATGGCGCATCAGCCACAGCTCCAGTGCCGTCCAGGTGCCGGTGGTGTCTCCCCACGGGGCGCCGTTGTCCATTGTCATCCGGTCCGGCAGGCCGTAGCGTTCAAACACGCTGACCAGCCGCTGCTGCACGGTCTCACGCCGTTCATCGGTACAGTGCGCCAGGCACAGGGAAAAACGGGAGTGGTCATCCAGCAGGGTGAGCGGATGGCAGCGGCCACCGCCAAAGGGAAAGTGGCCCTTAAAATCCATCTGCCAGAGCTGGTTCGGCGCGTCATGTTCGAACCGCCCCGTGGCGGGAATGCCCGGAGAAGTGCCCGGCAGCAGGCCGTGACGGGCCATCAGGTTATGAACGGTGCTGAAGGCGGGCATACGGTGCCCCTGGTCTTCGAGCCAGCGCTTTATCTTGCGTGCGCCCCAGCGTTCATGGCGGTCATGGGCCATACGCAGCAGGGCAGTGATGTCGTCAGACGAGCGGTTCGGGGAATGGTGCGGTATGCGCGGGTGGTCCTGAAGGCCGGCGGCCCCTTCCTCCCTCCAGCGGCGAAGCCACTTGTAGCCGGTGGCAGGTGAAATGCCGAAGCGACGGCAGAGGGAACGGATGTTCGCCCCGTCCTGCGAGGCGAACAAAACAAACTCAGTACGTAATGACATGGTATCTCTCGCATCCCAGGGCATAAGCGACTCCATAAACGGGTTCTTATGTCTTAGTTGTAAGTGTCTACCATGTCCCCGAACAAGTGTTCACTATGTCCCCGGACCGTACACCCACAGGGAGAGGGTGGAAGTCACTGCCTGTATCAGAATCGGGTATTCACGCTCATATACCACGTGCGGCCTGGCTCATTATAGGTATAAGCCCCCGCGCCGTACATATAGGCACCCGTCGAGGTATTCCCGGTGGTCTGGGCATTACCCGCACGCCACTGGCGTTTGTCGAAGACGTTATCCACGCCGCCGGTCAGGCTGACGTTTTTGGTCACGTCCCACGTCGCGCTCAGGCCAAGGATGCTATACGGGCTGACCTCGTCTTTCTCTGACCCGGTCACCGGCTGACCTTTGTAATTGTACTTCTTCGGCTGCTGCTTGCCGTACCAGGTGAAGGTCGACTGGAGCGACACATCCTGATGCACCTGCCAGCTCAGGGTAGAGTTCAGCGTGTACTCCGGGATGATCGACAGACGGTCGCCGGTCTCCTTGTTCTTGCTCTGCAGCATGTAGGTAATGTTGTTGGTCCAGTTGATGGTATCGCTGACCGGCACGTTCAGGGAACCTTCCAGGCCTTCAACCACCGCTTTCGGCACGTTCTCCCACTGGTAGATATCGGTGGTGACTTTGCTGGTGGAGGTCTGGCCAATCGGCGCATAGCCCGCTTCAATCTTGTTGCGATAGTCGTTGCGGAACCAGGTCACGCCCGCCAGCCAGCCGTCGCGTTTCCACTCCAGACCAATCTCTTTGTTGATGCTGGTTTCGGCTTTCAAATCGTCGTTACCCATCATGTAGCAGCCCACGCCGTCAGAGCTGGCGTAGCAGCCCTGACCCTTGCTGTATAACAGGTAGTTCGGGTTGGTCTGGTACAGGCTCGGTGCTTTGTAAGCACGCGCAATACCCATCTTCAGGGTGAAATCATCCCCCAGACCCTGCGACAGGTTCAGGGACGGGCTCCAGTTGTTACCCACGATGGTGTGATGGTCGAAGCGCAGCGCCGGGGTCAGCATGGTGCTGTCGGTCAGCTCCATATTGTTTTCCGCAAACAGGGAGAAAATCTCTGCGGAGGTATACGGGCTGCGATCGTCGCTCATCCCTGGAATGGTCCCGCCCTGCAGGGTTTGCGAGAAGGAGGTGGAATCCTTCATGCGCTGCTGGTTCCACTCGGTGCCCAGCGTCAGGTTCTGGTTGACGATGAAATCAATCGGCAGGTTGATCTCACTGTGCAGCATGACGTCGGCCAGGTCGGTATCGGTGAATTTATCGCTGTTGAACAGCCCTTCGGTTCCTCCGGCCAGCCCTTCACCCAGACGTGAGTTGCGGGTGTGTTCATACT
Organism: Enterobacter cloacae complex sp. 382A5; assembly: GCF_050031095.1. NCBI lineage: Bacteria > Pseudomonadati > Pseudomonadota > Gammaproteobacteria > Enterobacterales > Enterobacteriaceae > Enterobacter > Enterobacter cloacae complex sp. 382A5. The sequence goes on from NZ_JBLGVK010000001.1 coordinate 1,202,283, forward strand.
GTGCCCAGTTGCTGGTGGTAATGCCGTTATCCCAGCCGCCGTTCCACGTGACGGCGAAGTTCTGACGATAGATACGGTTGGTCTCTTTACCGTAGTTCTTCTTCACCAGCGCATTGTCGTTGTTGGTGTTCTGGGTATCACCGGCGTAGAGGTTGTTCTGGCGGCTGTAGCCCGCTTCAAACTCCAGAGACTGCATTGGCGCAAAGTCCCAACGCACCACGCCATTGATGTCTTTGTTTTCTACCCCTTCACGGCCTGCAGGCAGGGTGTTGGCATAGGCGCCGGTACGCTCGGACTGATGGCCCTGGTTGATGTCCCACGCATCGGCCTGGGTTTTGTCGAGGTTACCGTACATGCGGAAGCTGAAGTCGCCGCCCAGCGGGCCGCTCAGGCTGAAGTTGGTGCGTTTTGTGGAACCTTCATCCTTGTGTTCAGGCGCGTTCAGATAGGTGTTCCAGGAGCCGTGCCACTGGTCGTCGAATTTTTTGGTGATGATGTTCACCACGCCACCTGCCGCACCGTTGCCGTAACGCGCGGCGGCCGGGCCACGAATCACTTCGATACGCTCAATCATCTCAGGCGGCACCCAGCCGGTATCACCGCGGGTGTCGCGCTCGCCGCGCCAGCCCAGACGAATCGAGTTGCGGCTGGTGACCGGCTTGCCGTCGATCAGGATCAGCGTGTTTTCCGGGCCCATACCGCGGATATCAATCTGGCGGTTGTTACCGCGCTGGCCGCTGGTGGAGTTACCGGTCAGGTTAACGCCCGGCATGGTGCGGATGATTTCAGACACGTCACGCGCGGGCGGATTTTTACGGATCTCATCGGCGGTAATGGTGGAAACCCCGGGCGCCTGCAAATTCTGCTCGGCGGCGGTGATCACCATGGTGTCTTCATGCTGCGCGGAGGCGGTGTTGTCGTCTGCCATGGCAGGCAGCGCGACGCCATAAATCCCTAAATTGACCAGCAAGGCCAGAGAGTGAATCTTCTTATTCATTGGATGTCCCGCTTTTATGGTTTCTTATGAACGCGCTTCCCACAGCGCGGGCATTACGCTATTGCAAATGCAAATAGTTATCAATAATATTATCAATAAAATTTGTCCTGAAACAAAAAAGACTGTTAAACATGAGGTTAGAAGGGTGTCGGTGTTAACAACGGGAAGTGAAGCCTGGTGGCAGTCGAAAAACGGCCCGGAATGGGTGCGTGAACAGGGGAAATATCGGGTCACCTTCTGGTGGCGCGATCCGGCGGGAACGCAACACACCTCGGCGGTGAAACGCGTCTGGCTGTATATCACCGGCGTAACCGATCACCATAAAAATGCCCGCCCACAATCCCTCGAACGCATCCCGGATACCGACGTCTGGCAATGGCAGGGCGAGTTCAGCCCCCAGTGGCGTGGCAGCTACTGCTTTATCCCCTCAGAGAATACAGACGATTTTGCGCCCGATGTGTTTCACGGTGAGCAGCCGGATCGCCTGGCGCTGCGCGAAGGCTGGCGCAAGCTGCTGCCGCAGGCAATGTCCGACCCGCTTAATACCCAGAGCTGGCGAGGCGGGAGGGGCCATGATGTCTCTGCGCTGGAGATGCCCGACGCTCCGGTGCAGCCCGGCTGGGATCGCCCCAATACGCCATACCGGCAGCCGGTCTGCATTGACTGGCAGAGCAAGCGGCTGGGCAACCGTCGTCGCGTCTGGATATTTACCACTGGCGATGACGATCCGGAACGCCCGCTGGCGGTGCTGCTCGACGGCCAGTTCTGGGCCGAGAGCATGCCCGTCTGGCCAGCGCTGACGGCGCTAACCCTCGGACGTAAACTGCCGCCTGCCGTCTACGTTTTAATCGATGTGATAGATATGGCGCATCGCAATAACGAATTGCCCTGTAACCCCGATTTCTGGCTGGCGGTGCAGGAAGAACTTCTTCCTCTTGTAAAACAACGCACGCCATTCAGCGACCGCGCAGACCGTACGGTGGTCGCAGGCCAGAGCTTCGGCGGTCTCTCCTCGCTTTATGCCGCACTAAACTGGCCGCAGCGTTTTGGCTGCGTGCTGAGCCAGTCCGGCTCTTACTGGTGGCCGCATCGCGGCGGGCAGCTGGAAGGGCTGCTTATCGCGCAACTGAAAGCGGGTGAAAAAACCGCACGCGGCCTGCGCATCGTCCTTGAGGCCGGGTGCAACGAGCCGCTGATTTATCGCGCAAATCAGGCCATTTACGACGAACTGCACACACAGCAGCAGGTTTACTGGCGTCAGGTTGACGGCGGACACGACGCGCTTTGCTGGCGCGGTGGGCTGACGCAGGGGCTGATGACCCTCTGGCAGCCGCTTATTCACTAACGGAGTCTGTATGGAATTCAGCAATCCTTTCGATAATCCGCAGGGGCAATTTGCTATTTTGCGTAACGATCAGGGGCAGTACAGCCTGTGGCCGCAGCAGTGCGAATTGCCCGCAGGCTGGCGCGTGGTATGCGAAGCGCAATCGCAGGACGCATGCAAGCAGTGGCTGGCCGAACACTGGCAGACGCTCAGCCCCTCTAATTATGCGGGGGAGTATGCATGAACCGTCTGCCGCTTGTTGCCGCCCAGCCGGGCATCTGGATGGCGGAGCAGCTTTCCAGCCTGCCGAACGCCTGGAGCGTGGCACACTACACCGAACTGAAAGGCGATATTGACGCACCGCTGCTGGCAAAAGCCATTGCCGAAGGTATGATGCAGGCCGACACTCTGCGCATGCGCTTCACCGAGGATAACGGTGAGGTGTGGCAGTGGGTGGATGCATCAATGACGCTGCCTGAACCGGAAATCGTGAATGCCGGTTCCCATGACGCCGCCGTGGCGCTGATGGACGCCGACCTTAATCAGAACCTTCGTGTCGACAGCGGTCAGCTCCTGGCGTTTCACCTGCTGATTCAGATCGGTCCGCAACACTGGTACTGGTATCAGCGCTATCACCATTTGGTGGTCGATGGCTTCAGCTTCCCGGCGATTACCCGCCAGATCGCCGCGATTTATGCCGCGTGGAAGAGGGGCGAGCCCACGCCTGACTCCCCGTTTACGCCGTTCGCCGGGGTGGTGGACGAGTATCAGCGCTACCGCGACAGCGAGGCGTATCAGCGCGACGGTGCCTTCTGGGCTGAGCAGCGCAAACAGCTTCCTTCTCCGGTCTCGCTTTCCTCTGCGCCGCTGCCTGGGCGCGCCGCCACCACCGACATCCTGCGCCTGAAAATCGCCGCCGATGGCCGCGCCTTCAGCCAGCTTGCGCAGGCCGCAGGACAGGTACAGCGCACCGATCTGGCGCTTGCGCTGGTGGCGCTGTGGCTGGGCCGTCTCACCGGACGGCTGGACTACGCCGCCGGGTTTATCTTTATGCGCCGCATGGGCTCCGCTGCGCTGACCGCGACCGGCCCGGTGCTCAACGTGCTGCCGCTGGCGGTGAACATTCATCCGCACGAGAGCCTGCCGGAACTGGCGCAGCGCCTGGCAAACCAGTTGAAAAAAATGCGTCGCCACCAGCGCTACGACGCCGAGCAGATCGTGCGCGACAGCGGGCGTGCCGCGGGTGATGAAGCCCTGTTCGGCCCGGTGCTCAACGTCAAGGTATTCGATTATCAGCTGGATATCGCTGGCGTGGAGGCCACCACCCACACGCTGGCCACCGGCCCGGTGAACGATCTGGAGCTGGCATTGTTCCCGGACGAGCTGGGCGGGCTGAGCATTGAGATCCTCGCCAATAAACAGCGCTACGATGAAACCACGCTGGCCCGTCACGTGGCGCGCCTGAATGCGATGTTGACCCAATTTGCCGCTAACCCGGACCTGCGCTGCAGCGAGGTTGAAACGGTCTCAGAGCAGGAATACCAGAAGCTTGCACGCATCAACGACACCGGGCTGGCGCTACCGTCCACCACGCTTGCGGAACTGGTGGCGGAACAGGCGAGCAAAACGCCGGACGCGCCCGCACTGGCGGATGCGCACATCGAGCTCAGCTATCGCCAGATGCGCGAGCAGGTGGTGGCACTGGCGCATCTGTTGCGTGAGCGCGGCGTGAAACCGGGCGACAGCGTGGCGGTGGCGCTGCCGCGCTCGGTATTCCTGACGTTAGCGCTGCACGGCATTGTGGAGGCGGGGGCCGCGTGGTTGCCGCTGGATACCGGCTACCCGGACGATCGTCTGCGGATGATGCTGGAGGACGCGAAGCCGTCGCTGCTTATCACCACCGACGAACAGCGACCGCGCTTTAGCGATCTGTCCGTCGGGACGTTTAGTTACAACACACTATTACCGGCTGAGGATGCTGAACCGCTGCGGCTGGCGAAGCCGGAGCAGACGGCGTACATCATCTTTACGTCGGGCTCGACAGGGCGTCCGAAAGGGGTAATGGTCGGGCATACTGCCATCGTTAACCGTCTGAAATGGATGCAGGATCACTACCCGCTGACGGCGTGCGACGTGGTGGCACAAAAAACACCGTGCAGCTTTGACGTGTCGGTCTGGGAGTTCTGGTGGCCGTTTATTGCCGGGGCGAAGCTGGTGATGGCCGAGCCGGACGCGCACCGTGATCCTCAGGCCATGCAGCAATTCTTTGCGCACTATGGCGTCACCACCACCCACTTTGTGCCGTCGATGCTGGCGGCGTTTGTCGCCTCGCTGACGCCGGAAAACGCCGACTGCTGTAAAAGCCTCAGGCAGGTATTCTGCAGCGGGGAAGCACTGCCGACGGAACTTTGTCGCGAATGGGAGCGGCTCACCCACGTGCCGCTGCATAACCTCTACGGCCCGACGGAAGCGGCGGTGGACGTTAGCTGGTATCCGGCATTTGGACCAGAGCTGGCGGCAGTTGCAGGTAACAGCGTGCCGATCGGTTTCCCGGTATGGAACACCGGGTTGCGGATCCTGGATGCGATGATGCGCCCGGTGCCGTTTGGCGTGGCGGGCGATCTCTATCTCACCGGTATTCAGCTGGCACAGGGGTATCTGGGGCGTCCGGATCTCACCGCCAGCCGCTTTATTGCCGATCCGTTCGCGCCGGGCGAGCGGATGTACCGTACCGGTGACGTCGCCCGCTGGCTGGACAACGGCGCGGTGGAGTATTTAGGCCGCAGCGACGACCAGCTGAAAATTCGCGGCCAGCGCATCGAGCTTGGCGAAATCGACCGGGCGATGCTGGCGCTGCCTGACGTGGCTCAGGCGGTGGCGCACGCCTGCGTGTTCAACCAGGCGGCGGCCACGGGCGGGGATGCCCGTCAGCTGGTGGGATATGTGGTTTCTGAATCCGGTTTACCGCTGGATCGCGACGCGCTGCTTGCCTCACTCAGATCGCAATTGCCGCCGCATATGGTGCCGGTGGTGTTACTGCAAATCAGCGCGCTGCCGTTAAGCGCAAACGGCAAACTGGATCGCAAGGCGCTGCCGCTGCCGGAGCTGACCAGCAAAACCAGCGGACGCGCACCGGAAAGTGCAACCGAAATTGCCGTCTCGCAGGCGTTTGCGTCTTTGCTGGGCTGTGCGGTGAACGACATCGAAGCCGACTTCTTTGCCCTCGGCGGCCACTCGCTGCTGGCGATGCGCCTGGCTGCACAGCTCAGCCGTACGTTCGCCCGCAAGGTGACGCCGGGGCAGATAATGGTCGCCTCTACGGTCAGCAGGCTGAGTGCTCTGCTGGATTCGCCGATAAGCGACGAGCAGGCACAGCGTCTGGGTTATGAAACCTTGCTGCCGCTGCGCGTAAGCGACGGCCCGACGCTGTTCTGCTTCCATCCGGCTTCCGGTTTTGCCTGGCAGTTCAGCGTGCTGGCGCGCTACCTTAGCCCGCGCTGGTCCATTACCGGAATTCAGTCGCCGCGCCCGGAGGGGCCGATGCAGCAGTGTGCGGATCTGGATGGGGTGATTGAACATCATCTGACTACGTTACGTGCCCGGCAGCCCCACGGGCCGTATTACCTGTTCGGCTACTCGCTTGGCGGTACGCTGGCGCAGGGGATTGCTGCGCGTCTGCGTGAACAGGGCGAAACCGTCGCCTTCCTTGGTCTGCTGGATACCTGGCCACCGGAAACCCAGAACTGGGCGGAAAAAGAGGCCAACGGACTCGACCCGGCGGTGCTGGCCGAAATTGAGCGCGAGCGACAGGCGTTTATCGCTGCCCAGCAGGGGCAGGGCTCCAGCGTGCTATTCAACGCCATTGAAGGTAACTACGCCGACGCGGTGCGGCTGCTCACCACGGCGTACAGCTCGCGGTTTGACGGGAAAGCAACGCTGTTTGTTGCCGAGCGCACGCGAACGATGGATCCGCAGGTGGCATGGTCGCCGTGGGTAAATGAACTGGAGGTATACAGCCAGGATTGCGCCCACGTGGACATCATTTCGCCGCAGGCGTTTGAGAAGATTGGGCCGGTGTTGCAGAAGATGTTGGGGGAGTGATTTCCCCTCACCCTAACCCTCACCCACGGCGAGGGGGGATGGTTTGCTCCCTCTCCCTGTGGGAGAGGGCCGGGGTGAGGGCATCAGCGCGCACGCTTTCCAAGCGGCACCACCAGCGGCGTGCCCGCCACCGGGTCGTCAATAATCATGCAGCGCATGCCGTAGATCCGCTCGATAAGCGCTGGCGTCACAATCTCCTTCGGCGCGCCCTGCGCCACAATTTCGCCGTCGCGCAGTGCAATTAAATGCGTGGCATAGCGGCAGGCCTGATTCAAATCATGCAGCACCGCCGCCAGGGTGTAACCCTGCGTGCGGTTGAGCTCGCTCAGCAACTCGAGCAGATCGATCTGATGGCTGATATCAAGCCAGGTCGTCGGTTCATCCAGCAGCATAATGGAGGTCTCCTGTGCCAGCACCATTGCGATCCACGCTCGCTGACGCTGGCCGCCGGAAAGCGTGTCCACGCTCTGCCGGGCAAGGTCGGTAATGCCCGTTGCCTGCATCGCGCGGTTCACCGCGTCTGCATCTTCCTTGCGCCAGCGGGTAAACAGCGGCTGGTGCGGATAGCGTCCGCGTGAGACCAGCTCCTGCACCGTGATGTCTCCCGGCGTGGTGGCGTTTTGCGCCAGCAGCCCGATGCGCCTGGCCACCTCTTTACTGGCAAAGCGCTGGATCTGCTCGCCGTCGAGGAATACGTGGCCTTCAACCGGCGTCATCAGGCGACTGAGGGTGCGCAACAGGGTCGACTTGCCGCAGCCGTTCGGGCCGATAATCGCCGTGAAATGGCCGTCAGGAATGTTGACGGTTAAGTCATGGGCAACGATTTTTTTGCCGTAACCGAGAGTAAGGCTTTCGCCGCGCAAGCGGGTGGTTGAATCGGTCATTTCTTGCGTGACTCCTGAACGAGCAAGACGATGAGGTAAATCCCGCCAAGGCTGACGGTGACAACGCCCACCGGAAGTTGATAAGGCATAAACAGCCGCTGGGCGCAGAGATCGGCGGCCAACAGTAACATTGAGCCGCACAGCGCCGCCTGGGTTAAGCCCCAGCGGGCCGTACCGCTAAGACGACGCGCAATGTGAGGGGCAACAAGGGCGATAAAGGAGATGGGTCCGGCAATCGCAGTGGAGGCCGCGGTGAGCAACACGGCGACCAGCATCAGCATCAGGCGCGAACGCTCAACGCCAACCCCCAGCGCACAGGCGCTGTCGTCACCCATCTCCAGCAGCCGCATGCGCCGCACCAGCAGCAGCGCGGCGATAAACATCAGCAGAATCAATGGCGCGGCAGGCCAGACTTTGCCCCAGGTCAGGCCGTTGAGGGAACCGGCATACCACAGCCCGGCCGACAGCGCCGTTTCCAGCGAAGCCTGCAGCAGCAGCCAGGTATTGAACGCCATCAGCATGGCACGCACGCCGATACCGATAATGATCAGGCGGAAAGTGTCGATACCGTTGCGCCAGGCAAGCAGCCAGATCACCAGCGCGGTCAGTATCCCGCCGGTCATCGCCGTCACGGTGATGGCCGTCAGATGCTGACCAAACAGCACCATCGCGACCAGCACGCCGCTCCAGGCGCCGGTGTTGAGACCCATTACATCCGGGCTACCGAGCGGATTGCGCATCAGCGACTGGAAAATCGCGCCGCTGACGCCAAGCGCGGCACCCACCAGCATCGCCATTGCCACGCGCGGCAGTCGCCACTCCGTCACCACCATCGTGACAGCGCGCGGGGCGCTGCCGGTGAGCGCGTTAAACACCTGGGCCAGATCGAGCGTCACCGCGCCGCTGCACAGGCTTGCGATCGCCAGCATCAGAATGGCGATAACCAACAGCGAAACGCTGACGATCAAACGACGAGAGGGGGCCATCATGCGTCACCTCCGCGTTTACGTCGTACCAGGAAGATCAGGACCGGCGCGCCGATAAAGGCGCTTACCACCGAAACGCGCAGTTCGCCGGGAACCAGAAGACGCCCGACAACATCAGCGAACAAGAGCAGGGCCGGGGTGGCCAGCAGCGTCACCGGCAGCGACCAGCGGTGATCGGCCCCCACCAGCCAGCGCGACAGATGCGGCATCATCAGCCCGATAAAGGCAATCGGGCCGACCACTGCCGTCGCACTGCCGCACAGCACGGTGATGACCACTAATCCCGTCAACTGGGTTCGCGCCACGCGGTTGCCGAGCGCGGTAGCGGTGTCGCTGCCAAGGCTCAGGCTGTTCAGCGCCCGGCTTAAACCGAGTGCCACGGCGGCGGCAATCATCACCGGGATGACCACCACCTTAAGCGTCTCCAGCGTGCGGATATCCAGCGAACCGGCCTGCCAGAAGCGGAGCTGGTCGTAAACGTCCGGGTTAAGCAGGGCAATGCCGTTAGATAACCCTTCCAGCACGGCGGCAAGCGCCACGCCCGCCAGCGTCAGACGTACCGGGCTAAGCTGCCCGCCGCCCTGGCTGCCGGTGAAGGCGACAATCAGCGAGGCCGCCAGCGCGCCGCAAAAGGCCATTACCAGTTGTACTGAGGGAGAGGTAAACCCGAACAGCGCCGCGCCAAGCACAATGGCAAAGCTGGCACCGCTATTCACGCCAAGAATGCCGGGGTCAGCCAGCGGGTTGCGGGTGAGGGTTTGCATAAGTGCCCCCGCAAGCCCCAGTGCGCCACCGGCAAGTAATCCGGCCAGGGTACGGGGCAGGCGGGCATCCAGCACGATGGTGCAGTCGGCGCTCTGACAGGTACCAAAGAGCGCATCAACAATCACGGAGGCGGGCAGCGGTTTCGCACCAACCAGCAGACTGAGCGCCATCGCAAGGATTAACAGCAGCAATAACACGGGCACGGCAACGGCGCGCACCGCAGAAGAAGAGGAAAACGACATAGCAACATCCATGATTTGATAATGATAGTGATTATCGTTATCTATCTTATTTGGCTATGTTAGCATGTGTGCCCATGGAATGGGTAGAAATAGACTCAAGGTCTTGTCATGAATCAAAAATCCTGGCTGATTAACCTCAGCCTGCTGAAGACGCATCCGGCGTATCGCGCCGTGTTTATCGCGCGTTTTATCTCCATTTTGTCCCTTGGCCTGCTCGGCGTTGCCGTCCCGGTACAGATCCAGACGTTGACGCACTCAAGCTGGCTGGTCGGGCTGTCGGTCACCTTAACCGGCGGGGCGATGTTTATCGGTCTGATGATCGGCGGCGTGCTGGCCGACAGGTACGAACGCAAGAAGCTGATCCTGCTGGCGCGCGGCACCTGCGGGGTGGGGTTTGTCGGATTGTGCCTGAACGCAATGCTGCCAGAACCCTCCTTACTCGCCATTTACGCCCTCGGGCTGTGGGATGGTTTCTTTGCTTCGTTAGGTGTGACGGCGCTGCTGGCCGCCACGCCCGCGCTGGTAGGACGTGAGAATTTGATGCAGGCGGGGGCAATTACCATGCTCACCGTCCGTCTTGGCTCGGTGATATCGCCGATGGTGGGTGGCCTGCTGCTGGCCACCGGTAACGTGGCGTGGAACTACGGCCTCGCGGCGGCGGGGACGTTTATCACCACCTTAACCCTGCTGCGTCTGCCGCTTCTGCCACCGCCACCGCAGCCGCGTGAGCATCCGCTGAAATCGCTGATGGCGGCGATCCGGTTTCTGTTCAGCAACCCGCTGATTGGTGGTATTGCGCTGCTCGGCGGCCTGCTGACGATGGCGAGCGCCGTACGCGTGCTGTACCCGGCGCTGGCGGGGGTGTGGCAGATGAGCGCCTCAGAGATTGGCGTGCTGTACGCCGCCATTCCGCTCGGCGCGGCGTGTGGTGCGCTAACCAGCGGCAGGCTGGCGCAGAGCGCGCGTCCGGGGTTGATTATGCTGTTGACGACGCTGGCGTCGTTTATCGCGATGGGGTTCTTCAGCCTGATGCCGGTCTGGGCGCTGGGTGTGCTGTGTCTGGTGCTCTTCGGCTGGCTGAGCGCCATCAGTTCTCTGTTGCAGTACACCCTGATCCAGACCCAGACGCCGGAGGGAATGCTCGGGCGCATCAACGGCCTGTGGACCGCGCAAAACGTGACGGGCGATGCCATTGGCGCGGCGATCCTCGGTGGGCTGGGGGCCGTCATGACACCGGTGGCTTCGGCGAGCACCAGCGGGTTTGCGTTAGCCGTTGTAGGTGGGATCCTGTTAATGGTATTAGCAGAATTGCGCCGGTTCAGGCAGGAGGTTGTATTGAACGACGGTGCGGCCTGATGCCCTCACCACGGCCCTCTCCCACGGGGAGAGGGAGGTAAAATGCCTACTTAAACAATGCGTTTAATCTCTCTAACACCAACATCGCGCTGTAATAATCCAGGCGGAACGTCTCCGTTCCCAGTGCCCACACGCGTTTGTTCTTCACCGCAGGCAGGTGCGCCAGCAGTGGGTTGGCGTAAATCGCCTCGACATCTTTTTGATCGCCGGCAAACAGGAACAGGCCTTCACCGTTCAGCCCGGTAGCCAGATTTTCACCGCCTAACTGGATGATGTCGTGACGTTTGCCCTGACTTTTTGAGGTGTGCAGCCCGGCAGGCAGATCGGCCAGGGTAAAGCCTAACTGGTGCAACAGCTGGCCCTGAGCGGACTCCGCGGTCCACAGGTTAGCGCTGTGCGCGGCAGCGGTGTAAACAATGGCGTTCACCGGCTGCGGCGGCAGCGTCATCTGCTGTTTCACCTGCGCGAGTTGTTTATCGAATGCTGCAATGCGTTCGGCGGCCTGTTTTTCCTGTCCGGTTATCGTGCCTAGCTGCTTCAGCAGTTCCTGCCAGCTTTTGTCGTCGTAGTTGATGATGAGCGTCGGCGCGATGGCGGAGAGCTGATCGTACAACGCCAGGGCCGAGTCTCCGCCGGTGGCGCTAATCAAAATCAGATCCGGCATTTGTGCCGCCACCGCTTCTGCGCTCGGCTCGCCAATGTACAGGCGCGCTACCTTGCGCTGTTTCGCAATATCACCCCACTGACGTAAAAAGCCCTGCGCATCCGCCACGCGGTTATTGGGCGTGGTCGCCCCGCTGGCCACTACCGGAGCGTCAATCGCCAGCAATGAGCCGGTCAGGGTCACGCTGGTGGAGACAATGCGCGTGGGTTTGCTCTCCAGGGTATGCACGCCGCGGCTGTCGGTTACCTGACGCGGCCAGTCGGCGGCGATGGCTGAGGTTAGTCCTAAAACAAAACATCCCGTTAAAAGAAGGGCATTACGGCAAACGGCGGGGAATTTCACAACGCGGCATCCTGTTCTCTTTGAAGTTAATGCTTCTCATTTTCATGATTGCGGCGAGGGGATGCAAGCGATACTCGCACAAGATGTTCGCTCTGCGGTTGACACCGGTGCGATGTGGGATTAGGTTAGCCAACGAAAATATAAATGATAATCATTATTGCTTCTTTTATCATTTTATGGAGGATGATATGGATACGTCCCTGGCTGAGGAAGTTCAGCACACCGCGACCACGCTGCCATCAGACAGCTTTTTCTTTATGTCGCCTTACCGCAGTTTTACCACGTCAGGCTGTTTTTCCCGTTTCTCTGAACCCGCCGAGGGCGGTGATAACCCGTCGGGGGCCTTCCAGCAGAAACTGGCTCAGGCTTTCCGCAACGCGAAGGCCAGCGGCATTGCCCATCCCGTGATGGTGGGAGCCATCCCGTTCGATACCCGCAAGCCCTCATCCCTGTTTATTCCGCAGCACTGGCAGACATTTTCGCGCCCGGCGCGTCAGCAGTCCGCGCGCTATTTTTCCGCTTCTCAGACGTTGAACGTGGAAACCCGCACTGAGATCCCGCCGCAGCCCGTGTTTGAAGAGATGGTTGCCCGTGCGGCAGCGCTCACCGCCACGCCACAGGTGAACAAAGTGGTGCTGTCGCGGCTGATTGATATTGCGACGGATAAAACGATTGAGAGCGGCGCGCTGATGGAGCGACTGATCGCCCAGAATCCGGCCAGCTTCAACTTCCATGTGCCGCTGGAAGATGGCGGCGTGCTGCTGGGCGCGAGCCCGGAACTGCTGCTGCGTAAAGAAGGGGCACACTTTAGCTCTCTGCCGCTGGCGGGCTCTGCGCGTCGTCAGCCGGATGACGTGCTGGATCGCGAGGCGGGTAATAAGCTGCTGGCCTCCGAGAAGGATCGCCACGAGCACGATCTGGTGACCCAGGCGATGAAAGCCATTCTGGCACCGCGCAGCCATCATCTCAGCATGCCAGCTTCCCCGCAGCTGATCACCACCCCAACGCTCTGGCATCTGGCGACGCCGGTGGAAGGGGACGCCCGTGAAAATGAGAACGCCCTGACCCTGGCCTGTCTGCTGCACCCAACGCCTGCGCTGAGCGGTTTCCCGCATCAGGCGGCAAAAGAGCTGATTGCCGGGCTGGAGCCGTTCGACCGCGAACTGTTTGGCGGCATCGTTGGCTGGTGTGACAGCGAAGGCAACGGCGAGTGGGTGGTGACCATCCGCTGCGCACGTTTGCTTAAAAATCGCGTTCGCCTGTTTGCCGGTGCGGGCATTGTGCCAGCCTCCTCCCCGGTGGGCGAGTGGCGCGAAACCGGGGTGAAGCTCTCCACCATGCTCAACGTTTTTGGTTTGCACTGAGGAATCATCATGACCATCCCCTTTACCCGTTGGCCTGAGGAGTTTGCCCGGCGCTACCGTGAAAAAGGCTACTGGCAGGATCTGCCGCTGACCCACATTCTGACCGACCACGCGGAGAAAGATACCGTCGCCATTATTGACGGTGAACGTCACCTGACCTGGCGCGCGTTCAACCAGGCGGTGAATAACCTGGCCTCCGTCCTGCAGGGGCAGGGCGTGCGTCGTGGCGAGACCGCGCTGGTTCAGCTCGGCAACGTGGCTGAGTTTTACATCACCTTTTTCGCGCTTCTGCAGGTGGGTGTGGCTCCGGTGAACGCGCTTTTCAGCCACCAACGTAACGAGCTGAACGCCTACGCCGCACAGATCAAACCCGCGCTGCTGATTGCCGACCGCGAGCACGCCCTGTTTGCAGGCGATGATTTCCTGAACCGTTTTGTGGATGAACATCGCTCTGTGCGTGTTGTCCTGCTGCGTGGCGATAACGGCGCACATGCCCTGGAGGCGGCCATCGCCCACCCGGCGGCCCATTTCATCCCCAACCCCACGCCCGCCGACGAAGTGGCGTTCTTCCAGCTTTCAGGCGGCAGTACCGGCACGCCAAAACTGATCCCGCGTACGCATAACGATTACGACTACAGCATCCGTCGCAGCAACGAAATTTGCGGCATTACCGCGGATACCCGCTATCTGAATGCGCTACCGGCGGCCCATAACTACGCCATGAGTTCCCCGGGTTCGTTAGGGGTATTCATGGCTGGTGGCTGCGTGGTGCTGGCGCACGATCCGAGCGCCACGATCTGCTTCCCGCTGATTGAACGCCATCAAATTAACGTCACCTCGCTGGTACCCCCGGCGGTCAGCCTGTGGTTGCAGGCGATTGCCGACGGCGCGGGCAATGCGCAGCTTAAATCGCTGAAGCTGCTGCAGGTGGGGGGCGCACGCCTCTCCGCCACGCTTGCCGCGCGTATTCCGGCGGAAATTGGCTGCCAGCTACAGCAGGTGTTCGGCATGGCGGAAGGGCTGGTGAATTACACCGCTCTCGATGATACCCCGGATCGCATCATCCACACCCAGGGCCGTCCGATGTGCCCGGATGACGAAGTGTGGGTGGCGGACGAGCACGGCAACCCGCTGCCACGTGGCGAAACAGGGCGTCTGATGACCCGCGGGCCGTACACCTTCCGCGGCTATTTCAACAGCCCGGAACACAACGCCAGCGCCTTTGATGCCAACGGTTTTTACTGCTCCGGCGATCTGATTGCCATCGACGAGCAGGGGTACATCACTGTGCAGGGGCGCGAGAAAGATCAGATCAACCGCGGCGGGGAGAAGATCGCCGCTGAAGAGATCGAAAACCTGCTGCTGCGCCATGAGGCGGTGATCCACGCCGCACTGGTGAGCATGGAGGACAGCCTGTTGGGCGAGAAAAGCTGCGCGTTTCTGGTGGTGAAACAGCCGCTGCGCGCGGTTGAGGTGCGTCGCTTCCTGCGCGAGCAGGGCGTTGCCGAATTCAAACTGCCGGATCGCGTGGAGAGCGTGGATGCGCTGCCGTTAACGCCGGTCGGCAAAGTCGATAAGAAACAGTTGCGCCTGTGGATCGCTGAACGCGCCCGGGCCTGAGGAACAGAGTATGGCTATTCCAAAATTAACCGCTTATGCGCTGCCAACTGCCGCAGAGTTGCCGACAAGTAAAGTGAACTGGGCGTTTGAGCCTGAACGTGCCGCGCTGCTGATCCACGATATGCAGGAGTATTTCCTGAACTTCTGGGGCGAAAACAGCGCGATGATGCAGCAGGTGGTGGCGAACATCGCCAGGCTGCGCGCGTATTGTAAAGCGCACAACATTCCGGTTTATTACACCGCCCAGCCGAAAGAGCAGAGCGACGAAGACCGTGCCCTGCTGAATGACATGTGGGGCCCGGGCCTGACCCGCTCCCCGGAGCAGCAGCGCATCGTCGCTGAACTGACCCCGGATGAAGCGGACACCGTGCTGGTGAAGTGGCGCTACAGCGCGTTTCATCGCTCGCCGCTGGAGCTGATGCTGAAAGAGACAGGCCGCAATCAGCTGCTGATCACCGGCGTGTATGCCCACATCGGCTGCATGACCACCGCCACCGATGCGTTTATGCGCGATATCAAACCCTTCTTTATTGCCGACGCGCTGGCAGATTTCACCCGCGAAGAGCATCTGATGTCGCTCAACTATGTGGCGGGGCGTTCCGGCCGCGTGGTGATGACCGATGACCTGTTGCCGTCGGTTCCGGCCTCAAAAGCGGCGCTGCGTGAGCTCATCCTGCCATTACTCGATGAAACCGACGAACCGATGGATGATGAAAACCTGATCGACTACGGCCTGGATTCGGTGCGCATGATGGCGCTCGCCGCACGCTGGCGTAAAGTCCACGGCGATATCGATTTCGTGATGCTGGCAAAAAATCCGACCCTCGACGCCTGGTGGGCGCTACTCTCCCGCGAGGTGCAGTAATGGTTTTTGATTTCACCGGCAAAACCGTCTGGGTGACAGGGGCGGGTAAGGGGATTGGTTATGCGACGGCGCTGGCCTTTGCCGACGCGGGCGCGAAGGTGACCGGATTCGATCTGGCCTTCCCGCAGGTAAATTATCCATTTGCTACCGAAGCGCTGGACGTATCTGACGCGGCGCAGGTGAGCGACGTCTGCGGGCGCTTGCTCGCCGTAGAGGAACGTCTGGACGTACTGGTCAACGCCGCCGGCATTCTGCGCATGGGCGCCACGGACCAGCTTTCGCAGGAGGACTGGCAGCAGACGTTTGCGGTCAACGTTGGCGGGGCGTTTAACCTCTTTCAACAGACGATGGGCCAGTTCCGTCGTCAGCAGAGTGGGGCGATTGTCACCGTGGCGTCCGACGCGGCCCACACGCCGCGCATCGGGATGAGTGCCTATGGCGCCTCGAAAGCGGCGCTGAAAAGCCTGGCCCTCACCGTCGGGCTGGAGCTGGCGGGCAGCGGCGTGCGCTGTAATCTGGTGTCGCCGGGGTCAACGGATACCGATATGCAGCGCACCCTGTGGACCTGCGACGATGCGGAGCAGCAGCGCATTCGCGGTTTTGGCGAGCAGTTTAAGCTGGGGATCCCGCTCGGGAAAATTGCCCGTCCTCAGGAGATTGCCAGCACGATCCTGTTCCTGGCCTCCGATGCTGCCAGCCATATCACCCTGCAGGATATCGTGGTGGACGGCGGCTCCACGCTGGGGGCGTAATGATCTGGAAACGCCATTTATCGTTAGATGCGCTGAACGCCACCAGCCAGAACACGCTGGTGGCGCATCTGGGCATCGTTTATACCCGCCTTGGCGACGATACGCTGGAAGCGGAAATGCCGGTGGATACGCGCACCCATCAGCCGTTTGGCCTGCTGCACGGTGGCGCGTCGGCGGCGCTGGCGGAAACGCTGGGCTCGATGGCCGGTTTTCTGATGACCCGCGACGGGCAGAACGTGGTGGGAACGGAGCTGAATGCCACCCATCATCGTGCGGTAGCGCAGGGGACCGTGCGGGGCGTGTGTCAGCCGCTGCATCTGGGTCGATCCAGCCAGAGTTGGGAGATTGTGGTGTTCGACGAGCAGGGACGGCGGTGCTGTACCTGCCGGTTGAGTACGATGGTGCTGGGGTAATGTTGTGCGGGCTGTTGCCCTCACCCTAACCCTCTCCCACAGGGAGAGGGGACGGTGTAGTACAAAATTAGAGCATTGAGACGACGCGTTTAAGTAACCGAATTCGCGGCGCAATGGACGCTTTGTCCAGCCACTCCGCCGGGCTGTGGAAGCCCGCGCCAATCGGCCCTAAGCCGTCAAGCGTGGGAATACCCAGCGCGGCGGTGTGGTTGGCATCGCTGCCGCCGCCAACCGCCTGCCAGGTAATGGCGATGCCTTCCGCTTTACCTGCCGCTTCAACCTGCTGCATCAGTGCCTGAGTCGCAACGCTTGCTGCCATCGCCGGTTTGTGATTGACCCGCGTCAGCGTCGTCGTCACGCCGTCTAAAAAGCCTTTTTCACATAAGGCTTCCAGCGCCTGATTCACCCGGTCGTACTCGTCGTTTTCCCAGAAGCGAACGTCGAGCTCGGCCACGGCGTTGTCCGCCACCACGTTTGCCGCGCTGCCGCCGCTAATCACCCCTACGTTGAGTGTGGTGCCGCGCGACCCGTCGCTCAGCGCATTCAGGGCAACGATGCTGTTTGCCAGCGCTGTGATTGCCGAACGGCCTTTTTCCGGGTCGTTACCCGCGTGTGCCGCCACGCCCTTGAAGGTAAGGTGATAGCCCGCCATACCTTTACGCGCTTTCACCAGAGAGCCATCAGCACGGGCAGCTTCGCACACCAGCACGCAGCGGGAGCGTTGTGCCAGTGCACCGATCCATTCGTGGGAGTATACCGAGCCCGTTTCTTCGTCCGGGTTCATCGCGACCGCGATTGCCAGGCGATCTTTATCCGCAGGATCTAGCTCGCGCATTGCCCACAGAATATTGAGCAGTCCGCTTTTCATATCAGACACGCCGGGGCCGTAGAGACGCGTATCGTCCTCGCTCAACGGGCGTTCGGCCACGGTGCCGGGGGCAAAAACGGTATCAAGATGGCCGACCAGCAGCACGTCGAACTGCTCTGCCTGCGGCTTGTTGCTGACGAAGAGGCCCGGGCCAACCTTCTCGCCCAGGTTTACCTGCCCGGTATGCCAGCCTTCGCGTTGCCAGAGTGATTCTAAAATGCCAGCCACGGCGGCAACGCCCGCGATGGTCTGGGTACCGCAGTCCACGTTCACCAGGCTTTTCAGCTCTTCAATGTAGCGATCCAGATTCATTTCCTTTTCCTTGTAAGCGGTAAGCGCGCGATCGCGCACGGTCATTCTGGCGAGGTTGAGCGTAAAAAAAATGATACAAATCATCCCGTAAGGTTGAGCCAGGACGAAAAACGCAGAAGTGTGACCGATGACAGCGACGGGGTTGTTTCAGCCTGAAAGTGATCGACTTAACACTGTGGTGTAAATCTCTGGTTTGACCACGCATTATTGCGTTTCAAAGTTGTTAAATTTTACGCGTTGTTCTAGAAACAAAATGTAACATCTCACTGTTCCACAACAACGGACAACAACTATGAACAACTCAGGGAAATATCTTACATGGGCACTGCTTTCCGTTGTGGGAGCTTTTGCCCTGGGCTATATCGCCCTCAACCGGGGGGAACAGATCAATGCGCTCTGGATTGTCGTTGCCTCCGTCTGCATTTATCTGATCGCGTATCGTTTTTATGGTCGCTATATCGCCAAAACGGTGCTGGCGGTTGACGGCACGCGCATGACGCCCGCCGTTCGTCATAACGACGGGCTGGACTACGTTCCGACCGATAAGAAAGTGCTGTTCGGTCACCACTTTGCGGCGATTGCCGGGGCAGGCCCGCTGGTGGGGCCGGTGCTGGCGGCGCAGATGGGCTATCTGCCGGGGATGATCTGGATCCTTGCCGGCGTGGTGCTGGCGGGGGCCGTACAGGACTTTATGGTGCTGTTCGTCTCCACCCGTCGCGACGGCCGTTCGCTTGGCGAGCTGGTGAAAGAGGAGATGGGCGCGACGGCCGGGGTGATTGCGCTGGTGGCGACCTTTATGATCATGGTGATCATCCTTGCGGTGCTGGCGATGATTGTGGTGAAAGCGCTGACCCACAGTCCGTGGGGGACTTACACCGTCGCGTTCACCATTCCGCTGGCCATTTTTATGGGGATCTACATTCGCTACCTGCGTCCGGGACGTATTGGTGAGGTGTCGGTGATTGGTCTGGTGCTGCTGGTGTTCGCCATTATCTCCGGCGGCTGGGTGGCAGAGAGCCCAACCTGGGCACCGTTCTTCGACTTTACCGGCGTACAGCTGACCTGGATGCTGGTGGGGTACGGGTTTGTGGCCGCGGTGCTGCCGGTGTGGCTGCTGCTGGCCCCGCGTGATTACCTTTCCACGTTCCTGAAAATTGGCACCATCGTCGGGCTGGCTATCGGTATTTTGATCATGCGCCCGACGCTGACCATGCCAGCGTTAACCAAATTCGTTGACGGTACGGGCCCGGTCTGGACCGGTAACTTGTTCCCGTTCCTGTTTATTACCATCGCCTGTGGTGCGGTGTCTGGCTTCCACGCGCTGATTGCCTCCGGGACCACGCCGAAGATGCTGGCGAATGAAAATCAGGCCTGCCTGATTGGCTACGGCGGCATGCTGATGGAGTCCTTCGTGGCGATCATGGCGCTGGTCTCTGCCTGCATTATCGACCCGGGCGTCTACTTCGCGATGAACAGCCCGATGGCGGTTCTGGCTCCGGCGGGCACCGCCGACGTGGTGGCATCCGCAGCACAGGTGGTAAGCGGCTGGGGCTTTGCCATTACCCCGGATACGTTATCGAGTATCGCCAGTGAAGTGGGTGAGCAGTCGATTATCTCCCGCGCGGGTGGCGCGCCTACGCTGGCGGTGGGCATGGCCTACATCCTTCACGGTGCGCTGGGCGGGCTGATGGATGTCTCGTTCTGGTATCACTTCGCCATTCTCTTTGAAGCGCTGTTTATTCTGACGGCGGTGGATGCGGGGACGCGTGCGGCGCGCTTTATGCTGCAGGATCTGCTGGGCGTGATCTCCCCGAACCTGAAGCGTACCGATTCGCTCCCGGCGAACCTGCTGGCAACGGCCTTGTGCGTGCTGGCGTGGGGGTACTTTCTGCATCAGGGCGTGGTGGATCCGCTTGGCGGTATTAACACGCTGTGGCCGCTGTTCGGTATCGCTAACCAGATGCTGGCAGGGATGGCGCTGATGCTGTGTGCGGTGGTGCTGTTCAAGATGAAGCGCCAGCGTTATGCCTGGGTGGCGCTGCTGCCTACCGCCTGGCTGCTGATTTGTACCCTGACGGCGGGCTGGCAGAAAGCCTTCAGCCCGGACAATAAAGTGGGCTTCCTGGCGATTGCCAATAAGTTCCAGGCGATGATCGACAGCGGTAAAATCCCGGCGCAGTATACGGAATCACAGCTGTCGCAGCTGGTGTTTAACAACCGTCTGGATGCCGGGCTGACCATCTTCTTTATGGTGGTGGTCGTGGTACTGGCGTTGTATTCTCTGAAGACCGCGCTGGCGGCGCTGAAAGAAGACAAGCCGACAGCGAAAGAGACACCGTATGAACCGATGCCTGAGAACCTGGAAGAGATTGTCACCCAGGCCAAAGGGGCGCATTAACCTGTGTGCCGGGTGGCGCTAGCGCTTACCCGGCCTACATTTCTTATCCTCCCTCTCCCTTTGGGAGAGGGCCGGGGTGAGGGAAACAAACGAGAAATGACTTATGTTCGACACCCTTTCGAAAGCAGGCAAATACTTAGGCCAGGCCGCCAAAATGATGATTGGCGTGCCGGACTACGACAACTACGTCGAGCATATGCGCGTCAACCATCCGGACCAGACGCCAATGACCTACGACGAATTTTTCCGCGATCGCCAGGACGCCCGTTACGGCGGCAAGGGCGGGGCGAAGTGCTGTTAACCCTCTTTCGGTAAATAGAGGCTGATCTGTTCCTGTTTACAGCCGTAGATCGCCGCCAGCTTTTCACGGGTGCGCTTTTGCGGACGGGAGTCCAGCGCTTCCAGCTGTGATACGGCAGACTGGGTGATGCCGAGTTTCTCTGCCACCTCCTGCTGGGACATGCCGCGCAGGATGCGCCAGGCGGCCTGCAGGCTGACGTTCTGCCAGGTCATGATGCTGCAAACCTCACCTGGAAGTTCAACGTCATCCAGCTCATCGTGTTCGACTTCAATATCCTCCAGATCGTCGTCGGTTTCGTCGTCGATTTCCGCCATCTGCAGGCACATACGAAAATATTCATCATAGGGAATAACCACGTACTGCGTTTTTCCGTTATCGTCCTTAATTAGCTGAACAGCCATAGGTGGCTTTCTCCTCGTGCAGGTAAGTTGTTGATGTTCTGCGCTTAACGGCCAAAACATAACAATGGTTATCGGGGTCGTCCCGAAGCGTATAGACGATGCGGTAATCGCCAACGCGTAGCCGGTAGTGATCTTCTGTCGCCGATATTTTTTTGATATCGGGCCGGGGAGCCGAGCGGTCATCCAGCTCAACAAGCTTCAACTCAATGCGACGCTGATATCGCTCGTCAATCTTTAAAAATGCCTTCTTTGCCCCATTGGACCAGACAATCTTCATCCGTACCTCCACTGTACGCCCACACAAAATATAAGGAAATAATAAGACTATTAGATAAATTCCGAATTTCTTATGGGCTACTGTAGAGCGGAGAACAAATGCAAGTAAGCGGCAAAACGCAAACCGTCGAGGCGGTGCGAAAACGCCTCTGCCGGGCGACAGAGGCTTGCAGAAAATGTGCGATCAGGCGTTCAAACCGCCGTCCACATCCAGCCCTGTACCGGAGATCTGTCCGGCGGCCGGGCTGGCGAGGAAGGTGACCGCCGCCGCGATATCTTCCGGTTGCCCGTAATGACCGACGGCAATCATCTGACGCTGGGCTTCTGCCTGTTCGCCGTCCTCCGGGTTCATATCGCTGTTGGTCGGGCCGGGATGCACCAGGTTCACGGTAATACCGCGGGGCCCCAGATCCCGCGCCAGACCGCGCGTGAAGGAGTTAAGCGCGGATTTGGTCATGGAGTAGACGGAGATACCCGGCATCGCCACGCGGTTTGCCAGACAGCTACCGATATTGATAATGCGTCCGCCGTCAGACATGTGTACCAGCGCTTCCTGCGTGGCGATCACCACGCCGCGAATGTTGACGTTAATCAGGGCATCGATATCCGCCAGCGTCATGGACTCCAGCGGGCCGCCGCGGGCGATACCGGCGTTATTGACCAGAATGTCCAGCCCGCCGAGGGTGCGCGCCGCATGGGTGACCGCGTCCTGAATAGCCTCTGCACTGGCGCTATCGGCCTGAACCGCCTCACTGTGCCGCCCCAGCGCGCTTATCTCATCGACCACGGCCTGGGCTTTATCGACGGACTTTTCATACGTGATAACCACATCGGCACCGGCGCGTGCCAGCGACAGCGCGATAGCACGGCCCAATCCCCGGCTGGCGCCGGTGACCAGCGCTTTCTTACCTGTTAAATCGATCTGCATGATGACCTCGTTGCGAGAGTGGTGAGAATCATCATTAGGTATAGTCGCTCGGCGCGTTTAACGGCTGAAGGATTCCACTTTCTCGAATGCCGCGCGCAGAACGTCAGGTGTGAGCGCCACGGGCAAATAGTGAATCGACTCCACCGGGCGCAGGGTGTGATTGATGACCTTGTCCAGTTCGTCACGGTTGTTGATATCCACCTCCAGCTCGCGAAGCCGGGTCGGCAGGTTAAAGCGCTGATACGCGGTGATAAGCTGCGCCAGCACGTCGTCCTGACCGAGCAGGGCGCTTTGCACCAGAATGCCGTAGGCCACTTTGGTGCCGTGCAGGTATTTTTCCGTCTGCGGCAGGACGGTTAAGCCGTTATGCACCGCATGTGCCGCCGCCACGCGTGTATAACGTTCGCCGAGGCCACCGACCATGCCGCCACCGGCAATAATGGCATCCACCACATCCCTGAATGCCTGCGTTGCTTCGCCGCGCTGCTGGTCAGCCAGCGCGTCCTCGCTGCGTTCCAGCAGCACGTCGCGGATAGCCAGCGCGCCGTTAATCCCCAGACGTACGGTCAGCGGCAGGTGCTCAGGCTGCGGTGCGAGTACAACCGCTTCATACCACTTCGCCAGGGTATCGCCGATACCAGCCAGCAGGTATTCCGCCGGGGCGTTAAGGATGATTTGCGGCTCCACCAGCACCAGGAAATTGGCATCGTCGAAAATTTCAAACTGCAGCGCCTGCCCGGCATCGTTGTACCAGACGGAGAGCGGCGTCCATGCCGCACAGGTAGCGGCGATGGTCGGGATACCCACGAACGGAACGCCCAAACGACGCGCCACGGCTTTGACCGTATCCATCACCACTCCGCCGCCAACACCAATCACCACGGCCGCCTCGCTGCCGGATTCATTCACCAGATGGGTGACGTCACGCTCGCTGCAGTGGCCTTTGAACAACAGGTGTTTTGCGCCGGGGGCCGCAAAGCTCTCCGGCAGGTAGGGACGTGCGCCTTCAAGCGCGCGTTCGCCGTAGATCCACACCGCGCGAGAAAGCTGCTCCGGGGTGAAGAAGTCATGCAGATGCGCAAGGCTTCCGGGGTGAGAAAAGTAGTTCGCCGGGCCGGGAACGACGCGGATATCGGTGTTGCTCATGGTGTTGTCCTTTTTTAGCAAGCGCTAACCCGATGTTATGTCTGGACATCCGGATGGCTAATAATATTTGGCTTTATCTTATGCCTTTTCTGTCGTTGTCAGTCAACCGGAGCTGTGAAAAATTCAATAAATCAAACTATTAATGAGGATCCTACGCGGATGGTTTCCAGTCGCCTTGAGATGCGCGGTATCAGCCTGGCCTTTTCCGGCTTTCAGGCGCTGTCGCGCGTGGACTTTACCCTGAACGGCGGATCGGTGCATGCATTGACCGGGGCTAACGGCGCAGGGAAATCGACGCTGATGGCGGTGCTGTGCGGAACGCACGATCGCTATGAGGGGGAGATCTGCATTAATAACCAGCCGGTGACGATCCGCGAACCGCTCGATGCCAAACGGCTGGGGATCCACCTTGTGCAGCAGGAAGTGGACGTGGCGCTGGTTCCGGGGCTGAGCATCGCTGAAAACATCATGCTCGACCAGCTGGCGCAGCCGGGACATCGCTACCGCTGGCGTGCTATTCGTCAACAGGCGAAGCAGGCGCTGGCGCAGCTCGACGTTACGCTGGACGTTCGCCGTTCCATCGACAGCTGTTCGTTGGCTGAAAAACAGCAGATCCTGCTGGCGCGGGCGCTGTCGCATCACTGCCGTTTTTTGATCCTCGATGAACCTACCGCACCGCTGGATGCCCACGACAGTGAACGCCTGTTCGCGGTGGTGCGACGTTTAAAGCAGCAGGGCATTGGCGTGGTGTTTATCTCGCACCGCATTCATGAACTGAAAGCCATCAGTGACACCTTAACGGTGCTGCGTGATGGCAAGCTGATTGAGACCGGCCCGATGGCGGATCTCAGCGGCGAAGCGATCGTCGAGAAGATGCTCGGCCACGAGCTGAGCGATATCTACCCGCCAGCACGTCCTGTGCATAGCGACGAGACGCTGCTGCGGGTGGAGGGACTGCACGACGACGCATTGCTGAAAGATATCTCCCTGCATCTGCGTAAAGGCGAAATCCTCGGCATTGCCGGGTTGGCGGGCGCAGGCAAAACCGAACTTTGCAAGGCGCTGTTTGGTGCCAGCAAAAGCCGGGTGGAGCGTGGCGAGCTCAATCATCAGCCCTGGAAACCGCGCGATCCGGCCGATTCCGTGCTGCGCGGGCTGGCGCTGGTACCGGAGGAGCGGCGCAAGGAGGGGATTTTCATCGACGAGCCGGTGAGCATGAACCTGGCCGTGACGGCAGATACCAGCTTTTCGCGCTGGAGTCTCTTTGGCCATCGTCAGGCGTGGCGCTGGGCGGAAGAGGTGATAGCCCGCGTCGGCGTGCGAACACGCGGGCCGGGGCAGGTTTTACGTCGGCTTTCTGGCGGTAACCAGCAGAAGGTTGCTATTGGCAAATGGCTGCGCAATGACGCCAGCGTGCTGATATTTGACGAGCCGACCAAGGGCGTTGACGTCAAAGCGAAGACCGATCTGTTTCAACTGATCGACGGTCTGGCCCGCGAGGGCAAAGGGGTGATTTACGCTTCGGGCGAATTTGCCGAACTGGTAGGGCTGTGCGACCGCATCTGCGTGCTCTGGGACGGACGCATCGTGGCGGAAATCCCCGGGGCCGAGGCCCGTGAAGAGACACTACTTTATTATTCAACCGGAGGAACGGCGTCGTGAGCAAAGCCCTTTCAGTGACCGCGGCGGCGTCTGGCCGTCAACAGATTTTCGATTTTCTCTACCGGTGGGGCATGTTGCTCACCGTGGTGGCGCTGGTGGTGGTTTTTGGCCTGGCGTCGGACAGCTTCCTCGACCCAAACAACATCATCAACATTCTGCGCTCGATCGCCATCGTCACGGTGATTGCCATTGGCGTATCGATTTCACTCACCGTGGGCGGGTTCGATCTCTCCGTTGGCTCCACGGCCTCGCTGGCGAATGCGCTGGTGATTTCGCTCTTCGTCTGGCACGGCTTCGGCACCACCGAATCGATTGTGATCACCCTTGCGCTCTGTACCCTGGTCGGGCTGTTTAACGCCTTTCTGATCGTCATTCTGCGTATTCCAGACATGCTCGCGACGCTTGCCAGCCTGTTCGTCATTCAGGGCGTGGCGATGACCTACAGCTACGGCGGGTCGATTACCGAAAACATGGTGCTGCCGAGCGGTGATATGGCGGAAGGAACCATTCCGGCGGCGTTCAGCCTGCTGGGGCAGGTGCCGACCATCGTCATCATCATGCTGGCGGTGACCCTACTGGCACAGCTGGGATTGTCACTGACCACCCACGGCCGGCGTATGTACGCCATCGGCGGTAACCCGGAGGCGGCGCGCCTTTCAGGCATTCGCACCACGCGCTACAAAGTTGCGGCCTACGTGCTTGCCTCGCTGCTGGCCGGACTGGGCGGGATTTTGCTGGCCTCGCGCATTGGGTCGTCGCAGGTGAATGCGGGCGGCGGGTATCTGATGGACGCGGTGGCGGCAGCGTGGATCGGCTTTTCGCTGGCCGGGTCAGGCAAGCCGAACGCGCTGGGAACGCTGGTGGGGGCGGTCATTCTGGGCGTGCTGTCGAACGGGCTGGTGATGCTCTCCGTACCGTATTACGCCATGGACATTATAAAAGGGCTGGTGCTTGCCGTGGCGCTGGCGATTACTTACATACAAAAACGCTGACAACACAACGGGATAAAAAAATGAAAAAGATTGCACTCTCTTTGGTGGCTCTTGGGTTACTCACCTCTCTGCCGGGCTTTGCGGCCACGCCTGCACCGGTTCCGGCGGCCATTGCCAACCACGACGGCCCCATTCGCATTGCGGTGATCCGCAACCTTGGCTCGGATGACAACACCACGCAGTTTGTCGCCGGGGCGATTCAGGAAGGGAAAAAACTTGGCTTTAAGGTCAGCACCTTTTTAAGCAACGGTGACGACGCAAAATTCCAGGACTTTGTGAATCAGGCGATCAGCCAGAAATATGACGGGATTATTCTCTCTCAGGGGCGTGATCCGTATGCGACCGCGCTGGTGAAGAAGGCGGTGGATGCCGGGATTAAGGTTTCGGTGTTTGATACCGCCGTCAACGGCGAGATCCCAGGTGTGACGGTCACCCAGCAGGACGATGCCTCCCTGACGAATCTCTCCTTCGGCCAGCTGGCGAAAGATTTCAACGGCAAGGCCAATATCGTCAAGCTGTGGGTCGCCGGTTTCCCGCCGATGGAGCGTCGTCAGGCGGCGTATAAGGAACTGCAAAAACAGTATCCGAATATCAAAGAGCTGGAGTCTATTGGCGCGGTGTCGTCTGACGTGCAGGGCGATACCGCCAACAAGGTCGGGGCAATTCTGGCGAAATACCCGAAAGGTAAAATCGACGCTATCTGGGGCACTTGGGACGCCTTCAGCCAGGGGGCGTATAAAGCCCTGAAGGAGAATGGCCGCACTGAAATCAAGCTCTACAGCATCGACATCTCCAACCAGGATTTACAGCTGATGCGCGAGCCGGGAAGCCCGTGGGCAGTGAGCGTGGCGGTGGATCCAAAGCTGATTGGGGCAACTAACGTGCGTCTGATCGCCAACAAGATTGCCGGAGAGCCGACGCCTGCAACCTATGATTTTAAAGCAGCGGCGATCCCGCAGGCGCTGCTGACCGCCCAGCCGGGTGCGGTGAACGTGGCGTCGCTGGGGAAAATCATTCCGGGCTGGGGACAGACCGAAGACTTTATTGCGCCGTGGTTTGCGACGCTGGAAGCGAAAAATAAATAAAAACAAGCCGGGTGGCGTCAGGTGCAGCCTGATGCCCTCACCCCGGCCCTCTCCCACAGGGAGAGGGGGAAAACCAACAGGAGCTAAAGGTGACAACATTACCCACCCCTGAATACAGCCGCAATATGCGGCTGATTGGCCATAGCGACCAGGGCGGTCGCCCGGACGGCGTGCAGCTGATGGTGCACCGCGGTTATGCGTATATTGGCCATATGGTGTCGCAGGGCTTTTCGATTGTTGACGTGCGCGACCCGAAAAACCCGAAAGCGGCGGGTTATGTACCTGCGCCGCCCGGCACCTGGAATGTGCATTTGCAGGCACACGACGATTTACTGCTGGTGATTAACGCCCGGGATCTGTTTGCCGATGCCCGCTTTGCCGATGAAAAGGTCTACTACACCCGTCAGGTGGGGGAGACCGTCAGCGACGTGCAGGACAAAGGCTGGAGCGCCGGGCTGCGCGTATTTGATATCTCCACGCCGGACAGGCCGCGTGAAATCGGTTTTCTGTCGTTAAATGGCATTGGCATTCACCGCATCTGGTACGTCGGCGGTCGCTGGGCCTATGTGTCGGCGCTGATCGACGGCTTTACCGATTATATCTTCCTGACCATCGACCTGGCCGATCCGCGTAAGCCCGAAGTGGCAGGGCGCTGGTGGTTGCCGGGGATGAACCAGGCCGCAGGTGAACGGCCAGAGTGGCCGGAAGGCAAACGCTACGCGCTGCATCATGCCATTATCGCCGGGGATACGGCATACGGCAGCTGGCGTGACGGTGGTTTAACGCTGCTGGATGTGAAAGATCGCACTCAGCCGAAGCTGATTAGCCACCGCAACTGGAGCCCGCCGTTTGGTGGCGGAACGCATACCGCGCTGCCGCTGCCGGACCGCGATCTGCTGGTGGTGCTCGACGAAGCGGTGCTCGACAACCAGGAGGACGGCGAGAAGCTCATCTGGCTGTTTGATATCCGCGAGCCGTCGAACCCGGTAAGTATCTCCACCTTCCCGCAGCCGGATGAAAGAGACTACGTGGCGAAAGGCGCGCATTTCGGCCCGCATAATCTGCACGAGAACCGGCCGGGAAGCTTTGTCAGCTCCACGCTGATCTTCGCCACCTTTCAGAATGCAGGGGTACGTGCGTATGACATTTCGAATCCCTACCGCCCGGTGGAAACGGGGGCGCTGGTACCTGCTGCACCTGAAAGGATGATGGATACACGCCCGAATCGCCCGCAGGTGATCCAGTCGTGTGATGTTTTTGTGGATGCGCAGGGAATTATTTACAGCACGGATTATAACGGCGGGTTGTCGGTGATTGAATATTGGGGGTGAATGCGGTTTGATGCCCTCACCCACAGTGAGAGGGAGAAAATCAACTGTACTGGCGCACTCTTGCCACCAGCTCTTCCACGCTGTCGATGCGATCGGCAATCACAATTAGCGCTTTACCCAGCGTGATGGCGTGGCGCAGACATTCGTGACGCATCGCGTCGTCCTGAATGGTATCGATGTCCGCGACGTGAGACAGCCCCACACTGCGGCGGATCAGCTCCGTTCCGCAGAAACCAATGGTATCTCTCCAGACCTTTTTCAAAAATTCAGAGGCATAGCCCGGCGCACTCAGCGCGGCATCCCGGGTTTTCTCGTGCGCCAGCGCCTGGAAGCGCTCCGCAAAGGTATTCCATAACGCCTGAATGTCGATCAGACGCTGTTCCCGGGCGGCCGCGGCATCGCGGATACCTAAATGCCCCGGCAGGCCACAGAAATTCAGCAGAAGGTTGCCGATGGCGGTACCCACGTCAAACCCAATCGGGCCAAAGTAACCGAATTCGGCGTCGATTGCTTTAAGACTGCCCTCGGCCACGAAAATCGATCCGCTGTGGATATCCCCGTGCAATAGCGCTTCGGCGTGGGAGAAGAAGCGATGCTTCAGGGAGGCCACGGCAATTTTCAACTGGGTGTCATCGCGCAGGGCGGCGACATCGTTTTCCAGCTCTGCCGGATAGTTGTTGCGCTCGTGGATCTGGTACGGATCGTTAAAGAACAGATCTTCAGTGATCTCGCACATCTCCGGGTTAATGAACTGGGCAACCTGCGCTTTTTTATCGTGCGGGTGCAGGTAAAAATCGCTGGTGTGGAACAGCGTGTGCGCCAGGTACTCCCCCAGTTGACGCGCAGCCTGCGGGTAGGCGTTATTCTTAATCAGCTCCCCGCGCCAGATGCGATGGTCGGAGAGATCTTCCATCACCATGACCGCCAGTTCCGGGTCAAAATGATGAATTTTCACGGTATGCTGCGGGCTGTGCTTGTAATGCTCCACCAGCGTTTGCGCCTCAAGACGGGCGCGGTCCAGCGTCAGCGGCCAGGACTCTCCGACGCAGCGAACGTATGGCAGCGCCTGTTTTACGATGATGCGGCTCACGCCCTGAGCATCGAAAATTTTGAAGACCAGATTGAGGTTGCCGTCGCCTACTTCCTGCGCCTCTACCAGTGATGATGGATTATCAAGGCCGCCAAACTGCCTGGCATACTCCACGGCGTCCTGGGCGGTAAAGGTACGGTATTGCGACATTGCCTGCTCCTCACTGATTTGCGAATAAAGACATTTAGACGTCTATACATCTGGATTTCATCCTGACACAATGTGCTACAACAACGCAACAGGGAATTAACGACATGCAGACATTACAGACGACCAGCCTGCGGGTGGCGGATAATCAGCTCTTTATTCTCGACCAACAGGCCCTTCCGCAGGAGAAACGCTGGCTTGACGCCTCAACGGTTGAGGCGCTGGTGGGGCATATTCACGCCCTTAGGGTGCGCGGTGCGCCGCTGATTGGTCTCTCTGCAAGTCTGCTGCTGGCGCTGCTGGCGGAAAAGGGGAAAAGCCGCGACGAGCTGGCGCTGGCGCTGGAAACGCTGTGCGCTGCCCGCCCGACGGCGGTCAACCTGATGAACAATCTCGACCGCATGAAGCAGGCGCTCTGGCAGGAAGATTTCGTTCCGGCGCTGGTGACGGAAGCTCTGCGACTGATTGACGAAGACAGGCAGCTTTGTGACGCCATTGCGACAGCGGGCAGCGCGCTGGTGAAGCCCGGTAGCCGCCTGCTGACCCACTGTAACACTGGCGGTCTGGCGACCGCTGGCGTCGGCACTGCGCTGGGTGTTATTGCTCGCGCACATCAGGAGGGCAACGTCAGCAATGTCTGGGTGGATGAAACCCGTCCGCTGCTGCAGGGCGGCAGGCTGACCGCGTGGGAGCTCGGCGAGCTGGGCGTGCCGTATCAGCTGATTACCGACTCCATGGCCGCCAGCCTGATGGCAAAAGGGGAGGTAGATGCCGTGTGGGTGGGGGCAGATCGTATTGCCGCCAACGGCGATGTGGCGAACAAAATCGGCACTTATTCCTTGGCGGTGCTGGCGAAATTCCACGGCATTCCGTTCTATGTCGCCGCCCCGCAAACCACCCTTGACCCGGCGTGCCCGAACGGTGAGGCGATCCCGATTGAGCAGCGCGCGGCCAGTGAAGTGACGGGCGTGGCGGGAAGCTTCGGCGCGGTACAATGGGCACCGGAAAATGCGCAGGTTTACAACCCGGCGTTTGACGTCACCCCAGCCTCGCTGATAAGCGGCTGGGTACTGGATACGGGCGTGGTCACGCCGGAAGCGGTAGCAAAGGGGAAATTCGCCTGAGTCCGGCTATCCTTGTAAGGGGTTCCCCTGAGAGGACAACATCGTGACGCTCGATCCCGAAACAGACTTAAAACTGGAACGCGTGGTGGATGCACCGCGCGACCTGCTGTGGCTCTGCTGGACGACGCCAGAGCACATCAAAAACTTCTTTATTCCTGCCCCCCATAAAGTGACCGAATGCGACCTCGACCTGCGCGTGGGTGGACGGTTCAATACCGTTTTCGACGTGGACGGGCAAAAAATGGACAATAAAGGTGTTTTCCTGGAAATCGATCCCGGTAAAAAGCTGGTCTTTACCGACGGCTATACCGAAGGGTGGAAACCAGCCGAAAAGCCGTTTATGACGGCGATTTTGTTGCTGGAAGATCTTGGGGAGGGCAAAACCCGCTATACGGCGATTGCGCGCCATCCCACGAAAGAAATCCGTGAGCAGCATGAACAGATGGGCTTCCATGAAGGCTGGGGGATCGTGCTGGATCAGCTGGTGGGGTATGTGAAGTCTCTCAGACCCCCTCTCCCTTGAGGGAGAGGGTTGGGGTGAGGGGGAGCATACGGTGATAGTGTTAAAGATGGGGGCGTTTTCTTGTCGCCCTTCTCTGACGAAAAATGGGTGTCCCCTTTTCATCAAAATACCTTTCCGGCCATATCACTTCTGGCGAGATGTTGAGCGCCTGAGCGATTAGCCATTCCCCTTTAGGCCATGGCCGGGAAAGCGCATTTGCCAGTGTAGATGATGATAGTCCAGCCTTACGTGACAAGGCTGCCAGGCTTGTTCCGTGTTTCTTTAGCGCGGCAACGATATCGGCAGGATGCCAGTTTTTATCACGCATTGTGTCCTCCTTACGTAAGTTCGTTACGGGCTCAATTATCCCGTTTTGGGATAAAAAGACAATGGGAGGATATTCGATTTCAGGATATTTGTATGGAATCGGAACAATGGCCTCAGTTTATTCAGATGAATACCAGCGAGTTATCAATTCGTTGAAGAAGGCACGTAAAGAGAAAGGGATTACTCAGACGCAGCTTGCGGAGGCGCTGGGAAAACCGCAGTCTTTTATCGCTAAAGTGGAAAGTGGTGAGCGCAGGTTGGATGTGGTGGAGTTTGTGCATTTGGCAAAATTGGTTGGGGCAGATGTGCAGAGGATTATTGCCAGCATTTAATTAATGTGTGACTGCAGAAATGACCACCAGAGCGGTATGTTCCCCCTCACCCCAGCCCTCTCCCACAGGGAGAGGGAGCAATGCTTCCACCTATGCGAGACGCGGATACGCATCCGCAATCGCATCACCGGTAAACTGCGCCACCCAGCCCTCCGGATTATCGAATATACGGATGGCCGTAAAGTTTGGCTCTGAGCCCATATCAAACCAGTGCGGTGTGCCTGCTGGCACCGAAATCAGGTCGTTTTTCTCGCACAGCACCTGATACACCTCATCGTCAATGTGCAGGCAGAACAATCCCGCGCCTTCCACGAAAAAGCGCACTTCATCTTCGCCGTGGGTGTGCTCGTTGAGGAATTTGGCGCGCAGCGCTTCTTTTTGCGGGTTGTCGGCGCGCAGGCTGATCACATCCCAGCTCTGGTAGCCTTTCTCCGCGACCAGCTTGTCGATGGCATGCTGGTAAGCGTCAATGACCACTTCTGGGGCAGGGTCGCGCCCTAAATCACGGTCAGCCGCCCAGCGTTCAAAACGCACGCCTTTGGCGTTGAGCTGTTGGGCGATCTCGGCGGCGTCGGTGCTGTGCCACAGGTGCTTACTCGCGTCTTTATCGGAATAAATGGTTAATGCGCTCATGAAGGGATCTGCTCCGGGTTAATCTCGTCGAACTGGTGAACCTGATGATGGTGGCTTGCACCGTCATCATCACCGCGAATCAGCTGCAGGGTGCGAAAACCGGCCTGTTCAGCAGCGTCCAGCTCCTGATGGATATCCGACAGGAACAGGATCTGCGACGGGGCGATGCCCGTCTGCGCCGCAATATTCTGATAAGACTGCACCTCACGCTTGGCACCAATATGGGTATCAAAGTAGCCGCTGAACAGATGAGTAATATCACCTTCATCGCTGTAGCCAAATAACAGTTTCTGCGCAGCGACGGAGCCAGAGGAATAAACATAGAGATCAATACCTTGCGCTTTCCATTTTTCCAGCGCCGGCAGCACGTCCGGGTAGAGATGGCCGGTAAAGTCGCCGTTGACGTAACCGTCGTGCCAGATAATTCCCTGCAGGGCCTTCAGCGCCGTCGATTTACGGTCTTCATCCATAAAGGTGAAGAGAGTCTCGATAAGATCGCTGACGCTGGCGTGCGGAGCGTCGATTTCATCGCGCAGGTTGTCCAGAATCGATTTGACCGGCTCGGCGTACTGCTGGGCGGTGACGAAGGCCGCCAGACGCTCACGCGCATAAGGGAACAAAACATCATGGACAAAACGGATATCGCTGGTGGTTCCCTCAATATCCGTCACAATCGCGCGAATCATATCTTCTCCAGTTGTCGTAAACGCATTTCGCATTCAAATAAGAATTCTAATCCTTCCAGATGACGGCGGGCTTCGGCCACATCACGTCCCCAGCAGGTTAAGCCATGGCCGCGCAGAAGAAAACCATAATTAAGCGGGCGCTCCTGCGTGTAATGGGCGATTCGCGAAGCGAGGGCGTCTATGTCCTGGTCGTTATCGAATACCGGAATGGCAACCGTAGACAGGTGCGTAGTCTGCCCGGTGAGGGATTTTTGCATCTCAAAGCCGCTGATGTACAACTCCGCCTCTTTCACCAGCCGCGAGAGCACCGTGGCGTTCACCGTGTGGACGTGCAGTACGGCGTTGGCCTCCGGGAACAGGCGATAGATGAGCGTGTGTAACCCGGTTTCGGCCGAAGGTTTACGGCCAGAGGGGGCGCGATTGGTGGCAATCTCCACCTGCAGAAAATCATCCGGCGTGAGGCTGCCTTTGTCTTTGCCGGATTCACTGAGCCAGCACAGGTTTTCATCCTGACGTACCGACATGTTGCCGCCGGTGGCGGGGGCCCAGCCTTTGGCACCAATCCAGCGGCAGGCTTCGACCAGTTGCGTGAGTTGCAGGTTGTCTGTCATTTCCTTTTACCCTCTCGGTCAGGAATATTCATATTGTTTAGACGTCTAAGCGTCTTGATTGCCAAAGACTAACATCGTGTTATAGTGGCAGCAACATAAGTATTACAAGCAGGCACCCCACAATGAGCAATAACGCATTGATTCCGCAAAGCAAACTTCCCAACCTGGGCACCACTATCTTTACGCAGATGAGCGCTCTGGCCCAGAAGCACAACGCCATTAACCTCTCGCAGGGGTTCCCGGATTTTGATGGTCCAGGCTATTTGCAGGAGCGTCTGGCCTGGCACGTTGCCCAGGGGGCGAATCAGTATGCGCCGATGACCGGTGTGCAGGCATTACGTGACGCCATTGCGGATAAAACGGCGGAATGCTATGGCTATCAACCGGATGCCAACAGCGACATTACGGTGACGGCAGGTGCGACTGAAGCGCTGTATGCGGCCATCACCGCGCTGGTTCGCGCGGGCGATGAGGTTATCTGCTTTGACCCAAGCTACGACAGCTATGCGCCTGCCATCGAACTGTCCGGCGGCGTGGTGAAGCGCGTGGCATTACAGCCGCCGCATTTTCGCCCCGACTGGCAGGCGTTTGCTGCGCTGCTGAGCGACAACACCCGGCTGGTCATTCTGAATACACCACACAACCCGTCGGCGACCGTGTGGCAGAAGAGCGATTTCGCCGCGCTGTGGCAGGCCATTGCGGAACATGAAATTTATGTCCTGAGCGACGAAGTGTATGAGCACATCTGCTTTGCCGGGGAAGGGCACGTCAGCGTGCTGGCCCATCCGCAGCTTCGCGAGCGCGCTGTGGCGGTGTCGTCATTCGGTAAAACCTATCATATGACCGGCTGGAAGGTGGGGTACTGCGTGGCACCGGCGGCCATCAGCGCGGAGTTGCGTAAAGTGCACCAGTACCTGACGTTTGCGGTGAACACGCCTGCCCAGCTGGCGCTGGCGGATATGCTGCGCGCTGAGCCTGAGCATTACCGTGAGCTGCCCGAGTTTTACCGCGCACGCCGGGATCGGTTTGTGAGTGCCCTGAGTCAGAGCCGTCTGGAGATCCTGCCGTGTGAAGGCACCTATTTCCTGCTGGCCGATTACAGCGCCATCTCCGATCTGGACGACGTCAGTTTTTGCCAGTGGCTGACCAAAGAGGTGGGCGTGGCGGCGATCCCGTTATCCGTCTTTTGCGCCGATCCCTTCCCGCATAAGCTGATTCGTCTCTGCTTTGCGAAACAGGAATCGACGCTGCTGGCGGCGGCAGAGCGTCTTAACGCGATCTGATTATTTGACCGTCCAGGCTTCTGAATAACGGCGGTCTGCAAAGAGTTCCAGCAGACCGTTGATTTGCTTGAGGCGTAATACCTCGTCGCTATCCATTCCCAGTTCCTGACTGATTCTCTCGTCGTCCCAGCCAAGCTGCACCAGCTCGCGGACGATATCGGACATCGCATTAATTTGATGGCGGCCGCGCGCCCGATTGTGGCGAATGGTGGCCGCTATCCGGTCGAACTTTTTCTGCCGCTCTTTACGCAGACAGGTGACAGGAAGATAGCCTTTAAGCTGGCGTTTCAATACCGCCCGGTTGGATCCAATTTCATGCCGATGGAAGCCATCGACAATTTCATAATGCCGGGCCTCACTTTCCGTCACCACAATGGGTTGGGTAAAACCGTCCATCTCCAGGGATTTACAGAGCAGCCGTTTTTCCGGCGGGGCAACGTTGTTGGGGTTGTAATCGTTCGCGGTAATCTCGTCCTGTTTGATCCACAGTACGCAGTCGACAGGCTGTTCGCGAAAAGGGCTATTTTCATGGATAGCCTGGCGAAAGGCGTTAATAGCTTCAATGCGTTTATCTTCGGGAAGAGACTGAAGATAATTTTTCATCTCGTTAATTAATTGCTGCTGCATAAGATCCCCCACTCCTTGCGTTTTGATTTCATCCGTTCGCTGTAACGCTGGTAATGCCTGGGTTTGTTCGGACTGAATGACAGCGCCCGGCACCAGTAGTCATTGTTGAGCAATACCTTGCACACGCGTCGCCAGGACGGGATATCTTTGGCGCCGATATCGCCCTCCTGGGTGTCGGGAATATCGGCCATGCCTCTCTTCTGGTACCAGTGCAAATAGATCGCGATTTTATTGCGGTAATGTTCCGCAGTGGTGTGCGGCATGCTGTCGAGAAGCAGCATGGCGTATTCCCGCCAGCTGAGCGCGTCGGGTTTCAGAATTTTGCGGTGGCCATAGAAATGATTGTCCTGCCCTGCGTAGACCCCGCCACTGTGCACGCCGTTTACCCGCTCACACATCGCCGCCCAACGTTCGGGCTCCACAACATGATAGAGCCACAATCCCTGACGCTGCTCCGGGCCAAAGGGTTCACAGATGCGCATATAGCGCGGCGGCACGCCAGCCTGAAACATCAGGTCGTAAAGCGGGTTATAGCACCCGCCTGTTTTCGCAAACCAGGTCCAGATATCGGCGGTTTTCCAGTCATAAAGCGGATAGACATACCAGGCGTGCCCGCCGGGGGCGACGGTGGTCCAGGGTTTGTCATCGGCAAAGCGCTGCTTTCGTGCGTTGGCGATTGTCAAAAAGCGATTGTAGGATTCATCGGCACGAATGCCGATCATCATTGCTGCCGGGCGCTTTTTGGCAAACCAGTCGGAAAATTCGCGAACAAAGGCCTCGAAGGTCATGCCGGGCTGGTAGAACGAGAAGTAATCGGGATCGGTTACCGCCTCTTCCGGGGGCGTGCGTACCCAGTTTTTACCCGGCTCCCAGCACTGCCATTCGGGCTGGAACTGTGAAAGTGAATTTTGCGTGGTCAACGGGAGCGCTACCCACCAGCACTTTTCAATCACATCGGCGTATTGTGCGATCATGTTATTCACATGCTGAATGGTACAGGTGAACTGTGCTTCCCAGTCGATAAATAACAGACAGATTTTCTTTCCCATTTTTCGGGCTTGTCGGGCCGTTAAATGGAACATAATGGTGGAATCTTTTCCGCCAGAAAATGAAACACAGACCCTTGGCAGATTCTCAAGCGTCCATGTTATGCGCTCTGTGGCAGCGTCAAGGACATTTTGATTGAGCGGATGCTTATAAATTGACAAAGGCAACTCCTCCTGGAAATAAATACCGGACGTTCATGTCAATGCAGGAGAGAGAATAATAGTAGTGAAAATAAAGGCAGGTAAATCAAAAAAGGCAGATTTTTTATTATCTATAAATGAGGGTTATATTTTGATGAGAGAAATGGCTGTAAATATCACAGCCATTTGGATTTATTTTTGCGCGATCTGCTCAACAAACTTCGAGAAAACCGAGCTATTAAGCGCTGAGCGGTTATAAACCATGAAGACTTCCATTTGTGGCAGCATGAAGGGGGCGTCCACTTTTTTCAGTCGCAATACGTCACGGTATTTTTCATACAGGACTTCCGGGATATATCCCACTAAATGCGATGCGCTGATCATGTTTATGATTGAAAAGAGAGAGTCGCAGCGAAAACCGATTGTCCTGTCGGCATGCACTTCCTCAGTCTTTGACTGATAGTGTTTCACACCCGCTTCATCGCTCAGGAAGATCGTAAACTTCTCTTTCTGCAGCTCTTCCAGGGTAGCGGTCTCCTGCAGACGGGGGTGATCCTGGCTGCACACCAGAATCATTCGGTAATTAACATAGGGAACGCACACCATTGAGCGATTGTTGATAGGCGCAATGGAGAAAATTAAGTCTGCTTTGCGGTAGGCAAGCAGGTCTTCTGCAGAATCCGCGGACAGCAGCATGTCATGAAGCTCTATTTCATAATTGTGCTCTCGCATCAAGAGCTTCATGGGGCTGAGCAGATTGTCGGTTGTCAGAACCTGCGGGCAGTAGATGACAAAATTCTTTTTGAGCGATGAGCCATGCATGATGTTGATGGTCTGCTCAAGCTGATTGAGGTTTTGCTCAAGATGATGATGCAAATTTGCCCCGACGGTGGTGGGAGTGATCCCTTTTCCTGAACGGATAAACAGCGGATCGTTCAGCTGGTTACGCAGCCGCTGCAGGGATTGACTGACCGCGGAAGGCGTTATGTAGAGCGTTTCTGCTGCCTTGCTGATGCTCAGGTGTTGGTAGATGCATTCGAAAATGACCAGCAGATTGAGATCGAATTTTTTTAAGTCGTAAAGATTTGCCATGTTTCATCCTGAGTGTGCTGCGTTGCGTTATCACATCACTGATAACTATAGAAGGAACGTAACCATTTACCATCCTTGATGGTTAGTTCGCTTAATTATGATTGAAAACCAACTTAATATATCACGAACGTAGATTAATGAAATAGAACTTCAATAATGGTTAAGATATTTTTACCTTTAAAATAGAAAACAGAACTGAATAAAAATAGTCAGATTTATATATGGACAAGTAATTATCACTCATTTTTATTTTTACTGGCGTGAGCATTAGCGGCGATGGGGAATGCTTAGTTTGGTAAAACCTATCACAGCCATAGATATGATTATCCCTTCAATCCATTGCCCTGTCCCGACAAGAGTGCTGTAATCGAGGGGCTGTAACGACCTTGATATAAAGGTATGTAGAGCGCAACGCAACGCCAGTCTCACTGGCACTGAAAGTTCCTGTGGAAAGTTCAGGTATCAGGGCCGCCCACCAGGGCGGCCTTTTTACTTTCGGGCTTTTATTCATTGGGTTCACAACGTTGTCTTGTTCGGGTTGTTAGGTATGGCTGATTGATTTGATAAAGCAAACGCATTAGCCCATGTAGCGAAAGTTCGTTACCTTACATCTCAACGAAAACACGGAGGAAGTACAGATGTCTTTGATTAACACCAAAATTAAACCTTTCAAAAACCAGGCGTTCAAAAACGGCGAATTCATTGAAGTCACTGAGAAAGATACCGAAGGCCGCTGGAGCGTGTTCTTCTTCTATCCGGCTGACTTCACTTTCGTTTGCCCGACCGAACTGGGTGACGTGGCCGATCACTACGATGAACTGCAGAAGCTGGGCGTAGACGTGTACTCTGTCTCTACCGACACCCACTTCACCCACAAAGCGTGGCACAGCAGCTCTGAAACCATCGCGAAAATCAAATACGCGATGATCGGTGACCCGACTGGCGCCCTGACCCGTAACTTCGACAACATGCGTGAAGATGAAGGCCTGGCAGACCGTGCGACCTTCGTTGTTGACCCGCAGGGCATTATCCAGGCTATCGAAGTTACCGCTGAAGGTATCGGCCGTGATGCATCTGACCTGCTGCGTAAAGTGAAAGCCGCTCAGTACGTGGCGTCTCACCCTGGCGAAGTGTGCCCGGCGAAATGGAAAGAAGGCGAAGCGACGCTGGCTCCATCTCTGGACCTGGTCGGCAAGATCTAAGTCTGTAAAGCCTGGCGGCGCTGCGCTTGCACAGGCCTACAGTATCGTAGGCCGGCTAAACGACGTGCCACCCGGCAACCCATGGGCGCCCCCCGCGCCCATTTCATTCCAGCACCATGATGCAAGTTGCATTCAGGCCGCCCGTATAAGGCAGCTTGCATGATGACGTTTTTAGAGAGGGAATAACAATGCTCGACACTACAATGAAAACCCAGCTCAAGGCATACCTTGAGAAACTGACCAAACCTGTTGAGCTGATTGCCACGCTGGACGACAGCGCTAAATCGGCAGAAATCAAGGAACTGCTGGCGGAGATCGCCGAACTGTCACCGAAAGTGACCTTCAAAGAAGCGAACGATCTGGCGGTGCGTAAGCCATCTTTCCTGATCACCAACCCTGGCTCTGATCAGGGGCCGCGTTTTGCCGGCTCACCGCTGGGCCACGAATTTACCTCACTGGTGCTGGCTCTGCTGTGGACCGGTGGGCATCCGTCGAAAGAGGCGCAGGCGCTGCTGGAGCAGATCCGCGATATCGACGGGGATTTCACCTTTGAAACTTATTATTCGCTCTCCTGCCACAACTGCCCGGACGTGGTGCAGGCGCTGAACCTGATGTCAGTCCTGAACCCGCGTATTAAACACACCGCAATTGATGGCGGCACTTTCCAGAACGAAATCACCGATCGCAACGTGATGGGGGTTCCGGCAGTGTTCCTGAATGGGCAGGAGTTTGGCCAGGGCCGTATGACCTTGTCCGAAATTGTGGCCAAAGTGGATACCGGCGCCGAAAAACGTGCCGCAGAAGAGCTGAACAAGCGCGATGCGTATGATGTACTGATTGTCGGCTCTGGCCCGGCGGGCGCCGCGGCAGCGGTCTATTCCGCACGTAAAGGTATTCGTACCGGTCTGATGGGCGAACGCTTTGGCGGCCAGGTGCTGGATACCGTGGATATCGAAAACTACATCTCTGTGCCGAAGACCGAAGGCCAGAAACTGGCTGGCGCACTTAAAGCGCATGTCAATGATTACGCAGTGGATGTAATCGACAGCCAGAGCGCCAGCAAGCTGGTTCCTGCCGCAGTCGAAGGTGGCTTACACCAGATTGAAACCGCTTCCGGCGCGGTGCTGAAAGCCCGCAGTATTATCATTGCCACCGGTGCCAAATGGCGCAACATGAACGTGCCAGGTGAAGATCAGTATCGCACCAAAGGCGTGACCTACTGCCCGCACTGCGATGGTCCGCTGTTTAAAGGCAAACGCGTGGCGGTGATTGGCGGCGGTAACTCCGGTGTCGAAGCGGCTATCGACCTGGCGGGCATTGTTGAACACGTTACCCTGCTGGAATTTGCACCAGAGATGAAGGCAGACCAGGTTCTGCAGGATAAAGTACGCAGCCTGAAAAACGTCGACATCGTGCTGAATGCGCAGACCACGGAAGTGAAGGGCGACGGCAGTAAAGTCACCGGTCTGGAGTACCGCGACCGCGTCAGTGGCGATGTGCACAGCGTTCCGCTTTCGGGGATCTTCGTGCAGATTGGTCTGCTGCCAAACACCACCTGGCTGGAAGGCGCCATTGAGCGTAACCGCATGGGCGAGATTATCATCGATGCCAAATGTGAAACCAGCGTGAAGGGCGTATTTGCGGCGGGCGACTGTACTACCGTGCCGTACAAGCAGATCATCATCGCGACCGGTGAAGGGGCGAAAGCGTCTCTGAGCGCGTTCGACTACCTGATTCGCACCAAAACAGCATAATAAAAGTCAGTAAGACTGCACCTGCACCAGGAGAGGCCACCAGAAGGTGGCCTCTTTTTTTTATCTCACGACCATCACCGGAATGTGGGTGTGACGGATAACGCTGGAGGCGTTTGAACCCAGCAGATGCGTGGTAATGGACGGATTGCGTGAACCGATAACCACCACGTCGGCGTTCAGCTCGCTCGCCAGCTCGTTAACGGCATCGCGCACGCTGCCAAACCGGACATGCGTTTTAATGCGGGAAGGATCGATGGTGAAGTGCCCGACCATCGTTTGCAGGCGATTTTCCGCCTCGTGCTGCAGATGCTCTTCAAAGCGGCGTACATCGGCGGCAAAGCGATGCAGACTCAGGCTGGCAGAACCCGGCAGCACGTGTAGAAGATGAATAATCCCGTCCTGCTGCGCCAGAAATTCCGCATGGCGTACGGCCTTGTCGCTCAGCTCCATCTCAAAAACATCAACCGGCATAATAATTCTTTGATACATACCCGTTTCTCCTTGTTTATAAACGCTGGACCCATTCAACCATAAAATGAATATGGTTTTTGTAAGCACTGCGGCACTTTTCTGTTTTTCCCAGGATAAATCTCAAAAGCCCGCTAATCCCGGGCAGGTCGTCAGGGAACGCTACCCTTAAATACTTACCCGGATCCTTTCGGAGGTCGCATGAAAGCACTCACGTACCACGGTCCACATCATGTTCGTGTCGAGAATGTCCCCGATCCTGTTATTGAACAACCTGACGATATTATCCTGCGCGTAACGGCCACGGCGATCTGCGGATCGGATCTGCATCTCTACCGCGGGAAGATCCCCAAAGTTGAACACGGCGATATTTTTGGCCACGAGTTCATGGGCGAAGTGGTGGAGACGGGCAGGGAAGTGAAGACGCTGCAAAAAGGCGACCGGGTGGTGATCCCGTTTGTCATCGCCTGTGGTGACTGCTTCTTTTGCCGCCTGCAGCAGTACGCGGCCTGCGAGAGTACCAACGCCGGGCAGGGCGCCGCGCTGAATAAAAAGCAAATTCCCGCGCCCGCCGCGCTGTTTGGCTACAGCCATCTTTATGGCGGCGTGCCCGGTGGACAAGCGGAATACGTTCGGGTGCCCAAAGGTAACGTTGGGCCTTTCAAAGTGCCTCAGCTGCTCTCCGATGATAAAGCGCTGTTCCTCTCCGATATCTTGCCTACCGCCTGGCAGGCGGCGAAAAATGCCCAGATTGAAAAAGGCTCCAGCGTCGCCGTTTTTGGTGCAGGACCGGTGGGGTTACTGACCATCGCCTGCGCGCGGCTGTTAGGTGCCGAACAGATCTTTGTGGTTGACCATCACCCGTATCGTCTGCGTTTTGCCGCAGAGCGCTACGGCGCTATCCCCATCAACTTTGATGAAGACAACGACGCAGCGGAAAAAATCATTGAGCAAACCGCAGGCCAGCGCGGCGTGGATGCCGTCATTGATGCCGTGGGGTTTGAAGCCAAAGGCAGCACCACGGAAACCATCCTCAGCAACCTTAAAATTGAGGGCAGCAGCGGTAAAGCGCTGCGTCAGTGTATTGCTGCTGTTCGACGGGGTGGGGTGGTGAGCGTGCCCGGCGTGTATGCGGGCTTTATCCATGGCTTCCTGTTTGGTGATGCCTTCGATAAGGGGCTCAGTTTTAAGATGGGCCAGACCCACGTCCACGCCTGGCTTGGCGAGTTGTTACCGCTGATCGAAAAAGGGCTGCTGACGCCGGAGGAGATTGTCACCCACTATCTGCCGCTGGACGATGCCGAACGCGCCTACCGGATCTTTGAAAAACGGGAGGAGGCGTGCCGCAAGGTGATTCTGGTGCCCGGTGCCGAAACGCCGGAAGCGGCGGAACAGCAGGTTAAAGGGCTGGTGAATGCGTTTCCGGGTGGGGTGGTTTAAGACGGTTCCCTTACCTGCGGCACGATATA
This sequence comes from Enterobacter cloacae complex sp. 382A5, assembly GCF_050031095.1. Lineage (NCBI taxonomy): Bacteria > Pseudomonadati > Pseudomonadota > Gammaproteobacteria > Enterobacterales > Enterobacteriaceae > Enterobacter > Enterobacter cloacae complex sp. 382A5. The sequence continues at coordinate 1,245,192 of NZ_JBLGVK010000001.1, forward strand.
GGACGTCCAGGTGAATCTGCGGAAAGAGGATGCGCAGGCATCCTCTGTGCAACGCGGGTCGCGCTTGTTCAGATGGGATTAACGCAGGTAATCGCCTGCCGCTTCTGGCTGGTAGAGCAACGCCAGCACTTCCAGATGGGTCGAGGCACCGCCCGGCAATTCCCAGTGAATGGTATCCCCCGTACGCAGGCCCAGCAGGGCCGCGCCGACCGGTGCCAGCACGGAAAGCTGAGCGCTGCTGTCGGTCATTTGCGCCGGGTAGACCAGCGTGCGGGTTAACTCTTCGCCCGTTGTCAGGTTGCGGAATTTGACCTGGCTGTTCATGGTGACCACGTCATGCGGCATGGACTCCGGGGTACACATCTGCGCCCGGTCGAGCTCTTCATTCAGGGCATCGGCTACCGGGAGCGAGGCGAATTCTGGTTTCTCCAGAAGTCGGTCAATACGTTCTGCGTCAAGTTCATTGATAATGATGGTGGGTCTGGACATTTTTTACTCCATGTCGTTAATGCTGCGTGTAACGCAGAAACCAATCCAAAAGAAAACCCTCGCCGTATGGCAGCGAGGGTTTAACTCTCCCGATGATACTGTCTGCGCACGCAACTTTGAAGTGATAGAGGTCACATTCATGGGCCATATGAATTTTCGCTGAAATTTATTCAGTCTGCATTTCTGGCGGATTGCGTTACGCTGAACGTTCTGAATCAGGATAGTGGGTAAACGCAGTTCGCGTCTGCCCCTTATAAGAGAGCGCTATGTACTTTTATCAACCGTCACAGGGGCATGGCCTGCCGCATGACCCGCTGAATGCCATTATTGGTCCGCGTCCGATTGGCTGGATCTCCTCCTGCGACCAGGCAGGACAGATCAACCTGGCACCGTATAGCTTTTTTAACTGCTTTAACTACCGCCCGCCGATTATTGGCTTTTCCAGCAACGGCTGGAAAGACAGCGTGCGTAATATTAACGAAACGGGTGAGTTTGTCTGGAACCTTGCCACGCGCGATCTGGCTGAGGCGATGAATCTCACCTCCGCTACGCTGCCTCACGATCAAGACGAGTTCTCTTTTTCCGGATTGACGCCAGCGGCAAGCCAGCTTGTAAAGGCGCCACGCGTGGCCGAGAGTCCGGTGAACTTTGAGTGCCGCCTGTCGCAGTGTATTCAGCTGACCGGCGCCGACGGCACGCCGGTTGACACCTGGCTGGTGCTGGGCGAAGTGGTGGGTATTCATATTGCAGAATCGCTGCTGGAAGAGGGGATCTATCAGACGGCGAAAGCGCAGCCCATCCTGCGTGCGGGTGGGCCGACGGCCTATTATGGCATCAGTGATGAACACCGCTTCGATATGGTGCGCCCGATTGTGGATCAGTAACCCACTTTATCGATAACAAACTGTTTGCCACAGTTACCCGGATGTGGCTGTGGCGCAAAAGAGCCGGCAGACAGCGGGTTATTAATGGTGCTGGCCTTAAGCGAGATCTGCATTTCGGTCAGGTAGGCCGGATTGCCATTGCAGGTCAGTTTGAATGCTTTGACATTGTCTTTGCTCCAGCTTTTCGCCACGGCGTTATCAAAATCTTTACGGCTTACCGTTTTACCGTAGTTATCCGCCAGGAATTTACCCACCGTGCTGTTTTTTATCTCCTGATTCATCCGTACCATGGTGCCGAAATAGGCGTCAGGATCAAAGCCGAAGCAGACGCCGTGTTTGGCATATTCATAGCGTTCCAGGCAGGAGTTACCGCCAGCACCGGGCATGACGCTGTTCAGCTTTGCGGCACCCGACAGTGATAGCCCGGTTTCGGCGGCTGAGCATTTGCGGCTGGCTTTGGCTTCCGGCATGTTCGGGATTGGGCGGGTCGCGCAGCCAAAACGCATCCAGCGGCGTTCATCCACGCCGCGTGCGGCGATGGATTTTGGCAGGCCAGGCCATAATCCGTGTACGGTCAGATAATCGGTCTTGTTATTGCTCTCTTTTTGCAGACGGCACTCTTCGGGTTCGTTACGGTTACGTTCAGCCATGCTCTGGCAGAACCCGGTTTGCCAGGAAAGCGCCAGAACGTAGCGATCGAAATCGCCATACTGCGTGGCTTTGAGCGGATCCGCCTGCGCGGAGAAGACACAGAGTGCAAGCGCCATGGCGCCAGACGGGATAACGATATCCTTCCTGAACATGTGATTTCCTGATGGGTTAACGCGATAGATTTCTGGAAGTTATTAAAGCACAAAAAGCGCCCGCAGGCGCTTTTTGGATATCGGTCATTTTACTCAGGCTGCGCCAGGAACCAGCACTTCGGTTGCGATAATCACGATGATCAGGCCCACAAGCACCGGGACCGACGTGCGTTTTACCACTTCGAACGGCGAGATTTTTGCCATCCCGGCGACCGCGACTACGACACCCGATACCGGCGAAATGGTACGACCGAGGTTAGACGCCTGCAGCATGGGAATGGAGAGGTAAGCCGGGTTAATACCGGAAGAATGTGCCAGTTTTGGGATCATCTCAACGAAGGCATAGAACGGCGCGTTGCCTGAACCGGTGGTCATTGCCGCCAGCATGGTCAGCACCACCAGTACCAGCATCAGGATAATGCTGGCAGAGCCGAACGACGTGGCGATAGAGATGAGGCTCTGAATAAAGCCGATAGTGCTCAGACCCTGCGCGAAGACGCCTGCCGCCACCAACAGCATCACAACGCCTGCAAATGCATCAGCCATACCGCGATACGCCACTTCCAGGCCAGAAAATACCTTCTGAGTGTTGAAACCACGAATAAATTCCAGCATGGCGGCCAGCAGCATACAGATAACCAGAATGGTAATGATGTGCAGCTGTGGTCCCCATTTGCCGTCAAAAATCAGCACGCCGATGATAGGCGTGAACGGCAGAATGGAATAGAACGCCGGGGCGGTGGTGGTGATTTCATTCACGTCCATCATTTCGTGGCTGATGTGCTCTTTTTTATCGAGATAACGCTGCCAGAAGAAATGCGCGATCCCCATGCCCACGATAGCCACAATGGAAATCGGCAGCGTGGTTTTAAAGGCGAAATCGATGAGTGACATTTCTGCGGCTTTCGCCGCCAGTACGACGTCGCCAGAGGTAGGGGAGAGAATAATGGCCGCCGGAGAGGCGCAGATAGCTGCCGCTGCACCACGGCTAATGCCGACGTTAACCATCACCGGGAACAGGGTAGCCATTAACAACACCCCCAGGCCAGTGGCGGACGACACGGCCAGCGACATCAGACAGGCGAGGAAGTAGGCTGCCACCATCAGCAGATACGGGGAGTTGATGTACTGCAGCGGTCTGGAGGCCAGCTTCACGACCATATCGTTGGCACCAATATGGGTCATGTAGGCGGCAAAACCGCACAGCATCATGATCATCATGCCCAGATCGCCACCGCGGCTCATGAGCAGAATTTTAATGTATTCAACAATGTCTGTGGCGGTATACCCGGTGCTGGCTGCGCTGGCGGGTAAGACCTGGTGACCCATCAGGGCGCTAACGATCAGCAAGGCCAGGCCGCCGACAAATAACACGCCCGTGGCGGAATACCCCTTAATGATGTAGCGTGCTACACCGACAATGACGACGACTCCGATAAGGAGCTCGAAAAACGTAAGCATGATTTCCCCTGTATCCTTGCTGCCCGAGAGCACAAATAATCAATAAAAAAGAAGGATGAGAATGTGCCGAATTAATGGCCAGTCCTTGCTGATTAAAATCAATAAATATACTACTAAAGCAGATGTTAGCGATATTTTTGCCATGGTGATGGCAATAATGACATATGGGTATTGACCGGTGACAACAGTGGAGTATGTCATTTAAATGCTAATGGGTTGTTAATTTATTGATTCTATATTAACACGTTCTTGAATAAGAGGGGAAAAGACTTTTCCTGCCGGTGCGCGTTGGTGAGTGGGTCCGTACAGCGTTTCGTGAGAAAGGGCTGAGCAGCACAAAAACACTGGCTGTAGAGGCTAATGATAATCTTTATACCTTGCAGACAGGGCGTTATGTTTGTCCTGAAAGCCATATTAAATGCAGGGTTATTTTTACCGGTAGGCATTATTAAAAAAGGTTTAAACGCGCCCGGGAGATGATTATTCAAAAGGCCACCGTGCCGCTCTCAGAATATTCTCGCAAAGTGGCTGATTAATTAGGAGTAATGCCGATGCCGTTAAGGCTCCATTCAACTATTGTATGGTAAACTTTGCCTCGAATACTAAGAATGGTAATTGCATTGTGATCGTACGTAATAAATTTTTCTTCATTTTTCTGTTTATTTTTGCACAGTTAACGCTCTCTTCTGTGGCACAGGCTGAAGAGAACGCGACGGATAAGGGCTGGTTCTCCACTTTTACGGATAATGTTTCGCAGACCTGGAATGCGCCAGAGCACTATGATCTCTACGTGCCGGCCATCACCTGGCATGCACGCTTTGCCTACGACAAAGAAAAGACCGACAAATATAACGAGCGCCCGTGGGGGGCAGGTTTTGGTCAGTCGCGCTGGGACGAAAAGGGCAACTGGCACGGTATTTATCTGATGGCCTTTAAAGACTCCTTTAACAAATGGGAACCGATCGGTGGCTATGGCTGGGAGAAAACCTGGCGTCCGTTAGCTGACGACAACTTCCACGTTGGCCTGGGCTATACCGCCGGGGTGACTGCACGCGACAACTGGAACTATATCCCCATTCCGGTTCTGCTGCCGCTGGCCTCAATTGGTTATGGCCCTGCAACGTTCCAGATGACCTACATTCCCGGTACGTACAACAACGGTAACGTTTACTTCGCCTGGATGCGTTTTCAGTTTTAACTGAAAAAAGCTGACAAAGCGGTGAAAAAATGCGCAGTCGTTGATTCATATGGGATAAAAATCCGCCAGCGAAAATTAACGCGACTTTAGTCACTTTTTATCAAAGATCCGCTGGACAAAAGGTCCCACAATTGTTGTACTGGTAACCGACACAGCATTTGTGTCGTTTTTTAATGTAAAGGTAATTTTGATGTCTAAGATTAAAGGTAACGTTAAGTGGTTTAATGAGTCCAAAGGATTCGGTTTCATTACTCCTGAAGATGGCAGCAAAGACGTGTTCGTACACTTCTCTGCAATCCAGTCTAATGGTTTCAAAACTCTGGCTGAAGGTCAGCGTGTAGAGTTCGAAATCACTAACGGTGCCAAAGGCCCTTCTGCTGCTAACGTAATCGCTCTGTAATTCAGACGCGTCAGCAAGAATTTCAAAACCCGCTCACTGAGCGGGTTTTTTTCGTTTTGCATCAGCCAAGCAGATACATCTTCAGGAAGCTGGCAACGATCAGCACGCTCAACAACACCACGCCTGCGCTCATCAAACTCTCTTTCATTCTGTCACCCTCGTTCTGTATTGGCACCAGAGTGACAGAGAAAAATTAAGCCAACATTAACGCTTCGGCAGTTAGTGGGGGCTGGCGGAAGAAAACAGCCAGAATGCGATCCCGGTCATCGCAAAAGAGCCGAGCATATTTATCGCAACGTTCAGCAACGCCCAGCCGATACGGCCTTCCTGAAACAAAAACACCGTTTCCGCAGAAAAGGTGGAGAAGGTGGTTAAACCGCCGCAGAACCCGGTGGTAATCAATACTTTCCACATGGGATCGATGTGCGTCATACGGTTAAACCAGGCCAGACCCATGCCAATGATAAACGCACCAATCAGGTTTGCGGCCAGTGTTCCCATTGGAATCGCCTGATGCAGTGGATTAAACCGCATACTCAGGAACCACCGCGCAACGCTTCCCGTCCCCCCACCAATAAAAACAGCTAAAAGGAGTTGTAACACTGTAAATACCTGCTATTTGATGTGTAAGAGTGGCGAGTTTAACGCTGTTTATAATCAGGGGACAAATATGTATGTTGCGGTAGGGCAGTTTGCGGTCACGCCTCGCTGGCATGAGAATGCGGCGCAGTGTGTCTCGCTGATGAAACAGGCACAACAGAAGGGGGCGTCGTTGCTGGTGCTGCCGGAGGCCTTGCTGGCTCGCGATGATAACGACCCGGATTTATCGGTGAAATCCGCGCAGCCGCTGGATGGCGCGTTTTTACAGCAATTACTGGCCGAGAGTGCGGGTAATGACATGACCACAATTTTGACGGTCCATGTGCCGTCAACGCCTGGCCGGGCAGTTAACACACTGGTAGCCATCCGTGGCGGCGTCATCATCGCCAGCTATGCCAAGCTTCATCTCTATGATGCGTTCAGTATCCAGGAGTCGCGCCTGGTTGACCCGGGGGAGTGCGTTCCGCCCCTGATCGCGGTTGATGGTTTAAACATTGGGCTGATGACCTGCTACGATTTGCGCTTTCCTGAGCTGGCGTTGAGCCTGGCATTAGAGGGAGCGGATGTGCTTGTTCTGCCTGCCGCGTGGGTGAAAGGGCCGCTGAAAGAGCATCACTGGGCCACGTTGCTTACGGCGCGCGCGCTGGATACCACCTGTTATGTGGTCGCGGCAGGGGAGTGCGGCAATAAAAATATCGGGCAGAGCAGGGTGATTGACCCGCTGGGCGTCACGATTGCCGCCGCAGCGGAAGGTCCGGTTTTGCTGATGGCGGAGATAATTTCAGAAAGGATAGCGCTTGCACGGCAGCAATTACCTGTTCTTCGCAACCGACGTTTTGCGCCACCGCAATTATTGTGATGTTTTTTTCAACAATGCTTGATTCACCTTGTTACAGGTTGCTATTGTGTGCACGCGCCAAATGACCGTTAATATGATCCGGTTTTGACGCTGAATGCAGCCTGTTTTAAGTAAAGAAGGTATCTATGGGTGAGATTAGTATTACCAAACTGCTGGTGGTTGCCGCACTGGTCGTCCTGCTGTTTGGTACCAAGAAGTTACGCACGCTGGGTGGTGACCTGGGTGCCGCCATCAAAGGCTTTAAGAAAGCGATGAACGACGATGACGCGGCAGCGAAGAAAAGCGCCGAGGATACCGTTCCGGCTGAAAAGCTCTCTCACAAAGAGTAACGGCAATGCCTTAAGGCTTGCGAAAAAAACCGGCTCAACAGGCCGGTTTTTTTGTATTCCTGTAAGTGAATATTACAGGGTTATTTAACTTCTTCGCCTTTTGCCTGCATATCGGCATGGTAAGAGGAGCGCACAAACGGACCGCAGGCAGCATGGGTGAAGCCCATCGCCATCGCTTCCGCTTTCATCTCATCAAACTCATCCGGGCTAACGTAGCGCTGCACCGGCAGGTGATGACGGCTTGGCTGCAGATACTGGCCCAGCGTCAGCATGGTCACACCGTGGCGACGCAGATCGCGCATCACTTCGATGATTTCGTCATTGGTCTCACCAAGGCCGACCATCAGACCTGACTTGGTAGGGATATGTGGATGCGCTTCTTTAAAACGCTCCAGCAGCTTCAGGGACCAGTTGTAGTCAGCACCCGGACGCACCTGACGGTAGAGACGCGGTACGTTCTCCAGGTTGTGGTTAAAGACGTCTGGTGGCGTTGCGGTCAGGATATCCAGCGCGCGGTCCATACGACCACGGAAATCCGGCACCAGCGTCTCAATCTTAATGTTCGGGCTTTTCTCGCGAATGGCAGTAATGCAGTCAGCAAAGTGCTGAGCACCCCCATCACGCAGGTCATCACGGTCAACGGAGGTAATGACCACATAACGCAGCGCCATATCAGCAATGGTCTGCGCCAGTTTTTGAGGTTCGTTTGCATCCGGCGCCACCGGGCGGCCATGAGCAACATCGCAGAACGGGCAACGGCGGGTACAGATAGCACCCAGAATCATAAACGTCGCGGTGCCGTGGTTGAAACACTCAGCAAGGTTCGGGCAAGAGGCTTCTTCACATACAGAGTGAAGGCCATTCTTACGCATCGCCGCTTTGATCCCCTGGATACGCGAAGAGTCGGCCGGAAGTTTGATTTTCATCCATTCCGGTTTTCTTAACAGCGCCTCGCGCTCTGTAGCCACGTTTTTAACCGGGATAAGGGCCATTTTATCGGCATCGCGGTATTTAACACCGCGTTCCATCACAATGGGTTTACTCATAGCGTGCGTGTTCCAGTTGCGAATATCGAAGGAAAGCGTTTCAATTCAAGGGAATGTTGTATTTATCAACTATTTTTGAACGAACGACAGGCAGTATATCATTGAAACGGTCGTTAAAGCAGCCTGCCAGGTCGCCAATTTGTAAAATAGTTGTTGTTTTGTGCCTTTTGCCCTGCGTGCGGCAGGGGCTTGTGCTGTGTCAACCTGTCAGAAGGCCTGGCGGATGATGCGGATCACATTTTCAAGTACCGGATCGCGCAGACTGAGCTTATTGTAATGCAGTGAAATCTCAATAGATTCTGCATTCAACTGGCTGAGCGGAATACTCTCCAGCGGCCAGCATTTCCGCAGCAGATGATACAGGCGCGAAGGCATGATGCAGAGCATGTCACTGCTGCCAATCAGGGATGCAGTAGTGAACATATTGTAACTGCTGAAGCTTATCTGTCGCTCCGGGAAAATGTCATCGATACGCTGGCGCAGCGCATGATGAGACTGTCCTTCCGTCATAAATGACGAGTGATCGTAGTTACGCAGATTTTCTATGGTGAGCGGCTCGCTGAGCACCGGATGCTGCTGGCGACAAACCAGCACCAGGTTGTCGGCATAAAGGACATTCTGCCCCAACGCGCGGGCGCTGAAGCTGCCGCTGTCGATAATTAAATCGGTCTGGAACTGGGCAAGCTGCACGTCAGGTTCGCTGATCGGTACATTACGCAGCAGCAGCTGCGGCGCATGCTCTTTTACGGCCTGGTATATTGCAGGCATAACCAACACCCCCACAGAGGGAGAGCAGCCGATGGTGATGGTTCGCTGTTTGTCGTAGCTTCCAGTTAAATCCAGCGCGCCCAGAATCGACTCCAGCCCCTGGCTGATGTACTCATGCAGATGCGTGGCGTAAGCCGTGGGGGTGACACCCTGTCCCTTACGAATAAATAACGGGTCCGGAAATATAGCGCGCAGCTTTTGAATTGACTGGCTTATTGCAGAGGGCGTGAGATTAAGAATTTTCGCAGCGTTAACGATACCCTTATGGACATATACCGCCTCAAAAATAGTCAGTAAATTGAGATCAATATTACGTAAAGTCCGAAAAATTTGCGGCTTGTCTTCGCCACCGGGTTCATTCAGGCGTTTGGCTGGTAAATTATTATACTCCACGCTTTTACTCCGTACACATTCACAACATGAATGATAGTTGAATTTATTTATTATGCTTGTAGAGATTCGTAAAGTGTTGGTTTTGTTTCACTTGTTTATCAAAAACAACCAGTTGAGTGATTATCACGCAAGTTACTTAGGTCCTGCACGCAGCGCTGACGGGAGGCTAAATAATATGGATCGGTAATATTCGAGCGCTTCGAAAATATAGAATCTGCGGATTATTGTAAAGTGTAAAAGCGGCAATTAAATCGTGGCCCGTCAAATTATCGAGCCACAATGTATAATATATTAAGCAGTGATATATTCGTGTGGGGGATTGTTAAGTAGCGCTAACATATTAGCTAAAAGTACAGGACGGATATTTTCTGTTGTTGCCGTATCAACCCACTGGCACATTTGCGTCATTTCCATCCCGGCATAGCCGCAGGGGTTGATGCGCTGGAAGGGCTTCAAATCCATATTAATGTTCAAAGCCAGCCCGTGAAACGAGCAGCCTTTACGGATACGCAACCCCAGCGAGCAGATCTTCATCTCGCCCACGTAGACTCCCGGTGCGTCGGCCCGCGGATGCGCATCAATACCGTATTCCGCCAGCGTGTTGACGACCGTTTGCTCAAGCAGAGTGACCAGTTCACGTACGCCCAGCTTTCTGCGTTTGAGGTTCAGGAGAACGTACATCACCTGTTGCCCTGGGCCATGGTACGTAACCTGCCCGCCGCGGTCGCTCTGAATAACCGGGATATCGCCCGTCATCAATAAATGTTCCGCTTTTCCCGCTTGCCCCTGCGTAAACACCGGCAGGTGTTCTACCAGCCAGATTTCATCGGGGGTGGTGTCATCGCGTGAGTCGGTGAAGTCATGCATAGCCTGGGAGACAGGCTCATATGGTTGCAGCCCGAGATGACGGACAAGAATTTTATCCTGATACAAAACGACGTCTCCGAAGACGAGGGACAAAAGATGAGGGGGAGTATATCACAGCGGGGAGAGGGGTTACCCGGCAAACCGGGTAACCGCAGAGGGACTACAGCACCATACGAACAATTTCGATATTGCCGAGCTCTTCGTACAGCGTCTCAACCTGCTCAATGTGTGTTGCGGTAATGGTAATAGATACCGAGTGGTAGTTGCCCTTGCTGCTTGGTTTTACTGACGGAGAGTAGTCACCCGGCGCATGGCGCTGTACCACTTCAACCACCTGATCAACCAGCTCAGGTTTCGCCAGACCCATTACTTTGTAAGTAAATGGGGTAGGGAATTCAAGCAGTTCGTTAAGTTTGGTTTTCATGTCAGCTCCGGCGTAACGTCAAAAAGAATAACTCCCACGTCAGGTGGGAGTTATCAGGATACTTAGTATATGGGGATCAAAATCACACTTTCAAGTGTTCAATTTTTAGCCAAACCAGTGATGGAACATCAATTTAATGTAATCAATGATTTTGCCGAAGAAATTGCCTTCAGGAATTTCCTGCAGGACAACCAGCGGGCGCTGATCGATAGTTTTGCCATCCAGCTGGAAGTTGATGGTGCCTACAACCTGGTTTTTCTGCAGCGGTGCATGCAGCTCGGTGGTGTTCAGCACGTAGCTGGCTTTCAGGTCTTTCATGCGTCCGCGTGGAATGGTCAGGTACAGATCTTTGTCCACGCCCAGGGAGGCGCGATCGTTATCACCGAACCAGACCGGCTCAGAGGCAAACTCTTTGCCTGCTTTCAGCGGGTTCACGGTTTCGAAGAAACGGAAGCCCCAGGTCAGCAGTTTTTTGCTTTCTGTCTCACGGCCTTTAAAGGTACGACCGCCCATCACGGCAGAGATCAGGCGCATCTGACCTTCGGTAGCAGAGGCGACCAGGTTGTAACCCGCTTTGTCGGTATGACCGGTTTTGATGCCGTCAACGTTCAGGCTGTTATCCCACAGCAGGCCGTTACGGTTGGTCTGGCGAATACCGTTGAAGGTAAACTCTTTCTCTTTATAGATGGCGTATTCGTTCGGTACATCGCGGATCAGCGCCTGGCCAATCAGCGCCATATCGCGCGCAGAACTGTACTGACCCTCCGCATCCAGGCCGTGAACGGTCTGGAAGTGGCTGTTTTTCAGGCCCAGCGCAGAAACGTAGCTGTTCATCAGGCCCACAAACGCATCCTGGCTGCCCGCAGCGAAATCGGCCATGGCGACACAGGCGTCGTTACCGGACTGCAGGTTGATACCACGAATCAGCTGAGAGACAGGAACCTGCATACCCGGTTTCAGGAACATTAAAGAAGAGCCTTTAAAGACCGGGTTGCCGGTTGCCCACGCATCGTTACCGATGGTGACCAGGTCTGTTTCTTTAAATTTACCTGCCTTCATCGCCTGGCCGATAACGTAGCTGGTCATCATTTTCGTCAGGCTGGCCGGATCGCGGCGGGCATCGGCATTCTGTTCTGCCAGAACTTTGCCAGAGTTGTAATCGATCAGGATGTAGGATTCCGCATCGATTTGCGGAACGCCAGGGATCATGGTCTTGATGTTCAGGTCATCGGCGTGAGCTGCGGAGAGCGCAGCAGCGCAAAGGGCCGTGGTCAGCGCCATGCGCTGCACAAAACGAGCAGAAAAAGTGGTCTTCATGGTCAGAACTACGACATCCGTGATGGAATTAAAAAAAGTGCCTTACTATAGCAAATGCTATTCAGGCAGGCATCCGACTTTAAGCATGAGTTTGTGAATGACTTTTACACAAACTGACAATTCGGATGCCGCCGATACATTACTTCGCTACAGCGATAAATGACTGGAGTTGCGCTTCATTTTGCAGACGCTGCTGCAGGGTCGCTGCCTGCGATTTGCTGGCAAACGGTCCCATCTGAATACGCCACACAGCCCCGTTTTGCTCAACGCGGCCTGGAACGCCAAACTGCTGGCTCAGGCGCTGTTGATACTGCTGCGCGCGGGCCTGATCGCTGACGGCGCCCACCTGAACGACAAAGCCGCCGCTGGAAGCGGCAGCAGGCGCTGCTGCCGCCGCGCTCTGGGTCGTTGCCGGAGCGGTGACGGGGGCAGGCTGCTGCGCTACGGGGGCGGCAACAGGCGCCGGAGCAGGTTCACTGCCTTCCAGCACGCCGGAGGCCAGGGTCGTTGGAGCCCCCAGGAAACCGCTACTCTTTACCGGTGCGCCAGTGTTGTCATCGCTTTGCAACGTGTCGTTGCTGATAGGACGCACTTCGCCTGCTGGCTGAGAAGGCTCGGCCGGCGATGAGACGCTCCCCATGCCACCGTCAAGATTCGGACGGTCGGGAAGGGCGTAGGTCTGTTTCGCCACTGTCGTACACGCGGTACCCGGCCCGGAGAGCGAGCCATCCGGTGCCACGATAATGGGGTCGATACGAACCTTGGTATTGTTCGAGGTGTTCAGGCGGTCGGCGGAGGCGCGCGACAGCGAAATCACACGGTCGTTACCGTACGGACCGCGATCGTTAATGCGGACCACAATCATACGGCCGTTCGCCAGGTTGGTGATACGCGCGTAGCTTGGGATAGGCAGCGTCGGGTGTGCCGCAGTGAGTTGCGTCGGGTCGAACGCTTCTCCTGATGCCGTCAGGTTGCTCCCGGGTTCCGCATCATAAATGGCGGCGAAACCCGCCTGGCTGAAACGGGAAGGGTCCTGAACGATTTTGTAGCTTTTGCCGTCGCGCTCATAATCCTGATTCGCGCTGGCGTTGAGCGGTTCATAAACGGGATCGGCGCCGCTGATTTCAACGATTGGGCCATTACACACCGCAGGCTGCGGCGGCGCGACGGTTGCCTGTTGCTGACCATCATCACTTGTGCACGCCGCAAGTAAACTTGCCGCAATGCAGATCCCCAGCCACTGCTTACGCATTCCGATCCCCTTATTTTTATACGCTTTTTGACAACATTTTTCTGTGGGTATGGATCGACATCACGATACCAAACCCGGCCATCAACACGATCAGTGCCGAGCCTCCGTAACTCACCAGCGGAAGCGGAACGCCTACAACCGGCAGAATACCACTCACCATACCAATATTTACGAAGACATAAACGAATAAAATCAACATTAACCCGCCCGCCATGACGCGGCCAAAGGTGGTTTGCGCGCGCGCGGCAATCCACAACCCGCGCATGATTAACAGTACATACAGCGCGAGTAAGATCAAGATGCCGACCAGCCCAAGCTCTTCCGCCAGGACCGCAAAGATAAAGTCGGTATGGCGCTCTGGTAAGAACTCCAGCTGCGACTGGGTGCCGTGCAGCCATCCTTTACCGCGCAGGCCACCGGAGCCAATCGCGATCTTGGACTGAATAATATGATAGCCCGCACCCAGCGGATCGGTTTCCGGATCGAGCAGCATCATCACGCGCTGGCGCTGATAATCATGCATCAGGAAGAACCAGAGAATAGGGATGAACGCGGCAACCAGCACCACCGCAATACCAATCAGACGCCAGCTCAGGCCCGACAAGAAGAGAACAAACAGGCCAGAGAGTGCGATGAGGATCGAGGTACCAAGGTCAGGCTGCGCCGCCACCAGCAACGTTGGCAGGAAAATCATTACCAGTGCGATGGCCGTGTTTTTCAGTGATGGCGGACAGACGTCGCGGTTGATAAAGCGTGCCACCATCAGTGGAACGGCGATTTTGGCAATTTCCGAGGGCTGGAAACGAACTACACCCAGATCCAGCCAGCGCTGTGCGCCTTTAGAGATGGCCCCGAAGGCATCTACCGCAACCAGCAAAATAATACAGAAGATGTAGAGATAGGGGGCCCAGCCTTCGTAGACGCGTGGCGGGATCTGCGCCATGACGACCATAATGACCAGCCCCATCGCGATCTGGCCAATCTTGCGCTCCATCATGCCGATGTCCTGGCCGCTGGCGCTCCAGATAACCAGAGCGCTGTAGACCAGCAGAGCCAGCAGGATCAGCAGCATGGCTGGGTCGATGTGGATTTTATCCCACAGCGATTTTTTATTTGGATTATCCGTCATGATTATTGGTCCTCCGCCGCAGCGGCCGCCGGGTTTTCAGCCGGCAGTTCGGTGTTGTTATCACCCAGCATGATGTGGTCGAGGATTTGGCGCATGATGGTACCTACGGCTGGCCCTGCGCCACCGTTTTCCAGAATCATTGCCACTGCCACCTGCGGGTTATCATAAGGTGCAAATGCCGTCATAAGCTTATGGTCACGCAGTCGTTCGGCAATGCGGTGCGCGTTATAGGTTTCGTTGGCCTTCAGGCCGAAGACCTGCGCCGTACCGGATTTGGCGGCTACTTTATACGGCGCACCGGCGAAATACTTATGCGCGGTACCGTTCGGGCGGTTTGCCACCCCGTACATCCCGTCTTTGGCGATCTCCCAGAAGCCGGAGTGAATATCCCCCACTGGCGGTTCATGCGGCTGGATCCACGGCACTTTTTTGCCCTCTTCAACGGTACTTTGCAGCAGGTGCGGGACTTTCACCACCCCGTCGTTAATGAGGATCATCATCGCTTTGTTCATCTGCAGCGGGGTCGCGGTCCAGTAGCCCTGGCCGATACCCACCGGAATGGTATCACCCTGATACCACGGCTTCTTAAAGCGCTTTAGCTTCCACTCGCGGGTTGGCATGTTGCCGGAGCGTTCTTCGGCGAGATCGACCCCGGTGTAATGGCCGTAGCCAAATTTGCTCATCCACTCTGACAGGCGGTCAATACCCATGTCGTACGCCACCTGATAGAAGAAGGTATCCGCAGACTCTTCCAGCGATTTCGTCACGTTCAGATGACCGTGGCCCCATTTTTTCCAGTCGCGATAGCGTTTCTCTGAACCCGGTAACTGCCACCAGCCCGGGTCAAACAGGCTGGTGTTGCGGTTGATGACACCCGCGCTCAGCGCCGAGACGGCGACGTAAGGTTTCACCGTGGACGCCGGCGGATAGACCCCCTGCGTGGCGCGGTTGACCAGCGGCGTGTTCGGGTCATTAAGCAGGCCGGAGTAGTCCTTACTGGAAATCCCATCGACAAAGAGGTTAGGGTCGTAGCTTGGCATGGAGACCATCGCCAGTATGCCGCCGGTACGCGGATCGGTCACGACAACTGCCGCACGGCTGCCCGCCAGTAAGGTTTCAATATACTGCTGGAGTTTCAGGTCGAGCGTCAGGTAGACGTCATGTCCTGCCTGCGGCGGCACCTCTTTCAGCTGACGAATAACGCGGCCACGGTTGTTAACTTCCACCTCTTCATAGCCGGTCTGCCCGTGCAGGACATCTTCGTAATAGCGTTCAATTCCCAGCTTACCGATATCGTGCGTCGCGGCGTAGTTTGCCAGCTTGCCGTCTTTATCGAGACGCTCAACGTCTTTATCGTTGATCTTGGAGACGTAGCCGATTACGTGCGTCAGTGCGGAACCGTAAGGGTAGTAGCGACGCTTGTAGCCTTTCACTTCCACACCGGGGAAACGGTACTGGTTGACGGCAAAGCGGGCGACCTGGACTTCCGTCAGGTTGGTTTTAACCGGAATGGAGGTAAAGCGGTGAGAACGGGCGCGCTCTTTCTTGAACGCAGCGATATCGTCATCGTTAAGATCGACAACGCTTCGCAATGCTTCCAGCGTATCCTGAACGTTGTCGACTTTTTCCGGCATCATCTCAATCTGGTAGATGGTGCGGTTTAAGGCCAGCGGAGTGCCGTTACGGTCGTAAATAATGCCGCGGCTGGGGGCGATAGGCACCAGCTTGATGCGGTTTTCGTTTGAGCGCGTCTGGTAATCGGTATAGCGGACAATTTGCAGATTATAAAGGTTGGCGATCAGCACGCCGGTAAGCAGCAAAATCCCCGTAAAGGCGACCAGCGCCCGGCGCACAAACAGCGCGGACTCAGCCGTATAGTCGCGAAAAGAATTCTGTAGTTTCATCCGCTGCTTAATCTACCCTGGTCAGTCATTACTCGCGGTGATAGGGGTGGTTGGTAGTAATGCTCCACGCGCGGTACAGGCTTTCTGCCACCAGTACCCGAACGAGCGGGTGGGGAAGCGTCAGCGCGGAGAGAGACCAACTTTGTTCTGCCGCCGCTTTACAGGCAGGGGACAACCCTTCAGGCCCGCCAATCAACAGACTGACGTCACGACCATCCTGCTTCCAGCGCTCCAGTTCGTGCGCCAGCTGCGGCGTATCCCAGGGCTTGCCTGGAATATCGAGGGTCACGATGCGGTTTTTGCCTGCGGCAGCCAGCATCAGTTCTCCCTCTTTATCAAGAATGCGTTTGATATCCGCGTTCTTGCCGCGCTTTCCGGCGGGGATCTCCACCAGCTCGAACGGCATATCTTTAGGGAAACGACGCAGATATTCAGTAAAACCGGTTTGTACCCAGTCCGGCATTTTGGTGCCGACGGCGACCAGCTGCAACTTCACGCATTAACCCCAGAGTTTTTCCAGCTCATACAGGCGACGGCTCTCTTCCTGCATGACGTGGACAATCACATCGCCAAGATCGACAACCACCCAGTCAGCGGTCGCTTCACCTTCAACACCGAGCGGTAGCAGCCCTGCTGCACGTGATTCCTGCACAACATGATCGGCAATTGAAACCACATGGCGAGTAGACGTACCGGTGCAGATGATCATGCAGTCGGTGATGCTGGATTTACCCTTAACGTCGATAGCGATGATGTCCTGACCTTTCAGGTCATCAATTTTGTCGATAACAAAATCCTGGAGTGCTTTACCCTGCAAGTTTTCCCCCTGGGTGAATGAGATTGTGCAACTATGAATTCGTAGCCAGACAGTATACCTGAACTGACGCCCCTGTCGGGACAAATGTCACCGGCCGGGCTTTTGAAGGCGGGTATCATCCCACCCTCCGCCGGAGATTGCATCGCCATTTTTGTAAAACAATTTCTGTAAAGCAATGAGCGGCGGGAAAGTCTGGCAGCGGAGGATAACAGTATGGCTTACTCTGTCAAGGCAGGATAATCAATAAGGCGCTTTTTGTGCGCCCGGATTATGCGTCTGCGCTTTTCTGATACAACCCGTGCGCGTGGATATAGTCCAGCACTGACGATGGCAGGAGATCGTCACAGGCTAAACCGTGCTGAAGCCGGTCGCGAATGATTGTCGCAGAAATATCAAACCACGGCGTCTCCGCCAGATAGATCTTCCCGGCAGGTTGATTATGCAGATCTTCCACATTGTCGGTCAGATGAGCTTCCAGCCACTGCTGATACTGTTCTTCACGCATGGTCAGCGGATAGCCCGGACGGCGGCAGACGAGGAGATGGCTGTTCTCCAGAATGGTTTCATACTGGTGCCAGGTGGGGAAGTTGAGCAGAGAATCCTGGCCGATGATAAAGGCCAGCGGTTTGTCCGGCCCCTGTTCGGCCCGCCACTCCTGTAGCGTTTGCGAGGTCCAGGACGGGGTGTCGCGACGGAGTTCACGCTCGTCCAGGCTGAAGAGCGGTTTATCCGCAATGGCCAGGGCGAGCATCTCTTTTCGCTGCTCGCTGGTGGCTTCAGGCTGAGGCCGATGTGGCGGAACGTTATTGGGCATGATAATCACGCGCTGAAGACCAATCAGATTCGCCAGAATTTCAACCGGTTTCAGATGACCGTAATGGACCGGGTCAAAGGTGCCACCGTACAGGGCCTGTAGAGAGTGCATGCTATCCATCGATAAATACATCTGCCAGCGCCTTGTGGCAGAGCAGCAGAGAAAGGCTTTCCAGTTCCGCCCAGACGGACTGGCCGTAATCTTGTTTTAACGTGAGCTCTGCGCGCATCAAAAGCTGTACCGCCTGGCGCAGCTGTTCATGGCTCAGACGATTAATGGCCTCGGTGGTCATCGCCCGACGGTTTTGCCAGATACGGTGTTTGTCGAACAACGAACGCAATGGCGTATGAGCAGACTGACGCTTGAGCGTGATGAGCATCAGCAGTTCACGCTGCAGCGTACGCAGCAATATAACCGGTTCGCTACCCTCAAGGCGTAGCTGCTGCAAAATATGCAGGGCACGCTTGCTCTTTGCCATCAGCAGCGCATCAACCCAGTGGAACGGCGTGAAGTGTGCGGCGTCGTTAACCGCCTGCTCCACGCGCGGCAGAGTCAGCTTGCCATCGGGCCAGAGGAGGGCGAGCCGGTCCAGCGCCTGAGCCAACGCCAGCAGGTTGCCTTCATAGCAGTAGCACAGCAGCTGATTCGCTGCGTCGTCCAGTTGCAGGTTATTCTGCTTCGCTCTTGCCGCCACCCATTTCGGCAGATGGGCCTGCTCAGGCGTCTGGCAGGTGACCAGCACGGCATGAGTGGCGAGTTGGGTAAACCACGCGGCGTTTTCCTGCGCTTTGGTGAGCTTGTTGCCACGTACGATTAACAGCAGATCGCTGTGCAACAGGCTGACCAGCGTCGCCAGTTGTTCATTGATGGCCGCGTTCGGACCATTCTCTGGCAGCAGGATCTGGATGGTCTGGCGTGATGCAAAGAGACTCATCGCCTGGCAAAGGGAGAAGAGGGCATTCCAGTCGGTATTGTTATCCAACTGGACGGTGTGGTGTTCATCAAAGCCCTGAGCGGCGGCGGCATGTCGCACGGCATCCAGGCTTTCCTGAAGCAAGAGCGGGTCGTTACCCAGTAGCAGATACGCCGCGCGCAGCCCTTCATTGAGCTGCGCGCGGAGTTGTTCAGGATACAGCCTGATCATCAGTTACCCATGGAGGTAGAAACAGGAGGCGTGTTGGCATCCGGTTTGTCGATGATGTCAGAACCCTGTCTTGTCGTTGCGGCAATGCCTGGCAGCTTACGGATCAGCTGTTCTGCGGCCTTGTCGTACATCTCGTTAATGATAATCTGCTGCTCAGCATCTTTTGCCAGCGCCGTTTGCGGGTTATCAAAGAACGAGCGGTACACTTTGGTATTGATAGGGAAAATGTCTTTACCCGGGATCAATACTGCCGCGTTCACCGTCAGCACCATCTGATATTCCGCAGTACGTCCATCCTGGAAGATCGACGCGGTATCTTTAGCCAGCGATGAGCTTAAGATACGTAATGACGGTACATCCTGGCGCAGGGTTCCTTTTTCGATCAGTTGAACATCGTTCAAACGCAGCTGGTTACGCACTGCCCGGCTGAGTGGACCATTCGGATCCCCTGAGTCGAAAATCATCGTTTTCATCTCAGCGGGCACCGCCGTGGTATTGCGCAGATGCCAGCCACACCCCGCGGTGACCAGCACCGCCAGAGATAAGAGTATTGTTGCCAGTTGTCGCACGTTTCCTCCCGCGCTTAGCCAACGACCAGATTCAGCAGTTTACCCGGTACGTAGATCACTTTACGTACGGTAACGCCCTCAAGATATTTCGCCACCAGATGTTCCTGGCCAGCACGCTCACGAACCTGTTCTTCGGTTGCATCAACGGCGACGGTAATTTTACCGCGTACTTTACCGTTGACCTGTACCACCACCAGCGTGGTGTTTTCCACCATGGCGGATTCATCAGCAACCGGCCACGGCGCGTTGTCGATATCGCCTTCGCCTTTCAGCTCCTGCCACAGGGTGAAGCTGACATGCGGGGTGAACGGGTTCAACATGCGCACGACGGCCAACAGCGCTTCACGCATTAAGGCACGATCCTGCTCGCCTTCCTGCGGTGCTTTCGCCAGCTTGTTCATCAGTTCCATAATAGCCGCAATTGCGGTATTGAAGGTCTGACGACGACCAATATCATCGGTCACTTTTGCAATCGTTTTATGAACATCACGACGCAGCGCCTGCTGATCTTCAGTCAGGGCAGCAACGTTCAGTGCCGGTGCGTCGCCCTGAGCGGTGTGTTCGTAAACCAGTTTCCAGACGCGCTTCAGGAAGCGGTTCGCCCCTTCAACGCCGGACTCCTGCCACTCCAGGGTCATGTCTGCCGGTGAGGCAAACATCATGAACAGACGCACGGTATCCGCGCCGTAGCGCTCAACCATCACCTGCGGGTCGATGCCGTTGTTTTTGGACTTGGACATCTTGCTCATGCCGGTATACACCAGTTCATGACCTTCGGCGTCTTTCGCCTTCACGATACGGCCTTTCTCGTCGCGCTCAACAATCGCATCAACCGGAGAGACCCAGTTACGTTCGCCGTTCGCACCCACATAGTAGAACGCATCTGCCAGTACCATGCCCTGACACAGCAGCTGTTTCGCTGGCTCGTCAGAGTTCACCATGCCTGCGTCACGCATCAGCTTGTGGAAGAAGCGGAAGTAGAGCAGGTGCATGATGGCATGTTCAATACCACCGATGTA
This sequence comes from Enterobacter cloacae complex sp. 382A5, assembly GCF_050031095.1. Classification (NCBI taxonomy): domain Bacteria; kingdom Pseudomonadati; phylum Pseudomonadota; class Gammaproteobacteria; order Enterobacterales; family Enterobacteriaceae; genus Enterobacter; species Enterobacter cloacae complex sp. 382A5. The sequence goes on from NZ_JBLGVK010000001.1 coordinate 1,265,678, forward strand.
GATGTCTACCGGCAGCCAGTAGTTTGCCGCGTCGGAATCCAGCATCCCTTCCTGATACTGCGGGCAGGTGTAGCGGGCGTAGTACCAGGAAGACTCCATAAAGGTGTCAAAGGTGTCGGTTTCACGCAGCGCAGGCTGACCGTTAACGGTGGTTTTTGCCCACTCAGGATCGGCTTTGATCGGGCTGGTGATGCCATCCATGACCACGTCTTCCGGCAGGATAACCGGGAGCTGATCTTCCGGGGTTGGCATTACGGTGCCGTCTTCCAGCGTGACCATCGGGATTGGCGCACCCCAGTAACGCTGACGGGAAACGCCCCAGTCGCGCAGGCGGTAGTTCACTTTACGCTCGCCCACACCCAGCGATGCCAGTTTGTCGGCGATGGCGTTGAAACCCTCTTCGAAGCTCAGGCCGCTGAACTCACCAGAGTTAAACAGTGTGCCTTTTTCCGTCAGTGCTTGCTCAGACAGGTCAGGTTCAGAGCCGTCAGCCGCCAGAATAACGGCTTTGATCGGCAGGTTGTATTTGGTGGCAAATTCATAGTCGCGCTGGTCGTGACCCGGAACAGCCATCACGGCACCGGTACCGTATTCCATCAGCACGAAGTTTGCTGCCCAGACCGGAATCGCTTCGCCAGTCAGTGGGTGCTTCGCATAGAAGCCCGTGGCAACGCCTTTCTTCTCCATGGTCGCCATGTCGGCTTCTGCCACTTTCGTGTTGCGGCATTCGTCGATAAAGGTAGCCAGCTCTGGGTTATTTTCGGCAGCTTTCTGCGCCAGCGGGTGACCTGCGGCCACGGCCAGATAGGTCGCGCCCATGAAGGTATCAGGACGGGTGGTGTAGACGGTCAGAGTCTGATCGTAGTTCTCAACGTTGAAGGTGATCTCCACGCCTTCAGAACGGCCGATCCAGTTGCGCTGCATGGTCTTAACGGTATCCGGCCAGTGGTCCAGCGTGTCCAGATCGTTCAGCAGTTCGTCAGCGTAAGCGGTGATTTTGATAAACCACTGTGGGATCTCTTTACGCTCAACTTTGGTGTCGCAGCGCCAGCAGCAGCCGTCGATAACCTGTTCGTTCGCGAGAACGGTCTGGTCGTTCGGGCACCAGTTAACGGCAGACGTCTTCTTATAGACCAGGCCTTTTTTGTACAGCTCGGTGAAGAACTTCTGTTCCCAGCGATAGTATTCCGGGGTACAGGTCGCCAGCTCGCGGCTCCAGTCATAGCCAAAGCCCAGCATTTTGAGCTGGTTTTTCATGTACGCGATGTTGTCGTACGTCCACGGCGCTGGCGCCGTATTGTTTTTGACCGCCGCGCCTTCAGCAGGCAGACCGAATGCATCCCAGCCGATTGGCTGCAGCACGTTTTTGCCCAGCATACGCTGGTAGCGTGCAATCACATCACCGATGGTGTAGTTACGCACGTGGCCCATGTGTAGTCGACCAGAAGGATAGGGAAGCATCGACAGGCAGTAATACTTCTCTTTGCTCTCGTCTTCGGTTACTTCAAAGGTACGCTTCTCGTCCCAGTGTTGCTGGACTTTTGATTCTATCTCTTCCGGGCGGTATTGCTCTTGCATGGCAGCCAGTGGTCCTGTTTTCAATACAGCTACAAATGTAGCCAATGGATGTGGTATTTCAGATCCGCATAGCATAGCCCAAACGCCCGCGTCAAAACAGCCTTTCGCACAAATGCGCTTTGCAGGAATTTACCGGGTCTGTGGTTCACCTGACAAAGCGGCGATGAAATAAGGTCTATTATTAGAAATAGTTACTTACCCGGGAGGCAAAATGATGAACAAGGTTGCTCAATTTTACCGCGAACTGGTGGCGACACTGACGGAACGGCTGCGTAACGGCGAGCGTGATATCGACGCGCTGGTGGAACAGGCGCGTGCGCGCGTGACGCAAACGGGTGAGTTAACGCGAACCGAAGTGGAAGAGGTGACGCGCGCCGTGCGTCGTGACCTCGAAGAGTTCGCGCGCAGTTACCAGGAGAGCCAGGACGAGGTGACCGACAGCGTATTTATGCGGGTGATCAAGGAGAGCCTCTGGCAGGAACTGGCGGATATTACCGATAAAACACAGCTGGAGTGGCGTGAAGTCTTTCAGGATCTGAATCATCACGGCGTGTACCACAGCGGTGAAGTGGTGGGGCTGGGAAATCTGGTCTGTGAGAAATGCCATCACCATATTGCCGTTTATACACCGGAGGTGCTGTCACTTTGTCCGAAGTGCGGGCACGATCAGTTCCAGCGTCGGCCGTTTGAGCCCTAGGTAAAAGCAAAACTGTTTGCGCCCTCTCCCACAGGGTTGAGGGATCCCCAGTAATTTTTTACCGAAAGCGACGAAAGTTGTTTCAGGAAAATTAATGACTTACAGCGACGCCCTGGTCCGGCTGTAAATCGCTGAGGCGTTTCCTGCAGGCCGGGGCGAGGCGCATGGATGCGCCGAGAGGGCGGATTTACAGGGATAATGAGATGGACGCTCCAGATTTTGCGGTATCAAGGTACCAGACTGGATCGTTGCAATACGTCCTGAAAAATGAGGAGCGTCCACATGAAAGTATCAACTCTTGGTATCGACCTGGCAAAGAACGTTTTCCAGCTTCATGGTGTCGATCACGAAGGTCATACAGTTTTGCGTAAAAGGCTAACCCGGGCCAAATTCGTTCAGTTTGTCATTCAACTGGAACCTTGCCTGATTGGCATGGAGGCCTGCTCGTCCAGCCATCATTTTGCACGATTATTCAGTCGTCACGGCCATGAGGTAAAACTGATTCCTCCGCAATATGTGAAGCCATATGTCAAAACGAACAAGACGGATGCAGCAGATGCTGAAGCAATCTGCGAAGCGGTAACCCGCCCGAATATGCGTTTTGTACAGATAAAAACCGAAGAGCAGCAGGCCGTTTTAGCGTTACACACTGAACGGGGAATACTTATCCGCGAGCGGATCGCCTGTTCCAATAGTTTAAGAGCCACACTTGCTGAGTTTGGTATTACGATTGCAGCCGGACAAAGCCATTTAACCCGTGAGCTACCAGCCATTCTGGAAGACAGCGAAAATGGTTTATCTCCCTTTGTCAGAGCCAGCATCTACAGACAGGCTAACCATATCCGGGAACTTGAGGAGCAGATTAAACAGGTAGAAGAAGCTCTGGCCTCCTGGTATAAAACGCAGACGGCCTGCCAGAGACTGGCCAAAATCCCTGGGGTAGGCATGCTAACGGCCACTTATGTGGTAGCAGCAGTGGGTAATGCCCAACAATTCAGCACCGCAAAGCAATTCGCTTCATGGCTGGGGCTGACACCAAAAGAACATTCCAGTGGCGGCAAACAGCAACTGGGCGGGATAAGCAAACGCGGAGATGGATATTTCCGATACCTTCTGGTTCACGGCGCACGAGCACTGACAGCCTGGGTCAACCGGAAAGGCTCAGTTGAGGAGAATGCCTGGCTTCAGGGGCTGCTTGAGCGGAAGCACTACAATGTTGCAGTTGTCGCGATGGCGGCAAAAACGTCGAGAATAATGTGGTCAATGCTGACACACGACACGGAATATAAGCCTCGTCAGGCCGCCTGACACAAGGCCAGTCAACCTGACGAGGTGCTGAAAAAGAGTTACGTCCTGGTAGGTGCAGTTGACTTCAGAAGATGGCAAAACAGGTAAGACCGCAGGCAGGATACACCGAGAGGCAACAAGGGCAAGTCAGCCCGAAGAGGATGATTGGTACCTGTCTGGCGGATTTCATCATGGTTCGGGATAAATAAATCCTATCAGAAACCGGATATATGGCTGCATCTACCCGTTTAATTGCTGAACTGAAGAAAACGTTGCATTCCGGGAGCGTCCATATATGTTACCTCCGCCCGTCCCCGATAAGCCGGAAGGAATAAGCCGAGGGCACCGCGAAGCGGCGATTTACCGCCGGGAGCCCGGGTCGCCAGGGTGGTGGCGACTGAGCCACCCTGGCACGTTCACGGGCTATGTCGTTACAGAGTAGCAAGGAACATAAAGTGAACGGAATGACCTCTACAGCCATATGTTCCCCCTCACCCCAACCCTCTCCCTCAAGGGAGAGGGGGTCCTCCGTGCAGGCATTATTTTGTGGGGAACCCTCAGCCCACAGGGAGAGGGCTGGGTGAGGGCATCAGGCCGCAGAATAGTAAGCCAGCTTCTCCGCCAGCAAATCCACAAACGCCTGCCGATCGATATCCACCATTAGCGTGGTATTCGGTTTATTGCCCGTCAGCGAATAGTAATCCACTACCGTCATCCCCTGGGTGTATTTCCCCTGGGTCTCCACACCAACCCAGCGCTCTACCGTGGTAAACATCTCAGGCTTCAGCAGCCAGGCAATGGTGCACGGGTCATGCAGCGGCGCGCCGTGGAATCCCCATTTCTCGGCTTTGTGATATTCCATAAAGAAGTCGAGCAGCTCGGCCACGGTCGTGGCAATCGGGTTGCCAATCGCACGAAAACGCTCGATGTCATTCGCCATAATCTGCGCCCGGTGGGTAACATCCAGTCCGGCCATCACAATCGGCAAGCCCGACTGGAAGACGATCTCCGCCGCTTCCGGGTCAACAAAGATGTTGAACTCCGCCGCAGGCGTCCAGTTACCCAGCCCCATGGCTCCGCCCATAATCACGATACGGGCAATATTGCTGTGCAGTTCAGGATGGCTGTTCAGCAGCAGCGCAACGTTGGTTTGCGGGCCCGTTGCTACCAGCGTGACGGGTTCGGCACTCTCGCGTAGTACCTTTGCCATCAGCTCCACGGCGGTACAGGATTGCGGGGCGAAACCCGGTTCCGGCAGCGCCGGGCCGTCCAGGCCGCTTTCTCCGTGTACGTTGTCGGCAATGATCAGTTCACGCATCAGCGGTTTGACCGCGCCACCGGCCACGGGAATATCGGGGCGCTTTAACAAGGTCAGCATACGCAGGACGTTGCACAGGGTTTTATCCGGCGTCTGGTTGCCGGCAGATGAGGTGACAGCTTTGACTTCAAGTTCAGGGGAGGCAAGTGCAAGGACGAGGGCAATCGCGTCATCATGACCCGGATCGCAATCGAAAATAATAGGCTGTGCCATAGCGTTCTCCATACGTAGCGTTATTTTGTGACAAGGTTAACGCTGCAATGTGATGCCGACGAGAAGCAGAGAGTGAAAGCGTGAGACAGTGCGCAATCCGCAGATTGCGCACTGAGAAGATTAATGCAGGATTTTAGCCAGGAAGTCTTTAGCGCGTTCGGATTTCGGGTTGGCGAAGAACTCTTCTTTCGGCGAGTCTTCAACGATCTTGCCTTCATCCATAAAGATCACGCGGTTTGCCACTTTGCGGGCGAAGCCCATTTCGTGGGTCACCACCATCATGGTCATCCCTTCGTGGGCCAGTTCAACCATGACGTCCAGCACTTCGTTGATCATTTCGGGATCGAGTGCGGAGGTCGGTTCGTCGAACAGCATTGCCACCGGATCCATACACAGCGCGCGAGCAATCGCCACACGCTGCTGTTGGCCGCCGGAAAGCTGTGCCGGGAACTTATCGGCGTGCGCAGAAAGCCCCACGCGATCCAGAAGCTTCAGCCCTTTCTCACGCGCCGCTTTTTTGTCACGCTTAAGCACTTTCACCTGCGCCAGCGTCAGGTTCTCGATGATGGAGAGGTGAGGGAACAGTTCAAAATGCTGGAACACCATCCCCACGTGGGAGCGAAGCTGGGCAAGGTTGGTTTTCTTGTCGTTCACTTTGGTGCCGTTAACAACAATTTCACCCTGCTGCACAGGCTCCAGACCATTAACCGTTTTGATCAGCGTCGATTTACCGGAACCGGACGGCCCGCACACTACCACCACATCACCTTTTTTGACTTCGGTGGAGCAGTCGGTCAGCACCTGAAAGTGCCCATACCATTTAGAAACATTTTTCAGGGAAATCATTATACCGTCCTTTTCTTCAGCCAACTGACCAACAGCGACGCGCTTAAACTAATCACAAAATAGACCGCACCTGCGAAGAGCACCATCTCAACCTGCGTACCATCGCGCTCACCGATGGTGGACGCAGTACGGAAGAAGTCTGCCAGGCTCAGGACATATACCAGAGAGGTATCCTGGAACAGCACGATGCCCTGGGTCAGCAGGAGGGGAACCATGGCGCGAAACGCCTGCGGCAAAATAATGAGTTGCATGGACTGCCAGTGGGTCATCCCCAGCGCCAGCGCCGCGCTGGACTGCCCGCGGGAGATACTCTGTATGCCCGCACGGATAATCTCGGAATAGTAAGCGGCCTCAAACATGGAGAACGCAACCATCGCGGAAATCAGGCGGATATCGGTCTTCGGTGACAGTCCCAGAACGTTTTGCAGGAATCCGGGAACAATCAGGTAAAACCACAGCAGCACCATTACCAGCGGAATAGAACGGAAAACGTTAACGTAGGCAGTGGCAAACCAGGCGAGCGGTTTAAAGCTCGACAGGCGCATTACCGCCAGCAGGGTGCCCCAGACGATACCGACGATGATGGCGATCGCCGTGATTTTTAAGGTGATCACCAGGCCATCCAGCAGGTACGGCATGGAAGGAACAATGGAACTCCAGTCAAATTCGTACATTATTTGCCCCCCAGATTGCCCGGCAGGCGAATTTTGCGTTCAACCAGGTTCATCACCAGCATGATGAAAGCGTTAATCAGAACATACGCGAGCGTAATTGCCGTGAAGGATTCCCACGCGTGGGCGGAATAATCCAGCAGTTTACCCGCCTGTGCCGCCATATCGACCAGACCGATCGTGGAGGCGATGGCCGAGTTTTTGACCAGGTTCATCATCTCTGAGGTCATCGGTGGAACAATGACGCGGTAGGCGTTAGGCAGCAGGACGTAGCGGTAGGTTTGCGGCAGCGTTAACCCCATCGCCAGACCCGCGTTCTTTTGTCCACGCGGCAGCGACTGAATAGCGGCGCGTACCTGCTCGCACACGCGTGCGGCGGTAAACAGCCCCAGACACATCATCGAGGAGACAAAGAACTGTACGTTAGGATCCAGTTCCGACTTGAACCACATGCCAATATTTTCCGGCAGCAGTTCAGGAACGACCAGATACCAGGTAAAGAACTGCACGATCAGCGGAACGTTACGGAACAGTTCCACATACAGCGTGCCGATAGAAGAGAGAAAACGGTTAGGGACGGTGCGCAGAATACCGAACAGTGAACCGACAAGGAACGCAATAATCCACGCCGTTATCGATAACGCAACGGTAACCTGAAAGCCGCTCCACAGCCAGCCAAGATAGGTTGTGTTGCCGAACGGGGCTTGTTGCAGAAATATGCCCCAGTTCCAGTCTATTGACATAATAAACTCCAGAAAAAAAAGGGTAGCAGCGCTACCCTCGAAGATTGGTGAGAAGCTCATTTTTCGCGCTGAGTGGGGAACGACCACTCAACGTATAGTCTGTCCATGCTTCCCGACAATCGAGAGGGCAGGAGATCCCGCCCCTGTAGTTCTAATTAGTTAAGAGCCTTGTCATTTGGTGATTTGAACAGTGCTTTCATGTCGTCAGACAGTTCAAAGTTCATGTTGAGATTTTTGGGTGGAATTGGGTTCTTGAACCATTTGTCGAACCATTTTTCCGCTTCGCCGGAGGTTTGCACCTGGGCGATGGTGTCATCGATCAGCTTCTTGAATTGCGGATCGTCTTTACGCAGCATACAGCCGTAGGCTTCTTTCGACTGGGCGGTACCAACGATATCCCAGTTGTCCGGTTTCTTCGCTTTTGCACGTTCGCCAGCCAGCAGAGCATCATCCATCATAAACGCGACGGCACGGCCACTTTCCAGCGTACGGAAGGAGTCACCATGGTCTTTCGCGCTGATGATGCGCATATCCATTTTCTTCTCGTCGTTCAGCTTGTGCAGCAGCACTTCTGAGGTTGTCCCGGAGGTCACAACAACGGCTTTGCCTTTAAGGTCAGCAAAATCTTTGATGTCACCGCCTTTTTTGGTCAGTAGACGGGTCCCCACCACAAAGATGGTGTCGGAGAAGGCGGCCTGTTTCTGACGCTCCAGGTTGTTGGTGGTTGAGCCACACTCAAAATCGAAGGTGCCGTTTTGCAGCAGTGGGATACGGTTCTGCGAGGTGATTGGAATCAGTTTTACCTGCAGGTCGGGTTTGTTCAGCTTTTTCTTCACGGCCTCAACGATGGCGTTAGAGTAGTCCTGTGAATAGCCCACGACTTTTTGCGTGTTGTCGTAGTAAGAGAACGGGACAGAAGATTCACGGTGGCCGACCACGATCACGCCGTTTTTGGCAATCTTGTCGAGAGTGCTGCCGGCTGCCGGCGCGTCTTCAGCGTGTACGACGCCTGCGGACATCCCCATTACCAGCATTGCTGTGGCCAGTTTACGTAATTGCATACCCAACTCCTTTCTTATCAGCGTCAGCGACGCATTGATACCCATTGTGATGTTGTTATATTTCGCGCTATGCGAGTGCAGTGTTATGCAAGCTTGTTAACATTTAGTCTGGCTTAATGTAAAGATTTTGCTGCGTTATTGTTTATTTTTGCGAAGCGCGCCGCACCATTCCGAGGCAGAAATTTCTCGTTGCACCGTTTCGGTGCTGCCGGCGATCTATGCTGGTGCGACAAGGTTGCACACGAAGCCAAACTGCGTTTACCTGAATAAACAAAGCAATAGGCGTGCCAGAATTGAAATTTGGGAGGGAACTGTCGGGTGGCGGCTACGCCTTACCCGACCGACGAAGCAAATGTAGGCCGGGTAAGCGTCAGCGCCACCCGGCAACAGAAGGTAAGATTAGCGACGACGCTGACGAAGGCTCATCAGCACAGCCCCAAAGCCAAACAGGGCGGTCAGGATCCACAGCGGCCAGTTGCCGGTGCGGGCATATGGCGTCAGGCCGCTTGTCGGCGTGACTTTAGCCGTCAACACGTCGCGCGTAAACTGCGGGATCATGGCCTGAATTTCTCCTCGCGGTCCAATCACGGCGGTGATGCCATTGTTGGTGCTGCGCAACAGCGGACGCGCCAGCTCCAGTGAACGCATCCGCGCCATCTGGAAGTGCTGCCACGGACCAATCGACTTACCGAACCAGGCATCATTAGAGATAGTCAGCAGGAAGTCCGTATCCGGACGGAAGTTATCGCGCACCTGTTCACCGAGGATGATCTCGTAGCAAATGGCCGCCGTCAGGGCAAAGCCGTGTGCATGCAGCTGCGGCTGCACATACGGACCCCGACTGAAGGAGGACATTGGCAGGTCAAAGAACGGTGCCAGCGGACGCAGTATCGATTCCAGCGGAACAAACTCGCCAAACGGAACAAGGTGATTCTTGTTATACCGGTCAGTCGAGGTGTAGCTGTACTCGCTGTCTTTGCCGAGCGTAATGATGGTGTTGTAGGTATCGTAGCGGTTCTGCTGATTCAGACGCGCATCCACAATCCCGGTGATCAGCGTACTGCCGCGCGCGCGCAGCAGATCGTTCATCATGTTGAGAAACGGCTGCTGGTTAATTTCCAGATCCGGAATGGCAGATTCAGGCCAGATGATCAGCTGTGATTTACCCATCACCTCTTCAGTGGCGTTGGCGTAAATTTTCAGCGTGTTCAGCAGCTCTTTTTCATCCCACTTCATCGCCTGCGGAATATTTCCCTGCACCATCGATACCTGTGTGGCGCGCTCTGGCATCAAGGTATACCACTGGATATAACGCAGCGGGAAGGGCAGAGCGAAAAGAACCAGCGCCACCACCAGCGGTTTCCAGTTACGCGTGACCAGCGCCAGCATCAGCAGGCCGCTCACCACCATCAGCAGGAAGTTAATGGCTTCAACACCCATTACCGGCGCCAGACCTTTCAGCGGGCCGTCAATCTGGCTGTAGCCAAACTGCAGCCACGGGAAGCCGGTCAGCACCCAGCCGCGCAGAAACTCGGTAATCTGCCAGACCACGGGAGCCGCAATGGCAACGCGCAGCCAACTGGTTTTAGGCCACAGGCGGGAAAGAATGCCCGCAAACAGACCGGTGTAGAGCGAGAGATAGGCGGCCAGCAGAACCACAAGGAAGACGTTAACCGGCCCCGGCATCCCCCCAAACTGGGCGATGCTGACGTAGACCCAGTTGATGCCGGAACCAAACAGCCCCAGCCCCCAGAAGTAGCCAATGGCTGCAGCCTGAACGGGACGACGATTCAGGGTTAACCCCTGTAACCCCATCAGGGAGAGAATGGCTGCAGGCCAGATATCGTAAGGAGAAAAAGCCAGCGTACCGCTGGCTCCGAGTAACAGCGCCAGCAGCAAACGGACGCGCTGGCGTTCAAGCAGTGGGGCAAATGCCATTTACATTAATCTTCCAGTTTTGGCACCGGTGAGTCGTCCGGCGTTCTGACATGAACCTGTATAATACGTCGGCTGTCGGCCATCGCCACTTTGAACTGGTAACCATCGATGTCAACGGTTTCGCCGCGGGCAGGAAGATGACCAAAGGCCTGCATCACCAGCCCGCCAATGGTATCCACCTCTTCATCGCTGAAGTGGGTGCCGAAGGCGTCGTTGAAATCCTCAATGGAGGCCAGCGCGCGGACGGTCCACGTGTGGCGGCTAAGCTGACGGAAGTCGATATCTTCTTCTTCGTCATACTCGTCTTCGATCTCGCCCACGATCAGCTCAAGAATATCCTCGATCGTGACAAGGCCTGACACGCCGCCAAATTCATCAATCACAATCGCCATGTGGTAACGCTGGGAGCGAAACTCTTTCAGCATCCGATCCACACGTTTACTTTCCGGCACAACCACGGCCTGGCGTAACACTTTTTCCATGCTGAAGGCTTCGGCATCGCTGCGCATAAACGGCAGCAGATCTTTGGCCATCAAAATCCCTTCGATGTGATCTTTGTCTTCGCTGATGACCGGGAAACGGGAGTGAGCGGATTCGATAATCACATCGAGGCATTCATCGAGGCTCTGGTTACGTTTCAGGGTAATCATTTGCGAGCGGGGGATCATGATATCGCGAACGCGCTGGTCGGCGATGTCCATTACCCCTTCGAGCATTTCGCGCGTATCTTCGTCGATAAGATCGTTTTGCCCGGAATCACGAATCAGCTCCAGCAGTTCATCACGGTTTTTGGGCTCACCATGGAAAAGCTGGCTCAGAATGAGGGAGAAAAATCCCTTTTTACTGTTTGTCGTGTCGCTACTGTGTGAATTGTCGTCGCTCATGGCGTTTGTTAAGGGTTCTCTCGTCAGTTCAATGTTTACCGCCGCGCTATTTCCTTACGCGGCGGCATGTTAGTCAGTCGGTTGTCTGACTATTCTTTCTCGGCAATGTACGGATCCTCATAGCCCAGAGCAAGCATTATCTCTGTCTCAAGGGACTCCATCTCTTCCGCTTCGTCATCTTCAATATGATCGTAGCCCAGCAGGTGCAGGCTTCCATGGACGACCATGTGCGCCCAGTGGGCCTCGAGCGGCTTTTGCTGCTCTTTGGCTTCCTGTTCCACCACCTGACGGCAGATGATCAGATCGCCGAGCAGCGGCATTTCAATACCCGGTGGGGCTTCGAACGGGAAAGAGAGCACGTTGGTTGGCTTATCTTTCCCGCGGTAGGTCAGGTTAAGCTCATGGCTTTCTGCTTCATCCACCAGGCGAATCGTGACTTCTGACTCTTCCTGAAACTGGGGGATAACAGCATCCAGCCATTTCTGAAACTGCGCCTCTTCTGGCATGCCGGAATTATCTTCACAGGCCAGCTGTAAATCGAGGATCACCTGACTCATTTCTGTTCTTGCTCCTGCGCTTCGCGCTTACGTTCTGCGGCCAGTTCGGCCTTACGCTTCTGATCGGCCTCTTCCCAGGCTTCATAGGCGTTAACGATACGCGCGACCACCGGGTGGCGTACCACGTCTTCACTGTGGAAGAAGTTAAAGCTGATTTCGTCCACCTCAGCCAGCACTTCGATGGCGTGGCGCAGGCCCGATTTGGTGCTGCGCGGCAGGTCAATCTGGGTGACGTCACCGGTGATAACCGCTTTCGAATTGAAGCCGATACGCGTCAGGAACATCTTCATCTGTTCGATGGTGGTGTTCTGGCTCTCATCCAGAATAATGAACGCATCGTTAAGGGTACGGCCACGCATGTAGGCCAGCGGGGCGACTTCAATCACGTTACGCTCAATAAGCTTCTCAACTTTCTCAAAGCCCAACATTTCGAACAGCGCGTCGTACAGTGGGCGCAGATAAGGATCCACCTTCTGACTCAGGTCCCCCGGCAGGAAGCCGAGTTTTTCACCTGCTTCAACCGCCGGGCGGGTCAGCAGAATACGGCGGATCTCCTGGCGCTCCAGCGCATCAACCGCAGCGGCGACGGCCAGATAGGTTTTACCTGTACCCGCCGGACCTACGCCGAAGGTGATGTCATGGTCGAGAATGTTGGCAATGTACTGCGCCTGGTTCGGTGTACGCGGCTTAATGACGCCACGTTTGGTCTTGATATTGATGGCTTTGCCATAGTCCGGCACGCTTTCTGCGCTCTGCTCAAGCACGCGCGCCTCTTTAATGGCGAGGTGAATTTGTTCCGGTTCGATATCCTGAATTTCGCCACGCATCGGGGCGGTATCAACATACAGGTTACGCAGGATGTCCGCAGCCGCATTGACGCAGATAGGGCGTCCGGTGAGTTTGAAATGATTATCGCGACGATTGATTTCGATACCCAGACGTCGCTCCAGTTGTTTGATGTTGTCATCAAACGGCCCGCACAGGCTCAGCAGGCGAGCGTTGTCTGCTGGCGTTAGGCTAATTTCAAGCGTGTCTATGTTCAAACTGTTCCTCTTTGATTGGTTAACTGGCCCGGCGCCCTCAGGCGTAATAAAACGGTCATTACCGAAATTATTCACGCCATGGAAAAAAGGCGCAAGCGTTGCGGAAGATATTGGGGACGTTGAGAGGAAATACAAGGCCTGCCGGGAGGGCAGGCCTGAAGGATTATGGCTGGTAAACCCGAACGCCAGAATCGTTTTCTTTACGCGTGCGGGAAATGACGGATTCAGGAGATTGCGCAATGCGCAGCCCCATCTCATCTTCGGTGCGCACCAGTTTTCCGCGCAGCGAGTTGGTCAATACTTCCACAATCTCGACGTCCACAAATTTACCGATCATGTCCGGGGTGCCTTCGAAATTCACCACGCGGTTGTTTTCGGTACGGCCTGAGAGTTCCATGATGCTCTTACGGGAGGTGCCTTCCACCAGAATACGCTGGACGGTGCCGAGCATGCGGCGGCTCCAGGCGTTGGCCTGCTGGTTGATACGCTCCTGCAGAATGTACAGACGCTGTTTTTTCTCTTCTTCCGGGACATCGTCAACCATATCGGCCGCCGGTGTGCCAGGGCGCGCAGAGAAGATGAAGCTGTAGCTGACGTCAAAATTCACTTCGCCGATGAGCTTCATGGTGCGCTCGAAGTCGTCAGCGGTTTCACCAGGGAAGCCAACGATAAAGTCGGAACTTATCTGGATATCCGGACGCGCTTCACGCAGCTTACGAATGGTGGATTTGTACTCCAGCACCGTATGCGGACGCCCCATCAGGTTCAGCACGCGGTCAGAGCCGCACTGAATCGGCAAATGCAGGAAGCTCACCAGCTCCGGCGTATCGCGGTAAACGTCGATAATATCGTCGGTGAATTCCATTGGATGGCTGGTGGTAAAGCGAATACGGTCGATACCGTCAATCGCGGCCACCAGGCGCAGCAGTTCAGCAAAGCTGCCGGTGGTGCCGTCGTAGTTCTCACCACGCCAGGCGTTAACGTTCTGCCCCAGCAGGTTCACCTCGCGTACGCCCTGTGCGGCAAGCTGCGCGATTTCAAACAGAATATCGTCTGCCGGGCGGCTCACTTCCTCACCACGGGTATAAGGCACCACGCAATAAGTGCAGTATTTGTTGCAGCCTTCCATGATTGAGACGAACGCGGTCGGGCCATCCGCACGCGGCTCGGGCAGACGGTCAAATTTTTCGATCTCCGGGAAGCTGACATCAACGACCGGACTACGATCGCCGCGCACCTTGTTGATCATTTCCGGCAGGCGGTGCAGGGTCTGGGGGCCAAAGACAATATCCACATAGGGGGCTCTCTGACGAATCAGCTTACCTTCCTGCGACGCGACGCATCCACCCACACCGATGATCAGGTCCGGATTTTTTCGTTTGAGAAGTTTCCAGCGACCTAAAACGTGAAAGACTTTTTCCTGCGCTTTTTCACGAATTGAGCAGGTATTCAGCAGCAGCACATCGGCTTCTTTCGCATTTTCAGTCAGCTGGTATCCGTGGGTGGTATCCAGCAGATCGGCCATCTTGGATGAATCGTATTCGTTCATCTGACAGCCCCAGGTTTTTATATGGAGTTTTTTAGTCATCGACTTGCTCAGCTCAGGATTGCAAGCCGTGTATTGTAATGCTTTGGTGGGGTTGTGACCAGTGTGAAGGTTATGCGTCTCAGGACCGCAAAAATCCGGTAAACTTAAGGGATTCTCCAATAAGGAAAAGTGACCATGACACTCCAACACACCGAAATTGCCGTTGTCGGCGGCGGTATGGTCGGCGGCGCGCTGGCGCTGGGGCTGGCGCAGCAGGGATTTGAGGTAACGGTTATTGAGCAGGCGGCTCCTGCTGAGTTTGACCCGACGGCAAAGCCGGATGTCCGCATTTCCGCCATCAGCGCGGCCTCTGTCGATCTGCTTCGCGGGCTGGGCGTCTGGGAGGCGGTGCTTGATATGCGGGCTCACCCTTACAGTCGCCTTGAAACCTGGGAATGGGAAAATGCCCACGTCGCGTTTGATGCCGCCGAGCTGAAGCTGCCGCATCTGGGCTATATGGTGGAAAACAACGTCCTCCAGCGGGCGCTCTGGCAGGCGCTGGAGGCGCATCCGAAGGTGACGCTGCGTGTTCCTGCGTCGCTGAAGGCGCTGCATTTTCACAATAGCGGCTACACGCTGACTCTCGACAGCGGCGATGAACTGGCCGTGAAGCTGGTCATTGGGGCTGACGGTGCTCACTCGCAGGTCAGACAGATGGCGGGCATCGGTGTTCATGCCTGGCAGTATGAGCAGTCCTGTATGCTGATCACCGTTCAGTGTGAAAATGCGCCGGGAGAGAGTACCTGGCAGCACTTTACCCCGAATGGTCCGCATGCCTTTTTACCGCTGTTCGATAACTGGGCATCGCTGGTGTGGTACGACAAACCGGCGCGCATTCGCCAGCTACAGGGACTTTCAATGGAGCAGTTGCAGCGTGAAATTCTGCAACACTTCCCGGCCCGTCTGGGACATATCACGCCGGTTGCCGCAGGGGCGTTTCCTCTTACACGTCGCCATGCGCTGCAGTATGCCCGTGAAGGGCTGGCGCTGGTGGGCGATGCGGCGCACACCATTCATCCTCTGGCGGGGCAGGGCGTGAACCTCGGGTATCGTGACGTTGACGCTTTACTGGATGTGCTGGGCAATGCACGCGCGCATGCGGAAGCCTGGTCAAGCCATCACGTACTCAAGCGCTACCAGACGCGACGTATGGCGGATAACTTCATCATGCAGTCTGGGATGGATCTGTTCTATGCCGGTTTCAGCAATGATCTGGCCCCGGTGCGTATTCTGCGAAACATTGGATTGATGGCGGCGGAACGCGCTGGCGGCTTGAAGCGTCAGGCGCTTAAATACGCTCTGGGACTCTAATCCTTTTACCCTCTCCCCGTGGGAGAGGGCCAGGGTGAGGGCATCAGGCCGCACAATTCTGTACAAAAACAAAAAAGCCCGCAGAGCGGGCTTGTTTGTTTTAAGTGGCTGGGGTGCAGGGATTCGAACCCCGGAATGCTGGTATCAGAAACCAGAGCCTTACCGCTTGGCGACACCCCAATTGCGTTAAACGTACTGCTTAACGACTTTTAAATTGGCTGGGGTACGAGGATTCGAACCTCGGAATGCCGGAATCAGAATCCGGTGCCTTACCGCTTGGCGATACCCCAACAATTTTTTATTACCGAAACAGATCGATAATCTTAATATGGTGGCTACGACGGGATTCGAACCTGTGACCCCATCATTATGAGTGATGTGCTCTAACCAACTGAGCTACGTAGCCAGTACTGCGTTCTTCGATGGCTGGGGTACCTGGATTCGAACCAGGGAATGCCGGTATCAAAAACCGGTGCCTTACCGCTTGGCGATACCCCAATACCGCGGAGAACCGCATGATCGAAGAAATATGGCTGGGGTACCTGGATTCGAACCAGGGAATGCCGGTATCAAAAACCGGTGCCTTACCGCTTGGCGATACCCCATCCGTGCAACGCTTACCTGGGAATGGTGCGGGAGGCGAGACTTGAACTCGCACACCTTGCGGCGCCAGAACCTAAATCTGGTGCGTCTACCAATTTCGCCACTCCCGCAAAAAAGATGGTGGCTACGACGGGATTCGAACCTGTGACCCCATCATTATGAGTGATGTGCTCTAACCAACTGAGCTACGTAGCCATCTTTTTTCGCGTTACCTTATCGGCGTTGCGGGGCGCATTATGCGTATAGACCCTTGCAGCGTCAACACCTTTTTCAACGAAAATGGCCGGAATGTGACTGTTTGGTTAGGTTGCGAACAGCGTGACCGAATATTCGGCAATTATTGGTTATTAATCGATTTTAGACGGTGAAATGTAAGGCAAATAAAAACAGGCCCCGCAGGGCCTGATGTTCAAATACGTGTTTATTTATAGGCAGACTGGTGAACGCCTACTGCACGTCCTGATGGATCGTTCATCGCTTTGAAAGATTCATCCCATTCAATGGCTTTCGCTGAAGAGCAGGCCACTGATGGACCGCCTGGCACACACTCAGCAGCACTCGGTACCGGGAACAGCTCTTCGAAGATCTCACGGTACAGATACGCTTCTTTAGAGCCTGGCGTGTTGTACGGGAAGCGGAAGCTTGCTGTTTCCAGTTGTTGGTCTGAAACCTGTTTCGCCGCCACCTCTTTCAGGGTGTCGATCCAGCTGTAGCCAACGCCATCCGAGAACTGCTCTTTCTGACGCCATGCCACGCTCGCCGGCAGGTAGGATTCAAAACATTCACGCAGGATATGTTTTTCCATTTTACCGTTGCCGCACATTTTGTCCTGCGGGTTAATGCGCATGGCCACGTCGAGGAATTTTTTATCCAGGAACGGAACGCGCGCTTCAACACCCCATGCGGACATCGCTTTGTTAGCACGTGCGCAGTCAAACATGTGCAGCGCCTGCAGTTTACGTACGGTCTCTTCATGCAGCTCTTTCGCGTTCGGCGCTTTATGGAAGTACAGGTAACCGCCAAACACTTCATCAGAACCTTCACCTGACAACACCATCTTGATGCCCATTGCTTTAATCTTACGGGACATCAGGTACATAGGGGTGGATGCACGAATGGTCGTCACATCATAGGTTTCAATGTGATAGATCACATCGCGGATCGCATCCAGTCCTTCCTGCACGGTGAAATGAATTTCATGGTGCACGGTGCCGAGGTGGTTCGCCACGTCCTGCGCGGCTTTCAGATCCGGTGCACCTTCCAGCCCTACGGCAAAGGAGTGCAGCTGCGGCCACCAGGCTTCTGAACGCTCCTGATCTTCAACACGACGCGCCGCAAATTTCTTGGTGATGGCTGAAATAACGGAGGAGTCCAGCCCGCCGGAGAGCAGCACACCGTAAGGCACGTCTGACATCAGGTGGCTTTTAACGGAATCTTCCAGCGCCTGACGCAGCTCGGCTTTGTCAGTCACGTTGTCTTTTACCGCATCATAGTCAAACCAGTCGCGCTGGTAGTACTGACGGATTTCACCATCTTTGCTCCACAGGTAACTACCTGCCGGGAACTCTTTAATGGTGCGGCATACCGGCACCAGCGCTTTCATTTCAGACGCAACATAGAAGTTGCCGTGTTCATCATGGCCCATATACAGCGGAATGATACCAATGTGGTCGCGGCCGATCAGATAAGCGTCTTTTTCGCTGTCGTACAGGGCGAATGCAAACATACCCTGCAGGTCGTCCAGGAACTCAGGGCCTTTCTCCTGATACAGCGCCAGAATAACTTCACAATCAGAGCCGGTCTGGAAGGCGTAGCGATCGCCATACTCGGCACGCAGCGCCTGATGGTTATAGATTTCACCGTTGACAGCCAGCGCGTGTGTTTTTTTCTCGTTATACAGCGGCTGTGCACCGGCGTTGACGTCAACAATCGACAGGCGTTCGTGCGCCAGAATTGCTTTGTCGCTGGCGTAGACGCCAGACCAGTCCGGGCCGCGATGGCGCATCAGGCGGGACAGTTCGAGTGCTTTTTTACGCAGTTCGCCCGCGTCAGTTTTAATATCCAGTACGCCAAAAATTGAACACATAACCTTCTCCGTTAACCCTGTTGCTTTGTAATGTTGCTTGCTTATGAAAATGCCGCAAAGGGGCAGGGTGCGCAAGGGGTGATAGAGAGGAAAAAGAAAATAATCAAAATTGATTGCGGAATGACAATTATTGAACAGCCCAATCACCTTATTATTGATGAATTGTCATTCTATGACGGATTTTTTTGTTGGATATCTAATTTTATATGATTCGTGTCGACCCGGTGCGCTGTTGCCACCGGGTCAGCGTGCGAGAATGATCAGAAGTGGTAGTAGAGACCGAGACGAATACGGTTTTCATCTCTGTTTTCGCTGGCCTTATCAAGCTGCGAGAGATCGATGTAAGGCGTAAAGTGGTCGTCGATTTTGTAACTCACCGACAGGGTATGCTCGTAGTTTTCTGTGCTGCCATTCCCGTAGCGGAAGTTGTCATCACGCTTATGATAAGTGAAGTTGTACTCCATCCAGATTTTGTCGGTAACGTTGATATCCGCCCACAGATTGACCTCCTGGTTGGAATCTTCAGTATAGCCACCATAATAGTTGTAGCTTTCGTAGTTGTTCTGGTTATAGCGATAACCGCCAATAAGCATGAAGTTATCCGTGACCTGCACACCCAGTTTTATGTAGGGGTCAAAAGCGCTGCCGTTGGATCCCCAGTTGAAGACGAAACCCGGCCAAAAGAACAGACGTGGAGCGAGCTGAATTTTGTAGTTCATCTCGGTTTCATTATACCGGTTGTTAAATTCATCCAATTCCTCTCCCTGACCAGAAGTATTTTGAATACTGAAATAGAGTAGGTCATCTACCTTCATGCCATATTCTATTTTAGTCTGGAATTGTTGACTTCCTGTCATATAGGCTTCACGGAAATTTACCCACGAGTCAGTGATTTCCATTGCGGGCGCATAAGCGCTAAATAAAGACAGGCTTAGCGCTGCATGATAATAATATTTTTTATTCATTAGGGTTCATCCATTATTGATTAGAATGTTTATCTCCGATACAACCCTATTCGGATATTTGTGACGGTTTTTTTAAGGCCATAATTTTTCGTGTTCGATCCCAGTAAGGGAATAAAGTGCTTTTTTGATCTGCGGATCGGTATTGTCTAAGTGACCTCCATTTTTAAGACGGGTAATCTCCTCTTTAACACGTTGATGGTTCTCTTTAGAAAGCTTAAAGCGAAAAGCAATTATCGTACTGACCAGCAATAACAGAATATTGCCAAAAAAGAACAGACCGGTAATACCATGAATGGTGGTGAGTGACTGGGTGCTGCTGGCCGGATCAAAATGAACAAACTGCAATACCGCGCCAATAAACATTCCTGCAAGCGCTGATGTACTTTTTCTGGCAAGTGTCATGACACCGGCAAAAAGACCTTCCCGACGTTGGCGAGTCACCAGTTCGTCGACATCAGGGATAAACGGATAAATATTCCAGATAATGTAGACGTACCCCCCTTTGAAAAACTGATAGAGCAGTGAGGTGGCATACATAATGGGGATAATGGATACCGGTCGCCAGAGAGAGAGGCCGCCAAAGATAAAAAACGACACCAGGCTGACAATAAGGCAGACTTTCAGGCACAGCGTTTGCCCGTAACGGATGACCGCCCAGGCCATCAGCGCATTGCTCCACCCTGTCAAAAAGATCCCGATGGCCAGCAGGTTTGAAGCAAGGATGGCATCACCGTTGAGAGAGTAAATAACAAAATAGATAAAAACCGTATAGAACAGATCTAAGGAAGTAAACGAGAAGATATACATGGTCAGGTGCTGACGGAAACAACGGATCCGCAGCGTTGATGCCATATCTAAGAAAATAGACTTCAGGTTAAAACGACTGGCAGACGCTACCGATTCGGAGGGGCCCTGTTTACGCTCCCAGGTTGTCGACCAGGTGATAAGGAGTGCAAACATAAAGATAATAGAAAATATCACCCCATTAATAAAAAAGACTTTACTGTCAGATGTACCGAAATGGGCGAATAACCGTCCGGGTAAAAAGGTTGCCAGCCAGGTACTGAAACCACCATAAAACAGTCGGATTGCGGAGAGGATACTGCGCTGCTTATAGTCGTCGGTCATTTCAGAAGCCAGCGTTTCCCAGGGGATAATCACCAGCGCGGCGATAATCTCGACGGCAATATAAACGAACAGATAATAGATCCAGGGCATACCCGGTATCCAGAGTAGAGAAAAGACATACACCAGCGCAGCGCCAGCCAGCAAAAACAGGCGTCGACGGCCAAAGCGTTTCCCTAATCGGGTATTGCCAATGTTATCGGTGATATAGCCCACGCAAGGGCTAATAAACGTGTCGATAATTTTGGCGATAAAGAGAATGGATCCCCCTTCAATCGGGGTTAAACCGGCAAAGTTAGTAAAAAAATACATCATCCATGCGGCTATAATGGCAAATGCTCCGCTGGAAAAGAGATCTGTCATTCCATAACCGATATACGTTCTCAATTTTATTGCAACAGGGGTGTCCATAAACTTTCTCCAGAAAGTACGGTGTTAATCCTCAGTACACTTTTCTGCTAATCTGCGCTGAACAGAAAATAGCGGCCCTTCTACGGGTAAATCGTGCGGTTGCGGCAATCCTTGATTCTGGATTTACGATAAAAATAGGTGTTGATCTGGTCTCGCCAGTCCCGGGCATTCACCAACTGTTTTTGTAAACGCAGAAGCACTTCCTCGAAAATATCGTCATCAATTCTTTGTTTCAGTGTTTGCCATTGCTGCAGGTACTCTTCGACCTGGCTGGCACCGTTAAAATGGCTGTCATATATATGCTGAATAAGCGTTTTCCCGGAGGGGAGAACATGGCGATACTGTAGAGAGTGGAAAAAAAGCAGGAGCTCCTGCGGGCAGCGATGCGGGTTGTTATACATTTGACAATTCAACGGATGATACTGCTTAACGAAACCGGTACCCCTGCCATGGGTTCTGTCGACGCCAAGGCGATAACGATCGGCATAATGGTAGGTGCCCCAACAGCTGTACTCGTATCCATCAATGGCAGGACCGTAGTGATGATGGGGCTGCACCATCCAGCCGATCCCCAGTGGCGCGGTATAATTTTCGTACGTTTGCCAGCTGCTCAGGAGCATCTGACTGACTGTTTTCACCACCAGAGGGTCGGAAGAGAGGGTCAACTGGCACCACTCCTCCGCAAGGGTGCGTTCGTCTGTCTGCGGATCCCACAGCAGCCGGCCATAGCCATACAGATTGGCCTGAGCAAGTGGATGCCCGGTCCAGCAGGGGCTGTCCCCAGTATTCACAACGGCGGTGACGCCTGTGTGCCGCATGTTATGGTGTGATTTTCCAGCGAGAATGTCGCTAATCAGCGCGTGATGTTCGCCTGGTCGGGTGTCGAAGTTAAGAATGGTTTTCCACTGTGGTACCAGCCAGCATAAGTCGATCTGCTGCCCCGTATATTCCTGAGTGATCTGCAATTCCATGACTTTATTGGTGTTGACCATTCCCCCAAGAAGCGGGGAGACGGGCTCGCGAACCTGAAAATCCATCGGTCCGCTTTTGATCTGCAAAATGACGTTATCATCAAAGTGACCATCCAGCGGTGAGAAGTGTTCCCAGGCCGCTTTTGCTCGATCTGTGGTGCGGTCGTACCATTTTTGCTGGCAGTTATACACAAAGCACCGCCAGTAAACGACGCCCCCTACCGGAGCCAGGGTTCTGGCCAGCATGTTTGCACCGTCGGCGTGGGTGCGTTGATAGGTAAAAGGGCCTGGTCGGTGTTCAGAATCGGCCTTGACGATGTAACCCCCGAAATCGGGAATATGGCTATAAATGCGTCTGGCCGCGGCTTGCCACCAGTCGATAACGGTATTATCAAGCGGGTCGGCAGTGTCGAGTGCCCCCGATTCGACGGGAGCCGCAAAGTTAATGCTCAAAAAGAGCCGGATGGCGTATTGACGGAAAATGGTGGCAATCTGTGAAACTGCAGGAAGGTGTGACTCCTCGATCAAGGCGGTTTCATGGTGATGGACGTTGACATTATTTATTGCGATGGCATTAATGCCGACGCTGGCTAACAGTCGCGCGTACTGGTACAGACGTTCGGCGTCGTAGCTGATCTGATTGTTGCAGAAAAATAATGAGTTCCCGGCATACCCACGTTCAATGGTACCGTCCATATTGTCCCAGTGATTAATCATTCGAATGGTGAATGCGGGCTGCTCATTAATAATAAGAGGTAATCCGGCGGGGGATTCATTATGTCTGAGTAGATGAAACCAGGCGTACAATAACCCCGACCAGTCATTTGCGGTAATTGATATTGTATTTTCAGCCACAACAATAGAAAATTGCTCGCTATTCTGCGATGGCGTTGTTGAGAGCCTGAAGATAATTGTGGCGCTTTCGGCTTCGTCAACGAATATTACATTAGCATTCAAAGCCTGAATTTCTGCACAAAGGGTAGCCTTTACTGGATTCATCTGCTCTGCCAGATGAACGGACTGAAGATAGCGAATAAGCCAGATGTCGCCTGAGGGGGAGGGAAGCCAGCATGGGCTGTAAGGTGTCGTTTTCTTATTACAGGGTTGCGTTGTCATAAGATTATTTCCATCTACCATACAAGTATCTCTAGGGTAGGGTCGATGAAAAATAAATCTATTATAAAAAATGCCATTCGAATTACGAGAATTCCTTTTCTCATAACCGATCACATTTTTACAGAATAGACAGAAAATTCGATGAGAATAATGTTATGGCTCAGAGAGGAGGCAATTAATAAATGATCAATTACCTTGGTTAGCTGAGAAAGAAAATGGATGCCCCGGTAAAGAGCATCCACAGAGTGATGACTTCAATCAGATGATGTCAATTTCGTCGACGGAGGGGTAGATCCAGCTCGGCCGGAACGGCATCGAATCAATGTCATCAAGTTGAGAGACACCGGAGAGCACCAGAATGGTCTCCAGACCCGCCTGGAAACCGGCCAGAATATCGGTGCGCAGGTTATCACCGACAATCACCGTCTCTTCAGAGTGGGCCTGCATCGTGTTCAGCGCGGCACGAATGATCCACGGGCTCGGTTTACCGACCACAAACGGTTTACGACCGGAGATTTTTTCGATACCGGCGCACAGTGCGCCGCAGGCCGGATAGAAACCGCGGCCGTGCGTATCCGGGTTGGTGGCGATAAAGCGCGCGCCGCTGGCGACAAAGTAGGCGGCCTTATGCATCATCTCCCAGTTAAACGAGCGCGTTTCGCCGACGATCACAAAGTCCGGGTTCACATCGGTAATGGTAAAGCCTGCTTTATACAGCTCGTGGATCAGCGCACCTTCACCGACCACGTAGGCTTTTTTCCCTTCCTGACGCTTCAAAAAATCTGCCGTCGCCATTGCGGAGGTATAAAACACGCTGTCCGGTACGTTGATGCCCGCAGTGGCAAAACGGTTCGCCAGATCCTGACCGGTTTGGGAAGGGTAGTTCGTGAGAAGAACCAGCGGCATTCCTTTGTCGATGATGCGGTGTAGAAACTCCGCAGCACCTGGCACGGCGACGTTGTCGTGCATCAGCACGCCGTCAATATCACAAATTACATTCTTAATGGTCATGAACAATCCGACATCAAAAAAAGAAGGCGTTACTATAAGTCCCGATTAGCTTTCCAGCAAATGCTGCAACAGGATCCCGTTGAGCATGGCGCGTTTGACCAGCGCAAACGCGCCAATCGCAGAGCGGTGATCCAGCGTCGAACGCACGACCGGTAAATTCTGACGAAACGCTTTCAACGCCTGGGTGTTAATGCAGCCTTCAATCGCGGGCAGTAACACTTTTTCCGCCTCGACGATTTCACCTGCAATCACCACTTTTTGCGGATTAAAAAGGTTGATGGCAATGGCAATGGTTTTGCCGAGGTGGCGCCCGACCTGTTCGATCACTTCGCAGGCCAGCGCATCGCCTTTATTGGCGGCTTTGCAGATGGTACCGATTTTACAATCATCCAGCGTCACGCGGCTCTGGTAGCCTTGTTCCAGCAGATGACGGACGCGATGCTCAATGGCCGCGTTGGCGGCAACCGTTTCAAGACAGCCAAAATTACCGCAGTGGCAGCGCTCGCCAAGCGGTTCCACCTGGATATGACCAATCTCGCCCACGTTGCCGTTACGGCCAATAAAGATACGTCCGTTGGAGATAATGCCCGCCCCGGTACCGCGGTGCACACGCACCAGAATAGAGTCTTCACAGTCCTGACTCGCACCAAAGTAGTGCTCGGCCAGCGCCAGCGAGCGGATGTCGTGACCCACAAAGCAGGTCACCTTAAAACGCTTTTCCAGCGCCTCCACCAGCGCCCAGTTCTCGACCGGGATATGTGGCATATAACGAATGACACCGCTTTCCGGATCAACCAGCCCGGGCAGGATCACCGAAATGGCGATGAGCTCGCGGATCTTGCGCTGACAGCTTTCGATAAAGTGCGCGATGGTATTGAGCAGCGCGTGCTCCAGTGTCTCCTGGGTGCGCTCCGGAAGAGGGTAGTGCTCTTCGGCAATGGCTTTACTGCTCAGATCGTAAAGCGTCAGGGTGGTGTCATGGCGACCAAGACGAACGCCAATGGCCTGAAAATTGCGGGTTTCGGTGATGATGGAAATTGCGCGGCGGCCTCCGGTGGAGGCCTGCTGATCGACTTCTTTGATCAGGCCGCGCTCAATAAGCTGACGTGTAATTTTTGTCACGCTGGCGGGAGCAAGCTGGCTTTGTTCGGCTATCTGAATACGTGAGATTGGCCCGTGTTGGTCAATCAGGCGATATACCGCCGCGCTGTTAAGCTGTTTAACGAGATCGACATTACCGATTTGAGCTTGTCCGCCTGGTGTCATACTTTTACTTACTCAGTGACGACCTCGTTACCATTAACGATGGTCTTAATAATTTTATAATCGTGTGTGAATGCCGTCAGGTTTGCAACCATGCCTGGTGCAATTCTGCCGAGCTGTTTATCCACGCCGATGGCACGCGCAGGATAAAGGGTTGCCATGCGCAGCACTTCTTCAAGCGCAATGCCGCAATGCTCGACCAGGTTACGCACGCCTTCAATCATGGTCAGGGAGGAGCCGCTCAACGTACCGTTTTCATCCACACACAGTCCGTTGCGGTAGTATATTGTTTTACCGGCAAAAATGAACTGCTCAATATTTGCACCTGCCGGTGCGGTGGCATCCGTCACCAGGCAAAGCTTGTCACCTTTCAGCCGCTTGGCGTTGCGAATGTTGGTGTAATCGACGTGTAAACCGTCCGCGATGATGCCGCAGTAAACGTCTGGCTCATCCAGAATCGCCCCGACCAGCCCCGGTTCACGACCCGTGATATACGGCATGGCGTTATACAGGTGTGTCGCAAAGGTAATACCCGCACGGAAACCGGCTTTTGCCTCTTTCAGCGTGGCGTTTGAATGGCCCGCTGACACGACAATCCCGGCGGCGGCCAGTTTGCTGATCACGTCAGTACCGGTCATTTCAGGTGCCAGCGTCACTTTGGTGATCACATCCGCATTGGCACACATATAGTCAACCAGTTCGGCATCAGGCTTACGCACATAATCCGGATTATGCGTGCCTTTCTTGACTATATTCAGCCATGGCCCTTCAAGGTGCAGACCCAGAGCCTGATTTGGGTGTTTCGCCAGGTATTCACGCATAACGCGGATACCCTGTTTCATCAGCTCATCGCTGCTGGTGATGAGGGTTGGCAGATAGCTGGTGCAGCCCGATTTCTCGTTCGTTTTCTGCATGATTTCCAGCGTTTCGACGGTGACGGCGTCTGCGGTGTCGTTAAACTGCACACCGCCGCAGCCGTTCAGCTGTACGTCGATAAAACCGGGGGAGATTACTGCTCCATTGAGTGAGCGCTGTTCAATCTCCGGCGGCAGCTCTGCCAGCGGACAAACACGTTCAATCAGGCCATTGGCGATAACAATCGCATGGTCATCCAGAATTTCATGGCCGGTATAAATCCGACCGTGGGTTAAAGCGTACATAACGACCCCCGGTTAAAAAAAGCGGCCGCCTCTTCATGAAGAGGCGGTTATTCAATTACAGACCTTTGATGTTCTCAGCTTCTAACTCGTTGAAGTATTTCAGCGTCTTCACCTTCAGTTCCATCGTGGACGGTTCGTCACAGACGATGACGGATTTTGGATGCAGCTGCAGGCAGCTGATGGTCCACATGTGGTTTACGTTGCCTTCAACGGCAGCCTGGAGCGCCTGCGCTTTCACGCTGCCCAGGACCAGAATCATCACTTCTTCGGCATCCAGCAGCGTGCCGACACCGACGGTCAGGGCATATTTAGGAACCTGGTTCACATCGCCATCAAAGAAGCGGGAGTTTGCCACGCGCGTGTCATGGGTCAGCGTTTTAATACGGGTACGGGACGCCAGTGACGACGCGGGTTCGTTAAACGCGATATGACCATCGTTACCCACACCGCCCATAAACAGGTGGATTTTACCGTAAGAACGGATTTTTTCTTCATACTGACGGCATTCTGCGTCAATATCAGGCGCGTTTCCATTCAGCAGGTTAATGTTTTCAGCTGGAATATCAACGTGATCAAAGAAATTACGGTGCATGAAGCTATGGTAGCTTTCCGGGTGATCCTTCGGTAAGCCGACATATTCATCCATGTTGAAGGTGACAACGTGTTTGAAGCTAACCTGGCCTGCTTTGTGCATCTCTACCAGTGCTTTATATGCGGTCAGCGGTGTGCCGCCGGTAGGGAGGCCAAGTACGAAAGGACGATCGGCGGTTGGTTTGAAGGCGTTGATACGGTTAACGATATGGCGAGCGGCCCATTTACCGACTTGTTCAGCAGTTGCCAGGGGAATCAGTCTCATTGTTCACCTCAAGAGTTTAAGTAGAAGAGTGGGCGGATGGGTATCGGGACCTGATACTTAAGCGTAACCTGGAACCTTTCAGGCCGGATCAATCCGTCTTGATTTTTCGAATGATAAAATAAGTTTTCGATGTTAGCCAGTGAAAGGGAGGGTGATAAACGATATTTGGTGACAAAAATCACAAAAAGTACGCTTTTAATTTGCGATACGAATTAATTTTTCACACACTCACAATGCCAGTGAATCATCAACTGTATTTCTAGTTCGTGACACAATAAAAAACATAGTTAATGCACGAGCCTTAACAAGGGTCTCGTAGGGGGAATAGGATGAATATTTTAGGTTTTTTCCAGCGCCTCGGTAGGGCTTTGCAGCTCCCTATCGCCGTGCTACCGGTTGCAGCACTGCTGTTGCGATTCGGGCAACCCGATCTTCTTAACGTGCCGTTTATCGCGCAAGCGGGTGGTGCGATATTTGACAACCTGGCGCTGATTTTCGCCATCGGCGTGGCGTCCAGCTGGTCTAAAGACAGCGCGGGTGCCGCGGCGCTGGCAGGGGCAGTCGGTTATTTCATCCTGACCAAAGCGATGGTAACCATCAACCCTGAAATCAACATGGGTGTTCTGGCGGGTATTATTACCGGTCTGGTCGGCGGTGCAGTGTACAACCGTTGGGCGGGTATCAAACTGCCAGATTTCCTGAGCTTCTTTGGCGGAAAACGCTTTGTCCCGATTGCGACAGGCTTTTTCTGTCTGATTCTGGCCGCTATCTTTGGTTATGTCTGGCCGCCGGTACAGCATGCCATTCATGCAGGCGGTGAGTGGATCGTGTCTGCGGGCGCAATGGGTGCAGGTATCTTCGGTTTCATCAACCGTCTGCTGATCCCAACCGGCCTGCATCAGGTTCTGAACACCATCGCATGGTTCCAGATTGGTGAGTTCACCAACGCGGCAGGTACCGTATTCCACGGTGATATCAACCGCTTCTACGCGGGTGACGGCACCGCGGGCATGTTCATGTCCGGTTTCTTCCCAATCATGATGTTTGGTCTGCCGGGCGCTGCACTGGCAATGTATCTGGCCGCGCCAAAAGCGCGTCGCCCAATGGTTGGCGGCATGCTGCTCTCCGTTGCGGTAACGGCGTTCCTGACCGGTGTTACTGAGCCACTGGAATTCCTGTTCATGTTCCTGGCCCCGCTGCTGTACCTCATGCACGCGGTGCTTACCGGTATCAGCCTGTTTGTGGCCACTCTGCTGGGCATTCACGCGGGCTTCTCCTTCTCTGCCGGTGCGATCGACTACGTGTTGATGTACAACCTGCCGGCAGCCAGCAAAAACGTCTGGATGCTGGTTGTGATGGGCCTGGTGTTCTTCGTTGTCTACTTTCTCCTGTTCAGCGCGGTTATTCGTATGTTTAACCTTAAAACGCCGGGCCGCGAAGATACAAAAGATGACGTCGTAACCAGTGAAGCAAACAGCAATACCGAAGAAGGGTTGACCCAGCTGGCAACCAGCTATATCGCCGCGGTAGGCGGTACCGACAACCTGAAAGCCATTGATGCCTGTATTACCCGTCTGCGTCTGACCGTTGGCGACTCTGCGCGCGTAAGCGATGCCATGTGCAAACGCCTGGGCGCGTCTGGTGTGGTGAAACTGAACAAACAAACCATCCAGGTTATTGTGGGTGCGAAAGCCGAATCTATCGGCGATGAAATGAAAAAAGTGGTTGCCCGTGGACCGGTTGCTGCTGCCTCAACGGATAGCGCGCCTGTGGCTGATGCTCCGGTTGCTAAACCGCAGGCTGTACCAAACGCCGCTACTATCGCCGCGCTGGTTTCACCGGTTACGGGTGAGGTGGTCGCGCTTGAGCAGGTACCTGACGAAGCGTTTGCCAGCAAAGCGGTCGGTGACGGTGTTGCGGTGAAACCAACGGAGAAAACCGTTGTGTCTCCTGCGGCGGGCACCATCGTGAAAATCTTTAACACCAACCACGCGTTCTGCCTCGAAACCGAAAAAGGCGCGGAGATCGTGGTTCATATGGGTATTGATACCGTTGCGCTGAACGGCCAGGGCTTTACTCGCCTGGTGGAAGAGGGCGCAGAAGTGGTTGCAGGCCAGCCGATTCTGGAAATGGATCTGGACTTCCTGAACGCCAATGCCCGTTCGATGATAAGCCCGGTGGTATGCAGCAACATCGACGACTTCAGCGGCCTGGTGCTTCAGGCGAAAGGTCAGGTGGTTGCGGGGCAAACGCCACTGTATGAGATTAAAGGCAAGTAATCGCTCCTGAGTAGAGTCATGCCTTAAGCGGCGGGGGAGATCCTCCGCCGCTTTTTTTTGCAGCAAATGCCCCCATTATTTTCTTCCGGGACGTTTTAAGGGTTGTCACTACGTCCGGCTTATAAGATCATATGCCGTTATACGTTGTTTACGCTTTGAGGAATCCACGATGAGTGAGGCAGAAGCCCGCCCGAGTAACTTTATTCGTCAGATCATCGATGAAGATCTGGCCAGTGGTAAGCACACCACGGTGCATACGCGTTTCCCGCCGGAGCCAAATGGCTACCTGCACATTGGTCACGCCAAATCGATCTGCCTGAACTTTGGTATCGCACAGGATTACCAGGGGCAGTGCAACCTGCGTTTCGATGACACCAACCCAGTAAAAGAAGACATCGAATACGTTGAGTCCATTAAGAACGACGTGCAATGGCTGGGCTTCAACTGGTCTGGCGATATCTGCTACTCCTCTGACTATTTCGATCAGCTGTATGCCTATGCCGTTGAGCTGATCAATAAAGGTCTGGCCTATGTTGACGAGCTCTCTGCGGATGAAATCCGTGAATACCGCGGCACGCTGACGGCACCGGGTAAAAACAGCCCGTTCCGCGATCGCAGCGTGGAAGAGAACCTGGCGCTGTTTGAAAAAATGCGTGCTGGTGGCTTCGAGGAAGGTAAAGCGTGCCTGCGTGCCAAAATCGATATGGCATCACCGTTTATCGTGATGCGCGACCCGGTGCTGTACCGCATTAAATTCGCTGAACATCACCAGACCGGTAACAAGTGGTGCATCTACCCGATGTACGACTTCACCCACTGCATCAGCGATGCGCTGGAAGGCATCACCCACTCGCTGTGTACGCTGGAATTCCAGGACAACCGTCGTCTGTACGACTGGGTGCTGGATAACATCACGATTCCGGTGCATCCGCGTCAGTACGAGTTCTCTCGTCTGAATCTGGAATACACCGTGATGTCCAAGCGTAAGCTGAACCTGCTGGTGACCGATAAGCACGTTGAAGGCTGGGACGACCCACGTATGCCGACCATCTCTGGTCTACGCCGTCGTGGCTACACCGCGGCGTCAATCCGTGAGTTCTGCAAACGCATTGGCGTGACCAAGCAGGATAACACCATTGAGATGGCGTCTCTGGAATCCTGCATTCGTGAAGATCTGAACGAAAACGCGCCGCGCGCGATGGCCGTTATCGACCCGGTAAAACTGGTTATCGAAAACTATCCGCAGGGTGCGAGCGAAATGGTCTCGATGCCTAACCATCCGAACAAACCGGAGATGGGCAGCCGTGACGTACCGTTCAGTGGTGAAATCTGGATCGATCGTGCTGACTTCCGCGAAGAAGCGAACAAACAGTACAAGCGACTGGTGCTCGGTAAAGAGGTGCGTCTGCGTAACGCCTATGTGATCAAGGCTGAGCGCGTAGAGAAAGATGCTGAAGGCAACATCACCACGATCTTCTGCACTTACGATGCCGAGACTCTGAGCAAAGATCCAGCGGACGGTCGTAAGGTGAAAGGCGTGATCCACTGGGTCAGTGCATCACACGCGCTGCCGGTAGAGATTCGTCTGTACGATCGTCTGTTCAGCGTGCCTAACCCAGGCGCAGCAGAAGACTTCCTGGCGACCATCAACCCGGAATCGCTGGTCATCAAACAGGGTTACGCTGAGCCATCCCTGAAAGCGGCTGAGGCGGGTAAAGCGTTCCAGTTTGAACGTGAAGGTTACTTCTGCCTGGACAGCCGTCACAGCACCGCTGAAAAACCGGTATTTAACCGTACGGTTGGTCTGCGTGATACCTGGACGAAGATCGGCGAATAATAACGCCGCGCTGGTCAATGAGAAACAAACGCCGCGTAATGCGGCGTTTTTTTATAGAGTGATCATGCTTTTAAAGCGGTAGCCAAATAGCGTTTATTAAAATAACAGGTCAATGTGGTGCTACTTATTTTTTTTAAAAAAAGTTTATCCCCTTCCAATTGTCTGATGCACCGTAAAAAGAATATCATTTAACGCGTTACTTATTGAAAATCGGCCTTTTCCCCCGCCAGTTCTGGCATCCCGTTAAATGTTACAAAGCACTACCAATTATGTGCTCTTCGTCATAATCCTGAGTTTTAGCCACCGAAAAGCATTGATAATTCGCGTCGCGAAAAATAACCTAAAGACGGTAGTTATTCGAGGGTATTTCCGACTACCCCTGACCATCAGGTCTTTTATATTTTTCGCCGTTTTAGGCGTTTTAATTCGTCAAAGAGGAATAATCTATGCGTACGTTCAGTGGCAAACGTAGTGCGCTGGCGCTGGCTATTGCCGGTGTGACAGCAATGTCAGGCCTGGTGGTGACGCCAGACGCTAAAGCAGCAGGCTTCATCGATGATTCAACCCTCACGGGCGGTATTTATTACTGGCAGCGTGAACGTGACCGTAAAGATGTCACGGAAGATAAATATAAAACGAACCTTTCTCACTCTACCTGGAACGCCAATCTGGATTTCCAGTCTGGTTACGCTGCCGATATGTTCGGCCTGGATATTGCCGCCTTCACGGCAATTGAAATGGCGGAAAATGGTGACAGCGGCCACCCGAACGAAATAGCCTTCTCCTCCAGTAATAAAGCGTATAAAGAAGACTGGTCCGGAGATAAAAGCGGTATCAGCCTGTATAAAGCTGCCGCGAAATTTAAATACGGCCCGGTATGGGCGCGCGGTGGTTATATTCAGCCAACCGGTCAAACCCTGTTAGCACCGCACTGGAGCTTTATGCCAGGTACCTATCAGGGGGCAGAAGCGGGCGCCAATTTTGATTACGGTGACGCAGGTGCGTTGAGCTTCTCGTATATGTGGACCAACGAGTATAAAGCGCCGTGGCATATCGAAATGGACAAGTTCTACCAGAACGATAAAAAGACCAAAGTAGATTATCTTCACTCGCTGGGCGCGAAGTACGACTTTAAAAATGATTTAGTGCTTGAAGCGGCATTTGGTCAGGCGGAAGGTTATATCGATCAGTATTTTGCTAAGGCCAGTTATAAATTTGACATCGCGGGTAGCCCGCTGAGTACCAGCTACCAGTTCTACGGTACGCGAGATAAAGTCAGTGATGGTGGCGTGAATGATATTTATGACGGCACGGCGTGGTTGCAGGCGCTGACCTTCGGCTACAAAGTCGGTCAGGTAGATTTGCGTCTTGAAGGAACGTGGGTAAAAGCGGAAGGGCAGCAGGGCTACTTCCTGCAGCGTATGACCCCAACCTATGCCTCTTCAAACGGTCGTCTGGATATCTGGTGGGATAACCGTTCCGACTTCAAC
Organism: Enterobacter cloacae complex sp. 382A5; assembly: GCF_050031095.1. Taxonomy (NCBI): domain Bacteria; kingdom Pseudomonadati; phylum Pseudomonadota; class Gammaproteobacteria; order Enterobacterales; family Enterobacteriaceae; genus Enterobacter; species Enterobacter cloacae complex sp. 382A5. The sequence goes on from NZ_JBLGVK010000001.1 coordinate 1,298,586, forward strand.
GCCGATGGCGAAAAAGCAGTCTTCTTCGGCGCAATGTATGATCTGAAAAACTGGAACCTGCCAGGCTGGGCGGTGGGGGCATCTTACGCCTACGCATGGGATGCGAAGCCTGCTGATATGGCAACGCCAGACGCATACTACGATCCAAACTATCGTCTCAAAGAATCCGCTTACAGCCTGGATGCGATCTACACCCTGCAGGATGGTCGCGCCAAAGGGACCATGTTCAAACTGCACTTTACACAATACGACAACCACTCCGATATCCCGAGCTACGCGGGCGGTTACGGCAACATCTTCCAGGATGAACGCGACGTGAAATTCATGGTTATCGCACCGTTCACCATCTTCTGATGACTCGTCCGGCGGGGTAATTCCCGCCGGACCGGAGACTACATATGAAAAAGATTGTAATCGTCGCGTTGCTGGCATCGGGACTGGTGGCTTGTGCGCAGAATCAGGCCTCGAAAGAGGACTCCCGTCTGAAAGAAGCCTACAGCGCGTGTATCAATACGGCGGAAGGTTCGCCGGAGAAGATCGAAGCCTGTCAGAGCGTGCTGAATGTGCTGAAAAAAGAGAAAGCGCATGAACAGTTCGCAACCCAGGAGAATATTCGTGTAATGGATTATCAGGCCTGTATCCAGGCGCGTAAAACCGGTAACGATCAGGAAGTCGCGAAGCGTTGCGATCAGATCTGGAAAGAGATTCGCAGCAACAACAGCCTTTAACCCGCTGTTATCATGCCCGGTAGCGCTGCGCTGCCGGGCTTTTTTTTTGCCAGACAGCAGGCAAAAAAAAGCCAACCTTGCGGCTGGCTCAGAGTATGAAACGTGTTTATTTCGCGTCGTGCGCGTGATCGTCTTCGCGGCAATCGCCTTCAGCGCAATGACCATACAGGTACAGGCTGTGGTTCGTCAGGCGGATACCGTGACGTGCGGCGATTTCACGCTGGCGAGATTCAATGGAATCATCGCTGAATTCAATGACCTTGCCGCAATCCAGGCAGATCAGGTGATCGTGGTGATGCTGTTGAGTCAGTTCGAATACAGATTTACCGCCTTCGAAATTATGACGAGTGACAATGCCCGCGTCATCAAACTGGTTCAGCACACGATAGACGGTTGCCAGCCCAATCTCTTCGCCCATGTCGATAAGACGCTTATAAAGGTCTTCCGCACTGACATGGTGATTGTCTGGACCCTGAAGCACTTCAAGGATTTTTAACCGAGGAAGCGTAACTTTCAGGCCAGCCTTCTTTAATGCGGTATTGTTGTCAGTCATGCGGAATCTGTCCTGTTGCTAAACGATTCACTTCTGTAGGAAGTGACAGAAATTGCACCCGGGATAATGCGTCTCATTATAGAACTGCCATGGCTAAATGAAAACTGCAAGTCTCAGGTAAAGTATGCTTATAAAAACGTGGTATCACCAACAAACTTGCATTGTGAAAGCCACGTTTTATCAGGGGGTCATTGTACAGGTCTGGGCGAAAAAGTTAAAAGATTGTAGCAATTAATTTAATCGGTTTGACCTGGTTTATGGGCGCAACCACCGTTGCGCCGCAAGAATCATCAGGCGTTGAGAATATCGTCCAGGTGCAGCTCTTCACGGATCTGCTTAACCCATTTTTCAACGCGCTCGGCGGTCAGTTCTGGCTGACGGTCTTCGTCAATCGCCAGACCCACGAAGTGATCGTCGTCTGCCAGACCTTTAGACGCTTCGAAGTGGTAACCAGCAGTAGGCCAGTGACCTACAATAACGGCACCGTTTGGCTCAATAATGTCGCGGATGGTGCCCAGCGCATCACAGAAGTACTCTGCATAGTCTTCCTGGTCGCCGCAGCCAAACAGGGCAACCAGCTTGCCGTTGAAATCCACCTCTTCCAGCGTTGGGAAGAAATCATCCCAGTCACACTGGGCTTCACCGTAATACCAGGTCGGAATACCCAGCAGCAGGATGTCATAGCCTTCGAGATCTTCTTTGCTGCTCTTGGCGATGTCGTGCACATCGGCAACGTCTTTACCGAGCTGTTTTTGAATGTTTTTTGCGATATTTTCGGTATTGCCGGTATCACTGCCGAAGAAAATGCCGATAATTGCCATGAGTAAAATAACCTCTTGATACTTAATGGTATGGTGGCGCAATTTGTCCACGGATAAAGGCAATAATAGCAGAACAGGCAACCCTGCGGAAACAGCTATCGCGCAGGACTGCACTCTGTGCTACATGAAAAGGGTAATAAAGGGATTTTTCGGACTTATGCCTTACTGCGCATGGTCTCGAGTTGGGTGAGTAACATCTCTTCGATCAGCTCGCTGCGGCTGATATTACGTGCGTCAGCCAGTTCGTTTAGCGCATCGACAGCGTCGGCGTTGAGCTTCAGTTCGACACGCTTAAGCCCACGATTTTTATCGCGTTTAAGCTGGTTGCGTTTATTAATACGCAGCTGTTCGTCGCGCGAAAGCGGATTCGTTTTTGGTCGTCCCGGTCGACGCTCATTCGCGAACAGATCTAGTGTCGTACGGTCCGTTTGTTCTTTGGCCATGATTCTGAGACTTCGGGGGAAACACGCCGCCCTGCTAATGCCTGGGCGATAAGCGCGCCATCATACATCACCAAAAACGGCACGCCAACGACTGGAAGCCCGCAGCCTTCCAGTCGCTCTCTTTTTAATCAATTTGCCGTATCAGTCAGATAGCGGCGAATGGCGCGTAAGACGGCGTCTGGTTTTTCCGCATGAACCCAATGTCCGGCGCCAGCTATGACATGAGCGCGTGCCTGCGGGAATTGCGCCAGCAGGGTATCGCGACAGGCGTCGGTAACGTAGGGCGAATTGCCGCCACGAATGAAGAGGGTAGGGTGCGGCCATGCCGGAACGGTTTCCCAACCAACGATGTTATCGTACTGCTCCCACAGCACCGGCACGTTGAACCGCCACTGGCCGTCAACGAACGATTTCAGCAGAAACTGGATAACCCCTTCTTCATCCAGATGCTCACGCATAACGACAGCTGCCTGTTGGCGCGTCGAGACGCCAGCGTTGGTCACCGCGTTGATGGCGGCGAAAATCTCATCATGGCGACGCACGTGGTAATCCACCGGGGCGACATCTATGACCACCAGGCCACTTATTCTTTCTGGTGCCAGAGCCGTCAGTGCCATGACCGCTTTGCCGCCCATTGAATGCCCGATCAACGTCACTTTCTCGAGATTGTTGGCATCCAGCGTATCCAGCAGATCCTGCGCCATGGCCGCATAGGTCATCTCTTCTGAACGCCCGGAAAGGCCATGATTTCGCATATCCACCTGCAAAATATCGTGATCGGTAACCAGATCGCGCGCCAGCACGCCCAGGTTATCCAGGCTGCCAAACAGCCCGTGAACCAGTACGATGGGAGGATTCGTGTTCGGCGATTGTGCAGATTGCGCTCGGGTATTCAATTTCATGGCAAAGTTCTTTTTTTAGGTGTGACAGGTTAGGGTATTATGTTGACCATTCTGCCGCCCGGCTGCAAGGTTCCAGTTTAATCTGACTTTTGCCGCCAACCTGGTTTGACGCTATCCGCTGTTGGGATTTGACTTTATAATCTCAACGACTTGTATTCAGATAAGATATCGCACTGGATTAAGATGAAAACAATCGAAGTTGATGACGAACTCTATCAGTTTATTGCCAGCCAAACGCGGCATATCGGGGAGAGCGCGTCCGACATTTTACGGCGTATGCTTAAAATTTCCGCCGCCTCACCGTCTGCTACCCCAGCCACTAAAGATGTCGTGTCTCAGCCGAGTGTTGTTGCACAAGCAAAACCTGCCGTCGTGCAGGTGAAAGACAAAGTACGTGCGATGCGCGAGCTGCTGCTGTCTGATGAATATGCAGAGCAGAAAAAAGCGGTCAACCGCTTCATGCTGGTGCTGTCTACACTTTATTCACTGGATAACAAGGCGTTTGCTGAAGCGACTGAGTCGCTGCACGGTCGCACGCGCGTCTATTTCGCGGGCGACGAGCAGACGCTGCTGCAAAATGGCAACCAGACCAAACCTAAACATGTCCCTGGCACACCGTACTGGGTCATCACCAATACCAATACGGGCCGCAAGTGCAGCATGGTTGAACACATCATGCAGTCCATGCAGCTCCCGGCGGAATTGATTGAAAAGGTTTGCGGTACAATTTAACCCTTGCATCAGAAGGACCCGGTAATGGCAAATCACAGCCGTGCAGGCCAACCTGCACAACAAAGCGATTTGATTAACGTCGCTCAGCTGACCGCGCAGTATTATGTGCTGAAACCGGTCGTGGGCAACGCAGAACACGCAGTGAAGTTTGGGACATCAGGCCATCGCGGTAGCGCGGCACGCCATAGCTTTAACGAACCGCACATTCTGGCCATTGCTCAGGCCATCGCGGAAGAGCGCGCCAAAAACGGTGTTACCGGTCCGTGCTACGTGGGGAAAGATACTCACGCCCTGTCTGAACCGGCATTCATTTCCGTGCTGGAAGTTCTGGCGGCGAACGGCGTTGATGTAATTGTGCAGGAAAATAACGGTTTCACCCCAACGCCTGCCGTCTCTAACGCTATCCTTGTGCACAACAAAAAAGGTGGCCCACAGGCTGACGGTATCGTTATCACGCCTTCTCACAACCCGCCGGAAGACGGTGGTATCAAATACAACCCACCTAACGGTGGCCCGGCAGATACCAACGTCACCAAAGTGGTGGAAGACCGCGCCAACGCCTTACTGGCCGATGGTCTGAAAGGCGTTAAGCGTATTTCTCTGGATGCGGCCATGGCGTCCGGCCACGTGAAAGAGCAGGATCTGGTGCAGCCGTTCGTGGAGGGGCTGGCGGATATCGTCGATATGGCGGCTATCCAGAAAGCCGGCCTGAAGCTGGGTGTGGATCCGCTGGGCGGCTCTGGTATTGAATACTGGAAACGCATTGCAGAGCATTACAAGCTGGATCTGACCATCGTTAACGATCACGTCGATCAGACCTTCCGCTTTATGCACCTTGATAAAGACGGCGCGATCCGTATGGACTGCTCCTCCGAGTGCGCGATGGCAGGCCTGCTGGCACTGCGTGACAAATTCGATCTGGCCTTCGCCAACGACCCGGATTATGACCGCCACGGTATCGTTACCCCGGCCGGTCTGATGAACCCTAACCACTACCTGGCTGTGGCAATCAACTACTTGTTCCAGCATCGTCCACAGTGGGGCAAAGAGGTGGCTGTTGGTAAAACGCTGGTCTCCTCTGCGATGATCGACCGCGTGGTCGACGCGCTGGGTCGCAAGCTGGTGGAAGTGCCGGTGGGTTTTAAATGGTTTGTTGACGGTCTGCATGACGGCAGCTTCGGCTTTGGTGGTGAAGAGAGCGCAGGGGCATCCTTCCTGCGTTTCGACGGCACACCATGGTCAACCGACAAAGACGGTATCATCATGTGTCTGCTGGCGGCGGAGATCACCGCGGTCACCGGCAAGAACCCGCAGGAACACTACGACGAGCTGGCGGCGCGCTTTGGTGCACCGAGCTACAACCGTATCCAGGCAAGCGCGACCTCCGCACAGAAAGCAGCCCTGTCTAAACTCTCTCCGGAGATGGTCAGTGCCAGCACGCTGGCCGGTGATCCCATCACGGCCCGTCTGACGGCAGCGCCGGGTAACGGTGCCTCTATCGGGGGGCTGAAGGTGATGACCGAAAATGGCTGGTTCGCCGCGCGTCCATCCGGTACGGAAGATGCGTACAAAATCTATTGTGAAAGCTTCCTCGGCGCTGAGCATCGCCAGCAGATTGAGAAAGAAGCGGTAGAGATTGTCAGCGAAGTGCTGAAAAACGCGTAAGTGGTGTTTGGTGCGGGCTGATGCCCTCACCCCGGCCCTCTCCCACAGGGAGAGGGTGAAAACACGAAAAACGGCAACCCTTGGGTTGCCGTTTTGCTTTTACCTAACTATGTTTATTCTTCAATTCAAACCGCGGTGAGACCAGCCCGTACAGCGTCCAGCCCATAAAGGTCACCATCGCACCATAAAGCATCGCCTCCTGGCCGGATGAGTAGAGCGCATAGAAGCTGTAAATCGCCCCAATCAGTGCCACAATATTGGCCGCCCGTGCTTTACGGGGATCGACTTTCGCCACCTTCTGAATGATCACCAGCGCCGCCATCGACAGAATATATGGAATGATATTTGTCACCACCGCCAGGTTGACCAGCACGTTGAACTGGCTGTTCAGCGACGGGCTAATGGTCATCAGCGACAATCCGCTCTGGAAGATGACAATGGCCAGCATGCCCTGCACCGGCGCATCGGCTTTGGTCACGCGGGAGAAGATTTTCGGGAAGTAACCTTCGTCAGCCGAAGATTTAAACACCTGCGCAATGGTGAACTGCCAGCCGAGGAGTGAACCGCAACAGGACATGACCATCAGCCCCATGATCACTTTCCCGACTTCCGGGGTGAACATCTGCGCGAAGGCCAGCCCAAACGGCGCCGTGGAGTTAGCCAAATCCATGTTCGGTACGATACCGGCAATAACGTTAGTGGAGACGATATAGATCACCGCCGCGCCCAACGTTCCGCCAAGAACGGCAATCGGGACGTTCTTTTCCGGGTTCTCTACCACTTCCGCATTAGCACAGGCAGATTCCAGACCGAGGAAGGCCCATAACGTCATGGCGATAGAGGACCCCACAGCGGAAAAGAACGGCACATGGTGCGGGTTCCAGGAGTTCGCGTACAGGGTCGGACTGAACCAGAACCAGCCGATGATGCACAGCCCCACAACCGGGATAATCACGCCCCAGACGGTGATGCTACTCAGCTGGCCGGTGATGCGCGCGCCGCCAAAGTTGGCCACGGTGCAGATCCACAGTACGCCGATGGTCGCCAGCCCAATTTGCACCGGGCTGAGCGTGGCACCAAACAGCTCCGTACCGTAACCCACGGCGGAGATGGCAATCGCCACGTTGGCGATCAGCAGCGACACGCCATAGGTGTAGTTAGCCATAAAGTTGCCAGATTTGCCGAAGGCGTATTCGGCGTAGCCGCCCATCCCGCCTGACTTACGGCTGAACATTCCGCATTTGGCAAATGCCCATGCCAGCGCCATGGAGCCGACCGCGGTTACCAGCCAGGAGATAATCGAAATGGTACCCACCTCGGCAAGTTTGGTGGGCAGCATAATAATCCCTGACCCCATCATGTTGACCATGGTGAGGATGGTCAGCTGCACCACGCCCATCTTGTTGGACTTACTCATAATTTTTCTCCTTTCAGCAGCGCGGGCTGAGCGGCGGGTTGTTTGATGACGTTACAGCGAACCTGTTTGCGTCCGTCACACTCCTCGACGTACACACCCTGCAGTTCCGGTGCGAAGCCCGGTAAAAGGTTGATACCCTCTTCCAGCGCGGCAAAGTAGCGCAGGACGGAGCCTCCCCAGACTTCACCCGGAACCACGCACAGCACGCCTGGTGGGTAAGGCAGGGCGCCTTCGGCGGCAATACGGCCTTCCGCATCACGCAGCGAGACCAGTTCAACCTCACCACGCAGATACGCATAGTTTGCGTCCTGCGGGTTCATCATCACGCGAGGGAAGTGAGACTTGCGGAACATCTCTTTTTGCAGCTGTTTCACGTTATGGCGGGCGTACAGTTCATGCATCTCCTGGCATATCTGGCGCAGGGTATAACCGGCGTAGCGTTCCGGGTATTGCTTACAGATAGACGGAAGCACCTCTTTTAATGGCGCATCGGTCTGAAGCAGTTTTTCGAAACGCACCAGCTGCGCCACCAGCTGCTGCAGCTTGCCCATATCTTCCGCAGGGGTCAGCAGGAACAGGATCGAGTTGAGATCGCATTTCTCCGGCACGATGCTGTTTTCACGCAGGAAGTTAGCCAGGATGGTGGCGGGCACGCCGAAATCCTCATACTCGCCGGTACGGGCGTTGATGCCCGGCGTGGTCAACAGCAGTTTGCACGGGTCGATAAAGTATTGATGCTCGGCATACCCTTCAAAAGCGTGCCAGTTTTCACCCGGCACAAAGTGGAAGAAGCGCAGGTCGGTGGCAATTTCAGCCGTGTCCCAGCTTTCCCACGGACGGCCATCTACCAGCTCCGGCACGAACGGGCGAATAAACTGGCAGTTCTCCAGGATCAGCTTGCGTGCTTCAATGCCGGTAACCACGCAGTCCATCCACATATTGCGGCCACTCTGCCCCTCGTGCATGCGGGCGTTGATATCCAGTGCGGCAAACAGGGGGTAGAACGGGCTGGTGGAGGCGTGCATCATAAAGGCGTTATTCAGGCGCTTGTGCGGTACATAGCGCGGTTGGCCTTTAATATGGCGGTCTTTCTTGTGAATTTGCGAGGTCTGCGAAAAACCCGCCTGCTGTTTATGGACTGACTGCGTAACCAGAATCCCCGGATCGTTTTCGTTCAGCTCCAGCAGCAGCGGAGAGCAGTCGGCCATCATCGGAATAAATTGCTCGTAGCCCACCCAGGCAGAATCAAACAGGATGTAGTCGCACAGGTGACCAATTTTATCGACGACCTGCCGGGCGTTATAAATGGTGCCATCGTAGGTGCCCAGCTGGATCACCGCCAGACGGAACGGACGTTCGTCACGCGCACGACCCGGCGCCACTTCCGATACCAGCTCGCGCAGGTAGCTCTCCTCAAAGCAGTGGGCATCAATGCCACCAATAAAGCCGTACGGGTTGCGCGCCGTTTCCAGATAGACCGGCGTGGCACCCGCCTGAAGCAGGGCTCCGTGGTGGTTGGATTTATGGTTATTACGATCGAACAGCACCAGGTCGCCGGGGGTGAGCAGGGCGTTTAGCACCACTTTGTTGGATGATGAGGTACCGTTCAGCACAAAGTAGGTTTTATCCGCATTAAACACTTTCGCCGCGTGTTGCTGGGCAATGCACGGCGCGCCTTCATGAATCAGCAGATCCCCCATGGCCACGTCGGCGTTGCACAGATCGGAGCGGAAAAGCGTTTCGCCGAAGAAATCGACAAATTGATTACCGGCAGGATGACGGCGGAAAAATTGCCCACCCTGATGCCCCGGACAATCGAATGCGCTGTTGCCCTGATTCACGTAGTCGACCAGTGCGCGGAAAAACGGGGGGCGTAGCTGGGTTTCGTACTTCTGCGCGGCCGCTTCCAGTTGACGTCCGTAAAAGTCGTTACTGGTCTCTGAACACTCAAACACACCGTGGATGCGCGATAAATATTCAGCCGGAATGAACTCTTCTTTATGTGTCGCAATAAATACGGGAATACCAAACCCGGTAGCTTCTATTTCTTCCAGAGTGCCACTGGAAATATCGCTCACGGCCAGAACAATGGCGGCGACGTCAATATAATCAGAGGTGCTGACATCTACCAGTTCACGGTGAGTGGTAAAGCAATCAGGGCATGCACGGCTGGCTGCAATTTTTAAACTTTTCATCTTTCTCTCTTTATTTAAGGCAATATTCGTCCCTCGATTTCTCGCAAGAAAGAAATCGATAATGTCCGGAAATAAAAGCAAAGTGTGGCCGCTGATAAAAAATCAGTAAGTTGCTTTTTAATGAATGAGATTCAGTCCGCCCGGCTGCGGATAAGTCTGAATTAAATTGAATGAACGCACGCCTTCACAGGCAACGGCCTGTAAAATAGAGTTTTTTTCAGGTTAACCTGCAAGCGGGTGCGCCAGAAGTCGAAGGACTACCGGGCATTAAAGAGATGGAAGTCAAAGCAGTTTCGGTGGGCAAACATCATGATATGTGTTGTCCGCCTTATATGGGGCATCAAGCGATTATTGTTTTCCATGTTTCATTTTCCTTTCAGTAATTGAAAGCATGGTCATTTTATCCAGGAAAAAGCGATTAACTGTGAATCAGATCACCCTTAACCGATCAAATCAGAAATAATTATTCGTTTTCGATGAATATCGCAGATCAAAACACTGATTTGTTGGCGGTGCGTTAACGGATTGTGTTGTTTCTGTTTTGAATGAGCGAAAATAAGCCAAAATTATCGCTTATGGCTTATTTAAACGGAATTATGTGGGTGGGTTTGTTTTTATTGGAAATAAAATTGAATAGTTATTCAAAGCATAAACCGATAACCGATACCGGTTTCAGTTAATAAATGGCGAGGACGTGCGGGGTCGGTTTCAAGTTTCTGGCGCAGGTGGCCCATATATATGCGTAAATAGTGACTATGTTCCACGGCGTTGGGTCCCCACACCTGAGCCAGCAGCTGACGTTGGGTCAGCACCTTACCGTGGTTGTTGAGCAAAACCGCAAGCAGGCGGAACTCTATCGGCGTGAGATGGATCTCCTCTTCACCGCGCACAATACGTCGCGAAGCGAGATCAACGTGCACATCACCGAAAGTATACGTTGGGTCGGCAGGCGTGGCGGCACCGTGGCGACGCAGCGCCACACGAAGGCGAGCCTGTAACTCACCAATCCCAAAAGGTTTAATAAGATAGTCGTCCGCCCCGGCATCCAGCGCGGCGATTTTATCCGACTCTTCGGTGCGTGCAGAGAGCACCAGAATGGGCATCTGGCTCCACTGGCGCACCTCGCGAATAAAATCGATACCGTCGCCATCCGGCAAACCGAGATCGAGGATCACCAGGTCCGGCTTGCGGGTAGCGGCTTCAATCAACCCGCGCTGGAGCGTACCGGCATCATGAACGCGCAGACCGTCACCTTCCAGCGCAGCGCGCAGAAACCGGCTAATGGCGAGTTCATCTTCTACAATCAGGACGTTGATCACAAATCCTCTGGTAATTCATCAAGTTCTGGCGGGATGTCCAGAGGAAGTGTAACACAAAAACGTGCGCCTCCTTCCGGGCGGTTCTCTGCCGAAATGGTGCCGCCATGGACGTCAATAATGGCCTGGCAGATCGCCAGACCCAGCCCAACCCCCGGAATGGCAGACTCTTTATTGCCCCGCGAGAATTTTTCGAATATCGCTTTTTCCTGCCCGGCAGGAATACCGGGCCCAGTGTCCCAGACGTCGAGCCGCAGGGTGTGATCTTCCACCGAAGCATTCACCCCAATTTGCGCGTGTGCTCCGGCATATTTACCCGCATTTTCCAGCAGATTAATTAACACCCGCTCAAACAGCGGGCCATCAACGTGAATTAATGTCAGGGGATCGGGCATGTTCAGGGCGATATGCCGTCCGCCGAGACCGGGCTCCAGCATTTTCAGCGCGCTTCCTACCACTTCCTCAAGCGTGAGCCACTCTTTTTTGAGGTTGAACCCGCCAGACTGTATCCGCGCCATATCGAGCAGGTTATTCACCAGTCGCGTGGTGTTCAGCACGTGCTGGCGGATCTCGCTGGCCTGCAGGGCGTGTTTTGAACCTTCCGCCGCCAGATCCAGGGTCAGAATTTCCGACTGGCCAAACAGCACGGTGAGAGGCGTGCGAAGATCGTGTGAGAGCGCTGCCAGCAGCGAGTTGCGAATGCTTTCGCGCTCGCTTGCCAGCCGGGCCTGTTCTTCGCTGGCCGTCAGCGCCAGCCGCTCCAGGGCGCTGGCAACCAGCAACGTAAAGGTCTCGAGCAGCCTCTGCTGCTCAGGGATCATCAGCTGGCGCAGATTAGAAGGCTCGACGATGACCAGCCCCTGATTTTTATCTGCACTGCGCAGCGGCAGGATCTGATACGGCACGCCGGGGAGGGTGTCTGTCCCTGCGCCTGCCGGTAACCCTTTATCGAAGCTCCAGCGTGCAATGGCCTCATCCCACGGCGTCATGCCCGTGGCCGACGTCAGCGGGCGCAGCTTACCGTGCTCATCCGGGAGTAAAATCAGGTTGCTGGCGTTAAATGTCGAGCGGATAAACTGCTCGCTGGTCTGGACGATATCCAGCGGCGTGCGGCCCACCGCCAGCGATTTAGACATCTCGTATAAATGTCGGGTGCGCTGTTCACGATAGCGGGCGATACGCGCCTGATAGCGAACGCCTGCTGTCAGATTCCCGATCACCAGCCCGACGGTGAGCATGACGGCAAACGTGAGGACGTACTGTACATCCGAGACGGCAAGCGTTCCGCGCGGGTCGATAAAGAAGAGATCGAAGCTGATGACGTTAATCACCGTTGCCAGGACTGACGGCCAGCGCCCGTAAAAGAGCGCCACCACCACCACGCCGAGCAGGTAGATCATCACCAGGTTGGCGGCATCAAACGCAATCAGCCACTGGCTGGCAATAAAGGTAATCAGGGCGCAAAGCACGACGGCGACAAGGCAACCGCGAAGCTGGATGCGCCATTTATCGGTGAACGTGCGGCTGTCTGGCGCACGGTTGGGTAACGGCGTGGGTTTGTCGTCCAGCGCCACGACCACCAGATCCAGGTCGGGTGCACGCCGGGCCAGCTTGTCGGCAAACGATTCGCGGCTAAACCAGCGCCGGTGCTGGCGACGGCCAATGACAATTTTGCCCAGGTTGTGCTCACGCGCGTAGCGCAGAATGGCTTTATCTTCCTGCGGATCGGAGAGGGTCGCGGTTTCCGCCCCCAGCTCCTGCGCCAGGCGCAGCGAACTCAGGATCGCGCGACGCTGGTTTTCTGGCAGGGCGTGAAGCTGCGGTGTTTCGACATACACCGCGTGCCAGACGCTGCCAAATTTCGCAGCCAGCCGGGCGGCGGTACGGACAAGCTTTTCATTGCCGCTACTGTGACCAATGCACAGCAGGATGGCATCCCGCGTATGCCAGACGCGTTCCTGTCCTTGCAGATCGCGCCAGGCACGCATCTGGTCATCCACGCGATCGGCGGTGCGGCGCAGGGCCAGTTCGCGCAGGGCAATCAGGTTGCCTTTACGAAAGAAGTGTTCGATAGCGCGTTCGGCCTGGCCTGCAATATAGACTTTCCCTTCATGCAGGCGCTGGCGCAGATCGTCTGGCGGCAGGTCCACCAGCACCACTTCATCAGCGGAGTCAAAGAACGGATCCGGCACCGTTTCGCGCACCTGAATGCCGGTCACGCCGCTGACCACGTCGTTCAGGCTTTCAAGATGCTGAACATTCACCGTAGTGAAGACGTCAATCCCGGCTTCAAGTAACTCTTCTACGTCCTGCCAGCGTTTGGGGTGGCGCGAGCCTGGCGCATTGCTGTGCGCCAGTTCGTCCATCAGAATAAGGGCGGGGCGGCGGGCGAGGGCGGCGTCGAGATCAAACTCCGTCACCAGCCTGCCACGATGGCTGATACGGCGAGGAGGCTGCGTGGCCAGCCCCTTTAACAACGCCGCGGTCTCTTTACGGCCGTGGGTTTCCACCACGCCGATCAGAATATCGAGCCCCTGAGCCCGAAGCCGCTGAGCTTCTGTCAGCATGGCGAAGGTTTTCCCGACGCCCGCGCAGGCACCGAAGAAAATTTTCAGCTTGCCGCGATGGGCTTCAGCTGTCTGTTCCAGCAGCCTGTCAGGATCCGGGCGCAAGGGCTCGTCGGTCATTTAGTTATTCCTTAGCGCGTCCAGCGCCAGATTCAGCTCAACAATATTTACTACCGGCATGCCAATGAAACTGACCAGCGGCTTTTGCGTGTGCGCTGCCACCAGCTGGCTGACCTGCTCGACGCTCAGATGACGGGCAGCGGCGACGCGCGGTATCTGCCAGGCCACCGCTTCAGGCGTCAGGCTGTAGTCCAGCCCACTGGCGGAGGCGGTCACCAGTTCCACTGGAATCTCCCGGCTGGCCTGCGGGTTGGCGCTGCGCAGGGCCGCCACACGCTCAGCGATGGCTTTGTTCAGTTCAGGATTACTGCCCGCCAGGTTGCTCCCGCCGGATGCCATCGGATTATACGGGCTATCGGCGGTAGCGGAAGGGCGTCCCTGAAAGTACCGGGCGTCCGTAAAGTTTTGACCAATCAGGCGGGAGCCGCGGTTTTCACCCTGCTGTATGATCAGCGAGCCATTGGCCTGATCCTTGAACCACCACTGGCCCAGCGCGGTGGTCAGCAGCGGGTAAAGCCCACCGGTAATGAGAGACAGCAGAATAAACAGAAGTATAGCGGGACGTAACATCGTCATTTGATTCACCTTTTAAACCAGCCCGAACAGCGTTAACAGCAGGTCGATAGCTTTAATCCCGATAAAGGGCACCAGCAGCCCGCCCAGCCCGTAAATCCACAGGTTACGGCGCAGCATGGCAGCAGCCGTCAGCGGTTTATAGCTCACCCCTTTCAGCGCCAGCGGGATCAGGAAGACAATAATCAGGGCGTTGAAAATCACCGCACTGAGAATGGCCGAAGACGGGGAGTGCAGATGCATCACGTTCAGCGCGTTTAGCTGCGGATAGGTGGCCGCGAACGCCGCGGGAATAATGGCGAAATACTTCGCCACGTCATTGGCGATACTGAACGTGGTCAATGACCCGCGCGTCATCAGCATCTGTTTACCGATATGCACCACTTCAATCAGCTTGGTCGGGTTAGAGTCAAGGTCGACCATGTTGCCCGCCTCTTTTGCCGCCTGGGTACCGGAGTTCATCGCCACCGCCACGTCGGCCTGTGCGAGGGCAGGGGCGTCGTTGGTGCCGTCACCGGTCATCGCGACCAGACGACCTTCCGCCTGGTACTGACGGATCAACGCCAGCTTGGCTTCCGGTGTGGCTTCCGAGAGGAAATCATCCACGCCCGCTTCTGCGGCAATCGCGGCGGCAGTCAGCCGGTTATCCCCGGTGATCATCACCGTTTTAATCCCCATTTTACGCAACTGGGCGAAACGCTCTTTAATGCCGCCTTTGACGATGTCCTTCAGCGCAATCACCCCCAGCACATTCGCCCCTTCGGCTACGACCAGCGGTGTGGCCCCCTGGCGAGCAACGCTCTCAACCAGATTGTCCACTTCCGGTGGAAAATGGCCGTTGTTGGCTTCAATGTGGCGACGAATGGCATCAACGGAACCTTTACGGATCATGCGCTCCTGAATGTTGATACCGCTCATTCGGGTTTGTGCCGTGAAGGGGACAAAAGTGGCGTGCAGGCTCTGCACATCACGCTGGCGCAGATTAAAGCGCTGTTTCGCCAGAATAACGATGCTGCGGCCTTCCGGCGTTTCATCGGCAAGAGACGAGAGCTGGGCGGCATCGGCCAGCGTTTTTTCATCCACGCCCGGGGCAGGTAAAAACTCGGAGGCCTGGCGGTTGCCGAGGGTGATGGTCCCGGTTTTATCCAGCAGCAGCACATCCACGTCACCGGCGGCCTCTACGGCGCGTCCGCTGGTGGCGATAACGTTCGCGCCCAGCATGCGGCTCATACCCGCCACACCAATAGCGGAGAGCAGGCCGCCGATGGTGGTTGGGATCAGGCAGACCAGCAGCGCCACCAGCACGGTGATGCTGACCGCGGTGCCCGCGTAGCTGGAGAAGGGCCACAGCGTGGCGGTAGCCAACAGGAAGACGATGGTCAGCGCCACCAGCAGAATGGTGAGGGCAATTTCGTTGGGTGTTTTACGACGCTGCGCGCCTTCTACCATGGCGATCATCCGGTCGAGGAAGGTTTCACCCGGGTTGACGCTGCACTGGATCACCAGCCAGTCGGAGAGAATACGCGTCCCGCCCGTGACCGAGGCGAAGTCACCGCCAGATTCACGAATGACCGGCGCGGATTCCCCGGTAATGGCGCTCTCGTCTACCGAGGCGCCCCCTTCAATGACTTCGCCATCACAGGGGATGATGTCACCGGCTTCCACCAGCACCACATCGCCTTTACGCAGCTCATCTGCCGGCACGTGGTCCATCTGCGCGCCGTATTTTGGCTCACGTAATTTACGTGCGAAGGCGGTCTTTTTTACCCCTTTCAGGCTGTTGGCCTGCGCTTTACTGCGGCCTTCCGCCAGCGCCTCGGCAAAGTTGGCAAACAGCACGGTAAACCACAGCCACAGGCTGATGGCTCCGGTGAACATGGCGTTGCCCGGGAGGTGACCCGTTCCCATGGCAAGCGCCAGGACGGTAGTCAGCACGCTGCCTGCCCAGACGATAAACATCACCGGGTTGTGCCACTGTACGCGCGGGCTCAGCTTTTTCACCGCATCCATGAGGGCCTGACGAACTAACGACGGTTCGAACAGGGCCAGTTGTTTACGACTCATGACAATTCTCCGCAAAATCAGCGTAAAGAGAGGGTTTCCGCGACCGGGCCTAACGCGAGGGCGGGGATAAAGGTCAGGGCGCCTACCAGCAACACGGTGCCGGTCAGCAGGCCAATAAACAGCGCACCGTGTGTCGGTAATGTGCCGGTGGTGGTCGGTTGGATTTTTTTATTTACCAGCGATCCGGCGATGGCCATCACCGGCACAATCACGCCGAAGCGGCCGACAAACATGCAGAATGCCAGCAGACAGTTCCAGAAAGGCGAGTTGGCACTTAAGCCTGCAAAGGCGCTGCCGTTGTTGTTCGCCGCAGACGAGACGGCGTAGAGCACTTCACTAAAGCCATGGATACCCGGGTTAAAGATGCCGCTGCGGCCGGCTTCGGTCATCAGTGCCAGCGCGGTGCCGAGCAGCACGAGGGCAGGCGTGACCAGAATGGCCAGCGCGGTTAATTTCATTTCCCGGACGTCGATTTTTTTGCCCAGGTATTCCGGGGTACGGCCAATCATCAGACCGGCGATAAACACCGCCAGCAGCACAAACAGCAGCATGCCGTAAAGACCAGAGCCCACGCCGCCAAACACCACTTCGCCAATCTGCAACAGCCACATTGGGATCATGCCACCCAGTGCCGTAAAGGAGTCATGCATGGCGTTAACCGCCCCGCACGAGGCTGCGGTGGTAACCACGGCAAACAAACTGCTGGACAGGATGCCAAAGCGACTCTCTTTCCCTTCCATGTTGATCGCGCTGTCAGCGCCCAGCGTCAGGAAATGCGGATTACCTTTCCATTCCGCCCACATCACCAGCGCGACGCAGACCACGAAGATCAGAGACATGGTCCACAGAAGGGTGCGTCCCTGACGGCGGTCGTTGACCACATCGCCAAAGGCAAAACAGAGCGCGGCGGGGATCAGGAAGATCGCCAGCATTTCGACAAAGTTGGTCAGCGCTGTTGGGTTTTCAAACGGATGCGACGAGTTGGCGTTGAAGAAGCCACCGCCGTTAGTCCCGAGCATCTTAATGGCTTCCTGCGAGGCCACCGGCCCCATAGGCAAAAGCTGTTTTGCCCCTTCCAGAGAGGTATACGGCGCGTAAGGCAGCAGGTTTTGCAGGGTACCTTGCTGAATAAAGAACAGCGCGATAATGAGGGCAACCGGGAGCAGTATCCACAGCGTGATGCGTGTCAGATCGACCCATGCGTTGCCCAGCGTGCTGATATTTTGACGCGCAAAGGCACGCGTGAGCGCGAAGATCACCGCAATACCGGTGGCAGCAGAGAGGAAGTTTTGCACGGTTAACCCGGCCATCTGGCTAAAGTAGCTCAGCGTGGTTTCCCCGGCATAGGACTGCCAGTTGGTATTAGTGACAAAGCTGACTGCCGTGTTCAGCGCCAGATGCCAGGACAGACCCGGCAACTGCTGTGGATTGAGCGGTAAGCTCCCCTGCAGCATCAGCATGCTGAAGAGGACGATGAGGCCGACAATATTCAGCAGCAGGATCGCCATCAGATACTGGCGCCAGTTCATTTCCCCCTCCCGAATGCCCAGGACGCGCCAGATCCCTTTTTCAACGCGACCTGCCACTGGCAGCGCCACGTTGTTAATCATCCTTGCCAGCACTGTTCCCAGCGGTCTTGCCAGCAGGAACAACACCCCTAAAAAACTGGCAATAAGCAAAAACGCCTGAGCAGCCATCAGAATGCCTCCGCATTAATCAGGGCATAAACCAGATAACCCAATAACAGGAATACCAGCACGATGCCGGCAATAAGGCCTGCACTCACAATCCACCTCCGGGTGACATTTGTATTTGTGCTAACGGTAGGATTTATGGCGCAAAGATTTCGCAAAAATCAGGACGAGGGGTGTAAAAAAAGTATAAAAATGGCAAAGCCCACAATTTAACTATTGATAAGTAAATCGTTAACTTTTTTGTAACTTAATTACGGTGTGAATGTAAATTTTGGCTAAACGGCTAAAAATAAGTGGTCGGATGAGTAGTAAAATTACAAACAAAGCGATATTATTTTAGCCAGGTCACAGTTTTTGAATTTTCCGGAGTCAGTTTCCGGCCAACTACAGGGGAGAAAAATATGGATCTTTATAAAGAGTATCCGGCTCATATCGTGTTCATGCGTCGCGCTTTCGCCGTAGTGGCTGGCGTGCTGGCCCTGCCGGTGATGTTGTTCTGGAAAGATCGCGCACGTTTTTACAGCTATCTGCACCGCGTCTGGGCAAAAACCAGCGAGAAGCCGGTATGGATGGATCAGGCCGAAAAAGCGACCTGTGATTTCTACTGATAAAAAAGACTACACACAGCAATAAACAAACCGCCTACAGCAATGTGGCGGTTTTTTTGTCCCTCCTGATTCGCGGTTCGTTGGGTGGTTTTCAGGCATAACTTCTTATTCTGAGTCATCAACAGCCACTACCTTATTTCATCCTGTCTACACTTCATGGCAAAGTAGTTCAATGCGTGCCTTTTTCGTTTTACGGCATGCCCTTACGGACATAATGGACAATTGCCTGGAGTTTTATGCCCACCCATCTGGTTTGGTTTCGCGCGGATCTGCGCCTGCATGACAACATCGCCCTGGCGGCGGCCTGTCGCTCTGAACACGCCCGCGTGCTGGCGCTGTTTATCGCTACTCCCGGACAGTGGCAGCAGCATGATATGGCCCCCCGACAAGCCGCTTATCTCTGTTCGCATCTGAATGCCCTGCAACGTTCGCTGGCGGAAAAAGGCATTCCGTTGATTTACAAAGAGGTCAGCGATTTTACCGCTCAGCTCAGCGCGGTACAGGAGGTGTGTCAGCAGAACGACGTTACGCATCTTTTTTACAACTACCAGTACGAATTCAATGAACAGCAGCGCGATCGCGAGCTTGAGCGCATCCTCGGGGATGTAGAGTGTCAGGGATTTGATGACAGCGTCATGCTGGCGCCGGGCAGCGTGATGACCGGCAATCGCGAGATGTATAAGGTCTTTACGCCGTTTAAAAATGCATTTATCAAACGGCTGAAAGAGGCGTTGCCGGAGTGTGTTGCCGCGCCGTCTGCGCGAGGGGAGTGTGTAAACGACCTGCCTGAACTGACGTTTGACTATCCGCAACAGGCGTATGACCACTCTTTATTCCCGGCTGATGAAAAAGCGGCAATCGCGCAGCTGCGCCAGTTCTGTAAAACGGGGGCGGCCGCTTACGAGGCACGCCGGGATTTCCCCGCCATTGAAGGTACCAGCCGGTTGTCGGCCTGTTTAGCGCTGGGCGTGCTTTCTCCGCGCCAGTGTTTACACCGTCTTCTGGCAGAGCAGCCCCAGGCGCTGGAGGGGGGCGCTGGTTCGGTATGGCTTAACGAGCTTATCTGGCGCGAATTCTATCGTCATCTGATGACGTATCACCCTGAATTATGTAAACATCGTCCTTTCATTCGCTGGACCGAAAATGTGCAGTGGCAGCAAAACGAGACGCTGCTGCAGGCCTGGCAAAAGGGTGAAACCGGCTACCCGATTGTGGACGCCGCGATGCGCCAGCTGAATGAAACCGGATGGATGCATAACCGCCTGCGGATGATTACCGCCAGCTTCCTGGTGAAAGATCTGCTTATCGACTGGCGTGTCGGGGAGCGGTATTTTATTTCTCAGCTGATCGATGGCGATCTCGCGGCGAATAACGGCGGCTGGCAATGGGCGGCCTCGACCGGAACCGATGCGGCACCTTACTTCCGGATTTTTAATCCCACCACGCAGGGACAAAAATTTGATGCGGACGGGACGTTTATCCGCCACTGGTTGCCTGCGCTGAAAGCGGTTCCCGCTAAGGCGATCCACGACCCGTGGGCATGGGCGGACAAACAGGGCGTAACGCTCGATTATCCTCGTCCGATTGTTGAACATAAACAGGCGCGCGTCGCCACGCTGGCGGCGTACGAAGCGGCCCGCAAAGCGTAAGAGAGTCATGATGAAAAATACCGAACTGGAAAGTCTGATCAACGAAAAACTGAACAGCAGTGCCTTCAGCGACTACGGCCCGAACGGGTTACAGGTTGAAGGGCGCGACACGGTGCAAAAAATTATCACCGGCGTGACCGCCAGTCAGGCGTTGCTGGATGAAGCCGTGCGTCAGGAGGCCGATGCGGTCATCGTCCATCACGGCTATTTCTGGAAGAACGAATCACCGATCGTTCGCGGCATGAAGCGCAACCGTCTGAAAACGTTGCTGGCAAATGATATCAACCTCTATGGCTATCACCTGCCGCTGGACGCTCATCCCGAGCTTGGCAACAACGTCCAGCTCGCGCAGCTGTTAGGGATCACCGTAATGGGTGAAATTGAGCCGCTGGTACCGTGGGGCGAGCTGTCGATGCCGGTACCGGGTCTTGAGCTGGCCTCCTGGATTGAAGCACGTCTGGGCCGCCGTCCGCTGTGGAGCGGCGATACCGGCCCGGATACGGTGAAGCGTGTCGCCTGGTGCACCGGTGGCGGTCAGGGCTTTATCGATAGCGCTGCGCGTTTTGGTGTTGATGCCTTTATTACCGGGGAAGTCTCCGAGCAGACCATCCATTCAGCCCGTGAACAGGGGCTGCATTTTTACGCGGCAGGTCACCACGCCACCGAGCGCGGCGGCATTCGCGCCCTGAGCGAATGGCTGACCGAAAATACCGATCTGGATGTCACCTTTATTGATATCCCTAACCCGGCCTGATGAGAGGTACCTGAGTGCAGCGAGCGCGTTGTTATCTTCTGGGGGAAACGGCGGTGGTGCTGGAGCTGGAGCCGCCCGTCACCCTTGCTACCCAAAAGCGTATCTGGCGGTTAACGCAGCGTCTGGTGGATGTGCCGGAGGTGGTTGAAGCGATCCCGGGGATGAATAACATCACCGTGGTGCTGCGTAATCCGCATACGCTGGCACTGGATGCCATTGAACGTTTACAGCGCTGGTGGGAGGAGAGCGAAGCGCTGGAGCCGGAATCCCGCACGATTGAGATCCCGGTGGTGTATGGGGGCACAGGGGGACCCGATCTTGGCGTGGTGGCTGAACACAGTGGGCTAACCGAAAAACAGGTCGTTGAGCTGCACGCCTCCGTTGATTATGTGGTCTGGTTTTTGGGATTCCAGCCGGGCTTCCCGTATCTGGGCGGACTCCCTTCGGCACTGCATACGCCACGTCGCGCTGAGCCGCGTCTGAGCGTGCCGGCGGGTACCGTCGCGATTGGCGGCGAACAGACGGGCATTTATCCGCTGACGTCGCCGGGGGGCTGGCAGCTCATCGGACACACGTCGATGCCGTTATTTGAACCGGACCTGGACTCGCCGGTCCTCCTGCGTCCTGGCGACACCCTTCGCTTTATCCCGCAGAAGGAGGGGGTATGTTAACGCTTATTCGCGCCGGGCTTTACACCTCTGTTCAGGATGCGGGTCGCTTTGGCATGCGCCAGTCTGGCGTGAGCTATTGTGGCGCGCTGGACAGACCAGCACTGGAGATTGCCAACGTGCTGGTGGGCAATCCCGGCAATACGGCTGCGCTCGAAATTACGCTGGGGCAGTGTGTCATTGAATTTAGTCAGGAGACCTGGTTTGCGTTAACCGGCGCCGGGTGCGATGCCACGCTTGATGGCAAAGCGGTCTGGACCGGCTGGCGGCTGCGGGCAAAAGCCGGACAGCGTTTAACGCTTAAGCGTCCTCAGCATGGGGTTCGCAGTTATCTTGCCGTTGCCGGTGGGATTGACGTGCCGGAGGTGCTGGGCTCATCCAGTACCGATCAGAAAGCCGGAATTGGCGGCCACGAAGGACGTTTGTTGCGCGATGGCGATCGTCTGGCGATAAAACCGTCAACGCGGCACTTTTCAACCGCGCAGGGTGTAAAACAGCTCCTGTGGGGAAACCAGATCCGCGCCCTGCCGGGGCCGGAGTATCAGGAATTTGATGAGGTGTCTCAGGAGTCTTTCTGGCGCTCGCCGTGGAAGATTAGCCCGCAGAGTAACCGCATGGGGTATCGTCTTCAGGGGCAGCCGCTGACCCGTACGACGGACCGCGAGCTGCTTTCACACGGTCTGTTGCCCGGCGTCATTCAGGTACCGGGTAACGGTCAACCGATTGTGTTGATGAACGATGCACAGACCACGGGCGGTTACCCGCGCATCGCCTGCATTATTGAGGCCGATCGCTACCATCTGGCGCAAATCCCTCTCGGACAGCCGATTCACTTCGTGCAATGCTCCCTGGAGGAGGCGCTGAAGGCGCGGCAGGACCAGCAGCGTTATCTGGAACAACTGGCGTGGAGGCTTGATGGTAAAGATTGATTTAAACGCCGATCTGGGCGAGGGCGGCAGCGCCGACGCTGAACTGATGACCCTGGTCACCTCGGTGAATATCGCCTGCGGTTTTCACGCGGGTGATGCCCAAACGATGCTGGCGAGCGTGCGCAATGCCATCAAAAATGGTGTTGCGATAGGGGCGCATCCGAGCTTCCCTGACCGGGAGAATTTTGGCCGCACGGCGATGGATCTCCCGCCCGAGACGGTCTACGCCCAGACGCTTTACCAGATTGGCGCGCTCGAGGCGATTGTGCGTTCGCAGCAGGGCGCGCTGCGCCACGTGAAGCCGCACGGCATGCTCTATAATCAGGCGGCGAACGACCCCGCGCTGGCAGAGGCCATCGCCCGGGCGGTGTTCGATTGCAACCCACAACTGATCCTGGTTGGCCTGGCGGGGAGCGAGCTGATTCGCGCCGGTCAGCGTCTGGGGTTAACCACCCGCCAGGAAGTGTTTGCCGACCGAGGCTATCAGCCCGACGGAACCCTGGTTCCCCGTTCCCGGCCCAACGCGCTGATCACCGATGAGTCTCTGGCGCTGGCGCAGACCCTTCAGATGGTGCGCGAGGGAACAGTAACAACGGTTGAAGGTACAACGGCCAGCGTTCAGGCTGACACAGTATGCTTACACGGTGATGGCGAGCACGCGCTGCAGTTTGCCCGCCGCTTACGGGCGGCGTTTGCAGAGCAGGGGATCCTCGTCAGCGCCTGAAAATCATAAGGATAAAGAGATGCCAGAAGGCCCGGAGATCCGCCGCGCTGCGGATAGCCTCGAGGCGGCGATAAAAGGCAAACCCCTGACGGACGTCTGGTTTGCTTTTCCTCAACTGAAGCCGTTTGAAGCACCGCTGGTGGGAAAAACGGTGACCCACATCGAAACACGGGGAAAGGCGTTACTCACGCATTTTTCCCATAACCTGACGTTATACAGCCACAACCAGCTTTACGGCGTCTGGCGGGTGGTTAACGCCAACGAGCAGCCGCAAACCACCCGCGTGCTGCGCGTCAGGCTGCAAACCGCGGATAAAGCGATTTTGCTGTATAGCGCGTCTGATATCGAAATGTTAACGCCGGAGCAACTGCTTACGCACCCGTTCTTACAGCGGGTCGGGCCGGACGTGCTGGATATGCGTCTGACGGCGAACGATGTCAAAGCCCGCCTGTTATCCCCTAAATTCCGCAACCGGAAATTTTCCGGGCTACTGCTCGATCAGGCGTTCCTGGCCGGATTAGGCAATTACCTTCGCGTCGAAATTCTCTGGGAGGTCGGGCTGGCACCGCAGCACAAAGCGTCGCAGTTGAGGGATGATCAGCTGGAAGTGCTCTCTCACGCGCTGCTGGATATTCCGCGGCTATCGTACAACACCCGCGGCGTGGTAGATGACAACAAGCATCACGGGGCGCTATTCCGCTTTAAGGTGTTTCATCGGGCGGGGAAGAGGTGCGAGCGGTGCGGTGGGGTGATTGAGAAGACAACGCTCTCTTCACGACCGTTTTACTGGTGTCCCGGGTGCCAGAGGTAAAAAGTAAAACGGTAACCCTCAGGTTACCGTTTTTAATGTTTTCACCCTCTCCCGGTGGGAGAGGGCCGGGGTGAGGGCATCAGGCCGCACCCACGTCTTTTAGCGCTTAAGATCAGACTTAAAATCACGCTGCTCGTAGCCGGTATACAGCTGACGAGGACGGGCGATTTTCATGCCTTCGCTGTGCATTTCGTTCCAGTGCGCAATCCAGCCCACGGTACGCGCCATGGCGAAGATCACGGTGAACATGGAAGACGGAATGCCCATCGCTTTCAGAATAATGCCAGAGTAGAAGTCTACGTTCGGGTAGAGTTTCTTCTCGATGAAGTACGGGTCGTTCAGCGCGATGTGTTCCAGCTCCATCGCCACTTCCAGCAGATCGTCTTTGGTGCCCAGCTCTTTCAGCACTTCGTGGCAGGTTTCACGCATCACGGTTGCACGTGGGTCGTAGTTTTTGTACACACGGTGACCGAAGCCCATCAGACGGAAGGAGTCATTCTTGTCTTTCGCGCGGCGCACGAATTCAGGAATGTGCTCAACGGTGCTGATCTCTTCCAGCATCTTCAGTGCAGCTTCGTTCGCGCCGCCGTGCGCCGGTCCCCACAGGGAGGCGATGCCCGCAGCGATACAGGCGAACGGGTTCGCACCTGAAGAGCCTGCGGTACGGACGGTGGACGTCGAGGCGTTCTGTTCGTGGTCAGCGTGCAGGATCAGAATACGGTCCATCGCGCGTTCCAGCACCGGGTTCACTTCGTACTCTTCGCACGGTGTGGAGAACATCATGCGCAGGAAGTTACCGGCATAGGAGAGGTCGTTACGTGGATACACAAACGGCTGGCCGATAGAGTATTTGTAACACATTGCCGCCATGGTTGGCATTTTGGACAGCAGGCGGAACGCCGCGATATCACGGTGACGCGGGTTATTCACGTCCAGTGAATCATGGTAGAACGCCGCCAGCGCACCGGTAATCCCGCACATCACCGCCATCGGGTGAGAGTCACGACGGAACGCATGGAACAGACGGGTAATCTGCTCATGGATCATGGTGTGACGGGTCACGGTGGTTTTGAATTCATCGTACTGTGCCTGCGTCGGTTTTTCGCCGTTCAGCAGGATGTAGCACACTTCCAGATAGTTGGATTCGGTGGCTAACTGATCGATGGGGAAGCCGCGATGGAGCAGGATACCTTCGTCACCGTCAATGTAGGTGATTTTGGATTCGCAAGATGCGGTAGAGGTAAATCCAGGGTCAAAGGTGAACACTCCTTTGGAACCCAGCGTACGGATATCAATAACATCCTGACCGAGCGTGCCTTTTAGCACATCCAGTTCAATAGCATCACCACCGTTGAGGGTGAGTTTTGCCTTTGTATCAGCCATTTACGGTCTCCTTAGCGCCTTATGCTTAAGACTGCGCTTTACCGGATTTGCTTTCAGCTGTTAATCACCGTTACCAGATTGTTATTTGGCTTACCGCTCAGCTCACGAGGACAAACCAGGGTACAGAGCTATGGCGCCTTGCAGGTAAACGAATGAAATATCAGTGAAACAACAGCAAATCAGCGTTTTTGCAGTCCGAATTTTTCAAACCTGTATATCACTAATAACTGTCCTGATAACTTCGGTCAATACCATCACACTGTTACATAACTATTTGTCAGGTGAAAGAGAGACCTCATAACTTTTGCGCATTATATGCCTTTTCTGATGACGTTTGTAACAATATTGTTTAACATTTGTCAAATCAGATGATTAAAAATTAAAAAGATGTTGTTATCGTGACCCTGATCACTGTTCCAGAGAAAACCCGACAAACTGTATGTAGGTTAATTGTAATGATTTTGTGAACGGCCTATACTGCCGCCAGGTCTCCGGAACACCCTGCAATCCCGAGCCACCCAGCGTTGTAACGTGTCGTTTTAGCATTTGGAAGCAATGTTTTGCATGACGCGCAGTTATAGAAAAGGAACGCTGTCTGACCCGCATCGCAGTCCGGAGGAAGGAAACAATAAGAACAGCATGTGGGCGTTATTCATGATAAGAAATGTGAAAAAACAAAGACCTGTCAATCTGGATCTCAAAACGATCCGGTTCCCCGTAACAGCAATAGCGTCCATTCTGCACCGTGTATCGGGTGTGATTACGTTTGTGGCGGTAGGCATTCTGCTGTGGTTACTGGGCACCAGTCTCTCTTCTCCTGAAGGATTCCTCCAGGCCTCTGCCATCATGAACAGCTTCTTCGTGAAATTCATCATGTGGGGCATTCTGACCGCGCTGGCGTACCACGTTGTGGTGGGTGTTCGCCATATGCTGATGGACTTTGGTTACCTGGAAGAGACTTTCGAAGCCGGGAAACGTTCCGCTAACATTTCATTTGTGATTACAGTCGTGCTTTCACTTCTCGCAGGAGTTCTCGTATGGTAAGCAACGCCTCCGCATTAGGACGCAACGGCGTACATGACTTCATTCTGGTCCGTGCTACCGCCATCGTTCTCACCCTCTACATCATCTATATGATCGGTTTCTTCGCGACCAGCGGCACGCTGACGTGGGAAATCTGGAGCGGGTTCTTCGGATCTGCCTTCACCAAAGTGTTCACCCTGCTGGCGCTGTTCTCCATTCTTATTCATGCCTGGATTGGCATGTGGCAGGTGTTGACCGATTACGTTAAACCGCTGGCGATTCGCCTTCCTCTGCAGCTGGCCATTGTCGTTGCACTGGTGGTTTACGTTATTTATGGATTCGTTGTGGTGTGGGGTGTGTAATGAAACTGCCAGTCAGAGAATTTGATGCTGTTGTGATTGGTGCGGGTGGCGCAGGTATGCGCGCCGCGCTGCAAATTTCCCAGAGCGGCCAGACCTGTGCGCTGCTCTCTAAAGTATTCCCGACCCGTTCCCACACGGTATCTGCGCAGGGCGGTATTACCGTTGCGCTGGGTAACTCCCATGAAGATAACTGGGAATGGCACATGTACGACACGGTAAAAGGGTCCGACTACATCGGCGACCAGGATGCCATCGAATATATGTGTAAGACTGGCCCGGAAGCGATTCTGGAGCTGGATCATATGGGTCTGCCGTTCTCCCGTCTGGAAAATGGCACCATCTATCAACGTCCGTTTGGCGGCCAGTCGAAAAACTTCGGCGGCGAGCAGGCGGCACGTACCGCGGCAGCGGCTGACCGTACCGGTCACGCGCTGCTGCATACTCTGTATCAGCAGAACCTGAAAAACCACACCACCATCTTCTCCGAGTGGTATGCGCTGGATCTGGTGAAAAACGCCGATGGCGCGATTGTCGGTTGTACCGCGCTGTGCATTGAAACCGGTGAAGTGGTCTACTTCAAAGCGCGCGCAACCGTGCTGGCGACCGGCGGTGCAGGGCGTATTTACCAGTCCACCACTAACGCCCACATCAATACCGGTGACGGCGTTGGGATGGCTATCCGCGCTGGCGTGCCGGTGCAGGATATGGAGATGTGGCAGTTCCACCCAACCGGTATCGCCGGTGCGGGCGTTCTGGTGACCGAAGGCTGCCGTGGTGAAGGCGGTTACCTGCTGAACAAACACGGCGAACGTTTCATGGAACGTTATGCCCCGAATGCGAAAGACCTGGCGGGTCGTGACGTGGTGGCGCGTTCCATCATGATCGAAATCCGTGAAGGTCGCGGCTGTGATGGTCCATGGGGTCCACACGCCAAACTGAAACTCGACCACCTGGGTAAAGAGGTGCTGGAATCCCGTCTGCCGGGCATTCTGGAGCTGTCCCGTACCTTCGCCCACGTCGATCCGGTGAAAGAGCCGATTCCGGTTATCCCGACCTGCCACTACATGATGGGCGGTATTCCGACCAAAGTAACCGGTCAGGCATTGACCGTGAACGAGCAGGGTGAAGATGTGGTCATCCCAGGCCTGTTCGCGGTAGGCGAAATTGCCTGCGTATCCGTACACGGTGCCAACCGTCTGGGCGGCAACTCCCTGCTTGATCTGGTGGTGTTTGGTCGTGCGGTGGGTCTGCACCTGCAGGAATCCATTGCCGAACAGGGCGCGCTGCGTGACGCCACTGATGACGAAATTGATGCGTCGCTTGAGCGCCTCAACCGCTGGAACGGTAACCGTAACGGTGAAGATCCGGTGGAAATCCGCAAAGCGCTGCAGGAATGTATGCAGCACAACTTCTCGGTATTCCGTGAAGGTGACGCGATGGCGAAAGGTCTTGAGCAGCTGAAAGCGATCCGCGAGCGCCTGAAAAACGCCCGTCTGGATGACACTTCCAGCGAGTTCAACACCCAGCGCGTTGAGTGTCTTGAGCTGGATAACCTGATGGAAACCGCGTTCGCAACCGCGATGTCGGCCAACTTCCGTACCGAAAGCCGTGGCGCGCATAGCCGCTTCGACTTCCCGGATCGTGACGATGAAAACTGGCTGTGCCATTCCCTGTATCTGCCAGAGTCGGAAACCATGACGCGCCGTCAGGTGAACATGGAACCGAAACTGCGTCCGGCGTTCCCGCCGAAGATTCGTACTTACTAATGCGGAGACAGGACAATGAAACTCGAATTCTCAGTTTATCGTTATAACCCGGATGTAGATGACGCTCCGCGCATGCAGGATTACACGCTGGAAGCGGAAGAAGGTCGTGACATGATGCTGCTGGATGCGTTAATCCAGCTGAAAGAAAAAGATCCGACACTGTCGTTCCGTCGCTCCTGCCGTGAAGGGGTGTGTGGCTCTGACGGCGTCAACATGAACGGCAAAAATGGTCTGGCCTGCATCACGCCAATTTCCGCGTTGCAGCGCCCGGGCCAGAAAATTGTTATCCGTCCTCTGCCAGGCCTGCCGGTCGTGCGTGATTTGGTGGTAGACATGGGGCAATTCTATGCACAATATGAGAAGATTAAGCCTTACTTATTGAATAATGGGCAAAATCCACCCGCTCGTGAGCATTTACAGTCTCCTGAGCAGCGTGAAAAACTCGACGGATTGTATGAGTGTATTCTCTGTGCATGTTGTTCAACGTCGTGCCCGTCGTTCTGGTGGAACCCGGACAAGTTCATCGGCCCGGCCGGTCTGCTGGCTGCCTATCGCTTCCTGATCGATAGCCGCGACACCGAAACCGATAGTCGTCTGGAAGGTTTAAGTGACGCTTTCAGCGTATTCCGCTGCCATAGCATCATGAACTGCGTCAGTGTGTGTCCGAAGGGGCTGAACCCGACGCGCGCCATCGGCCATATTAAGTCGATGCTGCTGCAGCGCAGTGCGTAAGTAAGTAGTGAGAGGGGGCGCTGTTCCCCCTCACCCTAACCCTCTCCCAAAGGGAGAGGGGATAGATTGCAGAAACCTTTAAAAACTGCCCTGAAGTCTAGACAGTTTCTAAAGGTTCCTTCGCGGGCCAAAGTAAAAGAGCTCGCAGGTGAACCCCGGCACGTACACGCGGTGTGCGTGGTAGTTTCTACGGCGAAAGTAAGCATAAAAATGCTTAAGGGATCACGATGCAGAACGGCGCAATGAAAGCCTGGCTGGACTCTTCTTACCTCTCTGGTGCCAACCAGAGCTGGATAGAACAGCTCTATGAAGACTTCTTAACCGATCCTGACTCAGTGGACGCAAACTGGCGTTCCATGTTCCAGCAGTTGCCTGGCACGGGAGTCAAACCGGATCAATTCCATTCCAAAACACGTGATTATTTCCGTCGTCTGGCGAAGGATGCCTCACGTTACTCTTCTGCGATTTCCGACCCTGACACCAATGCGAAGCAGGTTAAAGTCCTGCAGCTTATTAACGCTTATCGCTTCCGTGGTCACCAGCATGCGAATCTCGATCCGCTGGGACTGTGGAAACAAGACCGTGTGGCGGATCTCGATCCGGCGTATCACGATCTGACCGAGGCCGATTTCCAGGAAAGCTTTAACGTAGGTTCTTTTGCCATCGGTAAAGACACGATGAAGCTGGGCGATCTGATTGACGCCCTCAAGCAAACCTACTGCGGCTCCATCGGCGCGGAATACATGCATATCACCTCGACAGAAGAGAAACGCTGGATCCAGCAGCGCATTGAGTCCGTGGCGGGCCACGCGACGTTCTCTGCTGAAGAGAAAAAACGCTTCCTCAACGAACTCACGGCAGCTGAAGGTCTTGAGCGCTATCTGGGCGCGAAATTCCCGGGCGCAAAACGCTTCTCGCTGGAAGGCGGCGATGCGTTAGTGCCAATGCTGAAAGAGCTGATTCGTCATGCAGGCAAGAGCGGTACCCGTGAAGTGGTACTGGGCATGGCGCACCGTGGTCGTCTGAACGTGCTGGTCAACGTGCTGGGTAAAAAACCGCAGGACCTGTTCGACGAATTCGCGGGCAAACATAAAGAACATCTCGGCACCGGTGACGTGAAGTACCACATGGGCTTCTCGTCTGATATCGAAACCGAAGGCGGTCTGGTTCACCTGGCGCTGGCGTTTAACCCGTCGCACCTGGAGATCGTCAGCCCGGTAGTTATCGGTTCCGTGCGTGCGCGTCTGGATCGTCTGGACGAGCCAAGCAGCAACAAAGTGCTGCCAATCACCATTCACGGTGATGCGGCGGTCACAGGGCAGGGCGTGGTTCAGGAAACCCTGAACATGTCCAAAGCGCGTGGTTATGAAGTGGGCGGTACCGTTCGTATCGTCATCAACAACCAGGTGGGCTTCACGACCTCTAACCCACTGGATGCGCGTTCAACCCCTTACTGCACCGACATCGGCAAGATGGTACAGGCGCCAATCTTCCACGTTAACGCGGATGACCCGGAAGCGGTCGCCTTCGTGACCCGTCTGGCGCTGGACTTCCGTAACACCTTCAAACGCGATGTGTTCATCGACCTGTTCTGCTACCGCCGTCACGGCCACAACGAAGCCGACGAGCCAAGTGCAACCCAGCCGTTGATGTACCAGAAAATCAAAAAACACCCGACGCCGCGCAAAATCTACGCTGACAAGCTGGAAAGCGAAAAAGTGGCGACGCTGGAAGATGCGACCGAAATGGTCAACCTCTACCGCGACGCGCTGGATGCGGGTGAGTGCGTGGTGAAAGAGCTGCGTCCGATGAACATGCACTCCTTTACCTGGTCGCCGTACCTCAACCACGAGTGGGATGAGAGCTACCCGAACAAGGTCGAGATGAAGCGCCTGCAGGAGCTGGCTAAACGCATCAGCACCGTGCCAGACGCCATCGAGATGCAGTCTCGCGTGGCAAAAATTTATGCTGACCGTCAGTCTATGGCGGCAGGTGAGAAGCTGTTCGACTGGGGCGGTGCAGAAACGCTGGCTTACGCGACGCTGGTTGACGAAGGTATTCCTGTTCGTCTGTCCGGTGAAGATGCGGGCCGTGGCACCTTCTTCCACCGTCACGCGGTAGTTCACAACCAGTCCAACGGTTCAACCTACACCCCGCTGCAGCACGTGCACAACGGTCAGGGCCAGTTCAAGGTCTGGGACTCCGTACTCTCTGAAGAAGCGGTGCTGGCCTTCGAATACGGTTACGCTACCGCAGAG
Organism: Enterobacter cloacae complex sp. 382A5; assembly: GCF_050031095.1. Lineage (NCBI taxonomy): Bacteria > Pseudomonadati > Pseudomonadota > Gammaproteobacteria > Enterobacterales > Enterobacteriaceae > Enterobacter > Enterobacter cloacae complex sp. 382A5. The sequence goes on from NZ_JBLGVK010000001.1 coordinate 1,330,043, forward strand.
CCGCGTACGCTGACCATCTGGGAAGCGCAGTTCGGTGACTTCGCCAACGGTGCTCAGGTGGTTATCGACCAGTTCATCTCTTCTGGCGAACAGAAATGGGGCCGTATGTGTGGCCTGGTGATGCTCCTGCCACATGGTTATGAAGGCCAGGGTCCTGAGCACTCCTCCGCGCGCCTGGAACGTTATCTGCAGCTCTGCGCTGAGCAGAACATGCAGGTTTGCGTACCGTCCACCCCGGCTCAGGTTTACCACATGCTGCGTCGTCAGGCGCTGCGCGGTATGCGCCGTCCGCTGGTGGTCATGTCACCAAAATCCCTGCTGCGTCACCCACTGGCGGTGTCCAGCCTGGATGAGCTGGCGAATGGCACCTTCCTGCCTGCCATCGGTGAGATTGATGAACTGGATCCGCAGGCTGTGAAGCGTGTGGTGATGTGTTCTGGTAAGGTTTATTACGACCTGCTGGAACAGCGCCGTAAGAACGATCAGAAAGATGTCGCCATCGTGCGTATCGAACAGCTTTATCCATTCCCGCACCAGGCGGTGCAGGAAGCGCTGAAACCGTACGCTCACGTGCATGATTTTGTCTGGTGCCAGGAAGAGCCGCTCAACCAGGGCGCATGGTACTGCAGCCAGCATCATTTCCGTGAAGTGATTCCATTTGGGTCTGCCCTGCGTTATGCAGGTCGCCCGGCCTCCGCCTCTCCGGCGGTAGGGTATATGTCCGTTCACCAGAAGCAGCAACAAGATCTGGTCAATGACGCGCTGAACGTCGATTAATTAAAGGATACATAATGAGTAGCGTAGATATTCTTGTTCCCGACCTGCCTGAATCTGTAGCAGATGCGACCGTCGCTACCTGGCATAAAAAACCAGGCGATGCCGTTAAGCGCGATGAAGTGCTGGTAGAAATCGAAACTGACAAAGTGGTACTGGAAGTACCGGCTTCGGCGGATGGCGTTCTGGACGCGGTGCTGGAAGACGAAGGCACCACCGTAACCTCTCGCCAGATCCTGGGTCGCCTGCGTGAAGGCAACAGCGCGGGCAAAGAGTCCAGCGCGAAGTCTGAAGAGAAAGCCTCTACGCCGGCTCAGCGCCAGCAGGCTTCTCTGGAAGAACAGACCAACGACGCGCTCAGCCCGGCGATCCGTCGCCTGCTGGCTGAACACAGCCTTGACCCGGCAGCCATCAAAGGTACCGGTGTAGGCGGTCGTCTGACCCGTGAAGACATCGACAAACACCTGGCGAAAGCGCCTGCTCAGGCAGAAGCGAAAGCCCCTGTGGCAGCCCCAGCAGCACAGCCTGCTCTGGGTGCGCGCAGTGAAAAACGCGTGCCAATGACTCGCCTGCGTAAGCGTGTGGCAGAGCGTCTGCTGGAAGCGAAAAACTCCACCGCGATGCTGACCACCTTCAACGAAGTGAACATGAAGCCAATCATGGACCTGCGTAAGCAGTACGGTGACGCGTTTGAAAAACGTCACGGTATCCGTCTGGGCTTTATGTCCTTCTACGTGAAAGCGGTTGTTGAAGCGCTGAAACGCTACCCGGAAGTGAACGCGTCCATCGATGGTGATGACGTGGTTTACCACAACTATTTCGACGTCAGCATGGCGGTGTCTACGCCACGTGGTCTGGTGACTCCGGTTCTGCGTGATGTGGACACCCTGGGTATGGCCGACATCGAGAAAAATATTAAAGAGCTGGCCGTGAAAGGCCGCGACGGCAAGCTGACCGTAGACGACCTGACCGGCGGTAACTTCACCATTACCAACGGCGGCGTATTTGGCTCGCTGATGTCTACCCCGATCATCAACCCGCCGCAGAGCGCGATCCTGGGTATGCACGCCATTAAAGATCGTCCGATGGCGGTAGACGGTAAAGTGGAGATCCTGCCAATGATGTATCTGGCGCTCTCTTACGATCACCGTCTGATCGACGGCCGCGAGTCCGTGGGCTTCCTGGTAGCGATTAAAGAGCTGCTGGAAGATCCAACGCGTCTGCTGCTGGACGTCTAGTCCCTTTTAGCATCACCTGCCCTGTAGGCCGGATACGCCTTGCACCGGCCTGCAGGTTTGAAGATAACGATTACCCTGAAGGATGGATAGAACACATGAACTTACATGAATATCAGGCCAAACAGCTGTTTGCCCGGTATGGCTTACCGGCTCCGGTGGGTTATGCCTGTACTACCCCGCGTGAAGCAGAAGAAGCCGCATCTAAAATCGGTTCCGGCCCGTGGGTAGTTAAATGTCAGGTTCACGCTGGTGGCCGTGGTAAAGCGGGCGGTGTGAAGGTTGTTAAGAGCAAAGAAGAAATTCGTGCATTTGCTGAACATTGGCTCGGCAAGCGTCTGGTCACTTACCAGACAGATGCGAACGGCCAGCCAGTCAACCAGATCCTGGTTGAAGCGGCAACCGACATCGCGAAAGAGCTGTATCTGGGCGCGGTGGTAGACCGTAGCTCGCGTCGCGTGGTGTTCATGGCGTCTACCGAAGGCGGCGTGGAAATCGAAAAAGTGGCAGAAGAGACGCCACACCTGATCCATAAAGTGGCTATCGATCCACTGGCAGGTCCAATGCCTTACCAGGGCCGTGAGCTGGCGTTCAAACTGGGTCTGGAAGGCAAGCTGGTTCAGCAGTTCACCAAGATCTTCATGGGTCTGGCGACCATCTTCCTGGAGCGCGATCTGGCGCTGATCGAGATCAACCCGCTGGTGATCACCACTCAGGGCGATCTGATCTGCCTCGATGGCAAACTGGGTGCTGACGGCAATGCCCTGTTCCGCCAGCCAGATCTGCGCGAAATGCGTGACCAGTCTCAGGAAGACCCGCGTGAAGCACAGGCTGCTCAGTGGGAACTGAACTACGTGGCGCTGGATGGCAACATCGGCTGCATGGTTAACGGTGCGGGCCTGGCGATGGGCACCATGGACATCGTTAAGCTGCACGGCGGCGAGCCAGCGAACTTCCTCGACGTAGGCGGTGGCGCAACCAAAGAGCGCGTAACCGAAGCGTTCAAAATCATTCTCTCTGACGACAACGTGAAAGCCGTTCTGGTGAACATCTTCGGCGGTATCGTACGTTGCGACCTGATCGCAGACGGCATCATCGGCGCGGTAGAAGAAGTGGGCGTTAACGTTCCGGTTGTTGTGCGTCTTGAAGGTAACAACGCTGAACTCGGCGCGAAAAAACTGGCTGACAGCGGCCTGAATATTATTGCAGCGAAAAGTCTGACGGATGCAGCTCAGCAGGTTGTTGCCGCAGTGGAGGGGAAATAATGTCAGTTTTAATCAATAAAGATACCAAGGTTATCTGCCAGGGCTTCACCGGTAGCCAGGGGACTTTCCACTCCGAGCAGGCGATTGCCTACGGTACGCAGATGGTTGGCGGTGTAACACCAGGTAAAGGTGGCACCACGCACCTGGGCCTGCCGGTGTTCAACACCGTGCGTGAAGCCGTAGAAGCGACGGGCGCAACCGCGACCGTTATCTACGTTCCGGCACCGTTCTGCAAAGACTCCATTCTGGAAGCGATCGACGCAGGCATCAAACTGATCATCACCATCACTGAAGGTATCCCGACGCTGGATATGCTGACCGTGAAAGTGAAGCTGGACGAAGCGGGCGTGCGCATGATCGGCCCGAACTGCCCGGGCGTGATCACCCCAGGCGAATGCAAAATCGGCATCATGCCAGGTCACATTCACAAGCCGGGCAAAGTGGGTATCGTTTCCCGTTCCGGTACGCTGACCTATGAAGCGGTTAAGCAGACCACCGACTACGGCTTCGGCCAGTCCACCTGTGTGGGCATCGGCGGTGACCCAATCCCTGGCTCTAACTTCATCGACATCCTGAAGCTGTTCCAGGAAGATCCACAGACCGAAGCGATCGTCATGATCGGTGAGATCGGTGGTAGCGCGGAAGAAGAAGCGGCTGCTTACATCAAAGAACACGTAACCAAGCCAGTAGTCGGTTACATCGCGGGTGTGACCGCGCCGAAAGGTAAGCGTATGGGTCACGCAGGCGCGATTATCGCCGGTGGTAAAGGTACGGCTGATGAGAAATTCGCAGCGCTGGAAGCCGCAGGCGTGAAGACCGTTCGCAGCCTGGCGGATATCGGCGAAGCACTGAAATCCATCATTAAGTAAGTCCTCTCTGCGCCCTGAAAGGGGCGCGTTGAAATAAAAAATGTCCGTTTCGACATGGTTGGCCGCTGTAAAGCGGCCTTTTTTATTGCCTGCGTTTCGCCACGAGGGTGAATTTGTAATCGTCGGTATTGAACACGTTGCGGCTGTATTCGAAAACCCGGCCATCATTCAGGAAACCGCGGGAGACTTTTTCCAGGATCGGTTTTGCCGGATCGAGCGCCAGCGCGGCAATCGCCTCTTCTGAGGGCATGACCGGCACCAGCTCCTGTTCACTGCGATCGATGACCAGCTTTTTGATCTGTTCAACGTAGTGGTATTTCGACTTTTCCATCACTTCCCAGGTGAGGTCGGGGAACATCGCCAGCGGCATCCAGGTTTCTTCCAGGTTTACCGGCTTCTGCTTAATGAAGCGTACGCGCTTGACGTGCCAGACCTTATCATCCTCGCCAATTGCCAGCGTAGCCGCGAGTCTTGTATCGGCTTTTACCACTTCAAAAATTTTAACATCGCTGTGCGTATCAACGTTGCGGTCCGCCAGTTTTTCGTAAAAGCCGGTGAGCTGGTAAATGTCGTAATTGACCCGCTCCTCTTTTACATATGAACCACTGCCCTGGATGCTTTCGATGATCTGTTCGTCGGCAAGCAGTTTCAGGGCCTGCCGGACGGTGACGCGGCTGACGCTAAACGCCTCCTGAAGGCTGGATTCCGTTGGTAGCGCGTCACCCGGTTTTAATTCTCCGGCGTTAATTTTTTCGCGGAAGACATCCGCTATCTGCCGGTATCGCGGTTTATTGCCCATTTTATCGCGCCTGATTAATACCTTTTCAAAGAATTATGCATTCAACTAATGATTTGTAAATAATACAACTTAAATACAAATGTTGATGTTAGTGAAAATGATCACATAAATGTATTATCCGCTCTGCCACAATCCTCCGCAGACTATAACGATGCAACTGTGAGGATCTCTATGAACCTGACGACCCTGACCGATCCGCGTGCTGTCTGCGTTCAGGCGCAGTTTACCCGCCGTGATGAGGCAATACGTCAGCTCGCGATGCGGCTGGAGGCGCTGGGCAAAATCACTGACGCCGAGGCTTTTCTGGTGGACGTTTTTCAACGGGAATCGCTTGGCCCAACCGCGCTGGGTGAGGGGCTGGCTGTCCCCCATGGCAAATCGGCCACGGTAAAAGAGGCGGCATTTGCCGTCGCAACGCTGTGCGAGCCGCTGGAATGGGAAGGGGTGGACGGGCCGGAAGAGGTCACGCTCATTTTCCTGCTCGCGATCCCTCCGGCGGAAGCCGGATCAACACATATTGAGGTGTTAACGGCGCTCACGTCTCGCCTGGCGGATGACGATCTCAGGGCCCGCGTAATGGCGGCGACCACGGCAGAAGGTGTGCTGAGCGCGCTGGACGCCGCACCCGGGGAGCAGGCCGACGCCATCCAGGAGAGTGCCCCGACTATTGTCTGCGTTACCGCCTGCCCGGCCGGGATTGCCCACACCTATATGGCGGCGGAGTACCTGGAAAAAGCGGGACGCAGGATGGGCGTCAACGTGGTGGTGGAAAAGCAGGGGGCGAACGGCATTGAGGGACGCCTCACCTCGCAGCAACTGCAGGAGGCCAGAGCATGTATCTTTGCCGCAGAAGTGGCGATCAAAGAGAGTGAACGCTTTGCGGGGATCCCCACCGTTTCCGTACCCGTTGCGGAGCCACTACGTCATGCTGAAGCGTTAATAGAACGCGCGCTGGCGTTAAAGCCTGCCGACGCTGCGCGGCATGCGCCCGTCGATACTGAAACAAAAAAGAGTGTCAAAACCGAGCTCAAGCAGGCGCTCCTGAGCGGCATCTCCTTTGCGGTGCCGTTGATTGTCGCCGGTGGTACGGTGCTGGCCGTGTCGGTATTGCTGGCGCAAATTCTGGGGCTGCAGCACTTATTCGATCAGGAAAATTCGTGGCTGTGGATGTACCGCAAGCTTGGCGGCGGCATGCTCGGCATGCTGATGGTTCCCATTCTGGCGGCGTATACCGCTTATTCACTGGCGGATAAACCGGCGCTGACGCCGGGTTTCGCTGCCGGTCTGGCTGCCAATATGATTGGTTCCGGTTTTCTGGGGGCCATCGCCGGCGGGCTGATTGCGGGCTACCTGATGCGCTGGGTGAAAAATCACATTCGTCTCAGTAGCCGCTTCAACGGCTTCTTAACCTTTTATCTTTATCCGGTCATTGGCGTACTGGGCGCGGGCAGCCTGATGCTGTTTGTGATTGGCGAACCGGTGGCCTGGATAAACAACGCGCTCACCGCCTGGCTTAATGGTCTTTCTGGCGCGAATGCGCTGCTCCTGGGCGCGATCCTTGGCTTTATGTGTTCGTTCGATTTGGGCGGGCCGGTTAACAAAGCCTCCTACGCGTTCTGCCTCGGGGCGATGGCCAACGGGGTGTATGGCCCCTATGCAATTTTCGCCTCCGTCAAGATGGTCTCGGCCTTTACCGTGACGGCGTCAACGATGCTGGCGCCGAGATTGTTTAAACCGTTTGAAATTGAAACCGGCAAATCAACGTGGCTGCTTGGCCTCGCGGGCATTACCGAAGGGGCGATACCGATGGCGATTGAAGATCCCCTCCGCGTCATTGGCTCATTTGTGCTGGGCTCCATGGTGACAGGGGCGATTGTTGGCGCGATGGGGATCGGCCTGTCCACGCCGGGCGCAGGCATTTTCTCGCTCTTTTTACTTCATGATGCAGGGCTGAGCGGTGTGGTTGCAGCGGCAGGCTGGTTTGGCGCGGCGCTGGTGGGGACCGCTATCTCCACATTTATTCTGCTGCTCTGGCGACGTCAGGCGGTCAAAACGGGCAAATACATCTCTGAAGACGCCATACCGTAAAACGCACAACACAGGAAACGAAGATGAAAGCTGTATCTCGCGTTCATATCACGCCGCATATGCACTGGGACCGTGAGTGGTACTTCACCACCGAAGAGTCGCGTATTCTTCTGGTCAATAATATGGAAGAGATCCTGACCCGTCTGGAGCAGGACGAGGCCTATAAATATTACGTTCTCGACGGACAGACGGCAGTGCTGGAGGATTACTTTGCCGTAAAGCCCGAAAACCGCTCGCGGGTGAAGGCGCTTGTCGAGCGCGGAAAATTGATTATCGGCCCGTGGTATACCCAGACCGATACCACGATCGTCAGCGGCGAGTCGATTGTCCGCAACCTGATGTACGGTATTCGCGACTGTATGGCGTTCGGCGAGCCGATGATGATCGGTTATCTGCCGGATTCGTTTGGGATGTCAGGCCAGCTTCCGCATATTTATAACGGCTTTGGCATTACCCGCACGATGTTCTGGCGCGGCTGTTCTGAACGACACGGTACCGATAAAACCGAATTTCTCTGGCAGAGCCAGGACGGCAGTGAAGTGACGGCACAGGTGCTGCCGTTGGGCTATGCGATTGGTAAGTACTTACCTGAGGATGAGGCCGGGCTACGAAAACGGCTCGACAGTTATTTCGAGGTCCTGGAAAACGCCTCTGTCACCAAAGAGATTTTGCTGCCCAACGGCCACGACCAGATGCCGCTGCAGCAGAATCTCTTTGCGGTGATGGAGAAGCTTCGTGAAATCTATCCGCAACGTCAGTTTGTGATGAGCCGCTTCGAGGAGGTGTTTGACCATATTGAGGCGCGGCGCGATGGACTGGCGACGCTGAAAGGGGAGTTTATCGACGGGAAATACATGCGCGTGCACCGGACAATCGGCTCCACGCGCATGGATATTAAAATCGCCCATGCCCGTATCGAGAATAAAATCGTCAACGTGCTTGAGCCGCTGGCGACGCTTGCCTGGACTCTCGGCTTCGACTATCACCACGGTCTGCTGGAGAAAATGTGGAAAGAGATCCTCAAGAATCACGCCCACGACAGCATCGGCTGCTGCTGCAGCGACAAGGTGCATCGCGAGATTATCTCCCGCTTTGAGCTGGCGGAAGACATGGCAGACAACCTGGTGCGCTTCTATATGCGCAAGATTGTCGACAACATGCCGCAATCCGACGCCGATAAGCTGGTGATGTTCAACCTGATGCCCTGGCCGCGTGAAGAGGTGATGAACACCACGATTCGGCTGCGCGCCAGCCAGTTTCGTCTGCGTGATGAGAAAGGCAACGAGATCCCGTATTTCATTCGCAGCGCGCGCGAGCTCGACCCTGGTCTCATTGACCGGCAGATTGTCCATTACGGTAACTACGAACCGTTTATGGAGTTTGATATCCAGCTCAGCCAGATCCTGCCGTCGATGGGCTACCGTACGCTGTTTATTGAACCGCACGTAGCCGGAAAGGTGCTCTCTCCGGCGCAAAACACCGGTGCCTTACTGGAAAATGCCTTCTGGCAGATTGATATAAACGACGACGGTACGCTGCGTCTGCGCGACAAAGAAACCGGCCTGATTTACGACCGGGTACTGGAGATTGAAGAGAGTTCGGATGATGGCGATGAGTACGACTACTCGCCTTCACGGGAAGAGTGGAGACTCACTTCAGCACAGGGCAAGCATCAGGTTGACGTCATACACGAAGCCTGGCAGAGCAGGGCGGTGATCCGCCACCGTATTGCTGTACCGGCAAACCTCTCTGAACGCGCAGCACGTCAGCGAAAGGGTTCTCTTGAGGTGGCATTTGACATTACGCTCAGCCACAACAACAGACGTATTGATGTGGCTGTGCGTCTGGATAACCAGGCGGATGACCACCGCGTTCGGGTGCTGATCCCCACACCGTTTACGACTCAGCACGTGCTCGCGGATACGCAGTTTGGCACCATTACTCGCCCCGTGCAGGACGCTGCGATGCAACGCTGGCTGGAAGAGGGCTGGAAAGAAGCGCCCGTTCCTGTCTGGAATTTGCTCAACTATGCCGTGCTGCAGGAAAAGCGAAACGGGCTTGCGCTCTTTACAGAAGGACTACGTGAATTTGAAGTGGTGGGCGATACCAAAAAAGCCTTTGCGCTGACTCTGCTGCGCGGCGTGGGGTTACTCGGAAAAGAAGATTTGCTGTTGCGCCCTGGCAGACCTTCGGGGATCAAGATGCCCGTCCCGGATTCCCAGATGCGTGGTCCGTTAACCTGCCGTTTTAGCCTGTTCAGTTTCAGTGGCACCCCTGAAAGCTCGGGCGTCACGCAGCAGGCTAAGGCGTGGTTAACGCCGGTGCAGTGCTATAACAAGATCCCCTGGGATGCGATGAAATTAAACCGTGCGTCGTTCACCACGCCGGAAAGTTACAGTCTGCTGGCGCTTTCCCCGACGGGATGCGTGCTCAGCGCGCTCAAAAAAGCGGAAGATCGGGATGAACTTATTCTTCGCCTGTTCAACCCTTCGGAGTCCAGCGTCTGCGAGACGACGTTATCCGTTAACCCGGCGTTGAAACGGTGCGGCGAAACGGACCTGAATGAACGGTTACTGGATGATCGTAAAGAGCAGGGGATTACCGGCACGTTCAGACCGGGGCAGTCACGAACCTTTAGCATTCTTCTTGCCTGAAAAACGAAAAAAGGCTGCCAGGTGCAGCCTTTTTTCATTAAATAGTCACGCTACGGTGTTAACTTATAGAGCGCGAAAAGTAAATTAAATGTAATTTCGAAGGGTTGCAGTCAAACTCTGGAAAAATAACCTGGCCCGACTACGCTTTAAGGATTGCCCCGCGTCGAAAAGGTGTTTTTCTTTTGCGTTAATTAAAATCACTTCTGTTTATATTTTTTCCCTTCTTCGATAACCAATCACAGCTTTGTATGCACATATCGTTAACATGGTTTTTACCATTCTTACCGCGTTTAAACATAGTTAACATCGGTCGTTGTTTTTGATTTAAATCAAAGTTTAATCCTTGGAAAAAGGTGCTTAAAAGCGCTAAATTGTCCCCGATCAAAATGGTCGAAAAGTGGTAATTTTGCTATAAATTGATCGCCGTCGAAAAACGTAAATATGATTCAATAAAAACCTGTTTATTGTAAGGGTTTTGCAGCGTATTATATTTGCGGGACCAATTTGAGTTTTTTATTAACGTATTTGTAACCTTTCATCACTGCTTTTTCATTCTGTAGAGAATAGGCAACGAAGAAGGGGAGCAGATAACTTTGTATTGGGGCATGCGTGTGGATCCTTTTCCTGGGGTTCACTCTCGGAGTCTTCATGCGATGAGCAAGGAGTCATAATGTTAGACGTAGTCGAACTGTCGCGCTTACAGTTTGCCTTGACCGCGATGTACCACTTCCTGTTTGTGCCGCTGACGCTCGGTATGGCGTTCCTGCTGGCCATCATGGAAACGGTATACGTTCTGTCCGGCAAACAGATTTATAAAGATATGACCAAGTTCTGGGGCAAGTTGTTTGGTATCAACTTTGCACTGGGCGTGGCTACCGGTTTGACCATGGAGTTCCAGTTCGGGACTAACTGGTCATATTATTCCCACTATGTAGGGGATATCTTCGGTGCGCCGCTGGCCATTGAAGGTCTGATGGCCTTCTTCCTCGAATCCACCTTTGTAGGTCTGTTCTTCTTCGGCTGGGACCGTCTGGGCAAAGTCCAGCATATGGCGGTGACCTGGCTGGTGGCATTAGGGTCTAACCTGTCCGCGCTGTGGATCCTGGTGGCAAACGGCTGGATGCAGAACCCGATTGCGTCTGATTTCAACTTCGAAACCATGCGTATGGAGATGGTCAGCTTTGCCGAGCTGGTCCTGAACCCGGTTGCTCAGGTTAAATTCGTCCACACCGTGGCCTCTGGCTATGTGTGCGGCGCGATGTTCATTCTGGGCATCAGCTCCTACTATATGCTGCGTGGTCGTGACTTCGCCTTCGCTAAACGTTCCTTTGCTATCGCTGCAAGCTTCGGTATGGCTGCCATCCTCTCCGTTATCGTGCTGGGTGATGAATCCGGTTATGAAATGGGTGACGTACAGAAAACCAAGCTCGCCGCAATCGAAGCTGAATGGGAAACCCAACCGGCCCCGGCTGCCTTTACCCTGTTCGGTATTCCGGACCAGGACGCCCAGGAAAACCGCTTCGCCATTCAAATTCCTTATGCGCTGGGTATCATCGCCACCCGTTCTGTTGACAAACAGGTGACGGGTCTGAAAGAGCTGATGGAGCAGCACGAAGGCCGTATCCGTAACGGTATGAAAGCCTACGCTCTGCTGGAACAGCTGCGTGCCGGTTCTACCGACCAGGCCGTTCGTGACCAGTTCAACGACGTGAAGAAAGATCTGGGCTACGGTCTGCTGCTGAAACGCTATACCCCGAACGTCTCCGACGCGACGGAAGCGCAGATCCAGATGGCAACCAAAGACTCTATTCCACGCGTAGCGCCACTCTACTTTGCATTCCGTATCATGGTAGGCTGCGGCATCATCATGCTGCTGATCATTGCGGCGTCCTTCTGGTCTGTGATTCGTAACCGCATCGGCGAGAAAAAATGGCTGCTGCGTACGGCGCTGTATGCTATCCCGCTGCCGTGGATCGCTATTGAGTCCGGCTGGTTTGTTGCGGAGTATGGACGTCAGCCATGGGCGATTGGTGAGGTGCTGCCAACGGCGGTGGCCAACTCCTCGCTGACAGCAGGCGATCTGATCTTCTCAATGCTGCTGATCTGTGGTCTCTACACCCTGTTCCTGGTGGCTGAACTGTTCCTGATGTTCAAGTTCGCGCGCCTTGGCCCAAGCAGCCTGAAAACCGGTCGCTATCACTACGAGCAGTCCGGTGTGACTACTCAGCCGGCACGCTAAGACAGGAGTCATCAAATGATCGATTATGAAGTATTGCGTTTTATCTGGTGGCTGTTGATCGGTGTTCTGCTGATCGGTTTTGCTGTCACGGATGGTTTCGACATGGGGGTGGGGATGCTCACCCGTTTCCTCGGTCGTAATGACACCGAGCGTCGAATCATGATCAACTCCATCGCCCCGCACTGGGACGGTAACCAGGTGTGGCTGATCACCGCAGGCGGCGCGCTGTTCGCTGCCTGGCCGATGGTTTACGCGGCTGCGTTCTCCGGTTTCTACGTGGCGATGATTCTGGTTCTGGCGTCTTTATTCTTCCGTCCGGTAGGTTTCGACTACCGTTCCAAGATTGAAGACACCCGCTGGCGTAACATGTGGGACTGGGGCATCTTCATTGGTAGCTTCGTTCCACCGCTGGTGATTGGTGTGGCATTCGGTAACCTGCTGCAAGGTGTACCGTTCCACATGGACGAGTACATGCGTCTTTACTACACCGGTAACTTCTTCCAGCTGCTGAATCCGTTTGGTCTGCTGGCAGGCGTAGTCAGTGTGGCGATGATCATCACCCAGGGCGCAACCTATCTGCAGATGCGTACTGTTGGTGAGCTGCATCTGCGTTCTCGTGCAACGGCTCAGGTTGCTGCCCTGATCACACTGGTCTGCTTCGCGCTGGCAGGTGTTTGGGTGGTCTACGGTATTGATGGTTACGTGGTGACGTCTGCCATTAACCACGTCGCGCCGTCTAACCCGCTGACCAAAGAAGTGGCGCGTGAGGCCGGTGCATGGCTGGTGAACTTCAACGCGATGCCTGTGCTGTGGGCTATTCCGGCGTTGGGTGTGTTGCTGCCGCTGCTGACGGTTCTGACGTCTCGTCTGGAAAAAGGCGCTCTGGCGTTCGTGTTCTCATCACTGACGCTGGCGTGCATCATCCTGACTGCAGGTATCGCTATGTTCCCATTCGTGATGCCATCCAGCACCATGCTGAATGCTAGCCTGACCATGTGGGATGCAACCTCCAGCCATATGACGCTGAACTTAATGACTTATGTTGCTTGCGTGTTCGTTCCGATTGTTCTGGCCTACACCATCTGGTGTTACTGGAAAATGTTCGGTCGTATCACTAAAGAACATATCGAAAGCAACACCCACTCTATGTACTAAGTAAGGAGCTGAATATGTGGTATTTCGCATGGATTTTAGGGACGCTTCTTGCCTGTGCTTTTGGTGTCATCACTGCCCTGGCGCTTGAGCACGTTGAAGCGACCAAAGCGGGTGAAGAAAAACACTAATGAATATTATCGCAACGTTATATGCGGTAATGGATAAGCGCCCGTTACGGGCGCTTTCTTTAGTGATGGCATTACTGCTGGCAGGGTGTATCTTCTGGGACCCTTCGCGTTTTGCAGCGAAGACCAGCGAGCTTGAGATCTGGCACGGCTTTCTCATTATGTGGGCGGTGTGCGCAGGTGTGATCCACGGCGTAGGCTTTCGTCCGAAAGCGATTCACTGGCAGGGCATTTTCTGCCCGCTTATTGCCGATATCGTGCTGCTTGCTGGATTGATTTTCTTCTTCTTCTGAATAAGAAATGTCCGTTAACCATATGGGCTTACCCGAGCCCATAAAAATTTACTCTCCGTTTACTTTCTCCCATTCCAAACCATCATTCCCGCGCGTATAGTAGCGAAGTTTAAAGCATAAACTTTTGTTGCATTACCGGGATGTAAAGTGAATACAACGCTGTTTCGATGGCCGGTTCGTGTCTATTACGAAGATACCGATGCCGGTGGTGTGGTTTACCACGCCAGCTACGTTGCTTTTTATGAACGGGCACGCACAGAGATGCTGCGCCATCATCACTTTAGTCAACAGGTACTGTTGGCTGAGCGAGTTGCCTTTGTGGTACGCAAGATGACGCTTGAGTATTTTGCGCCTGCCAGACTCGACGATATGCTCGAAGTCCAAACTGAAATTACATCAATGCGCGGAACCTCGCTGGTTTTCACGCAGCGGATAGTCAATGCAGAGAACACCGTACTTAACTCAGCTGAAGTACTGATTGTCTGTGTTGATCCAACCATAATGAAGCCTCGTGCGCTTCCTAAGTCTATTGTCGCGGAGTTTAAGCAGTGACTGACATGAATATCCTTGATTTGTTCCTGAAGGCAAGCCTTCTGGTTAAACTTATCATGCTGATTTTGATTGGTTTTTCAATCGCATCCTGGGCCATCATCATCCAGAGAACGCGTATTCTCAATGCGGCTGGCCGTGAAGCGGAAGCGTTTGAAGATAAGTTCTGGTCGGGTATCGAACTGTCCCGTCTGTATCAGGAAAGTCAGGGTCGTCGCGATAGTCTCGCTGGCTCCGAACAAATTTTCTACAGCGGATTCAAAGAGTTTGCCCGTCTGCATCGCGCGAACAGCCATGCACCTGAAGCGGTGGTGGAAGGGGCCTCGCGTGCGATGCGTATCTCCATGAACCGCGAGCTGGAAAATCTTGAAACGCACATTCCCTTCCTGGGAACGGTGGGGTCCATCAGCCCGTATATCGGCCTGTTTGGTACGGTGTGGGGGATCATGCATGCCTTTATCGCGCTGGGCGCAGTGAAGCAGGCGACGTTGCAGATGGTTGCACCGGGTATTGCAGAAGCACTGATTGCAACCGCTATCGGTCTGTTTGCGGCAATCCCGGCGGTTATGGCTTACAACCGTCTGAACCAGCGCGTGAATAAACTGGAACTGAACTACGACAACTTCATGGAAGAGTTCACCGCGATTCTGCACCGTCAGGCGTTTACCAGCACCGAGAGCAACAAGGGGTAAACCATGGCCAGATCGCGTGGACGAGGTCGTCGCGAGCTCAAGTCCGAAATCAATATCGTTCCGCTGTTGGACGTACTGCTGGTGTTGCTGCTGATCTTTATGGCGACAGCGCCCATCATTACCCAGAGCGTGGAAGTTGATCTGCCGGATGCGACAGAATCACAGGCGGTAAGCACCAATGACGATCCTCCGGTCATCATTGAGGTTTCCGGCGTAGGGCAATACAGCGTCGTGGTAGAGAAAGATCGTATGGATCAGCTACCGCCGGAGCAGGTGATTGCTGAAGCGCAACGACGCCTGGAGTCAAATCCGAAAACGGTCTTCTTAATCGGTGGTGCGAAAGACGTGCCTTACGATGAAATTATTAAAGCGCTGAACTTGCTACATAGTGCGGGTGTTAAGTCGGTTGGCTTAATGACTCAGCCTATTTGATCATCCGCGTAGTTTTTGGGAACCGATAGTGTCAAAGGCAACCGAACAGAACGACAAGCTTAAGCGAGCGATAATCGTCTCCGCAGTGCTGCATGTGATCCTTTTTGCAGGGCTGATCTGGAGTTCGTTCGACGAGCATATTGATGCATCAGGCGGCGGTGGCGGTTCTTCTATCGACGCCGTCATGGTGGATCCCGGTGCGGTCGTGCAGAACTATAACCGTCAGCAACAGCAGCAGGCGAGTGCAAAACGGGCTGAAGAGCAGCGAGAAAAACAGGCGCAACAGCAAGCGGAGGAACTGCGTGAAAAGCAGGCCGCCGAGCAGGAACGTCTGAAGCAGCTTGAGAAAGAGCGTTTGCAGGCGCAGGAAGCCGCGAAAGAGCAGGCACAACAGCAGAAGCAAGCCGAAGAGGCCGCGAAGAAAGCCCAGGAACAGCAAAAGCAGGCGGAAGAGGCGGCAGCGAAAGCCGCAGCGGATGCCAAAGCACAGGCTGATGCCCAGGCGAAATTAGCGGCAGAAGCGGCGAAGAAAGCCGCTGCCGACGCCCAGAAGAAAGCGGAAGCGGAAGCCGCGAAGAAAGCCGCCGCTGATGCTCAGAAGAAAGCGGAAGCAGAAGCCGCGAAAAAAGCCGCTGCTGATGCTCAGAAGAAAGCGGAAGCCGAAGCCGCGAAAAAAGCGGCTCAGGAAGCCGAGAAGAAAGCAGCTGCCGAGGCTGCGAAGAAAGCCGCTGCTGCCGAGAAAGCTGCCGCAGAAAAAGCCGCCGCTGCTGAAAAAGCGGCTGCGGAGAAGAAAGCTGCCGCCGAGAAAGCGGCTGCCGACAAAAAAGCTGCAGCTGAGAAGGCTGCTGCCGATAAAAAAGCGGCTGCTGAAAAAGCTGCAGCGAAAAAGGCTGCTGCAGAGAAAGCCGCTGCCGCTGCGGGCGTTGACGATCTGCTGGGCGATCTCAGTTCCGGTAAGAATGCGCCGAAAACAGGCGGTGGGGCGAAGGGGATTGGTCAGCCGTCTAAAGACAGCGGTACTTCGGGTGCCAACGGTGGTGCGACGGGGGCGGATATCAGCGCTTACGCTAAGCAGATTCAGGTGGCTATTCAGAGTCGCCTGTTTGATGCAGGCCTTTATCAGGGTAAACAGTGCGTGCTGCATATCAACCTTGCGCCAGACGGCCGGTTGAAAAATGTGACGTCTGAAGGGGGCGATCCTGCGCTTTGTCAGGCAGCATTGGCCGCAGCAAGATCGGCGAACATTCCTAAACCGCCTAGTGAGGCTGTTTATGAAAAGATAAAAGATGCCAAACTGGACTTTAAGCTGTAATCGACTCTCCTTACGGAAGTATGGAAAACAGTCTATTGTCGTAACCAGGGTTTAGTAGTTTTGTCTATTTGGGTTTGTTAACATTCTGCTAAATTATCGTGGGTAAGGTTACCCAGATAAGGGAGATATGATGAAGCAGGCATTACGTGTAGCATTTAGTTTCTTAATGCTGTGGGCAGCTGTACTGCACGCAGAAGTACGTATCGAGATCACCCAGGGGGTGGACTCGGCACGCCCAATCGGTGTAGTTCCATTCCAGTGGGCTGGCCCTGGTGCGGCGCCTGAAGATGCCGGCGGCATCGTGGCTGCTGACCTGCGTAACAGCGGTAAATTCAACCCGTTAGATCGTTCTCGTCTGCCTCAGCAGCCGGGTAGCGCGCAGGAAGTTCAACCTGCCGCGTGGTCTGCACTGGGCATTGATGCCGTGGTTGTGGGTCAGGTTACCCCTAACCCGGACGGCTCTTACAACGTGGCCTGGCAGCTGGTGGATACCGGCGGTGCACCGGGTACCGTTCTGGCTCAGAACTCTTACAAGGTCACTAAACAGTACCTGCGCTATGCGGCTCACGCTGCCAGCGATGCGGTATTCGAAAAACTGACCGGTATTAAAGGTGCGTTCCGTACCCGTATCGCCTATGTGGTACAGACCAACGGCGGCCAGTTCCCGTATGAGCTGCGCGTCTCTGACTACGACGGTTACAACCAGTTCCTGGTGAAACGCTCTTCTCAGCCACTGATGTCTCCAGCCTGGTCTCCGGACGGATCTAAACTGGCCTACGTGACCTTCGAAAGCGGTCGTTCTGCGCTGGTTATCCAGACGCTGGCTAACGGTGCTGTTCGTCAGGTGGCGTCGTTCCCGCGTCACAACGGTGCGCCTTCGTTCTCGCCGGACGGCTCTAAGCTGGCCTTTGCGCTGTCCAAAACCGGTAGCCTGAACCTGTACGTGATGGACATTGGTTCTGGTCAGATCCGTCAGGTGACGGATGGTCGCAGCAACAACACGGAACCATCATGGTTCCCGGACAGCCAGAACCTGGCGTTTACCTCTGACCAGGCAGGCCGTCCGCAAATCTATAAAGTGAACATCAACGGCGGTGCTCCGCAGCGTATCACCTGGGAAGGCTCTCAGAACCAGAACGCAGACGTGAGCAGCGACGGTAAATTTATGGTAATGGTCAGCTCCAACGGTGGGCAGCAGCACATTGCCAAACAAGATCTGGTAGCGGGTGGCGTCCAAGTTCTGTCGTCAACGTTCCTGGATGAAACGCCAAGTCTGGCACCTAACGGCACTATGGTAATCTACAGCTCTTCTCAGGGGATGGGATCTGTGCTGAATCTGGTTTCTACAGATGGGCGTTTCAAAGCGCGTATTCCGGCAACTGATGGACAGGTAAAATCTCCTGCCTGGTCGCCGTATCTGTAAATAATAATTAATTGATTACTAAAGGAATCATAGAAATGCAACTGAACAAAGTGCTGAAGGGGCTGATGATCGCTCTGCCTGTAATGGCAATCGCAGCGTGTTCTTCTAACAAGAACGCCAGCAATGACCAGAGCGGCGAAGGCATGATGGGTGCCGGCACCGGTATGGACGCGAACGGCAATGGCAACATGTCCTCTGAAGAGCAAGCGCGTCTTCAGATGCAGCAGCTGCAGCAGAACAACATCGTTTACTTCGATCTGGATAAATACGACATCCGTTCTGACTTCGCTGCGATGCTGGATGCTCACGCTAACTTCCTGCGTAGCAACCCGTCTTACAAAGTCACCGTAGAAGGTCACGCGGACGAACGTGGTACTCCAGAGTACAACATCTCCCTGGGTGAACGTCGTGCTAACGCTGTTAAAATGTACCTGCAGGGTAAAGGCGTTTCTGCTGACCAGATCTCCATCGTTTCTTACGGTAAAGAAAAACCTGCAGTACTGGGTCATGACGAAGCGGCTTACGCCAAAAACCGTCGTGCCGTACTGGTTTACTAAGAGAATTGCATGAGCAGTAACTTCAGACATCATCTGTTGAGTCTGTCGTTACTGGTTGGAATAGCGGCCCCCTGGGCCGCTTTTGCTCAGGCACCAATCAGTAGTGTCGGCTCAGGCTCGGTGGAAGACCGGGTCACTCAACTCGAGCGTATCTCTAACGCTCACAGTCAGCTTTTAACCCAACTCCAGCAACAACTTTCCGATAACCAAACTGATATCGACTCCCTCCGTGGTCAGATTCAGGAGAGCCAGTATCAGCTTAACCAGGTTGTGGAACGTCAAAAGCAGATCTTGCTGCAGATTGATAGCCTGAGCAGCGGGGGGGCAGCAGCGCAACCAGCAGCGGGCGATCAAAGCGGAGCGGCCACAGACGCGCCAGCGCCTTCAGCCGATGCCTCTGCTGTGACAGGGGCACCTGTGCAGAGCGGTGACGCGAACACGGATTACAACGCGGCCATTGCACTGGTACAGGATAAATCGCGCCAGGATGATGCTATCGTTGCGTTTCAGAACTTCGTTAAGAAATACCCGGATTCCACTTACCAGCCAAACGCAAATTACTGGCTGGGTCAGTTGAATTACAACAAGGGTAAAAAAGACGATGCGGCGTTTTATTTCGCTTCTGTGGTGAAAAATTACCCGAAATCGCCAAAAGCGCCTGATGCGATGTTTAAGGTCGGCGTGATCATGCAGGACAAAGGTGACACTGCGAAAGCCAAAGCGGTTTATCAGCAGGTGGTTGCAAAATTCCCGGGCACGGAAGGGGCCAAACAGGCGCAAAAACGTCTGAGTTCGATGGGATGATTATCGCATGACCAGAAATCGCGTTATTTCTGGTCGTGCAGCATGATTACTAAGCAGTTAAGTGATCTTCATCGAAATTTTTGTTGCGCAGAATTCTTAAATCAGTAATATATGCCGCCGTTGCCACGGGATATCAAACAACGTGAAAGCAGCGTAAAAGTGGGTCGTTAGCTCAGTTGGTAGAGCAGTTGACTTTTAATCAATTGGTCGCAGGTTCGAATCCTGCACGACCCACCACTTAAAGCAGTTCCGGCAGTACAGAGTGGGTGATTAGCTCAGTTGGTAGAGCATCTCCTTTACACGGAGGGGGTCGGCGGTTCGAGCCCGTCATCACCCACCACTCGGGTCGTTAGCTCAGTTGGTAGAGCAGTTGACTTTTAATCAATTGGTCGCAGGTTCGAATCCTGCACGACCCACCAATTTTAATGTCTTACTCAGATATTAAACGTGAAGGATAACGTTGCTTTAGCAACGGCCCGAAGGGCGAGGCGAAGCCGAGTCATCCTGCACGACCCACCACTTCAAACGTGGAACCGAGTAAAATCTTCGAAGTCAGCACCCGAACGGGTCGTTAGCTCAGTTGGTAGAGCAGTTGACTTTTAATCAATTGGTCGCAGGTTCGAATCCTGCACGACCCACCACTTCGAAGAAAAATCCCGCAAGGGGTCGTTAGCTCAGTTGGTAGAGCAGTTGACTTTTAATCAATTGGTCGCAGGTTCGAATCCTGCACGACCCACCAATGTTAAAAAGCGCCCTAAAGGCGCTTTTTTGCTATCTGCGATACAACAAATGCTCAGCACATCTATTCCCGGTGACTTTTCACTCCAGATTCGCTATCTTGTTTAGTATACAAAACACAATTGCCCTGCGTTTTGCTATGTCAGGCAAAAGAAAGGCAATATTGTTAAGCCAGTAAAACGAGAAGCCATAATGAGCGTGATGTTTGATCCTGAAGCCGCAATCTATCCCTTCCCGCCGAAGCCTGTTCCGCTGAGCATGGATGAAAAGCAGTTCTACCGTGAGAAAATCAAGCGTCTTCTCAAAGAGCGAGATGCCGTGATGGTGGCACATTACTACACCGACCCGGAAATCCAGCAGCTGGCGGAAGAGACCGGAGGCTGTATTTCTGACTCTCTGGAGATGGCGCGCTTTGGTGCAAAACATCCTGCTTCCACGCTCCTGGTTGCGGGGGTGCGTTTTATGGGGGAAACGGCAAAAATCCTTAGCCCTGAAAAAACTATCCTGATGCCAACGCTGAACGCGGAGTGTTCACTGGATCTCGGCTGTCCGATTGACGAATTCTCGGCCTTCTGCGATGCCCATCCTGACCGGACCGTGGTGGTGTACGCCAATACGTCGGCAGCAGTGAAAGCGCGCGCAGACTGGGTTGTTACGTCGAGCATCGCCGTTGAACTGATTGAGCACCTGGACAGCCTGGGTGAGAAAATTATCTGGGCACCTGACCGCCACCTTGGAAACTACGTCCAGAAGCAGACCGGGGCAGACGTGCTCTGCTGGCAGGGCGCCTGCATCGTTCATGACGAGTTCAAGACGCAGGCACTGTCCCGCATGAAGGCGCTTTACCCTGACGCCGCTATTCTTGTCCATCCTGAATCACCACAGTCGATTGTCGACATGGCCGATGCCGTGGGTTCAACCAGCCAGCTTATTAATGCTGCCAGAACGTTGCCGCATAAGCAGCTTATTGTGGCGACCGATCGCGGTATCTTCTACAAGATGCAGCAGGCCGTGCCGGAGAAAGAGCTCCTCGAAGCGCCAACCGCAGGCGAGGGAGCCACGTGCCGCAGCTGTGCGCACTGTCCGTGGATGGCGATGAACGGCCTGAAAGCGATTGCCGAAGGGTTAGAAACCGGCGGTGCGGCGCATGAGATCCATGTGGATGCCGCTCTGCGTGAAGGCGCGTTAGTTCCACTTAACCGCATGCTGGATTTTGCGGCTACACTACGTACTTAATTCACTACGTCCCGGGGAAAAGATGGATTTTTTTAGCACACAAAACATTCTGGTTCATATACCGATTGGTGCAGGTGGCTATGACCTGTCATGGATTGAGGCCGTTGGCACGCTGGCGGGATTACTCTGTATCTGGCTCGCAAGCCTGGAGAAGATCAGCAATTACGCGTTCGGGCTCATTAACGTTACGCTGTTTGCGATTATCTTCTTCCAGATCCAGCTCTACGCAAGCTTGCTTTTGCAGCTGTTCTTTTTTGCGGCCAATATCTATGGGTGGTACGCGTGGTCTCGGCAGAACAGCCAGCAGGAGGCCGAGCTGCAGATCCGCTGGTTACCCTTGCCGAAAGCCATCGCCTGGTTTGTCGCGTGTGTGGTCGCCATTGGTTTAATGACGGTCTACATCAACCCGGTATTTGCTTTCCTGACCCGTATTGCTGTGGCGGCCATGTCCGGCATCGGGTTACAGGTGACAATGCCTGTGCTTCAGCCGGATGCTTTCCCGTTCTGGGATTCCTGCATGATGGTGCTGTCCATTGCGGCGATGATCCTGATGACCCGTAAATACGTTGAGAACTGGCTGCTGTGGGTCATCATCAATGTCATCAGCGTGGTGATTTTCGCCCTGCAGGGCGTCTATGCGATGTCTCTGGAATATCTGCTGTTGACCTTCATTGCCCTGAACGGAAGCCGGATGTGGATTAACAGCGCGCGTGAGCGAGGCTCTCACGCGCTCTCCAGTTAATGGTGGTGATGATGTGAATGGTCGGACTGCGCCTCATTCAGGTGGCAATCCGGCCCGTTACAGGGCTGGTACTCCATCTGGATGGTCGCGTGACCAATTTCATAGTGATGTTCAAGAAAGTGCTGGATGCGTTCGAGCAGCGCATCGTGGTCGTGCGGCGGGATCACCTGGACGTGCAACGTCATAACCGCTTTCTCGCCCACCAGCCAGACGTGCACGTGGTGGACGTTACGTACTTCAGGAACTGAACGATGCAGATTACGCTTTAACTCGGCGATATCCACAGAGGCGGGCGCCCCCTCCAGCAACTCATTGACGCTCTCCTTCAATAGCCGCCAGGCGCTGCGTAACACCAGACACGAGACCAGTACAGAAAGAATAGGGTCGACAGGCGTCCAGCCAGTGTAGAGGATCACCAGTGCGGCAACAATGGCTCCCACCGAGCCCAGTAAATCTCCCATCACATGCAGAGCCGCGGCGCGTACGTTAAGGTTCTTTTCACCACTGCCGCGATGCAAAATCCAGAAGGCCAGAAGATTGGCAAGCAGCCCCGCCACGGCGATCGCCATCATTGTCATCCCGGCGACCGGCTGAGGGTGTCTGAAGCGCTGAATGGCCTCCCAGACGATAAGAAGGGTAATGACCACCAGCGCAATCGCATTAACAAACGCGGCAAGCGTCGTCAGCCTCAGCCAGCCGAATGTATGGCGTGCATTAGGAGGACGACGGGCAAACTGTACGGCCAGGAGGGCAAAAAGCAGCGCTGCTGCATCGGTAAGCATATGTCCGGCGTCAGCCAGCAGCGCCAGGGAGCCGGAGATCAAACCGCCGATGATCTCAATAATCATGAAGGTGGCGGTAACGCCGAAGGCCAGCAGCAGGCGTTTAGCGTTGTCGTCGCCGGAGGCGTGGGAATGCGTGTGTGCCATGTTATCTTTCCTGATTCGTTATTGTTATTAGTGTAGCGTTTTTAATAAGTTACTCAAAAAGAAAGGAGAGCCTGAGCTCTCCTTTCGCAGTTAAATCCCTAACCGGTTACTGGGTTGTACCATCCGTTTTGGTATTGGCATCATCGCCCACTTTGTCATTCGCGTCCGGGCAACGGCCGTCTTTACACATCGTGTTTTTGTGAACCTCATCCTTGCTCATATTGTCATGATTCATGGTGCCTGAGTCGGTACCATCAGGGTGCAGCATCGTGCCGCCGGTATTCGTGTTCCCGTTATTAATTTGGCTGTTATCGACATTGTTCGGGGCGACATTCTGTTTGGCATCAGGGGCCACCTGGCCTGCTGACGCAGCCGCGTTAGCATCGCCGTTACCCGATGAGCTCGTTTCAGCCGCAAGAACGCTGCCGCTTGTCAGGGTGAGGGTTGCCGTCAGGAAGAGAGTTGCCAGTTTCGTCATTTTCATCATGGTGCTCCTGTTCTTGTCGTTACGCTGGATAACATTCTCCAACAGTGCATCTTTTTCAGAGGCGAAAGATCCCGCCAGACGGACTTACGTCAGTAGGGAATCGCGTTTAATAAAGCAAATATGGTTGTTACAGTTAAAAAGCTTAGGTTAGATCTCGTTTTTCGCTATTTTGTGGCGATTTTTAGGCGAATTCCAGGAATTATCTGCGTGAAGTGTAAAACCGTGTTTACACTTCCTGGTCGACAAGATAGATTGAAAGGATTGCTTTCATTACAAAAGATATGGCAGAGCTGGAAAGAAGATGAATTATCAGAACGACGATTTACGCATTAAAGAGATCAATGAGTTATTACCTCCTGTAGCACTCCTTGAGAAATTCCCCGCCACTGAAAATGCCGCAAACACGGTTTCTCATGCTCGTAAAGCGATCCACAAGATCCTGAAAGGTAATGACGATCGTCTTCTGGTGGTGATTGGCCCGTGCTCAATCCACGATCCTGCCGCGGCAAAAGAGTATGCCGCGAGACTGCTTAAGCTGCGCGAAGAGCTTAAAGATGAGCTGGAAATTGTGATGCGCGTGTACTTTGAAAAGCCGCGCACCACCGTTGGCTGGAAAGGGCTGATTAACGATCCGCATATGGACAACAGCTTCCAGATTAACGACGGCCTGCGTATTGCGCGCAAGCTGCTGCTGGAGATTAACGACAGTGGCCTGCCAGCCGCCGGTGAGTTCCTGGATATGATTACGCCACAATATCTGGCAGACCTGATGAGCTGGGGCGCCATTGGCGCGCGTACCACTGAATCTCAGGTTCACCGTGAACTGGCGTCCGGCCTCTCTTGCCCGGTGGGTTTTAAAAACGGTACCGATGGCACCATCAAAGTCGCGATTGATGCCATCAATGCGGCAGGGGCACCACACTGCTTCCTGTCCGTGACCAAATGGGGTCATTCTGCCATTGTTAACACCAGCGGTAACGGTGACTGCCATATCATTCTGCGCGGCGGTAAAGAGCCTAACTACAGCGCAAAACATGTCGCAGAGGTGAAGGTCGGGCTGGAAAAAGCCGGGCTGCCGCCTCAGGTGATGATCGACTTCAGCCACGCCAACTCCAGCAAGCAGTTTAAAAAGCAGATGGAAGTCGGCGCAGATGTTTGTCAGCAGATTGCTGGCGGCGAGAAAGCGGTGATAGGGGTGATGATTGAAAGCCATCTGGTTGAGGGTAACCAGAACCTCGAAGGCAGCGAGCCGCTGGTCTATGGCAAGAGCGTGACGGATGCCTGCATTGGCTGGGAAGATACCGACGCCATCCTGCGTCAGCTGGCGAATGCGGTAAAAGCCCGTCGCGGTTGATTCTTTCGGCACAAATAAAAAAGCGCGGAAGGCTCCGCGCTTTTTTTATGTCCGGCGAAAATTACTTCGCTTTACCCTGGTTCGCAACAGCCGCGGCTTTCGCTGCGATCTCATCCGCGTTACCCAGATAGTAGTGTTTGATTGGCTTGAAGTTTTCGTCGAACTCATACACCAGCGGTACGCCAGTCGGGATGTTCAGTTCGAGGATCTCGTCTTCACCCATGTTGTCCAGGTATTTCACCAGCGCGCGCAGGGAGTTACCGTGAGCGGCGATGATAACGCGCTCACCGCTTTTCAGGCGTGGCAGAATGGTTTCGTTCCAGTAAGGAACAACGCGGTCAATGGTCAGCGCCAGGCTCTCGGTGGTTGGCAGCTCAGCGTCGGTCAGTTTCGCGTAACGCGGGTCGTGGCCCGGATAGCGCTCGTCATCTTTGGTCAGCTCTGGTGGGGTTACCGCGAAGCCGCGACGCCACTGTTTAACCTGCTCGTCACCGTACTTCTCAGCGGTTTCGGCTTTGTTCAGACCCTGCAGCGCACCGTAGTGACGCTCGTTCAGTTTCCAGGATTTCTCAACCGGCAGCCAGGCCTGATCCAGCTCGTCCAGCACGTTCCATAGGGTGTGGATGGCACGTTTCAGCACAGAGGTGTAAGCAAAATCAAAGCTGAAGCCTTCTTCTTTCAGCAGTTTACCTGCTGCTTTTGCTTCGCTTACGCCTTTCTCAGACAGATCAACGTCGTACCAACCGGTGAAGCGGTTTTCGTTGTTCCACTGGCTTTCGCCGTGGCGCACCAGAACCAGCTTAGTAATAGCCATCTCTTACTCCTCAAGCATTTTTAGAATGATAACAA
Source organism: Enterobacter cloacae complex sp. 382A5 (assembly GCF_050031095.1). NCBI lineage: Bacteria > Pseudomonadati > Pseudomonadota > Gammaproteobacteria > Enterobacterales > Enterobacteriaceae > Enterobacter > Enterobacter cloacae complex sp. 382A5. Next base: position 1,355,643 of record NZ_JBLGVK010000001.1, read on the forward strand.
TTCTCATTATATTGCCGTGGCCGTGCCAGCAGCAACGCTTAACCCTAACCATAGCGAAAATAGTCTCTGAGTGTAAGGTGCTTGTGAATCCAGGGTTATGATTTTGTCTGCGATTGGCGCTATTTTCAGCAAGGCGTGCAGAAAAAAGCCCTCCAGGGGAGGGCTGACGATGTTGCGGCCGGAGGTTAAGCGTGCGGAGTAAAATGATACTCGGTGACGCTGACGTACTCTTCACCCGGGCGCAGGACACAGTCCGGCTGTGGCCATTCGGGATGGTTCGGGCTGTCCGGCAGGAACTCGCTTTCCAGCGCCAGACCTTGCCAGTCGCTGTACTCGCCGTGCTCACGTGCGGTTGTCCCGCCAAGATAGTTACCTGAGTAGAATTGCAGGGCAGGGGCGCTGGTGTAGACCGTCATCTGCAGTTTTTCATCCGCAGACCAGACCTGTGCAGCAGGCTGTTTCACATCGCCTTGTGCCTGCAGCAGGAACGCGTGGTCGTAACCTTTCACCTTGCGCTGATCGTCATCGCTCAGGAAATCCTGGGCGATAGATTTTGCGTTGCGGAAGTCAAAGCTGGTACCTTCCACGGGCTTCAGCCCCTGATACGGAATGCCCATCTCGTCCACCGGCAAATAGGCATCCGCAAGGATATGCAGCTTATGGTTACGTACATCGCACTGGTTACCGTCCAGATTGAAGTAGGCGTGGTTGGTCAGGTTGACCGGACACGGCTTATCGACCGTCGCACGGTATTCAATGGCGATACGGTTGTCGTCGGTCAGCGTAAAGCGTGCAAACGCGGTAAGGTTACCCGGGAATCCCTGGTCGCCATCCAGCGAGTCAAGTGAAAACAGCACTTCCCGGTCGTTTTGCTGGACAATTTTCCAGCGGCGTTTGTCAAATCCTTCCGGTCCACCATGCAACTGGTTCTCACCCTGGCTTGGCAGCAACGTGTAGCGAACACCGTCGAGCTCAAAACGGCTTTTCGCAATGCGGTTCGCATAGCGCCCGACGGACGCGCCAAGATAGGCGGCCTGGTTGATATACTGCTCAGGCGAGGCGCAGCCGAGAAGGGTTTCGCGCACGCTGCCGTCTGGCATTGGTACGCGGGCGGAAAGTAGGGTGGCACCCCAGTCCATGAGCGTAACAACCATCCCCGCGCTGTTGCGCAGGGTTAACAGGCGATACGGCAGACCATCCGGTGCGAGGGTTGGCGTTTCGTTTAGCACTGTCCGGCTCCTTGTGATGCTTTACAAACATAGAACGTTTCTTTAATGCCCGTTTTGGCTTCGTACTGTTTCTCCACCGCCGACTGGACGGCCGGGACGAGATCTTCCGGCACCAGAGCGACGATGCAGCCACCAAAACCACCGCCCGTCATGCGTACACCGCCTTTATCGCCGATGACCGCTTTGACAATCTCCACCAGGGTATCGATTTGCGGAACGGTGATTTCGAAGTCATCGCGCATGGAGGCGTGGGACTCTGCCATCAGTTCCCCCATACGTTTCAGGTCTCCTTTTGCCAGCGCGGAAGCGGCTTCAACGGTTCGGGCGTTTTCGGTCAGCACATGACGAACGCGTTTTGCCACTACCGGATCCAACTCGTGCGCCACTTTGTTGAATTCATCAAGCGTCACGTCGCGCAGGGCCGGCTGCTGGAAGAAGCGTGCGCCGGTTTCGCACTGCTCGCGGCGGGTGTTGTACTCGCTGCCCACCAGCGTACGTTTAAAGTTGCTGTTGATAATCACGACCGCGGCACCCTTTGGCAGGGGAACGGCTTTGGTTCCAAGCGTTCGGCAGTCAATCAGTAACGCATGCTCTTTTTTGCCCAGCGCGGAGATAAGCTGGTCCATGATGCCGCAGTTGCAGCCCACAAACTGATTCTCCGCTTCCTGGCCGTTCAGTGCGATTTGCGCCCCGTCCAGCGGCAGATGGTACAGCTGCTGGAAGACGGTTCCCACCGCCACTTCCAGGGATGCCGACGAGCTTAAACCGGCCCCTTGTGGCACGTTGCCGCTGATGACGAGATCTGCACCGCCAAAATTCTTGTTACGCTTTTGCAGATGTTTCACCACGCCGCGCACATAGTTGGACCACTGCTGGCTGTCGTGGATAACAATCGGGGCATCGAGGGAAAACTCGTCCATCTCATTACTGTAATCCGCCGCAATCACGCGCACTTTGTGGTCATCGCGCTTTGCGCAGGCGATCACCGTCTGGTAATCAATGGCACAGGGCAGAACAAAACCGTCGTTGTAGTCGGTGTGTTCACCAATCAGGTTTACGCGGCCAGGTGCCTGGATAACGTGGGTGGCAGGGTAGCCAAATTTTTCAGCAAACAGGGATTGTGTTTTATCTTTCAGACTCATTTATTAGACTCCTGATTCGCGATAATGGACATCGCTAACGGCACGCAGGCGTTCTGCGGCCTGTTCTGCCGTCAGGTCACGCTGGGTTTCCGCCAGCATTTCATAGCCCACCATAAATTTACGCACCGTCGCAGAACGCAGCAGCGGCGGATAGAAATGGGCATGCAACTGCCAGTGTTGATTCTCTTCGCCGTTAAACGGTGCGCCGTGCCAGCCCATTGAGTACGGGAAGGAGCACTGGAACAGATTGTCGTAACGGCTGGTCAGCTTTTTCAGCGCCAGCGCAAGATCGTCACGCTGTGCGTCGCTGAGATCCGTAATGCGCTGAACATGTGCTTTAGGCAGCAGCAGCGTTTCAAAGGGCCACGCCGCCCAGTACGGTACAACGGCCAGCCAGTGTTCCGTTTCGACCACAGTACGGCTACCGTCGGCCAGTTCACGCCGGGTGTAGTCCACCAGCATCGGGGAGCCGTTTTCCGCGTAATAGGCTTTTTGCAGGCGATCTTCTCGTTCGGCTTCGTTGGGCAGGAAACTGTTCGCCCAGATCTGCCCGTGTGGATGCGGGTTAGAGCAGCCCATCGCGGCGCCTTTATTTTCGAATACCTGCACCCACGGATAAGTCTGGCCCAGCTCCGCAGTTTGTGCCTGCCAGGTGCTCACCACCTCTTTCAGCGCATCAACGCTAAGCTCCGGTAGCGTTTTGCTGTGATCGGGCGAGAAGCAGATCACGCGGCTGGTTCCCCGGGCGCTTTCACAACGCATCAGCGGATCATCGCTCTGCGGCGCGTCCGGCGTGTCGGTCATGAGCGCGGCAAAATCGTTGGTGAAAACGAAGGTGCCTTTGTAGTCCGGGTTTTTATCTCCCGTTACGCGGGTGTTGCCCGGACACAGGAAGCAGTCCGGGTCGTGCTGTGGCAGCGTCTGTTTTGCAGGCGTCTCTTGCGCCCCCTGCCAGGGGCGCTTGGCGCGATGCGGAGACACCAAAATCCATTGCCCGCTAAGCGGGTTAAAACGACGATGCGGATGATCGACGGGATTGAATGAAGTCATGACGGATCCTTAGTCCGGATAACCTTGTGGGTGGCGAGACTGCCAGTGCCAGGTATCCTGTGCCATTTCATCCAGCGTGCGGGTAACACGCCAGTTAAGCTCTTTATCGGCTTTGGTTGCATCAGCCCAGTATGCCGGGAGGTCTCCTTCGCGGCGGGGGGCGAAGTGATAGTTGACCGGCTTACCGCAGGCTTTGCTGAAGGCGTTAACCACATCCAGCACGCTGCTGCCAATACCGGCGCCGAGGTTGTAAATATGCACGCCCGGTTTGTCGGCCAACTGCTGCATTGCTGCCACGTGGCCGTCGGCCAGATCCATAACGTGGATGTAATCACGCACGCCGGTGCCATCTTCAGTTGGATAGTCATTGCCGAACACCGCCAGCGACTCGCGGCGGCCCACCGCCACCTGTGCGATATACGGCATCAGGTTATTTGGAATACCCTGCGGATCTTCACCCATATCGCCTGACGGATGGGCGCCGACCGGGTTGAAGTAGCGCAGCAGGGCGATGCTCCACTCCGGCTGTGCTTTTTGCAGGTCGGTCAGGATCTGTTCCACCATCAGTTTGCTTTTGCCATACGGGCTTTGTGGCGTACCGGTGGGGAAGCTTTCAACGTAAGGAATTTTGGGCTGATCGCCGTAGACGGTGGCGGATGAGCTAAAGATGAAGTTTTTGACGTTCGCCGCGCGCATGGCGGAGATAAGACGCAGGGTACCGTTGACGTTGTTGTCGTAATACTCAAGCGGCTTCGCGACCGACTCACCGACCGCTTTCAGGCCAGCGAAGTGGATCACCGTTTCAATGGCATGGTCGTGGAGGATCTCGGTCATCAACGCTTCATTGCGGATGTCACCTTCGACGAAAGTCGGCTGTTTTCCGCCAAGACGTTCAATCACAGGCAGCACGCTGCGCTTACTATTGCACAGGTTGTCGAGGATGATGACATCATGACCGTTTTGCAGCAGTTGCACACAGGTATGACTTCCTATGTAACCGCTACCACCTGTTACCAGAACTCGCATATTTCGCTCCATTAGGCTTATGGTATGTAATAACCATAGCATAACAGAGACGTGAAAAGTGTGACATGGGATAAATTAGTGGAATCGTTTACACTGTTTTTCAAACCCGCTTTTTTTTGATCCACTCGCATTGTAGATCAAAGAGATAATGAAGTATCACTGCAGGTTATCTGAAAAGCGGAGGGCGGCGCCCTCCGGAAGTTAATCGATTTTGCTCAGCAGGTAACGATAGTGCTCACCGTCCGGGATAAACTCCAGACGGTGCGTGATGCAGGCCGGTGCGTCTTCAGCATGATGTGAGACAAACAGTAACTGGGTCTCACCTTCGCCAATCAGCACATCCACAAAGCGACGGATCAGCTGGCGGTTAAGCGGATCCAGCCCCTGAAGCGGCTCATCGAGGATCAGCAGCGTCGGGTGTTTCACCAGCGCCCGGACGATCAATGCCAGACGCTGCTGCCCCCAGGACAGACTGTGAAACGGCGCGTCAGCGACCCGGTTGTCCATCCCCAGAATATCCAGCCACTGCTGGGCCAGCTTGTGCTGTTTGTCCGATACCGCCTGATAAATACCGATGGAATCAAAGTACCCGGAGAGGATCACATTGCGTACGGTGGTGCTGACCCGGTAATCCAGATGCAGGCTGCTGCTGACATAGCCGATATGCTTTTTGATATCCCAGATGGTTTCACCGCTTCCGCGACGGCGGCCAAACAGGGTCAGATCGTTACTGTAGCCCTGCGGGTGATCGCCGGTGATCAGACTCAGCAGCGTCGATTTCCCCGCGCCGTTGGGGCCGACAATCTGCCAGTGTTCGCCCGGATTAACCGTCCAGCTGAGATGATTCAGGATCGGACGATCGTCATAAGAGACCACCCCGTTACGCAGCACAATCCGCGGCTGATTGGGATCTAAAGCGAGACGTACCGAAGGGGCGTCGGGTTCGGGCAGGGTAATGCCGTCGAGCTTTTCGCTGTGCGCCAGTTGGGCAATCAACGCCTGTTTCAGCAGTACCGATTTTTCGCCGGTTTCGGTAAGGCTGCAGTCCGCCAGCACCCCGGCGTTCTGCACAAAATCCGGGATTTCATCAAAACGGTTAAGCACCAGCACAAGGGTGTAGCCCTGCTGGTTAAGCGAGGCCAGCAGGTCTGCCAGCTGGGCGCGGGACTGCACGTCCAGACCGTCGAACGGCTCATCCAGGATTAACAGCTCAGGTTCGCTCATCAGCGCCTGGCAGAGCAGCGTTTTACGCGTCTCGCCGGTGGAAAGGTATTTGAAGCGGCGGTTGAGAAGGGCGGTGATGCCAAACTGCTCCGCCAGCTGCTGACAACGGGCGGGATTGTTGACTTCGTCCTGAATAATTTCTGCCGTTGTGCGGCCCGTGTCTTCTTCGCCCGGGCTGAGGAGGTCCGTGTTGTTACGCTGCCATTCATCGCTCACCAGCTTCTGCAGCTGTTCAAACGACAGGCGCGTCGTACGCGTAAAATGGCTCTGGCGTTCACCTTTAAGCAGGGTGAGCTCTCCGGCCAGCGCCCGGGCCAGCGCGGACTTGCCGCTTCCGTTGGTGCCCACAAATGCCCAGCTTTCACCCGCATGGAGTGTTAAATCTGGCAGCGTCAGCGTTCGGGTATCGCCAAGACGAAACGTACCTTGCGAAATATGCAATGATGACATGATTTATCCCATTTTTTGCAGCATCAGATGTCAGGGATACTCACTGTCGACACGCTTGTCAATCTGCTCAGCACAATGTGGCGATAATTACCCGGTCTGCGTTGAAATATGCGGTGACTACAGCACCTTCTTCTAATTCGTGCGCCTCGCTCAGGGCAACCGTCGCGCACAGCACCTGGCCGTCCGGCAGGGTCATCAGGACCTCACACTGCGCTTCACCACGTTCAATGTGCTGGATGGTGCCCTGCAGCTGGTTGTCTGCCGCTTTGGCGCGTTCGGCATCGCGCGTCACTGCGACCCACGGCGCTTTCAGCAACACCAGCACCTCCTTGCCTTCATCCAGCCCCAGACGCTCTCCACTTTGGGCGGTAATCGCGGCTTTCAGGCGGGTGGTACCGTCGGCAAGCAGGATCTCGATATGTTGCTGTACCTGCCCGTTATCGCGTGCGGTGACCGTGCCAAACCACTGGTTGCGGGCGCTGGTCTGGAGTGAGAAGCGAGAAATGGCGGCTAACAGGCTGTCCAGCGGGAGGTTATCATCGTCACTTAGCACATCGAACGCTTTCTGCTGGATCTGGGCCAGCAGGTCATAAAGCTGAATCAGACGCTGGCCGTAGCGGGTCAGCACGGCGCCACCGCCCCCTTTGCCGCCCGTGGCTCGCTCAACCAGCATCTGCTCGCTCAGGGTATTCATGTCGTTGATCGCGTCCCAGGCGCTTTTATAACTAATGCCCGCGTTCTTTGCCCCCTGGCTTATTGAACCCGTTTGTTCTATTTGTTTAAGCAGGGCGATACGTCGCGGATCGGCGAAAAGCTTCTGCTGAAGTCGTAGGGTAAGGAGAATTTCAGCCTGCATAACGGAGTGTCCTGACAAAAGGGCTATTGTGAACCAAATGGCACAGGGCGCAAAGGGGACCGCACAAAAGGGGATGTTTTTCTTACTTTTCAGGGTAGAATAAGCCGTCCACAATATCTGGAGAAAACCATGTTAGAGTTGTTGAAAAGTCTGGTATTCGCCGTGATCATGGTACCAGTAGTGATGGCCATCATCCTCGGTGCCATCTACGGCCTGGGTGAAGTGTTCAACGTCTTTTCGAACATTGGTCACAGAGACCGCGCTAAAAAGCAGCACTGATTCCCCACAAAACGCCCGGCTTGCCCGGGCGTTTTGCTCTCAAGTATTTTTCGTCATCGCCGATATGATTTAAAGCATCCGGTAATTGTACCTCTTGATCGGTACGATTTAACGCTGGGATATCTCCGGCGTTGTCGTTATATTATTGCGTATATAACGAAACTCACAGGAGCTACAGATGGCACGTACAGGGTTACGCTTTTTCGCAGGGGCAACGCTGGCACTTTCGCTGACCGGACACGCGCTGGCCGACGAAGGTAAAATCACGGTTTTTGCGGCGGCGTCGCTGACGAATGCGATGCAGGATATTGCTGCTGCGTATAAAAAAGAGAAGAACATCGACGTCGTCTCCTCTTTCGCGTCTTCTTCTACACTGGCGCGCCAGATAGAAGCGGGGGCACCGGCCGATCTGTTCATCTCTGCCGATCAGAAATGGATGGATTACGCCGTTGAGAAGAAAGCCGTGGATACCACAACCCGCGAAACGCTGCTGGGGAATAGCCTTGTCGTGGTCGCGCCAAAAGCCAGTCCGCAGGGTGACATCACCATCAACAAAGAGACTCACTGGACGCGTCTTCTGAACGGTGGCCGGCTGGCAGTGGGCGATCCGGACCATGTACCGGCTGGGATTTACGCGAAAGAGGCCCTGCAGAAACTGGGCGCGTGGCAGACACTGTCATCAGATCTGGCGCCGGCAGAAGACGTACGCGGTGCGCTGGCGCTGGTGGAGCGCAATGAGGCTCCGCTGGGCATTGTCTACGGCTCGGATGCCGTTGCCAGCAAGGGGGTCAAAGTGGTTGGCACGTTCCCGGAAGACGCCCACAAAAAAGTGGAATATCCTGTTGCGATTGTTGATGGACATAAAAATGCGACCGTGACGGCCTTCCAGGCGTACCTGAAGGGGCCGGAAGCGTCCGCAATCTTTAAACGTTATGGATTTACGACTCACGAATGATATTGACCGATCCTGAATGGCAGGCTGTACTGCTGAGCCTGAAAGTCTCTTCCCTGGCGGTTGCGCTAAGTTTGCCCTTTGGGATCTTCTTTGCCTGGTTGCTGGTGCGCTGTAAGTTTCCCGGCAAAGCCCTGCTTGACAGCGTTCTCCATCTTCCGCTGGTGTTGCCGCCCGTCGTGGTGGGATATCTGCTGCTGGTGTCCATGGGCCGACGCGGGTTTATCGGCCAATGGCTGTACGACTGGTTCGGGCTGACCTTTGCCTTTAGCTGGCGCGGTGCGGTGCTGGCCGCGGCGGTGATGTCATTTCCGCTGATGGTGAGGGCTATCCGCCTGGCGCTGGAAGGGGTGGATATCAAACTGGAACAGGCCGCCCGCACGCTGGGTGCCGGGCGCTGGCGCGTCTTTTTCACCATTACGCTACCGCTCACGCTGCCGGGCATTATTGTCGGTACGGTACTGGCCTTTGCCCGTTCGCTGGGTGAATTCGGTGCCACCATTACCTTTGTTTCGAACATCCCCGGTGAAACGCGGACGATCCCTTCGGCCATGTATACGCTGATACAGACGCCGGGTGGCGAAGGTGCTGCGGCGCGTCTGTGCGTTATCTCAATTGTGCTGGCGCTGATATCGCTGCTGGTCTCTGAATGGCTGGCGCGACTCAGCCGCGAGCGGATGGGGAAATAGTTATGCTGGAACTCCATTTCACCCAGACGCTGGGAAACCACACCCTTACACTGGACGAGACGCTGCCTGCCACCGGCATCACCGCCATCTTTGGGGTCTCCGGCGCCGGGAAAACCTCGCTCATTAATGCGATCGGTGGCCTGACACGCCCGCAGGCAGGTCGCATTGTGCTGAATAATCGCGTCCTGAATGACGTTGAAAACAAGATTTACCTGACGCCGGATAAACGGCGCATTGGCTATGTGTTTCAGGATGCGCGGTTATTCCCGCACTACAGCGTGCGCGGGAATCTGCGTTACGGCATGGCCAAAAGCATGGCCGCGCAGTTTGACAAGCTGGTGGCGCTGCTGGGCATTGAGCCACTGCTTGACCGGTTGCCTTCCTCGCTCTCCGGCGGTGAGAAGCAGCGGGTGGCGATAGGGCGCGCGTTGCTCACCGCCCCCGAACTCCTGCTGCTTGATGAGCCGCTGGCCTCGCTGGATATTCCGCGTAAACGTGAACTCCTGCCGTATCTCCAGCGCCTGGCGCGTGAAATCAAGATCCCGATGCTGTACGTCAGCCACTCCCTGGATGAAATTCTACATCTGGCGGATAACGTACTGGTGCTGGAAAACGGCAGCGTAAAGGCGTTTGGCAATCTTGAAGAGGTCTGGGGCAGTAGCGTCATGCACCCGTGGCTGCCCCGGGAGCAGCAGAGCAGTATCCTGAAGGTGAGCGTGCTGGAGCACCACCCGCATTACGCGATGACCGCCCTGGCGTTGGGCGACCAGCACCTGTGGGTGAATAAAATCGACAAGCCCCTGCAGTCGGCGCTGCGTATTCGTATTCAGGCGTCGGATGTCTCTCTGGTTTTACAGCCTCCGCTGCAGACCAGTATCCGTAATATCCTGCGCGCGAAGGTCGCCGAGTGTTTTGATGATAACGGTCAGGTAGAGGTGCAGCTTGAGGTGGGGAGCAGGACGCTCTGGGCACGGATCAGTCCGTGGGCCAGGGATGAGTTAGGGATCAAACCTGGCCTGTGGCTTTACGCGCAAATCAAGAGCGTCTCCATTACCACCTGATTACAGCAGGTGGGTATAAATATACTGCGCGATGCTGTCGGTGGTGTTATCGCCAATCACCACGTTAGCGCGCGCTTTCACCGCGTCATCGGCATTGCCCATTGCCACGCCCGTTCCGGCGGCTTCCAGCATGCTGATGTCGTTGTAGTTATCGCCAAAGGCGATTACATCCTGCATTGACCACCCCTGAGACTCTACGAACTGTGTCAGGCGTTTACCTTTGCTGTTGCCTTTACGGGCAATATCAACCTGGTCATGCCAGGACCATTCGCACTCCAGACCCAGCGCCTGTTCAACGTGTTTCGCGAAGGTATTCAGTTTGCTGGTATCTTCATCGGTCAACGCGAATTTCCAGATAGCCTCAACATCCTGAGCCGCCTGGCGCAGGGAAGAGACCTGGGTAAAGACCGGACGCTGCGCTTCTGGCAGAGACAGAGCCCAGTTGGTGGTGCGGATAACGTGGCCGGTCGGGCGCTCATAGACCATCGCATTATCGACATACATCAGGCCGTGGATCGCATGTTCATCCAGCAGATCTATTAACTGCAATGCCTGGGGAACCGGCAGTGGGTCGGATTCTAAAACCTTTTTTGCTTGATAATCATACAAATAAGTGCCATTACAACAAATTGCAGGTGTATCTAACGCCAGTGCCTGATAAAAAGGGTGAATGGCAACGTGATGTCGACCCGTTACGATAAGGAGTTGATATCCCACTTCCTGCGCGCGTTTAAGCGCTTGAAGGGAGGAGGGGAGAAGGGTTTTTTGCGGCGTCAGTAAGGTACCGTCTAAATCCAGAGCAATCACACGCGAGGTCATTTGTTTTTCCGGGTTAATATTGAATTTACGATCTGATGGGATGGTACACCGAGAGGCGAACGCGTCAAAATTCCCGTCGACAATTCAGCATTCACCGTCAAAAGTTAACTACTTTCATGCGCAGTGAGGAGTGAATATTCATGAAACAAACCGTTTATACCGCCAGTCCTGAAAGCCAGCAGATCCACGTCTGGCGTTTAAATGCCGAGGGGACCCTCACGCTGGTGCAGGTTGTTGATGTGCCTGGTCAGGTACAACCAATGGCGATCAGCCCGGATAAACGTTTCTTGTACGTGGGTGTGCGCCCGGAGTTTCGCGTGCTGGCCTACCGCATCTCTCCGGATGACGGCGCGCTGACTTACACTGCGGAAGCGCCATTGCCGGGTAGCCCAACCCACATCTCAACCGATCGCCAGGGCAACTTTGTTTTCAGCGGCTCCTATAACGCGGGCTGTGTCAGCGTGACGCGTCTGGAAGAGGGCATTCCGGTCGACACCGTGGATGTGGTGGAAGGGCTGGAAGGTTGCCACTCGGCGAACATCTCTCCGGATAACCGCACGCTGTGGGTACCGGCGCTGAAGCAGGATCGTATCTGCCTGTTTACCCTGAGCGACGATGGTCACCTGGTGGCGCAGAATCCGGCTGAAGTGACCACCGTAGAGGGGGCAGGCCCGCGTCATATGGTCTTCCATCCAAACCAGCAGTACGCCTACGTGGTCAACGAGCTGAACAGTTCAGTGGACGTCTGGGAACTGAAAGATCCTAACGGGCAGATTGAGTGCGTGCAGACGCTGGATATGATGCCGTCTGACTTCTCGGATACCCGCTGGGCGGCGGATATTCACATTACGCCGGATGGTCGCCATCTCTACGCCTGTGACCGTACTTCCAGCCTGATCACCATCTTTAGCGTCTCGGAAGACGGCAGCGTGCTTGCAGTAGAAGGCTTCCAGCCGACGGAAACGCAGCCGCGTGGCTTTAATATCGATCACAGCGGTAAATACCTGATTGCAGCGGGGCAGAAGTCTCACCACATCGCCCTGTACGAAATCAAAGGCGAGCAGGGCCTGCTGGAAGAGAAAGGGCGCTATGCGGTAGGCCAGGGGCCAATGTGGGTAGTGGTAAACGCTCACTAAGCGGCTTAAAACAAAAAACCTCGCGAACGCGAGGTTTTTTTATGCCCGGTGGTACTGCATTAACGGACAGGCCGGGTAAGGCGAAGCCGCCACCCGGCAAAAAAAGATTACTGCTTCGGCTCAGCAACCACTTTGCTACCCAGACCGCGGTTGTTGTATTCCCACATGCGGTTGAAGTTAGCGTCGTTCAGGTTGCGCTGCACGTTTCCTTTATCGTCCACGGAACCGGTATTGCCGGAGAATGGACGTTTGGAGATGGCGGCGTCAGCCCATGGTTTTGCCACGTTGAAACCTTCGTTGATAACGCTGTCGCGGATCACAACCTGACCGTTGGTTGCAGAGTCCACGTCCAGGGAGCGACCCAGCTGCGCCACGCCGTCACCGGAGGCGTTGAAGCGGCTGTTGACGGCGAGGAAGCCGTAGAACAGGTTAGACTGTGTCGCAGGTGCAAACACATAACCTTCCTGCTGGGTACGTGAGTTCACGACGCGGAAATCGGTGTTATCAAATACCACCGCGCCACGACCGGAGACCATATCCACATCACCTTCGATGTAGCTGTTGGTCACCAGCGTACGGGTCAGACGGTTATTCTGCAGGGTGTTCTGTACGCCGCTGTTGGTCACGAAGAAGGTGTTCTGACGACCCAGAATGTTCACGTTGTTGATCTGCACTTTGTCGCCATCGCTACGCAGCGCCACGGCCTGGTGGTTACCCGCATCAACGCTGTCGCCCAGGGTGTTCTGAATGGTCAGGTTCTGCAGTTGCAGACCGTTGTTCTGAGACCAGACGACCGCAGAACACATCACGCCAATGGTAGCGGCACGCTTGCTCTGGCAGTTATCAAACATATACCAGGCCGGTTTGCCCGGCATGTATTTACCCGCCGGGTTGACCAGGTGACGCCAGGTGGTGCTGTCAATTTCGGAATCAATCGCCAGACCAATTTTAACGTCGATGGCTTTTTCGCCCAGACCGTAAAGGGTGATGCTGCCCGGTGCTGCCGGAATGTAAACGGTACCTTCATATTCACCTGGCATGATCGCGATGTACTGGCGAGATGCGCTGTGTTTGGTGATGGCAGCGTCAACCGCAGCCTGGATAGAGGTATGCGTCACGCCCTGCGCCCCTGCCGGACCCACAACAAAGTTTGGCTGCTTTGGCAGGTTAATAGAAGACGGCGTCCACGGCGCAGCGTTTGGATCCATCGCGGAGAAGTAGTGCGCGCGATCGAAGTTTTTCGCTTCATCAGCGGACAAAATCGGACGGGACGCGGTGCCTGGCGCGACCTGCTCAGAAGGTCGCTGATCCGGTGGCGTTGAACTGCATGCGGATAATGTCACGCCAAAGGCGAGTGCCAACGCCAGACGGGAAATCCTGGAAATGTTCAAGGTGAAGCTCCTGGGTATGCAAGTCTTAAACGAGATAGACGAAATAGCCTGCTTTTTTATACTAAGTTGAGCGAAACGGGAAGATAAAAAGGGGAAAAGTTGCATTTTTCGCCCGCAGGGGGCGGGAAAGTCGTCACAAATAAATAACATTTTCATAAAGGCGGTTGACAGCAGCCAGCAGATGAAAATAAATGTCTATACAACCCATGACAAGTGAAAGGCTTATGCTGCAACTTCATCCCGACGATGTGATATGGCGAAATGCGCGACTGGCGACAATGGTTCCTGGTGAAGAATCGTATGGCCTGCAAGCGCATCATGCCCTTGTGGTGCGCGGTCAAACCCTTCTGGCCGTAATTCCTGAAGCAGAGCTCCCTTCCGGGCATGATAAATGCGTCGATCTCGGTGGACGCCTGGTTACGCCGGGTCTTATCGACTGCCATACCCACCTGGTGTTTAGCGGCAATCGCGCGGCGGAGTGGGAGCAGCGTCTCAACGGTGTCTCCTACCAGACCATCAGCGCACAGGGGGGCGGAATTAACGCCACCGTCTCGGCAACCCGCGACAGTTCGCCGGAAAATTTGCTTACACTGGCGCAGCAGCGGCTGGAGCGGTTAATGAATGAAGGGGTGACCACCCTGGAAATCAAATCCGGCTACGGTCTTAACGCCGCGGCTGAAGAAAAAATGCTGCAGGTCGCACGCCAGCTCAGCCTGAGTAATCCGGTTGAGATCAGCCCAACCCTGCTGGCCGCGCATGCGGTTCCGGCGGAATACCGCCACGATCCAGAAGCGTACCTCACACTGGTGTGCGAGCAGATCATGCCCGAACTGTGGCAAAAAGGGCTGTTCGAAGCGGTGGATGTTTTTTGTGAAAACGTCGGCTTCACGCCAGCACAAACCGAGCGGCTTTTCCTGGCCGCCCGCGCACGGGGTATTCCGGTGAAAGGGCACGTGGAGCAACTTTCTAACCTGGGCGGTGCGGCGCTGGTCAGCCGATTTAAAGGGTTATCTGCCGATCATATCGAATACCTGGATGAGAAGGGTGTTCAGGCCATGGCGCAAAGCGGCACGGTCGCGGTACTGCTGCCTGGCGCGTTCTATTTTCTTCAGGAGCGTCAGCGTCCACCGGTTGAACAGCTCCGGGCGCAGGGCGTACCGATGGCGGTCGCCACGGATTACAACCCCGGCACCAGCCCGTTCGCGAGCATTCATCTGGCCATGAACATGGCCTGCGTACAGTTTGGCCTGACGCCTGAAGAGGCCTGGGCTGGCGTCACGCGACATGCCGCGCAAGCGCTGGGGCGTGGAACAACGCACGGGCAGTTAAAGGCCGGTTTTATGGCTGATTTTATCGTCTGGGATGCAGACCATCCGGTAGAAATAGTTTACGAGCCGGGACGCAATCCGCTGTATCAACGCATTTTCCGGGGGGAGGCAGTATGAGTTGGCAGCCCGTTGCTAAGACCGTCTGGCAGGGGCGCGACGACAGCGCCGAGGCCAGCAACGCAAAACGTATTTTTCAGACCATACGCCAGCCGTCGCAATTTACCCCGGTTTCATCCGCGATTGCGCTGATAGGCTTTGCCTGTGATGAAGGAGTAAGGCGTAATCAGGGCAGGCAGGGTGCGGCGCAGGCTCCCGACGTGCTGCGTAAGGCGCTGGCGAACATGGCAACGCATTCCGGCCACGAACGGCTGGTGGACATGGGGTCGGTTTACGTTGAGGATGACCAACTGGAAGAGGGCCAACAGGCACTGAGCGATGCCGTGGTGACCTGTCAGCAGGCTGGCATGCGTACGCTGGTGTTGGGCGGCGGACACGAGACCGCCTGGGCCCACGGCCGTGGTATCCTTGAGGCGTTCCCGAATGAGCGCGTGGCGGTCATCAACCTGGATGCGCATCTTGATTTGCGCAAGGCCGAACGGGCCACCTCCGGCACCCCGTTTCGTCAGCTGGCGAACTACTGTGCTGACCACGCGCGGGAATTTGAGTACGCCTGTTTTGGCGTCAGCCGCGCGGCGAACACCCAGGCGCTGTTTGACGAGGCTGAACGGCTTAACGCCACGCTGGTGGACGATCTGCATTTCCACCGGGATGCGCTATCAGCCCTGGAACAGGTGCTGGCGCAGGCCGATCGTGTTTACCTCACCATTGATCTGGACGTTCTGCCCGCAGCCGAGATGCCCGCCGTGTCAGCCCCCGCGGCGTTAGGCGTGCCTGCGCGGGATCTCCTGCCCGCGATCGAGCGCATTTGCCGTAGCGGAAAACTGCAGGCCGCCGATCTGGTAGAATTTAACCCTCACTACGATCGGGACGGACAGGGGGCGAAGCTTGCCGCCCGTCTGGCCTGGCAAATTGCTCACTGGTGGGCATAACAACATTTAAGGAGTCACGATGTTCTCACGCTCACCTCAGCCGCCGTCCGGCTCTCCCGCGCCTTTCTACGAAAAGGTGAAGCAGACGATCAGCGAAAAAATCGCCACCGGCGTCTGGCGGCCGCATGACCGCATTCCCTCTGAAGCCGATCTGGTGGCGCAGTTTGGCTTTAGCCGGATGACCATCAACCGGGCGTTACGCGAGCTAACCGACGAAGGCCTGCTGGTGCGTCTGCAGGGGGTCGGGACGTTTGTGGCGGAGCCGAAAGGACAATCGGCGCTGTTTGAAATCCGCAGCATTGCGGACGAGATAGCGTCGCGAAACCATCAGCACCACTGCGAAGTGCTGGTGCTTGAAGAGACGCAGGCCAGCGCCGAACAGGCTGCGGTACTGAACGTCAAGGAGGGAACCCGGATCTTCCATTCCGTAATGGTGCATTTCGAAAATGACGTGCCGGTGCAGATTGAGGATCGCTGCGTAAACGCCGAACGGATACCGGACTATCTGGACCAGGATTACACCCAAACCACGCCGCATGCCTTTCTCTCGCTTGTCGCACCGCTGACGGAAGGGGAGCATATTGTGGAAGCGGTGCGCGCGACGCCGCAGGAGTGCGAGCTGCTGCGTATCAAAGAGCACGATCCCTGCCTGCTGATCCGCCGCCGCACCTGGTCATCCGCGCAGATTGTGTCGCATGCAAGACTGCTGTTCCCCGGTAGCCGCTATCGGTTGCAGGGCCACTTTATGTCATAAGTTTTAAAAGCGTGATAGCTAACGCAATATAACAAAATTGTATCTTTTTTGTTAAATCTGACCTTGTGTGTGCTTGTCTATACAAGTATATCTAAATGCATCATCTGTCCCGTATGAGGAGCACACAATGTCGTCAGGTAAATACCGTCAGCAGGATGTCCGCGCCGCGCGCGGCACCACCCTTACCGCCAAAAGCTGGCTCACCGAAGCACCACTGCGCATGTTGATGAACAACCTTGATCCTGAGGTTGCGGAAAACCCCCACGAGCTGGTGGTGTACGGCGGCATTGGCCGCGCCGCGCGCAACTGGGAATGCTATGACGCCATTGTTAAGGCCCTGACCGAACTGGAACACGACGAAACCCTGCTGGTGCAATCCGGCAAGCCGGTCGGCGTGTTTAAAACCCACAAAAACGCGCCGCGCGTTTTGATTGCCAACTCTAACCTGGTCCCACACTGGGCGACCTGGGAACACTTTAACGAACTGGATGCCAAAGGGCTGGCGATGTATGGCCAGATGACCGCGGGTAGCTGGATCTACATTGGCAGCCAGGGGATTGTGCAGGGCACCTATGAAACCTTCGTCGAAGCCGGTCGTCAGCACTACAACGGCTCGCTGAAAGGCCGCTGGGTACTGACCGCGGGTCTGGGTGGCATGGGCGGTGCACAGCCGCTGGCCGCGACGCTGGCTGGCGCCTGCTCGCTGAACATTGAGTGCCAGCAGAGCCGCATCGATTTCCGTCTGCGTACCCGCTATGTTGACGAACAGGCCGACAGCCTCGATGACGCGCTGGCGCGTATCAAAAAATACACTGCGGAAGGTAAAGCGGTATCGATAGCGTTGTGCGGCAACGCGGCAGAGATCCTGCCGGAACTCGTGGCCCGTGGCGTTCGCCCTGACCTCGTCACCGACCAGACCAGCGCCCACGATCCGCTGCACGGTTATCTGCCAAAAGGCTGGACGTGGGAAGCCTACCAGCAAAAAGCCGAAACCGATCCTGAAGGCACGGTACTGGCCGCTAAGCGTTCGATGGCAGAACACGTCTCCGCCATGCTGGCGTTCAGCGAGATGGGCATTCCGACCTTCGATTACGGCAACAACATCCGCCAGATGGCAAAAGAGATGGGCGTCAGCAACGCCTTTGATTTCCCGGGATTTGTCCCAGCCTATATTCGTCCGCTGTTCTGTCGCGGTATCGGTCCGTTCCGCTGGGTGGCCCTGTCCGGCGACCCGGAAGATATCTACAAAACCGATGCCAAAGTGAAGGAAATTGTCGCGGACGATGAACACCTGCACCACTGGCTGGATATGGCCCGCGAGCGCATTAACTTCCAGGGCTTGCCGGCGCGTATCTGCTGGGTTGGGCTGGAGTGGCGGCAAAAGCTGGGTCTGGCTTTTAACGAAATGGTGCGCAGCGGCGAAGTGTCAGCCCCGATTGTGATTGGTCGCGACCATCTGGATTCTGGCTCCGTCGCCAGCCCGAACCGTGAAACCGAAGCCATGCGCGACGGCTCAGACGCGGTCTCCGACTGGCCGCTGCTGAATGCCTTACTCAACACCGCCAGCGGCGCGACCTGGGTATCGCTGCACCACGGTGGTGGCGTGGGGATGGGCTTCTCCCAGCATTCCGGGATGGTTATCGTCTGTGACGGAACGGATGAAGCCGCCGCGCGTATCGCACGCGTGCTGCACAACGACCCGGCAACCGGCGTGATGCGTCACGCGGATGCGGGTTACGAGATTGCCATTGAATGTGCCACAGAGCAGGGACTGAACCTGCCGATGATCCCTGCCACACAAGGAAAGCATGAATGAACGCGTTAACACTCACTCCCGGCTCACTGACACTCAAACAGCTGCGAAGCGTCTGGCGTCAGCCGGTCACGCTCTCGCTGGATGAAAGCGCCCATGCCGCCATTAACGACAGCGTGGCCTGCGTTGAAGCCATCATTGCTGAGGGGCGTACCGCCTACGGTATCAACACCGGTTTTGGTCTGCTGGCGCAGACGCGCATTGCCACGCACGATCTGGAAAATCTCCAGCGTTCGCTGGTGCTTTCCCACGCCGCAGGCGTTGGCCAGCCGCTGGACGACGAGATTGTCCGTCTGATGATGGTGCTCAAAATTAACAGTCTGGCGCGCGGCTTCTCCGGCATTCGTCTGAGCGTGATCCAGGCCCTGATAGCGCTGGTGAACGCGGAAGTCTATCCGTGGATCCCCGCCAAAGGCTCTGTTGGCGCCTCTGGCGATCTCGCCCCGCTGGCGCATATGTCACTGCTGTTGCTGGGGGAAGGCCAGGCGCGCTGGCAGGGAGAGTGGCTCCCGGCAAAAGAGGCGCTGAAAAAGGCCGGGCTAGCGCCAATCACCCTTGCGGCAAAAGAGGGGCTGGCGCTGCTTAACGGCACGCAGGCCTCCACGGCCTTTGCGCTGCGTGGTCTGTTTGAAGCCGAAGATCTGTTCGCCTCGGCCGTGGTGTGCGGTGCGCTGACCACGGAGGCGGTGCTGGGCTCGCGTCGTCCGTTTGACGCGCGTATTCATGACGTACGCGGCCAGCGCGGGCAAATTGACGCTGCCGCAATGTATCGCCATCTGCTGACGGAGACCAGTGAGATTGCTGATTCGCACCATAACTGTGACAAGGTACAGGATCCGTACTCGCTGCGCTGTCAGCCGCAGGTGATGGGCGCGTGTCTGACGCAGCTGCGCCAGGCCGCAGAAGTGCTGCTGGTGGAAGCCAACGCGGTGTCCGATAACCCGCTGGTGTTCGCCCAGGAAAACGAGGTGGTCTCCGGTGGTAACTTCCACGCCGAGCCCGTGGCGATGGCGGCGGATAACATCGCGCTGGCGATTGCCGAAGTGGGCGCCTTGTCCGAGCGGCGCATTGCGCTGATGATGGATAAGCATATGTCCCAGCTGCCACCGTTCCTGGTGCGCAACGGCGGGGTGAATTCAGGCTTTATGATTGCCCAGGTGACGGCCGCAGCGCTGGCGAGCGAAAACAAAGCGCTGTCGCATCCGCACAGCGTGGACAGCCTGCCAACCTCTGCCAACCAGGAAGATCACGTCTCGATGGCTCCGGCTGCCGGACGTCGTCTGTGGGAGATGGCCGCCAATACCCGTGGCGTGCTGGCAGTGGAATGGCTGGCGGCGTGTCAGGGGATCGATCTGCGTGAAGGGCTGAAGTCCAGCCCGCTGCTGGAGCAGGCACGTCATGCGCTGCGTGAGCACGTATCGCATTACGATGATGACCGCTTCTTTGCGCCGGATATTGATAAGGCGATGCAGCTTCAGGAAGAGGGGCGTCTGGTGGGGTTGTTGCCTTCGGTGCTGTGATTTTTTTGCCCGGTGGCGCTGCGCTTACCGGGCCTACGAATCCGAAATGTAGGCCGGGTAAGGCGTAGCCGCCACCCGGCTTTTTTTTACGAATACATCGCCGTAATCGACGCGCTCTCCAGCGAATGGAAATGCACATTAAACCCTACCATCGCGCCGCTCGCCCCTTCGTCGACCTCAATCTTCTCTACATCCAGCGCGTGAACCGTGAAGATATAGCGGTGCGTTTCCCCTTTTGGCGGCGCCGCGCCACCGTAACCGGCTTTCCCAAAATCGGTGCGCGTCTGAATGGCGCCTTCCGGCAGGGCGACCAGGTCGGAGCCGGAACCCTGCGGCAGAACGCGCGTATCGGCGGGCAGGTTGGCCACAACCCAGTGCCACCAGCCGGAGCCGGTTGGCGCATCCGGGTCGTAGCAGGTGACCACAAAGCTTTTGGTGCCCGCCGGCACATCGTCCCATGCCAGATGCGGAGAGATATTATCTCCCTGATACCCCATCCCGTTGAAGACGTGGCGTTCAGGCAGTTTTTCGCCGTCGCGCAGATCTTTACTGATGATTTTCATACGGTTTGCCCTCGTTATTCACTCGTTCAGGAAGTGTAACGCATAGGGTCAAATCGTGAAATGCGCCGGAATGTTAACGGCTTCAACCACCGCGGCGGTTAACGAGCGTAGCTGTTCAGCCGTGATGATATACGGTGGCATCAGGTAGATAAGTTTGCCGAAAGGCCGCACCCAGACACCCCGCTCTACAAAGAAGCGCTGCAATGCCGCCATATTCACCGGATGGGTGGTCTCAATCACGCCGATGGCACCCAGCACGCGCACGTCCGCCACGAAATTCGCCCCCGAGGCGGCACTGAGCTCTTCTTTCAGCTGCGCCTCAATCGCCGCAACCTGCGTTTGCCACTCGCCGTTTTGCAGGATCGCGAGACTTTCGTTTGCCACCGCGCAGGCCAGCGGATTGCCCATAAAGGTCGGGCCATGCATAAAGCAGCCCGCTTCGCCGTCGCTGATGGTGTCGGCCACCTGGCGGGTGGTAAGGGTGGCGGAGAGCGTCATGGTACCGCCGGTCAGCGCTTTCCCCAGGCACAGGATATCCGGTGTAATATCCGCATGTTCGCAGGCAAACAGCTTACCCGTGCGGCCAAATCCGGTGGCGATCTCATCGGCAATCAGCAGGATGCCCTCGCGGTCACACATTTTACGAATGCGTTTTAACCACTCGGGATGGTACATGCGCATCCCACCAGCACCCTGAACAATCGGTTCGAGGATCACGGCGGCAATCTCATGGCGGTGGGCAGCCATCAGCCGCGCAAAGCCGACCATGTCCATTTCATTCCACTCACCGTCGAAACGGCTCTGCGGGGCCGGGGCAAACAGGTTTTCCGGCAGGTACCCCTTCCACAGGCTGTGCATGGAGTTATCCGGATCGCACACCGACATCGCGCCAAAGGTATCGCCGTGGTAGCCGTTGCGGAAGGTCAGGAATCGCTGACGGGATTCCCCCCTGGCATGCCAGTACTGCAGCGCCATTTTCATCGCCACTTCCACCGCCACCGAGCCGGAGTCGGCAAGGAACACGCACTCCAGCGCATCGGGCGTCATCGCCACCAGACGACGGCAGAGATCAACCGCCGGTTGATGGGTAATGCCGCCAAACATCACGTGCGACATCTGCTCAATCTGCGCTTTCATCGCGGCATTCAGACGCGGGTGGTTGTACCCGTGAATGGCCGCCCACCAGGATGACATACCGTCAACAAGCGGCTCGCCGCTGGCAAGGTGCAGTTCGCAGCCGTGGGCCGAGGCCACCGGGTAGACCGGAAGCGGGCGAGTCATGGAGGTGTAAGGGTGCCAGATATGCTGCTGGTCGAAGGCGAGATCGTCCTGGGTCATAATCGACTTGTAAACCATTTTGAAAAGTTTTAGGTTTACGAGTATAAACCGAACCGAAAATTAACAAAACCCTTTGGAGAAGCCCCATGGCTCACCACGCACGCTGGACGATGTCGCAAGTCACTGAATTATTCAATAAACCTTTCCTGGAGCTGATGTTCGAAGCCCAACAGGTGCATCGTCAGCACTTCGATCCGCGCCATGTTCAGGTCAGTACGCTGCTGTCGATCAAGACCGGCGCCTGCCCGGAAGATTGCAAATATTGCCCACAGAGCGCGCGCTATAAAACCGGGCTGGAATCCGAACGTCTGATGGAAGTGGAGCAGGTGCTCGACTCCGCGCGTAAGGCGAAAAACGCGGGCTCTACCCGTTTCTGCATGGGGGCGGCATGGAAAAACCCACACGATCGTGACATGCCGTATCTGGAGCAGATGGTGAAAGGGGTCAAAGAGATGGGGCTGGAAGCCTGTATGACCCTCGGCACGCTGAACGAAGAGCAGGCGCAGCGCCTGTCTGCTGCAGGGCTGGATTATTACAACCACAACCTCGACACCTCACCAGAGTTTTACGGCAACATCATCACCACCCGTACCTATCAGGAGCGTCTGGATACGCTGGACAAAGTGCGCGAAGCGGGCATCAAAGTGTGCTCGGGCGGGATTGTGGGGCTGGGCGAGACGGTGAAAGATCGCGCCGGTCTGCTGCTGCAACTGGCGAACCTGCCGACCCCGCCGGAAAGCGTGCCAATCAACATGCTGGTGAAGGTCAAAGGCACGCCACTGGCGGATAACGAGGATGTCGATGCGTTTGATTTTATCCGCACCATCGCGGTCGCGCGCATCATGATGCCAACCTCATACGTCCGCCTTTCTGCCGGTCGCGAACAGATGAACGAGCAGACGCAGGCGATGTGCTTTATGGCTGGCGCTAACTCCATCTTCTACGGCTGCAAGCTGCTGACCACGCCGAACCCGGAAGAGGACAAAGACGTCCAGCTGTTCCGCAAGCTGGGGCTGAACCCGCATCAGACCGAGGTGCTGGCGGGAGATAACGAGCAACAGCAGCAGCTGGAGCAGCAGATTTTCAACGCCGATACCGAACAGTTCTACAACGCGGCATCCGTATGACCTGGCAGGCTCGTATTCAATCCGCGCTGGAAGAGCGCCGGGCGCGGGATGCTTTTCGCGTTCGCAGGGTAGTGGAAAACGGTGCAGGCCGTTTTCTGACCCACGCCCGGCGGCAGTACTGTAATTTTTCCAGCAATGATTATCTCGGCCTGAGCCAGCATCCGGCGATTGTTCGCGCCTGGCAGCAGGGGGCGGAACACTACGGCGTGGGCAGCGGCGGTTCGGGGCACGTCAGCGGCTATACAACAGCGCATCAGGGGCTGGAAGAGACGCTTGCCGACTGGCTGGGCTATCCGCGCGCGCTGCTGTTCATCTCCGGCTTTGCCGCCAATCAGGCGGTGATTGCCGCGCTGATGGGCAAGGACGATCGTATCGCCGCGGATCGCTTAAGCCACGCCTCTTTGCTGGAGGCGGCGAGTCTCAGCCCGGCACAGCTGCGGCGCTTTGCCCACAATGATGCGCTTTCGCTCGCCACGTTGCTGGATAAACCCTGTGCCGGACAACAGCTGGTGGTGACGGAAGGAGTGTTTAGCATGGATGGCGACAACGCGCCGCTTCGTGCGCTGTCTGACGTTGCGAAACAGCAAAACGCCTGGCTGCTGGTGGATGATGCCCACGGTATTGGCGTGATGGGTGAGGACGGTCGCGGTAGCGCCAGTCAGCAGGGCGTGAAGCCGGAACTGCTGATCGTCACCTTTGGCAAAGGCGTTGGCGTGAGCGGGGCCGCCGTGCTGTGCAGCGAGTCCGTCGCCGATTATCTGCTGCAGTTCGCCCGACATCTGATTTACAGCACCAGTATGCCGCCTGCGCAGGCGGTGGCGCTCTCTGCCTCGCTGGAGGTGATCCGCGGTGAAGAGGGGGCTGAACGGCGCGCGCGTCTGGCAGAACATATTCAGCGTTTCCGTCAGGGTCTGGATCGGCTTCCTTTCCAAAGCACCGATTCGCAGAGCGCCATCCAGCCCGTTATCGTGGGGGAAAACAACCGTGCGCTCGCGCTGGCACAAACGCTGCGCGAACGGGGAATGTGGGTCACGGCCATCCGTCCGCCCACCGTGCCGCCGGGTACGGCGCGTCTGCGTCTGACGCTGACGGCGGCGCACAAAGCGGAAGATATCGATGCGCTGCTGGAGGCTCTCCATGTCGCCAGTCAATAAACAGGCCATTGCGGCGGCGTTTGGCCGGGCTGCACGCAGTTATTCTCAGCATGATGAGCTTCAGCGTCAGAGCGCTCAGGGGCTGCTTGAGCTACTCGGTGCGCGTCGTTTCCGGTACGTACTGGATGCCGGATGCGGCCCCGGCGGCAACAGCCGCTACTGGCGCGACGCCGGAAGCCACGTTACCGCACTCGATCTCTCTGAGCAGATGCTGGACGAGGCGCGACAGCAACAGGCGGCTGACCGCTATCTGACTGGCGATATTGAGTCGCTTCCGCTGCCGGATGCGCAGTTCGATCTGGTGTGGAGTCACCTGGCGGTACAGTGGTGCAGTAGCCTTTCGCAGGCGTTAAACGAGCTGTATCGCGTGGCGCGTCCGGGCGGAAAGGTGGCCTTTACCACCCTGCTGGAAAGCTCGCTGCCCGAGCTGAATCAGGCATGGAAAGCGGTAGACGAACAGCCGCACGCCAACCGCTTTTTAGCGTATGAACAGGTGACGGACGCGCTGACGGGCTGGCGCTATCAAAGCCAGGTGCAGACCATCACGCTGAACTTTAGCGATGCGTTCAGTGCCATGCGCTCGCTGAAGGGCATTGGCGCTACGCATCTGCATGACGGGCGCGAGAGAAAACCGCTCACGCGCGGGCAATTGCAGCGCCTGGAGCTGGCCTGGCCGCAGCGGCGGGGCACTTTCCCGCTCTCTTATCAACTCTTTCATGGGATTATCGAACGTGACTGAACGTTATTTTGTCACCGGAACGGATACCGAAGTGGGTAAAACGGTGGCCAGTTCCGCGCTGTTGCAGGCGGCTCGTCTGCAGGGCAAAACCACCGCCGGGTACAAGCCCGTCGCCTCCGGAAGTGAGATGACGGCACAGGGGTTACGCAATACCGACGCGCTGGCGCTGCAGCGTAACAGCACGCTGCCGCTGGACTATGCGGCGGTGAATCCCTATACCTTTGCCGAGCCGACATCGCCGCACATTATCAGCGCCGACGAAGGCCGCCCCATCGCGTTTTCCGTGCTCTCGGACGGCCTGCGCGCACTGGAACGCCAGGCTGACTGGGTGCTGGTGGAAGGCGCAGGGGGGTGGTTTACGCCGCTGTCGGACGAACTGACGTTTGCGGACTGGGTCCAGCGCGAGCAGCTTCCGGTGATCCTCGTGGTCGGGGTGAAGCTCGGCTGTATCAACCACGCCATGTTAACGGCACAGGCCGTTCAGCAGGCCGGGCTGCGTCTGGCGGGCTGGATAGCCAACGACGTGGTCGCACCCGGTAAGCGTCACCAGGAGTATCTGGCCACGCTCAGGCGAGTGCTTCCCGCGCCGTTCCTGGGGGAGATCCCATGGCTTGCGGACGGTGCTGAGCACGCCGACACCGGACATTACCTCGACCTCAGTGCCTTGCTTCCCGCGACATCCAGTGGGCAATAAGCTCGTCATCCAGCTCGGTAACGTGGCCCTGGGCCACGTTACGCCCGCGATACAGCATACAGAAGCGATCCACTACCCGGCGGATAAACGACAGTTGCTGCTCGGCTAATAACACCGTCATCCCCAGCTCACGATTAAGCCTCGCCAGCAGATGGCCCAGCTTCTGAGCAAAGCTGTACCCTGCGCCCTGCAGCGGCTCATCCAGAATCAATACCCGCGGTCGGTTGACCAGCGCGTTAGCCAGCGCCAGCTGATACTGATCGTCCGGGGAGAGCCCGTTCGCCCGAATTTGTCGCAGCGCCCACAGCTGCGGGAACAGGTCATAGACATCGCTTTTTGCACGCGTGTCCGTTGCCCCTGTCGCCCGCATGGCGATGTGCAAGTTTTCCTCAATGGTCAGTTGCGAAAAAATCCGTCGGTCCTGTGGCACGTAGCCAATCCCCGGCAGCGCGCGTTGATCCGGTGCCTGACGCAGTAAATCACAGGGCGGGGCACCGGCTTCGTGCCAGACGATGGTTCCGCTCTGCACCGGTAACGCGCCGGTGATGCAGTTGATGAGGGTGGTTTTTCCCATGCCGGGCAGGCCAATCACCCCTGTGCATAAGCCCTGCGGTAAATCCAAATCGACATTCCATAGCGTATGTTGGTTTCCGTAAAACTGATTGACTGCACGCAGACTCAACATCTTTCTCTCCTTAAAAATGTATGTGGGTGAGGCTCGTTAATGAATCTGCAAATCTCCTGCCAGAACCGTTGAACTGATTAAAAAAGAGGCTTTTTTAGGATAATGCCGTCGCAAAACGACCGATCGATAAGCGGATTGCACTGTCTCAGTGCCAGAACTGTTAGCGGTGGTGCAGGGACTGAAATGGCTGAATTGTGAGCAAGATCTCATTGATTGGTTATGAATAACGCAACGGTTGATTGGCAAAAATTAGCGATAAAAATTTTTTGTCACCGCCTCGTGGGAAAAACCGGGAATTTGCTGAGCGGCAGTCTGTATGGGCTGGACGCAGTTATCCACTATTCCTGTGGATAACCATGTGCATTAGAGTTAGAAAACACGCGATAAGCGAGAGAAGACGCGGGTTACGCCCAAATTGACGCGAAACGCGGCTCTGGAAAATATCCTTTAAGATTTAACTGGTTAGATAAAATCAATTGCCGTCATAAAAGTGTCACCGGTTGCCATAAAACTACCATTACCTGGCTTGACAAATGTTAAAAATGAAAATGTTCTGGGGATAACCGGGTAGGGCTGGTGTTTTATGTCGTCTCAGTCGAAATTTTGACCGGGAATACGCTAATCCTTCGGGTGCTATGCTAAATATCGTGACACGCTACTGGTTTTACATCCAGTGTTTTTTACTGGCATTCCTGGCCACAACGAGTAAAATTACTCACCTGCCGCTTTTTACATCACCAGGTTGTCGCCCATGAGTAAACCGTTCAAACTGAATTCTGCTTTCCGTCCTTCTGGCGACCAGCCTGAGGCGATCCGTCGTCTTGAAGAGGGGCTGGAAGATGGGCTGGCACACCAGACGCTGCTGGGGGTGACCGGTTCGGGTAAAACCTTCACCATCGCCAACGTCATTGCGGATCTGCAACGCCCCACCATGGTGCTGGCGCCCAACAAAACGCTGGCGGCGCAGCTGTATGGCGAGATGAAAGAGTTCTTCCCGGAGAATGCCGTCGAGTATTTCGTCTCGTATTACGATTACTACCAGCCAGAAGCCTATGTGCCGAGCTCTGACACCTTCATCGAGAAAGATGCCTCGGTGAACGAACACATTGAGCAGATGCGTCTCTCGGCGACGAAGGCGCTGCTGGAACGTCGTGATGTGGTGGTGGTCGCGTCGGTGTCTGCCATCTACGGTCTGGGCGACCCGGATCTCTACCTCAAGATGATGCTGCACCTGACGCAGGGGATGATCATCGATCAGCGTGCGATTTTGCGCCGACTGGCGGAGCTGCAGTACACCCGTAACGACCAGGCGTTCCAGCGTGGTACGTTCCGCGTGCGCGGCGAGGTTATCGACATCTTCCCGGCGGAATCGGACGACATTGCCCTGCGCGTTGAGCTGTTTGACGAAGAGGTGGAACGCCTGTCGCTGTTCGACCCGCTCACCGGCCACGTCGAGTCCGTTATTCAGCGTTACACCATCTACCCGAAAACGCACTACGTAACGCCACGCGAGCGTATTGTGCAGGCGATTGAAGAGATCAAAGAGGAGCTGGCGGAACGCCGTAAGGTGCTGCTGGCGAACAATAAGCTGCTGGAAGAGCAACGCCTGAGCCAGCGTACCCAGTTCGATCTGGAGATGATGAACGAGCTGGGCTACTGCTCCGGCATCGAAAACTACTCCCGTTTCCTCTCTGGCCGTGGGCCGGGCGAGCCGCCGCCGACGTTGTTTGACTACCTTCCGGCGGACGGGTTACTGGTGATCGACGAATCCCACGTCACGATCCCGCAGATCGGCGGGATGTATCGCGGTGACCGCGCGCGTAAAGAGACGCTGGTGGAATACGGCTTCCGCCTGCCGTCGGCGCTGGACAACCGTCCGATGAAGTTTGAAGAGTTTGAAGCGCTGGCACCGCAAACCATTTACGTTTCGGCGACGCCGGGCAACTACGAGCTGGAGAAATCGGGCGATGAGGTGGTTGACCAGGTGGTTCGTCCGACAGGGCTGCTGGATCCGGTGATCGAAGTCCGTCCGGTTGCGACGCAGGTGGACGATCTGCTCTCCGAGATCCGCGCCCGTTCGGCAATCAACGAGCGCGTGCTGGTCACCACGTTGACCAAACGTATGGCGGAAGACCTGACTGAATATCTGGAAGAACACGGCGAGAAGGTGCGTTATCTGCACTCGGATATCGATACCGTGGAGCGTATGGAAATTATCCGCGACCTGCGCCTGGGCGAGTTTGACGTGCTGGTGGGGATCAACCTGTTGCGAGAAGGTCTGGATATGCCGGAAGTCTCGCTGGTGGCAATCCTCGACGCCGACAAAGAGGGCTTCCTGCGTTCAGAGCGCTCGCTGATCCAGACCATTGGCCGCGCCGCGCGTAACGTCAACGGTAAAGCGATTCTCTACGGCGATAAAATCACCCCGTCGATGGCGAAAGCGATTGGCGAAACGGAACGCCGTCGCGAGAAACAGCAGCGCTACAACGAAGAGCATGGCATTACGCCGCAGGGTCTGAACAAGAAGGTGGTGGATATTCTGGCCCTGGGTCAGAACATTGCGAAGACCAAAGCGAAAGGACGCGGCAAGGCGCGTTCCGTGGTGGAGGAAGATACCGTCGCGCTGACACCGAAAGCGCTGCAGCAGAAAATCCACGAGCTGGAAGCGCAGATGATGCAGCACGCCCAGAACCTGGAGTTCGAAGAGGCAGCGCAAATTCGCGACCAGCTGCATCAGCTGCGGGATCTTTTCATCGCC
Organism: Enterobacter cloacae complex sp. 382A5; assembly: GCF_050031095.1. NCBI lineage: Bacteria > Pseudomonadati > Pseudomonadota > Gammaproteobacteria > Enterobacterales > Enterobacteriaceae > Enterobacter > Enterobacter cloacae complex sp. 382A5. The sequence goes on from NZ_JBLGVK010000001.1 coordinate 1,384,469, forward strand.
GCATCTTAGGTAAAGCAGCGTGTTTTCGCCCTCTCCCGGTGGGAGAGGGCCAGGATGGGTGCATCAGGCCGCACAAAACGAGCCTAACCCAACTCCTGAATCGCCTTCTCCAGCGCCTCACGCAACAAGTGACGGTCATGACGGTATTTGATATCGCTGGCCTCCAGCGGCTCCTGCACCACCACGCGATCGCCAATACCCGACACATCCACTTTCGGCCCGACCACGACACCATCGATGATTTTTTTACCGACGTACTGCTCCATCAGCTCCAGTTTATCCGCCAGCGACAGGCTGGCCGCTGCCGGACTCAATTCGCGGCCTAAATTACCGATGTACACCATCGGGGCGGGCGTTCTGCGCAGGGCCTGCGCCAGCTCTTTCACCAGTAAAATCGGCATCAGGCTGGTGTAAAAACTGCCCGGGCCAATCAGGATCAAATCCGCCTCGGCGATGGCCTCAACCGCTTCGCGCGTGGCGGGAACGGCCGGGTAAGTCATCAGCTCTTTTGGCGGCAGCGTAAGCTGATCAATATTCACTTCGCCGTACACTTCATGACCTTCTACGTCGATGGCCATCAAATCGACCGGTTGTTCAGACATCGGGATCAGGAACGCATCCACTTTGAGCAGATTGCGGATGAGATTGATCGCTTCCAGCGGGCGCACGCTCAGGTGATCCAGCGCTTTAAGCATCAAATTTCCAAGGTTATGCCCGGAAAGTTCCCCGTTACCGCCAAAACGGTACTCAAACATCGCCGAGGCGACGCTCGGTTCGGTAATTAACTGGTTCAGGCAGTTACGCATATCGCCCCAGGCAATGCCGCCTTCTGCGCGTCGGATCCGCCCCGTCGATCCGCCGTTATCCGTTGTTGTTACTATCCCTGTCAGTCTTGAGCCAAGGGATGACAAAGAGGACATCACCCGGCCCAGACCATGGCCTCCACCCAGTGCCACCACCCGGTCAAGATCCGCAAAAGTGCGATTGCGCATACCTATTCCTTATCACGTTCGATCTGCGTAACAGTAACCTAACTACCCCTAAAAGACGATGCCTCAGCCAGGGCAAAATGACGTATATCAATGCGAATCTGCTGTTTTGGCGTATTCTGTAACGAAAATGCACGATCAGGTCGCTATATACATGTTTATATAGCGTTAAGCGGTAATGGCGAAAGGGTGATTTACGCGCTACTATCGCCATAACCACGTTTTCAAATTTGAAAACATACACTCTAGCCCTGGTGCCTGTGTCGAAAGATATGGCGCCCTGGCCGTGGCAACTATGCCACCAGGGTACAGAAAGAAATGACTGTGCCTCCCGTATCTGGAAAGGTGTACATGGCTTCACAACTTACTGATGCTTTCGCGCGTAAGTTTTACTACTTACGTCTGTCGATTACCGATGTGTGCAACTTCCGTTGCACCTACTGTCTGCCCGACGGCTACAAACCGGGCAGCGTCACCAATAATGGCTTTCTCTCCGTGGATGAAGTTCGCCGCGTTACGCGCGCGTTCTCGGCACTCGGCACGGAAAAAGTGCGTCTGACCGGCGGAGAACCTTCGCTGCGCCGTGACTTCCCCGACATTATTGCCGCCGTGCGTGAAAACGAACGCATCCGTCAGATTGCGGTGACCACCAATGGCTACCGCATGGCGCGCGATGTCGCCACCTGGCGTGATGCGGGCTTAACGGCCATTAACGTCAGCGTGGACAGCCTGGATGCCCGTCAGTTTCATGCCATTACCGGCCAGGATAAATTCCAGCAGGTGATGGACGGTATTGATGCTGCGTTTACCGCCGGGTTCGATAAGGTCAAAGTCAACACCGTGCTGATGCGTGATGTAAACCATCATCAGCTGGACACCTTCCTGGCGTGGATCAAATCCCGCCCCATTCAACTGCGGTTTATTGAACTCATGGAGACGGGCGAGGGCAGCGAGCTGTTCCGCCGCCACCATATCTCCGGCATGGTGTTGCGCGATGAGCTGCTTAAACGCGGCTGGATCCACCAGATCCGCCAGCGCAGCGACGGCCCGGCGCAGGTCTTTTGTCACCCGGATTACGAAGGGGAGATTGGGCTTATCATGCCTTACGAGAAAGATTTCTGCGCCAGCTGTAACCGCCTGCGCGTCTCCTCGGTGGGCAAACTGCATCTCTGTCTGTTCGGGGATGGCGGCGTTAACCTTCGCGATCTGCTGGAAGACGATGCGCAACAGGCCGCGCTGGAAGCACGTATTTCTGAGGCGCTGACGCATAAAAAACAGACCCACTTCCTGCATCAGGGCAACACCGGCATTACTCAGAACCTGTCATACATTGGCGGGTAATCAGGCTTAAGAAGGAACCAGAAGATGAGTCAGGTCAGCGCGGAATTTATCCCGACACGTATTGCCATCCTTACCGTTTCCGACCGTCGTGGCGAAGAGGATGACACCTCCGGCCACTGGCTGCGCGAAGCCGCCCATGACGCCGGGCATAAGATCGTCGATAAAGCGATCGTCAAAGAGAACCGCTATGCCATACGCGCGCAGGTCTCCCAGTGGATTGCCAGCGATGAAGTGCAGGTGGTGTTGATCACCGGCGGCACCGGTTTTACCGCAAGCGACCAGGCGCCAGAGGCGCTTATCCCGCTGTTTGACCGCGAGGTAGAAGGCTTCGGCGAAGTGTTTCGCATGCTGTCGTTTGAAGAGATAGGTACCTCGACGCTGCAGTCACGTGCGGTGGCGGGCATGGCGAACGACACACTGATATTCGCCATGCCGGGCTCGACCAAAGCCTGCCGCACCGCGTGGGACAACATTATCGCCCCGCAGCTGGATGCCCGTACCCGTCCGTGTAATTTTCATCCCCATTTAAAGAAATAAGCTATGTCGCAACTGACCCACATTAACGCCGCTGGCGAAGCGCATATGGTGGACGTTTCTGCCAAGGCCGAAACGGTCCGCGAGGCGCGTGCCGAAGCGTTCGTTACCATGCTGCCAGACACCCTGGCGATGATTATCGACGGCAGCCACCATAAGGGTGATGTCTTTGCCACTGCCCGCATCGCCGGGATCCAGGCGGCGAAACGCACCTGGGACTTAATTCCGCTCTGCCACCCGCTGATGCTCAGCAAGGTGGAGGTCAATCTTCAGGCCCAGCCAGAGCACAACCGCGTGCGCATCGAATCGCTGTGTCGTTTAACCGGTAAAACGGGCGTGGAGATGGAAGCGCTGACGGCGGCGTCCGTTGCCGCGCTGACTATCTACGATATGTGCAAAGCGGTGCAGAAAGATATGGTGATTGGCCCGGTTCGTCTGCTGGCGAAAAGCGGCGGCAAATCCGGTGATTTTAAGGTGGACAGCCATGATTAAGGTGCTCTTTTTTGCCCAGGTGCGTGAACTGGTGAATACCGACAGCCTGACGCTGGAAGCGACGTTTAAAGACGTTGCCGCACTGCGTGCGCATCTGGCGGCGCAAAGCGACCGTTGGGCGCTGGCTCTGGATGAAGGGAAGCTGCTGGCCGCCGTCAACCAGACGCTGGTGGAGTTTACCCATCCGCTGGCGGCAGGTGATGAAGTGGCTTTCTTCCCACCGGTGACGGGGGGTTAAGATGGCTGATACGCGAATTCTGGTTAGCCCTGAGCGCTTTAACGTCGGTACGGAATATCACTGGCTGGCAGAGCGCGATGAAGACGGTGCTGTTGTGACCTTCACCGGTAAAGTGCGTAACCACAACCTTGGCGACAGCGTAAAAGCGCTGACGCTGGAACACTATCCGGGCATGACCGAGAAATCTCTGGCTGCGATCGTCGAAGAGGCGCGAGACCGCTGGCCGCTCGGGCGTGTGACCGTTATCCACCGCATCGGTGAGATGTGGCCGGGCGAGGAGATCGTTTTCGTGGGGGTGACCAGCGCCCATCGCGGCAGCGCGTTTGCCGCCGGGGAGTTCATCATGGATTACCTGAAAACCAAAGCCCCGTTCTGGAAACGTGAAGCGACGCCGGAGGGGGAGCGGTGGGTTGAATCGCGCGACAGCGACAAACAGGCCGCCAGCCGTTGGTAACAGGTTTATGTGGATGTGTTAGTCTTAACGTGTGTGTCTACTTAATCAGGAGTGAATCATGGACCGATTTCCGCGTTCCGATTCGATAGTACAGCAGACCCGTAGTGGCCTGCAGACGTATATGGCTCAGGTTTATGGCTGGATGACGGTAGGCTTACTGCTTACCGCATTTATCGCGTGGTATGCGGCCAATACCCCTGAACTGATGATGTTTATCTTTTCCAGCAAAATCACCTTCTTTGGGCTGATCATTGCGCAACTGGCACTGGTGTTTGTGCTCTCCGGTCTGGTACAGAAGCTGAGTGCCGGGATGGCGACCACCCTGTTTATGCTCTATTCGGCACTGACGGGGCTGACGCTTTCCAGCATTTTCATCGTCTATACCTACTCCTCTATTGCCAGCACCTTTGTGGTCACCGGCGGGATGTTTGGTGTGATGAGCCTGTACGGTTACACCACCAAACGTGACCTCAGCGGTCTTGGCAACATGCTGTTCATGGGGCTGATCGGGATTGTGCTGGCGTCGCTGGTGAACCTGTGGCTGAAGAGCGACGCGCTGATGTGGGCGGTAACCTATATCGGGGTGGTGATCTTCGTTGGCTTAACCGCCTACGACACCCAAAAGCTGAAAAACATCGGCGAGCAGATTGACGTGCGTGACAGTTCCAACCTGCGTAAATACTCAATTCTGGGCGCCCTGACGCTGTATCTGGACTTCATCAACCTGTTCCTGATGCTGCTGCGTATTTTCGGCAACCGTCGTTAAATACTGCCCCTCACCCTAACCCTCTCCCACAGGGAGAGGGCCGGGGTGAGGGCATCAGACCGCTGCGCCTATTTTGCCATCGCCTTCTCGTTCTTCGCTCTCAGTTTCTTCGCCCGGCTCTCAAGCACCAGATAACAGACCGTTGCCAGCGCCAGCGGCAGGAAGTAATAGAGCATGCGGTAGGCGAGCAGGGCGGCGATAATCGTCCCATGAGAAACATGTTCTCCGGCAAGAAGGGCGATAAATACCGCTTCCAGCACCCCAATCCCGGCCGGTATATGTACGATCACCCCGGCAATACTGCTCACCAGCAGCACCCCCAGCACGAAGAAATAATTCACATCTTCGCCAATGAGCAGCCAGATAATTGCCCCCATCGCCATCCAGTTGGCGCTGGAAACCGCCATCTGCAGCACGGCAAATTTCCATGAAGGTAAAACCAGCTTTTGCCCTTTGATGGTCATATGGCGGCGTCTGGCAAAGGCGCAGGCCCAGAGATACAGGGCGATAATGAGCAGGAGCGCGAAACCTAAAATCCGCAGCGTGGCTTCATCGATATACCAGTGTGCGGGCAACTGCACCACGCCGATGGTAAAGATCACCCCACCCAGCAGAATATAACCCAGCCAGTTGGTAGTGATGCTCAGCGAAAATATACGCGTGATGGTCCCACCGGGCAGTCCCAGGCGCGAGTACAGGCGATAGCGCATGCCAATCCCCCCGACCCAGGTGCTGAGCGTCAGGTTAAAGGCGTAGCAGATAAACGACACCAGCATGACCTGGCGTTTTGCCAGCTTGTGGCCACAGTAGGCGCGGCCCAGCAGGTCATAGCAGCCGTACATCAGATAGCTCACAATCACCAGCCCAACCGCTCCCAGCAGCACCATCCGGTTGTAGTTGCGGATGACTTTCCACACCTCTTCCCAGTCCACCTTTTGCGCGTAAACCACCAGCAGCACCGCAACGGCAATAAAAAACAGCCAGGTCAGGATCTTTTTCGCCATTCGCCAGCGTGGATGCGATTTAGGCATCAGGTTTTCCCTCCATCTTCCGCCTCAATGCGGTCCTGGGTTTCCATCTCGGGTTGAACAGGCGGATCCACCAGCGCAAGTTTTGGGGTATGCGCCGGCAGCCAGCCCACCATCGCCGGGAAATGGCGCAGGAAGTGGAACACCACTACGCTGATCCCCAGATTCCACCAGGTGCGTTTTGGCACCATGGACTCGTCCACGCGCACGCAGTCGTTGACGATCAGACCCTGCAGGTTATCCCGCAGGGTCTGGTTAAACTGGCGATCGTGAATGATCAGGTTCGCTTCCAGGTTGAGCGACAGGCTCAGCGGATCGAGGTTACTGGAGCCGACGGTCGCCCAGTGATCGTCCATCAGCGCGACTTTGCCGTGCAGCGGTCGGCGACGGTATTCGTAGATCTGCACTCCGCCTTTGAGCAGGTAGTTATAGAGCAGCCGAGCGCCGACTTTGACGATGGGCATATCCGGCTCGCCCTGCACAATCAGCTTCACGCGGACGCCGCGTCGGGCGGCACTGCGCATGGCGTGCAGCAGCCGGTAGCCCGGGAAGAAGTAGGCGTTGGCGATGATCACTTCGCGTTTGGCATTCGCCAGCATTTTCAGGTAGTGGCGCTCAATATCGTCCCGGTGCTCGCCGTTATCCCGCCAGACGAACAGCGCCTGCGCTTCGCCGGGCTTCCGGTTCTCTTCCGGGCGATGACGGCGCTTCCACCAGCGCCTGGCGGCCTCTTTGCCGGGCAAGTTTTCCAGTTCAAACAGCAAAATGTCCTGAACCACAGGCCCTTCGATGCGGATGGCGTAATCCTGCTTGGCCTCCGGGCCGTAGTCAGACATATGCTCGGCGGAGTAGTTAATGCCACCGACAAACGCCACCGTCTCATCAACGACGACGATTTTGCGGTGCATCCGGCGAAAGAGATTGGTACGCATACCGAACAGGCGAGGGCCGGGATCGTAGTAGCGGAACACAACGCCTGCGGCAGTGAGCTCATTCACGAACGCATCGCTAAGATCGGGCGAGCCATAGCCATCCAGCAGCGCTTCAATTTTGACGCCGCGCTGGGCGGCGCGCAGCAGCACGCTGTGCAACTGTTTGCCCACATCATCTTCAAACCAGATAAAGGTCTCGAGGATCACTTTATGCTGCGCGTGGTCTATCGCATCAAAAACGGCGGGGTAATATTCGTCCCCGTTGACCAGCAGCGTGATCCGGTTGCCTTCCTGCCAGGTACATTTCATAAGTGGATCTCCGCGCTCAGCGGGGCATGGTCGGAAAGGTGGCGCCAGTTAAGCAACGCCAGCGCGGTCGGGCTGCTGGCATGGGCGTTTTTCACATAAATGCGGTCAAGCCTCAGCAACGGGAAGCGCACCGGAAACGTGCGCGCAGGTCTGCCGTGCGCGCGGGTGAAAATCTCCTCCAGCCCGGCCTCCACCTTCAGAGGGTGGTTAGCCCGCTGCCGCCAGTCGTTGAAATCCCCGGCAATCACCACCGGCTCTCCTTCGGGCAGGGCGTTAGTCCACTCGGCCAGCATCTGCAGCTGTGCCTGGCGATGCGCTTCCCGCAGACCGAGATGCACACAGCCAACGTGCACCGGAAAATCGAGATCCGGCGGGGCGATACGGCAATACAGCAGCCCACGCTTTTCGCTTTCGCCGACGGAGACGTCCCGGTTCTCGTAATGTTCAATGGGATAACGCGACAGCACCGCATTTCCGTGATGCCCTTCAGGATAGACCGCATTGCGGCCGTAAGCGTAATCACTCCACATGGTGTCGGCCAGAAATTCGTAGTGGGGCGTGTCGGGCCAGTTTTCGAAGTGCATCGGATGGACCTCGTGCGCGCCCATCACTTCCTGCAGGCAGACAATGTCCGCGCTGACGGTGCGAACCGCGTCGCGCAGCTCCGGTAAAATGAAGCGGCGATTAAATGCTGTGAAGCCTTTATGAATGTTTATCGTCAGCACTTTAAGCGAGAAATGCTGCATTTTTTTGGTCATAAGCTCCTTCCTGAGTGACTATCCCAATGAAAATAAAGTGTAGTCGTCGTCACAAAAAGATGCGGTGTTACGGAATTTTCCGTAAAGTGCGGTAGTCTGATTAAGCAGAGAAAAATCCTTCAGGAGAGAAGCCATGAAGTGGCAACAACGTGTTCGTGTCGCAACGGGTCTAAGTTGCTGGCAGATAATGTTGCATTTACTGGTCGTGGCCGTACTGGTGATGGGCTGGATGAGCGGCACGCTGGTGCGTGTTGGCTTAGGACTATGCGTCCTCTATGGCGTCACCGTGCTGTCGATGTTGTTCCTGCAGCGCCATCATGAAGCGCGCTGGCGCGAGGTGGGTGATGTGCTCGAAGAGCTCACCACCACCTGGTACTTTGGTGCCGCAATGATTGTGCTGTGGCTGCTGTCCCGCGTGCTGCAAAACAACCTGCTGCTGGCGCTGGCCGGTCTGGCCATTCTTGCAGGGCCTGCGGTGGTCTCTTTGCTGGCCAAAGAGAAAAAGCTACGCAATGTTGCGTCTAAACATCGCGTACGCCACTGACCCCGTCGTGGCCGCTATGACCAGTAGCGGCCACAAACTTCCCCAGATAATATCCAGACTCGCATCCTTCAGATAAATTTGCTTGGTGATATCCGTAAAGTGACGAATCGGGTTTATCCACGTCAGATCCTGTAACCACACCGGCATATTCTCAACCGGCGAAACATACCCGGAGAGCAGGATGGCCGGCATCATAAAGACAAACACGCCAATAAACGCCTGCTGCTGCGTGGAGCAGAGCGCGGAAATCAGCAGGCCAAACCCGACCAGCGACAGCCCGTAGATCACCATCGTGAAGTAGAACAGCGCCAGCGACCCGGCGAACGGGATCTGGTAGGCCCAGATCCCCACACCCAGCACGATGGTGGCCTGGAACGTGGCAACAATCAGGGCGGGAACTGCTTTACCGACGAAAATTTGCCAGGTCGCCAGCGGGGAGACCAGCAGCTGATCGAGCGTACCTTGCTCGCGTTCGCGGGCGACGGACAGGGAGGTGACGATCATCACCCCAATGGTGGTGATCATGGCGATCAGCGACGGCACCACAAACCATTTGTAGTCCAGGTTTGGGTTGTACCAGTTACGTACCACCAGCTCGCTGTTGTTGGGCTTCGGTTTCCCCTCCATCAACTCCTGCTGATAATCCTTCACCACCTGTTGCAGATAATTCGCGGCAATCTGCGCGCTGTTGGAGTTACGCCCGTCGAGGATCAACTGCATGGGCGCGGGCTGGAAGGTGTCCAGATTGCGGGAAAAATCAGCCGGAAAACGCACCAGCAGCAGCGCTTTCTGGGTATCGATGGTGGGCTGGATCGCCTGTGGGCTTTTCAGCAGCAGGATATGGGTAAAAGCCTTCGCCCGGGCAAAGCGCTGGGTCAGCTCGACGGAATGTTTACCGTTGTCTTCGTTGTAAATCGCGATGGTGGCGTTGGTCACCTCAAGCGTGGCGGCAAAAGGGAACAGAAACACCTGGATGAGCACCGGCAACACCAGAATGGCGCGGGTTTGCGGCTCGCGCAGCAGCGATTGCAGCTCTTTGCGTATTAACGTCCATAAACGGTGAAACATGTTCGCTCCTTAATCCAGACGCCGTTTGGTTTTCATCCACGTCAGCCCAATAAACATCGCCGCCGACGCCAGCAAAAACAGGGTATTGATAATCAGCACTACCGGAATATTCCCCGCCAGGAACAGGCTTTGCAGCGTGCTGACGAAATAGCGCGCCGGAATTATGTAGGTCACGGCACGGATCACCGCGGGCATGCTGTCTATCTGGAAGATAAACCCGGACAACATAATCGACGGTAAAAAGGCGGCGTTCAGCGCCACCTGCGCGGCGTTAAACTGGTTGCGGGTGACGGTGGAGATGAGCAGCCCCATGCCCAACGTGCTCAGCAGGAACAGGCTGGTAATGAAAAAGAGCAGCACCAGCGAGCCGCGGTACGGCACCCCGAGGATAAACACCGAGACCAGCATACAGAGCAGCATCGCCAGCATGCCGAGGAAGTAGTAGGGGATAAGCTTACACAGCAGCAGCTCAAGGCGCGTCACTTCGGTTGAAAGCAGCGCCTCCATGGTGCCGCGCTCCCACTCGCGGGCAATCACCAGCGAGGTCAGGATTGCGCCAATCACCGTCATAATGATGGTGACCGCACCCGGGATAATAAAATGCTGGCTGATGGCGGCAGGGTTAAACCAGTAGCGCATCTGTACGTCGATCAGCGGTTCGAACGTTTCGCCCCGGTCTTCGGCGCGCTGCATCTGCCAGAGCTGCCAGATCCCCTCTACGTAGCCCTGGACAAAGTTGGCGGTATTCGGCTCGCTGCCGTCAGTGATCACCTGGATCGGTGCAGCGGTATCTGCCCGCGCCATGTTGGCGGCAAAATCGACCGGGATCACCACCAGACCGCGGATTTTCCCGGCCTGCATCTTCTGAACAAGCTCTTGCCGGTTGTCGCTGATGGTGGCGTCAATATAGGGCGAGCCGGTCATGGCGTGGGTGAAATCCAGCGCCTCTTCGCTCTGCTGCTCCAGTAATATCCCGACCCGCAGCTTGCTGGAGTCGAGGTTGATCCCATAGCCGAAGATAAACAGCAGCAGAAGCGGGATAACCACCGCAATCAGCCAGCTGCTGGGGTCACGCACGATCTGACGCGTCTCTTTGATGCACAGCGCGCGCACCCGGCGCCAGGAAATCGCGTTATTGCGCATCGGCATTCTCCTTATCCCAGTCGTGGATGAGGGTGATAAACGCCTGCTCCATGGTCGGGTCCGGCACCTCATCGTCTGCGGCCTGGGCTTTCAGGTCATCCGGCGTGCCGTGGGCAATCAGCTTGCCGCGATAGACCAGCCCGATACGGTCGCAATACTCCGCCTCGTCCATAAAGTGGGTGGTTACCATCACCGTTACCCCTTTCTCCACCATGCTGTTGATGTGTAGCCAGAACTCGCGGCGGGTGAGGGGATCAACACCTGACGTGGGTTCATCCAGAAACAGAATATCGGGCTCGTGCATCAGCGAGCAGGCCAGCGCCAGCCGCTGTTTGAAGCCAAGGGGCAGCTCATCCGTGGCGTGGGAAGCGATAGCTGTCAGGCCAAACGCCTCGCTCATGCGGTGGATTTTCTCGTCCTGGGCGCGCCCTCGCAGGCCGTAAACGCCGGAGAAAAAGCGCAGGTTCTGCTCGACCGTCAGGTTGCCGTACAGCGAGAACTTCTGCGCCATATACCCCAGATGCTGGCGCGCCTTGCCGGAGCTGACTTTCAAATCCATATCCAGTACCAGCGCTTTGCCGGACGTAGGCACCAGCAGGCCACACATCATCTTAAAGGTGGTGGATTTCCCCGCGCCGTTTGGCCCGAGCAGGCCAAAAATTTCACCGCGCTTCACCGCGAAATTGACGTTATCGGTGGCGGCGAAATCACCGAATTTTTTGGTCAGGGATTTGGCTTCGATCACCGTCTCACCCGGCGTACCTTCCACCGTGTGCAGGATCGCCCCGAGCGGCGATTCCGAAGTACCCGCTCCGCCCAGCAGATCGATAAACGCGTCCTCAAAGCGGGGAGCCGTCTCTTCCATCTCAATGTCAGGCATGCCCGGCGCGTGACGAATATCCGCTTCGGTCGCCTCTTTGGTCAGGATCACGCGCACCGAACGGCCCTGAATCATCCCGTCGCTGACCTGGGGCAGCTTAAGTACCCGTTGCAGCAGTTTGCGGTTCGACTCCTGCGGGCTGTGCATCAGGAAACTGCGTCCGGCCATGCTTTGCGTCAGCTTCGTCGGTTCTCCCTGATAAAGCAGCTCGCCTTCGTTCATCAGCAGCACATCGCGACACTGCTCGGCTTCATCCAGATAGGAGGTGCTCCAGAGGATCAGCATTCCGTCACCGGCCAGCTCGTGCACCATCTGCCACAGCTCGCGGCGTGAAATGGGGTCCACGCCCACGCCGGGCTCATCCAGCAGCAGCACTTTCGGCTCGCCGACCAGCGTACAGGCCAGCCCCAGCTTTTGCTTCATCCCGCCGGAGAGCTTGCCCGCCAGACGATCGGTGAAGGGACCGAGGGAGGTGAAGGACAGCAGACGGGCGAAAGTCTGCTGACGGGTTTCACCGGTCACGCTGCGCAGATCGGCGTACAGATTAAGGTTTTCCATCACCGTCAGGTCTTCATAGAGACCAAACTTCTGCGGCATATAGCCGAGCATGGCGTGGAGTGCACCGTCATCTTTAATCGGATCGAGTCCGAGCACGCTGGCCGCCCCTTCATCGGGCTTAAGCAGGCCTGCCAGCATCCGCATCAACGTGGTTTTGCCTGCGCCGTCCGGGCCAACCAGCCCGGTCACATAGCCTTTCTGGATGGTGCAGTTCAGCGGCGCGACGGCCGGTTTTTCCATGCCCGCGAAGCGTTTGACCAGATTGTCGAGCCGGATAACCGCGTCATTCATGTCGTTCCCCGCTGTTCACTTTTACGGTGACTGGCATGCCCTGGCGCAGCGCGTCGTCCGCATCGGTGACGATGATGCGCAGGCGATACACCAGGTCGGTACGCAGATCCGGCGTTTCCACCGTTTTTGGCGTGAATTCAGCGGTGGGCGAAACAAAGCCCACTTTGCCGTGATACGGCTTATCGGGACGACCGTCGGTATAGAGCAACAGTTCGCGACCCGGCTGCATCTGGCCGAGGTTTGGCTCATCAATGTAGGCGCGCACCCATACCGGACGGGTGAGCGACAGGGTTAAAACGGTGCTGCCGGCGTTGAGCATGCTGCCGGGCTCCACGGCGCGGGTCATCAGCGTGCCGTCAGACGGTGCCACCAGCGTGGTGTCATGCAGATCGAGCTCCGCCTGGGCCAGCTGGGCCTGCGCCTGTTCAAGGCTGGCTTTGGCCTGGGCGATGTCCTGCGGGCGGTTACCGGTGTGGTACTGACTCAGCTTGTCCTGCGCGGATTTCAGCGTTGCCTGAGCCTGATCGCGTGATGAACGGGCGTTTTCCAGATCGTTGGCCGAAATGGTGCGGCTTTTCCACAGCCCTTGCTGGCGGGCATAGAAATTCTGCGCATAGTCATAGGCCGCCTGCGCCTGTTTGACTGCGGCAGCAGCCTGGGCAATCTCTTCGTCACGATAACCGGCCAGCATCAGATCATATTGCGCCTGGGCGACGGAAACCCCGGCTTTTGCCTGCATCAGCGCGTTCTCGTAGGGCGCTTTATCAAGCATCCCCAGCGTCTGCCCGGTTTTGATGGTGTCGCCCTCATCCACGTTAAGCGACGCCAGCCGCCCCCCGACGCGGAAGCTCATATTCACGGTGCGAATATCAACGTTACCGTACAGCGTCAGGCCGCGATCCTGATGGCTTTGATACCACAGCCAGCCACCGACGCCTGCGGCAAGCAAAACAACAACCACCAGAATGATGGCGACAGGTTTTTTCATGACTTCAGGCTCCTTTGCGTTAAGCCTTGCAGGATCAGATCCAGATGACAGGTGATAACCTGGCTAATCTGCGCGGCTTTATCCTCATCAAATTGTGTCCAGCCGGTGCGTAACAGAATCGTTTCTCGCCCCAGACGGAAGGCCAGAATCTCACCCAGCAGGGCGTGGGTATGCAAAATCGTAGCGGTATCGTTGGCGTCTTGCCCGGTATAGGCCGCGATCAGCCGGGTCAGGTGCGTGTGCATCGGGGCAATCACCTGGTCATGCACCAGCTGGTAGGCGGCAGTGGGGAAGAGCTGTTCACGGGAGATAAATCGACTCAGGTTCAGCGTGTCGTCGTGCGTCAGCAGGCGGATCATGTTGTGGCAGGCGTTGAGGATCAGCTGGCGGATGGCGTCACGATCGGGCGACGGCTGGCTGAGCAGCGCGGTGGCTTCCTCCACGTGCGGGTGAAACTGCGTGCCAATAAAATCGGCGATACACTGGGCACAGGCGAGGTATAAATCCTCTTTTGAGCCAAAATAGTAGGGGATAGCCGCAATGTTTTGCCCGGCCTGCGCCGCGATATCCCGGGTGGTGGCGTGTAAGCCATACTCACCAAACTGCGCCAGCGCGGCAGCAATAAGCTGGCTTTTGGCCTGTTCGCCTTTAGAGGTTGTCGGGGTTGTATTCATAGCGGCATTAAAAATTAATCAATCGATTGATTAAGATTATGCCTGATTAGCGAAATCGTCGAGGGAAGGTGGAGGGATATTTTATGCGCCACGTCACAAAAGCTGCTACACTCCGCCCCTTCGCGACATTGTGGTTTTTGTCCTCCTAATTGTTATATCTCCCTGAAAACTACACCTGTGATGGTCGGGGCGGTTCGGAGTTTTTATGTCTTTTGATTCCCTTGGCCTGAACCCGGAAATTCTGCGCGCGATCGCAGAGCAGGGCTACGTTGAGCCAACCCCAATCCAGCAGCAGGCGATCCCTGCCGTTCTGCAGGGCCGTGACCTGATGGCCAGTGCCCAGACCGGGACCGGTAAAACCGCAGGCTTTACCCTGCCACTGTTAGAGCTGCTGGTAAAAAATCAGCCGCACGCGAAGGGGCGTCGCCCGGTTCGTGCGCTGATCCTCACCCCAACCCGCGAGCTGGCGGCGCAGATTGGCGAGAACGTGCGTGATTACAGCCGCTATCTCAACATTCGTTCGCTGGTGGTTTTCGGCGGTGTGAGCATTAACCCACAGATGATGAAACTGCGCGGCGGCGTGGACGTGCTGGTGGCAACGCCGGGCCGTCTGCTGGATCTGGAACATCAGAACGCCGTGAAGCTAGATAACGTCGAAATTCTGGTGCTGGACGAAGCCGACCGCATGCTCGACATGGGCTTTATCCACGATATTCGCCGCGTGCTGGCTAAGCTCCCGCCGCGCCGTCAGAACCTGCTGTTCTCCGCGACCTTCTCCGACGAGATCAAGCTGCTTGCTGAAAAACTGCTGCATAACCCGCTGGAAGTTGAAGTGGCGCGCCGCAACACCGCCTCTGAGCAGGTGACCCAGCACGTGCACTTCGTTGATAAAAAGCGTAAGCGGGAACTGCTCTCCCAGATGATTGGTCAGGGTAACTGGCAGCAGGTGCTGGTCTTTACCCGTACCAAGCACGGTGCAAACCACCTGGCGGAACAGCTGAACAAAGACGGTATTCGCAGTGCGGCTATCCACGGTAACAAGAGCCAGGGGGCGCGTACCCGTGCGCTGGCGGACTTTAAATCCGGTGATATCCGCGTGCTGGTAGCAACCGACATCGCTGCCCGTGGTCTGGACATTGAAGAGCTGCCGCACGTGGTGAACTACGAGCTGCCAAACGTGCCGGAAGATTATGTTCACCGTATCGGCCGTACCGGTCGTGCGGCGGCCACTGGCGAAGCGCTCTCGCTGGTCTGCGTGGATGAACACAAACTGCTGCGCGATATCGAACGTCTGCTGAAGAAAGAGATCCCGCGTATTGAAACGCCGGGATACGAAGTGGATCCGTCCATTAAAGCGGAGCCAATTCAGAATGGTCGCCAGCAGCGTGGCGGCGGTGGACGCGGTCAGGGCGGCGGCCGTGGTCAGCAGCAGCCACGCCGTGCCGAAGGCGGCGCGCCGAAGTCGGGTAATAAACCGCCTCGCCGCGACGGCGAAGGGAAACCGGCAGGAGAAGGGCAGCGCCGTCGCCGTCCGCGTAAACCGGCTAACCCACAGTAATCTGGAAGCCCGGCCGTAAAGCCGGGCTTTTCTTTTTGCGGCGACGAAAATAAAGTGCCACAATAGTGGCTGTTTATACAGTATTTCAGGTTTTCCGATGGCTTTAACCGCGGCGCTGAAAGCGCAGATTGGTGCCTGGTATAAGGCACTCCAGCAGCAGTTCCCCGACTTTATCCCCCGGGCACCACAGCGGCAGATGATTGCCGATGTGGCAAAAACGCTCGCCGGTGATGACGGGCGACATCTGGCGATTGAAGCGCCAACCGGGGTCGGTAAAACCCTCTCTTATTTAATCCCGGGCATCGCTATTGCGCGGGAAGAACAAAAGACGCTGGTGGTCAGCACCGCTAACGTGGCGCTACAGGATCAGATCTTCAGCAAAGACCTGCCGCTGCTGCGCAAAATTATCCCCGAGCTGCGTTTTACCGCCGCCTTTGGCCGCGGACGTTATGTCTGCCCGCGTAACCTGGCGGCGCTCGCCAGCAGTGAGCCCACCCAGCAGGATCTGCTGGCGTTTCTTGATGACGAACTGACGCCAAACAACAAGGCGGAGCAGGAACAGTGCGCGAAGCTGAAAGCCGATCTCGACAGCTACAGGTGGGACGGTTTGCGCGATCACACCAGCCAGGCCATCGGCGATGATTTATGGCGCAGGCTCAGCACCGATAAAGCCAGCTGCCTCAACCGTAACTGTCACTACTACCGCGAGTGCCCGTTTTTTGTCGCCCGGCGGGAGATCCAGGAAGCGGAAGTGGTGGTCGCCAATCATGCGCTGGTGATGGCGGCGCTGGAGAGCGAGGCGGTGCTGCCGGAGCCGAAAAACCTGCTGCTGGTGCTTGATGAAGGCCACCATTTGCCTGACGTAGCCCGGGATGTGCTGGAGATGAGTGCTGAAATCACGGCCCCGTGGTTCCGCCTGCAGCTCGATCTGTTCTGCAAGCTGGTGGCCACCTGCATGGAGCAGTTCCGTCCTAAAACCACGCCGCCGCTGGCGGTGCCCGAGCATCTGAGTGAACACTGTGAAGAGGTCTACGGCCTTATCGCATCCCTGAACAACATTCTGAATCTGTATCTCCCGGCGACTCAGGAGGCAGAGCACCGTTTTGCCATGGGGGAGCTGCCGGACGAAGTGATGGAGATTTGCCAGCAGCTGGCGAAGCATCTGGAAAAGCTGCGCGGCCTGGCAGAGATGTTCTTAAACGATCTCAGTGAAAAGACCGGCACCCATGACGTGGTGCGTTTGCACCGTATTCTGCTGCAAATGAACCGTGCGCTGGGCATGTTTGAAGCGCAAAGCAAACTCTGGCGGCTGGCCTCAATGGCGCAGGCGTCCGGCGCGCCGGTCACCAAATGGGCCACCCGCGAAGTGAGAGACGGGCAGGTACACCTCTTTTTCCACTGCGTGGGCATCCGCGTGGCCGATCAGCTGGAAAAGCTGATCTGGCGCAGCGTGCCGCACGTGGTGGTAACGTCAGCGACCTTGCGTTCCCTGAACAGCTTCTCGCGGTTGCAGGAGATGAGCGGCCTGAAGGAAAAAGCGGGGGACCGCTTCGTGGCGCTGGACTCGCCGTTTAATCACTGCGAACAGGGCAAGCTGGTGATCCCGCGCATGCGCTATGAGCCGCTTATCGATAACGAAGAGCAGCATATTGCCGAAATGGCCGCCTATTTCCGCGAACAGCTGGAGAGTAAAAAATACCCCGGCATGCTGGTGCTGTTTGCCAGCGGACGCGCCATGCAGCGCTTTCTGGAACATGTTACCGATCTGCGTTTACTGTTGCTGGTGCAGGGCGATCAGCCGCGCTATCGGCTGGTAGAGCTCCACCGCCAGCGCATCGATAACGGCGAGCGCAGCGTGCTGGTGGGGTTACAGTCTTTTGCGGAAGGTCTGGATCTGAAGGGCGACTATCTGACCCAGGTGCATATTCACAAAATTGCCTTCCCGCCCATCGACAGCCCGGTGGTGATCACCGAGGGAGAATGGCTGAAAAGCCTCAACCGCTATCCGTTTGAGGTACAAAGTCTTCCGGCGGCGTCGTTTAACCTGATTCAGCAGGTGGGTCGTCTGATTCGTAGCCACGGCTGCTGGGGCGAAGTGGTGATCTATGACAAGCGTCTGCTCACCAAAAACTATGGTCAGCGCCTGCTGAATGCCCTGCCGGTGTTCCCGATAGAACAGCCGGAGGTGCCTGAAATAAAAAAACGCCCGGCAAAACAGACTGCCGGGCGTCGGAAAAGCATCCGTGCTAAGGGGCGCGGTCCTACTGGTAAGTAAAGGTGGCCTGAACAACGCTGTTGAAGGTACCCGCCGTCACAGGCAGGGCGGTAGCGTAATAGCGTGCCGCCATAGGAAAATCGGCGGTGTGGGTACCGGCGTCAATCACCACGCTGAAGCGGGCTTCGGGGGCAAGCACGATGTAATCCAGACGGTCGGCCAGCTCTAATGCCACCCCTTTGGCGGTGCCACTATTGGCGAATTTAAAGGGGTGGTCCGTATCGCGGGGGCCGTCAACGCTGATGGTGGCAACCGTCAGCGTGGGCGGACAATTGGTGAGCTTTAAATCGAAGTTTTTCCACGGGCCGGTGTCGCCGATATCCTTAAAATCACTGGCGACGGCCTGTCCCAGATCCACCACCATGTTCTGGCTGGCGCTGTCTACCTGGCAGGTGGTGTCGTAAATATTCCCTTCGATATTGAGCGTGACGTCGGTCGCGCCCGCTGAGAGGCTCGTCAGAGCGAGCAAAAGGGATAACGTTTTCATCTTCGCTCCGTTACTGGTATTCAAGATCGATGGTGGCAATCGTATTGGCTTTCCCCGCTGTGACGCTGGCATCCGTCTGGTAATACTGCACCGCGAAGGGGATCACATCCGGAACGCCTGGTTCGGCTCTTCCACCCACCGGGATTGGGTAGTCGTATTTAAGATCGACACCGTCAAGCAGCATTCTCACCCCCACGCCCGTGGCGCTGTCGCTGCCGGGCGTCAGGTTCAGGACATCTGCATACTGGCTGTTGATGCCATTTGCGCTGGTTACCGAGGCCGTAAGATTGACCTCTTCGGTACAGGTGGCGGTGATGTTGAAATACTTCCAGGCCGTATAGCTGCCCACGTGGGTAAATTGCGACACCGGGAAATTGCCGAGGGTCACCGTCAGATTTAGCGGATCAATAGAACAGGTCGCCGTTCTTTCGCTGACCGTGGCGGAATAGTGGCTGGTATTACGTGCACCAGAAATCCCCACAGAGTTAAAAACCCCGAATCCATAGGGATCCTGCGCGAGCGAAAGGGTACCGCTGCCGATATGTGATGCCGTTTTGATTAACCGCTGGGTGTAGCTGAAAGAAAATGTTTGTCCGCTGTCGCTGCTGACCGTCCCAATGGGCGTGGCGGTTGTATCGCATGAGTACCCTTTGCCGCGAACGATCTGCCCGCTGCTGTTCAGAAGCTCAATGCCGATGCCGTCAACATTGGTGGTATACACGCCCGGCATGCCAGGCACTTCCGTTCCCGTTCCGTAATAGCAGGAAATAAGGGTGTGATTCGTCATCGTGCCGGTACAGCTGCCGTTAACGGTATGGGTCTTTGCCGAACCCGGGATGACGCCGCCAATATCGAGTGTTGTGGGTACAGAAAGCGTGCCCGCATCAAGGGTATAAGGCAGATCGGCGCTGTCACAGGAGGTTGCCGCCTGGGCATGCGGCACCAGACACGCGCTCGTGAGTAAAACCAGCAGTGCGAAGACATATCTACACATGTTCATTTTTTCCTCGGGAAGGGTCATACACACTGCGCCGTGACGTTAAGAACAGGGCCGTCGGCTTTGGCAGGCAGGTGATAAGTTGCCTTGCAATGGCCGTCGGCGGTTTTCCCCCAGCTGACGTTAACCGTACCTGTCTCGTGCATACCGGTGAGGTACACCTGCCCGCCGTCGCCTACGATAAATTCACCGTCCTGATGGGCCTGAGATGCCGTTGCGCCAAAGGGGATCGGGCGACCATCCGCGCGTTTTAGTGTCATCAACACCCGACTGCCTACGTGCGTTTCATAATGTGCTCGCACGATGGCGCCGCGCGTTGGCGTCACAGTTTTGGCGGCCTGGTCGATATCGGCATTTTCCGGCAAGGTTTCGGTGTTCAGCGCGAGGGTGTTGTGACGGTATGGCGAAACGTACGGCACAATGGCATAGCCGCGATAATCGGTGTTGATGCCTGTCTGATTGGTGACATTGGTGTCGTCTGCGCCCGGCGCTTCGATCAGCGCAGCGGTCTCCCCCATCGGCTGACCAAGGGTGATGCCGTGCGCATGGGCGATCATGCTGCCCTGAAGACCGATATTGAGCTGTTGTTGCTGGTTATCCTGGGAATACCCGGCGCTCACTTCGCCGTAGGTGCCTTTATAATCGGCATTCAGACTGGTGCTGTCCCCACTGCTCTGACTATGGCCCTGCTGAACCCCCCAACTGAGGTTATTACCGGCCAGCGCCGTGCCGTTCAGACCCACGCTTTGGGTTGTTTCGTGCTTCGTGCTGTTCAGGTTGTAGTTCACCCAGGTGTTGCTGAGCCAGCGATCGAGCGGAACGGAGACGTTAAACGCGATCGTCTGCTCGCTGGTTTTCTCATTATTATCATCCCCGCTGTCACGCGTGTTTTTATCCAGTCCGTAACTGAGACCGTAGCTGATGCCGTGCCAGGAGTTGTTGTAGCCGAGGTTCAGTGAGGTCATCCCCTGGCTTGAATTCCAGTAGTTCTCTTTGACCAGGCTTAACGTCAGGGAACCAAACGCCCCGCCCAGGGACTGGTCGACAGTCGCCTCCTCGCGGCTGCGGCGCGTGTCCGGCGTTTCCCAGTCGTCATTACGGGTATGGGAATCCAGCGTGTCCTGCAGGGTGTAGAACCCCTTGCTGTTATAGCGATAGCCAGCAATGGAAAAATGGGTACCGGTGGTGGCGAAATCTTTGCTGTAGCGGATGCGCCAGGAGCGCCCGCGAGTGGGATCCTGATCCTGCATCTCTGATTTGGCGTCGGTGACATCCACCGAAAAGGCCCCGAGATCGCCGATATTCTTGCCGACCCCCAGCGCCAGCGCATCGTAATACTGGCTTGCCTGCACGCCGCCGTAGACTGTAAAGCCGTAAGGCAAGCCGTAGATTGCCGTACCCTGCATAAACGGGGTTTTTTCGACGTCGTTGTCATAGCTGCGATAGCGCCCCGCGGTGAGGCTGTATTTAAAGCGGCCTTCACGCTGCAACACCGGCACTGACGCATAAGGCACCACAAAATGCTGTTCGCTGCCGTCCGTCTCTTTCACGGTGACGTTCAAATCGCCGCTTCCGCCGGTGGGGTAGAGATCGTTGATCTCGAACGCGCCGGGAGCGACATAGTTCTGGTAAATGACGTAACCATTCTGGCGAACGATAACCTGGGCGTTACTGTGCGCCGTACCGCGTATCACCGGCGCAAAGCCCTTCATGCTGTCCGGGAGCATGTCGTCATCCGAGGCGATCTGCGCCCCGGTGTAAGAGATGCTGTCAAACACGTCGGAAGGGGAAGAGCTTTGGCCGAATGTGACGTTCCCGCCAAGGGCGATAATATCGCGCTGGGCGTAGGTATAGACCGAAGAAAACTGGCTCGCTGCGTCACCGTCACCGCTGGTTTTGCTCCAGGTGGAGTAGTTACGAAAACGCCACGCCCCGAGGTTAAGACCCGGACGCAGGTTAAGAAACTCGCTGCGCTGATCGCTACCGTTTTCACCTTTGCCGCGGTTGTTCCCGGCGGTGAAGCTGTAATTGAACAGCAGGGCGTTAATTCCCTCGTCATACTCCTGCGGGTCGACGTAATCACGCGGTACCTGAGTAATCGCGGTCTGGGGGATGCTTAACAGCAACTGCTGCGGATTAACATGAAACGTTGCGCTGGCGGAGGGGATCACGCTCAGGTCAATGCACTGCGCCTTATCGTCCTGCCCGAATTTTTCGATATTAATACCGAAGCTTTTTAACTGGGCGGCGCTAAGGCACGGCTGCAGGGTTGATTTACCGCTGGCGTCTTTCTTCAGCGTGAACTCAATCTCTTTGCTTGCCACTTTATTATTGTTGACGTAAACGTCAACGTGATATTTACCGGGAGCCTGACCGGGACCAATCTCATAAATACTGAGGTCGGTTTTACCCTGACCTGGGTTATCAATATCCAGTAGCGCCGGGTTGAAATAATCATCGGCCAGAACTTTTTGCACGCACACACCCAACAGCGTGCAGCCCAATGCAATAAGCATTGAGCGTCCGTGCTGTTTGGGTGGTTCGGTGGAGTAGTCCCAGCTCATAATAAATTTCGCTATTCCAGACGTTATTTAATCTGTGCGCTATAGGACTGGCTAATACCGCCGTAATCATTGATGATTTTCCAGGTCACGGTGTGTGCTGTAATATTTCCTGATGTCGCGAAATGGGTTTCACTTTTTGGGCCGGCATAGGTGGCTTTATCAACTTTTTTACCGTCGAGCGTTATTTCCTGGAAATTCATATAAAACGGCGTGGGGTTTTCGACAATCAGCTGGTTTCCCCGGGTGTGCCAGGATAATTGCGTGGCGACATCTTCCGGTTTTCCGGTAATACCTGACGGACGATAAAGCAGCTTAATGCGGGTTTTAATCGCAATCTGCAGCGTATTAACGCTCTCATTGCGCGCAGAAGAGGGGATGGATTTAATATTCAGCCAGAACAGCGATTCGCGATCGGCAGGTAAGTTTCCCCCGGTTCTGATGATGCGCAGAACGTTCTCTTGCTTCGCATCAAGGCGAAACAGCGGCGGCGTGATCAGAAACGGTGCTTTCTCACGTGCGTTATCTTCCGTCTCGACCCATGACTGCACCAGATAATCGAGATTGTCCGGGTTGGTGATCCCAATAGAGGATTCTTTTTTACTTTCTGGGTAGACCACGCGCGTGCCGCCAATGGTAATACCCGCATGGGCAACGGAGGCAATAAATAAAAAAGAGGAGGCCAGAAGATATTTTCGCATAGTGACACCGTAATAAAGCAATAACAGATATTAGCCACTGGGGTAGCTAATATCTGTTTTATTAGTTGTAAACGATAGTGAAGGTAGAAGCGGCATTCGCCAGTCCGGCAGACACCGTTCCTCCGGTCTGGATATAACGTGCACCAAACTGCAGATCGTTTGTTGTGGTACCAGGCGTGAGCGTATACGCAGCAGAGGCCGTATATAAACTCAGTGGATTTTCTGTTTTATCCAGCAACTGAACACCCACTCCTGACGCCGAACCGGTTCCTGATGTCACAGCAAGAATATCTTTGTTGTTACTGTCAGGCGTCCCGCCGAATGTCACCGAGGCGCTGGTAACCGTTTCAGGACAATCTTTTAACTGAATACTAAAGCGGGTTGTCGAGGTCGTCGAACCACTTCCGGTAAATGCAGATTTAGACACCTTACCTAATGAAACATTAAGCGGATTGCTTAAACCGTTTACCACAGTACATGCAGAATCAATAATCTCACCTGTGAAATTAATTTGACCTTCACCACTGGACGCAAATACAGAAACGGAAGCACACGCCATCCCGGCGGCGATCCCCGCAATAATCATTTTTTTCATTTAAATCCTCTGAATGAAAGTATGGCACTTCAGGTATTAATCATCACGTGGCTGATTAATTCGGCATGAACTATCGCTGAGAACTATTTTTCGTTCAATTTATCTTCAGACCATTTTTACCCTCGAAGGGCGTTTGTCAGGGTGTCGGGAGAGAAAGGAAAATGATTACCCGCCAGGCATTTATCAGGGCTATAGTATCTGCAAAGAGCCGCAAGGAGAGATGTCGTGGACTATCGTAAAATTATCAAAGAGGTAGGGCGGGGGAAAAACCATGCCCGCGACCTGGATCAGGAAACGGCCCGTGCGCTGTACACCCATATGCTTAACGGCGACGTGCCCGATCTGGAGATGGGCGGTATCCTGATTGCGCTACGCATTAAAGGTGAAGGCGAAGCGGAGATGCGCGGTTTCTATGACGCGATGCAGGCGCAAACGCTGCGCTTAACGCCACCGGTAGCCAGACCGATGCCGATTGTCATCCCTACCTACAACGGCGCGCGCAAACAGGCGAATCTGACGCCACTGCTGGCTATTCTGCTGCATAAGCTCGGGTTCCCGGTGGTTGTTCATGGCGTTAGCGAAGATCCGACTCGCGTCCTGACGGAGACCATTTTCGGCATGTTAGGTATCGAGCCGACCCTGCACGCCGGACAGGCACAGGCAAAGCTGGACGGTCATCAGCCGGTCTTTATTCCGGTTAAGGCGCTCTGTCCACCGCTGGAAAAACAGCTGGATATGCGCTGGCGCATGGGCGTGCGCAACAGTGCGCACACTCTGGCGAAACTGGCGACGCCGTTTGGTGAAGCGGATGCCCTGCGCCTCTCCAGCGTATCGCACCCGGAGTATGTCACGCGGGTGGGCAAGTTCTTTGAAGATATCGGCGGCAGGGCGCTGCTGATGCACGGCACCGAAGGGGAAGTTTACGCCAATCCGCAGCGCTGCCCGCAACTGGTGCTGATTGATGCCGCCGGCACGCGACCCGTGCTGGAGCGGGGTGAAGAGAATGTGGATGTGGTGTTGCCGGAGGCAAAAGATCCGCACACGACTGCACACTGGATTGAGCAGTGCCTTGCCGGTAATGTCCCTGTTCCGCACGCCCTTAAGCTGCAGATGGCCTGCTGCCTGCTGGCAACCGGTGAAGTGGAGTCTGTCCAGGCGGGGTTAGCCCGTGTGGAACAGGCGTTTTAGGCAAAAAAAAGCCCGTCCAGTGGCGGACGGGCAAGCAAGGGTAACAACAGGGTCAATGAGGGTTGGAGCAGCTCACCAGAGGGTATGGTGAGGGTGGAGCATTAATTCAGTCGATTATTTGTAGATAACCGCAGTGCCGCTCAGCTTGTTATTGCCGTTAGCGGAGGTGATGGTGTATCCGCTTGCACCGGCCGCAGCGGCTTTTTCAGCCAGTTTGGCTTCCAGACCGTCCAGCGTGGTTGCGCCATCAGCACTCACCACACCTACTTTATTCATGTTCTGTGCCTGAGCAGAAGAAACGGGCTCTACAGCGAAAGCGCCAAAAGACAGAGCGGACAGGGCAACAGCAGCAACAGCATATTTGATGGTTTTCATAATTAATCTCTCGCAGGTTTTTCTGTTAAGGGGACGATGTTCCGTCGATGTGATAAGTATCACGTTTTTTTTCGGCAGATAAAATCGAAGAGAATTGACGTGGTTGCTCAAAAAAATTGAATGACAAATAACTTATTGAATATTAATAAATTCAGAAGGGCAATTTACAGTTCTTGTCGCTCCGGTTTACAGACGCATGATTCATGGCACATTTTGCTACGCGCCTGTTAAAAAATCGTGAGCGTAAAGGAAATCGCTTGCGCGGTGAACTTCGGTAAAGGAAAGTCAACGTAACTGGCTGTCTTTCGATCCTCTGCGATTATATCCTGAATGTGATTTGTTTTTTGAATCTTTATCCTGCTGACAGGAGACGCATAACCGTACGCCGGGCATGGCTTTACGGCGCGCTTCCGGAATCGTTTCTCCGCACTCTTCACATTCCGTTAAACTTTCCCCGCGCGGAATTTCACCGCGAGCACGGGCAACGGCATCTTCAATGGTACTGTTGATCTGTTCGTTAACGGCGTCATCATTCGCCCATCCGGAAGCCATGGCTTATCCTCACGTTCGGTGTGTATCTTATTCATATGGGGTCAAAAAACGTACAGTCAAGACGGGGGGTGAGAACTGCATCTGTCAGCCAGATGCAGTGGTTCTCGGAAGGGGAACTTATTTATAGATGGTTGCTGTGCCATACATATGGTTATCGCCGCCAGCGGAATTCACCACGAAGCCTTTCGCACCTTCTTCGCGCGCTTTTTCGGCCAGCTTGTTTTGCAGATCGTCAAGGTTACTTGCACGGCTTACCGAGACGGTGCCTGCGGGGCGCAGCTGGCTGGTATCGGTACTTTCGGTCAGTGACTGAACGGCCATGGCAGAAAATGACGCACTCGCCAGCGCGCCAGCGATAACAACAAGAGTCAGGTATTTTTTCATAATCACATCCTCAGGGGGAAACAACAGGTGATTCCCTTTAAGTTTAGAAGCCTGACGAGTGTGATTTAGCGCAAAAATTTGATGATGATCTGCTTATTTTTTGAACGATATAAATTGACAATTCGCTGACAGATCAGCGACATAAAGGTCACTGATTTATGGCGTTTTTTTGCGCACAGCAGAGAGATATTTACCGTTGCTCCCGCACAGGGTATCTTACGCCGCTGTTTAAAGGAGAATGCCATGACTTCCAAGCCGGGATTACACCCGCGAAATCGCCACCGCAGCCGCTATGACATGAAGGCGTTATGCCAGAGTTGCCCTCCGCTGCAGGACTACATCGTGCAGACCCCAGCCGGTGAGCCTTCGGTCAACTTTGCCGACCCGCAGGCGGTAAAAATGCTGAATAAAGCCCTGCTGGCGCATTTTTACGGCGTTACGCACTGGGATATCCCGGAAGGCTTTCTCTGTCCGCCCGTGCCGGGGCGTGCCGACTATCTCCACTATCTTGCCGATCTGCTGGCTGACGATCGTGGCGGCGTTATTCCTCAGCAGGCCACGGTTCTGGATATTGGGACCGGCGCGAACCTGATTTATCCGCTCATCGGCGTGAATGAATATCACTGGCGCTTTACCGGGAGCGAAATTGGCGCTGAGGCGTTTGCCAGCGCGCAGGCGATCATTAATGCCAATCCTGGCTTAAGTCGGTCTATTCGCTTACGCCGTCAGAAAGATGCCGCCTCTATTTTCAACGGCATTATCCACAAGAACGAGCACTACGACGCCACCCTCTGCAACCCGCCATTCCATGATTCAGCGGCTGCCGCCCGGGCCGGGAGCGAACGTAAGCGTCGCAATCTGGGTCAGGCTGAAGATGGCGCGCTCAACTTCGGCGGCCAGCAACAGGAGCTGTGGTGCGAAGGGGGCGAGGTGGCGTTTATCCTGCGCATGATCGCGGAAAGTAAACAGTTTGCC
This sequence comes from Enterobacter cloacae complex sp. 382A5, assembly GCF_050031095.1. Lineage (NCBI taxonomy): Bacteria > Pseudomonadati > Pseudomonadota > Gammaproteobacteria > Enterobacterales > Enterobacteriaceae > Enterobacter > Enterobacter cloacae complex sp. 382A5. Next base: position 1,411,104 of record NZ_JBLGVK010000001.1, read on the forward strand.
CGTCAGGTGAAATGGTTTACCACCCTGGTTTCGCGCGGCGATAACCTGCCGCCGCTCTACCGCGCGCTGACCGAAGCCGGCGCCGTGAAGGTGGTGAAAAAAGAGATGGCGCAGGGACAAAAACAGAGCCGCTTTATTGCCTGGACGTTTATGGACGATAACAAACGTCGCAAATAGCATGCCGTCGTAAGCCGGGTAAGGCGAAGCCGCCACCCGGCTCGGTTACAGCGTCGGCTCCTGCGGCGGGAGCGGCGAGGCGGGCGGCGGCAGCACCTGATACGTCTGCACCGGCATACGCACATCCGCCAGATCAAAGTGTTTTTTCACCATGCTGTCGAGGGCAAAACGTACCGTCCACTGTTTGAGCGGCTGGGTAGTGAACGACACGCGCAGGGTAAAGGCGGTGTTGGTCAGCCCGACAATACCGGCAAACGACGGCTCGCCAATCACCAGGCCGCGAATATCCTCCATGGCCATCATCTCATCTACCGCGTTCCGCAGCGCCTGCTTGGCTTTATCGGCATCTTCATGACGATCGACATCGTAATTTGCCACCACCGAGCCAATACCCCGGACGAAGTTGGCGAAGGTGGTAATCGATGACCACGGAATAATGTGGTACGCCCCGGTGTCCTGGCGCACGCCGACGGATCGAATCGACATTCGCTCAACGGTGCCGGTCAGCGGCCCGATGGTCACCAGATCCCCGGTGTTCATGCCGTTTTCAAACTGAATAAAGATACCGGTGATGATGTCCTTCACCAGCGTCTGCGAGCCGAAGGAGATAGCCAGACCCAGCGCACCCGCACCGGCCAGCAGTGGCGCGATATTCACGCCAATTTCCGAAAGCACAATCATAATCGTGATGGTACTGATGATAACCGCCAGCGCGTTGCGGAACAGGGTGAGCAAGGTGCGGGCACGCGCGCTTGGCAGCGGCCTGCCGTGAATGTCAGAGACCAGGCGGTTCTCAATCAGGCTGGCCAGCAGCGTCCAGCCTACGGCAGAGAAGAACAGGATCAGCGCGATACGAATTAAAATATCAACGGTCTTTTCCCCCGCGCCGTTGTGCAGCCAGTTCCAGAAATCGAACAGTCCCCAGGCATTGAGCAGCAGCATAATCGCCACACAGACGGTGAGAATGCGCGCCACCTTCAGTGAAACCGAGAGCCAGCCGTTCACCCGTTTTTGCAGCTCCGGGTAATTGCGCTGGACCTGCGCAGACAAGGTAATGGTTTTCGATAGCCAGCGAGAGAGCAGGCCGGAAACAAAGGCCGCGACGCCAATAATGGCCAGGCTTTTAAACGTGGCACCCATCATAAATTTCAGGCTGTTGCCGGGATCGAACAGCGAGAAGAAGCACAGCACAATGAAGTAAGTGCTGGCCAGCCAGTGCCACACCAGGGCAAAAGCGCGAATAAAGAGGCTAAAGAACGAAAGGGAACGGTCGGCCAGATGCAGCAAGCTCTCGGTGATCGTCTTTTTGTTATGGAAGATGAGGTAGAGCGCCCAGACGGTAATGCAGATCATAATCAGCACATTCGCCAGCGCACCAGACTGGACGTTCACCTGGTTGGAGATGATTGGCACGGCAACCAGCAGACCATAGCCAATCAACCCGCTGAGCACGCTCAGACGCAGCGCCCAGTATCTGGCGCTGCTATCCCGAATAGTGAAAGGGCGAAGATCCGGCACGCGTGGGCAAAATATCAGCCGCAGCAGCGCCTTAAAGAACTCAATTACGGCGAAGGCATTCAGGAACAGCGCCTGCTGGAAGGCGATAGTTTTGTTGCCGGTATTTAGCCTGTCGGCCAGCAATTGCCCTGTAAACAACGTCAGCGCCAGCAGCAGTAAATCAATGATAAACGCGGCGGCGATCATCAGCGGCAGATGCAACCAGCTGCTTTTCTGCTGATTCTTCTTGCGACCCCATTGCCCCATTTTTCGGTACAGGGGCCACGCGCACAGGCGCACCAGCCAGTAAAAAATGAAGATGGCGGACGCCAGCAGTAAAAATTGCGTGGCAGCCGCGGTAAACGTCCGGGGGTTAAAGGGCTTGTGCGAAGAGCCCATCAGGTTGCGATAGAGCTGGGCAAAGCGCGAGGAGAGGGCATCGGCATAGTGGCGGCTAACCTCGGTCACATTTTCCAGCACCGTCTTTTGCTCTTCTACCGGCGGCGGGGTGATGGTTGGAACGGGCTCCTGGGGCGGTGTGGCGGCAATTTTTCGCAGCTGATCGACTAACTCTTGCCGGGAGGTGTCGTTTTCCAGCACATCGGCAAGGGCACTGTAGGCGGCTTTTTTCTCTTCTGCATCCGGTTCCGGTGGAGGCGTTTTTTGCTGCGCAGTGGACGTTCCGGTAGTGACGCCGGGGATAGCAACGGCTATCGATGGCGCACTAAACAAGCTAAGCAACAACAGCAGGATCCACGGCACGGTGCCCTCCGGTGAAAATGTCGAACAAAATGATAAGTATAGAGGGCAGGGAGCGGAGGGCGTGTTTTGGGAACAATCTGGCGTAAAAAAGCCGGGCATGCCCGGCTTTGTATTTCAGAGGTCTGGCATTCAGGAGACGTGCTGCAGAAACTCCTGCAAACGCTGGCTTGGCGGGTTTGCAATCAGCGCCTGCGGGTTACCGTCTTCTGCGATACGGCCTTTATCAATGAAGATAAGGCGGGACGCCACTTTCTCGGCGAAGCCGATTTCGTGGGTCACGATCACCATCGTCATGCCTTCTTCGGCCAGATCCTGCATGACTTTCAGCACCTCGTGGCGCAGCTCCGGGTCGAGTGCGGAGGTTGGCTCATCAAACAGCATCATTTTCGGTTTAACCGCCAGCGCGCGGGCGATAGCCACACGCTGCTGTTGTCCACCGGAAAGTTCAGAAGGGTAGTGGTGAGCACGTTCTGCGAGGCCCACTTTCGCCAGCAGATCTTTAGCCAGCGCTTCCGCCGCCGCTTTGTTGGCACCGCGTACGCGCAGCGGGCCAAACATCACGTTTTCCAGCGCCGTCAGGTGCGGGAACAGGTAAAACTGCTGGAACACCATGCCCGCTTCCTGACGAATCAGACGGTCATCCACTTTTGGATCATTTACCTTCAGACCATCGACGATCAGATCGCCACTGGTGATCTCTTCCAGCTTATTGATGCAGCGCAGCAGCGTGGATTTACCGGAGCCAGAGGGCCCGATAATGACAACCACTTCACCCTGTTTGATGCTCAGATCGATATTGTGCAGCACCTGGGTTGGACCAAAGTGCTTGGATACGTTTTTAAATTCAATCACAGGATTTTCATCCTTCTTTCAAGACGACGCAGAACGAAGCTCAGAACCAGAGTGATAATCAGGTAGACAACGGCTACCGCACTCCAGATTTCCAGCGCACGGAAGTTGCCAGCAATGATCTCCTGGCCCTGGCGGGTCAGTTCAGCAACGCCAATAACGATGAACAGCGACGTGTCTTTGATACTGATGATCCACTGGTTGCCCAGCGGTGGCAGCATGCGGCGCAGCGCCAGAGGCAGAATCACATGACGGATGGTTTCGCGACGCGAAAGGCCTAACGCCAGACCCGCTTCACTGAAACCTTTATGAATCGACAGCACCGCACCGCGCGTAATTTCCGCGATGTAGGCACCTGAGTTGATCATAATGGTCACGACGGCGGCGCTGAACGGGTCGATGCGCAGGTCGGTGAAGGCCATTGGCAGGGCGAAGTAGATGAACATGACCTGTACGACAATAGGCGTGCCGCGGATCACTTCGATGAAAACCAGTGCGATGTGGTTTGCAATCCAGCCACCGTAGGTGCGGGCGAAACCGGCGACAAGACCGATAATCAACCCGCCAACCAGACCGAGGACCGAAATCCACAGGGTCATTTTAGCGCCTTCAAGCAAGAGAGGAATGGCAGGCCAGATGGCGCTCCAGTCAAACTGCATGATGTATTCCTGTATACCGTGGTGAAAAACGAAAAACGTAGGCCCGGTAAGCGTGAGCGTCACCGGGCGTTACAAACCTGAATTCAGGTAAAATTATTTAGGCTCGGTACCGAACCATTTTTTGTAGATTTCGTTATACGTGCCGTTCTCTTTCAGGGTTTTCAGCGCGCCGTTAACTTTCGTACGCAGGTCGTCGCTGCCTTTCGGGAAGGCAATACCGTACTGCTGTGCTTCCAGAGACTCACCGACCGCTTTGAACTTACCGTTACCTGCGGTTTTGATGAAATAGAGGATGTTAGGCGTATCGTGCAGAACCGCGTCAGCACGGTTGGTGCCAAGTTCCATATAGGCGTTATCGATGTTCGGGAACTGGCGCAGATCTTTGGTTTTGATGTTCGCTTTCGCGTAATCAACGGAGCCGGTGCCGCTCTTCACCGCCACCACTTTACCGTCGAGATCTTTCACGCTTTTAACGTCGTTATTGTCAGCTTTGACCATCACCAGCAGGCCGCTTTTGTAGTAGCCGTCAGAGAAGTCGATCGCTTTTTTACGCTCATCAGTAATGGTGATGCCTGCCAGGGCCAGGTCTACGTTTTTGGTTTGCAGTGCCGGGATGATACCGCTGAAGTCCATTGGCTTCAGGGTGTAATCCAGTTTGAGTTCTTTTGCGATTGCGGCCCACAGATCCACATCAAAACCAACGTATTTATCACCCTGTTTGAATTCAAACGGAACAAACGCCGTGTCGGTGGCTACAACCAGTTTATCGGCGGCCTGAGAAGAGACCGCAAAAGCCAGGGTAAGTGCAGCCAGTGAAACTTTTAATACAGACTTCATAGCATTTCCTTTTATATCCACGGGGCGATCCCCTGCGAGAACGAAAGGCACAATGAAAAAATCGTGCCAACTTTACAAGCTGTTGTTTTGCAAAGGGGAGGATGTCATGCATTGCACAATAAACGTGGCAATGATGTCTGATTGCACCAAGGTGGAGCACCGTTTTGGTGCGCGTCGTTTGGCTCAACTGACGGGGAGATATTTAGCGCAAATAATGATGAAAAAACAATCTTCCGTTAACGGTTGTGTGAGGTGATTATTACATTTCTTTCACTTTTGCAGCGTCTCAGTGGAAAAGTGTGCACCATAAATGTGCAAAACCCTCACCGGAGGCGAGGGTTTGATAGAAAATTCGTATGGATTATTCGATGTTAGATTCGATAAACCACAGGAATTGATCCAGGTCGCGAGACGCGGCAGTGAAGATATCCGCAGTATCTTCGTCTTTAGCCTGGCTAATCGCTTTACGCACGTCGTTAGCCACAATCGCATAACGGTCTGCCAGCTCTTTCAGGTGATCCTGAACGGTGTGAATATCCAGCGGATAGCTTTTCAGTGGCGTTTTGCTGTTAATCACCTGCGTGGTACCCAACGCCACACCGCCTAACTGCACGGCACGTTCGGCCATGGTGTCCAGGTGGGTGACCAGTGCTGTGCGGAAGCCATCCAGCATTTCATGAACGGCAATAAAGTTTGCACCGCGCATATTCCAGTGGGCCTGTTTGGTGATCAGCGAAAGATCGATGAACTGGATCACCTGGCGATTCAGCAACTCAATCGTTGCTTTTTTGTCGCTGTCCGATACATCGTTACGGGTATAAAGCAGATTAGACGCTTTCGTTTTCACCAGTTTAGCGGTACTCATAATCTCATATCCTCTTGATGTTTATGTCCCAGGTAATTACGGAACTAAGTATAGCACCGGATTTTTTCCCTGCGGTTTGGCTGTGCCTATTGGTTTAATAGCAAGAAGGGAGTTGAATTATTAACTGATTGAACTGTATGGTATTTTTTAAAATTGACACAGATCAATCTTAATTCTCTATTTCCCATTAAGGGCGAGAGAAATATGACTTTTCGATGACGAAGAATGTAAGAAATTATAAATAATACAGAACTGGCCTTTATTCTGCATGGCACCGAGGCCATGCAGGATATACGGTATTAGCGGATGTCCACTTTCTCAACTTTTGGCTCAGGGCGCATGGTGAGCGTTGACCCCATCGACGCCGCAATAATGGAGCACAGCGCCAGCGTCTGGGTAAAGGTGAGGGTTTCCCCAAGGAATACCATACCGGAGATGGCGGCCAGTGCAGGCTCCATGCTCATCAGGGTACCGAAGATGCGCGTCGGCAGCCGCGTGAGGGCAATCATCTCCAGTGAATAAGGCAGAGCCGTTGAGAGGATGGCGACAGCAAAACCCACCGGCATTACTGACCACTGCCAGATAGAGTCCGTCGCCTGAGCCATACCCAGCGGAACAAAGATGATGGCGGCAATGAGCGAGCCCAGCGCGACGGTCGCCGGGCCGTGCTCTTCGCCAGCGCGCTGACCCGTAAGGATATACACCGCCCAGCAGGCTCCGGCGCCCAGAGCCAGCGCGGCACCCGTCAGGTCGATTTCAGAGACGCTCTGGCCCAGTGGCAAGAGGAACCACAACCCCACAACCGCTAGCACCACCCAGATAAAATCGACAGGCCGTCGGGAGGAGAAAAGGGCCACCGCCAGCGGGCCGGTAAATTCCAGCGCGACGGCAATCCCCAGCGGAATGGTCTGGATAGAGAGATAGAACATATAGTTCATGGCCCCCAGCGCCAGCCCGTAGAAGAGCAGCGGGAGGCGCTGCTCTTTTTTGACGCGCAACCGCCAGGGTTTAAAAATGACCACGAGGATCAGGGTACCCAAAGCGATACGCAGGGCAGTGACGCCCGGTGCGCCTACCAGTGGAAAGAGCGATTTCGCGAGGGACGCGCCACTCTGTATGGACAGCATCGCAATCAGAATTACAGCAACCGGCATCCATACCGATGACGTGCGGGATATCCCTGGCATCCTTTCTCCTGTCAATTTTTGTCAAATAGGGTAAAAGCCGCAGTGTAATTGAAATATGGCGCAACGGTTGAGCTACTGTTGAAAAAAAACCAGGGAAAATCCGTAAAATGGATAAGCGTTGCTGGTTTTATCGCCTGTCAGATTAGGAATAATCTGGATGAATGTAACGGCGTTGACGCGCAGTATGAGTATTTAGCAACAGAAATCCTTTGTGATTTGAACAAGATAACTGATGCTGGAAACGTTCTGTTACAGGAAAGGTCCCGTTAGACATCACGAATCACAAAGAGTTTCGCAAATTTTTTTGATATATTTAAAACTTACGGATTTACTTGAAGCACATTTGAGGTGGTTATGAAAAAAATTGCATGTCTTTCAGCACTGGCCGCTGTACTGGCTGTTTCCGCAGGTACCGCTGTAGCTGCTACTTCCACTGTTACCGGTGGTTACGCTCAGAGCGATATGCAGGGCGTAATGAACAAAGCTAACGGTTTCAACCTGAAGTATCGTTACGAGCAGGATAACAACCCACTGGGCGTGATCGGTTCTTTCACCTACACCGAGAAAGATCGTTCTGAAAACGGCGCATACAACAAAGGCCAGTACTACGGCATCACCGCTGGTCCAGCTTACCGTATCAACGACTGGGCAAGCATCTACGGTGTTGTAGGTGTTGGCTACGGTAAATTCCAGCAGACCGAAAACCAGGGTCTGAACCGCACTGCAAGCAACAGCGACTACGGCTTCTCCTATGGCGCGGGTCTGCAGTTCAACCCAATCGAAGACGTTGCTCTGGACTTCTCCTATGAGCAGAGCCGTATCCGCAACGTTGACGTTGGCACCTGGATCGCGGGCGTAGGTTACCGCTTCTAATCACTTCGGTGAGCCAGTAAAAAATCCGCCCATGTGGCGGATTTTTTTTAACCTTTTTCTCTATCCCTGTGGGCTGAGGGTTCCCCAGTCATTCACAAACAGAAACAATAACGCTGCCTTCAGAATGACTGAGGGCATTCAGCGATGCCCTGGTCCGGCTGTAAATCGCTGAGGCGTTTCCTGCAGGCCGGGGCGAGGCGCATGGATGCGCCGAGAGGGCGGCTTTACAGGGACGTTACATCCGCCCGTCCCCGATAAGCCGGAAGGAATAAGCCGAAGGTACCGCGAAGCGGCGATTTACCGCCGGGAGCCCGGGTCGCCAGGGTGGTGGCGATTGAGCCACCCTGGCACGTTCACGGGTCATGTTGTTACAGAGTAGCAAGGAACATAAAGTGAACGGAATGACCACCAGAGCTGTATGTTCCCCCTCACCCCAGCCCTCTCCCCTAAGAGGAGAGGGGGCCGTCCGTAGACGCTTTTTGTATGGGGATCCCTCTCCCGTGGGAGAGGGCCAGGGTGAGGGCATCAGATCGTACAGCTTACTTACTCTTTATATCGAAAATATCCGTACCCAAATGGTTATAGTCAACTTTCTGTAACTTGAAGTTGGTAACGTACACTGGGGGAGCTTTCTTGTTTGACATAAACGGGTAAGCATTTTTGATCTGCTCTGCTGAAATCCCCGTCCACTGCGAGAAGAACGTCAGGAAATCATTGGCCGAGCGGCGCGCGGTGATAATACGATGCTTCTTGTCATCACTCGACAGCACCATAAACGGTACCTGGAAGTTCTGCTGGAATTTATCGTCGTGCGCCAGATACTGCACCTCTTTACCGCGCTCTTTAAACGCCAGCCCGTGATCCGAGAAATAAACCATCGAGAAACTCTCACCCGTATTACGTAGCTGATCGTACAGCTTGCTGAGCAGCTCGTCGGTTTGCGTCATGGTGTACAGATAGCAAGAGGTCTCTTTAGATTGCACAAACTCGGCGTATTTCCCCTGCGTGCGGTCACAGGCCTGAGGGTGCGAACCCATCAGGTGCAGGACGATCAGTTGTGGCTGCGTGCGCTGCGTGGCAAAAACCTGTGCCGTCATCTTGAGCAATGCTTCGTCTTTGGTATTTTTATCGGCTTCAAAATCCCCGTTTTTCAGGAACTGCACTTCATCGGCACGCTTCGCGATGCTGGCAATGGCGGTATCGTATTCGCCAATTTGCCCCTGATTAGAGAACCACCACGTCTGAAAACCGGCACGGTTTGCCAGCGTGACAAAGTTATCCTGATACTGTGGTTTGCCGTCGACAACGCGGTTCAGGGTCAGGCCGAGCGATTTCTGCGTCGAGCCGCTGGCCGCAATATAATCGGTAAACAGGGTACCGTTGACGGCGCTGGCGAACGGCGTGTTATGCCAGTGTCCGCCGAACGCGCCCATCGCATCGCGGCGTGCGCTTTCGCCGATGACGACCACATAGGTATGGTACTTCGGCTTCACCGCCAGCACGTTCCAGGTGTCTTTCATATTTGAGAGCTCAGCCATGCGCGCCTGCTCGTCGAGAACTTCCTGGTTATTAACGACAACGTCTTTTACAAAGCGGAACACCGGGTAGCCGGTATCCTTCAGCTTGAACACGCCGCCCCAGGCCAGGTTTTGCACGGGGGTGACAAAGAAGGTCACTACGCTGAATGCCAGACACAGCGTCTCTATTTTTCCCCACGCTTTTTTCTCTTCGGGTTTACGACGCACCGCTATAACGCCAAGCGCAAAAATAAAAAGGCCGACCACGTAGCTGTACCACGGGAAAATCGTCAGGATCTCGGTCGACTCTTCCATGTTGGTCGAGTGCAGCGCCAGCAGGGTATTAAAGTTTGGCGAACCGTAGGCCTGACCAAACGGGAAATAGAGCGCTGCAATCAGGGAGCAGATGCCCACTAACGTTTTTTGCGCGCGCGGCGCGGTACGCCACAGCAAATGCAGAATGCAGGTAAACGCAACGGCATACAGCAGGCTGAAGGGGTAACCCAGCGCAAAGTTAATCAGCAAAGATTGTAAAAAGTAGAATGCCGTCCACGGACTTAAGGCCCGACTGCGGGTAACAACGGTGTCTATCAGGGTTAAATTCATAGGTCACTATCATGCATAAAAACGCCATGTGCTCACCCTGGCGTCAAGGGTCATAACCTGCCTGACAGTGCGTGGAGAGGGAATGAGGGTCCGCTTCAGCGAGCCGCAAATTGTGCAGGGCTGCAAGAAGATAGTGCGAGCGCTAAATAATATCAACCGTTGCTAAGCAGATGTTTTGCGAAGAGGATTGCAAATCCGTAAAAAAAACCGGGAATAGGGCGGCCGGAGGCCAGTTTACAGCGGGAATATGACGGCAAAATGAAGCGGCGTACCGCAACGCCGCTTAGTGGGAAGGTTTGTCGTCCTGATGCGGCTTGTTGTTAAACATATCGCACAGCATGTTCAACAGCATTAAGCGCACCCTGAAGGGGGAGTGAGTAAACACGGTCATACACCTCTTGAATTCGTTCATAAGACCTCCTGATTTTTGATCCCTTCGATCCGTGAAGGGTGACTGCATTACATACAGATATAGCACAGGCTATATTGTATAGCTATGGCTATTTCGTTAATTTTTTGTGCTTGTAGAGGTATGGTTTACAATGTGCGCTCTCGATACCGGGCGCTGGAAGCGTCACCCCACTGAGGAAGTACAATGAACCGTCGCGCAGGTAAGCCAACAATCAGAAAAACGACGCAACTGGTGAATGTGGAAGAGCACGTCGAAGGTTTTCGTCAGGTGCGTGAAGCCCACCGACGTGAACTGATTGATGATTATGTTGAGCTGATTTCCGATCTGATTCGCGAGGTCGGGGAAGCACGTCAGGTTGATATGGCGGCCAGGCTGGGGGTTTCGCAGCCAACCGTTGCGAAGATGTTAAAACGTCTGGCCTCCGTCGGCTTAATCGAAATGATCCCGTGGCGCGGCGTCTTTCTGACGCCGGAAGGGGAGAAGCTGGCGCAGGAGAGCCGCGAGCGCCACCAGCTGGTGGAGAACTTCTTGCTGGTGCTGGGCGTAAGCCCGGAGATTGCCCGTCGGGATGCGGAAGGAATGGAACACCACGTCAGCGAAGAGACGCTGGTGAAGTTTCGTGAGTTTACGCTTAAATATGGTTCCTCCGCTGAATGAAAATCCCTGGACTGCAGGCCCTCACGCGCGATCGCTTCTTTCATCTCTTATTGATTATTGGTGCAGGTTTAAGCCTTTTTGTACCGTTTGCGCCCAAGGCCTGGCCTGCGGCGATTGACTGGCGCACCATTATTACCCTGAGCGGGTTAATGATGCTCACCAAAGGGGTGGAGCTGAGCGGCTACTTTGACGTGCTGGGGCGCAAAATGGTGCGCCGGTTTGCCACCGAACGCAGGCTGTCGCTGTTTATGGTGTTCTCCGCCGCGGTGCTGTCGACCTTTCTCACCAACGATGTGGCGCTGTTTATCATCGTGCCGCTGACGCTCACCCTGCGTAAGCTGTGCGAGATCCCGGTGAGCCGGTTGATCATCTTTGAAGCGCTGGCCGTCAACGCGGGCTCGCTGTTAACCCCTATCGGCAACCCGCAAAACATTCTGCTCTGGGGACGTTCAGGGTTATCGTTCGCCGCCTTTACCTGGCAGATGGCGCCGCTGGCGCTGGTGATGATGGCGTCGCTGCTGGCGGTCTGCTGGTTTGCCTTCCCGGATAAAAAACTGCAATACCACAGCGGCACAACCGGCCCGCAGTGGCAGCCTCGTCTGGTCTGGAGCTGCCTGGGGCTGTATATCGTCTTTCTGTTTGCGCTGGAGCTGCGGTATGAACTGGCGGGCGTGCTGCTCGTGGCGGCTGGTTTTGTCGTGCTGGCGCGACGCGTGCTGGTGAGCGTGGACTGGACGCTGTTGCTGGTCTTTATGGTGATGTTCATCGACGTGCATCTGCTTATCCAGCTCCCGGTGCTGCAACACGTACTGCACAGCGTCAGCGGTCTGTCTCAGCCGGGGCTGTGGCTGACGGCGATTGGCCTCTCGCAGGTCATCAGCAACGTGCCTTCTACCATTTTACTGCTCAACTATGTTCCGCCGGACACGCTTCTGGCCTGGGCGGTTAACATCGGCGGGTTTGGTCTGCTGCCCGGCTCGCTGGCCAACCTGATTGCCCTGCGGATGGCGAACGATCGTCGCATCTGGTGGCGCTTCCATCTCTGGTCGATCCCCATGCTGCTCTGGGCTGCGGCGATCGGTTTCGGATTATTCCTTCTCATATAGTGCGCAATTTGTCAGTTTTTCCTGGCAAACGTATAGCAACGTCCTAGCTTTAGTGAACGGCATAGTGTGATGCCGCTCACTGACAGGACCGTTGCTGAACTATGGCTGAAGAACAAAACCCGCCTGCTGACGAGCAGGACAAAAACAATAATGAGCGTAAGCGTCCGGGCAAAAAACCGTTAATTATCCTCGGCATTGTCGTGGTGGTGATGGTCATCGTGGCGCTGGTCTGGTGGTTTTTAACCCGTAACGAAGAGACAACTGACGACGCCTTTACCGACGGCGATGTGGTGACGATTGCCCCTAAAACGGCGGGTTATGTCACGGCGCTACATGTGCGTGATAACCAGCGCGTGAAAAAGGGCGATCTGCTGGTGGTTATCGATCCGCGTGATACCACCGCCCAGCGCGATCAGGCTCAGGCCCAGCTTGGCCTGGCTATTGCGCAGCTGCATCAGGCCCAGGCACAGCTGGCGCTCTCGAAAGTGCAATACCCCGCCCAGCGCGACGAAGCCAAAGCGCAGGTGCTGAAAGCGCAGGCAGACCTCGCCAACGCGCAGGCGGAGTATCGCCGCCAGCGCGGGGTTGATCCGCGTGCCACCACCCAACAAAGCATTGATTCCGCCAACGCCCAACTGCGTAGTGCACAGGCCGCTCTGGCAAGCGCGCAGGCCCAGCTGGAAGTGGCGGAGCAGGTACAGCTGCAAATCCGCCAGCAGGAGACCAACGTCGAAGCGCGTGAGCGCCAGGTCGATCAGGCTAAAGCGCAGCTGGAAACCGCTAACCTCAACCTCTCTTACACCGAAGTTCGCGCCCCGTTCGACGGGTTTGTCACTAAGCGCAACGTGCAGCCGGGTACGCTGGTACAGGCGGGCACGGCGCTGTTCTCGCTGGTCTCACCCAACGTCTGGGTGGTGGCCAACTTTAAAGAGTCTCAGCTTGAGCGCATGAAGCCAGGCGATAAGGTGGAGGTTTCCGTCGATGCCTGGCCAGATATGGCACTTGTAGGCCATGTCGACAGTATCCAGCAGGGCAGCGGCTCGCGTTTCTCGGCGTTCCCGTCGGAAAACGCCACCGGCAACTTTGTTAAAATTGTCCAGCGCGTGCCGGTGAAAATCGTGATTGATAAAGGGCTGGATCCGAACAAACCGCTGCCGCTGGGGCTGTCGGTGGAACCGAAGGTCACCGTGGAATGACGGATCACAGCCACGACAACTGGAAGCCCGCCAGCAATCCGTGGGCGGTGGCGATTGTCGTCACGCTGGCGGTGTTTATGGAGATCCTCGACACCACCATCGTCAACGTGGCGCTGCCGCACGTGGCGGGCTCGCTCTCGTCCAGCTATGACGAGTCCACCTGGGTATTAACCAGCTACCTGGTGGCTAACGGCATCGTCCTGCCCATCTCGGCATTTCTCAGCCGGGTGTTTGGCCGCAAGCAGTTCTTCCTGATTTGCATCGTGATGTTCACCGTCTGCTCGTTCCTGTGCGGGATCGCGACCGAGCTGTGGCAAATCATCTTGTTCCGTGTGATGCAGGGCTTTTTTGGCGGCGGCCTGCAGCCCACGCAGCAGTCGGTGCTGCTTGACTACTTTAAACCGGAAGACAGGGGTAAAGCGTTTGGTCTCTCCTCCATCGCCATTATCGTTGCGCCGGTACTCGGCCCGACGCTCGGGGGCTGGATCACTGACAACTACTCCTGGCGCTGGGTGTTCTTTATCAACATCCCGGTGGGGATAGTGACGGTGCTGGCGATCTACCAGCTGCTGGAAGATCCACCCTGGGAGAGTAAAGCCAAAGAGAAGCTGACTATCGACTGGACGGGGATCGGCCTGATCGCGCTTGGCCTCGGCTGTCTGCAGGTGATGCTCGACCGGGGCGAGGATGATGACTGGTTCTACTCGAACTTTATTCGCACCTTTGCGGTGTTAACGCTGGTCGGCATCATTGGCGCCATTTACTGGCTGATGTATGCCAAAAAACCGGTTGTTGATCTGCACTGCATGAAGGACCGCAACTTTACCATCTCCAGCCTGCTGATGGCGGGGATGGCGATGATCCTTTACGGCAGCTCGGTGGTGATCCCGCAGCTGGCGCAGCAGGATCTGGGCTATACCGCCACCTGGTCCGGGCTGGTGCTGTCGCCCGGCGCAGTGTTGATTGTATTGACCATCCCGCTGGTCCTGAAGCTGATGCCGGTGGTGCAGACGCGCTGGATCATCGCCTTTGGCTTTACCTGTCTGGCTGTGTCGTTCTTCTGGTCGCGCACGCTCACCCCGGATATCGACTTCGAAACGCTGGTGCTGTTCCGCAGCGCCCAGTCGATTGGGCTGGGGTTCCTGTTTGTCCCGCTGACCACCATTGCGTTTATTTCTATCCCGAGGCGGCTGAACGCGGATGCCGCGGCGCTGTTCACCATGTTCCGTAACGTTGCGGGCTCGATTGGCATATCGCTTTCCACGGCGGCCATCACCGAGCGCTCGCAGGCCCACAGCGCGCACCTTGCGTACCACGCCTCGCCGTTTAACGAGCAGTTCCAGCAGGCGATCCGCGAAAGCGCGCAGGCGATCCAGAACTTTACCACTCAGGTCGGCGACCCGACCGGCATTGCCACCGGGCGCATGTACCAGACCATGATTGAGCAGTCGCGCTTCCTGGCCTATATCGACGTATTCACCATTCTGAGCGTGGTGGCGCTGGTCCTGATTCCGTTTTGTTTGTTGCTCTCGCCGGTTAAGAGCGAGGGGAGTGCAGGAGCACATTGATGATACACAGACGTTTACACCCCCTGATGATAATGATGCTGCTGGCAGGTTGCGCCGTGGGGCCGGATTACCAGCCGCCTGCACCGCCTGCCGTCACGCACTGGAACGATAAAGGCGACAGCACGGTCAAATCACAAACCACCTCCGCTGCGACTAACCCGCGCTGGTGGAAAACGTTCGGCTCGCCGCAACTCGACAGTCTGATTGAACGCGCCATCGCCGGGAATTTGTCCCTGCAACAAACGGTGCTGCGCATCGCTGGTGCGCGTGAACAGATTAACCAGGCGGGCGGGGCGTTTTATCCGTCGGTCAACGGCAATCTGCAGGCGACGCGCCAGCAGCTCGGCCTGGAAGGTGAGTTGAAGTCTCATGGGGTCTACGACCAGCTTGATAACGTCGATCCGGAACTCAGGGGTGCGTTAGGACCGCTGACGCAGCCGATCAACCTCTACCAGGGCAGCTTCGACGCCCAGTGGGAGATTGACCTCTGGGGTAAAGTTCGCCGTCAGGTTGAAGCTGCTGAAGCGCAGCAGAAAGCCGCTATTGAGCAGCGTAACGACGCGCTGGTCTCCCTTGAAGCCGAAGTGGCGCGCGCCTGGCTCCAGCTGCGCGGGGCGCAGAGCATTATTGCCACGCTGAACACCCAGATTAAAAGTGCGCAGCAAACGCTGGATCTGACCGAAAGTCGCCAGCGGGGAGGGCTGTCTCCGCAGATGGACGTAGAAAATGCGCGGGCGCAACTGGGCAACCTTGAAGCACAACTGCCGCAATATCAGGCGCAGGAGCGGCAGGCGATGAACGGCCTGGCGATCCTGCTCGGCAAGCCGCCGGGGGCGTTGGATGCGGAACTACAGTCGGCCCAGCCGATGCCTGCGCTGCCGGATATCGTGCAAACGGGTATTCCATCCACGCTGGCGCGACGTCGTCCGGACGTGCGAGAAGCGGAAGCGAATCTCCATGCGGCCACAGCGCAAATTGGCGTGTCGGTGGCCGAGCTGTTCCCGAGCTTTACCCTTTCCGGGCAGTTTGGCCTGCGCAACAGCGAATCCAACTGGCTCACCGACTGGAGCAGCCACTTCTACAGTTTTGGTCCGCAGGTCTCCATTCCCATCTTCCAGGGCGGAAGACTGGTCTCCAGCGTGAAAGTGGCGCGTGCGCAACAGGGGGCGGCGGTGCTGGATTATCGCCAGACGGTACTGACTGCGCTGGGGGATGTTGAGAATGCGCTGGTGAGTTACCGCACCGATCAGCAGCGTGAAGCGGGTCTGGCAAAAACCATCGATGCGCTGCAAAACGCCTTCGATCTGGCCAGCGACAGCTACCGGCAGGGGATTGCCAGCTTTATCGACGTGCTCGACGCCCAACGGCAGCTGGCACAGGCCGAGCAGCAACGTGCCCAGGCGCAGGTGCAAAGCGCGCTCGATCTGGTGGCGCTCTATAAGGCGCTTGGCGGCGGCTGGGAGCCCTATCAGCAGGTGCAGTTACCGGATTACGCCGTCTTTGGCGATGCCCCGCGCGGATAATATTCAGAGGATTGGGCAAGAAACGGACAGGAACGCCACATTCGCGTTGGCCAGGGGGCGGGTATAACTATCAGGCACCCATCAAACGACATGTGAGGACTATCTTATGCGTTATCAAAAACTGGGCAATACCGGTCTGTTTGTTTCTGAACTGTGCCTTGGCACCATGACCTTCGGCGGTGAAGGTGGCATGTGGGGCAAGATTGGCCAGCTGCAGCAAAGTGAAGCCGAGCAGCTGGTGGGCCGTGCGCTGGATGCCGGGATCAACTTCATCGACACCGCGAACGTCTATTCCGAAGGCCGCTCGGAGGAGATCACCGGCCAGGCACTCAAGAACCTGAAAATTCAGCGCGAAAACGTGGTGGTGGCCACAAAAGTGTTTGGCGAAACGGGCACGGCGGGGGTGAACTCACGCGGCAGCTCACGCTATCACATTATCAGCAGCGTGAAAGAGAGCCTGCGCCGTATGCAGCTCGACCATATCGATCTCTACCAGCTTCACGGTTTCGACCCCGCAACGCCGATGGAAGAGATGCTTTATGCCCTGGATAACCTGGTGCAGCACGGCCACGTGCGCTACATCGGTGTCTCAAACTGGGCCGCGTGGCAGATCGCCAAAGCGCTGGGCATTTCCGAGCGACTGGGTCTGGCCCGTTTCGCGTCGCTGCAGGCCTATTACACCATCGCCGGACGTGATCTGGAGCGCGAACTGGTGCCAATGATGCAGAGCGAAGGCGTCGGGCTGATGGTCTGGAGCCCGCTGGCGGGTGGCCTGCTGAGCGGAAAATATGGCCGCGACGGGCAAAGTGAAGCCGGTGGCCGTCGTCTGGAGTTTGACTTCCCGCCGGTGGAAAAAGAGCGCGCCTTCGACTGTGTGGATGTGATGCGTACTATTGCCGAAAGCAAAGGCGTCTCCGTCGCGCAAATCGCCCTGGCGTGGCTGCTGCATCAGAAGGTGGTGACCAGCGTCATTATTGGTGCCAAACGCGTCGATCAACTGGATGACAACATCGCCGCAACGGGGATCCGTTTAAGTGAAGACGAGCTGAAACAGCTTGATGCCGTCAGCGCACTGCCGCGCGAATATCCGGGCTGGATGCTGGAGCGGCAGGGTGAATATCGTCGTAATCAGCTCGCACAGCAATAACCCTCCTTTCCCCGGTGGCGCACCGCTCACCGGGGCTTTTTTTCCCGCTCTGCTCACAAAATTCGATCCTCCTCTTTGATCGCTTTTACATCTTCGCCTATATGACTAGTCATAAAATTTAAATGACTAGTCATATAGGGAGGGACCATGAATCAATCACTGCCAGCCAACTTTTTATGGGGCAACTCGGTGTCCAGCATGCAGACGGAAGGGGCATGGAATGAGGGCGGGAAGGGGATGTCGGTGTACGACATTCGCGAAGCGGGGGAAAACATCTCCGACTGGAAAGTGGCGACCGATTCCTACCACCGCTACCGGGAAGATTTCGACCTGATGCAGGATCTGGGCATGAACTGCTACCGCTTTCAAATCTCCTGGAGCCGGGTCTGTCCGCAGGGCGACGGCGAGTTCAACGATGAGGGCATCGCCTTTTACGACCGCTTTATTAACGATCTGATCGCCCGCGGTATCGAGCCGATGATCTGCCTCTATCACTTCGATATGCCGCTGGCGCTGGCGCAGGAGTACAACGGTTTTAACGATCGTCGCGTCATGGAGGCCTTTATCCGCTATGGCAAAAAAATGATCGACTGCTTCGGCGACCGGGTGAAATACTGGCTGACCTTCAACGAGCAGAACATCTTCCATATGCCGGAAGCATTCCGCATTTCCGGCTACATGAAAGGCGAGAAAACCCTGCGCGAGCTGTACGAGTTGCAGCATCACACCATGGTGGCGCATATGACGCTGACCGAGTACCTGCATCAGACCCGGCCAGGTCAGCTGATGGGCGGTATGCTGGCGCACCAGCTGGTTTATCCGGCCACCTGCAAACCACGCGATATCTTCTGTGCCCAGCAGTATGACGAATTCCTCAACCAGAACCTGCTGCGCGTCTTTGCCGGCCAGGGCTATAGCCCGGCGGTGATGGCGGTGGTGGAGCAGGAAGGATTTGGCGATATCTACCATGCCGAGGATCTGGCCCTGTTCGCAAGAACCCAAAACGACTTTATGGCCTTCAGCTACTACGCCAGTAAAACGCTGGACAGCGATGCCATTCCGCAGGGAACCCCGGTGAACAATTACCTGCTGTACGGCGATAAAAATAACCCGTACCTGAAAGCCACCGAATGGAACTGGCAGATCGATCCGCTCGGTTTTCGCACCATCATCACCCGCTACGCCAACGACTGGCGCATGCCGGTGTTCCCGATTGAAAACGGCATTGGCGTGATTGAATCCTGGGATGGCGTGAACCCGATTGAGGATACCTACCGCATCGACTATCACCGGGCGCATATCGAGGCCATGAAAGCCGCCATATTCGAGGATGGCGCAGAAGTGATGGGCTATCTCGGCTGGGGGCTGATCGACATTCTGAGCTCCCAGGGCGACATGCGTAAGCGCTACGGCGTGGTCTATGTCAACCGTGAAAACCACGACCTTAAAGACCTGAAACGCGTGCCGAAGAAGAGCTACGCGTGGTTAAAACAGGTTATCCATACCAACGGACGCGAGATGTAAGCCGTACGCTGCCGGGCCGTTTTTGTGACTGATTGATGGGAACTATCCGCTATGTCTGAAACAAAAATCACACCGCATATGCAGTCCTTTGTCGATAAATTTGTTGAGTTCTCGGCGCGCCTGGCAAACCAGGTGCATCTTCGCTCCCTGCGCGATGCCTTCGCCACGGTGATGCCGATTTTCATCCTCGCCGGACTGGCGGTGCTGGTGAACAATGTGGTGTTCCCATGGATTTTTGACGGCGACACGCTCATGCACTTCAAGGTATGGGGCGAGGCGATCATCAATGGCACGCTGAATATCGCCGCGCTGCTGCTGGCGCCGATGATTGCCTGGTCGCTGGCGCGCAACAAGGATTTCGACAATCCGGTCTCGGCAGTGGTTATCGCTGTCAGCAGCTTTATTATCATGATGCCGATGCGTCTGCAGCTCACGCCCGTCGGCAGCGACACCACGGTGAATGTCACCCAGGTGCTGACCTTCGCCAACATTGGTTCGACCGGGATTTTCGCCGGGGTGCTGATTGGCTTGCTCTCGACGGAGCTGTTTATCGCCATCTCTCGGCTTAAGGCGCTGCAAATATCACTGGGGGAAAACGTGCCGCCGGCGGTCAGTAAATCTTTTAGCGCCCTGATCCCGACCATCCTGACGCTCTCACTGTTTGCCGTTCTGGCCGCGCTGCTGGCGAACGTATTGCATACGGATCTGATTCACCTGATCACCACCTTTATCCAGCAGCCGCTGCGGCTCATCAATACCAGCCTGCCGGGGACGATTTTTATCTACAGCTTTGGTAACTTCCTCTTCACGCTGGGTATTCATCAGTCGGTAGTCAACAGCGTGGTGCTGGAGCCGTTCCTGTTGATTAATACCAATGAGAACATGCTGGCCTTTGCCAACGGCCAGCCGATCCCGCACATCATCAACAACATCTTCGTGCCGACCTTTGGCATGGTGGGCGGTACCGGTAGCACCATTTCACTGCTGATCGCCATTTTTATCTTCTCGCGGCAACAATCGGCGAAACAGGTGGCACGTCTGTCGCTGGCGCCGGGTCTGTTCAACATCAACGAGCCGGTGATTTTCGGCCTGCCGATTGTGTTTAACCTGCCTTTAATGATCCCGTTTGTCCTGTTGCCCGCCATTGGCATTTACTTCGCCTGGCTCTGCACCACGCTGGGATTAATGTCGCGCTGCGTGGTGATGATCCCGTGGACCACGCCGCCAATTCTGAGCGCCTGGCTGGCAACGGCGGGTGACTGGCGGGCGGTGGTGGTGCAGTTGGCAATCATCGTATTTGGTGTATTCTTCTACCTGCCTTTCCTCAAAATTGCCGAGCGAGTGGCGTTGAAAAACAGCGGGATAGAACATTAAACAGAAGGAAGGACGATGGCGGCGAAGTACATCACCATAGCGCGTGAAATCAAAAAACGCATCATCAGCCAGCAGTATGCCGCCAATGAACCCCTGCCGGACCAGTTTGCGCTGGCGGCGGAGTTCAATACCAGCCGGATGACCATTCAGCAGGCCATGCGTCAGCTGATCGTTGAAGGGCTGGTATATACCCGTCAGGGGCAGGGGACGTTTATCCGCAAAAACTTCCTTCAGCTGTCGCAGTGGGATCTCTCCGGCAGCGACTACTTTGGCGCGACCAAAACCTGGGAGCATCTGGGCACGGTAACGAGCCAGGTGGTGCATTTTGAACTGCGCTTCCCGAACGAAAAAGAGCAGGCCTCGCTGATGATCAATGCCGATACGCCGGTCTATGACTTCATTCGTCTGCGTTTGCTTAATGGTGAGCCCATGTCGCTGGACGCGACCGTAATGCCGCTCAACCTGGTGCCCGGGCTGAACAAAAGCCATCTTGAAAGCTCGGTGTTTCGCTATGTGCAGGAGACGCTGGGGCTGAAAATCATGGGATCGTACCGCGTGGTGCGGGCGCTAAAGCCGAATGCGCTGGATATGCAGCATCTGGTCTGCGAGGAGAGCGACCCGGTGCTGGAGGTGGAGCAGGTGATCTATCTGGAAGATGGCACGCCGCTGGAGTATGCGCACTGTCATTATCGTTACGACCACGGCGGGATTGTGATCGTGAATAACGGATAAAAAAAGCGGGCATCGAAGCCCGCTTTTTTCGCTGTATCGCGATTAGTTCAAACGCACCGGCATACCGGAACGGTTCTGCACAGCCTGGTCAACGATAGTCGTTTCCACGTCCGGCTGAGAGGTCACGGACTGCACCGCGCTGGTCAGCGTAATCGGCACGATTTCGTTATTGTTGATCTGGTCTTCGCTGGTGGACAGCGGGTTGTGCACTTCAATGTAACGGCTGCCATCCGGCTCAGAGGTCGCTTTAACCGGTTCGTTGATGAACTGGACGCGGGTACCTACCGGCACGTTTTCGAACAGGAATTTGATGTCGTCGTTACGTAGACGCACGCAGCCGTGGCTTACGCGCAGGCCGATACCGAAGTTAGCGTTGGTACCGTGGATGGCGTACAGGCGGCCGATGTACAGGGCGTACAGACCCATTGGGTTATCCGGGCCTGCCGGAACCACGGCTGGCAGCGGTTCACCTGCCGCGATGTATTCCGCGTGCATTTTCGCCGTTGGGGTCCAGGTTGGGCCTGCTTTCTTACGTTCAACTTTGGTGGTCCAGTTCAGCGGGGTATCTTTACCCAGCTGACCGATACCGATTGGCAGCACGATTACCGTGTTAGTGCCTTTCGGGTAGTAATACAGACGCATCTCCGCGCTGTTAATCACGATACCTTCATGAACGGTATCCGGCAGGATCAGCTGCTGAGGGATGTTGAGAACGGTACCTGCTTTTGGCAGGTATGGGTCAACGCCCGGGTTCGCTTCCAGCATGTTAGACAGGCCCAGCTGGTACTGAGCTGCAAAATACTCCAGCGGCTGAGTGTTACCCTCAGGCACCGTCACCACCTGGTTTTGACCCACCAGACGGCTACCGTCTGTCGGCAGCGGATAAGTCACCGCAGAAGCGGTTTTGCAAAAACCTACTACGGCTAACGCCGCCGCAAAAAGCGTTGTTAATTTCATGTTCATGTTGTGCGAGGTATCTAAGCCATTCAGGCGTGAGTTGATAAGTCTGAATCTGTGATGGGAGCGCATTATATGTGCATTCCCGCTAACAGGGAATTCAGATGTGTACGAAATCACATTTTTTTCGATTTTGTTA
The DNA here is from genome assembly GCF_050031095.1 of Enterobacter cloacae complex sp. 382A5. Taxonomy (NCBI): domain Bacteria; kingdom Pseudomonadati; phylum Pseudomonadota; class Gammaproteobacteria; order Enterobacterales; family Enterobacteriaceae; genus Enterobacter; species Enterobacter cloacae complex sp. 382A5. Next base: position 1,433,268 of record NZ_JBLGVK010000001.1, read on the forward strand.
AAGTTTAGCGGAGCGTCGCAACACAGGATCTCAATTCGGAATTGTGGCATAATGCCGTGTTTATCACACTTTTCGCAGGAATCTCCCCGTGTTAGTTACCAGCAACGTCACTATGCAGTTTGGCAGTAAGCCGCTGTTCGAAAACATTTCCGTCAAATTTGGCGGCGGCAACCGTTACGGCCTGATTGGTGCCAACGGTAGCGGTAAATCCACCTTTATGAAGATCCTCGGCGGTGACCTGGAGCCGACGCTCGGCAACGTGTCGCTCGATCCCAACGAGCGCATCGGTAAACTGCGTCAGGATCAGTTCGCCTTTGAAGAGTTCACCGTGCTCGACACCGTGATCATGGGGCACGCGGAGCTGTGGGAAGTGAAGCAGGAGCGCGACCGTATCTATGCGCTGGCCGAAATGAGCGAAGAAGATGGCTACAAAGTGGCCGATCTGGAGACGCAATACGGCGAAATGGACGGTTATTCTGCAGAAGCGCGTGCGGGCGAGCTGCTGCTGGGCGTGGGCATTCCGGTCGAACAGCATTACGGCCCGATGAGCGAAGTGGCACCCGGCTGGAAGCTGCGTGTGCTGCTGGCGCAGGCACTGTTCTCTAACCCGGACATTCTGCTGCTCGATGAACCGACGAACAACCTGGACATCGACACCATCCGCTGGCTGGAGCAGACGCTCAACGACCGTGACAGCACCATGATCATCATCTCGCACGACCGTCACTTCCTGAACATGGTGTGTACGCACATGGCGGATCTGGATTACGGTGAGCTGCGTGTTTACCCGGGCAACTACGACGAATACATGACGGCGGCCACCCAGGCGCGTGAACGTCTGCTGGCGGATAACGCCAAGAAGAAAGCGCAGATTGCGGACCTGCAGTCCTTCGTCAGTCGCTTTAGCGCCAACGCCTCTAAATCCCGTCAGGCAACATCGCGTGCTCGCCAGATTGACAAAATCAAACTGGAAGAGGTTAAAGCTTCCAGCCGTCAGAACCCGTTCATCCGTTTCGAGCAGGACAAGAAACTGTTCCGTAACGCGCTGGAAGTGGAAGCCCTTACCAAAGGTTTTGATGAAGGCCCGCTGTTTAAAAACTTCAACCTGCTGCTGGAAGTGGGCGAGAAGATCGCCATTCTGGGTGCCAACGGCGTGGGTAAATCCACCATGCTGAAAACCCTGGTCGGCGAACTGCAGCCGGACAACGGGAGCGTAAAATGGTCCGAAAACGCGCAAATTGGTTATTACGCGCAGGATCATGAATATGAATTTGAAAACGACCTGACCGTCTTCGACTGGATGAGCCAGTGGAAGCAGGAAGGCGACGATGAGCAGGCGGTGCGCAGTATTCTGGGGCGTCTGCTGTTCAGCCAGGACGACATCAAGAAGCCTGCTAAAGTGCTCTCCGGTGGAGAGAAGGGCCGTATGCTGTTCGGCAAGCTGATGATGGAAAAACCGAACATTCTGGTGATGGACGAACCGACCAACCACCTGGATATGGAATCTATCGAATCGCTGAACATGGCGCTGGAGATGTACCAGGGCACCCTGATCTTCGTCTCTCACGACCGTGAGTTCGTCAGCTCGCTGGCGACCCGCGTGATTGAAATTACGCCAGAGCGCGTGGTGGACTTCACCGGTAACTATGAAGATTATCTGCGCAGCAAAGGTATCGAGAACTAAAAAAAAAGCCGGGTGGCGGCTTCGCCTTACCCGGCCTACGTTCTGTTCCCTCTCCCTGTGGGAGAGGGTTAGGGTGAGGGCATCAGGCCGCACTACATCACCCACTCACTCCCTTCAATCCCATTCACCAGCAGCCTGCGTTTTTCCCCCGCCGGTAATGACACCTTCAGTGCTTTCCACGCCGGACGATAATCTCCGTGCGCAGTGATCTTCAAATTGATGGTTGCCCCATCGCACACCATTTCCCACTCTACCCACAGCGCATTGCCGTTCTGATAGCCCCAGCTTTCACCGTCATCTTCAAACAGCAGACCGGTGCTGGTGCCCACGCCTTTGACAGGGAACAGCTTCAGCTCGCGGGTGTCGTCTTTTTCCGCGCTGACGTGAGTGATGCGTTCGCTGAGCGGCAGACCGGCACCGGTGCGCACCAGCAGCGGCAGTTTTTCCAGCGGTGCATCCAGAGCGATCCACTGCCCGCCCGCGTACCACGCGTGGGTGTAAAAATCGTACCAGCCGGTTTCGTTATCCGGCAGCCAGAGACGGCGCTCGCGCTGTCCGGCCTCCACCACGCTTGCCACCAGCAGGTCCCGGCCCAGCAGGAACTCGTCGCACTCTTCAAAGGTCTGCGCATCGTGTTCGTGGTCGAGGAAGGTTGGGCGCAGCATCGGTTCGTCATCGGCATGCGCCTGCCAGAGCAGGGTGTAGAGATACGGCAGCAGACGATAGCGCAGCTCAATAGCACCGCGAATAGCGGGGGTGACGCCCGGATACATCCACGGCTCGTTCACCGTGTGGTCATCGTTCCACGAGTGAATGGTAAAGCGCGGGTGCATCACGCCGTTCTGCACCCAGCGGACAAACAGTTCGGCGTCGGGTTTGTCGCCAGAAAAACCGCCCACGTCATGGCCAACGTTAAACAGCCCGGACAGGCTCATACCCAGTCCCATGCGGATGTTATAGCGTAGGGTGTCCCAGTTGGTGCGGTTATCGCCGCTCCAGGTCTGAACGTAACGTTGCATCCCGGCGCAGCCGGAACGGGAGATCAGATACGGGCGCTTTTCCGGGGCAAACCGCTGCTGCGCTTCCAGCGAGGCGCGCATCATCAGCAGCGGCATCACCGGGCGGATGTGTTTGATAGCGATCTCCTTGCCAAAACCATGGCAGCGCGCTTCGCCATCCCACACTTCGTACTCGTTGTTATCGTTCCAGGTGGAGTCGATCCCCATCTCCAGCAGCTGCGTGGTGACTCCTTCCTGCCACCATTTCACCGTCTGCGGGTTGGTAAAGTCGAGGTGGGAACCTTCGTCATCCCAGAAGCTGGAGCGTTCTGGTGCGTCGGTTTCTGAATCACGAATGAACAGGCCGTTTTCCGCCACTTCGCTATAGCGCGGGTGGTCCTGCAGCAGGCACGGCTTGATGTTTGCCGCCAGCCGCAGCCCCGCATCGTGGAATGCTTGGGTCATCACCTTCGGTTGCGGCACTTTGTCGTAGTTCCAGTTAAAGACATAGCGCTTGCCGTTGATTGAGGTATAACCCGATGAGAGCTGGAACGAGTCGCACGGGATCGCATGCTCTTCGCACAGGCGAATAAAATTCATCAGTTGATTCTGCGCGTCCGGCGCGTCGGTGTAATGCATGGTCGACCCGCTGTAGCCCAGGCTCCATTTCGGCCCGAACAGCGTTTTCCCGGTCAGGCGCACAAAGGCTTTGGTGACGTCCAGCACCCGTTTGCCGGTAAAGAGGTAGTAATCGATATCACCCGCTTCCGCCTGCCAGCGACGGTAGGCGGTGTGGTAGTTATCAATTTCGTTGCCCAGATCCAGCCAGCAGCTGCTCAGGTTGTCGTAGAACAGGCCGTAACTCACGTCATCGCGGCGGGTAAGGGTAAACGGGATGTGTTTGTACAGCGGGTCGGTGCTGGCCGCGTTGTAGCCCATGGCGTCGAGGTTGCGCATCTCGAAGCGCTTACCGTTGCGCTGCAGGTCGCCCGCTTTCTCACCCAGGCCGTAAAAACGCTCGTCCTTGCGACGGCTCAGGTAGTGTGCCACCCCGTCGCCGTGAGCGTTCAGCAGATAGGCGCTGGTCGGACGGTCATTGACCAGCGGCTGCCACTCACCGGTGTCATTGCGATAGTGCCACTCCAGCCACAGCGGCTGATGAACGGTCACACGCAGCTGTTCTGTGGCAATTGTCAGCCCCTCATCCTGCTGGCTTAGCGTCCAGGCAGGGCAGGTGAAGCCGCTCAGATCGTCGCGACGACGGCCTTCCCACGGCACATCTTCTTCCGGGGCGATGCTCCAGGTGCGGTCCAGCGCCAGCTCACCTTTACGTTTGATCAGTACGCGGAACAGGTTCTCTTCCAGCACATACAGGCACAGGCGGTGCTGGTTATCCACCAGCAGTTCCAGATGGTTGGCCGATTGCTTATCGACGGTCCAGTTTTTCAGGGTTTTCATATGCAATACATCCACTATCAGGCGCGCTTGGCGCGACGTTCAGCAATAAATGCCACCAGGAAAACAGCGCCAATCAGGTCAAAGAAACCCATGGCAATAAAGAGCGGGTTGAAGCCGATTTTGTCGGCGGTCACACCAATCAACAGCGAGAACAGGAAGCTGGCGATCCACGCCGCCGAGCCGCGCATACCGTTAACGGTCGCCATCTGGCCTTTATCGAACGACTCCACCACCAGGGCGCTGAGCATGCAGGAGATGATCTGATGCCCGAAACCGCCGATGGAGATCAGCACGATGGTGATGTACGGGTCGCGGGTAATGGCGACGACGGCCAGAGAGATCATCAGGAACGCGCCGGTGACGGAGCTTGCCACCACGGAGTTGACGCGGGAGCAGCCAAACAGGCGGGTATACAGACGGGTGAGGTAACCGCTTGCCACGCTGCCGAGATCGGCGGCCAGGAACGGCAGCCAGGCAAACATCGCGATCTGCTTCAGGTCCATGCCGTGCTCTTTGGCGAGATACAGCGGCACCCAGAAACTCAGCACTGCCCAGGCCGGTTCCGCCATAAAGGCCGGGATGGCGATACCGTAGAAGCGTTTATTTTTTGAGACGGTTTTCAGCGCGGTCAGGAAGGGCAGTTTTACTGCAGGCGGTTCGTTATCCTGCTTGATAAACGCCAGCTCGTCTTTGCTCAGGTTCGGGTGCTGTTCCGGATTGTGGTAGAACGCCCACCACAGGATCACCCACAGCAGCGCCAGCACGCCGGTGAACATAAACGCGCCCTGCCAGCCAAACGAGGCGTGCGCGAAGTAGATGATAGGCGGAGCCAGCATCGCGCCAATGGAGAAGCCCACACCAGCCCAGCCGGCTGCCACAGGACGTTCCGATTTCGGGAACCATTCACCAATGGTTTTGGCGTTTGCGGGCGTGGCGGCGGCTTCAGAAGCCCCCATAAAGAAGCGCAGGATGGCAAGGTGCAGCCAGCTCCCGGCACCCGCGTGGAAAATACACATCAGCGCCCAGATCCCGGCGCAAATCATAAAGCCAATCTTCAGGCCGATCACGTCGATCAGCCAGCCGCACAGAGGCTGGAAAATGGTGTAGGCGATCTGGAATGCCCCGACGATCCAGGAGTACTGCTCGGTGGTGATCCCGAGGCTCTCTTTCAGTTCCGGGGCGAGGATCCCGAGTGAGTTTCGGGTGATGTAGTTAACGGTGACGCCAAGTAAGAACAGCACCAGCACATACCAGCGCAAGTTTTTAATGACGCGACGGGTTTTGCTTGCCGCAACGGTGTTATTAATGTCCTGACTCATTTTACTCTCCACAAGACGGACGGTAAGGGGACGGAGGTTCAGGTGTCACACAGATTTATGACGTTGATTGTTATCTGTTTTACCGCTTCAAGTTGCTATACAACTAGTATGGAAGTTGTGTGACAACTTCACCTTAAGGGAGAAAATGAGAGGGCAATAGTGGATTTTGTGCAAAATTTCTCATAACTGAGCGACATCATTTGGCATCATGGCTTTGACATCAGCTATTGCCTGATATCCACGCTATGAAAATTTTGTCATTTCGCAAATGGAGCCAGATCACAAAATGGACAAAAGGCTAAAAATCACCGAAATCGCTGCCCGGACTCAGCTCTCCATCAGCACCGTTTCGCGGGTCCTTGCCGGGAAGGCGAATACCAGTGAAAAAGCACGTGCGAAGGTGCTGGCATGCGCGCGCGAGCTGGGGGTGCTGGACGGAATGGCTGCGGGCCGTTTGCTGCTCAACAGTCTCGTTGTCTTCGCCCCACAGCGCGCCTTTGACGAGCGGTCTGACATCTTTTACTACCGTGTGATCCAGAGCGTAAGCAAAGGCCTGGCCTCGTACGATGTTCGCCTGCGTTACTGCGCGCTGGAGGAGAACGACAGCGACGCCCAGCTGTTTCTGGCGCGAATGAACGAGCCGGACACCCAGGCCGCCATCCTCCTCGGCATTGACGATCCGCATATCCACGACCTGGCAGTGGATGTCGGTAAACCCTGTATGCTGATTAACTGCCGCGACCGGCATATGCGCCTGCCTGCCGTCGCGCCGGACCATCGGGCCATTGGCGAGCGGGCGGCGGACTATCTGTTTGAAATGGGACACCGTGAGGTGATGAATGTGTTGTGCCTGCGGCGTTACACCATGGAGCTGCGCCTTGCGGGGATCCGCGATGCATGGCAGTCACACAACCTGAAGTTCAACGATAAACGCGATTTGCTGGTGGCGCCGAGCTTCAGCGCTCGCGAAACAGAGCAACTGGTCACCGACTGGCTGAGCCACATGCAGGGGAAAGACTTGCCGACTGCGTTTCTGGTGGGTGGTGACTTTATGGCGGCGGGCACCATCAGCGCCCTGCAAAAACAGGGGTTGCGCGTGCCGCAGGATATCTCGGTGATGAGCATTGACGGCTTTAATCTGGCGGCCATTCAGGATGTACCGTTAACCGCGGTACATGTCCCGCGTGATGAGCTGGGCACCGAAGCGGTACATATGCTCCAGCAGCGGCTGATGCGCCCGGAGGCGCCATCAGGCACGCTATTGCTTAACGGCACCCTGACCGTACGGGAATCGGTCCGGCGGATACGTCAGGGGAAACGACGCACCGCCGTTGAGCGGGAAGGGCTGTACGACAGTTAAGCCATGCCCAGCGCACGCTTGCCGTGGATATTGAGATCGGCCACGGTAAAGCGATCCTGCCAGGTTTTTTCATAATCTTCGCGCGGGAAATCACCCGGCGATGCCCCGGTTTCCAGCGCCGCTTTCACCTTCTTCGCGTAGGCGAGGTTCTTCTCGCACATTGGCGCGGCAGGAATGTACATCACGTTGCCCCAGCCCTGTTGATCCTCAACCGGCGCGACGGAGTGGATCACATCGCAGTGCCACCACACCGAATCGCCCGCCTCCAGTGCCGGAATGCTGGTGAGCGCTTCGATAAGCAGCGGGTGCCATTTCTCTGACACCGGCAGAACGCGCCCCGGCGCGACGCCGCACAGTTCGTCCTCCGGCACGTCATCCAGCAGCGGACGCAGCAGAATATAAGCCATCGCTTCCGGGATTGGCACCACGTGCAGCAGCCCCTGGCCCGGGATCATGTCCGACAGCGCCGTCCAGCCCTGGAAGGTGCGGAACACCGAACATTTGGTGGTGTTATCCACGGTGTACTCTTCCACTTCAGTACGGTGCGCAGCATTCCACGGATCGTATTTCTCTACGTTGCCATCAAAGACGCGGGCGAAAACCTGCTGATAGGCGGGCAGCAGCCAGCGCTCCAGCGCACCGGAATCGGTATGCGCGCCCAGCCCTTTCGAGGTGGTGCCCGGTGGACGACGGCGGATGCGATCCGGGTAAATCACGCTGACGTCCGGGTCGAACCACTGTTTGCCGTTGCTCTCGAATGTCCACAGACGGTTCAGAAACGACTGCACCTGCGCCATCTCTTCACTCTGGCGCGCCTGCATTTGCGCCTGTGACCAGTAGATAGGGTAAATCTCCGGGCGAGACGCCGTTAAGGTACCAAAGAAGTTATCGCCTGGCCCTTTATAGACTTCATCAAACTGGTTGAGATCGAGGTAATCGAGCATCGACTGATCCCATGCCAGCGCCTGCTCGCGCGGGAAATGACCTTTTATTACCGCGCAACCCCGGCGTTTGATCGCCTCACGCTGCGCGGATGTGATGGTACCATTTTTCACATCCGCAAACGGGATCACCGGCCAGACGGGCTCGCCTTTGTTTTTCAGGGCGTTAATTTCCGCCACGCGGGTCGCGATGGTATCGCTGAGCTTATCGAACACCGCCTGCACATCGCCGATTTGCGCCCGTAGCTCGCGCTTCATCTCACGGATTGCGGCTTTGTGATCCGCCGGCAAAGTTTCACTGGTAAACGTCATAACTGCCTCGCATCTTTCATTCGAAAGTAAAAATGTCTACATGTGATACTTTAAGTTAAAAATTGGTTAATGCAAGTTTAAAAAATTGATGGGTAGCACAGGATAGAAAAAGAGTGAGGGGGGCCGGAGCGCGGCTCCGGCAGGAAGGGAATCAGGCGTCGAACGGGGAGTGGTGGTCCAGCACCGCCTGAATAACGTTCAGCGCGCCCTGATGGTTGTTGTCGTCGGTGCTGTAACGGCTTACGTCTCTGATGCTTTCGGCCGCGTTGCCCATTGCAAAGGAGTATTTCACCAGCTTCAGCATCTCTGCGTCATTGCCGCTGTCGCCAATACCCACGCACTCCTGCGGGGAGACTTTCCAGCGTTTCAGCAGACGGCTGATGCCATTGGCTTTGTGCAGGCCGGGGATAATCAAATCGACAAAACCAAAGCCGCTGGTGACCGGCTTCATAATGCCGTCCAGGGAGACATGCAGTTTATCGACCAGATTCGGGATATCGCTGTCCGGCAGGTTCAGGGAGAACTTAAACAACACGTCGTTAATGTCGCGGTAGTCGCTGATACGCTTTAAGCGGTGATAGTGCTTTGACATCAGCGCCACGAACGCCTCCGGGGCCTGGTCGCTGACGTAAGCGCTGTCGAGACCGCAGGCCACAAAGTTCAGCCCTTTGTCTTTCAGCAGTTCGCCAATAACGATTTGCGACTCATGACGCGTCAGCTCGCCGTGGAAAATTTGTTCACCGTGATCGAAGACCAGCGCACCGTTTTCCGCCACGAAGGAGATCTGATCTTTCAGTTCCGGGAAGAAGGAGATGAGCTGGTAATACTGGTTACCGCTGGCGACAACAAATTCAATATTACGGGCTTTAAGCTGCTCAAACTGTGCCTGAAAGCGGTCACGATCGTACTGCTTGGCATCATCAAGGAAAGTTCCGTCCATATCGGTGACGATAACTTTAACGGTCATACTGTGCTCCTGGGTCACTGCGTTTTGAAACATTCTAATAACAAGGTGACGGGGAGCACAAATTTAATTTCGAATGAAAGTAGAAAAGCCGGGTGGCGGCTTCGCCTTACCCGGCCTACGGGGATAATTGTAGGCCCGGTAAGCGCAGCGCCACCGGGCGTTTTTTTACAGCGTATGCTCCGTACGCGCAATGATATCGTCCTGTGCATCCGGCGACAGGGCGGTGAAGAACGCCGAGTAGCCTGCGACGCGTACCACCAGGTCACGATACTGGTCCGGGTGTTTCTTCGCGTCCAGCAGCGTTTCGCGTGAAACGATGTTGTACTGAATATGCCAGCCTTTATGCACCTCGAAGAAGGTACGCAGCAGCACCATCAGCTTTTGACGGTCGCTGTCGTTTTCCAGCGTTGACGGGTTCAGCTTCTGGTTTAACAGCACGCCGCCAAGAATCGCTTCGGTTGGCAGTTTACCCACGGAGCCGATTACCGCCGTTGGACCGAGGTGATCGGTACCGGAGGCCGGACTGGCGCCTTCCGCCAGCGGGGTGTGCGCTTTGCGTCCGTCCGGAGTCGCCATTGTCGCTGCACCAAACGGCACGTTTGCGGAGATGGAGGATGTGCCCGCGTAGTAGTTACCGCCAATGGGGCCACGGCCGTAACGCGGGTTGTGATACTGCTTCAGCTCGTCAATGTAGGTCTGATAAGCACGGGTCAGCAGCATGTCCACACTGTCGTCATCGTTGCCGTACTTCGGCGCACCGTTGATCAGACGCTGACGCAGCTGCTCGTGCGTCAGCCCGTCGAAGTCATCCGCCAGCGCCGCCGCCAGCTGTTGCTGACCGATGACGCCCTGCTCGAACACCAGTTTCTTCACCGCCGCCAGGCTGTTACCGAGGTTGGCAATACCTACCTGCAGGCCGGAGACCCAGTCATACTTCGCACCGCCCTGCTTGATGCTTTTCGCCCGCTCGATGCAGTCATCCACCAGCGCCGAGCAGAGGATATCGTGGACATTCTCTTCCAGCATGGTGTCCACGACATACTCAATCTCGATGGATTTACGGGTGTAATAGCGGATCTGGGTATCCCAGGCCGTCATCACCTCGTCGAAATTGCTGAAGTTACCGGCAGAGAGCGCTTTCTCCTGCGGCAGGAACACTTTCCCGCTGGTGGCATCGCGGCCGCCTTCCAGCGCGGCGAGCATCACGCGGGCGAAGTTAATAAAGCTCATGCCGGTGCAGCGGTAGCCCCATTTGCCGCCAACGGCGGTTTCGATGCAGCCGATGGCGGCATAGTCGTACGCATCTTCTTTTTCCACGCCGAGCTTGATGAATTCCGGGATCACGATTTCATCGTTGTTGAACGCCGGCATGCCGAAGCCGCAGCGGATCACCTGCACGCAGGCGTCGAGGAAGTCGTTGCTCATCCCTGCGTGATAACGCACGCTCAGGTTTGGCTGGGTGGAGCGCAGACGACCGCAGGACTCCAGAATCGCGTAAGAGAGCGGGTTGACGGCGTCCATTGGCTCACCGTTGACCAGCTTCTGACCGCCGATGGTGACGTTCTGGTACAGCGGGCTGCCTGCGGAGGCTTTGGAGTGCGAGCCGGAGCGGATCTTGTTCACTTCCAGCAACTTCAGCCAGCAGCTGTGGAGCAGCTCGATGGCGTGCTCGCGGTCAAGGCTCTGGTTCAGCTCTACGTCGCGACGGTAGTACGGGTAGAGATACTGATCCATGCGGGCGAACGACACGGAGTGGCCGTTGGACTCAATCTGCAGGATAAGCTGAATGAAGTAGCACAGCTGCAGCGCCTGCCAGAAGGTTTTTGGCGGTTCATGGGCAATCGCGTCACAGTTTTCCGCTATCGCCAGCAGCTCGTCGCGGCGGCTGACGCGGGATTCGGTAGCCGCCATTTCACGCGCCAGGGCTGCAAAACGTTCGATATGCAGACTTACCGCCTCCAGCACGATATCTATCGCTTTCAGGAACTGATCGCCGTGCAGGTCGTCCAGCACCGTCAGGTTGATGCGCGAGCGGCGCTCGGCCACTTTAGCACGCAGGCCGTCGAGCCCTTTTTCCAGCACCAGCGGGAAGTTCACCGCCAGGTGGGCATCGCCGGAGGTCATGTTGCCTTCGGCTTTGATAATGCCGGTTTCCAGCAGGCTTTTCTGCTCGTCGGTGAACATGCCGTAACAGCGATCCTGTACCGTCTGGCCGCGCCACCACGGGCAGATCTCATGCAGAACGCGCTTATTCTCTTCGCTGACCGCAAAGCCCGCGCCGGGACGGTCCGCCAGATCGTCAATCTCTTTCTCAATCCAGGAGACGGTATATTCCGGGAAGATCGGCGCGGCGCGCACTTCGCTTGCCTGGTTACCAACGATCAGCTCATCGTGTTTGATCCAGATGGTGCGCTGCGCGAGATGATGCGCCAGCGCCAGCGCGCGACGCACCGGGATCGGTTTATCCATATGCTGCTGGTACATTTCAGTGTAGTGCTGGGCGCGCTCGGTACAGACCGGCGGCTTCACGATATGCACCAGGGCCATTTTGTGCGCTTTAATGCGCTCGCTGAGGGTGTTGAGATTCAGGGTAGTCATCGTTTTATCCTCGTAAGGTCGCGGTTAACCCTTTCTGGCAGGCATACTGCTGTGCAAAGTCCAGTAGCGCAGGGTTATCCAGCGGTTTGTCAGGGGCAGAGTAAGGTTGGCCGAGCAGGGTGTATTTGTTCATGCCCAGCGTGTGATACGGCAGAAAGTGAATGTCGCGAACGTTCAGTTCGTCGGCGGCGAAATTGGTAATGGCGGTAACAGAGGCTTCATCGGCGTTAAAGCCCGGGATCAGCGGCACGCGAATGATGATTTTTTTCCCGGCCGCCGCCAGGCGTTTCAGGTTGTCCAGGATGCGTTTTGCCGAGCCGTCCGTCCACTGTTTGAACACCTCTGCATCCACATGCTTCAGGTCGGCGAGGAACAGATCGACATACGGAAGTGAAGGTGCGATATAGTGCCACGGCACGTGAAGGCAAGTTTCGACGGCGGTATGAATACCCTGTTCATGGCTGGCTTTAAACAACGCCAGTGCCAGATCGGGGTTCATAAACGGCTCGCCGCCGGAGAGGGTGATTCCACCGCCGCTGCGGTCGTAAAACGGCTTATCGCGCAGGACGGTCGCCATGATCTCCTCCACCTGACGTTCTTCACCACACACGGTGAGCGCCTGCGTCGGGCAGCAGTCGGTAAGGGCGTTAAGCGTCTGTTCGTCTAGTTTCTCTCGGTGGATGACCAGCCCGTTCAGCGCACGTTCGATACAGCCCGGTGCCGCCTGCTGGCACAGATCGCAGCCGTCCAGGCACAGACGCGCATCAAACAGCACGTCCCGCGTGCGGGCCCGGCTTTCCGGGTTCTGGCACCAGCGACAGCCCAGCGAGCAGCCTTTCAGGAACACCACGGTACGGATCCCGGGGCCATCGTGGGTAGAGTAACGCTGAATATTGAAGATCATGATTTTGCCTCTCATCTTGCATATGAAGATTAATTACTTTCGAATGAAAGTTATCTTGATACAGGTCAACTCCTGAGCAGGTTTTGTCGTGATAGGGTAAGTGCAGGCTAAAATTGAGGGCGACATCATGGAACTTTATCTCGACACTTCTGACGTTGCGGCAGTGAAAAAGCTCGCACGCATCTTCCCGCTGGCGGGCGTAACCACCAACCCCAGCATTGTGGCGGCAGGCAAAACGCCGCTTGAGGTTCTGCTGCCAGAACTGCACGACGCGCTGGGTGGCAAAGGCCGTCTGTTCGCGCAGGTGATGGCCACGACCGCCGAAGGCATGGTGGACGATGCGCGTAAGCTACGTTCTATCATTAACGACCTGGTGGTGAAAGTGCCGGTGACGGCGGAAGGGCTGGCGGCGATCAAAATGCTGAAAGCAGAAGGGATCCCGACGCTGGGGACCGCGGTATATGGTGCCGCACAGGGGATGTTGTCCGCGCTGGCGGGGGCAGAGTATGTCGCGCCTTACGTTAACCGCGTGGATGCGCAGGGCGGAGACGGGATCCAGACCGTTGTGGAATTACAGCAATTGCTGGCGCTGCATGCCCCGCAATCAAAAGTGCTGGCGGCGAGCTTCAAAACTCCGCGTCAGGCGCTGGATTGCCTGCTGGCCGGCTGTGAGTCCATCACGCTGCCGCTGGACGTGGCGCAGCAGTTTATTACCTCTCCGGCGGTGGATGCGGCGATCGTGAAGTTTGAGCAGGACTGGCAGGGGGCGTTTGGACGGACGGCTCTCTGACGCGTTATCTCCCTCTCCCGGTGGGAGAGGGCCGGGGTGAGGGCATCAGGCCGCAACGAGGTTTAACCGCTGCACACCTCACACCCCGGATTACGCATCAGCTTCATCTCGCGGAACTGGCAGGTCATTGCGTCATACATCACAATTTTCCCCGCCGCTGGCGTACCGTAACGGGTCAGCACTTTGATCGCTTCCATCGCCTGCAGTGACCCGATCACGCCGACTAACGGCGCCATCACGCCCGCCTCGACGCAGGTGAGCGCATTCTCACCAAACAGGCGGCTCAGACAGCGATAACACGGTTCGCCTTCAGCATAGGTAAAGACGCTGATCTGTCCTTCCATGCGGATTGCCGCGCCAGAAACCAGCGGCGTTTTGTGGGTAAAACAGCCGGCGTTTAGCTGGTTGCGGATGGCGACGTTATCAGTACAGTCCAGCACCAGATCGTGCTTTGCGATTTGCGCGTATAACGCCTCGTCATCCAGCATCGCGTTAATCGGGGTAAACTGAACGTGGGGGTTGATGCGCGTTAACGCTGCGCGGGCAGAGTCCACCTTCGGCTGGCCAAGTGTCGCATCGCTGTGCAGCGTCTGGCGCTGCAGATTTGACACCGACACGGTATCAAAGTCCAGCAGCGTCATCTTGCCCACACCCGCCGCGGCGAGGTATTGCGCGGCGGCGCAGCCCAGACCGCCCAGGCCGACGACCAGTACGCTGGCCGCCTTGAGCGCTTCCTGGCCTTCAAAATCAAAACCGCGCAGCACAATCTGGCGGTTATAGCGCATCATCTCTTCATCGCTCAGTTCCGCCGCCATCTCAGCCTCCGAACAGGTGGTTAAAGTGCTCCACCTCAACCCATTCGCCTGCTTCCACATTGCCACGCTCGCGCTCCAGCACGATAAAGCAGTTGCCCTGGCTGAAGGAGCTGAAAATGTGCGAACCCTGATGGCCGGTGGTGCTCACCTCCAGCTCGCCCTCCGCGTTGCGCGTCAGAATACCGCGCTGGAAATCAAGACGACCGGGGGATTTCTTAAGGCGCGTAGCGGCACGCACGCGCTGGCGTACCGGCAGCGGACTGGCACGGTTGCCCGAAAGCTTCGCCAGCAGCGGGATCACCAGCTGGTAGAAGGTCAGGGCGGCAGAGACCGGGTTACCCGGCAGGCCGCAGAACCAGCTGTGCTTAAGCTTGCCAAAAGCGAACGGTTTGCCCGGCTTGATGGCCAGCTTCCAGAAGGCGATTTCACCCAGCTCTTCCAGGATGGTTTTGGTGTAATCCGCTTCACCCACCGAAACACCGCCGGAGCTGATCACCACGTCGGCCGCGTTGTCTGCCTCAATAAAGGCGGCGCGCAGTTTTTCCGGGTCATCAGGAATAATGCCAAGGTTGATCACTTCACAGCCCAACTGCTCCAGCATCAGGTGTACCGCCAGACGGTTGGTGTCGTAAATCTGCCCGTCCTGCAGCGGCTGGCCCGGAAGCTGCAGTTCATCACCGGTAGAAAAGAGCGCGACGCGCACCTGACGGATCACCTCAATGTCCGCGATACCGAGCGAGGCCAGCACCGGCAGTTCACCCACCGTCAGCTTCTGCCCCGCAGCGAATACCGTTGCGCCAAGAGCAATATCTTCGCCGGTGCGGCGGATGTTCTGGCCTGCTTTGACGCTGGCGGTAAAGCGCACGCCGTCAGCGGTCTGTTCGGTCTCTTCCTGCATCACTACCGCATCGCAGCCTGCAGGAACCGGCGCGCCGGTCATGATGCGCACGCAAGTGCCCACAGGCCATTCTCCGTCAAACGGTTGACCGGCGAAGGCTTTTCCTGCGACAGGCAGCGCCTGACCCGTCTGGAGATCCGCCAGGCGTACCGCGTAACCGTCCATCGCTGAGTTATCAAACCCCGGCACGTTAAGCGGGGAAATGATGTCGCGTGCGGCAATACGACCAAAACAGCGCGCCAGCGGCAGCGTCTCTACGTCGTGCAGCGGGGAAAGTCGGTCCAGCATCTGCGTGAGTGCCGTCTCAAGCGGCATCAGTCCGGCGGTAAAATCCATGGTGGGCTCCAGCACAGTAACAACGAAAGCGCTCATTATGGCAGAAAAGTGCGGCTAACTGTATGACCCACCATGAGTACCCTTTACATCGCAGTTGCGTCTTTCTATATTCAAAAATTATCTGAAGAATCATCAACGATAATGATATTTATAGAAAAAGCCGCCATGCAGGCTGACAGGTGAGGCGAAATGGTTAATGCGGTAATCGCAATTCATGGCGGCGCCGGGGCTATTACCCGTGCACAGCTCACTCCTGAGCAGGAGAAGCGCTACATTGATGCGCTCTACGCCATTGTCGAAACGGGCCAGCGAATGCTGGAGGCGGGCGAAAGCGCGCTGGATGTGGTGACCGAAGCAGTGCGTCTGCTGGAAGAGTGTCCGCTGTTCAATGCGGGGATAGGTTCCGTGTATACGCGTGACGAGACGCACGAGCTGGATGCCTGCGTGATGGATGGCGTCACCCTGAAAGCAGGGGCCGTGGCGGGCGTGAGCCATTTGCGCAACCCGATTCTGGCGGCGCGACTGGTGATGGAAGAGAGTCCTCATGTGCTACTGACGGGCGTTGGGGCGGAGAACTTTGCCTTCGCACACGGGATGGAGCGGGTATCGCCGGATCTTTTTTCCACTGACGAGCGCTACCAGCAGCTACTGGCAGCCCGTACGGCGGGCATGACCCAGCTGGACCACTCCTCACCGCTCAATGAAACCACCAAAATGGGCACGGTTGGCGCGGTGGCGCTCGACAAGGCCGGTAATCTGGCGGCGGCCACCTCAACCGGCGGTATGACCAACAAGCTACCGGGCCGGGTTGGCGACAGTCCGCTGCCGGGCGCCGGGTGCTATGCCAATAACGCCACGGCGGCGGTCTCCTGCACCGGAACCGGCGAAGTGTTTATTCGCGCGCTCGCCGCATATGACATTACCGCCCTGATGGATTACGGCGGGCTCAGCCTGAGTGAAGCCTGCGAGCGTGTGGTTATGGAAAAGTTGCCCGCGCTGGGCGGTGAGGGTGGACTCATTGCGGTGGACCGTGAGGGTAACGTAGCCCTGCCGTTCAACAGCGAAGGGATGTACCGCGCCTGGGGCTATGCCGGTGATGAACCCAGCACCGGGATCTATCGTGAATAAGGGGGCAACGCGTGCCGCACAGTGAAGAGCTGGATAACCGCGAAGTGCTGGCTGTCCATCAGCTGAATATTGCGTTTCAGGAGGAGCGGCAGTTCATCCCCGCAGTAGAGAATTTATCCTTCTCACTCAACCGCGGCGAAACGCTGGCGATTGTGGGTGAGTCCGGCTCGGGGAAATCGGTCACCGCGCTGGCGCTGATGCGCCTGCTGGAACAGACGGGCGGGCAAATCAGCAGCGAGAAGATGCTTCTGCGCCGTCGCAATCGTCAGGTCATAGATTTAAATGAGCTGAGCGCAGCACAGATGCAGGGCGTGCGCGGGGCGGATATCGCGATGATCTTCCAGGAGCCGATGACCTCGCTGAACCCGGTCTTCCCGGTTGGAGAGCAAATTGCCGAATCCATCCGCCTGCATCAGGGGCTGAGCGGCGATGAAGCGCTTCTGGAAGCCAAACGGATGCTGGAGCTGGTACGTATCCCGGAGTCGCAGTCCATACTCGGCCGCTATCCGCATCAGCTCTCCGGCGGGATGCGTCAGCGGGTGATGATTGCCATGGCGCTCTCGTGCCGTCCGGCGGTATTGATTGCGGACGAGCCGACGACAGCGCTGGATGTCACCATTCAGGCGCAGATCCTGCAGCTTATCAAAGTGCTGCAGCAGGAGATGGAGATGGGGGTGATGTTTATCACCCACGATATGGGCGTGGTCGCGGATATTGCCGATCGCGTGCTGGTGATGCACCAGGGCAGGGCGGTAGAAACCGGCACGGTAGAGCAGATTTTCCATGCGCCCGCCCACCCATACACCAAAGCGCTGCTGGCGGCGGTTCCGCGTCTGGGAGCGATGAACGGCAGCGATCTTCCGCGCCGTTTCCCGCTGATTTCCCTTGAGGCGGCGGGCCGCCAGGAAGAGGAAACCGAGCAGGACACCGTGGTCCCCGGCAAGCCCATTCTGGAGGTGCGGGATCTGGTGACCCGTTTTCCTCTGCGCAGCGGCATTTTCAACCGCGTAAAGCGTGAAGTGCACGCGGTTGAAAATGTCAGTTTTGATTTATGGCCAGGCGAAACGCTGGCGCTGGTGGGGGAGTCGGGCTGCGGCAAATCCACCACCGGACGCGCGTTACTTCGGCTGGTGGAGTCGCAGGAAGGGAGCATTACCTTTAACGGCGAACGTATCGACACCCTTCCTGACAGTAAGCTTCAGGCGGTGAGGCGGAATATCCAGTTTATTTTTCAGGATCCGTATGCGTCTCTGGACCCGCGCCATACGGTGGGGTATTCGATTATGGAGCCGCTGCGGGTGCATAACCTGCTCGACGGCGAAGCCGCACAGCGTCGGGTGGCGTGGCTGCTGGAACGCGTGGGGCTGAAGCCGGAACATGCCTGGCGTTACCCGCATGAGTTTTCCGGCGGTCAGCGGCAGCGAATTTGTATTGCCCGCGCGCTGGCCCTGAACCCAAAAGTGGTGATCGCAGACGAATCTGTCTCGGCGCTGGATGTCTCTATCCGCGCGCAAATCATCAATTTATTGCTCGACTTACAGCGGGATCTGGGGATTGCCTTTCTTTTTATTTCCCACGACATGGCGGTGGTGGAGCGCATCAGCCATCGCGTGGCGGTGATGTATCTGGGGCAAATCGTCGAGATTGGTCCGCGGCGGGCGGTGTTTGAGAACCCGCAGCACCCGTACACCCGTAAGCTGATGTCTGCAGTACCGGTTGCCGATCCTGAACACCGTCACGGGCAGCGCGTGCTGCTGCAGGATGAGATGCCGAGCAATATTCGTAAACGGGGTGAGGTCAT
Organism: Enterobacter cloacae complex sp. 382A5; assembly: GCF_050031095.1. Taxonomy (NCBI): domain Bacteria; kingdom Pseudomonadati; phylum Pseudomonadota; class Gammaproteobacteria; order Enterobacterales; family Enterobacteriaceae; genus Enterobacter; species Enterobacter cloacae complex sp. 382A5. The sequence goes on from NZ_JBLGVK010000001.1 coordinate 1,451,577, forward strand.
GGAGCGGGTCACGCTGCGTGAAGTGGGCCCCGGACATTTTGTTGCCCCTCCGCGTCAGGACAATGCATTTTCGCGGTTATAACGTACAACAGGCAGGAGAACACAATGGTTAAATTTGTTGCTCGTACATGGCTGTTAGCCGCGAGCGTGACGGCAGCCCTGGCCGCCTCTCCCGCGTTCGCTGCCAAAGATGTGGTGGTTGCCGTCGGCTCCAATTTCACCACCCTTGATCCCTATGACGCCAACGATACGCTGTCGCAGGCGGTCGCCAAGTCGTTCTACCAGGGGCTGTTTGGCCTGGACAGAGAGATGAAGCTGAAAAATGTGCTGGCAGAGGGGTACACCGTCTCGGATGATGGGCTGGTCTATACCATTAAGCTCAGAACCGGCGTGAAGTTCCAGGATGGCACCGATTTCAACGCGGAGGCGGTGAAGGTTAACCTCGACCGCGCCAGCAACCCGGAAAACAGCCTCAAGCGCTATAACCTCTATAAAAATATTGCCAGCACCGAGGCCGTCGATCCGACAACGGTAAAAATTACCCTGAAAGAGCCGTTCTCGGCCTTTATTAATATTCTGGCGCATCCGGCGACGGCGATGATCTCACCTGCGGCCCTGAAAAAATACGGGAAAGAGATTGGGTTCCATCCGGTCGGTACCGGCCCGTATGAGCTGGTGACCTGGAACCAGACGGACTTTGTAAAGGTGAAGAAATTCGCCGGCTACTGGCAGCAGGGGCTGCCGAAGCTCGACACCATCACCTGGCGTCCGGTGGTGGATAACAACACCCGCGCGGCGATGCTGCAAACCGGCGAAGCGCAGTTTGCCTTCCCGATCCCGTACGAGCAGGCGGCGATCCTGCAGAAGAACAGCAAGCTGGAGCTGGTGGCCAGTCCGTCCATTATGCAGCGTTACACCAGCATGAACGTGACGCAAAAACCGTTTGATAATCCCAAAGTGCGCGAGGCCATCAATTACGCGATTAACCGTCAGGCGCTGGTAAAAGTGGCCTTCGCGGGCTTCGCCACCCCGGCCACCGGCGTGCTGCCCCCGGCTATTGCCTATGCGCAAAGCTATCAGCCGTGGCCATACGATCCGGCGAAAGCCCGTGAACTGTTAAAAGAGGCGGGCTTCCCGAACGGCTTTAGCACCACGCTATGGTCATCCCATAATCACAGTACCGCGCAGAAGGTGCTGCAGTTTACCCAGCAGCAGCTGGCGCAGGTCGGTATTAAGGTGCAGGTCACCGCGATGGATGCCGGACAGCGTGCGGCAGAAGTGGAAGGGAAAGGGCAGAAAGAGAGCGGCGTGCGGATGTTCTACACCGGCTGGTCGGCCTCTACCGGTGAGGCTGACTGGGCGCTGTCGCCGCTGTTCGCCTCGCAGAACTGGCCGCCGACCCTGTTCAACACGGCATTCTACAGCAACCCGCAGGTGGATAAAGATCTTGCCGATGCGCTGAAAACCACCAAACCGGATGAGAAAGCGCGCCTCTACAAAGACGCACAGGATATCATCTGGAAAGAGTCGCCGTGGGTACCGCTGGTGGTTGAAAAACTGGTTTCGGCGCATAACAAAGCGTTGACCGGGTTTTACATCATGCCGGATACGGGCTTTAGCTTTGACGATGCGGATTTAAAATAACACTCATGCTCAATTATGTTTGTAAACGCCTGCTGGGGCTTATCCCGACGCTGCTGATTGTGGCGGTACTGGTGTTTTTGTTTGTCCATCTGCTGCCGGGCGATCCGGCGCGTCTGGTGGCCGGGCCAGAGGCGGATGCCACCGTCATTGAACTGGTGCGCAAACAGCTTGGTCTCGACCAGCCTCTGTACATGCAGTTTCTCCATTATATTTGCAACGTGCTGCAGGGCGATTTTGGTATCTCGATGGTGTCGCGTCGCCCGGTATCGGAAGAGATTGCCAGCCGCTTTATGCCTACGTTCTGGTTAACGATTGCCAGCATGTGCTGGGCGGTGGTGTTTGGGCTTGGCGCCGGGATTGTCGCTGCCGTCTGGCGCAACCGCTGGCCGGACAAGCTCGGCATGGCGCTGGCGGTGACCGGGATCTCTTTCCCGGCCTTTGCGCTGGGGATGCTCCTGATGCAGATTTTCTCCGTGGAGCTGGGCTGGTTGCCCACCGTCGGGGCCGATACCTGGAAGCACTACATCCTGCCGTCCATGACGCTGGGCGCGGCCGTCTCCGCGGTGATGGCGCGCTTCACACGCGCGTCGTTCGTTGACGTGTTGAGTGAAGATTACATCCGTACCGCACGGGCGAAAGGGGTGAGCGAGAAGTGGGTCATCCTCAAGCACGGTTTTCGTAACGCGATGATCCCGGTGGTGACCATGATGGGGCTGCAGTTCGGCTTCCTGCTGGGGGGCTCTATCGTGGTGGAAAAGGTCTTCAACTGGCCGGGGCTGGGGCGCCTGCTGGTGGACTCGGTCGAGATGCGCGACTATCCGGTCATTCAGGCGGAAGTTCTGCTCTTCTCGCTGGAATTTATTCTTATCAATTTAGTGGTGGATGTGCTGTACGCCGCCATTAATCCGGCCATCAGGTATAAGTAAGATGCGATTGTTGAACTGGCGTCGTCAGGCCATTGTAAACGCTATGCCGGGGCTGAAGCCGGACCATATCCGCACCCCATGGTTTGAATTCTGGCGGCGCTTTCGTCGCCAGCCTGTTGCCATGACGGCTGGGCTGTTTGTACTGCTGCTGATTGTGGTGGCCGCCATTGCGCCGTGGGTGGCACCGTATGATGCGGAAAACTACTTTGATTACGACCGCCTGAATGACGGACCGTCGATGATGCACTGGTTCGGCGTGGACTCTCTGGGACGCGATATTTTTAGCCGCGTGCTGATGGGCGCGCAGATATCGCTCGCCGCCGGGGTGTTTGCGGTGCTTATCGGTGCGGTCATCGGTACCGTTCTGGGCCTGGTGGCAGGGTATTACGAGGGCTGGTGGGACCGGATCATTATGCGCATTTGCGACGTGCTGTTTGCCTTCCCCGGCATTTTGCTGGCCATTGCGGTTGTCGCCATTATGGGTAGCGGCATGGCGAATGTCATCATCGCCGTCGCGGTCTTTTCGATCCCGGCGTTTGCCCGCCTGGTGCGCGGCAATACGCTGGTACTGAAGCAGCAGACCTTTATTGAATCCGCCCGCAGTATGGGGGCCAGCGACGCCAACATCCTGTTCAGCCATATTCTGCCGGGTACGGTGTCGTCGATTGTGGTCTATTTTACGATGCGTATCGGCGTGTCGATAATTTCCGCCGCCAGCCTGTCGTTTCTGGGATTAGGGGCCCAGCCACCGACGCCGGAGTGGGGCGCGATGCTCAACGAGGCGAGGGCAGATATGGTGATTGCGCCGCACGTGGCGATATTCCCGAGTCTGGCGATTTTCCTGACCGTGCTGGCGTTCAACCTGCTGGGTGATGGGCTGCGCGATGCGCTGGATCCGAAGATTAAGGGGTAGGGCAGTGGAATGTGCCGGGTGGCGGCTACGCCTAACCCGGCCTGAAAATGAGGTGCAGCGAGATTAAACCCGGCTACCCCACAGGTCATACTCGTCGGCGTTTTCCACTTTCACGCGAATGATGTCACCCGGCTTGACGTTGGTTTCCCCGTTCAGGTACACCGCGCCGTCGATTTCAGGGGCATCCGCCATGCTGCGGCCAATCGCGCCTTCTTCGTCAACTTCGTCGATGATGACCATAATTTCGCGGCCCACTTTCTCCTGCAGACGTTCAGCAGAGATCTGCTGTTGCAGCTGCATGAAGCGGTTCCAGCGCTCTTCTTTTACCTCTTCCGGCACCTGATCCGCCAGTTCGTTAGCGGTTGCGCCTTCAACCGGGCTGTACTTGAAGCAGCCTACGCGGTCCAGACGCGCCTCTTTCAGGAAGTCGAGCAGCATCTGGAAGTCTTCTTCGGTTTCACCCGGGAAGCCAACGATGAAGGTCGAACGCAGGGTCAGATCCGGGCAGATTTCGCGCCACTGCTTGATGCGCGCCAGCTGGCGGTCAACGGAGCCTGGGCGTTTCATCAGCTTCAGGATACGCGGGCTGGCGTGCTGCAGCGGGATATCCAGGTACGGCAGGATTTTGCCTTCGGCCATCAGCGGGATGACGTCGTCAACGTGCGGATAAGGGTAAACGTAGTGCAGACGCGTCCAGATGCCCAGTTTAGCGAGCTGTTCGCACAGGCCGACCATGCTGGTTTTCACCGGCTCGCCGTTGTGGAAACCGGAACGGTGCTTCACATCCACGCCGTAGGCGGAGGTATCCTGGGAGATCACCAGCAGCTCCTTCACGCCCGCATCGGCCAGACGTTTGGCTTCTGCCAGCACTTCGCCAATCGGGCGGCTCACCAGATCGCCACGCATGGACGGGATAATGCAGAAGGTGCAGCGATGGTTGCAGCCTTCGGAAATTTTCAGGTAAGCGTAGTGACGCGGCGTCAGCTTCACCCCCTGTTCCGGCACCAGGCTCAGGAACGGGTTGTGCTTAGGCTTGGGTACGTAGTGATGAACATGTTCCAGCACCTGCTCGTAGCTGTGTGGACCGGTGATCTCCAGCACCTTCGGGTGCACTTCACGGATCTGGTCCTCTTTTGCGCCCAGGCAGCCGGTCACAATCACTTTGCCGTTTTCCGTCAGGGCTTCACCAATGGCTTCCAGGGATTCCTGAACCGCGCTGTCGATAAACCCGCAGGTGTTCACGATCACCATGTCGGCGTTGTCGTAGCTTGGCACCACGTCGTAGCCCTCGGTGCGAAGTTCGGTCAGGATGCGTTCAGAATCCACCAGGTTTTTCGGACAGCCCAGGGAGACAAAGCCGATTTTCGGCGGGTGCGTAACATTGCTCATAGGTTAAAAATTCATCAATTATGGAGTTATCAGGGCGGGATTTTACAGCGTATCGCGGGGGATTTATACACTCTTTGCAGTGCAGATGATGTCCGCGCAAGTTGTAACATTGTAAAGAATGTTAATCAGTTAAGAATAATTGATCTCAGGCATTAAACTGTACAAAAAATAACCTTATTCTGACTGTGCACAGGGCTGACAGAGGAGGAATGAGCATGTCCGTTGACAGACTGAAACGCGATCTGCTGAACAAGCTGATCAACGCCCGAATCGACCTTGCCGCATATCTGCAGCTGAGGAAGGCGAAAGGGTATATGTCAGTCAGCGAAAGCGAACATCTGCGTGATAATTTCTTTGAACTTTGCAATTTCATGCGTGAAAAAGCACCCATCCTGAAAGCGGAATACGCCGAAAGCGAATGTATAGCGCTGCGCCGCGCCGCCGAGGTGCTCTCCATTGCCGGGGTTTGTCTGATGAACGGACGCCATGACTGCCCGACTTTTATCGCTGTAAACGCGGAGAAGCTTGAAAACTGCCTGACAACGCTCTCTCTATGCATCATGTGTCTGAACGAGCACGCGAAGCTTGAACAGCACTGATTCCGGGGGAGGCAACTCCCCCTTCTGATTAAGCTTTTGTAAAAGTGATAACGTGCCTGGACGTAGTGGCTAATCTTTATGCCATATGCCGATAAAGGAGCGCGTTATGCACCGATCCTCGCTGATTTTCCTGCCTGCGTTGTTATTTCCGTTTTCGCTCCTTGCTGCGCCTGATGCGGTTAAGGTTGAGGTATTGCAGAACAAACTCGAACACCCCTGGTCGCTGGCATTCCTGCCGGATAACAAAGGGCTGCTCGTGACGTTGAAGGGCGGCCAGTTGAAACACTGGCAGGCCGGGAAAGGGCTGTCAGACCCGATAACAGGGGTGCCCAAAGTCTGGGACAACGGACAGGGAGGACTGCTGGACGTGGTGCTGGCGCCGGATTTTGCCACCTCGCGCCGCGTCTGGCTGAGCTACGCCGAGGCAGGTGCTGACGGCAAAGCCGGAACGGCAGTGGGTTACGGGCGCTTAAGCGACGATCTTTCCCGCCTTGAGGCGTTCCAGGTGGTGTTCCGTCAGATGCCGAAACTCTCCACCGGTCACCACTTTGGCGGAAGGCTGGTATTTGATGGCAAAGGCTATCTGTTTATTGCGCTGGGTGAAAACAACCAGCGCCCGACGGCGCAGGATCTGGATAAACTCCAGGGGAAAGTGGTGCGCCTGACGGAGGATGGCAAAGTCCCGCCGGATAACCCCTTTGTGAACACCGCCGGTGCGCGGCCGGAAATCTGGTCTTATGGCATTCGTAACCCGCAAGGGATGGCGATGAACCCGTGGAGCGACACGCTGTGGCTTAACGAACACGGCCCGCGTGGCGGGGATGAGATCAACATCCCGGAGAAAGGGAAAAACTATGGCTGGCCGCTGGCGACCCACGGTATCAACTACAGCGGATTAAAAATTCCTGAGGCGAAAGGTGAACACGTTGAAGGAACCGAAAAACCGCTGTTTGTCTGGAAAGTCTCGCCCGCCGTGAGCGGAATGGCGTTTTATAACAGTGACGTATTCCCGCAGTGGAAAAACAAGCTGTTTATCGGGGCGCTGAAAGAGAAGGATGTGATCGTGCTGAGTGTGAACGGCAACACGGTGACCGAGGACGGACGGATCCTGGGCGACCGGAAACAGCGCATCCGCGATGTGCGCGTCGGTCCGGACGGCTATCTGTATGTTCTGACCGATGAAACGGACGGGCAGTTGCTGAAAGTCAGCCCGTCCGGGAGGTGATCAGCTTACCGGAATCATCACCACGTTACGGTAGGCCGGGCGTTCGCTCAGCTGTTTAAGCCAGCGCGCCAGGTGAGGGCGCGGCGTCCACGTCAGACCGAGGTTGGTCAGGTTCCAGACAAATGGCGCAACGGCAATGTCGCCCACGCCGAAGTCGGCACCCGAGAACCAGGCGTGATTCGCCAGCTCATCGTCCATCATCGCAAACAGATTTTCACAGGCGTCCTGCGCCGCATGAATGGCGGGATAGTCGCGCTCGGCTTCGGGGGTTCTGACCAGCCCCATCAGGATCACGCGGTGCGTGGGGGAGAGCGTCTGGTTGGCCCAGTCCATCCATTTTTCCCCCTGCGCGCGGCGGGCCGGATTTTCTACCCACAGACGGCCTTGTCCATACTGGGCGGCCAGGTAGCGGACAATGGTGTTGGATTCCCACAGCGTGGCGTCCGTCTCATCATCGCGCAGCAGCGGCACCAGGCCGTTCGGGTTCATCGCCAGGTAGTCGGCGTCTTTATTAACCCCATACTGCAAACCCGCCATTATCTGGTTAAACGGTAAATCCAGCTCCTCCAGCGTCCAGAGCACTTTTTTGACGTTGGTCGAATTATTCCTTCCCCACAGCGTAATCATAATTACTCCCGATAAGATGTGAATCCGAGTCAGCTTTTCGCCATGGTGAGATAAACCTAACAATTACGCAACAGAAGAGAAAAAAATCGCCTTAATCAAAGCGTATCTGAATGTTATTGCATAAACTTTAATAACTTTACCCTCGTTGGGTTTCATTAACCGTTTTAGTGCGCTATTACTCATCGCTTCTTGCGACACGGTGATGTGACGTAATTTTTGAATGGACACTCGGGTGGCATTTATGACGCGAAAAATGACTTCTCTGCGCAGCCTGGCGGCAGGCTCCGCGCTCCTTTTCCTGTTTGCACCAACTCTCTATGCGGCTGAGCAGGCTGCGCCCGAAGCGCCGCCGGTAGATGCGCGTGCCTGGATCCTGATGGATTACTCCAGCGGTAAAGTGCTGGCGGAAGGCAATGCGGATGAGAAACTCGACCCGGCCAGCCTGACCAAAATCATGACCAGCTACGTGGTTGGCCAGGCGTTGAAGGCGGGTAAGATCAAGCTCGACGATATGGTCACCATCGGGAAGGACGCCTGGGCGACCGGCAACCCGGCGCTGCGCGGGTCATCGGTAATGTTCCTGAAACCTGGCGATCAGGTTTCCGTTTCCGATCTGAATAAAGGGGTGATTATCCAGTCCGGCAACGATGCCTGTATCGCCCTGGCAGATTATGTTGCGGGAAGCCAGGACTCGTTTATTGGCCTGATGAACGGCTATGCGCAAAAGCTGGGTCTGACCAACACCACCTTTAAAACCGTCCACGGTCTGGATGCGCCGGGCCAGTTCAGTACCGCGCGCGATATGGCGCTGCTCGGCAAGGCGCTCATCCACGATGTGCCGGACGAATATGCCATCCACAAAGAGAAAGAGTTTACCTTTAATAAAATCCGCCAGCCGAACCGCAACCGTCTGCTGTGGAGCAGCAACGTCAACGTTGACGGGATGAAAACCGGCACCACGGCCGGGGCGGGTTATAACCTGGTGGCCTCCGCGACCCAGGGTGACATGCGTCTGATCTCGGTGGTGTTGGGCACCAAAACCGACCGTATTCGTTTTAACGAGTCAGAAAAACTGCTGACCTGGGGCTTCCGCTTCTTTGAAACCGTGACGCCGATTAAACCGGATGCCACGTTCGTCAGCCAGCGCGTCTGGTTTGGTGACAAGAGTGAAGTGAACCTGGGGGCCGGTGAAGCCGGGTCGGTGACCATTCCACGTGGTCAGCTGAAAAACCTGAAAGCGAGCTATACCCTGACCGATCCGCAGCTCACCGCGCCGCTGAAAAAAGGCCAGGTGGTCGGGACGATTGATTTCCAGTTAAACGGTAAGTCGATTGAACAGCGTCCGCTGATTGTGATGGAAGCGGTCGAAGAGGGCGGCTTCTTCAGCCGGATGTGGGACTTCGTGATGATGAAATTCCATAGCTGGTTTGGCAGCTGGTTTAGTTAAGTCTTCCAGCTTTTCACCCTCTCCCGGTGGGAGAGGGCCGGGGTGAGGGCATCAGACCGCACCCCTCTCAATACATTAACTTCACCTGCTGCGCCTTCGCGTAGGTCACGTATTCTTCATCCGGGCGGCAATCGCTGATGATGGCATTGAACTGTGCCAGCTCGCCCATCCGTGCCGGACGCACCTTGCCGAACTTGCTGTGATCCACCACCAGCACATGGTACTGCGCGGCGCTTAACGCCCAGTGTTTTACCGGTAGCTCTTCCAGGTTAAAACAGGTCGCCCCCTGACGGGTACTCACGCCCGCCGCGGAGTAAAACGCGATATCCGGGCACAAATTGCTGAGCGTGTCCTGAAGATTGAGCGGCTTAAAAATGGCGTTGCTGGCGTGGAACTCACCGCCGCAGAGGATCACCCGGCACTCGGGTTTCTCCTGAAGGGCCAGGAAGGTGTTCAGCGAGTAGCACACGGCGGTAAAGGGGATGCTGCTGTCGATGGCTTCGATTATCCACGGCGTGGTGGTGCCGCAGTCAAAAAACAGTGTCTGGTGCGGTTGTACCAGAGAGGCCGCCAGACGGGCGGCTTTGCGTTTCTCTTCAACCAGGCGCGTCTTTTGATCGCTGATCAGATAATGACTGGCGCTACGTGGCTCCAGCACAATATAGCCGCCCAGCAGCACGACGGGCGCGCTCTCGCTGTTCAGGTCACGGCGAATGGTCATCTCTGAAACGCCGAGGAGGGTCGCGGCTTCCTTAAGATGAAGCTTATCACTGCGCTTCAGCGCCTGTATCAACTGAGCTATGCGGTCATCGCGGCGTGTTTCCATAGATCCTCAGGATGAAAAAGTGAGCCCCCGCAGGGCGGGGGCTCAAGTGTAACCTGTCATACCGGGGTTAGTCACGTATCCAGCCTTTGCGGATCGGGATAGCGAAAAGGGTGCGATAGAGAGACGAGAGTCCGCGATACAGCGCCAGCCCGAAGAGGTTCCACAGGATCGCCGCACTGACGCAGCCGATCAGCCCCACCAGGAAGCCGCCTACCATATCCAGCGGCCAGTGTACGCCCAGATACACGCGAGACCAGGCAATGGCGACCGCAATGGCCATCAGCAGCGCACCTGACCACAGGCGATGCCAGAACAGGAAGGCCAGCGCAAAAGCAAAGATCACCGTACCGTGATCGCTTGGGAACGAGTCATCCGGCGCGTGGTGCAGGAAGGTATAGCCGACATGTTCGACAAAAGGACGATCGTGCGGGAAGGCGAGACCCAGAACATAGCTGACCAGCACGCTGACCCCGAGCGTCATCGCCACTTTGATCACCAGCTGACGCTGCGCGTTGACCTGGCTGCGCGGTCCCCACAGCCAGAGGATAGCCGCCAGCACAGGCACAATACTGATCAGATCTTTTGCCAGGAAAGTGGCCAGATCGATCATCCACTCAGGCGAGGCCGGTGTGGCGTTGATCAGATAAAACAGCTGGTAATTCAGATTCTCTAACATAGCGTTTTTACTCTTTAGCAAACCAGGCAGAAACGAGGCCGTAGACCGCTACCTGGGAAAACCAGACCCACCACCCAGCCCACAGGTTGTGAGAGAAAAAATGCGCCCCGCGCATGACCTGACCAAAGCCCATCGCCAGACCTAACACCACGCCGAAGGCCACAAAGCTCCAGGCGAGACGCGGACGCTCGCGCCAGAAGGCAAAGAACAGACCCATCACCATAAAGCCGCTGGACGCATGGCCGCCGGGGAAGCAGCGGCCAGGACCGCTGTCTGCCGGAGCGGAACTGAACAGGGGGTAAGAGACGGCCTTACCGCCATACTCCACCAGATCCCACGGGCAGCTGTGATGGCTCAGGCTTTTCAACACGCCAACCACCAGCGTGCCAAGCCCCATCAGCAGCGCGGCAGTGACCAGTCTCGCATTGCGCTTCCAGGCACCGTAAAACAACGCACCCACCGCCATGGCAATGGCGATGTACTTCGCCAGCCGGTGGTTCAGCAGATCCAGCAGCGGGTTTTTCTGCAGCGGGAAACGGTGTGTTGCCGCGTCATACCAAAAGCCAGTGATCCATTTATCAAGCGTTTCGCCACGAGAAAGCCAGGTAAACACCACGGCAAGGGCGATCAGCACTAAAAGCTGATAACCATAAAAGCGCACAGGCAGGCGGTAAAGTTGTTTTGTCTTATTTGTCTGTAACTTAGACAATTCTGAACGAGGGGATATGCGGGTCATAGAGTTGGTTGGCAGCGTGAAATATGGCTATCATATTGGTGTCAACTTAAGGAAACCTTAAACAACGACGATAAATGCTTTATTTCTGTTTCTTCTGGATAATTTGCTATCTCAGACAGCGGCAATTCATTACACTCATCGCGATTTTTTCATCATAAAGAGATTGCATGTTAAACCGTTCTTCTTCGGGTACGCGTCTGGGTCGTCAGGCGTTACTTTTCCCTCTGTGTCTGGTGCTTTACGAGTTCTCTACCTATATCGGCAACGATATGATCCAGCCCGGCATGCTGGCCGTGGTGGCGCAATACAACGCAGGTATTGAATGGGTGCCGACCTCTATGACCGCCTATCTGGCTGGCGGCATGTTTTTACAGTGGCTGTTAGGGCCGCTGTCGGATCGTATTGGCCGCCGTCCGGTGATGCTGACGGGCGTGGTGTGGTTTATCGTGACCTGTCTCGCCACGCTGCTGGCGCAAAACATTGAACAGTTCACCCTGCTGCGGTTCCTGCAGGGGGTAAGCCTGTGCTTTATCGGTGCCGTGGGGTATGCCGCTATTCAGGAGTCCTTTGAGGAGGCGGTGTGTATCAAAATCACCGCGCTGATGGCGAACGTGGCGCTGATTGCTCCGTTGCTGGGGCCGCTGGTGGGCGCCGCGTGGGTGCATGTGGCACCGTGGGAAGGCATGTTTGTCCTGTTTGCCGTGCTGGCCGCCATCGCATTCTTCGGCCTGCACCGCGCAATGCCGGAAACGGCCACCCGACTGGGTGAGACGCTGTCGCTGAAAGAGCTGGGACGGGATTATAAAGCGGTGCTGAAAAACGGCCGCTTTGTGGCAGGCGCGCTGGCGACGGGCTTTGTTAGCCTGCCGCTGCTGGCGTGGATCGCCCAATCACCGGTCATTATCATCAGCGGTGAACAGCTCAGTAGCTACGAGTACGGGCTGCTGCAGGTGCCGATTTTTGGCGCACTGATTATCGGTAACCTGGTGCTGGCGCGTCTGACATCACGACGCACGGTGCGCTCGCTCATCATCATGGGCGGCTGGCCGATTGCGGCGGGCCTTACCGTGGCCGCGGTGGCGACGGTGGTATCATCTCATGCCTATCTGTGGATGACGGCGGGGTTGAGTATTTACGCCTTCGGTATTGGCGTGGCGAATGCCGGGCTGGTGCGTCTGACGCTGTTTGCCAGCGAGATGAGCAAAGGCACCGTTTCGGCGGCGATGGGGATGCTGCAGATGCTGATTTTTACCGTCGGGATCGAGGTGAGTAAACACGCTTATGCGCTCGGCGGCAACGGTCTGTTCAGCCTGTTTAACCTCGCCAACGGCGTGCTGTGGGTTATCCTGATGGTGATGTTCCTGAAAGACAAACGCGTCGGGAACGCCCTGCAGCCATAATTCTTATTCCCTCTCCCGGTGGGAGAGGGGCAGGGTGAGGGCACCAGAGCGCACGGAATCAATTAAACGGTGCTTCTCTGTTGAGCACCTTATCAATCACATCCAGTACGCCTTCCTCGTTATTATGCGGCGCTTCAAACCGCGCCGCTGCCTTAATATGCGGTCTGGCATTCGCCATCGCAAAGCTGAAGCCTGACTGGCGCAGCATCTCCACATCGTTCCCGCTGTCACCGAAAGCCACCACCTCGCTGTCGTCAATGCCCCAGCGCTGTTGAAGGATCCGCAGGCCGTTGGCTTTATGCACGCCCGGGATAATCAGATCGATACTTCCATGGCCGGTCGTGACGGGCACCATAATGTCGTTGAGTTTTTCGTGCAGCATGGCCTGTATGCGCGGGATTTCATCATCAGAAACGTTGAGTCCGAACTTGAAGAAAATATCGTTCAGGTTGTCGAAATCACTTACCATTTCGAGGCGATGATAGTACTTCGCGGCGATAGCTTTGAACTCATCGTCATAGGCTTTGAGCGTATAGGCACTGCCTTTGCCGCAGGCGATAATCTCAATGCCGGGAACGTCGTTTAGCACGGCAGCAACGGTGTCGAAGTGCGTTTTCGACAGTTCACCGTTAAAAACATCTTCTCCGGCGCTGACCACCCAGCCGCCGTTTTCGGCGACAAACGCAATCTCATGCGCAATCTCCGGGAAGAAGGATATCAGCTGGTAATACTGGTTACCGCTGGCCACCACAAAGCGAATACCTTGCTCCTTCATACGCGCATACTGCGCCAGAAAACGTTCGCGATTGTAGGTTTTCGCGTCGCTCAGGAAGGTGCCATCCATGTCGACTGCAATCAGTTTAACGCTCATATCCCTTCTCCAGTGTCGTTTGATCTTTTTCCGGCTTCGCCACGGCGCGCGCCACCAGCGCCGCAATCATGACCAACCCTAATACCACCAGCATGGCGCTGCGCAGCCCGTAGTGCTCACCAAGGAAGCCCAGCAGCGGCGGCCCGACCAGGAAGGCCAGATAGCCTGTGGTCGCCACCACGCTGACGCGCGTCGGGGCGTCCGGGCCGGTATCGCTGGCGGCGGAGATGGTCAACGGGAAGCCAAGTGAGGCACCCAGGCCCCAGAGGATCACCGATACGCCGGCAATCCAGTCCACATCCACGAATATGATCATCGCAATGCCCAGCCCGCCGAGCAGGGCGCTGGCACGCACCACCGCCACGCGGCTGTAGCGGTCAATAAACCAGCCGCCGGTAAAGCGTCCGACGGTCATCCCCAGCGTAAACCCGGCGTAGATCAGCGAGCCAGAGGTCGGGCTAAACCCGTGGCCGTCCACCATCAGCAGCGGCAGCCAGTCGTTGGCGGAGCCTTCGGCAAACGCCATCGCCAGCACCACCACGCCGATCAGCATCAGCTGGAAATCACGGTAGAACGGCAGCCCTTTTTCCGCCGTTTTGTGTTCATCAGCGGTGTTTTTGCCCGTGCCGTCCGGAATGGCGCGGATACCGGTCAGCACCGGCACAACAGAGATCAGCGCGGCCAGCAGGATATGCAGATTCGCGCTTACGCCGGAGGCCGTCAGCGCCATGCCCACGCCCGCACCGGCCAGCGTGCCAAGGCTGTAAAAGCCATGCATCATTGGCAGCACGGTTTTATTCATCTCGCGCTCGACCGCAGCCCCTTCAACGTTAATGGCCACTTCCGCCGCGCCAAAGCTGCCGCCAAAGATCAGCAGACCCAGGGCAAACATGACCGGCGAGGCATACCACAGCGCCACGCTGAGCACCAGCATCCCCAGTATTGCGCAGCACATGGTGGTGCGGATCACCGCCCGGGTACCAAAGCGCTTCACCAGCCACGCCGAGCAGAGAATACCGCTCATTGAGCCTATCGACAGGCCAAACAGCACAATGCCCATCTCAGCGGTGGAGACCGACAAAATATCGCGGATTGCCGGGGTACGCGTGGCCCAGGACGCCATCAGCAGACCCGGAATAAAGAAGAACATGAAAAGCGCCCACATGCGCAACCGCAGGGCCTTACGGGATGAGGTCAGAGTCATTGAGATAAGCACCAGAAGCACAACAATAGCGACAACACTAGCAAGTTTGTGTACATTTGTACACAAATCAGATGAGGCATGTATGAGCAGACCACCAAACGACCCGCATCGCCGGGAGAAGATCCTGCAGGCGACGCTGGACACCATTGCTGAGCACGGTATCCATGCCGTCACGCACCGTAAAATCGCCAGCTGTGCCGGGGTTCCGCTGGGGTCGATGACCTACTATTTCGACGGCATGGAGTCGCTGCTGGAAGAGGCGTTCACGTGGTTTACCCGGCAGATGTCGCAGCAGTACCGTGATTTCTTCGCGGGGGTAACCAGCCCGGAGATGGCGTGTGAATCTATCACCACGCTGATCCACAGCTCGCAGGTGACGACGCCGCACAACATGGCGCTGATGTACCAGCTCTACACTTTTATGCACCGCAGCGCGGCGCTGAAAACGGTAATGCAGGACTGGATGCAGATGAGCCAGACGACGCTTGAACAGTGGTTTGACCCGGTCACTACCCGCGCGCTGGACGCCTTTATCGAAGGAATGACGCTACACTTTGTCACCGACAGAGCGCCGCTAACGCGCGAGGAGATCCGGGCGATGGTGGGAAGGATTGCAGGCGAGGGGGACCGCTAGCCTGCAGGCCCGCCTCTATTTCTGAGTGATTTTTTTCCCGCTGGCATCCACGACGGCTTCACCGTCCTCTTTCGTAAATGCCCCTTTCTGCGCAGCCGGCAGAATATCGAGGACCACTTCAGACGGGCGGCACAGGCGGGTGCCCAGCGGCGTCACCACAATCGGACGGTTAATCAGGATCGGGTGTTGCAGCATAAAACCGATAAGCTGGTCGTCAGTGAATGTATCTTCTGCCAGGCCCAGTTGCTCATAGGGCTCCACGTTTGTACGCAGCAGCGCCCGCACCGAAATGCCCATGTCGGCAATCAGTTTGATCAGTTCATCGCGTGACGGCGGATTTTCCAGATAGAGAATGATCTCTGGCTCGGTGCCGCTGTTGCGGATCATCTCCAGCGTGTTGCGCGAGGTGCCGCAGGCGGGGTTGTGGTAAATGGTGATGTTGGTCATATCAGTGGCTCATTACAGTGTGAAGGAGAGACGTAACGCCAGCGCGGCGAGCGTCACAAACAGAACCGGCAGCGTCATGATGATGCCCGTCCGGAAATAGTAGCCCCAGGTAATGGTCATGTTTTTTTGCGCCAGCACGTGGAGCCAGAGCAGGGTGGCGAGACTACCGATAGGCGTGATTTTTGGCCCCAGATCGCAGCCAATCACGTTGGCGTAAATCATCGCATCTTTAATCAATCCTGTTGCTGTGCTGCCATCAATAGAGAGCGCGCCAATCAGCACCGTGGGCATATTGTTCATTATGGATGACAGGAAGGCGGTGATGAACCCGGTTCCGAGGGTAGTTACCCATAAACCGTGGGTGGACAGCACATTCAGTACGCCTGAAAGGTATTCGGTTAACCCGGCGTTACGCAAACCGTAGACCACCAGATACATCCCCAGTGAGAAGATGACGATCTGCCACGGTGCGCCGCGCAGCACTTTTCCGGTATTAATCGCGTGTCCGCGTTTTGCAACGGCGAATAAAATCAGCGCGCCAGCTGTTGCAATGGCACTGACCGGAATGCCGAGAGGCTCAAGCACAAAGAAGCCGACGAGAAGAAGCAGTAGCACTATCCAGCCTGTTCTGAAGGTCGGGAGATCGTGAATGGCCCGGGCGGGCTCCCGGAGTTTCGCAAGATCATATTCCGGTGGAATTTCCTTGCGAAAGAACAGATGCAGCATTACCAGCGTGGCAGCAATCGCGGCGATATCAACCGGGATCATCACCGAGGCGTATTCGCTGAACCCCAGCTTAAAGAAGTCTGCCGACACAATGTTAACCAGGTTCGAGACAATCAGCGGCAGGCTGGCGGTATCGGCGATAAAACCTGCCGCCATCACAAACGCCAGCGTGGCCTGCTTGCTGAACCCCAGCGCCAGCAGCATGGCGATGACGATAGGTGTCAGGATCAACGCTGCACCGTCATTGGCAAACAGCGCCGCAACGGCCGCACCCAGCAGCACGATATAAGTAAAGAGCAAACGCCCCCGACCGTTTCCCCAGCGGGCGACATGCAGCGCCGCCCACTCGAAAAAGCCGGACTCATCCAGCAGCAGGCTGATGATAATAACGGCGATAAACGCCGCCGTGGCATTCCAGACGATATTCCACACCACCGGAATATCGTTAAGGTGGATCACGCCGCTGGCCAGCGCCAGCACGGCGCCAATCGTCGCGCTCCAGCCGATACTGAGCCCTTTGGGCTGCCAGATGACCAGTATCAGCGTCAACAGAAAAATTGCCCCTGCCAGAAACATCGTTTACTCCGTTATATCTGTTTTCATGAATGTGTTTAACACGACCCTGGCAGGCTGTTCTTTAGCCTTGCACGCGTTTCATCCCGCAGGCAGTTCCAGCTGTTATCGATGACGCTAGCTGCCCACGCAGGCATGTTCGGAGACAAACGGTAATAGACCCACTTCCCCTCACGACGGTCGATAACCAGCCCGGATTCGCGAAGTAAGGCCATATGGCGCGAGACTTTCGGCTGTAACTCCGTGGTTGCGGAACAGAGATCGCAGACGCATAGCTCACCGGCTTCACGCAGAAGCATGACGATGGAGAGCCGCGTTTCGTCGGAGAGGGTTTTGAAAAGCTGGAGCGGGTGGAGCATGGTTGAACCCTGCGGATAGTTGATACATATTTGTTTAATCATATATGTTTGAGGTGGGGGAGGGAAGAGGGGGATGATGGAGCAGAGAATTTCAGGCAACAAAAAACCCATCAACCTTGAACCAAAACGGCGGGGTTGATGGGCTCCACAAATTGGGGACATCAAAGAAAAGCAGTGGCACTAGTTATGACTGCCCCCTGATAAAAAAGTTCTGCGCGTAACGAAAATTTTTTCGTTACGCGCAAAGTTAAGAGTTATCCGAGTCCAGGCCAGATGATGATGATGAGCGTACCTGCCAGCGTAAGCAGTACGTTAGCGATAGCGTAGGTGCCCGCATAACCCAGCGCCGGGATGTTGCTGCGGGCGGTATCGCTGATGATTTCCATGGCTGGCGCACAGGTACGCGCACCCATCATCGCCCCAAAAAGCAGGGCGCGGTTCATGCGCAGCACGTAGGCGCCGAACAGGAAACAGATCACCACCGGCACCAGGCTGACGATAAGTCCGGAAACTAACATTTGCCAGCCGACGGCGCCCAGGCTGTGGCCAATGCCGCTCCCGGCGCTTAAGCCGACACCCGCCATAAAGACCATCAGACCGAACTCTTTCACCATGTTCAGCGCGCCCTGCGGAATGTAGCCGAAGGTTGGGTGGTTTGCTCGCAGGAAGCCCAGCATGATCCCGGCAAACAGCAGCCCGGCGGCGTTACCGATGCCAAAGCTAAAGTTGCTGAACTGGAAAGTGATCATCCCAATCATCAGGCCAACAATAAAGAAGGCGCAGAAGGCCAACAGGTCGGTGACCTGGCTGTGAATGGAGATAAAGCCGATGCGGTCGGCGACGGTTTTTACGCGGCGTGCGTCGCCGCTGACCTGCAACACGTCACCTTTATTCAGGACGACATTATCGTCGATAGGCATCTCAATCTGGCTGCGGATCACGCGGTTCAGGAAGCATCCGTGGTCGGTCAGCTTCAGTTGCGCCAGACGACGGCCGACGGCGTTGTGGTTTTTCACCACAATCTCTTCGGTGACGATACGCATGTCGAGCAGGTCGCGGTCGAATACCTCTTTACCGTTACGGAAGCTTGGGTCCAGCCGCGCGTGGGCATCCGGGTAACCCACCAGGGCGATGTCGTCGCCCATCTGCAGTACCGCGTCGCCGTCCGGGTTCGCCAGGATGCCGTTACGGCGGATACGTTCGATATAGCAACCCGTCTGGCGGTAAATCCCCAGCTCGCGCAGATTTTTACCGTCCGCCCAGGCGACCAGCTCTGGCCCGACGCGATAAGCGCGGATCACCGGAAGATAAACTTTTCGTTTGGAGTCCGTGTCCAGACCGCGCTCGCGGGCGATTTGCTGGGCGCTGGTCTGCAGATCCTGATGCTGCAGTTTCGGCAGATAGCGTGCGCCTACAATCAGGCTCACCAGACCAATCAGATAGGTCAGGGCATAGCCCAGGCTCAGGTGATCGAGTGCGGTAGAAAGCTGTGCCCCGGCCATACCGGAATGGCGCAGGGTATCGCCTGCACCCACCAGAACCGGCGTCGAGGTCATGGAGCCTGCCAGCATACCGGCCGTTAACCCGATATCCCAGCCAAACAGTTTACCCAGCCCTAACGCGATCAGCAGCGCACTGCCGACCATCACCAGCGCCAGCATCAGATAATTTTTGCCGTCGCGGAAGAAAATGGAAAAAAAGTTAGGACCCGCTTCCACACCAACACAAAAAATAAACAGCATAAAACCTAAGTTAAGCGCGTCTGTGTTAATGCTGAAATGCTGCTGACCTAATAATAAGGAGACGACTAAAACGCCAATGGAATTACCAAGTTGTACTGAACCCAGGCGCAATTTACCCAGGCAAAGGCCCAGCGCCAGTACCACAAATAATAACAGGATGTAATTCCCATTTAACAAGTCTGCGACGTTTATATTCACGGAGGCTAACTTCTTGTTTACCAGTAAGTTGTTGAATGAAAGGACATTTTGGGCTACTGTTTTCAGTGCCAGGGAATACTTCTACACTCCCTGCGGCCAAAAAAATTCCCTAAGACAATAGCAGCTGGATAGTTTAATCGCATTAGCTACCAACGGCTACTCATTATCGCATAACCGTATGCGGGTTTTGGCAAGGATTGCCGCATAACTTTATCCGATCGGGTGTCCACGCGACGAAACTTTATTTGATAGAGAAGTCAGGAGGATAATTTGAACAATAAAGGAAAATGGGCAGGAGCGATAAGCTGTTTCTTACTGTTCACCGTTGTCTGTATGTCATTAGCGTTTAATGTTAAGGGGGCATTCAGAGCCTCCGGGCATCCGGAACTGGGACTGCTCTTTTTCATTCTGCCCGGCGTGGCCGCGAGTTTTCTCTCCCGCGAAGGCGAGGTTGTTAAGCCGCTGTTAGGGGCAATGCTGGCGGCACCGCTGTGTCTGGTGCTGATGCGGTTGCTTTTCGTGTCCACGCGAAGCCTCTGGCAGGAGCTGGCCTGGCTGCTGAGCGGCGTATTCTGGTGCGCGCTCGGTGCGCTGTTTTTCCTGTTTCTTCGCACTCTGATACGGCATCAACGGTTACATAATAAAAAAGAATGAGGACGCCGTTGCGCCCTCATTGCGTCCTCATAACGGCAGCACGGTTCCGCCGGGCAATTGCACCCTCATTGGCCCCAGGATGCTATTCATCAGGAGATCGCCATCCGGCATAAACTCCATCTGCGCGTAAATACCGTTGCCGCAGATATTGTCGTTAAATACGGTACTGTGCACGGTTTGCCCGGTATTCCAGTCCATACCTACCACCTTCCATCCGCCGTTATTGCGATAGTAACCGCTGGTATAAACCGTATTACTCGCAGAACTGATGGCCGGGATCATGGTGTTGGAGCAGATATCAGCCCGGCTCCAGGTTGAGCTCCAGCTGTGACTGACGGGATCCCAGGCAAAGCGCTCAACGCCCTGAGGAGAATCAAGGATCGGGCCGCGCGCTAGCGCGTCGGTAAGGGCGACTCCCGTACCGGTGCCTGCGCCCACGTTATTGACCACAAAGGCACCGTAGTCCTGAATCGCCACGGACTGATCGCTCTGGATGTATTCAGTGCTCAGCGGCAGACCGCAGGTTACCGGGATGATCCCCGCAATGCGCTCGCTGAACCCGGTAGGGATCGCATCGCGCCAGAAAGCCACCAGACTCATTCGCTTCTTACCGTCGGTGATCACCACCAGCTTATCGGCATCGCTGCCGAACCCCATTAATGTCGGCGTAGCCCCTGAACCCGAGCCGAAGATGGTCGGGTAGGTATCACCGGTGGGATAAGAACTTACCCATGCGCCATCGGCCGGATCGGCAGAGAGCGTGCTGCCTGTCCAGACGACTTTATGCATCAGCTTATCCGAGACGACATAAATACCGCCGTGTTCATCTACCGCCGCCGAGTTCGAAACATACTCATCAGCGCCCAGCGTCAGGGTATGCACCGGGCCAGAGAAGGTGCGCGAAACGACCGAAATGGACCGCGTGCCCAGCACAACCAGATTCCCGTCATAGGTCAACACGAGACCTGTGATGGCCTGTCCTTCCGGAATAAATGCCGAGGTATCCAGCGTGCGTTTAATGCCTATCCCCAATAACGGTAAATCAGGAACGTTCAACCCAACGGCATAGACTTTTGTGCCGTAGTTAGCGAACAAGGTATTAGTGTTATCCACAAGGCAATAGGCACTGTTAATTCCCCCGGAAGGGGTAACCGGTGAGAGTTGAGAAGTGATGCCTTCGATCACGCCAGGTGAATCCAGAGGTTGGGTGAGCAGTGTCACCAGCAGGTCTATGGGAAACTGAGTCAGTCCCGGAACGGGCAGGCGTGCTACGGGTGTAAAGGCATTACCGCTGGTACTGATATAGGTAATGCCGGTCCAGGTAACTCCCCACATATAATCGGGTGAGGGAGAGGCGAGGGTCATGATGTTAATGGGACCATTGACCGCCTGCGGCAGAGCAGGCGTGAGCGGTAACGACGCATGCACTGTACTTTCACCCGACGGAACCGGAAACGGCAGCGAGTCGGATTGAGAAGAGTCGAAGTGTGTGATAGCGGCTTTAGGGGCGGCGAGGTAAATATTCACGACAGGGTTCATGGTGTATCTCCACGGGGTAACCTGCATAACGGACGTTGCCCAGCGTCAGGCGACGTCCTGCCCGGAACACAATTTAGCTGTATATATATACAGTATTTTGAGTTCGTTCAGAAAGTATAATCAGATCGCCCGGCTTCGCCAGAGAAAATAAGAAATTTTTAATATATTGATTTTTATATATTTATTTTTGAGTTGTCTGCGTAACAGGTTGAGGTGGGGAGCCCGGACTTCATCGTAAAGATCATTTGTGAAGAAATACGCAAGGGGGTATTGAAAGGTCTGTCCTGACGAACTGCGTCAAAACCCTTTTTACGGAAGGCTTTGTAAGTTGTTGATTTATTAAGAATGAACTGAATGAGTTGAAAAAAGGGTTAAAGGCATCAGAATTGATTATTTTCTTTTATGACAATACGATAGCGATGTTTGCTTTCAGTGCACTGCCGTACAGGCAGCTTAGAAATGCGGCAGCTGTCCAGATAGCCTGCGCAATGTGTGCACTGCCGTACAGGCAGCTTAGAAAGGGCCGCGACCTCAGAAAGCATGTCGTCCATCGTGCACTGCCGTACAGGCAGCTTAGAAATGAATGTCGGGATTGGTAGGCGACCTACTGCCGTGCACTACCGTACAGGTAGCTTAGAAAGTCACAGTACGCCGTGACGTGCTCATTTGGCTTGTGCACCGCCGTACAGGCAGCTTAGAAAGGCTTCGTAGTCCGGCGTCTGGTGCAACTCAAGTGCACTGCCGCACAGGCAGCTTAGAAACATTCAAACCAACCGTCTGCAAAGCAGATTGCGTGCACTGCCGTACTGGCAGCTCAAAAAGAATTAACCAACAGTTCCGGGAGCAGCGACATTTTTACTGCCGTTCAGGGAGATTTACAACCACCTGGCCGTCAACAATGCCGGGTGGCGCTGCGCTTACCCGGCCTACAATCGGCATTAATATCAAGGAATTACATTATTTATCGTAGGGCAAAACGCAAGACGCGCACTGGATTAACAGGCTAATCCATGCATCATATGGTTCAATTCTATTGAATGAAGTAAAAAAGCAATGACTGGCAAATAGATAAAACCCCACGTCAGGGCGTGGGGTTTGCTTAGTGATTACTGAGCGGCAAACAGTCCCAGATGTTCTTTAGCGTAAGCTTCAAAATCGGTGCAGCCGCCAATGTGTTTCTGATCGAGGAAGATCTGCGGTACGGTTTCAACCGGTTTACCCACGGTTTTTTCCAGATCGGCTTTGGTGATGCCTTCTGCGTGGATATCCACATAGCGGAAGTTAAAGTCATCACGCTCTTCAGTCAGTTTTTCAGCCAGCTCTTTTGCGCGCACACAGTAAGGGCATCCTGGACGACCAAAAATTACTGCAAACATTTCTCTCTCCTCAAAAAACAAGCCTGACGGCGAATGACACGTATAGTGCACGATAACCTGCCGTCATTAAAGTAGGTTTCGCCTGTCGCTTTAATACCCTTGAGCTATGTTTCGCCAATTACATGCCGCGCATCATTGCCTATACTGGCTGCCACACGTATTAAGCAAGACAAAGAGAGAGACGATGACGCCAACAATTGACCTGCTCCGTTCCCACCGTTCTATCCGCCACTTCACCGATGAGCCCATTACCGAGGCGCAGCGTGAGGCCATCATCGACAGCGCCAGAGCCACCTCGAGCTCCAGCTTTCTGCAGTGCAGCTCGATTATTCGTATTACCGACAAGGCCATGCGCGAGCAGCTGGTGACGCTCACGGGCGGGCAGAAGCATGTAGCCCAGGCCGCCGAGTTCTGGGTATTCTGCGCTGACTTTAACCGTCACCTGCAAATTTGCCCTGAAGCCGAGCTGGGGCTGGCAGAACAGCTGCTGCTGGGCGTGGTCGATACCGCACTGATGGCGCAAAACGCCTTTACGGCGGCGGAATCGCTGGGATTAGGCGGCGTGTATATCGGCGGGCTGCGTAACAATATTGAAAGCGTAACCGAACTGCTGAAGCTGCCGAAGCACGTCCTGCCCCTGTTCGGTCTCTGCCTCGGCTGGCCGGCTGACAACCCGGATCTCAAGCCGCGCCTGCCTGCGGCGATGCTGGTCCATGAAAACCACTACCAGCCGGTCGACCAGGATGTTCTGAATCAATACGATGAAGAGCTGGCGCACTACTACATGACGCGCGGCAGCAATAACCGCCGCGATACCTGGAGCGACCACATCCGCCGTACCATCATTAAAGAAAATCGCCCGTTTATTCTCGATTATCTGCACAAACAGGGCTGGGCGACGCGCTAGTCCATTCGGTATGATACGCAGGCTTTTCCCATGTCTTTAGAGAGGTGCAGGGTGAAAATTGCCATTTTGTCCCGGGATGGAACGCTCTATTCATGCAAACGCCTGCGAGAAGCGGCGGCAAAACGCGGACATCAGATTGAGATCCTCGATCCGATGTCCTGCTATATGAACATTGACCCTGCTGCTTCCTCGATCCATTACAAAGGCCGCAAGCTACCGCATTTTGATGCGGTGATCCCCCGCATCGGCTCGCAGATCACCTATTACGGTACGGCCGCGCTGCGCCAGTTTGAAATGCTGGGCAGCTATCCTCTCAACGAATCTGTCGCCATTTCCCGTGCCCGGGATAAGCTGCGCTCGCTGCAGCTGCTCGCCCGCCAGGGTATCGATCTTCCGGTCACCGGCATCGCTCACTCCCCGGACGACACCAGCGATCTGATCGACATGGTGGGCGGCGCGCCGCTGGTCATCAAGCTGGTGGAAGGCACACAGGGTATTGGCGTGGTGCTGGCAGAGACGCGACAGGCAGCAGAGAGCGTGATTGACGCCTTCCGCGGCCTGAATGCGCACATTCTGGTGCAGGAGTACATCGAAGAGGCCAAAGGGCGCGATATCCGCTGTTTCGTGGTGGGCAATGAGGTGGTGGCGGCCATTGAGCGTCAGGCGAAAGAGGGCGATTTTCGCTCCAACCTCCACCGGGGCGGCGTTGCGCGGGTTGCTGATATCAGCGAGCGCGAGCGGGAGATTGCCGTGAAAGCGGCGCAAACGCTGGGGCTGGACGTGGCAGGCGTAGACCTTCTGCGGGCGACGCGCGGGCCGCTGGTGATGGAAGTGAATGCCTCGCCCGGGCTGGAAGGGGTAGAAAAAACCACCGGTGTCGATATTGCAGGTAAAATGATTGCATGGATTGAGCGTCATGCCACGCCGGGCTACTGTCTTAAAACGGGTGGTTAAATGGATTACCGCGCACTTTTTGAGTACCCTATGCGAAGTTTTTACTAAAGAGGCTCCACCGCGATGGATTTACAGGTCGTTCCAACACTGGATACGTTACGTCAATGGCTTGATGATGCCGGTATCACCTTCTTTGAATGTGATTCCTGCCAGGCGCTGCATCTGCCTCACATGCAGAATTTCGACGGCATTTTTGATGCCAAAATCGATCTCATTAACGACGTGATCCTCTTCTCTGCGCTGGCAGAAGTTAAGCCGTCTGCGCTGCTGGCGCTGGCCTCTGACCTCTCTGCGATCAACGCCAGTTCTTTGACGGTGAAAGCATTCCTCGATATACAGGATGATAATCTGCCAAAACTGGTCGTTTGCCAGTCTTTGTTCTCCGGCGCGGGGCTCTCCTTCAAGCAGTTCGCCTGGTTTATGCGTTTGAGTGAAGAGCAAATTTCAATGGTAATGATGGAAGCCAATGCACACCATCTGCTGTACAGCGCGGAAGACGATGCAGAGAATAATGATGCATCTCCCAATTTTCTTCACTAAGCCTGTCTGACTTTTGCGCAGTCGCTGCCAGAGCGGCTGCATAACGCCATTTATTCTGCTGCTTTTAACCTTTCTTTAAAGAATTTTTCACCTCCCCAAAGGCCATTTCGGCTTATCACGTAGACATAACCTGCATAAAAAATTGATAAAAGGCGTTTTTTCGTCTGGGCTATAGCCGGAGACACGGGCTACAGTTATTCTTGCGATGCTTAAAAAAGCGAGCGGATCCTGCCGGGTAAAGAGGTTTCTTTTTATTTTGAGCAGAGCGACAAACTATGCATGATTTTTGCATATATCCAGATTGCACAGTTTTAGTTCGTTTGTTAACGAGCTTTCAGAAGGAATAACACTATGATCGCCTTGAATAAAAAATGGTTATCGGGTCTGGTTGCGGGTGCTCTGATGGCCGTCTCTGCCGGCACGCTCGCTGCGGAACAAAAAACGCTGCATGTTTATAACTGGTCTGACTATATTGCCCCGGACACGGTGGCTAATTTTGAAAAAGAGACCGGCATTAAAGTGGTCTACGACGTGTTTGATTCCAACGAAGTGCTGGAAGGCAAACTGATGGCAGGCAGCACCGGTTTTGACCTGGTGGTACCGTCCGCAAGTTTCCTGGAGCGTCAGCTGACCGCAGGCGTTTTCCAGCCGCTGGACAAGAGCAAGTTACCAAACTGGAAAAACCTCGACCCGGAAGTGCTGAAGCTGGTCTCTAAGCATGACCCGGAGAACAAATACGCCATGCCGTATCTGTGGGCGACCACCGGTATTGGCTACAACGTGGATAAAGTCAAAGCGGCGCTGGGCCCGGACGTCAAGCTGGACAGCTGGGACGTGGTGCTGAAGCCGGAGAACCTTGCGAAGCTGAAAAGCTGCGGCGTCTCCTTCCTGGATGCCCCGGAAGAGATTTTCGCCACCGTGCTGAACTATCTTGGCAAAGATCCGAACAGCAACAAGGCGGATGACTACACCGGCCCGGCGACCGATCTGTTGCTGAAGCTGCGTCCGAATATCCGTTACTTCCACTCTTCACAGTACATTAACGACCTGGCTAACGGCGATATCTGCGTGGCAATTGGCTGGGCAGGGGACGTCTGGCAGGCGGCTAACCGCGCGAAAGAGGCGAAAAACGGCGTGAATGTCTCCTACTTCATTCCGAAAGAGGGGGCGCTGGCCTTCTTTGATGTCTTCGCCATGCCTGCCGATGCGAAAAACAAAGATGAAGCGTATCAGTTCCTTAACTACCTGATGCGTCCGGAAGTGATTGCCCATATCAGCGACCATGTCTACTACGCCAACGGTAACAAGGCCTCCTTGCCACTGATTAGCGAAGAGATCCGTAATAATCCGGCTATCTATCCGCCAGCGGATGTGTTTGCCAAGCTCTTCACCCTGAAAGTTCAGGATCCAAAAATTGACCGCGTACGTACCCGTGCGTGGACCAAGGTGAAAAGCGGGAAATAACGGCGTTTGGTAACGTTGCCCGGTGGCGCTATCGCTTACCGGGCCGACACAACCCGTAGGCCGGGCAAGCGTTCGCGCCGCCCGGCGATGCGCACCCTGACGGTGCGTTTGCACCAGTTTTGATCTATGCCGGAGAACACCCCGTGAATGACGCGATCCCCCGCCCGCAGGCGAAAGTCCGTAAAGCGCTGACCCCGCTACTTGAAATTCGTAACCTCACCAAATCTTTCGATGGCCAGCATGCCGTGGACGACGTCAGCCTGACTATCTACAAAGGCGAAATATTTGCCCTTCTCGGGGCGTCTGGTTGCGGTAAATCAACCTTGCTGCGCATGCTGGCCGGGTTTGAACAACCTACCGCCGGGCAGATTGTGCTGGATGGCGTGGATCTCTCCAGCGTACCGCCGTATCAGCGTCCGATTAACATGATGTTCCAGTCTTACGCACTGTTCCCGCATATGACGGTGGAGCAGAACATCGCGTTTGGCCTGAAGCAGGACAAGCTGCCAAAAGCCGAAATCACCGCGCGTGTGGCGGAGATGCTGAGTCTGGTGCACATGCAGGAGTTCGCGAAGCGTAAACCGCACCAGCTTTCTGGTGGTCAGCGTCAGCGCGTGGCACTGGCCCGAAGCCTGGCGAAACGCCCGAAACTGCTGCTGCTTGATGAGCCGATGGGTGCTCTGGATAAAAAACTGCGCGACCGTATGCAGCTCGAAGTGGTGGATATCCTCGAACGCGTAGGCGTGACCTGCGTGATGGTCACCCACGACCAGGAAGAGGCCATGACCATGGCCGGGCGTATCGCGATCATGAACCGCGGTAAGTTCGTGCAGATTGGCGAGCCGGAAGAGATTTATGAACACCCGACTACCCGCTACAGCGCGGAGTTCATCGGCTCGGTGAATGTTTTTGAAGGGCTGCTGAAAGCACGTGAAGAAGACGGGCTGATCATCGAATCGCCGGGGCTGCAGCATCCGCTGAAGGTCGACCCGGATAACTCCGTGGTAGACAACGTGCCGGTCTATATCGCCCTGCGACCGGAGAAAATCATGCTCTGTGAAGATCCTCCGGCCGATGGCTTTAACTTTGCCGTGGGCGAAGTGGTGCACATTGCCTATCTGGGCGATCTCTCTATCTACCACGTCCGTCTGAAGAGCGGACAGATGCTCAGCGCCCAGCTGCAAAACGAACATCGCTACCGTAAAGGACTGCCGACCTGGGGCGACGAAGTGCGTCTGTGCTGGGATGCGGACAGTTGTGTCGTGCTGACGGTATAAGGAGCGGCCAATGAGTACACTTGAACCGCCAGCCCGCGTCGAAAAACCGGGCGGCTTTGCGCACTGGCTGGCGCGCATGCAGATGAACCACGGCCGCAAGCTGGTGATTGCCATGCCTTACGTGTGGCTGATCCTGCTGTTCATGCTGCCGTTCCTGATCGTTTTCAAGATAAGCCTGGCGGAAATGGCGCGGGCGATCCCGCCCTACACCAATCTGCTGGACTGGGCAGACGGACAGCTGACGCTGACGCTTAACCTTGGCAACTTCCTTCAGTTGACGGAAGATCCGCTTTATGTCGAAGCCTATCTGCAGTCGCTGCAGGTGGCGGCGATCTCCACGCTCTGCTGTCTGCTGATGGGCTACCCGCTGGCATGGGCGGTGGCGCACAGTAAGCCCTCGACGCGCAATATTCTGCTGCTGCTGGTGATCCTGCCGTCGTGGACCTCGTTCCTGATCCGCGTCTACGCGTGGATGGGGATCCTGAAAAATAACGGGGTGCTGAATAACTTCCTGATGTGGTTAGGGGTTATCGATCAGCCGCTGACTATTCTGCACACCAATCTCGCGGTCTATATCGGGATTGTGTACGCCTACCTGCCGTTTATGGTGCTGCCGATCTATACGGCGCTGACGCGTATCGACTACTCGCTGGTGGAAGCCTCGCTGGATCTGGGCGCCCGTCCGCTGAAGACTTTCTTCAGCGTGATTGTGCCGCTGACCAAAGGCGGGATTATCGCCGGGTCGATGCTGGTGTTTATTCCGGCGGTTGGGGAGTTTGTGATCCCGGAACTGCTCGGCGGCCCGGACAGCATCATGATTGGCCGCGTGTTGTGGCAGGAGTTCTTCAATAACCGCGACTGGCCGGTGGCCTCCGCGGTGGCGATCGTGATGTTGCTGCTACTGATCGTGCCGATCATGTGGTTCCACAAGCATCAGCAGAAACAGATGGGAGACCACGGATGAACAACTTACCGGTAGTGCGCTCTCCGTGGCGAATTGCGATCCTGGTGATCGGCTTTACCTTCCTGTATGCGCCGATGCTGATGCTGGTGATCTACTCGTTCAACAGCTCCAAACTGGTCACCGTATGGGCTGGCTGGTCGACGCGCTGGTACAGCGAGCTGTTCCACGACGATGCGATGATGAGCGCGGTGGGGCTGAGCCTGACCATCGCGGCGCTGGCGGCCACGATGGCCTGCGTGCTGGGCACGATTGCCGCGCTGGTGATGGTGCGCTTCGGGCGTTTTCGCGGCTCGAACGGCTTTGCCTTTATGATCACCGCGCCGCTGGTGATGCCGGACGTGATCACCGGCCTGTCGCTGCTGCTGCTGTTTGTGGCGCTGGCGCATGCCATTGGCTGGCCGGCGGATCGCGGCATGCTCACCATCTGGCTGGCGCATGTGACCTTCTGTACCGCGTACGTGGCGGTGGTCATCTCCTCGCGTCTGCGCGAGCTGGATCGCTCCATTGAAGAGGCGGCGATGGATCTCGGTGCGACGCCGGTGAAGGTCTTTTTCATCATTACGCTGCCGATGATTATGCCGGCGGTGATCTCCGGCTGGCTGCTGGCCTTTACCCTGTCGCTCGACGATCTGGTGATCGCCAGCTTTGTCTCCGGGCCAGGGGCGACGACGTTGCCAATGCTGGTCTTCTCCAGCGTGCGCATGGGGGTGAACCCGGAGATCAACGCCCTGGCGTCGATTATCCTCGGCGTGGTCGGAATTGTCGGATTTATCGCCTGGTATTTGATGGCGCGCGCGGAAAAGCAGCGCGTGCGCGATATCCAGCGTGCAAGACGCGGCTGAAGGAATTATTATTTCCAGTGATGTGCCGCGCATGACGCGGCACTGTTTTTCAGGGAAGTAAAACATTGGGATTATTAAAAAAATCACGTCTTACGCACGCTCGTCCAAACGTTCCTGCGCTGGTGCAGGTGGCGGCGCTCGCTATTATTATGATCCGCTGTCTTGATGTACTGATGATCCTCAACACCCTGGGGGCGCGCGGCATCGGTGAGTTCATTCACCGCAGCGTGCAAACCTGGAACCTCACGCTGGTATTCCTCAGCAGCCTTGTGCTGGTGTTTATCGAAATCTACTGCGCGTTTTCGCTGGTTAAAGGGCGCAACTGGGCGCGTTGGGTCTATCTGCTGACGCAGGTGACCGCCGCCAGCTATCTGTGGGCCGCCTCGCTGGGCTATGGCTATCCGGAGCTGTTCAGCATTGCCGGTGGATCCAAACGCGAGATCTTCCATGCGCTGGTCATGCAGAAATTACCCGATATGCTGGTGCTCCTGCTGCTCTTTGCTCCAGCCTCAAGCCGGCGGTTCTTCCGCCTGCAATAATGTGTATAATCGCAGCCCTCGTTATTCTTAAGGTTTTCCTATGCAGTGCGCACTCTATGACGCCGGACGCTGTCGCTCCTGTCAGTGGATAGAACAGCCGGTCTCTCAACAACTCACCGCCAAAATGGCCGACCTGCAACAGCTGCTGGCTGAACATGCGGTGGGTGAGTGGTGCGCCCCCGTCAGCGGCCCGGAGCAGGGTTTTCGTAATAAAGCCAAAATGGTGGTCAGCGGCAGCGTAGAAAAACCGCTGCTGGGCATGCTGCATCGCGACGGTACGCCGGAAGATCTCACCGGCTGCCCGCTTTATCCTGCCTCGTTTGAGCCGGTCTTCGCGGCACTCAAACCGTTTATTGCCCGCGCGGGGTTAACGCCTTATAACGTCGCCCGTAAGCGCGGCGAGCTGAAATATCTCCTCCTGACCGAGAGCCAGATGGACGGCGGTATGATGCTGCGTTTCGTGCTGCGCTCGCAAGCCAAGCTGGAACAACTGCGCGCGGCGCTGCCGTGGCTGCAGGAGCAGCTTCCGCAGCTGAAGGTCATTACCGCCAATATTCAGCCGGTGCATATGGCGATTATGGAGGGGGAGACAGAGATCTTCTTCACCGGGCAGCATGCACTGGCGGAAACGTTCAACAACGTGCCGCTGTGGATCCGCCCGCAAAGTTTCTTCCAGACCAACCCGACGGTGGCGAGTGCGTTATATGCCACCGCCCGCGACTGGGTGAGGGCGTTAAACATCCATCATATGTGGGATCTGTTCTGCGGTGTCGGGGGCTTTGGTCTGCACTGCGCCACGCCCGAGATGCAGCTGACCGGGATTGAGATCGCCGCCGAAGCGATTGCCTGCGCGAAACAGTCTGCCGCTGAGCTCGGATTAACCAATCTGCACTTCCAGGCGCTGGACTCCACGCAGTTCGCGACCGGGCAGGGCAACGTACCGGAGCTGGTGCTGGTCAACCCGCCGCGCCGGGGCATTGGCAAGGCGCTGTGCGACTATCTGAGCCAGATGGCGCCGGATTACATTATTTACTCCAGCTGCAACGCCCGTACCATGGCGACAGATATCGCTCATCTGCCGGGCTACCGTATTGAACGCGTTCAGCTTTTCGATATGTTCCCGCATACCGCGCATTATGAAGTGTTGACGTTGTTAACCCGCATCCCGGGTAAGGCGTAGCCGCCACCCGGCATGACATCCGCAAAATCTTCAACAAAATGTGAACTCTTCAACCCTGCGAAATCAGGTAAGCTTACGTCATAAGAGATGAAATAAGGCTTACCCATGAAGCAGATCCTGCTGGTGGAAGATGACCACGATATCGCGGCACTTCTGCGACTCAATTTAGAAGATGAAGGCTACACCATTACCCACGAGCCCGACGGCGGCAACGCGTTACAGTGCCTTGAAAAACAGCCGTGGGACGCGGTGATCCTCGATCTTATGCTCCCCAACGTCGACGGTCTGGAGATTTGCCGTCGTATTCGCCAGATGACCCGCTACCTGCCGGTGATCATTATTAGCGCCCGCAGCAGCGAAACCGATCGGATCACCGGCCTGGAAACCGGCGCGGATGATTATCTGGCAAAACCGTTCTCGGTGCAGGAGCTGATTGCGCGCATTAAGGCGCTGTTCCGCCGCCAGCAGGCGATGGGGCAGGCGCAGAGTGCCGGGAATATTCAGGCGCATGGCCTGACGATCGACCCGCTGGCCCGCAGCGTGCTGCTTCACGGCCAGATAGTGGATCTCACCCCGCGCGAGTTTGAACTGCTGTACTTCTTTGCCCGCCATCCTGGCGAGGTCTTCTCGCGTCTGGCGCTGCTGGAGCAGGTGTGGGGCTATCAGCACGAAGGTTACGAGCATACCGTTAACACCCATATCAACCGCCTGCGCATCAAGATTGAAAAAGACGCTGCCGAGCCGGAGATCATTCGCACCGTCTGGGGCAAAGGCTATAAATTTGCGGAGCCGCACCATGATGCGCCGCTTTAGCCTGAGCCAGCGCCTGACGCTGCTGTTCATTTTATTGATGATGCTCTGTGCCGCCGTCGCCTGCGCCGTCCAGCTCTACAGCAGCATGCAGTATGGTAACGCCATGGTTCAGCGTCTCTCTGGCGGCCTGGCGCAACAGATCGTGCAGCGCGAACCAATTCTGAACGCCCAGGGCAGGGTCGACCGTACCGCGCTGAAACCGCTCTTTGACAGGCTGATGACCTTCAACCCGAGCGTGGAACTGTACGTCGTCTCCCCGGATGGCGATATTCTGGCCGATGCCGCCCCGCCGGGCCATATTCAGCGACAAAGCATCAATCTCGCGCCGGTACAGGAGTTCCTCAGCGGTGCGGCCATGCCGGTTTTTGGCGACGATCCGCGTAGCCAGAACAAGAAAGTGTTCAGCGCGACGCCGTTACGTCAGGACGGCGAGCTTAAAGGCTATCTGTATATTATTTTACAGGGCGAGGAGTCGAACGCGCTGGCGGACATGGCCTGGCACAAGGCGCTGTGGAGTACGGTGCTCTGGTCAATGCTGTGGGTGGCGCTGTTTGGCCTGCTGGCGGGCTTACTGATCTGGTACTGGGTCACGCGTCCGGTTAAACGGCTGACGCGTGAAGTGGCCGGGCTGGAGCATGACAGCATGAGCGCGATACGCGCGCTGGCGGTCCAACAGCCGGATGCGACAGCAAAAGATGAAGTGGCGGTCCTGCGTAACAGTTTTATCGAGCTGGCACGCAAAATCACCCACCAGTGGGATCAACTGGCCGACAGCGACCGCCAGCGCCGGGAGTTTATCGCCAATATTTCCCACGACTTACGCACGCCGCTGACCTCGCTGCTGGGCTATCTGGAAACGCTGTCGCTGAAATCCGCCACCCTGACGCCGCAGGAGCATCAGCAATACCTCGCCACGGCGTTGCGTCAGGGGCAAAAGGTGCGTCATCTGTCACAGCAGTTGTTTGAGCTTGCGCGTCTTGAGCACGGCGGCATCAAGCCCCAGCGCGAGCGTTTTGCGATGGGAGAGCTTATTTCCGACGTGGCGCAAAAGTTTGAGCTCACGGCGCGCACGCGCGAGCTTCAGCTCCAGATAGACGTTCCCGGGCCGCTGCCGCTGGTGTATGCCGATGTCTCGATGATAGAGCGCGTGGTGACCAATCTGCTGGATAACGCCATCCGCCATACCCCCACCGGCGGCAAGATCCGTCTCGCCGTATGGCAGGAGAATGAAAAGCTACAGGTTGAGGTGGCCGATTCAGGAACCGGTGTGGATGCCGCGCTGCGCGACGATCTGTTCCAGCGGCCTTCAGCGTTGAATCCGCAGGCAACGCGGGAGAATCGCGGTGGGTTAGGGCTGTTGATTGTCAAACGGATGCTGGAACTACACGGGGGAGGGATCAGGCTGATGGAGTCGGTGAGCGGGGCGCGGTTCAGGTTCTTCGTGCCGTTGTGAGAGAGTGCCGGGTGGCGCTGCGCTTACCCGGCCTACAACTCCCCCCGTAGGCCGGGTAAGGCGAAGCCGTCACCCGGCAAAAAAAGTTACTGCGGGAACCACTGGTCGCTGATTTTCTGATACGTACCGTCAGCTTTAATCGCCTTCAGCGCGCCGTTCAGTTTGGCCAGCAACGCTTTGTTATCCGGACGCACCGCAATGCCCAGACCCGTACCGAAGTACTGCGGATCGGTCACTTTTTCGGTTGCCGTACCGAGCTGCGGGTTGGTTTTCAGCCATTCGTTTACGACCGCGGTGTCACCAAATACGCCATCGATACGGCCATTTTTCAGGTCGATAATCGCGTTCTGATAGCTGTCATACGCCACGGTTTTCACTTCAGGATGTTTGTCCTGCAGGTACTTCTGGTGCGTGGTGCCGTTTTCCATCCCGATGCGTTTGCCTTTCAGCTCATCAAAGGATTTATAAGCCCCTTTCTTCGCAATGACCACCGCCGAGTTGGCGTAGTATGGGTCGGTGAAGGCCACCTGCTTGCTACGCTCTGGCGTGATGTCCATACCGGAGATCACCGCGTCGTATTTTTTAAATTTCAGGGACGGGATCAGGCTGTCAAAGGCATGGTTGGTAAAGGTGCAGTCGGCCTGCATCTGTTTGCACAGTGCTTTCGCCAGATCGATATCAAAACCCACGATCTGGTTGCTGGCATCCAGCGATTCAAATGGCGGATATGTGGCAGAAACGCCGAAATTGATTTTATCGGCAGCCGTTGCGCCTGCGGCAAACGTTGCCAGTAATGCGGCCAGAACTAACTTTTTCATTGTAATACTCCCGTCTGTAGGTCTTATGAAAGTACAATGCCATTTAATGAATTTATATTCAATATAAATGATTAAATATTTATTGTGTAATAAAAAAAAGCGGATAACCCATCAGGTTACCCGCTCTATCAATACCGTTTTATGCATTTACGTGATTAATTTCTGCGCTCAAACGCCAGCGCTTTACGCTCGATCAGGCGCATCATCAGCGTCAACAGTCCGTTAACTACCAGATACACCACGCCTGCCGCGCCAAACACCATCACATCGTAGGTGCGTCCATAGAGCAGTTGCCCGTGGCCCATCACTTCCATCAGGGTGATGGTGTAGGCCAGCGAGGTACTCTTGAACACCAGCACCACTTCGTTGGAGTAAGAGGAGAGGGCACGCTTAAAGGCGTACGGCAGCAAAATGGCCAGCGTATCTTTTTTGCTCATGCCGAGCGCGCCGCAGGACTGCCATTGTCCTTCCGGAATGGCGCGGATCGCTCCGTAGAACAGCTGAGTGGTGTAGGCGGCGCTGTTCAGTGAAAGGGCGATCAGGGCACACAGCCACGGCTCAGAGAGCAGATGCCAGATAACCGGATACTCCTGCAGCGACGGGAACTGGCCCGGGCCGTAGTAAATCAGGAAGATCTGCACCAGCAGCGGCGTACCGGTAAAGAGGGTGATATAGCCGCGCACAATCCACACCAGCACCGGCGTTTTCAGCGTCAGGATGATGGTAAAGATCAGTGCCAGGATCAGCGCCACGATGATGGACGCCACGGTCAACGTCAGGCTGGTGTGCAGCCCTTTCATCAGCTCGGGTAAATAGTCCAGCATCAGCCTGGTCTCCGTTCAAAGCGCGTCGCACGCAGGTCAATACGCTTAAGGATGTACTGACTCAGCAACGTGATCACCAGGTAGATAGCCGCCGCCACAATGTACCAGGTAAACGGCTCCTGGGTGCGGGTAGCGATGCTTTTGGTCTGCAGCATTAAATCGTTAACGCTTATCAGGCTCACCAGCGCGGTATCTTTCAGCAGCACCAGCCACTGGTTCCCTAAACCCGGCAGGGCATGACGCCACATCTGCGGCATCACCAGACGGAAGAAGATCGCCGCTTTCGACATTCCCAGCGCCTGGCCAGATTCCCATTGTCCTTGCGGTACCGCTTTCAGCGCACCGCGCAGGGTTTGCGACGCGTACGCAGAATAGAGCAGGGAAAGGGCAATGACGCCACAGAGGAACGGGCTGACGTCGAAGTTTTCAATCTGCATCTGCACCGGGATCTGCACGACGCCAAGATTGAGGGTAAAGCCGTCCGACAGCGTCAGCAGCAGCTGTGAGGAACCGAAATAGATAAACAGGACCACCAGAATCTCCGGTAGCCCACGCAGCACGGTGACCAGCGCGGAGCCGGTCCAGGCGACAGGGAACCACTTTGCAGATTCCCATACCGCAAAGAACATCGCCAGCACCAGGCCGATAATCAGTGCGCAAACGGCAAGGCCGACGGTCATCCCGGCGGCGCTTGCTAAAGGAAGAATTTCATTCATCAGGAATTACTTCTGGAACCATTTTTTATAGATGGTTTCGTAGGTGCCGTCTTTCTTCACTTTTTCCAGCGCAGCGTTGAATTTCTGCTGCAGCTCAGTGTTGCCCTGACGAACGGCAATCCCCAGACCTGTGCCGAAGTAGTCCTTATCGGTCACTTTGTCGCCCACTGGCGCGAGTTTATCGTTGGCTTTCAGCCATTCGGTTACTACCGCGGTGTCACCAAACACGCCATCGATACGGCCGTTCTGCAGATCCAGCTTCGCGTTCTGGTAGCTGTCGTAAGGCACGGTGGTGATTTCCGGATGTTTATCCATGATGAATTTCTGGTGCGTGGTGCCGTTCTGTACGCCCACTTTTTTGCCTTTCAGCTGGTCAACAGAGGTAAATTTCCCTTTCTGACCAATAAACAGGGCGGAGTTGTCATAGTACGGCGTGGTGAACAGCACCTGCTTTTCACGCTCTGGGGTGATGTCCATACCGGCCATCACGGCGTCGATACGGCGGAACTTCAGGCTTGGGATCAGGCTGTCAAACGCCTGGTTGCTGAAGGTACAGGTCGCGTCGATCTCTTTACACAGCGCGTTAGCCAGATCGACATCGAAGCCCACAATCTTGTTGTTGGCGTCGATAGATTCAAACGGAGGATAGGACGCTTCGGTGGCGAAACGGATGGTCTGGGCTGCGGTAGCGGAAAGGCTGACGCTAGCGAGCAGCGCGGCAATCAATACTTTTTTCATTATCATTTTCCCTGGCACTCTCAGTGAGATAAGTAGTTTTTGAAGGCATCGGTTTGCGGGTTGGTAAAGCAACTCGCATCACCTTGCTCAACGATATACCCGTTTTCCATGTAGACCACACGGCTGGCGGTTTTACGCGCCACTTCCACTTCATGGGTGACGATGACCTGAGTAATGTTGGTTTCCGCCAGCTCACGAATGATGCTCACGATCTGGGCGGTGATTTCCGGGTCCAGCGCAGCGGTCGGCTCATCAAACAGCAGTACCGCTGGCTCCATCATCAGCGCACGGGCAATCGCCACACGCTGTTGCTGACCCCCGGAGAGGTGCAGCGGATAACGATCGCTGTAGGGCTTAAGGCGCAGACGCTCCAGCAGCTTTTCAGCACGCGCCATCGCCTGATCCTTGCTCAAACCGAGAACGCGGCAGGGCGCTTCAATCAGGTTTTGCAGGACGGTCAGATGCGGCCAGAGGTTGTATTGCTGGAAGACCATGCCAACGTTTTGACGCAGTTCACGAATCGCTTTATCGGACGGCGTTTTCGCAAAATCAAAGTGGTTACCGGCGATAGCCAGCGTTCCTGAACGGGGCATTTCAAGCAGATTAAGGACACGCAAAAGAGAACTTTTACCCGCGCCACTTGGGCCAAGCAAAACCAGCGTTTCGCCTTCCGGGCACTCCAGCGTGATGTCGAACAGCGCCTGGTGTGCGCCGTAGAAGCAGTTAATGCCGTTTAGTTTAATACTCATCGGGGCAGTCTTTACTCATCCAGGCAATCTA
Source organism: Enterobacter cloacae complex sp. 382A5 (assembly GCF_050031095.1). Classification (NCBI taxonomy): domain Bacteria; kingdom Pseudomonadati; phylum Pseudomonadota; class Gammaproteobacteria; order Enterobacterales; family Enterobacteriaceae; genus Enterobacter; species Enterobacter cloacae complex sp. 382A5. Next base: position 1,489,117 of record NZ_JBLGVK010000001.1, read on the forward strand.
TAGCAATTGAGGCCGCAGATAGTACCGTTGACAGAATAGTTATGCAATATTTCTGCGTTAAAAGTTAAATATAACCCGTAATACCCCTTAAACATAGCACAAAATAGCGAAGCCCAAGGTCGGCGAGTATAAATGTCGGCATTCCGCATGAAATGCCGCACATTTTTCGGGGTTTACAATTCTGAAACAGTGGGTTTAGCGATTCTCAATCGACTGGCGCAGCGTGCCTGCCGGGGCATGAACGCTCCCGCCGATATAGCGTACGTCATCCACCGCCCAGCACTGGCCTTCGCGGATCATCAGCACTTCATCCTGCCAGGTTTGGGTGCCCTGGGTCAGCTTCACGCGCAGGGGGATGTTACGCGCATCGGTGTTCGGGATGGTCGAGGCGCTGGCCACTTCGGCGCTGTCCGGCAACGTCGTGCGGCTGGAGAACGGATCGGATTTCAGCAGCGCGTTGTGCTGCGGATCGCGCGTGGCATCGTTCAGCAGTTTTGCCAGCCCATCGCTCAGATACGGACGCAGGCCGGTGAGATCGTTGCTGCGGTGTTGAATGCGATAATCATAGAACTGTTGCGCCACGGTATCCGGGCCGCCCTCTATACAGGGGCCGCTGCGGGTACCGATATCCTTAAAGGCTGGCGTGACCGTGGTGGTACACGCGCTGAGCACCAGCGCGCAGGGCACCAAAAGCGTTAAAGCAGAGTAGCGCATGTTGATTTCCTTATTTATTAACTATCCTTTCAATCATAGCGTAACGAACCGATAATGCTGGTGAAGTTATGGGCTAAGGCATTGAACGCTAAAGAAGGAGAGAAACCATGCAGTTTTCAACAACGCCAACCCTGGAAGGGCAGCCGATTACCGAGTATTGCGGTGTGGTCACGGGCGAAGCCATTCTGGGGGCCAACATTTTTCGCGATTTCTTTGCCGGTATCCGCGATATCGTCGGCGGTCGCTCTGGCGCTTATGAAAAAGAGCTGCGTAAAGCCCGGGAAATCGCCTTTAAGGAGCTGGGCGAACAGGCCAAAGCACTGGGGGCGGATGCGGTCGTGGGGATTGATATCGACTACGAAACCGTCGGTAAAGATGCCAGCATGCTGATGGTGAGCGTAAGCGGTACGGCGGTGAAAACCCGTCGATGAAACGCGCGTTTTCAACACTCCTGCTGGCGCTGTTGCTGGCAGGGTGTGCCACGGAAAAAGGCATTGTGGATAAAGGCGCCTATGAACTGGATACCCGCCACCAGGCGCAGGCGGCCTATCCGCGCATCAAGGTGCTGGTTATCCACTATACGGCGGATGACTTTGACAGTTCGCTGGCCACGCTGACGGACAAGAACGTCAGCTCCCACTATTTGATCCCGGCGAAGCCGCCCGCACCGGACGGTAAACCGCGCATCTGGCAGCTGGTTCCCGAGAACGAACTGGCCTGGCATGCGGGTATCAGCTTCTGGCGCGGCACCAACCGTATTAATGATACGTCGGTTGGCATTGAGCTTGAGAATCGCGGCTGGCAAAAAACGGCCGGGGTAAAACACTTTTCCCCGTTCGAACCCGCGCAAATTGCGGCCCTGGTGCCGCTCGCAAAGGACATTATCGCCCGCTATCACATTAAACCCGAGAACGTGGTGGCCCATGCGGATATCGCGCCTCAGCGCAAGGACGATCCCGGTCCGCTGTTCCCGTGGCGCGAGCTTGCAGAGCAGGGGATTGGCGCCTGGCCCGACGCGTCCCGGGTGGCGTTCTATATGAACGGGCGGCCACGGTATCAGGCCGTGGAGACCGCAGCGTTACTCGATTTGCTCGCGCGTTACGGTTACGAGGTTCCCGACAACAGCACCCCCGCTCAGCAGAAGCGCATCATTATGGTCTTCCAGATGCACTTCAGGCCGCAGCTGTGGAACGGCGTGGCAGATGTGGAAACGCTGGCCATTGCCGAAGCACTTTTAGAGAAATACGGGCAGGGGTAATCCTTCGGGATTAACCCGAATGCCTCGTTTTTGTGAGCATGATCATAAGATTAATCTTAAGTACATTCTCAATTCATTTTAAGTAAATTGATTTAAAATCGCCCTCATCTAAGATTGATTCATCGATTCACAGCATGAATCAAATTAAAGAAACAGTCCTCTTCTGGTTTTTTTAATTTCAAAAAGAATACCAACACATTTTACGGCAACGTAACGCCTTGTCGGATAATTTTCTTATTTAAACATCTTAATTGGGTATAATAATGTTAAGCATTTTTGGTAAAAAAACACGTCCCCATCATGAAATGGAAGCCATTATTTCTGCAACGGCCGGGTATGAAGAAAAAACGTTAAGAAAATGGCAAAAAATATCAACCTGCAACTCCGATAATATTCACATTATCGTCAGCGGAGAAGTCGAGTTCCGCCGCAGTTCTGATGACTTATGTATGTTTACGCTACAGGGACAATGTATCTTTGGTCTCTCCGCTATTTTCTACAACTCTACGCATATGCAGGGCGTGGTACGCAGTAATACCGTGGTTCGTACCATACATAAGGACGAATTCCAGCAGTTAATGACTCAGCACGGGCTGTGGCCTGAACTGACTAAAGTGCTGGCATGGTATATCTGTTTGCTCAGCAAGCGTGATGATGTTTTGGTTGCCCGCAGCGCGTACTCCGTCGTCCGTGAATTCCTGATAGAAATTAACGAACTGATTGTTGATCATCAGCGAGATATTAATATTTATGATTATATTCAGGAATACACCAACCTGGCACGTAGCACCATTATTAAAATTCTCTCAGACCTGAAAAAAGGTCAATATATTGTGGTCGAAAAAGGGCGACTGATTAGCCTGACCACCCTGCCGGAAAAATATTAATCCCCTCCCGCGTCTCCTTTTATTATCGAAGGAGACGCATTTTGCGTTTCGTCAACCGGTGGTGCGGGCATTTTTCCCTTCGCCATATCATCCTGCTGCTGTTTTAGCGCCTGCATAAATAACGTTTTTAATGAATTGTCTTCATCCGGCTGCGTTGCCTGCGCGTGTTTCATCGCCTGTTCGTGCGCTTCGGTGCCGGGTAAGGTATCGCGCGAGGTATCATGCGTGACGGGGCTGTCCGGCAATGCGCCATCAGGTGCCTGCTGCCAGTCATTTTCGTCGCTATTAATGGGCATATTGTCCATCGGCGGTAAATCTTCCTGCACTTTTACCGACTGTGGCTTTGGCTGCGGGTGCGGGAACGGTTTGGTGACATACACGTAATGCATATCAGAAAGGGTGGTGTCTGGCTTCGCGACGCTCACCTTTTTTATCACCGGTGCCGGGTGGCGCAGGTTCCAGTACACGTGCGCATAGAGGCCTGCGACGATCAGCGCGCACAGCCCCAGACACCAGAGCGTCACCACGCTGATAATTTTACTGAATGACGGCAAACGCCATGAGAACCAGACCGGTTCCCCGGTGGTATAGCTGCGCTGGGCAGCGAGGCAGATGGTAGACATTATGCGTGCTTCTCTTGCGTAGTCGGGTTAGCCTGGGTTGTCTGGATCAACACGCTCGGCGTGGTATGGGTTTCGCGCATCAGCTGCATCAGAGTGTCTTCACCCGGAATACCGTCGACGCGGAGGTGCATTTTTTCCTGGAATTCGCGGGTGCGCTTCATCAGTTCCGCCGTCCAGTTTTTATCGTGCGTTTCGTTTTCGCCCAGCGCCACGCTCAGCTGCTGATCCAGCCACTCAAGATCTTTACTGTCGCTGGCGGCGGTGATTTCGTCTTTGCCTGACGGGGTCAGGCGGTGCAGAAGGGTGTAATTGCCCGTTGCGTGCTGGTTATACCACGTGCGGCTCACCTGCCAGGTGCGGTTGTTCATCAGCAGATCGAGGGAATTTTTCCCGGCACGCGCCACGACGGCGTAATTAATGTGATCGCCTGTTTTAATCTCGCTCACCCACGGGTAACCGTCATTAGCCAGCGTGTCCAGGGAGGCATTACCCTGTTTACACATCAGGTTCACTTTTGCGGCATTCTGGCACAGGGCATCGTCGGCAGAGGCGTCATAGCCCCACATGGCATAAAGCTGGTGCATGGCATCGGGCTGATTCACCACCTCCTGTTCGATAACCGGCAGTACCGGCGCGTCTGGCGTTTTTACCTGCTGTTTCCAGCTGGCCGGTACCGGCAGCGCCACCGGCAGTTTTGCCGTAATGGACGAGGTCATCATCCAGCCGCAGGCGGCGAACAGGACGGACGCGAACAACCCGATGGAGGCCAGCGTTTTACCACGCTTAGGCGCTGGCAGGGCTTCACCGGTGGCGAGACGCAAATGACGCGGTCCAACGTTTGGCGCCCGTTCGGTCCAGGCGGCCAGCATGGAAAGATGAGCCAGTTCGTTCAGCTTGCTGATGTTGCCTTTAGTCAGGGCGTGGATTTTTTTCACGCGAGCGGGCGTCAGCGGAGAGACATCCGCGCCGTGCTCGTGGCACTGGGCGTCAACGTAGCTCAGGAACTCGCGGCAGGTCAGGTTGCGCAGGGTGTGGCAGGTCAGCACATATTCCTGCAGGGCAGAGGCTTTCAGCATCACTTCCTGGTCGGCCGTGCCCATCAGCACAATCGACAGGCGAACATCCAGCTCCTGCGCACGGGTAAGCAGTATGCCCAGGACGTCATAGCCGCTGGCCTTCATCGCCTGCGCCTGGGAAATGACCAGCACCTTGTGGGTCGACTTCGCATCGCGCCACAGGCGAATAATGGCGTCAACCGCCTGGAGCTTGTTCTTCTCTTTCGCTACCGGGTTGAGTTTGAAGAGCAGGCTACTGGCGCTCAGCTTCGGAAAGGCATTAATGCAGAGCACCGACTTGCTGCTGGCTTTGAGGGCATCGCTGAACTGCCCCAGCAGTTCGCTGTCGTGGTAAAAGAGCCCGGTGATCCCTGCCTGCTGGCTTTTCTCTTTCAGAAGATTAAACACATCCTGATGATAAGGCACCAGAAAATCGCCCGACTTGCGGGTGATATTTCTGAACGGCGGGGTACTGAATTTAAAATGGCTCTGATACATAACGACTTACCGTCTCTTCTCTTTAATAGCAATGGGCGAAAAGTACGGTAAGCCCCTGTCATGGTCAATTTAACACCAGAGTAAAAATAACCTGTCAGGCTGCATCTAACATTCCCTTTTTTTCCGGTCAATCATTTTCTTCATTAAAGTTAATAGCGAAGCCGGTGGTTTGCACTGGTCACGCTTATTACTATTTGCTCACTAAGTTATGCAGCATACCGCTGCGAATTCCTGCTTTGCTAAAAGGCCCGATAATAATGAGGAACGCATTCCTTTCCAGGCTAATGACGCCCTGCATAATGCTAGTCATGCTAATTTTTTGCAGCCAGCAGGGTTATGTCGTTTTTAAAGATTATAAAAAGGTTACGAATAAGTTAGCGAATGCTGATAAAGCGCCGCTAAAACCGCGTAACAGTGACAAAACGTTTGGTCTTTTTACGGCTGCGGTCCGTCAGGCCGACGTTCCGGCGGCAGTAAAAGCGCCGCTGTCTGCAGAAATTGAAGGCATCATCCGCAGCGATGAGTCGTGGCTGTCGTTCGCCGTGATTAAGACCCCCGCCGGGCAGCAGAGCTACCGGGAAGGGGAACCGCTGGTGGGGTTCGACGACGCGTATGTGGATGAAATTAATAAAGATAACGTGGTTGTTCAGTATGAAGGCACGAAGCAAACGCTCGCCCTCAAACAGCCGCCTTATTTTAAGGGCGATGCAGGCAATAGCCCGGTGACGAAATCGAAAAAAGATGCCGGCGCGGACAGTCTGCATCTCGATGATTATCTGGTGTTAAAACCGTTAATCGATAAAGGCCAACTGGAAGGCTTTAACATTAATCCACGCAATGCTTCGCCTTTTTACAGTGAAACAGGACTGAAACAGGGTGATGTGGTGGTGAAAGTGAATGACGTCGATATGACGAAAGAAGCGCAGGCGAAAAATATTATCGCCAACTGGTCGAAAATGAAAGAAGCGGAGGTCGTCGTCAGACGGCACGCTCACCTTGAAAATATTCGGGTTAATGTTCTAAACAATTAACAAGTGTAAATCATGAAGAAATTTCCATGGGCGTGCGTGGCGCTGACCGCATTGTCGTTATATTCCGGTTCGCTGTTTGCAGCCAACTTTAGCGCCAGTTTTAAAAATACCGATATTCGCGAATTTATCGATACGGTAAGTCGCAATCTGAATAAAACGATTCTCGTCGATCCGTCCGTTCAGGGCACGGTGTCGGTGAGAACCTATAACGTGCTGTCGGAAGAGGAATATTATCAGTTCTTCCTGAGCGTGCTGGATCTCTACGGTCTGTCGGTGATCCCAATGGATAACGGCATGATCAAAGTGGTGCGTTCCAGCGTGGCGCGTACCGCCGGGGTGCCGGTGGCCGACAGTAAAAACCCGGGCAAAGGGGATGAGATCATCACCCGCGTAGTGCGCATGGAGAACGTCCCCGTGCGCGAGCTGGCCCCGCTGCTGCGCCAGCTGAACGATGCCTCGGGGATCGGCAACGTGGTCCATTTTGAACCCTCTAACGTGCTGCTGTTAACCGGGAAAGCCTCGGTGGTGAACCGCCTGGTGGATCTGGTTGAGCGCGTGGACCGTTCCGGTATGCAGCGTCGTGAAATCGTACCGTTGCGCTATGCCTCGGCGAAAGAGCTCTCCGATATGTTGAATAATCTCAACAATGAAGAGCAGAAAGGGCAAAACGCCCCGCAGCTGGCGACTAAAGTGGTGGCCGATGATGAAACCAACAGCCTGGTGATCAGCGGCACCGAAGATGCCCGCGCGCGTACCCGCTCGCTGATTGGCCAGCTCGACCGCGAACAGAACAACGAGGGCAATACCCGCGTCTTCTACCTGAAATACGCCAACGCCTCGAAAGTGGTGCCGGTGCTGACCGGTATCGGTGAGCAGCTGAAAGACAAAGCCGGTACCGCGAAAAGCAAAACCGCCACAACCAATAGCGAGCTGAATATCACCGCCGATGAGTCCACCAACTCGCTGGTGATCACCGCTCAGCCAAACGTCATGAACTCGCTGGAGAAGGTGATCGACAAGCTGGATATTCGTCGTCCGCAGGTGCTGGTGGAAGCCATCATTGCGGAAGTGCAGGACGGTAACGGCATGGATCTCGGCGTGCAGTGGACCGGCAAACACGGCGGCGTGCAGTTCGGTTCAACCGGTCTGCCCATTAGCCAGGTCAAAAACGGCACGATCAAAGGGGCCTCCTTTACTGGCCTGGCGACCGGTTTCTTCAACGGTGACTATGGTGCACTGCTGACCGCGCTCTCCACCAGCGGCAAGAACGATATTCTCTCCACGCCAAGCGTGGTGACGCTGGATAACAAAGAAGCGTCGTTCAACGTGGGTCAGGATGTGCCGGTGCTGTCGGGTTCTCAGACCACCAGCGGCGACAACGTCTTTAACTCGGTTGAGCGTAAAACCGTCGGTACCAAGCTGAAGATTGTTCCGCAGATCAACGACGGGGACATGATCCACCTGAAGATCGAGCAGGAGGTCTCCAGCGTTGACGCCAGCGCCACCGAAGACGCCAGCCTCGGCCCAACCTTCAACACCCGTACCATCAACAACGAAGTGATGGTCCACAGTGGCCAGACGGTGGTGCTGGGCGGTCTGATGGAAAACGTCAGCAAACAGAACGTGTCGAAAGTGCCGCTGCTCGGCGATCTGCCGCTGGTGGGACAGTTGTTCCGCTATACCTCGGAGGATACGTCGAAGCGCAATCTGATGGTCTTTATCCATACCACCGTCCTGCGTGATGACGACAACTACAGCGCGGCGACGAAGGAGAAATACGACCAGATCCGCGCCCGTCAACAGCAGCGTCTGGAGGAGAAAAAGCTCGGCATTGTTGAGAACACCGATAACGCCGTCCTGCCTGCCTATCCAAAGCAGGATCACTCCATGCCGGTCGGCGTGAGCGCACCTGCCACCACGCGCAACCCCTTCAAAGAGTAAGGGGGGGTGACGCGTGGATGAACTGACGAAACAGCTTTGCACCAGCGGCTTTGCGAAGGAGAACGGCATCCTTTTCTGGAACGACACGGTCTATATCCGTGATGACGTCCCCGCGTTTGCGCTACTGGAGATGCGCCGGGTACTGGGGCGCGCCTTTGTGCCCCAGACGCTGAGCGCGGAGGCGTTTGATGAGATGCTGGCCAAAATCTGGCAGCAGAACAGCGGCGTTTCGCAGCAACTGGTGGACGATATGGATGCGGATATCGATCTGATGGCGTTAACCGAGGAGATCCCGGACAACGAAGATCTACTGGATAACGACGAAAACTCGCCGGTGATCCGCCTGATCAACGCCATTCTCGGCGAAGCGGTAAAAGACGGTGCATCGGATATCCATATCGAAACCTTTGAACGCACGCTGAGCATCCGTTTCCGCGTTGACGGCGTGCTGCGCCCGGTGCTCCAGCCCGCACGTAAACTGGCCCCGCTGCTGGTCTCGCGTATTAAGGTCATGTCGAAACTCGACATCGCCGAAAAACGACTGCCGCAGGATGGCCGTATCTCCCTGCGCATTGGCCGCAAGGCGATTGACGTGCGTGTCTCGACCATTCCGTCGCAGTACGGCGAGCGCGTGGTCATGCGTCTGCTCGACAAGAGCAACCTGAAACCGGATATCAACAAGCTCGGACTCATTGATGAAGAGCTGGAAAAACTGAAAGGGCTGATTAACCGCCCGCACGGCATCATCCTGGTCACCGGGCCGACAGGCTCCGGTAAAAGTACCACCCTGTATGCCATTCTGTCGGCCCTGAACGGACATGAACGCAACATTCTGACCGTCGAAGATCCGATTGAGTACGAGCTGGAAGGGGTGGGGCAGACGCAGGTCAACCCGCGCGTGGACATGACCTTTGCCCGCGGCCTGCGCGCCATTTTGCGTCAGGATCCGGACGTGGTGATGATCGGGGAAATTCGTGACGGTGAAACCGCGCAAATCGCGGTGCAGGCGTCGCTCACCGGTCACCTGGTCATGTCTACGCTGCACACCAACAGTGCGGCGGGGGCCATCACCCGTCTGCGGGATATGGGGCTGGAGTCCTTTTTAATTGGTTCGTCGCTACTCGGCGTCATTGCCCAGCGTCTGGTGCGTCGGCTGTGTCCGCACTGCCGTACCACCAGTCCGCTGGATGACAATGAAAAAGCGCTGTTTAGCTTTATGGATAAGCCACCAAAGGCCATCTATCGCGCCGTTGGTTGCGACCAATGCCGCCAGAGCGGGTATCAGGGACGCGCGGGCATTCACGAGTTTCTGGTGGTCGACAGCGCCATGCGCCGCGCCATTCATGAAGATAAAGATGAGATGTCCATTGAGACCGAGCTGTTCAAACAGGCCTACAGCCTGCGCGAAAACGGGCTGATGAAGGTTATCAGCGGTATCACGTCCCTTGAAGAGGTGATGCGCGTGACCGCCGAGCGTGGAGGCGATGAGTAATGGCTTTCTACGCGTGGACCGCGACCGATGCCGCCGGAAAAACCCAGCGCGGCACGCTGCAGGCGGAAGGACCTAAGCAGGTGCGCCAGTCGCTGCGTGAGCAGAAGCTGATGCCGCTCACCATCACCGAAACCCGTGAAAATGCGGCCAGCGCTAAAGCCAAAACCGGCACCAGACTCTCTGTGCCGGTGCTGTCGATGTTCACCCGTCAGCTGTCAACGCTGGTTAACGCGTCGCTGCCGCTGGAAAGCGCCCTGAAGGCCATTTCAAAGCAGACGGAAGACAAAAAGCTGGCGGCTATGGTGACGGAGATCCGCGAGAAAGTGGTGGAAGGCCATACGCTGTTTGATGCCTTCAGCCAGTTCCCGCGCACCTTCGACAAGCTGTACTGCACGCTGGTGATGGCCGGGGAAAAAACCGGCCACCTGGGCGATGTGCTGGAGAAGCTGGCGGAGTACAACGAGCAGCGCCAGAAGATGAAAAGCAAACTGACGCAGGCGATGGTCTACCCGATCACCCTGACGGTGGTTGCCGTGGCGGTGATCAGCATCCTGCTGGTGGCGGTGGTGCCGCAGGTCATCGAGCAGTTCGTGCACATGAAACAACAGCTGCCGATCACCACCCGCACGCTGATTGCGGTGAGCGATTTTCTGCAGGCGTACGGGATCTACATTGCCGGGGGGCTGTTCGGCGCAATCGCGGGCTTTAAGACGTGGGTAAAGAAAACCACGAACCGCTTTCGCTGGCACAGCTGGCTGGTGAATGGCTCGCCGATTAAAAAGCTGGTTTGCGCCATCAACAGCGCCCGCTATATCCGCACGCTCAGCATTCTGCAGGCCAGTAGCGTCCCGCTGCTGGAGGGGATGTATATCGCGATGGACGGGATCGAAAACCTCTATGCCCGGCAGGTGCTGGAGCAGGCGGCAGATACCGTACGTCAGGGCGCTTCTCTGTATAACGCGCTGGACCAGGCGAAACTCTTTCCGCCGACCATGCTGTATATGATTGCCTCCGGCGAAGAGAGCGGGGAATTAGGTTCATTAATGGATCGCGCCGCGGAAAACCAGGAATCGGCATTACAGCATCGAATTACGTTAACGCTGTCGGTATTTGAACCGGCACTGGTGGTGACAATGGCGACAGTGGTTTTATTTATCGTGCTGTCAATATTACAACCGCTTCTTCAGCTCAATAATATGGTGGGTTAAATATGTCTTTAAAACGAAATAGCCTGAAAGGTCAGGCCGGTTTTACCTTGCTCGAATTAATGGTGGTGATCGTTATTCTCGGTGTGCTCGCCAGTATGGTGGTACCAAATTTAATGGGGAATAAAGAAAAAGCCGATGCCCAGAAAGCAACCAGCGATATTGTGGCGCTGGAAGGTTCGCTGGATATGTACAAGCTGGATAACCACCGTTACCCCACGACGGAGCAGGGTTTGCAGGCGCTGGTCACCAAACCTGATATCGCGCCAATCCCGAAAAACTACCGTGATGATGGCTATATTCGCCGCCTGCCGGAAGATCCGTGGGGCAATGATTATATTCTGGTTAGCCCGGGCGAACATGGCGCAGTGGATGTTTTCTCTGCGGGCCCGGATGCCGAAGCGAATACCGCGGATGATATTACCAACTGGTCTTTAGATAAAAAAGAGAAGTAATGAATAAGCAACGTGGGTTTACCTTACTGGAAATTATTCTGGCGCTGGTGATATTTGCCTCCTGCGCCATGATGGTGGTGTCGACAATCCCCTCGCGCAGCGGCGCGGATATTTTCGGTCAGCAGTTAAAAGCCCTCGTTGAATATGGTTCAGACCGTGCAGTAATGGACGGAAATATCGTTGGGCTGGTGATCACCACCTCAGAATATCAGCTGGTGACCTGGGCCGAAAAAGAGGGCGAACGACACTGGGAACCCTTAACCGCCGGGCGCATTGTCACCCACGGCCAGTTCCCGGAAGAGATGCACGTGTCGCTGTCACCGCAGCGCATTGCTGCCACAACCGACGCCACGCCGCAGATTGTCTTTTTGCCGGACGGGGAGATAAGCCGCTTCACGCTGTCCCTGCAGAGTTTCGATAAAAAGCAGCGCTTTCGCGTGGTATCGCAGGGGGCATCACCGGTTTCGGTAGAGAACGATGACTAAACGCAAAGAACAGGGGATGACCCTGCTGGAAGTGATGGTCGCTCTGGTCATCTTCTCCACCGCCGCGCTGGCGCTGATGAACTCCGTCTCGCTGAACGTGCGCTTTACCCATGGCCTGGCCGATTCGCTGCAGGCGAGCTGGGTGGCGGAAAACCAGCTGGCGGAAGCAAAGCTGAGCAACACGCCGTTCCCGGATGCCCTGCAGACAGGGACAGAAATCATGGGGGGGCGAAGCTGGATCTGGCGCAAGCAGCGGGTGAAAACCGCCGAAAATCGCTTTGCCGATGAAGTGCAGGTGTACACCGAAGATGATGAAGACAAACCGGTGTTGAGCCTGCAGATACCGGAACCCGGAGAGGTGAAATGAGCAAGCACATTCAGCGTCAGCAGGGCTTTACGCTGCTGGAGATCATGATTGCGCTGACCATCTTCGCGGTTATCAGCACGCTTGCCTGGCAAATTCTGGACGGGGCGATGCGCACCTCGAACGCCACCGACGTGGCGGCGACTCAACTCAACCAGCTTCAGCGCGCCTATAACCTGCTGGAGCGGGATTTCTTTCAGCTTCAGGCACGCGCGCCACGCAACGAGCCTGACGTATTTGTCCAGCACGACGATGCGCTGGAGCTGACCACGCTGAACGGCGTGAGCGGTCAGGTCCAGCTGGAGCGCGTGCGCTGGCGGCTTGAGGACAAAAAACTGTGGCGCGATATCTGGCCGGTTATCGACAGCCCTGCCGATGTGAAGCCGGAAGAGGTGCCGATCCTCAGCGATGTCAAAGAGATGACGTGGCGCTTCTGGAAAGAGGGCTGGCAGAACAAATGGACCGACACGGCGCATCAGCCGGACGGCGTAGAACTTCTGCTGACCATGGAGAATGGCGATACCTGGCGCTGGGTATTTACCACGCCGGGTGATATGCCGGTCGCCCCGGCGGCTCCAGCAGAACAAACGCCTGCGCCATCGGGGGATGCGGCCACGCCAGCGCAGCCACAACCGCAGCCGGTGCCCGCTCCGTCAGGAGAGAACAAATGAGCGGAAAATCGGTTCGAAAACAGCGCGGTGTCGCGCTGCTGGTGGTGCTAATTTTGCTGGTCATGATGTCGGCGCTGGCGGCCAAAATCAGCCAGCAGTTCTGCCGCAATCTGCAGAAAACCCGTTATCAGGTAAGCCAGCAGCAGCTGCGCTGGGCCATTCAGAGCCAGCAAAAAACCATTGAAGGTCTGCTTCAGACCTACGCCAGCGGTGACAGCCAGGGGCTGTCGCCCAAAGGGGAGTGGACAGAGCCGGTGGAGACAGAGGGTGAACACTACACCGTGGTGAGCCAGATTGAGGATGCCCAGACCTGCTTTAACGTCAATAACCTGCTGGCGGCCGATCCGACCCCCGCGGTACAGACCGCAGGGGCGCTGCCGGAAAAACCGGTCAAAGCGCGCATCGTTGAGCAGCTTCTGACCGACAGCGGCATTTCCGCCGGTGACGCAGAAGAGATTTATCAGCAGCTGATGGACTATCTCGACGGCGATACCACAACGGCCAAAGAGGGGCTGGAGACAGATGCCTGGGCCGGCGTTGAGCCCGCACGGCTGCCTGCGAATCAGATGATGCGCACCCCGGGCGAGCTAAAGCTGCTGCCCGCGTTTCCGGTGGCGGCCTACGGCAAGGTCAGTAAAGTGCTGTGCGCCTTACCCGACACCGCCAGCAAGGTGGATGTAAACACCCTGACCGAAGAACAGGCACCGCTGCTGGCAGCCCTGTTTATCGGCTCGCTGAGCGAGGACGAAGCCGCCCGTCTGATCGCCTCCCGCCCGGAAGAGGGCTGGGAGTCGATGGAGGCATTCCAGAAAGAGCTTGAGACAAATTATCCGCAGACCAAAGACGCCCTCAAGCAGGTTCAGGCGTTTCTTGCGGTAAACAGTCACTATTTCCGGGTCAACAGTACCGGCAATACCGATGATTTAACGCTGCGCGTCGTCAGCCAGCTTCATGTTGATAATGAAGCCGGGAAGGTAATTACCTGGCAACGTCGCTACCGAATGGTTGAATAACACAAGACGAATTCTATGAAACAGGTGCTTTTTATTCGTCCCGACACGCATGAGGACGGGAACATAATGTGGTGCGAGTCCGGTAGCGACCAGGTGGAACAGCGTCAGGGCGGGGCGTCACTGGCGGCGCTTGCCGGTCACGCGTTAGCCGCACGCGTCTGCCTGCTACTGCCGGCCAGCGAAATGATCTTCCGTCGCTTCACGTTGCCCAAAAAAGGCAGCGTTGAGTTCTCCTGGCTGGCAGAAGAGACGCTGATTGGCGATGTGGACACGCTTCACTGGACGGTGCTCAACAAGAAGGGGCGGGAAGTGGACGCGGTGGCCATTGATGCGGCGCGTCTGCAGTACTGGCTGGACCGCTGTGCCGATGCCGGGCTGACGGTGGTGCAGGTGCTGCCCGATGCGATCCTTCTGCCGGTGACGGAGGACGGCAGCACGCTGGTCTCCACCGACAGCGGCTACTGGATGCGCTATTCGCCGTTTGGCGCCTGTGAAACCGACGCCGCCCTGTTGCCGCTGCTGTTGAGCCAGCAGTGCGCCGGTAACCTCGTCTGTTACGGCGATGCGCCAGCGGACGTGCAGGTGGATGAGCAACGGGCCTGGCAGCATCCGCTGGTGCTGATCCAGCCGCAGTGGAAAAGCTGCAAAGCAAACCTGCTGCACGGCGTTTTTAGCGCCACGGGTGCACAGACTGGTTTCCGTTATGCGAAACCGGCCCTTGCCGCCATGGCGGTGCTGAGTCTCGGGCTGCTGGTTGGCCCTCGCATCGGCATGGCCTGGATGCTCTCTAACCAGGAAAACCTGGCCCAGCAGCAGATGGTGGAATTGGCCCAGCACTATTTCCCCACGCTGCGCCAGACCACCAACCTGAAGTACCACTTCGGGCAGAACATCAAGAAAGAGAAGAAAGGGATCTTTCTTCAACTGGACGCACTGGAGCAGATCAAGCAATCGCTCCCGGCGGTCGAACTGAGTGAAGTGGGATACGACGACACCCAGAATCAGCTCACGCTGAACATCCGTTCGATGGATCCCACGGCGTTGCAGGCGTTCGTCAATAAGGCGAGTGATACCTTCGACTTTACGCTGCAGCCGGTCTCCAGTGAAGCGCCTTATACCGCTATCATCACAGGGAAATATAAATGAAAGAGAAAATTGGACAATTAAAAGCACGCTATTTGCGTTACAGCCCGCGCGAACGAACGCTGATTAAACTCTGTGGTTCGGCGCTCTGTTGCGCCATTATCTGGTACGGTGTAATGACCCCGCTGGATAATATTATTAAAAATGAGAAAAGCACGCTGCAAAAACAGAAACAGACCCTGAACTGGATGCGTGCAGAAATTAATAAAAATCACCTTCAGGCGAAAGTATTAAAAACCAGTAACCCGAGAAGCGTGGTGGAAGAGAGCGCCAAAGAGATCCACGTTGCGCTGAGTAATATCCAGCAGGACGGGCAAACCCTGACGTTTAATATTGATCGGGTCAACGTCTATGAACTGAAAAACTGGCTTCGGGAGGTGAATTTAACCTCCGGCGTGCGTCTGGAAAAAATGGATCTTACCCCGGTGGATCACCTCAGCGACGTGAAGGCGCAGATTAAACTCTCCTGGGCGAAAGCGGCATGAGCCCGCTGACGCTGCTTCAGGGCAGCCAGATGCCCGCCCTGTGCCTTCTGAGCGGCGCGCTTGGCGGCATTATCGGCAGCTTTCTGGGCGTGGTGGTCGAACGCATTCCTCCGCTCATCCAGGAAGAGGAGGGCGCCGGAAACCTGCTGTTTCCGGCATCCCACTGCCCCGCGTGTTCCCACGCGCTCTCCTGGTGGGAAAACATTCCTGTCCTGAGCTGGTGCTGCCTGCGCGGGCGCTGCCGTTGCTGTCAAACCGCGATCCCGCTGCGCCTGCTGTTACTCGAGCTTTCCAGCGCCCTGTTTTTTGCCCTGACGGCGGCGTATGCCCCGTCTGCGGCCGCGCTGATTTCGCTGTGGGTTCTCTGGTGCGGGCTGCTGCCGCTGGCGGCGATAGACGCAAAACACATGCTGCTGCCGGACTGCCTGACGCAGCCGCTGCTGTGGGCGGGCCTGCTGAATCATGCGCTTTTTCATACCTTACCGTTGTCGGATGCCCTGTTTGGCGCAGCGGCGGGCTACCTGTCGCTGTGGCTTCTCTACTGGGCCTTTCGCCTGACAACAGGACGCGAGGGATTGGGCTACGGTGATTTTAAGCTGCTGGCTGCGCTGGGCGCGTGGTGCGGCTGGCAGGCGTTACCTTCGTTATTGCTCGCGGCGGCATTAAGCGGTATCGCACTGTATTTTGTTTTTTATAAAGCGGTTAAAGAAAATAGCGTTATTCCGTTTGGCCCTCTGTTGTCACTCGCCGGTTTGGTTATTTTTATTCTGCAGACCTTGCAATTCACATTCTGATTTACGCGGTCAAGTTTTTTTTGAAATTTTTTCGCTGAGGGAATGAAAGGACACCAATTAATTCCCGGAGTATTGTAAGAAACATAAGCTGTAAGGATTGCCGCTCATGTCTTTTTATGGAGGGTATATTAGCACTATACATGGTTAGTAAAATTAAATTGGGTTTGTGGTTTTAATTAAATAGCTTATTCAGTACTCGCCCATGTTATATGGAATACATGGTCCTTTTCATTTATCAAAAATAAGATTATCAGGAATTAATAATGAAATTTATGAAGCCAACCTATCTGGCACTCTTTGTCGCAGCCGTTTCCGGCTCTGCGTTCGCCGCAGCGCCAGGTACGCCTTCAATCAGCAGCGGTAACGATAAATTTGCCATCGTTGAAGTGGACCAGGCCGTAGTGGACTACGGTAATCTTGTTAAGGTTCATAACGACGGTGTCGACGTAAAAGTCGAGTGGAACGTCTGGAGCGGCGATGCGCCAACCTCCGGTAAAGTGCTGCTGGATGGCCAGACCGTCTGGTCCGGTGCTGCCGGTGCATCCGGCTCTGCCACCTTTAAAGTGAAAAAAGGCGGTCGTTATCAGGAGCAGGTTGAACTCTGTAACAACAGCGGCTGTACCAAAAGCGCAAGCAAGCTGATTATCGTTGCCGATACCGACGGTAGCCATCTCCTGCCGCTGAATGCGCCTCTGCAGGAAAACAACAAAACCTTCGCAAAACACACCGATAAAGTGGTTGCTGCCTACTTCCCTGAGTGGGGCGTTTACGGCCGTAACTTCCCGGTCGATAAAATCCCTGCCGCTAACCTGAACCACATCCTGTACGGCTTCATTCCAATCTGTGGCGGCGACGGCATCAACGACGGTCTGAAAACCGTTGAAAACGGCAACAGCTTCGCAAACCTGCAGAAAGCCTGTGCTGGCCGTCAGGACTACACCGTGGCTATCCACGATCCATGGGCTGCGCTGCAAAAACCACAGTCTGGCGTCTCTAACTGGGACGACCCGTACAAAGGTAACTTCGGCCAGCTGATGGCGCTGAAAAAAGCGCATCCAGACCTGAAAGTGCTGCCATCCATCGGCGGCTGGACCATGTCCGATCCGTTCCACCATATGAACGACACCGCGATCCGCGCACGTTTCGTCTCTTCTGTTAAAGACTTCCTGAAAACCTGGAAATTCTTTGACGGCGTGGATATTGACTGGGAATTCCCGGGCGGCGGCGGCGTGAATGAATCGCTGGGCAACCCGCAGGTTGATAAAGCGACCTATACCGCGCTGATGCACGATCTGCGTTCTATGCTGAACGAGCTGTCCGCTGAAACCGGTCGTACCTATGAACTGACCAGCGCCATCGGCGCAGGCAAAGATAAGATCGAAGACGTGGACTACACCACGGCGCAGCAGTACCTCGATCACATCTTCCTGATGAGCTACGACTTCTACGGCGCGTGGAGCATGACCGATCTGGGTCACCAGGCGGCGCTGCATGCACCAGCATGGCGTCCGGATACCAACTACACCACCTCTAACGGCGTTGACGCGCTGCTGCAGCAGGGCGTACAGCCAGGCAAGATCGTGGTAGGTACCGGCATGTACGGTCGTGGCTGGACTGGCGTTCACGGTTATACCGGCGACAACCCGTTCACCGGTACCGCGACTGACGGCGTGAAAGGCACCTGGGAACCGGGCGTGGTTGACTATCGTCAGATTGTGAACGAGTACAAAGGCAAGCCAGGCTGGGAATACGGCTATGACGCGGATGCTGAAGCGCCATACGTCTTCAACAAATCCACCGGCGAGCTGATCTCTTATGAAGATGCCCGTTCTGCTACCGCTAAAGGTAAATACGTTCTGGCGAAAAACCTGGGCGGCCTGTTCGCATGGTCTATCGACTCCGATAACGGCGACATCCTGAACGCGATGAACGAAAGCCTGCTGGGCAGCTCTACGCCAGAGCCGGTTGTGACCAACCATGCGCCGGTTGCTTCTGCGGCGGATCAAACCGTGACCGGTCCTGCGACCGTAACCCTGGATGGCTCTGCGTCCACCGATCCTGATGGTGATGCGCTGACCTACAAATGGACTCAGATCTCTGGCCCAAGCGTCACGCTGACCAACAGCACCAAAGCGAAAGCAACCTTCTCCGTTGGCGCTGTCTCCAGCAACCAGACCCTGGCATTCCGTCTGACCGTGACCGATGCGAAAGGCCTGAGCAGCACCGCTGACGTGCAGGTTGTGAACAAAGCGCCTAAGGCTAACCAGGCACCAGTGGTTAACCAGATGCAGGCTGTGACCGTGGAAGCAGGTCAGACTGCTGCTCTGAACGTGCAGGCAGCGGATCCAGACGGTGATGCACTGACCTACGCCTGGAGCGTACCATCTGATATGCACGCGACCGGTACTGATACCTCCAGCGTACAGATCACCGCGCCGGACGTTACAACTGACTCTACCTACACCCTGAGCGTTGTCGTAAGCGACGGCAAAACCAGCGTACAGTCTAACGTACAGGTTACCGTAACGCCGAAAGCCACCCCGGTTGTGCCTGATGAAGACAATACCCCGTCTGACGAAGGCAACACGCCATCCGATGAAGGTAACACGCCATCTGATGAAGGCACTGCAACCGGCAGCTGCGATAACCCGGTAGATGCCAATGCCAGCAAATACGCGGCATGGGAATCCAGCAAAATCTACAACAACGGCGACATGGTCAGCTCCGATAATCTGGTATGGAAAGCGAAGTACTGGACTCAGGGCAACAAACCTGGCTTTAACGCCGATGCATGGGAACTGGTCAGCCAGGTGAAAATGAACTGGCGCTCCGACATGGTCTACAACGGTGGTGACAAGACAACCTATCAAGGTTTCGAGTACCGCGCGAAATGGTGGACAAAAGGTGACAAACCAGGCAACAGCGATGTATGGGTGAAAGAAGGCGCGTCAGCAGACTGCAAATAATCTTCTGAGCTTGAAATTGTGGGTGTGATATCAGCCCACAATCACTGGTCACACCCCGCTTCGGGTGTGGCCAGTACCTTCCACTAATTTAACAGGACGTGTTTGAGGAGAATAAAAAACGGCCACGCAGGTGAAGAATGAAAAGGTTTCTGTTTTTGTTATTGATATTAAGTCATAGCGCATTTGCAAATTGCTGGAATAAAGCGGCGCATTATTATCATATTGATCCGTTTTTACTTTATGCCATCGCGAATGTGGAATCGGGAATGAACCCGTATGCCATTGGCATCAATCATGACGGAACGCGCGATGTCGGATTAATGCAAATCAACAGCTCGCACTTTCCTGAACTTGAACGTAAAGGCATTAATGAAAACCGTCTGATGACAGAGCCCTGCACCTCCATTATGGTCGGCGCCTCTATATTGTCAGGCATGATTAAAGTTTATGGATACAACTGGGAAGCCGTGGGAGCGTATAACGCCGGGCTTAAAAGGGAAAATTATCCTAAACGTATGGTTTATGCCCATAAAGTCTGGAAAAAATATCAGCAGTTAAAATTAGCTGCCCATGACAAAACGAACTGGTGAGTTTTTTCTTTTTTGAAGAGTACCCACCCGTATTCTTCAGAAAATGAAAAACAGCTGTCTGGAGTTTATTTATTAATGGATTAATAAATAAACTGGGATTTTATTTTAAACCATCGAATTAACAGGAATAACCGAGATGAATAAAAGGACATTACTGAGCGTGTTGATTGCGGGTGCTTGCATTGCACCTGTTATGGCTCAGGCCACCATGTTGAAGGCAGAAAGCAGCGAGCCTTACACCATGAAAGCCAGCGATCTGGCGAAAAAGGAAAAAGAGCTCACTGATTTCCCGCTAATGCAGTCCGTGAAGGATACCATCCGTACGCTGGACAACGCATCAGTTGAGCAGATTGAGCCAGGCCGTGCAGCCAACCCGGCAAACGTGAAACGCGTTGAAGGGATCCTTAAAGAGAGCGACTGGGAATACCTGTTCCCACTGCGCGCGAAGGATTACAGCTACAGCAACTTCCTGAAAGCCGTGGGTAAATTCCCGGCGCTGTGCGACACCTACAAAGATGGCCGCGATAGCGAAGCTATCTGCCGTAAAGAGCTGGCAACCATGTTTGCCCACTTTGCGCAGGAAACCGGCGGTCACGAAAGCTGGCGTCCGGAAGCTGAATGGCGTCAGGCGCTGGTTTACGTGCGCGAGATGGGCTGGAGCGAAGGCCAGAAGGGCGGCTATAACGGGGAATGTAACCCGGACGTCTGGCAGGGTCAGACCTGGCCGTGCGGTAAAGACAAAGATGGCGACTTCCTGAGCTACTTTGGTCGCGGCGCTAAGCAGTTGTCCTACAACTACAACTACGGTCCCTTCTCTGAAGCAATGTACGGCGATGTCCGCACGCTGCTCGACAAACCTGAGCTGGTGGCCGATACCTGGCTGAACCTGGCGAGCGCCATCTTCTTCTTCGCCTATCCACAGCCGCCAAAACCAAGCATGCTTCAGGTTATCGACGGCACCTGGCAGCCGAACGACCACGATAAAGCCAACGGTCTTGTCCATGGCTTTGGCGTGACCACCCAGATCATCAACGGCGGCGTAGAGTGCGGTGGCCCGACTGAAATTGCCCAGTCTCAGAACCGTATCAAATACTACAAAGAGTTCGCTAACTACCTGAAAGTCCCTGTACCGGCTGACGAAGTGCTTGGCTGTGCCAACATGAAGCAGTTCGATGAAGGTGGCGCAGGCGCCCTGAAGATTTACTGGGAACAGGACTGGGGATGGAGCGCGGATACCCCTGATGGTAAGACCTACGCTTGCCAGCTGGTGGGTTACCAGACGCCATTCAGCGCGTTCAAAGACGGCGACTACACCAAGTGTGTACAGAAGTTCTTTAACGTGAACATCGTTAACGACGACGGTTCCGCGGTCGTGCCGGATGAAACACCGGCTCCTGCTCCAGCCCCGTCTGAAGATGAGACGCCAGCGCCGACACCAACACCGGATGAAACCCCGGCACCTGTGCCAGACGACATCCCGGCGGTGGTAAATCATGCGCCAGTAGCGCAGATTGCTGGTCCGATCGGTGCGGTTGAAGCCGGTGCGCAGGTCTCCCTGAGCGCAGAAGGCTCTACCGACGAAGACGGCAACAAGCTGACCTACACCTGGCGTTCCCAGGACGGCCAGACCGTTACCGGCGACGATAAAGCGGTGGTGACCTTCAACGCGCCTGAAGCCGCGACGGCGCAGCAGTATGAAATCAGCCTGACCGTCAGCGACGGCGAGCTGAGCAGCACCACCACATACCTGCTGAACGTAAAAGCCAAAGCAGCCACCCCGTCTCAGGACGAAGGCACTTCCGGCTCTTACCCGGCGTGGAGCGCGAACAGCAAGTACAGCGCAGGCGATATCGTGAACAACCACGGTAAACTGTTCCAGTGCAAACCGTTCCCGTACAGCGGCTGGTGTAACAACGCACCAATGTACTATGAACCAGGCGCAGGTCTGGCATGGTCAGAGGCCTGGACGGCACTGTAAAAGCAAAACGGCAACCTTCGGGTTGCCGTTTTCGTCTTTACTCCCTCTCCCTGTGGGAGAGGGCCGGGGTGAGGGCATCAGGCCGCACCCAATTAACTACCGATGCAACTTCCCGTGGTCCCGCAGCCACGCCGCGGTGCGCACAATCCCTTCATCCAGGGTCACAATCGGCTTATACCCCAGCTCGTTCTCCGCGCGCGAAATATCCAGCGTGAAATCAAAATTCAGCTTCGACACGCCGTAATGCGTCAGCGCAGGCTCTTTGGCGGTTTTGCTGCCAAAACGCTCCATGCTGCGGGCAATCATATCCAGCATAGGATAAGGCACCGAGCGAATGCGGCAGTCGATGTGCAGCTCGTCGATCAGGCGCTGCACAATGGTGCGAAGGCGGCAGGGTTCGCCGTTGGTAATGTTATAGGCGCGACCGGACGCCAGTTTATCGCTGTCCGGCTGGCTCGCCAGCCACATGGCGTACACGGCATTTTCGTAGTAAGTCATGTCCACCAGCGCATCGCCGCCGCGCGGCAGCAGCACGCTGCCGTAGTGGTGCATCATCTGCGCCAGGCGCGGAATAAACACTTTATCGTGCGGTCCGAAAAGACTTTGCGGACGCAGGATCGTAAAGCGCGTATGCGGGTTCGACTGCGCCAGCAGGTCGATCACCTCTTCGCTGGCCGCCTTGCTGCGGGCAAACTCACAGGCAAAACGGGCCGGACGGAACGTTTCCTGGATATCCCGGTGGTGGTGATAGTCGAAGTAGAGCGACGGAGAGGAGATATGAATAAAGTTACGCACGCCCCAGGCAACGGCCCACTCGCCCAGACGGCGCGTGGCGCGCACGTTGGCGAGATCGAAGGCTTCCTGGGTTCCCCACGGAGAGGTAAAACTGGAACAGTGCCACAGGGTGTCGATTCCGGCGAGCATCACTTTCGCCTGAGAGGAGACCAGCTCCGTCAGGTCGGCATGGACAAACTCTGCGCCCATTTTTTGCAGCAGCTTACCCATCGCCTCGTTGCGACCGGTAGCCCTGACGCTAATGCCTTTGTTGCGCAGAAATTCGACCGCATTTCGGCCTAAGCCGCTGGTCGCCCCGGTAACCAGTACCTTCATAACAATCCACTGTGTTGAAAAGAATTTCGTGCGCATTCTTTCGTGAATTACGGCGGGTTGCAATGGGAAAGGTGAAAGAAAGCGAGTTTTATTTAGTTCTTTTTCGTTTTTTGTTCTGCCAGTTGCGCAATCCGTTTTGCCATCCCGCGGAAGATAAACAGATGTGCGGGGATCATCAGTAACCAGTAGAACAGACCGGGCATCCCATGTGGGTGCCACCAGGCGCGGACGTCCAGTTCACGGCAATCGCCTTTGTCTTTCAGCGTGAAGCAGAGCCGTCCCAGCCCTGGCGCTTTCATGCCGAACAGCAGCGCCAGCTGTTTTTCCGGTTCGACAATGATGACTTTCCAGCTGTCGACCGTATCACCCACTTTGAGGTACGGCTGCGCAGGGCGGCCTTTCGCCAGCCGGTGGCCCACCAGCAGATCCATCGCTCCGCGTGTCTGCCAGAGAATATTGCCGAAGAAATAACGCTCTTTACCGCCGATCTGGTTCACCACCTCCCACAGTGATGCCAGGCTGGCCGAGGTTTTCACCGTGCAGCCCGCCTGTTTCGGGTAATAACCGTACTCCGGCCGCCAGCGGGCAAACGCCTGCGCGTCGTAGCCCCAGTCGCTGGAGTTCACCAGCTTCTCTTCTTCTTTCAGGGTATGGCGTACCGCGTCGTCAAAACGGATCAGCGTCTGTGGAATTAATGCGCGCAGTTCGCCATCGTCCGCCAGCAGATCGTGCTTCAGCCCCTGGATCAGCGCTTTCGCTGTCGTCGGCGGCACCGAGGTGATGACATTTAAAAACCACACGGAGATCCAGCGGGTCGGAAAGGGAACGGGGATGAGCCAGCGTTGGCGGCCGCTGACGCGCATAAAATGCTCGAACTGTTCCTGATAGCTCAACACCTCCGGCCCCGCGGCCTCAAGCACGCGGTGCCGTTCGGCGGGATGGTCCAGCAGTGCCACCAGGTAATGCAGCAGGTTTTCCAGGGCAATCGGCGTGGTGCGCGACCGCACCCAGCGCGGTGGGGTGAGCACCGGCAGGTTGTAGACCATATCGCGCATCACTTCGAAGGCGGCAGAGCCCGCGCCGACGATGATCCCCGCCCGCAGTTCGGTGACGGGGATATCCGCACTGCGCAAGGTGTCCGCGGTAAGCTGACGGGCGCGCAGGTGGTCCGACTGCTCATTTTCGGGCGCCTGGAGCGAGCTTAAAAAAATCACCTGCTTAACCGGCGTTTGCCGTAGGGCATCGCGGACGTTCAGGGCCACCTGACGTTCGTGGGCGATAAAATCGCCGCCTTCGCCCATGCTGTGCACCAGGTAGTACAGCGTGTCGACCCCTTCCAGCAGTGCGGGCAGCGACTCTGGCCAGTTAAGGTCGACGTTGTGGCAGGTGACGCCAGGCAGGTTCAGTTTTTGCAGGCGTTCCGTGTTGCGTGCCGCCGCCAGCACCTGATGCCCATGCTGGCTTAACGCCGTGGTCAGATGCTGACCGATATACCCGCTGGCACCAAGCACCAGAATACGTTGCGGCACGTTCTGCTCCTTAACGCTGTAAAAACGCCTGCCAGTGTTTTACGACGTCCAATAGCTGCTCGCGGTTGACGTCGAGATGCATCACCAGACGTACAACAGGTGACGCGTTGATCAGTACGCCACGCGCTTTCATGAACTCCCCAAGCGCAGCGGCGTGCTCATCACCCACGCGAACAAACAGCATGTTGGTGTCGTGTCGCATCACGTCGGCGCCAATTTCACGCAGTTGCCCGGCCATCCACGCAGCGTTGTCGTGATCGTCCTGCAGACGTGCCACGTTGTTTTTAAGGGCATACAGACCCGCTGCGGCCAGAATACCGGCCTGGCGCATGCCGCCGCCGGTCATCTTGCGCCAGCGGTTGGCGCGTTTGATGTAGTCCGCATCGCCCACCAGCAGAGAACCCACGGGGGTGCCCAGCCCTTTTGAGAGGCAGATGGTGAACGAGTCACAATACTGCGTAATCTCGTTCAGCTCGCAGCCGTAGGCCACCACGGCGTTAAAGATTCGTGCGCCGTCCACGTGCAGGCCGAGCCTGCGCTCGCGGGTAAATTCCCACGCCGCTTTGAGGTACTCGCGCGGCAGGACTTTGCCGTTGTGGGTGTTTTCAAGGCTGAGTAATTTGGTGCGGGCGAAGTGGATGTCGTCGGCTTTGATTTTTGCGGCGACCTTGTCGAGCGGGAGAGTGCCGTCCGGTGCGGCGTCGATCGGCTGCGGCTGAATGCTGCCGAGCACCGCCGCGCCGCCCGCTTCGTACAGGTAGTTATGCGCTCCCTGGCCGACAATATACTCTTCGCCGCGTTCGCAGTGGCTGAGCAGCGCCACCAGGTTGGCCTGTGTACCGGTAGGCAGGAACAGGGCGGCCTCTTTACCGCTGAGTTCTGCGGCATAGCGCTGCAGTTCGTTGACCGTAGGATCGTCACCGTAGACGTCGTCCCCGACCGGGGCGGCCATCATCTCTTCGAGCATGGCGTGACTCGGTCGGGTAACGGTATCGCTGCGTAAATCAATCATTTCACATCCCTTTAATTTAAGAGGTCATGCGAAATGTTTTACCTGAGCCAGTTGGTTTTTGCCAGTTCGATCACCTCATCACCACGGCCGCTGATGATCGCCCGCAGCATGTAGAGGCTGAAGCCTTTGGCCTGCTCCAGCTTGATCTGCGGCGGGATGGCCAGCTCCTCTTTGGCGACCACTACATCCACCAGCACCGGGCCGTCGATGGAAAACGCCCGTTGCAGAGCATCATCCACCTCGGAAGCTTTCTCCACGCGGATACCGGTTATGCCGCAGGCTTCGGCAATGCGGGCAAAGTTGGTGTCGTGAAGCTCGGTGCCGTCCGTCAGATAGCCCCCGGCCTTCATCTCCATCGCCACAAAGCCCAGCACGCTGTTATTGAAGACCACGATTTTCAGCGGCAACTTCATCTGCACCACCGACAGGAAATCGCCCATCAGCATGCTGAATCCGCCGTCACCGCACATCGCCACCACCTGACGCTCCGGGGCGGTGGCTTTGGCACCCAGCGCCTGTGGCATGGCGTTGGCCATTGAGCCGTGGTTGAACGAGCCGAGCAGGCGGCGTTTGCCGTTCATCTTCAGGTAGCGTGCTGCCCAGACGGTTGGCGTGCCGACGTCACAGGTAAAGATGGCATCGTCGTCCGCGAAGTGGCTGATCTGCTGCGCGAGATACTGCGGGTGGATCGCTTTGTCGCTCGGTTTGGCGAGTTCGTCCAGCCCCTTACGCGCATCGCGGTAATCGCTCAGGGCTTTGTCGAGGAATTTACGATCCGTTTTCTCTTCCAGCAGCGGCAGCAGGGCGGCAAGGGTGGATTTAATGTCGCCCACCAGCGCCATATCGACCTTGCTGTGTGCACCGATGCTGGCCGGGTTAATATCGATCTGAATGATTTTGGCATCTGTCGGGTAGAACGCGCGATAGGGGAACTGGGTACCGAGCAGAATCAGCGTGTCGGCATTCATCATGGTATGGAAGCCGGACGAAAAACCGATCAGCCCGGTCATGCCCACGTCGTAAGGGTTATCGTACTCGACGTGCTCTTTGCCGCGCAGGGCATGAACCACTGGGGCTTTTAGCTTACCCGCAAATTCAAGGAGTTCCTTGTGCGCGCCAGCACAGCCGCTGCCGCACATCAGGGCGATATTGCTGGCGTAACGCAGCAGTTGCGCCAGTTTTTTCAGCTCCTCTTCGGCAGGGGTAACGACCGGCTGGGGGGCGTGATACCAGTGAGTGCTGGCCCCTTCGGGCGCAGCCTTGAGCGCCACATCACCCGGGATCACGACCACAGAAACACCGCGGTTCAGCACCGCCTTGCGCATGGCTATCGCCAGAACCTGCGGGATCTGCTCCGGCGAGGACACCAGCTCGCAATAGTGGCTGCATTCACGGAACAGCTCCTGCGGATGCGTCTCCTGAAAATAGCCACTGCCGATTTCAGATGAGGGAATATGGGCGGCAATTGCCAGCACCGGCACGTGATTGCGGTGACAGTCAAACAGCCCGTTAATCAGGTGCAGGTTCCCTGGGCCACACGACCCGGCGCAGACGGCCAGCTCCCCGGTGAGCTGTGCTTCGGCCCCGGCGGCAAAGGCGGCGACCTCCTCATGACGGGTCGGCATCCATTCAATGGTTTTCATCTTGTTGAGGCTGTCGCTCAGCCCGTTCAGTGAATCGCCGGTTACGCCCCAGATACGTTTTACACCTGCCTGTTCAAGGGTCTTCGCTATGTATGCAGCCACGGTTTGTTTCATGGTTGTCCGTCTCCTTTTTGTGATATCGCTTACAAGCTTAGAAGAAAGTCACTGTATTGCCTGCACAATACCCCTCATTTCAGGGTGGTTTTCACCGGCAATGATTCGGCATAATCTGGCGACAGATTGGGTGAAAACGGGAATCATTTCAGATGGTTAAATCATTGTTAATTGCTGTAAACGAAAAGCTAATGTGCGACGATCTCGGCAAACTCTTGTTACGACTTGCCGTCGGTGGGCTGATGTTGTTTCACGGATTACACAAGTTATTTGGCGGTGTGGGCTTCATCAGCGGCCTGCTGGTGGAAAAAGGGCTGCCGGGGTTTATTGCGTACGGCGTATTGATTGGCGAAGTGGTGGCACCGATCCTGATCATTGTCGGCCTCTTTACGCGCCCGGCGGCGCTGGTACTGGCGTTTACCATGATTGTGGCATGGCTGATGGTGGGCACGGGCAAAACCTTTGCACTCGATGCCGTTGGTGCGTGGGCCATTGAGAGCCTGGTGTATTTCTTTATCGGCTCGCTGGCGGTGGCGTTTTTAGGGGCAGGGCGGTACGCGGTGGGGAAAGGTCCTGCGTGGCGATAGGGTTGTTGTAGGTCGGGTAAACGTAGTGCCACCCGACAAAAAGCCCGGTGGCGCTGACGCTTACCGGGCCTACGATCGAACATTTAACGTTTATGCAAGGACCAGGTCCCCCTGCGGATGACATGAGCACGCCAGCACATAACCTTCAGCAATTTCTGCATCGGTCAGCGTCATGGTGCTGGTCACGCTGTACTCCCCGGAGACTACCTTCGTTTTACAGCAACCGCATACGCCCGCGCGACAGGCAGCTACCACCGGCACCTTATTGCTTTCCAGCGCCTCCAGCAGCGTGGTGCCCACGCGGCCAAAGAAGGTTTGCGCCGGTTGCAGTTTGGTGAACTGAATCCCGCTGGTTGCCGCCTCCGCCACCGGCGTGAAGAACTGCTCTTTGAAGAAGCGGGTTACGCCCAGGGCTTTCACTTCCTGTTCCACAATCTCCATATACGGTGCCGGGCCGCAGGTCATCACCGTACGGTTCGCTATATCAGGCACGCGTTGCAGCAGCTCGCGGCTCAGACGTCCCTCGACAAAACCGTGCGTCGCGTTGTGCTCTGCCACCAGCGTTACCGGATAGTTGTGCCACTCATCGGCAAAGATCACATCGTCCGGCGAACGCACGCTGTAGATCACCTGCACGTCGGCCTGCGGGCGGTTTTTGGCCAGCCAGCGACGCATTGACATGATCGGCGTGACGCCACAGCCTGCGGCCAGCAGCAGGAATTTATCTTCGCTTTTGTCGTCACAGGTAAATTCCCCCTGAGCGTCAGACAGCCAGATGTAATCCCCGCGCTTGACGTCGCGCGTGAGCCACTGCGAGCCTGCACCGTCATCGATGCGGCGGATAGTGAGCGTAATGTATTCGCTCACGCCCGGCGTCGAGGAGATCGTATAGGCGCGCAATGTGTCCGCGGAGTTGCGGACGCTGACCAGCGCATACTGACCGGCACGGTACGGGTAGTAGTCATGGCACAGCAGCGACAGCGTCCACACATCCGGCGTCTCCTGATGGATGTGATGAACCTGCATCCGCCACGGGCACTGAGAGGTTGGCATGGTCATGAAATACTCCTTACGCGCTCAGCAGTTGCTGCATATCTTCTTCTACGGTGGTCACGGAACGCAGACCGAATTTCTCGTTCAGCACGGCCAGCAGGTCCGGCGTCAGGAAGCCTGGCGCGGTTGGGCCGGTGACGATATTGGTTACGCCCAGAGAGAGCAGGGTCAGCAGGATCACAATCGCTTTCTGCTCGAACCAGGAGAGCACCAGCGACAGCGGCAGATCGTTCACGCCGCAGCCCAGTTTCTCCGCCAGCGTGACCGCCAGAATGATGGCTGAATAGGCATCGTTACACTGACCAGCATCCACCAGACGCGGCAGCCCTTCAATGTTGCCGAAGTCCAGCTTGTTGAAACGGTATTTACCGCAGGCCAGCGTCAGGATCAGGCAATCTTCCGGCACGCGGGTGGCGAAATCGGTGAAGTAGTTACGCTCACCGCGCGCGCCGTCACAGCCGCCAATCAGGAAGATGTGGCGCAGTTTTTCACGGCTGACGAGGTCAATCAGCGAGTCTGCGGCGCCGAGCAGCGTTTCGCGGCCAAAGCCAACGGTGATCAGGTGCGGAATTTCACTGTACGGGAAGCCCGCCATCTGCTGCGCCTGGGCGATCACCGGACCGAAATCGTCACCTTCAAGGTGGCTCACGCCCGGCCAGCCGACGATGCTGCGGGTCCAGATGCGGTCATCATACGCGCCGACGGTCGGGTCGATGATGCAGTTAGAGGTCATCACAATCGGGCCCGGGAAGCGGGCGAATTCAACCTGCTGATTCTGCCAGCCGCTGCCGTAGTTCCCGATCAGATGTTTGAATTTACGCAGTTCCGGGTAGCCGTGTGCGGGCAGCATTTCGCCGTGGGTATAGACGTTAACGCCGGTGCCTTCGGTCTGCTTCAGCAGGTTGTAGAGATCTTTCAGGTCGTGGCCGGAGATGAGAATACATTTGCCTTCGGTCGCTTTCACATTGACCTGCGTTGGCGTTGGATGACCGTAGGTGCTGGTTTCACCGGCATCCAGAATGCTCATCACTTTGAAGTTCATCTGGCCGATTTCCATAGAGCACTCAAGCAGCGCATTCATATCGGCAGGCCAGGTGCCCAGCCACGCCATGATTTTGTGGTACTGCGCGTAGATGTCGTTATCGTACTGGCCAAGCACGTGCGCGTGCTCCATATAGGCTGCGGCACCTTTCAGGCCGTACAGGCACAGCAGGCGCAGGCCGAGAATGTTCTCGCCAATCGCCGCTTTGTCTTTGTTCGGGGTAAATTCTGCGGCCTGACGCTGTAATTCGCCCAGGTCGTCACTCACCAGCTGCAGTTCTGACATCGGGTTGTCCACGCGGGCGCTGGCATCGGCATTCAGGCACTGCGCTTTCAGCGCTTCGCGCAGGGCAATCGCTTCACGGGCGTACCCGACAATGCGCGGCGAATCAAAGTTAACGTTAGTCAGCGTGGAGAAAAAGGCGCGCGGCGCAAAGCTGTCTACGTAGTGGTCGACAATACCGTACTCGCGGGCTTTGAATGCCCAGGCGGAAAGCCCCTGCAGGGCAGCAATCAGCAGATCCTGCAGGTCTGATGTTTCTGCGGTTTTACCGCACATACCCTGCGCGTAAGAACAGCCATTGCCTGCCGGGGTACGGATAGTTTGTTCACATTGCACACAAAACATAATCACACCTGTTAAAGTTATATTTGATATACATGTTTAAGGTTATGCCTGTGTCCGGGCGGTGAAAAGGGCTTTTTCTGACAAAATAGAGGGAGATTGATTTAGCGCAATTTTGGCGGCAGGAACCCTACCGCCAGAGAGGTATCAGGCAGAGAAAAAGGCCATCAGAACAGGTACCAGCAGGCTCAGAATAAAGCCGTGCACGATGGCGGCGGGCACCATTTCCAGCCCGCCAGAGCGTTGTAATACCGGCAGGGTAAAGTCCATCGACGTCGCCCCGCTCAGACCCAGCGCGGTAGAGCGGCTGCGGCGAACCAGACCCGGGATCAGCATGATGGCGATTAACTCCCGCGCCAGGTCGTTAAAGAAGGCGGCGCTGCCAATAACAGGGCCAAACGACTCGGTTAGCAGAATACCGGAGAGGGAATACCAGCCAAATCCGGAGGCCATGGCCAGGCCGGTTTTGAGCGGCAGGTCGAGAATCAAGGCGTTAATGACGCCTGCTACCATTGAACTGGCGACCACAATAACGGCAACAATCATTCCCCGACGATTCAGGACAATCTGTTTCAGGGTCATGCCATTATTGCGTAACTGGATACCAATAAGGAACAGCAGGAAGATCAGGGTATATTCGCTGGCTTCGGTGGCGTGCTGCAAAAAAGGCCATCCGGTGAGCCCAAGGACAAAACCGAGCACCACGACGCCGCACAGTTTTAATGATTCCAGCGCCATCGCAATTCGGGAAGGCAGTTTTTCCTGATGGTGATGGTTTTTCCACGGAATAGTGCGCTCAAGCCAGAATAAGGCGGCGATATTGCAGAGCAAAATAACCACAACAGTGACCGCAGAATAATGCAGGATGGAAAGCAGATTGGTCGCCAGGTTATCCAGAAAGGCCAGGCTAATCCCCATAAAGAACAGAATGACGTAAACAATCCAGCTGAGAAAACGGTTGATAAGCCGTAATGCCGATGCCTGATGCAGCGGGATAAGATAGCCCACAATCAGGGGCAGCAGAATAATGAGGAGTCCTGAGAACATGAACAACCGGTCCTTGTGAGTAGCTGTTGAGCGCCAGAGACACTACCCAATAAAGGCTGTTCAGTAAAGCGGCAAAAGAAAGCCGGGTGGCGGCTGCGCCTTACCCGGCCTGTTACCTTCACCCTGGCCCTCTCCCACAGGGAGAGGGAGGGAAAGATTAATCGCGTTTTTCCAGCAGGGTGCGATACAGCACGCCGCCCAGAATACCGCCGACGATCGGCATTACCCAGAACAGCCACAGCTGCTCAAGTGCCCAACCGCCCTGGAAGATGGCGACGGCGGTGCTGCGCGCCGGGTTCACCGAGGTGTTGGTCACCGGAATGGAGATCAGGTGAATAAGCGTCAGTGCCAGACCAATGGCGATAGGCGCGAAGCCCGCAGGGGCGTATTTGTCGGTCGCGCCGTGGATCACCAGCAGGAAGCCGGCGGTCAGCACAATTTCAATCACAATGGCAGAGAGCATAGAGTAGCCGCCAGGCGAGTGCTCACCGAAGCCGTTGGAAGCAAAACCGCTGGCTGCGGCGTCAAAGCCGGCTTTACCGCTGGCAATCACGTACAGCACCGCGGCAGCAATAATACCGCCCACAACCTGAGCGACAATATAGCCAATGACCTCTTTAGCCGGGAAGCGACCACCAGCCCATAAGCCTAATGTCACGGCCGGGTTAAAATGACCACCGGAAATATGTCCTACGGCGAAGGCCATGGTTAATACCGTTAAACCAAATGCCAGCGCGACGCCGACAAAACCAATGCCGAGTTCCGGAAATGCTGCTGCCAGAACGGCACTACCGCAGCCACCAAACACCAGCCAGAATGTACCAAAGCATTCTGCTGCTAATTTTCTGAACATAACCACCTCAATTAACTACCGCACGCTTTCCCGCGTGCGGGATATATCGCCATAAAGGGATGACGACTCAAAGAGCCATTATTTTAGAAACCAACAACACCCCTTCGCCACTTAAATAAATTCGGATAATTTGATTTAAGGCAATGTGATGTCAATCCTTGTTCAAACTGGAGGTGAATAGATCATAGTCCAATTTGCGGGCAATAGTTTGTGGTGCTATTGAGACTATTTCAAATGAAACCTTGCACGTAAATTCTGAATTTTTCGTGCTGAGACAAAATAATCAGGAGGCCTGACAGTGTTCTGCGCGGCATCCTCCCGCTATACTGCTGATAACTTAAAGGAAAAAGTGATCATTTCTCGGGGGATGTATGCTTCTCGAACGTGTGGAAATTGTCGGGTTTCGCGGTATAAACCGTCTGTCACTCCAGCTGGAGCAGAATAACGTCCTCATCGGCGAGAACGCCTGGGGTAAGTCCAGCCTGCTGGATGCGCTGACGCTGCTGCTTTCGCCCGAAGGCGATTTGTATCACTTCGTTCATGATGATTTCTGGTTTCCACCCGGCGATGTCAACGGCCGTGAGAAGCATCTCCATATCATTCTGACGTTCCGCGAATCCGAGCCGGGGCGTCACCGGGTGCGTCGCTTCCGCCCGATGTCACCGTGCTGGGTTCAGAGCGACGATGGCTTCCACCGTATTTTTTATCGTCTGGAAGGCGAGATGTCAGAGAATGAAGGGGTGCTGACCCTGCGTGAATTTCTCGACCAGAAAGGCAACCCCATACCGCTGGACAATATCGACGAGCTGGCCCGGCATCTGATTCGTTTGATGCCGGTGCTACGCTTGCGCGATGCGCGTTTTATGCGGCGTATCCGTAACGGTACCGTGCCGCATATGCCGGAAGTAGAAGTCACCGCCCGCGAGCTTGATTTCCTGGCACGCGAGCTGGTTTCGCGTCCGCAAAATCTCACCGATGGGCAAATCCGCCAGGGGCTCTCTGCCATGGTGCAACTGCTGGAGCACTATTTTTCTGAGCAGGGGACCACGCAGTCGCGCCATCGTCTGATGCGCCGTCGATCCCATGATGAGCAACGAAGCTGGCGCTATCTCGATATCATTAACCGGATGATCGACCGGCCCGGCGGACGCACTCATCGGGTGATTTTGCTGGGGCTGTTTTCCACCCTTCTGCAGGCCAAGGGAACCGTCCGTCTGGATCGCGATGCGCGTCCGCTGCTGCTGGTGGAAGATCCGGAAACACGTCTGCACCCCATCATGCTCTCCGTTGCCTGGCACCTGTTAAATCTGCTGCCGCTTCAGCGCATTACCACCACCAATTCCGGCGAGTTGTTGTCGCTGACGCCGGTCGAGTATGTTTGCCGCCTGGTGCGTGAATCATCGCGCGTTTCTGCTTACCGATTGGGGCCGGGAGGGATGAATGCCGAGGATGGTCGCCGCATTGCGTTTCATATCCGCTTTAATCGCGCCTCGTCGCTTTTTGCCCGCTGCTGGCTTCTGGTGGAGGGGGAAACCGAGACCTGGGTCATCAACGAGCTGGCGCGCCAGTGCGGCCACCATTTTGATGCGGAGGGGATTAAGGTCATCGAGTTTGCGCAGTCAGGGTTAAAGCCGCTGATCAAATTCGCCCGGCGGATGGGCATAGAATGGCACGTACTGGTCGACGGCGATGAGGCGGGGAAAAAATATGCGTCTACCGTGCGTAGCCTGTTAAACGATGAGCGAGAAGAGGAGCGCGACCATTTAACCATGCTGCCGGCGATGGACATGGAGCACTTTATGTATCGCCAGGGGTTCGACGATGTGTTCCACCGGATAGCGATGGTGCCGGTCGATGTGCCGATGAACATGCGGCGCGTGATTGCCAAAGCGATCCACCGCTCTTCAAAACCGGATTTAGCCATTGAAGTGGCAACAGAAGCAGGGCGGAGAGGGATCGAATCGGTGCCTACGCTGCTGCGTAAAATGTTCTCCCGCGTCCTGTGGCTGGCACGCGGGAAAGCCGATTAACGCCGGGTTGCCTGGGTGACCTGCTCCGTCAGGCTATCCAGCAGCTCATAGCGGCGGCGATATTCCGCGCGTTTTTTACTGGCAATCTCTTCCATGGACTTACGCGGCATGGCAAGCGGCAGTTCAAAGTTACCGTTATCCTGTTTGTGTCCGCCGAGGGAGATCCAGAAGCTGTCGTAATCCGCCAGCAGTTTCCCCTCTTTTTTCTTGCGATATCGCCAGCTGCGATAGATGTGGGTGGCATTACTCACCGCCACAATCTGCTCCACCGGGAAGGCGCTGCCAAGCGTCATGACAGCTTCAACCAGCAGACGTTTCGGGAAAAGGCCATGGCACGCCTTGGTTGCCTTCTGGATCAGCTCATGCGGAACGTGGGCTTTCGCCCCCTGCAGGCCGCCGATAAAGAGTGTGCTTTTGCCTTCAAACGGGCACAGCGTAAACGTTATTTCCGCCAGCACGGTATCCTGATGGTCACTGAAAAAGAGGGTAGCTTCTCCCTCTTTATCCAGGAACGCATCGGCGCACAACCGAACGGTAAACTGCTGTTCATCCTTACCGGTTAAGGTCAGGAGCGTCACGCCCTGCTTAGAAAGATAGCCTTTGAGCAGCGCGGCTGGCAGGTGGTGACTCATGGTCTGGTAGTGCCAGTTCAGGGCTTCCAGCGCATGCGGGCGATCCATATTCACGGTCAGCCAAGGGCGATGCAGGCGACAGGGCAGGCCAGGCTGGACCTGCAGCATTTGCATCAAACGGGGCTGCTTTGCCAGGCTTGAGAGCAGACGTGCGGTGCTGAGCGGCGTCGCCAGCGTGCGAAGCGCAAACTTACGTCGATAGGCGGGATTTTGCCATGCCAGGCCCGGCGTAATGGCGCCAGTGACCAGGCTTTTAAACAGCTGCCAGCCGGATTTAGGCTGCGACAGAGTGGAATACGGTGTATCGACGATGGAAGACATGTGAGATCCTGCTTCTTATGGAATGGCGTTATTTCAGCAGGCCCTTTGTCAACGTTGTGTCAACAAATCCAGGCATTTCCTGAATTCAGGGGTTTCGTTGAGGAGTGGTTTAGATAGAATCGACGTTGATGTAAGCCAGAATAATTATTTGGAATATTTATGAACCTTAAGGGAAAACGCAGAAAGTGGTTTCTGCTGCTGGCGATAGTGGTGATAGCGGCCGGATACTGGTTATGGCAAGTGCTCAACGCGCCGGTTCCGCAGTATCAAACGCTGATCGTCCGTCCGGGTGAATTGCAGCAAAACGTGCTGGCGACCGGCAAACTTGATGCGCTGCGCAAGGTTGACGTGGGCGCACAAGTTAGCGGGCAGCTAAAAACGCTGTCCGTTGAGATTGGCGATAAGGTGAAAAAGGGGCAGCTGCTCGGCGTTATCGACCCGGAACAGGCTGAAAACCAGATCCGGGAAGTGGAAGCCACGCTGATGGAGCTGCGCGCGCAGCGTGCGCAGGCGCTGGCGGAGCGTAATCTTGCCCAGGTGACCCTGACGCGTCAGCAGGCGCTGGCTAAAACGCAGGCGATCTCGAAACAGGATCTCGACACGGCCGCCACCGAACTGGCGGTGAAACAGGCGCAGATTGGCACCATTGACGCGCAAATCAAACGCAACCAGGCCTCGCTGGATACGGCGAAAACCAACCTCGATTATACGAAGATTGTGGCGCCCATGGCCGGGGAAGTGACCCAGATCACCACGCTTCAGGGTCAGACGGTGATTGCCGCCCAACAGGCGCCGAACATTCTGACGCTGGCGGATATGAGCACAATGCTTGTGAAAGCGCAGGTTTCCGAGGCGGATGTTATCCATCTGAAGCCGGGGCAGAACGCCTGGTTTACCGTGCTGGGCGATCCGCAGACGCGCTATGAAGGCGTGCTGAAGGACATTCTGCCCACGCCGGAAAAAGTGAACGATGCGATCTTCTACTATGCCCGTTTTGAAGTCCCTAACCCGCAGGGCGTGCTGCGTCTGGATATGACCGCGCAGGTCCATATTCAGCTTACGGGCGTAAAAAACGTGCTGACCGTCCCGCTCTCGGCGCTGGGGGAATCCGCAGGGGATAACCGCTATAAGGTGAAGGTGCTACGCAACGGCGAAACGCGCGAGCGTGAAGTGGTGATTGGCGCACGCAACGATACCGACGTGGTGGTGGTGAAAGGGCTGGAAGAGGGTGACGAGGTAGTCACCAGCGAAACCCTGCCCGGAGCGGCGAAATGACGGCGTTGCTTGAGCTGACTGACATTCGTCGCAGCTATCCGTCGGGCGATGGTCCGGTGGAGGTGCTGAAAGGCATCTCCCTGCGCGTGGAAGCGGGCGAGATGGTGGCGATTGTCGGTGCGTCCGGCTCCGGTAAATCGACGCTGATGAACATTCTTGGCTGTCTGGACAAACCGACCAGCGGCACCTATCGCGTGGCCGGAACGGACGTTTCCACTCTGGACGGCGACGCGCTGGCGAAGCTGCGCCGGGAGCACTTCGGTTTTATCTTTCAGCGTTACCATTTGCTCTCTCACCTGAGTGCGGCGCAGAACGTGGAAGTGCCTGCGGTGTACGCGGGCGTGGAGCGCAAGAAACGCCTCGCGCGGGCGCAGGCGCTGTTAACGCGTCTTGGCCTGGCGGAGCGGGTAGATTATCAGCCCTCGCAGCTTTCTGGCGGTCAGCAGCAGCGCGTGAGTATTGCCCGTGCGCTGATGAACGGCGGGCAGGTGATCCTCGCCGATGAGCCCACCGGTGCGCTCGACAGCCATTCCGGCGAAGAGGTGATGGCGATCCTCCATCAGCTTCGCGATCAAGGGCACACGGTCATTATCGTGACTCACGATCCGCAGGTGGCGGCGCAGGCTGAACGCATTATCGAGATCCACGACGGCGAGCTGGTGAGCAACCCGCCGCCGCGGCACGTCAGGGCGGCAGCACCGAAAGAAGCCTTGCCTGCTGCAACCGGCTGGGGACAGTTTTCCAGCGGTTTTCGTGAGGCGCTGACCATGGCCTGGCTGGCGATGGCGGCGAATAAAATGCGCACCTTGCTGACCATGCTTGGGATCATCATCGGTATCGCATCGGTGGTGTCGATTGTGGTGGTGGGCGATGCCGCCAAACAGCTGGTGCTGGCGGATATCCGCGCTATCGGGACCAACACCATTGACGTTTATCCCGGGAAAGACTTTGGTGACGACGAGCCGCAATATCAGCAGGCATTGAAATACGACGACCTGGCGGCCATTCAGAAACAGCCGTGGGTCAATTCGGCGACGCCTGCCGTGTCGCAAAACCTTCGCCTGCGCGTGGGTAACGTGGACGTTGCCGCCAGCGCGAACGGCGTCAGCGGAGATTATTTTAACGTCTACGGCATGACCTTCAGCGAAGGGGCGACCTTCAACGCCGAACAGCTGGCGGGCAGGGCGCAGGTGGTAGTACTGGACGCGAACTCGCGCAGACAGCTCTTCCCCAATAAAACCAACGTCGTGGGCGAAGTGATCCTCGTAGGGAACATGCCAGCCACCGTGATTGGCGTGGCGGAAGAGAAGCAGTCCATGTTTGGCAGCAGCAAGATCCTGCGGGTCTGGCTACCGTACAGCACCATTTCCGGGCGGATTATGGGGCAGTCATGGCTGAACTCCATCACCGTGCGCGTCAAGGAGGGTTATGACAGCGCGCTGGCCGAACAGCAGCTTGAGCGGCTGTTAACCCTGCGTCACGGGAAGAAGGATTTCTTCACCTGGAATATGGACGGCCTCTTGAAAACGGCGGAAAAGACCACACGTACTCTTCAGCTGTTCCTCACGCTGGTAGCGGTGATTTCGCTGGTCGTTGGCGGTATCGGGGTAATGAATATCATGCTGGTCTCGGTGACGGAACGTACCCGGGAAATTGGTATTCGCATGGCGGTCGGGGCCAGAGCCAGCGACGTGCTGCAGCAATTTTTGATTGAAGCGGTGCTGGTGTGTCTGGTGGGCGGCGCCATGGGGATTGCGCTGTCGATGATGATCGCCTTTGCTCTGCAGATTTTCTTACCCGGCTGGGAGATTGGGTTTTCACCGGTGGCCATTCTTACCGCATTTTTATGCTCGACCTTTACCGGCATCTTGTTTGGCTGGCTGCCGGCCCGCAACGCGGCGCGGCTGGATCCGGTGGATGCGCTGGCTCGGGAATAACCCGAAAATAAAAATGCCAGCCGATCGGGCTGGCATTTTGACTGCGGGATGTACACAATAAAACAGAGAGCTAAGCAACCGTTTCTGCTTCAATCGGTACGATAAGGCTTGCGTGATTGCCTTTGGGTCCCTGATGTACATCGAACCGGACGGACTGCCCGGCTTTGAGCGTTCTGTAACCATCCATCTGAATGGTGGAATAGTGAGCGAATATATCCTCGCCGCCGCCTTCGGGGCAGATGAAGCCAAACCCTTTGGCGTTGTTGAACCACTTAACAGTACCCATTTCCATGCTTCGACATCCTTCGTAAATCTTATAAGTTAAGATGGAATGAACCGGTGGTGGAGTGGGGGCTGTTCAAAACCTCGCCATCTCACGCTTGTACAATTTAGAGAATCGAAAGACATCGTCAAGCGTTTGGCGCTGGAGATGGGACAATAATCAACCAAAGTTTGAAGCAGTTAACGCTATTGCAACAGTTTGTGACAGACATCGCGGATGACAGTAATAGATGATTGTTATCTAACATCTGAGGTAGATTCAAAGTGGTTATGCAAAATGGGTAAGACCAACGACTGGCTGGATTTTGACCAGCTGGCGGAAGACAAAGTGCGTGACGCGCTAAAACCGCCATCTATGTATAAAGTTATGTTAATGAACGATGATTACACGCCGATGGAATTTGTTATTGACGTGCTACAAAAGTTCTTTTCTTATGATGTAGAACGTGCAACGCAACTGATGCTTACCGTTCATTATCGTGGCAAAGCTATCTGCGGCATCTTTACCGCCGAGGTGGCGGAAACCAAAGTGGCGATGGTGAACGACTATGCGAGGGAGAACGAGCATCCGTTGCTGTGTACGCTGGAAAAGGCCTGATAAGGCATAAAATTGGGGGAGGTGCCTATGCTCAATCAAGAACTGGAACTCAGTTTAAACATGGCTTTCGCCAGAGCGCGTGAGCACCGACATGAGTTTATGACCGTCGAGCATTTACTGCTCGCACTGCTTAGCAACCCATCTGCCCGCGAAGCGCTGGAAGCCTGCTCCGTGGATCTGGTGGCGCTACGTCAGGAACTCGAAGCCTTCATCGAACAAACCACACCGGTGCTGCC
Source organism: Enterobacter cloacae complex sp. 382A5 (assembly GCF_050031095.1). Classification (NCBI taxonomy): domain Bacteria; kingdom Pseudomonadati; phylum Pseudomonadota; class Gammaproteobacteria; order Enterobacterales; family Enterobacteriaceae; genus Enterobacter; species Enterobacter cloacae complex sp. 382A5. The sequence goes on from NZ_JBLGVK010000001.1 coordinate 1,528,690, forward strand.
AGCCAGTGAAGAAGAGCGAGACACGCAGCCGACGCTCAGCTTCCAGCGTGTGCTGCAGCGCGCGGTTTTCCACGTCCAGTCTTCCGGACGAAGCGAAGTGACGGGCGCAAACGTCTTAGTCGCCATCTTCAGCGAGCAGGAGTCACAGGCTGCCTATCTGCTGCGCAAACACGAAGTCAGCCGACTCGACGTGGTTAACTTTATTTCTCACGGAACGCGCAAAGACGAGCCTAACCAGGCTTCAGATTCCAGCAATCAGGTCAATAACAATGAAGAGCAAGCAGGCGGGGAGGATCGTATGGAAAACTTCACCACCAACCTTAATCAGCTTGCTCGCGTTGGCGGTATCGACCCGCTGATTGGTCGCGATAAAGAGCTGGAGCGCGCGATTCAGGTGCTGTGCCGTCGCCGCAAAAATAACCCGCTGCTGGTGGGGGAATCGGGCGTGGGTAAAACCGCGATTGCCGAGGGTCTCGCCTGGCGCATTGTGCAGGGCGACGTACCGGAAGTCATTGCCGATTGCACCATCTACTCGCTGGATATCGGCTCTTTGCTGGCGGGCACCAAATACCGTGGTGATTTTGAAAAACGCTTCAAGGCGCTGTTAAAACAGCTGGAGCAGGATACCAACAGCATCCTGTTTATCGATGAAATTCATACCATCATCGGTGCGGGTGCCGCTTCGGGTGGGCAGGTGGACGCCGCTAACCTGATCAAACCGCTGCTCTCCAGCGGCAAGATCCGGGTGATTGGCTCGACCACATACCAGGAGTTCAGCAATATCTTCGAGAAGGATCGTGCCCTGGCGCGTCGCTTCCAGAAAATCGATGTCACTGAACCGTCCGTCGAGGAAACGGTGCAGATCATCAACGGCCTGAAACCGAAGTATGAAGCGCACCATGACGTGCGTTACACCGCGAAAGCGGTACGTGCGGCGGTGGAGCTGGCGGTGAAATACATCAACGATCGTCATCTGCCGGATAAGGCGATTGACGTGATTGACGAGGCAGGGGCGCGTGCGCGTCTGATGCCAGCCAGCAAGCGTAAGAAAACCGTCAACGTGGCGGATATTGAGTCCGTAGTGGCTCGTATCGCGCGCATTCCTGAGAAGAGCGTTTCTCAGAGCGATCGCGACACGCTGCGTACCCTTGGCAATCGTCTGAAGATGCTGGTCTTTGGTCAGGATAAAGCCATTGAGGCCTTAACCGAAGCGATCAAGATGGCCCGTGCCGGACTGGGGCATGAGCATAAGCCTGTCGGTTCGTTCCTGTTCGCCGGTCCAACCGGTGTCGGGAAAACCGAAGTAACGGTGCAGCTCTCCAAAGCGCTGGGCATTGAACTGCTGCGCTTTGATATGTCCGAGTATATGGAGCGTCACACCGTCAGCCGTCTGATTGGTGCGCCTCCGGGATACGTGGGCTTTGACCAGGGCGGTCTGCTCACCGACGCGGTGATCAAGCATCCACATGCGGTACTGCTGCTCGATGAAATCGAGAAAGCGCACCCGGACGTGTTCAACATCCTGCTGCAGGTGATGGACAACGGGACGCTGACCGACAACAACGGGCGTAAGGCGGACTTCCGTAACGTGGTGCTGGTGATGACCACTAACGCCGGGGTACGTGAAACCGAGCGCAAATCCATCGGCCTGATCCACCAGGATAACAGCACCGATGCGATGGAGGAGATCAAGAAGATCTTTACGCCGGAGTTCCGCAACCGTCTGGACAACATTATCTGGTTCGATCACCTGTCTACCGAGGTGATCCATCAGGTGGTGGATAAGTTCATCGTCGAACTGCAGGTTCAGCTTGATCAGAAAGGCGTGTCGCTGGAAGTGAGCCAGGAGGCCCGCAACTGGCTGGCTGAGAAAGGCTACGACCGTGCGATGGGTGCCCGTCCGATGGCGCGTGTGATTCAGGACAACCTGAAGAAACCGCTGGCGAACGAACTGCTGTTTGGCTCGCTGGTGGACGGCGGCCAGGTGACAGTGGCGCTGGATCAGGCGAAGAACGAACTGACCTACGATTTCCAGAGTGCGGCGAAGCACAAGCCGGAAGCGGCTCACTGATTTCTTACGTAGGTCTAAAAACCGGGCATCAGCCCGGTTTTTTTATGCCTGCTTTTCTCCCTCTCCTAGTGGGAGAAGGGCGGGGTGAGGGCAACAGCCTGCAGAGGAATTTTGCGAGGCGCTTTCCAGTTTCGTTCGATGTTGGTTCTGGATAAATCCACAGCCATAAATTGGCGCCTCTGTACAACCGTGGAAGACAATACACCAACACTGAAGCCATGAATAAAAAAAGGCCGGGATTATCCCTAATGCTGGTCACTTAAGGTGATCAGCATTTTTTCTTGCCGGATATTTCTGGGCTTTTATTCTCACTTCCCGGGGGTAACTTCGCTCTCTTCTTCCCGGTAATACTAGCCACTTTGCTTTCTCATACAGCGTTCTTAACTCACCCGGCATCTTACCCGGTGAGGCCCATGGCAGCGTTATCAGAAGCCTGGTTATTTCACTTATTGTGCCGCTAAAGCTCAACTGGTAAGGCAGATAATCGCCCTTCAGTTCAAACGCCATCCTTACCATCTGGTATCTCACCAGGTTGTAAGTCAGCAGTACCCCCCATAACTCCTGTCGCACCAGTTCTGGCAACTTACTGCGTAACGTCCAGCGGCTGTCCATCATTCCCTGCTTCGCTTCCCGGTAACCCAGTTCAATTTCCCACCTGTGACGATATAACTCGCTGATATCATTGCCAGGGTAGCGATTCTGGTCTGTCAGGGATGTCAGAACCTGTTTTTCTTTTCCGTCAACCGTTCGGGTCAGCAGTCTTGCGGTGAACCGCCCCGGGAGTGCTGGCCACTGTTTCCGGGCCTGTGGGCTGGTTTTCAGTTCAACAAGCTCGTCGCCACGTCCCAGCTTACGCACAACTTCATATTGTGTGTTTTTTTTCAGTGGCAGCAGCCAGTGCCGGTTTTCTCCGGACATCTGCCAGTGATGAAGCAGTCCCGGAGAGTAAAATCCTTTATCGAATAAAGTGATACTCTCATCCGGCGTTCTTTCTGCCAGCTGCGCTGCCAGTCGCATTTCGCTGACGTTCTCGCTGTCAAAGGCGCTGGCGTTGATCAGATGGCTGCTCAGCTCCATCAGACAAACCATCCTGACCTGCGGATAGCCACCGGTACCATTTCGCCCTGCGGGTCTGCTGAAGGCCGCGCTGTTTTCCGGCGTGTCTGCCGTACGCCAGACAACACCGTCCACAGCAAACAGATTCAGTCCGTGCCATTTCGGATGGGCCGCCTGCTGGTTCCAGTACCGCTGTGTAATGTCGAACAGTTCCCGCACAGCATCTTCCCCGAGCGTTTTTCGGCGCTGAATAACTGAGCTGCGGGCGGTGAAAGGCTCACCGGTCCTGTCAGTGATATCCATCAGATTCACGATCTCGGTCATAGGGCGATTGCAGAAAATGGACATGCCAACGACCAGCCAAATCATGGATTCAAGAGGAAGTTTGCGTTTGCGGAGTGTGACAGTATCAGTCAACGTTAACGCTTTCTGAATGAATTCAGTGGGAATGAGGTCCGAGAGGCTACGGGCGTGCTCAGGGGAGGTAACGTTGATAATGCCGAGGGCTTGTGAAAGTTCCATTTAAAAAAGGGTCCATGATGAACATGAACCCTTTTTACACCAGCCACCGGATCGGTCAACCGATCCTTAAACGATCGGCATTAGGGATTATCCCGGCCTTTTTTAATATTCATCTGCCATTACAGGCGAAAACAATTAGCGACTACGGAAGACAATGCGGCCTTTGCTCAGGTCGTACGGGGTCAGTTCAACAGTCACTTTGTCGCCCGTCAAAATGCGGATATAGTTTTTGCGCATTTTACCGGAGATGTGCGCAGTTACCACGTGACCGTTTTCCAGCTCTACGCGAAACATGGTGTTAGGCAACGTATCAAGTACGGTACCCTGCATTTCAATATTGTCTTCTTTGGCCATCTAATCCTCTGGGGTATCACTACCAAGTTTTGAACCGGCAAGATAATGCCGAAATTCATCAATTAAGTAAAGAATTGCGCGTTTAAAACGCAGCAAAACAGTTTCGGCGCATTGCCCAAGCGTCACGGTACAACCGAACGGAAAGCGCATTCGTAAAGGGGATACAACAGGATAAACGTCAGGACGTTATCTGAAGCGAAGGTCCCAAACGGCGGCGGGGCAACAGGCAGAAGCTACTCTGCGGCATAATTATAACACCCTCATAAAAAATATGCGGAAAACATTTAGACATTGGGCATAAAGAGTGTCCGCGGTACCCAAAAATCGCGCGGCAGCTTCTCCTGACGGCAGTTATCCAGGTGCTCAATGTAGTGGCGGCGGGAGATTTCAACCGCACCGAGGGAGGCGGTATGCTCGTTCAGAACCTGACAATCCAGCAGCTGCCCGCCGCGCTGAGCAAACTCCTGGCAGAAAACCAGCAGGGCCGTTTTCGAGGCGTTTACCGCCCGGGAGAACATCGACTCACCGCAGAACAACGTCCCCTGCGCGACGCCGTACATACCGCCAACAAGTTCGCCACCTTCCCACACCTCAATGGAGTGGGCGTAGCCAAGCTCGTGCAGTTGATGATAGGCAGTGATGATATCGCGGGTGATCCAAGTCCCCTCATGACGGTCTTCCGCACACCCTTCTATCACCTGACCGAAGGCGTGATTCAATGTGACCCGGTACGGTGACTTTGCGTGGAAACGCTTCATGCTGCGGCTCAGGTGAAACTGCGTGGGCCAGAGCACGGCGCGCGGATCGGGAGACCACCATAAAATAGGGTCACCAGGTGAAAACCACGGGAATATGCCGCGCTGGTAGGCCATCAGGAGCCGGGCAGGGCTGAGATCGCCGCCAAGTGCCAGCAGCCCATTGGGTTCACGCAGCGCTCCCTCTGGCGACGGGAACGCAATGTTATGACGAGAAAGCTGGACCAGGCGCATGACAGCAAAACTCCAGTACGCGAGTGAGGACGCTACAAATATAGTCTACAGACGCTGTTTAAACTGGTAGTAGCGACCCTGTTTCGTCAACAGCTCTGCGTGACTACCTTGCTCAATAATGTGTCCGTTGTCCATCACAATTATCCGATCAAAACTTGCCAGTCCACGCAGGCGGTGTGTCACCATCAGTACGGTTTTACCGGCCATAACATTCGCAAGTAAATCAAGGATCTGGCTTTCAGTTGTCGCATCAAGCCCTTCTGTGGGCTCGTCGAGCAACATCAGCGGCGCATCATGCAGCAGCGCGCGCGCAATCGCCAGACGACGCAGCTCACCGCCAGAGAGTTGACGACCGCCTTCACCCAGCCAGCTGTTCAGGCCATCGTCTTCAAGCAGCTTATGCAGCCCGACCTGCTCCAGCATGGCGCGGAGTACGTCATCAGTGGCCTCCGGTGCAGCCAGCAGCAGGTTATCGCGCAGCGTGGCGCTGAAGAGATGAACGCGCTGCGGAACCACGCTGACGGTTTTGCGCAGCGCCTGTTCGCTGAAGTCTGCCAGCGGAGTTCCGTTAAACTGAATCTGACCTTGCTGTGGATCCCAGGCTCGCGTTAACAACTGCAAAAGCGTGGATTTGCCGCAGCCGGTACGGCCGAGGATCGCAATCCGCTGACCCGCATCCACAGCGAGGCTGATGCCTTCCAGCGCATTCTGTGCCTGCTTGTCATAGGCGAAGGTGACGTTATTGAGCGTCAGGGCAACCTGCTCAGGCGTGGCCGTTTGCTCTGCGGTGAACTTCACCTCCGGATCCTGCTCCGCAATCTCCGTGATGCGCAGGGCGGAGGCGATGACCTGACCGAGATGCTGGAAGGCACCCGTCACCGGCGCCAGCGCTTCAAAGGCCGCCAGGGCACAGAATACGAACAAGGCAATCAGAGGGCCCGGCTGTGCGTTATTGCCAACGCCACCGGACGCCATCCAGAGCATGGCGATGACTGCGACACCCCCGATTAACATCATAAGCGCCTGAGAGAACGCGGTAAGCTCAGACTGACGGCGCTGGGCTTCATGCCAGTTCAGTTCTGTGTTCTCCATTCGCGCACGGTAGCGCTCGCTGGCGCCAAATATCGTCAGTTCGGCCTGCCCCTGTAACCAGGAGGTGAGCTGCTGGCGGTACTCCCCGCGCAGACGCGTCAGGTTCTCTCCGGTGGATTTACCCGCGCGGTAAAATAGCGGCGGCAGGATAATGAGCGTCAAAAGCATGATCCCGCCCAGCGTCAGCGCAACAGCGACATCCAGCACCGACAGACCCAGCGTGACCACCACAATCACCACAAACGCGCCGACTATCGGGGAAATCACGCGCAGGTAGAGGTGATCCAGGGTGTCGACATCCGCAACCACACGGTTGAGCAATTCCCCCTGACGAAAACGCGCCAGTCCGGCAGGGGAGAGGGGCAGCAGTTTACTGAAGGTGTAAATGCGCAGATGTTGCAGCACGCGGAATGTCGCGTCATGGCTGACCAGTCGCTCGAAGTACCGTCCTGCCGTACGGGTAATGGCAGTGCCGCGGACGCCCGCCGCCGGAAGCATGTAGTTGAAGCTGTAGAGCCCGGCAACCCCCGCCACGGCAGAGGCAGACAAGAACCAGCCGGAAAGCGTGAGCAGGCCAATGCTGGCAAGCAGGGTAACAATGGCCAGCACGATGCCCAGCGTCAGCATCCATTTGTGGCGTTTATAGAGCGCGAGATAGGGAAGCAGGGCACGCATCAGATGTCCTCCTGACGATTCGCCAGCAGGGCAGCGAAGGGGCCCTGCGCGGTAACGAGAGAGGCGTAATCGCCTTGCTCAACAATACGACCGTTTTCCATGACCCAGATCTGGTCCCAGTCGGCAATGCCTTCCAGCTGATGAGTGACCATCAGGGTGGTTTGCTGCCGCGAGGCGGCGTTCAGGGCCGCCATCACGCGCTGTTCACTGTGCGCATCCAGGCTGGCCGCTGGCTCGTCCAGCAGCATTAACTGGCATGGATTAAGCAACGCGCGGGCGACCGCCACGCGCTGCGCCTGGCCCACGGATAACCCGGCAGACTGATCGCCGACAACGGTATCGACGCCATGCGGAAGCAGCGGCAGAAACTCGCTGACCCAGGCGCGGTCGAGAACAGATTGCAACTCGTCTTCACGTGCATCCGGGCGAGCCAGCAGAACGTTTTCCCGTAGCGTCGGGGCTGGCAGCTGCGGGTTTTGCCCCACCCAACTGAGCTGTTTACGCCAGGCGTCTGGATCGAGATCGCGCAGTTCGGTTTTGTTGATGCGCAGTGAGCCGGTATAAGCCATAAAACCGGATAACGCATTGATCAGCGAGCTTTTTCCTGAACCACTGGTCCCTACCAGCACCACCCGTTGCCCGGCGGGTAAGGTAAAGTTCAGTGGGCCAGCCAGCACTTTCCCTTCCGGTGACAGGATAGAGAAATCACGTGCTTCAATGGTCACGGGTTCATTGGCGTTCAGCGTTACCTCTCCCCGCTCCGGATGCGCCAGCGGCGTCTCCAGGAACGTTTTCAGGCTGTCAGCCGCGCCAACGGCCTGCGCTTTGGCATGGTAGAAGGTGCCAAGATCGCGAAGCGGCTGGAAAAATTCCGGAGCCAGAATAAGCGCCAGGAAACCGGCCGACAGCGTTACCGCCGTGCCGTAATGACCAAAATCCAGCGCGCCGAGATACGAGAAACCAAAATAGACCGCCACGAGGGCGATAGAGAGCGAGGTAAAGAATTCCAGTACGCCAGACGACAGAAACGCCAGACGTAACACTTCCATCGTGCGCTGACGGAAATCCTGCGACGCCAGGCGAATGTTTTCCGTTTCGGCTTCACCCCGGCCAAAAATGCGTAACGTCTCCATCCCGCGCAGACGATCAAGGAAATGGCCACTCAGGCGACCCAACGCAAGGAAGTTACGGCGGTTAGCATCGGCTGCTCCCATCCCCACCATCGCCATAAACAGGGGGATCAGCGGGGCGGTACCCAGCAGGATCAGCGCTGCCACCCAGTTGACAGGGAAAATGGTTATCACAATCAGCAGCGGGACGCAGACGGCCAGCGCCATCTGCGGAAGATAGCGGGCGTAGTAGTCGTGCATATCGTCAATCTGTTCAAGAATTAACGTTGCCCAGCTTCCGGCTGGTTTTCCCTGGATCCATGCGGGCCCGGCTTCCTGAAGACGATCAAGCACCTGTCGGCGAATTTCGTAGCGAATATGCTGCCCCGCATGAAAACCAACGCGTTCGCGCAGCCAGACGACCCAGGCGCGCAGAATGAAAACCAGGATCAGGACGATGAAGGGCAGCAGAAGCGCTTCACGCGGAATGTTCTCCATGATCATATGATTGAGAATGCGGGCCAGCAGCCATGCCTGGGCAACAATCAACAGACCACTGATCAGTCCCAGAAGACGGGAAATCATGAGCCAGCGGCGGGAAAGAACGCTCTGCTGTTTTAGCCAGCGTGTTAACTCTTGTTGACGGGTTTTTTCCATTGCGTGCTTTGCAGGTGATGTTATTAGAAAGTGGGCAGCGCAATGTTACAACGAGGAGACAATAAAGGCGACTTATCGCCGCCTTTATTTACGTTTGTTACTGACTTGTAAAGATTATTTACCTTGTTCAGCCAGCCCATCAAGGTAGCGTTCAGCGTCCAGCGCGGCCATGCAACCGGTGCCTGCGGAGGTGATCGCCTGACGGTAAATGTGGTCCATGACGTCACCAGCAGCGAACACACCCGGGATGCTGGTCTGGGTCGCGTTGCCGTGAATACCGGACTGCACTTTGATGTAGCCGTTTTCCAGCTCCAGTTGCCCCTCGAAGATTGCCGTGTTCGGGCTGTGGCCGATAGCCACAAACAGGCCCGCCACTTCCAGCGTTTCGACGTTATCGGTGTTCTGGGTATCACGAATACGCAGACCGGCAACGCCCATCTGATCGCCCGTCACTTCTTCCAGCGTACGGTTGGTGTGCAGCACAATGTTGCCGCTCGCCACTTTATCCATCAGACGTTTGATCAGGATTTTCTCGGCGCGGAAAGTGTCGCGACGGTGGATCAGGTGCACTTCAGAAGCGATGTTCGCCAGATAGAGCGCCTCTTCTACGGCGGTGTTACCGCCGCCGATGACCGCGACTTTCTGGTTGCGATAGAAGAAACCGTCGCAGGTTGCGCAGGCAGAAACGCCGCGACCTTTGAACGCCTCTTCTGACGGCAGGCCAAGGTAGCGGGCAGAAGCGCCCGTTGCGATGATCAGCGCATCGCAGGTGTACTCGCCGCTGTCGCCCGTCAGGCGGAACGGACGGTTCTGCAAATCGACCTTGTTAATATGGTCGAACAGAATTTCGGTTTCGAATTTAGCCGCATGCTCGTGCATACGCTCCATCAGCAGCGGCCCGGTCAGGTCGTTAGGGTCGCCTGGCCAGTTTTCCACTTCAGTGGTGGTGGTCAGCTGACCGCCTTTTTCCATACCGGTAATCAAAACCGGTTGCAGGTTAGCGCGTGCAGCATAGACCGCCGCGGTATATCCCGCAGGTCCAGAACCAAGAATTAGCAGCTTACTGTGTTTGGCCGTGCCCATGAGATCCCCATTGTTGTTGGCAGACAGTTGGCTGGATTGTAGGGAATTTGTTGCCGTAAAAAAAGAGCACAGCAATGTTGATCTCAATCTGTACGATAGGCGATGACGATAAATTGAGCGCTATAACATCAGGCTTACTTCTTAAATTCGCTTGTTTATAAGGCAATAAAATGAGGATTAATACCCCACCGAAATGAATATCCGGCATGTTGTACTAAAAATCGATGTTTTGCTTTGACAATCCCCTGCGCTTTTGCGAAAACATTCAAGGAAGAAAAAAAACCGCGTTAACCGTGTGCCGCATAGGCATGCATGTAAATGCCATTTTTACCGGGTCAGTGAAATCTACGCATGGCGTGGACAGACGCCATACGTGATGTCGGTGACTGCCTTCGGGCAACGGTCTTCTTACCAACAGAACCCGAATCCGCATCGCGTCTAATAGATAACCAGGCGATGTGATGACTAACGGGTACAGGCTCTGAACAGTGATGTGCACAGGGTCCAGGCAGGAGTAGGGAAGGAATACAGAGAGACAATAATAATGGTAGATAGCAAGAAGCGCCCTGGCAAAGATCTCGACCGTATCGATCGTAACATTCTTAATGAATTGCAAAAGGATGGGCGTATTTCCAACGTCGAGCTTTCAAAACGTGTGGGACTTTCCCCGACGCCGTGCCTTGAGCGTGTGCGCCGACTGGAAAGACAGGGTTTTATTCAGGGCTATACGGCTCTGCTGAACCCGCATTATCTGGATGCCTCACTTCTGGTATTTGTTGAGATTACTCTGAATCGTGGTGCACCGGATGTGTTTGAGCAATTTAACGCCGCTGTACAAAAACTTGAAGAAATTCAAGAGTGTCATCTGGTTTCTGGCGATTTCGACTACCTGTTGAAAACCCGCGTACCAGATATGTCCGCCTACCGTAAGCTGCTGGGTGAAACCCTGCTGCGTCTGCCAGGCGTGAACGACACCCGTACCTATGTGGTGATGGAAGAGGTCAAACAGAGCAATCGTCTGGTTATTAAGACGCGCTAACACGGAACAGGTGCAAAATCAGTGTAGTTTGATTACACTCCTGTTAATCCATACAGCAACAGTGCCGGGGTGTCCCGGCGCTGTTGTCCGTTTTAGCAAACAGGCAGGATATGCCTGATACCTGGAGAGCCTTTCTTGAGCCAGGAATACACTGAAGACAAAGAAGTCACATTATCGAAGCTAAGCAGCGGACGTCGGCTCCTTGAGGCGTTGCTGATTGTTATTGCCCTTTTTGCCGTCTGGCTGATGGCAGCCTTACTCAGTTTCAACCCCTCAGATCCCAGCTGGTCACAAACTGCATGGCATGAGCCTATCCATAATTTAGGCGGCGTTCCCGGTGCCTGGCTTGCGGACACCCTGTTTTTCATTTTCGGTGTGATGGCCTATACCATTCCCGTCATTATTATTGGCGGATGCTGGTTTGCCTGGCGCCATCGTCAGAACGACGACTACATCGACTATTTCGCGGTTTCGCTGCGCCTGATAGGCGCGCTGGCGTTGATCCTCACCTCCTGCGGGCTGGCAGCCATCAACGCCGATGACATCTGGTATTTCGCCTCTGGCGGGGTCATCGGTAGCCTGCTGAGCTCTGCGCTGCAGCCTATGCTTCACAGCAGCGGCGGTACCCTGGCCTTGCTGTGTATCTGGGCGGCAGGATTAACGCTGTTCACCGGCTGGTCGTGGGTGAGCATTGCCGAGAAGATCGGCAGTTTTGTCCTCACTATTCTGACCTTTGCCAGCAACCGTACCCGTCGTGACGACACATGGGTCGATGAAGACGAATATGAAGATGAGTACGAAGAGGAAGACGATGCGCCAGTACAGCGTCGTGAATCTCGTCGTGCACGTATTTTACGTGGAGCACTGGCACGCCGTCAGCGCGTCGCCGAGAAATTTGCCAACCCGCTGGGCCGTAAAACCGATGCGGCGCTCTTCTCCGGTAAACGCATGGACGAAGACGATCATGTTGAGTACCGTTCAGCCGGTGCCGCCGTCGATCCTGATGATGTGCTTTTCTCTGGCAGTCGCGCCATGCCGGGCGATTTTGATGAATACGATCCACTGCTAAACGGTCACTCTGTTACCGCACCGGTTGCCGCCGCGGCAGCCGCGACCACGGCGGCGCAGGCTTATGCAGCACCAGCGGAAGCCGTTATGCCGTCTGCGTCGGTTCCCGCTCCCGAGTCCGCTATTCAACAGCCTCAGGTAGAGTGGCAAACGGCGCCTGGCGTGCATACGCCAGAGCCGGTTATCGCACCCGAGCCAGAAAGCTATGCGCCGGTCCAGCAGGAACCGTGGCAGCAACCTTATCAGCCTGAGCCCGTTCATGAGCCGCAGGGGTACCCGTACGACGAGCAGCCCGTCGCGCAACCGTATCAGGAGTATGTCCCTGAGCCTGTTCAGCCTGCTGGGCCTTACGTCGCGCCTCAACCAGAACCTGAGGTGGTGGAAGAGGTCAAACCGTCTCGTCCGCCAATGTACTATTTCGAAGAGGTTGAAGAGCGCCGTGCCCGTGAGCGCGAGCAACTGGCAGCATGGTATCAGCCTGTTCCCGAGCCGGTGCAGGAGCCTGTTGTGAATACACCTTCTGTCTCCGCACCGCCGGTTACTCCAACGTCTGCGGTTGCACCAGTGGCAGAGAGCGTGAAACAGGCTACAGCAGCCGCTTCGGCTGCGGCGCCGGTCTTTAGCCTGGCGACAGGTGGAACACCACGTCCTCAGGTAAAAGAGGGGATTGGCCCGCAGTTGCCGCGTCCTAACCGCGTGCGTGTGCCAACCCGCCGCGAGCTGGCATCCTATGGCATTAAGTTGCCTTCTCAGCGTATGGCTGAGGAGAAAGCCCGTGAATCTGATTACGACGATGATGCAGATGAAATGCAGCAGGACGAACTGGCGCGTCAGTTCGCCGCACAGCAGCATCAGCGCTATGGCGAGGAGTATCAGCACGATCATCCTGCTCAGGCGGACGATGATGATGCAGCAGAGGCAGAATTAGCACGCCAGTTTGCGGCCACCCAGCAGCAACGCTATTCAGGTGAGCAACCTGCTGGTGCGAACCCGTTCTCGCTGTCGGATTTCGAATTCTCACCGATGAAAGATCTGGTCGATGATGGTCCGAGCGAACCGCTGTTCACACCGAGCGTCATGCCGGAAGCCGAGCCGGTGCGCCAACAGCCGGCCCCAGCGCCACAGGCTTACGCCCAGCCGCAGCAGCCTGCGCCACAATCTTATGCGCAGCCACAGCAGCCACAGCAGCCGCAATTCCAGCAGCCTCAGGCACAGCCGCAGGAAAGTCTCATTCATCCGCTGCTGATGCGTAACGGTGACAGTCGTCCGTTGCAACGTCCGAGCACGCCTCTGCCGTCGCTGGATCTGTTAACGCCGCCGCCAGCAGAAGTTGAGCCGGTCGATACCTTCGCGCTGGAGCAAATGGCCCGTCTGGTAGAAGCGCGTCTGGCTGACTTCCGCATTAAAGCGGACGTGGTCAACTACTCTCCAGGCCCTGTCATTACCCGTTTCGAACTCAACCTGGCGCCTGGCGTTAAAGCCGCGCGTATTTCAAACCTGTCCCGCGACCTGGCGCGTTCTCTGTCGACCGTTGCGGTTCGTGTGGTTGAAGTCATTCCTGGTAAACCTTATGTCGGTCTTGAGTTGCCGAACAAAAAACGTCAGACCGTTTACCTGCGTGAAGTGCTGGACAACACCAAATTCCGCGACAACCCTTCACCACTGACCGTGGTGCTGGGTAAAGATATCGCGGGTGAGCCGGTGGTAGCCGATCTGGCGAAAATGCCTCACCTGCTGGTCGCGGGTACAACCGGTTCTGGTAAGTCGGTGGGTGTGAACGCCATGATCCTCAGCATGCTCTACAAAGCGCAGCCTGAAGATGTCCGTTTCATCATGATCGATCCGAAAATGCTGGAACTGTCGGTCTATGAGGGGATCCCGCATCTGCTGACGGAAGTTGTGACCGACATGAAAGACGCGGCCAACGCTCTGCGCTGGAGCGTCAATGAGATGGAGCGCCGTTACAAGCTGATGTCGGCTCTGGGCGTGCGTAACCTTGCCGGTTATAACGAGAAAATCGCCGAGGCGGCGCGGATGGGTCGTCCAATTCCCGATCCATACTGGAAACCGGGCGATAGCATGGATGCCCAGCATCCGGTGCTGGAAAAACTGCCTTACATCGTCGTGCTGGTGGATGAGTTCGCCGACCTGATGATGACCGTCGGTAAGAAAGTGGAAGAGCTGATTGCCCGTCTGGCACAGAAAGCGCGTGCGGCCGGTATTCACCTCGTCCTGGCGACGCAGCGTCCTTCTGTGGACGTCATTACGGGTCTGATTAAAGCCAACATTCCGACCCGTATCGCCTTTACCGTATCAAGCAAAATTGACTCGCGTACCATCCTTGATCAGGGCGGTGCTGAATCGCTGCTGGGGATGGGGGATATGCTCTACTCCGGCCCGAACTCCACCTCTCCGGTGCGCGTTCACGGCGCATTCGTTCGCGACCAGGAAGTGCATGCCGTGGTGCAGGACTGGAAAGCGCGCGGTCGTCCACAATACGTTGACGGCATTACCTCCGACAGCGAAAGCGAAGGCGGCGGCGGTGGCTTTGACGGCGGCGAAGAGCTGGATCCGTTATTCGACCAGGCGGTTAATTTTGTTACCGAAAAACGCAAAGCCTCGATCTCCGGCGTTCAGCGTCAGTTCCGTATTGGCTACAACCGCGCGGCGCGCATCATTGAGCAGATGGAAGCCCAGGGTATTGTCAGTGAGCAGGGGCATAACGGTAACCGTGAGGTGCTGGCTCCGCCGCCGTTTGATTGATCTTCAGCGTGTGCAAAGAAGGGTAAATCAGCCAAATTTAAGCATTTTCTTCTGTCACCTGCCTGCGGGCAGGTCCAGAATAGAAAACGGAAACCCCATTTCGGGATGACGTATTTTAAGGAACAACAATGAAAAAAATCGCAATCGCCTGTGCATTACTCACCAGTTTTGTCGCCAGCAGCGTCTGGGCTGATGCGGCCAGCGACCTTAAAAGCCGCCTGGATAAAGTGAGCAGCTTCCACGCCAGCTTCACGCAAAAAGTGACTGACGGCAGCGGTAATGCGGTGCAGGAAGGCCAGGGCGATCTGTGGGTAAAACGCCCAAACCTTTTCAACTGGCACATGACTCAGCCGGATGAGAGCATCCTGGTCTCTGACGGCAAAACCCTGTGGTTCTTCAACCCGTTTGTTGAGCAGGCAACCGCCACCTGGCTGAAAGATGCGACCAGCAACACGCCCTTTATGCTGATAGCCCGTAACCAGGCCAGCGACTGGCAGCAGTATAATATTAAGCAGAACGGTGATGAGTTTGTCCTGACGCCAAAAGGCAGCAACGGCAACCTGAAGCAGTTCACCATCAATGTAAGCACCAACGGTACCATCAATCAGTTCGGCGCCGTTGAGCAGGACGATCAGCGCAGCAGCTATCAGCTCAAATCACAGCAAAATGGCGCTGTCGATGCATCTAAATTTACCTTTACCCCGCCGCAGGGCGTAACGGTGGACGACCAACGTAAGTAAGAGGCATGAGTGGGCAACCTGTCGCTCGATTTTTCAGATAATGCGTTTCAACCTCTGGCCGCGCGTATGCGGCCAGAAAATTTAGCTCAGTATATTGGTCAGCAGCACCTGCTGGCTGCGGGTAAGCCGTTGCCGCGGGCCATTGAAGCCGGGCATCTGCACTCGATGATCCTCTGGGGACCACCCGGTACCGGTAAAACCACGCTTGCTGAAGTGATCGCCCGCTACGCTAACGCGGACGTCGAGCGCATCTCGGCCGTCACATCTGGTGTGAAGGAGATCCGCGAGGCAATTGAGCGCGCGCGGCAGAACCGTAACGCCGGGCGACGAACCATCCTCTTTGTGGACGAAGTCCATCGCTTTAATAAAAGTCAGCAGGATGCATTCCTGCCGCACATCGAAGACGGCACCATCTTCTTCATCGGTGCCACCACCGAAAACCCGTCATTTGAACTCAACTCGGCACTGCTTTCCCGGGCGCGCGTCTACCTGCTTAAATCGCTCACCACCGAGGATATTGAAAACGTCCTCACCCAGGCGATGGACGACAAAGCCCGCGGCTATGGCGGACAGGGCATTATCCTGCCTGACGACACGCGTCGGGCAATTGCGGAGCTGGTCAACGGCGATGCGCGGCGGGCACTGAATACCCTGGAAATGATGGCCGATATGGCCGAAGTCGACGACGCCGGCAAACGGGTATTAAAATCGGAACTGTTGACCGAAATTGCCGGTGAGCGTAGCGCCCGTTTTGATAACAAAGGCGATCGCTTTTACGATCTGATCTCGGCGCTGCATAAGTCGGTACGCGGCAGCGCGCCGGATGCCGCGCTTTACTGGTATGCACGCATTATCACTGCCGGTGGCGATCCGCTGTACGTCGCGCGTCGCTGTCTGGCGATTGCCTCAGAAGATGTTGGCAATGCCGATCCGCGCGCCATGCAGGTGGCGCTTTCGGCCTGGGATTGTTTTACTCGCGTCGGGCCGGCAGAAGGTGAGCGCGCTATTGCTCAGGCGATTGTCTATCTGGCCTGCGCGCCGAAAAGTAATGCCGTCTATACCGCATTCAAAGCGGCCATGTCGGATGCGCGTGAGCGCCCGGACTACGATGTGCCGGTGCATCTGCGTAATGCGCCAACGAAGCTGATGAAAGAGATGGGTTACGGGCAGGAGTATCGTTACGCTCACGATGAACCCAACGCTTACGCGGCCGGGGAGGAGTATTTCCCGCAGGAAATGGCACAAACCCGCTATTATCACCCCACAAACAGAGGTCTTGAAGGCAAGATTGGCGAAAAGCTCGCCTGGCTCGCCGGACAGGATCAAAATAGCCCTATAAAACGCTACCGTTAGTTCAGTCGTTGCGGTAATGTTGGCATTGTATCCCTGTGGCCGCAGGCTGTGGCCACATTTTCCTATTTTAATTCGATAAGCACAGGATAAGCATGCTCGATCCCAATCTGCTGCGTAATGAGCCAGACGCAGTCGCTGAAAAACTGGCACGCCGGGGCTTTAAGCTGGATGTAGATAAGCTGCGCGCTCTTGAAGAGCGTCGTAAAGTTCTGCAGGTACAAACTGAAAATCTGCAGGCAGAGCGTAACTCTCGATCGAAGTCCATCGGCCAGGCGAAAGCGCGCGGGGAAGATATTGAGCCATTACGCCTGGAAGTGAACAAACTGGGTGAAGAGCTGGACCAGGCGAAAGCTGAGCTGGAAGTTCTTCAGGCCGAAATTCGTGATATCGCCCTGGCTATCCCGAACATTCCTGACGACAGCGTTCCTGTCGGTAAAGACGAAAACGACAACGTTGAAGTGAAACGCTGGGGTACGCCTCGTGAGTTCGACTTCGAGGTTCGCGATCACGTTACTCTGGGCGAAATGCACGCGGGCCTGGACTTTGCGGCAGCCGTGAAGCTGACCGGTTCTCGCTTCGTGGTGATGAAAGGTCAGATTGCTCATCTGCACCGTGCGCTGGCACAGTTCATGCTGGATCTGCACACTGAGCAGCACGGTTACAGCGAAACCTACGTTCCGTATCTGGTTAACCACGATACTCTGTACGGTACCGGACAACTGCCGAAATTTGCCGGCGATCTGTTCCATACCCGTCCGCTGGACGAGGAAGCCGACAGCAGCAACTACGCGCTGATCCCAACCGCGGAAGTGCCGCTGACCAACCTCGTGCGTGATGAGATCATCGACGAAGACGACCTGCCAATCAAACTGACGGCGCACTCTCCGTGCTTCCGCTCTGAAGCGGGTTCTTACGGCCGTGACACGCGTGGTCTGATCCGTATGCACCAGTTCGATAAAGTTGAGATGGTACAGATCGTTCGTCCGGAAGAGTCCATGGACGCGCTGGAAGAGATGACCGGCCACGCGGAGAAAGTGCTGGAGCTGCTCGGCCTGCCGTACCGTCGTATGGCGCTGTGCACCGGTGATATGGGCTTTGGCGCCTGCAAAACCTTCGATCTGGAAGTGTGGGTACCTGCGCAGAACACCTACCGTGAAATCTCCTCCTGCTCTAACGTCTGGGATTTCCAGGCGCGTCGTATGCAGGCACGCTGCCGCAGCAAGTCCGACAAGAAAACCCGTCTGGTGCATACCCTGAACGGCTCTGGTCTGGCTGTTGGCCGTACGCTGGTTGCCGTGCTGGAAAACTATCAGCAGGCAGACGGACGTATTGAGATCCCTGAAGTGCTGCGCCCATACATGAAAGGCCAGCAGTACATTGGCTAATTCTTTGCCTTACAACAAAAAAGCGCCTTTTGGCGCTTTTTTTATACCCTCGGTTTGATACGACGCAATACCCCCTCCCTCTAAAGTAGTAATACTCCTGCGAATGAAAGCCAGCATAAAACACGCATAACGCATTAGCTCGTTATATATAAAACTATATCGCGGTTAATTCCGCCCCTTATTCTTTGTGAGCAACCAAAGTGAGTCTTTATGAAAATCAAAGCGCCTGAAGCGTTAATGGCTGCCGAGGTCACTCGCCGTGGGTTGATGAAAACCACGGCAATTGGCGGTCTCGCCGTTGCCAGCAGTGCCTTCACTCTCCCTTTTACCCGACTGGCGTCGGCGGCGGATGCGTTGTCCCCGGCTACGGCCCCGGAAAACGTGGTGTGGAGCGCCTGTACCGTAAACTGTGGTAGCCGTTGTCCATTACGTATGCATGTGGTGGATGGCGAGATCAAATACGTCGAAACCGACAATACCGGTGACGATAACTACGACGGCTTGCATCAGGTTCGCGCCTGTCTGCGTGGCCGCTCAATGCGCCGCCGGGTTTATAACCCGGACCGTCTGAAGTACCCGATGAAACGCGTCGGTAAGCGCGGGGAAGGGAAGTTCGAGCGCATCAGCTGGGATGAAGCTTACGATATCATCGCCAGCAATATGCAGCGTCTGATAAAAGAGTACGGTAACGAATCCATCTACCTGAACTATGGCACCGGAACGCTCGGGGGAACGCTGACCCGCTCCTGGCCACCGGGTAAAACGCTGGTGGCGCGCTTGATGAACTGCTGCGGCGGTTATCTCAATCACTACGGCGACTACTCTTCTGCACAGATTGCTGCCGGCCTGAACTACACCTACGGTGGCTGGGCAGACGGTAACAGCCCGTCCGATATCGAAAACAGTAAACTGGTGGTGCTTTTCGGTAACAACCCCGGTGAAACGCGGATGAGCGGCGGTGGGGTAACCTATTACCTTGAGCAGGCTCGCGCCAAATCTAACGCCCGGATGATCATCATTGATCCGCGTTATACCGATACGGGGGCAGGCCGGGAAGATGAGTGGATCCCCATTCGCCCGGGCACCGATGCGGCGCTGGTCAGCGCGCTGGCGTGGGTCATGATCACCGAGGACCTTGTCGATCAGCCATTCCTCGATAAATACTGCGTCGGCTATGACGAGAAAACCCTGCCCGCCAGTGCGCCTGCCAACGGGCATTACAAGGCGTATATTCTGGGCCAGGGCAGTGACGGCGTGGCGAAGACCCCGGAGTGGGCATCAAAAATCACCGGGATACCGGCGGAACGTATTGTCCAGCTGGCGCGTGAAATCGGTTCAGCGAAACCGGCCTATATCAGCCAGGGCTGGGGGCCACAGCGTCACGCGAATGGCGAAATCGCCACTCGTGCTATTTCGATGCTGTCCATTCTGACCGGTAACGTGGGTATTAATGGTGGGAATAGTGGCGCGCGCGAAGGTTCCTATTCGCTACCGTTTGAACGGATGCCAACCCTGGAAAACCCGGTTCAGACCAGTATCTCCATGTTTATGTGGACCGACGCCATTGAGCGCGGGCCGGAGATGACCGCCCTGCGCGATGGCGTACGGGGCAAAGACAAGCTGGATGTGCCGATCAAGATGATCTGGAACTACGCCGGTAACTGCCTTATTAACCAGCACTCGGAGATCAACCGCACCCACGAAATCCTGCAGGATGACAAGAAGTGCGAGATGATTGTGGTGATCGACTGCCACATGACCTCATCGGCGAAATATGCGGATATTCTGCTGCCGGATTGCACCGCCTCGGAGCAGATGGATTTCGCGCTGGATGCCTCCTGCGGCAACATGTCCTACGTGATCTTCACCGACCAGGCCATCAAACCGCGTTTCGAGTGCAAAACTATCTATGAGATGACCTCTGAGCTGGCGAAACGTCTTGGTGTCGAACAACAGTTCACAGAAGGCCGCACTCAGGAAGAGTGGATGCGTCATCTGCATGAACTTTCCCGTAAAGCGATCCCTGACCTGCCGGATTTCGATACCTTCCGCAAGCAGGGCATCTATAAACAGCGCGATCCGCAAGGGCACCACGTGGCGTACAAAGCCTTCCGCGACGATCCGCAGGCGAATCCGCTGACCACGCCATCGGGCAAAATCGAGATTTACTCCGAAGAGCTGGCAAACATTGCCGCAACCTGGGAATTGCCGGAAGGGGATGTTATCGATCCCCTGCCGATCTACACGCCCGGGTTTGAAAATTATAACGATCCGCTGACCGCAAAATTCCCGCTGCAACTGACCGGATTCCACTACAAAGCGCGCGTTCACTCCACTTACGGCAACGTTGATGTGCTGAAAGCCGCCTGCCGCCAGGAGATGTGGATTAACCCGACGGATGCGAAAGCGCGAGGCATCAGCAATGG
The DNA here is from genome assembly GCF_050031095.1 of Enterobacter cloacae complex sp. 382A5. NCBI lineage: Bacteria > Pseudomonadati > Pseudomonadota > Gammaproteobacteria > Enterobacterales > Enterobacteriaceae > Enterobacter > Enterobacter cloacae complex sp. 382A5. The sequence continues at coordinate 1,549,072 of NZ_JBLGVK010000001.1, forward strand.
CGATCGTGTGCGTATCTTTAACGATCGCGGCGAGGTGCATATCGAAGCCAAAGTGACGCCCCGCATGATGCCTGGTGTTGTCGCGCTGGGGGAAGGCGCGTGGTACTGCCCGGATGCAAACCGCATCGACCAGGCTGGCAGTATTAACGTACTGACCACGCAGCGCCCATCGCCGCTGGCGAAAGGCAACCCGTCCCACACAAACCTTGTTCAGGTTGAGAAGGTGTAAGGAGTAACCGATGACAACCCAGTATGGATTTTTTATTGATTCCAGCCGTTGCACCGGGTGCAAAACCTGCGAGCTGGCCTGCAAGGATTACAAAGACCTGACCCCGGACGTCAGCTTCCGCCGGATCTACGAATACGCGGGCGGCGACTGGCAGGAGGATAACGGCGTCTGGCATCAGAACGTCTTTGCCTATTACCTGTCGATTGCCTGTAACCACTGTGAAGACCCGGCCTGTACCAAAGTGTGCCCGAGCGGGGCAATGCACAAGCGTGACGACGGGTTTGTGGTGGTGAATGAGGATGTCTGCATCGGCTGCCGCTACTGCCATATGGCCTGTCCGTACGGTGCGCCGCAGTACAACGCCGCCAAAGGCCACATGACCAAGTGCGACGGCTGCCATGACCGCGTCGCAGAAGGCAAAAAGCCGATTTGCGTGGAGTCCTGTCCGCTGCGGGCGCTGGACTTCGGCCCGATTGACGAGCTGCGTAAAAAACACGGCCAGCTTGCGGCCGTCGCGCCACTGCCGTCCGCGCACTTCACCAAGCCGAGCATTGTGATTAAACCTAACGCCAACAGCCGCCCGACGGGAGATACCACCGGCTATCTGGCAAACCCGAAGGAGGTGTGAGATGGGAAGTGGATGGCATGAATGGCCGCTGATGATCTTCACGGTCTTTGGGCAGTGCGTGGCGGGTGGCTTTATTGTGCTCGCGCTGGCGTTACTGAAAGGCGATTTGAAAGCTGAACAGCAGCAGCGCGTGGTGCTGAGTATGTTTGGTCTGTGGGTGTTGATGGGGATCGGTTTTATTGCCTCTACGCTGCACCTCGGCTCGCCAATGCGCGCGTTCAACTCTCTCAATCGCGTGGGGGCATCCTCACTGAGTAACGAAATTGCCAGCGGGGCGATCTTCTTTGCCGTCGGTGGGCTGGGTTGGCTGCTGGCAGCCCTGAAAAAGCTTCCTGCGGGGCTGCGCAACGTGTGGCTGATCGTGACAATGGTGCTGGGCGTGGTCTTCGTGTGGATGATGGTGCGGGTTTATAACACCATCGATACCGTTCCCACCTGGTATAGCGTCTGGACGCCAATGAGTTTCTTCCTGACGATGTTTATCGGTGGGCCGCTGCTGGGCTACCTGCTGCTGCGCGTGGCGAGTGTGGACGGCTGGGCGATGCGTCTGCTCCCTGCCGTTTCGCTGTTGGCGCTGGTGGTGAGCACGATGGTTGCGCTGATGCAGGGCGCTGAGCTGGCAACCATTCACAGCTCCATTCAGCAGGCCTCAACTCTGGTGCCAGATTACGGTTCTCTGATGGCCTGGCGTGTGGTGTTGCTGGCTGTTGCGCTGGTGTGCTGGATTGCCCCTCAGCTTAAAGGTTATCAGCCCGCACTGCCGTTACTGTCAGTGGCCTTTGTGCTGGTGCTGGCAGGGGAGTTGATCGGTCGCGGTGTGTTTTACGGCCTGCATATGACGGTAGGCATGGCTATCGCCAGCTGATTTGATTTTTCGTTATAAAAAGCCGGGACATAGCGCCCGGCTTTTCTTTTTTCCATCATGAAATTTTTCGACTGATGTTTGGTATTAAAAATCCCCTGAAATAAATAAAAACAACCAGATAATTAATATCAGTAGCAGACTTTGCATTAGCAGGATGAGTTTTTTAAATCGACATGGCACATATCGTGCGTGACGCCTGAATCGGTGGATTGACTTTGTTTTTGCCAGTGGCATGATGCGCACGAAATCTGAACTTCCTCACGGTTTTTAATCCATGACCATCTATACCCGGCCAGTGCTCCTGTTGCTCTGTGGCCTGCTTTTGTTGACCCTGGCGATCGCAGTGTTGAATACGCTCGTCCCGCTATGGCTTGCCCATGAAAACTTACCAACCTGGCAGGTGGGTATGGTCAGTTCGTCCTTTTTCACGGGGAACCTGCTGGGCACCCTGATGACGGGGAGCCTGATTAAACGCGTTGGCTTTAACCGCAGCTATTATCTGGCCTCGCTGATTTTCGCTGCCGGATGTGCCGGGCTGGGCCTGATGGTCGGTTTCTGGAGCTGGATGATCTGGCGCTTTATCGCTGGCGTAGGCTGCGCGATGATTTGGGTCGTGGTGGAAAGTGCGCTGATGTGCAGCGGTACCTCGCGCAACCGGGGACGTCTGCTGGCAGCGTATATGATGGTCTATTACGTCGGAACCGTGCTTGGGCAATTAATGGTCAGCAAACTGCCGACCGACCTGATGAGCGTTCTGCCGTGGGTAACGGGCATGGTCCTGGCGGCGATCCTGCCGCTGCTCTTTACACGCATTGTGAATCAGAACAGTGAGCATCAGGAAGCGACCCACGTCTGGCCGATGCTGAGACTGCGACAGGCGCGTCTGGGCGTGAACGGCTGCATCATCTCCGGGATTGTTCTGGGGTCGCTTTATGGTCTGATGCCGCTCTACCTGAACCATCAGGGCGTCAGTGATTCCGGGATCGGCTTCTGGATGGCGGTAATGGTCAGCGCGGGCATCGTCGGACAGTGGCCGATTGGCCGTCTGGCAGACCGTTTTGGGCGTCTGCTGGTATTGCGCGTTCAGGTCTTCGTGGTGATCATGGGTTGCCTTGCCATGCTCAGCAATGCCGCGATGGCGCCAGCGCTGTTTATTCTGGGGGCGGCAGGCTTCACACTTTATCCGGTCGCGATGGCCTGGGCCTGTGAAAAAGTTGAACATCACCAGCTGGTGGCGATGAACCAGGCGCTGTTATTAAGCTATACCATTGGCAGTTTGCTGGGGCCGACATTCACCGCGATGCTGATGCAGAATTATTCCGACAATTTGCTGTTTATCATGATTGCCAGCGTGTCGTTTATTTATCTCTTAATGCTGCTGCGTAAAGCGGGCGAACATCCCACGCCAGTGGCGCATGCCTGATGAATTAAAAGCCAGTCATTGACTGGCTTTTTTGTCCCCATCACATATAAGAATTTTACGCATTGTTTGTTTATCGCGCCAGGCGATAATTCAGGTGAGTTCTAACACCAAAAGGCAGCAATCATGGCTACACGTCGTTTAACCACTACCGCACTGGCAGTAGTGTTGTCTTTAACGTTTGCTACAGCACCGGTCATGGCTAACCCTGGAAACGGGAATGGCGGTGGTGGTCACGGTAACAGTGGCGGACAAGGTAATGGCGGTAATCACGGCAACGGGAATTCCGGCAATCATAGCAACGGAATGTCCGATACTCATGGCAATAAAAAAAGTGGTATGGACAACCCGGGTAAATCGAATAAAAGCGTCAGCGATGATGTCGATGCTCGCGTGAGCTTCGATCATGCTCGCCATCTGGCAGTGAATTATGGATTAACGGGGTATGAATCGCTGCCTCCGGGCATCGCTAAAAACCTCGCGCGCGGCAAACCACTGCCTCCAGGTATTGCGAAGAAAACCGTGCCAGCCTCCATGCTGGGCCAGCTCCCTAACTATCCTGGCTATGAATGGCGCGTGGTCGGTGACGATCTGGTCCTGGTTGCGCTGAGTACTGCGATTGTGACTTCCATTATTAATGGTGTCTTTAAATAAAATACAAAAAGGCCCGGTTCTCACCGGGCCTCTTCTTTAATACATGACCTTGTGTCCGTATTGTTCCAGAATACCTTTCACGCGCTCCATCGTCTCTTTCTTCGGCGGCTTAACGCCATCAAGCTTATATTCTTCACCCATCGCCACCCATTTATGTTTACCCAGCTCATGGTAGGGCAGAAGCTCAATTTTCTCGACGTTGCCCATATCGCGGGTAAATTCGCCCAGGCGATGTGCGGAATCATCATCATCAGACCAGCCTGGAACGACGACATAGCGGATCCAGGTTTTGATGCCCTTGGCTGAAATATATTTGGCGAACTCCAGCGTACGGTGGTTGGATACGCCAACCAGGTTCTGGTGGATCTCATCATTCATCTGTTTGAGATCGAGCATGACCAGGTCGGTGACTTCAAGCAATTCATCGATGACCGGATCGTAGCGGCGCACAAACCCGTTCGTGTCGAGGCAGGTGTGTATGCCTTCTTTGTGGCAGGCGCGAAACCAGTCGCGCACAAATTCCGCCTGAAGAATGGCTTCACCACCGGATGCGGTGACGCCCCCGCCGGACGCGTTCATAAAGTGGCGGTAAGTCACCACCTCTTTCATCAGATCTTCAACGGTCACTTCTTTGCCGCCGTGCGTATCCCATGTGTCACGGTTGTGGCAGTACAGGCAGCGCATCAGGCAGCCCTGGAAAAAGGTGATAAAACGGATGCCCGGGCCATCAACAGTGCCACAGGATTCAAAGGAGTGAATGCGACCAATAATTGACATTGCGGTGATATCTCCGAATTTGGCCCATCCCGGGGCCTGTGTTGATGCACAGCTCAAAGGCTATGTCGAGTCTGTTTTGGCTGTTATCCATTCAGTATAGATAGCGGCCAAAAGAGACTGGGGTGGGGAAGAAAAAGGCCCCACTGACGTGGAGCCTTTATTGTACGCTTTTTAACGCGTGATTTCAGTCAATTCCAGTTACATGGACTGAGTGAAAGTACGGGTGATAACGTCCTGCTGCTGTTCTTTAGTCAGGGAGTTAAAGCGTACTGCGTAGCCAGATACACGGATGGTCAGCTGAGGATATTTCTCAGGGTGTTCCATCGCGTCGAGCAGCATTTCACGGTTCATGACGTTCACGTTCAGGTGCTGACCACCTTCGATGGACGCTTCGTGGTGGAAGTAACCATCCATCAGACCCGCGAGGTTGGTTTTACGCACTTCGTCGTCTTTACCCAGCGCGTTTGGCACGATAGAGAAGGTGTAAGAGATACCATCTTTCGCGTAAGCAAACGGCAGTTTTGCAACGGAAGTCAGAGAGGCAACCGCACCTTTCTGGTCACGACCATGCATTGGGTTAGCACCTGGGCCAAATGGCGCGCCAGCACGACGACCGTCTGGGGTGTTACCGGTTTTCTTACCATACACAACGTTAGAGGTGATGGTCAGAACAGACTGAGTCGGGATAGCGTTACGGTAAGTGGTCAGTTTCTGAATTTTCTTCATGAAACGTTCAACCAGGTCAACCGCCATGTCATCAACGCGAGCGTCGTTGTTACCAAACTGCGGATATTCGCCTTCGATTTCGAAGTCGATAGCCAGACCGTCTTCGTCACGAATTGGTTTAACTTTCGCATATTTGATAGCAGACAGGGAGTCAGCAGCAACGGACAGACCTGCGATACCACACGCCATGGTACGGATAACGTCACGGTCATGCAGCGCCATCAGAGAGGCTTCGTAGCTGTACTTGTCGTGCATGTAGTGGATAACGTTCAGTGCAGTAACGTACTGTTTCGCCAACCAATCCATGAAGTGATCCATGCGATCCATGACTTCGTCATAGTTCAGCACATCGCCTTTGATTGGTTCAGACTTAGGACCAACCTGCATTTTCAGTTTTTCATCAACGCCGCCGTTGATAGCGTACAGCATGGTTTTCGCCAGGTTTGCACGTGCACCGAAGAACTGCATTTGTTTACCAACAACCATTGGGCTTACGCAGCATGCGATAGCGTAGTCGTCGTTGTTGAAGTCCGGACGCATCAGGTCATCGTTCTCATACTGCAGAGAAGAGGTGTCGATGGACACTTTAGCGGCGAATTTCTTGAAGTTCAGAGGCAGTTTTTCAGACCACAGAACGGTGATGTTTGGCTCCGGAGAAGGACCCATGGTGTACAGGGTGTTCAGGAAGCGGAAGCTGTTTTTGGTGACCAGAGTACGGCCATCTACGCCCATACCACCGATAGATTCGGTTGCCCAGATTGGGTCACCAGAGAACAGTTCATCATACTCTGGGGTACGCAGGAAGCGAACCATACGCAGTTTCATGACCAGGTGGTCAATCATTTCCTGAGCGTCTTGCTCGGTGATTTTACCTGCTTTCAGGTCACGTTCGATGTACGCGTCCAGGAAGGTGGATACACGACCGAAGGACATTGCTGCACCGTTCTGAGACTTAACTGCGGCCAGGTAGCCGAAGTAGGTCCACTGGATAGCTTCCTGAGCGTTAGTTGCAGGACCAGAGATATCGCAGCCATATTTAGCAGCCATCTCTTTGATCTGACCCAGCGCACGGTGCTGTTCAGCGATCTCTTCACGCAGACGGATAGTCGCTTCCAGGTTTACGCCGTTTTCCAGATCGGACTGCAGGGAAACGAACTGCGCGTATTTGTCTTTCATCAGGAAGTCGATACCGTACAGCGCAACGCGACGGTAGTCACCGATGATACGGCCACGGCCGTAGGCATCTGGCAGACCAGTCAGAACACCGGATTTACGGCAGTTCAGAATGTCTTTGGTATAAACATCGAATACACCCTGGTTGTGGGTTTTACGGTATTCGGTGAAGATTTTTTTCAGCATTGGGTCCAGCTCGCGGTTGTACGCTTTGCAGGAACCTTCAACCATTTTGATACCACCGAACGGGATGATCGCACGTTTCAGTGGTGCTTCAGTCTGCAGACCAACGATTTTCTCAAGGGCTTTGTTGATGTAACCAGCATCGTGAGAAGTGATGGTGGAAGCAACGGAGGTGTCAAAATCAACTGGCGCGTGAGTGCGGTTTTCCAGTTTTACGCCTTCCATTACGCTGTCCCACAGCTTGGTGGTCGCTTCAGTTGCGCCAGCCAGGAAGGATTCGTCACCTTCATACGGGGTATAGTTTTTCTGAATGAAGTCACGTACGTTTACTTCATTCTGCCAGTCACCTTTTGCAAAACCTTCCCAGGCTGTGGCTAACTTTTCATTAAGCTCGGACATGTAACACCTACCTTCTTAAGTGGATTTTTTATTTACTGCCTGAGATAACCATCAATGATGATCGTCGCCACGCAGGTAAATGACCCAGTATGTCAACCCAACTAACAGACCCCCACCGATAATGTTCCCGATAGTGACAGGGATCAGGTTATCAGTAATGAAATTCATAATAGTCAGGTGAGAGAAACTTTCCGGGGTTGAACCAACTGCAGTCCAGAACTCCGGGCTCGCAAAGTTGCGGATTACAATACCCATTGGGATCATAAACATGTTCGCGATACTGTGCTCGAAGCCGCTGGCAACAAACATCGCAACCGGCAGAACCATAATCATGGCTTTGTCCATCAGGCTACGGCCGGAGTAACTCATCCATACCGCCAGACAGACCATCAGGTTCGCGAGGATGCCAAGTGCAACCGCTTCGATAAATGTGTGGTGCATTTTGTGGTCCGCGGTCTGCAGGACGTTCAGTCCCCAGCCACCGTTGGCGGTCATATACTCGCCAGAGAGCCACATCAACAAAACAAAGAGCAGACAGCCAATCAGGTTACCAACATAGACGTTAAGCCAGTTGCGCGCCAGTTGACCCCAGGTAATTCTTCCGCTGGCTTTTGCTACGACAATCAGCACCGTTGAGGTGAAGAGGTCGGCGCCGCAGATAACGCACAGAATCAGACCCAGTGAGAAGCAAATGCCGCCAATCAGTTTGGCCATGCCGTAAGGCATCGCGGCAGTACCGGTGGTGGCAGTGATGTAGAAGACGAACGCGATAGAGATGAACACACCAGCCGTGATCGCCAGATAGAACGTCTTCATCGGGTGTTTCGTTGCTTTATAGACACCTGCTTCTTCGGCCACTTTGGCCATCGCAGCAGGGAGTAAAAGATCAAAAGGGTTGTCAGCTTTCACACTAACTCTCTCTTTATTAAGTCGGCGACGAGATACTAACAAAGCATTATAGAAGAGAAATTGATATAGATCATATCTCGCCTGGCTTATAGGCCCGCAGTGTGTATGGTTTTACGACAAATGCGGTGTAAGTTTTTGATTATCCGTATAAAAATAAATTTTAAAAGTTATGAAAAGAGTTGAATTTTTTCGGTCGACCACCTCTGAAACAGTTAATTAATATGGAGTATTTGCCATAAAAAGTAACAGTAAAACCCAGGTAAATATTATTATATTTACCCATATTTAACTTTATTATTACATTCAACGTTCATTGCCGAAAAAAATAAAAAACGGGGCAATGAAATTGCCCCGTAATATAGCCCAGACGATTAAATACGCCTACTGCTGATAATGTTATATGCGCTTATTTTGACCAGTAAGCGGCTTTTGCTTTCTGCAGTTTTTCATAGGCCTTCAACAGCGACTGATGCGCAGGGAAGGCTTTCAGATCGCTGTCTACCGCCTGCAGTCCGTAGAATGGCGCTTCACCACTCAGGGCCGCGCTGGCGGCTTCTACCGCCTCGGCACCGTACATGCGCACGAAGGCATTCAGGTACTGCAGTGGCTCACGATCCTCTTCCTGCGCAAGAAGCAGGAGGGTTTGCAGGCAGCGGTAGTAGTTGGTGCGCTCGGCAGAGAACACTGACTGATTGAATTCCATGGTCCACTCGGTCCAGGCCAGGGCCTGATCCAGATCGCCGCCAGCCAGCGCCAGCATCGCTTTCAGCTCGCCGATGCGCAGGGTATACCAGCCGTTGTCTTTACCGGTAGCCAGACCCAGCAGTTCACGTACGCGCGTGAAGTCATCATGGCCTTCGTCGTCCAGCTGGGCGATCAGGTTCAGATAATCCTCTTTTTCCCACTCGCTGCCCGGCAGGGCCAGCAGCGTTTCACGCAGGTGCGCACCCATGCTGTTGTTTGCCAGCCACAGATCTTCAGCCGGATAGATATCGGACATGCCCGGCACCAGAATACGGCAGGCGTAAACACCCAGGTGTTCGTAGTCAGCAATGTAGACTTCTTTATCTTCCGCGTTGAAGATGGCCATCAGGGTAGCGAACTCTTCTTCGGTCGTACCGGCAAAGCTCCAGTCGACGAATGGATAGTCTGCGTCCTGCTTGAACATATCCCAGGAGATCAAACCGCTGGAGTCGATGAAGTGGGTTTCGAGGTTGGTATGCTCGGCCACTTCTTCGTCGTCAAAGGTTGGTGGAGTAAATACATCGAGATCTTTCAGGCTACGGCCCTGCAGCAGCTCGGTGACGGTACGCTCCAGCGCCACGCCGAAGTCAGGATGTGCGCCGAAGGAGGCGAAGCAGGTGCCGTTCGTTGGGTTAAACAGCACAACGCAGATAACCGGGTATTTACCGCCCAGCGAGCCATCATACGCAAAGATAGGGAAGCCTTCTGCCTCCAGCTTAGCAATGGATTCCACCACGCCCGGATAGCGCGCCAGCACGTCGGCCGGAATTTCAGGCAGACTGATGGATTCAGCAATGATGCGGTTTTTAATGTGGCGCTCAAACACTTCTGACAGCCCCTGCACACGCGCTTCATTGCGGGTGTTACCGGCGGACATGCCGTTAGAGACATACAGGTTACCGACAATGTTCATCGGGATGTACACGGTCTGTTCATCAGACTGACGGGTGAACGGCAGGGCGCAGATCCCACGCTCTTCATTACCCGACTGCAGATCGATCAGCATGCTGGCGGTCAGTTCATTTTCTGGATCGTAGAACGCACGCAGACGCGCATCCAGAATGCCTTCCGGCAGTTCATCGTCTTCGGTCAGCGGGAACCATTTTTCATTGGGATAGTGAACGAACGGGCCGTTAGCGATGGTTTCACCCAGCCAGAAATCGGCGAAGAAGTAATTGGTCGACAGACGTTCAAAATACTCACCCAGCGCAGAAGCCAGCGCCGCTTTTTTCGTCGCGCCTTTACCGTTGGTAAAGCACAGTGCACAGTCTTTATCGCGAATATGCACGGACCAGACGTGAGGCACTGGATTAAGCCAGGAGGCTTCTTCGATATTAAAGCCCAGGTCGGTCAGTTTCTGCTGGAAGCGAGCGATGGAATCTTCCAGGGCGGCGTCTTTGCCGGGGATAAACGTTTGAGTCATGGCGTTCACTTTTATCGTACGTAAAGCGCGCAATGATACGGGTTTTGCGTGACGGGTGCTATCTCCGGCGAAAATAAAAGACTGGGCTATGCTTACTGTCAGTAACTGACTGTTAAGGCATAAAAAAATGAAAGCATTCGATCTGCAAAGGATGGCGTTTGATAAAGTCCCACCTGAATTTTTAGGCGAAGTGGCGCTGCGTAGTCTGTATACCTTCGTCCTGGTCTTCCTGTTTCTTAAAATCACCGGTCGGCGTGGCGTACGGCAGATGTCGCTGTTTGAGGTGCTGATCATTCTGACGCTGGGTTCAGCGGCGGGGGATGTCGCTTTTTACGATGATGTGCCAATGGTGCCGGTGTTTATTGTCTTCGTCACGCTGGCGCTGCTTTACCGGCTGGTCATGTGGCTGATGTCGAAAAGCGAAAAACTGGAAGACATGCTTGAAGGGAAACCCGTCGTTATCGTTGAGAACGGACAGCTGGCCTGGGAAAATGTCCAAAGCGCCAATATGACCGAATTTGAGTTCTTTATGGAGCTGCGCCTGAACAGTGTGGAGCAGCTTGGGCAAGTGCGTCTGGCGATAATGGAAACGAATGGGCAAATCAGCGTGTATTACTATCCTGACGACGAGGTTAAGCCAGGGCTCTGTATTCTGCCGGATATGTTGATCGAGCGGTTTAAAACGGTACCGGAATCCGGCGAATATGCCTGTGTAAGATGTAGCCATGTCGTTGCCATGCACGTGGGCGATCATCAATTGTGTCCCCGCTGTACAAATCCGGAATGGTCGAAGGTTAGCCGGGCCAAACGCCTTGTCTGACAGCCATTTTGTCGGTTTTGTGACAGCGAGGCGGCAGATTGTATTGTGTGACGAGGGGCACATTTCACCGGTCATAAGTTTTAGACATTGCGGCGCGTGTCACTGAATGATAAAACCGATATCCACAGTTATAACTTATGGCTTTTAGCGTGGTGAGGGGAAATGGCTCAAGTCTTTAATTTCAGTTCAGGTCCGGCAATGTTACCGGCAGACGTGCTTAAACAGGCTCAACAGGAACTTTGTGACTGGAACGGTCTGGGTACGTCGGTGATGGAAATCAGCCACCGAGGTAAAGAGTTTATTCAGGTGGCGGAAGAGGCAGAAAAGGATTTTCGCGATCTGCTGAACATTCCCTCGAACTACAAAGTATTGTTCTGCCACGGTGGTGGACGCGGCCAGTTTGCTGGCGTACCGCTGAATATTCTGGGTGACAAAATCACGGCAGACTATGTTGACGCTGGCTACTGGGCTGCCAGCGCGGTGAAGGAGGCGCACAAGTATTGCACGCCAAACGTCATCGACGCCAAAGTGACCGTTGATGGCCTGCGTGCCGTGAAGCCAATGAGCGAGTGGCAGCTCTCTGACAACGCCGCGTATCTGCACTACTGCCCGAACGAAACCATTGACGGGATTGCCATCGACGAGACGCCGGACTTCGGTAAAGACGTGGTGGTTGCTGCTGACTTCTCCTCCACCATTCTCTCTGCGCCGATTGACATCAGCCGCTACGGTGTCATCTATGCGGGTGCGCAGAAAAATATCGGCCCTGCAGGCCTGACTATCGTCATCGTACGTGACGATCTGCTGGGTAAAGCGCATAAATCCTGCCCGTCGATTCTTGATTACACTGTGCTGAACGATAACGACTCCATGTTCAACACCCCACCGACGTTTGCCTGGTATCTCTCCGGCCTGGTCTTTAAATGGCTGAAGCAAAACGGCGGCGTGGCGCAGATGGACAAGATCAATCAGCAGAAAGCTGAACTGCTGTACGGCGTCATTGATAAGAGTGATTTCTATCGTAACGATGTGGCGAAAGCCAACCGTTCCCGCATGAACGTGCCGTTCCAGCTGGCGGACAGCAACCTGGATAAAGTTTTCCTGGAAGAGTCCTTCGCCGCAGGTCTGCATGCGCTGAAAGGTCACCGTGTGGTAGGCGGCATGCGCGCCTCCATCTATAACGCCATGCCGCTGGAAGGCGTTAAAGCCCTGACCGATTTCATGATTGACTTCGAACGTCGCCACGGTTGATTGCGCTGTTTTCACCCCCGTAGCCCTGCTGCGGGGTTTTTATTATGTTGAGTTGAGAGTTAAGTTTCATGGAATCCCTGACGTTACAACCTATCGCGCGGGTAGATGGCACCATCAATCTGCCTGGTTCAAAAAGTGTCTCGAACCGCGCTCTGCTGCTGGCAGCTCTGGCAAACGGCACCACCGTCCTCACGAACCTGCTGGACAGCGATGACGTGCGCCATATGCTCAATGCGCTGAAAGCGTTGGGAGTTCACTACACGCTGTCTGACGACCGTACCCGCTGTGAAGTGACGGGGAACGGCGGTGCGCTACGTTCAGCCGAGGAACTGGAGCTGTTTCTGGGTAACGCGGGAACCGCCATGCGCCCACTGGCGGCAGCTCTGTGCCTGGGCAGCAACAATATTGTTCTGACCGGCGAGCCGCGCATGAAAGAGCGTCCGATCGGTCATCTGGTGGATGCCCTTCGTCAGGGCGGTGCCCAGATTGACTATCTGGAGCAAGAAAATTACCCACCACTGCGCCTTCGCGGTGGCTTTACCGGCGGCAACGTCGAGGTGGACGGCAGCGTCTCCAGCCAGTTCCTGACGGCACTGCTGATGACTGCACCGCTGGCACCGCAGGATACGGTCATCACCATCAAGGGTGACCTGGTGTCTAAGCCGTACATTGATATCACCCTGCATCTGATGAAAACCTTCGGTGTGGAGGTGGAAAACCACGCGTATCAGCGCTTCGTGGTTCGCGGTGCACAGCAGTATCAGTCTCCGGGTAACTATCTGGTTGAAGGTGACGCCTCATCTGCGTCTTACTTCCTGGCGGCAGGTGCTATTAAAGGCGGTACGGTGAAAGTGACCGGTATTGGCCGTAACAGCGTGCAGGGCGATATTCGTTTTGCTGATGTGCTGGAGAAAATGGGTGCGGTGGTGACCTGGGGGGAGGATTTCATCGCCTGTACACGTGGTGAACTCAACGCCATCGATATGGACATGAACCACATTCCTGACGCGGCAATGACCATTGCCACCGCTGCGCTCTTTGCAAAAGGTACCACGACGCTGCGTAACATCTACAACTGGCGCGTGAAAGAAACCGACCGTCTGTTCGCGATGGCCACCGAGTTGCGTAAAGTGGGTGCCGAAGTGGAAGAGGGCGAAGATTACATTCGCGTGACGCCTCCGGCAAAACTGCAGTTCGCGGAAATCGGAACTTACAACGATCACCGTATGGCGATGTGCTTCTCGCTGGTGGCGTTGTCCGATACACCTGTCACGATCCTCGATCCGAAATGTACGGCGAAAACCTTCCCGGACTATTTCGAACAGCTGGCCCGCATCAGTACACTGGCCTGATGACATAATGCCGCATCACCCGATGCGGCATTTCCTTACGTTTTCTGACGTTTGTTCCCGCACATTTCTTCTACACTCTGCTTCATTAATTCCGTAATTTGCACGCAAAGGTAACAGTTGCGCACGTTGGCGCGTATAATGCGCGGCGTTCATGTTAACGGTATGCCTTTATTAAGGAGAAAAAGATGACGGCAGTTGCCCCGGTAATCACCATTGATGGGCCTAGTGGCGCAGGGAAAGGAACTCTGTGCAAGGCGATGGCGGAAGCATTGCAATGGCATCTTTTAGATTCGGGAGCTATCTATCGCGTGCTGGCGCTGGCAGCGCTGCATCACCATGTTGATGTTGCGTCTGAAGAGGCGCTGGTTCCGCTGGCTGCGCATCTGGATGTGCGTTTTGTCTCGACCGATGGCAACCTCGAAGTGATCCTGGAAGGGGAAGATGTGAGCGGCGAAATTCGTACGCAGGAGGTTGCTAACGCTGCCTCACAGGTGGCGGCTTTCCCGCGCGTTCGTGAGGCCCTGTTACGCCGTCAGCGTGCTTTCCGTGAAGCACCCGGCCTGATCGCTGACGGACGAGATATGGGGACGGTGGTATTCCCTGATGCGCCAGTGAAAATTTTCCTTGACGCCTCCTCGGAAGAACGGGCTCAACGCCGCATGCTTCAGTTGCAGGAGAAGGGGTTTAGTGTTAACTTTGATCGCCTTTTATCCGAGATAAAAGAGCGCGATGACCGCGACCGTAACCGCGCCGTCGCCCCACTTGTTCCTGCAGAAGATGCATTAGTTCTGGATTCCACCAGTTTAACTATTGAGCAAGTGATTGAAAAAGCGCTACAATATGCGCGCCAAAAACTGGCACTCGCGTAATTGCGACCGATTTAGTAGTACCCCCGCTGCAATGGATTGACGGCGGGTATGTGAAACAACCCCATCCGGCACGGAGCCAGGTGGACGTTAATATTAACCTGAAGATTAAACATGACTGAATCTTTTGCTCAACTGTTTGAAGAATCCTTAAAAGAAATCGAAACCCGTCCGGGTTCCATCGTTCGCGGTGTTGTTGTTGCTATCGACAAAGACGTAGTACTGGTTGACGCCGGTCTGAAATCTGAGTCCGCCATTCCGGCAGAGCAGTTCAAAAACGCCCAGGGCGAGCTGGAAATCCAGGTAGGTGACGAAGTTGACGTTGCTCTGGACGCAGTAGAAGACGGCTTCGGCGAAACCCTGCTGTCTCGTGAAAAAGCTAAACGTCACGAAGCATGGATCACGCTGGAGAAAGCTTACGAAGAAGCTGAAACTGTGGTCGGTGTTATCAACGGCAAAGTTAAAGGTGGCTTCACTGTTGAGCTGAATGGTATTCGTGCGTTCCTGCCAGGTTCTCTGGTAGACGTTCGTCCAGTCCGTGACACCCTGCACCTCGAAGGCAAAGAGCTTGAGTTCAAAGTAATCAAGCTGGACCAGAAGCGTAACAACGTTGTTGTTTCCCGTCGTGCCGTTATCGAATCCGAAAACAGCGCAGAACGCGATCAGCTGCTGGAAAACCTGCAGGAAGGCATGGAAGTCAAAGGTATCGTTAAGAACCTCACTGACTACGGCGCATTCGTTGACCTGGGCGGCGTTGATGGCCTGCTGCACATCACCGACATGGCGTGGAAACGCGTTAAGCACCCAAGCGAAATCGTGAACGTGGGCGACGAAATCACTGTTAAAGTGCTGAAGTTCGACCGCGAGCGTACTCGTGTATCCCTCGGCCTGAAACAGCTGGGCGAAGATCCATGGGTAGCTATCGCTAAGCGTTACCCAGAAGGTACCAAACTGACTGGTCGCGTGACCAACCTGACTGACTACGGCTGCTTCGTTGAAATCGAAGAAGGCGTTGAAGGTCTGGTACACGTTTCCGAAATGGACTGGACCAACAAAAACATCCACCCATCCAAAGTTGTTAACGTTGGTGACGTAGTGGAAGTTATGGTTCTGGATATCGACGAAGAACGTCGTCGTATCTCCCTGGGCCTGAAGCAGTGCAAAAACAACCCATGGCAGCAGTTCGCGGAAACCCACAACAAGGGCGACCGTGTTGAAGGTAAAATCAAGTCTATCACTGACTTCGGTATCTTCATCGGCCTGGACGGCGGCATCGACGGCCTGGTTCACCTGTCTGACATCTCCTGGAACGTTGCAGGCGAAGAAGCAGTTCGTGAATACAAAAAAGGCGACGAAATCGCAGCAGTTGTTCTGCAGGTTGACGCAGAGCGTGAGCGTATCTCTCTGGGCGTTAAACAGCTCGCAGAAGATCCGTTCAACAACTGGGTTGCACTGAACAAGAAAGGCGCAATCGTAAACGGTAAAGTGACTGCAGTTGACGCTAAAGGCGCAACCGTAGAACTGGCTGACGGCGTTGAAGGTTACCTGCGCGCTTCTGAAGCTTCACGTGACCGCGTTGAAGATGCCACTCTGGTTCTGAACGTTGGCGACGATGTTGAAGCTAAGTTCACCGGTGTTGACCGTAAGAACCGTGCAATCAGCCTGTCTGTTCGTGCGAAAGACGAAGCTGACGAGAAAGATGCAATCGCTACTGTTAACAAACAGGAAGATGCAAACTTCTCTAACAACGCAATGGCTGAAGCTTTCAAAGCAGCTAAAGGCGAGTAATATCAAGTCCTCAGCATGCTTTGAGCGGTAACGCATTTATCGCGCGAAGGATGAGGAGCAAACTTGACAGATTGCAGGATTCGTCCTGTAATCAATAACAAAGGGCGGCTACGGCCGCCCTTGTTTAATGAGCTGTTCAGCTAATTGGTTTGAAAGGAACCGGAGGAATCATGACCAAGTCAGAATTGATTGAAAGACTTGCCAGTCAGCAACCGCATATCCCAGCTAAAGCAGTGGAAGATGCCGTAAAAGAGATGCTGGAGCATATGGCCACCACTCTTGCCCAGGGCGAGCGCATTGAAATCCGCGGTTTCGGTAGTTTTTCTCTGCACTATCGTGCTCCACGTACCGGGCGTAACCCGAAGACTGGTGATAAAGTCGAGCTGGAAGGTAAGTACGTTCCACACTTTAAGCCGGGTAAAGAACTGCGCGATCGCGCCAATATTTACGGCAACTGAGTTTAGCCATCAGGTTAAACTGGGTTCAAAAGAAAGCACCTCCGGGTGCTTTTTTTGTACTTATCGTTTTTATTCTGAAGCCGTGCCGCAATCCCCGTGTCGTTTTCTGCAAACCGACAAAAACAGTGCAGCGCGCGCTGTAATCTGCATTTTATTCAACTGACGCCTCTCTCCCTCTTCTTACATACTGCCGCCCTGAAACAGGGAGGTCGTAATGGGAATTCCCACACTAAGTCTGTGCGCCATTCTGGCGATAGTGCCGCTACTCTGGTTACCTGAACTACCTGCACGGCATACTGTATGGATCATGGTTACCGGTGGGGTGTTGCTGGGCTTACAGCGAAGCTTCAGTCTGAAGTGTATCGGTATGGGGTTGTTATTTTGCGCGTGGGGCATTCTGGCAGCGCAGGAAAGCGTCTGGCCGATGCAGCATCTAACCACCGGTGCAGTCAAGGCTGAGGTAGAGATCACCGCCACCGATGGCGCAACAGTCCATCAGGGGAAACTCGTTGCACTTAATGGCAAACGCTGGTGGGCATCGACGGGCATAGTGTTGTATGGCAATTACCTGCCGCAAAAGGCCTGCGCGGGTCAGCGCTGGGCCATGACGCTCAGGCTCAGGCCTGTACACGGTGAACTGAACGACGGGGGATATGATCCTCAGCGAAATGCTTTTGCCCGGCATCAAACGTTGAGCGGACGTTTTACACGGGCAGAAATGATTGATGAACGCTGTAGCTTGCGTGCCCACTATCTGTCATCGCTGCACGACACGCTTTCAGCCTATCGTTGGGGAGCGGTGATCCTGGGGTTGGGGATGGGCGAGCGCCTGGATGTGCCCCGGGAAATAAAAACACTGATGCGTGAGACCGGCACGTCGCATCTGATGGCGATCTCGGGTTTGCACATCGCGTTGGCGGCTTCCATCATCTGGATGCTTGCCAGGGGTTTTCAGTTTTTATTGCCGTGTCAGTGGATCCGCTGGCAGATGCCTCTGCTTGCGGGACTGTTTTTTGCGGCCTTCTACGCATGGCTGACGGGTCTGCAGCCGCCTGCATTACGCACGGTCATCGCGCTTGCGGTGCTGGCCGCTCTGCGGATCGGCGCGCGTCAGTGGTCTGCATGGCAGGTCTGGTGTAGCTGTATTGCAGCGATACTCATCGTTGATCCGCTGGCGGTGCTTTCTCAAAGCCTGGCGTTGTCAGCGTTTGCTGTCGCGGCGTTGATTTTCTGGTATCAGTGGCTGCCACTCCCCAGCTGGCGCTGGACTCGCCGGGTGCGACCCCTGATAAATTTACTCTATCTGCAGGTTGGGATGTTGCTGCTGCTCTTGCCTTTGCAGGTGTTGATGTTCCATGGCTTCAGCGTCTCTTCGCTGGTGGCCAATCTCTTTGCCGTTCCGCTGGTGACCTTTATCTCGGTTCCGCTGATTCTGCTCGGTATGCTACTGCACCTGCTCCCGCTGGTCCCCCTGGAGACTGGCGTATGGTTTGCGGCAGATAAGTCCCTGGCCGGATTGTTCTGGCTGCTGCAGCGTCTGCCTGATGGCTGGCAGGACGTCGATGAGCGCTGGCAGTACCTGACATTGCTGCCCTGGCTGGCCATTATCGGCTGGCGCTTTCGCTCCTGGAAAAGCATGCCGGCGGTGTGTCTGACAGGAACTGTCGTGCTGGCATCCCCATTCATGCAAACGGAGAAAATCGATAGCTGGACGTTGCATATGCTGGATGTGGGGCAGGGGCTATCAATGGTTATTGAGCGGCAGGGTAAAGCGCTTCTATACGACACCGGTCCCGGCTGGCCTGGGGGAGACAGTGCGCAGCAGTTGATCATTCCGTGGTTACGCTGGCATCACCTGCAACCAGAGGGCGTTATTCTCAGTCACGAGCACCTGGACCATGCTGGTGGTCTGGCATCGCTGCAGGCGGCATGGCCCGGCTTATGGGTAAGAAGCCCGCTGGGGTGGGCGCAGCATCTTCCCTGCTTTCGCGGGCAGCAGTGGAAATGGCAGGGGCTAACATTGACCGTTCACTGGCCACCGGCTGGATCCACTGCCCAGGGTAACAATCGCTCCTGCGTGGTTAAAATTGATGACGGTGAGCAGAGTGTTTTGCTGACAGGGGACATTGAAGCGCAAGCGGAACAGGCTATGCTTAGCCATTACTGGCGTTATCTGACGTCAACGGTGATACAGGTGCCGCACCATGGCAGTAATACCTCCTCATCGTTGCCGCTGGTACAACGGGTGGGAGGCGAAATCGCGCTGGATTCTGCGGCCCGTTACAATGCGTGGCGATTCCCGTCAGTGAAGGTGGTGAAGCGTTATCGAAAAGAGGGCTATGTCTGGCACGATACCCCACATTCGGGCCAAATATCGGTGACGTTTTCGCAACATGCCTGGCAAATCCGACAGTTGCGGGAGCAATATTTACCGCGTTGGTATCATCAGTGGTTTGGCGCGCCCGTCGATAACGGGTAGAATATGCGGCTATTTCAACAGATGCTGGTTTTTTGAATGCATAACGACAAAGATCTCTCCACGTGGCAAACCTTCCGCCGACTCTGGCCGATGATTGCACCTTTTAAAGCAGGTTTAATCGTGGCGGGTATAGCGTTAGTTCTCAACGCAGCCAGCGATACTTTTATGTTATCGCTCCTCAAACCGTTACTGGATGACGGTTTTGGTAAAACGGATCGCTCAGTGTTGCTATGGATGCCTCTGGTGGTGATCGGACTGATGATCTTACGCGGTATCACCAGCTATATTTCCAGTTATTGCATCTCCTGGGTGTCAGGAAAAGTGGTCATGACAATGCGCCGTCGGCTGTTCAGCCACATGATGGGCATGCCGGTGGCCTTCTTTGACAAACAATCGACGGGTACGTTGCTGTCACGTATTACCTATGACTCAGAGCAGGTGGCATCCTCTTCCTCCAGCGCACTGATTACCGTTGTGCGTGAAGGTGCGTCAATTATCGGTCTGTTCGTGATGATGTTCTATTACAGCTGGCAGCTGTCGCTGATCCTCATCGTGCTGGCTCCGGTTGTTTCTGTCGCGATCCGCGTCGTTTCAAAGCGTTTTCGCAATATCAGTAAGAATATGCAGAATACGATGGGGCAGGTGACCACCAGCGCTGAGCAGATGCTGAAAGGACATAAAGAGGTGTTGATTTTCGGCGGGCAGGAGGTCGAAACAAAACGCTTCGATAAAGTCAGCAACAAAATGCGTCTGCAGGGGATGAAAATGGTCTCGGCCTCTTCAATCTCTGACCCCATTATTCAGCTGATTGCCTCTCTGGCTCTGGCATTCGTCCTGTATGCGGCGAGCTTCCCGAGCGTAATGGAAACGCTGACGGCGGGGACCATCACCGTTGTGTTCTCTTCCATGATTGCGCTGATGCGTCCGCTGAAGTCGCTGACCAACGTTAACGCCCAGTTCCAGCGCGGGATGGCAGCATGCCAGACGCTGTTCAGCATTCTGGATTCCGAGCAAGAGAAAGACGAAGGTACCCGCGTCATTGAGCGCGCAAAGGGCGATGTCGAATTCCGCAATGTGACCTTCACTTACCCTGGCCGTGAAGCTCCAGCATTACGTAACATCAACCTGACCATTCCGGCAGGCAAAACCGTTGCGCTGGTCGGCCGTTCCGGTTCGGGTAAATCGACGATTGCCAGCCTGATTACCCGTTTCTACGACATCGATCAGGGTGAAATTCTGTTAGACGGTCACGACCTGCGGGAATACACCCTGCAGTCGCTGCGTAACCAGGTTGCGCTGGTGTCTCAGAACGTGCATCTGTTCAACGATACTGTTGCGAACAACATTGCCTATGCGCGCACTGAAGAGTACAGCCGCGAGCAGATTGAAGACGCCGCTCGCATGGCTTATGCCATGGACTTTATTAACAAGATGGACAACGGCCTGGATACCATCATTGGTGAGAATGGGGTTTTGCTCTCCGGTGGCCAACGCCAGCGTATCGCCATCGCCCGTGCACTGCTGCGTAACAGCCCTATTCTGATCCTTGACGAAGCAACCTCTGCTTTGGATACAGAATCTGAACGTGCAATTCAGTCTGCGCTGGATGAACTGCAAAAGAACCGTACATCACTGGTGATTGCGCACCGCCTGTCAACGATTGAACAGGCTGACGAAATCGTTGTTGTGGAGGATGGGGTCATTGTAGAACGCGGTAGCCATACCGATTTACTGGCACAGCGTGGTGTTTACGCTCAGCTTCATAAGATGCAGTTCGGCGAATGATTGCCCGCATCTGGTCCGGTGAGTCCCCGCTATGGCTGCTGCTTCTGCCGCTCTCCTGGCTGTATGGTCTGGTGAGCGGCATTATCCGTCTGCTTTACCGTCTGGGGCTAAAGCGGGCGTGGCGTGCGCCGGTGCCGGTTGTCGTGGTGGGTAACCTCACGGCAGGGGGGAATGGTAAAACCCCTGTGGTCATCTGGCTGGTTGAGCAACTGCAAAAGCGCGGCATCCGCCCCGGCGTGGTGTCGCGAGGATACGGCGGTAAAGCGGCTCACTATCCACTTATCCTGACGCCGGACACGACGACCGCCGAGGCGGGGGATGAGCCAGTATTGATTTATCAGCGTACTGGCGCGCCTGTCGCAGTCTCTCCGGTGCGTAGTGATGCTGTTCAGGCGCTGCTTGCTGAACACGACGTGCAAATAATTATTACCGATGACGGTCTGCAGCATTACGCGCTGGCGCGTGATAAAGAGATTGTGGTCATTGATGGCGTCCGCCGTTTTGGCAACGGCTGGTGGCTGCCTGCAGGCCCCATGCGTGAACGCGCTTCGCGCCTGAAGTCCGTGGATGCGGTGATTGTTAACGGCGGTGTGGCACAGCCGGGGGAGATCCCGATGCAACTCCAGCCAGGCATGGCAATTAACCTGTTGACCGGTGAACGACAGGCCGTTTCACGGCTACCGGCGCTGGTCGCGATGGCTGGTATTGGTCATCCTCCGCGTTTCTTCGCAACGCTGGAACAGTGTGGTGCCCGCCTTGATAAACGTGTTCCGCTGGCCGATCACCAGGCGCTGGTGGCGGAGCAGGTAGACGCGTTGACAACATCCGGTCAGACATTAATCATGACCGAAAAAGATGCGGTGAAATGCCGCGCTTTTGCGAAAGAAAACTGGTGGTATCTGCCGGTTGACGCTGAACTCAGCGGCGAGCAGCCGGAACACTTGCTCCAGGAACTGATTGCGTTGGTGCATTAAGAGCTTACGCGGTTCTGGTGGCGCTTTGACTGACAGGAAAACGCATGTCTTTACCGCAACTCTCGCTTTCAGCCGCACGTAACTTGCACCTTGCCGCGCAAGGACTTCTTAAAAAGCCCCGTCGCCGCGCGCAGCCTGCCGATATCCTCACTACCGTGCAACGCATGTCTTTGTTGCAAATCGACACCATCAACATTGTAGCTCGTAGCCCCTACCTGGTGCTGTTCAGCCGGCTGGGCAATTATCCGCCTCAGTGGCTCGATGATGCGCTCAGCAAGGGAGAGCTGATGGAATACTGGGCACATGAAGCCTGTTTCCTGCCCCGCAGCGATTTTGCCCTGGTTCGCCATCGTATGCTTGCCCCGGAAAAAATGGGCTGGAAATACCGGCAGGCGTGGATGCACGAGCATGCGGCTGAAATTGAGCAGCTCATTGCCCATATCGCGGAAAAGGGGCCAGTACGTTCCGCGGATTTTGAACATCCGCGAAAAGGGGCAAGCGGCTGGTGGGAATGGAAGCCGCACAAGCGTCATCTCGAAGGGTTGTTTACATCAGGCAAGGTGATGGTAGTCGAGCGGCGTAATTTTCAACGGGTGTACGACCTGACGCAGCGGGTGATGCCTCACTGGGACGACGAGCGCGACCTGCTCACACAGGAGGCAGCCGAAGCCGTCATGCTTGAAAACAGCGCCCGCAGTCTGGGTATTTTCCGTCCGCAATGGCTGGCCGATTATTACCGTCTCCGACAGCCCGCGCTGAAACCGTTGCTGGATAACTGGCAGCGTGAACAGCGGGTTATCCCGGTCTCTGTAGAGAGGTTGGGCGAAATGTGGCTGCATGCGGATTTACTCGCGCTGCTGCCACAAGCTGAAGCAGGTAAACTTCAGGCAACCCATAGCGCTGTGCTGTCACCTTTTGATCCGGTGGTCTGGGACAGAAAACGGGCCGAGCAGCTGTTTGATTTCAGCTACCGGCTGGAGTGCTACACTCCCGCGCCAAAGCGCCAGTACGGTTACTTTGTTTTGCCCCTGCTGCACAAGGGACAACTGGTAGGGCGCATGGATGCCAAAATGCACCGTAAAACCGGCACGCTAGAGGTCATTGCGCTGTATCTGGAAGAGGGCGTCAGGGTAACCGCGACCCTGGAAAAAGGGTTAACATCCGCCATCAATGATTTCGCCTGCTGGCAGAAGGCCTGCGAAGTGACGCTGGGCCGCGTGCCTGACGGGCTCTTTACATCCTGTCGAAGTGGCTGGGAAACAGGCACGCCCTGAAAAGGGAATGTGATAAGCTTTAGCGATTACCCATACGGAGGAACTATGGATCACCGTTTACTTGAAATTATTGCCTGCCCGGTGTGCAACGGCAAACTCTACTATAGCCAGGACAAACAAGAGCTGATTTGCAAACCGGACAGCCTGGCTTTCCCGCTGCGTGACGGTATTCCGGTACTGCTGGAAAACGAAGCCCGCTCCCTGGTAGCTGAAGAGAGCAAACCATGAGCTTTGTCGTCATTATTCCTGCCCGTTACGCCTCAACGCGTCTGCCGGGTAAGCCGCTGGTAGATATCAACGGCAAGCCAATGATTGTGCATGTCCTTGAACGCGCCCGTGAGTCCGGTGCTGACCGTATTATCATTGCCACCGATCATCCTGATGTTGCGCGTGCGGTTGAAGCCGCAGGCGGGGAAGTGTGCATGACCCGCGTCGATCACCAGTCTGGTACTGAACGACTGGCTGAAGTGGTTGAGAAATGCGCATTCAGCGACGATACGGTAATCGTTAACGTGCAGGGCGACGAGCCGATGATCCCGGCGGCGATTATTCGTCAGGTGGCGGAAAACCTGGCGCAGCGTCAGGTTGGCATGGCAACTCTCGCGGTACCTATCCACCACGCGGAAGAAGCGTTCAACCCGAACGCGGTGAAGGTTGTGACGGATGCGGAGGGCTATGCGCTTTATTTCTCCCGTGCCACCATCCCGTGGGATCGCGATCGCTTTGCGGTGTCCAAAGAGACCATTGGCGATACCTTCCTGCGCCATATTGGCATCTACGGCTATCGCGCGGGCTTTATTCGCCGGTATGTAACCTGGACACCGAGTCCGCTGGAGCATATTGAAATGCTGGAACAGCTTCGCGTGCTCTGGTACGGCGAAAAGATCCACGTTGCCGTCGCCGAAGAGGTGCCTGGTACAGGCGTAGACACCCCAGAAGATCTTGAGCGCGTTCGCGCTGAATTGCGTTAATCCTTGCGGCATCCCTCTTTTGGGAGGGATGCACTCCGCCGTTTATTTTCTCTTATCTTTTCCATAATTGATCTCCGCAGGGTGACATCTGCGTCCTGCGCGCTCATTATAAAAGCAGTAGTCTTAATGGGGGTAATCTCATATGGAACAGCTGCGTGCCGAACTGAGTCACCTGCTTGGCGAGAAGTTAAGCCGGGTGGAATGTGTAAGTGAAAAGGCAGATACCGCGCTCTGGTCGTTGTACGACAGTCAGGGAAACCCAATGCCGCTGATGGCCCGAAGCTTTACCTCGCCGGGTGTGGCCAGGCAGCTCGCCTGGAAAATTTCAATGCTCGCGCGGCAAGGAACCGTGCGTATGCCGACGGTTTATGGGGTGATGACGCATGAAGAGCACCCCGGTCCGGATGTTCTGCTGATTGAGCGTTTACGCGGAGTATCCGTTGAAGCCCCGGCGCGTACACCGGAGCGCTGGGAACAGCTGAAAGACCAGATTGTGGAGGCACTGCTGGCCTGGCACCGGCAGGATAGCCGTGGCCTTGTGGGACCCGTCGACAGCACTCAGGAAAATCTCTGGCCGCTGTGGTATCGCCAGCGGGTGGAGGTGCTGTGGGGAACGCTTAATCAGTTCAACAACACCGGCTTGACCATGCAGGATAAACGTATCCTGTTCCGCACCCGGGAGTGTTTACCGGCGCTGTTTGAGGGCTTTAACGACAACTGCGTGTTGATACACGGTAATTTTACCCTGCGTAGCATGCTTAAAGATTCTCGTAGCGATCAGCTTCTGGCGATGCTGGGGCCAGGGGTCATGCTCTGGGCTCCGCGCGAGTACGATCTGTTCAGGCTCAGCGACAGCGCGGCCGCTGAAGGCTTGCTGTGGCACTATCTGCAGCGCGCGCCCGTTGCGGAGGCGTTTCTCTGGCGGCGCTGGCTTTATTTATTGTGGGATGAAGTGGCGCAGCTGGTGAATACCGGACGTTTCAACCGCGCCAACTTTGACCTTGCGACAAAATCACTCCTGCCCTGGCTCGCCTGAGGAGCCTTTCAGCCACTGCCAGACGCGTCCCAGCGTCTCATAGCCGACGCGATCGCTATGCATCAACCACATCGGGGACGGGATCACCCGTTCCCATGGGTTGAGCGGGGCGTTAATGGCCATCTGGTTCGCCGGCGCGGGAAGCGGGTGCAGTCCTTGTTTTTCGAAGAAAATCATTGCCCTTGGCAGATGCGAAGCAGATGTAACCAGTAAGAACGGAACATCGCCAATAGCCTGTTTCACCGCGGCGGCTTCTTCTTCGGTATCTTTCGGACTGTCCAGCGTGATAATAGCGGAGCGCGGCACGCCGAGGGATTCCGCCACCCTGGCGCCGGCTTCAGCCGTGCTGACCGGGTTGGTTTTGGCTGGCGCGCCGGTGAAGATCATTTTTGATCCCGGATTAGCCAGCCACAGGCGAATACCTTCGTTCAGGCGCGGCAGGCTGTTATTGATCAGGTTGGAGCTGGGGGCCCAGTTTGGATCCCAGGTATACCCGCCGCCCAGCACCACGATGTACTCCACTTTCTGGTTTCCCTGCCAGGTTGGGTAGGTGTTTTCGATGGGACGTAACAGTTTGTCTGCAACGGGTTGCAGGCTCAGCAGCAGCAGTACCAGCCAGCCGAAGGTGATCAGCGTTTTGCCACTTTTCTGAAAGCGACTAAACCACACCAGCCCCAGCCCCAGCGCGATGATGAGCAGCAGTAGCGGAAGGGGAAGCATCATGCCTCCAATGTATTTCTTCAGGGTAAAAAGCATCCTTTTTGGTTCCTTTTTTAACCATATAGCAGGCGAATACCCGTGATATTACACCAGAGAGGTTCATTCTCCGCGCGGGTGTGACAAAATAGCGGTTTTGCAGTTAGCGAGTGGAACTCTCCCAATGCGGGATCGCAATTTTGATGACATCGCGGAAAAGTTTTCGCGCAACATATACGGCACCACAAAAGGGCAGTTACGTCAGACGATCCTCTGGCAGGATCTGGACACCATTCTGGCCACGTATGGCGGTCAAACGTTGCGCGTGCTTGACGCCGGAGGCGGTGAAGGGCAGACGGCCATAAAAATGGCTGAGCGCGGTCATCATGTCACACTTTGCGATCTTTCTGCTGAGATGGTTGCGCGTGCCACGCGTGCAGCAGAGGAGAAAGGTGTGAGCGACAACATGCATTTTGTACAATGCGCCGCTCAGGACATCGCACAGCATTTGGAAACCCAGGTTGATCTGATATTGTTTCATGCGGTGCTGGAATGGGTAGCCGATCCGTTAAGCGTGTTACAAACCCTGTGGTCGATGCTACGCCCGGGCGGTACGCTGTCGCTGATGTTCTACAATGCTAACGGCTTCCTGATGCACAACATGGTTGCGGGCAACTTCGACTATGTTCAGGTCGGAATGCCGAAAAAGAAAAAGCGCACGCTTTCCCCGGACTATCCGCGCGATCCCCAGCAGGTTTACGGCTGGCTGGAAGAGATTGGCTGGCAGATAACCGGGAAGACGGGCGTCAGGGTGTTTCATGATTATCTGCGTGAAAAACACAAACAGCGTGACTGTTTTGACACCTTAACAGAATTAGAAACGCGGTATTGCCGTCAGGAACCGTTTATCAGTCTTGGCCGCTATATTCACGTCACCGCGCACAAGCCGCAGATGCAAGGATAACCTATGAGTGAATTTTCCCAGACAGTCCCCGAACTGGTTGCCTGGGCCAGGAAAAATGATTTCTCCATCTCGCTGCCGGTAGACAGACTCTCTTTCCTGCTGGCGGTTGCCACGCTGAACGGAGAACGGCTCGATGGCGAAATGAGCGAGGGTGAACTGGTGGATGCGTTCCGCCATGTGAGTGATGCGTTTGAGCAAACCAGCGAAACCATTAGCGTGCGTGCCAACAACGCAATCAACGATATGGTGCGTCAACGTCTGCTGAACCGCTTTACCAGCGAGCAGGCGGAAGGTAACGCCATTTATCGACTGACGCCACTGGGCATCGGCATTACCGATTACTACATCCGCCAGCGTGAGTTTTCCACGCTGCGTCTTTCCATGCAGCTCTCCATTGTGGCGGGTGAACTCAAGCGTGCAGCCGATGCCGCGGATGAAAACGGGGATGAATTCCACTGGCACCGTAACGTCTACGCGCCGCTGAAATATTCGGTGGCGGAGATTTTTGACAGTATCGATCTGACCCAGCGTCTGATGGACGAACAGCAACAGCAGGTGAAAGATGATATCGCGCAGCTGCTGAATAAAGACTGGCGTGCGGCCATCTCCAGCTGTGAACTGCTGCTGTCGGAAACCTCCGGCACGCTGCGTGAACTGCAGGATACGCTGGAAGCCGCAGGCGATAAACTCCAGGCCAACCTGCTGCGCATTCAGGATGCGACCATGGCACATGACGATCTGCATTTTATCGACCGTCTGGTCTTTGATTTGCAGAGCAAGCTCGATCGCATCATTAGCTGGGGCCAGCAATCGATTGACCTGTGGATCGGTTACGATCGTCATGTACATAAATTTATCCGTACCGCCATCGATATGGATAAAAACCGCGTCTTTGCTCAGCGTCTGCGTCAGTCTGTTCAAACCTACTTCGATGCGCCGTGGGCGCTAACCTACGCCAATGCCGATCGTCTGCTCGATATGCGTGACGAAGAGATGGCGCTGCGTGATGAAGAGGTAACCGGTGAGCTGCCACCGGATCTGGAATACGAAGAATTCAACGAAATTCGTGAGCAACTTGCGGCCATGATCGAAGAACAGCTCGCTGTCTACAAAACCAGACAGGTACCGCTGGATCTTGGTCTCGTGGTGCGCGACTATCTGGCGCAATATCCTCGCGCGCGCCACTTCGACGTTGCCCGCATTGTGGTAGACCAGGCGGTTCGCCTGGGTATCGCGCAAGCAGATTTCACCGGACTGCCGCCGAAGTGGCAGCCGATTAACGATTACGGAGCCAAGGTACAGGCGCATGTCATTGACAAATATTGAACAAGTGATGCCATTAAAGCTGGCACAGGCGCTGGCGAATCCGTTATTTCCGGCGCTGGACAGCCAGCTGCGTGCCGGTCGTCATATTGGCCTCGACGAGCTGGATAATCACGCCTTTTTGATGGACTTCCAGGAGTATCTGGAAGAGTTTTACGCACGCTATAACGTTGAGCTTATCCGCGCGCCGGAAGGTTTCTTCTACCTGCGTCCGCGTTCCACCACGCTTATTCCGCGCTCCGTGCTCTCTGAGCTGGATATGATGGTTGGCAAAATTCTGTGCTACCTCTACCTCAGCCCGGAACGTCTGGCAAATGAAGGGATCTTCACCCAGCAGGAGCTTTACGATGAGCTGTTGACGC
This sequence comes from Enterobacter cloacae complex sp. 382A5, assembly GCF_050031095.1. Classification (NCBI taxonomy): domain Bacteria; kingdom Pseudomonadati; phylum Pseudomonadota; class Gammaproteobacteria; order Enterobacterales; family Enterobacteriaceae; genus Enterobacter; species Enterobacter cloacae complex sp. 382A5. The sequence goes on from NZ_JBLGVK010000001.1 coordinate 1,577,601, forward strand.
TGGCAGACGAAAGCAAGCTGCTGAAGCTTGTGAACAACCGTTCAACGGGGTCGGATCTCGATCGTCAGAAATTGCAGGAAAAAGTTCGCTCTTCTCTGAACCGTCTGCGTCGTCTGGGGATGGTCTGGTTTATGGGCCACGACAGCAGCAAATTCCGCATTACGGAATCTGTTTTCCGCTTCGGTGCCGACGTGCGTGCGGGCGACGACGCGCGTGAAGCGCAGCTTCGCATGATCCGCGACGGTGAGGCGATGCCGGTGGAAAACCATTTGCAGCTCAATGACGAGCCTGAAGACAATCAGCCGGATAGCGGGGAGGAAGAGTAATGATTGAACGCGGTAAATTTCGCTCACTAACGCTGATTAACTGGAACGGCTTTTTTGCCCGAACCTTTGATCTCGATGAGCTGGTGACAACGCTCTCCGGCGGTAACGGTGCGGGTAAATCCACCACCATGGCGGCCTTTGTGACGGCGCTGATCCCTGATTTGACGCTGCTGCACTTCCGTAACACCACCGAAGCGGGGGCGACAAGCGGCTCCCGCGATAAAGGCCTGCACGGTAAGCTCAAAGCTGGCGTCTGTTATTCGGTGCTGGATGTGATCAACTCCCGTCACCAGCGTGTGGTGGTGGGCGTGCGTCTGCAGCAGGTCGCCGGTCGCGATCGAAAAGTGGATATCAAACCGTTCGCGATTCAGGGCCTGCCAACCTCAATGCAGCCAACGGCGCTGCTGACGGAAACGCTCAATGAGCGCCAGGCGCGCGTACTGACGCTGCAGGAGCTGAAAGACAAGCTCGAAGCTATCGAAGGCGTGCAGTTCAAGCAGTTCAACTCAATTACCGATTACCACTCCCTGATGTTCGATCTGGGCGTGGTGGCGCGTCGTCTGCGTACCGCATCCGACCGCAGCAAATATTACCGTCTGATTGAAGCCTCCCTGTACGGCGGGATCTCCAGCGCCATTACCCGCTCCCTGCGCGACTACCTGTTGCCGGAAAACAGCGGCGTGCGTAAGGCCTTCCAGGACATGGAAGCCGCGCTGCGTGAAAACCGCATGACGCTGGAAGCGATTCGCGTTACCCAGTCTGACCGCGATCTGTTTAAACACCTGATCAGTGAAGCCACCAACTATGTGGCGGCGGATTATATGCGTCACGCCAACGAGCGCCGCGTGCATCTCGATCAGGCATTAGAGTACCGCCGCGAGCTGTTCACCTCCCGTAAACAGCTGGTGGCCGAGCAGTATAAGCACGTTGAAATGGCCCGTGAACTGGGCGAACACAACGGGGCTGAGGGCGATCTGGAAGCCGACTATCAGGCCGCCAGCGATCACCTGAACCTGGTTCAGACCGCGCTGCGCCAGCAGGAAAAAATCGAGCGCTACGAAGCCGATCTCGATGAACTGCAAATTCGTCTCGAAGAGCAAAACGAAGTGGTGGCCGAAGCTGCCGACATGCAGGAAGAGAACGAAGCGCGTGCCGAAGCCGCCGAACTGGAAGTGGATGAGCTGAAAAGCCAGCTCGCCGATTACCAGCAGGCGCTGGACGTGCAGCAGACGCGTGCAATTCAGTACAACCAGGCCCTGCAGGCATTGCAGCGTGCGAAAGAGCTATGCCATCTGCCTGACCTGACGCCGGACAGCGCCGATGAATGGCTGGACACCTTCCAGGCGAAAGAGCAGGAAGCCACGGAAAAACTGCTCTCCCTGGAACAGAAAATGAGCGTCGCGCAGACCGCGCACAGCCAGTTTGAACAAGCTTATCAGCTGGTGGTGGCGATTAACGGCCCGCTGGCGCGAAACGAAGCGTGGGACGTAGCCCGCGAGTTGCTGCGCGACGGCGTCAACCAGCGTCATCTGGCCGAACAGGTGCAACCGCTGCGTATGCGTCTGAACGAGCTGGAACAGCGTCTGCGCGAGCAGCAGGAGGCCGAGCGTCTGCTGGCCGAGTTCTGTAAGCGTCAGGGTAAACATTACGATATTGACGATCTTGAGGCTCTGCACCAGGAGCTTGAAGCCCGTATCGCCGCCCTTTCCGATACAGTATCCAGCGCCAGCGAACAGCGGATGACGCTGCGTCAGGAGCTGGAGCAGCTTCAGTCCCGCTCGCAGACGCTGTTGCAACGCGCACCCGTCTGGCTGGCGGCGCAAAGCAGCCTGAACCAGCTCAGCGAACAGTGCGGTGAAACGTTCGAATCCAGCCAGGAAGTGACCGAATATCTGCAACAGCTGCTGGAGCGCGAGCGCGAGGCGATTGTTGAGCGTGATGAAGTTGGCGCACGCAAGCGCGAGGTTGACGAAGAGATTGAACGCTTAAGCCAGCCGGGCGGTGCGGAAGATGCCCGTCTGAATACGCTGGCGGAGCGTTTCGGCGGCGTACTGCTGTCAGAAATTTATGATGACGTGGGTCTGGACGATGCGCCGTACTTCTCCGCGCTGTATGGCCCGTCGCGTAACGCGATTGTGGTGCCGGATCTGTCTCTGATTGCCGAACAGCTCGAAGGGCTGGAAGATTGCCCGGAAGATCTCTATCTGATCGAAGGGGATCCGCAGTCGTTCGATGACAGCGTGTTCAGCGTTGACGAGCTGGAAAAAGCGGTAGTGGTGAAAATCGCTGACCGTCAGTGGCGTTACTCGCGCTTCCCGGAACTTCCTCTGTTTGGCCGCGCCGCACGTGAAAGTCGTATTGAGAGCCTGCACGCTGAGCGTGAAACACTGTCTGAACGTTTTGCGACGTTGTCGTTTGACGTGCAGAAAACCCAGCGCCTGCATCAGGCATTTAGCCGCTTTATCGGTAGCCATCTGGGAGTGGCCTTTGAGGCTGACCCGGAAGCGGAAATTCGCAAGCTCAACACCCGCCGTGGCGAGCTTGAGCGCGCAATTGCCAGCCATGAAAATGACAACCAGCAGAGCCGCGTTCAGTTTGAACAGGCGAAAGAGGGCGTTGCTGCCCTTAACCGCATTCTGCCGCGTCTGAATCTGCTGGCGGACGATACGCTGGCTGACCGTGTGGATGAAATCCAGGAACGTCTGGATGAAGCGCAGGAGGCTGCGCGCTTCGTGCAGCAACACGGTAATCAGCTGGCGAAGCTGGAGCCGGTCGTTTCGGTGCTTCAGAGCGATCCAGAGCAGTTTGAGCAGCTAAAAGAAGATTATGCCTGGTCCCAGCAGGTGCAGCGTGAAGCACGCCAGCAGGCGTTTGCCCTGACGGAAGTGGTGCAGCGTCGCGCTCACTTCGGCTACTCTGACTCGGCGGAAATGCTTAGCGGTAACAGCGATCTGAACGAGAAATTACGCCAGCGCCTTGAGCAGGCTGAAGCGGAACGTACGCGTGCCCGTGAAGCGATGCGTAGCCACGCGGCCCAGTTGAACCAGTACAACCAGGTTCTGGCCTCGCTAAAAAGCTCCTTTGATACCAAGAAAGAGCTGTTAAACGATCTGCAAAAAGAGCTGCAGGATATCGGCGTCCGTGCCGACAGCGGGGCAGAAGAGCGGGCGCGTGTTCGTCGTGATGAGCTGCATGCCCAGCTGAGCAATAACCGTGCGCGCCGTAATCAGCTGGAAAAAGCGCTGACCTTCTGTGAAGCGGAGATGGATAACCTGACCCGCCGCCTGCGCAAGCTGGAGCGCGACTATCACGAAATGCGCGAGCAGGTGGTATCTGCGAAGGCAGGCTGGTGCGCGGTGATGCGCATGGTGAAAGATAATAATGTTGAACGCCGTCTGCATCGTCGTGAACTGGCGTACCTCTCTGCTGATGAACTGCGATCGATGTCGGATAAGGCGTTGGGTGCGCTGCGTCTGGCGGTGGCCGATAACGAACATCTGCGCGATGTGCTGCGTATGTCTGAAGATCCGAAGCGTCCTGAGCGTAAAATTCAGTTCTTCGTGGCGGTATACCAGCATCTGCGTGAGCGTATTCGCCAGGACATCATCCGTACCGACGATCCGGTCGAAGCCATTGAACAGATGGAAATTGAACTGGGGCGCCTGACGGAAGAGCTGACCTCCCGTGAACAGAAGCTGGCTATCAGCTCCCGTAGCGTGGCGAACATCATCCGCAAGACCATTCAGCGCGAGCAGAACCGTATTCGCCAGCTGAACCAGGGTCTGCAGAGCGTATCGTTTGGTCAGGTGAACAGCGTACGTCTGAATGTAAACGTCCGTGAAGCGCACTCTACGCTGCTGGATGTGCTCTCTGAGCAGCATGAACAGCATCAGGATCTGTTTAACAGCAACCGTCTGACTTTCTCCGAAGCGCTGGCGAAGCTGTATCAGCGTCTGAATCCGCAGATTGATATGGGGCAACGTACGCCGCAAACCATCGGTGAAGAGCTGCTGGATTACCGTAACTACCTGGAGATGGAAGTTGAGGTTAACCGTGGTTCAGATGGCTGGCTGCGTGCGGAATCCGGGGCGCTGTCGACCGGTGAAGCTATCGGTACCGGGATGTCGATTCTGGTGATGGTGGTGCAGAGCTGGGAAGATGAAGCGCGTCGTTTGCGCGGCAAAGATATTTCCCCATGCCGTCTGCTGTTCCTTGATGAGGCAGCGCGTCTGGATGCCCGCTCCATCGCCACGCTGTTTGAGCTCTGCGAACGTCTGGATATGCAGCTCATTATTGCGGCACCGGAAAATATTAGTCCGGAAAAAGGCACAACCTATAAACTGGTGCGTAAAGTGTTCCAGAACAGCGAGCACGTTCATGTTGTAGGCCTGCGTGGCTTTGCTCCGCAGCCGCCGGAGTCCTTACCGGGCACGGCAGACGCCTCCTGAGGCGTGTTGTTACAAAGCGCGGCGCATTAGCGCCGCTTTTTTTTACGCTTAACTTATGCTTACGGCTGCGTTATCTTTAAACTTCTTTACATAAGGTAAGGCAACTGCGTTTGTGCCTTCCTATAATGAATAAAAGCCCCAGTGTGATGGGCATGTCGTGAGAAAACAGGGGGCAAGGGATGTTGCTAAAGAAAAATCGTGGTCATCAGCTGTCAGCGTTGAGTTTGTGTCTGGCGGTGATGTTTGCTCCACTGTTAAGCGCTCAGGCCGATGAGCCTGAAGTTGTACCGTCAGACAGTTCTGCGACGATGAGTGCGCAGCCGACGTCGCTGTCACAACCGCTGGATCAATCTCCGGCGACGGCCATTTTAGCGGGTATCAGACCGCTACCCGAAGGTATCGACACCGGCGCGCTCCGCCAGCAGCTTCTAACCGGGCTTCCAGCAGGATACACGCCTGCCTACATTAACCAGCTTACGCTGCTTTATGCCGCGCGTGATATGAAGCCGATGTGGGAAAACCGGGACGCCGTGCGCGCTTTTCAGCAGCAGCTGGCGGAAGTCGCCATTGCAGGTTTTCAGCCGCAATTCACCACCTGGGTTGAGCTCCTCACCGATCCAGCCGTTACCGGTCAGGCGCGTGATGTGGTGCTGTCTGATGCCATGATGGGCTACCTCCAGTTCGTGGCGGGCATTCCGGTCAATGGCAACCGCTGGTTATACAGTCAAAAACCATACAAGCTGGCGACGCCTGCGCTGTCGGTCATTAACCAGTGGCAACTGGCGCTGGACAACGGTGACCTGCCGCGCTTTATCGCAAGCCTGGCGCCGGCCCATCCGCAGTATGCCACCATGCATCAGTCGCTGCTTGAGCTGGTTGCGGATTCCCGCCCGTGGCCTCAGGTGCGTGGCACAACCACGCTTCGTCCGGGACAGTGGAGCAGCGATGTCCCGGCGATCCGCGAAATTATGAAACGCTCCGGCATTCTCGAAAGCGGTCCTAAGATTGCGCTGCCTGGCGACGATACGCAAAGCGCGGTCGTCAGCCCGTCGGCCCCGGTAAAAGAGAAACAGGCCGTTGCGCAGAGCAACAAACCCGCCGCCTACGATCGCGAACTGGTCGCGGCGGTTAAGCAGTTCCAGGCCGCGCAGGGGCTGGGCGCAGACGGGGTGATCGGTCCATCCACCCGCGACTGGCTGAACGTCTCGCCTGCCCAGCGTGCTGGGGTGGTGGCGCTGAATATCCAGCGTTTACGTCTGCTGCCGGGAACACTGTCGACCGGGATTATGGTGAATATTCCAGCGTATTCGCTGGTTTATTATCAGAACGGTAGCGAAGTGCTGGCGTCGCGCGTGATTGTCGGACGTCCTGACCGTAAAACGCCGATGATGAGCAGCGCCCTGAATAACGTAGTGGTAAACCCGCCGTGGAACGTGCCGCCGACGCTGGCGCGCAAGGATATTCTGCCTAAGGTCTGGAACGATCCTGGCTATCTGGAGCGTCATAACTATACGGTGATCCGCGGCTGGAACAGCAAAGAGACGATCGATCCGTGGATGGTTGACTGGTCAACGATTACGCCGTCGAACCTGCCATTCCGTTTCCAGCAGGCACCGGGTGCGCATAACTCGCTGGGGCGCTATAAATTCAACATGCCAAGTTCGGACGCTATCTATCTGCATGATACGCCGAACCATAACCTGTTCCAGAAAGATGCCCGTGCGCTCAGCTCAGGCTGCGTTCGAGTGAATAAGGCATCGGAACTGGCGAATATGCTGTTGCAGGATGCGGGCTGGAACGACACGCGGATCTCCGATGCCCTCAAGCAGGGGGACACCCGTTACGTTAACATTCGACACAATATACCGGTCAATCTTTACTATTTGACGGCGTTTGTTGGTGAAGATGGACGTACCCAGTATCGTACAGATATTTACAATTATGATCTCACGGCGCGATCCGGCGCACAAATTTTGCCAAAAGCTGAACAATTAATCAGGTAAATGAAGCAGTTCGGGAAAATAGGTTGTCGTAAGTTAGGGCAAATACGTGGCGATATGGCTGGAAGCCGCGTGTTTGCTGGGGTTGGGTGCCTTGACGTCGTCGGCTTTGCCAGTTAAGGTGCCCTTCGTGCGCTAAGCATATTACGATTTCTTTGACCTGTAGACCTGATTATCATGGACAAATTTGACGCTAATCGCCGCAAACTGCTGGCGTTAGGTGGCGTTGCGCTCGGCGCAGCGGCCATCCTGCCGACGCCAGCATTTGCCACCCTCTCGACACCTCGTCCGCGTATTTTAACGCTCAACAATCTGCATACTGGTGAGTCGCTAAAAGCGGAATTCTTCGATGGCAGAGGCTATATTCAGGATGAATTAGCAAGACTTAACCATTTTTTCCGTGATTTCCGCGCGAATAAAGTAAAAGCCATCGACCCAGGATTATTTGACCAGTTGTTCCGCCTTCAGGGCCTGCTGGGTACCAGCAAGCCGGTGCAACTCATTTCGGGTTATCGTTCCATTGATACCAATAATGAATTGCGCGCCCGCAGCCGTGGGGTAGCGAAAAAAAGCTATCACACCAGGGGACAGGCAATGGATTTCCATATTGAAGGCGTTTCGTTAGCCAATATTCGCAAAGCTGCGTTATCTATGCGCGCAGGTGGTGTAGGATATTACCCAAGTAGTAACTTTGTGCATATTGATACCGGTCCAGTTCGGCACTGGTAATAACGAAACACAGGAGCAGTATGAACTATCGTATTATTCCGGTTACGGCGTTCTCCCAGAATTGTTCATTGATCTGGTGTGAGCAAACCAAACTGGCCGCGCTTGTCGATCCCGGCGGTGACGCTGAGAAGATCAAACAGGAAGTTGCAGAAAGCGGTGTGACGCTGATGCAGATTTTACTGACGCATGGTCACCTTGACCATGTCGGCGCAGCGGCGGAGCTGGCACAGCACTATGGTGTGCCGGTGATCGGTCCGGAAAAAGAAGATGAGTTCTGGCTGCAGGGTTTGCCAGCCCAAAGCCGCATGTTTGGCCTCGATGAATGTCAGCCACTGACGCCCGATCGCTGGTTAAACGAAGGAGAGCGTGTGAACGTAGGGAATGTGACTTTACAGGTGTTGCATTGTCCTGGGCATACGCCAGGCCATATTGTCTTCTTTGATGACCAGTCCCGTCTGCTGATTTCCGGCGATGTGATTTTCAAAGGTGGCGTAGGGCGCAGCGATTTTCCGCGTGGCGACCACGGACAGCTGATCCAGTCGATTAAACAGAAGTTATTGCCACTGGGTGATGACGTGACGTTTATCCCTGGACATGGCCCGATGTCGACGCTGGGCTACGAGCGGGTGCATAACCCCTTCCTTCAGGATGAAATGCCTGTCTGGTAAATCCGGATAATAAAAAAAGCCTGCATCGTGCAGGCTTTTTTGTGGGCGCTAATTACATTACAGTACGGCGACAATCGCTTCACACAGTGGCGCCATGTTGTCAGGGGTCATACCTGCAACGTTCACGCGGCCAGAGGCCACGGCGTACACGCCAAACTCTTCACGCAGACGCAGAACCTGTTCTTTGGTCAGGCCACTGAAAGAGAACATACCGTTCTGCTTAGTAATAAAGCTGAAATCACGGTCTGCACCTTTCTCTGCCAGGGTGTTCACAAACAGCAGGCGCATGCGCTGAATACGCTGACGCATATCGTTGAGCTCTTGTTCCCAAATCGCGCGGAGCGCATCGTTGCTCAGGATGGTGGCAACGACAGAAGCACCGTGTGCTGGTGGGTTAGAGTAGTTAGCGCGGATAACTGATTTCATCTGGCTGAACGCACGATCGGCAGTCTCTTCGTTTGCTGCGACCAGCGTACAGGCACCAACACGCTCATTGTACAGGCCAAAGTTCTTGGAGTAGGAGCTAGCAACGATCAGCTCCTGATGGACGGCTGCGAAAGCGCGCAGACCTTCAGCATCTTCTTCCAGACCACGGGCGAAGCCCTGGTAAGCGAAGTCAAACAGCGGCAGCCAGCCTTTTTCGACAGACAGTTTCGCCAGTTGTTCCCACTGTTCAAGCGTCGGATCAATGCCGGTTGGGTTGTGGCAGCAGCCGTGGAACAGTACCACGTCGCCCGCCTGGGCTTCACTCAGGCTCGCCAGCAGACCGTCGAAGTCCAGAGCGTGGTTTGCGGCGTCGTAGTAGGCATATTCGCGCACTTCCAGACCCGCAGAGTTAAAGACGCTCTTATGGTTCGGCCAGCTTGGGTTGCTTACCCATACGCGCTTAACAGCGGTATTTTTTGCAAGGAAATCCGCCGCCACGCGCAGTGCGCCGGTACCGCCAGGCGTTTGTGCTGTGCGCGCGCGTTTGTCGCTCACAATTGTACTACCTTTACCGAACAGCAGCTCCTGCGTGCAACGACCAAACTCAGGGATACCATCAATACCGAGGTAGTTCTTGGTGGTTTCATTTTCCAGCAGATACTGCTCAGCTTTTTTTACGCTGGTCAGTACCGGGGTTTTGCCGGTTTCATCTTTATATACACCAATACCCAGGTTGATTTTGCCAGGGCGGTCGTCGGCACGAAACAGATCGGCCAGGCCCAGAATAGGGTCGGCAGGAGCGGCGGTAATGTTCTCAAACATGACGAAGTTCCATTGTGATTACAGAAGTGAAATCCGCTATCAGGTTAACGGTAGATTTACAAAATGCCAACCGTTTGCGACGAAAAGCGTGCGGCTTTTCAAAAGTCGCCATTATTTTCTGTCAGGCATAAAAAAACAGGGCCGAAGCCCTGTTCATTAAGCATATAACAAAGTGGTGTACTGATTAGAACTGGTAAACCAGACCTACAGCAACGGTATCATCGTTGTTGATGCCCAGCTTGTTGTCGTCTTTCAGCTGGTTGATCTGGTAGTCAACATAGGTGGACATGTTTTTGTTGAAGTAGTAAGTCGCGCCGATGTCGATGTAGTTGATGTAGTCTTCGTCACCGATGCCTTCTACGTCTTTCGCTTTAGATTTGTAGTAAGCGATGGATGGACGCAGACCGAAGTCGAACTGATACTGAGCTACAACAGAGAAGTCCTGAGTTTTGTTAGCGAAACCATTGTCCAGACGAGCCGCGTTACGCATCTCACCGTACAGTGCTGCCAGGTAGATGTTATTCGCGTCATATTTCAGACCGGTTGCCCACTGCTCAGCTTTATCGCCTTTACCCCATTGCAGATTCTGCTGGGCATTGGTGCGGTCAGCCGCGCCGTAAGCACCGACGATACCGAAGCCATCGAAATCATAGCTCAGAGAGGTTGCCCAGCCGTCACCGTTGGAACGCAACGCATCGGTACGCTCATTTTTGCCCAGGTACTGAACGCCAAAGTTCAGACCATCAACCAGGCCGAAGAAGCCGCTGTTACGGTAAGTCGCCAGACCACCGGTACGACCAGAGAAGAAGTTATCGCTCACGCCGGTGTCACCACCGAACTCAGGCAGCATATCGGTGATACCGATTGCATCATAAACCAGGCCATAGTTACGACCGTAGTCGAAGGAACCTGCGTCACCGAATTTCAGGCCTGCGAATGCCAGACGGGTTTTGTTACCTGACTGAGCATCAGCGCCTTCAGAGTTGTTACCCTGGAAGTTATATTCCCACTGACCATAGCCGGTCAGCTGGTCGTTGATTTTGGTTTCGCCTTTGAAGCCCAGACGAGCATAAGTTTTGTCGCCATCGTTGCCGTCATTATCAGAGAAGTAATGCAGGCCAACTGCTTTCCCGTACAGATCCAGTTTGTTGCCGTCTTTGTTATAGATTTCTGCAGCGTTAGCTGCACCGGCTACCAGCAGGGCAGGGACTACCACTGCCAGAATATTGCGCTTCATCATTATTTATTACCCTCATTGGTTTTTTTATGACACTCGCCACTGCCGCCAATAAATTCCGTCAATAAATATTTCCGGAACTATTGATGAGAGTTTGGTGTCTTTATGTATCTGTCAGGCATCTTTCCATTCATAGAAGCGTTTCGCTAGCCTGAAAGTGCTACAGTTTTCAAGATTGAGTAACAAAAAGAAATTATATGTAACTAAATGTGTATTTTTCGGAACTTTGTGAACCACCTCAAATTTCAGAAAGACCTGGCGAATTAAACGGCAGGCAGATTCCTATATATATGAATTCCTTATAATTAATTTAGATAAAGGCAATTCGTATACGCGCACCTTCAACGACTCATTTTTTCTTATGACCCAAAAGGGACTTCTGGATGGCTGTGATTTTGGTTGAAATTTGTGCTATTGCTTGAGGATTAAATAATCGCAATAAGAATAGGGTTTATTTTTTGTTCGTAGATATTTCGTGGAAACAAAACGTAACAACTAGTGGTTGTGACGTGGTCAAAGTTGAAAGGTGCTTACTTTACGCTGACGAAAATTGACAGAGCAGAATAAAATAATGGCCAGCAAATGCTGGCCATTATGATGTTGGTTACTTAGAAGCTGGCATTACGCGGCGTACGTGGGAACGGAATAACGTCACGTACGTTCTGAACACCTGTGACGTAGGCGATCAGACGTTCGAAGCCCAGACCAAAGCCTGAGTGTGGCACAGTACCGTAACGGCGCAGATCGCGATACCAGCTGTAATCCGCCGGATTGAGCCCCATCTCTTGCATGCGCGCATCCAGCACATCCAGACGCTCTTCACGCTGGGAACCACCGATAATTTCACCAATGCCCGGCGCCAGTACGTCCATTGCGGCAACGGTTTTACCGTCTTCGTTAAGGCGCATATAGAACGCCTTAATGTCTTTCGGGTAGTTTTTCACAACAACCGGTGCTTTGAAGTGCTTCTCAGCCAGGTAACGCTCATGCTCGGAAGAGAGATCCACGCCCCAATAAACCGGGTTCTCAAACTTCTCACCGCATTTCTCGAGAATAGCGACCGCATCGGTGTAATCCACCTGGGCAAAGTCGGAGGAAACAAAGCGCTCCAGACGTGCAATCGCTTCGTTATCGACACGCTCAGCGAAGAATTTCATATCATCAGCACGTTCTTCCAGTACCGCTTTGAAGACGTACTTGAGCATGGCTTCCGCCAGGCCAGCGACATCGTTCAGATCTGCGAAAGCCACTTCAGGCTCCAGCATCCAGAATTCTGCCAGGTGACGGCTGGTGTTGGAGTTTTCCGCACGGAAGGTTGGGCCGAAGGTATAGATTTTAGACAGCGCACAGGCGTAGGTTTCGCCGTTGAGCTGGCCGGATACCGTCAGGAAGGCTTCTTTACCAAAGAAGTCTTTGTCAAAGTCCACTTTACCTTCCGGCGTGCGCGGCAGGTTTTCCAGATCCAGCGTAGAAACGCGGAACATCTCGCCAGCGCCTTCGGTATCGGAGGCGGTGATCAGCGGGGTAGATACCCAGAAATAACCCTGCTCATCGAAGAAGCGATGCAGTGCCTGCGCCAGCGTGTGGCGGACACGGGCCACCGCACCAATAAGGTTGGTGCGTGGACGCAGGTGAGCCACTTCACGCAGATATTCGATGCTGTGACGTTTTGCGGCCATCGGGTAGGTATCAGGATCTTCAACCCAGCCGGTCACTTCAACGGCAGTGGCCTGAATTTCGAAACTCTGACCCTGACCCGGTGATGCGACAACCACGCCGGTAACAATTACGGAACAACCGGTTGTCAGGTGCAGAACGTCATCATTGTAATTGGGCAGAGAATTATTAATGACGGCCTGTACAGGATCAAAGCAGGAACCGTCATAGACGGCAAGGAAGGAGATGCCAGCTTTAGAATCTCGGCGGGTACGCACCCATCCGCGCACGGTGACTTCTAGGTCTTCGGCGACACGGCCCTGGAGTACGTCGGCTACAGGCACAACGCTCATAATATTCTCTCTGTTAATAGTCGGAAAAAATAAACACTTGTCCACCCAAATGGGGGGATATCTATGTTACCTGCCATCCGCTATCAGACAAGTAAATTTCGCAGTCAAAAGAGAAGAATTAAGAAATAAATAAGAAGTAGGGAGCCATTTGGCTCCCTTAAGCGCTTAACTGGCTTTTTTGACCTGAGGGAGATCGAAAGCTTTGCGTAACGCGCGGACAAACGCTTTGTCATGACAGATGGTTTTACCCGGGCTATCGGAGAGCTTGGCTACCGGCTTGCCGTTACATTCCACCAGTTTTATCACGATATTCAGCGGTTTTACCTGAGGGATGTCGCAGGTTAAACGGGTGCCAATCCCGAAGCTCAGGTTTACTCGGGTACTGAAATGGCGATAGAGTTCAACCGCTTTCGCGAGATCGAGGTTGTCGGAGAAGACCAGCACCTTGCTCATCGGGTCGATGCCGAGTTTTTCGTAATGCGCGATCGCCTTCTCACCCCATTCAACCGGATCCCCGGAGTCATGACGTAACCCCTGGTAACGCTCAGCGAACTCAGGGCCGAAATCACGCAGGAACGCATCCATGGTGATGCAGTCGGTCAGGGCGATGCCGAGTTGATTCGGATACTCGTCAAGCCACGCGGCCAGTGCGGCGCGTTGGCTGTTGGCCAGATCAGGGCTGATCTGCTGATGTGCCTGGAACCATTCGTGTGCCTGGGTACCCATTGGTGTCAGGTTCAGACGACGTGCCAGATCGTAATTACTGGTGCCCACGAACCACGACTCTTGCTGCAGACGCTGAACAATGGCCTGCTGAACGTCGCGGGAGAAACGGCGACGTGTGCCAAAGTCCATCAGACGGAAGCGGGACATATCCAGCCCATCCGTCAGGGTGGCAAACCCTGCGAGTTTGTTTTCCAGCGCGGCCAGTGCCTGAGTCACCCCGGTTTCCGGCGAACGGTAGCGGTGAGCCAGCTCGCTGATCACGGCCAGCAGCGGAACTTCCCACATGATCACTTCACGCCATGGGCCTTCAAGGCGAATATCCAGCTTGCCGTTATCATTCGTGACGGTGACCTGCTCTGGCTTATAACGGAAGTCGCGCAGCCAGTTCAGATAGTCCGCTTTAAAGAAAGGCAGGCCGGAAAGCCACTGGTATTCGTCGTCCTGCAACGTCAGATGCTGCATAGCATCGACCTGTTCACGAATGGAATCTGCGTAGATACCGAGCAAGTCGTCGCCACGGCAGCGGAATTCCGCCGCAACATCAACATCATAGTAATGGTGGAAAACGGCTTGCTGCATGTGCAGTTTATACGCGTCGGTATCCAGCAACGTATGCAGAACAGGAGAAGCGAATCGAGTCATAGGTGCGCAGTAGCATCCTCTCACAGGAGCGTTTAGTACAATAAACAACTCGGGAGTATACCTTGTTTAGTGATTTATTGAACCCCGATCACAACATAAGCGCTCTTTATGGTCGAGGGCATTTTGTGCCCCGTGTTATACAAATGTAGCAAAAAGGGTGTTTGTACCTGAAAAGATGAACATTCTGCATAGCGCGATCTACACAACAGGAATAGACTGGAATCGTTATTCGACAAACGATGCATAAGGTTTTCTATGACACAACAGCCACAAGCCAAATACCGCCACGACTATCGTGCGCCGGATTACCTGATTAGCGATATCGATCTGACTTTTGACCTGGATGCCACTAAAACCGTTGTGACGGCGGTAAGCCAGGTGACGCGCCAGAGCGCGACGGCAGTGCCGCTGCGTCTGGATGGTGAAGACCTGACGCTGGTCTCCCTGCATATTAATGATGCAGCCTGGACTGACTATAAAGAAGAAGACAACCAGCTGGTGATCGATAACCTGCCGGAACGCTTTACGCTGCGCATCGTGAATGAAATCAGCCCTGCCGCCAATACGGCGCTGGAAGGGCTCTACCAGTCTGGCGTGGCGCTGTGTACCCAGTGTGAAGCGGAAGGTTTCCGCCACATCACCTGGTATCTTGACCGTCCGGACGTGCTGGCGCGCTTTACCACCAAAATCATCGCGGATAAAACGCTTTATCCTTTCCTGCTCTCTAACGGTAACCGCGTGGGTGAGGGTGAGCTGGAAAACGGCCGTCACTGGGTACAGTGGCAGGATCCGTTCCCGAAACCATGCTACCTGTTTGCGCTGGTGGCGGGTGATTTCGACGTCTTACGCGACACCTTCAAAACCCGTTCTGGCCGAGAAGTGGCGCTGGAACTGTTCGTTGACCGTGGCAACCTCGATCGCGCGCCATGGGCGATGACCTCGCTCATCAACTCCATGAAATGGGACGAAGAGCGTTTTGGTCTGGAATACGATCTCGACATCTATATGATTGTCGCCGTCGACTTCTTCAACATGGGCGCGATGGAGAACAAAGGTCTCAACATCTTTAACTCCAAATACGTGCTGGCCCGTACCGATACCGCCACCGATAAAGACTACCTCGATATCGAGCGCGTTATTGGCCACGAATATTTCCATAACTGGACCGGTAACCGCGTCACCTGCCGCGACTGGTTCCAGCTGAGCCTTAAAGAAGGCCTGACCGTATTCCGTGACCAGGAGTTCAGCTCAGATCTGGGCTCGCGGGCGGTTAACCGCATCAACAACGTGCGCACCATGCGTGGGTTGCAGTTCGCGGAAGATGCCAGTCCGATGGCGCACCCAATTCGTCCGGACAAAGTCATTGAGATGAATAACTTCTACACCCTGACGGTGTATGAAAAAGGGGCGGAAATTATCCGTATGATCCACACCCTGCTGGGCGAGGAGAACTTCCAGAAAGGTATGCAGCTCTATTTCGAGCGTCACGACGGCAGCGCCGCCACCTGCGATGATTTTGTGCAGGCAATGGAAGATGCGTCGAATGTGGATCTCTCTCACTTCCGCCGCTGGTACAGCCAGGCCGGTACGCCGATTGTCACCGTTAAAGACGATTACAATCCGGAGACCGAGCAGTACACCCTGACCATCAGCCAACGCACGCCGCCAACGGCTGAGCAGGAAGAAAAATATCCGCTGCACATCCCGTTCAGCATTGAACTGTATGATAACGAAGGCAAAGTGATCCCGCTGCAGAAGGGCGGCCACCCGGTACACCACGTGCTGAACGTGACCCAGGCAGAGCAGACCTTTATCTTCGATAACGTCTATTTCCAGCCGGTGCCTGCGCTGCTGTGTGAATTCTCTGCACCAGTGAAGCTGGAGTACAAGTGGAGCGATCAGCAGCTGACGTTCCTGATGCGTCACGCGCGCAACGATTTCTCCCGCTGGGATGCCGCGCAAAGTCTGCTCGCGACATACATCAAGCTGAACGTTAATCGTCATCAGCAGGGCCAGCCGCTGTCGCTGCCGGTTCACGTGGCCGACGCGTTCCGTGCGGTTCTGCTGGATGAACAGATTGATCCGGCCCTCGCGGCTGAAATCCTGACGTTGCCGTCCGCGACCGAAATCGCCGAGCTGTTCGAGACCATCGATCCTATTGCCATCGTGGCTGTGCGTGAAGCGCTGACCCGCACGCTGGCGGCCGAACTGGCGGATGAGTTCCTGGCGATCTACAACGCCAACAAGCTGGATGCGTACCGCGTGGAACATGGCGACATTGGTAAACGTTCCCTGCGCAATACCTGTCTGCGCTACCTGGCCTTTGGTGAAACAGACCTGGCGAACACGCTGGTGAGCAAGCAGTATCACGAAGCGGATAATATGACCGACGCGCTCGCCGCCCTGGCGGCAAGCGTGGCAGCCGAGTTACCGTGCCGTGATGCGCTGATGCAAGAGTATGACGACAAGTGGCACCAGGATGGCCTGGTCATGGACAAGTGGTTCATTCTGCAGGCGACCAGTCCGGCAGCCGATGCGCTCAGCAACGTGCGCAGCCTGCTGAAGCATCGCTCCTTTACCATGAGCAACCCGAACCGCGTCCGCTCCCTGATTGGCGCGTTTGCCAGCAGCAACCCGGCTGCGTTCCACGCGGAAGACGGCAGCGGTTATCAGTTCATGGTGGAAATGCTGACCGAGCTGAACAGCCGCAACCCGCAGGTGGCATCACGTCTGATTGAGCCGCTGATCCGCCTGAAACGCTACGATGCGCAGCGCCAGGCGAAGATGCGTGCCGCGCTTGAGCAGCTTAAAGGGCTGGAAAATCTCTCTGGCGATCTGTACGAGAAGATTTCGAAGGCGCTGGCCTGATAGAAAGCTTAACCCTCCCTCTCCCTGTGGGAGAGGGCCGGGGTGAGGGCATCAGGCATTAGCTTTAATCAACGCGCGCTCATTCACACCGCGCCTCATCACTCGCTCCAGCACCTCCGCTTCCAGCTCTGCCAGTCTTGCCGATCCCACACGGCGAGGGCGTGGAATATCTACCGTCAGATCCAGACCAATTTTTCCCTCTTCTATTAACAGCACCCGGTCGGCCATGGCGACGGCTTCGCTCACGTCGTGCGTCACCAGCAGGACCGTAAAACCGTGCTCCTGCCAGAGCGAGGCAATTAAATCCTGCATTTCAATCCGCGTCAGGGCATCAAGTGCCCCGAGCGGCTCATCGAGCAGCAGCAGGCCTGGACGATGTATCAACGCCCGCGCCAGCGCTACGCGCTGTTTTTGCCCGCCAGAGAGTGCAGCAGGCCATTCACCGGCGCGATCCTCCAGCCCGACGGCGGCCAGCGCCTGACGCGCCTCCTCCCGCCAGTGACCTTTCAGGCCCAGCCCGACGTTATCGATCACCGTTTTCCAGGGCAGCAGGCGCGCATCCTGAAACATCATGCGGGTATCATCCTGAATATTGGCCAGCGGCGTTGTCCCTGCCAGAATCTCCCCTCCATTCGGCACTTCCAGTCCGGCTAACAGACGCAGCAGCGTACTCTTGCCGCCGCCGCTGCGGCCGACAACGGCCACAAATTGTCCGGCGGGGATATGCAGATCCAGAGCGTTAAGAATGGTTTTGTCGCCGTAGCGTTTCGTGACGCCGTTAAGTAACAGCGGTGTCCCCTGAGTGAGTCGGGCGGTATTCATGCTTTCGCCTCCTGAGAGAAATAGGCCGGGTTCCAGCGCAGCCAGCTGCGTTCCAGCCACTGGGCGCTGACGTCAGCAAGTTTGCCCAGCAGGGCATAAAGGATAATGGCGACTACCACCACGTCCGTTTGCAGGAATTCGCGGGCGTTCATTGCCAGATAGCCAATGCCGGAGTTGGCTGAAATGGTCTCCGCGACGATCAGCGTCAGCCACATCAGGCCGAGCGCAAAGCGAACGCCAACCATAATGGAGGGCAGGGCGCCCGGCAGCAGCACGTTGATAAACAGGGCAAATCCTGATAATCCGTAGCTGCGTGCCATTTCAACCAGCCCGCGATCGATATTGCGGATCCCATGCCAGGTATTGATGTAAATCGGGAACAGCGTGCCCAGCGCCACGAGGAAAATTTTTGCGCTCTCATCAATACCAAACCACAGAATGACCAGGGGGATCAGCGCCAGATGCGGTACGTTGCGCAGCATCTGAATGGAGGTATCCAGCAACCGTTCCCCCCAGCGGGACAGGCCGCTGATCAACCCCAGCGTCAGGCCGATGCTCCCGCCGATGGAAAACCCAATCACCGCGCGCCAGGAGCTAATGGCCAGGTGCTGCCACAGCTCGCCGCTGGCACTCAGCGACCAGAAGGCTTCGATCACGCCCTCCGGAGAGGGCAGGATACGGCTCGACAGCCAGCCGGTGGAGGAGGCCAGTTGCCAGATAAGGACAATGCCGACAGGTAAAAAACACGGGGCGGCGCGCAACAGCCATTTTTGTGTGGTGAGAGACATAGCCACTCCTTAGCTTTGCGCGACTTTTCGCGGAATAAACTCGTTGGCCACGGCTTCGCCCTGAAGCTGCAGCTGGCGGGGCTGCGGAATGTCCGGGATAGCGACATCCAGATGCGGGAACAGCAGTTCACCCACTTTGTATGCCTCCTCAAGATGCGGATAGCCCGAGAGGATAAAGCTGTCGATACCCAGCTCAGCATATTCATTGATACGCGCCGCCACGGTCGGGCCGTCACCCACCAGCGCAGTACCCGCACCACCACGTACCAGGCCGACACCCGCCCAGAGATTGGGGCTGATCTCCAGATTCTCGCGTTTGCCGTTATGTAACGAAGCCATCCGGTGCTGTCCTACGGAGTCGGTTTTCGCAAACGCCGCCTGCGCTTTGGCGATGGTCTCATCGTCCAGATGCGAGATCAGCCGGTCAGCGGCCTGCCAGGCCTCTTCGTTGGTTTCACGCACAATCACGTGCAGGCGAATGCCAAAGCGCACCTTGCGGCCGTGGGCGGCGGCTTTGGCCTGCACCTGGGCAATTTTCTCTTTCACCAGTTCAGGTGGCTCCCCCCAGGTCAGATAGAGATCGACCTGTTCTGCCGCCAGATCCTGTGCCACATCCGACGATCCGCCGAAGTAGAGCGGTGGACGCGGCTGCTGTACCGGAGGAAAGTAGAGTTTCGCGTCGCGAACATGAATATGCTTGCCATCGAAGGTGACCGTTTCCCCCTCAAGCAGACGTCGCCAGACGCGGGTAAACTCGGCGGAGGCCTCATAGCGTTCCGTATGATCGAGGAACACGCCGTCACCGGCCAGTTCCTGCGGATCGCTGCCGGTGACCAGGTTAAACAGCGCGCGTCCGTTGGAGAGCCTGTCGAGCGTTGCCGCCTGACGTGCGGCAACGGTCGGGGAAACCACGCTCGGACGCAATGCCACCAGGAATTTCAGGCGCTGGGTGACCGGAATCATCGACGCGGCGACCAGCCAGGCGTCTTCGCACGAGCGTCCGGTGGGGATCAGCACGCCGGTGAAACCGATTCGGTCTGCCGCCTGTGCAATCTGCTGCAGATAGCCGTGGTCAACCGGGCGCGACCCCTCTTCGGTACCAAGATAGTGTCCATCACCGTGGGTGGGTAAAAACCAGAAAAGATTCAGACTCATGATTTGGCTCCTTCTTTAGCTGCGGGTTGCCAGATGCGTTCGCGAATGTTCACCTGTTTTGGGACTAAGCGGTTTTGATAAAAGAGGTCGGCAGTCTGTTGTTGCAGGGCTGCAACATGCGCGTCCACCGGGATAATGGTGGTGGGTGGACGGTGGTTGAGGTAGCTCGCGATCACCGCCTCCGGTAAGCCCATGGTTTTCGCCAGCAGGGTGATGCTCTCCGGGCGCTGGCTTTGCGTCAGGGTATCGGCCTCGGTAAAGGTATTCAGGACCTCCTGAACAAAGGCACCGTTTTTCTCTGCATACGGACGGGCTGCAAGGTAGAACGAACCGGTCTGTTTCAGGGTTGTGCCATCTTTCAATACCCGTACGCCGCCCTGAAGTAATGCCGCGGAGTAGTAAGGATCCCAGATAGCCCACGCGTCGACATTGCCTTGCTGGAAGGCGGCGCGTGCATCAGCCGGGGTGAGATAGACGGGCTGAATATCGGTGAACTTTAGCCCGGCCTCCTGCAGAGCGCGGAGTAGCAGGTTGTGCGAGCTGGAACCTTTCTGGAATGCGACTTTGTGACCTTTAAGTTCGGCGACATTTTTAATGGCGCTATTTTCCGGCACCAGAATCACCTCGGCTTTGGGTTTCGGTGGCTCAACGCCAACGTAGACCAGATCGGCCCCGGCCGCCTGCGCAAAGATCGGTGGAATATCGCCAGTACTGCCTAAATCGATGCTTCCAACGTTCAGCGCCTCCAGCATTTGTGGCCCGGCAGGAAACTCCACCCAGGAGAATTTGGTCTGTGGGAAGCGTTTTTCCAGAAGCTGGTGGCTTTTTGCCAGCACCATACTGACGCTGCCTTTCTGGTAACCAATGCGCAAACTGTCAGGTGCCGTCTCTGCTGCATGGGTCAGGGACGAGAGTGTGAGCAGACCAGCCAGGCTGATACGGGTAAGTGTTTTAAACATGTGCGACTCCTTGTGGCTGTCCAAACGCAGGTACCTGAATATCGCGACGGTGCAGGGCATGCCAGAATGTCTCCAGCGCAGTGTCGAGCCGGGTTTGCAGATTCGGGGTGAAATGCGGTTTGTGCTGGTAATCGATAACCTGCGAGTCATCGGCAAAAACGCCGTGCAGGATCTCCTGCGCCTTCAACGCGTTCAGTACCGGCTTCAGGGCGTAATCCACGGCCAGTAAATGCGCAACCGTACCGCCCGTAGCCAGCGGCAACACCACTTTTCCATCGAGTGCACGTTCAGGCAGCAGATCGAGCAAGGTTTTCAGTGCGCCGGAAAATGAGGCTTTATAAATCGGGGTCGCGACGATAAGCCCGTCAGCACTTTTTAGCTGTTCAATCAGGGTTTTCAATGCCGGACTGTCAAAGCGCGCGTAGAGCAGATCCTCAGGTTCAAAGTTGTGCAGATTCCAGTGGCACACTTCCACATCCAGAGCATTAAGCCTTTCGCGGGCATATTCCAGCAGGGCGCTGGAACGAGAAGGGAAACGTGGACTTCCGGCCAGGGTGATGACGCGCATGTGTGCTCCTTATAACTAATTGTTTGCTTTTATCTAACATTCATAACAATTTTCAGGAGTGTGACACTGCGTGGTTATTCCACTAAATGATTTATCCGCAATTAAAATGCGAAAAAGCGCATAAGAAGTGTACGGGGAAGTAAACGTTTGCGTTTTACGCTGATTTTTTTGCCGCAGGTCAATTCCCTTTCCGGGCAGGATCGCACATAATCCCCTCCCGGTTTGCACACCGGGAATCCAGGAGAGTTCATGTACTACCCCTTCGTTCGTAAAGCCCTTTTCCAGCTCGACCCTGAGCGCGCTCATGAATTTACATTCCAGCAATTACGCCGTATTACGGGAACGCCGCTGGCCGCGCTGGTGCGTCAGAACGTGCCGGAAAAACCTGTGCAGTGCATGGGTCTGACCTTTAAAAACCCGCTGGGTCTGGCGGCAGGTCTGGATAAAAATGGCGAGTGCATTGATGCCCTGGGCGCGATGGGCTTTGGTTCCATCGAAATCGGTACCGTAACGCCGCGTCCACAGCCGGGTAATGATAAGCCGCGTTTGTTCCGCCTGGTCGAAGCCGAGGGGCTGATCAACCGCATGGGCTTTAATAACCTCGGCGTGGATCATCTCGTAGAAAACGTTAAAAAAGCCCATTTTGATGGTGTATTAGGCATCAATATTGGCAAAAATAAAGACACGCCGGTTGAACAGGGTAAAGATGACTACCTGATTTGTATGGAAAAAGTCTACGCCTATGCCGGTTATATCGCCGTGAATATTTCATCGCCGAATACCCCGGGGCTACGTTCTCTGCAATATGGTGAAGCGCTGGACGATCTTCTCAGCGCCATTAAAAATAAACAAAATGAGCTGCAGGCGATCCATCATAAATATGTTCCGGTGGCGGTTAAGATCGCACCGGATCTTTCTGCTGAAGAATTGATCCAGGTTGCCGACAGCTTAGTTCGCCATAATATTGATGGTGTGATTGCGACCAATACGACGCTCGATCGATCCCTCGTCCAGGGAATGAAAAACTGTGACGAAGCGGGTGGGTTAAGTGGACGTCCGGTACAATTAAAAAGTACGGAAATTATTCGGGCGCTCTCCGCCGAATTAAAAGGTCGTCTGCCAATAATCGGTGTCGGTGGTATCGATTCGGTGATTGCTGCGCGCGAGAAGATGGCTGCGGGCGCCTCACTGGTGCAAATCTATTCCGGCTTTATTTTTAAAGGCCCGCCGCTCATAAAAGAAATCGTTACTCATATCTAATCTTTTCTCTTAATCAGACAACCAGGGCTTTATTTCCAGCCCTGGTTGTTTTATATTCCGTCACTGTTGCTTATTTAGACATTATAGTCTTTTATTAATGGTGTTATAAACGAAGCGGCGAATGGGACATTTTTAGTACAGGACGTTTGGGTACGGGAGAGACACATGCGAATTAAACCTGACGATAACTGGCGCTGGTATTTTTGTGAAGAGCATGATCGAATGATGCTCGATTTAGCCAATGGCATGTTGTTCCGTTCTCGTTTTGCGCGTCGAATGTTAACCCCGGATGCTTTCTCCCCGTCTGGCTTTTGTGTAGACGATGCTGCGCTTTATTTCTCCTTTGAAGAGAAATGCCGTGACCTGCTGCTCTCAAAAGAACAGCGTGCCGAACTGATATTAAACGCGCTGGTGGCGATTCGTTTCCTGAAACCGCAAATGCCGAAAAGCTGGCATTTTCTGCCGCATGATATGAACTGGACGCCGGCCACGGGCGATGCGGCCAGCGTTAATCTGAGCGATACCGCAGAAGAGGTGAGTTTACTGGTGGTGGAACCTGGCGAAAATGCCGCGCTTTGTCTGCTGGCCCAGCCCGGCGTGACCATTGCCGGGCGGACGATGCAGCTCGGGGATGCCATTAAGGTCATGAATGACAGGCTGAAACCGCAGCTGCGCGTGGATTCATTCAGCCTGGAACAGGCGGTTTAAGCTTCCAGCTGTATCGACGTTTTTGGAATACAGCTGCAGCACAGGATCGTCCCGTCATCACCGATTGCGGATTTCTTCAGCGCACTGACATCGCCCCCGACCAGCTTGATTCGACAGCAACCACAGATACCCGCCCGACAGGAATACGGGATACGGATCCCGGCTTGCTCCAGCTGCTCAAGTATCACCTGCTGATTGTTACCCCGTATAACGCGGCCCTGCCAGTGAATATCCACTGCGGAACTGGCTTGCGTCTCAACGTCTACCGTTTCTTCTTCCTGACCCGCACCGTACACGCGCGCAGGCCCACGGGTGAGAATTTCCACCTCGTCACCCACGCGGATCACTCCGCTTGAGCGCGGAATAAGATTCTGGCCGAAATCCACGTCGCCATTATCCTGCGCGGTACGGAATGATTGCAGGGTTTTCAGCGGTTCGCCGGAAGGATGCTTCAGGCCTTTCTCCGGACTTACGGTGGTGAAAATGCAGCGGCTGCACGGCTTCACGACATCAAAAATGACGCTGCCGATGCGGATCACTTTCCAGGTATCTTCATCCCAGGCTTCCGTACCGGTCACTACCAGATTCGGGCGAAATTGCTCCATCTGCACGCTGGCCTTACAGCGACGCTGCAGGTCACGCAGCGAGGCTTCGCTGGTTAACAGGAACGGGAAACCATCGGCAAACGAGAGGGGAACCGCGTCGTGGCGCTTGACGCGTCGAGTCAGCGCCGGACCCACCCAGCGCAGCTGTACCTCACGGGAGAAGAAGCCGCTCAGCCAGCGGTTAATCTCGTCCGGAGCGATGCGAGCGGTAAAATGATTGCCCCACACTTCCGTTGGCGCATCGACAGGCGCAAAATCAGCAAAGCGAATCACCACGCTTGAGCCATCCGGGGCGGTGAGGTGGAGGCCGTCATGCAGCGGCGAAGGCGTAAAGCGCACCATCTGCGGGAACTGGCGTGCGGTAATGAACGTACCGTCAGGCTCGGTGACCATAAAAATACGATCGAAGGCAAATCCACTGATGTCAGCCAGGGCGTGAGAAACGCCGATACCGCGCATGGATTTCACCGGATGAATAAAAAGCCTGGATAACGTCGCCACTGTGCACAGTCCCTCGAATGAAAATAAGCCTTCAACTTTATGACATACACGTCATATTAGCTATAATGCGCGACAATTTTCTTAGAGTAAAAGTGACGATATGAATTCTCTGTTTGCCAGTACGGCCCGTGGGCTGGAAGAGCTGTTAAAAACTGAACTGGAAGCCCTGGGCGCGCAAGAGTGCCAGGTGGTTCAGGGTGGTGTCCATTTTGAGGGCGACACACGGCTTATTTACCAGAGCCTGATGTGGAGCCGCCTGGCGTCACGCATCATGCTGCCGATGAAAGAGTGCAAGGTCTACAGCGATCTTGATCTCTATACCGGCGTACAGATGATCGACTGGACAGAGATCTTCACGCCAGACGCGACCTTCGCGGTGCATTTTAACGGTGTAAACGATGAGATCCGCAACAGCCAGTACGGCGCGCTGCGTGTGAAAGATGCCATCGTGGACTGCTTTACCCGTAAAAACAAAGAACGACCAAACGTCGATCGTGAAAACCCGGATCTGCGCATTAACGTCTGGCTCAATGGCGATACCGCCAGCATCTCTCTGGATCTGAGCGGGGCAGGTCTGCATCTGCGTGGCTACCGCGATCGCACCGGTATGGCGCCCATCAAAGAAACGCTGGCTGCCGCCATCGTGATGCGCTCCGGTTGGCTGCCGGGCACGCCGCTGCTCGACCCAATGTGTGGTTCCGGTACGCTGCTGATTGAAGCCGCGATGCTGGCCACCGACCGCGCTCCCGGCCTGCATCGTGGCCACTGGGGCTTTAGCGGCTGGGCGCAGCACGATGAAACACTCTGGAAAGAGGTCAAAGCCGAAGCGCAGGCCCGTGCGCGTAAAGGCCTGGCGGAGTATACCTCGCATTTCTATGGATCTGACAGCGACCCGCGCGTCATTGAACGCGCGCGCAGCAATGCCCGTCGCGCGGGTATCGGTGAGCTGGTGACCTTTGAAGTGAAAGATGTCGCGAACCTGACCAACCCGCTGCCGAAAGGCCCGTATGGTACTGTTATTAGCAACCCGCCATACGGCGAGCGTCTGGATAGCGAGCCGGCGTTGATTGCCCTGCACAGCCTGCTGGGCCGCAATATGAAAGACTACTTTGGCGGCTGGAATCTCTCCCTGTTTAGCGCTTCACCAGAACTGCTGAGCTGTCTGCAGCTGCGTGCCGATCGCCAGTTTAAGGCGAAGAACGGCCCGCTGGACTGTGTGCAGAAAAACTACCATCTGGCGGAGAAAGCGGCGGACAGCAAACCGTCGGGCGTGGCGGAAGATTACGCTAACCGTCTGCGCAAGAACCTGAAGAAATTTGAAAAATGGGCCAAACAGGAAGGCATTGAATGCTATCGCCTGTATGACGCCGATCTGCCGGAGTACAACGTGGCGGTTGACCGCTATGCAGACTGGGTGGTGATTCAGGAATATGCTCCACCAAAAACCATTGATGCGCAAAAAGCGCGCCAGCGCATGCTGGACGTGATCGCAGCGACGATTGCCGTGCTTGGCATTGCGCCAAACAAACTGGTGCTAAAAACCCGCGAGCGTCAGAAAGGGAAAAACCAGTATCAGAAGATGGGTGAGAAGGGCGACTTTATTGAAGTGGGTGAATACAACGCTCGCCTGTGGGTTAACCTGACGGATTACCTCGATACCGGGCTGTTCCTCGACCACCGCATTGCCCGTCGTATGCTGGGCCAGATGAGCAAAGGTAAGGACTTCCTTAACCTGTTTTCCTACACCGGTAGCGCCAGCGTGCATGCGGGCCTGGGCGGCGCGCGCAGCACCACTACGGTGGATATGTCGCGCACCTATCTGGAGTGGGCGGAGCGCAACCTGCGTCTCAATGGCCTGACCGGACGCCAGCATCGTCTGATGCAGGCCGATGTCCTGGGCTGGCTGCGTGACACCGATGAACAGTTCGATCTGATCTTCATCGATCCGCCAACGTTCTCCAACTCCAAGCGTATGGAGGATAGCTTTGATGTACAACGCGATCACCTGCGCCTGATGACCGACCTGAAGCGCCTCCTGCGTAAAGGCGGCACGATTATGTTCTCGAATAACAAACGCGGTTTCCGCATGGATCACGACGGCCTGGCCGCTCTGGGACTGAAAGCACAAGAAATCAGCCAAAAAACGCTGTCTCAGGACTTTGCCCGTAATCGTCAGATCCATAACTGCTGGCTTATCACCGCGGCCTGAAAGGAAAAATAAATGTCTTTAATTAGTATGCACGGTGCGTGGCTCTCCTTCAGCGACTCACCGCTTCTCGACAATGCTGAACTGCACATCGAAGACAACGAACGCGTCTGTCTGGTGGGCCGTAACGGCGCGGGTAAATCCACGCTGATGAAAATCCTCAACCGCGAGCAGGGTCTGGATGACGGGCGTATTGTTTACGAGCAGGATCTGATTGTCTCCCGTCTGCAGCAGGATCCGCCGCGTCATGTCACCGGCAGCGTGTACGATTTCGTGGCGGAAGGGATTTCGGAGCAGGCTGAATACCTGAAGCGCTATCACGAGATTTCTCATCTGGTGATGACCGACCCGAGCGACAAAAATCTTAACGAACTGGCGAAAGTCCAGGAGATGCTCGATCACCACGGCCTGTGGCAGCTGGAGAACCGTATTAACGAGGTGCTGGCTCAGCTGGGCCTGGAGCCGGATATGCAGCTGTCTGCGCTATCTGGCGGCTGGTTGCGTAAGGCGGCACTGGGCCGCGCGCTGGTCAGCGGGCCGAAGGTGCTGCTGCTGGATGAACCAACCAACCACCTGGACATTGAAGCGATCGACTGGCTTGAAGGGTTCCTGAAAACTTTCAGCGGTACCATTATCTTCATCTCCCACGACCGTTCCTTCATTCGCAATATGGCGACGCGCATTGTCGATCTCGATCGTGGCAAGCTGGTCACCTATCCCGGCGATTACGATACTTATCTGCTGGAAAAAGAAGAAAACCTGCGCGTGGAAGAGCTGCAAAACGCCGAATTCGACCGCAAACTGGCGCAGGAAGAGGTGTGGATCCGTCAGGGTATCAAAGCCCGCCGTACCCGCAACGAAGGCCGCGTTCGTGCCCTGAAAGCGATGCGTCGTGAACGCAGCGAACGTCGCGAAGTGATGGGCAGCGCCAAAATGCAGGTAGAAGAGGCCTCCCGTTCCGGGAAGATCGTCTTCGAGATGGAAAACGTTAACTACCAGGTTGACGGGAAAGTGCTGGTGAAAGACTTCTCCGCCCAGGTTCAGCGCGGGGATAAAATCGCCCTGATTGGCCCCAATGGCTGCGGTAAAACCACGCTGCTGAAGCTGATGCTGGGCCAGTTGCAGGCGGATAGTGGCCGAATTCACTGCGGCACCAAACTGGAAGTGGCCTATTTTGACCAGCACCGTGCAGAGCTGGATCCGGACAGAACGGTGATGGATAACCTTGCCGAAGGTAAGCAAGAGGTCATGGTAAACGGTAAGCCGCGCCATGTGCTGGGCTATCTCCAGGACTTCCTGTTCCACCCTAAACGGGCGATGACCCCGGTGCGTGCGCTGTCTGGCGGTGAGCGAAACCGTCTTCTGCTGGCGCGGTTATTCCTGAAACCAAGCAACCTGCTGATTCTCGATGAACCAACCAACGACCTGGATGTCGAAACGCTCGAACTGCTGGAAGAGCTGATCGATGGTTATCAGGGCACCGTGATGCTGGTGAGCCACGACCGTCAGTTCGTTGACAACACCGTGACCGAATGCTGGATCTTCGAAGGCGAAGGGCGGATTGGTCAATATGTGGGTGGCTACCACGACGCGAAAGGGCAGCAGGCACAGTCGCTGGCGCAAAAACAGGCGAAGTCTAAAACAACGACTGAACCTGTTGTAACAAAAGCAGAAACTGTCAAGAAAACCTCGGCTAAACTAAGCTATAACCTGCAGCGCGAACTGGAGGGTTTGCCTCAGCGTCTTGAGGAGCTGGAGGCCGCGCTGGAGGCGCTGCAAGCGCAGGTTGCCGATGCATCCTTCTTCACCCAATCGCACGACTATACTCAAAAAGTCCTGGCCGAATTGTCCGCAGCTGAAAAAGCTCTGGAAGAAGCATTTGAGCGCTGGGAGTACCTTGAGTCTCTGAAAAACGGCGCATAAACAGGGATAACATATGTGTGACCAGCACCATGCCGACAGGCATATATTATGCTCGCAATGCGATATGCTCGTGGCGTTGCCAGAGCTTGGTCACGGACATAAGGCCCTGTGCCCGCGTTGCGGCACAACGTTGACAACCGAATGGGACGCGCCAAGACAGCGTCCCACGGCGTATGCGCTGGCCGCGTTGTTCATGTTGCTGCTCTCTAATCTCTTCCCCTTCATCTATATGAAGGTGGGAGGGATGACAAGCCAGGTTGATCTGCTTGAAATTCCGGGGGTGATGTTCTCGGAAGATTACGCCAGCCTCGGCACCTTCTTCCTTCTGTTTGTGCAGATCGTTCCGGCTTTTTGTCTGGTTGTCATCCTTTTG
Source organism: Enterobacter cloacae complex sp. 382A5 (assembly GCF_050031095.1). Classification (NCBI taxonomy): domain Bacteria; kingdom Pseudomonadati; phylum Pseudomonadota; class Gammaproteobacteria; order Enterobacterales; family Enterobacteriaceae; genus Enterobacter; species Enterobacter cloacae complex sp. 382A5. Next base: position 1,606,370 of record NZ_JBLGVK010000001.1, read on the forward strand.
CTGGTCAACCGCGTAAAAATGCCCGCAGCCCTGAAAATCAAACTGGCGCGAGTCCTGTTTCAGCTTAAAAGCTGGGGGATGGCCGAGATTTTTCTGGCGGGTATTCTGGTCAGCTTCGTAAAGCTGATGGCCTACGGTGACGTGGGGATTGGCAGCAGCTTTATCCCGTGGTGTCTCTATTGTGTGCTGCAGCTGCGCGCATTCCAGTGCGTTGACCGGCGTTGGGCATGGGATGATATCGCTCCGGCTCCCACACTTGCCCAGACGGTGAAGGTTGGCGTGCCGGGGATCCGCCAGGGACTGCGCTCTTGCTCCTGCTGTACTGCCGTGCTGCCCGCGGATCTGGACGTCTGCCCACGCTGTGAAACCAAAGGCCATGTGCGACGCAAAAATAGCCTGCAGTGGACCATGGCGCTGCTGGTGACCTCTGTGATGCTGTATCTTCCCGCGAATATTCTGCCGATCATGATCACCGATTTGCTCGGTGACAAAATGCCCTCGACGATCCTCGCCGGGGTGATATTGCTGTGGGGCGAGGGATCTTATCCGGTGGCTGGGGTGATTTTTATCGCCAGTATTATGGTGCCTACCTTAAAAATGATCGCGATTGCCTGGCTCTGCTGGGATGCGAAAGGGCACGGCAAACGCGATAGCGAACGCATGCACCTCATTTATGAAGTTGTCGAGTTTGTTGGACGCTGGTCAATGATTGACGTGTTTGTCATTGCCGTTCTCTCTGCACTGGTGCGGATGGGCGGTTTGATGAGTATTTATCCTGCGATGGGGGCTTTAATGTTTGCGCTGGTCGTGATTATGACCATGTTTGCGGCCATGACCTTCGACCCTCGTTTATCGTGGGATCGTGAGCCTGAATCAAGCCATGAGGAAGAGTAAGAGCATGGAAAATAAGAGTGGAGAGGCGAAAGTGCAGAAGGTCAAAAACTGGTCACCGGTGTGGATTTTTCCCATCGTGACGGCGCTGATCGGTGCATGGATCCTGTTTTATCATTACAGCCATCAGGGACCGGAAGTGACGCTCATCACCACCAATGCCGAGGGGATTGAGGGCGGTAAAACGACCATCAAAAGCCGCAGCGTGGATGTAGGGGTGGTTGAAAGCGCCACCCTGACGGATGATTTAACGCATGTAGAAATTAAAGCGCGGTTAAATGCCGGGATGGAAAAGCTGCTTCACGGTGACTCCGTTTTTTGGGTGGTTAAACCGCAGGTCGGACGGGAAGGGATCAGTGGTTTAGGCACGCTGCTCTCGGGCGCGTATATTGAGCTACAGCCGGGGGCAAAAGGGGCGCAGCCAGCCCAGTATCAGCTTTTAGACTCTCCACCGCTTGCGCCGCCTGATGCAAAAGGGATCCGCGTGATTCTCGACAGTAAAAAAGCGGGCCAGCTCTCACCTGGCGACCCGGTGTTGTTCCGCGGCTATCGTGTTGGCTCAGTCGAGACCAGTACCTTTGATCCGCAAAAAAGGACCATCAGCTATCAGCTGTTCATCAATGCGCCAAACGATCGTCTGGTGACCAGCAACGTACGCTTCTGGAAAGACAGCGGGATCGCGGTCGATCTCACCTCAGCAGGTATGCGCGTTGAAATGGGGTCGCTGACCACCCTGTTTGGCGGCGGCGTCAGCTTTGACGTGCCGGAAGGACTGGATCTGGGGCAGCCGGTGGCCGAGAAAACGGCCTTCAGGCTCTTTGACGATCAAAGAAGCATTCAGGACGCGCTCTATACCGATCATATTGATTACCTGATGTTCTTTAAAGATTCCGTCCGCGGCCTGCAGCCAGGGGCGCCCGTTGAGTTCCGCGGTATTCGTCTGGGTACGGTCGGACAGGTGCCGTTCTTTGTGCCGGGACTTCAGCAGGTACTTGATGATGACTATCGTATTCCGGTGCTGATCCGCATTGAGCCAGAGCGTCTGGTTAACCAGATTGGCGAGAATCAGGATATCGGCGCGCATATTACCGATTTAATGAACCGTGGCCTGCGCGGCTCGCTGAAGACTGGCAACCTGGTGACTGGTGCGCTGTATGTGGATATGGATTTCTATCCAAAAGCTCCGCCGATTACTGGTATCCGTGAATTTGGCGGCTACAAGATCATTCCAACGGTGAGCAGCGGTCTGGCTCAAATCCAGCAGCGTCTGATGGAAACACTGGATAAGATCAACAATCTGCCACTGAATCCGATGATTGAAGCGGCGACAGGCTCGTTGCATCAGAGCCAGGAGACGATGCAGCGTCTGCAAACCACGCTGGATAACATCAATAAGCTCACGGCAAGCCAGAGCATGCAGCAGTTGCCGCAGGATATGCAGAAAACGCTGCGTGAACTGAACCGTAGCATGCAGGGCTTCCAGCCTGGTTCAGCGGCCTACAACAAGATGGTGGCAGATATGCAGCGTCTTGATCAGGTCTTGCGTGAACTGCAGCCCGTACTGAAAACGCTCAATGAGAAGAGCAACGCGCTGGTGTTTGAAGCAAAAGATAAAAAGGATCCTGAGCCGAAGAGGGCGAAACAATGAAAAAATGGCTAGCGATTGTAGGTGCGATGGTGCTCACGGCCTGTAGCTCAGGGAGTGAAACGAAAAGCTACTATCAGCTGCCGCTGATGGCGCAGGCGGGTACGCAGAGCACCGCCTCGCAGGGCAACCGTCTGCTGTGGGTTGAGCAAGTGGCTGTGCCAGATTATCTGGCCGGCAACGGGGTGGTTTACCAGACCAGCGATGTGCAGTATGTGATTGCGAATAATAACCTGTGGGCCAGCCCGCTGGATCAACAGTTACGCAATACGCTGGTGGCGAATCTCAGCAGCCAGCTTCCGGGCTGGGTTGTCGCCTCCCAGCCTCTTGGAAGCGACCAGGACACGCTGAACGTGACGGTAACGGGCTTCCATGGTCGTTATGACGGTGCCGTTGTCATCAGCGGAGAATGGCTGCTTAACCATCAGGGACAGCTGATTAAGCGTCCGTTCCATCTGGAGCTCAAGCAGCAAAAAGATGGCTATGATGAAATGGTGAAAGTGCTTGCCCAGGGGTGGGCACAGGAATCGGCCAACATCGCGAGAGAAATCTCCCGGCTGCCATAAGTAAAATTCATCATAAAAAACCGCAATCGGTCTGCCACTGATTGCGGTTTTTTTTTCGTTTTCACGTCAGACCGTTACTTGTCCCGGGTCACAATTTTTGTACAAATGATCTTCTGGCTAGCTCACAAATATGACATCCGTATGAATTTTGAACGTTGACGCTACGACTAATTCGGGGTATTCGTTATCTGTGCCTGCACGCATTGTGCAGTCACTGTTTTCTTTCCACCAGACAAAAGAATGAGGGAAACGAGGCATGAAGAGACAGAAACGAGATCGCCTGGAACGGGCTCATCAACGTGGTTATCAGGCCGGCATCGCTGGACGATCTAAAGAAATGTGTCCTTATCAGACGATTAATCAAAGGTCACAATGGCTGGGAGGCTGGCGAGAAGCCATCGGCGACAGGGCACTCATAGCCTGATAACGTCTCTTTAAAAACAGAAACCTCCGCAATGCGGAGGTTTCGCCTTTCTGAAGCCGCGTATAGCAGCGTTTAGAAAGCAGATGTATCCTGGAACAGGCCCACTTTCAGGTCGTTCGCGGTATAGATTAAACGGCCATCTACCAGCACTTCGCCATCCGCCAGGCCCATAATCAGGCGGCGGTTAACAATGCGTTTGAAGTGAATACGATAGGTCACTTTCTTCGCAGTTGGCAGAACCTGACCCGTGAATTTCACTTCACCCACGCCCAGCGCACGGCCTTTACCTTCGCCGCCCAGCCAGCCCAGGTAGAAGCCAACCAGCTGCCACATCGCATCCAGGCCCAGGCAGCCAGGCATTACCGGATCGCCAATAAAGTGGCAACCGAAGAACCACAGGTCCGGATTGATATCGAGTTCTGCTTCTACGTAACCCTTATCGAAGTTGCCGCCGGTTTCGGTCATTTTCACGACACGGTCCATCATCAGCATGTTCGGGGCCGGTAACTGTGGGCCTTTCGCGCCAAACAGTTCACCGCGACCAGAGGCAAGAAGATCTTCTTTTGTATAGGATTCGCGTTTATCTACCATGTTCTCAGTAAGCCTTATTTTAGTGAAGGACGCAGGATAGCTAACACGTGTACGCTGAACAAGTCCGATCAGTTTGAACTAAACCAACCTAACCAGCGTAACGGCCACGGATAACGATGACGAGCATCTTGCTGGGTCGCCTGAGCAATGCGCTCCTGGATGGTCTGCATCAGGGTCGTTTGTCCCTCGCCGTCCCATACCAGGTTTGTCAGTAAGGGTAGTGCATCCTCGACGCCTTCGATGGCCCAGAGGGAGAATTGTCCCTGCTCTACCGCATCCAGCAGTGCCTGGCTGAGGCTTAAATGGCGTGCGTTGGGTGCTGGAATAATCACACCCTGTTTGCCGTTTAACCCGCGTTGCTGACAAATAGAGAAGAAGCCCTCAATCTTTTCATTCAGGCCCCCCACTGGCTGGGCACGACCAAATTGATCGACCGAACCGGTAATGGCGATGTTCTGATTGATCGGGACTTCCGCCAGGGCGCTGATTAAGGCACACAGCTCGGCCATAGAGGCGCTATCACCATCCACTTCGCTGTAGGATTGCTCAAACGTCAGCGAGGCAGAGAAGGGGATTTGTTGCTCAAGCTGCAGCTCTGACATCAGGAACGCCTGCATGATCATCATGCCTTTGGCGTGGATGTTTCCACCCAGCTCGGCTTTCCGTTCGATGTCGGTAAACTCGCCATCGCCAATATGGACGACGCAGCTGATGCGTGAAGGCTCGCCAAACGCACGCGGATGCCCGGGAAATTCAATCACCGACAGGGCATTGATCTGTCCGATGCGCTCGCCTTCGGTCTCGACCAGAATTTGCTCCAGCAGAATTTCATCCTGCATACGATCGGCCAGATAGCCTTCCCGCCACTCTCTTTGGGCCAGCATCTGGGAAAGTTGCTCACCGGTAAATGCGCCATTCCCACTGATCGCACCCACTTCACGCAGCTGTTTGCTGATCCAGAGCGGACACAGCGGCAGCGTCTCCTGGTCACCGGTATAGCGAACCGCTTCGCGGATAAGTCCCGGCCAGGCGTCAGCCGCAGGCGTCGGCAGGGCAAAGCGGGCAGCAACGGCCATCACCCACTGACACCACTGCGCCATGTCATCGGCATCAGCAATCTGAATATTGTCTTCGTACTCGCTGTACACCGCCTGTGCAGCCAGCTCCGGCTCCATTTCCTGGAAATCAGCCAGCGATTCACGGTCACCCGTCAGCACCACGGTCAACGACAGCGGCATGGAAGGGACAGAGACCGGCAGAGGACGAGACTCGTCATAGCCCACCCAGTCAAATCGTTGCTGGCTCACAATCGTTTTCAGGCGCATCCATAACAGCGGCTGGGAGAGCAGGGTACGCAGGGAAATGATCAGTACGCCGCCATTGGCGCGATGCACCAGGCCCGGTTGCAGCGATAACTCACCGTTGAACTGGCGAAGGCAACCAAAGAGTTGTTCGGCCTCGGCCCAGTTAGCGGATACCACTTCGCCCTTTACCGCAAAACGGCCATCAGCCTGTTCTGCGGGTTCGAAAGAGACATCATGTCCTGAAATACGATACTGGCCGCCGTAAATAGCATTGGCTTCCGGCTGCAACTGGCGCATGGCATCACCCAGAAGCGTTAAATACTCGGCTTCTTCCGGGGCTTTGAGCAGCATGAAGGGAGATGTCGCCCACGGGCTTAACACCTGCTCCAGTGCGTAATGCAAACGCGGTTGTGTATCGCTAAGTATGAATTCGTGTTCTTGTGCGAGGTCTGGCTGTGCAAACAATTCCTGATAGCTTTCGGTATCCGGAACAAGGTCACGCCATGCAAGTTTCGTAATGGTCAAAGTTGATGTTTTTTAGTCAGATGTAAAACCGTGGAGTATACCGTAAGCGGGGGGCTCTTCCCAAGCAGGATTGGGGTTTTCGGGAAGCGAATCGCCTGCAATGCTTCACAGGATATGATTTCTTTTCAGCAGATTGCTAAAAAACTGATATTCTGAACAGAGTTACGTGGTAACACTGAGATCGCAATGAAATATCAACAACTGGAAAATCTCGAAAGCGGCTGGAAATGGAAGTACCTGGTCAAAAAGCACCGAGAAGGGGAGCTGATTACCTGCTACATCGAAGCCAGCGCCGCACAAGAGGCCGTGGATATTTTGCTGACCCTCGAAAATGAACCGGTACAGGTGAATGGCTGGATTGAGAAACATATCAATCCGGCACTGTTGAACCGGATGAAGCAAACTATCCGCGCACGACGCAAACGGCATTTTAATGCTGAGCATCAGCACACCCGTAAAAAATCCATCGACCTGGAATTCATGGTCTGGCAGCGTCTTGCAGGGCTTGCGCAACGGCGGGGAAAAACGTTGTCAGAAACGGTGGTGCAGTTGATTGAAGATGCCGAGCATAAAGAAAAATACGCCAACCAGATGTCTACGCTGAAGAACGATCTTCAGGCGCTGCTGGGTAAAAAATAACTTTTGAGTTTCTTCAGATAATAAAAAACCCCGCATCGCGGGGTTTTTTTATAAGACGATAACTTAAGCCGCTGGCTGAGTTACAACGTCTTTAACGCCTTTAACTTCGATCTCTACGCGACGATCTGGTGCCAGGCAGTCGATCAGAGCAGCGCGAGCTTTAACGTTGTCACAGGTGTTGCCAGTAACTGGGTTAGATTCGCCCATACCACGTGGGGAGATCTTGTTAGCTGGGATACCTTTAGAGATCAGGTAATCAACAACAGACTGAGCACGTTTCTCAGACAGTTTCTGGTTGTAAGCGTCAGAACCGATACGGTCGGTGAAGCCCAGAACCACTACAGAACCGTCTTTAGGATCCAGGTTGCTCAGCTGGGTGTACAGCTGATCCAGTGCCTGCTGACCTTCTGGTTTCAGGGTCGCTTTGTTGAAGTTGAACAGAACGTCAGACTTCAGAGTGAAGTGCTTGGTCTGTACTTCTGGAGCTGGAGCCGGCGCTGGAGCAACAACTGGTGCTGCATCTTCCTGCTGGCCGAAACGGTAGGAAACACCTACGCTCAGCATGCCGTTGTCTGGACGAACACCAACGGTAGCACCGTCACCGATGTTGTTAACCCACTGGTATTCCAGACGGGTAGCGATGTCACGGGTCATAGCCCACTCAACGCCACCAGCGAATACTGGGGAAACACCAGTGTCGTGGTCGTCACCAGCGATGCTGTTGCTGGAGTCAGCGCGCCATACCATGCCGCCCAGACGGGTGTACACGTCCAGATCGTCAGTTACTGGGTAACCCAGTTTAGCGGTCAGCTGAACGCCCTGAGCTTTGAAAGCGCCGTTTACGGTGTCGCCTTTGTATGGCATACGACCTAACCAGTCGTAACCCATTTCAAAGCCAACATACGGGTTAACCTGATAGCCACCGAACGCACCTGCACCAAGCTGGCTCTCGTGAGTAGGGCCATCATTGTTCAGGCTGCTGTTGTACCAGCCGGTGTCGTGGAACTGAGACCAGCCCAGTTTACCACCTGCATACCAGGTATTATCTTTCGGAGCGGCCTGCGCTACGGTAGCGAAGCCAGCCAGTGCCACTGCAATCGCGATAGCTGTCTTTTTCATTTTTTGCGCCTCGTTATCATCCAAAATTCGCCATGAAAATCTCAATCGAGAATCACGGTTAAATCCTTCACCGGGGGGCGTGGTCAAATATAAATCTACCGATATCTTCGGCTTAGGCCGAGCACCCCTGGCGATGTAAAGTCTACAACGTAGCTGAAAACTTACAAGTGTGAAGTCCGTCAGGCATATGAAAAAAAAAGTTCCGTATACCGATTATTTAACAATTTCTGAACGAAATTTGTGCAATAAAATTAAGAAGAACCGCACCAGACAAGCCTTGCCGCCGTTTTGGACGATGGAACTAAAAGCGCATCTTAAGGTCGAAAAAAATTCCAGGAAAACTCTTAAATTTGCTCAGTGATACAAATTTGAGTGAATTTTTAGCCCTGAAAGTTGTCCTCTGCGGTAAGAATCCTGGCGAACCGGGCGCATGATAAAGCCGATCGCATTGCCTTCTTCTGCCGCTTCGGTGAGGCGAAAACGTTCCTGCTCTGTCAATTCGTCTGATAACCATCCAATCACCACGCTGTAATTCCCTGTACGTAATGCCCGGATCATCGACTCAACCGTATCGCAAGGAGAGAGTTGGTTAATTTGCATGACCTTCGTCAGCGGCAGGCCTGCAGACTGAACCCATTCCCGGCTCAGTTTCTGCTGCGGCGTCAGCCAGAGCTGCCAGCGCGATTGCTGACCAAGCTGCTGCAAGAGCGGCAGTAACAGAAGTTGGGTCAACAGGGGCTGGTCTTCACGATAAACCACTTCACTGATAAGCCCTGTCGAAACACGCCCGACGGCGTTCTGTGCGACATCGCCAGCGGTAGAAGAGAAAGATGTTGAGCGATTTGCATAGCCTGAAGTGTACATAATCATTCCAGCCCTGTAGTTACTGTATGAATATACAGTAACCCCTGTATGCATAAAGATCAACCTCAATTTCGGAAAGCGACTCGCAAAATTCATTCATTCCTGGCGAACCTGAAAAAATCATCTTGCTCATCGGCAATAAGTTGCCTATTTTCCTGTTAACGGATCCGTTAGTAAGAAATGTCGTCGTTAATATCTGATTTTTAATGGAAATATCATGAAAAAGATATCTTATGAACGGATTTATAAATCCCAGGAATACCTCTCTCCATTAGGAGAAATTCATCATCGTGCGCTTTTTGGTGGCTATACCCTGGCCGTCGATGAGGCGGTGTTTGCCATGGTGTCAGACGGTGAGCTTTACCTTCGCGCCTGTGAGGAAAGTGCGAAGTACTGTGTAAAAAACGGATCCTCCTTTTTGACCTTAATGAAACGCGGCCGGCCGATCCTTCTCAACTATTATCGTGTGGATGACGGTCTCTGGCAGGACAGGGAGCGGCTGCTTCAGCTTTCCTCTTACGCGCTTAATGCCGCGCGTAAAGAGCGCATACAACGCTACCAGCGAAACCGGCTTAAGGATCTGCCCAACCTGACTTTTCAGCTGGAAGTCCTGCTCTGTGAAGCCGGGATTACCAACGAAGATACCCTCCGGTCGCTGGGAGCCAGAACGAGCTGGCTAAAGCTGCGGGCAAAAAATAAAGCGCTCAGTATCAAAGTACTGTTTGCCCTGGAAGGGGCGATTGAGGGCCTGCATGAAGCGGCACTCCCGGCGGAAATTCGCCGGGAGCTGACGGAGTGGTTTAATGCGCTGCCTGAGCCACAGGAGAATCGCTCCTCCAGGTAGCGATTTGCTGTTGCAGTCGGCAAATTTCTGGCAGCAGAGCGATAAGCAGACCAATCTGCTGGAGAACCAGCGGCGCTTTGCTGTCGTTTCCTGGGTCAAGATGCGCAATCCGTTGAGCCAGTTCATCCAGCGCCTGCTGGACACGCGGTTGATCGGCTGGGCGGTGATGTAGCGCATCATCGACATAGCAGACAGCATCATCCAGCAAGGCAAGGATGCCCGGGTTTGTCAGTTTTTCGCGGTGGGCACCGAGCGTTGAGATATAGCTGGTGAAGGTATGGTTCAGGCACAGCAGGCGGAAAGCCGTTTCACGAATTTCTGCCGTGGCGCGCGGCTCCGTTGACATATTAGAGACTACAGAAGCCAGTTCAGCATCGCTGTTATGCGCATCACGTCGGGCAATGCGGTAAGCCAGACGGTTATCGCGTCCCTGGTGGTACTGTTCAAGAATGGCATCCAGATAGCGGCAGTTGGCATTCATCGCCCTGTCCAGGACGCGCGGCAAATTACGAAAACGCCAGTCGGGCCAGATAAAACTCACTGCCGCCCAGGCGATGGCACAGCCGAGCAGCGTATCGATCACGCGGGGCAGGGCGACTTCAAACCCTTCGCCCAGCAGATTAAAGCAGAGTAGCACCAGCAGGGTGATGAACATCGTCGCGTGGGCGTACTGCACATTACGAAAGGCGAAGAACAGCACCCCGGTGATTACGATGAGGATCAGCTGGCCTTCCACCGAGGGCACAAAATAGAGCACCGGTAGCCCGATTGCGACCCCCACCAGCGTGCCGATAATACGCAGCGCCAGGCGGTGTCGGGTGGCGTTATAGTTCGGCTGGCAGACGAACAGGCTGGTCAGCAGGATCCAGTACCCGTGGTGTAAACCGGTTACCTGGATAAAGGCGTAACCCACGCACAGCACCAGCGACATGCGTACCGCATGGCGAAACAGGGCGGATTCCGGCGTAAAGTTTCGGCTTAGCCGGAGCCACATATCGCTAAAACTGTGCACGCTGTCATCCGCGAGCTGACTGTCCGCCTCATTGCCCGGCAGCGCCATGGCCTGTTCAGATTCAATCGTTGCCAGCTGAGCATCAATCGCCCGCAGGTTATTGAGCAAAAATCCCAACGCTTTAATGTGCTCCGGCGACGTTCCGCTGGCTCGCACGCGGTCAATTGCCGCATCAAGATGGCTGAACACGCGTTCAAAGCGTGGATCGTGTTGATAAGGCGTGCGCAGCAGAATGGAGCGCGCCAGCTGCTGGCACGCCTGGGACTGCATGGAAAGCAGACGCTGGAAGCGGAACATAACGTCGCTGTAGCGAAACTTCTCGCGCAGGGCCGCATACTGAACATGAGACGAGCTGGCGCGTTCATGAATATCCTGAGCGGCAAAGTAATAGTGCAGCGTTCTGCGCGTCCCTCGCTGGCCACGGTCGCCGCGAAGCCGGGTAAGCAGCGACGCTTTTGTCTGGTTAAGCGTGGCGACAAGCTGGCCGTTCGCCAGAGCCAGATCGTAGAGCGGAGCCTGGCTCTCCTCTTCGATATCCGGGTCAAACAGCCGGGATTTGAGCTCAAGATAGTGGGCCAACTGCTCGTAACTGCGGGCAAGGTTATCCTGCAGAGGACGAACCGGGAAGATCAGATGGCCGGTTAACGTCAGCAGGTTATACCAGATGGCCCCCAGCAACAGCAGTACAGGCTGCTGATACCATTGGTCGTAAAGTGACACCCCCAGCATGGTGTAGATGGCAATCAGCAGGGCGCCAAACGCGATGGTGGCATAGCGCTGCCCCAGCCCACCCAGCAAAATAAACCCGCTGGTGGAAAGCGTAAGGCCTAAAGCAAACAGCCACGGCCACGGGAACAGCAACTCCACGGACGCGGAGGCAATAAAAAAGCAGACAAGGGTGATGACCAGGTTGCGCAGACGCCCGGCAAGGCGATCGTCGAGATCCGCCAGCGCTCCCGCAACCACCCCCAGCGTGAGCGGAATGGTGAGCTTGACATCGTTCAGCCACCACGGCAGCGCAACCGTGCCGCAAAGTGCGATAAAAATCCTGACGTTATAGAGCCAGGAGCTGTTCCAGGTGTAACGGCGAAGCAGTGGGCTTAGCATAGACGCGGCCAGTCCTTAATCACTGAAAACGACGACGTGCATTCGCTTCACGCGCCGCCTGGGCCACTTCGACCGGAACTACCCTGCGCCCGACAGGCCACAGAGCGATGGCGGCGATCTTAAAGTTCGCGATCCCCACCGGAATACCAATGATTGTGATGCACTGCGCAATACCGGCAAAAATATGCATTACGCACAGCCACCAGCCGAAGAAAATCAGCCACAGAATGTTCAGCACGGTTCCGCCCGTGTTCATCAGCGCGCTTTTATTCTCCGGGTTCAGTTCGTCAACGTGAACCGCTTCATTCCCGTAAGGGATAAAGGAGAGTTTGGTGATTTCCCAGCAGGAGCGGGTCAGGGGAAGCGTAAAAATCAGGACGATGCTCACTAGGGTGGCAAAAAGCCAGGAAAGGGTGGTGGCAAAACCGCCCAGCACAAAATTCAACACATTCAGAACGGTACGCATAAACCCTCACTTCCTTTCGATAAAATTAACGCCCAATGATTGTAACGTTTTTTTAGGCTGGAGCACCTTAAAACTGGCAGTTAAACTATCAGGCAATCATCTCTTCGTGGATCCGGCTGGATATGGAACTGAAAGCAACTTCAATGGGCAAACGCCTGGCGCAACACCCTTACGACAAGGTTGTCCTCCTCAACGCGGGAGTAAAGGTCTCCGGTGAACGCCACGAATACCTCATTCCGTTCAATCAACTCCTGGCCATCCACTGCAAACGCGGGCTGGTATGGGGCGAACTGGAGTTTGTGCTCCCTGCAGATAAAGTCGTACGTCTTCACGGTACGGAGTGGGGCGAAACCCAGCGTTTTCATCATCATCTGAACCAGCTCTGGCAGCAGTGGAGTCACGATATGAGCGTGATAGCCGCACAGGTCCTGCAGCAGGTGCTGAGTGATATCGCGCAGAGTAATGCCCAACAAACGTGGCTGACCCGTCAGCAGACCGCCGGTCTGCAGCAAAAAATCAGGCAGGCGCTGACGGCGCTGCCGTTACCGGTGACGCGTCTCAATGAGTTTGATAATTGCCGTGACGCCTGGCGACAGTGTCAGGCCTGGCTGAGCGACGCAGACAAGAGCCGGCTGGCGCATAACCAGGCGTGGACTGACGAAATGCTCACCCGCTATGCCGATTTCTTCAGTACGGTGGAGTCGTCGCCGCTGAATCCTGCCCAGGCTCGCGCCGTGGTTAACGGCGAACAATCGCTGCTGGTGCTCGCGGGGGCCGGGAGCGGCAAAACGTCCGTACTGGTCGCGCGGGCGGGGTGGTTGCTGACAACGGGCGAGGCCGTCGCCGATCAGATCCTGCTGCTGGCGTTTGGTCGCAAGGCGGCGCAGGAGATGGACGAACGCATTCAGGAGCGTTTGCACACCCGGGATATTACCGCCCGAACCTTCCATGCCCTTGCCCTGCACATCATTCAGCAGGGCAGCAAAAAAGTCCCTTCCATCAGTAAACTGGAAAACGACACCCAGGCGCGTCAGGCCCTGTTTATTAAGGCGTGGCGGCAGCAGTGCAGCGAGAAAAAAGCGCAGGCGAAAGGGTGGCGACAATGGCTGGAAGACGAGCTCAACTGGGACGTGCCGGAAGGCAGTTTCTGGCAGGATGAAAAGCTGGCGCGACGGCTTGGCTCGCGTCTCGACCGCTGGGTGAGCCTGATGCGCATGCACGGTGGAACGCAGGCTGAGATGATTGAGAGTGCGCCGGAGGACATCCGCGCGCTTTTTTCAAAGCGGGTCAAACTGATGGCGCCGCTGCTGAAAGCCTGGAAAACGGCGCTGAAGGAGGAAAACGCCGTCGACTTCTCAGGCCTGATCCATCAGGCCATCATCATTCTGGAGAAGGGACGCTTTGTCAGCCCGTGGAAACATATTCTGGTTGATGAGTTCCAGGATATCTCTCCGCAGCGTGCCGCGCTGCTTTCGGCGTTACGGGCGCAAAATAAACATACCTCTCTGTTTGCCGTAGGGGATGACTGGCAGGCCATCTACCGCTTTAGCGGCGCGCAGCTTTCACTGACCACCGCGTTCCATCACTATTTTGGCGAAGGCGATCGCAGCGATCTGGATACTACCTACCGCTTTAACTCCCGAATTGGCGAAATTGCGAACCGCTTTATTCAGCAGAACCCCCATCAGCTGGCCAAGCCGCTTAATAGCCTGAGGGCGGGAGATAAAAAAGCCGTAACCCTGCTGGCGGAAGACCAGCTTGAGCCGCTGCTGGACAAACTCAGCGGCTACGCAAAGCCAGATGAACGTATTCTGGTACTGGCGCGTTATCACCATCTAAAACCTGCGGCGCTGGAGAAGGCGGCGACTCGCTGGCCGAAGCTGCAGCTTGATTTTATGACCATCCACGCAAGCAAAGGCCAGCAGGCCGATTACGTCATTGTGGTCGGGCTGAAAGAGGGGAGCGATGGGTTCCCGGCCCCTGCCCGTGAGTCGGTGATGGAAGAAGCATTACTGCCGGTACCGGAGGATTTCCCGGATGCCGAAGAGCGGCGTTTGCTGTACGTGGCGATCACCCGCGCGCGTCATCGCGTGTGGCTGCTGTTCAACAAAGAGGAGCCGTCAGTATTTGTCGATATTCTGAAGAGTATTGATGTGCCGGTGGCGCGCAAGCCGTAGCGGGATTGCCGGGTGGTGGCTTCGCCTGACCCGGCCGACAAAACTCGTTGGCCCGTGCAAGCGTAGCGCCGCCGGGCATAACGCTACTTCAGTCTCTCGGAAAGATAACGCTGATAATCCGGGATGAGAATTTCAACCGGCGAGTTGAACTGCGGTGATTCAATGATGAAATCCGCCGTCGACAGGTTTGTCGCCACCGGAATATTCCAGACGGTGGCAAGACGCAGCAGCGCTTTCACGTCCGGGTCATGCGGAACCGCATTCAGCGGATCCCAGAAGAAGATCAGAACATCAATTTTCCCCTCAGAAATCTGTGCGCCCACCTGCTGATCGCCACCCATCGGGCCGCTCAGCATGGCGTTCACCTCCAGACCCGTTTCGCGGTGGATAAGGTTACCGGTGGTGCCCGTCGCCGAGAGGGCGTGCTTTTCCAGCAAGGACTGATGGCGACGAACCCAGTTAAGCAGCATTTGTTTACAGTGATCGTGCGCAACCAGCGCAATGTGCTTGCGTGCCGGTAATGTGCGTGTTGTCAGTTCCATAATCATATCCATCAGGTTAACTGGCTACACGATGACGGGAACCGCCTGATGCTGCAAGAGAAAGGCGAAAAAAATGTGGCTTACGACGAAGGTTGTTGCTTCACCCACTGTAAAAAGCGGGCTCGCGTGTCGGGATCGGCCTGCTGAAACCAAAATTTCAGGCGTTGTTCTGTCAGCGTCTGGGATTGAGGGGGGATCACATCCAGCTCTGAGACGCCGGACAGCAGTGTACTGTCGTCAGCCATCATGGAGGCAAACCGGGGCAGCGAGGCGCGCTTACCCGCTTTGTTATAGGCTTGCGTTGCGGCCTCATAATCTGTGCCCGTCGATGACGACGTCAGCGCCAGAATATCCAGCTTCACCGGGATCGGGGTGGCATCGCCATCCACCAGTTCCACACGCGGCGAGGCGTCAAACGTCGCCGACTCTTTTTCTGTTTCCAGACGCGGCAACGTAAAGTTCACCTGGCTTACCTGCTGGGTGTTAAAGCTCATAATCAGCGGAGGAGAGAGGTACGTTCGTTGTTCATGATTAGCAAGGCGGATGGTTTTTTCCACCCGGAACACCACCTGATGAGGGCCGTTATCCAGTTCGATGCTGTCGGCACCGCGTAATAACGAACTGGAGACTTTTTTCCCGTTCAGCACCAGCAGGTCAATGTCAGAAGAAAGCCGCAGCGTGGTTGCAAAAACGCAAACCGGCATCACTAACGCAATCACAGCAGTGGCAAGGCCGGCTTTCATAGGGGCTCCTGTTTACGTTCGCTTACCGCGATAATGTATCTAAATTTGTCGATAATCATGTTTACTAACATATAGACATATTCTGGCCTTTTGCTCTCATACATCTGTATGGGATGGATGGTTGAGATGTGCGCTTTGACATACACTTGTTAAAAAGCCAGGAGGAAAAGCATGAAAGAGAATGATATTGCCGAGATTTTGACGTCCACACGCACCATTGCGCTGGTGGGGGCGAGCGATAAACCGGATCGTCCAAGCTATCGGGTAATGAAGTACCTTCTCGATCAGGGCTACCATGTTATCCCTGTGTCACCAAAAGTGGCCGGTAAGACCTTGCTGGGCCAGCCAGGATACGCCACGCTAAACGACGTACCGGAAAAGGTGGATATGGTGGATGTGTTCCGTAATTCCGAGGCTGCATGGGGCGTGGCGCAGGAGGCCATTGCCATCGGTGCGAAAACGCTGTGGATGCAGTTAGGCGTTATTAACGAACAGGCTGCGGTGCTGGCGCGCGAGGCGGGGCTGAAGGTAGTGATGGACCGCTGTCCGGCGATTGAAATCCCCCGGCTGGGGCTGACAAAGTCATAAAAAAAAGCCCGTTATCGGGCTTTTTTTACACGCTTAGTTCCGCAGGCGCGGAGCCTGTAACTGTTTGCGGATAGTCTGAGCCAGTTCATCCATCGTGGGTTGCTCCGGATGCTCATCCTGCAATTCACTGCTTAGCTGCGCCTCAGCAAGATAAGTATGGACGGGTTGTCCATCATCACCTTCCATCACCACATGGTACCAGGGTGCGGCGCGAAGCTCTGCGTTCACCGCCAGCTCATCCGCCGACGGTTCATCAAGGGAATACTCCGGGTCGATATCCACGACCACACCCAAATACCCGAGCAAAGTGTGGCGGACCTGCTGGCCGATACCGAATTTGCTGGCAATCATAGTCACCTCCCGGGAAACACTACTTACACTCTATGTGCGGGCAATATTTCTCTTTTCAAGTTACATGACGCGACAGGCAAACCCTTTCAGATACAGCCCTTCCGGGTAGGTAGCGATCACCGGGTGATCGGCTGCCTGACGGAACTGCTCTATAAATTGTACATCACGACCAGCATCTATTGCGGCATCGGCGATGATTTTCTGAAATAAATCTGTGGTCATCAGTCCAGAGCAGGAGAAGGTGAGCAGCACGCCGCCTGGGTTCAACAGCTGAATGGCCAGCATGTTGATATCTTTATAGCCGCGGCAGGCACCCATCAGCTGGCTTTTGTTCTCCACAAACTTGGGCGGATCCATCACGATAACGTCAAACTTCTCACCCTGATCGCGATATTTACGCAGCAGTTTGAAGACGTCGTCGCGAATGAATTCGGCTTTGCTCAGATCCAGCTTGTTCAGCTCGACGTTCTGTTTTGCCACATCCAGCGCTTCCTGAGACGTATCCACGCTCACCACCTGCGCGCAGCCGCCCATTAAAGCCGATACCGCAAAGCCGCCGGTGTAAGAGAAGCAGTTGAGCACGCGTTTGTCGGCAACGTACTGACGCGTGGCCAGACGGCTGTCACGCTGGTCGAGGTAATAGCCCGTTTTATGACCACCCTGAATATCCACCAGCAGCTTCATGCCGTGTTCTTCGATAGGCAGCAGGGCAGGCGGCAGTTCGCCGGTCACCGGACCCTGGGTCAGTTCCATTCCCTCTTTTTTACGCACAGCCACATCGCTGCGGTCATAGATGGCGCACTCCGGGAACAGAGACTGCAGGGCGCTTATCAGCGCGGCGCGCTGGTATTCCGCCCCAGCGCTCAGTAACTGCAGGACCAGGAAGTTACCGAAGCGGTCAATGGTCACGCCCGGCAGACCGTCGGACTCTCCGGCAATCAGGCGGTAGCTGTCCAGACCATCGCGTTTGGCCAGCCAGTCGCGCCACTGCTGCGCCTGCTGCAAACGACGCACGAAGAAGTCGATATCGATGGTTTCATCTTTGTCGAAGGTCCAGACGCGCGCGCGGATCTGGGAGGCTGGCGAGTAGGCGCCTCGTGCTAACCATTTCCCCTGATGGTCAACAATATCAATGGTTTCACCGAGGCTGGCTTTACCTTCCATACGGGCAACCGCGCCGGAAAAGACCCAGGGATGACGGCGCAGTAATGACTTCTCGCGCCCTTTGGCCAACACTAAACGTACACTCATAATTTGCTATTCTGTCGATTCAAGAAAATGGCCGCCATTTTCCCGAGTTCGCCGGGGAAATGCAACGCGCCAGACGGATAAGGAGAAGGAAGATGTCAAAAGTCTGCACTATCGCCTGGGTTCACGGCGTCGTTCAGGGCGTGGGCTTCCGCTACAGCACGCAGCGCGAGGCCGTTCAGCTTGGGCTAACGGGATATGCGCGAAACATGGATGATGGCAGCGTTGAGGTGGTCGCCTGTGGCGAGGCAGAGCAGGTTGAAAAACTGCTGGCGTGGCTGAAAGCGGGTGGGCCGCGCAGTGCCCGGGTTGATAAGGTCTTAACCGAACCGCATCAACCCGGCCGGGAATACATGAACTTCGGTATTCGCTACTAAATGCATTTCACCGGTTTAGGCAGGCCGGCAATTTTGGTGGCCTGTTTGGCCGGGCCTTTCGGGAACAGACGATACAGATAGCGGCTGTTGCCTTTCTCTTCACCGAATTTATTGGCCATGGCTTTAACCAGCATCCGGATAGCCGGAGAGGTATTGAATTCGAGATAGAACTCGCGCACAAAGCGCACCACTTCCCAGTGCTCAGGGGAGAGCGCGATCGCCTCTTTTTCTGCAATCACTTCCGCCAGCGCCTCGCTCCACTGGTGGCTGTCTTTCAGATAACCGTCGTTATCGGTTTCGATCTCTTTACCTTCAAAGCTCAACATAGTTATTCACGCATCAGTCAAAAACCGCCGCAGTGTACCAAAAAACAAAGCCCCGCATAAGCGGGGCTCGGTACACAACACTCTGGCTTAATCCCGGCTGGCGAAGCCCAGGATGCTCAGCAGGCTGACGAAGATGTTGTACAGCGACACATACAGGCTCACGGTGGCGCGGATGTAGTTGGTCTCACCGCCGTGAATGATGTTGCTGGTTTCATACAGGATCGCGCCGGATGACAGCAGGATAAACACCGCGCTAATCGCCAGGTGCAGGGCAGGGAGCTGCAGGAAGATGTTAGCCACCATACCAATCAGCACCACCACGATACCTGCCATCAGCATACCGCCGAGGAAGGACATGTCCTTGCGGGTTGTTAGCACGTAGGCGGAGCAGCAGAAGAACACCAGCGCGGTGCCGCCCAGCGCCATACCGATCACATCACCCATGCCGGCAGACAGGTATGCGTTCAGGATTGGCCCCAGGATATAACCCAGGAAGCCGGTAAAGGCGAACGCGGAAAGAATACCGACCGGTTTGTCAGCGGTTTTGTAGGTCAGGAACATCAGACCGTACATCCCCACCAGCGTCAGGATCAGCCCCGGAGACGGCAGCATCAGCACGGTGCTGGCGGTGGCGGTGATCGCCGAAAACGCCAGCGTCAGGCTGAGCATAAAGTACGTATTGCGCAGCACCTTGTGGGTGCTGAGTAGCGATGTGCGGTCGCGTGAGGAAGTAATTATACGATCCATGAGTCACTCTCTTATGACAGATGTAATTAACGGAAAGAATAGGAAACGGCGCGCCAGTCTCAAAGTGGTTTTACCCATCTTTACTCAGCAGGTTAGCGCCAGAGCTGGTTATTTCTTCTGCAAAAAGACGTTTCATCAGTATGAACAGCGGTTTGGCTCAATTAATCAGATCAAGCTCTTATAGGTTACTGAAAAATATTGCCTTATTACCATAAGGCCGCTAAGAGTTATTTCCGGATCGTCACAAAACAGACAATAAGGCGAAGGAAATGAAACTACAAACACGCACTCACTTTACACTCTCTTTACTGGCGGCCGGGATCCTGTGTGCCAGCACGGCAACCTGGGCGGCTAACGTGCCGGCAGGAACGCAGCTGGCCGATAAGCAGGAACTGGTCAGGAATAACGGAAGTGAACCCGCTTCGCTCGACCCGCATAAAGTCGAAAGCGACGTCGAATTCAATATTATCAGCGATTTATTCGACGGGCTGGTCAGTGTCTCCCCGGCGGGTGAAATCCAGCCACGGCTGGCGGAAAAATGGGAGAACAAGGACAACAAAGTCTGGACGTTCCATCTGCGTCCGGGCATAACCTGGAGCGACGGTACCGCCATCACCGCGGAAGATATCGTCTGGAGCTGGCAGCGACTGGTTGACCCAAAAACCGCCTCACCGTATGCCAGTTATCCCGGAAGCATGCTTATCGTCAACGGCACTGAAATCGCCGAAGGCAAAAAAGCGCCCGATACGCTGGGCGTGAAAGCCATCAATGACACCACGCTGGAAGTCACGCTTTCGCAGCCGAATGCTGCTTTCCTGGCGATGCTGGCACACCCGTCTCTGGTGCCGATAGATAAAGTCCTGGTGGGGCGTTTCGGCGATAAGTGGACCAAGCCCGAGCACATCGTCAGCAGCGGCGCCTATAAGCTGTCCTCATGGGTGGTTAACGAACGCATTGTGGCGGAGCGTAACCCGCGCTACTGGGATAATGCCCATACTGTGATCAACAAGGTGACATATTTGCCTATCACCTCCGAGGCGGCTGATGTGAACCGCTATAAAGCGGGAGAAATCGATATTGTCTACACGGTGCCAGTCAACCAGTTCGCCCAGCTTAAGAAAACGCTGGGCAGTCAGCTGGATGTCTCTCCGCAGCTTGCCACCTACTATTACGAATTCAACACCGCCCGCCCGCCGTTCAACGATGCGCGCGTGCGTAAGGCGCTCAATATGGCGCTCGATAAAGACATCATCGCAGATAAAGTGATGGGGCAGGGACAGCGTCCGGCGTGGCTTATCAGCCAGCCGGACATTGGTGGCGTTAAGTTACAGAACCCGGATTACGCCAGCTGGCCGCGGGACAAGCGTATTGCCGAGGCGAAAAAACTGCTCGAAGAGGCCGGGTATAACGCCAGCCATCCACTGAGTTTTAATCTGCTGTATAACACCTCTGAAACGCACCAGCGTATCGCGATTGCTGCCAGCTCAATGTGGAAGAAAAATCTGGGCGTCGAGGCGAAGCTGCAGAACCAGGAGTGGAAAACCATGCTCGATACCATGCACACCCATAACTTTGACGCGGTGCGCTACGCCTGGATTGCCGATTACGATGACGCCTCCACATTCCTGAATAACTTCCGTACCGGGGATAGCCAAAACACCACGCAGTACAGCAATCCTGAGTACGATCAAGCGCTGGTGAATGCGGCGAAGTCGAAAATCGCACAAGAGCGCGGTAAGTTTTATCAACAGGCAGAGGATTTGCTGGGGCGTGATGTGCCGGCGATCCCTGTCTATCACTACGTTCGTACGCACCTGGTGAAGCCGTGGGTGGGGGGATTCACGCCGGATAAGCTCGGGTACTACTATACGAAAGATATGTACATCAAAAAACACTAAGACAATCGCTGGATATTATGCTGGCAAAATGGCCAATATGTTGTCTATTCAACCGATTAAACGTAATTTGGCTATTTTTAAAGCGAACGAATGCGCGTGCTCTTTACAGCCTGCGGTGAGGTGTTTATAGTTCGCCTCACTTAGGAAGCGTGGCCGAGCGGTTGAAGGCACCGGTCTTGAAAACCGGCGACCCGAAAGGGTTCTAGAGTTCGAATCTCTACGCTTCCGCCAAATTCGAAAACCCTGCGATAGCAATATCGCAGGGTTTTTTGCTTTGGCTCTACACCTCCGCCATGCCGCCCATGTTGTAGCCGATCGTCATCCCGGCGTCTGCCCTGTAGACGCTCGCTTTGACACACCAGGTTTGCTCTATATTTTCAGGGGTGAGCACCTCCGCAGGCGCGCCCGTGGCCGCGATACGCCCGGCCTTCAGAAGGATCAGCCGCTGGCAGTAGTTGGCCGCCAGATTGAGATCGTGCAGCGCCACCACCACCGTAAGAGGCAGTTGCGATATAAGTCGCATCAGCTCCAGCTGGTGCTGAATGTCCAGGTGGTTTGTCGGCTCATCAAGCAGCAACACCCGGGGCTGCTGCGCCAGCGCTCGCGCTATCTGGGTTCGCTGACGCTCCCCACCAGACAGTTGCTGCCACCGCCGCTGGCGTAATCCGCATAGCCGCATGAGGCTAATCGCCTCTTCCACCGCCATATCATCATCGCGAGTGCTTCTCTGAAACGCCTTCCGGTAAGGCGTACGTCCCAACCGCACGATTTCCTCGACGGTCAGTTCTCCCTCAACGTCGGCATGTTGTGGGACGAAAGCTAACTGCCGCGCGCGCGTTTTTAACGGCATCACGCTAAGCGACGTGCCATTAAGCGCGACGCGTTCACTGTGGTGTGGAAACAGCCCGGCAAGACAGCGTAACAGCGTTGATTTGCCCGAGCCGTTTGGCCCTAACAGGCCGACAATCTGCCCGGATGACAGGTCGAGATCGATATCCTCAAGCACCGTCTGTGCTTGTCGGGTCACACTTAACCCCGAGACGGAAATATTCATGGATGCTCCTTCCGGTTTTGATAAAGCAGCGCCACAAAGACAGGTGCGCCCACCAGTGCCGTCACCACGCCGATGGGAAGGACCTGGTGCACAATCAGCGTGCGTGACACGACATCGGCCAGGATCATAAAGTGCGCGCCGATAAGAAACGTCAGCGGGATCGTGCGGCGATGGCCCGGACCGCTGAGCATGCGCGTCACATGGGGAATGACCAGACCCACAAATCCCACTGCGCCTATGGCGCTGACCAGGGTTGCGGTGACGAACGCGCAGGTCAGCAACAGGATAATTCGTACGGCGGTCACCGGTATCCCGAGGGTGGTAGAGACCTCGTCTCCAAAGGTAAAGGTGTCCAGCGCCCGCGCAAAGAGGCATACCATCAGCAGGCCCGTCAACGTAACGGCCAGCGCCAGCAGCGCGTCCGGCCAGCGCACACCGCTCAGGCTGCCCATTAACCAGAACATAACGCTACGCGACTGCTCGGCATTGGCGGAGGTGCTGACGATATACGCGGTCATGGCGTTGAAGAGCTGTGTGCCCGCAATGCCTGCCAGCAAAATGCGCGACGGGCTTGCGCTCATGCCGTTTGTAATCAACATGATGAGCGCAAAAGCGGCGCAGGCGCCAACAAACGCACCGCTGCTCACGCCAATCACGCTCCCCCCGATACCGAGCAGCATCACACAGACGGCCCCCAGCGAAGCGCCTGCGGAGATGCCCAGCAGATAGGGCTCCGCCAGGGGGTTGCGCAGTATTGACTGGAGCACCAGCCCGCACAGCGCCAGGCCGCCGCCGCTGCAAGCAGCCATGAGTGCGCGACTCATGCGGTACTGCCAGACGATGCCTTCCTCGGGTTGCGGCAGAACGTATGCAGTCAGCCCAAGACCATTGAGGATCGCTTTTCCGGTAACGGCATACGATACCGGCATATCGCCGATACTCGCGGCAAAGACCAGCATCAGCGGCAATGCCACGGCGCCTGCCGCCATTAACCCCTGCTGGCGGCGGGGAGAAGATACATGACTCATTATTCGCCCTGGAATGAAGCCAGCCGATCGCTGATAAGCTCAACCGCGTCGACGTTACGCAAAGAAGGGTTTAACGACATTGCGGGCACCACAATAATCTGATTATTCCTGACCGCCGGAATGTTTCTTGTCACCGGATCGCGTCGTAAAAAGGCCTCTTTTACCGCGGCGTCATCGGCAGGGTAGAGCCTGCGTGACATCTGAGCGATGACGATAACGTCTGGCTGCATTTGGGCAATATGTTCCCAGGTGACAGCGGGCCATTCATCATGCGAGTCAATAACGTTCTTTAACCCCAGCGTGCGGCTTATCCAGCCAGGCGCGCCGTAATTCCCTGCCACCCAGGGATCGCCATTCAGGCGGCTGCTTGAAAACCAGAAGACAACCTTCAGGGGTTTTGCTGAGATGCGCGCCTGCGCTTTCTGAATCCGTTCTGTCAGGTCACGATTGAGCTGCTCGCCGCGCGTGGGGACATCAAAGATGGCGGCCAGGTCTGTGACTTCGTGTTTTATTTCTGCCAGTGAAAACGGCGTGCTTCGTGCCCCGTCTGCGTTTGAGGTTGCCGTCACCGTTTTGTCCGTGCAGTCGGCAGGGGAGATCCACGTCTTGATCCCCAGTGATGCAAACTGCTCGCGTGTTCCCACCTCGCCCTGCGGGCCAATATGCCAGTGATACTGAGCGAGGACGAGTTCCGGTTTTTGTCCCACCACGGCTTCAAAAGAGGGGGAGTTATCCGCAAGCCGGGGGAGTTTTTTTCCGGCATCAGCCAGCGAATCCGGGAGTTTGCCGAACCAGACTGAGGTTGCGGCGACAGATTTTTCCAGCCCCAGCGCGAGCAGCAATTCCGTTTCATGCTGACCCACGGTAACGACGCGCTGTGGCGCTTGCATAAAGGTCTGCCTGACGCCGCAATTTTCAATCGTCAGCGGGTAAGTTGTTGCTGCAAACGTGGCTGGTGCCATGGCCAGCAGTACTGTCAGTAATAACCCTTTTTTCAGAAGCATAAGAATTAATCCCAAATTGTTATGTTATAACATAATACATATATTATGATTGAGCGCAACACGCTGCCTGTCGGACATTTGCCGGTGCCTGTAATGAGAGGGAAACTTCACATCCAGATTAACGTCGCCGAAGTGAGTCATGACGCCAGAGGGCGGGGTGATGGTGAGCAAGTGTAACTTTATGCAATTTCACGCTTTACATCATGCTCAGAGATGTTTATAGTGCGCCTCACTTTGGAAGCGTGGCCGAGCGGTTGAAGGCACCGGTCTTGAAAACCGGCGACCCGAAAGGGTTCTAGAGTTCGAATCTCTACGCTTCCGCCAAATTCGAAAACCCTGCGATAGCAATATCGCAGGGTTTTTTCGTTTTACAGCCCAATCACCAGCTCAGCAGAATGACTTCTTGAGCAACACAGCGCCACATGCGGGTTCGGGGCGTTTTTCTCTGCCTCTGACTGTACGCTGTCCCGGTGATCCACCACGCCGTCAATCACCGGTGTCAGACACGCACCGCAGATCCCCATCTCGCAGGAGAGTGGAACGGCCACACCGTTTTCCTGTAGCACCTGGGCAATGGTTTTATCTGCGGGCACAGGCCAGCGCTCTCCGGTGGAGGCCAGTTTAATCGTGAAGATCTCGCCACTTTCAGCGCCGGTATCAGGCGCAGCGGGTTGAAACGCCTCGCTGTGGATCGTGGCGCCATCCCAGCCTTTCGCCGTCGCCACCTCACGTACTTTTTCCATAAACCCGGCCGGGCCACAGACCCAGGCGTGAAGACCCGCCGCGGCCATCGGGATATGCTCTGCCAGCAACGTGCGTGGGCTGGTGGTATGGATAACGCACTTACCATGCTCAAACTGCGCCAGCTCGCGGGCGAAAGCCGCGCTTTCAGCGTGTCTGACATAATAGTGCAGAGTGAACGGGGTTCCGGCTGCTTCCAGCTGCAGGGCCATGGCATACAGTGGCGTAATCCCGATCCCCGCAGCCAGCAGCAGCACCCGTTCGGCCTCCTGCAGGGCAAACAGATTGCGCGGCGCGGAGATCAGCAGCGTCTGACCGGGACGCAGCGTCTCATGAATATAGCGCGACCCGCCGCGCGAGGCGGTTTCCCGGCCCACGCAGATCAGATAGCCTTCACTCCCGCATGGGCCGGTCAGGGAATACTGACGTATAACCCCGCAGGTCAGATGCACGTCGATATGCGCACCGGGCTGCCACTCTGGCAGCGCTTCACCGTTTTCCGCCACCAGCCTGACGGCGAGGCTTTTGTTCCCCTGACGCCACAGCCCGTCGACGATAACGCTTAAGATATCACTCATGACAACCCTCCATCAGACCAGGAAAAACGCGCCAAAACCCATCTTTTTCAGCCCCCGGCGATAGGCAATCGAGCTTTTATCCGCGGGAATATGGGCTTCAAGGGTCAGATCCAACGGCAAACTTTCCGGGCGCTGGGTCTCGACCATCAGGCGGTCTTCCTCAAAAATTCGCAGGTTAAAGGCATGCACCTCTTCCACCGGGATATGCAGGTCAAAGTTGCGCGCAATCGGGGCAAACATGCGGGTGACGCGTGACGAGACCGGCGACGCGGCGTTCATGATCACCAGCCGGGATTCACCCGGAAAATGGATCGTCAGGGTGGCGGTAAACGGCAAATGCATTTCAAAATGGCGCAGCCACTGGAAGCCTTCCGGCGCCTGCACATCAGCGCTGGCGGGATAATTGCTCACCGAACTCCAGTAGTCCGCTACAAAACCAAACGGTGTTTCCTGTGGCTGATAGGTCGGGACGAGCTGGTTATCCGGGTCCGCAAAGGTGCTGGTGTGGATCCACGCAAAATGCGCCACATCCAGAAATCCTTCCACCTGGCGGCCAGCGAAGCCATTTACCTCAAACGCCGGACAGTTGATCTGCTGAAAGCCGTCGTCATCCCAGTGCGGCATGGTGGGCAGCGGCATCGGGTTGTCGGGGTCAAACGCCAGACACGTCCAGATCAAGCCAAAGCGCTCCTCCACGGCGTAGTTAATCAGGTTCAGCTTCGCCGGTACCGGCTGGTCGGGGCTGGAGGGAATACGGTTGCAGCGGCCATCTTCCCCGAAGCGCAGGCCATGGTAGGGGCAGATAATCCCGTGCTCATCATGAAAGCCCAGCGTCAGCGGCACGCCGCGATGCGGACAAACGTCGCGGGCGACCACGACCTGGCCGTTCACGCGGTAGATAACCAGCGCTTCGTCCAGCAGGGTCGCCTTAACCGGCGCCGCGCCAATGTCGCAGGCGCGCGCAACCGGATGCCAGCACTTTGCCAGACGCAGCCAGTCCTCTGGCTCAAACGTGCAATGGGCGGGTGGTACAGGTGCTTTATTCATGTGTATTCCTCTTACGTTCAGCCTAATGGTCCGCCCTGAATGGTGTCGCACAAACCGTTGATAATGCGCTCCCCGGTCTCCTCTCTCAGCTCCTGATACCAGGCTCTGGTTAACGCCATATCTTTACCGTGCGTGACGTCACAGCGCTTGCGAGCCTTCAGCACCAGGTCGCGTACCCGGTCACAGCGCAGGGCTTCGTACTGCCGCAGCGCCAGAGTAATGTTGTGGTTTTCGCGCAGACAATCACCCAGCACCACCGCATCCTCCAGCGCCGCGCAGCCGCCCTGGCCGATATCCGGCGTGGTGCTGTGCGCCGCATCGCCGAGCAGCGCCACGTGGCCGCGTACCAGGCTGTCGAAGGGCTCAATGTCGTGGATTTCTATGCGGTTGGTGGTATTCGGATCCAGCGCGGCGATCAGCTTCTGCACCGGCGGCGCCCAGCCGCGGAAGTAACCCGTGAGATCGGCTCTGAGGGTGGTGCGATCTTCCGCCAGACCGAGGGGAAGCGGGACATCAAAAAAGAAATAGAAGCGGCCACCGGAGACGGGCATCAGCGACACACGCTTGCCTTCTCCCACGAACGTGGTCCACTGGTGGGCGGGGGCAATCTCTTCATCAATCTTCACCAGTCCGTTCCAGTTAACGTAACCGGCGTAGCGGCGCTCGGGGGTATACCCCAGCACGTACGGGCGCACCGCCGAATGGCTGCCGTCGGCGGCAATCAGAAAATCGCCCGTCGCCGTGCTGCCGTCGGTAAATGTTACGCTGACGCCAGCATCATCTTCCCGGACGTGTTCGACGCGCTTGCCGAACTGCACCCGCTCGCGACCCCAGAAGTCCAGCATCTCGCGCTGCAGTTCAGCGCGCGAGACGGGGCAGGGGCGTCCCCCGGTGCGCTCCACCAGCGGGGCCAGGCTAAAGCGGGTCAACGTGTCGCCGCGCCGGTGATCCTTGTAGGCCATAAAGCGCATTGGCCCGCCGTATGTCTCAATGATGTCGCCCATGCCGAGGTGCTGCATGCATTTCACCCCGTTGGGCCAGATGGAGATGGCCGCGCCAACGGGTTTGATCTCTTTTACTGCTTCAAACACGGTACAGTCGATGCCCGCCTTTTCCAGCGCGACAGCGGCGCTCAGGCCACCAATGCCCGCACCAATGACGATTGCTTTCATGCTTCTCTCCTTTTGCCGGGTGTCATTAACATCAGCAATTTGCGTACCAGGCTGCAGAGTGCGGTAAAGGGCGTTGTGGGAGGGATGTTTGCACTGCTAAGGTGCGTTATCGCGGTGGGAATGCCTTTTTATGAATCAATAATTTCCGGTTTAGGGATCAGGAATCAACTGTTTCAGGCCTCAGGCAAGAGTGGCGTGTTTTGTGCAATGTTCAGGGACGATGATGACACGGGAGGAACCATGATAACGCTGGACGATTTTAATTACCGGAGTCACGAAGAGGTGCTTACGCTATTACACCCTTGCGTGGCCATTCCCGGCTGGGCCGAGGCGCTGGTCGCCGGGCGGCCTTATCCGAGCCGGGATGCTCTGTTTGATGCGGCCCAGGCGCTGACGAAACGCTGGGATGAACACGCGCTCACGCGGGCCCTGAGCGCGCATCCGCGCATCGGTGAGAAGCCCATGGGCATGCAGGCGGAGGCGGCGCTGTCGCGTCGGGAGCAGGGGGCGGTGAATCATGATGATGCCCGGCTTGCTGAGGCGTTACGGGCAGGCAATGCCCGCTACGAAAGCCGTTTCGGGCGCGTCTTTCTGATCCGCGCCAAAGGCCGCAGCGGGGAGGAGATCCTCCAGGCCCTGAACGCGCGGCTGGAAAACAGCGATGCGCAGGAGGTGCAGGCCGCACTAGATCAGCTGCGGGAAATTACCTTATTACGACTGGAAGGAGTCATTGGCGCATGAGCACACTCAGTACACATATTCTGGATATCTCGACGGGCAAACCCGCGCAGGGGGTGACGGTACGTCTTGAACAGGACGCGGAGATCATCGCAACTGGCGTGACCAACGCGCAGGGCCGCATCACCGAATTTGTTCCCGTCCTGCCTGCGGGCCGCTATCGGCTGGTGGCCGAGACTGGCGCCTGGTTTAGCGAAACGGGGCGCGACACGCTCTATCCCTGCGCGCAGATTGATTTTCTTATCGGCGAAACGGCAGATGAGCACTTCCATCTGCCGTTTGTGATTGCTCCTGGCGGCTGGTCAACCTACCGCGGCAGCTGACCACACTGGCTCGCCGTTGACCCAGGTTTGGCTGATATTACGCTCGTCGCCCAGGGTCATCAGCACAAACAGTTGCTCGTAGATATCCTTGCAGCGCCCGCTACGCAGGCGCTGCAGCGGGGTGACGGCCGGGTCGATCACGATAAAATCGGCCTCTTTGCCTGGTGCGAAGTTGCCAATTTTGTCATCCAGACGCAGGGCATGCGCGCCACCCAGCGTGGCATGATAAAAGGCCTCGCTGGCGCGCAGGCGATAGCTCTGCAACTGACCCACCTTGTAAGCTTCCCCCAGCGTGCGCAGCATGCTGAAGGTGGTACCCGCGCCGACGTCGGTGCCGATACCCATTCGCACCTTGTGCTGCCAGCAGGCGGGTAACCGAAACAGCCCGCTGCCAAGAAACAGATTGGAAGTAGGGCAAAACGCCACCGCCGAACCGGTGTCATGCAGGCATTGCCACTCGCTGTGGTGCAGATGGATCCCATGAGCAAACACGCTGCGCTCGCCGGTGAGGCCGTAGTGGTGATAGACATCCAGATAACGTTCATGCTCCGGCCACAGGTCATTAACCCAGGCCACTTCGTTCGGGTTTTCGCTCAGATGGGTCTGCAGCCAGGTGTCCGGAAACTCCTCTCTGAGTAAACGCACCGCTGCCAGCAGTTCCGGTGATGAGGTGGGCGCAAAGCGTGGCGTAATGGCATACCCCAGCCGTCCATGGTGGTGCCAGCGCTGGATTAGATCCCGCGTCTGCCGGTAGCTCTGTTGTGCCGTTTCGGTCAGGTAGTCCGGGGTGTGCCGGTCCATCATCACCTTCCCGGCGATAAGGCGCATATTCAGGCGCGATGCTTCGGTAAACAGCGCATCCACCGATTGCGGATGCAGTGTGCAAAACACCAGTGCGGTGGTGGTGCCGTGGCTCACCAGCTGATTTATGAAAAATTCCGCGATCTCTTTTGCGTAGCTCTCGTCGGCAAACTGGCTCTCCACCGGAAACGTATAGGTGGTCAGCCACTCCAGCAACTGCTCGCCGAAGGCGCCGATCATCTCGGTCTGCGGGTAATGAACGTGGGTATCGATAAAGCCGGGCAGCAGCAGTTTGCCGCGCAGGTCGGTGTAACCCTTGTGCGGGTCAAGATATTGCTCTCCCTCCTGCCAGGCCATGAGCGCCACGATTTTCCCGTGGTGAATAAACAGCAGGCCGTCCTCCTGGTAGCGCGCATGGTCGGCAATCAGGTCTGCGCTGTCGCAGACCCGGGCGATATCGAAAAATGCACCGCGTATCGCAGTCTGGTAATCCATCACGGCTCCTGTCTGATTGTTTGCGTGGCCTCGCGTGCCGTGAAGTGAGCGGCGGACGCCCCTTCGCGCTCTTCGCGTGCCAGCCAGCGGTAGGTTACCCCGCCAAGGAATACGCCAATGAACCAGCTAAAGTTTGCCACCTCATGCAGCGCCGGGATGAAGCTTATCACCAGCCCGACGGCAACCGAGGGGATCAGCGCGCCGATGGCTTTCGGGTTAAAGCCGTTGCGGTACCAGTATTTCCCTTCTGGCGTGTCATCGAACAGGTCGTCCACGGATACCTTGCCACGCTTAATCAGGTAGAAATCGGCAATCAGGATACCGAACAGCGGACCGATAAACGCCCCCAGCACATCCAGGGTGTAATGAATAAGCTCCGGGGAGTTAAACAGGTTCCACGGGGTTAACAGGATCGAGCCGACGGCGGCAATCATTCCCCCGGTGCGGAAGCTGATTTTCTGCGGGGAACAGTTAGAGAAATCAAACGCCGGGGAGACGAAGTTGGCCACGATGTTAATCCCGATGGTGGCGGTGATCATGGTCAACAGACCAATCGCCACCGCCAGATCGTTGCCCACGCGGCTGACGGTTTCAATCGGGTCGGTGATCATGCGGCCAAACAGCGACTGGGTACCGGAGACAATCACCACGGTCACGATGGAGAACAGCAGGAAGTTAAACGGCAGGCCCCAGCGGTTACCGCGGCGGATTTCCCCCATGCTTTTGCCGTAGCGGGAGAAATCACCAAAGTTGAGCAACGGGCCTGAGAAGTAGGAAACCACCAGCGCCGTGGCGGTGATCATCTGCCAGGTCTGCTCGCCCGCGCTCAGGGATTTGCTGGTGAGGGTAAAGGAGATCCCGTCGAATCCGGTCTTGTATACAATCCATCCTGCCAGCGCCAGCATCACCACATACACCGCCGGGCCGGCGATGTCGATAAAGCGCTTGATGGCATTCATGCCGTGCCAGAAGACCATTGCCTGCAATACCCACATAATGGCAAAGCAGACCCAGCCCAGGTGCGACAGCCCGAGGAACGCGCCGGTGGTGAGCGACGAGAGCGACGGCCAGAACTTCAGCGCCACCAGCATCAGGGCGTTAGCCGCCAGATAGGTCTGGATGCCGTACCAGGCAAAGGCGATAAGCCCGCGGATCACCGCCGGAATGTTCGCCCCGAACACACCAAAGGCCTGACGGCTGATCACCGCATACGGCACGCCCGCCATCTGGCTCGGTTTCGCCACCAGGTTGGCACACAGCTGCACAATGCAAATTCCCACCAGCAGGCAGAGCAACACCTGCCAGCTTGCCAGCCCGAGCGTAAAGAAGCTCGCGGCGACCACGTATCCCCCCATGCTGTGGACGTCGGACATCCAGAAAGAAAAGATGTTGTACCAGCTCCAGTTCTGGTCACGCGTCGGTGCCAGATCCTCATTGCAAAGCCGTGGGCTGTATACCGCACCGGAATCAGCGGCCGTACCGTGTTGCGTATTTTGTCTGTTTGGCATGAAACCTGCTCCTGTGAATGAAAACCCGTTGAGTGGGAGTGCAGACGGTGTTGCAGGATTCAGGCCAAAATAATAAATCTTGTATGCAATATTTTATTTTTATGTATACGATTCGATAGCGAAAAGTAAAAAGTGGAGTGGTTAATGAACAACGTGAACAGTCTGCACGCCGCGCCAGACCTGCAAGACAAAGACGAATCCATCTTTCAGGCGCTGATGACCGCGATTGTCGAACATCAGCTGCTGCCGGGAAGCAAATTGCCGGAAGAGGCGCTGGCGGAGGTCTTTGGCGTGAGTCGTACGGGCATCCGTAAGGTGCTGCAGCGACTCGCCGCTGTGCAAATGGTCACCTTAACGCCCAAACGTGGTGCACACGTTGCCAGCCCGACGGTCGAAGAGGCCCGGCAGATCTTTCGCACCCGCGCGCTACTGGAGGTCGCCAATCTACCGGACGTGCTGGCGCACTGTCAGCCGCCGCATCTGGCCGCGCTGGCGTCAATCATCCATCAGGAGCAGCAGGCGCATGAGGCTTACGACGGCCCGGCGGCGATCCGCCACTCCGCAAATTTCCATATTCAGCTGCAGGCCATCTCCGGCAATCAGGTCCTGACGGAAATGGTGACCCGCCTGAGCCAGCGCTCCTCGTTGGTGATTGCCACCTGGGGCGCACCGTGGCGTCAGGGGTGTCGCTGCAATGACCACGAACAGCTTGTGGAGCTGCTGCGTCAGAAAGCGCTGCAACCCCTGAGTGATGCCTTAATGCACCATTTTGAACACATCGTCGCCAGCCTCTGTTTCGAACGGGCAGGTGAATGCCTGCCCGATTTTGCCCGGCTGTTTGCCAGCCACAAGGAGTCGTAATGTCGTCTGTCCGTATACAAGTCATTAATCCCAATACCAGCCTCGCGATGACGGAAACCATCGGCGCGGCCGCCCGCGCGGTGGCTGCGCCGGGCACGGAGATCCTCGCGGTCTGCCCCAGTGCGGGTGTGCCCTCAATCGAAGGCCATTTTGATGAAGCCATTGCCGCCGTGGGTGTCCTTGAGCAAGTCAAAAAAGGCAGAGAGCAGGGGGTGGAAGGGCACGTGATTGCCTGCTTTGGCGATCCGGGGCTGCTGGCCGCGCGCGAGTTGGCGCAAGGGCCGGTTGTCGGCATTGCCGAAGCTGCCATGCACATGGCAACGCTGGTGGCGACGCGCTTTTCCATCGTCACCACGCTGCCGCGCACGCTGATTATCGCCCGTCATTTGCTGCAGCAGTATGGCTTTCAGGATCATTGCGCGGCCCTGCACGCGATTGATCTCCCGGTGCTGGCGCTGGAAGACGGCACCGGCCTGGCGCAGGAGAAGGTGCGCGCGCGCTGTATACAGGCCCTGAAAGAGGATGGCTGCGGCGCCATCGTGCTGGGCTGTGGCGGGATGGCAACGCTCGCCCAGGAGCTGACGCGCGAGCTGCGCGTGCCGGTGATCGACGGCGTCAGTGCGGCGGTGAAGATGGTGGAATCGCTGGTGGCGCTGGGGCTGTCAACCAGCAAGCACGGGGATCTGGCCTTCCCGGAGAACAAACCGTTAAGCGGACATTTTCAGGCATTGAATCCATTTTAATTTTTGGGGGGGTAGCAATGGGGCTTTTTGAAGAGGGTTATCCGCGGGATCTGCGTGGCTACGCAGGCAACCCGCCGCATGCGCAGTGGCCGAATCAGGCACGCATCGCCGTGCAGTTTGTGCTCAATTATGAAGAGGGGGCAGAAAACCACGTCCTGCACGGCGATGCCGGCTCGGAACAGTTTCTCTCGGACATCATCGGAGCGGCCAGCTATCCCGACAAACACATGTCCATGGACTCCCTGTACGAATACGGCAGCCGCGCCGGGTTCTGGCGAATTCATCATGAATTTCAGAAACGCGGCCTGCCGCTGACGGTCTTTGGCGTGGCGATGGCGCTGGCGCGTCACCCGGAGATTGTCGCGGCGATTAAGGCGGCGGATTACGACGTGGTCAGCCACGGCTGGCGCTGGATCCACTATCAGAACATGGATATCAACCAGGAGCGGGAACATCTGCACAAAGCGGTGCACGTGCTGACCGATCTGTTTGGCAAGCCGCCTGCGGGCTGGTACACCGGGCGCGACAGCCCCAACACGCGCCAGCTGGTGGTCGAGCACGGCGGTTTTGACTACGACAGCGACTACTATGGCGACGACTTGCCCTTCTGGACGGAAGTGGCCTGCAGCGATGGCAGCCGTAAACCGCACCTGATCGTGCCCTACACGCTGGACGCGAACGACATGCGCTTCGCCACCGCCCAGGGGTTTAATACCGCCGAGCAGTTTTATACTTATCTGAAAGACAGCTTTGACGTGCTGTATGAAGAGGGTGAAAGCGCGCCGAAGATGATGTCCATCGGCATGCACTGCCGCCTGCTGGGGCGTCCAGGCCGTTTTCGCGCGCTACAGCGGTTCCTTGATTATGTGCAGGAGCACGAGCGGGTGTGGGTTTGTACCCGCCAGCAGATTGCTGACCACTGGCGGGACGTGCATCCGTTTCAGAAATAGCGGTGTCGTATTGTGCCGGGTGTCGGCTGCGCCTTACCCGGCCTACAGCACCCGCAGGGTATACGGGACATTGCAGGCCCGGTAAGCGCAGCGCCACCGGGCAGGTTTTTCAGCGTTACACCATCACACTCACCTGTGCCGCAACAATGCGCCACCCGTAAGCAAACCGCACCCACGTCTGCTGCTGGCGGCCAATGCGTTCCGTCCCCTCGCGGGTAAATTCGGTGCTGCACACCGCGTAATCTTCTCCGAAGGTGGTGATCACGGTATTGCGCAACGTCCGCTGCAGCCCGGCGGAGGGGCGCGCCGCCCGAAAGGCGCGGATTTCATCAATGCCGTAGAGGTTTTCCCCCGCGCCCAGTCGCACCGTGTTTTTGTCGTGCCAGAACAACTCATCCAGCACCGCAATGTTGTTGCTCACCAGCGCATCTTCATAGCGATAAAACGCGGCCGTGACGTCCGCCATCACCCAGGGAAGGTTAATGTCGTCGTGATTCATCATTGTGCCATCTCCGCAGGACGGGCATCGGTTATCCCGCTCGCTTCCAGGACCCGCGCCACGCGCAGGCAGGCTTGTTCATTAAACGGTGCTGCGATGAGTTGCAGACCAATCGGTGCCCCCTGGGCGGTGCGTAGCGGAACGGTGGTGACGGGCAAACCCAGAAATGAAATCGGCTGCGTCAGCATCCCCATGCTGGCGCGCACCGGCAGTGGCTCGCCGTTAATCTCCATGGTCTGCTCGCCAATCGTCGTGGCGCTGCGCGGGGTTGCCGGGGCGATCAGCACGTCGGCCTGCTCAAACAGCGCTTTACAGGCCTGTCGGGCGTGGGCGCGAAAACGCTGGGCCTGAATATACCAGGCGGAAGGGATCATTGCCCCAGCCAGCAGGCGTTCGCGGGAGTGTGGTTCAAAACGCTCCGGTTCACGGCGAAGTGACGGCAGGTACTGGTTCCCCCCTTCGGAGGCGCTGATGATAAACGCGGCAGAGCGGGACAGCGCGGCTTCAGGGAACTGCAACTCCTCCTGGACGTCAAGAGCACGTGCCGCGCGCGCGACGGCTTCCCGGGCGTCGTCGTTACACCACGTGCTGAAATAGCCCCCGAGGACGGCGCAGCGCAAACCATCCAGACCGCGATCGAGCAAAGGCCGCGTCTGCTCGCGGGAGGACTCTGCCTGAAAAGGGTCGCTGGTGTCTCGTCCCTGTAGCGCATCGTACACGGACGCCAGATCGCACACCCGGCGGGCAAACGGCCCGATATGATCGAGACTGGCGACAAACGGGTGGCTGCCGGAGCGTGACAGGCGGCCAAAGGTCGGTTTTAAGCCGTAAATTCCGCACAGGGACGCCGGGACGCGAATCGACCCGTTGGTGTCGGTACCCAGTGAAAAATGGACCAGCCCGGCGGCGACGGCGGCGGCAGAGCCACCGGAGGAGCCGCCTGCAATGCGCGTCAGATCGTGCGGATTACGCGTGGCGCCGTAGTGGCTGTTTTCCGTGGTAAAGCCGTAGGCATAGGCATCCATATTGACCATCCCGGACAACAGTCCTCCTGCGCTGCGTAGCTGGCGAACCGCAAAGCTGTCTGCGCTGGCAGCGGAACGCTTGCTGAACAGCTCGGCTCCGGCGAGGGTGGTGTGCCCGGCCACATCAAACAGGTTTTTTACAGCGTAAGGCACGCCCGCCAGCGGCGGCAGGGGGCGCTTTTCCCGGCGCAGGGTGTCGATATTTTCTGCCTCGGCCAGCATCCGCGCTTCGGTAACCGCCGTCCAGGCGTTGATCTGCGGGTTGATGCGCGCAATATCTTCCAGCGTCTGACGGGCGATCTCGTGGGCGCTTAACTCGCCTGCACTCAGCGCCTGCTGGATCGCGCTGATACTCATCTCGTGTAGCCTCATGCTTTGTATACTCCTGCGATCTCCAGACGGTCATCAAGCGGCAGCGCCATCAGCGGGGCGGCCATGGTGGCAATGCGGCTAAACTGCTGCTGAAGCTCCGCGCGGCGGGCGTCATCCAGCTCAACGCCCAGCACGGCCTCCATCTGCGCCAGGTAGGCATGCCAGTCAGGTTGTTGTGTTGTCATGGTTTTCTCCTCAGTATCCGGCGGCGCCGCCGTTGCTGCGCGGGTCGAACGCGCCTTCAAACAGCCCGTTCGGGTGGCGGACAATCGCGCCCGCGTGGCCCATGGCTTCGCTAAAGTCCGGGAAGATCTCCACCTCGTGACCCAGCGCCTGCAGGCGTGCGATCGTTTCAGGGGAAAAGCGGCCTTCCACTTTTAAGGTGTCTGAGGTTTGTCCCCAGGTGCGCCCCAGCAGCCAGCGCGGGCGGGAGATGCTCTCCTGCAGCGGCAGACCCTGCACCACATAGCGGGTAAAGAGCGTGGCCTGGGTTTGCGGCTGGCCGTCACCGCCCATCGATCCGTAGACCATCACGCGCCCGTCCTTAAGACGCGCCGCGGCCGGGTTCAGGGTATGGAACGGCTGTTTGCCCGGCGCGAGGGCCAGAAGATGTGCGGAATCGAGGCTGAACGACGCTCCCCGGTTCTGCCAGACGATACCGGTATCCGGGAGCACCACGCCGCTGCCGAACTCGTGATAAATGCTCTGGATAAACGACACGGCCAGGCCGCTGTTATCCATCACCCCCATCCACACCGTATCGCCGGGGCCTTTGCCGGTGCCCCACGGCGCGGCATGGTTATCGTCAACCCGGTCGGCGAGCGCCTGAAGCGCTGCAGGATCCAGCAGGCTCTGGATATCCGTTTTCAGCTCGCGCGGGTCGGTGATGTGGGCATCGCGCAGGCCAAAGGCCAGTTTGGTGGCTTCCACAATGCGGTGCACCGTCCCGGCGTCGTCGGCATCGGCCATCGCCAGACGGTCGGTGATGCCGAGGATCGCCAGCGAGACCAGCCCCTGCGTCGGTGGGGCGAGGTTCCAGACCTCACCCTGCTGATGCGCTAATTTCAACGGCGTGGTGCGCCGGGCGACATGCGCGTTCAAATCCGCCAGCGTAATGGGCAGGCCGAGCGTCTCCATCCCACGGGCCAGACGCGCCGCCAGCGGACCGCGATAAAAACTCTCCAGACCCTCTTCAGCAAGTTGTGTCAGCGTGGAGGCCAGCGCCGGTTGATAAAACCGGCTGCCGACCTCCGGTGGTTTGCCGTCAACCAGCCAGGTTTCTGCAAAGCCGGGCAGGTCTTTCAGTTCGTCGAATTTACTGGCGGTGGCAGTGGCCTGCGAGGCCGTGACCGGCGTGCCATTGCGGGCATAGTCAATGGCATCTGCCAGCAGGCGCGTCAGCGGCAGGGCGTTGCCCGTCAGCGCGTGTGAGACCTTAAGCGCCTCCGCCCAGCCACTGACGGTACCCGCCACGGTCAGCGCCGCACGGGGGCCGCGGTGGGGGATGTGCGCCAGATCGCCATAGGCGGCAAGCGTCGCCAGCGATCCCGCCGCGCCGCTGGCATCGATGGCAATCGGTTCGCCGCCGGGGGGCACGATAAGCCAGAAGCCATCGCCGCCCAGGCCATTCATATGGGGATAGACCACGGCAATGGTGGCCGCTGCCGCGACCATCGCTTCAATCGCGCTACCGCCGTCGCGCAGCACAGACAGCGCGCTCTGGCTGGCAAGATGATGGGGGGCAACCGCCATTCCGTGTACGGAGACATTACTTTGCATGAACAGTCCTCATAACCCTGAAAGTCACAAGGCGCTGCAAAAGCTGTTCCAGGTATGAAAGAAAAGTTTCATGTCATCCCGGCTGATAAGCTGGCATGCTTAATGAATAGAGAGCAAGAGATGAAACAAACGTTACAGAGGCGTTATGGAACAGCTTGATGAACGACTGAAAGCACAATACGCGTCACTGTCGCCGCAGGAGCAGCGGGTGGCGGATTTTATTTTCGATCACTTCGACGACCTGATCAGCTACAACAGCGCCGAGCTGGCACAGCTGAGCGGAGTGTCGAAAGCCACGGTGAGCCGCCTGTTTAAGCGTCTGGGCTATGATAAGTATAAAGACATGCGCGATGAGTTGCGTACCCTGCGCCAGAGCGGTATGCCGCTGACGGACAACCGCGACGCGGTGCAGGGCAATACGCTGCTGGCGCGTCACTATAAGCAGGAGATGGCTAATCTGACCCAGTGGGTGAATGCCCTGGATGCCCGGCAGTTTGCCGACGCGATGGCGTGCATGGTTAAGGCGAGGCGCATTGTCATTATAGGGATGCGTAACGCCTATCCGGCGGCGCTGCACCTGCGTCAGCAGCTGTTGCAGGCGCGCGGGCAGGTGCTGGTGTTGCCGCAGCCCGGTCAGAGCCTGAGCGAAGAGCTGGTGGATCTCACCCCTGACGATCTGGTGGTGATGATGGCCTTTCGCCGCCGCCCGCGCATTATCCGCCCGCTGCTGCAGCAGCTTCAGGGCAGTTGTATTCCGGTGCTGCTGATGTGCGAGCCGCAGGCGCACAGCCTGTTTCCGCTGGCGAGCTGGCAGCTCTGCGCTCCGCTGGACAGCGTCTCAGCCTATGACAGCTACGCCTCGGTCAACAGTCTGATCAACCTGCTGGCAAACGCCTTTCTGCATGAAATCCTCGATAAAGGCCGTCCGCGCATTCATGAGATCGCCACCCTGTATCAGCACCTGGACGAGCTCGAACAACGATAATGGGGCATCGGTGTGGTGCTTTGCATTGAAATGGTGCAGTGAGGCGGGGCGAAAAAGAGACGGCTTTTTCGCCCCGCCTTTATTTTATCAGGCTTTACAACAAAATCCCGCGTTTCGCTTTATCTGGCACATTAGTTGCAAAATCCAATTCAAAGAATCTTTTGTTTCATGTTAACGTTACGGGGAAGCACCATGAAAAAATTGTTGATTGCACTGGCCGGGGCCGTCTGTCTGCTCACTAACCTGTCGGCAAAGGCGGACCAGCTTCAAAATATTGAAAAACGCGGCACCATTCGCATTGCCGTGCCGCAGGATTTCCCGCCGTTTGGCTCGGTCGGAACCGATCTGCAGCCGCAGGGCTATGACATCGATATGGCGCGTTATCTGGCCAAACAGATGAAGGTCAAGCTGCAACTGGTCCCGGTGACCAGCGCCAACCGCGTGCCGTATCTGCAAACCGACAAAGTTGACCTTGTCATTTCAAGCCTCGGTAAGAATGCGGAACGTGAAAAGGTGATCGATTTCAGCCGCGCCTATGCGCCGTTCTTCCTCGGGGTGTTTGGCCCGAAAGGCGCAGAGCTGAAAGATGCCGCCGCCCTGAGCGGTAAAACCATCGGCGTGACGCGTGGCGCGGTCGAGGACATGGTGCTGACCAGCCTGGCGCCGAAAGACGCAGACGTAAAACGCTATGAGGACAACAACACCACGCTGTCGGCGTATCTGTCCGGACAGGTACAGTATGTGGCCACCGGCAACCTCGTGGTGGCGGCCATCTCGCGCCAGAATGCGGAGAAAGCTCCGGTGCCGAGCTTTATGCTGAAAGATTCACCGTGCTTTATCGGGCTGAAGAAAAATGAACCAGCGCTGAAGGCGAAAGTGGATGCGCTGATTGAACAGGGTATTAAAGACGGTACCCTTAACGGCTTCTCTGAGCAGTGGCTCAAGGCGCCGCTGCCGGCAAGCCTTGGCGTGTAAGGCAATGACAGAGCAACTCCATTTCTCTGAGCTCTGGCCGCACTGGCCGGCGCTGCTGGCCGGGCTGTGGGTCACCATCCAGTTGACGGTGATGGCGACCCTGGGCGGTCTGACGATTGGTATTTTCGGGGCGGCTATTCGCAGCGGGCGGGCGACGTGGTTTAGCCGGATCTGGGGCGGTTACGTGGAGATTATCCGTAACACGCCGTTTGTAGTGCAGCTGTTTTTTATCGTCTTTGGCCTGCCCAATATGGGGCTGAAGATGACGGCGGGTGAGGCGGCACTGCTGGCGATGGTGATCAATCTGGGCGCGTACAGCACGGAGATTGTCCGGGCGGGCATTCAGGTGACACCCAAAGGGCAGTGGGAGGCCGGACGCGTGCTGGGGCTGACCCGCACCCAGACCTTCATTCGCGTGGTGTTACCGCCTGCGCTACAGCGTATTTATCCGGCGCTGGTGAGCCAGTGCATTATCGTGATGCTCGGCTCGTCGGTGGTGTCGCAGGTCTCGTATGAAGAGCTGACCTTTGCCGCCAACCTGATCCAGTCCAGAACGTTTCTGAGCTTTGAGGTTTATCTGGTGACAACCGGGATTTACTTAGCGCTGTCGATTACCCTGCGTCAGCTGATGATGGCGGCAGGACGCAAATGGCTGGGGGTACAGGCATGATGACCACCTTTACCGACTGGGACATTATTCGCAACCTGCTGCTGGCCGGGCGCTGGACGATACTGCTGTCGCTGGTGGCGTTTGTTGGCGGCGCGGTGGTGACCCTGCCGCTGCTGCTGCTGCGTCTCACTGGCGGGCGAATGATCATGCGCCTGATCCGCGGCTATATCGAACTGTTTCAGGGTACACCGCTGCTGATGCAGCTATTTCTGGCGTTCTTC
Organism: Enterobacter cloacae complex sp. 382A5; assembly: GCF_050031095.1. NCBI lineage: Bacteria > Pseudomonadati > Pseudomonadota > Gammaproteobacteria > Enterobacterales > Enterobacteriaceae > Enterobacter > Enterobacter cloacae complex sp. 382A5. The sequence continues at coordinate 1,646,933 of NZ_JBLGVK010000001.1, forward strand.
GGCGTGGCGCTGTTCGGCCTCGATGTCTCGCCATGGACCGCCGCATCGCTGGCCCTCACGTTCTACACCAGCGCGTTTTTGCTTGATATCTGGTTTGGCAGCATTCGCGCGCTGCCCAAAGGGCAGTGGGAAGCGTCGCGCTGTCTGGGGCTGACCTTTGGCCAGACGCTTTATCGGGTGGTCGCGCCGCAGGCGTTGCGGATTGCGATTGCGCCGACGGTCGGTTTTGCCGTCCAGGTGATTAAGGGCACGGCGCTGGCGTCAATCATCGGCTTTATCGAGCTGACCAAAGCCGGGACGATGCTCACCAATGTCACTTATCAACCGTTTAAGGTCTTTGCGCTGGTGGCGCTGGGCTACTTCATTCTGTGTTATCCGCTGTCGCGTTACAGCCGTTATCTGGAGACTAAATTCAATGCCTCTCATCACCATTAATCAGGTGCAGAAGTACTACGGCGATAACCATGTCCTGAAGGGGGTCGATCTCGATATCGACATGGGCCAGGTGATTTCGATTATCGGGCGCAGCGGATCCGGCAAAAGCACCCTGCTGCGCTGCATCAACGGTCTGGAAGGGTATCAGGACGGCAGCATCAAGCTTGGCGGCATGACCATTACCGACCGGGATTCCCAGGCGCGTGAAATCAGCCGCTCGGTCGGGATGGTGTTCCAGAACTTTAACCTGTTCCCGCACATGACGGCGCTGGAAAACGTGATGCTCGCCCCGCGTCGGGTGCTGAAGAAAAGCGCCGCCGAATGCCGGGCGCTGGCGCAGCAGATGCTGGAGAAAGTGGGCCTCGGCGATCGTCTGGATTACTACCCGTCGAGTCTCTCCGGCGGCCAGCAGCAGCGCGTGGCGATTGCCCGTGCGCTGGCGATGTCGCCAAAAGTCTTACTTTGTGACGAGATCACCTCCGCGCTCGACCCGGAACTGGTGGGCGAAGTGCTTAAGGTGCTGGAGCAGCTGGCAGCAGAAGGGATGACCCTGATTCTCGTGACCCATGAAATGAATTTTGCCCGCGAAGTGGGCGACCGCGTGGTGTTTATGCACCAGGGGAAAGTCTGGGAGCAGGGCGACAGCAAAACGCTTTTCGCTAACCCGCAGACCACCGAACTGAAGCAGTTCATCTCCTCCGTGCGCGGCCTCAACTGATAAGGACTTAACAATGGATATCGCTCAATTTCCGCAACTTAATCCGCCGCAGCGTCTGCTGATGGGGCCGGGGCCGATCAACGCCGATCCGCGCGTGCTGCGCGCCATGTCGAGCCAGCTGATTGGTCAGTACGACCCGGCGATGACCCACTACATGAACGAAGTAATGGCGCTCTATCGCGGGGTGTTCCGCACCGAAAACCGCTGGACGATGCTGGTGGACGGCACCTCCCGCGCGGGCATTGAGGCGATTCTGGTGTCGGCCATTCGCCCGGGCGATAAAGTGCTGGTGCCGGTGTTTGGCCGCTTCGGCCATCTGCTGTGCGAAATCGCCCGCCGCTGCCGGGCGGAAGTGCATACCATCGAGGTGCCGTGGGGCGAGGTGTTTACCCCGGATCAGGTGGAGGATGCCATCAAACGTATTCGTCCCCGTCTGCTGCTGACCGTGCAGGGGGATACCTCCACCACCATGCTGCAGCCGCTGGCCGAGCTCGGCGCGATTTGCCGCCGTTATGACGTGCTGTTTTACACCGACGCCACCGCGTCGCTGGGGGGGAACGCGCTGGAAACCGATGCCTGGGGGCTGGATGCCGTCTCCGCTGGCATGCAGAAATGCCTTGGCGGTCCGTCCGGCACGTCACCGATCACCCTGAGCCCACGCATGGAAGAGGCGATCCGCCGCCGCAAATGCGTCGAGGAGGGGATCCGCACCGACGCCCATCGCGACGGCGACGAGGAGATGATCTACTCCAACTATTTCGATCTCGGCATGGTGATGGATTACTGGGGGCCGGAGCGGCTGAACCATCACACTGAAGCCACCACCGCGCTGTTTGGCGCCCGCGAATGCGCGCGGCTGATCCTGCAGGAGGGGCTGGACAACGGCATCGCCCGGCACAAGCTGCACGGCGATGCGCTGCTGAAAGGCATTCAGGCGATGGGGCTGGAGACCTTTGGCGATCTGAAGCACAAGATGAACAACGTGCTGGGCGTGGTGATCCCGCAGGGCGTTAACGGCGATCAGGTGCGTAAGCTGATGCTGGAAGATTTCGGTATCGAAATTGGCACCTCGTTTGGCCCGCTGCACGGCAAGGTATGGCGCATTGGCACCATGGGTTATAACGCCCGTAAAGACTGCGTAATGACCACCCTGAGCGCGCTGGAGTCGGTGCTGAACTACCTGAAATTTACCACCCCCCAGGGGGCGGCGATGCAGGCCGCGTGGGATCATTATCGCCGCGAGACGTCACAATGAGCCCGGCGGCAGAGCGGGTAATGGCCCGTGCCGATGCGCTGGCCGCCATCAGCGAAACCCCGGACGGCCTGACGCGGGTTTATCTTTCCACGCAGCATCTGCAGGCCAACCAGCTGGTCGGGCAGTGGATGAGCCAGGCGGGCATGACCGTCTGGCAGGACAGCGTCGGGAATATTTGCGGGCGCTATGAGGCGCAGCTGGAGGGCGCACCGGCGATACTGCTTGGCTCGCATCTGGATACCGTGCGCAATGCCGGGCGCTACGACGGCATGCTCGGCGTGCTCACCGCCATTGAGGTGGTGGACAGCCTGCATCAGCAGGGCGTGCGCCTGGCGCAGGCCATCGAGATTGTTGGCTTCTGCGACGAAGAGGGGACCCGCTTCGGCATCACGCTGTTAGGCAGTCGCGGTCTGACGGGCACCTGGCCGGAGAATTGGCTTGATACCTGTGATGCCAGTGGCATAAGCGTGGCGCAGGCGATGGTGCAGGCGGGGCTGGATCCCGCACGGGTAGCGCTTGCCGCGCGGCATCAGAACGATTTCAGCGCCTGTCTGGAGCTGCATATTGAACAGGGGCCGTGCCTGGAGCAGGAGGGGCTGGCACTGGGGGTGGTAGAAGCCATTAACGGCGCGCGGCGTCTGAACTGTCTCTTTACCGGCGAAGCCGGGCATGCCGGTACCGTGCCGATGGCTCACCGTAAAGATGCCCTGGCCGCAGCTGCCGAATGGATGGTGCAGGTTGAAAACACCACCCGACAGCGCGGCGGCAATCTGGTTGCCACGGTGGGGGCGTTACGCTGCCTGCCCGGCGCGGTCAATGTGATTCCCGGCGAGGTGGCGCTATCGCTGGATATTCGCGGCCCGCAGGATGCCCCGCTGGACGCACTGCTCACTGAACTGCTCATTCAGGCGGAAGAGATCGCAGCCCGACGTGGGCTCAGTTTCAGCGCCGAGGAGTTTTACCGGATCGCCGCCACGCCCTGCGATGCCAGACTGCAATCGCTGTTAGGGGAGGCTGTGACATCGGTTCAGGGCCGCACGCTATCGCTGCCGAGCGGTGCCGGGCACGACACCATTGCGCTGGCAGAACGCTGGCCGGTGGGGATGTTATTTGTGCGCTGCAAGGGGGGCATCAGCCACCATCCGGCGGAGTCGGTGATGGCTGAGGATGTCGCGCTGGCGATTGAGGCGTTTTGCCGGGCGGTGAGGACGCTGGCTGACGGTGGCGCGCGTTAAGCCACCGAACGCACCGCATCTTCGATATCAGCGCTCACCCGTACATCCTGGTCATCAAAAACCATGCAGTGATGGTCGTCAAACGCCACGTCTATCTTCTGCCAGGGCGCGAACTTCACGTCGCCCGGCAGCAAGATCTTCACGTTGTCATGGCCATAGCATTGCCCAAACAGGTAAGTATTGTTTCCCAGTCGCTCCACCACTTCACAGTTAAATTCCAGCCGCGTGCCGCGGTGAAGGTCGGTGGTTAAATGTTCCGGGCGGATGCCCAGCGTGACCTGACTTCCCGGCTGCAGCGGTGTGGTGGTTATCGCGAGCGTGAGCGACTTTTGTTGCGATATCCTGACGGTAAGCTTACCTGGCTGCCAGGCTTCAACGGTCGCCGGCAGAAAGTTCATCTTCGGAGAACCGATAAACCCGGCGACAAACTTATTTGCCGGTTTGTAATAGAGATCCATCGGGGCGCCCATCTGCTCAACCTTGCCATAGTTCATGACCACGATCTTGTCGGCCAGGGTCATCGCTTCGATCTGGTCGTGCGTGACATACACCATGGTGGTTTTCAGCTCCTGATGCAGGCGGGCAAGGTGCAGACGCATCTCGACACGCAGTTCGGCGTCCAGGTTAGAGAGCGGTTCATCAAACATAAAGACGCGCGGGTTACGCACGATGGCGCGGCCTATTGCCACGCGCTGGCGCTGCCCGCCAGAAAGCTGTTTAGGTTTGCGGTCCAGCAGATGGGAGAGCTGCAGCGTTTTTGCCACCATCTCCACCTGGTGACGGATCTGTTCTTTTGGGACCTTATTCACTTTCAGCCCGTAGCCCATGTTTTCGGCGACCGTCATGTGCGGATAGAGCGCGTAGGACTGAAACACCATGGCCACGCCGCGGTGGGAAGGCGCGACGTCATTCATGACCTCATTACCGATTAAGACTTCACCTTCGCTAATCTCCTCCAGACCGGCAATCATGCGCAGCATGGTCGATTTACCGCAGCCGGAAGGGCCAACAAAGACGGCGAATTCCCCGTCTTCAATTTCAAGATTCACGTTGTGCAAGGTGACGGTGTCGCCAAAGCGCTTGGTGACATTCCTTAACTGTATGTTTGACATCAGTGTTCCCCGAGTAAACCGCTGCCTATGTTTTACGTATAACAATCAGGTTCAACATAGCTGGACGGTGCAATTTGTCTGTATTGACTATAACTTCCAGTATTCATGCGCCCTATACAGATTTTCCATTAATGTTATGACGATCACACAACTTACAGTTTTTTGTAGAGTTATCATGATGTGAAGGGTAGCGTATACCAAACCAAAGATATTTGATGTCATACGTGCAGCATCTGATTTTGCTGAATTTTAGATGAGGCAGATAAGGCGTTAAATGTCATAACAACCATAAAATTGTTATACCTTCACATGAGGTTTGTAATGAAAAAGAACCTACTTGCCGCTCTGATCCTCTCTACGCTCTCGGTGCAGGTACATGCCACCACGCAGCTTAACGTCTGGGAAGACATCAAGAAGTCATCCGGTATAAAAGAGGCGGTGGCTGACTTTGAAAAACAGTACGACGTTAAGGTCAACGTCCAGGAAACCCCTTACGCCCAGCAGCTGGAAAAACTGCGTCTGGATGGCCCGGCGGGCATTGGCCCGGACGTGCTGGTGATCCCTAACGATCAGCTGGGCGGCGCCGTAGTGCAAGGGTTGCTGACCCCCCTGAATCTGGAGGCTAAGCAGACCGAACAGTACACCCCGGCCTCAATCAATGCCTTCAAAATGGATAATGCCCTCTACGGCGTACCGAAAGCGGTCGAGACGCTGGTGCTGATTTACAACAAAGACCTCATCGACAAGCCCCTCAATTCGCTGCAGGACTGGTATGACTTTTCGAAACAGCAGCGCGCGAAAAACCAGTACGGCCTGCTCGCCAAGTTCGACCAGATTTACTACAGCTGGGGGGCAATTTCCCCGATGGGCGGCTACATCTTCGGTCATAACGACAAGGGCGGCTATAACGCCAGCGACGTTGGCCTGAACAAGCCGGGCGCGGTAGAGGCCGTGACGTACCTTAAAAAATTCTACGCCGACGGGATCTTCCCGGCCGGGATAGTCGGTGACAACGGTCTGAACGCCATTGACTCCCTGTTCACCGAGAAGAAAGCGGCAGCCGTGATCAATGGGCCGTGGGCATTCCAGCCGTATGAAGCAGCAGGGATCAACTACGGCGTTGCGCCGCTGCCAACGCTGCCCGACGGCAAGCCTATGAGTTCTTTCCTTGGCGTGAAAGGCTACGTTGTCTCCACATGGAGCAAAGACAAAGCCCTGGCGCAGAAATTTATCGAATTCATCAACCAGCCGCAGTATGTGAAAACGCGCTACATCGCCACGCGTGAAATCCCGCCGCTTACCGCGATGATCGACGATCCGATTATCAAAAACGACGAAAAAGCGAGTGCCGTCGCGGTACAGTCGGCGCGCGCAACTGCCATGCCGGGCATCCCTGAAATGGGTGAAGTCTGGGGGCCAGCCAACGCCGCGCTGGAGTTGAGCCTGACCGGCAAACAGGATCCTAAAGCCGCGCTGGATAGCGCAGAAAAACAGGTCCAGATGCAAATCGAAGCCATGCAGGCCAGCAACCAGTAATTTTCTGCCGTCGCAAAACGGGAGGACTCTCTCCCGTTTTTTTGAAAGGAGTTGTCTGTGAGTATCATCCCGGAAAATTTTGCCAGACCGCACGGGGCCGGGCGCCATGCCTGGACCGGCCTGCTGCTGGCGTTCATCCCCGGCTTCGGCCAGTTCTACCATCGTCAGTGGCTGAAAGGGATCATCTTCCTGGTACTGCTGGTGAGTTTTATCGGCGTATTTGCCGATTTTCTGCGCGAAGGGCTGTGGGGGCTGGTGACGCTGGGCGAGGAGGTGCCGCGGGACAACTCCATCTTCCTGCTGGCTGAGGGGATCATCAGCGTGCTGATCGCCGCGTTTGGCGTGATGGTCTGGTACCTGTCGATGCGTGATGCGTGGGTGAATGGCAGAAAACGCGATGCGGGACTTGCGCTTAACAGCGTGCGCAAGCAGTACCAGATGTTGCTGAGCGACGGCTTCCCGTATCTTATGATCACGCCCGGCTTTATCCTGCTGGTGTTTGTAGTGGTTTTCCCGATCCTGTTCGGCTTTGCCATTGCCTTTACCAACTACAACCTCTATCACACGCCGCCGGCTAAGCTGGTGGACTGGGTTGGGTTTAAGAACTTCATCAATATCTTCACGCTCTCCATCTGGCGTTCGACCTTCTTCGACGTGCTGCAGTGGACGGTGGTCTGGACCCTGCTCGCTACCACGCTGCAATGTTCAGTAGGCGTGCTGCTGGCCATTCTGGTGAACCAGAAAGATCTGCGCTTTAAACCGCTGATCCGCACCATCTTCATTCTGCCCTGGGCGGTGCCGGGCTTTGTCACCATCCTGGTGTTTGCCGGAATGTTTAACGACTCCTTTGGGGTGATCAACAACGCCATTCTGGCCTTCTTCGGCATCGCGCCAAAAGCCTGGATGACCGATCCGTTCTGGACCAAAACGGCGCTGATTATGATGCAGACCTGGCTCGGCTTCCCGTTTGTTTTCGCTATGACCACCGGCGTGCTGCAGGCCATTCCGGACGATCTGTACGAAGCGGCGACCATGGACGGCGCCAGCAGCGCGACTAAGTTGCGTACCATCACGCTGCCGCTGGTGCTTTACTCGATTGCGCCGATTCTGATCACGCAATACACCTTCAACTTCAATAATTTCAACATCATCTACCTGTTTAATAACGGCGGACCGGCGGTGGTAGGGTCGAATGCGGGTGGGACGGATATCCTGGTGTCGTGGATCTACAAACTGACGATGTCCTCTTCGCAATATGCGATTGCGGCGACCATCACTATCCTGCTGTCGATCTTTGTCGTCGGGCTGGCGCTGTGGCAGTTCCGCGCCACGAAATCGTTTAAAAATGACGACATGGCGTAAGGAACGGAACAATGGCTCAATCACAAAGTATTAAACGTGAGAAGTGGGTTCGCCTCTCGCTCTCCTGGCTGGTTATCGTGCTGGTCTCGATAATCATCATTTACCCGCTGGTGTGGACGGTCGGTGCGTCGTTTAACGCGGGTAATAGCCTGCTGAGCTCGTCGATTATTCCAGAGAACTTCTCGGTGCAGCACTATGCCGACCTGTTCAACGGCCAGGTGAACTACATGACCTGGTACTGGAACTCAATGAAAATCAGCTTCCTGACCATGGTACTGACCTTAATCAGCGTCAGCTTTACCGCCTACGCGTTTTCGCGCTTTCGCTTTAAGGGGCGTCAGAACGGTCTGATGCTGTTCCTGCTGCTGCAGATGATCCCCCAGTTCTCGGCGCTGATTGCCATCTTCGTGCTGTCGCAGTTGCTGGGCCTTATCAATAGCCATCTGGCGCTGGTGCTGATCTACGTGGGCGGCATGATCCCGATGAACACTTACCTGATGAAAGGCTACCTCGATGCCATCCCGAAAGATCTGGATGAATCCGCGCGCATGGACGGGGCCAGTAATTTCCGGATTTTCATCGAAATTATCATGCCGCTTTCGAAGCCGATTGTGGCGGTGGTGGCGCTGTTCTCCTTCACCGGGCCGCTGGGGGATTTCATCCTCTCCAGCACCATTTTGCGCACCCCGGACAAATACACCTTACCCATCGGGCTTTATAACCTGGTGGCGCAAAAAATGGGGGCCAGCTACACCACCTACGCGGCAGGCGCGGTCCTGATTGCGGTGCCGGTGGCGATCCTCTACCTGGCGTTACAAAAATACTTCGTCTCCGGCCTGACCTCCGGGAGTACCAAAGGATAACCATGAAAAGACTCAAACCCGCTTTGCTCGCCGTTTGCCTCTCATGTGGCCTTGCCGCGAGTGCTTTTGCTGCCGACGCGGTGAAAACGCGTCCGTTTAACGCCATGCCTGCAGATTTTATTAAGGGGGCGGATATTTCGACCCTACTGGAAGCCGAACAACACGGCGCGAAATTCTATAACCAGAACGGCCAGCAGCAGGATGCGATTGCGATCCTGAAGGCCAACGGCGTGAACACCGTACGCCTGCGCCTGTGGGTTGATCCACAGGATGCGAGCGGCAAGACCTATGGCGGTGGCAGTAACAACCTGGAAAACACGATTGCGCTGGCGAAGCGCGTGAAGGCGCAGGGCCTGAAGCTGCTGCTCGATTTCCACTACAGCGATTTCTGGACCGATCCGGGCAAACAGTTCAAGCCGAAAGCCTGGGAGAAAATGGACTACCCGCAGCTTAAAACGGCGATCCATGACTACACCCGCGACACCATCGCCCGCTTTAAGCAAGAGGGCGTACTGCCGGACATGGTGCAGATCGGTAACGAAATCAACGGCGGCATGCTGTGGCCGGAAGGCAAAAGCTGGGGGCAGGGCGGCGGCGAGTTTGACCGTCTGGCCGGACTGCTCAACGCCGCCATTAGCGGGCTAAAAGAGAATCTGACCGGCGGCGAGCAGGTGAAAATCATGCTGCACCTGGCCGAAGGCACTAAAAATGACACCTTCCGCTGGTGGTTTGACGAAATCGCGAAGCGCGACGTGCCATTCGATATCATCGGCCTGTCAATGTACACCTACTGGAACGGCCCGATTAGCGCGCTGAAGGCCAATATGGATGACATCAGCAAGCGCTATAACAAAGACGTGATTGTGGTGGAAGCGGCATACGGCTATACGCTGGACAACTGCGATAACGCTGAGAACAGCTTCCAGGCGAAAGAAGAAAAAGACGGCGGCTATCCGGGTACCGTTCAGGGCCAGTACGATTATATTCACGATTTAATGCAGTCCGTTATTGATGTTCCGGACCACCGTGGCAAAGGCATCTTTTATTGGGAGCCGACCTGGATTGCCGTACCGGGCACCACGTGGGCGACCAAAGCCGGCATGAAATATATCCATGACGAATGGAAAGAGGGGAATGCCCGCGAGAATCAGGCGTTATTTGATTGCCAGGGAAAAGTGCTGCCATCAATAACGGTATTTAAATAATTTTTATCTTCATTCAGGACGTTTTTAATATGAATAAATTTGCGCCTTTAAGCCCAAAGGTCGCGGCGTTATTGCATGGCGCCGACTATAACCCGGAGCAATGGGAGAATTATCCCGGTATTATTGAAAAAGATATTGCCATGATGCAGCAGGCAAAATGTAATGTGATGTCGGTGGGCATATTTAGCTGGGCAAAGCTGGAGCCGCGTGAAGGGGAATATGATTTCGCGTGGCTGGATAATATTATTGAAAAACTGTATGCGGCAGGTATTCATATTTTCCTTGCTACGCCAAGCGGCGCGCGTCCGGCGTGGATGTCGCAAAAATACCCTGAGGTGCTGCGCGTCGGGCGCAACCGGGTGCCCGCGCTGCACGGAGGCCGACATAACCACTGCATGTCATCGCCAGTGTACCGTGAGAAGACATTCACCATTAACCGCCTGCTGGCGGAGCGTTATTCACACCATCCGGCGGTGCTGGGCTGGCATATCTCTAATGAATACGGCGGCGAATGTCACTGTCACCTGTGTCAGGCACGTTTTCGCGACTGGCTGAAGGCGCGCTATAAAACCCTGGACGCGCTGAACCACGCGTGGTGGAGCACCTTCTGGAGCCACACCTACACCGACTGGTCGCAGATAGAGTCCCCTGCGCCGCAGGGAGAAGTATCGATTCACGGCCTCAACCTCGACTGGCGTCGCTTCAATACCGCACAGGTGACCGATTTCTGCCGCCATGAAGTGGCCCCGCTAAAAGTAGCGAATGCGGAACTGCCGGTAACCACCAATTTTATGGAGTATTTCTACGACTACGACTACTGGCAGCTTGCGAAGGCGATCGACTTTATCTCCTGGGACAGCTATCCGATGTGGCACAAGGAGAAAGACGAAACGGCGCTCGCCTGCTACACCGCCATGTATCACGACATGATGCGTAGCCTGAAGGGCGGTAAGCCCTTCGTGCTGATGGAGTCGACGCCGAGCACCACCAACTGGCAGCCAACCAGCAAGCTGAAAAAGCCGGGGATGCATATTCTCTCGTCAATGCAGGCGGTGGCGCACGGAGCGGATTCGGTGCAGTACTTCCAGTGGCGTAAAAGCCGCGGGTCGGTGGAGAAATTCCACGGCGCGGTTATCGACCACGTGGGTCATCTGGATACCCGCGTCGGGCGTGAAGTGACGCGCCTGGGCGAGATGCTGGCACGCCTGCCGGAGGTCGCAGGTTGCCGTACCGAGGCCCGGGTGGCGATTGTCTTCGACCAGCAAAACCGCTGGGCGCTGGATGATGCCGAAGGTCCGCGCAATATGGGAATGGAGTACGAAAAAACCGTCAACGAGCACTATCGTCCGTTCTGGGAAAAAGGCATTGCGGTGGATGTCATTGACGCTGACGGCGATCTGAGCGACTACGCGCTGGTGGTGGCCCCCATGCTTTATATGGTACGCGAAGGGTTTGCCGAGCGGGCAGAAGCCTTTGTGGCTAATGGCGGGCATCTGGTGACGACCTACTGGACCGGCGTGGTGGATGAGACCGATCTCTGTCATCTGGGCGGTTTCCCTGGCCCGCTGCGCAAGCTTCTGGGCATCTGGGCGGAAGAGATCGAGTGCCTGGGCGAGGGGGAACGCAACCTGATTCAGGGGCTGGCAGGCAACGCGGCAGGTTTGCAGGGGCCGTATCAGGTGCGACATTTATGCGAGCTGATCCACGCTGAGTCCGCACAGGTGCTGGCGACCTACCGCGATGATTTCTACGCAGGTCGCCCTGCGGTAACGGTCAACCGCGTCGGTAAAGGCAAGGCGTGGCATGTCGCTTCACGTAACGATCTGCCGTTCCAGCGCGATTTCTTCGCCGGGATTATCAACGAGCTGGCACTACCGCGCGCCATCGAGTGTGAGCTCCCGCCGGGCGTGGTTGCCACGGCACGCACGGATGGCGAAACCACCTGGGTGTTTGTGCAGAACTACACGGCACAGCAGCAGTACATCACGCTGCCACAGGGGTATACCGACTGCATGACAGACGCCGCTGCTGCGGGCGATACCGCTCTGCTGCCCTGGGACTGTCGTGTGCTCAGGCGTAAAGCGTAATTGATTTTCTCCCTCTCCCTGTGGGAGAGGGCTGGGGTGAGGGCATCAGACCGCACCGTCCGGGCAAAAAGGCACAGAACGCCTGCTCCACGAGCAGGCATTTTTTTATCTGCATATAATGAGGCGTATTATGGACAGTCAAATTACCCAGCGTTTAATTCCCGCGTTTGGCGGCGACGATAATATCGAACACGTCGAAGCCTGTATTACCCGCCTGCGCGTGACGGTAAAAGATTTAAATAAAGTTGACTCTGAGGCGTTACAGAATGAAGGGGCGCTGGGGGTAATTATTATTGGCCAGCAGGTGCATGCCATATTTGGCAGGCAGTCTGATGCCTTACGTCAGTTATTAGATGAACATTTTAATCAATAAATAAAAAAAGGGATAGCCAAAATAATGGCTATCCCGAAACAGGCGAATAAACTGCCAGTTGTTGGAGATACAATAACGATTAACGCATTTTAGAAATAAATATTACCACCAGGCTTCAACCTGCACGCCGAAGTTCCAGGTATTACTGGCGGTGCCGTCTTCGAAGGATTTCCCATGTTCGGAATCATTCAGGTAGGAGGCAAACACCCGTAGCTCGGGACGTGACATAAAATCAGGTCCGTCCGCCAGACCTAAGGCGATCGTGTACTTCTCACCGCTCTGCTTGTAGTTTGAACCGTCGGTATAGGTATCTTTCTGGTAGAACCCGCCCACTTCACCAATCAGACGCACATATTCGGTGAACTGATACTGCGCGCGGCCCACCAGCGAAATCAGGCGCGATTTATCGGTATACTGCGTGGTGTCATCCGCCGAGCCCCAGGTCAGGACGTGGTTAAAGGAGAGCTTATCGGTAATGGGAATTAAGCCGGTATTAATCACGCGGTAGCCGCTGGCATCGTTCACATAGTTCCACATGTCGTACCAGCCGCCCCCCTGGGAAACCATGTTCTGCGCCAGACCTTTGTTGGCATACTGCAGCACCAGCTTGTTATAGCCGCCCAGCATGTCCTGGCTGATCTCTCCGGTTACCATCACGCCGTTGTCGGCCTCGTACAGCCCGCCATACTCTTTCTGTTTGTTGGTCGGGTTTGGCATGGCATAGTCAATACCCACTTCCGTCCACGCGCCTGCCCACGGTTTCCAGCCCGCATAGCGGAGATCGATATAATTAATGTTCACGTCGTTATCACCGTCAACGCGGTAGTCCACGTCGTTGGCATCGCCGCGGATCCAGGCCACGGAGACCGCGCCAGGGCCGAGCGTATAGTTTTCAATACCTGCACCGGATCCCGAGATGTTCCAGTATTTGGTGTCAATGATGTGCAGATCATGACGCTGGTAATAGCGCTTCCCACCCCAGATAACCGCATTCGGATCGCCCGGGATCAACCCCTTGATCTGCAGGTTAAGCTGACGCAGGCCAAACTGAGCGTCGTCGCCAAAGGTGGTTTCGTTATCGTTAGAGCCGTCAGACACCATGCTCACCATGCTGTCGAGATAAAAGCTCACGTCGTTCTTTTTGTAGACCTCAGAGCCCAGTTCCAGCTCGCCGTAGGTATCGGCTTCGTTACCCAGACGGCCTATTTTATTCTTCTGCCACTCCTCCATCCCACCATCCCGTGAGACGCCCACGCCGGAGCGAAGATAGCCATGAAAATCAATCGGTACTGAAGACGCAGCAAACAGCGATGGAGACGCTAACGCGGCAGCCAGCGCAACGGATACAGAGCGGATCGTCGTGTTCATTGTTACCCTCTTATTGTTTTGTAATACGTTCACAAATCCGCTGTCATAAAATGCCTAAACCTTCTGGCTGGCAATTGAACGATCCTAAATGTGTGATTAACTGCAAATAAAATAGACAATTTTGTTACGAGTGATGAGCTGTGCCACAAATTATGGCATTGTGAACGTAATACTTTTTGATGGTGTTATGTCTGCGAAGTGAGGGCGGTGAGCGTTTTTTTACAGCGCCCCTGTTACAATCATCGCATAACAACATAAGGAACCGGACCATGAAGTCGAAAAGCGCAACGTTAGAGGACGTCGCACGCCATGCAGGCGTCTCCTATCAGACCGTGTCCAGGGTACTGAATAAATCTGCCAATGTATCCGAGGCCACGCGCCACAAGGTTGAGAAATCCATAGAGTTATTGCGGTATGTGCCGAATCGCCTGGCCCAGCAACTGGTAGGCAAGCAGAGCCAGACCGTCGGGCTGGTGACCATTTCGCTGGCTCTGCACGCGCCTTCTCAGGTGGCGGCAGCTGTAAAACGCTATGCGAACGTGGAGGGATACCAGGTACTGATCTCAATGATAGATGAGAACGTCAACCAAAGTATTCAGGACTCTATCAACGAACTGAAGTCCCAGCTGGTGAGCAAGGTGATCATTAACGTGCCTCTGGAGGCCGAAGAGGCGCAGAAAATCGCCACCGACAACGACGATATCGTCTGTCTTTTCCTGGATGTCGACCCGTACAGTTCTGTGTTTAACGTTTCGTTTAACCCGGCGGATGGGACCCGCGCCAGCGTTAAATACCTTTACGAGCTGGGCCATCGCGACATCGCCCTGCTGGCGGGGCCGGAGTCCTCTGTGTCGGCACAGTTGAGGCTAAAAAGCTGGATCGAAACCCTGAAGGGTTACGGGCTGGAGCCCGCTTCGGTGATCCGCGGCAACTGGGATGCGCAGAGCGGGTATGCCGGTGCGCTGCAGATGTTGCGCGAAACGCCGCAGTTTTCCGCCGTACTGGTGGCCAACGACCAGATGGCGCTGGGCGTACTGAGCGCCTTCCACCAGCAGCAGATTTCCATTCCGGGCGAGAAGTCGGTGATTGGCTACGATGATACCTACGAAAGCTCGTTCTTCTACCCGGCGCTGACGACGGTCTCACTGGATTTAGATCTGCAGGGCAAAGAGGCGGTGCGCCGCATTCTGGACAGCGGCGAAGAGAGTGCCCTGCGCATGTCTTCGATTTTACCTGCCCGTCTGGTGGTGCGACAGTCCACCGGGCCGAAAGGGGAGAAGGGAAAAAACCTCCAGGCGCTGGCCCAGCAGCTGCGCGAGATTGCGCATCAACTGGGTGATGTGTAGCGGAGTGAGCACCTCAATCACAGGAAAGAGGTGCTCGTAAGATTACTCCAGCCCCAGCGTATACTGGGCGATTTTGAAGTAGATAATCAGCCCGGTACCGTCGATAAGCGTCGCGATAAACGGCGCGGAGACGACGGCCGGGTCAATGCCGCAGCGCTTGAGTACCATGGGAATAACGGACGAGACTATGGCACTCCACAGCGTAATGCACACCAGCGTCAGGCTGACGATAAGGGTAATTTCCAGCCCAATCCCCATCATCCATGCGCGGATGCACCCGGCAATACCGAGCGTGACGGCAATCATCAGTGAGGTGGTCATCTCTTTGCAAAGTACGCGACCAACATCGCGCAGATGCACTTCACCCAGCGCCATGGCGCGCACCAGCGTGGAGGTGATCTGCGTTCCGCTGTTCCCGCCGGTGCCAATCAGCAGCGGGATAAAAAATGCCAGCGCAATGGCGGACTCCAGCGCCTCTTCAAAGTGCTGGATCACCGAGCTGGTGTAGGCTTCCGCGACAAACAGCAGCAGCAGCCAGACAGAGCGTTTTTTCCACAGGCTGAAGGCGCTGGTCTCCAGATAGGGCTTTTCCAGCGGCAGCGTGGCCCCCTGGCGCTGGGCATCTTCGGTGACATCGTCTTCCAGCAGGTGAGCCATTTCGCGCTCGGTGAGGCAGCCAACCAGCTTGCCGTGGGTGACCACGGGCACCACATCCGCACCGCTGTGGGCCAGCAGTCCGGCGACATCGGCCCGCTCATCTTCCGGTTTGACCTGCAGAAATTGCGACAGCATCAGCGATTTTACCGGCTGTACGGTATCGGTGGTTTGCAGTAATTTGCGTACCGCAATCATGCCTGCCAGGCGACCCTGATCTTCAATGAAAATATGCGACGGAATATCATCGTCTTTTAATTTTTCGAAAAACTGCTCGCGCGCCAGCGCCACGCATAACGAAATATCGAGGACAATAAAATCGGTATTCATATATTGCGCGATAGCGCTGTCATTGAATACCGGGTTCTGGTTGTGAATAGCGTAAGACATAGTGAATTCCCTTTGAATAAAAAATCTCTCAGGGGCGAGCAAGACAGGGCATGTCGAAGAGGAGATCCCCACGTCCTGGGTTCAGCACTGTACACCGTATCCCGTAAGGGAAGTTATACTGACAAAGCCTTGATTCGACAGTGCCTGTTTTACCCTGTGCGGGTTCTCTCGAACCTGCCAGAGCGATAACGTGTATTTGTACAGGAGCCTCGCCATAACGAGATCGTTGTAAACCAGCGGGATAATACGCTTATTTTATTTTCCCGCTCTGGAATTTAAAAAATGTTTAGGGAATGTTTATGTATTCATTATTCATGACGCGTTGAGTCTTTATTTAAACTTGCTCGACTTTAATAAGAAGGTAAATATTCACGAGGAGAACAAGGTGGCGTGGTTTGACAATCTGCTCAATCATTTTGCGCATTATCCGACGCATCTCTTTGCGCTACTCTTCGTGCTGGCTTTGAGTAAATCCACGGTGCTGATCTCCTCCGTGCTGCCGCCCGCCTCGGTGATGTTGCTGACCGGGATCACCGTCAGCCAGGCGAGCCTGCATCCGGCGTTGACGTGGCTGGCGGTGGTAATGGGGGCCACGCTCGGTTCGCTGCTGAACTATCATATCGGTCAGTTGATGGGGCATACGCGGCTGGTGACGCGCATTACCTCAAAACATGCCGATACATTTTTGCGGGTGCAGCATCAGCTACAGAAAAACGGCGTGCTGGTGCTCTTCACCGCCCGTTTTCTGGCGGTACTGCGCTATATCGTGCCGCTGGCGGCGGGCATGCTCAGGCTCAACCGGGTGAAGGTTTACGCGGTCAGCCTGTTTTCTGCCGCCGTCTGGGCGGCGCTGTATGTCGGCATTGTCACCGGCATCAGCGCCTTTTAAGTTACAAACTTCCCATTCCGCCGTCCACCAGCAGTTCCGTTCCTACCGTGTAACTGGATTCGTCGGAGGCCAGATAGAGCGCGGCTTTTGCCAGCTCCGTCGTCGAGCCCATTCTGCCCAGCGGCACAAGCTTGATGATCTCCGCCATCATCGCGTTAAGCGTTTCTTCGCTTAAGCCCGTTTTCGTAAAGGCCGGGGTTTCTACCGGGCCGGGGCTCAGACCGTTAACGCGAATGCCGCGCGGTAACAGCTCTGCTGACAGTGTGCGTGCCAGCGACAGCAGGGCGGCCTTGCTCGCGGCATACACGCTGCTGGTGGGCAGGCCGATGCGCGCGCTTACGGAGCCGCACAGGATCACCGAGGACGGATTATTCAGCAGCGGCAGCAGCGCCTGAATTAAAAAGAACGGTCCCTTCAGGTTGATGCCCATCAGACGATCCCAGGCCTCTTCCTGCCACGCTTCCAGCGGCGCGTGCGTCACGTCGCCGGCATTGAGAAACACCGCGTCAAGGCGTGGCCAGCGGGCGGCAAGCGTCTCCGCCAGCGCTTTTTGCGAAGCAATATCTCCCGCATCGGTCGGGATCACCCAGGCCTTATCGCCCAGAATGCGCTCTGCTTCGGCGAGCGTTTCCGGGTTACGACCGGTGACGGCGACATGCGCCCCTTCGGCGAGAAACACCTGCGCAGTGGCAAGGCCAATGCCGCTGGTTCCGCCGGTAATCAGCGTATATTTACCTGCTAAACGACCCATGTTCTTCTCCTGAAATGTCTCTGGAGAAAGCACTATAGAAACGTTAGTATCGAAAGGAAACCAGGTACCAATTGGATACTAATGCGGCAAGAGGTGTGCTATGGCGGAATTGCTCGATATACGTTGTGAAAAAAATTCTGAGGTTTATGTCTGCCCGATGACGCAGTTTGTGAACCTGATTTCCGGGAAGTGGGCGATCCCTGTTCTTTATCGCCTGATTATCCTCAATGCGCCGGTACGCTTTGGCGATCTGCTGCGCGCTACCGCCCCCATCACGCAAAAAGAACTCACGAAGCAGCTCAGGCTGTTCGAACAGCGCGGGCTGGTGTCGCGCACGGTTTACCCGGAGATCCCACCGCGCGTGGAGTATCAGATAACGGGGCTGGGGTTGACCCTGCAAGGGGCGCTCTCGCCGCTGGCCGCCTGGATGAGTGAGTACGGCGACCAGCTTGAGCGTTAGCCTACTGTTTTACATAGCGCGGCGCCGGGATGCCGGTGCGGGCGCTGTTAAACAGTTCCAGACGTGCCGTTTCGTAGCGATCCCACAGGCTGGCATCATGCATTGGCGGAATGGTAATCAGCTCGCCCTGATCCAGACCCGCCAGCGAAGCATCCACCATATCGTCAGTGGTCATCACCGAGCCTTCCGGCAGATCGTTCACCGTCACGCCGGAATGCTGCCAGATTTCTGTTGCCGTCGCGGCGGGTAACACGGCCTGAATACGCAGATTGCTGTCGGCAAACTCCTCCTGTAACCCACGGGTAAAGCTGAGCACCCAGGCTTTGGTGGCGCTGTACAGCGCGCTGCCTGCACGCACGTGCAGGGACAACACCGAGGCGATATTGATAAGCGTACCGTGGTTATTCTGCGCCAGGCGCGGCAGGATCGCATAGGTCAGGCGCATCAGCGCCGTGGTGTTGAGGGTGTTAATGGCCTGATGCTGGGCCACATCGCCCGCAAGGAACGGCGCCATCTGCGCGGTGCCGGCGTTGTTAACCAGCGCATCAATGGCGGTATTGCTACGTAGTTCGTCTTCTACCGCGCGGATCCCGGTTTCATCGGTGAGATCGGCCACCAGAATATCGACGCTCACGCCATAGCGCGCGCGCAGGTCGGCGGCGAGGGTTTGCAGCCGATCCTCGCGGCGGGCGACCAGGACCAGGTTAGCGCCGCGCGCGGCAAGGCGATCGGCATAGACGGCACCAATCCCGGAAGAGGCACCCGTAATCAGGGCGGTAGTGATTTGTGTAGTCATCGTGTGTTACCTCAAAGCAAAGTGGATTATTTGGTTTCAATATGAAACTTAATTCACTGTCTGCTATTTGGTTTTATAATGCAACTATATTGATGGTCATTTTGTGCTTTTGCCGTCGGGAACGATCAGGAGGGGAGTTTAGCCACGATCTCTTCAGGCTTAAGTTCGCGGCCATCATCGGCGATAAGCAGCAGTTTACGCAGCGGTTTGCGCTGTTCGCTATCAACGAGAACGGTGCCGCATTCGTTTTCCGCGAACAAAAATTCATTGCCCCACTGGGACAGGGCCACCAGCACCGTCTGGAGTGCGCGTCCCTTGTCGGTCAGAACGTATTCCTGCCAGGCGCTGCCGTCGGAGGCGGGCTGGAGCCGGAGGATGCCTTCATCGACCAGCAGTTTTAGCCGCGCGGTCAGCATGTTTTTCGCGATACCGAGGCTTTTCTGGAACTCGCCGAAGCGTTTAATCCCACGCAATGCGTCGCGAACAATCAGCAGCGACCACCAGTCGCCGATGATATCCAGCGAACGGGCGACAGGGCAGGTACTCTCTTCAAGACGGGTGCGTTTCACAGGCAAATCTCCGGGCGTATGTAGTTTTATTATAAAACTAATCTGCTCACCGGGTAAGCGTGTTATTCATCAGTTTGAGAAATGCTTCCCGGAAAATTGTCACGGATCTGTCACACTGAACGCGACATTTTAAAACGAGTGAGGAATTAGGGATGAGAAAAGCACTACTCGCGGTGGCCGTAGCCGGTCTCTTTTCTGTAGCCTCCGGGGTGCAGGCGCAAGAGACGCCGGAAGGGTATCAGCTGGAGCAAGTTTTAATTATGAGCCGTCACAACCTGCGCGCACCGCTCGCCAATAACGGCAGCGTGCTGGAGCAGTCCACGCCAAAGCAATGGCCTGAATGGGAAGTGCCGGGCGGTCAGCTCACCACCAAAGGTGGCGTGCTGGAGGTTTACATGGGGCACTACATGCGCGAGTGGCTGGCCCAGCAGGGGATGGTGAAGACGGGAGAATGTCCACCGGCGGAGAGCGTTTATGCTTACGCCAACAGCCTGCAGCGCACCGTCGCCACCGCGCAGTTCTTCATTACCGGCGCGTTCCCGGGGTGCGATGTTCCTGTGCATCATCAGGACAAAATGGGCACCATGGACCCAACCTTTAATCCGGTAATTACCGATAACTCGCCGGAATTCCGCGAAAAAGCGCTTAAGGCGATGGAGTCCGAGCGCCAGAAAATGCAGCTTGCTGAAAGCTACCGGCTGCTGGAGCAGATGACGAACTACGCCGATTCGCCGTCGTGCAAAGAGAAAAAAGTCTGTTCACTGGCAGACGCGAAAGATACCTTCAGCGCCGACTACGAAAAAGAACCGGGCGTATCCGGGCCGCTGAAAGTGGGCAACTCGCTGGTGGATGCGTTCACGCTGCAGTATTACGAAGGCTTCCCGGCCGACCAGGTGGCCTGGGGAGAGATCAAAACCGACCAGCAGTGGCGCGTATTGTCGAAGCTGAAAAACGGATATCAGGACTCGCTGTTTACCTCAACCGAGGTGGCGCAAAACGTCGCCAAACCGCTGGTGAAGTATATCGATAACGCCCTGGTGACCGATCAGGCAAAAGCGCCGAAAATCACCCTGCTGGTGGGGCATGACTCCAACATTGCCTCTCTTCTGACGGCGCTGGACTTCAAGCCGTACCAGTTGCATGACCAGCAGGAGCGCACCCCAATCGGCGGCAAAATTGTCTTCCAGCGCTGGCACGACAAAAACGCCAACCGCGAGCTGATGAAAATTGAGTATGTGTATCAGAGCTCAGAGCAGCTGCGTAACGCCAGCGTGCTGTCGCTGCAGTCTCCGGCGCAGCGCGTGACGCTGGAACTGAAGGGGTGTCCGGTGGATGCGAACGGTTTTTGCCCGATCGATAAATTTAATACGGTGATGAACGACGCGGCGAAATAAGATAATCCCCCCGCGCAGGCGGGGGGAAACGCTCAGACGTTTTTACGTTCGATGGTTTGCTCACCCCAGAAGAGCGAGTCTTTGTCCGTTTTTTCGAAGGCGCGTACCAGCACTTCATCATTGCCTTCTTCCCAAATCTGCTCTGCCAGTTTTTCATCGTATTTCGCGACTTCAAAAATGGCTTCGGCGATCTCCGGAGAGGTATTGCGTAAACTTGCCCATTCGCCCACGTGGTGAGCTTTGGATTCTTGAGTTGGCATGCTTGTCCTCCTGTTGAGTTAGCCGTTCAGTTTTTTGGCCAGACCCGCGACGTATTCACCCTGATAGCGGGCGATAGCGAGCTCTTCATTGCTCGGCTGTCGGGATCCATCGCCACCGGCAATGGTGGTTGCACCGTAAGGTGTGCCGCCACGTACCTGAGAGACATCAAACAGTTCCTGCGCGCCATAGCCAATCGGTACAATCACCATCCCATGATGAGCAAGGGTAGTCCAGGTTGAGGTAATCGTCTGTTCCTGGCCTCCGCCGGTCCCGGTGGAGCTGAACACGCTGGCGAGTTTGCCGTACAGCGCGCCAGAGGCCCACAGCCCGCCCGTCTGATCGAGGAAGGTGCGCATCTGGCCTGACATATTGCCAAAACGGGTGGGGGTGCCGAAGATAATGGCGTCGTAATCCGCCAGCTCCTGAGGCGTGGCGACCGGCGCATTCTGGGTTTTTCCTCCGGCTTTGGCGAACGCTTCTGCCTGCATGGTTTCCGGTACGCGTTTTACCACAACCTCCACGCCGTCCACTTTGTTTGCACCTTCTGCTACCGCGTGAGCCATGGTTTCAATGTGTCCATACATGGAATAATAGAGCACCAAAACTTTAGCCATTTTGCATCACTCCTCGTTTGTTTTTTCTGACAGCGAATCGCTGCGTTCATTTAAAGATATGACATCACAGCCAGACTGCAAAAATGAACGGCATTTCTTTGATTTATAACAATATGCTGACCATCGCGGCTTGTAGCAAAATGAAACATTTTTACCGCCGACGATTTTTGAAATGATAAGAAAGGCTTATGAATGACCGCCGCGTTTTCTCACCCAAAAGACTGAGATCTTGTTGCAGAATATTAGCTACAGCTTGCCGGATACCCTCAGTCCACTAAGCTTAGTTTCACGCGGCACAGATAAAGGCGCTGTCCTTTAGCCGCGAGGTGAAAGAATCCTCTTTTACTGAATGCAATATGATGTCTAATGTTTCACATACTGGAGGTTAGAGATGGCAAACCATCGTGGTGGTTCAGGTAATTTCGCCGAAGATCGTGAAAGAGCATCAGAAGCAGGCCGTAAAGGTGGCCAGCATAGCGGGGGTAATTTTAAAAATGACCCTCAGCGCGCATCTGAGGCTGGCAAAAAAGGGGGTAAAAACAGCCATGGCGGCAATAAGTAAGTCGCCGGGTTGAAAGACCTCTGCCGCCGGGTTCTCCCGGCGGTTTTTTTATTTCTGTAACATTGAACTGCAATCAAAGGCATCGCACACTAGTCCCTTCATTCTACGTTCTGGTGCCTCATGTCTGTTTCTCGTTTTACCTTCTCCGTCAAACCTCAGGAAGCGATCCTCATTCTGATCACCATGTTCTGGGGCGGAACCTTTCTCGCCGTCCAGTATGCGGTCACCCTGAGCGATCCGTTCTTCTTTGTCGGCCTGCGCTTTGCGACGGCAGCGATTGCCGTGGGGTTGATCTCGTTGAAAACCCTGCGCGGGCTGACCCTGCAGGAGCTCAAGGCCGGGGTGGCGATTGGCGTGGCGATTGCCATGGGGTATAGCCTGCAGACGTGGGGGTTACAGTCAATTTCCAGCAGTAAATCGGCCTTTATCACCGCCATGTATGTGCCGCTGGTGCCGTTACTGCAATGGCTGTGTCTGGGACGCCTGCCGGGTGTGATGTCCTGCATCGGCATTGTCCTGGCGTTCATCGGCCTGATTTTGCTGGCCGGGCCGGAAAATAACCTGCTGGCACTGGGGCCGGGCGAGATCATTACCCTGGTGGGAGCCATTGCGATTGCCGCGGAAATTATCCTCATTAGTGCCTGGGCCGGGAAGGTCGATGTAAAGCGCGTCACGGTGGTACAGCTTGCCACAGCGTCGCTGGTGGCGTTCGCGACGATGGTTCCGGCAGGGGAGTCGGTTCCGCCGATGTCTGCCGGGCTGGTGGTGGTGGCACTGGGACTGGGTATTTTCAGCGCCATTATTCAGGTGACCATGAACTGGGCACAGCGCAGCGTGTCGCCGACGCGGGCGACGGTGATCTACACCGGGGAGCCGGTCTGGGCGGGGATTTTTGGACGCATTGCCGGAGAACGCTTACCGCTGCTGGCGCTGGTCGGCGCGGCGTTTATCGTTGTTGGGGTGCTGGTGAGTGAGCTAAAGCTCAAAAAAAGACGTAAGGCGATTGCCGGGTAAGCGCTGCGTCACCCGGCAAGTAAGGGGCCGTTATATCAGGTGGAGGGGGTGATGGCTTCCCCTTGCGCTTCATCCCCTTTCCGGCGGCTCAGCAGGGCATTAAGCAGGATCGCCCCAAAGGTCGCCGTACCAATCCCGCCAACCGTAAACCCGCCCAGCGTCAGGGCAAAATCACCTGCACCCAGCACCAGCGTGACCGCCACCATAATCAGGTTACTGTTCTGGCTGAGATCGACGCGATGCTGTACCCAGATGCGCGCTCCCGCCACGGCAATCAACCCGAACACCACAATCGATGCGCCGCCGATGACCGGCGAGGGAATGGTGTGGATCAGCGCACCAAATTTTGGTGAGAAGCCGAGCAGCATCGCCATGACCGCCGCCGCCACGAACACCAGCGTGGAGTAGACTTTCGTTACCGCCATCACGCCAATGTTCTCGGCGTAGGTGGTGACACCGCTGCCGCCCACCGACCCGGAAAGCATCGTCGCCAGGCCATCCCCGACAAACGCGCGCCCCATATACGGATCCATACTGCGCCCGGTCATGCCCGCCACGGCCTTCAGATGCCCTAAGTTCTCCGCCACCAGGATCACCGCGACAGGGGCGATAAGCATCATGGCCTGCGTGTTAAAGGTTGGCGACGTGATCTGCGGCAGACCGAACCAGGCAGCCTGATGGAGCAGGGTAAAGTCGACAGGCTTGCCGAAACCAAAGACATTGGCCAGCAGGGCGTAGATCAGACAGGCCACAATCAGCCCGACCAGAATCAGCAGACGCTGGACCATGCCGCGGGTGAATACCGCCACCAGACCGATACACAGCACGGTGATCACCGCCATCCAGCTCTCAAACGGCGAGCCGGAGACACTCTTCACGGCAATTGGCGCCAGGTTCAGGCCAATCGCCATCACCACCGCGCCGGTAACCACTGGCGGCATCATTCGCTCGATCCACCGGGTTCCGATCTTCATCACCACGACGCCAATCAGGGTATAGACAAGACCACAGGCGATAATGCCGCCGAGGGCGACGCTGAGGTTGGGGTTGATCCCCTGACCGTTAAACCCGGTGGTGGCGATGACCACGCCGACAAAGGCGGCGCTGGATCCCAGATAGCTGGGTACGCGCCCGCCGGTGACAAAAAAGAACAGCAGGGTGCCAATACCCGACATCAGAATGGAGAGATTGGGATCAAGGCCCATCAGCATCGGCATCAGCACCGTTGCACCAAACATGGCAACCGCGTGCTGGACGCCCATCACCAGGGTTTGCCCGAGCGGGAGCCGTTCATCCGGCGCGACCACGCCAGGTTCTGTAGAGGTCGATTTCAACTGCCAGTGGGGAAATCCGAACATTGCCATGAGCTGCTTCCTTAAGAAGGGTTAACAGGCGGGTCGCATAAGCGCGTGGTAGCCGCGGTCAAACCACACCAGCCCCTGCGGGGCGGGGTGGCGGATAATGGACACGATGTCGCAAAACAGAATGTCGTGGGTGCCGACGCTGACCACCTGGCTGATACGGCAATCAAACGAGGCCAGCGCCTCCTCCAGACGCGGGCAGCCCGTCTCGCCCGTCTGCCAGCGGGCAGCGGCGAAGCGATCTTCCATCGGCGTTTTGCCGCCAAACAGGTTTGAGAGTGGCTCCTGTCCGGCGCTCAGGGTGTTGACGCACAGGGTGCGGTTTTCGCTAAACGTCGGCCAGACGGACGCGCCGCGGTTAAGACACACCAATAGCGTCGGGGGCGAGTCGGTGACGCTGCACACGGCGCTGGCGGTGAAGCCCGCTCTGCCAGCAGGGCCGTCGGTGGTGATGATATTGACCGCCGCGCCTACACAGGCCATGGCATCGCGAAAGGTTTGTTTATCGGGTGTCGTCATGATGGCTCCTTACGCCAGCCCGCAGGCGTCTTCAAAGGCCAGGCGCGGCAGACGGCCGTAGAGTTTGCCCACATCGCCATAGCCGATATTGATCAGCAGATTGCTTTTCAGCAGCGTGCCGGTGAAAAAGGCTTCGTCGACTTTTTGCCGGTCAAAACCGGACATCGGGCCGGTGTCCAGCCCCAGGGCGCGACAGGCAAAGATGAGATAAGCGGCCTGCATGGAGCTGTTGCGAAAGGCGGTCTCTTCAGCGTGCGCGGGGCTGGTGGTAAACCAGCTCTTCGCATCCCCGTGCGGGAACAGTTCAGGCAGACGCTCATAGAATTCCGTGTCCCACGCCACAATCGCGGTGACCGGTGCGGTGAGGGTTTTCTCCAGGTTTCCGCTGGAGAGTGCGGGGCGCAGCTTCTCTTTACCCTCTGCGCTGCGCACAAACACAATACGGGCCGGGGAGCAGTTAGCGGAGGTAGGCCCCCATTTCATCAGGTCGTAGATCTCGCGCAGCGTCTCGTCGCTGACCGGTATGTCCAGCCAGCCGTTGTGGGTGCGTGCGCCGGTGAACAGTGAATCCAGCGCGGCAGAGGTAATGGCTTCGCTCATCGAAACTCCTTATAAAGCGGGTTCATGGCTGTGCAGCAGGCTGGCAAGCCCGTTCAGCAACAGGGTATTAAACGTTTCCGGCTCGGTGACGTTGCAGGCATGGCCGCCCTGGCGCATCACCACGCTGTGGCTGTGCGGGAGCGCCGCCTGCAGCTCAGACGAGCAGACAGAGGGCACCAGCAGGTCATCGGCGGAACAGATAAGGTGCACCGGGCAGGCGATGCGGGCGGCATGGCGACTAAAATCGGCCTTTTTCAGCGCGTTCAGCCTGCGCAGCAGATTGTTTTTGCCCTGAAAGTGCGCCAGCGCCAGTGCCTCTTCTGCTTCCAGACGCGGTGCGCGGGCGGCCATCCAGTCTGCCGGATAGAGAAACAGCGGCTGCGCCTCTACCCACGCCTGCGCGCCACCGGCATGCAGCAGCCGTTCGCGGATCTGAAAGCAGCGTCGGGTATGGGCATTCAGCGTCAGCCAGCCGTTGACGCACACCAGCGCTTTGAGCGCATCGGGGGTGTCGAGCGCCAGTTGCAGGCCGATCAGCGCCCCCAGCGCATGGCCGACCACACAGTAGCGGGTGATGCCGACCGCGGTCAGCGCCTGTGCCAGCTCACCGGCCATCTGCCCCAGGGTGTACTCTTCCGGCAGGGTGTCAGGGTTATTGCCGGTGCCACGCTGGTCGTAACAGACCACCTGATACTCCTGTTCCAGCGCGGCTAGCTGGGGTAACCAGTAGCTGCCGCCCCCGCCGAGTCCGGCAATCAGCACCACGACGGGCGCGCCGTCAAACGGGGGCGGTGAGACGGAGAGCTTCATGGCAGCCTCACTTTCCAATGTGCGCAACGGTGGCGATTTCAACCAGCGCGTCCGGCTTTACCAGCCCGCACTGAATGCAGAAGCGGGCCGGCTTATCGCCGGGGAAGAACTCCGCATAGATCTCGTTAATCGCGGCGTAGTTTTTCCAGTCGGTGATAAAGATGCTGTTGAACGTCACATCCTCCATCGTGCCACCTGCGGTTTCGATCACGGTCTTGATCGTCTCCAGCACGTGGCGCGTTTGCGCCTTTGGGTCGTTGATAAACACCACGTTGTTGTCTTTATCAAACGGCAGGGTGCCAGAGACGTACACCACGCCATCGGCGAGCGTGCCGGGGACAAACGGCGCAATCGGCGTGCTGGTGCCCGGTGGAATAATCACGGATTTCGGCATCGTATGTCTCCTCAGGCGATACGGGCGAGCGGCGGATTCAGGGCGTCGCAAAAATCGGCGACGTTACTGACCCAGCCAAAAAAGGTTTCGATATTGAACAGCGCCGCTTTCTGGGCAAATTCCGGCCCCGCCTGATGAGTGGCGTCTTCCAGTACCACGCCGAAATACTCGAGGAAGAAGCCGTCGCGCAGGGTCGACTCCACGCAGACATTGGTAGCAATGCCGGTAAAGACCAGATGACGAATGCCCCGGCTGCGCAGCAGGCTGTCGAGCGGCGTGTTGAAAAAGCCGCTGTAGCGCGGTTTGGGCAGCACGATATCGCCTGCTTCCGGCACCAGTTCATCCACCAGCTGATAATCCCAGCCACCTTTAGCCAGCAGCTTGCCCTGCAGTTCGGGCCGTTTGCGCATGGTTTTCAGGGCGTTTGATTTGTGAAAATTGGGCGAGCCGGGGCCACCGGCTTCCACGTATTGATCGTCCCAGCCGTTCTGAAACCAGATGATGAGCATCCCGGCGGCGCGTGCGGCGGCGACGGCGGTTTTGATGTTCTCAATCACCGGCCGGGTGGCGGAGACGTCAAACCCCGCCAGATCCAGATAACCGCCGGGGCTGGCGTAGGCGTTTTGCATATCCACCACAATCAGCGCGCTCTGCGGTGCAGAAAAGGTGATGGCTTCCGGACGGGCATTAAGGGTTGTCATTACGCCACCTCCTTGGTGATGGCGGGAATGTGGGCGCGGCACTGCATCAGCGGCTGAATGCGCTCGCCGAAGGTCTCCACACCGGTGAGGAAATCGTCGAAGGTCAGCAGAACGCCTTCCGCGCCGGGAACGGCGGCCACTTCGTCGAGCATTCTGGCAACGCTGGCATACGAGCCGACGAGCGTGCCCATGTTGATATTGACGGCAGAGGTCGGGTCGGCCATCTGGCGCACGTTGGTGTCCGCGCCGGAACGGGTATCTTTCTGGCTCTGTTCGGTGAGCCAGCTCAGGGCCTCGTCGTCGGCCCCGTCCTTATAACGCTCCCATTTGGCGCGCGCGGCCTCATCGGTTTCGTCGGCAATGACCATAAACAGCACGTAAGAGCCCACATCACGGCCGGTTTTGTCGGCGGCCTCTTTCATGCGTGCGGCGGTTGGGGCGAAGGCGGCGGGGGTGTTGACGCCTTTACCGAAACAGAAATTGAAGTCGGCGTATTTTGCCGAGAACGCCATTCCCGCGTCGCTCTGCCCGGCGCAGATCACCTTCATTGGTGCAGAAGGCTGCGGGCTGACGCGACAGTCATTCATGGTGAAGTAGTCACCTTTGAAATCGCTCTTGCCGGTACCCCACAGATCGCGCAGCACCTGCACGTATTCGGTAAGGTACTCATAGCGGCGCGAGAAGTACTCATCTCCCGGCCAGAGCCCCATCTGGTCGTACTCCGGCTTTTGCCAGCCGGTGACCAGATTGACGCCAAAGCGTCCCCCGGAGATGGAGTCGATAGTGGAGGCCATCCGCGCGACAATGGCTGGCGGCAGGGTGAGCGTGGCGGCGGTGGCGTAGATCTGAATCCGTGACGTCACCGCCGCCAGGCCCGCCATCAGGGTGAAGGATTCCAGATTGTGATCCCAGAATTCGGTTTTGCCGCCAAAGCCGCGCAGCTTGATCATCGAAAGTGCAAAGTCGAAATGGTAGTGCTCCGCTTTTTGCACGATGGCTTTGTTCAGCTCAAAGGTCGGCATGTATTGCGGAGCAGTGGTCGAGATAAGCCAGCCGTTGTTGCCAATGGGTACAAATACGCCAATTTTCATCACGAACCTCTCTTCACTACGTTGCAGGTGAACAGGGTTTTGCAAAGGGAGTGCCAGTTTTCAAAATGGCTTTGTTATTAATGTGTTAATCAATGGTAGGTGAATTGAACGTGACAAAAGTGGACTAAATGGTCAAAAACATTGCACACAAAACAGGCATTCATGCGCGATGGGAGTGCAGGATGTCGTGGCGAGGCGGGGGTTTTGCTATGCTGTTGGCAACGCAGAATAAGGAGAGCGGGATGACACAAGGCGCAGTGAAAACAGCAGGTAAACGTTCGCAGGCGGTGAGCGCCAAAAAGCACGCCATCCTCAGTGCGGCGCTGGAGACCTTTTCACAGTTCGGCATTCACGGCACGCGCCTAGAACAGGTGGCGGAGCAGGCCGGGGTGTCCAAAACCAATCTGCTCTACTATTACCCGTCGAAAGAGGCGCTGTATGTGGCAGTAATGCAGCAGATCCTGGATATCTGGCTGGCGCCGCTAAAGGCCTTTCGTCAGGAGTTCGCCCCGCTGGTGGCGATCAAAGAGTACATTCGCCTGAAGCTGGAGGTGTCCCGTGATTATCCGCAGGCATCCCGGCTGTTCTGTCTGGAGATGCTGCAGGGCGCGCCGCTGCTGAAGGCAGAGCTGACGGGGGATTTAAAACAGCTGGTGGACGATAAATCCGCGATCATCGCCGGGTGGGTCGCCAGCGGCAAACTGGCACCTGTCGATCCGCAGCATCTGATCTTTATGATTTGGGCCGCCACCCAGCACTACGCTGACTTTGCGGCCCAGGTGGAAGCGGTAACCGGAAAGACGCTGCAGGACGAAGCGTTTTTCCAGAGCACTCTCGAAAACGTGCAGCGGATGATTATTGAAGGGATCCGCGTGCGCTAGTTTCCCTCTCCCTAACCCTCTCCCACGGGGAGAGGGGACTGTTCTGTGCTGTCTTTTCTCCCTCGCCCCTATGGGGTGAGGGGACAGCTTAAGTTGCCCTCTTCACACTGCATCAGCGAGGCCAGAAACGCCTCGCGTTCCACGGTTTTCTCCGTCAGGCACTGACTAATGATCATAGGCTGCACACTGCCTCCCTCGGTACCAGAACCGATAAAATTGCAATCCGCATCGCGCAGGGCGATCCACGCCTGCTGCGCCTTTTTCAGCAGGTCACGCTGTGGGGCCGCCGCACGCTTAATGGCGGACTGATAAGTCTGGTTGAGCTTTTTATCAGCGGCCTGGTACTGCTGCGCGCTACAGGTGTTCAGTTCAAGCTGCGTAGTGGCGTTGTCGCACTCGTCGGCCAGCGCGCTGGCGCTCAGCAGCAGGGCGGCGCCTGCGAGAAATACTCTTTTCATCATCCCCTCCGTGTAAAAAAGCCGGATGCGCTGTGCTTATCCGGCCTAAGGTGAAGTTGTAGCCCCGGTTAGCGTAGCGTCACCGGGGAGAGTGTACAAGATTACCCGATTGTCATCAGGCTGGCGTTACCGCCCGCTGCCGCGGTGTTGACGCTGAGCGAACGCTCCACGTACAAGCGCTCCAGCAGCAGGTTGGTTTCACCGCGGGCGAAGCCCTGCACCGAAACAATCGCCCCGCTGCGGGCCGCAACCTGCTCGCACAGTTCGCGCAGTTGATCGGAATCACCGTGGTAGATAACCGCGTCAAACGGCTGCGCAAGCAGGGCATCAGGCTTCGCAAAGTGAATGCGGGCAGACACCGCTTTCGGCAGTTGCTTCGCCAGATCGCGGTGCAGACCGTCTTCCGGCCACAGCACTTCACAGCCCGTTGCCATCGCGGCGGCCAGCTGAACCAGCGCATCCTGTTCGTTATCCGCCACGCACAGCACGCGTTCGCGCGGCATCAGCGTCCAGGTGTTGCGTTCGCCGGTAGGACCCGGCAGCAGACGCTGCGTGCCAGCCTGCGCCAGCTCGCCGTACTGCTGTGCGACAGCGCGCAGCTCAGGACGTTTTTCCGCCCAGCTGATGAGTGCTTCCAGCGGCTGCGTCAGCACGGTTTTCAACTGGACATCCACCGGATAGTCCGCGTCCTGGCGTGCCAGCGTCACGCCCAGCGCGCGCTCAGGACGGTTCGCCAGCAGACGGTACAGATAGAGCGGGCCACCCGCTTTAGGACCGGTGCCGGAGAGCCCCTCGCCGCCGAACGGCTGCACGCCCACGACCGCGCCAACCATGTTGCGGTTGACGTACAGGTTGCCCACTTTGGCGCTGCCGGTGACTTGGGCGATGGTTTCGTCGATACGGGTATGCACGCCGAGCGTCAGGCCATAGCCGGAGGCGTTGATCTGCTCAATCAATGCATTCAGGTTGTTACGGTTGTAACGCACCACGTGCAGGACCGGGCCGAAGACCTCTTTTTTCAGCTCGTCGAAGCTTGCCAGCTCGATAAGCGTAGGCGGCACAAAGGTGCCGGTCTGCCACTCGCGGGCATCTTCGCTGTTCTCGCGCACGGCCTGGAACACCGGACGGCCTTTGGCACGCATGGCCTGAATGTGGTTTTCAATATTCGCTTTGGCTTCCGCGTCGATCACCGGCCCGATATCGGTGGTGAGGCGGCCCGGGTTGCCCATGCGGCACTCGGCCATGGCACCACGCAGCATCTTCAGCGTGTGGTCGGCCACGTCGTCCTGCAGGCACAACACGCGCAGGGCGGAGCAGCGCTGACCCGCGCTGTCAAAGGCGGAGGCCAGCACGTCTACCACTACCTGCTCGGTGAGAGCAGAGGAGTCGACAATCATGGCGTTCATGCCGCCGGTTTCCGCGATGAGCGGCGTTGGGCGGCCCTGGGCATCCAGACGGGTGGCGATGTTACGCTGCAGCAGGGAGGCCACTTCGGTCGAGCCGGTAAACATCACGCCACGCACGCGGTTATCCGCGGTGAGCTTCGCACCCACCGTTTCACCCCGGCCTGGCAGCAGCTGCACCACGCCCGCCGGTACGCCCGCTTCCAGCAGGATGTTAATCCCCTGAGCGGCAATCAGCGGGGTTTGCTCCGCCGGTTTGGCCAGCACGCTGTTGCCTGCGGCAAGCGCGGCGGCAATCTGGCCGGTGAAGATCGCCAGCGGGAAGTTCCACGGGCTGATACAGACCACAGGACCAAGCGGGCGGTGCGTTTCGTTATCGAAATCATCGCGCACCTGGCCTGCATAGTAGTGCAGGAAGTCGACGGCTTCACGGACTTCGGCGATGGCGTTGCTGAAGGTTTTCCCCGCTTCGCGCACCAGGATACCAATGAGCGACTGCATCTGATCTTCCATCAGCACCGCGGCGCGTTCCAGAATGGCGGCACGTTCTTGCGGCGGGGTGGCGAACCAGATTGGCGCGTTGTTTACCGCGCTTTCCAGCGCCTGCTCCACTTCCGCTTCCGTGGCTTCACGCACGTAGCCGACAATATCTTTTGGCTCTGCCGGGTTGATCACCGGCTGCATCTCGCCGTCTGCGACCGGCTGTTCCAGCATCGGTTTGGCCTGCCATTTCTGCAGCGCGCTGTTGAGCAGGGCAGAAGAGAGGGACGCCAGACGGTGTTCGTTGGCGAGATCCAGACCCGCCGAGTTGATGCGGCCTTTGCCGTACAGCTCGCGCGGCAGGGCAATCTTCGGATGCGGCAGACCAATCTGGCCTTCCTGAGCCGCCATTTTCTCAACGGCCTGCACCGGATCGGCAACCAGTTCGTCCAGCGGCAGGGTGGTATCGGCAATGCGGTTAACGAAGGAGGTGTTCGCCCCGTTCTCCAGCAGACGACGCACCAGGTACGCCAGCAGGGTTTCATGGGTACCGACCGGAGCATAAATACGGCACGGACGGTTCAGCTTGCCCTCTGCCACTTTACCGGTGACCTGCTCATACAGCGGTTCACCCATGCCGTGCAGGCACTGGAATTCGTACTGGCCCGGATAGTAGTTCTGCCCGGCCAGGGTGTAGATCGCCGCCAGGGTATGAGCGTTGTGGGTAGCGAACTGCGGGTAGATCAGGTTTGGTACGCCGAGCAGCTTTTTCGCACAGGCGAGGTAAGAGACGTCGGTGTAAACCTTGCGGGTGTAAACCGGGTAGCCTTCCAGACCTTCCATCTGGGCACGTTTGATCTCGCTGTCCCAGTAAGCGCCTTTTACCAGTCGGATCATCAGGCGACGACGGCTGCGGCTGGCCAGGTCAATCAGGTAATCAATAACGAACGGGCAGCGTTTCTGGTAGGCCTGAATAACAAAGCCAATTCCGTTCCAGCCTGCCAGTTCCGGCTCAAAGCACAGTTTTTCCAGCAGATCGAGCGAGATCTCCAGACGGTCTGCCTCTTCGGCGTCGATGTTGATGCCAATATCATACTGGCGCGCCAGCAGGGTCAGGGATTTCAGGCGCGGGTAGAGCTCTTCCATCACCCGGTCGTACTGCGCGCGGCTGTAGCGCGGGTGCAGGGCGGAGAGCTTGATTGAGATGCCCGGACCTTCATAAATACCGCGACCGTTGGACGCTTTACCGATGGCGTGGATCGCCTGCTGGTAAGAGACCATGTAGGCCTGCGCGTCGGCAGCGGTCAGGGCCGCTTCACCCAGCATGTCGTAAGAGTAGCGGAACCCTTTATCTTCCAGCTTGCGGGCGTTGGCCAGCGCTTCGGCGATGGTTTCACCGGTAACAAACTGCTCGCCCATCAGGCGCATCGCCATATCCACGCCTTTGCGGATCAGCGGCTCGCCGCTCTTGCCGATAATACGGTTCAGGGAGCGGGAGAGGTTCGCTTCGTTGTGGGTCGAGACCAGCTTGCCGGTAAACAGCAGGCCCCAGGTGGCGGCGTTAACGAACAGCGACGGGCTGCGGCCAATGTGTGACTGCCAGTTGCCGTTGCTGATTTTGTCGCGGATCAGCGCATCGCGGGTGGCTTTATCAGGAATACGCAGCAGTGCTTCTGCCAGACACATCAGCGCCACGCCTTCCTGGGAGGAGAGGGAAAACTCCTGCAGCAGGCTCTGCACCATACCGGCACGGCCGCTGGCGGTTTTCTGGTTACGCAGTTTGTCGGCCAGTTGATACGCCAGGCTGTGCGCCTGCGCGGCGACGGCTTCAGGCAGGCGAGCCTGCTCCAGCAGCATTGGCACGGCGTCCGTTTCAGCACGGCGGTACGCACCGGTAATGGCGGCGCGGCTGACGGACTGCGGCAGGATCTGCTCCGCGAACTCCAGGAACGGCTGATGATTCTCGTCGCCAGCAACCGGCGCGTCTTCGCTCTCATTGGCGGCACCTGCCAGCAGGGCGGGCAGCTCGGGCAGACCTTCGTCGCTCTCAAGCCGTTCAAGATAGTTAAAAATTGCCTGCTTGATTAGCCAGTGCGGCGTGCGGTCAATGCGGGTTGCTGCGGTCTTAATCCGTTCGCGGGTTGCGTCATCCAGCTTAACCCCCATGGTGGTCATGCCCATGCCAAAACTCCTGTTGTTCTTTGATCGTGTTCGGTGGTTAGCCTGAAATATCCACCATGTTGCAACTTTGTGCAACCGTGTTAAATGTGACCCGGCTAGCAAGCTGAAAAATGAATGGATTGTTAACGGATGGTTAGCTGGAAAAAAGCGCTGGCTTCTGCATGCGAAGCCTGTTTTTATGCGGTACTTAACACTTTTAAAAGGTGCAACCCGTATAAATGTGAGCGAGTGCAACCTATAGGAAAGACATATAAAACCGGGGATGAATTTGATGTAAATGCAGTGTTAAATCGTTTGTGTGCGAGCACTGCTTACGGCAGGATACGCGCGGCCAACAGAAACACAGATACCCATCACCCCGTTCCGGTGATGACATAACAAGGCAACCCGGACGGTTGTCGCTCGACTTTTGGAGAATTTGAATGGCAATGAGCACACCGATGCTGGTGACATTTCTCGTTTATATTTTTGGCATGATCCTGATAGGGTTTTTGGCATGGCGTTCTACAAAGAACTTTGACGACTACATTCTGGGTGGCCGCAGTTTAGGCCCAATGGTGACTGCGCTTTCTGCGGGGGCATCGGACATGAGTGGCTGGCTGCTGATGGGGCTGCCGGGTGCGATTTTCATCTCCGGCATCTCTGAAAGCTGGATCGCCATTGGCCTGACTCTCGGGGCGTGGATTAACTGGAAGCTGGTAGCAGGCCGTCTGCGCGTGCATACCGAAGTGAACAACAACGCCCTGACGCTGCCGGATTATTTCACCGGCCGTTTCGAAGATAACAGCCGCATCCTGCGCATTATCTCGGCGGTGGTGATCCTGCTGTTCTTCACTATCTATTGTGCCTCCGGCATTGTGGCCGGTGCGCGTCTGTTCGAAAGCACCTTCGGCATGAGCTACGAAACCGCCCTGTGGGCCGGTGCGGCGGCTACCATCCTCTACACCTTCGTGGGTGGGTTCCTGGCGGTAAGCTGGACCGACACCGTGCAGGCGAGCCTGATGATTTTCGCCCTGATCCTGACCCCGGTGATTGTGATCTTCACCGTTGGTGGTTTTGGCGAGTCGCTGGAAGTGATCAAGCAGAAGAGCATTGAAAACGTCGATATGCTGAAAGGGCTGAACTTTGTCGCCATCGTCTCCCTGATGGGCTGGGGTCTGGGCTATTTCGGTCAGCCGCATATCCTGGCGCGCTTTATGGCGGCCGACTCTCACCACACCATCGTTCATGCGCGTCGCATCAGTATGACGTGGATGATCCTCTGCCTGGCAGGGGCGTGCGCGGTGGGCTTCTTTGGCATTGCATACTTCAACAACAACCCGGCGCAGGCGGGCGCGGTAAACCAGAACGCCGAGCGTGTGTTTATCGAGCTGGCGCAGGTGCTGTTTAACCCGTGGATCGCCGGTATTCTGCTCTCCGCTATTCTGGCGGCGGTGATGTCCACCCTGAGCTGCCAGCTGCTGGTCTGCTCCAGTGCGATCACCGAAGACCTCTACAAGGCATTCCTGCGTAAAGGCGCAAGCCAGAAAGAGCTGGTGTGGGTAGGGCGCTTCATGGTGCTGGTGGTGGCGCTGGTGGCCATTGCGCTGGCGTCGAACCCGGAAAACCGCGTGCTGGGTCTGGTGAGCTACGCGTGGGCGGGCTTTGGTGCGGCGTTTGGTCCGGTGGTGCTGTTCTCCGTGATGTGGTCGCGTATGACCCGTAACGGCGCGCTGGCGGGGATGATTATCGGTGCGGTCACGGTTATCGTCTGGAAACAGTTCGCGTGGCTGGGCCTGTACGAAATTATCCCGGGCTTCATCTTCGGCAGTCTCGGTATTGTGGTCTTTAGCCTGCTGGGTAAAGCGCCGTCTGCCTCCATGCAGAAACGCTTTGCGGAAGCGGATGCCCATTACCACACTGCGCCGCCGACGAAACTCCAGGCTGAGTAATTTTTCTTCCTGCACACTGTAAGCCGGGTGAGCGTCAGCGCCACCCGGCTTTTTTCTTGCCAAAATCCGTAATTTACGATGATATCGCTGCACTTATAACAATGAGGATAGCGAAGCATGACAATCAAAACAGGGTTACTGGCAGTGGTATTCCTGATGTTGGCTGGCTGTACGGCACCGTCGCAGCATACGGCGACTGACACCTGCAAAGTGGATAACCAGATGCAGCAGACCACGCTTTATTTCGGCTTAAATCGTCCGGCCGGGGCGCAGATCACCCCCGACGAGTGGCAGCAGTTTGTTGACCGGGACGTAACGCCGCGTTTTCGTGATGGCTTAACGGTGTTTGATGCGCGCGGACAGTGGCTGGGCAACGACGGTAAAGTGGCGCGTGAGCCGAGCAAGGCCTTGATGCTGATCCACGGAAAAGATGCGCAGAGCGAGAAGAACATTGAGGCGTTACGCGGGATCTATAAATCCCGCTTTGCGCAGGAGTCAGTGATGCGGGTCGATCAGCCGGTGTGTGTGCAGTTCTAATGAAAACGGCGGGATAACCCGCCGTTGTTGTATCGTAGGCCGGGATCGCTGTGCGCCACCCGGCATCACATCACAGCACCAGGCCCGCAAAGCTCGCCGACAGCAAACTCACCAGCGTCGCGCCATACACCAGACGCAGACCAAACCGCGACACCACGTTGCCCTGCTGCTCGTTCAGGCCCTTGATTGCACCTGCGACAATACCGATAGAGGCGAAGTTGGCGAACGACACCAGGAACACGGATAAAATTCCCAGCCCGCGCGGTGACATCTGATGCGCAATTTTTTGTAGCTCAATCATCGCCACAAATTCATTCGCTACCAGCTTAGTTGCCATAATACTGCCGGCATTTAAGGCATCGCCCAGCGGAATACCCACCAGCCACGCCAGCGGATAAAACACATAGCCCAGGATCTGCTGGAAGCTCATACCAAATACGCTGGAGAAGAGGGCGTTAATGGCGCTAATAAGCGCAATAAAGCCAATCAGCATCGCCAGAATAATCATCGCCACTTTAAAACCGGCCAGAATATACTCGCCCAGCATTTCGAAGAAGCTCTGGGATTCATGCAGTTTTTCGAGCTTAATATCCGGCTCCGCTTCCGCGCGAACCGGGTTGATGACGGAGAGAATAATAAAGGTGCTGAACATGTTCAGAATGAGCGCCGCCACCACAAATTTAGCGTCGAGCATGGTCATATAGGCACCGACAATCGACAGGGAGACGGTCGACATGGCCGTGGCCGCCATGGTGAACAGACGACGTGACGAGAGATCGCCCAGTACGCCCTTGTAGGCAATAAAGTTTTCAGACTGTCCGAGGATCAGCGAACTCACCGCGTTAAAGGATTCCAGCTTGCCCATGCCGTTCAGTTTTGACAGCAGCGTGCCAATCAGCCGAATAAAAATCGGCAGAATGCGCCAGTGCTGAAGAATACCAATGAGTGCGGAGATAAAAATAATCGGGCAAAGCACGCCGAGGAAAATGAACGCCAGCCCTTTTTCACCCATTCCGCCAAAGACGAAATTGGTCCCTTCGCCGGCAAATTTCAGCAGTGATTCAAAGAAACCGGAGACGTATTTAATCAGGAATAACCCGCTTTCGGCGTGCAGGAAAAAGAACGCCAGCGCAATTTCAATAACGATCAGCTGTAAAACAAAGCGAATGCGAATTTTTCGGCGGTCAAAACTTACCAGCCAGGCAAGCGCAAGAATAATCACCAGCGCCAGCAGGAAATGGACAATCTTAAACATGGTTTATTTTCGGTTAGTTTGCGAGGCGGATATTTAGCCACAGCGCTGATTAACCGTAAATGGGCATTTTCGTTATACCTTATAAACCGGAACGTCACGAGCGCAACTATTACCCCGCGATGCGTTTACAACTCGTCATCAAAAACCACACATTTCGCTTGTTTTTCTTATCGCCGTAATGATAATCACTATCACAAGAATTTACCTTTCTTTGCATCAGTTGACCGCGATAAACATTTAAGGTGTCTGCATGTTTGTTCCATTTCTCATTATGTTACGCGAAGGCCTGGAAGCGGCCCTCATTGTTAGCCTCATCGCCAGTTATCTGAAGCGAACCCAGCGCGGACGCTGGATTGGGGTGATGTGGATAGGGGTTTTCCTCGCCGCTGCGCTCTGTCTGGGCCTGGGCATTCTGATCAATGAAACCACCGGTGAATTCCCGCAGAAAGAGCAGGAGCTGTTCGAAGGTATCGTTGCCGTGATAGCGGTGGTGATCCTCACCTGGATGGTGTTCTGGATGCGTAAAGTCTCGCGTAACGTGAAGGTGCAGCTGGAGCAGGCGGTAGATAATGCCCTGCAGAAGGGAAATCATCACGGCTGGGCGCTGATCATGATGGTTTTTTTCGCCGTGGCGCGTGAAGGTCTGGAATCCGTTTTCTTCCTGCTGGCTGCCTTTCAGCAGGATGTGGGGATCTGGCCACCGCTGGGGGCGATGCTGGGGCTGGCAACGGCCGTGGTGCTGGGTTTCCTGCTCTACTGGGGCGGCATTCGCCTGAACCTGGGGGCCTTCTTTAAATGGACCAGCCTGTTCATTTTGCTGGTGGCCGCAGGGCTGGCGGCAGGGGCGATTCGCGCTTTCCATGAGGCGGGTCTGTGGAACCACTTCCAGGATGTGGCGTTCGATCTCAGCAATGTTCTTTCTACCCATTCACTGACCGGCACGCTGCTCGAAGGGATCTTCGGCTACCAGGAAACGCCAAGCGTCAGTGAAGTGGCGATGTACTTTATCTATCTTATTCCGGCGCTGGCGCTGTTCTTTATGCCATTGCGCCCCAGCGCTCAGCCGTCGCGTACTGCGCCCTGATGTGCTTACTGTAGTTACAACATACTTTTAAAAGGGAAGGGTCATGGCAATTCAATTTCGTCGTAGTGCGTTACAGGTTGGTGTGGCAGCGCTTGTTGCTTCTGCCTTCGCCGCTCAGGCTGCTGATATTCCACAGGTCAAGGTGACGGTGAATGATAAGCAGTGTGAGCCGATGACCATTACGGTCAACAGCGGTAAGACACAATTTATTATTCAGAACCACAGCCAGAAAGCGCTGGAGTGGGAAATTCTCAAAGGCGTGATGGTCGTGGAAGAGCGCGAAAATATCGCGCCGGGCTTTAGCCAGAAAATGACGGCTAACCTGCAGCCGGGTGAATATGACATGACCTGCGGTCTGCTGACCAACCCGAAAGGTAAGCTCATCGTTAAGGGGAATGCCACAGCGGATGCCGCGAAAGGCACGGCCTTGCTGAGCCTGGGCGATGCCATCACCGCTTATAAAGCGTATGTCATCAAAGAGACGGCAGACCTGGCAGCGGGAACCAAAGCCTTTACGGATGCGGTGAAAGCGGGCGATATCGACAAAGCGAAATCCCTGTATGCGCCCACCCGTCAGCACTACGAGCGCATTGAGCCGATTGCGGAGCTGTTCTCCGATCTTGATGGCAGCATTGATGCCCGTGAAGACGATTACGAGCAGAAAGCGGCCGATCCAAAATTCACCGGCTTCCACCGTCTGGAGAAAGCCCTGTTTGGCGATAACTCTACCAAAGGGATGGAGAAGTATGCCGATCAGCTCAACAGCGACGTGCTGGAGCTGCAAAAGCGCATCAGCGAGCTGGCCTTCCCGCCATCTAAAGTGGTGGGCGGTGCGGCCGGACTGATTGAAGAAGTGGCCGCCAGCAAAATCAGCGGTGAAGAAGATCGCTACAGCCACACTGATCTGTGGGATTTCCAGGCGAACGTCGATGGCGCGCAGAAAATTGTTAACCTGCTGCGCCCACAGCTGCAGAAAGAGAACAGCGAGCTGCTGGCGAAAGTGGATGCCAACTTTAAGAAAGTCGACACCATTCTGGCGAAGTACCGCACCAAAGACGGGTTTGAAACCTACGACAAACTGACCGACGCCGACCGTAACGCGCTGAAAGGCCCGATTACCACCCTGGCGGAAGATCTCTCCCTGCTGCGTGGCGTACTGGGTCTGGACTAAGCACGATGAACAAGCATGACGAATACGACGTGGCAGAACCGTCACGTCGTCGGTTGTTGAAAGGGGTAGGGGCGCTGGGGGGCGCATTTGCCCTGGCCGGAGGGTGTCCGGTGGCGCATGCGGTAAAACCGCAAAGTGCGCCCGGTACGCTGTCACCGGATGCCCGTATGGAGACGCAGCCTTTCTATGGCGAGCATCAGGCGGGCATTCTGACACCACAGCAGGCCTCCATGATGCTGGTGGCCTTTGATTCGCTGGCAAGTGATAAAGCTGACCTGGAGCGCCTGTTTCGCCTGCTGACCACGCGCATCGCGTTTTTGACTGCAGGGGGACCGGCGCCAGAAACGCCAAATCCAAGACTGCCGCCTATGGACTCGGGGATCTTAGGGTCGTTCATCGCCCCGGATAATCTGACCATTACGGTGTCGCTGGGCGAATCGCTGTTTGATGAACGTTACGGGCTGGCAAAACAGAAGCCGAAAGCGCTGCAAAAAATGACGCGTTTCCCGAATGATTCTCTGGATGCTGCTCTCTGCCACGGCGATCTGCTCCTGCAGATTTGCGCTAACACGCAGGACACGGTGATCCACGCTCTGCGGGATATCATCAAACACACGCCTGATCTGTTGAGCGTGCGCTGGAAGCGGGAAGGGTTTATCTCTGACCATGCTGCCCGCAGCAAAGGCAAAGAGACGCCGGTGAACCTGCTGGGCTTTAAGGATGGCACCGCCAACCCGGACAGCAGCAACGGCGCGCTAATGAAAGAGGTCGTCTGGGTCACAGCCGATCAGGGTGAGCCTGCCTGGGCCGTCGGCGGGAGCTATCAGGCGGTGCGGGTGATTCAGTTCCATGTGGAATTCTGGGATCGCACGCCGCTTAAAGAGCAGCAGACGATCTTTGGCCGTGACAAGCAGAGCGGGGCGCCGCTTGGCATGAAGCACGAGCATGATGTGCCGGATTACGCCAGCGATCCTAATGGCGATACCATTGCGCTGGACAGCCATATCCGGCTGGCGAACCCGCGCACCAAAGAGACGCAGTCAAACCTGATGATGCGCCGGGGCTATAGCTACTCGCTGGGGGTGACCAATTCCGGTCAGCTGGATATGGGGCTGCTGTTTGTCTGCTATCAGCACGATCTGGAGAAGGGCTTCCTCACCGTGCAGAAGCGGTTAAACGGCGAAGCGCTGGAAGAGTACGTTAAACCTATCGGCGGCGGCTATTTCTTCGCGCTGCCAGGCGTGCGCGATTCGAACGCCTGGCTCGCGCAAGGGCTGATAGAAGCCTGATAATTGTCCCTGCGATAGTTCGTGGGGACATTATTTTTTCATATGACTATCCCTCTGTTATATTTCTGTAATATTCCTGTATGAGACTGTTTTCAACTGCAGGAGCAGTCTTAAAAGTTGCATTCAGGTAAAATAAATGTTGCATTTATGATAATCCCTGATGTACTTAAGATAAGACAGCGGTAGTTCCCGGCAGTGATGCTGAATCACTATGGAGATCGCGAATGGTATCGTCCTGTACTGGACAAGGTAAACACAACAACCGCAGTACCCGGCGCGGAGGCTCAGACTCCGGCAGCGATTTCCTCACCACTAAATTCTCCCCTTTTATTCAGAAATCAGATTCTACCGACGTGCAGAATGGTGCGCGTAGCTATTCTGTATCGTCATCCGGCAAGGCAAGCAATGGCTTACAAGGAAGCCAACCCTCTGATGTTCGTGCGCATAATCGTGCCGAAACTGGCGCGTGTGATGAATACCAACAACTCAAGGTGCTATCCATGGGAAGACAAAAAGCAGTGATCAAAGCTCGTCGCGAAGCAAAACGTGTGCTGAGACGGGATTCACGTAGTCATAAACAGCGTGAAGAAGAATCGGTCACCTCGCTTGTGCAGATGAGTGGCGTAGAAGCAATTGGCATGGCGCGGGACAGCCGTGATAATTCCCCAATTGTGGCGCGCAATGAGGCTCAGGCGCACTACCTGAATGCTATCGAGAGTAAACAGCTCATCTTTGCAACCGGTGAAGCCGGATGCGGGAAAACCTGGATCAGTGCAGCCAAAGCAGCGGAGGCCCTGATCCATAAGGACGTGGAGAGAATTATTGTTACCCGTCCGGTACTGCAAGCTGATGAAGATCTCGGCTTCTTACCCGGTGACATATCGGAGAAGTTTGCCCCTTACTTCAGGCCCGTATATGACGTACTGGTGAAGCGACTGGGTGCATCCTTTATGCAGTACTGCCTGCGACCAGAGATTGGCAAGGTGGAAATCGCGCCGTTCGCCTATATGCGCGGACGTACATTTGAAAATGCGGTCGTCATTCTTGACGAGGCTCAGAACGTGACCGCTGCGCAAATGAAGATGTTCTTAACGCGCCTCGGGGAGAACGTGACGGTTATCGTCAATGGTGATATTACCCAGTGCGACCTGCCATCCGGCGTGAAATCCGGCTTGAGCGACGCCATGTCACGTTTTGAGGAAGACGACATGATTGGGGTAGTACGCTTTACCAAAGAAGATTGTGTGCGGTCGGCGCTGTGCCAACGCACGCTGGAAGTCTATTCCGACTGACGGTAAAACATCGCCGTTTTACCGCTCACCTGTCATCTCTTCCCGGCGTAATGCCGGGAAGCTTCGTTTATTTCTTCTCACGACTCGCGTCTGGTTGTCTTTTAAAAGATTGCCTGTCTTGCGGAATTGATCATGTCGGTTATTCATTTTTGACGCTGGTTTTTTTATCACGCTCAGCGAAATGTGATGTGTATTTATAATATCCACAAAGTACCCATGAATATCATGATCGCGCTAATTGTTCGCTCAAATTTAAACGTGAATGTTGTCACATAATGTTACTAAGATGTGAAAATTAAGTTGGTGTATTGTGTCTAATTCTCTATGTTTCGTACTGATTCAA
The DNA here is from genome assembly GCF_050031095.1 of Enterobacter cloacae complex sp. 382A5. Classification (NCBI taxonomy): domain Bacteria; kingdom Pseudomonadati; phylum Pseudomonadota; class Gammaproteobacteria; order Enterobacterales; family Enterobacteriaceae; genus Enterobacter; species Enterobacter cloacae complex sp. 382A5. The sequence continues at coordinate 1,689,963 of NZ_JBLGVK010000001.1, forward strand.
ACAACATTCTAACAAGAAAATCCCATGGGGAACCGTTTCCCTGGAACATCACGTTGAGGGTCATACATGAACGAACTGGTTGGTGCAATTAACGGTGTTATCTGGAGCCCGGCGTTAATATTTTTATGTCTGGGTGTCGGCCTCTATTTCTCATTACGTAGTCGTTTTTTGCAGTTACGTCATATAAAACATATGATTACCTTGATGTTTCAGGGGCGTCCTACCGATGCTGGCGTATCGTCGTTCCAGGCACTGACGATGACGCTGGCAGGGCGTGTAGGGACCGGGAACATTGCTGGCGTTGCCACCGCTATTACCTTCGGTGGACCGGGCGCACTTTTCTGGATGTGGATTGTGGCGTTTTTGGGGGCCAGCTCTGCGTTTGTGGAATCTACGTTGGGCCAGGTTTATAAAGAAAAAATCAACGGTGAATATCGTGGCGGTCCTGCCTTTTATATTGAAAAAGGATTAGGCGTTAAATGGTATGCATGGTTATTTGCCGTCGTCACCATTTTCTCCTGCGGTTTATTACTGCCAGGGGTACAAGCAAACTCGATTGGTGCCAGCCTGGATATTGCATTTGGGCTTGATCCAAATGTCACGGCGGCATTACTTGCCGTACTGTTAAGTTTTATTATTTTCGGTGGTGTGAAAAGGATCGCCAGTTTTAGCAGTATGGTCGTTCCGTTTATGGCGCTCGGCTATATTATTGTGGCTTGCGTTATTATCGCCATTAATATTACTGAGCTTCCTGGTGTGATTCTGTTGATCTGGAAAAGCGCTTTTGGTCTGGAAGCTGGTTTTGGTGCCATTCTTGGTCAGGCTATCATGTGGGGCGTTAAGCGCGGGGTCTATTCCAACGAGGCGGCGCAAGGTACCGGGCCGCATGCGTCATCCGCGGCGGCAGTGAGCCATCCGGTGAAGCAGGGGCTGGTTCAGGCTTTCTCGGTCTATATCGACACGCTGTTTGTCTGCTCGGCGACCGGGTTTATGCTGTTGATCACCGGTCTGTATAACGTCCAGGGCATTGACGGTGCTGCACTCTACACCGGTATTTCCGGCGTGGCAGCAGGACCTGGCTATGTGCAGACGGCAATGGAAAGTATGATGCCAGGCTTTGGTAATTACTTTGTTGCTGTTGCGCTGTTCTTCTTTGCCTTCACGACCATTATTGCTTACTACTATATTGCTGAAACCAATATCGCCTTCATCAACCGTAAAATTCACCGTCCATGGCTGACATTCGTTCTCAAATTATGCCTGATGGCTTCAACGGTATATGGCACAGTTCGTACGGCGGATCTGGCATGGGGGCTGGGGGATATTGGGGTAGGGCTGATGGCATGGCTTAACATTATTGCCATTGTGCTTTTACATAAAAAAGCGTTTGCCAGCCTTAAGGATTATGAAATTCAGAATGCGCAGGGGGTTGATCCGCACTTTGACCCGATTCGACTGGGGATTAAAAATGCGGATTACTGGCTGGAAGAGCGTAAAGATGAACCTGCTGCGAATCCAGAACAGACGACTTCTGTCGTGAGAGAGCAGAACACAGGGAAACTGAACAATTAATGGTGGTAGCCCGTATTGCTATACGGGCTCAGACAGCTGGCAATGTGCGCTTTGTGGGTTTCGCCCGGCGGCGCTACGCTTGCACGGGCCTACGAGGCTTGTCGGCGGGATAAGGCGACTATAAAAGAAAAAAGCCCGTACTTTCGTACGAGCTCTTGTCTTGAATATGGCGGTGAGGGGGGGATTGACTCGCTTCGCTCGCCCTTCGGGCAGCCTGTTCGCTGCGCTCGCAGTCTGTCCAACTGGCTGTCGCCAGTTGTCGAACCCCGGTCGGGGATTCTCATCCCCCCCCTTTCGGAGACTATAAAAGAAAAAAGCCCGTACTTTCGTACGAGCTCTTGTCTTGAATATGGCGGTGAGGGGGGGATTCGAACCCCCGATACGTTGCCGTATACACACTTTCCAGGCGTGCTCCTTCAGCCACTCGGACACCTCACCATATTGTTTTGCTGCCTGACCGCTTGGGGGGCAACGGGGCGCTACTATAGGGAGTTGCGCTAAAACGGTCAAGCAGATTTTCAGCTTTAATGCGTGTTCGGTTAAGCCTTAATCAGCTTTGGTCACAGCACGGGCGCTTAACGCTGTGAATCGAGCGCTTCGCTGTTTTTCACCACTTCCTGCGCCTTACCGTAGCTCTCGATCAGCAGCTGGTACGCCGGGAAAATGTGCGTGTAGACTTCTGCCCACTCGGCCGCATCTTCACGGTTCCATGTCCGCTGGATCTCAGAGGCAACAGCCGCCGTATCCATTGGCACTACGCCCGCCTGCACCACACGGGCCAGGGTGATCTCCTGCGCCATTTTGCTGTAAGTACCGGACGCATCAATCACCGCAAAGACTTTATAGCCATCCGCCACTGCGCTAATCGACGGAAATGCCATGCAGACGCTGGTGATGGTACCGGCGATAATCAACGTCTTACGTCCGGTGGCTTTAACCGCGGCCACAAATTCCGGGTTATCCCAGGCGTTGATCTCCCCTTTACGTGCCACATACTGTGCATGCGGCGCGTTGGCATGAATTTCCGGGATGAGCGGACCGTTCGGGCCCTGCGGGACGGAAGCGGTGGTGATCACCGGGATGTTCGCAAGCGTCGCGATTTTCGCCAGAGCCGCCGCACGGGCACGCAGCTCAGGCATCGGCATATCGCCGACGGTCTGGAACAGGCCACTCTGGTGGTCGATAAGCAACATCACCGCATCGTTCACATCAATGACCGGACGTGCTCCATTAAAGTTGGCAGGTGTAGACATGTTCATCTCCTTTATTACGGTTAGATCTGGCCGAAACGGCCGGAGTTGAAATCACGAATGGCTTCATTGATTTCGGTTTTACTGTTCATCACGAACGGGCCGTAGCCCACAATCGGTTCATTCAGCGGCGCACCGGCCATCAGCAGTACTTTGGCATCGCTGCTGGCTTCCAGGTGTAACCTGTCACCTTCCTGACTCATGACCACCAGCTGTGCTTCTCCCGCGTGAGCCGTACCGTTCACCGTGACATGGCCTTCCAGCACCACCAGCGCCGTGCTCCAGCCCTCTGGCTGACTGAGCGTGACGTGGCTGCCCTGGTTGAGGGCAATGTCCCACACGTTCAGCGGTGAGAAGGTATGCGCCGGGCCGCTAACATCGTCGTAGTGACCAGCGATAACCCGCAGCGAGCCGCTGTTGTCGGGCAGCGTCACCACCGGGATATCGGCTTTGGTAATGCTCTGATAGCCCGGCGTGGCCATTTTGTCTTTCGCCGGCAGGTTGACCCAAAGCTGCATCATCTTGAGTTCTCCGCCTTTGTGCGCGAACGCGCTGGAGTGGAACTCTTCATGCAGAATGCCTGCACCGGCTGTCATCCACTGCACGTCGCCCGGACCAATGACGCCGCCTCTGCCGGTGGAGTCGCGATGCTCCACTTCGCCGGAATAGACAATGGTGACCGTTTCAAAACCACGATGCGGATGCTCGCCCACCCCGCGTTTTGTGCCGTCCGCCGGGAAGGTATGCGGGCCTGCGTAGTCCAGCAGTAAGAACGGGCTCAGCGACTCGCCGTGTGTCTGATAAGAAAACATCGAACGCACCGGGAAACCATTGCCAACCCAGTGTTGACGGGGGGCGGTATAGACGCCTGTTACGTTTTTCATGATGAACTCCTGATGTTCTGTTGATGTAATTAGCTTATATTCAGAGTTAATGTTCCGGTAGAGAGTGAAAATGGCATTCACTGTTCTGAAAATAGAACGATGAGGATTTATGCAGGATCTCAATGACTTTGTGTGGTTTGTGAAAGTGGTCGACTACGGTGGTTTTGCTGCAGCAGGGCGGGCACTCGATCTGCCTAAGTCCAGGCTGAGCCGCCGTATTGCGCAGCTTGAAGAGCGGCTCGGCGTGCGGTTAATTCAACGTACAACGCGACAATTTACGGTAACGGAGGTCGGGCAGACGTTCTATCAACACTGCAAAGCCATGATGGTTGAAGCGGAAGCAGCGGAAGAAGCCGTGGCCGCGCTGCAGGCGGAACCGCGCGGTATCGTCAGGCTCACCTGTCCTGTCACGTTGTTGCATGTGCATGTCGGCCCGATGCTGGCGCGGTTTATGGTGCGCTATCCCGGGATCAACCTTCAGCTGGAAGCAACGAACCGGCGGGTCGATCTGGTGGGGGAAGGTGTGGATGTGGCGATCCGCGTGCGTCCCCGTCCGTTTGATGACAGCGATCTGGTATTACGGGTGCTTGCCGACCGGGGACATTGCCTGGTCGCGGGCCCGGCCTTGATTGAACGCCTGGGAAAACCGTCGATGCCGTCAGAACTCAGCGCCTGGCCCGGGTTGAGTATGGGCGAGGGTAAGCATATCCATAAATGGCAATTATGCGGCCCGGAAGGCGCGAAAGCAGAAATCCATTTTACCCCGCGCCTGATTACCACCGACATGCTGGCGCTGCGTGAAGCGGCCATGGCGGGGATCGGTGTGGTGCAACTGCCGATATTGATGGTGAAAGATCAGTTGGCATCAGGAGAGCTGATTCGGGTGCTGGAGGCGTGGGAGCCAAAAAGAGAAGTGATTCATGCGGTTTATCCATCAAGACGCGGATTACTGCCGTCCGTCAGGGCGCTGGTGGATTTTCTTACAGAAGAGTATGCACGGATGGTTGAAGAGTAGTTTTTTGTAGGTCGGGTAAGCGCAGCGCCACCCGACATAAAGAGCGCACGGGGCTCAAGGTTCTCATCCCGCCGCAAGCGAGCAACATGCGAAAAAAAAGCCCGCATTTTCATGCGAGCTCTTCTTTAAATATGGCGGTGAGGGGGGGATTCGAACCCCCGATACGTTGCCGTATACACACTTTCCAGGCGTGCTCCTTCAGCCACTCGGACACCTCACCATATTGTCATCCCGTTGTTGTCGGGACGGGCGCTAATGTAAGGAAAAGCCGAACAGCCGTCAACACACTTTTTCAGTAAATTAGCGCATTTAGACAAACTTCAAACAACATGATTCTTAAATGTGCTGAAAGCGCCTTTTTTATCGGCAACGCGGTCCGGCGATAAATTTGTTATGCTGGCAATCCAGTTGAAAATGAAAATAAAACAGCGCAAAAAAGGCAGGAATGAGTATGGATATTATCTTCTATCACCCCACTTTTGATACGGCTTACTGGATTAAGGCACTTTCGGCAGCGTTACCGGGGGCGCGCGTGCGTGAATGGAAGCGCGGTGATAACGAACATGCAGACTACGCGCTGGTGTGGCATCCCCCGGTCGAGATGCTCCAGGGGCGCAAGCTGAAGGCCGTTTTTGCCCTCGGTGCCGGTGTGGATTCCATTCTGAGCAAACTGAAAGCGCACCCTGAAATGCTGCCGGAGGAAATCCCCCTGTTCCGCCTGGAAGATACCGGCATGGGCCAGCAAATGCAGGAATATGCCGTGAGTCAGGTGCTGCACTGGTTCCGGCGTTTTGACGATTATCAGGCCTTAAAACTGCAATCCCGTTGGGAGCCGCTGCCAGAATATCAACGTGAAGAGTTTACTATCGGTATTCTCGGGGCGGGCGTGCTCGGCTCAAAAGTGGCCGAAGCGCTGGCACCGTGGGGCTTCCCGCTGCGCTGCTGGAGCCGCAGCCGCAAGAACTATCCTGGCGTTGAGAGTTTTGCCGGAACAGATGAACTCCCGGTGTTTCTGAAGGGGACGCGCGTACTGATCAATCTGCTGCCGAATACGGCGGAAACGGTCGGCATTATTAATAGCGCGCTTCTGAATCAGCTGGCGGATCAGAGTTACGTGATGAATCTGGCGCGCGGGGTTCATCTGGTGGAAGCCGATCTGCTAAAAGCCCTTGAGGGTGGCAAGGTGAAAGGCGCGATGCTGGATGTGTACAGCCGCGAGCCGTTGCCGGCAGAGAGCCCGCTGTGGGCACATCCGCGCGTGGCGATGACCCCACACGTCGCCGCCGTGACGCGTCCGGCAGAGGCGGTGGCCTATATTACGCACACCATCAGTGAGATAGAGCAGGGCAACGCGGTGACCGGGCAGGTCGACAGAACGCGCGGCTACTAAGTGAAACCCGGCGTTAGCCGGGTTTTTGCTAATAATCGCAGCAGATAACTGCTATCCTTTGGAAAAACCGCAGAGGAGAGAGAGATGTATCCCGTTGACCTGCATATGCACACCGTCGCCAGCACCCACGCGTATAGCAACCTCCATGATTACATTGCACAAGCGAAGCTCAAGGGCATCAGGCTTTTTGCGATCACCGATCATGGCCCGGATATGGCGGATGCGCCGCACTACTGGCATTTTGTGAATATGCGGATCTGGCCACGCCTGGTGGACGGTATTGGGATACTGCGTGGCATTGAGGCGAACATTAAAAATACCGACGGTGAGATCGACTGCACCGGCCCGATGCTGACATCTCTTGACCTTATTCTCGCCGGTTTCCATGAACCTGTCTTTGCGCCTCAGGATAAAGAAACCAACACCGCAGCGATGATTGCCACCATTGCCAGCGGCAACGTGCATATTATTAGCCACCCCGGCAACCCGAAGTACCCAATCGATATTCAGGCTGTCGCGCAGGCGGCAGCGAAGCATCACGTGGCGCTGGAGATTAACAACTCCTCCTTCGTGCACTCGCGTAAGGGCAGTGAAGCGAACTGCCGCGAAGTGGCGGCCGCAGTGCGTGATGCCGGAGGCATGGTGGCGCTGGGTTCAGATTCCCATACTGCGTTCACACTGGGTGATTTCAGCGAGTGCCTGAAAGTGCTGAATGATGTTAACTTCCCGGAAGCGCAAATCCTGAACGTGACCCCTCGTCGCATGCTCGATTTCCTTGAGTCGCGCGGAATGGAACCGATTGCCGAATTTGCCGATCTTTAATTGTGTAATGGAATAAAAAAATGAATGAGTTTTCCATCCTTTGCCGCGTGCTGGGTACGCTGTACTACCGCCAGCCTCAAGACCCGCTGCTGGTCCCGCTCTTTACATTAATTCGTGAAGGGAAACTGGCGCAGAACTGGCCGCTGGAACAGGATGATTTACTGGAGCGCCTGCAGAAAAGCTGCGACATGCAGCAAATCTCCACAGATTACAACGCGCTGTTTGTGGGGGAAGAGTGCCGTGTTTCACCTTACCGCTCTGCCTGGCAGGAAGGGGCAACGGAAGCGGAAGTGCGCGCTTTTCTTTCAGAGCGCGGCATGCCGCTGACCGACACGCCTGCCGATCATATCGGTACGCTGCTGCTGGCCGCATCCTGGATTGAGGACCACGCCGGTGACGATGAGAACGAAGCCATCGAAACCTTGTTCGAAATGTATCTGCTGCCGTGGGTCGGGACATTCCTTGGGAAAGTTGAAGCGCATGCCACCTCGCCATTCTGGAGAACGCTGGCTCCCCTGACGCGTGACGCCATCGCTGCAATGTGGGATGAGCTGGAAGAAGAGAATGAAGAGTGATCATGATCACATTAGTTCTGCAACGCAACGCATCATCTTGCATATAATGTGCTTCTGATCTCATTTCCATGGCGCGCTTCTGCTAAGATGCGCGCCATGAACATATTACTTTGTATCGCACTCACAACAGGTATCCTCTCCGGGCTTTGGGGATGGGTGGCCGTCTCTCTCGGACTGCTCAGCTGGGCTGGATTTCTCGGCTGCACGGCCTACTTCGCCTGCCCGCAGGGCGGGATCAAAGGGCTTTTTATCTCAGGCTGCACGCTGATGAGCGGCGTTATCTGGGCGCTGGTTATCATGAAGGGCAGTGCGCTCGCTCCGCATCTGGAGATCCTCGGCTATATCATGACGGGCGTGGTCGCCTTTTTGATGTGCGTTCAGGCAAAGCATCTGTTGCTGTCGTTTGTACCAGGCACGTTTATGGGGGCGTGTGCCACCTTTGCGGGGCAGGGTGACTGGAAGCTGGTGGTCCCCTCGCTGGCGTTGGGGTTGCTGTTTGGCTATGCCATGAAGAACAGTGGTCTGTGGCTGGCGGCACGACGAGAAAAAGCGCAAAACGTGCCAGCGGTGAGTGAATAAAAAAAGGCGAGATAACTATCTCGCCTTTTTTATGCGCGTCCTGTCAGGATTCCGGAGGAACCGACATATCGCGGTATTTCACCAGTACCGGGTTTTGCACGTCTGCTTTGTTTTGCAGATCCCACAGCCCGCGGTCGATACCATCATTTATCAGGAAGATAACTCCGGTTTCAATGGCTGACATCAGGCACATCATCACCGGCTCGTTAGAGGTATAACCGATTTCACCCTCCAGCAGACGCTGATAGTCAATGAAGCGGAACACCCCGGCCTGCACTTCATAAGAGAGTATGGTTTTGCTGGTGGTTACCGAAGAGAGCACTTCCCCGGTACTGACGTTAACGACACGCAGGTTAACGGCAATTTGGTCGAGCTGATACTGGGTATCTGCACCGATACCAAAATAACGTGCGCCAGCACCGCCAGATTTCACGTTACTTTCGTAACCGATAATCGACCCTTCAATCATAACGTTCGCCGCAGCCAGAGATTGCAGCGGCATGCGGTTATTATCTGCAACGGTACCATTCTCCTGCGCCGCACGAATAATTTTTCGTTCATTTAACAGGTTTTGCAGCCCCTGACGTTCCAGTGGAATAAACCAGCGCGAATCTTTCAGCGCGGTCACCAGCATGGCGGTGGCGCTTTGCGGTACGGCCGTAGAGAAGTTACTTGCCGGGTAAGGTTTAAATTGCCCGGTTTCATCCTGAATGTTGTAGACGGAGACAAATATTTTACCTGTCGGGGCAGGCAAATGGGTTAAATCACGATAACTTTGAGCCCGAGGCATTAATGTCGGTTTTGCAGCTTCTTTAGGTGGAGCAGTTAAACAACCGCTCAATAAGCACACTGCAACAAGTATCAGGAAGCGCTGCATGATCGTTGTCCTTATTTTGGGGTTGTTCAAAAGTCAGTCGAGTTATTTTGTAAACCGGAAACCTGAATGGTTGAGGTTTTTCCGGTTTTACGATCGGTAACGTTCAACTGGAGCTGCCCGTCCCTGTTGGCAATATCGACAATGAAGTCATTGGTCACCATGCGGCCGGGTTTGCCGGTGTTGATATTGGTCAGCAAACCGCCCAAAATTTGCGACTGAATCGCCTGGGTGAAGTTGTCCAGTGCAGATGGCGTATCCACGCTAAAATCCTCGAAGCTGGGATCTTTATAAGAATTTTGCGCCTGGGCTTCATTTAACATGAACGCCCCATTATTCGGATTACCACCAAAGTTGGGATTACGGAACTGGAATGTCATATTCCCGGCCCAGCTTAATGGGGTGATAAGCATTATCGAAACAACTGCATATGCAATACGCATGACAGCCTCCGGATATAGGTTCGCTAGAACTCGTCTTTTGCTAAATCACTAGTGCTTAATAGCGCTTTGTCTATTTGCATGCGATTAATAGCGTCTTCTGATTGCGCCAGCGCCAAGGCTACGTTTTTATCGAAGTCTATTTTGGTGGGAAATAAAAATGTTTGATAAATAACGAACTGATTAGCCGTTATTGTTATCCAACTTCCCCATCGTGCACTGGGCCGCTCGTTGATTGTTATATTTCCAGGATACGTACTGTCCCATTTATCACTGAAGGCACGATAAAAATTGTGTCCGACAGAAGAGACGGTATGGTCCGTTAACAATCCGGGAACTTCGACCTCGACGGCCTTCAGGTTCCCGGCAGCGAGCAGAAAGCCCGCTGCGGCAATCCAACTCATGGTGCGTTTCATGTGATTAACGCCTGAGGTTATCGTTTGCCCATGAAACCGCCTGAGTTCGGTTTTTAACAGCTATCTTCTTGAAAAGATTATAAAGGTGCGTCTTTACCGTATTTTCGCTGATAAATAACGAACGGGCGATTTCAATATTTGAAGCACCAATGCGCAATTTGTTCAGGATCTCTTTCTCGCGGTGCGTTAGCAGTGCTGACTCTGAACTGTTGTAGCGGTAATTTCCGGAGTGCGTGATAAGGTAGCTGGCCAGCTTTTGCGAAAAATAACACTCTCCTCGCAAGATACCTTGCAGGCCTTCTACCACCCGATTCTCTTCTTCAGTGACGTAGAACACGCCATTGATATGCGGCCAACTTTCAATGTCCCGGAAAGGATACTCGTCAGGCGTATTCAATAATAACACGCGGATGTTATTGTTTTTCCTGCTCAAAGTATCTTGCCAGTAATGGATGAGCTTTTTATCCGCTTCCATCATATCGAAAAGAATAATGCAGCCAGGTGCAATATCATCGAAAGAACGTTGAATATTATGCAATTTCCCGTTCAGTGATAAAGATTGCTTTAAATGTTGTAATAAAGCGGTCGCCTGCAAAGAAGGTTTTGTGATCAACAGTAATGTATGACCATGTAAACTATGGACTTCATTATACATGATGAAACCCCACTTTTTTATGACACCTGGCAGTTGTCCTCCTGCGAAAAGAGGACACCAGAAGTACTGACAGATGTTGCGCTGCTGTGTGTAGAATCAAACCATAACCTCCACAAGGGAGGAAAATATAAAACGAATTTCGTACATCTAATTTCAATCTAGCTTTTACGAAGTTTAAAGCAAGTGTTAAACGTGTAACAAGATGTAAAAATCAATATTAATTTATGAATACGTGCCTTCTTGAAAGTCTTTAATTGATGAAAAAGTTGTACAGCTAAATAATGATGCACAGATTTTAAAAATCATACAATTATTTATATGTAACTGATTTTAATGTTTTTATGCTATTCTTTTTCAGAAATTTTAAAGTATGAGTTTCAAAAAAAAACTAACCTACGGAATGAATGCCGCTTCGCCTTAAGAAATCGCGTCTTGTGTCACACATTAACGTTAATGTCATCCTGTCGTTACGTTTAACCCTTCCTCTCTCGCGTCGGAACAGCCGCTGCGATGTTTCACTCATTTGCGATGGATAAGGCTTTATAGAAATTAAATGGATTCGCTTATCGCTATTTTTGTTCAGGAATTACTACTTTGAGGTGACCTGAAAAATAAAAATAAGCCGCGCGGGTGAGATATTTAACGTGTTTCGGCAGACATACTCTTCACCGTAACGACGCGTTAACAAAATATGCGTTGTTCTAACCTGAAGTCTTTTAAAACAGCCAGGTCCAGGGTGGCAACATGAAAAACACATCGTTATTTATGATGTTTACATTACTGGGAGCGCCTGGGGTTGTCACCGCGGCGAATTCAGATTTGGCTACCTCTGAATATAACTTTGCGGTAAATGAATTAAGCCGTACATCATTAAATCAGGCAGCCATTATTGGTCAACAGGGTGTACTTAATGACGCTCAGGTGCGCCAGGACGGTTCAAAATTATTGTCCATCGTTTCCCAGGATGGGTCAGGTAACAGGGCGCGGGTTGATCAATCAGGGACTTATAATATTGCGTATATTGCTCAGAGCGGCTTTGCGAATGATGCAGATATTACGCAGGATGGATTTGGTAATAGTGCGAAAATTATCCAGAAAGGGTCAGGTAATAGGGCAAGCATCACGCAGTACGGTACACAGAAAAACGCAGTTGTAGTGCAAAAACAGTCGCAAATGGCAATTCGCGTTATTCAACGTTAGTTATTCGCGGCGACTTTAATCAATCCGATGGGGGTTTTACCATGAAATTTATCAAAGTGGCAGCTCTTGCAGCAATCGTCGTTTCTGGTAGTGCTATGGCCGGTCTCATTGATCAAGGTGGCTGGGGCCATGGACACGGTCATGGCCATGGTCAAGGCGGTAATGGCCCAAATTCAACCCTGAATATTTACCAGAACGGTGGCGGTAACTCAGCTGTCGCCTTGCAGACCAATGCCAGAGATTCAACGCTGTCTATTAGCCAGAGCGGTGGCGGTAATGGCGCAGATGTTGGACAAGGTTCTGACGACAGCACCATCTCTCTGACTCAGAATGGTTTTGCCAACAGCGCAACGCTTGATCAATGGAACAGTCACGACTCCACAATGAATGTGAGCCAGTACGGTGGATTTAACGGCGCAATGGTTGATCAGACTGCGTCTAATTCTACGGTCAATGTTACCCAGATTGGTTTTGGTAACCACGCTGCAGCTTATCAGTATTAATACTGAAATCTGTGCTACAAAAAAACAGGGCCTCAGCCCTGTTTTTTTTCGGGAGTGCATCATGAATACCTTAATTCTCCTTGCCGCGCTTTCCAGTCAAATAACGTTTAACACATCGCAGCAGGGCGATATGACCACCATTATTCCCCAGGTTACGCTGACAACGCCGTGTGATTGTCAGGTACAAATCGTGGCTGAACGGGAAGGGCAGAGGGGCCAAAGTACATCACGCCAGCAAAACAGGCTTTTTATCCCCGCTAATCAGACGATCGATTTAATGCGGCTGAGTTTAAATATCGGTACGGGGGATACGGTGAACATTATTGTCACCGTCTCTGATGGTAAATCGCTTCATTTATCACAGCAGTGGTCACCGCCGGAGAAGAGGCTTTAATCATTCATAAAATCAATGATTTGCCAATGTGGCAGGCCTTCACCGTTGAGCTATGCTGATAACAGGAACTGAGCAACTAAGTTCCGAAACGTGAAATTACGTTTGCTTTAATGGAGCGCTTTTACCCCTCAAGGACGATTTTCATTGAGGAGTACATATACGTGACCAAATATATCGCTCAACTCGCTTCTGGTTTTAGTCTGCTCGTTTCTCTTTTTGTAACCCCGGTTTTTGCGGCGACGGTTGTTGAGGGTGGGGTCATTCATTTTCGCGGCGCGATTGTCGCCGACCCCTGTGAGGTGACTGCAAAAACGCGGCAGTTTGCGTTGTCATGCCCGGAAAATAACCGGATTCATACGCGCATGGTCAGTTATGAAGATGCACTTAATAGCCATGTGACCGATACCAGCCTCGCCACCCTCAGCATGAAGTACCTCAATCCTGAAAAAACGCTCGCGGTAGTACAAATTCAGTACCGCTGATGTCTGCTCTTCCGCTTTACGGCGGAAGAGGTTTTTCCCGATAGTTTTTTCTCTCGGGTACCTCTGCGATACACTTAAGAAAATGGCGGGAAGCAGAGGGTATTTATGAAACCGCAAATTGACGTTATTCATGGCGATATCACGACGATGCACGTTGATGTGATCGTCAATGCAGCCAATCCGTCACTGATGGGCGGCGGTGGCGTGGATGGCGCTATCCACCGGGCTGCCGGACCGCAACTGCTGGAAGCCTGCAAGACAGTGCGTCAGCAACAGGGGGAGTGCCCACCGGGTCATGCCGTTATTACGCTTGCGGGCGATCTTCCCGCGAAAGCGGTGATTCATGCCGTGGGGCCAATATGGCATGGCGGCGATCGGCACGAGGCGAGTATCCTCGAAGAGGCCTACCGAAACTGCCTGCGTCTGGCCGCTGATAATGGCTATAAAACCATGGCGTTTCCGGCCATTAGCACCGGAGTGTATGGCTATCCGAAAGCTGCCGCAGCGACGATTGCGGTAGACACCGTGTATCGTTACCTGTCGCTTAAACCGATGCCCGAAAAAGTGACATTTGTCTGTTTCGATGAGGAGACACTGCATCTTTATCAGCGGCTGTTGACCCAGCGCGGACAGGAATTAGAGACCTGAAACACACGCGGCGCACTCAGTGCGCCGCGTGTGTTTATGATGCTCTTACCTGCGGTTTCCCGGAGAAAAGGAAACGCAGAAGCGGTATCCGCAGGTGGATTTCGTAAAGCACGATGGCGATTCCAATCACAAAGACCAGCCCGGTAAAGAAGCCCAGCGTGTTGGAGGCGATATGCGGTGTGATATAGGCCCCGAAGAACAACGTCAGGGGGTGGTGCACCAGATAGATAAACAGCGAAGCATTGACGAAATAGGTGACGCGGCTGGACTTAAAATTAAGCAGCCGGTGGCCCAGCGCAAAGACCACATTCACCATCCACAGGCCCAGCAGCATGGTAATGACGCTCTCGGTTTCATACATCCACGCATCGCCGCTGCCGTAGCGCTGATTTAACAGATAGGCCGCAAACGCGATGGCGGCACCAAAAGCACACCACGGTGAGGGCGTCGTAAACAGCGATTTAAGCTTCGGATAAATAAAGGCCAGCGCCCCGATTAAAAAGAAGGGGATGTAGAACAGCGACTGCATCACCACAAAATTGAATAATCCGTCGCTCAGAATCGGCGGATAAACAATAAACAGCGTCCGTCGCACTGCCGCATAGGCGATGCCCAGCAGCAAAAAGAGCAGCGACAGTTTTCCCAGGGTGATACTGGCGAAAAAGGCGTTAGCTTTATCGCTTAAATGGCGGCGAAAGCGGCTAAAAATCAACACGCTGACTGTGGTAAGGACCACCAGCACCAGCAGGAACCAGAGGTGGGACACCAGCTCCCAAACCAGGGTGTTGTATTTTTCGTATAGCGACAGATTAGGCCAGTTCTCCGCCTTACCCTTTACGTACTGCAACATGATGAACTGCGGCAGCGTCAACAGAGGAATGGCGGTGAGCATCGGAATGCCGACGCGCTCCACGCGCACTTTCCACCAGCGCTTGATGGGGTAGCGCAGAAACAGCATATAAGAGAAATAACCTGAAATGACAAAAAACACCTGCATGCGGAAGGCGTGAATAAAGTCATTAAACAGCGTCAGCCACCAGGAGGGCATTTGACTATTAACATGCCAGGTGTGGCTGGAGTAAATCAGTGAAATGTGGAAGGGGATCCCCAATAGCATCAGCCATGCCCGGATCGAGTCGAGGAAGTATTCACGTTCTACAGGTGTTGTGCTCATATAACTTTGTGCATTCTCAGACTTTTCGCCTTATCCCTAAGACTCATAATGGTTACATTCGAAGCCAACCCTACACCAAGACCGACACCCTGTCTCCAGGATAAGCACGCAAAGTGAAAAGCGGGTTCTTTCATTTGCTTAATCCCTGAGCCAGCGAGCTGAACAAAGCGGTGATAATGTTGTCGGATTGCCTGAGTTTCCATTAAAATGGATCGGATCGATATAAGCACACAAAGGGGGAAGTGCTTACTTATTATGAAACATAAACCACAGATGATGAAAATGCGTTGGTTGGGTGCTGCAGTGGTGTTATCCCTGTATACCTCATCGGCACTGGCCTTTAACATCGACGATGTCGCAAAACAGGCAAAATCGATGGCAGGCAAGAGCTACGAAGCGCCGAAAAGTAACTTGCCCTCCGTTTTCCGCGACATGAAATATGCGGACTATCAGCAGATCCAGTTCAATCACGATAAAGCGTACTGGAACAATATTAAGACCCCGTTCAAGCTTGAGTTTTATCATCAGGGTATGTACTTCGATACCCCTGTTGCCATCAATGAAGTGACGGCAACGGCGGTACGTAAAATCAAATACAGCCCGGATTACTTCAATTTTGGCGATGTGCAGCACGACAAAGATACGGTTAAAGATCTGGGCTTTGCAGGCTTCAAGGTGCTTTACCCGATCAACAGCAAAGATAAAAACGACGAAATCGTCAGCATGCTCGGCGCCAGCTACTTCCGCGTTATTGGCGCGGGACAGGTGTACGGGCTTTCTGCGCGCGGCCTGGCTATTGATACCGCGCTGCCATCAGGTGAAGAATTCCCACGTTTCCGCGAGTTCTGGATCGAACGTCCAAAACCAACGGATAAACGTCTGACTATCTACGCACTGCTGGATTCCCCGCGTGCAACGGGCGCGTACCGCTTTGTGATCATGCCTGGGCGTGACACGGTGGTTGACGTGCAGTCTAAAGTCTACCTGCGCGACAAAGTGGGTAAACTGGGCGTTGCGCCGCTGACCAGTATGTTCCTGTTTGGGCCGAACCAGCCGTCACCGGCGACCAACTTCCGTCCTGAACTGCACGATTCCAACGGCCTGTCTATTCATGCCGGTAACGGTGAGTGGATCTGGCGACCGCTGAACAACCCGAAACATCTGGCTGTCAGCAGCTTTGCGATGGAAAACCCGCAAGGTTTCGGCCTTCTGCAGCGTGGCCGTCAGTTCTCTCGCTTTGAAGATCTGGATGACCGCTACGACCTGCGTCCAAGCGCGTGGGTGACCCCGAAAGGTGACTGGGGCAAAGGGAAGGTTGAACTGGTTGAAATCCCAACCAATGATGAAACCAACGATAACATCGTCGCTTACTGGACGCCGGATCAACTGCCGGAAGCCGGGAAAGAGATGAACTTCAAATACACGATCACCTTTAGCCGCGACGAAGACAAACTGCATGCGCCGGATAACGCGTATGTCATGCAGACTCGCCGTTCAACGGGTGACGTGAAACAGTCTAATCTTATCCGTCAGCCTGACGGTACCGTCGCTTTCGTGGTGGACTTCACCGGCCAGGACATGAAGAAACTGGCACCAGATACTGCCGTGACCGCCCAGGCCAGCATCGGTGATAACGGTGAGATTGTTGAGAACACCGTACGTTACAACCCGGTAACGAAAGGGTGGCGTCTGACCCTGCGCGTGAAAGTGAAAGATCCGAAACAGACCACTGAAATGCGCGCTGCGCTGGTCAGTAACGATCAGCCGCTGAGTGAAACCTGGAGCTATCAGCTACCTGCCAATGAATAATACATCTGAATATATTGATGCCATGCCGCTGACGGATATCGAAAAAGCGGCACTGCCTGAGAGCAACATCCGCGCGGTACATGCCGCGCTGGATGGGGAACATCGTCAGTTTTCACGTGATGACGATTCTCCGCTGGGGTCAGTGAAGGCACGTCTGGAGCAGGCATGGCCGGACTCGCTGGCAGAAGGGCAGTTGATTAAAGACGACGAAGGACGCGATCAGCTTCAGGCGATGCCGAAAGCAACGCGTTCTTCCATGTTCCCCGACCCCTGGCGTACCAACCCGGTTGGCCGCTTCTGGGATCGCCTGCGCGGGCGTGACGTGACGCCACGCTATCTGTCGCGTCTGACAAAAGAAGAGCAGGCCTCCGAACAGAAATGGCGTACCGTGGGGACGATCCGTCGCTACATTCTTCTGCTGCTGACGCTGGCGCAGACGGTTGTCGCAACCTGGTACATGAAGACGATTCTGCCTTACCAGGGCTGGGCGCTGATCAACCCGGCAGACATGATGGGCCAGGATATCTGGGTCTCCTTCATGCAACTGCTGCCGTATATCCTGCAAAGTGGCATTCTTCTGCTGTTCGCCGTTCTCTTCTGCTGGGTCTCGGCCGGTTTCTGGACCGCGCTGATGGGCTTCCTGCAGCTGCTGATGGGACGAGACAAATACAGCATTTCGGCGTCTACGGTCGGGGATGAACCCCTGAATCCTGAGCACCGCACGGCGCTGATTATGCCTATCTGTAACGAAGACGTTGACCGCGTATTCGCGGGGCTGCGCGCAACCTGGGAGTCCGTTAAGGCGACCGGTAACGCCGCCCATTTCGACGTCTATATCCTGAGCGACAGCTACAATCCGGACATCTGCGTTGCCGAGCAAAAAGCCTGGATGGAGCTAATTGCAGAAGTACAGGGCGAAGGTCAGATCTTCTACCGTCGCCGCCGTCGTCGTGTGAAGCGTAAAAGCGGTAACATCGATGATTTCTGCCGTCGCTGGGGTAACCAGTACAGCTACATGGTGGTGCTGGACGCCGACTCGGTGATGAGCGGTGATTGTCTGAGCGGTCTGGTGCGTCTGATGGAAGCTAACCCGAACGCGGGTATCATCCAGTCTTCGCCAAAAGCGTCCGGCATGGACACGCTTTACGCGCGTTGCCAGCAGTTTGCCACCCGTGTTTACGGGCCGCTGTTTACTGCCGGTCTGCACTTCTGGCAGTTGGGTGAGTCCCACTACTGGGGTCACAACGCCATTATCCGCGTGAAGCCGTTTATTGAGCACTGTGCGCTGGCACCGCTGCCGGGAGAAGGTTCGTTTGCCGGCTCGATTCTGTCGCACGACTTCGTGGAAGCGGCGCTGATGCGTCGTGCAGGGTGGGGCGTCTGGATTGCCTACGATCTGCCTGGATCCTATGAAGAACTGCCGCCGAACCTGCTGGACGAACTTAAGCGTGACCGCCGCTGGTGTCACGGGAACCTGATGAACTTCCGTCTGTTCCTCGTGAAAGGAATGCACCCGGTTCACCGTGCGGTGTTCCTGACCGGCGTGATGTCTTATCTCTCCGCGCCGCTGTGGTTTATGTTCCTGGCGCTGTCCACGGCTCTGCAGGTGGTGCATGCGCTGACGGAGCCGCAGTACTTCCTGCAACCGCGTCAGCTGTTCCCGGTGTGGCCACAGTGGCGTCCGGAGCTGGCGATAGCGCTGTTTGCCTCCACCATGGTGTTGCTGTTCCTGCCGAAGCTGCTCAGTATCATTCTGATCTGGTGCAAAGGCTCGAAGGAGTATGGCGGTTTCTGGCGGGTAACGGTTTCACTGCTGCTGGAAGTGCTGTTCTCCGTGCTGCTGGCACCGGTGCGTATGCTGTTCCATACCGTGTTTGTGGTCAGCGCGTTCCTGGGCTGGGAAGTGGTCTGGAACTCACCGCAGCGTGATGATGACTCCACGCCGTGGGGTGAAGCCTTTATGCGTCACGGCTCGCAGCTGCTGCTGGGGCTGGTGTGGGCTGCTGGGATGGCATGGCTGGATCTGCGCTTCCTGTTCTGGCTGGCGCCGATTGTCTTCTCGCTGATCCTGTCGCCGTTTGTGTCGGTCATTTCAAGCCGCTCAACGGTTGGCCTGCGTACCAAACGCTGGAAGCTGTTCCTGATCCCGGAAGAGTATTCGCCGCCGCAGGTGCTGGTGGATACTGACACCTATCTGGAGCAGAACCGCCGTCGTACGCTGGATGATGGCTTTATGCACGCGGTGTTTAACCCGTCGTTTAACGCCCTGGCAACGGCAATGGCTACCGCGCGTCACCGTGCCAGTAAGGTGCTGGAGATTGCCCGCGATCGTCACGTTGAACAGGCGCTGAACGAGACGCCAGAGAAACTTAACCGCGACCGCCGTCTGGTGCTGTTAAGCGATCCGGTGACTATGTCGCGTCTGCACTACCGTGTGTGGTCTTCCCCGGAGCGCTACTCCTCGTGGGTGAACTACTACAACGATCTGAAGCTTAACCCGCTGGCGCTGAAGGCGAAGTAAGTGGCAACGTAGGGCGGGTAAGCAATGTGCCACCCGCCAGATAAAATACCGGCTTAAACGCCGGTATTTTTTTAGAGGTAACGGATGAAAATAATCATCGTCGTCATGATGGCATGTCTGCTGAGCGGCTGCGGCAGCATCATCAGTCGCACCATTCCGGGGCAGGGCCACGGGAATCAGTACTATCCGGGCGTGAAATGGGATGTCCGGGATTCCGCATGGCGCTACCTGACGGTGCTCGATCTGCCGTTCTCGCTGATTTTCGATACGCTGTTGTTGCCCATCGATGCCAGCCACGGCCCCTATGAGTAGCGGGAATTAACGCTCGTCCCATTCGTCAGCTGCGGTTTGACCTTCTTCCGTATCCAGCGGTGGCTCGAGCTGAAATTCACCCTCATCCCACTCGTGCAGGGTGTTCTCTTCCAGCCACTCCTGACGCAACTCAATTTCGTCATAGTCACCATCAAAGACGGCCTGAGCTCCTTCACCGCTCAGGATCGGCAAACATTCGCCTTCTTCACCTTCGTCAGCAAAGAATTCGGCCTGCCACATAATATCTCCGTCCTGAAGGACATACTTTTGGATGTTGAGTTGTTGCACGTCCGCATCTTCTTCATCAACGCCGGGGTTATCGGCGAGGAACTCTTCACGAGCGGCATCAATAGCTTCTTCCAGCGTGGCGTACATGGTCATTGGTGTCTCCCTGTTTTCCAGAAGGTTTCAGGGAAAGAATAGCTGAATATCTGATTCTGCAAGTATGAATGCGAAAATAAGCCGTCACGTATTTGTCTTATTCCGCCACCGGCCGTAATGTCCGGGATAAACTGAACCACGAGTAAACCGCATTAAACAGTACTACGCCCGCCGTGACGATAAACACGGCGCGAAAACCGAAGCTGGCGGAGATCCCGGCCCCCACCAGCGGGCCGGTAACGTTGCCGATGTCGCGAAATGACTGGTTGTAGCTGAAGATACGCCCGGCGATCTGGTTCGTAGAGTTGTAAACCAGCAGGGTCTGGACGGCGGGCAGTAACGCCCCGTCGGCGGCACCCAGCAAAAAGCGCAGAACGCCCAGCTGCCAGGGTGATTGCACCATCGACATGGGAATGAGCAGCAGCACGGAGATCACCAGCGCACAAATCAGGATCTTTTCCGGGCCGACGCGGTCTCCCAGTTTCCCTAACCTCGGGGCGCTAAGCAGCGCCGCCACGCCGGGTACGGATGCAATCAGCCCGCTGATAAACGCAATGTTGCTCACGTTACCTGCCAGATCGCGAACGTACAGCGTCAGAATAGGGGCAATCGAACCGGTCGCGACCTGAATAATCAGGGTCGTCACGAACAGGCTCAGTACCAGTCTGGGGTTTTTGAGTGAAGCCAGCACATCCCGTGCGTGGAGCATCTCTTTTTTGGCGACGGGGGTGAAGTTTTCACGAATGCAGATCAGCGTAACGATAAAGCAGAGGAACAACACGCTGGCAGTAATGAAAAACACCGGGCGCAGGCCATAGCTGTCCGCCAGCAAGCCCCCCGCCAGAGGCCCCAGCAAGGCGCCGCTGACGCCTCCGGTTGAGAGCGTCCCGAGCGCCCAGCCGCTTTTATGACGCGGGATCTGGGTGGCGATCAGCGCATTCGCGTTGGGAATAAATCCTCCCAGCAGGCCAAGTAGCGCGCGCAAAATCAGAAACTGCCAGACGTTCTGCGCCACACCCATTAACGCCATGATGATGGCCATTCCCAGCGCCGAGCGCAGCAGCATGATTTTACGCCCTTTACGGTCGGCAAGGCCGCCCCAGAACGGCGAAGCAATGGCGGAGAAGAGGAAAGTGATGCTGAACACCAGACCAGACCACATATTGAGCGCACTGTGGCCCGTCACGCCCAGTTGTTCAACGTACAGGGGCAGAAAGGGCATCACGAGGCTAAACGCCGCGCCGGTAAGAAAACAGCCAAGCCAGGCAACCGTAAGGTTACGTTTCCAGTTTATGGGGGCATCTGAGGGTGACATAACAATCCGCATAATGAGGTGCAGCGCACCGTAAGGCATGAAGTAATAAGCCTGCTAATTATGCGCCTGGGTTATGATTGCCGCAATGAGGGAGAGCTTTTAAAGCTAAAACAGGGAGCGGCCCAAAGGGCCGCAGGGGGAATTAATAGCGGGACGGCGTACCTTCTGGCCGCGTTTTAAAGCGGCGGTGCAGCCACATGTACTGCTCCGGTGCGAGCATAATGCATTTCTCGACAATGCCGTTCATCCAGCGTGCGGTGGTTTCAGCATCATCCAGTGGAGGCGCCAGTTCGGGCTCCAGCATAATCAATTCGTAACCCGAACCATCCGGTTTGCGGCGCGGAACAAAAGGGACGATGGCGGCTTTGGACATGCGTGCCAGCATCCAGGTGCCCGTGGTGGTGGCCGCCTCTTCAACGGCAAAGAACGGAACAAATACGCTGGATTGCGGGCCGTAGTCGTGATCGGGGGCATACCAGACCACTTCACCTGATTTGAGGGCGCGGATCATACCCTTCAGATCCTTACGGTCGATCATGCTTTTGTTGGACCGCATACGGCCATTGGTCTGGATCAGATCAATAACCGGGTTGTCGTTTGGACGATAAACCCCAATGCCGGGCGCCTGCATACCGAACATACGGGCGCCGATTTCCAGGGTCAGAAAATGTACGCCAATCAGCAGCACGCCCGTCTGATTCGCCTGCAGCGAATGTACCGGCTCCATCCCCGTACCGGCAACGACGCTCCAGCGCGCCATGCGTTTGTCTGGCCAGAACCACGCCATTCCTGTTTCCATCAGCCCCATGCCGACAGACTCGAAATTCCTGGTCACCATGTCATGACGTTCAGCCTCGCTCATGTCCGGGAAGCACAGTTCAAGGTTGCGGTAGGCGATTCTGGCGCGACGCTTCATAAACATTTGCGCAAGACGACCCAGGCTTTTGCCCAGACGGAAAATAACCGGGTAGGGGAGTTGGACCAGAAGCCATAAAAAGCCAATGCCAAGCCAGGTCAACCAATAGCGAGGATGCAAAAGGGTGACGGTAAATTTCGGTAATTGGGTCATGTCGGTCCTGTTTTCTAACGTCCTGAAGGTCTTAGTGTCTCATTTTTTACTACATAGCCAAAATGTCTGATGTCGAAACGCGCGCTAATGCAGCAAATGTTATGACGCATAGTTCAGGCTGACAGAAATGTAGCGTAAATTGTGTGGATGTAAATTGTTATTGTTTGCTATATGATGCCGACCGATTTTCCTTTCTCAATAACGATTGCAGGACTTGTACACCATGCCAGTGTTACACAACCGCGTATCGAATGAGATGTTGAAAGCGCGTATGTTGGCTGAAACCGAACCGCGCACGACCATCTCATTCTATAAATACTTCACGATCAACGATCCGCAAGCGACCCGCGATGAGCTCTATAAAGCCTTCACCGCGCTGAACGTCTTTGGGCGCGTCTATCTGGCGCGTGAAGGTATCAACGCCCAGATCAGCATCCCGGAAAGCAACGTGAGCGCCTTCCGCGATTTTCTTTACGGCTTCGATCCGGCGCTGAACGGCTTACGCCTGAACATCGCCCTGGACGATGACGGTAAATCATTCTGGGTGCTGCGTATGAAAGTGCGTGAGCGCATCGTGGCAGACGGCATTGACGACCCGGCCTTCAACCCGGCCGACGTGGGGGAATACCTGAAGGCGGCGGAAGTCAATGCGATGCTTGATGACCCTGACGCGGTATTCATCGATATGCGTAACCACTACGAATATGAAGTGGGCCATTTCGAGAACGCAATGGAAATCCCGGCCGACACCTTCCGCGAGCAACTGCCGAAAGCGGTTGAGATGATGCAGGAACATAAAGATAAGAAAATCGTTATGTACTGCACCGGCGGTATTCGCTGCGAAAAAGCCAGCGCGTGGATGAAACATAACGGATTTAATAAGGTCTGGCATATCGAAGGCGGTATCATCGAGTATGCCCGCCGTGCCCGTGAGCAGGGGTTACCGGTGCGTTTTATCGGTAAAAACTTTGTCTTTGACGAGCGAATGGGTGAGCGTATTTCAGAAGACGTGATTGCCCATTGCCACCAGTGCGGCGCACCGTGCGATACCCACACCAACTGCAAAAATGACGGTTGTCATCTGCTGTTTATTCAGTGCCCGGCGTGCGCAGAGAAATTTAACGGCTGCTGTAGCGAACTGTGCAGTGAAGAGAGCATGCTGCCGGAAGAGGAGCAGCGCCGCCGTCGTGCGGGACGTGAAAACGGCAATAAGATTTTTAATAAATCCCGTGGCCGCCTGAATACCAAACTGGGTATTCCTGACCCGGAATGATAATGACGCCCGGCAACGTCAAACCCTGCCGGGCGTGTTTATTATGCCTTCTGCTGAACACCTTCAACGGAAATAATCAGTTCTACGTCCTGAGACGCCGGACCCAAATCCGTGGTGATATTAAAATCTTTCAGATGAATTTTCCCTGCGGCTTCAAAACCTGCGCGTTTGCCACCCCACGGATCGTCACCCTGGCCGAGTAATTTGGCTTCCAGGGTCACCGGTTTCGTGACGCCATTGAGCGTGAGATTACCGGTAATATTCAGCTTCTCACCTTCTTTCTTCACCTCGGTCGACGTAAAGGTCGCCTGTGGGAATTTTGATACATTCAGGAATTCCGCACTACGCAAATGTTTATCGCGCTCTGCATGGTTGGTGTCGACGCTATTCGTATTAATGGTCACATTGACCTTATCGGCGGCAGGATTTTTATCGTCAAAGGTGAATGTGCCGTCAAAATCTTTAAAGGTACCGTACAGCCAGCTATAACCGAGGTGCTGAATACGGAAATTGACGAAAGCATGCTGGCCTTCTTTATCAATTTTATAATCAGCCGCCACGGCAGAACCGGTGGTGAATAACAGAGAACCTAATGCGATACCCAGCAGGTGTTTTTTCATTTTATGCTCCAGAGTCAACTGACGAACGGCCAAGCATGCGCTTTAACGTATCGTCTTTATCGATGAAATGGTGTTTAAGGGCGGCAAGCCCGTGCAGGACAGACAGGATCACCACGCTCCACGCGAGCCAGAGATGCACCACGCCTGCGGTATCGGCCTGAACCCCTGCGTCAGAGAGCGTGGCCGGAACCTCAAACAGGCCAAAGACGTTAATCGGCTTGCCGTCTGCAGTGGAAATGAGATACCCGCTAATCAGAATGGCGAACAGCAGGATATAGAGCGTAACGTGCGCGGCAACCGCGCTGACACGCGTTAATTTACTGTGGGTTTTGGGCGCGGCGGGCGGCGGGGAAATGTGACGCCAGATCACGCGAATAACCAACGTCATCATCAGCAGGATGCCGATGCTTTTATGCAGTTCTGGTGCCTGGTGATACCAGCCATCGTAATAACTGAGCGTCACCATCCACAGACCCAGTCCGAACATTGCATAAACGGTAAGAGCAACTATCCAGTGTAAACACATGGATATTATTCCGTAGCGCTGAGAGGAGTTACGCAATTGCATCAGAATGACCATTCGAAGAAAAACAGAATAGTAAAAATGAACGGGAATAAATGATATTGCAACTGAAATAATTGAATATAGATTTTTATTTTATTTATTTCAGCGGTTTTGAAAATGATCCGCAAATGTAATTCAATCGCTTCGTGCAAGGCGGAATAAGCAGCAAGCAAAAGATTAAGCTAACCTAAAGTAATGTCAGTAATTGTCAGCTTCACTTTTCAGTAAAATACAATGTAAATAATATCAATGAGTGCCAGCAGCACCCATAATAAAATATAGAGCATAAAATGCTCACGAATGTTATTGATAAGAAAGCCAACGATCCTGCGCATAATGTCCCGTTTTCAGTCTGGAAAACGGGTTCCGGACGTCCGAAACCCGCGGCGGATTATCTGCTAAAACGCGAAAGTGAGAAGGGGGTGAGATCAAACTGCGGTGCGATCCCCTGGGCAAACTGCGCAGCGATCTCGCCCAGCACGGAGGCGAACTTAAAGCCATGACCGCTGAGGCCGGTGATGAGTAGCGTGTTGTCATGCCCCGGCAGGGTATCAATGATGAAGTCTTCGTCCGGCGTGTTGTCGTAGGTGCAGGCAGCACCATACAGTAAGCCGCCTACGCCCGGCAGGATATTGCGCAGGAAGGTAAACGCTTCGGATCCGTCCTGTGGGTATGCACCGAACGGTTTACGCTCTTCAGGGGAGGAGATCGCCTGCCCGCCATTGTGTTTTCCGATTTTGAGCGCGTCTTTCTCAGACGGGAAGCCGTAAAACTGATCGCCGTTCGGTAACTCCCCGGTAAATGCCGGGAATTTATTCTGTGCACTGTAACGGCCATCCGACTGGAACCAGGAGAAGACCTTGCGCACCGGCTGAACAGGCAGATCGGGCAGCAGACGGGTGACCCAGGTACCTGCGCTAATCAGCAGACGGGACGCTGAATATTCTCCGTCCGCAGTGGTGACCGTAACGCCGTCAGCGTGATGAGTGAGGGATTCCACCGGACAGTTGAAGAGCTGAGCGCAGCCCGCTTTTTCCGCAAGATCGATCCAGGTTTTGATGGCCGTTTCACTGTGTAAGACCCCGGAGTTGGCTTCAAACAGGCCGATATAATCGTCCGGGACGGCGATCTCTGGCCAACGGGCCATGATGCCTGCCGCGTCCAGCTTCTCCACATCAAGATTAAACGCTTTCGAACTCTGTTCAACGTTGGCCAGAAAATCAGAGCGGGCAGGGCCCAGGTTGATGATGCCCGTGCGTTCGAAAATGCGTTCTTCCGTCAGCTTCGCCAGTTCATCCCATAGCGTCTGGGCGCGGAGCACCAGCGGAACATAGCGCTCGCCTTCACCATAGGCGTGGCGAATAAGCCGGGTGTCGCCATGATGGCTGCCCTCTGCATGGGGAGGACGGTGGGCATCGATCATCAGGACCTTCAGACCCGCTTGCGTTGCGTAATAACCGGCGGCAGACCCCACGGATCCGCTACCAATAATGATTAAGTCGTATCTCATATCCATCTCTCGAACTTACGCTTTGTTAGCAGAGTAATTAACTATACCCGTCATACTTCAAGTTGCAGGTGCGTTGGCCGCACTCGTTCACCCCAGTCACTTACTGGAGTAAGCTCCTGGGGATTCACTCCCTTGCCGCCTTCCTGCAACTCGAATTATTTAGGGTATATGCGGGCTGACACAAGGGAGAAATAAATAAGGCACCCGGAGGGTGCCTGTTGAGCGAAGCATAGGTATAAACCTAGTGCCGTTTATACTCATTTTCCTGATAGTCGCCAGATTCTATTTTGGCAATACCTGCCTCTAAAATAGAAATAAACTGACGGGCGACGTCTGTTGTAAGCCACAGCGTCTGTCCAACTTCCGCTTCTTCACGGTTGAGTTGATTCGGGGTCTGGTAGTGCAAACGCAGCATCAGCGCATCGTAGCTATCTACGGTACTGATATCCCAGCCAACAAGCGGATGGGTCTGGATGACTTCGCTATTCTTTTCCATTATAACCCCCTTAATGCGTGTTAGAAGACAACGGCTCCGAGGTTCAATGCATGTTTTTCTGAAAGCATCTTCAGTATACAAGTAATAAGGGTTCGCAAGGGAAAAATAAACAGTTGGCAACACATTTTTCTGCTTTTTAGGATTGTTCGAACAATAAAACACCACCTTGTTCACGATTTTTAAATTTGTTGCCGAATTAATTTGAACGAACCGGATTTCAGACGAAAAAAAGCCGGGGCGACCCGGCAAAAAAGAACAATGAGGGAGCAAGATTAATCTGTGATGAACCAGTCGTCGGCGCTTTCCCAGGTTTCCTGCAGGATTTCGCTGATACGGTCTTTATCTTCTTTCGCGCCGCCAATGACGGAGAGGTTGTTTGCCGCCGCATAACGAACCGTTACGGCACCAGCGTTGTCAGGGAAAGTACTGTTAATACGGCGGGATAATTCACCGGCCAGCGCATCAAGCGCGCCAGCAGGCAGAACGGTTGTTTTGGCTATGGTGACTTCAATACGCATAAATGCCCCCTGTGTAATATACTGTTTATTTATACAGGTATATTATGGATTTGACAACAAGGGGCACTGTTTTTTTAGCGTTTTACCGTCCAGTTGACGGTTTCACCGGCAAGGAATGGGATGAGCGTGTCATCCGTCAGCGGAATGGCCTCGTCCACGCGGCTCTCTTTACGCTCCAGTTCAATGTACGTTTCGTTGACCGGCAGCCCGTAGAAGCGTGGTCCATTGAGCGAGCAGAACGCTTCAAAATGCTGCAGGGCATTCATCTCTTCAAACACGGTGGCGTAGCTGGCGAGTGCGGTAGGGGCGTTAAAGCAGCCTGCGCAACCGCAGCTGGCCTCTTTGCGGTGGCGTGCATGAGGCGCGGAGTCCGTGCCGAGGAAGGCGCGGGAGAAACCGCTGGCAACGAGTTCACGCAGCGCCTGCTGATGAACGTTACGCTTCAGGATAGGCAGGCAATAGAGATGCGGACGAACGCCGCCAACCAGCATGTGGTTGCGGTTAAACATCAGGTGCTGTGGCGTGATGGTGGCGGCAATCAGTTCATTGCCATCGCGGACATACTCTGCGGCATCTTTGGTGGTGATGTGTTCAAACACCACTTTAAGCGCAGGAAGACGCTGGCGCAGCGGCTCCATTACGGTTTCGATAAAGCGGGCTTCACGGTCGAAGATATCAATGTCGGCGTGGGTCACTTCACCGTGTACCAGCAGCGGCATGCCCAGTTTTTGCATGCGTTCCAGAACCGGCATGATGGCGTCAATACTGGTGACACCGTGGCTGGAGTTGGTGGTAGCGTTAGCCGGGTAGAGTTTCGCCGCGGTGAACACGCCTTCGTTAAAGCCGCGTTCCACTTCATTCGGATCGAGGGTGTCGGTCAGATAGCAGGTCATCAGCGGGGTGAAATCATGTCCTGCCGGCACGGCATCAAGAATGCGCTGGCGATAAGCCATAGCGGCATCAACGGTGGTGACTGGTGGAACCAGGTTAGGCATGACAATCGCGCGGCCATAAATTTCGCTGGTATACGGTACGACGGTTTTCAGCATATCGCCATCACGCAGATGGATATGCCAGTCGTCAGGGCGGCGGATTTTAAGAACCTGGGGTTGTGCAGTCATGGAAGCTCCGGCTTGTCAGGAATCAGTCATTAGGATGGCTGTTTTTGCCGGACACAAATCATAAGCGGAAACGTTTTCGTTTGCACACTTTTCCGTAAAAAAAAGGGCGCTTTTGCGCCCCTTCAGGTTAATCGGTGAATGGAATAACGATCTCTCCCGGTTTCACCTCGATGCCTTTGGCATATTTTTTCGCCAGCGCCTCACCCTTGCTCTTGTCTTCACTTAAGACATAGGCCGGCTGCTGGTTAAAGTAGTTGCGCAGGGACTGGTTCAGGTAGGGCATCAGGGTCTGCATCACCGGTTTCATCTTGTCCGGCGTGACGTCCGCGTCTACCACTTCCATCTCCTGCAGGAAGATGGCCCCTTTCTCTTTGTTAAAGACCGGCAGCGCCTTGAGCTTCAGCTTAATGTTGGCTTTCTGGTTACCGAAGAGAGAGGTCATAACGAGATTGGCATCCCCGGCGAGAGTGACTTTATTCGGCTCTTCGCGCCCAATCTGGCTGGTGAGGTTGCTGAGGACGATATGCGCATCGGCAAGCCCCGGCACACCAATGTCTTTTGAAAAGTTATTATGTTTTTCCAGCGCCTGATTAATTTCCTGCTCACTGACGGTGTATTGCGTAAGCTGGTTACAACCTACCAGCAGGCCGCTGACAATGAATGCGGCGGCAATGACAATTTTTTTCATAGTGTTCCTCAACGAAAAATCGGCGCTACTGTCCTGTTACGCCAGTATGTCAGGGTGAAATAGCGGAAACCAGCAGAAAAAACTGATAATGGCGCCGGGAGAGGCCCCGCCGCAGGGAATATTATGCCCCAGGTTCGAGCATGCCGCTCGCGCTGCGCTTCTGGCTGAATTGCCACCACAGTGCAAGGAGCGTCATAAAGCCGACCACGCCGAGCATGACCCAGGGCAGTTCCGGCTGGCTTAGGGCTTTTCCGGCATCGAACAGCCAGCCGCCGCCGGCGTAACCCAATGCACCGCCAAAGGCCAGCCCCAGGCGGCTGAACCCCATATAGCTGCCGCGAGCGCGCGCGTCGGCAAGCGAGGCGCTCAGCGTTTCACGAGCCGGTTCGGCAATAATGGAGCCGATATAGAAGGTGCAAATCAGCGTAAACAGTTGCTGGAGCGAGTTCACCAGCCCGATGGGCATCATGCTGAGCGTCATCAATAACAGCCCGGCCATCAGGCGATGCTCCAGGCGAAAACGCCGTTCGCTCCAGCGGGCGATCGGGTAGAGCAGGGTCAGAGAGAGGCAGGCTTCTATGGCGTACATCCATTTCACGGCGGCCGGGGTGCCCGCAATGTCGTTTACCATGATCGGCAGCATCAGCATGACCTGAACGGCCAGCATGTAATACCCCGTCAGGGTCAGCACGTACGTAACAAAGCGTTTGTCTCGCAGCACGCGGCCAAGACCTTCGCGTACCGGGGCTTTGACCGTCGACAGTTTCCATGCCGGCAGAAACAGGGCATTAAAGAGCGCGCACAGAATAAAGAGCAGCGCACCCGCCGCGCAGACCAGACGGAAGTCATACTGCAACAGCCAGCTTCCCAGCAGGGCGCCAATCACCGCCCCGGCACTGTCCTGCATCATCAAAATTGAGAAGAAGCGTCCCCGGTGCTGCGGACGAATGAGTTTAACCACCAGCGCGGTGCGCGGCGGGTCAAACAGGGTGCCACCGATACCGGAGAGGAAGCAGGAAAACCACAGCAGCCACGGCTCCTGGGCAATTGCCATGGTGGCGAAGCCTGCCGCGCGTAGCAGCATGCCCGTCACGATCATCGGTTTGGCACCAAAGCGGTCGGCGATGGCGCCACCAAACACGCCCAGACCCTGCTGGACAAACTGGCGTAACCCGAGCGCGATACCGACCATCAGTGCCGCCCAGCCCATTTGATCGACAAAACGGATCGAGATGAGGGGAAACACAACAAAAAAGCCGAGCACGACCAGCATGTTATCGACTAGCAGGAAATATTTACCCAGGCTCCTGGCCTGTGATACGCGGGACATTTTCCCTCCAGGGAAAACAGGATGGTGAGCACGCTAACATTCTGCGGTGTCGCCACGTTTTTTCCCACCCCCGCGCGTGACAATATTTTTTTATCAAAAGAGCGCTTTGATAGAGAGTTCTCATCGAAAAATGTGAAAAGAGGTCAAAATGGTATGTCACTGTTTTCACAGACGGCACAGGCGCAGGTATAGTAAAGCTAATGGGTAAGCAGAAGTGACGGGAAGGAGTGGTATCGATGTTTGGCTATCGCAGTAATGTGCCAAAAGTGCGTCTGACAACGGACAGGCTGGTTGTTCGTCTGGTGCACGAGCGTGATGCCTGGCGTCTGGCGGATTATTACGCCGAGAATCGCCAGTTTTTAAAACCCTGGGAACCCGTTCGGGATGAGAGCCACTGCTACCCTTCCGGCTGGCAGGCGCGCCTCAGCATGATTGCAGAATTCCACAAGCAGGGAAGCGCGTTCTATTTCGCGCTGCTGGATCCGGAGGAAAAAGAGATCATCGGCATTGCCAACTTTTCCAACGTGGTGCGCGGATCGTTTCACGCCTGCTACCTCGGCTACTCCATCGGCCAGAAATGGCAAGGGCAGGGGCTGATGTATGAGGCGCTAACGGTGGCGATCCGTTATATGCAGCGCACTCAACATATCCATCGCATTATGGCGAACTACATGCCACACAATCAGCGCAGCGGTAATTTGCTCGCGCGGTTGGGGTTTGAGAAAGAGGGGTACGCCAAAGATTATCTGCTGATAGACGGAGAGTGGCGCGACCACGTACTGACAGCATTAACCACCCGGGACTGGACGGCAGGCCGCTAAGGAGAAGAGATGAAATATCAGTTAAGCGCAACAGAAGCGCGTGTGATTGGCTGCCTGCTGGAAAAACAGGTCACCACGCCGGAACAGTATCCGCTCTCCGTCAATGCCGTGACGATGGCGTGTAACCAGAAAACCAACCGTGAGCCGGTGATGAATCTCGGCGAACATGAGGTGCAGGATATTCTCGATGAGCTGGTTAAACGCCATTACCTGCGCACGGTCAGCGGTTTCGGTAACCGCGTGACCAAGTACGAGCAGCGGTTTTGCAATTCTGAGTTCGGCGATCTGAAGCTGAGTGCCGCCGAGGTGGCGGTGATCACCACGCTGTTACTGCGCGGCGCGCAAACACCCGGTGAACTGCGCACCCGGGCCTCCCGCATGCATGAGTTCGCCGATATGCAGGAGGTTGAGCAGACCCTGGATGGGCTTGCCACCCGCGAGGATGGCCCTTACGTGGTACGTCTGGCGCGTGAGCCGGGGAAACGTGAAAGCCGCTATATGCACCTGTTTAGCGGTGAGGTTGATACGTCAACGGTGTTAGCAGATTCGGCTGCCCCCGCCGCGCATGACAGCCTCGCAGCACGCGTAGAGGCGCTGGAGGAAGAGGTGGCCGGGCTGAAACAACGCCTGGATGCATTGCTGGCACATTTAGGAGACTGACGGTGAAAAAATTACGCGTTGGCGTGGTAGGGCTGGGCGGTATTGCGCAAAAGGCCTGGCTGCCTGTGCTGGGGGCCGCGACGGACTGGACGCTGCAAGGGGCGTGGTCACCTACCCGCGAGAAGGCCGAGCGGATCTGCGAAACCTGGCGCATGCCGTATGCGGCATCGCTTCAGGATCTGGCGCGCGACTGCGATGCGGTCTTTGTGCACACCTCTACCGCCACCCATTATCAGGTGGTCAGCGAATTACTGAATGCCGGGGTCCACGTTTGTGTGGATAAACCCCTGGCGGAAAACATTCAGGATGCCGAACGGCTGATTGAACTCGCTGCGCGCAAAAAACTGACGCTGATGGTGGGCTTCAATCGCCGTTTTGCGCCGCTTTACCAGCAGTTGAAGGCCAAGTCTGGTGGGCTCGCGTCCCTGCGAATGGATAAGCATCGTACCGACAGCGTCGGACCGAACGATCTGCGCTTTACTCTTCTGGATGATTACCTGCACGTGGTAGATACGGCGCTCTGGCTAACCAACGGGCAAGCCCAGCTTAAAAGCGGCACCCTGTTGACCAACGATCAGGGCCAGATGGTTTACGCTGAGCACCATTTTGCTCTTGAGCATCTGCAGGTCACCACCAGCATGCATCGCCGGGCCGGCAGTCAGCGGGAGTCTGTGCAGGCGGTCACTGAGGGTGCCCTCTATGATATTACCGACATGCGCGAATGGCGCGAAGAGAAAGGCAGCGGCGTGGTCACGCTACCGGCGCCTGGCTGGCAAAGCACCCTCGAGCAGCGCGGCTTTGACGGATGCGCCCGCCACTTTATCGCCTGTGTGCAAAATCAGACGGTTCCGGAAACGTCCGGTGAGCAGGCCATCATGGCACAACGCATTGTTGAGCGGCTCTGGCGAGAGGCCATGAGCGAATAATTCTCTGTAACATCTGCCGATAGTAATTCCCTTAAATCCGGGTAGACTAAGCGCCGTTTGTTGGTTTCAATGGGTGGCGCTTTCGCTTACCCGTCCTGGAAATCCGTAGGGTTGTGGGAATTCTCATTAATGAACTTATTAAAATCGCTGGCGGCAGTCAGCTCGATGACCATGTTTTCCCGCGTGCTGGGTTTTGCGCGCGATGCGATTGTGGCAAGAGTATTTGGTGCAGGGATGGCAACGGACGCCTTTTTCGTCGCGTTCAAATTGCCGAATTTATTGCGTCGCATTTTTGCCGAGGGGGCATTTTCCCAGGCATTCGTTCCTATCCTGGCGGAATATAAAAGCAAGCAGGGTGAAGACGCCACGCGCGTGTTTGTCGCTTACGTTTCAGGTCTCCTGACGCTGGCCCTGGCGATCGTAACGGTACTCGGGATGCTGGCTGCGCCCTGGGTGATTATGGTGACGGCACCCGGCTTTGCGGACTCGGCAGATAAATTTGCCCTGACATCTCAACTGCTGCGTATTACCTTTCCTTATATCCTGCTGATCTCCCTGGCCTCGCTGGTGGGGGCAATCCTCAATACCTGGAACCGCTTCTCCGTTCCGGCCTTTGCGCCAACCTTCCTTAACATCAGCATGATTGGCTTTGCGCTGTTCGCCGCGCCCCATTTCAACCCGCCGGTGCTGGCGCTGGCCTGGGCGGTGACGGCGGGCGGCGTGTTGCAACTGGCGTATCAGCTGCCGCATCTGAAGAAAATCGGCATGCTGGTTCTGCCGCGAATTAATTTCCGTGACGCCGGTGCGATGCGCGTGATTAAGCAGATGGGGCCTGCCATTCTCGGGGTTTCGGTTAGCCAGATCTCGCTTATCATCAACACTATCTTCGCCTCTTTCCTCAAATCCGGTTCCGTTTCGTGGATGTACTACGCGGACCGTTTGATGGAGTTTCCCTCCGGGGTGTTGGGGGTGGCGCTGGGGACCATTCTCCTGCCGTCGCTGTCGAAAAGTTTTGCCAGCGGAAACCATGACGAATATTGCCGTCTGATGGACTGGGGGCTGCGTCTCTGCTTCCTGCTGGCGCTGCCGAGTGCGGTGGCGCTGGGGATCCTCGCGCAGCCGCTGACCGTTTCCCTGTTCCAGTACGGCAAATTCACCGCTTTTGACGCGTCGATGACGCAGCAGGCGCTGATTGCCTACTCGGTGGGGCTGATGGGGCTGATCGTCGTTAAAGTGCTGGCACCAGGGTTCTACTCGCGCCAGGACATCAAAACGCCGGTGAAAATTGCCATTGTGACGCTGATTATGACTCAGCTGATGAACCTGGCCTTTATTGGCCCGCTGAAGCACGCCGGTCTGGCCTTGTCTATTGGTCTTGCGGCCTGTCTCAACGCCGGGCTGTTGTACTGGCAGTTGCGTAAGCAGGATATCTTCACGCCGCAGCCGGGCTGGAAAAGCTTCTTTATGCGTCTGATTGTTGCGGTGCTGGTTATGGCAGCGGCGTTGCTTGGCATGCTGCATGTCATGCCGGAATGGTCGCAGGGCACCATGCTTTACCGTCTGATGCGGCTGATGGCCGTTGTGGGTGTAGGGGTTGTGGCCTACTTTGCGACGCTCGCGGTTCTGGGCTTCAAAGTGAAAGAGTTTGCCCGCCGTACCGCATAAACGCCAAAAGGGGAGTTCACCTTAGGGTGCTCCCCGCTGCCTGATTTGTCGCCTGGGCTTCAAATCGAAATCTTTTTCCCGCCCGTGACACGTGCCGTTGATGTTTGACCATCCGCACCGTACAGCCCGGGCTCTTTATGCGGCTTTAACACCTCAAGCGCTTGCTGATTACGCTCAATCTGGCCTTCCAGCAGCCAGCCGTTGTGCTGATTGAGATGGCGCAGATGCTGGGTTTTTTCTGTAATGGTCTGCCAGCGTTCTACAATATCGTCATTCGCACTGCGCTTAGG
Source organism: Enterobacter cloacae complex sp. 382A5 (assembly GCF_050031095.1). NCBI lineage: Bacteria > Pseudomonadati > Pseudomonadota > Gammaproteobacteria > Enterobacterales > Enterobacteriaceae > Enterobacter > Enterobacter cloacae complex sp. 382A5. Next base: position 1,724,726 of record NZ_JBLGVK010000001.1, read on the forward strand.
ATCTTGCTCAGCGCGACGCTGTTGTTCCAGATAATCCAGCGTCGCCAGAAGCGAACTTTTATCTTCCGTAATACGCTGCAACGCGCTGCCGTTGATCTGACCGGAAGAGAGGTGCTGTTGCTCCGCGTCCATGACCGTTTTCAGGTCGTTCAGGACAACCGTCATTTGATCCAGTATTTCTGACAGTCGACTCATACGGTTAGTTACTCTGTAAGAAACTCTGTGCTTCCTGAATCAGGGCGTCAGCAATTTTGCTGGTATCCATCTTCAGCTCACCATTACGAATAGCCGTTTTCAGCGCTTCCACGCGTTCCATATTGATATCGCTGCTGCCTGGCTGCATCAGTTTTGCCTGAGCATCGCTCAGGGTGACGCTGGTGCTGTTGGACGTTGACGGTTTTTCCACACGCGTTTTCTGCGGCGTGGCGTCATTCGTTTCGCGAGGCTGTACAGCGCTTACCGGCTTCAGGGCTGATGTACGATCAATGCTCATAGTGTTGTCCTCATCGAGGGTTCGCGGCGTTGGCGCCTGACATCATCATTAGTTGATTATTTATCGGCAGTCGCAGCGATTTCTTTAAAAAGATTATAGGTTAATCAGAATATTCCCATCAGAATCGACGGTTCCGCTAACCACCTGGCCTGAGGACATCCTGACGCGGGCATTTTGCGCCACCGCGGCATTGTTTAATGCCTTCCCTTCACTGTTTATCTGAAAACCATCGCCGTTGGCCACCACCATCACCTGCTGACCCGCTTTAACCCGCCATGCCTGACGCAGCATGGAGAGCTGTATCGGCTGGCCTGGCGCGACATCACGCAGGCTGACGGCATCTTGTGCCTGGTTAATGTCAAGCATGGTGCGCGGCGGAAGCTGATCCAGACGACCGCGTTTCAGAGTCACGCTGCTGGCGTGCAACATGCTGCCGCGAGCAATGGGAACGGCGGCCACAACATAATTGCCCGTCGCCTGTACCGCAACCTGTAAATAGCGTTTTTCACCCGGACAGCGCGCCAGCACGTTCACGTTCCCCCACAGTTTTGTGGTGCCCGTTACGCTGAACGACGGCTGCTCACAGGAGGGATAGAGATTAGGTGGCGTGCGCACGGTGACGTTGACTTCGTCGCTAAAGCCCGCCAGTTGCTGAGCAAAGAAAGCCGTCAGTTGATCCTGTACTTCAGCCTGTACCAGGGGGCTGAAAAGCAGGGCCGTAGCCACCAGGCCGCGTTTTAACGTTTGCATCGCACATTCCACCGTTACCCGAATTGAGAGGATTCTACCTGCAGTGGTTTTGCATCAACGGAATAAATAGCGACGCATTTTGCGCTTATTCCGTCGATAGGGGTGACGGGGTGAGATTTAAGCTGTGAACTGAAATTTTGCCATCAGCGGAGGAGACATGCTCGATAAACTCGACGCCGCGTTACGTTTTCAGCAGGAAGCGCTCAATTTACGCGCCCAGCGGCAGGAGATTTTAGCCGCCAATATTGCCAACGCCGATACGCCAGGGTATCAGGCGCGCGATATTGATTTTTCCAGTGAGCTTAAAAAAGTGATGGAGCGTGGACGTGCAGAAGGGAGCGGTGTCGCGCTCGCTCTGACCTCCTCACGCCATATTCCTGCTCAGGCGATGACGGCGCCCACGACCGATTTACTTTATCGCATTCCCGACCAGCCTTCACTCGACGGTAACACCGTGGATATGGACCGGGAGCGTACGCAGTTTGCCGATAACAGCCTGAAATACCAGATGGGCCTGACCGTACTCGGCGGACAGATCAAAAGCATGATGAACGTCCTGCAGGGGGGCAACGGATAAATGGCCTTGCTGAATATTTTCGATATCGCCGGCTCGGCGTTAACCGCGCAGTCCAAGCGCCTGAACGTGGCTGCCAGTAACCTGGCGAACGCCGACAGCGTGACCGGACCTGACGGACAGCCTTATCGTGCAAAGCAGGTGGTGTTCCAGGTGGATGCTGCACCAGGCGCGGCGACGGGCGGGGTGAAAGTCTCTGACGTGGTGGAAAGCCAGGCACCGGACAAGCTGGTGTATGAGCCCGGCAACCCGCTGGCGGATGCGAACGGCTACGTGAAAATGCCAAACGTGGATGTGGTGGGGGAGATGGTGAACTCCATGTCCGCCTCACGTAGCTACCAGGCAAACGTCGAAGTGCTTAATACCGTGAAGAGCATGATGCTCAAAACCCTCACTCTCGGCCAGTAAAGGAGACATGCATGTCCATCGCCGTTAATGTGAATGATCCAACGAACTCGGGCGTCAGTGGCGCCAAAAGTTCGACGGGTTCCAGCTCCCTGACGGGAAGTAACGCCTCCGATCTGCAAAGCAGCTTTCTGACGCTGCTGGTGGCACAGCTGAAGAACCAGGATCCCACCAACCCCATGCAGAACAACGAACTGACCACGCAGCTTGCGCAGATCAGTACCGTCAGCGGCATTGAGAAACTCAATACCACCCTCGGCTCTGTTTCCGGGCAAATTGATAACAGCCAGTCCCTGCAGGCTGCGAGCCTGATTGGTCACGGGGTGATGATCCCGGGCACCACGATCCTGGCGGGCACCAGCACCACCGAAGGCAACACGACCACCACCACCACGCCGTTTGGCGTTGAGCTGCAGCAGGCGGCCGACAAAGTCACCGCGACGATCACCGACGCTACCGGCGCCGTGGTTCGCACGATTGATATCGGCGAACTGAAGGCGGGCGTTCATACCTTTACCTGGGATGGCAGCCTGACCGACGGCACCAAAGCGCCAAACGGTTCTTACAAAGTGGCAATCAGTGCCAGCAATGGCTCTACCCAGCTGGTGGCTCAGCCGCTGCAGTTTGCGCTGGTCCAGGGCGTCATTAAAGGTAGCGATGGCAACAAACTGGATTTGGGTACTTCTGGTACCACCACACTCGACGAAGTTCGGCAGATTATCTAAGCCTTAACACTTATCAGGAGTAAGTCATGGCCTTTTCTCAAGCGGTCAGCGGCCTGAATGCTGCGGCCACCAACCTGGACGTCATTGGCAACAACATCGCCAACTCCGCGACCTATGGTTTTAAATCCGGTTCTGCTTCATTTGCAGATATGTTTGCCGGTTCCAAAGTGGGTCTGGGCGTAAAAGTTGCAGGCATTACCCAGGACTTTACCGACGGCACCACCACCAATACCGGTCGTGGCCTGGACGTTGCCATCAGCCAGAACGGTTTCTTCCGTATGGTCGATGCTAACGGCTCGGTGTTCTACAGCCGTAACGGCCAGTTCAAGCTGGACGAAAACCGTAACCTGGTGAACATGCAGGGGATGCAATTAACCGGTTATCCGGTTGCCGGGACGCCATCAACGGTTCAGACCGGTGCGAACCCACAGCCTATCAATATCCCGACCACGCTGATGGCCGCGAAGGCCACCACCACGGCTTCCCAGCAGATTAACCTCAACTCCACCGATACCGCACCGACCACCGCCTTTGATCCGGCCAACCCGGATACCTACAACAAAAAAGGTACGGTCACCGTCTTTGACAGTCAGGGTAATGCGCACAACATGAACCTGTTTTACGTCAAAGATGCGACCCCGGCTAACTCCTGGAAAGTGTATGCCCAGGACGGTAGCGTGGCAGGCAGCACGGCCTCTCTCGCCACGACGCTGACCTTCAACAACAACGGTACGCTGATCGGCGGTGGCAACATCAACCTGACTACCGAGACCATTCCTGGTGCTACGCCTGCGACCTTCGCCATGAGTTTTGCGAACTCCATGCAGCAGAACACCGGTGCGAACAACATCGTTGGAACCAGCCAGAATGGTTTTAAACCGGGCGACCTGGTGAGCTACCAGATCAACGACGACGGCACCGTGGTCGGTAACTACTCCAACGAACAGACCCAGGTTCTGGGCCAGATCGTGCTGGCAAACTTCGCCAACAACGAAGGTCTGAAGTCTGAAGGTGACAACGTCTGGTCTGCCACGCAGTCCTCCGGCGTCGCGCTGCTGGGTACCGCGGGTTCCGGTAACTTCGGTACGCTGACCAACGGTGCGCTGGAAGCCTCTAACGTCGACCTGAGTAAAGAGCTGGTGAACATGATTGTCGCGCAACGTAACTATCAGTCGAACGCGCAGACCATCAAGACCCAGGATCAGATCCTCAACACGCTGGTTAACCTGCGTTAAGCGGCTAACAGGAAAGCGCAATGGATCACGCAATATATACCGCGATGGGCGCGGCAAGTCAGACGCTCAATCAGCAGGCCGTTACCGCCAGCAACCTGGCGAACGCCTCTACGCCGGGGTTCCGCGCACAGCTCAATGCGCTGCGTGCGGTGCCGGTAGAAGGGTTGTCCCTGCCGACGCGTACGCTGGTGACCGCCTCCACGCCGGGTGCAGACATGACGCCAGGGCAGATGGATTACACCGCCCGTCCGCTGGATGTTGCTCTGCAGCAGGACGGCTGGCTGGCCGTGCAAACGGCAGACGGCGGCGAAGGCTATACCCGCAACGGTAATATCCAGGTCAGTGCCACAGGCCAGTTGACGATTCAGGGGCACCCGGTAATGGGTGAAGCGGGTCCGTTGACGGTGCCGGAAGGCTCAGAGCTGACCATCGCCGCAGACGGTACCATCTCCGCGTTGAACCCCGGCGACCCGGCCAATACCGTTGCGCCCGTCGGGCGTCTGAAGCTGGTCAAAGCGGATGGCAAAGAGGTGCAGCGTGGTGATGACGGTATGTTCCGTCTGACCCAGGCGGCTCAGGCCACCCGTGGCGCCACGCTTCAGGCCGACCCGACCATTCGCGTGATGTCCGGTGTTCTGGAAGGCAGCAACGTCAAGCCGGTCGAAGCCATGACCGACATGATCGCCAGCGCCCGTCGTTTTGAAATGCAGATGAAGATTATCAGCAGCGTTGATGAAAACGCGGGCAAAGCTAACCAACTTCTGGCTATGAGTTAACAGGACTCCCTATGATCAGTTCTTTATGGATCGCGAAAACTGGCCTGGACGCGCAGCAAACCAATATGGATGTGATTGCCAACAACCTGGCAAACGTCAGCACCAATGGTTTCAAGCGTCAGCGTGCCGTTTTCGAAGATTTGCTTTACCAAACCATTCGTCAGCCGGGTGCACAGTCCTCTGAGCAAACCACGCTGCCGTCAGGTTTGCAGATCGGTACCGGTGTTCGTCCGGTCGCCACCGAGCGTCTGCACAGCCAGGGCAACCTGTCTCAGACCAACAACAGCAAAGACGTCGCCATTAAAGGCCAGGGTTTCTTCCAGGTGCAGTTGCCTGACGGGACCTCTGCCTATACCCGTGACGGCTCGTTCCAGGTCGATCAGAACGGCCAGCTGGTCACGGCCGGTGGTTTCCAGGTTCAGCCTGCTATCACGATCCCGGCGAATGCCCTGAGCATCACCATCGGGCGTGACGGCGTGGTGAGCGTCACCCAGCAGGGACAGGCCGCGCCTGTTCAGGTGGGGCAGCTCAACCTGACCACCTTCATGAACGATACCGGTCTGGAAAGCATTGGCGAGAACCTCTACACCGAAACGCAATCCTCCGGTACGCCGAATGAGAGCACCCCGGGGCTGAACGGGGCAGGGCTGCTGTATCAGGGTTATGTGGAAACCTCGAACGTGAACGTGGCGGAAGAGCTGGTGAATATGATCCAGGTTCAGCGCGCGTATGAAATTAACAGTAAAGCAGTGTCGACGACCGACCAGATGCTGCAGAAACTGACGCAACTCTAAGGTGCAGCCCGGTGCGGTGAACGCCGCACCGGCTCCCTGTTTTCGAAGATGAAGGCAATGCAAAAAAACGCGGCGTTTCGTTATCCGATTCTGACTGTTCTGGCCGTCACCCTTAGCGGATGTGCCTGGATCCCGTCTAAACCATTGGTCCAGGGTGCGACGACCGCCCAACCCGTTCCTGGCCCTGCGCCAGTGGTGAACGGCTCCATTTTCCAGACCGCGCAGCCGATCAACTATGGTTATCAGCCGCTGTTTGAAGACCGTCGCCCGCGTAACGTCGGCGATACCCTGACCATTGTGCTGCAGGAGAACGTCAGCGCGAGCAAGAGCTCGTCGGCGAATGCCAGCCGCGATGGCAAAACCAATTTTGGCTTCGATACCGTACCGCGCTATCTGCAGGGACTCTTCGGCAATGCACGTGCGGATGTTGAGGCGTCTGGCGGCAATACCTTCAACGGTAAAGGTGGCGCGAACGCCAGCAATACCTTCAGCGGCACGCTGACGGTAACGGTTGACCAGGTGCTGGTTAACGGCAATTTACATGTGGTGGGTGAAAAACAGATCGCCATTAACCAGGGCACTGAATTCATTCGCTTCTCCGGTGTGGTTAACCCTCGCACCATCAGCGGCACCAACACCGTTCCGTCCACCCAGGTGGCGGATGCGCGCATTGAGTACGTCGGTAACGGCTATATCAACGAAGCGCAAAATATGGGCTGGCTGCAGCGCTTCTTCCTTAATTTATCGCCGATGTAAGCGAGGTGACCCATGTTTAAATCGATCTTCGCCGTGGCGCTGATGCTGGTGGCAACATTTGCCCAGGCTGACCGCATTCGCGATCTCACCAGCGTTCAGGGCGTGCGTGAAAACTCCCTCATTGGCTATGGTCTGGTGGTTGGCCTGGATGGCACGGGTGACCAGACCACCCAGACGCCATTCACCACCCAGAGCTTGAACAACATGCTGTCCCAGCTCGGTATCACCGTACCGGCGGGCACCAACATGCAGTTGAAAAACGTGGCGGCGGTAATGGTGACCGCTTCCTACCCGGCGTTTGCGCGTCAGGGGCAGACCATCGATGTGGTGGTTTCCTCCATGGGTAACGCCAAAAGCCTGCGCGGCGGTACGCTGCTGATGACTCCGCTGAAAGGGGTGGATAGCCAGGTTTATGCCCTGGCGCAGGGTAACATTCTGGTGGGCGGCGCGGGGGCCTCTGCAGGCGGCAGCAGCGTGCAGGTCAACCAGCTGAACGGCGGGCGTATCACTAACGGTGCAATCATTGAGCGTGAACTGCCGACCCAGTTCGGCGCGGGGAATACCATCAACCTGCAGCTGAACAACGAAGATTTCACCATGGCGCAGCAGATCGCCGACACCATCAACCGCAGCCGCGGCTATGGCAGTGCGACGGCGCTGGATGCCCGTACCGTGCAGATCCGCACCTCAACGGGTGGCAGCAACCAGGTGCGCATGCTGGCCGATATCCAGAACATGGAAGTGAACGTCCCTGTTCAGGATGCCAAAGTGATCATCAACTCCCGTACCGGTTCGGTGGTGATGAACCGTGAAGTGTCGCTGGACAGTTGCGCCGTGGCGCAGGGTAACCTCTCGGTAACGGTCAACCGCTCCGCCAACGTCAGCCAGCCGGATACCCCGTTTGGTGGTGGGCAGACGGTGGTAACGCCGCAAACCCAGATCGATTTGCGTCAGAGCGGGGGCTCGCTGCAGAGCGTACGCTCCAGTGCCAACCTCAACAGCGTGGTGCGTGCCCTGAATGCCCTGGGGGCAACGCCGATGGATCTGATGTCTATTCTGCAATCCATGCAAAGTGCGGGCTGTCTGCGCGCCAAACTGGAAATCATCTGATGCTGACCGATAGCAAACTGTTGACCAGCGCGGCCTGGGATGCCCAGTCGCTTAACGAACTGAAAACCCAGGCAGGCAAAGACCCGGCGGCGAATATCCGCCCGGTCGCCCGCCAGGTGGAGGGGATGTTTGTACAGATGATGCTGAAGAGCATGCGTGAAACCCTGCCTAAAGACGGCATGTTCAGCAGTGATTCAACGCGTCTGTATACCAGCATGTATGACCAACAGATTGCGCAGCAGATGACCGCCGGTAAAGGGCTCGGTCTGGCTGACATGATAGTCAAACAGACCGAAGCCGCGCAGGGGATCCAGCCGAAGGATGAGCCACAGCAGGTGCCGATGAAGTTCGACCTGCAAACGGTGACCAGCTATCAGAACCAGGCGCTGACGCAAATGGTGCGTAAAGCGATACCGAAGGCGACGGTGAGCAGTGATGAGCCGCTCTCCGGTGACAGCAAAGACTTCCTGGCACAGCTTTCGCTGCCGGCCCGTCTTGCCAGTGAACAGAGTGGGGTGCCACATCACCTGATTCTGGCGCAGGCCGCGCTGGAATCGGGCTGGGGTCAGCGCCAGATCCGTAAGGAAAACGGCGAGCCGAGCTTCAACATCTTTGGCGTGAAGGCGAATGCCAGCTGGAAGGGGCCGACAACGGAGATCACCACCACCGAATATGAAAACGGAGCGGCGGTGAAGATCAAAGCAAAATTCCGCGTTTACAGCTCTTATCTGGAAGCGTTGTCCGATTATGTAGGCCTGTTGAGCCGCAACCCGCGTTATGCCGCCGTTACGCAGGCGGCTACGCCTGAGCAGGGCGCGCAGGCCCTGCAAAATGCGGGCTATGCCACCGATCCGAACTATGCGCGTAAGCTCACCAGCATGATTCAGCAGCTTAAATCGATGGGCGAGAAAGTTAGCAAAGCCTATAGCACAGATATCGAAAATCTGTTCTGAAACTTCTCAAGTCCCGGTGGAGGCTGCCGATAACTTTCATCAGGACTCGTGTCTGAACGAATAAAAGGAACCTCCATGTCCAGTTTGATTAACAGCGCCATGAGTGGCCTCAGTGCTGCTCAGGCGGCACTCAATACCGTCAGTAATAACATTTCAAGCTATAACGTGGCAGGTTACACCCGCCAGACGACCGTGCTGGGTGCGTCTAACAGCACGCTGACCGGCGGTGGCTGGGTGGGCAACGGGGTGTATGTGTCTGGTGTGCAGCGTGAATATGATGCTTTCATCACCAACCAACTGCGCGCCGCGCAAACGCAGAGTAGCGGTCTGACGACGCGCTATCAGCAGATGTCAAAAATTGACGATGTGCTCTCTGATTCCACCAACTCACTTTCGACGACGCTTCAGGATTTCTTCAAAAGCCTGCAAACGCTGGTGAGCAACGCGGAAGACCCGGCCGCAAGACAGACGGTGCTGGGAAAAGCGGATGGTCTGGTCAATCAGTTTAAAACGAACGACCAGTATCTTCGCGATCAGGATTCTCAGGTTAATACCGCCATCGCTTCAAGCGTTGAGCAGATCAACAACTACGCGAAACAGATTGCGAATCTGAACGATCAGATTTCCCGTCTTACCGGCGTAGGGGCAGGTTCATCGCCAAATGACCTGCTGGATCAGCGCGATCAGCTGGTGAGTGAGCTGAACCAAATTGTGGGTGTTGAAGTGGCTGTTCAGGACGGTGGCACCTATAACGTCTCCTTTGGCAACGGTTACAGCCTGGTGCAGGGGAGCAAAGCAAACCAGTTAGCTGCGGTGAAATCCAGCGCCGATCCGACCCGGACGACTATCGCCTACAGCGATGAGGTGTCCGGCAACGTCGAAATTCCCGAGAAAATGGTCACCACCGGTTCTCTGGGGGGCTTGTTTACGTTCCGCTCAGAAGATCTGGATAAAGCGCGTAACAACCTCAACCAGCTGGCACTGGCCTTTGCGGACGCGATGAATAAGCAGCATGAAGCCGGGTTTGATGCCAATGGCGATGCCGGTGGCAAGCTGTTCGACTTTGGTTCGCCAGCCGTGGTAACCAACAGCCGCAATACCGGTACGGCTGCAATGACGGCCACTGTGGCAGACAGCACCAAAGTGCAGGCCACCGATTATAAGCTGCAGTTTAACGGCACCGACTGGACTATCACCCGTTCGGATAAAACCAGCTTCACCATGGCCCCGGACGCAAGTGGCAATCTTTCCTTTGATGGCCTGAGCGTCAACGTGACCGGTAGCGCGAACGCCAAAGACAGTTTCATCGTCAAGCCTGTTTCTGATGTCATCGTCAATATGGAGCTCAAGTTCAAAGATGAGTCCAAACTGGCTATGGCATCCGCAAGCAACGGCGGCGAGAGCGACAACCGCAATGGCCAAAAACTGCTCGATCTGCAAAACAGTAAGGTTGTTGGCGGCAATAAGACTTTCAACGATGCCTATGCTTCCCTCGTCAGTACGGTTGGCAGCTCAACCGCCGCGCTGAAAACCAGCAGCGAAACGAAAGCGAATGTGGCGACGCAACTGACTAAGCAGCAGCAGTCCATCTCTGGGGTAAACCTCGACGAAGAGTATGGCAACCTGCAGCGCTATCAGCAGTATTACCTTGCCAATGCGCAGGTGTTACAAACTGCCAGCACGCTTTTTGATGCAATTATCAATATTCGCTAAGGCTGAGGTGAAAAATGCGTATTAGCACCCAGATGATGTACGACCAGAACATGCGGGGAATCACCGATTCCCAGAGCAAGTGGCTGAGCTACGGTGAGCAAATGTCCACCGGCAAGCGTGTTAACCGTCCGTCGGACGATCCTATTGCGGCGTCGCAGGCGGTTGTGCTGTCACAATCTCAATCCCAGAATAGCCAGTTTGCCCTGGCGAGAACATTCGCCACGCAAAAAGTCTCTCTGGAAGATAACGTGCTGAGCCAGGTTAACGCGGCAATTACCAGTGCGAAAGAGAAACTCGTCAATGCAGGAAATGGCACGTTAAGTGATGATGATCGTCTGTCACTGGCAAGTGACTTACAGGGTATCCGCGATCAGCTGATGAACCTGGCAAACTCAGCGGATGGTAATGGCCGGTATATTTTTGCTGGCTATAAGACCGAAGCGCCACCGTTTGATTCCGTTACCGGTGATTACAACGGCGGAACACAGGCCATCTCTCAGCAGGTTGATACCGCCCGTAATATGGTGATTAGCCACACTGGTCAGCAGATCTTCGAAAGTATTACCAGTAACGCCAAAGAACTGCCTGGCGGCGGTTATGGCGAGACGAATATGTTCAAGATCCTCGACTCGGCGATTTCCGCGCTCAAGGTTCCTGTTGATAACGACTCTGCGGCGGCGGAAGTGCAGAACAAAGCGATTTCTGACGCACAGATCGGCATCACCAATACCCAGAACAATGTCCTTACCGTCGTGGCGGATGTGGGTACCAAGATGAACGAACTGGAAAAACTCGATAACCTGGGCGATGACCGTGCGCTGGGGCAGACTCAGCAGATGAGCGATTTGGTCGATGTTGACTGGAACAGTGCCATTTCTTCTTACATTATGCAGCAGGCTGCCTTGCAGGCGTCCTATAAAGCGTTTAGCGATATGCAGGGTATGTCGCTGTTCCAGTTGAACAAATAACATCTTTACCTCTTAGAACATGTCTTGAAACTGGGCATGTTTTGACTGCCCAATCCGTCTGGATTGGGCATTTTTTTTAGGCGATGTCTGCCTGCACGGCGCTGACGCGAGCGCTCTCAATCAGGCGAATGACCAGCGCAATGACGCCGCATACCGTCGCAAGCGCGACCACCCCGGTCCATCCCGCCAGCGTATAGATATTACTGCCCAGCGCAGAGCCCAGTGCCATGCCGATAAAGATTACCGTAAAGAGCAGGGCGTTCAGGCGTCCACGGGCCTGCGGCTCAAGGCTATACACCAGATTCTGATGCGCCACCAGGCTTGACTGCAGACCCAGATCGAACCCGACGGCGGAGAGGGCAATCAGGATGAGCTGTCCATGAAGGCCCAGCGCGGGCATCAGGAACATCAGGGCAAATGAGACGGTCACAAGAAGCGCACCGAGCTGCGTGACTTTTCCGGCACCCAGCTTATCGGCCAGACCTCCCGCCAGCGGGGCGGCTAACGCACCTGCAGCACCTGCAATACCAAATCCCCCCGCGACCGCACTTCCTAAGTGATAACGTTCCAGCAGCATTACCGCCAGCGTGGACCAGAAGGCGCTAAAGGCAATCGACAGAAAACCCTGAGCCAGCGCCGCGCGGCGCAGAGCCGGATAACGACGCCACAGGTGTTCCATAGAACGCAGCAGCGCCGGATAGCTCAGGGTGGAGTGGATGGCAAACCGCGGGAGTACGGCCCACATCACAACGCCGATAAACGCAATGCTTGCGGCAGCCAGCTGGTACATGACGCGCCAGCCAAAAGCCTCACCTACCACGCCGCTGACGGTTCGGGAGAGCAGAATACCCAGCAACAGACCGGTCATCACCGTACCGACGGTTTTCCCCTGTTTGCCTTCCGGCGCAAGGATTGCAGCGGCAGGGACGATATCCTGCGCCATGGTGGCGGCCATGCCAATAAGCAGACTTGCCAGCAGCAGGGAGTGGATCTGTCCGGTCAGGCTACAGCCAAGCAGAAATAGCGCCAGGGCTGCACTTTTTATCAGGATCAGTGTTCTGCGGTCGTGGCGGTCGCCGAGCGGCAGCAGGAACAGGATCCCCAGAGCATATCCCGCCTGGGTAAGTGTCGGGACCATGCCCATTCCTTCGATACTCAGATGCAGGTCAGCGCCCATCAGCGGCAGCAGAGGCTGGGCATAATAGATGGATGCCACACTGAAGCCCGCACCGAGCGCCAGCATTAAGATGACCCAGCGGCTTACGGCATGGGCGGCGGATGTTGTGTTCATAAGATGTTCCTCATTCATCGTGTGTGGCTATTTTTTATCAGCACGCCTTGCAGCGGTAGCGGACCCGGTGGTAAAACGCTTATACGTTTAGCGTATAGGCAAAAAGATGATGAAAAGAGTTGAGCGTATAGACAGGGTGGAGTTAATGCGGACGTTTGTTCGTATTGTTGAGGCCGGGTCCCTCTCTGCGGCGGCACGGCAGCTGGCAACCACCCAGGCCACGGTGAGCCGACGGTTGCAGTCGCTTGAGTCGATGCTCGGCGTGCGCCTGATATTGCGCACTACTCACACGACGCGTCTGACGGATGACGGCGAGCGCTGCTATCAGCACGCCCGTCGGGTGATTGACAGCTGGCTGGCACTGGAAGATGAGGTAGGGCAGACGGAAGACGAACCGATAGGCGTCCTGCGGGTACGCGCCCCGCACGCGTTTGGTCAGGATCAGCTCCTGAAACCGTTAACCGAATTTCTGCAGCGTTATCCGCAGCTTTCTATTGAGTGGATGCTCAACGACCGGTCGGCTGACTTTCTCGGCGACAACCTTGACTGTGCGATTCGGGTGGGCGTCGAGGTTGACCCGGCGACCGTGTCCGTGCTGCTGGCTGAGGTGCCGCGCTCGGTGGTGGCTTCTCCGGCATTGCTGGCCCGTTTTCCGGCGGTTAACACCCCGGAAGATTTGCAGCAGCTTCCCTGGATAGCTATCAGCTCTTTCTACCAGCGCCATGTGGAGCTTTTTCACAATGCCTCGCCAGCCACCGCGCGCGTGGCGATTACTCCCCGCCTCAGTACCGACAGTCTGTATGTCGCACGCAATACGGCTCTCACCGGGCTTGGCGTGGCGGTGGTATCAAGCTGGACGGTGCAGGAGGATATTCGGGAAGGGCGGCTGGTGCATTTACTTCCCGAGTGGCAGCCGGCGGCGTTACCGGTGCATCTGGTTTACCCCTGGTCCCGTTACTATCCGGCGCGCTTGCGGCGTTTTCTGGAGTTGATGCGGCAGATCATGCCGGAGGTCACTGGAATGAGAAAGCCGCTACCGCAGCCATAAAAAAGCCGACCCGAAGGTCGGCTTTCACACTTAGGTTGCGTTATTCAACCGACTGCGGACGGGTTGCTGGTGCAGTAGCCTTGTGCGTAGCACTGTGACCACCGGCAGCACCTTTACCTTCGAAGTTGAACTCCGGGCGAACCCAGTCGCTGTGACGCGGTGCTTCAGGCACATACTCAGGCGCAGGGGCGCGAGTCATCGGTGCTGTGGCAACGTGCGCAGGCGCGACGGCAACCTTCACCGGCTCGGGTTTCACTTCCGGCGCTTTCGCTTCGTCAACAACAGGTTCAACCTGAATCTCAACGTCCTGCACAACCTCTTCGGTCGTGGTTTCAACGATGGTTTCAGCGGTTTCTTCCACTGCGGCTACAGGTTCAGCCTCTTCAGCGACTTCTTCAGCCACCACGGCATCTTCTTCGGCAATAAGCTGCGGCGCGGCATCAACCGGGGCAGCAATCACTTCTGGATGGGTGGTTTCGACGTCCACAGCGTGAGGTGCTTCAGTTTCAACAACCTGTGGTTCAACCACGGTTGCCGCTTCCGTTACAACCTCTTCTACAGCTGCTGCTGGTGCAATCACCTCTTCGGTCACTGCCTGTTCTTCAACAGCCTGTTCCGGGCGAGCAACAGGGTAGCGGATCCAGACTTTACCGGATGCCATTTCAGGTGACGCGCACGCCACGGTCATTGGCATTGGGGACTGCGTTGGGTAACGCTCGTCACGGTAGCGACGACGACGCTGACCGCTCACGCGCAGATGACGCGGAGAACGGCGCGAGCGACGCGGCATACCCGCGTTGTCACGGTTTTCACCGTTTTCATCCTGCTCTACCTGATTTTCCACGACGGTCGGGAGGTCAACTTTCGCAACCTGCGTGCCCGTTGTGGTTTCTGTCACTTCGGCTGCGACAGCTGCGGTTTCTTCTGCCTGAACAGCACCGACGCGCACTTTCTGAGACAGCTGGCGCTGCTTACGACGTGGCATAACCTGAGTACGTTCTTCCTGCTCGGTCTCCTGCTGCTCAGCAGGTTCTTCGCGATTCAGGTTTTTAACGTCCTGCTGCGCCTGGCGTTTTTCGTCGTTACGGCGACGGTTACGCTCACGGCGAGGCTGCTGCTCTTCGCGCTGTTTGCTCTTCTCGGACTCATCGCCCGCCTGCTGGCGAATTTCACGATCTTCAACGTTCTGCTGTTGTTTCTCGCGACGGTTGCGACGGTTGTCTTCGCGTTGCTCACGGCCTTCATTGTTGTCCGAACGGTTGTCACGACGCTCGTTACGGTCGCTGCGGTCATTACGATCGCGGCGGTTGTTCTGACGCTTACGACGGTCCTGCTGACGCTCAGGTTTAGCCGCTTTAGGTTCTTCTTTCGGCTGCTCTGGCTGAACTTCTTCACCTGCGAACATTTTCTTCAGCGCGCCAAAGAAACGGCTCAGCAGACCCGGTTGTGCTGGCTCGGCTTTTGCCGCCACTGCCGGTTTTTGTGCCGCAGGTTTAGCCGCTGGTTTTTCCAGGGCACTTTCTGGCGGAGCTTCCGGCATGATGAAGGTCGCTAACGCAGGCTGCTCTGGCAGTTTACGCTCGGCTGGCTCTTCATCAGATGGCAGCGCCATCTCTTCTTCATGCAGCTTCGGCAGCAGGTAGCTGAGTGTGCTGGTCTCTTCGCCTTTACGGACACGCAGCACGTGATAGTGCGGCGTTTCCATCTGGTCGTTTGGCACGATGATGCAGCGAACGCCGCCCTGGCGCGCTTCAATGGCACTCACTGCGGCACGTTTTTCGTTCAGCAGGTAGGAGGCAATTGGCACCGGAACAATGGCGTGAACCTCTTTGGTGTTCTCTTTCAGCGCTTCTTCTTCAATCAGACGCAGAATAGAGAGAGACAGAGATTCGTTATCACGAACGGTCCCGGTACCGGAGCAGCGCGGGCAAACGTGATGGCTGGATTCGCCCAGAGACGGGCTCAGGCGCTGGCGGGACATCTCCAGCAGGCCGAAGCGTGAAATATGGCTAATCTGGATACGCGCACGATCCTGGCGCACCGCTTCGCGCAGACGGTTTTCAACCGCACGCTGGTGACGAACAGGGGTCATGTCGATAAAGTCGATAACAATCAGACCACCCAGGTCGCGCAGGCGGAGCTGGCGGGCGATTTCATCAGCGGCTTCAAGGTTGGTGTTGAAGGCGGTCTCTTCGATATCGCCGCCGCGCGTCGCACGTGCGGAGTTGATGTCGATAGCGGTCAGCGCTTCTGTGGTATCGATAACGATAGAACCGCCGGATGGCAGACGGACTTCACGCTGGAAGGCGGACTCAATCTGGGATTCAATCTGATAGTGACTGAACAGCGGGATTTCGCCGGTGTACAGTTTGATTTTGCTGGTGAAGTCCGGACGACCCAGTGCGGCGATGTGCTGGCGAGCCAGCTCAAGCACCTTCGGGTTGTCGATGAGAATTTCACCGATATCCTGACGCAGATAGTCGCGGAAGGCTCGTACAATAACGTTACTTTCCTGGTGGATCAGGAACGGAGCAGGGCGGCTTTCTGCTGCTTTCTGGATAGCTTCCCAGTGCTTCAGACGGAAGCTTAAGTCCCACTGCAGCGCTTCGGCAGATTTGCCCACACCGGCGGTACGCACGATAAGACCCATGCCATCCGGCAGTTCAAGACTGGCCAGCGCTTCTTTCAGTTCGGTACGGTCATCGCCTTCGATACGGCGAGAGATACCACCCGCACGCGGGTTGTTTGGCATCAGTACCAGATAACTTCCCGCCAGGCTGATAAAGGTTGTCAGTGCGGCACCTTTGTTGCCGCGCTCTTCTTTATCAATCTGAACAATCACTTCCTGACCTTCACGCAGAACATCTTTGATATTCGGACGGCCATGAGCGTTGTAGTTAGCAGGGAAATATTCGCGGGCGATTTCTTTCAGAGGGAGGAAACCATGACGCTCAGCACCGTAATCGACAAATGCAGCCTCAAGGCTTGGTTCAATGCGGGTGATTTTACCTTTGTAAATGTTCGCTTTTTTCTGTTCGTGTCCAGGACTTTCGATATCCAGATCGTACAGGCGCTGCCCATCCACAAGGGCGACACGCAACTCTTCTTGCTGAGTTGCGTTGATTAACATTCTTTTCATCGTAACTTACTCGTTATTCTTACATTGACGACAAAGCTGCGGGCAAGGTGACGCTTTCCGGGGTATGAACCGATGGCCTCGTGTCTATTCACGTCGCCAACCTCACGGTTGTCGCTCGCTTAAGAGGCGCAGAGTGTCGGTTGCCTGTGTTTCATACGGAAACACAGCGCAATTATCAGGGGAATTGCCTGGGTAGAACTCTCCAGAGAACAATCCTTATACCGGGAAGTACTGCAACCCGCAGCCCGCTAACTGCCTGAAAGATCAATACGTCTTACGCCATTGCTGCGTGGATGATCGGTCAGACAAAATTGGTCATTCCGTCGACATCCTTACAAAACCCGGATTTAACGCGGAAAACGGCTTCATTATTCCACTGCTCGCCGGGTTATAGCAAGATGACTTTTACCAATTATCACCCGGTTACTCACAGTTTCTTCACTTCAGGATGGTGATTGGTTTAATAACCACCAAATCGATTGCGCGAAACCGGGGCAGGCCGGATAAAAGTAAATATAAGCATAGAAAAATGAGTGGCGCTAATGCCTGACGATATTTAGAATCGCCAACCATGAAAACAGAGACTCCAGCCGTAAAAATGGTTGCTATCGCCGATGATGAAGCGGGGCAACGTATCGATAACTTTTTGCGCACCCAGCTGAAAGGGGTACCAAAAAGCATGATTTACCGCATCCTGCGTAAGGGCGAGGTGCGGGTTAACAAAAAACGCGTGAAGCCTGAGTATAAGCTCGAAGCCGGTGACGAAGTGCGTATCCCGCCGGTGCGTGTTGCCGAACGTGAAGAAGAGGTCGTGTCGCCTAAGCTGCAGAAGGTGGCCGCCCTGAGTGATGTGATCCTGTATGAAGATGACCACATCCTGGTGCTGAATAAACCGTCGGGTACGGCGGTACACGGCGGCAGCGGTCTCAGCTTCGGTGTGATTGAAGGGCTGCGCGCGCTGCGCCCGGAAGCCCGTTTCCTCGAACTGGTTCACCGTCTCGATCGTGACACCTCTGGCGTGCTGCTGGTCGCAAAAAAACGTTCAGCCCTGCGCTCGTTGCACGAGCAACTGCGCGAAAAAGGGATGCAGAAAGATTATCTGGCGCTGGTGCGCGGTCAGTGGCAGTCCCACGTGAAAGTGGTGCAGGCCCCACTGCTGAAAAATATTTTGCAAAGCGGTGAGCGAATCGTTCGCGTCAGCCAGGAAGGTAAACCGTCTGAGACGCGCTTTAAAGTGGAAGAGCGCTATGAGTTTGCCACCCTGGTGCGCTGTAGCCCGGTGACGGGCCGAACCCACCAGATTCGCGTGCATACCCAGTTTGCGGGCCATCCGATTGCGTTTGACGATCGCTATGGCGACAGGGAATTTGATAAGCAACTGGCGGGAACGGGGCTGTCGCGTCTGTTCCTGCATGCGGCAGCGCTGAAGTTTACCCATCCAAATACCGGCGAGACTATACGTATTGAAGCGCCGCTGGATGAGCAGTTGAAACGCTGCCTGAAAGTTCTGCGCGGCTAAGGTAAAAGTTAAACGGCAACGGAGTTGCCGTTTTTAATGTTTGCACCCTCTTCCTGTGGGAGAGGGCCGGGGTGAGGGCATCAGGCCGCAACGGTCACGCCGTCAGTGGATTACACGCTTCGCGTCTTAACATCTGGCACAGCGCAATCAGCGGTAAGCCCACCAGCGTGTTCGGATCACGCCCCTCCAGCTTTTCGAAGAGCGCAATCCCAAGACCTTCACTTTTAAAACTGCCGGCGCAGTTCAGCGGCCGTTCACGACGCACATAATCAGTGATTTCTTGCTCGCTCAGGTGTCGGAAGTGAACATCAAACGGTTCGCATTCGGTCTGCAGGTGGCCCACGGCGGAGTTGTAGAGCGCGAGGCCGGTATAAAAGGTAACAATATTGCCGCGCGCCTGCATAAGCTGTTTACAGGCATTCTCTTCGGTGTGTGGTTTACCGGTGATGACACCATCCAGCACGCAAACCTGATCGGAGCCTATAATCAAATGCGAAGGGTATTGTGCGGCAAGCGATTGTGCTTTCTCTTTCGCCAGACGCGTCACTAAATGACGCGGCGACTCGCCAGGTTGTGGTGTCTCGTCAACGTCCGGCGCGGCACACACAAACGGGATCCCGAGCTTTTCCAGCAACATTCGGCGGTAGGGAGAAGTGGAAGCGAGAACGAGATTTGGCATATTTTTATCACCAGATATAGCGTATCGATGCCAGCCATTTTAAACTACAGGCCGCAATGTGTGCGAATAATTGGCAAAAGGCAGCCCTGGTTGCCTTTTTCTTTGACTATATGACGTTACAAAGTTAATATGCGCGCCCTATGCAAAAGGTAAAATTACCCCTGACTCTTGATCCGGTTCGTACGGCTCAAAAACGCCTCGATTACGAAGGTATCTATACTTCCGATCAGGCTGAGCGTATTGCCGAATCCGTAGTCAGTGTGGACAGTGATGTGGAATGCTCCATGTCGTTCGCTATCGATAACCAGCGCCTTGCCGTTTTAACCGGTGATGCAAAGGTGACGGTAACGCTCGAATGTCAGCGTTGCGGGAAACCGTTCACACAGCACGTTCACACAACGTATTGTTTCAGTCCTGTTCGTTCTGACGAACAGGCTGAGGCACTCCCGGAAGCGTATGAGCCGATTGAGGTTAACGAATTCGGTGAAATCGATCTTCTGGCTCTGGTTGAAGATGAAATCATCCTCACCTTGCCAGTGGTTCCGGTGCATGATTCTGAACACTGTGAAGTGTCCGAGGCGGACATGGTCTTTGGGGAACTGCCTGATGAAGCGCAAAAACCAAACCCATTTGCCGTATTAGCCAGCTTAAAGCGTAAGTAATTGAGGAGTAAGGTCCATGGCCGTACAACAGAATAAACCAACCCGTTCCAAACGTGGCATGCGTCGTTCCCATGACGCGCTGACTGCAGTTACCAGCCTGTCTGTAGACAAGACTTCTGGTGAGAAACACCTGCGTCACCACATCACTGCTGACGGTTTCTACCGCGGCCGCAAGGTTATCACTAAGTAATCACGCGTTTGCGTGATTAGGCTTAGTGAGGAACTCCCCGTGCAAACGGGGAATTTACCGAACCAGGCTGCGACGATACCTTGACACGTCTAACCCTGGCGTTAGATGTCATGGGAGGAGATTTTGGGCCTTCCGTGACAGTGCCTGCAGCATTGCAGGCACTGAATTCTAATTCGCAACTCACACTTCTTTTAGTCGGCAATCCCGACACAATCACGCCATTACTTGCAAAAGCTGACTTCGAACAACGTTCACGTCTGCAGATTATTCCTGCGCAGTCAGTTATTGCCAGTGATGCCCGGCCATCGCAGGCGATTCGCAATAGCCGTGGCAGCTCTATGCGAATGGCGCTGGAGCTGGTAAAAGAAGGACGTGCGCAGGCCTGCGTCAGCGCGGGGAATACCGGCGCGCTGATGGGGCTGTCGAAATTACTGCTCAAGCCTATTGAGGGCATTGAGCGTCCGGCGCTGGTGACGGTACTCCCGCATCAGCAAAAGGGCAAAACGGTGGTGCTCGATCTGGGCGCTAACGTCGATTGTGATAGTACAATGCTGGCTCAGTTTGCCGTGATGGGGTCGGTGCTGGCAGAAGAAGTGGTCGGGATCAAGACTCCCCGTGTTGCGTTACTGAATATAGGTGAAGAAGAGACCAAAGGCCTGGACAGCATTCGTGAGGCTGCCGAATTGCTTAAACAGGTTCCCTCCATCAACTATATTGGTTATCTCGAAGCCAATGAGTTGCTGACGGGGAAAACGGATGTTCTGGTGTGTGATGGCTTCACTGGAAACGTGACGTTGAAGACCATGGAAGGGGTTGTGCGAATGTTCCTTTCTCTCCTCAAATCGCAGGGAGAAGGTAAAAAAAGCGCCTGGTGGCTGATTTTATTAAAGCGTTGGTTACAAAAAAGCCTGACGCGGCGATTCAGTCACCTCAACCCCGACCAGTATAATGGCGCCTGTCTGTTAGGATTGCGCGGCATTGTGATCAAGAGTCACGGTGCCGCCAATCAGCGAGCATTTACTGTCGCCATTGAACAGGCAGTGCAGGCGGTGCAGCGACAAGTCCCTCAGCGGATTGCCGCTCGCCTGGAATCTGTATTAGCTAAAAGTGACTGAGCGTACATGTATACGAAGATTATTGGTACCGGCAGCTATCTGCCAACACAAGTGCGAACCAACGCCGATCTGGAAAAAATGGTAGATACGTCTGACGAGTGGATTGTCACGCGCACAGGTATCCGTGAACGTCGTATCGCCGCGCCAGACGAAACCGTGTCCACCATGGGTTATGAAGCCGCACAGCGTGCTATCGAGATGGCGGGCATCGATAAAGATCAGATTGGTTTGATCGTGGTTGCCACAACATCGGCCACGCATGCTTTCCCAAGCGCAGCGTGCCAGGTGCAGAATATGCTCGGTATTAAAGGCTGCCCGGCGTTTGACGTTGCCGCAGCCTGCGCAGGTTTCACCTATGCATTGAGCGTTGCCGATCAGTATGTAAAATCCGGCGCGGTGAAGTATGCGCTGGTGATCGGTGCTGACGTGCTGGCGCGTACCTGCGATCCAACCGATCGCGGAACGATCATTATTTTTGGCGATGGTGCGGGTGCCGTACTGCTGGGTCAGTCTGAAGAGCCGGGCATCATCTCCACGCATCTGCATGCTGACGGTAGCTATGGCGAACTGTTAACGCTGCCTAATGCCGACCGTGTGAATCCGGACAGCTCTATCTACCTGACCATGGCAGGTAACGAAGTGTTTAAGGTCGCGGTGACGGAACTGGCCCACATTGTTGATGAAACGCTGGAGGCGAATGGCCTTGAGCGCACCGCACTCGACTGGCTGGTGCCGCATCAGGCGAACCTGCGTATTATCAGTGC
The DNA here is from genome assembly GCF_050031095.1 of Enterobacter cloacae complex sp. 382A5. Taxonomy (NCBI): domain Bacteria; kingdom Pseudomonadati; phylum Pseudomonadota; class Gammaproteobacteria; order Enterobacterales; family Enterobacteriaceae; genus Enterobacter; species Enterobacter cloacae complex sp. 382A5. The sequence goes on from NZ_JBLGVK010000001.1 coordinate 1,746,385, forward strand.
AACCGCGAAAAAGCTGGGCATGTCGATGGATAACGTTGTGGTGACGCTCGATCGCCACGGCAATACCTCTGCGGCGTCAGTACCGTGCGCCTTTGATGAAGCGGTACGTGACGGACGAATCAAACGGGGCCAGTTGGTCTTGCTTGAAGCCTTCGGTGGCGGGTTCACCTGGGGTTCCGCGCTGGTTCGTTTCTAGGATAAGGATTAAAAGATGACGCAATTTGCTTTTGTGTTTCCGGGTCAGGGCTCTCAAACCGTTGGGATGTTGTCTGAAATGGCAGCAAACTATCCGGTAATCGAAGAGACTTTCCGTGAAGCTTCCGATGCGCTGGGTTATGATTTATGGGCGCTGACCCAACAGGGTCCGGCCGAAGAGCTGAACAAAACCTGGCAGACTCAGCCAGCACTGCTTACTGCTTCCGTTGCGCTGTGGCGCGTCTGGCAGCAGAAGGGCGGTAAAGCGCCAGCCCTGCTCGCGGGCCATAGCCTGGGTGAATACTCTGCACTGGTCTGTGCCGGTGTGATCGCCTTTGCTGACGCGGTACGCCTGGTAGAACTGCGTGGTAAATTCATGCAGGAAGCGGTGCCAGAAGGTACGGGCGGCATGTCTGCTATTATCGGTCTCGACGATGCTTCCATCGCAAAAGCGTGTGAAGAATCAGCAGAAGGTCAGGTGGTTTCACCGGTTAACTTCAACTCGCCAGGCCAGGTGGTTATCGCCGGTCATAAAGAAGCGGTTGAACGTGCAGGTGCAGCCTGTAAAGCCGCGGGCGCGAAACGTGCGCTGCCGCTGCCAGTGAGTGTTCCGTCCCACTGTGCGCTGATGAAACCTGCTGCTGACAAGCTGGCGGTTGAGCTGGAAAAAATTACCTTTAACGCACCGACGATTTCCGTTGTGAACAACGTCGATGTGAAATGTGAAACCACGCCGGAGGCTATCCGTGATGCGCTGGTTCGCCAGCTTTATAGCCCGGTACAGTGGACCAAAACCGTTGAGTTTATGGCCTCTCAGGGCGTTGAGCACCTGTACGAAGTCGGCCCAGGGAAAGTCCTGACTGGTTTGACAAAACGTATTGTTGACACCCTGACTGCCTCGGCGATTAACGAGCAGGAAGCCATTGAAGCGGCACTCTCGCAATAAAAGAGGAATACCATGAGTTTTGAAGGAAAAATTGCCCTGGTCACTGGCGCAAGCCGCGGTATCGGGCGTGCAATTGCTGAAACACTGGCCGCGCGCGGCGCGAAAGTGATTGGTACAGCAACCAGCGAGAATGGCGCGAAGGCCATCAGCGACTATCTGGGTGCGAACGGTAAAGGTCTGGTACTGAATGTGACCGAACCTGCATCTATCGAATCTGTTCTGGAAAATATTCGCGCAGAGTTTGGCGAAGTGGATATTCTGGTCAATAATGCCGGGATCACTCGCGATAACCTGTTGATGCGAATGAAAGACGACGAGTGGAACGATATTATCGAAACCAACCTGTCATCTGTATTCCGTCTGTCAAAAGCGGTAATGCGCGCTATGATGAAAAAGCGTCATGGTCGTATTATCACTGTCGGTTCTGTGGTTGGTACCATGGGAAATGCTGGTCAGGCTAACTACGCTGCGGCGAAAGCAGGTCTGATTGGTTTCAGTAAGTCGCTGGCGCGTGAAGTCGCGTCCCGCGGGATTACTGTAAACGTTGTTGCTCCGGGCTTTATTGAAACGGACATGACGCGTGCGCTCACTGATGAGCAGCGTGCGGGTACGCTGGCAGCTGTTCCTGCGGGCCGCTTAGGCGACCCTAAAGAAATTGCCAGCGCGGTTGCATTTTTAGCCTCTGACGAAGCGGGTTACATCACTGGTGAAACCCTTCACGTCAACGGCGGGATGTATATGGTTTAATCACGATCGAAAATATTTGCGTTATTGGGGGGATTGGCCTCAAAATAACGTAAAATCGTGGTAAGACCTGCCGGGATTTAGTTGCAAATTTTTCAACATTTTATACACTACGAAAACCATCGCGAAAGCGAGTTTTGATAGGAAATTTAAGAGTATGAGCACTATCGAAGAACGCGTTAAGAAAATTATCGGCGAACAGCTGGGCGTTAAGCAGGAAGAAGTTGTGAACTCCGCTTCCTTCGTTGAAGACCTGGGCGCAGATTCTCTTGACACCGTTGAGCTGGTAATGGCTCTGGAAGAAGAGTTTGATACTGAGATTCCGGACGAAGAAGCTGAGAAGATCACCACCGTTCAGGCTGCCATTGATTACATCAACGGCCACCAGGCGTAAGTGAACATCTCCAGGCGGTCATTCGACCGCCTGAGTTTTATCTTTTTTAGTCCCACGAATCTCTTTTTTTATCCCTCCCTGGAGGACAAACGTGTCTAAGCGTCGTGTAGTTGTGACCGGACTTGGCATGTTGTCTCCTGTCGGCAATACCGTAGAGTCCACCTGGAAAGCTCTCCTTGCCGGTCAGAGCGGCATCAGCCTAATCGACCATTTCGATACTAGCGCCTATGCAACGAAATTTGCTGGCTTAGTAAAGGATTTTAACTGTGAAGAGATCATCTCGCGCAAAGAACAGCGCAAGATGGATGCCTTCATTCAATATGGAATTGTCGCTGGCGTTCAGGCCATGCAGGATTCTGGCCTTGAAATTACGGAAGAGAACGCAACCCGTATCGGTGCCGCTATTGGCTCCGGGATTGGCGGTCTTGGTCTGATCGAGGAAAACCATTCATCTCTCATGAATGGCGGACCGCGTAAAATCAGCCCGTTCTTCGTTCCGTCCACGATTGTTAATATGGTGGCGGGTCACCTGACCATCATGTTCGGTCTGCGTGGGCCAAGCATTTCTATCGCGACCGCATGTACCTCTGGCGTGCATAACATCGGCCAGGCCGCGCGTATGATTGCGTACGGCGATGCAGATGCTATGGTGGCAGGCGGTGCTGAAAAAGCCAGTACCCCGCTTGGCGTGGGTGGCTTTGGTGCTGCGCGCGCGCTGTCTACCCGCAACGATAATCCTCAGGCGGCAAGCCGTCCTTGGGACAAAGACCGTGACGGTTTCGTGCTGGGCGATGGTGCAGGTATGCTCGTTCTGGAAGAGTACGAACATGCGAAAAAACGTGGCGCGAAAATTTATGCTGAAGTCGTTGGCTTTGGTATGAGCAGCGATGCCTATCACATGACGTCACCGCCAGAAAATGGTGCGGGCGCCGCGCTGGCCATGGAAAACGCGATTCGCGATGCGGGTATTACCCCAGCGCAAATCGGCTACGTTAACGCACACGGTACCTCTACCCCTGCGGGCGATAAAGCAGAAGCTCAGGCTGTTAAGTCTATCTTCGGTGAATCTGCCAGCCGCGTACTGGTCAGCTCCACAAAATCCATGACCGGTCACCTGTTGGGTGCAGCGGGAGCAGTAGAGTCTATTTACTCTATTCTTGCGCTGCGCGACCAGGCTGTTCCGCCAACCATCAACCTGGATAACCCGGATGAAGGTTGCGATCTGGACTTCGTTCCTCACGAAGCGCGCCAGGTGAGTGGAATGGAGTACACCCTGTGTAACTCCTTCGGCTTTGGCGGTACTAACGGTTCTCTGATCTTCAAAAAGATCTGAGTCTGCGTACCCTATGGCTGTGAAAAAAGGTCCGCTTGTCGGGCCTTTTTTATTCAGGCTAATCTTCTTGTCGGCTGCACGACATACTGCCAGACTAAACGCCCACGCATAAGGAGCCACCATGTTTTTAATCAATGGCCTTGAGCAAGAATCTCTGCCTGCCAGCGACAGGGCGACTCAGTTTGGTGATGGCTGCTTTACCACGGCGCGCATTGCGGATGGCGACGTGTGTCTGCTGGATGCGCATATACGTCGTCTGCAAACGGCCTGCAAAACGTTACTGATCCCCTTTACGCAATGGGACACGTTGCGCCAGGAAATGCGCCAGCTTGCGTCCGGAAAGCCCAGTGGGGTACTCAAGGTCATTATCAGCCGCGGCAGCGGTGGACGGGGTTATAGCGGTGCCAGTTGCCAACATCCCACCCGGATCCTGTCGGTTTCTGCGTATCCTGCCCAGTATACGCGCTGGCGTGAAGAGGGCGTTACCCTGACGCTCAGCCCGGTACGTCTGGGAAGAAACCCCATGCTTGCCGGGATAAAACATCTCAATCGTCTTGAGCAGGTGCTAATCCGTACTCATCTTGAGCAGACGGCAGCCGATGAAGCGCTGGTTCTTGACAGCGAAGGGTTCATTACGGAATGCTGTGCGGCTAATTTATTCTGGCGGCAGGGCAACACTGTTTTCACGCCTTCGCTGGAACAGGCGGGAGTCAACGGTATTATGCGTCAGTTTTGTGTGCAGCAGCTGGCACGCTCTGACTTTCACGTTGTCGAAGTTAACGCACGCGAAGAGGCGTTGCAGGCAGCAGATGAAATCGTTATTTGCAACGCGCTGATGCCGGTTATACCTGTCCGCGCTTATGGTCAAATTTGCTTGCCATCGCGCGAGCTGTTCTCTTTTTTAGCCCCGATATGTGAGCAAACCAGATAGTCATGAAGAAAATGTTGCGCTTTGTCCTCCTTCTAATCGTTGCGCTGGGTATCGCTGGCGGCGCGGGAATGTGGAAAGTTCGCCAGCTGGCGGACAGTAAGATCCTGATTAAGGACGAAACGATCTTTACCCTGAAAGCGGGAACCGGGCGACTGGCGCTCGGTGAACAGCTTTATGGCGATAAAATCATTAATCGTCCACGCGTGTTCCAGTGGTTATTGCGTGTGGAACCTGAGCTGTCTCATTTTAAAGCTGGCACCTATCGTTTCACGCCCGGGATGACCGTCAGAGAGATGCTACAGCTGCTGGAAAGCGGCAAAGAAGCACAGTTCCCGCTGCGGTTTGTTGAAGGGATGCGCCTTAGCGATTACCTCAAACAGCTGCGTGATGCGCCGTATATTAAACACACGCTAAAAGATGACAGTTACCAGACGGTTGCCGCGGTACTTGAATTTGAACATCCCGAGTGGGTTGAAGGCTGGTTCTGGCCGGACACCTGGATGTATACAGCCGGAACAACCGATGTGGCGATCCTGAAGCGTGCGCACAAAAAAATGGTCGCGGCGGTGGAGTCTGCGTGGGAAGGGCGCGCCGATGGCCTGCCGTATAAAGATCAAAACCAGTTTGTCACCATGGCCTCAATTATTGAGAAAGAGACCGCGGTGGCTTCAGAGCGCGACCAGGTGGCGTCGGTCTTTATCAACCGACTGCGCATTGGCATGCGCCTGCAAACTGACCCTACCGTGATCTACGGAATGGGTGAGAGCTACAGCGGCAAGATTTCACGAAAAGATCTGGAGACGCCGACGGCGTATAATACCTACGTTATTAGCGGCCTGCCGCCAGGCCCGATTGCCACGCCGAGCGAAGCCTCGCTTAAGGCGGCCGCGCATCCGGCAAAAACACCGTATCTCTACTTTGTGGCTGATGGAAAAGGGGGGCATACCTTTAACACCAACCTTGCCAGCCATAATCGCTCCGTTCAGGATTATCTGAAGGCACTTAAGGAAAAAAATGCGCAGTAAATACATTGTCATTGAGGGACTCGAAGGAGCCGGTAAAACCACAGCCCGCAACGTGGTAATCGAAACGCTGAAAACGCTCGGCGTTGCGGACATGGTGTTTACCCGTGAACCCGGCGGTACGCAGCTGGCTGAAAAGCTGCGCAGCCTGGTGCTGGATATCAAATCCGTGGGCGATGAAGTTATCACTGACAAAGCCGAAGTGCTGATGTTCTATGCCGCTCGCGTGCAGCTGGTAGAGACGGTCATCAAACCGGCTCTGGCCGCTGGCAAGTGGGTCATTGGCGACCGTCACGATCTGTCGACTCAGGCGTATCAGGGCGGGGGACGCGGAATTGACCAGACAATGCTGGCAACGTTGCGTGATGCAGTATTAGGGGATTTCCGCCCCGATCTGACGCTGTATCTGGATGTAACGCCGGAAGTGGGCCTGAAGCGCGCGCGCGCGCGCGGCGAGCTGGATCGCATTGAGCAAGAGTCGCTCGACTTCTTTAATCGCACCCGCGCGCGTTATCTTGAACTCGCCAGTCAGGACAGTTCCATTCGCACCATTGATGCGACGCAGTCCCTGGAAGAGGTGACCCGTTCCATTGAGGAAACTGTCAAACACTGGCTACAGGAGCAACAGGCATGAAATGGTACCCATGGTTGCGCCCGCACTTTGAACAGCTGATCGCCAGCTATCAGGCCGGACGGGGGCATCATGCGTTACTGATTCAGGCATTGCCGGGCATGGGTGAAGATGCATTGATCTACGCCATCACCCGTTTTCTGATGTGCCAGCAGCCAGAAGGTCACAAAAGCTGCGGTAAATGCCGCGGCTGCCAGCTGATGCAGGCGGGCACGCATCCTGACTATTACACGCTGGAGCCGGAGAAGGGCAAAAGTGCGCTCGGTATCGATGCCGTGCGTGAAGTCAGTGAAAAATTATACGAGCACGCACGACTGGGTGGCGCAAAAGTCGTCTGGCTGAAAGACGCGGCGTTGCTTACCGAGGCGGCGGCAAACGCGCTGCTTAAAACGCTGGAGGAGCCACCGGAAAAAACGTGGTTCTTCCTGTCATGCCGCGATCCGGGTCGATTACTGGCGACGTTACGCAGTCGGTGTCGGCTTCATCACCTTGCGACTCCCCAGGAATCGTGGGCGCTGAGCTGGCTGGAGCGTGAGGTGACAACGTCACAGGATAGCGCGTTGTCCGCATTGCGCCTCAGCAGCGGCGCACCTGCCGCGGCGCTGGCTCTGCTGCAGGCGGACGTCTGGTCGCAACGAGAAGCGCTTTGCCGCGCCGTTGCCTCTGCGCTGGAGAGCGGTGACTGGTTGAGCGTACTGCCTGCACTTAACAGCGATCAGGCTGCCGAGCGTCTGCACTGGCTGGCTGCCTTACTTCTGGATGCCCTCAAGATCCAGCAGGGGGCCACGCTGCTGACCAATCCCGATGTCTGGCCACTGGTAAACACGCTGGCGAATCGTCTGCCAGGCGCCACGTTGCGTGCGATCCTGCACGATACTTGCCAGAGCCGCGAACAACTTTTAGCGGTAACCGGTCTTAATCGCGAGCTTGTACTGACCGACCAGTTACTGCGTATCGAACATTACCTGCAACCAGGCGTCACTCCGCCTGTTTCCCATCTCTGAGAGAGACATTATGTTTTTAGTCGACTCACACTGCCATCTCGATGGCCTGGATTATCAATCCCTGCATAAAGACGTGGACGACGTGCTGGCAAAAGCCGCCGCCCGCGATGTGAAATTTTGCCTTGCGGTGGCTACCACGCTGCCGGGCTATCGCACCATGCGTGAGCTGGTGGGCGTTCGCCCTAATGTGGTCTTTTCCTGTGGCGTGCATCCGCTCAATCAGGATGAAGCATACGACGTCGATGAGCTACGTCGCCTGGCGGCCGAAGAGGGCGTGGTAGCGATGGGGGAAACCGGGCTGGATTATTACTACACGCCGGAGACCATGGCGCGTCAGCAGGAGTCCTTCCGCCATCACATTCGCATTGGCCGTGAGCTTAACAAACCGGTTATCGTTCATACCCGCGATGCCCGCGCCGATACCCTGGCGATCCTCAGGGAAGAAAACGTGACGGATTGCGGTGGCGTACTACACTGTTTCACAGAAGACAGAGAAACGGCGGCAAAACTGCTTGATTTAGGGTTTTATATCTCGTTTTCCGGGATCGTGACGTTCCGTAACGCTGAGCAGCTTCGCGATGCTGCGCGTTATGTTCCGCTCGATCGTATTCTGGTGGAAACAGACTCTCCTTATCTGGCTCCGGTACCGCATCGCGGTAAAGAAAACCAGCCAGCAATGACGAGAGACGTGGCTGAATACATGGCCGTTCTGAAGGGCGTCAGTATCGAAGAGCTGGCCCGCGTCACGACGGAAAACTTCTCTACACTGTTCCATATTGACCCCGCCCGCCTGCAATCTGTTTGATACATCTGTTTTTTTTAGGCTCGTAATTAATAGTTAAAACGAGTAAAGTTCACCGCCTCATTTGGGGCGGTGATGGTGTTTTTAGACACATCCAGAAATGCTTTTTGTAAATAACTGAAAGTTTTTCGACCGTCTTAAGCTGAAACGTGATAGCCGTCAAACAAACTCAGAGGGAATTATTTTACTCTGTGTAATAAATAAAGGGCGCTTAGATGTCCTGTCCACGGCACGGTACTCCCCCCGGGCCAATGCGTGAAAGCGTAAAAAAAGCACAAATACTCAGGAGCACTCTCAATTATGTTTAAGAATGCATTTGCTAACCTGCAAAAGGTCGGTAAATCGCTGATGCTGCCAGTATCCGTACTGCCTATCGCAGGTATCCTGCTGGGTGTCGGTTCTGCAAACTTCAGCTGGCTGCCAGCCGTAGTGTCCCACGTAATGGCCGAAGCAGGCGGTTCTGTCTTTGCTAACATGCCGCTGATCTTCGCTATCGGTGTTGCTCTGGGCTTCACCAATAACGACGGCGTTTCTGCGCTGGCTTCTGTGGTTGCCTACGGCATCATGGTGAAAACCATGGCTGTGGTTGCACCGCTGGTTCTGCATTTACCTGCTGAAGAGATCGCAGCGAAACACCTGGCGGATACCGGTGTTCTGGGCGGTATCATCTCCGGTGCGATTGCAGCGTACATGTTTAACCGCTTCTATCGCATCAAGCTGCCTGAGTATCTGGGCTTCTTCGCGGGCAAGCGTTTCGTTCCGATCATCTCTGGTCTGGCAGCGATTTTCACGGGTGTGATCCTGTCCTTCATCTGGCCACCAATCGGTACGGCAATCCAGACCTTCTCTCAGTGGGCTGCTTATCAGAACCCGGTTGTGGCGTTCGGTATCTACGGCTTCATTGAGCGTTGCCTGGTGCCATTTGGTCTGCACCACATCTGGAACGTTCCATTCCAGATGCAGATTGGTGAATTCACCAACGCAGCAGGTCAGGTGTTCCACGGTGATATCCCACGTTACATGGCGGGTGACCCAACTGCAGGTAAACTGTCTGGTGGCTTCCTGTTCAAAATGTATGGTCTGCCAGCTGCGGCAATTGCAATCTGGCACTCTGCTAAACCAGAGAACCGTGCAAAAGTGGGCGGTATCATGATCTCCGCAGCGCTGACCTCGTTCCTGACCGGTATCACCGAGCCGATCGAGTTCTCCTTCATGTTCGTTGCGCCGATCCTGTACGTTATCCACGCGATTCTGGCGGGTCTGGCGTTCCCAATCTGTATCCTGCTGGGTATGCGTGACGGTACGTCCTTCTCACACGGTCTGATCGACTTCATCGTTCTGTCCGGTAACAGCAGCAAACTGTGGCTGTTCCCAATCGTGGGTGCGTGCTATGCCGTTGTTTACTACACCATCTTCCGCGTGCTGATCAAAGCACTGGACCTGAAAACGCCAGGTCGTGAAGATGCAACAGAAGACAGCAAAGCAGGCGCGACCAGCGAAATGGCTCCGGCACTGGTTGCAGCATTCGGCGGTAAAGAGAACATCACTAACCTGGACGCGTGTATCACTCGTCTGCGTGTGAGCGTTGCCGATGTTGCGAAAGTAGACCAGCCGGGTCTGAAAAAACTGGGTGCAGCAGGTGTGGTTGTTGCAGGTTCTGGTGTTCAGGCAATCTTCGGTACCAAATCCGATAACCTGAAAACCGAAATGGATGAATACATCCGCAACAGCTAAGCTGTGACCTGGGGAGACTAAGGCAGCCGAATGGCTGCCTTTTTTATGCCTGCAGTTTTGTTATGTCGGGTAGCGGCTGTACACTCAGAAGTCGTAGCTCGCGCTTACAGAGACGTTCAGCGGCGCGCCATATACCACATAAGAGCCGACGTAGTCGTAATACTCTTTGTCGAACAGGTTGTTGATGTTAGCCTGGACAGCAAAATCTTTAGTCACCTGATACCGGCTAAACAGGTTAACCAGCGCGTAGCTGCCTTGTTCTGCCCGTGATCGGCCTGCCGGGCCGCCATCTACATCGTTCCAGACTTTATTCTGCCAGTTCACCCCGCCGCCCACTGCCAGTGCAGGTAGCATGGGCAGTTGATAACGGGTAAAGAGCTTCATTGTGGTACGAGGCTGATCGGAACTTACCGCGTTGCCGCGCTTGTCTTCAGCAATGTAGCGGGTTGCGCCGAAGGTCAGCTGCCAGTTATCGGTCAGGGCCCCGTTTAGCTCGAACTCGATCCCTTTACTGACGACCCCATCCAGAGATTCATAAATTGACTCGCCGCTGGGCATGTAGGTGTAGGTATTATTCGCCACATTATCCTGCTCAATGCGGAAGAGGGCGAGCGAGGTGGTCAGGCGCGTACTAAACCAGTCTGCTTTCACCCCGGCTTCATAGCTTTTCCCCGTTGTCGGGTCCAGGTAGCGGCCGCTGGCGTCACGTTTGTCCTGAGGCTGGAAGATGGAGGTATAACTGACGTAGGTTGACCAGTCTTCATTGATATCATAAACAAGGCCCGCATATGGCGTTACATCATCCTTACTGCTTTCCAGGCGGGTGTCCGGGGAGCCCGCCGGGTTATAGCGAATGCTGTAATGGGTATAACGCGCACCGAGGATCAGAGATAGCGGATCGGCAAGCGAGAAGCGGGCTGAGGTATAGGCTGAAGACTGGCGGATATCATCCTGACTGTAAAGCTTCCAGGGGGTCCACTGTGGATCGGCGATATTCCCGTTCCAGTTTTTGAAGTTACCCACGTCAACCATGCCGTACAGCGCGTCCGGCATGGTGTTGTCATAGTGGTTACGCTGGCGGCTGAAGCTACCGCCAAACATCATCTCATGCTGGCGACCGAAAAGATCGAAACCGCCGCGCAGGAAGGCATCCACCGCATCCTGCTTACGTTCACCGCGGTTCCAGCCGCCATATCCGACCATACCCGCACCGGTCTCTTTATCCGGGTAGCCGGACATATACATCAGTTTGCTGTCGAAGTTGGTGTCGGCATGCATGCCGTTGATGTGGGCTTCCCAGCCGTTGTCGAAGTGTTGGGTGAGGTTGGCGAAAATACGGGTGTTGTCTTTATCTGAATAAGCCCAGTCTGGTGCAACGGTCTGGCTGCGGTTGTAATGGGTTTTGCTGCCATCGCTGTACCAGGTTGGCAGGCCGCCCCAGGTTGGGTTATCGGTATCGCTTTCCTGATATTCATAGCCCACAGACAGGGTGGTGCTGTCAGTCACGTCCGCATCGACCACGCCATAGAGGAACTTTTTGCGGTAGTGGTAGTTATCAACAAAACTGTCGTTGTCCTGATAACCCGTAATAAGACGACCGCGCACGTTACCCGACTCTACCAGCGGAGCCTGCAGATCCAGCACGTAGCGTTGTTTGTCCCAGCTACCGTAACTGGCGGAGACATTGCCTTTAAATTCATTGCTGTCTGCATGCTTACGTACCATGTTGACGTAGGCGGCGGGATTTCCCGTGCCGGACATCAGGCCGGTTGCGCCGCGTACCACTTCAATACGATCGTAAATGGCGGTATCGGCGGCGGTGTCGCCAAAGTTCCATACTTCGCTGATGGAGGTTGGCAGATCATCATACGCATAGTTACTGACAAAGAAGCCGCGCGAGTAAAATACCGTCCGGTCGCTGTCCTGTACCTGCGCGGTGACGCCGGTGGTGTTAGTTAACACCTGGCCGAGGGATTGCAGATTCTGATCTGCCATACGCTGCTGGCTAATGACGCTGACGGACTGCGGAATATCGCGGGGAACCAGTAACAGTTTCGTCCCCGTGGTGGTGGTCTTAACGCTGTAGTCCGTATCCTGACTGCTGGACGGGTCCTGTGCGTTATCAAAACCGCCCTCGACAACCACGGTATCTTCGGTCGCTGAGGCGGCGAAACTGACGGCTGGCATCAATGCCATAGCAATACAGGCAGCCAGCAACGAAGGCGTGGCGGCTGGCTGCGGTTGCCCATCCCTGGTGTGATAAATGAAAGACATCATCAAACCCTTACTGAATGGTGAAAGGTGAGTGCGACAGTCCCGCGAGTGCGGGCTGACGTCGTTTTCTATGTTAAAAATGCGCATGAAAATGCAAATGCGAAATATACGCATTGTGATTAGCACTGTAAACAGATGTGTCAAAAGGAAATGAAATTATGTTTCAGGTGGTGAAGCGTCGAGAGCGGTTACTCTTCAGTCAGCTGAAACGCTTTCAGGAAAGAAATCCGGGGAGAAGGTTGAAAGGACAGGAGAAAGTCGCTCATACTCTTCCATTGTGCCACACACTCATGCAGAGATTGTGTTAATAGCGGACGCACCACGCCAGATTAAACTACAAAGGAACAGGTCATGGCTGAAGAAACCATTTTCAGTAAAATTATCCGCCGCGAAATCCCTTCGGATATCGTTTATCAGGATGAGCTGGTGACGGCTTTCAGAGATATTTCTCCTCAGGCTCCGACTCATATCCTTATCATTCCAAATATTCTGATTCCCACCGTCAATGACGTAAAAGCCGAGCATGAAGTGGCGTTAGGCCGTATGCTGACGGTAGCCGCGAAAATCGCCGAGCAGGAGGGGATTGCTGAAGACGGTTACCGTTTGATCATGAACTGTAATCGCCATGGTGGTCAGGAAGTTTATCATATTCATATGCATCTTCTGGGTGGGCGTCCTCTGGGACCGATGCTGTCACATAAAGGTCTTTGACATGTTAAAAGGGCGTATTGCAGCGCTGGCAATGACATTGGTAATGGTGGGATGCAGCACGCGCCCGGCCATTCCCGTCAGTGATGAACAGACGCTGGTGATGGAGTCCTCGGTACTTGCCGCGGGCATCACCGCAGAACAACCTACGTTGACCATCAGTGAAATTAAATCTTCTGCGTCCTCTACGCTCTTTAACGAAAGACACGAACCGGTGACGGTGCACTACCGTTTCTTCTGGTATGACGTACGGGGTCTTGAAATGCACCCGCTGGAAGCGCCGCGCAGCGTGACCATTCCGGCAGGATCGTCGGTAACGCTCTATGGTAGCGCCAACTATCTGGGTGCGCATAAGGTGAGACTTTATCTTTATCTGTAAGAGGTGAACCTTGATTAAAAATATGAGCCGTTATGCGCTCGTGACAGCTTTTGCACTGTTCCTTGCAGGATGTGTGACGCGAACCGAACAGCCTGCGCCGGTGGACGAGGCAAAACCGGGTACGGAGCAGCCGACACAGCCAACGCAACCGCAGCCAACCGTGCCGTCTGTACCGACGATCCCGTCGCAGCCTGGCCCGATTGAACATCCGGACCAGACCTCCCAGCCAACGCCGCGCGTGCGTCATTATGACTGGAACGGTGCGATGCAACCGATGGTGGGCAAAATGCTGCAGGCGCAGGGCGTGACGGCAGGCAGCGTACTGCTGGTGGATAGCGTAAATAACCGGACTAACGGTTCACTCAATGCCGGGGAAGCGACAGAAACCCTGCGCAATGCACTGGCCAATAACGGCAAGTTTACGCTGGTTTCCGCACAGCAGCTGGCAGTAGCCAAACAGCAGCTTGGTCTGTCGCCACAGGACAGCCTCGGTACGCGCAGTAAGGCGATGGGGATTGCCCGTAACGTTGGTGCGCAGTATGTGCTGTACTCTAATGCCACCGGTAACGTGAATACGCCAGCCCTGCAGATGCAGCTGATGCTGGTTCAGACAGGCGAGATTATCTGGTCAGGTAAAGGTGCGGTTACGCAACTCTGACTGCACGCGTGAAGCGATCCTCACGCGTTATTTTCCGCAGTATCGTCTTATCGCGCCGCAGGCCCACTCCGGGCTTGGCGGCGCGAGTTGCATTCTGGAACAGGGCGAGCAGCGTCTGGTGTTGCGTCATCACCACGATCCCTTAGCCCCCGTTTCCCATTTTCGCCGTCAGTTTCGTGTCCTTAAGCGTCTACCGGCGGATCTCGTGCCAGCCCCGCGCTTTTTCAGACAGGGCTGGATGGCGGTAGAGTATCTGGCAGGGGAGATCCGGCATACGCTGCCCGACAGCGCAACGCTTGCGACGACGCTCTGTCAGTTGCACCAGCAGCCGTGTCTGGGGTGGCGAGTCACGCTACTCCCTTTGCTGGAACAATACTGGCAGCGAGCCTCACCGGACAGACGTACCCCACGGTGGCTTGCGCAGCTTAAACGGTTACGCACTGCGGGAGAGCCTCAGCCGCTTCGGCTGTCGCCATTGCACATGGATGTTCATGCCGGAAATATTGTGCATACGTCCACCGGCATCAGGCTTATCGACTGGGAGTATGCCGGCGATGGGGATGTGGCACTGGAGCTGGCGGCCGTCTGGGTGGAAGATGATACAGCGCGCCAAAGACTGATCGGCGATTACGCCCGCATTGCGCATCTGGACGCGGGACAGCTGGCGCGTCAGGTCAGACGCTGGCGACCCTGGGTCGTCATGCTGATGGCGGGCTGGTTTGAAATGCGTTTTCAGCAGTCCGGCGAGAAACAATTTATGGCGCTGGCAGATGATGCCTGGCGCCAGTTACACATTAAAGGATAAGAGAGGTTGCTGTGGGTCCAGTCATGTTGGATGTAGAAGGGTTTGAACTGGATGCGGAGGAGCGTGAAATTCTGGCGCACCCGCTGGTGGGGGGGCTCATCCTGTTTACCCGCAACTATCACGATCCGGCGCAGTTGCGTGAGCTGGTTCGCCAGATCCGCGCGGCGTCGCGTAATCATCTGGTCGTGGCCGTCGATCAGGAAGGCGGGCGCGTGCAGCGTTTCCGTGAGGGCTTCACCCGTCTGCCCGCGGCCCAGTCTTTCGCGGCGCTGCTCGGCACCGAAGAGGGCGGAAATCTGGCCCAGGAGGCCGGCTGGCTGATGGCCAGCGAGATGATTGCCATGGATATCGACATCAGTTTTGCCCCGGTGCTGGACGTAGGGCATATCAGTGCGGCAATTGGCGAGCGCTCTTACCATAGCGATCCCCGTATTGCGCTGGAGATGGCCACCCGCTTTATCGACGGCATGCACGATGCAGGAATGAAAACCACCGGTAAACACTTCCCGGGGCACGGCGCCGTGACGGCGGATTCGCATAAAGAGACTCCGCGTGATCCGCGCCCGGAGGCGGAAATTCGTGCCAAAGATATGTCGGTGTTCCGCTCGCTGATTAGCGATAACAAGCTGGATGCCATTATGCCTGCGCATGTGATTTACAGTGACGTCGACCCGCGCCCGGCGAGCGGTTCTCCGCACTGGTTAAAAAATGTGCTGCGTCAGGAGCTCGGTTTCAACGGCGTGATCTTCTCCGACGATTTGTCGATGGAAGGGGCGGCGATCATGGGCAGCTACGCGGAGCGTGGGCAGGCGTCGCTCGACGCAGGTTGCGATATGATCCTCGTCTGCAATAATCGTAAAGGCGCAGTCAGCGTGCTGGATAACCTGTCGCCGATCAATGCAGAGCGTGTTACACATTTGTATCATAAAGGTTCATTTAGCCGTCAGGAGCTGATGGATTCGGCACGCTGGAAAGCGGTTAACGCCCGGCTTGAAGCACTGAATGAGCGCTGGCAGGCACATAAAGCCAGCCTGTAAATCCTCCCGGAAGGCGTAGCGTGGTGAGAAGACGATGATCATCTATTTACACGGTTTTGACTCAAACAGTCCTGGTAATCATGAGAAGGTACTGCAACTGCAGTTTATCGATCCGGATGTACGGCTGATCAGCTACAGCACGCGCCATCCGAAACATGACATGCAGCATCTGCTCAAAGAAGTGGACAAGATGCTGCAGCTCAACATCGACGATCGCCCGCTGATTTGCGGCGTGGGGCTGGGTGGCTACTGGGCGGAGCGGATTGGATTCCTGTGCGATATTCGCCAGGTGGTATTCAATCCTAACCTGTTCCCGAACGAGAACATGGAAGGCAAGATTGACCGTCCAGAAGAGTATGTCGATATTGCCACCAAGTGCGTCAGCAATTTCCGTGAAAAGAACCGCGACCGCTGTCTGGTGATCCTTTCGCGTAATGATGAGGCGCTTAACAGCCACCGTGCGGCTGAGCTGTTGCATCACTACTATGAAATTGTCTGGGACGAAGAACAGACCCACAAGTTCAAGAATATCTCCCCGCATCTGCAGCGCATCAAAGCCTTCAAAACACTGGGCTAAGATACTGCATAAGATCTCCCTGGCCCGGCCGCGAAAGCGTGCCGGGCTTTCTTTTTCTGCAGAATTGTCTACTTTTAAGCCACCAAAACTTGATGCACATCAATTTTGGTATGACCAATGCGCCTGACGTGGTATTCTCAATGCACCTGAATGGTTTCAGTGCTGTAACCTGTTGTTAATTAAGGGTTATTTTTATAACTTTTAATTAACAATTGGTTAATAATTTGAGGGGGTCACGTTGACTACGCCATTGAAAAAGATAGTGATTGTAGGCGGTGGTGCTGGCGGGCTGGAGCTGGCGACACAGTTGGGTAAGAAGCTGGGTCGCGGCAAAAAAGCCAAAATCACGCTGGTGGATCGTAACCACAGCCACCTGTGGAAACCGTTGCTGCACGAAGTGGCGACCGGTTCACTGGATGAGGGCGTGGACGCGCTGAGCTATCTGGCGCACGCACGTAACCACCATTTCCAGTTCCAGCTGGGTTCCGTGGTGGATATCAATCGTGAGAGCAAAACCATTACCCTGGCCGAACTGCGTGATGAAAAAGGGGAGTTGCTGGTCCCGGAGCGCAAGCTTGCTTATGACACACTGGTGATGGCGCTGGGCAGTACCTCCAACGATTTCAACACCCCGGGTGTGAAAGAGCACTGCATTTTCCTGGATAACCCGCACCAGGCGCGTCGTTTCCACCAGGAAATGCTGAACCTGTTCCTGAAGTACACCAATAACATGGGTGCGAATGGCAAGGTGAATATCGCCATTGTAGGCGGTGGCGCAACGGGCGTTGAACTCTCCGCTGAGCTGCACAATGCGGTAAAACAGCTGCACAGCTACGGGTATAAAGGGTTAACCAATGAAGCGCTGAACGTAACGCTGGTTGAGGCAGGTGAGCGTATTCTGCCTGCGCTGCCTCCGCGTATTTCTGGCGCGGCGCATAACGAACTGACCAAACTGGGCGTACGTGTTCTCACCCAGACGATGGTGACCAGCGCAGACGAAGGTGGCCTGCACACCAAAGATGGCGAGTACATCAAAGCGGATCTGATGGTCTGGGCGGCGGGTATCAAAGCACCTGATTTCATGAAAGACATTGGCGGGCTGGAAACCAACCGTATCAATCAGCTGGTGACCGAGCCGACGCTGCAAACCACGCGCGATCCGGAGATTTTCGCGATTGGTGACTGTGCGTCATGCGCGCGTCCTGAAGGCGGTTTCGTGCCTCCTCGCGCTCAGGCAGCGCATCAGATGGCAAGCCTGGTGCTGCACAATATTCTGGCACAGCGCAAAGGCAAGCCAATGAAGGCCTACGTCTACAAAGACCACGGCTCTCTGGTTTCGTTGTCGAACTTCTCAACCGTAGGCAGCCTGATGGGGAACCTGATGCGCGGCTCGATGATGGTAGAAGGGCGCATCGCACGCTTTGTCTATATCTCCCTGTACCGTATGCACCAGATTGCGCTGCACGGCTACTTCAAAACCGGGTTGATGATGCTGGTAGGACGAATCAACCGCGTAATCCGTCCACGTCTGAAGCTGCACTAATTTTTCTCTCCCTCCGGGCCCTCCGGAGGGATTTTTTAGCATATCATGCTGCTCATCACAGATTGAGCGCTTAAGAGTTCTCCTAAACGCCCTGTCACTCTCCTGAAAGCTATTTTTTTGAGCCTTTGTCTTATTGGCGAAGCGTAGCCTGCATTGCAAAATTGTTACCAATAGCAACAAAGGAGGAAGTCCCGTGAATAAATCAATGTTGGCGGGTATAGGGATTGGCGTCGCTGCTGCGTTAGGTGTGGCTGCCGTTGCCAGTCTCAACGTACTGAATCGCGGCCCACAGTATGCGCAGGTGGTTTCTGCAACCCCCATTAAAGAAACAGTTAAAACGCCTCGTCAGGAGTGCCGTAACGTCTCTGTCACCCATCGTCGTCCGGTTCAGGATGAAAACCGTATTGCCGGCTCTGTGCTGGGCGCGGTAGCAGGCGGGGTGATTGGTCACCAGTTTGGTGGCGGCCGTGGTAAAGATGTGGCGACCGTGGTCGGTGCGCTGGGTGGCGGCTATGCCGGTAACCAGGTGCAGGGCGCAATGCAGGATAACGATACGTACACCACGACACAGCAGCGCTGTAAAACCGTCTATGACAAGTCGGAAAAAATGCTGGGTTATGACGTGACGTACAAAATTGGTGACCAGCAGGGCAAAATCCGTATGGACAGAGACCCTGGCACACAAATTCCGCTGGATGGAAATGGCCAGCTGGTACTGAATAACAAAGCGTAAAAAAAGATGTTCTCTGAACTTAGCTCCTCAAGCGCTCAGGCTGAGGAGCTTTTTTTTAGCCCTGCATTTTAAGCAGTTCAGGCCACAGTCGCAGGGTGGTCTCGGTGATATGCTGCAGTTTTTCCAGCGTCGCCCCTTCTCGGGCGCTAATCGACATCCCCTGTAAAATACAGCTCAGGTATTGTGCTAATTCCTGAGGGCGGCAATGTGCTGGAATTTCACCACGCTGCTGGCGCTGGGCCAGGAAGGTGCTGAGCGTCTCCTCCTGCATGGCATGACGCGATTTCACCGTGTTGGCGATCTCTTTCGAGGAGGCCGCAAGCGTCGCGGAGGTGTTAATCATAAAACAGCCCGCGGGCGTCTCTTTGCTGGTGAAGCAGGTGGCGATGGCGGTGAAATAGTCATGCAGTGCCTGCTCAACCGTTTTCTCTTCACAAAATAGCTGTGCTTCGTATCGCGATGCGAAGCGAGAGATGTATCGGTCCAGTACCGCCCTGAACAACCCCTCTTTATTCGTGAATTCCGCATACAGCGTCGGCGCTTTGGCTCCGGTGGCTTCTACCAGATCGGAAAGCGAAGTCGCTTCATACCCATGTTGCCAGAAGAGAGTCATGGCCTTATCAAGCGCTGCATCCCTGTCGAACACTTTTGGTCGGCCACGGCTTTTCTTCGCACAACTCGTGACATCGGTTGTCATTTGCCGTTGGTCCTCTGTTGGTTTGTTGAATAACCATTATAAAAATAAACGCATTTCACCACCAGTGCTGTTTTCTGAAAAATAAATTAATCATATGGGTATGAAAAATAACGGAATTAAAATTAATTTAATGGTCGTTATAAAAACATGTTGACGTGTGAGCTGGATCACATCTATCATTTACCTATCGATCGTTAACTAAATAGCTAACGACCTCAAAATTCATCTGCCAAAGGTAAAAATCATGAAAAACGTAAAAACCCTCATCGCCGCTGCTGTTCTTAGCTCACTCTCTTTCGCAAGCTTTGCTGCTGTGGAAGTCCAGTCAACGCCTGCTGACCAGCATAAAGTAGGGACCATCTCTGCCAGCGCCGGGACTAACCTGGGTTCACTGGAAGACCAGCTGGCGCAAAAAGCGGATGAGATGGGTGCGAAATCGTTCCGCATTACCTCTGTAACCGGTCCTAACACCCTGCACGGTACCGCTGTTATTTACAAATAAGCCTGGCTAAACCCTCATTTATGCCACTGCTAAAAAAACGCCCTGCACATGTGCAGTAATGCTGATCGTTTAAGCACACTTGAACGATCCTGCAAGTAAGAGGCAATCCGGGTTCAGCCCCTCTGAGCCCGGATTTTTTTACGTCTGAACACGATATGGATTTCGTTACGTATGCTTTCCCGTCCGAACTGGATACCTTTTCCCGCTCTTTACCGCCTCCTGCGAACCCGGGATACCGGGACGGATTTTATCCATACTGGTGGCAGATAAAATCCCGCTTACGGAAACTGCCGTATATTCTTATCAGGCGGCGAGCCGGTTTAATATTTACTGCTGTTCGCCAGGGAAGAGCGATTAATATCAGGAAAAAGGACCGAATAACCCTTCAGCGGCGGTTCCTAAATATCTGATGATGCGTTCACAGGAAAAACGCGTCGTCCATATGATGTTACCGACTGAATTGTTATATATGGGCCGGGTATTATCCCTGGTCTTTTTTATTTATGGTGTGAATATTTTTGTTTTATTTATCTTTAAACTGAATGATATGTATTTTGTAACATTCTGTGATGTGTTACGGAATGGCATTTTATTCAATGGCCTGTGAGTGTATTGTTTTTTAATAAACAGTCATTATTTATTAGGGATATTTGACGATGGAAGGACCGTCAGGCATTGTTCAGCAACAGGATACGTTAAACCGTTATTTACTGTATTTTCCCCGGAATAAATTTGTTTTACCGGATGTTCACTCTTTTACCGGGGAAGAAGAGCTCAGTAAGCCCTACCGCTACACCATCCGCTTTACCAGCCCAACACCGAACATAGCAATCAACGATGTCCTCAATCAGAGGGCTGAATTTATTCTGCGTGCCCCGAATCCGAAAGCTGGCTGGCACAATCAGGATCCCTGGCTGCCGGTGCGCCAGATCAACGGCGCGATCACGTCGTTTGCCCGTCTGAAGTCATCTGCCGATGAAGCCCTGTACGAGTGTGTGCTGGAGCATGAACTGGCACTGCTGGACCGGAACTACCGTTCAGCCGTGTATATGGACATGACGGTTCCTGAGCTCGTTACGAAGTTAATGAAAGACAGCGGCCATTTTCAGGGTTACAACGTCGATTTTGACCAGCTGAGCCACAGCTACCCCAGCCGTGAAATGATTATTCAGTGGAAGGAAACCGATCTCCAGTTTATCCGCCGCCTGCTGGCCGAGGTCGGGATCTGGTTTCGCTTTGAAAATCATGACAAGGTACAGGGCGAAACGGTGGTGATTTTTGGTGATGGTGGTCGCCGCTATGTTTTCAGCAATAAGCAGCTGCCATACGTCCGTCATTCCGGCATGACCAGTCATGAAGAGTACGTAACCGAACTCGAAGAGCAGTACCAGCTCATCCCCGAAAATGTACTGGTCCGCACCTATAACTACCGCGATCCGTTTTCCCCACAGGCGAATAAAACCATTGCAGGGAATGACATTCCTGACGGGATAACCCGCGGAAAACAGTACCACTACGCCGATCACTTTCTGGCTGCGGGTGATTTTTACGGCCAGGAGGCAGAAACAGCCTCGTTCTACGCACGCCTGCGTTATGAACGCCTGCTGAACAAACAGAGCGTACTGGGGGTGACAACCAGTGATCCGGAACTGCTGCCGGGCGTGATGTTTCACCCGACAGGGGATATTCCTGACGGGTTTAAGCCCGGATTTCTTGTGACCACCATGACGCTATCCGGCAGCCGTGCAGAACATTATCGCGCCATCCTGAAGGGTATCCCTTATCTGAACGGCTACAGTTACCGTCCGGACTCTCTGCAGCGCCCGGTGATAGCCGGTACGGTGCCCGGCCGTGTGGCGGCTATTAATCGCGATCCCACCTATGCCGGAGTCGATGCGCAGGGCCGCTACCGCGTGAAGTTTGATTTTGATCTCGATGAAAAACGTGACGGCTTTGAAAGTGCACTGATGCGTCTGGGCAGGCCGTACGGCGGGGATGTGTTTGGTTTTCACTTCCCGCTGCTGGACGGGACGGAGGTGGCAGTCGCCTTTGAAGGCGGCGATCCGGACAGGCCGTATATCGCGCACGTCATGCATGACGGCAGCCATCCGGATCTGGTCACAAACCGCAACGATACCCGCAACGTAATCCGCACTGCTGCTTCGAACAAAATCCGTCTTGAGGACCGACGCGGGCAGGAACACATCAAGATTTCCACGGAGTACGGCAAGAGTCAGGTCAGCGCTGGCCACCTCGTTGACGCAGAGGGAAAACAGCGCGGTGAAGGTGTGGAAGCGCGTACTGACAATCACATGGCGCTCCGTGCCGCCAGAGGGGTGATGATCACCACGGAGGCGCAACCGCGTGCTGCGGGTAAGCAACTGGATATGACGGCCGCCATTGCGCAGCTGGAGAAAGCGTTGTCGCTGGCAATGACGCTGCAGCAAAGCGCACTGACAGCCGGGGCCAGTAATGTGGAAACCGATCAGCAAAGTCAACTGAGCCAGACACTGACTAACCTTACCGGCGCGGGCCTGCTGACCTATGCCGACAAAGGGCAGGCGCACGTCACGCCGGACAGTCTGCAACTGTCTGCCGGGAAAGATGTGATTGTTACGGCGGGTCAGGATACCAGCGTAAACGTGGTGAAAAGGTTCTCGCTGGCCGTGGGGGAAAAACTCTCGCTGTTTGCCCGCAAGCTCGGCATTCAGATGATTGCCGGAGCCGGGGATATCACGACGCAGGCCCAGCGCGGTGCCATGCATATGCTCTCGCAGAATGATTTCACGATGGCGAGTACAGACGGGCAACTGAACGGTAGTGCTAAACAGGGCATACAGCTGGTCTGTGGCGGCGGCGGGATACGCGTCAGTCCGGACGGGCTGGTCACTATCTTCTCGCCGACGGGAATCGAACTGAAAGGCCCCAGTCTGAAGTATGACGGCCCGGAAAGCGCGCAGGTCACGGTCCCGTCGTTCAATAAGGGGGCATTTAAGCTCCGCTACCAGCTGCACGCCGGAGACGACCCGGAGCAAATTCTCGCGAACAAAAAATTCCGGCTGACCAGCTCGGCCGGGAAAGTGCTTGAAGGCGTGACGGACAGCAACGGCCATTCAGCGTTGCTCGATGCCGATGACCTGGACACCTACAAAATGGAGTTAATGGAATGACGGAAGTTAAAAAAAGCCCGTATGCGCCACGGGTAATATCTGAGGGTGATATTCCGGTACACAAAGATTTGGGTGAGGTGGCCCAGACCCGTCGCGTTGGCGTGCCGCGACCGATGCCGGGGATTGTTATTCTGGTTCACGGGGTGAACGACGTGGGCGAGGCGTATCAGAATCAGGAGAAGGGCATTCTTGCGGGACTGAGTAAGCGTCTTAATCGTCAGGATTTTTACGCGCATGAATGGGGCGATTACAGAATTACCCGTCCTGGCCGTTCGCCTGTTATCCCGTTTTACTGGGGGTACAAGCCGGTCACTCATGCTGATTATGTTGCAGACCAGAAGCGGTACCGGGATGAAGTCGGAAAACTTTCTTCCGGTGCCCATCTGCCGTATGACGCCTATCAGGAAGATAACGAGACGAACAAGGCCGCGCTGGGTAATGACGGTAAGGGTTCGTTTAAGTACCAGAATGACAATCTCAGGAATGGTCTTGATTCAAATTTTGCAAAAGGTGGCGGGACGTTCGCGAATGCGACTACCAACATTCCCGATATGCTGGGGCCAGGAGCTGGAGGTGTTGGCGTGGCTGCGGCGGGATTTGCATCACTGCATATGAACGACGGGGATTACACTCACCCCATTTATGAAAACCCGCACCGTATTTACCAGTTTTTTGCTGCCCAGCGTCTTGCAGATTTGATTATTCAGATCCGCCAGCAACAAGAGACGCGTGATGATGTGATTAATATTGTCGCCCACAGCCAGGGCACGATTATTACCATGCTGGCAAATATGCTGGTGAAGCAGGCGGGGTATGACCCGGTTAACTGCGTCATTCTGAATCATTCTCCTTATTCACTGGAGTCCCGCATGGCTGAAAATATTCAGCCCGGATACCAACAGACGGATGCTGCCAGGCAGAAGACATTCAAAAATTTCTGTAGCCTGATGCATACGCAGTGGAAAGGCGGAGGGATATTAGACGAGGATGAATTACTGGCTCTTGAAGCCTCCTGTACGCTGCGCAAACCCTCTGATAATCCGTTGCGGGCTGATGACCGCTATGGACGTAACAATAAAGGTAAAGTGTATAACTACTTCTGTCCAAATGATGGCGTTGTATCGCTGGAAAACGTACAGGGATTTGGCTGGCGTGGGATCCCTCAGAAAATTGCAGGTGGCATTCCTAACCTGTTCCAGCGAGTTTTTTATCAGCACGGCGAAGTAGGGAAAGCATTTGACACTAAACCCTTTGAGCTGCCACAACGAAAAGAGGGGGATGCAAAATATTCGTTTCTCCCGAATGCCAGCTACCGCGCCCATGACGTAGTGGTAAACGGGGAAGAATTGCCGGAGCCCTTTATTTTCAAACTACAGGGTCAGGATAACCATCCGGATAATGACCCTGAAACGAGTGACAAGCCGTATACGTATTATATCGACCCGGACAGCCCGGATGCCTACATCTCCTATTCGGCTAAA
This sequence comes from Enterobacter cloacae complex sp. 382A5, assembly GCF_050031095.1. Lineage (NCBI taxonomy): Bacteria > Pseudomonadati > Pseudomonadota > Gammaproteobacteria > Enterobacterales > Enterobacteriaceae > Enterobacter > Enterobacter cloacae complex sp. 382A5. Next base: position 1,770,685 of record NZ_JBLGVK010000001.1, read on the forward strand.
GCCAGTGCCATCAAACGCACGGATTCTGCGATGTATATGCTTAACAGTTATCAGCGTATTAGCTGGAAGCCTGGGCATGTTTTAACACCAGATGAGCTGAAGGTGGAAAGCCATGACCGGGGGCATACCGTTATTCACGGGGAAGTTACTGGTTCTAAAGATTATCCTGTGTTGTCCATTACCTGGATGAAAACCCGTGAAGAACTTGAAAAAGAATGGAAAAAAACTGACCCGGTAAGCTACAGCCAGCATTCGTCAATTGTCATGAGCGAGTTCGCGCCATCGCACGCGATGGCGTTCGACCTTGCAATTGGTCAGTGTAAGTCGTTTGACTACAAAGCCGGTAAATTCTGGGAAAGCCTGTTACACCGTGCGGATTGGCGCGACCCGCAGAATGATTATCAATTTGCGAAAAATTATTATAGAACCGGTCAACTTGGAGACCAGAACACAAAACAATATATGAATAAACCCGATGAAGTGTTGCCGAAAGGCGATTTCGGGGTGGTAAACGATTATGCAGGTATCCGGCCTCGTCCGCGTAATCTTATGGATATTGAGACGGGAACTGTCAGGCCGGGAGATTTCCAGGAAATAAAATTGCTGCAATGGGAAATGCCAAAGCCTAAGAGTGACAGCCAGTTAGCTAAAGGATAAACATGAAAGGATTATGCGCAGGGATTATTACTACTGCTGTTTTATTTGCGGCGACTTGTAAGGCTTCAGATCCGCCAACACAGGTGGTTTACCGTTTTGATGATCATCGGTATCTGGAGCTGAAGGGATGGGACTGCGAAGGTGAGCTGTGGTATACGGATACAAAACAAGGCGTTCACTCGCAAATAGCCAGCCAGTTCTACCGAATTTTCACGAAAAGATTCGTACATCCTTCCGAACGTTATATTGCTATTCCTTGGTGGGGAGTGGTAAATGGGGGATTTTCTGTGTCGAAAAATTATGGACAGACGTGGGAAAGAGGCGGTGCTTCTATGTCTCCAGGTGAGAATGAGCCAGATGGTAGTAATGCTCCTTACTACGATGATGTTCTTTCCTTCTCAGTCGTCAACGATCAGGGATTTTTACAGACGAAACACAGGTTGTATATGTCGTCGAAGCCGTTCGATGACCCTCGTTTATTACCGGGCGGACCGGGGATTCAATATAAACTTGAAGATGGAAAAAAAGGAAATATTAAGCCCGGTTCTGGGGGCTGGGCTTGGGGAATGGTTTATATGACTAAGCAAGGGCTGAAGGGAACGGTTCAGGAACTTCAGTCCAACTGGCAGGATCAGCCGGACAAGGTGCCTGAAGTGAAGGGGTACACTGGCTGGGATCACATGCGCTGCGATATGGACGCAGGAAGGAAGGGAAACTGATGAATGGCGTAATTCGACTGAATGACCCGCTGGTGAGCGGCGGGAAGGTAATTAAGGCGTCAGGCGCGCAATTTATAGGACTGCCCGTCGCGCTGAAAGACGATCTGGTGACGTGCCCTGAACATAAAGGAACGTTCCCTATCAACGAATGCCACCCGACCTGGACGATGAACGGCCGCGGCGTGGTCGTGGATGGCTGTAAAGCGGCGTGCGGCTGTGCCATTCGCACCACACTCCCCACTGCGGGGGCGGTGTGATGAACTGGTGGCTTTACCCTAAGCAGAACGAATTTAAACATGACTTTCCCACTATTGGTGTGTGTGTTGTCTATGTGCTCGTAGTGATTGTTTGTATTGGTATCCGGGCTGTCACCTGGCCGGGTAATAAACATGTTGATTCAAGTTTTCTTGTTGATGCCGTGGCAATACCTGTCGCAGCAGTAACCTTTTTAGTCCAGGCGTTCTGTATGGCGTATAACGCGAACAGACACTACATAGAAACGCGGTTATTGATTGCGGCACGGCAGGAATACAAGGTTGCCAGCTATGCCAGGAGTAATATCATCCTGGCTGGCTGGTCCGTGCTGACCCCGCCAAAGGCAACAAAGGAACTGGCACTGAACATGCTGAAACTGGAGGGGGAGTTTCCGCTGGCCGCCAAAATGCCGTTGAAAATTGAACTGGATAAATCTTTCGATTTCACGCGGGCCGGGCAGGCTATTATCCACGTCCTGGAACCGATGATGGAAAAACTCTCCCGGTACAGGCAGATTGAAGCGCTTGTATGGGTGCGAGATGGGGACGAATCCTGTAGCGATGAACTCCGGCGTGTGCTTGAACGTTCTGGGACCTCCACAAAAAAAATCACATTTTTGCCTGAATGTCCGGACTATACGTTAGTCACTGAGTGGATAAAACAGACGAACGGCTACGTCGTTGAACGCCTGCTTATCTGTGTAGATTTGCATTCTGAAGAAGGGGAGTGCAAGTGGATGGAGAATGTTACCGCGCTTCTCCTGACGAATTACTACGTTAAAACGGAAGGAGAAAAGCCTGTTTATCTTTATCAACCAATGACGGGGGTTATTGACGTTGAAAGAGCAGTACCTGTTTATCTGCGTGCAGAGCCTGTCAGTAAACCCAAACAGATTTGGTATACCGGTTTATCGCGCACAGAGAAGTATCCGCTGCTGGAAGTGCTGGACGAAAAAAAAGTTGTGCCGGATAGGCTGGAACTTGAAATGTCGCTCGGTGAGCATTCTGCAGGGTATCCGTGGCTGGCGCTGGCACTGGCATCAGATGCAGTGACGTATGCACAGGGCGACCAGTTTGTGGCGGCATCCGAACAGAAAAAGTTTTCTGTTACGGCGGTATCGTCCAGATTAACCCATCAGCCCGATTATCCGGAAGAAAAAATGTACACTCCACCGTGGGCTTCCGCCGGAATATCCGGAATGATGTTATTTTTCGCTGTTATATTAACTCTGTGTAGTTTCAGCGGTAACGAGGGTAAAGATATTTCTGGCTGGTTCCTGGTTATTCTGTTCGTAATATGTACTGGATTGATGACGGCTGCGGGGGTATTTATCACCTGGCTACATGGTGATAAGGCGTACCAGCACATGGGGATGTAATGATGAATGAACTAATCACTTTGATTTTACCTCATAAAGCTGTATTTTATTATGATGGTTTAGCCTTCGGTGTAATACTTGCATTAATGGCAGTGTATATTGATTTGTCTTTTGACTACAGAAACAAAAAACACTGGTGTACGCACAATAAATTACAGTCATTGAAAGATTCTCCGGAAATCTATCAGTTATATCTGTCGATACGTATCCCTTCCCGACGGAAATACTATGCTAGTGTGCCATTGAAATTTTTCATAGATTATAAGGTGTTTTTAATGATATTGACTGTGTATCTGGGCGTTACCGTGTTAACCATGTCTTATGTTATATATCAGTGGGCTTTGTGCCCGCTGTCTTTACATGTCTGAAATAGTAGACTAAATAATTTTCAGTTCTTTTATATTTTCCTGAATCAGCGTTAGTGCGGCTTCTGCCTGTTCGGGATCGCGCTGTTGGTTGTTCTGCCAGGCGGCCAGAACCAGTTTAAAACCTTTGGCCCTTACGATAACCAGATCCAGCGCAGGCTGGATGACAGTAAGCGTCCAGCGAGAGCCGTCTGGTCACAATCTGATGCATCCGACAACGTGGCGTCCACCAAATAAGTGGTGGGAATCAAAGTGTCAGATATGAAGAAAAATGTGATTCCTGGCAGACGTAAAGGCTGCCCTGATTATTCTCCTGAGTTTAAGTAGCAACTCATTGCCACCTCCTGTGAACCCGGGATATCCTGGTGTCCCGGGTACGGGTCTGTGGCAAAGGTGCGACGGGAAATATCACTAACTCTTTGAAGGGAATGAGGAAAAATGTAAAATACTTTATCCTGCCAGAAAAAAGAAAGCACCGACGATACGATCGTTCAGTGCTTTATGTGCCGCCTAAATATCCGTTCAGCTTTAAGTCACGCGAGCCTTAAGTGAACGGCATTACTGCACACGTGCAGGGCGTTTTCTTTCTGATTTACATCGACTGCTGGGCGACACCATGATGTCGTGTGACGTCAGTCGGCATGCCCGAACGTGCTTCCATTGCCCGCTCCATAACAATGCCATCCGTCCTTGCATCGGTTTTAAAACTCACCATCGCCGCATTCAGGTTGATTGGCAGCGTCTGCGGATCGTCATCAATGTTTTTCGATAAAGGCTGGTGAATTTCAACCAGTCGCACGCCGCCTGGCTCCTCAGAGACCTTGATCGGGGTATTAATGATGTTCACTTTGGTGCCCGGTGTGACCAGGTTGAAGAGCGTTTTGATATCGTCATCGCGCAGACGAATACAGCCGGAGCTGACGCGCATGCCAATACCAAAGTCCGCGTTCGTTCCATGTAACAGGTACACGCCGCCATAGGCCGCGAGGCGGATGGCATGGTGGCCCATTGGGTTATCCGGGCCGGCCGGTACAACGGCGGGCAGATCGATCCCCTGCGCTTTATAGCGGGCACGAATATTGGCCGTTGGCGTCCAGGTTGGGTTTGCACGCTTGTCTGATACGGTGGTAACCATCGTCGGGGTCAGCGTGTCGCCGCCCAACTGGCCAATACCAATAGGGTATACGGTCACCTCATTTTTACCGGGCGGGTAATAGTAAAGACGCAGTTCGGCAAGGTTTATCACGATCCCCTCGCGCGGCGCATCCGGCAAAATCGTCTGCAGCGGGATGGTTAACACGCTGCCAGCGCGTGGGACATAAGGGTCAACGCCGGGGTTGGCCTGTAGTAAGGCCAGAAAGCCGACGTTATATTTTTTGGCAATCGCCTCAAGCGATCCACCATTGTTTTCAACCACATGAAAACGGTTTTCCCCAACCACCTTACTGCCTGCATGCGGGAGTGGCCAGGTGTTTGCGCGAGCGGGAAGTACAACCGCGACCGTTGCGGCCAGCGCTAACACGGTTATCCAGCGAGTGAAACGCGAAGAGGTCATCATCACTATAATCCATATAAATGACAGGGTGATTGTTTTATAACGGTTAGTGATAATTATGGCGAAGGGGTCTGTCGGGAAGATCGGGTGAAGTGAAAAGAGTTTGTAAATTGTTACCCCCGGTAGCATGGCGCAACCGGGGGCAGAGCAGATTATGCGATCGCGTTCTCTTCCAGCTGGCGCATAAAGTTGCGTACCCAGTCCATACGGGTTTTACGCTCCGTCAGCTCCTGCGTAAATTTCAGACGCGTTGGCCCATCCAGGCGGAAATGCTGCGGCTGCTTTTGCAGTAAACCGATGAGCCACGTAGGGTTAACGTGGTTTTTCTCGGCAAACTCAATCACGCCGCCTTTCTCGTTGCCCTCAAGCTTACGGATGCCCAGCTTCTGCGCCTGCTGACGCAGCCGCGCAATATCCAGCAAGTTGCGTGCGGCATCCGGGAGCAGGCCAAAGCGGTCAATAAGCTCGACTTTGATCTCTTCCAGCTCGTTCTCATTTTTCGCACTGGCGATACGTTTGTAGAACGACAGGCGGGTGTTCACATCCGGAATGAAATCGTCCGGCAGCAGGGACGGCATGCGTAACTCAACCTCGGTTTGCTGGCTGGTGAGATCTTCCAGTGACGGTTCACGCCCGGCCTTCAGGGCATCAACCGCGTTCTCGAGCAGCTCCATATAGAGCGAGAAACCGATGGTTTCCATCGAGCCACTCTGATCTTCACCCAGCAGTTCACCCGCACCGCGGATCTCCAGGTCGTGGGTGGCGAGGGCAAAGCCTGCCCCCAGATCTTCCAGCGAGGCGATCGCTTCCAGACGTTTTTGCGCATCGGTGGTCATCGCTTTTGGATGCGGCGTCAGCAGCCAGGCATAGGCCTGATGGTGCGAACGCCCGACGCGGCCACGCAGCTGATGAAGCTGTGCCAGACCGAAATGATCCGCGCGTTCAATGATGATGGTGTTGGCCGTCGGGATATCGATCCCGGTCTCAATGATGGTCGTACACACCAGCACGTTAAAGCGCTGGTGGTGGAAGTCGTTCATCACCCGTTCCAGCTCGCGTTCGCGCATTTGCCCGTGACCGATGGCAATACGCGCTTCCGGCACCAGCTCTGCCAGGCGGTCTGCCGCTTTCTGGATATTTTCCACGTCGTTGTAGAGGTAATAGACCTGACCGCCGCGCAGCACCTCACGCAGAATGGCCTCGCGCACCACCAGATTGTCGTATTCGCGCACAAAGGTTTTCACGGCCAGACGACGCGCCGGCGGCGTGGCGATAATTGACAGATCGCGCATGCCGCTCATCGCCATGTTCAGGGTTCGCGGGATTGGCGTTGCAGTCAGGGTCAGGATATCGACGTCGGCACGCATCGCTTTAATACGCTCTTTATGGCGTACCCCGAAACGGTGCTCTTCATCAACAATCAACAGCCCCAGATCTTTCCACTTCACGTCGCTCTGCAGCAGTTTGTGGGTGCCGATCAGAATATCGATCTTACCCTCGCTGGCCTGCTCCAGGATTTGCGTTTGCTCTTTGGTACTGCGAAAACGTGACAGCATCTCGATGCGTACCGGCCAGTTGGCAAAGCGGTCGCGGAAGTTATCGAAGTGCTGCTGAGCGAGCAGGGTGGTGGGCACCAGTACCGCCACCTGCTTGTTATTTTCGACGGCGAGGAATGCCGCGCGCATGGCTACTTCGGTTTTCCCGAAGCCGACATCGCCACAGACCAGCCTGTCCATTGCCAACGGCTGACACATGTCGCTTAACACAGCATTGATGGCCTGAGCCTGGTCCGGCGTGGTTTCAAACGGGAAGCTGTCGCAGAACAGCTGGTACTGCTCTTTATCATGCTTAAAGGCAAAGCCCTCTTTGGCCGCACGCTGGGCATAGATATCCAGCAGCTCGGCCGCCACATCTCGCACTTTTTCCGCCGCTTTCTGCCGGGCGCGTGCCCAGGCGTCGCCGCCCAGTTTATGCAATGGTGCATTCTCTTCTGCACCTCCGGCGTAGCGGCTGATCAGATGCAGGGATGAGACCGGCACGTAGAGTTTGGCGTCGTTGGCGTAGGTCAGCATCAGGTATTCACCTTTGATGCCACCGGCTTCCAGCGTCGTCATCCCCTGATAACGGCCCACGCCATGTTCAAGGTGCACAATCGGTTGGCCCGGATGGAGTTCCGCCAGGTTGCGGATCAGCGTATCCGGGTTAATGGTGCGACGGCTGTCCTGACGGCGACGCGCAACACGTTCACCCAGCAGGTCACTTTCACAGATTAATGCCACGTTGTTGAGGGTATCGATAAACCCGTGCTCGGCGGCACCGATCATCAGGTAACGCCCCGTCCCCGTAGCTTCGCTCAGGCGCAAAATGCGTTTCGGGGCAACTTTAATCCGCCCCAGCAGTTCGCCCAGCGCTTCACGGCGGCCTTCACTCTCAACGGAGAAGACCACCGGGCCGGTAAAGGCGTCGAGGAACTTGCGCAGATTATCCAGCGGGGATTTCTGCTGTGCCTGAACGGCTAAATCTGGCAGCTTCTGGAATGCAAGATTGGTATTGGCAGCTTTATCGGCAAGCGTATCGGTTTTCAGCTGTACGCGCGGCCAGCGCTTGAGTTCGGCGTTAAGCTCGTCGGTGCGCAGCCACAGCGTCTCCGGTGGCAGCAGCGGACGCATCGGGTCCACGCCCCGGTTTTCAAAGCGTGCGCGGGTTTCGCTCTCAAAGCGGCTGGCGCTGGCGTCGATATCACCGGTGTTGACAATCAGCGTATTTGCCGGGAAGTAGCTAAACAGGGCGGGCAGTGGCTCGTTAAAGAACAGCGGCTGCCAGTATTCGATCCCGGCAGGAAGCGTACCTTTGCTGACCTGCTGATAGATATGCTCAGCGTCGCGCTTAACGTCGAACTTGTCGCGCCACTGGCTGCGGAACAGCTCGATAGCGGTTTTGTCCGTCGGGAATTCATGGGCGGGTAATAAATTGATGGCTTCCACTTCTTCCAGCGTACGCTGCGTGTCGGCGTCGAATACGCGCAGGCTGTCGATCTCATCGTCGAAGAAGTCCAGTCGATACGGCTGGTCGCTGCCCATCGGGTACAGGTCGAGCAACGCACCGCGCGTGGCGTATTCCCCGTGCTCCATAACCTGATCGACATGACGGTATCCGGCGCTGTCCAGTTGCGCGCGCAGATCGTCCCGGGACAGGCGCTGACCTTTTTTCATCACCAGCGCATGGCCGTGCAAATAGCTGTGAGGACAGACGCGCTGCATCAGGGTGTTGACCGGAACGATCAGCACGCCGCGCTGCATGGTCGGTAACTGATAGAGGGTCGACAGGCGCGAGGAGATAATCTCCTGATGCGGGGAGAAACTGTCATACGGCAGTGTTTCCCAGTCGGCCAGACTGAAGACCAGGTTATCGGTGAACTGGCGAATTTCATCATGCAGTCGCAGCGCATTTTGCATATCCGGGGCGACCAGCACCACCGGACCAGGATGTCGCTCAGCGATTTCTGCCACCAGCGTGGCGCAAGCCGCGCCAGTGAGTTCGCCCAGCTGGCGCTGGTCGCCCGCTTTGACAGGCAGGGAATAACGATAGTGTTCAGGCATGGCTATGTCAGAGTCTCTTGTGGATATACCCACAGTATTGGGGCATATCACTGATACGCAATGTCTTTATTATCCTCGATCGTTTTGCATAAGCAAATCTGAACTGCAACGCGGGAAGATTCGCCCCCGGACGGGGGCGAGGCCGGTATTATCGGGTTGTCGGAGACAGTGCGCTCGCGGAAGGGGGAGAGAAGAACAGATCGCCAAACAGTGCCGTCGATATTTTGCGTACGCCAAGCCCGGCGAGGGTGCAGATCAGCAGGCTGGCAAACGGGTAGACCAGGATCAAGGCAAGCTCGGCCCATACTGGCCAGTAGGCTGCATTCATCTCACCGATCAGGAACAGGCTGAAAGCCTCTATCAGGATGCGGTGCGTGGTGTAGATAGCGATAGTGTTTGAGCCGATGACGTTAAGCAGGTTGCTGGGGTGAACGGCATAACGCAGCTCGAGACTGTAGAAAAGCTTCATGATCAGCACGATTGACAGCAGGGAAAGCAGCAGCGGAACGTTAGCAAACCACAGTACCACGGAGACGGCAACAAAAGCGCCCAACGCCAGCCAGGTTCGGCGCAGGTTCAGCCCCTTCATCCATGCCATCAGCTCTGCGCCATACCACGCGCCAAGACTGTAGTAGATCATGTTGCGCACCACGCTGTTCATTCCCCACCACGGCAGCGGCAGGAAATTAATCGCGATGCTGGCCAGTGCCAGCAGTCCCAGCACGGGCAGTTTCCAGCGGCTCAGCAGTTTACATAGCGTGAAATAGACCACCAGAGCGTACAGATACCACAGGCTGGTGCTGGCCGTGAGCATCCCCAGCGCAAACCCGGAAAGTGAATCGGCATACGCGGCGTTCGAGGATGTGGCCAGCTCACGCTCGGGGGCCAGCCAGGCGTTCAGATGACTCAGCGCCTGCCATTGCAGTACTCCCCACAGCGCCAGTACCCAGACAATGCTCCAGATCCGTTTGTCAAAACTGGTGCGCCAGTTCACCTCGTCAATGTAACGACGGATCAGATAACCGGAAATGAAGAAAAATACCGGCATACGGAAGGGCGCGAGATAAAGATTGAAATAGACCCAGCATTTAGCGAGAAGACCGGACAGCGGATGTTGTAGCCCCGTCAGATGGGGATAAAATGTGATAACCGAATGATAGATCACCACCAGGCAGATACACAGCCCCTTTATCTGGTTAATCCATAATGCTTTTTGCTTCATTGTTCGCAACTACCTTATTGCCATAAACGAACGAGCAATTGTTGTTAAACAAAGCCGGGATGTAACGGGAAACAGTCTGTATCAGGTAGTTTTTCGGAAAAGGTGGAGGGTGTAGCGCCATAATTCGAAGAGTAGCATTCTGATTTATCAGAATTTTTCAGAAAAATGATTACCAAAGCTTACGGTTTCAGTCATTTACGCTTAACGGATTCGCTTATATACTCGTGGGTCTGCTATCAGCAAACAGACGGACTTCATGTATCAACCTGTCGCACTCTTCATAGGCTTACGCTACATGCGTGGGCGCGCCGCGGACCGTTTCGGTCGCTTTGTCTCCTGGCTTTCGACTATTGGCATTACGCTTGGCGTGATGGCACTGGTGACGGTGCTTTCCGTCATGAACGGCTTTGAGCGCGAGCTGCAAAACAACATCCTGGGGCTGATGCCGCAGGCCATTCTCTCTTCTACCAACGGTTCCGTTAACCCGCAACAACTGCCGGAAAGTGCGGCGAAGTTACAGGGTGTCACGCGCGTTGCGCCGGTGACAACGGGCGATGTCGTCCTGCAAAGCGCCCGCAGCGTGGCGGTGGGCGTCATGCTGGGGATTGACCCGGCGCAAAAAGATCCGCTCACGCCATATCTGGTTAACGTGAAGCAAAGCGATCTGGAAGCGGGCAAATACAACGTCATCCTCGGCGAGCAGCTTGCCGGGCAGCTTGGCGTGAACCGTGGCGACCAGCTGCGCGTGATGGTGCCGTCTGCCAGCCAGTTTACGCCGATGGGACGTTTGCCCAGCCAGCGTCTGTTCACGGTTATTGGCACGTTTGCCGCCAACAGCGAAGTTGACGGCTACCAGATGCTCATGAATATCCAGGATGCTTCGCGACTGATGCGTTATCCGGTGGGCAACATTACCGGCTGGCGTCTGTGGCTCGACGCACCGCTGAAGGTCGATACCCTCAGCCAGCAAACCTTGCCGGAAGGCACAAAATGGCAGGACTGGCGCGAGCGTAAAGGCGAACTGTTCCAGGCCGTGCGTATGGAAAAAAATATGATGGGCCTGCTGCTGAGCCTGATCGTCGCGGTCGCGGCGTTTAACATCATCACCTCGCTTGGTCTGATGGTAATGGAAAAGCAGGGCGAAGTTGCCATCCTGCAAACCCAGGGGCTGACGCCGCGCCAGATTATGGCCGTCTTTATGGTGCAAGGGGCCAGCGCCGGGATCATTGGCGCGTTACTCGGGGCCGTTCTCGGGGCGCTGCTGGCCAGTCAGTTGAATAACTTAATGCCGATCATCGGCGCGCTGCTTGATGGCGCGGCGCTGCCGGTTGCTATCGAACCGCTGCAGGTGGTCGGTATTGCGCTGGCCGCGATGGCCATTGCGCTGCTTTCTACGCTCTATCCTTCCTGGCGCGCTGCCGCCACTCAACCCGCTGAGGCTTTACGTTATGAATAAGATCCTGTTGCAATGCGACAACCTGTCCAAACGCTATCAGGAAGGCTCTGTACAGACTGATGTGCTGCACAATGTGAGCTTCAGCGTGGGCGAAGGCGAGATGATGGCGATTGTCGGCAGCTCCGGTTCCGGCAAAAGTACCTTATTACACCTGCTGGGCGGGCTGGATACTCCGACCAGTGGCGACGTAATTTTCTCAGGCCAGCCGATGAGCAAAATGTCTTCTGCGGCAAAAGCGGAGCTGCGTAACCGTGAGCTGGGATTTATCTACCAGTTCCACCATCTGCTGCCAGATTTCACGGCGCTGGAAAACGTGGCGATGCCTTTGCTGATTGGTAAAAAGAAACCGGCAGAAATTAATGCCCGTGCCAGCGACATGCTGAAAGCCGTAGGCCTGGGGCATCGCGGTGACCACCGTCCGTCTGAGCTGTCCGGTGGCGAGCGTCAGCGTGTGGCAATTGCTCGTGCGCTGGTGAACAACCCGCGTCTGGTGCTGGCGGATGAACCAACCGGCAACCTGGATGCGCGCAATGCTGACAGTATTTTCCAGCTTCTGGGTGAGCTGAATGCCTCACAGGGGACGGCGTTTCTGGTGGTGACCCACGATTTGCAGCTGGCAAAACGGATGGGACGCCAGCTTGAGATGCGTGACGGTCATCTGAACGCTGAACTGACTCTGATGGGAGCGGAGTAATGGCCTCACCGTTATCGTTACTCATCGGGCTACGCTTCAGCCGCGGCCGTCGTCGCGGCGGGATGGTCTCCCTTATCTCGGTGATCTCCACCATCGGTATTGCGCTCGGCGTGGCGGTATTGATTGTGGGATTAAGCGCCATGAACGGTTTTGAGCGTGAGCTGAATAACCGTATTCTGGCCGTTGTGCCGCACGGCGAAATTGAACCGGTTAATCAGCCGTGGAACAACTGGAGTGACGCCCTCAGCAAAGTGGAAAACGTGCCGGGCATTGCCGCCGCTGCACCTTACATCAACTTTACAGGGCTGGTGGAAAGCGGTGTTAACCTGCGCGCCATCCAGGTGAAAGGGGTGAACCCGGCGCAGGAGGCGCGTCTGAGCGCGCTGCCGAAGTATGTGCAGAACGGCGCGTGGGCAAACTTTAAGGCCGGTGAGCAACAGATCATCATGGGCAAAGGTGTGGCCGACGCGCTGAAAGTGAAGCAGGGCGACTGGGTGTCGATCATGATCCCAAACGCCAGCGCTGACCATAAATTGCAGCAGCCTAAGCGCGTGCGTCTGCACGTCACCGGCATCCTGCAACTGAGCGGTCAACTCGATCACAGCTTTGCAATGGTACCGCTGGAAGACGCACGTCAGTATCTGGACATGGGCGACAGCGTGACGGGCATCGCCATTAAGGTTAACGACGTCTTCAATGCCAATAAACTGGTGCGTGATGCGGGCAGCGTGACCAATAACTATGTCTACATCAAAAGCTGGATCGGCACTTACGGGTATATGTATCGTGATATCCAGATGATCCGCGCCATCATGTATCTGGCGATGGTGCTGGTGATTGGTGTGGCGTGCTTTAATATCGTCTCGACGCTGGTTATGGCGGTCAAAGACAAGAGTGGCGACATCGCGGTTCTGCGTACCCTTGGGGCAAAGGACGGTCTTATTCGCGCCATCTTTGTCTGGTATGGTCTGCTGGCGGGGCTGTTCGGCAGCCTGTGCGGGGTGGTGATTGGCGTCGTGGTGTCGTTACAGCTTACGCCAATCATCAACGGGATTGAGAAGCTGATCGGCCACCAGTTCCTGTCGGGTGATATCTATTTTATTGACTTCCTGCCGTCTGAATTGCACTGGCTGGACGTTATTTATGTGCTGGTTACAGCACTTTTACTGAGTCTGCTGGCAAGCTGGTATCCGGCGCGTCGCGCAAGCCGAATTGATCCGGCGAGGGTATTAAGTGGCCAGTAATTACGTCATGATCTAGCGGCTTACGGGCCGCCAGGTTAAAAGAGGAATGCGTTATGTATTACGGATTTGATATTGGCGGCACCAAAATTGCGCTCGGCGCGTTTGATAACGATCTCAAACTGCAGTGGGAAACCCGCGTTCCCACGCCGCGCGAAAGCTACGATGAATTTTTAACCGCCATTGCCGCGCTGGTGGCGCAAGCGGATGAGCGCTTTGGCGTGAAAGGCAGCGTCGGCATCGGCATTCCAGGCATGCCTGAAACCTACAACGGCACGCTGTATGCCGCCAACGTACCTGCTGCCAGCGGCAAACCGCTGCGCGCCGATCTCTCTGCTCTCCTTGAACGCGACGTGCGTTTAGATAACGATGCCAACTGCTTTGCGCTCTCTGAAGCCTGGGATGATGAATTCCGTCACTATCCGCTGGTGATGGGGTTGATCCTTGGCACCGGCGTTGGCGGGGGAATTGTTATTAATGGCAAACCGATCACCGGGCGCAGCTATATCACGGGAGAGTTTGGTCATATCCGTTTACCGGTAGACGCGCTTGAGGTCGTGGGACGCGATTTCCCGCTTACCCGCTGCGGCTGTGGTCAGCATGGTTGTATTGAGAACTACCTGTCAGGTCGTGGGTTTGCATGGCTTTACGAACACTTCTATCATCAGAAACTCGAAGCCCCTCAAATCATTACCCTGTGGGAGCAAGGCGATGCGCAGGCGCGAGAGCACGTTGAACGTTATCTCGATCTGCTGGCGGTGTGTCTGGGGAATATCCTCACCATCGTCGATCCGGATCTGCTGGTGATTGGGGGCGGGTTATCAAACTTTACCGCGATAACGGAACACCTGTCCGGGCGTCTGCCCCGACATTTATTGCCAGTCGCCCGCGTGCCGCGTATTGAACGTGCGCGACACGGGGACGCAGGAGGCATGCGCGGAGCCGCATTCCTTCATCTCACCGACTAGTTTACGAGGTTACTATGCTGTCGCGTCGCCAGGGTCGACTCAGCCGTTTTCGCAAAAATAAACGCCGCTTACGTGAGCGCTTGCGCCAGCGGATCTTTTTCAGAGACAGAATGATGCCAGAAGCGATGGATAAACCCAGAGTGGTGGTGCTGACCGGGGCGGGGATCTCTGCCGAGTCCGGTATTCGAACCTTCCGTGCTGCGGACGGGTTGTGGGAAGAGCACCGTGTTGAGGATGTGGCGACACCAGAAGGCTTCGCCCGTGACCCGGATCTTGTGCAGGCATTTTACAATGCCCGCCGTCGTCAGCTTCAGCAGCCAGAAATAGCGCCTAATCCGGCGCACCTGGCGCTGGCGAAGCTGGAGGAGGCGCTGGGTGATCGTTTTCTGCTGGTTACGCAGAATATCGATAACCTGCACGAGCGAGCCGGCAACAAAAACATCATCCACATGCACGGCGAGCTACTGAAGGTGCGCTGTGCCTGGAGCGGCCAGGTGCTGGACTGGAAAGAGGACGTGCTGCCTGAGGATAAATGTCACTGCTGCCAGTTCCCTTCGCGTCTGCGTCCGCATGTGGTCTGGTTTGGTGAAATGCCGCTGGGGATGGATGAGATTTACAGCGCGCTGGCCATGGCGGATGTGTTTATCGCCATCGGTACCTCAGGGCATGTCTATCCGGCGGCGGGGTTTGTTCACGAAGCGCGTCTGCACGGTGCGCATACCGTAGAGCTCAACCTCGAACCCAGCCAGGTGGGAAGCGAATTTGAAGAGAAGCACTATGGGCTGGCAAGCGAGGTCGTACCCGAGTTCGTCGATAAGCTGCTCAAAGGTCTGTAATAGCGACAGTATGAAAAGGCACCCGTTAAGCGGGTGCTTTTTTGTTTATAAACTCGTCCGCTGAAATTACCATTAATGACGTTTACTAAACCACAATATAAGCCCTGTTAATTAGTGTGGATGCTATTATTTTGTGCATTCAATCAAAATAGTGCTTAATAATGCTCGTTATCGTGGTGTAGAAAGAGGATGCTAATAAATATAACGTCGATAAGGAGGATGGGATATGTACGGATTTATTGCGAGACAACCCATTTTTAACCCGGATATGAATACGGTAGCTTATGAACTGCTTTTCAGGGATGGGATGGCAAACCGTTTTCCGGATGTATCGGCAGAATATGCAACATCCAGAATGATATCCGACCATTTTTTATCTGTACCGTCTCAGCGTATCGCCGGGACACAGACCTTGTTTATCAACTTTCCATCCAGAATGGTCATCGACCGCAGCGGTGAAGCGCTGGACAAGGAGAGCGTGGTCATTGAGATCCTTGAAGATGCCGTTCCCGGCGAGGCGTTATTGCAGGCCGTGAAAGAGATGAATGCGCACGGATATCGCTTTGCGCTTGATGATTTTACCCTCGCGCCGGAATGGGATCGCTTTTTACCCTATATTTCTGTACTTAAATTTGATGTCAGAAATTATACCTTAGCGCAAATTCAGGATTACCTGCGTACACGTAAAAGCCTGACCCACCATATAAAGTATCTCGCTGAAAAAGTTGAGACTAAAGAGGAATTCAAACGCTATCGTGATGCCGGTTTTTCGCTTTTTCAGGGTTACTTTTTCTGTCGTCCTGAAGTGATTAAATATAAGCGCTTATCACAAAATCAACTGGCGATTTTCCGCCTGCAGATGGAAGTGGGGCGGAATAAACCTGATTTTCGGATCATCGAGTCGTTAATAAAAACCGATCTCACCTTGTCCTATAAAATCATGCGTTATATGAAACACACGGCGTTTAAACACGTCGGTGCCTGCAATTTTAGCAAGTTAACGCTCAGTGAAGTCCTCAGGTATCTGGGGGAAAACCAGCTGCGACGCTTTGTTGCGGTGGTGGTGCTGGCCAGTGCCGGCAACGACACCGTCGACGAGCTGTATCCTCTGAGCATGATGCGGGGCAAATTCTGTGAGCTGATTGCAGAGAAGATGCCTGCGCCGGGGCTGGCGGAAAACGCGTTTATGTGTGGCCTGTTCTCTCTGCTTGATACCTTGCTTGAATTGCCAATGGCGGAGTTGATGAAGCAAATTGCGGTGCCGCAGGCTGTCAGCCAGGCCCTGTGTCATCAGGAAGGCGTGTTAGCCGATATGGTGACGCTGTGCCGCCACTATGAACAGCAGGAGTGGGAGGAGGCGGCCAGGATAGCGAACGGTCTTGGGCTGTCGGATGACGACGTTGTGGATGCCATGAGAATGGCGACGATCTGGGCGGGGGAAAATGCGGCGGGTTAAGGCCCCTCACGGCGTGGCGACGTGAGGAGCCAGACTGCGGCCCTTATCGGCCGGCTTTTAATTTCTGGTAATACTCTTCATACAGACGGCTCGCATCGCCGACATCGTTTTGCCATTCACCTTTGCTGATGGTGTCGGCATCCGGGTAGAGGGATTTATCATTCGCCACTTCAGGCTTCAGCAGCTTGCGGGCGGCCAGGTTTGGCGTCGGGTAGCCAATGGTCTCGGCAACCTGCTTCGCCACGTCCGGGCGCAGCAGGAAGTTAATGAGCTTCAGGGCACCGTCAACGTTTTTCGCATTCGCGGGAATAGCCAGGCTGTCCATCCAGAAGATACCGCCTTCTTTCGGCCAGACAACCTCCAGCGGCGTACCGGCCTGACGCGCAACCCATGCAGAGCCGTTCCACACCATGCCGAGATTCACTTCCCCTTCCATGTACGGATTCGCCGGGTTATCGGAGTTGAACGCCGCCACGTTAGGCATCAGTTTTTTCAGCTCGTTATAGGCCGCTTCAATCTCTTTCGGGTCCGTTGTGTTGCCCGAGTAACCCAGCTTGCGCAGCGCCACCTGGAACACTTCACGGGCATCGTCGGTTAACAGCAGGCTGCCTTTGTATTCAGGCTTCCACAGGTCGGCCCACTGGGTAACGGTTTTAGGATCGATTGCTTCGCTGTTAACCCCGATGGCGGTCGCACCCCAGATGTACGGAATGGAGTAGTCGTTGTTCGGATCGAACGGTTTGTTGAGCATCTGCGGATCGAGGTTGTTGAAGTTGGTCAGCTTCGACTTGTCGATCTTCTGGATCATGCCCTCTTTACGCATCTTGTCGACGAAGTAGGTCGATGGCACCACCAGATCGTACGCGCCGTCCTTGTACGTTTTAAGCTTGGCGTACATGGTTTCATTGGACTCGTAGGTAGAGTAGATGACCTTAATGCCCGTCTCTTTGGTGAACTGCTCCAGCAGACCCGGCGGCACATACTCAGTCCAGTTATAGAAGTAGAGCGTTTTGCTGTCATCAGCGTGCGCGACGCCCATTCCGAGCACCAGTGCCGCAGCGGCAAGCATTTTTTTCATTTCATTGTCCCCTGAGATTTTGTTTTATCACGAGCAATAATCTGGCTGGCAATCACCAGTACCAGCGAGAACACTAACAGTATGGTCGCCAGCGCGTTCACCTCAGGCGAGACGCCGACTTTCACCATCGAATAGATTTTCAACGGCAGAATTTCATAGCTCGGCCCGGTCACGAAAGAGGAGACCACAACGTCATCCATCGACAGGGTGAAGCTGAGCAGCCACCCGGCCGCGACGGCGGGCATCGCCAGCGGCAGGATAATTTTGCGCAAAATGGTCATCTCGCTGGCGCCGAGATCTTTCGCGGCCTCCAGCATACGCACATCAAAGCCTTTCAGGCGTGCATAGACCGTCACCACCACAAATGGCAGGCAGAAGGTGATGTGGGAAAACAGCAGCGACCAGAAGCCGAGCTGGACACCCAGCAGCATAAACAGTACCAGCAGAGAAATCGCCATGACGATATCCGGTGACATCATCACCACAAACAGCATGCCGCTGACGAACGGTTTACCGCGAAAGCGGTAGCGATACAGTGCCACGGCGGTGAGAGAACCAATTAGCGTGGCGAACGTTGCTGAAAAAATCGCCATCGTTAATGAGTGCTGCGCGGCCTGTAGCAGGCTGTCGTTGTTCATCAGCAGGCTGTACCAGTTAGTGGTAAAGCCCTGCCAGTTGATCCCGAAGCGTGAACTGTTGAACGAGTTCACGATCAATATGATAATCGGAATATACAGGTAAGCGTAAATGGCGGTCATAAAACCGCCGCGAAGCAGTCGACCGATCATTCGAGTTCCACCTTCTTATTCAGCAGCCGTGAAGCGCGCCAGTAAACCAGCAGCATCAGACCCATCACCACCGTCAGCGTAATGCTGGTGGCGGAGCCGAATGGCCAGTCGCGAATGTTAAGGAACTGGCTCTTAATCACGTTTCCGATCAGCAGGTTTTTCGCACCGCCCATCAGGTCAGAGACGTAGAACAAGCCCATCGCCGGAAGCATCACCAGCAGACAGCCTGCGATAATGCCGGGCATCGTCAGCGGAATGATAATGCGGATAAAGGTCTGCAGCTTATTCGCCCCCAGATCTTTGGCCGCTTCCAGCAGCGGTTTATCCAGCTTCTCAATGCTGGAGTAGAGCGGCATCACCATAAACGGCAGCAGGATATAGACCAGACCAATAATCACCGCACCCGGGGTAAACATAATGCGGATTGGCGTATCAATCACCCCCAGCCACAGCAGAAACTCGTTCAGATAGCCTTTGGTGCTGAGGAAAATTTTCAGCCCGTAGATGCGAATTAAGGAGTTGGTCCAGAACGGAACAATCAGTAAAAAGAGCAGCAGCGGGCGGATTTTTTGTGGCAGTCGTGCCAGGAACCACGCGAAGGGATACCCCAGCACCAGGCAGGCAACGGTGGCGATCAGCGCCATGTTCAATGAGTGCAGCAGCACATCAAAGTAGAGCGGATCGAGCAGACGTGAGTAGTTATCCAGCGTAAAGACCAGCGCCACAAAGTGGGCATCGTCGCGGGTCAAAAAGCTGGTGGCGATGATCATCAGGTTGGGTAAAAAGACAAACAACACAAGCCAACCGACGATCGTGGCAATCACCACATTCTGGAATTTACTTGTGTTCTTCATCAGCCAGCACAACCTCCCAGCTTTCTACCCAGTTAATAACCATTTTCTGATCGAGCGAGTGATCAAAGTCCGGGTCGTCCTCGTTAAAGAACTCGCTAACCATCACCATCTTACCGTTTTCCAGTTCGACAACGGATTCCAGCGTCATCCCCTTGTAATTACGCTCGCGGATATAGCCGATCAATCCTTCGGCTTGCGCATTGCCGTGGATCTCCTCGACGCGCAGATCTTCCGGGCGTAACAACACGTTGAGCTTTTGTCCCTTCTCAACGGCAAAGTTAACGGTGATATTGCACTCGCGGCCTTCGACATTCGCCCGAACGCGCTGCTCATCCAGACGCTCGACAACCGTGGCGTTGAAGATATTGATCTCGCCGATGAAGCTGGCCACAAACAGGTTTTTCGGCTCTTCGTAGATTTCACGCGGCGTGCCGTCCTGCTCGATTTTACCATCACGCATCACCACGATACGGTCGGACATGGTGAGCGCTTCTTCCTGGTCATGCGTCACAAAGACGAAGGTAATGCCGAGCTTACGCTGCAGGGCCTTAAGCTCGTTCTGCATCTGCTTGCGCAGTTTATAGTCCAGCGCGGAGAGGGACTCATCCAGCAGAAGCAGACGCGGTTTGTTGACCACCGCGCGGGCGATGGCCACACGTTGCTGTTGACCACCAGACAGCTGATGCGGTTTGCGTTGAGCAAACTCCTCCAGCTGTACCATCCTTAGCGCCTCGGTCACGCGCGGCGGGATCTCGCTGGCCGGTGTTTTTTGCATCCGCAGACCAAACGCAACGTTTTCAAACACGGTCATGTGCGGGAACAAAGCATAGCTTTGAAAGACGGTATTAACGTGACGATCTTCAGCGGGGACCTGGGTAATGTCCTGCTTTTCAAGGTGGATATGGCCGCTATCGACGCTTTCCAGCCCGGCGATAAGGCGCAGTACGGTTGTCTTGCCGCAGCCAGAAGGGCCAAGCAGCGTGAGGAACTCACCATCATTAATGGTCAGGTTGAGGTCGGAAATGACATCTTTACCATCAAAACTTTTACGAATTCGTTCCAGTTGCACCAACGGTGAACGTGAACGGGATTGAGTATTCAATTTTTGCGCTGTCCCATATAGACGCTCCGGGCAGCAGACCGAAGCGGGGTTTGTGTGTAACCACCTTGGTGACTCGTAATGAGGGCGGACATTCTACGGCAAACCACTGTAATCGCCAATCCTTGTCACTGATTCATAAGCTACATTTACTGACGTACACGATATAAACGGAAAATATTCTCGTTTGCGGGATAAAAGTGACCTGACGCAATATTTGCGTTTTAATGCTTATTGATAATGTTGTCACAAAAAGTGAGGGTGACTGCATGGATAAATTACTTGAGCGTTTTTTACAGTACGTTTCGCTGGATACCCAATCTAAACCGGGTGTCCGCCAGGTGCCAAGCACCGAAGGCCAGTGGAAGTTATTAAACCTGCTCAAAGAGCAGCTTGAGGCCATGGGGCTGGTCAATGTCACCCTGAGCGAAAAAGGCACTGTGATGGGAACGCTGCCTGCCAACGTCCCCGGTGATATTCCGGCGATTGGCTTTATCTCCCATGTCGACACCTCTCCGGATTTTAGCGGTAAACATGTTAATCCGCAGATTGTGGAAAACTACCGTGGCGGTGACATTGCGCTGGGAATAGGTGACGAAGTGCTTTCGCCGGTGATGTTCCCGGTGCTGCACCAGTTGCTTGGGCAGACGCTGATCACAACGGATGGCAAAACGCTGCTGGGGGCAGATGACAAAGCGGGTATCGCGGAGATCATGACGGCACTGGCGGTGCTGAAAGGAAAAAATATTCCGCACGGTGATATCCGTGTGGCCTTTACGCCGGACGAAGAGGTGGGCAAGGGGGCGAAACATTTTGATGTCGAGGCCTTTAACGCGCAGTGGGCCTATACCGTGGACGGCGGTGGCGTGGGCGAACTGGAATTTGAAAACTTCAATGCCGCGTCCGTGACCATCAAAATTGTGGGTAATAATGTGCATCCCGGCTCCGCCAAAGGCGTGATGGTGAATGCGCTGTCGCTGGCGTCCCGTATTCATGCGGAAGTTCCGGCGAATGAGAGCCCGGAGCAGACCGAAGGTTATGAAGGTTTTTATCACCTGACCAGCATCAAAGGCACGGTGGACAGCGCGCAGATGCACTACATCGTGCGTGACTTTGACCGTAAAGCGTTCGAAGCACGCAAGCGTAAGATGATGGAAATCGCGAAGAAGGTGGGTAAGGGGCTACACCCGGACTGCTATATTGAGCTGATTATTGAAGACAGCTACTACAATATGCGCGAGAAGGTTATGGAGCATCCGCATATCCTGGATATCGCCCAGCAGGCCATGCGCGACTGCGATATTGAACCGGTGCTGAAGCCGATTCGCGGCGGCACCGACGGTTCGCAACTGTCCTTCATGGGATTGCCGTGCCCGAATCTCTTTACCGGGGGATACAACTATCATGGTAAGCATGAGTTTGTGACGCTGGAAGGAATGGAAAAAGCGGTGAAGGTGATTGTGCGGATTGCGGAGTTAACCGCGAAGCGTTAAGACATCGCCCGGTGGCGCTGCGCTTACCGGGCCTACGGGAACAGGTAGGCCGGGTAAGGCGTAGCCGCCACCCGGCATCTGGAAAAGGAGTGCCCATGTCAAACTACCGTCGCCATTACGTCCCCGGCGGCACCTGGTTTTTCACCGTTAACCTGCAAAACCGACAGAGCGATTTACTTACCCGCCATATTGATAGCCTCCGCCAGGCCACCTCCTCGGTGAAACGATCAAAGCCCTTTACGATTAATGGCTGGGTGATCCTTCCTGAACATATGCACTGTATCTGGACCTTGCCGGAAGGTGACAGCGATTTTTCCGGGCGCTGGCGTGACATCAAAAAAACGTTCTCACGAAATATTGAAATGCGTCATATCTGGCAGGCGCGTTTCTGGGAACATACCATCCGCAACGACAATGATTACCGCCGACATATGGATTACATCTACCTCAACCCGGTGAAACATGGGTACGTTTGTAAGGTTGTCGACTGGCCGTTTTCAACGTTTCATCGGGATGTACGGGAAGGGTTGTATCCGGCGGATTGGGCCGCGGAGATTGCGGATTTTGCGGCGGGGGAGTGGAAGTAAAAACGCCGGGTAAGCGCAGCGCCACCCGGCAATACATTACAACTCAGTCCTCAAAGAACCAATACCCGCTGTT
Organism: Enterobacter cloacae complex sp. 382A5; assembly: GCF_050031095.1. Lineage (NCBI taxonomy): Bacteria > Pseudomonadati > Pseudomonadota > Gammaproteobacteria > Enterobacterales > Enterobacteriaceae > Enterobacter > Enterobacter cloacae complex sp. 382A5. The sequence continues at coordinate 1,793,058 of NZ_JBLGVK010000001.1, forward strand.
GACCAGCGCGGCAAGCATGGCGAGGAAAGAGGGATCTTCCAGGGCGTCGCCAAAGGTATCGGCAGTCAGTACCAGATGGCTGGCGATGGCTTCCAGCGCCGGGCGATGCGGAGAATCCAGCTTCTCGCCGTTGACGAAGACATCTTCACCGATGCGCAGCACGCGTAACCCACCCAGGCGAACCAGCTTGTCACCCTGCTGCAGCGCATCATAAATCTCGTCGGCCTGATACGGCGGCTCCGGAGGTGCCACATCCAGCTCGTGACGTGACTGGCTGATAAACTCACCAAACCACTGTCTGAAATGTTCCGGCTCGTTGATCAGATCCAGCATCATGCCGCGCAGCTTATCCAGTTCTGCTGGCAGAATGTCTGCCGGATGCTCGCGGGAAGGCACATCCGGATCGCTGTAGCGATGGCTGCCCAGCTCGCGTTGCAGAACGTAATCGGCAAAACCGCTGATCATCTCACGACCACTTGGCGCGCGGAATCCGACAGAATAATTGAGGGAGTTTTCCAGCGAGTAGCCTTCATGCGGGAATCCCGGCGGAATATAAAGAATATCTCCCGGCTCCAGCTCTTCGTCGATGATCCCGTCAAACGGATCCACCTGAAGCAGGTCAGGATGCGGGCAGTGCTGTTTCATCGGTACTTTTTCACCCACGCGCCAGCGACGGCGGCCGGTCCCCTGAATGATAAACACATCGTACTGATCCAGATGTGGGCCAACGCCGCCCCCTGGCACGGAGAAGGAGATCATCAGATCGTCCATTCGCCAGTCGGGCAGGGCGCGGAACGGGCGCATTAAGGCTGCCGTCGGCTCGTGCCAGTGGTTGACCGCCTGCACCAGTAATGACCAGTTATTTTCACCGAGGTGATCGTAGCTTTCGAAAGGACCATGGCTGACCTGCCATTTTCCATCCTGGTGGCTCACCAGGCGGCTGTCGACTTCGTTTTCCATGGCCAGGCCAGCCAGTTCATCAGGCGTGATAGGGTCGACAAAATTGCTGAACCCGCGCTTAAGAACCACCGGGCGTTTCTGCCAGTAGCGTTCAATAAACTCGGGCCAGTTCAGTGCTAAGTGATAATCCATATTTTTTTATTCCGCAGGCTCTTACTGAGTCGGATTATAACGGAAGCGCAGGAGCCTGGGTGCGAGATCCGCGCATTTTTCACATAACGGGCTAACTATCGTTCGATGTGGGCTGCTGACGGCCAAAAATCACTTCCATTCTGGCACCGCCAAGTAAACTTTCACCGGTTTCGATTTTGCCGTCGTACTGGTCGACGATCTCGCGTGCGACGGACAACCCCACCCCCTGGCCGGGACGCAATGTATCCGCACGCTGACCGCGATCAAATACCACGTCACGTTTGTTTCGCGGGATCCCCGGGCCATCGTCCTCAACAATGATGTGCAGCTCGTTGTCCGTCTGACGGGCGGAAACCTCCACGAACTCCAGACAATATTTACAGGCGTTATCGAGCAGGTTACCCATCACCTCCATGAAATCATTCTTTTCGCCGACGAAACTGATTTCAGGAGAGATATCGAGACTGATGTTCACCCCTTTACGCTGATATACCTTATTCAGCGCAGAGGTCAGGTTATCCAGCAGTGGTGCCACGGGGTGCAGCTCCCGGCTCAGCAGGGCGCTGCCGGAACGCATGCTGGCGCGATGAAGATAGTAGCCAATTTGCTGCGAAATACGACTGATCTGCTCAAGCATCACCGGCTCGGCATCATCGACGCTCATTCTGGAGCTGCGCATGGATCGCAGGGTGCTTTGCATGACGGCCAGCGGGGTCTTCAGGCTATGAGTGAGGTCAGTCAACGTGGTGCGGTATTTATCGTAGCGCTCGCGTTCACTTTTCAGCAGGCGGTTAAGGTTACGCACCAGACTTGTTAGCTCACGCGTTGTCTCAGGATTAAGCTTCTCGCGATGATGCTCCTCCAGCTCGCGAACCTCTTTCGCCAGCGATTCAATCGGGCGCAAACTCCACCAGGCAGCAATCCACAGCAGCGGTATGACCAGCAGCAGATTGGCAGCCAGCACGTAGACGAACCAGCCCCAGACCCGATAAGAGCGTTTAAGCTCGACGGGGATGGTATCCACCACCACGATGGTCAGCTGCGGCATGTCAGGCGTGGCGGGATAGAGATTGATGGCGACGGAGTGGGTCATTTCTGTTTCGGCGTCATCGGCGCGGATCTCATTCAGCTTTTTTTGCAGAGAGCGATCTTCGCGCAGCAGGCTGCTGGTGGTATTCAGATCGGCTTCAATTTCATGGAATCCGTTGGTTTTAAGCCATTCCGGGCGGATGCTTTTCACCAGCCAGGGAACATCACGCTGTGCCCACAGCAGTTTCCCTTTTTCATTGTAAATCAGCGCCAGCGTGGGACTCTGCTGGTTAAGATTCTCCGGCATCTCGACGCTGATCTGGTTGTTTTCCCACTTTGCGAGGGTATAAAACAGGTTGCTCTCACCGCGCAGCAGACGAAAGGTCGTTTTATCAAAACTGACGCTGTAACCAACCAGCGCCACCATGCCGTAAGAAAGCGACAGCACCAGCACAACGGCGGCTGTGGCCAGCAAAAAGCGAACCCGCAGTGAAAGGGGCATAATGTGCCGCATTAGTCGTTTCATTTAGCGTAATTCGAACAGGTAGCCCTGACCGCGCACGGTTGTGATCACATCATGCGGATACTGCGCCTGAATCTTCTTACGCAAACGGCCCATCAGCACATCAATGGTGTGACTCTCACGCAGTTCGGCATCCGGATAAAGCTGGAGCATTAAGGAGTCTTTGCTCACCACTTTACCGTTGTTACGGATTAGCGTTTCCATGATGGTGTATTCGAAGGCCGTCAGTTTGATGACTTCATTGTTGATTGAGAATTCCCGACGGGAGAGATCCACCTGGAAAGGTGGAAGGGAAATCACCTGGGAGGCGAGCCCGCTGTTGCGGCGTAACAGGGCCTGCATGCGTGCCGCCACTTCTTCAATATGAAACGGTTTGGTGACGTAATCATCGGCACCGGCACTGAGCACTTCCACTTTGTCCTGCCAGCCTTCACGCGCGGTCAGCACCAGGACAGGAAGGGAGACATCGTGGCTGCGCCAGCGGCGAATCAATGACAGTCCGTCTTCGTCAGGTAACCCGAGATCAACGATGGCGATATCCGGCAGGTGTTCATTGAGATAATAATCGGCTTCTTTTGCATCTTCCGCATCATCCACCTGATGTCCCATCTCCTGAAGCTGAACCTTCAGGTGATGACGTAGCAATGCGTTATCCTCAACAACCAGTACGCGCATCATCTTTCTCCCAGAATTAATAGTATGAATAGTTTAACGCTGATTATGTTGTTGTGGGGATAAACATTGAGTAAACCGGGGAAAAAGCAGCCCCCTTTTCGGGCGAAAAGGGGGCGGGGGAGATTACTTCAACTCGTCGACCATGGTGATGGCGCGGCCAATGTAATTCGCTGGTGTCATCTCTTTCAGGCGGGTTTTTTCCGCTTCCGGCAATGCGAGGCTATCGATAAACTGTTTCATACCTTCCGCATCGACACGTTTACCACGGGTCAGCTCTTTCAGTTTTTCATACGGTTTTTCGATGCCGTAACGACGCATCACGGTCTGGATCGGCTCGGCCAGCACTTCCCAGTTGTGGTCCAGCTCGTCCAGCAGACGATCGCGGTTCACTTCCAGCTTGCTCACCCCTTTCAGGGTGGACTGATAGGCGATCAGCGCATAGCCAATCCCCACACCCAGGTTACGCAGCACGGTGGAGTCGGTCAGATCGCGCTGCCAGCGGGAAACCGGCAGTTTGCTCGCCATATGCTGCAACACGGCGTTGGCCAGACCCAGGTTGCCTTCGGAGTTTTCGAAGTCAATCGGGTTCACTTTGTGCGGCATGGTTGAAGAGCCGATTTCACCGGCGATGGTCTTCTGCTTGAAGTGGTTCAGCGCGATATAACCCCACACGTCGCGGTCGAAGTCGATCAGAATGGTGTTGAAGCGGGCGATACAGTCGAACAGCTCGGCGATATAGTCGTGCGGCTCAATCTGAGTGGTGTACGGGTTCCACTGAATTCCCAGGGAGGTCACGAACTCTTCACTGAACTGATGCCAGTCCACTTCCGGGTAAGCGGCGATATGGGCGTTGTAGTTACCTACCGCGCCATTGATTTTACCAAGGATCTCAACCTGTTCCAGCTGACGATACTGACGCTCCATACGGTATGCCACGTTAGCCATCTCTTTACCCATCGTGGATGGCGTAGCGGGCTGACCGTGGGTACGGGAGAGCAGGGGAATGTCGCGGTATTCCACAGACAACGCTTTCACCGCGTCAATGATTTTACGCCAGTAAGGCAGAACCACCTCTTTGCGCGCGGTAGAGAGCATCAATGCGTGAGACAGGTTATTGATGTCTTCAGAAGTACAGGCGAAGTGAATGAATTCAGACACCGCGTGTAGCGCCGGAACGCTTGCCACTTTCTCTTTCAGGAAGTACTCAACCGCTTTTACGTCGTGGTTGGTGGTACGTTCAATGGTCTTGATGCGAGCAGCATCTTCTTCATTGAAGTCAGCAACGATTTTATCAAGGTAATCGTTTGCCTGGGCGTCAAAAGCAGGAACTTCCTTGATTGCTGCCTGGGCGGCCAGCTTTTGCAGCCAGCGTACTTCAACCTGAACACGGAACTTCAGCAGGCCATATTCGCTGAAGATCCCGCGCAGCGCGCTGACTTTATCGCCGTAGCGTCCATCGACAGGGGATACGGCGGTCAGTGAGGATAATTCCATAATTCGCAACTCCGGGAGGTTAACAATGAGCAAGAATTTGTTTTGCCTGAGTCGTCAGGCGATTACGAGAAAACATTAACTGCAGGCGGCCACCGCCAACCTGATGCCACAGCACGGCGGCACGGATACCGGCCAGCAGCGAGGCGCGTACTTTTGCCTGGACCTGCGGGCTTTGCAGTACGGCAGGTGAACCGGTGACCTGGATACGCGGGCCCAGCGGACTGATAACATCAACATAAATACCGGCCATGGCGCTCAACAGCGTTTCAGACTGCAGATCAAAATGGTCGAGCTGACGCTGCAAGCCGGCAATGCGGTCACCCAACGTATTCAGCGCGCCTTTCGCTGCGCTGAGTTTACGTTCCAGCACCATCAGGCTTAACGTATAACGGGTAAGCTCTGCGTTTAATCCCTGACGGCTGCTGGCATTAAGCACGCCAAGCAAGGTTTCAAGACCGAGACGAAGATTGGTTTCGCTGCCACCGAAGACACCCAGGGTTGAACCGGGGTTGAGATCGATAACGCTGTTGAGCGAAACGTGCAGCGCGTCAGCGTCACAATGACCCTGATGCGCCAGCTGTTGCACCAGACGGGCTGACTGGCAAATTCCTGCCAGTGCCAGGGTGATGTCATAATAGTTCTTCGCCACACGTTCTCCTTTATGTGTGCAATCGGGTTAAACGGCCGGCAGCGGCAGGCGCTGTTCTATGATCCCACCACCCAGGCAGATATCACCGCTGTAGAAGACGGCGGACTGGCCCGGCGTGACGGCTGCAACTGGCTCGTCAAAACGCACGTCAATGCGATCGTCATCCAGCGCGGTAATGGTGCAGGGGATATCCGTCTGACGGTAGCGTGTTTTTACCGTGCAGCGCAGGGTACCTTTGAGCGGTTCACGGTCGACCCAGTGCAACTGTTGCGCGATCAGGCCAACGGACATCAGACGCGGATGGTCGTGCCCCTGAGCGACGATCAGAATATTGTTTTCGACATCTTTGTCGACCACGTACCACGGATCTTCGCTACCGTCTTTGGTACCGCCGATACCCAGGCCTTTACGCTGGCCGAGGGTGTGGTACATCAACCCCTGATGCTGGCCAATTTCGTCGCCATCGACGGTGACAATTTTGCCCGGCTGCGCAGGCAGGTAGCGACCAAGGAAATCGCGGAATTTGCGCTCGCCAATAAAGCAGATACCGGTGGAGTCTTTTTTCTTCGCGGTGATCAGATCCAGCTCTTCAGCAATTTTACGGACTTCTGGCTTTTCCAGCTCGCCAACCGGGAACAGGCTTTGTGCAATCTGTTCATGGCTTAACGTATAAAGGAAATAGCTCTGATCTTTATTACCGTCCAGACCGCGCAGCAGCTGGCTTTTGCCGTTCACATCGGCGCGACGCACGTAGTGACCGGTCGCAATATAGTCTGCGCCCAGATCTTCCGCCGCGAATTCGAGGAAGGCTTTAAATTTGATCTCTTTGTTGCACAGAATATCCGGGTTTGGGGTACGGCCCGCTTTGTACTCTTCCAGGAAAAGCTCAAACACGTTATCCCAGTATTCTGCGGCAAAGTTAACGGTGTGCAGTTCAATGCCGAGCTTGTCGCACACGGCCTGCGCATCGGCGAGATCCGCAGCGGCAGTGCAATATTCCTCGCCATCATCTTCCTCCCAGTTCTTCATGAACAGGCCCTCCACCTTATAGCCCTGTTTTTGCAACAGGTAGGCGGAAACGGAGGAATCGACACCGCCGGACATGCCGACGATCACTTTTTTCTGGCTGTTATCTGACATGGAATACTCACGACATTGAACTTCAAGGCGGCGTATTCTATCACGCCCCCCCACCATTGACACCCTCTGTAAACGGCCAGTTAAATTCTGCGATGACCTCCAGCGGCAAGCGTGCGCCTGACTGCCAGCAGCGAATGCTTTCGGCAACCAGCGGCGAGCGCAGGTTTGGCGCGTTCAGGATCTCGTCGGTGGTGACCCACAGGCAGCGATCGATATCGTCGTCGTGCGGCTCAGTGGCGCACGTTTCGCTAAGCTCGACGGCAAATAAAAAACGCAGGAAGGGCGTTTTATCAGGCGCAATCCACTGATGCATACGAATGAAGTGCTGAGGCTCCGCGCGGATGCCCGTCTCTTCCCAGAGTTCACGTTTTGCGGCCTGTAATAAGGTTTCATTGGCTTCCAGATGCCCGGCTGGCTGATTCCACAGCGCTTTGCCGTTAATGCTCTCTTCTACAACCAGGAATTTCCCCTGCGCGTGAACCACACAGGCGACCGTGACATGAGGTTTAAACATATTGACTCCTTAAGGGGCAACGTCCCGCCATTCACCGTTAGCCAGGGAATCCAGGGTGTAACTGCCCATGGCATAGCGAATCAGGCGCAGGGTAGGGAAGCCCACGTGGGCGGTCATGCGCCGAACCTGACGGTTGCGGCCTTCATAAAGGGTGATTTTGAGCCAGCTGGTGGGAATAGATTTGCGCTCGCGAATGGGCGGGTTGCGCGGCCACAGCCACTCCGGTTCATTCACACGTTCAATACCTGCGGGCAGGGTGGGGCCATCGTTTAACGTCACGCCGTTGCGGAGTGCGGCGAGCGCCTCTTCATCCGGCTCACCTTCCACCTGCACAAAGTAAATTTTGCCGGTGCGTTTTCCGGGCTGCGTGAGTTTTGCCTGTAGGGCTCCGTCGTTGGTTAAGACCAGCAGGCCTTCGCTATCGCGGTCCAGACGACCCGCGGCATAAACGCCCTGAACAGGAATGTAATCCTTTAACGTGCTGCGCCCGGCTTCGTCGGTAAACTGCGGCAACACATCGTAGGGTTTATTGAACAAAATAACCCGCTTTGGCTGGCTTTCTTGCGGTCTTCTGGCGGCTTGTCGTGAGCTGAATCGCTCAACCCGGTGTTTTGTAAAAGAAGTTTTCTTCATGGTATTTTCAGGCGTTATCAATTGCCGCATTATAGCCTAATAACGTAGACCTTTCATGGCGCAGGACAATCAGGTACTATCGAAGGGCTCATTACAATTTATTAACATAAGATCAGTAACAACCAGAAGCGCTCGAAGGAGAGGTTAATGGAAAGCAAAGTAGTTGTTCCGGCGGAAGGTAAAAAGATCACCCTGCAAAACGGCAAGATTAACGTTCCTCACAATCCGATCATTCCATTCATCGAAGGTGATGGTATCGGTGTAGACGTTACCCCGGCAATGCTGAAAGTGGTTGATGCCGCTGTTGAGAAAGCCTACAAAGGCGAGCGTAAAATTTCCTGGATGGAAATTTACACCGGTGAAAAATCTACTCAAGTTTATGGCCAGGACGTTTGGCTGCCAGCAGAAACGCTGGACCTGATCCGCGACTACCGCGTTGCTATCAAAGGCCCACTGACGACGCCAGTTGGTGGCGGTATCCGTTCCCTGAACGTGGCACTGCGTCAGGAGCTGGACCTGTACGTGTGTCTGCGTCCGGTTCGTTACTATCAGGGCACCCCAAGCCCGGTTAAGCACCCTGAGCTGACCGATATGGTTATCTTCCGCGAAAACTCAGAAGACATTTACGCGGGTATCGAATGGAAAGCTGACTCTGCTGACGCAGAAAAAGTGATTAAATTCCTGCGCGAAGAGATGGGCGTGAAGAAAATTCGCTTCCCTGAGCATTGCGGTATCGGCATCAAGCCGTGCTCCGAAGAAGGGACCAAACGTCTGGTGCGCGCGGCAATTGAATACGCGATCACCAACGACCGTGACTCTGTGACCCTGGTTCACAAAGGCAACATCATGAAGTTCACCGAAGGCGCGTTCAAAGACTGGGGTTACCAGTTGGCGCAAGAAGAGTTCGGCGGTGAGCTGATCGACGGCGGCCCATGGCAGAAGATTAAGAACCCGAACACCGGCAAAGAGATCATCATTAAAGATGTTATCGCCGATGCGTTCCTGCAGCAGATCCTGCTGCGTCCAGCGGAATACGACGTGATCGCCTGTATGAACCTGAACGGTGACTACATCTCCGACGCCCTGGCTGCACAGGTTGGCGGTATCGGTATCGCCCCAGGCGCGAACATCGGTGACGAATGCGCCCTGTTCGAAGCAACCCACGGTACTGCACCAAAATACGCAGGCCAGGACAAAGTGAACCCTGGCTCTATCATCCTGTCCGCAGAGATGATGCTGCGTCATATGGAATGGTTCGAAGCCGCAGACCTGATCGTCAAAGGTATGGAAGGCGCGATTAACGCGAAAACCGTAACTTACGACTTCGAACGTCTGATGGAAGGCGCTAAGCTGCTGAAATGTTCAGAGTTTGGTGACGCGATTATCGCGAATATGTAATCCAGATTCTGGGTTAAACAAGAACGGGAGCTTGATGGCTCCCGTTTTTATTTTGTGTGAAACCGGTATCACGACTACCACGGAAATTTCATAAAAAAATTCATACTCAGAACATTCCCGGGAAATAAGCGAAAGCGAGACTATAGCTTCTGACAGAAATGGCTATGTGAGCGCATCAACGTTATTCGCTCTCGAAAGCGAACGGTGTGGAAATGTTATCCGGCATGACGTTAGCAGTCATAAATACTTTGGGAATGGACGCAACTGTTCGTATTATGTCCCTGAAAGATTTAATCAGGAGAAATTGATATGGAAGAGGTTATTTATGTTATCGACGATGATGATGCATATCGGTCGTTTGTTGTTCAGTTCTTAACAGCCGCGGGCTATCAGACGTTTGACTTCAGTAATGCCGAAGAATTTTTATCCTCTCCCATCGTTGATCATCCTTCATGCTTAATCCTTGAATTAAACCTTCCGCGTATGAATGGCTTTGACGTGATGGATGCACTCAAAGCGCGTGGATGCGCTATACCGGTACTCATTCTGACGAAGAGCGGCTCCATCCCTTCCTGCGTACGGGCAATGAAAGCAGGCGCCCGGGATTTTTTGACCAAACCGGTCGAACCTGAACAACTTTTGCGCGTGGTGAATGAGGTATTGATCGACGCGACAAACCATTTTCTGGAACAGCAACGGTTATTTGAACTATGCAAAAATTACCAGGCGTTGACGCGACGTGAGAAACAGATTTTTGAGCTGGCAATTAATGGCTTGCAAAATAAACAAATCGCATCGGAACTGGGCATAACAGAAATTACGGTGAAGGTACATCGACGCAGGGTGATGGATAAAATGCAGGTTCGTACGTTAGCGGATCTGGTGCATGCTGCCGGCACGTTGCAAATCGGTAAATCCCGATGTCCACCCCGCAGGCTTTATTGATAACGCGGCGATCGTCACCGGACAGTTTATACCACCCTGACATTCATTCAGATTATTGTCCCCCTGGGGTGTTGAATTTTGCTACCCTATGAGAGGTAACGCCTCTCAACCGGGGCGGTCTACGATAATGGAATGAATTGATTATGAGTGAAAATGATACTATCCCAAAGAAGTCTACAAGCCAGATTAACAAAGCGGTATTCTTCACATCTGCTTTGTTAATTTTCCTTCTTGTCGCCTTTGCCGCAGTATTCCCGGATCTGGCCGACAAAAAATTCAAACTCCTGCAGCAACAGATATTCACCAATGCCAGCTGGTTCTACATTCTTGCTGTCGCCCTGATTTTACTGAGTGTTACTTTCCTCGGTCTTTCGCGTTACGGTGATATCAAACTGGGGCCGGATCATGCCCAGCCTGATTTCAGCTACCATTCCTGGTTTGCGATGCTGTTTTCGGCAGGGATGGGGATCGGCCTGATGTTCTTTGGCGTTGCCGAACCGGTAATGCATTACCTTTCGCCACCCGTCGGCACCCCTGAAACCGTAGCCGCAGCGAAAGAAGCCATGCGCCTGACATTCTTCCACTGGGGACTGCATGCATGGGCCATCTATGCCATTGTGGCGCTGATTCTGGCATTCTTCAGCTACCGTCACGGTTTGCCTTTAACGCTGCGTTCCGCACTCTATCCCATCATCGGCGATCGCATCTACGGTCCTGTCGGCCATGCAGTCGATATTTTTGCGGTGATAGGGACGGTCTTTGGCGTTGCCACATCGCTGGGTTACGGTGTTTTGCAGGTTAATGCCGGTCTGAACCATCTTTTTGGGGTGCCCATCAATGAAACGGTGCAGGTCATTCTGATTGTGGTCATCACGGGGTTAGCGACGATTTCAGTGGTGTCCGGTCTGGACAAGGGAATACGTATCCTCTCTGAACTCAATCTGGGTCTGGCTGTTTTACTTCTGGCGCTTGTGCTGTGTCTTGGACCAACCGTACTTTTACTGAAATCTTTTGTCGAAAATACCGGCGGTTATCTTTCGGAATTAGTGAGTAAAACCTTTAACCTTTACGCCTACGAACCGAAATCAAGCAACTGGCTTGGTGGCTGGACGCTGTTGTACTGGGGATGGTGGCTTTCCTGGTCGCCGTTTGTCGGTATGTTCATCGCGCGCGTATCCCGTGGCAGGACAATTCGTGAGTTTGTTACGGGCGTGCTGTTTGTTCCCGCAGGTTTTACCCTCATGTGGATGACGGTGTTTGGTAACAGCGCCATTTATCTCATCATGAATCAGGGAGCAACAGATCTGGCAAATACCGTCCAGCAGGATGTCGCGCTGGCTCTGTTTAATTTCCTTGAACATTTCCCGTTTTCCTCAGTGTTGTCATTTATTGCAATGGCGATGGTCATTGTCTTCTTTGTCACCTCGGCTGACTCAGGGGCGATGGTTGTTGATACGCTGGCATCGGGTGGCGTCGCTAACACGCCTGTATGGCAGCGAATTTTCTGGGCCTCGCTCATGGGGATTGTGGCCATTGCACTGCTGATTGCGGGTGGGCTAAGCGCGCTGCAAACCGTGACAATAGCGAGCGCATTACCATTCTCCGTGATCTTATTGATCTCAATATACGGACTGTTAAAAGCCCTGCGTCGGGATTTGACCAAACGTGAAAGTCTGAGCATGGCGACGATTGCGCCGACTGCCGCACGTAACCCTATTCCGTGGCAAAGAAGGTTGCGCAATATTGCCTATCTGCCGAAACGTTCTCTGGTTAAACGGTTTATGGACGACGTCATCCAGCCTGCCATGACGTTGGTTCAGGAAGAACTGAACAAGCAGGGGACGTTGAGTCATATCAATGATGCGGCAGACGATCGTCTCCGGCTTGAAGTTGATTTAGGCAATGAGCTGAACTTTATTTATGAAGTGAGGCTACGTGGCTATAATTCGCCAACTTTTGCTCTTGCCGCTATGGATAATGACGAGCAACAGGCAGAGCAACACCGCTATTATCGCGCTGAAGTGTATCTGAAAGAGGGCGGTCAGAACTATGATGTGATGGGCTGGAATCAGGAACAGCTTATCAATGACATACTGGACCAGTACGAAAAACATCTGCACTTCCTGCATCTGGTTCGTTAATACCAAAATGCCGTCCGCTGGGACGGCATTTATTTTGCCACTGACTGTGTGAGACAGCCTCATGTTAGCCACTGTACTTATCGTTATTGTTGCGTTAATCCATCTCTATATTCTGGTGCTGGAGATGTTCCTGTGGAACACCAAAACCGGGCACAAGGCTTTCAATCTCACGCCCGATTTTGCGCGTGAAACCCGCGTACTGGCTGCGAATCAGGGGCTGTATAACGGTTTTCTGGCGGCGGGTCTGCTCTGGGGACTCTGGCTCGGAGAGCGCGGTGTCCCTGTGACCGTCTTTTTCCTGAGCTGCGTGCTACTTGCCGGAATTTTTGGCGCAGCGACTGCCAGTCGAAAAATCCTCTATGTTCAGGCTATGCCGGCTCTCGCTGCCTTACTTGCGCTGCTTATCTAATACTTTGGTCAACGTAATGCGTCCGCTATACTCGGTGCATCACCCGCTAAATGGCAGACGAGAGACTGTTTATGAACAACGATATTCCGCTTAAATATTATGACATCGTCGATGAGTATTCGACGGAAACCGCTGAACCAGTCAGTGAGTCAGAGCATGACGCGCTGGCGTACTATTTCCAGCTGCTGCTGACGCGGTTAACGAACAACGAGGAAATCAGCGAGGAAGCCCAGCAGGAAATGGCCAGTGAGGCGGGGATCCGCTCGGCACGCATCGATGATATTGCGAATTTCCTTAATCAGTGGGGGAACGAGTAGCCCGCAAGGGCATTCTCATCGTAAGTTTCTTCGCCAGTTCACTGCGTGTCAGTGATTTTGAGAAGTACCACCCCTGGATCAGAGCGTCAGGATACCTGTCCGCAATAAAACGATACTGGGTTTCACTTTCCACCCCTTCGAAAACGAGCGTTTTGTTGAGCCTGGCAAGCGCATCGCAAAAAATAGCAAAAATATTCTGCTTATAATGTTCATTGATACCGTCCACCAGCGACTTATCGATTTTGATTTCGTCATATTCCAGCAGAGAGAGCCGGTCCAGGTTTGAGTTTTTCACGCCGAAATCGTCTATCGATATTCTCACCCCAAGTTTTTTCAGCTCCAGACAAAACCCTTCAAGAATATCTGCACTGGATACCGCTTTTTCTGAAAGTTCCACCTTTATCAAAGACAGGGGGATGTGATTAAATGCACATTCACGACGTAACGTCTGGATAAACTGTCCATCTTCAATCTCTGTTCGCCCAACGTTCAGCGAAATCATCAGCTGATGTTTAATGGCAAGCGGTGCGATCTCAGACAGCGATTTTTCAATAATATTAATATAATACTGTCGGTACAGCCCAATTTTCTTAATTAAAGGAATAAACAGTTCCGGAGAAACATCGGTGCGATGATAATCGCGCCATCTCGACAGCACTTCTACCCCGACAATGCTTTTATCCTGGATACGTATAATCGGCTGGTAGTTAACGCTGATAGAATTGTTTTTTACCGCCTTAACCAGCGTTCGCTCCAGTGAGAAGCGATCTTCGTAAATGCGCATGAAAAACAACGAGATTGCGGTCCAGATAAAACACAAAATAGTCGTCAGAAGAATAAACACCACAACGGGGAGCGAAGCCAGGCCCGCGTCGTAATGCTTCACCGTAACGCATATGTCCCATCGCGTGCTGCACTGCGTCAGGATCAGGGTAAATAGCGCTGAATCTGGCCAGTGGTGTTTTATGACATCTGGCTTAACCGAGAAAAAAGTTCGGTCGAAATTTTTCGTCGTGGTACTCAGCGCATAGTTTGCCGTAACCGGCATGAATTTATCGTAGGCATAACGCGAGGTGAAAATAATCACATTATTATAGATTGCCGCGTTGCCAGTGAAAAAATCTTTTCTCGAAAACTGCGCTAACAGAAAGCCTCTTGGTGTTTTATGGAGTTCTGTTGGTAGAGGGACTGGAGTGGCGAGCTTACCCCAAAAGGCAGTACAGACGACTTGCCCATTTTCAACAAAACCGATATCGGAAAAATAGGGGCTGTCGAGTTTTAGCTTTCTGTAGCGATCAAGGCTGGTTTGATCGCAGCCTCGGGTTGTTACCTCTTTAAGGGCCAGCGCGATGCTTTCGGATAATCCTTCGGAATAGTGCAAAAGCGTCTGGGCGATCTCACGCTGTTTATCCTTCTGCTGGCTGATGATAACCGCATTCACCGCATACAGAGACAGAATGACCAGAATCGTTGATACGATAGCAACGGCAATGATTTTTTTCATTTTCCGGTTATCCTGTCAGCTCCCTGATGGGGTGAATCTTAACACAGCCGGGGCAGGGTACAAGCCTGGTCCTCACGGGAGAGAGCGGCAGGCGCCAGGGGATCTCCGTAATAACCCTGACGCAAATTTTAGTGAAGCAAAATAATAACCGCTTCTTATTGTGCGCTTAAGTGCAATTTATTTTCCTCTTATCCTGACCTTTGTTACAGTGACACGAGTTGTCAGCCAGGGATGTCAGGCGTGATAAGGTGGAAAAGCTCGTGCATGTGAAAAATACTTTTTACACAACAACCATTACTGTCATCATTGTCTCGTTGATCATCTCGTTGTCGCTTGCGGTCCAAATTACCACGTCCAGACAGCAGTCAATTCAGCAAATTAATACCGGCGTTGCTAACCTGAGCCATACCCTGGATGTTTATACTGAGGGGATCATGCGTCAAAGTGAAATGCTGATCACCACCATTTCAGACATGATCGACATTTATGGTATGACCCCGGAACAGGCGACCAATATTCAGCGGATAATTGAAAGCCAGGATAATCTTCTTAGCCAGATTAATAATGTGGTTATTTACGATGTCAATGGTGACATCTTCACGGCATTGTACGGACGTTTTTCCGGGCCGCGAAAAGGGGCTGACAGATCGTTTTTTATCTATCACAAGGAAAATAAAAGTCAGCAGATTTTTATTGGCCAGCCGGTCGTGAGCAGAACGAACGGGAAATGGGTGATTACGATCAGTCGACGGCTTGAAACGCAGACCGGAGACTTTAACGGCGTTGTCGTGGTGACGCTTGGAATCGAAAATTTTCTGGCACTCTACGGGCAGATTAATATTGGCCATGCTGGTGTCATTGGCCTCACGACACAATCCGGCGTGTTGCTGGTTCGCTATCCGTTTAAAAATAACTACATTGGCGCGATTGTTTCAGACTCACCCCTGTTCAGAGAATACCTGAAGGTACAAAATTCAGGGATTGCCAGCTCGGTTTCGCGGTTTGATAAAGTCGAACGCATTTTTGCTTTTGAGAAAAACAAACGTTACGGATTGGTCACCACCGTTGCAGTGAGTAAAGAAGAAGCACTTGCAGCCTGGCGTAAGCAGGCCATTCAGCTCGCCGTACTCATTCTTATTTTTACCGTGGCGCTTATCGTCGCGTCTTATTTCCTCTATTCAGATCTGTCCAGAAAAACCAGAGATAACAAAGAGCTCAAGATAATAGCCTCTGAAGATGCGCTGACGGGGCTTTTCAACCGCCGCACGTTTGATGAAAAAATTCTGTCTGAAATCGCCACGTGTGCGGATAACGACACGCCAATTTCTATCCTCATTGTCGATGTCGATTATTTCAAAAAATACAATGATAACTACGGTCACCCAGAAGGAGACCGATGCCTTACCCTACTGGGGAATAGCCTCAGAGAGAGCCTCACCCGCAACAACCAGCTTGTGGCGCGTTATGGCGGCGAAGAGTTTGCGCTGATCCTGCCAGACGCCGATATTCAGGAAGCCATCCGCCTGGCCCAGACGATCATCCGCAATGTATTTTCACTGCATATTGAGCATGCCTTTAGCCCCTTTGGACGGGTAACGGTCAGCGTCGGGGTGTCAACCGCACGTGCCGTTGACATTGCAGGCAGCCAGCAGAACATTATTATTGCGGCTGACCAGGCGCTCTATCAGGCAAAACGCGCAGGACGCAACCGGTATGCCTTTATCGCCGTGTAAGCGGGCAAAAAAATGCCCACTAAAGCGTGGGCAAAAATACTGGAAGCAATGTGAGCAATGTCGTACTGAATACCTGAGCGTTTAACTCAACTATTCAGTGTTGAGAAAGATAATCTTTCTCATCTTAAGTTGCAACCCCACATTTCGTGTGGTGCGGTTTTGGATACTAAATGCGCACTCTCTCGCTGTGATACTAATCACAAATTTCCTTTCCCGGATCCTGTGCTATCCTTTTTGTGTCGTTGATTTAATGACAAAAACCATACAGAGAGGAAAGTTATGGGAATTTTATCCTGGATTATCTTTGGGCTTATTGCGGGTATTCTGGCGAAGTGGATCATGCCGGGCAAAGATGGCGGTGGTTTTATCGTTACCGTGATACTGGGTATTGTCGGCGCGGTCGTCGGCGGCTGGATCAGTACGCTGTTCGGGTTTGGCAAAGTTGACGGTTTCAACTTCGGCAGTTTTGCTGTCGCCGTGATCGGCGCGCTGGTTGTTCTGTTTATCTACAGAAAAATCAAAAGCTAAGTTTGATAAGCGTTAAAAAAGGCTGCCAGATGGCGGCCTTTTTACGTTGCGGTGTTACCACCAGCCAAATTGCGTGCCAGCAACGGCGACGATGGCGACGAGCAGCATAATGAGGGTGGTTTTTCTCATTTATGCTCCCGGAGCCGCGTAACCACCGACAAAAAACCATGCTAAAAAAACCACCGCCGTTATAAAAATAACGACCGGGAAGAGGATCCCTATTCTCATGCCATCACCTGTTTTGGTTTTCAGAATGCCGTAGAGTGTACGGGGTTAATCCAAAACGTGAAAGCGCGTTTTGCCTTTACCCTTTTTATCCTGATACATCGCAACATCCGCGACGCGTAATGCGCTGTCCGGATCCATCCCGGCAGGATCAACTTCGACAACTCCCAGGCTTGCACCCGGGTACACAATACTCACACTGCCCAACCCGTATTGGCCGGCAATCCGGTCGCGAAGCCGTGCCCTGAGCTGGTTAATCTGACCCTCATCAGCCTGATTTTCCGCTTTACTCAGGCAGGCTACCAGGAACTCATCGCCCCCCAGGCGGCCGATAATCTCGTCTTCGGTCTTTTCATCTGACAGACGTTTGCCGACTTCAATGAGGAATTGATCGCCTGCTTCATGCCCGTACTGGTCGTTAATCCGTTTAAAATCATCCAGATCGATAAAAGCGATAATTACGTTGCGTTTAAGGTGGCGGCCTAAAGAAAACAGAGTGTTGAGATCTTCAAAGATGGCGCGGCGGTTGGGTAAACCGGTAAGAACGTCGGTAAAGGAGTAGGCGATGAGCGCTGCATTCGCTTCTCGAAGTTGAGAAAGCAACGACTCTTTCTGAATATACTGGGCAATCAGCCCGGCAAAGAGTTTCAGCACGTGTTCGCCGCGTTCACTGAGCAGCTTCTTTTCCGTGCTGGTCGCACAGAGTGTGCCGTACAGGGAACCATCCGCCAGGTGAACCGGCACGCTCATGTACGTGGTAATACCGAGCGCTTTCGCGGCGTCGCAATCCGCCCAGCGTTCAGGAACCTCGTTACTGAAAATGGTGTCACTGTCCAGCGCACGTTTGCACAATGTATCGCCCCAGGGCACGCTTAGTCCCTCCGGGATCTGCATCTGCTTACTGTTTCGGGCATACAAAATATGCTGAAGACGGGCATTGATATCGACCTTCGTCAGGTAGGTCGACTCCATTTCGGTCACAAGTTCCAGCATCTCCAGCAACTGGCGAACGAGACTTTCAAGGGATTGTTCCGTGGTGAGCGTTTCTGACACTCGGGCCAGGATGATATCTGACATGACGTAGGTTGACTCCCATGCACAAGACGTCTGCATCTGCATGTTATGCTGAAAATTTCGACTTCAGCCATAGTAAAACATGAATGGTGAAAATTTTATATATCCACCAGAAGCAGGCAGGGGAGAAAAAGGCCCCGTTGTTGAGACCGGGGCAAAGACATCTTGATTACGGAATGATGTTCTCTGGTCATAAGGAGAACACGCCTCACTATAGTATTGAAAAGTGCAGTTAAAATGGAGAAATGATGGAGAAAGCGACGGCGACCCGTTACCCTTATCTTCTGATGATGTAAAAAGGATCAACACGATGAGATTTCTGCTTTTGGCTCTCGCGCTACCCCTGGCGGCCTGTACCACAAAAACGTCTCCACCTGTTGCCCCACCGCCGCCGCATAGGGTGGGGATGGCTAACCCTGCCTCTGTCTATTGTCTGGAAAAAGGGGGAGAGCAGATCCCAATCCAGAGCCCGCAGGGCGTGCGTACGGAGTGTAAATTGCCCGGTGGCGAAGTGATCGACGAATGGGAGCTCTACCGCCGCGATCATCCGCAACCCGCCAGGTGACAGCAGGACAAAGATTGCGATACACTTCTCTTTAGGATTATTCTTAGCCAGTTTCTGGCCACCGTTATCGTGAGAGAAGTATGTTTCAGCTTAAACCGGGCAGCATGGCGTTGATCATTGGTGCCCGCACGGCCTCAGGCCGTCGCAATGTGGGTAAATCCGTTGAGTTGTTTGGCCTTTGCCAGCCCGGCCAGCGCTTTGTTAACCCGGTTAATGGCGTGATGACGCAGCTGCCTGCGACAGCGGATCGCGCGCTCTGGCTGGTAACTGGCGATGTCTACGCCTTTGATAATCAGCACGGTTTTGCGTTTGTGCGCGCCGAACATCTGCTGCCGCTCACGCCGGATGAGGCACCGCAAACCTTCGATGCGCTGACGGCAAGTTAATCACAAATGGCGCAGCCAGTCGGCTAAGACTATTGCGTGATTCTGTTCGGTATTTTTCGCGGCGTAGAGAAGGGTTAAGGTTTGCTGTCTCGCGAGGGTTGCAAGACGCAAACCTTCGTCTTTATGCTGCGCCAGCTCTTCCCGATACGCCTGGCTGAAGGCAGCGAAATCAATGGTTTCACTGTGAAAGGCCTTACGTAACCCGTCAGAAGGTGTGAGCGCCTTGCACCATTCATTATGCACAAGGTCTGCTTTTTTCACCCCTCGCGGCCACAGTCTGTCCACCAGCACCCGATAACCATCCTCCGGGGCTGCCTGTTCATAGACGCGCTTGCACTGAATCATCATTTCCCCCTCCCAATTTAAGGTATTGTGATTATTGCAGAAGATCGGTAGTCTGAGGTTCCTTATGTTATCTGATAATACTCTGGCATAAGGAACCTTTCATGGAACACCTCCCGGTTAAAACGACGCTGCGCATTGCGCTGGTTGGCGATTACAATCCCGATGTGATTGCGCACCAGGCGATCCCGCTGGCCATTGATGATGCTGCTGCAGTACTGGATCTCACCGCTGATTACGACTGGCTTGCGACGACGGAGCTGACCAGCCCTGAAGATCTGGTGGGTTACGATGCCATCTGGCTGGTTCCTGCAAGCCCCTACAAAAACACCGAAGCCGCCTTTATCGCTGCACGCTACGCGCGCGAAAACAGCATTCCATTTCTCGGCACCTGCGGCGGTTTTCAGCATGCATTGATTGAGTATGCGCGTAATGTGCTCGGCTGGAGCGATGCGGCGCACGCCGAAACGGACACCGAAGGCTCAATGGTGATTGCGCCGCTGACCTGCTCGCTGGTGGAAAAAACCGATGCGATTGAACTGCGTAACAACACGCTTATTGCGAAAGCCTACGGCAAGCCGGAAATTGAAGAGGGATATCACTGCAACTACGGCGTATCCCCGGAATTTGCGCAGGAGCTGGAGAGCGGTGATATGCGCGTGACGGGCTGGGACGAGCAGGGGGAAATCCGTGCCGCAGAGCTGGTCACCCATCCGTTCTTCGTGATTACCTTATTCCAGCACGAGCGTGCTGCGATGGCGGGGCGTCCGGTGGTGTTAGTACAGGCGATGCTGCGTGCGGCACGGGGATAAATAACAGGCAGACCGTCAGGTCTGCCACTGTTTTTAGCGTGGCGTGATCTCCCGGTCTCGCCCGGCAAGCATGCCGCAGATGGCCATCACCACCGAGGCCAGCGCGCAGGCCAGAAGGGGGATCTGCCAGTCACCGGCGGTATCGTGAATTTTTCCCATCAGCGGAGGCCCGCAGGCGGCCAGCAGATAACCAATCGACTGCGCCATACCGGACAGTGCCGCCGCCTGATGGGCAGAGCTGGCGCGCAGGCCGATGAACGTCAGACCGAGGATCATCGTTGCTCCGGTGCCAAAGCCAAACACCAGCGTCCACACGACCGCAAAAGCCGGTGCAAACCAGAAACCGGCCGCACTCACTGCGCACATCAGGGCTACGGCACCGGCGATCCCGCGTTGATCGTTCAGGCGATGCAGGATCAGCGGCACGGCAAGGCCCGGAATGGCCGTGGCCAGCTGTAAGAGCCCGTGCATGGAGCCCGCCTGCGCTTCGCTGTAGCCGTGGCTGAGTAATATCGCGGGCAACCAGCCGATGATGACGTAGTAAATCAGCGAGTTAATGCCGAGAAAGAGCGTCACCTGCCAGGCGAGGGCAGAACGCCATATGGCGCGGTTGTGCAGCGCTCCTGCACCGGTCACTGTAGCGACCTGCTTCTGGCGCCACTGTGGCAGCCAGAGCAATAACGCCAGCAGGGGAAAGATCATCAGCATTAGCAGCGCGCCATGCCAGCCTGCGGCTCCCTGGGCGAGAGGAACAATCAGCGCCGAACCGAGCGCCGCCGAAACGCCCATCGTCAGGGAATAGGCCCCGGTAAGGCGGGCAACCTGGCCGGGAAAGTCGCGTTTGATTAAGCCCGGTAATAGCACATTCCCGAGCGCGATACCGCAACCGATCACCGCCGTGCCGGTAAACAGCAGGGCCGCGGAGGGCAGAGAGCGCACGGCAATCCCGGCGCAGATCAGCAGCAGGGCGAGGAACAGGCTGCGCTCCATGCCGATACGCCGTGCTACGCCCGCGGCAAGCGGCGAGACAAGGGCAAACGCTAATAGTGGCAGGGTGGTTAGCAGGCCGGTTTGCGCGGTGGTTAATCCATATTCAAGGCGAATGGTATCGAGCAGCGGCGCTGCTCCGGTAAAGGTGACGCGAAGCGTCGTGGCAATCATCAGAATGCCGGCGATCAGCAGCGCGCCTTTGCGAGTAGCAGTAGTCATTGTTTTCTCATACGTTCAGGCGAGCGCACACAATACCGATTTTCGCCGTGGTTGAAATCAGGCTAAAATGACAGTTTATCGCTAATATCGGACAACCTGATGAACGGTCTGGGACTCGACGGCTACGATCCCGATAGCCAATTCGATGCCGCGGTCGCGTTTCGCATCCGCGTGGTAGCGCAGGAGCAATATATTCCGCTCCATCAGCACCGCAAAGGGCAGCTGATTCTGGCGCTGGGTGGTGCAATCACCTGTGAGGTAGAAAATGCCATGCTGATGGTACCGCCCCAGTATGCCGTGTGGATCCCCGGGCAGATGCCCCACAGCAACAGGGCCACGCCAGGCGCGCAGCTCTGCTTTTTGTTTATTGAACCTGGTGCCGTCAGTCTGCCGGACCGGTGCTGTACCCTGAAAATATCGCCGCTGGTGCGGGAGCTGATTCTGTCGCTGGCGGGAAAAACGCGTGAGCAACTGCCGCTTGCCACCACCTCGCGTCTGGTGGATGTGCTGTTTGATGAACTGCCGCTCCAGCGACAGGAACATTTACAGCTGCCCGTTTCCCCTCATCCTAAAATTCGGTTGATGAGCGAAAAGATGGCGGAAGAGCCCGCCGCGTGGCAGACGCTGGCGCAATGGGCGAACCACTTTGCCATGAGTGAGCGCAACCTGGCGCGGCTGGTGGTCAAAGAGACGGGCTTAAGCTTTCGCCGCTGGCGTCATCAGCTGCAGTTGATTGTGGCGTTGCAGCTGCTGATTGGCGGGAAGTCAGTTCAGCAGGTTGCGCAGTCACTTGGTTATGACTCCACCACCGCCTTTATTACGATGTTTAAAAAGGGGCTGGGGCAAACGCCTGCGCGCTATATTGCCAGCCTGACTACGACTTCCCAATAAACAGCGAAACCAGCCCGGCGGCAATGAGCGGGCCCACCGGAACGCCGCGAAAGAGCGCCACGCCAAGCACCGTTCCCACCAGCAGGCCAGCCACCAGCGAGGGCTGGCTGCTCATCAACGTGACGCCGCGACCACCCAGCCATGACACGAAAATCCCCACCGCGATAGCCACCAGTGATTTCCAGTTAACAAACGAGTGCAGCAGCGTTGAGGCCGGAAGCGTGCCGCTGGCAATGGGGGCCATCACCCCAATGGTCAAAATGATTATCCCGATCGTCAGGCCTTGTTTTTCTATCCACGGGAAAAAAGTGTTTAACGGGGTGACGCGCACAATGATCAACACCAGGATCGAGATGGCGACGGTGGTGTTATGGCTGATAAAGCCGAGTGCAGCGAGTGCCAGTAGAATAAGCAGAGTAGGGTCAAACATGAGGAGTCCTTGCCAGAATAATAAGCCTGCTTACTTTACGCGGAAAAACGGCTAACGACAGTGTTTTAAAAAAAATAGGAGATTGTCATATCCGTGTCATTTGCAGGGGATAAAACGGCATCAGGCATCGCAAAGGGTCGCTAAAGATGAACGATCACATGTTTGTTGAAACGCTGATTATCTCCTCATCGTTTTTCGCTATTGCGGTGATTTTGATCGCATCAGTTCTGTTTCTGGAAAAGAGAGGCTGACAGAGGCGTCAGCCATCACGGTCACGCTTTACGAAACGTCACCAGTTCAGGGCGGGCAATGCGCAGATAATCCTGGGTATCCATGATCACGGATTTTTCCAGCAGACCGGCGTTGAACGCGATTTCGTCAAAACGCTCGAACAGGAGCGGGTCGGCGACTAGCGTCAGATCCGGATGGAAGCTAAACGGTGGGATAGCGCCAAACACGCAGGCGGTCAGATGATCGACTTCGGCCGGGCTTGCGAGAGAGGCTTTTAAGCCGCCGAAATGGCTGGCAAGCTGGCTCAGGTCGGCCTGCTGGTCAGCGGCCAGGATTGCCAGAACGTGTTTTTTTACGCCGTTTCCCTTCACTTTGCAGACCAGCGCTTTTGCGCCTTGCCCCAGATCGGTTCCGCGGATTTCGCTTACCGCTTCGCATTTTCCTACGGCCTCGTGCTCCATCACGCGAAAGCGCGCACCTTGCTGCGTTAACAGCGAAATGAGTTGCTGGTGGGTAGCCGTACCCTTAACCTCATCAGACATAGTCAGTTTACCTGTTATCTGCCAATACGCAGTTTCCAACAGTAGCACAGATCTTTTTGCGAAGGGGATGGACGAAAGGGAAAGAAAACAGCCAGCGTGTCGCTGGCTGTGTGGTCAGGCATTGCTGGTGGCCGATTGCTTGTGGAACAGCTCCCGGAACACCGGATAGATATCATCCTGGTCACGGATGTGTTGCATGGCGAAGTTATCGAACATCGATTGCAGATGTTCATATTCACGCCACAGCGTCTGGTGAGCACGACGCGTGATTTCGATATAGCTGTAGTAACGCACCACCGGCAAAATTTTCTTCGCCAGAATGTCGTGACACAGCGGCGAATCATCCGCCCAGTTGTCGCCATCCGACGCCTGCGCAGCATAGATGTTCCACTGAGCCGGATCGTAACGCTCTTTCACCACCTCATCCATCAGCTTCAGGGCGCTCGATACGATGGTGCCGCCGGTCTCCTGCGAGTAGAAGAACTCATGTTCATCCACCTCTTTGGCCTGGGTGTGGTGGCGGATATAAACCACTTCCACGTTCTTATAGGTCCTGCTCAGGAACAGATAGAGCAAAATGTAAAAACGTTTCGCCATATCCTTGGTGGCCTGGTCCATTGAACCGGAGACGTCCATCAGACAGAACATGACAGCCTGGCTCGAAGGCTCCGGCCGTTTTTCGTAGTTTTTATAGCGCAGGTCGAAGGTATCAATAAACGGTACCCGCTCAATCTTCGCCCTCAGCTCGGCAATCTCTTTACGCAGGCGCTCCTCTTCCAGCAGTTGCGCCGGTTCTGTGTTTTCTACCACCTTCAGGCTGCTTTCCAGTTCGCGCAGCTCCCGCCGTTTACCGGCCGTCATGGCCGTGCGCCGCGCCAGCGAGTTCTGCAGCGAACGAACGACGCTGATATTGGCCGGTACGCCGTTCGCGGTATAACCCGCGCGATGGGTTTTGTATTCGTTAAGCTGACGGTGCTGGTTCTTTTTCAGATTAGGCAGCGCCAGATCCTCAAAGAGCAGGTCGAGATACTCATCTTTTGAGATCTGAAAGACGAATTCATCCTGACCTTCACCATCCTGACTGGCCTGTCCTTGACCGCTTCCTGAACCGCCGCCGCCTCCTTGTGGGCGCTCGATTCTGTCGTTCTGAACGAAGTGGTCATTACCTGGGTGTACGCGATGGCGCAGGCCGCCACGCCCCTGATGAAACATCGGTTCGCTGATGTCATCGGTGGGGATGGAGACAGACTCGCCGCTGTCGACGTCGGTTACCGAGCGTTTGTTGATGGCCTCGGAGATCGACTGTTTAATTTGCGCTTTGTAACGGCGCAAGAAGCGCTGGCGATTCACCATGCTCTTGTTTTTGCCGTTCAGACGCCGGTCAATAAACCAGGTCATATACCCCCCGTACTGCATTTGCCAACTTGCATTTTGTCGGCCCGGTGAGCGTTAAACGCCACCGGGCACTTGTTTTAAGACGATTTCCGTACGCGCAGATACCATTCGCACAGCAAACGAACCTGTTTGCGGGTGTAGCCTTTTTCCATCATACGGTCGACAAAATCGTCGTGTTTTTTCTGCTCGTCAGTTGAGGTTTTGGTGTTAAACGAAATGACGGGTAACAGCTCCTCGGTGTTAGAGAACATTTTCTTCTCGATGACCGTGCGCAGTTTCTCGTAGCTGGTCCAGTTCGGATTACGACCGTTGTTATGCGCTCTGGCACGCAGTACGAAGTTCACAATCTCGTTACGGAAGTCTTTCGGGTTACTGATCCCGGCAGGCTTCTCTATTTTTTCCAGCTCCGCGTTCAGGGATTCACGGTCAAACAGCTGTCCGGTATCCGGGTCGCGGTACTCCTGATCCTGGATCCAGAAGTCAGCATAGGTGACGTAACGGTCAAAGATGTTCTGGCCGTATTCTGAATAGGATTCCAGGTAGGCCGTCTGGATCTCTTTGCCAATGAACTCGGCATATTTCGGGATCAGATAACCTTTCAGGAACTCAAGGTAACGTTCCGCCTGCTCCTGTGGGAATTGCTCGCGTTCAATCTGCTGCTCCAGCACATAGAACAGGTGGACCGGGTTGGCCGCCACTTCCGCATGGTCGAAGTTAAACACGCGGGAGAGGATCTTAAACGCGAAACGTGTGGACAGACCGTTCATGCCCTCGTCGACACCCGCGTAATCGCGGTACTCCTGATACGACTTCGCTTTCGGGTCGGTATCTTTCAGGCTTTCCCCGTCATACACGCGCATTTTGGAGTAGATGCTGGAGTTTTCCGGCTCTTTCAGACGCGACAGGATGGAGAAGCGCGACAGCGTTTCCAGCGTGCCCGGTGCGCATGGGGCATGCATTAGCTCACTGTGGTTAAGCAGTTTTTCGTAAATTTTGATCTCTTCGGAGATCCGCAGGCAATAAGGCACTTTAACGATGTACACACGGTCAAGGAACGCCTCATTGTTTTTGTTATTTCGGAAGGAGACCCACTCGGATTCGTTCGAGTGCGCCAGGATGATGCCGTTGAACGGCAGGGCAGAGATACCTTCCGTCCCGTTGTAGTTCCCCTCCTGGGTGGCCGTCAGCAGTGGATGCAGCACTTTAATGGGTGCTTTAAACATCTCGACGAATTCCATAATGCCCTGGTTTGCCCGGCACAGTGCGCCGGAGTAGCCGTAGGCATCCGGGTCATTCTGGGCGTAATTTTCCAGCTTACGGATATCGACTTTCCCGACCAGCGCCGAGATGTCCTGGTTGTTCTCATCACCCGGTTCCGTTTTGGCGATGGCGATCTGCTCCAGAATGGATGGCCACACTTTCACGACGCGGAATTTGGTGATATCGCCACCAAACTCATGCAGGCGTTTCGCCGCCCACGGCGACATGATGGTGCCGAGATAACGACGCGGAATGCCGTACTCTTTATCCAGAATTTGCGCATCTTCCTGCGGGTTAAACAGGCACAGCGGATGGTCGTTCACCGGGCTGCGTTCACCGTTGGCGCTCAGCACATAGATAGGCACGCGCTGCATCAGCGATTTCAGCCGTTCAGCCAGCGACGATTTACCGCCACCCACCGGGCCGAGTAAATAGAGGATCTGTTTCTTCTCTTCCAGACCCTGAGCAGCATGCTTCAGGTAGGAGACGATTTGCTCGATGGCATCTTCCATGCCATAGAACTCTTCAAACGCCGGGTATCGGGCGACCACCCGATTCGAAAAGAGACGGGAAAGCCGTGGTTCCTGGGCAGTATCAACCATGTTTGGCTCACCAATAGCCATCAATAGCCGTTCTGCCGCGTTGGCATAGGCACTGCGATCTTGCCGACAGATGGTAAGAAACTCCTGCAGTGTGAACTCTTCGTCCTTGGCAGCTTCATAGCGCTGGCGATAGTGATCGAATATATTCATGGCATGCCGTCCTTTCGTTTTTTAGCACAGGATAAGAGCCGTTCGTATGAGTAGTGGAGGCTCCCGGAAGAGAATCTCTCGCACCTCACTGCCAGAGCAGCAACCTGTGTGCCAGGTCAGACGCTAAGAACCGCGGGGCGTGCAGGAAAACTCTTCTTAAATTAAAGCGTAGATGGCATTTGCAAAACTTGCATGCTGATAAAATCTAATTTCAATGACATATCAATAACTCATCCAAAAATATCCATTGCCGTTATATGTCATACGGGCATTTTTCACCCTGCGGTCACAGAAGTGAAAACGGCCTGTCATCTGAAAAATGAAAAATAACGGGTTAATCAAACTGATTAGCAGGCAAAAAATTTGGGGAAGTACGGGTCTGGCGGTTACACTTCTCCCGCTGATTATTTGACTACAGGAAAGAATGGATTGTGACCAAACTCAAACTTCTGGCATTGGGCGTACTCGCCGCGACCGCAGTTAGCACCGCACAGGCGGAAAGCCAGTGGACGGTAGGTGCGGGCGTTGGCGTCATTAACAGCCCGTATAAACAGTATGATCGTGATGTTTATCCCGTTCCGGTTGTCACCTATGAAGGCGATAACTTCTGGTTCCGTGGACTCGGCGGCGGCTACTATCTGTGGAACGATACGGCCGATAAGCTCTCCATTATGGCCTACTACGATCCGACGCACTTCAAACCGGGTGACAGCGACAGCCACGCCCTGCGTCGACTCGACAAGCGTAAGAGCACCATGATGGCGGGTCTCTCTTATGTGCATAACACCGAATATGGCTTCCTGCGTACCGCGCTGGCGGGAGACACGCTGGATAACAGCAACGGCTTTATCTGGGATCTGGCGTGGCTCTATCGCTACACGAACGGTGCGTTAACGCTGACGCCAGGTATTGGTGTGCAGTACAACAGTGAGAACTACAACGACTACTACTATGGCGTTTCTAAGAATGAATCCCGTCGTAGCGGTCTGAAGAGCTACAGCGCAGATGATGGTTGGGATCCGTACCTGGAGCTGACCGCGAGCTACAACTTCCTGGGTGACTGGAACGTATACGGTACTGGCCGTTACGAGCGTCTGAGCGACGAAGTGAAAGACAGCCCAATGGTCGACAAGTCCTGGGCGGGTATTTTCTCTGTCGGTGTGACCTACAAGTTCTGATTGTGCATCAAAACAGTGCAATCTTTGCATTATAACGGGGCGCTTGCGCCCCGTTTGCATTGTGCTGGTGCGGTCATAACCATACCGCGTCAAAGGCTTAGCGCTTCACAATGCGAATAGTCTGCCCTAAGCGAGACGGTTTTTCTTCGCTGGCTTTTTGCGCCGTAGTGACGCAGGCCGTTTCAACGCAGACAAACGTTTTGTAACCGTCATCGGGCACGTCGGCCATGCTCACTGAGAGTGCCGGACCTGGGTTCCAGCCCACCACGTTGCTGTGATGATGGTGAATCACTTCGATGCCACGGTTGAGGGCACTGTCGTGGATCACGTTGCACGCTTCCGGATGCAGGTAAACGCGGTCGGTACGGTCAGGGAAGGTCTGCACGCCGTCGCTGAGTTTCCCTTCTTTTGCATTGTCCACTTTGTCGATATAGGTATCGCCAAGGCCGCTCACTTTTACCGCGCTGATATCACCCACGTTGAAGTAGGTGTGCAAGGCAGAGGTCGTTTCAAACTCGCCGTGCGCTTCCAGCTCAATCTCGCAGGTTTTACCCAGCTTGAAGCGGGCGTACAGGGTAAACTCGTGCGGCCACAGCGCACGGGTCTCGTCATTGGCCTGAAGCTCAAAGGTCAGCACGGCACCGTTATCATCTTCGTTATGCGCTTTCAGGGTCCACTGCTGGTTGCGGGCAAAACCATGAGAAGGCAGTCCCTGCTGCGCTGACGGCCCAAACCATGGCCAGCAGACAGGCACGCCGCCGCGGATCGCCGCTCCTTTTTTGAAAGAGGTCGCATCGCTCAGCCACAGCACTTCCGTTTCACCTTCCGGTTTCCAGGAGAGCAGGTGGGCGCCGTTCAGCGCAACGGAGGCTTTCACACGCGGGTGGTCAACGACGATAACATCAGCGCCATCAATCTGGCGACGGGAGAGCACAGGGGTAAGTTGTTCGACTACCGGAAGTGCAAAAATTTTATTAATCATTAAGCAATCCTCTGTCTTATAAATAAAAAAGGCGACCGAAGTCGCCTTTTTGGATCAAGCACTCATTCCAGTTTATTTGGAGATGTGAGCGATCAGGTCCAGTACTTTGTTAGAGTAGCCAGTTTCGTTGTCGTACCAGGATACCAGTTTAACGAAGTTGTCGTTCAGTGCGATACCTGCTTTAGCATCGAACACGGAAGTGCATACTTCGCCGTTGAAATCGGTAGATACAACGTCGTCTTCGGTGTAACCCAGAACGCCTTTCATTGGGCCTTCGGAAGCAGCTTTGATTGCTTTCTTAATGTCTTCGTAAGAAGCAGCTTTTTCCAGACGAACGGTCAGGTCAACAACGGATACGTTAGGAGTTGGAACGCGGAACGCCATACCAGTCAGTTTGCCATTCAGTTCTGGCAGTACTTTACCTACCGCTTTAGCAGCACCGGTAGAGGATGGGATGATGTTCTGAGCCGCGCCACGGCCGCCACGCCAGTCTTTGTGAGACGGGCCATCAACGGTTTTCTGAGTAGCGGTGGTCGCGTGAACGGTAGTCATCAGACCTTCGATGATGCCGAAGTTGTCGTTGATAACTTTTGCCAGCGGTGCCAGGCAGTTGGTGGTGCAGGATGCGTTAGAAACGATATCCTGGCCAGCGTAAGTTTCGAAGTTAGCACCACGAACGAACATTGGGGTGTTGTCTTTGGAAGGACCAGTCAGAACAACTTTTTTCGCACCCGCGGTGATGTGTTTACGCGCAGTTTCGTCGGTCAGGAAGATACCGGTTGCTTCAGCAACAACGTCAACACCGATTTCGTTCCATTTCAGGTTAGCTGGGTCTTTCTCAGCAGTAACGCGGATGGTTTTGCCATTAACAACCAGGTGGCCGTCTTTCACTTCAACGGTGCCGTCGAAACGACCGTGAGTTGAGTCGTACTTCAGCATGTACGCCATGTATTCAGCGTCCAGGAGATCGTTGATACCAACGATTTCGATGTCAGAACGTTTCTGAGCAGCACGGAAAACAATACGGCCGATACGGCCAAAACCGTTGATACCTACTTTGATAGTCATATATTCCACCAGCTATTTGTTAGTGAATAAAAGGTTGCCTGTAAAATTACAAAAACCTTACGCAGCGTCAAGCGGAATCGTGTCAATCATTGCGACAAATCAATCCTGTGACTAACGTTTGTGCGACTGACTCGCCTCACTTTCCCTTTGAGCTAGCAACCACATGGGGGCTGCGCCCGGAATTTTAAAGGCCTCGCAGGATAAATATGTGAGCATGATCACAATTGCCTGACCGCCTTTTCGCGACACATAAGTTTAGATCAAAAGTGCACGCAAGGGTGTTAATGTTTTGTTAGAATCCGGGTTAAAAGGTGTCTGTTTCTACAGCGAGATGTAAGCATATGTCGAACCAACGTAACCCTGACGATTTGAAAAAAAACCTCACAGAAATGCAGTTTTACGTGACGCAGAATCACGGCACGGAGCCGCCATTTACCGGGCGTTTACTGCATAACAAACGCGATGGCGTATACCATTGCCTGGTCTGTGACGCCCCGCTGTTCAATTCACAAACGAAATACGATTCTGGCTGCGGCTGGCCGAGCTTTTACGAGCCGGTGAGTGATGACGCGATCCGCTACTTAACTGACTCGTCGCACGGGATGGTGCGTACCGAAATTCGCTGCGACAACTGCGATGCGCACCTGGGGCATGTCTTCCCGGATGGCCCTCAGCCAACGGGCGAGCGTTTCTGCGTTAACTCGGCTTCTCTGAGCTTTAGCGACGATGAAAACGGCGACCAGATTAAAGGTTGAAAAAACGATTCAGCAAATTATTCCTTTGAAAGGGAGAGATCGTGAATATTGATGACATGATTAACGGTATGACGCCGGAAGTTTATCAGCGTCTGGTCACCGCCGTTGAGCTGGGGAAATGGCCTGATGGTGTTGCCTTAACCCCGGAGCAAAAAGAGAACAGCCTGCAGCTGGTCATGCTGTGGCAGGCGCGCAACAATACCGATGCGCAGCACATGACAATCGATACCAACGGCCAGATGGTGATGAAGAGCAAGCGTGAACTGAAGGAAGAGTTTGGTATCACGCCAAAGCCGATTGCGACGATGAAAATACAATAACGGTGTAGGTTGATGTCCTCACTCAACCCTCTCCTTGTGGGAGAGGGTTTGATTGCCTCACTACTTGTGCGAGATCCCGAGCGACTCTGCCAGCTGCTTCGCTAACTGGTTATTATCATCCGCCCCATACTCCCAGAACATTGCGCCTGCCAGACCTTTCTCTTTGATATAGTCCGCTTTGATAGCGACGGAACGTGGATTCTCATATGAGAGGGCAAACAGATCCTTCCCGTCGGCGCCCTTCACGGAAAGCCACGGCACTTTCGCCTGGTCGTCCCAGTGTTCAGTAAAGCGCTTTTGCGGGTCGTTTAGCAGTTTCTTCACGATATCGTTGTACTTCACGTAGGTATCTTTGGTCAGGTCATAACCGAGTGATCTGAACAACCCGATCTCCTGAGGGCCGAAGTAAGGCTGTGTCACCGGATTGTTTTGCGCATCGGGCTTGCTCCAGTCAATGCCCGGTTCTACAGCGCGTTTTGGTACGCGCCCATAGAAACCAATCCCAAGGTTCATCTGCTGTGGCTTCAGCCCCGCGGCCAGATAATTGTTCACCACAAAATCAACGCTGTATTTATCTGCTGCCGCCACGGTCGGCCAGGCGCTGGAGTCATACAGGTTCGCGTTAAAATACTGAGTGCCGTACGCCATGTCGTAGGTCATCAGGTTGATATAGTCGAGAAGGGGAGCAATGGCTTTCACATCGACCCAGCTTTTCGGACTTTCCGCATTGGCCCCAACCGCAATCGTGACCAGTTTTTTCTGCCCGAAGGCGGCACGCAGCTCTTTCAGCAGGAAGGTGAAGTTATCCCGGTCTGCAGGCGTGCTTGCGACCAGCCCCCATGCGCCGTTTACCGGGTACTCCCAGTCAAGGTCGATCCCGTCCAGACCGTATTTCTCAACAATCTCCTGCGCCGAGCGGATAAACACCGCGCGGCTCTCTTTGGTGGCTGCTGCGCCCGAGAAACCACGGGCACCCCAACCGCCGACGGAAAGCAGAACGTTTAAATTCGGGTTTTGTTTACGAAGCTGTGGGATAAGCGCCAGGTCGGACGCCACTTTCGGAGATAACCAGATCTGATGCAGCTTCGCCGGATCTTTCAGTGCGGCGTTGGTTTCGTCTTTTTCGTTATTGTAGATAAGGCCAAACGAATAGTTCAGGTGGGTGATCTGGCGGACATCAAGCGTATTGATATCGCCGCCGGGTCCGGCAGTGACATCACCACCGCCGTTGAAGTAGCCCACGGACATCAGGGGAGCGGCGTAAGCAACTGACGCGCAAAGCAAGGGTAAAGCTGCCAGCAATGGCAAACGTTTCATAGGTGTTCCTCTTTGACAGAATAAAAATAACCACGCCACAGAAAAAGCGTGGCGAAAAAACAGCCTGAAAAGCATAGCATTGCCGCTTCGCTGGTGATGCGAGGGAGTTCACTTTATGGGGATCGGAGTGGAAATGCCGGGAAAGGCGAAGCCGCCCCCCGGCATAAAAGACTACGCCTGCGTCTCCAGCCAGTCTGCCAGCGTATACAGCGTCGCGCCTTCAGCGGCCATATCCATAAACGCCTGCGCGCTGTCCTGCGGTTGAATGTTCACCCCGCGACAGCCGTCGGTGATGACGCTGACCGTATAAACCAACTGGAGCGCGTCCAGCACGCTAAACTTCACGCAGTAATCGGTTGCCAGACCCAGCACAATCAGCTCGGTGATTTCGTGGTGACGTAACCACGCGTCCAGCGCCGTTTTCTGACGATGTCCGTTATCGAAAAAGGCGCTGTAGCTGTCAATAGCCGGGTTTTCGCCTTTATGAAACACCGCGTCGATGGCTTTCTGATTCAGCAGCGGATGTAGCGCGGCGCCTTCCGTTTGCTGCACGCAGTGATCGGGCCAGAAGGTTTGCGCCAGACCGTCGAGCTCACCCTGGCTGAAGGGTTCAACGCCGTGCTGGCTGGCAAAACTGCCATGGTTGGCCGGATGCCAGTCCTGGCTTGCGACAACGGCTTCACCGCGCAATTTACACCAGTCAATCAGGGTATTGGCCACGTCGACCGTGCTGTCACCTTCTGCGACGGCCAGTGCGCCGCCCGCGCAGAAATCATTTTGCAAATCGACCAGTAACAGGGCGCGTTGCTTCATGAGGCCTCCTTATTCGTCCGGGGTCAGTTCGCCGCGCAGGTTTTGCATCATGGCGCTGCGAATGGACTGGATGTCCAGATCCTGACTCAGTAAATAATGAAGTTTAGTCAGTGTGGCCTCGACGGTCATATCGAATCCGCTGATCACCCCCGCATGCGCCAGAGCGTTACCGGTGGCATAGCCGCCCATATTGACCTTGCCGGACATACATTGCGTCAGGTTAACCACCACAATCCCGCGCTCGCTCGCTTCCTGCAGCTCTTTCAGGAATTCACTGTTCTGCGGCGCGTTACCCACACCGTAGGAGCGCAAAATCAGCGCTTTTACCGGCTGGCGCAGGAAGTTACGCACCACATCAGCAGAGATGCCCGGATAAATGGTTACCACACCGATCGGCTGCGGAGTGATCGGGTGAACGATCAGCTCGCCTGAGGTGGTCGGCGCAGGCGGCGTGCCCAGACGACGAATATGAATACCCGCTTCCAGCAGCGGTTGCAGGTTTGGTGAGGCGAAGGCGTCAAACCCATCGGCGTGCGCTTTGGTGGTACGGTTGCCACGATACAGACGGTTGTTGAAGAACAGCGAGACCTCGTTAATCGGGTAGTTCGCCGCCACATAGAGGGAGTTAAGCAGGTTAATCTGTCCATCCGAGCGCAGTTCCGCCAGCGGAATTTGCGAGCCGGTTACAATCACCGGTTTGCTCAGGTTTTCCAGCATGAAGGAGAGCGCCGAGGCGGTAAAGGCCATGGTGTCGGTACCATGCAGGATCACAAAGCCGTCGTACTGGTCGTAATGGGCTTTGATGTCATCCGCGATATGCTGCCAGTCTTCCGGCGTCATGTCGGAGGAGTCCATCAGCGGCTCGTACTCGTGGATGGTAAAGTCAGGCATTTCCGGGCGGTGGAATTCCGGCATCAGGGCAAGCTGACGTTGAAGATGACCGGACACAGGAATATAGCCGTTTTCAGAGCGCTGCATCCCGATGGTACCGCCAGTGTAGGCTACATAAATCGATTTCTTCTGCATGGTAGTGATTTCTTGTTCTTCAAAAGAAAAAAATCCCCTCTTCACCGGAAGAGGGGACGGGGTTTAACGTACGTTTGCGCAGGTCAGGCAAAACGCGTAACGACTTTGTGGATCATTAAACGCCGCGAGCTTATCGCTTTCCGCTTTCATCGCTTTAGCGGCCGTGGCGACAGGCGCTGGCAGATAAGCCTGCAGCGCTTCCGGCAACATGGCGCGCACGGAGACGGACATGCTGTCCATCACCATATCGAAGAACGACGGCTCATCCTGATAGTATTCAACATGCCACTGTTTGAGCTTCGCCAGTTCGGCGGCTTTCTTCACCGCGTCATCAAAGTCACCCAGGCTGTCGACCAGGCCGTTGCTCTTCGCATCCTGTCCTGTCCAGACGTGGCCCTGAGCAATCTCGTCGATCTGCTGCGGCGTCTTTTTACGCGAGTCAGCGACCAGCGTGATAAAGCGCTTGTAGCCATTCTCAATGCTGAGCTGCATCATCTCGGACACTTCAGGTGGCAGGGATTTGGTTACCGACACATCCGCCAGCGGTGAAGTGGCCACACCATCCGTATGTACACCCAGGTAATCCAGGCTGTTCTCTACCGTGTTGATCACCCCGAAGATGCCAATTGATCCGGTCAGGGTGCTTGGGTTAGCGACGATGTAGTTAGCCGGGGTTGAGATCCAGTAACCGCCGGAAGCCGCCATGCCGCCCATGGAAACCACCACCGGTTTACCTGCTGCACGCGCAGCGGCCAGCTCGGCGCGGATCACTTCAGAGGCGCTGACGCTGCCCCCCGGGCTGTTCACACGCAGCACAATCGCTTTCACTTTCGGGTCAAGACGCGCGTCACGGATCTGCGACGCGGTGGTATCACCCCCGACGTTCCCCGGAGTCTCCTGACCGTCCATGATTGCGCCATTGGCGAAGACAACCGCAACGCTGTCACCGCTCTCATCCGGCTTTTTCGCCGCGTAATCGTACATGCTGATCGCGCTGTAATTTTTATCCTCTTTGCTCCAGCCGAACTGTTTGCTCAGGGACTTTTCGATCTCCGCGCTGGTTCCCAGGGCATCGACCAGCTTGTTATCAAGCGCATATTTCGCGGTATCGCCGTCAACCTTGCGCAAGCCGTCCAGCACGCCCTGAGCACCAGGGAAGACCTGTGCAGGGGTAATCTGGCGGTTACTGGCAACTGTGGTCAGGTAGTTCTGCCACAGCTCACCAATCCAGCGGCTGTCCGCTTCACGGGCGGCAGGCGACATGTCATCACGGATGAATGGCTCAACGGCAGATTTATACGTACCGACGCGGAACACATGGGTGGTGACCTTCAGCTTGTCGAGCAGAGATTTGTAGTAAAGCCCGTTCGTGGCAAAGCCGTGCAGGTCGACCGTACCCTGAGGTGAAAGCCAGATTTTATTGGCAAAGCTCGCCAGATAATATTGCCCCTGGCTGTAGCTGTCGCCTATTGCGATCACCGGTTTACCGCTGTCACGGAATTCACGCAGGGCTTTGCCGATGTACTGCATGGAAGGCTGGTCGGCCCCGGCAAAATCTTTCAGATCCAGCACGATACCCGTAATGTTGCGATCATCTTTTGCCTGACGAATGGTATCGACAATATCGAACAGGGAGTTTTCCTGCAGGCGGTCCGAGGTAGCGCCGAACAGCTGACGACCAATCACTCCCAGACGATTGCTGGTGGAAGGCTTATCGACAATCACGCCGGTGATGTCGAGCAGCAGCGCGCCGCGCGTCGAATGCTGTGACTGGTTTGCGTTACTGATGTGCATCCAGATGCCCGCGCAAACCAGCACCAGGAGGATGAAAACGAGGTTCATCACCAGGTTGCGGACGAAATTGAGCAGTCGCCACGTCCATTTAAAGAAACCGGCAAAGATTCGCCAAAGGGTTCGCATGTATTCTCCCTAACCAGAAAATGACTGTTTCCGTCGCCACTGGACGGTAATGTTGGGTTATCGTAATGACCCAACCGCCACTTGTCAGCAGGAATCGCCTGCCAGGCTGTAACAAAATCTGCCGTCGTGTTAATTTTGTGAGTAAATTTCAAGAAAGGAGTTAACCAATGGACGCACTTGAACTGCTTGTTAACCGCCGTAGCGCGTCACGTCTGGCGGAACCTGCGCCAGCGGGTGAGCAGCTGGAGAACATTCTGCGTGCCGGTATGCGTGCGCCGGATCACGGCACACTTCAGCCGTGGCACTTCTTTATTATTGAAGGTGAAGGCCGCGAGCGCTTCAGCCAGCTGCTGGAGCAGGGGGCGGTTGCCGCCGCTCAGGATGAGAAAGGGATCGATAAAGCCCGTAACGCGCCGTTCCGTGCGCCGATGATCATCGCCGTTGTGGCGAAGTGTCAGGCGGAGCATAAAGTGCCTGTCTGGGAGCAGGAGATGTCGGCGGGATGCGCGGTGATGGCGATGCAGATGGCCGCTGTTGCACAAGGCTTCAACGGTATCTGGCGTACCGGGCCACTGACTGAAAGCCCGGCGGTGCGCGACGGACTCAACTGCGGCGAGCATGACAAAATCGTCGGTTTCCTCTATCTCGGCACCCCTCAGCTTAAAGCCTCCAGCACCATTAGCGTG
Source organism: Enterobacter cloacae complex sp. 382A5 (assembly GCF_050031095.1). Classification (NCBI taxonomy): domain Bacteria; kingdom Pseudomonadati; phylum Pseudomonadota; class Gammaproteobacteria; order Enterobacterales; family Enterobacteriaceae; genus Enterobacter; species Enterobacter cloacae complex sp. 382A5. The sequence goes on from NZ_JBLGVK010000001.1 coordinate 1,829,961, forward strand.
CCGGACACCACGCCTTTCGTCAGCCGTTTCTGATAACGCGCGCTAAACTGTCTGGATTCTGAGCATCTGCCGCAGAATTCAGACAGTCATACTTACCTCTTTAAGGAATGAGCGCTACCATAGCGCGATTGCATTGACAGGAGATGTCCATGAGCGAGCAAACCATTCGTTTAACGCAATACAGCCACGGAGCCGGTTGCGGTTGTAAAATTTCCCCCAAAGTGCTGGAAACCATCCTGCACAGCGAACAGGCGAAGTTTGTCGACCCGAACCTGCTTGTTGGCAACGAAACGCGTGACGATGCAGCGGTTTATGACTTGGGTAACGGCACCAGCATTATCAGTACCACTGACTTCTTTATGCCGATTGTCGATAACCCGTTCGATTTCGGGCGCATCGCGGCGACCAACGCCATCAGCGATATCTTCGCGATGGGCGGTAAACCGATTATGGCGATTGCGATTCTGGGCTGGCCGATCAACACCCTTGCGCCAGAAATAGCCCGCCAGGTGATTGAGGGCGGACGCTTTGCCTGCCAGCAGGCGGGGATTGCCCTGGCCGGTGGTCACTCTATTGATGCGCCGGAGCCGATCTTCGGTCTGGCGGTCACGGGCGTGGTGCCTACCGAGCGCGTCAAACGCAACAGCACCGCGCAGGCGGGTTGCAAGCTGTTCCTCACCAAGCCGCTGGGCATTGGCGTACTGACCACTGCCGAGAAAAAATCCCTGCTGAAACCGGAACACAAAGGTCTGGCAACGGAAGTGATGTGCCAGATGAACCTGGCCGGTGCCGCTTTCGCCAATATCGACGGCGTGAAGGCGATGACAGACGTCACCGGTTTTGGCCTGTTGGGGCATCTCTCTGAAGTGTGTCAGGGCGCGGGTGTGCAGGCGCAGGTCTGGTATCAGGACGTGCCGAAGCTGCCAGGCGTGGAAGCGTACATTGCCCAGGGCGCCGTGCCGGGCGGTACTCAGCGTAACTTTGCCAGCTATGGTCATCTGATGGGCGAAATGCCTGAAGAGTGGCGTAACCTGCTGTGCGATCCGCAAACCTCGGGTGGTCTGCTGCTGGCAGTCACGCCGGAGTCAGAAGCCGAGGTGCAGGCAACGGCCGCCGAGTTTGGTATTACCCTGACGGCGATCGGCGAACTGGTGACCGCGCGCGGTGGCCGACCGATGATTGAGATCCGTTAATTCGATGCGGTTGTTTATTGCCGAAAAGCCGAGTCTGGCTCGTGCCATCGCCGATGTGCTGCCGAAGCCGCATCGCAAAGGCGACGGCTTTATTGAATGCGGTAACGGGCAGGTGGTCACCTGGTGCATTGGTCACCTGCTTGAGCAGGCACAGCCAGACGTCTACGACAGCCGCTATGCCCGCTGGAACCTCAACGATCTGCCTATCGTGCCGGAAAAATGGCGCCTGCAACCGCGCCCCTCCGTCACCAAACAGCTCAACGTCATTAAGCGCTTTCTGCATGAAGCGTCTGAAGTTGTCCACGCCGGTGACCCGGACAGGGAAGGACAACTGCTGGTGGATGAAGTGCTGGACTATCTGGAGCTGGCGCCGGAAAAACGCCAGCAGGTGCAGCGCTGCCTGATTAACGACCTCAACCCGCAGGCGGTGGAGCGGGCGATTTCGCGCCTTCGCGCCAACAGCGAGTTTATCCCGCTGTGCGTGTCCGCGCTGGCCCGTGCGCGCGCAGACTGGCTGTACGGGATCAACATGACCCGCGCCTACACGATCCTTGGGCGGAATGCCGGCTATCAGGGGGTACTCTCCGTAGGCCGCGTGCAAACGCCGGTGCTGGGGCTGGTGGTGCGCCGTGATGAAGAAATTGAAAACTTCGTTGCCAAAGATTTCTTCGAAGTGAAAGCGCACATCGTCACCCCGAAAGAGGAGCGTTTTACCGCCGTCTGGCAGCCGAGCGATGCCTGCGAATCGTATCAGGATGAAGAAGGCCGTCTGCTGCATCGTCCGCTGGCGGAGCACGTGGTCAACCGGATCACCGGCCAACCTGCCATCGTCACCAGCTATAACGATAAACGGGAATCCGAACCCGCACCGCTGCCGTTTTCACTTTCTGCCCTGCAGATTGAGGCCGCGAAGCGCTTTGGCCTGAGCGCGCAGAACGTGCTGGATATCTGCCAGAAGCTCTACGAAACCCACAAGCTCATCACCTATCCGCGTTCAGACAGCCGCTACCTGCCTGAAGAACACTTTGCCGGACGCCACGCGGTGATGAACGCCATCGGCGTGCATGCGCCGGATCTGCTGCCGCAGCCGGTCGTCAATCCGGATACCCATAACCGCTGCTGGGACGATAAAAAAGTCGATGCCCACCATGCGATCATCCCGACGGCGCGGGCCAGCAACGTCAACCTGACGGAGAACGAAGCGAAGGTCTATAACCTGATCGCGCGTCAGTATCTGATGCAGTTCTGCCCTGACGCGGTGTTCCGCAAGTGCGTCATTGAGCTGGAGATCGCCAAAGGCAAATTTATTGCCAAAGCGCGTTTTCTGGCGGAAGCGGGCTGGCGTACGCTGCTTGGCAACAAAGAGCGTGACGAAGAGAACGACGGTACTCCGCTGCCGGTGGTGGCTAAAGACGACGAGCTGCTGTGTGAGAAAGGGGAAGTGGTAGAGCGCCAGACGCAGCCACCACGCCATTTCACCGATGCGACGCTACTCTCCGCCATGACCGGGATTGCCCGTTTTGTGCAGGACAAAGAACTGAAAAAGATCCTGCGCGCCACTGACGGGCTGGGAACCGAAGCGACCCGCGCGGGGATCATCGAACTGCTGTTCAAGCGCGGCTTCCTGGAGAAAAAAGGGCGCTATATTCACTCCACCGAGCCGGGCAGGGCATTAATCCACTCCCTGCCGGAGCTGGCCGCCAGGCCGGATATGACGGCGCACTGGGAATCGGTGCTGACGCAAATCAGCGAGAAACAGTGCCGTTATCAGGACTTTATGCAGCCGCTGGTGGGGACGCTGTACCAGCTGATCGATCAGGCGCGCAGCACGCCGGTGAAGCGGTTCAGAGGAATGGTGGCACCGGGTGGTGGTGCGAAGAAACCGTTTAAAAAGAAAAAGAGCGCGGCCTGATACCCTCGTTTTGTTCCCCTCTCCCTGTGGGAGAGGGCACCCGGCCGCACGATAAACCTTAAATCACACCCTGCCCAATCATCGCGTCCGCCACCTTCACGAACCCGGCGATATTCGCACCACGCACGTAGTTGGTTTGCGAGGCCTCACCGCCGTACTCTACGCAGGCATGGTGAATATCCAGCATGATGTGGTGCAGACGGGCATCCACTTTCTCTGCTTTCCAGCCCAGACGCGCGGCGTTTTGCGCCATCTCCAGACCGGACGTTGCCACGCCGCCGGCGTTGGCGGCTTTGCCCGGTGCAAACAGTACGCCTGCTTCCAGGAACAGATCGGTCGCCTCGATGGTGGTTGGCATATTCGCCCCTTCGGCTACCGCTTTTACGCCATTGCTGATTAAGGTGCGGGCGGCTTCAACGTCCAGTTCGTTCTGGGTTGCACACGGCAGGGCGATATCCACCGACACGCCCCACGGTTGTTTACCCTCAAGATAGGTCAGACCAAACTCGCGGGCATAATCGGCCACGCGGCCATCGCGACTGGCTTTGATTTCACACAGACGCGCCAGTTTCTCAGCCGTGAAGCCGGCTTCATCCACGACGGTACCGCTGGAATCAGACGCGGTGACCACGCGGGCACCAAACTGCATTGCTTTTTCGATGGCATATTGCGCCACGTTGCCGGAGCCGGAGACCGCCACGCGCATGCCTTCAAAGCCTAAGCCGTGGCGTTTCAGCATCGCTTCGGTGAAATAGACCAGACCGTAGCCGGTCGCTTCCGGGCGGATCAGGCTGCCGCCAAAGGAGAGTCCTTTGCCGGTAAAGACGCAGGCGCTGTTGTTTGAGAGCTTTTTCATCATTCCGGCCATAAAGCCCACTTCACGCCCGCCCACGCCGATATCACCGGCAGGGACGTCGGTGTCCGGGCCAAGGTGGCGATAAAGCTCGGTGATCAGCGCCTGGCAGAAGCGCATTACTTCGCCTTCGCTTTTGCCTTTCGGGTCAAAATCGCTGCCGCCTTTACCGCCGCCCATCGGCAGGGTAGTGAGCGCGTTTTTAAAGGTCTGCTCAAAGCCAAGGAATTTCAAAATCGACAGGTTCACTGAAGGGTGGAAGCGCATCCCGCCCTTAAACGGCCCGATAGCCGAGTTAAACTGCACGCGCCACGCGCGGTTCACCTGAATCTGATTGCGGTCGTCCACCCACGCCACGCGGAACTGGATCACGCGCTCAGGTTCGACGAGGCGCTCAAGCAAAGACATCTGACGATAACGTGGGTTTTGTTCCAGGAAGGGCCACAGGGTGGTCATTACTTCACGTACGGCCTGCGCAAACTCGCTCTGATGCGGGTCGCGCTGCTGAACATGGGTGAGAAAACTTTCCAGAGTGCGTGTCTGATCCATAGATATAAGAACCTCTTATGATAATTTCCGTATGTGTCTTATACGATTTGTGTTGTTTTTTTGACTATACCACCCGTACCGCTTTGCGAAGCAAGCAGAAATTTATGTCGAAAGGGAAATTAATGACCAGTGCGGCGTCATAACCAAAAGCGATGACGAGATAAATTAAAGGTTCCGCGATGATTAACCGTTATAGTCATTATCAGGACACAACAGGAAGAGAAGTCTATGAACCGTTACGTGATGACCGCGTTATGTTTGATGCTGAGCGCTGGCGCGCAGGCTGACCGCATTCGTCCGGATGTGGAAGTGAACGTACCGCCGGAGGTCTTTAGCTCCAGCGGCCAGAGAGCGCAGCCCTGTAACCAGTGCTGCATCTATCAGGACCAGAACTACTCAGAAGGGGCGGTGGTGAAAGCGGACGGCATCCTGCTGCAGTGCCAGCGCGATGAACGCACCATCAGTACGAATCCACTGGTCTGGCGTCGCGTAAAAGAATAAAGGCTTCCAGCAGCGGAATATCCGCCGGGGCTAAGGGGTAGTCAAACGCCTCTTCAGGCGTACACCACACCAGGGCGCTGTGGTAGTGCGCCGTTAGTTCACCGCTGAAGTGGGGCACGTGCCAGGCGTGTAAATGGATTAACCGCTGTGACACTTCCCGCTGGTGGCTTGCCACGTAGTACGACGGTCGCGCGTGGATCCCCAACTCCTCCTGCAGCTCGCGGATCAGCGCTTCGGGCTGCGTTTCTCCGGCTTCCACCTTTCCACCGGCAAACTCCCACAGGCCCGGCTGATCGGCATGCATGGGGCGCTGCGCCAGTAAAATTTTATTGTCTTTTTCGATGATTGCCGCAACGACATCGAGTGTTTTCAGCATGGTCGTCAATACTTGATAGCGAAAAACACCATATTATCGTGCCCTTTCCAGGAGTCCAGTCATCAGGAGAATCACGTGAAAGAGACATCCACCTGGGTTGCCCCGGTTGAATCCCTTCCCGCCAGCCTCAAACCTATTGCCGCCATGCAGAAAAAACACTTTGGCGCAGTGCTTAACCCCACGCGCTGGTGGGGACGTATGCCGCGCCTGTTCTGGCTGGTGGCGCTGTTTGTCGGGTTTCTGGAGCGACGCAACGCCCGCCTGACGCCGGTGCTGCGCTCGCTGCTGATGACGCGGGTATCCCAGCTCTGTCACTGTGCATTTTGCATTGATGCCAACAGCCTGCGCCTGGCCGAACGCGCGGGCGCGCTGGATAAAGTGCAGGCCGTGAGCCAGTGGCGTGACGCCTCGCTTTTTAATGAGCTGGAGCGCGCGGCGCTGGCCTACGCGGAGGCCGTCACCGCCACGCCGCCGCAGGTGGATGAGGCGCTTAAACGCGAGCTTAAACGCCTTTTTACCGATGAGACGATGAGTGAAATGACGGCGCTGATTGCGTTTCAAAACCTTTCGGCCCGCTTTAATGCCGCCCTGGATATCCCGGCTCAGGGACTGTGCGACACGTTTAAAGGAAAGCCGCATGCTTGATCGACATATTCATCCCCGGGTAAAGCCCGCCCTTAACCGGCTGGCCTCCTGGCTGGATAAACCCGGCATCACGCCCGATGGTTTAACGTTGACCGGATTTGCCGCAGGCGTGCTGACGCTACCGTTTCTGGCGCTTGGCTGGTATCCGGCGGCCCTGGTCGCCATTGTGGTTAATCGCCTGCTGGATGGCCTGGACGGCGCACTGGCACGCCGCAGAGGGTTGACGGATGCGGGCGGGTTTCTGGATATCGCGCTCGATTTTCTGTTCTACGCGCTGGTGCCGTTTGGTTTTGCCCTCGCGGCTCCCGCTGAGAATGCGCTGGCCGCGGCCTGGCTACTGTTCGCCTTTATCGGAACCGGCAGCAGCTTTCTGGCCTTTGCCGCTCTGGCGGCGAAACACAATATCGATAACCCCGGCTATGCGCACAAGTCGTTTTACTATATCGGCGGATTAACGGAAGGGACGGAGACCATCGTGCTGTTTGTGTTGTGCTGCCTGTTTCCGGCGCACTTCACGCTTCTCGCGTGGGTATTTGGCGCGTTGTGCTGGCTGACCACCACAACGCGCATCTGGAGCGGGTATCTGACGCTGCGTTCACTCACGCCCTAGCGCGAACTGTCGGGTCCGCGCTCGCCAGACGACACCGGGTTTTGCGGGTGGCTGCTCCATTCGTACCAGCCACCGTCATAGACGGAGATGTTTTTCCAGCCCATCGCCCGGGCATACATAAAGCCCTCAGAGGCTCGCCAGCCGGTACCGCAATAAAAGGCTACGTGCTGTTCCGGCAGGATGTTCCAGCTTTTCCACATGGCGGCGATGTCATCGGCGCTGCGCATGGTGCCGTCCGGGTTATGGAAATCTTCCATATGGGTGGCATCGCTTCCGGCATGACCCCAGCGGGCACCGGCAATTTCACCTTTGGGTTTGATGTAGCTGTAGCCGCTGGTTTCGCCAGTAAACTCCGGCCACGAGCGAATGCTGACCAGCGAAGCATCCTGGCGATGCAGCATCCCGCGCGCCTGCGCCATATCGATCATCAGCTGTGGCTGACCGGGGATTGGCGCGCCGAAATCGGGAGCGGGTTTGACATCAGCAGGCATCCCTCTTTCCACCGGCAGGTTGGCCTCTGACCACGCTTTCCAGCCACCATCAAGAATACGCACGTCCTTCACGCCCGCGTAGAGCATAATTTGTGCCACGCGGGCGGCGGCATAGACATCGCGACCATACAGAATGACGGTGGTATCGTGACGGATCCCGTGTTTTGCCAGCATCGCTTTCAGTTTGTCGTCAGAAACCTTATTCCACAGCGGCTCGCTTTCCACTTCGTTGGTATCAATATAATCCGCGCCGGGAATGTGGTTCAGCAGATAGAACTTCGGCGCACCCCAGGCGGCTTCAATCACTTTCCAGTCACCGGCCGGGGCGGCTGCCACCGGTTTGCCCTGCGAAAGCTGATAAATCCACTGCGGGTAAACGAGCTGTTCAAAGTGCGGCAGGCGCTGCAGACGCTCAGGGGACTGTAGGGCATCACTGAGAACGGAAACCCGGGGATAACCGGCTTTCTTCAGGCGGGCGCTCACCGCCTGGTTGTCAGCGTCACTGCCGTAGAGGGCGATAGTCGTTGTGGGGGTAAGCTGATGCTGTTTTGCCCAGCGGCCAATCTGGTCGTCGCTCATCGAGCTCAGCCAGGTGGCAGAGAGGTTAAGCGCAGCGGGCTCGTGCCCGGAGGGGGCGCTCAGCGTTTGCGGCCAGCCGTTATAAAACGCACTGGCACGGGTATCGATCGCCGCGCCGTGCTGTTCCTGAAGCTGAGCCAGTGTGAGCGAATGGGGCATATCAGCGGCCATGCAAGAGAGTGAGGCGAGGCCGCAAAGCAGGGCCAGCGCGGTCAGTTGAGAAACACGTTTCATCGAATAACCTGACGTCAGTAAAAGAGGGGGGCATTGTCGTCTCTCCTGAAAGGTAAAACATTGCGTTAGCACATTATTGCCAGCGAGAAATCTCAATCACCTCGCCACCCGGCGGAATATCTTCATCGTCATGCGTGACCAGCACCACCGGGATATTGCGTGCGCGCAGGGCATCAAACACCCATGTCCGAAATGACGACCGCAGTGATTTATCCAGGCGGCTAAACGGTTCGTCCAGCAACAACGCCTGCGGCTCGGCAAGCAGAGCCCGTAGCAGGCTCACCCTTGCACGCTCCCCGCCGGACAGCGTGGCCGGATCGCTGGCATAGTGGCGATTTAGCCCGGCTGAATCCAGGGCCTGTTGCACCCTTTCCCGGCGTGCGCGTCCGGTTATTCGCGCCGGTAACGCCAGCAGCAGATTTTGCCCGACGCTGTACTGGTCAAACAGCAGTGCGTCCTGAAAGAGAATACCGATCCCGCGTTGCTCGACAGGCAGCCCGTCACAGCGGCGATCGTCAAGCCACAGCTCGCCCTGCGCCTGAAAGTCGTCAGACAGTGCCCCAACCATCCATGAGAAGAGGGTCGATTTCCCGCTGCCGGACGGCCCCATCAGGGTGACAATTTCACCGCGAGGAACATAAAAGTTAACCTCGCGGAACAGCGGCGCAATGGTGAGATTGTTGACCTTCAGCATTAACGTAATCCTCGTCGATAATGGCCTGCGAGCCGGGATAACAGTGCGGCAACGCCGAAGACGGCCCCTGTCACCAACAGAAGCCACAGCGCCCGGTTAGCCAGAATCGGGATGCTGCCGCCGCTGCTGAGCGCCACGGTTTCGGTGGTAAGGGTGCTGAAACGCCCCGCGCCGAGCCAGAGTGTTGGCATGTATTGCGCCATGCTGACCGAAAATCCGGTTGCAAACGCCAGCAGCGCGGGGCGCAACAGCAGGGGACATTTGATCAGGCAGAAAACTTTTGTCCGCCGCCAGCCAAGCGTTCTGGCCGTGAGGAGAAGCCGCGGATCGATGCGCCGCCAGGCGGGTTGCAGTATCAGCAGCATCCACGGCAACACCCACAGCAGATGACTCCAGAGCACGGCGGCGTACTGCCCGTCGATACCCAGCCATAACGCCACCCTGTATTGCCCGGAAACCAACGGCAGCGCAGGAAGGGCGAGAGGGAGCCAGACCCACAGCGCACCACGCCGCGGCCCCCATTCCAGCCAGAGCAGTATCATGATCAGGCCTATCAGGCTGGCAAGCAGGCCGAACGATAAACTGGCACGCACGGCGCTAACATCATCCCACTGGGCCAACATCAGCAGCACTCCGGCGCAAAGCATGCCGCATGCGGGGAGGATTCCGCTGAGCATACGGGCGGGCGGCGCGAGGGGGAACGTGCGTCGCACCCCTGTCAGCGCAGGCAACGTGCGACGCCACGCCTTCCAGATACCGAACCCCAGCGCCGAAAGCACGGCCAGCAGCGCGAGCATCAGCAGGCAGAGCAGCATTCCTTTCGTTTGCTGCTGCACGTCGCCCTGGGTCAGCCACTGCCAGGCCAGTACCGCCAGGGTAGGCGGATTCCCCGGCCCCAGGATGATGGCGACATCCACAACAGAGAGGGACCAGGCGAGCACCGCCAGCATTGTGGCACCCAGCGCCGGCGCGATCTCCGGGATCACCAGCCAGCACAGCCGCTGGATCCGCCCATATCCCAGGGTTTGCAACACGACATTCTGGCGGGCCAGTCTGGTTTCAGGTAACACCGCGTATATCGCCCACAGCACGAAGGCGCTCTCCTTGACGGCGAGAGTCAGCCCCAGCCCAATCCCGTAGCGATCCAACATCGGGGAGCAGCGTGTACAGAGCTGATAAAACAGGCCGCCTTCGGCAAAAGTCAGCAACACGCTGGTGGCGAATGCAACGTGGGGAACGGCCAGCAGCCACGGCAAACGGGTACACAGACGACGCCAGCGCTCACCGGGCCAGAGCGTGGTGACGAAAATCAGGGCGATAAACAGGGCGCCGAGAGTGGCAATCAGCGTGGATACCAGGGTGGCGGCGAGCGCCTGCGGGATCTGCGGGTCGTCAAACAGGCGTTGCCAGTTTCCTGCCGACAGCGCCGGCGTCAACAGCATGGCGGCGGCGGGAACAAGCGGCAGATACACTGCCGCCATCGCCAGCCAGATGAGTGCGCTCAGCGGGTGCCGTAACGACGCAGCCATTCCTGCTCCAGCGCGTTAACCCAGGCTGCGTGTGGCTCCGCAAGCATCCGCGGAAGCCCTTGTGGCGTGTGGGCCTGAAGCTGTTTTGCTTCATCTGCGGGCAGCGTGTTCGCCTGCAGTACGCTCGGATCGCCCCAGATAGCCGGGTCGGCTTTGCGGATTTGCGCCTGAGGTGAGAGCAGGAAATTGGCAACCACCCTGGCCCCCGCACTGGCGCTGGCGTTCGCCGGGATGGCAACAAAATGAACGTTACCGATCATCCCGTTGTGAAAACCAAAGCTGTAGCTGTCGGCAGGCAGTTCACCGCTGGCCACTTTTTGCAGCGCATGTGCCGGGTTAAAGTTCAGCGACAGGCTCAGACTGCCGCGGGCGAGCAGGGTATCCATCCGCGCAGGTGAAGGCGGGAAATCTTTTCCTTCTCGCCACAGCAGCGGGTGGAGTTTGTCGAGGTAGTCCCAGAGCGGCGCGGTAACCAGTGTAAAGGTGTCATCGGGCGCGCGTTTCAGTGCATCGGGCCGGGAGGTGAGCGTGAGAAGTAACTGTTCCAGAAACGCGGTGCCGGTAAAATCAGGCGGACGAGGATAGCTGATTTTACCCGGATGCTGCTGCGCCCAGGCCAGTAATGCCTGCGGGTCTGATGGCGGAGTGGGCATGCTCGCTTTGCGGGCGATAAAGGTGAGCTGCGCGCCACCCCACGGAGATTCTGCGCCCTCGGTTGGCAGGGCGAAATCTTCCGTGACCGGTTTGCCCGTGTCGACATAACGCCAGTTAGGCAGCGTCTGTGCCCATCCGGTTTGCAGCAGGTTAGCCTCTTTCAGCGTGCGGAAATTCTCACCGTTAACCCACAAAAGATCCACCGAGCCATGGGTCTTACGCCCGGCGGCAGCTTCTGTCTGGATCCGTTTTACCGCATCCGCCGCATCGGCCAGGTGGACAATGTTGAGGTTGATCGCGTAGTGCGTTTTCATCTCGCCGCTGACCCAGTCGAGGTAGCGGTTAACCGCCTGATCGCCTCCCCAGGCGTTAAACCAGACGGTCTGGCCTTTGGCCTGTTGTTGGATAACGTGCCAGCTGTCGGCGGCACACAGAGGGGCGGTCAGCAGCAGACTGGTCAGAAACGCGCAAAAACGCACACGGCGCATAATGCCTCACTTTTTAAACGAAGAGGGGAGTCGGGAAAACAGCCATCGGCTCATCAGCGGTAATAACCCCAGTAGTGTAAAGGCTAACAGCATGCCCGGCGACAGAATATCGCGCAGCGAGGTGATTTTTCCCAGCTCGCGGCCGGCGTTGAGGAAGATAACCGTTGCGGGCAGCATGGCGAGCTGGCTGACCCACCAGTACCGACGCACCCCAATGCGGGTCAGCCCCATCAGCAGATTGACCAGAAAAAACGGGAACAACGGCATCATGCGCAGGGCGAATAGATACCCTGCGCCGTCACGCGCCATCCCCGCGTTCACCGTTTTCATCTGTTGGGCAAACCGTCTCTGAACCCAGTCGCGCAGCAGATAACGGCTGGCGAGCATCGCGAGCGTGGCGCCGAGCGTGGAGGCAAACGACACCAGCAGCGTCCCCTTCCACAGCGTAAACAGCGCGCCGCCCAGCAGGGTCAGTATCGCGGCACCGGGGATAGAGAGGGCGGAAACCACCACATAGAGCGCAAAAAAGATCAGCGCACTTTGCTGCGGGGCGTGTTCGACGCAGGCGAGCAAGGTTTGCTGATGCGTTTTGACGGTTTCAAGAGAGAGCGTGCCCGGAGGAAGAGTGAGCCACGTCAGCATAAAGGCGCCCAGCAGGGCGCACAGTACGACAATTTTTCGAATGTTCACAAGGGGTTACAGCTTGAATTTCGCCCACACCGGCGCGTGGTCCGACGGTTTTTCCATGCTGCGGATATCGTAGTCGATCCCGGTTTCAATGCAGCGTTCCGCCAGCGGGGAGCTTGCCAGCAGCAGGTCTATGCGTAGCCCGCGGTTGTCATCAAAGCCTTTTGAGCGGTAATCGAACCATGAGAAGCGATCCTGGGTGTCCGGGTTAGCCGTGCGGAAGGTATCCACCAGACCCCAGCTCAGCAGGCGATCCATCCACTCGCGCTCTTCCGGCAGGAATGAACATTTGCCGGTGCGCAACCAGCGTTTGCGGTTCTCTTCACCAATGCCGATATCCAGATCGGTCGGGCTAATATTCATGTCGCCCATGATCAGCACCGGATTCTCTTTTTTCAGTTCGGTGGTCAGGTAATCCTGCAGATCCTGATAAAACTTCGCTTTCGCCGGGAATTTGGTCTCATGGTTACGGCTCTCCCCCTGCGGGAAATAGCCGTTGATCACGGTGATATTGCCGAGCGCTGAAGGAATTTCCGCCATGATGATCCGGCGCTGCGCTTCTTCGCCATCACCCGGGAAGCCGCGGCGGACGGAAACCGGCGTCTCTTTGGTCAGCAGGGCAACGCCGTAATGCCCTTTCTGCCCGTGATAAAAGACGTTGTAACCCAGTTTCACCACCTCTTCGAGGGGAAACATATCGTCGTGAACTTTTGTCTCCTGCAGGCCGATCACATCAGGCTGATGTTGTTCAACAATCGCTTCAAGCTGGTGAGGGCGGGCACGCAGGCCGTTGATATTAAAAGAGACAAATTTCATAGTCGCTGCCAGTGCAAGGTGAATAGTGCATGGATGGTAGCAGAATTTGCGTCGTCTGTTACGGGGATTGACCAATAACTGCGACAGATAATGCCAACGGTGCAATATTTGCACCATTCTGACGCACTTCGCCCTTAAAAGGGGCGTAAATGGCCGATAAATTTCGCGAGCGATCACAATTCCAGAATTATATTTGGCCTCTGCATACTCTTTCTGATTTTCATGCGGCAAAGCGCCGCTTGTCGTAAAAATATTCACTTTTTATGCACTAAAAGTGAATAACTCCATATTGTAACTTATTGATATTCTGTTACCCCCACCCGTTTATGCATTTTTATCGCTGGCTGGCACGAAGGCTGCAATCTACATTCACAGTGCAAACACTCAATTATTTAACATTCAAATAACCTTTTATTTACCGGATGAGGTCGCTATGTCTCTGTCAATTACGCGTGAAAATTTCGATGAATGGATGATGCCGGTTTACGCTCCGGCGGCTTTTATTCCGGTTCGTGGGGAAGGCTCGCGCCTGTGGGATCAGCAGGGTAAAGAGTATATCGACTTTGCGGGCGGGATTGCGGTTAACGCGCTGGGCCATGCACACCCGGCGCTGCGCCAGGCGTTAAACGACCAGGCGGCGAAGTTCTGGCATACCGGGAACGGCTATACCAACGAACCGGCGCTGCGTCTGGCGAAAAAACTGATCGACGCGACGTTTGCGGAGAAAGTCTTTTTCTGCAACTCGGGCGCGGAGGCGAACGAAGCGGCGCTGAAGCTGGCACGCAAATATGCGCACGATAAATTCGGTGTGCACAAAAGCGGGATTGTGGCCTTTAAGAACGCGTTCCATGGCCGCACGCTCTTTACCGTCAGCGCAGGGGGGCAGCCGTCCTACTCGCAGGACTTTGCGCCGCTGCCGCCGGATATCCGCCACGGGGTGTATAACGATCTGCAGTCAGCCCGCGAGCTGATCGACGACACCACCTGCGCGGTGATCGTCGAGCCAATGCAGGGAGAAGGCGGTGTGCTGCCCGCACAGAAAGCGTTCCTGCAGGGGCTGCGCGAACTGTGCGATCGTCATAACGCGGTACTGATTTTCGACGAAGTGCAGACCGGCGTTGGCCGTACCGGTGAGCTGTATGCGTATATGCACTACGGCGTAACGCCGGACGTTCTCTCAACGGCGAAAGCGCTGGGAGGCGGCTTCCCGATTGGCGCGATGCTGACCACCGATAAATTCGCCAGCGTAATGGTCGTGGGCACGCATGGCACCACCTATGGCGGTAACCCGCTGGCAACGGCCGTGGCCGGACAGGTTCTGGATATCATCAATACCCCGGAAGTGTTGAAGGGGGTTAAACAGCGTCACGACTGGTTTGTGGAGCGTCTGAACGCCATTAACAGCAAGACCGGTCTGTTTAAAGAGATTCGCGGCCTGGGGCTGTTAATTGGCTGCGAACTGACGCCGGAGTTTGCCGGAAAAGCTAAACTTATTTCACAGGAAGCGGCGAAACAGGGCGTGATGGTGCTGATTGCCGGTGCCAACGTGGTGCGTTTTGCCCCTGCGCTGATTGTCAGCGAGGAAGAGGTGAGCACCGGTTTAGACCGTTTTGCGCTGGCCTGTGAACGTGTGAAATCCGGGGTGTCATCATGATGGTCATCCGTCCCGTTGAGCGCGGCGATCTCGCCGGGCTCATGCAGCTTGCCGGTAAGACGGGGGGCGGGCTGACCTCGCTTCCTGCCGATGAAAAAACGCTGTCGGCGCGCATTGAGCGCGCCCTGCAAACCTGGCAGGGGACGTTGCCAAAAAGCGAACAGGGCTATGTGTTCGTGCTGGAAGATACCGACACGGGGACCGTAGCCGGGATCTGCGCCATCGAAGTGGCCGTTGGTCTTAATGACCCGTGGTACAACTACCGCGTGGGCACCATGGTTCATGCCTCAAAAGAGCTGAACGTCTATAACGCGCTGCCGACGCTGTTTCTCTGTAATGACCACACCGGTGCCAGCGAGCTTTGCACGCTGTTCCTTGATCCGGCGTGGCGTAAAGAGGGCAACGGGTATCTGCTCTCCAAATCGCGCTTTATGTTTATGGCCGCTTTCCGCGATCGTTTTAACGAAAAGGTGGTGGCTGAAATGCGCGGTGTGATCGACGATAAAGGCTATTCGCCGTTCTGGGAGAGCCTGGGCGAGCGTTTCTTCTCGATGGAGTTCAGCCGGGCAGACTATCTGTGCGGCACCGGACAGAAAGCGTTTATCGCTGAGCTGATGCCGAAACACCCTATCTATACCCATTTCTTAACCCCGGAAGCGCAGGCGGTGATTGGCGAAGTCCATCCGCAAACTGCGCCTGCCCGCGCGGTGCTGGAGAAAGAAGGCTTCCGCTACCGTAATTATGTCGACATCTTTGACGGCGGGCCGACGCTGGAGTGCGACATCGACCGCGTGCGCGCGATCCGTAAAAGCCGACTGGTTGACGTCTCTGAAGGTCAGCCCGCGCCGGGTGACTGGCCGGCGTGCCTGGTGGCGAACGAAAATTACACCAACTTCCGCGCCATGCTGGTGCGTACCAACCCGAAATGTGAACGTCTGGTGCTAACGGCTGCAGAACTGGATGCCCTGAAATGTAATGCCGGCGATACGGTTCGCCTGGTGCGACTCTGCCCTGAGGAGAAAACAGCATGACTTTATGGATCAACGGAGACTGGGTAACGGGCGAAGGCGAACAGCGAGTGAAGACCAATCCGGTCGGCAACGAGGTGCTCTGGAAAGGTAATGATGCCAGCGCCGGGCAGGTTGAACAGGCCTGCCACGCCGCGCGCCGCGCGTTTCCGGCGTGGGCGAAACAGCCGTTCACCGTGCGCCAGGGGATTGTCGAAAAGTTTGCCTCTCTGCTGGAAGCGAATAAAACCGAGCTGACCCGCACGATCGCCCTGGAGACCAGCAAGCCACGCTGGGAAGCGGCGACTGAAGTGACGGCGATGATCAACAAAATCGCCATCTCGGTAAAGGCGTACCATACCCGCACCGGCGAGCAGCATACCGAAATGGCTGACGGCGCGGCCACGCTGCGCCATCGCCCCCACGGCGTACTGGCGGTGTTTGGCCCCTACAACTTCCCGGGGCATCTGCCAAACGGGCATATTGTGCCCGCACTGCTGGCGGGAAATAGCGTCATTTTCAAACCGAGTGAATTAACGCCGCTGACCGGTGAGGTGGTGGTGAAGCTCTGGGAGCAGGCGGGTTTGCCGCCGGGCGTGCTGAACCTGGTGCAGGGCGGGCGCGAAACCGGCCAGGCGCTGAGCGCGTTAAGTGATATTGATGGCCTGCTGTTTACCGGCAGCGCCGGGACGGGCTATCAGCTGCATCGCCAGCTGGCCGGGCAGCCGGAAAAAATTCTGGCGCTGGAGATGGGGGGGAACAACCCGCTCATTGTGGAAGATCCTGATGATATGGACGCGGCAGTCCACCTGACCATCCAGTCGGCCTTTATTACTGCCGGTCAGCGCTGCACTTGCGCACGTCGTCTGCTGGTGAAGCGCGGGGCGCAGGGCGATGCGTTCCTCAGGCGTCTGGTTGAGGTGAGCGCGCGTCTGGTGCCTGCGACGTGGGATGCCGACCCGCAGCCGTTTATCGGCGGGCTCATCTCCGAACAGGCGGCGCTGAACGTTCTGAAAGCCTGGCAGGACCATGTCTCACACGGCGCGAAAACCTTACTGGAGCCGAAGCAGGTTCAGCCGGGCACGTCGCTACTGACGCCAGGCATTGTTGAGATGAGCGGCGCGAGCAACGTGCCGGATGAAGAGGTCTTTGGGCCGCTGCTGTGCGTCTGGCGCTATGACGATTTTGACAGTGCCATTGCGATGGCCAACAACACCCGCTACGGCCTGTCGAGCGGTCTGATTTCACCGCAGCGCGAGAAGTTTGATCAGCTGCTGCTCGAAGCGCGCGCCGGGATTGTTAACTGGAACAAACCGCTGACCGGTGCCGCGAGTACCGCCCCGTTTGGCGGCGTAGGGGCTTCCGGGAACCATCGCGCCAGCGCGTGGTATGCCGCAGATTACTGCGCGTGGCCGATGGCGAGCCTGGAAACACCCGCGCTGACGCTGCCGGAAACGCTGAGTCCGGGTCTGGATTTTAGTCAGGGAGATCGCCATGAAAGCGCGTGAAGTCAATTTTGACGGCCTGGTGGGACTGACGCACCACTATGCCGGGCTCTCCTTTGGTAATGAAGCCTCGACGAAACACCGTTTTCAGGTCTCCAACCCGAAACTGGCGGCAAAGCAGGGGCTGCTGAAAATGAAGGCGCTATCGGACGCGGGTTTTCCGCAGGCGGTGATCCCGCCGCAGGAGCGTCCAAACGTGGCGGTGTTACGTCAGCTTGGTTTTAGCGGCACTGATGAACAGGTGGTGGAGAAAGCGGGAACGCAGACGCCACACCTGCTCTCGGCGGCGAGTTCCGCCTCCTCAATGTGGGTGGCCAACGCGGCGACCGTCGCACCTTCTGCCGATACGCTGGATGGCAAGGTCCATTTGACGGTGGCGAACCTGAACAACAAATTCCACCGCGCCACTGAAGCGGAGACCACGGAGCGCGTGCTGCGCGCCATTTTCCATAATGACGCCCATTTTGCTGTCCATCCGGCTCTGCCGCAGGTGGCGATGTTTGGTGATGAAGGTGCTGCCAACCATAACCGTCTGGGCGGCGATTACGGCGAACCGGGGTTACAGCTGTTTATTTACGGGCGGGAAGAGGGTGGCCACTCTGCGCCAACCCGCTACCCGGCCCGACAGACGCTGGCGGCAAGCCAGGCCGTGGCGCGTCTGAATCAGGTCAATCCGTCGCAGGTGATTTTTGCCCAGCAGAACCCGCATGTGATCGACCAGGGCGTGTTCCATAACGACGTGATTGCCGTCTCTAACCGCCAGCTTCTGTTCTGCCACGAGCAGGCGTTCGCCCATCAGGAGAAACTCCTCGCCACGCTGCATGAACGCGTGCCCGGGTTTACGCCGATTCAGGTGCCGACGCAGGCGGTGAGCGTGCAGGATGCGGTTGAGACCTACCTCTTTAACAGCCAGCTGTTGAGCCGGGACGATGGCAGCATGATGCTGGTGCTGCCGCAGGAGTCCAGCGATCACCCGGGCGTGTGGCGTTATCTGACTGAACTGGTGAAAGCCGATAACCCGATTGCGGAACTGCGCGTCTTTGATCTGCGCGAGAGCATGGCAAACGGGGGCGGTCCGGCCTGTTTACGCCTGCGCGTGGTCCTGACGCCTGCCGAAATGCAGGCCGTTAACCCGGCAGTGATGATGAATGAGACGCTGTTTAACACCCTGAACGACTGGGTGGACCGCTACTATCGCGACCGGTTAACGCAGGCCGATCTGGTTGACCCGCAGCTGCTGCGCGAAGGCCGCGAGGCGCTGGACGCGTTAACCTCAATCCTGCAACTGGGTTCGGTTTACCCGTTCCAGCGCTAAAGGAGGCGCTATGGAAAATTTACTGGCGCTGACGCTGGCCGACGAAACGCCCTCACACCGTGAGGGGGAGGTCCCCTCATTCCACTGGCGGTGGCTGGGGCGCGGCGTGCTTGAACTGACACCGACCGCCAGGAGTGAACTGTCGCTTCTGCTCTCAACCGGCATTCACGGCAATGAAACGGCGCCCGTCGAGATTGTCGACCTGCTGCTGCGCGCGTTGTATAGCGGGGAGATCGCGCTGCACTGCCGTCTGCTGGTGGTTCTGGGAAACCCGCCTGCGCTGGCGCAAAACAAACGCTATCTGGTGAGCGACATCAACCGCATGTTCGGTGGCCGCTGGTCGCAATTCCCACAAAGTGATGAAACGGCACGGGCGCAGTGGCTGGAGCAGATTGTCACCTCCTTTTTCACCGACGCGGGGCCATCGCGCTGGCATCTCGATCTGCATACGGCGATCCGCGCCTCGTATCACGTGCGTTTTGGCGTGCTGCCGCAGCGTAACCAGCCCTGGGAGGAAGATTTTCTGCGCTGGCTGGGGGATGCGGGGCTGGAAGCACTGGTCTTCCATCAGTCGCCGGGGGGGACCTTCACGCACTTTACCTGCGAACGCTTTGGCGCGATGGCCTGCACGCTGGAGCTGGGAAAAGCGCTGCCGTTTGGGCAAAACGATCTTACGCGCTTTGCCCCGACGCATTTTGCGCTGCGGGCGCTGCTGGGGGGGACGGAGCTGGAGCATACCAGCCAGCCCGTCGAGCGTTATCGGGTTGTGCAGCAGATCACCCGCCGTAGCGAGGCTTTCCAGCTACACATGGCGGCCCACACGCTCAACTTTACGCCGTTTCGCAAGGGGGCATTACTGGCGGAGGACGGCGACGAGCGCTATGAGGTGCAGAAAACAACCGAATATGTGCTGTTCCCCAACCCGTCTGTGGCCTTTGGTCTGCGGGCCGGGCTGATGCTGGAAAAAGTGTCCTGATCGTTTCCCCTCCTGTCTGCGGGAGGGGAATATTAAAACTATATTCTTAGCGATTAAGGCGATCGTATTTTCTTTGCAGAATATTCCTGGATAATTGCTTTATTATTAAACGGCAGTTGGTTATACTTCTGCACAATCTCTTAATAATCAGCTTATTGCATATTTTTGTTGCAACTCTCCACGCTTTATCCTTATTTTCTCCATATTTGACGAAAATTTGTTTTTTACACTTTCATTGTTTTACCGTTGCTCTGACTAATTGACGATAAACCCCGTAAAGTTAATCTCGTCAACACGGCATAGCGCCGAAGAATAACTGAAAGTAAGGAAATAAATTATGCGTAAGTTTACTGCACTGTTTGTTGCTTCTACCCTGGCTCTGGGCGCTACCAGCATGGCGTTCGCCGCAGATACCGCAACCACCACTGCCGCGCCTGCTGAAGGCAAAATGATGATGCATCACAAAGGCAAGCCGGGTATGCACGAGATGATGATGTTCAAAGATCTGAACCTGACGGATGCGCAGAAACAGCAGATCCGCGACATCATGAAAAGCCAGCGTGACCAGATGAAACGTCCTCCGCTGGAAGAGCGCCGCGCGATGCATGACATTATCGCCAGCGACAGCTTCGATAAGGCAAAAGCCGAAGCGCAGATCGACAAAATGGCTGAGCAGCATAAAGCCCGCATGCTGGCTCATATGGAAACCCAGAACAAGATCTACAACATTCTGACGCCGGAACAGAAAAAACAATTTAATGCCAATTTTGAGAAGCGTCTGACAGAACGTCCGGCAATGGAAGGTAAAATGCCAGCACCAACCGAATAATCGGTTCACTCTCTTAAGACCGCCGGGATCCTGTCTACAAAAGCGCAAATGCTGTGGACAGGACCGGCGGTTTTTTCTTTCTTACCCTCTTGTCTGCCGCAACAGGCGCGGTATTCTCCTGTCATCGCTTCAGAGAATTCATGACGTTAGATTTTTTATCAGCGTCCCGCTAAGGCTTGCCCGCTCTGCTGCCGATACTACGTCTGTAACTATTCAATCATAACAAACAAGACAGCAACGATAGCGATATCCTTGCCCTGGCGCTCGTTGCGCCATTCAGGAGTGGTGATGGAGTTCTTTGATATCCGTAAAATGCCGGTCAGTCTCTGGCGCAATGGTGCTGGTGAGACGCGCGAAATTTGTTGTTTTCCTCCCGCGACGCGCGATTTTTTCTGGCGTGCCAGCATTGCGACCATCGCCAGCAATGGCGAATTCTCCTCCTTTCCCGGTGTTGATCGGGTTATCACCCTGTTGGAAGGGGGGGAAGTGACGCTCGATGCCGGTCAGGCGTTTTGCCATACCCTGAAGCACCATCAGCCCTTTTGTTTTTCCGGCGACCAGCCGGTAAAAGCGCTGTTAAGCGACGGGCAGATGTCGATGGACTTCAACATCATGACCCGGCGGGATTGCTGCCAGGCGAAAGTGCGGGTGGCGGACCGCACCTTCACTACCTTTGGCTCACGCGGGGGTGTGGTCTTCGTCTTAAGCGGTGCGTGGCAGCTGGGGGATAAATTGCTGACAGCCGATCAGGGCGCGAGCTGGGAGGAGGGAACCCACACCCTGCGTTTGCTGGAATCGCACGGCAGGTTATTATTCAGCGAAATCAACTGGCTGCCTGGTCATTAAGCACAATAACGTCAAACTCGCCGGTCAGCACGGGCTTACAGAGAATTTTGTAGCCATCATGGTCGAAGCCGGCGGGTGTGCGTAACAGGGTGGCGGCCTCCTGCAGATTATCGGCCGCCCCCAGCCAGAACCAGTTATGAACGATGTGGTACTGCGTCATCGTCTCTCCCACCTCTTTTAGCGCAACGGCCCCTTCCCATGGCCAGCACTTCACGCTGATGGCCGCCAGCCCGCCAAGAAGCCGGGCGTGATGATCCTCGACGCTCTCTTTGCCGCAGCAGGCACCCGCACAGCGTTTGAGCGCAGAGCGGAAACAGGCGCGTCCACGAGTGGTGGCCTCCAGCCCCAGCAGGCTATAGCAAAGCTGCTGCTCGTCCGCCAGCGTTTGCAGCGCCTGTAGCGCAGCACGTTTGTTGGCGAACAGGCCGTACAGATTCGGTGCGTGCGAAAAATCGACGTCGCGCGCATAGACAACCTGCGGTTTGCCCGCGGTTATTTGCAGCGAGCAGAGCTGACGATTGCGGCGCAGACGCTTATTAAACAACGGCTGTTGCTCTTTGATCAGCCGGGCTTCCAGTAAGAGCGCTCCCATTTCCCCTGCCGTCGGATACCAGCTGATGCGTCGCGACTGGCGGAGCATGGCGGCTTCGTTCGGCGTGCGCAGATGGGACAGCACCCGGCTGCGAATATTCACGCTTTTGCCGATATAGAGCGGCAGAGTGTCGCTTTCGCCATGAAAGATGTACACGCCCGGCTGTTTAGGTAATTCCTCAAGCCAGGGGCGGAGATGTTCGGGATATTCATAGATAGCCGCCGCTTCAAACTCCAGACGCGGGGCAGATTGACGCCTGCTCACATACGACTCCATATACTGTTCAGGTATACAGTGTAGCAGGTGTGGGGTGGTTAAAAAAGAGCCGGGTCGCCTGATGCTCTCACCCCAACCCTCTCCCTCGGGAGAGGGCGCAAACACTAAAAACGGTAACCTGGGTTACCGTTTTGCTTTTATTTCTTCCAGAAATCGTCAAACACGGTAATGGGTGGGCGGCGTTTGTGCTCGGTTTTCAGATACCAGCCTTCGATAATCTTCGCGATACTCTCGTCCAGTTTCTTGCCTTCCAGATAATCATCGATGTTGTCATAGGTCACACCGAGCGCCGCTTCATCCGGCAGGGAAGGGCGATCGTCTTCCAGATCCGCCGTTGGCGCTTTCTTGTATAAATGCTCCGGGCAGCCCAGCGCAGCCAGCAACTGTTTACCCTGACGCTTGTTCAAACGGAAGATAGGGTTAATGTCGGTGCCCCCGTCGCCATATTTGGTGAAGAAACCGGTGATGGCTTCTGCCGCGTGATCGGTCCCGACAACCACGCCTTTGGTCATGCCTGCAATGCTGTACTGCGCTTTCATACGTTCGCGCGCTTTTTCATTGCCGCGCACAAAATCGCTCAGCTCAATGCCCGCTTCGCGCAGCGCCTGCTCACTCGCCAGCACCGATCCTTTGATATTGACCGTCAGTACGCGGTCTGGCTGGATAAAGGCGATGGCATCCTGACAATCCTGTTCGTCTGCCTGCACGCCATACGGAAGACGCACGGCGATAAACTGCAGCGCTTCATCTCCCGTCTCTTCGCGCAGCTCTGAAATGGCCATCTGGCAGAGTTTGCCGGTCAGCGTCGAGTCCTGCCCGCCGCTGATGCCCAGTACCAGCGTTTTCAGAAACGAGTTCGTTTTTAAATAGGATTTTAAAAAATCAACGCTTCGGCGGATCTCTTCATTTGCATCTACCGCAGGCTTCGCGCCCAGCGCCTGAATAATCTCGTGTTGCAGAGCCATCACGCCCTCCATATGCAGACCATAAACAGAATGTGTTAACTGTTAAAACTAACCCTTCAGGCGTAAAACGACAAGGATCACAGTTTCGAGTGCGCTATTTTGCGGCGTTTTAGCAGCTTATCGTTGTTTTATTAGAATTTTCCGAAATTCGTCTGGCGTAACTCGCAAAGTTGAACAATAGTACTTTTTATCCCATGCTTAGATAACACGCTGATAAACAAGAGGACGGAATATGAACAAGAACGTAGCAGGAATTCTTAGCGCAGCGGCGGTACTGACTATGCTGGCAGGGTGTACGGCTTACGATCGCACCAAAGATCAGTTTACACAGCCGGTAGTGAAAGATGTCAAAAAAGGCATGACCCGTTCGCAGGTGGCTGCGATTGCCGGTAAGCCTTCGTCAGAAGTGACCATGATCCACGCGCGTGGTACCTGCCAGACCTATATCCTGGGTCAACGTGATGGTAAGGCAGAAACCTACTTTGTTGCTCTGGATGACACCGGTCACGTCATCAATTCCGGTTACCAGACCTGTGCAGAATACGATACCGATCCGCAGGCACCTAAGGCGCAGTAACCCTGCTTGCCTGAGGATGTTAACAAGCCGGCCTTTGGGCCGGTTTTTTTATGCATACGTAAATCTTATTTCTTTGCGCGAATTATTTGCCTGAAATGTGAAGGTAGTCAACAAGCCAGGTCAATGAGAGACAATTTAGACCTGTGCAGAATTATCCCCCCTCTGTACCATTACGTATACTCACTCCAACGATAAACAACAGTCAGCACATTACCTGTCAGCCAGGAGAGCGAGTCGAGTGATAGCGAGACGGCAGGTAGTCATAAAAGAGGGAAATCATGATGGAAAAGAAACATATCTACCTGTTCTGCTCTGCGGGCATGTCAACGTCACTGCTGGTGTCGAAGATGCGTGCACAGGCCGAAAAGTATGAAGTGCCGGTGGTGATCGAAGCGTTCCCGGAAACGCTGGCGGGTGAAAAAGGCCAGACCGCAGATGTTATTTTACTGGGTCCGCAGATCGCTTACATGTTGCCAGAAATTCAACGTCTGTTACCGAATAAACCGGTCGAGGTAATCGATTCAGGGCTGTACGGTAAGATTGATGGTTTAGGTGTACTGAAAGCTGCTGTGGCAGCAATTAAAAAAGCTGCTAATTAATTTTTATTTTTCCCGTCAAAGAGTTATTTCACACACAATACGCCGCGACATACGTTGCGGCATTTAAGGGTATTTTCCTATGAGTAAAGTCATCGCTTCACTTGAAAAGGTACTCCTTCCTTTTGCTGTTAAAATAGGAAAGCAGCCTCATGTTAACGCCATCAAAAACGGCTTTATTAAATTAATGCCGTTGACGCTGGCCGGGGCAATGTTCGTTTTAATTAACAACGTTTTTCTGAGCTTTGGTGAAGGTTCCTTTTTTTATTCATTAGGAATTCGGTTAGACGCTTCAACCATTGAAACCCTTAACGGTTTTAAAGCCATCGGCGGCAACGTATATAACGGTACGTTGGGTATTATGTCGCTGATGGCGCCTTTCTTTATTGGGATGGCATTAGCCGAAGAACGTAAGGTGGATCCGCTGGCCGCGGGGTTATTGTCCGTTGCCGCCTTTATGACCGTCACCCCATACAGCGTGGGTGAAGCTTATGCTGTGGGTGCCAACTGGCTGGGTGGGGCAAACATTATTTCCGGTATCGTTATCGGTCTGGTGGTTGCCGAGATGTTCACCTTTATTATCCGTCGCAACTGGGTAATTCGCCTGCCGGATAGCGTACCGGGCTCCGTTTCCCGTTCATTTTCCGCGTTGATTCCAGGCTTCATTATTCTCTCCATCATGGGGATTATTGCCTGGGCGCTCTCTCACTGGGGCACAAACTTCCACCAGATCATCATGGACTCTATCTCAACGCCGCTGGCGTCGATGGGGGGCGTGGTCGGTTGGGCGTACGTGATTTTCACCTCCCTGCTGTGGTTCTTCGGCGTACATGGTTCACTGGCACTGGCCGCGCTGGACAGCGGTATCATGACCCCATGGGCACTGGAAAACGTTGCACTTTATCAGCAGTACGGCTCCGTTGATGCGGCGCTGGCAGCCGGTAAAACCTTCCATGTGTGGGCGAAGCCGATGCTGGACTCTTATATCTTCCTGGGGGGTACCGGGGCGACGCTGGGTCTGATCATCGCGGTCTTTATTGTCTCTCGTCGCGCTGACCATCGTCAGGTTGCGAAGCTGGCGCTGCCGTCAGGCATCTTCCAGATTAACGAGCCGATTCTGTTTGGTCTGCCTATCATCATGAACCCGGTGATGTTCATTCCATTCGTCCTGATTCAGCCGCTGCTGGCGGGGATCACCCTGACGGCCTATTACCTGGGCATTATCCCGCCTGTTACCAACATTGCGCCGTGGACCATGCCGGCGGGGCTGGGGGCGTTCTTCAACACCAACGGTAGCGTCGCGGCCTTCCTGCTGGCGATATTCAACCTCGGGATTGCAACACTGCTTTACATGCCATTTGTGGCGATAGCCAACAAAGCCGCGACCGTGATTGATGAAGAAGAGAGCGAAGAGGATATCGCCCTCGCACTGAAATTCTAAATAATGCCCGGCGCGGGGTAACCCGCGCCAGCGAAAAGGAGCTTAAAGATGTTAGATTTGGATAGTATCGTAGCCGAAGACGCCGTAGAGAACGATCTGGAAGAAGTGGTGATGGGGCTTATCATCAACTCCGGGCAAGCACGTAGCCTGGCGTATGCCGCTCTGAAGCAGGCCAAGCAGGGCGATTTTGCCGCCGCTAAGACCATGATGGATCAATCCCGTATCGCGCTGAATGAAGCACACCTGGTGCAGACTAAGCTTATCGAAGGCGACCAGGGGGAAGGGAAGATGAAAGTCAGCCTGGTGCTGGTGCATGCACAGGATCACCTGATGACCTCGATGCTGGCACGCGAGCTGGTGGCAGAGTTAATTGAGCTTCACGAGAAGCTGCAGTAAGTCAGACTGAGTAGCAGGAGGTCAGCACGATGGAAATTAAAACCGCACTTGAACAGCAGCTGTTTAATGGCAAGAATTTTCACGTGGTTATTTACAACAAGACGGAGAGCGCCAGTGGTCTGCACCAGCATGACTACTACGAGTTCACGATTGTTCTGACCGGCCGCTACTATCAGGAGATTAACGGCAAGCGTGTCCTGCTGGAGCGCGGTGACTTTGTTTTCCTGCCGATGGGATCTTATCACCAGAGCTTTTACGAATTTGGTGCCACCCGTATTCTGAATGTTGGCGTCAGCAGACGTTTCTTTGAGAAACACTATCTGCCGCTGGTGCCGTTCTGCTTTGTGGCGTCACAGGTCTATCGCGTGAAAAACGAATTTATGACCTGGATCGAAACGGTGATCGCCTCGCTCAACTTCCGCGACAATGAGTTCGATGAATTTATTGAAACCGTGACGTTCTATGTGATGAACCGCCTTCGCCACCACCGTGAAGAGCAGCAGGTGAGCGACGACATTCCGCAATGGCTGCGCAGTACCGTCGAGTTGATGCACGACAAAGGGCAGTTCAGCGAGAATGCTCTGGAAAATATGGTGTCCCTGTCCGGAAAATCCCAGGAATACCTGACCCGGGCGACACAGCGTTATTATCGTAAAACACCCGTGCAAATTATTAATGAAATCCGCATTAATTTTGCCAAAAAACAGCTGGAAATTACCAACTACTCTGTCACCGATATTGCTTATGAGTCCGGTTACAGTAGCCCCAGCCTGTTTATTAAAACCTTTAAGAAATTTACCTCATTCACACCAAACAGTTACCGGAAGAATTTGACGGTAATTAATTAGTGCCTGGCGAGTTTATTCGCCACGAATATTGACTTGATTGCTTGCCCAAATAGCGGGAAGAGTCCGCTATACCTTGCAGGCGATTAACCTGATACGCTAAGGGAGATGTTATGCAAAAGAAATTAAAAGTCGTGACCATTGGCGGCGGCAGCAGCTATACCCCGGAATTACTGGAAGGTTTCCTGAAACGTTATCATGAATTACCGGTCAGTGAACTATGGCTGGTGGATGTTGAAGACGGGCAGGAAAAACTGAATATTATTTTTGACCTGTGCCAGCGGATGGTAGAAAAAGCCGGTGTGCCCTTAACCGTGCATAAAACCCTCGATCGTCGCCTGGCGTTGCAGGACGCTGACTTCGTTACCACTCAGCTGCGAGTGGGCCAGCTCAAAGCGCGTGAACTGGACGAACGCATTCCGCTGAGCCACGGCTATCTGGGACAGGAAACCAACGGCGCGGGCGGCCTGTTTAAAGGTTTGCGCACCATCCCGGTCATTTTCGACATCATCAAAGATGTGCAGGCGATCTGCCCGAACGCATGGGTGATTAACTTTACCAACCCGGCCGGGATGGTCACCGAGGCGGTCTATCGCCATACCAACTTCAAGCGTTTTATCGGCGTCTGCAATATTCCGATTGGCATGAAGATGTTCATCCGCGACGTGCTGGAGCTGACCGACAACGACGATCTCTCTATCGATCTGTTCGGCCTTAACCACATGGTGTTCATCAAAGATGTGATAGTCAACGGCCAGTCTCGCTTTGCTGAACTGCTGGACGGCGTGGCTTCCGGCCGCCTGACCGCAGCATCCGTAAAAAATATCTTCGACCTGCCGTTCAGCGAAGGACTCATCCGTTCCCTGAATCTGCTGCCATGCTCGTATCTGCTTTACTACTTCAAGCAGAAAGAGATGCTGGCCATCGAAATGGGCGAGTACTATAAAGGCGGTGCCCGCGCTCAGGTTGTGCAGAAAGTTGAAAAGCAGCTGTTTGATTTGTATAAAGATCCGAACCTGAACGTGAAGCCGAAAGAGCTTGAACAGCGCGGTGGAGCGTACTATTCCGACGCGGCGTGCGAAGTGATCAACGCCATTTACAATGACAAGCAGGCTGAGCACTACGTCAATGTGCCGCACCACGGCCATATCGACAATATCCCGGCCGACTGGGCCGTAGAGATGACCTGTATCCTGGGCCGTGAGGGGGCAAAACCGCATCCGCGTATTACCCACTTTGATGACAAAGTGATGGGGCTCATCCATACCATCAAAGGGTTTGAAGTGGCGGCCAGCAACGCTGCGTTGAGCGGTGAGTTGAATGATGTGCTGCTGGCGTTGAACCTCAGCCCGCTGGTGCATTCCGACCGCGATGCGGAAGGACTGGCCAGCGAGATGATACTGGCGCATGAAAAATGGCTGCCAAACTTTGCCGCCACGGTTGAGAAGCTCAAGCATCAACACCGTTAAGAGGACGTGCGATGGAAAACCTGCTGATCGTCAATGCTGATGATTTTGGCCTGTCTAAGGGGCAAAACTACGGCATTGTTGAAGCCTGCCGACGGGGTGTGGTGACCTCGACCACCGCGCTGGTGAATGGAGAGGCGATAGAGCATGCGGCGCAGCTGAGCCGTGAAGCGCCTGAGCTGGGCGTGGGCATGCACTTTGTGTTGACGCTGGGGAGGCCGCTTTCAGCGATGCCGG
The DNA here is from genome assembly GCF_050031095.1 of Enterobacter cloacae complex sp. 382A5. Classification (NCBI taxonomy): domain Bacteria; kingdom Pseudomonadati; phylum Pseudomonadota; class Gammaproteobacteria; order Enterobacterales; family Enterobacteriaceae; genus Enterobacter; species Enterobacter cloacae complex sp. 382A5. The sequence goes on from NZ_JBLGVK010000001.1 coordinate 1,858,295, forward strand.
GCCTGACGCGTGACGGGCAACTCGGGAAATGGATTTGGGAACTGGCGGAGCAGGACGCGCTGCCGCTCGAAGAGATTGCCCGCGAGCTGGACTGTCAGTACAACCGTTTTGTTGACCTCTTTGGTCGCGAACCAACCCATATCGACAGCCATCATCATGTGCATATGATCCCGGCGATTTTTCCGCTCGTTGCGGATATTGCTCAGCGTAAAGGCGTGGCGATGCGTGTGGATCGTGACGTGCGCGGGTTGCCGGACTTTGCCGTGACAACAACGGAGGGGTTCAGCAGCGCGTTTTACGGTGAGGAGATCGACGAAGTGCTGTTCCTGAAGGTGCTGGATGATTCCGCAGCCCGGGGGGAACGGTCGCTGGAGGTGATGGCGCATCCCGCGTTTGTCGATAACATCGTCCGTAAGAGCGCCTACTGCTGGCCGCGCCTGGCGGAGCTGGAGGTGCTGACGTTGCCGTCGCTGAAATACGCGATTGCCGAGCGCGGGTATCGGTTGGGGACTTTCGGGGATCTTTAAGACAAAGCCCGGTGGCGGCTTCGCCTTACCGGGCCTACAAAATCAGTCGAAATGTAGGCCGGGTAAGCGCAAGTGCCACCCGGCTTTTTTTACGCCGGTATCTGGTCAATCTTGCTGCTACGTGACCAGACGCGGTGCGCGGCTAGCAGATCAAACAACCTGGTCATAAACGCGTCGTCGACGTTATCGCCTTCCACAATCCCGTCTTCACCCTGATCGGCCACGTTCAGGCGCGCTTTAAACTGTCGCGCATCACCGGAAAGGGCGATCGGTTTCAGATGCTTATAGGCTTCAAGCAGATAATAGACCGCGTCACCGTTGCTGAGCAGGCTGGCAATATCGCCGCACGGCACAATCACCGCGTCCACCGTCAGGGATGGCGCACCGGCAAAGGTGGCGGCAACCGGCAGCACTGACCCGTCATCGGCAGTTACTTCACCCATTCGGGAGTAGAGCAGTTTGGCGTGTACGCCTTTGGTTTTCAGCGCCTGCATGATCCCCAGCACGTCGCTGGCGCGGGTTTTGTCGTTAAGCAGGATCGCCACCACACGGCCTTTAATCGAGCCTCCCGGCACCGCGTACAGGCTGAGCGACGGATCTTTTTTCACCCCGTTGACCTCTTTTGGCGGGGCAAGATTGCGTTGCTCATCCGTCAGCGTAATGCCGAGGTTATCGGCCACGCTCTGGGCGAGTTGAATATCAATGTGTGCCAGCTGATCGACCACGCGCTCGCGGATGTAGGTCCGCACAACCTTGCTCAGTTCAAAGCTGAAGCCGCCGATAATATGCTGCTGCTCAATCGGTGTCTGGCTGTTCCAGAACAGGCGAGGGTGGGCGTAATACTCTCCAAATGACGGGCTGCGCTCGCGGATTTTGTTGCCATCCACACGTTCCTGATACGACTCAAATCCACCCCGTTTCGGGCCAGGAGGCGTTTCACGCGGCCAGTTATCGTTGATGGAGTTCGGCTCATAGTTGGCCGGGTTGGTATCGATATCCTGACGATGCATCCCGTCGCGCTGGAAATTGTGGTACGGACAGGTGGGGCGGTTAATCGGAATTTCATGGAAGTTCGGCCCGCCGAGTCGGCTGATCTGCGTATCGGTGTAGGAGAACAGTCGCCCCTGCAGCAGCGGATCGTTGGTGAAATCCAGGCCCGGGACGATATGACCGGGGTGGAAAGCCGCCTGTTCGTTCTCGGCAAAGAAGTTATCCGGGTTGCGGTTAAGCACCATTTTGCCCACCAGCTGAACCGGTACCAGCTCCTCGGGGATCAGTTTGGTCGGATCCAGCAGGTCAAAATCGAATTTGAATTCGTCCTCTTCCGGGATCAGCTGTAACCCCAGCTCATATTCCGGGAAATCGCCCGCTTCAATGGATTCCCACAGCTCGCGGCGATGGAAGTCCGGATCGCGCCCGGTCAGCTTCTGGGCTTCATCCCACACCAGCGAGGCTTTCCCGGCGACCGGTTTCCAGTGGAAACGGACAAATGTCGCTTTGCCCTCGGCGTTGATCATCCGGAAGGTATGAATGCCAAACCCTTCCATGGTGCGATAGCTGCGCGGGATCCCGCGGTCAGACATCGCCCACATCACGTTGTGTAACGTCTCGGGTTGCAGGGAGACATAGTCCCAGAAGGTGTCATGCGCACTTTGTCCCTGCGGTATCGCCCAGTGGGGCTCCGGTTTTACCGCATGGACAAAGTCAGGAAATTTATGCGCATCCTGAATGAAAAAGACCGGGGTGTTATTGCCGACCAGGTCGAAGATACCCTCTTCGGTATAAAACTTGGTGGCAAAGCCGCGAATATCTCGCACGGTATCTGCCGAACCTGCGCCACCCTGCACGGTGGAAAAGCGCACAAATACGGGGGTGATCTTATCCGGGTCTGAAAGGAAGTCAGCTTTGGTGATTTCCTTCAGGCTCTTGTAGGGCTGGAAATAGCCGTGAGCGGCGGAACCGCGCGCGTGCACGATACGCTCCGGGATGCGTTCATGGTCAAAGTGGGTAATTTTTTCCCGCAGGATGAAGTCTTCCAGCAGGGTCGGTCCGCGGGATCCCGCGCGCAGGGAATTCTGATCGTCAGCGATGCGCACCCCCTGATTGGTGGTCAACGCATAGCCTTCTCCGCCTTTGCGGTGTGGCTCGAGTGATTTTAGCTTCTCATTGCCGGTGTCCGGCGATTTCATGCTACCGGGCGCGGTCGGCTGCTCGCCAGGGGCTGAGGGACCCGGTGAAGGGCGATGAGAGCCATCTTCAGGTGCAAGGGAGTCCATACCCGGCTGTGATTCTTCAGTGCCATGAATGGGTGATTGATGTGTGTTATCTTTGTTCGACATTGCACGCTTCTCCTTTATTCATTCCTAAAAAACCCTGTTAACTATAGAACAATGTACGGAAAGGGCAGGCGAACTCGGCTTTTTCAGACACCGCCTTAGTAAAAGAGGCGGTCCACCACACGCAAGGCGCGACGCGTGGGGGCAGGATCGGCTATCATAGAAATTTCCTGCTTTCAGAATGTGCTTTAATGAACCAGTCGCTTATGAAACCTCTTCGTCAACAAAATCGCCAGGTTATTAGCTACGTGCCCCGTGTCGAACCCGCTCCCCCTGAACATGCGCTGAAGGTGGATGGCTATCGCGATGTCTGGCAGTTACGTGGCAAATATGTGGCCTTTGTGCTGATTGGCGAGCATTTCCGTCGTTCTCCGGTGTTTACTGTGCCGGAAGCGGCCCAGCGGTGGGCGGTACAAATTCGACAGGATGAAGAAGTTTGAAAAATAACACGTATAAAAAAACCGCCTGATGGCGGTTTTTTTATTTTCAATGATTAACGGTGCGCCAGTTCGGCGTCATCTTCACTATCCAGAATGGCTTTGTCGGTCTGCTTCAGCCACTGGCTGGTCAGCGTACCGGCCGTCATTGAGCCGCTCACGTTCAGTGCGGTACGCCCCATGTCGATCAGCGGTTCAACGGAGATCAGCAGGGCCACCAGCGTTACCGGCAGGCCCAGCGCAGGCAGAACAATCAGCGCGGCGAAGGTAGCACCGCCGCCCACGCCCGCAACGCCTGCGGAGCTAATGGTGACAATACCGACCAGCGTAGCAATCCAGACCGGATCCAGCGGATTGATCCCAACCGTTGGCGCAACCATCACGGCCAGCATCGCCGGGTAGAGACCCGCACACCCGTTCTGACCAATCGTGGCACCAAAGGAGGCCGAGAAGCTGGCAATAGACTCAGGTACACCCAGGCGACGAGTCTGCGCTTCGACGTTCAGCGGAATAGATGCGGCGCTGGAACGGCTGGTGAAGGCAAAGGTCAGCACCGGCCAGACTTTACGGAAGTATTTCAGCGGGCTTACGCCGTTCACACCCAGCAGGATGCCGTGTACGACAAACATAATGCCCAGACCCAGATAAGAGGCGACGACGAAGCTGCCCAGCTTAATGATGTCCTGCAGGTTAGAGCCAGCAACCACTTTGGTCATCAGTGCCAGAACACCGTAAGGGGTCAGCTGCATCACCAGACGAACCAGCTTCATCACCCAGCTTTGCAGGGTATCGATAGCGGTCAGCACGCGCTCGCCTTTCGGCGCATCGTCTTTCAGCAGCTTCAGTGCCGCCACGCCCAGGAAGGCAGCGAAAATCACCACGCTGATGATGGAAGTTGGGCTGGCGCCTGTCAGGTCAGCAAACGGGTTCTTCGGAATGAAGGAGAGCACCATTTGCGGCACCGTCAGGTCAGCGACTTTACCCACGTAGTTGGTCTGAATTGCGGTCAGACGCGCGGTTTCAGCTGTACCCTGAACCAGACCCTCGGCGGTCAGGCCGAACAGGTTAGTCACCAGCACACCCACCAGCGCAGCAATCAGCGTGGTAAACAGCAGCGTACCGATGGTCAGGAAACTGATTTTACCCAACTGCGTAGCGTTATGCAGACGAGCAACAGCGCTCAGAATAGAGGCAAATACCAGCGGCATGACGATCATCTGCAGCAACTGGACATAGCCGTTACCGACAATATTGAACCACTGAATGGAGTCTTTCAGTATCGGGCTATCGGAGCCGTAGACGGCATGTAAGGCCAGGCCAAACACGACACCCATGACCAGACCCACCAGCACTTTCTTCGCCAGGCTCCACTGTTTGTGACGCGCCTGGGCGAGAAGCAATAGCAATATAACGAACACGACAATGTTCGCGATGAGTGGAAAATTCATCCCCGTTCTCCTGATTTATTATGTGGCCGGTTTTTACCGGTCCTGTTGGCGCAAGGTTAGCAGAAGTGTGATGTCGCGCTTATATCCAAATGGAATGGGTTATGACAAATGCGATAATTTTGCTGGTTTACTGTTCAATCTGGTGATGAATAAAGCGATTGAACTGAAATTGCAGCGAATTGATCATCTGAGAAGACCAGCGCACTGCACTGTTTTCGGGCAATGTCTGCGGCATCCAGACGGCATAGGCGAACAGAGCCATGCACAACACGCGCTCAAGCTGATTCCCTTTCTGGGGAACGAGAACAGGCAGGCGGAAACGCCAGCGGCAGGGCCACAGCAGCGGCACGCCAGCAGGCGTCAGCATATCGGCGAGAATATGACTCAAATAGCCCAGCACCATGCCCTGAATGGCATCGGCGGGCACTATCCAGCTTTCAGGTACTTTTAAATAGAACAGCGTCAGCAGGGCAAACACGGCCAGCAGGCTGTGCGTAAACCCGCGATGGCCAAACGCACGGGCGATAGGTTTTGAGATCCACTTCAGGCGTTGCCCAAGAAAAGATTTAGGATGGTCGATGTCGGGCAACAGGCAGGTCAGCACGGCAGAAGGAACAATATGCCACCAGTCCCCCTGTGCAAGCACGGGGGTAAGCTCAGCGTTTTTGGCAAATACTGCGCACGCAATGGAAAAAAGCAGGTGGCCTTCCGCCGTCATGATAAAACCCAGGAAACTGTCAATTCATACAGTATAGGGTTTTTATACAGTAGGCGAAAGAGGTGACGGTGTAACTCTTTGTCACAAAGCGGGTCAACGCGCCAGCCAGCCCCCGTCGACGGCCAGGGTATGGCCGTTCACGTAGTCTGACGCGGCGGAGGCCAAAAATACCACCGGGCCCTGCAGATCTTCCGGTACGCCCCAACGCCCGGCAGGAATGCGGTCAAGGATTTCCTGGCTACGCTGCTCGTCATCACGCAGCTGCTGCGTATTATTGGTCGCCATGTAACCCGGTGCGATAGCGTTGACGTTAATACCATGCGCCGCCCACTCGTTCGCCAGCAGACGGGTGATCCCCAGCACGCCACTTTTTGAGGCGGTATAAGAGGGCACGCGGATGCCGCCCTGGAAGGAGAGCATTGAGGCGATGTTGATGATTTTCCCACCCTGACCCTGGGCGATAAACTGCTTTGCCACGGCCTGTGAGAGGAAGAAGACGGATTTCAGATTGAGGTCGATCACCTCATCCCAGTCCTTTTCCGTGAACGCCAGCGCATCTTCCCGGCGAATCGTCCCGGCGTTATTCACCAGAATATCGACGCGCCCCATCTCAGCGACGGCACGCTCCACAACGCCCTGAAGACTCGCCTGCTGGCCGAGGTCGGCCCGAATGGCCGTAAACCGTCTGCCGAGCGCCGTCACGCTGGCCGCTGTTTGCTCAGGCGCTTTACGGTTGACGCCCACGATATCGCAGCCCGCCTGTGCCAGCGCGATGGCCATGCCTTGCCCCAGACCGGTATCGCATCCGGTGACGATGGCCACTTTTCCTGAAAGAGTAAAGGTATCCAGTATCATTCGCGCCTCAGAAGCAGGTGATTGTCGTTCTGAAACTTAGAATAGGAGTCGGGCGTGAGAAATGCAACCGAAATGGAACGGTGTTTTATTTTATTTTCAGGCAGCACGAGGCTGCCTGAAACAGAGCGTTTATTCGCCTCGCAGGTGTTGCACCGTCAGGTCAGCCAGGGAGTTTAGCTTCACGTCGGCAAGCGCAAAACGGGGATCGTGTCGGCCTTCTTCAGCAGGAACGACAATGGAACGCATCCGCGCAGCTTTAGAGGCCACCATGCCGTTAACGGAATCTTCCAGCGCCACGCAGGTTAGCGGGTCAAGACCGAGCTTAGCGGCACAATCCATATACACCTGGGGATGGGGCTTACTGTAGGGGAGCTTTTCCGCAGAGGACAGCGCATCGAAACTGTCACGCAGCTCGAACATAGTGAGCACTTTTTCCAGCATGTGCAGCGGGGAGGCGGAGGCCAGTCCCACCTTCAGCCCCTGCGCCTTGCACAGAGCGACAGCTTCACGGACGCCCGGCAGCAGCGGCCTGGACTCTTCCACCAGCGCAATGGCGCGGCTGATAATGCGGGCGGTGACCTCATCGCGATCCGGGCCCACCCATGGCTGATGGGCATACCACAGGTCAACCACCATATCGATACGCAAGCCCAGCGTATCCGGAAGTTCATGGCGGCGGCTGATATCGACGCCGAGGCTGGCCATGACGTCCAGTTCAGCACGATCCCAGAGCGGTTCGGAATCGATCAGTAATCCATCCATGTCAAAAATAGCGGCAAGAATTTGGCGCGGTGTCGACATCACAACGTCTCCTTATTAAGGGTGTACGACAGACGATACGTGCTAAGTACAATCTGCAATTTAGCATATTGCCTTTAAAGATCGGGCGAAAATGACGGTCAGGAGGTAGACTTAGCCACAAATAACGCGTCTTTATGAAGAGGAACTGATGACGTATCAACAAGCTGGACGCATTGCTGTCTTAAAACGGGTTGCTGGCTGGGTGATTTTTATTCCTGCCGTTATTTCTACGCTGATTTCTGTGCTCAAGTTTATGTACGATCACAGCGAAAAACAGCCGGGTATCAATGCGGTCATGCTTGATTTTGCGCATGTCATGATTGAGATGATGCGTTTCAACACGCCATTTTTGAATATCTTCTGGTTCAACTCGCCCACGCCGGACTTTCACCAGCAGCTGAATATCGGGTTTTGGGTGATTTATGCGCTGATTTTTATCGCCATGGCGTTACAGGCGTCAGGCGCACGCATGAGCCGTCAGACCCGTTTTTTACGTGAAGGGGTGGAAGACCAGATGATTCTGGAACAGGCCAAAGGCCCGGAAGGGATGACGCGTGAGCAGATCGAGTCCCGCATCGTGGTGCCGCGTCACTCTATCTTCCTGCAAATCTTTCCGCTCTATGTCCTGCCGGTGATCATTATTGTGGCGGGCTACTTCTTTTTCTCACTGCTCGGCTTTTTATAATCACAGGGTGGCCTGAGGCCACCCGTCCTGCCTTCACGCGGCCAGCACGCGCTCAAGCGCCCGCTGTGCGTTCACCAGATGCTCACCCCCAAACAGGATTGCGCGGTTCATCAGGGTATAAAGCTGATACACTGGCTGACGGTCGAGGAAGCCCTGCGGTAAGGGGGAGATTGACTGATAACCGTCATAAATTTGTGGCGGCTGCTCGGGGTGCAGGGGCAGCATGGCGAGGTCGCACTCTCTGTCGCCCCAGTAGCAGGCCGGATCGTATATATACGGCCCATTGGGGCCCAGCGCGCAGTTATCGGACCACAAATCGCCGTGCAGCAAAGAAGGCTGAGGCTGATGAGAGGCCAGGCGCTGCTGTATATGCTCGACGATAGCATCAATGTTGCCAAATTCGAGGCCTTTCTCGGCGGCGAGCTCAAGCTGCCAGCCGATACGCTGCTCGGCAAAAAAGGTCGACCAGCGGCGTTGCCAGGCATTCGGTTGTGGTGTGGTGGAGAGATCATTATCAAAGTCGAGACCAAACTGCGGCTGGTCGCTCCATTGATGCAGGCGCGCTATCTGCTGTCCCAGAATAAACGCATTGTGGGCATCCAGCGGACGGGCAGGGAGATATTCCATCACCAGAAAGCTGTAGTCGCGGTCGCTGCCCACGGCCAGCACCTCCGGGACGGTGACCGTTTTGCTGCGCGACAACAGTTCCAGTTGATCGGCTTCGGCGGTGAAAATCGGGAGCAACTCTCGCTCGTCGCATTTTACGAAGAGATCGCGCCCTGAGTAGCGTATATGCCATGCGGCGTGGATCTCTCCGCCTGGCAGTTCGTTACGCAGTTCAATTTCACCTTCGCCCAGTTGTTCACGTAAAAGATGACTGATAGCCTGCCACATGATCTCTCTCCCATGTTGTCTGCCAGATCATAAAGTTAGCGCATAACTGCGGTAAAAAAATACGAACTAACGCACACCTGAGCGGTTTACCTTCATGCAGGGCACTTATTGTTCTTTTTTCTGCCAGGTTTCCCAGGTATCCACATCAATTTCGGCAGGTTTATCTGTCACGCTCTCAGCCAGGCTTTCCGCCAGCGCGCGAACCTCCTCTTCGCTGAGGGCGCTTATCAGGCCGAATGCCAGCGTGCCTAAATCATGAATATTGCCTTCTTCATCCGTCAGCGTGAGCAGGAAATTGGCCCGGGTAAAGGCGTTGTTAAGCTCATTCAGCTCGGTCAGCGACGCTTCATGAATGTTGACGGTAACGACGTAGCGGGTGATGTCACCACTGCTCATAATTCACCTCATTGTTATCATGAAAGTTTTCTTAGCATAGTCGATAGTGTGTGTTTGGCGACTTTGCACTGCATTTCCCCTTCAGCGCGAAGGGGAAAGCGGGTTAATTTCGGGACAGGTAATCGACAATTTTTTGCGTATCGGCCAGCGAACACAGCCGCGTTCCCTGGTTGATGGTTGCCGCGCTACCTGCCGCCACGCCGTAGCGTGTCATCTCCAGCAGCGTCGCGCCCTGCGCCAGTTTTAGCGTCATTGCCCCAACCATGCTGTCGCCTGCGCCTACGGTGCTCTGGCTTTTCATCGGCGGCGGGACAACCTGCACTGACCCCGTTTCATCCACGGCCAGCGCCCCCTGCGGGCCAAGAGAGACCACTACGCGCCGCGCTTTACCCGTGCGCACCAGCTCCTGGGCCGCGCTGCGCACATCATCCGGCTGAGTAAGTTCGCGGTTAACCAGCGCGCTCAGCTCTTTCTGGTTTGGTTTGACCAGCTCAAGATTGCCCGGCTCTAACGCTGCCTGCAACGCCTCGCCGCTGCTGTCTACAATACAGCGGATGCCGCGCTGCTGTGCGGCCCGAATGAGCGCCGTCAGCTTTTCCGTACTGACACCGGGTGGCAGACTGCCGCTGATGACCAGCAGTGAACCGCTTTCAATCGTCAGCACTTTCTCTTCAAGCTGACGGAACTCGTCGTCGCTCAGTCTGGCGCCTGGCATCACAAAGCGATATTGCTCTCCGCTGGACTCCACGTGCACGTGCAGATTTTGACGCGTCCAGTCTTTGGCCTCGACCGTCTCCACGGCGACCTGTTCATCAGCCAGCAGAGAGACAAGATGTTCGCCGGTGGCTCCGCCTGCGGGGAATATCGCCGTGGCTTTCCCACCGAGATGGGTGATGGCGCGTGCCACGTTGATCCCTCCGCCGCCGGGCTCAAACACCGGGGCACTGCAGCGGAGTTTACCTTCCGGGTAAATCTGCGGCGTGAGGGTGGCGGAATCGAGAGAAGGGGAGAGCGTCAGAGTGTAGATAGAAACCATCATTACCTCCTTTTAGCGTGGGTTCCTTTTAGTCTGGCACCATTTGGCAGGAAGGCAATGTAAATAACAGTATGATTTTCAATATGAATAATGACAAAGCGAAGGCTAAGCGATATATAAAATAAAACGCATTTTGGGATCGTTCTTATTCAAAAAATGAAATAAGAAAACATTGCTATGTTATTTGCGGCTTTTTATAATTTGTTACCTTTCTCTGGACGCCTTGTCATTGATCCTCAAGAAAGTTTCCGGGACCGTGTGGTCTCTTTTTTTGTTGTACGGACTCCTTAATAAAATGAAGCTTTTGAAGACAGTGCCCGCTGCACTGATGCTGGCGGGTGGCGTGTTTGCGGCTATGAGCGCAACCGCTGATGATTCCGTTTTTACTGTCATGGACGATCCCACCGCGGCGAAAAAACCTTTTGAAGGTAATTTGAACGCCGGGTACCTGGCGCAATCCGGTAACACGAAAAGCTCCTCTCTGACGGCGGATAGCACGTTGACCTGGTACGGTAACACCACCGCCTGGTCTCTGTGGGGAAACGCCAGCAACACCTCCGCTAACGATGAACGCTCCTCCGAGAAATACGCGGTAGGTGGACGTAGCCGTTACAACATGACTGACTATGACTACCTGTTTGGGCAGGCAAGCTGGCTGACTGACCGCTACAACGGCTATCGTCAACGCGATGTCTTCACCGCAGGTTATGGTCGTCAGTTCCTGAACGGTCCGGTTCATAGCTTCCGCTTCGAATTCGGTCCGGGTGTCCGTTATGACGAGTTCACCGACGGCGATACCAAAACGCAACCGCTCGGCTATGCGTCTGGCACCTACGCCTGGCAGATGACCGACAACACGAAGTTCACCCAGGGTGTTTCTGTGTTTGGCGCCGAGGACACAACGCTGAATTCTGAGACAGCGCTGAATGTGGACATCAACGAACACTTTGGCCTGAAAGTGGCCTATAACGTGACCTGGAACTCTTCGCCTCCAGAGACTGCGCCGGATCATACCGACCGCAGAACCACCGTTTCACTGGGCTATAAGATGTAATGCAGACGGGCCGATTATTTCGGCCCGTTTTTTATTTTCAGAAACTGTGCTGTTTTATATTAAACGCTGTTTTAAAATAATTGGCCCACAAAAATCTTCTTAATTTCTTCATAATTCATCCTGGCCAGACCGCAGTCTGTTTATTTGACACAAATTGATAATAACCAGGCGAGGCAAAAGGATGAACCAGCGTTATACTCAATACACAGGCATTTATTTGCCTTGAGAAGTATTGCATGTCTTCAGAAAGAGAATAATAGTATGAAAAAAATCAAAAATACTGCTGCAGCTATGGTGCTTTCTGCACTTTCGTTTGGTGTATTCGCTGCAGATGATGCCAGTCAGGTTGGAATGACTCACGCTTCTGACGTTGAAGCCGGGTCAAACATCGCGCCGGGCGCGCCGTCTACCGGTCAATCAATGAATGACGCGTTTGATGTACATAAACTGGTAGCAGGTGAATGGTCCTGACAGGTAATTGTGTACGCCATTATTCCACCTGTATTTCGCCTTGACGAAAAACAGGTGGAATATCGATAACGTGTTTTATTCTGTCCGCCGTTGCGTCAAATTCCCGCTTAGCCCCAAATCATCGCCGCCCAACGCAATAGCAGCATTGCACCGCAGATGGCAATTAAGACCAGCACCATTTTCCAGTGTTTGACGGCAAATCGTTTTGTTGGCATAACCTAATCCTTGTCTGTTGATGCCTTCAGTCTATCAAAATACGCGCTGTCGGGGACAGAAGGTTATGCCACATCATCGGTTGGGCTAGAACCAATGAAATCTCTCGGCAAGGATCAACGCTAAACCGGCAGCAGAAAGTATATTCAATATCACTACGGTTCTACTGGATACATTCATGTGATGCCTCATGGCTGTGTCAGGACCTGTTCAAGAATAGCTCAACAATCGGGTATTGCGAGCTCTGGCAGGCGAACGTGCCCTCATACGTTCAAACTGGTCGCAGAGGGTGCATACGCCCTGTCATTAGTGTTACCATTAGAAAGCCTGCCGTAAACCGGCATTATTCTGATTTTGGCAGGTGCAGGATGACGAGCCAATTTGACGATTGTTGGTCAGATGGTGTCGTAATCTCTTGTTAAACTATGATTATTTTCTTTGTATATGCTCTTATGTGTGGGGCATCACTGCAAATAAGGATATAAAATGCCTGTAATTACTCTTCCTGATGGCAGCCAACGCCATTTCGACCACGCCGTTAGCCCAATGGATGTTGCCCTGGACATCGGTCTTGGACTCGCGAAAGCGACCATCGCGGGCCGTGTGAACGGTGAGCTGGTTGATGCATCCGATCTGATCGAAAACGACGCGCAACTCTCTATCATCACCGCAAAAGATGAAGAAGGTCTGGAGATCATTCGTCACTCCTGTGCGCACCTGTTAGGTCATGCCATCAAACAGCTGTGGCCAAACACCAAAATGGCGATCGGCCCGGTTATCGACAACGGCTTCTACTACGACGTTGACCTTGACCACACCCTGACCCAGGAAGATATCGACGCGCTCGAGAAACGTATGCACGAGCTCGCCGAAACCAACTATGACGTCATTAAGAAGAAAGTCAGCTGGCACGAAGCGCGTGAAACCTTCGTGAAGCGTGGCGAGAGCTATAAAGTCTCTATTCTTGATGAGAACATTGCTCATGATGACAAGCCTGGCTTGTATCATCACCAGGAATACATCGACATGTGCCGCGGGCCGCACGTGCCGAATATGCGCTTCTGCCATCACTTCAAACTGATGAAAATTGCTGGCGCCTACTGGCGTGGCGATAGCAACAACAAGATGTTGCAGCGTATTTATGGTACCGCGTGGGCAGATAAAAAAGCCCTGAACGCCTACCTGCAGCGCCTGGAAGAGGCGGCGAAGCGTGACCACCGTAAAATCGGTAAACAGCTTGATCTGTACCATATGCAGGAAGAAGCACCGGGTATGGTCTTCTGGCATAACGACGGCTGGACTATTTTCCGTGAACTGGAAACCTTCGTGCGTTCCAAGCTGAAAGAGTACCAGTATCAGGAAGTGAAAGGTCCGTTCATGATGGACCGTGTGCTGTGGGAAAAAACCGGCCACTGGGACAACTACAAAGATGCGATGTTCACCACCTCTTCTGAGAACCGTGAATACTGCATCAAGCCAATGAACTGCCCGGGCCACGTTCAGATCTTTAACCAGGGTCTGAAATCTTACCGCGATCTGCCGCTGCGTATGGCAGAGTTCGGTAGCTGCCACCGTAACGAGCCATCAGGTGCGCTGCACGGTCTGATGCGTGTTCGTGGCTTTACGCAGGATGATGCGCATATCTTCTGTACTGAAGATCAGGTACGTGATGAAGTTAACGCCTGTATTCGTATGGTCTACGATATGTACAGTACCTTTGGCTTCGAGAAGATCGTGGTCAAACTCTCAACGCGTCCGGAAAAACGTATCGGTAGCGATGAGACCTGGGATCGTGCAGAAGCGGATCTCGCCGTGGCGCTGGAAGAGAACGGAATTCCGTTTGAATACCAGCTGGGTGAGGGCGCCTTCTACGGTCCGAAAATTGAATTTACCCTGTATGACTGTCTCGACAGAGCTTGGCAGTGCGGCACAGTACAGCTGGACTTCTCCCTGCCTCAGCGTTTAAGCGCCTCTTACGTTGGCGAAGACAACGAGCGTCAGGTCCCTGTAATGATTCACCGTGCTATTCTTGGTTCTCTGGAGCGCTTCATTGGCATCCTGACCGAAGAGTTCGCGGGCTTCTTCCCAACCTGGCTTGCGCCGGTGCAGGTAGTGGTCATGAACATTACCGATTCTCAGGCGGATTACGTTAAAGAATTGACGCAGAAACTACAAAATGCGGGCATTCGCGTAAAAGCAGACTTGAGAAATGAGAAGATTGGCTTTAAAATCCGCGAGCACACTTTACGTCGTGTCCCGTATATGTTGGTCTGTGGTGATAAAGAGGTGGAAGCAGGCAAAGTTGCCGTTCGCACCCGCCGTGGTAAAGACCTGGGCAGCCTGGACGTAAGTGAAGTGATTGAGAAGCTGCAACAAGAGATTCGCAGCCGCAGTCTTCAACAACTGGAGGAATAAGGTATTAAAGGCGGAAAACGAGTTCAAACGGCACGTCCGAATCGTATCAATGGCGAGATTCGCGCCCAGGAAGTTCGCTTAACAGGTCTGGAAGGCGAGCAGCTGGGGATTGTGAGTCTGAGAGAAGCAATCGAAAAAGCTGAAGAAGCTGGAGTAGATTTAGTTGAAATCAGCCCTAACGCCGAACCGCCAGTTTGTCGTATCATGGACTACGGCAAGTTCCTTTATGAAAAAAGTAAGTCTTCTAAGGAACAGAAGAAGAAGCAAAAAGTTATCCAGGTTAAGGAAATTAAATTCCGTCCTGGTACCGACGATGGCGATTATCAGGTAAAACTCCGCAGCCTGATTCGCTTTCTGGAAGATGGCGATAAGGCCAAGATCACACTGCGTTTCCGCGGTCGTGAAATGGCCCACCAACAGATTGGTATGGAAGTGCTTAACCGCGTCCGTGACGATCTGAGTGAACTGGCAGTAGTCGAATCCTTCCCTACGAAGATCGAAGGCCGCCAGATGATCATGGTGCTCGCTCCTAAGAAGAAACAGTAAGGCCTTCAAGCAGCAAAATCTGTGGAGCCTTCGGGCCTCATAGGTTTTGCTCGCCTATGTTTCGTTTATTTAACAATGCGAAGTGGAAGTTATTAAAATGCCAAAAATTAAGACCGTACGCGGTGCTGCTAAGCGCTTCAAAAAAACCGGTAAAGGTGGTTTTAAGCACAAGCACGCTAACCTGCGTCACATTCTGACTAAGAAAGCTACCAAGCGTAAACGTCACCTGCGTCCAAAAGCCATGGTTTCTAAAGGCGATCTGGGCCTGGTTATCGCGTGCCTGCCGTACGCATAAGTCGTTAACGTTTAACTTTTTTAACTTAGAATAGATACAGGAGAGCACACATGGCTCGCGTAAAACGTGGTGTAATTGCACGTGCACGTCACAAGAAAATTTTGAAACAAGCTAAAGGCTACTACGGTGCGCGTTCACGCGTATACCGCGTTGCCTTCCAGGCTGTTATCAAAGCAGGTCAGTACGCTTACCGTGACCGTCGTCAGCGTAAGCGTCAGTTCCGTCAACTGTGGATTGCGCGTATCAACGCAGCAGCACGTCAGAACGGTATTTCTTACAGCAAATTCATCAACGGCCTGAAAAAAGCCTCTGTTGAAATCGACCGTAAGATCCTGGCTGACATCGCAGTATTCGACAAAGTCGCGTTCACCGCGCTGGTCGAAAAAGCGAAAGCAGCACTGGCATAAGCCAGTTGAGAGAGGGGGCCTGGCTCCCTCTTTTCATATACCCGTCATACTTCAAGCTGTACCTGCGTTGGCTGCGTTCGTTCCGAATTATTTAGGGTATAACCTTATCAGAAGATTGACTTTTATCCGTGCAGGCTTTTCAATAAGGTCTTAACGGTTTTTACCACACAAGGTAACGCAAGCATGAATGCTGCTATTTTCCGCTTCTTCTTTTACTTTAGCACCTGACTTCAGGAGGCTAGCGCGTGAAAGATGAAACGAAAAACAGCGCCAGATAAGCCTCCCGATGGAGGCTTTTTTTGTGCCTGAATTTGAGAGAATACGTCCACCAAATCGGTGTCTGTACCGACATAATGAGGAAAATCATGTCACATCTCGCAGAGCTGGTTGCCAGTGCAACAGCCGCCATTAATCAGGCCTCAGATGTTGCCGCGTTAGACAATGTCCGCGTCGAATATCTGGGTAAGAAAGGGCATCTGACCCTTCAAATGACTACCCTGCGTGAGTTGCCGCCGGAAGATCGCCCGGCAGCCGGTGCGGTGATAAACGAAGCCAAAGAGCAGGTGCAACAGGCTCTGAACGCGCGTAAAGCGGCGCTGGAAAGTGCCGTGCTGAATGCGCGTCTGGCGGCAGAGACGATCGATGTTTCTCTGCCTGGGCGCCGTATCGAAAACGGTGGCCTGCATCCGGTGACCCGCACCATCGATCGTATTGAAAGTTTCTTCGGTGAGCTCGGCTTTACCGTGGCGACTGGCCCGGAAATCGAAGATGATTACCATAACTTCGACGCTCTGAACATTCCAGGCCATCATCCGGCACGTGCTGACCACGACACTTTCTGGTTCGACGCCACCCGTCTGCTGCGTACTCAGACCTCCGGCGTACAGATCCGTACCATGAAGGAGCAGGAACCCCCAATCCGTATCATTGCACCGGGCCGCGTGTACCGTAACGATTACGATCAGACCCACACCCCAATGTTCCACCAGATGGAAGGACTGATCGTTGATAAAAACATCAGCTTCACCAACCTGAAAGGCACGCTGCACGACTTCCTGAACAACTTCTTTGAGGAAGATCTGCAGGTTCGTTTCCGTCCGTCCTATTTCCCGTTCACCGAACCGTCTGCGGAAGTGGACGTGATGGGCAAAAATGGCAAATGGCTGGAAGTGCTGGGCTGCGGCATGGTGCATCCGAACGTACTGCGCAACGTGGGTATCGACCCGGAAGTTTACTCCGGCTTTGCGTTTGGGATGGGCATGGAGCGTCTGACCATGCTGCGTTATGGCGTGACCGATTTGCGTGCATTCTTCGAAAACGATCTGCGTTTCCTCAAACAGTTTAAATAAGGGCAGGACAGAACAATGAAATTCAGTGAACTGTGGTTACGCGAATGGGTGAACACCACGCTGGACAGCGAAGCGCTTTCCAACCAGATCACCATGGCGGGTCTGGAAGTTGACGGTGTAGAGCCGGTTTCTGGCGCCTTCACCGGCGTGGTTGTGGGCGAAGTGGTTGAATGTGGTCAGCATCCTAACGCTGACAAATTGCGCGTCACCAAAGTTAATGTGGGTGGCGATCGTCTGCTGGATATCGTCTGCGGCGCGCCAAACTGCCGTCAGGGCCTGAAAGTGGCCGTGGCGACTGTCGGCGCTGTGCTGCCGGGCGATTTCAAAATTAAAGCGGCCAAACTGCGCGGCGAGCCGTCTGAAGGCATGCTGTGCTCGTTCTCCGAGCTGGGTATTTCCGACGATCACAACGGCATTATTGAACTGCCGCTGGATGCGCCAATCGGCACCGATATCCGCGAATACCTGAAGCTCGATGACAACACCATCGAAATCAGCGTGACGCCAAACCGTGCGGACTGCTTAGGGATTATCGGCGTGGCCCGCGATGTTGCGGTGCTGAACCAGACCGAACTGAACGCGCCGGAGATCGTCCCGGTTGCTGCTACCATCAGTGACGTCCTGCCTATTCAGGTAGACGCGCCTGAAGCCTGCCCACGCTACCTCGGTCGTGTGGTGAAAGGTATCAACGTCAAAGCGCCAACCCCGCTGTGGATGAAAGAAAAACTGCGTCGCTGCGGTATCCGTTCTATCGATGCGGTTGTTGACGTGACCAACTATGTTCTGCTGGAACTGGGCCAGCCAATGCACGCGTTCGATAAAGATCGTATCGACGGCGGGATTATCGTGCGTATGGCGAAAGAGGGTGAAACCCTGGTTCTGCTGGACGGCAGCGAAGCAAAACTGAATGCCGACACGCTGGTGATTGCCGATCACGGTAAGGCGCTGGCGATGGGCGGGATCTTCGGTGGCGAACACTCTGGCGTGAACGATGAAACGCAAAACGTTCTGCTGGAATGTGCCTTCTTCAGCCCGCTCTCTATTACCGGTCGTGCGCGTCGTCATGGTCTGCACACCGATGCCTCTCACCGCTACGAGCGCGGCGTTGACCCGGCGCTGCAGTACAAAGCGATGGAACGTGCGACCCGTCTGCTGATCGACATCTGCGGCGGCGAAGCGGGCCCGGTTATTGATGTAACCAACGAAGACACCCTGCCGAAGCGCGCGACCATCACCCTGCGTCGCAGCAAGCTGGATCGCCTGATTGGCCACCACGTTGCCGATGCACAGGTCACCGATATTCTGAAGCGTCTGGGTTGCGACGTGACGGAAGGGCAGGACGAGTGGAAAGCCGTTGCGCCGTCATGGCGTTTCGACATGGAGATTGAAGAAGATCTGGTGGAAGAAGTGGCCCGCGTCTACGGCTACAACAACATCCCTGACGAGCCGGTACAGGCCGGTCTGGTGATGGGCTCCCACCGTGAAGCCGATCTCTCCCTGAAGCGTGTGAAAACCATGCTGAACGACAAAGGTTATCAGGAAGTGATCACCTACAGCTTTGTCGATCCTAAGCTGCAGCAGCTGATCCATCCAGGCCAGGAGGCGCTGATCCTGCCAAGCCCGATCTCCAGCGAGATGTCGGCAATGCGCCTGTCTCTGTGGACCGGCCTGCTGGGCACGATTGTCTACAACCAGAATCGTCAGCAAAACCGTGTGCGAATTTTCGAAAGCGGTTTGCGCTTTGTGCCGGATAATCAGGCAAATTTAGGCATCCGTCAGGATCTCATGCTGGCTGGCGCCATCAGCGGTAATCGCTATGAAGAGCACTGGGACCTGGCAAAAGGCACGGTTGATTTCTACGATATGAAGGGCGATCTGGAAGCGATTCTCGATCTGACCGGTAAATTATCTGAAATTGAATTCCGTGCAGAAGCCATTCCGGCGCTCCATCCGGGCCAAAGTGCGGCTATCTATTTAGCGGGCAAACGCATTGGTTTTATTGGCGTTGTTCATCCTGAGCTGGAACGTAAACTGGACCTGAACGGCCGTACCATCGTGTTTGAGCTGGAATGGAGTCCGGTTGCAGACCGCGTGATTCCACAGGCGCAGGACGTCTCTCGCTTCCCGGCAAACCGCCGTGATATCGCGGTTGTGGTCGCTGAAAACGTGCCTGCAGCAGATATTTTGGCCGAGTGTAAGAAAGTTGGCGTAAATCAGGTAGTTGGCGTAAACTTATTTGACGTGTACCGCGGCAAGGGCGTAGCAGAAGGTTTCAAGAGCCTCGCTATCAGCCTTATCCTTCAGGATACCAGCCGTACACTCGAAGAAGAGGAGATTGCCGCTACCGTCGCCAAATGTGTAGAGGCATTAAAAGAGCGATTCCAGGCATCATTGAGGGATTGAACCTATGGCGCTTACAAAAGCTGAAATGTCAGAATATCTGTTTGATAAGCTTGGGCTTAGCAAACGGGATGCCAAAGAGCTGGTAGAGCTGTTTTTCGAAGAGATCCGTCGTGCTCTGGAAAATGGTGAGCAGGTAAAACTCTCCGGCTTTGGCAATTTTGATTTGCGAGACAAAAACCAACGTCCGGGCCGTAACCCGAAGACGGGGGAAGATATTCCCATTACAGCCCGCCGCGTGGTGACCTTCAGACCCGGACAGAAGTTAAAAAGCCGTGTCGAAAACGCAACGCCCAAAACAGAGTAATATGAACTAACTAAAAAGGCCGCTCTCGCGGCCTTTTTTCTTTGCTCTCGCTGGCAAACCCGCCGTAAAATCAATTACATCTCACGCTAATAAAACCGTACACATGCTTGATTTTGCCCATCGCCAACAGCGTTCCGATCGACGCCGCCTGCTTTTGCTGGTACTGCTGCTTTTTGTTGCCGCCGGTTTCAGCCTGTGTGCCGGCGACCAGTGGCTAAGCCCGGTACGCTGGTTTGGTCCTGAAGGGCAGCTTTTCGTCTGGCAAATTCGTCTGCCGCGCACGCTGGCGGTGATCCTGGTCGGTGCCGCGCTGGCGCTCTCAGGCACCATTATGCAGGCGTTGTTTGAAAACCCTCTGGCAGAGCCGGGGCTGCTCGGTGTCTCAAATGGCGCCGGTGTAGGGCTGATTGCCGCGGTGATGCTCGGCGGTGGGGCGCTTTCCCCCTGGGGCGTTAGCCTCAGCGCCATTCTCGGGGCATTGCTGATCACCCTTATTCTCCTGCGCTTCGCACGACGCCATTTATCAACCAGTCGGCTGCTGCTTGCCGGGGTTGCGTTGGGGATCATCTGCAGCGCGTTGATGACCTGGGCGGTCTACTTCTCCACCTCGTTCGATCTGCGTCAACTGATGTACTGGATGATGGGCGGGTTTGGCGGCGTAGACTGGCGGCAGGGCTGGCTGATGGTGCTGCTGGTCCCGGTCATACTTTGGGCGGGCGTGCAGTCGCAGCCGCTGAATATTCTCGCTCTTGGTGAAACCTCAGCCCGCCAGCTCGGGATGCCGATTGGCGTCTGGCGCAACGCGCTGGTGATTGCAATCGGCTGGCTGGTGGGAGTGAGCGTGGCGCTGGCGGGGGCGATTGGCTTTATCGGGCTGGTTATCCCGCACATGCTGCGTCTGTGTGGCATCACCGACCATCGAATCTTACTTCCCGCCTCGGCAGTGGCCGGTGCGGCAACGCTGCTGGTGGCGGATATCATCGCCAGGCTCGCCCTGAACGCCGCTGAGTTGCCCATCGGTGTGGTCACCGCCACGCTGGGCGCGCCGGTGTTTATCTGGCTACTATTAAAAGCTGGACGTTAAATCGATAACCTGAGGAAATGCTATGCAGTCTGATATTCTGAATACCGAAGTGACCACCATCGACGGGGACAAAACCACCCTGGAACGCTACAAAGGCAACGTGTTGCTCATTGTGAACGTGGCCTCCAAATGTGGTCTGACGCCGCAGTACGAGCAGCTGGAGAACATTCAGAAAGCCTGGGAGAAAGACGGCTTTACCGTGCTGGGCTTCCCGTGCAATCAGTTCCTGGGTCAGGAGCCGGGCAGCGAAGAGGAGATCAAAACGTTTTGCAGCACCACCTATGGCGTGACGTTCCCGATGTTCAGCAAAATTGATGTGAATGGCGAAAATCGTCACCCGCTGTATGCCAAACTGGTGGCCGCCGCGCCGACCGCCGTGGCACCGGAAGGCAGTGGCTTTTACGAGCGTATGGCCAGCAAAGGGCGAGCACCGCTCTATCCGGACGACATCCTGTGGAATTTCGAAAAATTCCTGATTGGTCGTGACGGCCAGGTCGTTCAGCGTTTTTCTCCGGATATGACGCCTGAAGATCCTATCGTCATGGAGTCAATCAAGCTGGCGCTGGCGAAATAATGACGCAGCTGATGCAGCTCACGGACGTTGCCGAGACGGGGCGTCTGGAGCCGGTGACGGCGGCCATCCGTGCAGGTGAAATCCTGCATCTGGTGGGGCCGAACGGGGCAGGGAAGAGTACGCTGCTGGCGCGCATGGCGGGGCTGACAGTCGGGCCAGGCTCGATCACCTTGCTCGATAGCCCCCTTGGTGACTGGTCGGCGGTCGCGCTGGCGCACCGGCGGAGCTACCTTGTTCAGCAGCAGGTCCCGCCGTTTGCGATGCCGGTCTGGCACTATCTGATGCTGCATCTGCACGATAAACAGCAGACCGCGCTGCTCACCGAAGTGGCGGCAGCGTTGGGGTTAGAGGACAAACTTTCCCGGCATGCCAGCCAGCTTTCCGGTGGCGAGTGGCAGCGCGTCCGTCTGGCGGCGGTGATCCTTCAGATCCATCCGGCGGGCAACCCTCACGGGCGACTGTTGTTGCTGGACGAGCCGATGAGCGGTCTGGACGTGGCGCAACAGGCGGCGCTGGACACGCTCCTCAGCGCACTGTGTCGACAAGGCATTGCCGTGGTGATGAGCAGCCATGACCTGAACCATACGCTGCGCCATGCGCACAGCGTCTGGCTTCTGGCGTGCGGGAAGATGATCGCCAGCGGCACGCGCGATAGCGTCCTTACGCCGCCAAATCTCGCTCGTGCTTACCATATGCCGTTCCGCAGGCTGGATATCGAAGGGCATAAGATGCTGATTTCTACCGCACACGAGTAACCGTTTCTTGCCTGTTAGCGCCATTGCACGCTAAATTACGAAAAGAATAAAAAAAGCAGAGGATTCGTCTGGACATGCGATTCTGGTTTCTCATGGTGGCAGCGTTATTTCTTGCGGGATGCAGTAGCCATCGCGCACCGCCGCCTAACCCACGACTTTCAGATTCAATCACCGTGATTGCCAGCCTGAACGATCAGCTGAGCAACTGGCGCGGGACACCGTATCGCTACGGTGGCATGAGTCGTGGTGGGGTGGATTGCTCCGGCTTTGTGCTGATGACGTTCCGGGATAAGTTTGATTTGCAGCTTCCGCGCGAAACGCGCAAACAGGCTGAAATCGGTACCGAAATTGATAAAGATGAGTTGTTACCCGGCGACCTGGTTTTTTTCAAAACCGGCTCGGGTGAAAGTGGTCTGCATGTTGGCATTTATGATACGGATAACCAGTTTATTCATGCCTCGACCAGTCGTGGGGTGATGCGTTCTTCGCTCGATAATGTTTACTGGCGTAAAAATTTCTGGCAGGCACGACGTATTTAGTCCGCCACCGACCACGCATTTCTGACGGCATGGCACAATTAAACCATGCCGTTTTTTTGCAAATAAGATGATTAAAGTTAAATTTACAACAAATTACTTATGTCCTTATGTGTCTGTTTTATCTAAAACTGGCTATTACGCAGCAACCAGGATAAGATTATTTTAGATTCAGGGATAAATCTGAAAATTAATACGGATCTAATGAAATTAAACTTATTAAAATCAAGACAGTGGAATTGTGTCAGCAATTGCTCCAGGATGTCCTCTCTCATCTTTAATGCGGGGCGAGTGCAATGATTATTACGTTAGATAATGCCTACCAGTCTGAACTGTTGCTCCAGCCTGCCCGCAATAATGCCGGTGAGCTTAAAGGATTAGAGGTGACGGTTAACTTTACTGGCGTCGGCAGCGATGTACGGATCCCCACTGAACTCGTTATCCCACGTCTGACACCGGCAGAAGAGTTAGCGCTGTTTCAAGAAAAACTGCAATTGCTTGATACCTGCAAACTGTTTTTTATTCAGCATCAGTTAATTGCATGGATCAATATTACACCTGTAATAGTTGAGTTTTTATTAAGTAATGGGAACGCTGTTTCAATACTTGAGCGTTATCCGTTTCTTGAGTTTACTGTTAATGAGAATTATCCAGGTTTAAATAACGGAAAAGACGATCCTGAACTGGCGAGAATGGCGATTCATTTTCCGCTGGTACTGGCAAACTTTGGTGCCGGTGAAGCCTCGCTTAAAGCCGTTTATGATGGTTTGTTTAAACGTGTCATTCTGGACAAAGGGTTTATCCAGCAGCACGCGGCAGCGCTTTCTTTTGAGCCCTTTATGCGTGCTATTCTGTGGCAAATAACGTCACATTGTCAGTCTGTGCTCGTCGCCGGTATTGACGATCATGCCCTGTTGCAGCGCGTTTTATCCTTCAACTTTGGTGCCATGCAGGGGGCGCTGTGGCCTGCCGTAACTGCAGAGCGCGTCACCACGCTGGTTCAGTGATAACCCTTTCTTTCGCCCGTGTTTAAGTCCGGGTAAACCCTCTACACTAAAAGCAGGAGGACTTATGACCCTGTCTTTTACTGCGCACTGGCATGACGAGTTGCCGGGTTTTTATACCGCACTCAAACCAACACCATTACATCATTCCCGTCTTGTCTGGCATAACGATTCGCTGGCGAACGACCTGGCTATCCCACCGGAAATGTTCCAGCCTTCAGACGGCGCGGGCGTCTGGGGAGGGGAAACGCTGCTCGATGGCATGCAGCCCCTCGCTCAGGTCTATAGCGGACACCAGTTTGGCGTCTGGGCGGGACAGCTGGGGGACGGCCGTGGGATCCTGCTCGGCGAACAACAGCTTCCCGGCGGAGAGACGGTCGACTGGCACCTGAAAGGGGCGGGTCTCACACCCTATTCACGCATGGGCGACGGGCGCGCGGTACTGCGCTCAACCATTCGTGAAAGTCTGGCGTCGGAAGCGATGCATGCGCTGGGTATTCCCACCACGCGCGCGCTGACGATAGTGACCAGTGACACCCCGGTGGTTCGCGAAACGGTAGAGAAAGGCGCGATGCTGATGCGCATTGCGCAAAGCCATCTGCGTTTCGGCCATTTTGAACACTTTTATTATCGCCGCGAGCCGGAAAACGTACGCCAGCTTGCCGATTACGCCATCCGACGGCACTGGCCGCAGTTACAGGACGAGGCCGACAAATACCACCTCTGGTTCCGGGATGTGGTTGCCCGCACGGCAATCATGATTGCCCGCTGGCAGTCCGTAGGCTTTGCTCATGGCGTGATGAACACCGACAACATGTCAATTCTGGGGCTGACCTTTGATTACGGTCCGTTTGGTTTTCTCGATGACTATCAGCCGGGGTATATCTGCAACCACTCGGACTATCAGGGGCGCTACAGCTTTGACAATCAGCCGGCGGTGGGGCTGTGGAATCTGCAGCGTCTGGCGCAATCCCTGTCGCCGTTTATCGACGTTGATGCCCTGAATGATGCGCTCGACGGCTATCAGGAGATATTGCTGCGCGAATACGGCACGCTGATGCGCAACAAGCTGGGGCTGATGACGCAGGAGAAGGGCGATAACACTATTCTGAATGGCTTGTTTGCGCTCATGGCGCGTGAGGGCAGCGACTATACCCGTACCTTCCGTATGCTCGGCCAGACAGAGCAGCATAGCGCCGCCTCACCGCTGCGCGATGAGTTTATCGACCGACAGGCGTTTGACGACTGGTTTGCCACTTACCGGGCGCGCCTGCAACAAGAGCAGGTGGATGACGCGACCCGGCAGGCGCAGATGAACGCGGCGAACCCGGCGATGGTCTTGCGCAACTGGCTGGCGCAGCGGGCGATTGAGCAGGCGGAGCAAGGTGAGTATGCGGAATTACACCGGCTGCACATAGCGTTGCGCACGCCGTTTGCCGACCGGGACGACGATTATGTCAGCCGCCCGCCTGACTGGGGCAAGCGGCTGGAGGTCAGCTGCTCAAGCTAATGTTATGGCCGGGAAGCACAGGTTTGCCCGGCCGATACGTCACTGGGCGACCCACCCGCCGTCCATATTCCACGCAGCGCCCCGCACGTGCACGGCGCTGTCACTACATAAAAACAGCGCCAGTTCACCCAGCTGTTCTGGCGTAACAAACTCTCCTGATGGCTGTTTCTCCGCAAGCAACTGCTCGCGCGCCCGATCCGCAGGCACCCCTTCTGCGATACGTTTGTCGATCTGCTGCTGAACCAGCGGCGTAAGCACCCATCCCGGGCAGATGGCGTTAGCGGTAATACCGGTGCGGGCAGTCTCCAGCGCCAGGGATTTTGTAAAACCGACCACCCCATGCTTGGCGGCGACATAGGCTGACTTCTCTTTCGATGCCACCAGCCCATGCACGGAGGCGATATTAATGATGCGTCCCCAGTTTTTCTCGCGCATTGCAGGCAGCGCCAGTCTGCTGGTGTGAAACACCGACGACAGGTTAATGGCAATAATGTCGTTCCATTTCTCCACCGGGAACGTCTCAACCGGGGCGACATGCTGTATCCCGGCATTATTGATAAGAATATCCACTCCGCCGAACTGCGTGTCGGCGTAGCGCATCATCGCGTCGATTTGCAGGGTGTCACGCAGATCTGCATCGTGATAGCCCGGTTTTTTCCCCAGCCGGGCGATCTCTTCTCTTGCTGCGTCACTGTCGCCAAAACCGTTGAGGATCAGCTGCGCTCCGGCCTTTGCCAGTACGCGGGCGATGCCCAGACCAATACCGCTGGTCGAGCCGGTCACCAGCGCCGTTTTACCGTTCAGATTCATTTTATTCTCCTTACACAATGCCGGTGAGATAGAACACGGCAATGACAAAAAGCACCGCCAGACTTTTGATGATCGTGATGGCGAAAATACCGCCATAGGCCTGACGATGGCTAAGACCAGTGATGGCCAGCAGCGTAATCACCGCGCCGTTATGGGGGAGTGTATCCATGCCACCGCTGGCCATAGAAGCCACCCGGTGCAGGACCTCCAGCGGAATATTCGCGGCATGGGCGGCGGCGACAAAGCTGTCTGCCATGGCCGCCAGCGCAATGCTCATCCCACCTGAAGCCGAACCGGTGATCCCGGCGAGAACGGTTACGCTGATCGCTTCATTCAGTAACGGGTTCGGAATAGCCGCCAGCGCGTGGGATAAGACCAGAAAGCCGGGCAGGGCGGCGATAACTGCACCGAAACCATATTCCGAGGCGGTATTCATCGCCGCCAGGATCGCGCCGCTCACTGCCGTCCGACTGCCTTCCGCCAGACGTCCCCGGATGTTGCGAAAGCCAAAGAACAGCACCAGCACGATACCGGAAATCAGCGCGGCTTCCACGGCCCAGATGGCGGTGATCTTGCTGACCTCGGTCACAATCGGCTTTGCCAGTCCGGGCAGGGTCAGCTCGTGGCTGGTGCCATACCAGCCGGGGATCCAGCGGGTAAACAGCAGGTTGAGGATCCCCACCACCAGCAGGGGGGAAATCGCAATCAGCGGATGGGGAAGGTTAATGTTGTCCGGCGTTTCCGGTTCGTTTTTCAGACCCGTGCCGTAACCTTCATTGTTATTGAGCGCTTTCCGCCGCTGGCGCTCCAGCCAGAGCAGGCCAAAGCAGATAATAAACAGCGAGCCAATCAGCCCCAGCCAGGGGGCAGCCCAGGCATTAGTGCCGAAGAAGCTGGTGGGGATAATATTCTGGATCTGCGGCGTGCCGGGCAGGGCGTCCATGGTGAACGAGAACGCCCCCAGCGCCACGGTCGCCGGGATCAGCCGTTTGGGGATCCCGCTCTGGCGAAACAGTTCGGCGGCGAAAGGATAAACGGCAAACGCCACCACAAAGAGCGACACGCCGCCGTAGGTTAACAGCGCGCAGACCAGCACAATCACCGGAATGGCGTGGCGGCGGCCAAGGATTTGAATCGCTGCGGCAACAATGGATCGTGAGAAGCCGGAGAGTTCAATCAGCTTGCCAAACACGGCGCCCAGCAGGAACACCGGGAAGTAGAGCTTGACGAAGCCCACCATCTTTTCCATAAACAGGCCGGTAAACGTCGGGCCGACAGCGCCCGGGTCGGTTAACAGCACGGCACCCAGCGCCGCAATGGGCGCAAAAAGAATAACACTATATCCGCGATAGGCCGCCAGCATCAGCAGCGCCAGCGCCGCCAGGGCAATTAACACACTCATTGCGACTCCTTACTGTTGTTATATTCGGGTACTCACGAGAGGTTTAACGCTCGACGGTCAGCGCAATGCCTTGCCCGCCGCCTATGCACAGAGTGACCAGCCCTTTTTTGGCGTCACGGCGCTGCATCTCATGCAGCAGCGTCACAAGGATCCGACAGCCGGATGCACCAATCGGATGGCCCAGCGCGATAGCGCCACCGTTAACGTTCACCTTGCGCGCATCCCAGCCAAGCAGGTTACCAACCGCCAGCGCCTGCGCGGCAAAAGCTTCGTTGGCTTCGATGAGATCCACCTCATCCAGCGTCCAGCCTGCCCGCGCCAGCGCGGTCTGGCAGGCGCTGACGGGGCCGATGCCCATTACGGACGGGTCGACCCCGGTAACGGCGTAGCTCACGATCCGGCCCAGCACCGGTAGTCCGCTCGCCCGCGCTTTTTCTTCGCTCATCATCAACACCGCGGCGGCGCCATCGTTCAGGGTGGAGGCATTCCCCGCCGTGACCGTGCCGTCCTCCTGGCGAAACGCGGGGCGCAGTTGCGCAAGCTGTTCTGCGGTGGTTCCTGGCCGGGGTTGTTCGTCATGACGAATCACCAATGGCGGCTTCTTGCCCTGTTTCACCGTTACCGGGGTAATCTCGGCCTCAAAGCGAGCAGATTCGATGGCAGACGCCGCCTTTTGCTGTGACCCGGCGGCGAAGGCATCCTGCTGTTCGCGTGAAATGCCGTACTGCCGGGCGACGTTTTCCGCAGTGATCCCCATGTGGTAATCGTTAAACGCATCCCACAGGCCGTCGACGATCATGCTGTCCTGCAGGCCCGTGTGGCCAAAACGCAGCCCGGAACGGGCGCCATCCAGCAGGTAAGGGGCATTGCTCATGCTCTCCTGACCGCCCGCGATCACCACCTCTGCGTCTCCACAGCGGATAGCCTGTGCCGCAAGCTGTACCGCCTTCAGCCCCGCGCCGCAGACCAGATTGACCGTGGTGGCAGGGGTACTGACGGGCAGCCCGGCGGCGAAAGCCGTCTGACGTGCCGGGTTTTGTCCGCAGCCTGCCGTCAGCACCTGCCCAAAAATCAGTTCGTCTGTGTCACCTGCCGAAAGCGAGCTCTCCTCAAGCAGGCGGCGCACCGCGACAGCACCAAGTTCAACGGCGGAAAGGGGAGAGAGCGAACCGCGAAAACTGCCAATCGGCGTTCGCGTTGCCCCGACTATCATGACGTTTTTCATGTTGAGTCCTCAGCTAAAGCGCATTTCGCGAACGTCGTCCGCCACGATGATTTTTCCGGCAGTTTTGCTGACGATCTCGTCAATGCCGACGCCGGGGGCGTATTCACGCAGAATGAACGCACCGTCTTTAATTTCCAGCAGGGCCAGGTCGGTTAACACCCGGCGGATGCAGCCCACGCCGGTGAGCGGTAGCGTGCAGCGCGACAGCAGTTTGGACTCACCGCTCTTCGACGCGTGGGTCATCACGACAATGATGTTCTGCGCCCCGGCGACAAGATCCATGGCGCCGCCCATGCCTTTCACCATCTTTCCGGGGATCATCCACGAGGCGATGTTGCCTTCCACGTCCACCTCAAACGCCCCGAGCACCGTGAGGTCGACGTGACCCCCCCGGATCATGGCGAAGGACTGGGCCGAGTCGAAAATGGCGGCACCGGTTCGTGCGGTAACGGTCTGCTTACCAGCGTTAATCATGTCGGCATCAAGGCTCTGCGCATCGGGAAATTCCCCCATCCCCAGCAGTCCGTTTTCTGACTGGAGCATCACGTCCATGCCGGCCGGGATGTAGTTCGCCACCAGCGTCGGGATACCGATCCCCAGGTTGACGTAGTAACCGTCGCGCAGCTCGCGGGCGACGCGCATGGCCATCTGTTCGCGGGTTAACATGGTCAGACTCCCTCTGCGCGCAGCGTGCGCTGTTCAATGCGTTTCTCAAACTGGCCGACAATCAGCCTGTCGACGTAAATTCCCGGGGTGTGAATGGCGGACGGCGGCAGCTCACCCGGCGGGACAATCTCTTCCACCTCCACCACGGTTATCCGTCCTGCGGTGGCCATCAGCGGGTTGAAATTTTGCGCGGTGTGGCGGTAGATGACGTTGCCGTACCAGTCCGCTTTCCAGCCTTTGATCAGCGCAAAATCGCCTGTAATGGCCTCTTCAAGGATGTAGTGCTTACCGGCAAACTGACGTACCTCTTTCCCGGCGGCCACGGGCGTGCCATAGCCGGTGGCCGTGTAAAATGCCGGAATACCGGCCCCGCCCGTGCGCACCTTTTCGGCCAGCGTGCCCTGGGGCGTCAGCTCAACCTCCAGCTCGCCGCTCAGCACCTGCTGTTCGAACAGCGCGTTCTCGCCGACGTAAGACGCCACCACCTTCCGCACCTGGCGCGTCTCCAGCAGCAGCCCGAGCCCGAAACCATCCACGCCGCAGTTGTTCGATACCACCGTCAGGCCCTGCACCTGACGGCGTTTGACTTCCGCAATCAGATTTTCAGGAATACCGCACAGGCCAAAGCCGCCCGCCAGCAATGTCATCCCGTCCGCCAGCCCCTCCAGCGCCTGCGCATAGCTGCCGACGCGTTTATCCAGTCCTGCCATAGCCATCCCTCCTGTTGTCCGTGGCGGTATCATTGGGGGCGACGACTCTTTTGTTAATTTTGAATTTGTGACTCACTCATTTGGTTTTTTTATTAATTTCCTGTTAACTAAATTTTTTCAATTAGTTAACAGGATGAAAAATGAGAATGAGTGTCAAACAGTTACGCGCGTTTTTAGCGGTAGCTCACACTCTCAATTTTGCGCACGCCAGCGAACGGTTAAATCTTTCTCAGCCTGCCCTCAGCCTGACGATTAAAGGGCTGGAGGATGCGCTGGGGGGCCCGCTGCTGCAGCGAAGCACGCGTAAGGTCACCCTGACGCAGGAGGGCGAAACCTTTTTACCGATGGCGCGGCAGCTGCTGGCTGACTGGGATAACGTGGAAGAGGCAATGCACCAGTGCTTTACGTTGCAGCGCGGCAAAATCTCGGTCGCGGCCATGCCGTCGTTTGCGGCTAACGTCCTGCCGGAGGTGCTGAAAGCGTTTCGCGATCGCCATGCCGGGATCAACGTCACCGTGCATGATGTCATCAACGAACAGGTGATTGAGATGGTGCGGGAAGGGCGGGTCGAGATGGGGATCGCCTTTGAACCAGCGCCGACGCATAACCTGCTGTTTACGCCGCTGGGCCTCGACCGGTTTGTCGCCATTGTGCCGAAAGCGTCCCCCCTTGCGGTGAAAAAACGCCTTTCCTGGAATGAACTGCTGACGCTGGATTTCATTACCCTGCAGCGCCCCTCGGCGGTGCGCCTGATGATGGAAGAGGAGCTGGCCCGTAGCGGCCGCAAGCTGGAGGTGGCGCTGGAGAGCCATCAACTGGTGACGGTAGGAAGGATGGTCGCCAGCGGGCTGGGCGGCAGTGCCGTACCGGCGCTGTGCGAGGCGCAGATGACATCGCTGGGTGCGGTCTGTATTCCGCTGGACAGCCCGCCGATAGAAAAGTGTATCGGGGTGATCCATCCGGGGCACACGCAGCTCTCAAAAGCGGCGCATGCCCTGCTGGAAACCCTGAAAGATTTTTATCAGCCCGATCAGGGGGCGAGAAACACCTGAGGTGCAGCATGAGCAGGGTGTCGGCCAACCTGCACCTGCGCGCCGTACCAGCGCGTCAGCGTATCGGCCTGCAGAACCGCCTCCGGGGCCCCCTGAGCGACCATTTTGCCGTTATGTAACAACAGGATCCGATCCGCCCACAGCGCCGCCAGATTGAGATCGTGCAGCACAACACAGACATGCAAATGCCCCCGACGGGTCAGGGAAGAGAGCAGGCGCAGCAGATGCTGCTGGTGGTAAAGATCCAGCGCGGACGTGGGTTCATCCAGAAACAGCCAGCCGCGCGGCGCACCGTCGCACCAGAGCTGTGCCAGCGCGCGGGCGAGTTGAACGCGTTGCTGCTCCCCGCCGGAGAGCGCCGCAAACTGCCTGCCCGCCAGCGGTAAACAGCCGGAGATGGCCATCACCTCCTCAATCACCGACGCCTCAGGGCGGCGCGTCCACGGCGCACGCCCCATCCCGATCACCGCTTCTACCGGCCAGTCGAATCCGAGCTGGGTATTCTGGCGCATGACCGCCCGGTAGCGGGAGAGTCTGTCCGGCGGCCAGGCCGTAAGCGGCGTTCCCGCCAGACTGCACCGTCCGCTACCGGGTTTGAGATAGCCGGTAAGCAGGCGTAACAAGGTCGATTTCCCGGCACCGTTGGGGCCAATCAACGCCACCAGTTCGCCCTGAGAGAGGGTCAGCGACACGTCGTCGATCAGCGTCCGTTGCCCGGCGTGAAAGACAATATTTTCCGCACAGTAGCGTTCAGCCATGCGCACCTCCGCGACGAAAGATAAGCCACAGGAACCACGGCGCACCGAGAAGACTGGTCAATAAACCGACCGGCATTTCCGCCGGGGCGACCAGGGTACGTGCCAGCGTATCGGCAGCCAGCAACAGTAACGCACCGGCCAGTACTGAGCCGGGGATCACCGCCCGGTGGTCGGCCCCCAGCCACATGCGCACCAGGTGTGGCACCACAAGGCCAACAAAGCCGATGACACCGCTGACGGCCACCGCGGCGGCCACCAGCAGGGCGCTGCACAGCAGCAGGAGCCGCTGTACAACGGCCACCTCCACCCCAAGGTAGTGCGCCTCTTCCTCGCCAAGCTGCAGCAAATTAAGTGCGCCAGCCAGGCGCCAGATAACCAGCACGGTGGGAACCATCAACGAACAGACGGCCAGCAGCGTTGACCACTGGGCCTGGCCGAGGCTGCCCATGCCCCAGAGTGAGAGCTGGCGAAGCTGGGCATCATTACTGAGCCAGGACAGCACGCCGACGGCCGCCCCGCACAGGGCATTGATGGCAATCCCCACCAGCAGCAGTCGCGACAGGGAACTGTCACGCTGCCGGCTGAGCAGGAAAATGACGAATGTCGCGGCCAGCGCGCCGAGAAACGCCGCCAGCATCGGGGCGTACAGCATCACCAGCGCGGGCAGCGAGAGCGGAATAACCACCCACAGCGCAACGGCGAGTGCTGCGCCGCTGCTGATCCCCAGCAGGCCCGGATCGGCCAGCGGGTTACGAAACAGTCCCTGCATCACGCAGCCCGCCAGCGCCAGTGAGCCGCCGATTGCCAGCGCCAGCAGCACGCGGGGCAGGCGGATTGTCAGCCAGATCTGACGCAGCGAGTCGTCGCTGCCGGTCCACAGCAGGCTGACCGGCAGGCGCAACGCGCCCACACCGCTGGCCGCCAGCGTCATGACGGCCAGGAGCGCGGCCAGCAACCACAATGCCAGTACGGCACGTCGGGACATCAGGGCAGTTGCTCCGCTTTACGGCGTAACTGCTGGATGGCCTGTGGCGTTCGCACGCTAAAGCCCAGCAGCGCCATATCGTCGATGGCCAGCATCTGCCGGTGACGTCCCGCTGGAGTTTGCGCCAGACCGGGCAGTTGCCACACCGCATCCGCCCCACCCAGAGCGTTCACGCCATCCTGCGAGATCACCACCAGGTCGGGCTGACTGGCGATAACGCCTTCCTGAGACAGCGGCTGATAGCGAGTGAAGCCCTGCATCGCGTTCTGCAGCCCTGCCGCACGAATGGCAGCATCCGCCGCGGTTTGTTGCCCGGCGGCCATCGCGGTCATCCCGCCGTGGTTGAGAATAAACAGCACCCGTTTATTGAGCGGTGACGCGGGAAGCGCCGACAGCGCCTGACGCAGCGAGCTGCGCAGGGTTTTCCCTTCTGCCTCGCGGTGTGTCGCCTCAGCGATAACCCGAACCTTTTCATCGATAACACTGAGGTCATTGCCTGCCGGAACGGTGATCACCCTGACGTGACTCTGCTCTACCTGTTTTAACGCCAGAGACGGCTGTGCCTGTGCACTGGCCAGCACCAGCGTAGGGCGCATGGACAAAATGCCTTCGGCATTTAGCTGGCGCAGATAGCCCACGTCCGGCAGCGTGTTCGCCGCCTGTGGCCACTGGCTGGTGCTGTCGCGTGCCACCAGCGAAGATGCCGCGTTGAGCGCATAGACAATCTCGGTGACGTCGCCGCCGAGCGCGACGATTTTCTCCTGCGGCGCAGCAAATGCCAGCAGCGGCAGGGCGCTGATCAGGGCAAGCCATTTTTTCATGCGGCCAGCCCTTTTGCCGTTAAGGCGTCGATCTGGCTGCGCCACTGGCTCTGCTCGGGTTCGCCTTCGCTCCGCTGGCCGTAAAGCTGGGCAATCTGCGTGCCGTCGGCGGCAAACAGCTCCAGGCTGGTGACATGTCCGTCAGCTGTCGGTTTGCGCGTGACCCAGGATTCTGCGATGGCGCCTTCCAGCAGATGGAGGGTGAAAGCCGGGTTGAAGATGTTCAGCCAGCCCTTCATCGGCATCAGTTTTTCCACCACGCCGGTGAAGATCTGCACGCAGCCGCGGTTGCCGACGAAAATCATGATTTCGTTCCCGTCCTGGCGCGCCGTTTCCAGCAGCTGGGCCAGCGCGGTGTTGTCGACCCTGCAAGCCAGATCGTCGCCCACCAGGCGAAACGCCTGTTGACGGCTGAGGTTGTGGCGCTTGAGCAGGCTGAAGAACTGATGCACGTCGGTCATGGCACGCCACTCTGTGTCCACGAGCGAGGCGTCCGGGTTTTCAGCGTGAGCCGGGACATCGGCCGTTTTCAACGCCAGCGGCGGATTCCCGGCAAAGATAAAGCGGGTGAGCAGATCGCCCCAGGCGGTGAGGTCGGTATTATCCGTGGCGTAAACCTTCAGCAGGGCGTCGCCCTGGTGGTCGAAGAACTGAATGCTCTGCCGCTCGCCGTGGGCGGTGGCCTCGCTGATATGAAATACGCTCGCCCACTGGTTAAGGAACAGGCGCAGATCCAGCGCGCGCGGGTTGAGGATCAGCCCGGCGTGGCCGCTCAGGTGTTGATGGGTAAAGGCGCCGACCTGCTCGTGAACGGCGTAGTCGTTGCGGCAGATGCATTTGGTTTCGCCCACCGATTCCAGCGCGGCCAGGATCTCGCGGACGTCACCGCGCAGGCGCCAGGCGTCATGGCCCACACGGGCGAAGGTCAGCTCGGCTTCGCTGATGTTCATTAAACCTGCAATGTCGCGCGCGTACTTACCCGGATTTTCTTCTTTTAGCTCAAGCCAGCGTGTGTAGTGATGCATTGTCTTTTCCTCTCAAAGCATTGCCCCGGCCAGCCGGGGCGTGGATTACCATTGATAACTGACGAAAATCTTCCCGTTTCGGCCATCCTGCGGAATGCCCTGTGGCGACCAGTATTGTTTGTCGAAGGCGTTGCCCAGCACCAGCGTCGTGGTGACGCCTTTAAGCTGCGCCTGGCCGGTGTAGCTCACGTAGAAATCATTAACCGCGTAGCCGGGTTGCTCGCTGTAGCTGCTGCTGATGTGCGTTGAGCGATCGACAAAGGTGCCGATCCAGCCGACGGAGAAGCCGCTTTGTGCCAGCGGAATATCCAGCTTGCTGGTGACGGTATCCGGGTTAATGCTGGAAATGTACTCGCCCGTGTCGGTATCTTTTCCGCGCGTGCGGTTATAGGCGAGGTCGAGGTTGAACAGGTCGGCGGAGTATTTCGCCATCACGTCCCAGCCCCAGATTTTGGCGTTCGGGACGTTATATGACATGGTGGTCGCCGCCGCAAAATCGACGGTGGTTGAGATGTAGTCTTTGGCGTTGGTATCGAAATAGCTGGCTTTAAACTCCAGCGCATCGTTGGCCAGCATCAGATCATCAAAGCGCAGACCAAAACCATACTCCTGCGTTTCGTTGGTTTCCGGGCGCAGATTGGGGTTGGGCACCCAGTAGTTGGTATAGAAGCGGCCAATGGAGAAGTGTTTGGCGTCGTTATACATTTCGCCCATGGTTGGCGCGCGGAACGCCTGCGCGTAAGAGCCGAACAGCATCAGCCAGTCGGTCGGGCTGACGGTTAACCCGGCGCGGGAGGACCACTTATCGGCATCCACATCCTTGTAGCCGTCGCTGCTGCCGCGGTAGTTGTCGTAGCGCGTGCCGCCAAGAAGGGTCACGGGGAGGTCGCGCAGGGTGATTTCATCCTGCAGCCAGCCGGAGCTGAAATCGATTTGTGCCTGCGGGAAGCCCGTTGTTGCCCCGCCCGGGCGTTGCTCCTGACGATAATACTCACCGCCGTAGGTCAGCAGGTGCGACGCAAAGGAATCGCTGAACAGGCGGGTGCGGTTCTCCACTTTGCCGCCTTTGGTGGTCTGTTTGCGAAACTCACCGCTGCCGTCGATGTTCTGGGCGTTGATACGCGCTTCGGACCAGTAAATTTTCGCGTCGGCGTTCAGCCAGTCGTTACCCTGTGGAGCAAGGTGATAGCCGAGCTGCGCGTCACGCTGGATGGTGGAGCGGTCGGTCAGCGGATTACTGCTGCTGTCTGCTGTACTGGTTTGCGGGTTTTTCGGCTCCTGTGCGGCATTGTTGTAATAGCGCAGGGAGCCGGTCAGGCTCTGGGCCGCGTCGATTTTCCAGCTGCCCTTCGCCAGCATGTTCTGAATGGATTCGTCGTTCGGGGCGGTGGTGCCGTCACTCTGGCGCAGATCGCCACGATCCCGGCTAGACCAGGAGAGCAGCCCGTCCAGGGTATCGGTGCGGCCATAGGCGCTGGCCCCCATGCCGATGCTGTGATCGCCCGTCGCACCGGTAGCGAACACCCGATAGCCGCTGTTTTTACCCGGCTCCAGCAGATCTTTGGCATCGACGGTGTCATAGGCAATCACACCGCCCAGCGCGCCGCTGCCGTACAGCAGGGCCGACGGACCGCGCACCACTTCGATACGTTTAATCAGCGCCGGATCGAGGAAGGTGCTGTTCAGGTGGCCGGTGTCGGTTCCCTGGCGTACGCCGTCAACCAGTACCAGCACGCCGCGACGGTCATAACCGCGCAGGTTAACGTCCTGGCCGTTGGTGCGTCCGGTGCCATCGAGCGTCAGGCCGGGGACGTTACGCAGCAGGTCGGCTGCCGAGCTGGCAGTTTGTTTATCCGGTGTGCTGGCGTCAATCACGCTTACCATCATGGGGGCTTCGAAGGCGCTACGGGCGTTACCCGTGGCGGTCACGGTCATTTCATCTGTGGTAGCAAACGCGACGCCCGGCAGGGTGCTGACAATCGCCAGCGCCAGAAGTGACGGACGTAAAGGCGCGGAAGGCAGGTGTGGCATAGCAACTCTCCATTAAGAATTGAAAGCGCTGGCTGCCTGGGGTTCACCTGGGTGGCTGGCGGAGTTTTTGTGTTGTTTATTTTGTGAGGATCAATTTTCCGGCATGGGTCTGGCGCAGCAGGTAGCGTTGACCGTCATGCTCGATAATGACCCGTCCCTCATCGCCCAGCAGGGTTTTGCTGTCAATGCGACGCTCGGCGGGGGCGGATGCGGTGTCTGTTTTTGGCGGCGTTGCCGCAGTGTTATCCGTACGTGACATAATGTTTATAAATAACAATCAATGTAACAATGATAATCATTATCAATAAACTGCAAATTCGCGGCAAGCGTTTTTGTGAAAAAAGGGTGAGAGGATCAAATTTGGGGGTGAAGTGCGGTCAGATGCCCTCACCCCGACCCTCTCCCACAGGGAGAGGGAGAAGGGTACGTATCGTAGGTAGGGTAAGCGCAGCGCCACCCGACAATAACATCAGAAGCGCGAATCTACCGCAGACGCCAGCTTCTCCAGCAGCAGTTCGCTGTCTTCCCAGCTCAGGCACGGGTCGGTGATCGACTGGCCGTAAACCAGCGGCTGACCCGACACGATTTTCTGCGTGCCTTCGCGGATAAAGCTTTCGGCCATAATGCCCGCAATGGCGCTTGAACCGCTACGGATCTGCTGGCAGATCTCATCGCAGACATCCAGCTGGCGACGGTGCTGTTTCTGACAGTTACCGTGGCTGAAGTCCACCACCAGATGTTCCGGCAGATCGAACTCGGCCAGCGTTTCACAGGCCGCGGCGATATCCCCGGCGTGATAGTTCGGTTTCTTGCCGCCGCGCATAATGATATGCCCGTACGGGTTACCGCTGGTCTGGTAGATGGTCATCTGGCCGCTCTTATCCGGCGAGAGGAACATGTGGCTGGCACGCGCAGCGCGGATCGCATCGACCGCAATCCGGGTGTTGCCATCGGTTCCGTTTTTAAACCCGACCGGGCAGGAGAGGGCAGAGGCCATTTCACGGTGGATCTGGCTCTCGGTGGTCCGCGCGCCAATCGCGCCCCAGCTGATCAGATCGGCGATAAACTGGCCGGTCACCATATCGAGAAACTCGGTGGCCGTGGGAACGCCCAGCTCGTTCACCTGCAAAAGCAGCTTACGTGCCAGCTCAATCCCATGGTTAACGCGATAGCTGCCGTTGAGGTCGGGGTCTGAAATTAATCCTTTCCAGCCCACCACGGTGCGGGGTTTTTCAAAGTAGGTCCGCATCACGATCTCAAGGCGATGCTGGTGTTTTTCCCGCAGCCCCTGTAGCCGTTTTGCATAATCCATCGCCGCGTCCAGGTCATGGATCGAGCAGGGGCCAATTACCACCAGAAGACGTTTGTCTTCACCATTAAGAATTTTTTCAATGCGTCGGCGCGAGGCCGTAACATGCTCCGCAACGCCTGCGGAAAGTGGATGCCGCTGTGCCAGTTCAGCCGGTGTAACCAGGCTGTCAATGCGCGCTGTGCGGAGTTCGTCGGTTTTATTCATGGAATGTCTCAGAAATTTTTTGCTTCATCGGCAGACTACCGGGAAGTGATGGGCATCACCTTAAACCAATCCCTGCTGATTTCAAGTTCGGGGCGGCTCCGCCCCGAGGATGTGGTGGATGATACCTGAATCTGAGCTAATGTACTAGCATATTAGTACATGCGGCGATTAAGACCCATGATGTCGAGAATTTTGGTGGCGATCTCTTCGACCGAATAGTTGGTGCTGTTCAGCCAAGGGATCTGGTTTTTGCGGTACAGCGCTTCCACTTCGGAGACTTCCATTCGACACTGGCGCATGGAGGCGTAGCGGCTGTTCTCGCGGCGCTCTTCGCGGATGGCGGCAAGGCGCTCCGGATTAATGGTCAGCCCGAACAGCTTGTGCTGCAGCGGCTTCAGGGCGGCAGGCAGCACCAGATTGTCCATATCATCGGCAATGAACGGGTAGTTGGCGGCACGAATACCAAACTGCATCGCCAGGTAGAGGCTGGTAGGGGTTTTGCCGCAGCGCGAGACGCCCAGCAAAATGACCTGCGCCTGGTCGAGGTTTCGCAGCGAGATGCCGTCGTCATGCGCCAGGGTGTAGTCAATGGCGGCGATACGCGCATCGTATTTGGTCAGGTTGCCAGGGTTCAGCCCGTGGGTTCGGTGGGCGATGGGGGTCGGGTCGAGCTTCAGTTCGCTCTGCAGCGGGGCCACCAGCGCCTGCACGATATCCTGACAAAAGCCTTCGCTTTGCAGAATGATGTTGCGAATTTCCGGGATCACGATGGAGTAGAACACCAGCGGGCGCACGCCCGTCTGCTGGTAAATGGCATCAATCTGGTCCTTGACCGCGCGCGCGCGGCTCTCATTTTCCACAAACGGCAGCGTGATGCTGTTAATCGAAACGGGGAACTGTGACATCACCGCATGCCCCAGCACCTCGGCGGTAATCGCCGTACCATCAGAAATATAAAAAACGTGGCGATCGACAGCATTATCCATTTTATCCACCCTGAATATCGGACCTAATTGTCTGAAAGCATAAATTAAAAAAGTTAATTGCACAGCAAAGAAGTTATCTGAATTTAAAATGAAATGGTGTTTTTGATTTTCCTGAAAAGTGGATTTCATTTTTCAAATAGCGACGTCATTTTTGTGGTTTTTGGCTGAATATATAGGAATCATCGGCTTATCCGGTGGAGGGAAAGTATCCGAAAAGTTGAAAATTTAAATTGCTTACACGATTCACCGTTTTTTTAGCGTAAATAAATATGCCAGTATAAATACGTAGTCAGGTGTTTCTTACTCCGATCAAATATCACAAAAGGATTGTTTCGATGTCCAACAATGGCTCGTCACCGCTGGTGCTTTGGTATAACCAACTCGGCATGAATGATGTAGACAGAGTTGGGGGCAAAAATGCCTCCCTGGGTGAAATGATTACAAATCTGTCCGGTATGGGTGTCTCCGTACCAAACGGGTTTGCCACGACCGCCGATGCGTTTAACCTGTTTTTAGACCAGAGCGGTGTAAACCAGCGCATTTACGACCTGCTGGATAAAACGGATATTGATGACGTTACCGCGCTTGCTAAAGCCGGGGCGCAGATCCGCCAGTGGATTATCGACACACCTTTCCAGCCGGAACTGGAAAAAGCCATTCACGATGCGTACAACCAGCTCTCCGCTGATGATGCGCAGGCCTCTTTCGCCGTGCGCTCCTCTGCAACCGCAGAAGACATGCCGGATGCCTCGTTCGCCGGACAACAGGAAACTTTCCTGAACGTTCAGGGGTATGACGCGGTACTGGTGGCGGTGAAACACGTGTTCGCCTCCCTGTTTAACGATCGCGCTATCTCCTATCGCGTGCATCAGGGCTATGACCATCGCGGCGTCGCGCTCTCTGCGGGCGTACAGCGTATGGTGCGTTCCGACGTGGGCTCTTCCGGTGTGATGTTCTCCATTGATACCGAGTCCGGCTTCGACCAGGTGGTATTCATCACCTCCGCGTGGGGCCTGGGTGAGATGGTGGTGCAGGGGGCCGTGAACCCTGACGAATTCTACGTCCACAAACCGACGCTTGCCGCCAAC
Source organism: Enterobacter cloacae complex sp. 382A5 (assembly GCF_050031095.1). Taxonomy (NCBI): domain Bacteria; kingdom Pseudomonadati; phylum Pseudomonadota; class Gammaproteobacteria; order Enterobacterales; family Enterobacteriaceae; genus Enterobacter; species Enterobacter cloacae complex sp. 382A5. Next base: position 1,898,423 of record NZ_JBLGVK010000001.1, read on the forward strand.
CGTCCGGCGGTGGTTCGTCGCACCATGGGCTCGAAAAAAATCCGCATGATCTATGCCCCGACCCAGGAGCATGGCAAGCAGGTGAAGATTGAAGATGTACCGCAGGAGCTGCGCGACCGCTTCTCCCTGACCGACGCCGAAGTGCAGGAGCTGGCGAAGCAGGCGGTGCAGATTGAAAAACACTACGGCCGTCCGATGGACATCGAATGGGCCAAAGACGGTCACACCGGCAAGCTGTTCATCGTCCAGGCGCGCCCGGAAACGGTTCGCTCCCGCGGCCAGGTGATGGAGCGTTATACCCTCCACGCGCAGGGCAAAATCGTGGCGGAAGGTCGCGCGATTGGTCACCGCATTGGTGCCGGTCCGGTGAAAGTGATCCACGATATCAGCGAGATGAACCGCATTGAACCGGGCGACGTGCTGGTAACCGACATGACCGACCCGGACTGGGAACCGATCATGAAGAAAGCCGCGGCTATCGTCACCAACCGTGGCGGGCGTACCTGTCACGCGGCGATCATCGCCCGCGAGCTGGGGATCCCGGCGGTTGTCGGGTGCGGTGACGCAACCGAACGCATGAAGGACGGACAGAACGTGACCGTCTCCTGTGCCGAAGGGGATACCGGCTACGTGTATGCCGACATCCTCGACTTCAGCGTTAAAAGCTCCAGCGTCGATACCATGCCGGACCTGCCGCTGAAGATCATGATGAACGTCGGTAACCCGGACCGCGCGTTTGACTTCGCCTGCCTGCCGAACGAAGGCGTGGGCCTGGCGCGTCTGGAATTCATCATCAACCGTATGATTGGCGTTCACCCGCGCGCGCTGCTGGAATTTGACGACCAGGACGCAAAGCTGCAGAACGAAATTCGCGAGATGATGAAAGGCTACGACTCGCCGAAAGAGTTCTACGTTGGCCGTCTGACCGAAGGGATCGCGACGCTCGGGGCGGCGTTTTATCCGAAGCGCGTGATCGTGCGTCTGTCGGACTTTAAGTCTAACGAATACGCCAACCTGGTGGGCGGCGAGCGTTACGAGCCGGAAGAAGAGAACCCGATGCTGGGCTTCCGTGGGGCCGGACGTTATGTCTCCGACAGCTTCCGCGACTGCTTCGCGCTGGAATGTGAAGCGGTAAAACGCGTGCGCAACGACATGGGGCTGACTAACGTTGAGATCATGATCCCGTTCGTACGTACCGTGGACCAGGCGAAAGCGGTGGTGGACGAGCTGGCGCGTCAGGGGCTGAAGCGCGGCGAAAATGGGCTGAAGATCATCATGATGTGTGAGATCCCGTCCAACGCCCTGCTGGCAGAGCAGTTCCTGGAGCACTTCGACGGCTTCTCTATCGGTTCGAACGACATGACGCAGCTGACGCTGGGTCTGGACCGTGACTCCGGCGTGGTCTCTGAGCTGTTCGACGAACGCAACGAGGCGGTGAAAGCCCTGCTGTCGATGTCCATCCGTGCGGCGAAGAAACAGGGTAAATACGTCGGGATTTGTGGCCAGGGCCCTTCTGACCATGAAGACTTCGCGGCCTGGCTGATGGAAGAGGGGATCGACAGTCTTTCCCTCAACCCGGACACCGTGGTGCAAACCTGGCTGAGCCTGGCTGAACTGAACAAGTAACGTCTTCCGTATCTGAAAAGGCGAGGGAAATAATCCTCGCCTTTTTTATTTCCGCTTATATTTGCTCCCCATCACAAATAAAGTAAAAAACCAAATATCATAATTTGTCTGTTAATTTAGACAATTGTTAGCACACAAAGGGTTGCTAATACTTGAGCCTTACCGCGCAAATCAACACGATTTTGCGCAACTGGTTGAAATACGTTTTAACCTGATAAAAAGGCAAATAACAAATGACAATCTCCTCTGTACTGCGTACCAAAGATAAAATAGGTTATGGCTTAGGTGATATGGCCAGTGCGCTGGTCTGGCAAACAGCGACGTTATTTCTTGCTTATTTCTATACAGACGTTTTCGGTTTACCCGCGGCCATTATGGGCACCATGTTTTTAGTGGTACGCGTGGTCGATGCCTTTATTGATCCCTGTATCGGCGCGCTGGTGGATCGCACCCAAACGCGTCACGGTCGTTTCCGTCCATGGCTGCTGTGGTTTGCCATTCCGTTTGGCGTAAGCTGCCTCATTACGTTCTACGTTCCCGACGTCGGGCCCACGGCGAAAATCGTCTATGCCTGTGTGACCTACGGGATTTTAAGCCTCATCTATTCCGCCATTAACGTCCCTTACTGCGCCATGCCGGGCGCGCTGACGCTGGATCCGCGCGAGCGCCATTCGCTGCAGTCGTGGCGCTTTGGCCTGTCGTTTATCGGCGGGTTGATTGTGACGGTTATCGCTTTGCCGTTGGTTTCGCATCTTGGACAGGGCAACGTACAGAAAGGCTATTTCTATGCCATGAGCCTGATGGGATTACTGGGGATTATTTTATTCTTCTGCTGCTTCCTGATGACCCGCGAGCGCTATTCTCCGCGGAATGATACTTCTGGCTCCATGCTCACCGATTTAAAACTGCTGGCCGGGAACAGCCAGTGGCGAATTGTGTTCCTGTTTAATATTTTGCTGTTAACGGCGGTCGTGACGCGCGGCTCTGCCACGATGTATTACGTGAATTATGTGCTGTTGCGTCCGGAACTGGTGTTTGCCTTTATCGTCTCCGGGATGGTGGCCTCCTTAAGTGGCGCATTATTATCCGAACGGCTGCTGGGGAAATTTGACCGCGTTCGCGCTTATCAGTGGACCATTATTTCCTTCGTGATTTTTGGGGCGCTGATCTTCTTCCTGCCGCCTTCACAGGTCTGGCTGATTTTCGGCCTCAATATTGTCTTTAGCTTCATCCAGAACCTGACCACGCCGCTGCAGTGGACCATGTTCTCCGATGTGGTCGACTATGAAGAGCACCGCAGCGGTCGCCGGCTCGATGGTCTGGTCTTCTCCACCGCGCTGTTCGCCATCAAATTTGGTCTGGCGTTGGGTGGGGCAGTGGTGGGTTGGGTGCTCGGGATGGTGGATTACGCGCCAGGCCAGGCAACCCAGACGCCGCACGTACTCACGACCATTAACGCACTGTTTACCCTCATTCCGTGCGTGCTGTTCCTCTGCATGGTCGCGCTGCTTGCCATCTACAAACTCAACAGTCGGCTGGTGGATTCCATCGCCCGCGAACTGGCCAGCAAGCGCGACGTGCGGCCAGAAGCAGGGCAACTCAGCCCGGCTGCCCCTTCCGCCCTACAGGAGTAAAACATGACTGCAATCTATAAGGACGCGGGACGTCCCGTGCACGAGCGCGTCGCCGACTTGCTGGCACGCATGACCCCGGAAGAGAAGTTCGCCCAGATGCACGCGTACTGGTTGATCCTCGATGAAAACGGCAACCACCGTGAACGCAGCGACTTGAGTGACGAATTCGCGGGGGTGAGTGAACAGGCCTCGCTCAGCGAACGGCTTAAGCTGGGCGTCGGGCAGATTACCCGTCCGCTGGGTACCCATATCGTTGATGCGCAAACCGGCGTGCGCGCCGCCAACCGTCTGCAGCGGATGATGATGGAAGAGACGCGGCTCGGCATTCCGGCGCTGTTCCATGAGGAGTGTCTGGTGGGGTTGTTGTGCAAAGCGGCCACGCTGTTCCCGTCATCGCTCAACTACGGTTCAACCTGGGATCCGGCGCTGGTACAGCGGGCAGCCGAGCAGATAGGCAAAGAGGCGCGGTCCGTGGGCTGCCAGCAGGGGCTGGCCCCGGTGCTGGATGTCTCCCGTGATGTGCGCTGGGGGCGCACGGAAGAGACCTTTGGCGAAGATCCCTGGCTGGTGGGCGTGATGGCCACGGCCTACGTTAAAGGGCTGCAGGGCGATAAACGCGATCTGCTGGCCACGCTTAAGCACTATGCGGGCCACTCGTTCAGCGAGGGAGCGCGCAACCATGCCCCGGTTCATCTGGGCTTTAGCGAACTGAATGATACCTTCCTGCTGCCGTTTGAAATGGCGGTGAAGCTGGCCAATGCCGGGTCGGTGATGCCTGCCTACCACGATATCGACAATCAGCCGGGGCACAGTGACCACTTCCTGCTGACCACCGTCCTGCGCGAACAGTGGGGCTTTGACGGGATCGTTGTGGCGGACTATGGCGGCGTCAGCCTGCTGCATCAGCATCACGGGGTCTCGCATGATGCGACCGAATCCGCCGCGCTGGCCTTTAACGCCGGGCTTGATGTTGAGCTGCCGAAAGATGACTGCGCCCGCCATCTGGCCGAGGCCGTTGAGCGTGGTCTGATCTCCATGGCGAAAGTGGACGAGATTGTAGGACGCGTGCTGACCGAAAAATTCCGTCTCGGCCTGTTTGAAAACCCGTATGCCGATGAAAGTGGGATTGATTTGCAAAATGAGACTACCCGGCAGGTTGCACGTGAGGTGGCGACCTGTTCGCTGACGCTGCTGGAGAATAACGGCATTTTGCCTCTCGGCGGCAAACCCCGCGTGGCGATGGTGGGCCCCACGGCGGACGATCCGCTGGCGTTGCTCAGCGGCTACAGCTTCCCGGTGCATTTGATTATCAGCGATATGGTTGACGAAACGTCGCAGGTGACGACCCCGCGCGCGGCGCTGGAGCACTATCTGGGCGCGTCGAACGTGCGTTATGCCAAAGGGTGTCACATTATCGAAAAACGAATGGCGGGCGCGCCGGTCTTCCCGGGTGACAGCGGGGGCAAACCGATGCAGCAGTCGCCGGTGTCGCAAAGTACCGCGCTGATCCCCGAAGCCGTGAACGCCGCGCAGGAGAGCGACGTGGTGGTAGCCTGCGTCGGCGACCTCGCCGGTTTGTTCCAGAGCGGCACGGTAGGGGAAGGATCCGATACCGATTCCCTGCACCTGCCTGGCGTTCAGCAACAGCTGCTGGAAGCCCTGGTCGCCACGGGCAAACCGGTGATTGTCGTGATGACCGGTGGGCGGCCGTACAATCTTCAGGGGCTGGAAGATAAGGTCGCGGCGCTGATGATGGCCTGGGCGCCTGGGCAGGAAGGGGGATGGGCAATTGCCGATGTGTTAACCGGCCGCGCGGAGCCGCAGGGACGTCTGGTGGTGAGCGTGCCGAAAAGTGCGGGCGCCATGCCGTACTACTACAACCACAAGCTGAAAAGCGGCGGCACGCCATTCGCGTTCCACTTTGGCTCCCGCTATCCCTTTGGTTTCGGCCTTGGCTGGACGCAATTTAACTGGGGCGCAGCACGCCTCGCGCAAAACAGCGTACCGGTGGACGGCGAAGTTGTGTTGAGTATTGACGTCACCAACCGCGGTGAACGCAGCGGCAGCGAGGTGGTGCAGGTGTACGTCCGGGATAAGGTTGCCACGCAGGTGCGGCCGCTTCAGGAGCTGAAAGCGTTCCAGCGCGTGGCGCTCATGCCGGGCGAAACGGCCACGCTCACCTTTACGCTGCCCGTGGAGATGTTCAACTTTACCCGTCGGGACGGCAAACGGATTGTCGAGCCGGGCGAGTTTGAGCTACAGGTGGGAGCATCGTCGGCGGATATTCGCGACGTGGTGACGGTCAATGTGACGGGAGAGACGCGGGTGCTGCCTGCTGAATGGCGCATGCTAAGCACCTGTCAGGTTCAGCACGCGTAGCCAGGATAAAAAAAAGCCCATCGTGGGAGATGGGCAAAGACTACACACAGCAATTCGTTGTTTCACTCAGGGGATTTCCATGCTTATAAATCAAGGTGTTGATTTATAACCGTGAGCTAATAGTAGGCATGCCAACCTTGAGCGTCGATCAGATTCGTCTCAATAGTTAAAGAGAAGTAAAGATTTCTTGAGGTGAATAGCGGACTTAGAGCAAAAAAGGCGGGTCGGACCAGTGCACAACGAATAAATAGTTTAGCAACATTTAAGTATTACCAGGGAGAATGTAGGCCGGGTAAGCGTCAACGCCACCCGGCAACCCCTTTTACTGCGTATTCTTCTCTTCCAGCTCTTCGAGTTCGCTCAAAATCACATCCGGGTCGGTGCCCGGCGGCGGCACTTCATGTACCCAGGCGGAGAAGAGACGCCAGGTGACGGCAAGCAGCACCGGTCCAATAAACAGACCGATCATCCCAAAGGCGATTAACCCGCCAATGACGCCGGAGAGGATCAGGATCAGCGGCAGGTCCGCGCCCATGCGGATGAGGATGGGACGAATCACGTTATCCATGGTGCCAACCACGCAGCTCCAGACCAGCAGAACGGTTCCCCACGTGGTATCCCCCGTCCAGTAAAGCCAGATGATGCTGGGGACCAGCACCAGCAACGGCCCCAGTTGTGCAAGACAGGTCATCAGCATCACCACCGTAAAGACGGTAGCGTACGGCACGCCAGAAATGGCCAGGCCGATACCGCCCAGCACCGCCTGCACCAGGGCCGTGACGACCACCCCAAGCGCAACCGCCCGCACGGCTTGCGCCGCCAGCAGAACTGCGGCATCGCCGCGTTTACCGGCCAGTCGGGTAGCGAAATGGCGTACGCCCAACGCTACCTGCTCACCGCGCCAGTAGAGCAGGGCGCTGAAGACCAGCATCAGCGCACAGTGCATCATAAAGCGACCAATATGTGCCGCCTGACCCACAAACCAGGTGGTGGTGGTGCCAATATACGGACGCACTTTCGCCATCAACGCGCTGCCGCCCATCTCCAGCAGGCTATGCCAGCCGCTGTAGAGTTTGGCGCCTACCACCGGAATGCTGTTCAGCCAGGCGAGATCCGGCAGCGTTAAATCACCGCTGGTGACGGCGCGAATAACCGGGCCACTGGAATCGACAAGGCTGTTCACCAGCAGCGCAATCGGAATAATAAACAGCAGGAACAGCAGCAGGGTCATGACCAGTACCGCCAGACCACGGCGGCCAAACAGCAGTTTCTGCAAACGTAACAGCACCGGCCAGGTCGCCACGACCACCGTCGCAGCCCAGGCGAAGCCAAGTATGAAAGGTTGAACAATCCACAGACACGCAATAATCATGAGGGCCAGAAACAGCACCGACAGCAAAATTTGCGCAACATCCCTGGGCTGGCGAAGATTGACCATAAATGAAACTTTCCTTAATAAACACCAGCGAGGCTGGCGGGAACGGATAACCGCGTCACTCTAATCATTAATGATATCAGCGATTTTTGACAGGCGGATTTTGCCCGTAATTCAGCGAAGCACATAAGAAAAAAATGTGATAAAACTTTCCAGACACAACGCAAACGATTTCATACCACTCTAATTAGGGTCGACAGTCATGATCCCACAGATTTCTCAAGCACCTGGCGTCGTTCAGCTGGTGCTTAATTTTTTGCAGGCACTGGAGCAACAGGGTTTTACAGGTGATACCGCCACGAACTATGCCGACAGGCTGACGATGGCGACCGATAACAGTATTTACCAGCTTCTTCCCGATGCAGTCGTCTTTCCACGTTCAACGGCCGATGTGGCGCTGATTGCCCGGCTGGCGACGCAAGAGCGTTTTAGCGCTCTGGTGTTCACCCCGCGCGGCGGCGGCACCGGAACAAATGGCCAGGCCCTGAACCAGGGCATCATCATTGATATGTCGCGCTATATGAACCGCATCATCGAGATCAATCCTGAAGAGGGATGGGTACGCGTTGAAGCGGGGGTGATTAAGGATCAGCTCAACCAGTATCTGAAGCCCTACGGCTACTTTTTTGCGCCGGAGCTTTCTACCAGCAACCGGGCAACCATCGGCGGGATGATCAACACCGATGCCTCCGGCCAGGGTTCGCTGGTCTACGGAAAAACCTCCGATCATGTTCTGGGCGTACGGGCGGTGCTGCTGGGCGGCGATATCCTGGATACCCAGCCTGTGCCGGTCGAGCTGGCTGAAACGCTGGGTAAAGAGAACACCGCAAGCGGGCGCATCTATCGCACCGTGCTGGAACGCTGTCGCGATAACCGCCAGCTGATCCTCGACAAATTCCCCAAACTGAACCGTTTCCTGACCGGTTACGACCTGCGTCACGTCTTTAACGACGAACTGACCCAGTTTGATTTGACCCGTGTGCTGACCGGCTCCGAAGGAACGCTGGCGTTTATTACCGAGGCGCGGCTGGATATCACCCGGCTGCCCAAAGTGCGCCGCCTGGTGAACGTCAAATATGACTCTTTTGATTCCGCGCTGCGTAATGCCCCGTTTATGGTGGAGGCGCAGGCGCTGTCGGTGGAAACCGTTGACTCGAAGGTGCTTAATCTGGCGCGGGAAGATATCGTCTGGCACTCGGTGCGGGAGCTGATTACCGATGTGCCGGACAAAGAGATGCTCGGGCTTAACATCGTTGAATTTGCCGGAGACGATGCAGAACTTATCGATAGCCAGGTGACCACGCTCTGTCAGCGGCTTGATGAACTGATCGCCCACGGCGAAGGCGGGGTCATTGGCTGGCAGCTCTGTAACGACCTGGCCGGCATTGAGCGTATCTACGCGATGCGTAAAAAAGCGGTGGGGCTGCTCGGCAATGCCAAAGGCGCCGCGAAGCCGATTCCGTTTGCGGAAGATACCTGCGTCCCTCCTGAGCATCTGGCGGATTATATCGTTGAATTCCGTGCGCTGCTGGACAGCCACGGCCTGAGCTATGGCATGTTCGGCCACGTTGATGCCGGGGTGCTGCATGTGCGTCCGGCCCTGGACATGTGCGATCCGCAGCAGGAGATCCTGATGAAACAGATCTCCGATGAGGTGGTGGCCTTAACCGCGAAATATGGCGGCCTGCTGTGGGGGGAACACGGAAAAGGGTTCCGCGCCGAGTACAGCCCGGCGTTCTTCGGTGAACAGCTCTTCGGCGAGCTGCGCAAGGTCAAAGCGGCGTTCGATCCCAATAACCGTCTCAACCCGGGGAAAATTTGCCCGCCGGAAGGCGTGGACGCGCCCATGCTGCAGGTGGATGCCGTCAAACGCGGCACGTACGACAGACAAATCCCCATTGCCGTGCGCGCGTCCTGGCGCGGAGCGCTGGAGTGTAACGGCAACGGCCTGTGCTTTAACTTCGACGTGAAAAGCCCGATGTGCCCGTCGATGAAAATCACCAGCAACCGCATCCACTCGCCAAAAGGGCGGGCGACGCTGGTACGCGAATGGCTGCGTTTGCTGGCCGATCGCGGTATCGACCCGCTCAAGCTGGAGCAGGAGTTGCCGGAAAAACGGGCCAGCCTGCGTTCCCTGATAGAGCGCACCCGCAACAGCTGGCATGCGAATAAGGGCGAGTATGATTTCTCCCATGAGGTGAAAGAGGCCATGTCCGGCTGCCTGGCCTGTAAAGCCTGTTCGACCCAGTGCCCGATTAAGATAGACGTACCGGAGTTCCGCTCGCGCTTCCTGCAGCTCTACCACACGCGCTATCTGCGCCCGATGCGCGACCATCTGGTGGCAACGGTGGAGAGCTATGCCCCGCTGATGGCCCGGGCACCAAAGACGTTCAACTTCTTTATCAATCAGCCGCTGGTGCGCAAGCTTTCCGAAAAACATATCGGGATGGTGGATCTGCCGCTGCTCTCGGTGCCGTCGCTGCAGCGTCAGCTGGTGGGGCACCGCTCGGCAAACATGACCCTGGAGCAGCTTGAGGCGTTAAGTCCTGAGCAAAAAGCGAAGGTGGTGCTGGTGGTGCAGGATCCGTTTACCAGCTATTACGACGCGCAGGTGGTGGCCGATTTTGTCCGTCTGGCGGAAAAACTGGGGTATCAGCCGGTGGTTCTGCCGTTCTCACCCAACGGTAAGGCGCAACACATTAAAGGCTTCCTCAACCGCTTCGCGAAAACGGCGCAAAAAACGTCTGATTTCCTTAACCGGGTCGCCGGGCTGGGCATGCCGATGGTGGGTGTCGATCCGGCGCTGGTGCTCTGCTATCGCGATGAATATAAGCAGACGCTGGGCGATAAACGCGGGGCGTTCCACGTTATGCTGGTGCACGAGTGGCTGCCGGCGGCTCTCGAGCAGACCAGCGCCATGGAGGTCAGCGGTGAGCCGTGGTACCTGTTTGGCCACTGTACCGAAGTCACCGCGCTGCCGGGCGCACCTGCGCAATGGGCCTCTATTTTTGCCCGCTTTGGCGCGAAGCTTGAGAGCGTCAGCGTCGGTTGCTGCGGCATGGCAGGCACTTACGGGCATGAAGTGAAGAATCACGCCAACTCGCTCGGTATCTACGAGTTGTCATGGCATCAGGCGATGCAGCGCTTGCCGCGAAACCGCTGCCTGGCAACGGGCTACTCCTGTCGTAGCCAGGTGAAACGTGTTGAAGGTAACGGGGTACGCCATCCGTTACAGGCTTTACTGGAGATTATCGGATGATCTGGAAACGTGCCGTCACGCTACAGGCGTTAAACGCCATGGGCGAGGGGAATATGGTCGGGTTGCTGGATATCCAGTTTATCCGCATTGGGGAAGATGATCTGGAGGCCACCATGCCTGTCGATCATCGTACGCACCAGCCGTTTGGTTTACTGCACGGCGGTGCGTCCGTGGTGCTGGCCGAAACCCTGGGCTCGGTGGCGGGGTATCTCTGCACCGAAGGGGAGCAGAAGGTCGTCGGGCTTGAGGTGAACGCCAACCATATTCGCTCGGTGCGCAGCGGGCGGGTGCGCGGTATTTGCCGCGCGCTGCACGCCGGTAGCCGTCATCAGGTGTGGCAGATTGATATTCTCGATGAGCAGGATCGGCTGTGCTGCTCATCCAGGCTGACGACGGCGGTGGTGTAAATTTCCTGATGTTTTTGCATTTGGTCAAAATCTCGCCAGGGTGTTGTGATATACTGGTCAGGATTTGTACACAAGTGAGGACATCATGGATACTGAAATAACCCCAACGCAACTGGCAATTGAATATTTACGTCGCGATAACAGCAACCTGTCTCCGGCGCAGTACCTGAAAAAGCTGAAACAGCTTGAACTGGAGTTTACAGATTTGCTGGCGCTCTCTTCGAATGAACTGAAAGAAGAGATCTATTTTGCCTGGCGCTTGGGCGTTCACGTCCATTGAGAGAATGAAAAGGCCGCGAGCGCGGCCTTTTTTGTGTCTGCAATTCAATACCGGGCGGGAAGTTTATTGATTTTAATCAGCCTGCCATCTTCCATTTCAATAAAGCCCCCTGTTTTGAGATCGGCCAGGATACGCATCACGCCGCTGCGGGAAAGCTGAGTTTTATCGCGAATGTAGCGTTCTGCGGTTATCTCCCGGCGATAAGATTCATCTTCATTCATTAATAACATCAGCTGCTGGCGGATCATCTCATAGGCCGTCGGGGCACCCTTTGGCATGACGGTGTTATAGAGCCGGTTGTACATAAACATCAGGTGGTTTGATATCAACCCCCACAGCGCCTTCTCCTGGATAATGACGTGGAGTTGCTCTGCGGTCAGCGTTCCAATCTTGCAGGGGGTCACCGTTTTCAGGTAGTCGTCAAAAAAGATGTCATTAATATTGGCCACTCCAAATAACGCCGGGCTTTTCGCGGTCGACAGCATCAGATTGTCGCTGCGTCGGTAAATGGCAACGGTCCCTTCCAGAATCAAATAACTCATTCCCCGGCCATTAACCACCAGATCCAGCTGCTCCCCGCGATCGAGATGACGGACAGAAGAATAAGGTTGTAAGTGCGTAATCAGCGCTTGCGCATAGGGAGAACCACGATGGGGTTTTTCTGTGGAGGACATAACCTGAACCTGAAAGAATCGTCTTTCTGATTATAGCGTTACTCCTTATTACCGACATCACCTGAATCAGTATTTCCGCGGCAGATGGTGGACATCAAGCAGCACGCCGCGCTCCATCGTAATGTACTTCCCGGTGCGCAGTTCGGCCAGGATCCGCATTATCCCGCTACGCGAAAGCCAGGTGCGACTTTGTATATAGGCGGCCGCCGTGGTGTTCAGCCGTATTGCTTCGGGCTCCTGCATCAATTCAACCAGCTGAAAACGGATGATGTCATAGGCCGACATCTGCGAGATCCTGGAGCAGTGCTCATAGACCCGGGAGGCGGTATAGATCAGCAGATGCGAAAACGGTTCCCACAAATTGTGTTGCGCAATCACGCCGTTAAAACGCTCCAGCGAAACCCCGGCGAGTTCGGAGGTCTCCAGCGCCCTGACATACAGGTGCTCTGAGGAGAACTGGCTACTCACGCCAAGAATAAACGGCGCGGATTCAGAATTTAAGACGATGCCATCTCCCCGACGGTGCAACGCCACGCTGCCCTGGAGCAATAAAAAGCACTGACGCACGTCGTCTGCATAATAGTGGAGCACTTCCCCCCGGGACAGTATGCGCCTCTCTGCCAACGGAAGAAGATAATCAATTAATTTCTCGATGTGCTTATAGGGTTTAGCCGTAAGCACGGTGGCTTTTTCATTATCGAGACTGGGAGCCATTCGGGTGTTCATCAGATACCTCACTCACGGACGCGATCATTATTTGATCGATATAAAGAATTATCTTAAAAAACAGCGAGTCGTGGAATATTTAAGACGGGTCCAAAAATAGACCGCAGTAAATGACGAGCCTAATTATATGAATTCTAAGGACGTAAATTAGGGGTCTAAAAGTAGACTGAAAATAGAAAGGCTTAAGAAATTCAAAACTGAAATGTATTTATTTTGTTAAAGAGAAGTCTACAGCTAGACCTCAAAATAGATTGTGTGCCGAAAAAGAGTTGTATAAATTTCGGTCATCGGCTGATGAAGCCCGAATTATGTAATCTGGATTTCGGTAATAAATAAAGTGATACAGGATTTGATGATGAAAAATAAAATGATGATAACCCTGCTGGCAGTTGGATCCGCCCTGACAGCAACCCACGCTTTCGCCGCAGCAGGTACCGTTAATTTTAACGGAAATATTCTGGATTCCGCCTGTGACGTTGATGTGGCTTCGCAGAACCAGGTGGTGGTATTAGGTGATTATTATAAGACCGAGTTTCCAACCACCGGGGCCAGAACCGCAGCCACGCAATTTAATATCGTGTTGAAAAATTGCCCGGTGACGGTGACTAACGCGAAGGTTCGCTTTGATGGTACGCCAGATGCCACCAATTCCAGCCTGCTGGCGATTGATTCGTCCGCGGCGGGAGCGGCGACCGGAGTGGCAATCAACCTGATGAGTGCGGATAAGGCTGATCTGCCGCTTCACGGCAGCAACAGCTATAGCTATGTGCTGAGCAGCACCGCGGATAATACCCTGAGTTTCTACGCTCAGTATATTTCCACCGCAGCGACTGTTACCGCCGGTCCGGCGAATTCTGTCGCTAACTTCTCCGTGGTTTACAACTAATCGTTTGCAGCAATGTGCAGGGGGCCATCCCGGCCCCTTTGTGGTATGAGGTTTACAATGCGTTTTATCAACACAACCGGACTGGCCGTAGCGCTGTCAGCACTGACGCTGAGCACAGCGCAGGCCGGAGTGATTATTGGCGGCACCCGTATCATTTTCGATGGGACAAAAAAAGAGGCGTCAATAAGCATTAATAATCCTGACGCGACGCCTTATTTAATTCAGTCATGGATAGATGTGCCGGAAGGTAATTCAGGTAAAGCGCCTTTTATTATTACACCACCGTTATACCGACTGGATGGCGGGCAAAAAAACGTCGAGCGAATTGTGATGGCGGGTGCACTGCCTCAGCAGCAGGAAAGTTTATTTTGGCTGAATATTAAAGCGATCCCTTCAGCATCAAAACAGACGAACGCCCTGCAAATAGCAGTGAAAACGCGCATCAAACTGATCTACCGGCCAGAAAGTTTGCGGGCGTCTACGCCAGAAGAACAGGCTAATAAATTAACCTGGCAACGCGCCGGGAATGAAATTCAGGTCAACAACCCCACGCAATATGTCGTCAATTTTAATGAAATTACGCTGGGGGGGAAAAAGCTGGACGATGTGACCTACGTGTTACCCGGCGCCTCAGCCCGGTTTGTATTACCCAATGAGGCAAGGGGAAATTCACTCACGTTTAAAATTATTAACGACTATGGCAGTCCCGGCGTATTACATCAAGCCAGTTTGTGATCCTTTCACAAACGGCAACGCCTGCATTAACCCGGTAATTCGCAATGACGGTAAATAACACAATGAAACCCGCACGCCTGGCGATGTTTATCGCCTTAGCGTTTGGCGGATCCTCAACCTCGCTCTACGCCAGTGTTGCCTTTAACACCGAATTAATTGAGCTGGATAATCCAGGCATGGATAAAGCCGATTTGTCGGCCTTTGAATCAGGCTCGCAGGCACCGGGGATCTACCATGTCGATATTATTGTCGACGACGCGTTTCTGGAGACGGGGGATATTCAGTTTACCGCGAGCAAAGCCGACAACGGCGATGCGTCATTGCAGCCTTGTCTGAGTCTTGCGCAATTAAAACGCTGGGGGGTGAAAACGGCATTATTTCCTGCGCTCAGTGCAGGACACGATGAATGCGTCAATCTTCAGGCGATTCCCCAGGCCAGTGCCGATTTCCAGTTTGGTGCCCAGCGTCTGGTGTTGAGTATTCCGCAGGCCGCCATCGATCTGCCTGCAAGAGGCTATGTGCCGCCGGAGATGTGGGATGAGGGGATAACGGCAGCCATGCTCAATTACAGCCTCAGCGGCGCGAACAGCCGGGCGAAAGCGGGTGAGGAGGCCAGCAGCAACAGCCAGTATGCGAACCTGCGTCCGGGGATAAATATTGGCCCGTGGCGTCTACGCAACTACACCACCTGGTCACGGGATGGCGCGGGGAAAGCTCGATGGGACACGGTCTACAGCTATCTGCAACGTGCCGTTATTCCCCTGAAAGCGCAGCTTACCCTTGGTGACAGTTCCGCCCCGGCCGATGTCTTTGACAGCGTGCCTTTTCGCGGGGTTCAGCTGGCATCGGATGATGACATGTTACCGGATTCCCTGAAAGGCTATGCCCCAGTGGTCCGCGGGATCGCGCGCACCAATGCTCAGGTGGTGATTCGCCAGAATGGCTATCAGATCTACCAAAGCTACGTGGCGCCGGGCGCGTTTGAAATTACCGATATGTATCCCACCGGCGGCGCGGGCGATTTAGACGTGACCATCAAAGAGGCCGATGGCAGCGAGCAGCATTTCACGCTGCCGTATGCCTCGGTACCGGTATTGCAGCGCGAAGGGCGACTGAAATATGCCCTCACCGGTGGACAGTATCGCGCCTACAACAGCAGCGTGGAGAAAACCCCGTTCGGGCAGATCGCCGCGATTTATGGGCTTCAGAAGGGCATCACGATCTATGGCGGGGGGCAGGGTGCCAGCAAATATCAGTCGCTTGCGGTCGGAGCCGGTAAAAACATGGGGGACTTCGGCGCGCTTTCCGTCGATGTCATCCAGGCCTGGTCAACGCCGGCCAATACTGCAAAAACGCAGGGGCAGTCCTGGCGAGCGCGTTACAGCAAGAACGTCATTAATACCGGCACCAACTTTTCGATTGCGGGGTACCGTTATTCAACGCGCGGCTATTACGGACTCCAGGACGTGCTGGACTCCTGGGGGAACAGCGGCGCACTTCAGGACAGACGGCGTAACCGCCTGGAGCTCACCATGAGCCAGACGCTGGGCGGTGACCGGGGCGCGCTGACGCTCAGCGCCGCGCGGGAAGATTACTGGAACGCTGACAGACCCATGGCGTCGTGGAGTGTCGGCTACAACAATGACTGGCACAACATCAGCTATGGCGTGAGCTGGACATACAGCAAAAATGGCAACCCGTCGTCCGGCAGTGGAAGTACAAAGACCTACGTTCACGACCAGCTTCTGGCGCTGACCGTTAGCGTACCGCTGGATAAATTTCTGCCGCAGACGTGGGCTAACTATGGCCTGAACGCCAGCAAGAACAGTGGCACGACGCACAGTATCGGCATGAACGGGGTGGCCCTCGACAATAGCGCCCTGAGCTGGAATATCCAGCAGGGTTACGGTACGGATGGCGTGGGCTATACCGGTACGCTCAACGGCGACTATAAAGGCACGTACGGGGAAGTTACGGCGGGTTATGGGTACGACAAACATAGCGAGCGCCTTAGCTATGGTTTGCAGGGGGGGATCCTCGCGCATGCTGATGGCGTGACGCTGTCTCAGCCGCTGGGGGAAACCAACGCGTTAATCAAAGCCGCGGGCGCGCACGGCGTGAATATTCGCAATCAGTCCGGCGTGCGAACGGATTTCCGGGGCTATACGGTGGTGAATAACCTCTCCGTATACCGCAAAAACGATCTCACTCTCGATCCGGAAAATATGCCTGACGATGTGGAGCTGGAGATCAACACCCGCACGGTCACGCCTACGCGCGGCGCGGTAGTAAAAGCCGATTATTTGTCCAAAGTCGGACGTCGGGTGCTGATGACGTTGACGACGCCTGATCAGTACGTGCCGTTTGGCGCGGTTGTTACCCTGGCGGATGATGACAAGAGCAGCTTTATCGTGGGCGATCGCGGCCAGGTCTATTTAACCGGCCTGCGCGACCAGGGCACGGTCCTGGCAACATGGGGACATCAACCTCACCAGCAGTGTCGGGCAGATTTTAGCCTGCCGAATGGAGCGCAATACGGCGGCATCACGGACATCAGCGTCTCGTGTCGCCAGGAGCATTAAGATGAAACGGATCAACATGTTATTACTGCTGTGCTGTCTTTGCGCATGGCATATCGCCCGGGCCGGGACCTGCACCACCATTACGCCTCAGCTTTCTACGCTGTCGGTGGGCACAATCAATGTTCAGCGCGATGCGCCTGTCGGCACGGTGATTTTTTCCGGCGCGGCGAGCAATACCGGCACCTACCTTAGCGGGTGTACCAATCCGCTTATGCTGGGTTTTAGCATGCGATACAACAATGCCGCGCTGAGCAGCTACGGCAATCATGTATACAACACCAACGTTAGCGGGATTGGCATTCGGCTTTCATCAAATGCCTATTTTGAGAACCCGAGCAATACATTCTCGTATAGTGCGCAGACCTCGTATGTGGTCTGGTACGGGGGCTGGGTCGAGTTGGTGGTGACTGGCCCGGTATCGTCCGGCGCCTTAACGCCAGGCCCCATAGGGGCGGTGACGCTGCAGGGCAGCGATGGTATTTACCGTGACGGGTTAACCGTGCAGCTGACCGGCGGCACAATCAACGCGCTGGCCTGCACCATCACCACGCCGCAGCTGACGTTCCCGATTGGTGATATTTCAGCCGCAGCATTTGGCTCAGTGGTGGGGACCACGCCAGCAGTTGCGCAGAATACGCAAAACCTCGGGTTGAACTGCAGCGCCGGCACCAATATTTCGGTTTCCCTGAGCGGAATACAGAACCCGGACAGTGCGAATACCAGCGTAATGGCATTAACAGGGCAGGGAAACAGCGGCACCGCAAAAGGCGTTGGCGTGCAGCTTCTCTATAATGGCTCGCCGCTGACGTTAAACAGCCGTCTTTTATTAAAACAGTCTGCAGGCGGGCAGGAGACGCTCCCGTTAACGGCACGCTATTTCCAGACATTAACATCCGTTGAGTCCGGCTCGGCAAATGCCTCCGCCACCCTTAATTTGACCTACCAGTAACAGGTGAAATGATGAAATTACCCTTCAGGAGAGGGATGCTCCTCCTTGCATTCAGCTGGAACGTCATTGCAGCTGATAGCGTTAATCTGGGCGTGACGGGAAATATCATCGCCTCGCCCTGCGTATTTAATGGCGGGAGCGCAAACCTGGATATTAATCTTGGAAATATACAGGCGACTAATATGGCGACGCCGGGATCGACATCCGATCCGGTGCCGTTTAATTTGCAATTTACCCAGTGCCCGGCGGGGACCCGCAGCGTCACGGTCTCGTTCACCGGCACCCCCGATCCGGCGGCCGGCGCGGACTACTACATGAACAGCGGCTCGGCGACAAACGTGGCGATAGCCATGCGTGAGGCCGCAACGGGAACGCTGAAGGGGACCGGGTCCAGCATAACGCAAAATATTGCGCCGGACAGAACGGCGACCATGGCCATGCAGGCTTCGGTAAAATCTGTTACCGGTGGCGCGACGCCGGGCAGTGTCAGCGCAGTTGTTGTGATGACCATGCAATACAATTAACAATCCCGCGCGTTAATAACGCTTATTGACTGACCCACATCGGTATTTGCTATGTTGAATATTCTGATTCAAGAGACAGACCAATTTTTTCACCATGGGCTGCAGTGTTTCTTTGTGGAATTCTTTTTGCGTAATTTTAAACAGCAGATTCATTTCGAGGCGGAGCTTAGCCGTGATAACGTCAGTGCCGCCGATATTATCGTTCTCTCGTTTTGTATGGGGGAGGCGCTGGTCTGTTTTCCCGAATTACAGGCGCGCCAGAAAGGGATTGTGATCGGATTGGTAGAAGATGAATATCATTTTTCTGCCTTACCCTCCTGCTTTAACGATATTATTTTTATTTCGCGTCGTGCTTCGCTTGATCGGATAAGCCAGGTGCTGTTCATTGCCTGGTACCGCGCAGAGCTGGCGGGGAACAGCTGGAAGCAAAAAAGCTGCGCAGAGTGTCAGCATAAAATATTATCACCCCAGCAAAAACGCATTATGGCCAATTTTTACCGGGGATTATCGGTAGTGCAGATCGCGCATGCGCTGAAGATCAGCGATAAAACCGTTTTTACACAAAAGTATGTAATGATGCAGAAATTTAATCTGCGAACCGATTTTGAACTGATTGCCCTTATTCGCCGAATGGTGCAGAGGAACAGTTATCCTAACCGGCTCGGTGACTATCTCGCATTCTCTTTGATACTGTAAATTACCTGAATTTGTGCGCCGTTATGCGCCTTTAGCATAGCGCGCGCGTCATGGTACTTTTTATGCTTTATATAATGACGCCTTCGCTATGCAAATTCATAAAACCATCAAGCCGATTTTTGTCTGTAAGTTTAAGTGTGTTGGGCCAGAATGCTTAATGTCATGTTGTCGTGGCTGGACAATCGCTATCGACAAGAAAACCCATCAGAAATACGTTCTCTCCTCGCACACAGAGATTGCCGCCATTGCCAAAAAGAACCTTATCCTTCAGAGAAAGGGTAAGAACAGCTACTCCAGAGTGAAGTTAAACGAAAAAGGGGACTGTCCTTTTATCGATGAAAACAAGCTCTGCATGGTCCACCGCGATCTGGGGGAAGAGGCGCTCTCGCATACCTGCAGCACTTACCCCCGGAGTTCAACTCGCTACAAGGATGAGACACGGCACACGATGACGCTCTCCTGCCCGGAGGTGGTGCGGCGGGTGCTATTTGACCCGGATGCGATGCTGCTTCAGGAGCAGGATGAGCTCGTGGCTGGCTATAAAACCAATTTGATTGGGCAGCGCCAGTCTGTCTCGCAGACTCAACAGGTAATCCATCTTTTCGCCTGGAATTTAATCCAGTCGCCATCCCGTAATATAGAAGAAAATTTGATGGCGCTGGCGCAGTTTATTCTTTGTCTCCAGCACGTTAACGTCGATCTGCATAATAAATTTGCTGAAGTGGAAAATTTCTACGAAGCGCTTCTCAATGAGTTGCAAAGCGGAAAATCGCTGATGGATTCCGGTCATCTGGCGAAGTCAAACGCAATGAAATATCTGGCTTTGTCCGTCATGGGAACGCATGTTGCAAAAGATACAGCCCGGGACGGTTTTATTCTTGAAGGGCATCAGCAAATTGCCGCATACCTGGATGTTGCCGGTATTAGCGACGCGGCGGAACTGGAGACAAAATTCGACGCGATTAATCAGCAGTGGCACAAATTATGTGAGGATTCCTGTTTGTCAGAACCTTACGTGTTACGCAATTACCTGCTGTACAAACTCTACAGCAGCTATTTCCCCGGCAAAAACATGGCGACGATGATGCGTCAGTTTTATCGTATCGTGCTGGACTTTTTCTATATCAAATTCATCCTCAGCGTGAGATCGATGCAGGGCGAAATCGACCAACAGGTGGTAATGAAAACCATCGCCAGCCTCTCCGAAAAGACCATGCACAATAACACCATTGATGCCCGCATGGACTTTGCGATTGATAAAATCAATGGCGGCGATGATTTATCCTGCCTGCTGTTGATTGGATAAACGCCCGTAACGTAGGCCGGGTAAGCGCAGCGCCACCCGGCATTTTCTCAGACATTCACCGCACTGATCAGCCGAGACTTCATGGACTGGTACGCCGATGCCGCAAAGTCCTCAGCCCAGCGTTGATCCTCAATGACGTCCAGCTGAACCGCACAATACTTCGTTTCCGGCGTTTTGGAGATGGGATCGAGATTATCCTGCGTCAGTTCGTTGCAGGCACCAATCCACCACTGATAGGTCATATATACAGCCCCGGGGTTGATGCGTTCGCTGAGGCTGGCGCGGGTAATCACTTTACCGCGGCGCGAACGCACCCAGACCAGTTGCCCGTCAGTAATACCGCGTTGTTCCGCATCCGCCGGGTTCAATTGCACCCGACCCGGTTCGTCGGCCAGGCTTTGCAGCGCAGCGCAGTTTCCGGTCATGGAACGACAGGAGTAATGTCCCACTTCGCGCACCGTGCAGAGCACCAGAGGATAGTCTTCGTCAGGTGTTTCAGCGGGCGCTCGCCAGGGCGCGGCAAACAGTTGCCCTTTGCCGGTTGGCGTGTCGAAGTGATTATCTTTGTACAGGTACGGTGTGCCGGGGTGATCCAGCGTTGGGCATGGCCACTGGACATGGCCCATTTCGCCCATTTTTTCGTATGTTACGCCGTAGAACAGCGGACACAGCGCGCGCATCTCATCCCAGATCTGCTGGTTTGAGGTGTAGTGCATCGGATAGCCCATTTCTGTCGCCAGCAGGCTGATGATCTCCCAGTCGCGTTTTACGTTGCCGCTGGCCTCAATGGCCTTGCCGAAACGCTGGAAGCCGCGATCGGCACAGGTAAAGACGCCCCCGTGTTCGCCCCAGGAGGTGGCGGGTAACAGAACATCCGCCACTTCCGCCGTTTTGGTCATGAAGATGTCCTGCACCACCACAAAGTCGAGCGCCTCAAAGCCGCTGCGCACCAGGCCCAGGTCGGCCTCGGTCTGCAGCGGATCTTCCCCCATGATGTAATAGGCTTTGACTTTACCTTCCAGGGCGAGATGCGGCACCTCGGTAATACGCGTGCCGACGCGATCGTCCATTACCGTAACGTCAATTCCCCAGGCATCGGCGAACTTCTGCCTGACAGCCGGGTCCGTCACGTCCTGATAGCCGGGGAACATATTGGGCAATACGCCCATGTCACACGCTCCCTGCACGTTATTTTGTCCGCGAACGGGACCGACGCCGACGGCAGGGCGACCAAGGTTACCGGTTAACAGCGCCAGACTCGAAAGGCCTTTTACCACATCTACGGCCTGACCAAACTGTGTGACGCCCATTCCCCACATCACGGTCGCTGAAGGTGCCGCTGCGAAAGTGCGCATCGCCTGGCGGACATCGTGGGCGGGAATGCCGGTCAGATGTTCGACCTTCTCTGGCGCGTACTCTTTCACCGTCTGCCGGTAGGCCTCAAGCCCCTCCGTGAAGCGTGCGACGTAGTTTTTGTCGTACAACTCCTCTTCCAGCAGCACATAGCCAAAGGCGTTAACCAGTGCCATATTGCTGCCGTTTTTCAGTTGCAGATGTTGGTCGGCAATGCGGGCTGTTTCAATCCGACGCGGATCGCAGACGATAATTTTCGCACCGTTCTCACGGGCTTTCAGCACGCGGCGGGCGACAATAGGATGGGAATCGGCGCAGTTGTATCCGAAAACCAGCAGGCATTTTGAGTGTTCAATGTCGTTAATGGAATTACTCATCGCGCCGTTGCCCAGCGTTTCCTGCAAACCCGCCACGGAAGGCCCGTGGCAGACGCGTGCGCAGCAGTCCACGTTGTTGGTATGGAGTACCGCACGGGCGAATTTCTGCATCACATAGTTGGTTTCATTGCCCGTCCCCCGGGAAGAACCGGTGGTCATGATGGACCGCGGGCCGAACTGCGCTTTAATGTTTTTAAGCTTGTTGGCGGTATAACGAATGGCCTCGTCCCAGGTGACTGGGGTAAAGGGTTCGCCTTTGTGGTAGCGGATCATCGGTTGCGTCAGGCGAGGGGTGAGCAAGCGGGTATCGTTAAGGAAGTCCCAGCCGTAAAAGCCTTTCAGGCACAAGGTGCCCTGATTGGTTACGCCGTCTGCGGCTTCGGCACGGATAATACGGTTATTTTCAACAACGAGGTTTAATTTACAGCCTGCACCACAGTAAGGGCAGACGCTGGCGATTTTTTTCATCAATAACAGACCTGTTAAGAAATGAAGCAAGATGACCGGAGAGCCCGATCCCGTAAAGAGGAGTAAGCAGGAAGTGTGCCATCTTTACGATGCGTGTTTTACAGGGTGTTATGAGGGGGGAGGGGTGTCATCGTCAGGCTGGTCGACAGTTATGACGATGACACGTTAGCTGATTTTAAAGGTCGTCCATTGTGTAACCCACAACAATTTCCAGCGTTTTACGAATGACGTCGGCCTGAACCACGTCATCCGTCGCTTCCAGCGTCTGGATCAGCCAGAGAATGATCGCTTTGTTGGTAAGGTGACCTTCCGTGGCCAGGACACAACGTACTGCAGTAGAAAAAATCGCGGATTCTTCAGCAAAACGATCGCCAGCGTGGCGGAAATATTCCGACAAAGCGCTGTCCAGAAAAGCCGAATGGTATTCGGGTTGTGGCTGAATATTCTGTCTCATTTGTTCTCACCGTAGCTGTTAAATTGCAGTCAATGTATTTTCCTGGGATTGGACGGTTTTCCATCACCAAATAACGGCACTACATTGTCTCTGTTATCCTTGAGAGATCCCTCTCTGCCTGGTCGTCCTTGCGCGGTTCTGCGACGTATAAAGGCGCTGTTTTTTGAGCCGATGTCGGCTATCACCCTCGCCAGTGTCTCCCGCCGCCGGGGATCCTTTTCATGTATTTGCATTTTACGCAGACGCTGTACCAGAGAATCGGTCGTCAGTGGCCCCCGTTCTTTCAGGAGGGAAAGCACGGCTTCACCGATAAGCTGGTCTGTGAGTCTTTCAGCGTCACTGCGATTCATAACGTTACCGTTCGAAGAGCAAACCAAGCAGCATGTGGTAATGCTGTTCCTCTTCCGGCCCTTCGGCCTTTTCGAGGCGACTTAAGAGTTTGGTGCAGAGCGACTTGCGGTTGAGGTTTCGCCCGTCGCTAAGAATTTCAACCACGACTTCACCCAGCGTTTCCTGTTGCGTTGGAAGCGCGGCTTTTTCGAAGTACTGCGCAATAGCGGCGGCAGAATCTGCGACGTAACCGTTCTGTTGCATGTTTCGCTCCTGTAAAATTTAGTAATCACTAACGTTACATTTAAGGTATACACAAATCCCAAATCTGTACATTAAAAATGTACAGATTTTTAAATATTTTATGATATATTTTATAAACTTTTTACATTTCAGGGGGTTATTGATGGGGTTTGTAACGGTATCGTAACAGAATATATTGTACAACTTGAAGCGTCGTGGTTAAGTTGTACAACATCGAAAATTCGGGTCATAAACGTCCTAAATCATTGAGACGTAAATTATTTGCCTGACAATTAATATGCTATAACAGAACTCTATCCACGCGTTTTCGTGGCCAAACCCCTAACCCCTCCAGGAAAAGCATGCTGACAACCATCATATACCGCAGCCATATCTGCGATGACGTTCCGGTGAAAGCGCTGGAAACCATGGTCGCTGCTGCAGATAGTAAAAACCGACAATCCGACGTCACGGGGATCCTGTTGTTTAATGGCACGCATTTTTTTCAGTTGCTCGAAGGGCCAGTCGAAAACGTGACCGCCATTTATGAGCAGATCTGCCGCGATCCGCGTCACCACAATGTGGTGGAACTGATGCGCGATCACGGACCTTCCCGGCGTTTTGGCAATGTTGGGATGGAGCTCTTTGATTTGCGTCACTTCGACCGGGAAGATGTTCTTCAGCAGGTGCTTAATAAGGGCACGACCCGCTATCAGCTGACCTATAACGATCGTCCGCTGCAGTTCTTCCGCACGTTCGTTGAGGCAACCGAGAAGGCCAACTATTTTGAATTGCCGCCCGCCGATGCCTGGGATTTTATCCCCGAGGAGACGCCGTTATCCGCACAACCGCCGGTGGTAGCAAAAGGGGCGGACTGCAGCTTTGCATTTCAGCCGATTGTGGATCCCTTTATGCAGGAGGTGGTCTCCTGGGAAGCACTGCTGCGCACGCCATCCGGCGACTCGCCACGGGCCTATTTTGCGGCGCTTCCGCGTGAAGAGGTCTACGCAGCAGATTTGCACAGCAAACAGGTTGCGCTCTCCATGGCCAGTGCGCTGGGGCTACAGAATCAGACGCTGTCGATTAACCTGTTGCCCATGACGCTGGTCAATGTCCCGCATGCCGTCGATTTCCTGCTCACCGCTATCGACGCGAACGGCTTTGTGCCGGAGCAAATTGTGGTGGAATTCACCGAAAGTGAAGCTATCTCGCGCTTCGATGAGTTTACCCATTCGGTCCGGCAGTTAAAAAGTGCCGGTATCAGCGTGACGATCGATCACTTCGGGGCCGGTTTTGCCGGGCTGCAGTTGCTGGCCCAGTTCCAGCCGGACAGAATTAAGATTAATCGCGATCTGGTGCTGGATGTGCATAAAAGCGGTCCGCGTCAGGCCATCATTCAGGCGATTATCAAGTGCTGTTCCTCGCTGGAAATTCAGTTCTGCGCCGTTGGCGTAGAGAAGGCTGAGGAGTGGATGTGGCTGGAATCTGCGGGAATTTCCCAGTTCCAGGGGCATCTGTTTGCCAGCCCCCGACATGGCGGCATTCCGGCAATTTCGTGGCCCGAGAAAAAGTCTGGATTGTGATAATGCTGTACAACCTTTGGCAGAGTTAACTGTACGGAAGGCGGAATTTAGACAACAATAGAGTTAACGGCGTGGATGGTGTCCTCACCATTCACCTGTTTCAAACTGAGGTCTTAGTTATACAAATAGCTTGTACAATCTGATAAGGTTGCTGTGGTTGGGTATGGAAGTATTGAGCGTGAGGGAGTTAATGGCCTATTACAGTATCGGCGAAGTCGCCGAACGATGCGGTATCAACCCCGTTACGCTGCGTGCCTGGCAGCGCCGTTATGGTTTGTTGAAGCCGCAGCGCAGTGAAGGGGGTCATCGTCAGTTCGACGACGAGGATATCCTGCGTATTGAAGAGATCAAACGTCTGATGAAATCAGGCGTTTCGGTGGGGAAAGTAAAAGCCTTGCTGGAGAACAAGGAAGTGATGACCCAGGGTAACTGGGCCGCTTTCCAGGAAGAGATGATGACCGTTTTGCGCTATGCCAGCCCGGCAAAACTGCGCGCAAAAATTGGCGAGTTTCGCCGCGATCACGCCATGGATGCGTTGATCGACAACATTATTACCCCCGTAAGGCAGCGCATGAATCAGGATCAAAATACGGTGCGCCACATGGCGAGCCTGTTTGATGGTGTGCTGATCGAATTCGCCGTGGCAAGCCTGGCAGAATCGCGTAAAAAAGCCGGTAAAGATGCGTTGCTCATCGGTTGGGAGTGCGACGACCGCACTCATCTTTGGCTTGAAGCCGCGCGCTTAGCCAATAAGGGCTGGCATATCGACGTGCTGGCAGAGCCGATTGATTCACCGCGTCCCGAACTCTTTCCCGGGCAGAAACTCTTTGTCTGGACGGGAAAATCGCCCACGCCCCGTCAGCAGGAACAGCTCGATCACTGGCGTGAACAGGGTTTTTCCGTCGCCTTTCATCATTAATCATCAGAGGCCTTGAGGGCCTTTTTTTCTTTCTGTCCTGTCCTGCGCAAAAGCTATCTCAAAAATAGGCATTTCCGATGCATATTTTGTTTTTCCTTTTAATCAGACGATCGCCGCAGCGAAATGCATTATTAATCAATGCATTGAACAATTAAATCCATCCCGCCAGCATCCTCTCACAGGGTCTATGCTTAATAAAACCAGGCAAAAAGGGCGATTAAGCCTAATGCCCCTGCTGTCAGAGGGTTGAAGTGATAATCGTTATCACTAACATGGTGTTATGCCCTGATGGCTTATCAGATGAGGTGGACCTATGGAACTGCATTCAGAAACCTTTAACCCTGCCGATTTCGCCTGGCGCGGTTTAACGCTCACGCCAGCGGCGGCGGCACATATTCATGAGCTGGTGGCGAAAAAGCCAGAGATCCTCGGCGTGCGTTTAGGGGTCAAGCAGACCGGCTGCGCGGGGTTTGGTTATGTGCTCGACACCGTCACCGAACCCGAAAAAGATGATCTGGTGTTTGAAACGGATGGCGCAAAACTGTATGTCGCGCTTCAGGCGATGCCGTTTATCGACGGCACCGAAGTGGACTACGTGCGTGAAGGGTTAAACCAGTTATTCAAATTTCATAACCCGAAAGCCCAGAACGAATGTGGCTGCGGCGAAAGCTTTGGGGTATAGGCGGTACTATGTCTCGTAATACTGAAGCAACGAGTGAAGTAAATACCTGGAGCGGCGGACACCTCAACTATAAAGAGGGGTTCTTCACCCAGCTGCAAACTGATGAACTGGCGAAGGGCATCAACGAAGATGTCGTGCGCGCAATTTCAGCCAAACGTAACGAGCCGGAGTGGATGCTCGAATTCCGCCTGAGCGCTTACCGGGCCTGGCTGGAGATGGAAGAGCCGCACTGGCTGAAAGCCCACTACGATAAGTTGAATTATCAGGATTACAGCTACTACTCTGCACCTTCCTGCGGCAGCTGTGACGACACCTGCGCCTCGCAGCCCGGCGCGGTACAGCAAACCGGGGCGGATAATAGCTTCCTGAGTAAAGAAGTGGAAGAGGCGTTTAACCAGCTTGGCGTGCCGGTTCGCGAGGGGAAAGAGGTGGCGGTGGACGCCATTTTTGACTCTGTCTCGGTTGCAACCACCTACCGTGAGAAACTGGCGGAACAGGGGATCATTTTCTGCTCTTTCGGCGAAGCGATCCACGATCACCCGGAACTGGTGAAAAAGTACATTGGCACCGTGGTGCCGTCTAACGACAACTTCTTCGCGGCGCTTAACGCAGCGGTCGCCTCAGACGGCACCTTCATCTACGTGCCGAAAGGGGTACGTTGTCCAATGGAGCTGTCGACCTATTTCCGCATCAACGCGGAAAAGACCGGCCAGTTCGAGCGCACCATTCTGGTGGCGGACGAAGGCAGCTACGTCAGCTACATCGAAGGGTGTTCCGCGCCGGTGCGCGACAGCTACCAGCTCCACGCCGCGGTGGTTGAAGTCATCATCCATAAAGACGCCGAAGTGAAATACTCCACGGTGCAGAACTGGTTCCCGGGCGACGGTAATACCGGCGGTATCCTCAATTTCGTCACCAAGCGTGCGCTGTGCGAAGGCGAAAACAGCAAGATGTCCTGGACCCAGTCTGAAACCGGTTCGGCCATTACCTGGAAGTACCCGAGCTGTATTTTGCGCGGGGATAACTCCATCGGCGAGTTTTATTCCGTTGCGCTGACCAGCGGTCATCAGCAGGCGGATACCGGCACCAAGATGATCCACATTGGTAAAAACACCAAATCGACCATCATCTCAAAAGGTATTTCCGCCGGACACAGCCAGAACAGCTATCGCGGGCTGGTGAAAATTATGCCTACGGCCACCAACGCGCGAAACTTTACCCAGTGTGACTCCATGCTGATTGGCGCAGACTGTGGCGCGCATACCTTCCCGTACGTGGAGTGTCGCAACAACAGCGCCCAGCTTGAGCATGAGGCGACAACGTCGCGTATCGGGGAAGATCAGCTCTTCTACTGCCTGCAGCGCGGGATCAGTGAAGAAGATGCCATCTCGATGATTGTCAACGGCTTCTGTAAGGACGTGTTCTCTGAACTGCCGCTGGAATTTGCCGTTGAAGCCCAGAAACTCCTCGCCATTAGTCTTGAACACAGCGTCGGTTAAGGAAAGCACATGTTAAGTATTAAAGATTTACAGGTTAGCGTGGAAGACAAAGCCATCCTGCGTGGCCTCAATTTTGACGTCAAGCCGGGTGAAGTCCACGCCATTATGGGGCCGAATGGCTCCGGGAAAAGTACGCTTTCAGCGACGCTGGCGGGACGCGAAGATTACGAAGTGACCAACGGCTCGGTGGAGTTTAACGGCAAAGATTTGCTGGAGATGTCGCCGGAAGAGCGCGCGGGGGAGGGCATCTTTATGGCTTTCCAGTATCCGGTCGAAATTCCGGGCGTCAGTAATCAGTTCTTCCTGCAAACGGCGCTCAACGCGGTACGCAAATACCGTGGCCTGGAGGCGCTGGATCGTTTTGATTTTCAGGACCTGATGGAAGAGAAGATCAAGCTGCTGAAAATGCCGGAAGATCTGCTGACCCGCTCGGTGAACGTCGGTTTTTCCGGCGGCGAGAAGAAGCGCAATGACATTCTGCAGATGGCGGTGCTTGAACCTGAACTGTGCATTCTGGATGAGACCGATTCCGGTCTGGATATCGATGCCCTCAAGATTGTCGCCGACGGGGTGAATTCTCTGCGCGACGGCAAACGCTCATTCATTATCGTCACCCACTATCAGCGTATTCTTGACTACATCAAACCGGATTACGTCCACGTGCTTTACCAGGGGCGCATTGTGAAATCCGGTGATTTCACGCTGGTCAAACAACTGGAGGAGCAGGGTTATGGCTGGCTTACCGAACAGCAGTAATGCGCTCCAGCAGTGGCACCGTCTGTTTGAAGCGCAGGGCGGAAGGCGTTCTGAGCAGGCACAACAGCACCTGCAACAGATGCTGCGCCTCGGTTTACCCACGCGTAAACATGAGAACTGGAAGTACACGCCGCTTGAGGGCCTGCTGAACGCTGAATTTGTCTCGCAACGGGCGGATATCACACCGACGCAGCGCGATGCACTGGCGCTGAATGTGGATGCCCTGCGCCTGGTGTTTGTCGACGGCCAGTTCCGTCCTGATCTGAGCGACAGCACCGACGAGAGCGGTTATACGATCGCCATTAATGATGAGCGCCAGAGCCTGACGGCACCCGTGCAGCCGGAGGTCTTTTTGCACCTTACCGAGAGCCTGGCGCAGAGTGTGATGCAGATTCACGTGAAGCGAAACCAGCGCCCGGCGAAACCGCTGCTGCTGATGCACATCACCCAGGGCCTGGACGGCGATGAAATCAATACTGCGCACTATCGCCACCATCTGGAGCTGGCGGAGGGGGCGGAAGCCACGATCATTGAACATTACGTCAGCCTCAACGATACCCGCCACTTTACCGGGGCGCGCCTGACGATGAATGTCGCCGCCAACGCTCAGCTGCACCATATCAAGCTGGCATTCGAGAACCCGCAGAGTCACCACTTTGCGCATAACGATATCCTGCTTGGACAAGATGCAGCGGCATACAGCCACAGCTTCCTGCTGGGGGGCGCGGTACTGCGTCACAATACCAGCACGCAGCTTAACGGCGAGAACACCACCCTGCGCATCAACAGCCTGGCGATGCCGGTCAAATCGGAAGTGTGCGATACGCGGACCTGGCTTGAGCACAACAAAGGCTACTGCAACAGCCGCCAGCTGCACAAAACCATTGTCAGCGACAAAGGCCGCGCGGTGTTTAACGGTCTGATCAATGTGGCGCAACACGCCATTAAGACCGACGGGCAGATGACCAACAACAACCTGCTGCTGGGGCGCCTGGCAGAAGTGGACACCAAGCCGCAGCTGGAGATCTATGCCGACGACGTCAAATGCAGCCATGGCGCCACGGTCGGGCGCATTGACGATGAACAGATGTTCTATTTGCGTTCGCGCGGTATTGACCAGCAGGCGGCGCAGAAAATGATTATCTACGCCTTTGCCGCAGAGCTGACGGAGGCGCTGGACGATGGCCTGTTAAAACAGCAGGTGCTGACCCGTATTGGTCAGCGTCTGCCTGGAGGCGAAGCATGAGTTTTCCCGTAGAGAAAGTACGGGCCGATTTCCCGGTTCTGACCCGTGAAGTGAATGGACTGCCGCTGGCCTATCTCGACAGCGCTGCCAGCGCGCAAAAACCGAATCAGGTGGTGGATGCAGAAGCCGAATTCTACCGCCACGGTTACGCCGCCGTGCATCGCGGTATTCATACGCTGAGCGCAGAGGCGACCCAGCGTATGGAGAACGTCCGCACCCAGGTGGCCGCTTTTCTGAATGCGCGATCGCCCGAAGAGCTGGTGTTTGTGCGCGGCACGACGGAAGGGATCAACCTTGTCGCCAACAGCTGGGGCAGTGCGCAGGTTCACGCGGGCGATAACATCATCATCACCGAGATGGAACACCACGCCAATATCGTGCCGTGGCAGATGCTCTGTGAGCGTGTGGGTGCCGCGCTACGGGTGATCCCGTTGAATCAGGACGGCACGCTCCAGCTTGAGCACCTTGATGCCCTGCTGGACGACCGCACGCGGCTGGTGGCGATAACCCAGGTCTCTAACGTGCTGGGCACTGAAAACCCGGTGGCAGAGATCGTCGAAAAAGCCCACCGGGCGGGCGCGAAGGTCCTGATTGATGGCGCTCAGGCGGTGATGCATCACGCGGTGGATGTTCAGGCGCTGGACTGCGATTTTTACGTCTTCTCCGGGCATAAGCTTTATGGGCCAACCGGGATCGGCGTGTTGTATGTGAAAGAGGATATTTTGCAGGCCATGCCGCCGTGGGAAGGGGGCGGCTCGATGATCGCCACCGTCAGCCTGTCGGAAGGGACCACCTACGCGCGCGCGCCGTGGCGTTTTGAGGCTGGTACGCCCAACACCGGCGGGATTATCGGGCTCGGGGCTGCTCTCTCTTATGTCTCCTCCATTGGCCTTGAGGCCATCCAGGAGTATGAGCAGATGCTGATGCACTACGCGCTGCAGGAGCTTGCCAGCGTGCCCGAGTTGACCCTGTATGGCCCGGCCAACCGGCAGGGTGTGATTGCGTTCAATCTGGGAAAACACCATGCCTATGACGTGGGCAGTTTCCTCGATAACTATGGCGTGGCCGTGCGTACGGGGCACCACTGTGCCATGCCGCTGATGGCATTTTATCAGGTCCCGGCAATGTGCCGCGCGTCGCTGGTGATGTACAACACAACGGAAGAGGTCGACAGGCTGGTGGCGGGGCTAAAACGCATTCACCAGTTGCTGGGCTAACGGAGAAGCGAACAATGGCAGAGTTGCCGGACAAAGATAAATTACTGCGTAACTTCGGACGTTGCGCAAACTGGGAAGAAAAGTATCTCTATATTATTGAGCTGGGGCAGCGTTTGCCGCCGCTCAGTGAAGCGGCGCATAACCCGGATAATATTATTCAGGGCTGCCAGAGCCAGGTGTGGATTGTGATGGAGCAAAAGGGCGACGGTACGATTGAATTGCACGGCGACAGCGATGCCGCGATTGTGAAAGGGCTTATCGCCGTGGTCTTTATTCTCTACCACCAGATGTCCGCGCAGGATATTGTCGCCTTTGATGTGCGCCCGTGGTTTGAAAAAATGGCCCTGACCCAACACCTCACCCCGTCCCGCTCCCAGGGGCTGGAAGCGATGATTCGCGCCATCCGCGCCAAAGCTGCAATCATTAGCTAGACTTACAGGACAGCATTCATTCTGTTTCGCGAGGTGGTTCCCGCCTCGCTGGTTTTTCAGCTTTCTGGCGTTCTGTCAGTGAATAAGGAATCTCAGCATGAAGCGCGCGTCTCTAATAACACTCTTACTCCTTGGTTCGCTCGGCGCTCTTAATTCGGCCAGTGCGATGGATTATCCGTTACCGCCCGCAGGCAGCCGTCTGATTGGGCAAAATCAAACCTACACAATACAGGAAGGGGATACCAAACTTCAGACCATCGCACGTCGGTTTAATACTGCGGCACAGCTCATCCTTGAAACCAATAATACCATTGCGCCGGTAAACCCTGCGCCGGGAACGGTGATTACCATTCCATCCCAGATGCTGCTTCCGGACACGCCACGCGAAGGTATTGTGGTGAACCTGGCCGAGTTACGGCTTTACTACTATCCGCCGGGGGGAAATATTGTTCAGGTCTTCCCGCTGGGGATTGGACAGCTGGGACTTGAGACGCCGGTCACGACGACCCGCGTGAGTCAGAAGATCCCTAATCCAACCTGGACCCCGACGCCGGGCATCAGAGCGCGCTCTCTGGAGCAGGGCATTAAATTGCCGCCGGTCGTACCCGCCGGGCCAAATAACCCGCTGGGACGCTTTGCACTGCGTTTAGGCGTGGGCAATGGGGAATATCTCATCCACGGTACCAGTGCGCCGGACAGCGTTGGTCTGCGGGTGAGTTCAGGCTGTATGCGCATGAATGCCCCGGACATTAAAGCCCTGTTCGAACAGGTGCGGGTCGGCACACGGGTGCAGATTATTAATGAGCCGGTGAAGTTCTCCGTCGAGCCGGATGGCAAACGCTATATTGAAGTGCATCGTCCGCTGGCGCAGGTGGAGGGAGAAAACCCGCAGATTACACCTATTACCCATTCCGCTGACTTTGCCTCGTTTGTTTCTCAGGCGGGAAGTGATAAAGCGCTTATTGATAAAGCCTTGTCGCGCCGGGCGGGGATCCCGGTCGCCGTATCGGCGGCTAACGGCCCGTCGGCCAGCAATAACGTGCAGTCCGTACAGAACAGCCGTGTCTCTGCTGCGGTAACGGAAGAGGATGGCGAGAAGGTGACGCAGTAGGATGTTTGACGCAGGCAAAAAAAATGGCGCACAATGTGCGCCATTTTATTAACAGGTACTATTACTTACGGTATTTAGTAGCCTGGTTGTCCAGACGCTGGTTAGCGCGAGCTGCGTCGTCTTTAGCAGCCTGAACGTCGGAACGCATTGCGTTCACGTCGTTGCTCAGCTGGTCAACTTTAGCGTTCAGAGTCTGAACGTCAGAAGACAGCTGATCGATTTTAGCGTTGCTGGAGCAACCTGCCAGCAGAGTAGAACCCAGGATTACCGCGCCCAGTACCAGTTTAGTACGATTCATTATTAATACCCTCTAGATTGAGTTAATCTCCATGTAGCGTTACAAGTATTACACAAACTTTTTTGGGTTGAGAATATTTTTTTGATGGGAATACGCCTATTTTTGATCGTTCGCTCAAAGAAGCAACGAATTCGGCATTTTTGTCGAAAAAGCTATGTTAAAAAAGGCATTTTTCATCG
Source organism: Enterobacter cloacae complex sp. 382A5 (assembly GCF_050031095.1). Lineage (NCBI taxonomy): Bacteria > Pseudomonadati > Pseudomonadota > Gammaproteobacteria > Enterobacterales > Enterobacteriaceae > Enterobacter > Enterobacter cloacae complex sp. 382A5. Next base: position 1,931,667 of record NZ_JBLGVK010000001.1, read on the forward strand.
GATTCGTCTTACATAAATCGCGATTAAATAGAAAAACCCGATTTGCTTTTTGAATAGAGTTGGCTAATACCACGAATAAAAAAAGCGCCCCGAAGGACGCTTTTTATCAAAAACTAATTCGTTTGAACATTATTACAGCACGTGAACAGAGGCGGTATTGGTTGTACCACTCGGTACCAGTGCACCCGATACCATTACCACCACGTCGCCTTTCTGTGCCAGGCCGCTTTCCAGCGCCAGTTCTTTACCCTGAATGTAGAAATCGTCAGTAGAGGCGATCTCTTTCACCAGATGCGCAACAACACCTTTGCTCAGCACCAGCTGACGCGCAGTGGTTTCATTGGTGGTCAGCGCCAGGATGGTAGCATCCGGGAAGTATTTACGTACGGCACGCGCAGATTTACCGCCCTGCGTTGCAACCACGATCAGTGGCGCTTCCAGCTTCTCAGCCGTTTCTACCGCACCGCGGCAGACCGCTTCAGTGATGCGCAGTTTGCGGCTGTCGTTGTTGAAGTCCAGACGGCTGGTCATTACGCGGTCAGTACGTTCGCAGATGGTGGCCATAATGGACACCGCTTCCAGCGGATATTTACCTTTTGCGGATTCGCCAGACAGCATGACGGCATCAGTACCGTCGAGGATGGCGTTCGCCACGTCGCCTGCTTCTGCGCGGGTTGGACGTGGGTTTTTGATCATGGAGTCCAGCATCTGGGTAGCAGTGATAACCACTTTACGTGCGCGGACACATTTCTCGATCATCATTTTCTGCGCGAAGATCACCTCTTCTACCGGGATTTCAACACCCAGGTCGCCACGCGCAACCATGATACCGTCAGACGCTTCGAGGATTTCGTCGAAGTTATTCAGGCCTTCCTGGTTTTCGATTTTGGAGATGATCTGGATCTTCTCGCCGCCGTGCGCTTTCAGGTGCTCACGGATTTCAACCACGTCGGAACGTTTACGGATGAAGGAGGCAGCAACGAAATCAACGCCTTGCTCGCAGCCGAAGATCAGGTCTTGCTTGTCTTTTTCAGCCAGTGCTGGCAGCGCGATGGAAACGCCTGGCAGGTTAACGCCTTTGTTTTCGCCCAGGTCGCCGTTGTTCAGCACTTTACAGATGACTTTGTTGCCTTCGATGGCGGTGACTTCCATTCCGATCAGACCATCGTCTACCAGCACGGTGTTACCCACAGACAGATCGCTGGTGAAGCCTTCATAGGTTACCGCAACGATTTCGCTGTTACCGACCACAGACTTGTCAGTGGTGAAGGTGAAGGTCTGGCCCGCTTTCAGGGAGACGTCGTTACCGCCTTCCAGTTTGATGGTGCGGATTTCAGGACCTTTGGTATCCAGCAGGATGGCGGCTTTTTTACCGGTCTTGCTCATGACGTTGCGCAAGTTCTGGATACGCTGACCATGTTCAGCGTAGTCACCGTGAGAGAAGTTCAGACGCATAACGTTCATGCCGGCGTCCAGCATTTTGGTCAGCATCTCTTCAGATTCGGTTTTCGGGCCGATGGTACAAACAATTTTCGTCTTTTTCATGACAGTCTTAGTCTTTAAGTTGGGAAGGATATGGAAATCTCGCTCCGGGGGCGCACCGCCGCGGAGTCAAACCTGTGTTGCAAAAGAGTATATGACACGCACTAAGGATAGGAGACATCAAATGAGCGTGCAGAAGAAAGTGTGCCTGAGTGACAGCCCAACGAAGGAGAGGAGAAGTTGTACGTTGTTTTTTGTATTCCAAGCGCTGAAACCATTCACCAGGGATTTGGCGCGCATTATACGCTGATTTTAAGATAAAAGGAAAATGGAAACGGTGTTTCAGAAATAATCTGTGCAGTTTCACATAATATTGTTATCAATGCGTTAAGGCATAATGACATCTTATGGCGACAGGCGAGGGGCCTGCCGCCGTTTGCTTATTTTTCCAGCGCCTGACTCAGATCGGCAATCAGATCGTCTGCCTCTTCGATCCCCACGGACAGGCGGATCAACTGCGGCACAATGCCGTTAGCCAGACGCTGCTCGCGCGGAATAGAGGCGTGAGTCATGCTGTAGGGCTGACTCACCAGGCTTTCCACACCGCCGAGACTTTCTGCGAGGGTGAACAGCTTCAGCTTGCGGATCACCTCCGTCGCACGTTGCGCATCGCCTTTCACCACGACGGAAATCATCCCGCCCGGCAGCGCCATTTGCCTGCGGGCGAGCTGATAGTGCGGGTGCGAATCCAGCCCCGGATAGAAGACCTTTTCAACCTGCGGCTGCTGCGCAAGCCATTGCGCAATCGCCAGCGCGTTGCTGCTGTGCTTTTCCATCCGCAGAGCCAGGGTACGCATTCCGCGCAGCGTCAGAAAACTGCTGAAGGGATCGAGCACGCCGCCGATGGCGTTTTGCAGATACCCCAACCGTTCCGCCAGCGCCGGGTTATCGCCCACCACAGCCAGCCCGGCTACCACGTCGGAATGGCCGTTCAGGTATTTAGTGGCGGAGTGCACTACGATATCAAAACCCAGCTCCAGCGGACGGTGAATGACCGGGGAGGCGAAGGTGTTATCCGCCACGCTTATCACGTTATGGCGGCGGGCAATGGCCCCGATGGCTGCCAGGTCGGCCAGTTTCAGCAGCGGGTTAGTCGGCGTCTCCACCCAGATCATGCGCGTTTGGGGGTCAATGGCGGCTTCCAGCGCGGCCAGATCGTCGGGCTTTACCCAGCTGACCCGCAGCCCGGTGCTGCGCTTACGCACGTTTTCAATCAGACGGTAGGTGCCGCCATACACGTCATCAATGGCGACGATATGGCTGTCTTTATCCAGCAGCTCCAGTACGGTGGAAATGGCGGCCAGACCGGAAGCAAAAGCATAGCCGCGCGTGCCGCCTTCCAGTTCGGCGATGGCGGTTTCCAGCGCATGGCGGGTAGGATTGCCGCTACGGGAATATTCGTAGCCGGTATGCTCCCCCGGCGACGGTTGCGCAAACGTCGAGGTGGCGTAAATGGGCGGCATGACCGCGCCGTGTTGATCGTTAACCTGGCCGCTGTGTACGCTGAGCGTGGCGAGATTTTTCATTTTTGTTTCCTTATTGCTGTAGACGGTTGCGCCAGGCGGTGAGGAGATCGCTGCGGGTGATCAGACCCAGAAAACGGTCATTGTCATTAATCACCGCCACCAGACCGCGGTCGAAGATGGCGTGCAGGGCGCTTTCCGGCGCGTGCTTATCAAGAATCTCCACCTGTTGCGTCATGGCCGCCGTGACGGGGAGGGCAAAGCGAGCCCCGTCGCCGCCAATGTGGCGCAGTAGATCCCACTCATCAATAATGCCCACCACCTTGCCGTTCTCCAGCACCGGCAGCTGCGAGATGTCATACAGGCGCATGCGTGCCAGTACGGTGGAAAGCGTGTCGTCCGGGGCGGCGGTGACGGTGGCGCCCTCGTCGTGGCGCAGCGCAATGTAGTCGGAGAGATCGCCTGCCTGCGGGCGAGACATCAGCCCCTGCTGGCGCATCCAGTCATCGTTGAACATCTTTGAGAGGTATTTGTTGCCGCTGTCGCAGGCGAAGGTCACCACGCGTTTCGGCGTGGTCTGTGCCTGGCAATACTTCAGCGCGGCTGCCAGCAGGGTTCCGCTGGAGGAGCCAGCCAGAATGCCTTCCGTTTTCAGCAGCTCGCGCGCGGTGGCGAACGCGTCGCGGTCGGTGATGCGCCAGGCGCGATTCACCCCGTCAATGTGGGCCAGTGGCGGAATAAAGTCTTCGCCAATTCCCTCAACCAGCCAGGAGCCCGCGTCGCGGTAGCGTCCGGTTTCCACCTGGTCGGCCAGAACCGATCCTGCCGGGTCTGCGAGGACAAACTCCGTGTGCGGCGAGTGTTCGGCGAACCACGCCTGCAGGCCACCCAGCGTGCCGCCTGACCCCACGCCCACCACGATGGCGTCGATCCTGCCGTTAAGCTGTTCAAACAGCTCCGGCGCGGTGGTGGTACGGTGCGCCAGCGGATTGGCTTCGTTGTTGAACTGGTCGATGTAAAACGCGCCGGGCAGTTCACTCGCCAGACGCCGGGCGTAATCCTGGTAATAGGCGGGATGGCCCTTATTGACGTCCGAACGCGTCAGTACCACCTGGGCACCCAGCGCGCGAAGGTGGAAGATTTTCTCGCGGCTCATTTTGTCCGGTACCACCAGGATCAGCGAATAGCCTTTCTGGGCGGCGATCAGGGCCAGACCCAGGCCGGTATTCCCCGCCGTGGCCTCAATAATCGTGCCGCCCGGCTGCAGCTGGCCGGTGCGCTCCGCTTCATTAATCATCGACAGCGCCACGCGGTCCTTTATAGAACCACCCGGGTTCTGGTTCTCCAGTTTCAGAAACAGCGAGCAGAGGCCGGTGTCCAGTTTATGCAGCTGGATAACCGGTGTTTGGCCAATCAGTTCAGTGACGGAGTGGTAAATCGTCATGGGTTTTTCCTTTCAGGAGGTCATGACGGAATGATAGGGCGGTGAAAATTTCGCAAGAAAGAACGAATCTCTGCTTTTTAGAACAGAAAAGAATATAAATGGTGTTTTTGGATGTCAGGATAGCAAGACGTAAAGTGCTCCGGATGTGAGGATGGCTATATCAACAGAATATGTTGAAAAAATGCGCGTTTTTGGCGTGGGTCGCCCCTGACATATGCATCGTGCAGATAAACATTGCTGAAAATGGTCTAAACGGGTCCCGCCCGCGACAGGCAGTGTTTATTCCCTCTGGTTATAACACATGCTTTTTTGTTCATTTAAAAGCAAGTAACGGCTGATTACTATCGTTTGGACATCCATACTTCTAAACCGCCAGGGCGGACGGATAACGAATAAGAATGATTGTTCTCAGCAATATTTCGAAGGTCTTTGACAACGGCAAGGTGGCGCTCACGGCCGTTGATAACGTCAATCTGACGATTGAGCAGGGGCAGATATACGGCATTATTGGCTACAGCGGCGCGGGGAAAAGTACGCTTATCCGCCTGTTAAATGGCCTGGAAAAACCGAGCAGCGGCAGCGTGACCATTAACGGTCAGGACATTTCTGCCGCAAAGGGGGAAGCGCTGCGACAGGCGCGTCTGAAGATCAGCATGGTGTTCCAGCACTTCAACCTGCTGTGGTCGCGAACGGTAGCGGAAAACATTGCCTTTTCGATGCAGATCGCCGGGGTGCCAAAGGCCAGGATTCAGGCCCGCGTGGCCGAGCTGGTGGAACTGGTCGGGCTGAAAGGCCGTGAAAATGCGTATCCGTCGCAGCTGAGCGGCGGGCAAAAGCAGCGCGTGGGCATTGCGCGTGCGCTGGCGAACAACCCGGACGTGCTGCTCTGTGACGAAGCCACCTCTGCGCTCGACCCACAGACCACCGATCAGATCCTCGATCTGCTGCTGGACATAAACCGTCGTTTCAGGCTGACCATCGTCCTCATCACCCACGAGATGCACGTGGTGCGCAAAATCTGTGACCGGGTGGCGGTGATGGAGAACGGTAAAGTGGTGGAAGAGGGCGACGTGCTGAGCGTTTTTACCCATCCGCAGCAGCCGATTACGCAGCAGTTTGTCCGCCAGGTGAGCCAGTACGCCGAGGAAGAGACCTTTAATACCGAGCTGGCAAACGATCTGGAAGGGACGGTCATCCGTCTGACCTTCACCGGGCACAGCACACATAAACCGATTGTGGGTGAATTGACGCTGCGCTACGGCCTGCCGTTTAACATTCTGCACGGAAAAATGACCCAGACGGCGCACGGCGTGTTTGGCCAACTGTGGGTACACGTGGTGGCATCCGATGAACAACTGAACAATATCCTCGCCGACCTGAAGCACAGCGATATTGAAGGCGAGGTGATTAAACATGGCTGAGAATCTCTTTCCGCATCTGAAGTGGGATCAGCTCTGGGCGGCAACGCTTGAGACGCTGTACATGACCGCGCTCTCCGGTGTGGCGACCTTTGTGCTGGGGATCGTACTGGGTCTGGCGCTGTTTTTAACCGCCCGCGGCGGATTGTTCCACAACCGCACGGTCTATAGCGTCATTTCAATTGTGGTGAACGTGTTCCGCTCTATCCCGTTCATCATTCTGATTGTTTTGCTGATCCCGTTCACCAAGACCGTTGTTGGCACCATCCTGGGAGCTAACGCGGCACTGCCTGCCCTGATTGTGGGCGCCGCACCGTTCTACGCCCGCCTGGTGGAGATCGCCCTGCGCGAAGTGGACAAAGGGGTCATAGAAGCAACGCGCTCAATGGGGGCACGACTGAGCACCTTAGTGTTTCGGGTTTTACTGCCGGAATCATCACCCGCACTGGTTTCTGGTATTACGGTGACGCTGATTGCGCTGGTGAGCTACAGCGCAATGGCCGGGGTGATTGGCGCCGGTGGGTTGGGAAATCTGGCTTATCTGGAAGGATTCCAGCGCAACCATGGTGACGTCACGCTGGTGGCAACGGTGACCATTTTGATCATCGTTTTTGTTATCCAGTTCTGCGGCGACATCATTACCTCACTGTTAGATAAACGCTAATAAATACACACAGGAACCATCATCATGAAAAAGACACTGACACTGATCGCCGCAGCAACCCTCAGCGCCCTGAGCTTTGCCTCATGGGCTGACACCCTCACCGTGGGCGCGTCGAATACGCCACATGCTGAAATTCTCGAGCAGGCAAAGCCGATTCTGGCGAAGCAGGGTATCGACCTGGAGATCAAACCGTTCCAGGACTACATTCTGCCCAACACTGCCCTGGCGGGTCATGACATTGACGCGAACTACTTCCAGCACATCCCTTACCTGAACAGCGTGCTGAAAGATCACGAAGGCGATAAGGACTATGATTTTGTCAGCGCAGGCGCGATCCACATCGAGCCCATCGGCATCTACTCCAAAAAATACAAGTCGCTGAAAGACCTGCCGGAAGGCGGCAAAATCATCATGCGTGATGCCGTTTCTGAAGAGGGGCGTATTCTCTCTATCTTCGAAAAAGAAGGGGTGATCAAGCTGAAGCCTGGCATCGACAAAGTGACCGCGCGCATCAGCGACATCGTGGAGAACCCGAAAAAGCTGCAGTTCACCCCTAACGTGGAAGCGTCTCTGCTGCCGCAGATGTATAACAACGATGAAGGCGCGGCGGTTGTGATCAACGCCAACTACGCGATTGACGCCGGTCTGGATCCGGTTCACGACCCGATTGCAGTTGAGAGCGGTGAAAACAACCCGTATGCCAATATCATTACCGTGCATCGCGGTGACGAGAAGAAGAAAGATATCGTTGCGCTGGTGAACGTGCTGCACTCCAAAGAGATTCAGGACTGGATCCGCACCAAGTACAAAGGCGCGGTGATCCCGGTAAATAACTAATTAACTGATTTAGCTTAGGAAGCCCGGTGAGTTTCTCGCCGGGCTTCTTTTTTGTATCCGGGCGAGGGATCATTTAAGCTGACGGTTTAGGGCAACGGAGTGGAGCGCCATGGGCAATGTGACCAAAGACGAAGAGCTGTACCAGGAGATGTGTCGGGTGGTAGGGAAAGTCGTTCTGGAGATGCGTGACTTAGGGCAGGAGCCCAAGCATATCGTGATTGCCGGGGTACTGCGTACGGCGCTGGCGAACCAGCGCGTAAAACGCAGCGAATTAACAACCCAGGCGATGGAAACGGTGGTGAAGGCGCTGGCCGGGTAAGGCACCAGCGTTTCGCGAGTTACTCAAATCCTGCATATCAACTGTCGTTATTGTTATTTCCCCTTCCTGATGGAGGCGTGTTTTACTGAAGTCAGGTAAAGCGAGAGGGGTAAAGACGATGAAAAAGTGGATAAGCACGTTACGGCGGTTTTTTGCGGGCCGGCCCGCGAATGCGGAGAACAGCGCGCAACGTGTTCTTGAGTCGATACTACCTGTCGCCAGTCTGTATGGCGTGGACGTGGCCAACATTGACCCGGAGTGGTTCCATGATAAAACGTCACGCTGAACTGCGCCGCACGCGCGAAATGTACTGGAATGAGCTGTGCATCGACGCTGTAAAGCGTGGATGAGCGGAAAAATACGCTGGGAAATCCTCGGTTAACGCAGGCCGTTTTGTTACCAATATCTCCTTTCACAGATGGAGATGAAGATGAAACGGACTGTATTCACGCCCGCCCTTTTAGCCACCGCGTTACTGATTGCCATGCAGGCGGCCCATGCCGGGCCACAGGCGCATGTGGTCTGCAGTTACTCCCACACCCTCGGCGATGACGCCATCATGATGTTTGGTATGCCCAACCAGGCCATGTGGCACGATTTCTTTGGCAATACCCATACCGATGCCTTTTCAACCCGGGAAACCTTGCGCCAGCATGAAGAGACGACCTGTGATAACAAGGCCGACGGCTCTGCCTACTGGGCGCCTTCTCTGAGATTACCCGACGGAACGGTAGTCAAACCAGCCTACCAAAAAACCTATTATCAAGCCTCGAAGGTTGATGCCTATCCCTTGCACCCGTTCCCGGCCGGGCTGTCGCTGCTCGCCGGGGATCATCACGGCAGCACGCCCAACCCCCATATCAGCTTTTTATGCGCGAACGGAAATGGCTATAGCAGCAAAATCGGCGAGGTGTGCGGGCTACGTAAAGCTAACGATGCCGTCCAGTTTAATATTGGCATTCAATTTCCGAACTGCTGGGACGGCGTGAATCTGAAGCCCGACCACGGTCTGGCCAATGCGGCGTATGACGTTAACGGCCAGTGCCCGAGCGCGTTCCCGGTAAAAATTCCAACGGTTAATATGAATGTGGCTTACGTGCTGCATGGTATTACCCGCCTGGACACCCGTCAGGCGCAACTGTCGCTCGATCCGGTGATGCAGGGGGCTGAACGTGAAGAACGCTGGGGTAGCCTCTACACGGCGCATGCCGATTTCATGAACGGCTGGACGGACGATGCCGCCCGCTTTATGACCGAACGCTGCATGAACCGCGGTATGGATTGTGGTTCAACCGTGCCCTATGGTTATTCTATGGCGAAGGCCAATGTCTGGCTCAGCAGTCTTGAACCGAACATCACTCAGCCTTCACCGCAGGTGTTACTGGTAGAGGATAACTGGCAGAACGGTGGACGCACAAAAAACAGCGAGACGCTAAGCCTGGTAAAATTCCATATCCCGCCGCTGCCCGCCGGGCAGGATCCGTCCTTGTTTAAATACCGCGTCCGTATTTTCGGTGGGAAGGTAGAAAACAATGGGGCCGATCAGATTTTCTTTTATCCGGCCAGTAATGACTGGGATCCTGCGACCGTGAAGTGGTCGTCGCGTCCGGCCTGTAATTACCGTTCCGATGCCGTGCTTTATCTGAACCATGTTCGTGAATACCGGATGGTCGACGTGGATAAAGCCGTGCGTAAGGCGCTGGCGGAAGGGAAAACCGAGATCTCGTGGTATATCGGTGGCGATCGCCAGGGGAATCATTATCAGTTTGAACCAGCCTCATCACCAGACGGGTTAATGCTCATGCTGGCTGGCTTTAAACATACGCCGGAGGTCTGACCCCACGTTTTTTTGTTCTTAACAGGGTTAGCTGGTAAGGTCTCGGCATTCGCCACTGCCCCTGTTAACGCAATGTCCACCAACAGCATGATGAAACGCGCTATCGTTCTTTGGGCGATAGCGTGCACACTCAGCGGCGTACTGCTCTACGCCGAACAAATTCGCCGTCAGTTCTGGGAACGAGACCGTGAGTTCTCGGCGTTATTTTCCGAATTAAGCGCGGTCCTGACGCAAAATGAATCGGTCTTACCGCTTCTGAATGGCGATGAAGACATTGCCGCCTTGCGCAAAAAATTCCCCCATCTGCTCGCCCTGGAAAAAACGACGGGACGCCCACTGGATGCGGCGCGGGTGGAGCCTGCCCACGAGATGCAGTACTGGCTTTATAACCCCTGGCGTCAGATCCGCGTGCGGGTGGATCTCGGCCCGATTCTGAATGCGCATCATCCGTTTACCCATCTGGGGATCCGCTTCATACCGACCGGAGAAGAACGGCCCTCTGACGCATTCTGGCACTGGCAACGCACCTTCCCGCAACATACGCAACCTTTTACGCTTGAAGCGGATTCCCGGCCGGACTGGTTTGGCGTCTCCTGGTCTGTTTACCCCTTACTGTTTATCGGCTGGGGGATAGTGATTGCGCTGGCAAGCGTGGTGCTCTGGCAGCGTAAAGCACGTAAAGACGCCGAGCAAAGGGCGCGCTATTACCAGCACGCCAGGCTCAATACCCTGGGGGAGATCACCGCCGGTATTGTGCATGAGATAAACCAGCCGCTGACCGCCGTCCAGACGTGGATCCAGGGCGCGCAGCGTCAGTTACAGCAGGAAAACGGCCAGGCCGTGTCGCAGGCGCTGTCGGCTGCGCTGACGCAAACGCAGCGTATTAGCGCATTATTAACCCGTTTTCGCGAGCACGTTGTGAAGGAGAAAGTCACCCTGCGGGAAACCGATCTGGCAGCATGCTGGCTACAGGTGGTGAACTTACTTGAGCATGAGCGCAGGGCTGAGCATATCTCGGTCAGCCATGCGTTTGCCCCCGGGGCCACCACCGTGCTGGCCGACCCGCTCTGGCTGGAGCAGGTGCTACATAATCTGCTCAGCAATGCGATTCAGGCCCAACAGGCGAGTCCTGCTGGCTGGGTAAAGATTGAAAGCCACAAAACCGAGAGCGGCATTCAGATTACCGTGACGGATGGCGGGCCTGGCTTCAGCCCGGAGGCGTTACAGAATGCCTTCATGCCGTTTTACACCGGCCGGGAAGAGGGCATTGGCCTGGGAATGACCTTAACGGAATCATTAATGACGCGTATGAATGGATCGATTACGCTGGGCAATGTACCGCAGGGCGGGGCAGAGATCCGGCTACAACTGGCAAACGGAAAGGAGGCTACGGTTGGATAACACAATCTGGCTGATTGATGATGATGAATCCATCAGAGAGTCGATGGCGTTTTTGCTTTCGGGCATGGGGTGGCCGGTCAGGACGTTTGAAAGCGTTGATGCCTTTACCGCGGCCCATGCACGGGACGCGGAGCTGGTAGGCTGCATGCTGCTGGATATGCGGATGCCGGGCAAAGGCGGACTCACCTGGCTTGAGGAGGGGAGATGGCCCTGGCCCCTGCTGCCGGTGATCATCATGACCGGGCACGGGACCGTAGATGCCTGTCGTCGGGCATTTCGTAACGGCGTGTTTGAGTTTTTCACCAAGCCGCTGGATGCCGATAAGCTTATTGAAACGGTAGGATTAGCCTTTGAGGAGAGTCAGCGCCGGTTTGCCGGCTGGCAGGAAACCTCCCGGGTGAAAGCGCGCTTCGCACAATTAACCGCGCGGGAGCATGAGGTGCTGGGGGAGTTGATGAAAGGGCTCAGCAACAAAGAGGTGGCCGCCCGGCTGAACCTTTCGCCACGGACGGTGGAAGCGCACCGCGCGGCGGCGTTTACCAAGCTTGGCGTCGGCAGTCTGGTTCAGGCAATACGCGAATACGATAAATTGCAATCCGTATAACTACCAGGTTGAGTGCGTATTCAACCGAATTATGTTTCATCGCCCGGCGGGGTACGCTCTGCCACGTATCCCAACACACGAGGAAGTGCGATGAAAAAATTATTGATGGTTGCGGCACTGGCCGCAGGTAGCGTAAGTCTGACGGCACAGGCCGATACGTTAAACCAAAAGAGTCTCTCGCTGGCGCAGGCGAATGCGCTGGCCACGTCCGCCATTCAGGCGTGTACGGCAAAGAATTATCAGGTGACGGTCACCGTGGTTGACCGTGCGGGCGTGGTGAAAGCCGTGCAGCGTACGGACAATGCCGGTCCTCATACGGTTAAAGCCAGCGAAATGAAAGCCTGGACGGCGCTCAGCGCAAAGAATGCCTCAGGCAAAGTGATGGAAGCGGCGCAGAGCAACGCTGGCGCGCAAAACATGCGTGATATTCCGGGCTTCCTGCTGCTGGCGGGCGGCCTGCCGGTGAAAGAGGGCGATGAGGTGATCGGGGCGATTGGCATCGGCGGTGCGCCGGGTGGTCATCTTGATGAAGCCTGCGCGCAGGCGGCCATTGACGGGCTGAAAAAGTAACATAAAAAAAAGCACCGGGTTAACCGGTGCTTTTTCATCAGATCTTGCAGGCATCGCCGCAGTCGTCATCCGCAACAATCGCCTGGGCTTTTTTATCTGCGTCGTCCAGACGTTCCGCATTACGCTCTTCTGCTTCATCCAGTCCATTAAAGACCAGGTTTTCGAGATCAATTTCCATGTGGCACCTGCTTTGTTCAGTTTTTGATACTGGCACAGTATAGGGCAAAAAAGGCCAGCAATGTACCTCGCAGCACATATGGACAATCCCTGCCATACTCTCTGCTTTATGGCTGAGGAATGCATATGATGACACTCTGCAAAACCTGCGGTACTGCGTATGACACCACGCCGGAAACATGCCCGATTTGCGAGGATGAACGCCAGTATGTTCCGCACAGCGGCCAGGCGTGGATTGACTTTGCTACCGTGACTTCCACCCACAGCAACAAATGGCAGCAACTGGAGCCACAGCTGTTGAGTATCAAAACGGTGCCTGCCTTTGCGATTAACCAGCGCGCGCTGCTTTTGCGTACCCCGCACGGCAATATTCTCTGGGACTGTATTGCCAACCTCGACCCGGCAACCAAAACGCTCATTACTGCGCTCGGCGGCATCAGCGCGATTGCGATCTCGCACCCACACTATTACACCACCATGCAGACCTGGGCTGCGGTATTTAATGCACCGGTGTACCTGCACGCCAGCGACAGAGAGTGGGTCATGCGCGGCAGTCCTGCCATTCAGTTCTGGGAAGGGGATGCGCTGGAACTATTCCCGTCGGTCACCTTGCTGCGTCTGGGGGGACATTTTGCAGGCGGCACGGTGCTGCACTGGCAGGAGGGCGAAGGCGTATTGCTGGCGGGGGATATTCTACAGGTCACGCCCGGAAAAGACGCCGTTTCGTTTATGTGGAGCTACCCGAATATGCTGCCCCTGCCAGCCCGCACCGTTGAGCGGATTACCGGACTTCTGGAAGGCAAAAAATTTGCCCGCCTGTACGGTGCCTTTGAGGGACAAAACATCCCGGCAAACGCGGACGAGATTGTGCAGCGGTCGGGCCAGAAATATATTGCTTGTCTCAGGTAAAGCACGATGGGTAAACTTCACGAGTGTGATCCCGATCATACCTAAACAACAACAGATAAAAGAGAAATTGCTATGCAACATATCATTGAAGGTTTCCTCAACTTTCAAAAAGAGATTTTCCCGCAACGTAAAGAGCTCTTCCGCAGTTTAGCGTCCAGCCAGAATCCCAAAGCGCTGTTCATCTCATGCTCCGACAGCCGACTGGTACCAGAACTGGTCACTCAGCAAGAGCCAGGACAGCTCTTTGTCATTCGAAATGCTGGCAACATTGTGCCGCCGTTCGGGCCAGAGCCGGGCGGTGTCTCCGCAACCATCGAATATGCCGTTGTGGCGCTTGGCGTGACGGATATTGTGATTTGCGGTCACTCCAACTGTGGGGCGATGAAGGCGATTGCGGATAACGCGAACCTCGAGCCGATGCCTGCCGTCTCCCACTGGCTGCGTTATTCTGATGCCGCTAAAGCGGTGGTGGAGAAGAAAAGCTGGGATCAGCCGATCGACAAAGTGAATGCAATGGTGCAGGAGAACGTCTTTGCGCAGCTGAGCAACATCAAGACCCATCCATCCGTTGCTGTGGGTCTGCGCAATAACGCCCTTCGCCTGCACGGTTGGGTGTATGACATTGAGAGCGGTGAAATTCGTGCGCTGGATAAAGCGACGAAAACCTTCGTTTCTCTGTCAGAGAACCCGGAAGTGTTCTTCGAATAATGACGGTCAGGGCATGGAAGCCCTGTCAGCTATCGAAATACGGCAATCTCCTGCGTAACCCAGAAGCGGGTTTTTCCGCCGCTTTCGCCATCGACCCGGCAATCTCCGCACACTCGGCCAGTCCCTGAACGAAGGGATGATCGTGCATCAGCCACGGTATCGCGCCAAACGCGATTCTCCCGCGCACCGTTTCTGGTGCTTTAAGCGTGTAATCCTCGCCAATATCAGGGATCTCGTCGCCTGTCGCCTGCAGCTGTTTGCGCAGTGTCGGGAAAGGCAGATCCTCTGTTTTCAGCGGTTTTTGCCCACGGGCATCAATAAACACGTCAAAGAGATAGGTGTTGTCTTCAGTCGCGATCGCCGTCTGGGCGCGACCGACATCCAGCGTGTAATCATTACCTAATGCGACAACGCTGATGATCCCGGCCTCGCGCAGCGCAAGCAGCCGACGGATAGACTGCGGTGGAATGGCGGCGTAGTTGTCGATAAACACCCGCGCCAGTCCCTGTTTGAAACGTTCCCGGTCCGGCTCATTAAGATGCGGCACGATCTCCTGAACCACCTCGTGCAACCGAAGCACGGTGTAGCGCCAGGGCACCGTTCGCCGCTCACGTTTGTTGCGTTCGACCTCATTCAGATTGGCTTCTGCCCAGCTAAACGGGCCATGCTGTTTACGGTCCTCAAACCAGGCATCGCGAAGGGTGTCCGCATCCAGGGCGCGCAGCCCGATTTTCTCACACCATGTCGGGTCGGCGAGTTCCAGCTCTTTTACCATCAGGGCAAAAATACGATCCAGCAGGCCGTCAGACCCTTTGGCGATTTCATTCTCAACGACAAATTCAGTTAATACCGACAGCGGCTCGTAAGGAATAGGGCAGTAAAAATCGGCCTCAGGCAGAATGCCTGTCCGGGACATGAGGACTATTTTTAACGCCTCGCTGCCTTTATCCAGAACGAATTTGTCATCAACAAAGGCGCCATGCTGCATAACAACCGCCATGGCGGCGTCCAGTCCGCTTAATGAGGTCCCCATAATCCCCACCCGACAGGCTGGGATATCGGCGTCCATCAACCCGGACCAGGGGCTTGGGAAGAAGGTGCGCGTGGCCTCATCCTCATCAGGCCAGACGTGGCCGGTGGCGATGACGGCAAGGTTGAAGCGTTCAGGTAAGCGGCTGTTATTTACCGAAAGCGTAACGCCGTCTTTGTCGGTGGCGATATCCGTCACCTCGGCGGATTCATGGATATCGACCTGAAATCCCAGCCTGCGGGCCTCTTTGACCACTCTCAGAAAACTGTCGCGAAAATATTCCCCCAGCAGGATCCGGGGCAGAAACTGCCGGTCGTGCAGGGAAGCTTTATCGACGTGATAGCGGGCGAGATGGGCTGCACTCTGTTCTTTTAACCAGTCGAGGTAGGTCATAAAAACGGGTGGGATTTCAATGCTGGCAATATTCGCCAGCATCAGACGCGAGTTTTCATCAATTCGATAGGGCATGCCCACGCCCGCTTCCTCGGCTTTTTCGAAAATGGAAACGGCCAGTGGCGTTTTATGCTTCAGGAGCGCGTAAAAGGTGTAAATCCCTGTGGGGCCGGAGCCGATAATGGCGATTTTTTTCATCGACACTGTTCCTGCTTTTTTTTGTCATATGAAAAGCGTAGCAGGAGAAAGCGTAAAAAATCAGGCGATTGGGATTATTCAGACTACAAGAAGAGGATTTGCACCATTTCAGGACTGAAATGGTGCGTCCGAGTGGACTCGAACCACCGACCCCCACCATGTCAAGGTGGTGCTCTAACCAACTGAGCTACGGACGCAGAATGGTGCGTTCAATTGGACTCGAACCAACGACCCCCACCATGTCAAGGTGGTGCTCTAACCAACTGAGCTATGAACGCAACGTGTTGTCGGTGACAACGGGGACGAATATTAGCGGCACAGCACCGCAGTGGCAAGAGGCAAAATGCATTTTTCTCTCTGATTTCACGCGATTGCTTCATTACCGCGCAAAGTGAAGAGAAAGTAGCCGCCAGCAGGCGGCTACTGTGTATTTAACGTGCGGCGCGTTGCAAAATTACCGTGGATGGCTGACGCTGCAGGAAGCGCATACGCAGCATCATCATGATAGCCGCAGAGGTCAGACCGATGATAAAGCCGATCCAGAACCCCGCGGGCCCCATACGATCCACCACCAGATCGGTGAGCGCGAGAATGTAACCGCTCGGCAGACCCAACACCCAGTAGGCGATGAAGGTAATAAAGAAGATGGAGCGGGTATCTTTATAACCACGCAGTACGCCGCTGCCGATCACCTGGATGGAGTCAGAGATCTGGTATACCGCTGCCAGCAGCATCAGATGCGATGCCAGCATCACCACTTCCGGGTTGTCATTATAGAGCAGGGCAATTTGCTCCCGCAGTGCGACGGTGAAAAGCGCGGTGCAGACCGCCATACAGACACCCACGCCCAGCCCGGTGCGCGCAGCCGTTTGTGCATCAAGAGTTGAACCTTGCCCCAGACGGAAGCCGACGCGGATGGTGACCGCGGCCGCCAGCGACATCGGCAGGACGAACATCAGCGAGCTGAAGTTCAGCGCAATCTGGTGTCCGGCCACGTTCACAATGCCCAACGGCGAGACCAGCAGGGCGACCACGGCAAACAGAGTCACTTCGAAGAACAGTGCCAGTGCAATGGGCAGCCCCAGCTGTACCAGACGCATCATAATGTGCCAGTCCGGCGTGCTGAATGAACGCTCATTACGGATATCACGCAGGGAGCGGGCGTGTTTAACAAAGGTAAGTATGCTAAAGAACATCACCCAGTATACCGCCGCTGTTGCCACGCCGCAGCCTACGCCGCCAAGCTCCGGCATACCAAAATGGCCGTAAATAAAGATATAGTTCACCGGAATGTTGACCAGTAAACCGATAAAGCCCATGACCATCCCCGGCTTGGTTTTTGCCAGGCCTTCGCACTGGTTACGCGCCACCTGGAAGAAGAGATAACCCGGGACACCCCAGAGCAGGGCGCGCAGATACCCCACGGCCTTGTCTGCCAGAGCCGGGTCGATATTATGCATGGCGCGAATGATATGCCCGGCGTTCCAGAGCACGATCATAATCAGCACGGAGACAAATCCAGCTAGCCAAAAGCCCTGGCGCACCTGATGGGCGATACGTTCACGTCGGCCGGAACCATTCAGCTGGGCGATAACCGGCGTGAGTGCCAGCAGCAGGCCGTGACCGAAGAGAATGGCCGGAAGCCAGATAGAGGTTCCGATTGCCACGGCGGCCATATCGGTGGCGCTGTAGCCACCGGCCATCACCGTATCCACAAATCCCATTGCGGTCTGGGCCACCTGCGCGATGATCACCGGGATAGCCAGTGCCAATAACTGCCGCGCTTCATTCATGTACTTCTGCACGTGAACACCTTTATTTTGTAGTTATATGAGAGACTAAAAAAGCCGCCGTAACTGGCAGCAAGAAGAAAAAGCAGAGGGGGTGCCAGCTATTGTAGCGGGCTTTAGCTATTAATCTAGTGAAAAAATCGCCAGAAAATGCGCTGCTCTGGCAACCTGTATTTCCAACTGTTATTGTGGTGGGATTAAACGGTGTCACCACCGTCCGGAAAATACAGGAGTTGTAAGCATGTTTACTGGTATTGTGCAGGGCACCGCTAAAGTGGTGTCCATTGATGAAAAACCTAATTTCCGTACTCACGTCGTTGAGCTGCCAGAATATATGCTGGATGGCATCGAAACCGGTGCCTCGGTTGCGCATAACGGCTGCTGCCTGACGGTGACCGAAATTCATGGCAACCAGATTAGCTTTGATTTAATGAAAGAAACGCTGCGTATCACCAACCTGGGCGAACTGGTGGTGGGCGATACCGTAAACGTAGAGCGTGCGGCGAAGTTCAGCGATGAAATTGGCGGCCACCTGATGTCGGGCCATATCATGACCACCGCCGAAGTGGCGAAAATTGTCACCTCTGAAAATAACCGTCAAATCTGGTTTAAAGTGCAGGATCCGTCATTAATGAAATACATCCTGTATAAAGGATTTATTGGTATTGATGGGATTAGCCTGACGGTCGGAGAAGTGACGCCGACGCGTTTTTGCGTGCATTTAATTCCGGAAACGCTGCAGCGTACGACGCTGGGGGCGAAAAAACTGGGGCAGCGTGTGAATATCGAAATCGATCCGCAAACCCAGGCGGTCGTGGATACCGTCGAGCGTGTGCTGGCGGCGAAAGAGGCGGCCATAATAAAGGCCACCGAAGAAGAATAAAAAAATAACCCCGGATACCCGGGGTTATTTTTTAGCGCGGCACACGTAAGCCGTGTTCAATCCCGCGACTAAAGACCACCTGCCAGAGCTGAATATCACGCGCGCGGAACGCACCTGCGCAGGCATTCAGATAATAGCTGAACATCCGTTTAAATCGTTCAGAATAGTTGTCTGCAATATCAGGCCACGCTTGCTGGAAACGTTCATGCCACGCCATAAGCGTGGTGTCGTAATCCGCGCCAAAGTTATGCCAGTCTTCCATAATGAAGTGGCTTTCGCTGGCGTTGGCAATCTGGCGAACGGAAGGCAAACAGCCATTCGGAAAGATGTATTTATTGATCCACGGGTCAACGTTATTGTCCGTGCGCTTAGAGCCTATGGTGTGCAGCAGGAAGATGCCGTCGGGTTTTAAATTACGATCCACCACCTCAAAATAGGTGTCGTAATTTTTCGGCCCCACGTGCTCAAACATGCCCACGGAAACAATGCGATCAAACTGCTCGTTGAGGTCGCGGTAATCCTGCAGACGGATATCAACATCGAGACCCTGACAGCGCTCCCGGGCCATTTTTTGCTGTTCGGCTGAAATGGTTACGCCGACCACGCTGACGCCGTAGTGCTTCGCCATAAAATACGCCAGACCGCCCCAGCCGCAGCCGATATCCAGCACACGCATGCCGGGCTGCAGCTGCAGTTTCTCGCTAATCAGACGTAATTTATCCTGCTGGGCTTCTTCGAGGGTTGTCGCCTTTTTCCAGTAGGCGCAGGAGTATTGCATGAAGGGATCCAGCATGCGGCTGAACAAATCGTTACCGAGGTCGTAGTGCTCTTTGCCCACGATCCACGCCCGCTTTTTGCTTTGCAGATTGAACAAACGGGCGGAGGCGACGCGCAACGTATCTTTTATATTGCGGGGAAGCTGGTTCTCCAGACCGGCGCGCAACACGCTGGCAAAGAAAATATCCAGCCGCTCGCAATCCCACCAGCCATCCATATAGCTTTCGCCCAGCCCTAACGATCCCTCGCGCAGCACGCGTTTAAAAAAATCGGGATGTTTGACCTGCGGATCGGAGGGTGAAGATCCGTTGATAGTGATGCCTGCACGACCTAACAGTTCACTGACGATCCGGGACCAGTTATCGTCCGGAACGCTGACTTCTTCTATACACGATGAACTCATAGCTTCTCCATCACCTTACTGTGATCAGAACCTTCAAACAGCGTAGACGCTTTTTATGGTTTGTGAGAAATCTCACGGTAAATACCGCGAGGCTAGTATCCGACGTAGAACAGAGGAAGGGAGATAACCCTTGCCGAAATGCCTTCCATGGTAAAACGGGAGCACTCCGGCTCCCGTTAACACTTAATATTTATCGTATTTAATCGAACCAAATTTAGTATAGGCCTCAAAATTTGGTGATTCAATAGAAAATTCTTAGCAACCTAATCACTGAAATGTTACATATTTTCCCCAGTGATTACGCGTGCGACGTCTCCGCCTGAGCATGGTTCTCAAGCTCGCGCTGTGCGGCGGATTGCATGCGATAACCCATTACTGCCAGCGCAACGGTGACCAGCATCACGCTGGTGGTAGTTAACAGCGGGGTGGCAATCAGCGCTGACACCACCAGGCTTGCCAGGAAGCACAGGCCGAGCTGCAGGGTATTTTGCAGCGCCGCGGCGCGTCCTGTCGCCTGCGGGAAAGGACGTAACGCCTGTGCGACCACGATAGGATAAATGGCACCGTTAGCCACCGCCATCACGCAGAACGGAATCAAAATTTCCGCCAGACCGACGCCTGGAATAAACCCAACGGCCCAGGTGGCGCCCACGCTCAAAGCAAACAGCGCCAGCAGCCAGGGCAGCATCTGCTGGCCTTCCCATTTCTGCAGCGCCGCACGGCAGCCATATCCGCCCAGCAGGAAGGCGATGGTCTGTGGGACATAGCTCAGGCCAATGGCGGCCGGGCTGTATCCCATATCGTGCAGAATAAACGGCGAGCCGGTGAGCCAGGCGAAGAAGCTCGCCGAGCAGGCGGCATAGACCAGGACGTTACCACGATACGCTTTGGCGCTCAGCAGGAAGAGGAACGTGATCGGTTTAGCGTCAGCATGCGCCTCTTTTTTATGCGCGGGCTTGAGGGCAAACGCTGGCAGCATCAGTACCAGGGTGATGGCAAACAGCGTGGCAAAAATGGCCTGCCAGTCAAAGTGCGCGAGGATCCAGCTGCCCAGCAGGGGAGCGAGGGCGGGTGACAGGCCAACCAGCGGCATAATGGTGGCGAAAATTCGGTTGGTACGGTTGGCCGGGTAGTAGTCGGTCACGAGAGCCTGCCAGGTTACCGCCGCGGCACAGACGCCGACGGCCTGCACAAAGCGCAGCACCAGCAGCCAGGTCGCATCGCGTACCCACAACATTCCCAGACAGCCTACGGCAAAAATGGCCAGGCCCAGCAACAACACCGGTTTACGCCCGAAGCGATCGGAGAGCGGGCCCCAGAGCAGCTGTGCGATGGCAAATCCGGCGAGGAACAAACTCAGGCTGGCGCTGATGGCCGCGGCTGGCGTTTGCAGATCTTCCTGCATCGCCGCAAACGCGGGCAGGTACATATCGGTGGCCAAAAAGCCCAGCACGCTCAAACCGCCGAGCCAGACTAAAAATCCATTCCTGGGTTGCATTGTTTTATTCTCCTTGAGGAGGCAGGTAGACACTGGCGCAGAGTGTAGGGAGTGCAAAGCGGGTTGTGAAACGCTAATATTTGGCGGTTGCATTCAAATTTTTTGCAGGCAGAAAATGTGGTCAGATTATTCTCTTGAAGTGGTGGATGCTGTCGCGCGTAACGGCAGCTTTAGCGGTGCGGCACAGGAGTTGCACCGCGTCCCTTCGGCTATCAGCTACACGGTGCGGCAGCTTGAAGAGTGGCTGGCGGTTCCGCTGTTCGAACGGCGGCATCGCGATGTGGAATTAACGCCTGCTGGCGCGTGGTTTTTGAAAGAAGGGCGTTCTATTATCAAAAAAATGCAGATCACCCGCGAACAGTGCCAGCAGATCGCCAACGGCTGGCGCGGACATCTTTCCATCGCCGTGGACAATATCGTTAAGCCGGAGCGTACCCGGCAGATGATCGTGGATTTCTATCGCCATTTTTCAGACGTTGAACTTCGTGTCTCGCAGGAGGTATTCAACGGGGTCTGGGACGCGCTGGCGGACGGCAGGGCAGAGATGGCGATTGGCGCAACCCAGGCGATCCCCGTCGGGGGGCGCTATGCGTTTCGCGATATGGGCATGTTGAGCTGGAAATGCGTCGTGGCACACGATCATCCGCTGGCTGCCCTGGAGGGACCGCTGAGTGACGACACGCTGCGCAACTGGCCGTCGCTGGTGCTGGAGGATACCTCGCGCTCGTTGCCAAAACGTATTACCTGGCTTCTTGATAACCAGCGGCGGGTGGTAGCGCCGGACTGGGAATCCTCCGCGACCTGCCTCAGCGCCGGGCTGTGCGTCGCGATGGTTCCCGTCCATTTCGCTAAGCCGAGAATCGATACCGGTGAATGGGTCGAGCTGACGCTGGAGAATCCGTTCCCGGATGCGGCCTGCTGCCTGACGTGGCAACAAAATGATGTGTCGCCCGCCATGGCATGGCTACTGGATTATCTGGGAGACAGCGAAACGCTTAACCGGGAATGGCTACGGGAGCCAGCTTAGCTGGCTCCACACGAGATTAACGACGGTAGTCGCGGAATGGACCATCCGCAACGGAACGGCGCTCGATAAGGCGCGGGTGAACTTCAATGGACTGCGACTCTTCACGTTTGTTGACGATCCTGTCCATCAGCATATTGAAGGCCGTTTCACCGAGGGAGTCCTTCGGCTGGTGGATGGTGGTCAGCGCAGGCGTGAAGAAGCGCGCGTTGCGCACGTTGTCATAGCCGATCACGGAAATATCCTGCGGCACGCGCAGGCCCAGCTCATCGGCTGCACACAGGGCCCCCATCGCCATGATGTCCCCGCCGCAGAACACCGCCGTTGGACGATGCGGCTGAGAAACGATCTGCTGCATGGCGCGGTAGCCAGACTCCGGCTCAAAGTCGCCCTGCACGATCCAGTTTTCCGGCACGGTGATCAGCGCTTCTTCCATCGCCTTCATAAACCCGGCCAGACGGCCAGCACCGGTGTTGCGCTCGAGCGGCCCCGGGATCACGCCAATTTCACGGTGACCGCGTTCAATCAGATAGCGGCCCGCCATATAACCGCCTTCGAAGGCGTTATCGATGACGGAGTCGGTAAAGTCGGCGCGCGCTTCGCCCCAGTCCATCACCACCATTGGGATATGACGATACTCTTCCAGCATGGAAAGGACAGATTCCGGGTATTCGGAACACATCACCAGAAGGCCATCCACGCGTTTTTGCGCCATCATCGACAGATAGGCGCGCTGTTTTTCAATATTGTTCCACGCGTTGCCGAGGATAAGGGTATAGCCTTTCTGGAAGCAGTTTTTCTCAACCGCTTCGATGATTTCGGCAAAATAGGCCGCTTCACTGCTGGTCGCCAGCAAACCAATGGATTTGGTGTGATTAACTTTAAGGCTACGCGCAACGGCACTCGGCGAGTAGTGCAGCTCTTTGATTGCCGCCCAGACGGCGTTACGCGTCTCTTCCGCTACGAAGCGGGTTTTGTTAATTACATGTGATACGGTTGTAGTGGAAACGTTTGCGCGTTTTGCTACGTCTTTAATTGTTGCCATTAAATGTCACTCCAGACCATATCCTAAACTCCTGAAAACCTTGAAGGTAAACGTTTGCCTTATCTCACCCTTATCACGCAATCTTGAATTGCGGCACGCCAGGAAAACGACACGGGACGTCAGGAGGGGGTCAATGGCCGGTACGCTAATAAATTTAGCGTGGAATTTTGTCCTATCTTGATGAAAAGGGGAAGAGCTAAAGTGGTTATCCGTTTAAATCCTGGAAGATTTTTGACGTAAATTGTGTAAAAATGAGCAAGCTCACTTTTCGTGGGGGGATTAAAAGGAGAAAAATTGATGAGTTCCGATCTGAAGTTTTCACTGTTCACCACCGTTATTGTGCTGGCGCTGATTGTTGCTGCAGGTCTGACGGCTGCACTGCACTGATTTACGCGGAGGGGGCGTTCGCTCTCTCCCGCTTGCCCTCATTGTTACATCTCCGGCAAAAATCTTTTGCCAATTTGTTAACTTCTCATTTTTTGTGATTGATGTCATGCTTTCGGCTTCTTTGTTCTGTGTCACCACATGACACGGCATCCGGAGTTGACGCATGAAAATCAATTTTCCCCTGCTGGCCCTGGCGATTGGCGCTTTTGGGATTGGCACCACTGAATTTTCCCCTATGGGACTCTTACCGGTTATCGCCCGCGGTGTGGACGTCTCTATCCCTGCAGCCGGGATGTTAATCAGCGCCTATGCCATTGGTGTGATGGTAGGGGCACCGCTGATGACGCTGTTGCTTTCCCACCGAGCGCGCCGCAATGCGCTGATTTTCCTGATGGCTATCTTTACCCTTGGCAACGTGCTCTCCGCCATTTCGCCTGATTACACCACGCTGATGCTGTCACGTATCCTGACAAGCCTTAACCACGGCGCTTTCTTTGGGCTGGGGTCGGTGGTGGCGGCAAGCGTGGTGCCCAAACACAAGCAGGCGAGTGCCGTGGCAACCATGTTTATGGGCCTGACCATCGCCAACATTGGCGGCGTTCCTGCGGCCACCTGGCTGGGTGAGGTCATTGGCTGGCGTATGTCGTTCCTCGCAACCGCCGTACTGGGTGTTGTCGCGATGGTGGCGTTGTTCTTCTCTCTGCCGAAAGGCAGCGCTGGTGAGCGTCCTGAGGTACGTAAAGAGCTGTCGGTACTGATGCGTCCGCAGGTCCTTTCTGCGCTGCTCACCACCGTGCTGGGTGCCGGGGCGATGTTTACCCTTTACACCTATATTTCGCCGGTGCTGCATGACATCACTCACGCGACGCCGATCTTTATCACCGCGATGCTGGTGCTGATTGGCGTGGGCTTCTCGATTGGTAACTATCTGGGCGGGAAATTTGCTGACCGCTCCGTGAGCGGAACGCTGAAGGGTTTTCTGACCCTGCTGATTGTCATCATGATTGCCATTCCCTGGCTGGCGCGTAATGAGTATGGCGCGGCCATTGCGATGGTCGTCTGGGGTGCGGCCACCTTTGCCGTGGTTCCGCCGCTGCAGATGCGCGTAATGCGCGTCGCGCATGAGGCGCCGGGTCTTTCATCGTCGGTGAATATTGGCGCGTTCAACCTGGGCAATGCGCTCGGTGCCGCAGCGGGTGGTGCTGTGATTTCAGGTGGTCTGGGATACAGCTTTGTGCCGGTGATGGGGGCCATTATTGCCGCGCTTGGCCTGCTGTTAGTGATGATGTCGGGTCGTAAACAGCCTGAAGCGGCCTGTGCTGCCGAATAAAAAAACGCAGAAGGGGAAACCCTTCTGCGTCTCTCTTACGCGGCGAAGTTCTTCGCCACAAAGTTCCAGTTAACCAGTGCCCAGAAGTGCTCCAGGTAGTTAGGACGCGCGTTACGGTAATCAATGTAGTACGCGTGTTCCCAGACATCCACGGTCATCAGCGGTGTCGCGCTGGTGGTCAGTGGTGTACCCGCGTTAGACGTGGAGACGATAGCCAGTTTGCCATCGGCCTCTTTTACCAGCCATGTCCAGCCAGAACCGAAGTTTTTGATTGCGGCATCGGTAAATTTCGCTTTGAACTCCGCAAAGCTGCCAAAGGCGGCGTTAATCGCAGTAGCCAGTTCACCGGTCGGCTCGCCGCCAGCATTTGGTGCCAGGCAGTGCCAGTAGAAGGTGTGGTTCCACACCTGAGCAGCGTTGTTGAATACGCCACCGTCTGAACTGCGGACGATCTCTTCCAGCGTTTTGCCTTCAAAATCGGTGCCCTTGATCAGGTTGTTCAGGTTGGTGACATAGGTCTGGTGATGTTTGCCGTAATGATATTCCAGGGTTTCCGCAGAAATGTGCGGTGCCAGGGCGTCTTTTGCATACGGTAGTGCAGGTAATTCGAACGACATTGCTTCTCTCCTTATTGTATTTTGCGTTGCCAATAACCACACAGACAACAAGGACAGGATAGCAAATTGAAAGGGTATGCAAAAGAGGAACTTACCCTGCCGTGGTGACGGCAGGGCAGGGTTTAGCGGATGGTTTTCGGCGTCATGACGCGGCGTGCGCCGACGTAGTGACGCACCCAGTAGTCTTCGCTAAGCGAGGTGATCTGAATGTCCTGACCGCTTCGTGGGGACTGAATAAACTTCCCGTTACCCACATACACGCCGACGTGATCAGCCGTACCGCGACCCTGGGTGCGGAAGAAGACCAGATCGCCATTTTGCAGCTCGCCACGGTTAACAGGGGCGGCGTCGCGCAGGTGGTACATTTCATTGGCGGTGCGCGGAATGCGGAATTTCACCAGATCTTTATAGGCGTAATACACCAGCCCGCTGCAGTCAAAACCGGTGCGGGGAGAGGTACCACCCCAGCGATACGGTTTGCCAATTTGCCCCATCAGCTTATTCATCGCCGTTTTTTGTGCTTTCTGTACCCGAACCTTATGCGCGTCGGCAATTTTTGTCACTTTCGTGCATTTGGCTTTATGCCCTTTGCGCGTGGTGCATTTTTCCGTTACGAGGTTGGCAGCAGTTTTTGAGGCTTTACGTTTCGATGCGAGGGCAGTGCGGGAAGATGTTGATTTCGATTTGCTGGAGGCGGTCTTTTTCGTTTGAGCGGTTGTTTTTTTCTTTTCGTTCTTACTGGTAGTCTTTTTTTTACGTTCTGTGGTTTTTGCCAGATGCGTTTTTTGCACAGCAGAGTGCCGCGCCTGTTGAGAGGCGTTTGCCGCTGGCGTGAAAGAGAGTGATGTAAACAGTAAAGCACAGAGCGTGATCGAGATTTTATTTATCCGCGCCACTGGGCAGTCCCCTGATAAATGCAGGTCATCAATAATACCCGCGTGTGATTTACAAAGCCCGTCGATTCTAATCCATAAAAACCCGAGAAGTTAATAGCATTTTTCAATCTAAAAACCTGTTTCGTTAGCAAGTGCAAAAAAATTCATCGATTTGTCGCACAATTGTTCACGCCCTAAGCAAAACCCTGCCTGCCGCAGGGTTAAGCACCATTTACAATGCAACTTTTCGCCACTCGCGATAAAATAGCTATACGTGACAAAAATGTTATTTTCCGATGCCAGTCTGAACCGCTACAATGTCAGACTAATGCCGTAACAGAAGTTAAAGGAAGCAAGACATGAGCACCACTATTGAAAAAATCCAGCGCCAGATCGCTGAAAACCCAATTCTGCTGTATATGAAAGGTTCTCCGAAGCTGCCAAGCTGTGGCTTCTCCGCGCAAGCGGTTCAGGCGCTGTCTGCCTGTGGTGAACGTTTTGCTTACGTTGATATCCTGCAAAACCCGGACATCCGCGCTGAGCTGCCAAAATACGCGAACTGGCCGACGTTCCCGCAGCTGTGGGTCGACGGTGAACTGGTTGGCGGTTGCGATATCCTGATTGAAATGTATCAGCGCGGCGAACTGCAGCAGCTAATCAAAGAGACGGCGGCGAAGTACAAAACCGAAGAGCCGGACGCAGAGTAATTTTCTACGCAAATAAAAAAGCGACCTTAAGAGGTCGCTTTTTTTATTCTTCGCTGTCGCCCATCGTCAGCGGCCAGCCGCCCAGACGCTTCCAGCGGTTGACTATTTCACAGAACAGCTCTGCGGTGCGCTCCGTATCATACAGCGCGGAGTGCGCCTGCGTGCCGTCAAACTCAATCCCGGCCGTAATACAGGCTTTTGACAAGACCGTTTGTCCCAGCGCCAGGCCACTCAGTGCGGCGGTGTCAAAGGTCACAAACGGGTGGAAGGGGTTACGCTTAAGAGAGGCTCGCTCGGCGGCGGCCATCGTAAAGCTGTGATCGAACGTGGCGTTATGCGCCACCATAATGGCGCGGCTGCAGTTGCTCTCTTTCATGCCTTTACGCACCATTTTGAAAATGGCGTGCAGCGCGTCATATTCGCTCACCGCACCGCGCAGCGGGTTATGCGGATCGATGCCATTAAACGCCAGCGCCTCTGGCTGCAGGTTTGCGCCTTCAAAGGGCTCAACGTGGAAATGCAGCGTGGTGTCCGGTGTAAGCCAGCCCTCTTCATCCATCTTCAGCGTGATGGCGGCAATTTCAAGCAGCGCATCGGTTTTAGCGTTAAATCCGGCTGTTTCGACATCAATGACAACAGGATAAAAACCACGAAAACGGTCGCACAGACCGGTAAGTTGAGCGTTATCGGACATCAGGGTCTCTTACAAGGGGAAAAAAGCAGAGCGCATTATGGCAAATTTTGGCGTGGGATGCAGTAAAACAACGGGCGCATAGTGCGCCCTGAGGGATCAGTTGCCCAGACCGCGACCGGCGTCTTTGGCTTCAATCAGCTCGATTTTATAACCGTCTGGATCTTCAACAAACGCAATCACGGTGGTGCCGCCTTTTACCGGGCCCGCTTCACGCGTGACGTTGCCACCGTTGCTGCGAATGCGTTCACAGGCTTCTGCCGCGTTGTCCACTTCCAGCGCGATGTGGCCATAGGCCGTGCCCAGCTCATAGCTGTCGACGCCCCAGTTATAGGTCAGCTCGATAACCGCTTCATCCGTTTCCGGGCCGTAACCCACGAATGCCAGCGAGTATTTGTATTCCGGGTTTTCGCTGGTGCGCAGCAGCTTCATACCCAGTACGTTAGTGTAGAAATCGATGGAACGTTGCAGATCGCCAACGCGCAGCATGGTGTGAAGTAGGCGCATAATTTCCTCATTAACCAATGGAGTAGAGTATCTTTTTGAACAGAAACGATGTTTTAGTATAGCGGCGAAAGGCCGCCGCTATCAATGCACAACGGAGAGATTACAGCGTAGGGTAGTCGGTATAGCCTTCCGCGCCGCCGCCGTAGAAGCTTTCCGGGCGCTGTGGGTTCAGCGCTGCTTTCTGCTGCAGACGGGCAACCAGGTCCGGGTTGGCAATGTAATCACGACCAAAGGCCACGGCGTCGATCAACCCTTTATTAATCAGATCTTCGGCTTTCTCCGGCGTATAGGCCCCCGCACCGATGATCACCCCGTGGAAACGCTCGCGCACTTTCTGGCGGAAAGCCTCAGAGTAAGGCTGACCACCGGCCCAGTCCGGCTCGGACATGTGCAGATACGCGATGCCGCGTTTCGCCAGCCCTTCAATCAGATACAGCGCGTCCGCTTCTTCGTTCGGACCGTTGTCGACGTTCTGGAACGTACCGATTGGGGAGACGCGAATACCAATACGGTCCGGGCTCCACTCCTGACAAACGGCATCAACCACTTCCAGCACCAGACGGGCGCGGTTTTCGACGCTGCCGCCGTACTGGTCCGTGCGGTGGTTGGACGACGGTGAAAGGAACTGGTGCAGGAGGTAACCGTGCGCGGAGTGCAGTTCAACCAGATCAAAACCGGCTTCACGGGCGTTAGCCACCGCCTGACGGAAATCGTTCACGATACCCGGGATCTCATCCAGCTCAAGGGCGCGTGGCGTTGAGGTATCGACGCGGATCGCGTTACCGTTTTCATCGCGCAGGGAAGTGCGGGTATTCGCATTCAGGGCTGACGCGGAAACCGGTGCCTGTCCGCCAGGCTGAATGCTGCTGTGAGAGATACGACCGGTGTGCCACAGCTGAACCGCAATGCGACCCTCTTCGGCGTGAACGCCAGCGGTGATTTTCTTCCAGGCGGCAATCTGCTCCGGGCTGTGCAGGCCTGGTGCGCCGGCATATCCCTTCGCCTGTGCGGAAATCTGCGTGGCTTCAGTGATGATGAGACCAGAGCTGGCGCGCTGACGATAGTATTCACCCATCAGTGGGGTTGGGATATCACCCGGCTCAATGCTGCGCAGACGGGTGAGTGGGGCCATAAACACGCGGTTTGGTGCGGTGACGGCGCCCACTTTCAGTGGGGTGAAAAGTTTTTCAGCTGACATAACGACTCCTGAGTAGACCAGTCGACTAGTAATTAAGTAAATAAAAACGCCTGCTACACGCCAGGCGCAGTAATGCTGCTATTAACATGTGCCAGTGCGCTTTCCAGCGGCACGGCACTGCGGGAAATTTTGGCCTGCAGATTCGCCCCTAACCAGAGCGAATATAAAACCTGCGCCTGCGTTAACGCCTCACCGGCGAAGGCCAGCGTTTTTTCACGGCGGCCATTCTCAAGCGCCTGCGCCAGCAGGGCGATCACGCCGCTGGCACCTTTATCCATTGCCGCACGCATATCTTCGGAGAGATCGCACACTTCTGCAGAGAGTTTTACCGTCAGGCAACCGCTGATAATGCCCTGCTGACAGAACTGGTTCAGCGTTTCCTGATAGTAGTTGAGAACACGATCCCGATAGTTTCCTTCACCACTGGCGAAATGGGTGGCCAGGCGTTGATGGTAGCTGGCATAGTGCCTCTCCAGCATCGCCACGCCAAACGCCTCTTTGGATCGGAAGTAGTGATAAAACGACCCCTTTGGCACTTCAGCGGTTTTAAGTAACTCGCTTAACCCCATACCGGTAAACCCGCGATGCATGCAAAGCCGCTCGCCAGTCGCCAGTAAATGTTCGCGTGTATCGTGTTCAGTATTTCTGCTCATGGCCAAACTCTAATAGACCGTTCGGTCTATTGCAAGGGCGTTTACTGACGACATGCGTTCAGAATATCCAGTTGCTGCTGATAAACCGTTGATTTCACATCCATCATACCCAGTACGGTAGAGAACAGATTATCCTGCGAAACCGCATTTTTTGCTGCATAGTCGCGCAGGCACTGCGCGTTGATACCAAAGTTTTTCGCGTAGTCCGGTGATAACCAGAACATAAACGGAATGTGCGTTTGTTGCTCTGGCGCCAGCATATACGGCGTGCCGTGCAGATAAATTCCGCTTTCGCCCAGCGATTCGCCGTGGTCGGAAAGGTAAATCAGCGCGGTGTTCATATTCGCCTGACGTGCCTTCAGCGCATCGATGGTTTTGCTGACCACGCTGTCGGTATACAGAATGGTGTTGTCATAGGTATTCATCAGCGCCTGGTGATCGCAATCCTGAATCTCATTGGTGTCGCAGGTTGGGGTGAATTTGCGGAAATTGTCCGGGTAACGGTGATAGTAAGCCGGGCCGTGGCTGCCCATCAGGTGGATAACCAGTACGGTGTCCTGTTTCAGGCCGTCCAGCACGTTGTCGAGACGGTAGAAGTTCACATCATCAATACAGGACTTGTCTTGGCAGAACTGATCCAGGTTCCACTGGGTCATATCAGTATGGGGTATGCGGTCGCAGGCACCTTTACAGCCGCCGTCATTGTCGCGCCACAGCAGGTTGATTCCCGCGTGTTTGAGCACATCGAGCAACCCTTCCTGGTGATGTGCCAGGTCGGCATCGTATTTGCTGCGCGTCATCCCGGAGAACATGCAGGGAACGGAAACGGCCGTTTCGGTACCGCATGACGTGGCCTGCGGGAAGTTGATGACATCCTGTTTTTTCAGTTCCGGGTTCGTTTCACGGCCATAACCATTCAGCGAGTAGTTCGCGGCACGTGAGGCCTCACCGACAACCAGCACCAGAACTGTTTTCTTGTTCTGTCCTGCAATCAGCGGGCCTTTATGCGCATCTTCACCTATACGCACCAGCGTTTGGTCACCTTCGAACCAGCGCATTTTGCTGTATTTCATCATGGCGCTGACGTAGTTAGCTGGGGTGACCATCTTGACGATGCTCTTATTGTTGCGAAACAGCGACGCATAATCTTTATAAAACACGGCGGCGACGAGGATGATCACCAGCAGGGCGCCAAGCATGGCGGCAATGCGCATCAGCAGCGCATACCACCATTTTCCGGTCTGAATACGCGTCATCGCCAACACCACGGAAGGAACCAGTCCTGCTATGACAATCCACAGAATCATCTGCGGCGTGACCAGCGCTGTGGCTTCCTGGGAGTTGGTTTCGAACACGTTAACAATCATGTTCTGATCGATAACCGCGCCATAGGTATACATAAAGTACGTTGCCGCGGCACAGCCGACGGTTAAGACGATCAGCAGCGGCTTACGGATAAAGGGGATATTGAGCAGGCTGAAGACAATCACCCAGCCGCAGAACAGCACCAGCGGCACGGACGCGGCAAAAAGGATATCGTGAAGCCTTGCCGGGGCAATAATGGCCCAGCTACGTTGAATAAACAGTGCGTTTATCAGCGTAAAGAAAAGCGCACAACCCAGAGTGAATTTTATATCGTTACACTGTAACTTCTTCGTTAACCACATCGAAAAGAAACCTGTCATCATATTGATGAGGCGAGTATAGAGAGGGAAGATTAGTGAAACCTTAATGCCACAAAACTGTGGTAAAGCCCTTGCACGTGGGGCGTTTAACGTCTTCACTGTAGGTGAGTGTCGGTATTCGGAGGTGAACGTGGCAGAGCAGCTGGAGTTTTTCCCCATCCAGAGCCCGTGCCGGGGGATTTGTCAGGTGGATGAACGCGGTTATTGCCGTGGGTGTATGCGTACCCGCGACGAGCGGTTTAACTGGCAAAATTTCAGCGACACGCAAAAGCAGGAGGTGCTTCGCCTCTGCCGCCAGCGGTTTCTGCGCAAAATACGTGCAAACAAGCCGGGTGAAACCGAAGAACCCCAGCAACCTTCACTGTTTTAACACGCTTATTGCGTATACTCATGACATCACTTCCTTGAGGAAAATGTTATGGTTCAGCGTATTACCCTTGCCCCCCAGGGGCCAGAATTCTCCCGCTTTGTGATGGGCTACTGGCGCCTGATGGACTGGAATATGTCCCCCCTGCAACTGGCGAGCTTCATTGAGGAGCACCTCGATTTAGGGATCACCACCGTCGATCATGCTGACATTTATGGCGGCTATGCGTGTGAAGCGGCGTTCGGAGAAGCCCTCAAGCTTGTTCCGGCGCTGCGTGAGCGGATGGAAATTGTCACCAAATGCGGTATTGCCACGACGGCAAAACCTGAACATACCCTTGGTCATTACATTACCGATAGCGCACATATCATCAAAAGCGCCGAGCAGTCGCTGGTGAACCTGGCGACGGATCATATCGACCTGCTGCTGATCCACCGTCCTGACCCGTTAATGGATGCCGATGAGGTCGCCGAAGCCTTCCTGGCGCTGCATCAAAGCGGCAAAGTGCGTCATTTTGGTGTCTCAAACTTTACCCCGGCGCAGTTTGCGCTGCTGCAGTCTCGTCTGCCCTTTACCCTGGCCACCAACCAGGTGGAAATCTCCCCGGTGCATCAGCCATTGTTGCTGGATGGTACGCTCGATCAGCTGCAACAGCTGCGCATCCGTCCTATGGCGTGGTCCTGCCTTGGTGGCGGTCGTCTGTTCAATGACGATGAATTCCAGCCGCTGCGCAATGAGCTGGAAACCATTGCCCGTGAACTGAACGCTGAGAACATCGAACAGGTGGTTTACGCGTGGATCCTGCGTCTGCCGTCGAAACCGCTACCAATCATTGGTTCCGGTAAAATTGAACGCGTGCGTTCTGCCCTGGCGGCTGAAGAGCTGCAGATGAGCCGTCAGCAGTGGTTCCGCATCCGCAAAGCTGCGCTCGGTTACGACGTACCGTAAACCGGTAAAAATGTGACTTTCCGGTGAAATCTTTGCCTCTGGTATACACTTAAGAGGCAAAAAATAACCAGCGGAGGTCATATGAAGCGTTTTGCTCTGGCACTGGTCACGCTGGTTGTTTGCGCAGGGGCGCAGGCAGCCAGCGATGAAGTAGAAATGAATCTCGTCACCTCGCAGGGCGTAGGTCAGTCCATCGGCACAGTGAAAATCACTGAAACCGACAAAGGACTGGAATTTGCGCCCGATCTTAAGGCCCTGCCTCCCGGCGAACATGGTTTTCATGTTCATGCCAAGGGGAGTTGTCAGCCCGCGTTAAAAGAGGGTAAACCCTCGGCAGCAGAGGCGGCAGGTGGCCACCTTGACCCACAACATTCCGGTAAGCATGAGGGCCCAAATGGAATGGGCCATCTGGGCGATCTGCCCGTGCTGGTGGTAAATAATGACGGCAAAGCCACGGATCCGGTTGTTGCGCCACGCCTCAAAAAGCTGGATGAGGTGAAAGGCAAGGCGCTAATGATCCACGTCGGCGGCGACAATATGTCCGATCAGCCGAAACCGCTTGGCGGTGGTGGGGCACGCTATGCCTGCGGGGTGATCTGATCCCCAATCGTCCCCGGCGGTGGCGCTTGTTCCAGCTGCGACAGGGAACAGTGCAGCCGCCAGATTATCGACGCTAAATCACGCGCGGCGGGCTGATGGTGGTGAGCAAGACTGTCGCAGATCCGCTGCAGTTCAGTCAGCGTCGCTTCCAGCGGGCGTTGCTGAACGCCGCGTTCACTCATCACATCGCGTAGCAGAGAGATGCACACGTCGCGCACCTGCGACAGCGGATCGGAGCGTGTCTCCCATGCGCGAAGTTGCCAGACCACGTGGGAACAGTTCAGCAGGACCACTCCCCAGCGCAGCAGCCAGCGGCGGGAAAGCGAGTCCTGGCTGTTATTGAGCTGGCTGACATGGTGGTACACCAGCGATTCATACTCACTTTCACGCAGATGCGGTTTACGGCTGAGCTGATCGACAAACCCCCTACGAAGCTCGCGGATATGGCGTCGGCTTTTACGCGCGTCTGAGCCGGGGCGTAATACGGCAAAAGCCAGCCACGCCAGACCCACGCCCAGGATTTTTGCCAGATTATCATTGAGAAAATCGGCGTAATCATAAACCGGCGGGTTTGTGACTGAGATAAACGAGCCCATAAAGACAATCAACTGACCCCAGAGCCCCGCAAGTTTGGGCATTTGCAGCTTCAGAAGCTGCATCGTGGTTAATAGCGGAAACAGAAACAGCAGGAACTGCCACAGGTCGCTTATCTGCACCATCAGGCCGAACTTGACCACAAAGCTGAACAGCGATAACAACACCAGCGTGCGCAGCAGCAGCGTAAGCGAGTTGAACGGCGAGGCGGCGACGGAGTAGAGCACGCAACTGATGGCGGCCAGCGTGAGCGCGGCGGAGCCAGATTCCCACTGCGTGGTGATGCTCCATGCCCCCACCAGCGTCAGGGCGCAAAAGGTTCGAAAACCGCTCCACAGCGCTTCGAGATAGTCAGTGTGCCGCGCCAGCGCCGGGCTACTGGGAACGGCGAATTCCGTTATCGGCGTGGCATTTTCAACGGCCTTGATCCAGCGACTGCTGCGCAGATACAGGCGGCAAAAGTAGTTCAGGCGCTGCCAGAAGGCGCGGTGGCGATAATCGTACTCATCTTTCGGCGCAAGCGGGGCGATAATGCGGGCCACCGTGTAGATGTCGGCATCCGGGCGGGCAAGGGCTGCGAGCAGCGTTTCAATGATGGCGCGGGTGTTTTCCGGTGGCGTTGACCAGTTGAGTAACATCCGGCGCAGGCTGGAGATCGCACTGGTCATCCGTAGCTGCTGGTGAAGCAGGTAGTTCAGCAGGGTATTCTGGCGGCGAAAACGATAGTGGCTCCAGAAGGCCTGAATGCGTAACAGATTCATGGTCAGGATCTGACCAATCACCTTTTCATGCGCCAGGCGAATCTCATCGTTAGTATCCGGCTGCCAGAGCAGGCTCGCATGTTCCAGCAAGCGGGTATGCATGGTCTTCAGCGCCGTGATAAGCGCGGTGCCGTCGGAGGTGCTGGGCAGGATCATCATCATAAACCCGCCGCTCAGAATACCGACAATAACTTCACAGACGCGCGCCTGGGCGATATCCCATAACTCGGTGGTATCGAGAACGTTAACTACCGGAAAGGCAATAATCGCGGCGGTATAGCCCGCCAGCTGGAAGGCGTAGGCGACGTTGTTGGTAAAGTGGGCGCAGGCCCAGGTGCAGCATCCCAGCCATGCCGCCATGCTCAGTAAAAAAAGCCACGGATCGTTC
The DNA here is from genome assembly GCF_050031095.1 of Enterobacter cloacae complex sp. 382A5. Classification (NCBI taxonomy): domain Bacteria; kingdom Pseudomonadati; phylum Pseudomonadota; class Gammaproteobacteria; order Enterobacterales; family Enterobacteriaceae; genus Enterobacter; species Enterobacter cloacae complex sp. 382A5. The sequence continues at coordinate 1,966,909 of NZ_JBLGVK010000001.1, forward strand.
AGGGTATGGCCTGCAATGATCAGCGCCGCAGTGGCACCGAGCAGGCTGCCCGCGATGCGCCCAAGGCTTTTACTGATCACTCCGCCAACGGTCGGGAAGCTCACGACCGCCGCGGAGGTCATGGCCCAGTAAGGCTCGTCAAGGTTCAGATAGTAGGCGACGGTCAGCGCAAGGCACATGGCAATGCCGTTGCGCAGGGCGTAGCGCCACTGAGGGCGCGTTGCTTTCATCCACGGCAGATTTCGCCAGGAGAAGGCATTCATCAGGGTGTTCCGATCGAGACAGTACAGGTTGTGCCGGAGACCAGCGTTAACCCCTGCGGTAAGCGGTCAAATTCAACCCGAACCGGCACGCGCTGGGCCAGGCGCACCCAGGGGACATTAGGTTTGATGTCGGGAACCAGGCCTGAATCGGTTTCAACGCTCTGATCGTAAATGGCACGGCCAATGCTGGAAACGTGACCCTGTAACCTTTGCGAGCCGCTATAAAGCGTTATTGTGGCAGGGGCACCTTCCCGAATATGGCGAAGTTTGGTCTCTTCAAAATAGCCCACGACGTAAAACGAGTGGCTGTCGACCAGCGCGAAAATCGGTTGGCCGGTGGTGGCATAATTACCCACGCGGGCAGAGAGGTTCGTCACCCAGCCATCGACAGGGGCCTGTACCACGGTTTGCGTCAGTTCCCATTGCGCCTGTTTGAGCGTTGCCTCTGCCACATTGACGTTGGCCTGCATCGCCTTGACGTTGATGTTGGCGGTGTCCAGGTCTTCGGCAGAGATATAGTTTTGTGATAAATGCCGACGACGCGTGGCTTCGTTGTTCGCTTTCGCCAGCTCAGTCTGGGCCTTAGCCAGCTGCGCCTGGGCGTTTAGGATCGCGATATGGTAAGGGGTGTCGTCAATGCGGAATAAAACATCTCCCTTTTTAACAAACTGGTTATCCTTAACCAGAAGCGCCGTGATACTGCCAGATACCTGCGGGGTGATACTCACTTGTTCAGCGCGAATTTTACCGTCGCGTGTCCAGGGTGACTGCATATAAAAATTCCACAGCCACCAGCCGGCAACCAGGGCCAGAGCCAGGACAAAGAGGGTGGAAAAGTACTTCAGCGTTTTCAGGGGCATAATCACCACACAATCAGCACAGCAAGGCCAAGAGACACGGAGAGGGCGAACAGGGAGAGATCCATCAGCATGGGGTGCCAGATCTCGCCAGAATACATCCAGTCGCGGAGCAGACGATGCGCGACAAGCCAGATCACAAAGCCCACCAGAACGGCTTTAAACAGGGGAGGAAAGTAGACTGATGCACCGAAGATCAGGTCCTGAAGGGGCAGCCCCTCTGAGCGATGAAAAAACGTCACGAGCAGAGATCCTTTGCAGTGAACAGAATGCCGGGATGGCTTGTCTTAATGAGATGGAACATCACTTTTCAGTGTAAGTCATACTTTTAAATTTGATGAATGTCGTAATGCATTTGTTTTGGCAATACAAATGCTGCACACTATTCTAAAATCAGTATAATAACTTAGCAAGCTAATTATAAGGAGATGAAATTGGAATCGCCATTAGGTTCTGATCTGGCAAGGTTGGTACGCGTCTGGCGTGCTCTGATTGACCATCGCCTGAAACCTCTGGAATTGACACAGACGCATTGGGTCACGCTGCACAACATTCATCAGCTGCCGCCCGACCAGTCACAAATTCAACTGGCAAAGGCGATTGGTATTGAGCAGCCGTCGCTGGTGCGTACGCTTGACCAACTGGAAGAGAAGGGGCTGATCTCCCGACAAACCTGTGCCAGCGACCGTCGCGCCAAGCGAATTAAACTCACTGAGAAAGCGGCTCCCATTATCACTGAAATGGAAGCAGTGATTACCAAAACGCGCGGTGAGATCCTGTCCGGGGTTTCCCCTGCGGAGCTTGAAATGCTCATCAGTCTGATTGGACGCCTTGAGCAGAACATTCACGACCTGCAGGCACGCGACGCCTGACCTTATCAGGCCTTGCATTCGCAAGGCCTTTTATCATCTGGAGACGATCACCCGGTTGCGACCCGTCTCTTTCGCCTCATACATCGCTTTATCAGCCTTTTCCACACACTCTTCAGCCGTCGTCTCCACGGACGTTGCCGTAAAGACGCCCATGCTGATGGTAATGGGCTCCGGAAGCTGTCCCCCGCTGCTGGTCTTATCAAAGCTGCTCAGCTTCAGGCGGATGCGTTCCGCCACCTGGTACGCGGCTGCTGAAGGGGTGTTGGTTAACATCAACACAAATTCCTCACCGCCAATACGTGCGGCAATATCCTGAGGCCGTACGGAATCCATCAGCAGATGCGCCACAAACTGCAACACTTTGTCGCCCTGCAGATGGCCGTAGCAGTCGTTGATGCGCTTGAAGCGGTCGAGATCGCTGACGATAACCGAAACCGGACGGCTGGCTTTACAGGCACCGAGTGCCTGGTTTAGCGAGTCGTAAAAATAGCTGCGATTGTAGAGGCGGGTCAGAGGATCGCGAATTGAGTTTTGATACGACTGTTGATATTTCAAATGCGAGTCGCGATAGAGTCTAAAGACATCATAAAGCAGAACAAAAATAATCAATAACGTCGCAACAGTTTCAAATAAGCGCGCTCGATACCAGGAAATATCCTCCGCGTGTCCGCCTGCTAATAGCATCGCGAGCGTCACGATATAACAGACACATAAAAAATTACCGCCCACCCAAAAAATATTGCGTACGCGGGTAATAACCATTAGCGTTGCTAATGTCACCACCCAAAGAATAATCAAGACGATATTGATTGCATGGCTCCAGAGAACCATAAATTGATGGGTTTCATTATCCACCAGGTCTAACGACATTAATGATGAGTGGCTGGAGCTAAGCCAGGCCAACAGCACCATGCCCACCATAAACAGAAATGTACCGGCAACAATGGCGATATGCGCCGCACGTGAAAGCGGATTATCCCTGACGATATATAGCAGGGCCGACGCAATCATCAGTACCGCCATTAACAGATGGCGGTACATAAAGAAGATCATCGTATCGTTATAGTCCACGACGTTGAGCTGGTAGAGATCAAGCCAGGCCGGGAAACTGGTAAGCGTACCCACCATCAGCATGGCTGAACCGGCAAAGGCGAAAGCGATAGCAATCAGGTACAACCGTCTTCTGTCACACCAGTATTTCATGGCCATAAAGCAGGCAATAAACAGATGGAATACCAGTAAAAAAATGGTGAGTGTAGGGAATAAAAGCGGTGAGAAAGAGGGAACCCATTCGACCAGTTTTAAAAATAAAATTTGTAATATTCCAATGACGACAATGCACCCTAAACAGAATGGAATATAGGGTTTTTTCACGTACCGGGAGATCGCAAGCATAAGTATGTTTCAACGAAAATAATAAATAAAAAAGTTAATTGAGATTAGCCTAATGCAAAAGAGAGGGGAATACTTTGCGCAGGAACAAGATACGGCGTGGTTAATTATTCATTGCCTGAATAAATTTTGTAAAACTATTTATTATAATGATGCTATTTGTAAAAGGATGCGGCCTGGCAGCCACATCCTTTTTATGAATTAACGCGGAGAAACGGTAACCTGGCTACCGTTGCTTGCCAGCACGACGCGCTGACCTGCAGAGAAGCGGGTGCTGCCCTGTTTCTGCACAACCATAATGGTGCTGCCGTCGTCTTTACGGATTTCCAGCTCTACGCCCTGGGTTTTATTCATCGCACCCTGAACGCCCTGGCCTGCTACGCCACCCGCAACGGCACCTGCCGCAGTCGCCAGAGAACGGCCTGTACCACCGCCTACGGTGTTACCCAGGAAGCCACCCAGAACCGCACCGCCGATGGCACCCATGACGTTGTTCTCGTCACCACCCTGAATTTGAACAGGACGTGCGTTAACAATCGTACCGTAAGTCACGTTCTGAACCTGTTTCGCTTCAGAAGCGCTATAAACGTCGCCAGAAAGTGAACTGTCATTCACACAGCCAGCCAGAGTTAAACCAATCAGCGAAACGCCCAGTACACGTAAAATCATTTGAATCTCCTGTTCACCAAAAACGCCCAATCCGGGCATCCGTTATGGCTAAATTATATGGCATAAAGGGCCATCGTTCATATCTTTGCACTAACAATCGGAAAATTGTACTTGAATTTGACTTAACGAGAGATAAACAAAATTTCGACGCGTTACCTCACTGAGAGTGTTAAAAAATATTATCGCCTGATGGCAAAGCGGGGCTGTTTATGGTTGAGTGGTTATCCTTAGCCCACGCAACGTAAGGAAAGCGCATGAAATCGGGTCGCTATATTGGTGTGATGTCTGGCACCAGTCTGGATGGGGTAGATGTCGTTCTGGCCGCCATAGACGAAAACATGGTGGCACAACAGGCAAGTCTGACCTGGCCTATCCCTGTTTCGCTGAAAGAGGAGATCCTGAGCATCTGCCAGGGGCAACAGCTGACGCTTTCGCAGCTTGGACAGCTTGATGTCAGGCTGGGGGCGCTGTTTGCCGATGCGGTGCTGGCGCTGATGCATAAAGAGAATCTCCGGCCGCAGGATGTGGTCGCGATTGGCTGTCACGGGCAGACCGTCTGGCACGAACCCACTGGCGATGCGCCGCATACCCTGCAAATTGGCGATAATAATCAGATTGTGGCAAAAACGGGCGTCACGGTCGTGGGTGATTTCCGGCGTCGCGACATCGCGCTGGGCGGGCAAGGTGCGCCGCTGGTGCCGGCCTTCCACCAGGCGTTGCTGGGGCACCCGTCAGAGCGCCGTATGGTGCTTAACATTGGCGGTATTGCCAACCTGTCGATGCTGATCCCGGGCCAGCCGGTACGGGGATATGATACTGGCCCGGGTAACATGCTTATGGATGCCTGGATCTGGCGTCAGTGCGGTAAACCGTATGATAAAGACGCCGAGTGGGCGAGTGAAGGCAAAGTCATTATCCCGCTGCTGCAGTCCATGCTTAGCGATCCCTGGTTTGCCCTGCCGGCACCAAAAAGCACGGGACGCGAGTATTTTAACTATGGCTGGCTTGAACGTCAGCTGGCTCGGTTCCCGGCGCTGGCACCGCAGGATGTTCAGGCGACGCTGGCCGAGCTCACGGCGGTCTCCATATCAGAACAGGTACTTTTGAGCGGTGGCTGCGAACGTCTGCTGGTCTGCGGGGGCGGAAGCCGCAACCCGCTGGTGATGGCGCGCCTTGCCGGCTTGTTGCCGGGCACCGAAGTGACAACCACCGATGAAGCCGGCATCAGCGGAGACGACATGGAAGCGCTGGCCTTCGCCTGGCTTGCCTGGCGCACCGTTGCCGGGCTGCCGGGGAATTTGCCCTCAGTCACCGGCGCACGCGAAGCCAGCGTTCTCGGTGCCATTTTCCCGGCCAATCCCCGTCATAATCAGAGTTAACTGAAATTCAGCGCAGCGCGTCGCCGGTAAAATAAAAGGGAACAGGAGGGCCCATTAGCCCTCCAGGACCAGGATAGTCTTCGGAATACGCTCATGAAAAAACTTCTTCTTATTGCTGTACCTGTCTTGCTGTCAGGCTGCAGCGTCTATAACCAGCTCGTTGAGCGCATGCAGACCGACACGCTGGAATATCGCTGTGATGAAAAGCCGCTGACCGTCAAGCTTAATAATCCCCGCCAGGAAGCCAGCTTTGTCTATGACAATAAATTGCTGACGCTCAAGCAGGGGATCTCCGCCTCCGGCGCGCGCTACAGCGACGGTATTTACGTCTTCTGGTCGAAAGGTGACAGCGCCACCGTCTACAAACGCGACCGCATCGTGCTGAACAATTGCCAGCTCGAAAATCCGAAGCGTTGAGATTTTCACAGGGGCGGCGCACAATAGCGCCACCCAATCTCAACGTCACCTAATGCCATGTCTGATAACGACGAACTGCAGCAAATAGCGCATCTGCGCCGTGAATACACCAAAGGCGGCCTGCGTCGCCAGGATCTTCCCGCTGAACCTCTGGTGCTTTTTGAACGCTGGCTGAAACAGGCCTGTGAAGCAAAACTGGCCGACCCAACGGCCATGGTGGTTGCCACGGTGGATGAAAATGGTCAACCGTATCAACGTATCGTGCTGCTTAAGCATTATGACGAGAAAGGGCTGGTGTTTTACACCAACCTGGGCAGCCGCAAAGCGCACCATTTAGAGAACAATCCCCGAATCAGTCTCCTGTTCCCCTGGCATATGCTGGAACGCCAGGTCATGGTCACAGGCAAAGCGGAGCGCCTTTCCACACTGGAAGTGGTGAAGTACTTCCACAGCCGCCCGCGTGACAGCCAGATTGGCGCCTGGGTCTCAAAACAGTCCAGCCGAATTTCTGCCCGCGGCGTGCTGGAAAGCAAATTCCTTGAACTGAAGCAGAAATTCCAGCAGGGCGAAATACCACTGCCCAGCTTCTGGGGCGGTTTCCGCATTCCGATCGAGCAGATTGAGTTCTGGCAGGGGGGCGAACATCGCCTGCACGACCGCTTTTTATACCAGCGCGACAACGGCGGCTGGAAAATCGACAGGCTGGCACCGTAATCCCCGAAATTTGTTGATTTAAGCGCTAGCGCACGCCGCGCTTGCGCTTTATTCTATGGTCCTTTCGCATCAGGCGAAAAGTCGTGTACCGGCAAAGGTGCAGTCGTTTATACATGGAGAATTTGATGGCAAGCAGTAACTTGATTAAACAATTGCAAGAGCGGGGCCTCGTGGCCCAGGTGACGGACGAGGAAGCGTTAGCAGAGCGACTGGCGCAAGGCCCGATCGCGCTCTATTGCGGCTTTGATCCCACCGCTGACAGCTTGCATTTGGGGCATCTTGTTCCATTGTTATGCCTGAAACGCTTCCAGATGGCAGGCCATAAGCCTGTGGCCCTGGTGGGCGGCGCGACCGGTCTGATCGGCGACCCAAGCTTTAAAGCCGCTGAGCGTAAACTGAACACCGAAGACACCGTGCAGGAGTGGGTGGATAAGATCCGCAAACAGGTTGCACCGTTCCTCGACTTCAACTGTGGTGATAACGCCGCGATTGCCGCCAATAACTACGACTGGTTTGGCAGCATGAACGTGCTGACCTTCCTGCGTGACATCGGCAAGCACTTCTCTGTTAACCAGATGATTAACAAAGAAGCGGTGAAACAGCGCCTGAACCGTGACGATCAAGGTATCTCCTTTACTGAATTCTCTTATAACCTGCTGCAGGGCTACGACTTCGCCTGTCTGAACAAACTGCACGGCGTTTGCCTGCAGATTGGCGGTTCTGACCAGTGGGGTAACATTACTTCCGGTATCGATCTGACCCGTCGCCTGCATCAAAACCAGGTGTTTGGTCTGACCGTTCCGCTGATCACCAAAGCCGACGGGACTAAATTCGGTAAAACCGAAGGCGGTGCGGTATGGCTCGATCCGAAGAAAACCAGCCCGTACAAATTCTATCAATTCTGGATCAACACCGCGGACGCCGATGTTTACCGCTTCCTGAAGTTCTTCACCTTCATGGACATTGAAACCATCAACGCCCTGGAAGAAGAAGATAAAAACAGCGGTAAAGCACCACGCGCGCAGTATGTGCTGGCGGATGAAGTGACCAAACTGGTTCACGGTGAAGAAGGTCTGGCTGCGGCGAAACGCATCACCGCAAGCCTGTTCAACGGTACGCTGAGCGATTTGAGCGAAGCTGACTTCGAGCAGCTGGCGCAGGATGGCGTACCGATGGTTGAGATGGAGAAAGGGGCTGACCTGATGCAGGCGCTGGTGGACTCAGAGCTGCAGCCGTCTCGCGGGCAGGCGCGTAAAACCATTGCGTCTAACGCCATCACCATCAACGGTGAAAAACAGGCTGACCCGGAATACACCTTCGCCGACAGCGATCGCCTGTATGGCCGCTACACGCTGCTGCGTCGCGGTAAGAAAAATTACTGTCTGGTCTGCTGGAAATAAATAAAAGTCTCCAGGGGCGTGGGAAACCACGCCCTTTTTGTTTTTTCAGGGTTTGGTAAGCATAAAATGAAGAACATCCTCGCCATTCAGTCCCACGTTGTTTTTGGACATGCTGGCAATAGCGCGGCGGAATTCCCGATGCGCCGCCTCGGGGCTAACGTCTGGCCCCTCAATACCGTACAGTTCTCAAACCATACACAATACGGCAAATGGACCGGCTGCGTGATGCCGCCTTCGCATCTCACGGAGATCGTGCAGGGCATTGCCGATATCGACCAGCTCAAACGCTGTGACGCGGTTCTGAGTGGTTACCTGGGCTCCGCAGAGCAGGGGGAGCATATCCTCGGCATCGTTCGCCAGGTGAAAGCAGCTAATCCCGCAGCAAAGTACTTCTGCGATCCGGTGATGGGGCATCCGGAAAAAGGCTGCATTGTGGCGCCTGGCGTGGCTGAATTCCATGTTCGCCATGCGTTACCTGCCAGCGATATCATCGCGCCCAACCTGATTGAGCTGGAGATCCTTTGCGAGCATCCGGTTAACAGCGTCGCAGAGGCGGTAAGCGCGTCTCGTGAACTGATAGCCCAGGGGCCTGAGATTGTGCTGGTGAAACATCTCGCCCGTGCAGGGCTGAGCAGAGACCGCTTTGAGATGCTGCTGGTGACCAAAGACGAAGCCTGGCACATCAGCCGTCCCCTGGTAGATTTTGGCCTGCGTCAGCCAGTGGGCGTGGGAGATGTGACCAGCGGATTGTTGCTGGTGAAACTGCTACAGGGTGCGACGCTGCGCGAAGCGCTTGAGCATGTGACTGCAGCGGTGTACGAAATTATGATTGCGACAAAAGAGATGCAGGAATACGAACTGCAGATAGTGGCGGCACAGGATCGTATTGCGCAGCCGGAGCACTATTTCAGCGCGACACAGCTCTAAACTATGCCGGGTGGCGCTGCTGTATGACCGGATACATAGGTGACAGATCAGACCGGGAACATAGGTAACACTTTTAGTCTATCCGGAGCACACTCTCGGTTTTCCGGTCGTAGTACGCAAGCGTTATTCCATTAAAGATGATGGCCTCCAGGCCATCATCTTGTTCTTCCAGCATAATGTACTCGCCAGTCAGGGCTTCACTTAGGAACACTGTCCCTTTTTTACCCATATAGAGTGTTCCCCTCGATTTTACTCTGTAGACCATACCCCCTGCCGGATAAGTGTATTCAGGAACCCTGCCATCCCATTGTCGGCTTGAGGGTTGCCACACCGTTCCGGGCGTTGCTCCCGACAGGGCTTCATGTGGCCTTTCGTGGTTAAACTCTTCCCGGTAGTCACTGAACCATCGCTGTTGTTCTTCCATCGTCATGAAGGTGTTGCCCTGTTTCACTGCGCTTTTCAGCGAACGGTGCATTCGCTCATGGCGGCCGTTTTCTTCCGGATGCCCCTTTCTGATACGTTCCGGTCTGATGCCCAGTTTGATTAGCCAGACCGCAAGGCGGCTTAATCCGGCTATACCTGTTCCTGCGAAAGGCTGACCGTTGTCCGTCCGGAGTACTTCCGGCAGACCGTATTCCAGGAACGCATCCGTCAGACACTTTCTGACGAAGGGCTCGCTTTCCCGGTCCGTTCCCTGACAGCTCAGAAGATACCGGCTGTGATTGTCGGTCAGGGTGAAGGGATGACAGTATTGCCGGTTCAGTAGCCTGAATTTACCTTTAAAATCAGCGCTCCAGACCTGATTGTTCTCACTGATGGTCGTCAGGGGCTGACGGTTTCCCGGCGTTCTGCGTTTTCTTTTTTTATCCGGGACCAGGCCTTCACGCTTGAGGATATCACCGATGGTGCTGGCAGCCGGTACGGTAAAATCGACATGATGGTTGAGGAGCCACATCCTCAGTTTTTTGGGACCCCAGTCAGGATGTTTTTGCCTCAGGGCCGTAAGCTGTCCGGCGACAGCATCAGGAACCGTCCGGGAGTGGGAGTGCGGAGCACGCGAGCGGTCAGAGAGAGATGACAGGTCAGAAGGGTCAAAACGTTCAAGCCATTTGTAACCGGTTTTTCGGCTGATGCCGAAGAGACGGCAGAGGGCTGAAAAAGACTGTACCTGCATGGCAGGCACGGATAAAATCAAGGCGTTGCATAGGTCGGGTCTCAGTCCAGGGCATAGCGAGTCTCCTCTTCTATGCCAGTTATAACTGTTACCCATGTATCCGGTCTAAAGTGTCACCCATGTTTCCGGTTCATACCCTGCGCTTACCCGGCCTACAAATCCCGTAGGCCCGTGCAAGCGAAGCGCCGCCGGACAATAACGACCCGGTTAATTCAATCCTTCCGCTTTCAGCGCCGCGGCCACCGCAGGGCGCTCCGCCATACGCGTCATATATGCTGCGATATGGTCTAACCCGTCCAGATTCAGCTTAACCGCACGCGCCCAGCGCAACACGGTAAAGAGATACGCATCGGCGATGGTGAAGCGTGCCCCGCAGATATACTGATCGTCCTTCAATGACTCATTGACGTACTGTAGCTTTTTCTCCAGCAGGGCGCGAACGGTCGGTTTGTACTCTTCCGGTGTATCCGGGCGGAACAACGGCGTAAATCCTTTATGCAGTTCGGTTGCAATGTAGTTCAGCCACTCGAGCGTTTTATAGCGTGAAACCGTACTTACCGGGGCCAGCAGCTGGCGATCGGGCACGCTGTCTGCCAGGTACTGCATAATGGCGACGCCTTCTGTCAGCAGGGTACCGTCATCCAGAAGCAGTGCCGGAACTTGTCCCTTCGGGTTAATCGCAAAAAAATCGTCGCCGTTTTCCAGGCGCTTTTTCATCAGGTCAACGCCGTCCAGCGTGAAATCTTTGCCGCTCTCGCGCAGGGTAATATGGGAAGCAAGAGAGCACGCGCCCGGTTTGTAGAACAGTTTCATCGGTAACTCCTTTTTGCTGAGGTTTCAGCTATGTTAGTGCGCAAGCAAACAAAAAAAAAGCCGCTAATAAATTAGCGGCTCATCGTTTCTCAATAACGTTACGCGGTAGCGGTTTCGGTCGCTTTCGTCGCTTTGTCGTCGTCCTGAGTCATGCGGTTCAGCTTCGGTGCCGTCAGCAGCATCAGCGCCGCGATAACCGCCGTTGCGATACCAATCTGCAGGAAGACGGTGCCGTACACATTCAGTGAAACCAGCGGGTCAGTCACGTTCTCAGGCACCGCCATCAGGTTTGCGATTTTACCTGCGATGATGGCTGCACCGGCAGTGGTCAGGAACCAGCTACCCATGATGAAGCCCATCAGACGCTGTGGCACCAGCTGTGCAACCATCGCCAGACCCAGACCGGAGATCATCAGTTCACCGATAGACTGCAGGGCATAGCTCAGGATCAGCCAGTTAACGGAGACGATACCGGCGTCAGTCGCAAATTTGGTACCCAGTGGCAGCACGAGGAACGCACCAGAGCACAGCACCATACCGATGGCGAACTTGTGCGGCATTGGCAGACGGTCACCCATCTTGTTATAGATAGCCGCCAGAATTGGGCTACCAATCATGATCCAGAACGGGTTCAGCGCCTGATACTGCTCCGGCTCGAACGCGATACCCAGGATGGAGTGCTCAACGTTGCGAATAGCGAAGAAGTTCAGCGAGGTAGGCATCTGGCTGTAGAGCACGAAGAAGATAATCGCTTCCAGCATCAGAATGAAGGCCACAATCATCTTGCGACGGGCCGCACCCTGCATCGCGAAGGCTTCTTTCGCGAAGATGATGACGATACCCAGTGCCACCACGCCCAGAACGGCACGTGCAACACCCTGGTTATGCAGCAACCAGGTGGCGATGGCCGCGAGGATAACAACACCCACGATGGTGGCCAGCAGTTTGCCCATATGCACCGGTTCGAAATCAGGTTTTGAACCGTAGTCCTTAACCCAGCTACGGCAGAACAGGAAGTTCACAACGGTAATCAGCATACCAACAAAGCTCAGCGCAAACGCCACGCTCCAGCCGAATTTTGCGGCGAGCCATGGGGTTGCCAGCATGGAGAAGAATGAACCAATGTTGATGGACATGTAGTACATGGTGAATGCACCGTCCAGACGTGGGTCATCTTTGCTGTAGCAGGTAGAGAGCAGGGAAGACGGGTTCGCTTTGAACAATCCGTTACCAACGGCAATGGTTGCCATACCCATATAGACTACGGCTGCGTCATGACCAGACCAGGCAACCAGACCATAGCCGATTGCCAGAACAATGGCGCCCAGCATAATGACACGCTTCGTACCCAGAACTTTATCACCAAGCCAGCCGCCAATCGCGACCAGACCGTAAACGAGGGCACTGAATGAAGAGAACAGCGTGATGGAATCGGCTTCGGACATACCCAGCTGTTTTACCAGGTAAACCGCCATGATCCCTTGCAGGCCGTAATAACCAAAACGCTCCCATAACTCGATAGAGAAGATGAGATAGAACGCTTTTGGCTGTTTAAAAGCGTTCAAACTCACGCTTTCATCTGTTGGTTTATTGTTTGCAGTTGACACATATACCTCTTTTTTTACATCCCATATTAACGGGGGTGTTCATAGCGTGATGGTCGGAGTCCATCCGCTTTATAGTTATATTGGGAGGAGAAACGGCGGGTAATGTTCACTATCCTGACCCGTCTGGCAATACGTTTGTAATAATCTGTTACATATAACTGAGCCGCTATAATCCTCGGTTTCTGCAAATGTTATTCAGCGTTAAATTTCACACAATGGGTTTTGTTGGTTTTTTTGACTGCGAAAAACCGGCGGAGAGGGTTGTTTGGCGATATGTTCTGCTATTTACCGTTAAATGCAGTCATATAGCCCATATTCTGAAAAATGAGTGGTCTTATCTGCGGCCATTGAAGGATTACATCTTGTCTGGCAAAGGGTTTAGGTGGGATCTGACAACAAAAAATCAACATGAAGTTATCAGAGTGATCGCGATCACAAATGTATAGAAATTTTCGGTAGTGAAAAAACTATTAACCTGTTTGAGCGTTAAATGACCGAACAATTGACAGGGCGTAAGAGAACATAAGCGGACAACTTGCGGCCTGAAGGAAGGTTTTTAGTTAAGCCTTCCTTTAGTAAGGTCTTGATGATGCGAAAGTAAATAAATAGCGCCGTTCAGGGATACACTTTTTCTTTATATTCGCAGAGATCTTCAATGATACATGAGCCGCAGCGAGGCTTTCTGGCAATGCAGGTATAACGGCCATGCAGGATAAGCCAGTGATGACAGTCGACTTTGAATTCAGCGGGAACCACTTTTAATAGCTTCTCCTCCACCTGTTCGACATTTTTACCCGGAGCGAAGTTGGTTCGGTTAGCGACACGGAAAATATGGGTATCAACCGCGATGGTCGGCCAGCCAAACGCGGTGTTAAGTACCACATTCGCCGTTTTACGTCCCACACCCGGCAACGCTTCCAGCGCCTCGCGATCTTCCGGCACTTCACCACCGTGACGCTCCAGCAAAATGCGGCAGGTCTTAATGACGTTCTCCGCTTTGCTGTTAAACAGCCCGATGGTTTTGATATAAGACTTCACCCCTTCCACGCCCAGCTCCAGCATGGCTTTCGGGGTATTGGCCACAGGATAGAGCAGGGCGGTGGCCTTATTCACGCTCACGTCAGTGGCCTGAGCCGAAAGCAGCACTGCGATCAGCAGCTCAAACGGCGAAGTGAAATTCAGCTCAGTCGTCGGGTGCGGGTTTGCGTCCCGAAGACGGGTGAGGATCGCAATGCGCTTTTCTTTGTTCATGAGGCTTTCCCGGGTATCCCTTCCTGCACGCTGCGCTCAGCCGCGCGGCGCTTACGTTTTTCATCAATCAGGTATTTTATCGCCAGCATCATGCCAAGGCCAATAAACGCACCCGGTGGCAGCATAGCCAGCAGGAACGGCGTATCCGTATGAAACACCTCGATGCGTAAAACTTTAGCCCAGCTTCCCAGCAGCGCGTCTGCGCCGTCGAAGAGGGTACCGTTGCCAAGAATTTCACGCAGTGAGCCCAGAACGAACATCGCGCAGGTGGCCCCCATTCCGATGGAGAAACCATCCAGGGCCGACATCGCCGGGGTGTTCTTCACGGCAAAGGCTTCTGCACGCCCCACCACGATACAGTTGGTAACGATCAGCGGGATAAAAATCCCCAGTGACTGATACAGACCGAACGCGTAGGCGTTAATCAGCATCTGAACGACGCTCACCACTGACGCAATGATCATGACGTAAATCGGAATACGGATTTCCGACGGCGTCCAGCGGCGCAGGGTGGAAATGGAGAGGTTGGTCAGGGTCAGCACCAGCGTGGTGGCAAGCCCCAGCCCCAATGCGTTGGTAGCGGTGGATGTCACCGCCAGCAGCGGGCACAATCCCAGCAGCTGTACCAGCGCGGAGTTGTTCTTCCACAACCCCTGGACAATGACCTCTTTAACCTGGCTCATGCTCACTCCTCACAGGCCGGAAGATTGTTAATCTGCGCAGGCAGCGTTTCTGCATACAACCCTGCACGTTTTACGGCATTCACGACGGCACGCGGCGTAATGGTGGCCCCGGTGAACTGGTCAAACTCGCCGCCATCTTTCTTGACGGCAAATGCCGGGTCCGCTTCGCCGTGGATCACCTTACCGGCAAAATGCAAAATCCAGTCGCTCAGGCGTGTCTCAATTTTATCCCCAAGGCCCGGCGTTTCGTGGTGTTGAGTCACGCGGGTACCCAACACGGTACCGGAAAAATCGGTACCCACAAGTAGCTGAATGGCACCGGAATACCCGTCTGGTGCCGTGGCCTCCATCACCACGCCCACCGCGTTATCGCCTCTACGGGCGATATAGAGACGATGCGGGCCTTTACCTAACTGCGGCGCCTGTACCACGAAACAGCTTTTCTGCAGGTCATTATCGTAGAAATCAGACGGCATCACCTGATCGAACAGCGCGCGTTGCTGCTTTGCGGCCTGTTCATCAATGGTCGTTTTGGTCAGTTCGTTCACCAGTGCCGTCATCCCGGTGAGGACAGCAGCGAAAATGGCCAGCGTGACGCCATGTTTTTGCATTGTTTTCAGCATCGCGAAACCCTTACCGATGGCCGTACACGCGCGGGCGCGTGTAGTAGTCAATGAGCGGAACGGTGATGTTGGCAAGCAGGACGGCGAACGCTACGCCATCCGGGTATCCGCCGAAACTGCGGATCAGCCACACCAGCAGACCGGCCAGCGCACCGAAGATCAGACGACCGCGATTGGTGGTCGAGGCGGTTACCGGATCGGTCAGAATAAAGAACGCGCCCAGCATGGTGGCACCAGAGAGCAGATGCATCTGCGGGCTCGCCAGGGATTCAGGGGAGAAGAGCCAGCCCAGCGTGGAGCAGACCGCGAGCGTGACCAGAAAGCTCACCGGAATATGCCAGCGGATCGCTTTCTGCTGCAGCAGGAACAGGCCGCCCAACAGATATGCCAGGTTAACCCACTGCCAGCCTGCACCGGCCAGCACGCCGCTGTAGATGGCTGATTGCATGATCTGCTCAACGCTGTGCCCGGCACGCAGGGACGTTTTAAACGTATCGAGCGGTGTGGCCTGGCTGACACCATCCACGCCCATACGCAACGCATTCATATCGGCACCGGACGCCGTATGGCCGGTAAAGATCACCTGAAGGGCATCCATAAAACCCGGCACCGTGGCGGCGATATCGTGCGGCGGCAGCCAACTGGTCATTTGTACCGGGAAGGAGATAAGCAGTACCACGTAGCCGACCATCGCCGGGTTAAAGGGATTGTGGCCCAGCCCACCGTACAGCTGTTTGGCAATAATCACCGCAAACACCGTGCCGAGCACGATCATCCACCACGGCGCAAACGGCGGAATACTGATGGCCAACAGCAGGCCCGTCAGCAGGGCGGAGTTATCGCTGAGAATACGGGAGATGTTCATCTTACGCAGCTTCAGCACCAGCGCTTCGGCCGCTACGGCGCTGGCACAGCCCAGTGCTAACTGGAACAGGGTTCCCCAGCCGAAAAACCAGAACTGAACGGCAATACCCGGCAGTGCAGCCAGGCAGACCAGCATCATAATGCGCGACGTCTGGCGCTGGTTATGGGTGTAAGGGGAACTTGCGATTCTGAAAACCATTTAATCCTCGTTAACTGCTTGCTGTGCGGCTTTCTTCGCCTGAACGCGTGCAATCGCGGCGGCGACGGCGGCTTTGCGTGGATCGTCGTTCGCGGCAGGCTGTTGTACTTCCTGCTGAGCCGCTTTACGCGCTTTGGCGCGGGCGATGGCCGCTTCGACAGCGGCTTTGCGCGGGTCGACTGGTGCCTCTTCTGCAGCTGGTTGTGGTTGCTGCGCCGCTTTCCGTGCTTTGGCCCGGGCGATGGCCGCTTCGACAGCCGCTTTACGCGGATCGACCGGCGCCTCTTCTGCGGTCGGTTGCGGTTGCTGCGCCGCTTTACGCGCTTTAGCGCGGGCTATCGCGGCTTCAACGGCGGCTTTGCGCGGGTCTGTGGCCTCTTGCTCAACGACTACCTGCTGCTCTCCCGCTTTCCGTGCTTTGGCGCGGGCGATGGCCGCTTCAACGGCCGCTTTACGCGGATCGACACGGGTTTCTTCCGGTTGCCCTGTTTGCGCTTTTTCCGCCTGACGCGCGCGCGCCGCGGCCTTACGCGCTTCACGTGCGGCAATGGCTTCGCTGTTATCTGGCTTCTCACCGGCGGAGATCACCACAGGTTGCGCTGCGGTCGCTTTTTTCTCGCGCACGCGAGCCAGCGCCGCGTTAATGGCATCCTGATCTTTCTCGCCTGGCTGAACGGCAGCCTGCTTATGACGCTCCTGACGGGCCAGTTTTTCACGCTCCAGACGAGCCTGGCGGGCTTCAAAGCGGGCTTTCGCTTCGGCAGCGCGTTTTTCTTCCATCGAGATGGCATAAATCTCGGCCTTCTCCTGACGGAAGTACTGCACCAGCGGAATGTTGCTAGGGCAGACCCAGGCGCACGCGCCGCATTCGATGCAGTCAGCCAGATTATGCGCTTGCGCTTTATCGTGCAGCTGACCTTTGCTGTACCAGTACAACTGCTGTGGAAGCAGATCGGCCGGGCAGGCATCGGCACAGGCGCTGCAGCGGATGCAGCCTTTCTCTTCCTGCTCTTCACCCATTTCGGTGGGGGAGGGGGCGAGCAGGCAGTTAGTGATTTTTACGACCGGAACGTCCAGCCACGGCAGGGTAAAGCCCATCAATGGACCGCCCATGATCACCATCTGATCGCTGCCGGGACAGAATCCGGCCTGCTCCAGAAGATGACGAACCGGCGTGCCCAGACGCGCCCAGACGTTCCCCGGACGAGACACTGATTCGCCCGTCAGCGTCACCACGCGTTCGGTCAGGGGTTCACCGTCAATCACCGCGCGTTTCACGGCGTAGGCGGTACCCACGTTTTGCATCAGCACGCCAATATCCGACGAGCGGCCGCCGTGGGGAACCTGCTTTCCGGTGAGTATTTGCGTCAGCTGTTTTGCCCCGCCCGACGGGTACTTGGTCGGAATGACGCGCAGGCTGATATCGTGGCTACCGGCGAGCACCGCGCGCAGCATGGAAATGGCCTGCGGTTTGTTATCCTCAATGCCAATCAGCACTTCACGGGGTTGCAGCACATGGGCAAGGATACGGATCCCCTCCACGACCTGCGCGGCGCAATCCTGCATCAGGCGGTCATCGGCGGTGATATAGGGTTCGCATTCGGCGGCGTTGATAATCAGGGTCTGAATTTTATCGCCGCCACCGCGCAGTTTGACGCCGGTCGGGAACCCTGCGCCACCCAGCCCGGCAACGCCGAACTGATGAATACGGTCGATAAGCGCTTCCCGGCTGCGGGCGCGGTAGTCGCTCCAGCCATCACGTTCGATCCAGCGGTCTTCGCCGTCGGCTTCAATAATGACGCTCAGTTCGGAGAGGGCTGACGGATGTGCAACGGTGTGAGGGGTAATCGCCACCACTTTACCGGATGTCGGGGCGTGGATCGGCAGCATACGCCCACGACCAAAGGTCAATGGCTGGCCGCGAAGGACGGTATCGCCTTCTTTAACGCACAACTCACCCTCAGCGCCAATGTGCTGCTTCAGCGGCATGACGAAACGGGTCGCCAGCGGAATTTGACGCAGCGGCGTGCCGCTGGACTGGGTTTTCATCTCTGGCGGATGGATCCCGCCGTCAAAGTCCCAAATCTTCTCTTTTCTGAAAGCAGAAAATAACTTAAGCATGTTGTTCCACAGGAATATTGCGAACCGGAATGGTTTGAAGATCCCACTTCCAGCTTTCGGTAGTCGTTTCAACCGGGCGCAACTCAATACATTGCGTCGGGCAGGGAGCCACGCAGAGGTTACAGCCGGTGCACAGATCCGCCACAACGGTGTGCATGGCGCGGGTGGCGCCAACAATGGCGTCGACAGGGCATGCCTGAATACACTTGGTGCAGCCAATGCAGTTCGCTTCGTCAATCACCGCGAGGGCACGCACGGGCTCCTGCACCTGCGCATCGCCATCAATGGGCTGTGGGTCGACGTTTAGCAGCGCTGCAATTTTTAGCATTACCGCTTCGCCGCCTGGCGCACAGCGGTTGATTTTCTCACCCTGAATACCCACGGCTTCTGCATAGGGACGACAGCCAGGATAGCCGCACTGCCCACACTGGCTTTGCGGCAAAAGCTCATCGATTTTTTCAACAACAGGATCGTCCTCTACCGCGAATCGGCGGGAGGCGTAACCCAGAATCAGGCCAAACACCAACCCCAGCACGCTGATGGAGGCGATGGCAATCCAGATGGTATTCATTACAACTTCACCAGACCACTAAAGCCCATAAAGGCCAGAGACATTAAACCTGCGGTCACCAGCGCAATCGCGTTTCCGCGAAAGGGCGCAGGGATATCCGCTGCGGCGAGGCGCTCACGAATAGAGGCAAACAGCACCATCACCAGCGAGAAACCGACGGCGGCAGAAAAACCGTACAGCGCCGACTGCATGAAATTATGCCCGAGATTAATGTTCAACAGCGCTACGCCAAGAACGGCACAGTTGGTGGTGATCAACGGCAGAAAGATACCCAGCAGGCGATAGAGCGCCGGGCTGGTTTTACGCACCACCATTTCGGTAAATTGCACCACTACGGCAATGACCAGAATAAAGGCCAGCGTACGGAGATAGACTAAACCCAGCGGGATGAGGATCCAGGTATCAATCAACCAGGCGCAGATGGACGCCATCGTCATCACGAAGGTGGTTGCCAGCCCCATGCCCATTGCCGTTTCCAGCTTTTTGGACACGCCCATAAACGGACACAGGCCAAGGAACTTCACCAGAACGAAGTTGTTAACCAGCACTGTGCCGACAAAGAGCAGTAAGTAATCGGTCATTATTCAGCCTGAAATAAAAAAGCCGCCTATTATCGGATAAACCACAACAGGCGACAACAGGTTATCTGTAAGGTTATTACGGATTCACGAAGGTGTTCTTCACCCGCGTCGAACGCTTGAAATAGGGCACCAGAAGCGCCGCCGCCAGTAACGGGAAAAGCAGCTGACGAACGGCCAGCGCATCCGAAACCGGTGAAAAAGCAAAGGCTTTCACCGCCAGCAGTACGGAAACGAGCAGCCAGATGATGTAGTGCTTAGGCACATTTTTGCGGCGTTTAAAGAACGCAATGGTTAGCCACAGCGTGTAGTACCACATGCCTATGGCGAAGACGAACGACACGAACCACAGCGTAATATTCAGCACACTTTGCGACATCAGGGTCTGGATGGCATGAGGGGTAACCAGCGCGGTGGTATAAAGCAGCAGCGCAAGTGATGCGCTTAATAAGGCAACCAGCAGCCATGCCAGTGGGGCGATTAACCAGCCTCCAATTCTTTCTCCAGGCGTTGCGGTCATGAACTCTCCCATAAATCTGCGCGAAATGTTGTACAGCCAGTTTGCAGGGCGGAGAGTATATAACATTTCGCGCGGATGGCTACTTTCTTATAAAACGTAACGCCATACGGACTTAGGCACTTCGCCGACGTTAAACAAACGGCCACCGGAGACCAGTTCCGCACGGCGATGATCCGCTGCACGATACATATTGATGATGTCCTGATTATCCGACAGCGTGTAGTTCAGGTGGTCAAACAGTTTTTCCAGGCTCTCAAGGGAATTGATCTTGCGAAATTTTAATAAATAGTCCTGAACTGTCATATTAATAAGTTTCCATATAAAAGTGAGTCATACCCGTTAAGGTAATTCGTTTGAATAATAAACGGATTAATAAAGACGTAAACTGCCCACTCAGGTAACGCGACTAAATTAGGAGTTTTCTTTGCGAAAGATTCAGGCATCAGATGATGCCTGGAAGAGAAGGTTAACCGTGTTCACCGGGAGTGGCAATAAGTAACTGACATATTATGTCACTCTTTATTACCGTAACCGGTTACTTAGGTTGGGCGACAGTGACAGGCTCCGGCGGTTGGTAGTTATCGATGTGGCTGGCAACGCCAAGCAAAATGACCGATACCCCAAGAACAATCCATCCCGCTAATTCAATGATTCGATTAATAATTGACGTCATAATTCGTGTTTGTAATTTATCCATAAATACCGGTTGCAAATGTTACAGCGCCAGGGGGGAGACAGCAAGTGCTTTGGGAACGGTTCCCTTAAGCACAATCAGCGGGTTAACCCCATATAACAAAAACAACCGGAGCAGGATGCTATTTTAAGTCATATGGCACATGCTTAATCTGTCATGTGGCCAGGTTAGCCAGTGTGAAATAAGAACATCACAGGAGAGGGCAACACTATGAGTGATAGCATCCGTGTCGGGCTTATTGGTTACGGGTATGCGAGCAAAACATTCCATGCGCCGTTAATTGCCGGTACGCCGGGAATGGCGCTGGCGGCGGTGTCGAGCAGCGATGCCACCAAGGTGCATGCCGACTGGCCCACCGTTCCGGTTGTCTCTGAGCCTAAGCACCTTTTCAATGATCCGAATATCGATTTAATTGTGATCCCCACGCCGAACGACACCCATTTCCCGCTGGCGAAGGCGGCGCTGGAAGCCGGTAAGCATGTCGTCGTCGATAAACCCTTTACCGTGACGTTGTCTCAGGCACGCGAGCTGGATGCGCTGGCGAAAAGCCTTGGCAGACTGCTGTCGGTGTTTCATAACCGCCGCTGGGACAGCGATTTTCTCACGGTAAAAGCGCTGCTCAGCGAGGGAACGCTCGGGGAGATAACCTTCTTTGAATCGCACTTTGACCGCTTTCGGCCGCAGGTGCGAAACCGCTGGCGTGAGCAAGCTGGGCCAGGCAGCGGCATCTGGTACGATTTAGCCCCACACCTGCTCGACCAGGCCGTGAATCTGTTTGGCCTGCCGGTGAGTATGACGGTCGATCTGGCCCAGCTCAGACCCGGCGCGCAAACGACCGATTATTTTCATGCCATCCTGAGCTACCCGCAACGGCGGATAGTGCTGCACGGAACGATGGTTGCGGCTGCGGAATCTGCGCGTTATATCATTCACGGCACGCGCGGGAGCTATGTGAAGTTTGGTCTGGATCCGCAGGAAGACCGGCTGAAAAACGGCGAGCGTTTGCCTCAGGAAGACTGGGGATATGATATGCGAGACGGGGTGGTGACCAAAGTGGAGGGGGAGACGCTGGTGGAAGAAACCTTGCTGACGAGCCCGGGGAACTACCCGGCATATTATGCGGCCGTGCGTAATGCGCTGAACGGCACGGGGGAAAACCCGGTACCAGCCAGTCAGGCGATTCAGATTATGGAGTTGATTGAACTGGGCATTGAATCTGCCAAACATCGCGCCACGCTCTGTCTGGCATAAGTTTTGTTGGCCGGGTAGGGCGTAGCCGCCACCCGGCAAAGGGGTTACGCGTTTGCCACCTTATCCCGAAGCGCCTGCTTCTCTTCCGGCGTGAGGAAGGCCATCTCCAGCCCATTAATCTGCGCCTGGCGGATCTGTTCGCGGCTCAGGCCCGCCTGCGGTGCGGCGACAGTGTACTCGTGGATAATGTCCACGCCCTGTACCGCCGGGTCATCGGTATTCAGCGAGGCCAGCACGCCGTGCTCAAGGAAGGTTTTCAGCGGGTGCTTATCCAGCGCGGGCACGGTGCTGGTCTGAATATTGGAGGTCAGGCAGGATTCAATCCCGATACGTTGCTCGGCCAGGAAGTCCATCAGGGCGCGATCTTCCACCGCTTTTACACCGTGACCGATACGCTCGGCACCCAGTTCACGGATGGCCTGCCAGATGCTCTCCGGCCCCGCCGCTTCACCGGCGTGAACGGTTACATGCCAGCCGGCATCACGTGCGCGGTTGAAATGTGACAGGAACAGGCTGCCCGGGAAGCCCAGTTCATCCCCGGCCAGGTCGACGGCGGTGATCGCGTCACGATGCGCCAGCAGCGCTTCCAGTTCCTGCAGACAGGCCGCTTCGCCGAAGGTACGGCTCATGATGCCAATCAAACGGGCCTGCACATCGAAGGTTTTGCACCCTTCACGGACACCTTCAATAACGGCTTCAACCACGCCTGCAACGGGCAGGCTGTGGGTCATCGCCATATAGCCTGGCGAAAAGCGCAGTTCGACATAATGCAGGCCGTTACGGGCGGCATCTTCGATATTCTCAAAAGCGACACGGCGACAGGCATCCAGTGAGGCCAGCATCTTTACGCCCCAGTCGAGTTTGCTCAAAAAACTGACCAGATCCGGTTCATTAGAGGTGACCTGAACGTGCGGGATCAGGGTTTCAAGCGATTGAGCAGGGAGCGTTAAATTGTACTGGCGGCCAAGATCGAGGATGGTTTGGGCACGAATGTTACCGTCAAGGTGACGATGAATATCTGTTAAAGGCAGGCGTGTATCAATCATGGTCGCACTCTTTTCTGGTTAAAGTGCGCCACATTATAAAAACAAAACGAGGTAAAAAGCTATTTGCGCAAGGGAATATTCCGTTGCGCAAACAAACTACAGGAGCGTGTTGATACCCGCAATCAGCCGCTGCACCCCTTGTTCCAGCTTGCTGCGCGGGCAGCCGGCATTCAGGCGGATAAAACCGATGCCTTCGTTTCCATAGGTATATCCCGGCATGATGGCGACTTTTTGCTGCTCAATCAGTACGTTTTGCAGGGCGCGATCGTCAATATTTAACGGGCGCAGGTCAATCCAGGCGAGATAGGTCGCCTCGGGTGGCGTCCAGTTAAGTGCCGGAAAAGCGCAGTTCATTTCACGTGCGATAAATTTCAGGTTCTCTTCCAGATAGTCGCGCAGCGCGGCAAGCCACGGCTCACCCTGCTGATAGGCGGCAATGTGCGCCGTCAGTGCCAGCACGGAGGGAGAGGAGAGGCCGTCACGGCCTTTTAGCGCGCTCAGATACGCATTACGGCTCTCCTCATCGCCTATTAACCCATATGCGCCGGTCAGTGCCGGGATATTAAAGCTTTTGGAGCCTGAGGTCAGTAGTGCCCATTTACCGCGCGCGACCTTGTTCCATGGCGTGTGGCGATGTTCTCCCCATACCATGTCCATATGAATTTCATCGCTTATCACCGCCACGTCATAGCGTGCGCACAGTTCAGCCATCTGCGCCAGCTCCTCCTGCGTCCAGACCTTGCCGGTCGGGTTTTGCGGGCTGCACAGCAGCAATATTTTGTTTTCCGGTTTCGCCAGGGCGGCCTCAAGCGCGGCCATATTTCCCTGCCAGCCCGACGCCTGTTTCTCCATCGCCACTGGCACCACGCGGCGCGCATTGCCTTCAATGGCTTTATAAAACGCGTCATAAGCCGGAGTATGCACCACCACACCGTCTCCCGGCATCGACCACAGGCGAATCAGCTCAGAGACCATATAGATCACGGAAGGGCCATAAACAACGGTTTCAGTATCAATCCGGCTGTTAAAACGTTGCTGGAACCAGTGCGCCACCGCGGCCAGGAATTCTTCGTTTTTCCAGCGGCTGTAGCCAAACACGCGGTGATCAATACGTTGATGTAGTGCATCGATAATGCAGGGGGCGGTGGCGAAATCCATATCAGAGATCGTAAAGGGCAGCAGGTCGGCGGCACCAAAACGGTCGGCAACATAATCCCACTGTGTACACCAGGTGCCGTGGCGATCGACAACGGTCGAGAAATCAAACATGACGTACATCCTTAAAGTAAAACCCCCTCTGCGTGAGGGGGGAGGCATCAGGCTTCGACTGTGCGCATCAGGGTGGCCAGCTCATCTTTGACCGACTGCACCTGCGGGCCGATAACCACCTGCAAATTGTGTTGATTCAACTGTACCACGCCGATTGCCCGGTTGGCTTTCAGGGCATTGGTATCCACTTTCGACATATCCGCCACCGACAGACGCAGACGGGTAATGCAGTTATCCAGAGAGGTAATGTTATCCGCACCGCCCAGCGCCGCCAGAATTGCCGGCGTGTTATAACCCGATTTACCCACTGTACCGGCAACGGCCTGTTCCACGCTGGTGGCGGTTTCGGCATCGCGGCCTGGCGTTTTCAGGTTAAAGCGGGTAATGGCGAAGCGGAAGATACCGTAGTACACCACGAACCAGATCGCCGCCACGACCGGCACCAGATACCACTTGGTGGACAAACCATGCAGGATGCCGAACACCACGAAATCAATTACGTTGCCGTCGGTGTTACCGATGGTGACGCCCAACACCGCCATCACGGTAAAGCCCAGACCGGTCAGCACCGCGTGGATGAGATACAGCACCGGCGCGACAAACAGGAACAGGAATTCGATAGGCTCAGTCGTACCGCCTACAACGCAGGCGATTACCCCGGAAATCAACAGCCCTTTAATTTTGTGACGATTTTCAGGTCGGGCGCAGTGGTACATCGCCAGCGCCGCGCCTGGCAGACCGCCGAGGAAGGCCGGCATTTTACCCTGTGACAGGAAGCGGGTCGCACTCTCAGAGAAGCCATGAGTGGTTGGGCAGCTCAGCTGCGCCTGGAAGATGGTCAGCGCACCGCTTACATCATGACCGCACACTTCCATGGTGCCGCCTGCTTCGGTGAAGCGAATCAGCGCCACCAGAATATGTTGCAGGCCAAACGGCAGCAGCAGACGTTCGCCGGTACCGAAGATCATCGGGCCGAAATCGCCCGCGCCGTTAATGATACGGCCAATACCGTTGATACCGAGCGCAAAGACCGGCCAGATCAGCGGGATGACCAGACCAAACAGCCCCATGACCACGAGAGTAATAATTGGCACGAAGCGGGTGCCGCCGAAGAATGCCAGGGCATCGGGGAGGCGGATATTGTGGAAGCGCTCATGCAGCATCCAGATAATGACCCCCGCGATCACCGCGCCGAGGATCCCGGTGTCGATAGACTGAATACCAATCACGCTCTGAATGTTGTTGGCTTTCAGCACCGCAGCATCGGTAGTGGGCAGGATGCCTTTGGCGGTCAGCCAGAAGTTCACCGCAAGGTTCATCACCGCGTAGCCCACAAAACCGGCGAACGCCGCCACGCCTTTATTCTCACGCGCCAGGCCCAGTGGGATGGCGATACAGAACATCACGGGCAGGAAACTGAAGGCAAAGGAGCCGACCTTACTCATCCAGATAAAGATCGCCTGCAGCACAGGGGTACCGAGGAACGGGATCAGCGTAATGACGTCCTTACTGCTGAGCGAGCTGCCGATCCCGAGCATGATCCCGCAGAACGAGAGAAGCGCCACGGGCAGCATAAAGGTTTTACCCAGTTGCTGGAAAAATTCCCACAGCGATATTTTTTGTGCTGTTTTCGCCGTCATAAAACGACTCCTTTATTGTTAAAATCAGTTTGTCTGCTTCAATGCTGCGAGAAGATAAAACGTTTTATCAAAGTTTAGTGCGCGCTGAATCACATTCTCAGCCTTTCACTGGTAGTATAAAGATAACGTATTGATAAAACGTTTTACCGATCTCATTATCAGGGAGTCACGCCAACACATGGCTGTAGCGAAAAAGATCACCATCAACGATGTCGCGCTGGCGGCGGGCGTTTCCGTCAGCACCGTTTCACTGGTCCTGAGTGGAAAAGGGCGCATCTCTCCCGCGACCGGTCAGCGGGTTAACGACGCCGTTGAACAACTGGGTTTTGTGCGTAACCGTCAGGCGTCGGCCCTGCGCGGGGGACAAAGCGGCGTGATTGGCCTGATCGTGCGTGACCTGACTTCACCCTTTTACGCCGAACTGACCGCAGGGTTAACCGAAGCGCTGGAGGCGCAGGGACGAATGGTGTTTCTGCTCCACGGTGGACGCGAGCCGGACCAGCTTCTTTCCCGGCTCGACATGCTGCTCACCCAGGGCGTTGACGGTGTGATTGTTGCCGGAGCGTCGGGCGTGAGCAGTGAATTATGCGAGCGCGCGGCCGCTAAAGGGGTGCCGCTGGTCTTTGCGTCGCGCGCCAGTTATCTGGATGAAGCCGATACCCTGCGGCCAGATAACATGCAGGCAGCCCAAATGTTGACCGAGCATCTTATTCGTCGCGGACATCAGCGGATTGCCTGGCTCGGCGGAAAAAGCTCGTCGTTGACCCGCGCCGAACGGGTGGGCGGTTATTGCGCGACGCTGATTAAATACGGTTTACCGTTCCACAGCGAGTGGGTGGTAGAGTGTGAATCCAGTCAGAAAAAAGCCGCAGAAGCGATCGGTGCGCTGTTAAGCAGCAGCCCGACGATAAGCGCCGTGATTTGCTACAACGATGTGATTGCGATGGGGGCCTGGTTTGGTCTGATCCGCGCCGGGCGTCAGAGCGGTGAGGGGGGTGTTGAAACCTTCTTCGGCCATCAGGTGGCGTTAGGGGCATTTGCCGACGTTGGCGAAAATGCGCTGGACGATCTGCCCATCGTCTGGGCCACCACGCCCGCACGGGAGATGGGTTACACGCTGGCGGACAGGATCATGCAACGCATCGAAAAAACAGACGTGCAGGCCGGGCACCAGATTGTGGCGGCGCGGTTAGTGACGGTGAAATAACCCAGAGCACGTTGCGGATCGTAGGCCGGGTAAGGCATTGCCGCCACCCGGCAATAAAAAACCCCTCATGCGAGGGGTTTTGTCGTTTACTGCTGTGGCGCCGCAGGTTCGGCTGGCGCTGCTGGTTCAGCCGGTTCCGGCATGCCCAGGGCAGGCATACCAAACATGCCGACAAAGTCCTCCAGCGGCATTTTGTCACCGTTGAGCGTCACCTGGCCGTTGGCATACTGCAGGCTGGTGGAAATCGTATTGTCGTCCACCTTCGTAATACGGAACATCTGGCCCATCGCCGCCAGGCCTTTCACCTGCTGGTTTGCCAGCTTACCGGCATCGTCATCGCCGTACCCTTCAAGCTTCGCAATCTGAGTCATAAACTCGGTTGCCATGTCCATTGGGATCGTCAGCTTGCTGTCCAGTGACTTCACGCTGCGATCCACTTCCTGCGCCAGCGTTTGCGGTTCGCCCGTTGCGGTTGCCGGATCTTTCAGGAACAGAGACAGGTTAAAGCTGGTTTCGCCTTTGCTGTTTTTCCAGCTCAGCGGAGCGACGGTGATCACCGGTTCACCTTTAAGCAGGATAGGCAGGTTGTTGAACAGCACGGCCATCGCCTGCTGCTGATACACTTCCGGGTTCTGCTGCAGCGCGGCATCGGTCAGCAGCGCCTGGCTCTCTTTGCTGTATTTCTGGCTGAATTCATGCCACGCCTGACCGTCAATATTGCCGATCTTCAGCGAAAGCTTGCCGGTACCCAGATCCTGATTCTGCACTTTCAGGCTCTTCAGGGTGTAATCCAGCTGAGTATTGATGCTCTTACCGTCTTTGGAGACATCCGATTTACCATCAACGTCCATGCCTTCCAGCACGGCCATCTCTTTACCTTCAATCGCAATGGCAATCTTATCAATCGAGAGTTTCTGATCGCCGATACGCTCTTTGAAGTCGGTCATGCGGCTGTTGCCGTCTGCTTTCAAATTGTTGAAGGTAATCTGTACCTTCTGATCGTATTCGTTAACGGCGTTGACCAGACCGCTTTGCGCTTCCCCTGTCAGGGAGAGCACGTTCCCTTCGCGGTCAGCATCTACGGTGAAGTTGCCACCGCTGAAGGTGACTTTCTCGTTCTCTTTCTCGTAGTTCAGCGCCTTCAGCGCGATATTCGAGCTGGTATCACCGGCATAGCTGATGCGGGTATCAACCGCGAAAGGTGATTCATTTTTTGCCAGTTCGAACAGCGGCTTAGTTAAGTCGTTATTCACCAGCACGGTGTGAACGGACGCCATTGATGGGATCAGATTAAAGGACTTCAGCTGCGCCAGCGGGAACGGACCGTGACTTACCACCTCATCCAGCACCACCGTCTGGCCCGGCTTCAGCCAGCCATTTTCATTTCCGGCAACGGGCTTCACCACAAGCTGCATATGGCTGGTGAATACCCCGCGCTCATAATTCTGATAGCTCAGCTCTACACCCGCTTCCGGTGCGCCACGCTTAATTTGGCTGTTAGCCTGTGCCACCATCTCAGCCAGACGGCTCTCCAGCTGCTTCCCGGTAAACCAGGATGCTCCCGTCCAGACTACGCCTAACGCTACAATCACGCCTACCGCTACGACCGATTTTTTCATTGCGACTATCCCTAAAATGAAACCAGGCGGTAGAAACCGCCCGGAGATATAAAGCCTGCCACTAGCTTAGCAAGAGTTGTTAAAAAATTCAGTATTGTCTAAAGCTTATTAAATACGCGCGCCAGGCGACCGGTACCGCTTACGCTGACCGGGGACTCATTAGCAGCAACGAATGCTGACTCACCCGGCTTAAGCACCAGACGCTGTTCGCCTTTATGCAGTGTCGCTTCACCCTCAACGCAGAACAGGATCGCCGCGCTCTCCTGCGCGATGGTCGTTTCGGTCTGGCTGAGGTCGTGCAGGGAGAAAGCAAAATCGTCAACCGGAATAGGGAAGTCCAGCTCTGCGCCATTTTTGACGGGCTGAGTAAGCAGCTCGGCAGCAGGTTTTGCCACAAACTTCACGTTAGCCACCAGTTCAGGGATGTCGATATATTTCGGCGTCAGACCCGCGCGCAGCACGTTGTCCGAGTTGGCCATTACCTCCAGCGCCACACCCTGCAGATAGGCATGCGGCGTTTCCGCGAACAGGAACATGGCTTCGCCCGGGTTTAGCTTCACCACGTTCAGCAGCAGCGGGGAGAACAGGCCGCTGTCGTCCGGGTAAAACGCAGAAATCAGACGGATGGTGTCCCATGGTTCGCCCTGCTGGCCGTCCAGCGCCGCTTTCAGCACCGCCAGGGCGTGGGATTTCTCGTCGCCCTGCATGTTGAGCAGGCTGGCGAACAGCTGGCTCAGGCTTTCCGCGTTCGGATTTGCCAGGAAATGCGCGATAGCGTTATGCGCTCCTGCGACCGGCTGCAGCAGAGAGATGATCTCGGAGAACTCGCGAAACGCGTTCATCGCCAGGAAAGGGGTCAGCGCAAAGACCAGCTCCGGCTTGTGGTTCGGATCTTTATAGTTACGCTCGGCGGCATCTAACGGGATACCGGCTGCATTCTCTTTTGCAAAGCCAATTTCAGAGGCTTTCTTGTTCGGGTGAACCTGGATGGAGAGAGGTTGATCGGCACACAGCACCTTAAACAGGAACGGCAGCTCGCCAAAACGGTTGGCCACGCTGTTGCCCAGCAGCGTGGCTTTATCGGCATCAATTACGTCGCGCAGCGCGCGCACCTGGCCGCTGGCATCTTCAACTTTTGAGCTGCTCTTCGGGTGGGCGCCCATCCACAGTTCTGCCATCGGCAGGTTGTCCGGGTTCGCGATACCGTAGAGTTCCGTTAACGCAGTTTTACTTCCCCAGGCGTAGTTTTGCACTGAGTTGATGAGTTTTTGCATTATCAAGCCCTGATTCAAATGTGGAATAAACTCCGGGTATTAAAGCAATAAACCACCTGGAAGTAACCTGCGGATGTAAAAAGTCGTACTAGTCTCAGTTTTTGTTAAAAAATTGTGTAGGATAAGCTGACTCGCTTTTAAGCCGGGCAGCGGAACATCTGCCCTGAATAATCAGACCGACGCAGTAAGTGAGAGAACAATGTCGAACAAACCCTTTCATTACCAGGATCCTTTCCCGCTCGGTAAGGATCAGACCGAATATTACCTGTTAACCCGCGATCACGTCTCTGTATCTGAGTTTGAAGGGCAGGAGATCCTCAAGGTCGATCCGCAGGCGCTGACCTTGCTGGCGCAGCACGCCTTCCACGACGCCTCGTTTATGCTCCGTCCTGCGCATCAGCAGCAGGTGGCCGATATTCTCAGCGACCCGGAGGCCAGCGAAAACGATAAGTATGTCGCGCTGCAGTTCCTGCGTAACTCCGATATCGCGGCAAAAGGCATTCTGCCGACCTGCCAGGACACCGGTACGGCCATCATCGTGGGTAAAAAAGGCCAGCGTGTCTGGACCGGTGGCGGCGATGAAGCCGCGCTGGCGCACGGTGTCTACAACACTTACACCGAAGACAACCTGCGCTACTCGCAAAACGCGGCGCTGGATATGTATAAAGAGGTCAACACCGGCACCAACCTGCCTGCGCAAATTGACCTCTATAGCGTGGACGGCGATGAGTACAAATTCCTTTGCATCGCGAAAGGCGGCGGTTCAGCCAACAAAACCTACCTCTACCAGGAAACGAAAGCGCTGCTCACACCGGGCAAGCTGAAGAACTACCTGGTGGAAAAAATGCGTACCCTGGGGACTGCAGCCTGCCCGCCATACCATATCGCCTTTGTCATTGGCGGCACGTCGGCGGAAGCGACGCTGAAAACCGTGAAGCTGGCATCGACCAAATACTACGACGGCCTGCCAACCGAAGGGAACGAACACGGCCAGGCGTTCCGCGATGTTCAGCTTGAGCAGGAGCTGCTGGAAGAAGCGCGTAATCTGGGGCTCGGCGCACAGTTCGGCGGTAAATACTTTGCTCACGACGTGCGTGTGATCCGTCTGCCGCGCCACGGCGCATCCTGCCCGGTGGGTATGGGCGTCTCATGCTCGGCGGATCGTAACATCAAAGCGAAGATCAACCGTGAAGGCGTGTGGATCGAAAAACTGGAGAACAACCCGGGTAAATACATTCCGGAAGCGCTGCGTAAAGCCGGTGAAGGTGAAGCGGTTCGCGTTGATCTGAACCGTCCGATGAAAGAGATTCTGGCGCAGCTGTCTCAGTACCCGGTCTCGACGCGTCTCTCCCTGAACGGCACGATCATCGTCGGCCGCGACATCGCCCATGCGAAGCTGAAAGAGCGCCTGGACAACGGCGAAGGGTTGCCGCAGTACATCAAAGATCATCCGATCTACTACGCGGGCCCGGCGAAAACGCCAGAGGGTTATGCCTCCGGCTCATTAGGCCCAACCACCGCAGGCCGCATGGACTCCTATGTTGACCAGCTCCAGGCCAACGGCGGCAGCATGATCATGCTGGCGAAAGGCAACCGCAGCCAGCAGGTGACGGATGCGTGCCACAAGCATGGCGGGTTCTACTTGGGCAGTATCGGTGGTCCGGCGGCCGTACTGGCGCAGGGCAGCATTAAGAGCCTGGAGTGCGTGGAATACCCGGAACTGGGTATGGAAGCGATCTGGAAAATTGAAGTGGAAGATTTCCCGGCGTTTATCCTGGTGGATGACAAAGGCAATGACTTCTTCAAGCAGATCCAGTCCTCTCAGTGTTCGGCATGTGTGAAGTAAGCTAAAAAGCCGGGTGGCGGCTACGCCACCCAACACCAAAAAGAGCGCACAAAGCGCCATAACGTTTCTCAGAAGTCATCAATACTTATCTCTTAAGCATGTGAGCAATCCCATCTTTAATTATCAAGGAGAAAGTAATGACAACGCATCGCCGTGAGAAAGATTCGATGGGCGCGATCGACGTTCCGGCCGACAAACTCTGGGGGGCGCAAACCCAGCGCTCGCTGGAACATTTCCGTATTTCGACAGAGAAAATGCCCGTTTCGCTGATTCAGGCGCTGGCGCTGACCAAACGTGCCGCCGCCAAAGTGAATCTGGATCTGGACCTGCTGGCGGCTGACAAAGCCAACGCCATTATCAGTGCCGCCGACGAAGTGCTGGCGGGTAAGCATCCCGACGAATTCCCCCTGGCCATCTGGCAGACCGGATCTGGCACGCAGAGCAACATGAACATGAATGAAGTGCTGGCCAACCGGGCAAGCGAGCTGCTGGGCGGCGTGCGCGGTATGGAGCGTAAGGTTCACCCGAACGATGACGTTAACAAGAGCCAGAGCTCCAACGATGTCTTCCCGACGGCAATGCACGTGGCGGCGGTGATTGCCATCCGTGAACAGCTGATCCCGCAGCTAAATGTGCTTAAAAGCACCCTTAACGAGAAAGCCCAGGCCTTCAGCGATATCGTCAAAATCGGGCGTACCCACCTGCAGGATGCCACGCCGCTGACCCTTGGACAGGAGATATCCGGCTGGGTGGCGATGCTGGAACACAATCTCAAACACATTGAGCACAGCCTGCCGCATCTCTCTGAGCTGGCGCTGGGCGGCACGGCGGTGGGGACGGGGTTAAATACCCATCCGGAGTACGCGGTGCGCGTGGCGGAAGAGCTGGCCGCGATTACCGGGCAACCGTTTGTTACCGCGCCCAATAAGTTTGAGGCGCTGGCAACCTGCGACGCGCTGGTTCACACCCATGGTGCGCTGAAAGGGCTGGCGGCATCACTGATGAAAATCGCCAACGATGTGCGCTGGCTGGCCTCTGGCCCGCGCTGCGGTATTGGTGAAATCAGCATCCCGGAAAATGAACCGGGTAGCTCCATTATGCCGGGCAAAGTGAACCCGACGCAGTGTGAAGCCATGACCATGCTCTGCTGTCAGGTGCTGGGAAATGATGTGGCCGTCAACATGGGCGGTGCGTCAGGCAATTTCGAGCTGAACGTCTATCGTCCGATGGTTATCCACAATGTGCTTCAGTCTGTACGGCTGCTGGCGGACGGCATGGAGAGTTTCAACGCGCATTGCGCCTCCGGCATTGAGCCAAACCGCGAGCGAATCAGCCAGTTGCTCAATGAGTCGCTGATGCTGGTGACCGCCCTCAATACCCATATCGGCTACGACAAAGCCGCTGAGATCGCCAAAAAGGCGCATAAAGAGGGGCTGACGCTGAAAGCCTCTGCACTGGCGCTCGGCTATCTCACGGAAGCCGAGTTTGATGCCTGGGTCCGCCCTGAAGCGATGGTCGGCAGCCTGAAATAGTCACGTCGCCACATACAGGTGCAGCCGGGGAATAATCAGCTGCAGCGGCTGCGCCTGAGGCTTATAGCGATGCTGAACGTTTTCCGCATCGTAATTCAGCAGTTCGCCAATGTCCGGTACCACGGCGCCCTGATCGGCATCATAGAGCGCAATCAGCGGCGTTGGGCAGGCGTACTGGATCTGCTTTTGCTGGCCTGAATACCAGACGCGGGCGATAGGCTGCACCTTCACCGGGCGTTTAATCTTCAGGCGCGTTTCAACGGGCAATGACGCGATGCTGTGATACTCCTGCTCCAGGCGCTCAATCCACTGCTCGCGCGACCACGGAGCCACGGTGCGCGGCGCTTTCAGGCTCTTTTCCAGCTGGGCCAGGATCTCATCCCGGGTAAAGTTTTTGATAATGTGCTTGTTGGCCCAGCCGAAGCGCAGCGTGGCGGGCTGACGCAGTACCGTCAGCGTACGGTAGGCATTCAGGGTGATTAAACCCGGAAGCTGGCGGTGCACCCACTCAAAGCGGGCGGCTGGTGCCAGGCCTGACTCTTCGGTAATGATTTTTTCAAATGCCGCTTTCAGGGTATTGATGTGCGTAATCTGGGTTTCCAGCGCCTCACGGGTTTCGGCGTCCGTTTGCAGACAGATCACCCCCGGCAGGCGAACGGCCGCCTTGCTGCTGCGGTTTTCTGACTGCTGCTGAATAAACAGGCGACGATAGTGCTGTAGCGCCAGATCCCGCGCGGATTGGCCGATATGCTGTTTGACGTCGATGGTTTGCAGCGGATCGTGCTCTGCGCCTTTTGCCACCTCCGGCAGGGTAAAGACCCGCGCAGCCAACAGGCGGCAGGCCTGCAGGCGCTCGGTTAGCGTTAACAGCTCATGCTCCATCTCCCGAAAGGTGCTGTTCAGCCTTTCGATAAGATCGTATGTCGCCATGTGAATCCCCATTAGTTACAACATACTCATGGTATAGCACAGCACGCCGGGTCAGGCCAGCGTGCGGTTAAGGTCAGGCAGGAACGGGAAGGGCGATGTTATGGTACACCGGCCAGCTAAAGCAGAAGCATGCGCCGCCGAGTTCACTCTCCCCGCACTGCACCGTGCCGCCCATCGCCTGCGCTATAGAGTGGACAATCGCCAGCCCCAGACCACACCCTCCCGTCGCACGGTCGCGGCTCGGGTCGAGACGCACAAACGGCTCGAACACGGTTTCACGCGCATCCGGGGCGATGCCGGGGCCATCGTCTTCCACCGTCAGACGGGCCTGATTGTCCTGCAAGTCCAGGCCAATCCGCAGCGTGCTCTCGCTGTAGCGCATGGCGTTGTTCATCAGATTATCCAGCACGCGTTCCATCAGGCGCATGTCCAGCGCGCCGTAATCACCCGGCGTGACGCGCGTTAACAGGGTGCGTTGCGGATTGACGCTCTGGACGTCATCAATATGGGTTTGGATCCACGTCGGCAGATCCGGGGTACTGAGGTGCAGTTCATTTTGTGGACGGTCAAGACGAGCATAGGTGAGCAGCTCCTCAATGAGCGCTTCAAGCTGGCCGATGTCGCGGTTTAACGCCTGAGACTCTGCCGCCGTAAGGTTTTCGCTCATCTCCAGCCGGTAGCGCAGACGCACCAGCGGCGTTCGCAGCTCATGAGCAATCCCGTCGATCAGTTGTTTTTTACTGGCAATCAGGGCGTTGATGTTATCGGCCATCTGGTTAAATGCCACCCCCAGACGTTCAAAGCTGGACCCGCTGTCAAAGTGAATACGCTCGGTAAGATGCCCCTCGCCAAAGCGCTGTGCGGCGGATTCCAGTTTCAGCATGTCCTGCCAGTGTGGGCGCATCCAGATAAAGACCGGGAAGGCGAGTGAAATGGCGATAAAGGCCATCAGGGCCATATCCAGCAGGCGCATCTGGTGCAGATAATAGAGATAAGGCACCGGCCCTACGGCCAGCACATAATGACTGCGCGGAATGCGCTGGATAAAGGTGTATTTCTCATCCAGTGCCACGATATCCCCGTCACGCAGGCGCTGCATGGCAGGCGGATCTAAATCGAAATCCTTCAGCGGTTCAATGCGCAGATCGAACGACAGGTTCAAATCCAGCTCTTTTAAGGTTCTCGCCCAGTCATGTGGCGGAATTTCACGCAGTTCGCTGCGCATCAGATAAAGTGAGCTTTTCATCAGATCGTCCAGCGACTGCCTGCCCGCTCGTTCGGCAGTGAACTTATAGACCAGCCCGACCAGCATGGTCATCACCAGGAAGCAGACAAACAGCAAAAGATAAAACTGCACAAAAAGCTTTTTCATTAAATCTCACCGAAAAAACGATACATGCCGAATATACATGAAAAACCTTCCGGTGTTTTCACCACCATCATGCACGACAAACGTATTATCTGAGCCGTGCCGAGGTTTGTTACATGGCATGAGTACTTCTTTTGATTTTGGCGATGAGTTTTTCTGTCACGCTCAGGCCTTCCGCGATCTCCGCATCAATCACGGCGCTTCCGAATTCGTTAATTAAATCCAACAATATTTCGTAAGACTGAATCAGTTCCAGAAGATCAAAGAGGGCTTTTTGGTCGGCACGCGCGGGGGAGGCTTGGTTAAGCGTTGCCTGATTAACAATCCATTCAAGATTGGTTTTGATGGCTTCTACGTCATGGTAGCTATACATATGTCATAGGCTTAAATCCTCATTTCAAGATTTTATGGGAGAGAGGTAGCGAAAGCGTCGCGATAAAAACGTTTATGTGGCGGGCCCGGTGCGAGCTCAAGAAGGAATGCAGGAAAAGTAATTATGGATTAGTTCGCTGGCTTAGCAAGTTAATTGTTGCGCCAACGGGCAAATTAACGCGCGAAAGTCAGGGCATTGTCGTGTAATGCCTTCATTTCGCGCAGGTTATGCTATTTTGCCAACACGATCAGGTTTCCCAGGCGTGCGGGGCGAACAGATAACCCTTGTTACGCACGGTTTTGATGCGGTACGGCTCGGTGGCGTTGTCCTGCAGTTTCTTACGCAGTCGCGAAATAGCCACGTCAACACTGCGATCCATTCCATCGTAACTTACGCCGCGCAGGTTTTTCAGCAACGCGTCACGGTCCATAATCTGCCCCGCATGGGTGGCCAGCTCCCAGAGCAGGTCAAAATCGGCGGTAGAGAGCGCGATAAGCTCACCGGAGAGCAGGACCTGGCGGTTAACCGGATCGATGGATAACGTGCCAAACCGCATCGCTTTATGCGGCATCAGGGACTGCGCCGGCACCTCGCGTTCACTGCTGGCATGCTGGCGCAAATGCAGGCGCAGACGGGCGAGCAGAACGGCAGGCGGCGTGGTTTTAAGAATGTAGTCATTGGCCCCCATCTCCAGCGACAGAATATGGTTCATGTCGCTGTCCAGTGAGGTCAGCAGCACGATAGGGCCATCCCACTGAGCGCGCAGGTCGCGGCACAGCGTCATCCCGTCTTTGCCGGGCAACATGATATCCAGCAGCACCAGATCCGGGTTTTCACGCACCACGACCTCTTCGGCGCGATCGCCACGTGGCTCAACAATAACGTCCATATCATGTTTACCCAGATAAGCGGCGATCAATTGTCCCACTTCGGGCTCATCTTCTACATAAACAATCTTATTCATACAACGTCTGTTATCGCGAAAAATGCCAACATACACCGCGTAACCTTAACCTTCCATTAATCTTTCAAAATTAACGTCAGTTCCGTTATTCTGGCTCTTATTGTTACTTGATTGTTATAGGAAAAAGCATGGGGCTGGCGATAAAAGCCGCGCTGGGCGCGCTGGTGGTGTTATTGATTGGCGTACTGGCAAAAACCAAAAATTACTACATTGCCGGGCTGATTCCGCTCTTCCCGACGTTTGCGCTCATTGCACACTACATTGTCGCCTCGGAACGCGGCACTGAGGCGTTGCGCATCACCATTGTGTTTGGCATGTGGTCAATCATCCCTTACTTTCTCTACCTGTTGTCCTTGTGGTATTTCACGGGCTTTCTGCGGCTTCCCCTGGCGCTGGGCGGGGCGGTGGTCTGCTGGGGGCTCAGCGCCTGGGTGCTGATTTTCTTCTGGAGCCGCTATCACTAGCGCAGCGGTCGCCCGCCGTCCACGGCAAAGGTCCTGCCGGTGACGTAACAGCTGGTGAGCAGATAATCGATAAGGTCGATCACCTCTTTCTCGCCAGGGGCGATTTTCATCAGGGATTTATTCAGCGCCTGCTGACGATACTCGGCATCATCGCCCTCATTGAATAAAATCATCGCCGGGGCGATGGCGTTCACCTTGACCTCTGGTGCCAGCTTGCGGGCAAATGAACGCGTCATGTTATCCAGTGCGGCTTTACTCGCCGCATAAGCGATGTGTTTGTCGCTCCCGCGCTCCACCACATAATCGGTGAAATGAATAATGTCACCCGCGGCATGGCCGTGGCCGCGCAGCAGATCCTGTAGGGCATGGTTAAGCAAATAGGGGGCATTGACGTGGATCTGCAGCATACAGGCGAGCGTTTCGCTGAGCGACGTACCGGGTTTTTCTGCAAGCCATGCGCTGGCGTTATGGATAATCGCCCGCAGACCGTGGGTCGTTGATTTGACCTTATCCGCAAAGGCAAGTATGCCGTCGTCGGTGGAGAAATCAGCCTGAATACAGGTTGCCCCCGCTTTTCGTAGCCCGTCTATCGAGGGGTATTCCGTGCGGTAACTGACAATGACCGGGTGGCGAAGGTTGAGAAAGTGATGGGCGAGGGCGAGGCCGATACGACGGCCTCCACCAGTGATCAGTATTGGGCGATGCTGCGCAGTTCCCATCGTATTCTCCTTTTCAGTTCAACAATGGGAAACGCAGGGTTATCCCATTAACATCCAGGTTGCCGGTACGGCAGCAACCAGTAACAGCCCGATGAGGGCCATTTCGCGGCGTTTAAGCGCGTTCTCCAGCTGATGAGTACGGCGGGCATAGATAAACACCAGCAGGCCCGGCGCATACAACACCACCGACAGCAGCAGGTGCATAGGCCCGGAAGCATACAACAACCACAAACCGTAAATACAGGCGCCGATCCCTACCGCATAGTGCGCCGGGCGGGTGGCGATTTTTAACAGATACGCACCCACTAAGAAATAGGGTACCAGAATCATCTCCGAGGCGATGGTCAGCAGGGTGTTATAGTCCGAACCTGTGAGCCAGATCAGCACCAGGCAGACCTGAACGCTGATATTCGTCAGCCAGAGTGACGCTGACGGCGCACTGTTTTTATTCTGACGGGCAAACAGACGTGGAAACGCTTTGTGCGTGGCAGCCAGGAAAGGCACTTCGGCCGCCATGATGGTCCAGCTCAGGTAAGCCCCGCAGACGGAGATAATCAGCCCCGCGGCAATGACCACATCGCCCCAGCTACCGAGCATTTTCACCATCAGACCGGCCATGGATGGGTTACGCATTTCGGCCAGTTCAGGACGAGCCACCACACCCAGCGACAGCAGGGTCACCAGCAGATAGACACCGAGGGCCGCCAGCACCGCCAGCAGCGTGGCGCGTCCGACGTCGCGCTTGTTGCGCGCGCGGGCAGAGACCACCACCGCACCTTCAACACCAATGAAAACCCACAGGGTGATCAGCATGGTGTTTTTCACCTGCTCCCAGACGGGGACGCCCAGCGCAAGGCCAGTGAAATCGAGTTTAAATACATCCAGACGGAATGCCATAAACGCCAGCACGATAAACAGCCCGAGCGGAACCAGTTTGGCCAGCGTCGCCACCAGGTTAATGCTTGCCGCTGTCTGGACGCCGCGCAAAATGAGCCAGTGTACGACCCACAGCAGCACCGACGCCCCGACAATCGACTGCCAGGTGTTGCCGTCACCAAAAAGACGCAGCTCGGGCGTATCGGTAAAGAAACTGAGCGCCGAGAAGACAATAACCAGATAGGAGACGTTAGCGATCACCGCACACAGCCAGTAACCCCACGCGGAGCAGAAGCCAATCAGTTCCCCAAAACCGGCCCGCGCGTAGGTGAAAATACCGCCATCGAGATCGGGACGAATACGGGTCAGCAGCAGCATGGCGAAGGCCAGCAGCAAAATGCCAACGCCGGTAATCCCCCAGCCAATCAGCAGTGCGGCAGGGCTTGCGACGGCCGCCATATTCTGCGGTAAACTGAATACCCCCGCACCCAGCATTGAGCTTAAAACGAGTGCAGTTAAAGCACTCAGGCCAAGTTTCTTTTCCATTGGCTTCCTGTTATGAAAGGTCCAAATCCAGAATAATTATTTCGCACAGGCGCATAAAAATGGTGGATCACACTAAGGCGCGGGATTTTACGGAGTGTCACGAACGCATGCAATGATGTGTAGCAGAAATTCAAAAAAAGTAACAAAAAAAGGCGGCACTGAGCCGCCTTTAATGAAGGGTTTTGTTACTTGTACAGATCGGCGCTGATGGTCATGTTGTTACCACGTTCCTGCCACTGGCGGGTGATGTGATAGTACTTCGCCCCTTTCTTCGCCGCACGCTTCGCGACCTGATAAGAGACTTCCGTACCGTTGCCATAGTTGCCGGTAAACTTGATGCTGTCGAACGGCACCATCTGCGCAGCCGTGGCGTTGTTCAGCTCTTCAACTTTGGTGCCGTCTGGCAGGGTAACGGAGTAACGGCCACCTTTCGTGGATTGCGTCTCAAAGAAACGGCCCACTTCAGCGCTTGGCGCTGCGGAGGTTGCTACGCCTGGAATTTCGACTTTCTTCGCTTCTTCGCCGCCTTTCGCTAACGCCGCGCGACCGGCTTCTGAATCAGCAGGGATGGCATCCGGGCTTTGCAGAACGCGTTTTTTCGCATCTTCTTTATAGATGAACGCGGTAATACGCTGGTTGCCACCCTGGTTAGCATCTACCTGACGCACGATGTAGAACGAGTAAGCCCCTTTTTGTTTCGCGGCTTTGGTGATGGCATCGTTCACTTCTGGCTGGCTGCGGTAGAAGCCCTGAACGGTAACGGTGTCATACGGTTCCAGCTCAATCGCCTGATCTTTAGGCAGTTCAACGACGCCGTTGATCACGCGGTTTTTCGGCGCGTCAGCTTTTGGCGCATTCTCTTTGTACAGCGCGATGGTCACGCGCTGGTTGCCACTATTGCCTTGATCGGACTGGTCAAGCACGTAAAACGACGCTGCGCCGTTTTTATCAGCGGCTTTTGATGCGGCGGTAACGGCATCGCCAATAGAGTTGTAACGACCCACAATGACCGTATGGTCAAAAGGTTTTAACGCTGCCGCTTGCTCCGGCGTTAACTCTGTCGCGGCATTCGCAGACAGGGCGGTCGCGGAAAGAAGTGCGGACGCCAGGAGTGTGTTCTTAAGCTTCATAAAAATAATCCTTCGCCTTGCGCAAACCATGTACTGGTATTGTTGTTAATTTGAGACGGTCCCGATTATGGCATTTAAAACCTGCTGCTGTCTGCGCCATTTTTCACAGCCTGTGCTCACCGAAGGATCTGATTCGATAACATTTAGTGATATGTTGAAAAAACAGGCGTTTGACAAGCAAAAGTGATAAAGCATATGACTTTTACAAGTTAATTTAATGTTAATAAGTTGATCTCATATGGCGCTATATCATGTTTTTACCGCTTCGCTTGCGCGATTTATCGGTTCTGAGGATGAATTTAAGGTAAATATCTCTGTCAGCGAGGCCGATCGCTTATTTTTCACAGATAATGTAAGAAATAGTGTTTTCAGGCGGTAGATCGCAGGCGCTATTTTCAGTAGGTTATAGAAAGTTTGTTACTGTTTTATTTTCCGGGGTTACTCATTTGCCGCCGCTCTCTGGATGGCGAAATTTGATGCAACTGCGGGCATTTATCGATAAACCATCATCAAAAACCGATGGAAGGGAAAACTATGCGTATTGGGGTACCAAAAGAACGGTTTGCCAATGAAACCCGCGTAGCGGCGACACCAAAAACGGTGGAGCAACTGCTTAAACTGGGTTTTACCGTCGCCATTGAAAGCGGCGCGGGCAAACTGGCGAGTTTCGATGACGAGGCCTTTATTCAGGCTGGTGCGGACGTGGTGGACGGTGCTGAAGTCTGGCAATCACCCGTTATTCTGAAGGTGAATGCGCCGCAAGAGAGCGAGATTGAGCTGCTGAACCCGGGCACCACGCTGGTGAGCTTTATCTGGCCTGCCCAAAACCCAGAGCTGATGGAGAAGCTGGCGGCACGTGGCGTGACGGTAATGGCGATGGACTCCGTGCCGCGTATTTCGCGCGCGCAGTCTCTGGATGCCCTGAGTTCAATGGCGAACATCGCCGGTTACCGTGCAATCGTCGAAGCCGCCCATGAATTCGGCCGTTTCTTCACCGGTCAGATCACGGCGGCAGGCAAAGTGCCTCCGGCAAAAGTGATGGTGATTGGTGCCGGTGTGGCAGGCCTGGCGGCTATCGGTGCGGCAAACAGCCTGGGCGCTATCGTCCGCGCGTTTGACACCCGCCCGGAAGTGAAGGAGCAGGTGCAGAGTATGGGCGCCGAGTTCCTTGAGCTGGACTTCAAGGAAGAAGCGGGCAGCGGTGATGGTTATGCGAAGGTGATGTCCGAAGCCTTTATCAAAGCGGAAATGGAACTCTTTGCCGCGCAGGCAAAAGAGGTGGACATTATTGTCACCACCGCGCTGATCCCGGGTAAACCAGCACCGAAGCTGATCACCCGTGAGATGGTGGACACCATGAAGCCGGGCAGCGTGATTGTCGACCTGGCCGCGCAAAACGGCGGCAACTGTGAATATACCGTGCCGAACCAGGTATCCACGACCGCCAACGGCGTGAAGGTGATTGGTTATACGGATCTGCCTGGCCGTCTGCCCACGCAGTCGTCCCAGCTGTACGGTACTAACCTCGTTAACCTGCTGAAACTGCTTTGCAAAGAGAAAGATGGCAACATCACCGTTGATTTTGACGATGTGGTTGTGCGCGGCGTGACCGTGGTGCGTGAAGGCGAAATCACCTGGCCTGCGCCACCGATTCAGGTTTCCGCCCAGCCTCAGGCTGCACCGAAAGCGGCGCCAGAACCCACAGAGCCTGCCAAACCGGCGTCTCCGTGGCGTAAATACGCGCTCATGGCGCTGGCGATTATTCTGTTTGGCTGGCTGGCCGATGTCGCGCCAAAAGAGTTCCTCGGCCACTTTACCGTCTTCGCGCTCTCCTGCGTGGTGGGTTACTACGTGGTCTGGAATGTCTCCCATGCACTACACACGCCATTGATGTCGGTCACTAACGCCATCTCCGGGATCATCGTGGTCGGGGCGTTACTGCAGATTGGTCACGGCGGCTGGATTAGCTTCCTGAGCTTTATCGCGGTGCTGATCGCCAGTATCAATATTTTCGGTGGTTTCACCGTGACTCAGCGCATGCTGAAAATGTTTCGTAAAGGCTAAGGGGTAGCATATGTCTGGAGGATTAGTGACAGCCGCATACATTGTTGCTGCAATCCTGTTTATTTTCAGTCTGGCGGGACTTTCCAAACACGAAACGTCTCAGCAGGGTAATAACTTTGGTATCGCCGGGATGGCGATTGCGCTGATTGCCACTATTTTCGGACCCGATACCGGCAACGTTGCCTGGATCCTGGTGGCGATGATCATCGGCGGGGCGATCGGTATTCGTCTGGCAAAACGCGTTGAAATGACCGAAATGCCGGAGCTGGTGGCGATCCTGCACAGCTTCGTCGGTCTGGCGGCGGTGCTGGTGGGCTTCAACAGCTATCTGTACCACGAACCGGGCATGGAGCCGATTCTGGTCAACATTCATCTGACCGAAGTGTTCCTGGGTATCTTCATCGGTGCAGTGACCTTCACCGGCTCGATTGTGGCGTTCGGTAAGCTGCGCGGTAAGATCTCCTCCAAACCGCTGATGCTGCCAAATCGTCATAAGCTGAATCTGGCGGCGCTGGTAGTCTCCTTTGTGCTGCTGGTGGTCTTTGTGCGTACCGAAAGCGTAGGTCTGCAGGTGCTGGCGTTACTGGTGATGACCATCATTGCGCTGGCGTTCGGCTGGCACCTGGTGGCCTCCATCGGTGGGGCAGATATGCCGGTTGTGGTGTCGATGCTGAACTCCTACTCCGGTTGGGCGGCGGCAGCGGCTGGCTTTATGCTGAGCAACGACCTGTTGATTGTCACCGGTGCGCTGGTGGGCTCTTCCGGTGCGATTCTGTCTTACATCATGTGTAAGGCGATGAACCGCTCATTCATCAGCGTTATCGCCGGTGGTTTTGGCTCTGACGGCTCCTCGACCGGTTCTGACGAAGAAGTGGGCGAGCACCGTGAGATCAGCGCAGAAGATACGGCAGAGATGCTGAAAAACTCGCACTCGGTCATCATCACCCCAGGCTATGGCATGGCGGTGGCGCAGGCGCAGTATCCGGTCGCTGAAATCACCGAGAAGCTGCGCGCGCGCGGCATCAAGGTGCGCTTTGGCATCCACCCGGTAGCGGGGCGTCTGCCAGGCCACATGAACGTGCTGCTGGCAGAAGCGAAAGTGCCTTACGACATCGTGCTGGAGATGGACGAGATCAACGATGATTTCGCCGACACCGACACCGTGCTGGTCATTGGCGCCAACGACACCGTTAACCCGGCGGCGCAGGACGATCCACGCAGCCCAATCGCCGGGATGCCGGTTCTGGAAGTGTGGAAGGCGCAGAACGTGATTGTCTTCAAACGTTCCATGAACACCGGCTACGCTGGCGTTCAGAACCCGCTGTTCTTCAAAGAGAACACCCACATGCTGTTTGGCGATGCCAAAGCCAGCGTGGATGCGATCCTGAAAGCACTGTAATTCGCGTTCTCCTCAAAAACCGCTCTTCGGGGCGGTTTTCTTATTTCTGCGGTCAGCGTTTCTCCTCTGTCTATACTTTACCCTTTGTGTACTACGAGGAGGTGAAATGCAATTTTTGTCCCGCTTCGACATCCTGGAGCTGATGATGACGCCGACATTCTGGGTAAGCGTCGCCACGGTTATCGTCGTGACGCTGCTGGTCTACTGGCTTCTGACGCGCCTGATCGCATTCGTTAAGAGAGGGATCACAACCTGGGGAGATAAGCACCCAACCACAAACAGGATGCGTTTTATCCTGACCGATATGCTTAACCGCACCAGTCGCTTCCTGCTTTTTGTCGTGGCGCTGCTCATCAGCTTGCGTTTTGTTGATTTACCCGACCGGCTCTTTAGCACCGTAAGCCACGCCTGGTTCCTTGTCT
Source organism: Enterobacter cloacae complex sp. 382A5 (assembly GCF_050031095.1). NCBI lineage: Bacteria > Pseudomonadati > Pseudomonadota > Gammaproteobacteria > Enterobacterales > Enterobacteriaceae > Enterobacter > Enterobacter cloacae complex sp. 382A5. Next base: position 2,011,437 of record NZ_JBLGVK010000001.1, read on the forward strand.
TCGCGATACAGGTGGCGCTCTGGCTGGATCAGGGCGTGGTGTCGTGGCTGCGACACGTTATGCTGGCCCCCGGCAGTCATAAAAATCCGGTTACCCTGGTGATCACCGGTCTTATCCTTCGCGCTATCGTCTGGTCTGTGATGCTGCTGTCGATTCTCGCTAACGCGGGCGTCAACATCACCGCGTTGGTAGCAAGCCTGGGGGTAGGGGGTATTGCTATCGCCCTCGCCGTACAAACCATTCTGAGCGACGTCTTCGCTTCGCTTTCTATCGGCTTTGATAAACCGTTTGAAATTGGTGATTTCGTGGTGTTCAACGACGTGGCGGGAACGGTGGAACACATAGGCTTAAAAACGACCCGTATTCGTAGCCTGAGCGGGGAGCAGATCGTTTGCGGTAACGCCATTTTGCTTCAGCAGACGCTCCACAACTATAAACGTATGCAGACCCGTCGCATCGTCTTCACGTTTGGCGTCGCCAGCGACACGCCGCCTGAAAAGCTGCGCTATGTGGGGGATATGGTCAGGCAGATCATCACCGATGTGGGTGAGACAAAGTTCGATCGCGCCCATTTCCTCGGGTTTGACCGTGACCGCCTGACGTTTGAAGTGGTTCATATTGTCAATACGGCGGATTACAACAAATACATGGATATCCAGCAGGAGATTAATATCCGTATTCTCGAAGGGCTGAACGCCCAGGAGATTAAGCTGGCGCTGCCCAGCATGGTGTTGCACGCACCGTGGATGCAGGATCGATCAACTGAAGAGACACAGACAGCGATCGAGAGCTGATAAGAAAAGCCCGCCGGGGAGGCGGGCGAGTAGACTGACGTTAATCGTCTTCCGGGTCATCCAGTTCAACCGGTGTCTGGTACTCATCCGGCTTAATGACCAGCAGGTCGCAGCGCAGATGGTCAATCACCTGTTCCGCGGTATTGCCCAGGAACGCGGCAGAAATACCGGTCCGTCCGATGGTGCCCAGCACCACAATCCCTGCCTGCAGATGTTCGGCTAAATCCGGGATCACCTCTTCAGGCAACCCTTTCTCGACATGCGTCATGTTCTCATCAATGCTGAACTTCTGGCGCAACGCTTTCATGGCCAGCAGGTGCTGTCCGCGGATCGCGTCGTTATATACGCTCGGGTCAAATTCAGGCAGTTCGATGGCAATATTGATAGGGGTAACCGGGTAAGCGCCGACCAGATGCACTTCGGTGTGGTTAACCTGCTCGGCAAGCAGCAGCGTCTCTTTGACCAGCTTTTCGTTCAGCGAATTGTGATAATCCTCTTCGCTTGCCAGGTTTACTGCCACGACGGCTTTGCCGCCTTCAGGCCACGGCTGATCTTTCACCATCCAGACCGGGCACGGGCATTTACGCAGCAAGTGCCAGTCTGTCGGCGTGAAGATCACGGATTCCAGCTTGTCGTGCTGGTGCGCCATTTTCAGCAGCAGATCGTGCCCACCGGCGACGACCTCCTGGATAATCGCTTCAAAGGGGCGGTTATGCCAGACCACTTTAATATCGATAGGCACACCCGCTTCCAGGTAGTATTTCGCCTGTTCGCGGATCCACGCGGTACGTTGGCTGATCACTCCCTGACGCATAGCGGTACGCTCGTCAGGCGACAGAAGGGTGGTCATCTCATACGAGAAGTCATAGATCGGCAAAAACGCTTTGATTTTGCCACCAATCCGTTGATGTAAATACACAGCACGTCGTAATGCCGGCTGATCGTCCTGATTAGGATCGATAGCTACCAGCATGTTTTGATACTTTGCCATACAGGTCTCCTTACTACTGTCACCACAGTCTGTAATTAAAAGAGTAACCTATATATCCTGAATGAAACAGAGGTAAGGTTTTGCCAGATCAATAATTCATGAAAATATCTCAGAAGAATAGCACCGTCGTTGTCACCGCGATAAACGCGATCAACAGCAGCACCATCACCACGATGGCAAACGTGGTGGAGTCCTGAACGTAGGTTTTTTCCTCTCCCTTCATTGGGCCGACAAGCATGATCCAGATGAAAAGAAAGGTCACGGAGGCAATAACAACTGAAACGAAAAATAAACTTTCTCTCAATTTAACCTCAACGAGAACCTTTCAGGAGCGGGGGATGTCTGTCGCAGGGGCGGGAAGTGGTGTGCTTACCTGCCAGACCAATAAATCATAAAAATTTATCGGCCTGGCATCAATCATTCGTGGGGTTTATGCCACGTTGCGGGCGTGGCCGGCAAGAACAGCCAGCGCTTCACCGTTTTCGATGGTGATGTATTTACCTTTAACGGCCAGCATGCCGCTTTTCTGGAAACGGCCCAGCAGACGGCTGATGGTTTCCACGGTCAGGCCCAGGTAGTTACCAATATCGCCACGGGTCATGGTGAGACGGAACTCACGTGGAGAGAAACCACGTTCGGCGAAACGGCGGGAGAGGTTATAGATAAATGCAGCCAGGCGCTCTTCCGCATTCTTTTTGGACAGTAGCAGGATCATGTCCTGATCGCCTTTGATCTCACCGCTCATCAGACGCATCATCTGCTGACGCAGGTTTGGCATTTTGCCTGACAGATCGTCCAGCGTTTCAAACGGGATTTCGCAGACCATTGAGGTTTCCAGCGCCTGCGCAAAGCTCGGGTGATGGCCAGTACCGATGGCGTCAAAGCCGACCAGATCGCCTGCCAGATGGAAGCCGGTGATCTGCTCATCACCCTGTTCGGTGATGGTATAGCTTTTGATGGTGCCAGAACGGATAGCATAGAGCGATTTCAGTTCGTCTCCCGCTTTAAACAGCGTCTGCCCTTTCTGAATAGGCTTTTTGCGCTCAATGATGTTATCAAGCTGGTCAAGCTCATGCTCATTCAGGGTAAACGGGATACAGAGCTGGCTGATGCTGCAATCCTGGCAATGGATAGCACAACCGCCAGACTGAATGCGTCGTATAATTCGCTTTTCTGGGATCATAGGTTTGCTCAAGCCTTAATTGATATTGGTCAATTTTAACATCTTTTTGGTAAGTACGTAAGCCTGGCAAACCATCAATAAGGACAAGAGACGGCAACGTGTTGCCATCTTCTTGAAATTCCACAGCTTGATTATGGATTTTTAGCCTAACCGGTAGAAAATTAAGCACAAAAAGCCTGGGAACTACAGCAAAAGATACCCTTCGTGACGCAGTAACCACTCCTTGCGCTGCACACCGCCGGCATAGCCGGTCATGGTGCCGTTGCGGCCGATCACACGATGGCAGGGCACCACGATACTGACGGGGTTAGAACCGTTCGCGGCACCCACCGCCCGCGCCGCGCCCGCGCGGCCTAACTGTTCTGCGAGCTGGCCGTAGTGCATAACCTGACCACACGGAATATCGCGTAGCGCCTGCCAGACTTCACGCTGGAATGGCGTACCGGCCGTGGCGGTTGGCAGGTCATTGATGATGCTGAGATCGCCCTCGAAGTACGCCGCCAGCTTGTCGCTCAGCCCACCTGGATTGGTGGCACTGATACGCTCAAAACCCTGGGCGCGGTAATGGATGTTGAGCAGCTCTTCCATGCGATCGCTGTGCTCTTCCCATTCCACGGCACGCAGATGGAACTGCTCGTCGGCGATAACCCACAGCGGCCCAAGCGGCGTTGCAATTTTATCTTCGAGTAATCTCAGCATCCTCTTTCCTTTAATTCAGCCTCGGGTAGATACCCGGTCCTATCGGCAGGCCGACAAGATACCATGCCACCAGCATCACCAGCCATACCCCTAAAAAGATAAGCGGATAGGGTAAAACCAGCGAATAGTAGGTACCCAGCTTCGCCTCCGGTTTATAGCGCTGCAGGAAGCCCAAAAACAGCGGTACGAATGGCGAAACCGGCGCCAGCGGGATCACCGAGGAGTCGGCGATACGGAACAGGATCTGCGCAAAGGCCGGATGGAAGCCCAGCATCATAAACATCGGCACGAAAATGGGGGCCAGAATCGACCAGATGGCGGATCCGCTGGCGATAAACATGCACAGCAGTGACGACAACAGCGCCAGACCCACAAACGCCGGGACGCCGCTTAACCCGGCGGCTTCCAGCGCATCGGTCAGGCCAACGGCCATAAATTTGCCCATGTTGCTCCAGTTAAACATGGCAACGAACTGGGCCAGCGGGAAGACCATCACGATAAAACCCGCCATCTCCTTCATCGGCTCAATCATCAGTTGCGGCAGATCGGCCTGGCGGCGGATTTTGCCAGTGGCGATGCCATACGCGAGCGAGACGACAAAGAAAAACAGGATGATCAGCGGCACAATGCCCTGTATAAACGGTGAGGGCAGGACGGTATGTTTCACCGGGTCGCGCAGGATACCGTTCTCCGGCACTACCATCAGCGCCACCATCGCGATAAATACCAGCGAGACTATCCCGGCGACGCGCAGGCCAAAGCGTTGCTCTTTGCTCAGCGTTTCCAGCTTTTCGTCACTACGGCCTTCCCATTTCCCTAACCGCGGCTCGATGATCTTATCGGTAATCAGCCCGCCAACAAGCGTCAGGACGATGACCGAACTGGCCATAAAGTACCAGTTGTCGATCACGCTGACGTGCATGGCCGTATCGATTGTTTTCGCCGCCTCGGTGCTAATCCCCGAAAGCAGGACATCGGTGGTGACGATCAGCAGATTGGCAGTGAAACCGCATCCCACACCGGCAATTGCCGACAACAGACCCGCCACGGGGTGACGCCCGACGGCAAGGAAGATCAGCGCCCCCATCGGCGGCATGATTACCAGCGCGGCATCAGAAGAGATGTGGCTGAAAAACGCAATAAACAGCACCATATAGCTGGCGTAGCGTGCGCTGACGTGAGAAGCCATTTTCACCATCAGCGCGGGGAGCAGGCCAACGCGCTCAGCCAGTCCGGCCCCCAGCACCAGCGCCAGAATGGCGCCCAGCGGCGCAAAACCGCTGAAGTTTTTAATCACATTCGGTAAAAACCAGTGCAACCCTTCAATGCTCAGCAGGTTCTTTACGCTTACCATGCTGCCATCGGCCGGGCTGCGCACGCTCACCCCTAAGGCGGACAGCACGGCTGTCGCCACCATCAAAACCACGATTAACCAGATAAAAAGCAGGAAAGGGTGTGGCACTTTATTGCCGATCCTTTCAACCCAGCCATAGAGCTTACCGGATGGGGAATGCGAAGGTATGGATGACATACTCATGGGCGTTCCTCGGGACTGTTGTGTTGTTGTGTTGTATTGTGTTTTTTATTTTAAAGGTGACGGTGTCACGCCTGCAGGGATCGGACACACGTACGGTTTTTCTTGTGTTTGTTGTTCGAACTCTTCACGACATTTTTTCAGCAGGTCTGCGTCCTGCAGCAGATGTAGCGCGGTGGCGCCCATCACTTTCCCGGCCAGCAGCATGCCTTTATGGGCAATGGACGTTCGCCCCTGAGCCACCAGTTGCCAGGTGTGCAGCGGCGTGCCGACGGTAAAGCAGGGGCTGAAACACTGGGCGACGGGCATTTTCCAGCTAACATCACCCACGTCCGTGGAGCCAGCCAGCACGTTATCGGTGATGGCGTAAGGCGCGACCTCGTCCACCAGCAGGGTCTCCTGGTGGCGGCGGGCAAAGGCTTTACCTTCGTTCCCCCCGGTTGCAGCAATGTTTCTGAGGCTGTTTTGCAGATCGTTTGCCGTCAGGGTGGCGCGGATCTCCCGGGCAAAGGCGCGTTCCTCCTCCGTCCAGGCTGGCGTGCCGTAATGTTGCAGGGCGCGATACATCGCCGCTTCGAGCGTGCGGTTTGGCAGGTAGCTGGAGCAGGCTTTATCAAAGCGACACTCGACGGTGGTTTCGGTCATCAACGCCGCACCCTGCGCGATCTTCTCAATGCGCGCGTAGATTTGCTGCGCGTCGGCCATCTCCGGGGCGCGGATCAGGTACAGCACTTCGGCCTGCGCCTGCACCACGTTGGGGGAGATGCCGCCGGTATCGGTTATGGCGTAATGGACGCGTGCTTTCTCGATGATATGTTCGTTGAGGAAGTTGGTGCCGGTGGTCATCAGCGTCACCGCATCCAGCGCGCTGCGCCCCAGATGCGGCGAGTTTGCCGCGTGCGCCGCCACGCCCTTAAAGCGCCAGGCGGCCTGGATATTGGCCAGCGTACTGACGTTAAACATGCCGGCAAACGCTTCCGGGTGCCAGGTGACAGCGGCGTCAACGTCGTCAAACAAGCCCTCACGGACCATAAACGTTTTACCGGAACCGCCTTCTTCGCCGGGACAACCGTAAAAACGCACGGTTCCACTCCCGCCGTGCTGCTCCAGCCAGCTTTTCACCGCAACGGCACCCGCCAACGCCGCGGTGCCGAGCAGGTTATGCCCGCAGCCGTGGCCGTTAGCACCGGGCGTGGTGGCGTGTGCCGTCGCGCAGTGTGCCTGCTGGCTTAATCCGGCCAGGGCGTCATATTCGCCGAGCAGGGCAATTACCGGTGTACCGCTGCCGAAGCTGGCGATAAAGGCATTCGGAATGCCGCCGGCCTCACGGGTCAGGGTGAAGCCTTCCGCTTCCAGTGCGCTGGCCAGCCGCTCTGCGGACCAGAACTCTTCAAAGCGGGTTTCCGGATGATCCCAGATTTCGTCGGCAATGTCGGTGAACGACCGACATCGCGTGTCGATTGCATCGGCAATAAAAGCGTAGTTCTCCTGCATTACACACCTCGCGTCCAGGGGAAATTCAGCGCAGTGCGCGCCAGCGTTTCGATAGCGACGGTCATGACGCGCTCATCAAAGTCGAATTTTTCATTGTGATGTCCGGCGCTCAAATCGGTGCCAAACACCATGTAGGAGGCCATGCCGCCGTTTTCTTGCACCCGGGCCATCATCAGCGTGGCGTCTTCAGAACCGGCCGGGGCTTTAACCTTATCAATGGCCTGTTCCACACCGGGCACCTGGCTTGCCTGCTGGCGCAGATAATCCACCCAGGCAGGTGTCGGAGCGCTGGCGGTGGCAGCCCCCATCAGACGCATCTCAGCCGTCACACCGTACAGCGCGGCGGCACCGGTAATGACGGATTGCGCGCGTTCGAATACATACTGATTGATCGCCTCGCTCTCGCCGCGGGTTTCGACCTTAAGCAGGGCATGGGCGGGTACCACGTTGCGTCCGCTGCCGGCCTGCATCACTCCCACATTCACCCGGGAAGCCCCTTCGCTGTGTGGCGCAATGCTGTGCAGCGCGAGCGCGGCCTGGGCGGCGGCGAGCAGGGCGTTACGGCCTTCTTCCGGTTTACCGCCTGCGTGTGCGGCAACGCCGGTAAACGTCGCGTCAAACTTGGTTGTCGCCATAAAGTTATCGCTGCCACAGATCACCGTCCCGGCAGGCACCCCGGTACCAATGTGAATGGCGGTGAAATAGTCCACCCCGTCCAGTGCCCCGGCGGCCACCATGGCGCGTGCGCCGCGAGTGCCTTCTTCGGCAGGCTGGAAGATCAGCCTGATGGTGCCGTTCAGCTGCGCTTTGTTGTGCATGAGCACGTGCGCCAGCCCAAGGCCAATCGTGGCATGGCCGTCGTGCGCGCAGGCGTGCATCATGCCCGGATTGCAGGAGGCAAAGCCGTCGCGGAACGGGCGGTGGCTGTCGTCGAGCGCTTCGCTCAGGTCGAGAGCGTCCATGTCCACGCGAAACGCCAGCGTCGGGCCGGGACGGCCGGTGTTAAGCGTGGCAACCAGGCCGGTGAAGCCGCCTTCAAACGGCGCGAGCCATTTTTCGGGCGCGCCCTGCGCACGGGCGCGGGCAAATTCTCGCGTCAGGGTAGCGTTATCCGGCAACCCCATACGGCTTTCGGCATCCACCACGTCGCGGCCCATCGCCAGGTCATAACCCAGGCTATCCAGGATCTCCGCGACCTTCGCGGCAGTCCGAAATTCCACCCAGCCGGATTCGGCAAAATGGTGAAAATCGCGACGCCATGCGCTCAGTTGCGGGGCTAAGGTTTGGATGTACTGTGCCAGTGAGTCCATATCTGTTCCTGTCATCATTAAAATATGTGAACTGCTTCACGCTGTGATAGTTTTTACTTATCACTAACCGATTTTTCACAGTTTTAACCGTTCAGGAATTACCCTCGCACATCCCTTTCCATTAAAGTAGATGACAGTTTCTTTACTCTGATAAACAACGGTTATCGGTCGGGCTATGTCATTTCAGATTAAATTTCATCAAATTCGGGCGTTCGTTGAAGTGGCGCGTCAGGGCAGCATTCGCGGCGCCAGCAGGACGCTGAATCTTTCGCAACCGGCGTTGACCAAATCGATCAAAGAGCTGGAAGAGGGCATGGCGGCGCAGCTCTTTGTGCGCCGAAGCAAAGGCGTGGCGTTAACCGAGTGTGGCGAAGGCTTCTATCAGCGCGCCAGGCTGATTCTGGAAGAGCTGCGCGCGGCGCAGGATGACATTCGCCAGCGGCAGGGCGAGCTGGCCGGGCAGATCAATATCGGGATGGGGGCGAGTATTTCGCGAAGCCTTATGCCTGCGGTTATCACCCGCTTTCATGCGCAGCATCCGCAGGTTAAGGTGCGAATTATGGAAGGGCAGCTGGTATCGATGATCAATGAATTACGCCAGGGCGAACTGGACTTCACCATCAATACCTATTATCAGGGGCCTTACGATCATGAATTTACGTTTGAAAAGCTATTAGAAAAACCGTTTGCCGTATTTTGCCGGGAGGGACATCCGGCGACGGGAGCAACCTCCATTAACGATCTGCTACATTATAACTGGACCATGCCAACGCCCCGGGGAAGTTATTATAAGCAGTTAGAGGATGTATTTAGCCATCGCTCGCAAATACCCCGCATTGGCGTGGTCTGCGAAACATTTTCGTCGTGTATCAGCCTTGTCGCACAAAGCGACTTTTTAAGCATATTGCCGCAGGAGCTGGGTTGTGACCCTCTGTTGGCGGGGCGTCTGGTTATGCTGCCGGTTGTCGAATCACTTCCAAAAGCGACGTATTATTTAATTCAGCGTCGGGATTCGCGCCAGACCCCGCTTACTGAGTCGTTAATTACGCAGTTCAGACGAGAGGCGCGGGCAATCGTCTCTGCGTGAAACATCATCCATAAAAAAACAGGGCCTGTCCGACATCAGACAGACCCTTCAGTACACACAGCAGTGCATCCCTTCGCATATCCTGGATGTTATATCCATGAGGCAGGTTAATTAAGTTATAACAGCTTTCTCTCAAAATGAAAGGCGGTTTAGTGTTTGATTTTATGGATGTTTAAGCCAAATTGCGTGTTTTATTTACGCTGAAGTTTGAGTTAAGTGATGTTTAATTTTTCCCCGGCTGTCGATTGATATTCATCAGCTTGCTTTCAGCGCCACCCTGCCCGGGGGAACGGCTGTTGAGGCACACCCCCCGCGAAGGTATAGTACTGGCTCAGATGTAGCCGGAGGATTTCCATGAACCCTGACGACAAATCACTGTTTCTTGACGCCATGGAGGATGTCCAGCCCCTGAAGCGCTGCGCAGATATTCACTGGCAGCCGAGCCGCAACACGCGGGCGCGCCAGGAGATTGATACCGAGCAGCTGGATAACTTCCTCACCCTGGGCTTTCTGGAACTTCTGCCCCTGGATGAGCCGCTGGCATTTCAGCGTGAAGGGATACAACAGGGCGTAATGGATAAGCTGCGCTCGGGGAAATACTCCCGCGAGGCCAGCCTGAACCTGTTACGTCAGCCCGCCGAGCGTTGCCGCCAGATGCTGTACGCCTTTATTCGCCAGGCCGGACGCGACGGATTACGCAATCTGATTATCATTCATGGAAAAGGGCGCGAACAGAATGCTCATCCTAACGTGATACGTAGCTATCTGGCGCGCTGGTTAACAGAGTTTGAGGAAGTGCAGGCCTTCTGCGTGGCGCTGCCGCATCACGGCGGCAGCGGGGCCTGTTATGTTTCACTGCGAAAATCCAACGACGCGAAACAGGAGAACTGGGAACGGCACGCCAAGCGCAGCCGTTAACGGGATTAGCGCGGGCGAGGTGCTCGCCCGCGCTGAACTCAGAAGGTTTCCCAGTTGCTGTCGGTGGCGGTGCCTGCCGTGGCCGGGCGCAACAGCTGTGGTGTTTTCACATGCGTTGGGCGGGGCGCGGTGGCCTGTTGCTTACCGTTCAGACGAAATGCCGCTACCGCCTGGCGCAGCTGTTCGGACTGATCTTCCAGCGCCGCTGCCGCCGTGGCGGACTGCTGCACCAGCGCGGCGTTTTGCTGGGTGACGCTGTCCATCTGCGAAACGGCCAGGCTCACCTGTTCAATACCGCGACTCTGCTCATCGGACGCAGATGAAATCTCGCCCATGATATCGGTCACGCGGGTGACCGCCGCCACAATTTCCTTCATCGTTGCACCGGCTTCGCTGACCTGTTCAGAGCCGGTATTCACGCGGCTGACAGAGTTCTCGATAAGGCCCTTGATCTCTTTTGCCGCCTGCGCGCTACGGCTCGCCAGGGTACGTACTTCCCCGGCGACCACCGCAAAGCCACGGCCCTGTTCCCCGGCGCGTGCGGCTTCTACCGCAGCATTCAGCGCCAGAATGTTGGTCTGGAAGGCAATGCTGTCAATCACGCCGGTGATGTGGGCGATTTGCTGCGAACTGTCGGCAATTTCCGTCATCGTGCGGACAACGTTATCCACCACATGACCGCCGCGCGCCGCGGTCTCAGACGCGTTCTTCGCCAGCAGGGTCGCCTGACGGGCGTTGTCGGAGTTCTGTTTCACCGTGGCGGTCAGCTCTTCCATGCTGGCCGCGGTCTCTTCCAGCGAGGCGGCCTGTTCTTCCGTACGGGCGGAAAGATCGTTGCTCCCGGCGGCAATTTCGCCTGCGCCGGTGTAGATGGAGTCGGTACTGCCGCGTACGGCGCTGACCGTGGTGACCAGAGATTGCTGCATCTCATGCAGACCGGCCGCCAGCTGGCCCATCTCATTGCGGCCAGAGAGGGTAATATCCTGCGTCAGGTCGCCCGCCGCAATGGTACGAATATGGTTCATAATGGTTTGCAGCGGTTTTAACAGCAGGTGCTGTAAACCCTGCCAGATCACCACCAGCACGGCGATAACGGCCAGGAATATAGCCGCCAGCGTCCATTGCATCTGGGTAAAGCTGCTCTGGTTCTCTTCGGCCGCGGCTTTCAGCAGCGTGTTGTTTTCGGCGCGCCAGCGGTTATAGACCGCTTCCATATCGTCCTGTGCCTGCTGCGCATCCAGATCGCCATAGGCCTGATAGTTGTCGGCACGCAGATACTCAATCGACAGACGCATCACTTCGTGCATCTGGTTCCAGGATTTCAGCATCTCGTCGGTTAGCGCCGCACTCTGGCCGTTAACCTGCGGCAGGGCCTGCCACTGTTTGTTATAGGCTTCTGCTTTAGCCAGAGAGTTACCCGCGGTGCCAAGCAGTTTGTTGATCGCCTCAAGGGACGCCGGATCGCGCTGATTTTTCAGATAGCGGATGGCCACGCGCGTCACGGTAACGCGCGTTTTGATGAGGGTGTTAACGCTGTCACTCAGGCTCTCCTGCTGGGCATTAAGCACCCCGGAGTTCTGGAAGTTATGGCGATCGTTGCTGACGGCAGAGTAGAACAACCCTCCCGTGACAACTTGTAGCAGGCAGAATATGGTGAGAGCAAAGATAATACCGGTAATCACGTGCAGATTTTTCAGCATAGCGGTCGTCCGTAAGAAAGTGCAGGGGTACACAAATACTATCGTCGTCTAAAATTTAAACTTTAATTTAACTCGCGCTTAACTATGGGTTCTGGTCGGGAACCTGTTGTAAATCCGGATCTTTTTTATGAGGAAGGTGAACATGAGCAGCATCGATAAAAGCGGGACATACGCGCTGGGCACACGCACGGTTAAACGGCTGGGTTACGGCGCAATGCAGCTGGCCGGGCCGGGCGTTTTTGGGCCACCGAAGGACAAAAATGCCGCGCTGGAAGTGCTCCGGGAAGCCGTGGCGGCGGGCGTGAATCATATCGATACCAGCGATTTTTATGGTCCGCATGTGACTAACCAGCTGATCCGCGAGGCGCTGCATCCGTACCGGGACGATCTTACCCTCGTCACCAAAATCGGTGCGCGACGCGATGATAAAGGCGCCTGGTTGCCGGCCTTTTCCGCCCAGGAGCTGACCCAGGCGGTACACGACAACCTGCGCAATCTGCAGTTGGATGTGCTGGACGTGGTGAACCTGCGGATTATGTTTAGCGCACACGGACCGGCGGAAGGCTCGATCGCTGAACCGCTGTCCACCCTGGCAGAGCTACAGCAGCAAGGGCTGGTGCGACATATCGGTCTGAGCAATGTCACCGCCACGCAGGTTGCCGAGGCGCAGAAGATGGTGCCCGTGGTGTGTGTGCAAAACATGTACAACATCGTGAACCGTAGTGACGATGCGCTGGTGGATTCGCTTGCGCAGCAGGGGATTGCTTATGTGCCGTTCTTCCCGCTGGGCGGTTTTACGCCGCTGCAATCTTCCGGGCTGCAGGCGGTGGCGGACGACCTGGGGGCGACACCGATGCAGGTTGCGCTGGCCTGGCTGCTGCAACGTTCTCCGAACATTCTGCTGATCCCGGGAACCTCTTCCGTGGCGCATCTGCGGCAAAACCTCGCGGCAGGGGAGCTGGTGTTACCGCCTGACGCGCTGGCTACGCTGAATGCGCTAGTGTAATCACGTATAAACAGAGCCCGGAGGGATCCGGGCTTTGTTATTTAACGATCGGCAAATCGGAATAGCGCGTGGTGTAGCAGGGCGACAGCATATCCCGCTTCATCGCCCAGGATTTCACCGCCCCCTGGCCCGCAAACCACACAGACCCCCGGCCTGAACGGTTAAGGCGGTCGATAACCTGCATCAGGGCTGTACTGTCTGGCCGCGGTGGGTGTTCATCGAACAGGCTAAGCTGCGCCACGCCCTGACTGAAAAAGTCACTGAGCATGACGCCCGCTTTCATATAGCGATGCCCCTCTTTCCAGATTCGGTTTAATGACTCGATAGCTACCCTGATAATATCCCGCGTATCGTTGGTGGGGATCGTCAGCTTGCCGGAGGCCTGGTTACCATAAAAAACCTCGTCCTCTGCATGCGGGCTGGTGCGAATAAAGACGCTGATATAGCAGCAAAACTGTTTCTCTTCGCGCAGCTTCTCGGCGGCGCGTTCGGCATAGGCGCAGATCGCCTGGTGCATATCGTCATACTGGGTGATACGGCTGCCGAAGGAGCGGCTGCAGATGATTTGTTGCTTTGTTGGCGAAAACTCTTCCAGCGCCAGACACGGTTCACCGCGTAACTCGCGGGCGGTTCTTTCCAGCACGACATTAAAGTGTTTACGGATCACCCAGCTTGAACATTCCGCCAGATGCAGGGCTGTCTCGATCCCCATCAGATTCAGTTTTTTGCTGATCCTGCGCCCGACACCCCACACTTCGCTGACCGGTACCAGTGACAGCAATTTACGCTGACGATCGATATTCGATAAATCCACCACACCGTTGGTTTTCTTCCAGGTTTTGGCGGCATGGTTAGCCAGCTTGGCTAAGGTTTTGGTGGGCGCGATACCGACCCCGACCAGCAGGCCGGTCTCTTTGTACAGGCGCTGGCGGATAGCCTGACCGAACGCCTCCAGAGACATACACTGGCTGACGCCCGTCAGATCCAGAAAGGCTTCATCAATCGAGTAGATCTCCACTCTCGGGGCCATCTCTTCGAGAATGGTCATCACCCGGCGGCTCATATCCGCATACAGCGCATAATTGGAGCTAAAGACGTGTACCTTCTGGCGTCTCAGCTCATCCTTCAGCTTGAAGTAGGGACCAGCCATGCCGATCCCCAATGCTTTTGCTTCTGCTGAACGTGAAATGATACAGCCGTCGTTGTTTGAAACGACCACCACGGGTTTCCCCTTAAGATCGGGCCGAAACGCCGTCTCGCAGGAGGTGTAAAAACTGTTTACGTCAACGAGCGCGAACATGGCGGTTAGCTTTCAGGGTAAACGTCACAACGCCGAAGATCTCCAGTTCGTCTTCTGCGGCAAAAACGACCGGTGTGTAGTCAGGATTATGGGGGATGAGCTGAAGACGCGGATGCGTTTGCAACTCCTTCACGGTAAATTCGCCCGCGACCGCCGCAATCACAATATCGCCATGAACGGCGTTTAACGAACGGTCAACCACCAGCAGGTCACCATGGCTGATGCCTGCGCCGATCATCGAATCACCGCTCACCCTGACAAAATAGGTCGCGCTGGGATGTTTGATCACCAGCTTGTTCAGATCAAGGCTATCCTCGACATAATCCTGAGCAGGGCTGGGGAAGCCACAGGGCACCCGCTCCATAAACAACGGAAGCAATAACGTGGCATCAGGCCCCAAAGGAGAGATCAACTGCATAATGGTTAACTCATATTACTGTGTTTATATACAGTATTCATGATTAACCAGAACGATCAAGAGACGGGAGGGGAATTTTCCGGAACTCGTTGAAAGTCGAAAATTTTTAGTTCAACAAGGCGCGCTGGTGAGTATGCATTCTGGAATGTTTAATTTTTCTTAATTATTTCAGGCAGTAGCTGTTCTATAACCCCCACAACGCTCCTTACCCTGTGTGGAATAAAGCGAGCGTCCGGATAAACCGCATAGAGAAAGCGGTCGGGTAACCGCCACGCGGGGAGTACCTGCACCAGCGTGCCGGTTTGCAACGCCCGTGCCGCGAGCGGTAGCTGCATACCGCCAATACCCATGCCTGCCTCCAGCGCCTGTAACAGGGCGTCGCTGGTATTGGCGCGGAAAACGGTATTCACTGCAATATCAATCGTTTCGTCATCAGAAACCAGGCGCAAAGGGGCGTCCGGCGGGATGCCGCTGAATCGCACGTGGGGAAGCGCCGCCAGCGCGTACACGGACTCTACCGGCGGGAATGACGGGGCGGCAAAGAGCGGCGTTTCAATGCGTGCCAGTACGCGTGCGGCATGGGTTTGCGGAGGCTCCGCGCTCAGCCGAAGCGCCACATCCACCCCTTCGGTGACCAGATCGGCGATGCGGTCATCAAGCGAAACCTGCAGATGTAATTCAGGATTCATGCGCTGTAGCGTCAGCAGGCGCGGCAACACGATCTGGCCCAGGCCGCTCGGCAACTGCACATGTACGGCCCCCTGATATTGATGCTCAACCGGGTTCAGGCGTCGCTCTGCTTCCTGCATGGCCTCCAGCACAAGCTGCATATCCCGCCGGTAACGCTCACCCTGCGCGGTGAGCTTCATCCTGCGCGTTGTACGATGCAGCAACACCACACCGAGCTCTTCCTCAAGGGCGGCGATCTGCTGGCTGACGGCGGACTGCTTGATCCCGGCCAGGCGGGCGGCAGCGGAAAAGGAGCCCGCTTCGGCGACGCGCAGAAAGGTGGAAATGGCGTTGAGCTTGTTATTCATTTCGTGATTCTGCTTATAAATGCCATCGGATTTGGGGGATATATCAGAAAAAAATAATAGATCACACTGTGTCTGTCACCCCTTTCGGAGAAACACCATGAATAAGACGCAGCAACGTAGGGTCGCGCTGGTCGCTGGCGCCAGCGGGATTGTTGGCAACCAGCTGGTCAAAACGCTTTTGCGCCATCAGTGGGAGGTCATTGGCCTGAGCCGCCAGGCGGTATCTCACCCTGAAGGCATTGCGATGGTTAATGTTGATTTACTGGATGCACAGGACAGCGCGCGGGCACTGTCATCGCTCAGCGGGATCACTCATGTGTTTTACAGCGCCTGGGTCAATGCCGCGAACTGGACAGAGATGGTTGAACCGAACGTCACCATGCTGCGCCATCTGGTCAGTAACCTCGAAAACACGGCGCCCCTTGAGACGGTCAGCCTGATGCAGGGATACAAAGTCTACGGCGCGCATCTTGGCCCGTTCAAAACCCCGGCACGTGAAAGCGATCCCGGCGTACCGGGCGCGGAGTTTAACGCGGCCCAGCTCAGGTGGCTTAGCGATTTTCAGCGGGGAAAACCGTGGCACTGGAGCGCCATCCGGCCGGGCGTGGTGGGCAGCACGGTGCCGGGTAACGCCATGAATCTTGCCCTGAGCATCGCGCTGTACGCATCGCTGTGTAAGGCGCTGAATTTACCGCTGCGTTTTCCCGGCGCCGAACAGACCTGGCACAGCATTGTTGATCATACAGACGGCGAATTGCTGGCAGAGGCGACCGTGTGGGCCGCCACGTCGCCGGTAGCAGAGAACCAGGCATTCAATGTGAATAACGGTGACATCTGGCGCTGGAGCGAGCTATGGCCACGCATTGCACACTGGTTTGAACTGGAGTCTGCCCCCCCGGTCCGGCTCTCATTTAAGCAGTTGTTTACGGACTACCGCACGGTATGGCGCGAACTCGCCGCAGCTCGCGGGCTGGTGGAAAGCGATATTTTGCAGCTGAACGACGGACAGTTTGCCGATTTCGTGTTTGGCTGGGATTACGATATGTTTGGCGATGGCAGCAAGCTGCGTCGGGCCGGGTTCACCGCCATGCGGGCCACCGACGAGATGTTTTTCAGCCTGTTTACGCAGCTCAGGGCGGCACGGATCATTCCCTGAAATGCATGGTGATAACCTGAAAAACAGCCCAAAGATAAAGCCTCTTTGGCTGTTTTTCATTATAAATCAGTGGATAAAAAATTATTTCTTCTTCGCCATCATCGCTTTCAAATCAGCAAACGGATTAAAAGTGGCCACACCCACATCTTTTTGCGCGTCTTCTCCCGCGACAACGGTGGTGCCGTACTGATCCGCTTCGGTGTACTTCGAGTGTTCATGATCGTGGCAAAACAGGCATAACAGCTCCCAGTTACTGCCATCTTCCGGGTTATTGGTATGGTCGTGATCGATATGGTGAACCGTCAGTTCCCGAAGGTTGGAATAGACAAATTCCCGTGAGCAGCGCCCACAGACCCATGGATAAATTTTTAATGCTTTTTCACGGTAGCCGCTTTCCAGCCGCGCGTAGTTTTTAGGGATCAGAGCCATTGTCGGTTTTACCTGCCAGGAAAAGAGTGAGCGAAATTATATCCCATTATGGAACGCAATAGCGATCTGCTCAGGTCAGTCAATTTATTTGACGCTTTCCGTTAAATAAACGGCATTTATTGTTGCCTGGTAATGCGTAGAGTAGAAGAAACGCAACACATTCTCAGGATTACCCCTTATGAAAAAGATCGGATTTTTATCATTTGGTCACTGGACGCCGTCGCCACAGTCCGGTACCCGAACCGCAGCGGACACGCTGCTGCAGTCCATCGACCTGGCCGTGGCCGCTGAAGAGCTGGGTGCCGATGGCGCTTATTTCCGTGTGCACCACTTTGCCCGCCAGCTCAGCTCGCCGTTCCCCTTGCTGGCGGCGATAGGCGCAAAAACCAAAACCCTCGAAATCGGTACCGGCGTGATCGACATGCGGTATGAAAACCCAATGTACATGGCGGAGGATGCCGGGGCGGCGGATCTGATCTCTGGCGGGCGTTTGCAGCTGGGAATTAGCCGCGGCTCGCCGGAGCAGGTGATTGATGGCTGGCGTCACTTTGGCTATGTCCCGCAGGAAGGGGAAAACGAATCGGATATGGCGCGTCGTCATACCGAGGTGCTGCTTGAGGTGCTGCGCGGAGAAGGGTTTGCGAAACCAAACCCGCAACCGATGTTCCCGAACCCGCCGGGCCTGCTGCGCCTGGAGCCTCATTCCGAAGGTTTACGCGACCGCATCTGGTGGGGCGCCGGTTCAAATGCAACGGCGGTCTGGGCCGCAAAACTGGGCATGAACCTGCAAAGCTCAACGCTGAAAGACGATGAAACCGGCGAGCCGTTCCATATTCAGCAGGCAAAACAGATCCGCGCGTATCGTCAGGCCTGGGCTGAGGCGGGCCATACCCGTCAGCCGCGCGTGTCGGTGAGCCGCAGTATCTTTGCCCTGATGGACGATCGTGACCGGATGTATTTCGGGGCCAGCCGCAACGACAGCGATAGCGTGGGCTATCTGGATGAAAAAACGCGGGCGATTTTCGGGCGCAGCTATGCGGCAGAGCCCGACAAGCTGGTTGAACAATTGAAGCAGGACGACGCGATAGCCGAAGCGGATACCCTGTTACTGACCGTACCGAATCAGCTTGGCGTGGACTACAACGCGCATGTGATTGAGTCGATCCTCAAACATGTGGCGCCAGCAATGGGCTGGCGCGAGTAGGTTAACTGACGGGTTGCTCAGCCTCTGTGACTCATATCGCTCAGCAGTACGGCGATACTTTGCCCGCCCGCCGTCTGCTCAAGCGCAATCTTGACGATGATGGTCAGCGGAACGGAGAGCAGCATGCCAACGGGGCCGAGCAGCCAACCCCAGAATATCAGGGACAAAAACACCACCAGGGTCGAAAGCCCGAGCCCGCGTCCCATCATGCGCGGTTCAAGAATGTTTCCGAAGACCAGGTTAATTACCAGATAACCGGCCAGCAGAATCAGGGCATCATACAAACCACTGAAAACCAGCACCTGCAGAATAGGCGGGATGGCCGCCAGCACGGAACCGATGTTGGGAATATAGTTAAGCGCAAAGGCGAGCAGTCCCCAGACGAACGCAAACCGCACATCCAACGCAACCAGCATGCCCCAGACAACGCACCCGGTGACGAGACTGATCGCCGTTTTCAGCACCAGATAGCGGGAAACACTGTCCAGCGCACGCTGAATCGCGCCCATGCCTTCCACGGGCCGAACCATTATATGCTGCAATTTGGCAGGCAGTTGCGGCACCTCCAGCAGCATAAACACCACGGTTAAAAACAGCAGGAAAATAGAGGTCATGGCGTTGGAGAGCTGCGCCAGCAGGCTGGTGACGAGGGTCATGGCCGCGTTGGGATCGATATACTTCAGCAGTTCCTCAACGGAGACCTCAATGCCCGCGCGCTGCAGCCAGGGTTCAATCTGCAACAGCGGTATCACCAGCGACGAGCGGTATTTCGGCAGCGTGCGCGCCAGTTCATTCAGGGATGTGCCCAGATAAGCGACCAGCAGCACCATCGCGATAATAATGATGCTGATGAGCAGGGTGATCGCCAGCACGCGCGGTATGCGTATCCGCACCATGCGCTGAACCAGCGGGTTAAGGATCACTGCAATAAACAGCGCCAGAATAAAAGGCACGATAATATCGGCGGCAAAACGAACGCCCGTCAGGATGATCACCAGCATACCGAGCATGATCACAATCTTAAGGCCGTTCAGGGTAATGATGGGTTTAGCCATGGCAATTCCTGCGTATTTTTTTATTTATAATAAAGGCGAAAGGCGTTTAATAAACTAACCAAAATCAAACGGCCTCGGTAAAGAATTGAAAAGACTTTGAGTAAAATCCTAGCTTATGGTACAAATTTAGCGTGTTTAACTACCGAGGACAATTTTGATCCGCAAAGACGAGAAGCAACACCGCGGATAATTGTAATTTTATGGACAATTTGTTCAGGACGTATTCTTCAAACCATACTGCTGTATTCTCCACCTCTTTCTTCCTTCTGTCCGGTGAGCAACACTGGCGCAACGCGCTATAGTCACGTCTTCTGCCTGAGCTGGCGCCATACGCTTAGCTATCTGATTTAATTTCCTTTTTTGGGTTTGCTGTTCGCAGCGAGCCGCGATGGATTATATTCTCAAGCAGGAGAAAAACATGTTTTACTGGATTTTATTAGCCCTGGCTATGCTCGCTGAAATTACCGGCACGCTGTCTATGAAATGGGCAAGCGTCAGCGATGGCAATACCGGTTTTATTTTAATGCTGGTGATGATTTCGCTTTCCTATATTTTCCTCTCGTTTGCGGTGAAGAAAATCGCGCTGGGGGTGGCTTATGCCCTCTGGGAAGGTATCGGTATTTTGTTGATTACGCTGTTCAGCGTTTTGTTATTTGACGAAACCTTATCAACAATGAAGATCGCCGGATTGACGACGCTGGTAGTCGGGATTGTGCTGATTAAATCGGGTACACGTAAACCGACAAAACCGCAGAAGGAGCAGACCCATGCAGCAGTTTGAATGGATCCACGCGGCCTGGTTGGGGTTCGCCATTGTTCTGGAAATTCTGGCGAACGTGTTTCTGAAATTCTCTGATGGTTTTCGCCGTAAAGTTTACGGTCTGATGTCGATTGCCGCTGTGCTGGGGGCGTTTAGCGCCCTGTCTCAGGTGGTCAAAGGTATCGATCTGTCAGTAGCCTATGCCCTGTGGGGCGGGTTTGGTATTGCCGCGACCCTGGCAGCAGGATGGGTGCTCTTCGGCCAACGGTTAAATAATAAAGGCTGGATCGGCCTGGTATTGCTGCTGGCCGGTATGATTATGATAAAACTCGCCTGATGACGTCAGGCGAGGCGGCGCTGGCCTGTTATTGTGCCAGCGCATCCAGCTTGTCGCGAAAACCGGTCACCGAGAGAGCACGGTTATCCGCGCGCCATCGGTCTTTGGCCGCCGGAGCTGAACTCTGCACACCAATCAACTGCCAGCCGTTATCCGTTTTCAGCATCAGCGGTGAGCCGCTGTCGCCCGGTAACGTATCGCACTGGTGAGAGAGCACGCTGTTTTGCGCCCAGCCGGTCACAATGCAGTCGGTGTGGGTATACAGCGTATCCAGATGATCGACCGGATAACCGGATTGCGTCACCTTGCGATCGACGGCTTTCAGCGCGGCGGTCAGCGCGGCTTTATCGCCATCAAACAGGGGTAGTGGAGTGATTCCAGAAGGCGGGTAGCGCAAAATGATGAGACCGAAATCCCAGGAGGCCGCAGCGGGCGGGACTATCCAGCCGTCGCCGTCCGGTTTCAGGCGCTTACCCAGCGAAGGGTCAACCCGGCCTTCAATCCCGTGAATTTCATAGCGCCACATCCCTTTCTGAGACACAAATCGCAGCACCACGGCTTTGTCGGGTTTGCCGTCCGGCGGCGTCAACAGGCAATGGCCTGCGGTCAGGGCAAGCTGAGGGGTAATCAATGTGGCGGTGCATAAGTTACCGCTGGCGGTTTCCAGTTGCCCGATGGCATCCCACGGGGCCTGGGTAGGATCGGCGACACGCGTACGATCATCATGACCGAAAAACAGCGTTTTAAGCTCTTTCGCGCTAATGGTGTCATCATCGCCATCATCCGCATGCGCGAATCCAGAAAAAAGAGCAAACGTTCCCAGTAATAACACAACAGATTTACGCATATCACACTCTGGTGGGGGTAATTATGATTATTAAAAGTGAACCCTATGAAAATACTATAGACGGGACAGCGCTAAAGTGGGAGTAAAATCAGCGTGCTACGATCAGGAAAGATAAAACTGGCTTGCGATGAGCGCGCATAAAATAAGCAGGATAAGGATCAACTCAAACCGATAGCGTCGCAGCATACGCCCTCCGGATAAAAAAACGGCGCTGTATTGAAAGGTTCAGCGCCGGTTTACCAACGTGCCCCGAAGGGCACGGTTTAGCTTGTACTCTTACGCAGCTGGCTGAGCAGCTGGTTTAGCAGCTTCGTGTTTTACTGCTTTTTTGTGATGCTTTTTAGCGGCCTGAGCTTTCTGCTCTACAGCGGGTTTAGTCGCTTTTTTGTGGTGCTTTTTGGCGGCCTGTGCTTTCTGCTCAACAGCAGGTTTAGCGGCGTCTTGTTTTACGGCTTTTTTGTGGTGCTTTTTAGCCGCCTGCGCTTTTTGCTCAGCAGCAGGTTTAGCAGCTTTGTGATGTTTCTTGTGGTGTACCGTTTTTGCCGGTGCAGCGGTGGTTGCAGCAGGTGCAGCGGCAGCTGGAGCAGTTGCAGTAGTCTCAGCAGCGAACGCAGCAGAAGACAGACCCATAGCAGCGGCAACAACCAGAGCTAATACTTTATTCATGTTCATACCCTCGAATTTGGTTTTTCATTTAACCCCACTGCGGGGCCGTTGAAATAACTATATCCCTGTAAATTCGGGGTTTCCGTGAGTGATTGGTATCGGCGTGTAACCGTTTGTACAACGCCGGGGGCTTTCCCCGGCGTGGGTCATTACAGGTAACGCGAGGTCAGGTGTTCACGGAAGTAGCGGATATTCAGATCTTCTCCCGTCGCCTGGGTGATCAGCTGTGATGTGGTAAACCGGCTGCCGTGTTGCCAGACGTTCTGGCGCAGCCAGTCAAACAGGGCCGACAGATCCCCGTCAGCGATAGAGGCCTGCAGACCTGGCAGCGCCGTTTTCGCGGCATGGAACAGCTGCGCGGCGTACATCGCCCCCAGCGTATAAGACGGGAAGTAACCGAATCCGCCGTCGGTCCAGTGGATATCCTGCATACAGCCGTTGCGGTAGTTGTCTTTGGTGGATAACCCGAGCCAGGCCTGCATTTTCTCATCCCACAGGGCCGGGATGTCCTCCACCTCGATATCGCCATTGATCAGCGCCCGCTCAATCTCATAGCGCAGCACCACGTGTGCCGGGTAGCTCACTTCGTCGGCATCGACGCGGATATAGCCCGGCTTCACGCGCTGGTTCCAGGCGATAAAATTCTCTTCGCTAAACGCCGCCTGGCTACCAAAACGGGCATGAACGGCAGGGAGGAGATGTTTCAGGAACGCCTCGCTGCGGCCAAGCTGCATCTCAAAGAACAGACTCTGGGATTCGTGGATTGCCGTTGAACGCGCCAGGGCAACGGGCTGACCGGCCCACGCGCGCGGCAGGTTCTGTTCGTAGCGCGCGTGTCCGGTTTCGTGGATCACGCCAAACAGGGCGCTGAGGAGTTCATCTTCGTCATACCGCGTGGTAATGCGCACATCTTCCGGCACGCCGCCGCAGAACGGGTGCGCGCTCACGTCCAGACGACCGCCGTTGAAATCGAAGCCGAGCATCTTCATGGCTTCCAGCCCCAGCTCACGCTGCGTTGCCGTCGGGAAGGGGCCCTGAGGCGGAACGAAGGTCTGCCTGGACTGCTTGTCGACCACGTTTGCCAGCAGATCCGGCAGCCACGACTTCATGTCGGCAAAGAGCACGTCCAGACGCGCGCTGGTCATGTCTGGCTCAAAAATATCCAGCAGCGCATCGTAAGGTGAGCAACCTTTTGCCTCCGCGCGCAGACGCGCCTCTTCACGGCTGAGTTTTACCACCTCTTTCAGATTGGCGGAAAAGCCTTGCCAGTCATTGGCCGGACGCTGGGTACGCCAGGCGTGCTCACATTTGCTGCCCGCCAGCGATTTGGCTTCCACCAGCGATTCCGGCAGCAGCGAGGCCTGCTGATATTGACGCGTCATTTCACGCAGGTTGGCCTGTTCGACGTCATTCAAATCTTCACCTGCCGCTGCAGCCAGCCATTCACCCACTTTTTTGTCGGTCAGGATCTGATGTTGCAGGACGCTCATCTCCGCCAGCGCTTCACCGCGCGCGGCGCTGCCGCCGGGCGGCATCATGGTGAACATGTCCCAACTGGCGATGGAGGAGAGGTGCGAGAAGCGGGAGAGACGCTGGAAGGTTTTCACAAGTGACTGATAGGCTGATGTTTTTTGCAATTCTTATTTCCTCTTGCCAGGGATGTGTTTCAGGGAGCATACAATGAAACAGACCAAATTCCCCAGCATTTCCCACACGGAGGAAATCTAAGCCGATCTCCTCCGTTGAAACCGTCTCCGGAATGCCGGGAGACGGTTTTCGGTGGTTACTTAGGTCTTATCACGCATAACCTGTTGCAAGATCGCCAGCGCCTGGGTGAACTGGGCATCCGGAATGGTCAGCGGATAAAGGAAGCGGATCACGTTGCCGTACTGGCCGCAGATCAATAACAGCAGGCCCTGGGCGAGTGCTTTTTGCTGGATCGCCTGCGCGATGGCGGCCGAAGGTGCACGGCTCTCGGGATCAAAAAACTCCGCCGCAATCATCGATCCTCTTCCCCTTATCGCCACGAGCGCAGGGAAGGTGCCCTGAATCTCTTCCAGGGTGGCTTTCAGTCGATCGCCCAGATGCCGGGCGCGGGCGCACAGTGACTCGTTGTCGATAATATTCAGCACCGCGTGCGCGGCGGCCACCGCCAGCGGGTTGCCTGCATAGGTCCCCCCCAGACCGCCGGGCGCCGGCGCGTCCATGATTTCGGCGCGGCCCACCACGCCGGACAGCGGCATTCCGCCTGCCAGGCTTTTCGCCATCGTCATCAGGTCGGGCTTGTCGGCGTAGTGTTCCATGGCAAACAGTTTCCCCGTACGGGCGAAGCCGCTCTGTACTTCGTCGGCAATCATCACGATCCCGTGTTCATCACAGATACGGCGGATGGCGGCCACCAGATCTGGCGGGGCGACGTTGAAGCCGCCTTCACCCTGAATGGGTTCAAAAATAATCGCCGCTACCTGTTTCGCCTCAATGTCTGCTTTGAACAGACGTTCTATCGCCGTGATGGCATCCTGCGTCGTGATGCCGTGCAGCTCCGAGGGATAGGGCACGTGATAAACCGACCCCGGGAAGGGGCCAAATCCCAGCTTATAAGGCGCGACCTTGCCGGTTAAGGCCATGGTCATATAGGTTCGACCGTGAAAGCCTCCTCCGAAGGCAATCACGCCCGGTCTGCCGGTGTGGGCCCGGGCGATTTTAATGGCATTTTCCACCGCTTCCGCGCCCGTTGTGAAGAATGCCGTTTTGGCCGGGCTCTGCACCGGAGCCAGCTCGTTAAGTTTTTCGGCTAATGAAACGTAGCTTTCATACGGCACAATCTGGTAGGCCGTGTGGGTGAACTGGTGAAGCTGTTTTTCCACTGCAGCCACCAGTGCAGGATGCCGATGGCCGGTATTCAGTACCGCGATCCCGGCGGCGAAATCAATATAGTCGTTGCCTTCCACGTCGGTAAGCGTGGCATTCTCCGCCGTGCGGGCAAAGAAATCACACATTACGCCTACGCCGCGCGGGGTGGCAGAAAGTCTACGCTGATGAAATTCCTGGTTACTCATGTCAGATACCCTTTTGTCGAAACGCTCATACGCCAAGACGATCGCGCAGGCTGTAATACGCCGCGCCCATCGCCGTGAATGGAATCCGCAGGCTGCGACCGCCCGGGAAGGGGTAGTGCGGAAGGTTGGCAAACGCATCAAAGCGCTCAGCGTCACCGCGCAACAGTTCCGAGATCAGCCGTCCGGCCAGGTGGGTGCAGGTCACGCCGTGGCCGCTGTAGCCCTGCATGTAATAGATGTTTTTATCCAGACGACCAAACTGCGGCATGCGCGACAGGGTCAGCAGGAAGTTGCCCGTCCAGCGGTAGTCGATTTTGACGCCAGCCAGCTGTGGGAAGGTTTTCAGTAGCTTTGGCATCACCAGACGCTCGACATCGTCCGGATCGCGCGCGCCATAGACGACGCCACCGCCGTACAGCAGGCGGTTGTCGGCGGTAAGACGGTAGTAATCCAGCAGGTAGTTACAATCTTCCACGCAGTAGTTATTGGGGATCAGCGTGCGGACGACCGCTTCCGGCAGCGGGGCGGTGGTCACAACCTGAGTGCCGCAAGGCATGCTGCGTTTTGCCAGTTCCGGTTCTATCTTATCGCCCAGATAGGCATTCCCGGCGACGATCACGTAGCGGGCCGTCACCTGGCCATGCTGCGTGCTTACCACAGCCGGGCTGGTGTGCTGAATGGCGGTCACCGGGGACTGTTCATACACCCGTCCGCCGTTCAGGCGAATGGCGTCTGCTTCGCCGATCGCCAGGTTCAGTGGATGAATATGCCCCCCGCTGCGGTCCAGCAGCGCGCCGGTATAGCGTTCGCTGTCGACCTCCCGGCGGATGGCACTGGCGTCCAGCAACTCCAGCTGCGTATTCCCGTAGCGTTCCCAGTTGGCTTTTTGCTCCTCCAGCGTCTCAAGTTGCTTATGGTTTAGCGCCACAAACAGCCCGCCGGGACGATAGTCGCACTGGATCTGATAGCGCTGGATACGCTCCCGGATGATCTCCCCGCCTTCAAACATCATGCTCCCGAGGACTCTGGCGGCATCGGGTCCGTAGTTTTTCTCAATCACGTCGATATCGCGGCTGTAAGAGTTAACCAGCTGGCCGCCGTTGCGTCCGCTGGCGCCGAAGCCGATGCGCGCCCCTTCAAGGAGCACCACGTCGTAGCCCATTTCGGCGAGATGCAGCGCGGAGGAGAGGCCGGTATAGCCGCCGCCCACCACGCACACGTCACAGCTGATCGACTCGTTAAGCGTCGGGAAAGGTTCGTAAGCGTTCGCGCTGGCCGCGTAGTAGCTGGTGGTATGTTCGGTCATGATTGAGACTCCAGGGCAATCCAGATGGTTTTCAGTTCAGTAAATTTTTCCAGCGCGTGCAGGGACTTATCGCGACCGTTGCCGCTCTGCTTATAGCCGCCAAAGGGTACGGTCATATCGCCGTCGTTATAGTTATTGACGAAGACCGAGCCTGCTTTCAGGCGGCGGCTCATGCGGTGCGCGCGGGAAAGATCGCGGGTCCATACCGCCGCGCCAAGCCCATATTCACTGTCGTTGGCCAGCGTTAAGGCTTCTTCTTCGGTTTTAAAACGGGTGACGACCAGCACCGGCCCGAAAATCTCTTCCCGGCACAGCGGGGAGGCAGGATCGATGTCGACAAAAATGGTGGGACCGACTGCACAAGGCCATGCTTGTTCCCGCCCGTCAAGCAGCAGCGTACCTTTTCGGGTTCCCTCGCGAATAAACGTGTGGACGGTATCGGCATGTGCAGCGTCGATGAGCATGCCCATCGTGCTGTCAGGGTTGAGCGGATCGCCCGGCTGCCAGTGACGGGCCTGCGCTTTTAGCTTTGCCAGAAAGTCGTCGGCGATGCTGTCTTCGAGTAGCAGGCGGGTACCGGCGATACAGACTTGCCCCTGGTTATAAAAAATCCCGGCGGCGGTCGCGCTCACGGCTTTGTCGAGGTCCGGACAGTCGGCAAATATAATGTTGGCGCTCTTGCCGCCCGCCTCCAGCCAGACGCGCTTCATGTTGCTTTCTCCCGCGTCCTTCAACAGCTGCTTGCCGGTACGGGTAGAGCCGGTAAACGTCAGCACCTCGACTTCTGGATGCAGTGCCAGCGCCTGGCCCGCTTCGTGGCCGTAACCGCTTATCACATTCAGTACGCCGTCCGGCAGGCCTGCCTCTTTCGCCAGCCCGACCAAACGCAGGGCGGTGAGTGGCGATTTCTCCGACGGTTTCAATACCACGCTGTTGCCCGCGATCAGTGCCGGGCCCAGCTTCCAGCAGGCCAGCAGCAGCGGGAAGTTCCAGGGAACGATGGCCGCAACCACCCCGATCGGCTCGCGCACGATCATCGCCAGTTCGCCCGGCCCCGTAGGTGCCACTTCGCCGTAGACTTTATCCGCCGCTTCGGCGTACCAGCGAATGGCGCGCGCCGCGCCGGGAATATCGTCGCGCAGGCTGTGGCGGATGGGTTTACCGGTGTCCAGTGTTTCCAGTAAGGCCAGCTCTTCGCCGTGGCGTTCCATCAAATCGGCGAGCTTATTGAGCACGGCCTTGCGCTGCGCCGGAGACGCCTGCGACCAGTCACCGCGTTCAAATACCTCACGCGCCGCCTGGACTGCACGGTCCACGTCCGCCTGCTTGCCCCGGGCCACGTTCGCCAGCGTCTGTTGTGTCGCGGGATTGACGGTTTCAAACGTGGCATTATCGGCGGCGTCACAATAGGCACCGTTAATAAATAACCGGGTCTCAATGGCGCTGTTTTTTGCTTTATCCTGCCAGTAAGTCAGGTGCTGAAAATGCATATTCACTCCTTTCTTTCGCAATCAGATAAATAAGGTCATGGCCGTTTCAGGCAATACGAAGCCGTGAGGCATCCCGGGAATTAACCCGCTGAATGCCGACATTGATCGTTTTTATTTGTCCCGGCGTAAGCGCACTTACGCCGGGACTGAGTGGTAATTAGAACGTGGTGGGGGTGTGGGCACTGATAATGCGGCAGATGCCTGCCGAGGTGTTGCTGAAGCTGTGCGGTATGCCGGTATTAATGGCATAGCTTTGCCCCGCAACCAGGTGATAAGGCTGGCCATTAAT
The DNA here is from genome assembly GCF_050031095.1 of Enterobacter cloacae complex sp. 382A5. Taxonomy (NCBI): domain Bacteria; kingdom Pseudomonadati; phylum Pseudomonadota; class Gammaproteobacteria; order Enterobacterales; family Enterobacteriaceae; genus Enterobacter; species Enterobacter cloacae complex sp. 382A5. The sequence continues at coordinate 2,039,506 of NZ_JBLGVK010000001.1, forward strand.
GGTCAGCACTATTTCACCTTCCAGTATCGTACCGATCTCCTCACCCTGGTGTTTGATCCTCTCTCCGGTCGTGGTTCCTGGCTGGTAAGTTTCAAAAATCATCGCCAGCGTACGGTTCGGATTTCCGTTATGAACCAGCTTCATCGAAACCCCCTGACTGCCTATTTCGATAAGGTCTTCCTGATTAATAACCACCTGCGGTTCATCAGGTTTTTCCGGTTCCGAAAAGAATTCCGAGAGCGACAGCCCATAAACTTTCAGCAGCTTTTGCAGCGTACTGATGGCAGGACTGACTTTGTCCTGCTCAATGGTGCTGATGGCACTGTGTGTTAACCCAGACAGTTCGGCGGCACGCCGCTGCGAGAGACCCAATTGCTGACGGATCTCAGACAGACGTTTCCCTGGCGCCAGTCCGTCATCGCTCATAGTTGCATTTCCTTTACGGTAGTGGTCAAAGCCGTTGCTTCTCGGCAATGTGGCTTTGACAGGCGGTGATAAAACCTTCAAACAACATGCGTGACAGGGCGTACTCGCTGCTGTTCCATTCGGGGTGCCATTGCACGCCGAGGGCAAAAGGGTGGTCATGAACGCTGACCGCTTCGACGAGCCCGTCCGTCGAGCGGGCCTCCACGCGGAGCCGTGGTCCTAACGTCCGTGCACCTTGCCCGTGTAACGAGTTTACCCAAAATGTGTTACAGCCTGGTATTAATTGAGACAGCAGTCCTCCCTCCTGGACCTGAACTTCATGAGAAGGGGCGTATTGTAGCTCAACCGGCAGTTCAGGATCTTCCCGGTGCTCAAGCAGGTCGTTCTGCTCGAACAGGCGGCGATACAGCGTCCCTCCCGTGGCAACAACCATTTCCTGCAGCCCCCGGCAGATGGCGAAAATGGGGATGCGCCTTTCGAGCGCGGCAGCAATCAGCGCCATACTCAGAAGATCTCGCCCGGGATCGGCGTCAGGCTCATCGCCGTTTTCACCATAAAGGTGCGGCTGCACGTTACTTGGGCTGCCCGGCAGGTAAATTCCGTCCAGGGTTGGCAGCAGAGCGGTAATAAGCTCTGGCTCTGCCAGCGCATGCGGTAAGGCAACAGGTAAGCCCCCCGCGTTAATAATGGCATTCAGGTACTTTTCTTGCAGGGTCTGGGTCTCATGACCCTTAAGCCTGTTTCTGCACATCACCACGCCAATAACTGGCTTGTTCATTATATTTTCCATGATCGCCCTCACAAAGTGGACTAAATTTAGGCCATTCTCGCCTGTGAAACGGCCTTTTCGTTCAATATTTTCTCAATCTAGCAACGAGATCTGCCTTTTGCAAACTTAATTTAACATTTGACAAACAATTTGTTTGCATACAGATTCGATAGTGTGGACATTATATTTGACAGTCCAGAGCAGCGAACGCAAATCCCAAAAACGGTGGTAAATCATGGAAACCAATATCGTAGAAGTTGAGAACTTTGTGCAGCACACGGATGAGAGGCGGGGCAGCGCCTTTACGCAGGAAGTGAAGCGCTATTTAGAAAAGTATCCTGACACCCAGTTTATTGATGTCCTCCTGACCGACCTGAACGGCTGTTTTCGTGGCAAACGCATCCCGGTTGCCGGACTGAACAAACTTGAAAAAGGCTGCTATTTCCCGGCATCGGTTTTCGCCATGGACATTCTGGGTAACGTTGTGGAAGAGGCAGGGCTGGGGCAGGAGCTGGGCGAGCCGGACTGTATCTGTGTGCCGGTGCCGGGCACCCTGACACCCTCCGCCGCCGACCCGGAATACATTGGTCAGGTGCAGCTCACCATGGTCGATGAAGATGGCGCTCCCTTTGACGTTGAGCCGCGGAACGTACTCAACCGACTCTGGCAGCAGCTGCGCCAGCGCGGTCTGTTCCCCGTGGTAGCGGTAGAGCTGGAGTTCTATTTACTTGACCGTAAACGCGATGCCGACGGCTATCTGCAGCCACCCTGCGCGCCGGGCACCGACGTGCGTAACACGCAGAGTCAGGTCTACTCGGTTGATAATCTCAACCACTTTGCTGACGTGCTGAATGACATTGACGAACTGGCGCAGCTGCAGTTGATCCCCGCCGACGGGGCAGTGGCTGAAGCCTCCCCGGGCCAGTTTGAGATTAACCTGCACCATACGGAAAACGTGCTGGATGCCTGCGATGATGCGCTGGCGTTAAAACGTCTCGTCAGGCAGATGGCGGAAAAACACAAGATGCACGCCACGTTTATGGCAAAGCCGTATGAAGAACATGCGGGCAGCGGGATGCATATCCACATCAGCATGCAAAACAACAGAGGCGAAAACGTGTTCGCAGACGCCAGCGGTGAGGATTCCGCGCTGCTGAAACGCGCGCTGGCCGGGATGATCGATCTGATGCCAGCGTCCATGGCGCTGCTGGCGCCGAACGTCAACTCCTACCGCCGTTTCCAGCCGGGAATGTACGTGCCGACGCAGGCGTCATGGGGACACAATAATCGCACGGTTGCCCTGCGTATCCCCTGCGGCGATCGCCATAACCACCGGGTCGAATACCGGGTGGCGGGAGCAGACGCGAATCCGTATCTGGTGATGGCGGCGATTTTTGCCGGCATTTTACACGGGCTGGATAACGATTTACTCCTGCAGGAAGAAGTTGAAGGCAATGGTCTGGAGCAGGACGGATTGCCGTTCCCGATTCGTCAGAGCGATGCGCTGTGGGAATTTATGCAAAACGATCACCTTCGCGAGCGGCTGGGCGAACGTTTCTGCCACGTCTATCACGCCTGCAAAAATGATGAATTACTGCAGTTCGAACGCCTGATTACCGAAACTGAAATCGAGTGGATGCTGAAAAACGCCTGATGACGTGCCCCGGTCAGGGGCCGCTTTGTTTCATTGCATACGTATCACCAAACGGCCTGCGCGGAGCCTGGCCGAACTGTTCGCTGGCACGCCAGCTATCTCCCGGGAGTCGCGTTATGGAGCGCAGGCGGCACAGGGACTTTCTTAACGACACTGTGTGACGAGGTAGGAAATGATGCAGATGTTCAACTATCCGCAGGGCGAAGGGGGCCAGTCAGGCGCCTGCTGTGAGTGCGAGCGAGAGACGCTGCGCTGGTACGATCGCGTATGTTCTTTACAACTTCCCCCTTTGCTAAGCAGGTTTGCGTTAAGGTCAACGCGATTGCAAACCACGGTAAGCATGGGGGGGATGGTCTATGGCGACTAACACATCTCTTGATTCGCCGGGCATGGCCGGAAGAACCCGGCTGCGCAGTTCCCTCAAGCTCTGGCAGGTGGTGATGATGGGGCTGGCTTACCTCACCCCCATGACCGTGTTTGATACCTTCGGCATTGTGTCCGGTATCAGCAATGGCCACGTGCCCGCCTCGTATCTCCTGGCGCTGGCGGGCGTCATGTTTACCGCCATCAGCTATGGCAAACTGGTACGACAGTTCCCGGAAGCGGGCTCTGCGTACACCTACACGCAGAAATCGATCGGACCCCATCTGGGTTTTATGGTCGGCTGGTCATCGCTGCTGGACTATCTCTTCCTGCCGATGATCAACGTGCTGCTGGCGAAGATCTACCTTTCCGCATTGTTCCCGGAAGTCCCACCGTGGGTGTGGGTGGTAGGGTTTGTGACGATCCTGACGCTGGCGAACCTGAAGAGTGTTAATTTGGTCGCCAACTTCAACACCCTGTTTGTGCTGGTGCAGATCGCCATCATGGTGGTGTTTGTCATACTCGTGGTACATGGTTTGCACAAGGGGGAGGGCGTTGGCACCGTCTGGTCGATGCAGCCGTTTATCAGCGAGAACGCACATCTGATCCCGATTATTACCGGCGCGACTATCGTCTGCTTCTCTTTCCTCGGCTTTGACGCGGTCACCACGCTGTCGGAAGAGACGCCAAACGCGGCGCGGGTGATTCCCAAAGCCATTTTCCTGACCGCACTGTATGGCGGGCTGATATTCATTGTTGCCTCGTTTTTCATGCAGCTCTTCTTCCCGACGATCGCGCGCTTCAAGAACCCGGACGCCGCGCTGCCGGAAATTGCGCTGTACGTGGGCGGCAAGCTCTTCCAGTCGGTGTTTCTGTGTACCACGTTTGTGAATACGCTCGCTTCAGGCCTGGCCTCACATGCCAGCGTCTCACGCTTATTGTATGTAATGGGGCGTGACAACGTCTTTCCGGAGCGGGTGTTTGGCTACGTGCATCCGAAATGGCGTACTCCGGCCCTGAACGTCATTATGGTAGGGATAGTGGCGCTGTCGGCCCTGTACTTTGACCTCGTGACCGCGACGGCGCTGATCAACTTTGGCGCGCTGGTGGCGTTTACGTTTGTTAATCTCTCGGTGTACAACCATTTCTGGCGGCGTAAGGGGCTGAACAAAACGTGGAAAGATCGGTTCCACTATCTCCTGTTGCCACTCATTGGTGCCGTCACGGTCGGCGTGCTGTGGATAAATCTCGAGGCGACATCCCTGACGCTTGGCCTCATCTGGGCGGCACTGGGGGTCCTTTACCTGACATGGCTGACGCGCCGTTTCCGCAAACCGCCTCCGCAGTTTGAAGCCGCTAAGATAGAGCAGGCCTGGGATTCCTGAATGTAAAAACGGCACCAGTACGCTGGTGCCGTTTATCTGGATCGTTCGTCTTACCGGACATCAGCCCGCAGGCTTGTTATCTCAGACGTTTATGAAGACTGGCTCCCACCAGCAGCGCCCCACACAGCATCAGCGCGATAAACCCGCCCACGCCGTTCCAGCCGTAGTTGTGCCAGAACACGCCGCCCAGTGTCCCGGCGAAGCTGGAGCCAAGATAATAGCTAAACAGATACAAAGAGGATGCCTGGCCTTTGGCACGACGGGCGCGCGGGCCAATCCAGCTGCTGGCAACGGAATGCGCGGCGAAGAAACCGGCAGAGAAGAGCAGCATTCCGGTGAAAATTAGCCACAGGGACGAGAAGAGCGTCAACAACAGGCCCAGCAACATCACGGCGGTTGAGACCAGCATCACCGGCCCACGGCCATAGCGGGCGGTCATCGCTCCGGCTTTTGGCGAGCTCCAGGTCCCGGTCAGATACGCCACGGAGAGCAGGCCCACCACCGCCTGGCTAAGATGCCACGGCGAAAGCATCAGACGATAGCCAATATAGTTAAACAGCGTGACGAACGATCCCATCAGCAGGAAGCCGGTCAGGAACAGCCGCGGCAGCCCTTTATCCCGCCAGTGCAGGCGGAAGTTGATAAACAGCGTTTTCGGACGCAGGGAGGTGGGGCGGAAGTGGCGTGATTCCGGCAGAATTTTCCAGAACATCAGCGCAGAGGCCAGTGCAAAGCAGCCAATCACCGCCAGCGCAATGCGCCAGGTAAAGAAGTCTGTAAACACGCCGCTCAGCAGGCGTCCGCTCATACCGCCAATGGAGTTCCCGCTGATGTACAGCCCCATGGAGAACGCGACAAAGCTCGGGTGGATCTCTTCGCTGAGATAGGTCATCCCGACCGCCGCCACGCCGCTGAGGGATAACCCGATGAGCGCGCGCATCATCAGGATCCCGTGCCAGCTGGTCATCATGGTGGAGAGCAACGTACAAACCGACGCCAGCATCAGCGCGGTCACCATCACCTGTTTACGCCCAATGGCATCAGAGAGAGGGCCGGTAAAAAGCAGGCCGACAGCCAGCATCCCGGTTGAAATAGAGAGAGAAATACTGCTGCTGGCCGGTGAGACACCAAACTCATGTGACAGCACGGGAAGGATAGGCTGAACGCAGTAGAGCAGGGCAAAGGTTGCCAGACCGGCTGAGAACAGCGCCAGCGTGACGCGCATAAATTGGGAGGTACCACGTTTAATAAACTGCGCCGGCTGAGAAGCTGCGGGTAAATCATCGATATCGCGTGCCGGTTCGATATCAACGGTAGATGTACGACTCACACATGTTCCTTGCTTAAACATCCCCGTGGTTTCTGGTGACGGGTATGACCACCTCTTCAGGGTAGGAAAATGTAAATATTCTGTCTAATATATTAATAATCTCAAATGATACATATAAAATATGAATATCGAACTGCGTCATTTACGCTACTTTGTCGCGGTGGCAGAAGAACTCCATTTTGGCCGCGCCGCCGCGCGCCTGAACATTTCGCAGCCGCCGCTCAGCCAGCAAATTCAGATCCTGGAGCAGCAGATTGGCGCCCGTCTTCTCGCCCGCACCAACCGTAGCGTGAGCCTGACGGCGGCAGGCAGGCAGTTTCTGGCCGACAGCCGACAAATTCTGAGCATGGTTGACGACGCCGCCGCCCGCGCAGAGCGGCTCTACCTGGGGGAAGCCGGTGAATTGCGCATCGGGTTTACCTCGTCTGCCCCGTTTATCAGCGCCGTCTCGCAAACCCTGTCGTCGTTTCGCCGTGACTTCCCGGACGTGCATATTCAGACGCGCGAAATTAATACCAGGGAACAAATAGCTCCGCTGAATGAAGGGGCGCTGGATTTAGGGCTGATGCGCAACACTCAACTGCCGGATTCGCTGGCGTGGCAGGTGATCCTGCGCGAGCCGCTGATGGCGATGATCCCGCGCGATCACCCCCTGGCGTCGCAACCTGCCGTCACGCTGGCGGAGCTGGCGAAAGAGCCGTTTGTCTTTTTCGACCCGCAGGTGGGAACCGGTCTGTATGACGATATTCTGGGCCTGATGCGCCGCTACGATCTCGCCCCGGTCATTACCCAGGAGGTAGGAGAGGCGATGACAATAATAGGCCTGGTCGCCGCCGGGCTGGGGGTTTCTATTCTCCCGGCCTCCTTTAAACGGGTACAATTGCGTGAAATGTGCTGGGTTCCGCTTGCCGAAGACGATGCGGTATCGGAGATGTGGCTGGTGTGGTCCAGACATCATGAACAGAGCAATGCGGCACAGCGTTTTAAAAAGCAGCTTATCACCGCCTCTGCCGGGCGATATTTATAGGGAAAAATGGGCAAAAATGTGCAGTAAATCACATGGCTAAGTAAATATTTGACGACGGCCATGCAAGTGCTTCACCATAGCCCAAAGTTTATTTCGAAGCTCGAAAATAAGGGAGTACGAGGTGGTTGCTGATAGTCAGCCAGGGCATATTGATCAGATTAAGCAGACCAACGCTGGCGCGGTATATCGCCTGATTGATCAGCTTGGTCCGGTTTCGCGTATCGATTTGTCGCGCCTGGCCCAACTGGCTCCCGCCAGTATTACCAAGATTGTTCGCGAAATGCTGGAAGCCCACCTGGTTCAGGAGACGGAGATTCAGGAGCCGGGGAGCCGGGGTCGTCCGGCGGTCGGGCTGGTGGTGGAGACGGAAGCGTGGCATTACCTGTCGCTGCGCATCAGCCGGGGTGAGATCTTTCTTGCGCTGCGCGATCTCAGCAGCAAGCTGGTGGTGGAAGACCGGCTGGAGCTGCCGCTTAACGCTGATCAACCGCTTCTTGAGGCGATTGTCACGCATATCGATCATTTCTTTATTCGTCACCAGCAGAAGCTTGAACGCTTAACGGCGATTGCCATCACCATGCCGGGCATTATTGATACCGAGAACGGCATTGTGCACCGCATGCCGTTTTATGAAGACGTCAAAGAGATGCCGCTGGGTGAGGTCCTGAAAAACCATACCGGCGTACCGGTCTACATTCAGCATGACATCAGCGCCTGGACTATGGCGGAGGCGCTGTTTGGCGCGTCACGCGGGGCGCGGGATGTCATTCAGGTGGTGATCGACCATAACGTCGGGGCGGGCGTCATCACCGACGGACGCCTGTTGCATGCGGGCAGCAGTAGCCTGGTGGAGATCGGCCACACGCAGGTCGATCCCTACGGGAAACGCTGCTACTGCGGCAACCACGGCTGCCTTGAGACCATTGCCAGCGTGGAAAGTGTGCTTGAGCTGGCGCAGGTGAGGCTCAGCCAGTCCATGAGCTCCTCGTTGCACGGGCAACCCCTGACGGTAGATTCCTTGTGCACAGCGGCGCGGCAGGGCGATCTGCTGGCTAAGGACATCATTACTGGCGTAGGGAATAACGTCGGGCGCATTCTCGCCATTATGGTGAATCTGTTTAACCCGCAAAAAATCCTGATCGGCTCCCCGCTCAGCCAGGCGGCGGATATCCTCTTCCCGGCGATCTCGGCCTGCATTAATCAGCAGGCGCTGCCCGCCTACAGCAAAAACATTGTGGTCGAAAGCACGCAGTTTTCGAACCAGGGCACCATGGCCGGCGCCGCGCTGGTGAAAGATGCAATGTATAACGGCTCCTTACTGATCCGCCTGCTGCAGGGCTAACTCTTTTCCACAGACTTACTAAAAATTGCGCTATCTCAAGCCGGATAGCGCACGCTTCCCGTAGACTTCCCCCACTGAATTATTTACCTGGTTTATATTTTCGAAGCATACCCAAGAGGTGGAATGAGTCATGCTTAAGCGTTTCTTTGTTACTGGTACAGATACCTCTGTCGGCAAGACTGTTGTATCGCGCGCGTTGCTACAGGCGCTGGCAGCAAGCGGTAAACGTGTTGCAGGGTACAAACCGGTCGCAAAAGGCAGTAAAGAGACGCCAGAGGGGCTGCGCAATAAAGATGCCCTGGTTTTACAAAGCGTCTCATCCCTGGAGCTGCCTTATGATGCGGTCAATCCTATAGCCCTGAGCGAAGAGGAGAGCAGCGTGGCGCACAGCGGGCTGATCAATTACACCCTGCTGTCGGATGGGCTGGCGAACCTGAGCGAGAAGGTTGATCACGTTGTGGTTGAAGGCACGGGCGGCTGGCGCAGCCTGATGAACGATTTGCGTCCACTTTCCGAGTGGGTGGTGCAGGAACAACTGCCGGTGGTGATTGTGGTGGGCATCCAGGAAGGGTGTATCAACCATGCGCTGCTGACGGCGCAGGCGATCGCCAATGACGGCCTGCCGTTAGTGGGCTGGGTGGCAAACCGTATCAACCCTGGCCTTGCGCACTATGCAGAAATCATCGACGTGCTGAGCAAAAAACTGCCCGGCCCTCTGGTGGGCGAACTGCCTTATTTGCCGCGCGCCGAGCAGCGCGAACTAGCGCAGTACATCGATCTCTCTGCTCTCGGCAGTGTGCTGGCCGTAGATCGAGTCGTGGCGTAACGTTCGCGAGAGCACGGACGCAACAACGCAGGCAATCAGCAGGCCGGGTAGCAGAAAATACTGCCCGGTCATTTCACACACCATCAGCGCCGACATAATAGGCGCATGCGTCGTGGCAGCGAGCAACGTCGCCATCCCCGCCAGTCCCAGCAAAATCGCCGTTTCAGAACCCGGCAGCCACAGCGCAAAAAGCTGCGCAAAGAGCATTCCTGTCGCCAGCCCGACAAACAGCGTCGGCGTGAAGACCCCGCCTGGTGCGCCCGAACCGCTGCTTGCCAGGACCGCCAGCAGCTTACAGATAAACACGCCCGCAATGACGGACAGCAGCGGCGGTGAGAGCAGAAAGGACTGCACCACGCTATAGCCATTGCCCCACACTTTGGGCGTAAGAAGCGACAACAGCCCGACGATCACCCCCCCGAGCGCCAACTGCCAGGGGGGTGAGAGTTTGAGACGCAGAAACAGGGCGTGGCTAACCGTCATCAGCCACATCAGCAGCGGGCCGCAGACGCCCGCCAGCAGACCGATGATAACGATCAACCCGTAATCGCCCGCAGTGAGCGTTTCGCTGAGATGCACCTCATACAGCGTGGTAGCGCCAGGGCTTAACAGACGCGTCGTCAGCAGCGCTACGACGGCCGCAATGACTACCGGGCCGAGCGAGGCGAGCATCAGCGTGCCGAACAGGATTTCCGCAATAAACAGGCTTCCGGCTAGCGGCGCGTGGTAGGCGCTGGCCATTCCCGCCGCCGCCCCGCAGGCTATCCATAATTTCCATTCGGACTTCGGCGTAAAGCGCTGCGCAAACAAGGAGGCGGCGAGGGCAGCGAGCAGGATCATCGCCCCTTCACGCCCGATGGCGCTTCCGCTGGAAACCACCAGCAGTGACGCCAGGGATTTGACCAGGCTGGCACCGTAATCGAACTGCCCGTCACCCGTTTCCAGCGCTTCCATATAATCCGTTGGCGCATGCGGGCGTTGCGCCGTCAGCCGCTGCCATCCCCACAGCAACAATCCGGCTGCCAGGCCGCCAAGAGCAGGCGTGAGCATGCGACGCCAGGGAGACAACGCCGCCGCGGCATTCACCAGGCTGCCGCTGTCGTTACTGAGAAACAGCCACTCCAGCAGATACATGCTGTGGCGAAACACGGCAACGGCCAGCGCGGCCAGTACGCCCGTGACGGTGGCAATCAGAAGCCGGCGAAACATCGCGCGGATATCGGGGTAAGTATGAAGACGTTGCATGGGTCGCGAGTAAACGGGGTCGATGCAATATTGTGGCGGGAAATGACGGGGTTAGCAAAAGGTCTGCGTGCGAAAAAAAGCCGGGCAAGCCCGGCCGGAAGAATTAACTTTCACTGTGAATATTCAGCGCCCGGCGCGTACGCCCTGAGCTGAGGTACTCCGCGATATAGTCCTGCGAAATCTCGCCGTTATAGCGACCCTCTTCATCCACAATCGGCATCCAGCTGGTGTTGCTTTCATACAGGCGGGAGAGCACCACGCGCAGGTTATCTTCCGCTTTGCCGGTCATACGGAATGGATGCAGGATATCGGCACAGGTGCCGCTGGCGTTGCGCGCTTCCCGGCGTTTCACAAACCCCAGCGGTTTACCGTGCTCGTCCACCACGGTGATGGCGCGGATATCGTTATCATCCATGGTGGCAAAGGCCTCTGGAAGCGGGGTAGAGCCGCGTACCGTGATAGTAGGCTGCTGGTCGGTGACGTCGCCTGCCGACACCAGCAGCAGGCGCTTCAGGGTGCGGTCCTGACCCACAAACGAGCCGACAAACTCGTTCGTCGGCTTCGCCAGCAGCTCGTCCGGGCTGGCGCACTGAACAATCTTCCCCTGACGGAAAACGGCGATACGATCGCCCAGCTTCAGGGCTTCATCGATATCGTGGCTGACCAACATCACGGTTTTCTTCAGCTTGCGCTGCATCTCCAGAAACTGGTTCTGGATCACTTCACGGTTGATGGGGTCCACCGCGCCGAAGGGCTCATCCATCAGCAGTACCGGCGGATCGGCCGCCAGCGCGCGGATCACGCCGATACGTTGCTGCTGGCCGCCGGACATCTCGCGCGGATAGCGGTGAAGAAACTTACGCGGATCCAGCGCCACCATATCCATCAGCTCTTCGGCACGGGTTTTACACCGGGCTTTATCCCAGCCCAGCATGCGCGGCACCACGGTAATGTTCTCTTCGATGGTCATGTTCGGGAACAGGCCAATTTGCTGAATCACGTAGCCGATGTTGCGGCGCAGCGTCACCGTATCCATCCCGCTGGTGTCTTCACCGTTAATCAGGATCGTGCCGCTGCTTGGCGTAATCAGGCGGTTGATCATCTTAAGGGTGGTGGTTTTCCCGCAGCCGGACGGGCCGAGCAGGACGCACATTTCCCCTTCGGGTACGTTCAGGTTGACGTTGTCCACGGCCTTAAAGGTCTGGCCATGCTTCTGTGAAAAATGTTTGGTGAGGTTTTCCAGTTTTATCATTATCGAATCCCCTTCGGAGTCAGTACCACCTGCAGACGGTGCAGCAGCCAGTCGAGCACAATCGCTAAAAGACAAATCATCAGCGCCCCCGCAATCAACATGCGGATATCGCTCCCGCCGATGCCGTTAAGCAACAGCAGGCCCAGGCCGCCCGCGCCAATCACGGCGGCAATCGCCATTACGCCGATGTTCATCACCACGGCGGTGCGGATGCCGCCGAAAATCACCGGTAGCGCCATGGGAATTTCAACCCAGCGCAGCCGCTGCCAGAAGGTCATGCCGATGCCGCGTCCGGCCTCACGCAGACCCGGTGGCAGGCTGTCCAGCGCGGTATGGGTGTTGCGTACAATCGGCAGCAGCGAGTAGAGAAACACCGCGGTAATGGCGGGCAGGGCGCCAATGCCCTGACCGATCAGCGAAAACAGCGGGATCATCAGGCCAAACAGGGCGATGGACGGAATGGTCAGCACGATGGTCGCAATCCCCAGCACCGGTGTCGCCAGCCATTTGTGACGGACAATTAGAATGCCGAGCGGAACGCCAATAATAATGGCCAGGCCAACCGCCAGCGCCACCAGCCACAGATGCTGCAGCGTCAGGGTTAACAGGTAATCCCAGTTATCCAGAATGTAGTGAATCGTCTCCATAGCGCCTCCTACAACAGCTTATTGCTACGCAGGAAATCACGGGCGACCTGCTGCGGTGACTGATGATCGATATCCACCTTCTTGTTCAGCTCGGTGATAACGTCGTTGTTGAGCTGGGCGGAGAGGGTGTTAAGCGCCTCTTCCAGCCCCGGGTTCGCCTCCAGCGTGTCTTTGCGCACCACCGGGGTGACGGCATAGCTCGGGAAGAAGCCTTTATCATCTTCCAGTACTTTGAGGTCGAAACCTTTCACGCGGCCGTCGGTGGTGTAGATCAGCCCGGCATCAACAAAACCGTCGCGCACCGCGTTATACACCAGACCGGGATCCATCTGGCGGATCTGCGGACGGTCCAGCGCCATGTTGTAGGCCTTCTGCAGCGGCTTCATCCCATCGCTGCGCCCGGCAAACTCAAGATCCAGTCCCAGCAGCCAGTTTTTGTCCGGGTTGGTTTTACGGACCTGCTCAATTTTCGCCACCATCTCAGACATGGTGTTGATATGTTCCGCTTCGGCGCGTTTACGCTGCATGGCGAAGGCATAGGTGTTGTTCATATCGGCGGGTTTGAGCCAGACCAGACCGTGCTTCGCGTCCAGACGCTTAACCGTCTCGTAAGATTCCTGCGGCGACATGCGCTTGTTGATGTGGTTAAAGATGATCAACGACGTACCGGTGTACTCCCAGGTCATATCAATTTGTTTGTTGATCATCGCGTTACGGGAGATAACGGTCGCAATATTGGTTTGCGGCTGCACCTGGAACCCTTTCTTTTGCAGGTACTGCACGGTCATGGCCGAGAGAATATGCTGCTCGGTAAAGCTCTTGGTCGCCAGAATCAGCGGGGCGGCTATCGCCTGGCTGGTGAAGAGCGCCGCGGCACACAGCGCCGTCAGGCTGGATATTAGTCTCATGAAAGCTCCTTGTTATAGTTATCGAGCGAGATGGGGACTCATCACGCGACCCAGCGCAGCCAGCAGGGTGTCAAGGATCAGGGCAAACAGCGCGGTGGCCGCCGCGCCCAGGATCAGCGTCGGGAAGTCGTTCAGGTAGATGCCGGGGAAAATCAGCTCGCCGTAACTGCTGGCGCCAATCAGGAAGGCCAGCGGAGCTGTACCCACATTAATGGCGGTGGCGATGCGGATGCCGGAGAGCATCACCGGCCAGGCGTTAGGTAACTCCACCTGGCGCAGACGCTGCCATTTGGTCATCCCAATTCCGTTTGCCGCTTCCAGTAACGACGACGGCACCGAGCACAGCCCGGCGTAGGTATTGCGCACAATCGGCAGCAGCGAGGCAAGAAACAGGGCGATGATGGCTGGCGTATCGCCAATGCCAATCACCACCATCGCCAGCGCCAGAACGGCCAGCGGCGGCAGGGTGTTGCCGACGTTGAAGATTTGCATCACGTATTCGGCTACCCCACGCGCCGCCGGGCGGCTGAGCAGGATACCCGCCGGAATGCCAACCAGCAGTGCGAAGAACATCGAGGAAAATACGAGGATTAAATGCTGTTGCCCGAGGTAGATCAGGTCAACCTGGCGCGCCTTGATCGTCTCCAGCCCAATGCCCCAGGTGAGGAGGGCCAGAACCACGATAATGGCGCCGACAAACAGCAGCGAGCGTTTGAGTAATGGATGCATTGCGGTGTGTCTCCCTGTGCGCATGCGTTATCGCAACCAGCGGTTGCCTGTTGTTATGCCATGTTTCGGCAGGGGTAGTTGACCTATAGCAAGCGTTTGGGAAGGGTTCCAGCGAAGGGGGAAAATCAGTAACCCTATGAAACTAGTGACAACCTTGATTAAGCCTTATGAGGTAAGGGCTGGCTGAGTGAGGGCAGAATAGTCCTAAAGCGGCTTCATGAAAGTGACGGTGTCACAACTGTCGCGACATTCTGCCCTCTGCGTTTTGACTATCGGCCGAGGGCTGCGCGAACTTTGCGCACACGTACCGCGATGGTAATCATGGAACAAACGGATACCAGCGCCAGTATGACACCCAGCGCCAGCATTGCATTAAAGCCAATCCACCGGAACAGGAGTAACCCCGCGATACCGCCCGTAATAAACGAGAACAGGGTGGTTAAGTGGGTTTTAAGCTGGCTTTTCTGCGCCGCCGTATCTTTGGAGTAGTCCCGGCGCAGCATCGCCACGACTACCGAGGCCAGCGATATTCCCGCGTCCGTCAGCGTGCCGGTGATGTGCGTCGATCTCACCCGGCCGCTGGAGAGCTGGGTGGAGGTGGAATTGTGGATCCCCATCAGACCACAGAGAAAGATAATAATTGTGCGGTTGCTGGTGAGGGCATGGAAATACATCTCGTAAACCGAAATACCGGTCAGTAATAACCCTTCGACAAACAGGATCTGGCAAAAAACCAGGCGGATATTATGGATAATGCCCCAGATAACAATAATGCGCGCAAGAATGGCACCCGTGACAAACGCCAGAATAATGGAGCCAAAGAAAATAATATCGTTCAGATCGGTGGAAGAGACTTCGCTGGATAATTGTGAGGTATTGCCGGTCATGTGAGAGGGGAAAAAGCCAAATGCCCCAAGGGCGATGGCGTTGAGCAAGCCGGCGGATGTCGCCAGCCAGAGGGCTAACCGGCGATCCTCCTGATGCGTTCGTTCTTTTTTGAGTTTAATCAGCAAGAATACCTCCGGGGTGAGCTTTGCCTGAAATGTCAGGCTAGCAAAGCGATACAACGGACAGTCCAGGATATGGCTTAATTATTATTCCCTCTGACGACATGCAGGGTTTTGTAATTAAATAAAATATCCTTGCTGAATATAGGGCCGTGGGGAATTCAGACCATGCCGTTATTTCCGTGTCGCAAAAATGCCGGGCGCTGATTAAGACGTTCAAACCAGGCATCAATGGCAGGCACCGCGGGTTTGTCAAAAGGCGTCATCTTCCAGCGGTTCACCGACAGCCCCAACACTACATCTGCAAGCGTAAACGTTTCGCCCGCAGTAAAGGCGCCGGTGCGCTGCAACTGCTGCTCAAGAATGCCGATGCAGTGGTTCCACTCTTTTATCCCGGCGGCAATCCGCGCGGGATCGTTATAGTCCGGGTTTTTGCGCCCCAGCGCCGGGAAGACATAGCGCCACGCGTTGTTGAATTCGGTTGCCTGCCAGTCCATCCAGCGCTCGACGTTAGCGCAGGCCTGCGGGTGAGATGGCAGCAGGTCATCGCGTCCGGCTTTGCGCACCAGGTAGCGGCAGATTGAATTCGATTCCCACAGCACAAAATCGCCGTCGATCAACACCGGCACCATGGCGTTGGGGTTCAGGGCGCGGAAGGCGTCCGTTTCCGTCGAGGCAAATCCGCTGCCGTAATCTTCCTGCTGGTATGCAATTCCGGCCTCTTCGCAGGTCCAGAGGACTTTACGCACGTTGATGGAGGTGGTTTTGCCGAGGATGGTGATCATGGGTCAGGTGTCCTGCACTGGAATGAATGGTTTAAAAACAATACATCAGTTTTGTGAAAGAGGTCGGGGCAAAATTAGGTGGTGAGTGCGCTGGATTGGGGGAGCGATACCGTCTTTCTGGAAGGAGCCTCGCAAACCTAAAAGTAACCCGGTGAAAATGAGGGTTAATGCTTTTATTCCGATTACCTGGGTCGTAAAGTGACGGCGTTGCGGCACATCCGCAATCGGGTGTAGGAACCCGTATTCCATATAGCGATATTTAGTATGTCGTGGCAGCGTTTATCCCGTTACAATCTCGGTGGCGCTGGCGGAGCAGCCGTAAGGCTGGCCGTTTTCTATGTGGGCGGTATTCCTACCTCCGTCAGTGCTACCCCCGAGCGTAGGAACTCACAAGGTAGTGAATAAAATTACATGTAGAGGATGCCCTAATATGGCGACTATCCAGACCCTGATTTTCCCGCAATCTGATGAAAACATTATTCAACAGCTTATTACGCGACCCCTTCCGGTTGACGCCGATCTCTTTGACGTGGCGGACAACTGCGCCGCGCTGGTGACCGTGCTGGTCGAAAGTGATGACAGCGTCATTTGCACTGCGCTCTGTGAGCGTCTGCTGCAAGCGCTTCATCGACTCCGCGAACTCTGCGATGCCGATCTCCCGCCGAACCTTATTGACCAGCTGATTGTGGGAGAGAAAATGACCTCCTGCGTGCCCGACTGCTGGCACGACACCGCTACCCAGATAGACTATGCGCTGGCACTTACCCAGGCCGTTAAAGGGGGGACATTGCCCGCGAACGTTGCGAAAGAGCTTACGGGGCTGCTGCACGATATGATTTGGCTTCTGGCGGAGTTTGTGAAGGAGCCGCGAATTGTGGCGCACTGAGTGCGGGCAGGCTTGGTTAGCTGCTTAGAGGGTGGTGTGGGAAAGGGGCTGGGTGGGCCCCTTTGAGGTTTTTGAGGGGCAGTGTTACTTTCACTGCATGGTGGATAAATAACTGTGTTGAGCAAGGTACGAACATTAGCCTATGGGCGAAAATTTACATCTCGTAAGCTATAAATTATGTAAATGAACTAAAATGTTGCAAGATAGTCACAAAATAGATAGAAATAAAATAACTTTGAGAATATTCAAGGGGATTGCTATTTCCAATAATTGCAGATAAGACTACTATTAATTTTAGTGTGTTTAGGGGGGGCAGCATGCAAGTAAATAACTTAAGGGAAATCGAAGGCGGGAAGTATGTTTTTGATATCTTACTGGATAATGGAGAATTTTACTTTACAAGTCATTCTTTTGACACACAGAAAGATGCTCTGAAATGGATAGACGAATGGTTGTCTTGGGCAAATAATGTATCAAATGGGAGAGAAAACAGTATTTATTATATTTTACAAGTGCCTGATACTTGGCCCGGTTCTTCTGATAAGGAAAATCCTTACTCTGGGCTCTATGTGAAAATTGGGCGCTCCAATAATGTACTAAAAAGATTGTCTAACTTGCAAACAGGTACATTTGGGCAACTGATTATACATGCCTTGGAACCTGGTGGCGCACAAAAAGAAAATGAGCTGCATGAAAAGTTCAAAACTGAAAGACGTCAAGGTGAATGGTTTATTTGTACTAGAGAGCTTACAAGACATATATTCACAACATGGTTTAAATATAAAATGCTTCCACCAGAACATCAAATAAAAATCATGGAGCTTTCAAAAAGAATCAATACCTATTCTTATATCCATAATCTGATGGGAGGGAAGCCTGATTTGTTAAATCCATCTATCAATGATCCTTGGATAAGTGAAAAATATGTTTTAGTTGATTTAGTTTATAGTTCCTTAGCAAAGAAAGGTAACTCGAAGAAGAATTAAATTTTTAGCATTTCATAACCATTAGGATTCAAATTTTCTTTAAAAGCACTTGATGCAATGAACGTAGTAATTATTCACTGTATTTCTGCCGTGTTGCTGAATTTCCATTTACAATTATTTTGGAAAAATGTCCCGTACTGGGAAAGTCCTTTATGAGATGCTAACTTACCTAGCGACATCCGCAGTGTGCTGCGGATGCCCTAAGGAGAGCGTGTGATTAGCTTATGCAGAATTTTCAATTTCACTCAACTTTTGTATTATTCGCTGCCAGAACGGCGCTTCTCTGTAAGCTTCACAATGATGAATAAGTTGTTTGACACCACAATTATCTCTATAATGATTTTCGACCTGATTTTTACGACTCCGGATTTCACTTTGCTGACAGTTAGCTTCAACCCACTCTTTATCTTTTCTCCTACTTGCATTTATAAACATCTCATAAAGAGGTCGAAACACAGAGTCGAGAAGATAATGGCCGTTGGTAAACAGGATGGCGTTATTAGGATTAATACCCCGTTGATTCAGCGTTTCTTGATATTGCATGTAACTATCTTGATCATCAATATATGGCCTATGCTGCATTAGATATTCATCCGCCGATCGATTGAGCTCTCGCAAGGCTTCTTCATTCACTCTGAGTTCGGCATCAAGGAGTCGGGCTCCTGCCGGAAGTCGGATGCTATTGTTGAAAACATCTTCCCTGAATTGTTGTTGATCGCGGTTATGTAGCCATGAAAAAAGACAAAGTGCCTCATGTATGGCACTGGAATAACTCTGAATCGCCTGAATAAGTTGGCTTTCGAGTCTTTCATGAAGATGAATGCAACCTGCAAGGGAATCAATTGCCTCCGGAGTATTAATGAAACTTTCCCTTGAGTAAAAAAAAGTGTGGAGAACAAAGGGGTTGCTATTAAGTGCCGTGGCGTATGCATTCCGACTCGGACACAGGTAGTCATAATCACTGTCTACAGCGACTAGCCTGTCTTTATTGAGATGCTCATATTCTTTTTCCAGTGCACGCTTGCCCTCAGCACCATTCCGAGAAAAAGGTTTAATATCATATCGGTTGGGGCAAACAGTATTTACAACCCTTTCCCAGAATAAGCGGTCTGATGCATCCTCAATATAAATAATTCCTTTCTGCGAACCGGAAGACTCTATCCCAGTATAAGCTCTTATAAATTCTCCGTTTCGCATTATATCGGTCAATTCAGACATTCTCTACCCCTCGCATAATGTCTTTCATTTCAACATACGCATCCATATGGCCATTCATGATAATGCCTGGACTGTGTGTTACCGCTATAATCTGCATAAGAGGATTGATGTTCATTATGGCCGTAAGTATCTTTTCCTGCCAGCTAAGATGTAAGGATATCTCAGGCTCATCCATTAGGAAGAGAGTCGCTTTATTACAGGTGTTCGCTGCCGTAGCAAGAATATAGACAAGTTGACGTTCACCAGAAGAAAGTTGTTCAAGCCCCAGAATACGACCTGTTTTGTTAGTAAATATCCATTCTCCATGTTTACGTATGGTCTTTTTACCTGATTCTTTAAGGAATGTATTTAATTGTTCTTTGAATTTCTTTTCTGCTGACTTGTTTTCATTTTTTAATAATATTCTAAGTTCATCGTAGATTGCAAGGTTAAGAGGGTTTTTTTCTATACTATTCCCAAAATCGATATTATTACCCGCGTTGGCTGAAATATTTACGGTTGATATGTATCTAACAACAATCGTATCCTTGATATCTTTGATGTGAAATTTATTTGAAAATATCTGCTTGTTGTTTTTATTTATTACTTCGCCGTACCCGTTTTTCAGCATGTTAAGAAAGGTTTCGGATTTCATAGTTGCTGCTATTAAACGTTCAGCTATATCTTTCTTTTCCACATCTGTGAGAGTAGAGTTAATTCCATCAATCCCAGGAATAATGGATTCTATACCTTTTTCATCATTCATGAGGTATTGCATGAGGCCTTTACTAGCGACCGATCTACTCATTTCTTCACTAATAACCCCAAAGGATATTATATTGCCATCTTCGAAGAAAAGTTCAATATTTTCACATATATCCTCATAATTTATTTCATGCTTGCCAGTCATAAACCCTTTTAAAATTTTTAGTAGCGTAGTTTTACCTAGGCCATTTTTACCCACTATAACTGTAAGGTCATTTAATTCAATGTTGACATTATACTGCCCAAATAGGCCTTCAATCTTCAGTCTTCTGATGATGCGAGAATTTTTCATGAACATATCCTTTTAGCGTTCACTCATTGTAACGTAGTAGAGTGCAAGCTTCATCATATCGTGTATTCATAGCTGTCTGTTTCGCCGATCTCAGGCTTTCCGTGTTTCATTAACGATCATGTTTTTGGAGGGAACATAGAGAAAGACACATCATACAGTGCTAAATCATCTTTATGAGCCTACAATCCAGCCATTACAGAATACTTCCTCAGCGATTTTAATGACAACAGGGCTGCGAATCTGACCTCTTCTCTGTTATCTCAGCGGTAGCTGTAATTACTAGCATCAATCAGATATTGTACTGATGGAATCACCAACCAAGTCATTATAGCCATTTTATCACCCATCCATCAAACGCCCCACCGCAGTGCACATCCCCCAAACCCGCTCCCCAAAACAGTGAAACCCAACCCGCAGCAATCCCCAACCCCCTAAAAAACAAAGCAAAACCATCCTGGCACACCCCTTGCTTAATCAACCGTGAAAGGGCAGCACACCACAATTTGAACAATAGCTGGCTAGGGTTCCGGTTCACCACGGTGAATGGCTGGTCCAAGAGCTGGCGACCTCTGAGAGGTTACACGGCGGGACAAAAGCCCGGGAGACAGCAGCACCAGACGGTGTCGCGCTGCCCCCTAATTTTGTGCCACTCAGAGGTCAAGCATGAAAAAAACGCCATTACTCCGCTCTCTTGTACTGTCGCTGGCAATGCTGGTCAGTCTCCCCACGTTCGCCGCTGTGAAAAAAGAGTTCAACGTCTGCTGGACCATCTACGCCGGGTGGATGCCCTGGGGCACCATCAGCAGTAGCAAAATCATCGATAAATGGGCCAGCAAATACGGCATCAAAATCAACGTTGTGCAGCTCAACGACTATATCGAATCCATCAACCAGTACACCGCAGGGCAGTTTGACGGCTGCACCATGACCAACATGGATGCGCTGACCATACCGGCCGCAGGCGGGGTGGACACCACAGCGCTGATCCTCGGTAGCTACTCGGAAGGCAACGACGGAGTAGTGATGAAAGGTAAGGGCAAAACCCTGAAAGATCTGAAAGGGATGAAGGTCTACCTGCCTGAGCTCTCCGTGTCCCACTATCTGCTGGTGCGCGGTCTGGAAAAAGCCGGGCTCGCAGAGAAAGACGTCACCGTGGTGAATACCTCGGACGCAGATATTGTCTCTGCGTTCGGGACCGCCAGCGTTCAGGCTGCGGTGGCGTGGAACCCGCAACTCTCCGTCATCAAAGGCACGCCAAACACCACCGAAGTGTTCAGCTCCTCGCAGGTACCGGGTGAGCTTATCGACATGATGGTGGTCAACACCGGGACCCTGAAAGACAACCCGGCGCTGGGCAAAGCGCTTACTGGCGCCTGGTACGAGATGATGGGGCTGATGAAAGCGCAAGATGCCGGCGCGCTGAATGCGATGGCCGCCGCCTCCGGGACCGATCTCGCCGGGTATCAGTCGCAGCTCAAAACCACCCATCTGTTCTATACCCCGCAGGACAACATGGCGTTTGTCACGTCACCGGATCTGGCGAAAACCATGCAGCGCGTGGCGTCGTTCTCCTTCGACAAAGGGCTGCTGGGCGAGGGCGCGCAGAGCGCCGATTTTATCGGTATGCGCTTCCCGGGCAATGTCACGGTGGGCGATGCCAGCAACGTGAAACTGCGCTTTGACGACAGCTTCGTGAAAATGGCCGCTGCCGGCACGCTGTGATAACGGACGGAGTCTCCATGCGACAAATTAATCGCCATCCCACACCCGGCATGCGGCTGATGCTCGTGATGCTGCCTTTTGTCCTGCTGCTGGCCGCCTACTTTTTGGGCTCGGCGATCAGGCTGGAGGCCAACCCGCAGGACAAGCTGCTGCCCGGCCTGCAGCAAATGCTGGACGCGCTATCCCGGATGGCGTTGACCCCGGATAAACGCAGCGGTGAATACCTGTTCTGGGTCGATACCCTGGTGAGCCTCGCGCGTCTGCTGGCGGGGCTGGCGATCGCCTCACTGATCGGCCTGTGCATTGGCGTTACCTCGGGCGTGTTTCCGCTGTGGCGTGCATCGCTCTCGCCGCTGATGACGGTGCTGTCGATGATCCCGCCGCTGGCAATACTCCCGGTGCTGTTTATCGTTTTCGGGCTGGATGAGCTGTCGAAGGTGATGCTGATTGTCATCGGCATCACCCCGATGCTGGCGCGCGATCTGGAGCACCGCGCCTGTGAAATCCCACCGGAGATCCTCATCAAAGCGCAGACGCTGGGGGCCAGTAGCTGGACGCTGGTGCTGCGCGTGGTGCTTCCGCAGCTGCTCTCCAGGCTGCTGACCTCGCTGCGCCTGCTGCTCGGGTCGGCATGGCTGTTTCTTATCTCGGCGGAGGCTATCTCCTCTACCGCCGGGCTGGGATACCGCATTTTCCTCGTACGGCGCTACATGGCGATGGATGTGATTATCCCGTACGTCCTGTGGATCACCCTGCTGGCGTGGCTGATGGATCTCGCTCTGCGTCAGTTGCACAAAACCTGTTTTCCCTGGGCGGAAGGAGGGAAGGCATGAGCTTTATCACCATCAACAATATCTGGCAGGAGTACGGCGACCATGTGGTGCTGGAACGCCTGAACCTGCAGGTGAAAGAGGGCGAGTTCTGCTCAATGGTGGGGGCGTCCGGCTGCGGAAAATCCACCTTCCTGCGTCTGCTGCTTGGTCAGGAAGCGCCCAGCCGGGGAGTGATCACCCTCGATGGCAAACCGCTGCGCGCCGAGCCGGACAGCAGCCGCGGGGTGGTGTTTCAGCGCTACTCCGTTTTCCCGCACCTCAGCGTGCTGGATAACGTCGCCATCGGTCTTGAACTGCCGCAATCGCCGCTGTTCGGGCGGCTGTTTGGGGCCAAAAAACGCGCCGTGCGTGAACGGTCGGCGGAGATGCTGGAAAAAGTCGGCCTCGGGCACGCGCTGGATAAATATCCCGCCCAGCTCTCTGGCGGCATGCAGCAGCGCCTGGCCATTGCTCAGGCATTCATCATGCAGCCGCGCGTGCTGCTGCTCGATGAGCCGTTTGGCGCGCTGGATCCGGGGATTAGAAAAGACATGCACACCCTGTTGCTGCAGCTGTGGGGCGAAACCCGCATGACCGTCTTTATGGTCACCCACGATCTGTCTGAAGGCTTCAACCTCGGCACCCGGCTGCTGGTGTTCGACAAAGTGCGCCTCGACCCGCAGGCACCGAATGCCTACGGCGCGCGTATCACCTACGACATTCCGCTCAACGAGACGCGGCTCTCCGCCCTGAGCGGAACCACGCCCGACAACGTTTATGCCTTAAGGGGGTAACAGTGAATACCATGACCATTTTACGTGAAGAGACGCTTCCCGGCGGGGGACACCTCTCGTTTGTCCTCAAGCGCGGGCAGATCCTGCGCATGACAGATACGCAAGGCGGTGCCAACGTCAGCCTGCTGATGCTCAACCCGCACGAGAAAAGCGAGCGGCTGAACTTGCCCGACACGCTGAAAGGCCAGCACACCGCGCGCCTGACCGCCGGACACTGCTTTTATTCCGACATGGGCCGCGTGCTGGCGGGCATTACCGCCGACACCTGCGGCTGGCACGACCCGTTTGGCGGCGTGCTGAATGCCGCCGAAGTGGCGGAAAAATACGGTCAGGGGCGTTATCAGGAGCTGCGCAACGGTTTCTACCGTAACGGTACGGACAACCTGCTGGTGGAGATGGGCAAGTGGGATCTCAACCTGGAAGATCTGCTGATGGTGGTCAATTTCTTCAGCAAGGTCACCGTGGAGGACAACGGCCAGTTCCGCTTCCACAGCGAACATTCGCAGCCGGGCAGCTACGTTGAGCTGTTCGCGCCGATGGACACGCTGATTGTCATGACCGCGCTACCGCACCCGATGGATCCCTCCCGGGAGTACGCCCCGCGCCCGGTACAACTGAGCTGGCGGCAGGCGGAGGATGAAGAGGGGGCGATTAACGCCCTCCTGACGCGCCCGGAAAACGAACGCGCCATCACTAACACTCAACTTTTCGCCCTGTAAGGAGCCGTGTATGACCGTTGCCAGCGAAAAACATCCCCAGCACGCCAGCTTCCGCCACGTTATCCCGGCGGGGGAACCGTATCTGTTTGAAGTGAAGAAAGGCCAGACGCTACGCCTGCTCGACCTGGAGGGCAACCAGGCGGTGGACACGCTGTTTTACAATGCGGACAACCCGCGTGAGCGCTACGACGCACAGCGCACGCTGCGCCGCCAGAACAACGCTTATCTCACCCACGGCAGCGTGCTGTACTCCAACCTCGGTAACCCGCTGCTGACCATCGTGGCAGATACCTGCGGGCGTCACGATACCCTCGGCGGCGCCTGCGCGCAGGAGAGCAACACCGTGCGCTATGCTCTCGATAAACGCCATATGCACAGCTGCCGGGATAACTTTCTCTGCGCCTGCCTGCACGATGGCCGCCTTCAAAAGCGCGATATTGCCGCCAATATTAACTTCTTCATGAACGTGCCGGTGACTCCGCAGGGCGGGCTGACCTTTGAGGACGGTATCTCCGCGCCGGGGAAATATGTCGAGCTGCGCGCCGAGTGCAACGTCATCGTGCTGATCTCCAACTGTCCGCAGCTTAACAACCCGTGCAACGGCTGGAACCCGACGCCAGCAGAGGTGCTGGTATGGAACTGACACCCACTCGCAGGCAGCGCCTGCGCCAGGCCATTTATCGCCTGTTTGCAGTCCGCGCCGGACGCATTCTGCCGTAACCGCTTTTTCCCCATGGACGACCATGGGTGAGCCGATTTTCGGCGGGACGACCCGCCACGATTGAGTCTGACCTATGTTGACGACACTTCTGATTGCAAACCGCGGGGCGATTGCCTGCCGCATTCTGCGCACCCTGCGCGCCATGAAGATCCGCGGCGTGGCAGTCTACTCCGAAGCCGATCTCAGCAGCCTGCATATCCGGGAAGCGGATGAGGCGCTGAGCCTGGGCGAGGGCCCGGCGGCGAACACCTATCTGGTGAGCGAAAAGATCATTGCGGCCGCCAGAGCCAGCGGTGCGCAGGCCATTCATCCTGGCTACGGTTTTCTGTCGGAAAACGCCGCATTTGCCGAAGCCTGCGAAGCCGCAGGCATTGCGTTTGTCGGCCCCACGCCGGAACAACTGCGTCTGTTTGGCCTGAAACATACCGCCCGCGCGCTGGCGAAAGCGCACGGCGTGCCGATGCTCGAAGGCACCGGACTGCTGGCTAACGTCGATGAGGCCGTTCACGCTGCGGCGGAAGTGGGCTACCCGGTAATGCTGAAAAGCACCGCGGGCGGCGGCGGGATCGGCATGCGGGTCTGTTACCACGCGGAAGAACTGCGCGACGCCTTCGATGCCGTGGTGCGTCTGGGCAAGAATAACTTTAGCGACGCGGGCGTGTTTATCGAGAAATACATTGAGCGGGCGCGTCACCTGGAAGTCCAGCTGTTTGGTGACGGCAAAGGCGAGGTGATTGCCCTCGGCGTGCGCGACTGCTCGGTACAGCGGCGTAACCAGAAGGTGCTGGAAGAGACGCCCGCGCCTAACCTGCCGGACGGCATGGAGGCCGCGCTGTGCGAGGCGGCGATCAAACTCGGCCAGGCGGTCAACTACCGCAGCGCGGGTACCGTGGAGTTTGTCTACGACAGCGACGCGGCCCGCTTTTATTTCCTTGAAGTGAACACCCGTCTGCAGGTAGAGCACGGCGTCACCGAGCAGGTGTGGGATGTTGATCTGGTTCGCTGGATGATTGACCTGGCGGCCGGAACGCTGCCGCCGCTGGCGGAGCTGCGCGCCAGCCTGCAACCACAAGGACACGCCATTCAGGCGCGGGTCTACGCCGAAGATCCGGGCCGTCAGTTCCAGCCGTCGCCAGGGCTACTCACCGAAGTGGTGTTCCCGGAAAACGACCGTCGCACATTGCGCATCGATAGCTGGGTGGAGTCCGGCTGCGACGTGCCGCCGTTTTTTGACCCGATGCTGGCAAAAATCATCGCCTGGCAGCCTACGCGCGAGGCGGCGATCCGCGTCCTGCACACCGCGCTGGGAGAGACGCGTCTCTACGGCGTGGAAACCAACCGCAGCTATTTGCAGCAGATTTTAACCTTCCCGCCGTTCGCCCGTGGCGAGCCGTGGACCCGCTGTTTAGAGACGCTGGAGTATCAGGCTTTCACGCTGGAGGTGCTCAGCGCCGGGACGCAAACCACGGTGCAGGATTATCCGGGGCGCACGGGCTACTGGGCCGTCGGGGTGCCGCCCTCCGGGCCGATGGACAGCCTGGCGCTGCGTCTCGGCAACCGTCTGCTGGGCAATGAGGAGGGGGCCGCCGCGCTGGAGATCACCCTCAGCGGCCCGACGCTGAAATTCAACTGCGACGCGCAACTGGCGGTGACCGGCGCAGCCATTGCGCTGACGCTGGACGGCGTGCCGCTGGCAAACAACCGCGTTTTCCGCGTCCGGGCGGGAAGCACGCTGCGTATGGGCGATATTCAGGGGGACGGCGTGCGCAGCTATCTCTGCCTGCGCGGCGGGTTTGAGGTGCCGGATTATCTGGGCAGCAAAAGCACCTTTACCCTCGGGCAGTTTGGCGGTCACGCCGGACGGGCACTGCGCACAGGTGACGTGCTGCATCTGTCCCCATTGACCGAACCTGTCGCGGACGGGGAGCTGCCGCAGGCCCTGCGCACCAGCCTGGATGGGGTGCGTGAGCTGCGGGTGATTTACGGTCCGCATGGTGCGCCGGAGTATTTTACGCCGGGCTATATGGCGACCTTTTTTGCCACCGAGTGGGAGGTACATTTTAACTCCAGCCGCACGGGCGTGCGTCTGATCGGCCCGAAACCGGAATGGGTACGCGAGAGCGGCGGCGAAGCGGGGCTGCACCCGTCGAACATCCACGACAACCCGTACGCCATTGGCGCGGTGGATTTCACCGGCGATATGCCGGTGATCCTCGGCCCCGACGGCCCAAGTCTGGGGGGATTTGTCTGCCCGGTCACCGTCATTGAGGCGGATTTACACGCGGTTGGCCAGCTGAAAGCGGGCGATAAAGTGCGCTTTATGCCGGTAGACGTTTCCACCGCCCGACGGCTGGCGCAGGGGCAGGCGGCGCAAATCGCCAGCCTGACGCCGCAGGTCATGCCGTGGCAACCTGTCGGGCTGAGCTCGACGGTGGTGCTGGAGGTGGGGGAGGACGATAAACGGCTGGTGGCGAGGTTATCCGGCGATACCCATCTGCTGCTGGAGATTGGCGAGCCCGAACTGGATCTGGTGTTGCGTTTTCGTGCCCACGCGCTGATGCAGGCGCTGGAAACGCGCGCCCTGACGGGGATTATCGACCTCACGCCGGGGATCCGCTCGCTTCAGGTTCACTATCAGCCGGAAACGCTGAGTCTGGAAGCGCTGCTGGAGACGGTGGCCGGGCTGTGGCGGGACGTATGCGGGCAGGCGTCGCTGGACGTGCCGTCGCGCGTGGTCTGGCTGCCGCTCTCCTGGGACGATCCCGCTTGCCAGAAGGCCATCGACAAATACATGACCACCGTGCGCCGGGATGCGCCATGGTGTCCGAGCAACCTGGAGTTTATCCGTCGTATCAACGATCTGGCGAATATCGATGAGGTCTATAAAACGGTGTTCGATGCTCGCTATCTGGTAATGGGGCTGGGAGATGTCTACCTGGGCGCGCCGGTCGCGACACCGCTCGATCCACGCCATCGTCTGGTAACCACCAAATACAACCCGGCACGGACCTGGACGGCGGAAAACTCGGTGGGTATTGGCGGGGCCTACCTTTGCGTCTACGGCATGGAGGGGCCGGGCGGGTATCAGTTTGTCGGACGCACGCTGCAG
Source organism: Enterobacter cloacae complex sp. 382A5 (assembly GCF_050031095.1). Lineage (NCBI taxonomy): Bacteria > Pseudomonadati > Pseudomonadota > Gammaproteobacteria > Enterobacterales > Enterobacteriaceae > Enterobacter > Enterobacter cloacae complex sp. 382A5. Next base: position 2,067,204 of record NZ_JBLGVK010000001.1, read on the forward strand.
ATGTGGAATCGCTATCACGCCGTGGAGGATTTTGACGGCAAGCCCTGGCTACTGCGCTTCTTCGACCAGATCCGCTTTTATCCGGTCTCTGCCGAAGAGTTGCTCACCATCCGCCGGGATTTCCCGCTGGGGCGTTATCCGCTGCGCATCGAACACACCACGCTGAAGCTGGCGGAGTATCAACAATTCCTGGCCGACGAGGCGCCGGAGATTGAGGCATTCCGCGCGCATCAGCAGGCCGCGTTTGACGCCGAGCGTGAGCGCTGGGCCGCCAACGGTCAGGCCCATTTTGACAGCAGCGAGGTGCTGGTAACAGACGCCGAAGACGCGCCGCTGGCACCCGGACAGGCCGGGATTGACAGCCCGGTGTCAGGCAACCTGTGGCAGGTAAACGTTGAAGTCGGTAACACCGTGCGCGAAGGCGATGTGCTGGTGGTATTGGAGTCCATGAAGATGGAGATCCCGCTGGTCGCAACCCAGGACGGGGTGGTCAGCCAGGTGCGCGTGCAGCCGGGTTCATCGGTGCGCGCGGGTCAGTGTGTGGTGGTCCTGGAGAAAACAGCATGAAGCACCTTTTTGATTTACGCCTTGATGTTCTGGCGCAGGCATACCGTTCCGGTCAGCTTAATCCGCGCGCGGTGCTTTTCGCCCTGCGTGAGCGCGCGCTGGCGCTGAACCCGGAATTTAACGCCTTTATTTATCTTCTCATGCCCGACGAGCTGGAGCCGTATCTGGCCGCGCTGGACGGCGTGGATCCGGCATCGTTGCCGCTCTATGGCGTGCCGTTTGCTATTAAGGACAATATCGATCTGGCGGGTATTGAGACCACCGCCGCCTGTCCGGCCTTTGCGTACCGGGCAGAGCAGGATGCGACGATAGTGTCGCAGCTGATCGCGCTGGGGGCGGTCCCGCTGGGGAAAACCAATCTCGACCAGTTCGCGACCGGCTTAAACGGCACGCGCTCACCATTTGGTGCGTGTCGCAACAGTGTGCATCCGGAGTATCCGTCCGGTGGCTCAAGCGCGGGCTCGTCGCTGGCTGTGGCGCTGGGGCTGGCGAGCTTTGCCCTGGGCACCGATACCGCCGGGAGCGGGCGCGTTCCGGCCTCTCTCAATAATCTGGTCGGGCTGAAGGTGACCAAAGGGCTGATCTCGACAGCGGGCGTGGTGCCCGCCTGCCGCACGCTGGACTGCGTAACGTTCTTCACCAGCACGGCAGCGGAGGCCAGCCAACTGCTGGCGCTGACGGCGACGAAAGACGCGCATGATGACTACAGCCGTGCTAACCCGTCCTGGAACGGAGCGCAGGCGTTTGGCGTACCGGCAGCCGGTTTTCGCTTTGGCGTGCCGGACACACTGGAGTTTCTCGGCTGCGCAGAGAGCGAGGCGCTGTATCACACCGCAAAGGAGAGGCTGATCGCCCTTGGCGGCGTGCCGGTGACCATCGACTTTTCGCCGTTCCTGGCGGCAGCAAAACTGCTCTATGACGGCCCGTGGGTGGCCGAGCGCTACCACGTGGCGGGCGCGTTGATTGAGCAACAGCCGGACGCGGTGCTGCCGGTGATCCGCAATGTGCTGCAAAAAGCACCTGCCATGAGTGCGGTAGCGGCGTTTGAAGCGCAGTACCAGCTTCAGGCCTATAAAAGCGAGTGCGATGCCATACTGGCGGGGCTTGAGTGCGTGTTAACTCCCACTTATCCGCGCCCGGTGAGTCTGGCCGAGCTGGCGGAGGAACCGGTCAAACGCAACTCTGAGCTTGGGCTTTACACCAACTTTATGAACCTGCTTGATTACGCTGCCGTGGCGGTCCCGGCAGGGTTTATGGCCAACGGCTTGCCTTCCGGCATAACGCTGTTTGGCCGCGCGTTTACCGACCAGTATCTGCTCAGTCTGGCCGATGCGTTACAACGCCACCAAAAATTACCTCTGTCCGGAGAGCGCGAGATACAAGAGGACGCACCCGCTTCAACCGCAACCGATGACCGGATGTATCTGGTGGTGTGCGGGGCGCATCTGGACGGGCTGGCGCTGAATCATCAACTGCGCCAGCGCGGGGCGACGTATGTAGAAGCCACCACCAGCGCCCCGCATTATCGGCTCTTTGCCCTGGCAGACGGCAAACGACCGGGCATGGTGCGGGCGACGGAACAGGGGGCGGCGATAGCCGTCGAAGTTTGGGCACTTCCGCACAGCGAAGTGGGATCGTTTCTGGCCGGGATCCCTGCACCGCTGGGCCTGGGAAAAATCGAACTCCAGGACGGGCGCTGGCTGACCGGGTTTATCTGCGAGGAGGCTGGATTAGAGGGAGCACAGGAGATAACGCGATTCGGTGGCTGGCGAGCCTGGCTTGCTCAGCATCCGTGAGCAAGCCAGCGCGGTTAACGGTAGAGCGGTTTTTCTGCGACCGGGATCAGTAAGGTAGATTGCCAGTCCGCAAGCGTCAGCTGCGCGAGTTTTCCCAGTGCGGTATAGAACGGGTGCCCGGCGTTTTCGACAAACACGGAGAGAAAACGGGTGCTCCACGGCAGCAGGTGCCACGCCAGAAGCTGGTCGCGTTCCGTCTCGCGTCCGTTCTCAGTGAGCCACGCGGCCAGCAGCAGCAACGTACCAAAATGATCTTCCGGTTCGTTCTGCTGCATCTCAAAGGCAATCTGGTTTTCCCGCATCCACTGACGCAGTGCGAGGGTTGAATCCCCAAACAGCACGGATTCACGATCCAGCCATACGGAACCCCACGGCGGTGCGGGCAGCGCATAGGGGCCAATAAACAGCCGTTGCCAGGCGTCGGTGACGGGCTCATCGGCAGATACCGTAAAGGTGTCGGCGATGGGCCGCAGCGCCGCCTGCGGCAGCGGCCAGTCCGTAACCCAGTCGCCAGCGGTCAGGGCGTTGACCAGCGGCGCAACGTGCTCGCTGTCGGGTGAATAATAAAACAGTGCGCCCAGTACCCGGGCGCTGAACGCGAACGCTTCACGCTGTGAGACATCTTTCATTACAACCTTCCTTGCTCGCGCGGGCGAACCCGCGCGCCTGTGTTAACCGGCAATCGCCATACCTACCGTCATGTGCAGACCATAGAACAGACCGCGGCCAATCAGTTCACCCACGACAACCAGCGCCAGGCCTGCAAAGAGCGCAAGGGTTTTCGGCTCCTGGCGCCGGATGAGCGGGCACAGCCAGCAGCCTAATCCGGCTGCGACCAGTATGATACGGCCAACTTGCCATGCGCCATAGTCCGGCAGCAGGGCGCTGGCCTGTTGTACGGAGCTGTGTAGCGTCGCCAGTTCGTTACTCTGCAACACAATCACCGCCACGCTCAGCAGCAGCGCCAGTACGCTCACCGATGCGGCACACGTGCCTCTGAAGGCGGTGCCAGCAGCGCGAAGCAGCAGGGCGGCAAACAGCGGGCCGCCCAGCGCCATCGTCAGGAAAAAGGCCAGCGTGGTGTAGCCGGTGTACCAGGTCGGAACCGTATCGATCTGATACACGCGGGTCATGGCCCAGACAAACACAATCCCCAGGATCTGGCTCACCACCATCCATACTTTACCCAATGCGGGCGGCATTTTACCGATAACCGACACCAGCCACCAGAAGCCACCGACGGCAAAGAAGACCGAGCCTGCCGCGATCTCGTTGCTGAGCGCCGACGCGCCAACACGGTTCAGGGAGTTAAACGCCCTGAGCGGGGAGCCCAGGTGCATCACCGATGCGATAAAGCCAACGCCCATGACCAGCCATAAAAAGAACATGCTGCGCACGATGCGAGCTCTGACCGCCTCGTCACTCTCCCTCATCCATGCCAGACCGCTGACGAGCAACGCCCCGGCCACGCACTGCCCAAAAACGGTGAAGATCACCAGCGGCCATTCATGCCATCCACTTCCCATCTCACACCTCCTTCGGGTTTGCCAGATAGCCGGAGGTATCTCCCGTCGGGCGGCTGTTGGCGTTAGGTTTAATCACAATGCTTGGCTTGGTGAAGTGCGCGGACGGCAGCGGCGCGACGGCCGCAAGCTGGCCGTGTTTTTTACGCAGCTCGTCAACCGGGCCGAAGTCCAGCGCGCGCAGCGGACAGGACTCCACGCAAATCGGCTTTTTACCCTCTGCGACGCGGTCATGGCAGCCGTCGCACTTGGTCATGTGGCCTTTGGCGGCGTTGTACTGCGGCGCACCGTAAGGACAGGCCATATGGCAGTAGCGGCAGCCAATGCAGACGTCTTCATTCACTACCACAAACCTGTCGTCGCGCTTGTGCATCGCCCCGCTCGGGCACACTTTGGTGCAGGCTGGGTCTTCACAGTGGTTACAGGCAATCGACAGGTAATAGGCAAAGACGTTCTGATGCCAGACGCCGTTATCCTCCTGCCAGTCGCCGCCCGCGTATTCGTAGATCCGGCGGAAGCTGACGTCCGGGGTCAGGTCTTTGTAATCCTTGCAGGCCAGCTCGCAGGTTTTGCACCCGGTGCAACGGCTGGAGTCAATAAAAAATCCATACTGAGTTGTCATCGGTTACTCCTTACGCCTTCTCGATCTGCACCAGATTGGTGTGCTGCGGGTTGCCTTTCGCCAGCGGTGACGGGCGATGGGTGGTCAACGTGTTGATACATGAGCCGTGGTCGATCCGATCGCCGTTCATGTTGGCGTCGTGCCAGGCCCCCTGACCCATCGCGCTGACGCCGGGCATGATGCGCGGGGTGACTTTCGCGGCAATGCGCACTTCGCCGCGGTCGTTAAACACGCGCACCATATCGCCGTTTTGAATACCGCGTTGTGCCGCATCAACCGGATTGAGCCACACCTCCTGACGGCAGGCGGCTTTCAGCACATCCACGTTGCCGTAGCTGGAGTGGGTGCGCGCCTTGAAGTGGAAGCCAAACAGCTGCAGCGGGTATGTTTTACGTTCCGGGGCATCCCAGCCGTCAAACGTTGAGGCGTACACCGGCAGCGGGCTGATGGTTTCATCTTTTTCCAGCTCCCAGGTGGCGGCAATCTCTGCCAGCTTGCTGGAGTAGATTTCAATCTTGCCTGACGGGGTTTTGAGCGGATGGGCATCCGGATCATCGCGGAATTTTTTATACGCCACGAAGTGTCCGTTGGGATCTTTGCGCTTATAAATGCCCATTTTTTTCAGTTCGTCATAGGACGGAAGCTGCGGATCTTTCGCCAGCATTTTGGCGTACAAATACTGCAGCCACTGCGACTGTGTCCGGCCTTCGGTGAATTTCTGATGGATATCCGGCCCGAGACGTTTCGCCACTTCGCTCATGATCCAGTAGATGGGCTTACGCTCAAACTTCGGCGCGGTGACGGGCTGCAGGAAAATCAGATAGCCCATGTTGCCCGCATAATCGTTCGGAATGATGTCTTCCTGCTCGACGGTCATGAGGTCCGGCAGCAGGATGTCGGCGTATTTCGCCGAAGAGGTCATAAAGTTGTCGATCACCACGATGGTTTCGCACTTGCTTTCGTCCTGCAGAATATCGTGGGTTTTGTTGATGTCGGAGTGCTGGTTGATGATGGTATTACCGGCATAGTTCCAGATGAACTTGATCGGCACATCCAGCTTATCCTTGCCACGCACGCCGTCGCGCAGGGCGGTCATTTCCGGGCCGCGGGCGATGGCATCCGTCCAGCTAAAGCAGGAGATCTGCGTTTTTACCGGGTTTTCCGGCAGCGGCATCCGTTCGATGGTGATGGTATAGGTCGATTCGCGCGCGCCGCTGTTACCGCCGTTGATACCCACGTTGCCGGTTAAGATCGGCAGCATGGCGATGGCGCGCGACGTCAGTTCACCGTTGGCCTGGCGCTGCGGTCCCCAGCCCTGGCAGATATAGGCGGGTTTTGCCGAGCCAATCTCGCGCGCCAGCTTGACGATGCGATCCGCCGGAATACCGGTAATGCGCGAGGCCCACTCCGGGGTTTTTGGCGTATTATCGTCGCCCTGGCCGAGAATATACGCTTTGTAGTGCCCATTAGCAGGCGCGCCTTCCGGCAGCGTTTTTTCGTCATAGCCAACGCAGTATTTATCGAGGAACGGCTGGTCAACCAGATTTTCGTTGATTAATACCCATGCAAGTCCGGCTACCAGCGCGGCATCGGTACCCGGACGAATCGGGATCCATTCATCTTCACGTCCGGCAGCGGTGTCGGTATAACGCGGGTCGATGACGATCATCCGCGCATTTGAGCGTTCACGCGCCTGTTCGAGGTAGTAGGTAATTCCGCCGCCGCTCATACGCGTTTCCGCCGGATTATTGCCGAACATCACCACCAGTTTAGTGTTTTCAATGTCGGAGGTGCTGTTACCATCGTTGCTGCCGTAGGTGTACGGCATCGCGCAGGAAATTTGCGCGGTACTGTAGGTGCCATAGTGGCTCAGGAAGCCGCCGTAACAGTTCATCAGGCGCGCCACCAGCGAGGCGTAAGGGGAAGAGCGGGTGATATTGCCGCCGACAATGCCGGAGGAGTAGTTAATGTACACCGCTTCGTTGCCGTATTTTTCCACTACATTTTTCAGGCTGCGGGTCAGGGTATCCAGCGCTTCATCCCAGGAGATGCGCTCAAATTTACCTTCACCGCGTTTGCCCACGCGCTTCATCGGGTAGTTAAGGCGGTCAGGGTGATTAATGCGACGGCGGATGGAGCGTCCGCGAAGACAGGCGCGCACCTGATGATTGCCGTAGATATCCTCCCCGGTATTATCCGTTTCCACCCAGTAAACTTCGTCGTCACGGACATGCAGGCGCAGCGCGCAGCGGCTGCCGCAGTTCACCGAGCAGGCTCCCCAGACCACTTTATCTTCAGCAGGCTGTACGGCGTTTTGCACCGCAGCAGCGGCGATTTCAATCCAAACGGCAACGAGATACCACCGGCGGCAAGCGCCAGAGAACCTATCGCGGTGGACTTAACGAGTGTTCGGCGGCTAATTCCACCGTGATGTTCGACATCGGACATGACTCACCCCATCATTTTAATTGACTATTATTTTCGCCCGTGATTACAACCGGGCTAATGATGGGGTGAGTGTTACTTATTTGGAGGTATTAAATATTAATCCTCATCAATTCAAGGGGGATTGGCGCAAGGAAAGTGGTTAAAAATCACTGCGGTTCGCCTTGCGGACTCTCCTGCGCGCCAGCAGCAGCCCCGCTGCCTGTGCGAGTGTACAAAATTTTGAAGGTATCATTGGCACAATGCCCAACAACCTGCGCATCCGGCCGATCGGCCTGATCGTTGGGTACGATGTTCAGCGTAAAGCCAGATTCCGGCACGCCGTTGTTGATGATTTTCTGCTGAATGTCGCTTTTTACACGTTCGCAGGAATCCGGTGCCGCCAGCGCGGCGGTAGAGGCACTCATTAACAGCAGGGCGGTAATCCAGGGTAACCGTTTCATCTGTAGCTCCTTTTCTCTGTGTGTAGATTAATTTTAGCAGGGTTCGTGTAAACAACTGTATTTGCTAATATGATTGGGAATAATCTCCCTGAATCGGTAAATGATGTGAAGAAATACGCAGCGATAACGCTACTGGCCGCGACACTGGTGGGGTGCGACAACAATTCCGCGCCGCTGTCGTTCACGCCTGAGATGGCGAGTTTTTCGAATGAGTTTGATTTTGACCCGCTGCGCGGCCCGGTCAAAGACTTTACCCAGACGCTGTTTAACGACAAGGGCGAGGTCTCCAAACGGGTGACCGGGACGATGTCGACAGAAGGGTGCTTTGATACGCTTGAGCTGCACGATCTTGAAGCGAATACCGGCGTCGCGCTGGTGCTGGATGCCAACTACTACATCGATGCAGAAACCCAGCAGCGAAAAGTGAAACTGCAGGGCAAATGCCAGCTGGCCGAGCTGCCGTCAGCCGGTGTGACGTGGGATACCGATGACAATGGATTTGTGGTCGCGGCGCACGGTAAAGAGATGGAAGTGAAATATCGCTATGACGCGGACGGCTACCCGCTGGGTAAAACCACCGTTTCCGGGGATCAGCACTTATCCGTACAGTCGACACCCTCGAAGGATCTGCGCAAAAGAATGGATTACTCGGCCGTGAGTTTACTGAATGACAAACCGCTGGGGAATGTGAAGCAGAGCTGCGATTACGACCGGCACAATAACCCGGTTAGCTGCGACCTGACCATCACCGACGACAGCGTGAAACCCGCGGTTGAGCGCAAGTACAGCATAAAAAACACCATTGAATACTACTGAGAGTAAAGCCGCGCAGGTTACTGCGCGGTAGGTTTCAGCAGGCTGGCACCAGACGGTTTGTGTCCGGCCAGATGCTGGTGCTGGAAAATGCACATGCGAATGGTGTTGCGGTATTCCCCGTTGATAAAGAACTCGTGGATTAGCTCGCCTTCCACCATAAAGCCCAGCTTACGGTAGATATGGATCGCTTTTTCGTTCTCTTTATCGACGATGAGATAGAGCTTGTACAGATTAAGAACGTTAAATCCGTAGTCCATCGCCAGCTTCGCCGCCCGTGAGGCCAGGCCTTTACCCTGATGCTCCGGGGAGATAATGATCTGGAATTCCGCCCGGCGATGCACGTGGTTGATCTCCACCAGCTCAACCAGCCCGGCTTTTTCGCCTTCACACTCCACCACAAAGCGGCGTTCGCTTTGATCGTGAATGTGTTTATCGTACAGATCGGACAGCTCGACAAACGCCTCGTACGGCTCTTCAAACCAGTAGCGCATCACGCTGGCGTTGTTGTCGAGCTGGTGGACGAAGCGCAAATCTTCGCGCTCCAGCGGACGCAGTTTAACCTCAAGACCCGGCATTACGGTGCTACCGTGCGACCCGTGCGACGATCCAGGCAGCGCAGGGTGTTTGGCTCCCAGTAGGCATTAACGTTCGCGCTTTGCTGACACTTATCACGTGCGTCAAAGGCGACATCTTCTTTGTCCCACTCTTTCTCAGCACGCTTGTTCACCTTCTGACGAAGGCTGCGGGTGTCATTCCATTGTTCTTTGTCCATTGCGGCATTCTGGCGGCTCTGCGCGCTATCGCCAGACTCAATAATGAGTTTGCTGGTTTCGGCGGTAGCCGTTGCAGCGAAGGCGAGCGTTGACAGCGCCAGTGTGGCGGTCAGACAAAGGCGTTTGCTTAATGTACTCATAGCGTTTCCTTTTTGAATCGGTGCAGATAATCACGTTACCCTGTTCAGATTCTACACCAAACAGAAATGACGGCATACCCGCGGCGCGGGTATGGAAAAGTAAACCGTATCATCAGGTATGATGGTTAAATAAATCCTCACCTGAAATGAAATATGATCAAAACAACGCTGTTATTTTTTGCCACCGCGCTCTGTGAAATTATCGGCTGCTTCCTTCCCTGGCTCTGGCTGAAGAGAGGGGCAACCGTGTTACTGCTGATCCCGGCGGGCATCGCGCTGGCGCTGTTTGTCTGGCTGTTAACGCTCCATCCGGCGGCCAGTGGTCGCGTCTATGCCGCCTACGGCGGGGTTTATGTCTGCACCGCGCTGCTATGGTTACGCGTGGTCGATGGGGTAAAACTCAGCGCCTACGACTGGGCCGGGGCCCTGATTGCCCTGTGCGGCATGCTGATCATCGTGGCGGGCTGGGGGCGCGCCTGAGCGCCCTGATTTTGTGATCGCTCGCGGATATTTTGATCATTATACTTGTATGGTAGTAGCTCAGTTGCGTAAATTTCCTGCATCACAACATGCGATGTAAGGAAAGGAATTATGAAGATTGTCGGGGCTGAAGTATTTGTCACCTGCCCGGGGCGTAACTTTGTCACCCTTAAAATTACGACCGATGAAGGCATCGTCGGTCTTGGCGATGCCACACTAAACGGACGCGAACTCTCCGTCGCCTCTTATCTGAAAGACCACCTCTGCCCGCAACTGATTGGCCGCGATGCGCACCGCATCGAAGATATCTGGCAGTTTTTCTATAAAGGCGCGTACTGGCGTCGCGGTCCGGTCACCATGTCGGCAATTTCCGCCGTGGATATGGCGCTATGGGATATCAAAGCCAAAGCCGCCAATATGCCGCTTTACCAGCTGCTGGGGGGCGCTTCCCGTGAAGGCGTAATGGTCTATTGCCACACCACCGGGCATACCATTGACGACGTGCTGGAAGATTACGCCCGTCATAAAGAGATGGGCTTTAAGGCGATCCGCGTCCAGTGCGGCGTGCCGGGAATGAAAACCACCTACGGCATGTCCAAAGGAAAAGGGCTGGCGTATGAGCCTGCCACCAAAGGGGACTGGCCGGAAGAGCAGCTGTGGTCCACCGAGAAATACCTCGACTTCACGCCGAAGCTGTTCGACGCGGTGCGCAGTAAATTTGGCTTCAACGAACATCTGCTGCACGACATGCACCACCGCCTGACGCCGATTGAAGCGGCGCGTTTCGGTAAGAGCATCGAAGAATTCCGCATGTTCTGGATGGAAGATCCTACGCCTGCTGAAAACCAGGCGTGCTTCCGCCTGATCCGCCAGCACACCGTCACGCCGATTGCTGTGGGTGAAGTCTTTAACAGCATCTGGGATTGCAAACAGCTGATTGAAGAGCAGCTTATCGACTACATTCGCGCCACCATTACCCATGCAGGCGGGATCACCGGCATGCGTCGTATTGCAGACTTTGCCTCGCTCTACCAGGTGCGGACCGGGTCACACGGCCCGTCCGATCTGTCGCCGATTTGCCATGCTGCCGCGCTGCACTTCGACCTGTGGGTGCCAAATTTCGGCGTGCAGGAATATATGGGCTATTCCGAACAGATGCTTGAAGTCTTCCCGCACAACTGGCGCTTCGACAACGGCTATATGCACCCGGGCGACAAGCCGGGTCTGGGTATTGAGTTCGACGAAAAGCTGGCCGCGAAATACCCGTACGATCCGGCCTACCTGCCTGTGGCTCGTCTTGAAGACGGCACGCTGTGGAACTGGTAAACGAGGAGCGAACGATGAAAAGCGTAGTGATCCAACAGCCCAACCAGCTGGTGATTGAAGAGCGTCCACTCCCGCAACCGGGGGCAGGGGAAGTGCGCGTCAGCATTAAACTTGCCGGGATCTGCGGCTCCGACAGCCATATCTATCGCGGACATAACCCCTTCGCGAAATATCCGCGCGTTATCGGGCACGAATTTTTTGGTGTGATTGACGCCACGGGCGAGGGCGTTGACCCCGGACGCCTTGGGCAGCGGGTTTCCGTTGATCCGGTGATCAGCTGCGGGCACTGCTATCCGTGCTCGGTGGGTAAACCGAACGTGTGTACCTCCCTGGTCGTGCTCGGCGTGCATCGCGACGGCGGTTTTGCGGAATACGCCGTGGTACCGGCGAAAAATGCGTGGCCCATCCCGGACGCCATTCCCGATAAACACGCCGTGATGGTCGAGCCCTTTACCATTGCCGCCAACGTCACCGGGCAGGCAAAACCGACGGAACAGGATATCGCCCTGGTGTATGGCGCGGGCCCGATGGGGCTGGTTACCGTGCAGGCGCTGAAAGGTGTCTACAACGTCAGGCAGGTGATTGTCGTCGACCGCATTGATGAACGGCTGGCGATGGCGCAACGCAGCGGCGCGGACTGGGTCCTGAACAACGGTAATCTTGATTTGCATAAGGCGCTGGAAGAAAAAGGCATCAAACCGACGTTAATCATTGATGCCGCCTGTCATCCGTCGATTCTGCAGGAAGCGATAACCCTGGCTTCCCCGGCGGCACGTATCGTGCTGATGGGCTTTTCCAGCGATCCGAGCCAGATTGTTCAGCAGGGGATCACCGGCAAAGAGCTGTCGATATTCTCCTCGCGCCTGAATGCCAACAAATTCCCGGTCGTGATCGACTGGCTGGAAAAGGGGCTGATCGATCCTGAAAAACTGATTACCCACACCTTTGACTACCACCACGTGACAGACGCCATCGAACTGTTTGAGAAAGACCAGCGGCAGTGCTGCAAAGTCTTGCTCACCTTCGACCAATAATAATTTACGCGGTTAAGAGCCTGCGCAGACAGGCTCTGAGTGGTACGCATCTTACCTTGCAGAGATAGCCATTATGACTCAAGCACAACCTCAAAGAACGACTTCAGATCTGGTGAAAGCTGCCGTATCCGGCTGGCTGGGTACCGCGCTGGAGTTTATGGATTTTCAGCTCTACTCGCTGGGGGCCGCGCTGGTCTTCCATGAGATCTTTTTCCCGGAACAGTCCGCGGCCATGGCGCTGATCCTGGCGATGGGGACCTACGGCGCAGGCTATATTGCGCGCATTGTCGGCGCCTTTATCTTCGGCAGAATGGGCGACCGGATCGGTCGTAAAAAGGTGCTGTTTATTACCATCACCATGATGGGGATCTGTACCACCCTGATTGGCGTGTTGCCGACCTACGGCCAGATTGGCATTTTTGCGCCGGTTCTGCTGGTGACGCTGCGCATTATTCAGGGGCTGGGTGCCGGGGCAGAAATCTCCGGTGCGGGAACCATGCTGGCCGAGTATGCGCCAAAGGGCAAACGCGGGATCATCTCCTCGCTGGTGGCGATGGGGACCAACTGCGGAACCCTGAGTGCCACGGCGATCTGGGCGGTGATGTTCTTTGCTCTCGATCGTGAAGAACTGGTGGCATGGGGCTGGCGCGTGCCGTTCCTGGCCAGCGTCGTCGTGATGATCTTTGCCATCTGGCTGCGTATGAACCTGAAAGAGAGCCCGGTCTTCGAAAAAGTGAACGACGCTGAAGCTGCCGTACCGGTGGCGAAGCCGGATACCTCCCTTGGGACGATGGTGAAAAGCAAATCCTTCTGGCTGGCCACCGGGCTGCGTTTTGGTCAGGCGGGTAACTCCGGTCTGATCCAGACGTTCCTTGCCGGGTATCTGGTACAGACGTTGCTGTTTGATAAAGCGATCCCCACCGATGCGCTGATGATAAGTTCAATCCTCGGGTTTATCTCTATCCCGCTGCTGGGCTGGCTGTCGGACAAAGTCGGTCGCCGTCTGCCGTATATCCTCCTCAACGTTTCCGCCATCATTCTGGCGTACCCGATGCTGTCGATTATCGTCGATAAAAGCTATGCGCCGGGCGTCATTATGCTCTCGATTATTGTCATTCATAACTTCGCGGTGCTGGGGTTGTTCGCGCTGGAAAACATCACCATGGCGGAGATGTTTGGCTCGCGTAATCGCTTTACCCGCATGGCTATCTCCAAAGAGGCGGGCGGTCTGGTGGCGGTGGGCTTTGGTCCGGTGCTGGCGGGGATCTTCTGCAACATGACCGGCTCCTGGTGGCCGATTGTCGCGATGCTGATTGCCTATTCCGTGATTGGTCTGGTTTCAGCCATTTTCATGCCGGAAGTGCGCGACCGTGATTTGAGCGCGGCACAAGACGCGGCTGAACCACAGGCGCTGAACAATAAGGCTGGTGAGTCACGCAAATATGGAGCGCTGCTATGAGTTTCATTAATGATAACTTTATGATTAGCAACGCCAGGGGCGTTGCGTTATATCGCGACGTCGCGAAAGAATTGCCGATAATTGACTATCACTGTCATCTGGTTGCGAAAGATATTTTCGAAAATAAACCGCTGGAGAATATTACCGAGCTTTGGCTTGCAGGCGATCACTACAAATGGCGCGCTATGCGCGCCAACGGTATAGATGAAAAATACATTACGGGCAGCGCCACCGCGGAAGAAAAATTTGCGGCGTGGGCTGAAACGGTCGACGCCAGTTATGGCAATCCGCTCTATCACTGGACGCATTTAGAACTGCATCACTATTTTTCCTGTGATGAACCGCTGGGCAGCCATAACTGGCGTGAAATAATGGAGCGCTGTAATCGTTTATTACAACAGCCTGATTTTACGCCCCGCGAACTGATTAAACGCTCAAAGGTGGAGGTCATTTGTACCACAGATGCACCGCTGGATGACCTGCGTTACCATCAGTTATTGCGCGATGACGCAACATTCAACGTCAAGGTATTACCGACATTCCGCCCGGATGACGTTTTTACGTCGGATGCGCATCAGTTCGCCGACTTTACCGATCGATTAGCGGAGCTGACGGGACGGTCCATTCACGCCTTTAGCGATTTTGCTGCTGCGCTCGGCGAGCGTATTGCCTGGTTCCACGACATGGGGTGCCGTATTTCGGATCATGGCCCTGTGGAGATCCATTTTCAGGCTGCGGATGACAGTATCGTGGAATCGATATTTGTCCGTAAACGGCAGGGTGAACATCTCAACGCACGGGATAGCGCGATTCTTGACAGTGCTATTTTTATCATGCTGGCGCGTTATTACCGACAGCATGACTGGGCCATGCAGATCCATTTCGGTGCGATACGCAATAATAATACCCGCATGTACCGTGCCCTGGGCATAAATACCGGGTTTGATTCACTGACGGATCAGGTCAATCTTGCTGCGAATATTAATCAGCTGCTGGATGCCATGGCCCTTGCAGACGCGCTGCCGAAAACCATTCTGTATAACCTCAACCCCAGCTACAACGATATTGTCGCGACGACGATCGCCAATTTTCAGAGTGCAGAACTGGGAGTGAAATCACCGATGCAATTCGGCTCCGGCTGGTGGTTTAACGACACTCGTCGCGGGATGGAAAACCAGCTCAACAGCCTGGCAGATCAGGGGCTGTTAATGAATTTTGTCGGCATGCTGACCGACTCCCGCAGCCTGGTCTCCTATACCCGCCACGATTATTTTCGCCGCATTCTGTGCAATATGATCGGCGGTTGGGTGGAGCGGGGAGAAGTTCCGGATAATAACGATATTCTCACGCGGATGATTAAAAATATTTGCCACGACAACGCTAAGAATTATTTCAAATTTTAAATTCGCTTCATCAAGTGGGGATGAAATATGTCTCGTGCGGCTAAAAAAATTACCATTCCGGTTAGTATCGGCTACGGACTAACGGATATTATGGGTGGCGGTGCATTTACCGTGATCGGCGCCTGGCTGTTATTTTTCTATACGACATTCGTTGGGCTATCGCCGGTTGAGGCAGCCTCCATTGTCGCCATCGCGCGTATTGTCGATGCCATTGTCAGTCTGTTTATGGGAAGTTTCACCGATCATTTTTACAAAAATTATTTTGGTAAAAAATTTGGTCGTCGACGCTTCTTTTTGCTGATCGGCGCGCCGTTAATGCTGGTCTATGCGTTACTGTGGCTTGATGGCATGACCTACGGTTTTTACCTCGCGGTCTATCTGGCGTTTGAAATTATCGCCGCGATGGTATTGATCCCCTGGGAAACGCTGCCATCGGAAATGACAAAAGACTTTAACCAGCGCACCAAACTTTCTACCTGTCGCATGTTCCTTTCTGCGTCCGGCACCTTCCTGGCGACGTTCATTCCGGGGCTGCTGATTGGCTATTTTGGGGAAAACAGCGCCCATGCTTATCTGATTAACGGCGTTATTTTTGCTGTCCTGTTTATGGTGTGCGTCTTTATCTCGTGGAAGGTGACCTGGGAACGCGAGTTAACCCCGGAGATGCTGGCCGAGCTTGAAACACGCACGGCGCCCCGAACGCTGACGCAAAAGCTGGCTGCCTTTGGTCGCCTCTTTAAAGAATATGGTTCAACGCTGAAAATCCGGGCCTTCAGAAAACACCTTGCCATCTACCTGCTGTCGTTTACCGGGAAAGATGTCTACAACACCGTGTTTGTCTTCTTCTGTGTTTACTGCCTGAATGTCTCTTCGTCGCTTGCCGGCACACTGCTGTCGATGAGTATCGTCGGCCTGCCTGTCACGCTGATTGCGGGAGTGGGGATCATTAAATTCGGGCCGTCGAAGCTGTATGTGTTTGCCTACTCGCTGATGATGCTCTGCCTGGGCGGCTTTTTCGCTGTGTATCAAATTCCGGCACTTAATACCGTCGCGACGCTGGTTGTTCTGGCCGGGTTATATCAGGTCGGTCGCTGTGTGCTGGAGTTTACGCCATGGAACGTCTTCCCGTTCATCCCCGATATTGACGAGATGGTTAGCCGCCAGCGTCGCGAGGGGTTGTTCGCGGCGGTGATGACCTTCTCCCGCAAAACGACCGTGGCTATCGCCACCTTTATTGTGGGGCTGCTGTTACAGAATGGCGGCTTTGTGAAGGGCAGCCAGACACAGCCGGAGGAGGCCATTCATACCATCGCAATGCTGATGTTCATCGGGACTGCGGGCTTACTCATCCTGGCGTTGTGGCAGGCATTAACGTTCCATCTGAACAAGCGTACGCACAAGATCTTCGTGGATGAACTGGACCGCCTGAAAGCAAACGGTTCTCCCCAGCTGGTGTCCGCCGAAGCACGCCGTGTGGTGGAAGATTTGACGGGGTATTCCTACGACAGGCTGTGCCGTGAGCCCGCTGGCCGTTCAGGCGCAGAACCGGCGCGTAATCTTGTGTGACCTTGGTATATATCTTTTTGAAAGATGTCACACAACTTAATTTTGATATCACACCAGTTGGCGCAAAGTTAATGTAAATCAATGTTCCGCTTAACATAACCCGTATGGTGGTGGGCAAGGCACCAGGGGGTTACTGCCATTCTGGCTGGTGTAGTCAACATGCGCGGCCGCGCGCCAACGTGCGGTCGCAGAACTCAGCTTCCTTAATTAAACGAGTCTCAACCATGGAAAACCGATTATTACAGGCGAAAGCGACGCTGCCTCAGTACGATCGCGGCAGCCTCCAGGCACGCATTGTTCATTTAGGGTTTGGCGCGTTCCACCGTGCACACCAGGCGGTGTACGCCGATATTCTGGCCGCTGAACACGGCAGCGACTGGGGTTACACAGAAGTGAACCTGATTGGTGGCGAACAGCAGATTGCCGATCTGAACGCGCAGGATAACCTCTATACCGTGGCCGAAATGTCGGCGGACGCGTGGACATCACGGGTCGTCGGTGTGGTCAAAAATGCGCTGCACGCGCAGGTTGACGGGCTGGAGGCCGTACTGGCGGCGATGTGTGAGCCGCAGGTGGCGATTGTGTCGCTCACCATCACCGAAAAAGGCTACTACCACTCACCGGCCACGGGCAAACTGATGCTCGATCACTCATTGATTGCGGCCGACCTGCAAAACCCGCATCAGCCTAAATCTGCGCCGGGTGTGGTGGTTGAAGCGCTGGCGCGACGCAAAGCGGCGGGGCTGCCTGCCTTTAGCGTTATGTCCTGTGATAACATGCCGGAGAACGGCCACGTTATGCGCAATGTCACCTGCGCCTATGCCCGCGCGGTCGACGCGGAGCTGGCCGCGTGGATTGAGGCCAACGTCACCTTCCCGTCAACCATGGTGGATCGTATTGTGCCTGCGGTGACGCCGGAAACGCTGGATAAAATCGAGCAGCTGACCGGCGTACGCGATCCGGCGGGCGTGGCCTGCGAGCCGTTCCGTCAGTGGGTGATTGAAGATAACTTTGTCGCCGGACGTCCGCAGTGGGAAAAGGCGGGGGCGGAGCTGGTGGCCGACGTTATTCCGTTTGAAGAGATGAAGCTGCGGATGCTCAACGGCAGCCATTCTTTCCTGGCCTACCTTGGCTATCTGGCGGGTTATCAGCACATTAACGACTGTATGGAAGATGAACACTACCGTCGTGCCGCCCACGCGCTGATGCTGAAAGAGCAGGCGCCGACGCTGAAAGTAAAAGGGGCTGATTTAGGCCACTATGCCGATCTGCTGATAGCGCGCTACAGCAACCCGGCCCTGCGCCACCGGACCTGGCAAATCGCGATGGACGGCAGCCAGAAACTTCCGCAGCGTATGCTCGACTCCGTGCGCTGGCATCTGGTGCATCAGAAACCTTTCCCACTGCTGGCGCTGGGTGTGGCGGGCTGGATGCGCTATGTCGGCGGGGTGGATGAACAGGGGAACGCCATCGACGTGAGCGATCCTCAGCTGGCGGTGATTCAGGCCGCGGTCAACGGGAGCGCGGAAGGGGAAAGTCGGGTGAAAGCCCTGCTGGGCATTGAAGCCATCTTCGGTAAGGAACTGCCGCACGACACGTGCTTTGTGGAGGCGGTCATGACGGCGTATCAGACCCTTCTGCAAAAGGGCGCGAAAGCCACGGTTGCGCAGTACGCGGCACTGCTGTAATGCAGTCATGCCGCCGTTCGCGGCGGCATGATGTCGCACCGGTTAGTGCATACCCAGGCGAATCAGTTCAATCGGTTCGAACTTACCTTCGCATCCTTCCACTTCCACCGTTTTGCTGCGACGTACCTGCGCGGCATCCAGTCCGTCGCTGTGGATCGCTTTAATTACCCCGGTATGCCCGGTGCCGTTAATCATTACGCGGCTGCCGGTGGTAATTGCATTACGGTTACGGTCGTAAGTCATCATGGTATTTTCTCCTCGCTAACACATCCGTTACGGCGCTATTTCAGGTTGTGCCGTCCACGGGGCACTATAAATACGCCTCTCTGGACATCATTTTTTTGTTTTTGATCAAACTCACACTTTTTTCTTCATTTCGGCAGGGCGATGACGGTTCACGACGGTAATTTACAAAGCGGACAGTTATTTTCTTTAATTGATAATTTCAACCAGTGAGCGTTTAAGTCTGGTTTATATTCCTGATGGCACTCTGGATGCAGTAAATAACGTTTCCTGGAAATAAGGAGTCAGGCTTATGTATAAGAAAATCTTGATGCCTGTTGATGTGTTTGAAATGAATTTAAGCGATAAAGCGGTGCGGCACGCGGCTAACCTGGCGAAGGCTGAAGGTGCATCGATAACTCTGGTCAACATTCTGCCCAACAGCAGCCGCTCGTTACTGCGCGGATTCAATGCAGATATCAGGAAGTTTGAAGAGTATATGACCGCGGAATCCAGCAAAAAGATGAAGGAGTTAACGCGTCTCTTCGATCTCTCCCCGGAGGACATTCATTGTGAGGTGCGTTTCGGCAACGTGCGCGATGAAATTATCAGGATGAGCAAAGAAGGGGAATATGACGTGATTGTTATCGGTTCAAAAAACCCGACTATCACCACGCATCTGCTGGGTTCAAATGCGGAATCTATCCTGCGCTACGCCACTATTCCGGTCCTGGTTGTACGCTAATCTCTCCGCCGCGCCGAAAGGGTGCGGCGAATTTAATCTTCGCTAAACCACTCGCTGTTTTCCTGCCGAATAAGCTGCACGGATTCGCTGATCTCCTGCAGATGGACGGTCATCGCTTTTTCCACACCGTCAGGGTCGCGTTTTTCCAGCGCGCTGAAAATATCATAATGCTGTCGAAGCAACATTTCCGGTGGCGAGACGTGATCAAGACTCATATAACGCACACGGTCAATCGTGGCTTTAATGTTTTCAATGGTATCCCAGGCCAGCTGACAATCGGCAATTTGCGCCAGCTTCTGGTGAAACTCATCATCGAGCTGAAAGAAGTCGTTAAGCTGTTTGCGGTCGATGGCAATACGCTGCTGATGCAGGTTTTGCTCCAGCCAGTAACACTGGTTGTCATTCATCAGCGTGGCCGCACGCCGGGCCACCGCGCACTCAATGGCCTGACGGACAAAACAGCCGTTACGGACCTGAGAAAGCGATATTTTATTCACATAGCTGCCGCGCTGCGGGCGGATCTGAATCAGGCCGTTTTCAGCAAGCTTGATAAACGCCTCACGTACGGGCTGACGGGAAACGTCAAAACGCACGGATACCTCTTTTTCTGAAAGCGGGGTACCAGGCGGGATCAGGCAATGCACAATATCACGTCGTAATATGCGATAGATTTGCTGGTTAACGGGCTGGGTGGGATTGAGTTGCGATTCAGCGGCCATGAGTTGTCATTTCTCAGAGAGTTAGCCTGCACATACTACCATTCTTTTATACCCTGATACAGACCCGGCCCGCAGGCCGGGAAGGGCAGAGTCAGCCACGATGAACGTTAAGTCCGGCAAAGCTCTGGCTGACAGGCATCATCTCTACGGTGTTGATATTGACGTGGTTTGGCAACGTCGCGACCCACCAGACCGCTTCAGTGACATCTTCCGGCGTCAGCGCGTTGGCATTTTCGTAGGTTTTATCTGCTTTCGCGTCATCGCCTTTGAAACGCACGTTGGAGAACTCGGTACCGCCCACCAGGCCCGGCTCGATATCCGTGACGCGAATGGCGGTGCCGTGCAGATCGGTACGCAGGTTCAGGCTGAACTGACGCACGAACGCTTTTGTCGCACCATAGACGTTGCCGCCCGCATACGGCCAGCTTCCGGCGGTCGAGCCGATATTGATAATGTGGCCGCGATTGCGCTCCACCATGCCTGGCAGCACTGCGCGGGTCATATACACCAGCCCTTTGTTGTTGGTGTCGATCATGTTTTCCCAGTCTTCCACGCTGGCTTTGTGCGCGGGCTCCATACCCAGCGCCAGACCGGCGTTGTTGACCAGCACGTCAATGGCACGCCACTGCGCGGGGAGGTTGGCAATCATCTCTTCAATGGCGGCGCGGTTGCGCACATCAAGCTGCGCGGTCAGGATATTGTCACCCAACTCTTCTTTCAGCTCCTGCAGACGCTCCTGACGGCGGCCGGTGGCAATCACCTTGTGGCCGTTGGCGACGAAGCGACGCGTGATGCATTCACCAAAACCTGCCGTTGCCCCGGTAACTAAAATAATCATCTCACTGTTCCTCAACGCTTTTTGTGTTGTACTAACATAGCACGCCCTGAGAGGGTGCGTTAAGGCATCATTTGTATGACCGCATTGCGGTCAATGGCGGCCTGGCCTACTCTGGGAAAGTTAACCGTTATCAGGAGTAAAAGATGTCAACCCGTAACCCTTTTTTTGACATTAGCCTGCTGCCTTATCAGGCCCCGCGTTTTGATGAAATCAACGACAGCCACTATCGCCCGGCATTTGATGAGGCCATACGCCAGAAGCGGGCAGATATTGACGCCATCGTCGCGCAAACGGCAGCACCCGATTTCGATAATACGGTACTGGCGCTGGAGAAAAGCGGTGCCATGCTCGCGCGCGTCAGCAGTATTTTCTTTGCCATGACGTCGGCGCACACCAATGCCCGCTTACAGGAGCTGGAAGAACAGCTCTCAACCGAGCTGGCCGCGCTGGCCAATGATATCTGGCTCAACGACACGTTGTTTTCCCGCGTGGAGAGCGTCTGGCAGGATCGTGAGGCGCTGGATGCTGAGTCCCGCCGACTGGTCGAGGTGACGCACCAGCGCTTCGTGCTGGCCGGGGCGCGACTGAACGACGCTGAAAAAGCTGAACTGAAAGACCTGAACACGCAAGTCGCCTCACTGATCAGCCAGTTCAACCAGCGACTGCTGGCCGCAGATAAGGCGGGCGGGCTGGTGGTGGATTATGTTCATCAGCTTGAGGGGTTAAGCGCAGAGGAGATCGCCACGGCTGCTCAGGCCGCCGCCGATAAAGGGCTGAAGGATCGCTGGCTAATCCCCCTCCTGAACACCACCCAACAACCTGCGCTTTCACTGCTTCGCAATCGACAGACCCGTGAAAACCTGTTCAACGCAGGCTGGCTGCGTACGCAGAAAGGCGATGAAAATGATACCCGCGAGTTGATCCTTCGTCTCACGGCATTGCGTGCGCGCCAGGCGCAGCTTTTGGGCTTTGACGACTTTGCGAGCTGGAGCATCGCCGACCAGATGGCAAAAACGCCGGAGGCCGCACTGACCTTTATGCGTGGAATTGTCCCTGCGGCGCGCACCCGTGCGGTGCAGGAACAGGCCGATATCCAGAAAGTCATTGATGATGAGCAGGGCGGCTTCACCGTGCAGGCCTGGGACTGGGCCTTTTATGCCGAGCGTGTGCGTCAGGCGAAATATGCCCTGGATGAGTCGCAAATTAAGCCGTATTTTGCGCTCAATAACGTACTGCATGATGGCGTATTCTGGACGGCCAGCCAGCTGTTTGGCATCCGCTTCGTCGAGCGCTTCGATATTCCGGTGTATCACCCGGACGTCCGCGTGTGGGAAATTTTCGACCACACCGGAGAAGGCATGGCGCTGTTCTACGGCGATTTCTTCGCCCGCGATTCGAAACAGGGCGGAGCGTGGATGGGGAATTTCGTCGAGCAATCATATGAATTTGCCTCCCGTCCGGTTATCTACAACGTGTGTAACTATCAAAAACCCAGCCACGGAGGCGCCGCGCTGCTCTCCTGGGATGATGTAATAACCCTGTTCCACGAATTTGGTCATACGCTGCACGGCCTGTTTGCCAGTCAGCGCTACGCCACGCTGTCCGGGACCAATACCCCGCGTGATTTTGTTGAGTTCCCGTCGCAAATCAATGAGCACTGGGCCAGCCACCCGCAGGTATTTACCCACTATGCCCGCCATTACGAGACCGGCGAACCGATGCCGGACGCGCTGCGCGAAAGCATGCTCAACGCAACGCATTTCAACAAAGGCTATGACATGACGGAAACGCTCAGCGCCGCGCTGCTAGACATGAACTGGCACGGCATTCGTGAGGCCGTTTCGAGCGTAGAGGAATTTGAAAAAGCAGCGTTGGAAAAAGAGGGGCTGGCTCTGCCCGCCGTACCGCCACGTTATCGCAGCAGCTACTTCGCGCATATCTTCGGCGGCGGCTATGCGGCAGGGTATTACGCCTACCTGTGGACGCAGATGCTGGCGGATGATGGCTATCAATGGTTTGTCGAGCAGGGCGGTTTAACCCGTGAGAACGGGCAAAAATTCCGTGAGGCGATTCTGTCGCGCGGGAACAGCACGGATTTAGCTGAACTGTACCGAAACTGGCGCGGGCACGATCCGAAGATTGAGCCGATGCTGGAGAATCGCGGGCTGAGCGATGAGGGGTGATGTTGGCTAACAACAGAACCGGGCGGAAGCCCTGATGGATCCTCACAAAGAAACGCGTGCACCGATGGCCCCCTCTCCTTTTTAGGGGAGAGGGCTGGGGTGAGGGGGAACATACAGCTCTGGTGGTTCTTCCGTTCACTTTACGTTTCTTGCTACTCTGTAACGCAATGCCCCATGAATATGCCAGGGCGGTTCAAACGTCGCGGGCGAATAATATATTCGGTTGGCGTAGGGCGTTATAAAAAAATGGCGCTAAATAATGAACCTGTTTATTCGGTATTGACCGTTGGGGATCAACTATTATGGGGGGCAGCGGAACCATTACGCCGCATGCTTAATATTTTGCTTAACAGAATATAATGGGTTTAGACCTGTTATTCATTATTAGCTGAAAACAGAACCGGGCGGACAGTCCGGTTTTTTATGCGCGTTAATGCGGAATAATTT
The DNA here is from genome assembly GCF_050031095.1 of Enterobacter cloacae complex sp. 382A5. Lineage (NCBI taxonomy): Bacteria > Pseudomonadati > Pseudomonadota > Gammaproteobacteria > Enterobacterales > Enterobacteriaceae > Enterobacter > Enterobacter cloacae complex sp. 382A5. The sequence continues at coordinate 2,090,439 of NZ_JBLGVK010000001.1, forward strand.
GATCTGGGTTAAAAAAATAAACAATGTTAAGCTTCAGGAGGCTTCGCTATAAAAATTTGTGTTTTTTTGCCGATAACTGTGGATAGCACAAAAATGACGTAATAGCAGTTAAGAAGGCGAAGAATGACCATACCTCAGAAGACCCCTGGCTTTACGGATAGCGAGCATTCTAAAGGACTGATAAATAAAACGTTTACCTATATTGTTACCTTGTTGATAGGTATTTTTATCGCAGCGATAGTGTCATTGCTGATCATTAAAAACAATGTTAATAAAATCAGCGATAAACATGACGAGTTTTTGTTAAGGCAAGCATTAGACGCCCGCCAGGAAAACATGCGCAGCCATTTGAAAGATAATGCTGAGTGGGGAGATGCTTACAAACATCTTCATCAAAAAACTGACCTGAACTGGGCATGGGATAAGCAGAATCTGGGCAAGTCTCTGTATGATAACTTTGGCTACGAAGGCGTGTTTGTGCTGTCCCCAGAGGGAACCACCCGTTACAGCGTGCTTGACGGGAAACTGAAGCACGAAGAGCTGGAACGCTGGTTAGATCAATCCACCATAGACCATTTACTCAGTGAGACGGGCAGTAAAAATGGACTGCCGGTCTCCATGCTCACGCTTATCCATTCCGTCCCTGCCATAGTTTCTGCGGCATGGATAACGACGGGAGATGATACCAGCGTGCAGCCGTTGCCCGGTAAGCCATCAACCATGTTGTTTATCGACACCTTAACGGCTAAGAAACTGCTTGCGATTGGGCACGATGCAGGGATCGAAAACGTCCGCGCGGTCTCTTCTGACGCCCTTGCTGAGACAGACAGTCTGACAGCATTAACGTTACGTACCCAGAATGGCCCAGTCCACATTATCTGGGACACAGAAAACCCTGGCCAGGCATTGATCATTTATTTTTTACCCTTGCTCATTCTGTCTGTCCTTCTGACCCTCGCGCTGACGGCGATCCTGATGCGTCATATTTTGCATAAGGCAAAAATTCATGACGAAAATATCTTTCTCCTTGAGCAGGCTCGGTTAAATCTGATTACCAGTGAAAAACGCTTCAGGGATGTCAGTGAAACCACCAGTGACTGGTTCTGGGAAACGGATTTATCGTTAACGATCACCTGGCTATCAGGGCGTTTTACGACTGTCACGGGCTATGACGAGAGTCAGTGGCTGGGACGCAAGCTGGATGCGCTTTTTCCTTCGACAAATGGTTTATTAAATACGTGCGTCAGGCGGCGTGAGTTATCGGGGCGCTTTGAATTTAAGAACTGCCCGTACACTAACGCTCAACGGTCAACTTCGTACTGCACACTTCTGGCAAAATTCTCTGCTCAGCCTGATGGCACGGTGGTTTTACGGGGGGCGGCATCGGATGTTTCTCTGGAAGTGGAAGCCACCAAACGTGTTGAGTTTCTGTCACGCCATGACGAATTAACGGGCCTTCCCAACCGGTATCATATTAAGGAGTTCCTCACAGGACAGTTGGCTAAAGAGGATATCCACAATTCCCCCTTTGCCATGATTTGCCTTGATTTGGACAAGTTTAAACCCGTGAATGATATTTTCGGCCACTCAACGGGCGATGCCCTGCTTGGTGAGGTTGCCTTACGGCTTAAACAATGTGTTCGTCGCGGTGATTTTGTCGCACGACAGGGCGGGGACGAATTTATGCTGCTTCTCGACAACACCCGGCACCTGGACCACATAGAAGAGGTGTGTCATCGCATCGTGCAAGAACTCAACCGCCCGTTCACCATTGATGGCAATGATGTGACCATCGGCGTAAGCATGGGCATTGCTCTGGCTCCCCAAGACAGTACCAGTGCAAACGACCTTTTACGCTATGCTGATATTGCGCTTTATCAGGCTAAACAATCCGGTCGAAACCGATGGGTCTATTATCGTCAGGATATGTCGGAAAAGCTGACCGAGCGCAGAAAGCTGGAATTAGCGCTGAAGACCGCAATTCGGGAAGACCAGCTCTATCTGGTTTATCAGCCGCGTTATAACCTCAGACATTCTCGCATCGACGCCGTAGAAGCCCTGGTTCGCTGGCAGCATCCTGAACGCGGAAACATGATGCCCGATCAGTTTATTCCACTCGCTGAAGAAACGGGGCTCATCATCAACCTCAGCAACTGGGTCATTCGTAAGGCCTGTACAGAGACGCATGAAAAACTGCCGGGGCTTTCGGTTTCAGTCAATATTTCAGCCATTGAATTCCAGGCAAGCGATCTCGCCGAAAGAATAAAAGCTATTCTTGATGAAACCGGGCTTGAGCCTACCCGGCTGGAAATAGAGGTGACTGAAAATGTCACGCTCTCTAATCCAGAGAAAACGTTGCAGACCATGATGGCCCTGAAAAAAATGGGGGTGCGTATTCTGATTGATGATTTCGGTACCGGCTATGCCTCTCTGAGCTATCTGCGGAAGTTCCAGTTTGATGGCTTAAAGCTCGATAAAAGCTTTATTTTTTCTTTAGGGGATTCGACACAGAACCAGTCGGTGGTCGAGAAGATCATCGATCTGGGTAAAGCCTATTCCATGGAGGTCACCGCAGAAGGTGTCGAAACCGTAGAACAATTGTCGTTCCTGAAGAAAAATAAGTGTGACGAAGTCCAGGGATATTTACTCGGCAAACCGGCGGCGATTGCAGATTTAAATCTAAAAACCAACCACGTAATTTATTAAGGGTACATGCTGCTTGCCTGGGCCTGCTGATCCGTTAGGCCGGGTAAGCGCAGCGTTACCCGGCGTGCCTGTAATCAAATCGCGTAGTTTTCGCTCTGACGTCTGGCTGATAAACTCGGCTCAACGTTTTGATTTCCGGGCGAACTTGAGATTCAGGCCGCCGCTAACCGAGCCAGCCATCCCGACAAAAGGCAGGAAGTATGTCTCTTCGTTCACTGCGGGCGTTGTGCCTGACGAGTTTTTTTATCGCTGACGTCCGTGACGGTCTCGGTCCTTTTCTCGGTATCTTCCTGACGCAGCGGCACTGGACGCCGGATGACATCGGCTTACTGATGACCGCCGGAGGTCTGGCAGGACTTCTGGCCACGCTGCCGGCGGGGTTCATCACCGACACCACCAAAAACAAACGTTCCGTTCTGGCGCTGCTCTGTTTACTGATCACCCTGAGTACGCTGCTGCTCTGGTTTAGCCATCAGAGTGGCGTTGTCGCGCTCTCGCAAATTGTCACCGGGATCTGCGCGGCGTTCGTGGGGCCGCTTATCACCGGGATCACTCTGGGGCTGACGGGGCAGAGCGGGTTTAGCGCGCAGATGGGCAAAAATGAGGCGTTCAATCACGGTGGAAATTTCCTCACGGCACTGATCGCCGGGGGCATTGCGTGGTACTGGGGCATTGGGGGCATCTTCCTGCTGATGACCTGTACAACGCTGTTAACGCTCTGTTCGCTGCTGGCGATACGCAATAAGGATATCGACAACGAGGCGGCGCGCGGCCTGAACGTGTCAGAACATCAGCCGGTGCCGGGTTTCGCCGTACTGATGAAAAACAGAGCCCTGTTCGTGACCGGGCTGACGCTGCTGCTGTTCCATCTGGCGAATGCGGCCCTGTTGCCGATGCTCAGCATGCGGGTCGCTGCCGCACCGGCCAGCGTTAATCCCGGCGTGTTTGCTGCGGCGACGGTGATTATTTCGCAGGCGGTGATGATCCCGGTGGCTATCCTGGCCTCCAGGCGAATCGAACGCGATGGGTACTGGCGTTTAATTATGCTGGCGCTGTTAATCATGCCGGTACGCGCGGCGCTGGCTGCGTCTACCGATGCACCGTTTATGATGATCCCGGTACAAATTCTTGATGGTCTTGCCGCCGGGATCCTGGGCGTGGTGGTGCCGTCATTTATCGTGGTGCTTTTGCGTGGGAGCGGGCACGTTAATGCCGGGCAGAGCGTGGTCATGCTGATGCAGGGGGTTGGCGCATCGATGAGCCCTGCCTTAACCGGGACGATCGCCGGACACTACTCTTTTGCGACGGCCTTCAGTGTGCTGAGCGCTATTGCCCTGGCGGCGGTCCTGCTCTGGTGGCGCTTCCCGAACCGGACCTGGCAGACCGATAACGCCCCGGACGGGGCGTAGCGTATGTGCCGGGCGCAACCGCCACCCGGCATGTCTGGCTTAGACTATCTCGTTAGGACACGCTTCGCCGTTTTCCAGCTGCTGTAAGTTCCCCAGCGTGGTTTCGGAAATGCTGATCAGCGCCTCTGCGGTCAGGAACGCCTGGTGCCCGGTAAACAGCACGTTATGGCAGGCTGACAGGCGACGGAACACGTCGTCCTGAATGACGTCGTTAGACTTGTCTTCAAAGAACAGATCGCGTTCGTTCTCATACACGTCCATCCCCAGCGCGCCAATTTTCTGGGTTTTCAGTGCTTCAATTGCCGCCTGAGAGTCAATCAGCCCGCCGCGGCTGGTGTTAATGATCATCACGCCGTCTTTCATCTGCTCAAACGCGGTCTGATTCAACAGGTGGTAGTTTTCCGGTGTGAGCGGGCAGTGCAGGGAGATCACGTCAGACTGGGAGAACAGGGTCGGGAGATCGACATATTCCACGCCCAGCTCCAGCGCGGCGGCGCTTGGATACGGGTCAAACGCCAGCAGGCGCATACCAAAGCCTTTCAGAATACGCAGGGCGGCCACGCCGATTTTACCGGTACCGATCACGCCTGCGGTTTTACCGTACATGGTAAAGCCGGTCAGTCCTTCCAGCGAGAAGTTCGCATCTCGGGTACGCTGATAAGCGCGGTGAATACGACGGTTCAGGGACATCATCATACCCACAGCATGTTCCGCGACCGCTTCCGGGGAGTAGGCCGGAACGCGAACCACCTTCAGCCCCAGCTCTTTCGCCGCATCAAGATCGACGTTATTGAAGCCCGCGCAGCGCAGGGCGATATACTTTACGCCGTGCTTTTTCAGCTCTTCCAGTACCGGACGACTACCGTCATCGTTCACGAAGATGCAGACGCCTTCACAGCCGTGCGCCGTTTTAGCGGTTTTTTCGGTCAGCAGAAAGTCGAAAAATTCAAGATCGAACCCGTAAGCCTCGTTAACATGTTGCAGATACTTTTTGTCGTACTGCTTTGTGCTATATACCGCGAGTTTCATAAGACTTTCTCCAGTGATTTTACATCCACGTTAGCATGATTAAAATAATCTTACAATTTCTAAAATATTATTTAAATCAATAAGTTCTATCAATGATTTTAGAACGATTGGTTCCCTAATTCTATGTTAATCAAGTCAGAAGGCTTGATAGACATTTTTGCTGGCACAGTATGTAAGCGACTCCACTAATCTATTTTAAAGTTCATCTCATACTCAGTGGCATTCAAACCCTTTCTTTTGTGTATGCTATTTAAACTGAGGAGATATAGACTCGGCTGTAAATGCGCGTAACGTGTTATGCGAATATGCTTAGATAATAGTGTTGTGGGAGTTGAAGCGGCAGCTTAAGCTGCAGTCGGCATTAATTTGTATATTTATACTGTAAGGTTTTTATCAATATTTGATGGGTTAAGACGGATTTACTGGTGCCCTTTGAATGTACTTACATCGAATGTAGTATTGTTACCATCGCTTCAACAATGACATGGAGGTCGAATGTACAACCATAACCGGGACAAAAGTAATTTCGAACATAAAACGCACGAGATCGAGACCCTTACGCAGCGTATTGCCACAAAACATTTGCTTTATGGCACTTCGGGAATGTTTTTTGAAACACAACAACTTATCGGCCATGTCAGAAGGGAAATCGATTCACATTGTCTTACATGGTCAGGCGGCATTCAGGTGCTTGATGAACAAATACATCATCTTAAGGAACAGGATGATTTACTTACATTCAATAAGGCCAAGTTATACATTGTCGTAGAAAATAATCGGGCAACGACGACGACCTTGGTTCTCAAACAGATCGGCTTCGTTGCAGGTGGGGCACAAGTTTATGGTGGTGCAAGTTTATGCGTTGGTTCGCTGGGACTTGCTTGTGCTGCATACGGCGCACCGATGATAGCTCATGGGCTGAATAATATGTACGAGAATGGGTACTATCTTCTCTATCGTGAGGATCAGTCCGGAACTCTGCGAGATGCTTATCGGTATGCCGCTGCGAAACTTGGTTATGGAAATAATCAGGCTGATTTGGCCTATGGTGTCGTTGATATTTCCTTATCAGCATATGGTGCAGGCAGGAAAGTTCTGGCACCAAGAGAAAAATCATGGAGTTTGTTTCGTAACATCGAATCTGATTATATTAAAGGATGGCAAGAGGCCTCTAAAACAGCCATGGCGCTGGACTTGACCAGTGGTAGTGTGACAGGTTGGCAGATGTATCAGATAGCAGAAGGGAATTGATTATGTCGCAAGAATTTGAGTTGTCATTAACCCCACCCATTTGGCCTGCCTTATGCTATTTCATTGTATCAATAGTCGTTTTCCTGTTGCTGTATGTGGGGAAGCTGAAGGTGAATGGACTTGGTAAATACCCTCTGTTCATTGTTTATACGTTGTTCGTGATCGGCATGGCCGCAGTACAAATAAACATCTTTGCGAATGGTTATGAGTTTGTGCACGGATTTTTACATATCGATTTTGATCCTTATCGGTATGACTCGGTCTACTGGGGTTCGCTGATTTTCTCGCTCCTGTATTTGCTGGCTCTACCACGTAACCGCTACTAACAGGGTTCACTCACTCTGAAATTTTGTCTCGCCTGATGCGTAACCTCTTGAATCTCATTTGACTTCTTCAGGTTGCGCAAAATGAAAAATTTCCCCCAGCGGGGCAGTGCATCTATCCTTATATCGGGCATTTACTTCAACTCACTTGCTAAACATGCGACAATGTTCGGCACTGTCGGCTTAATTCTCTCGCTAAATCAGGATATTAACTGCCCATGAAGGGTAAATACAAAGCCGCGATTGCGCTCTTATTGCTGTTGATTTTATTGCCGCTGACGCTGCTGATGACGCTCGCCCAGTGGGTACCGACCCTCGCCGGTATCTGGTTGCCTGTCGGTACACGTATCGCCTTTGAGGAAAGCCCCAAACTGACCCGTCACGCGCTGGTGATCCCCAATCTGCGCTATCTGGTTGAGGATTGCGAGATTGCCAGGGTTGAAAACGCCACGCTGTCGCACCCCAGCCGCTGGAATCTGGATATTGGTGCGCTTGAACTTAACACAGTGTGCCTCAGTAAAATTCCCCAGTCAGCCCCCTCAACCGTTGCGCCAAAAACCCTGGCACAATGGCAGTCGGTGCTGCCTAATACCTGGCTCACTATCCGCCGTCTTACCCTGTCTCCCTGGCAACAGTGGGAAGGGGAACTGCATGCCTCACTGACGCCTGCGGTACAGGCGGTGACCTATAACGGCGAGCAGGTCAGTTTCAAAGGGCAGTTACGCGGCCAGACTCTCTCGGTCAGTCAGCTTGATGTACAACTCCCCGGCCAGGTGCCGCCCGTAAAACTGGTGGGTGAGTTTACCCTGCCGCTGGTGCCGGATGGCGTGCCGGTGAAAGGCCATGCGGTCGCGACTTTTAACGTGCCACAGCTCACCTCGCTGGTCGATGCCGATCTGGACTGGGAGGAGAATCAGGGGCAACTGCTGGTGATGGCGCGGGACAACCCCGATCCGCTGCTCGATTTACCGTGGCAGATCACGGCACAACAGCTGAATATCAGCGACGGACGCTGGAACTGGAACCTGTCCGGCATGCCGATGAGCGGCCGCGTGGGTCTCCGGGTGGATAACTGGCAGCAGGGGCTGGAAAAAGCCACCTTTACCGGACGCCTCAATGTTCTGACTCAGGGCGATGCCGGGAAGGGTAACGCCGTGCTGAATCTCGGGCCGGGCAGGCTCAGCCTGGAAAATAGCGACATGCCGCTTCACCTGAGCGGCGAGGCCAAACAGGACGATCTGGTGCTTTACGCCAGACTCCCGGCCAGACTGACCGGCAGCCTGAACGATCCGCAGCTTGCCTTTGAGCCGGGTGCGCTGCTGCGTTCGCGCGGACGCATTATTGATTCGCTGGATATCGACGAAATTCGCTGGCCGCTGGCGGGCGTGAAGCTCACGCAAAAGGGCGTGGATGGTCGTCTGCAGGCGATTCTGCGCGCCCATGAGAACGAGATGGGGGATTTTGAACTCCACCTGGACGGCCAGGCCAACGACTTTTTACCCGATAACGGCCTCTGGCAGTGGCGTTACTGGGGCAAAGGTGGCTTTACGCCAATGAACGCGCGCTGGGATGTGGCCGGAAAAGGCGAATGGCGCGACAAACTCATCGAGCTGACCGCGCTCTCAACCGGCTTTGACAAGCTGCAGTACGGCACCATGGAAGTCAGTAAACCGCGTCTGGTGCTGGATAAACCGGTACGCTGGGTTCGTGACCCTGTCACGCCGACATTTAGCGGTGCGCTGTCGCTCAATGCCGGAGAGACCCGTTTTGCGGGCGGCAGCGTGTTGCCCCCGTCGGTGCTGACCTTCAGCGTTGACGGAACAGACCCGACGATATTCCAGTTCAAAGGCGATCTGCATGCCGAGGCCATCGGCCCGGTGCAGGTCAACGGTCGCTGGGACGGGGAACGCCTTCGCGGTCAGGCCTGGTGGCCAAAACAATCCCTTACCGTGTTCCAGCCACTGATCCCGCCAGACTGGAAAATGACGCTGCGCGACGGTGAGCTTTATGCGCAGGTGGCCTTCTCTGCCGCTGCCGATCAGGGCTTTGAAGCTGGCGGCCACGGTGTACTGAAATCCGGTAGCGCCTGGATGCCAGACAACCAGATCAACGGTGTGGATTTTGTGCTGCCGTTCCGTTTTAGCGAGGGCACCTGGTCGCTGGGTACGCGCGGCCCCGTTACGCTGCGTATTGGCGAAGTGGAAAACCTCGTGACCGCGCGCAACATCACCGCAGACCTGCAGGGTGACTATCCGTGGAGCGAGGAAAACCCGCTGCTGCTGACCAACGTCAAGGTGGAGACCCTCGGCGGGAAAATCACCATGCAGCAGCTCAGAATGCCGCAGCATGACCCGGCGCTGCTGCGCGTGGACAACATCTCCTCCAGCGAGCTGATCAGCGCCATTAATCCGAAGCAGTTTGCCCTGTCTGGCCCGGTAAGCGGGGCGCTACCGTTCTGGCTGGACAATGAAAAATGGATCATTAAAGATGGCTGGCTAACCAACCCGGGGCCGATGACGCTGCGTATTGATAAAGACACCGCTGATGCCATCGTCAACGATAATATGGTTGCAGGGGCAGCGATTAACTGGCTCCGCTATATGGAAATTTCACAGTCCTGGACAAGACTCAATTTAGATAATCTGGGTGAATTAACCATGCAGGCGACCCTCAAAGGCACCAGCCGGGTTGATGGCAAAAGCAGCTCCGTGAATCTTAACTACACCCATGACGAGAACGTCTTTACTCTCTGGCGTAGCCTGCGCTTTGGAGACAATCTACAAACCTGGTTTGAGCAACACGCGGCGCTACCTGGTATCCGCAGTTCGACTGGCAAGGAAAGTGAGGAACAACAATGAAAATGAGGGCTGGTGTACTCACCGTCGCCGTTGCCGCGCTCTTGACCGGCTGTACGCCGCGCATTGAAGTCGCTGCGCCGAAGGAGCCGATCACCATCAATATGAACGTCAAAATCGAACATGAGATCCACATTAAAGTCGATAAAGACGTTGAAACCCTGTTGAAATCGCGCAGCGATCTGTTCTGAGGACGCCATGAAACGATTAGCTCTGATGTTACTGGCGCTGGGCATGAACGTGCAGGCGGCAACCCTGACCTTAAACGAGGCCCGGGCGCAGGGGCGGGTCGGGGAAACCCTGAGCGGGTATCTTGCCCCGGTGAAACAAGACCCTGAAACGCTGGCGCTGGTGAGCCGCATCAACGCGGCGCGTACGGAAAGCTACCAGAAGCTGGCGGACAGCAATAACCTGCCGGTTGATGAAGTGGCGAAGATGGCCGGGCAAAAGCTGGTGGCCCGCGCGCAGCCGGGAGAATACGTGAAGGGCATTAACGGAAAATGGCTGAAGAAGTAATCAGCGAAAGCGCTTGCGGTACTCGCCCGGTGAGACGCCAAAACGCTGCTTAAACGCCGTTGAAAAATGGCTATGGTCGGCAAACCCCCAGCTATAGCCAATTCCCGCCAGCTTTTCCTCGTCGCTGGCGGAGCGCAACACCTGCGCACACAGATCCAGCCGACGATTTTTGATGTACTGCGCTACCACCAGCCCCTTATCGGCAAACATGCGGTACAGGCTGCGCACCGACATGCCGCTCTCTGCGGCAATCCATTCCGGACGCAGGGATTCCGACTGAATATGGTCATCAATCAGCGACAGAACGTTCCTGAACTGGCGCTCCTTACGCGGCTGCACCGCATCGCGCTGCTGAAACGCCGGGCGGAGCAGGCAGATCATCGCTTCCAGCGCGGCTTCGCTCTCCCGGTCACTCAGGTTGGCATTTCCCATGCTCTCCAGCAGCAGGCGATGGCTTAGCTGTACGGTTGGCAACGAGCGGGAGAGCGCGAGGGCGCAGCTTACCTCCTGAAAACGACACTGTTGCTCAATAATCTGACGGGGAACCAGCAGGGAAATCTGACGGGATTTTTGCTGCCAGTTGATGGAGCAGGGACGAGCGGCATCAAGAAGCGTAATGTCGCCGGCGTTCAGCACCGCGCGGCGATCGTCCTGCTCAATCTGCGCGCTGCCTTCAAGCTGGAACACGGTATAAAACCAGGCATCATTGCTCTGGGCGATCTCCTGACGGGAGCGGAACAAATTAACCCCGCCTGCGGTGACGGTACTTAACTTCAGGCTTCGGGCGTAGCTGGTTTCCAGCTCGCCGAAGAATTCCCCCTCTAAAGGACGCGCGTTAAAGCGCCCGCAGACATGGTTAATTTGCGCCAGCCACTGCTGATACCGTTCCTGTTCGCTTACACATGCCATCGTTTATCTCGCTGCGCCATCAATGTTTTCGCATTGTTGCATTTGTGTTGCGTTTTGTCAGAATCATGAGGCTGACTATAGGAAAGAACACTCACCGGTAACAGCGTTATAAGGCGGAATTATCACGAATTGCGGCACCTGTCACAGGTGGCAAAGCGAATGTCACACAGACAAAAGCGGGAATGCGAAAGGCCTCTTAGACTGCAGTAACACCCTGCGAATAATAACGAAGGAGTACCCTATGTCTGAATCACAGGTCGCCATCCAGCCAGGCGTACAGCAGTTTCTGGACCGACATCACGGGCTGTGGATTGAGGGGCGGCAGGCCGCGTCGGAGAGTGAAAAACGGTTGAATATTTATAACCCTGCCACCGGGGAGGTTATCGCCTCTACGGCAGATGCCAGCGTCGATGATGTCGACCGCGCGGTGATGTCCGGCTGGCGAGCCTTTGTCGCCCGCAACTGGGCCGGGAAATTACCGGCAGAGCGCGAGCGCATCCTGCTGCGCTTTGCCGACCTGGTGGAGCAGCACAGCGAGGAGCTGGCCCAGCTTGAAACGCTGGAGCAGGGGAAATCCATCAATATTTCCCGTCTCTTTGAAGTGGGTTGCACCCTGAACTGGATGCGCTATACCGCCGGGCTGACCACCAAAATAACCGGCAAAACCCTCGATCTCTCCATTCCCTTGCCGCAAGGTGCACGCTATCAGGCGTGGACGCGTAAAGAGCCGGTGGGCGTGGTGGCCGGGATTGTGCCGTGGAACTTCCCGCTGATGATCGGCATGTGGAAGGTGATGCCTGCGCTGGCAGCGGGTTGCTCTATCGTCATTAAGCCGTCAGAAACCACGCCGTTGACCATGCTGCGGGTGGCGGAACTGGCGAGCGAAGCCGGTATCCCTGACGGTGTGTTTAACGTGGTGACCGGAAGCGGCGCGGTGTGCGGTGCCGCGCTGACCTCGCATCCGCATATTGCCAAAGTGAGCTTCACCGGCTCCACGGCGACGGGGAAACAGATTGCCCGCGCGGCGGCGGACACGCTGACCGGCGTGACGCTGGAGCTGGGCGGCAAAAACCCGGCCATCGTGCTGAAAGACGCCGATCCGGCGTGGGTGATTGAGGGGCTGATGACCGGCAGCTTCCTTAATCAGGGCCAGGTCTGCGCCGCGAGCTCGCGTATCTATATAGAAGCGCCGCTTTTTGACACGCTGGTCAGCGGGTTTGAGCAGGCGGTGAAATCCCTGAGCGTGGGGCCGGGCATGTCGCCGGAGGCGTTTATCAACCCGCTGGTGTCCCGCGCTCACTGCGACAAGGTGCAGACCTTCCTGGATGAAGCAAAATCGCGCAATGCAGAGCTGATCACCGGTAACCGTGGGCCGGACGGAAAAGGGTATTACATCTCGCCGACGCTGGTGGTCAACCCGGATCCGGGACTCCGGCTGACCCGCGAAGAGGTGTTCGGCCCGGTGGTCAACCTGGTACGCGTAGCCGATGGCGAAGAGGCGCTAACCCTTGCCAACGATACCGAATATGGCCTGACCGCCAGCGTCTGGACGCAGAATATCAGTAAGGCGCTGGAGTATACCGACAGATTGCAGGCGGGTACCGTCTGGGTGAACAGCCATACGCTGATTGACGCCAACCTGCCGTTCGGCGGCATGAAGCAGTCCGGCACCGGACGCGACTTCGGCCCGGACTGGCTGGACGGCTGGTGTGAAACCAAATCGGTGTGCGTGCGCTATTAATAAAAGCAAAAGGCAACCGGGAGGTTGCCTTTTTAGTGTTTGTTCCCTCTCCCGTGGGAGAGGGTCAGGGTGAGGGCATCAGGCCCTGGCGGGCTAGTTTTACAGCGACCACCGATCCCGCCCGGCCTCTTTCGCGCGGTACAGCGCCGCATCGGCGCGGGCGATCAGTTCCGGGCCCGCCAGGCCCGGTGCAATTCCTGCAATCCCCATGCTGACGGTCACATGCTCACTGACTTTGGACGCACCGTGCGGTATCGCCGCCGCGCGCAGGCCGTCCTGAATTCGGCGGGCAACCTGCTGTGCAACGTTCTCCGGACAATTAAACAGGATCACCACAAATTCCTCTCCGCCGTAGCGTGACACCACATCGTCCGGGGTGCGCACGGCCTGCTTCAGCACCTGCGCCACGCGTGTCAGACAGTCGTCACCGGCCTGATGTCCGTAGGTATCGTTGTAAAGCTTGAAATAATCGATATCCAGCATGATCAGCGAGAAGGCTTTATTCTGCTCAACGGCATTCTCCAGCACCACTTCCATCATCCGGCGATTGGCGGTTTTGGTGAGGGGATCCTGGTGTGCCAGCGCATCGAGCCTGGAGATTAACAGCTGGTTTTGCTGATTCCGCCGCCAGGCCTCGTCAAACCAGCTTAACAGGATAAACCGCCCGCAAAGCATAATCAGCGTGAATACGATCCAGATGGTGGTAAAGCGAAAATGAAGGCCATCATTCAACACCCAGCTGGCGACCGGCAGGGTGAGCCAGAGCGGGAGCACAAACGAGAGTAATCCCTCCGGGTAAAAATAGAGCGCCGTCAAACCGGAGAGCAATAAAATCACGCAAAGCGGCCAGACGTGGGGAAGGTGCAGGGCGGTAATGAACCAGTAACTGCACATCGACCAGAAGGCACTGCAGACAAACAGCACTACGCTTATCCCGGCGATGCGGCGCCAGGCCATCAGGATTAATGCAGCGGACAGTATAATAATGCCCAGCATTGAGGCATCGACAATCCGGGTCAAGTGTTGTGAACCGGGGTACAGCACCGCGCTGTTTTCCAGCAGGATGTGGCGCAGCAGGATCATCAGGGCAAAGCTGACGTTAACAAAGGCCAGCCAGGGCAGGTTCATCGCCAGCCCGTGATGCACCATGGCCTGACGTGTAGGCCAGGTGGCTCGTTCGGGGGGGAGGTTTTTTCTTTTTTCCATTGATGATGTTTACCCCGTCCAGGGAGAAAGAGAAATAAAAGCGGGCGGGTAAACCGCCCGTAAATCCGCGACGTTACGGCGTCACAATATTAAACCAGAAATCAAACTTATCCATGTAGCCAAGCATGGCATCAATTTTGGTACTGTCACCGCTGATTTTGACATCGCCACTGTCCTGCGCCTGTTTCAGCGTGATCTCTTTGAGGATGATTTTGTTAAGCGTGTCCCGGTTCAGCGTGAGCGTCGCATCGGCGTCTTTCGCTTCGGCATTGGCCGTGTGATTCAACACGCCGTTTTCCAGCTCAAGCTTATATTTACCGCCATCGCTGCCAAGATCGATATTAAATACCGATTTTGCGTCCCCGGCTTTTTGACCATTAATATGCACGGCCAGATAGTCGAAGAACATTTCCGGCGTCATCGCCCGAACGGTATCAGGGCTTGCCGTGTTTGGCGTTGGGCCTTTCACGACGCCGTTACGCAATTCCTGCGCACCGGTGAGGTAGAAGTTACGCCACGGCCCGGATTCAGCCTGATAGCCGAGCTGCTCCAGCGCATCCGCTTCCAGGTTACGCGCGGCCTGGTTGTTCGGATCGGCAAAGACCACTTTACTGACCACCTGTGCCACCCAGCGGTAGTTACCCTGGTCGTAGTCGGTTTTAGCTTTACTCAGAATGGCGTCAGCGCCCCCCATGTACTCCACGAATTTCTTCGCGGCATCAACAGGAGGAAGCTCATCAAGCGTTGCCGGGTTGCCGTCAAACCAGCCCAGATAGAGGACATAGGTGGCTTTTACGTCGTGACTGACTGAACCATAGTAGCCCCGGTTAGCCCAGGTATGGGCCAGCGAGTCAGGAAGGGTGAAATTCGCGGCGATTTCATCGCGCGTCAGACCTTCGTTCGCCATGCGCAGTGTCTGATCGTTAATGTAACGGTAAAGATCGCGCTGACTCTTCAGCAGCCTGACCACATTATCGTTGCCCCAGGTTGGCCAGTGGTGCTGTGCCATGATGATCTCTGCTTTGTCACCCCAGCGGACAATTGCCTGATTGATATACTTCGACCAGGGCAGCGGCTCACGGATTTTTGCGCCGCGCAGCGAATAGGTATTATGCAGCGTGTGAGTGACATCCTCGGCAGATTCAATGACCTTTTTCTCTTCGATATACCAGAGCATCTCTGAAGGCGCTTCTGAGCCCGGTGCCAGCATAAAATCATAGGTCAGCCCGTCGATAACCTCTTTCTGGCCATCTTTCTCAATGATGTTGGTCGGTGCGATCAGGGTAACGGTACCGGCAGAGGTCGTGGTACCCAGCCCTGCACCCACCTGTCCTTTGGCATCGGGTTTCAGCAGGTTGCCATACATGTAACTGGCGCGACGGCTCATGACGTTGCCCGCCATGATATTTTCAGCCACCGCGGCTTCCATAAACCCGGACGGGGCATAGACTTTCACTTTCCCGGATTTCACGTCAGCTTCATCCACCACGCCGCGAACGCCGCCGTAATGATCCACATGGCTGTGGGTATAAATGATGGCGACCACCGGCTTTTTACCCCGGTTTTTGTAATACAGATCCATGCCGACTTTTGCGGTTTCTGCTGATACCAGCGGATCGACCACGGTAATTCCTTCTTTACCTTCGATAATCGTCATATTCGACAGATCGAGGTTGCGGATCTGATATACCCCGTCGGTCACTTCGAACAGACCACTGATATTAATCAGCTGAGATTGACGCCATAAACTGGGATTAACGGAATCCGGTGCTTTATCACCCTCTTTAATAAAGGCGTACTGTTGCGGATCCCAGATAACATTCCCTTGCTCCCCTTTGATAATCTCCTGCGGCAGTGGGGCAATAAACCCTTTATGTGCATTGGTGAAGTCGGTGTTATCGGAGAAAGGGAGTTGGTTGAAAAGGGCATTATTCGCCTGTTGCGTCGCCGCGGTCGCGTCCTTTGGGGCTTCGGCGGAATAAGAGGGACTGACGGAAACGAGAAGCCCAGCCAGAGCAAGACTTCTGACAATCAAATTCAATTTCATCTAAAACCTCTCAGAGAAAGTACTACGTTACGGTGATTAAACGTCGTGTCCTGGCTGAAAATGTTTGAAAAGATGTCATTAGAATGAGTGGTTAAATAACTATAATCAGGCTGAGAGATTCGGCAAATAAATGAATAAAAAACCGGGCATTACGCCCGGTCGGTGATTATTTCTGTTCGTCTTTTTTTCTGCCAAGCGTTGGCGTTTCGTCAAAGAAGTTCCACGGCTTAAGCAATGTATGCACCCATTCCGTTGGCATGATGGGCCACTCTTCCGCGCGGGCAACGTGCGTGGTTCCGGTGGTCATCCAGACCACATCGTCCTGATTAGTGAGTGACTCATTGTCTTTGCTGTACTGACCCAGCCCCGTATCGTGCGTGGAGCGGTTCGGGAATTTCCCTTCCGGGTACATTTCGTCAGGATGGTAACGCGTCACCCACAGCTGTTTATCCATAAAGCTCAGGCGATGGTAGATCCACTCGTCCGGTGCAAACTTCGCGCCCGTGGCTACCGGGTGCGTGCCGCCCGCGTAAGGGATGATCTGGTACGAGACCGGGTTCCCCATACGGTTCTCTTTGCGGGTGTTGCTCAGCAGGCGAATGGTACCCGGATCGAATTTCTGCGCCGCCTGCTGTTCGCTATCGATATCGTACTGATTGACCTGCATGGTACTGGTACGCGGGCCGCCAGCCGTGTTCGGTTTCACCTGCGGATCCATCGCCACCAGTTTATTGTCGATGCCATCCACATCCATATCGAGACGGAAGTTATAGATGTGCTGGTGGGTGGTACCGACGATGTTGTGATCGATTAAGGTGCCGTATCGGGTGTCGTCTTTGGCAGTGGCGTCATGCATCGTTTTGGCCTGCACGCCTTTCACGGCTTCAATCCCGGTGGCTCCGGCATCAATGCCGATGGTGCCGTTTTCGTGGAATACCCAGTCGAAGATGTAATCGTAGTTGCCAACGGTGCTTACCCAGCGCACCACCAGCTCGCGGCGTTCGGTGCTGACGTTTGGCTTGCCCATCTCCTGATGCTTATATTCAGGTCCGGCGTAGCGCTCGAAAATGGCGATGGCACGTGGGATCTCCATCGGCGTACCGGTGTAATCCGGGATGGTTTCATTGAGCATCACGGCGTTGGACGGCACATCTTTGCCGCGCACCAGCGGGGAGGTCAGGGTGCCCATGCCGTAGTCGCCCGAATCGAGATAGGCTTTAAAGTACCAGCCCACATCCGGATCGCCGTAAGGGACGATCATCCCGCCCAGGGAGCCCTGATACATGACCTGGCGTTTCTTACCGTTGTCGTTGTACGTGACGGTCGAGATCATCGGCCCCACGCGGGAGTCCAGGCTCAGGTGGAAATCCCAGTTCTGCCAGTGCACCATGTCTCCGGTAATGGTGTAGTTCTTGCCTTCCGGTTCGATGATCTCAAGCGGTTTTTTCGGCGTTTCGATGCGGTCACGGCCATCATACGGACGCGGAGTCATGGGCACCGGAACAACCGCGCCTTCTTCAATTTTCTGGATCTTCTTCTGTTCGAGATCAACCACCGCCACCAGATTCTCAATCGGGTGTGCCCAGTAGTTACCGTCGCCCACATCCAGATAGCTCACCACTTTCAGCAGACGGTCTTCCTGCTTCAGGCCGTCTTTGCCGTCAAAATAGCCGACGGTCAGCGGGGTCGTGATCACGTTCTTCGTATCGCTGATGCCGCGTTGTTTCAGCACCTCAGCAAATTCCGGGCTCTCGTTGATGATTTGCTGCACGGTGGCGAAATCATCCAGCAGCACCATGCCGTGCGCATCCTTTACGGCCTCCCAGCGCAGGATTTTCTTATCCTTCAGGTCTACACGACTTTCGATGACGTGTTTGCCGTCCAGCATGGTGATATTCGCCTGACGCGGGGCATCCACCGCTGTGCCGTTCAGCACAAAGTCCCACACTTTGGCTTTCTCGGGCTCGGCCAGGGCAATCTGGGTGAAGCGGGTGTTCGGTTTAAACTCCTTTGAGGCTTTGACGATGGCCACGGCTTGCTTAATCTCATCCGCCGTTAATGCATTAAGCGGATGGGGGCGTTTCTCAACCTGGAACGTCTGGTCGAGGCCGGACTGGAAGACGTCGTTGATAAAGGTGTCCGAGATAAAGGCTTTGTTGTCTTTCATCACCACCGGTACCGACAGCGCAAGGGGTTTGCCATTAACGATGGCGGTGTTAGCGCCTGGCTTAACCTTTACGAACGCACCGTCTTTCGCAATGGTGAACATCTGTGCGTAATCATCCCATTGTACCTCTGCGCCAAAATCTGCCAGCGTTTTGTCCATTGGGACCATATGCGCCTCACTGCCGTGAGCGAAAACGGGAGATTGCCAGGCACAGCAGAGCGCAACGGCCAGAGCCAGTGCCGTTCTACGGGCAGAAAATGAAGAATTGCTTCTCATCGTAGACCTCATCTTGTTGTGTTTATTGTGTTGTGAGTCTTATCCTGACAGGCGCGTGAAAAAAGCGTTTGCCTGCATCTGCCAGGTTATTTGTCAGTCTTGCCAGGTTAGAAAAGTGCGGCGATAAATCACATCCCCGGTAAATAGCGTTGATGATCAGTAAGGTGATCTATCGAGATGTATATGTACGTCGTACCCAACCGTGTTGAACGAGTAAACATTGCCACGAACGTGGAGATAAATTTCACCGTCTTTTACGGTCGCGGTGGCTTTATCATCATTGGTGACCATAACAGGCTTAATGTCCTTAATATGAGACATAAACGCTTCGGGGCTTTTTCTCGCATCATAGAGATAAAAGTGAAACGTATCTTTGGATAATGAACTTGCCTCTACCCGCGTGATATACAAATTTAATTGCTCATTAACCCTCATTTTTCCCTGCAGGTTTTCATACACGGTGAAAAGATCGCGAAAAGGGTACAAGATGAAGCCCAGGAGAATGACAACCATCACCCCGACTCGCCAGTTAAAAACCCGACCGTCGCGCATAATCTATTCCTGCTCTTATCCATAATTGGTCAACCGGGTCATCACCATATGCAAAGGCATCCTGATATTTGGCAAATTCTACCGGATCGCTTGTTCCAGCAAGGATCTGCGCAGCACCTGCACCCCGAAGTAACACACCATCAGGGATGCCCGCTGCCGCGCCCACGACACCGAAATGGAAATTTCCAAAGTTGGCATACTGGGCACGGCCTTGCTTAAAATCCCATGGACCATGGTTTCTCACCATTTGATAAAACCATACGTAAGTCATCAATGAGGCCCCGCCATGAAATCGGGCTATTACCATATGGCTTACAACATCAACCCCTGGTGGTGAAAAAGAAGAGATATCGTACGGCGTGGAATATAAAGGAGTACGCATAATTAACGCTCTGCCCAGCTATCTGCGAAACGCAAATTACCGTCGCAATACGTCCAGGTAATCTTGTCGTAGCGCAGCTCCACAACTTCAAGATGATTGTGTTTTTCTTTCGTTTGATCCTTCGTGTCATGCATTAAGGGCGTAACGGAAACGACGCGAATATTATCGAGATGCATATTGTAATATTCCACTTCCTGTCCGGCATCGTTTATGCGATACCATTTGAATTCCGCCGTTTTTAGTGTTTGCCCAGTCGCAACAGCTTTCATCAGATAAGGGGAAGAGGAATCAATCTCCTTTTGAAAAACGATGGGGGCATGGTTACGTTTACCAGTGATTTTTCCCGTTAAAGCATCTGTTGGCAGCCGGAGGTTATGCGTAAAGCCAGTAACTTCTATGCTCCCTTCACGATCATGAACATCTACCGAGCCGGTGATTTTTGCACCGCCGTCGTCAGTTAAGAAAAGATATACAGGAATTGCCATAGTCTACTCATCATCCATGTAATTTAGTTAGGGGAAAATTCCCGCAAGGGATAATAACCATGCTAAGTATATGGTCAATTTTCTTAATGTTTCTGGATGTAAATTAGCCAGGCTATGCGGACTGGATGATGTGTTACCCAAAGCCATCCAGTCCGTGTTTTCCCCTCTTTTTTAGTGTGATTAACTGATTAAACCCGCACGGGTAACAGCCTTAAAAATCACCCTGCTGGCGAGCCACCAGCGTCAGAATGGAGTAGAGCGCCACCGCCTGCTGGTGCTGATTGAAAATCTCAACCGCCCATTCGACCACGCCGGTGGGTTTTTCATCCGCCGTACGCTGTTTCTTCAGGGTTTTACGTTTGCAGGTCAGGCGCACCTGGATGGTATCGCCCGGTTTCACCGGCTCGATAAAGCGCAGGTTTTCCATGCCGTAGTTGGCAATTACCGGCCCCACACCTGCATCAACAAACAGCCCGGCGGCAGCGGAAATCAGGAAGTAACCGTGTACCACCCGCTCGCCAAAGATCGACTCCGCTGCGCCAATCTTGTCCATGTGAGCATAGAAATGATCCCCGCTCAGGCAGGCAAAGTTAACGATATCGGCTTCCGTCAGGGTTCGGCGCAGCGTCAGCAGGCTGTCGCCCGGCTGCAATTCCTCGAAGTATTTGCGGAACGGATGAACGCGATCTTCATGCACCGTCGCGCCACGTACCCACTGTTTGCCGATGGCGGCCAGCATGGTCGGGCTGCCCTGAATGGCGGTGCGCTGCATATAGTGTTTGACCGCACGCAGGCCACCCAGTTCCTCGCCGCCGCCTGCACGTCCGGGACCGCCGTGCACGAGCTGCGGAAGCGGAGAACCGTGGCCGGTAGACTCTTTTGCTGACTCTTCATTGAGGATCTGAATGCGACCGTGTGCCCGCGCTGCACCAGAAATAAACTGGCGGGCGAGCGCGGGATCCGCCGTGACCAGCGTCCCGGCCAGGCTACCGCCGCCCGCGCGGGCAAGCTGCATCGCATGGTCTGCGTGGCGATATGGCATGAGAGTCGCCACCGGCCCGAACGCTTCGGTGGCGTGCACCGCCGGGGTCTCATCCGGCTGCGGGCAAAAGAGCAGGGTTGGCGGGTAAAACGCTCCGGCGGCCTGCAGGTCGGCTTTTCCGCCCAGGCGAACCTGGCAGCCTGCGGCCACAAGCTGATCCACCTTCTCCTGCACGTCCGCACGCTGTTCGCTATTGACCAAGGAACCCATTTTCACGCCTTCCTGCGCCGGGTCGCCCACCACCACCTTTTCCAGCCGGGCGATCAGCGCCTGACTTACCGCGTCAATCTGGTGTTGCGGCACGATAATGCGGCGGATGGCGGTACATTTCTGTCCGGCCTTGGCGGTCATCTCACGTACCACTTCACGAATGAACAGGGCGAATTCGGGCTGTTCCGGCGTCACGTCTTCCCCCAGTACGCAGCAGTTCAGGGAGTCGGCTTCCATGGTGAACGGGATCGCGTTTGCCACAATATTCGGGTGAACACGCAGGTTCTGGCCGGTGCTGGCGGAGCCGGTAAACGTCACCACATCCTGGCTGTCGAGATGGTCCAGCAGATCGCCCGCGCCGCCGCAGATCAGGCTGATGGCGCCGTCCGGCACCAGACCGCTCTCCACGATCGCTTTCACCATCGCCTGCGTCACCTGCGCGGTGGCGGTAGCGGGTTTGATGATCGCCGGCATCCCGGCAAGCCACGTGGGGGCGAGTTTTTCCAGCATTCCCCAGCAGGGGAAGTTGAAGGCGTTAATATGCACCGCCACGCCCGATTTTGACGTCAGCACATGGCGCGCCGCAAAGCCGCCTTCTTTCGACAGCGGGATCAGTTCGTCCTCGGGCCACAGCGTGTCGTCCGGTAATTCACGGCTCCCCAGACTGGCATAGGTGAACAGCGTGCCAATCCCACCTTCAATATCTACCCAGCTGTCGCCCTTTGTCGCGCCGGTCTGGGCTGAAAGAGCATAAAACGTCTCTTTCAGGCTGAGCAGGTGCTTCGCCACCGCTTTCAGCATCGCCGCGCGTTCGATAAAGGTCATGGCGTGGAGCGCTTCACCGCCATGGGTAATGGCATAGCGACGTGCCGCCGCCATGTCCAGCCCTTCGCTGGTCACGCTCCAGAGCGCTTCACCGCTGATGGCGTGATGAATAGTACGTTCGCGGCCCCGGCCAGACTGCCAGACACCGGACAAGAAACTGGCTAACTGCTGCATCTCTTATCTCCACATGTTTCGTTATTTCACTATTAATAGTTTGATCATGAATCATAAAAATCAAGCTGAGTTTTAATGAATTGTTAACAATGTGATCTCAGGGGAAGGTGTGCGGCGGTTGCAGCCCTTATCTGGCGGCCTTTGTGCAAAAGCCCTGCGAGCGACATCACAAAATCGGGAAACATTTCTTGGGGGTATATTTAACCTTTGTGTAACTTTTAAAAAAACAAAGTGATTCACAATTACGCTTTAAGTTGCAAACTAACGAATCATAAAGGTGATGACGTGACGCAAGAACAACGCTTTGAGCAGCGCATAGCGCAGGAGACGGCGATTGAGCCTCAGGACTGGATGCCGGAAGCCTATCGCAAGACGTTGATCCGCCAGATTGGTCAGCACGCCCACTCTGAAATTGTCGGCATGCTGCCGGAAGGGAACTGGATCACCCGCGCCCCGACGCTACGCCGCAAAGCGATCCTGCTGGCGAAAGTGCAGGACGAAGCCGGACACGGGCTCTATCTCTACAGCGCGGCTGAAACGCTGGGCTGCGCGCGGGAAGACATCTACCAGAAAATGCTCGACGGCAAGATGAAATACTCCTCCATCTTTAACTATCCGACGCTGAGTTGGGCCGATATCGGTGTAATCGGCTGGCTGGTGGACGGTGCCGCTATCGTCAATCAGGTGGCGCTGTGCCGGACCTCTTACGGGCCGTACGCCCGCGCGATGGTGAAAATCTGTAAAGAAGAGAGCTTCCACCAGCGTCAGGGGTTTGAAGCCTGCATGGCGCTGGCGCAGGGGAGCGACGCCCAGCGGCAGATGCTGCAGGATGCCATCAACCGTTTCTGGTGGCCCGCCCTGATGATGTTCGGACCAAACGACGACAACTCGCCGAACAGCGCCCGCAGTCTCGCCTGGAAAATTAAACGCTTTGGCAATGACGAACTGCGTCAGCGCTTCGTCGACAACACCATCCCGCAGGTGGAGATGCTGGGGATGACGGTACCCGATCCCGACCTGCGCTTTGACGAGGAAACCGGCCACTACCGCTTCGGTGAGATTGACTGGCAGGAGTTTGACGAGGTGATCAACGGACGCGGGATTTGCAACCACGAACGCCTGGCCGCCAAGCGCAAAGCCTGGGAAGAGGGGGCGTGGGTGCGTGAAGCCGCACTGGCGCATGCAGAAAAACAACGCGCCCGTCAGGCCGCATAAGAGGAAATCACGATGAGCAATGTCTACTGGCCGCTGTACGAAGTGTTCGTACGCAGCAAACAAGGGTTATCCCACCGCCATGTTGGCAGTCTGCATGCCGCTGACGATCGCATGGCGCTGGAAAACGCGCGGGACGCCTATACTCGCCGCAGCGAAGGTTGCTCGATCTGGGTGGTGAAGGCGAGCGAGATCGTTGCCTCTCAGCCGGAAGAGAGCGGCGAGTTCTTCGACCCGGCGGAAAGCAAGGTCTATCGCCACCCGACGTTTTACACCATCCCTGATGGCATCGAGCATATGTGAGGTCAGGGATGAAAACAGTATCTGCATACGCCCTGCGTCTGGGCGACAACGGTCTGGTGCTCTCGCAGCGCCTCGGAGCCTGGTGCGGACACGCGCCGGAGCTGGAAATCGACCTTGCGCTCGCCAACATCGGTCTCGATCTGCTGGGGCAGGCGCGCAACTTCCTCGCCTGCGCGGCAGAGCGGGAAGGTCAGGGCGATGAAGACACCCTGGCCTTCGGCCGCGATGAGCGTCAGTTTCATAATTTACTGTTGGCAGAACAGCCGAACGGCAACTTCGCCGACACGATCGCCCGCCAGTACCTGATGGACGCGTGGAATGTTGCCCTCTACGAACGGCTGATCCACAGCAGCGACAGTCAGCTTGCCGCTATCGCCGCCAAGGCGATTAAAGAGGCGCGTTATCACCTGCGCTTTAGCCGCGGCTGGCTGGTGCGCCTGGGAGACGGCACCGAAATCTCGTCGCAAAAAATGCAGCAGGCCATCGACAACCTGTGGCGCTTTACGGCCGAGTTGTTCGAGGCGGATGACGTTGAACTTGAGCTGATTGAGTCCGGCGTTGCGGTTGATCCGCGCACCCTGCGCCAGCCGTGGGAAAACGAAGTGTTTGCCGGACTGCAGGAAGCCACCCTGCGCGTACCCGATGAGACGGCCTATCGCACCGGCGGAAAACGCGGGCTGCATACCGAGCATCTGGGCCCGATGCTGGCAGAGATGCAGTATCTCCAGCGCGCGTATCCCGGTCAGCAGTGGTAAAGGAGAACGCCATGCAACGTCTTGTCGACATCGCCCCCCCACAGGTTCCGCACATCTGGTCCCTGTTAAGCCAGATCCCGGACCCGGAAGTACCGGTGCTCACCATCACCGATTTAGGCATGGTGCGCAGCGTCACCGCGCAGGGCGAAGGCTGGGTGATTGGCTTTACGCCAACCTATTCAGGCTGCCCGGCGACGGAACACCTGCTTGGCGCCATCCGCGACACCCTGACGGCGCACGGTTATACGCCGGTGCACATTGTGCTGCAGCTGGAACCCGCCTGGACGACCGACTGGATGACCGCCGATGCGCGTGAACGTCTGCGCGCGTATGGCATCAGCCCACCCGTGGGGCACAGCTGTCATGCCCACGTTCCCGCTGAGGTGAGCTGCCCGCGCTGCGCCAGCACCGACACCTCGCTTATCAGTGAGTTTGGTTCTACGGCCTGTAAGGCGCTGTATCGCTGTAATACCTGCCGCGAACCCTTCGACTATTTCAAATGTATTTGAGGTTGTCATGACAACGTTTCATTCATTAACAGTGGCAAAAGTAGAACCCGAAACCCGCGATGCGGTGACCATCACCTTCGCGGTTCCGCAGGCGTTGCAGGAGGCTTACCGCTTTCGTCCCGGCCAACACCTGACCCTGAAAACCAGACTGGGTGCAGACGAACTGCGCCGCTGTTACTCCATCTGCCGGAGTAGCGCGCCGGGGGAGATCAGCGTCGCGGTTAAAGCTATTGAAGGCGGGCGTTTCTCCCGTTACGCCCGGGATGAGATCAAACCGGGCATGACGCTGGAGGTGATGGTTCCCCAGGGGCATTTTGGCTATCAGCCGCAGCCTGAACGGGAAGGTCACTATCTGGCGATTGCCGCGGGCTCCGGCATCACCCCGATGCTGGCGATTTTATCCGCCACGCTGGCCGCCGAACCGAACAGCCACTTCACCCTGATCTACGGCAACCGCAGCAGCCAGAGCATGATGTTCCGTCAGGCGCTGGCAGACCTGAAGGATAAATACCCGCAGCGGTTGCAGCTGGTTGCCATCTTCAGCCAGGAGCGGCTGGACAGCGACCTGCTTAACGGCCGTATCGACGGTGAAAAGCTGCAGGCGCTGGCAAAAACGCTGATCAACTTCCGCCAGTACGACGAGGCCTTTATCTGCGGCCCGGCCGCGATGATGGACGAGGCTGAAGCGACCTTAAAAGCGCTGGGAATGGCCGAAAAATCCATTCACCTAGAGCGGTTTAATACGCCGGGCACGGCCGTTAAGCGCGCGGTGAGCGTGCAGGCGGAAGGCCAGAAGGTGATCGTGCGCCAGGACGGACGTGACCGCGAGATCGTCCTGACGGCGGACGATGAGAGCATTCTTGATGCCGCCCTGCGTCAGGGGGCGGATCTGCCGTATGCCTGTAAGGGAGGCGTCTGCGCCACCTGTAAATGCAAAGTGCTGCGCGGCAAGGTGGACATGGCGACCAACTACAGCCTGGAGCCGGACGAACTGGCCGCCGGGTATGTGCTGAGCTGTCAGGCACTGCCGCTAACCGCCGACGTGGTCGTCGACTTTGACGCTAAGGGGATGGCATGAGCGAACTTCTGGTCACCCGTTATGACCGCGTGTTGCAACTCACGCTCAACCGACCGGCGGCACGCAACGCCCTTAACAATGCGCTGCTGACACAGCTTGCAGAACAGCTGGAGGCGGCGGCCAGCGATAACACCCTCTCTGCCTGTGTAATTTACGGCAGCGAGCGCTGCTTTGCGGCCGGGGCCGATCTCAACGAAATGGCAGAAAAAGATCTGCCTGCCACCCTGAACGATAGTCGTCCTCAGCTGTGGAAGCGGATAGACGCCTTCAATAAGCCGCTGATTGCCGCCGTGAACGGTTTTGCACTCGGGGCTGGCTGCGAGCTGGCCCTGCTGTGCGACGTAGTGATTGCCGGTGACAACGCCCGCTTCGGACTGCCGGAAATTACGCTTGGGATCATGCCCGGTGCGGGCGGCACGCAGCGCCTGATCCGCTGCGTGGGCAAATCGCTCGCCAGCAGAATGGTACTGACCGGGGAAAGCATTACGGCGCAGCAGGCCCAGCGTGCCGGTCTGGTCAGCGACGTTTTCCCGGCCTCGCTGACGCTGGAATATGCCCTGAAACAGGCAGCGCTGATGGCGCGCCACTCGCCGCTGGCGCTACAGGCGGCTAAACAGGCGCTGCGCCAGTCACAGGAGGTGCCACTGCAGGCGGGTCTGGCCCAGGAGCGTCAACTGTTCACGCTGCTCTCGGCCACGGAAGACAGGCGAGAAGGCATCGACGCCTTCTTACAGAAACGTACTCCCGACTTTAAAGGACGCTAATTGTGGAATTTATTCTCAGTCATGTAGAGCAAGGCGTAATGACCCTGACGCTGAACCGTCCGGAGCGTCTGAACAGCTTTAACGATGTGATGCACCAGCAGCTTGCAGAATGCCTGCAGCAGGCCGAGCGCGATGAGACGATCCGCTGTCTGCTGATCACCGGCGCAGGGCGCGGCTTCTGTGCCGGGCAGGATCTGAACGACCGTAACGTCGACCCGAACGGTCCTGCGCCGGATCTGGGGATGTCCGTCGAGACCTTTTATAACCCGCTGGTGCGTCGTCTGGCTGCGCTGCCAAAACCGGTGATTTGCGCGGTCAACGGCGTGGCGGCAGGAGCAGGGGCCACGCTGGCGCTGGGGTGCGACATGGTGATTGCCGCGCGCTCCGCCACCTTTGTAATGGCCTTCAGCAAGCTGGGGTTAGTCCCGGACTGCGGCGGAACCTGGTTCCTGCCGCGCGTGGCCGGACGTGCCCGCGCCATGGGGCTGGTGCTGCTTGGCGACAAACTGAGCGCCGAACAGGCGCACGACTGGGGAATGATCTGGCAGGTGGTGGATGACGACCAGCTCTCCAGCACGGCGCAGCAGCTGGCGCTGCACTTTGCCTCGCAGCCCACCTTTGGGCTGGGGCTGATCAAACAGGCGATTAACGCCGCGGAAACCAATACCCTGGACGCACAGCTTGACCTGGAGCGCGATTATCAACGGCTGGCCGGACGCAGCGACGATTACCGCGAAGGCGTGAGCGCCTTTCTGGCGAAGCGCGTGCCGAATTTTACGGGGAAGTAAGATGCTGAACATTCGTACTGTCGCCGTCATTGGAAGCGGGACAATGGGCGCCGGAATAGCCGAAGTCGCGGCAAGCCATGGGCATCAGGTGATGATGTACGACATCGCCTCAGACGCCATTTCCCGCGCCATCGACGGCATTCGCCAGCGCCTGGCCTCCCGGGTGACGCGGGGCAAACTCACTGAGGAGGCCTGTGGGCAGATCCTCGCCCGGCTGACCCCGGTCACGGATATCAGTGTGCTAACCGCGGCGGACCTGGTGATAGAAGCCGCCTCCGAGCGCCTTGAGCTGAAAAAAGCGCTGTTTGCCGAACTGGCGGAGATCTGCCCGCCGCAGACCCTGCTTACCAGCAACACATCTTCTATCTCGATCACAGCGATTGCGGCGGATATCCGTCATCCAGAGCGAGTGGCAGGCATGCATTTCTTTAACCCGGCACCGGTGATGAAGCTGGTGGAGGTGGTTAGCGGGCTGGCGACCTCGCCGGAAGTGGCCGACGCGCTGTGCGAGCTGGCGCTGAACTGGGGGAAACAGCCGGTGCGCTGCCAGTCGACGCCGGGCTTCATCGTAAATCGCGTGGCGCGTCCCTTCTATTCCGAAGCCTGGCGCGCGCTGGAAGAACAGGTTGCAGCTCCTGAAGTGATTGATGCGGCCCTGCGCGAGGGCGGTGGTTTCCCGATGGGGCCGCTGGAACTGACCGATCTGATTGGGCAGGACGTGAACTTCGCCGTGACCTGTTCGGTGTTTAACGCGTTCTGGCAGGAGCGGCGTTTTCTGCCTTCACTGGTGCAGCAGGAGCTGGTACTGGCGGGGCGGCTGGGCAAAAAAAGCGGGAAGGGCGTTTACGACTGGCGCGGCGAATCGCCACCGGTGCCATGGCTTGAAACGATCAACGACAGCTTTAGCCCTATGCGGGTTGAACGAAAACGTGACGGTGTCACGGAAATCGATGAGGTGTTGCTGATTGAAACGCAGGGCGAAACCGCTCAGGCGCTGGCGCTGCGCCTCAACTGCCCGGTGGTGGTGGTTGATCGTATTGAGCGCGACGTGGCGGTGATTGCGTCGGCAGCCAGCAACCCGCATACCGCGACGCAAAAAGTCATCCGCTACCTGCAACAGCAGGGAAAGCGGGTGGTGCAGATTGCCGATTACCCTGGCCTGCTGGTCTGGCGCACGGTGGCGATGATTGCCAACGAAGCGCTGGATGCGCTGCAGAAAGGGGTCGCCAGCGAAAAAGATATCGATACCGCCATGCGTCTGGGCGTGAACTACCCGTCCGGGCCGATTGCCTGGGGCGAGCGGCTGGGCTGGCAACGTCTGTTAACGCTGCTGGAAAACCTGCAGCGTCATTACGGCGAAGAACGTTATCGCCCCTGTTCACTGCTGCGCCAGCGTGCGCTTCTGGAGAGTAGCTATGAGTCATAACGCCTGGCATAACGCCCGCACCATGTACGAACAGGATGCCTGCGCGCAGGCAATGGGGATGGACATTATCGACATGGACGAAGGTTACGCAGTGGTGACCATGACCATCACCCCGCAGATGCTTAACGGCCATAAAACCTGCCACGGCGGACAGCTCTTCTCGCTGGCCGACACCGCGTTTGCCTACGCCTGCAACAGCCAGGGGCTGGCGGCGGTGGCCTCTGGCTGCACAATCGATTTCCTTCGACCGGGTTTTGTCGGAGACAAGCTGACCGCCACCGCGCGGGTTAAGCATCAGGGCAAACTGACCGGCGTATATGACATCGAAATTCAGAACCAACAACAGAAAACCGTCGCTCTCTTTCGCGGAAAATCCCACCGCATCGGCGGCAATGTGACAGGAGAAGCCTGATGCGTGACGCATTTATTTGTGATGGGGTGCGAACCCCGGTGGGGCGGTACGGCGGGGCGTTATCCGCCGTACGCGCGGACGATCTGGGCGCTATACCGCTGCGTGCCTTGCTGGAGCGCTATCCGCAGCTCGACCCGGAGCGGATTGATGATGTGATCTTCGGCTGCGCCAACCAGGCGGGGGAAGACAACCGCAACGTGGCGCGTATGGCGTCGCTGCTGGCCGGGCTGCCGCAGACCGTCTCCGGCACGACGATCAACCGCCTGTGCGGCTCGGGGCTGGATGCGGTTGGCTTTGCTGCACGCGTCATAAAATCCGGTGATGGCGATCTGCTGATTGCCGGTGGCGTGGAGTCGATGTCCCGCGCGCCGTTTGTGATGGCGAAAGCCACCGCGGCGTTTCAGCGCCAGGCGGAGATCTTCGATACCACCCTTGGCTGGCGATTTGTGAATCCGCTCATGCATCAGACGTTCGGAACTGACAGCATGCCGGAAACGGCAGAGAATGTAGCTGAATTGTTAAATATCAGCCGTGCCGATCAGGATGCGTTCGCGCTGCGCAGCCAGCAACGTACCGCCCGGGCGCAGCAAAACGGCATTCTGGCGCAGGAGATCGTGCCGGTGCTGGTGCCGGGGAAAAAAGGGACCGTTACGGAGGTCTCTGTTGATGAGCACCCGCGCGCCGACACCACGCTGGCGCAACTTGCCGCCCTGAAAGCGCCGTTTCGCAAAAATGGTGTCGTTACCGCAGGTAACGCCTCTGGTGTGAACGATGGCGCCGCTGCACTGATTATCGCCAGCGAGCAGATGGCGCTTTCACAGGGGCTTGTGCCGCGCACGCGGATTGTGGCCATGGCCACCGCAGGCGTGGAGCCACGTCTGATGGGGCTAGGGCCGGTGCCCGCCACCCGCAAAGTGCTGGAGCGAGCGGGGCTCAGCATCAACGAGATGGATGTGATTGAGCTGAACGAAGCCTTCGCCTCGCAGGCGCTGGGCGTGCTGCGTCAGCTGGGGTTGCCGGACGATGCCGCACACGTCAATCCGAACGGAGGGGCCATTGCGTTAGGCCATCCGCTGGGAATGAGCGGTGCCAGGCTGGCGCTGGCCGCGAGCAATGAATTGCATCGACGCCACGGGCGCTACGCGCTGTGTACGATGTGCATCGGTGTGGGTCAGGGCATTGCCATGATCCTTGAGCGTGTTTGAGCGAACAATAATGTGAGTACCCTGCGATGATAAATACAACAAAGCTTGATCCGATCGAAACCGCGTCCATTGACGAATTACAGGCGTTGCAGACCCAACGTCTGAAATGGACGCTGAACCACGCCTATAACAACGTGCCGATGTACAAACGTAAGTTTGATGCCGCGGGCGTTCACCCTGACGATTTCCGCGAACTGGCCGATATTCGCAAGTTCCCGTGCACCACCAAGCAGGATCTGCGCGATAACTATCCGTTCGATACCTTCGCCGTACCGATGGAGCAGGTGGTGCGTATTCACGCCTCCTCCGGCACAACCGGGAAACCGACCGTCGTGGGCTATACCCAGGGCGACATTGACAACTGGGCCAATCTGGTGGCCCGCTCCCTGCGTGCCGCCGGGGGCAGCGCGAAGGACAAAATCCATGTGGCCTATGGTTATGGTCTGTTTACCGGCGGGCTGGGCGCTCACTACGGTGCCGAGAGTTTAGGGGCCACGGTGATCCCGATGTCCGGCGGCCAGACCGAGAAGCAGGCGCAGCTGATCCGCGATTTTAAGCCGGATATGATCATGGTGACGCCCTCCTACTGCCTCAACCTGATTGAAGAGCTGGAGCGACAGATGGGCGGCGATGCCAGCGCCTGCTCCCTGCGCGTGGGCGTGTTCGGTGCCGAGCCGTGGACCCAGGCGATGCGTCATGAGATCGAAAAACGGTTAGGCATTACCGCGCTGGATATCTACGGCCTCTCGGAAGTGATGGGGCCGGGCGTGGCGATGGAGTGTATCGAAACCGCCGACGGCCCGACCATCTGGGAAGATCATTTCTACCCGGAGATCGTCAACCCGAACGACGGCACCCCGCTTAATGACGGCGAGCAGGGCGAACTGCTGTTCACCACGCTGACCAAAGAGGCGCTGCCGGTGATCCGCTATCGCACCCGGGACCTGACCCGTCTGCTGCCGGGGACCGCCCGCACCATGCGCCGCATGGACAGGATCAGCGGTCGCAGCGACGACATGCTCATCATCCGCGGAGTCAACGTCTTCCCGTCGCAGCTGGAAGAGGAGATTGTGAAGTTTGAGCATCTCTCTCCGCATTACCAGCTGGAGGTGAACCGTCGGGGGCATCTTGATTCACTTTCTGTAAAAGTGGAGCTGAAAGAGAGCAGTCTTTCGCTGACTCACGAACAGCGTTGTCAGGTCTGCCATCAGCTGCGTCATCGTATTAAATCGATGGTCGGGATTTCCACGGACGTCATGATCGTTAACTGCGGCAGCATCCCGCGCTCGGAGGGGAAAGCCTGCCGGGTGTTTGACCTGCGTAAAGTGGCGGCCAACGGTTGAATTATCCTCATTCTACGTTCCCTCTCCCACAGGGAGAGGGTGTATTGAGTTCCCTCTCCCTGTGGGAGAGGGTTAGGGTGAGGGTCTATCCAGGATTCGTATGCTATGATTCATCCAGGACAAAAACACCAACAGAATGAATCACATGAAACTCGACGCCTTTATCCAGCATGCGGTCAGTTCGGTTCCCATCAGCGGGACGTCGCTAATCTCTTCATTATACGGTGATGCGCTTTCCCATCGCGGCGGCGAGATTTGGCTTGGCAGCCTGGCCGCGTTACTCGAAGGGATGGGCTTTGGCGAGCGCTTCGTGCGAACCGCGCTGTTTCGCCTCAATAAAGAGGGCTGGCTGGATGTCTCCCGCATCGGGCGTCGCAGCTATTACCGCCTGAGCGACAAAGGGCTGCGTTTAACCCGCCGGGCGGAGAATAAGATCTACCGCGCGGAGCTGCCCGCCTGGGATGGCAAATGGCTGCTGCTGCTCTCCGAAGGTCTCGATAAAACCACGCTTGCCGATGTGAAAAAACAGCTAATCTGGCAAGGGTTTGGCACGCTGGCGCCCAGCCTGATGGCTTCGCCCTCGCAGCATCTGGCGGATGTGCAGTCGCTGCTTCATGACGCGGGCGTGGCGGAAAATGTCATCTTCTTCGAAGCCCATTCACCGCTGGCACTTTCCCGCGCGGCGCTGCGTTCCCGCGTTGAGGAGTGCTGGCAGCTGACCGAACAGAACGCGATGTACGAGACGTTTATTCAGTCGTTCCGTCCGCTGCTGCCGCTGCTGAAAGAGGCTACGCCGGAAGAGCTTACGCCGGAGCGTTGCTTCCACATCCAGCTGTTACTGATCCACTTTTATCGTCGTGTGGTGCTGAAAGACCCGCTGCTACCAGAGGAGCTACTGCCTGCGCACTGGGCGGGTCAAAGCGCACGACAGCTTTGCATCAACATTTATCAGCGTGTGGCACCGGGAGCGCTGGCGTTTGTCAGCGAGAAAGGCGAAACCTCGGTGGGTGAACTGCCCGTGCCCGGCACGCTTTATTATCAACGCTTTGGTGGTCTTGCGACCGCATAAGGAGTGAGGATGCCTGTTTATCAAATTGACGGTCTGACGCCGGTGGTGCCAGACGAGAGCTATGTCCACCCGACAGCGGTGCTCATTGGCGATGTGATCCTGGGCAAAGGTGTGTATGTCGGCCCCAATGCCAGCCTGCGCGGTGATTTTGGCCGTATCGTGGTGAAAGATGGTGCGAACATTCAGGATAACTGCGTAATGCATGGCTTCCCGGAGCAGGATACGGTGGTGGAAGAGGACGGCCATATCGGCCACAGCGCCATTCTGCATGGCTGTATTATCCGCCGCAACGCCCTGGTAGGGATGAACGCGGTGGTGATGGATGGCGCGGTGATTGGCGAAAACAGCATCGTCGGCGCGGCGGCGTTCGTGAAGGCGAAAGCCGAGATGCCCGCTAACCATTTGATTATCGGCAGTCCGGCGAAAGCGATTCGTGAGCTGAGCGAACAGGAACTGGCCTGGAAGCAGCAGGGCACGCGCGAGTATCAGGTGCTGGTGGAGCGCTGTAAGCTGACGATGCATCAGGTGGAGCCGCTGCGCGAAGAAGAGCCGGGACGCAAACGACTGACGTTTGATGAGAATTTACGGCCGAAATCGGCGGTGTAGCGGGGGGAATGTATATTACCGGGCAAGGGAGCATCCTGTGACGTTTCTTTTACGACAAGCAACATCAGCAGATTCAATATTACTCAGTGAACTGGGCTATCGCATCTATCCCGCGCACTTTAAGCATCTGTGGAAGTCGGAATCAGAGCTAAACGATTTTCTGAAGTCCGAATATTCTGTTGCGGCGATAGAACAGAGTCTGAGAGACAGCGGCACAAGCTGGTATGTGGCGGACCTTGATCAGCCGATTGGTTTCATGAAACTGACATGGGAAGCTACAATCCCTGATACCGACATCAGCGGTGTGCTTCTTAATAAACTCTATCTTGATCCGACCAAGACGAGTAATCACTACGGTCAGAGCATGTTTAGCCGCGTCATCGAACTTACCCGCAGTCATGGCAAAAAATTTCTGTGGCTCGAGGTGCTTGAACAGAATGAACGTGCCCGGCGATTTTATGAAAAGCAGGGGATGCGGTTTATCAAGGATACGGTTTTCGAAACAGCGTCGCAGCGGAGTGTATTGAAGATCATGGGAATGGAGTTATAGCTTTCCTTTGCTTATAGGGGGCGTTTCGTCTTCGTCAGACAGGGATTATTGGTTCTGAAAGAGGGATAGATCTGGCTATGCGGGCTCATCAACAGCACAAGTCACGTAAATTGTATCGTAGCGTCAACACGACGACACGACACTATTCTAACAACCCTGGCGCTGAGTATCGCTGGGAACGTAATCGTAAAAAATCCGGGGATGAGCTGCTGGTAACACGTGAAACCATGCACAGTGGACAAAAGCGAGGGCGTGACTACACGCCATTGTTTTACTTTTTGCTCAAACAGATTGGCAAGCGGTGGGATGACGTTTTCAGCGAAGTTTGTAGACGTCTTGATACTACCGAGCCTGTGTTCTGGTTAGTCGCGTTGCATGAGCCTCAGCAAAGGGATTTAGTCTGTATTGGCGATAGCAGCTTTTATCCGGGCCTGTTTGTTGACGAGAATGGCATTTTACAACAGGTTAACCCATCGATTAGTGCAAAGGATGTAAAGGTGACTTGCCGCTGCTGTACGCACACCTTTATTGGTGAGCCTGTGCCCTGGAGTGAGGAGTGAAATATGGGCTGTTGCGCTACATACCCTGATGAAGTAAGTCAGGATATTTGCCGGATAAACCCCCAATAATTTACGTAGCCGGGATCCATTCAACAATAGTTTTTGCCAACTCCCTGGGCTGTTCGAGCGGAATCATATGGCCGCAATCCAGAATGATTCTTAACGACGCATAAGGTATGGCTTCGACCAATTCTTCTGCCTCCTTCATCGAACGGATGGCATCATCTTCACTGGCGATAACCAGTGTTGGACAACGTATCGTTGCAGAAGGTATACCTTGCCTGGACAAGGATGATTGCGTGATGAAGGCTTCAAATCCCAGAGAGCATCCCATTTTCTGGATAGCTGAAATCATATCCTGATTTGATGTGTTTAGAGGGTGGAGTGACCGGGCAATAGCATGTCTGCTCAGCCCCTTAAACGTTGTGGGGGACAATGACTGCACGCTTTTCCGCTTTGCTTCAGCCTCTAACGGCGTATCTTCCCGTAAGGAACTGGCAATAAGCACTAAGGACTCTACACGTTCAGGGAATTCTGCTGCCAGTTGCCGGGCAATATACCCTCCCATCGAAAAACCTATCAAAGAAAATTTCTCAGGCAGAAGAGTAATCAAATGCTGCACTACATCATGAATGGTTCGTCCTTCAGTTACAGCTGCATGATGAACAATACAGTTTGACGGGAGGTATGTTTCAAATTCATGCCAAAGCATTTCATTCAGCATAAACCCTGGAATCAAAACGATTTTACGCGGCTTTAAACTCATAGATCTCGCTTAAATGCATCAGTGTATTTATTGGATTAGACAGGTTAAAAATATCTTACTAACTGCGACAATATCAAATTTCAGCCATGGGTAGGCGTTGTCTATTTCCACAGAGTTTCTGAACGTTTCTAACGTCCACCCAGGCTTCCTCCACCATCAACAGGCAGTACTACGCCAGTAATAAAACTCGCTTCTGGTGATAAAAGAAAGGCTATTGCTGAAGCCACTTCAGCAGGAGAACCCAGTCTGCCCATTGGAATTGTCGATAAAATACGTTGTTCTGCTTCACTTCCAACAGGTCGTGTTTTATGAAAAAGCTCTGTCTCTATTGGCCCTGGAGCAATCGCATTTGAGGTGATCCCGAATTGAGCAAGCTCTAATGCCCAGGTCCGTGTACAACCTACCAGAGCACTTTTTGCTGCTGAGTAAGCTGTTCGGTCAATCGCACCGTAGATGGCACGGCTACATACATTAACTATTCTTCCCCAGCCTCTGCTCTTCATGTTGCCGATGAGTGCTTGTGTTATTTGAACTGCCACCCGTACGTTTATATCCATGACATTCAGGAACGTTTGAATATCAATGCTTCCAAGTTGTTGAGGTAAGGCTACACCCACATTATTTACAATGCCGTGAATTTCGTGATTTTCGACTATTTTTAATAAAATTAAGTTAGTCTCATCAGCGCTACTCAGGTCAGCCGTATATAAAACCCCCGGAAAGCTGGCATCAACATTACGGGCAATACCCACAACCTGGTGACCCTGTTCTGATAATTTGTCACTGAGTGCTCTTCCTATCCCTTTTGTTGCACCAGTGATTAGATAAGTGCGATAAGGCCCCATATTAAAATCCTCAGTTTCGTTTGGCAGAATGAGAATCCAATGCTTACTGAAATCCCATTTTTTACTAACCCTCTATTAGGCTAGCAGAATAATTGCCAACGTTTGCTCCTCGCTCAAAACCGACGCTCACGCAGGAACAGAATGGCGTATTGGTACACATGCCAGCCTGCAATCATGACCTGTCAACCTGACGCGATACGTCCCTTATCCCTATCAAGTGCCGCCCCGTCATCTAACACGGGGCGGATGTTGGCATTCCATCCAACTAAATCAGAAACTGTACGTAACCTTCAAACTTCCCGTCGGCGAGGTTTTTCGCTGAACAATCGGGCTGTCGGCTGCATCCCCCATCAGCTGCGTAACGCCTGCGCCAGCAACCACGCTCCAGCGTTGGGTGAGCTTATGCGTCCAGTCGAGATTCGTTGACCAGGCATAAATTCCGGCTCCAGCGTCATATCGGGCAAACCCGGATGCGGCGGACTGGGATGCATTCACCCCGTAGTAAGTCTGCATGTACTTGCTGCTGCCCCAGCTACCGGTCAGCGACAGCGTCACCGCGTTGTTCGGTGAGGTAAAGAGCGGGCTGGAAATGCCGAAATGCAGCGCTTCGCCGTTGTCTCGCTCCGAAACCGGCACCTCTGCCTGTAATTGCAGATTTAGCCAGTCGGTCACTTTGTACCCCAGCCCTGGCACCACCAGAGCCGAACCTTTGATATCGCCCATACCGCGCAAATAATCGCTGCCGCCGCTGATCGAATCGCTGTCCACGTCCCGATCCTTACGGCCCGCGCGATAGCTCAGCGCCGCGCTGTAATCCAGGTTGCCGATGTTGTTGCCGTAACCGATCCCTCGCGTGGTGCTGACGAAGAATCCGTTATACATCGCGTAATCCACCACCACCGCCGTGGTGGCGCGGTTTTTATCCGAACCCGAATAGTGGGGCGCAATATCCACGCCTCCGCCTAAGGTCAACACGTTACCCTGTTGTTCTGCGGCCAGTACCGGGGTGGCCAGTAATGCCAGCAGCGCGCCTGGCACGATGTTCTTCAGACTGAGCCCCGGGAGCGAAAGGGGGAACGAGTGACGCAGTTCGATATGTCTCATTAAAGAAGTCCTTTTGGATTCAAATGATTACGTTACAAGCGGTGTTAATCGCCAGAGCGCCCAGTTTGAATGTCCACCCTAAGGTTCTTATGAGCTCAAAATGAAGAAAGACTGAAGCAGATGCCGATGATGCAAAACTGTTAAATTACCTGTTACCGTCTCTTTCTTAAGACGTTCTTCATTCACGGTTGATAAAGTTGCCCTTGTGAAAATATTACTTATTGAAGACGACCTTGATCTCGGCAATGGCGTGCGTATTGCCCTTGCAGATCAAGGATTAGATGTCATATGGGTCCGCCGCAAAGAGGATGCGCTGCATCAACTTGCTGTCTGCGCGCCTGAACTTATTCTGCTCGACCTGGGGCTGCCGGACGGCGATGGCATGAGTCTGATGGCGTACGTACGTCAGCAGCTAAAAGGCATCCCCGTTATTATCCTGACGGCGCGAGGAACGCTGCAGGATCGCCTGAGCGGGCTGGATGCCGGGGCGGATGATTATCTCGTTAAACCGTTTGTGCTCGCCGAGCTGCTGGCCCGGGTGAGGGCGCTTGCGCGACGCAGCTATGGTTATCAGAACGAGGCGGTAGAAATCAGAGGATTATCCCTGCATGTGCCGACGCGTCGCGTCACGGTGAGTTCCCGCCATATTGAGCTGACGGCCAGCGAATACGCGCTGCTTGAAACCCTGATGTTGCGTGCTGACCGCGTGCTTACGCGCCGTTTTCTGGAAGAAAGGATCTTCGGTGCGAAAGAAAACATGAGTAATGCGCTTGATGTGCATATGGGGAACTTGCGTCGAAAAATTGGCGACGGCTATGTACGAACGGTGCGGGGCGTCGGGTATGTCATTGACACCGTTGCGATTCAGAAGGGAGCATATTGATGCGAAACCTGTGGCATTTCCTGCGGGTGCCCACGCTGGTGCGGCGAATCATGGTCGCTCAGATGCTTCTGCTGACACTGCTGTGGTGTCTTTTTTTAACCTGGATGCTGTGGGATGACTTGCGTAGCCCCCCGATCCTGACCGGCGATAAGACATATAAAACCCTATTTACCCTTGTTGAACGCATGGAAGGGCGTGCGCAGGAACGAAGCGAGGTGCTGGAGCAGTTCAGCCAGGCGTTGCGGGAAGATTACGGCGGAGGGGACGATGCGGGACTCTCCATCACCATGATTATTCGCAAACATAACG
The DNA here is from genome assembly GCF_050031095.1 of Enterobacter cloacae complex sp. 382A5. Lineage (NCBI taxonomy): Bacteria > Pseudomonadati > Pseudomonadota > Gammaproteobacteria > Enterobacterales > Enterobacteriaceae > Enterobacter > Enterobacter cloacae complex sp. 382A5. Next base: position 2,129,031 of record NZ_JBLGVK010000001.1, read on the forward strand.
CAATACTGTATGCCTCTGCTGGCGCACCGATAGGCGTGAAAAATACCCGGTTGGGGAAGATTGAGCGAATTCACAGCGACGGGCGTAGCTGGACAAGCCGCACGCTAAAATCCGCGAATTCCGACGTGGAGGTGACGCTGGTGACGCCTGCAGCGGGGTGGAATTTCTTTATCTACCTCAACTCGCGTGGCTACTACATCATGCCGCTGCTGGTGTGTATTCCTTTTCTGCTGTTTCCCGCATGGCTGTCCATCCGCATCGCTATGCGCCCGTGGAACAACGTCGTGAATGAAATTGCCTCACGCGCGCCAGAAGATCTCTCTCCGTTAAAGGCGGTTCCAACGCACCGGGAGCTTAGCCAGATGGTGAATGCGATTAATCAGTTCCTTGCCAGGGTGCGAGAAAGCACGGAAAGGGAGCGGGTATTTATTGCCGATGCCGCTCACGAACTGCGCACGCCGCTGGCTGCGATGCGAATCAATGTGGAGGCGTTGCAGGCCTACGTCAGCAGTGATAATCAACAGGCGCTACTTGCAGGGATTATTCGCAGCAATAGCCGGGCGGCACGTCTGGTTAATCAGCTTTTGCTGATGATGCACAGCGAAGCAAGCGTGGATACGGCGATGGAGCCGGTGCCGCTTACGACGCTCATCCAGGAGCGCATGGCGGTGCTGGCACCGCTCGCCGCGGAACGTAATATTGAGCTTGAATTCTACGCTCTGGAAGAAAGCTGGGTGAGCGGTGTCAGAGAACGTCTGATGTCGCTTATCGATAACGTGATTGAAAATGCCATTAAATACAGCCCGCAAGGCGGGCGGGTGGCGGTCGATCTCTTTTCGGCGGAGACGTCCACTCAATTCAGCGTCTCCGATGCCGGGCCGGGTATTCCGGTTGCGTTGAGGGAACGGGTGTTTGACCGGTTTTTCCGCGATCCGAATCAGGTGCAGAACGGGAGCGGGCTGGGTCTGGCCATCGTTAAAGCGGTGGCGCAGCAGCACAACAGCAGCGTGAGGCTGAGTACCTCTGCTGACGGTGGGCTCAGGGTGACGGTGGATTTCCCCAACCCGGCGTTTGCCTGAGGAAAACGGGAGGGTGATCCCATTTCGTGCGCGATGGAAACTCTTTTTTACGGGGCGGGTCAAAGTAGATAGCTTCAAAATAATTACGGTATTTGTTATATTGTTGCTTATTGATTATTCACCTCTGCGGTGCCAAAAAGAATAAGATTCACCGCAACCCAGGATACGTAAATGTTAGATTACCGCTTCCCGACAGCTTTGCAGATGGTTCTCAGCGTAGCGATGGCGGAGCAATTGGGTGAACGTTCGACGAGTGCGATTCTGGCTTACGGCCTGGAAGCGAATCCGAGCTTCATCCGCAAACTGATGGTTCCCCTCACGCGTGACGGTATTATCGTCTCAACGCTTGGTCGCAACGGCTCAATTCATCTTGGCCGCCCGCCGGAACAGATCACCCTGCGTGATATCTACCTTTCTGTTATAGAAGACAAAAAGCTGTGGGCGTCGCGCCCCGACGTACCGGCGCGCTGCGTGGTGAGCGCGAATACGTGCTGGTACTTTAAATCCATCGCTGATGAGGCCGAGCAGGCATCCCTCGCGGTCTTAGCCGGTCATACCGTGGCAAGCGCGCTGGAAGAGCTCAAGAAAGCGGATACCAGCGGGTGCGATCCGGTGCCCGAACTGATTGCCCAGTACAAGAAAGCGCATTAATGGCTGCATAAAAAAACCGCCTTCATCGTGAAGGCGGTTTTTTGTTATCTGCAGCGTATTACGCGGGCAAGACCTCTCTTTCCACTTTGCCGCGCGTGACAAATTTACGCAGCGTCACGTAAAACACCGGCGTCAGGAACAGGCCAAACAGCGTTACGCCCAGCATACCGGAGAATACCGTGATCCCGGTGACGCCGCGCACTTCTGCACCCGCACCGTGGCCGAGGATGAGCGGGATGGTCCCGGCGATAAAGGCGATGGAGGTCATCACAATCGGGCGTAAACGCAGGCGGCACGCTTCAAGCGCCGCTTCCATTATACCTTTGCCCTGGATTTCCAGCTCGCGGGCGAACTCCACGATAAGAATCGCGTTTTTACACGCCAGCCCCATCAATACCACCAGACCCACCTGCACAAACACGTTGTTATCACCGCCGGTCAGCCAGACGCCAAACAGGGCAGAGAGCATCGTCATCGGCACGATAAGGATCACCGCCAGCGGCAGCGTCCAGCTTTCGTACAGTGCCGCCAGTACCAGGAACGCCAGCAGAACCGCGACCGGGAAGACGATTAACGCCGTGTTCCCCTGAGTGGCCTGCTGGAAGCTCAGATCCGTCCACTCGATATTCATCCCGTTCGGCAGAATCTGCTTAGACATCCCCTCCAGTTGCGTCATCGCCTGGGTAGAGGAGAGGACGCGCGGGTCGGCATCGCCAATCAGGTCCGCCGCCGGATAGCCGTTGTAGCGGATCACCGGATCGGGCCCGTAAGTGGTACTGATATTGACCATACTGCCAATCGGCACCATCTCACCCTGGTTATTACGGGTGCGCAGATTCGCAATATCTTCCACGCTGTCGCGGTACGGCCCGTCGGCCTGCGCCATCACACGCCATGTGCGGCCGAACTGGTTAAAGTCATTCACATAAGACGATCCCAGATAGGTTTGCAGCGTCCCGAACAGATCGGTCAGCGACACGCCCTGGGCTTTGGCCTTATCCCTGTCGACCTGCACATCCAGCTGCGGAACGTTCGCCTGGTAGGTGGAGATAGGGAAGTGCATTCCCGGCGTCTGCATAATTGCGCCCGACATGGTGTTCACCGCGTTTTGCAGCGCACCGTAGCCCAGACCGGCCCGATCCTGGATGTACAGCGAGTAACCCGACCCCTGACCTAGCCCCAGAATAGGCGGCGGCAGAATGGAGAAGCCAAAGCCCTGCTGGATTTGCGCGATTTTGGCGTTGATCTCGGCGTTAATTTCCGCCGCCGTGTGTTTACGCTGATCAAACGGTTTCAGGCCAAAGAAGACCGTCCCGGTATTCGGCGTATTGGTGAACTGCAGCGCATTCAGCCCCGGGAAGGCGACCGCATAATCCACGCCCTCGGTGTTCATACCGATTTCGCTCATTTTGCGGATCACCGCATCGGTACGTGCCAGCGATGAGCCTTCCGGCATTTTCACGCCGCCAATCAGGTACAGCTTATCCTGAGTGGGAATAAACCCGCCGGGTACGGCTTTAAACATCACGCCTGCGGCACAGAGCAGCAGCACATAGACCACAAACACCGCACCGCGTCGTCCGAGCGTTTTGCCCACCAGCCCCTGATAACCGTTCGAGCTACGGTGGAAGAAGCGGTTGAACGGACGGAAAATCCAGCCGAACAGGCGATCGATAAGCCGGGTAGGGAGGTCCTTCGGCGCGCCGTGCGGCTTCAGGAGCAGGGCGGCCAGCGCAGGCGAAAGCGTCAGCGAGTTAATGGCGGAGATCACCGTTGATATCGCAATCGTCACCGCAAACTGCTTGTAGAACTGACCCGTAACCCCCGAAAGAAATGCCATCGGCACGAACACCGCGCACAGCACCAGCGCAATCGCGATAATCGGCCCGGAGACTTCACGCATCGCCTGATGCGCTGCCGCCAGCGGCGCAAGCCCCTCTTCGATGTTTCGCTCGACGTTTTCCACCACCACAATGGCGTCGTCCACGACGATACCGATCGCCAGCACCAGCCCGAACAAACTCAGGGTGTTAAGCGAAAAGCCCAGCAGATAAAGAACGCTGAACGTGCCCACCACCGAGACCGGCACCGCGATCAGCGGAATGATCGACGCACGCCAGGTTTGCAGGAACAGAATGACCACCAGTACAACCAGCACCACCGCTTCCAGCAGCGTCTGCACGACCGCGCGAATGGAGTCACGCACGAATACCGTCGGATCGTACGGTGCCGCCCATTTCATGTCTTCCGGGAAACGGGTAGACAGTTCTGCCATTTTAGCGCGCACCGCGTTAGACAGATCGATAGCGTTCGCTCCCGGCGACTGGAAGATACCAATCCCGACCGCGTCTTTATTGTTGAGCTGGGAGCGCAGCGCATAGCTACCGGAGCCCATTTCAATGCGCGCCACATCGCGCAGGCGCACCAGTGAGCCGTCCTGCGCGGTTTTCAGGATAATATTGCCAAACTCTTCTTCAGTATGCAGACGACCCTGCGCGTTAATGGAGATCAGGAAATCGCTCTCTTTCGGCAGCGGCTCGGCGCCCAGCTGTCCGGCGGACACCTGCACGTTTTGTTCCTGCATTGCCGTTACCACGTCCGAGGCGGTCAGGCCGCGTGCCGCCACCTTATTCGGATCCAGCCAGACGCGCATCGCGTATTCGCCCGAGCCAAAAATCTGGATTTGGCCGACGCCGGGCAGACGCGCCAGTTCATCCTTCACTTTCAGCGTGGCGTAGTTACGCATATAGAGTGAATCGTACTTACCGCCGGGCGAAAACAGATGCACCACCAGCGTCAGCGTCGGCGACTGTTTCTGGGTGGTGATACCCAGACGGCGAACGTCTTCCGGCAGGCGCGCTTCGGCCTGTGACACGCGGTTTTGTACCTGAACCTGGGCCTGATCCGGGTCGGTTCCTGGGCGGAACGTGACGGTGGTCACCAGTACGCCGTCGGAGCCGGCGACGGACTTCATGTACATCATGTTTTCAACGCCGTTGATCGCTTCTTCCAGCGGCGTCGCCACGGTCTCTGCAATCACCTTCGGGTTGGCGCCGGGATACTCCGCGCGCACCTGCACGCTTGGCGGCACAACGTCAGGGTATTCGCTCACCGGCAACAGCGGGATGGCGATTAAGCCTGTGATAAAAATCAGTATCGACAGCACCGCGGCGAAGATCGGCCTGTCGATAAAAAAGCGGGAAAAGTCCATGGGTCGGATTCTCAGATAAGGGATCAGTTAAGGGCGGCGCGGGTGGTCATGGCAACGGTTTTCGCGTTAACCGGCATGCCCGGCATAAACACTTTTTGTAAACCGTCGACGATGACTTTATCGCCAGGCTTCAGCCCCTGCTGGACGATACGTAAACCGTCGGCCAGACGCCCTGGCGTAATATCACGACGCTGCGCTTTACTCTCTTTATCAACGACATAGACATACTTACGATCCTGATCGGTCAGCACCGCTTTGTCGTCGATAAGCGTGGCCTGGAACTCCGCGCTGCCCGGCAGGCGGACGCGGGCAAACAGTCCCGGCGTGAACTGACGCTGTGTGTTATCCAGCAGCGCGCGCATGCGGATGGTGCCGGTACTGGGTGTTAACTGATTATCAAGAAAATCGACTTTGCCCTGATGGGGATAGCCATCCTCGCCCACCAGCCCAATCTCAACCGGTAGCGCCTGGTGAGTGCTGGCGGCACCTTGCCCGCTGAGGGCGAGTTTTTGATAGTGAAGGTAAGTTGACTCATCCACGTCAAAGTAGACGTAAACCGTCTTCTGCGAGACCAGCGTGGTGAGCACGCTGGCGCTGTCACCGGCGGTAACGAGGTTCCCGCTGGTGATCAACGCGCGGCTGGCGCGCCCGTCGATAGGGGCGGTCACTTTAGTGAAATCCAGGTTCAGCTGCGCGGCATCCACCGCCGCCTGTGCGGCGCGAATGTCGGCCTGGGCCTGGACGGCAGCAGCGCGGCGCTGCTCCCACTCTTCACGTGAGACCAGATGGGTATTGACCAGTTTATCGGTACGGTTTGCCTCGCTTTGCGCCAGGCTGGCCTGCGTTTTGGCTCTTGCCAGCGCTGCCTGCGCCTGTTCCAGCGTGGCGCGATAGGTTCTGTCATCGATCGTGAACAATACCTGGCCTTTTTTGACCTCCTGACCGTCGGTGTAATTCACTTTATCAATGTAGCCGGAGACGCGGGGGCGGAGCTGTACGCTTTCCACCGCTTCGATCCGGCCATTAAAGCTATCCCACTGGCTAATGGATTTGACGACCACGTCAGCGGCGCTGACGGTGGGCGCTTGTGGCGCGGCATTTTGCGCGACACCCTCGTCACACCCGACGAGCAGGGCGGAGAGTAACACCGCGCCCAACGCGTTCAGATGAAAATTACCCCAGGTTTTTTGCAGGCTCATTATTTTTATTCCGGTAGTTGTAGCCGCCGGGCAAGACGCAACGGGGGACGCCGCGCCACTTCCTTTGTCCGGGCTGGCTTAAGGCCATTTGTGTCGTTCATCGCCACAAAACTGTAACAATTGTGAATACACTATCGCGGCGATTGTAGGTAGGCGCTAAATTTAGTGCAAGAATAATTGTTGCACTTTATGTGCTATTTGTGGCCGGGGAAAAAGGCGCGTTTTCGGCAGGGATTTAAATGCAACAATAAAACTTGCATTTAACATCAAAACGGGCCATCTTTAAATGCAACAAACAAAGGTGCTTTTTACTACGTGGCGTGTGGGGGAGAAGATGGACACTGGCGCATTTATTCACGATCTGCTCGACTGGATCGATAACAACCTGGATAGTCGTCTGGACATTGAGACCGTATCAAAGCGTGCAGGCTATTCAAAATGGCATCTTCAGCGGATCTTCAAAGAACACACGGGTTACCCTATTGCCGAGTATATCCGTGCGCAGAAACTTCAAAAATCGATGGAGCGGTTAACCCATAGCGATGAGCCGATCCTGAACGTGGCGATTGCGTTGGGCTTTGACTCCCAGCAGTCTTTCAACCGCAGCTTTAAGCGTCAGTATGGTCAGGCGCCGGGGGCATGGCGTCGCAGCATTGTCAGCCCGAAAACGCAGCATCTATGCCGAACATCCCCCTAGCCTGGGCGGGAACCGTTTTGCTCCCGCCTGAGGGGGTAATGTGCGGGGTTAACTGTTTATAAAGGCGAGAAGATCGACATTGACCTGATCGGCATGTGTCGTTGGGATACCGTGAGGCGCGCCTTTATAGGTATGCAGGGTTCCGTTTTGGACCAGCTTGACTGACATCGCGCCGGAATCTGCATACGGCACCACCTGATCGTCATCCCCATGGATGACCAGAACAGGGATGGATATCCCTTTGAGGTCTTCCGTAAAGTCAGTCTGCGAGAAGGCCACAATCCCATCGTAATGCGCCTTGGCGCTTCCCATCATCCCCTGACGGTACCAGTTATAGATGACCGCTTCGGAAGGCTTCGCCCCCGGACGATTAAATCCATAGAACGGTCCCGCGGGCACGTCATAATAAAACTGAGGACGATTCGCCGCCAGCTGGGCCTGAAAATCATCAAACACTGACTTTGGCGTACCCTGAGGATTACTCTCCGTCTTCACCATCAGGGGCGGTACAGCACTGATCAGTACGGCTTTGGAAACTTTGTCTTCACCGTGCCGGGCGATATAACGCACCACCTCACCGCCGCCGGTTGAATGCCCGACATGCATCGCACCCTGTACGCCAAGATGTTCCACAACGGCGGCCACATCGTCAGCGTAGTGATCCATATCATGGCCGTCCCACACCTGATCTGAACGCCCATGACCGCGACGGTCATGGGCCACAACGCGAAATCCTTTATTGACGAAGAACAGCATCTGGGCGTCCCAGTCATCACTGCTTAGCGGCCAGCCGTGATGGAAAAAGATCACTTTCCCGTCTTTTGGACCCCAGTCCTTGTAGTAGATATTGACGCCATCGCGAGTTGTTACATAACCCATGATTATTCTCCACTCAGATAGACAGATTGCATGAAAGGCAGAAATGAAATGCGGTATACGGCCCGACTCCGCCGCGAATTAAGAAGTGTAGTTCATACGCTGGCCGTCTGGGTTAAGGCTCAAGCGAAGCACGGGTGATGCGGCTGGTGGGGGGAGGCAGACGCCTGTACCAGAACAGGCGCCCGGGTCAGTCTTATTTTGTGGTGTAACCCCCGTTAACCAGAATGGTCTGGCCGGTCATCCACCATCCTTCACTCACCAGAAAGCGAACCCATGGCACGATATCGTCGATATCGGTCAGGCCGGTTTTGCTGAAGGGGGAGAGCGCTGCGGCGGTTTTGTGATACGCCACTGCATCTTCACCCTCGGCGGGATAAAAGAAGGGGGTATCCATCGGACCCGGCCCGATTGCAGTCACGGAGATCCCTCTTTCGCCAAGTTCCTTTGACGCGGCGCGGGTGAAATGTTCCACGGGCGCCTTCATGCCAGCATAGGCGGCGTAAAACGGCGTGTAGGCGCCCAGCAGGGAGGTGACCAGGGTGCAAATCTTGCCGTTATCGTTAACGTGCCTGCCGGCTTCTTTCAGGAAGAAAAATGCCGCTTTCGCATTTACGTTGCTCATTTCATCAAACTCTTCCTCAGTGACCTCGGCCATGGGTTTTTTCAGTACCTTGCCGACGGTATTAATGGCGATATCTGGCTTCCCGACAGCGGCCACCACATCGCTGAAGAGTTTTTCCATCGCGGCGGCTGAGGTCAGATCAGCCTGAAAGGCATGCGCTTGTGCGCCCGCCGCCCGGATGGCCTGTACGGTCGCCTCAGCGTCCTGTTGCGTGGCGGCACTGTTGTAATGAATGGCGATGGCTCGCGCGCCATGCCGGGCGAAATCCCGGGCAATCAATCCCCCCAGATTTTTCGCACCGCCGGCAATCAGCACAGTTTTACCGGTCAGAGTATGGTCGGTCATAAGAAGGCTCCTTATCATGGATTAGCCGGGAAAACCCCGTACAGCCATCTTACTGTCTCGGTTTTGATTATTAATCCTGCTATTCTGAATGAACTATCCATGAAAAACGAATAATGAGGGCGCATGGACTCTGTCGATTTGTTCAGAATTTTTCTCAGGGTGGCGGATAACGGCAGCTTTGTCCGTGCGGCAGAATCACTCAATCGTCCTGCCTCCACCGTTTCTGCCGCCATTCAGGCGCTGGAATCGCGGTTAGGTGCGCGCTTGTTTCACCGCACGACCCGCAGCGTATCCCTGACCATTGACGGTCATGCGTTTTACCCGCGCTGTCAGGCTGCTGTTCAGAACATGGATGAGACAGAGAATCTTTTCAGGGAAAACGGCCGCGACGTCAAGGGGTCTATCCGGGTTGACGTTCCCGGACGCGTCGGTAGCCATCTTATTATTCCCGCTATACCCGCTTTTTATCAGCTGTATCCCGGCATCAGAATTGAACTTGGCGTAACCGATCGCAACGTTAACCTTGCTGAAGAAGGGGTGGACTGTGCCGTGCGGGTTGGTCCGCTGGACAACTCCGGCATGGTGGCGAAGTGTCTGGGATATCTCAGCATCATCAATGTCGCGTCAGCAGATTACCTTGCCACTTACGGACAGCCGCAATCCCCTGAAAAACTGAACCAACATTATTTGATTGGCTATGCATCACCGACATCTGGCCGGAAAGAGCTGATGGAATGGGTGGACAAGGGGGAGGTGAAACGAACAGAAGTGAACAGCATGCTTACCGTCAACAGCGCAGAAGCCAGCATTGCTGCCTGCGTTGCCGGATTGGGTATCCTGCAGATCCCTGCCTATGATGTTCATACTTATCTGACCAACGACGTCCTGTACGAAGTGATGCCGGAGTGTCGACCTCAGGCGTTGCCGGTGAATATTTTGTATCCTCACCGGCGACATCTTTCCCGGTCAGTACGGGCGTTTACGGAGTGGCTGACGCCGCTGCTGCAGGAAAAAATGCAGCTTAGCCAGAAGGGAGGATGATCCCGATAACGCCCATCCTGGAGCACATGCCTAAATTGACCTTTTTGCCACAATCCGCATTTCCACAAGAGCATTTTCTGGAATAAATTCTGCTACGCCGATGGCAGACCATGCCGGATAGGGTGCCTTTACGTACTCATCTTTTACTTTAGAAAAAGTGGCGATGTGTTTTTTAAGATCGAGATGAAAAGTGGTCATCTCCAGTATGTTTTCATAGCTTAAACCGGCGGCTTTTAAGTACACGCCAAGCTTATAAAACGCATCATGAAACTGTTCTTCAGGATCCTTACTTATCGGTTTGTCCTTGCGTGCGGCGGTAACGCCTGAAAGATACACTGTGCCATCTGCTTCGATGACCGGTGAGAAGTGCCAGTCATTAAAGTAGTGTTGAAATTCTGCAGGAACGATCGATTTTTTCATGATGTTTACTCAGGTTGATGACATTATCCATGCCAGCACGTTTAAAACCGGGTTGCCAGAAAACTGGCCGGAAGACATGTAAGCATATTTTGGCTGCAATACAAATCCGGAACTGATATACTGTATGTAATTACAGTATGGGAGCGCATCATGGCGGTTGAAACAAAATATGTTGTTGTAAGAAAAGGTGAAGAGAAAATGACATTTGCCAGTAAGAAAGAGGCTGACGCGCACGACAAACTGCTCGACATGGCAGACGCGTTTACCGACTGGCTGCTGCAAAGCGGACTGCAGATGGATGAAACACAGGCTGAAAATCTGGGGCTGTATCTCGCCGAGCAGAAAGAGACCGTGCAGCATATTCTGCGTACCAGCAAACTGCCCGATCTCAACGCTGTAACCGATAAAACTGAATCTGATGAAGCGGGCAGTAAAAAAATCAGAGCCGTGAAAGCAGCCTGACAGGGACAATAACGGTGGAAAAAACAGTCGAGATACTGCAATACACCTTACGCAAAGGCACTGGCGTCGCCTTTCACACCCTCATGCAGGACATCAGCGTTCCCCTGCATCAACGCCACGGGATCGATGTTGTTTCGTCTGGAAACTCCCTGCATGACCCTGATTGCTATTATCTGATTCGCGCCTTTGACAGCGCTGAAAGCATGGTGACGGTTCTTGATGCTTTTTATGCCAGCGCTGACTGGCGCAGCGGCCCACGCGAAGAGATAGTGCGTTGTATCGAAACCAGCATTAAAACAGTGATGAATCTGCCATCGGTTAGCGTCGATGGGCTACGGAGGTAATCCTGACTCAATCCTCTTATGATTGAGTCAGGATTGTTCTGTAGAGTTGGCGCGGGCTATCTAATTTCTCTCATTTACAGCACCTCAACCACTTCAAATTCTTCCGCGATCAACTCCATATCTTCAGAAAAATAACCTTCTCGGGTGAAAAATCGCTGATGCTCTTTCTGCCAGTATTCAAGGCTTAAATCGCCTTCACCTTCTTTACGGGCAAACGCCTCAGTCACATCACAAAAACGCACCAGTCGCATTGAAACCAGCCGGGTTACACAGACCGGAACATTCTGACCATCAAGAATAATGTTATAGCTCCCAATCTTCGGGGCCGGGTCTTCCTGCTGATAAGAGGCAAAAGATCCGCAGGAAGCGGTTTTGATCCCTTTTTTAATCAGGTCTGCAAGCTCGCTGGCCAGTTCCGGGCTGTCGCCCATTTGCCAGGCACCGGCGCCTGGGTACTTCACTTTTAATTTCTCAACCGCAAACATGACAAGCCCTTTTTATATGCAGGTCTGATGAATAATGATTACGATATAATAAAAACGTCTTTATTTCAGACTGTATAGAGCATCTCCATACGTAAGGCGACAAATATGAAATCCAGGAGTGCGTTAGTTTTAGACGAGCTCAGATCCAAATTACGTCCTGCATCGGTGGCACAAGTGGGCGGTTTTCGTCCCCCGGCAGACCCCCTTACATCGTGGTTTTTGAACGGTGTCGCTCTTCCCGGTGAAGGATTACCACTCTGGAAAGGGCAGCCGATGTTTCCGCTTCTTCAGATTCGTATAGATGAACTTCCCGTTATCCCTGAGCAACTGAAGGACGTCGCACTCCTGGTGCTCTTTCACAATATTGAAAGCCATCCATTTGATAAACCTCATGGTGAAGGTTGGCTCATACGCGAATATGCCACCCTTGAAGGGCTTGAGTTATTGCCTGCAACAGACACGCCTTATCGCGCATTTCCGGTTCGATGGTTGGGCGTCAATGATGATGCGCCGGGATGGGAGGATGCCTGGGATATTATTGACCTTTCTGACGTAAACGATGATCAGGAGGCAAGCGACCGCTTCCATGATGATTTCAAACGCTACAGGGGAACCAAGGTCGGAGGATATCCGATGGAGATACAACATGGCGCGGGGATAGAAGACTTTGTCTTTCAGGTGGGATCAGAGGAAAAGGTCAACTGGATGTGGGCGGATAATGGTATCGGCTATTTTCATAAATCACCGGAGGGACTTTGGACGTTTTCGTGCCAGTTTTACTGAGCATACGTCATCACAATTCCAGGAATGACCCATGCCCGACCATTTCTGCGACTCACTCTCTCGACTTATCCGCCTCAGCATTTACGCTGATGTTCAGCCTCTTTGCTTCCATAGTCAGCATCTTTTGGGCCAGCGCCATATCGCCACCGTGCACGTTATCTATCAGATGTTGTATAAGCGACATCATCAGGAAATGCTTATTCGCGGGATAGAAATCTGTCATGTCGATGCCGTTATCCTTCAATTGATGGTGTGCCGTAGATTCTGTATCTTCAATGATTTGAGCAATTTTCTCATTCATTACGTTGATTTGTGCAAAAACAACACGGTTTATCATTTCAATTTGTTCAGGTGTGAAATTTTGTTCCATCCTAATCCCTCATCAACGTATCGAATTCAGATAATTTACGATGCTGAATGATAATACTGAACAGCCAGACGATTAAACAGTTGCTTATCTTCCTCGCCTGAACTTATCGCACACAGCCAACCTTCACCATCCACGCCAGTACCGGCAGCGTGTTACACTTCCTCACTTTCATCATCTACACGACAGGGAAGCGATGATAAATAAAATTCTGGTCAGTGCGTGCCTGATGGGGTTCAGGGTGCGTTACAACGGCAGCGAAAAAGCGAAGGCGGCGGCACAACTCTCCCGCTGGCATGCGGAGCAGCGGTTAGTGATCCACTGCCCTGAACTGGCTGCCGGGTTGCCAGTGCCCCGACCACCAGCAGAGATTTTGTCGGCCGACGGTCGGGATGTCATGCGCGGGCAGGCCAGAATCATTGAGAATACGGGCCAGGATGTCACAGAGCACTATCAGCTTGCCGCCTGGCTGGCGCTACGTACCGCACAGGAGCATGGCTGCCGCGCGGCGCTGCTCACGGATGGCAGCCCAACCTGCGGGAGCCAGCATATCTATGATGGTTCTTTTACCGGCGTGCGCAACACGGGGATGGGTGTCGCGGCAGCATTACTCGCTGAACATGGGATCGCGGTATTCTCAGAAACGCAGCTTCCGGCGCTGATACGCTGGATAGAAGAAAGTGAAAGGGTCAATTAACCGACCCGATCGTCATTTAACGTAAGCCCGGTGTATTACGGGTTTAACCGCCGCCTTGTTAAGGGAAACGATGTCCTTACCACCACTCTATGCCCTGCGCGCCTTTGAAGTCGCTGCGCGAGTAAACTCCTTCAGTAAAGCCGCTGAAGTGCTCAATATTACGCCGGGCGCGGTCAGCAGACATGTCCGCACCCTGGAAATGTGGTTCGACTGTGAGCTGTTCAAACGGCAGGGGCCGAGAGTGGAGATCAGTGAGGCGGGGCGTGTTCTGGCCGGGCAGCTTCACGAAGGGTTCAGGAGTATCGAGTGGGCCTGTCGGGCTTTCAGAAGTGAAAACCACCTGTTGCGGCTGAAGGCACCCAGTACGCTCACCATGAGATGGTTGCTTAACGTCCTGCGATCGTTTCGTGAACATCATGAAAAACCCAACGTTGAAATAGCCAGCGTCTGGATGGACATCGATACCGTTGATTTCACGCGAGAGCCCTATGATTGCGCGATCCTGCTGGGCAACGGCCATTTTGGCGAGTCAACGGAGAGCCGATTGCTTTTCAGTGAATGGCTTATTCCGGTCTGTAACCCCGCTTTACTGGAATCTGCCCGAGAGCAACTTTCGCAGTGCGATCTGATCCATCCTTCCCCGGACAGACGCGACTGGCGGCGGTGGCTGAGAAGGACGGGGTTATTCCCCGGGCTTGATATGAGTCGCGGAGCGGTTTTCGACACCCTTGAACAGGGGAGTAGTGCCGCCATGAACGGCCATGGCGTCGCGATTGCCGACCTGCTGCTTTCGCTTGACGCGCTGAATAGCGGCCTGCTTGCGCTGCCTTTCAAAGAAGCCATCGCCACCGGAGACGGTTATTACATTGTCTGGCCGAAAAATTCACTCAGGAAAAAGAGTATTGAATGTCTGCTGGACTGGCTTGACCTGCATGCCCCGGTCATTCCTTCTCTTGATATCATCTGTCTGGAATATGACGAGCATCGGCTGTAGTCATCAAAAGCAGGATATGCCGCGGGCGTATCCTGCTCTATAGACTTCAGGCGTATGGAATATTTGCCATTTTTTTATACCTTTCCGGCAATGCACCGTTCAGGTTGAGAAGTTTATCGAGAATAGCGATCGCAGGCGTATTGTTTGCGCGCTCTGAATCTACTATTGCTGCACGCAATATAGTGGCAGCCGACGTGACGTTCTGAAAGTATGCCTCGGACTCGGGCGTTTGTAATTCACCTGAAAGGGCGTAACGCACCAGCGGCCATCCTGAAAAATCCAGTACGGGAAGGGGCTCACCTTCTTTTGGCAGATTAGCGGCGAGCAACGCTTCAGCTTGCATGGGGTCGTTGTGAGCGGCACACAGAATGTGAAGGCGATGCACAAAGGCCGCAAGGGTGACATCGTTCTCTTTTTCTGCTGACAGCGATTCCAGCAGTGCCGATAAATTGGCGCCGGATGAATATTCATCTAGTGAGACCAGCTTCATTAAATGAAATATAACGTCAAGCGTCATGTTTGCTCCCTGAACATTTATCAATTTTGAAGAATGATATTTCAGGGACGTCGCGTTTGAAAAACGACAAATAGTCAGACTCAATGTGAGTTTAACTCAACATCACAAAAAGGCCCCGTAAGGGGCCCGATCTTGATTAACCACAACGGGATCAGAAGCGGTATTGCAGACCCGCAGTAATGGTATAGTTGCGGTTTGAAATACCGGCAGCGTCTCCGCCAATAGAGCCCGATTCGCCAGTATTGGTATCAATAATCTGCGTACCGCCTTTACCTTCTTCGTAACTGCTATAGGTAAATTCTGCGAACACTTTGGCGTTCGGCGTGACGTAATAACCTGCGTCAACGGACGCACCGTAATAGCGGGAATCAGAGGTCTTCTCACGGAAGGTCAGATCGCGCATATAGTGCTCGTCGTTGTCGTGTGCGCGCACCCAGTCACTGAATTTAAACAGGGCATTGAATTCAAAATCATTGAAACGGTACTGACCCGCCAGACCAATGTACGGCATGGAGAAGCGCTGGCTATAGCCAATACCGCGTTCACCTGCCGGGAAGTTGCCCGTATTGGTGCCGTTATCATAATTATAAGAGCCACCGGTCGCCGTCCAGCTGAAGCGCGTTTCCTGATAACCTGCGGTTACGCCAGCTTTATAGTTATCGCCCTGGAAGATCCAGCCTTTAACGTTGAGATCGTATTCATTGGCGTAATTGACGTTGGTCGCAGGATGGGATGAATGGTCTGTCCAGGAGGATTGTTTTGCATTCATCCAGTCGTAGTCATCCATATGACCCGAGCCTGATGCCAGAGACGTCCA
The DNA here is from genome assembly GCF_050031095.1 of Enterobacter cloacae complex sp. 382A5. NCBI lineage: Bacteria > Pseudomonadati > Pseudomonadota > Gammaproteobacteria > Enterobacterales > Enterobacteriaceae > Enterobacter > Enterobacter cloacae complex sp. 382A5. The sequence continues at coordinate 2,144,641 of NZ_JBLGVK010000001.1, forward strand.
GCCGCGGGCGTTCAGTGTCAAAAATGAATAAGCATCCCAGGAAATATCACCTTTCAGAATGGCAACATTTTTGATTTTCCAGTCGAGCTGGCTGATTTTTCTTCCTGTGACTTCGTCGTACACCATTTCATGGGATTTTCCGCTCAGCATCCCGGCAGAGGCTGAAACCGATAAACTTTCCGGTGAAAAATCCGGTATGGCTTGTGCGGATCCTGCATATACTGCCCCTGAAAACGCGGCCATCATCATTCCCGCAACAATATTTTTTGTCATTTTAATTTCCCTAAATCAAATTTTATCAATACCTTGCAGACAAATCTTAAAAGTCATACAAATAAGAATCAACTGCCAGTTTTGGTATTTTTTTATTATTTGACCTAGGGAGCGATATTTAACTTTGGGCCGCCTCAGTGAGGCGGCGAAAGGTGGGGTGAATAAACATTGAGTCGGTGCAAAATAGCTGTCGGTAATTAAAAATGCACTCCCGGCTGTAATAAACTTAACGCATTCTCCCCGTTAATTTGAAACGCTACTCGCAGGACGGATCCTGAACCAAATCGCATACATCGCCGGCAGGAAGACAAGGGTGATGATCGTTCCGCCCAGCGTCCCGCCAATCAGCGTATAAGCCAGCGTCCCCCAGAATACGGAATGGGTCAGTGGTATGAATGCCAGCACGGCGGCCAGGGCTGTCAGTAACACCGGCCGTGCCCGCTGGACGGTTGCTTCGACCACCGCATCGAACGGGGCGAGACCTTCCTTCTGGTTATGCGTAATCTGCCCGATAAGGATCAATGTATTTCGCATAAGAATGCCCGAAAGCGCAATCAACCCGACAAGTGCATTAATCCCAAAAGGTTGATTGAACAGCAGCAGCGTGGGAACCACGCCGACCAGACCCAGCGGGGCAGTCAGAAAAACCATCACCATCGCCGAGAGAGATCGCACCTGCACAATGATGATCAGTAACGTCAGGGCAATCATTATCGGGAACAACGGCACCATGGCCTGAGTCGCTTTACCTGATTCCTCAATCGAGCCTGCCATCTCAATGCGGTATCCGGGCGGGAGCGTATCAATGATCGGTTTTAGCTGTTTCATGATCGCCACCGACACATCCGGTGGCTGAAGATTGTCGGCGATATCTCCGCGCACGGTAATGGTGGGCGTGCGGTCGCGACGACGCAGGAGCGGGTCTTCCATTTTGACCTCAATCTGACCGATTTGCGACAGCGGCACCCGCTGTCCCGCACTGCCAACCAGGGTAAACCCGTCGATCTTCGCCGGATCAAGACGAATATCACCCGCAGCGCGTCCTGTTACTTGTACAGCGCGAATATCTTCACGCACGGCGGTAATTGGTACACCCGATAACAGGAACTGGAGCTGCTGAGCCACGCTATTTGAGGTCAAGCCGGTGGCCTGCAGACGGTTCTGATCCAGGGTGAAATGGAGTGTGGGAACACGTGAACCCCAGTCGGTGTTGACGGTTCTCATCATCGGGCTGGCCTGCAGAACGCCTTTAACCTTATCGGCGATGTCGCGAAGCGTATCGACATCGGGCCCCATCACACGCCAGGCAACCGGGAAGGGGGAGTAGGGGCCAAACACCAGTTGTGTGACACGCACGCGCGCTTCCGGCGCAAGTCCACCGGCGACCGCTTCCCGGAGCCGGAACTTGAGCGCCTCGCGTGACGTCTGGCTGTCCGTCATCACCACGATTTTCGCAAAAGAGGGATCGGGTAATTCAGGTGCCATGGCCAGGTAAAAACGTGGTGAACCCTGCCCGACGTAGGCGGTCACGATGCTGGCTTCCGGCTGCTGTTTTAACCACGCTTCGATTTTCGCCGTTGCGGCGCTGGTCTGCTCAATTGAGGTGCCATAAGGCATCTGCACTTCCACCAGCACTTCCGGACGGTCGGACGTTGGGAAAAACTGTTTTTTTACCAGTCCCATACCCACTACGGCCAGGGTAAAAATGAAGACCACGGAACCGGCCACGATCCACTTTCTGGCAATCACCCGGGCCAGCAGCTGGCGAAAGCGGTTATAGCGCGGGGTGTTATAGATGGCGGCATGGCCCCCTTCGACTTTGGCGATATCTGGCAGGATCTTAACGCCAAGATAGGGCGTGAACACCACCGCAACCAGCCAGGAGGCAATCAGGGCGATACCGACAATCCAGAACATATTGCTGGTGTATTCCCCGGCGGTCGACTGGGCGAACCCGTTTGGCATAAAGCCAATCGCCGTCACGAGGGTACCGGCCAGCATAGGCGCGGCGGTATGGCTCCAGGCGTAAGCGGAGGCTTTGATTCGGTCGTAGCCTTCCTCCATTTTCACCACCATCATTTCAATGGCGATAATGGCATCATCAACCAGTAAACCCAGAGCAAGGATCAGCGAGCCCAGCGTTACGCGGTCAAAGTTTATCCCCGTCGCCTCCATCACCACGAAGACGACTGCCAGCGTCAGGGGAACCGCCGCCGCGACGACTACGCCCACGCGCCAGCCCATGCTGACAAAGCACACCACCATCACCACAAGCAGGGCGACGAAGAATTTGATCATAAATTCATCCACCGACAAGCGGATATTCACGGACTGATCGGTGACTTTGGTCAGGGTCATTCCCAGCGGCAGGTTTTCGTTGATCTTAGCCGTTTCGGCATCCAGCGCTTTCCCCAGCGCCAGACCGTTCCAGCCCTCCCGCATCACAATACCTAACAGCAGCGCCGGTTCACGCTGGTTACGGATCTGCAGCGTGGGAGGATCTTCATAACCGCGTTCAACCGTTGCCACATCGGACAGCCTGAGCGTTTTACCCTGAGCGACCAGTGGCGTATCGCGGATCTTCTGCAACGTATCAAAAGCACCATCAAGGCGAATAAAGATCTGCGCACCCTGTGTTTCTATGGAGCCTGCTGGCGTGAGAACATTCTGATTGTTCAGCGCGTTGAAAATATCCTGCGGCGCCAGCCCCATCGTCGCCAGACGGTCATGAGAGAGGGCGATATAAATCCGCTCGGCCTGTTCGCCGATGATGTTCACTTTTTTGACGCCAGGCACGTGCAGGAGCTGCTGGCGCAGGCTTTCAGCATCACGCACCAGCAGACGCTGCGGTTCACCCTTTGCCTTCAACGCAAAGAGGGCAAAGGTGACATCCGCAAACTCGTCATTGATCATCGGGCCCATCACACCTGCCGGGAGATTTTTACTCTCATCGCCAAGCTTTTTGCGCGCCTGATAGAACTCTTCCTGCACCTCGGAGGGGGGCGTCATGTCCTGTAAGGAGAGGGTGATAAACGCCATGCCCGGGCGGGTATAGGTTTCGGTACGGTCATACCACTTGAGTTCCTGCAGCCGTTTTTCCAGCGGTTCAGCAACCTGATCCTGCATTTCCTGTGCGGTTGCGCCGGGCCAGACGGTAATCACCGTCATTTGCTTTACCGTGAAGGGCGGATCTTCAGCCCGTCCCAGTCCAAAGAAGGCGTAAATACCGGCAAGCGTCACCAGAATAATCAGAAACAGCGTGATGGCACGCTCGCGCACGGCAAGCGCTGAGAGGTTGAAGCGTCCGTCGCTCATGGCTGACTCCCCGCCTGAGCCGTACCGCGTTGTTCAGCCAGACGGACAGCTTCACCGTCATGCAGAAGATGCGCGCCCAACGCCACTATTTTCTCGCCAGGCTTGACGCCACCCGTCACCTGCGCGGCATCGTCGCTCATGCTCAGCACGTTGACGGGCTGCCACATCACTTTTGCGGGCTGCGCGGAGATCCGCCACACGCCGGGCCCTTTGCCTGCATCGTACAGAGACGCCAGCGGAACCTGCATTACCTGACGTTCAGCATTTTGTTCGATATACAGGGTGACGGTCGCACCCAGCGGCGCGTCAGCCAGCGAGCCTTCCAGCACATAGCGCGCTTCATAGGTGCGGGTGGTGGTATCGGCTGCATCAGAGAGCAGGCGCAGTGTCGCGGTAACAGGCTGTGCCTCGCTGCCATAACGCGTTGCCAGCGCTTCACTACCGACGGCAGGGCGCAATGTCTCTGGTAACTGGACGAGCGCCTCGCGTTGCCCTGAGCGGGCCAGTCTGATCACCGCCTGACCCGCACTGACCACCTGGCCGGGTTCAGCAAGCGTTTCCATGACCACGCCGTCGGAATCGGCCAGCAGCACGGCATAGCCGGTCGCATTTTGCGCGACGGTGGCCTGAGCGCGTGCGGCACTGAGTTCAGCTCTGGCGGCATCCGCCGCGGCTTTTATCTGGTCATACTCCGAGGCAGAGACAGCACCTGTTGCCACCAGGCCGCGATAGCGCGCCTCATCGCTGGTGGCTTTTCTCGCCCTGGCCTGGGCGGCATCCACCGCCTGCTGCTGTGCTTGTGCCTGTAACTTCAGGTCAACCGGATCCAGACGCATTAACGGCTGGCCCTGCTTAACGGTCTGCCCCGTATCAACAAGGCGTTCAAGGATTTTGCCCTGAACCCGGAAACCGAGATCGCTTTGCGTTCTGGCAACGACCACACCCGTAAACGCGCGGGACGCATCGTTCGCCGGTTCAACGGAGGCGGATCTGACAAGCGGTGGCTGGGTGCGCGGATCGTCGGTGGCGGGGTTATCACCGCATGCCACCAGGGCGAAAGGGAGGAGACAAACGGCAAAACGGGCGGAATGAAGCCTGAGCATGGGGAAACCTTATCGTATCAAAGGACGGTTTCCGCATTCTCAGACTAGTGACCAATAAAGTCAATGGTCACAAATCAGGGGGCCAGGCTTCGTAAAATCAGGGAAGGGAGGAGGAGTGCTGCGGTCGGGGCGGTTTCGAGGTTATATTGCAACTGCACGGGGTTGATGAAAGGGCACATCACCATGTATATGGCGTAGGTCACCTCATCCAGGGGCGTTTTTCTTTCGAACTCCCCTCTTTGGCGGCCTTCAACAATGATGCTTTCAATCAGTTTCATCAGGCTCTCGGTATACCGCTCGGTAGACGGCCACTTATCCCGCGCGGCAACGGCGGCGATGTCATAAAGTTTACGATCGTGGAAAAAGAGTTCGCTGCCAGCCTCGGTTAACGCCCGGAAAAGGCGGCGCATTTTTTCACTGGCCGACGGCGCGTCGGCGATGGCTGTTTCCACTGCCGTCATGATCAGCGCCAGGCGGTTAGCGCAGATAACCTCGCCAATTGCCTGTTTGGAATCGAAAAATTTATAGATATAGGCTTTTGAAAAACCGATGGATTTAGCCAGTTCTGCCACGGTGGTTTTTTCATAGCCGTAATGGCCGAAGTGCTCAAAAGCCGCTTCGACGATTTGCTCGCGGACAGAGTGGTCAAGGGGACCACGCGTGGATGGGGTGTTCATATTTTTCGTCATTATTTCAGCTTAGCGCGACGGGCATCAGTTGACAACGAGTGACTGTTATATGATTTGGTCACTCTTTTAATCATGTATCTTTCAGTGCTGTGAGCCTGAGTGTATCACTCTTTGCCCGGAGTTATTGCACAAGCCCGGAGAGATGAAAAATCCTATAACCCCAGATCGCTCAGGGACGGGTGATCGTCCGGGCGTCTGCCCAGCGGCCAGTGAAACAACCGTTCAGATTCCTTGATGGGCATATCGTTGATACAGGCAAAACGCCGCTTCATGAGGCCGTCCGGCTCGAACTCCCAGTTTTCATTGCCGTAAGAGCGGAACCAGTTACCTGAATCATCATGCCATTCATAGGCATAGCGCACGGCGATGCGGTTGTCGGTAAATGCCCAAAGCTCTTTTATCAGGCGATAATCCAGCTCTTTCTTCCATTTCCGCTCAAGGAACGCCTGCGCCTCCGCGCGGTTCGTGGCGAACTCCGCACGGTTACGCCACTGCGTGTCCAGCGAATAGGCCAGTGCGATTTTTGCCGGGTCGCGGCTGTTCCAGCCATCTTCTGCCAGCCTGACTTTTTCAATGGCGCTTTCACGGGTAAACGGCGGTAAAGGGGGGCGTGTGTTCATCTCGGCTACCTCGGGTTGATAGTATGTAGACAGGTCTGTCTACTTGCGTTAATCTATGCCTGTAAATACCGTCTGTCAACACACTGTTTGAGGCCAGATAAGCGTGAATACTCTCACTACGAATAACGATCAAAAAGTCAGCGTCAGGGATAAAATATTGCTCACCGCGCACGAACTCTTTTATTCCACCGGGTTCAGAGCAACGGGCGTTGATACGCTTATCAAACAGGCAAAAGTGACTAAAGTGACGTTTTATCGCCATTTCCCGAGTAAGCGTTTGCTTATTCTTGCCTATCTGCAATATCGGCACGAACTGTGGATTACCTGGTTTGAAACCACGCTTCGACACTATCTCGAAGAGGGGCGGGCTGCATCGGACGCATTAGCAGCAACGCTTAACGGGTGGTTTATTTCCCCGTTGTTTCATGGCTGTGCGTTTATTAATGCCAGCGCAGAAGCAAAATCAGAAGACAATGAAAGTGAAATAAAAGCCATTTGCCGCAACCATAAATCTGAAACCCGGGAAAAAATTGCCTCCCTCACCGGTATTGCCGATGAGGCTATTAACACGCAGATTTTAATGCTGATAGACGGTGCCATCATACATGCGCAAATGGGTATGGATACCAAAGAGGTGGTTAGCCAGTTGCGAAGGGGACTTGAAGCGATGATACCGCGCTAATTACGGCTTTGCGTGCGCAGCCAAACCTCGGGAATGGCTGCGCCGTACGATTCAGATCTTAGTGAGGCTTTGCAGGAAATCGTCCACCTGCTGAGGAGTGGCTGAATCGGCCTGATAGAGGATATCGAGTGTCACGTTTTTAAGGCCACAGAAGCCAAACACCCCTTCAACAATCTGGGTCTGAATAGCACCGGAATAACCGTGCTTATCGAACCCGGCCAGATCGCTGCCCGCCGTTGCGACCAGGCGCACGGGCACATCACGTAAATTACCCACGATGCGACCATCTTCAGCCACTTTATAGGCCCAGTTCACGGTCAGCACCCGATCAAACCAGCCTTTCAGAAGGGCGGGAACGGACCACCAGTAAATCGGGAAGACAAATACCAGCATATCCGCGCGCTCGACACGCTGCTGCTCGCGCAGCACCTCGTCCGGCAGCGCGCTGACATCGCCGTGGTAGAGGTCAAGGTCGGGTCGAATCATGGTCGGGGAAAAGCCTTCGGCATGCAGATCGGCTATTTCAACCTGCGTACCCTGTTCCTGTAACTTCCCGGCAATTCGCTGCGCGAGGGATTGGGATAACGAATTTTCGACCGGGTGAGCCGTCACGATCAGGGCAGTATTGATGACGTTTGATGCAGACATAGAGACCTCAACAGGGTGAGTGAAGATGTCTATATGTTACTATTGGTAACTTAACTGTCAATCTGGCAGGGCACTCATTTTGTGCTGTCCAGATAGGCGTTGAGGACGCCAGCCATCGCGCCGCTGAGCATCTCTTCGGCTACGTTACGCGCGAGGATCCCATTTCCGGCAGCCGTACTGAGCGCATCCGCGGCCCCAATAATGGCCGTCAGGGCCGCTTCACCTGTTACCCCTTGCAGCACAATAAAAGGGGAAAGCGCCATCCGCAGGCAGTCTGCGCAGTCGGCCACGCAGGCCTCGCGGAAAATCTGCAGCGCCCGCGAGCCGGACAGAGCCGCCGCTATGGGGCCCGTTTCGGGGCCCGCAGAAATCGCGCAGTCGATATACGCGGCGCTGAAAAAACGGATCGTCTGTGCCAGCGTTTTATTGTCTCTGTTCAACGTCTCGCGAAATTTCTTGAGCTGCCTGTCGCTGAAGTCCTGGTAGAGTGCCATCAGCAGCCCTTCACGATCGCCAAAATGATCGTAAGGAATGGGTTTGGTGACGTTGGCGCGCTCGGCCAGGAAACCCAGCGTAAGGGCCTCAGTGCCTTGCTGGCGCACAATTCCGCGCGCGACTTCCAGCAGCTGTGCGCGGCGTTCTTCTTTTCTTAAGCGCTTAACAACCATCTTTTCCTCAAATCAGTTAACTACTAAAGGTAGTTTACACGCCTTACTGAACGGATGAGAAGCTCATTGCGCGGCTTTTTCCCGCTGAGCCATGTCGAGCACGCTGGCGCTTGCCGGGTCGAACAGCGCAAGGCTCTCAATCTGGTTGAGCATAATCACCTTTCTGAAATCCATCGCACTTCTGGGCTCAGAGTCGAGGGTGATGTCATGCCCGTCATACCATTTGCTGTAGTTATTTTCGATTCGAAAATTCATCGTCTGGCGATCGCGATAGCCACTCAGCATGGGAATAAGCACGATATTGGCCGTTTTCTCATATTCCAGCGTCGCCGTATGGATCATGCCGACATAGATACGCCCCGACCGTAGCGTCACCTGCGCCAGCTCGCCTTGCTCCATGCACTGATAAAGCAGTTGTTCAATCCCGCTCGCCTGCGCCAGGCGCTTATAGAGCTTTTTCCTGCCTTCACCGTCCAGTCGGGCGCTGCCCGCCCAGTTTGAGCGGTAAAGACAAAACAGGATGGCGAAGGCCAGCATCACCACCACGGGTGCCTGGATACCCAGGAAACTCCAGTTCATAAAGTCCATTTGCCAGTCGGCATAACGCTCTGACGTAAAGTGGAAGGTGTTGTCAGCCGCGGAGAGGGCGAGCAGCAGCAGCCAGAGCAGCCCGGTGGCGATCACACCTTGCAAAACGAAGATCGAGCCGTAAAGGGCAACCAGAAAATAGACATCCCAGCCGAAGGATCGCTTGATTTTGAAGCGGGTAGAGAGGTCGCGGCTGGTGTACCAGTACCCGCAGACCATCAGCACCATAAATATCGCCGTTCCCATATTACGCCCTCTTTAACGCATTGACGTGGCGCAGAAAATCCTGGCGTACCTCGTTGCTTTTATAGTTCACCGAGGCATTACCATCCTGGTCGATGATAATCCGGTCGCCATCCTCAACGGCTTCAATGATTTCCTGCTGACTCATCACCTGAAGTAACGATTCCGGGCTGGAGAAAAGGGAGAGAAAGAAACGTCTCATGGCATGTCATCCTTATGAATAAAAAGAATAAGCCTGGAAGAGAACGGGGGAATTTACCTTAGGGTTAACCTGAAAAAGTAGCCCGATGGCGGTCAGCCCTTATTGCGCCTCAACTTCTGGCACGAAAGTAACTTACCCAACTCACTGATAATTAAAATAATAAAAATATATTTCTGCATAAACTTGGACAAATAACTCGAATTGTGTAAGTTTTAATTATGCGCTTACGCTACGTTGTTTACCGCCAGGATGTGACCCATGAACCTTTTGCCTGACGTCATCAGTCGGTTTGTTGATTACTACACCGCGCTGGATTCCCAGCCGCCCTCGGCGCTGGCGGGGCTTTACCATCCCGATGCCACGCTTATCGATCCGTTTGGTGAACATAACGGCCTGTTCGCCCTGCAGCGCTATTTCACCCATCTGCTGGCGAATGTCGAACACTGTCGTTTCACGCTTGATTCCCCTTTGATTGGCGAGCATCGCTTTGTTGTCACCTGGGTCATGCACTGGTCGCACCCGCGCATTGCCGGTGGCGAGCCTCTGGAACTGCCTGGCTGCTCCGTGGTGGACGTGGAAAAGGATCGGATTATTCGCCAGCGGGACTACTACGATGCCGGAGAGATGATCTATGAACATCTGCCTTTGCTTGGCTGGGCGGTTCGCGGCGTGAAGCGGAGGGTGAAATCATGATGACGGTCCTGATCACCGGCGCCAGTTCAGGTATTGGGGCGGGGCTGGCGCAATCTTTTGCCCGTGACGGTCACCATGTCATCGCCTGCGGGCGGGATCCGGCGCGTCTGGAAGCCCTGCATCAGCACAGTTCAAACATTACGCTACGCCTGTTCGATATGACAGACAGGGACGCCTGTCGCCAGGCGCTGACGGGCTGCGCGGCCGACCTGACAATCCTCTGTGCCGGAACCTGCGAATATCTGGAACATGGCGTGGTGGACGCCGCGCTGGTAGAGCGGGTGATGACCACTAACTTTCAGGGGCCTGTCAATTGCCTTGCCGCGCTGCAGCCACAGCTTGTGGCCGGTAACCGCGTGGTGCTGGTGAGCTCTATGGCTCACTGGCTGACGTTTCCACGCGCTGAAGCGTACGGCGCATCCAAAGCCGCGCTCACCTGGTTTGCGCAGAGCCTGCGTCTCGACTGGGAGCCAAAAGGGATTGCGGTCACCGTGGTATCGCCCGGTTTTGTCGACACCCCGTTGACCCGCAAAAATGATTTCGCCATGCCGGGCAGGGTGAGCGTTGAAGAGGCGGTAAAAGCCATTCGCCGTGGCCTGGAAAAAGGGAAAAACCACATCGCGTTTCCAGCGGGATTTGGTCTGACGCTGCGGCTGCTTTCCGGGCTGCCAGCGTTCTTACAGCGCGCACTGCTGCGCAGGATGGTGCGCTCATGAAGATCGCCATAATCGGCAGCGGCATCGCCGGGTTGACCTGCGCCTGGCGCCTTGCCGGGCATCATGAGGTCACCCTGTTTGAAGCCGGTGCCACCCCCGGCGGCCATACCGCCACGGTTGACGTGCCGACGCCACAGGGTACCTACGCCATAGACACCGGTTTTATCGTCTACAACGACCGCACCTATCCGCGCTTTATGGGGCTGCTTGGCGAGCTGGGCATCAGCGGGCAAAAAACGCAGATGAGCTTCTCGGTACACAATCCGCAAAGTGGGCTGGAGTACAACGGCCACACCCTGACGACGCTCTTTGCACAACGTCGTAACCTGGTGAACCCGGCGTTCTGGCGTCTGCTTGGGGAGATTGTCCGTTTTAATCGCCTGGCGAAGCAGGCGCTGAAAGAGGACGTGGAGTCCGGCGCGACGCTGCAAACGTTCCTGGAACAGCATCGCTTTACGCCGTTCTTTGCGCGTCATTACATTCTGCCGATGGGGGCGGCCATCTGGTCGTCGTCGCTACAGGAGATGAAACGTTTTCCGCTGCCGCTCTTTTTACGCTTCTTTGAGAATCATGGTCTGCTGGATATCACTCAGCGCCCGCAGTGGTACGTGGTGCCCGGCGGCTCGCGGGAGTATATCCGCGCTATTCTGGCACAGCTGGGTGACCGGCTCACGCTGCACCTCAACGCGCCGGTGCAGCGGGTAAGCCGTGATGCACAGGGTGTCACCCTCCATCTTGAAGAATCGAGCCACCGTTTTGAACACGTGATTTTTGCCTGTCACTCAGCCCAGGCGCTGGCCATCCTCGACGCACCTTCCGCCGCTGAGCAGGAGGTGCTGGGCGATATTGGCTGGCAGCGTAATGAGGTAGTACTGCACAGCGATCCGCGCTGGCTGCCGGTGCGTCAGCGCGCCTGGGCCAGCTGGAACTACCGCCTGAGCGACCAGGATCAGGCCAGCGCCTGCGTAACGTACAACATGAATATCTTGCAGGGGCTGCCCGCCGGTAGCCCGCTGTTCTGCGTCACCTTAAACCCGGAAACGCCAGTGGACGAACGCTTCGTGCTGCGGCGCTTTGTGTATGAACATCCACTGTTTAACCCGCAAAGCTGGCGGGCACAGGCGCGCCGCAGCGAAATCAACGGTCACCAGCGGAGCTGGTTCTGCGGCGCGTACTGGTACAACGGCTTTCATGAAGATGGCGTGCGCAGCGCGCTGGACGTCGTCAATGCGATAACAGCCGGGGAGGGAAACCGATGAACAGTTGCCTCTATCACGGCGTATTACGACACCGCCGTCTCCAGCCGAAAACGCATGAGTTCAGCTACGGCGTCTTTATGGCCTGGCTCGATCTCGACGAGCTGGAGAAGTTGCCCACCGTTGGCGTGCGGCGCAACCGGTTTGCCGCCGCATCGTTCCATGATGCGGATTATCCGCTGGGTTCGCCGCTTAAAGAGAACGTGCTGAATCGGCTGGAAAGCCTGACCGGCGAACGTCCTGAGGGGCGGGTGATGCTCCTGACGCAGCTGCGCTACTTCGGCTTTCATTTTAATCCCGTCAATTTTTACTACTGCTATGACCCGGCAGAGACGCTGCGCTGGGTGCTGGCCGAAGTGCGCAATACGCCCTGGAACGAACGACATTATTACGCCGTCAATGGTCAGCACGCCCAGCCCACGGAGAAAGCCTTTCACGTTTCTCCGTTTAACCCCATGGACATGATTTACCACTGGCGCTTCAACAACCCGGATAACACGCTGCATATGCACATTGAAAATCATCAGGCGTCAAAGGTATTTGATGCCACGCTGGCGCTTCGCCGCGCGCCGCTGACCCGCCCGGCACTGCGTGGGCTGCTGCTGCGTATTCCGCTGATGACGCTCAAAACCGTTTTCGCGATTTACTGGCAGGCGCTGCGGCTGTGGCTTAAGCGTGTGCCTCTGTATAACCATCCTGTCAGCAGGAGTGAACGCTCATGACCGATCCTGTCTTTGCGCTTGAACCCGATATCCCGCGCAACGTTCGCGTCGCGCGCTGGCTGCTCTTTCGCGTGCTGAGCGGCCTTCGTGGCGGCTCGCTCATGCTGCGTGAAGGGGCGCAGACCTTTCATTTCGGTGAGCTGTCTGCCGCGCTGCATGCCGACGTTGAGATACTCAGCCCGGGCGTCTACTGGCGCGTCCTGACCGGGGGCAGTCTGGCCGCGGCGGAAGCCTGGATGGACGGCGAATGGGAAACCACGCAGCTCACGCCGCTTCTGCAACTGCTTGCGCTAAACAGCCAGGTACTGGGGCGGCTCGAAAACGGGTTCCGCCTGCTTGGCAGACCGCTGGAGCGGCTTCGCCACTGGACGCGGCGCAACTCCCGGGCGCAGGCGCGGGAAAACATTGCGGCGCATTACGATCTGGGTAACGCGTTTTATGCCCATTTTCTGGACAAGGAGTTGCTCTATTCCAGCGCGCTGTTTAGCGGGGAGGAGCAGGATCTTGGCGACGCGCAGCGGGCGAAAATGGCGCGTCTGTGCGAACAGCTGGCGCTGAACCCCAGCGATCATCTGCTGGAGATTGGTACCGGCTGGGGGGCGATGGCGGAATACGCGGCCCGTCACTACGGCTGCCGGGTGACCACTACCACGCTGTCGCAGGAGCAGTATCGCTGGGCGACAGAGCGGATTGCCCGGGCCGGTCTGCAGGACCGCGTTGAGGTGTTGCTCTGCGACTATCGCGATTTAACCGGTGAGTACGACAAGCTGGTGTCGATTGAGATGATTGAAGCCGTCGGGCAACGTTATCTGCCAACGTTCTTCCGCACCTGTCAGGCGCGTCTGCGTCCGGGTGGGCGCATGGCGATTCAGGCCATCACCATTCAGGATCAGCGGTATCGCGATTACAGCAAAAGCGTGGATTTTATTCAGCGGTATATCTTCCCCGGCGGCTTTTTGCCGAGCATAACGGCGATGAATGCGCTGATGACGCGCCATACCGATTTTGTGGTACGCAACCTGTTTGATATGGGGCCGGACTACGCGCGCACGCTGGCGCACTGGCGTCAGCGCTTTCTCCATGCCTGGCAGGAGATTGAAAAACTGGGATTTGATGAGCGGTTTCGTCGGATGTGGCTCTATTACTTTGGCTACTGCGAAGCCGGGTTTAACGCCCGCACCATCAGCGTGGTGCAACTGACCGCCGAGCGCGTATGAAACGTTACGTGCAGGTTTTCGCCCTGGCTATCGCGTTCGATCTCTACTGGACGCTGGTGGTGCTGTTTCGCGAACGTGGCCTGATTATCTGGTGCGTGCTGGCGATCTTCGCCTGCCTGATGTTGCCGCCTGCACACCGCGTTTATGCCATTCTGCTGGCACTCGCGGGCAGTCTGCTGGATGCACTCTGGGCGCTGACGGGGCTGATCGCCTTCACCGGTGAATCGCTGATGCCCGTGTGGATGGTGGCGCTGTGGCTGATGTTTGCCACCGTCTGGACGCAGCTCACCCGCACCACAACGTTACCCGGCTGGATGCTGATGCTGCTGGCTTCCGTGGGCGGTCCGGTGGCGTATCTTATCGGTGAACGGCTCGGTGCCATCGCCTTTCTGGAGCCAACCTTTATCGTCGTCAGCTGGATGGTGCCGGGCTGGCTGGTGATGATGCTGTTTTACCACTTGCTGACAGGGAGGCAACAATGAGAGCCGCACTCCTGTTCCTCTGGCTCATCACCCTGACGCCTTTCGCCCAGGCAACCGACTGGCTTGGCTGGCGCAAGGTGGGGGATGCCACGCTGACCTGGGGGCCTTTCACCGTTTATACCTCCCAGTTACGCACCCCCGAAGGTCGCTACACCGGCAAGATGCAGGATCAGGCGCTTATTATCACCTACGCGCGTGACATCGACAGTGAAGACCTGGTCGAGGCAACCCGCGACCAGTGGCGAGCACAGGGGGTTTTGCAACAGGAACCGCAGAGCGAAGCCTGGTTGCGGATGCTTGCTTCGCTGTGGCCGGATGTCGGGCCGGGGGCGCAGCTGGCGTTCGTGCTTAACGATAAGCAAGGACAGTTCTGGTACCGCGCGCCTGCCGCATCGGGCACTTTCAGACCCCTGGGGCCGCCTCAGTCGCAAGCGTTCAGCACCCGTTTTCTGGGGATCTGGCTTGATCCCCGCACGCAATACCCTGAGCTGCGTCAGCAGTTAATCGGAGGACAACAATGAAACGTTTTTTGATCATGGCGCTGGGTGTGGCGATGTTGCTGGCAGGCTGCAGCACGGACGTGACGGAGTACCGCCAGCAGCAGCCGCAGCTTGATATATTCCACTATTTCCAGGGCAAAACGGAAGCGTGGGGGATGGTGCAGGATCGCAGCGGGAAGCAGATCCGCCGCTTCCACGTGGAGATTGTCGGGGACGTGATTGGCGACACGCTGACGCTGAATGAACATTTTGTCTACGACGATGGTGAAAAACAGCAGCGGGTATGGCATATCCGCCGCGTGGCGACCGATCGTTATGAGGGCACGGCGGGCGATATTGACGGCGTGGCGACGGGGCAGGCGGCGGGCAATGCCTTCAACTGGCGGTACAGCATGAACGTGAAGGCCAACGGCAGCACCTGGCTGCTGCACTTCGACGACTGGATGTACCTACAGGATGCTACACACCTGTTTAATAAAACCGAGATGAAGAAATTTGGCGTCACCGTCGCCACGGTGACGCTGTTCTTTACCCGCAAGGCGTAACGTTACTCGTGGGGAGGGGCGTTTTTACTGCCTGAGTAAATGAAAAACAGCGCAATACCCAGGCAGAGGACGGCGGCCAGTCGGCTCATCGAAAACGGAATGGCCGCATTGCCCAGCCAGCCAAAGTTATCAATCAGCATACTCATGGTGAGCTGACCAAAAATCACCGCGACCGTGGCGACGGCGGTGCCGATGCGCTGCACCGCCAACACCATGATCACAATGTACGGCACGCCAAACATCGCCCCGAGAAGCTGCCATTTCGGCACGTCCAGCAGGGTGACTGTCTGTTTTGGTTCAAAGAAAAAAATCAGCAAGGCGGTGACCAGCGCGCCAACGGAGAACGTCAGGAACGCGCTTTTGAATACGCCCACGCGGCTGCCGAGTTGCCCGTTGATCGCCGCCTGAACACTTAGCGTCGCGCCGCCGCACACGGCCAGAATAATCATCATCAGTGTCATCGTGTTACCCCTGTGCGACCAGAATCAGTGCCGCGATAATAAAACCCAGCGCGACGATCCGTTTCGCGTTGATCTTCCTGTGCGGTGTGCCCAGCAGACCGTAATGGTCGATCAGCAGGCTTTTAAAAACCTGCCCCGCCAGAATGCCAATCATCGTCAGGGCGATGCCGATGGCCGGGGTGGCGAGGGTCAGGATCACCACGTAAACCGGGCCAAGTACCCCGCCGAGCAACTGCCAGCCAGGCTGGGCAAAAAACGACGGGCTGTTGCGCGGGCTGAAGAACAGCATCAACAGAAACGTCAGCGCGGCGCCGACGCCAAAAATGCTGAACGTGGCCCATAAATCACCAACTTTTCCCCCCAGCGGCCCCAGCAGGCCAGCCTCTACGGAAAGCCCCATCCCCCCGGCAATCACCAGTAAAATCAAAACAAGCTGCATTGTTATTCCTCCGTTTTGCAGGCGGAGAAGATTACGTCGGTCTGGTCATGAGAAAAATGCCATAATGCAGGAAACACCTTTGCAGGATATGCACGAATGTACGACGCCGGGAGCATGAACCTCCGTTCGCTGAAGATTTTTATCGCGGTTTTTGAAGCCGAAAATTTTTCCGTGGTCGCGCGCCGCGAGGGCCTTTCCGCCTCGCAGGTTTCGCGCATTATCCACCAGCTTGAGGACGCACTCGGCCAGCAGCTTTTTTACCGCAATACCCGGGCGGTGATCCCCACAGAAAGTGGTCATCTGTTTATCCGCTATGCCAGGGAGATGATGACGAGTTTTGAGGAGGCTCGTCGGGAGCTGGATGCACGTTCAACGGAGCCTTCCGGCACGATCCGCATTAATGCACCGGTCTTTTTCGGCCAGCGGCACATTGCGCCAGGGCTGCCTGGTCTGACGGCGCGCTATCCGCGGCTGAATATCGAGCTGACGCTGACCGATGATTTTATTGACCCGCACAAGAATGCCGCCGACGTGATCTTTCGCATCGGCGTGCTGACGGACTCCACCTTTCACGCACGCATTTTTGGTCAGCAGCGCTACCATCTGGCCGCCTCGCCGGACTATCTGCGACAGCACGGCGCGCCGCAAGGGCCGGACGATCTGGCGCATCATCAATGCCTGGTCTACCGTGGTTCGTCGGGGCCTAACCGCTGGCTGTTGCGCGGTGCGGGGGAGGAGTGGGTGCACTATCCGGTGGTGCCATTAATGACGTCAAATAATGCGGAATCGCTGCTTGCTGCCGCGCTGGGTGGGATGGGAATTGTGCTGTTTCCTGACTGGCTGATTGGCGACCGCGTGCAGCAGGGCGAACTGGTCGCACTCCTGCCAGGGCTGGAGTGCGCCATTCATACGGAGCCCCTGAATATTGCGGCGATCTACCCGAACGCGCGGCATCCGCCCCTTAACGTCAGGGCGGTGATTGATCATTACGTCGGGTGTTTCGGTACGCCGCTCTACTGGCAAACGCAGGGCAGGTGATTACGCGCCAAGCTCGTTGCGGATAATCGCGGCTCCGGCGCTCAGCGCCTTCAGCTTGCCGTTGGCAACCTGACGGGAAAGCGGCGCCATACCGCAGTTGGTTGACGGGTAAAGCTTGTCGGCATCGACAAACTGCAGCGCTTTACGCAGGGTGCCAGCCACTTCTTCCGCGGTTTCAATGGTGTTGGTTGCCACGTCGATGGCGCCTACCATCACTTTTTTGCCGCGGATCAGCTCCAGCAGATCCATCGGCACGCGGGAGTTGTGACACTCCAGCGAGATGATGTCGATATTCGATGTCTGAAGCTTAGGAAACGCCTCTTCATACTGGCGCCATTCTGAGCCAAGGGTCTTTTTCCAGTCGGTATTGGCCTTGATGCCGTATCCGTAACAGATGTGCACCGCTGTTTCGCATTTCAGCCCTTCAATGGCACGCTCCAGCGCCGCAATCCCCCAGTCGTTGACCTCATCAAAAAAGACATTAAATGCCGGCTCATCAAACTGAATGATATCGACACCTGCGGCCTCTAACTCTCTCGCTTCCTGATTGAGGATTTTGGCGAACTCCCAGGCCAGCTTTTCGCGGCTTTTATAGTGCGCGTCGTAAAGGGTGTCGATCATGGTCATCGGCCCCGGCAGGGCCCACTTGATTGGCTTATCCGTGAGCTGGCGTAAGTATTTTGCGTCGTCCACGAATACCGGTTTTTGACGCGCCACGGCGCTAACCACCGTCGGCACGCTCGCGTCGTAGCGGTTACGAATGCGCACGGTCTGACGGTTTTCAAAATCCACGCCGCTGAGGTGTTCAATAAAGGTGGTCACAAAGTGCTGGCGCGTCTGTTCGCCATCGCTGACGATATCAATCCCCGCACGGATCTGCTCATCAAGCGATAAACGCAGCGCATCCTGCTTACCGGCCAGTAACTCCTGATCCTGTAATTTCCACGGTGACCACAGCGTTTCAGGTTGTGCAAGCCAGGTTGGCTTAGGCAGGCTGCCAGCGGTTGACGTCGGGAGCAATGTTTTCATATGTATAACCCTTTTAAATTCGATTAATTAACGCGCGTAGTTATCAGACCACTGCTCGAGTACGTGTTTGTAAGGTTTGATAAATTGTTCTTCCGTGAATTTACCCTGCTCAATGGCCAACTGGCTGCGTTCGACACGGTCGTAAACAATTTTGGTTAATGAGTGATCCTGCTGATTCAGATCGGGGCGATAGCAGTGTCCTGCCGCCGAGTTAGCGTTATAAATTTCCGGGCGATAGATCTTCTGGAACGTCTCCATCGTGCTGATGGTGGCGATCAGTTCAAGATTGGTGTAATCACTGAGCAAATCGCCGGTGAAGAAGAAGGCAAACGGCGCCACGCTGTTTTCAGGCATGAAATAGCGTACCTTCAGGCCCATTTTCGCAAAGTACTGCTCCGTCAATGACTCGCCATCCGGCGTGTACTCAATGCCCAGCACCGGGTGCTGGTTACCCGTGCGACGATAAGTGTCTTTGCTGGACACGCTCAGGCAAATCACCGGTGCTTTTTTGAAATTCTCACGGTATTCCGGCGAATTAACAAAATGGCGGAAGATATTGCCGTGCAAGACACCAAACTTCTCCGGAATGGTGAAATGGGGCTGGTTTTTATTATGCTCCAGCAGCAGGACGCTGAAATCGTAATCGCGTACGTAAGAGGAGAAGTTATTGCCGACAATACCGTCGATGCGTTCGTTGGTTTTTTTATCGACGATTGTGGTTTGCAATATTTCAATGGCCGGGAAGGTTTTCTCCGCACCAATATTCAGATCCACAGAGACGATCTCAAGCTCGACCGCGTAACGATCGGCATTGGGGTTATCCCAGCGCGCCAGGGCGTTAAAGCGGTTATTGATCATCACCAGGGTATTACGCAGGTTCTCCTGACGCTTTTCCCCGCGGGCGAGGTTGGCAAAGTTGGTGGTCGTACGCGTATTCTCTGACGGGTTATAATTTTCATCGAAGCAACTGCGCTTAAGGGTAAATGTAAAAGCTTTACTCATCTTGGTTATGCATCCTAAGTTCATGTTGCCAGGAAGTTATCAATGCATAATTTATGCCTGACGCGGTGGCGCAGGGGAAGTGACTTAATTTCACAGCAACATGAGCGAACTTCATGAAGGCTCAAGGGGCATGCGCCCCTTGATGTCAGGCTGAAGGGCGTTCGTTCCAGGCGTCGCTGTGCATGATGTTCCCATCGACGATACGCCAGGTAATTTTTTCATACTGCAGGCTTACGCTTTCAACATGGTTCATTTTATCGTTGGCCGCGATTTTCACGTTCGGCACGCTGCAGTTAACACCGGTGACCTTTACATTCTCCATTAATACGGTGTAATAACAGACCTCCTGTCCAGCATCATTAATATGATAGAACTTAATTTCAGCACTTTTTAGCGCTTGCCCGGTAGAAGCTGCTTTATAGAGATAGGGCGTGGAGCTATCAACTTCCTTTTCAATCCGCATGGATGAATGTTGACGCGTGCCGGTGATCTTACCGTTAGCACTATCTACCGGGAGATTTAGACCATGACTTAGCCCTATGATCTCAATGCTACCTTCACGGTCCTGAACGTCTACGGATCCTTTAATATGTGCTCCGCCATCGTCTTTTAGCCACATATAGGGGGGAATTGGCATTCTTTATTTCCTTATTCTATTGATTAGCAGCATTGTTAATCGGTAAATAACCGTAGTAAGGGTAAATACAGTTAAAATATCGATATACGTATATGTGTCATAGAGTGTTTCAGCATTAACATCACCATAAATAAAATCACATACGGAAGAAGCCACGTCATGATTAAGATAGAATTCAGCAGGCTCCAGCGTGCAACCTACCATCAGGCTAATGAGTAGAAACCCGATCGTTTTGAATAGCCTGATGCTCCATTTACCGGCAGGTGTTGGTATAGCCACTTTCAATCACCTCAACCCAGCCGCGTGCCATAAGTGAACGCATACAGGGAACCTGAATAAGTTCGGTACTCATCAGAGCGTTACGGATCAATGCGTAATCAGAATTATGGGCAATCGTGATACATCCTTCTGATTGCGTACCCGGATGCAGACGAAATAATCCACGATATATGTTATCAATCCAGGTTCCATCGTCGATACCCCAGTCATCCTTGTACAGAGCAAACCACTCATCACGGCCAAACTCTGCACCGGATCGGACTTTGTTCCACTGGTCCTGCAACTTAGCTTTTAACCCTGATATGAAGCCTCCGGTTCCTCTGTCAATTATCCAGTATTTTCCCGGAGGAATAGGTCCCGAGCCTTTAACAGCGCCACATAGTCCATTGTTTCGATAGATTCCCTGCCCGGAATGCGCCATAAACACGCCTACACCGTGCAGGTTAAAAGGCGCATAGTCAGCACCGTTAAGCAGCATTGTTCCTTTTAAGGCCATATTTTCTCCGTACCCTTATAATAAGAGAAAGGCAGCCTACGCCTGTAGAGGGTACAGATACTGAACTCACATCATATTTATGAGTTGCTCATTTTTTTTAAGAAAATGACCTGACAATTTTTAATCACTCGTTAGGCGTTAACGTTAATAAATGCTGAATGAATAATGAACCAGCCTCAGGCAACTAAACGCCATGCCTACTTCTCTAACACACGCTCCGCAATTCCCGCTATAATCCCCAAAATTTCCAACCGGTTTAAACACACTCATGACAAAACTCACCTTACAAGAGCAGATGCTGAAAGCGGGCTTAGTCTCCAGCAAGAAAATGGCCAAAGTTCAGCGCACGGCCAAGAAATCCCGCGTGCAGGCGCGTGAGGCCAGAGAGGCGGTAGAAGAGAACAAAAAAGCGCAGCTTGAGCGTGACAAACAGTTGAGCGAGCAGCAAAAACAGGCCGTGCTCGCCAAAGAGTTTAAGGCACAGGTGAAGCAGCTGATTGAGATGAACCGCATCACGGTGGCAAAAGGCAACATCACCTTTAACTTCACCGACGGCAACTTGATCAAAAAAATCGAGGTGGATAAGGCAACCCAGACCCAGTTGATTAACGGTCGTCTGGCCATCGCACGTCTGGTGATTAACGCTAACGGCGATTGTGAATATGCCATTATCCCGGCGGTGGTGGCGGATAAAATTGCCCAGCGCGATGCGGACAGTATTGTGCTAAACAGCGCCCTGAGTCAGGAAGAGCAGGATGAAGACGATCCGTATGCCGATTTCAAAATCCCTGACGATTTGATGTGGTAATACGGCTCAGAACGGTGCGGCGTGACGGGCGTTAACCGGCTCGCCGCTCACCGGATGAATAAAATTCAACTGACTGGCATGCAGCATCAGCCTCGGCGTTGTTCCGCTGCCAGGCCACGCCCGTCCCCCATATAAATCGCAGCCTAAAATCGGGTGGCCCAGCAGCTGACAGTGAATGCGCAACTGGTGGGTTCGCCCCGTTTCAGGCGTCAGTTCTACCCGCGTGAGCGGCATCGCCGCGTTTTGATGCAGGCGTTCCATCACCCGATAGCGGGAACGGGCGGGTTTGCCGTTAACGGCACAGATCGACATCAGCGGAAACAGCGCCGGATCTTTGGCAATCGGCGCATCAATCACCCCTTCATCGTTTTCCAGGTGGCCGCAAAGCAGGGCGCTGTAGACTTTTTCCACGCTGCGCTGGCTAAACTGCTGGCACAGCGCGGCGTTGATCGCCTTATTACGTGCAATCACCATCAGGCCGGACGTGCCAAAATCCAGGCGATGCACCAGCGTGCAGCCTGGGAAGCGTTGAACCAGACGATAGTGCACCGAATCGAGATTTTGCGGATTTTTACCCGAGAGGCTAAGCAGACCGGAAGGTTTATTGATCAGCAGCAGATGTTCATCCTGCCAGAGGATCTCAATGTCGTCATGACACGGTGGGGCAATAAAAGAATCAATAATCGCAGACATCAGGCCGCCCGGCTGGAGAGTGGGAGCGGATGATAACGAAATGCGGGAGAAAAGAAAAACCCTCTCACCGGGCGGTGAGAGGGGGAAATCTTAGGCAGCCACCAGGCTGTCGATCGCGGCTTTCGCGTCGGTCTGTGCTTTGGTCGCCACTTCAGGACCGTAAGCGATACCTTCTGCAAACACGAAGTTCACATCGGTGATCCCGATGAAGCCCAGGAACAGGCTCATGTACGGCGCAACCAGGTCGGTTGGGGTATCTTTATGAATACCGCCACGGCTGGTCAGCACGATGGCACGCTTGCCTTTCACCAGACCTTCCGGGCCATTTTCGGTGTAACGGAAGGTAACACCAGCGCGAGCCACCAGGTCGAAGTAGTTCTTCAGCTGGGTTGGGATGTTGAAGTTGTACATTGGGGCGTTGATCACGATAACGTCGTGCGCCTGCAGTTCAGCAATCAGCTCATCAGAGAGCGCCAGGGCTTCCTGCTGGCGTGGGCTCAGCGGTGCATCGCTTGGACGCAGCGCGCCAACCAGCTCGCCATCCAGCACAGGAATTGGGTTTGCAGCCAGGTCACGCACGGTGATTTGGTCTGCGGAATGGTGTTCACGCCACTGTTCAACGAAGTAATCAGACAGCTGACCAGACTGAGAGTACCCTGCCAGAATACTGGATTTCAAAACTAATACTTTGCTCATGGGTGATTCCTGTTTTGCATTTGATTGAAGGGGGTTGCCCCGTTGCTTGTTGACACTTTATTCACAATCCTGCCACAGAGATAGCGCAATATATCGAAGCCTATGTTCGAATTTTTTGAATAAGGCGTAGAAAGCGCTGATGTGGTACTCTATAGCAATCATTACAAAGAGATTTTATCCGGCAGTGCACTGCCCGTTAATGCTATGACAGAACAACAAAAACTGACCTTCCCGATGCTCCTGCAACAGCTTGATTCACTGATGCTGCGCGATAAACAGCGCTTTGCTCGCCGCTTGCACGGGGTGAAGAAGGTTAAAAATCCTGATGCACAACAGGCCATTTTCCAGGAGATGGCGAAAGAGATTGAACAGGCGGCAGGGAAAGTTGTGCTGCGCGAAGCGGCACGTCCGGCAATCACCTATCCTGAAAATCTGCCCGTCAGTCAGAAGAAGCAGGAGATCCTCAACGCCGTGCGCGACCACCAGGTGGTGATCGTGGCGGGGGAGACCGGCTCGGGGAAAACCACACAGCTGCCAAAAATCTGTATGGAGCTCGGCCGCGGAGTGAAGGGCCTGATTGGTCATACCCAGCCGCGTCGTCTGGCGGCGCGTACCGTGGCGAACCGTATTGCCGAGGAGCTGCAAACGGAGCCGGGCGGCTGCATCGGTTATAAGGTGCGTTTCAGCGACCATGTGAGCGATAACACCATGGTCAAGCTGATGACCGACGGTATCCTGCTGGCGGAAATTCAGCAGGATCGTCTGCTGATGCAGTACGACACCATCATTATTGATGAGGCGCACGAGCGCAGTCTGAACATCGACTTCCTGCTCGGCTACCTGAAAGAGCTACTGCCGCGTCGCCCGGATCTGAAAATTATCATCACCTCCGCGACCATCGACCCGGAGCGTTTCTCAAAACATTTCAATAACGCACCGATTATTGAAGTTTCCGGTCGTACCTATCCGGTAGAAGTGCGCTATCGCCCGATCGTGGAGGAGGCGGAGGATACCGAGCGCGACCAGTTGCAGGCAATTTTCGACGCCGTTGACGAACTGGGCAATGAGAGCGCGGGCGACATTCTGATCTTTATGAGCGGCGAGCGTGAGATCCGCGATACCGCCGACGCGCTCAGCAAGCGCGATCTACGCCACACGGAAATTTTGCCGCTTTACGCTCGTCTCTCTAACAGCGAACAGAACCGCGTATTCCAGCCACACAGCGGGCGCCGCATCGTGCTGGCGACCAACGTGGCGGAAACCTCGCTGACCGTGCCGGGCATCAAGTATGTGATTGATCCGGGTACGGCGCGTATCAGCCGCTACAGCTACCGCACCAAGGTACAGCGTCTGCCGATTGAGCCGGTTTCACAGGCGTCGGCCAACCAGCGTAAAGGGCGCTGTGGACGTGTGTCGGAGGGGATCTGTATTCGTCTCTATTCAGAAGACGATTTCCTCTCCCGCCCGGAGTTTACCGATCCGGAAATCCTGCGTACCAACCTCGCTTCCGTCATCCTGCAGATGACCGCGCTGGGGCTGGGCGATATCGCCGCTTTCCCGTTTGTCGAAGCGCCGGACAAACGCAATATTCAGGACGGCGTACGCCTGCTGGAAGAGCTGGGGGCGATCACCACTGACGAGCAGGCCACCGCGTATAAACTGACGCCGCTGGGACGGCAGCTCAGCCAGTTGCCGGTGGACCCGCGTCTGGCGCGCATGGTGCTGGAAGCGCAAAAACACGGCTGCGTGCGCGAGGCGATGATCATCACCTCGGCGCTCTCCATTCAGGATCCGCGTGAACGCCCAATGGACAAACAGCAGGCGTCGGATGAAAAACACCGTCGCTTCCACGACAAAGAGTCGGATTTCCTTGCCTTCGTGAACCTGTGGAACTACCTCGGCGAGCAGCAGAAAGCGCTGTCATCTAACCAGTTCCGCCGTCAGTGCCGCGTGGATTTCCTCAACTACCTGCGCGTGCGCGAGTGGCAGGATATTTACACCCAACTGCGCCAGGTGGTGAAAGAGCTGGGTATTCCGGTGAACAGTGAACCGGCGGAGTACCGAGAGATTCACATCGCATTGCTGACCGGACTGCTGTCCCATATCGGCATGAAGGACGCCGAAAAGCAGGAGTATACCGGCGCGCGCAACGCCCGTTTCTCCATCTTCCCCGGCTCCGGGTTGTTCAAGAAACCACCCAAGTGGACCATGGTTGCTGAACTGGTGGAAACCAGCCGTCTGTGGGGGCGTATTGCCGCGCGTATCGATCCGGAATGGGTAGAGCCGGTGGCGCAACACCTGCTGAAACGCTCATACAGTGAACCGCATTGGGAGCGTGCGCAGGGGGCGGTGATGGCAACCGAAAAAGTGACCGTCTACGGCCTGCCGGTGGTGGCCGCGCGTAAGGTCAACTACAGCCAGATTGACCCGGCGCTGTGCCGCGAGCTGTTTATCCGCCACGCGCTGGTGGAGGGTGACTGGCAGACGCGTCACGCCTTCTTCCGTGAAAACCTCAAGCTGCGTGCTGAAGTGGAAGAGCTGGAGCACAAATCCCGTCGTCGCGACATTCTGGTGGATGACGAGACGCTGTTCGAATTTTACGACCAGCGCATCAGCCACGATGTCATTTCCGCCCGTCACTTTGACAGCTGGTGGAAGAAGGCCAGCAAAGAGACGCCGGACCTGCTCAACTTTGAAAAGAGCATGCTGATTAAAGAAGGAGCGGAGTCGGTCAGTAAGCTCGACTACCCGAACTTCTGGCATCAGGGCAACCTTAAGCTGCGGCTGACCTATCAGTTTGAGCCGGGAACGGACGCGGATGGTGTCACCGTTCATATCCCGCTGCCACTGCTAAACCAGGTGGATGAGAGTGGATTTGAGTGGCAAATTCCCGGCCTGCGCCGCGAACTGGTGATTGCGCTGATCAAATCGCTGCCGAAACCGGTGCGGCGTAACTTTGTTCCGGCCCCTAACTACGCCGAAGCGTTTTTAGGCCGCGTCACGCCGCTGGAACTGCCGCTGCTGGATGCGCTGGAGCGTGAGTTCCGCCGCATGACCGGTACCACCATTGACCGCGAAGACTGGAACTGGGATCAGGTGCCCGATCACCTGAAAATCACCTTCCGCGTGGTGGACGATAAAAACAAGAAGCTGCAGGAAGGCCGTTCGCTCACCGCGCTGAAAGAGGCGCTGAAAGGCAAAGTGCAGGAGACCTTGTCCGCGGTGGCGGATGATGGGATTGAGCAGAGCGGGCTGCACATCTGGAGCTTTGGTCAGCTCCCGGAAAGCTACGAGCAAAAACGCGGCAACTACAAAATGAAGGCCTGGCCTGCGTTGGTGGATGAGCGCGACAGCGTGGCGATCAAGCTGTTTGATAACCCGCAGGAACAGCAGCAGATGATGTGGCGCGGGCTGCGCCGCCTGTTGCTGCTCAACATCCCGTCGCCGATCAAGTATCTGCACGAGAAGCTGCCGAACAAAGCCAAGCTGGGGCTGTACTTTAACCCGTACGGCAAAGTGCTGGATCTGATCGACGACTGCATCTCCTGCGGCGTGGACAAGCTGATCCACGAGGCGGGCGGTCCGGTCTGGTCAGAAGAGGGCTTTGCTCAGCTTCATGAAAAGGTACGCGCGGAGCTGAACGACACCGTGGTCGATATTGCCAAACAGGTCGAGCAGATCCTCACCACCGTGTTCAATATCAACAAACGCCTGAAAGGGCGCGTGGATATGACCATGGCGCTGGGGCTTTCGGATGTCAAAGCGCAGATGGCGGGCCTGGTGTACCGGGGCTTTGTCACCGGCAATGGCTTCAACCGTCTCGGCGACACGCTGCGTTACCTGCAGGCGATTGAAAAACGGCTGGAAAAGATGGCCATCGATCCGCATCGTGACCGTGCCCAGATGCTGAAAGTGGAAAACGTGCAGCAGGCGTGGCAGCAGTGGTTAAACAAACTGCCACCGGCACGTCGTGACGATGAAGACGTTCAGGCGATCCGCTGGATGATCGAAGAGTTACGCGTCAGCTTCTTTGCCCAGCAGCTCGGTACGCCGTATCCGATTTCGGATAAACGTATTTTGCAGGCGATGGAGCAGATTTCGGCTTAACACCCTGTTTTCTCCCTCTCTCTCCGGGCTGAGGGATCCCCATAAATAATGCCTGCACAGACGGCCCCCTCTCCCTTTGGGTGTACGGTCCGGGGACATGGTAGACAGGTGTTCGGGGACATGGTGAACACTTTTTAACATCCTTTACCCATGGTGATCGACTTTTTCTTCAGGTCGATCACCCCCACTTTTGTGCTGTACCACCACACCTCGTAGCGGCCGTCTTCCTGCATCTCCTTCAGCCCGACCCGTTCTCCCCTGAATGCCTTGCCTGCGCTCAGACTTACCCCTTTCACGCTCAGCTTTCCGCTGATATCCACTTTCCTGACCATCACGCCCTCGTCATACTCCGGAGGTGTTGTGTTGCCGCTGTACTGCCGTGCAGACGGCTGATACCGCGAGCCCGGTACCGCCATGTCCAGCGCCTCATGCGGGCGTTCAAGGTTATAGACCGTCCTCCAGTGGTCGAAGGCGCGCTGCAGTTCTCCCTCGTTCGCGAACCACTTCCCCTGCAGCACCTCTGCCTTCAGGCTGCGGTGAAAACGCTCCAGCTTGCCCTGCGTCTGCGGATGATACGGCCGGGAGTGCCCCACCCGGATACCATGGCGCATCAGCCACAGCTCCAGTGCCGTCCAGGTGCCGGTGGTGTCTCCCCACGGGGCGCCGTTGTCCATTGTCATCCGGTCCGGCAGGCCGTAGCGTTCAAACACGCTGACCAGCCGCTGCTGCACGGTCTCACGCCGTTCATCGGTACAGTGCGCCAGGCACAGGGAAAAACGGGAGTGGTCATCCAGCAGGGTGAGCGGATGGCAGCGGCCACCGCCAAAGGGAAAGTGGCCCTTAAAATCCATCTGCCAGAGCCGGTTCGGCGCGTCATGTTCGAAGCGCCCCGTGGCGGGAATGCCCGGAGAAGTGCCCGGCAGCAGGCCGTGACGGGCCATCAGGTTATGAACGGTGCTGAAGGCGGGCATACGGTGCCCCTGGTCTTCCAGCCAGCGCTTTATCTTGCGTGCGCCCCAGCGTTCATGGCGGTCATGGGCCATACGCAGCAGGGCAGTGATGTCGTCAGATGAGCGGTTCGGGAAATGGTGCGGTATGCGCGGGCGGTCCTGAAGGCCGGCGGCCCCTTCCTCCGCCCAGCGGTGAAGCCACTTGTAGCCGGTGGCAGGTGAAATGCCGAAGCGACGGCAGAGGGAACGGATGTTCGCCCCGTCCTGCGAGGCGAACAAAACAAACTCAGTACGTAATGACATGGTATCTCTCGCATCCCAGGGCATAAGCGACTCCATAAACGGGTTCTTATGTCTTAGTTGTAAGTGTCTACCATGTCCCCGAACAAGTGTTCACTATGTCCCCGGACCGTACATGGGAGAGGGCTGGGGTGAGGGGGAACATACGGCTGTGGAGGTCATTCCGTTCACTTTATGTTCCTTGCTACTCTGTAACGGCATGACTTGTGAACGTGCCAGGGCGGCTCAGTCGCCGCCGCCCTGGCGACCCGGGCTCCCGGCGGTAAATCGCCGCTTCGCGGATTGTTCGCCCCATCCCTGGGGCTCACCCCTTTGGGGCCAGCGCAAGCGCTGTCCAAAATTGCTCCCGGCAATTTTGTCTTCGGCTTATTCCTTCCGGCTTATCGGGGACGGGCGGATGTAACGTCCCTGTAAAGCCGCCCTCTCGGCGCATCCATGCGCCTCGCCCCGGCCTGCAGGAAACGCCTCAGCGATTTACAGCCGGACCAGGGCGTCGCTATAATTCATTCATTTTCCTGAAGCAACATTCATCGCTTTCGGTAAAAAATTACTGGGGATCCCTCAGCCCGGTGGGAGAGGGCCGGGGTGAGGGCATCAGGCCGCACAATTTTCACCCGTTCACAATAGCCAGCGTAAACCCATCCCACCCCTTAACCCCGACCGTTTGCAGCGCGGTGGTGGTTAAGCGCGGATTGTCCCCCATCATCTCGATAAACCGGCGAACACCCTGCACGCGCGCGTCGTCGCTTTGGCCGTTAATCACTTCGCCATCGCGCACCACGTTATCGCCGATAATCACCGTGCCGGGGCGGGAGTAGTGCAGCGCCCATTCGAGGTAGCTAGGATTGTTTGGCTTATCAGCATCAATAAAGATCAGGTCGAACGGCGGAACGTCGCCGAAATTTTCCAGAGAAGTCAGCGCCGGGCCTTCGATGAGTTCAATGCGTTGGTTGAGACCGGCAAGCTGAATATTCTGCCGTGCCACGCGGGCATGCGTGGAATCGGCCTCAAGCGTAATCAGCTTTCCGTCCGGCGGCAGGGCGCGCGCCATCCAGATTGAACTGTAAGCACCCAGCGTACCGATCTCCAGAACGCGCCGCGCCTGCGTCATGCGCACGAACAGCGCCAGCAGCTGCCCCTGATTGGCCGCAACATCGTGTTCGGGGAGTCCGGCGCGCTGGTTGTTTTCCAGTACCTTGCTCAGTACCTCATCTTCAGGAATAAGCGACGAAATCATGAAATTATCAACTGCAGACCACTGTTGTTGCATAGATTGTCTCCTTGGGTTTTACTCCCTCTCCCTGTGGGAGAGGGCCGGGGTGAGGGCATCAGCGCGCAAACCGGGTTCACTCGCTCTCCCAACCGCCGCCCAGCGCTTTATACAAATCAATCTGCGCCAGCAGCAGGTTATTTTTCACCTGCACCACGTTGGTTTGCACCGAGTAAAGTGTACGCTGTGCGTCGAGCACATCCAGATAAGATGAATAGCCGTTGCGATAGCGGTTCTGCGCAATGCGCAGCGTCTCCTGGGCCACCTCCTGCTGGGCCAGCAGTTCGCTAAGTTGTTCCTGATAACGCGTAATGGCGTCAAGGCTGTTGTTCACTTCGGCAAACGCATTGCGCACGGTTTTCTCATAGGCGTACAGCGCCTGATTACGCTGCGACTGGGAGATATCCACCTGCGCATTCAGCGCCTGGCGGTTCAGCAGCGGGGCGAGAATACTGCCGCCTGCGCTCCAGAGCTGTAACGGGTTGTCCAGCAGTCCGGAAAGGGTGCGATCCTGAATCGATCCGGTCGCCGTCAGGTTGATCGACGGCAACAGGCTGGCGCGCGAGGCGGCAAGGCTGGCATCGGCCGCAATAAGCTGATGCTCCGCCTGAACGATGTCAGGTCGTCGGTTAAGCAACGATGACGGCAGCTGTGAAGGCAGCCTGAGCGGGGTAAGCGTGCTGAAGCTTTCACTGCGCGCCACCTCGCCCGGGTTACTGCCCAGCAGCAGACTCAGGGCATTCTCTTGCTGCGCGATCTGATGCTGCAGCAGCGGCACCTGCGCCCGGGTGGCCCGCAGCTCAGAGTCAGACTGCATCAGCTCCAGGCGCGAACTGTAGCCCGTTTCAAACTGCCGTTTAGCAAGATTAAATGCCTCTTCGCGTGATTTCAGCGTGGATTCGGTGACGCGAAGCTGCTCGTCAAGCGAGAGCAGGGTGACATACCCGGAGGCCACCGACGAGGCGACAGTTAAAACTGCGGCAGCGGCGGCGGCTTTTTGCGCCTCCAGCGAGGCCTGCGCGGCATTGGCCGTGCTGCGGTTGACGCCCCAGATATCCACATCATAGCTGGCGGTGAGGCTGCCTTTGTACAGCGTACTGTATACCGGTAACCCCGTGGCGGCCGATTGCGTCCGGGCGCGGGTGCCGGTTACGCCCGCATCCAGCGACGGAAACAGGCTGCCGTCAGCAGCATAGACTCTTGCCTGATACTCATTGATCCGTTCGCGGGCGATCAGCACGTCGCTGTTATTTTTCAGCGCCTGATCCACATAGCGGTTGAGATTGTTGTCGTGAAAATTTCGCCACCAGAGTTGTTCTGGCGCGCTGGCAGGGCCGGATGCCGCCCGCCACTGGGCAGGAATATGCAGTGACGGTTGGGCAGGTTTTACATCCACCGACTGGCATCCGGCAAGCAGAACGGCAACCAGCAGGCTGGCTAGCGGGCGAAGGGTCATTGCTTCGCCTCCCGCGTATCAATGGTCACCTGTACCGACATGCCAGGACGTAGCAGTGCTGACTCTTCAGGCTTACCCAGCACTTCGATACGCACCGGAATACGCTGGGCGATTTTGACAAAGTTCCCGGTGGCGTTATCCGGTGTGATGGCACTGAATTCGACGCCGGTCGCCGGGGAGATGCTCTCCACGCGACCCTGATAGGCTTTGTTATTGAGCGCATCGACGGTAAATTTCACCGGCTGGCCCACGCGCAGCTCCGCGAGCTGGGTCTCTTTAATATTGGCGATCACCCAGTGCTGTGGCGGTACCAGGGTGGTGAGATGGGTCCCGGCCGTCACGTACGCGCCCAGACGCACCGCGATCTGCCCCAGCTGGCCGTCACGCGGCGCCACAATGCGGGTATTTTGCAGGTCGATTTGTGCCAGCTCCAGCGCCGCTTTGACGTTTTCCACATCCGCCTCCAGCGCACCACGATTCACAATTACCGTCTGCAGATCCTGGCGCGACATCTCAAGCGTCGCTTTTGCCTGCTCAATATCGGCACTGCCCTGGGCCGCGCTGGCCAGCGCCGCGTCGCGTTCGCGGATGGAGAGCGAGCCGTCAGCCGTCAGATCTTTCACCCGCTTTAAATCCGCCTGAGTTTTCAGACTCTGGGCGCGGGCATTTTTCAGCGCAGCGTCATTTTTTGCGATGACGGCTTCAGCGCTTTTACGCTGCTGGAGATTGTTATTCAGGGCGGCAATTTTCATCGCCAGCTGCGCCTCAGCCTGATGTACCCGCTGGCGATAGATACGGTCATCAATCTGCAGCAGCAGCTCGCCTTTTTTAACCTGCGCGAAATCCTGTACCTTCACTTCGGTGATATAGCCATTCACCTGCGGGCTGATAAACGTGGTCTGGCCGCGCACGTAAGCGTTATCGGTAAACTGGGCGTGGCGGGTGAACGGCGGCAGCTGCCACGCGTAAAGGATCACCAGCACGCCGACAATACCGATGGCAGCGGCGGTGAAAACGGAAACAATGCGCACATTTTTGCGGGTGTTGGCCTGCTCTTTGGCGGCATCCTGCTGACTCATAAACTCTCCAGAAATATTTCAATTATTTGTTGCCGGTGGCGTTCTTAAGCGCCATACGGGCAGTGATGCGCAGACGCAGCAAGCGCCATAAAATCCAGATCAGCGTGGCCGCGGCAATACTCGCGGTCAGTAAATAGGTGTCGTTGTAAGCCAGAATGTTTGCCTCAAGCGCGGTCACCGTCTGCAACTGGGTGATCGCCTGCGTGCCCAGCAGGGCGCTGTCGCCAATCAGGCTTTTGTACATCTGGGTATATAGCTGAATCCGCTCGTTAACCAGCGGATTGAGCGTGGTGAGCTGGTCCGCCAGCAGGCTGGAGTGATACTTTTCGCGCCAGGTCTGGAAGGTACCGAGAATAGCCGAGCCCAGCAGGCCGCCGAGGTTCTGGCTCATGCCGAACATCACCGAGAAGCTCACCAGATTACGCGGGTCGGCGATCACGCCGCCAATGGCGGCCAGCATCGCAGGGGCGAGGAAGAAGGCGCTGCCAAAGCCCAGCAGGAACTGGCTGACCATCAGCTGATCCGGGCGCGTCAGATTGTTGGACTGGCTGTCCAGCAGCGAGGCGACAATCATCAGCACCAGGGAGGTGATAATCGGCCATGCCAGTTTGGTCGGCTTAATGGTCAGACAGCTGGTGACGATCCCGCAGACGATCCCGGCAAATATGGACCACGCCAGGTGCGTCATCTGCTCGTTCTGTAACCCTACGTACTGCAGCCAGCCGATGACGCCGGTGTTTTGCTCGGCCAGCACGATGCGGATCAGCAGCATAATCAACCCAAGGCGCACAATACTGCCGCTCGACAGCCAGCGGGTGTTCAGCAGCGGGTTAGTGCGGTTATGTTCAAACACGATGGCGGAAACAATCAGCACCAGTGAGAGCGCCAGCGACCAGCCGATCCACGGCGCTTCAAACCACCAGTCCAGACGGCCCAGCGACAGCACTGCGCACAGCAGCGCCATACCCGGTGCCAGTAAAAAGAAGGTAATAAAGTCTTTTTTCTCAAAGACCTTACGCCGATCGCCCGGCGGCAGTTTCAGCGCTATCACGCACGCCAGCGAGATGAGGGCCAGCCCCAGCTCGAAGAAATAGAGCCCGCGCCACTCATCAAGCTGCAACAGCTCGGTTGAAAAGAGTCGCGCCAGCGGAATGGCCAGCGACGAGCCGGTGATGCCAATGGTCAACGCCTTCAGGCGGTGTTTCGCCGGCCAGGCCTGGATCTGGTAATAAATCCCCAGCGAGCTGAGCGCGGCGGCCACCATCCCGTGCGCGGCGCGCACCATCAGCGCCGAGCTAAGATCGTTGACAAACAGGTGGAAAAAAGTGACCAGCACATACAGCACCAGAAAACCTTCGGTGAAGGCGCGCAGACCGTACTGCTGGCGGAATTTCACCAGCAGCAGGTTAATGGAGATATTGGTCATCACATAGACCGCCGGTAGCCAGGCGATCTCGGTTGACCAGGCGCCAAAGGTGCCTTGCAAATTTTGCAGGTTGGCGGTGACCACCGCATTCCCCAGGGCGCCCGTCAGGCAAACCAGCAGACCGACAACGCCATAGGCAATCCGCTTTGGCGTACTGTGCTCCGGCGTGGAAGGTGAACCCAGCAGGGCGGGTTTCTCGTGTGGCTGCCACTCGCGAGGAGCATAAGGGTCGCGTTCGGGCAGGCGCATAACGTCGTTTACCTTTGATAAAATGGGAGAATTAACAGGCTGGCGATTCTACGTCTGCCGTAAAACATAATACAAGTGAATATGATTTACGCATGTTAATCAAATGTTGAACTGAAGGTTTTAGGAAAAAGAGCGGCCTTATCTCTGGCACTTTAGGAATCAACGCCTGTTTTGACGCGACAAGTGCGGTACGCTAATCCAAATGCTGTAAGGAGGTTACGATGATACCGACAATTTTTCCCTGTTTGCCCGGCAGCACGCTCAGTGCCGTAAACACGGTTGGGCAGTGGCTGGCGCAGGATGACCTGCAACCGGGTCAGTCCGCGGATATAGTGATTCTGGCGGGGAATGCCGTCATTCCAACCATCGAAGCTGCCTGCCGTCTGGCGGCGGAGCAGGGGGTGCCCATGATCATTAGCGGAGGCATCGGACACTCCACCACTTTTCTCTATGCCGCAATTGCGAAACATCCGCGCTATCACACCATTCCCACCACGGGCCGGGCAGAGGCGGCTATCCTGGCGGATATCGCCCGTCAATTCTGGCAGATCCCGGCCGACCGGGTGTGGGTGGAAGATCAATCGACGAACTGCGGGGAGAACGCCCGCTTTAGCCGCGAGTTAATGAAGCACCATCAATTTGCCCCTGAAAGGGTGCTGGTGGTGCAGGATCCAACCATGCAGCGCCGCACCATGGCAACATTCGCCCGTGTATGTCGGGACGAACCCGTATCGCCGGAATGGGTAAGCCACGCGGGCTTTACGCCCGTCCTGCAAAACGGCGACGATGGACTGGTGTTCAGCGATTCCGGTGAAGGGCTCTGGCCGGTGGAACGCTATTTGTCGCTGGTGCTGGGGGAGCTGCCGCGCCTGCGCGACGACGTTAACGGTTACGGTCCGGCAGGACGTGATTTTATTGCCCACGTGGAGATACCTGATGAGATTGCGGCGGCATGGAATATCTTACGCAACGATGTCATTTTGACCGATGCGCTGGTAAGCCGATCCCTGTTGTGAATGTGGACGCGTAAAAAATACCGGGCCAGCGTTAGCAGCTGACCCGGTATTGAATAAAGGGCGAATAATTACAGATAAACCAGCGTCATGGTGTTCTGGCCGTCCAGCGCGGTGTCGTCGGTAATGGCCAGGGTAGAAGTATCCCAGATCACCAGGTTGGTCACGAAGTTAAAGTTAGCCGTCGTGATGGCCATTGGGGTGGTGGTGCCGGTATCAGCAAAAGCGATGGTCTGGAACGCATCGCTGCGTGGAATACCGGTTTTTTTCCAGACGGACCAGTCGTGATTCTGTCCAATACTGTCAACCGACTTGCCGTCTACGGTGATACCCGTCATCCACATGCCGTAGTTACCAATCTTTTTCCCTTCATTCGTCATGCCGACGCCATAGGTGTAATATTTAGCCGTTATGTTCATATTGCCATCGATATCAACCGGGAGCTGGGCATTGCTGTCGCTGCGGTTATCGGTGATGGTAAAACCGACTTTGGTTGGGGCGGTGCAGTTAATGGTCACCGGGATCTGTTTTTGACCCAGTTTGTTATTGTTTGTATCGGATAATTCACCGAGGCGAATATAACCGTAATCAACAACGCCACCATTACCCAGCTCGGCCGTGCAGGCTGCGTTGGTTAATGTTCCTGCCACTTTCATAACAGCAGTGTCTGCTGCAAATGCTGAAGCGGTGCTGAGGGCGATGGCCGTAGCGAGAATGACTTTTTTCATCCTTGATTTTCCTTTGCTTGAGTGTAATACGTACGGGGAAGATAAGAGAACGCAGCGATGGCGCCCTCATTCATCTGGCGGGAATAATATTTATTATTAGGTTTTTGGTATATTTATTAAAAATGAATTTCTTTTGTAGAAAAAATAAAGGCGTGCGTGAACGACAAATGAAAGGAATCCTTTTATTTGTTATGTGAATATAACAGTGGTAAAAGTACCGGTTCAGGCGAAAGCTGAACCGGTATAAGCAAATTACGTGATTAGAGATATACCAGCGTCATCGTCGCCTGACCGTCGAGAGGGGTATCGTCGGTAATGGCCAGCGATGTGGTATCGCGAATCATCAGGTTAGTAACAAAGTTGAAGTTAGCGGTGGTGATGGCGATAGGTGCCTCCGTCCCGGTTGCCGCAAAGGAGGTGGTGGAGAACGCATCGCTGCGTGGAATACCGGATTTACGCCATTTAGTCGCTTCCCAGTCATGGTTTTGGGTCACGGGGTCTACCGTGTTGCCATCCGCCGTGACGTCCGTCATCCACATGCCGTAGTCACCAATTTTTACGCCTTCGGTCGTGGTGCCCACGCCGTAGGTATAATATTTAGCAGACTGGTTCAGGTTACCACCAATATCCAGCGGCAGCTGTGCGTTGCTGTCGCCACGGTTATCAAGAATGGTAAAGCCCACTTTGGTTGGCGCAGTACAAGTAATGGTGACAGGCACCTGTTTTTCACCCAGCTTGTTATTTTCCGTTGCAGAGAGTTCTCCGAGACGAATATAGCCGTAATCAATGACCCCGCCGTTACCGATAGAAGGCGAACAGGCCGCATTGGTCAGAGTCCCTTGTACTTTTAATACAGCGGTAGGTTCTGCGAAAGCTGATGCGCTGGCCAGTGCAATTAATGAAGCCAAAATAACTTTTTTCATTGTTGTTCCTTAACAATTTCATTGGTGGTGTTTGTTTTGACAGACCGCTTGCCTGTCTTGTGATTTATATTATTGGGAGTGTTTATGAAATTAAAGCAAGCATATTTAAAACTTCATTTTAGAAGTTCTAATGATAATTAACGTATGATTCAAAAATTTCGTGAATAATTTTATTCTTGAAAACAGATGATAAATAATAAGCGGTGCGGTAAGGGAGAGCGACGGATGGTATGACCACCCGTCATCGTTATTAAAGTGCGGCGTATTTATCAAGCGTGCGCACCAGCTGCGTCACAAAGCCATACTCGTTGTCATACCAGGCGACGGTTTTCACCAGTTGCAGTTCGCCCGCCTCGGTCACTTCGGTCTGCGTGGCGTCAAACACCGAGCCAAAGTGTGAGCCAATCACATCTGACGACACAATCTCTTCATCGGTATAGCCAAAGGACT
The DNA here is from genome assembly GCF_050031095.1 of Enterobacter cloacae complex sp. 382A5. Taxonomy (NCBI): domain Bacteria; kingdom Pseudomonadati; phylum Pseudomonadota; class Gammaproteobacteria; order Enterobacterales; family Enterobacteriaceae; genus Enterobacter; species Enterobacter cloacae complex sp. 382A5. The sequence goes on from NZ_JBLGVK010000001.1 coordinate 2,181,332, forward strand.
TATTCCCCTGCGTCGCTTTTTTCAGTGCGGCATTCACCTCTTCAACGGTGACCTTTTTGCCCAGAATGGCGACCAGTTCCGTTACCGAGCCGGTTTTCACCGGTACGCGCTGGGCATGACCTTTCAGTTTGCCGCTGAGGGCCGGGATCACCAGGCCAATCGCTTTGGCGGCACCCGTGGTGTGGGGAATGATGTTCTCCGCCGCCGCGCGTGAGGCGCGCAGATCTTTCCCGCGCGGACCATCCACCAGCGCCTGGGTACCGGTGTAGGCGTGAATGGTGGTCATGGTGCCCACTTTAATCTCAAAGGCATCGTGCAGGGCATTTGCCAGCGGGGCGAGGCAGTTGGTGGTGCAGGAGGCGACAGAGATAATGGTATCACTGGCGTCAATGGTGTCGTCGTTAACGTTAAACACAATGGTTTTCATCTCACCTGCTGGCGCGGAGATCAGGACTTTTTTGGCGCCAGCATCCAGATGCGCTCTGGATTTTTCTTCCGACGTATAAAAACCGGTGCATTCCACGACGATATCCACCCCAGCGGCTTTCCACGGGATATGTCTGGCCTCTTTCTCGGCGTACACCGCGATGGTTTTACCGTCCACAATCAGCGCGTCTTCGGTGAAATCCACGCTCCATGGGAAGCCGCCGTAGTTAGAATCATGCCGGAGCAGATAGGCCAGTACTTTGGGAGAGGTGAGGTCGTTGATGGCGACGACGGTGTTGCTGTCCTGGGTTTCAAGAAGACGACGAAGTACCAGGCGTCCAATGCGTCCAAATCCGTTAATGCCAATTTTACTCATGGTATTCTCCTGTAAACGTGTCGATGCGACAGTTTGAACTTATCCAGGCTTAGACCATGAGGGGCGGGGCAGCAATTGAAGATGCTTCATGCCCCGGGAAGTATTTGAAAATCCATATAGAAAAGTTAATGAATTTTTAAGGAAAGGTAGTTATGTTGGCGCGGTAACTGTTTTTTATCGGAAAATCACATGCGCACTAAATATACAGGCCTGCAAATCGGCATTCACTGGCTGGTGTTTCTGTTAGTTATCGTCGCCTACTGCGCCATGGAGTTCAGAGGCTTCTTTCCGCGTACCGACCGACCGCTGATCAATATGATCCACGTCTCATGCGGGATCGCTATCCTGGTATTGATGGTGACACGTCTGCTGGTGCGCCTGAAGTTCCGCGCGCCGCCGATTGAGCCGAAACCGAAAGCGATGATCACAGGCCTTTCGCATCTGGGGCATCTGGTGATTTATCTGCTGTTTATTGCTTTGCCGCTGATTGGCCTGGTGATGATGTATAACCGTGGAAACGACTGGTTTGCCTTTGGCATCGCCATGCCGCACGCGGCGGAATCCAACTTTGATCTGGCTGATGGGCTAAAAGAGTGGCACGAGACGCTGGCGAACCTCGGCTATTTTGTCATTGGCCTGCACGCAGCGGCGGCGCTGATGCATCACTATTTCTGGAAAGATAATACGCTGCTGCGCATGATGCCGAAAAAGCGGCAATAGCCTCAACACTTTTGCCGCCTTTCTCGCCGGGTGGCGCTGCGCTTACCCGGCCTACAAAACCCGTTTTTTTATTGCAGCAGAGCACGCTCTTCAGCTGTTAATGCCAGCCCCTGCGTTGACCCGGTCTCTGACGATTTCACCGCCGCTTCCAGTACCGCCATCACCGCTAACGCCTCGACAGGATGAACCGGATTGGCAATCTTCCCGAGCAGAGCATCGCGCACATTAATGTAATACTGGCGCTGATCGCCTTTCGGCGTGGTAATGGTCTGCGGCGCGCCGTCAGCCCCAAAGAACACCATACTGTCGCTGTCCTCACCCCAGGTTTCACTTCCCGGAACGATGCCAGTCAGCAGCTGGGCTTCCTGCTGATCGATACGGGCCTTCACTACGCTGCCCTTATCCCCATGGACGGTAAAGCGCGCGGTACCCCCGGCGACCAGCATGCTGGCGTGCAAAATAACCTTATGATCAGGGTAGTTTAAGACCACATGCGCCCAGTCGTTCACTTCTGCGCCGTCGCGCAGCGTCGCGATATTCCCTTGCACCGAGTGAGGCAGACCAAAGAGCTGTAGCGTCTGGTCGATCAGGTGCGGCCCCAGGTCAAACCACAGCCCGCTTCCCGGTACGTTCTGTTCTCTCCAGCGCACGCGCACTTCCGGGCGGAAGCGGTCAATGTGCGACTCAAACAGTTTCACCTTCCCGAGGGTGCCCTGTGTGATAACGTCCTTAATGCCCAGGAAATCACTGTCCCAGCGGCGGTTGTGGAACACGGAGAGCAGAAGCTGCTTTTCATCCGCCAGGGCAATAAGATCGCGCGCTTCCTGCATATTGAGCGTGAAGGGTTTATCCACCACCACGTGTTTTCCGGCGTTCAGGGCCAGCGTGGCCAGCGGGGCATGGGTGGCGTTAGGGGAGGCGATCACCACCAGGTCAATATCAGGGTGCGTAATGGCCTCTTCCGGGGTAGCAACCACCTGCACATCCGGCAGATCGCGCTTAACTTTTTCCTCATCACGGGAGGAAACCACCGCCAGCGTAAGCCCGTCCACAGACTGGATGAGCGGGGCATGGAAGGTTTTACCAACAAAACCATACCCGATCAGCGCAATGTTGATTGTCTTCATTTTATTCATGACCTTCTCCACGTTAATGAGCGCAAACCGTGACGGACACGGTGCTCTGGTCCCCAAGCTCAGGCCAGGGACGATCTAAAAACAGTTGATGAATTTCGTCTAACCCGCACACCAGATACGGCTCACAGCGGTTGACTTTCAGATGGTCTGCGACGATCCAGTGCGTCTGGCTGGCAGCAAGCATCGCCCGTTTGACTTCTGCATCGGCTTCCGTCCCGGCACTCAGACCGAGTGATGAATGAAGGGCGCAGGCGCCAAGGATGGCGATATCCGCCCGATACCGTGAAAGCAGGGAGAGGGTGGCACCGCCAGCAAACAGGCGTTGCTTCTGATCCCATTTCCCGCCGAGCAGGATCAGTTCGATATCCTCCCGGTCGCTAAAAGCGTGGGCGATATCCAGCGAGGTGGTGATCACCGTCAGCGGCCCCTGAAGAAAAGAGGCCACCGCCATGACCGTACTGCCCGCATCCAGAAACAGCGTAGAGCCCGGCGGAACCTGCTGTGCCACCTGTTTTCCCAGCCGCTGCTTGGTCGCCGGCAGGAGCGTATTTCTGCCCTGGCGATTCATGGCCGACAGATTGAGCGCGATAGCGCCTCCGTGGTTCTTCTGCGCCAGCCCTTGTTTTTCGAGGTCCGTGAGATCGCGGCGAATGGTATCCGCAGAGACCTGCAGCTTTTCTGCCAGCTCAGTGATGCTGGCCTGTCCCTGCTCGCTGATGATGTCGAGCACATATTTTTGACGCGCGGTTTTGTGCATGGCAGCAATCCTGCAAAATGTCGCAATAGTTCGCATAATACAGCATTTTATCGCAGAGAAAAGGGCAACCGCACATTAGTTCAGTTGCGTGATAATTGAGCTGTTATTGATTAAATATAAGTGAACGGTTTCTAAGGGTAATCAATATGTTATGACGATGTTTTATCTGGCTGTTTGGACTTTGTAACCAGTTAACTTCGCTTTACTGGTTTGTTGTTCTATTAAAAAACTATTTAAACCAACAAAATTCCTAAAAAATGAATTTACTAGGTTTTTTATGCCAATAAATAGGGCGAAGCTACTTAAGTTGACATTTCTTTGAAAATCTTTGTGTCTGACGCGCGTGGAAATTAACGCAAAAATGTACATCCGGGTATTTTTAAATTTCACTTAAATAACAATGACTTTATTAGTTTCATTTGAAAGGCCATTTTTAAGAGTTTGTCCAGAAACCCCATGATTTTTCTTAATTGTAACACCACATTAACATTGTGGGTGTAGTTGCCTATACCACATTTTGTTATGCTGCGAATCAGTTAAGAAGTAAGTAAATTCTTAATTCATATTAGGCTAAGGTCGGCTCTCATCTCCAATGGAAATGGGTATGGGGAGCTATTACCCGAAATTCAGTACGGGGGATTAATAATATTTTTCTGATTATCTATACCTCTTTTTGGGTAAAGGGTTAAACCATTCGCAGGCTCAGGGAGATATAAATGATGAGAGAGCGAAATTATAAGTGGGTCCGATTATCCGCAGTGCTGGTGTTAATTTCGGCATGCATTAATACGACCTATGCCAATAGCGGCGCGTTGGGTTTTGCCACGGTGCCGACGACAACATTAAAAGAAAGTATTCTTTTTGCCATCGATCGCGATCCGTCGGTCAGCCAGCAGGCGGCACAATTGGGGATTGGTCAGGCGCAAATAGATGAAGCACGTAGCGGATGGATGCCGCAAATATCGCTGAACGGCAGTACGGGCCATAGCCAAACCACCGATTCCAGCGGTTCACTGAGAAATTCAGCGGCATGGGGATTAAGCCTTACGCAGCTCATTTATGACTTTGGCAAGACGAATAACAGCATCAGCCAGTCTTCAGCGCGACGCGATAGCTATCGTTATCAGCTGATGGAGACGCTCACCGCCGTGGCGGAAAAAACCGCGCTGAGCTACGTGGAGGTCAGACGTTATAGCGATCTGTTGCAGGCGGCTAAAGAGAATGTGCAGGCCCTCAAAAACGTGGAGCAGCTGGCGAAACTGCGCGCGGATGCAGGCGTAAGCTCAACCTCCGATGAGCTGCAGACCCGCACGCGAATCGCCGGTATGCAGGCGACGGTGGAGCAGTACAACGCCGCGCTCAACAGCGCCCGCGCAAGGCTCGCGGTGTTGACGAGCATGCAGGCTGAAGCCTATTCACCGGTCCCTGAGAAGCTTGCCGTAGAGCAGAATGCCGTCAACCAGATCGATTACTCGCTGATACCGGCGGTAATGGCCGCGCAGAATATGGAGCGTTCAGCCCAGTATGGGGTGGAAACCGCTAAATCTCAGCACTGGCCAACGTTAAGCCTGAAAGGAGGCCGCACGCGCTATGAGTCGGATAACCGCGCTTACTGGGATGACCAGATCCAGCTCAATATCGATGCACCGCTGTATCAGGGCGGCGCCGTTTCGGCACGCGTTCGTCAGGCTGAAGGCACCAGGGCGATGGCCTCCTCTCAGGTCGATCAGGCGCGGTTTGATGTGCTGCAAAAAGCCTCCGTCGCGCAGGCAGACTGGACCGGCGCGCGTGGAAGAATGGCCGCCGGAAGCCTACAGCTTGAAAACGCGTTACGTGCCCGCGCGGTCTACAAAAACGAATACACCCTGAGCAAGCGGAGCATTAATGATTTGCTCAGCGTAGAACAGGATGTCTGGCAGGCCACGTCTGCCAAAATAATGGCTGAATATGATGGCTGGAGCGCGGCAATTAATTACGCCTCCGCTGTTGATAATCTCATGACGCTTATTGGAGTAGAAAAAAACGCTGCCGCAAAATTACCCGATTTGAGTTGAAAAAAGCCGCGCCTTTCTGCGCGAAATAAATCTGAAAATAATGGGTGAAATTTCCCAGGGATAGCTACATCCATCTGGTGGACATATCCACAGGAATCCGAGCACCTGCAAGGAGAGAAATATGAGTAACGTAAAAGTTGTAGATGTCATCATTCGCAAGACAGCGGAGAAAACGAAATTAACCGGCGAAGGAAATCTGTCGGTCTCCATTTCCTCTCCGAGCGTGATTGAAATCCAGGGTTCTGCACAGGACGTGGTGCGTTACGTCCGCCAGGGGAAAGACCTTCTCATTTATATGAAAGATGGCAGCGTTATTCGCTGCAATAACTATTTCGTTGAAGATCCTGAAACCCATAACCAGTCTGAACTGGTATTTAACGATAATCAGGAATTAACACATATCTCTTTTGCCGATGCCGGGGAAGCGTCAGGCGCAGCCGTTACTGAATTAACCGCGCAAGCCACACCGATTAGCAGCATTGAACCTTTCCTGATCCAGGAGAGCATATTGAGTGATGCGCCATGGGGCTGGATTGCGGGGGCGGCGTTAGGCGGCGGTGCTATTGGGGCACTGCTGGCTCACGGTGGTGACGGCGAAACAAAAACAAAAGTTATTGATAATACGAAAGAAGTTGAGAGCGCAACGCCAACCTTCATGCTCACCGATCTTGCGGGAGACAAGCAGGGCGTGCTGAGTGCAAATGCGATCACCGACGATAACACGCCAACCTTTAGCGGTACCGGGCAACCGGGCGCGACCATTCAGATCAAAGACAGCAGCGGCAATACCCTTGCCAGCGCGATGGTCAGTAAAGACGGCACCTGGACGGTAAAACTGCCGACCCAGACAGACGGGGAACATACCTGGTCAGTCGTGCAGATCGACGGCAGTAAAACGACCTCCGCAGGCAGCATCACCGTGACCGTTGATACTGCCGTGGCGAGCGTGACGCTGGCAACCACGGCGGGGGATAACGTCATCAACGCCAGCGAGCAGTCCGCAGGCTTTACGCTTTCTGGTGCCAGCAAGAACCTGGCGCAGGGAACAGAGCTGACCGTTACGCTGAACGGCAAATCCTATACGGCTGAGGTGGGTGCAAACGGCGCATGGAGCGTGAAGGTGCCTGCGGCGGATGCGCAGGCGCTGGGCGACGGCACCTGGACGGTGAACGTCAGCGGCAAGGACGCGGCGGGCAATACCGTGAACGGCAGTCAGACGATTGGCGTGGATACTGCGGCACCTACCATCGCGGTCGATACTGTCGCGCAGGACAATATTATCAATGCCGCTGAACACCATCAGCCGCTGACGCTGAGCGGGAAAACCACGGCGGAAGCCGGTCAGATTGTCACGGTGACAGTGAACGGTAAAAACCATACCGCCACGGTGGGCAGCGACGGTACCTGGACCGTCACGCTGCCAGCCAGCGAGGTGCAGTCGCTGGCGAATGGTGAACACACCCTGACGGTGAACGTCAGCGATAAAGCCGGGAACGGGTCATCCACCCAGGCTCATTTCACCGTGGATACTGTCGCCCCGGTCGTGACCATCAATACCGTCGCGGGCGACGATATTCTCAACACCAGTGAGCAGGGCCAGGCGCAGATTATTTCCGGCCAGGCGACCGGAGCCGCAGCAGGCGATGTGGTCACCGTGACCGTTGGCGGCCAGAGCTTTACCGGCGTGGTGCAGGCGAACGGCAGCTGGAGCGTAGGCGTACCGGCGTCAGTCATTGACGCGCTGGGGGAAGGTAACCACAGCATTGCGGTTTCGGTGACCGATGCGGCGGGCAATACCGGTAACGCCACCCACGGCATTACCCTGAGTGGTAACCCACCGGAATTCACCCTGAATGCCATCAGCCAGGATAACGTGCTGAACGCGCAGGAGGCGATGCAGCCGCTGAGCCTGAGCGGCACCAGCAACCTGCCAGACGGCAGCGTGGTAAACGTCACGCTGAATAACGTGAGCTATCAGGCCACCGTTAATAACGGCATCTGGTCAGTTCAGGTGCCGGTGTCTGACGTTCTGAACCTGGCAAACACCCTGTACACCGTCAGCGTGAGCGGCACCGATGCCGCCGGTAACAGCGGCTCCGCCGAAGCGGCGCTGCTGGTGGACACCGTGCTGCCGCAGGTGATTATCAATACCTTCGCCGGTGACAACCTGGTCAACAATGCTGAAGTGGCGGTGGATCAAACCCTGAGCGGGCGCGTCACCGGTGCGGCGGCGGGCGACACGGTCTCTGTTTCGGTGGGCGGTAAGAGCTACACCGCTACAGTAGGCAGCGATCTGACCTGGAGCGTGACCATTTCGTCAGCCGATCTGAAGGCCTTTGGCGACGGGGCGTTAACCTTTACCGCTTATGTCACCAACGCCCACGGCAACACCGGCAGCGGCGAGCGTGATATCAACATCAACGCCGAGATTCCTGGCCTGCGGGTGAATACCATTTCTGGCGATGATGTGATCAACGCCATCGAGCAGCAGCAGGATCTGACCGTGACCGGCTCCAGTACCCACCTGGCAGCGGGCACGCACGTCACCGTCACCATCAACGGCGTCGAGTATGCCGCCGTGGTCAACGCCAACGGCAGCTGGCAAATCGGCGTCCCGGCGTCCGATCTGCAGGGCTGGACGGCCGGAGATATCACCGTTCACGTCAGCGCGACAGATGCCTGGGGAAATACCGTTTCAGCTGAGCACCCCATCGAGCTGGATCTGAACGCCGTGGCGGTGACCATCGATACCGTCAGCAGCGATGACATGCTGAATGCGGCTGAAAAAGGTGCCGATCTTGTGCTGTCGGGCCAGACGCAGGGCGTAGAGGCCGGGCAGACCGTGGTGGTGAAATTCGCCGACCAGACCTTTACCGCGCAGGTGCAGCAGGATGGCTCCTGGAGCCTGACCGTGCCGGCCAGCGCCATGGAGACGCTGATTGACGGACGCGCGCAGGTCAGCGTCAGCGTGACGAACGTCAGCGGCAACAGCGCCGACGCGTCGCGCGTGGTGACCGTGGATACCTTACCGCCGTCCATTACGATCGATAACCTGACCGACGACAACATCATTAATGCGGCCGAAGCGCAGCAGGATCTGATCTTAAGCGGCGGCAGCAATGCTGAGGCGGGACAGACGGTTACCGTTACGCTGAACGGCAAGCACTATCAGACCACCGTCCAGAGTGACGGGACCTGGACGGTGAACGTACCGGCTGAGGATCTCGGCGCTCTGACTGACGGCACCGTCACGGTAACGGCAACCGTGAGTGACGTGGCAGGCAACAGCAGCAGCGCAGACCGCGTTGGGCTGGTGGATGCGACCGTCCCGCAGGTAACCATTAACGATTTTGTCACCGACACCAATACCGTTAACCAGCACGCGCATTCACAGGCGCAGATCCTGAGCGGGTCGGTCACCGGTGCGGCAGCGGGTGACCTGGTGACCATCACCCTGAATAACGTGGAGTACACCACCGTGGTGGATGCGGCGGGGAACTGGAGCCTCGGCCTGCCAGCCTCCGTTGTACAGGGTCTGACAGACGGGACCTGGACCGTTAACGTCTCGGTGACCGATCGCTCCGGTAATACCGGCAGTAGCGCAGTGGACGTAGTGGTCAACACCGTGACGCCGGAAATCGCTATCAATACCCTGGCGGCGGATGATGTGATCAATGCGACTGAGAAAGGCGAGGATCTGCTGCTTTCCGGGACCAGCAACCAGCCGGAAGGAACGACGATTGCCGTTAGCCTTAACGGCATCACCTACACCGCGACCACCGACGCCAGCGGCAGCTGGAGCGTCACCGTACCTGCCTCTGCGGTCAGCGCGCTGGGCGAAGCGCATTACACCGTGACTGCCAGCGTCACCGACAGCGTGGGCAACAGCGCCTCAACCACGCACGATGTGCTGGTGGACAGCTCGCTGCCGGTTGTGACCATCAACGCGCTGGCGGGCGATAACATCGTTAACGCGGCGGAAGTGGCCGCGGGGCAGACGTTGACCGGTAAGGTTACTAATGCTGCTTCAGGTGACACTGTCACTATTATTCTCGGCGGCCAGACCTACACCACCACGGTTCAGGACGATCTCACCTGGAGCCTGCCGTTAACCCAGAGCCAGTTAACCGCGCCTGGCAACGGCGAACTGACCGTATCGGCCAGCGTCACCAACGTGCACGGCAACACTGGCTCTTCCTCGCTGGACTTCACCATCGACGCCCAGCTGCCGGGCCTGCGTATTGATACGGTCGCAGGCGATGACGTCATCAATGTTATCGAGCACGGTCAGAACCTGATTGTGTCCGGCACCAGCACCGATCTGGCGGCAGGCAGCACCGTTACCGTCACCATTAACGGCAAGGATTATTCCGCCTCGGTACTGGCAGACGGCACCTGGCAGGCGGCCGTGCCTGCGGCGGACGTCTCCCAATGGGCTGACGGTTCACTGACCATCAGCGCCAGCGCGCAGGACACCTCCGGCAACCCGGTCATGATTGGCACCGTCGTTGATGTGGATCTCAGCCCGGTCGCCATCAGCATTAACAGCGTGACCGCTGACAACGTGCTGAACGCGGCGGAAAAAGGTGAAGACCTGGTGCTCAGCGGCACCTCGGCCAACGTTGAGGCGGGACAGACCGTGATCGTTACCCTGGGCGGGAAAACGTATACGGCGACGGTAGACGCCAACGGCGACTGGACCACCACCGTTCCGGCAGCGGATCTGAGCAGCCTGAAGGACGGCGATGCCAGCGTGCAGGTGAGCGTGACCAACGTTAACGGCAACAGCGCATCGGCGGGGCGCGAGTACAGCGTGGATACCACCGCGCCGACGGTCACCCTCAATACCATCAGCGGTGACAACATCCTGAATGCGGCAGAGGCGGCGCAGGATCTGACCCTCAGCGGTACCTCCACCGCCGAAGCGGGCCAAACGGTGACCGTGGCCTTCAATGGCAACACCTATACCGCGCAGGTGCAGGCAGACGGTAGCTGGACGCTCGACGTCCCGGCGGCCGATCTGGCAGGCATCGCCGACGGTAATGCCACGGTCACGGCATCCGTTTCTGATAAAGCCGGCAACCCGGCGAGCACCGATGCGGCCGTGCTGGTGGATACCACCGTGCCGCAGATCGTGTTTGACGTTGTGGCGGGTGATGACATCCTGAATATCGCCGAACACGGCCAGGCGCTGATCGTCTCCGGTAAGGTCACGGGTGCCCAGGCGGGAGACGTGATTACCGTCACCCTTAACGGCAAAGACTACACCGCCATGCTGGACGCCTCCGGGAACTGGAGCACCGGCATTCCGGCCACGGACGTCGGCGCGCTGGTAAGCGGCGATCAGACCCTCTCGGCAACCCTCACCGATAAAGCGGGCAACAGCACCACCGCCACGCATGATGTTACGGTCTCCCTGACCGCGCCGGTTATCGCCATCAACACCCTTGCGGGCGATGACGTGATTAACGCGATCGAAAAGGGTGACGATCTGCTGCTCTCCGGCACCAGCAATCAGCCGGACGGCGCCACCATCACCGTAACCCTGAACGGTATCAGTTATACCGCCACCACCGACGCCAGCGGCAACTGGAGCGTGACCGTTCCGGCAGCCAACGTCTCGGCGCTGGGTGAAGCCAGCTACACCGTGACGGCGAGCGTGACCGATACGGCAGGCAACAGCGCGAGCGCAAGCCATAACGTGCTGGTGGACAGCGCGCTGCCGGTTGTCACCATTAATGCGGTTGCCACCGACGACGTCATTAACGCTGCGGAAGTGGCGTCTGGCCAGACGCTGAGCGGGAAAGTGAGCGGTGCCGCGAGCGGTGACTCTGTCACGATTTCCATTGGTGGCAACAACTATACGACAACCGTTCAGGACGATTTAAGCTGGTCGGTGAATGTGCCGTCTGACGTGTTAACCGCCATTGGCAACGGGGACCTGACCGTGACGGCCAGCGTCACCAACGGCCACGGCAACACCGGTTATGGCGAGCGTGACATCACCATTGATGCCAACCTGCCGGGCCTGCGTGTGGACACCGTGGCGGGCGACGATGTGATTAACAGCATCGAGCACGGGCAGAACCTGATTATCACCGGTACCAGCGAGGGGCTGAGCGCTGGCTCGGCGTTGACGGTCACCGTCAACGGTAAAACCTACGCGGCCACGGTGCTGGCAGACGGCACCTGGGCGGCAGCGATCCCTGCCGCAGACGTCAGCGCGCTGAATGCGGGCACGGTCACCGTGACCGTTGACGGCCAGAGCAGCGCCGGTAACCCGGTGACTATCAGCCATGACGTGACCGTGGATCTGGCGACAGTGGCGATCAGCATTGACGCCATTGCCACCGATGACGTGATCAATGCGGCAGAAAAAGGGGCGGATCTGGTGCTGTCCGGCTCCACCACTAACGTGGAAGAAAACCAGGCGGTTTACATCACCTTCGGCGGTAAGTCTTACACCGCAACCGTAGATGCCAGCGGTAACTGGACCGCCACCGTGCCATCGGCTGATTTGGGTAGCCTGAAAGATGGCGACGCCAGCGTGCAGGTGAGCGTCACCAACGTCAATGGCAACAGCGCGTCGGCAGGCCGCGAATACAGCGTGGACGCTACCGCGCCGACGGTTTCCATTGAGATTGTCAGCGATAACAACATCATCAACGCGCTTGAAGCGCAGCAGGATCTGGACATCAACGGTGTGACCAACGCCGAAGCGGGCCAGACCGTCACCGTGACCCTGAACGGCGTGGATTACACCACCACCGTACAGGCCAATGGCAACTGGAGCGTCACCGTGCCGTCTGCGGACCTGAGCAGCATGGTGGACGGCAACTACACCATCAGTGCCGCCGTCTCCGATAAAGCGGGCAACCCGGCCTCTGCGGATCGCGACGTGCTGGTGGATATCACGGTTCCGCAATTGACCATTAACACCGTGTCCGACGACGACGTGATCAACAGCGCCGAGCATGCGCAGGCCCTGATGGTGACCGGTTCCGTGACCGGCGCCGAAGCGGGCGATGTGGTTACCGTCACCATTAACAACAAATCGTATACCGCCACCGTGGATGCCTCAGGCAACTGGAGCGTGGGGGTACCTGCGGCGGACGTCAGTGCGCTGACCGCGGGCGATTACACCATCACCGCCGCGTTGACTGATAAAGCCGGTAACAGCAATAGCGCGACCCATGACGTGGAGGTGAACCTGACCGCCCCGGTGCTGACCATCGATACCGTGTCCGGTGATGATGTGATCAACAGCACCGAGAAAACGCAGGATCTGACCATTACCGGTACGGCCACCGGCCTGACGGCAGGTGCGGTTGTTACCGTGATGCTCAACGGCAAAGCGTATAGCGCGACGGTGGATGATAACGGTCTCTGGAGCACCACCGTTCCGGCGAGCGAGGTGGGGCAACTGGGTGAAGCGCTTTACAGCGTCACCGCGTCAGCCACGGACAGCGTTGGCAACAGTGCTAGTACCTCGCACACCGTGAACGTGGAGTCTGTACTGCCGGGGGTCATCATCAATACCGTCGCGGGTGACGACGTCATTAACGCGGCGGAGCTGGCAACCGGGCAGACCATCAGCGGTACCGTGGTGAATGCCGAAGCGGGCAATACCGTGACCGTGACGTTGGGAGGCAACACTTACACGGCCACGGTGCAGAGCGATCTCACCTGGTCTGTCAACGTACCGGAATCGGATCTGACGGCGCTGGGCAACGGCGAACTGACGGTGAGCGCCAGCGTAACCAACAATGTGGGCAACAGCGGCTCCGCTGAGCGCGATATTGCTATCGACGCCAATCTGCCGGGCCTGCGTGTGGACACCGTGGCGGGCGATGATGTGATCAACACCATCGAGCACGGACAGAACCTGATTATCACCGGCTCCAGCGACGGTCTGACGCCGGGTACGGGATTAACCGTCACCGTGAACGGCAAAACCTACCCGGCGACGGTGCTGGCCGACGGCTCCTGGAGCGCAGCGGTTCCGGCGGCGGACGTCGGGGCGCTGGCTGCAGGCACGGTCACCGTGACCGTTGAAGGTCAGAGCAGCGCGGGTAACCCGGTCTCCATCAGCCACGATGTCACGGTGGATCTGGCAAGCGTCGCCATCAGCATTGACGCCATTGCCACCGACGACGTGATTAATGCGGCCGAGAAGGGCGCGGATCTGGTGCTCTCCGGCAGCACCTCGAATGTGGAAGCGAACCAGACCGTCACGATTACCTTCGGCGGCAAGAGCTACACTGCCACCGTGGGGACAGACGGTAAATGGACCGCCACCGTGCCAGCGGCGGATCTTGCCGGTCTGAAAGACGGCGACGCCAGCGTGCAGGTGAGCGTCACCAACGTCAACGGCAACAGCGCGTCCGCAGGGCGCGAGTACAGCGTGGATGCTACCGCGCCGTCCGTGACCATCAACACCCTTGCAACTGACGACATACTCAACGCCGCAGAAGCACAGGCCGACCTGACCGTCTCCGGCACCAGCACCGCAGAAGCGGGCCAGACGGTGACCGTGAGTCTGAACGGCCAGGACTACACCGCAACGGTCGGTTCAGACGGTAACTGGACGCTGAACGTCCCGGCGGCGGATTTGGCAGGTTTAGCCGACGGCAGCGTGACCGTCACCGCATCGGTCAGCGACAAGGCGGGTAACCCGGCGTCGGTTGATCATAATCTGACGGTGGACATGACCGTGCCTGAGGTGACCATCAGCACCATCGCGGGCGATGACGTCATTAACATCGCAGAACACGCTCAGGCGCAAATCATCAGCGGCATAGCCACCGGCGCGGCGGCGGGCGATAAGGTCACCGTGACGATTGGCGGCCAGAGCTACACCACCGTGCTGGACGCGGCGGGTAACTGGAGCGTGGGCGTACCGGCCAGCGTCATTTCCGGCCTCAGCGACGGCAGCGTGACCGTGACTGCGTCAGTCACTGACGCGGCGGGCAATACCGGCACCGGCACCCATAGTGTGACCGTCGACACCGGTCTGCCTTCGGTTAATTTCAACGCCATCAGCGATGACAACGTCCTGAATGCGGTGGAGAAAGGCCAGGATCTGAACGTCAGCGGCACCAGCGCCAACCTGGCAGAAGGCACCGTGGTGACCGTTTCCCTGAACGGTAAAAACTACACGGCCACCACGGCGGCAGACGGTACCTGGAACCTGACGGTTCCGGCCGCCGATCTGGCCGGTCTGGGTCAGGCGAATTACACCCTGAATGCGACCGCCACCAACGGCGTGGGCAACAGCGTGAGCAATACGGCGAACCTGCTGGTCGACACCGCGCTGCCAACCGTCACCATTAACACCGTGGCGGGCGACAACGTGATTAACGCGGCGGAAGTGGCGGCGGGCCAGACCATCAGCGGCACCGTGGCGAATGCCGAAGCGGGCAACACCTTAACCGTGACGATTGGTGGCAACAGCTACACCGCGACGGTGCAGAGCGATCTGAGCTGGTCCGTAAGCGTGCCGTCCGACGTTCTGACCGCGCTCGGCAACGGCAGTCTGAGCGTGAGCGCGACCGTCACCAACGGCCACGGCAACACCGGTACGGGCGAACGTGACATCACCATCGACGCCAACCTGCCGGGCCTGCGTGTGGACACCGTGGCGGGCGATGATGTGATCAACACCATTGAGCACAACCAGAACCTGATTATCACCGGCTCCAGCGACGGGCTGACCCCAGGCACCGCACTGACCGTGACCGTCAACGGGAAAGACTATTCCGCAACGGTGCTGGCGGACGGCACCTGGAGCGCGGCGGTCCCGGCGGCGGACGTGAGCACGTGGCCGGAAGGCACCGTGAAGATCAGCGTCACCGGCGACAGCACGGCGGGTAACCCAATAACCATCAGCCATGATGTCACCGTAGATCTGGCAACGGTGGCCATCAGCATCAATGCCATTGCCTCCGACGACGTGATTAACGCGGCGGAGAAGGGCCTGGATCTGGTGCTCTCTGGTGCCACCACCAACGTGGAAGCCGGGCAGACCGTCACCCTGAGCATGGGCGGTAAAATCTATACTGCGCAGGTCGATGCCGATGGCAACTGGACCGCTACCGTGCCAGCGGCGGATCTTGCCGGTCTGAAAGACGGCGACGCCAGCGTGCAGGTGAGCGTTACCAACGTCAATGGCAACAGCGCGTCGGCGGGTCGCGAGTACAGCGTGGACGCCACCGCGCCGTCCGTGACCATCAACACCCTGGCGACGGACGACATTCTTAATGCGGCAGAAGCACAGGCCGACCTGACCGTCTCCGGTACCAGCACCGCGGAAGCGGGCCAGACGGTGACCGTGAGCCTGAACGGCCAGGACTACACCGCAACGGTCGGTTCAGACGGTCACTGGACGCTGAACGTCCCGGCAGCGGATCTGGCGGCGCTCAGCGACGGCAGCGTGACCGTTACCGCATCGGTCAGCGACAAGGCGGGTAACCCGGCGTCGGTTGATCACAATCTGACGGTGGACGTGACCGTGCCTGAGGTGACCATCAGCACCATCGCGGGCGATGACGTCATTAACATCGCAGAACACGCTCAGGCGCAAATCATCAGCGGCATTGCCACCGGCGCGGCGGCGGGTGATAAGGTCACCGTGACGATTGGCGGCCAGAGCTACACCACCGTGCTGGACGCGGCGGGCAACTGGAGCGTGGGCGTACCGGCCTGCGTCATTTCCGGCCTCAGCGACGGCAGCGTGACCGTGACTGCGTCAGTCACTGACGCGGCGGGCAATACCGGCACCGGCACCCATAGCGTGACCGTCGACACCGGTCTGCCATCGGTTAATTTCAACACTATCAGCGATGACAACGTCCTGAACGCGGTGGAGAAAGGCCAGGATCTGAACGTCAGCGGCACCAGCGCCAACCTGGCAGAAGGCACCGTGGTGACCGTGACCCTGAATGGTAAAAACTACACGGCCACCACGGCGGCAGACGGTACCTGGAGCCTGACGGTTCCGGCCGCCGATCTGGCGGGTCTGGGACAGGCGAACTACACCCTGAACGCGACCGCCACCAACGGCGTGGGCAACAGCGTGAGCAATACGGCGAACCTGCTGGTCGACACCGCACTGCCGACCGTCACCATTAATACCGTGGCGGGCGACAACGTGATTAACGCAGCAGAAGTGGCGGCAGGCCAGACCATCAGCGGCACCGTGGCGAATGCCGAAGCGGGCAACACCGTAACCGTGACGATTGGTGGCAACAGCTACACCGCGACGGTGCAGAGCGATCTGAGCTGGTCCGTGAGCGTTCCGGAGTCGGTCCTGACCGCGCTGGGCAACGGCGATTTAACGGTATCAGCGACCGTCACCAACGGCCACGGCAACACCGGTACGGGCGAACGCGATATCACCATCGACGCCAACCTGCCGGGCCTGCGTGTGAACACCGTGGCGGGCGACGATGTGATCAATAGCATCGAACATGGTCAGAACCTGATCGTCACCGGCTCCAGCGACGGGCTGGCGGCGGGCACAACGCTCACCGTGACCCTGAATGGCAAAACCTATGCGGCTTCCGTGCTGGCAGATGGTACCTGGAACGCGGCGATCCCGGCCGCAGACGTCGGGGCGCTGGCTGCTGGTACGGTCACCGTCACCGTTGCAGGCCAGAGCGCAGCAGGCAACCCGGTGACCATCAGCCATGACGTCACGGTCGATCTGACCGCGGTCGCCATCAGCATTGACACCATCGCCGCTGACGACGTGATTAACGCGGCGGAGAAAGGTGCGGATCTGGTGCTCTCCGGTAGCACCAGCAACGTGGAAGAAAACCAGACCGTTACCGTCACCTTTGGCGGCAAGTCTTACACCGCCACCGTCGATGCCGACGGCAACTGGACCGCCACCGTACCGTCCGCGGATCTCGCGGGCCTGAAAGACGGCGATGCCAGCGTGCAGGTGAGCGTCACCAACGCGCACGGCAACAGCGCGTCCGCAGGGCGTGAGTACAGCGTAGATGCCACCGCGCCAGGCGTCACCATTGATACGGTTGCTGGCGATAACGTTATTAACGGCAGCGAAGCATCCGCTGGTGTGACTGTCTCCGGCACGACCACGGCAGAAACCGGGCAGACGGTTACCGTGACGCTGGGCGGCAACAGCTATACCGCCCAGGTACAACCGGGCGGCACCTGGAGCGTCAACGTACCTTCCGCCGATCTGTCCGTACTGGCTGATAATGGCTATACGGTGCAGGTGAGCGTCAGCGATACGGCGGGTAACCCGGGCAGCGCGAGCAAAGCGATTACGCTGGATACCACACCGCCGACCGTCAGCTTTAACGTGGTGGCGGGCGATGATGTCATCAACAGCGTGGAACATGCGCAGGCGCAGATCGTCAGCGGCACGTCCACCGGCGCGAACGTGGGCGATAAGGTCGTCATCACCTTGGGTTCAAACCAGTACACCACCACCGTTGATGCCAGCGGTAACTGGAGCGTGGGCGTACCGGCGAGCGTGATTTCTGCGCTCAATGACGGCACCGTGACCCTCAGCGCAACCATCACCGACAGCGCGGGCAACAGCAGCACCCAGACCCACGACGTGGTGGTCAATACTGCCTCCGTGGCGCTGACGGTTAATACCCTCAGCGGCGATGACGTGATCAACGCAGCAGAAGCCACTACGTCTCTGGTGATTAACGGCTCCAGTGCCCAGTTTGCCAGCGGCACGGTGGTGACCGTGACCCTGAACGGCAAGAGCTATACGGCCACCATTCAGAGCGACGGCAGCTGGAGCACCACCGTACCGGCGGCCGATGTGGGTGCGCTGGCCGATGGCGCGAACTATCAGGTAGCGGTTTCGGCGCAGGACAGCGCGGGCAACAGCGCTTCGGCAACGCACAGCATCAGCGTGGACACCACTGCGCCAGTGGTGAGCATTGCAACGCTGTCGGGCGATGACGTGATGAACGCAGCGGAAGCGCAGCAGCCGCTGACCGTCCACGGCTCCTCCAGTGCAGAGGCGGGCCAGACCGTCACCGTGACGCTGGGCGGCAAAACCTACACTGCCACCGTGGCGAATGACGGCACCTGGACGCTGGATGTTCCGGCCACTGACCTGGCTGCACTCGGCCAGGGCGCGCTGACGGTGACCGCGTCGGTGAACGACAAGGCGGGTAATAACGGTCAAACCACGCATACCTTAACGGTAGACACCGTCGCGCCAACCGTGACCATCAGTACCGTGGCCGATGACGATATTGTCAACAACGCCGAGCAGCTGGCCGGCCAGACCATCAGCGGCACCACCACGGCGGAACAGGGCCAGACAGTGACCGTCTCCTTTAACGGCCACAGCTATCAGGCAACCGTCGCGGCGGACGGTACGTGGTCGGTCTTCGTACCGGGCCGAGATTTCCTTGGCCTGAGCGACGGGGATTACACCCTTACCGCCTCGGTGAGCGATAAGGCGGGCAACCCGGGCAGCGCCACGCACGACGTGACGCTGAACGGCGAAGTACCGACGATCGTTATTAACACTTTTGCCCAGGACGACATCGTTAGCGCCGCCGAACACGGTACGCCGCTGGTGATCAGCGGTACTACCGACGCGCCAACGGGCCAGACGGTGACGGTGACCCTGAACGGCAAGTCCTATACGACGACCGTGCAGAATGACGGCAGCTGGAGCTATACGCTCGGCAGCGCAGATGTTTCCGCGCTGGCAGACGGCGGCGCGTATGTCATTAACGCGCAGGTGAGCAACACCATCGGCAACACCGCCAGCGACAACCACACCGTTACCGTGGATCTGACTGCGCCGTCGATGGGGATCAGCATTGATTCCCTGCAAAACGACACCGGTCTGAGCGCGAGTGATTTCATCACCAATGACAGCCAGATTATCATCAACGGTTCCCTGACCGCGCAGCTCGGCAACAACGAGAAGGCGCAGATCAGCCTGGACGGCGGGGCCACGTGGAGTGATCTGAGCGTCACCGGCACGACCTGGCGCTACACCGATAGCCGCACTCTGACGGACGATACGTACCAGTACCAGGTGCGGGTGATCGATAACGCGGGCAACGTGGGGGCAACGGACAGCCAGGACGTGGTGATTGATCTGACCGCGCCTGTGGCAACGAGCATTACGGTTGACTCCATCTCCCAGGATACCGGTCTGTCCAACAGCGACTTTATTACCAGCGATACGCAGATCAGCCTGAAAGGGACGCTGGGCGCGGCGCTGGGCAGCGGTGACCACGTCCAGATCAGCCTCGACGGCGGCCAGAACTGGACCGATGTTAGCGTCAGCGGTTTGAGCTGGACCTATGTGGATGGCCGTACGCTGGCCGACGGGGATTACAACTACCAGCTGCGCGTCATTGATGATGCGGGGAATATCAGCGCTACCGTAAGCCAGGTAGTGACCATCGATACCGTTGTGCCGGACGCCAGCAAAACGATCGCCATCGACAGCATCAGCGATGACACTGGCCTGAGCAGCAGCGACTTTATCACCAGCGATACCTCGCTGACGCTGCACGGCTCGCTCGGCGCGACGCTGGCCGACGGGGAATATGCCCAGATCAGTATTGACGGCGGCGTGACCTGGCAGAACGTGATTGTCACCGGCAACAGCTGGTACTACGTGGATGGCCGCACGCTGGCTAACCAGACCTACGACTACTACGTTCGCGTGGTGGATGCCGCAGGTAACGTGGGTGCCAGTGCCCATCAGCAGGTCACCGTTGACACGGTGGCCCCGGATGCGGCGATTACGGTGAGCGTGGATAACATCACTGTGGATACCGGCTTCGACAATAACGACTTCCTGACCAGCTCGACATCCTACACCCTGCACGGCACGCTCGGTGCTGAACTGGGAGCGGGTGAGTACGTTCAGGTGAGCATGGATGGCGGCACCACCTGGGTCTACGCCACCGTGAGCGGCACGCAGTGGAGCTATAACGACACGCGCACGCTGACCGACGATAGCTACAGTTACCAGGTACGTGTTGTCGACCAGGCGGGGAACGTCGGGGCTACCACGTCGCAGGTGGTAACGGTGGATACGCAGGCGCCGCAGTACGGCGTCACTATCGACAGCATCAGCGACGATACCGGACAGTCCGGCAGTGATTTCATCACCATGGACACCACGCTGACCATTAACGGTTCGCTCGGTAGCGCGCTGGCAGACGACGAGCGCGTGCAGATCAGCCTCGACGGCGGCAATACCTGGGTTGACACCACGGTCACCAACCAGCGCTGGAGCTACACCGATACCCGCGATCTGGATGACGGGGATTACACCTACCAGGTGCGGATTATCGACCAGGCGGGTAACGTTGGCTCCACCGCGTCGCAGGTGGTGACGGTCGATACTACGCCGCCAACCACCGTGGGTACCGTGGTGAGCTACACCGACGGTGAAGGCGAGCGTCAGGGCACTTACGGTACGTCGGTGGCGACGGATGATACCTCACCGCTGATCAACGGCACGCTGAACCGCGCCCCGGACGACGGCGAAATTGTGCAGCTCTATCGCGACGGCATTCTGCTTGGTCAGGTAACCATGAACGGCAGCGCCAGCTGGTCCTTCCAGGACAACGGCCTGAGCGATGGCAACCACACCTACATTGTGCGCGTCACCGATAAAGCCGGTAACTACACGGAATCGGACGGGTTTGTGCTGAACGTCGATACCAGCGTGCCGACCACCACGGCGGCAATTACCGCCCAGACCACCTCCGATACCACGCCGATTGTCAGCGGTACGGTATCCGCAGACCTGGTGAACGGTGAATACCTGGTGGTGACGGTGAACGGGAAAACCTACACCTCCCAGACCGGCGGTGCGGTAGTGGTCGACCCGGATCACAACACCTGGTATCTACAGATCCCGGACAGCGATGCGCTGGGCGTGGCGAGCTATAACGTCACAGCACAGGTGAAGAGCAGCGCGGGCAACGGTAATACCACCGGTATTGCCAACGGTAGCCTGGTGATTGATACCACCACCGTGAATACCGACTGGGCGACCACGGCGGGGAACAGCAATAACTCGACCATGACCGTCGGCACGAACAGCAGCGGCCTGTGGAATATCATTGCTAACGGCCAGTCTTACTCCAGCAGCGATAGCTCGACCTATGCCGGCAATACGCTGAGCAACACCCGTGGCTATTACGTGGTGAGCCAGACCGCCGCTGACTTTGACCGTAACGGCACGCAGGATATCTTTGCGACGGAGAACACCTACGCGGGTTCTACGCAGGTGATGTGGACCTACGATGGCAGCACCTATAACGCCAGCCAGCTGGCGATGGGGACCACCATCTGGTACGGCGGCGTGGTGGCGTACGACAAAAACGGGGATGGTTATCTGGATCTGGCATACGGCGATGCGGGTGCGGACTCCATAACCTATCTGATTAACAACAATGGCGTGCTGACACCAGACGGTACCAACGGCGGGGCAGGCTTCTGGGGACAATTCACCACCATGCGTGAAATCTCCGGCGTCGACCTGAACAACGACGGCACCGTAGACATTGTGCAGCACACCAACCGCAGCGGCGCGTACTCGTTAACCGTGATGAACAACAACGGCAACGGCACGCTCTCCATCGGCCAGAACCTGACCAACGTGTTTGTGGTTAATGCGGCGAATACCACCACGGCAGCCTCCATGACGTGGGCGGACTTCAACGGCGATGGCTACATGGATCTGTACCTGGGCAGCAGCTACAACAACACCGGCGGGGTGATCTACTACAACAACGGTGCAGGACAGCTGTCCACGACCAAGAGCGCGGTAGAAGCTTCTAACGCCACGGCGGGGTATCTGTCGGTGGCGGTGGACTGGAACGGTGACGGGCAGATGGACATCATCAAGCTCAGCACCTACGGCGCGTCACAAACCGCAACCCTGTTCACCAACAACGGTTACGGTTCCACCTGGACCTCGAGCCAGCTGGCGTCTGGGCTTGCCAACGTCACCGGCGTGGCTGCGGTGGATTACAACTGGGACGGCACACAGGATCTGCTGGTATCGCAGCAAAACGGTAAGGTGGTGCTGGTGCAAAACAGCAAAACCATTGCCGACGGCACCGCGATGCACCTGCACATTGTCGACAGTGAGGGTATCAACGCTTACTACGGCAACACGGTCAATCTGTATAACGCCGCGGGTGTGCTGGTGGCCTCGCAGATCATCAACGCCCAGTCCGGTATCGGCTCGAACGATACCTCTGCGCTGGTGAGTTTCTACGGGCTGGATCCGAATGAGACCTACTCGGCCGAGATCGTCAAGATCACTAACGGCGTGTCGGATAATGTCACCTGGAGCGGCCTGGAGGCGGGCAACGGTAAGGAGGGCTACGTGCTCACTGCCGAAGCGGCCACCGGCGGCCACAGCGGAACGATTACCGGCACCGGGTATAACGACACCTTTATCGCAGAGGATGGCACCTATACCTATAACGGTTCCGGCGGCTGGAATACCCATTCCGACTATGACACCTGGAGCAACACCGGTGGGATGGACGTGGTGGATTACCGTAACGCCACGTCCGGCATTACCGTTGATTTACGTCTCTCCACGGCGCAGGACACCGGGTTTGGCACCACGCGGTTGTTGAACATTGAAGGGATCAACGGCTCGGACTTCGACGATGTCATTACCGGCAACAGCGGTGATAACCAGTTCGAAGGCCGGGGCGGAAACGACACCTTCAATATCGGCAGCGGCGGCCACGACACGTTGCTCTATAAGCTCATCAACGCGTCGGATGCCACGGGTGGTAACGGTCACGATGTGGTGAACGGCTTTACCGTCGGCACCTGGGAAGGCACGGCGGATACGGACCGTATCGACCTGCGCGATCTGCTCTCCGACAGCGGTTATACCGGCACGGGTTCGGCGAGCTATGTGAACGGGGTGGCAACGCTGGACAGCAGCGCGGGGAACATCACCGATTACATCCGCGTGGTGCAAAACGGCAGCAATACCGAAATCCAGGTTGACCTCGACGGTACGGGCGGTCAGTTCTCGCCTACCACGCTGGTGACCCTGAACGGCGTCCAGACGGATCTGGCGACGCTGCTGGCCAATCATCAACTGTTAATTGCGTAAAACCCTGCCGCGGGGAGCGATCCCCGCGGCCTTTTGCGTTTCTTTAGACGACTTGCGTTAACCCGGAGATTATGAAGACACATCCACAGTACGAACCCTGGTTGCAGGGCATGCTCATCATCGCGAAGCACTATCGGCTGGATTTTTCGGCGGAGCATGTTCGGGTCACGATTAACCATGAAAGCCAGTCCCCGCGCCAGCTGGTGCTGGAGGAGATGGCGCGCCAGCTTGGGCTTGGGATGCGTAAGGTGGAAGCAGACGCCGTCTCCCTCGACCCGTGGCGTTTACCGCTGCTGGCGGAGTTCACTGGCGGACAGATCGCGGTTATTAACCGCATGGACAACGACGGCAACGTCAGCCTGCAGTTCAGCGGCGATGGCGGGCTGGAGACAACATTAACGCGGGAAGCGCTCGGCGCACGGCTGAAAACGCTGCTGGTGTTGCGCCCGCTCGAATCCACGCCGGATGCCCGCGTGGATGATTACATCAAACCCTATGAGAAAAACTGGTTCTGGCAGCTGGCGCTGAAAGACTGGCGACGCTACAGCGACATCATGCTGGTGGCGCTGGTCGCGAACGTGCTGGCGCTCTCCGGCATGGTCTTCTCCATGCAGGTGTACGACAGGGTGGTGCCCTCGCAGTCTGAAGCCACGCTGTGGGTGCTGTTTGGCGGCGTCATGCTCGCCATCGTGTTCGAGTTCATTATGCGTATGCTGCGTGTGCATATTTCGGATGTGGTAGGTAAGCGGGCGGATCTGCGGATCTCCGAGCGGGTGTTTGCTCACGCGCTGCGGATCAAAAACGGCGCCCGCTCTAAATCGACCGGGTCGTTTATCGCCCAGATCCGCGAGCTGGAGTCGGTGCGTGAGCTGATTACCTCCACCACCATTGCGGCGATTTCCGATCTGCCGTTCTTCCTGCTGTTTGTGTTCATTCTGTGGATGATTGGCGGTCCGCTGGTGCTGGTGGTTCTGCTTGCCGTGCCGCTGCTGCTGATCCCGGGCCTGCTGGTACAGCGCCCGCTGGGAAAACTCTCCAGCGAAGGGATGCGCGAATCCGCCATTCGTAACGCCACCCTGGTGGAGGCGGTACAGGGCATTGAGGACATCAAGCTGATGCGCGCCGAACAGCGTTTTCAGAATCAGTGGAACAACACCAACGATGTGGCGGCCACCGTCGGAATGAAACAGCGCTGGCTGACCGGACTGCTCCTGACCTGGACCCAGGAGGTACAGTCCATAGTTTACGCGGTAGTGTTGCTGGTGGGGTGCTATCTGGTCATCAGCGGCGACATGACCACCGGTGCGCTGGTGGGAACCTCGATTCTGGCCTCGCGCACCATCGCGCCGCTCTCACAGATTTCGAGCGTGCTGTCCCGCTGGCAGTCGGCGAAGGTGGCGAGAAAGGGTCTGGACGATCTGATGCAGCGCCCGATTGACGATCCTCAGCAGGGTAAAAAGGTGCATAAAGCCCATCTGCGCGGGAACTATACCCTCGACGACGTGGGATTCTGGTACGACGACGAGGAAAAACTGACCGTGCTGCACATCAGCAAATTGCAGATCCGCGCCGGCGAACGGGTGGCGGTGCTGGGGCGCAACGGCTCCGGCAAAAGTACCTTGCTGCAGCTTCTGGCCGGGATGCAGGAACCGCAGCAGGGAAGCATTCTGCTGGATGATATTGCCTTAAATCATCTCGACACCGCCGATGTGCGCCGGGATATGCAGCTGCTCAGCCAGCAGGCGCGGCTGTTCTTTGGCTCTGTGCGCGACAATATCCTGATGGGTAACCCGCTTGCCACCGACGAGGAGATCCATCAGGCGCTGGTTAACAGCGGTGCGCTGGAGTTCGTGCGTAAGCAGAAAATGGGGCTGAACTACCTCATCAATGAAGGGGGGGCCGGGTTATCCGGCGGCCAGCGACAGGCGCTGTTGCTGGCGCGCGCCCTGATCACGTCGCCCAATATTCTTCTGCTGGACGAGCCTACCGCCTGGCTGGATGAGATGAGCGAAAAGCAGTTCATTCAGCACTTACAGCAATGGCTGGGCAAGCGCCGGACGCTGGTGGTGGCAACACACCGGCTGCCGATTCTGGATCTGGTTGACCGCATCATCGTGCTGGAAAACGGCAAGGTGGTGATGGATGGCCCGCGCGACGCGATCCTGCGTCAGCACGGTATGGCGCCGCAAAAGGCAGCGCAGCGTACCGTGACCATGAAACCGGCGGCCGTGGCCGAGGAGGGAATGGCATGAATGATCTATCCCGCTATAACAGCCGCCTGAAAGAGCCGCGCCTGCCGCGCTCAACGTGGGTGGCCTGGTCGCTGTTCGCGCTGCTTGCGGCGTTTATCGCCTGGGCGAGTCTGTTCCAGCTTGATGAAGTCACCACCGGCAACGGCAAAGTGATCCCGTCTTCTCACGAGCAGGTCATTCAGTCGCTGGAGGGGGGCATTATCCATAGCCTGCTGGTGCGCGAAGGTGACATCGTTGAACGTGGGCAGCGGCTGGCTCAGCTTGACCGCACCAAAACAGAATCCAGCGTGCTGGAAAGTGAGTCTCGTCTGAATGCCGCGCTGGCCACGGCTGCGCGCCTGAAAGCGGAAGTGAACGACACGGAACTGACGTTTCCGCAAGAGCTGGATGACGACGTTGAACTGGTCAAACAGGAAACGGCGCTCTTCCAGTCCCGTCGCGAAAGCCTGGAAAAAGGGCTGGCCGGTTTGCGTCAGGGGGCTGAACTGGTCCAGCGCGAGCTGTCGTTAACCCGTCCGCTGGTCACTCAGGGGGCGGCGAGCAAGGTGGAGGTGTTACGTCTGGAGCGGCAAAAAAACGAGCTTGAGAACAAAATCACCGAAATGAAAAACCAGTATTACGTGCGCGCCCGTGAAGAGCTGGCGAAAGCGAATGCGGAGATCGAAGCCCAGCGCTCGGTCATGAAAGGGCGCGAGGATTCCCTGACCCGTTTGACCTTCAACGCGCCGGTGCGCGGGATTGTGAAGGACATCGACGTCACCACCGTCGGCGGGGTTATCCCGCCCAATGGGAAACTGATGAGCCTGGTGCCTCTTGACGATCAGATGGTGGTAGAAGCGAAAATTTCACCGCGTGATGTGGCGTTTATCCACCCCGGACAAAAAGCGCTGGTGAAAATCACCGCCTATGACTACTCGATTTATGGTGGACTGACGGGTGAGGTGACCATGATTTCACCCGATACCCTTCAGGATGAGGTCAAAAGAGACGTGTACTACTACCGCGTCTATATCCGTACTGACAGTAACCACCTGACCAATAAACAGGGCAAGGAATTTCCGGTATTCCCGGGGATGATTGCGACGGTGGATATTAAAACGGGCAGTAAATCCATTCTGGATTATCTGCTGAAACCGCTGAACAAGGCGAAAGAGGCGTTGCGGGAACGCTGACGAACAGAAAAGGGCGCTCGGGAAACCGAACGCCCCAGGATTATACCGGGGAGGTTACATCCCCACCCTGGCGTCGCTCCTTCGGAACCACGTTGATGTAATGCGTGACATAGGCAAAATATAACCCGGCATAATTTTCGACGAGCTGCATAAATGCAGGATAAATGGTCATGCGGCCATCCCCTCTGTCTTTAAGATAACCTGCCTCTTGCGCAGATTTAATAATGCGTGCCACATGGATACGTGAGACAAAAAATGCTTTCGCCAGTGTGCCGGGCGAATAATCAATTATCGCGCCATGTGCGGTTTTGTTTTTAATGGCCTGCAAATATAAATACAGCATAATCATTCGCCCTCCATCTTTATCAATAAATAACCCCACTTCCGGTAACACGGCTTTGAAGGTTAATCCGCGAAACAGATACTCAGCCGCCCGGCGGAAAAAGTTATTTCTCAGAATATCGTTATCTAACAGGTTAAGGTCGATGTTAAATGTCGGGTAAAGAATACTGACAGGTATAAATGCGCCGCTCATGTAACGTTTTAGTTCATCCAGTCCTTTTTGCGTGGGGGCGATGCGCGTCTTTCGGCGATCCTCCATACAGCGCCAGGTCTTAATCCGCCCGGTAGTTCTCAGTAAGGTGATGATAGCAATAACGCTGTTGGGACTGGCGATTTTGTATCGCGAACATAATGCTTTTATCTCTGAAACAGATTCGGCCTGATTGCCGAATATAAAACAACACATGGCAAGAATAATATTGAATCGTGATTCCTGGAGCATTGTTTTGTAGAACAAGGGTTGTTTTTTATAGATGCTGTCATTGATTTTGTAGTGTTCTATTATTGCCTCGCTAAACCGCGGGTTGTTCTTAATAACATCCCTTCGATGTAGCAAGGCCCTGGATGAGATATGATTATCCATAGCATTTTCTCTTTTTGAGCAAGCCGACGTAATGAAGTGTCCAGACTTCTTTTTCGGAATTTTCATTATACCTTGCGGGGAAAACATTTTCCGTCGTTATTTGCAAAGATTGTTATATTTGCACAGCATATGGATCCAGGCGGTGATTAACGCAAAGATGTTGCAGGGCGATACGTTGATAACGGTTTATTAACCTACGGGGGTAAGATAAAATTAACCTGTTACGCAGGTTATATTCAGGCTTGTGACATTTCCGCATGTTTTTAGTCTCGATGTGCTGGTCATTATTGACCAGAGCAACGGTGTTTTTGTACCCAGGAGCGCATTATGATTCAAAACAATTCTCACAATAATCATGATTGTCATGCACAGGAATTTGTTATTTCAGCCTGCAGTTTTACGTTCCAGGGGTACCGTCTGTTACTGAAAGAGCAGGGAGGGTTGGCGTCACAGGTGCGTTTTGAGGATGACGTCGCAAATCGGGAAGATGTCTACACTATTATCAAAAATCAGGACGCTAAAATTACGGTCTTTCTCGGGGAAGAGATCGTGGATCTTTTGCAGAGCCTCAGGCACCTTGCCGATCTTCTTAACACGCTTCCCGTCATCCGCCCGGTCACTCTGTATGGCAATATACCTGACAGTTGGCTGTACGGGACCTTGCGTAGTTTGTTGAATAACAACCAAAAATTATCTCTGATCCGCATCGCCAACAGCGGCGATATTATTGCGCGTGTCCAGAAAAAAAGCGACGCATGCAGGGACAGATCTCGCTCATTGCAGGAGCATCATGCGGACTGTAGCTTTAAAGACCGTCAAAAAGGGCTCACAAACAGAGAACTTGATGTCTTATTAAATTTCTACCGGGGCATGTCGGTAAATAAACAGTGCAAAAAATTTGGGCTGACGAATAAAACGGTATATACACATCGCAAGGCCGGTTTAAGAAAGCTGCAATTAATCCAGTTGTGGTATAAAAATTCTCAGGGTTTTTCTGCGTCAGGGAGTGGGGAACGGCAGGGCAAAATAGAATCACTGTCCAGTACTGAGGTGGATGTCTTTAATGCGCTGCTTAAAAGGGAGATATTTCCTGCGTATCAAGTCATCACCGATAAAAATAAAAAGGGTGTGGGGTTTGAGATTTTATTACGCTGGAACAAGAACGGTAAAATTATCAAGCCTGCCCATTTTCTTACCGGAGTGAAAAATCGTGAGCTATGGTTGAATATCACGGCGCTGGTGCTTCATGCCGCTGTTTCTGGCATCAACAAATATAACGGGAAATATTATTTTTCGGTGAATATACCGCCGGAACTCGCGGCCGGAAATGCCTTGCCCGAGATGGCCAAAAAAGCCATCAAGATGCTGCTCAAACCCCAGTGGGCCGGGAACCTGGTCTTTGAATTTGCTGAAGATATTGATGTGACCAAAGATAAAACCATCCCAGAAACCATGCGTCGCCTGCGCAGTACGGGGTGTCGGTTATTCCTGGATGATTGCTTCTCCAGCCATCAAACCATGTTTCCGGTGAGGCAGGTTCATTTTGATGGTTTAAAGCTTGACCGGGATATTGTCGGAAAGTTTGTCGCTAATGACAATGATTACAAACTTATCAAAGCGATTCAGATATACAGTGATATGACCGGTAGCGAATGTATTGCAGAGGGGGTGGATAGCGAAGAGAAATTTGAAAAGCTGGTGGCGTTAGGCGTAAAAAGTTTCCAGGGATATTATCTTTCCCGCGCTGTGAAGGAAGAGGAGTTAGATCGCATGGTAAGATTGTTTAGCTAATAAAATAAGGCCCCGTGGGGCCTGAGATTATTTACGGCCGAGTAACAGGCCCAGAACAATACCCACAGCACCAGCCGCAATCAGGCCGGTTAACGGGTTATTTCTGACTGCCTCAGTGACATCAGAGACGGCATCACTGGCCTGCGCAGCATATTTTCGTGCTGCCCCTTTCACCTGATGTTTAGGGGAGTCAACGAATTCACCAAACTGCTGCTGAGCAGAGCCCGTCAGTTCGTCGAGTTTATTTTTGGCTTTATCACCAGCATACTGTGCATTTTTATCAGCGTCGAAATCAGACATTGTTACCTCCTTTTGTGGATAATTAAAGGATAGCCGCTATTTCAACATCTGAGAGCCGTAATGCGGATTCTGGCGCGTTTTAGGATATGTCTCCCTTCGCGCCGCCTTACTCGTCAGACTCGTCTTTGCCGTAAAACAGTTTGCCAATTTTGATGAGAGGACGCCCCTGAGACTTGCGGTGAAGGTTGCTGTCACGCAGAGAATATACGCACCCGCAGTACTCCTGCTGATAAAACTGTTCGCGCTTGCTGATCTCAATCATCCGCGACGATCCGCCTTGTTTACGCCAGTTATAATCCCAGTAGACCATGCCCGGATAGTGGGCTGCCGCGCGCTGACCGCAGTCATTAATCTGCTGCATATTCTTCCAGCGCGAGATGCCAAGGGAGCTACTGATCACACTGAAACCATTTTCCGCCGCGTATAACGCCGTGCGTTCGAAACGCATATCGAAACACATGGTGCAGCGGATCCCACGCTCAGGCTCCCATTCCATCCCTTTTGCGCGTTCAAACCAGTTGTCCGTATCGTAATCCGCATCAACAAAGGGCACGCCGTGTTTTTCCGCAAAACGAATATTCTCTTCCTTACGGATGAGGTACTCCTTTTGCGGGTGGATATTGGGGTTATAGAAGAAGATGGTGTAATCAATGCCTGAGGCCTGAATGGCCTCCATTACCTCGCCGGAGCAGGGCGCGCAGCAGGAGTGCAGCAGCAGTTTGTCAGCGCCGTTTGGCAGGGTAAGTTGAGGACGAATGAAGGGGGCTGTGCTCATGGTATTCAACAATATGTTAATGAAATTTATGGAATTGTAGCATAGATCCCGCACAGCCGGGATCTCTGCACAGCGCGCGCCGTTTACCCGGCAAATTTCAGCAGAGCTTCTCCATCCAGGCGATAGCGCACCCACTCGGACTGCGGGAGCGCGCCAATGCTCAGGTAGAAGTCGATTGCCGGCTGGTTCCAGTCCAGTACGCTCCATTCCAGACGACCACACTGGCGTTTTACGGCGAGCTGCGCGATATGTTTCAGCAAGGCTCTACCCGCGCCTTTACCGCGATAATCCGGGGATACATACAGGTCTTCCATATAGATACCATTGCGGCCAAGCCAGGTTGAATAGCTGGTGAAGAACACGGCATAGCCAGCGATCTTACCTTCATACTCCGCGATCAGCGCTTCGGTTTTACTGTCTGTGCCAAAGAGGGTTTCGCGGATCTCGTCCGGCGTGGTGATCACTTCTTCCGGCGCTTTTTCATAGACCGCCAGCTCATAGATCATGGCGTAAATGGCCGCCGCATCCTCGGGGCGGGCCTGACGAATAGTAATGCTCATGGTATTTCCTGCATGTTTTGCGATTGATGGCGCTAAGCATACGGAGTATTGTCCGAAGAATTAAGTGCAATGAAATCAACAAATGATGAATATTATGCATCCGGCCCTGAGACGCCTTGATCTAAACCTGCTGCCCGTTTTCGACGCCATTTACCGTCACCGTTCGGTTCGCCTGGCCGCCGATGAGTTAGCGATGAGCACATCGGCACTGAGCCATGCGCTGTCACGTTTGCGAACGACGCTGAATGATCCGCTATTTTTCCGGGAAGGGCATCGCATGTCACCCAGCGTGTATGCCACACAGCTCGCGCCGTCCATTGCTTCTGCTTTGTCGTTTCTTAATCATGAGCTTACCCCGCAGCCGGAGTTTGAAGCGGCCAAAAGTAGCGAGAGCCTGCACATTGCGATTACAGATTTTACCGCGCTTTGTATATTCCCGGCCCTGATGCACACGTTGCAGGATGCCGCGCCGGGTTTGCGTTTTGAACTGCGTTATCTGCCGCACAGCCCGGCGCTGACGGAGCTGCTGGCAGGCGAAGTGGATCTGGCGCTCGGTTTCAGCACGGCGGAGGAGATCCGCCATCCTGAACTGGAGGAGATAAGCTGGTTTGAAGATGAGTATGTGGTCATCAGCAACGCAAGCCGGACACGTCTGACGCTGGAGGATTATCTCGCGGCCCGCCATCTGGTTGTCACCCCCTGGAATGAGAAGCAGGGCGTGCTGGATTTACGGCTGGAGGAGTTGGGCTATACCCGGCACATTGCAATCAAAACCCCGTCAATGCTCAGCGCACCGTTTATCGTTGCGCAAAGCGATCTGCTGATGGCCATTCCCCGGTATGCAGCCGAAAAGCTGAAGGCGGCAGTGAATATCAACATTTTTACCTTACCGTTCGCCATTCAAAAATTTGACGTGAAAATTTACTCCCATAAACGCAGCGGTCAGCGGGGCGCAACCCGCTGGCTGAAAGAAGAGTTGCAAAGATTAGCAATAGAAATGAAGGCCGGGTAAGCGCAGGAAAGGGCGTGTCTGTTTCTGCGGTTGCAGATTAAATTGGGGATGTTTGACAGGTGTCGGGAATGAGCAATAATGGGGCACTTAACGGCAGCGCTACAGGGATACCATGCTTCATCACAGCCAGGCCATGTCACTGGACGACATCTACCTTGAGGACATTCCTCACATTATTCACCCGGACAAGGCGGCAGCAGACCTGGCAGATACAGCACTGCCAAACCGCATCATACAGGAGTGGAATTTACCGCAGGGCTACACGCGGTTTGTCAGCCGTTATCAACCGTTCCACTGGCAGCAACCCTGGATGGCTTACCGTGACACGCTTAACGACATCAAATCCGGAAAGCTCGTTCTGCTGAGAAAAGACGTAACCGGGCATGCCATTTCGGGCGTGCTGACAACATCCGGTGACCTTCGCAATAACCTGCCTTTGTTCCTTCAAACCCGGCTCAGTTACCTCATTTCCCGGCAGCTGAAACGCCCTGGTTATCACGTTCGTACGGCGGCACCGACGCAACATGCCCAGGCAGCAAAGACCATCAACAGCAAAACTGCAGGTCGGTTGCTGGCCGCGGGTGGGATTTATAATGGCAACATTGAGGGATTCCACCAGACCGCCCAGCAGCTCGGTGGCGATGCGCCAGCGGGTTACAATCAGGTTATGGACAATAAAGGGATGATTATTGCTGCGACTTCGGTTGCTGCGGGTCTTGGGCTTGGTAGACTGGGGGCAGCGAGTGAGCTTAGCAATCTCCATGTTCTGGGAAAAGTCGAGGGGGAATATTCGATGATAAAGCCAGGACCATTGAGCGAACGCTTTGCTGAAACATTTTCAGGCGGAGCTTATAAGGAAATAACTTTGTCCCAGGACACCACTTTTTTTAGAGGGGGTCAAAGCGGCACTGAGTTGGGGCGATTTTTCAGCTATGAACGACCTTTAGGGGTACTACAAACACGTGTCGATAAGGCGGTGTTGCCAAAATGGCCAGACGGTTCTGAATCCGTGATAGATAGTTTTTATGAGATAAAAATTCCTGCAGGCTCGAAGGTGTATGTCGGAGAGGTAGGCTACCAGTCTGATATTTTCCCTGGGGGTACTGAGCAGGTTGTCATCCCTGCGCCTTGGGAAATTCCAGGCGTGGAAACAGTTAATTTTGGGGGGTTGAAATGAAATCGGATATTCAGGTTTTACTCAATAATATCATTGAGTTGCTTGTTTCATGTAATGAAAGTGTTTGGTCAAAGAAACTCATCTATTTTCGCGAACAGCTGGACTCTGATTATGAGCAGGCCTTGTTAGGTATCAGGTCTATTTTCGCAGGGGCAGGGTCCTTTAACGACTTAATACTGCAAAATAACGGCAAAATGCTGCGAGAAGAGAACAACGCGCTTAATAGGTTACAAGATGAGCTATACAGCTTAACTAAAGCAGAGATCTCCGCGCGTAACATTTAAAGTTTAGTTAAAAGATGTGGTAGAAGACCTCTGCCACCAGGATGAATAAAAGTATAAATAATACCAAACCAAATGATTAATAACGTATGTTATCTGAGATATGGCCTCGCGCCTGCCGCAAGTCATCGGCAGGCGCGCGGGGGCCGTAACTGATAGGGTTTCAGTTGGTATCTCAGTAAAATATATGTTAAGCATGCGGTCCCTGTAACAGGGGGCAGCGGATCCAAAAGCTAACTTATTAAATGATTAGCTATCGCGAGGCACTCTTATTATCAACGGGGTTGTCTCAAATCCGTGCGGGCATTTGCGCGCATTGCAATGCTCAGTGTATGAGCAGTCTTCAGAATCCAGGTTTTTATTAAAAGGACAGGCCATTTTGTTTTTTATTTCGTCCCACAGGTTCTCATTGTATGGCGAGACGTTATAAAGGGATATGTGGTTGAACACGCCATTTACAAAAATTCCATTTTTTGTTGTATGTATTCTGTCTCCGGGCAAAAGATAGATGTCACTCTCGTACCAAATTATTAATCTTAATAATTTCAAACCAACAATGTGCGAATAAACGATTCCTGTGTTAGGGCAAATGACAGAACTTAATACTCGCCACGACATCATACTCTTCTCCATAAGATATTTTTACCTGGATTTAGGTTTAGCACGTGATCAGACATCGATCAATGTTGTAACTCATTGATATTGATCGTTATTTTAAGGTGTTGTGATTTTTCTCCATATATAACAATGGCTTGCGCAATATGGTTTCGATAATTATTTTGAATTATATATCTTACATCAAAGAGGAGTGGTTTGATTTTGACCGCTTACAGATTCTGAACGCCAAAAAATAAGATTTCGTAGAAGCCTTTATTATTAAGGAAAATTTAATCATGGCGGAAACCATTTCATTTCAACCTGTTACCAGGTTTAAGGTTTAGAAGGTTTTTTGAATTATTATCAATGCTGCTTATCGATTCCAGCGAATAAAGGGTACTGGTGACGCTTTTTTTTGGCTTAGCCATAGAAAATGGCTTAATTCGAATGTTGAGGCCAGCATTTCAAAGAGAAATTATTCAGAATTACTTATGTATGATAATGCGCTTCAAGAGCCTGATAACCCTATGAAAGCTGTTGTTTACATAATGTTGCTTTAAGGGGTACCATACCCCCCTATAGTATCAGGAGGCCGTATGCCGCACTCACCCGAAGATAAAAAACGTATCCTCACTCGCGTTCGTCGCATTCGGGGCCAGGTTGATGCCCTTGAACGCGCGCTGGAGTCGGGCGACCCCTGTCTGGCCATCCTGCAGCAAATTGCCGCCGTGCGCGGCGCTGCCAATGGCCTGATGGGCGAAATGGTCGAAATTCACCTCAAAGATGAGCTGGTAACGGGGGAAACCACGCCGGATCAGCGAGCCGTGCGCATGGCAGAAGTCGGCCATTTACTGCGCGCTTATCTAAAATAAACCCACACACCACACAATAAGGGAAGACACTATGAAATCTCGCGCAGCCGTCGCATTTGGCCCTGGCCAGCCGCTCAAAATCGTTGAAATTGACGTTGCTCCGCCGAAGAAGGGCGAAGTGCTGATCAAAATTACCCATACCGGGGTGTGCCATACCGATGCCTTTACGCTGTCGGGCGACGATCCGGAAGGCGTTTTCCCGGCGGTGCTCGGCCATGAAGGGGGCGGTGTGGTGGTGGAAGTGGGCGAAGGCGTGACCAGCCTGAAGCCGGGCGACCACGTGATCCCGCTGTACACCGCAGAATGCGGCGAGTGTAAGTTCTGTAAATCCGGTAAGACCAACCTCTGCCAGGCGGTTCGCGCCACCCAGGGCAAGGGCCTGATGCCGGACGGTACCACCCGTTTCTCCTACAACGGCGAGCCGGTTTACCACTACATGGGCACCAGCACCTTCAGTGAATACACCGTTTGCGCGGAGATCTCACTGGCGAAGGTGAACCCGCAGGCGCCGCTGGATAAAGTCTGTCTGCTGGGCTGCGGCGTCACCACCGGGATTGGGGCAGTACACAACACGGCGAAAGTGAAAGAGGGCGACACCGTGGCGGTGTTCGGTCTTGGCGGGATTGGTCTGGCGGTGATTCAGGGCGCGGTCCAGGCGAAGGCCGGGCGGATCATCGCGGTGGATACCAACCCGGAGAAATTCAAACTGGCGGGTGAAATGGGCGCGACCGATTTCGTGAACCCGAAAGATCACGAAAAACCGATTCAGGAGGTCATTGTTGAGATGACCGACGGCGGCGTGGACTTTAGCTTCGAATGTATCGGCAACGTGAACGTGATGCGTTCTGCGCTTGAATGCTGCCACAAAGGCTGGGGCGAGAGCATTATCATCGGCGTGGCCGGTGCGGGCCAGGAGATCAAAACCCGTCCGTTCCAGCTGGTAACCGGGCGCGTATGGCGTGGCTCAGCGTTTGGCGGCGTGAAAGGGCGCACGCAGCTGCCGGGGATGGTTGAAGATGCGATGGCCGGGAAAATCCAGCTCGATCCGTTCATTACCCACCGTTTACCGCTGGAGCAGATCAACGAGGCGTTCGATCTGATGCATGAAGGTAAATCCATTCGTACCGTTATTCATTTCGGCGACAAGTAACTCTTACGCCAGCGGTTTTTCGCCGCTGGCGTTTCTTTAATAATCTTCTCTAAAGTGTGACCAGTGCGGCGTTTTTAGCCGTAATCTAAATCTCAGCCGTGCCGATGACTATTTAACAGGCGTGTTTTTACGCATCTTACCTACAAGAGAGTCGACGGTCATGGACAACACTACTTCGATGCCAGCGCAGCGCAAGCTGGGCTTCTTGCATCACATCAGGCTGGTTCCGCTGTTTTCCTCCATTCTCGGTGGCATTATTCTGCTATTTGCCTTGAGCGCAGGTCTGGCGGGGTATTTCCTTTTACAGGCCGACACCGATCAGCAGGATGTCACGTCTGAAATTCAGGTGCGTATGGGGCTGTCGAATAGCTCAAACCATCTGCGAACCGCGCGTATCAATATGATCCACGCCGGGGCGGCGAGCCGTATCGCGGAAATGGATGCGATGAAGCAAAACATCGCTGAGGCGGAAAAACGGATCAAACAGTCTCAGGAAGGGTTTAATGCATACATCAATCGCGCGGTTCGTACGCCTGAGGATGAAGCGCTGGATGCCGATCTGAAAACACGCTATGACGCCTATATCGCAGGCCTGCAGCCGATGCTTAAGTTTGCAAAAAACGGCATGTTTGAAGCCATCATTAACCATGAAAACGAAAGCGCCCGCCCGCTGGATGATGCCTACAACGCCGTGCTGCTGAAGGCGATTAAGATCCGTACCGAGCGCGCGAACGCCCTGACGGTTAAGGCTCACAGCCGCACCCAACTGGGCCTGATGTTTATGGTGGGCGCGTTTGCCCTGGCGCTGGTGCTGACGGCCATGACCTTTGTCGTGCTGCGTCGCACGGTGATCACCCCGCTGCAGCGCGCCGCGAAACGCATTGAAAATATCGCCAAAGGCGACCTCACCATGCCGGACGATGTGGCCGGACGCAGCGAAATTGGCCGCCTGACACGCGACCTGCAAACCATGCAGCACTCGCTGGAGAACACCGTTGGAACCGTGCGTCAGGGGGCGGAAGAGATCTATCGTGGCACCAGCGAAATCTCCGCAGGCAACACCGACCTCTCTTCCCGTACCGAGCAGCAGGCGGCTGCCATTGAGCAGACGGCAGCCAGCATGGAGCAGCTCACCGCAACGGTGAAACAGAACGCCGATAACGCGCACCATGCCAGCAAGCTGGCGGAAGATGCCTCCGGTAAAGCCAGCCGTGGCGGCCAGATGGTCTCCGGGGTGGTTAAAACCATGGGCAATATCTCCACCAGTTCGAAGAAGATTTCTGAAATTACCGCCGTGATTAACAGTATCGCCTTCCAGACCAATATTCTGGCGCTCAACGCGGCGGTAGAAGCGGCGCGTGCGGGTGAGCAGGGGCGCGGGTTTGCCGTGGTGGCAAGCGAAGTTCGTACTCTGGCAAGCCGCAGTGCGAATGCCGCCAAAGAGATCGAAAGTCTGATCAACGAATCCGTTTCGCTGATTGACCAGGGCTCGGGTGAGGTCGTCGCCGCCGGTAATACCATGAATGAAATCGTCGAAGCGGTTAAACGCGTCACGGACATTATGCTGGAGATCGCTGCCGCGTCTGATGAACAGAGCCGTGGTATTGAGCAGGTGAGCCAGGCGATTTCTGAGATGGATAAAGTGACCCAGCAGAACGCCTCGCTGGTGGAAGAGGCTTCCGCCGCGGCGGCGTCGCTGGAAGAACAGGGCGCGCGTCTGACCGAGGCGGTGGGTGCATTTCGACTGAGCGGCGCGAAGCAAGGCCGGGCGGCAACGTCTGCGCCAGTGGCGAAGAATGCGCCGCTGCGTCCGGCGGCAGCGGTTTCCGGGGATAACTGGGAGACGTTCTGAGTGGCGTGTTGTGTCGGGTGGCGGCTTCGCCTTACCCGACCTACAAATAAAAAGGGACCTTTCGGTCCCTTTTTTCATCGCTTACTTTTTATCGGGTAACGCATACGCGATAACGTAATCACCGCGATCCGGTGACTGGCGGGCGCCGCCAGCGTTAATGACGATGTACTGTTTACCGGTTTTCGGTGAAACGTAGGTCATCGGCCCGGACTGGCTGCCGACCGGCAGACGGTCTTTCCAGATCTCTTTTCCGGTGGCGGTATCGAACGCGCGCAGGTAGAAATCCTGAGTGCCGGCAAAGAACAGCAGGCCAGACTGGGTGGAGAGCGACGCGCCAAGGGTTGGCATCCCGATAGGGATCGGCATATGCATGCGAATACCCAGCGGGCCGGTATCTTCCACGGTGCCCACCGGAACCTGCCACACCAGCTTGCCGGATTTCAGGTCAACCGCGGACATCGTGCCAAACGGCGGTTTCTGGCATGGAATACCCAGCGGTGACAGGAAACGCTCGCGCATGGCGCCGAATGGCGTGCCGTCCATGGGCACAATACCCATCTCAATCCCGCTGGCGTCTTTCGCCACGCTGGCACGCGGTACCATGTAGTTGGCCAGACCCAGGCGCATATCGTTGACGAACATCAGCCCGTTGTTCGGATCGACCGAGACGCTGCCCCAGTTCATCCCGCCCAGTGAGCCAGGGAACTGCAGGGAACGATCGAGACCCGGCGGGGTAAAGACCCCCTGATGGCGCATCTCTTTAAACTGGATGCGGCACAGCAGCAGGTCGACAGGCGTCGCGCCCCACATGTCGGATTCGGTCAGGGTCTGGTTGCCAATCATCGGCATACCGACGGAATACGGCTGCGTCGGGGAGTAGCGTTCGCCCTGCACGTTACCCGCCGGGACCGGACGTTCTTCCACTTTCGCCACCGGTTTGCCGGTTGCGCGGTTGAGCATAAAGATCATGCCCTGTTTACTGGTCTGCACCAGTACCGGCGTGGTTCCGCCTTTACCGTCTGGCAGATCGTACAGCAGCGGTTGAGAAGGCAGATCGAAGTCCCACAGGTCGTGATGGGTGGTCTGGAAATGCCAGCGGACCTGGCCGGTGGTGGCGTCAACGGCAACGATGGAGGAGCTGTATTTATCATCCAGCGCGGTGCGTTCTCCGGCCCAGAAATCTGGCGTGGCGTTACCGGTTGGCAGGTAAATCAGGTTCAGTTTTGCGTCATAGGACATTGCAGACCAGACGTTCGGCGTACCGCGCGTGTAGGTCTGGCCTTCCGGCGGCAGGCCGGTCAGGTCCGGATTACCCGGATCCCACGCCCAGGCCAGTTTACCGGTATGAACGTCATAGGCGCGCACCACGCCCGGCGGTTCGCCGGTGGAGAAGTTATCCGCCACGCGTCCGCCGACCACCACCACGTTTCCTGCCACCAGCGGCGTGGAGGTTTGCTGATAGTAGCCCGGTTTTATCTCACCCATACCCACGCTCAGATCCACGGTACCTTTGTCACCAAAGTCTTCGCAGGCTTTACCGTTATCGGCGTTGATGGCAATCAGGCGGGCATCGGTGGTGGGCAGGAACAGACGGCGCGGGCAGGCGGCGGGCTGCACATCTGTCTGTGACGTTGTCACCTTTTGTGAATCTTCAAAATAGCCCAGCCCACGGCAGCGCTGCCAGTTCGGGGCCGTGGCTTTGGCGTCGTAACGCCACTTCTCTTTCCCGGAATCTACATCCAGCGCCAGCACTTTGCTGTACGGCGTACAGACGTAGAGCGTGTCGCCAATCTGCAGCGGCGTGTTCTGGTCTTCCGCACCGGAGCCGTTGCTCTGGGGGATATCCCCGGTATGGGCAACCCACGCGACTTTCAGCTCGTTAACGTTCTGCTTGTTAATCTGGTCGAGGGCCGCAAAACGATCCCCGTGGGTGGTGTTACCCCAGTGTGCCCAGTTCTTCTGCTGTTCGCCAGCCGCGACCGGTTTCACCGGCACCGGCTCATTCGCCGCCACCAGCGTTTGGGGTTTAAACATCCAGCCCAGGCTGACAAGCATTGCCACGGCGAGCAGCGCCGCCACACCAAAGGCCGGGCCTTTTTTCACCGGCGTCGCACGGTTTGCCGCACGCAGGAACGGCCAGACGAGGGCACACAGGAATGCCAGAACCGCAAAGGTGAAGAGGCGTGAGAAGAGCGGCCAGAAATCCCAGCCGGCATCGCTTACCGCCCAGAACAGCGACGCGATAAACGCGATGCCATACAACACAATCCCGCTGCTGCGGTTGATGAAAATCAGGATCGCGGCAATCACCATTACCACGCCCATGATCAGGAAGTATCCACTTCCGCCTACGGTGACGAGTTTAAAACCCAACCCGCCAACGGCCAGACCGACGATTGCCATCAGTCCGGCAAGGAGCCACTGCAGGATACGGGGTATCCCACGTGGCGCGCTGCCAAATGCCATCTCTTTCTCCTTAAGATCCCCCGCTGCACAGCACGACAACGTGCCGGAAGTGTACCAGGTGGGTAATAAATGCAGTGGGAATAATGATTAATACGCTTGAATTCGGGGTTGATAAAACATTTACGAACCATTTGGTGAATTCTTCGCTATGATAAAACTGTTAAATTGTTTTGCGCAATTGTTAATAAATGATTTCGCATTAAATGATTAGAACGCAGGAATGACCCTCGCCCCGGGGGGAGAGGGTCAGGGCAAGGGGAAAGGAATCAGGCAGGCATCGATTTACGTATCGCGCTCAGTAGCGTCTGTGCACCTGATGAGAGCGGCGTATCAACGCGGGTTAAAATGCCAATCGGTTCGCCGGCGCCGGGCGAGGTCACCGGCAGTGCGGTGAGCGTGCCCTGGCGTAAATCATCTTTGACCGCGCCGGAGGGGACGAACCAGACGTAGTCGTAATCCACGGTAAGCTGACGTGACAGGGAAGCAGACAGGGTTTCAATACAGCCTGTCGGCAGCGTACAGCCCTGCATCTGCAGTAACGTTTCGGCATTTTGCCGTGGAACCGTACCTTTTGGTGACACGACCACCGGCCACTCCATCACCCGGCTTAGGGTGACCGTATCCTGCAACAGAGGATGGTTAGGGCGTACCACCAGCTTCAGGGATTCCAGGAACAGCAGTTCATAATTCAGACCCACCATCAGTTCGGGATCTGACATCCGTCCGATACCCAAATCCAGCTCGCCGGATTTCAGCCCCGCAAGCAGCATGGTGTTATTCATGGTGGCGACCTGCAGGGTCGTATGTTTTTGCTGTTTGTGAAACTGACCAATCACCGGCGGCAGAATACCCAGCGCCGCCGTGGGCAGGGCACCCACGCGGACAATCTCGTGCGTCTGCTCTTCTTTACGGTTTAGCGCCTGTCCGGCGGTATTGAGCGCATCAAGCACTTTGACTGCATGGGTCAGAAACTGCTCCCCGACCAGGGTCAGTTGTGCGCCCAGACGGCCGCGATCGAACAGACGGGCACCGGTCAGTTGTTCCAGCTCGTTAAGCGTTTTTGAGAGAGCAGGCTGGCTCAGGTTAAGGGTTTCAGCCGCACGCCCCAGCGTTCCCTGTTGAGCGACGGCCACAAATGTATGCAAATGGCGCAAGCGTATGCGCTGACTGAACAGACCATTTTTTTCCATAGGCGATGTTAAAAACAGAGCGATGCGGGTGACAAGCTAAGTTGTTTAATTTTGATAACTTGATAGCAAAATATTTTTAACATTTGATCTGTTTGAGTTACAACATGTTTTTGGCGGGGGGCTGAACGTCCTTGTTCATTTATTGCACATTCGGACAGGGAAACGTTAAATCACGCCATCACCGCCGTCGGAACACCATACC
This sequence comes from Enterobacter cloacae complex sp. 382A5, assembly GCF_050031095.1. Classification (NCBI taxonomy): domain Bacteria; kingdom Pseudomonadati; phylum Pseudomonadota; class Gammaproteobacteria; order Enterobacterales; family Enterobacteriaceae; genus Enterobacter; species Enterobacter cloacae complex sp. 382A5. Next base: position 2,223,502 of record NZ_JBLGVK010000001.1, read on the forward strand.
TGGCCGGTCGTAAAGGAACACTCATCTGACGCCAGCGTGACGTATAAAGGTGCAATCTCCACCGGCTGGCCCGGACGGCCCAGCGGTGTGTCACCCCCAAACTGCTTCACTTTCTCCATCGGCTGGCCGCCGCTGGATTGCAGTACCGTCCAGTAAGGCCCGGGAGCCACGGCATTAACGCGAATGCCCTTCGGCCCCAGTTGTTTGGCAAGGGATTTGGTAAACACCGCCAGACAGGCTTTGGTCTGGGCATAGTCCAGCAGGACAGGGCTGGGTTTTACCGCCTGCACCGAGGAGGTGTTAATAATTGCCGCAGGGGCTTTCAGATGGCGAAGCGCCGCTTTGGTGATCCAGAACGGGGCATAAACGTTGGTTTTAAACGTGGCATCGAAATCTTCGGTAGTGAGTTCTTCCAGCGATTCCCGATACTGCTGGCGACCGGCGTTATTCACCAGAATGTCCAGCCCGCCAAGTTTAGCCACCGCTTCTTCCACCAGGTTCTGGCAGAAGGTTTCATCCCGGACATCCCCCGGCAGCGCGACGGCGTTGCGTCCTTCGGCCTTGATAAGGTCGATAACCTCTGCGGCGTCTTTCTCTTCTTCAGGCAGATAGTTAATGGCGACATCGGCGCCTTCACGGGCGTAGGCAATGGCCACCGCGCGGCCGATACCGGAGTCACCGCCGGTAATCAGCGCTTTTTTGCCCGCCAGACGGCCGTGGCCTTTATAGCTCGTTTCCCCGTGATCGGGAACAGGTTGCATCTCTGAAGCCAGTCCTGGTGGCGTCTGCGGCTGTTCCGGGAAAGGGGGTTGCGGATAAGCGTTCGTACGTTGTTGAGTATCACTCATAGCTGACTCCTTAAGCCAATAGGTGAGTTAGGATGAAAATACAGCGTTAACGCTTCGCTGAGTTATTTCTGCAGATGATCGACACGCACCACGGAAGGCGATGACTTTTTATCAAGCGAACCGTTAATGCTGATCATCTGGTCTGGTTTGACTGTTCTGCCGTCAAAAACTGCTTTTGGGATAATAACGTCGATTTTTCCGGATTTATCCTGAAATACATACTTATCGCCGCTACCGTCAATAAGGTTGCCGCGCAGTGAAATGGTCGCGCCATCATGCATTTGTTTCGCCTGTTCGATGGTCATAATACGGGCATCATCCGTGCCGCGATAACCGCTATCCAGCGCATGCGGAGGAGGCGGTGCTTCACCCTTTTGTAACCCGCCGTTATTATCAGCCCATGCGGTTGGCACCATAAATATTAAAAAAGCGGAAATAAGTGATAATTTCATCTGATATCCTTCATTTAAGGTGTCTTGACTTATTAAGTATTGTTGCTATTCCTTTATGTGGCAAATGTGATAAGTCTTAAAAACATTCGCCATACAAAACAGAACGTTTGGTAAATAAGCGAAACGGTGATGGCTGCCATGAATGATAAAAATGAAAAGTTACCCGGGATAAATGAGAGTTATCGCTTGCTGAGGTTTGAATATGCATTTCGCCAGGTCGGATTTATTGTGTTACTGAGTATTATCATCGCGGCGATTGCCGGTCTGTTTTCAAGTGGGATAGTGAGTGACACGGAGAAAACCAATTCTGCAAAAAACCTGACCCTCAACTATGAGCGCTTTGCGCGTCGGCAAACGGAGTCGCGACTTCAGCTGACCTTTCCGGTCAACAACGAGGGCAAATACACTGTGAGCATGACCAGCGAGAGCAGCGACGCCTACGAGCCGGGCAGCGTCTGGCCGCAGCCAGACAGCATGTACAGCCGCGGGAACACGCTCTATTTTGTCTATAATCATCTTGATAAATCGCCACATTTTTCGGTCTGGCTGTTCATTACCCCGACCAGAGGCGGTAAATGGCACAACGTCATTCGTGTAAACAAACTGCCGGATATTCCTTTCTGGCAATTTATTTACCCTTAGGAGGCTGCCATGGATATGGTTTTTAGGGCGTTGGCGATTTACCTGTTTCTGGTGGTGGTCTTCAAAGTTGCCGGACGACGTGCGTTGCTGCAGATGACCAGCTTTGACCTTATTCTCCTGTTAATTATCAGCGAAGCAACCCAGCAGGCCCTGCTGGGGGAAGATTTTTCGGTCACGGGTGCAATGATAACCATCACCACGCTGGTGGTTGTGGATATTATTTTTGGACTGATGAAAAAGTATTTTTCGCCGATGGAGAATATTCTGGATGGCACGCCGGTAATTCTGGTTGAGAACGGCGTGCCCTTAGCTGATAAACTCAAAAAGGTCGATGTTTCATGTGGTGATATTCTGGTTTCAGCCCGGCAGAATAATGGTATTACAAAGTTAAGTGAAATTAAATATGCCATTCTGGAACGCAATGGCCATATTTCCATTATTCCTGAGAAAAAATGAGAGGCCTGATGATGAGCAATCTATACCACGACAACACCATTACCGTGGCTGAACTGACCAAAAAACTGGCGAGCAGGTTAATCGATGCCGGGCTTCGCTTAACAACCGCAGAATCCTGCACCGGCGGGAAGCTTTCCGTGGCGCTCTGCGCGGAAGAGAACACTGCCGATTTTTATGATGTGGGGCTGGTCGTCTTCAGCGATAGCGCGAAGGAGAGGATCCTGGGCGTAAGCCCGGAAACCCTCGCGCGGTTTACCGCCGTCAGTGAACAGACCGTCACCGAGATGGCGGCCAGCATCCGTGACATTGCCCAGGCCGATGTCAGTATCGCCATCAGCGGCTATGCCGGGCCGGAAGGGGGAGACGACGGCACGGCGGCGGGGACCGTGTGCTTCGCCTGGAATATCGGCGGAAAGACGGAAACGAGCAGGGTGCTCTTTTCCGGCGATTGTCAGGACGTGGTGGAAAAAGCGGTGCATTACTCGCTGGCTGAATTAGTGACGAAATTGTCGGGCTGAAATAACGCGGAGGTTTTATGGCTGTGATGGTCATTACTGGCGGGACGGCGGGCGTGGGTAAAGCCACGGCGCTGCACTTTGCAAAAGCGGGCTACGATGTGGGCATTATTGCGCGCGAGGAGACAAGCCTGCACTCGACCCAGGAAGAGCTACGCCGTTTTGGCGTCAATGCGTTGGCTGTGCAGGCGGATGTGGCCGACAGTCAGGCGGTGGTGGATGCCGCCAACGAAATTGAGTATCGCCTTGGGGCGATTGAGGTGTGGGTCAATAACGCCATGGGGGCGGTGCTGGCGCCGTTTCGGACCATGACGCCGGATGAATTTCGTCGCGTCACAGAAGTCACCTACCTTGGCTACGTGAACGGTACCCGTGCCGCGCTGGAACTGATGGTGCCGCGCGATCGGGGCGTGATTATTCAGGTTGGCTCCGCGCTGGCCTACCGCTCCATTCCTCTGCAGTCCGCCTACTGCGGCGCCAAAGCCGCGATCCGGGGCTTTACCGATGCGGTGCGTACCGAGCTGATGCATGAGAACAGCCGGGTGCAGCTCGCCATGGTCCAGATGCCGGGGCTGAATACGCCGCAGTTTGAATGGGCACGGAATAAGTTTGCCTGGGCGATGCGCCCGGTTCCGCCGGTGTTTGAGCCGGAAGTGGCCGCGAGTGCCATTTTCAGGGTGGCGCAAAAACCGGTGCGCGAGCTGTGGGTGGGCAGCAGTACCATTCAGTCGATTGTGGGTCAGTTCCTCTTTCCCGGCTTCCTCGACCGTCTGATGGTGAAAAAAGCCTGGGAAGGGCAGATGACTGACACGCTGAACGCGGAAGACCGGCGGGATTATCTCGACCAGCCGGTCAACGACCTGCATAAAATCCACGGTCACTTCTCCAGTGAGGCGAAGGGGCGCGCCACGTCTGTGACCTCCGGTCTGCCAGGGAAAGTGCTGTTAGGCTCCCTGGCCGTTGCCGGGATCGTGGTAACGCGCCTGATGCGTAGCCGGAAAAAGTAGTCAGCGCAGCGCGCTACGGTTTGTCCAGAACCAGCGATAGCCGTAGCCGCCTATATTCAGCTCAACGGTTTTGCCGCAGACCAGCGCATCCTCGTAGCGTTTGTCTGCCAGACAGGCGGTCCAGGTGGCGTGGCGGATCCCTCTGGCGGTGAAGGTCACCGGTTTATCGCTGAAATTAACAAAGGTAAGAATGCTGCGATCTTCAGCCTCGTAGTAAATCCCCAGCACCGCATCATTATCGATGGCGATGAGATGAAACGGCGCCACGGCAATCTCCGGGAATTCAGACCGCGTGTTGGCGATATCGATAATCCGGTGCAGCAGCGAGTTGCGGTGCAGCAGCGAATCCGCCACGTTAATTTTCTGATAACGATAGGGCCCGTGGTCAATGATGGGCGCGATAAAGCTCTGCGGGTCTGCGTCAGAGAAGCCACCGCCCTGAGAGGGAGCCCACTGCATGGGCGTACGCACGGCGTAACGTTCTTCTAAATCCAGATCATCACCCATGCCGATTTCATCCCCGTAGCGCATAACGGGCACCCCGGGCAGGGAGAACAGCACGGCGTGGCAGAACGCCAGCCGCTTCTGGTCGCCGTTCAGCATCGGCGCCAGGCGACGGCGGATCCCACGCTGGTACACGTTCATCTCTTCATCCGGGGCGAACGTGTCGAGGACGAACTGTTTATCCTTTTTACCGATCCCCTCCAGATCCAGCTCGTCGTGGTTACGCAGCCAGTTGGCAAAGCAGCAGGAGTCCGGCGGGACGATCATTTTCTTCACCGCATTACGCAGCGGGCGGGCGCTTTTCCTGGCCAGGCTCACGTAGAAATATTTGTTAAGCCAGAAGTTAAGCACCAGATGCAGGCGGTCGTTATTGCCGAAATAGTCCTTGTAGGCTTCCACCTCTACGTCAACTTCACCGAGCAGGATCGCCTGCGGGTTATGTTGGGTAATCAGGCGGCGCAGGTGCTCCAGGATCCACAGCCCCTTTTTCTCGTCACCGCCTCCGGCCTGGGTGGTGAGATGCGACGCGGCATCCAGACGGAATCCCGATACGCCGAGCTTAAGCCAGAAGAGAATAATGTTCTCTATCTCTTTAATTACCGCAGGTGAGGTGAGGTTGAGATCCGGCTCGTGGCGATAAAACATATGCCGGTAGTATTGGCCCGCCTCGTCATCCCACGTCCAGATGCTCTTTTCCACGCCGGGGAACATCGGGGGCGTATCGTCATCGTCATTATCTGACCACAGATAATAGTCGCGAAAGGGGGATTTCGGGTTGCGCCGGGCCTCCTGAAACCAGGGGTGGGCGTCCGACGTATGCTGGATCAACAGCTCGATAATGACCTGCATCCCCAGCTCACGTGCCTGCTCAATAAAGGCGATAATATCCGCCAGTTTGCCGAACCGGGGGTCGACCTGCAGGTGGTCGCTGACGTCATACCCTTCGTCAAGAAAGGGGGTAAGGTAAAACGGAGTGATCCAGATAACCGTCGCCCCCATGCGGCGTATATATCGCAACTTGGCCGTTATTCCGGCGATGTCTCCGCAGCCATCGCCGTTTAAATCGTAAAACAGTGCCGTATCAATTTGATAAATAATGGCCCGTGTATGCCATCCTGCCATCCTGCACCTCAGTGGTAACCTTCTGTATCAGAAACTTTTCCCCGAAAGACGTAGTAACTCCAGGCGGTGTACACCAGGATCACCGGAATAATCAGTAACGTCCCCACCAGCATAAAGAGCTGGCTGGCGGGCGGGGCCGCGGCATCCCACAGGCTAATGCGCGGCGGAATAATGTTCGGCCACAGGCTGATGCCCAGTCCGCTAAAACCGAGGAAGATAAGCCCAAGCGTCAACAGGAACGGACGCGCGTGGCTGGCCGGGTTGCGGGTCAAGCGCCAGATCCACAGGCTAAATACGCCCACCAGCAGAGGCACCGGCAGGAACCAGAAGAAGTTAGGCAGGGTAAACCAGCGCTCGGCCACGTACTGCCAGCCGAGTGGCGTCCAGATGCTCACCACCGCGATGACGACAATCAGCGCCAGCAGCACGTGGCGGGTCAGTTCGCGCATGCGGTTTTGCAGTGCACCTTCGCTTTTCATGATAAGCCACGTGGTGCCCAGCAGCGTATAGGCCACCACCAGCCCGATACCGCAGAACAGGTTGAAGGGGGTCAGCCAGTCGAGGGCAGACCCCACGTAGCGACGGCCTTCCACTTCAAAACCGTTGATCACCGCGCCGACCACCACGCCCTGGCTGAAGGTGGCGAGTAGCGAGCCTCCGGCAAAGGCGTAGTCCCAGAACTGGCGGTGAGAGGGCGTCGCTTTGAAGCGGAACTCAAAGGCGACACCGCGAAAGATAAGACCGATCAGCATGGCGGTAAGGGGAATGGTGAGCGCATCGATGATCACCGCATAGGCCAGCGGAAAGGCGCCAAACAGCCCTGCGCCGCCCAGCACCAGCCAGGTTTCGTTGCCGTCCCAGACGGGGGCCACGCTGTTCACCATCACGTCGCGCTCTTTAGCATCGCCCACGAAGTTAAACAGCAGACCGATCCCCAAATCAAAGCCATCCATGATGATGTACATCAGGGTGGCGAAGACGATGATGGCAAACCAGATAACCGAGATATCGACGCCCATCAGATTCTCTCCTCTTCCGGAACAGACTCAGCGGCAGACAGCGGACGGGCGGGAGTGCCCGAGGTGTTCGAGGTTAGCGTGTCCACCGGCTGTGGTCCTTTCTTAATCAGACGCACAAGGTAGACATAGCCCACGCCAAACACCGAGCAATAAACGACGATGAAGGCCAGCAGGCTGATGCTCATCTGCAGCGTACTGTGCAGAGAGACCGCGTCGATGGTGCGCAGATAACCGTAGACCACCCACGGCTGGCGACCCACTTCGGTGGTCACCCAGCCAGCGAGCAGCGCCAGCAGACCGGCTGGCCCCATACAGAGGGCAAACCAGTGGAACGGGCGCGAGTGATACAGCCGGTGGCGATAGCGTAGCCACAGGCTCAGGACGCCGAGGGCGATCATCAATAGCCCCATGCCAACCATGATGCGGAACGACCAGAAGACGATGGTGGAGTTCGGGCGATCTTCTTTCGGGAAATCTTTCAGCGCGGGGACCTGTTTATCCAGACTGTGGGTGAGGATCAGGCTGCCGAGGGCCGGGATCTCAAGCCCGTATTTGGTGCGCTCCTCTTCCATATCCGGCAGACCAAACAGCAGCAGCGGGGTGGCTTCCCCTGGCGGATTTTCCCAGTGCCCCTCGATGGCGGCGATTTTGGCAGGCTGATGTTCAAGCGTGTTCAGGCCATGCATATCCCCGACTACGGCCTGAATGGGGGCGACCAGCAGGGCCATCCACATGGCCATCGAGAACATTTTGCGAATGGCGGGCGTGTCGTTGCCGCGCAGCAGGTGCCAGGCCCCCGACGCGCCCACAAACAGCGCGCTGCACAGGAATGCGGCAATGGACATGTGAATCAGCCGGTACGGGAAAGAGGGGTTGAAGATGACGGCCAGCCAGTCTTCAGGGATCACCTGACCGTTCTCAATGGCGAAGCCCTGCGGAGTGTGCATCCAGCTGTTAGAGGCGAGGATCCAGAAGGTGGACATTAGCGTACCCAGCGCCACCATGCAGGTTGCGAAGAAGTGCAGTCCCGGTCCAACCTTGTTCCAGCCGAACAGCATTACGCCGAGGAAACCGGCCTCCAGGAAGAAAGCGGTTAATACCTCGTAGGTCAGCAATGGCCCGGTGATGCTACCTGCAAACTGAGAGAACCCGCTCCAGTTGGTGCCGAACTGATAGGCCATGACCAGCCCGGACACAACGCCCATACCAAAGTTGACGGCAAATATTTTGAGCCAGAAATGGTACAGGGAGCGCCAGACGTCGTTTTTGGTACGCAGCCACATCCCTTCGAGCACCACCAGATAGCTGGCAAGCCCGATGGTGATCGCCGGGAAGAGAATATGAAACGAGACGGTAAAAGCGAACTGAATTCTCGCCAGATGAAACGCGTCGAGTTCGAACATGGTCCGTACCTCTGGAACGATGGGGCACGAGAATTACCAGGCAGCGGGAGCTGCCTGGCAAAACCGGTTACGGTTTTTTCTTACCGGCGCCTAGCTCGGCACCTGTTAACGGGTCGGCGTTCGGATCGGATTTTGTGCGAGCAGACATCGCCTTGACGAGCGTAGCCTGTTCGGTCGAGAGCGTCACGCTTGCACTCCCGTCTCCACCGTCAACCGCAGGTTGGGGGGCCTCAACGTAGTCGAAATGCTTATCGCTGTTCCAGCTTCCGCGGACCTCGCCACCTTCAGACATATTGTAGTACTTGTTGGTGAATTCCTCGATTGGCGGCAATTTCCCCGGCGGGAAATTATTGCGAATAGACTGAAGCGCCTTCTCGAAGGAGAGCTGGTGCGCTGCCTCTCGCGTCATCAGAAACGCCAGTGCATCTTTCACCCCGGGATCGTCTGTCACGTTGATCAGACGCTCATAGATGATTTTTGCCCGCGCCTCTGCGGCCACGTTCGAGCGCAGATCCGCCGTAGGTTCACCAATGGTATCAACATAGGCCGCCGTCCAGGGCACACCCGCGGAGTTGGTGAGCGGGGTACCGCCGCCGTAGAGCAGGGAGGTGATATGGCTGTCGTTGCCGTTTTCGGTCATGGACCGGTACAGCTCGGCTTCGTTCTCTACCCCTTCCGCCAGCGCGCCTTTGGCCCCTTTATTCAGCATGCCGACCAGCGTCCCGATGATTTCGAGGTGGCTCAACTCTTCGGTCGCGATATCCATCAGCATATCTTTACGGCCAGGATCGTCATCACTCAGGCCCTGGGTGAAGTAGCGGCAGGCGGCCGCCAGTTCACCCTGCGGCCCGCCAAATTGTTCCAGCAGAAGATTGGCGAGGCCGGGATTCGGTTCAGCAACGCGAACCGTGTATTGCAGCTGTTTGACGTGTCGAAACATACACTCTCCTGTGGTTTATTTTTTCGCTTCGACACCTGATGCATCAGAACGCAGCAGGAACTGTTCCGTCGTTTGCGGAATATGACGAATTAGCCAGTCGGCCATCTCGCGCTCTTCGGCGAGAATGGTTTCAATGGCGGGTACAGAGGCGGTGTCGCCCGCTTTTTTGGCCGCGGCCAGCAGGGAGGTGTAGCAGGCAATTTCGAACTGTTCGAAAACATAGCCGCTGATGGAGCCTTTAACAATCTCATCGGACGGGAACATGCCGCCGATGGACTGGCCGAGCGCAGCCATTTTGCTCATCGAGTCTTTTAAAACCGAACGAGAAATATCATTACGATCGAGGATTTCCTCCAGCAATGTGATTTGCCGTTTTGTCTCATTAAGGTGTTGCTCAATACGGGCGCGAACATCAGGATAATTTTCAATACGGCTGGCCATCGATTCCAGCATTGATTCGGCTTGCTTTTCCATTGCATGGGCATCGCGTAGCCAGTCATGGTAGTGTTCTACGTGATTCATATTTCGTTCCTCATTATAGGTTCGCTTATTTGGTCTCACTTTCAGCAGCCTGATCGGCACGTGCGGCACTGTAGCCAGATAAATGGCCGACAATATTGGCGTAAATACTGATGATAATGACCCATAGTACGCTATTCTTCCACCATATTACGGAAGGGATAGCAAGAATGAACCATATTATAGCTGCCGTTAAATGGCACCGTTTAATTGTCCTGGGACTGATGCTCATTATATTTAACCTGTGTTATAGCGTCATTTTTGCGCTTTTTGGTTAATATTTCCTACGGCCAGGTCGGTGAGTTTAAGATCGGTTTCTTTTTCTTCTTCCAGTGTTTCGGCAAGAAGTTTAACGGCTTTTTTATAGCCAAGTTGTTCTGCTAATGTGGCAAGGGTACCGTAACTGGCAATTTCGTAATGTTCCACTTTTTGCGCAGCGGCAATTAACGCAGCATCACGAACTTCATTCTTTTCTGTGCTTTCGATGACCTCATTGGCCTCTTCAATTAAGCCTTCCATTGCCACACATTTCATTCGCTTAAGCTTAATACCGTCTTCCTGTTCGATAATCTGATCGATACGCTCAATCTGACCCTGCGTCTCCTCAAGGTGGGCGGTGAAGGCCGCGCTGAGCTTTTCACTGGAGGCGGCACGGGCGAGTTTGCTCAGGGCTCGGGTAAGCTGTTTTTCCGCGCTGTATGTATCGGACAGTAGGTGAATAAAAACATCCTCGATACTTTTCATATTCATATATTTTGCTCCGGTTAAAACGTTAAGGGAACTGCGAGCCTTTCGGCCCGCAGCATGCTCTCTGGTATTACTGAGACAGCTTGTTAAAATCAGGAGTTATCAGATTTACGGCCTCCGCCGTGACTATTCTGACCCCCTTTCTTACCTGCTTCAGATGCGCGTTGCGGATCGTTTTTGAAATTACCGCCGCTGTGCTGGCCGCCTTTACGTCCAGCTTCTGATGCTTTTTCACGGTCTTCAGCGAAATTACCGGAACCACCACGATGCTCTGCCATATTAAACCTCATAGTCATATATTGGTTATGTCAGTACGATACAGAAATATTCCGTATCACTCGTCGTTCGAGTAATAACTTTAGACGCTGTGCGGCATGCGTCAAATGCGTTTCGCCATTCACGGTTGCGTTATTTAAAAATATTGGGGGGGTTACGCTTCGTTTGGCGAAAAAATATGGATGAGTGGGAAGGACTTGTGAAAAAATGCTCGGATTAATCCTAAGTTGCCGCTAAAAACCTGAAAGGTGAGGATAAAAATTGTAGCGCCACAATTTCGTTCAATTTTTAGCCGGGATGGTCTCCAAAATTACTCCTTTATAGCCAGGAAACAGAATAATCATTAATTATAAGGAAACTCCTGGACGACGGGCCGGGGGGAAAGGAAGGGGACCTGGTACGGCCGCGACAGGTTCGGGCAGCACACGGTTTGACCACTGTCGTCGTAAGATCACAAATCGTAAATTCTTCCCCCCGGAAGGAACGGGTTTCTCTACACTCCAGGTAATATTCACTGGAGGCATGACACCATGGCGAACACCATCACGGCTGATGATATTCGGGAACATTTTTCGCAGGCTATGTCGGCGATGTACCAGCAGGAAGTTCCGCAGTACGGCACCTTGCTTGAGCTGGTCGCGGACGTAAACCTGGCGGTTCTGGAAAACAATCCACTCTTACATGAACAACTGGCGAATGCAGATGAGCTGGCGCGCCTGAATGTGGAGCGTCACGGGGCTATCCGCGTTGGCACCGCAAAAGAGCTTTCTACCCTGCGTCGTATGTTTGCCATCATGGGCATGTACCCGGTCAGCTACTATGATCTCTCTCAGGCGGGCGTTCCGGTTCACTCGACGGCATTTCGCCCGGTGGATGATGCGGCGCTGTGCCGTAACCCGTTTCGTATCTTTACCTCACTGCTGCGCCTTGAGTTGATTGAGAACGTTGCCCTGCGCGAGCGGGCGGCGGAGATCCTCTCTCACCGCAACATCTTTACGCCGCGCTGCCTGGCGCTCATCGAACTGCATGAAAAAGAAGGGGCGTTCACCGAGGCGCAGGCACGGGAGTTTGTTCAGGAAGCGTTAGAAACCTTCCGCTGGCACCGTCATGCGACGGTCGATCAGGAGACCTATCTGGCGCTGCATAATGAGCATCGCCTGATTGCGGATGTGGTCTGTTTCCCGGGATGCCATATCAACCACCTTACGCCACGCACGCTGGATATCGACCGGGTGCAGGAGCTGATGCCGAAGTACGGCATTGAACCCAAAATTCTGATTGAAGGGCCGCCGCGCCGCGAGGTGCCGGTGTTGTTGCGTCAGACCAGCTTCAAGGCGCTGGAAGAGCCGGTGCTGTTTGCCGGGGAACATAAAGGCACCCATACCGCGCGCTTTGGTGAAATTGAACAGCGCGGGGTGGCGTTGACGCCGAAAGGTCGCGAGCTTTATGACAGTTTGCTCGCCGAGTCCGGCACCGGTAAAGACAACCTGACCCATCAGCTTCATCTGCGTGAAGTGTTCAGCGCCTTCCCGGACAGCGAGTTGATGATGCGCCGACAGGAGCTGGCGTATTTCCGCTATCGCCTGACGCCAGCGGGTGAAGCGCATCGTCATGCGTTTCGTCCGGGCGACGATCCGCAGCCGTTAATTGAACGCGGGTGGGTGGTTGCCCAGCCGATCACCTATGAAGATTTCCTGCCGGTCAGCGCCGCAGGGATTTTCCAGTCCAATCTCGGGAATGAAACCCAGGCGCGCAGCCACGGTAACGCCAGCCGGGATGCCTTCGAAGCGGCGCTGGGCTGCCCGTTCTATGACGAGTTCGCACTGTACGAGGAGGCGGAAACCCGCAGCAAACAGCGTTGCGGTTTGCTCTGAAATCGTTACTCTTCAGGGGTGTGATGGAAAAAGAAGGTAGTTATGCAATATCCCTCCGCCCCTGTGGTTGAAACGCGCTACGGCGCACTGGCTGGTTTTACGGATAATACTGTTCAGGCATGGTACGGCATTCCCTACGCCGCACCGCCCGTCGGCAACTGGCGCTGGCGCTCACCGCGACCGCCTGAACGCTGGGATGGGGTTCGCACGGCAACGGCGTTTTCCGCCTCAAGCTGGCAAAGCAGCGAATATTGCCAGGAGCTGGGCGGCGGGGATCCCGGACAGTTTTCAGAGGATTGTCTTTATCTTAACGTGTGGTCGCCTGTTGACCGCGTTGAGCCGCTGCCGGTGATGGTCTGGCTGCACGGTGGTGGGTTCACGCTCGGCGCGGGTGGGTTACCGCCCTATAACGGCAGGGCGTTGGCGGAACGCGGCGTGGTGGTCGTCACCCTCAATTACCGTCTTGGTCATCTCGGCTTTTTCGCCCATCCTGCGCTGGAGGGGGAAGAAGATCGCGTGGTGCATAATTTTGCCCTGCTGGATCAGATCGCCGCTCTCGAATGGGTGCGGGACAATATCGCCGCCTTTGGCGGCAATCCCGAAAACGTCACGCTGTTTGGTGAATCAGCTGGCGCACGCAGCGTGTTGTCGCTGCTGGCCTCGCCGCTGGCGAAAGGGTTATTTCATAAAGCGATTGTGCAAAGTGGCTATACCTTGCCGGATACCCCGCGCGAGCAGGCCCTGCGAAAAGGGGAAGCGCTGGCCGCGCATTTTGGGCTGGAGAACGCGACAGCGGAGCAGTTGCGTGCTATTCCACCTGAGTCGTTCTGGCCGTTAACGGCACCGCTGAATATCGCCCCGGCCCCTGTTGCCGGAGATTGTGTTCTCCCGGAGCCGATGCTGGACGTATTCTTCGCCGCCCGTCAGCAGCCTGTCCCCATCATGATTGGCTCCAACAGCGACGAGGCGAGCGTAATGGCGGTGTTTGGCATCGATCTCGCCGGACAAATTCAGAAGCTCCGCCGGGAGCGGCGCTTTGGTCTGGGGCTGATCAAGCTGCTCTATCCAGGCGTGAAAGGCGATGAAGAGCTGGGAAGGCAGGTGTGCCGGGATATGGCGTTCACCACCATGGGCTATGTGGTGATGCAGGCCCAGCAGCGCGTCGGCGCGCCGTGCTGGCGCTACTGGTTTGACTATGTGGCCGAAGCGGAGCACGCCACCTATATCAACGGTGCCTGGCACGGCAACGAGGTGCCGTATGTGTTTGATACGCTCGGAGAGGTGGAACCTTCACGGCAGTATGTGAACGCACGTGATTTACAGTTCGCCGCTCACGTGGCCGACTACTGGGTGAGTTTTGCCTGCGATGCCGGGCATCGTGACAGCCTGCCAGGGCCGACGCACTGGCCAGCCTGCCGTAAAGGGCGTGACGTCCTGTTACGCATTGGTGTGAATAAGCATGCAGGTTTTAAGCTTGAAAATCGCTTTATGCGCGCCCGCATGAGCCTCTTCAAACGGGTGATGAAGCACCACGTTAACCTCGATTAAGCAAACAGGTACGAAACGCGGCCAGGCCGTTTTCCGTGCCTGGCGCTTCGCGCAGCACCAGCCGGTAGCTCGCACCGGTTTTGATGCTGGTCGCAAAAGGCCGCACCAGCCTTCCTGCGCGGATGTCCTCTTCCACCAGCGTTTCATCGGCGATAGCGACGCCCAGCCCCTGAATGGCCGCCGTAATGGCGAGATCCATCGTGTCGAAGTGTTGATTTTTGTGCATAACAACGCCCGGCTCATCCTGTTTCGCCAGCCACAGTGACCAGTCGGTTTTATCCCGTGTCGGGTGAAGAAAGGTTAATGATCCCAGTCCGGCTCCCGCCCGCAGCGGGCTGAGCACCGGAGTTAACGCCTCTTCGAACAGCAGATCGCCCGCGCTCATGTGCGTGCCAAACACGATGGCGGCGTCGTAGGATTCGGTTTTAAAGTTGACGTTATGATCGGTGGTGGTGGTCAACGCGATTTGCAGATCGGGCTGCTCGCGCTCTACCTCCAGCAGGCGCGGCACCAGCCAGCGCATGGCGCAGGTAGGCGCTTTCAGCCGGATCACCGTATGCTGGGCCCGGGCCCGATCGGCCACGTTGAGCATCTGTTCGAAAGCGGATTGTAGCTCCGGCAGCAGGGCGCTACCCTGGGAAGAGAGGCGCAACCCGCGCGCGTGGCGCTCAAACAGCGGAAAGCCAAACCACGCTTCCAGAGCGGCGATTTTACGGCTCACGGCCCCCTGAGTCAGACAAAGCTCTCTGGCGGCATGGGTGAGATTCAGGTGACGCGCGGTCACCAGGAAGGCGTCGATGGCATTGAGCGGGAGCGAACGGCGCGACATAAAAACACCTCAGCTATGCATTTTTCTCATGGCTATTATGACAACAATTCGATTGTCCCGGCAACGGCGTTGTTGTTTGAATAGTTATGCAATCTCCATGAGAAGGATAAATGATGACCCTGAAGACCGCGGTACAAACCCGTTCCAAATTACCGGATGTGGGTACCACCATTTTTACCGTAATCGGCCAGCTTTCTGCTCAGCACAACGCCATCAATCTTTCTCAGGGCGCACCGAATTTTTCCTGCGACCCGAAACTGATTGCGGGCGTAACCCGCGCGATGGAGGCAGGGCATAACCAGTATGCCGCGATGACCGGCCTGCAGCCTTTGAAAGAGCGTATCGCGGAGAAAATTGCCACCCTTTACTGCACCACGTATGACCCGGGGCGCGAGGTGCTGGTTACCGCCAGTGCCAGCCAGGGGCTCTATTCCGCCATCAGCGGACTGGTGCATCCGGGCGATGAGGTGATCTACTTCGAACCGTCATTTGATAGCTACGCGCCGATTGTTCGCCTGCAGGGTGCCACCCCGGTCGCCATCAAACTCACGGTGCCGGATTTTGCCGTGAACTGGGATGAGGTCCGCGCAGCCATCACCCCCAAAACGCGCATGATCATCATCAACACGCCACATAATCCAAGCGGGCAGGTGTTCTCCGCGAATGACCTGCAGCAGCTGGTGGCCGTGACGCACAATACCGATATCATTATTTTGTCTGACGAAGTGTACGAGCACGTCGTTTTTGACGATGAGCCGCACCACGGTATGGCCACACACCCTCAGTTGGCGGAGCGTAGCGTCATTATCTCTTCCTTCGGAAAAACCTATCACGTTACCGGATGGCGCGTGGGGTACTGTGTTGCACCGGCGGCACTGATGGAAGAGATTTGTAAAGTGC
This sequence comes from Enterobacter cloacae complex sp. 382A5, assembly GCF_050031095.1. Classification (NCBI taxonomy): domain Bacteria; kingdom Pseudomonadati; phylum Pseudomonadota; class Gammaproteobacteria; order Enterobacterales; family Enterobacteriaceae; genus Enterobacter; species Enterobacter cloacae complex sp. 382A5. The sequence goes on from NZ_JBLGVK010000001.1 coordinate 2,239,103, forward strand.
ATCAATTTTTGATGTTTTCTGCCGATACGCCAATGCAGCATGCGTTTGCCGAACATATGACCGATCCGCAAACCTGGCTGTCGCTGGCGCCGTTTTATCAGCGCAAGCGCGATCTGCTGCAAACTCTGCTGGCTGAGTCGCCGTTTAAACTGCTGCCGAGCGCGGGCTCGTTCTTCCTGCTGGCAGATTACAGCCCATTCAGCGACGAGCCCGACAGCGTGATGGTGAAACGGCTGATCGTTGAGTGCGGTGTCGCGACCATTCCGCTGTCCGCTTTCTATACGGATGGTACGGACAATAAATTGATTCGTCTCTCTTTTGCCAAAGATGAGGCGACGTTACGGGCAGGTGCCCAGGCCCTGTGTCGGGTTAAACCACGCTAAGGAGTTTGAGATGAAATTACGCGCGTTAGTTGTCGGCATGGGACTGCTGTGTACGTTTTCGTCATTCGCGGCCACCGAACTGCGGTACGGACTGGAAGCGGAATATCCACCGTTTGAGAGCCGCAATGCCTCCGGCGAGCTGGAAGGGTTTGACGTTGAATTGGGGAATGCCATTTGCAAAGCCGCAGCGCTGAAATGCACCTGGGTGGAAACATCCTTTGATGCGTTGATTCCGGGGCTGGTGGCGAAAAAATTTGATGCCATCAACTCGGCGATGAACATCACCGAACAGCGGCGCAAAAGTATCGATTTTACCCAACCTATCTACCGCATCCCCTCGCAGTTAGTCGGCAAGGCCGGGACCGCAGTAGAGGCGACACCTGAAGGGCTGAAGGGCAAAACCATTGGCGTGTTGCAGGGTTCCATTCAGGAAACCTATGCCAAAGAGCACTGGGAAAAGCAGGGTGTCACGGTAGTGTCGTATAAAGATCAGAATATGGCGTGGGGCGATTTGCTGAATGGCCGCATCGACGCCTCGCTGGTGATGTCCGCGGCCGGGCAGGCAGGGTTCCTGAGCAAGCCGCAGGGGAAAGGGTTTGGCTTTATCGGCAAACCGGTGTCTGACGACACCATCCTCGGCAGCGGGATCGGCTTTGGGCTGCGCAAAGGGGATGAGGCCACCAAAAAGCAGCTTGATGCCGCGATTGATAAAGTTCGTGCCGACGGCACGATCGCAAAACTCGCTGATAAGTACTTCCCGGGTATCGATGTCAGCGTAAAATAACCACCTCATTTCGCCCCGGTTGTCGATGTCGCACCGGGGCATTTTTCTTCACACTTTCCAGGCTTTCTTTACACCACTTTCGGGCCGTTCTGGTCGACAGAAAATATTTCTCACTTTGCTCATATAATCACCGGCCAACAATTGGATTCTTAACCGTTTTTGTTTAGGCTGTGCGTTCTTTCTTGCCGTCATTTCGCCGAGCGCGAAACACATTCACACGACCATAAGGACGTTTTTCCAGGCATGAATCGCAGACGTTTTTTACAAGGTTCGCTGGCAATGGCAGCCCTGAGCGGCACTTCTGGCCTTGCTTCACTGTTCTCCAGAGCGGCCTATGCCGCTGACTCTGACATCGCCGATGGCCAGAGCCGTCGTTTTGACTTCTCCGTACTGCAATCCATGGCCCATGACCTGGCGAAAACCCCGTGGGGTGGTGCGCCGCGTCCGCTGCCGGAAACGCTGGCAACCATGACGCCGCAGGCCTATAACGCCATCCGGTACGATGAAAAGCAGTCCCTGTGGAATAACATTGAAGGCCGTCAGCTTGACGTGCAGTTCTTCCACATGGGGATGGGCTTCCGCCGCCGCGTGCGGATGTTCTCCCTGGACCAGTCGACCTCCCAGGCGCGTGAGATCCACTTCCGCCCGGAGCTGTTCAGCTACGGGGATACCGGGGTAGATACCAAACAACTGGAAGGGCAGAGCGACCTCGGTTTTGCTGGCTTCCGCGCCTTCAAAGCGCCTGAGCTGGCGCGTCGCGATATTGTCTCTTTCCTCGGCGCGAGCTATTTCCGTGCGGTAGATGACACTTACCAGTACGGCCTGTCGGCGCGTGGTCTGGCGGTGGACACCTTTACCGACACGCCGGAAGAGTTTCCTGATTTTACGGCCTTCTGGTTTGAAACCGTTAAACCGGGCGACACCACCTTTACCGTCTATACGCTGCTGGACAGCCCAAGCATTACCGGTGCCTATAAGTTCGTGATCCACTGCGAGAAGAGCCAGGTGATCATGGAGGTGGAAAACCATCTCTATGCGCGTAAAGACATCAAACAGCTCGGTATCGCGCCGATGACCAGTATGTTCAGCTGCGGCAATAACGAGCGCCGTATGTGCGACACCATTCATCCGCAGATCCATGACTCCGACCGTCTGGCCATGTGGCGCGGTAACGGCGAGTGGATCTGCCGTCCGCTGAACAACCCGCAGAAACTGCAGTTCAATGCCTTTGTCGATAAAAACCCGAAAGGGTTTGGTTTGCTGCAGCTTGACCGGGATTTCTCCCACTATCAGGACGTGATGGGCTGGTATAACAAACGCCCAAGCCTGTGGGTGGAGCCGCGTAACGACTGGGGTAAAGGTGCGGTTGGCCTGATGGAGATCCCGACCACGGGTGAAACGCTGGATAACGTGGTTTGCTTCTGGCAGCCGGAAAAAGCGGTCAAAGCGGGCGATGAGCTGGGCTTCAAATATCGCCTGTACTGGAGCGCCATGCCGCCGGTACGTTCCCCGCTGGCCAACGTCTTCGCGACGCGTACCGGTATGGGTGGCTTCCCGGAAGGCTGGGCGCCAGGTGAACACTACCCGAAAGTGTGGGCCCGCCGCTTCGCCATCGACTTTGTCGGCGGCGATCTGAAAGCGGCCGCGCCGAAGGGGATTGAGCCGGTGATTACGCTCTCCAGCGGTGAAGCGAAGCAGGTGGAAATCCTCTACGTTGAGCCGTTTGACGGATACCGCATTCTGTTTGACTGGTACCCGACGTCGGATTCGACGGAGCCGGTGGACATGCGCCTGTTCCTGCGCTGTCAGGGCGATGCCATAAGTGAAACCTGGCTGTATCAGTATTTCCCGCCAGCGCCGGACAAACGTAATTACGTTGACGACCGTGTGATGCGTTAACGATCGATTCCCTCTCCCTTCGGGAGAGGGTTAGGGTGAGGGGCAATGACCGCAGCAAAATTCGAAATTATCCCGGTATCAGACGCTATCGAACTTCGCGCCGTCGAAGAGCGCTACACCGCCGATCTGCACAACCTCGTTGTCAAAAACCGCACCTTTCTGCAAACCGCGTTTGATTGGGCGCAGCACGTGGGAACGGAAGAAGACACCCGACGTAACGTGCAAAGCAACCAGATGCTACATCAGCGCGGCTACGCGAAAATGTTTCTTATTTTTCAGGCGGACGAACTGGTGGGCGTGCTGTCGTTCAATTCCATTGAGCCGGTTAATAAAACGGGCTACATCGGCTACTGGCTCGATGAAGCGCATCAGGGGAAGGGGATCCTCTCCTGCGCCTTGCAGGCATTTATGCGCTACTACGTTGAGCGGGGCGAGATCCGCCGTTTTGTGATCAAGTGCCGGGTGGCGAATCAGAACAGCAACAACGTTGCGCGTCGCAACGGCTTTACCCTGGAAGGGTGCCTGCGGGAAGCGGAATACCTCAATGGCCGTTATGACGATGTGAACCTTTACGGCAGAGTTTTCCCGCTATAGCGCGCCCAGCAGGGGCGTGCGGGTGATTCGACTCTCGCCGTTAACCACTTTTTCGCCGCGCAGATGAATGCTGTCGCCGTCGAAAGCCTCAATGACGGCATCGTCGGTGATTTCAACATGGTGCTCAATCAGTACGTCGCCGCTTATCCGCGCCCGTCCCTGAATCACGACCTTATCATCAATCATGATCGGCCCCCCGCGTAGCCACGCCTGACCGCCAATCAGCACGTGGTGCTTAATTACGCAGTTGCCTTCCACCACCGCATTCTCAGCCACCTGAGAGCTGTAGCGCACGGTAGGGATGGCATCGTCGTCGAATCCGGCAATCAGGCGCGCGTTGCCGTACACTTTTGCGCAGTCGCAGACCCAGACGTTATTGATATCGTTCCCTTCAAGAATGGCCTTGTCGAACACCTCGGCACGGTGCTCGATAAACGCATAATTGACGATGGCCTCGCCGTAGATTTGCGCCTGATGCACCACGCGCGACTGGCTGACGGTCGCGTTGTCGTAGATTTTAAGGATCTGCTCCTGGTCTGGGGTTAAGCCTTTGGCGGCGATAATCATGCTGTTATGCAGCACCCGGGCATCACCAAAAATATGGCATTCCCCCCGTACGGTGGAGTTCTGGATGGTGACGTTGTCACTTATTCGCGCCCCATGGCTCACGTTTGCCCCGTCCAGCCAGCTGTTGCCGCTAATATGGGCATGGTCGCTGACGACGCACGGCAGGGTCAGACGGGCATTACCGGAGACGGTCGCACCGGCGAAGACCACGCTGTTTTCGTCGTAGATCCAGCAGTTCCCCTCCTGAGACAAGGCGCGTTCATCTTCAATCCAGCCGCCTTTCGTCCCGGCGGCGACGTCATTAAAATCTGTCGTGGCGATAATCTGTTTTAACGTAGCCGAGTGGGGCGTTTCGCCGTTTTTCCAGTGCCAGAGCCGGGTTTCATCGCTGAGCCGATACTTTTTCATCGTGTTATCCCTGGTAAGCGTCTTCACTAAACGTAGCAAACTTTCAGCTTTGCGTTGTGCTGGCATCCGAGGCGGAAACACCTTAAAATGGCATTTCAAATACATTTTAAATTTTAAAATTAATGAATAAAAATGACGAAACCCGGCAGGTACTTAACCTGCCCGCAAGTTATTTTGGCATGGTCCTTGGCATCATCGGCATGGGGTTCGCCTGGCGATACGCCAGCACCCTCTGGCCGGTTACGCGCTGGCCGGGTGAGGGGTTGGTTGCCCTTGCGGTGGTATGTTGGTTTTTACTGACGGTGGCGTTTATTACGCGCGCGGTGCGTTTCCCGCGTAGCGTGCTGGCGGAAATGCGACACCCGGTAATGAGCAGCTTTGTCAGCCTTTTTCCGGCCACTACGATGCTGGTTGCCATTGGGTTTGTCCCCTGGTACCGCCCGGTTTCGCTGGTGTTGTTTGCCGTGGGCGTGGTGGTGCAGCTTGCCTATGCCGCCTGGCAAAGCGCCGGGCTATGGCGCGGTAACCATCCTCAGGAGGCGACAACGCCGGGGTTATATCTGCCTACGGTGGCAAACAATTTTATCAGCGCGATGGCGTGTGGTGCGCTGGGGTTTAACGATGCAGGGTTAGTCTTCCTCGGCGCAGGCGTCTTTTCCTGGCTCAGCCTGGAACCGGTTATTCTCCAGCGCCTTCGCAGCGCGGGTGAACTACCCACCGCACTGCGTACGTCGCTGGGTATTCAACTGGCCCCGGCGCTGGTGGCCTGCAGCGCCTGGATTAGCGTCAACGGCGGGGAAGCCGATACCTTTGCCAAAATGCTGTTCGGTTATGGCCTGTTGCAACTGCTGTTTATGTTGCGTCTGTTGCCGTGGTACATGTCTCAGCCGTTTAACGCATCGTTCTGGAGCTTCTCGTTTGGCGTGTCGGCTCTGGCAACCACCGGTCTGCATCTGGGGCACAGCAGCGCGTCAGGCTTTTTCCACGCCATTGCCGTGCCGCTCTTTATCTTCACTAACTTCATCATTGGGATGCTGTTGGTTCGTACATTCATCCTGCTGATACAGGGCAAACTTCTGGTGCGCACTGAGAAAGCACGGCTTATGCAATCTGAGGAACAATAATGGCTGTCGACGAAAACTACTTCACCGAGAAATATGGACTCACCCGTACCCATTCAGAGGTGCTGTACAGCGCAGAGATCGTTAAGCCCGGTAAAACGCTCGATCTCGGCTGCGGCAATGGCCGTAACAGCCTCTACCTGGCCGCTAACGGTTACGATGTGACGGCGTGGGATAAAAATCCCATGAGCATCGATAACATCGAACGCATTAAAGCGGCGGAAGGGATAGCGAATCTGCAGACGGCGATCAAAGATCTGAACAGCCTGAGCTTTGACGGGGAATACGATTTCATTCTCTCCACCGTGGTGCTGATGTTCCTTGAAGCGAAAACCATCCCTGGTTTGATCGCCAATATGCAGCGCTGCACGAAACCGGGCGGTTACAACCTGATTGTGGCCGCCATGGATACTGCGGATTATCCTTGTACCGTCGGCTTCCCGTTTGCATTTAAAACCGGCGAACTGAGCCACTATTACGAAGGCTGGGAGCTGCTTAAGTACAACGAAGATCCCGGCGAACTGCATCGCACCGACGAGAACGGCAACCGCATCAAATTGCGCTTCGCGACCCTGCTGGCACGTAAACCCGCTTAACGGGCGGCCAGCATACAGAGTTGCAGGGCTGTGTGGTAAGAGGCCTCGAACGACGACAGCGGAAGAAACTCAAACCGTGAGTGGAAATTGTGCGCGCCGGTGAAGAAGTTCGGGGTTAACAACCCTTTGGCTGAAAGCGCCGCGCCGTCTGTTCCGCCGCGCATCGGGGTGGGTTTGGGGGTGATGCCAAGGGATTCCATTGCCGCAAACATCAGGTCTATGGCCCGGCGATCTTCCCCAATCGCATTGCTGATATTGCTGTAGGTATCCTCAATCTGGTACTCCACCTTTGCGGTGGGGTGTCGGGCGGCAATCAGCGCCGCGACGTCGGCAATCTGCTGCTTACGGGCGGAAAAGCTTGCCTGATCGAAGTCGCGGATATTCGCTCTCAGTACGGCCTCGTTTTGCCCGGCCTGAATGCCGTTGAACCAGATATAGCCCTCACGCCCCTCGGTGCACTCCGGGGTTTGCTGGCGGTCAAAATGGTTAATAAAATCCGTCGCCATCAGCAGCGGGTTCACCAGCACGCCTTTGGCAGACATGGGGTGCGCGGTGACGCCGGTAAAACGGATTTCTGCCGCCGCCGCGTTAAAGTTTTCATAGACAATTTCACCCAGCTCGCAGCAGTCAATCGTCCAGGCAAAATCAACGTCGAAGCGCTTCAGATCCAGCGCTTTTGCCCCCTTCAGGCCAATCTCCTCATCCGGCACAAACGCAACCACGATATCCCCATGCTGATGCGCCGACGTCAGGTTTTCCAGCAGGGTCATCACCACAGTCACGGCGGCTTTATTATCTGCCCCTAACACGCTGGTTCCATCGCTGAAAATAATCTCTTCGCCGGGATAGGCCAGAATTTCCGGATGCTCATTGACGCGAAGCCAGATCTCTTTCTCTTTATTCAGACAGAGGTCTTCACCAGTGAAGGTTAATATTTGTGGATGAATATCCGGTGATAAACCCACGTCAACGGTATCAATATGGGTAATAAATCCAATCCGCGGCGCGCCGGATACATTGCCTTTTTTTACCGCGGTGACCGTGGCGAATTCATCGATGAGAATGTCGTCTAAGCCCAGCTGTGTCAGCTCTTTCGCCAGTTCCCGCGCCATCTCATGCTGGCCCGGAGTGGAAGGGAGAGTACTGACTTTTGCATCGCTCTGGCTGGTGATGGCGAGATAACGGAAAAAGCGTTGCGTTAATTGTCTGGAAAGCGGCGAGCCCATAGTGTTTTCTTCCTTATTTATTTTTCGGGTGTTTGCTCCCTCACTTTAATGTTATTTATGAAATGGCAAAAGAATTAATTAGCCGTCGAATTAAAAGACAGGAATAAATGATGAAAAGCAAACTCACAACGTTAACCCTGGCACTCGCCGCGCTCACGGTCAGTTCCACCGTAGCCGCGAAAACGCTGGTGTATTGCTCCGAAGGGTCTCCGGAAAATTTTAATCCTCAGTTATATACCTCGGGTACCAGCGTGGACGCCAGCGCGGTGCCGGTCTATAACCGGCTGGTCGATTTCAAACCTGGCACCACGGAGCTGGTGCCGAGCCTCGCGGAGCGCTGGGAGGTGAGCGATGACGGCAAGGTCTATACCTTCCATCTGCGCAAAGGGGTGAAATTCCAGAGCAATAAGTCCTTTACGCCAACGCGCGACTTTAATGCCGATGATGTGATTTTCTCGTTTATGCGCCAGAAGGATGCGAATCACCCTTACCATAACGTCTCTAACGGCAGCTATTCCAACTTTGAAAGTCTGGAGTTTGGCAGTTTAATCACCGCGATTGATAAAGTGGATGACCATACCGTGCGCTTTACCCTGGCGCACCCGGAAGCGCCATTTGTCGCCGATCTGGCGTGGTATTTTGCCTCCATTCTTTCGGCGGAATATGCCGACGCGATGCTCAAGGCGGGCACGCCGGAGAAGGTGGACATGGAGCCCATCGGCACCGGCCCCTTTAAACTGGCGCAATACCAGAAAGACTCCCGCATCCTGTTCACCGCCTTCCCGGACTACTGGCAGGGGAAATCGAAGCTGGATCGGCTGGTGTTTACCATTACGCCGGATGCGTCGGTCCGTTTTGCCAAAATCGAGAAAAACGAATGTCAGGTGATGCCGTTCCCGAACCCGGCCGATCTGCCGCGGATGAAGGCGAACAAGGATATCAATCTCATGAGCAAGGCGGGGCTGAATACCGGCTTCCTGGCGTTCAATACCCAGAAGCCTCCGCTGGATAATGTGAAAGTGCGCCAGGCGCTGGCGATGGCCATCAACAAACCGGCCATTATTGACGCCGTGTTCCACGGCACTGGCACGGCGGCGAAGAACCTGCTGCCGCCGGGGGTATGGGGGGCCGACAGCGAGCTGAAGGATTACGAATACGATCCCGAAAAAGCCAAAGCGCTGTTAAAAGAGGCCGGTTTTGCCAACGGTATCAGCATCGATTTATGGGCGATGCCGGTGCAGCGCCCCTATAACCCGAATGCGAAACGCATGGCGGAGATGATTCAGGCGGACTGGGCGAAGGTGGGCGTACAGACCAAAATCGTCACCTACGAATGGGGCGAGTACCTGAAGCGGGTGAAGGGCGGCGAGCATCAGGCCGCGTTGATGGGCTGGACTACGGCGACCGGCGATCCGGACAACTTCTTTGGTCCGCTCTTTACCTGCACTTCGGCGAACGACGGTTCAAACTCGGCCAAATGGTGCTACAAGCCGTTTGATGACATTATCGCCGAGGCAAAATCGATAACCGATCATGACAAACGCGTGGCGCTGTATAAACAGGCTCAGCAGATGATGCACGATCAGATGCCCGCGGTGATGATCGCCCACTCCACGATTTTTGAACCGGTTCGTAAGGAAGTCACGGGGTACGAAATCGACCCGTTTGGCAAACATATCTTCTGGCAGGTTGATATCAAACCATGATTTTTCACTGCCCGTCGCATGGCGGGCAGACTTTTCGCAAATTGTGCTCCCGGCATCATTTTTTGTCACAACAAACCCGCCTGACTTTTGCTATAACTTCAAATGCATACTTGCAGATAACATGGAAAACCATCATGCGTACTCACACTTTTTTTAAAGTTGCAGTGCTTTCTGGTCTGTTGGCGCTGGCGGGGTGTTCATCCAAGGTCGCCGCGCCTGAACAATACTCCGGCTTTTTGAAAGATTACTCAGGCTTGCAGCAAACGACATCCGCAACGGGTAAACCAACCCTGCGTTGGGTCGATCCTTCTTATAACGAAGCAAATTACGACAGTATCATCTGGACGCCGATTACCTATTATCCGGCACCTAAACCGACCACCCAGATTGGTCAACGTACGCTTGATGAGCTGTTAAATTACACCAATAACAAAATGAAAACCGCGATTGGCCAACGCAAGCCAATTGTGACGACGCCGGGCAAACACAGCCTGATTTTCCGCGGGGCGATCACCGGAGTGAGCTCGCAGAAAGAAGGTCTGCAGTTCTATGAAGTGGTGCCTGTTGCGCTGGTGGTGGCAGGTACGCAGATGGCAACCGGCCATCGCACCATGGATACCCATCTCTTTTTCGAGGGTGAGTTGATTGATGCGGCGACGAACAAACCGGTAATCAAGGTTGTTCGTAAAGGTGAAGGCAAAGAGCTGAGTAACGAAAGTACGCCAATGACCTTCGCGACGCTGAAGCAGGTTGTTGATGACATGGCGACGGATGCCACCATGTTTGATGTGCATAAAACAGCGAAATAATCATGTACGGCCTGCAAACGCAGGCCGTTTTTTTATGCCGTACGCAGGCGTCTGAACCAGGTTTCCGGTCTGGTAAACATCACCATATTCCCGCCCAGAATCAGCAGTAACCCGATAATGCCGTTAATGTGCCAGACGTAGCCTTCATACACGGTGGAGATGGACAGCGCCACCAGCGGGAAGAGCAGGGTACTGTAGGCCGCTTTGCCCGGACCAATGCGTCCGACCAGGGTGAAGTAGGCACCAAAGGCAATCACCGAACCAAACAGGGCCAGATAGACCAGCGCCCCCATGTAGCTCATGGTCCATAGCGGCGCGAAGCTGTCGCCTCTGAACAGCGCGATGCAGCCCATTACCAGCGTGCCGTAGAGCATCGCCCACGCATTGGTGGTCATCGTCTCTAGCCCTCTGCGCTGATGCCGCATGCTGATCATGTTGCCCAGCGAGAAGCCGTAGGTCCCGAGTGCGGAAAGGCCAATGCCCGTCAGCAGCGATACGCTCCAGCCGCTCGCCAGCAGATCGTCCCAGAAGAGGGTGATGATCCCCACCAGACCAAGGGCGGCGGCTGTCCAGAAACGCGCGGGTGGGCGTTGCCCGAAGAAAATAAAACTGTTGATGGCGTTATAGAGCACCGCCATGGAAAATATCACCGACTCCAGGCCAGTGTTAATATGCGCAGCTGCCGTGTAAAAGCACCAGAAGTTGAAGCAAAACACGCAGCATCCTTGCAGCACGCAGAACAGATGATCCCGCAGCGCCAGTTTACGCAGGCGGCCAAGCGCCAGGAGCACCACCATCATCGTGGCGCTGGCCAGCGCAAAACGCCAGAAAATGGACACCGGGGCCGCCACAGGACCCTGCTGCAGGAAAATTGCAATCCAGGTGGTTCCCCAGATAACCACCACCAGTCCGTATAACAATGCGTTCATGTTGTCTCTCTTCTCAAACCACGGAAACCCACAGTATGGCGACGAGGGCGTTGACAGGCTTTCACCGTCCTGCGGCGGACTTGCAAAATCTTGCGCTTTTTTCTGTTCCGGGGTCTGGCAACGTGAAGCAACAATTCTTAGACTGACATTCTGATTCACAGACGCGCTAACGGTTATGTCACACGCTTACGATACCTTTGAAACGCTACGCCAACAGAACGCCGTGCTGCGGGAAACCGTTGCGCTCAATTCCGGTATCCAGCTGGCGGCGTGGTACAACAAGCGCGACACGATCACCGTAAAAAGTAATCATCACACCCTGAGCCTGTACGTGGCGGACGGTTATGAGAGCTATCAAAAAACGCCGGGCGGCTGGAAAAACGGCGGCGGGCCGGATCGTTTTTGTCTGATGCCGAAAGAGAGTGAATCGACGTGGGATATTCGCGATGACCTGTCGTTTGTCCACCTCTACTGCACCGATGACCATCTGCGCGATGTGGGTGAAAAAATCTGGGACAAACGCCCGCTGTCGTTGACGCTGGATGAAAAAATCTTTGGCAGCGATGCAAAAATCACTGCGCTCTATCGTCAGTTTTTGCTCGGCTGTGACTGGCAGCAAAAAGCCAACCAGCTGACGCTCAGCACGGCCTCGACGCTGCTGCTGACCCATCTGCTGCAGAACTATTCGAATGTGCAGTGGAAGCTGCCGGTGGTTACCGGCGGGCTATCGCCGTTTGTGCTGCGCAACGTGCTGGCCTTTATCGAAGAGAATCTTGCTCAGCCGCTCACGCTGGCTGAACTGGCGGCGCAGGCCGCGCTCAGCGAGTACCATTTTGCCCGCATGTTCCGCCAGTCGACGGGGCAGGCACCGCACCAGTACGTGATGCAGCGCCGCATGGAGAAAGCCAAAACGCTGGTGCAGCATACGGCGACGCCGCTGACGGATATTGCACTCGCCTGTGGATTTAACTCTGCCAGCCACTTCAGCAACCGTTTTCGCAGCGTAATGGGGATGACGCCTTCACAGCTACGCGCGGCGAAGGCGTGATAAAACGGCGAAGCATACGCCTCCCAGCACCAGCCCCCAGAATGCAGAGCCAATCCCGAGCAGCGTCACGCCGCTGGCGGTCATCAGAAACGTGACAATCGCCGCGTCACGCTCCGTTTCGTTATGCAATGCCTGATACAAACTCCCGCTGATGGTGCCCAACAGCGCCAGGCCTGCCAGCGTCTGGATCCAGCTCGGCGGCAGGGCCGCCATCAGCCCGGTAAGGGATCCACCGAATACGCCCGCCATCAGGTAAAAACCGCCTGCCGCCATCGCTGCCAGCCAGCGTTTACTGGCATCCGGATGCGCATCCGGGCTCTGGCAAATGGCTGCGGTAATGGCTGCAATGCAGATGGAGTAGACGCCGAAAGGCGAAAGCAGCAGCGCCAGCCCGCCGGTCGCGATCATCAGCGGAGATACCGCCAGCGGATAGCCCGACGCTTTCATCGTGGCGACACCGGGTGCATTTTGCGACGCCATGGTCACGAGGAAAAAGGGCAAGCCGATACTGACCAGGCTGGTGAGGCTAAACGCCGGTGCAATAAACTGTGGCATGACGAGGGAAAGGGTGAGTCGGTTTGTGACAACGTCACCGCCCGCCCAGGCCACCACGCTCCCTGTTATCAGAGTCGCCACAATGGCGTAGCGTGGCGCCAGCGCTTTGGCGACCAGCCATGCCGCAATCATGCTGCCGCAGAGCAGAAAATGGTCGTCGAGGTGACTGAACGTCTGCAGGCCAAAGCGCAGCAGTACGCCTGCCAGCATCGCGGCGGCAAGCGAATGGGGAATGAGTTTCATCAGGCGGGCGAAGAGTCCGGTCAGGCCGCAGAGTAAGATCAGCCCATTGGCGAAAATGAAAATGCCGATGGTTTCTGCAAGCGTTATCCCGTGCAGACTGGTAGCCAGTAGCGCCGCGCCGGGGGTTGACCAGGCGGTGAGCACCGGGGCTTTATACCACCATGACAGGGCGAGCGTACTGATCCCCATGCCGAACCCCAGTGCGGTCATCCAGCCGGCGATCTGCTGTGCGCTGGCGCCTGCCGCGGCAGCAGCCTGCCAGATGATGGCGGCCGAGCTGGCATAACCGACCAGGACGGCAACAAATCCGGCAAGAATGGCGGGAAAAAGAGGGGCTGACTGGCGCATAATATCTCCGTTGTGCGTTATAACGTCCGCAATAAGGTAGCACTGTGCGTTATAGCGTACAAGTGGTATGCTTACCCCCTCGGGAGGAAACATGGAAATCACACAACATCTTGCTACAACACTCAAGACGCAGCGCCAGGCGCGCGGCTGGAGCCTGTCAAAGCTGGCAGAAGAGACGGGGGTGTCAAAAGCCATGCTGGGACAGATCGAGCGTAATGAATCCAGCCCAACGGTATCGACGCTGTGGAAAATTGCCACGGGGCTAAACATCCCGTTCTCGGCGTTTATCACGCCGGAGGCAGACCGGCAGGCGGTGTTCGACCCGCAGCAGCAGGCGATGGTGGTGAAGCCGCTGTTCCCGTGGGATGAGACGCTGAAGTTCGATCATTTCTCCATCACCCTGGCGCCCGGCGCCCTGAGTGAATCCACGCCGCACGAGGCGGGGGTGATTGAACACGTGGTGGTGATAAGCGGTGAACTGGAGATGAAAATTGACGGCGAATGGCGAACCCTTTACCCCGACCAGGGCGTGCGTTTTGCCGGGGATAAACCGCATGCCTACCGCAACAGCAGCAGCCGACCGGTGCATTTTCACTCCCTGATTCATTATCCCCGCTAAAGGCTCGCAAAACTGTTTCGCTGATGCATACTTCTGACTACAATAGCCGCCATTTTGACCATAACGGATAACGACGAAGTATGCGCCTGCAATCCCATCATCTTGAACTTTTAAGCCCGGCCCGCGATGCCGCCATCGCCCGTGAAGCGATCCTTCATGGGGCTGATGCCGTCTACATTGGCGGTCCTGGCTTCGGTGCCCGCCATAACGCCAGCAACAGCCTGAGCGATATTGCCGAGCTGGTGCCGTTCGCCCACCGTTTTGGGGCGAAAGTGTTCGTGACCCTGAACACCATTCTGCATGATGATGAACTGGAGCCTGCGCAACGTCTGATCACCGATCTCTACCAGACCGGCGTGGATGCCCTGATTGTTCAGGACATGGGCGTACTGGAGCTGGATATTCCGCCAATTGAACTGCACGCCAGTACCCAGTGCGATATTCGCACCGTCGAGAAGGCGAAGTTTCTCTCCGATGCGGGCTTTTCCCAGATCGTGCTGGCGCGCGAACTGAACCTGAATCAAATCCGCGATATTCACCAGGCGACGGATGCCACCATTGAGTTCTTTATCCACGGTGCGCTGTGCGTGGCGTATTCCGGGCAGTGCAATATCTCCCACGCGCAGACTGGCCGCAGCGCCAACCGCGGTGACTGCTCTCAGGCCTGCCGTCTGCCGTATACCCTGAAAGACGATCAGGGCCGCGTGGTCGCCTTCGAAAAACACCTGCTGTCCATGAAGGACAACGATCAAACCGCCAACCTGGGCGCGCTGATTGATGCCGGTGTGCGTTCCTTCAAGATTGAAGGGCGCTACAAAGACATGAGCTACGTGAAGAACATTACCGCTCATTATCGTCAGATGCTGGACGCCATTATTGAAGATCGCGGTGACCTGGCGCGCGCGTCTGCCGGTCGCACCGAGCATTTCTTTATTCCGTCGACGGATAAAACCTTCCACCGCGGCAGCACGGACTACTTCGTCAATGCCCGTAAAGGCGATATTGGCGCGTTTGATTCACCGAAGTTTATCGGTTTACCGGTGGGTGAAGTGCTGAAGGTCACCAAAGATTATCTCGACGTGTCGGTGACCGAACCGCTGGCGAACGGGGATGGTCTGAACGTGATGATCAAACGTGAAGTCGTGGGCTTCCGTGCTAATACGGTGGAAAAGACCGGTGAAAACCGCTATCGCGTCTGGCCAAACGAGATGCCTGCCGATCTCTATAAAGCACGTCCTAACGCCGCGCTGAACCGTAACCTTGACCACAACTGGCAGCAGGCGCTGCTGAAAACCTCCAGCGAGCGTCGCATTGCGGTGGATATCGAGTTAGGTGGCTGGGAAGAGCAGCTGATCCTGACCATGACCTGTGAAGACGGCATCAGCGTCACGCATACTCTCGACGGTCTGTTTGAGGTGGCGAACAATGCAGAAAAAGCCCTCAACAGCCTGAAGGATGGCGTGGCGAAGCTGGGACAGACCATTTACTATGCGCGCAACATTGCGGTAAATCTGCCGGATGCGCTGTTCGTGCCAAATAGTCTGCTGAACCAGTTCCGTCGGGAAACGGCAGAGATGCTGGATGACGCGCGACTGGCGAATTATCCCCGCGGCAGCCGCAAGGCGGAAACCGTGCCAGCGCCAATTTACCCCGAGTCGCATTTATCGTTCCTGGCGAACGTGTATAACCATAAAGCGCGCGAGTTTTATCATCGCCACGGCGTGCAGTTAATTGATGCTGCCTATGAGGCGCACGAAGAGAAGGGTGATGTGCCGGTGATGATCACCAAACATTGTCTGCGTTTTGCCTTTAATCTTTGCCCGAAACAGGCGAAAGGCAATATTAAGAGCTGGAAAGCTACGCCAATGCAGCTGGTGAATGGCGACGAGGTGCTGACCCTCAAATTTGATTGTCGTCCGTGTGAAATGCACGTTATTGGCAAAATGAAAAACCATATTTTCAAAATGCCGCCACCGGGCAGTATTGTTGCCTCCGTGAGCCCCGACGAACTGATGAAAACCCTGCCGAAACGTAAGGGTAATTAATTAACGAAAGTGAGTACCCGGTTTGCGCGATTTTTGCCACAGGTGATGTTCGCGCAAACCCTCCGCTGATTCCTCCGCTGCGCTGCGTAATTCATCACTGTCTGCCTCGTGCCGAAGTTGATGATCAACATTCTTAACCCACAAATATTCATGGCCTTTGTGTCCTGCCATCAGCTGGCCGGAAAACAGGGCGCAGACCAGCATCATAAGCGTTAACCCCTTTTTGAACATGGACTTCCCCTTCAATAAAAATGCCACGCTAGCATGAACGTAGTTTCGTAGGGTTATTATTGGCATTTTCAAATTAGCGCAAAGAATATGTCATGTTGCGCGAACAGGATATATTTTGCGCGTAGTGAGATTTTTCCGAAAAAAGAATTATCTTTGTCATACCCTAAAATTTGGTATCAAAATATGGCAGAGGTTTAAGGATTAATCTTATATAATAAGATTTCTCTGACAAAGGAATGGATCTGATTCAATGAAAAAAGTCATGTCAATAGCGCTTCTGGTGGTTGCCGTTGGGGCTGTTGTAGGTATGAACGTTAACTGGAGTGGCGAACCGGATTATATTCAGTCAGCGGAAGCTCGGGTCGGTTCTTATTTAACCAGCGACTACGGACGCGTGGCGTGTAATAGCAAGCAAATTGATGACGAGCGTTGGGAATTAGGGTGTACCAATCCGTCGAAAAGTAAAACATTCCAGTTTGCTGTTTTCTCAGCAGATAAAGCACCGTATGGCGTCTCGCGTCCATTCTATCTGGAAGCGATTAACGATGATGCAAAACAGAGCGCGGAACAGGGCCTGATGCGCTACCTGCAAATTAATACCAAAGCGGGTTAATGGCTCTGTTTAGCTTTTGTTGAGTTCAGGCATGTTAGGTTGTTATTGATCCGCTGCCCGGCATGGAGTGTCGGGACGTAGACATGAAAATACAAATCTATCCATGCAAGCATTTACCGCCAGATTATGGCGGTTTTTTTTTGCCTGCGAACCGGCCATCAGCGTGGCGGGCGGGCAAACTGTTTACGGTACTGGGCAGGGGAAAGCGCGAACTGCTGGCGGAAATGGTGACGCAGGGTCGCTGCCTGTCCAAATCCGGTTTGTTCAGCAATGCTGTCGATGCTGAGACGGCTGCTCTCAAGATAATCTTTTGCCCGCAGGAGTCGTTCATTAAGCAGCCAGCGCGCAGGCGTGGTGCCTGTGGCAGCCTGAAAGCGGCGCAGAAAGGTGCGCTGGCTCATGCCGACGCGACGCGCCAGCGAATCCACGCTATGAGAAACGCTCAGGTGGTTGTGCAGGAAGTCGAACAACTGTCCCAGACGCTGGCTCTCCCGCAGCTGTGCCACCGGGCGACTCAACTGCTGCGGCTGGGAGCCATCCCGGTGGGGAGGGATCACCAGACGGCGCGCGACGCTGTTGGCGGTTTCCATACCGTAATCCCGTCGCACCACGTGCAAACAGAGATCGATGCCTGCCGCGCTTCCTGCAGAGGTCAGAATATCGCCTTCATCCTGATACAACACATCCTCGACCACGCCGATCGCCGGATAACGGGCTTTCAGCGCCTCAATATAGCGCCAGTGGGTGGTGGCTTTACGCCCGTTCAGCAGACCCGACGCGGCCAGAACAAACACCCCGGAACAGATAGAAAGCAGCTGGCAACCGCGCGCATTGGCCCGGCGTAAGGCCTCGCAGAGCGCCGCGGGAACAGGCGCATCCATCCCTCGCCAGCCCGGCACAACGATCAGGTCTGCCGATTCCAGCAGATCAAGCCCCCCGTCGGTCAGGATGCGGATCCCACCGGTTGCCCGAAGCTCACCGTCATCAATGCCCGCCACCGCAAAACGATACCATTCGTCGCCCAGCTCGGGACGTGGCAAACCGAAGATTTCCACCGCCACGCCAAATTCAAAGGTACACAAACCGTCATAGGCCAGTACCACCACCTGCGGGCGGGAAACCTGTCTTAAGTTTGTCATCTTTTTGCTGTTTTCTGGCATAAGCGGACGCATTCACGTGATCAATTTCTGGATAGAGTAGTGTTAACACAAACGCCAAAGATGAGGAAGGATCATGAGTTATGTTACTGAATTTCCGGCTGCCGAGCCGCAGGAAGCCGTTACCCATTTTCTGCGTCGCCTGAGCGTCGAAACAGACTGTGCCGATGTGCACCATGCGCTGACGAATAACGAGCAGGACTTTGTGTTGCTGCATGTTGTCGGGAAACCTGAGCAGTTTGCCCGTCGTCATGTGCCCGGCGCGATACATATGCCCTGGAGCCAGATTACTGAGGCGCGCATGGCGCAGTGGCCGGCCGATACGCTGTTTGTGGTGTACTGCGCGGGGCCGCACTGTAACGGCGCGGACAGAGCCGCACTGAAGCTGGCGCGTCTCGGACTGCCCGTGAAAATCATGATTGGCGGCATCACTGGCTGGGAGGACGAACAGTACGCGTTTGCCAGTAGCGAAACCGCTGCCGCGTTGTGAACATGAATAAATTTCAACTGTCGTGAAATTTTCTCGTTTGCCGGGATACAGCAGGTATGTCATCTTTTTTGGACATTTAGACATCCAGAAGTCTAAAGCTTTAAGATATGAATTATCACTGCTGGCAATTATCGCCGGCAGACAGAGGAGATTTCCATGCAGCGACAGCACGCCCCATACCGCGCCGATGTAGTCGGCAGTTTTTTACGCCCGGATGCCATCAAACAGGCTCGCCAGCAGTTTGCCCGCGGTGAGATTGATGCCGGGCAGCTTCGCGCGGTGGAAGATGACGCGATCCGCCAGGTGGTCGAACAGCAGTGTGCCTGCGGCCTGCACGTGGTCACCGACGGTGAGTTCCGTCGCGCCTGGTGGCACTTCGATTTCTTCGATGGTCTGCAGGGGGTTGAGCGTTACGATTCACAGCAGGGCATTCAGTTCAACGGCGTGCAGACCAAAGCGCACGGCGTGCGCGTCACCGGCAAGCTGGGCTTTGGCGATCATCCGATGCTGGAAGACTTCCGCTACCTGAAAAGCATCAGCGGCAACGCGCAGCCGAAAATGACCATTCCCAGCCCGAGCGTGCTGCACTTCCGTGGGGGTCGAAAAGACATTGATGCGACGGTCTATCCGGATCTGAATGACTATTTTGACGATCTGGCCACCACCTGGCGCGACGCCATCCGGGCCTTTTATGATGCAGGCTGTCGCTATCTGCAGCTGGATGATACCGTCTGGGCCTACCTCTGTTCAGATGACCAGCGTCGTCAGATCCGCGAGCGCGGGGAAGATGCCGATGAGCTGGCGCGTACCTATGCCCGCGTGCTGAACAAGGCGCTGGAAGGAAAACCAGACGATTTGACCATCGGTCTGCATGTCTGTCGCGGTAACTTCCGCTCCACCTGGATTTCCGAAGGCGGCTATGAGCCGGTGGCCCAGGTGCTGTTCGGCACGGTGAACGTCGATGCCTTCTTCCTGGAGTACGACAATGACCGTAGCGGTGATTTCGCACCGCTGCGCTTTGTCCGCCCGGGCAAGCAGCAGGTGGTACTTGGGCTGATCACCACCAAAAATGGCGAGCTGGAAAACCCTGAAGGGGTGAAGGCGCGCCTGGAGGAGGCGGCCAGATACGTGGCAAAAGAGCAGATCTGCCTCAGCCCGCAGTGCGGTTTTGCCTCCACTGAAGAGGGCAACACCCTGAGTGAAGCCCAGCAGTGGGACAAAGTGCGTCTGGTCACGCAGATCGCCAGCGAAGTCTGGTAATCCCGTCGTCACAGCGCTGCATTATAAAAGTGCAGCGCTGTACCATTCTGAGTCGTTCTCTTTACATCCCGCGTTACACATCCTGCAATAGCACGTTATTCATCCTGGCATCCTTTTTGCTCCTGTTTCGCTGAGACATTTTTCCGCGTCCATGCCGTAACGGACGTCTTCGCACAGCGTTCTTTTTCAGGAGTGAAAATATGCATCGTCGTACATTATTAAAAGCCTTCGCGTTGTCTGCGTCAGTCGTTGCTATGGGGATGACTTTTGGCGCACAGGCGGCCGATACCATCAAAGTGGGGATTATGCATTCGCTCTCCGGCACGATGGCGATCTCAGAAACGCCGCTGAAAGATGTCGCACTGATGACGATTGACGAGATCAACGCCAAAGGCGGGGTGCTGGGTAAAAAACTGGAGCCAGTGGTGGTTGACCCGGCCTCTAACTGGCCGCTGTTTGCCGAAAAAGCGCGTCAGCTGCTGAGCCAGGATAAAGTGGCCGTGGTGTTTGGCTGCTGGACCTCGGTGTCACGTAAATCCGTACTGCCGGTGTTTGAGGAACTGAACGGTCTGCTGTTCTATCCGGTGCAATACGAAGGCGAAGAGATGTCGCCGAACGTCTTCTATACCGGTGCGGCGCCAAACCAGCAGGCCATTCCGGCAGTGGAGTACCTGATGAGCGAAGACGGCGGTAGCGCTAAACGCTTCTTCCTGTTGGGCACGGATTACGTCTACCCGCGAACCACCAACAAGATCCTGCGCGCCTTCCTGCACTCCAAAGGCGTGGAAGACAAAGATATCGAAGAGGTCTATACCCCGTTCGGGCACAGTGACTACCAGACCATCGTCGCCAACATCAAGAAATTCTCCGCAGGTGGTAAAACCGCGGTGGTCTCCACCATCAACGGCGATTCTAACGTCCCGTTCTACAAAGAACTGGCTAACCAGGGACTGAAAGCAACCGATGTCCCGGTGGTGGCGTTCTCCGTTGGCGAAGAGGAACTGCGCGGGATTGACACCAAACCGCTGGTCGGCAACCTGGCCGCGTGGAACTACTTCGAGTCCGTTGATAACCCGACCAACCAGGCCTTCGTGGCGGACTATAAAGCCTATGCCAAAGCCCATAAGCTGCCTAACGCCGATACCGTAGTCACCAACGACCCGATGGAAGCCACCTATGTCGGGATCCACATGTGGGCACAGGCGGTAGAGAAAGCAGGCACCACCGACGTGGATAAAGTGCGCGCGGCCATGGCCGGACAGTCCTTTAAGGCACCCTCCGGCTTTACGCTCACCATGGATGCCACCAATCATCACCTGCATAAGCCGGTCATGATCGGTGAAATCGAAGGTAACGGTCAGTTTAACGTGGTCTGGCAGACGGAAGAGCCGGTACGCGCCCAGCCGTGGAGCCCGTTCATCGCCGGGAATGATAAAAAGCCCGATCAGCCGATGAAGACCGCCAGCAACTAAGCCATTACTGCAGGGAGAAAAGTCATGAACGCCATGCGCATGATGATCGCGATTGTATGGCTTACCGGACTGCTGCCAGGGATGGCGCAGGCATCGGATGCCGATCAATTTGTTGCCGCCAGCCGCAGCCAGCAGGCGGATATGCTGACCCGCTGGGCTCTCGCGCCGGATGCCGCAAGACTGCCGTTACTGCAGGCGCTGCAAAACGAAAATCTGTTTGCCGACAGCCAGAAACATGCCTTTGCGCGACGCAATGGCGAGATGGTGGCGCTGGGAGATTCCCCTGCTGCAGAAGGGCAAACCAAAGCCGTACGCCTGACCAACCGTCTGCGGGTGCTGGCCGCCACGGCCAACGCTACGCATCAACTTATCAGTGACAACGTCACGCAGCGGCGTGCCGCCGCGCGCCAGTTACAGCGGGATGCGCAGCCGGAAATGATCGGCCTCCTGCAAACACGGGTAAGCAGTGAAACGGACGATGTGGCGCGCCAGTCGCTGCTGCTGGCGCTGGCTAATCTCCAGCTCGCCAGCCCACAGGCTGACGTGCGTCTTCAGGCTATTGAACGACTCGGGCAATCTGACGACCCGGACGTGCCATCCCGACTCATGCCATATACCCAGACGCAAACCGAACCGGATGCCCGCGTACGTGCCGCCGCCGGGGAGAGCCTGAGCCAAATCCAGCACCGTCTGATGTGGGGCGATCTGCTTGGGCAGGCGTTTATGGGGCTGTCGCTGGGCTCGGTCCTGCTGCTGGCGGCGCTGGGGCTGGCGATCACCTATGGGCTGCTGGGGGTCATCAACATGGCGCACGGCGAGATGCTGATGCTGGGGGCGTACGCCACGTGGATGGTTCAGCAGGTGATGGCCGGATTGACGCCTCAGTGGCTGGCGCTGTATCCGGTCGTCGCGCTGCCTGTCGCCTTCTGCCTGACCGCAGGCATCGGGATGATCCTTGAACGCACGGTGATCCGCCATCTCTATGGTCGTCCGCTGGAGACATTACTCGCCACCTGGGGTATCAGCCTGATGCTGATTCAGCTGGTACGCATGACGTTTGGCGCACAAAACCTGGAGGTGGCAAACCCGGCCTGGCTGTCAGGCGGGGTGCAGGTGTTTGCCAACCTGACGCTACCGTGGAACCGCATTGTGGTATTGGGCTTTGTGCTAATGGTGCTGTTCTTCACCTGGCTGGTCCTGAATAAAACCCGTCTCGGCCTGAACGTGCGTGCGGTAACGCAAAACCGCAGCATGGCGGCCTGTTGCGGGGTGCCGACCGGACGTGTCGATATGCTGGCGTTTGGTCTGGGCTCCGGCATCGCCGGTTTAGGCGGCGTGGCGCTCTCCCAGCTGGGCAACGTCGGGCCGGAACTGGGCCAGGGTTACATTATCGACTCCTTCCTGGTGGTGGTTCTTGGCGGCGTCGGACAGCTGGCGGGGAGCGTGGCGGCGGCCTTTGGCCTTGGGATCTTCAACAAAATTCTTGAGCCGCAGATGGGGGCCGTGCTGGGCAAAATCGTCATTCTGGTGGCCATCATTCTGTTTATCCAGAAACGCCCGCAGGGATTGTTTGCGCTGAAAGGGAGGGTCACTGACTGATGAGCCAGCCACTTACCTTAAAACTGGCGCGAAAAGCGCCACGCACAACGCAGATTGCAGGCAGCCTGCTGGTGGCATGTTTGCTGATATTGCCGTTCTTTGCGATGTTGCCCGCCACCCATCCGCTGGCGCTGTCGACCTGGATGCTGACGCTGATCGGCAAAATCCTGTGCTACGCCATCGTTGCGGTGGCGCTCGATCTGGTATGGGGATATGCCGGTATGCTCTCGCTGGGCCACGGGATCTTCTTCGCCTTGGGCGGATACGCCATGGGGATGTACCTGATGCGCGAGGCCGCGGGCGATGGGCTGCCCGCATTTATGTCGTTTCTCTCCTGGAGCGAACTGCCGTGGTTCTGGTGGGGAACCCAGCACTTTGCCTGGGCGCTGGTACTGATTGTGATGGTGCCGGGGCTGCTGGCGCTGGTGTTTGGCTGGTTTGCCTTTCGCTCAAAAATCAAAGGGGTTTATTTCTCGATCATGACGCAGGCCCTGACGTACGCGGGAATGTTGCTGTTCTTTCGCAACGAAACCGGGTTTGGTGGCAATAACGGTTTTACCGGTTTTACCACGTTGCTGGGGTTCTCCATCACCGCGACCACGACACGTATCGCGCTGTTTCTGGCGACCGTCATGTTGCTGCTCCTCACGCTTGGCATCGGCATTGCCCTCGCCAGAAGCAAGTTTGGCCGTATTCTGACTGCCGTGCGCGACGCTGAAAACCGCCTGACGTTTTGCGGCTACGATCCGAAGGGATTTAAGCTGCTGGTATGGACGCTTTCCGCCATGCTGTGTGGCCTGGCGGGAGCGCTCTATGTGCCGCAGGTCGGGATTATTAACCCCGGTGAAATGTCGCCGACCAACTCCATTGAGGCCGCCATCTGGGTAGCGCTGGGCGGCCGCGGCACGCTGGTTGGCCCGGTCATTGGTGCGGCGCTGGTGAACGGCGCGAAGAGTTTCTTCACCGTCGCAATGCCGGAATACTGGCAGCTGTTTCTCGGGCTGATTTTTATTGCGGTTACGTTGTTTTTACCGCGCGGCGTCTACGGCCTGTTTCGTAAAGGAGAGAAATAATGCAGCCAGCCGAAGGATTATTTACTCGCCAGCTGCCCGGAGATCGCTATCGCGAGCAGACGGACCCGGTGCTGCAGCTGGATAAGATCAACGTGAACTTCGATGGATTTCAGGCGCTGACGGATCTCACGCTGAACATTGGCGTGGGGGAGTTGCGCTGCGTGATTGGCCCAAACGGCGCGGGGAAAACCACCCTGATGGACGTGATCACCGGCAAAACGCGGCCAAAAAGCGGTAAAGCCGTGTATGACCAGTCCGTAGACCTGACCCTGCTTGAACCGGCCGCCATTGCCCGCCAGGGGATTGGCCGCAAGTTTCAGAAACCGACGGTCTTTGAAGCGCTGACGGTATGGGAAAACCTTGAGATCGCCATGAAAACCGACAAGTCCGTCTGGGCAAGCCTGCGGGCCAAACTCAACGGCGAACAGCGCGATCGTATTGATGAGATGCTGGTCCTGCTGCGGCTCGCCGGTGAACGCGACCGCCGAGCCGGACTGCTTTCGCACGGACAAAAACAGTTCCTCGAGATCGGAATGCTGCTGGTCCAGGATCCGCATCTGCTGTTGCTGGACGAACCCGCCGCCGGGATGACGGACGCGGAGACCGAGTACACCGCCGAGCTTTTCCGGACCCTGGCAGGCAAGCACTCGTTGATGGTGGTTGAGCATGACATGGGGTTTGTTGAAACCATTGCCGATCGCGTGACCGTACTGCATCAGGGACAGGTGCTGGCAGAAGGCTCGCTGCGCGAGGTACAGGCCAACGAGCAGGTGATTGAAGTCTATCTGGGACGCTAAGGAGCCTTGATGTTACAGGTTAACGAACTGAATCAATATTACGGTGGAAGTCATATTCTGCGCGGCGTGAGCTTTGAGGCCATCACCGGCGAAGTGACCTGCCTGCTGGGGCGCAATGGCGTGGGTAAAACCACGCTGCTGAAGTGTCTGATGGGGCTGATCCCGGCGAAAACGGGTGAGGTTATCTGGCAGGGGAAAAAGATCACCCACAGCAAGCCGCACCAGCGGGTGCAGTCTGGTGTGGCGTATGTACCGCAGGGACGTGAGATTTTCCCGCGCTTAACCGTGGAAGAGAATCTGCTCATGGGGCTCACGCGCTTCTCAGCCCACGAAGCAAAACATGTCCCGGAGGAAATCTGGCAGCTTTTCCCGGTATTAAAAGAGATGAAGCATCGACGCGGAGGCGATCTCTCTGGCGGACAACAGCAGCAGCTGGCGATAGGTCGCGCACTGGCGAGCCGTCCGCAGCTGCTGATCCTCGATGAACCTACCGAAGGCATTCAGCCCTCGGTAATCAAAGAGATTGGCCACGTGATCCGCCAGCTTGCAGACCGGGGGGACATGGCGATCCTGCTTGTGGAGCAGTTTTATGACTTTGCGGCAGCGCTGGCAGACAGCTATCTGCTCATGTCTCGCGGCACCATTATCCAGCGAGGACGGGGAGAAAACATGGCGCAGGAGGGCGTTCGCGGACAGGTTGCGATCTGAAATGTTATAATATAACATCCTCATTCTTATAAAAACGGAGTGAGGATACTGTTGTGGCTGCACATATTGGAAAATTTGCGATGACTCTGGGGGCGCTGCTGGTCAGCGGCCAGCTGTTTGCCCACTCACACGGTCACCAGATGACCGAAGCGGAGCAAAAGGCGGCAAACGGCGTGTTTGCGGACAAAGACGTTAAGGACCGGAAACTGTCCGACTGGGACGGCACCTGGCAGTCCGTTTATCCCTTCCTGCTGGATGGCTCGCTGGATCCGGTCTTCAGAAAGAAGGCGCAGAAGGACAATAAAACGTTCGACGAGATCAAAGCCTATTACCGCACGGGGTACGCCACCGATGTGGAGGCTATCGGCATCGAAAATAACGTCATGGAATTCCATAAAGGTAAAGAGGTCAGCCGCTGTCAGTATGATTACAGCGGGTACAAAATTCTGACCTACGCGTCAGGCAAAAAAGGTGTTCGCTATCTGTTTGAGTGTAAGGACGCGGGCAGCAAGGCACCGAAGTTTGTTCAGTTCAGCGACCACACCATTGCGCCAAAAGCCTCATCCCACTTCCACATCTTTATGGGCAATACCTCCCACGAGGCACTGCTGAAAGAGATGGATAACTGGCCGACCTATTATCCAAACGAGATGTACAAAGAGCAGGTGGTGGAGGAGATGCTGCACCACTAGGCTGTTGCTGTTGCCGGGTGGCGGCTACGCCTTACCCGGCCTGCGATCAGGGTTTTGTAGGTCGGGTAAGCGCAGCGCTACCCGACACGCAATCTTCACGCTTCACGCTCATTCCACGCAGGATCATCAGCCAGGCAATAACGATAGCCGCCATCATAATCATAAACAGCGACCAGTGCGGCAAATGGGTCAGGATGATGCCGGTGATCATCGGGTTGGCCGCCGCGCCGAGCCAGCCCAGCGCCTGAGCGGAGAAGTAGCTTGCTTTCATACCCGGCGGGGCGATGTTGTCGATCAGCATATATTCACCCGGTGCATAAATAATCTCACCCAGCGTAAAGATGGCGGCGGCGATGCCCCAGTAAATCAGGTTTTCTCCGGAGATCATAAAGCCACCCAACCCCACGATAAAAAACAGGGTGGCGGCCGTCATCAACGGGCGAATATTGCTGGCAGAGATTTTGCGTCCGAGTGCGTACTGCAGCGTCACCACCACGGCGGCATTGACGGGCAGAACCACGGCGACCACCTTTTCGGCGAAATCACTGTCTGCATGTGCGGCCAGAACATACTGCGAAATACAGCTCGCGAACGACCCGCCGACGTATGACGCGAGCAGGCCAGAGAGCGTATACCAGAACAGCGCGCGGTCTTTCAGCAAAACCGACGGCTGCCACGTTGTCTTCTGCTCCGCGATATCTAACGCAACGCTTTTTTGCACAAAGAAATGGATAAACCCCAGCGGCAGAGCGGCACAGAACGCGGCCAGCCAGAACGGCAGCTGCAGGCTGTACATCACCAGAAACGTGCCAAGAGGCGGCCCGATCGTCCAGCCGATGTTCAAAAAACTGTAGTTCAGCGAAAAAACGCGGGCTTTTTCACTGGAGGTCAGCACGTCGGAGAACCAGGCTTTCAGCACCGTCGAGAACACAGAATAGGCACAGTTGATTAACGAAAAGAACAGCACCACCAGGGTGACGTTATTGACCAGCGGGATCGCCACAAAACCGGCGATAAACGCCACAATCGCGATCAGCATGTAGCGCTTTTTATCGAACTTATCGGCCAGAATGCCAAACCCCAGGCTGAATACCACGCCGATGGTCAAGGCAATGGTCAGGGCATAACCAATATTCTCGACGCTCATGTTAAACACGCGCGTGAGATAAATAGTCATAAACGGCAGCGTGGCGCCACGACCGATGGTTAATAACAATGACGATGCCAGCAGCGCTGCGGTTGAGCGCCTGAGAGATGGTTTCATATTCCTGCCCGACAAATGCTTATGCTTTTTTATAGTGTGTCCTAAAAGGAGTATCACGACATAAGAGGCTTGTATAGCGCCCAATTTATCCGTAAGTGCTTCAACTGCCTGCCAGAATTAATGATCTTCTCGCGACGCACTTTTTTCTGTTACCTTGAAGTGTTAACAAATTATTAATAATTCAGGGGCAGGGTATGACGCGTAAAGACGGATTGCTGGCACTGCTGGTGGTCATCGTATGGGGACTTAATTTTGTGGTCATCAAAGTGGGGTTGCATAACATGCCCCCGCTGATGTTGGCCGGTTTGCGCTTTATGTTGGTCGCCTTCCCGGCACTGTTTTTTGTTGCCCGCCCGAAAATCCCGCTAACGCTCCTGCTGGGTTATGGCCTGACCATCAGCTTTGGCCAGTTTGCATTTCTGTTCTGCGCCATTAAGTTCGGTATGCCTGCCGGTCTTGCCTCGCTGGTGCTGCAGGCGCAGGCGTTCTTCACCATCATTCTTGGTGCGTTTGTTTTTGGCGAGCGTTTACAGGGCAAACAGCTGGCGGGGATCACTCTGGCCGTGTTTGGCGTGCTGGTGCTGATTGAGGCCAGCCTGAATGGTCAACACGTGGCGTTGCTGGGCTTTATGCTGACGCTGGCAGCGGGGCTGAGCTGGGCCTGCGGCAATATTTTCAACAAGCTGATCATGCAGCATGAAACACGCCCGCAGGTCATGTCGCTGGTGGTCTGGAGCGCGCTGATCCCGATTGTGCCGTTTATGGTGGCCTCGCTGATTTTTGATGGCCCGGCGGTGATGCTGACGAGTCTGGTTGAGATCGATCTCACCACTATTCTGTCGCTGGTCTACCTGGCGTTTGTCGCCACCATTATCGGGTACGGGGTCTGGGGTTCTCTGCTGGGGCGGTACGAAACCTGGCGCGTGGCGCCGTTATCGCTGCTGGTGCCGGTCGTCGGGCTGGCCAGCGCTGCAATCCTGCTGGATGAGAAACTGAGTGCATTACAGCTGCTCGGCGCGGTGCTGATCATGGCCGGGCTGTATATCAACGTGTTTGGCTTACGCGTGCGTCGGGCGGCGCGAGTGCGGAATTAGGGCAGAAAAAAGCCCCGCATCGGCGGGGCAAAACGAATCAGAAGCCGTGCTGATTATAATAAGGCACGCCTAATTCGTCGGATTTGTCGCTACCAGACCCCATGTGGTTGAAATCATAAGGGGACTGGCTATGTGCTGACGGCAAAATCATCGTGTCATGATTATTTTGCTGCGTTGCACGAGGGGGTTGCTCCGCGAAGGTCTGGCTGGAAAAGAGCACCAGCAAGGCGAGGGCGGCGGAGGCGGTAACGTTCATGATTTCCTCGGTTACGTCTTTACAGGCGATGATTAACTACAATGTTTTAGCGGATAAAGGTATCGGGATTCACCCGGCACGCTGGTGATGCGATACTTATGAGGCGGCACGTCGAAGTAGTTCTTAAACGTACGCGTCAGGGTCTGTTGCGATTCAAACCCGTATCGCTCCGCCAGATAAAGGATCGGTTCATTGCTTTCTTTCAGTTTTTGGGCAATTTCCGTCAGCTTGCGGCTGCGAATATATTGACCTAATGAATGACCGGTCTCTTTTTTAAACATCCGTTGCAGGTGCCATTTGGAGTAACCTGAACGCTCAGACACTTTTTCAAGGGAGAGCGGCGATTCCAGGTTATCTTCGATCCAGTCCAAAATGCTATGAATAGTGATAGCGTCAGTATTGCGTCTGGACATCGTCATACCTCTTTTTCTGTTTACGGCAGTATTTTCTTAAGCAAAAGCTCAAGCGTTGCCACTTCCTCTGCCGTTAAGTTTTTTGTTAGTTCCTGATGCAGTGTTTGTCCTACTAATTGATGACATTGTTCACACATATCCGCACCGTCGCTGGTGAGTGTCACCAGGACGCCGCGCTTGTCATTCGGGTTAGGGCTTCGTTCTATCCATCCTTTACAGACGAGACGATCCAGCATGCGGGTCAGCGCGCCCAGATCGACAGAGAGCACCTTTTTTAACTCAACCGGGGTGATACACACCTGGCAGCGAATGGAGCACAGCACTTTGAACTGCGTTGCGGTGATATCCAGCGGCGACAGATAGTCATTCAGCAGGCGGTCTTTTTTCTGATTAACCAGATGAATAAGACGACCCAGCGGAACAACGTCGTTGAAGATATCACTGGTGCTTTTCACAATGGTTGCCCTGGCAAGTAGTTTAATCACGGCAGATATTATTGCTCAGGCAAGTATAAGTCAACTGAATGGATCTGCGGATGCCACGAATTGCTAAAACGTTTCATGAACTTTTGTTGAGGTCTTTCAAATCATACAGATAACGCAGGGTTATCGTTCCTTTATGAAAATAATCGTTACGTTGCGTGAATGGCTCAATGTCACACTTTCACCCTATAATTGCGGTGATAAACATGGATAAGGACAACGACGCACTATGTTGGATTTGATAAAAGCAATTGGTCTTGGGCTGGTGGTATTGCTGCCGTTGGCCAACCCGTTAACGACGGTAGCGCTTTTCCTCGGGCTGGCAGGGAATATGAACAGCGCAGAGCGCAATCATCAGTCGATGATGGCCTCAGTGTATGTGTTCGCCATCATGATGGTGGCTTACTACGCCGGTCAGCTGGTGATGAATACCTTCGGGATCTCCATCCCTGGCCTGCGTATCGCCGGGGGGCTGATTGTGGCCTTTATCGGTTTCCGCATGCTGTTTCCGGCGCAAAAAGCGCATGAATCGCCTGAAGCGAAGAGCAAATCCGAAGAGCTGGAGACCGAACCGAGTGCGAATATCGCCTTTGTACCGCTAGCCATGCCGAGCACGGCAGGGCCAGGGACCATTGCGATGATCATCAGTTCTGCCTCAACGGTACGTGACGGCACTACGTTTCCGGACTGGGTCGTGACCGTAGCGCCACCGCTGATATTTGCACTGATCGGCATTATTGTGTGGGCATCATTGCGCAGTTCCGGGGCAATTATGCGCTGGGTCGGCAAAGGCGGTATCGAGGCGATTTCCCGTCTGATGGGGTTCTTGCTGGTATGTATGGGCGTGCAGTTTATTATTAACGGCGTGCTGGAGATTATTAAGACTTACCACTGAGGTCATTGCCGGGTGGCGCTGCGCTTACCCGGCCTACGCCTATATCGATAATTCATGTGAATATAAATCAATTCTGAAAATTATTTCTTTCACTTATTTCTGAGTTAAAAAACAACTGCCTTGCTTGCCGTGTGTTACCACTTAAAGTAACGTACTGCACTCATTTCTTCTCAGGATATATGAATATGCGTGCTAAAACGTCTCTTATTGCTTTAAGTTCTTTGTTTCTTGCATTAAATGCCAACGCTGGTCTGTTCGATTCAACACCTGATTTTAAATGCGGTCGTGAAGACGCTATTTCTGCTACGCAGTCGAAAATCAGAAATGATGCGGTTAGTAAACTACAGAAAACATATATCTCTTCACCTTCGAAATTCTATGACAAACCGCTTAAGGATTACATTGCTAAAGTGAATGAGATCGGGCTTGTTTTAGAAAACGTCACCACAAAAACCAATCAAGATAATAAAGCGATACTTAGCTGTAATGCTAAAGTTTCACTCACCGTGCCAGCAGATATCATGAGCTACATTGGATCCCATCCGAACCAACTGGGAGGGATAACTAACGGCGATGGTAAAATTCTTAACAACAGCGTTCAGTGGGACAAATTTGTCTATTCAATGTCCCTGGCCGATAACGGTAAAGATATTTCTGTTTCATATGAATACGGAAACAGGGATTATGTTTCTGAATCATTGGCTGGGGTAACAATTCTTATTATGAATAAAAACGACCTCGAGAAGGACGAACTCATCAGTAAATTAAATAATGCCAAATATATTTTTGCTGATAGCGATCAACGTCTGAACGACCTCTGGAAGCAACTTCCTGCTTCTGTTAAAACCTCAATGAAAAAAGAACAGAATGCCTGGATTAACGAAAAAGCAAAAAAATGCGGGAAAATTAGCGACGCATCATCAGAACAAATGCCGCTCTCTGTCAGAACCGACATCTATACTTGCCAGACCAAAATGACCGACGACAGATACTATTATTTGGGTGGCAGTGAAGAAGCGGAATATTAATGCTGAACACAATTTAATTTCACAGTCCAATTGGTCTCGTAGGCCGGGTAAGGCGTAGCCGCCACCCGGCACAAACAGACGTCACCCGTGCTGCCCCTGTTCCTCCAGCGCCACCGGCCATTTACGGAAGATCAACACCGACCAGATAAGCGCCACCAGCGCCGGAATGGCCCCCAGATAGCCAATCGCCGACATGGATACGTGCAGAATCACCTGATTGCCCACCAGCGCACCCGCGCCAATTCCCAGGTTAAAAATGCCCGAGAACAGCGACATCGCCACGTCTGTGGCATCCGGCGCGAGGGCCAGCACTTTCACCTGCATCCCGAGACCGATAATCATGATCGCCACACCCCAGAACAGGCTGAGGATTGCCAGCTGGCTTTCACTGCCCGCGGCGGGCATCAGCAGCAGCAGACATACCAGCAGCAAACCGATGGCGCTGCTCACCAGCGCTGAAGCGTGCTGATTGCCAAGCTTGCCGAAAAGAATACTGCCAATAATGCCCGCCCCGCCCAGGAGCAGCAGGAGAAGGGTGGCAAAATTGCCGCTAAAGCCGGCAACCACCTGAACGAACGGCTCGATATAGCTGTAAGCCGTATAGTGGGCGGCGACCACAATAACGGTAAGCAGATAAATGCTCAGCAGGGCCGGGCGACGCATCAACAGCGGCAGGCTTTTCAGTGAGCCGGAATGTTCGCTTGGCAGCTTCGGCAGCAGTTTCACCAGACACACCAGGGTAACCAGCGCTCCCATGCCAATGGCGAAGAACGTGGTACGCCAGCCGAAGTATTGCCCCACGATACGGCCAATCGGCAGGCCCAGCACCATCGCCAGCGCGGTCCCGGTGGCAATCAGGCTCAGCGCCTGGGCGCGTTTCCCCGCCGGTGCCAGTCGGATAGCCAGCGACGCGGTAATCGACCAGAAAACGGCATGCGCAAAGGCGATCCCGACGCGGCTTAACACCAGCACCGTAAAATTCCACGCCAGGAACGACAGCACGTGGCTGGCGATAAACAACGCAAACAGCCCGATCAGTAGCTTACGCCGCTCCATCTGGCTGGTCAGCAGCATAAACGGCAGCGACATCAACGCCACCACCCAGGCGTAAATGGTCAACATAATGCCCACCTGCGCCGTTTCCATCTGGAAACTCTCTGCGATGTCAGACAACAGCCCAACCGGAACAAATTCTGTGGTGTTGAAAATAAACGCGGCAATAGCCAGCGTGACCACGCGTAGCCACGCAACCCTGCGGGAAACTGTGTTCGTTGTCATAGGGATGTCGGAGATTCGTTGCAAAAGAAGAGGAGACGATCTTAAAGCCTTGCACGGCGAAAACTCAACCATTATGTGATGCAGATCTCAATATTTACCTTATGAAAGCGGTAGCCGGAGGCAGGGTTTTCATTGAATATAAAAGAACACTCCAACAAAAACAGGCGGTAAGACAGTGCAGGAGATTGATTTTTATCTGGTCGATGCGTTTAGCAATGTGTCATTTGGCGGAAATCCGGCTGCCGTTTGCCCGCTCAAGGCGTGGCTGCCGGACGAAACGTTACTGAAAATGGCGCAACAGCATAATCAGTCGGAAACCGCATTTTTCGTCTGTACGAAAGGGGGCATTGAGCTACGCTGGTTTACCACGCTGACCGAAGTTAATCTTTGCGGTCACGCCACGCTTGCTGCGGCGTACGTTCTGTTCAATGAGCTGGACTATCCTGACTCGCGGATCCACTTCGAAACGGCCTCTGGCCGCCTGACGGTGAGCCGGGAGGGGGAGTGGCTGACGCTGGATTTCCCGGCATGTCCCACGCATGAAGAGACGCCCCCGCCGGAGATGCTCGCGGCGCTCGGTATCCGCCGCTACGTTGAAGCCCGCAAAGGCCGCGCATGGGTGGTGGTGCTGGAAGATCGCCAGCAGGTTGAAGCACTCGCACCGACAATTTCAGCCATGACGCCTGGCGAACATAAGGTTGCCGTTACGGCGCGGGGCGACGGGGATTACGATTTCGTCAGCCGCTTTTTTTCCCCCGGCGTTGCCGTCTGGGAAGATCCGGTGACCGGCTCTGCACATACCATGCTCATTCCTTACTGGAGCGAAAAATTGGGTAAAACGACGATGTTTGCCCGTCAGGTTTCCGCGCGGGGCGGCGACGTGCGGTGCGAGCTAAAAGGCTCGCGCGTGCTGATGAGCGGACAGGCGTCATGCTATTTGAAAGGCACAGTTTTTCTGCGCTAGATACCTATAACAACAGAGGAAAAGACAATGCAGGAAATTGATTTTTATCTGGTGGATGCCTTCAGCGACAGGGCGTTTGGCGGCAATGCAGCGGCGGTATGCCCGCTGGAGGAGTGGCTTTCGGATGAGACGCTGCTCAAAATGGCGCAACAGCATAACCAGTCTGAGACGGCGTTTTTCGTACGCACCGACACCGGGTTCGAGCTGCGCTGGTTTACCACGCTGCATGAAATCAACCTCTGCGGCCACGCGACGCTGGCAGCGTCCCACGTGATTTTCGAATACCTCGATTATCCGCATACCGAAATCACCTTCACCACGCGCTTCGTGGGTGAGTTGACGGTGAAACGCAGCGGCGACTGGCTGACGCTCAATTTCCCTGCGTGGTCGACCGAGGTGGTCGACAATCCCCCGCCGGGCCTGTTCAGCGCGCTGGGGATAGACCAGGCTAAAGAGGTCCGCGTCGGACGGGATTACATGGTGGTACTGGAGAGCCAGCAACAGGTAGAGACCTTAACCCCGGATATTGGAGCGATGGCGCCGCTCGGGAAAATGGTCTGCGTGACGGCACCGGGAGAGGAGTATGACTTCGTCAGCCGCTTCTTCTGCCCGGGCGAAGGGGTACCGGAAGATCCGGTCACCGGATCGACGCACAGCATGCTGATACCGTACTGGAGCGAGAAGCTGGGCAAAACGTCGATGAACGCCCGCCAGGTTTCATACCGTGGCGGGGATCTGCGCTGCGAACTGAAGGGCGACCGTGTGCTGATTGGCGGCCAGGCGACGCTCTATCTGAAAGGGCGTATCTTCCTGCGCTAGCTGAGCGAGGCGCCGCCGCATATCACCATCTCCTGGCCCGTGATGGCGGCGGCTTCATCGCTGAGCAAGAAATTCACCAGTCCCGCGACCTCTTCTGGCGTGATAAGACGGCCGATGGGCGGACAGGTAGGCGGTGAACTTTCTCGCCCCGGTGCGCTAAGCATCGGCGTTTGGGTGGCGCCCGGCGCGACCACGTTCGCGGTGATCCCACGCGGGGCCAGTTCCGCCGCCCAGCTTCTGACCATCCCTGTCATCGCCGCCTTGGTGGCAACATACTGTGAACGACCTGCCGCCCCGCGGGAGGTTCTGCTGCCAATCGCCACAAATCGTCCACCGGCGGCCATAGCGGGCGCGAAATGGTTAAACAGGGCTTCGCAGGCCTGGACGTGCAGTTGCCACAGTGACGCGCCAACCCTGCTTTCCAGTTGCCCCAGTGGGGCGGCGGCCATCATCCCGGCGGCATGGATCACCGCCTGCGGTGTCGCGATGGCGTGCAGGGCGCTGTTCAGCGCCTCAGGGTCGGTGATATCTACGCGTAACCCCGTAAAGCCAGGGGTATCCGGCATCACGGCGCGGCGGCTGAGTCCGGTGACCTGCCAGCCTTCCGCCAGTAAACGCTTAACGATAGCCTCACCAATTCCGGAGCTGGCTCCGGTCACGACGGCGTGACGCATATCAGACCTCCTGCATTGAACGAGGAACTTTAAACACCGCTTTGCGCACGGTCATCGGCGCGCCGCTGGCGCATAGCGCCTGGTGTGGTTCTCCGGGAGAAAAGACCGCAAAGTCACCCGCGCCAAGGCGGATCCCGACGCTGTGTGCCGATGAGCTGGCAATGAACAGGTCCGCTTTACGCTCTTCGTCATCCGGCTTGCCAACAGGGCGCGCGCCGGCATAGATGAGTTCTTCTCCCGCCAGCACAACCTGAATATCCGCCCACTGGTGATGGTACTCCGTATGCCGCTCCGCGCGCGGCTGCGTCTGCGCCGGACCAATCTGGCAAAACCAGGGGGCATTGTCCGGCTGCCAGCGGCCGTCATCGCGTTCGCTAAGCGCCTGCAGCGTGCAGTCCGGGCGGGACAGCAGGGCATACAACACTGGAGGTAACCCTGCCAGCGGCAGGGCGTCGAGATGTCCGATAATCATGCTGACTCCTTGACCCACTCGGGCGTCACCCGCACGTATTTTATGGCCTGTCGAAAGTAGGTGTAGGCGATATGCAGGCTGCCATCCGGGCTCTGTTTAATGCTCGGATAGGAAAACTCACGGTTCAGTTTCTCCAGAGAGTTGTTAGTCATGCAGTAGCCGTCTCCCTCGTCCAGATGCCGTTGCCACGGCCAGCTTTTGCCTCCGTCCGGCGAAATGGCGACGGTCATCGGCGCACGCGGGGCACCCCAGAAGGCGGCCCGACCGTGGGTTACAACCGGCTCTTTACGGCCATCGCCATCGTCAATTTCATCGTACAGCGAGGTGCGACGCTCCTGCGCCCCGGCGGCGCTCATGAGGTTAAACACCAGCGCCAGCTCGCCACTGGCAAGCGTTGTCACCTGGATAGAGGAGTTGTTGTTAGGTAATACCGTGGGCTCCGGCACGGACCAGCTTTCGCCGTTATCCGTTGACTGGCTGTAATAAATGTTATCCGCCCAGCGGCTGCGGAACAGGGCAACCAGGGTGCCATTGCGCAGCGGGGTGATATTCATATGGACGCAGCCCAGGCTGTCCGGCACCTCGACATCACGCCAGGTTTTGCCCCCGTCTTCGGAGATTTTCACCGCGCTGATGTCATCGTTACCGACCCATTTCTCACCCGGCCGGGTGCGGCAGTAAAACACCGGCAGCAGCCAGTTACCGTTCTCCAGCACGACAATCGGCTGACGAATAAAGGTGCCGGGTTTATCGAGCAGGGTCGCGATGCCCCCCCAGGTTTTACCCAGATCCCGGGACTGGCGATAGCGCACAATAGCGGTGTCCTGGTTGCCGGACATCTGCGCGGTCCACAGCAGCCACAGCACGTTATCGGGTGCCAGGAACAGAACCGGGTTCTGTTCGGAGCGCGTGGCATCATCCGACAGTTTTTCTGCCTCACTCCACTGCTGGCTTCCCGGTGACAGGCGCGAACCCCACACAGAGATATCCGCAATACCCTCCTGGGTACCGCCAAACCAGACGCACATCAGCGAACCATCCGGCAGCGGCAGCAGATTTGCCGCGTGGTTTTGTGGGCAGGTGGAAGGCAGCATGGCCGCCTTCACGCGCGTATCCTGTTGTGGGCGAATAATCCCGTCGCGGGTTACGGTTACAGACATATCAGACTCCATTGTTTTCAACGGGGGTTGGCGCTTTACCCTGTGCCTTTCCCGGAATGAGACGGTCGATGACCATGATGACCGCAGGGGTCAGCAGGGCGATGTACATATTGTTAATGCCAAACGGATCGCCCAGCAGATACCAGACAGAGGTCACGACGCAGGCGCCGATCAGCCCGGCATTGGCTCCGCGAGTACTGCGGAAGAACGGGGCGTAGAACGCGATGACCGCCACGACGGAAATCGACAGACGAATGGCGCGGGTAAAGAACGACAGCTTCAGCACTTCAGGCACCAGCAGAACAAAAATCAGCGGCAGGAAACCAATCAGCAGGGAGATCCAGCGGGTAGCTTTAAACTCCTGCTCGGGGGTCGGGTTGCGCATCGGCACGTAGAAATCTTTGACCACCAGGGAGGCAATGGCGAGCGCCACGGTACTGACGCTGACGAAGATGGACGCCACCAGAGAGGTGGTGACCAGACCGGCCAGCCACGGGTTCATATCCTGCAGGAAAATCGGCATCGCATACAGGCTGTCGATCTCCGGATGCAGGTATTTTGCCGCCACGCCAATCACCGCAATGGCCAGCGCGATCGGCAGGCAGAAGAAGAACGCGACCCAGGTGGAGCGTTTAGCCGATTTAACATCTTTAGTGGAGGAGATGGCCTGGATCACAAACTGGGTGCAGAAGATGGAGCCAATGGTGCCGATAAGCCACGCGAAAATGGTCGACGCGCCGATGTTGCCATCCCAGGTCCAGTAGAAATCCGGCATGTTTTCGATCATCGGCGTGAAACCGCCGGTTTTGGATAACGCAAAACCCATAATGGCCAGAATGCCGAAGTATTTCAGCGCACTGTGCAGCACGGTAACCCACGCCACGCCCTTCATGCCGCCGAAGGCGAAATAGAAGGTACTGACGATAGCCGTAATGAAAGCGGCAACGGGCAGATTGACTTTCAGTACGGTAGAAATGGCTGCTGCGCCACTGACGTAATTCCCCACGTTCACCAGCAGCAGAGCGTAGATCATGATGAGGGAGATAATGTTTTTGGTGCTGTTACCGTACTTTTCAGCAATCGCACCCGAGATGGTGATTTTCCCGGTGTTGTATATGCGTTTTACCAGTAACAGACCAAAAAGCGGAAAGCCAATCGCGGCACCGATGACGGACCATGACGCAGCAAACCCGTCCTCAAACGCCGCCTGCGCGGTGCCGATGGTGGATTTAGCGCCGATATACTCAGACATCAGCAGGATCCCGACAATAAACGCCGGCATCGCGCGGGAGCCTTCCATAAAGTCCCCGGAGTTTTTACTGCGGATCCGGAAGGTCAGCCAGGTGGTGAACAGGATGTAGGCAATGACTATGCCCACAATGATCAGGGTATCTTCAGCGGTAAAATTATTCATCTTTGCCTCTCTTCAGGGCGAGTGAATCCTGGGCACCTCAGGTACCCGGTATTCTTATTGACGAAACCAACGCCGTTTAGCTAAGTGACGTTGTCACTATCTGGCGAATCTGTTGGCACTGCTGCTCGCTAAACGCCACGGCATAGCGACTCTCTCCGACATCCTCGCCCATGATTTGCAGGGCCTTTTTAACCGAGGCAGGGGAAAACGCCACGCTGTACAGCTCGGTGCGGAGCCGGGTGACGCGCTCCTGCGCCTGCCGGGAACCTTCAACATCACCCGCGTTAAAGCGTGACCAGATGGCGTTGATCGCCGCTGGCGCCACGTTTGCCAGCCCGGAAATACAGGCTGAACATCCCTCGACGAAGCCCTGATGGATCAGTGAATCTGGTCCGTTCAGCACGTCGAACCCGTCAATGTCGCTTACCGCGTTGAGAAAACCGCGCAGGCTTTCATAGCTCCCGGCACTGTCTTTAATACCTGAGATGTTGGGGTGTTCGGCCAGCGCCCGTACCGTGGCGGGCTCAAGGGTGTTGCCGGTCCGCGCCGGAATGTTGTACAGAAAGACCGGTACGGTTAGCGCGTCAGCGACGGCGGTGTAGTGTGCGATGAGTTCAGACTGTTTCAGCGGCACGAAGTAAGGGGTGATGACGGAAACCGCATCCACACCCAGCGCGGCGATCTGTTTTCCCAGCCGGATGGTGTCGCGGGTGGAGATTTCGCCAATATGCGCCACGACGGGCGCGCGTCCGGCGACGGTTTCCACACAGGTCCGGGTGACCACGATTTTTTCCGCTTCGTTCAGGACAAAGAACTCGCCGTTGGTTCCGCCGCAAAAAATGCCGTTTCCGGCGTCCAGCTGCCGGGCGACCTGCCGCGTTAAGCCGGGAAGGTTGAGTTCGCCTTCCGCGTCAAAGGGGGTGACGATGGCCGTCAGCACACCCTTGATGTTGTTACGCATTTCTTACTCCTTGACTATGCATGTTCAGGAAACAGTGTCCGGTAAATCGCCTGTACCTCGTCGTGACTCACCTGACAGGGGGCATTGTTCATTAACCGTTTAACGTTCAGGGCGGCATCGCTCAGGGAAGCGATGTCTTCGCGCGGCACGCCCAGGGACTCAAGGTTGTCCGGCAGGTTGAGCCGACGAACCAGCGCGGCAAAGTACTCCACCAGCGCGTGAGATTTTTCGTCATCGGACAGGCTGCTGTCCGCGCCTGGCACGAGATCCCACACCTGCGCAAATTTTGTCACGCAGTGGGGACGAACCACCCTCATGCAGGGCGCCAGAAGAATGGCGTTGGCCACGCCGTGCGGCAGGTGATATTTCCCGCCAAGCGGATAAGACAGGGCGTGAACCAGGTGTGTGCCGGCATGCGCAATCGCGACCCCGCCGTAATAAGAGGCCCACAGCATTTCCAGCTTTGCCAGCAGGTTGCCCGGCTCAGCGCAGGCCGTTTCAATGTTCTTCAGCAGCTTAGCGAGCCCGGTCAACGCCGCGTTATCGCTGACCGGGTTGGCGACCGTGGCGGTGAAGCACTCAATCAGATGGCACAGGGCATCGATGCCGGTGGAGGAGGCAATATGCGCGGGCATGCTGGTGGTCAGTTCCGGCAGCAGGGCGACGTAATCGGGCAGCAGGACCGGAGAGATAATACCGACCTTCGTGTTTTGCTCCGGTATCGCCAGAATAGCGTTCGGCGTGGCTTCTGACCCGGTTCCGGCGGTGGCGGGGATCAGAAGTGAGGAGATGCGTGCCACCGGTTTTACCCCTGCCAGCAGGCTGTCCAGCCCCGGTGACAGCGGGTGACAAAGCACGGAGAGCAGTTTCGCCACATCCAGTACGCTGCCGCCGCCGATCCCGACCACGACATCAAACGATCCGCTGTTTAACCCCGCGAGCAACTGGCTGACATCGTGGTGGGAGGGTTCAGGCGGCACCGTGTCAATCACCGTGACGCGGCGGTTGCCCTCTTCAAGAATTGAACGGATCTGTGTTGCCGCCTCCAGACGCGCAATGTTGCCGTCCGTAACCAGCAAGAGCTGCGCGTTATCGGTGAGTAATGGCCTGATGGCGGCGAGCGCATTTGCGCCGCTAATAATGGTGCTGTTGAGGGTTACCACGCTTTTCTCCTGTCTTTGTGTCCATGATTAAATTCGCTCAATTAAGACGCTTCATGGTCATCGTGTGGCTAAATTTATAATTTATTCGCAAACTGATTAACTTGATCTTGCTCACATATAATCAATCATGATTGAATATAATCATTAACAGGAAAAACGAGCCCGGAGTGGGAATGAAAGAGAACAACCTGTTCAAAGACGTCGTTGTCGTTGCAGATGACTTTACCGGGGCAAACGATGCGGGTGTCAGCCTGGCGCTGAGCGGTAAGAAGG
The DNA here is from genome assembly GCF_050031095.1 of Enterobacter cloacae complex sp. 382A5. NCBI lineage: Bacteria > Pseudomonadati > Pseudomonadota > Gammaproteobacteria > Enterobacterales > Enterobacteriaceae > Enterobacter > Enterobacter cloacae complex sp. 382A5. The sequence continues at coordinate 2,279,685 of NZ_JBLGVK010000001.1, forward strand.
TCAGCGTGGCATTCCACACCCCCTTTACCCAGCCGGTGGATGCACTGGTTATTAATACCGATTCCCGTGCACTGCGGGCAGCAGAGGCGGCCGAAAAAGTGGCCGTACTGGGGGCGGATATCGCGGCTGCGCGCTGGCTCATCAAAAAGATTGATTCCACGCTGCGCGGCAACGTAGGGGCAGAAACAGGCGTCCTTAAGGCAGTAAGCGGCAAACGGCAGGTGATTGTGGCGCCGGCGTATCCTGCGGCAGACCGGATCACACGCCACGGCAGGTGTCTGGTGAACGGCATTCCGGTGGATGAAACCGAATTCGCCAGCGATCCGAAAACGCCCGTCCCGTCTGCCACGATTGCTGACCTGTTTACCGACGTGAGTTGTCAATCCGTAACGGTAAACACGCTGGCAGCCGAACTGGCGCAGGGAACGGAGTGGCTCATCGTCGATGCCCAGTGTGACGAGGATCTGGACGCCATTATTGCCGCCGCGCTGACCTGCCCGCAGACGCCGCTGCTGGTCGGATCGGCCGGGTTATGTGATGCGCTGGCACGCCATCTCGCCCCCGTGAAGCGTCAGCAGTTGCTGGCGGTGGTGGGATCAATGAGTGAGATCGCTCAGCGCCAGATTGCGCTGGCCGCTGCAGAGCCTGCGGTTTCGTCGGTGTTTATTGATGTTAATGATGTGCTGAAGGGGGAGACGGCGAACGCGCTCATGCGCATCACGCAGGCCCTGAAGGCGGGCCGTCACTGCATCGTTCATACCTGCCCGGACCATGAGGCGCGACATCAGGTTAAACGGCTTTGCGCGCAGTATCAAATGACCCGGACCGAACTGGGTGAAACGATCTGCGCCTTCCTGGGGAAGATTACCCGAGAGGCACTGACGGCATGTCCGCCGGATGCGTTGTATGTCTCAGGCGGCGATGTGGCAATGGCCGTCGCCAGCGCGCTTGATGCGCAAGGATTTGAAATTACAGGGCGCGTCGCAGGATGCGTCCCTTACGGCAAATTTCTGGGTTGTGCCTGGCACCAGCCGGTAATGACCAAAGCAGGGGGCTTCGGAAAAGAAGAGACGCTGCTTGAGGTGTTGCATTTTATCGAGGAGAGACTGAGTGACTAACATTATTGCTGTAACCATGGGTGACCCGGCGGGCATTGGCCCGGAGATCATTATCAAATCTCTCACCGGGAGCGAATTAACGGGAGCCCCGGTTGTCGTGGTGGGCTGTGCCCGCACGCTCAGGCGGGTGCTGGGTGATGGGATCGTGGGGCAGGCTGACATCCATATCATCAGGCAGGTCAGCGAGGCCCGTTTCGCCCCCAACGTGATTAACGTGCTGGACGAACCGCTGGCCGACCCTGATGCCCTGAAGCCCGGCGTGGTCCAGGCTCAGGCGGGGGATTTAGCCTATCGCTGCGTGAAGCGCGCGACGGAACTGGCGATGGCGGGGGACGTAAAAGCGGTTGCCACGGCGCCACTGAATAAAGAAGCGCTGCATCTGGCCGGACATCACTACCCCGGGCATACCGAGCTGCTGGCCCATCTGACGCACAGCAAAGACTACGCTATGGTGCTGTACACCGATCGGCTGAAGGTCATTCATATCACGACCCATATTGCGCTGCGTAAATTCCTTGATACGCTCAATCAGGATCGGGTAAAAACCGTCATCGGCATTGCGGATACCTTCCTGAAACGGGTGGGCTTTAGCGCACCTCGTATTGCGGTTGCGGGCGTGAACCCGCATGCGGGAGAAAATGGCCTGTTTGGCGATGAAGAGATCACGATTGTTGGCCCGGCCGTTGCAGCGATGAAAGCGCAGGGGGTCAACGTCACCGGACCGTGCCCGCCGGATACGGTATTTATGCAATGCCACGAAGGAATGTATGACATGGTCGTTGCGATGTATCACGATCAGGGGCATATTCCGCTAAAATTGCTCGGCTTTTACGACGGGGTGAATATCACCGCCGGATTGCCGTTTATCCGCACCTCTGCAGACCACGGAACCGCGTTCGATATTGCATGGACCGGTAAAGCCAGGTCGGAGAGCATGACGGTGTCTATTCAGTTGGCTATGCAAATTACACGGGAATAATATGAAGGGATATAACCGGTTAGAGCAGATAATGGATTACCTCAAAGGGCACAACCTGGTCACGGTGGATCAGCTGGTGGCGATCACCGATGCCTCACCGGCGACGATCCGCCGCGACCTGATTAAGCTTGACCAGGAGGGCGTCATCAGCCGAACCCACGGCGGCGTGACTCTTAACCGGTTTATTCCTTCCCAGCCGACCACGTCCGAAAAAATGCAGCGCAGTCTGGCAGAAAAACATGCCATCGCCAGCGCGGCCGCGAGCTTTGTGAAAGCGGGGGATGCCATTGTGCTGGATGCCGGTACCACAATGATTGAACTCGCGCGTCAGCTCACGCATCTGCCGCTTCGCGTCATCACCAGCGATCTGCACATTGCGCTGTTTCTCTCTGAGTTTAAACAGATTGAAGTGACGATTATTGGCGGCCGTATCGATGATTCGAGCCAGTCCTGTATTGGTGAGCACGGGCGTCGGCTGTTGCAGAATGTCTGGCCTGATGTGGCTTTTGTCAGCTGTAATGGCTGGGATATTACCCGCGGTATCACGTCGCCTACGGAAGAGAAGGCCGCGCTGAAGCGGGATTTAATAGCCAATGCAAAACGGCGGGTGCTGCTGGCAGACAGCTCTAAGTACGGTGCCTGGTCGCTGTTTAATGTGGCGCACCTGAACACCCTGACGGATATCGTCACCGACAGCAGGCTGGATGAAGCGGCCCGGAACCAGCTGGAACAGCTTGAGACCCGCCTGACGCTGGCGTCATGACATAAGTTAAAACTATGAAGTCCGAACAGATGGCAGACGCTATGTTGAAGCCTGGCCTCACAAAAAAAGCAAGGAGCCTGCCATGTATTCCATTACCTCTGAATCTGCCCGTCATCCGGACATCCTCAAGCTGATCGCGGCGCTTGACCGTTATCAGAGCGAACTCTATCCCGCTGAAAGCAATCATCTGCTCGATCTGGCTGCGCTGCCTGAAGCCTCGCTTATCCTGATGATCATTCGCGACCCGCAGCTGCAGGCCGTGGGATGTGGCGCCGTGGTGCTTAATGGCGACGGTACCGGGGAGATGAAACGGGTCTATATCGATCCGGCCCATCGCGGGCAACATCTGGGCGAGAAGCTGCTTGCTGCCCTTGAGGATGAAGCCCTGAGTCGTCACTGCCACACCGTGCGCCTGGAGACAGGGATCAAGCAACACGCCGCCATTCGCCTGTATGAACAGTGCGGATATGAACGCCGTCCGGCGTTTGCGCCGTATGTCGACGATCCGCTGAGCCTGTTTATGGAGAAGGCTCTGGTTGTCGACGTTCGTTTAGCAGCGCTATAAACGCTTCGAGCTGGCGGGTCATCGCCCCACGACGCCACACCAGCCAGGTGGTCAGCCAGCGCCAGTTCTCCGCCAGCGGCCACGCTTCTACTTGATGATGCCCCGGCATGCTCTCCAGCATGGAGCGGGGCATTAGCGCAATACCCGCCCCTGCAATCACGCAGGCGAGCATACCGTGATACGACTCCATCTCATGGATCCGCCCGGGCGTGGCGCGGTCTGCGTGAAACCAGCTTTCCAGATGACGTCGATACGAACAGTTCGCGCGAAACGCGTAGACGTCGCTGCCGCTTACCTGCGCGGCGCGCGTCACCTCCGCATGTCCGGCGGGGGTGACCAGCATCATCTCTTCCCGGTAGACCGGCATGCCTTCCAGCTCCGGGTGTGAAAGTGGCCCGTCGACAAACGCCGCGCTTAAGGTGCCTTCCAGAACGCCGTCAATCATCGTTCCGGACGGGCCGGTAGAGAGCGCGAACTGAATGCGCGGATAACGCTGGTTAAACGCCGCCAGACTTTCCGGGATCCGCACGGCGGCGGTGCTCTCCAGGGCGCCAAGGGCAAATAACCCCTGAGGCTCATCACCGGCGACAACCATGCGCGCCTCGTCAACCAGCGCCAGGATCTGCTTACTGTAGCGCAGAAAGTTGTGCCCGGCGGGAGATAAGCGCAAACGCTGGCTCTCCCGGATAAACAACTCAACGCCGAGATCGGCCTCAAGCTGGCGGATGCGGGTGGTGAGGTTAGACGGAACGCGATGCACTTTCTGCGCCGCCTGGGTAATGCTGCCGGTCAGGGCTACGGCGTTAAACATTTCAAGCTGAGTTAAATCCATAGCATTCTCGATTCGTGAATAAGGTGGTTAGTATTATTCATTTTTAAGAAATAGCAGAGTGGGCCACAATCAATCAACCGATATTACGTGGAGAACATCATGACTTATTCATCTGCTACGCATGCCCTCTCTGTTAACCCGGCGACAGGCGAGACGCTGGCCGCATATCCCTGGGCCACATCCGAAGAGGTCGAACAGGCAATCACCCTGGCTGATGCCGGTTTTCGCCAGTGGCGAGGAGAGAGCGTCTCACACCGGGCACAAAAGCTGCGCGACCTGGGGGCAGCACTGCGCCAGCGTGGGGAAGAGATGGCGCAAATGATCTCCCGGGAAATGGGCAAGCCGATTGTGCAGGCGCGGGCGGAAGTGGCCAAATCTGCGGGTCTGTGCGACTGGTATGCGGAACATGGCCCGGCGATGCTGCGTGCGGAGCCCACGCTGGTGGAAAACCAAAACGCGGTCATTGAATACCGTCCGCTGGGGCCGATTCTTGCGGTTATGCCGTGGAACTTCCCGCTCTGGCAGGTACTGCGCGGTGCGGTGCCGATCCTGCTGGCAGGTAACAGCTATCTGCTCAAACACGCACCGAACGTCCTTGGTTCTGCAGCGCTGATTGGGCAAATCTTTGCTGATGCCGGTATTGCGCAAGGCGTCTTTGGCTGGGTGAATGCCACCAATGATGGCGTGAGCCAGGCGATCAACGATCGTCGTATTGCAGCGGTCACCGTCACCGGTAGCGTGCGTGCAGGTGCGGCGATAGGGGCTCAGGCGGGAGCGGCGCTGAAAAAATGCGTTCTGGAGTTGGGCGGCTCCGATCCGTTTATCGTGCTGAATGATGCCGATCTGGATCTGGCCGTTCGTGCGGCCGTCACGGGACGTTATCAGAACACCGGGCAGGTTTGCGCGGCGGCAAAGCGCTTTATTATCGAAGAGGGTATTGCCGATGACTTTACCCGGCGTTTTGTTGCGGCGGTTACGGCGCTGAAGATGGGAGCACCGGATCGGGAAGAGAATGATATTGGCCCGATGGCGCGTTTCGATCTGCGTGACGAACTGCATCAGCAGGTGCAGGCCACGCTCGCGGAAGGGGCCACCCTGCTGCTGGGCGGCGAGAAAATCAGCGGGGAGGGCAACTATTACGCGCCAACCGTGCTGAGCCATGTCGCCCCGACAATGACCGCCTTCCGTCAGGAGCTGTTTGGTCCGGTTGCGGCGATTACAGTAGCGAAGGATGCGGAACATGCCCTGCAGCTTGCCAACGACAGCGACTTTGGTCTCTCTGCCACGGTGTTTACCGCCAACGAAGCGCTGGCCGGGAGATTCTCCCGCGAGCTGGAGTGCGGCGGGGTGTTTATCAATGGCTTTAGCGCCAGTGACGCGCGCGTGGCCTTTGGCGGCGTGAAGAAAAGTGGTTTTGGCCGTGAGCTTTCCCACTTTGGTTTGCACGAGTTTTGTAACGTGCAGACGGTGTGGAAGAACAGAGTGTAACCGCCATCCTTACAGAGGCCCTGACGACGAGGGCCTCTGTCATTTCTCTGCAATGGTTCTGTCATTTTCGTTTCGTAGACTCGCACGCGTCTAACGTCTTGTTACTGAAGAAAATTATGAACCTAACGCAAATTTATCGTCGTATTGCGCAGCGCATTATCCCCCGCCAGTTTGGTCTGCTTACCGGTATCTTTTGTATTATCGGCCTCTTTTCCGCCCTGCAACTCTCCTCGTCGTTCCTGCTCAATGCCTCCCTTAAGGAAGCGCAACGCAACGAGCAGCAAAACCTGCTGGCGTACCAGCAGCAGAGCAAGCTGGATCTGGCTCGCGTTTCCCTGCTAGCCGCAAGCGATCTGCTTAACCGCTCCGGCGTCTGGTTTATGCAGGATAAAGAGACCGGCTCCGAGGGCAGCTGGCACAGCCTGATGGACGACGCGCAAAAGGCGCTGGCTGTTTCGCAGCAGGCGTGGAATGCCTGGCTGGCGCTTAATCCGCCAAAAGATGACGCCCTGGTGAACAGCTATCAGCTTTTTTACGGCGCGATAAAAGAGCAGGCGGAAGGGCTGGTGAAAACCAACACCATCGATGCGTTTTTTGCCGTGCCGGCGCAGGCGTTTCAGACCGACTTTAATGACAACTATGCCCGCTATCAGCAAGCAAGCGAGAAGCAGGCGCTCAAAGGGCGTCAGTCGTTGATTGCGCAGCTCTCCGGTCTGCAAACGCTGTTCCTGCTTGCGCCTGTTCTGTTGCTCGCTATTGCGGTTGCCGTCTGGTTCGGGATGTCCCGGTGGGTGATTACCCCGTTGCGGCGCTTGATTGCGCATATCAACCGGCTGGCCGCGGGCGATCTCTCCGGTACCCCTCCTGGCGTGACGCGTTTTAACCGTGAAATTGCCCAGCTCAGCGACAGTATTGCCACCATGCAGAACGGGCTACAGCAGCTGGTGACCCAGGTCAGCGATGCGACCACCGCCATGGTGGAAAATATTGGCGCACTGGCGCAGGGCAATCAAAAGCTGTATCACCAGTCGGCACGTCAGGCCAAAGAGCTGGAAGACGTGACGGCGCATATCGCGACTCTGGAAACCCACGTAGAAGGCAACACGGGCTATGCGAAGCTTGCCAGCTCGCGGGCGGATGAGGCGCGCCAGGCCGCGGCGGGAGGGGATCAGATGATGTCGACCGTCAATGCGTCGATGCAGGCGATCGTCGACCGATCCTCAGAGATGCGGGGGATCGTGGCCATGATCGACAGCGTCGCGTTTCAGACCAACATTCTGGCACTGAATGCGGCAATTGAAGCGGCTCACGCGGGAAACCAGGGGCGCGGGTTTGCCGTTGTCGCTCGTGAAGTGGGGCTGCTGGCGAGGAAGAGCAGCCATTCGACGCAAACCATTCAGGAGCTTATCAACCGTTCCCTTCAGGGGATCGAAGACGGGTCACGGGCCGTTAACCGTCTGGAAGATAACCTGCAGCAGGTGACGGGGCTGGTGGGAACATTAAGCAGTTTGCTGAATGAGATCTCCGCGGCCACGCTGAGTCAGGGGGAGAGTATTCATCAGATGACGCGCCAGCTTCAGGCGCTGAATCAGGTGTCGCGGCAGACCGACAGCCTTGTCTCTGACGCGTCTGATGCCTCTGAGCGCCTGCACAAACAGTCGGATCTTTTATTGCAGGCGGTTTCGCGTTTTCGTCTCAGTGCCTGACGCAACACATAAGCGTCTGTTATACTCGCAGCCCGTTTTAGCCTGAGGGCAAGGAGCAAAGAGAGTGGCTGCGGTCATCCATAATGAGATGCTGGACGAGATTCTGGCGCAGGTTCGTCCGTTACTTGGAAAAGGAAAGGTTGCCGACTATATTCCGGCCCTTGCCTCGGTCAGCGGGAATAAGCTGGGAATTGCAATTTGTACGATAGACGGTCAGCGTTACCAGGCCGGTGACGCCACGGAACGTTTTTCCATCCAGTCTATTTCGAAAGTGCTGAGTCTGGTTGCGGCCATGCGACAGTACGAGGAAGAGGAGATCTGGCAACGGGTGGGTAAAGATCCCTCCGGGCAGCCGTTTAACTCTCTGCTTCAGCTTGAGATTGAACAGGGTAAACCGCGTAACCCCTTTATCAATGCCGGGGCGCTGGTGGTCTGCGATATGCTGCAAAGCCGTCTCAGCGCGCCACGCCAGCGCATGCTTGAAATTGTTCGCCAGCTCTCAGGCGTTGACGATATTGCTTATGATTCAGTGGTCGCCCGTTCGGAGTTCGAGCACTCTGCGCGTAATGCCGCCATTGCCTGGTTGATGAAATCGTTCGGCAATTTCCATAATGATGTGGCGACCGTACTGCAAAACTATTTCCACTACTGCGCGCTGAAAATGAGCTGCGTGGAGCTGGCGCAGACCTTCCTGTTCCTTGCTCACCAGGGGCACGCACCGCATCTCGATCAGGAGGTGGTCTCACCTATGCAGGCGCGTCAGGTCAATGCCCTGATGGCGACTAGCGGGATGTATCAGAACGCGGGCGAATTTGCCTGGCGCGTCGGTCTTCCGGCCAAGTCGGGCGTCGGGGGTGGGGTGGTTGCCATTGTACCGCATGAGATGGCTATTGCTGTCTGGAGCCCGGAGCTGGATGAGACGGGTAATTCACTGGCCGGTGTGGCGGTTCTGGAGAAACTGACCCAACGCCTGGGACGTTCCGTTTACTGATGTCTGACCTGGATCCTCTTTTTTCTCGCCTGACGCGATCGACCTTTCGGTCGCGCTTTCGCTTAGGCACAAAAGAACGACAGTACTGCTGGGACAAAGGTGCCGATACCATTGACCAGCATGCTGCCGACTTTATTGCGAAGCGTCTTGCCCCCGCGCACCCCGTCAACGACGGTAAACAGACCCCCATGCGCGGCCATCCGGTGTTTATTGCCCAGCACGCGACCGCCACCTGCTGTCGCGGCTGTCTGGCGAAATGGCACAACATTCCGCAAGGTGTTCAGCTCACCGCGCAGCAACAGCACTATATCGTCGGCGTGATCCACCACTGGCTGGTGTTGCAGATGAACGCCTGATGTTGATGGGTGCTGATCCTGTTGTAATTGTGTTATAGATGCACGCTATGAGATCCCCCGCGTGGTGACGGGTCAGTTAGTTGCCATAAGTTATTATATGGAATGATATTTAATGCGTTCAGACCCCGCTGCCTTCACGCTTTTTCGCCCTGAATCGCCGCTGCGTAATGCGGCGGGTATCTTTATTCTCACCACCTTGTTCTACTTTATCGGTGCGGAATTACGTCTGGTCGAAGCCTTGTCGCTGTTCTGGCCGCTGAATGGCGTGATGGCGGGCGTCTTTGCCCGTTTTACCTATCTCAATCGCCTGCATAATTATGCGGTGTCGTATGTCGCCATGCTGATGTACGACGCGGTCACCACCAACTGGGGAATGGCCTCGGTGGTCATCAACCTGTCGAATATGGTCTTTATCGTTGTTGTCGCATTGCTGGTGGTGCGTGATAAGCGGTTGATGAAGAAAACCCCCGATCCCATTAATGCGCTGCGGCTGTTCAATTATTGTCTGATCGCCGCCTTATTATGTGCGCTGCTCGGCGCGACCGGGTCGGTGGGGATCGACAGCCATACCTTCTGGCCGCTGTTTGCCGACTGGTTCAGCGAGCAGTTCTCAACCGGCGTGCTCATTTTACCCTGCATGCTCACGGTCAGTATGCCGACGCGGGCATTCAGACTGCGTCTGGAGCAACTTTTACCGGTCATTGCGCTGATTGTCTCGGTGATGGCATCGGTGGTGATTGGCGGGGCGGGAAGCCTTGCCTTTCCGCTGCCGGCGCTGATCTGGTGTGCGGTCCGCTACTCCTTGCCCGCGACCTGTCTGCTGACGTTTCTGACCGGCGGTCTGGAGATCGTTCTGGTCGCTAACTCCATTATCAATATCGCCGTGGGCACGCCGCTCTCTACCCCGATGATGTTCTCCGCCCGACTGGGGATTGCTACCATAGCGATCTGTCCGGTTATGGTCTCCGTCAGTATGGCGGCCATTAATTCGCTCATCCGTCAGGTGTCGTTGCGCGCGGATTATGATTTTCTGACCCACGTTTATTCACGCTCAGGGCTCTATGAGGCGTTAAAGCGGGAAGAGGCGCAGCGGCAGACACGTTTTCTGACCGTGATGCTGCTGGATATCGATTACTTCAAAAGCATCAATGATAACTATGGGCATGAGTGTGGCGACCGCGTGCTGGCCGCGTTTGCCCGCGAGGTTCACCAGGTTGTCGGAGACGACGGTATGGTGGCGCGTATGGGCGGAGAAGAGTTCGCGGTTGTGGTGAACACCGGTGACGCGCAGCACGGCTTTGCGCTGGCGGAACGTATCAGACTCACCATTGCCGCTCATCCGTTTACCTGGCGCCAGCAAACGCTCTATCTGACCGTGAGTATTGGTCTCGGGAGCGGGAAGGCGGCGTCGTGGCAGTTGACCGAAGTATTCAACAGGCTGATGGCCGAAGCAGACGATCATCTCTATCGTTCCAAAAAAGCGGGGAGAAATCGCACCAGTGCGCGTGTGTCAGACGATCCCATTACCCCGACCCCGGAGAGTGAAACCTGAGCGCAGCCTGCATTCTGCCGGGGATGAATCATAACGAATAGCAGATAAATTGCTTGCTAGGTATTTTTAACGTCAATAAGATACCGCAAGAAAGCTATCGGAAAATTCGCAGAATGAATGCAGCTGACAAACTCAGTAGACCCCCTCGTGTACCAGGAAGCCGGTTTGTCAAACGTATGTATCTGATGCGTATTCTCGGCACGTTTCTCTGTTTTGTTCCCATCCTCTCCGTGCTGATTGAACAGAATCGTTCAATCTGGCTGATGTGTTTGCTGGCGTTGAACGCGTTTATCTGGCCTACGCTTGCCTGGTATCGGGCGCGAAATTCGGCCATGCCGCTGGTGACTGAGCATCAGAATCTGGTGCTGGACGCCGGGGCGGGGGGATTCTGGATCGCCATGATGGCGGTCAATCCGCTGCCGTCGGTGGTCATTGCCACCATCATGCTGACCGACCGGCTCTCGGCAGGGGGCGTTACGCTGATGAGAAAGGCGGCCATCACCATGCTGGGCGTTTTTCTGGTGACCTGGCTGACGCAGGGAATGGCGGTGGATATGTACGTTTCGCAGCGCACCATGTTTGCCACGCTGCCTCTGATTGCAATTTATCTGCTGGCACTGAGCATATTAACGGACAGCATTGCGCTGCGCCTGCGGATCAAGAGCCGGGAGCTTGAGCGGATCGCGATGATGGATCCGCTACTGGATATCGCGAACCGACGTCTGCTCGAAAAGCGCATTGACCACGAACTGAATAAACTGCGCCAGACGTGCCGGGAATCGGCCCTGATGTTCATCGATATCGACAATTTTAAAGACGTTAACGATCGTTTTGGTCATAAGGTTGGGGATGCATTGCTGGCGGCCGTCTCGCAAATACTGCATTTGTCGACACGCCCGAACGATACCCCCGCACGCCTTGGCGGCGATGAATTTGTGGTGTTGCTGCCGGATACCACCCTTGAAGAGGCGCAAGTTGTCGCCAGACGCATTATGGATGCGGCTGCAATGAAAAAGGAGGTGGCTCAGGAGACGGTGCATTGCACGCTCAGCATCGGTATCGCCTGTGCCACGCGAGAAATGATAAGCGTAACCGACTGGCTACAGGCCGCGGACAACGCCCTGTACCGCGCCAAGCGGGACGGTAAGAACAGAATATTCGCGCACTGACAATGTCTCTGTTTAGGCTACGCTTTGAGTAACGCTTTGCGTCAGGAGACGTTATGAAAACACCTGCAACCCCAGCAAATGAAATGGAACGTCTGAACTCGCTGCGCGAGTCAGGCCTGCTTGAGATCGACAGTTCCCCGGCGTTTGACCGACTGACACGTCTGGCAAAACGCTTCTTCCAGGTTCCCCTGGCGATGGTCAATCTTATTGATGAACACTCGCTGATTGTGAAGTCGGCCGATGGTCAGGCGCCTGAAACCGTTCCGCGTAATATCTCGTTTTGCGGCCATACGATCCTCAGCGAAGCGCCGCTGGTGGTTGCCGATATGCGTCAGGACGATCGATTTGCCGATAACCCGCTGGTGGCCGGTGAGCCTGGCGTAAGGTTCTATGCCGGTTTTCCACTGCGTTTACGTGACGGGGCGAGCGTGGGATCGCTGTGCCTGATTGATTATTCTCCTCGTGAATTTTCCGCTGCCGATCTTGCCGTGCTGGGCGACCTGAGCGCGCTGGCGGAAGACGAGTTTGCTGCCGTCAGCGCGGCGACAACCGATGAATTAACCGGTCTGTTTAACCGTCGGGGCTTTAACCAGCTGCTCCGCTTCACGCTCTCCGTAGCCAGACGTCGGGCGGAGCCGTTAACTCTGGGCTGGCTGGATCTGGATCGCTTCAAGGAGATTAACGATCGCTACGGACATGAAGAGGGCGACAACGCGCTGAAAGTGATGGCGGAACTGATGCGCACCTCTTTCCGTGAAGCGGATTTGCTGGTTCGCTTTGGCGGCGATGAGTTTGCCGTGCTGTTTGCCGATACCGACGAGCAGGGGGCCTGGATTGCCATGCAGTATCTGGCCGAGCAGGTTGAACAGTACAATGCGCGCAGGCTGCATCCCTGGTCACTCCATTTTTCCTGGGGGCTGAGCGAGTTCGATCATAACGGCAACGATCTGCAGCAGTGGATGAAAGACGCGGATGAAAAAATGTATGCCATGAAGCAGCAGCGCAAGCGCGCAACATGACATAACAAAAGCCTATGTCTGATGTGATTGCGTTACGTAAATGTTAAATGCACAGTGAGCGTATTCAACGAAAGGAAAACCCATGAATACCTCACTGCAGATCAAAACCCTCACCCGGGACGATATTCTCACCCACCTCGATGCGCTGGCCGATATCCTTGAAAATTGTGTCAGGGGCGGCGCTTCCGTCAGTTTTATGTTGCCATTCAGTACCGATAAAGCTCGTGCTTTCTGGCAGGATATTGCCGGGAGCGTAGAGCGTAACGAACGCGTTGTGCTGGCCAGCATCGATTCTCAGGATGGCGTGATTGGCACCGTGCAGCTCATTACCGATCAGCCGGAAAACCAGCCGCATCGTGCCGATGTGGCAAAGCTGCTGGTGCATGAAAAAGCGCGTCGTAAAGGTGTCGCGATGGCGCTAATGGAGGCGCTGGAAGTGCAGGCCAGAGCAAGAGACATCTCGGTGCTGGTGCTGGATACCTCAACCGGCAGCGGAGCGGAGACCTTCTACCAGCGTGCTGGCTGGCAAAAAGTGGGGGAGATCCCGCGTTATGCGCTGATGCCGGACGGCGCGATGACTGCCACATCGGTCTTCTATAAGTTCTTGTGATTATTTCCCTCAATGACGTGATGAATTGATCAAAAGCGGGGTTCTGGTCGAAAACCTCTGGTAAGTTATCATACCAATTTAATCAGGTTGTACGACTAATCATAAAAGGACCCCATTGTGAACACACTTAACCGTCGTGATTTCCCCGGTGCTCTCTACCCCGAACGAATCATTCAGTTTGGCGAGGGCAATTTCCTGCGTGCGTTTGTCGACTGGCAAATCGACCTGTTAAACGAACATACCGATCTCAATGCCGGCGTCGTGGTCGTACGCCCAATTCAAAGCGACTTCCCGCCGTCATTAAGCACTCAGGATGGCCTGTATACCACGATCATTCGTGGTCTGAATGAGCAGGGCGAGGCGGTCAGCGAAGCGCGTCTTATCCGCTCGGTGAATCGAGAGATCAGCGTCTACAGCCAGTACGATGAATTTCTGAAACTGGCGCACAATCCGGAGATGCGTTTTGTCTTCTCCAACACCACCGAGGCGGGGATTAGCTGGCACGCGGGCGATCGTTTCGAAGATGCGCCAGCGGTGAGCTATCCAGCGAAGCTGACGCGGCTGCTGTTTGAGCGCTTCAGCCATTTTAACGGCGCAGCGGACAAAGGCTGGATCATCATTCCGTGCGAGCTAATAGACTATAACGGCGAAGCGCTGCGCGAACTGGTGCTGCGCTATGCACAGGCATGGGCACTGCCAGCGGAATTTATTCAGTGGCTGAATGCGCATAACAGCTTCTGCTCCACGTTAGTTGACCGCATTGTAACGGGGTATCCGCGCGACGAAGCGGCGACGCTGGAAGCCGGGCTTGGCTATCACGATGCGTTCCTGGATACCGCTGAACATTTCTACCTGTTTGTTATTCAGGGGCCTGAATCCCTGGCCAGCGAACTGCGTCTGGACAAATTCCCGCTAAACGTGCGGATTGTGGATGACATTAAGCCGTACAAGGAGCGCAAAGTGGCGATTCTCAACGGCGCGCACACAGCGCTGGTGCCGGTGGCGTTCCAGGCGGGGCTGGATACGGTGGGCGAGGCGATGAACGATGCTGACATATGCGCGTTTATCGAAAAAGCGATCTATGAGGAAATCATTCCGGTCCTGGATTTGCCGCGTGATGAACTGGCCTCTTTCGCCAGCGCCGTTACGGGTCGTTTCCGCAATCCGTATATCAAGCATCAGCTGCTGTCGATTGCCCTTAACGGCATGACCAAGTATCGCACGCGCATTCTGCCGCAGCTGTTGGCGGGGGTGAGGGCATCTGGCACGTTGCCCGCTCGCCTGACGTTCGCGCTGGCCGCACTGATCGCGTTCTACCGTGCAGAGCGTAACGGGGAGTACTATCCGGTGCAGGATGATGCGCACTGGCTTGCTCGTTACCAACAGCTGTGGGCGCAGCATCACGATAAACAGATCACCACCCGCGAGCTGGTCGCCTCCGTTTTAAGCGTTACTGAGCACTGGGAGCAGGATTTAACTCAGGTAGAGGGTCTTGTCGGTCATGTTTCGCGCGATCTCGACGCGATTCTGCAACAGGGGATGCGGGCCGCAGTAAAACCGCTTTGTTAAAACATGCCCGGCTTCGGCCGGGTATTTTATACCGCATTAGTTACAACATACTATGGACTCGTTTATGTAAAACAGGCTGTAGCACCGTGCGGTTTATTGCTTATCAGGTGATAAAATGCAATCTGTTATTAACAAGCTTGCAACCGTGACAGGGATCACGTTTAATAACGCGGCTCTTTCCTTTCCTGAAGCTGACTATGATTGTTCGTCCCAAACAGCACTGGCTACAACTGATTTTCGTCTGGCACGGTTCGGTACTTCCTAAAATCTATACCCGGTTGTTACTTAACTTCCTGCTATCCATCGCCGTTATTCTGATGCTGCCGTGGTATACCTCGCTGGGCATCAAATTTACCGTTGCGCCGTTCAGCATCCTGGGTGTGGCCATCGCTATCTTTCTGGGGTTCAGAAACAACGCCTGTTATTCACGCTACGTTGAGGCTCGCCAGCTGTGGGGGCAACTGATGATAGCGGCACGCTCGTTATTTCGCGAGGTTAAAAACACCTTGCCGGATGATAAACATCTGGGTGAGTTCGTCCGCCTGCAGATCGCCTTTGCCCATTGTCTGCGCATGACCCTGCGTCGTGAAAAGGGGGAAGGGCAACTGGCGCGCTATCTGGCGGCGGAGGATTTACGCAACGTCATGGCCGCCAATTCCCCGGCGAACCGTATTCTGCTTATCATGGGTGAATGGCTGGCCGTCAGACGCCGTAACGGAGACCTCTCCGATATTCTGTTCCACAGCCTGAACAACCGTCTCAACGATATGTCGATTGTCCTGTCAGGCTGCGAGCGCATCGCCACCACGCCCGTGCCATTTGCTTATACGCTTATCCTGCACCGTACGGTCTATCTGTTCTGCATCATGCTGCCGTTCGCGCTGGTCGTTGACCTGCACTACATGACGCCGTTTGTCTCTGCGCTGATTTCGTATACCTTTATTTCGCTGGATACGCTGGCAGAAGAGCTGGAAGATCCGTTTGGTACCGAAGACAACGACCTGCCGCTGGACGCCATCTGCAACATGATGGAACGCGATCTGCTGCAGATGAACGATGAAGAGAACATTCCGGAAAGGCTGATGCCGGATAAGTATTATCAGCTGACCTGACGGGCGTTCCACTCGTCCCGGGTGATTTCCCACAGCTCAGAATCGAGCATACCGCTGACGTACGCTTTCTTTTCCGTTCTGATAAGCCGCATGCCGCTACTGTCTGAAATACGACGGGAGCGGCTATTGGCGGCTGCCTTCGGCGCGCGCAATACGGGTTTGTTCAGCGTGTTAAACCAGTAATCCGTTGCCGCAATGCTGGCTTCGCGCATATATCCCTTTCCCTGAAACTCCGGCGCCAGCCAAAACCCGCGGTTGTTATCTTCCACATCGTACAAACAGATAACCCCCATCAGTTCGTCCGGCGCTTCACGACGGCGGATGCTCCAGAACCAGGCAATCCCTTTCGCCATATCCGGCAGCGCCACGTTGTTGACATAGTTTTCCGCGCCGTTATCCGGGTAGGGCCAGGGCACGGAAGAGACCAGATAGCGGACGATCTCCCAGCGCGGATAGCGCTTTTGTATCTGAACGGCATCTTCGGCAACCAGCGGTTTTAGCAGCAAGCGTTCTGTCGTGAGCGTCGGTATCGTCATCCGCAGATCTCCATATTTAAGCGTTATGATTTTGTTTGCGTTCTGGTATTTTCATCTCTATCACATTCAGTTGAGGCGTGCTGAGTTTATACCCTACCAAAAATAGGCATCATTTCTTCAATGGCGAAATTTTAATGCGCTTGTGGTCTCTTTTCACCGGACGTGTTTTCCAGGATCTCCTGCAGCATGGCAAAGAGATCGAGGAGGCCATTGCTCGTCGTGATACCCGTGTTTTGAATCATTCCACCCCCGAGCTGGAAGGGTATTTTTCTCGCCCCCTCAGCGAGTTGCCGCGTCAAAATCCTTACCCGGTAGCGGCGCTGTTACCTCTTTTTTTAGTGGCGTTTGCGTTAAACCTTCTGCCTTTTCTCAGCGTGTTGCAGGGTTTGTCACCTTTACATCATGCACTGTGTTTTTTCGTACCATCATTAATAATGACAGGCGCGCTCATTGTTATCAGCGTGCTTCTGGCCCGAGGGATGACGTCAGGATTGTTGGGGGTTATGACGGTGTTCATCATTCTGCTGGTCGTGACACTCGCTCAGGGGCTGCATCTGCTGTTTTCTCATGACGGAAGCCTTTGGCCACTGGTCATCGCATCCTCCGCGCTGATACTTTGTCGGAGGGTGATGAACAGCAGCGGCTTTGTGCTGTTTACCCTCTATTGTCGCACTCAGCGTCTTGCCAGAGTGGCTCGTGAAATCCGGTTAAAAAGTCGTTAAAGAGGTAATATGACATTACGAAAAGCGCATCCGCAGGAAGCCGAAATACTCTGGAATATTCGCAATCAGGCGATTCGTCACGGCTGTAAAACCAGTTACGACGCGGACGTCATTGCGCGCTGGACGCCCGATCCGATGCCCGAGCACTACCGGCAAATGGTCATTGAATACCCTTTTTATGTGGTGGAAGATGAAAAGGGCGACATTGCGGCAACCGGCTATCTTGATCTGGAGACCCACTGTCTGGAGGCGATATTCACCTTGCCTGCAGCATCCGGTAAAGGCATGGCGACCCGGATTGTCGAGGCGCTCAAACAGGAGGCCCATAGCCGGGGGATAACCCGCCTGACGCTTGATGCAACGCCTAACGCCCGGTCGTTTTACCAGAAGCTCGGGTTTGTCACGCTGAGCGAAAAGTATCATCACTCGCGCATGGCGGGCGCTGATTTACGCTGTTTTGAAATGGCGATCAACTTGTAATGTGAGGAACGCATGGCTGTCACGGTAAGACCTTTACGCGCAGACGATTACTCCCACTGGCGACCGCTGTGGGACGGGTATACCCATTTTTATGACTGTTTTCTCGATGAATCGGTTACCGCAGCGACATGGGAAAGGGCGCTCTCAGCGCATTCACCGATGTTCTGCCGCGTAGTAGAGAAAGACGAAAAGGTTATCGGTTTCGCGATGTGCATTCTCCACGAAGGCACATGGTCAACGGCCCCGGTTTGCTACCTGGAAGATCTGTTTGTCGATGCCACCGAACGCGGTGCGGGGGCCGGGAAGGCGCTCATTGATGCCCTGATAGCCGAAGGCAAGCGCGAAGGGTGGTCGAAACTGTATTGGGTGACCCGGGAGAACAACCCGGCGCGTAAACTCTATGACAAATACGGCAAAGCTGACGATTACGTACGCTACCGCCTCTCGCTGTAAGCCTGAATCACCTGTGTTTGTATCACACTGTATCTGCGTACCGGATACATACACAGGATTGCAATAAACCCCCTTTCGCACATATCCGCTATACAAACGCGTGTTGTTATATCCCCGTCAACTGTTCTTAACCGGAGATACCAACATGTTCAGCAAAGTCGCGTATTCAACCCTGGCGTTAACCGTTTCTCTTGGCACCGTCATGTCCTGTCAGGCCGAAGTCACCGGCAAAGATGTTGCCGCAGCCTTCGATCACCCTCAGCAAATTAACGCTGGCGATCTGAATATCGGCTATGTCGATATCGGACCAAAAGAGGGACAGCCGGTGATTCTGTTACATGGCTGGCCCTACGATATTCACAGCTATGCCGAAGTCGCACCCGCGCTGGCGGCAAAAGGCTACCGGGTCATTGTGCCTTCGCTGCGCGGCTACGGCACCACGCGCTTCCTGTCAGCAAGCACGCCGCGTAACGGCCAGCCTTCGGCCATGGCGAAAGATATCGTTAACCTGATGGATGCCCTCAACATTAAGCAGGCAGTTTTTGCGGGATACGACTGGGGCGCCCGTACGGCGGACATTGTCGCGGCGCTGTGGCCTGAACGCGTCAAATCCCTTGTTTCGGTAAGTGGCTATCTCATCAGCAGCCAGCAGATTGGTAAACAGCCGCTGCCGCCAAAAGCAGAGCAGCAGTGGTGGTATCAGTTCTATTTCGCAACAGAACGCGGTGCCGAAGGCTATGCCAAAAATACCCATGACTTCGCCCGTCTGATCTGGTCTCAGGCCTCACCAGACTGGAAGTTTTCCGATGCAACCTTTAACGCCAGCGCAAAATCCCTGGATAACCCCGATCACGTCGCGGTTACACTCAGCAACTATCGCTGGCGTTTAGGCCTCGAAAAAGGCGAGCGTAAATACGACAGCTACGAGCAAAAGCTGGCGACATTGCCAAATATCACCGTTCCGACAATCACCATCGAAGGCGGCAACAACGGGGCGCCACATCCTGCGCCGCAAGCCTATGCCGGTAAATTCACCGGTAAATATGAACACCGCACCTTTGGGGCCACCGTGGGGCACAACCCGCCGCAGGAGGATCCGCAGGATTTCGTCAAGGCGGTTATCGACGCGGATAAGCTGTGATATGTGCTATTTTCAATACGTTACCCCTCAGTCAGGAGATCCCGGTGGAGCATATTGATCATATCCTTGTCGTCGATGACGACAGGGATATTCGTGAATTGATTGTCGACTATCTCGTCAAGTCGGGCTATCGCGCGTCTGGCGCGGCAAACGGCAAAGAGATGCGGGCCGTGCTAGATAAACAGCATGTCGATCTGGTGGTGCTGGACGTGATGATGCCAGGCGATGACGGATTAACGCTCTGCCGGGGACTGCGCAGCGGTAAACATAAAGATCTGCCGATCCTGATGCTGACCGCGCGCAACGAAGAGACAGACCGGATCCTGGGGCTGGAAATGGGGGCCGATGACTATGTCGTGAAGCCCTTTGTTGCACGCGAACTGCTGGCACGTATCAAAGCCATTTTGCGCCGTTTTCGTACCATGCCACCCAATCTGCAGGTGACCGAGGCCGGGCGCCTGGTGATGTTCGGCGACTGGCAACTGGACACCGTTGCTCGTCACCTGATCGACAGCGAGGGGATGATTGTGGCACTCAGCGGGGCGGAATACCGTCTTCTGCGCGTGTTCCTTGACCATCCTCAGCGTGTGCTGAGCCGCGATCAGTTGCTTAACCTGACCCAGGGGCGAGATGCTGAACTCTTTGAGCGCTCGATTGATCTTCTGGTCAGTCGGGTTCGTCAGCGACTGAATGAAGATGCCCGCACGCCGGCCTACATCAAGACCGTTCGCAGCGAAGGGTACGTTTTTACCATGCCGGTGATCATCAAAGAGGCCAATGAATGAGGCTCTGGCCACGCTCGTTACTGACGCGACTGCTGATCATCGTGATGCTGGGGCTCCTGCTGGCCAACGCGCTCAGCCTCACGCTGGTCATGCTTGAGCGGATGCGCAGCGCCCGCACGGTGATGCTCGGCAACCTGGAATATGACGTTTCCACCAGTGTGGCCATCCTCGACCGGCTTCCCGCGGGGGAGCGTCCAGCCTGGCTGGAACGACTGGCGCGGGGGAACTATCGCTACATTCTGGGCACCGGTGAACCGGGGCCCGCACCGCATGACAAACGCTCGCAGGATGCCATCCGCACCCTGACAGAGGCGCTGTCGGCAACCTGGCCACTGACGTTTACTGCCGTGCCGGGGCCGGTTTCCCATATTCAGGCCCACCTTACGCTGAGCGATGGTTCGCCGCTAACCATTGACCTTATCCCCCGAATGCCTCCGGTCGCCAGCTGGCTGCCTGTAGTGCTTGTGTTGCAGCTGCTGCTTCTGGCGTTCTGCTCATGGATTGCCGTGCGTCAGGTTATTCGACCCTTTTCTCAGTTTACCCGGGCGGTGGATTCCCTCGACCCGTCAGCAAGCTCGCCAATGACCGAGACAGGGCCAGTCGAGGTGCAACGGGCCGCACACGCCTTTAATGCCATGCAGGCGCGTATCCAGTCTTACCTGCGCGAGCGTGCGCAGATCCTGGCCTCCGTATCGCACGACCTTCAGACTCCGATAACGCGCATGAAGTTGCGCGTCGAAATGGCGGACCAGCCGGAGCTACGGGACAAGTTGCTCAACGACCTGGACAATATGACGCGCCTGGTGCGGGAAGGAATAGCGTATGCCCGGTCATCAGAATCGCTGGAAGAGACCTCGCTCAAGCTGGAGTTGAATGCCTGGATAAACAGCATCGCCAGTGATTACCAGGACATCGGGAAAAACGTGCAGCTTCAGGCAACCGATGCCCGTCTGCCTGTGGTCACGCGTCCGCAGGCGCTACGCCGGGTGATGACCAATCTGCTGGATAATGCGCTGAAATTTGGCGATTACGCCGTCATTACGATTTATTCAGATGCCCATCATGTCACGATCGCCATTCGCGATGGCGGACCGGGGATACCGGACGCCGAACTGGAGGCGGTATTGCAGCCGTTTTATCGGGTGGAAACCTCACGAAACCGCGATACCGGGGGCACCGGATTAGGGCTGGCGATCGCCGCCCAGCTGACTGCGCAGTTAGGCGGGAAATTGCATCTGGCGAACCACGTCGAGGGCGGGTTGGACGTTTCGATTACGCTGCCGCGCGGGTAATTGTACGGTTTTGTATCGGACAGCCCTCATGATACGCGCACAGACAATTCGCGCTGATTTGCACACATCCTGAACATATCGACACGGTGAAATAACCTCACTGCAGCTTCGCAGGGCATCTGTAATGTGAGGTCACTATGTTTCTGATAATCGCTTTTCTGGGCGGGATGATAAGTCTGCTCAGCCCATGCACACTCCCGGTTATTCCACTGCTGTTTGCCGGGTTCCAGGGGCAACGACGGCATATTCTGGCGTTGCTCGCGGGGATGATTGTAATGTTCACCCTCGTGGCACTGGTGGCTACCGCCGCCAGCAGCTGGATCGCCCAGGCGACGATAGCAGGGCGCTGGGTCGCACTGGTTGTACTGGCAATAGCCGCGCTGGCACTCATTTTCCCGACATTCGCCCAGCGTATTGCCGGACCGGCCGTCAGCGCCGGTAATCTCCTCAACACACGCAGCGGGCAGACGCGCGGCATGATCTCTGCCTTTCTGGCCGGGCTGGCCGTCGGGTTGCTCTGGTCACCGTGCGCCGGGCCGATTCTGGGCGCCATCTTCAGCCTGAATATTGCCGGTCATTCCGCCATTGCCACGGGGGCACTGCTGGCCGCTTACGGCAGCGGATGCGCGCTGATGTTGGGGCTGCTGGTTGTCGGTGGTCGCGCGCTGATGGCACCCCTGCGCGCCAGATCGGCATTGATGGAAAGGTTACGCAAGGGGGCGGGCGTGGTGATGTTAGCGACCGTTGCGTTTAACGCCACCGGGATGACATCCGTTCTGAAAGGTGCAAATGGCGTCGCAGACCGCCTGGAAAATTCCCTCCTGAGTCTGGCGAAACCGACGGCGACCCCGGTGAAGCTCCAGCCGGTGGTGATGACCGAGCCCAGCAGCCAGTTGCCCTCCTTAAGCGGCGGAACGGGATGGATAAACGGTGACCCTGTCACGTCTGACTCTCTGCGGGGGAAGGTGGTATTGATTGATTTCTGGACGTGGGACTGCATCAACTGCCAGCATACGCTCCCGCACGTTCGCGACTGGGCCCAAAAGTACCAGGCGCAGGGTCTGGTGGTGATAGGTGTGCATACGCCGGAATACCCGTGGGAAAAACCGCTCGCCTCGGTGCAAAAAGCGGTGACGAAATGGCAGCTCCCGTATCGGGTGGTCACGGATAATAACTATAAGATCTGGAACGCCTTCGGGAATCAGTACTGGCCCGCACACTACTATTTCGATGCCAAAGGACAGCTGCGCTACACCTCCTTTGGCGAAGGCAATTATGACCAGCAGGAAAAAGTCATTCAGCAGTTGCTAAAAGAGGCCCGCTCCTGAGCCGACTTATGGCTGACGTTGCGCAACGATAAACAAGCGTGGAAATGCCAGCAGTATCTGCCCGTTTTCCTGAAGCGGATACTGCTCTTCCAGCAGTTCATGGTAGCGTTGCAGGAACTGCTTCTGCTCGCTTTCATTCAACTCCTGTAACCACGGACGCAGCCCCGTGGCGCTGACCCAGTCAATAATCGCCTGATGCGATCCCATTTTATGGAAATAGGTTGTGCGCCAGATATCCACGTCGCAGCCTGCCTCCGTCAGAATATCGTAATACGCATGGACACCGGGCAGAGGTTCACGGCCTCGATCCGGATAACCTTGTTCAACAGCCACTTCGCGCATCGAGACGTGTGTCGGTTCAAGCCAGTTATCCGGCATCTGGATCGCCAGCACGCCGTTTAGCTTCAGCAGCGAAACCAGATGCGGCAGGAGATCGTAATGGTCAGGGATCCACTGTAGCGAGGCATTCGCATAAATCAGGCTCAGCGGCTGGCCTGGCTTGTACTGCCGGATATCGGCCTCAACAAAGTGGCAATCGGGCAACGCCTGGCGCGCCTCTTCGAGCATCGCCGGTGAGTTATCGACACCGGTGATGTGGGCGGAAGGCCAGCGATGCTTCAACAGCGCGGTGCTGTTTCCCGGTCCGCAGCCTAAGTCAACGATGGTGGACACCTCATCCAGTGGAATTCTGGCGAGCAGTTCAGCAGCAGGGCGCGTGCGTTCGGCACCGTATTGCAGATAAAGCGAAGGGTTCCAGTCGGCCATTTTTGCCTCTCCGTGTTGAATTCATCAGCAAGAATAGCACAGGCAGAGACCCGCACTGGGGCAGGTCTCGACCGACGCAGTGACTACAGAATGCCTTTCAGCGCGATATGGTAAAGCAGCATAATCGTTTTGCCGTCGACAATCCTGCCGGTATCAATACCGCGCAAGGCCTCATCCAGCGGCATTTCCAGCACGTCGATATCTTCTCCCTCTGACTTGATGCCGCCGCCCGCGCTGGCCCGATCCTGCGGGTGATACTCTGCGATATAAAAATAGAGTTTTTCCGTGACGGAGCCTGGACTCATGTAGGCTTCAAACACCTTCTCAACAAGGGAGACACGATATCCGGTCTCTTCTTCCGCTTCCGCTTTGATGCGGCTTTCGGGATCCATGTTATCCAGCAGCCCGGCGGCGGCTTCGATAAGGTCGTCCTCATGACCATTGATAAAGACCGGAAAGCGGAACTGCCGCGTCAGGATCACCGTTCTTTTATCGCGGTTATAGAGCAGTATCGTTGCCCCGTTCCCCCGGTCATACACTTCGCGGCTTTGCCGCTGCCATTCACCGTCGCGTCGCTGCAGCTCGAAGGTATATTTTTTAAGGATGTACCAGTTATCCGACAGCGTTTCATTTTCAATGATGCGTACATCTGCACGTTTCGATTGCACGTTTGCTGCTCCTTACGTAGAGTGATCGTCATAAACAGCATTATCATGCACATTCAAGACAAAACGTGCAACATCAGGAATCCACTATGCTCACCAGTCAGCGAAAACAATTAATCCTCGAGAAGCTTGCCGCTGAAGGCCAGGTCCAGTCTAAAGCGCTCAGTGCACATTTCGCGGTGTCAGAAGACACCATTCGTCGTGATTTGCGTGAGCTGGCGGCAGAAGGGCGTTTACAGCGTGTCCATGGCGGTGCGCTGCCGGCCTCGTCGGCCACTGTGCCGTTTGCCGAGCGTAAATCGGTGAAGATGGACGCGAAAAAAAATGTGGCCCGCAAAGGCGCAAAGCTCATTTCCCCTGGGCAGGTGGTGATTGTCGACGGCGGCACAACTACGTCGGAACTGATCGCGTATTTACCGGCGGATTTACGCATTACCGTGGTCACACACAGCCCGAGCATCGCCCTTGGGCTCGTCGAGCATCCTTCGATTGATGTCATTTTGATCGGCGGGCGTCTGTACAAACACTCCATCGTGACGGTAGGTGCAGCAGCCATTGAGGGCATCGACAATATTCATGCGGATCTGTTCTTCATGGGGGTTACCGGCATCCATCCTGAAGCGGGGCTTACTACCGGCGACTTCGAAGAGGCGTGCATCAAACGTGCATTTTCCGGCAGGGCCGCCGAGACGGTGGTCCTGGCGTCGCCAGAAAAAATTAACACCGCATCATCGTTTGTGATTGGCGAGCTATCGCTAGTCAATACGATTGTCGTGGAAGACGATACCGATCGCGCCTGGATTAACGCGGTCAGGGAGAAGGGCGTCTCCGTGGTGACGACCTCAGATCCGGTTTAATCCCGCGAACTTCAGGCAGGTTCGTGCAATTCGTCAGGCTTGTGGAAGGCTTTGTAAGTTGCATACGAGTATGACTGAACTATGCTCAACATGCAGAGACTCGCCATTCTCTGGGGCAATTGAAAAATAACAATAAGTTGCGTTTCAGGGGGTGGAAATGAATAAGGTCCTGCTCGCATTATTATCCTGCGTGCTTTCGGTCATCTCATTTACTGGCGTCGCCGCCGAGCCACGCCAGGAGCCTACTGAGCAGGAGAGGGCCCGAACCGTTTATATTTTTCATCAACCGATTGTGATGTTGCAGGCCAAATTTGGTCTCACGACGCCTGAAGAACGCGTGTTACGTATTCGTCATACCCTGCGCAATTTCACGCAGCAGGACGTACGTGAACCGCTGAAAATTGTTCCCGTCACCCGTTACAACCAGCAGGGAAGGCTGATTGTCATGAACAATAAGCCCGTATTATTGCTTACGCAGGCGGATCTGGATGAGGGGGACGATTTGACTCTCGACCAGGCCGTTCAGCGCGTGCTGGCGCGGATGGAGGCGCAACGTACGGCGCTTCGCGATCAATATGACACCGGCTGGCTGGCGCTCTCCGCCGGGAAAACGGTCGTCGGGCTGCTGGTTCTGTCTCTTTTCTGGTACGGGGCGTGGCGGTCGTGGCGCTGGGTTCGCAATGTCTGCCGTCGCCGCATTCTTGAAAACCGCAGCGTTATCCCGCAGAGCTGGCGTAAGTTTGTCGGCGCAATCGAGGCTCGTTTGTATGCTTTGCTGATGATTTTACTGGGCATTCTCGGATTGTATCTCTGGCTGAGTTGGGCGTTCAGCTTGTTCCCCTGGACACGCGTCTGGGGTGCATCGTTAGGCGACTGGACCATGCGCGTGCTGCGGGACATTGCGCTGTCGATTGTCTCGGCCATGCCGGGAATTATGATTGTCCTGATCATCTTTGTGATTACCGCCTTTATTCTGAAGCTCCTGAAGGTATTGTTAAATCAGGTGGAAGCAGGGCGCCTGCAGCTGCCGGGCATTCACCCTGAAACCGTGGGAGCTACGCGTAAACTGATTTCTGTCGTGGTGTGGTTATTTGCCCTCTCTGCTGCCTATCCGTTTTTACCGGGAGCGAATTCGCTGGCGTTTAAAGGCATTAGCGTCTTCTTTGGCCTGATGCTTACCCTGGGTTCGGCAGGCGTGATGAACCATGCGATGAGCGGACTGGTACTGATCTACTCACGAGCGTTGAGGAAAGGAGACGTTATACGGGTGGCGGATAACGAAGGGCTGGTCACGGAGATAGGCATGCTGGCGACCAAGATCATCACCCGCGAGAACTATGTTGTGACCGTACCCAATGCGGTGGTGGTGAGCGGAAAAATCACCAATCTGAGCGTACAGAATCCTGACGGCGGCGTGAACCTGACGATTGGCGTGACGATTGGCTATGACACGCCGTGGCGACAGGTTCATGCCATGCTGGAGATGGCGGCGAGACGGTCGAAATGTGTTGACCCTTCGCAGCAGCCCCTGGTACGTCAGCTGGGGCTGATGGACTGGTACATTGCCTATGAGCTGCAGGTAAAATTGCAGCCCGGACAGTCACTTGCCGAAGCCCGCAATGAGCTCCACAGTAACATTCAGGACGTCTTCAACGAGTTCAACGTGCAGATTATGTCGCCAAACTTCGTGATGCAGCCGGAAGGTGCGGTCGTCGTCGCGGAAGAAAACTGGTTCGCAGCACCGGCAGAGAAACCCGCACAAAAGCCATCATGAATCAGTCCGGTGCATGACAGACCGCCTCGATATTATGGCCGTCAGGCGCAATGACAAAGGCGGCATAGTAGTTTTTGCTGTAGGGCCGCAAGCCTGGGACACCGTTATCACGCGCGCCCGCTTGCAGGGCAGCCCGGTAAAAATCATCTACCTGCTGGCGTGTTTCTGCCACAAACGCCAGGTGCAGAGGGGCCGGTTTGTCGCACGTCTGGAACAGGCAAAGTGAAACATTGCCGGAGCTCATTTCAACCCCATATTCGGGTGTGCATTCATCAACGATCTTAATACCAAGCGGCTGCAGCGCCTTGATGAAAAAGGTTTTGCTTCTTTCGTAATCACTGACGCCGAATTTCACATGATCGAACATCTTCCTTCCTCAATAAGATGCAGAAATAAAGAGTATAGATCTAAATGGCGGACCGTTTCCGACCAACAAATGTCCAACGCAGGTAGTCATAAAGCCAGTTGAAGAGCATCGTGTATGGCAGAAAAAACAGTACCAGACCGATCTCGACAAAAAATGCCTCAGTGACTGTTAAATTCAGCATTACCATCGCGACAGGGATTAATGTGATGATAAGTCCTGTTTCAAAGCAGACAGCATGGATTGCACGCACGAGAAATGTTCGTTGAAACGCATATTTTTTCTGCAAGGTGTCAAAGAATTTATTAAACACAAAATTCCATGCCGTGGCGGCAAGTGCAGATATCACAGACAACGAACCCGACTGAAGCACCGACACGTTCATCAGCCACGCAAGTGACAGCGCAATGATGACATTGGCCGTCACTTCGAAAAGAACAGCATGCAAAACGCGTTCTTTAAAACTTTTATCCAGTTCAATTTCCATTTACTTAGTACGGCTTTTTAAAAAAAATGAAGTATATCAGACGTGCTTCAACTTTCTTTAAACGTGAAGGGTAGAATGGCTGTCAGGCCCCGGTTATTCGGGGCCTTGCTCTATGTTCTGAGGAAAAGATGTAAAATCAACCCGATTACCGCACATGCGGCAATTACGTGTGTGACTTTATATTTGGACCGGAATAGTGCGATGGCGGCAGCAAAAGCAATGACCGCCGCTATCCAGTCCATATTGCCGTCAAATCCCTGTGGCCAGAGCACGTGGTAGCCAAAAAAGAGTGCCAGATTCAGGATCACCCCAACCACTGCTGCGGTAATTGCGGTAAGTGGCGCGGTGAAATTAATATTGTTGTGCGTCGTTTCAATAAAAGGACCACCGGCGAGGATAAACAGAAACGATGGCAGAAACGTAAACCAGGTCGCCAGCACGGCCGCAACAGCGCCCGCCAGGAAAAGCTGATCCGGGCCATATGCCATATTCACATAGCCCCCGACAAATCCCACAAATGCCACAACCATGATAAGCGGCCCCGGCGTGGTTTCGCCCAGTGCCAGACCATCAATCATCTGTGTTGGCGTGAGCCACTGATAATGACCAACCGCGCCCTGGTAGATATAAGGCAGTACCGCATAGGCACCCCCAAAGGTCAGCAGCGCCGCCTTGGTAAAGAACCAGCCCATCTGGGTAAACGGGTGCATCCAGCCAAGGCTCAGATAGAGCATCGCCATTGGCGTTGCCCATAAAAAGACACCGGCAATGATAATCAGGGTCAAGCGTGACCATTTGAAAACCGTATGCGGAGCCGCTGGCGTATGGTCATCAATAATGGCAGCACCGTAGGATTTTCGGCTGGCGTCATGGGCGTTACCCTGACCAAAATGGTCGGGGAAAAGGCGCCCACCCACATAGCCCATCATTGCGGCTGACAGGACAATAACGGGAAAAGGGACATTGAGGGCGAAAATGGCGACAAACGCGGCGGCAGCGATTGCCCACTGCGTGCGGTTACGCAGCGCCCGCGAACCGATACGGTGCGCAGCCTGCACAACAATCGCCGTAATTGCCGGTTTTATGCCGTAAAAGAGACCGGCCACGACAGACAAATGGCCATACGCCACGTAAATCCACGACAGGACAATAAGGATAAAAAGGGAAGGGAGCACAAACAGTGTCCCGGCAACCACGCCGCCCCAGGTGCGGTGCATCAGCCAGCCAATATAGGTCGCCAGTTGTTGCGCCTCCGGGCCCGGAAGCACCATGCAGTAATTCAGTGCATGCAAAAAGCGCTGTTCGGATATCCAGCGTCGGTTTTCAACCAGCTCCTGATGCATTATCGAAATCTGCCCGGCCGGCCCGCCAAAGCTGATGAATCCCAGCTTCAGCCAGAATAAAAAGGCCTCACGGAAACTGACATGCGGAGGTGGAACGCCCGGTTCGTCGTAGACCGGAGGCAGATTGCTGTTCATGAGTATCTGAACCTGTTTTTGAATTCTGCTGAGAGAAAGATCCGCTAAGCATATGCCATATTTATGAAAGATGAGTGATGATGGCTGAATCAGCAAATTCGATATATGTTGCATATTGTACGTTTCACAAACTCACCCCTTGTATATCGATATCAGGTTCGATACGGTACAAAAAAATGCTCATCGATAAGGATTATCCATGTATATCGCCGTCCCCCCTGGACAAAAAAGTGTAGCGTGGTCAGAAATGGCGCTTGATCGCGAAGCCCGCAGATTAGTGAATATCGCCAATATAATCTCATCAACACACCTCAAGGATGGCCTGACGCGCCTCAGATTTGTGGAAGAAATCCGCGATCTTATCTCTCAGCAGTTGGCAGCAGCTCGTAGAGTTAAAACGATTGAATCTTATACGCACTCAACAGAGATATTACGTACAGAGACGGCAAACTTACTGGAACAGGACAGATTAATACGCACCAGGGCCGCACAAATTTACGCAAAGATTGAATTTGTGAAGGAGAATAATGAAATTGTCGGATATGTAATCAGCGCTGTTAGTGTAGTGTTATCAGGTTTTGAAATCGTTGGCGGAGTGGCTCTTTTTGGCACTATGACACCTGTAGGGATGCTCGCCGGAGCTACGTTAGTTATGGACGGTCTGAACGGGATTTCCAGGGAAATAAACAATCAGCTTTTAGAAAAGGAAAATTCTAAGGGTGTTTTTGCTGATGGTGCGATCGCGGCGGCTCAGTTTTTAGGATTTCGCGGGAATACAGGGTTAGCTTTATATAATGGTGTCAGTCTGGCCGCGAACATCTATGGTGTGTTTGGGCTAATGAGAAAACCAGATGCATGGCGACTTTTTCACTATGTACCACAAGATTATTACAGAAAAGTCAGTTCAATGAGTCGCCCAATGTTGACGATGAAAATTGTAGGGTATGGACTCAAAGCAAAAATCATTTTTGATCTGTTAGCAACTGAGAAGAACTCTTAGCGGAGTTTCTTTTTAAATTTCCATGCCTTATAGGAAAGAAGCGGTGGCTGGAAAAACCAAATGATGAACAAAGCGATCAACATAGCAACACCTGTGGATATAACATTTTCACTGGACGCTATGGTAAGAACAATGAGGTAAACAGCAGCAAGCAATATGGTCAACAACAATGCTGCGTTAAAACGTCTGGACAAGTCGGATATCACCATATCCAGAGAAAGAGCATCTTTTATTATGTACTTACGCAGCTTCTGCAGGTCCGAGGATGTAAATCCAGAAGCCAGAAGTTTTTCTTCGGTTATCGCCATGTTTTCTCCCTGAGCGGTGATTTCTTCTCGTAAGCAATACTATCAACCATTTAGCCAAGTGGATAGTGATCTGTAGGAAACGCGTAAATGATCTTACAACAGCTATGAATAGGCAGAGGAAATGACGGCCATCCAAAGCTGGATTCTTCAAGATCCTATTTAAATGCGCATAATGTATATTATGTTAAATGCGATAAATCCTTAAATCATATCCTGTGCCTCAGCCTCTGCTCTCACATCATAATCAGTCAATGATGTCGGAAGGCTTTTCAAACTCTGGCGACCAGTACCCTCCACTTCCATGGTACGTTTCTGCCCCCAGGACGAACTGGGTACCGCAAAAGTTGCATGCAAAGTGGTAATCGACGATGTCGCCCCATATCATCTTTTCAGCGCACTCACTGAAGCTGTACTGATTCCAGTCGTCCTTTGTCAGAACTTCTGACAACATCCCTTCGTTGATTGCATTTCTGGCAATACGAATTGCTTTTCGTAACTGATCGGGCGTCCGGATAACGTACTTAACACAGAGTTCACGGCAGTGCTCGCAGCTCATATGGCTGAACCTCTTTCGCATGACGGGCTGATGACGTTTATGTCATTATATTCAAATGATTAAAGCACTATATCGTCGACTAAACCACTGTAACGACCTGGCGGTAAGAATCAGCAAGGCCAATACTGCACAACTGCAACAGTTAAAAGCGGAACTGGCCGAACTGATCGGGACACCCACGGGATGCTATACCATGGGCATTCCAGCTGTTCTCAGTACCCTTGGGGTGATCGTCAGTTTTGGGATACCGCAGCTGTGGTTGGGTTACAAAGTCAGCGCCGCCCTCGGGCTACCTGAAGAAAGCGTATTTATATGGGTGGTTTTGATCGCCCTGCTGTTCTCAGGCATAAATGGCATGACGATGTTTCTGATTGGCAAAGGCCTCATGCGTGCCGTGCAGATGCATCTTACGCTGGCGGTTATAAGCCTTGTGTTAACGACAGTCTATCTGCTGACTGCGCTAAGCGGTGCGAGTGTTCCGGGCGTCAGTCTCATCGCGGCGCTGATAAGCATCTCTATGCTGCTGCTCAGCGGTTACTGCATCCACTCTACTTCTTTCTATAAGATGCTGCTCTTTACCCTGCACAATCGTGCCTGGCGTAAACTTTTGCACCAGACTCGTAAAACGTAAAACCCCGCCATCTCTGGCGGGGTCTGTTTATTGCTTTTTATACCTGCGCAACCAGATAAGCTTATACGCCGCCGGAATGATAAACAGCGACAGCAGCGGCGCGGTGATCATCCCGCCAATCATCGGCGCGGCAATCCGACTCATAACTTCTGACCCCGTGCCGGTTCCCCAGAGTATGGGCAGCAAACCCGCAATGATTACCGCCACCGTCATCGCCTTGGGCCGGACACGCAGAACCGCGCCATGGTACAGCGCGTCATCCAACGCTTGTGCAGTGAACGTCTCCCGCCGCGATAAGGCCGGGTTCGCTTCGATGGCATGGCGCAGATACATCAGCATCACCACGCCAAACTCGGCGGCCACCCCGGCAAGGGCAATAAATCCGGTGCCGGTGGCGACAGACATATGAAAGCCCTGCCAGTACAGGAACCAGATCCCACCGACCAGAGCGAACGGCAGACTCATCAAAATTAATAAGGCTTCATCAACGCGGCGGAATGCCAGATACAGCAGAATGAAAATAATCATTACCGTCATCGGCACCATCAGCTTCAGTTTCTTATTGGCGTGTTCCAGCAGTTCAAACTGACCGGAGAATGACACGCTGGTTCCCGGTCTCAGCTTCACGTTCTGGCTGATGGCCGACTTAAGGTCATTGACCACCGACACCATATCCCTGCCGCGGGCATCAATATAGATCCAGCTGGTTGGTCGGGCATTTTCCGTTTTCAGCATCGTCGGGCCGGAAACGACACGTATGTCCGCCACATCCCCCAGCGTGATTTGCTGCTTCATCGGGGTCAGGATCGGCATCTCTTTCAATGCCTGCGGGCTGTTCCGGTAGTCCTGAGGATAACGGATATTGATCGGGTACCGGGCCACGCCCTCAACCGTTTCCCCTACCGTCTCGCCACCAATGGCGGAGGAGACAAACAGCTGCACATCCCCCACCGTCATACCGTAGCGGGACGCTTTTTCACGATTAATACCCACATCAATGTAACGCCCGCCTTCCAGCCGCTCTGCAAGAGCAGACACCACGCCGGGTACGGTTTTGGCGACCGCTTCAATGCTCTGCGCCGTGGCGTCGATATCCGACAGAACGGTGCCTGACACCTTGATACCAATTGGGCTTTTAATCCCGGTAGAAAGCATGTCGATGCGGTTACGGATCGGCGGCACCCAGAGGTTAGCCAGACCGGGCAGACGGACGGTTTTATCGAGTTCGTCAATAATCTTGTCAATCGTCATCCCGGGTCGCCACTGATCCTCGGGTTTCAGCTGAATGGTGGTTTCCACCATTTCAAGCGGTGCGGGGTCCGTTGCGGTCTCTGCCTTACCGGTCTTGCCAAACACAGACGCCACTTCAGGAACAGTTTTGATGAGCTTGTCTGTGGTCTGCAACAGCGCAGCCGCTTCAGCCGGAGAAACGCCCGGCAGTGTTGATGGCATATACAGCAGATCGCCTTCGTTGATCTTCGGCAGAAACTCACCGCCCATCTGACTCAGCGGCCAGATAACCGTGAAGATCGACAAGGCCGCCACCAGCAGGGTTGTTTTTGGCCAGTGAAGCACCCGCAGCAGCAGCGGATGATAGGCTTTAATCAGCAGCCGGTTCAGCGGGTTACTGCTCTCGGCAGGAATTTTCCCCCGGATCCAGAAGCCCATCAGAATGGGAATGACGATAATGGCCAGCGCGGCTGCGCCTGCCATGGCGTACGTTTTGGTAAAGGCCAGCGGACCAAACAGACGCCCTTCCTGACCTTCGAGGGTAAAAATAGGGATGAACGATAAGGTGATGATCAGCAGGCTAATAAACAGCGCGGGGCCAACTTCAACGGAGGCGTTGGTGATCACCTTCCAGCGGGTCGCGTTATCAATCTGCTCGCCAGGGTGCTGATGATCCCACTCCTCAAGCCGTTTATGTGCGTTTTCAATCATTACGATGGCGGCATCCACCATCGCCCCCACGGCAATGGCGATCCCGCCCAGGGACATAATATTGGCGTTCAGCCCCTGGAAATGCATAACGATAAAAGCAATACACAGGCCTAGCGGCAGAGAGATAATCGCCACCAGCGCAGACCGCACATGCCAGAGAAACAGCGCGCAGACGATGGCCACCACAATAAACTCTTCCAGCAGTTTATAACTCAGGTTATCAATGGCCCGGTCAATCAGCTGGCTGCGATCGTACGTGGTAACAATCTCAACACCTTCCGGCAGGCTGGCCTTCAGCGTCTCCAGTTTATCTTCTACCGCGGTAATCACTTCACGTGCGTTTTTACCCGAACGCAGGATCACCACGCCGCCCGCGACCTCTCCCTGCCCGTTAAGCTCGGCGATCCCGCGCCGCATTTCAGGCCCGGTTTGTACGCGGGCTACATCACGCAGATAAACCGGTACTCCGTTCTCGCCGGTTTTCAGGACGATGTTATTGAAATCATCAATGGTCTGAAGATAGCCGCTGGCCCGGACCATATACTCTGCTTCCGCCATTTCGACCGATGATCCCCCTGCTTCCTGATTAGAGGATCCCAGGGCCTGCTTCACGTCAGCCAGACTGATGCCGTATTGCGCCAGTTTCAGCGGATTGACCTGGATCTGATACTGCTTTACCACCCCGCCGACCGAGGCCACTTCCGCCACGTTCGGGATGGTTTTCAGCTCAAATTTCAGGAACCAGTCCTGCAAGGAACGCAGTTCGGACAGGTCGTGTTTTCCGCTGCGATCCACCAGCGCATATTCAAAGATCCAGCCCACGCCCGTAGCGTCTGGCCCAATTTCCGAACTGACACCAGCAGGCAGCTTCCCCTGAACCTGATTGAGATATTCCAGAACGCGCGAGCGGGCCCAGTAGAGATCGGTCCCGTCTTCAAAAATAACGTACACATAGGAGTCACCAAACTGTGAAAACCCACGCACGGTCTTCGCACCCGGCACCGACAGCATGGTCGTGGTGAGCGGATACGTCACCTGGTTTTCGACAATTTGCGGTGCCTGGCCGGGGTAGCTCGTTTTAATAATCACCTGAACATCAGACAGATCGGGTAAGGCATCCACCGGCGTATTGATAATGGTCCATGTTCCCCAGACGCTAAGAAACAGCGCCCCCATCATCACCAGAAAACGGTTGGCGACAGCGCGCCGGATAATCCATGCAATCATCGTCGTCTCCTCAATGGCCTGAATGACTCTTTTCAGGCTGACGCATACGCTCCAGCGCACCGGTAATATTGGCTTCGGAATCAATCATGAACAGACCGCTAACCACCACCGACTCCCCTTCGTTGAGGCCGGATCCTACGGCGGACTGCTGCTGGGATTCGTGCAGAACGTGGATCTGCTTCGGCACAAACCGCCCTTCCGCATCAACGGTGATGACCCGTTGTTCTTTACCCGTATCGATAACGGCCTGGGAGGGGATCAACAGCATCTCCTGGCTTTGGGTGTTCAGCTTCAGATATGCATTCATGCCCGGCTTAAGCCGTTCGTCTTTGTTGGAAACCTGCAAGCGAACCTGCAGCGTACGGGTGGCAGGATCGACGCTTGGCAAAATGTTCCATTTTTCAACATGAAACGACGTGTCCGGGTACGCCGGGACCGAAATGTCAAACTGCGAGGAGTCTTTCAGCAGATACGCGATGGATTCAGGTATGGCCGCGCTGATCCACACCGGATCCATCCCCTGAATCTGTGCCACAACCTTATCTTTCGAAATATTCATCCCGGTACGCAGGTCAAAGCCGGTGATCACCCCGTCAATGGGGGCTTTGATGGTAAACCGGGTCTGGACCGTGCGGGTCGATCGTAACCTTTGAATATCCGCTTCCGGCATGCCTGCCAGACGAAGCCGTTCAAGCACCCCTTTCAGCTGCGTGGGCGTGCCACCGGTGCCGGACAACAGAAGGAACTCACTCTGCGCTTCCACCCACTCCGGAATGGTGATATCGATGAGCGGCGTGCCTTTCTTCACACGATCGCCTGTCGTCAGGGGATACACTTTCTCCACAAAGCCTTCGGATCGTGCCTGCACAATCACAAACTGATATTCGTTATAGCTGACGTTGGCCGGGATGGTCTGGGCATAATTCAGCGTGCCGCGGGTCACTTTTTGCGTTTTTAATCCCAGGTTCTGAACCTGCGTCGGATCAATACGGATACCGGCACCACTTTTATCGTCATTCTCATCCGCGTATTTCGGTACCAGATCCATATCCATAAACGGCGATTTACCGGGCTTATCGAATTTAACGTCGGGCTTCATCGGGTCATACCAGAAAAGCACCTTTCGTTCCGGCGGGGTATTTTCTGTTTTTTCGGCAGCATAAATATAATGCCACGCCGTCACTGCAATCAGCCCTCCCGCAAGAAGGCTGCCGATTATCATTGCAGCATATTTAACCTTTAACGATGCCATGCCGTGTCTCGCTATTTAATGCTCTTGAGTAAAGAGATATTGCCCTGCTGCACAAAAGAAAATTTCACGCGGTTGCCGACTTTTACAGCCTTAATACTTTCGTCTGCGTCGGTAAAGGTGAAACGCATGGTCATGGCGGGCCAGCCAATTTCCGGGATGGCTTCATGAGCGATCGTTACCTTTTTGTTTGTGAGATCAATGTCCTTTACGATGCCAGTCCCGGAGACAACCTGCTCTGTGGCCCCTTCGCTGGCAGCACTCATCTCTGCATGCTGATGAACCTCGGCCTGCAGGCCGGCAGAAAACATCATGGAGATCGCACCGAATACAACGGCCTTCATTGAATTACGCATATTATTTTCCTGTTGAGTTAATTGCGGTTATTCGACCCAACCGCCGCCCAGTGCGGTGAAGAGATTAATTTCATTAACCTGTCGGGCATAAATAAGGTCGAGAATGTTTTGCTGCGTGGAAAACAGTGCGCGTTCCGCGTCTAATACTTCGATATAACTGACCACACCGCGGGTATATAACCCTCTGGCACGCTGCAGGGTGATGTTTAGCGAATCAAGATACCGCTGTTGCGCAGCAAGTTGCTGGCTGAGGCTGTCCCGCAGCGCGATCGCGTCGGCGACCTGTTTAAAGGCGGACTGAATTTTTTGTTCGTAATTTACAACCGACTGCTGCTGGCGAATTTCGGCCAGCTTCAGGTTGGCTTTATTCCTGCCCGCATTAAAAATGGGAATGTCTATTTTGGGAATAAAATTCCACATGCCGCTGCCGGACGTGAAGAGGCCAGATAATTCCGTGCTGCCCGTTGAAAGCCCGCTGGTCAGGGAGATGGACGGGAAAAAGGCAGCGCGCGCCGCGCCAATATTCGCATCGGTCGCTTTAAGCTGATACTCCGCCTCCATAATATCCGGGCGCTGCAGCAATATTGCCGATGAAAGATGGGGTGGTAGTGTTACCGGCGCAATATCGCTGGCGTTCATTCCGCCGTCGCCAGGTAGCGCGCGATACGTTCCGAGGACCAGCTGCAGGGCATTATTAGCCTGTGCCAGCTCCCCCTCTCTTTTGGCGATTTCTGCCCGGGTGCTTTCGATCTGCCCCCGGGCCTGTTCCAGCGCCAGCACGTTCGTACTGCCCGTCACCAGCTGTTGCTCAACGAAGGCGTAAGACTGCTGATAATTTGACAGCGTATCGCGTGCGATACGCAGCTGTTTGTAGGCCAGCTGCTGGTTGAAATAGCTCTGGGACACATTAGCGACAAGCAAAATATGCACGGCACGACGGGCTTCTTCGCTGGCGAAAAAGTTTTGTCGGTCGGCATCGCTCATGTTCTTTAGCTTGCCAAAAAAGTCGAGTTCGTAGCTAAGCACAAATCCCGCGTCGTACTGCTGTGAGGTGGGTTTGTCACTCTTAAGCCCCCCGCTGTAAGTTATGCCCGAGGAGGCGTTCAGTTGAGGATAACGATCCGCATCCGTCACGTTGAACTGCGCCCGGGCCTCTTCAACCTTCAGCGCGGCCATTTTTATATCGCGGTTGTTCTTCAGGGCCTCTGTAATCAATCCCGCGATTTGCGGATCGACGAAGAAGTTGCGCCAGCCGGTGTCCTGATACATGCCCTCCACGGGCGTCAGGCTGTTACGCGACAGCGAAAACTGCTGGGGTACCGGTGACGTCGGGCGCTGGTATTCAGGGGCCAGCGAGACGCATCCTGTCAGGATAAATACCGTAGTGATGCTTAGTCGTTTTAACAGGAACATAACGGTTCAGATGAATTCCAGAGTATTTTTAGGGCTACTCTACTGAACGCGTCCTGTTTGACGGGTGACAGGATAATGACAATGTTGTCATTTATGGCGTAAGTCATTGTTAACGGTCGCGGGTGCAATAGAATGTGCTGAGCAGCCAGTCGGGGAAGCGTGATGAAAATATTGATTGTTGAAGACGAAATTAAAACCGGTGAGTACCTCAGCAAAGGGCTTACGGAAGCGGGCTTTGTGATGGATCGCGCTGACAACGGCCTGACCGGCTACCATCTCGCCATGACCGCCGATTATGACCTGCTGATTCTGGATATCATGCTTCCTGATGTGAACGGCTGGGATATCATCCGCATGCTCCGCTCTGCCGGAAAGGGAATGCCGGTCCTGTTGCTGTCGGCTCTCGGCACCATTGAACACCGGGTGAAAGGCCTGGAGCTGGGGGCGGATGATTACCTGGTTAAGCCCTTTGCCTTTGCTGAGCTGCTCGCCCGGGTCAGAACGCTGTTACGACGCGGCAATACGGTGATCGCCGAGAGCCAGTTTACGGTGGCAGATCTGAGCATCGACCTCGTATCAAGGAAGGTAAACCGCGCCGGAAACCGCATTCTGCTCACCAGCAAGGAGTTCAGCCTGCTGGAGTTTTTTGTTCGCCATCAGGGTGAAGTGCTGCCCCGCTCGCTGATTGCCGCGCAGGTCTGGGACATGAATTTCGACAGCGACACCAACGCGATTGACGTCGCGGTGAAGCGGTTACGCGCTAAAATCGACAACGATTATGAACCGAAGCTGATCCAGACGGTGCGCGGCGTGGGCTATATGCTGGAGGTTCCGGATGCAGAGTAAGCCCGCCAGACGCCCCTTCTCCCTGGCTCTGCGCCTGACGTTCTTTATCAGCCTCTCCACCATTCTGGCTTTTTTCGCGTTTACCTGGTTTATGCTCCACTCCGTTGAAAAGCACTTTGCCGAGCAGGATATCAGCGATCTGCAACAAATCAGCCGCGCCATGCACCGCATACTGCAGTCACCCGCGGATCCGGATGAAAAGAAAATCAGCAAAATAAAAGAGTCGCTGGCCAGCTATCGCAACGTTGCCGTCCTGCTGCTCGATCCCCGTGGCAATGTGCTCTTAAGCTCACAGGGTGAGGCCATCCGGCCAGCGGTGAATACCGCGGATTTCAGTGCCCATCGCCGCGCGCAGGATGTCTTTCTCTGGACGGTGGAGGATGCAGGCAAGGCGATGCACGCCGGGTCCGACATGAAGATGGAAACATACCGGATTATCGCCTCTTCCGGCACGGCGACATTGCAGGGAAAAGAACAACACTATGTCATGTTGATCGGCCTCTCCATTAATTTTCATCTTCACTACCTTGAGGCGTTGAAAAAGAACCTGATTGCCATCGCGGTGGCGATCAGCCTGCTGATTATTCTGCTCATTCGCATCGCGGTACGTCAGGGACACCTGCCCCTGCGTAACGTCAGCAATGCGATAAAAAATATCACCTCAGAGAATCTGGATGCGAGGCTTGAGCCGTCGCGGGTGCCGGTTGAGCTGGAGCAACTGGTGATCTCGTTTAACCACATGATTGAAAAAATTGAGGATGTCTTTACCCGTCAGGCAAATTTCTCTGCCGATATCGCCCATGAGATCAGAACCCCGATCACCAATCTGGTAACGCAAACGGAAATTGCGTTAAGCCAGAACCGCTCGCCGAAAGAGCTGGAGGATGTGCTGTACTCCAGCCTTGAAGAGTACAACCGGATGACCCGCATGGTCAGCGATATGCTGTTCCTGGCCCAGGCGGATAATAATCAGCTGATCCCTGACCGGGTAACCTTTGATTTGAGCGCGGAGGTGATGAAAGTCTTTGATTTCTTCGAGGCCTGGGCGGAAGAACGCCATATCACGCTGCGTTTTAACGGCACGCCCTGCCTGATAGACGGCGATCCGCAGATGTTCCGGAGAGCCATCAATAACCTGCTCTCCAATGCCCTGCGCTATACGCCGGACGGAGAAACGGTGACCGTGTCGGTAAGCGAAAAAGAAAATGCGTGCGAGCTGATCGTTGCCAACCCCGGCAAGCCGATCCCTGAAGCACATTTGCCCCGGCTGTTCGACCGCTTTTACCGGGTGGATCCGTCCAGACAGCGAAAAGGCGAAGGCAGCGGGATCGGCCTGGCGATTGTGAAATCCATCATCACCGCGCATCACGGCAACGTGCGTGTGGAATCCGATGCCGTGTCGACCCGTTTTATATTATCGGTGCAGCGACTGATGGCACACCGATAGCACCTTCTCTCTGAGCCACCGGTGGCCCGGATCCTGTTCCATCCGCGGGTGCCACATCTGCGATACGGTAATGGTCCGGGTGTTGAACGGCAGTTCAAAGATGTGCACGTTCTCGCTCATCGGTTGATTGAGCAGATACAATGCCGGGACCATCGCAATCAGATCGGACGCCAGCGCCACGGATAAGGCCGTCGGAAAACCGGGCACCACGCTGGCGATTTTGCGTTTCATCCCCCGCGCGGCCAGGGCATCATCAACAAAACCGTGTGATGAGCCATTTGGCGCGGTCACCACATGACCCCAGGCGACATAATCCTCAAGGCTGACTGTTGGCAGCGCCGCCAGTGGATGCCCTTTGCGCACCGCGCCTACAAAGCGGTCCTCAAAGAGCCGCTGCAGACGAATTTCGGGCCCCATGTTGCTCTGCACACCAATTTCCAGGTCAACCAGCCCCTCCCGCAGATAACGCGACGTTTTCTCCGGTTTTGGGGCAAAGCGGATGCAGACATCCGGCGCTGTTTCCGCAACGGCCGCAATCAGCAACGGGCCAAACGCCACCACAAAGCCATCATTGGCTCTGACAGTAAACACCCGTTCAAGATTTTCTGCCCGGAAGGTGTCCGTTGAAGGCTGTAGCACCGCCCTTGCCTCATGCAGCGCATGTCGGGCGCGATCCCGGGTGGCTTCGGCCCACGGAGTCAGCACCATCTGACGCCCGGCCCGCACCAGAATCGGATCGCCGGTGACCTCACGAAGTCTGCTCAGCGTGCGGCTCATGGCTGAGGTGCTCAGGTTAAGACGCCGCGCCGCCCCCGCCACGCTGGCTTCAGCCAGCAGGATGTCGAGTGCGACAAGCAAGTTGAAATCAGGATCGGTCACAAAACCTCCTCATACAGGGCGTTTGATGCAACGTATAAGTGCAAATGCTGCGTCTTCCGCCCTGTATAACCCATTACTATAGTGTCGTCATCAACATTCTTGCCTGGAGATAACACGATGACGCTCTTTTCAAACCAACCCGGCGACGAAGGGTTACCGGGACATGAACGCGCCCGGGTGATGGCTGCAGTGATGACCACCACGTTGATGGGCGTCTTCGATGGCACCATGATCAACATTGCCCTGCCATCAATGGCCAGCGCGATGCAGGTGCCCGCGAATGTCGCAGTCTGGTTCGCCAACGGTTACCTGCTGTCTGCGGCAATGACGTTAGCCATCTTCGCCGCCCTCGCCGCGCGGGTGGGTTACCGCCCGGTGTTTCTGGCAGGACTGGCTACGTTTACCCTGACCTCGCTCGGCTGCGCGCTGGCAACAACGCCGGAAATGCTGATCGGGATGCGTATTTTGCAGGGTATCGGCGGCGCGGCCACGCTGAGTATTGCCCCGGCGATCCTGCGCTCGGTATTCCCGGGACGGCTGCTTGGCCGCATTCTGGGGCTGCACGCCCTGCTTATCGCCGCCAGCACCGCCATTGCACCGGTGCTGGGCGGAACAATACTCGACGTACTGAGCTGGCAATGGCTGTTCGCGATCAACATTATGCCCGGCACCGTTGCCCTGCTGCTGGCCTGGAAAGCGCTGCCGCGGGCGACGGCCTCTGATACGTCCCCGTTTGACGTGCCCGGTGCCCTGTTGTCCGTGATCCTGCTGGGGTCGATGATCATGGCGGCAAACAGCATAGAGAATAGAGCGCACGCCATCAGCACCGTTTGCTGGGCATTTGTCGCTACGGTCAGTCTCATCGCTTTTGTCTGGCATATCCGCCGTGCCCGGAGCCCCATCCTGCCGCCGGTGATATTCAGCAACGGACGGTTTACCCTCGCCGCGCTAACCTCGCTGGCCTCGTTTGTGAGTCAGGGCATTACCTTTATCGCGCTGCCGTTTCTGTTTCAGAGCGTGTACGGCTATAGCCCGGCGATCTCCGCTTTACTGTTCACCCCCTGGCCGATAGGTATCGTACTCATTGCGCCGCACGCGGGCCGTTGGGCAGACACCATCTCCGCCCCGTTGATCTCCACGCTTGGACTGATGATTTTTGTCGTTGGGTTGATTTTGCTGGCGACACTGCCTGCCCGCCCTTCTGCCTGGGATATCTGCCTCAGGAGCCTGGTGTGCGGTATCGGCTTTGGCTGTTTCCAGAGCCCCAATAACCGTGAAATGCTCTCTAACGTTGCCCGGGAGTACGCCAGCTATGCATCCGGGGTATTGTCCATCGTCAGAACGTTCGGCCAGTGTCTCGGTGCCGCCGTGGTGGGAGTTTTGCTGGCTGCGACCGCAAGGGCAGATCATCAAATGCTGGATGACGGTGCCGTTCATATTGCGCTGTGGATCGCGGTGATCGCGTCAACTACGTCAGTATTATTTAGCGTTAGCCGACTGCGTCGCGCGCGACAGGCTACGGCATAAATGCCAGGGCAGCGTCCTGCGACGCTGCCCCCATATTTACTCCAGCGCCAGCAGCGCAAAACTCGCCAGCCAGTGTCCACCGCTGTAGTGGCTGCCGACAACATGCCCGACGCTCGCCGTCAGGTGTTTCGCCACCGCATCACGCAGCGCTTGCTGCGCCGGATGATCCTCCGGCAGCGCACTGGCAATATGCTTCATGCACCAGGCGCGGCTGAGGTTTAATCCGTCCAGATGCGCAATTTTGGGGTCGGTACGGTCGCTCACTTCTGCCGGGTTCATCAGCGCTGAAACAACCCCGATATTCGGCAGAAACGCGTCGAACCAGGCCGGGAAATTCTCCGCGACCTTGCTCATCAGCAGAGCCTCTGTGAGCGCGCCGGACACATACTCATCACCACCCGGTTCATAGTGAGCCGGATACTGGGTATCCGCGAGATAAAACCGCGTCGCCGCCTCCAGAATGGCACTCTCCAGCGCGTTATCTTCCACCGCCCGGGCGTAATCGATCCCCAGCGCGAGGGCAAACGCGGTGTTGTAATGCGTGCCAACCCGGATCGGGTACGTCAGCTTACTGAGGTAATCCACCAGACGGTTGCGAATGTCCTGCGTTAACGGCGCAAGCGTCTGATACCAGCCTGCCGCCTGCGGCAGCGATGACTGTTTCAGCTCCTGGGCCAGTGCCAGTAGCCAGCCGTAGCCATACGGACGCTCGAACGAGGCGCGGAACGGCGCGTTGAAATAAGCCAGCTCCTGCGCCACGTTTTCTGGCGTGAGATGGTCGGCAAACAGCGTGATAATGTCATCCCGGCACGACAGTTCCGGGTAGAGGCGCAGGCAGCGCAGCAGCAGCCAGTAGCCGTGTACCGCCGAGTGCCAGTCAAAACAGCCATAAAAAATGGGATGCAGTTCGCGCGGCGGCAGGACGTCCCCGTCATCATTGAGCAGATGCATAATGTGGTTCGGGTATTCCTGGCGCAGATAGGTCAAAGGCATTCTGGCAAAAGCATCAGCCTGGTGTTGCGTTAATTCCATCACAGCTCCTTAGGTTGCCACGCTTAGCGAAACACGAGGAAATACATTAAGAACACGTTGACCACCAGCAGGGTTAACGCGGTCGGGATCTGGATCTTAATGACCTGATATTTGTCTTTCAGCTCCAGTAACGCGGCGGGAACGATGTTGAAGTTCGCCGCCATCGGCGTCATCAGCGTGCCGCAATAGCCTGCGTACATACCAATCGCCAGCAGCGGTGCCGGATTACCGTGATGCACGTGGATCAGGAACGGTAAGGCGATACCGGCGCTCAGCACCGGGAAGGCCGCAAAGGCGTTACCCATGATCATGGTGAACAGCGCCATGCCGACGCAGTAAATCACCACCAGCATAAAGCGGCTGTCCGGGTTCACAAACAGGCTGACCACCTTCTGCACGGAGTTGCCGGTATTGGCCACCACAAAAACCCCGCCCAGCATGGCCAGCATCTGCGGCAGGATCACCGCCCAGCCAATGGTATCCACCAGGCGGCGAGACTGACGGACGGCATGCAGCGGTGTTCCTTTTGTCAGCCACCAGCCGGTAAGGATGGCCGCCACACAGGCCACGCACAGCGCCGCCAGCGTGAGCTGTTTTTGATCGAGCAGGTAAACCCCGCCAATCGACACCCCTTTCAGGAACAGCGTGCCGATAACCGTCACCACCGGGATCATCAGGGCCGGTAAAAACAGCCAGTTTTTCAGCCGGTTTGACGAGGCAACACGCTCGGGTTCGCTGGCCATTTTGTACTGCCCTTTACCGACCAGCCCAAAGCCTGCCAGCAGGGCAATTACAATCACGGCGCCGCCAATGATCCGGTACGCCAGCGAGCGGCCCAGCTCCTGCACCATCAGGTCACCGAACAGGAAGATCCCACCGAACAGAAACCAGAACAGTGCCGTGGTAAAACGTTTGGGGTTGGCGCGATCGCGCAGGGTCATGACCACCAGCAGCATCACGACAAAGCCAATCAGGTAGTACACGCGGTTAATGGTGAGCAACGTCATCATGGCGCGATCTCCTGCGTTCCCTGCCCGGCTTTCCAGGCCATCACGTCACGGCGGATGCTGGCATCCAGGCGCAACAGACGCGTCATATGAATAATCAATGCCGCAATCGCCGTCGGGATCGCCCAAAGGCCGATATGCAGCGGTTCAATCCCCTGAATACCGTTCTCCTTCAGGAAGGCGTCGATCAACAGCACCGCCCCGAAGGCGATAAAGATATCCTCGCCAAAGAACACCGCGATATTGTCACACGCGGCGGCATGGGCTTTGATTTTGTCGCGAATATGCTGGGGCAGTTCGCCGTACTCGTTC
This sequence comes from Enterobacter cloacae complex sp. 382A5, assembly GCF_050031095.1. NCBI lineage: Bacteria > Pseudomonadati > Pseudomonadota > Gammaproteobacteria > Enterobacterales > Enterobacteriaceae > Enterobacter > Enterobacter cloacae complex sp. 382A5. Next base: position 2,324,372 of record NZ_JBLGVK010000001.1, read on the forward strand.
AGCGCCGCCCCTTCGGCCATCGGTGCCAGCAGCGGACGCACCGTCTGGGCATGACCGCCCAGCGACATCAGCCCCAGCGCGGCCGTCCCCTCGCGGGCGACAAAATAGATCATCAGAATACGCGCCGAAGTGGCGCTGGCGATCTTCGCCACCCACGCCTGTGCGCGCTCTTTTAGACCGTAATATTCCAGCAGACCAATAACCGGCAGAATCAGAATGAATGTAGCCAGAGAGCGGCTGTTGACGAACTTCTCGCCGAAGGTTTCCAGCAGCATGCCGAAATCCATCCCAACCAGCAGACCCGTCGTCAGCCCCGCTACCACGACCACCAGTAGCGGGTTGAAGCGCAGGGCAAAACCAATAACCACCACCGGGATCCCGATAAGCGGCAACAGTGTAGAACCGTCCATAAACGTTACCCTATCCAAAGTGAGCGTTGCGCGCCGACGGCTATTTTTTTAATTTGCGGCGAGCGATGTTGTGTTTTCCGTCAGGCTTCGAAAACCTGCGTTAAAAAGCTATATCTGAACCGCAAAAACATGTAAACAATTTATCAATAAAATGTTCTTATTTTATCGATGAGTTTACATTTCCGGGCAACAGCCACACTCCCGTAAGGAACGTTATGACCCTGAAGAAAAGTGCTGCATCAATGAATCACGACGACATTAACGACGGCCGGATCGTCTCCTCCCGCCATCTGGTTTCCGAGCGCTGCGCGGAACTATCGGAGCTGGAGTACGCGCTGATCATGACCAGTAACGCGTTCAATAAATGGATGGTGCGCTGCATGACCGCGGCCGGTGAGCCGGATATGGGGGCCTTTGACGTCTCGCTTTTGCATCATGTGAATCACCGCAATCGCAAGAAGAAGCTGGCCGATATCTGTTTTGTGCTCAACGTGGAAGACACCCACGTGGTGACCTACGCGTTGAAAAAGCTGGTCAAGGCGGGCTACGTCACCAGTGAAAAGGCAGGAAAAGAGCTTTTCTTCTCCACCACGGAGGCGGGAAAAGCACTGTGCATGAAATACCGGGATGTGCGCGAAGCGTGTCTTATCAACATACATGCCGAAAGCGGGATTTCGGGTGCCGCTATCGGTGATACCGCCCAGCTGCTGCGCACCATTTCATCCCTGTATGACACCGCCGCACGGGCGGCGGCATCACTTTGACATCACGGGCGTCTGAAGAGAGTAATACTGCGCCCCGCCAGTTCGTAATCCACGGTCCGGGTGATGACCTCGCCCGTGGCAACTTCCCCCGCCGTGGAGAGTTCCAGCACCCAGCCTCCTTCACCAAACTGCGGGATCTGGAACGACACGGCGCCTTCGAACGGGTTGAACAGCATCAGCACGTCGTGCCAGATCCCCTCCTCCTGGATGAGATCGGGCCGGCTGATGGAGACGCCGATTGTCGAGCCTTCCTCCCATTGCTCAGACTGCTGCGGTCCTCCTCCGGCGTTAAACCAGCGGATCTCAAGACCGTCTCGCCAGCTCTCCCGGCGCAGCAGCGGCTGTTTGGCGCGAAGCGCAATCAGGTGCCGGGTAAACTCACGCAGCGCGACGTCGTTTTCTGACAACCCTTTCCAGTTGATCCACGAGATCTCGCTGTCCTGGCAATAGCCGTTGTTGTTCCCTTTTTGCGTCCGGCCAAACTCATCCCCGGCCAGCAGCATCGGTGTACCGTGGGAGAACAACAGCGTGGTGAGGAAGTTCCGTTTCTGCCGTTCACGGGTGGCAATAATGTCGGGGTTCTCGGTCGGGCCTTCCTCGCCATAGTTATACGCGCGGTTATCGTTATGCCCGTCGTTGTTCTCTTCACCATTATCGGCGTTGTGTTTCTCGTTGTACGACACCAGATCGTTCAGCGTGAAGCCGTCATGCGCGGTAATAAAGTTGACGCTGGCCCACGGGCGACGCCCGCGTAAATCATAGAGATCGCCCGAGCCCAGCAGGCGGGCGGCAAAATCAGTGGGAACGTTATCGCCCCGCCAGTATTCACGAACGGTATCGCGATATTTGTCGTTCCACTCGCCCCAGCCGGGCGGGAATCCGCCCACCTGATAGCCGCCGGGGCCGATATCCCAGGGCTCACCGATGAGCTTGAGTTTTGATAAAACCGGATCCTGGGTCATGGCATCAAAGAAGCCGCCGCGCGGATCGAACCCTTCTGGCTCGCGCCCCAGTATCGTACCCAGATCGAAGCGAAAACCGTCGATATGCATCGATTCCGCCCAGTAGCGCAGCGAATCCATGATCATCTGCAGCACACGCGGGTGTGAGGTGTTCACCGTATTCCCCGTGCCGGTGTCATTGATGTAATAGCGATGCTGATCCGGCAAGGTGCGGTAATAGCTGTAGTTATCGATACCCTTGAACGAGAGCGTCGGGCCAAGCTCGTTGCCCTCTGCCGTGTGGTTATAGACCACATCCAGAATCACCTCGATGCCCGCGTCATGATAGGCGCGGACCATATCGCGAAAACCCTGGATCCCCGCCGGGCCGTAATAACGTGACGCGGGCGCAAAAAAGCCCAGCGTGTTATAGCCCCAGAAATTCTTCAGGCCGCGGTCCAGCAGGTGCTGATCGTCCGGGAACCAGTGAACCGGCAGCAGCTCGACGGCGGTGATACCCAGACTTTTGATGTAATCGACCGAGGCTTTATGCCCCATGCCTTCAAAGGTGCCTCGCAGCTCGGGCGGTATCGCCGGGTTGAGCTGGGTAAAGCCTTTCACATGGCTCTCATAGACCACGGTATGCGGCCAGGGGATCGCTGGCCGCTGATGGTCCTGCCAGTCAAACGCATTCGGATCGATGACCCTGCATTTTGGGGTGAACGGCGCGCTGTCCCGCGTATCAAAGCTCAGATCCAGCGCATCATGACCCAGTTCGTAGCCAAAATGGGCATCATTCCAGTCGATATCGCCCACCAGTTCACGGGCATAGGGATCGATGAGCAGCTTATGCGGGTTAAAGCGATGTCCGTTTTCCGGGTCATAAGGCCCGTAGACGCGATAGCCATACAGCGCGCCGGGCTGGAGGTCGGGCACATAGCCGTGCCAGATCTCGTGGGTATATTCCGGCAGCTCCAGACGGGCGATTTCCGTTTTACCGGAGGGGTCAAACAGACAGAGCTCCACCCGCTCGGCGTGAGCTGAAAAGAGCGCGAAGTTAACCCCTTTCCCGTCATAATTTGCACCCAGCTGCTGGCCATGACCGGCCCGTATGTCAAACGTATTTTCCTTTGCCATTTTCGTTCTCCACGATTATTCGCAGGTAAGCAGAACTAACAAACTTCCTGTTTCAGACGTTAAATCCAGCGTCTCCCGCAGCGCCCGACGTTCACCGGTAAACAGATCCCGGTAGCGTTTCCCGGAAAGCTCTTCGGGGATGACGACCGAAGTGTTGGCCCACAGCGTTTCGTTTGTGGGGGTAGCAAAAACCAGACGCGGTACGGCAACAATCAGCGCCTCCCCGTCCTTTACGCGCGCGTAGACAATCAGGTTGTCCTCGCGCTCACCGCTGACCTTCAGCGGCAGCCAGTCGCCGTACTGGAAGAGCGATAAATAGTGCTGCCGGACGCGTAACAGCGTGGCGGTGACATACTGCTTCACCCTGCCGTTTCGCCACTGCTGTTCGTCGGCAAAGAGCTTTGCGTCGGCGCTGCTCAGGTTTTGCCTCAGCGTGGCGAAATCCGGCTCCAGCCGGTTATCCGGGTCGACCAGGCTAAAATTAAGCGCCTCGCTTCCCTGATAGATATCTGGTACGCCCGGCGCCGTCAGTTTGATCACCGTCTGGCTCAGGCTGTTCATCAGCCCGGCGCGGATAAAGGGTTGCAGGGAGGACGAGAAATCATGCAGAAACAGCGTGTTCTCAGGGGATAGCAAGTGCCGGACGTAATTCAGCACCACGCTCTCATAGCTCTCATTGCTGTCGATCCAGTCGGTACGCTGTTTGGCCTCGCGCAGCGCTTTCTCAATAAACCCGAGGAAACGCGCTTCGAGAGACTTTAGCCCTTCACTATCGTCAGGCGACAACGTTGCAGGCCAGACGCCCGCCAGCGCCTGGTAGATCATCCAGGTATCGGCCGCGTTTGGCGCGGTACCGTCGTTGAGAAAACGCACCCGGGTCTGGTTCATCTGCCGCCAGCGCGCCAGATTTTCACCCCACTGTTCCGGGGCTTCCGTCAGGGTGTAGAGGCGTGCCCGCGCGTCTTCCCCGCGCTTGGTGTCGTGCGTGGAGGTCCCCAGCAGCGCATCGGGCTGACGGGCCAGACGGATGCGCATCTCCTGGTGAAAGCGGGATAACGAGAACGCGCGCGGGGTGGGATCGGCCCCCACTTCGTTCAGGGCGAGTTCGAGGTTATGGCGGAAAAAGAGCGTATCTTCCACCGATTTCGCCATCAGCGGCCCGGTAAGCTGCTGGAAGCGGGTTCTGAACAGCGAGGCTGCATCTCGGCTGCTGGCGTCCAGGTCGCCGGTGAGGATCCTCACCAACAGGCTTAACGCCGGTTCCGGTGCGTCGACGCTGGCGACAACGCGGTTCAACAGCGCGACATCCGGGGCGGTTAACCCGTCGGCGGTGCCGTAGGTGCGGTAGACCGGAAACGCAATCAGCAGTTCGCGCAGCGTGTAGCGTATGTCGTCCTGGGGCACGTCAATGCCGTTGCATCGGGCAAGGTCGGTGGCAATGTTAAGCAGCGTGGTGAATTCACCCTCAAAATTGCGATCGGTCATCAGCCCTTTAGCGTTGCGAAGTTCCGCATGGCGATCGACCGTCACGCCCAGCGTCTCGTCGTGGATTTTTTCCAGCCGTCCGAGGTTATTATCGTCGACCAGCACTTCGGCCAGCGAGGCGATAAACTCATATCCGGTGGTGCCGGATACCGGCCATTCCGCAGGCAGTTGTTCCCCTTTGGCGAGAATTTTTTCCACCGTGATATAACAGTCGGGACCGGTTGCCTGCCGTAACCGCTGCAGGTAACCCAGCGGGTCGGCCAGCCCGTCGATATGGTCAATGCGCAACCCGTCGACAATGCCGGTATGCACGAGCTCGAGGATCAGGCGATGCGTATCCTGAAACACCCCCTCGTCTTCCACTCTGACGCCCACAAGGCCGGTAATTTCAAAAAAGCGCCGCCATGAGAGCTGTTTCGGCGCTTCCCGCCAGGACATCAACCGCCAGCTCTGCGCCTGGTGGATCGCCTCGATGCTTTTCTCCGCAGCCCATGTTCCGGGGTTAAGCGGATAGGCTGTGTCATAGTAGACCAGCGCGGCCTCACCGGTGACACTGTCACGTTTCAGAGCAATTGCCCCCTTCTCCAGCTCGGCCTCAAAGGTGTCGCCAAGGAACGGCAGCGTCAGCGGGCGCGACCAGTCAATATCAAAATAGTGCGCGTAACGGCTTTGCTGACCAAACGCGATAACGTCCCGCCACCAGCGGTTTTCCAGCGAGGTCGACATATGGTTAGGGACGATGTCCAGAATGAGCCCCATTCCCGCCTGCCTGAGTGCCGCCGTCATGCGGTCGAAACCGGCGCGCCCGCCAATGGCAGGATCGATTTCGTTAGGATCGGTAACGTCATAACCGTGGGTTGAACCGGTGGTGGCGGTAAATATCGGTGAGGCATAGAGATGGCTGATCCCGAGGTCTTTAAGGTATGGCACCAGCTCCACCACGCGGTCAAAGGTCATGCCATTGCGGAACTGTATTCGGTATGTGGCACAAGGGATCATGATGCGTCTCCATCTGCAAAACGAACGACAATGCTGTTCGGCGCTAACACCTCAGCGGCCTCCGGCCAGCTAAAGAGCGTTTCGCCTGCCAGCGCAGGAACGTCAACGGGCTTATTACCGATATTCAGCGCCAGCGACAATGTACCCGTCGGGAAAGACCAGCTCACCGCCACCATACCGGGAGCAGTCTTAACGATTTTGCCCTCAACGGTGCCACCAGGGCGAAGTAACGGCACAAGATAGCGATGCCGCAGGACCAGCAGGCTTCGCGTGAAGCGCAGCCAGGATTTACCCTGCGCAGTCGTCACGTTGTGCCAGTCCAGTTTTGAGCGGGCAAAAGTCTGCTCGTCATTCGGATCCGGTACATCGCCATCGTGTCCGCTGTGGCCGGTAAACTCTTTTGCCCGCCCTTCCCGCACGGCTTTCGCCAGATCGCCATGAAAATCCGTAAAGAACAGGAACGGGTTGGTTTCGCCATACTCTTCGCCCATAAACAGCAGCGGGATATGGGGTGACAGCAGCAGCGCGGCGAGCAGAACGCGGGTTTTATCCGCGCCCGCAAGGGTAATAAGCCGTTCGCCCTGGGCGCGGTTGCCGGTTTGATCGTGGTTTTGAATAAAATCGACAAAGAAGGTCGGCGGCTGGGTGTGGCATTCCACCCCGCGTGAGTGTCCGGTCTGCAAAGAGACCTCACCCTGATAGACAAACCCTTCTGCGAGTGCTCTGGCGAATTTTTTTTCCGGTTCGAAGGCAAAATCCTGATAGTAGGCATGCGTTTCGCCGGTGGCAAAGACGTGGGCGGCGTTGTGGAAATCATCATTCCACTCGGCGGTAAACAGCGGCGTGGCTCCCTTCTCATCCCGAGGATGCAGGAAAATCACGTTACGGCTGTCCTCGGTGGTGAGATGGATATGACGATCCGGGAGCGCTTCGCGGATCGTTTCCGCGATCTGCTGAAGAATATGTTTCGACGCCGTATCTTTAATCTGGTCGATGGCATCAAACCGTAAGCCATCCAGACGGTATTCGGTCAGCCAGAACAGGGGCGCGTCAAGAATGTAGTGTCTGACCGGCTCCCGTTCATAGGCGATACCGTTACCCCACGGCGTCATTCTCTGCGCATCAAAAAACGCGGGTGACAGCAAGGGTAAGTAGTTTCCTTCCGGGCCGAAATGGTTGAGTACGATATCCAGCACGACAGAAAGGCCCAGGCCGTGCGCCGCATCGATGAACGCGTGAAAATCCTCCGGCTTGCCATAGGCGGAATGCGGGGCATACAGCAATACGCCGTCATAGCCCCAGCCGCGGCTGCCGCCGAACTGTGAAACCGGCATAACTTCAAGCTGGGTGATGCCGAGTTCAGCCAGATACGGCAGCTTGTCGATAGCCGCCCGGAAGGTGCCCTGCGGTGTAAAGGTGCCAATATGCAGTTCGTAAATCACCGTCTCTTCCCACGGTCGCCCTGCCCAGTCTTGGTTGATGGGCTGATAGCGGCCGGGGTCAATCACCACGGAGGGGCCATTAACGTCCCCTTTCTGCGCCCGCGATGCGGGGTCAGGTACCGCCATGCCATCCTGTAAAACGAACTGATACTCGGTGCCATGCGTCACGCCAGGTACGTCAATCTGGAACCAGCCGTTACCGACCGCCGTCATGGGCAGATCGCGTTCTGCCAGACGTAGCGTAAGTTGTTGTTGTCCCTCAGCCCAGACGCGAAAACGTACAACGTCACCGGAAATAAACTCAGCACCCCACTGCTTTTGAAATGTCCTGAATTCCATTCATTGTCCTCGAATGACCCACATTTTACGCGGAATGAAGTACAAGCTTAGTTCAGGATCGAAAGCACGTTTCAACAGAGCCCCAACGTGCAACCGTCATTTTTCTGTCACTTAAATTCATTACGCTTTCGTCATTTTGACAAGGGTGTTAAGGAAACAATAATGAATTCAATAGCTAAGGCATTACTGGTGGCAGTACCGATGTTGAGCGCAACCGCTACCGCGGCAAATAATGAACTGTGTGAACCAAAAGCCTACGAAATGGCGCTGCGCTACCAGCAGAAGTCGGCTGAAATCATGGCGCTTCAGCTGCAGACGTACCGTTTTGCCACCGGCCGTTTTGACGAGAAAGTGAAAGATCTGAAAACGCCAGAAAATTACGCGGTGGTCATGGATCTGGATGAAACCGTGCTCGACAACACCCCGCTGCTGGTGCGCGACATGGAACAGTGCCATGACTACACCCAATGGGATACCTGGAGCGACTGGGAAAAACAGGGAAAACCCGGCCTGATCCCCGGCGCGAAGGCGTTTCTTGAGCATGTGAATCAAAGCAAGGTGCGTATCTACTATGTCTCTGACCGCATGCAGGAAAATAAAGCAGATACCATCAACACGTTAAAATCCCTTGGTCTGCCGCAGGTCTCGGACGACAGCGTGCTTCTGGATACGGTGAGTAAAGAAGAGCGCCGCCAGAGCATCCTTAAAAAGCAGCAGATCATTATGTTGTTTGGCGACAGCCTGCCGGATTTCGCCGTGCAGTTTAAAAACAAAAAACCGAGTGAGCAGCAGCGCGAGCTGGTTGAGGCAAGCGCAGAGCATTTTGGCAATGACTGGATTGTGCTGCCTAATGCCGCTTATGGCTCATGGTCTAAAGCCACGCCGGACAGCTGGAAGCCGTAACAATCTGCCCGCCGGGCATGGCATTGCCGTTGCCCGGCCAACCCACTGAGCTATCCATCCCATTTATAGGTCCTATCACTTTTGAGCGGGTTCTTAAATTTTGATGCATAAGTAAGATGAGGACTTTCTAAAGGAGATCATCATGCTTACTGTCAAGAAACTTGCCCTCTCTACGCTCATCACCAGTTCACTGCTCTTCTACCCTGCGCTGCACTCCCTGGCAGAGACGCCTCAGCACGTGGTGAAACAACCGGCGGGCGGCTACAGCGTTCAGGTGGGCGACGTGCTGGTTACGTCGTTTACGGACGGCAGCGTCGCGCAGGATCTGCACACGCTATTGCGCCGGACCACAGAGCAAAAAACCGATGCGTTACTGGCGAAAAATTTCCAGGCGAACCCGGTTGAGGTCTCCATTAACGCCTTTCTGATTGCGCTGCCGGGACACAAAATTCTGGTCGATACCGGTTCAGGCCAGCTTTTTGGTCCGGGCAACGGCGGGCGTTTAATCGAGAGCCTGGCAACGCAGGGGATCAAACCGCAGGACATCACGGAAATCTTACTGACGCACGCGCATTCCGATCATTCCGGTGGCCTGATTAAGGACGGTAAGGCGGTATTTACCAACGCCCGCGTGTTCGTGGGGAAACCGGATATCGACTTTTTCTTCAATGAAGAGAATCAGAAAAAAACCGGTTACGATCAGAACTACTTTGACGTGGCACAGAAGACCTTAAAACCGTACCTTGATGCCGGCAAAGTGGTGCCGTTTACCGGTACATCAGCGCTGCTGCCGGGTATTACCGGAACGGTTCACCCCGGCCATACACCGGGCTCGGCCTTCTATACGCTGGAAAGTAAAGGCGAGAAAATTACCTTCGTGGGCGACATTATCCACGTCGCTGCGGTACAGTTCCCGCAGCCTGATGTGACCATCGCCTACGATGAAGATCAGGACGGAGCAGCCCGTGTGCGCAAGCAGGCCTTTGACGACTTTGTCAAAAACAGAGATCTGGTTGCCGCGCCACACCTGCCGTTCCCCGGTATCGGTTATGTCACCAAAGGCGAACGCGCGGGCTATGCCTGGGTTCCGGTTACCTATACCAACCGGGACGCCAGCACAGCTAAATAAACAACGGAAAACAACATGACGCCATTTTCAGACCTGGATATTGACCTGATATTGACGTTGGATGCACTGCTCACCGACCGGAACATCACGCACGCCGCCGCACGTCTGGGGGTCAGCCAGCCCGCGCTGTCAGCCCGTCTTTCGCGCCTGCGTGCCATTTTTGGCGAGCCGTTGTTTATCCCTTCCCCACATGGACGTGGGGTGTTGCCCACACCCCGAGCCGAGGCGCTGAGGCCTCAGGTTGCGGCCGTTCTGCGTGGCATCAGCGCGATGCTTGCCCCCACCGGGTTTAACCCCCGCGAGAGCAATCGCACGTTCGTCATTGCCCTGCATGAAAACCCGGCCCTGATGCTTGGGGCTGAACTGCTGAATCACATCAGACGTGAAGCGCCGGGGATCCGCCTGCGTTTCGCCCTGCCGGAGTGGGTGAACCTGCCCCAGCAGCTGGAAAGCGGAGACGTTGATATTTACATCGGCGTGAGTGCGGGCGCGCACGACGGCTGGGTCAGACGCAAACTGTTTGAAGATGCGTTTGCTACCGCCCAGCGCAAAGGGCATCCTCGCGGTACGGGGCCGCTGGATCTGGCGCAGTATTGCGCCCTCTCTCATCTGGTGGTCTCCTCCCAGGGCGATCCATTTACCGGCTTTGTCGACCAGACGCTGGCCGGGCTGGGATATCAGCGCAACGTGGTGATGTCCACGCAAAGCTATGCCATGGCACCGCCTCTGGTGGCGGGGACTGACCTGATTTGCACCTTACCGGGACGCATGTTGCAGCAGTTCGCCACCACGCTCGATATTTTCCCGCCCCCGCTGCCACTCCAGCCGATCGCCATCAGCATGTTCTGGCATCCTAAAAACAGTCAGGACACGGCGAACGCCTGGCTGCGCGAACAACTGCTGCTGGCCGCCGGGCGTCAACCCTGAGCAACGGTGGTGAGGAATTTTTTTAAGACTTCAGAACGAATGAATCGGTGACAAACCAGCGTCAGCTCGCTCTCCCTGAGCCGATCAATAATGTCGACGTAAACCACATTCCCGACGCTCACCGCCCTTGCTGAGGCGGGCAAGAGCGCAATACCAAATCCCGCCGCGACAAGGCTGATGACGGTGGGCACGTCGGTGGCATTCTGCACCACCTCCGGCTGGAAACCCGCACCGTTACAGGCGTCATTGAAATATTGTTCCAGCCCCATGCCTTGCGGATCGCGCAGCGAGATCCACTTTTCGTCCTTCACGGATGAAAGTGTCAGTGCGGACGACGTGGCCAGGGGGTGTTGGCGAGGCAGCGCCAGCACCGTTTTCTCTGAGGTAAAGGGGCGAGATTGCAGATCGTCAGGTAACGCAGGCAGCGGAGCCCGGATAATCGCCACGTCCAGCTGGTTGGTCTGCACGGCTTCGTAAAGCGTCTGCACGTTCCCGGTCATCAGCGAAATGGCAATTGCGGGCCAGTTCTCGTGCAGCTGGCGCAGCGTTGCAGGCAACTTACCGTCGAACATCGCACTCGATACACATCCCAGATTCAACACCCCCTGTTCGCCACGGGCGGTTTGTCTGGCGTCCAGCACGGCCTGCTCGGTCATCGCAATTGCCAGCCGGGCTTTGACCAGAAACGCGTCTCCGGCAGGCGTCAGGGTTAAGCGACGATGTGCACGGCTAAACAGTGTGACGCCCAGACGCGCCTCCAGCGCTTTAATCTGCTGGCTCAGCGCAGGTTGCGCCATGTTCAGACGCTCCGCGGCGCGGTGCATATGGAGCTCTTCGGCTACCACCAGAAAATTACGCATCAGACGAAATTGCATGACGAAGTCCCGCGAAAATTGATAATAAAATTCTTATCAAGATAGCACCAATGATGCAATTGATGCTATCTGTCGTTCGCCCAACAATGGAGGTCAGCCATTAAGGGAGAAAAACATGCAAAACCCCATCAACGATCTCAGAAGCGCCATCGCGTTGCTGCAACGCCATCCAGGTCACTATATCGAAACCGATCACCCGGTAGATCCCAATGCTGAACTGGCGGGCGTGTACCGCCATATCGGCGCGGGCGGTACCGTAAAACGCCCCACCCGCACGGGCCCGGCCATGATGTTCAATAGCGTGAAGGGCTACCCCGGCTCCCGCATCCTGGTAGGTATGCACGCCAGCCGGGAAAGAGCGGCGCTTCTGCTGGGTTGTGAACCCTCGAAGCTGGCGAAGCACGTTGGTCAGGCGGTGAAAAACCCCGTTGCACCGGTGGTGGTTCCGGCCTCGCAGGCACCGTGCCAGGAACAGGTCTTTTACGCCGACGATCCGGACTTTGACCTGCGTAAGCTGCTTCCGGCCCCGACCAACACGCCGATTGATGCAGGCCCGTTCTTCTGTCTGGGGCTGGTACTGGCAAGCGATCCGGAAGATACCTCGCTGACCGATGTGACCATTCACCGTCTCTGTGTGCAGGAGCGAGATGAACTCTCTATGTTCCTTGCCGCCGGTCGCCATATCGAAGTCTTTCGCAAGAAGGCCGAAGCGGCGGGCAAACCGCTGCCGGTAACCATCAATATGGGACTTGACCCGGCTATCTACATTGGGGCCTGTTTCGAAGCGCCAACCACGCCCTTCGGTTACAACGAGCTTGGCGTCGCCGGGGCATTACGCCAGCAACCGGTGGAACTGGTACAGGGGGTGGCGGTAAAAGAGAAAGCGATCGCGCGGGCGGAAATCATCATCGAGGGCGAACTGCTTCCCGGCGTGCGTGTAAGAGAAGATCAGCACACCAACACCGGCCACGCCATGCCGGAGTTCCCGGGCTACTGCGGCGAGGCGAATCCGTCTCTGCCGGTGATCAAAGTGAAAGCCGTGACGATGCGAAACCACGCGATCCTGCAGACGCTGGTGGGCCCGGGCGAAGAGCACACCACGCTTGCCGGTTTGCCGACCGAGGCCAGCATTCGCAACGCGGTCGAAGAGGCCATTCCCGGCTTTCTGCAAAACGTTTACGCCCACACCGCCGGAGGCGGTAAATTTCTCGGCATTTTACAGGTGAAAAAACGCCAGCCGTCAGACGAAGGACGTCAGGGCCAGGCGGCACTTATCGCCCTGGCCACCTATTCCGAGCTGAAAAACATTATCCTCGTGGATGAAGACGTGGATATCTTCGACAGCGACGACATCCTGTGGGCAATGACCACCCGCATGCAGGGCGATGTGAGCATTACCACGCTTCCGGGGATCCGCGGCCACCAGCTGGATCCGTCGCAGTCGCCGGACTACAGCACCTCGATCCGTGGAAACGGCATTTCCTGCAAGACTATCTTCGACTGCACGGTGCCGTGGGCGCTGAAGGCGCGGTTTGAACGGGCGCCGTTCATGGAGGTTGATCCCACACCGTGGGCGCCGGAGCTGTTCAGCGATAAAAAATAGACCGTCGTCGCCGTTTCTTCGCCCCACCGGGTGAAGAAACGCAAGCTTAAATTGCCGCTTCCCCTGCTTTCTTGTACCCTTTCAGCGTTTACCCCAATCCCCTGAAAATCGAGACACCGGACGCCTATGACTGCACATATTTCCAAAGATCCTTTGCATGGCGTTACGCTGGAGATGATGGTCAACGCCCTGGTGGCGCGATATGGCTGGCGCGAGTTGGGCGATCGAATCAAAATTAACTGTTTCAGAAATGACCCAAGCGTGAAGTCGAGCCTGAAATTCCTGCGCCGTACCCCCTGGGCACGCGCGGAGGTCGAGGCCCTGTATCTTGATTCCCTCAATGATAACGGGACCGCTGAACGCGAGGCGCCCGCCTTTAACCCCTGGGCCAATAGTCGGATAACCAAGAGCTAATACTCAAATGATGCGACATGTAAAACGGACTGGTGCGCTGCTTGGCTGCGCGCTTTTACTTGTTAGTTGCTCCTCAAAACCCCCAAAGTCGCTGGTCACACCGCTCCCGCCCCCAGGCAAACCGACGCAGCAGGCAAACGAGCCGATGCGTGGGATCTGGCTGGCAACTGTCTCCCGTCTCGACTGGCCGCCGGTCGCGTCGGTGAATGGCCGCAGTGCTGACCAGCGTATTGCGATGCAAAAACAGGCGCTGATCGACAAACTCGACAATCTGAAACGCCTGGGAATTAACACGGTGTTTTTCCAGGTAAAACCGGACAGCACGGCGCTCTGGTCGTCCAAAATCCTGCCGTGGTCAGATATGCTTACCGGCAATATTGGCGAGTATCCGGGCTACGATCCGCTGCAGTTTATGCTCGATGAAGCCCACAAGCGTGGGATGAAAGTTCATGCCTGGTTCAACCCCTATCGCGTTTCAACCAATACCAAACCGTCAACCATCGCCGCGCTGAACCGCACCTCATACCAGCAACCGTCCAGCGTCTATGTGCAGCACCCTGAGTGGGTTCGCATCGCAGGCGATCGGTTTGTGCTCGACCCGGGCATCCCGGAGGTGCGTGACTGGATAACCCGGGTGGTGACCGAGGTGGTGGCGAACTACCCGATAGACGGCGTCCAGTTTGATGACTACTTTTATGCCGAATCGCCTCGCTCAACGCTGAATGATGCGCAGACCTACAGACAATACGGCCAGGGGTTTAGCTCCAAAGCCGACTGGCGTCGCCACAATACGCAGCAGCTGATTGTGCAGGTCTCTCGGGCGATCAAACAGACAAAACCGCAGGTTGAATTTGGTGTCAGCCCGGCGGGTGTCTGGCGTAACCGCTCCTTTGACCCGGCAGGATCCGACACCCGTGGCGCGGCGGCGTATGATGAATCCTACGCTGACACCCGTCAGTGGGTGCAACAGGGGCTGCTGGACTACATTGCCCCGCAAATCTACTGGCCTTTCTCCCGCGATGCGGCACGCTATGACGTGCTGACCAAATGGTGGGCCGACGTAGTGAAACCGACCCATACCCGTCTGTACATCGGCATTGCGTTCTATAAAGTGGGCGAGCCGTCGAGAAATGAGCCGGACTGGACGATTCAGGGCGGCGTGCCGGAGCTGAAAAAACAGCTCGATCTCAACGACTCCCTGCCGAACGTGAATGGCACCATCCTGTTCCGCGAAGATTACCTCAACCAGCCGCAGACGCAGCAGGCAGTAAACTACCTGAAAGGACGCTGGGGAAGCTAAGTAACTGTCAGGCAGAAACGCCCTGTTTCTGCCTGTTTTTTTACGGCTTCGGCCCGAACATCGCCTCAAGCTGCTTCGCGTCCGGCATACCGACAACCTGCTGGAGCTCATTCTGATCATTGAGATAATAAATGGCCGGTGTGGCATTCGCCCCCAGACTGTCCATTAACGCCTGGTGTTTTTGCAGTATCGCCACGGTTTCACGCGAGGCGGTGCCTTCCGGTTTAGGCAGTTTTTTCCCGCCGGACAGTTCATACTCCTTCCACGCCGTAACCGGATCTTTTGCATTCAGGATCGCAGATGCGTTACGGCCGCTGTTTGGGTTCAGAAACGCCACCAGCAGCGTATTGAGCTGCACTTTACCCGCCGTCACCCACGGCTGTGCTTCTGACCAGAATGCCTTGCAGTACGGGCAGAACGGGTCGGCGAAGACAAACACTTTGCGTGGCGCGTTATCCGCCCCCTCTTTCAGGGGGTGCGCAGCGTTAAGCTGTTTCCACATTTCGCGTCCCATCGGGGCGTAGATCTCTTTCTGGAAAATACCCTCGCTGAGGTTTTTACCCTTCTCGTCATAGAGATAACCCGAAATAACGTGCTTTCCGTCAGGTGTCAGAAAGAGCGTCACTCCCATGTCCTGATATTGTCCCAGCCAGGCGGGTGCGCCACCGGGTACGTCGATCTTCTTGAGGATCTTAATCTCCTGCTGCTCGCTAAAGGTCTTCACGACATCAGGTATAGCATCCGCAGCCTGCGCCAGCCCTGACGCGGTCAGCAGCGAAAGTAACAGTAATTTTTTCATGTCCCTCTCCGGTTTGTTCGGGGGCCTGAGGCCCCCTTCAGGTTAGCGGTTTTTCAGTGCATCGGTGACCATTTCATCAAACTGTTCGAAAGGCACCCAGCCGGGTAACAGCCCTTCGCCAATCAGCGTGGCCGGTGTCCCCTGAATGCCCAGTTTTTCGGCGATGATCAGGCTGCGTTTTACCGTGACCAGGCTCGTATCATCCGGCGTTGCAACATTCACGCCCGCGCGCTTTTGCGCCTCCTGAATGCTGGCGTCATCGTGATACCCTTTTTTCGCCATCAGGGTTTCGTTGAACTTCATAAACTGCTCAGGATGTGAACGCCAGACGGTTAACGCGTCGCGCGCGGCGGTTAGCGAGCTTTCCGAACGGAACGGCAAAAACTTAAACACCACGGCCACCTGCGGATGTTTCTCAACGATCTTCTCCAGATACGGATCGAATTTTTTGCAGTATGGACAGTTGTAGTCCGTAAACACCACCAGCGTCAGCGTTGGATTTTTGGCACCGATACGCGGCGAATCCGGGTCGTTAAACAAAAAATCGTAGATCAGTTTCTGAGCGCGTTGCTCCTGATCCGGGGTGATCGGGTCCGCCGCCATCACCTGGGCTGACGCGAAAAACAGCAGAAACGTAATAAGGATTTTTTTCATAACAGCGTTAGCCTTTTGCTTTGTTCAGGGTGGTCATCAGGGTGCGTTTGTCCAGCAATGGCGAGAGGATGACGCCCTCCGGCGTTCCTGGGCCATACACCTGGTTAAACGGGATGGCGTAGCGATTGCGTGATTTCAGAAACGCCGCAATCGTCTCCGATGGCTGGCTCCAGTCTCCGCGTAGCGCCACCACATCCGGCTGGCGCAGCGCGGCGATAACCTCCGGCTGATTCAGCACCCGATGCTCATTCACCTTGCAGGTGACACACCAGTCCGCCGAGATATCCACAAACACCCGTTTCCCCTGCGCAAGCGCATCGCTGATTGCCTCTTCACTGAGCGGCTGCCACGGGATCGTCTGTTCGCTATTCTCAGCCGTGGTTACCGGCGTTGCGTTCACTATCCCGCGCAGCTGATATCCCCCGAATACGGCCAGCGCAATCACCACCACCCAGAACAGCGGCGATGATGTCTGACCGCGAAGGGCATAGACCACAATGGCGACCACAATCAGAAGCAGCATGAGGATGTGGCTGAACATCTCGCCCAGGTGCAGACTCAGCAACGTCACCAGCCACAGGCTGGAGGCCAGCATCATCCCCCCCAGAATCACCTTCAGGGTATTCATCCAGCGGCCAGGTTTTGGCAGCAACAAGGCGGTTTTGGGGATCAGCGCCACGAACAGCCACGGCAAGCTCATGCCCACCCCGAGCATCAGGAAGATAAGCCACAGGGAATGCAGCGGTGCGCCCAGCGCAAAGGCCACGGCCGTACCGAGGAACGGCGCAGAACACGGCGTGGCAAGCAGCGTGGCAAACACGCCTTCGCAGAAGCTGCCCGTCAGTCCGGTTCCGCCCGTTGTGGCGAGCCGTCCGGTGGCGGCGGAAGGCAGAAACAGCTCAAACGCACCAAACAGGTTCAGCGCGAAGATAAAGGTCACGGCAACCATCAGCCCAATAAACCACGGGTTCTGGAACTGGATGCCCCAGCCCAGCGACGCGCCGGTGAGTTTCAGAACGGTCACCATCGTGGCCAGCAGCATAAAGGAGGTCAGAATACCCGCACTGGTCGCCAGGAAACGCAGCCGGATTTTCCGCGTGTCCGTACCCGCCTGCAGGACGCTGCTGAGCTTCATGCCCATTACCGGCAATACGCAGGGCATCAGGTTCAGGATCAGCCCGCCCAGCAGAGCAAAGGCCAGCATTTTGAGTGTTCCCGCTGGCGCACTCTGCACCGCGTCTGCGGGGGCTGCGCCTACGGTCAGTTGCGTTTGCTGGGCTTTATCGCCGTTGGTGACGACAAACGACAGCGTTTTCCCCGCAAGCGTCGCGGGTTTATCGCCCCACTCATCGGTGACCGGAACCGCGACCTGAAGCCGGTTCCCGGCGTGCTTAATCACCGGTTCGCCGGGCAGAATGTCACCCTCCAGCGGGTCAAAATAGATCCCGGGATTGACCCATTCGCCTTCCGTCGTGCCCGTCATCATCAGCTTGCCGTCTGATAACCAGGCGCTGAAGTCTGACGACACGCCTGACGCACCGGGTACTGAACGCATCGCGTCTTCGAATGCCGTACGAAAGCCCGCATCCGCTGGCGCGCGGAAATCCAGATGCAGCTTGTAGTCCGTCAACAGACAGACGTTGCTACAGGTTGAGAGCGTAAGCGTGGCGTCGAGCACATCCGCGTCCGTCCCGGCGATCGTGATGGGGATCGTAACGCTATCGTGGTAGCCCTGGGTCGTCAGGCCCGAGATATCAAAGCGGGAAGGAACCGGCCAGTACCAGGTATCCTTAACGCCCTGTGGCCAGCTGATTTTCGGGGCCACGCCGCCCTCGCCCGGCGAACGCCAGTAGGTTTTCCAGCCGGGCTGCAGCTCCACGCTGAGCAGGCCGATGATGCGGTCGTGATCCCGCTCAGCCTGAAAGCGGATGCGGGCGTGATCGTTTTGCGGTGACACCAGCCAGCCCGTATCTGCCGCATGAGCAATACCCATGCAGGACAGCCACAGGAGGACGAGTCCCCTGAAAAGGTTAACCATGTTTTACTCCGTGAATAGTGAAAATTATCGTGTGGTGACGATGCTTTTCATTCACGGAAAACGCAGTTTTTGAGGTGTATTCGGGGAGGCGGTGCCTGGACAGGCTGCTCCCTGGAGAGAAATGTGCGCCGTTGGGTAAATAACTGCAGCAGAGCGAAGAAGATAATAATCGCCGGTAGCGCACCGTCAAAAAACAGCGGCTGGGCGCAAAGCAAAGACTGTGCGCCAAGTTGACACGGCGACGGGCCGGGCTGTTCAGCCTCCTGACCCGGGGCGTCAGCCATCATGAGCGTGTGCACCTGAGGATCCAGCCCCTGTAAAAAATGGTTGAGATAAACCGCACGCTGAACCAGGCAAATTGCCATTGCCAGACACGTGATTATCAGAAGCCATTTACCGAGAAGCTGACGGTTGCGCATAACGTTCCAAAATAACAAGACGCCCCGATCATAAACGATAGTGATGAATCTACAAGTCCCGACAGTGTAAGGTTTTGTCTGCCGGGAACATTACCCCCCTGTCAGCGCGTCATACACATCCCGCAATCGCGTGCGCAGGAACAGCACGGCCTTATGCTTACGCGATAATAATGCCTGCTCGCTAACCCCGGTTTCCCCGGCCAGCAATTTGATGCTGTAGCCTTGTAGCTCCGTCTTCTCAAAGACCTCGCGCTGCGCTGCGGGCAGTTCAGCCAGCGCCTGCCCCAGCTCTTCCCACAGCAGCGTTTTGAGGTACTCCTCTTCCGGGGTATGCGGAACGCCGAACAGGGTTTCAGCGATCTCATCTTCCGGAAAATCGTCATCCTCCTCGCCTGTGAAGCTGAAATAACCGGAGAGCGACACTTCACGCTTTTTCCGCGCCCGGTCGGTCATCTCATTTCGCGCCGCGCGAAACAGCCACGCGGCAACGTTTTCGACCGGCTGTTCCACCTTCATCAGCTGATACGTGATCTCCTGCAAAATATCGTCGGCGTCGTCACGTACCGGCGTTCTTCCGCGAATAAAGGCTCTCAGCCGGGCGCGGCAGGCATTAACCGCCGACATCAGCAAGGATCCGCCCGCCTCCCCGGTTTTCATCTCGCTCACTCTGCGTCCGGCGCTTTTGGCGCGTTGTCTTCACGCTTGTCATCACGGTGGCCGTGCCAGCCACAGTGCCCGCGACCATGGCGACCAAATCCTTCCCGGCGCTGCTGCATGAACGCTTCACGCTGTTCGGGCGTCATGTTCATCCAGCGTTCGTGCATCCGGCGGTGCGCACCAAACATACCCGGACGGAACCCCAGACCACCAAACAGGATCCGGCTCAATATCAAAATGCCAAGCGCCTGCCAGAAGCCAATGGCTTTCACGCCGAGGATCGCCGGGAGTAAGGCGTTCCACAGGGACATCACCAGCAGGCCGAGCACGATAAAAATGACCGCGCCGATGACTAAGCCCTTGCCCATACGGTGGCGACCGAATCCGCGCCCGTGACCTCTGCCGTGCATATCAAACTCTCTCATGGTGTTGACCTCGTTTACAGTAACTGATTATGGCTTGTGATGAGGTAGACGGATGAGGAACAAGAATATTGCTAAAAATTTTTAAAAACATCGTAGTCAATGTGGTTTACGCTTTTCGCGACTGACGAATGGAAACAGCATAAAAATTAAAACCCGTAAGAATGCCGTTCTGTTCGCGCTTTTAAATCAGGTTATTTATTCAGCAGGTTTGATATTGATGCTTTTTAAATGCCCTATTCCTGTTGTTGAGACTATTCCTATAATCATCCAAAAAACCTTCTATTTAACAATAATCTAAAGCGAGGCTTAATTAACTATTTTTAGTTAAAGGTTTGTAATCATTACATCTCTGTCTATTATTCAAAGCGTCATGCCCTGCAGCAGGAAATAGAAACAGACACATTAAAAAGGAGCAATCCGGTAATGATAGGCAGACTGACGAATTATATCCTCTGGTACCACACTGTCTGGGTGTTTATATTTTTATTAGTGGTCGGCGTGGCTGCTGGCGTATTTTTAAATGCCATACTGCATTTTCATGGGGATGACGCATTCCTGACAGGATTAATTTTCTTTTTATTCCCGGCGCTACTGGTATGCCTTCGGCTACATCGGCTATCAGCGAAACATCGCCAAAGATAATGCCCGTCGCACAGGTTGTTAAATCAAAACACTTCGCAAAATTAAGCTGAAACCAACAACTTAGCCGCGTTTATTGCCGGGTGGCGCTACGCTTACCCGGCTTACAATCCACAATAATATCAAGCCTGCACTGGCAAACTAAAACTCGAAATACTCCGCGTGAGCTGCTGGGCCTGCTCTTCCAGCGACGCGGCTGCCGCAGCGGACTGTTGCACCAGCGCGGCGTTCTGTTGGGTCACGCCATCCATCTCCGTCACTGCCTGCCCGACCTGACTAATCCCGCGGCTTTGCTCTTCAGAGGCCACAGAGATCTGCTCCATCAGCGTGTTCACTTTATTGACGGAACTGATAATCGAGTCAATGACCTCCCCTGAGCGCCCCACCAGTTCGGCACCGTTTTTGACGCTGGAAACCGACTGGGCAATCAGGCTTTCGATGTCCTTGGCCGCCACCGCGCTTTTCTGCGCCAGCGTGCGAACTTCGCTGGCTACCACGGCGAAACCACGCCCCTGGGTACCGGCGCGCGCCGCTTCTACCGCCGCGTTGAGCGCCAGAATGTTGGTCTGGAAAGCGATGCTGTTGATCACGCTGGTGATGTCCTCGATGCGCTTCGAGTTTGCGGCGATGGTATTCATCGTTTCAATCACTTCACGCGTGACGGCCTCCCCGGTGTGGGCATTTTTCACCGCGTCCTGCACCAGTTTTCCGGCCTGATAGACGTTATCGGTGTTATTGGCGACGGTCGCGCTCAGTTCTTCCATGCTGGCCGCCGTCTGGGTTAGCGCAGAAGCCTGCTGTTCGGTGCGCGAAGCCAGGTCGATATTCCCGGAGGCAATCTCCTGTGCGGCATGGGTCACGGTATGACTCGCGTCACGCACCTGGGCGATGGTTGCCAGCAGCGCCTGGCGCATCTGCTCCATAGAGCCCATCAGGTGATCAATTTCATTGCCGGAATTCCCCTTCACAGGCACCGGAATATCGAGTTTGCCTGCGGCAATCTGGCTGCAATGTTCACGTGCCAGATTAACCGGTGCCAGAACAAGGCGTTTCATAAGCAGGCTGACGGCGACGATCACCAGCACAAACAGCAGCGCGATAGCAGCGATAATCGCCAGGCCAGAAACAAAGTTACTGCTCGCATCTTCGTTCAGGCTTTTTGCATAGGCCTGATGTACGGCCAGAACCTGGTCGAGGACAATCTCATACTGACGATCGAGGCGCGAGACTTCCGGTATCAGGGCATTGAATTTGGCAATATCGTGCGCGGCGGCAGCATCAATGAGCGGTGCCAGCCCCTGGTTACGGTAATTCTGCCAGGCATCCTGATAAGCGCTTACCAGCGGCGCTTCATCGGTCAGACGGGGAGACGCCATAAAGGCAGCAAAGGCGCGATCGGCTTTGGTCAGTGCCTCTTTTACTGCGGCGAGCTTCGCAGATTCATCCGCTGATGCGCCCGCCTCTACCATCTTCACATACTCCATCACCCGAACGCGTAGCGTGCGGCTATGGTTGATGGGATCAATAATTGACAGCACCACCTGGATCTCTTTGTTCACGTTATCCAGGGAGTTATTACTTTTGATGATGAGGCCAACGCTGGTGAGGGTGCTGGCGATAAAGAAGAAAAGCAGCGAGAAAAAGACAATCAGGGATGATTTTTTTAACGACATGAACCGATACCTCAAAGAAAATTATTCCTTATGGTTATCGGCTAAACCAAAACTTAAATTAATTAAAGTTATTGATGTATCCCGTCGTCCGGCAGGGCTATTCTGCCGCTTTATAGCGCCGCTGCAGGGTGGCATCCAGTTTCCGCTGCACGGGCTCTGGCGTTTCACCGTCGATCAATTTCCCAATCAAATCAAAGCAGTGCCATGCAAGCTGACGGTTATCCTGGCGCACAGTATCCACCGGGATCGTGAGCGAATCGTAAAGATAGTGATCGTCAAAGCTCGCTAACCTGATGTCACTTTGCAACAGATTGTGCTGCCCCATGTAGCGCAGCACCCCTTCCAGCAGGCCGCAGGCGGCGGTGAACAGGGCTTTTGGCGGACGCCCCAGGCGAGCACAGAGTTCGGCGAACATCTCGTAACCGGAACTCGGGTGATAATTTCCGTGAATGATCCACTCCGGGCGCAGCGTAACGTTCGCGTCGCGCAGACCTTGTTTAAACCCTTCAAGGCGGTCGCGCGTGGGGGAAAGCCGTGGCTGCCCACCGAGGAAGTAAAACTCATCGGGGTGCTGGCGGGCAATGTCGGCCACCAGTTTGGCTGTCGGGGTAATGGAATCGGTGATCACCAACGGCAGCGAGCTGTCATTCATGTGGCGGTCAAAGAGCACCACAGGCAGCTGTTCACTCAGTTTCTGGTAATCCGCATCGTTGAGCATGCTGGAGGCAACAATCAGCCCGTCGACCTGACGCGCCACCATGTTGTTGACCACCACGGTCTCCTGCCCCGGATTTTCATCGCTACAGGAGATGAGCAGCTGAACGCCCGCCTCGCGGCACAACGTCTCCAGTTCGTGAGAAAACACGGCAAACCCGTAGTTGGTGATCTCCGGGACCACCAGACCAATGGTGTGGCTGCGGTTATCGCGCAGCGAGCGGGCGTGAATACTGGGCTGGTAGTGATGCTCTTTCGCAATGGCCAGCACGCGCTCACGGGTCTCTTCCGCCACGCGAAGCTCTTTGCTGCGTCCGTTCAGTACCAGGCTGGCGGTGGCTTTTGACACCCCCGCCAGCTCCGCGATGTCTTTAATGGTGACGCGTTTTGTTTTTCTCACAACGACTTAGATCCGGCTGCCAAAACCGCTATTCTACCATGCAGCCGCGCAGCGACCAGTAGCGTAATGTGATGTCGGACGCACCTTCGAATCGCACACGGGCCGGTTGGTCAGGAAAATAGCGACTGCTCATCACCCCTTCGCCGTGGTTGATGAAAATTTCGACGCTGGAGCGGTCGCACAGAACGCGCAGATGGTGAACCTCACCCAGCCAGTAGCGGGTTAACGTCTCACCCGTTTGCAGGCTGGCACGTTCCAGACGCAGGCCATTGCCATCGACCGTGAGGTGCAGCGCACCGGCAAAATCCAGTTTCGCGCAGGCAGCGCTCAGCTCGAACTCAAGGCGCGAGGCATCAAGCTCCGGCGCATCGCAGGCGTTGCCCTGCCAGTGCAGTTCCTCTTCACGCAGCATTTCCAGCTCACGCACCGGAGTCTGCCAGAGCTTGCCGTCGCGGTAGCGCAGCTCTCGCGGACAGGTCATCTGATGGATCCAGCCCTGTGCCCGGGTGGGCTGCAGCATCTCTTCCCCGTCAGGCACGCCCATCCAGCCAATCAGGATCCGCCGGCCATCTTCCGCCAGCGTCGTTTGCGGGGCGTAGAATTCAAAACCGGCATCCAGTTCGTGTAACGCACCGTGCTCAAATGCGCCGCGCTGATAGTCAAACACCCCGCTCATCCAGGCTGCCGGATAGGTGTTGAGATAACGATGCGGCTCACGTGCCAGCCCCTGCGGGCAGCAGATCAGAACGTGCGTCCCGTCGAGGGCAAACAGGTCCGGGCACTCCCACATGTATCCCGCATCCGTGAGTCCGTTGACGCCGTGACCGGCAATTTCTCCGCACGATTCCCACGTGTGCAAATCGGCAGACCTGAACAGCAGAACCTTGCCCCGCTTTTGCACATCCTGCGCGCCCAGCACCATGTACCACTGCCCGTCGTGCTGCCACACTTTCGGGTCGCGCACGTGGCCGGTGTAGCCATCCGGCAGCGCCAGCACCGGCCCCAGTTTTTTAAAGGTCCCGTCCGGTTGTTCCACCGCCAGGCACTGCCAGGCGGTGCGGCTGCCGTCATCGAACTTAACGTTGCCGGTATAGCACAGCGTCAACACTCCGTTGTTGTCCACGGCGCTGCCGGAATAGCAACCGTTGCGGTCGTACTCTTCATCTGGCATCAGCGCCATCGGCTCGTGCTGCCAGTGCAGCAGATCGTCCGAACTCCAGTGCCCCCAGCATTTATATCGGTGATCGCAGTCCAGCGGGTTCCACTGATAAAACAGATGGTAGCGCCCGGCGAACCAGATAAAACCGTTCGGATCGTTCATCAGCCCCGTCACTGGTGCCGGGTGCCACTGCGGGTAGTGGCGGTCGGCACGCGCGCGCGGTTGGCCTTTCATCACGGCCTGCAGCACGGCAGGCCAGCGGTAAGGTAATGTCATTATTCAGAGTCCGTTTTATATTTCAGCAGCAGCGAGACGGTAAACGCTACGCCAAAGGCAATCACCATGCCGATAATATAGTTGAGCAGCGAACTGGCCTGCACGATTGCCATCCCCGGCAGCGCCGTCAGCCCTACCGCCGTCATGTAGACATGCACCGACACCACCCATGCGCCACCCACCGCACCGCCAATCAGCGCGGCCACAAACGGTTTCACGAAACGCAGGTTGATACCAAAGATAGCGGCTTCGGTAATGCCGAGCATGGCCGAGAACGCCGACGGTAAGGTAATGGCTTTGATTTTTGCGTCTTTGGTTTTAAACCACACCGCCAGGCACGCACCACCCTGCGCTACGTTCGCCATGGCCCAGATGGGCAGCAGGAAATTAACGCCAATCGACGGATTCCCCAATAGCCCGGCTTCAATCGCGTGGAAGCTGTGGTGAATGCCGGTAATAACAATCACCGAATAGAGCCCGCCGAACAGCAAACCGGCCAGCCAGCCCGCGTGGGTAATCAGGGTGCTCAGAATAAAGGAGATGCCATCGCCTAACGCGCGTCCCGCCGGGCCGATAATCAACAGCGCGATAAAACCGGAGAGAATGACGGTCAGGAACGGCGTCAGGATCAGGTCTAACGCATCCGGGATGACCTTGCGCAGATTTTTCTCCACAATGCTCATAAACCAGACGGCCAGCAGCACCGGGAACACCGTTCCCTGATAGCCAATCATGGCAATCTCAAGGCCGAAAAAGTTCATGGTGTGGAAGCCGGACGCCACGCCCCAGGCGTTGGTCAGCGCCGGGTGAGTCAGAATACCGCCGAGCGTGGCGCCTAAATAAGGGTTACCGCCAAACTCACGCGCGGCCGTGAAGCCAATCAGAATCGGTAAAATGATAAACGCCGCCGAGCTGCACATATCCAGCATGATGTAGATGGCGTTATCGGCATTCACCCAGCCGTAGGTTTTCACCATCCCTAGCAGGCCCATCAACAAACCGGACGCCACAATGGCAGGAATGATCGGCACAAAAATATTGGAAAGCAGACGGGCAATACGCTGGAACGGATTGAGCTTACGCGCCGCGAGATCTGCCGCTTCTGACTTGCTCGATTCACCGATCCCTGCGGCCTGAATAAAGGCCGCGTAAACCTTATTCACCACGCCAGTGCCAAAAATCACCTGCATCTGGCCCGCGTTACGAAAACAGCCTTTCACCCCCTCGACCTTGCCGATGGCCTGCTGGTCAGCAAGCGCATCGTCGACCAGCACCAGACGAAGGCGCGTTGCGCAGTGCGCGGCACTGGCGATGTTCTCTTTGCCACCGAGCAGCGGAATGAGCGCACGGGAAATATTATCAAAATCCATAGTTACCTCTGCCTGACTTCATTTTTATGATGTTTGATACGCTCCCGCCTGGCGGGAGCGTGAAGGGTTAAAACCAGGTTTCCATCTGGACCCCAAAGTTCCATTCCCCGCCAGCGTTAAAGCCGCTGCTGCCAAAGGCGTCATCGCTGGCGTAGTTATCCAGTTTGCTGCTCCAGTCCATCCAGGTGGCAAACAGGCGCAGTTCAGGACGGCTGAAGAAATCGCCAATTTTGCCCGCCTTTAAGGTCGGTGCGAAGGTCAGCTTGTAGAAACTGCCGTTAACAGCGTTGCGATCTTTGTAGCCTTCCGGGTTCAAATCCATGTACTGATAGCTGCCCTCAAACGCCAGGGCGAAATTCTGCGTAACCTCTTTGATCAGGCGGGTATTGAGCGTAACCCACTCGTAGCTGTCGCCTTTGACGTAGCGGTCTTTACTGCTCTGGGCCAGTACAGCAGGCGCGATATGCCAGCCACCGCCGAGCGGCGTGACACCGTAACTTGCGAAGCGCCAGGTATCGGCTTCTGACAGCAGCGCGCCATCAGAGCCGATGCTTTTAACTTCTGCCCCCAGGCCGTGACCATACAGCAGCGCCGTTTTCGCTGAGCCTTCCCGCAGGCCGTAGAAGCTGTCATTGTGCAGACCCACCAGGGCATGCACGCCGGTGTTCGCCGCATCGGTTTTAATCAGATCGCCATTGCTGTCCTTGCGTTCGTCGTTATCCTTCGCCCGCAGGCCGCTCACCATGAGCTGGAATGGCCCGGCAAAGTGATTCATGCTGAGGATATAGTTCTGAACGTTGTTGTCGATCTGCTCTTCGCTGCCGAAGTTGCGCCCGTAAATCGAGAAGTTGCTGCGCAGCGTATCATTCCACTTCACGTCGTAGACACCGCCGCCGGTACCGGCGAGGAACACGACATCAGAATCCAGCCAGTGAATATCAAAGTTATCGCGGTCAAAGCGTTTACCGGCCCAGAAGGTACTCCCTTTCAGCGCGCCAGTGAAATCAGGCAGATTGCCCAGCTCGGCAAAGGCCTGACGAATGTTAAGATCGCTGGTATCGGCTGACCAGTCGTTATAGGTCTTCTGCCCGTCGGCTAACATGGCCTTAAAGCGCGTGGTCGCCCCACTCTCCAGCGTCTGTTTGTGTTCCACATTTAGCTCAACGTAGGTATCCGCTTCGTTACCCAGACGACCGACCGCGCCCCCGGTTTCCCCGGCAGGTGTCAGATACGGACCGCTTTTGCTGCTGGACGCCGCATCATTCATCAGCAGGCCTGAGCGGGCATATCCGTGAAATTCAAAGCCACTGCTCTGATCGGCTTTCTTTTCCAGCACCGTGGTACGCTGGGCCACCTCCTGGGTGGTGGTCTGCGTTTGCTGCTGGGCGGCAACCAGCTGCTGCGTTTTTTGTTCTGCTGCCGTCGCGCGTTTCTCCGCATTCTGGGCGCGCATTTCCGCATCCTGAAGACGCTGTTCCAGCGCCGCCAGGCGCGATTCAATGCTTGTCATATCGGTCTGGGCAAAAACAGAGGTACTACCGGCCAGCATGCCAATCATCACGGCAAGTCTGCGTTTTTTATACATTTTGTCGCATCCCTAAAAAAAGTGTTTTGATAATGCTAAATTGCTAAACCGGTTTAGGCTGCTGATACTAAACCCGTGAATTTTGGATCGGCAATACTTTTTGCTAAACCGTTTTAGTAAGTGTGATCGAGGCGACAATTCAGGCCGCCGGTCGGCGGCCAGGAAGGAATTACAGGTTGTGACGGTACGGCAGCGCGGTCATTGCCCCTTTGGCCGTCGTGGCCAGTGCACCACAGCGCTGGGCCAGTGCAAGGGTTGTTGCCAGATCCTGGCCTGACGAGGCCAGGCCGAACAGCAACCCTGCGACGAACGCATCGCCTGCGCCGGTGGTGTCAACACACGCTACCGGTGTGGCCGGATAGTGTGTTGTGATGCCCTCATGCCAGGCCATTACCCCCTCTTTACCCAGCGTCACCAGCACCAGGCGGGCCGGACAATGGTGCATCAGCGCCGCCAGACCGGTTTCGATATGGGATTCGCCGGTCAAAAACGTCAGCTCTTCAATGGAAAGCTTCACCACGTCCGCGCGCTGTAGCGCCAGTTCGAGGCAACGGCGGAGCTCGCCCTCATCCTGCCAGAGGTCGGGGCGAATGTTGGGGTCGAAGCTGACAAAACCACCGGCTTTTTTAACTGCATCCATCGCCTGAAAAGTGGCAGAGCGACTCGGCTCCGCGCTGAGCGCAATGGAGCAGACGTGCAGCCACTCTTTGGCCCTGAAAGGCGGCAGATCGGTGAAATCGAGAAACAGATCGGCGCTCGGCCGAACCATAAACGTAAACGAGCGTTCGCCCTGTTCGTCCAGATCAACCACCACCGTTGAGGTGCGGTGAGCCGGATCGAGGCGCATCCACTGCACATCAACCTGCTCATCCGCCAGCGTTTTCTGCATAAAACGGCCAAACGGATCGTCGCCAACCCTGCCAATAAAGGCACTTTTTCCGCCCAGTCGGGCGATGCCGACCGCCACATTTGCCGGTGCTCCGCCGGGACATTGCAGCAATTTGCCGTCCCCCTCTGGCAGTAAATCCACCACTGCATCACCGAGTACCCAGATTTTATCCATGTCATCCTCGCAGCTAAACTATGTTAAACCGTTTTAGCTATTTAAACACAGGCTGACCAAAGGGGAAATAATCAGGAAGGAAAAAGCGTTATCGTACCAGGTGTGGCCAGTGAATATCGCCCACCCCGTTAAGCTGCGGTCGGGCAAACAGAAACCCCTGGAAACGGCGAATACCGGCGGATTCCAGCCAGCACCACTCCTCCAGCTTCTCAATGCCTTCCGCCACCAGCGTGATCTCAAGGTCGGTGCAGCAGCTCACTATCGATCGGACAATCGCCTGTTTTGGACCGCTGAGATGAATATTGCTGACTATTTCCCGATCGATCTTGATTTTATCCGGCTGGAAGCGGGTAAGCAGTGAAAGCCCCGCATACCCGGAGCCGAAATCATCGATCGCCAGGCCAATACCTTCACCCCGAAGCTGTTTGATCGCGCTGTTGAACTTGTTAAAGCCGGAAATCATCTCGTTTTCAGTTACTTCTATGACCACCTGCTCCGGCTGAAGCCCGTGTTGTCTGATTTGCTCCACCAGAAACTCGACCGCCCCGGGCACCTTGACCAGCGACATGGGAAGCAAATTCACCGCAATTTTATGGCTGCCGATACCCAGTTTCTCCGCAAGCGCAAAGGCATACGCTTTGGTTTGCAGATCCACTTCGTAGAGCTTGTCCTGATCGAGCGTTTTGAAGAAATGTTCCGGGCTCCCGCCATCGTTGCCACGAATAAGCGCTTCAAGTGAACTGATTTTCCCTTCCGAGGGCTCGACTATCGGCTGCAGCGCAAACTGACAGATTTGACCGGCTATCAACCCCATGGCCTCACCGAAGGGCGCTTTTTCACATGCGAGCGTCCATTTTCCCGCATCCACCGGGTTCCTCGTCTGGCCGGTATGTTTCCCGGTGATAAAGGTCTGAATGAATTTGAACACCCGATCATCGGATATGAGATAGCTTTCCAGTTGGCTGTAATGCAAAACCGACTCAAGCACCTCTTTTGGGGACTGGACCTGCAGGTCAAACAGCAGCATGCCGACATTGTCAAACCGTCTGCGGGGGCCGTAATCCCGCATCAGTTCGACGACGCCACTGTGGCGCTCATCATCGCGAATTTTGTGGAACAACTTCACGACGCTCTCTTCCGCGCCCTCAAGAATTTGCATGACGTCACAGCCGTTCGAGAGCAGGACACCCGTGATGTTCAGTTTGGCATTGCGGCTTCGTGCTCGTTCTACCAGCGCGCTTAATTCTGCGGACCGGCAGGATAAATGTAACTGGCTTCGATAAATCAGCGTGGTGAGCACAGGAATGGGTTCCAGAATAAGGGAGGCGCCGGGGAAGTTACTGTTTAACATACTTCACCAGCGCTACCTAATAAATTAACGGCTTAAGGGATCACCCTTTTTCCTCCGTCCCGATGCGGTTGTCGATCCGCATCTTCATGTAGTCGTAAAACGGATTTGAGGTCACCCGCATCAGGGCATCTTTACCCACGCTCAGTACGGAGGTCTCTCCCCACAACGCAATGGTGCCCAGGCTGATGCCATAGCGGTTTTTCACGGCAGGATGCCGGCCATACAGATCGTCATCAGGCGGGAAAGGTACGGCGACATGCGAAAGCGAATAGACCTCCGGCGGATACTGCTGCGCCAGCGGCTCCACGGTCTCTTCTGTGCTGTCTGCGGGGATGTGCTTCGCGACCGTGGCGAAACGCTCCGCACTGGCGTTGGTAATAATTGTGACACTGTAACGTCTTTGCGCAGACGGCAACAGCTCAGAGAGGGCCGTCCACGACGACGGCCGGAATAACGGGCGGAAACTCGCCGCCTGGTTGATATCAAACACCACCAGTTCACTGCCGTTGGCCGGGAGCTGGTCAAATAACCCCGTGACAACCGCACGGGTACTGACGGTGGAATCCATCACCGACTGAAAGGCCAGTACCGGCGGCAACCGATCCAGCGTGTGGTTTTGTGCAGCGCGGCCAATCTGCTCCTGCAGCGCCTTCGTCAACAGCCACGACTGACGCGCCGCGTTTACCGGGAAAGAATTGTATTTGTAAGGGTTATACTCCGGCGCGATATTCAGCCACGCCGCTTTCGCAAACGCCGGTAACAGTGCCGGTAAGCCTGCGAATCCGGCAAAGCGGGCAAACGCCGTGACGCCGATCATCGGTGACAACAACACCAGTTGCTGAGGTTTTCGCAGCGAAGGCGACTCCAGCGCGTCCAGGGTGTATTTCATCGCCAGCGCCCCGCCGTTGGAATAGCCCACCAGATGCAAAGGAACGTTATCCCCCGCCAGACGGGAGGCTTCGCGCACGGCAAGACGCGTCGCCGCCAGCCACATCTCCCAGTCAACATTTGTCAGCGCCCCTGGTGCCGTCCCGTGTCCGGGCAGACGCGGCACCACGGCCACAAATCCGCGCTGCTGATAATCAACGGCAAGGTGCTTAACGCTATAGGGCGAATCGGTGAGTCCGTGCAGTAAAACTACCGCACCACGCGGTTTACCGGCAGGCATCAGCACAAACGAGCGATTTGCATCCGGAGTAAATTTTCCGGGCCACACCAGGCTCTGACGGTAGTAGCGGTTTAAGGCGGTACGCTCCTCCCCCTTCGTTTTTGCCGTGACCGCGTTATCCAGGTCGGTGAAGATGGCCTTTTCCCGGTCGAGATAGTCAGCAAAGTTCGCCTTATCCAGCTCGCTTACGCTCATTTCATCCGCACGCCAGGTATGCCAGAGATGTAACGCTGGTCCCTGCTGCGAGAGATACACCCGCACTGCCAGCAGCACAACCACGATAATCCCTATGACCATCGCTACTTTCTTTGCGAGAGCCATCAGGCGCACGCTGACACGCCAGGGCAGATTCGCCATGCCGGGTTCCTTCTCTTAGTCACTGTGTTTGTATCTTATCAAAAATGTGAAGGGGCTGAGGTATTCACTGTATTTATTGCTAATGATTTTTTGTCGCGCTTATCAGCGCTTGTGTAAGGTATGCCCATACGACATCCATTATTTCTTCATTCACCTGCTTCATAAATTAAATAAATGCCAATATTAAATACATCAACCTTGATTATCTTGGTTAACAATAAATAACACTAAACCGCATGCTAAAAGATGATATTTACGTATATTTATAATCTCTTTTTTGAAAATGGAGTTTTAACAATGGCTATACCGGCTTATTTATGGATACGAGATGATGGCAATACTGAAATAAAAGGAAGCGTAGATGTTCAGGATCGAGAAGGCAGCATTGAAATCACCGGTTTCACACACAGTCTGAGATTACCTACCGATGCACTTACCGGAAAAGTAATGGGCACTCGCCAACATGCCCCTTTGTTATTTCAGAAAGAAATTGACTCGTCCTCCCCTTACCTCATGAAGGCAGTAGCGACCGGACAAACACTTAAGACTGCGGAATTTAAGTGGTACAAGATAAACGATGCGGGGCAGGAAGTTGAATATTACAATATGACACTTGAAAACGTGAAAGTAGTCTCGGTTTCACCGCTAATGCACGACATAAAAGATCCCACCAAAGAAAAGCATGATCATCTGGAACTGGTTGAGTTACGGTACGATAAAATTACGTGGAAGTTTTGTGATGGAAATTTACAGTTTGCTGATAGTTGGGCGGAGCGTTAATTATGCGCTATCCAACGATACCCGTTCATCCAACACCGCCTGCGTATCCAACCTCCTTGCTGGTTCCCCCTGGCGCATCCATTGTTAACAATATGATGATAGCAAGATTCCATAAAGGCCCATCAGCACTGACTTACATCTGGTTCTATGGAATGGTAAGGCTACATGGACCGTGGGACTATAAATCACTATCAGGACGCCAGTATGCCGATTATGGTAATTTCAATTACGGTGCCGTCGGTACTGCGGCAGGCATTTCTGAACAAATATTATTAAGAGGGGCTGGATGGGCGCAAAGTCGATCGGGTAACGGGGATCCGCAGAAATTTGGCACCTGGTATGAATCAGCACCCTATGGAGATGATCCTGCGGATCAGGTCTGGATAAGAGCAGGTATTGATTATGCTAAAAGAACGGGGTTTTAAAAAACGGTACGCATTAAGCGTTATTCTTATCGTGATGATTTGGATTATATATATGATCCCCCGATGGATATTTCCTGTGGAATATAGCATATATAAGAAAACAGCTTTAAATGACTCTGCAAATATTTATATTGTGCAAAGTGATGCTGGAGCGACTACAGCATTCGGTTACCATTATTACCTGATTGATAATAAAACGTCAGACAATGACTTTATATCTCATCTGGATGATTATACTCCCTTCCTGAAAACACGAGACGCAAACGCCTTACGTTAAGTCGATAATGGGCAGATTTATCTCAACATTACAGGCGATATATATTATTTTTCAAGTCCCGCGCAGTATCGTATTCAATCTAACCTATACCGCATAGGTATAAATCTCGTTGCCAGGCCATAGGGCAACCTGGCAAATCATTATCTCTGTTTCTCCACATCACAAACTTTCCTCACGGGCGACGGACGATTCAGGATCGCAAATGCGCGCCCCTTCAAAGTTCTTGCTTACCGTCATACACACTGCACCAAAAGTGAACTACGCTGCACAAATGTTGATCATTGGTTAATCAAATATTGCATGAAATTTACAGCACAGCGGCTTTTCGCCGTCATGTGAACATGGCACGCGTCATGCATTGTTAACCAGGTAACAGAATTCCGGCCATTGACAGCCGGTTAACAGCGAGGCGGTAATGACCACCAAACCTGAAATGCTGAACCGTATCGAAGCCACCTTCAGCCAGCTGACGCCCAGCGAAAAGCGTGTGGCAAGCTGGATGCTGGCGCACGCCGCGCTGATACCGTTTGAGACGGCAGAGAGCGTGGCGCTGACTACCGGCACCAGCGGGATCACCGTCGGGCGCTTCCTGCGCAAGCTGGGGTATCGCAACCTGGACGATGCGAAAAAAAGCCTGCGCGATCCTTATCAGCCCTGGGGAATGAACGAACGCCTGGACTCCTGGCAACAGCAGCGCCCGCTCTCGGATCGCCTCCAGCACTCCCTTTCGCTGGAGGTGGACGCAATCACCCATGTTTATCAGCTGGCACAAACCGATGTCTTTAAGCAAATCGTCCATCAGCTCACCCATGCTGAGGCGGTGTTTGTGTTGGGTATTCAGTCAACACGCGGGATTGCCAACGCCTTCTTCAGCCACCTGGAATACCTGCGCCCGCGCGTGAGCTACTCCGAGGGGTTATCCGGCAGTTGGGTTGAATCGCTCAACTCCGGTTTTGACCACCCTTATGTGGTGCTGACCGATACCCGCGCCTATTCCGCCATTGCCCGGCAGTACTGTCGTGTCGCAAGTGAGAAAAGTATTCCGATGGCCCTGATCACCGATATCTGGTGTCCGTGGGCGCGGGATTACCCTATTGATTTATTGCAGGTTAAAACCGATACCGGCCACTTCTGGGATTCGCTGGCCCCTGTGAGCTGTCTTTTCAACCTGCTGCTGTCAGGCGTGGTCCAGGCGCTGGGTGATGCGCTTGCAGACCGTCTGACGATAAACCGTGAATTACAACAAGAGTTTGGACAATTCGAACGCTAAAGGAGCGGAGCTATGCCCGAAGAGAGTGAACTGATCGATGTCGCCAGAATGTTTCCTGAGTTGCATATCGATCTGAAATACGCCACCGCCGACAACCTGACTGGCCGTCCCATTTATCAGGAGGCGCTGTGTTTGCTGCATACCGATGCCGCCACCGCGCTGGCGAAATCGATTGGCATCGCCACGCTCGCCGGACTGAAACTGGTGGTCTACGACGCCTATCGCCCACAGCAGGCCCAGGCGCAGCTGTGGGATGCGTGCCCGAACCCGGAATATGTGGTGGATGTGGCCATTGGCTCCAATCACAGCCGCGGCACGGCCATCGACGTCACCCTGATGGATGAACATAACAACGTGCTGGATATGGGGGCCGGGTTTGATGAGATGGATGACCGTTCTCATCCGTATCATCCCTCCGTGCCGCCGCACGCCCAGCGCAACCGCCTGCTGCTTAACGCCATCATGTTTGGCGGCGGCTTTGTGGGGATCGGCAGCGAATGGTGGCACTTCGAGTTGCCAAACGCCGCCAGTTATCCCCTTCTTGACGATCGTTTCGCCTGTTTTCCGTTGACGCACACCCCTCTTTAAACCTGGAGCACTGCCATGAAAACAACGCTTCTCACGACGCTTATCGCCGCCACGCTGGCCCTGAGCATGCCTGCTGCGCAGGCCGCCGTTCCGAAAGACATGCTGGTGATAGGTAAAGCCGCCGACCCGCAAACCCTCGATCCGGCAATCACCATTGATAACAACGACTGGACCGTCACCTATCCGTCCTATCAGCGTCTGGTGAAGTACAAGCCTGGCACCACGGAGGTCGAAGGCGATCTGTCCACGGGCTGGAAGGCATCTGAGGATCAGAAAGAGTGGACCTTCACCCTGACGGACAACGCGAAATTCTCTGACGGCACGCCGGTCACCGCTGAAGCGGTAAAACTGTCGTTTGAGCGCCTGCTGAAGCTCAGCCAGGGGCCGTCTGAAGCGTTCCCGAAAGATCTCAAAATTGATGCCGTTGATGACCACACGGTGAAGTTCACCCTCAGCCAGCCGTTTGCTCCCTTCCTCTATACCCTGGCGAATGACGGTGCATCGATTATTAACCCGGCCGTACTGAAGGCCAATGCCGCCGATGACGCGCGAGCTTATCTGGCGCAGAACACCGCCGGTTCCGGGCCATTTATGCTGAAGAGCTGGCAAAAAGGTCAGCAGCTGGTGCTGGTGCCTAACCCGCACTGGGCGGGAGATAAGCCCCACTTTAAGCGCGTCTCGGTGAAAATTATCGGTGAAAGCGCGTCGCGTCGCCTGCAGCTTTCCCGTGGCGATCTGGATATTGCCGACTCCCTGCCTGTCGATCAGCTTTCTGCGCTCAAGCAGGAGGGCAAAGTCGCCGTGGCGGAGTATCCTTCCCTGCGCGTGACCTATCTCTATCTCAACAACAGCAAAGCGCCGCTGAATCAGGTGGATTTGCGCCGCGCCGTCTCCTGGGCAACCGATTATCAGGGAATGGTGAAAGGCATTCTCAGCGGTAACGGCAAGCAGATGCGCGGCCCGATCCCGGATGGCATGTGGGGCTTTGACGCCACCGCCATGCAGTACAGCTTTGACGAGGCCAAAGCGAAAGCGGCACTGGAGAAAGTCAAAGATAAACCGGCCAGCCTGACATTCCTCTACTCGGACAACGACCCGAACTGGGAGCCTATCGCCCTCTCCACTCAGGCCAGCCTGGGCAAGCTCGGTATCAACGTCAAGCTGGAAAAACTGGCTAACGCCACCATGCGCGACCGCGTGGGTAAAGGCGATTATGACATTGCCATTGGCAACTGGAGCCCGGACTTTGCCGACCCGTACATGTTCATGAACTACTGGTTTGAGTCGGACAAAAAAGGTCTGCCGGGCAACCGCTCGTTCTATGAGAACAAAGAGGTTGATTCCCTGCTGCAGGCGGCGCTGAAAACCACGGACCAGGCGGAGCGCACCCGCGATTACCAGCAAGCGCAGAAGATTGTAATTGACGAAGCGGCCTACGTTTATCTGTTCCAGAAGAACTACCAGCTGGCAATGAACAAAGAGGTCAAAGGCTTCACCTTTAATCCAATGCTCGAGCAGGTGTTCAACATCGCCACCATGAGCAAGTAACGGTTTCGCCGGGGGAAAGTGTATGACGTTCTGGAGCATTGTGCGCCAGCGCTGCTGGGGGTTAATCCTGGTAGTAGCCGGTGTCTGTATCATCACCTTTATCATTTCACACCTGATCCCCGGCGATCCGGCCCGCCTGCTGGCCGGTGACCGTGCCAGCGACGATATTGTGCAGAACATTCGCCAGCAACTGGGACTGGATCAGCCGCTCTATATCCAGTTTGGCCGCTATGTGGACGCCCTGGTGCACGGCGATTTAGGGACCTCTATCCGTACCGGGCGGCCGGTGGCGGAAGATTTAAAAGCCTTCTTCCCTGCCACGCTGGAGCTGGCGTTCTGTTCCCTGCTGCTGGCGCTGGTGATCGGCGTTCCGCTGGGGATTTTATCGGCGGTCTACCGTAACCGCTGGCTGGATCATCTGGTACGGCTGATGGCGATGACCGGGATCTCCACCCCGGCCTTCTGGCTGGGTCTGGGCGTCATCGTCTTGTTCTACGGCCATCTTCAGATTCTGCCCGGCGGCGGCAGGCTGGACGACTGGCTCGACCCGCCAGCCCACGTGACGGGCTTTTATCTGCTGGATGCCCTGCTGGAGGGTAACGGCGAGGTCTTTTTCAACGCCCTGCAACACCTGATTTTACCGTCACTGACGCTGGCGTTTGTTCATCTTGGCATCGTGGCGCGTCAGGTACGTTCCGCCATGCTGGAGCAGCTCAGCGAAGATTACATTCGCACCGCCCGCGCCAGCGGCTTGCCGGGCTGGTATATCGTCCTGCGGTATGCCCTGCCGAATGCGATGATCCCGTCCATTACCGTACTCGGGCTGGCGCTGGGCGATCTGCTTTATGGTGCGGTACTGACCGAAACCGTCTTTGCCTGGCCAGGCATGGGCGCCTGGGTGGTGACCTCCATTCAGGCACTGGATTTCCCTGCCGTCATGGGCTTCGCCGTGGTGGTTTCACTGGCCTATGTGGTCGTCAATCTGGTGGTTGATCTGCTCTATCTGTGGATTGACCCTCGTATCGGGCGCGGAGGTGCCGAATGATGTTGACTGAGGAAACGCCCGTCCCCGTAAACACAACGAAACCGGGCATCGACTGGGCAAGGCTGTTCTGGATGCTGCGTCAAAGCCCGCTCACGCTGATCGGCGGGGTGATTATGCTGGTGATGCTGTTGCTGATGGTAACTTCACCGTGGATCGTCCCCCATGATCCGAACGCGCTGGATCTCACTGCCCGGTTGCAGGCCCCGTCTGCGCAGCACTGGTTTGGTACCGATGAAGTCGGACGCGATCTGTTCAGCCGCGTGCTGGTCGGTAGCCAGCAATCCATTACCGCCGGGCTGGCGGTGGTGGTGATTGCCGGGAGTATCGGCTCGCTGCTGGGCTGTTTGTCCGGCGTGCTGGGCGGGCGCGGCGATGCCATCATTATGCGGGTGATGGACATTATGCTCTCCATTCCCTCCCTGGTACTGACCATGGCGCTGGCGGCGGCGCTTGGGCCGAGTCTGTTTAACGCCATGCTGGCGATTGCGATTGTGCGTATCCCGTTTTACGTTCGCCTGGCGCGCGGGCAAACCCTGGTGGTGCGCCAGTTTACCTATGTGCAGGCCGCCCGCACGTTTGGCGCATCGCGCTGGCATTTGATCAGCTGGCATATCCTGCGTAACGCCCTGCCACCGCTGATCGTGCAGGCCTCGCTGGATATTGGCAGCGCCATTCTGATGGCCGCCACGCTGGGCTTTATCGGCCTCGGGGCGCAGCAGCCCACCGCCGAATGGGGAGCGATGGTGGCCGTGGGCCGCAACTATGTACTCGACCAGTGGTGGTACTGCGCCTTTCCTGGTGCGGCAATTCTGGTCACTGCCGTCGGGTTTAATCTGTTTGGTGACGGCATTCGCGACCTGCTGGATCCGAAATCGGGAGGAAAACAGGCATGAGCGAAGCAGTATTAACCATTGAAGATTTACACCTGAGCTTCCCGATATTTCGCGGCGAAGTTCACGCCCTGAACCACGTATCGCTGGAGATCAAACGCGGCGAGATTGTTGGCGTAGTGGGCGAATCCGGCTCCGGAAAATCGGTAACGGCGATGCTGACCATGCGTCTGCTGCCGGAGGGCAGTTACCGGATCCATCGCGGGCAGGTAAAACTGTTGGGTGAAGATGTCCTGAATGCATCCGAGAAACAGCTCCGCCAGTGGCGCGGTGCCAAAGTGGCGATGATTTTTCAGGAGCCGATGACAGCGCTGAACCCAACGCGACGAATTGGCAAACAAATGGTGGAGGTGATCCGCCAGCATCAGCCCCTTTCACGGCGTGATGCCGGGAAAAAAGCGATCACCCTGCTGGAAGAGATGCAGATCCCGGATGCGGCGGAGGTCATGGAACGTTATCCGTTCGAGCTGTCCGGCGGCATGCGCCAGCGGGTGATGATTGCGCTGGCCTTCTCCTGCGAGCCTGAACTGATTATTGCCGATGAGCCGACCACCGCACTGGACGTCACCGTCCAGCTACAGGTACTGCGATTGCTGAAGCATAAAGCGCGGGCCAGCGGAACCTCGGTACTGTTTATCAGTCACGATATGGCGGTGGTTTCACAACTCTGCGACCGGATGTATGTCATGTACGCCGGGAGCGTGATTGAAAGCGGCACCACGCAAACGCTGATCCACCATCCCGTTCATCCCTATTCCATCGGCCTGTTGCAGTGTGCGCCTGAAAACGGCGAGCCGCGCGAGATGCTGCCTGCCATCCCCGGTACAGTGCCCAATCTTAGCCAGCTTCCGCGCGGGTGTGCTTTTCGGGAGCGCTGTTTTGCTGCGGGCGTAAAATGCACTGAAACGCCGC
The DNA here is from genome assembly GCF_050031095.1 of Enterobacter cloacae complex sp. 382A5. Lineage (NCBI taxonomy): Bacteria > Pseudomonadati > Pseudomonadota > Gammaproteobacteria > Enterobacterales > Enterobacteriaceae > Enterobacter > Enterobacter cloacae complex sp. 382A5. Next base: position 2,363,522 of record NZ_JBLGVK010000001.1, read on the forward strand.
GCTTACTGCCTCAGGGGGCCGAAGGCCAGCGGGCAGCCTGCTGGTATCCGCAACAGGAGAAAACCCATGTCTGACGTACTGCTGGAACTGGATCGCGTGCACGTTAACTTTCCCGCACGCAAAAACTGGCTGGGGCGGGTCACGGAACAGGTGCATGCTCTTAACGGGCTGGATCTTCAGATCCATCGCGGCGAAACGCTGGGGATTGTTGGCGAATCCGGCTGTGGTAAAAGCACGCTGGCGCAGCTTTTAATGGGGATGCTCAAACCCAGTGCCGGCCTGTGTGCACGGACAAACCACGCGGGCGGTATGCAGATGGTGTTCCAGGATCCGCTCTCGTCGCTTGACCCGCGCCTGCCGGTCTGGCGCATTATCACCGAACCGGTGTGGGTGCAAAAACGCAGCAGCGAACGGGAACGACGTCAGCTTGCTGAAAACCTGGCGCAGCAGGTCGGTATTCGCCCGGAATATCTCGACCGCCTGCCGCACGCCTTTTCCGGCGGGCAGCGCCAGCGTATTGCTATCGCCCGCGCCCTTTCCTCTAACCCGGACATCATCGTGCTGGATGAGCCCACCAGCGCGCTGGATATTTCCGTACAGGCGCAGATCCTCAATTTACTGGTGAAGCTGCAGCAGGAACGCAACCTGACCTATGTGCTGATATCCCATAACGTCTCGGTTGTCAGGCACATGAGCGATCGCGTGGCGGTGATGTATCTGGGGCAAATTGTCGAGCTGGGCACGGCGGCACAGGTGCTGGTTACGCCGCGTCATCCCTACACCCGGCTGCTGCTCGATTCCGTTCCCAGAACCGGTGAGCCGCTGGATGAAAACCTGGCGCTGCGTAAAACGGATCTCCCGGGTAACCGCCATCTGCCCGAGGGGTGCTATTTCCGCGACCGTTGTCCGCAGGCCACGCAGGGGTGTGAACGCCCGCAGCCGCTACAGCCTTCACACGAGGGCCGTAGCGTGCGCTGCTGGCGTAATGTGGATTAAATTTGCGCCATCCCACCATCAACAAACAGCTCGGTGGCGTTAATAAAGCTGGCCGCGTCAGAGGCCAGAAACGCCACCACTTTCCCCACCTCGCCCGGCGCACCTAAACGTCCTAACGGAACCTGTGCAGCCAGCGCATCGTACAACCCCTGACGATGTTCTTCTGGCACCAGTTCGCCGAGTCCCGGGGTTTTGACGGGGCCAGGACTGACCACGTTGATACGGATCCCACGGCCCTGCAGATCCAGCGCCCAGGAGCGGGCAAAGTTGCGCACGGCGGCTTTGCTGGCGCTGTAGACGCTAAAGTTTGCCGTTCCCTTTATCGACACCGTTGAACCGGTCAGAATAATGGACGACCCGGCAGATAACAGCGGCAGCGCTTTTTGTACTGTAAACAGCACTCCGCGCACGTTTGTGCCGAAAATACGGTCAAACTGCTCCTCGGTGATTGCTCCCAGCGGCAGCATATCTCCGCCACCCGCATTGGCGAACAAAATATCGAGACGCCCTTCTTCTTTTGCTATCTGCGCATAGACTCGATCCAGATCGGCGAGTTGTGAGACGTCGGCACGAATACCCACCGCACGGGAATCAATTTGTGCGACGGCGGCATCCAGCTCGGCCTGTCGACGACCGGTGATATAGACTTTGGCGCCCTGAGCCGCCAGCTCCTGCGCCGTGGCAAGACCAATACCGGTGCTGCCGCCAGTGACCAGTGCGATTTTTTCGAAGAGCGTTGTGTTCATGTCATTTACCTTTTGTTGGGTTTGCGTTGCGCGTTTTTGCTTGCGCTGGAGACACATTAGCCCTTGCCGGATTAGTGAAAAACCAGCAAAAATGAAAATGACTATTCACAAACAGAAATAATCGAGAGAAAAAGATGGACCAGCTCATGGCGATGCGCGCCTTCACGCGGGTTGTGGAAACCGGTAGCTTTACCCGAGCGGCTGATTCGCTAAACATGCCCATCGCCACACTGAGCAAGCTTGTGAAAGCGCTTGAGGCGCATCTTGAAATACGGCTGCTGCACCGTACCACCCGCCGGGTGGTCACGACGCCGGAAGGCGCGGAGTATTATGAAAAAGCGCTCAGGGTGCTCATTGATATCGAAGATATCGATACCTCGTTTCGCGTCTCTCACGCCACACCGAAAGGACATCTGCGGGTGGATATTGGCGGTTCGACCGCCCGCGACGTACTCATCCCCCTGCTCCCGGATTTCATGCAGCGCTACCCGGATATTCGCATCGATCTTGGCGTGGCGGATCGTCCTGTTGATTTGATCAGCGGCAACGTGGATTGTGTGATCAGAGGCGGTCCGCTGAACGATTCCACCCTTATCGCACGTCATCTGGGCGACGCCGACATGGTGACCTGCGCAACGCCGGGCTATCTGAAAAAGCACGGCGTTCCGGCTTATCCGCAAGAGTTGCGCAACGGACATAAACTTATAGGCTATCTCTCCCCGGTCACCGGGCGACCCTTTCCGTTTCGCTTCAGGAAAGGCGGCGAGGTGCAGGAGATCGGCATTTCGCACTATCTCGGCGTTAATGAAAGCAATGCGCACCTGGCAGCGGCGGTGGCAGGATTGGGCATCATTCAGACGTTTACATATTCAGCAAAGACATATCTTCAGGCGGGTACGTTACAAGAAATTTTAAGCGACTGGCACCCGGCGGCGTATCCGTTTCACGTGGTTTACCCGCAAAACCGGCATCTGACGCATCGCCTTAAGGCGTTTATTGCATGGCTGGCAGCGGTTTTTCCTGCTGCGCTGAAGGGATAGCCGGGCCTTCGCCCGGCTCAGGCTTAGTTAAGTTTATAGTCCAGCGTGATTTCCGCTTTCAGTACCTGCGACACCGGGCATCCTGCTTTCGCTTTCTGGATGATGCCGTCGAATTTCTGCGGGTCGATACCCGGTACGGTGACCTTGCTGTTTAGCGCAATTTTGCTGATTGCGAAGCCGCCATCGGTTTTATCCAGCGAGACATCCGCTGTTGTATCGATGGAATCTGCGGTATAGCCCGCTTCACCAATCATCAGCGACAGCGCCATTGAAAAACAGGCGGCGTGAGCTGCGCCAATCAACTCTTCCGGGTTAGTGCCTTTAGCGCCTTCGAAGCGGGTGTTAAAGCCGTAAGGTTGTTGATTCAGGACGCCACTTTCCGTTGAGACCGTCCCTTTGCCATTTTTGATATCACCAGACCAGTGTGCCGAACCGTGCTTATGAATCGTCATTCTTGCTCTCCTTTTGGCTTACAAAGGGATAAGTATAGACGATGGTTCCGGCACACCCTGGAACACAGACAATTCTGTAACCTATTCCCGCTGCACGTCGCCTGACAGATGGTGCGCTATCTCATCAAGAAACACGCGCAACGCTGCGGGCTGATACTCCCGGGACTGATAAATACCGTGAATGGCTAACGCTTTGGGCGTCAGGCTGCTCAGCACCGGGACCAGCATGCCCTGTTCAATCGCGGCATGTGCTTCCTGCTCCGGCAACATGGCAATGCCGCAATGCTTCACCGCCGCCTCCATCAACAATGACGAGATGCTGGCGCTGAGGTTGCCGCTCACGGCGACGCTGACGTTTTCCCCTTCCGGCGTCAGGAAGTGCCACGCCTGACCGGCGAAAAAGCTGTAGTGCAGACAGTTGTGCTGCGCTAACTCCTCCACCTGCTCTGGCGTGCCGTGGGTTGCAAGATACTGCGGCGACGCGCACAGCACGGAGCGACACTCCCCGAGCCTGCGGGCGATCATCCCCGGCTCTGGGTTATCCGTAATGCGGATCGCCACATCAATGCGTTCCCCTACCAGACTCACCGGGTGGTTGTTCACGTCCAGCTCAATGCGCAGCTGCGGGTAGCGCGAAAGCAAGCCGGGCAGCACCGGGGCAATCAGATGCATGGCGGTAAAATGGGCGCAGGCCACCCGTAGCGTGCCTGAAGGGAGATCTTTCTCCGACTGGCCCTCAATTTCCTGCGACAGCTGGGACAGCGTTCGCGTTTTTAGCAGCACCTTCTCTCCGGCCGCCGTCAGCGTCAGCTTGCGCGTCGAGCGGTTTACCAGCCGCGTACCGGCCCACTTCTCCATTTGCTCAAGATAGCGGCTCACCATCGGACGGGAGATCCCCAACGCCCGGGCTGCTGCACTCAGGCTTCCCAGCTCGCATATCCGGTTATAGACCTGAGCGGCAATAACGCGATCCATATCACACCCCATTTGCTCGATTTATGAAACAAAGCATGTCTTGTTTCAGGAATTCTGGCAAATGCGAATATCCGTACAATAAAGACTTTCCTGAACAACAGAGACATCAGAATGAAATTCACTCACCTTGCACTGCTTTCCACGCTTATCACGCCCGCGGTGTTTGCTGCGCCATTAACCATTGATACCTATAACCCGCAGGACAAAGGGATGTTTGCGGTCTCCTCCACGCTGGTCTCTGGTCCAAAAGAGGCCGTGCTGTTTGACGCCCAGTTCAGCGTCAAAGATGGCGAAGCGCTGGTCGACAAAATTCGCAAAAGCGGGAAAACCCTGAACAAAATCGTCATTACCTCTGGCGATCCGGATTTCTATTTTGGACTGCAACCGCTGGTGAAAGCCTTCCCGAATGCCAAAGTGGTGGCCACACAGCAGGTGGTTGACCATATCAAGGCCACCAAAGACGCCAAGCTTGCCTTCTGGGGACCGCAGATGAAAGACGGTGCACCAACCGAACTTATCGTTCCGCAGGTGCTGGCATCCACTACCTTCATGGTGGACGGCGAGAAGATTGATATCGAGCAGCCAGAAAGCTACGCCGCCTATGTCTGGATCCCTTCGGCTAAAACTATCCTCGGTGGTACCGGTGTCGCCTGGGGTATCCACGTCTGGACGGCAGACACCCAGACGCCAGCCAGCCGCAAGCAGTGGCAACAGACGCTGGAAAGCATGGCGGCACATAAGCCTGAACGCGTGATCCCAGGTCACTATCTGGGAACACCACCGGCAGGTAGCGGTGCTCTCGACTTTACCCGTGATTATCTCCAGCGCTTCGAACAGGCGTTGTCAGAACATAAAACATCGACAGGCGTGATCAACGCCATGAAAAAACAGTATCCGGGTCTGGCTGAAGAGAGCTCACTGGAATTAAGCGCCAAAGTGAATACTGGCGAAATGAAGTGGTAATGTAAAATCTGCTCCTGCTATATTTCAGTTATAGCAGGAGCACCTGCAAAATATCCTCGCGACAACCCCTCAATATATCCCCCCCATTCTAAAAGCGCATAAAAGCATGCACTTATGTCATTTTTATTTCTAAGATGAATCTTAGACACAGCGGCCAAAATATTTGCCATTCTGTTTGTGAATTAAATTTTTTGCGAGCCGTACCATTAAACAGACAACGACACGGAGGCAGCATGTTTACTTATTACCCGGCCAATACTGCAGCAGCACAACCTGAACTCGTTAACGCGATTGCACAGGGTCTTCACGCCGAGCATGGTGCTGTGACTGAAGATGACATTTTGATGGAACTGACCAAGTGGGTGGAATCCACAGACAATGACATCCTCAGTGACATCTACCAGCAGACCATTAACTACGTCGTCAGCGGGCAAAACGCACCTTTGTAAAAACCTGCTAAGCTGGATCTGCAACCTAAGGGGTTACATTTCGTTTGCGTAAGCGAACTGGTCCTTAAAACTATCAACAGGATTGAGGAGTTAACATGAAATCGAACCGTCAGGCACGCCATATACTGGGACTGAACTACAAGCTTTCTAACCAACGTAAAGTGGTGATTGAAGGCGACAGTGAAACACAGGTCACTCACGCCACCGGCAGAAAACGCCACGCGGGCAAGTAAGTTCCCAGGAGAGATCCTCAACACCATCGGCAAAACCGATGGTGTTTTTGTTTATGTGTTGCGGTAATTAATATTTAGCTCCTTTATAATACCGCCTGACCGCACCCCATCGCACAGGCCAGAAAGATGACAAACAGCAGTGTCAGGGACGGATCTTCAAAAAAAGAGTGAGTGACATGGACAACAAACTGAAAAAACATCGTTCCCTATATATCCCTTATGCCGGCCCGGTATTACTCGAATTCCCCCTGCTCAACAAAGGTAGCGCCTTCAGCATGGAAGAGCGCAGCAGCTTCAACCTGCTCGGTTTGCTGCCAGAAGTGGTGGAAACCATTGAAGAACAGGCAGAGCGCGCGTGGATCCAGTATCAGGGTTTCAAAACCGAAATCGACAAACATATTTACCTGCGTAACATTCAGGACACCAACGAAACCCTCTTCTATCGTCTGGTACAAAATCATCTCGAAGAGATGATGCCGGTGATCTACACCCCAACGGTGGGTGCCGCCTGTGAACGCTTCTCAGAGATCTACCGTCGCTCCCGTGGCGTCTTTATCTCTTATCAGAACCGCCACAACATGGACGATATTCTGCAGAACGTGCCGAACCACAATATCAAAGTGATCGTGGTGACCGATGGCGAACGTATTCTGGGTCTCGGTGACCAGGGTATTGGCGGCATGGGGATCCCAATCGGTAAGCTTTCTCTGTATACCGCCTGCGGCGGCATCAGCCCGGCGTATACCCTGCCGGTGGTGCTGGATGTGGGCACCAACAACCAGCAGTTGCTTAACGACCCGCTGTATATGGGCTGGCGTCATCCGCGTATTACCGACGACGAGTATTATCAGTTTGTTGATGATTTCATCCAGGCAGTCAAGCACCGCTGGCCGGACGTGCTGCTGCAGTTTGAAGACTTCGCGCAGAAAAACGCGATGCCGTTGCTGAACCGCTATCGCGATGAGATCTGCTCTTTTAACGATGATATTCAGGGCACCGCCGCGGTCACCGTCGGCACGCTGATTGCCGCCAGTCGCGCGGCAGGCAGCCAACTGAGCTATCAGAAAATTGTCTTCCTGGGCGCAGGCTCTGCGGGTTGTGGTATCGCCGAGCAGATTATCGCCCAGACGCAGCGTGAAGGGCTAAGCGAAGAGCTGGCGCGCTCCCGCGTGTTCATGGTCGACCGTTTCGGCCTGCTGACCGACGGCATGCCAAACCTGCTGCCGTTCCAGACCAAGCTGGTGCAGAAACGTGAGAACCTGAAGAACTGGGACACCGACAACGAAGTGCTCTCTCTGCTGGACGTAGTGCGCAACGTGAAGCCGGATATCCTGATTGGCGTCTCCGGTCAGACGGGGCTGTTCACGGAAGAGATCATTCGTGAGATGCACAAGCACTGCGAACGCCCTATCGTGATGCCGCTCTCCAACCCGACCTCGCGCGTGGAAGCAACGCCGCAGGACATCATTGCCTGGACCGAAGGGAACGCGCTGGTCGCAACCGGCAGCCCGTTCGATCCGGTGGTGTGGAAGGACAAAACCTATCCTATTGCCCAGTGCAACAACTCCTATATTTTCCCGGGCATTGGTCTGGGTGTGATCGCCTCCGGCGCGTCGCGCATTACCGATGAGATGCTGATGTCGGCAAGCGAAACCCTGGCGGGCCACTCGCCGCTGGTGAACGATGGCGAAGGACTGGTGCTGCCAGAGCTGAAAGACATTCACAAGGTGTCGCGTGCTATCGCGTTCGCGGTCGGGAAAATGGCCCAGCAGCAGGGTGTGGCAGTGAAAACCTCTGCCGACGCGCTGCAGCAGGCCATCGACGACAACTTCTGGATGCCGGAATACCGTAGCTACCGTCGTACTTCGATCTAACACTGTGTTCCGACCGTTCCCTCTCCCACCGGGAGAGGGAATTACATTCGCCCCCCCTAGCCAAACCGACTTTCCCCCGCTACACTCCTTTCATCCATTAACCCACTGAATATATAAGGAGGCCAATTATGCTGTACTGTGAAATTTTCAATGTTTCACATGCATTTGGTGATCGCACCAGCTCAAGCGTTATCGGTATCGTGCTGCGATAACTTCTGCTTGAGCGAAGACACCACCCCCTGAAATCCCTTCTCTCGGGCTTACTGAGTTATCGTCAGCGATGTTTGACGAGGCATAAACATGCCTGTAACTCTTGGGTAAGCAACAATGAGCACTTTACTCACTGCACAATCTTTACGTGTTGATACGGCGTTTGGCACGCTCTTCGACTCCCTCTCCTTTACGCTGAAAAAAGGCGACCGCATTGGCCTGCTGGGCGACAACGGCTGCGGCAAAAGTACGCTGCTGAAGGTGCTGGACGGCACAGATTCTCCCGCTGCCGGAAGCGTCGCGCTGGCCGGGCACTGTCTGATGGCGCGCGTTGAGCAACATCTGCCAGAAGCCATTTATCCCCTGACCATGCTGGATGCCGTGCTGGCGCAACTGCCCACGACTGAGCGCGAGAGCCTGCGCTGGAAAGCAGAAACGCTGCTGGCGGGTATGGGCTTTACGCCGCAGGACATGGCCTTAACGTCGGCGACGCTGAGCGTTGGGCAACACACGCGTCTCCTGCTCGCGCGGGCGTTGATCGGCGATCCGGATCTGTTACTACTGGACGAGCCGAGCAACCATCTCGATTTGCCTACCATGTTCTGGCTGGAGCAGTTTTTACAAAACTGGTCCGGCAGCTTTGTACTGGTCTCGCACGACAGGCAGTTGCTGGATGCCGTCACCAACGGTAGCTGGATCCTGCGCGATAAAATGTTGCACTACTTCGCCCTTCCCTGCACCGCCGCACGTGAGGCGCTGAGAGCGAAAGACGAAAGCGATACGCTGCGACATAAAGCGGAGCAAAAGGAGATCGACCGCGTAACTGCCAGCGCCAGACGGCTGGCCACCTGGGGCAAGGTCTACGATAACGAAGATCTGTCGCGCAAAGCCAAACAGATGGAAAAACAGGTCGAGCGGCTAAAGGAGAGCCAGACAGAGCTCACGGCAGGCAGTCCGTGGACGTTAACCCTGCGCGGTGATGCCCTGCGGGCTGACCGACTGCTGGAGATGGAAAACCTCGGCGTACCGCCTGCACCTGGGTTGCCAGACCTGTTTCACGTCGACATTGCGCGGCTTAAAAGCGGCGATCGCGTGGCTATCGTCGGGCGTAACGGCTGCGGCAAATCATCGCTGATGAAGCTTATCTGGCGTCATTATGCGTATGAGCAGGCAAACGCGGGCCTGAAACTTCATCCCCGCGTGTCGCCAGGCTATTACGACCAGACGCTGAATCAGCTTCCGGACGAGGCAACGATCTTCGACGCGCTGGAGCCTTTTGCGCCAGCGCCACAGGATCGCAAGATGGCGCTTATCAGCGCCGGGTTCCCGTGGGCGCGTCACGGTCAACAGGTCAGCACCCTCAGCGGCGGAGAGCGTTCGCGCCTGCTGTTTATCGGCCTGACGCTTGCCCGTTATAGCCTGCTGATGCTGGATGAGCCTACCAACCATCTGGACATGGAAGGTAAAGAGGCGCTGGCCGCTACCCTGCAACAGTTTGAAGGCGGCGTGCTGCTGGTAAGTCATGACCGACAGCTGATTGCCCAAAGCTGTAACCGCTTCTGGCTGATTGAGGACAGTACGCTGAGCGAATGGCATGACGCCGAAGCGGTATTCGAGCGGTTGCGTGAAAGCGCAGGCCTGGCGACCCCGTCGGCTCCGCCAGCGGTTGCGGACGTTAAGGCGTCCGCCTCAGACGATCTGCTTGAAAGACTGATCGCGCTGGAAACGCTGCTGGCGGAAGACCTGGCGCGTAAGCCAAAACATCAGAAACCGCAGCTGCAGGCGCAATGGCGTAAAGAGATTGAGGTGATAGAAGCAAAACTGTAAGTCTGTGCCCGGCGAAGACCTCGCCGGGCCAGTCAATTCCCCCCCTAATTATTAGAGGATCGCTGTATTCTTAATCTGAAATCGCATCAATTGGTGACATTATGTTGCCGCCGCCTTGCATAACTCCTCTAAACTATTAATCCTTAAGTAGTATTCCCCTGCGATACACATACCCATCAAAAACAAGGAGAAACCTATGAAGGCTGCTGTTGTTACACAGGATCATCAGGTCAATGTTACCGAAAAAACCTTACGCCCACTGAAGCACGGCGAAGCCCTGCTCAAAATGGAGTGCTGTGGCGTTTGCCATACTGACCTCCACGTCAAAAATGGCGATTTCGGTGATAAAACCGGTGTGATCCTGGGCCACGAAGGGATTGGGATCGTGAAAGAAGTTGGGCCTGGCGTGACGTCACTGAAAGTCGGCGACCGTGCAAGCGTCGCGTGGTTCTTTGAGGGCTGCGGCCACTGTGAATACTGTAATACCGGCAACGAAACCCTGTGCCGCGATGTGAAAAACGCCGGTTATTCCGTTGATGGCGGCATGGCTGAAGAGTGCATTGTCACCGCGGATTACGCGGTAAAAGTGCCTGACGGGCTGGATTCCGCTGCGGCCAGCAGCATAACCTGTGCCGGCGTCACCACTTACAAAGCGGTGAAAGTCTCCCATATCAAGCCGGGCCAGTGGATTGCGATTTACGGTCTGGGCGGGCTGGGCAACCTCGCGCTGCAGTACGCCAAAAACGTCTTTAACGCCAAAGTCATCGCCCTTGACGTTAACGACGAACAGCTGAAGCTGGCCGCAAGCATGGGGGCAGATTTGACCATCAACTCCCGCAGCGAAGATGCCGCGAAAATCGTGCAGGAAAAAACCGGCGGTGCGCACGCGGCTGTGGTAACGGCGGTCGCGAAAGCAGCATTTAACTCGGCGGTGGACGCGGTGCGTGCCGGTGGTCGCGTGGTGGCCGTTGGCCTGCCGCCGGAAGCCATGAGCCTTGATATCCCCCGTCTGGTGCTGGACGGCATTCAGGTGGTCGGTTCGCTTGTCGGCACCCGTCAGGATCTGCAGGAAGCGTTCCAGTTTGCTGCCGAAGGCAAAGTGGTGCCAAAAGTAACAATGCGCCCGCTGGAAGATATCAATGCCATCTTCAAAGAGATGGAACAGGGCCAGATCCGCGGCCGTATGGTGATTGATTTACGCTCGTAACGGTCCGTACCCGCTAACCGCTCCGTCTGTGGAGCGGTTTTTTATGACCACATTCCGGCACTCAGGCCAGCGCACGAGTATCAGACTGAGCCCGCCGGGCGCGCAGATAGCCATACACCAGCAGCGCGCTCATCGCCAGGAAGGATAATATCGCCGCCGGTAGCGTGACATAGCTCCAGCTAAAACCGAGCGTAATCATCATTCCGCCAAAATAAGCACCAATCGCACTGCCCAGGTTAAACGCCATCTGTCCGCCTGCGGCACCAAGCATTTCCCCTCCTTTCGCATTTTGCAGCAGCAGAATTTGCAGTGGTGCTGAAAGTGCGAACAGCCCGGCACAGCAGATGAACCCCATCACCAGCGACGCGGTTTTCTGTTCGCCAAAGGCGAAAAGCAATAACAGTGAGGCGACAATCACCATATCGGTGGTGGCAGCAATACGCAGCGGGCTGAAACGACCCGATAGTTTCCCGCTCAGCAGGTTACCCAGCACCATGCCGAGGCCCATCAACATCATGATGATCGTCATCAGCCCCTCGGAGAAGCCAGAGACATTGACCATAAACGGCTTCACAAAACTGAACCACGCAAAAACGCCAGCGTTGCCAAACATGGTGGCGGAGAAGATCAGCCACGGTTCCGGTTTTTTCAGGAAGTGAAACTGCTCGGTGAGTTTTATTTCTGATGCGTCATGAAGGTTTGGTACCCACACCAGCACCGAGAGGATCACCAGCGCGTCAAACAGGGCTATCAGGAAAAAGGTATAACGCCAGTTGAATGTATGCCCCAGCCAGGTTCCAAACGGAACCCCCACCAGATTCGCCACGGTCATCCCGGCGATCATCCCCGCCACGGCCACCGTCACCTTACCCGGTGGCGCTATTTTCGAGAGGATAATCGCCCCCACACCGAAAATTGCGCCGTGCGGGAACCCCGAGATTAAGCGCCCTGCAGCCAGCCAAAAATAGGATGTGGAAAAGGTAAACATCGCGTTGCCCACCGCACACAGGGCAACCAGAAACAGCAGCGTGGTTTTTAACGAGAACTTACTGGAAAACAGCGCCACAATCGGCGCGCCAATCACCACGCCAAAGGCGTAAAACGAAATCATATTTCCGGCGGAGGGAATGGAAATGCCGGTATCATGCGCCAGTTCCGTCAGGACACCCATAATGCCAAATTCAGCCATACCCAGGCCAAACGTGCTAAGGGCTAACGAGAAAATTGTCTTTTTCATACCACAACCACGAGTGAAAATTCGCAGCGGGCATTATTGAATAATCTTGTATGGTGAGCCAGTTCAAATCGGCAGGCTGACACGTTAATCCATTAATTCAGGTGGATTACACTTCTTAATGCGGCCTCGCTTCTTCCCCGCGACCGGACAACCTGAGGATGACAATCATGGCAAGTAATAAGAAAACCAGCGTCGCTGTTGATGTCGTTAAAAATGCCCCTCTGAAAACAAAAGAGTATGAAAAAGAGCTTCGTCGCCTTCACGTTGAACTGGTCAAACTCCAGCAATGGGTTGTCGCCAAAGGATTGAAAGTCTGCATCGTGTTTGAGGGACGCGACGGGGCCGGTAAAGGCGGGACCATAAAAGCGATAACCGAACGCGTCAGCCCGCGCGTATTCCGGGTTGTCGCGCTGCCTGCGCCTACAGAGAAAGAGAAAACGCAGCTCTATTTCCAGCGTTATGTTCCGCACCTGCCCGCTGCCGGTGAAATCGTTATTTTTGACCGCAGCTGGTACAACCGCGCAGGCGTTGAACGGGTGATGGGGTTCTGCACGCCGGAACAGGTTGAAAAGTTTCTTGATGGCGCACCGGTGATGGAAAAAGCGATGGTCGATGCCGGGATCATTTTGCTGAAATACTGGCTTGAAGTGACGCCGAAAGAGCAGGAACGCAGGCTACGCGATCGCATCAACGATGGCCGCAAGATCTGGAAATTATCGCCTATGGATATTAAATCGTTCAATTTATGGGATGAATACACCGTAGCGCGGGATGCCATGTTTGCCTCCACGGACACCGCCTGGGCACCGTGGTTTGTGGCGCGCTCGGAAGATAAAAAACGCGTGCGGTTGAATATTATCTCCCATCTGCTTTCGCAGATCCCGTATAAAGAACTTCACGTTGAAAAAGTGGATTTACCGAAGCGAAAAATTGGCAAAGTCAAACCGACAAAATATCCTTTCCGATATATTGCGGAGAAATTCTGATAAGCTGGAAGACGGCTCGCATAATGAAGATCACCAGGGGAAACGGTATTGTTTTTTGTTGGCTGCGGTTGATAATGGCCGCACCAACAAAGGAGGCTAAAAAATGAAACCAAACCGAACAGAAAACGGTAGTGGCAGACCACCCCGGACAGAGAGAATACCGCGCCAGACCTTGACTCCAGAGGAACGCAAACGCCAGCACCATCAGGATCAGGAATTCATAAAAGCCATGAATGAATTTACTGCTAAAGCGGGATTATTATCAGATGACCCTTATTTTGGAGGGCTTTAATGTGCTTTCAGTTCGATGTTTATCGTAACCCCTCAGACAAAACGCGCGAATATCAGCCTTATTTTATGATAATACAACATGACTATTATGATGATTTATCAACAAGACTGATTGTTCCTTTAAGCTATCATAATAACTTACATGGGCATTACAACGCCGCCACACCATTAATAAACATTGAATTTGAGAGATATTTTCTCAACACCGCTGGTATAACACACGTGGAGAAAAAGAAATTAAATAATAAAAATTTTGTATGTAATCTTCGCAGCGCAAGAAGTACCGTCATTGCGGCGATAGATGCGTTAGTGACGAACACATAACGTAGGCCCACGCAAGCGAAGCGCCGCCGGGCAAAGCCGACGGCGCAGGACGTTTTACTTCATCCCTTCCGTACTCTCCTGTTTCGCTTCCTGTCGCTCCACTTCCCGGTACCAGCGTGGGTGGTGTTTCTGCGCCCAGCGGCGGCTCACCTTCCCTTCAATCATGCCTTTAATCGACCCTTTAACCCAGAACGCCATATACATATGGATCAAAATGGCATGGATCAGAATGATGGCTGAGGTTGCGTGGATCAGCAGCGCGTAGCGGATGACCTGCATCGGGAAGTACTGCGCAAAATAAGGACGCCAGATGATCACACCGGTCACCAGCAGGACGAAAATCATGCTCATGATGCTCCAGAACATCATCTTCTGTCCGGCATTGTATTTACCGACCTTCGCGACTTTATGTTCGTTCCCCTTCAGGACCTCAATAATGCCCTTCAGCCAGGGAATATCCTGCTTGTCCGGGATATTGTGGTGGACGAAACGCACAAACATAAACATCAGCACCACAAAAATCAGTACGCCAAAAAACGGGTGCAGAATACGCCCCATCTGCGGCGTACCGAACGTTTCCGTCAGCCATTGCAGCGTCGGGAAGAAGAACGAAATTCCGGATACGGCCACCAGGAAGAAGCAGATCACCACCGTCCAGTGACAGGCGCGATCGACAAACTTTGTGCGCACTATCATTTTCGACTTACTCATGATGTTCCTCCTCGTCGTCATCCACCTCTTTATTCGGCCCGATACCGATGTAGTGATAAATCAGCCCGGCAAAGGTGGCGATAAAGCCCGCCGCCGAGAGCGGTTTTAGCGCCCCTTTCCACAGGTTGATGGAGGTATCGATCGCCGGATCTTTCGGCAGATTGTGGTACAGCTCCGGCTGGTCATTGTGATGCAGAACGTACATCACGTGCGTACCGCCCACCCCCTGCGGGTTGTAGATGCCCGCCTTGTCGTAGCCGCGCGCTTTTAGTTTGTCCACGCGCTGCTGCGCCACCTCCAGCATCTCTTTCCTGGTGCCGAAGTGAATGGCCCCGGTTGGACAGGTCTTGACGCAGGCAGGCTCCTGCCCGACGCTGACGCGGTCTACGCACAGGGTGCATTTGTATACCCGGTTATCCTCTTTATTGAGGCGCGGGATGTTAAACGGACACCCCGCAATGCAGTACCCGCAGCCGATACAGTTATCCTGCTGGAAGTCGACGATCCCGTTCGCATACTGGATGATGGCGCCTGCAGACGGGCAGGCCTTGAGGCAGCCCGGATCTTCACAGTGCATACAGCCGTCTTTTCGAATCAGCCACTCCAGCTTGCCGTTCTGGTCAGTTTCGCTAAAACGCATCACCGTCCAGGATTTGGCACTCAGATCGGCCGGGTTGTCGTAAACGCCAACGCAGTGCCCTACCTCATCGCGGATATCATTCCACTCTGAACAAGCCACCTGGCAGGCTTTGCAGCCCACGCAGGAAGAGACATCGATAAGCTTGGCGACTTCGGCCTTATAATCCCGCGCGCGCGGCGCGGGCGTTATCGGGTTGGTCGCGGAGCGTTTAATAATGTCTTGTGTTTCCATCGCCATTTACTCGCTCCTTACGCTTTCTCGATGTTGACCAGAAACGCCTTGTACTCCGGCGTTTGCGAGTTGGAATCACCGACGTTAGGCGTCAGGGTGTTGGCGAGATAGCCTTTCTGCGCCACACCTTCAAAGCCCCAGTGCAGCGGGATACCCACAGTTTCTACCTGCTGACCATTCACGTTCAACGTCTGCAGACGACGAGTGACCACTGCAACCGCACGGATAAAGCCACGTTTGCTGCTCACCGTCACGCGATCGCCATTGGCAATCCCTTTCGCTTTCGCCAGCGTTTCGCTTATCTCCACAAACTGTTCCGGCTGCGCGATGGCGTTAAGCCGCGCATGCTTGGTCCAGGTGTGGAAATGCTCCGTCAGGCGATAGGTGGTTCCCACATACGGGAATTTGTCCTTTTTGCCTAAACGCAACACGTCGTCAGCGTAGATACGCACGACCGGACTGGAGATAACATTTGGGTGTAGCGGGTTCGTGCCGAGCGGCGTTTCCATTGGCTCGTAGTGTTCCGGGAAAGGCCCCTCTGCCAGCTTGTCGAGGGCAAACAGGCGTCCCAGCCCCTCCGGCTGCATAATAAACGGCCCGGTCTCACTGCCCGGTGGCGCGGTGTTGAAGTCAGGAATATCATTCCCCGCCCATTTCGCGCCGTTCCACGCGATCAGCATCCGTTTCGGATCCCACGGTTTACCGTTGATATCCGCCGACGCGCGGTTGTACAGCACCCGACGGTTTAGCGGCCATGCCCAGGCCCAGCCAAGCGTATTGCCCAACCCGGACGGGTCTGCGTTATCGCGATTGGCCATCTGGTTGCCCTGCTCGGTCCAGCTGCCGGTGTAGATCCAGCAAGACGACGCGGTGGAACCATCATCGCGCAGGAGCGCAAAGCTGTTCAGCAGCTGGCCTTTCTTCGCCACCAGATTGCCGTTGGCGTCATAGAGATCGGCCAGCGCCACGCCGTTGTTCTCTTTGGCCACCTCTTCGGATTCAGGATGATCCGGTTGCTTATAGTTCCAGCTCATCTTCAGCAACGGTTCAGCGCCTTTGCCACCTTCGGTGCGGTACATCTCACGCAGGCGATGGTAAATCCCGGCCAGAATTTCACCGTCATTACGCGCTTCACCCGGCGCATCCTGCCCCTTCCAGTGCCACTGTAACCAGCGACCGGAGTTGGCGATCGACCCGTCTTCCTCGGCAAAACAGGTAGACGGCAAGCGGAAGACCTCGGTCTGAATTGATGCGGGATCCACATCGTTCATCTCGCCGTGGTTCTGCCAGAAGTTAGACGTTTCCGTCACCAGCGGATCGATAACGACCATGTACTTCAGCTTGCTCAGGCTGCGAACCACTTTGTTTTTGTCCGGGAAGGACGCTACCGGGTTAAAGCCCTGGCAGATATAGCCCGTGACGTTGCCCTTATCCATCATGTTGAAATACTTGATGACGTCGTAGGCCTGGTCCCATTTCGGCAGCCACTCAAAGCCCCAGTCGTTCTCTTTCTGCGCCGCATCGCCATAAAACGATTTCATCAGGCTGACGTAGAACTTCGGATAGTTGCTCCAGTAGTTAACTTGCTCCGCACGCGTCGCTTTTGGCGTATTGGCCGTGAGATAGGTTTGCAGATCGGCCTGTTTTTCCGACGGCAGCGTCAGGTAACCCGGCAGGCTGGTCGAGAGTAAACCCAGATCGGTTAAGCCCTGGATGTTGGAGTGACCGCGCAAGGCATTTACCCCGCCTCCCGCCATCCCCATATTGCCGAGCAGCAGCTGAATCATCGCCATGGTACGGATGTTCTGCGCACCAACGGTGTGCTGCGTCCAGCCCAGCGCGTACAGGAACGTGGTGGTTCTGTCGGCGGCACTGGTAGAGGCCAGCACCTCACACACTTTCAGGAAGTCGGCTTTTGGCGTACCGCAGATGTTTTCTACTACGTCCGGCGTATAGCGGGAAACGTGCTGTTTCAGCAAGTTCCACACGCAGCGTGGATGACTCAGGGTTTCATCGCGTCTGGCATAGCCGTTTTCATCGAACTGGTAGTTCCAGGACGATTTATCGTACTGACGTTTGTCCGCGTCATAGCCGCTGAACAGCCCCTCATCGAAGGCAAAATCATCCCGCACCAGCAGGCTGGCGTTGGTGTAGTGTTTTACGTACTCCGCGTTGATTTTATTGTTTTCAATCAGATAGAGCAGCACGCCCGACAGGAACGTAATGTCCGTACCGGAGCGGATCGGTGCATAAATATCGGCCACCGATGCCGTACGCGTAAAGCGCGGATCGACGACGATAAGCGTCGCATCGTTATTGTTTTTCGCTTCCATCGCCCAGCGGAACCCCACCGGATGGGCCTCAGCGGCGTTGCCACCCATCACCATCACGACGTTGGCGTTTTTGATATCAACCCAGTGGTTGGTCATCGCACCGCGACCAAATGTTGGAGCAAGACTTGCTACCGTTGGTCCGTGTCAGACGCGCGCCTGGTTATCAACCGCCAGCATCCCGAGGGAGCGAACAAATTTTTGCGTTAGCATGCCGGTTTCATTGCTGGCCGCCGAGGCGCACAGCATGCCGGTAGAGAGCCAACGGTTCACCGTCACGCCCTGCGCGTTCTTCTCAATGAAGTTGGCGTCGCGGTCAGCTTTCATCAGTCTGGCAATCCGGGAGAAGGCTTCATCCCAGGAAATACGCTGCCATTTGTCGGAACCCGGCGCGCGGTATTCCGGGTAGCGCAGACGGCTATCGCTGTGAACGTAGTCCAGCAGTCCCGCCCCTTTCGGGCAGAGTGCCCCACGGCTCACCGGATGGTCCGGATCCCCTTCAATATGATAAATGGCCTCTCTGGCGTTCTTCGCGCCATCGCCCAGGCTATACATTAAAAGCCCACAACCCACGGAGCAGTATGTGCAGGTGTTACGGATCTCTTTGGCACGCAGCAGTTTATAGTTGCGCGCCTGAGCCAGCGCCATTTTGGGAGCGAATCCCAGCATCGCGGCTGTTGTGCCGGCCATACCGCCCGCGCAGATTTTAAAAAATTGTCTGCGGCTGACGTCCATTGTTGTCCTCATTTACGGATAAGAGCCTATCCCAGTAGGCGTAATTGTTGAAGCCAGTTTGGTGTCGGACAGCGCGCAGAAACCGGAGCGTACACGTAGTACGTGAGGATTTCGAGCACTGCCCGGCACCAAAATGGCGAATAAAATAGCCTAATGGGATAGGCGCTAAGACTTCGCGCCGCAAACTAACATTAAAGCCCCTGTTTTTTTTGCGTCAAATCAAGGTCGCCGGTGTTCGCCCCCTTAATAGTCAGCCATCTCGCATTTAAATACCTCTTTTTGATTAACGGCTTAAGAGAATAATTCGCGACCGGGGCGCGATCGGTGCTATAAGTTTTGCCTTTGGTTTTGAGAGTAATGGCAAGGGTATGGACAGAAAAAGAGCAACGCTGACTGGGCTGGCAGCAATCTTGTTATGGAGCACCATGGTGGGGCTCATTCGCAGCGTGAGTGAAGGGCTTGGGCCTGTGGGGGGCGCCGCCATGATCTATACCGTCAGCGGCTTACTCTGTCTGGTGACGGTAGGATTTCCTCAAATCCGGCGCTTCACTCCCGGCTATTTTATTGCCGGCAGCCTCCTGTTTGTGAGCTACGAAATTTGTCTGGCGCTGTCGTTAGGGTATGCGGCTACGCGTTCACAGGCGATTGAAGTCGGCATGGTGAATTATCTCTGGCCAAGTCTGACCATTGTGTTTGCCATTTTGTTTAACGGACAGAAATCGTCCCTGTGGGTGATCCCCGGATTAGCCCTCTCTTTACTCGGTGTGTGCTGGGTATTGGGCGGCGAACAAGGGTTGCAGGTGAATGAGATTATCCGCAATGTTGTCTCCAGCCCCCTCAGCTATGCCCTTGCATTTGCCGGCGCGTTTATCTGGGCGGCGTACTGCACGGTAACCAGCAAATATGCCAAAGGACAAAACGGGATCACGCTCTTTGTGTTGCTTACCGCGCTGAGTTTGTGGGTGAAATATGCCCTAAGCGATCAACCGGAAATGGTGTTCAGCGTTCCGGTGGTGGTGAAATTACTCATGTGCGGCGTCGCACTGGGGCTGGGCTATGCGTCGTGGAATATTGGGATCCTTCACGGTAACGTCACGGTGCTGGCAGCCGTGTCCTATTTTACCCCGGTCTTATCCGCTGCGCTGGCGGCGCTGTTGTTGAGCGCCCCACTGTCCTTCTCATTCTGGCAAGGCGCCATCATGGTCTGTATGGGCTCTCTGCTGTGCTGGTACGCCACACGAAAATAATCTTTTCCTGATGCCGGGTTAATTACAACCCGGCCACATAATTAACATAAATTTAAAATGTGATCGCCCATTCACTCTTTAGCAAAATAATAGAAAGCGGTTTAGTTTCTGTTTATATTAACTCTCGTTCGTAAAGATATGGCGCGCAAATTGACATAAACTGACACCGGAACGTAATAACTGCATAGCAAACAGTCACGTCAGAAAAAGCATAAAATAATTCGCTGCAAAACATTCACTTCACACATCGAAATCAACGTGCGATTAATCTTATAAGCCACTGATTTTAATGCATATCAACTTCATCAACGATTGCAAAAGCACGGAAAAGACGATAATTAACACCATGAAATAAAAATGGTAATAATTATATTCCCCGCAACGAAAATGGCGGTAAAACGCGCACAAAATGCATAATTTTCAGGCAATTTATTCGTTAAAGCTGAAATTTACCCGATCACGATCACACTAATTGAAATTATCTTTAATATTTTGAAACTTATTATTGAAAGCAGGCTACAAGATTTTTAAAAATAGCTTGCCATTGACGAACAGCCTCGTTTGGAAATCGTTCGAAGTGGTTCAGGAAATACCCAAGAAAATTATAAGGAATATTTAAGATGAAACTTAAATTAGTTGCAGTGGCGGTCACTTCCATGTTGGCAGCAGGCGTTGTAAACGCGGCTGAAGTTTTTAACAAAGACGGTAACAAGCTGGATCTGTACGGTAAAGTCACAGGTCTGCACTATTTTTCTGATGATACTGACAACGACGGCGACAAAACCTACGTTCGTCTGGGCTTCAAAGGCGAAACTCAGATCAATGACCAGATGACCGGTTATGGCCAGTGGGAATATGAGTTCAAGGGCAACCGCTCTGAATCTCAGGGTGCTGACGGTAACAAAACGCGTCTGGCGTTCGCAGGTCTGAAATTCAACGAATTCGGTTCCTTCGACTACGGCCGTAACTACGGCGTGGCGTACGACATCGGCGCATGGACTGACGTTCTGCCAGAATTCGGTGGCGATACCTGGACCCAGACTGATGGCTTTATGACTGGCCGTACAACTGGCGTAGCGACTTACCGTAACACCGACTTCTTCGGTCTGGTTGACGGTCTGAACGTTGCCGCTCAGTACCAGGGTAAAAACGACCGTAACGACATCACCGAATCTAACGGTGACGGCTGGGGTCTCTCTTCTACCTATGAATTCGACGGCTTCGCAGCGGGTGCAACCTACGCGAAATCTGACCGTACTGACCGTCAGGTTCGTGCAGCAAGCGACCTGAACGCAGGTGGCGAGAACGCAGAAGTGTGGGCAGCCGGTCTGAAGTACGATGCGAACAACACCTACCTGGCAACCACCTACTCTGAAACCCGTAACATGACAGCTTTCGGTGACGGTCACGTTGCAAACAAAGCACAGAACTTCGAAGTTGTGGCTCAGTACCAGTTCGACTTCGGTCTGCGTCCGTCCATCGCTTACCTGAAATCCAAAGGTAAAGACATCGGTTCTTACGGCGACCAGGATCTGGTGGAATACGTTGATGTTGGCGCGAGCTACTACTTCAACAAAAACATGTCCACCTATGTTGATTACAAAATCAACCTGCTGGACGACAATGCGTTCACCAAAGACGCTAAAATCGCTACCGACAATATCGTTGCTGTAGGTCTGACCTACCAGTTCTAAGATTTGTCACACCAGAAAGCCAGCCCCTGCGGCTGGCTTTTTTTTGCCCCTCTGCCCGCTCCCCTAATCGTCATCCCCTGGTTCCGGTATACTGCTCTGTCGTCACTGTCCTAACGTCACAGCCTGAACAGGGAGCCTTCGATGATTACCACCCACGTTTTTATCGCCGTCAGTCTTGATGGCTACATTGCCCGCCAGGATGGCGATATCGGCTGGCTACTCCAGCGCGATGATCCAACGGAAGATCATGGTTATGATGCGTTCATTGCCGACAAAGACTGGATTGTGATGGGCCGGGGAAGCTATGAGAAAGTGCTGACCCTTGACCAATGGCACTATAACCGACCCGTGCTGGTGCTCTCCAGTCAGCTGGCTGACACCGAGGTGCCCGAGCCGCTGAAAGGTAAAGTGCAGTTCTCCCGCTGTACCCCAAAAGAAGCGCTTGCTGAGCTGGCAGCGCAGAACGCACACCGCGTCTATATTGATG
Organism: Enterobacter cloacae complex sp. 382A5; assembly: GCF_050031095.1. Taxonomy (NCBI): domain Bacteria; kingdom Pseudomonadati; phylum Pseudomonadota; class Gammaproteobacteria; order Enterobacterales; family Enterobacteriaceae; genus Enterobacter; species Enterobacter cloacae complex sp. 382A5. The sequence continues at coordinate 2,385,407 of NZ_JBLGVK010000001.1, forward strand.
GCGGACAGGTGATCCAGTCGTTTCTGCGCGAAGGACTGGTGGCCGATATGGTTATCACCACCGTTCCTGTCCTGATCGGCTCAGGCAAGCCGCTGTTCGGCTCGCTGCCCCGGGATATCGATTTAATGCTTTTATCCACCCGCAGCTTCCCGTCGGGTCTGGTGCAATCGCACTATCGGCTGACGCGATAACGACACCGCGCCGCTGAAGAAGAAGTGAAAAGCCCGAAGGTGCAGCGCCCTCGGGCTTGCATTTACTGTTGCGGCGCGTTCGCCAGGCTAAACCAAATCCCAATCGCCAGCAGCAATAACATCCCACCGGCGCTGCCTAACGCCACGCTGTGCGACGTGATAAACGCCGTTTTTGCCGCCTCAATGACGGTTTCACCGAGCGCCGGACTGAGATCCTGCGCGACCTTCATCGCTTCGCCAATGGATGACGAGGCTTTATCAGCCAGCGTTGAAGGTAAGCCCTGCGGTAGTTCAATCGACGCCGAGAAGCTGCGGGTCAGCAACAGACCAAATATCGCGATCCCCAGCCCTGCGCCCAGTTCGTAGGACATGGTTTCAATCGCCCCGGCAGCGGCGGCTTTCTCTTTCGGCGCCGCCGCCATGATTGCCGAGGTGGAGGCCAGCAGCGCACTCGCCGCACTGAAGCCAAGCAGCACCATCAGGCACCACGCCTGCCACTGCTGCGTGCTGAAGTCGAGCATCGACAGGCCAATAAAGCTGACGGCGCTCAGCCCCATTCCGCCTGCCGCTACCATGCGCAGCCCCAGACGACCAACCAGTATCCCGGCAATCGGGCCGCTGAACCCGCTGGCGACCATGAGCGGCAGCATGAACATGCCCGCTTCAAACGGGGTAAAGCCATGCACAAACTGCAGCTCCTGAGCCATCAGTAATTCATACCCCACCAGGGCGATCATGGCGGTCATCGCCATCACCACCCCGCTTAAAATGATGCGATGGCAAAACAGGCGCATGTCGATCATCGGCACGCGGGCGCGAAGCTGAATACGCACGAAGATAAACAGCAATACCGCGCCGGTGAGCAGTGTACAGGCCACCAGCCATGGAGAAAGCCCGCCTTTCAGCGCGGTTTTGGCGCTATAGACCAGCAGCAAAATTGCCACAATCAGCATGACGGCATGGCTAATATTCAGCGGCTGCTCTGGGCGCCCTTGCTGACGCGGAACATAGACCGCGGCCAGCGACACCACCACCAGCACAATCGGCACGTTGATCAAAAAGACCGATCCCCAGTAAAAATGCTCCAGCAGCATACCGCCAATCAGCGGACCAAACGCCGCCCCGCCGGACCCGACCGCGGCCCAGACGCCAAGCGCGATGTTGCGATCTCGCGCGTTAATAAACAAGGTGCGTATACCCGCAAGGGTTGCCGGTATGATCATTGCCGCGCCAATTGCCAGCGAGGCGCGCGCGGCAATCAGCCAGCCCGCAGAGGGGGCAAAGGCCGCCGCCAGCGATGACAGGCCAAACAGCGTGCTGCCAAGCATCAGCAGCCGTTTAAAACCGATGCGGTCGCCGAGCGCGCCCATTGGCAACACCATACCCGCCATCACCAGCGAGTAGATATCGATGATCCACAATAATTCGTTACCGCTGGCGCCCAGAGTCATGCTCAATGTCGGCGCCGCCACGTGCAGCACCGTCGCGTCAATCGCCACCGGGATATACACCAGCACGATAATCACTAACGCTAACCACTGACGAAACATAAATTTCCTTTTATATAAAAATGGACACATGTCCAGGATGCGATCCTACGGAATGTTGAACACTTGTCCAGCTCTTTGTTACACTCGTTTCATTGCTATTTAAGAGTGAGAGAAAATGGGTTATCTGACCAGGGATGAAAGACGGGAAGAGATCTTACAGGCCGCCATGCGCGTGGCGCTGGCCGAGGGATTTTCCGCCATGACGGTGCGCCGCATCGCGTCCGAAGCCGGAGTCGCAACCGGGCAAGTGCATCACCATTTCACCTCCGGCGGTGAGTTAAAATCGCTGGCCTTCATCCGGCTGATCCGCGAACTGCTGGATGCGGATGTGGTCGGGGAACACGCCAGCTGGCGGGCACGTTTACATGCCATGCTCGGCAGCGATGACGGCAGGTTTGAACCCTACATTCGCCTCTGGCGAGAAGCGCAAATCCTCGCAACCCGCGACGCAGAGATCAAGGGCGCGTATGTGCTGACAATGGAGATGTGGCATCAGGAAACGGTTGCCCTTATTGAAGCTGGCAGGGATGCAGGCGTATTCCGTTCCGGTGACCCGGCAGCAAGTATTGCCTGGCGTTTAATTGGCCTGGTGTGTGGCCTTGACGGCATATATCTATTAAACATGCCTGAAATGGATGACGCTGCGTTTAATAATCATCTTGATAAATTAATTTCTCTGGAGTTGTTTTAATACTCCCTTCTGAGTAATTAAATCCCACCGTTACAATTAGTAACACATTAGGCGAACCCCTATTTCATTTCCAAACTCTGGGGTTCGCTTTTTTATCTATCCTTTCAGATGTATCTCAATACTTCCAATAACCACAATACCAGACCTTCACATATCTAGCTGTTTTTACTTATTTTTTATCTTCATTTGGGTAAGCAAGAGGGCGATATGTCACAACAAAGTGAGAAAAGTCATCACCATCTTTTAAGTAACTGGAAACCGGAAAATCCGCAATTCTGGGAGAATAAAGGCAAACATATCGCGCGAAGAAACCTATGGATTTCTGTGGCTTGCCTGCTATTGGCCTTTTGCGTCTGGATGTTATTTAGTGCCATTGCGGTTAACCTCAATAAAGTCGGATTTAATTTCACTACCGATCAGCTTTTTATGCTAACGGCATTACCTTCTCTCTCCGGCGCAATATTGCGTGTCCCCTACTCTTTTATGGTGCCGATATTTGGCGGACGTAACTGGACAGTATTGAGCACCGTGATCCTGATTATCCCCTGCGTCTGGCTGGGGATTGCCATTCAGAACACCGCGACGCCTTACTGGGTCTTTATCGTCATTGCCCTGCTCTGCGGATTTGCGGGCGCTAACTTTGCCTCCAGCATGGGGAATATCAGCTTTTTCTTCCCGAAATCCAGACAGGGTAGCGCACTGGGAATCAACGGCGGGCTGGGAAACCTGGGCGTCAGCGTAATGCAGTTGATTGCGCCACTGGTCATTTTTCTGCCGATGTTCACCTTTCTGGGGGTAAACGGTGTGCCTCTGGAGGACGGATCCACCATGTGGCTGGCGAATGCCGCCTGGATCTGGGCCCCGCTTCTGCTGCTGGCCACCATTGCGGCGTTTATTGGCATGAACGATATCGCCAGCTCAAAAGCCTCTATCGCCAGCCAGCTTCCGGTACTTAAGCGGTTTCATCTCTGGCTGCTGAGCCTGCTCTATCTGGCGACCTTCGGCTCGTTTATCGGTTTCTCGGCAGGCTTTGCCATGCTGTCGAAAACCCAGTTTCCGGACGTTAACATTCTTCACCTTGCCTTCTTTGGCCCCCTGATTGGTGCGCTGGCGCGTTCAGCGGGCGGGATGATCTCCGACAGGCTGGGCGGCGTGCGCGTCACGCTCATCAACTTTGTCTTTATGGCCATCTTTAGCGCCCTGATCTTCCTGACCCTGCCCGGCTCGGGCTCCGGCAGCTTTGTCGCGTTTTATCTGGTCTTTATGGGGCTGTTCCTCACCGCCGGGCTGGGCAGCGGCTCAACCTTCCAGATGATTGCGATTATCTTTCGCCAAATCACCATCGACCGGGTGAGAAAGCAAGGTGGCACGGATGAACAGGCGCAGCATGAAGCCGTGACGGACACCGCTGCCGCGCTGGGCTTTATCTCTGCCATTGGCGCAGTAGGCGGATTTTTTATCCCTAAAGCCTTCGGCACCTCGCTGGCAATGACCGGATCGCCGGTCGGCGCCATGAAAGTCTTCCTCGTGTTTTACATCGTCTGCGTGCTCGTCACCTGGCTGGTGTACGGCCGTAAATCCTCACAAAAATAATAACTACATCTTCGCCGGAGCGTGATGCAGCACCCTTCGGCCATGCTATCGAAGCAGGAGAAATGTCATGAGCAAACTGCTGGACCGCTTTCGTTACTTCAAAACAAAAGGCGACAGTTTCGCCGATGGGCACGGGCAGGTGTATCACACCAACCGGGACTGGGAAGACAGCTACCGCCAGCGCTGGCAGTTCGACAAGATTGTGCGCTCTACCCACGGCGTGAACTGTACCGGCTCCTGCAGCTGGAAGATTTATGTCAAAAACGGACTGGTGACCTGGGAAACCCAGCAGACCGATTACCCCCGCACTCGCCCGGACCTGCCTAACCATGAGCCACGCGGTTGCCCACGCGGCGCAAGCTACTCCTGGTACCTCTACAGCGCCAACCGCCTCAAATATCCACTGGTGCGCCGCAGGCTGATTGAACTCTGGCGCGAGGCGCTGGCGCAGCACAGCGACCCGGTACTCGCCTGGGATGCCATTCAAAACGATCCGCAAAAAGCGCAGAGCTACCGACAGGCACGCGGTAAAGGCGGGTTTATCCGCTCGAACTGGAAAGAGTTGAACCAGCTGATTGCCGCCGCCAACGTCTGGACCATCAAAAATTATGGCCCGGACCGCGTGGCCGGTTTCTCGCCTATTCCGGCGATGTCGATGGTCTCTTACGCTGCCGGTACGCGCTATCTCTCTCTGCTCGGCGGTACCTGCCTGAGTTTCTATGACTGGTATTGCGACCTGCCTCCCGCCTCGCCCATGACCTGGGGCGAGCAGACCGACGTGCCGGAGTCCGCCGACTGGTACAACTCCAGCTATATCATCGCCTGGGGCTCTAACGTTCCCCAGACGCGCACCCCCGACGCCCATTTCTTTACCGAGGTTCGTTATAAAGGGACCAAAACCGTTGCCATCACGCCGGACTTCTCAGAAGTTGCCAAACTGAGCGACCAGTGGCTCGCCCCCAAACAGGGGACCGACAGCGCGCTGGCGATGGCCATGGGACATGTGATCCTCAAAGAGTTCCACCTCGATAACCCAAGCGACTACTTCCTCAACTACTGCCGCCGCTACACTGACATGCCGATGCTGGTTCTGCTGGATGAGCAGGCCGATGGTCGTCTGGTGCCGGGACGCATGCTGCGGGCGTCCGACCTTGTGGACGGGCTGGGCGAAGCCAACAATCCGGAGTGGAAAACCGTCGCCTTTGATATTGCCGGTAATCTGGTGGTTCCTAACGGTTCCATTGGCTTCCGCTGGGGCGAAAAAGGCAAATGGAACCTGGAATCGCTGGCTGCGGGTCAGGAAACGGAGTTGACCCTTTCCCTGCTGATCACCCACGACAGCGTGGCGGATGTCGCCTTCCCCTACTTTGGTGGCAATGAGAATCCGCATTTTCGCAGCGTGAAACAGGAGCCAGTGTTGACCCGCCGCGTGCCGAGTAAAACCCTGACGCTTGCCGACGGCAGCCAGAAACATGTGGTCAGCGTATACGATCTGGTGCTCGCCAACTACGGTCTCGATCGTGGTCTGGAAGACAGTAACGCGGCTGAAAATTATGGTGAGATCAAAGCGTATACACCGGCCTGGGGCGAACAGATCACCGGTGTCCCCGCGTATCTGATTGAAAAAATTGCCCGTGAGTTTGCCGACACGGCGCACAAAACGCATGGACGCTCGATGATCATTCTCGGTGCCGGGGTAAACCACTGGTACCACATGGACATGAACTACCGGGGCATGATCAATATGCTGGTCTTCTGCGGCTGCGTAGGCCAAAGCGGCGGTGGCTGGTCGCACTACGTGGGCCAGGAGAAGCTGCGTCCGCAAACCGGCTGGCTGCCGCTGGCCTTCGCGCTGGACTGGAACCGCCCGCCGCGCCAGATGAACAGCACCTCGTTCTTTTACAACCACGCCAGCCAGTGGCGCTATGAGAAGCTGACGGCGCAGGAGCTGCTTTCTCCGCTGGCGGATGCATCCCGATTCACCGGTCACCTGATCGACTTCAACGTCCGCGCCGAGCGTATGGGCTGGCTGCCGTCGGCGCCGCAGCTCAACCTCAACCCACTGCACATCAAAGCCCGCGCTGAGGCAGCAGGCCTGTCGCCGCAGGAGTACACCGTTCAGGCGTTGAAATCGGGTGATATCCGCTTCGCCTGCGAGCAGCCCGACAGCGGTAAAAACCACCCGCGCAATCTGTTTGTCTGGCGCTCGAACCTGCTTGGCTCCTCCGGCAAAGGCCACGAGTACATGCTCAAGTATTTGCTCGGCACCGAAAGCGGGATCCAGGGAGAAGATTTAGGCTCGACCGATGACGTGAAGCCTGAAGAGGTCGACTGGCAGACTAACGCCATTGAGGGCAAACTCGACCTGCTGGTAACGCTCGATTTCCGTATGTCCAGCACCTGCCTGTTCTCTGACATCGTCCTGCCCACCGCCACCTGGTATGAAAAGGACGACATGAACACCTCCGACATGCATCCGTTTATTCATCCGCTGTCTGCCGCCGTCGACCCGGCGTGGGAATCGCGCAGCGACTGGGAGATTTACAAAGGCATCGCCAAAGTTTTCTCTGACGTGTGCGTCGGCCATCTCGGTACGGAAACGGACGTCGTGTTGCAGCCTCTGCAGCACGACTCCCCGGCGGAACTGTCCCAGCCGTTTGATATTCAGGACTGGCGCAAAGGCGAATGCGATTTGATCCCCGGCAAAACCGCGCCGAACATTGCGGTCGTCGAGCGTAACTACCCGGAAACCTGGGAGCGCTTTACCTCCCTCGGCCCCTTGCTGGACAAGCTCGGCAACGGCGGGAAAGGGATCTCGTGGAACACGCAAAACGAGGTCGAGTTCCTCGGCAAGCTGAACTACGTCAAGCTCGACGGTCCGGCGAAAGGCCGTCCGCGTATCGAGACGGCCATTGATGCCGCCGAAGTGATCCTCGCGCTGGCACCGGAAACCAACGGTCAGGTGGCAGTGAAGGCGTGGGAGGCGCTGGGCGAACTGACCGGACGCGACCACACCCACCTGGCGCTGAATAAAGAAGATGAAAAAATCCGCTTCCGCGATATTCAGGCGCAGCCGCGTAAAATCATCTCCAGCCCAACCTGGTCCGGTCTGGAAAGCGAGCATGTCTCCTACAACGCGGGTTATACCAACGTTCACGAGCTGATCCCGTGGCGCACCCTCTCCGGCCGTCAGCAGCTGTATCAGGATCACCCGTGGATGCGCGCCTTCGGCGAAAGTCTGGTGGCTTACCGTCCGCCGATTGATACCCGCAGCGTCAGCCATATGCGCGAGATCCCGCCGAACGGCTTCCCGGAAAAAGCGCTCAACTTCCTGACGCCGCACCAGAAATGGGGCATCCACTCTACCTACAGTGAAAACCTGCTGATGCAGACCCTGTCGCGCGGCGGGCCGATTGTCTGGATCAGTGAAACCGACGCGCGTGAGCTGGGCATTGAGGACAACGACTGGATTGAAGCCTTCAACGCCAACGGCGCCCTCACCGCCCGCGCGGTGGTGAGCCAGCGCGTGCCGCCGGGTATGACCATGATGTACCACGCCCAGGAGCGCATTCTTAACATTCCCGGTTCAGAGGTGACGGGACGCCGGGGCGGTATTCATAACTCAGTGACCCGCGTCTGCCCGAAACCGACGCACATGATTGGCGGTTACGCCCAGTTGGCATACAGCTTCAACTATTACGGCACCGTTGGCTCCAACCGCGACGAATTCATCATGATCCGCAAAATGAAAAACATTAACTGGCTGGATGGCGAAGGTCGGGATCAGGTACAGGAGACGAAAAAATGAAAATACGTTCACAGGTTGGCATGGTACTGAATCTCGATAAATGCATTGGCTGCCACACCTGCTCGGTCACCTGCAAAAACGTCTGGACCGGGCGTGAAGGGATGGAATATGCGTGGTTCAACAACGTCGAGACCAAACCGGGGATCGGCTACCCGAAAAACTGGGAAGACCAGGAGGAGTGGCAAGGCGGCTGGATCCGCGGTATTCACGGTAAGCTGACGCCGCGCCTCGGCGGCAAAATGGGGGTACTGTCGAAAATATTTTCTAACCCCGCCCTGCCGCAGATTGACGATTACTATGAGCCTTTCACCTTCGATTATCAGGATCTGCACCGCGCGCCGGAGGGGGATCACCTCCCTACCGCCCGTCCGCGCTCGCTGATTGACGGCAAGCGGATGGACAAAATCGTCTGGGGGCCCAACTGGGAGGAGCTGCTGGGCGGCGAATTCGAAAAACGCGCCCGCGACCGTAACTTCCAGAAGATCCAGAAAGAGATGTACGGCCAGTTTGAAAACACCTTCATGATGTACCTGCCGCGCCTGTGCGAGCACTGCCTGAACCCAAGCTGCGTCGCCACCTGCCCGAGCGGCGCCATTTACAAGCGCGAAGAGGACGGCATTGTGCTGATTGATCAGGACAAATGCCGCGGCTGGCGTCTGTGCATCAGCGGTTGTCCGTACAAAAAGATCTACTTCAACTGGAAGAGCGGCAAGTCAGAAAAATGCATCTTCTGCTACCCGCGCATTGAATCCGGCCAGCCGACCGTCTGCTCGGAAACCTGCGTCGGGCGCATCCGCTATCTCGGCGTGCTGCTGTATGACGCGGACCGTATTGAGGAAGCCGCCAGCACCGAGCATGAAACCGATCTCTACGAGCGCCAGTGCGACGTGTTCCTCAACCCGAACGACCCGGCGGTGATTGAAGAAGCGCTGAAACAGGGCATTCCGCAGAACGTGATTGATGCGGCCCAGCGCTCCCCGGTCTACAAAATGGCGATGGACTGGAAGCTGGCCCTGCCGCTGCACCCCGAATACCGCACCCTGCCGATGGTCTGGTATGTGCCGCCGCTGTCACCGATCCAGTCCTACGCTGACGCAGGCGGTCTGCCGCAGAGCGACGGCGTCCTGCCTGCCGTAGAGAGCCTGCGCATTCCCGTGCAGTATCTGGCCAATATGCTCAGCGCGGGGGATACCGGCCCGGTGCTGCGCGCGCTTAAACGCATGATGGCGATGCGACACTACAAGCGCTCCCAGACGGTAGAAGGCGTCACGGACACCCGTGCGATTGAGGAGGTAGGCCTTACCGTAGAACAGGTTGAAGAGATGTACCGCTATCTGGCCATCGCCAACTATGAGGATCGTTTCGTGATCCCCACCAGCCACCGTGAAATGGCGCGCGATGCCTTCCCGGAACGTAACGGCTGCGGCTTCACCTTTGGTGACGGCTGCCACGGCTCTGACACCAAATTTAACCTCTTCAACAGCAGCCGGATTGATGCCATCAACATCACCGAGGTGCGCGAACATGGGGAGGGAGAGTAATGCAGATCCTCAAAATCATCGCGCTGCTGATTGAGTATCCCGATGAGACCCTGTGGGAAAATCGCGAGGAAGCGCTTTCGCTCATTGAGCAGGACGCACCCATGCTGCTGTCGTTTGCCCGTCAGCACCTGAGCGCCCCGCTGCTGGATAAACAGGCCGAGTGGTGCGAGGTATTTGAGCGTGGCCGCGCGACGTCGCTGCTGCTGTTCGAGCATGTTCACGCTGAATCCCGCGATCGCGGTCAGGCAATGGTCGACCTGATGGGCCAGTATGAGAAAGCCGGGCTACAGCTCGACTGCCGCGAACTGCCGGACTATCTGCCGCTCTATCTGGAGTACCTCAGTATCGTTACGGACGACGAGGCGCGCGAAGGATTGCAGAACGTCGCGCCTATCCTGGCGCTGATTGGCGGGCGTCTGAAGCAGCGCGGCGTGGCCCATTATCAGCTGTTCGATGCCCTGCTGGTGTTGGCCGGAACGCGGCTTTCCAGCGACAGCGTGGCGAAACAGGTGGCCACGGAGAAACGCGATGATACCCGCCAGGCGCTGGATGCCGTCTGGGAAGAGGAACAGGTCAAGTTTATCGAAGACAACGCCACATCGTGCGACAGCTCGCCGATGCAGCACTATCAACGACGCTTTAGCCAGGACGTCGCGCCGCAGTATGTGGACGTCAGCGCCGGAGGCCCAAAATGACACATTACCTGAACGTCTTTTTCTATGACATTTACCCCTACATCTGCGCCACCGTGTTTTTCCTCGGCAGCTGGTTGCGCTACGACTACGGGCAATACACCTGGCGCGCCTCGTCGAGCCAGATGCTCAGCAAACGCGGTATGAACTGGGCCTCTAACCTGTTTCACATTGGGATCCTGGGGATTTTCTTCGGACACCTGTTCGGCATGCTAACCCCGCACTGGATGTATGCCTGGTTTTTACCCGTCGCGGTTAAGCAGCAGTTAGCCATGATTGCAGGGGGGATTTGCGGCGTGCTGACGCTGATTGGCGGTTCCATGCTGCTGATTCGCCGCCTGTTCAACCAGCGGGTGCGCGCCACTTCCACCACGCCGGATATCATCATCATGAGTATCCTGCTGATACAGTGCATTCTGGGGCTATCGACCATTCCTTTCTCCGCCCAGTATCCTGACGGAAGCGAGATGATGAAGCTGGTCGGCTGGGCACAGGGAATTGTGACGTTTAAGGGCGGCTCATCGGAAATGTTGAGTGGCGTTGCCCCCATCTTCCGCGTTCATCTGGTGCTGGGGATGACAATCTTCCTTATCTTCCCGTTCACCCGTCTGGTACACGTGTGGAGCGCACCGTTTGAGTATTTTACCCGTCGGTATCAGGTGGTGAGGTCGCGCCGTTGATTTTGTCGGGTGGCGGCTTCGCCTTACCCGACCTACGTTCAAGCACCTGTCGGCCCGGTAAGGCGTAGCCGCCACCGGGCTTTAATGTCAACTTACTGCCCCTCCGGTTACCAGAGAGAGAATAAATAGCAGCAACAGCACAGCGACGATCAATCCGAATGCAAGTAGCACAGCATGGAACGTTAGCGTTAGCCCTGAGAAAAGAAGTGCCCCGGAGATCCCCCAACGGCTCTCCTTGCACATCCCTCCGATGAACGAAAGCCCCAGAGCCACAACAGCGAGAATAATTCCGGCATTGAGAGAATGAGTGCAATTCCTCCCAGCAACATACCCAATGAACTGAATTTATTTCGCAAAACGATTTCCATATCAACATGCCTTCGAATGATGCCGCCGCGTGGGCTGTAGGCCCGGTAAGGCGTAGCCGCCACCGGGCGATGAAGGCTGAAGCATGCCGCTTTGCAGAAGAAAATTCCACCACGAAATGTCGTCTCATAATGGCCCAAAAGTATCGTTATTGGTTCTTCAGGTGACTCATACTGTGAGCAACTGTGCGGAATAATGGCTCCCGAACACAACACAGAAGGAGTTCGCGTGATGAAACCATTTTTTCGTACAGCATTGCTGATCGGCATGATGAGCACTTTTTCCACTTATGCTAGCGCGCAGGAAACGACCGGCACGAATAGCAAAACCATTCGTGCAATGACAGGCGCAACGGCGACTTCGTCTTTATCCGCCTCACAAACGGCGTTAATCGTGGTGGATATCCAAAACGAATATTACGCAGGTAAAGATTTTCGTGGTCAGATGGTGATCCCTGATGGCGATAAGGTACTGAAGAACAGTCAAAAGCTGGTTAGCTATGCCCATCAAAAGGGGATGCAGGTGTACTTCGTGCGCCATATAGCGCCAAAGGATAGCCCGCTGTTTGCCGAAGGGTCTGTTTATGCCAAGTTCTATCAAGACCTACAGCCTTCTGCACGCGATGCCATTATCACCAAAGCGACCCCGAGCTCTTTTGTTGGCACCGATCTGGATGCGCAATTAAAGAAAAAAGGGATCAAAAAGGTGATAGTCATTGGCCTGATGACGCACATGTGCATTTCCTCTACCGCACGTGACGCTGTTCCGCTGGGCTATAACGTGATTATCCCTGAAGATGCGACAGCAACACGCGATCTGGATGATGGTCAGGGTGGCGTGGTGGACCACAAAGCGCTGCAACGTGCGGCATTAGCCGGTGTTGCCGATGTGTTTGCCGAGATTATGACGACCAAAGACGTTATGGCGCTGCCAGTCACAGAATAAGACCGGACTTGATCCCCGTCGCCAGCCCGGTCTCTATACTGGCTGGCGCACGGAGGCTTAATAACACCTCGCCTTCTCGCCATCGGCGCGAGTTTCGCGGCCGATAGCGAGGAGGCTATTTTCCGTGAGTTTCAAAACCAGCCATCACCGCCGTCAACTCTGCCAGGGAAAAACCGTGCTTCGGATCCTCAACACCCAGCCCGAAGCGCTCCTGCATCAGCTGATACAACGCCGCAGCATCGGGAAGGTGGATCTGCTCCTCCACATGGCCCTTTTGCCAGTGGGTAAAGTTGAAGTTGGTCAGCGTCAGTTTGCCGCCGTCAGGCAGATGGCGACACATCAGCAGATGATGGCGGAAATGGGACTGCGGCCAGTGCGCCGACCAGAAATTCCCCATGACGTAATCGCTGAAATATTGTGTCGTCAGGTCAAAGTGATACATCGACTGCCAGTGCTCATGGTGACGGAATTGTAGTACCCAGTCATTCCCCTCGCTCAGCAGACGATACAGCCCGTGCGGCGTCTCCTGCTCTTCGTTGGCAAGCAGACGAATCGGTGCCGTCAGCGTCTGGCCGCCAAATCCAACGTCGGCAATCCAGCGCTCGCCGTTAAGTTCGATGAGCAACAGGCGATGCGTGCGCGGCGGCATTTGCGGTGGATTCGCTAATACCACACGTCCCAGCACGCTGCGCACCGTAAACCCGACTTCGCGCAACACGCGCTCAAACAAGCCATTTTGTTCAAAGCAATACCCCCCGCGACGCGCCTTAACCAGTTTGTCGACAAGGCTTTGATCGTCGAGCTGTATTTCGCGCGGTAGTACGACATCGATATTCTCAAACGGGATCGCACAGTTGTGATGTAAATGCAGCGCGCGCAAGGTGTCGATATCAACAGTAGCCGGTTGTTTCCAGCCGATGCGGGCGAAATAGGCAGTCAGAAATGGGGACATGCATCAGTTTCCTTTAACAGTGATGTTCTGTTTATAAACTAATTTTACGTGTCCACTTTGATTTCCGTGCTTTTTCGCCATACTCATCGTTATTAATGAGGAGACCCTATGAGCCACTTTCGTCCTGTTGAATTACGTCATGCCAGCCGTCTTTTAAACCATGGCCCCACCGTGCTTATCACCAGTCGGGATGAAACCCTGGACAGGCGTAACGTTATGGCTGCTGCGTGGTCGATGCCGGTTGAGTTTGAACCACCGCGTATCGCCATTGTGGTGGATAAAAGCACCTGGTCGCGTGAACTGATTGAACGCAGCGGGCAATTTGGCATCGTCATTCCCGGCGTGTCCGCCGCCAACTGGACCTACGCAGTAGGTAGCGTTAGCGGGCGCGACGAAGACAAGTTCAACTGCTACGGCATCCCGGTGGTGAACGGTCCGGCACTCGGTCTGCCCGTCATTGAAGAGAAATGTCTGGCGTGGATGGAGTGCCGGTTATTACCCGTTACATCCGCGGCAGAAAAGTACGATACGCTGTTCGGGGAAGTGGTTTCAGCCGCCGCCGATGAACGCGCGTTTGTAGCTGGACGCTGGCAGTTTGACGGGGATAAGCTGAATACCCTGCACCATCTGGGAGCCGGGACGTTTGTGGCGAGTGGGAAAATGGTGAAGGCGCTGGATTGATATTTTTAATTGTATCCCACTGAGTTATATAAAACTTCTATGGCATTTTATGTTTACCATAACGATGTAAAACAGAGGATATTTCCGGACTGTTGCATTAGCAATCTCTCATTAAGGAAATATCAATGTCATGGAATAAAGATGGTGCAATCTCGTATGCCAAATCTCATGCCCAACCTCGGAGCACAGGTTATTGCGCTCACTACGTCACAAAAGCAATCAGAGTGGGAGGAAGATTAAAAATCCCCAATACGCGTCTTGCAAAAGATATGGGGCTGACATTAGTCAACGCTGGCTTCCGCCTGGTATATGATCAACCGCATGCAGGTGACGTAGCCGTTATTCAAAATATTGTGGGTCACGATAGTGGCCACGTTTGTATATACGATGGGCAACAGTGGATTAGCGATTTTGTACAACGTACCATGTACCCAGGACAGGCATACCGCAACATACAGCCACATTATGAATTATTCAGGCATGACTAATGAAAAGACGCTTCTTTTTACTTTTCGCCCTGTCACCGTTCGGAGTCGCTGATAGCAGTGATGCACCGGCAGTGGCAGCTCTTACATTTAATCAATGGTATATCGCGCAGTTGAATCAGGACAAACCGCCAGTCCTCAATCCAGACATCATGAATGATTACGTTACCTCTGAGACCGTTGCAGCAATTAAAGCAATGTACTCAGGCGACAGTAACGAAAAAGATATGCCTGACGCGGATATGTTCATCAAATCTCAGGACTGGAATGAGGACTGGGATCAGATAACAGTCTTGCATTCAGATTTTGATGCCGTATGCACAAATGTCTATCTCGCATTTGGTAAAACGCAAGATCATGTTGTCGCAGATTGTCTCGTCCAGGAAAAAGGAAAATGGAAAGTTCGATCGGCTACACTGATTAAGTAAAACGATGAAAGAAAAGAAGGGCTTTTTGTATAACTCAGTGGCAGGCTCAAAAACACATGGTAGCCCAACGACTACCATGTGTAATTAATTAACTCTTCGCACGCCGGGCAATAATCTCATCCGCCACATTGCGCGGTGCTTCCGCAAAATGGTGGAACTCCATCGTGTAGGTCGCGCGCCCTTGCGACATCGAGCGCAGCGTGGTGGCGTATCCAAACATCTCTGCCAGCGGCACGTCAGCGCGGATAATCTGGCTGCCGTACTGCTCTTCCATGCCCTGCACCATGCCACGACGGGATGAGAGATCGCCCATGATATTACCGGCGTACTCGTCCGGCGTTTCCACCTCGACATGCATCACCGGCTCAAGGATCACCGGATCCGCTCTGCGAGCGCCCTCTTTAAACCCGAGGATCGCCGCCATGCGGAACGCCATTTCCGAGGAGTCGACGTCGTGATACGACCCAAAGGTCAGGGTCGCTTTTACATCGACAACCGGATACCCCGCCAGCACGCCGCTGTTCATGGCTTCGCGCAGCCCTTTTTCCACAGAGGGAATATACTCACGCGGCACCACGCCACCCTTCGTGGCATCTTCAAACTTGAAGCCACTACCAGGCTCTAACGGCTCAAGGCTCAGGACCACATGCCCGTACTGCCCTTTACCGCCGGACTGCCGGACAAATTTGCCTTCGATATCTTTCACCGCTTTGCGCAGCGTCTCGCGGTAGGTCACCTGCGGACGGCCGATGTTCGCCTCGACGCCAAACTCACGCTTCATGCGATCGACAATAATCTCAAGATGTAGCTCACCCATACCGGAGATAATCGTCTGGCCGGACTCTTCATCGGTATGCAGACGGAACGACGGATCTTCCGCCGCCAGGCGTTGCAGGGCAATGCCCATCTTCTCCTGATCGCCCTTGGTTTTTGGCTCGATGGCAAGGGAGATCACCGGGTCCGGGAACTCCATTCGCTCAAGCGTGATGACCGCATTCGGATCGGTGAGCGTGTCCCCGGTGGTCACATCCTTCAGACCCACACAGGCCGCAATATCACCGGCGCGCAGCTCATCCACCTCGTGACGATCGTTGGCATGCATCAGCACGATGCGTCCGATACGCTCTTTCTTGCCCTTCACCGGGTTATACACCGCGTCGCCTTTTCTCAACACGCCAGAGTAAACGCGAATAAAGGTCAACTGCCCGACGTACGGATCGCTCATCAGTTTGAACGCCAGCGCAGAAAACGGTTCTTCATCACTTGGATGGCGCTCCGCATGCTGCCCTTTTTCGTCCACACCGTCGATGGCCGGTACATCCAGCGGGGATGGCATCAACTCAATCACCGCATCGAGCATGCGCTGTACCCCTTTGTTTTTAAAGGCACTGCCGCACAGCATCGGCTGGATTTCACCGGAGATGGTCCGAATACGCAGCCCTTTGATGATCTCAGCCTCATCAAGGTCGCCCGTCTCCAGATATTTATCCATCAGCGCGTCGCTGGCTTCTGCTGCCGCAGAGACCATTTTTTCCCGCCACTCCTGCGCGGTGCTCAGCAATTCGTCCGGTACCGGCGCATAGTTAAACACCATGCCCTGTGTGGCATCATCCCACACAATGGTACGCATCTTGATGAGATCCACCACGCCGGTGAAATGCTCTTCCGCGCCCACAGGGATCACAATAGGCACCGGATTCGCCTTCAGGCGTTCCTGCATCATCCGTACGACGCGGAAGAAATCGGCACCCGGACGGTCCATTTTGTTGACGAACGCCAGGCGCGGCACATGATACTTATTCGCCTGACGCCAGACGGTCTCTGACTGTGGCTGCACGCCACCCACGGAGTCGTACACCATGACGGCACCGTCCAGCACGCGCATGGAACGTTCCACCTCAATGGTGAAATCCACGTGCCCCGGGGTGTCGATGATATTGATCCGGTGCGGTTCAAACCCTCTGTCCATACCCGGCCAGAAGCAGCTGACGGCCGCGGAGGTAATGGTGATCCCGCGCTCTTGCTCCTGCGCCATCCAGTCGGTTGTTGCCGCGCCATCGTGTACTTCACCCAGCTTGTGGCTCATCCCGGTGTAAAACAGGATGCGTTCGGTGGTTGTCGTTTTACCGGCATCGATATGCGCGGAAATACCGATGTTGCGATAACGTTCGAGAGGGATGGGTCGGGGCATAATATTTCCTTAAGTCTGTAAGACTGAGTTGTGACGACCGGGATGGTCGCCTGTGTGTTCGTTTGCTATAATAGTCCTATTGTACGAGTATTATCGAACTATTTTTTCACGGTTGACCTATTGTTGATATAGCTCAATCTGAACGTTGACGCAGGAAAACGATGATCCCAAACCACCCCGAACCTGAACAAATACTGCTGGAAAATGTGCTGTTTGCTCTCGGCAACCCGCTCCGGCTATCGATTATCCGCAGGCTGGCCGATGGCAGTGAACTGAGCTGCAACGCGCTGCGCCCGGAAGACGTGGTGAAGTCCACTATGACCCATCACTGGCGCGTGTTGCGCGACAGCGGGGTCATCTGGCAGCGCCCGCAGGGGCGAGAGAATATGATTTCACTGCGAAGAGACGATCTGGATGCCCGTTTTCCTGGGCTGATGGCGATATTGCTGCGGGCTGAATAGCCCTGCGGTTACGTTAATATTCGTGGCAACGCTACGCTTTTTCCTGACGATAGACCGGGATCTGCCGTCGGGTCCTGGTCAGCGTATCAAAGACCTCGGTCCCGGAGGTGGTTATTCTCATCCCCGTTTTGCGCAACCGTTGCACATCGGCCGCGATGCGCTGAATGCCGAACCAGAAAAGCCCGTCGAGTGCGGTTACCGCGAGCCCGTTTTCCAGCGCTAACTTTAATCGCTCACGGGGCGCTTTCACCTGCTGGGCGATTTGCCGGTACGGCACTTCGCTCCCCCCTTCGCTATCACTGCGCTGGATACGCGTTTTCAGGTGGTAGTTAAATTCATCGGGGATCCCGTCCAGATTCATTTTCAGGCTATAAACACAGCCGAAGCGCTTGCCGTTAAAAAGCACATTTTTTTGGCTGAGTTGAAGCTCTTTTCTGAGGCCGTCAATTAACTGCGGGGCGCGGGTGAGGAGTAACCGGAAAGGAAGCTCGAAGCTGGTGACGTAATCCACATTCAGCAGCGCCAGACGCAGGCGTTCTTCTGCACCGGCCTGTTGCACCCGACACTCTTCCAGTACCTCCGCCCACTGGCGCGTCAGACGCTCTGGTTCGGCGGCTTCGGTAAAGAGAAATTTTTCAATCTGGTAATCAACTCTTCCGGTCATCGTGCGGTTTCCCGTCGCTGTGAATGCGGTAATTCTATCCAGCGCAGTGATATTTATAAAGAACTGAACCGCAACGGCGTGCTGAAAATGTCGTTGCGATTCAGTCTTCTGACATCCAGGATCAGTGCGCCATTAACCAGCCCATCAAAAGCGTGGCGAAAATCACCGTCGACGCACCGCCAATGCGGGTCGCAATCTGGGCAAACGGCATCAGCGACATGCGGTTAGACGCGGAAAGAATTGCCACATCTCCTGTCCCGCCCAGCCCGCTATGACAGCAGGTGACAATCGCCGCTTCCACCGGGTACATATTCAGACGCGACGCAATAAAATAGCCGCTCAGCGCCATTGCGATGACGATCGAACCGCACACCACCACGTATCCCACCGAAAAGACCGACACCACGCTCTCGAGCGGCACGTACAGCATGCCGAGACCAATCATCAACGGCCAGACCAGCGCAGCGGAGACAAATTTATAGCAGCTGTGCGCGCCCTGCTCCATGGAGGCCGGGATCACCTTGAAGTATTTGCACAGCACGGCGATGAGGATCATCAATACCGGGCCGGGAATATGCACCAGCTTCTCAAACAGTCCGCCAACGATGAAAAACGCACACACCATCAGCAACCCGCCCCCCATCAGATGGAAATCCGTCTGCTGTACGCTCTGCGCGCTGGCAAACAGGCTTGTGTCATCTTTGCTGCGGGTTAACATGCCATTGCCTGAAAGCGATGGACGTTTTGCCCCGAGGCGCGCCAGCGTACCCGCACAAATAATGGCAAAAATATTCCCCACTACGGCGGCGGGTGCCAGTTGCGCCACGTAGACGTCAGGTGTCTGACCCAGTATCGCCGAATAGGCCAGCGACAACGGTAAAATCCCCTCGCCAATCCCTCCGCCGATAATCGGTACGATGATGAAGAAGAAGGTGTGATACGGCGTATAGCCAAACAGCGAACCAACGAGTAAGCCGGTCAGCACGGCCATCAGGGTACCCACCACCAGCGGAACGAACATGCGGATCATCCCCTGAATCAACAGCACGCGGTTCATCCCCAAAATGCTTCCCACCACCAGACAGGCGATGACGAAATAGAGCAAATTGGCCTCTTTCATCAACAGGTGAACCGTATCCAGGGTGTGTTTCTCGAATACGCCAAAATAGACCAGCACCGAGGGCAGCATCAGGCACAATATTGCCGGGCCACCAATATCTTTCAGCAGCGGGATTTGTCGGCCAATTTTGGCAAAGGCGAAACCGAGCGTCATGATCACCGCGAGTCCACCGATCATGTTTTTCGGCAGCAGCTCCGCCCACGCGGAGGTGGCCACAATGGCCGCGATCCCGACAAACAGCATCAACGGGACCGCGCCAACTTCAGCATTGCTCAACCCAAAAGCAAAACGTGAAGCGACTGGAGACGTGGTTACAGAATTATCTTTCATATAATCACCGGATTAGTAGGTTCGGATATCAATAAACAGGAATAAATCGTAATTGGCCTGTACTTAATAAAGCTTTAATATTTAATCGTATTCAAATTGCCATTTATATAAATGGTTCACCGAGAAATTAGCATGGCGATTTCGCCGGAAATGTGAACAGCACGAGAATTTGTTTTTAAATAACTTAATTCATCTTTTCGTAACTAAAGTTTTTAATCGCTGCGTCGGTGTTTTGAAATTAATTAAACCAGAAAGACTGTGACCGTTATCACTACGCCTATGATCCTTAACCGCTAGATTAGCGCAAAACCAAAGACATAAATAAACCTGCGCCTGCAACTGAACCTTATCCGATTATTGAAATTCAGGAGTCATTCATGTCTCGCAAAGAAGTACTGTATACCCCTTATAGCGGCGCTGTATTACTGGAAAACCCGTTATTAAATAAAGGACTCGCATTTATTAAAGAAGAACGCGATAACTTTAATCTGCACGGTTTGTTGCCACACAACGTTGAAACCATCGAGGAACAAACCGAACGCGCTTGGGTACAATTCTGTCATTTTAAAAGCGATATTTCCCGCCACGTTTATCTGCGTAATATCCAGGATACGAATGAGACGCTGTTTTACAACCTGCTGCGTTCGCACCTGAAAGAGACGTTACCCATTATCTATACCCCCACGGTAGGAGAAGCGTGCGAACACTTCTCGACTATTTATCGCCGCGCGCGTGGGCTGTTTATTTCCTGGCCCAATCGTCACCGTATTGATGAAATGCTGCAAAGCTTCTCACGCAATGATATTCGCGTCATCGTCGTGACCGACGGAGAGCGTATTCTGGGGCTTGGCGATCAGGGAATTGGTGGGATGGGAATACCCATTGGAAAACTCTCGTTATATACCGCCTGTGGTGGGATCCACCCGGCGTCTACCCTGCCGATTATGCTCGATGTCGGTACCAATAATCAGCAGCATCTGGACGATCCCATGTATATGGGCTGGCGTCACCCACGCATCAGCGACGATCAGTACGCCGAGTTTATGGACATGTTTATCAGTACCGTGAAGCAGCGCTGGCCCAATGTATTGCTGCAGTTTGAGGATTTCGCGCAGAAAAACGCCACCAGACTGCTGCAGCGCTACCGCGACCAGCTGTGCTGTTTCAACGACGATATCCAGGGTACCGCCGCCGTGACCGCGGGCACGCTGATTGCTGCCGCCCATGCTGCCGGGACCCGTGTTCGCGATCAGCGCGTGGTCTTCCTGGGGAGCGGATCCGCCGGTTGCGGCATCGCCGAAAAAATCGTGGCGCTGATGATGGATGACGGGCTAACCGAAGCCGAAGCCCGCAGTCGGGTCTTTATGGTCGATCGCTTTGGCCTGCTGACTGACGATATGACCAACCTCCTCGACTTCCAGAAAAACCTGCTCACGGCGCGCGAGGCGATCCGCGACTGGCAGGTTGAGTCGAACAATATTTCGCTGATGGACGTGGTTAAAAACGCGCATCCGACGGTAATGATTGGGGTCTCAGGCCAGCCGGGCCTCTTCAGCGAAGAGATTGTGAAAGAGATGCATCGCCACTGCCCGCGTCCGGTGATTATGCCGCTTTCTAACCCCACATCCCGCGCGGAGGCGCAACCGCAGGACCTCATTGCCTGGACACAGGGCGCCGCGCTCGTCGCCACCGGCAGCCCGTTTGCGCCGGTGTTCTGGCAGGGCGAGCAGTACGATATTGCCCAGTGTAATAACGCCTATGTATTCCCCGGGCTGGGGCTGGGTATTCTGGCCTGCCATGCTCGCCGGGTCACCGAGGAGATGCTGATGGCGGCAAGCCGCAGCCTGGCCGCGCAGTCGCCGCTGGTGACAACCGAAAAAGGTGGATTATTGCCGCCGGTGGATCATATAGAAACGGTGTCACGCCATATCGCGTTTGCCGTCGCCAGAGCGGCCATTGAGCAAGGTGTTGCGCCAGCCATGGAGGATGAGATATTGCTGGCGCGGATTGAAGATACCTGGTGGCAAGCAGATTATGCACCGTACCGCAGGGCTGCGCTGTAGCCGTCAGCCTGCCCTCACGTTACGGTGAGGGCATACTTTAGTGCTGAATGCCTGACTGTTCAGGCATGTCGCCTGTAGATACAGTACTGTTGGAAGTGACCACGCTTTTTTTGCGCGCATATCTGTCCGGCTGGCCTTCAGGACGGGTTTTGAAGCGTCGGTGCAACCACATATATTGCTCCGGCGCCATCAGCACCGCGCGCTCAATCGCCCTGTTCATTTGCGTGGCTACCGACGCTTTATCACCGCCCTGCAGCGTTTCGCCGATATCTTCAAGAATAATCAGTTCGTAACCGCTGCCGTCTGCCTTTCTGCGTGGAACGAACGGGATCACCGCCGGTCTGGCACTCTTCACCAGCATATAACTTCCGGCGGTTGTCGCGGCATCAGGAACCGCAAAGAACGGTACAAAGACGCTGTTGGTTTTACCGTAGTCATGATCCGGGGCGTACCAGAGAATGTCATTCTGCTTCAGGGCGCGGATCATGCCCTTCAGGTCGTAGCGATCCAGCATGGTTTTATTTGAGCGCAGACGGCCGCGCGTCTGCAGCCAGTCCAGCAGCGCATTATTGTTAGGGCGATAAACACCGACACCCGGGTTGAGCATGCCAAAGATCCTCGCCCCCAGCTCAAGCGTGAGAAAATGCATACCGATGAGCACCACGCCGTTTCCACGGGCCCGCGCCTCTTCCATATGTTCATATCCGCTGACGCTGAAACATTTACGCACCCGCCAGTCAGGCCAGAACCAGGCGATCCCGGTTTCGATGACGCCCATGCCAACCGATTCAAAATTACGCTGCAGTAGCTTTTCGCGCTCATCCTTCTTCATGTCGGGAAAACAGAGCTCAAGGTTGCGGCGAGCGATGTCCACACGACGGGGAAGCAAACGCATGGCCAGACGACCAAGCCCGTGTCCGATTCTTAATAAAAGGGAATACGGGAGCTGCACAATGCACCAGAGCGCTGCAATGCCTGTCCAGCTGAGCCAGTAACGAGGATGAAAAAAGGCGAGTGAGAACTGAGGTAATTTTGTCATGAGAAAATTATCCTGTACTGAAGTTAACGCAACTGCTGTGCTTACCAGATGATTTCGTGAAAGTTTTAGAGAGGGAAAGTGTAACGGAAACGTCACAGGATCGTATTATCGATTTTTGCGAAATGTCGGGAGAAACTTAAATGCCGGGTCAACGAGGCCGCTGCCCGGCAAATAAAATTACATCGAATAGCCGGGCTTTTTAATCAACGAATCCAGCTTCGGGCCAATTTCGCTGTCCCAGACCTGCGCTTTCCAGTCTTCAGGATTAACCTGGTTTAACGCCACCGACACTGAACTGTCTTTACTGTTGAAATGACGAATTATCACCTCGGCAATATCAGCCGCCAGCGCGTTTTTTTGTTCGTCGTTTAAATCCCGGGGAAAACATTTGATATCTACATGTGGCATGTGCAGGCTTCCTGTTATGAATCAGGTTTACACGTTATCAGATAATGCCGTTTGCCTTTAACACCTTGTGCAGTTCAGGAAGCTGACACACGGCGTCTGCAATGGCCGTTATCTTTGGCGTATTCTCGGCAAACCACGCATGCCGTGGCCCCCAGGTACGTGCGACCGCAATATAGACGTCGAGTAACGTAAGCTGTTCCCCCAGCGCAAACGGGGCCGCTTTGAGCTGGCTATCGAACCATAAATAGAGGGATTTACGGTATTCGATACAATTTTTCTTCAACTGTTCCGGTGCGTCAGGTACCCAGCGTTCGGGATAATCGGCATAGGTAAAGGTGGGATAGACGTTCGCGACAAACCAGATAAGCAAGCGCTGAAACTGCTGACGTTCTGCCTGTCCGACGGGCGGCGCCAGATCGGGACACCTGTCGAGCACCATCAGGGCGATGGCGGCTGTTTCGGTCATGATCGCGCCATTTTCCAGCGCCAGTGTCGGCACCTGGCACAATGGATTGAGTCTTTGCAGCAATTCGCGCTGCGGACCGGGCGCATCAAACCCGTCCACATTAATAAACTCATAAGGGATGTCTGCCAGAGTCAGCATCACTTCGCTGATTGCCGAGCCCCAGCCGGGTGCACCATAAAGTTTGATCATGTTGCCCTCTCAGGAGTGAAAATCCTAAGTGTAGAGCACAATTAATACGTGATCCCAGGCGGGTTAACCTCCGAGTGTGTCACCGCTTCGCCCTGCTCTCCCCAGCGCGCCAGCACCTTCTGATACTCCCCGCGCGTGATCGCGCCGTCCAGCGCGGCCTGCAGGGCGTAGACCAGTTGATTGCCTTTTTTGGTGGTCGTGGCGACATACGCTTTTTTCGGGCCCAGCCCGACAACGCGCGTTTTACCGGTCAGCGCGGCTTTATACGCCGCGACCGACTGTGGCCCAAAGAACACATCCGCCCGCCCGGACTGAATATAAAGATTGCCCGAGGCATCATCCGTCAGGTACACCGGCAGCGCGGGCTCACGCCCGGCCTTTTTATTCTCCTCGTTCCAGCCTAACAGGATGCGCTCCTGATTGGTGCCGGATCCGACAATAACCTTTTTACCCGCAAGATCTTCAGGACCGTTAATCGACCGCACCGGACTGGTGGATTTCACCGTAAACGCCAGCGAATCGACGCGATAGGTTGCAAAATCAAACTTCTCTTTGCGCTGTTCGGTCACCGCAATGTTCACCAGCGCCACGTCATAGCGCCCGGAAGTGATCCCCAGCGGCCAGTCTTCCCAGGCGGTGGGAACGAGCTTCAGTTTTAGCCCCAGGCTGCCTGCCAACAGCCGGGCGATATCCGGATCGCTGCCGATACGCGTACGGTTGTCGCTGGCAAGCAGGGCCAGCGGCGGTGAGTTAAGCGCAGAAATGGCCACCGTGAGGGTTCCCGGCTCGACAAATTTGTAATGAGCGGGGATCTTCGCCACCGCCTGCTGATCCACCGTCACCGGCAGCGGCTGCTCGTTGGCTTTTAAATCAATACTGGCATGGCTGGCGGCGGTAAAGGCCAGCCCTGCCAGAAGTCCATATTTCATGGGTACTCCTTACAGGACTCGTGAAAGGAACTGACGCGTTCGCGCGTGCGATGGCCGGTTCAGCACCTCATCGGTGCTGCCCTGCTCCACAATTTTACCGTCGACCATAAACACCACCTGATCCGCTACTTCTCTGGCGAAACCGATCTCATGGGTGACCACCACCAGCGTGGTGCCGGAACGGGCGAGTTTCTTGATGACATCCAGCACTTCGCCAACCAGCTCCGGGTCTAGCGCCGAGGTGGGTTCATCAAACAGCATGACTCGCGGACGCAGCGCCAGCGCGCGGGCAATGGCGATGCGCTGCTGCTGTCCGCCGGAGAGATGGCGCGACCAGGCATCCGCTTTATCACGCAGCCCCACCACATCCAGCAGGCTATACGCCTGCTCAACGGCCTCTTTTTTGCTCAGTTTTTTATGGGCGACAGGCGCTTCAATCAGGTTTTCCAGCACCGTGAGATGCGGGAAGAGATTAAAGTTCTGGAACACATAACCCACATTGACGCGCTGTTTGAGGATCTCTTTCTCTTTTAACTCGTAGAGTTTGTCACCCCGACGGCGATAGCCGATGTAATCCCCGTCAATCTGAATAAACCCTTCGTCGACGCGCTCAAGGTGGTTGATGGTACGCAGCAGGGTCGATTTACCGGAGCCGGACGGTCCGAGGATCACCGTGACGGATCCCGGTGGGATCTCAAGCGACACGTTATCGAGCGCTTTATGGCGACCAAAGAATTTACTGATGCCGGTAATGGAAATATGTCCTTCATGAGAGGCTTGCATGGACGGGCTCCTGTGCGGGCGTGGTGGTGACGGAACGGGAACGGGTACGGCTGAGGGTACGGTTCTGATTCACCGCCGAGCGACGTTCGCTGCGGGCCAGTCCCCGCTCAACACCATACTGGATAGCGGACAACACGGTGGTAATCACCAGGTACCAGGCAGCCCCCACCATCAGCAGCGGGATCACCTCCTGCGTGCGGTTGTAAATCATCTGGATGGTGTAGAACAGCTCCGGCATGGCCAGCACGTAAACCATCGCCGTCCCCTTCGCGAGACTGATGATTTCGTTAAACCCGGACGGCAGTATGGTGCGCAGTGCCTGCGGCAGAATGATCCGCACCGTACGACGCCAGGCCGGTAGCCCCAGCGCAGCGGCCGCTTCATACTGACCATGATCCACGCCGAGGAAGCCCCCGCGAATGATCTCCGCGGTATAGGCGCTCTGCACCAGCGTTAGCCCGACAACGGCGGTAGAGAATTGCCCCAGCACATTGATGGTTTCAAAGCTGCCCCAGGTCATGCCGGTGAACGGCACCCCGAGCGAGAGCGTGTCGTAGAGATAGGAAAAGTTATAAAGGATGATCAGCACTACAATCAGGGGCAGCGAGCGAAACAGCCAGATATAGCCCCAGGCCAGGCTGCTCAGCAGCCAGGATGACGAGAGTCTCGCCAGCGCCAGCATACCGCCCAAAATCACGCTCAGCGCGGTGCCAATCAGCGTCAGCAGTAATGTCTGGCCGACGCCTTCAAGGATCACCGGGTCTAAGAACCAGCGGGCAAACACAGACCACTCCCAGCGCGGGTTAAAGGCGACGGACTGGACAACGACCGCCAGGACAAACAGCGCCACCACGGCACCGACGGCCCGTAGCGGATAACGCGCCGGGACCACTTTTATGGTTTCAACGTTGCTCATCATCGTACCTCATGCGGTTTTACTTAACGCTTCACGAACCAGCGTTTTGGTGAAACGCAACCGACCATCAAACGGGGGCTGGCTGTACTCTTCCGGATCGCGGTTAAGATCGAACTGCGGCTGGTAACCCTGGCTAAGATAGAGCCGTACCGCTTCCGGCTGGCGAAATCCGGTGGTCAGGTAGATCTGGCTGTAGCCTGCCAGCACCGCCCGGCGCTCCAGCTCCTGCACCACGCGCCCCGCAAGCCCCTGCTGACGCAGGCTTTTGTCCGTCCAGATGCGTTTGATTTCTGCGGTGCGTTCGTCGAAGGGTTTGTACGCCCCGGTGGCAATAATCTTCCCGTCACGCTCCAGGACGATAAACAGCCCCTGCGGCGCCAGATACCACTCGGTGAGCTCGACCTCAGCATCTTTCGAAAAATAGTCACCGTAGCGGGCAGCGTATTCACCGAACAGCCCATTGATGATGGGCTGAAGATCGGCATCTTCCGGCGAAACGTCACGAAATTGTTCGCTCATAACGCCTCCTTAATCACCCAGACCAGCCGGGTTGACTTCCGACTGCGGGATGCGTTCCACCCCTTCTCCCCAGCGGTTCAGCACTTTGTCGTAATCGCCGTTTTTGATCACGCCATTAAGCGCGGTCTGCACCGGTTCCACCAGGCCGCTGCCTTTTTTCAGCGTCACCGCGATATGCGCCGCCTTCGGCCAGCCGCCGTCAACGCTTCCCACCAGTTTGGTTTTACCGGTCAGCGCCGCTTTCCACGCGCCAATCACGTTTGGGCCAAAATACGCATCCGCACGCCCGGACTGGAGCGCCAGCGTTTGTGCCGCATCATCTTTGGTGTAGACCGGGGTAAACGGTTTCAGTCCCTTCTTAAGGTTTTCGGCGTTCCATGCCAGCAGGATGGCCTCCTGGTTAGTGCCTGAGCCGACAATAATCCGCAGCCCGGCAATGTCCTCCGCCTTCTGCAGGGATGTGATTGGACTGGTTGATTTCACATAGAAACCGAGCGAATCCTTACGGTAGGTGGCGAAATCAAACTTCTCCTTACGCGCTTTAGTCACGGTGATGTTGCTGATCGCCGCATCGTATTTCCCGGAGGCCACCCCCAGCGGCCAGTCCTCCCAGGAGGTTGGCACCACGTTCAGCTCCAGCCCCAGGCTGTCCGCCACCAGACGGGCCACGTCAACTTCGCTTCCCAGAAGCGTTTTGTTGTCATCCGAGAAAACCGTCAGCGGCGGTTGATTGAGGCCCGCCACCGCGACGGTAAATTTCCCCGGCACGGCAAAGCGATAATCTTTCGGCAACTGCGCGATGGCATCGTCGTTTTTGGCGGTATTGATCGGCGTTTTGTTGGCCTCAATACTCACGCCGGTGCCGTTAATGTTCACATTCTCTGCCCAGACGGCAGGGGTAAAGGCCAGCGCGAGCGCCAGAATAAGCGATGGTTTATGCATAGCGGGTTCTCTTTTATTGTTGTGTGAACTGATTTTTGGGTTCGTCCAGGCCCAGGCTGTCGCGCAGCGTGGTCCCGGGGTAGTCAGTGCGAAACAGGCCGCGGGCCTGTAGCACCGGCACCACCTGGTCAACAAAGCGCGGGAAGGTATCGGGTGTCCCGCCCTGGATGATGAAGCCGTCGGCTGCATAGCCGTCGAACCACGCCTGCAGGCCGTCCGCCACCTGCTCCGGCGTGCCGGAAAAACGGGGGCGTGGTGAGGCCACTTCCAGCGCGACCTGACGCAGCGTCAGCTGACGTTCGCGGGCATTACGCTTTATCTCATCCGTGGTGCTGCGGAAGCTGTTTTTCCCCAGATCGCCAAGGTCCGGGAACGGCTCGTCGAGCGGATACTGACTGAAATCGTGATGTTCGAAATAGCGTCCGAGATAATTGAGGGCATCCTTAACCGACACCAGCGCCGCGGTGGTCTGGTACTGGTTTTCCACATCTTCGGCATCTTTTCCGACAATCACGCTCACGCCCTGGAAGATGTGCAAATCAGAGGCACGACGACCGTTGTTTTCCAGCTGCTGCTTCACATCGCGGTAGAACGCTTGTGCTTCTTCGAGAGTTTCATGGTGGGTGAAGATCGCATCGGCATGCTTCGCAGCCAGCTTTTTACCGTCGTCCGATGCGCCCGCCTGGAACACAATCGGACGTCCCTGCGGCGTGCGACCAATATTGAGCGGCCCGGCGACCTGGAAGAAATCACCCCGGTGATCCAGGGTATGCAGTTTGGCGGGGTCAAAAAACTGACCACTCTCTTTGTTGCGCACAAAGGCACCGCCTTCCCACGAGTCCCACAGCCCTTTCACCACATCGAGATACTCATCCGCAATGCGGTAGCGCAGCGCGTGCTCGGGGTGTTTTTCACGCGAGAAGTTCCTGGCCGACCCTTCCAGCGGCGAGGTGACGACGTTCCAGCCCGCACGGCCGTTGCTGAGATGATCCAGGCTGGCAAACTGGCGCGCCACGGTAAAAGGTTCGCTGTAGGAGGTGGATAACGTGCCCACCAGCCCCAGACGCGAGGTAATGCTCGCCAGCGCGGAGAGCACCGTTAACGGCTCAAAGCGATTTAAAAAATGCGGGATCGACTTCTCATTAATGTAGAGGCCATCCGCTACGAATAAAAAGTCGAGCTTGCCCTCCTCTGCTTTTAACGCCGTCGCTTTGACGAAATCAAAATTAATACTGGCATCGGCCACCGCCGCAGGATGGCGCCAGGCGGACATATTCCCGGAAGCACCGTGCAAAATGGTCCCCAGCCGCAATTGTCGGGTTGCAGACATATTCACCTCTTCTGAATTAAACGTGTTGCAGGGCTTTTTCCGCAAGCTGTGCAAAATAACGGGCAGCCGGCTCAATTAATGCTTCGTCCGGATTAAAGGCCGGGTGATGTAAACCATACGGGCTATTGCTGCCAATGCTGACAAACGCGCCGGGGATCTGCTGCAGATAGACTGCAAAATCCTCTCCGCCCATATGCAACTCGGCATGCTGCGTTTCATACCCCGCTTCCCGGGCGACCGACGTGGCAAACGCCGCCCAATGCTCGTCATTGACCAGCGCAGTCGGTCCGGCATACCAGGTGATATCAATCCGGGCACTGAAGGCGCTGGCGAATCCGGCAGCGATTTCACCGACGCGCGCTTTGACGTTCTGCTGAACTTCCGTGCGATGCGTGCGCAGCGTCCCTTCCAGCTCAACGCTTTCCGGCAGGACGTTCCAGGTATTGCCGCCCGCAATGCGCGTTACGCTCAGCACAACGGAGTCCAGCGTATTCACGTTGCGACTGGCGACGCTCTGCAACGCGGTAACAAGCTGGCTTGCCAGCACAATCGCGTCGTTGCCTTCATGAGGCCGTGCGGCATGAGCACCTTTGCCGGTAATGCGGATCACAAACCGATCGACGTTGGCATAGAACGGCCCGCCGCGGGTGGCAAACTCACCCACCGGCAACCCCGGCTCGTTGTGCATACCGAAGATGGCGCTGACGTCACGTAACGCCCCGGCCCGCACCATGCTCTTCGCACCGCCAAAATTCTCTTCGGCAGGCTGGAACAGGATCCGCACGCGACCGTTGAGCAACGCTTCACGTTCTTTTAGTTTTAATGCCGCACCGAGGATCACGCTGGTGTGGATGTCGTGACCGCAGGCGTGCATGACTCCCGCACGCTGCGAGCTAAACGCCACCCCGCTGCGCTCTTCGATCGGTAAGGCATCAATGTCCGCCCGCAGGGCAATCAGTTTGTTGCCGGTGCCGATCTCCGCCACCAGCCCGGTAGGCAAGTCATAAGGTAGCGGCGTAATACCGGCATGGGTCAGCCACTGGTGCAAACGGGCGGTTGTTTCCACCTCCTGGCCCGACAGCTCCGGGTGCTGGTGTAGCTCACGACGCCAGGCAATCAGTTGTTCGCCAAAACGCATACGTTGACCTCCCTGTTAAGTCGCGCCTGCGCCAGCAGACGCAGGGACTGCACGCGCGCGGCGCCGTCCGCAACCGGTGTGTCGATAATGAATTCGTCAATCCCCCACTGGTGATGCAGAGCGTCCAGTTGTGCCAGTACCGACTCAGCGGTCCCGGCCACCAGCGACTGCGCGCGACGCGCTATACGCAGCGGCTCGCTGCCTGCCTGACGCGCAAACGCATAGGCTTGCTCTTCGCTGGCCACCGTAACGCGCTGGCCGTTTGCCAGCTCCACGCCCCAGACTTCAACCTTTTGTGCCAGCGAGTGTGCCTGGGCCTGAGAGTCCGCCACAATGACCTGAACCGCCACAATCACCTCCCGGGCGCTGTGTTCCCGCCAGGTGGTGATGACCTCGCGCAGCAGGTCGGGATCGCCATTCAGGTGAGCGGCAAAGACAAAATTCCAGTTGAGCTTTGCGGCCAGCAGAGCACTTTCGACACTCGCCCCCAGCAGGAATCCTTGCGCCGGAACCGGCGGCAGCGGCGTGGCGCGAACCGCCTCCTCCGCCGACTGATTTTCAGGACGGATCCAGCTATCGAGCTGCGCCAGCTGTTCGGCAAAACTGCCCTTTTCCTGCTGATTCAGACCGAGTTGCAACGCGCGAGTAGAGAGCGGCAGACCGCCAGGCGCTTTTCCAACGCCCAGATCCACGCGTCCGGGAGCCAGGGCAGCCAGGAGATTGAAATTTTCTGCAACTTTATACGGGCTGTAGTGTTGCAGCATGACACCGCCCGATCCCACCCGGATACGCGTAGTCTGCCCGAGGATCCAGGCAATCAATAACTCCGGCGAGGGGCTGGCCAGCTGCGGGGTGTTGTGGTGTTCGGCAATCCAGAAACGGTGATAACCGAGAGTTTCCGCCTGTTGCGCCAGCGCCAGGGTTCGCGCCAGCGCATCGGCGGCTGTTTCATTTTCAGCGATGGGGCTTTTATCCAGAATGCTGATTCGCCAGGACATGTTGCGTTCTCGTTTGACTTAACATGTCGTTATTAATAAAGGCGTATTTCACCGCTGAGAAACAATTAATTTACATTTGGTTTGCCGGAAATCAGATATATAAAACCCTGTTAAGAATAAGACTTTAGTGAGGAAATCAGCGTTTCCGCCTGAGCGCGGCGGGTAATACGGATAAAGCGTATGTGTGCGTAGTCCGGGTTTTGCATATCGACCTGATAACGCCTGCGGTTGTTGCGCCAGGTTTTAATCGTCCAGATGATAATGGACTCTCTGCTGAGGAAGGCGCGCCGGAAACTCTCTTTATTGCCCGTTCCCGGCCAGAGTTCGTGTTGATGCCAGGCCCGTTTGCTCGCCCGGATAACGGCCTGATACAGCGTACGGACAAATCCATAGTCCACCCAGACGACCAGATCCACATTGCGCCATTTAACGGGGCGCGTGCGGTTATAGTTGCCATCGAGCACCCAGTTTTGAGAAGCGCTTAATGCATGCTCCAGTTTTTCCAGAAAAGCATCATCTGCTGTGCCCTGCCAGTTCGGGCGCCAGTAAAGCCTGTCCATTTCAATATAAGGAATAGCCAGCTCATCAGCGATCCGTCTTGCCAGCGTGGTTTTTCCACTTCCGCTGGTGCCGATTACATTAATTTTCACCGTTAGCCTCGTTCTGGCAGAATAAAAACCAAACCGATCATAGCGTTTACCTTCCGCTAGTTCCACTGAGCAACTGATAAGCGCCACTGATGTTTAAATCATCAATCCGCGAATCTTTTGTCTAAAAACTCACCACGATTCAGCGCGTTGTGATCCCCGTCTGCTCTGACCACACGATTTCCTTCGACGTGCATCACTTTCGGCACGGTTATATTTTGCGTCGCTTATCAATTGCAGGTAGGATGCCTCGCCATGTTTCGCCTTATCCATACGCAGAATGACTGGGAAGGCGACATGTGTTTGCGCAGAAGCAATCGTTTGTATGCTCTCTGCCAGGCAGGACTATCACGATAATGGTTCAGACAGGCAAACAGGTAACTCAATGAAAACAAGCAATAAAAGCGCAGCCGATCATCATGCTGCTAAACGTCGCTGGTTAAACTCCCATGAAGAGGGCTACCACAAAGCGATGGGCAACCGTCAGGTTCAAATGATCGCCATCGGCGGCGCTATCGGTACAGGTCTGTTTTTAGGTGCTGGTGCACGTCTGCAGATGGCTGGCCCGGCTCTCGCCCTCGTCTATCTGGTGTGCGGGATCTTCTCCTTCTTCATTCTTCGCGCGCTGGGCGAACTGGTACTGCATCGCCCTTCCAGCGGCAGCTTTGTCTCTTACGCCCGCGAATTTCTCGGTGAAAAAGCCGCCTACGTCGCTGGCTGGATGTACTTCGTTAACTGGGCGATGACCGGTATCGTCGATATCACTGCCGTTGCGCTGTATATGCACTACTGGGGCGCGTTTGGCGATATCCCGCAGTGGGTCTTTGCGCTTGGCGCCCTGGCGATTGTCGGCACCATGAACATGATCGGCGTGAAGTGGTTCGCCGAGATGGAGTTCTGGTTTGCACTGGTAAAAGTGCTGGCGATTGTGATTTTCCTGGTCGTGGGTACCGTCTTCCTTGGCAGCGGTAAGCCGCTGGACGGCAATGCAACCGGCTTCCATCTGATAACCGATAACGGCGGCTTCTTCCCGCACGGTCTGCTGCCGGCGCTGGTTCTGGTGCAGGGCGTGGTGTTCGCCTTTGCCTCTATCGAGCTGGTGGGTACGGCGGCGGGCGAATGTAAAGACCCGCAGACCATGGTGCCAAAAGCCATTAACAGCGTGATCTGGCGTATCGGTCTGTTCTATGTGGGTTCTGTGGTGCTGCTGGTTCTGCTGCTGCCATGGAACGCCTACCAGGCGGGTCAGAGCCCGTTTGTGACCTTCTTCTCTAAACTCGGCGTGCCATACGTGGGCAGTATCATGAACATCGTGGTGCTGACCGCGGCGCTCTCCAGCCTGAACTCTGGCCTCTATTCTACCGGCCGTATTCTGCGCTCCATGTCGATGGGCGGCTCTGCGCCGAAGTTTATGTCGAAGATGAGCAAGCAGCAGGTGCCATATGCCGGTATCCTGGCGACGCTGGTGGTCTACGTGTTTGGCGTGTTCCTGAACTACCTGGTGCCGTCCCGCGTGTTCGAGATCGTGCTGAACGTGGCTGCGCTGGGGATTATCGCCTCCTGGGCCTTTATCGTGGTCTGCCAGATGCGTCTGCGCAAAGCCATTAAAGAGGGCAAAGCGGCTGACGTGAGCTTCAAGATGCCGGGTGCTCCGGTGACCTCATGGCTCACCCTGCTGTTCCTGTTCAGCGTGCTGGTACTGATGGCGTTCGACTACCCGAACGGCACCTATACCATCGCCACCATTCCGCTGCTGGCCGTTCTGCTGATTGCCGGCTGGTTTGGCGTGCGTAAGCGCGTGCATGAAATCCACAGCACCGCGCCGGTTCATCATGACGATGAAAAACACGACGGCCCGCTGGTGGAAGAGACCTCGCGTTAATAAAAAAAGCCGGGTGGCGGCTTCGCCTTACCCGGCCTACATTTCAGGATTTTGTAGGCCCGGTAAGCGCAGCGCCACCGGGCAAAGTCCGCATTAGAGCGCGATACGTACCACATCATCAGGCTGGGTCGCTTCCTGCTGACGGGTGGATTTCTGTTTCACCGTCACGTACAGCGTTTTGCCATCGGCAGAGAGCGCCAGACTGTTTGGATAGACCGGCGTGTCGAAGGTTTTCGTCACTTTGTAGGTTTTGGTGTCAATCACGCTCACCTTTCCGGCTTCACGATGCGTCACGTACGCTTCGTTGCGCGTCGGGTTAAAGAGCACCGCCAGCGACTCTGGCGTCGCGATCTTCTCAATCACGCTGCCATCTTTCAGGCTCACCACCAGCACTTCCGGCTGTTTTGAATCGGTCAGGAAGGCACGCTGCCCGGCCGTATCCAGACTCAGGTTCAGATAGAAGTGCTCTTTACCATCATCCTGCACCTTTTTGCGGCTGATGATTTTGTTGCTGGCGGTATCAATTGTCACCAGTTCGCCGTCGGCGTTAGTGGTATAGAGGCGTTTCGCCTGCGCATCCAGCGCGAGGCCGGTGCCGTAAGTACCGGTATTGGCGATGGTATCCTTCAGCTTCAGCGTTGTGCCATCCACCACCCAGATCACGCTCTCTTTACCGACCCCGGTGATGTACACGGTGTGGGTGGCATCATCCGCCACCAGCTGACGTGGCTGCAGCGGTTTGACCGTGTCACTGCGTTTGCGGTCGTCCAGAACCAGGCGCCCTTTCACCTCGCCCGTTTTGGCATCAATGGCGGTTACGGCGCCGTTGATGGTGTTACCCAACCACAGCGTCTGGGAGGCCGAATCCAGGGTCGCGCCAAACGGTTTAAGATCGTTATGAATAACCTGCGTCACGTCCAGTGTGACCGGATCGAGGCGATACACAATTCCGCCTTTATCCATTTTACGGCTTTGTGATGTCGCAACCCACAGCGCATTCTCCTGCTGGCTCACGGCCATTTCATACGCGCCTTTGCCTACCGCTTTGCGCAACATCTCTTCGCCAGCATGCACCTGGAAGGTACCGGCAAGCAGTAAAGCGCTACACAACAGAGAACGACGCAGACGCGGCGAGCACAGATGACGTAAAGACATAACAATTCCTTTTTCACAAGAGGGGGTGTACTGCTGACATCACTTCCGGTCGGCAACGTCATGGCATTGCCGTTTTGTTAATGAGAATAGTAATCATTAATCAGCAAAATGTGGAGTTTTTCTTTTCCGTTTCGCCTTTCCTTAACGCAATGTGCGGTTATAGTTTTCAAAGCATTTACAAAAGTTTTAACATATATGCACATGTTCCATTTGGTACGTTTCTTATCCTTAACCGGTTTATTTCATGAAAATCATTTCTGCCCATAGGGCTACGCTTCCACTGCTGCTGGCTCCTGTTATCTTTTCGCCCCTCACCGCAATGGGCGCGGATGAACAGACCCTGATCGTCAGCGCCACCCCACAAACGGTATCGGAGCTTGATACCCCGGCGGCGGTCAGCGTCGTGAACGGCGATGATATGCGTCACGCCGCGCCACGCATTAACCTCTCGGAATCGCTTGGTAGCGTCCCGGGCCTGCAAATTCAGAACCGCCAGAACTACGCCCAGGATCTGCAGCTGTCGATGCGTGGCTTTGGTGCCCGCTCCACCTTCGGGGTGCGCGGTATTCGAATGTACGTGGATGGGATCCCGGCGACCATGCCAGACGGCCAGGGCCAGACTTCTAACATCGACCTCTCCAGCGTTGAGAGCGTGGAAGTGCTGCGCGGCCCCTTCTCTGCCCTGTATGGCAACGCCTCCGGTGGCGTGATCAACATCAACACCCAGACCGGTCAACAGCCGCCGACCATTGAGGCCAGCAGCTTTTACGGCAGTTACGGTACCTGGCGCTACGGGATGAAAGCCACCGGCGCGATGGGCGACGGCACACACGCGGGCGATGTGGATTACACCGTATCCACCACCCGCTTCACCACCAAAGGCTACCGCGATCACAGCGGTGCGCGGAAGAATCTCGCCAATGCCAAACTGGGCGTGCGGATTGACGATGCCAGCAAGCTGACGCTGATCTTTAACAGCGTGGACATGAAAGCCAACGATCCGGGTGGACTGAATTACCAGGAGTGGCAGGATAACCCGCGCCAGTCTCCGCGTGGCGATCAGTACAACACGCGCAAAACCATCAAGCAGACCCAGGCCGGGCTGCGCTATGACCGCCAGCTCAGCGCGCAGGACGATCTCAGCGTCATGATGTACGCCGGCGAGCGTGAAATGACCCAGTACCAGTCGATCCCTTATCAGCCACAGCTGCGCCCCTCCCACTCTGGCGGTGTGATTGATATGCAACGTCACTATCAGGGCATCGATACACGTTGGACGCACCGCGGCGAACTGCTGGTGCCGGTGACCTTTACCACCGGCCTGAACTACGAAAACATGAGCGAAGATCGTCGCGGGTATGAGAATTTCGTGATGAACAACGGCGTACCGGAGTACGGCGTAAAAGGCGACAAGCGCCGCAACGAACGTAACCTGATGTGGAACGTCGATCCTTACCTGCAAACCCGCTGGCAGTTAACCCAGAAACTCTCTGTGGATGCCGGGGTGCGTTACAGCTCCGTCTGGTTTGATTCCAACGATCATTACGTTACGCCAGGCAACGGTGACGACAGCGGCGACGCGAGCTATCACAAGTGGCTCCCGGCCGGGGCGGTGAAGTATGCCGTGACGGACGCGTGGAACCTTTACGCTGCGGCAGGTCGTGGATTTGAAACCCCCACCATCAATGAACTCTCCTACCGCGCGGATAACCAGGGTGGGCTGAACATTGGCCTGAAACCGTCCACCAACAATACCTATGAAGTGGGTAGCAAAACCCGCATCGGCAATGGCCTGCTGACCGCGGCCCTGTTCCGCACCGACACCGACGATGAAATTGTGGTGGATGCCAGCTCTGGCGGACGTACCAGCTACAAAAACGCCGGTAAAACCCGTCGTCAGGGGGTGGAAGTTTCCCTCGATCAGCAGTTTGCTGAAAACTGGAAGCTGAAAATGGCATGGACATATCTGGACGCCACCTACCGCACCAACGTCTGCGGTGATGACAACTGTAACGGCAACCGGATGCCGGGTATTGCCCGCAATATGGGCTTTGCCTCGTTTGGCTGGCAGCCTGAGGAAGGCTGGTATGCGGGTACCGACGTGCGTTACATGAGCGATATCATGGCCGACGACGAAAACACGGCAAAGGCTCCGTCTTACACGGTGGTCGGTCTGAATACCGGGTATAAGTTCAACTACGGCAACTGGGGCCTGGATCTCTTTGGTCGCGTTGATAACCTGTTCGACAAAACGTATGCCGGCTCGGTGATTGTCAACGAATCCAACGGACGTTATTACGAACCGGCTCCGGGTCGTAACTACGGCGTTGGCCTGTCGGTTGCTTATCGTTTCGAGTAGGACTAAAACAGGCATTTTATTGCCTGTTTTTCTCTTTCGTAATCTTAAATATCGTTCCTGATGGCGTAGAGCCATCAGGACTTATTCATGGAGCGAATGTTTTACGACGGAAATATAGATTGGCTACTAAATAATTCCTCAGCTAAAATATTGACGCTGTAAAAGTGAATTAGCTTCATCAATCAGTTTATCCACCGCTTTCTGGCTGGCTTCAACATCCCCTCTTTCCAGTGCCGCAAGTAACTCCTCGTTGTGATACGCCGACGCTTTGATGTCGTTGAGCTCCTGATGCAGATAGTTAATACAGGGCCCGATGCGTATCCACAGCTGCTCAATTAATGCGCTGAGCGTTGGCATCTCCGCATACTGATAAAGGGTGAACCGAAACACGCGATTCGCGTGCAGCTCCTGCTGAACATTGCCGTTGCGCATCGCCTCATGAAAGGCATCCGACATTTTGCGCAACGTCTCAAGCTTAGCTGGCGTCATATGCTGACAGGCGGCCGCTACCGCCATTGGTTCCAGTTGTTTCCTGATAGCGGTGATCTCGTTATAGCGTTCCAGCGTGACCTCCGGCACCAGAAACGCCTGCGCCGGTGTGGCCTGCAGCGCCCCTGAGGAGACCAGACGCAAAAGTGCCTCACGAACCGGTGTGATACTGGTTCCTAATTTATCGGCAATCTCTTTGGTAATCAGTCGAGCGCCAGGTTTCAACGAGCCTGTAATTAATGCCCCTTTCAAACTGATTTCAACTTGCATGGTAAGACTGATTCTTTGCGCTTTCTCTAAATGATCCAAATCAAGCATGTTCAATTCCTGTAGCTAAAACTTAATGCTATTTATTAACGTCAGTTTAAATAAACGACGTTGGTCCGATATATCCTGTATCGTCATGCCTGGTGGTGGGAAATGCGTATAAACATCAAAAAGTACAAACACGGTTTTTTATCGCTCTTTGGCTCATCCGCAAGGAGGGCACGAAAGCTGTGTAGGTTTAATTAAAGACAATATATCGTATCTTCACAAATAAATATGGCGGGTTACCCCGCCATAATCTTGTTTATTTATTGTCTGCCGCGACGCGAATCACGACTTTGCCAAAGTTTTTGCCTTCCAGAAGGCCAATCAGCGCATCCGGTGCGTTTTCCAGCCCGTCGGTCACCTGTTCACGATAGTGGATTTTACCCTCCTGCACCCAGCGCCCCATCTCTTCCTGGAACTCTTTGATGCGGTGTCCGTAATCCTGGCCGATGATAAAACCCTGCATACGAATGCGTTTTTTCAGGATGGTGCCCATTAACAGCGGCAAACGATCCGGCCCCTCAGGCAGACCGGTGGCATTGTAGCCGCTCACCAGACCACATACCGGCACCCGCGCGGAGGTATTGAGCAGCGGGAGCACGGCGTCAAAGACCTTACCGCCAACGTTTTCATAATAGATATCAATACCGTTCGGGCAGGCGTTCTGAAGCTGCGTGGCAAAATCATCGGCATGATGATCCAGACACTGGTCAAAGCCCAGCACCTCCACGGCATGGCGGCATTTCTCTGCGCCTCCGGCCACACCGATGACCCGGCAGCCTTTGATTTTACCGATTTGCCCAACCGTCGCACCTACGGGCCCCGTTGCCGCGGCAACCACCAGGGTCTCACCCGCTTTGGGTTGCCCGATATCCAGCAGCCCCATGTAAGCGGTAAAGCCCGGCATCCCAAGAACGCCCAGCGCCCAGGAAGGATGGGAGGGATTTTCGCCCAGTTTGACCAGACCACTGCCGTCAGAAAGGTCGTACTCCTGCCAGCCGCTGTATCCCAGCACCCATTCCCCTGCTTTAAAATCCGGATGACTGGACTGCTCAACGCGGCTGACCGTTCCGCCGACCATCACCGCACCAATTTCAACCGGCGGTGAATAGGATGGCGCATCGCTCATGCGGCCGCGCATGTACGGGTCAAGCGAAAGCCAGATCGTACGCAGCAGAACTTGTCCTGCCGCCGGTACCGGAACCGGCTGCTCTTCGAGACGAAAGTTATCCGCGACCGGCGCGCCGTGTGGACGCGAAGCCAGTACCCAGCGACGGTTTTGCGAAACAGATTGATTCATCAGAGACTCCTTATGGTACAGATGTCCATTGATCCTGGCTCATGATCCGCCTGAGCGCCTTAACATTACGAGCCAGACTGGTTAAGACGAACCACCAGATAGACGCAGGGTTCATTGGTTTCGTTAATGAACCGACAGTCATTGGGCGGCCCGAGCTCCAGACAATCCCCGGCCTGCATTTCGTGGCGGGTGTCGCCTTCCTGAAAGACCAGCTCCCCGGACTGCAGCCAGATCAGCTGGCGGGCCAGCGCATAGGACGATGCGGGCATCGGCACATCGCTCCCGGCGGGCAGTTCAACCTGGACAAGATCGATGGGCAGATCGGTGCGCGGTGAAACGTGGCGGCGCAGATAATGGGTTTGCGGATCGCGCCAGACGGGCTGGTTAGCAAGGCGCAGCAGTTTACCCTCCTGCATCTCCGCTCTTGCTATCAGCGTTGACATGCTGATACCGAACGCGCCGGATAAGCGCGCAAGCAGCGTTGCCGTCGGGCTGCTGTCGCCGCGCTCAATTTTGTGGATCATGGCGCGCGAGACGCCTGCCCGATCGGCGAGTTCGCTCAGCGACCATCCGCGTGATTCGCGTTCAAGGCGAATTCTTGCGCTAATCCGTTGATTCATCGTGTCTGTTATGGTGTTCATGACGTCATACTATAGTGTATGAACGGTATTTCAATGAGGTTTTAATAACAAAAAAATCGGGCTTATACCGTAGCCATCTGTCCGGGTTGTTGTGTAATATCGTAGCAATAACGTAATAACATAGTAAACAACACATTCAGGGGTTCCATCATGATCGTTCGTCATGCCTGCAAAGAAGACTGCGCCGCTATTGGTGAAATTTACAACCACGCGGTGCTGCACACCGCCGCGATCTGGAACGATACCATGGTCGATACTGATAACCGTATCGCATGGTTTGAGGCCCGCACCCTCGCAGGTTATCCGGTGCTGGTAAGCGAAGAGAATGGCATCATCACTGGCTATGCCTCCTTCGGCGACTGGCGCGCCTTTGACGGTTTTCGTCATACGGTAGAGCACTCGGTTTACGTCCACCCGGGTCACCAGGGCAAAGGCATTGGCCGTATGCTGATGAAGGCGTTGATTATTGAAGCACGTGACATCGGCAAACACGTGATGGTGGCGGGGATTGAAGCGCAGAACCACGCCTCCATCCATCTTCATCAGACGCTTGGCTTTGTTACAACGGGTCAGATGCCGCAGGTGGGCACCAAATTTGGCCGCTGGCTGGACTTAACCTTTATGCAGCTGCAGCTTGATGAGCGCAGCGATCCGGATGCGATTAAATGAACCAATCACTGACGCTGGCTTTTCTGGTGGCGGCGGGCATTGGCCTGGTGGTGCAAAATACCCTGATGGTGCGCATCACCCAGTCCTCCTCCACCATACTCATTGCGATGCTGCTGAACTCGCTGGTCGGCATTGTGTTGTTTGTCAGCATTCTGCTGTTTAAACAAGGGGTTGCGGGGTTTAGCGAGCTGGCATCCACAGTGCGCTGGTGGACGTTGATCCCCGGGTTGCTGGGTTCATTTTTTGTTTTTGCCAGCATCAGCGGTTACCAGAATGTTGGCGCGGCGACAACCATCGCCGTGCTGGTGGCAAGCCAGCTCATCGGCGGGCTGATAATGGACGTGCTAAAAAGCCATGGCATCCCGCTGCGGGCGCTGATCGGCCCGGTGTGCGGTGCAGTAATGCTGGTGGTGGGCGCGTGGCTGGTGGCCCGACGCCAGTTTTGAACATTACAGAATAACGCCGCCTTTGGTGAGCTGCTCCTGGCGCGC
The DNA here is from genome assembly GCF_050031095.1 of Enterobacter cloacae complex sp. 382A5. NCBI lineage: Bacteria > Pseudomonadati > Pseudomonadota > Gammaproteobacteria > Enterobacterales > Enterobacteriaceae > Enterobacter > Enterobacter cloacae complex sp. 382A5. Next base: position 2,426,441 of record NZ_JBLGVK010000001.1, read on the forward strand.
CTCCATCTCTTCTTTATGTTGCTTACCGTGGTGCGAAATCGCGGTACGCAGGCGCTGCTGCTGGGTATAGCGTTCTTCGCGGCTCAGCTCAGCATCATCGCTCAGTTCAATCAGCAGTTCGTTCATATGCGCAATGACGCTTTCGTCAATCGCGGCATCCACACGGGCGATAATTTCGTTTAAATGTGACATTGTCACTCCTTTTTCGTTGCCGGGTGGCGGCTACGCCTTACCCGGCCTACCTGGCGTACCGTAGGCCCGGTAAGCGCAGCGCCACCGGGCACACAATCAGTTCAGCTTCGCTTTTGAGAAATCACTGCCCATCAGGCTCACGCTGTAACCCGTGACATTGCTGCGGGTTGCATAGAACGTTTTGCCGTTTGCCAGCGCAATCCACGGCGCCTGCTGATAGAAAATCTCCTGCGCCTGGCTATACAGCTTCGCACGATCGTCCGGGTTGCTGGTCAGTTTGGCTTTCTGCACCAGGGCATCATAATCCTTATTACACCAGCGCGCAGCGTTGGAGCCGGTTTTGATGCTATTGCAGCCCAGCAGGACATCGGCAAAGTTATCCGGGTCGCCGTTATCCGACATCCAGCCGAACAGCGCGGAGTCGTGCTCGCCTTTACGCATTCCGGAAAGATACTCTCCCCACTCGTAAGAGACGATTTTGGCCTTCACGCCCACTTTCGCCCAGTCGCTCTGGATCATCTCGGCAATACGGCGGGAGTTCGGGTTGTACGGACGCTGTACCGGCATTGACCACAGCGTGACCTCCGCGCCCTTCTCCAGTCCGGCCTGTTTCAGCAGGGCTTTCGCTTTTTCCGGGTCGTAGCTGTAATCCTTCAGATTTTTATTAAAGCCCATCATATTTGGCGGAATTGGAGATTTCGCGACCGTACCGGAGCCCATAAAGACGGCGTTAACGATGGCCTTTTTGTCGGTGGCGTAGTTCAGCGCCTGGCGCACAAGCACGTTATCAAACGGTTTTTTCTCGGTATTGAACGCCAGATACCCCACGTTCAGCGCATCGACGGAGTGCAGCGTCAGGTCTTTGTTGTTCTTAATGACGTCAAACTGCACCGGAGATGGCGCAGGAATGATCTGGCACTCATTGGTTTGCAGTTTCGCCAGACGAGTCTCCACGTTTGGCGTGATGGAGAAGATCAGGTGTTTGGTCGGGACCGGGCCTTCCCAGTAGTTCGGGTTAGCCACATAGCGGATCAGAGAATCCACTTTGTACTGCTGGAGTACATAGGGGCCGGTTCCGATTGGCCAGGTGTCGACGTTCTCAGGCGTGCCTTTTTTCAGCATTGCATCCGCATATTCGGCAGACAAAATGGAGGCAAAATCCATGCCCCAGTCGGCCAGGAAAGCGGCGTTCGGTTCACTGAGGGTGAACTGAACATGATAATCATCGACCTTTTTAACGTCCTGGATCAGCTTATCGAGGCCGACGTCGTTAAAGTATTCGTAATTGCCCTGCGACACATTGTGATACGGATGTTTAGGGTCTTTCTGACGCATGACCGAGAAAATAACGTCATCGGCATTAAAGTCGCGCGTCGGTTTGAAGTATTTGTTGCTGTTGAACTTCACTCCTTTACGCAGCGTAAAGGTATAGGTCTTGCCGTCGGGTGAAATCGTCCAGGATTCCGCCAGAGACGGAACCGGGGTGTTTTTCACCGGGTCGAAATTGATCAGGCGGTTATAGAGTACCTGAGAGCTGGCGACGAATGACGGGCCTGAGCTGGCAATTTGCGGGTTGAACGACTCGGGGGACGCTTCAGAACAGTAAATAAGGGTGTCGTTGTTTGCCGCCCATGCGGCACCGGCTGGTAAAATAGCGCTCAGCGCAAGGGCGAGCAGTGTTTTCCCTGTAGACATGGTTATAACCCTGACAGTTTTATTATATAGGACAGTAATAACAGCACAGCCGCTATAACCTGGCAAATAACGAAACACTATCAGGTTATTCTAAAGCCGCGTTTTTCGCTGGTTTTACAGCCAGTGCCGAAAAAGGTGATTTGTCTTAAGTTCCATTATCCGTCAAGCACAACCGTCACGATCTATGCCGCAAGAAATCGGCGCTTTTAGCGTCTCTTCCTCCGTTTGTTTGCTTTCCGGTTTCGTTAAAGTAACGGTGTGAAGAAGTATATGGGATCAAATCGTGGCAAAAACTCTTTTACGCAGCGGTAATCTGGATGATTTTCAGGCCGTTGGCGGCGGCGGACAAGCCGTTTTTGAATCAGCGTTGCAAATACGTGAAGCACTCCGGTTGCGCAAACAGCAGGCCATTGTCGACTGTCTGGCCATTCCGCAGGTCAACGACGGCGGTGACCGCGTGGACTGGTACTCCCCGGTGGAAGGTAGCGTCACCAGCTGGAAAACGGCCAATGAAGATGTCCGTTTTCGCGCCCTGCGCTATCTGGAAAACACCCTTGCCAGCGTCGAATCGCTGAGTAAGAAATGCCTCCAGTCGCCTAAAACCGCACAACAGCTCTTCGGCTCCTTGCTGTCGAAAGCCTTCCAGTTCCCGGGCGAAAACTTCCTCTATCTGGTTGACGGTAAACCGGTTATTGCGTTCTGGGGGTTTGTAAACCTGAATGAAAATGCACGCGATGATGTACTCGACTGCCTGCGCGAATCGTTGATCCCTGAGCCTGCGCCGGTGGTGATAGAGGAGCCTGAACCAGAGCCAGAACCGACCCCGGCCGTCACCTTTGAACACGCAGACGAACCGCTGATCGCGCCGGCCACCGTTGTGCGCATTACGCCGGAAGATCTGTATGAGCCTGAGCCTGCACCAGTCGTTGCGCCGCCTGTTGAAGAGCCTGCTCCTGCGCCCGTTGTGAAAAAGCGTCGCGTGCCCTTATGGTCGCTGCCGGTTGCCGCTGTGATCGTTGCCGCCATTGCCGCCCCGCTGCTGTGGCCAAAACAGGCCCCTTCGGCAGAGCCCGCGCCAGCAGCCGCCCCGGCACCGCAACCCGTGGCGATTGCCCCAAAACCGATTAAAGCGGTTGAACCACTGGCGATGAACCTGCCGCTGCATCAGGCTGAGGTGGTAGAGAGTAAAGCGAAGGAACCCGATCCCGCTCCGGTGTCTGCCCCGGTGGTGATTGCCGCGATCCCGAAAGATGCCATGGTCATGGAGGCCGGTCAGGTCAAAGCGGGCTCGACGCGTTTCCTGAACGGCACCTGGCGCGCCATTCTTGACGTAAAAGATCCGGTGACCGGCAAACCGCCGTCACTGCGCTATCAGATCCAGAACAACAAAGGCTTCGCCCGTGTTGTGCATGGCGATAACGTTGTATGCCGCGTAGAGGTTTTCTCCGGCCTGCACAGCAATGGCGAGCTGATGATTAAGAGTCGCGGCAATGCACGCTGCACAGACGGTTCCCGCTACCCGATGCCGGAAGTCTCCTGTAAAGCAGGCACCAGCGATGTCGCCGAATGCAATGCCCGTTATGATGCAAAAACCGTCGTTCCACTGACGTTTAAGAAAGCAGGTGCCTGATCCTATGCTGGTAAATCTTTGCGACTATAAACAGAGCGTTACGCTTATTGCCAACAGCGGTGTACAGTTCCTCGATTTCGGTCTGACCCCGCAGGACACCGCCAGCAACGGGCGTTTCGTGCGTAAAACCGCGAACGGCCCGCTTTTGCGCCTTGATTTCGACCTGGTTAACGGGCGTTACACCCTGCCCGGCACGGACGGCGGCCAACCTGAGGTGGTCAAGCCTGAGACAACCATCGCGCTGCATCAGTCCCTGGCCGTGCTGGATGGCGTCTGGCTCCCCGTTCCGTTCCTGCGCTTCAACCCGCCGCGAACCTTTGTTGACGGCCCGGACAACTGGGCGCGCGTTCAGGTCCGCAAGCTGGAGACGCCGGACACCGCAGGCAACACCCATCGCGTCACCCTCGCCCTCGACAGCCAGATTGCGGAGCATGCCACCTCCGCGCTGTCGCCGGTGGAAAACGACATCCTCAACGGGACCCGCTTCGCGCTGGCCTGGCGCGATGCCGAAGTAGAAAATTTCCTCGACCAGACGTGGATAGACGGCTGGCTGCGCGAAGCGTTCACGCAGTACGCCTCGGACGTTGAACACCGTTCAGAACGCGATCTGCAGCAGGCCATGCGCAGCTTTGAGTATCAGGCACACTGGCTGAATGTGCTGACCATGCTTGGTGAACAGCTCACTGTGCCGGAAGTCAAATTTGTCACCCATACGCTCAGCACGCCTGCCATTCCGGTCGATTTGATCCTCGACGTGGGCAACACCCATACCTGCGGCGTGATTATTGAAGATCACGGCGACGCCAACGACGGTCTGCGCCAGACGGCCGAGTTGCAGGTGCGCTCTTTAAGCGAGCCGCAGTTCCTCAATGAGCCCCTGTTTACCAGCCGCCTGGAGTTCTCGGAAGCACGCTTTGGCAAACAGCACTTCTCGGTTGAAAGCGGTCGCGAGGATGCCTTCGTCTGGCCTTCTATTGTCCGGGTTGGCGATGAGGCGCGTAAGCTGGCCATGCAGCGTCTGGGGACTGAAGGTAACAGCGGTATCTCCAGCCCGCGTCGCTACCTGTGGGATGAGACGCCGGTGGTGCAGGACTGGCGTTTCAGCCAGATGAACAGCAAAACCCAACGCGAGCCGCTGGCAACCGCGTTCCCGCTGATGAACCTGATGAATGATGACGGCGAACCGCTGTTTACGCTGCCCCAGGACGAGCGTCTGCCGGTTTTCTCCCCGCAGTACAGCCGCAGCACCCTGATGACCCATATGCTTTGCGAGCTGCTGGCACAGGCGCTGGGCCAGATCAACAGCGTCGCCACGCGCTTGCGTCTGGGCTTCCCGGCGTCTCCGCGCCAGCTGCGCACGCTGATCCTCACACTGCCCTCGGCGATGCCGAAGCAGGAGCGCGAGATCTTCCGTCGCCGCATGTTTGAAGCGATTGCCATCGTCTGGAAAGCGATGGGATGGCATCCGCAGGATGAAGACTTTGCCACCCGCAAGCAGCAGGATAAAAGCGTGGTGCCGGTGCCTGAGATCCAGATGGAGTGGGATGAAGCGAGCTGCGGGCAACTGGTCTGGCTTTACAACGAAGCGATCTCCCGTTTTGGTGGTCAGACGGAAGCCTTCTTCGCCTCCCTCGCCCGCCCGGATCGTGAACCCGAGCCTGGTGTCCAGCCGGGTCGCGCGCTGCGCGTTGCTTCTATCGATATTGGCGGCGGCACCACAGATATGGCGATCACCCACTATCAGCTGGATGACGGCTCCGGGAATAACGTCAAAATCACGCCACAGCTTCTCTTCCGCGAAGGGTTTAAAGTGGCCGGCGACGACACGCTGCTGGACGTTATCCAGCGCTATGTGTTGCCAGCCCTGCAAACGCAGTTGCAGAAGTCCGGCATTGCGGACGCGTCTCTGCTGATGGCGTCGTTGTTCGGTGACTCCGGGCGTATTGATACCCAGGCGGTATTGCGCCAGCAGACCGCACTTCAGCTCTTTATGCCGATCGGTCATGCGATCCTTGCCGCGTGGGAATCCAGCGACATTGACGATCCGCTGGCCGGTTTGCATGCCACCTTTGGCGATCTGCTGCCGCAGAAGCCGACCCGCAACGTGATGAACTACCTGCAGCAGGCTGTCGACCACGCTCTGCCTGCTGGCTCTGAAGCCTTCGACCTGTTTGCCGTGCCGCTGCATGTGAATTTCCGTGAAATGCAGGATGCGATGCTGGCAGGTCAGTTCACGCTGGCCTCTCCGCTCCATGCGGTGTGCGAAGCGATCTCTCATTACAGCTGTGATATTTTGCTGATCACCGGTCGCCCGGGGTGCCTGCCGGGCGTGCAGGCGCTGATCCGCCATCTCCAGCCCGTGCCGGTCAATCGCATCGTATGGCTGGATAAATACCAGGTTCATGAGTGGTATCCGTTCAGCCAGCAGGGTCGCATCGGCAACCCGAAATCGACCGCCGCCGTGGGGGCCATGCTCTGCAGCCTGGCGCTCGATTTGCGTCTGCCGCGCTTTAACTTTAAGGCGGCCGATATTGGCGCCTACTCCACCGTGCGCTATCTGGGCGTGCTGGATAACACCGTTAACACGCTGCGTGAGGAGAACGTCTGGTATCAGGATATCGACCTGGATAAACCTGGCGCAAAACTCGACGCCCGCCTGCATTTCCCGCTGCGTGGTAACGTCACGCTTGGCTTCCGCCAGCTGGCGAACGCACGCTGGCCGGCGACGCCGCTGTATACCCTGAGTATCAACTCGGCGGAACTGGCCAAAGCGATTGCTGGCGACGGCGTGCTGAACGTGCGGCTTAAGCTCTGCGGAGGCAGCAAGCACGAAGGCCCGGAATCTTTCGAGCTGAGCGACGCCTGGCTGCAGGATGGAACCCCTGTCCCACCTGACGCCTTAACCTTCAAACTGAATACCCTGGCCGATCGCCGTCATAGCGGTAGCCACTACTGGATCGACAGCGGGAGTGTATACCTGAAATGAGTGCAACGATGACCACCACGCAGGCCTTAATCGGGTGGATTAACGAGACGCGCCTGCATGCCCCGGTGCTGGATAACGATGCCGACGCCCTGCTGGCCCGTATCAATGCGGCGCAGGCGCGGGAGCAGGCCATTGAACAGGCCCTGACCCGGCGGAGCAGCATTGGTCTGTATGGCCACTCCCAAAGCGCCAAAGCGCATCTGTTGCTGTCCCTGTGCGGCAACGGTAACGGGCGGCTGAACGTCACCCCCGGGCAACGCACGTTCGACTACTTCTCACATATCAACCCGGGACATGCCCTGACCAACATGGCGCTGCGCTTCACCACTGAAAGCACAGCGGTGGACGATGAGGCTTTCCCGCTACGTCTGAGCCTGGTCACCGAGGCCGAGCTGGTGCAGCTGTTTATTGCCCGCACCACCTTACACCCGCAGATCCGCGCCGTGGATAAGGCCGTTATCGAGACGCGCCTTGAGAAGTGGCGCGGCCTGCGTCAGCCGCAGGGTGTACCGGGCATAACGGCGCAGGAAGTGGGCGCGATTGCCCGCTTCTGGCAGAGCACGGTACCTGCCGCCAGACAGCAAATTGATGATGTGCTGTGGCATCAGTTTGCGCAACTGGTGCCATCGCTTGACCTCACCACCCGGGCCAGCGTCTGGTCTCTCTTGTGGGGTGAGCAACAGGAACTGACCCAGCAGTGGTTAAAGCTCGCCCATGTTCTGCACCAGACCAGCCACGCCAGCGAACTTGCCGCCCCGCTCAGCCTGCTGGTGGATAACTTTGGTCTGCCGGGGGAAGGCTTCCTGACCCATGGCACCTTTACCCTACCGGACGCTCAGGAGACGCTGCTGCATCCCCTGAACAACGGCGAGATGCTTAATGCCATTAGCCTGCCCGTCGATGTACTGGCATTCCTGACGCGTGAACTGGTACTGCCTGTCGAGAGCAGCGCGCTGGATAACGTCGATATTATTGATATCCCGGTCTTTGCAGACAACAGCGCCGATCCGCTAAGCCAGGCCAAATGTCAGTGGCTGCTGGAACACTATCGCCAGCAGCTGCAGCCAGATGTGCTGGTGATCTGCAATGCGACCGCGCAGCACGACCAGACGGCAAAAAAAGCAAAGGTACTGATGAACTGGGTCAAAGAGACGCAGCCTGCGGAGGAATCAGCCCTGCCGGGTCTGGTGTGGGCGATTACGCCTCACGACGCGCGTTTTACCACCCGGCAGAATCTCGATGAAGCAGTCCAGCATCTGCTGGGTAAACCGGGCCTGCGCTGGGGCACGCTGCAGGCGCTGGACAGCCACAGCATGCAGCGCGTCATCGAGTGGCTGTCTCAGGCCACGTTACCTGCCCAGCGACAGAAACGTCTTAACACGCTGAAAACGGCGCTGCGCCAGGAGCTGTCGGCTTTGATGCACAGTTATCTGGCACCGCTGGTTGAGGAGCCTGCAGCAAGACGAACTCAGGCCGAGAACATGGTTCGCACCCTGCAAAGCAGCGCCGCCCGCCACGGTGAATTGCTCGAAGGGCTTCTGCCTCCCCTCAAAGCCTTCGAAACGCTTCTGGCCGTCCAGCAACCGCGCGAGGAGCAGGTCAACGGTCTGTTTACGGATACCATCGATCTGTTTGCCGATAATGCGCAGGAAAGTGCCGGCACGTTCCAGACAAAAGATAAAGCGCGCCTGGCGCATAAAGTGTGGATGAACCATTTGCGCCAGTGGAGTCGCAATGATGCAGCGGCCACACGCCTGGGTCTTGAGCCTGCGGTGTTACAGCAAATTGCCGAGGTTCTGGTAGTCGCCAGCTACCGTCTTAACCTGCCTCAGCAGCTTCAGCGTATTGTCGAAACCGACAAGAGCAGCGCCGCACAGCTACATGCGGTGATAGGTAATTTCGTTGGCTGGCTGGGTTACGACCAGACGCCTGTTGCCGAACGTCCGGCAAGCCGCATCCGTAAGGGGCTGGCAATCTTTGTTACGCCCGTGGTTAGCAGCGCCGCGCCGCGCCTGACGCGCCTGGGGGAACAGCCTGTCCATGCGGCCACCGCATACGTTTACGACTGGCTGGTTGCCCTCTATAGCCGGGCAATAGAGAACATTGATTATCAGCACCCGCATGATGTTCAGCCTGACGCACGTCGGGCACTTCGGGCTTTAATCATGTAGCAGCCTTTGTTGCCGGGTGGCGCTGCGCTTACCCGGCCAACATTCCGCAACGATAATCACGCCGCCATACACTCCGCTAACGTCTGCGCCAGTGCCGACGGGTTTTCCCACGACATGGAGTGCCCCGCAGCAGGGATGATTTTGACCTCAACGCCCTTCTGCTTCAGACGCTCCACATCGTCATCCGGCAAAGAGAGCTCGCCGAAAATCAACGTCACCGGGCAAGGCAGAGACAGAAATTGCGTTTCCCAGTCTGGTTCAACGCCCGCCACCAGGCTCGACGCGCCGCGCCAGACAGCATAAGGGGCATTACTTTGGAGGCACCCGGCCCACGCCGTTTCTTCTGCTCGGAGCATGGCCTGATATCCCTGCTCCAGAAACTGCTGTTCCGTTTGTGCGGCAATCGAGCGGCTGAACATCCCACCCCCGGCATGAAAATTGGGTTCCGACACTATCAGCCCTTTAACACGCGGTACCAGCAACCCCGCCGCTTCAATGGCGATGCTTCCGCCCATGCTGTGACCGTACAGCCAGAAGGCATCGAGCTTCAGATGATCCATCAGTTCAGCCACAACACGGGCCTGATCGGTAGTTTTGTAGCTGTAGTGCTCAGGCTTATCGCTGTAACCGCTGCCGGGTAAATCGATGAGAATCGTTCTGCCCCCGCCAAACTGAGGGTCACGAACGACGCGGGGATATTCATAGGAAGAGGCGCAGCCCAATCCATGGATGAAGACGACGAGATCGCCGGTGCCGGGCAAATCATGCCAGCGGACGGTGCAACCTGCATGTTGCGAGTAAAAACTGTTCATAAGCACTCCTTTTACGATGCACTGTGTATTTATACAGTTACCGTGACGGGAATGCCATGTTCATCGTTTAAAAATGGAAGCGTGCTTCAGAAAAGCGAGACCAGCAGCGCAACGGGGAAGCTCATCGGCCAGGTCGACCCTACCAGAAACGCGCTGAGCAGGCGGATGCGTTTACGATCTTTAGACAGGAACCAGGTGATTAATGCGCAGATAGAAGCCATGATTGCGTAAAAAACCAACATCTTTTGATACAACGTCATTCTGTATTCCAGAGCCGAAAAAATAACCGCACGCAATATGCGTCATATGTTGACACAGATCAAGTTTTTTCGTTACACAATAACCACTTAAATATTAAGGCTAATAACAAATGAGTATATTGCGTTACAACTATGCCCTGACAAGGATCCGTCTTCGAAAACCATGCATGACAAGATCAAGATTGCAGTTGACTCTTTAATCCCTCTGGCTTCGATGCCCATGGTTATCTCCAGGCAACAAAAAACCCCGCTTGAGCGAGGTTTGGCATCTTTTCAATGGTGAATTAAAAAGGAAGCATTGCGCGGATTTCAGTGTGCCAATTATGAAAGGCAGGTAGGTCATCTAATAACCAGAAGCCTAAACCAAGTACTGCAGCACTTATCATTATTTGAGCAATAACGTTAAACCAGTATTCAATAGGTTTAGTGTCTTTGTGTATATATTCCTTTCGCATCGTTCCCTTGAAGGTTTTAGTGTAGACACCTCGTCGCAAAAAGATAATCGACTGAACAAGCATTAAGGGGCAGGTCAGAAAAATTGCACATACCGTGAACCAATATTGAAATCCCATTACCTGTCATTCCAGTTGCCGTTTTGGGCCATTATTACACATGTTTATCCAATTCCAGTCAGGATGGCATAATCATCAACCAGGCAGCTCTGCTGAGCACTAATTTTAACTTCAGTGGCCCACAAGCAAGCGGCTGCAATATATTTTCAATATATTACAGCCTCTTAACTGCATATTAGTGTTTTATCATCACATGCCGGACAACGGTATAATCCTCAAGCCCGTACACCGACATATCTTTTCCGTAACCGGATAACTTCATGCCGCCGTGTGGCATTTCGCTTACCAGCATAAAATGGGTATTCACCCAGGTGCAGCCGTATTGCAGACGCGCACTCAGCCGGTGAGCGCGCCCCACATCCCGGGTCCAGACGGACGAGGCCAGGCCATATTGTGAATCGTTAGCCCAAGCCAGCACCTGTTCTTCGTCGTCAAATTCAGTGATGCTCACCACCGGGCCAAAGACTTCACGTTGCACAATGGCATCTTCCTGTTTTGCACCGGCCAGCAGGGTTGCCTGGAAGTAGTAACCCGCCCCCTCTTTTTTACTGCCGCCCGTCACCACGCGGATATGGCTGAGCGCTTTGGCCTCCTCCACAGCCTGGCAGACGCGCGACAGATGCGCTTGCGAGCTCAGCGGCCCCAGCTCGGTAGAGGCCTCTTCCGGCGCCCCCATCTTCAGGCTGGCCACCGCTGCGCCCAGTTTTTCCACCAGCGCAGCATAAATGCCCTTCTGGGCATAAATCCGGCAGGCCGCAGTGCAGTCCTGCCCGGCATTGTAGAAACCAAACGTCCGCACGCCCTCGACGACCGCATCCAGATCGGCGTCATCAAAGACGATAACCGGTGCCTTGCCGCCCAGCTCCATGTGGGTACGTTTTATGGATGAGGCGGTATGGCCAATGATGTGCTCCCCGGTTGCAATTGAGCCGGTGAGTGACACCATGCGCACTTTCTCATGCCCGGTCAGCGGATCGCCTACCGTTTTTCCGCGCCCGAACAGCACGTTCAGCACGCCAGCCGGGAAAATATCCTTCGCCAGTTCGGCCAGTTTTAAGGCGGTCAGCGGCGTAATCTCAGAAGGCTTGATGACCACGCTGTTCCCGGCGGCCAGCGCAGGTGCCAGCTTCCACGCCGCCATCATCAGCGGGTAGTTCCAGGGGGCGATGGAGGCGACAACCCCGACCGGATCGCGGCGGATCATCGAAGTATGCCCGTCCAGATACTCACCCGCCGCCAGTCCGTTCAGGCAGCGGGCCGCGCCAGCAAAGAACCGAAACACATCGACCACCGCGGGGATCTCATCACCCAGCGCGCAGTGCAGCGGCTTACCGCAGTTCAGGGATTCGAGTCTGGCAAACTCGTCGGCATGCGCTTCAATAACGTCAGCCAGTTTCAGCAGGCATTCGGCACGCGCTTTGGGCGTGGTTTGCCCCCACTGTGCGAATGCCCGATCGGCTGCCTGCACGGCCGCGTCGACCTGCGCGGCAGACGCTTCAGCAATCTCCAGCAGAACCTCTCCGGTGGCAGGGTTATAGACCGGCTGTTTTTCCCCCTCGCCGCTCACCAGTTCACCATTAATCAGCAGTCGTTTTTGCATAGCATTGTCCCGTTGAAATCAATGTTATTTCCCGCTCCCGGCGCTGTGCTCGCCGTCGCGGGTTAGCCACCAGGCTCCCAGAATGGGGAAGGTTGTCACCAGCATCACCAGCAGTGCGACCACGTTGGTGACCGGCACGTCACGCGGACGTCCGAGCTGGTTAAGCAACCACAGCGGTAACGTGCGCTCGTGTCCCGCGGTAAAGGTTGTGACGATAATTTCGTCAAACGACAGAGCAAACGCCAGCATGCCCCCGGCCAGCAGCGCTGACCCAAGATTGGGCAGGACCACGTAACGGAAGGTTTGCCAGCCATCGGCCCCTAAATCCATCGACGCTTCAACCAGGCTCCAGGAGGTGCGTCGGAACCGGGCAATCACATTGTTAAACACCACCACCACGCAGAACGTGGCGTGTCCGACAACGATGGTAAAAAAACCAGGTTCCAGAGTGATGGTTTTGAAAGCGGTCAGCAGCGCCAGACCGGTGATGATGCCCGGCAGCGCTATCGGTAACAGCAGCAACAGCGAAATGGCGTTTTTGCCAAAAAACGCGCTACGCCACAGCGCCGCTGCAGCAAGCGTGCCAAGTACCAGGGCAATAGCCGTCGCTAACGTCGCGATTTTAAGTGACAACGTCACGGAATCGATGATGTCGCCACGCCCCGCCGCCACGCTAAACCACTTCAACGTCAGCCCCTGCGGCGGGAAGCTGAAGGCCGCGTCCTCAGTATTAAAAGCGTAGATGGCAATAATCAGCAGGGGGAAGTGGAGAAAGATCACCCCGCCCCAGGCGGCCACTTTCAGGAACAACGGTGCGCGTTCAGAGTGCATCGAATGCTCCCAGACGTTTCACGAACGCCAAATAAAGCGAGATAAGCACAATCGGCACCAGGGTAAAGGCGGCAGCCATGGGCATATTGCCGATGGCCCCCTGCTGGGCATAGACCATATTGCCAATGAAATAGCCAGGCGGCCCTACCAGCTGTGGCACGATAAAATCACCGAGCGTCAGAGAGAAGGTAAATATCGAGCCCGCCGCGATACCCGGGATCGCCAGCGGCAGAACAACATAACGAAAGGTCTGACGCGGACGCGCGCCGAGATCGGCAGAGGCCTGCAACAACGAGGCAGGCAGCCGTTCCAGCGCCGCCTGCACGGGCAGGATCATAAACGGCAGCCAGATGTAGACAAAGACCAGAAACCGCCCCAGCCCGGAGGTCGATAACGTGTTCCCGCCAATCGCCGGGAGCGTCAGAACAGAGACCAGGATCGGCTCCAGCCCCAGATGGCTGAGAAACCACTGCGCTACGCCATCTTTCGCCAGCAGTAGCGTCCACGCGTACGCTTTGACGATATAGCTCGCCCACATCGGTAGCATAACGGCAATATAGAAGAACGCTTTCCATTTGCCGCTGCTGTAACGCGCCATATACCAGGCCATCGGGAAGGCCAGAATGGCGCTGGCGAGGGTGACCGCAATCGCCATCACCAGCGTACGGATAATAATGTCGTAGTTTGCCGGGTTAAAAAGTGCCTGAATGTTCGCCAGCGTCAGGTCCGGCGTAACCGACATGGTGAAGTCATCAAAGGTATAAAAGCCCTGCCACAGCAGCGTAAGGAGCGATCCCAGATAGACGATGCCAAACCACATTAGCGGTGCCAGCAGAAGCAGGAATATCCCCAGCGACGGTTTGCGCCAGAAGTGCGCGGTCATGCGGCTTAGGGTACCGCGCGGTGCGGGAGGATGTAAGACGCTCATCGCCATTTCACCCTTCCTCATGCAGGCGGATCATGGCGTCGCGCGACCATGACGCCAGCACCGCCTGCCCCGGCTCAACACCGGTGTGCAGTGTGTTCGCGCTGAGATTGGCCTGGCTCACCAGCAGTTTTGCCCCCCCGGCAAGTTTCAGCTCCAGGCGCGTTGCCGCCCCCTGATACTGGACAGCCTGAACCACGCCTTCAACCTGAACCTCACCGCTCTCATTGAGTCGGATATGTTCCGGTCGAAGCGAATAAGCACCCTCCATGCCGCACACTTTCTGCGCCAGTGCCGCATCGAAAACGTTCGAGGTGCCGACAAAACTGGCCACGAACGGCGTACGCGGCCGCATGTATAGCTCACGCGGGGTATCCACCTGCTCAATGCGTCCGTTGTTGAAAACGGCGACCCGGTCGGACATTGACAGGGCTTCCCCCTGATCGTGGGTCACAAAAATAAAGGTGATCCCGAGTGCCTGTTGTAGTTTTTTCAGCTCGACCTGCATCTGTTCACGCAGTTTCAGATCGAGCGCCCCCAGCGGTTCATCCAGCAACAGCACGCGGGGTTCATTGACCAGCGCACGCGCAATGGCAACGCGCTGACGCTGGCCGCCGGAAAGCTGCGACGGCTTGCGCGCAATGGCAAAGCTCAGCCCGACCTTTTCCAGCGCCTCCTGCGCCAGTGCATGGCGTTTTTTCTTGTCGATGCCTTTGACCATCAGCCCGTAAGCGACGTTATCGAGAATCGACATATGCGGAAACAGCGCGTAGTCCTGGAACACCGTATTGACGTCTCGCTCCCACGGAGGAAGCTCACTCGCTTCTTTACCGAAGATTGTGATCGCCCCGCCGGAGAGTTGTTCAAAACCGGCGATCAGCCGAAGGCAGGTGGTTTTGCCGGAGCCCGACGGCCCCAGCATGGAGAAAAACTCCCCGTCACGAATGGCAATGCTCACCCCATCCACCGCCCGTACGTCGCCGTACAGACGGGAAACGTCATTAAACTCTACCGCGTACGTCATGTTCTGCTCCCGGATGATTAACGGCCACCCATGATGGCGATGTAATCCTGCGTCCAGCGGCTGTAAGGCACATATTTGCCGCCTTCGGCGATCGGGGTTTTCCAGAACTTGATTTTGTCAAAAGCGTCGTAACCGTTGGTTTCACAGCCTTTCTCACCCAGCAGCGTACTGGCCTTACACCCTTGCGCCACCACCGGCAGAGAGCCAAACCACGCCGCCAGATCGCCCTGCACTTTTGGCGTCAGCGACCAGTTCATCCATTTGTAAGCACACATCGGGTGTTTTGCCTGCGCGTGAAGCATAGTGGTGTCTGCCCAGCCCGTGACGCCCTCTTTCGGGAAGACGGTCGCGATCGGCTGGTTTTCGGCTTTCAGGGCATTCGCCTGGTATGGCCAGGCGCTGGACGCCACCACGCCTTCATTCTTAAAGTCACTCATCTGTACGGTGGTGTCATGCCAGTAGCGGTGGATCAGGGCGTGCTGATCGCGTAGCACTTTCAGAACCGCAGCGTACTGTTCTTCCGTCAGCTGGTAGGGGTCGTTAATACCCAACTGGGGTTGAGTGGCCTTCACAAACAGCGCCGCATCGGCAATGTAAATCGGACCATCATAGGCCTGCACGCGTCCCTGGTTGGTTTTACCGTCCGGTAAGTCCTGTTTTACAAACACCACGCTCCAGCTGTCCGGCGGTGTCGGGAAGGTTTTGGTGTTGTACATCAGCAGGTTTGGCCCCCACTGATACGGCGTGCCGTAGACGTTGCCGCCCACGTTAAACCATTCACCTTTAACGAGGCGCGGGTCGAGGGTTTTCCAGTTGGGGATGAGTTCCGGGTTAATCGGCTGAACGCGTTTGCCCATAATCAGACGGAGCGACGCATCTCCTGACGCGGTGACCAGGTCATACCCGCCTTTCGCCATCAGGCTCACCATCTCGTCCGACGTGGCGGCGGTTTTAACGTTTACCGCACAGCCGGTCTCTTTTTCAAACTGGGTTACCCAGTCATAGTTTTTATCCGTTTGTCCCCGCTCGATGTAACCCGGCCAGGCAATAATATCCAGCCGACCCTCTCCGTCGCCAATCGCTTTCGGTGGCTCGGCGGCTTGCGCGGTCATTATGGCCATACCAAGCGCACACAGGCTGCTGCGGGCAAATTTTTTGCTCATAAACATTACTCCAGTCGCAATGAAAATTTAGCGGCAGCCGTGCCGTAAAAATATCTCCCTCATTAAACGTAGACCGCGCAAATGCCCCGCACCGTGCGGCTTAAGGAAATTTCATCAAGGTGTGACCGAGGGCGCATTCCCCGTTAACTGGATTATAGACAAGGGGTTAGGCGTGAGAGGTGGTATGCAGATTTCGTATGATGCGACGCGGCAAAATGGTCGCCGCGGCGGCAAAAAGATAAGCAATGATTATTTAGCGAGAGGCCGGAATCGTTATTTCAACATGCTGCTGATTAATTTCCCTAACTGAATAACGGCCTGCTCTTCCCGCTCTCCCCATGCCCAGGAGGTATTAAAACGGAAAAAAGGTGTCCAGACATCTGAGGTGGAAAACATCTTGCCTGGGGCAATACTGATGTGATGGCGTAACGCCTGTTCGCTTAACAGTCCTGCATCCAGCTGTGCCGGAAGCTCCAGCCACAAAAAGTAGCCGCTATCGTTATGATGGATTTTGATGCCCGGCGGCATATGGCGCAAAAGTGACTGCCACGCCTGCTGTTTACGCTCGGCCAGCGTACGTCGCAGGCGGCGAAGATGGGCGTCGTAGCGTTTGGTCGCCAGGTAATCCACCAGCGCCAGCTGCATCGGGGAACTGGTAGAGAGCGTGCTCATCAGCTGAAGCTGCTGAATGCGTCGCGCATGTTTACCCGCCGCTACCCAGCCGATACGAAAACCGGCCACCAGACATTTCGAAAACGAGGAGCAGTGCAGCGTCATGTCCTGACGATCCCATGCTTTCGCCGGGAGCGGCTTTTCACGGCCGAAATAGAGCTCGCTGTAGACATCATCTTCAATCAGCGTGACGTTGTGCTTCGTCAGCAGCGCCACAAGCTGCGCTTTTTTCTCCGGGCTGAGCGTAAAGCCAAGCGGATTTTGACTGTTGGTCATTATCCAGCAGGCCTTGACCGGGTAGTCATTCAGCGCCTGTTCAAGGGCATTGAGATCGATTCCCTCGCGCACGTCTGTCGCAATCGACAGGGCCTTCAACTTCAGGCGTTCCAGCGCCTGCAGCGCGCCGTAGAAACAGGGGTTTTCGACAATCACCCAGTCCCCCGGCTCGGTCACCGCCTGGAGACTCAAGTTCAGCGCTTCGAGCGCGCCTGCGGTGATCACGATCTCCTCCGGTGAGATGTTCATCCCCTGCTGTGCATAGCGGCGGGCAATGGCGTGGCGCAAATCGACATTACCCGGCGGCAGGTTTTCAATCACGCTCATCGCCGTCGCGGTTTTGCTGACGTTCGCCAGCGAGCGGTTGAGTTGCTGAAGCGGGAAAAGACGCGGGTCGGGAAAGGCGGAAGCGAAAGGAACAACCGACGGGTCACGGCTGGCCTGCAGAACGTCGAAGATATAGGTGTTGATGTCCACCGCTTCGTCGCGCATGACCTGTGCAGGTGGCGCTGGCTGTTGTGCGGTCGGGCGCGAGGCAACGTAATAGCCCGACTGCGGTCTGGCGACAATGCGCCCCTGACTTTCCAGCATCTGATACGCGTGGCCCACGGTCATAAAACTCATGCCGCTGCTCGCCACCTGCTCTCGCAGAGAAGGCAGCTTATCGCCCGGCAACCATACGCCAAGCTCAATCTGCGAGATAATTTGTTGCGCCAGACGCTGGTATTTTTTCATCAGATTCTCCTTATTGCCGACAGTGTATATCAGCAGGAGAAAAAGAGAAGATTTTGCTAACTGTTATGGTTTAAGAAATGAATTACTTACGGTACTCGGTCACATGATTGTGTGCGAGACGCGCCGCGGCCAGATGGTCGAGTGTAATCATTGGCGATTTGCAAAAGATGCATTTTGCGCCGAAGGGATTTTTCTCAGACACATCAAAGGCTGAAGTACGGTACTGCGAGCCATGACAGCATGGGCAGCGAAAATGGATATAAGAAGTCATAGGATTCTCCTGTAAACGTAAAAACGTAAATTACTCATGAGCCGATCAGGCGATAATGGTTTGAAACAAAACTAATCGGAATGTAGATAAAGACCCAAGAGAGGCTGCGGAGAGGCACAACGTGATGAGAACTGCTTTATAAAACTACGTCAGATATTTATTTGGACTCAAAACCAGAAGACCATTAACGCACGGTGCCGACGACAAAGCAAGCGGTTTAATGCATAAAATTCATTAAAAAAATATTTTTATGCCCTATAAGGAAGTATATCAGATGGAAAAAGCGGGAGTTTTTTTGCCAACTGTTATGGTTAAATTTCGCGTTTCTGCGTCTGATAGTCTGATCTGCGCCTCTGTACCATAACAGCACACCGTTTGACATTGAGGCTGTGCATGTTTGGTTTAGATGCTTTTCACCTTGCACGGATACAGTTTGCCTTTACCGTATCCTTCCACATTATTTTCCCGGCAATCACTATCGGCCTGGCAAGCTATCTTGCTGTGCTTGAAGGGCTGTGGCTGAAAACAAAAAATCCGATCTGGCGCTCGCTGTACCACTTCTGGTCCAGGATTTTTGCCGTTAACTTTGGCATGGGCGTGGTCTCCGGGCTGGTGATGGCGTATCAGTTTGGCACTAACTGGAGTGGATTTTCGCAGTTTGCGGGCAGCATTACCGGCCCACTTCTGACCTATGAAGTGCTGACCGCCTTTTTCCTTGAGGCCGGATTCCTCGGCGTGATGCTGTTCGGCTGGAATAAAGTCGGGCCTGGGCTGCACTTCTTCGCCACCTGTATGGTGGCGCTGGGGACAATTATCTCCACCTTCTGGATCCTCTCCTCCAATAGCTGGATGCAGACCCCACAGGGCTATGAGATCGTCAACGGGCAGGTCGTCCCGGTAGACTGGTTTGCCGTGGTCTTTAACCCCTCCTTCCCATATCGTCTGCTGCATATGTCGATAGCCGCCTTCCTCAGTAGCGCCCTGTTTGTTGGCGCATCGGCGGCATGGCATCTGCTGCGCGGAAACAATACGCCTGCCATCCGCGCTATGTTTTCTATGGCGCTGTGGATGACCCTGATTGTGGCCCCCATCCAGGCAATGGTCGGTGATATGCATGGGCTGAATACCTTAAAGCATCAGCCTGCCAAAATCGCCGCCATTGAGGGGCACTGGGAAAACCCACCGGGGGAACCTACCCCGCTACTGCTGTTTGGCTGGCCGGATATGGAACTGGAGCGCACCCGCTTTGGCCTTAAGATCCCCGCTCTTGGCAGCCTTATCCTGACGCACAGTCTGGATAAACAGGTTCCGGCGCTCAAGGAGTTCCCGAAGGAAGATCGTCCAAATTCCACCATTGTCTTCTGGTCGTTCCGCATTATGGCGGGCTTAGGCATGCTGATGCTGCTGCTCGGCGTGGTGGCGCTCTGGTTGCGCTATAAAAAGCGTGTTTACACCTCGCGCCCCTTCCTGTGGTTTGCCCTGCTGATGGGGCCTTCAGGGTTGATCGCCATACTGGCCGGATGGGTGACCACCGAAGTAGGACGCCAGCCGTGGGTCGTCTATGGGCTTCAACGTACCCGGGATGCGGTATCCGCCCATGGCGATCTGCATATGAGCGTCAGTTTGCTGGCTTTCTTCGTCGTTTACACTTCGGTCTTCGGCGTCGGTTACAGCTATATGGTGCGTCTGATTAAAAAAGGACCTCAGCCTCACGAATCGTTCGCCACCGAGGCCGATGGACGTCCGGCACGCCCGCTTTCCGCAGTTACCACTGGCAATAAGGAGCAGCCATAATGGGTATCGATCTTTCCATTATCTGGTTTGTCATCATCGTCTTCGCGACGCTGATGTATATCGTGATGGACGGTTTTGATCTGGGGATCGGCATTCTGTTCCCGATGACGCAAAACCCGGACGATCGCGATGTGATGGTCAACAGCGTCGCCCCGGTCTGGGACGGGAATGAAACCTGGCTGGTGCTGGGTGGCGCTGCCCTCTTCGGTGCCTTTCCGCTGGCCTACGCGGTGATTATCGATGCCCTCACCATTCCGCTGACATTAATGCTGATCGGTCTTATTTTTCGTGGCGTGGCGTTTGAGTTTCGTTTTAAAGCAACGCCAGCGCACCGTCCGTTCTGGGATAAAGCCTTTATTGGCGGTTCACTTCTGGCGACGTTTACCCAGGGCGTGACGGTGGGTGCCGTCATAAACGGGTTTGCCGTCACCGGGCGTGCCTATACCGGCGGTCCCTTTGACTGGTTTACCGCGTTTAACCTGTTCTGTGGCGCGGGTCTGGTGGTGGCCTATGCGCTGCTGGGCGCCACCTGGCTGGTGATGAAAAGTGAAAATGCCCTGCAACAGCGGATGCGCGAAGTTTCTAAAACGCTCTTAATTGTGCTGCTGGCCGTTATCGCGGCGATCAGTCTCTGGACCCCGCTGGCGCACCCGGCCATCGCCGCGCGCTGGTTTACGCTGCCGAACCTGTTTTACCTGTTGCCGGTTCCGGCTCTGGTCGTCCTGCTGAGTCTGTATCTGTGGCGCTGCCTGAATAATCGGCAAAGCCATAACCGGCCATTTATCCTGACGCTGGGGCTTATTTTTCTCGGCTTTAGCGGGCTTGGGATCAGCATCTGGCCGCATATTATTCCACCGTCGATCACCCTGTGGCAGGCGGCCGCGCCGACACAAAGTCAGGGCTTTATGCTGGTAGGTGCGTTGTTGATCATTCCCGTGATTCTGGTCTACACCTTCTGGAGTTACTACGTATTTCGCGGAAAAGTACAGCATGGGGAGGGTTATCACTGATGCAACAGCCTGTCTGGAAACGATTGCTGTGGCTGGCCATTATCTGGGGCGGCAGCGTACTGGCGCTGGCGGCTGTCAGTATGTTCTTCCGCATGCTGATGACGGCCGCCGGGTTTAAATCTCACTGATCTTGTCCCGGGCAACCGCTGCGTTGCCCGGTCTTCTTCCCGCACTTTCAGATAAACCCCATTAACGCACGCCAGCGTATCGTTACACTGGTAAATGATTCACAGTATTTATAGTTCGAGAAGAAAAATGAAAAAACTCATTGCGTTAAGTGTTATCAGTCTTGTCCTCTCCGGCTGCGTTAATCCGGGTAAAGCGTCTGTTCAGCCGGAGCAGCTTAAGAACCACCGCTTTGTGCTGGAAAATGTGGACGGGAAAGCCGTGAAGGCCACGACAACGCAACCTGAGATCAGTTTTAGCGCGTTGCCCGATATCAGCCTGGTTAATAACATCAGCATTTCCGGCGTGATGTGTAACCGCTTCAACGGACAGGGAAAATTGTCCGAAGGGGAACTTAAGGTTAAAGGGCTGGCCATGACGCGCAAACTCTGTACCGAACCACAGTTGAACGAGCTGGATCAGGCCATCGGCGACATGCTGCGCAAAGGGGCGCAGGTCGACCTGACTGAAGACCAGTTAACGCTGGCGACAGCCGACAAAACGCTGATGTTTAAACGCGCTGAATAATCAGTAGCTACCGCAGGATCCAACGGCAAGCGACTGTTCACTGCAGCGTTTGCCGTTTGGCAAGGCGCACATCCCGATCGCAGAGCCATCGAGCTGGCGGGCAACCGACAGTGAGCCACCAATCATCGCGCAGTTGGCTTGTCCAGAACTGGACATCGCGGCTTTCATTCCCGGCGTCACGTGTGCCGCCGTGGCCTGCTGAACAGGTTCGTTACTACAGGCCGACAGCAATAACGCGGCACACCCTACCCAAAACGCTGAACGCATGCTCTCTCTCCCCCATGAATAATGCGAAACCTATGCATAATAGGCATCACATCCCGTGCCGTCGAGAGCGGAAGTGCGTATTTATGCGCTGCTGAAACAATTTCTCGCAATTTTTTCACCTAAAGTTTGATCTACTCATTGATGGTGAGAATACCGAGGACACAAATGCGAAAATCGCAAAATCCGGCCTTTGCTAAAATAAGGGAATAATATTCAGGGTCTGACCAGGTTTACGGACCCCTCTTTTTTTTGCGCAATGTAAGGGTGTCGTCCTATGCAAACTATTGACGGTAATGGTGCAGTCGCGTCAGTCGCGTTTCGCACCAGCGAAGTTATCGCCATCTACCCGATTACGCCAAGTTCTACAATGGCCGAACAGGCAGATGCCTGGGCAGGAAACGGGTTAAAAAATGTCTGGGGCGATGTCCCGAGAGTCGTCGAAATGCAGTCCGAAGCGGGTGCGATTGCCGCGGTGCATGGTGCGCTACAGACGGGGGCGCTCTCCACGTCGTTTACCTCCTCGCAGGGATTGCTGCTGATGATCCCGACGCTGTACAAACTGGCCGGTCAACTTACCCCGTTTGTCCTGCACGTCGCGGCACGAACCGTTGCTACCCACGCGCTCTCCATTTTTGGCGATCACTCCGACGTGATGGCCGTGCGTCAGACCGGCTGCGCCATGCTGTGCGCCAGCAGCGTTCAGGAGGCCCAGGATTTCGCGTTAATTTCCCATATCGCGACGCTGAAAAGCCGCGTGCCGTTTATTCACTTCTTTGATGGTTTCCGCACCTCTCACGAAATCAACAAAATCGTGCCGCTGGCAGACGACACCCTTCTCTCGCTTCTGCCGCAGGCGGACATTGATGCCCATCGCGCCCGCGCACTCAACCCGGAACATCCGGTGATCCGCGGGACATCGGCCAACCCGGATACTTACTTCCAGTCCCGCGAGGCAACGAACCCGTGGTACAACGCGGTGTACAACCATGTGGAACAGGCGATGAACGATTTCGCTGCCGCCACCGGACGGGAATATAAACCGTTTGAATATTATGGCCATCCTCAGGCGGAACGCGTGATTGTGCTGATGGGTTCAGCCATTGGCACCTGTGAAGAAGTCGTGGATGAACTGCTGACGCGCGGCGAGAAAGTTGGGGTGCTGAAAGTTCGCCTCTTCCGCCCGTTCTCAGCGAAACATCTGCTCTCTGCGCTGCCGGAGAGCGCACGAAGCGTGGCCGTGCTCGATCGTACCAAAGAGCCTGGCGCACACGCAGAACCGCTGTATCTGGACGTCATGACCGCACTGGCGGAAGCCTTCAGTAACGGCGAGCGCGAAACGCTGCCGCGTGTCATTGGCGGGCGTTATGGTTTGTCGTCCAAAGAGTTCGGTCCGGATTGCGTGCTGGCGGTGTTTAATGAGCTGAGTGAAACGAAGCCGAAGCCTCGCTTTACGGTCGGTATTTATGACGATGTCACTAATCTTTCACTGGCCTTGCCGGAAAACACCCTGCCCTCCGGCGCGAAACTTGAGGCGCTGTTCTACGGTCTGGGCAGCGACGGCAGCGTTTCGGCAACCAAGAACAACATCAAGATCATCGGTAATTCCACACCGTGGTATGCACAGGGTTATTTCGTCTATGACTCCAAGAAAGCCGGCGGGCTGACCGTGTCCCATCTGCGCGTCAGCGAACACCCTATCCGCTCCGCGTATCTCATTTCGCAGGCTGATTTTGTCGGCTGTCACCAGCTGCAGTTTATCGATAAATACCAGATGGCCGAACGTCTCAAACCTGGCGGTATTTTCCTGCTCAACACGCCGTACAGTGCGGATGAGGTCTGGGCGCGCCTGCCGCAGGAAGTGCAGGCGGTGCTTAATCAGAAAAAAGCGCGGCTTTTTGTCATTAACGCGGCGAAGATCGCTCGTGAATGTGGTCTTGCCGCGCGCATCAACACCGTCATGCAGATGGCGTTCTTCCACCTGACAAACATTCTGCCGGGCGACAGCGCCTTAATGGAACTGCAGGGCGCGATCGCCAAAAGTTACAGCAGTAAAGGCCAGGAATTGGTTGAACGCAACTGGCAGGCACTGGCGCTGGCGCGCGAGTCGCTGTCTGAAGTACCGCTCCAGCCGGTGAATGCCAGCAGCCCGAACCGTCCTCCGGTGGTTTCTGATGCGGCTCCAGATTTTGTTAAAACCGTAACGGCGGCCATGCTGGCGGGGCTGGGCGATGCCCTTCCCGTCTCCGCCCTGCCGCCGGATGGCACCTGGCCGATGGGCACCACCCGCTGGGAAAAACGCAACATCGCCGAAGAGATCCCAATCTGGAAGGAAGAGCTGTGTACCCAGTGCAATCACTGTGTGGCAGCGTGCCCGCACTCTGCCATCCGGGCCAAAGTCGTTTCTCCGGACGCGATGGAATCGGCCCCATCCAGCCTGCATTCACTGGATGTGAAATCCCGCGATATGCGCGGACAGAAATACGTTCTGCAGGTTGCACCAGAAGATTGCACCGGCTGTAACCTCTGCGTCGAGGTCTGCCCGGCCAAAGACCGACAGAACCCGGATCTCAAAGCCATCAATATGATGTCGCGGCTGGAACACGTGGAAGAAGAGAAAGTGAATTATGACTTCTTCCTGAACCTGCCGGAAATCGATCGGAGCAAGCTGGAACGTATTGATATCCGTACCTCACAGCTGATCACGCCGCTGTTCGAATACTCTGGCGCCTGCTCCGGCTGCGGGGAAACACCGTACATCAAACTGCTGACGCAGCTGTACGGTGACCGGATGCTGATCGCCAACGCGACCGGCTGTTCGTCTATTTATGGCGGTAACCTGCCGTCCACCCCATACACCACCGACGCCAACGGCCGCGGCCCGGCATGGGCGAACTCGCTGTTTGAGGATAACGCCGAATTTGGTCTTGGCTTCCGCTTAACGGTGGATCAGCACCGCGCACGCGTGATGCGCCTGCTGGATCAGTTTGCCGATAACATCCCTGCCGACCTGCACGCTGCGCTGCACGCTGAAGCCACGCCTGAGGTTCGTCGTGAACAGGTTACGGCGCTTCGTAATGCCCTTCAGGGCGTTGACGGCGCAGAACAACTGGTGACCGACGCTGACGCCCTGGTTGAAAAATCGATCTGGCTGATTGGCGGCGATGGCTGGGCGTATGACATTGGCTTTGGCGGGCTGGATCATGTGTTGAGCCTGACCGAGAACGTGAACATCCTGGTGCTGGATACCCAGTGTTATTCCAATACCGGCGGACAGGCGTCAAAAGCCACGCCGTTAGGAGCGGTAACAAAATTTGGTGAGCACGGGAAACGCAAGGCGCGTAAAGATCTCGGCGTCAGCATGATGATGTATGGACACGTGTACGTTGCGCAAATCTCGCTCGGCGCGCAGCTTAACCAGACGGTGAAAGCGATTCAGGAGGCGGAAGCGTATCCGGGCCCATCGCTTATCATCGCCTACAGCCCTTGCGAAGAGCATGGTTACGATCTGGCGCTCAGCCACGACCAGATGCGTCAGTTGACCGCCACGGGCTTCTGGCCGCTGTACCGCTTTGATCCTCGCCGGGCAGAGGAAGGCAAGCTGCCGCTGGCGCTCGATTCACGTCCTCCGTCAGATGCCCTGGCTGAGACACTGCTGCAGGAGCAACGCTTCCGTCGCCTCAATGCGCAACAGCCAGAGGTGGCTGAGCAGTTGTGGAAAGATGCCGCCGCCGATCTGCAAAAACGGTACGACTTCCTGGCGCAAATGGCCGGGAAAGCGGAAAAATCCACCAGCGAATAATCCCCATGCCCGGCTTGTCCGGGCATTTTTATGCCATAAAAAAAGCCCGGTGTATTCACACCGGGCCAGACCAAATAATCCCTGAGCATCACGTTAAATGAATAAATGATATTCATGGGAATTATGGATAATAATCTTAAAGGCATATAACGGGGCAGACATTACCTGATTTACCGCATGATTAATAATTTTAATTTATTATGTTTTTCACTAAAACATTCACCAAATAAATTAACATTTCCGCAGAACAATTCCCTTTAGATTTTACTCACTTCGTAACAATTATAATTTATTACTCTTTCAGCGGAGTGATTTAGCATGTGACAACTCTCCGCAAAGGAAAGTTCAACAGGTAATTAAAGAAAAACAACCGCAAAGGAATACCATAATGCAAAGAAAAGTACTGGCCCTGATGATTCCGGCCCTGTTAATGGCTGGCGCTGCGCATGCAGCAGAGATTTATAATAAGGATGGCAATAAATTAGATCTGTACGGAAAAGTAGATGGTTTGCACTACTTCTCTGATGACACGTCTAAAGACGGCGATCAGACCTATATGCGTTTGGGTTTCAAGGGCGAAACCCAGATCAACGATATGATGACCGGCTACGCACAATGGGAATACAACATTCAGGCAAATAACACCGAGGGGTCTGACAACCAGTCCTGGACACGTCTGGCCTTCGCCGGTGTGAAAGTGGGTGACTACGGTTCCTTTGACTACGGCCGTAACTATGGTGTCCTGTATGACGTGGAAGGCTGGACCGATATGCTGCCAGAGTTCGGCGGCGACTCTTACACCTATGCCGATAACTTTATGACTGGTCGTGCCAATGGCGTAGCAACCTACCGCAACACCGATTTCTATGGCCTGGTGCCGGGTCTGAACTTTGCTCTGCAGTATCAGGGTAATAACGAAGATGCCAGCAATAACCAGGAAGGGACCAATAATGGTCGCGACACGCGTCATGAGAACGGTGACGGCTTCGGTATTTCTACCACCTATGATTTCGGTATGGGAATTTCAGCGGGGGCGGCCTATACCTCTTCTGACCGTACCAACGATCAGGTGAGAAATACCACCGCGGGCGGGGATAAAGCGGATGCCTGGACCGCGGGTCTGAAATATGACGCCAACAATATCTATCTGGCGGCCATGTATTCTGAAACCCGCAATATGACCCCTTACGGCGACAACGAAAGCGCCGTGGCGAATAAAACCCAGAACTTTGAAGTTACCGCACAATACCAGTTCGATTTTGGTCTGCGTCCGGCAATTTCCTACCTGCAGTCGAAAGGTAAAGACCTGGGCAACGGTCAGGGCGATCAGGACCTGGTTAAATATGCCGACGTAGGCGCAACCTATTACTTCAACAAAAACATGTCCACCTATGTGGATTATAAAATCAACCTGCTGGATGAAGATGACAGCTTCTACAAAAACAACGGTATCGGTACCGATGATGTCGTTGCATTAGGCCTGGTTTACCAGTTCTGATGATCAGAGCCCGCAGCATCATGCGGGCTCACCTTTTTTGATGTTAGTCGCACAACAGCACGCTATCGCGAGATTGTTGAGGATAAGTTGAGAGATTGCGGGTTAGACTGCGCAGATATCCCCCTCATCATTAAGGATAACTGTGTTGTTTGGTCGTGTTTCCCTTGCCCTACTGGCTCTTTTAGCGTGTTTGTGGATGGCGTTAATTTTCGATTTCCGCGATATTGTTGGGCACCTCGGCACGCTCTTAAATCATCTCGACAGGCATTAACAGTGAGCCTTTGAAAACAAAAAGCCACCAGCAGTGCCGGTGGCCGTGATACCCTTCGTGAATGCTATTTTTTCACGGGCTGAGGCTTTTTATCCCCTGATTCAGGCGCCTCACGTGGGTCGTCTTTTTCAACACTAAGCATAATGTCTCCTCTTTAAGATACCCACTTCCCACTATAGCCAGCGTTAGCACAATGTGGCCAGGCGGCTAGGACGCTTGTGTTGGCGCGCGTTTGCGAAAAGAGATATAGCCAAAGACCCCACTTTCGCCATCCGCAGGATGGTTAACCCCATCCATCACCGTCACTTCCGGGAAATCGAACGGAGAGACATTTTCAAAACAGGCGACATTTACACCGTATTCATTGGGATTAGAACGCCGCTGATGGAAGGTATAAATCCCGCAGACCGAGCAGAAGAAATGCCGGGCTGTACCGGTGTTAAAGCGGTACTCCGTAAGTTTATCCTCGCCTTTGGTGACGGTTATACCGGTTAACGGTGCAGAGACCACAACCGCCCCTCTCATCCGACAAAAAGAACAGCTACAGCGACGGGCGGTATTTAACCCATCGGTTAACGCAACGGTAAATGCCACTGCACCAC
Source organism: Enterobacter cloacae complex sp. 382A5 (assembly GCF_050031095.1). Lineage (NCBI taxonomy): Bacteria > Pseudomonadati > Pseudomonadota > Gammaproteobacteria > Enterobacterales > Enterobacteriaceae > Enterobacter > Enterobacter cloacae complex sp. 382A5. The sequence goes on from NZ_JBLGVK010000001.1 coordinate 2,454,190, forward strand.
AATGGCATTGGGCATGACGGATTTCTGCCATCGTTTACACCCCTTTTCTTACCAGCTCAGCGGCCTTGACGAACACCTCATCCTCTACGCCGTCACCCTTTTGCCTGCCGAGTCTTAGCAGTTCATCAACAATGCTGTTACGATCGATCGGTTTCTGTGCAGAAACAAGCCCGATAACGGCAGCACCAATCGCCAGCCCAACTAACCCGGTTTGTTCATCTTTGTTCTTCATGTTCATGCTCCTGATACCACAAACAAGCGTAGCAGGATTTTAAAAACGCGGTGTCAGACCGTATTTCGGCGATTTGATATTTGCGGCCCAAATCTTGATATCGTTTTGCAGGAGAAGGGTGAAATCTGAATTCAGATGCGTCACCAGGGCATTGACGCTGTTTGCATCGACCACTGAAAAATGTTCAATTCTGTTCGACCCAACCTGAACACAGTAATAGCTGGCGGGCAGCACTTTACCATTCACATTAAGCGGCAGCGGATTTTTTCCGCATTGCCCTTCGGTGATGTATGAAACCACCAGATTAGCGGATTTTTTCCCGGGCTGAGATACGCTCACCATTACCGGAAAACCTTCCGACGTCTGCGTCATGTCATAAAGAACGGCATTTTTTATATACCAGGTATTATATTCCCGCTCCTGAAACGTCGACCAGCCAGGCGCTGAATAAAACATCAGCGCTGCCAGCGTAATACATTTTATTTTCATGAGATGCTGTCGTCCGTGTTGTTGCACGTATTATTCAGAACGGACAAAAAACAGCAACCCACCAGGATTTGGCCTACTACTATTGGCAGTAATGATGCTCAATAGCGAACAACAAAACCAAAATGATACAGCGCCAACGTGGCCAAGATGCTCACGACCACAGACATCAAAAACCAGGTTTTGAACGGCTGCTTTTGCGTTTTATGGCGAAAGATCTGTTGACCCATAATGGCGCCGGGCCACCCGCCCACAACGCCGAAGACCAGTAAGGTTACTTCAGGTATCCTGCGCATTCCTTTCCGTGCTGCCATTTTATCGGCGCCGTAAATAACCATAGTCAGGACGTTAATGAGCAGGAACCATATGGCTACGGGCCAGGCGGAAAAGAGACTGCCGATAGCAGTACAGAGTAGCAGGAAAAAACAAAATTTATTCAATGTGTTAGGTCCAATCACAGGATATGTAAGCGTATTCAGAGAAGGCATTATACGGTATCTTGCGCATGAATCAGGTTTGGGTGACATTACGGGATACCCCGCTTTTGCAAGCGGGGTAAAAGCGTGAATGTGACTTAATTGTTTGACGCACCGAATTGCATTTTGTGAAGCTGTGCGTACACCCCATTGTGAGTCACCAATTCCGCATGGCTTCCGCGTTCAACGATAACGCCATCTTCAACAACAATGATTTCGTCAGCTTTTTCGACAGTCGACAGACGATGCGCAATCACCAGTGACGTACGGTTCTTTTGCAGTTCCTCGAGTGCAGACTGTATAGCGCGTTCCGATTCCGTATCCAGGGCTGACGTTGCTTCATCAAGGATGAGTATTGGACTGTCCCGCAACAGTGCGCGTGCAATAGCGATACGTTGCCGTTGCCCACCAGAAAGCAGTACCCCGTTTTCACCGATGATGGTATCAAGACCGTTATCCATCTTGTTGATAAAGTCCATCGCATTTGCCATACGCGCGGCATTCTCGATCTGGTCACGGGTGTACTGCTCCGTACGACCGTAGGCGATGTTGTTGGCAACCGTGTCGTTGAACAGGTGGACATTTTGAGAAACCAGCGCCACCTGGTTACGAAGCGACTGAAGGGTATATTCTCGCAGGTCGTGGCCGTCCAGCAGAATTTCACCTTCATCAATATCATAAAATCGCGTCATCAGGCTGGCGATGGTTGATTTACCCGAGCCGGAACGTCCGACAAGGGCTACGGTCTTACCGGCAGGTATGTTCAGGCTGATATTGCGTAGCGCTGGGGCCTCACGTCCCGGATAGGTAAACGTCACATTGCGAAACGCCACGTCCGCTTTTGCGCGTTCAAGTACGCGCTGACCTTCATCTTTTTCCTGTTCGGAATCAAGAATAGTGAACAGCGTCTGGCAAGCGGCCATCCCGCGCTGGAACTGTGCGTTCACATTGGTCAGGGATTTAAGAGGCCGCATCAATGCAATCATCGATGTGAAAACGACGCTAATCGTTCCCGCCGTCAGGGTCGCCATAACACTCGGGAAGCTGGCAGCATAAAGAACAAACGCAAGTGCCAGGGAAGCAATAAGCTGAATAACAGGATCGGAGATTGACGATGCGGACATCATTTTCATTCCCTGCAAACGCATCTTATTGCTGACCTTATCAAAGCGTTTTGTTTCAACGTCCTGACCGCCGAATATTAATACTTCTTTATGGCCTTTAAGCATCTGCTCAGCACTCGCCGTGACCTGCCCCATCGTATTCTGCATGCTTTTACTGATAGTGCGAAAGCGTTTGGACACCATACGAATAGTCACGGATATAACAGGTGCCAGTACAATCAGGATGATTGAGAGCTGCCAGCTATAGTAGAACATCATGGCGAACAAGCCGATGATTGACGCGCCCTCACGGATGACCGTTATCAGCGTACCTGATGACGAAGATGCGACTTGTTCGGAATCATAGGTAATACGCGACAGCAACGTCCCGGTTGACTGTTTGTCAAAAAACGACACAGGCATGCCCATCAGATGGCGGAACAATTTCCGGCGCACATCCATCACCACTTTGCCCGAGACCCAGGAGACACAATAGCTGGAGATAAAACTGGTAATACCGCGTAGCGTCATCAATCCGATAACCACAACCGGCATCCATAACATGACAGAGCGGTCCATTTTGCCCACGCCATCATCCATTAACGGCTTTAGCAAAGACAGCATAAAAGGATCGCAGGCGGCATTTATCATTAATGCTAATGCCGCAACCAATAGTCCTTTCTTAAAAGGCGATATTATAGGCCAAAGACGGCGAAACGTAAGCCAGGTGGAAAGGTCTTTGTCAGTTTGCATACGGGAGCCTTAATAATGAGAGCCGTTGAGCATAACGTACAGTTTTAAAGGAACCACTGCACAACGGTATTAAGGGTATGTTGTGTTACTTCAACGAATATCTAACCACTCGCGAAAAATATTTTTTTGCTCTGTCCTGTTCATTATGCTTATTTTATTTTTAACTTCATTTCACCCTGTTATCCAACCATCTATTAACATATCCCACCCCAGAAAGAAATGAATAAAACAGAAGCAGATAAATCTTAATGTTTACTGATTGCAGTTTCTTTTACCGCATATAAGTTTTCGCTTTGAGCATGTTGATCATTTGTTATATTTACGACTAAAAATAGCCACACTGTATATACGTGCTCCAGTTAAAAGACTGACAATCAGTAGCATTTTCAACCTGACGCACGTGAAACACTTCTCCTGCCGTATCTTTTATGCATGCTTCCTTCATTGACGTAAAAAGATGAAGATACAAGACACAACCCGCCAGGAAGCACCCAACTAAAAGACATACTTTTAAAACAGCCATCACCGTTTCCCTCCTGCTTTGTACGGGGAAAACAGCTTAATAGCCTGAAGATGAATAGACTCTCAACACAGTGCAGTTTAAGTGGCTATTCGTGCAGGTCACGTTAAAGCTACGTATCAGCATGCAGGACCCCATCGTGAGGTCCCGGGTGGTTCTCTACTACTTATGAAATCGCTACGCTATGCAGCCTTAAGATGATAAGCAGAAATCAATAACGCCTGGTCGTGGTGACCGGTGCTCTGTCTGTCCAGTCGGGACGTTCACCAGCCATGATCGCCCGTTGCTGAGACGGTGTTACAGATTGCGTTATATCAGGCATTGGCTTATAAACCGGTTTTTCCGCAGGAGTGATAACCACATCAGAACTACACCCTGAGCACAATAAAATCATAAAACCAAAAGAACTTAACTTAAACACTTTCAACCCTTCCAGTGGGATATCATCTTAAGGGAATCGTTCGCCAGTGATTGTCTAATCCGGGCCGCCAGCACGTCAGTAAAGTCGCATGCGAGCTTCACATTCCCATACGCTGAAACGCAAGATAATAAGCAGCGATACAAGTTAAATCAATACTGATGCGAATGAAGAGCAACGGAAATAGTCATAAAGGATTACATCTATAAAAAAGAGGGGTTTCAAATAGAAGCACAAGATTAAACGCCACATATACGGGTACGCTGTGGCCGTTTATTGCTCTTTTTTGCTTAAAATGGAAATTCCCTTTCGTTGACGAAGCGTTGCAATTCACTGTTGTTAAATAATGCTGTATTAAAACGATTGTAACTATAAAGTTAATTAGAGGTTAATATGAAGGGTGGTATTTTTGCATTTTTGGCATTAGGTGTCGCGTTAGCAATAACAGGGTGCTCAAGTGATTATGTTATATCGACAAAAGATGGACATGTGATGACCACACATGGAAAACCAGAGCGAGATAAAGACACCGGTTTAATTTCATACAAAGATGCAGATGGCAGCATTCATCAGATCCATCAATCGGATGTGAAAGAGATTGTAGAAAAGTAACCACCTGATCTGTCCTTCCGTTTTACTGGCTCCGCCATTTTATTGAGCGGAGCTTGCCTGCCCTTACCCACCGTATGTTATCTGTTTTAACGACCACGTCTCGCTGATGGCGAACAGAAAGCCGATTACGTTTTACCGCAAGCCGGCACAAGATCCTTCATCGCTGTAAAACGTGCTGGTATTCGCCGCCGGAATCCGTACCATACGCGACATACTTTTGCCCGCTGGCATTGACTGCCGGCGTTAACCCATCTTTCATAGCCAGACAGTTGCGGCATAGAATGCGTGGAAAATGAATGGCGAACAGGTGCTGATGCTTAACGATTAGCCGGCACGCTGAAAACTTTTGCCCCTGCTGGCTCCGAAGGTAGCAATAAATGCAAGACAATCAATCAAATACAAAGAAAGAACAGTACAACCTGAACAAGCTGCAGAAGCGGCTGCGCCGTAATGTGGGCGAAGCCATTGCAGACTTCAATATGATTGAAGAAGGCGACCGCATCATGGTTTGCCTGTCAGGGGGTAAAGACAGCTACACCATGCTGGAGATCCTGCGTAATCTTCAGCAGAGCGCGCCGGTGAAATTCTCCCTGGTGGCCGTAAACCTTGACCAGAAACAGCCGGGTTTCCCTGAGCATATCCTGCCGGAATATCTCGATAAGCTGGGTGTTGAGTACAAAATCGTCGAAGAAAATACCTACGGTATCGTAAAAGAGAAGATCCCGGAGGGTAAAACCACCTGCTCTCTCTGCTCTCGTCTGCGTCGTGGCATTCTGTACCGGACCGCGACGGAGCTGGGCGCCACCAAAATTGCGCTGGGTCATCACCGCGACGATATCCTGCAAACGCTGTTCCTGAACATGTTCTACGGCGGGAAGATGAAAGGCATGCCGCCTAAGCTGATGAGCGATGACGGCAAACACATTGTCATCCGCCCTCTCGCCTATTGCCGCGAGAAGGACATTGAACGCTTCTCCCAGGCGAAAGCTTTCCCGATTATCCCATGTAACCTGTGTGGATCTCAGCCGAACCTGCAGCGCCAGGTCATTGGTGACATGCTGCGTGACTGGGATAAACGTTATCCAGGGCGCATCGAAACCATGTTCAGCGCAATGCAGAACGTGGTGCCTTCTCACCTTGCGGATGTTGAGCTGTTTGACTTCAAAGGCATCAACCATGATTCAGAGGTGGTGAATGGCGGCGATCTGGCGTTTGACCGGGAAGAGATCCCCATGCAGCCAGCGGGCTGGCAGCCGGAAGAGGATGATAATCAGTTTGACGAGCTGCGCCTGAACGTACTTGAAGTGAAATAATCCTGTCGCGTCTCAGAGTCCGTCTGAGACGCGTTTTTTCTGCCGCTTATTTCAGCAATCTGACCCGGCAGGTTTTGCCTTTAATTTTCCCGTTTTGCAGCTGCTTCCATGCCTTATGCGCAACCGCCTGGCGGATTGCCACATATACGTGTGCCGGATGAACGGTAATCTTGCCGATATCGGCGCCATCCAGTCCCATGTCCCCTGTCAGCGCGCCTAATACGTCGCCTGGACGCATCTTGGCTTTTTTACCGCCATCAATGCACAGCGTCGCCATTTCGGCTTCGAGTGGCACAACGCGAACGTTCCCCGGAGTGTTCACCCAGTTAAGCTTTATCTGCAGCATTTCAGACAAGATATTGGCACGCTGCGCCTCTTCCGGCGCGCAGAAGCTAATGGCCAGCCCGCTGTTTCCGGCACGTGCGGTGCGCCCAATGCGGTGAACGTGTACTTCTGGATCCCAGGCCAGTTCGTAGTTAACAACCAGCTCCAGCGATTTAATGTCCAGCCCGCGTGCGGCGACATCGGTTGCAACCAGCACACGGGCGCTGCCGTTCGCGAAGCGAACCAGCGTCTGGTCACGATCGCGCTGTTCCAGATCGCCATGCAATGACAGCGCGCTTTGCCCGGCGGCATTCAGGGCATCACACACCGCCTGGCAATCTTTTTTGGTATTACAAAACACCACGCAGGAGGCAGGCTGGTGCTGGCTCAGCAATTTCTGCAGAAGCGGGATTTTGCCCTGCTGCGAGGTTTCAAAGAACTGCTGCTCGATGGCAGGCAGCGCATCCACGCTGTCGATTTCAATCGTCAGCGGATTTTTTTGTACACGACCGCTGATCGCAGCGATAGCGTCAGGCCAGGTCGCAGAGAATAACAATGTCTGACGATCTTCCGGCGCGAAGCGGATCACTTCGTCGATCGCGTCGCTGAAGCCCATGTCCAGCATACGGTCCGCTTCATCCATCACCAGCGTTTGCAGGGCATCCAGTGAAACGGTGCCTTTTTGCAGATGATCCAGCAGACGGCCAGGTGTCGCGACAATAATATGAGGCGCATGCTGGAGCGAATCACGCTGCGCCCCGAACGGCTGTCCGCCGCAGAGGGTTAAGATCTTGGTGTTGGGCAGGAAGCGCGCCAGACGACGCAACTCACCCGCGACCTGGTCAGCCAGTTCGCGGGTCGGGCACAGAACCAGAGACTGGGTCTGGAACAGAGTGGCATCAATATGCTGTAACAGTCCAAGACCGAACGCTGCCGTTTTCCCACTGCCGGTTTTTGCCTGTACGCGAACATCGCGCCCCTCAAGAATGGCGGGTAATGCGGCCGCCTGAACAGGCGTCATCGTGAGGTATCCCAACTCGTTGAGGTTATCGAGTTGGGCGGCAGGCAGAACATTCAGGGTAGAAAAAGCGGTCACAATAGTCTCTCGTGGTCATCTTTGCGGTCAGATGGCGCGTATCCTCGCAGATCTCGGGGTTCGATGCGACAATTTAATCGGTTCTTCATCGGGCGGCGGGTCGGGCATAGGCTGCGGACGCGGAATGGGATCGGGCATGGGCGTTGGGTCGGTCGGGACCGGATCGGACTGCCGTGAATGCAGTCGTTGCAGCGCGAGTAGATGGTTCATCTTTCCCTCCAGTTTTTTGGATTGACCCTTTTAGGGTAGACCCTGAGAAACGGGAGGCAAAAAAAAGCCGACTATTAAAGTCGGCGTCGTACGAATCAATTGTGCTATGCAGTAATTCAAAAAAGGAAGTAAGACAATATGGAGCGCAACGCCCATCGCTTGACGTTGCATTCACCTGCGGGAGTAATAATGCACCTTACACGGTTTCTGTTTATTGACTTTGCTCAATTAAAAGAGCGTTTTGATCCGCGCAAAAGGTGGAAAAAGCGTAAATTTACAACCATTTACTACGATGCAACCACCATGCAACACCGCCAATCAAAGCAGCTAACATGACGCAAAACGCGGTAAAGCCGTAGCGATAAGCACCGCCGGGAATGCCGCCCAGGTTTACGCCAAACAGACCGGTCAGAAAGGTACTGGGTAAAAAGACCATTGCCATCAGCGACATCGTGTAGGTTCTTCTGGCCAGCGACTCCTGCATCACCTGTGCTATCTCATCGGCCATTACTGCGGTTCTGGCAATACAGGAATCAATTTCATCCAGCCCGCGCCCCAGCCTGTCAGCAATGTCCTGCATTCTACGGCGCTGGTCATCATTCATCCAGCTGAGACGCTCGCTGGCCAGACGGGCATATACATCACGTTGTGGCGTCATGTAGCGACGCATCACAATCAGTTGCTTGCGCAGTAACGCCAGGAAACCGCGTGGCGGTATCTGCTGATCGAGCAGGTTATCTTCCAGATCGATAATTTTATCGTGCAACTCTTCGATAAACTCGCTCGCGTGATCGGTAAGCGCATCGCAGACATCCACCAGCCAGCTTCCGCAGTCGGTCGGCCCGGTGCCCTCTTTTAGATCGTTTACCACGTCATCCAGCGCCAGCACTTTACGCTGCCGAGTGGAAACAATAAGCCCATCATCCATATAGACGCGCATCGCCACCAGCTGATCGGGACGTTCATCCGTGCTGCCGTTAATACAGCGAAGCGTGATCAACGTACCGTCACCCATCCGGCTCACTCGTGGCCGCAGGCTTTCCCCTGCCAGCGCATCACGCACGTTGTTTGGCAATAAAGGGGTGGATGCCAGCCATTCAGCGCTATCCGGATGGGTATAGTTCAGGTGTAACCAGCAGGGATGCGCGTGATCGATCACGTCGTTGTCTTCCAGCGGCCGGGCACCGCCTTTACCGTCAAACACCCACGCAAACACTGCGTCAGGAACGTTCAGTTCAGACCCTTTTATGCTCTCCACAACGCCTCCGCTTTTAGCTTTTCGTTGTCAGTCTAGCTTTCGGCAGAGGTTACGCAACCACTATGTTCCGCATGGCGCTGAAATCGCTCGGGAATTGTACGGATAACGGCGGTGTCCCTTCAGGCGGAATGTCCTTGTCGCTGCGGGAACGCCAGCGGAACAACCGGTGTAGATAACGAACTATCAGCCGCGTATCCCCCGTCGAGCCGGAAATTGCGTGTCCGTGACTGCAGTTCGATAACCTGATTGCGCAGCACGTCAGAGGATCCGTTAAGTTCCTCCGCCATCGCCACATTGCTTTGCGTAACCCTTTCCAGCTCTGATAATGCCAGCGTGATCTGTGAAATTCCCTTCTCCTGCTCGGATGTGGAACTGGAAATTTCATCCATCAGACGGCTGACATTGCCGGATCCGGCCACAATCTCACGCATGTTTTTTTCCGCTTCTGACACTACCGTCACGCCCTGTGTAACGTTATTGCTGGTGACTTTAATCAGCGTTTTGATGTTCTTCGCCGCTTCCGCGCTGCGGTGTGCCAGATTTCGCACCTCCTCAGCGACCACAGAGAAGCCTTTTCCGTGGTCTCCCGCCCTTGCCGCCTCAACGGCCGCGTTAAGCGCAAGGATATTGGTCTGGAAGGCAATGCCGTCGATCATCGAGATGATTTCCGTCATTTGCTGTGCGCATTCGGTGATCGATTGCATATTGTGAGCAACCTGCCCCATCAGCTCGCCCCCCTTACGTGCCTGAAGCGTTGCCTGATTGGCCTGTTCACTGGCGAGTCGGGTGTTATCAGCATTGTTTTTGGTGCTCGCAGCCATCTGCTCCATGCTGGCTGCGGTTTGCACCAGCGAAGCCGATTGCTGCTCCGTTTTCACTGATAGCTGCGCGCTGCGTGCGGAGAGTTGATCCGATAAGGTCATGGCGGTTTGTGACGACGCCCTGATTTCCCGGACCAGCGTTGCAATATTGCCCGAAAGGCTGTTAATCCCGGGAATTAAACGCCCTGCGCAGTTGTTGCCAAACTCGGGGATTGTCACGCCAAGATTCCCTGCCGTGACATCTTCAATACTTTTTTTCACAGTATTGATCGGTGTCACAAGATATTGGGTCATGTAAATCCAGAGTAAAAAAAGAGCAATCACATTTATTACATTGAGCGTTATTAAGAGCGACGATGCGCCGGTAAATAGAAAGACGACAGCTGCGTTTAGCAAAAAAAGAGACAAAAGGAAATAGACAATGAAGGTTCTGACACTAATATTTTTTAGCATGATTATTCCCACAACTTAATATTTTGGTCGGCATTAAGGTTTATAGCATCCGTACTGGCGTTTGTCCTCACGAATAGCGGTGCTTTGTCGTTTCGCAGTTAGCAACCTGCAATTTAACTTAAGTGAGATAAAAAAAGCGTATTGTGGGAAATATTGTGCCATGGATACTGTGATACTGGTCTGACACGAACTTAAGCGATACCATCACCTGCGGCTAAATGGGTTAATCACCACCCTATTTTAGAGACTTTGTTGCAATTAACTGTCCTTGTTTAGCTGTGCTTAACAAGTTAGAACTGAGAATATATTTTATATTGCTTACAGTTTTGCGTTTTAATAGTGCGGGCCGTTTTACGTACCCTATAACTAATATTGTTTGAACTCGCCTGCACGCAGCCAGATAAAGATCTGTCCCGGTTGGCGAAATCAGTAACCCCTTTGGCGTGGGATTGCATAATGCTCATTGTATCGTGGGACCCAGTGTTAATAGCCATCTCTTATCTTGTGGCCTTTATCGCCTCGTTTGTGTCCCTGGAGAATGCCGGGAAAATCCCGCTTTCCAGCGGAAAGGCCGCTCTGTTCTGGCGTTTTGCCGGAGGGCTTACGCTGGGCGTCGGGATCTGGTCGATGCATTTCATTGGTATGTTAGCAATGAAAATGCCCATGATCATGAGCTACAACCTCTGGTTAACCCTCGCCTCAATGGGCGTCGCGGTGGTGGCGTCTATGCTGGCAATGAATATTGCCGTGACGGGCGCTCGCCTTTCGCCCTTCAGACTGCTTCTCTCTACCTTAATTCTGAGCGCAGGCGTGGTGTCAATGCACTATATCGGTATGGCCGCACTGATGCTGGACAGCCCCATCATCTGGGATCACCCCATCATCGGTTTATCCATATTAATTGCCGTAATGGCCTCCGGTGCCGCGCTCTGGTTGGCCTTTCACCTGCGGCATCAGCGAAAAGGGATCTTTATCAATCGCATTCTCGCCGCTTTAGTTCTGGGCGCTGCCATCTGTGCCATGCACTACACTGGCATGCGGGCCGCTCAGTTCAGTGATATGGCTCATACCCTACCCGGCGGTATCAGCGAACTGGGATTATCGATAGGGGTGTCGGTCACCACGCTGTGCCTGCTCGGCATGATGTTGATTATCTCACTCATTGATTCCCACTGGCGTACCAACCGGCTCACGGACAACCTTCAGGCGCTCAATCGACAGCTTGAACTACAGGCACGGTTTGACGCCCTTACCGGCCTTGCTAATCGCCACCAGATGGATCTGCGCATGCAGGATTGCCTGCGCAGCGCGTTGCTTAGCAATAAACAGTTTGCCGTGATCTTCCTCGACGTTGATCACTTTAAACAGGTTAATGACACCTGGGGACATAACGTCGGGGATGAGTTGTTAATCACCATTGCGCAGCGCATCACGGCGAGGCTTACCCGTGAGATGACCCTGGCAAGATTGGGGGGCGATGCTTTTATTCTGCTGGTTCCAGAATGTGATGACGACAAACTCCAGTCCCTCCTCTCAACGCTGCTCGACGATGTGCGCCGCCCGCTTTACGTATGCGGGCATACGCTGAGTACAACGCTCAGCGCAGGCGTCAGTCGTTATCCGCAGGATGGCGAAACGCTGCATGAGTTAAAGCTAAAAGCAGATGCGGCAATGCAGTACGTTAAAAAGCAAGGCCAAAACGACTGGGTGGTCTACCGGACAGAGATGTCGACGGCGATCCCGGCTAACCCCGGTTTTTTGCAGGAACTCACGCAGGCGCTTGAGCGCGATCAGTTTGAGCTGTGGTATCAACCCACCTGGCACGCTGAAGAGAGAACTATCCACGGCTTTGAGGCGCTTCTTCGCTGGCGACATCCCGAACAAGGCGTGCTGCTGCCGAATCTGTTTTTACCTTCGCTTGAACAGACGGGATTAATTATTCCCGTGGGTAACTGGGCGATTGAGGCCGCATGCCGTCAGCTGCATTTCTGGACTGAACAAGGTTTTGCCCACTGGACGTTGTCTTTTAACTTATCCCCTGTTCAGTTTGAACAGCCGGATATCTTTCAGACCATATCGTCTCTGTTGCAGAAATATAATCTTTCTCCTTCCCGGCTCATCCTTGAGGTCACGGAGAGCACTGCCCTTAAAAATCTCGACCGCAGTATCGAATTACTGAGTGCATTCAACCAGGCCGGGATCACCGTCTCTATTGATGATTTTGGCACCGGTTATTCTAATCTGCTTATGCTCAGCGTGCTTCCGGCAAAAGAGCTCAAAATCGACAAAAGCTTTGTGACGTCAATGCTGGAAAATGAGAAAAGCCGCAAGCTGGTGGAGACCATTATTAATATTGCCCGGACCATGGAGATGTATGTTGTTGCCGAAGGGATCGAAACAGAAGAGCAACGAGCGGTGTTAACAGAGCTCGGGTGTGATTATTTGCAGGGTTTTTTGTTCGCCAGACCTTTGCCTGCCGAACAGATCCCGTGGCTACTGCTGCAGATTAATTCACAGAAACAGATTATACCAATTGGTAAAATTCATTCGGAATCCGCTTTTGTTTCACAAAAAAATCATGCTACACAGGGTTAACTGGAGTATGGTTCAGAGGAGTCCACGCGAGTCGATTCCGTCGTGATCGTCAGGCATATTGTGCCGATGTACAGGAATTCCTTATGTCGCAAAATTATTTTGATGCGCTGAATGTCATTAAAACCCCCGTGTGGCTGATCTCCCCCGTTTCTGGCCATATTATTTTTGCGAATACGGCCGCGGTCCAGGTGATGGGGGATAAAACGGTGGATGATCTGCGAAAAGGCGCTTTCTCAGCCAATGCGCAAGACGTGCTGTCGATGTATATCCCTGAGTTGAAAACGGACCAGGAGATTGTCGAGATCTGGACAGTCTGGCGCGACGGGCATGAAACCGCGTTGAGCTGTCGTCTTTCGCTGGCCCACCATGCGCCGTACGGCGACATTATCGTTTTTGAAGGGATTTCACATCCGGCACCGACCGGGCTTAAAGCGAGCCGCTCCGCTACTTACCAGCGAAAAAAGCAAGGATTCTATGCTCGCTTTTTTCTGACTAACAGCGCCCCGATGTTGCTGATCGACCCTGCTCGCGACGGCCAAATTGTTGATGCCAATCTCGCCGCGCTTAATTTTTATGGCTACTCGCACGAGGAGATGTGCAGCAAGCATACCTGGGAGATCAACACTCTGGGGCGCGATGTGATCCCAGTGATGAGCGAAATCGCCGCTCTGCCGGGTGGGCATAAGCCACTCAACTTTGTGCACCGCCTTGCCGATGGTTCAACCCGCCATGTTCAGACCTATGCCGGACCAATTGAGATCTACGGGGATAAACTGATGTTGTGCATTATCCATGACATCACCGAGCAAAAAAGGCTGGAGCTTGAGCTGGAACATGCCGCGTTACAGGATGCCATGACGGGCCTGCTCAACCGGCGACAGTTCTATATTATCGCTGAGCAAATGAATCTCACGCACCTTTCTCTCCAGCAGCAATTCAGTTTACTGCTGGTGGATACCGATCACTTTAAGAATATCAACGACGTTTTTGGTCATCTGAAGGGGGATGAAGTGCTCATCGCACTTTCACGTACCCTGGAGGCCTGTAGCCGGAAAGAGGATTTCGTGTTCCGCTGGGGAGGCGAGGAGTTTGTCATTCTGCTGCCACGCACCTCTCTCGATACTGCATTACAAATCGCCGAAACGATCCGGGCAGCGGTTGCCCGCATCTCGATCCCCGGCCTGCCGCGATTTACGGTCAGCATTGGCGTGGCGCGGCACAACCAGGATGAGAGTATCGACGATCTCTTTAAACGGGTAGATGACGCGCTTTATCGCGCCAAGAATGATGGCCGAAATAAAGTCCTGGCGGCATGAAACTGGTGTATTGGATAAAGCCCCGCTACAATGCCCATCTTGATGAAAAAGACTATGGGTGGGTATCGTCTGCAATGGGAAGAACAGAAATAATCCTCACCATAATTATTTTAATGCTTATTATTTTCGGATTCTGGTTTATCTTCAGCGGCGAGATCTGGTTAGTGGCGGAATATATTGAAAACAGCATTTACCCCACTTTCGACGCGCTGTAACGCACGTTTAATCCGTTGTTTCACCTACCGAAATTATCAGGTATCGGCCAACTCAACAGGCGCGTAAGATATGCGCCGTTATCCTCCATTATGTTGGTAACGAATTGCTAAATCACTTGTTTATTTTGCCCGTGCTCTGACGGGCTTTTTTATTTCCGACATTTGCGCTACACCAGGCTATATCTAAAATGTCGTTATCCATAAAAGTGAGAAAATGATGAGCAAGAAAATCCTGATGCTGGTGGGCGATTACGCCGAAGATTACGAAACCATGGTCCCATTTCAGGCCTTACAGATGATTGGCCATCAGGTTGACGCCGTCTGCCCGGATAAAGCGAAGGGTGACTATGTCATGACCGCTATCCATGATTTCGACGGTGCTCAGACCTATAGCGAAAAACCGGGTCACCGTTTTATCCTCAATGCCGATTTTTCCGCCGTTAACGAGCAGGACTATGACGCCCTGCTGATCCCTGGCGGCAGAGCGCCTGAATACCTGCGGTTAAATGATGACGTACTGAAGCTGGTGCAAGCATTTGATGCCGCGCACAAACCGATTGCGGCCGTGTGCCATGGCCCACAGTTGCTGGCCGCCGCCGGGATCTTAAAAGGACGAACCTGTAGCGCCTACCCGGCCTGTGCGCCTGAAGTGCGACTCAGCGGCGGCGAGTATGCCGATATCGGTATCGATCAGGCTCACGTTGATGGTAACCTGGTCACCGCGCCGGCCTGGCCTGCGCATCCGCAGTGGCTGGCGAAATTTGCGAAGTTGTTGGAATAGGCCTGCAAGGCAACCTGCTCTTTACATACGCTCTTCAAGCCAGACGATCGACTGCAACAAAAAAGCGTTCTTCCGTCAAAAGAGCACGTTCTTTAATGCTCTGAAACTCGCGCCGGATAAACCAGCCCGCTTCCGGCGCCATACTCAGATAAAACACCTCACGAAAGCCCGGAGCTTCAACACGCATTCTTACACAACCCGTTTCTCCAGCACGGAAGAGCTGTTCTGGCACGATACTGACATTACGCTCGCCATTCTGCAGAAGGATAGTCGCTATCTCATAGCGGCAAATTCCGCTGCTCAGGCTATAACCTAATGTGCTCAGATCGTGAAGATACTGACGTGATAACGTGACTTCAATGCTGGTGCCCGCAAACCACTCAATGATTTGCTGCGCCAGCCCCTCTAACCGCTCGCAGAATTCAACGATTTCAGCCTCAACTGAGGTGTTACCTGACGTTATGTTCTTGCTACTCTGTTGCACTTTTTTAAAGAAACGTTCTCTGGCTGACACGTTGTTGCCTCTGTTCATTTTCACACGGTTAAACCAGGATCTGCGCCCCCTGCGCTGACCGGCCATTTTTATCTTCCCGGATGCTCCCTCGCCTTCTTAAACGAGGGAACCGTTTATAGCTATTCCGCCGTTTTTTGTTTCATCAGGGCATAACGAGCAATCAACTGCTGCAGATGCTGTTCTGTCTGGCTCTGCTGCGCAGCAGGCCACGGCTGGTTTTCAGGAAGATCTGCCAGCTGTCGCAGTTGTTCCTCTGCAGGCACGGCACTGTTAAATGCCTGCATCATGGTAAATACCGCTGATTTCAGCTCGCTGACCGTCATGTACTTACCCCGCTGTTCATCAAGTGCGTTAAGCCGGTTCGCCAGTTGTTGCAATTGGGTCATTCCCTGATACCAGCCAGTCAGATATGGCTGCGGAAGTGCAGCAACGTTAACCTGCTGCTGCCACTGTTGCGCCAGCGGTTTCGCCTCTTGCGGCCAAAGGATCAGCGCCTGCTGCACCAGGCTATCACCGTAGCGCCATGCCCAGTCAGGTTTCAGTTCCCTAAGCTGTGCGAGCCGATTTTGCGTCTTGCTAAGCCCTGCCACGGGTGATGGTGACGCTTGTCGCAGCGCCTGCAACTGCGCTTTGGATAGTTCGTCAGGTAAAGGCGCCAGAGTGGCATAGAGCTGCGTTTGAGCCGGGTCTGGTGTATGCATCGTCTGCCATCCCCATGCCACCGAGCTGGCAATCACCAGCATGGTGGCCATTCCGGCGACATATGGCTTCCAGGGCTTCACCGGAGGCGGCGCGGTCATCACCTGCCTGTCCGGCAGCGGCTCCGGCTGCGCGACATAGACCCACCTGACGTGTTCTGCCGGGGTCGTAAAGCTGGCCGGGAGAACAGCACCGCCCGCCTCCTGCCCGCCGTCGCTGTTTTCCAGCCGTACCGCCGCGTTATGGACCAGGGTACGCAGGGCATCGAGCTGGCTGGCATGCCTCAGTTCAAGACGCTGCAATATGTCGCCCAGTGCGTTCAGGTGCTCTTCTGTCTGGTACAACTGGCTGAGGTCGGTACAGGTCAGCGTGAAGGTGCGCATCGTCTGTTGTAAACGTCTGCTGAGCGCGCTGAGAATTTCCATACGCACATGCACAGGCTGCGGCCAGATATTGCCCCACTGGCGGGAGAGGAGCGCGTCCAGTATTGCCAGTCCTTCGTTCATGCCGTACAGACCGGCCAGATGCGTTCGGACGAGCGTATACCAGGCCGCGGTCTGCAGTTCCACCCCGTTGTGATCAAACAGCGACAGACAGAGCTTTTCCGCCTGCAGCCAGTTGATGTCCGGTCGCGCCGGGTGGGTCAGTTTGTTCATTTCGTCACGCAGGGCGGCGTAATCCGCAAGCGTACGCGGGTCGCCGCCGGTTTTGAGGTGGCGTTCGAATTGTGTCGTCATGATGGTTTCAGCCTGAATAAAAATCAGAGTGCGGTGCGGGTATCAAGGTACTGCTGCTGTTTCAGGTGTCGGATTAATACCCTGCCCTCCGGCATAAACTCGGTGCCATACCGTACAAGTCCGATACCTCGCAGTTCTGCATCAATAGCGTAGCGCAGCTCACCAGGCACTTGCTGTTCGAGTAAGGTGACATTGAGTGACTGCAAACGGGGTTCATACCTGAGCAGGACACCGGACAGCGTATCGATCAGCTCGTGGGCTGTGCCAGGCATGCCTTGCAGAATTTTGCTCATATCGGGCAAACCATAATCTGGTAAATGGCTTACGGTTCCTGCACGGGCGTTCAAAATACGCTGGATGTTATCCAGTACGGATAAAATGACCAGGTCTTCTTCGTTTACAACTTCAAGGGGAAGAGCCCCTGTAAAGTTGCCAGTAAGAATTTCGTATAAAGATGGTGATTTTCTGTCTGGCATTTTACCTCAATAACCTGCTTCAGAGTCTTTAAAAAGAGGAAGCCCTTGAGATTTCCTCCATGCTTTCACTACCTTTGTTATTTCCTCAGAGTTGCCGTCTTTGTCATCAATAATGTGATATATCAAGTCTGCACCATCGGGATGGTTGGTAATTTTTTCAAAATGCTCCAGTAGTTCCGTGCCCTCCCGGTCAAAGTCCAGCTTCACCCGTTAGCGTCCGTGCTCATCCAGATGGACGTAAATGTCATTCTTCTCATCCACCGCTTTACGATCCCTGAGCTGCCAGACCCCACCGTCAGTGCTGGCTTACGAGCAGACCTAACACTAATAGAGGGCACTAATAAATTTTATGTAGAGAATTTTGGATAATCGAGGTGAATGATGTTGTATATATTTTAGCTAATGGCGGTACTCCAAAAATTGGATGGTATCAACCGAGAAATTATTTCGCTCGAGATATTGTCTTTTCTCTTCCTCTCTTAAGCTTTTCCAAAACGGCTCCCAATATACATCCCACCAGAATGCCATATCTCCTTGCAGGCTACCATAATTACCAAAATTCTTATCAGGAAATACACTTTCTGGTCCTGGAGGTTCTAACCCTTTCTCACAAAGGCATTTGACAAATTCATTATCATTCGTGATAATCCTTACTATATTCTGCCCAAATTCTTTAAATTTATAACAAATAAGAACTTTATTATGATCTACAACCTTTTCTTTTTCCTCATCTATTTTAACTTTTCCATGAAAAAATAACTCAATTAAACATTCAATAGCTGATAGATCTTCAGGCTTTATCATAAACCGTGCTGAGTAAGCATGTATATTATTTTTTTCCAAAGATAAAAATGACGGATATGTAGCCGCCCCCCTTGGCAAAGCGCTGAATTGTGCCATAGGAAAATCATCCTGAAATTCATTTTTTTTTCTAAACAAATTAAATACGTTAATTTTCATCAATGTAATCCGCCACCCAATCTGCTCCAAAGTAACCTGCAGTTCCGAATATAATCCCACCAACGAGCCCTGTCAGCACCGCCCCTGGCCCTGTCTCAATACCAACCGCCGCACCTGCCGCTGTACCTATTTTTGCTCCAGCAACAGCCATCCCCCATCCTCAAGCTTGTCTGATGACCTCAGCAGTTATCGGTTTAACGCTACCGTTTTAAGCGACTTTTCAGACGCCTGCTCTAGATCATAGGCTGTAAAGACAATCCCTGTTACCTGTACCACACGAGCACCACGTGTAAAATACTTTGTGTATTTTAATGTTTCTGGAGTAAAAATCGCAGCAGCTGGTATTTTTTCACCGTGCAACAATACTTCCTTATCTATGTCTCTAACATAATTTTATATTTTGTCAATGCGTTTCCCAAGGTGTGGGTTTTGTTTCTTGTAGTCGTCAAGACTCTTAAGTATCTCTTCTGTAGAAATTAATTTCGCACCTGACTTAACGGCTTTATCAATATCAACAATAATTGTTTTACCTTCAAACCTTGGAGATCCTTCCGGAAATGCAGAACTAGTAGAAATATAAGCTGATGCATTCTTGCCCATCACATGCTCTGCTACAGAATAGGAAGCTGAAAAATTCTTTGGAATTAAACCATATCGCTCTGGATTAGTTTCAGAAAGCATCTTTGCCTCTGATAAATCCATTTTTGAAAGGTAAGGATCAGAATTTGAAGCATATATTTTCCTAACCAAGAAACCATCTTTACCTGGCTCATCAACAACGGTAAAAAAAATGCTCGAGCGGGCATTAACAACCCAGTTATATCATATGTTGAAAGTGGGGTTTCATTGGTTAAAGCTGATTGTTCAGTCATTTACCACTTCTCCAGAGCATGAACACCTAACCAAACAGTTAGTTTGGATGGTTCCTTTGTAAAAACACGTTTACATAAACCTTGAGCATCGGTGACACCTTTAAATGTTTCATTATATTCATTACGGATAAAGTACGGAACGTTGGCTAAAGGCTTGCCATTATCATCCAGGACGCGGAATTGCTCATCATATAAACCATCTTTTATCAGATCATCAATAAATGGCATTGGCTTTGTTGTGACTTGTAAATTATTAGAGGCCGCCGCCAAAGTCCGCTTCACCTTGCGCAAATACATCGCAGTCGTACCGTACTCAACCTTCCCCGCGTCAAGCCGCAGATAGCTCCCGCCGCCAATCAGCGTGATGCGTTTCTTTCCGGCAAACGAAATGTCACTCGCTGAACTCATCGTCAGCTTCTTCTCTGCAAACAGCCTCATATTGCCGTTCTGCGCCTGCGCCTCCACGGGGCCTTCCCCGGATTTCAGGCTCAGTTGTCCGGTGCGGGCAAACAGGCCGAGCCTGTCTCCGGCCAGCGCAGTCATGTTACCCATGACGCCGGTGCTGATATCGCCTCCGGCGTTGATGGCAACGTTTTTTGTGGCCGTCATCTGCATGTGCTCACCGCTGGTCAGCGCCATCCCTTCCGGGGCGGACATCAGCAGCGCCTCATTGAGCGGTTTCAGCCGCTGCGCAAACATCTGTATCTGGCTGTCAACATCCGCTTTCAGCGCCTGTGCCTGCTCCGCCGCGATTTCCAGCTGCTGCAGCTGCTGATTCAGCCGGTCGATTTCCTTCAGCGCCGCATCCCTGTCCAGCGCCTCACCCTGCGCTTTCGCCTGCGCATCCGCACTGACAAACAGCCCTTTCCCGGCTCTCAGGGTTCCCCACTCATCGGTGCGCAGTTCGGTGCCCTGACCGCGGGCTTTTCCCTGAGCGTCCACCAGGTGCCCGCTGTTAAGCTGCGTTTTACCATATTCCGTCGCGAGCTTAATGTGCTCCTCTCCCCGTTTGTCCTCCATCCGCAGCTTGTTGTTCGCCGGGGTGCGCAGCACGTTGCGCGTGTGGTTGTCGCGGGTCACGGGGTCCGGGTGTTCCGAGTCGTGCAGCGCATACGCGATGTACGGCAGGTCAATATCACCGTTGCCGTACGCTATCGCCACTTCGGTGCCGTCGGTGAGCGGCGTGTGCCAGCCCAGCGTGTCTCCGGCATACGGCTTCGCCATCCGCAGCCACAGGTAGCCGTAACCCGGCTCCGTGCCTTCCCGGTCAAAGTCCAGCCTGACCCGGTAGCGTCCGTGCTCATCCAGATGGGCGTAAATGTCATTCTTCTCCCGGCTCTCAATACGGGCCGGGAGCGTGCCGTGGATTTCCGGGCGCGGGATGTCCGCCGGGCGGAAACAGTAACGCTCGGTGTAGGGCATGCCCCAGACCGACACGTGCAGACGGGAGTCACGGGCGCCCCGGAAGGTCACGAGCGTGAGGACAACACCTTCTTTCAGGGCGGTAATGACATCGCCCTGCGGCTCCAGCACCTGCCCGGGCGCAAGATGTGAGGCGTTGCTGAACAGGTGAATGCGGGCCGACCTGTTCAGCTCCCGCTCGTGGTGAAGCCGGGCGTAGAACGCGCCGGATTCGGTTTCCGGCTCCGGGCTGGCGTCATCACCCGCGTCACGGTAAGGCGCTGCGTAGCGGTAGTGCTCCCCGGTAGTGACCGCATCGTTACGCACGCTCACCGCCGCATCCATCGGCGTGGTGGCTGTCCGGTAGTTGTAGTCCCGCGCGGCGACGCTGCCGGTGGCAACGTTGTGCCAGGTCCGCACATCCCAGACGGATTCTGCCGCGCCGTCGAAAAGTCCCGACGGCTCGCGGTAAGGCAGGCGCACATCAAACCGGTAGTTCAGCTGGCTGTCGGCAAATATGTACACATCCAGCTCACGGGTGTCGTCCATCTCCGTGCGCCAGTAAATCCCCACTTCAGACAGAATGCGCCGGATAAACTCAAGGTCCGTTTCCCGCCACTGGGTGATAAGTTCACGTGGTGGGTAGGATTAAAGCTCAGTCATCAGAGGTAGCAGCCCAAGATCCAGAAGCCTTATTTCAATGTCATTAGCTTTGCCAATGTGATCTTTGTTGTTTCCATCGAATATTTCTTCGGTTGAAACAACAATAGTTCCCTTTTGCTTCTCACTATCGAAAATCGGTACTATTTTTGCGGCTTCCGGGATTAATCTTGGTAATATTATTGCAGGTATGTAAATCATCCACCCCACGCAAATTCGATCAGGGAAAACATTGCGTTCATTATTCCAATAGCCATTCGTATTTATGGGCGCATATATTTGACCCTTATCACAAACTAGAGATGTTAATAAAGCAACAACTTTTTCTATACTTATGTCTGTTTCATTGCAGGTAATGCTAACATCCAAATTTGTTTTTTTGATATTGTCAATATGTTTTTTTATATAGTTAATTGAGCATATTTTGCTGTCAACTTCTCCATCCCAGACACCTTCTATAATCAGTGGATGATTTTTTTTACTTGACTGCGCCATCTTTCAATGACATGCGGCTCGGCTTTTTTATGATTAAACACTATATGATCAAGTGCTTGCTTCCTTGAATATCCTTTTTCATACCACTTCTTCTTTGTTCCTAACAACACATCAATCAACTCGGAAATATAAAAAAGCTCATCAAGACATAATTCAACGCTAGGAGTCTGAGTATCTTCATAGTAAGCATTGGCTGATATTCTTATCATGGCACCCACCTTGTGATTATATCCTTAAAGTCTTTAAACATTTTTGAAAAATACCGATAACTCACTGGTTGCATAAATATCCACACAACTTTTAAAGGTTGATTAACTGTCGCAACAGCCTGATGTCTACCAGCTTGACTCAAGCCACTTCTGTAGCCTTTCCACCAACCTTTAGGATCACCAAAAGCATCAAAAAACTGATCATATCTCGCTTTGGCTTCCCAGAACTGACACAACTTGTCTTTCCAGCCATCAAACGATACGCCACAATACTTAAATTCCTGTATCTGTTTAGTTTCTGGATTATAGAACGTGCCACATATTCTCGTCTGGTAATTAATCGTCACCTCACTCCAGCGCGAACAACGCCTCACCATCGGCATCACTTTCCCTTCAGGTGGGCAGTTCTCACACGTTTTCTCCAGACCACGCACGTCGTCCATCTCCGTGCGCCAGTAAATCCCCACCTCTGACAGGATGCGCTGAATGAACTGCAAATCCGTTTCCCGCCACTGGGTGATAATTTCACGCGGCGGATAGGTGCGCTCCAGCCGGAATTCAAAATCAGGTCCTTCCAGCCCGTGGCTGCGCAGGACCTGCTCCACCACCTCCGGCACGGACCGGTTCTGAAATACGGCGCACTGCCGGGTGTATCCCAGCAGCGCCAGCCGGGAACTGAGCATCTTCATCCATGAGCATATTGAGTGTCACGCTGCCACCTGGCATCACTGGCAGTTCTTTTGACGCCAGCACCTCGTCCTTTAGGACCGTATCGGCCTTGCGCAGAAGTGTCTGGTAATTGGCAGCATCAACCACTTTACGACCCCTGAGCTGCCAGACCCACACCATCGTCGCCAGCGGCATTAATAGTAATGCAGGCGAAAATAAAGGGATAAAAAATTGTGGAGGCAGTAATAAATGAATTACCGCCTCTTAATAGAACTGACAATATGTTCTGCCAGTTTTTCCAGCTCATCCTTGCCCATTGGCGGGTTACCTCTCGCCTGTCGACTGTCACGCATAACATAAAATAGCAAATCAGGCTCGTCTGGGATTGCACCTCTGACAAACGCCACATAGCCATAATCAATTTCTTTACTTAGTCGCGTAAATTTCGCAAATGCAGCAACCGCTTTCCGGTTATCTATGTCAGGATAGCTAAATCCTTTTCCGTATAATTTTATATCGCGAAACGAGTGTCCATACCGCATATTCCAGAAATAAGTCACATAATCTTTGGCACTCATATTGGGGTCTGGACGTCTTTCTCCGGGACCTGGATTGGCTCCCAGATCCTGAAAAAATATGGTCACATCCGGGTGGTTTTTAAGCCGGTATGTCACTCCCATGTTACGAGGTTCATGCCCGGAATCACCGGCAATAAAACCGTAAGGTAAGCAGAACCCCTGTTCTGAAGGGACTTCATAGAGCCTTCGTGATCTGAAACGATTAAGGAGAGAAAGAACCTCAGATTCGCTTTTTTCTACCTGCCTTTTAGCTGTTTGAGATTTGTCCTCTGTGCTTTTCTCATTCTTTCTCCAGAAATGATACAGGCGATCATCTCTATTTATATATATTGTATAACCCCTGAAATCATAATCAACGAAAGCATCAGGGTAATCTTTTAAAATGTATTCATGTTTTCTGTGAAATTCTGCTGTAGTGGTCATGGGTTCGCCCAATATCCTCAGGTCCAGTTCTTCCTTCTGAAGGGCAATTTTTTTATTAAATTCTATGCTATCAATTCTTCTCATTCGATATGCAGAAAAATCTATTGCGCTGGGATTCTTACTTGATATACCAAGTCTGTAGTTGTTGTAATAGAATGATGAGAATTGTGCCTGAACAGTATCGTTTGAAGCTGTGTTATATTCATCACTAAATGTTATGCCATTACCTGCATATCGGCGCGTTATAAAATAACCATTACCTTCCGGACGGTACTTCGGTTCAAGAAACCCCTTAATTGGATATAACGCGACTTCCAGACTGTCCGGCAACTGTATTTTATAATAGCTGACACACTCATTTTTCCACGATAAACTCTGGGCTTTATGTGGAAAACAAAGCCCAACTCCCACTAGTGCTAGTACTATTTTTTTCATTTTCCTGCTACACCATTCTGAGATTGTTTTTATTATCTAAAAGTTCGACTTCATCGTTATTTTGCTGAGTGCGGCTCGCAATTAAACGCATATTGTATTGTATTAAATTATTTTCATTTTCCGTCCAGTGAACAGGAAGAGCATGAAAAAAACCTTTAACTTTTTTTATATTGTGATTCTTTTTATTATAATTTCGCCAGAAAAGATCAGAAAATGGCATATTCTCACTCCCTGCAGGAGTGTTGACTGCCACTACTGGCCAAATTGATGCTCTTGTATTTACAACATCATTTTCTGATTCCGATTCACTGTTTTCAAGATAATTTTCATCACCAGCCTTTGAATTAAATTTATTATCTCTGGGAATAAAATCAAATACGTTCTCATAAGTTTTTAAATTTTTTTTCGCCAGCGCCTGAATCTTTTCCCAGTTCACCTTCAGCGAAGGTTTATCCAGCACCTCTGCACACTCTCCCGCTGCGCTTCCCAGCCATTTACGCCATGCCTTTTGTCGCAACTCGCGGGCAAAATTACGGTATGGGACTGCTGTTCCACTGCCATCCAGGTCGGTATAACCATGTTCAGTATCCGATATCAGTACCGCCAGCTCAGAGTCCCTGTCACCCAACAGACTCCTGTCATTAATATTCGCGCTACCCACCAGCACATAGCGATCATCCACAATCATAAGTTTACTGTGTACATAAATCTGCTCCGTCACCGCCATTCCGTTTAGTTCCGCATGGTCACGCAAGTTTAATAGCGTCACATATTCATCGCAGGCTTCCAGGGGGATATTTTGATATTCATCACCGCACTTTTCTTCCAGTTCTGTGATTTTCCTGCTCCACTCCCTGCGGGGTACCTCCTGCGTTTCAAGCTGTTGCTTCACCCACAGGCTGCGGCGGATACGGTTCAGCAGACTGTGAGAGCCAAATACAAGTGACTGACGGGTCAGATGAATTTGCGCCACGATAGCCGGGTCATCAAGCCGCCCTTCCGGGTGCACCGGCAGTACGATACAGACATGAAACGGCTGTGTCATATGACTAAAAATCGCACGCTTAATTCTGTCCCCCAGCCATTCCGCTACCGGGTTTTGTGGCGCCTCATCATTCGGTAAGAGCCGGGTTGCCCAGCTAGCAAACTTCGGATTCAAATTATTAGCAACCGGGCTCAGTTCACGATCAGGTGTTATGGACGATTTCTCGAATGCCGACACAAAAAACTGATTCTCTATATAAATATAATGCTCCGCCTTACTGATAAGCAGATGCAGGCTGCGTAAAATATCATCCTGTTTCAGTCGCGCTTTCGGCGCAATTTCCGGCATATTTTTATGTTCATCCAGTCGCATATTCAGTGAAGCACTGCGCAATACCTGTACCTGACAGCTTCCCTTTTTTACGGATGGTATTGCAGGGATTTCAAGTTCAGGTACACGGGTCTGTAGCGGATTGTCAGGCCAGCGGTGTGAATAACTGTTCCAGCGCAGTACAAAGTTTCTGATCAGATCATCCACCGCGGGCCCCTCAATTTGTACCTGGTAATCCTGCCAGGGCATCCGGGGCTGTATTGTCGGATCCAGATAAACGCTGTCCTTCGAACGCCCTTGAGACTGCCAGAGTTCATGTTTTAATACTGTATCAATAATGTGCTGAACGCTGTCCGTCTGTCGTTTTTCCGCTCGCTTAAGCTCACCCTGCTGCTGCTCCCGCGAATATTTCCCAACTGGAATAACATATTCATTCATCGGGTCATAACCTGGACGATGAACAATGGGTGGAATACAGGAGTTGTACATATTCATGCCCTGTCGTCCGTCTGCGTTTGCCTGCAGACCATAATGGTCATCATAGCGTCCATAGGCCAGGTCAATTCCGCCGACAAATGCCAGTTTTTCATCGACAATCACGCATTTCTGATGATGCGAAAACATCACTCCGGATTTAGAGCCCGCACGCTGAACATAAAAAGCCTGCCGTCCGAGATGGGTATTCATCGCAGCAAATACCCGTTCCGTTGCCGCGGCATACGTCTCAACCTGCGCCGGGTTCTCCCACGGCATAATATAAACCTGTAAACCCGAAGTTGTCTGTACAGACTCCAGCAGTGCATCAACCAGCCGTATCCCCTCCGCCAGTTGTGCGTCCCAGTTCACCTGCCAGCCAGTAATATAAATGCACTTTTTTGCCTGCTTAAAAGCTGCCAGAAGCGCAGAAAAATACTCCTTTCCACCAAGGAAAGCCTGCACGACATTACCCTCTGTATACTCAGCAAAATTCTCTGACTGCCTTTCCGGGCCACTGGTGTAGTGTACCCAATGATTATGAGTAGCCGTTGCGATATAGCTTTCTTCACATTTGTCCTCAAAATAGACACTGCACCGGTTCATACCGTCGTCAAGTTTAAGCGACCCCATTTTATTTACTCTCCCTGAGTGATTCGAGCATTACTCCGCTCACCTGCTGCTCGGTCTTTATACACTGTTTCAGTTTTTCGCCCGGAAGTATATTTCCGGAAATACGGTTAAAGATACGATGGAATCCCATCGTATCCTGCGCACAAAAATCTTTTACATCCTCATTAGTGGCAGCAGGAATCACATTGAAATAGAGACGGTGGGCCCGATGACCGACAACCAGCCATAGCTGGTTTGCATATTGTTTCGCCAGTTCAGTTAGTTGATATTGCTGGTCTTCTGACTGTAATATTTGCCCCTCCGAATCAGATTGTCCATTCATCAGTACCTCATCCGTTGTAACGGCCTGCATATAAGAATCTGCCAGAACAATCTGCCATTTACAGCCAGGCTGAACTACCCCATTGATTCCTGGAGCGTCTGAAATACGGAGCACAGGTTTCAGCTTTATCTTGTCCTGTTCTTGTGGCTTGTTCTGTTCCTGCGAATCTCCCGCTGGCGGGTTTGCAAGCCGGGAGGTAAACAGGTCGACCAGGGGCATTAAAGGCAAATTTAATGGCAATGAAGCTGGTCCGGTTTTCATCGTCCTTTTGACCCGCCGCAGGTACGTCGCCGTTGTGCCATATTCAATCTTCCCCGCCTCCAGCCGCAGGTAGCTCCCGCCGCCAATCAGCGTGATGCGTTTCTTTCCGGCAAACGAGATGTCACTCGCTGAACTCAGCGTCAGCTTCTTCTCTGCAAACAGCCTCATATTGCCATTCTGCGCCTGCGCCTCCACGGGGCCTTCCCCGGATTTCAGGCTCAGTTGTCCGGTGCGGGCAAACAGGCCGAGCCTGTCTCCGGCCAGCGCAGTCATGTTACCCATGACGCCGGTGCTGATATCGCCTCCGGCGTTGATGGCAACGTTTTTTGTGGCCGTCATCTGCAGGTGCTCACCGCTGGTCAGCGCCATCCCTTCCGGGGCGGACATCAGCAGCGCCTCATTGAGCGGTTTCAGCCGCTGCGCAAACATCTGTATCTGGCTGTCAACATCCGCTTTCAGCGCCTGCGCCTGCTCCGCCGCGATTTCCAGCTGCTGCAACTGCTGGTTAAGCCGGTCGATTTCCTTCAGGGCCGCATCCCTGTCCAGCGCATCGCCCTGCGCCTCAGGCTGCGCATCCGCACTGACAAACAGCCCCTTTCCGGCGCGGATAACGCCGTGCTCATCGGTGCGCAGTTCCGTACCGGTGCCGCGCGGTTTGTCCTGCGCATCCACCAGATGCCCGGTATTCAACTGCGTTGCGCCATATGGCGTGGTCAGCGCGATATGCTCCTCACCGCGGCGGTCCTCCATCCGCAGCTCATTATCAGCGGCGGTGCGCAGAATGTTCTGGCTGCGGTTGTCGCGATTAACGATGTCGGGATGTTCAGAATCGTGCAGGGCGTGGGAGATATACGGCAGGTCGATATCGCCGTTGCTGTACGCAATCGCCACTTCCGTCCCGTCGGTAAGCGGCGTGTGCCAGCCATATGTATCGCCAGAGTACGGCTTCGCCATCCGCAGCCACAGATACGCGTAGCCCGGTTCGCTCTCTTCCCGGTCAAAGTCCAGCCTGACCCGGTAGCGTCCGTGCTCATCCAGATGGGCGTAGATGTCATTCTTCTCCCGGCTCTCAATCCGGGCCGGGAGCGTACCGTGGATTTCCGGGCGCGGGATGTCCGCCGGGCGGAAACAGTAACGTTCGGTGTAGGGCATGCCCCACACCGACACGTGCAGGCGCGAGTCACGCGAGGCGCGGTACGTTGTCAGCGTGATAATCACGCCCTCCTTCAGTGCGGTAATCACATCCCCCTGCGGCTCCAGCACCTGACCGGGCGCAAGATGTGAGGCGTTGCTGAACAGGTGAATACGGGCCGACCTGTTGAGCTCCCGCTCGTGATGAAGCCGGGCATAGAATGCACCGGATTCGGTTTCCGGTTCGGGGTCAGTGTCATCACCCGCGTCACGGTAAGGCGCTGCGTAGCGGTAATGCTCCCCGGTGGTGACCGCGTCACTGCGCACGCTGACCGTCGCATCCATCGGCGTGGTGGCGGTCCGGTAGTTGTAGTTCCGCGTGGCGACGGTGCCGGTGGCAACGTTGTGCCAGGTCCGCACATCCCAGACGGATTCTGCCGCGCCGTCGAAAAGTCCCGACGGCTCGCGGTACGGCAGGCGCACGTCAAACCGGTAATTCAGCTGGCTGTCGGCAAAAATGTACGTATCCAGTTCACGGGTGTCATCCATCTCCGTGCGCCAGTAAATCCCCACCTCTGACAGGATGCGCTGAATGAACTGCAAATCCGTTTCCCGCCACTGGGTGATAATTTCACGCGGCGGGTAGCTGCGCTCCAGCCGGAATTCAAAATCAGGTCCCTCCAGCCCGTGTCTGCGCAGAACCTGCTCCACCACCTCCGGCACGGACTGGTTCTGAAATACGGCGCACTGCCGGGTGTATCCCAGCAGCGCCAGGCGGGAACTGAGCGTGAGCCAGTAGCGGGACTGGTCTTTTGATGTGGACAGCCATTCCAGACGGGTCACCCTGCCGTGCACATTTTTACCGCTGCGCATCCGCAACGAGGCATATTTCATCAGCACCTGTTCCGGGGGGATGTTCGCCTGCCCGGAGGTGAACTCGATGTCCCATCTGAATGGTTCGCTCAGGGCTTCCCTGCCGCGAAAACGCAGGACATCCGCCGTCACGGTACTGTCATTAATATCCAGAAAGTAACGCGTCTGTCCGTCAAAAAGCGCCAGCCAGTTATCCATCACATCACTCCTTTACCGGTACGAGGCTGAGCCAGCCATCACCCAGTTCAATCGTACGGGGTTTGTCCGGGTCGAGGTCGTCACGGGTCAGCACCAGGCGCCAGCGGTTATCCTCCATGTCGGGACGGTTGAACAGCCCCACTACAGCCACAAATTGTGCCTCCTCGTCCATCGGCATGTTAAGTGTCATGCTGCCCCCGGGCATCACCAGCAGTTCTTTTGACGCCAGCTCGTCCTCTTTCAGAACCGTATCGGCCTTACGCAGCAGCGTCTGATAGTCTGCTGCATCAATATTCTTACGGTCTTTAAGCTGCCAGACCCGCACCATCGTCGCCAGCGGCGTCTGTGCGCCATCGGCGTTTATGGCCTTGCGCGGGGTAAAATCCAGATGCAGCGTTTTAATTTTCTTGTAGAAGATGGATTTCGTGATGCTGACCGTACCGTCCGTGACGGTCTGTGTCAGACCGCAGCCTGTGAGCAGACCACAGGCAATAAGCGTCAGCGCCCACCAGCGGGTTACTGTTGCCATTCAAAAGTTCCTTTATTGAGAATGTGAATACGTATTTAGTCGAAGCGGTAATGCCCGTCTTCAGCGGGAGGGAACGCAGAACACCGGAGCCCTTCATAGCAGCCCAGACTGACGGTCAGGGTTTCCCGGTTATCGCTGAGTCTGCCGTCCTTCAGTCCGAGCAGGCCGGTGCGCCCGAGCTGAATACGCCTGCCTTTGCCAAGGCGCGGCTCAGGCAACAACCACACGGGTACAGTAAGGCGCAGTCGGGCATTGCTGCGGTAACCAAGATAGACGCGCATCAGGACCAGCAAATCGGTATGGAGGATGCCACCGGGTAACCAGCCTTCGGCTTCGCCGGGATCTTCCGTGACCAGTGTCACCAGCACTCTGCTACAGGCTTCCCTGCCCGTTTTACCCAGCGTGGCCCGCTGTGAAAGACGGACGCGGTGTCCGCTACCCAGCCCACTGCGGTTATCGATATGGACCTTAACCGGATCGGGTTCGGTGATAAATGTCCGGGTATTCGGTGCCAGCAGGCTCACCAGAGCCCGGATGCCTTCAGCATTGCGGGTGGGCAATCGCATGGTCCCCAGCAGGGCCAGGAAACGGGAAACCGGCGTGGCCACCCGATCAGCCGTGCCCGGTATACCGAGTCCCACCAGACCCAGCAGACACTGCGAGGTGGCATCGCGACCACCCGCCTCGAAGGTGGCCGGATACGCGTATTTTCGCCAGATCCGGTAATATTGCGTGGTGATGCGGTGGCTGAAGATATCCAGAAACGAGGTGACCGCCTCATAGCCTTCACGGCGCTGCGCAATGTCATTCAGATAGGACGTCGGCAGAGGGGAGTCCACGCCATACATCCCCAGAAAAGTCGTGCGGACCGTTGGGGGCAATGTCGGGTGGTCTTCGTCGGTCTCAACCGCTTTCAGGGTGCTGACCGGGAATCCCATTCCCGGCCAGGGTCTGAAACGTACCGGGTCGTTGCCCGGGTGGCTGGTGCTACCCAGTTTCGGCGCGTCCGGATTTTCCTGCTCCAGCAGCTGGCAGAAACGATAAAAATTGACCCGCCAGATGTCTTTATCAAGGGCTAACGTCAGCCCGGTACGTGCTGGCTGTGATTCTCGCGCCATCTCAGTCGTTTCCCTGTCGGTTGCAGTACCAGCGTGAGCTGGTTAAAGAGGTGAATATCGGCATAGAGCGCAAAGAACCGGTGCAGCATCTCGCCGAAGAGATTCACATCGCCCTCGCCTGCAAAATTGTCCATATTCATCGTGATATTAATAGTCATTCTAGGTTGGAACTTGGCACCTCCTATTAGAAGGAGCTCATAGTACTAATTAGTCTGTATCATATTCTTCACCGTTCCAGCGAAGTATATATTTGGGTCCGCATAATATGTCTTTCATTCCATTGTGAAGTTCCTTTGAAACATCTAGAGAGGTACACATGTATGAACCATCGATAGACTTACCATCATGCATTTTTATCTGGAATGTTAATATTGGAGAGTTGTCCAGACTAGACATGCAATCTGACTGGTCACATGTACTAGGTGGCGTTGTACTTGAAAAAGTATATTCAATGGTATCTTCGTGTCCATCACCGTTCAGGTCAACATCTACAGAACCCGTCTGTCCATCCAAAAAACCTGTGCTTTTTAGCCTATTGGCATTGACTAAGACATCCTTGCTATGGGCGCAACATGCCGATGTTGATATAACTAATAAGCATAATGCTGTTGTAAATTTTTTTAATTGTGTTGCCATGTTATCCTGCCTCAGGAATACCTAATTTGTAATTTACTCTAATATTTTCTGCTATTTCATTTTTAGTGATCTTTCCGTCGCTATTTCTATCATGATATAGATTCTTACTATAATAGTCCCCGTCACTTCTTTGATAAACAATATCATTTGACCCGAGCAGTATCGTTTTAGGTCTGAATATCGAGTAATATACATCCTCAAGAGTCCACTGTTCTGTTGGAACCCCGACATTGTTCGCCTGCATTTTGAAGTATTTCTTAACATACTCCATTTGTTCTACGTGGTCCATTGCTCGAAGTTGACGAGTTGAAGTTCCAAGATCTTTGGCCGTATCATCCATAAACTGAATTAGACCCGTTGCAGATGAGCCTGGGTTTTTGATGTCTGTTCTAAATGTTTTTCCCGTTTCCAGTGCGATACAAGCCATAATGTAGTTTGGATCAATACTTAACTCATTGGAAACCTCCAATAACTTGGACCTAAATGCATCTGCTTTAATTACTCCAAATTTTTCTGTGAATTTTTTCATCCATATAATTTTCTCTCTTTTAATAAATGAACCCAAAAATACTATTGGGTGCATATGCCAGAGCTCAGGCCCCAGATTTTCAGTCGTCACATCCTGCATCCAGGCCATTTTATCGAGAAAATCTTCGCTATATTTCTTCCATTCAGGTGCTTCTTTCTTCAGCGTATTCAGGAACGGTTGCCAGATAGCATCGACCTTTTTGAAGTACCAGTCGCTGGGATGTTTTACTATTGTTTTCTGAATAACGTTACGATAGTCGGGATTATGAAGTGCTTTCCAGTATTCCATTGGAGAATAGCGATCGCTTCCACTATCAATTTTATCCAGCAGTCGCTGATAATTATGTTTAACTAGGGCATGACTGGTTCGTCTATCATCGGTCGCGGCCTGGTAGAGGGAGTCGATCAGGTTACGGAAGAATCCAGTGGGCTGGTTTTTTCCATCCAGATAATCAAAGCTGGTAGGCTCTGCGGTTTCAGTTTTGAATCCTAGCTTTGCCAGATCATACTGTGACAGAAGCTGTGGTTCAGCCTGTCCTTTTAGTGCATAAGCATTTTCTGGTCGCAGTTGCCAGTATTCCTGTTTGGTCGTCTTATCAGTTTCAATTTGCACCTGACTCAGTGGCAGGATCCCGGTCACGGTGGTCACTCTTGTATCCTTTGTGAACGTTCCGGTTGCAACCTCTTTTTTGTACAACGCAAGACCCGGAACATACTTCAGCCAGAGTGGATTCTTTTCTCCAACCAGTTCAGGGTTGGTCAGGAACGTTTCCAGGTTATCATCCATACTTGTGCATTCGATATGTACCTGGTACCGGGCCTCATAGCCACCGTCCTTAGGTGCCTGATAGTACCCCATATGACCAACAGGATCACCAGCTCTGATGGCATAGGGCGGCGGGCACACAACCTGGTCAAATTTCATCGCTTCTTTTGCCGGGGGCATCAGTTTCTGCCACCAGGAAGGCTGGACCACACCGCTTGTACCTGGCGAAATATTGTTATTATCCACCAGTATCCAGTATTGCTGACCCGACTTAAGCGAGGTTCCTTTCTTTTTCTTCGAAGTCTCTTCAGGGAAATTTATAAGAGTAACAAGACCGTATTCACGCTTATTGAACGCGATGGTATGGAGGCTCCCGTCCGTCTTATCCCACTCGACAACAGATCCCTGAGGCATCGTGCCATTTTCATAGCTGTCGCTGACATCTTTGTTCTTTGTACTGGCTGACATCACCCATTCAGGATCGTAGGCAGACAGCGAATCCTGAAGCGTCCATTTTGTTTCAGCCGTATTGACCCTATAGGCTGAATACGGGGACAGGTGCATATACAGAGTATAGAAATGCAGCCCGCTGGTCTCTTTTTCACCCGGTTGAATATAGTGTTTTACTAGGACGAATGAGCCGGAGAAACTCAGCGGACCGGATTCCCATGCAAGCGTCAGATAATCCTTGCAGACTCGATAAGCAACCACTTCCCCGTCAGCCATGCATCGCACCGCCTGCTCGCCTTTAAAAGGAACCGGAAAATCCACCGCTTCCAGAGGCGATTTGCCACTCAGTGCACACCAAGGGGTTGTGGCTTCGGTGATATGGATCCCGCCATGCCACATCCCGCTGCGACCAATCGTATATTGACCGGTTGATTCGCCACCCAAGTGGGAGAGGATCTCTTCCTGATTTTTGAACTCACTTCCCCGCTTGTCGGAGGGGACAGGCCAGACAATTTTTGGTAATACAGACACGGTTCACACTCCCTCTCAGTCACTAAACGATTTACAGACGACCTGACTTACTTTCATGGTCTCAGCCTGATTGAAAACCGGCGATAAACCTTCCGCTGTTAACGAATCAGGTTCATATCTAGCTGAACCAGGATTCTCGTCCTCTTCACAAGCTATGTCTGCATCAATATGTGTATTCAAACTCTTAGGCATAAGCTGACTCCATTTTATAGTTTAGGACTAACGTCAGCCTGGTACGTGCTGGCTGTGATTCTCGCGCCATCTCAGTCGTTTTCCTGTCGGTTGCAGCACCAGCGTGAGCTGGTTAAAGAGGTGAATGTCGGCATAGAGCGCGAAGAACCGGTGCAGCATCTCCCCAAAGAGATTCACATCGCCCTCGCCTGCAAAATTATCCATATTAAGCGTGACCTCAATGTCCACGCCCCGGAGCATAAAGCCCTTCTCAAAACGGCGGATCAGGGTGTGCTTCACGGCGACGATTGCTTCAAGCCGGCGGCGGTTCATTTCATCGTCGGTCCAGTCATAGAGCGCCAGCGTGCCCCGCAGAACCTCGGGATTGTCCATCATGCTGAGGAAGTTTGACCCGAGGTGACTCATCACCCGCCAGTGAAAACGGTCGTTTGCCGGGGGGTAAAGCGGCATCGTCGGTGCTGTAAGGTTGAGGACCCTGACGGGCACCTTGCCGGATTTGACCACCCTGTCCAGCAGGGTACTTTCCAGTGCCTTACGCGGAAGCTGACCGTTGGTCCCGGTGATTCGCATCGAGAGGGACTCCGGTTTTTCGGACAACTGCTCCAGTTCGAACGAGCGGCCACCGAGAATTAACCAGGTGTCATACAGGCCAGAGGGACCGTGTTTCACGCGGGTATGGTAATAACGTTCAGGGGCATCGTGGCGCATCATGCCGCCCCGGTGGCGGAAGCTGGTGAACGGCACATAAGGATGTTTGCCATTCTTCACCGCGCCGTGAATATTATCGACGCTGTAAATCTCGGTGTGACCATCCTGAAGACGCAATGGCCTGAGCAGGTATTCGTTCTCCAGCGGGTTAAGCGTCAGCGGGTCGGCTTCCAGGGTAAAGAGATTGATAACCGGCGCACAGTGCAGCCGGAAGTTTTCCGTCTCAAAAGGCAGATCGGATGACCAGGCTTCACTGAGTACAATGTCGATTTCAAACCAGGTGCTGGCCGCAGTGAGCCCGATGGTGTCGAGGCCGCGCAGCTCAACAAACATAAACTTTGGACGGAAGCTGAAATACTCCAGCAGCAGCTGGTAACCACTGAAGGCTGTATCGGCTTTCTTCCACAGGCCGTCACTGTCGTCAAAGCCCATGGGTTTGCACCAGCCATCAAACTGATGACGTTCGGTATGCGTCCCGGCATGGCGGGCATACATGGCGTGTACACGACGGGTCATTGCCAGATGCAGCGCTGAACTCACCGGACTCTCTGCGTTAAGGAAGATGGCGACTTTATCGATCCCGGCTTTACTCCAGTCCACTTTCTCCGGGCATTCGAAGCGCAGACGGATAGCAGAGCGGCCATCGGTTTCCGTGTGAAGGCGTACATCTGCAAGGTGCAGCGGTTGTAGCGGCACATCGCGGGTCGTCCGGTACTGACAGGCGGTTTTATGCGGCCCGACAGGACGTGACAGAACGGAAAAGCCTTCAGCTAGTATTTCGGCCTGACGCAGGCCACGCCAGTCAGGCGAGAACTCAACGATGGCCAGCGACGGGACAGTCCGCATATAGTGCGGCCACAGCAGACTCACCAGTCCTTCAGTCAGTTCCGGCAGATCATCATCCAGCTTTTCACGCAGACGGCCCATCAGGAAGGCAAAGCCTTCAAACAGACGTTCCACATACGGGTCCCGGGCGCCGGGTTTATCCAGATTAAGCATTGCCGCCCGATCCGGGTGGGCGCGGGCAAATTCTTTTCCGGCCTCACGCAGATAGCGCATTTCGGCTTCAAAATAGCGCAGGGTTAAATCATCCATGCACGGTATTCCTGATAGTTAACAGACAAAATTCAGCCACACAGCACCATGGCACGGGCAGGATCGATGGCAATCAATCCCGCCAGCAGGGCATCCATCTCAGGCATCAGCCGGATTTTATCGGACTCGCTACGGCCGGCTTTCATGCGCAACAGTTTCAGACGGCGGGCCTGAACTTCGAACATCAGGCCCGGCTCCCAGTCACCCAGCGACAACTGCGGCGCACCGGATGTCAGTTCAGCCAGCAGATGAAGCGCCATGTCGTTACGCCCGTATTGTTCGGCCACACGGGCCATCAGCAGGCGTATCAGCCAGCGGCTTCGCGGAGAGTCCAGTCCGGGGCGGGTCTGGAGCCAGATCAGAGCCGCTTCGGGCCCCTCACTGTCGCCCTTCTCCATCGCCTCTGCCTCCAGTGACAGCACCTCATCCCCGTTTACCGCAGCGGACACGACCGGCTCACTGCCGAATGACAGCCCTTCCTCATTGACCTTTTCCGCAATCCATCCCGTGGTCACCTCATCGGCAAACGGGGTACCGTCATTCCAGGCCAGGCTTTCAAGCCCGGGCAGACGTCTGAGGAGGAACCGAAGATCCAGCAGGACTGACTCCGCCAGGTTCTCCCAGGGCTGTCCCGCATGGCTGAGTCCCTGCCAGAGGTACCACTGGAGATCGAGCCAGAAATGATTCACCCCTTCGCAGTACATCTGGCTGGCCTGCTCCACCAGCTCAGCCCAGCTTTTTTGCAGGTACAGGCGCTTTAGCTGCGCCCGGTACTCTGGTTTAGGCGGAATCAGCCGGGTACGACCACTGCTGTCCAGCGGTGGAATTTGATCGACGGTATCCCAGCGAACGGTTTTCATCAGCCGGTGAGAGGCCAGCCACCCCTGGGGTTGTTCTCCGAGCCAGCGGGAGAGTATCTTTGCCTGATCCAGCAAATCGCGCCCCGACTTCACGTCCGTCAGCAGTGGCGACGGAGAAAAGACAGCGTCATGCCCGGTATCCTGAGTGCTGCTGTTCTGGGGGATTAGCGCTGTCACCCCGCCAGAACGCGCCAGACGGTTTTCCAGCGCGCTACAGAGGCCGGCGAATGCGGGTTTTTCATTTTCAGGCCAGTCTGAGACCACCTTACTCAGCAGGCTGACCGCTCCGGCCGTCAGGCCGGCATCTTCCCGCTCCACTTCCGGCCAGCGCGAGAGCGTATCAAGTACTTTTGTACTGTTGAGCCACTCCAGCGCGGCTTTCCGGGCATTCGGGCGCAGCGGATGGCAGCGTCTGCCGTAGCGGGACAGCATCGCGACCAGCAGCAGTATCCCTTCCGCCAGACCTTTCTCACCGTCACGGCTCAGCCGGGCCTGGGTATACCAGGTGACGACACGGATATCTTTGGCGCTTTCACACAGTATTTTTTCCGCCAGGGTGCAGAGCAGATCCGGATCGGTGCCCGAGAGTTTGTTGATTTCTTCGCGCATCAGCTGGAAATCGTCGTCACTGGCCGGATCGTCACCCGTTTCCGCCCCGGGGCGGACCGGTTTTAACCAGTTATCCCAGAGGGACAGGGTGCAGGAGGCGCTTTCAGTAAGGCGCAGCTGCGCCTCGTGGTTTGTGGTGCATGCCGATAACAGGGCTTCCGGTGAACTCATGTTTTTCCTTGTCTTGTCTTTATTCGACATCTTCAGCGCTGGCCGCAACCGTAAAGATGGTTTCAGGCAGCGTAAATCCCTGGAGCTTCAGCAGGGCAAGCGGACCGTCACCCAGCTCACTGCGCATAACAAACTTCAGCGGGTTACCGTCCGGGGTGATCCAGACCAGCTGCGTGCGGCTTGCATCAAGAGGTGTAATTAATGCCTTATCCAGCAGCCGGATGAATCCCCAGTTCCCCTGATGGCTGGTGTAGAGCTGCATCCCGCTGTTCACGCTGCGCCAGCGAAGGCTGACACCCGGGTAATACGTGTTTCCCGGCCAGGTAAAGCTCTGCCAGCTTTCCATCTGGTTAAAGAAGTCCAGGTTCTGCTCATCAAGCGTCAGCTGCATACGGGCCACATCACGGGAAGGACGCGCTATTAATTCAAAGTGAACGCCCGCATCGCCCTGGGCAAAAACGATATCCGACAGTTCGGCCAGCTGGTTAATTGCCCGCAGGAAATCCGGGTTCACTTCCATTCCCTGGCTTGCAGAAGGATCCACCACCCAGCGGTTCCCCTCCTGGTGGAGAATGCCGCCAAGGCTGGTTTTCAGGAACGTGGCGATGCGACCTGAATCGCCGCGCAGGAACTGAGCCAGCAGCGGTAAGGAAGCATCACTGCCGGTAGCTTTAAACGGATAGCGGCCGGCAAACGCTTTATTCCACTGATCAACAATGGTCGTCTGCCAGCGGGTATTGAGGCTTTCTGCTGCCGGGGTCAGCACCTGCCGCCAGGCCAGATCCAGCGGCTGAACAAACAGTGACTGGCCGAACCCGCTCCACTCCTGGCCCAGACTCGCCGCCACCAGACTGCTGTAGTCACGTGTGTCGGTCAGGTCAATAGCCTTGCCCTGGAACACGGTCTGAGCCAGCATTTGAGACATCGCCTGTGGATCCGGCGCACTGGTGACCTGCTGGAGTTTCAGGCGTACCTGGGTAACACGGGCAAGCCAGGACTGAAAACTGAGGTTACCGTTACGTCCGGTCCCCTCTTTTCCCTCCATGAATCCCGTCAGCGGACCAAACACATCGTCCAGCGGACCGCGCGGCCCCTGCGCCTGTTCAATAAACTGCTTCACGTTCTTTTTCCGGCCAACCAGCTTTTTTGCCGAATCCACTATCGAATCCGCCAGCGCATCCCCCTTCTCGCCGGTTTTTCCCTGCCATGCCAGGGTGTTCATCAGCGCCACCAGTGGCGACTGGCGTACGTCACCGATCAGATTAAGCTGGGCGATCGCGTCAGAGAGCGAGGCCGCTTCGTGCCACTGGATGCTGTTGACCATATTCAGCCAGGCATTCCCGAAATCGGTAAAGTAACGTTCGGTCAGTCTGGACTTCAGCGCTTCCGGCGAAACATCGCTTCCGGGCTGATGAGTTTTATCCGTCAGCACCCAGTCGATTTCATCGCGGCGGGTTTTAACCACCTCATCAATTGCATCCTGCACCTGTTCTTCCCAGGCCTGGCGGGTAAACATGCCCGGCACCACTTCTTCTGTACTGAAGACGGTGGAGGCATCCGTGTCGCCGGTCATATCGGCAAGCGTTAAATCAGGCCAGTTGCTGGCAACGCGCTTCAGCATGTCCTGATACAGCCCGGATTCAGCATTACGCTGGCCAATCTGTTTGAGGAGGATCTGACGTACCGTGCCGATTAATTCAGCATCGGGCTTAATTTTCCATTCAGGGTGTGCAGGGAGATTCTGGGCATAAAAGCCCAGCAGTTTGGGTGCCATTTCCTGCCACGCACCATCCGGCGCATTCCGGCGTTTCGGCCAGGCTGCCAGCACGCTTTTTGCCAGCCAGTCTGCGTCCGCTTTGTCCGGTCGGACCATCATCAGATAACTTTTGAGCACATCGTAGGTACGCGGTGTGCCCTGTGCTCGGGCATCACTGGCCGGAGGAAGTTGCACAAAGGCATTCAGTTGCTGCCTGAGATGGTCTGTGGTGGCATCCCTCATCAGCTGCGCATTGTTCTTCTCATACAGCGGCCAGAGCGCCGTCAGCATGTCGCTATCCTGGTTAAGACCAAAACGGGTGTACCACGGCGCGCCGGTCGCCTCACGATGTTGCAGACGGGCAATGGATTGCTGTAATACGAGCTGGTTGTGCAGGCGTTCAGCCAGGGGTAATGCCGTATCCGCTGCCTGCCTGGCCGTCTCCTGCGCCTGATAAATCTGGGTACGGTTGACGATGAGAGACAACAGTGTACCGGCCCCCCATAAGACCATCAGGGAAAGCAGGATTAACCGCAGCATCTTCAGCCAGCCGAAGCCCAGTTTCCTGGCGCTGGCAGCTTCACAGTCATCAATAACAGCTTTCCATGTCGGTGTGTCGAGGTGCGTGTTCGGCACTGTTCCGGCAACGGCCAGTTCAGGGCTGAACATAACGCCGCGTAAACGCCAGGCCGCAGATCCCTGCATTAGCCCGCTGAGTAAAACGGTCAGACTGGCTTTCAGTTCCTGTCGCAGAAGGGAAGACAACCGGAGCAGACCGAAATCAGCCGGATTATTCAGTATCTGTGCCATACCGGCTTTTTGCAGGCGCTGAGACAACGTAGTAAATGCCTCACCCGCCTCTTTTACGGTGCCTTCCGGTCCGAATATCACCCCAGTCGCAGCCGTTTCTGCGTCCTGCTGAGCACCCGTGGCTTTGTCAGTCAGCCACAGCCAGACCGGGGCCTGCCAGCCCAGCAGGTGATCAGCTTTCTGGCGACAACGCAAAAAGGCATCCCGTTCGGTATCCGTCGGGAGGGCTGAGGTACTCATCACCTGAACGATGCCATCAACCGGCTGGCCGGGACGCAGACGTTTCAGTTTTGAAAGGAAGATTTCATCCGGGAGTGACTGGGCGTCGCCGCCATAAATCAGCACGTTACCGTCACCTTCCTGCCAGAGGTCATGACACAGGCCCGGTGCTGCTTTCTGGACATCGTCCGGGTTGCCCGTCACCAGCAGGAGTCGCACCTTACGCTGCCAGCGGCGTCCATATCGAAAGTGCAGGTGTTCGGACACCACGTCTTCGCTGAAGACGGGTTCATCGCCCTCTTCTTCACTGGCAATGGTGTTTGTCACCGGAGCGACAATCTGAGCCTTCTTCTGCCCCCAGTGGAAATACAACCCGGATTTACCGGCGAAGTCGAAAGCCTTCTCTGTCAGCCAGCCGAGTAACAACATCGCGGCAACCAGTATGGTGCAGAATGTGAGTATGCGCTGGCCGTCATACGGCCCGAATCCGGTGGCCGAAGCCACGTTTTCCGGAAAAGCATAAAACAGAAATGCCACAATGACCGTCAGAAAAAACGCGACAGTCACAACGGAGCCGATGAGTGTTTTGACTTTTACCTTAGACATTCTTAGGCGATTCCTTGCGAACTTCTTCTTTGGTGATGACGGCGACCCAGATGTCGTCTTTGGCAGCGGCGGGTTGTGCGGCGATAACCTGCACCCCTCGTTGTTCAAAGGCTGCATCGGCAAGCGTGATGGCAAGCCATGGAGACGCATGGCCGGTGTAGCCAAGCACCGGATCGATACTGAAATTGTCTTCTGAAAGACTAAATTCCACGCCACTTTCCTCGCAGGCATTATTCCAGCCGCTTCCTGCGGTCAGAGCTGGACCTGTAATCCAGCTCCCCCGGAGCGCGTCGGA
The DNA here is from genome assembly GCF_050031095.1 of Enterobacter cloacae complex sp. 382A5. Classification (NCBI taxonomy): domain Bacteria; kingdom Pseudomonadati; phylum Pseudomonadota; class Gammaproteobacteria; order Enterobacterales; family Enterobacteriaceae; genus Enterobacter; species Enterobacter cloacae complex sp. 382A5. The sequence goes on from NZ_JBLGVK010000001.1 coordinate 2,495,386, forward strand.
ACCGATTCTGGCCCAGAGTAATGCACGTTTAAGTGTTTTGGTCAGCGTGGCTTCAGTTCCTCTTTCCGGGCGATGAAGGCGGAGCGCATCCGGCCAGGCGTGGGCTTTGCGGTTGCTCAATACCACCATTGAGATGGCATCAGCATCTTCTTCCCGGGGAGACGCCGGTAACGACAGCGTGATGGCAACCAGAATGCCCGGATTGTCCCATCGCTTGTCCAGCCAGGCATCGAATGCGCTCAGCCCTTTTCCGGACATCAGGCGAAAAATCCTGCCGGTCTTGACTGAGAGAACGGCTTTAAGCTGCTCTTCAATCAAGGGGTACAGGTCGTTATCACAATCCAGCATCAGCCAGCATGGTAGCTCCGGCGGAAGCGGCTGAACGATCCCTTCTACACGCGTGGTCAGTTTAGTCACCGCTGCTGTCAGGGCCTTTGTTAAATCAGCCTGGTATTCTGTTAATGCTGCGTATCTGACCGGTTTGTCACATCCTCTTGGGCGGGAGAAATCGATAGCGGGTGCTGCAACTTTCATTGCCTCCAGCAGGTCATCGGCTTTGTTTCCGGCCGGAGTCTGGATGTGCGTACCAAGGATCCAGGCGCAGCGCTGACCGCGCAGAATTTCACTGTCAATGAGTGCTTCACGTTCGACATTCCGGGACTCGGCCCCCACCTGTTCGGCTTTATAGGCAAACCGGCGCAGACCGAAAAGCAGCCCCCAGGTGCAAAACGGGAGACCCAGAGCGGTGAACCAGAAGACAAAGCCGGTTCTTTCTGACGTCCAGCACCATAGCGTGAGCGCTATGCCCCCCAGCATGATAAATGCCAGGAACAGCAGCCAGCGGCGGGTGCCAGGACGCGCGATCTTTGGGGCTTTTTCGGGGATGGCATCCAGCCAGACGGGCATATTCAAGCAACCTTTGCAGCGGCAAATGAACTGATCAACGTGCAACCACAGGCGCATTTGTGACCGTGAAATGCAACCGGGATACCATGATCAAGATAATCAGGATTGCCTTCTATGATAGTTGTAGGGCCATGTCCCGGAACCGGGCAGGACACTTTGTCGCCTTTGCGGGCAACGCCGATGCCGCCGAATTTCATCGTTTCGGAAGCGGTCAGTACAGAACCGCCGTGGGATGTTTTATCGCCTTTTCTGATTATCTGAAGCATTTTATTCCTCTCCAGGGATAGGTATCCCCATGTTAATTGATGCTACTTTGTTAGCTTTTAGTGTGAAATCCAGATACATATCACCTAGCGTGTAACTGATTTTTTCAGGTGTAATTTGTGCCTGATTCGCAGGATAGGCTTTAAACACTTTATCAGCAGGGTCGCCAACTTTTATTCCACGTAAGGTAGAATACGCTGGCGTTTCTACGTTAATTGCCGAGATTATATAATCATCATCAATTGTATATTGTCTCTTATCATAATTAGCATTTGAGGAAACCAAACATAAATATGCATTGTGTATTTATATAACCCTCCGACAGTATTAGGGAAGCCTCCTATATAAGAAGAACCTGTTTCGTCTTCATCTATACCAGAAAGTTTATTGCTATAGAAAGAACCAATCCCAACCCATCTCTTATTTTTTATAACGATAAAGTCAATAATATTAATTCGAGTGTTATTATGAAGTGTGATGGTTGGATTGAACTCTTTTAGTTCTGGTTGGGAAATCCAGCCGAAAACATCTTTTCCCGAAGTTGTCACATACTGCACCAAAATGAAATCTGCATATTTTTTGAGTGCATACACATTGTCACCTTTAATGATAAAGGTGTTTTCTTTTGGGCAGAGTCTGTCAGGCGCATTATAGAGCATAACCTTTGTCTTAGCCGCTGTTGAGAATGCATTGTTTGGTATCTTGATCCCTCCGCTAAAAGCCTGTGTCGCAGCTAAATCGGAAACTACTTCACAATGATTTTTTATAGGGTGATTGTTTTTTATGTCGCGGTGTTTTAGTTGTGATTTGTCAAGCCATCCGGTGACTGACCATGACTCATTTTTTGCATAAGAAGCAGAAACATAGCCGTTGTATTCTGTATGCCCGGTTATAATGTCTCCTGGCACCAAGAAAAGATCATTTATCTTGCAAGCCTTATTCGGGGAACTGAAGAAATAAAGCCGCTTTGTGGAAGCCACTTCAAAAGAATTGTTATCCGGATTAATGTAAGTTTGCGATGCTTCAGATTTTCTTCCATACTTTTCACAATCGTCGTTCGCAAATGCAATACTTGAGTATAAAAAATTGAGATTATGAAGATAAACTTCAGAATTAGGGGGGCCTTCATTGAAAGTCCTTTTATCGCTTTGAAGTATGGGCTCTGCCTTTAGCCAGTATGTATCATCCGTATATATATGCTGAATCAACAATAACTGCTATGGTTTTGTTGGGTAGTTTTCAAACGAAATAGACTGCACAATACTCGATGAGTCAAGGCAGAAGCTTAGCTTCATATCAAAGTACTGATAAAATCTGCAACCGTCTTCAGTATCTTTATGACTACCCATTCCATATTTTGAAGTTACCATATTCCAGCTGTCGCCGACTTTTATGCCTCGTGTGGTTTTGTATTTATCATCAATAAATGTGATGGCTGATACATACGTATCATCAAAACCTAATCTTTTCTCTATTATCTCATTGGCCTGAGATATTGTCACAATTTCGTTTTTAATTGTTAAAGTCCAAGATTCGAACCCATTATTAAATCCGTGATTGTCGGGATCAGGGAGTTTTACACCAGACTCTTTAGCCCACTTATTTAATTCAGGTGTGGCCTTTCCTAAAAGAAAGGTTTCTTTGCCATTTCCTATCCATGCAAAATCACCGTAAGTTAACTCATTATTCTGTTCATCACTAGGGGCACTTTCTTCATTCTTTGCCCATCCATCAACGACAGCACCATTTTTATTAACAAAGTTTACGAAACTATATTCTTTGTTTTCTCTATACTTAAGTACTTTATCATTATTGATTATGAATGTGCTCGTCTTACAATCGCTTTTGGGTAAAGAATAAAAATAAACTCGTCCCTTTGAAGTCGCTTCTTTGGGAACAGGTTTTTGAGAGGGATTGTAAGAATAATAATTTTTGCTGGATGTGCAGGTAGTTGCAGCGATTGAACTGCCAGCAAATAACAACAATGATAAACACAAACTTAAATTGAGATGCTTCATTAATTGGTCCCTTTATAAACTGGAACATCAAAAATTAGTTCATTGTCGAAATCATGTAGTTATCTAAGACTCATGCGGGCGTATTAGCTTCTCTCTATGAAAATCAGCATGTTATTCAATTGGGTGAAATTTATCTATTTCATTCCCTTGGTTTGTGTAAATTTCTTGAGTCCCTTTTTTTACCAAGATGCTAAAAGGAGTGAGTTGCACGTTTTTACATTCTTCAAGTGATTTTTTGGTTATAGCGAATTTGTAGTATTTATTGTCAGTGTCATCTCCACTGATGTTGATACATTTTTCAGGTGCTGTAGTCAGTGCGTTTTTCTTAATGACATCTGGAATAATATTAAAAACAGTTTGTTCGTCACTTGATGGACCACTGGTATATCCGGTATTTTTTAAATCTGATAGTTTGAGCCATCCATCGACCGAATCGCCATTTTTCTTGAAATATGATGCAAACAAATATCCATTAAGAGTGGTGTATCCTGAAACAACATCACCATTAACTAAAAATAAATTACTAATCTTACATTGTTCATTTGGTGCGCTGTTGAAGTAAAGTCTTGTTTTCGATACAACCTTAAATACATTCATGGAATGATCTACATATGCTTGCTCCTTCTCGGATGTTTTGGACAGCTCCGAACAAAAGTCGTTAGCATAGGAATGGCAACAAAAACAATATAATAAGATGGATAGCATGATCTTAATCATTTCAAACCTCTGCCTTTCATATAACTACCTTTCATTATAGAAATCAACTTTGAAGCATAATTAGGGTCTGTGGCATAGCCTTTATCTTGAAGGCCATGAGCCCATTTTTCAGGATCATAGCTTTCAAATAGTGAGGCGTATCTCTTGTTTTCAGTTAAGAATCTAGTTCTGTCGGCAATACTTTCTTCAAAAGAGTTATATGCTGCAAATTTATCCTTAATTTTAATATTACTTCCATTGATATGTTCAGTGGTCCATATCTCAACAAATTCCTGTCCACTTTTAGCCTTTATTCCAAAGAGATTGAAACTATATGTCTTATTGTTTAAATCAACTGGAACCTTACGACCATACCCCGATTCATCAATGGCCTGAGCAGTTGTTATTGCCGCAGGAATACCTGATTTTTCTTGTTCTTTAAGAGCAGTCTCATAAACAGCATCAGTAAACTGTTGCTTGGTCAGCTTGCTCCAATCTATATCATTTCGTGGTTTTAGAGCCCCAAGGAACATTATTGGATGCATATGCCATAACGAGGGGCCTAGCTTCTCCGTGGTGACATCCTGCATCCATGCCATTTTATCAAGAAAATCTTCGCTGTATTTTTTCCATTCAGGAGCATCTTTCTTCAGTGCATTCAGGAATGGTTGCCAGATAGCATCGCCTTTTTTGAAATACCAGTCGCTGGGATGTTTTACGATTGTTTTCTGAATGACGTCACGATAGTCAGGATTATGAAGTGCTCTCCAGTATTCCATCGGAGAGTAACGGTCGTTTCCATTATCAATTTTATCAAGAAGGCGCTGATAATTATGCTTCACGAGAGCATGACTGGTTCGTGTATCACCGGTTGCGGCCTCGTAGAGTGAGTTGATAAGACTGCGGAAGAATCCAACAGGCTGGTTTTTTCCATCCAGGTAATCAAAACTGGCAGGCTCTGCGGTTTCCGTTCTGAAACCCAGCTTTGCCAGATCATACTGTGACAAGAGTTGAGGCTCCGCCTGGCCTTTGGGCACGTAGGCATTTTCTGGTCGCAGCAGCCAGTATTCCTGTTTTGTTGATTTATCCGTTTCAGTTGCAACCTTACTCAACGGTAGAATGCCTGTCCGCGTTGTCGACGTCGTCCCCTTTGCGAAGGTGCCTTTTGCGACATCTTTTGTGTACAGAGCAAGTCCAGGAGAGTACTTCAACCAGAGTGGGTTAGTCTCCCCCACTTTTTCCGGGTTGGTCAGGAATTTTTCCAGATTGTCATCCATGCTGGTACATTCAATATGCACCTGATATCTCGCCTCATAACCCCCATCCTTTGGTGCCTGATAGTAGCCCATATGCCCAATCGGGTCACCGGCCTTAATAGCAAACGGTGAACTGAGACTAACCGTTTTATCAAATACCATGACCTCTTTTGCAGGGGGAACCAAATGATCCCACCAGGCAGGGCCGCTTCCTGGCGCCGGTTTAATGTTGTTATTGTCGACCAGCATCCAGACTCGTTGACCCGATTTCAGCTTTCCGCTGTCAGCATTTAGTGTAGCCAGCCCATAAGTTCGTCCGCCATGGGTAGCGGTGAGGGATGTATCTGAGGCATCCCAGGTAACAGGGGTCCCTTTGTTGACATTGCCTGCACTCGCTGGTTTCTTGTCGCTGCGGCTCAAATCCATAATCAGCCAGTCGGCTTCAGAATAACCAGAGAGCGTATCCTGAGTTATCCAGTGGATGTTTTTTTCACTTTCATAGGCAGAATACGGCGCCAGATGCATATACAGGGTGTAGAAATGCAGCCCGCTGGATTCCTCTTTACCCGGTTGAATATAGTGTTTCACCAGGACGAATGAGCCGGAGAAACTCAGCGGACCGGATTCCCATGCAATCGTCATATAATCCTTGCAGACACGATAAGCAACCACTTCCCCGTCAGCCATGCACCGCACCGCCTGCTCACCTTTAAAGAGAACCGGGAAATCCATCGCTTCAAGAGGAGCTTTACCACTGAGAGCACACCACGGAGTTGTGGTATGTGTGATATGAATACCGCCATGCCACATCCCGCTACGGCCAATCGCGTACTGTCCGGTTGACTCCCCCGCTAAATGGGAGAGAATGTCTTCCTGGTTACTAAATTCCTTTCCACGGTTATTAGAGAGGATCGGCCAGACAATTTTTATAGGCTGTTTTTTCCCGTCAATATTACTATCAGAAGCAGTATCGTCAGTGTAACGATAAAGAATATATGCGGGTTTTATATTTCTATATTGCTGTCCGGGATAAAATCCTCTAAGTTGTATGAAGTCTGAAACCCAGTTCGTCCCATTAAATAAAGCAATGTGTCCATGAGGATGCCCGTCAATAGGTTGGATGACAACAACATCACCTGCTTGTTGTCCGGGTATAACTGCTGTGTCTGTAGGGCCAGAACCTGCATAAGAATAAACAGGTTTAAAACCTACGGCCTCAAAAGATGGGCCGTAATCACATGCTGACGCGGAGCCGCCGATCCTTGGTGGCGGAATTTTAATTTTGACACCTCCAGCCTCTACAGCCCTTCTTACATATGCAGCGCAATTCCCACGACTTTCAGGTTCAGCATGACTATTGATGTAACTAACTGATGCACTATTATTCCACATGGATTCAGCCTTTTTATTCCGTTACGCTGATGATTTTCCAGCTAGTGTTGATTTTTTTAAGGGAAACTCTAAGTGTGTTTTTAGATTCAGAATCATCCCCCAGAACAACCCCAACGACAGACTTGCTTCCATTATCCGTAATAGTATTGGTCTTAATGTTCAACTTCCATGAGGGGTATATATCTTGAGACTTCGTAAAATAATTAACGTCAGACTCAATCCAAACACCGTACCAGTCACAAACGTAATTCCCTTTATATTGTTTACACTCGTGTTTCTGTGAGCATTTTTTTTCTAGTTCTGATGCAGATATCGAATCGTCAGAATCATAATTACACATTGTAGAATCGGCAATGCTATCCATTAGTTGGTCAGAAACGTATTTTTTGATTAAAGCATCATTATTCTTTGAATAATCCTTAAGATATTCTGAGTAAAAGTCATGTACAATATCTTCTGGGTTTGTTGGTTCAGCAGCAAAAGCTATACGAGAGCAAGTAAAGAGGAATGCATAAATAAAAACATAAAATAAATTGTTGATTGATAATTTCATTTTCAATTCTCAGTCGTTAAAATTTGCACTTTCCAAAATTTATTTCATATATAACAATAATAGCCACAGCTTTTTATTTTAAAGTATTCAGAGCAGGGTTTTGATTGAAGTTTGTTTCTCTCCGTTAGTTCTCGTTGCAATGGCCAGTTTTTCTGAATATGAACTTCACCGAATTCATTAGCCATTTATCATTTTTGAGAACAAGGCTGATATCATATTTTGACTCACTATCAGCATGACCAAGGCTTAACCTGGCGACAACTCTACCACTGCCCACAGAAGATATTTCAACCGCGATTTCATCCACCCAGTCAGGACATATATCCTGAGCGTTGACGAAATAATCAGCACCAGTGTCATTGTCACTATTAAGTTGCTGAAGATGTTGCGTCGTATAGGTATCAATTGCGTTCTGGCTTTTTTCTGCACCACTCTTCACATCAGAATCATTCCATGCAGTGAGATAATCAGAGTAAAATGCTTTAACAACGAATTCTGGGCTTTTCGCATCGTGCGTTAATTTGTTATCTTCTCCAAAGCAGAAGTTTGAAAACATAGCAAAAACAAAAATGAAGAACAGCAATAAATTTTTGAAATTTAATGTCATAGTACATGTTTTTATGTTTACTATTTTTTATTTCAGTCATTAAAAGACTTGCTGCTCATTTTGTTTTCCTGAGTGATATCCGTCAGGCTGAAATTGGGTGTTTCGTTGGGTAGATTTGCACCAGTACCCGGTACCAGATAGTCCGCCGTCTTCACAATGAACTCACCGGATGAACCATGCTCAATCCCGTTCTTACTCAGCCTCAGATACGACCCGCCGCCGTTCAGCGTCAGCGTTTCCGGGGTGCTGATAATGATTTCGTCTTCGCTGCTCGTCACAGTCAGCTGCTTTTCAGAAAACAGCGCCATCGTGTTGTGCTGAGCCTGAATTTCAATATCTCCCTGATTCGCAAGCAGTTTAGCTCCTTCTTTATGGACAAACAGACCGAGGGCTTTTTCTGCCGTTACGGAAAGATTGTTCATCGCACCGATATCAAGATGCTGGCCTGCATTGATCATGGTGTTGCGGGTGCTGCTGAGCTGAAGGTGTTCACCTGAGGTCAGTGCCACCCCCTGCGGAGCACTACCCAGCAGGACCGCAGACTGGAGATCTTTGATTTTGTCCGTCACAAGACTGATCTGGATACTGATATCACAGACCAGCGCTCCGGCGGCTTCAGCGGCACTGTTCAGCGCCTGCATCTGGCTGTTGGCCTGGTTAATCTGACTTATCGCAGGGGCCATTTCCAGCACCGGTCCCTGGGCTTTGGCCTGAGCATCCGCCGTCAGGAACAGCCCTTTTGCCGCACGAACCGCGCCAAACTCGTCCGTACGCAATTCAAAACCGGCACCGCGTTTTTCTCGCTGACCGTTGACCAGATGACCCATATTCAGCTGCGTTTTGCCATATTCCGTCGCGAGCTTGATATGCTCTTCCTGGCGCTTATCCTCCATCCGCAACTTATTGTTCGCCGGGGTACGCCACACGTTCCGCGTATGATTATCACTGGTAACATGGTCCGGGTGCTCTGAGTCATGCAGGGCATAAGCGATATAAGGACGATCCGGGTCTCCGCCGTCGAATACGACGGCCACTTCCGTTCCGTCGATAAGCGGGGAGTGGAATCCGTACGTATCACCGGCATAGGGTTTCGCCAGCCGCAGCCACAAATAGGCATAGCCCTGCTCAGCACTGTTGCGGTCGAAGTCCAGCTTCACGCGGTAGCGTCCGTCCGTGTCTAGCCAGGAATAGGTCTCGCCTTTCTGTGTGCTTTCCACCCTGGCAGGGAGTGATCCTGATATCACCGGGCGATTGAGCAATGCCGGACGATAACAGACCGTTTCGCTGTAGGGGATCCCCTCAAACGTCAGCGTAAAGCTGCTTTTGCGTGAACCACGGGTGCGCACGGTGGTGATGACAATGCCTTCCCTGACAGCATCGGGTAACGTGCCGTCCGTTTCCAGTACCTGACCCGGGGCCAGATGAGGGCTGGAAGAATGCCCGCTGACGCGATATTGCGCGTTCAGAATGCGTTCGTGACGCAGACGGGCGAAGTATGCCCCGGTCTCTGTACTTTCAGTATCACCTGCTGAGAGGAAGGGGTCCGCGTAATGGTACGTTTCCCCGGTGGTGATCCCTTCCTTGCTGAAAATACTTTCGGCGCTGTCCTGAGGCGTCAGCGCTTCGCGGTAGTTGTAGTCACGGGTGGCCACACTCCCGCTCACCACATTGTATGCGGTCTGAATATCCCAGATACTCTCCTGGCCGCTGTCACTCATCCCCGCCTGGTTGCGCAATGGCAGCGTGACGCCAAATTCATACTGCTGCTGGCTGTCCTGAAAAATCACCACATCCTGCTCAAGACGGCTGTCCATTTCATAACGCCAGTAAATACCGACTTCAGCCAGCAGGCGCTGAATAAATTCAAGGTCAGTTTCCCGCCACTGGGTGATGAGCTCCCGGGACGGATACTCCCGTGAGAGCCGGAACGCAAAGTCGGGTCCTTCCAGGCCGTGTTTACGCAGTACCTGTTCAACCACCTCCGTGACCGACTGGTTGAGGTAAATCTGACTGCCCTTTGTAAAACCCAAAAGCGCGATGCGGGGAACGATCTTCAGTGCGTAACGGGTCTCGTCATTTGACGTGGAAATCCGGCGAAATGACGCCACCACCCCATAAACCGTCCGGACCGGCAGCGCCGGTGCCCCGTCAAACATCGGGGTCTGAAAAGTAAATGACGCCGGTTTCAGCAGTAACGTGTCGCAGGCAATATCCGCAGAAGAACAGGTGACTGTCACATCATACCGCCATGGCTGGCTGAGGGATTCCATCGCGTTGTAACGCAGAACATCCAGGAAATCGCCGCATCCATGCACTTCAACCCGGTAACGTGACTGGCCCAGCAGCTGTTGTACCGCATCGGTTGCCTGGTTGATCAGGGAACTGTTCATGACGCCTCTCCTTCCGTTTGTTCATCAAACGCCAGCACTATGCCCTCTTCCTCATCCCAGCCCAGCGTCAGGTGCTGCGGCTTCTGCTTTGCTGCCATATGGGTCAGCAGCTGCTGGCTCAGCACCGGCAGAATTTGCTGGTTCAGCAGGCTGTCGATGTTGCGCGCGCCGGTATCCGGCAGCAGGCAGGCGGCCGTCAGCGCGTCATACAGGCTGTCGCTGACGGTGGTGGTCATACCGTAATGCCGGACCAGGCGCTGGCTCACCTGGCCGAGCTTCATGCCGACAATCGTGCGCATCGCCACCTGTGCCAGCGGCCGGTAAATCACCGTCTGGAAGCGGGCCAGCAGCGCGGGCTGGAAGTGGTCACGCAGCACCGGGCGCAGCAGTTCGTGCAGGTCCGGCTCTGTCGCCTCCGGCTGTTTATCCAGCATCTGCATGATAAGGTCGCTGCCGAGGTTGGAGGTCATCAGGATGACGGTGTTGCGGAAGTCAATTTCCCGCCCTTCGCCGTCGCGCATGAATCCCCGGTCAAAGACCTGGTAAAACAGGTTCATCACGTCCCGGTGCGCCTTTTCCACTTCATCGAGCAGGACCACGCTGTACGGACGCTTGCGCACGGCTTCGGTCAGGATGCCGCCCTGGCCGTAGCCGACGTAGCCCGGCGGGGAACCCTTGAGCTGGGAGACGGTGTGCGGCTCCTGGTATTCGGAGAGGTTGATGGTAATCAGGGATTTTTCCCCGCCAAACAGTTCGTCCGCCAGTGCCAGGGCGGTTTCGGTCTTGCCAGTGCCGCTCGGTCCGGTCAGCAGGAACACGCCCTGCGGGCCGTTCTCCGGCGCCAGACCGGTTTTGCTGGCGCGCAGGCGCTGCGCAATGGCATTGAGTGCACTGTCCTGACCGACAACGCGTTTCGCCAGATTGTGCTCAAGGCTCAGCAGTTCCGTCTGCTCGTCCTTCATTAATGAGGAGAGCGGTACCCCGGTCCAGTCGGCAATCACGGTGGCGACGGTACGCGCGTCCACGTCCAGCCCCAGCAGCGGGTTCCCCTGCTGCACGGTGGCAAGCTGGTTCTGCAGGTCAGCGATTTCCGCCTGGCGGGAGAAATCGCTGCGGCAGGCCAGCAGGGCTTCCGTCAGTTTCAGCTCCTGGCCGTACTGCGCTTCCAGGTCATCGAGTTGCAGAATGATGCGGAGCTCGTCCTGTTCGATGGCCGCCAGACGTTCGCCGTGGGCGGTGTTACCTGTCGCGATATCCTGCAGCAGCGCCTGTTTTTCCATATCCAGTGCCGTGAGCCGGGCCTTCAGGCGGGTCAGCGCTTCCGGCACGGTATCGAGGCTCATGCGGATACGGGCGGAGGCGGTATCGAGTAAATCCACCGCCTTGTCCGGCAGCTGACGGCCGGTGAGGTAGCGACGGGACAGGCTGACCGCCACCTTCACCGCTTCATCCGTAATGTGCACGCCGTGATGTTCCGCATAGCGGGATTTCAGACCGCGCAGCATCAGGCAGGCGGTGTCGTCGTCCGGCTCGTCCACCTTCACCATCTGGAAGCGACGCTCCAGCGCGGCGTCACGCTCAAAGTACTGCTTGTACTCACTCCAGGTGGTGGCGGCGATGGTTCTGAGTTCGCCTCTTGCCAGCGCCGGTTTCAGCAGGTTGGCCGCATCCGCGCCACCCGCCTGGTTACCCGCGCCGATAATGGTGTGCGCCTCATCAATGAACAGCAGCACCGGCAGCGAAGACTGCTGCACGGCGTCGATGATATTTTTCAGGCGCTGCTCGAACTCCCCCTTCACGCCCGCGCCTGCCTGCAGCAGGCCGAGGTCGAGGGTGCGTACCGAGACCGGCTTCAGCGCGTCCGGGACGTTGCCTTCGGCAATGCGCAGTGCCAGCCCCTCCACGAGGGCCGTTTTACCCACGCCGGGCTCGCCCACCAGAATCGGGTTGTTCTTGCGACGACGGGAGAGGATATCCACCATCTGGCGGATTTCGTTGTCGCGGCCGAACACCGGGTCGATTTTGCCCTCGCGGGCGCGGGCGGTGACGTCGAGGGTGAATTTGTCCAGCGCGTTCTGCAGGGCCGGATTCAGTTCCCCCTCTTTCACTCCGGCATCAACCGGGCGGCCGACAAACGTCATCTCGCCATCCTGCGCCAGCCCTTCTTCCTGCTGCACCTCCGGACGCTCGTCCGACTGTGCATCCAGCAACCCGCGCAGACGTTCCAGCTGGCTCTGCGCCAGGGTCAGCAGCGGCCACAGGCCGTTGCAGCGCACCAGGTTCGGCTTATCAACGAGCGCCATCAGCAGGTGAATGCTGCGGATGTGCCCTTCACCCGCCAGCGAGGCATGCAGCCAGGCGTCCTGCATCAGGGTCTGAATGCTGCCGGAGAGCTGCGGACGGCTGCGTACCGAACGGGGCAGCGTGTCGAGAAATGCCAGCAAATCCTGCCAGATGGCGTCCATATCCCATTCGTAGCGCCGTGCCAGCACCGTCAGGTCGCCCTCGCCCTGCTCCAGCAGCTTCAGCAGCCAGTGCTCGGGCAGGATTTCCGCATGGGCGCGGGTCTGGCACAGGGAGGCCGTGCCTTCCATGGCACGGGCGCAGTAGGGGTTAAGACGGCGTAACAGGATGGCTGGATTTTCCATGAGGTTCTCTCTTTATCAGTTCCGGACACGCTACCGCCCGTCGCTGTTCCCTGTCATTCAGGAACCCGAAGCGCATCAGGTCAGGCAGGCAGATTGTGTTGTTCTTTGCTGAACGCCCGCGGTTACAGGCGTTCAGCAAAAACGGCGGACAGGCAACCCTGTCCGCACGGGGCTTACGCGGTGGTACGTTCGTTCCAGGAATCGGAATGAATGATGTTGCCGTCCTTGTAGGTCCAGGTGATTTTTTCGTAGCGCAGTTCAATCTGCTCGAGGTGGTTGTGCTTCTCGAACGCCGGGTCCTTGATGTCGTGCATCTTCGGATTCACTTTCACCAGCTTCACGTTCTCAAGCTTCGTGTTGAAGTACTCCACTTCCTGCCCGGCGTCGTTGATTTTGTACCACTTGAATTCCGCAGATTTCAGGGTCTGGCCGGTGGTCACTGCCTTGTACAGGTACGGGCTGGATGAGTCGATCTCCTTGGTGAACAGGAACGGCGTGTGGATACGGGTGCCGGTCAGCTTGCCGGTATTGTTGTCGGTCGGGATGTACAGGTTATGCTCCTGCGCCACCACCTCGATGCTGCCTTCACGGTCCTTCACGTCCACGGAACCTTTGATGTCCGCGCCGCCGTCGTCCTTCAGCCACAGATAAACAGGAATTGCCATGTTAATTACTCCATTTCATTTTTTGAGACGCCATCATCCTGCGATGGCGCGGGTGTGTTGCCCGGCAGCTGACAGGCATTCGCCTGCGGCACCAGACTGATTTCGACACGGCGGTTCAGCGCCCGGCCTTCCGCCGTGTCGTTGGTGGCGACAGGACGGCTCTCGCCGTAGCCCTGCACCGCAAAACAGCTCTCCGGCACGTCGCCGGTATCGCGCATCCAGTTGCGCACGGACTCCGCACGCTTAAGCGACAGCACCTGGTTGGACGGGACATCGCCCGTGCTGTCGGTATGACCCGCCACCACAATCAGCCAGCCGGGCTTTGCCTTAATTCCCACCAGCGAGTTCACCAGCAGCTTCGTCGAGCCGGGTTTCAGGGCCCATTTGCCGGTGTCGAACAGCGACATGCTGTCGAGGCGGATGATTTTCGGTACTGGCTTCATGGCAGGTGCCGGAGGGGGCACATACGAGTCAATCGCCCTCTGTAACGCCAGCCACAGACGCTGACCGGGGTAATAGCCCAGCGCATACCTGAGCGGTTCCCCCTGCCGCTGCCAGCGCTCCAGCAGAAGAGCGTCCTGTTTCAGCGCGGCAAGTGACTGCGCCTTCGGCTCATAATGGTTCATGGGGATGGCATACCAGCGCTGCAGATCCATTCCCACCTGGCGGATCAGCGCCGCGTTATTCACGGCAGAAAAACCAAGGGCAGCAAGAACGCAGGCCAGGATCCATACAATGAGGCGGCGGGTGCGCTTCCCGCCCTGAACAGGTGCGCAGTAAGGCGTGAGCAGCGGTAGTACCGCATCAGGAAAACGACCAGAGACCTCCGCCATTCCGTCTGCCTGCGGCAGGAACAGGTGTGTCAGGCGACAAAGCCAGAGTGCCCATAAAGACGCATTGCTGGCTGAAGCCCCACCGCTTCTCAGAGCCACGACAAACGGGTGAACCGGCGGAAATAACCGATCCTCTTTCGCCAGTTCATCCATAAGAATGGTGCGCATAAAGGCAAAGCCTTCCCGCAGTACGGGCATCAGCGCCAGACGATTTGCCTGTTGCCAGTCGTCCGCCGCCTGTGGCGTCTCATCAGCAGGGTAAACCACCGGTTTGTCGCCACGGACAATAACCCACGGGGTTTCAGGGCCGGAAAACTCACCGCTCAGGATCACCGGCGGCGTGAATCCGGCGATCAGGCTCAGCTGTTTCATCTGCTGGCGCAACGCTTTCAGGGTCGCGCGCAGCACCGCTTCATCCTGGTGCCCCTCGGGACGGGAGGCATACATAACGGCTATCTGCCCGGTCTGGCGCGGCTGCCGCTCCTGGATATCGCGCACGATATCCGTGAGCCTGCTGACGTCATTCACCCGCAGCCACCAGCCCTGCGCTGTTTTACGCAGCGTATGCTCCCCGAACAGGGCATCCAGGCTGTCCCCGCAGACAAGAACAACCGGACCCGCATCAGCAAGTACGGGCAGATCAAAACCAGACCCGCCATTGCCCGGAGCCTGGCTGAAACGGCTTTTTCGCCGGATCTGCCAGACGGCCAGCGCAACAATGCACAGCGTCATCACGCTTTTAAACAGCGTGCCTGCCGGAATGAAACCCCACAGAAGCCATAAAAGCGCCGCGGCACCCGCCAGTACGTGGAATATCAGAGAAACCATGACCGATTTACGCATTAACGGGGCAACTCCGGTAACTGCGCGGACAGCAGCGCCTGGAGCCAGAGGTGTCCGCCCCACCATACGGCACCGGTGATCACCGCCGCCGCCACGATCCAGAACCAGACAGAGCGCAGCAGGCTGTAACGGTGTTTTCCGGTCCTGCGTACCACCAGAGAAAGGCCGGCATCCAGAGGCGGTACCCGCTCAGCAAGCGCTTTCATTGCCTCTTCACGCTGGCTCTGGCTGACAGAGCCCATGCTGTACAGCCCCTGGAACCCCAGCGCGATCACCCGGTGATAGCAGGTCAGAACGGCCATATCCGGCGCAGGCTGGCGTAACACCGCCGCAATACGATCCCAGAGGGCTTCACCTGCGTGCAGCGACCCGAAATAGCGCGCCTGTAGCGGCGCTTTTCGCCAGGCCACCTGGCCCGCATCAGCATCTGCCCCGTCAGGCAGTTTTCTGCTCATGACCACTTCGTCAAGCAGCGCACACTGCGCATAAGAGATATGATCGATACTGGCTTCATCGAATCCTGCACGATCCAGCGCCTCGCGCACGCTTTCCACATGTTTGCAGCAGGTGTCGTACAGCACATTCCCGTCAGGCGTTGTTGCCCCCTGCTTAAGCAGGGTAACGGTGAGCCAGGTCTCCGCCATCAGGGCATCGATATCGGTTTCTTTTCTCATGATCGCAGTACCGCAAACAGTTCAAGTTCAAGCTGTCCCAGCAGGGCAGGCACGTAGAACATACAAATTCCCTGCTCCAGCATATCCCGTGCCGCAGCACTTTCCATGTCCAGCGCGAAGTACTGGTTCTCCATCCGTACCGGTAACGCAGCAGGAACGCGATTCACGGCGATAAGCGGGATCCCCTGCAGCGCAACGGTGGAAATAGCATTCACATCATCCGGGGAACCCGCCTTGCATAATGCCGGGAATTTCTCTGCCACCTGCCAGGCGGGAACGTCAGACCTGACAGAGAGATAGAGATCGGCCTCCTCACGCAGACGAATATCATGCAGCGAGGCTTTCCACGTCTGCTCGTCCGGGCGAAGCATGTCCAGCGCGATAACACGGGACGGCAGGCTGGCTTCCAGTAAGCCGGTAATCAGCTCAAACAACGGAGGAAACGTGTTTTCCGGTCTGGCATGGTCATAGCCGGGAATGGCGTCCAGATCGCTGTCGAGAGAAAACGTCAGCATGCTGCCCGCGAGCCGCGCGAGCTCCACCCACACCTGCTCAGGATGACGGGCCGGAAAACGTTCAAACTCCGTCAGCACCCGCGCATGGGAGTTCAGCGCATTGAGCAGCCAGAAAAGAGACACATCTGCCACCGCGAAATCGGCCAGACGCTCGTTGCTCTCGCGGCGCATGGACATCAGACGCTGGCGGCGTGAGCGAAGCTGGCGGTTCAGTAACACCAGTCTTTCCCGCATCGCCGGGCTGGCAGAAAACAGGGCCATGGGCGGAATAAATGCCGGATCCTGACGCCATCCCTGTCCGTCACGGATCAGACGCACAACCGGGCAACACTGCCACGATGCGTTATCCTCATGTTCAAAACGGATAGCCAGGTTAAAGCGGGCAACCGCAACGGACTCGTCCTCACTGCCAAACGCATCCTGGACATTCACCCACTCTTCACGGTAACGAAGCGGTCTGTCGGCCACAGCCGACTCCTGCTGCACGTTATTCAGCCCGGACTGCATGAGCGGCAGGGCAATCACCACCGTGACCACATCTGATAGCTGTGAGGCTCCCAGTTCGCGCGGCTCGGGCGGCAAATCGCTGACCGCCGCGTCCACCAGCGTGCCATCAGGCAGCCAGAGCCGCAGGTGCGTAATCTGAAGAAGACCCGATCCCAGCAGTCGTTCATCAAACTCAGCGCGCTCCACACCCCATGCAAACGGTGAGGCAAGCGCCGCAACGCCTGTGCTGCGAAAAGTTTCCCATTCTGACTGTTGCTGGAACTGCTGAGGGGACAACAGCGCCCCCTCGTTCCACAGCGGACGATAAATTTTCATCCCTGCGCCCGCCTTACGCTTTCGCTTTCGGCATCTGGCTCACCAGCGACAGGTTCACGTCCATGCCTTCCACCTGGAAGTGCGGCACCGCAAACAGCTTCACGCGGAAGAAGCCCGGGTTGTCCTCAATATCTTCCACCACCACCTTCGCGTCGCGCAGCGGGTGTGAGGCCTGCAGTTCGTCGCCCGGATCGGTCATTTCGGTCACAAGACTGCGTACCCATGTATTGAGTTCCAGCTCCAGCAGACGGCGATCTTTCGTCGTACCGATATTTTCGCGCTGAATCAGCTTCAGGTAATGCGCAATGCGCGACAGCAGGAAGATATACGGCAGACGGGCGTTGATGCGGCTGTTGGCGGTGGCGTCGGCGGTGTCGTACAGCGCCGGTTTCTGCGCCGAGTTCGCCGAGAAGAAGCAGGCGTAATCACGGTTCTTGTAGTACGACAGCGGTATAAAGCCCAGGTTAGCGAATTCAAACTCGCGGGTTTCCGGGATCATCACCTCTGACGGGATCTTCACCTGGTTGCCGGTACCCAGATCGTACAGGTGGATCGGCAGGTCTTTCACGGCCCCACCTGCCTGCGGGCCACGAATTTGCACGCACCAGCCGTTATTGATGAAGCTCTTCACCATGTTGGAGGCGAAGGAGAAAGATGCGCTTGTCCACAGGTATTTTTCGTGGTCCGGACCTTTCACCTGCTCAACGTAGTTGAAACTGCGCACCGGCACCGTGTCCGGACCGTAAGGCAGACGCCCCAGCACGCGCGGCATCACCAGGCCGATATAACGGGCATCGTCGGTGTCGCGGAACGATTTCCATTTGATGTATTCGGCACGGTCGAAGTAGTTACCGATGTCCTTAATCGCGGCCACCTCTTCCATCGATTCCTTGAGGAAGAATTTCGGCCCGACGGCACCGATAAACGGCATATGCGCGGCGGCAGAGACTTTCGAGATATTGCGCAACAGCGCCACGTCCTGCGGACTTGCGTCAAATTCGTACGCTGAAATAACCGAGCCAATCGGCTCGCCGCCCGGGGTGTCGTATTCAGCGGTATAGGTGTGCCAGTACAGGCCGCTCTGGATAAGTTCCGGCGCATCTTCGAAGTCCTGGCGCAGATCCTCTTTTGACACATCCAGAATTTCCGTTTTCACGTTCTGGCGGTAGTCGGTG
This sequence comes from Enterobacter cloacae complex sp. 382A5, assembly GCF_050031095.1. Classification (NCBI taxonomy): domain Bacteria; kingdom Pseudomonadati; phylum Pseudomonadota; class Gammaproteobacteria; order Enterobacterales; family Enterobacteriaceae; genus Enterobacter; species Enterobacter cloacae complex sp. 382A5. The sequence goes on from NZ_JBLGVK010000001.1 coordinate 2,513,643, forward strand.
TTGTCCACCAGTTGCTTCAGGCCACGCCACAGGGATTCCACCTTCTGGAATTCTGCATGATGCATCACCGCATCCAGCTGGCGGCTGATTTGGAAATCCAGCTCCGCGATATGGTGGTCAATCAGGGTTTTATCGAGTTTTTCCACTGGCTGGCCGGATTTGCGGATGCAGTCCATAAATACCTGCATTGCCGCTGTCAGGCGCTCACCTGCCGGAGCATCAGACAGTGCGGCATCGTCCAGAAACGCATTGATATCGCCCAGGCTTGTGGCCGGGGTCAGGTTGATTTTGTCGAACAAGGAGGCGTAGACGCTCTCTTTTTCCAGCACAGTGGTCTGCCCCTGCGCGGAGCCATTTTCAGTATTAACAGACATCAGCATTCTCTCGTTTAATCCATTAAAAGACGCGCCCGTTTTTATTTCGGGGCCAGGGCACTCATTTCGTTACGTAATTCCTGAGACAGCGCCGGGTCCTTAAGAATTTTCTCGAGCTCTTTTCTGAAAGTGGCGTTATCCAGCAGATTGGACTTGAGGTCACGTAATAAATTACGCATCGCCAGCATGGCACGAAGCTGAGGAATTTGTCGGGCCACCTGTTCGGGTTCAAAATCTTTCATATCTGAAAAGCGCAGCGTCACATTCTCTTCCGTACGCTCACCCGCCAGCGTATTCGGAACCGTCATATTGACCTCCGGGTTTAATTCCGAAAGTACACTGTTGAGGTTATTTTTGTTGACGTTAATTTTCTTTCTTTCAGATAATGGTCGGCTCTCTTTACCGTTACTGAAATCACCGACAGTGAGTAATTTAAGGGGTAACTCAACTTTCTTCTGTGCCCCTCCGGTATGCAATGCAAGTTTTAAATTAATGCGTGCCTTAGGCACTTCGTTCTGGAACGTATCAGCCATAGCAGTCCCTTTCCTTAAGGAATGTTTGTTGAAGTTAACGACGTTTCTGAATAAATCGATATTAGAACAAAACGCTACAATAGATCAACTACCTGGAATCAAAGGCCAAATTAAGACATTCCTTAAGAATTTTACTCTATAGTAATAAAATATGGTTTTGCAGCATGCCTTTTCATAAAGAAATATCAGCCACAACTCCGAAAATAGTCAGCATTAGTGGCTATTTCTGTGAAAAAATGAAGATCCATATCCAAACAAAGCAACGTTATTGATTTAAATCAATACAAGAGAAAATATCTACAGCGCCACCTAATAATATGACCCGCATCAATGTTTACACGCTTCCGCAAGACGCGAAACCCATTAAAAAGTCCAATAATGGACAGTTTTTTTAACGAAATGCAATATATTCAAAATATGAATATTTCTCTTAATTAAAAAAACAGAGCAACACCCAGCGCTGTAAAACACAGTATCAATGCAGCGCCGTCTTCAAGATCTAAAATGAACAGAAAAGCGCTGGCACGTGATATCGGGCCAGCGCAGTATCAGGAGGGGAAATAAATTAGCGGACTCGCGTTTTCAGTGCTTCACAATATACATCGTACGGCTGTACGCCACGTCTTCAGGGTTATTGATCGGATATCCCTTCACCCAGGGTTTAATCAGACGTCCGTTGGTGTACTGGTAGATCGGCGCAATTGGCGCTTTTTCCGTGAGGATCTTCTCCGCCCGGTTGTAGTCCGCATTACGGGCTTCCGCGGTGGTTTCAAGCGTCGCCTGATTGATGATCTTATCGTAAGCCGGGTCGTTAAAGCGGGAGATATTGCCGCTATGGGTTGATGTCAGCAGCGACAGGAAGGTCGATGGCTCGTTGTAGTCCCCGACCCAGGACGCGCGGATCACATCAAAATTCCCTGTGTTTCGGCTATCGATATAGGTTTTCCACTCCTGGTTTTGCAGTTTGACGTCTACTCCCAGGTTCTTCTTCCACATCGAAGCCACCGCAATCGCGATTTTCTGATGGTTCTCTGAAGTGTTATACAGCAGGGTCAGCTTCAGTGGACGCTGAGGGCCATACCCCGCCGCCTGCAGCAAGGTTTTGGCCTGCGCGTTTAGCTCCAGCTGCGACATCTGCTCAAACGGTGATGTCTCTGGCGTGAAACCTGCCGTCACATCAGGCGTGAAATGCCAGGCTGGTTTTTCTCCCGTACCTAACACTTTCTCCGCCATAATCCGGCGATCGATGGTCATACTCAGCGCCAGACGCACGCGGGAATCGGCGGTCGGGCCCTTTTGCGTGTTAAATGCATAGTAATACGTTCCCAGCTGCGGTGGCGTGTACACTTGTCCAGGAATATCCTTGAGCAATTTCTGATACAGGTTTTTCGGGAACGACTCGGTGATATCAATATCACCTGCCAGGTAGCGTTTGGTGGCGGAAGACTCCTGGTTGATCGGAATAAACGTCACTTTTTGAAGAACAGTTTTCGCGTTATCCCAGTAGTGGGTATTCGGCACAACGACCAGCTTCTCATTCACCACACGATCTTTCAGCACATAGGCACCATTGCCCACCAGGGAGCCCGGACGCGTCCACTCTTTACCGCTTTCGACGTTCGCTTTCTGAACCGGATAGAACGCGAAGTTTGCCGTCAGGTTGCTGAACCACGGCAGCGGTTTATCGAGCTGAACGCGTAACGTTCTGGCATCCACCGCCGTTACCCCCAGCGTATCGGGCGCGGCTTTGCCATCAATAATCGCCTGAGCGTTGTTAATGCCTGCCAGAGCAGCAAACCAGGCAAACGGCGAGGTGGTTTTCGGGTCAACCAGACGCTGCCAGCTGTAGACAAAATCCTGCGCCGTGACCGGCGTGCCGTCAGACCATTTTGCATCATCACGCAGGGTAAATGTCCAGATGCGGTTATCGTTACTCTGCCAGCGCGTCGCCACGCCCGGCGTCAACTCCCCTTTCTCATTCTGATTAACCAGGCCTTCAAACAGATCGCGAATCACCTGAATCTCAGGTAACCCCACGGCCTTGGCCGGGTCAAGCGACGCGGGTTCGTCTTTGATGTGTCTGACCAGTTCCTGTTTTTGCGCCAGCACCGTCCCCTTTGGCACATCAGCAGCGTAAGAAAATGACGATAGCCCGCAAAGGCACAGTGCAGAAAAAAGCAGCGAAACAGGATGCTTCATGAGATCCCCTTTAGAAATCGGTAATACGCGAATGCGTAATTATTTGTTTCGAAACGGCGAAATGCAAATACCTTAAGCCGGAAAGGTGATATCTGGCAATCTTCGTCCTTCGATGAAACTATTTGATTAAACGTGGGTTTTGCACAACACTGCCAGTAAGCACTTCTTTATCAGGATTTCCTATGGCAGTTACCCGACCAAGAACGGAACGTGGCGCTTTCCCGCCAGGCACCGAACATTATGGCCAGTCTTTCTTAGGTGCACCGCTAATCTGGTTTCCCGCACCGGATGCCGATCGTCATAGCGGCCTGATTATTGCGGGAACGCACGGCGATGAGAACTCCTCGATCGTCACCCTCTCCTGCGCGTTACGCACCCTTGCACCGACACTACGCCGGCATCATGTGATCCTGACCGTCAACCCGGATGGCTGTCAGCTTGGGCTGCGGGCGAATGCGAGAGGGATAGACTTAAACCGCAACTTCCCGGCGGCCAACTGGCGCGCCGGTGAAACGGTCTACCGCTGGAACAGCTCGGCTGAAGAGCGTGACGTGGTGTTACTGACGGGAGAAAAACCCGGCTCAGAGCCAGAAACACAGGCGCTTTGCCAGTTAATCCACAAGATCCACCCCGCATGGGTTGTCTCATTTCACGATCCGCTGGCCTGTATTGAAGATCCCCGTCACTCCGCACTGGGGCAGTGGCTTGCCGATGCCTTCGCCCTGCCTCTGGTCAGCAGCGTCGGTTATGAAACCCCGGGGTCATTTGGTAGCTGGTGCGCAGATCTGGACTTGCACTGCATCACCGCTGAATTCCCCCCAATATCTTCCGACGAAGCCAGCGAAAAATACCTGAAAGCGATGGTAGATCTTCTGCGCTGGCAGCCTCAGAGATGAAGCACTCCGCTGGTGAAGGTGAGCGCAGGCGAAACGTCAACCGCCAGCCAGGTCGGGCCATCAAGATCGGCAAACCGGACCTGATTCACCAGCGGTAGCGCCGCATTAATCGCCCGGGAAGTACAGAGCATACATCCCAGCATCAACGCAAACCCCTCCGCCTGTGCCTGCGACGCCAGCGCCAGCGCCTCGGTCAGCCCACCGGTTTTATCGAGTTTGATATTCACCATCTCATAGCAGCCTGCTAAACCGTCGAGACTCTCGCGGGTATGGCAGCTTTCATCGGCGCAGATCGGCAGCGGGTGGATAAAGTTCTTCAACGCCGCATCATCCTGTACCGGAAGCGGTTGCTCCAGCATAGCCACATCCAGATCGGCCAGCAGCTGGCAGCGCGCGGCCAGCCCTTCCGGGTGCCATGACTCGTTGGCGTCGACAATCAGCGTGGCGTCCGGCACCGCCGCGCGAATGGCGACCATGCGTTCACTGATCAAGCGATCGTCGAGTTTCACCTTAAGCAGCGTGGCGCCAGCCTCAAAGAGCGCTTTTGCGCTGGCGGCCATCTGCTCCGGCTCGCCAATCACCACGGTTTGCGCGGTCACCACTTTCTCCGGAAGTGTCACGCCGACCAGCGACGGTAAGGATATCTGCTGCTTCGCTGCCTCAAGACTCCACAGCGCACAGTCAATTGCATTACGGGCCGCCCCGGCAGGTAAACGCTGCTGTAACGCCTCACGCGTCAACCCGGTTTGCAGGTAAGGTACCAGGGTCATAATTTGCGCCATCACCGAGGCAAGGCTTTCTCCGTAGCGAGGATAAGGCGTGCATTCACCAACCCCTTTAACCCCTTCTTCTTCTATTTCGACCACCACCACGCAGGCTTCACTTCGGCTGCCACGGGAGATCACAAACGGGGTATGCAATGGCCAGGCTTCTTCATAGACCTTAACGCTTCTCATCACTGACTCCTTGCAGCCCGGTAAGGCGAAAAAATTGGTTTGCCGTGTTATCCGCTGATGGCATACACTAGCCTCGACGTTAACTATATGTAAACAGGAAGATATCTATGTCACAACTCGTTCATTTCCAGGGCAACCCGGTTGCTGTAGCAGGTTCCATTCCTCAGGCTGGCAGCAAAGCGCAGGCTTTTACTCTGGTGGCTAAAGATCTGTCTGACGTCACACTGAGCCAGTTTGCTGGCAAACGCAAAGTACTGAACATTTTCCCAAGCATTGATACCGGCGTCTGTGCCGCATCCGTGCGTAAATTCAACCAGCTGGCCACTGAAATGGACAACACCGTGGTGTTGTGCGTTTCAGCAGACCTGCCATTCGCGCAGTCCCGTTTCTGCGGTGCTGAAGGTCTGAGCAACGTCATTACCCTTTCAACTCTGCGCAGCCCGGATTTCCTGGAAAAATACGGCGTTGGCATTGCTGAAGGCCCACTGAAAGGCCTGGCGGCGCGTGCCGTGCTGGTAATCGATGAAAACGATAACGTCGTGTTCAGCGAACTGGTCAACGAGATCACCACCGAACCTGACTACACCGCTGCGCTGGAATCACTGAAAGCCTGATTATTTACAGGCATTTTATAAAGCTTAGCAATGTAATGAAATAAAAGGTTTATTTAAGAATAGACCTTGCGTTCCAAACCTCGCCGATGCGGGGTTTTTTATTGCCTCAATAGCTGAATCGTTAAAGCAAAAACGTTATAAAATCACATATATCATGAAATAAAAACGTTCCATTCTCACCATAACGAGATCGCTAACACATAATAAAGGTTTAAAAACCGCAATTTCTCCGCCAGTGAAGCCCGTCACATTTCCCTTCTCGCCTAAACATTAGATTTGCTTACGTGATAAAAAATCGTTTCAGCAAAAGGGATTAAATATGAAGATTAAACTGGCTTTTACGGTCCTTGCGGTACTGATATCTGGACACGCCGCCGCTAAAACCTGGGTGCTGACAAGCGCTGAAAGCGGCGTGGAGAAAGGAAACTGGAAAATTTCCAGCGATGAGCTGAAGTTTAAGGGACAGCCTTTCAGCATCGAGCAAAAAGTCCTGCATGGTGGCAAGCAGGAAGGCAGCAAGGTAATCGTTATCAGCAGCAAAAATGGTCTGACAATTACCCTCAGCCCGACGCGTGGGATGAATCTGCTGCATGTTGAAGGCTTTGGTACCCGAATGGGGTGGGATTCGCCTGTCAAAGAGGTGGTGAATCCGGCCTATATCAATCTGGAAAGTCGAAACGGACTTGGCTGGCTGGAAGGTTTCAACGAAATGATGGTTCGTTGCGGCTATGAATGGACAGGCCACCCGGTCACGGCTGACGGTCAGATTTATACCCTGCACGGCAAGGCGGGAAATACGCCTGCGTCGCAGGTGGAAGTCGATGTTGCTGATGCCGCACCGCATGAAATTCGCATTCGCGGATTAATCAAAGAGAGCACGTTTAAAAAAGCAGATCTGCAGACGATGACCGAACTGCGTTACGTACCGGGCAGCAACCAGTTCAGCCTGCATGATGTTCTGACTAACCATGCTGATTATCCTCATGATTATCAGATTATCTATCACAGCAACTTTGGTACGCCAATCCTCGAAGAAGGTGCCCGCTTCCTTGCGCCGGCCGCCAGCATTGGTCCTTTCAATGACTATGCCAAAGCGGGTCTGGATAACTGGCAAACCTACGCCGGCCCCACTCAGGGCTTTGATGAAATGGTCTTCAATATCAAACCGCTCGCGGATAATAATCATGAAACCCTGGCGGCAGTGGTCAATAAAGCGGGAGACAAAGGTGCGTCAATTCAGTTCGACACGCGGCAGTTGCCTGTCCTGACCTTATGGAAAAATACCGATACGCTCAAACAGGGCTATGTCACGGGTATTGAGCCGGGAACCAGCTACGCCTATCCCGTCACCATTGAACGCGAGCAGAAACGCGTTAAGCAGCTACAACCTGGCGCCAGCACGCAATTCGACCTGACCTATACCCTGCTTCACAGCAAGGAACAGGTGAAAGAGGTTGAACAGAAAATTGCGGGGATTCAGGGCGAAACGAAAGTCGAGGTAGATACCACGCCTCTGGCGAAAGAGTAAGTGCGAAAAAAAGCCTCTTTACAGAGGCTTTTATCGTTATTCGTCACCCTTCTTGTGGTTGAGTCCATATTCACGAAGCTTATTCGCAATCGCGGTATGGGATACCCCCAGGCGTTTTGCCAGCTTACGCGTGCTTGGGTAGCTGCGATAAAGCTGTGTCAGCACGGAACGCTCGAAACGGCTCGTAATATCATCCAGCGAGCCTTCCATCGCCTCTTCGCCCACCGATACCGTTCCGGCATCGTAATCCGGTAACAGGATATCCTGTGGACGCAACTCGTACCCTTCCAGCTGCGTCAGCGCACGATAAACGGCGTTTTTCAGCTGACGAATATTTCCCGGCCAGCCGTAGCGCGTCAGCACCGTACCCAGATCGGCTGACAGTTTCGGACGCGGAACCCCCTGCTCGTCGGCGAAGCGTGCCACAAACAGCTCCGTCAGCGGAATGATATCTTGCGGACAATCGCGCAGCGGCGGAATGTTTAGCGTCAACACGTTCAGTCGATAGTAGAGATCTTCCCGGAACATCCCTTTCTGTACCAGCTCAACGAGGTTTTTCTGGGTGGCACAAATCACGCGCACATCCACGTGAACTTCGTGATCTTCTCCTACGCGACGGAAGGTCCCATCGTTCAGGAAGCGCAGCAGTTTGGCCTGCATGCGCGGCGACATTTCGCCAATTTCGTCCAGCAGCACGGAGCCGCCGTTCGCCTGCTCGAAGAAGCCTTTTTTGCCTTCCGGGGCGTGGCCAAACAGCTCGCTTTCGACCGCATCCTCAGGAATAGAGGCACAGTTCAGCGCCAGATACGGTTTTGCCGCGCGTGGGCTGGCAAGATGCACGGCGTGGGCCAGCAGATCCTTTCCGGTCCCGGTATCGCCGGTAATCAGCAGCGGCGCGGTCAGGCTGGCGAGTTTGCGGGCCTGATCGACCACATGACGCATTTTCGGGCTGACGGCAATGATCTGGCTGAACGCTCCCACATCCTGGCTGGAGAGATTTTGCAGCTGACGGCCCATCCGCACGGTAGAGCGCAGCATGATAACGGCCCCGGTCAAAACGCGAGTGTCGTTCTCTCCTTTCAGGTACACCGGTGTAATCTCCATCAGGAAATTCTGCCCGTTGATCACCACATGCTCGCTATGCGTATTTTGCGGGTTGCTGTCCAGCCAGCGCTGGAAATTAAACCCCGGGATCAGCTGCGCGGCATGGTGATGAGTGAGCTTGTCCTGGCTCTGGGCGAACAGCTGGCAACTCGCATGGTTTACCCGCTCAACTTTGCTTTTCAAATCCAGTGACAGGAAAGGCTCTGGCATGGCTTCAAGCAAGGCGCTCAGTGCGAGGTGCTCACGCTCAGACGGCATCCAGGGAATGGTGCGTACATCCGTAACGCCAGCGATACGGCGGATTTCAGCCATCAGGCTGCTAAAAGTATTAAATTCAATTTCGGCAAAATTGAGGTAAATTCGCCCGACAGGATCAATCTCAATGCCACGTAAATCAATGCTACGTAAAACAAGGAGATCGAGTAACTCGCGGGTCAGACCGAGACGGTCTTCACAGAAGACTTCAAGACGCATGGGAAATTCACCGTTTTAAGCCAATAACCTTAAAATGATATGTCAGAACACGGTGATGCGGAAGATGGCTGTCAAGAAAGATTGACAGCCAGCACGATAAGTAAACAAACCGGTTACTGAACCGGTTTTTTATTGAGCGTCTCTTTGAGCTGCCCAATCAATTCACGACGAAAATCGCCCAGGCGCGGTTTATCTCCGTCGATCCATGGCAGTGGTCGGCAGACTTCCATCGCTTTTATGCCCAGACGTGCGGTTAACAACCCTGCCCCAATTCCCTGCGCGGCACGCGCTGAGAGACGGGCCGCCAGATCCTGCGACATCCAGTCCATGCCGACTTCGCGCACCAGCTCACTGGCACCTGCAAAGGCGATGTTCAGCAACACCAATTTAAAGAGCCGCAGCCGGCTGTAGTAGCCAAGCTCAATACCGTAAAGACTGGCGATACGGTTTATCAGGCGCAGGTTACGCCAGGCGATGAACGCCATATCCACCAGCGCCAGCGGACTGACCGCGATCATCAGCGTTGATTCCGCCGCAGAGCGGCTAATCTCGCGCCGCGCCTGAGCATCCAGCACAGGCTGCACCATATGCGAGTAGAGCGTCACCACCTCCCGGTCATTTTGCGTTTCGTGAATGGCGGCATACCAGCGCTGCAGTGCCGGGTGCGACTGGTCAATCCCCGCCTGCGCCGCCAGCTTTTCGCAGAATGCCCGGCCCTTTCCGGTACCGTGGCTGTGCAGCAGATCGCGTGCTTCATCCCGTTCATGCGCACGCTGCCTCAGACGCCACAGTCGACGCCACTCGGTGACAACCGACCCTACGCCAGCCCCCACGATCAACGCCCCCGCGGCACAACCGCCCAGCGCCACCCAGTCCTGGGTTTGCCAGGCGTTGATACCCCATTGCACGCCTTGTCCCACCACGCTTACGCCGAAGAGCGCCAGCCCGGCCGTAACCATCTTACGCCACAGGCTACGTTTCGGACGTAAAGCCGCCTCAACGACCGCTTCCGCCTGGCCCTCCTCAACGGACGGCTCGTCAGTCAGGGCCGGCGCAAAATGTTCTGCCTGCTCGCCGCTGAACGTCTGCGCCGTTTTAAAGGCCTCCTGCTGCGCCTGCTCAAGCGTCCCGGTAAAGTCAATGCGGGGTTTTAACGGTTCCGTCATCGCAATTTATCTCCAATCAAAAACTCCAGCGCCGCATCCAGACGAATGTGCGGTAACGGCTGATCGACGGTCATGACCTGTGGGCGGAAGGCTTCAAACTGGAAGCCCTGACTCTGCCAGAATGCCTGCCCCGGAAGGCGTGCAGGCACTTCGCCCGGATACACGGTCAGCGGTTCGCCGTCACTGAGGCGATTCCCCCGCAGGGCCGGGATTTTCTCGCCGTTAAGATCAATCAGCCCACTTTGCGTCGCCTGTACGGAAGCCAGCCCAAGACAATCCATGCTGATCCCTTCGAACGCCGCATTTTGCCAGGCGTCCTGCACCAGTTGCTGTAACAGCGACACCATGTTGGCATGCTGATCAACCGTTACGTGATCGGCCTTGGTGGCCGCAAACAGCAGTTTGTCGATCACCGGGGAAAAGAGGCGGCGAAACAGCGTACGCTGTCCGTAGTGAAAACTTTGCATCAGTTGCGTCAGCGCCAGGCGCATATCGTTGAAAGCCTGCGGCCCGCTGTTGAGCGGTTGCAGGCAGTCCACCAGCACAATCTGACGATCGAAACGTAAAAAGTGGTTTTTATAAAAACCTTTCACCACTTTTTCACAGTAGTAGTTGTAGCGCTCGCGCAGCATCCCGGCGTTGGTGTGCTTGTCTGCCTGCGCCAGCTTTGCCTCTCCCACGCCATCCACGTCGGGCCACGGGAAGAACTGCAGCGCAGGCGCACCCGCCAGGTCGCCCGGCAAAACAAACCGTCCTGGCTGGATGAAGTGCAGCCCTTCCTGTTTGCACTGCTGCAGATAATCCGTCCAGGCTTCGGCAATCGCCGCCAGGCGGTTCTCATCTGCTGGTGCCAGCGGATCTAATCCTGCGCATAACTGCCGCCATTTTGCCGACCACTCCGCGCGGTGACCCTGTAACAAACCGGTCATTTGTCGCGACCAGCTGAGATAATCCTGCGCCAGCATGGGTAAATCGAGCAGCCATTCGCCCGGGTAATCCACAATCTCCAGATAGAGCGTGGAGGTATCCTTGAAGTGGCGCATCAATGATTCATTGGAACGAAAACGCAGCGCGAGACGGATTTCACTCACCCCTCTCGTGGGTGTCGGCCACGCGGGTGGGTCACCGTAAAGCTGTGCCAGCCCTTCATCATAGGTAAAGCGAGGGATACCAAAATCGCGCTGGGGAACGCGCTTAACGCCCAGCAGACGCTCTTCCCGCACCGCACTGAGCAGCGGCAGGCGTGCCCCGGCGTGCAGGTTCAGCAGCTGGTTAACCATCGCCGTGATAAACGCCGTTTTGCCACTGCGGCTAAGCCCGGTGACCGCCAGACGCAAATGGCGATCGACGCCGCGGTTCACCAGAGAGTTGAGTTCGTTTTTAAGTCGCTTCATCGCCGTCCTTCGTCGCTGGAAGCCTGGAATGACTTGCTTCAGAATACAGTAAATGGGGGCAGATCGTTGATTATCAATTCATAATTATTGCTATTGCCGTTTTTTCTCCAGTAAGATGAACGACATTGCCGTCCCGGAGTGAGTAAGGTGTATGTCACCCACCATCTATGATATTGCGCGCGTTGCTGGTGTTTCTAAATCAACCGTGTCCAGAGTGTTGAATAAACAAACCAATATTTCTCCTGAAGCGCGGGAGAAAGTGCTGAAGGCGATTGAAGAGCTAAATTATCAACCAAATAAACTTGCCCGTGCTCTGACCTCATCTGGCTTTGACGCCATTATGGTGATTTCCACCCGCTCAACAAAAACCACTGCCGGTAATCCTTTTTTCTCCGACGTATTGCACGCCATAACCGCCAAGGCGGAACAGGAAGGATTTGATGTTATTTTGCAAACGTCAAAGAGCAGTGAAGATGACCTGCTAAAATGCGAAAGCAAAATAAAGCAGAAAATGATTAAAGGGGTCATTATGCTGAGCTCGCCTGCCAATGAATCCTTTTTCTCACGGCTCGATATGTACGGTGTGCCGGTGGTTGTAATCGGCAAAGTTGAAGGCGACTTTCAGAATATTTACTCCGTCGATACCGACAATTTTCGTGACAGCGAGATGCTGACCGACACGTTTATTAAAAACGGGCGGAAAAAAATTGCCTGTCTGCATGCGCCACTCGATTATCACGTGTCTATTGATCGTCTGGCGGGTTATAAAGCCAGCCTGGAAAAGGCGAATATTGCTGTTAACCCGGACTGGATCATTGATGGCGGTTATACCCATGAGAGCGCACTTTCAGCGGCCATTACGTTGTTGTCTTCTTCCACCCCACCGGATGCGGTATTCGCCACCGACAGCATGAAATTGCTGAGTCTTTATCGCGCTGCGGATGAGTTAAATTTGATGCTACCTGAGCAGGTTGCCGTGGCGGGTTACAGCGACCCGATGCTCTCCCTGATTCTGACGCCTGCGCCAGCTGGATTTGATATTCCCACCCGCAAGCTGGGCGAAGAGAGCTGCGACCTGCTTTTCAGGCGTATCTCCGGTAAACCCGCCCCGCATAAGGTGCTGATTGAAACTCACTTTTCGTTCGCTGATTCTCTTCGCTAAAACCAGGGGCTGATAGCCCCTGGTGAACAGCCGATCAGAAGGCGTAATTCACGCCCACGCCCGCATAGTGGAATCGATCGCTTTCGCCTTCATCGTGGTTTTCCCATTCATAGGCATACTCCAGCGTCATTGAAAGACCGTTATTGAAATCGTAGGCATAAAGCAGGCCCAGACGGTTGAAATCATGCCCTTCACGCTCAGGATCGTCTTGCCAGTCCCAGTTTGACCAGCGATCGAGCCCCAGGCGGGTATACGGCGTCAGCGTGGTATTGCCTAATGAAATGGGTAGATAGGCGCGGATCTCCTGCGTTGAAAACTCACCGTTATTACGTGAACTGTCCATATTGAAACCGCGCTCTAAATAGTAATTCACTTTTGCAGCGAAGGTTTCATTGATGGTCCAGGTAAAGCCCGTTTCTGTTTCAACGCGACTGTCGGCATAACCCGTTTTTTCCAGGTCGTTGGCAAATTGATACATGGCAAACCAGCCGCCGAAACGCCAGTCATCGCTTAACTTAATATCCCAGTCTGGTTGTATTTTGTAGCGCTGCATATTCGCGCTACCGTCTTTCGCGCCGTGTTCATCTTTGAAATGATAACCGTAATTACGGAAGCCGCCGGTCAGGCCGAGGGTAAAATCATCGGTTCCAATAAAACGATAGCGCAGCTCGAATTCGGGACGATCAAAATAGGTCCCGCGGGTCATACTGCTGTAATCAACGGGGCCTTCCTGATACATGGCAAGGGAAATCGTCCACGCATCCCATGTGGCGTTAAACCACACGGAGGGTTCATATAATCCGTCTTTATCATCCCCCTGACCTTCGACGTTTTCAATTTCATACATGGCACCTATATTAAAATTCCAGTGTGGTGCCGGTTCTGAGGCGTGTGCGTAGCTAACCCCTGCGCATAGAATAAGCGCAGCACTTCTTAGTAGAGTACTCATTAAAATATTCCTTTATAATGGACAAACAAAAAAACCGGAAATGAATATTTCCGGCGAACATTTTTATTATCTGATTGCCGCTTCTGTTTCCGCGTCAAAAAAATGACACTTATTCATATCGAACTGAATGCCGATATTATCCCCTGCAGCATAATCAGTGGCAGCCCCTGCCCGGACGACCAGTTCGTGGCCCCCGACGGTGGCATACAGCATAAATTCAGCGCCGGTCAGTTCGGCAACGCTGATTTTGGCGGCAATCGCCTCATCGCTGGCTTGCGAGGTGAAAATATCCTCCGGTCTGATGCCAAAGACCACGGCTTTACGTTGATACCCCTGAGCGTTAAGTACCGAGAGCATATCTTCGGGGATCTCCAGGCGCAGCGTTTCCGTCACGAAGTAGCGTTCATTGATCGCCCCCCGAATAAAGTTCATTGCTGGCGAACCAATGAAACCTGCCACAAACATATTTGCCGGTTCGTTATAGACCTGCTTCGGCGCGCCCACCTGCTGAATGTATCCATCTTTCAGGATCACAATGCGGGTTGCCATCGTCATGGCTTCGGTCTGATCGTGCGTCACATAAATCATGGTGGTATTCAGCTTTTGATGCAGCTTGCTGATTTCGGCACGCATTTGAACACGCAGTTTAGCGTCAAGGTTTGAGAGCGGTTCATCCATCAGGAAGACGCCCGCTTCACGCACAATCGCCCTGCCTAATGCCACGCGCTGGCGTTGGCCACCCGACAACGCACCGGGCTTACGCTTGAGGTAATCGCGCAGCCCAAGAATCTGAGCGGCCCAGTTAACGCGCTCTTCAATGACGGCAGGCGCGATCTTCTGCATCTTCAGCCCAAACGCCATGTTGTCGTACACCGTCATATGGGGATACAGCGCATAGTTCTGAAAGACCATCGCAATATCCCGGGACTTGGCCGGGACATCATTCATACGAACGCCGTCAATCACCAGTTCACCGGCGCTGATCTCCTCCAGCCCGGCAATCATGCGCAGCGTCGTCGATTTACCGCAGCCCGATGGCCCGACGAAAACGATGAATTCTTTATCCTCAATGTCGAGGTTGAAATCTTTGACCACATGGACCTGGTTGTCATAGATTTTCTGGATATGTTTTAGCGATAGTTGCGCCATTCTTAATTCCTTATCAGTACCGTCCGGGAAGCCCAGAAATCTGTCAGGCATTTCCAGGTCAGCTCCCGCGTTGAATGAAGTTGAAGTCCCGCATGGTTGAGGCCTGCCCCTATTCCCACCGACAACATCCCTGCGGCGTTGATCGCCTCAACGCCAGAGGCGGCATCCTCAATCCCGATGGCCTCCTCCGGGAGGACGTTAAGACCCGCGCAGGCAGCAAGGAAGATTTCCGGGTCCGGTTTGGAGCGGGCAATACGGGACGCATCGGCACAGAAATCAAACGCCCTGTGGATCCCCAGCGCCTGCAAAATGCCGGGAGCGTTAAGTGAAACAGACGCCAGCCCAATTTTGACGTTTGCCGCGCGTATGTCGGCCAGCACCTCACAAATGCCCGGGAGCAGTGACGCTTGCGTAAGCGAAGCCAGCGACTGGACATAGAGCGTATTTTTTTTACGCGCAAGCGCCAGGCGCTGCTGTTCATCGAACGCGTCTTCTTTGCCACCGTGACGCAGGATCCGCTGCAGGGAGTCCATGCGACTAATCCCTTTCAGCGTTTCATTGAAGGCCTCATCAATGGTGATCCCGACCTCCTTCGCGACAGCGCGCCAGGCCAGGAAGTGCAGATGAGCGGTGTCGGTGATCACCCCATCCAGATCGAATACAACGGCATTAAGGTTCATCTCTCCCCTCCGTGGTAGCGGTCCCAGTAACAGACGTAAGAAAATCCTTGCAGGACAAGACCTGCCGTCCCGAAAGCTGGAGGGTTTTACCCCAGAGCGTTAGCGTGACGGGAGCAGAACTGGTCACCGTAAGTGCCTCTTTCGTCACGATGAAGTGCAACTGCGCATTCTGCCAACGCAGCGGAAACGCCAGCCTTTGCCAGTGCGCAGGCATCCTGGGTGCCAGATGTAACTCCCCGTCCACGATCTGCAGCCCGGCAAATCCCTGAATAACGCCTGACCAGATCGCACCCGTTGCGGCAGCATGAATACCGTCATCACTGCTGTGCGGATCGTCGCCCAAATCGATGGCAATGCCATCACGCCAGAAGGCGTAAGCCCCTTCTGTATCACCACAGCGCGCGTTCACAATCCCGTGGATCGCTTTGCTCAGAGACGAGTCATGAATAGTGCGCGGCTCATAGAATGCCAGGTTGGCCGCGCACTGCTGCGGCGTAAAGCGTTCCGGCAACAGGTAGTTAAGCATTACCACGTCGGCCTGTTTGAGGATCTGCATCTCGTTAACTTCAGCGCGCGAGTAATCCAGCAGAATGGTCTGCTTGCCCGCTTTGGCTTTATAGCGGCTCAGATCGATCGCTGGTTTCGACATAAAGGTGTCATCCTGCGGTATGACCCCGTCGGCGTTAGCCTCAGGCAGCCATAGGCGCGCCAGGAACCGTTGCGCATTTTCCGTAAAACGCGCATCTTCACGCTCAAACATCGACATAAACCGGCAGGCACTGGCGACGTTGTGCCACGCCAGATAGTTGGTGTAGGCGTTGTTATTCACGTGCTCCGTGTATTCATCCGGCCCAATCACGTCATGGATCTCCAGACGGTCGCCAACTTCCGTCGCGCGTCCCATCCAGAACAGCGCGGTTTCCATGAGCAGCGTCAGGCCTTCATTGCGCATAAAGGCGTCATCGTGCGTTGCCTGCCAGTAGGCGACAACGGCCCACGCGATATCCGCCACGATATGATGTTCAGCCAGCGCGGAGGCCACTTTCTGACGTACGCCCGTGCGGATGTTGATCGCTGCGAATTCTGGCGTCTCTTCCTGACCGCTCGCGGCACTCTCCCAGGGGAACAAGGCGCCAGGCCAGCCGTTCCGGCGTGCTTTTTCCCGGGCCCCCGGCAGGTTAAGCCAGCGGTAGCGCAGCAGACGACGGGCAACATCTGGTCGGGTAAAGAGATGGAAAGGCAGCAGGAAAATTTCGGTGTCCCAGAACACGTGGCCTTTATAGCCCTCCCCGGTCAGGCCCTTGGCCGCAATACTGATCCGTTCATCATGGGCAGGCGTCATGGCCGTTAGGTGCCAGACCGCGTAATCCAGTGCCAGCTGATCCTGATGTTCGGTCGACGTGACGTCCACCCGGCAGTCATGCCAGACCTTTTTCCAGGCGCACGCCGCGCTTTCGAGTAACGCGGCATACCCTCTTGTCGCGCAGGTTTTGAGCTCAGCAAGAGCATTGCGGGCAAACGTGTCCTGTGAAAGCGCTTTATCGCTGCGATGCGTCACCCAGACCAGCTTCTCAAGCGTGACAGTGTCACCCTGAGCGACCTTCACGGCGTGATGAACCGTGATACGCCGGTTTTTCGCGGTAAAGCAGCTGTCGCTGGTGGTTGAGAGACGACAGCATGCCGATATCACCACATCCGCAGCACGATCCTGCGTTTCATACACGCCCTGCATGTAGTGCTGGTCAAAGACTCTGACCGAGATTTCATCCAGATGCTGACGGCCGCTGTTGGTTTGCGTCGCATCAATCCCCGTGCTCAGCATAACGTCTGATGCGGCATCCAGCGGAGTGACGGAGAGCTGCATTGCCACCAACGGCAGTTGATCCAGTGAGACAAAACGGCGGCTTTCCACACGGTAGCGCTTTCCGTCTGGCGAGCGCCACACTACGCGACGACGCAGTTCGCCATTGGCAAAATCCAGTTCCCGCTGCCAGTCAATAATCTCCCCTGACAGCAAGGTGAAATTGATGCCGTCCAGTTCGATATCCATGCCGATGATGTCAGGCACGTTGATCAGTTCGTTGGTCTCATTACGACCAGCACGATGATAAAGCCCGGCAAGATACATTCCCCGGGTCTGCTGCGTGTAGTTTTCCTCATGCGCCGCACGTACGCCCATATAGCCGTTGCCGCAGGCCATGATTGACGCGTATTTATTGAGGCTGTGAGGGCAAAAACCCGGATCGTTTAATACAGACAGGTTCAGCATAACGTTACGCTTTCCCCTTTTTCTGCCGCCTCGTACAGTGCGGCGACCAGTTGCTGGATCACCAGCCCTTGTTCGGCATCGGCAATCATAACCGGCTCTCCCATGACGTGACGGACAAACGCATCCATGCTGCGTAAATGCCGCTGATCGTCTGCCTCTTCGCGCAAGGTTAGGGTCTGCAAAACTCCGCCTTCATCGGTGTAAATGTGGGCCGGGAACAGCGTTGCCCCCGCTTTTTCACCGCAAAAGGCGACATTCATGATGGACTGCTCGCGGATATTGAGGGCAAAGGAGGTATCCAGACGCAGAATGCCGCCATTGCAAAATTCAATCGTCCCGAACAGGGCATCTTCAACGGTAAACTGTGCAGGATCCCATTCACCAAACTGGCCATTGTTTTTGCAGTTTCCCAGTTTTTGAAAGCTGTGGGCCGTCACGCGTTTTACCGCTGGGAAACCCAGTACATACATCGCGGCGTCGAGCATATGGATGCCAATATCAATCAGCGGCCCGCCCCCCTGCAGTGCTTTATTGGTGAAAACGCCCCAGCCGGGAACGCCGCAGCGGCGCAATGCCTGCGCCGTGGTGAAGTAGATTTCACCCAATGTCCCGTTCAGTACCGCCTCACGCAGCAGTTGCGTATCACGTGCAAAGCGGTGGTGAAAATCATAGGCCAGCACTTTTCCCGCCGTTCGGGCCGCCACACGCATCCGGTCGGCTTCATGTGGCGTCATGGCCGGGGGTTTTTCGCACATTACATGGCACCCGGCTTCCAGGGCTGCCATCGCATGTTCAAAATGAAAACGGTTGGGCGAACAGACGCTCACCACGTCCGGTTTGACCGCCTGCAGCATTTCATTCACGTCCTGCCATGCCGACGGAATGGCATGGCGTTCAGCAAACGCCTGAGCCTGTTCAGGATGGCTGTCCATGACAGCCACCATCTGAACATCACTGCGCGTGGAGTAATACGAGGCATGCACTTTGTCCGCGACCTGCCCGGCACCAATAATGGCGACACGCAGAGGCGAAGGTGTTAAGGCACTCATCACGCTGGTCATCCTTAGCATTCACGCAGATAAGTGAGAGAATCCTGATAGGCCTTCGCAGGATCGTCAGCGCGAACGCGGCACTCGTAAACAACGTAACCCTGATAACAATCGGCACGCAGCTGGTCGAACAGAGCGGTAAAATCAAGAGAGCCGCTTCCCGGCT
Source organism: Enterobacter cloacae complex sp. 382A5 (assembly GCF_050031095.1). Taxonomy (NCBI): domain Bacteria; kingdom Pseudomonadati; phylum Pseudomonadota; class Gammaproteobacteria; order Enterobacterales; family Enterobacteriaceae; genus Enterobacter; species Enterobacter cloacae complex sp. 382A5. The sequence goes on from NZ_JBLGVK010000001.1 coordinate 2,532,305, forward strand.
GATAGCGATGGTTATCGGCAATATGCACATGGCCCAGCAGGTCGCGGTTCTGGTGCAGCGCTTCCGTCAGCGAGTCTTCTTCAATATTCATATGATAGAAATCGCCGATAATCTGCACATGTTTCAGCCCATTCTCTTCGATGTAGCGACGAGCATCCGCGAGGGTGTTGATCATGTGATCCTGATAGCGGTTCAGCGGCTCCAGGTAAACGGTGGTGCCGGTGCGCGCCGCCACCTCGTCCAGCCAGCGCAGCGAGGCGCTCACCGCCTTGCGGTCTCCTTCAAGGCTACGCGGCGACGTCATTGGCGGCAGACGGAAGGTAAACATCCCCCAGGCGGCAGGAACAACAATCCCCTTCCCGCCCACCTCTGCTAACGCTTCAAGGATGCGTTCGATCTGCGTTAATCCGTTCAGGCGACGCTCTTCGATGAAGTCACCAATCCAGCCATCGTACCCGCCGCAGGCCGTGGTAACCGGCAGCCCTGTAGCCTTAATGGCCGCTTTAACCTCTTCAAGGTTCTCCACCAGCAGCTTGCCGTCTATCTCATACCCATCAAAGCCCATGGCCTTGATGTATTGAAATTTTTCCAGGATATTGGTCGGGAAAAAGGCTTGGTTTTGCGTTGCGATTTTCATTTTCATGCTCTCCTTAGCTCAGAACGTGACGCCCATTTTGATACTCAGTTCAGGATGCTGATCGACATACGTCATGTAGCTCTCAGCGCTGGTGGTAAACGTTACGACCGGGTCGATTAAATCTTCGCAATTGAGATAGCCGTTCATCAGCAATTCCCAGCAGGTCTCTTCAATACGCATACGGTTCCAGCGTGGGTAATCAGGATTTGGCTCACTGCAGGCGCGGGAGAAGACAATTTTCGCATTATTGAAATGCGCTTCGCGCCCCAGGTTAAAGCCTTCCGCGAACGGTTTAGCAAAGGCCACGTATGAGATGGTGCCGCCGTAAGCGAGTCCGCGCAGCGCAGACTGCAGCGCATCAGCAAAGCCGCTGGTTTCGATAATCACATCCGCGCCCTGTTTGCCGGTCAGTTTTTTGATTTCCAGACCAACATCCGTGCCAATCGGATCCAGACAGTGGTCTGCCCCATGGCGACGGGCGATATCGCAGCGGTGCGCGATAGGGTCGACACCGATAACGATTGACGCACCGGCTTTCTTTGCCAGCTGGATGGCAATCTGACCAATCGCGCCAAGCCCAACGACGACGACAAAATCCCCTACCCGCACATTGGCGTCACGTACGCCGCTCATTGCAAATTGTGCCGGGTCGTAGCAGACCGCATTTTTCCAGGAGGCGCCCTGAGGCATTTTGCGCAGTTTGTAGTTGTTGACGGCATTCACAATGACCGTTTCCTGTAGCGGTCCATAACAGCAAACGCGGTCTCCGACACAGTATTCCGTTACGTCAGCGCCACACTCAATGATGTCCCCGACAATCATGTTCCCGAGCTGGAATTTACCAAACTCGATCCCGCGAGCCGCCCCCTCTTCACGCGGCGTAAACAGCTGCCAGTCAGGGTTAAACTCTTCATCGATAAACGGACTCGCCGCCCTGAAATCCACCACTTCGGTGCCGTGTTTCGGTGCGCCAAAACGGGCGCGAATTTTCACTTCATTAACGGCAACAGGACGGTCTTCATATTCAACCAGCGCTGCCACACGCGGCGCTGTCGCAACTAACTTCTTCATTACTCACTCCTTGTTAAAATTGGCCGCCTCAGCCCTTAACGCCACCGACGGTCAAACCACTTTTAATAAAACGTTCAGACAGCGCATACATGATGACCACCGGCAATGCCGTCACCAGCGACGCCGCCATCATGCGGCCCCAGATGTAATCTGGCGTACTGAAAAGGGTGTTCAGCCCTACCGGCAAGGTGAAGTTGCTGGCGCTGGACAGGAAAATGGAGGCAAACAGATAGTCGTTCCACGCCACCATGAAGCAGTAGACAAAGACCGACACCAGACCCGAAATCGCTAACGGAACGGTAATGCGAAAGATGATTTGCAGGCGGTTAAGGCCATCCATCATCGCGGCTTCTTCTATTTCGTCCGGGATAGTGTCGAAATAGCTGCGCAGCATAAATACCGCCGTGGGTAACGTCTGAGTCACCATGGTGATAATCAGCGCCAGTTCGGTGTCATAGATGCCGAGCGCGGTGATGATTTTGAACAGCGGCACCACCAGCAGAATCCCTGAAAACATGTAGACGGTGTAGAAGCTGGCGTTGATCGTCGTGCGCCCTTTAAAACGCAGTTTGGATAAGGCGTAAGCCCCCAGCGTGCCGAGAAACACGGCAACGATCGACGAGGTCAGTGACACCACCATGCTGTTACGGAAGTAATCCACAAACGGGAAAATCAGCGGGTTAAAGATGTCGATGTAATGCTGTAACGTCCACTCCTGCGGCAGAATAGTCGGATGCAGCGATATCGCCTCTCTGGCGCTTTTAAAGGAGGTCATCAGCATCACGAAAAATGGGAACAGCGTGATAATCAGGAACGCCGCGAGCCCAAGGTAAAAGCCAATACGACCCAATACGCGTTTATTTGTTGCCATTGAGATTTACCCTTTTTCTGGTCAGCAGAATGACGGCGAAAATGATCACAAACAGCACCACTGAGATAGCCGCAGCTTTACCCAAATCGTTAAAGGCAAACGCCGTTTTGTAGAGATAGACGCCCAAAATATCGACTTTGGTAGTCAGCAGGTACACGTCCGCAAACATGTAAAACATCCAGATGGTTCGCAGCGTGATGACCGTAGCCAGCACCGGCATAATCGCGGGCAGCGTGACGATACGAAAACGTTGCCAGCCATTCGCGCCATCCATTTCTGCGGCTTCGTATAACGATTTATCAATCGTTTGTAAGATCGCGAGAAACGAGATAAACGCATACGGGAAGTAGCGCCAGATGGCGAATAGCACCACCAGCACAAAACTGCTGCCGGGGTTGTCGAACCACAGCGGTGCCTGGTCATACAGATGCAGCAGGTCTACCCCCAGGTAGTTCACGATGCCGTAGCCGTTGTTGAACATGTACTTCCAGGCAAACACCAGTGAAATAGACGGCGTGACGTAAGACAAAATCACCAGCGAACGCGCCGTTTTGCGCAGCCGAAACTCCCGGTTAAAGAAGATGGCGACAGCCAGCCCGAGCCCCGTGCTACCTATCACCACCAGGGCCGTATACCAGAAGGTCATCCACAGGGAGTGCCAAAACGCTGCATCACTCAAAATACGAATGTAGTTATCCAGCCCAACAAACACCGCGCTAATGCGCGGGTTGAGCGGCAAGCGTAAGAAACTGATTTCAATGTTGGAAATCATTGGCCAGGCCACAAGGCCCCCCAGCAAAATCAGGCTGGGGGCCAACAGCAGCATGGCGAAAGGCATATCTGAACGACCAGAAAACAACGTCTTCATAATTTCCTTCCGCAGAAGCGCTCCTATCGTTGTGAAACCAGGTCAGCCAGGCGTTTCTGGCTGTTGCTTAACGTGGTGTTGAGGTCTTGCTGCCCTACCGTCACGTTATGCACCATCGAACTGATGATGCCGGAACCTGTCACGTCGCCCATGCGGGTAAAGTTTTTGTCGCCCACGGCCCCAAATACCTGCACATTCGGGAACTGTGCGATCAGCTCATACGGCAGTTGACCAAAGGCTTTGATGACCTCGTTGTTTTTCCAGCTCTCGGTATCCACCACCAGTTTGTTCACCGGTAACGCCGCCCCCGGAGACATCATGACCCAGTCCGAGGCGTTTTGAGCCTGCTCCATCCACGTCACAAATTTCTCAGCGGCTTTGGTTTCTTCTTCAGTCTGACCGGTCGTGATCGTCAGCGACGTCACCATGCCGTAAACCGCAGACGATTTTTCCGTTGGAACCACGAAGCCCAGGTTGGCAGGATCCCCTTCTTTAAACACGGCAGGCAGAATGTAGGTGGAGTAAACCGCCATTGGCGCGGAACCGTTCATGAACGCGTCTTTGATCTCCATGACGTCGTTCGAGCCTGGCATCGTGTTCTTCGCCAGTTCTTTATAAAACGCCAGCGCGTTTAACATTTCAGGCGTATCGATCTGGATGTTGCCCTGCGCGTCGAAGACGTTTGCCCCACCTGAAAGGGCAAACTGGGAGAAGGCCTGCTCGGTCATGACGCTTTCAGCGGTAGGAAGCGCGATACCGTAGTGTTTCTTAGCCGGGTCGTTGAGCATCTGACTGGCTTTCAGCAGCTGTTGCCAGTTATGCGGCTCTTTAATACCCGCCGCGGCGAGAACATCTTTGTGGTACCAGACGCCTGACAGCCAGGCGCTAATTGGCACCCCCGTCCACGCGGTGCCGTCTTCCGTGCGAACAACACGGAGAATGCCGTCATAAAATGTCTTTTCACCGACGGCTTTAATGGCTTCGCCAATTGCGTCACGGTCCAGCAACTGCTCTTTATCCATCACTTTTGCATAGTCATGGCTGACCTCAATCACCTCCGGCAGTGCGCCGGTCCGCGCGAGGGTAATGACCTTGGTGTTGTATGCATCCTCTTCTACCGGCACCTGTTTCACTGTAATGGAGGGATTCTCTTTCTCGAATTTCTCAATCAGTTTCGTGATGACGGCCTGACGCTCCTGCTCCACCGACGAATGCATAAACTCGATGGTCACAGAAGATTGTGTGTCGTCCTTGCAGCCTGATAACAGGGCGCACGAAACCAGTGCTGAAATCAGCACAATTCTCGGCATTTTCATTGTTAAGGTCCTTTTTTAGTTTTCTTTAATCCACATAACCTGCCATGGATTTAGGGTCAACGTCGTATCGTTAATATTGTTCCCGGTTATTAAATCTTTTCCTGCCTGACTATTTGAAGGGAGGTGTTGAATATCATTACTGAAATTAAAGAGCGCTGTTATTCGCTCGCCGTTATCGGCAATGCGAACTATTTTCAAAACATGCTCCCCGAATGTTTCAAAGCGCGCCTGACTGTCCGGGTGGAACGCTTTTTCCTGACGGCGTAACGAAATTAACGCACTCAATCCAGAATAAACTTTATGACGAAGGCTATTAATATCGTCGAGTTTATGATCAATTTCATCGGCCTGATATTTCTTTCGGTTTATTGCTCTATTATACCCTAACCGCTCCACACCCTCATAATCATTACGGGAGCCAATAATACTCTGAATATAGATTGCAGGCACACCCGGGAAACTCAACAGAACGGCATGAGCCAGAATAAAACGGGCTATCCGCAGAGTATCTTCATCCTTCTTAGCACTTAATGCATCCAGATAGGTTACATTGATTTCATACGGGCTGCGCGTACCGTCAGGGTTATTTTTCCAGTTAACCAGCGCGCCTTCCTGCTGGAGTGTTTCCACCAGCGACAGAATTTCCGATTCCGGTAAAATTCCGCGTAACGGATTAAGTCCGATCCCGTCGTGCGAGGCCAAAAAGTTAAACCAGGTGGTTTGCTTTGACGGCAGCTCCAGCGATGAGGCCCACTGACAAAGTGCCCGTACATCCTGACGATGAACGGCATGCAGAACCAGTGGTGGCAAGGAGAACTGATACACCATCTGGGCTTCATTCTTGCCGTCACCAAAGTAAGAAACGTTGTCTTTATGCGGGACATTGGTCTCAGTGATGATCACCGTACCCGGTGCCACAGCGTCCGTAATGGCGCGGAAGACCTGAATCAAACGGTGCGTTTGTTCAAGATGGATGCAGCTTGTTCCGGGGATCTTCCACATAAAACCGACCGCATCAAGGCGGATATAGCGCGCCCCTTCCATCAGGTAATGGAGAAGCACATCCACCATTGCAATCAACACCTCAGGAGAGGCGAAATTGAGGTCAATCTGATCATCGCTGAAGGTCGTCCACAGATGCCGAACGCTTCCGTCATCAAGTGTAAAAGGTGTCAGGAGAGGCAATGCGCGAGGCCGTGTCACAGCAGATAAATCAGTTTGCGGATCCACGGAAATAAAGAAATCTTCATAGCCCGGTTTTTGCGCAAGATAATGAGCGAACCACTGGCTTTTCGCAGACATATGGTTACAAACAAAATCGAACATTAAACTGGCATATTGCTTTAATTCAGCAACGTCTTGCCATGTTCCCGTTTCAGGCGCAACGTCATGGTAATCGATAACAGAAAAACCATCATCAGAGGACCACGGGTAAAAAGGTAAAAGATGCACATGAGAAAATGAACGAGAAAGCCATCTGTTATAAAAACGGGTAAAAACAGGCAGCGCTTTCTCCCCTTTATTGTAGAACTGATCGGCATAGGTTATCAGGACGATATCTTTTTCATCCCAACCGGCTTTACGCTTTTCGGTAATAACAGCTGCAGCTCTGGAGATTTTCCCTGACAGTGTTTCACGGTGCGCCTCAGAAAACGATTCACCGTAAACAAGATTGATTAAATTTTTAATTTTATCGTTCACTTTATTTTTCCATGGTAGCGGTCCCACGAAACGCAATCTACTCCCATGAAAAATATCTGTCAACGGACCTGAGGGGGTAAAAACGTCTTCTCAAGGCAACTCAGCGCAGTAATGTGAGCTGCCGCAAAGAAAGACAGAAAAGGAAGAAAACGAAGAGAAATGCCGGCAGCCCTCCTCTCATAAGAGAAAGACTGCGGTATACGTGGGGATCAGGATAAGTATCGACGGGAAAAACGTTTGGCCAGTTTTTGCAGCAGCGGCTCCAGCGCCACGGCCAGCAACAGTCTTACCGGCTTACGGGCAACAGATTTTATTGCCCAGCCAGCCACGCCTGCCGGACCATAACGTAACGCCGTCAGCAGGACCAGTTTACCTGCGATTTTCAGGCCGGGTTTTACCTTCTGACCGGCCTGTTGCCAGTTTTTGTTCATCTATGTTCTCTCTTAAAGCTGACGAAAACGACTTCTCAGCGTAAAGGTATCAGACGTGACGTAACGTTCCATTTCGCGCAACCGCTTTTCACCTGCGGCCAGTTCAGCATCCACCTGGTTCAGAATGTCACTACTGCTCGGTGCGCCTTCTGAAGCCAGTTCACCTTCCGGCATGGGGTCGAGCACAAACGACAATACGATGTACGCCACCAGAGTGATAAACGCCAGACCGAAGAAAATCGATAACACCGTTACCACGCGCACCAGCTTAACCGGTACATCCAGATAGTGGGCAAGCCCCGCACAGACGCCGCGAACCATGCCCTGCTGTGGGATCCGCCACAGCTTTTTATTCAGATTCAGTCCTGACATTAACGCTCCCTCCAGTTCGGGTGTTCCGCATCCAGGATAGCTTCCAGCGCCTGAATACGTTCACGCATCTTATTCGCCTGATCGGACAGCTGTACCAGACGTTGTTGCTCGCTCTGGGAAAGGGCGTCCCGTGAAGAACGGTTGCTGTAGTGCAGCCATAACCAAATCGGCAGCACGAACAGCACGAAAATGGTCAGGGGAATAGCGAGAAAAAGCGCGCTCATGTGTACTCCTTGTCGTACGATGCGTGGCGGCACGCTCAGGTGCCGCATGAATTATTATTGATTGTCTTGCTTCATTTTGGCTTTCAGGGCCGCCAGCTGCTCGCTGATTTCATCGTCGGCTTTCAGATCGGCGAACTGCTGATCGAGCGATTTTTGCTTACCGATGCTGTGGCTTTCCGCTTCCGCTTCCATCTGATCGATACGACGTTCGAAGGACTCAAAACGCGCCATTGCTTCATCAAGCTTACCGCTGTCCAGCTGACGGCGTACATCGCGGGAAGAGTTTGCCGCCTGGTGACGCAGCGTAAGTGCCTGCTGACGCGCACGGGTTTCGCTCAGCTTGTTCTCAAGCTCGCCAATCTCTTTCTTCATACGGGTGAGCGTGTCGTCCACCAGCGTAACTTCATGTTCCAGCGCGGTAACCATATCCGCCAGTTTCTGTTTTTCAATCAGTGCGGCACGGGCCAGATCTTCTTTATCTTTACGCAGCGCCAGTTCGGCTTTTTCCTGCCATTCATTAAGCTGGGCGGTAGCCTGCTCAATACGGCGGGTTAACTGCTTTTTCTCAGCCAGCGCACGGGCGGAGGTAGAACGCACTTCAACCAGTGTATCTTCCATTTCCTGAATCATCAGACGCACCAGCTTTTGCGGATCTTCCGCTTTCTCAAGCAGCGAGTTGATGTTGGCGTTCACGATGTCGGCAAAACGAGAAAAAATACCCATAATTCAATCCTCACATTTCTGTTATCGGGCGATGCCCTGCTGTACAGATAATACAATTCCCGTGCCAACTTTTTATCTTATTGATTTCACTGAATGTGATTGATTTTCGCTCACTGTGGAACTAAGCTCACCTGGTGAATCTCGCTAAGGAGTGGTTAATTTCATCATGGCTGAATATAAAGACAATTTACTCGGTGAGGCTAACAGCTTTCTCGAAGTGCTGGAGCAGGTTTCACGCCTCGCCCCTCTCAACAAACCGGTGCTGATTATCGGTGAGCGCGGCACGGGCAAGGAGCTGATCGCCAACCGACTCCACTATCTGTCCGGGCGCTGGGATGGTCCTTTTATTTCGCTTAACTGCGCCGCGCTGAATGAGAACCTGCTGGATACCGAGCTGTTCGGCCATGAAGCGGGAGCCTTTACCGGGGCGCAAAAGCGCCATCCTGGCCGTTTCGAGCGTGCCGACGGCGGCACCCTGTTCCTTGACGAGCTGGCCACCGCGCCAATGCTGGTACAGGAAAAATTGTTGCGCGTCATTGAATATGGCGAGCTGGAACGCGTCGGCGGCAGCCAGCCGCTACAGGTTAACGTGCGTCTGGTCTGTGCGACAAATGCCAACCTGCCGGAAATGGTGGCTGAGGATAAATTTCGCGCCGACCTGCTCGACCGCCTCGCTTTTGACGTCGTCCAGCTTCCACCGCTGCGTGAACGGCGCAGCGATATTATGCTGCTGGCGGAACAGTTTGCCATTCAGATGTGCCGTGAGCTGGGTCTGCCGCTCTTTCCGGGCTTTAGCGATAATGCCCGGGAGACGCTGCTTAACTACCCCTGGCCGGGGAATATTCGCGAGCTGAAGAACGTCGTCGAACGCTCTGTCTACCGTCACGGCAGCAGCGACACAGAACTGGACAACATTATTCTCGATCCTTTTCAGCGTAACGCGCCATCTGTTACCGCGCCGGCGCGTTCGAACGATGGGCCCTCACTCCCGCTCGATCTGCGCCAGTTTCAGCATAAGCAGGAACAACAGCTACTGGAGCAGAGCCTGAGGATGGCGAAATATAACCAGAAAGGGGCAGCTGAACTGTTGGGGCTGACCTACCACCAGTTAAGAGCATTGCTCAAAAAGCACCAGATGCGCTGACGGGCAGGACCATTCTGCCGGGATTTATCCCCGCGAGGTTCCCGCGGGGATAAGAGTCATGCTACCGCAATATGCATCTGCGAAAGCATATCGGTATTCACACCGACCAGCGTGACGCTGCTGTCGCCGTAGGTGAGTAAGGCATTATCACCTTCAAACGACAGGTGGTTGAGATAGCTGTCATTATCGGCAATGTTCTGGTTAGCCATAAAGATCAGGCTGTCGCTGGCGGAGAGGTTATAGACCGTGTCATGACCAAAATCACCGTAGAAGAGAAGCGTGTTTTCGCTGCCGTTAAGGTGGATGGCGTCGTCGGCATACCCGGAAACCACATTGTTATTGTTCCCGTTTACGCTGATCTCACTGTCATTGGCTCCTGAATAGAACCAGCTGTCATTACTGGCGGTCGAGATAGTGAAGCTGTTCTCTGTATCGGCATAATAGCTTTTCGCATACGCGATTGAGCCACTGTCACCTTCTAAGCCATAATCCGTGACCTGCCATGTCGCGTTCTGGTTGATGTTAATACCAAACAGGCTGAACAAGGTGTGGTCTGCGTTAACGTAATGGATATCTTCCGCCCGTGTAATATCGCCGGTGGAATATTTAAAGTACAGCGTCCCTTCTGCATCGTGGCTAAACGTAAAATCGGCAATATGACATTCCGTTACGTAGGTGTTGGTCCCTGCGCCGCCATAAATAACGTTGTAGCCGCTGTGATCTTTAAAACTGTCATCTCCGCCACCACCGCAGAGATAATCGTTACCCTTCCCGCCTTGTAATAAATCATTTGTTTCGGTACCAATAATAAATGTCGACCCCACATGCGTTACGGATTTATTGAGATCCGAAACCCAGGTCGTGGAACGGTATGCTTCAGAAAGATTAGAAACAATGATATTGGAATTTTGATGGGTGAAATCATAGATTTCAGAATCCATAATTCGTAATGCACCGTCCGTATAGCCCTGACCGGAGTGCCCGGCCCAGGACGCCATATTCGCGATTGAAAAGATCTTACAATCGTTGGTCAGGCCGGCATAGTAATCATTAAAGGAGACGATGTTGTTGGTGCAGGTTTCAAGCGGCGTGTCGTGGTTAAATAAACTGTCCAGCGTCAAGCTATGACCCGTTAACACACGAAATACCGGATCGTTCTCAAAACCAATATTAAGCACTTTGTCATCGGCCAGGTTTTGAGTCGGAGAGGCGAATGCGACGTAGCTTGCGTCTTCAAAGAAACCACCCCACTGGCCCTGTGCGGACAGGGTTGCCATGCTGTTAACAGCCAGTCCGCCAAGACTATGTCCGGTAATGATGATGTCATTACCGGTCAGGCCATTTGCCGTGGCAAACGCGGCCACCGAACTCATGAGGTTTTTATACGCGTTGAGAACATAGTTATCCGCATAGCCGTCGACCAATGCAGATAATACGTCGCTGACGGTATCCATCACGGTATTGATGGTATGCTGAAGTGAAGGCGCGCTGGCGTAAGTGCCCGTCCCCCAGAAGCTAATGCCTATATTGACCAGCTTGCCATTGGCGTCATATTTTCCCATAACATTGCATTCGGCGCTGGTTTCAAGAAGACTTTCGCCATAAAAAGCACCATAGGGATTAGTACAGCCGCTGTAGTTAAGCGTGGTCCCGTCTAATACTTTCCAGCCATTTTCTTCTGTATAGGTATAATCAGCATACGTAGCTGCACCAAAATTGATACTTTCAATGGTCAGTGCATCCTTAATAAGCTGCGTGTTTTTCTCGCCCTGATAATCGAATACAGGCATAGTCGTCCCTCTGTTTATTATCAACAATCATTGAGCAAAATACGAATCAAGTAACATAACGTTATCATTGTTTATTTCGCCCGTCTGCGCGAGCAAACTGACCCATGCCTTAATGACAGCATGTTTTTCTGCAGTAAGCTCAACTTTGGTTTTATAGAAAGATTGTTCTGCATTTAATAAATCGATATTCATGCGCTGACCAGCCTGAATGCTTTTTTTCGTCGCTTCAATCTGACGCCTGGCGGCGTCCACCGCGGAAGCATAGGCAGCAAGGCGCTCTGACGCATGGAGGCATTTATTTAAGGATTTTTTAATTTCGCTGTAGGTCGCCAGCCGCTGTGCATCATGAAGATATTTTGCCTGCTCATAGCGGGCCGCTGCCTGACGCAGGGACGCTGAAACGCCGCCCCCGGAAAAGAGATCCATGCTGACGCGCAGGCCTATGCTGTCGGTACGATATTTCTGATGAATGGTATTGTCGTTGCTTGAATCGTTCTCTGAATGCATCGCGTAAAGCTGTACCCGGGGAAGCGCGCCAGCGCGACTGCGTTCAATTTCATAGCGTTTTTCTTCCACGCTATGTCCGGCAGAAAGAATATCGGGATTATGCGCGGCTGCCTTTTGTTCCCAGTATCGATAGTCTCCTGATGCCAGCGGCAGCGTAAGCGGCTTTTCACCGAGTATCGGCAGCGCTGCCGTCTGCGAGAGATTCATGCCCACGATAGCTGATAACGCAACGTTAGCCGTATCCAGCGTATCGCGCGCCTCCACCTCATCCGCAATCGCCAGGCTGAGCGCAGAGGCGGTCTCTGTGACATCCGTTACTGCGCCCTCACCGGCCTCAAACTGTCGCTGAGCCTGCTTTTTCTGCTCTTCCAGCCCCTGACGATGCAGAGTCGCAAGCTGGAGCCGTTGATGCGCCTCGGTAAGATCCAGCCAGGCGGTAATGAAGCGGTTTTGCAGATCAAGCAGACTGCTTCGGTAGCGTTCATCAGACTGCATTTTTTTGATAATGCCGATGCGATACCCCGCATAGGCATCGTAGTCAAACAGCGGCTGAACAACGGTAACCGATCCCGAATAACTGTCATATTGTTGATGCTGCACCACCCCAGAACGCTCCCCCAACAAATTTGTCTGCTGGTACTGCTGCCGCTGCCAGTTACGCGGTGCGCGTTGATAGCTAACGCTGACTTTTGGCAGTAACCCGGCGCGACCGATGGGGATGTACTCTTCTCCGGCAAGCTGATCCTTCACGGCAGCGCGGTATTGCGGATCGTTGTCCAGCGCCATGAACCAGCCCTGAGTCAGTGTCAGCGCACCTGCTGAAAAGGACGTCATCAGCGCGAGCAGATACACAACAGGTATGAATTTTGCGGTAAGCATCTTTACTCCTCGATGAACGACCGCGATGCACGATCCACAATGGGTTTCAGCAGATAGCTCAACAGCGAGCGCTCTCCGGCTTTAATAAAGACCTCTACTGGCATACCCGGTTTAACCTCCTCGCTCTTCAGCTTTTTCATCCCCTCCGGCGTAACAGCGATCTGAATCTTGTAGTACGGCTGCTGGGTGGTGGGATCGGTCTGGCGATCCGCTGATACCAGCGATACCCGGGCCGGGATTTTCGGCGTGCTTTGCTGGTTGAAGGCGGTAAACATCAGGGTAACGGGCATGCCCTTATGGACTTTATCGATCAGGGCGACGTCAATTTGTGAGTCGATAATCAGGGGGGAGGCCTGCGGGACAATTTCCAGTAGCTGCTCGCCCGCACTCACCACCGCGCTGTCGCTGGCAAGCGCGAGGTTCATTACCACACCATCCTGCGGTGCGACAACGCGGGTCAGGGAGAGATCGACACCGGAGAGCGTCAGCTGTTTTTTGCTCTCGCTGACCTGCAGGCGAAGCTGGTCAATTTGCGTTTCAATATCTTTCCGGTTATCAATCAACCGCTGCTGCATGCCGCGTTTGAGCTGGGCGATCTGATTCCCTAACTCTACGATTTTGCTGCGGGTTTCACCCACCTCGCCCGCCAGAGACGCCGATTGCACCTGGATATCGAGATAGCGGTTACGGGGGAAATAGCCCTCTTCCATTAGTGGTTTCAGGTCTTTGAGTTGACGATTTAACAGTGCAAGCCCTTGCGCTTTCGTCTCGCAGGTTCTGGCAAGCGAATCGCGCTGGCGAGCCAGCCCTGCAATGGCCTGAGCGTCGTTTTCCTGAGCATTTTTCAGCGCCTCCTGCCGGGCATGCATAAGCTGGCGTTGCTGAGCCACTATGGGCTTGATCGCATCCCGCAGGGCTTCGTCTTCTGTCTCAGGAGGCAACGTCAGCGTTTGCATGCCCGCCAGCTCAGACTGCAGGCGGCTTTCAGCAATGAGCGACGTCAGATAATGCTGGCGCGCAGCGGAGAGTTGGGCGAGCGTCGATTGCTGGCTGAGCAGCACCAGCAGGTCGCCTTTATGTACCGTCTGCCCCTCTTTGACGGCGATGCTTGTCACCACACCGCCTGTGGGTGCCTGAACGGCCTTACGGTAGCCGTCCACCACCACGGTTCCGGTGGAAACAACACCTTTATCCAGCGGCGCCACTGCCGCCCAGAGCAAGAAAGATCCCAGACCTGCCAGCAACACTACCCAGCCAAGACGGACAAACGGAACGACGTCAACAAGGGGCGTCTTCTGCGCATCGCTATTATGCATGGACTCTTCCTTGTTCAGCAGGGACGCTGTGTGTCTTATTTACCGGGCGAGCTGACTGCTGTAAGAGTTGTGCCGTTGGGCCATAAAGCTTGGTTTTTCCGCCTTCGAGGACGAGCAGATGGCTGGTCAGCGGCAATATTCCCGGACGATGAGAAATGATGACGACGCTTTTTTTCTGCTGCCGGAGCTGCCGGATAACCTGCTGCAAAGCCTGCTCACCCGATTCATCGAGGTGAGCGTTGGGCTCATCAAGGATCACCAGTGCCGGATTGCCGTACAGCGCCCGGGCCAGGCCAATGCGCTGTTTTTGCCCACCCGACAGGGCCATACCCTGCTCGCCAGTCAGGGTGTTATACCCGTCAGGCATACGCAAAATCATGTCGTGGATCCCGGCCTGCTTTGCCGTGGCGATCAGTTGCGTTGAATCAATCTCCCCAAACTGGGCAATATTCTCAGCGAGGGTTCCCGTGAAAAGCGTAACGTCCTGCGGCAAGTAGCCGATTCCGGGACCCGGCGTCTGCTTCTGCCACTGGTAAATATCTGCCCCATCCAGCCTGACATCCCCCTCTCCGGCAGGCCAGACACCGCACAACACTCTGGCGAGACAGGATTTCCCCGATGCACTGGCTCCCACAATTCCCAGCACCTCACCCGGGTTTACCCGCAGAGTGATGTTTTGCAGTATGGGTTGCCGGGGGTTTCCCGGAGGGAAAACGGTGACATTCTCCACCGTAAGCACTCCCTGCGCAGCCGGCAGGCGTATGCTCTCCTGCGCCGGGGGAAAGTCTCCCGTCAGACGAACCACGCGTTCCCATGCCAGACGAGCTGACCGGTAGCCTTTCGACACGCTGATGAGTTGTTCCACCGGTGACAGCGCTCTTCCGAGCAAAATTGAGCCCGCGATCATCATACCCGGCGAGATGTCTCCCAGAATCGCCAGCCAGCAGCCCAGCCCCAACATCAGGGACTGAAGCGCCATGCGTACGGTTTTGGTGACGGCAGACATCAATACAGCGCCTTCACTGGCCGCACTCTGGCAATAAAGGAACTGTTGATGTCCGCGCCACCAGCGCGCCTTAACGTTGTCAGTCATCCCCAGGGCATGCAGCGTCTCAGCAGATTGTAAGGAGCTGTTAGCCTGGTGATTTGAGATCAAGGCATACCCCCCCGCTTCATTCAAAAGCTGACGCGTCGTTTTTTCGTTAATAAACGCCAGGGCCAGCAGCAGACATGCGCCTGAAAGCGAGAACACCCCGAGCCAGGTGTTAAAAAGAAAAATAACGCCGAGGTAAACGGGAAACCAAATGGAATCAAAAACCGCAAATAACGCCGGGCCGGTAACAAACTGGCGTATAACGGTGAGGTCGCTGATAGCCTGCCCGGCATTCGGGCTGTGCTTAACGAGATTACTTTCACATGCAGCGGTATAGAGTGCAGGTGAAAGCGCATTATCAAATTGATTACCCAATCGGATGATGACGATGCCACGCGCGTAATCAAGGAGTGCCATGACGGCAAACATAAATAACACCAGCAGCGTCAACATAAAAAGCGTTGTGGTATTCCCGGATGACAGCGCGCGATCGTAAACCTGCAACATATAAATAGATGGTGCCAGCATCAGTATATTTATGACCGATGAGAAAAACGCAATCGTCACGAATATGCGCGTGCGAACGCGTGCAAAATTCTTAATGAGCCCCAAAGGTTCAATCATTCCCTAACTCTCTGATGTTTTGGTCACTTCTCATGCCATGAGAAAGACGCGAGACGTCCATGATGAAAAAGATTTAACATTAAATATAAAAAAGCAGACAATCAGACGCAGTGCCGTTCGGTATGCCCCAACAGAAAACTGTAATTTTCTTAGATGTTATGATGATTCATTTTATTCTTTTTTCTTTCGCCCTGCCAAATTGCAGGAACAGAGGGTCAGTATATAAATCAACATTACTCGTAACGCAACCATTAATTAAGCAAGTATACGTTTAGTGAATATTTCTTATTGTAATACATCGACTCAATAATAATTCACGCCATCGCATCATGCTTGCACAGGATAAACAGCGCGCACTTTATTATAGGGGATTTATTGCCCACCCAATATCGCATCGCGAGGTAACGGGAAGATGTCCGTCGTGAGTTCCATCAGCCAATCACGCACACAGTTGCTAACCGCATACGGTCTGTCGGGGGCGAATCCTTCGTTTATAGCGAGTCAGACAGGGCATGAAAATGCTAAGATGGTTTATGAGGTATATTCAAAGTGGAGAGTCGGTATGAATGCCGATCAGGTTGGTATGCTGAATGAGCGACTGCAAACGCTACTGCCCCCAGGATGCCCTCAGGGATAAACGACACTGGATAATTTCGTTTAATATTAGTAAGATAGCCACTTAACATATCATACCTTAAAAATTATGCGTCTGGTTTTATCGTCCTTTTTTGCACTCAGTCTGTTCAGTAGCCAGGCCTTTGCTGCCCCCGAGCCAGCTGAGCAGCCTGATATTCGTGACAGTGGCTTCGTCTACTGCGTCAGCGGACAGGTTGATACCTTCAACCCACAAAAAGCGGGCAGCGGCCTGATTGTGGATACTCTCGCCGCTCAGCTTTACGACCGTCTGCTTGATGTTGATCCGTACACCTACCGTCTGGTGCCGGAGCTGGCGGAAAGCTGGGAGGTGCTGGACAACGGCGCAACTTACCGTTTCCGTCTGCGTGATGACGTTGCGTTTCAGCATACGCCGTGGTTTACCCCCACGCGCAAGCTGAATGCAGACGATGTGGTCTTTACGTTCCAGCGTATCTTCAACCGCCATCACCCCTGGCATAACGTCAACGGGGGGAACTTCCCCTATTTCGACAGCCTGCAGTTTGCCGACACCGTTAAAAGCGTGCGCAAACTGGATAACCGGACGGTTGAATTTTCCCTGACGCGCCCGGATGCCTCTTTCCTCTGGCATCTGGCGACCCACTATGCGTCCGTCATGTCCGCTGAGTACGCGGCAAAGCTGAACAAGCAGGATCGTCAGGAGCTGCTTGACCGCCAGCCGGTCGGCACCGGTCCGTTCCAGCTGGCCGAATACCGCGCCGGGCAATATATTCGCCTGCAGCGCCACGAACACTTCTGGCGCGGCACGCCGCTGATGCCGCAGGTTGTGGTCGACCTCGGGTCTGGCGGTACAGGACGGCTCTCAAAGCTGCTGACCGGCGAATGTGACGTGCTGGCCTGGCCTGCCGCCAGCCAGCTCACTATTTTACGCGACGATCCGCGCCTGCGCCTGACGCTTCGCCCGGGTATGAACATTGCTTATCTTGCTTTTAACACCGATAAGCCACCGCTGAATAACCCGGCAGTTCGTCATGCGCTGGCGCTGGCCATTAACAACCAGCGTTTGATGCAGTCCATTTATTACGGCACCGCGGAAACCGCCGCCTCTATTTTACCGCGCGCCTCGTGGGCGTATGACGGTGAAGCCAAAATCACGGAATACAATCCGGCAAAAGCACGCGAACAGCTTAAAGCGTTGGGTGCTGAAAACCTGACGCTGCAGCTCTGGGTACCGACCAGCTCTCAGGCATGGAACCCTAGCCCACTGAAAACCGCCGAGCTGCTGCAGGCTGATATGGCGCAGGTCGGTGTAAAAGTGATCATCGTTCCGGTTGAAGGGCGTTTCCAGGAAGCGCGCCTGATGGATATGAACCATGACCTCACGCTGACGGGCTGGGCGACTGACAGTAACGACCCGGACAGTTTCTTCCGTCCGTTGTTAAGCTGCGCGGCAATAAACTCACAGACCAACTACGCTCACTGGTGCAACCGCGAGTTTGACGCCGTTCTGCAAAAAGCGCTGGCGTCACAACAGCTCTCGTCACGCATTGATGCCTATGATGAAGCGCAAAAGATCCTCGCTAAGGAACTTCCCGTGCTGCCGCTGGCCTCTTCCCTGCGTCTGCAGGCCTATCGTTACGATATTAAAGGCCTGGTACTGAGCCCGTTTGGCAACGCCTCCTTCGCCGGGGTCGACCGTGAAAAAGAACAAGAGGTGAAAAAACCATGATCATTTTTACCTTGCGTCGACTCCTGTTACTGCTGGTGACGCTCTTTTTACTGACCTTCGTGGGCTTCAGCCTGAGCTACTTTACGCCGCACGCCCCGCTTCAGGGATCGTCGCTGTGGGATGCCTGGCTGTTCTGGTTCAACGGCCTGTTGCACTGGGATTTTGGCGTCTCCAGTATCAACGGACAGCTTATCTCTGAGCAGTTGAAAGACGTGTTCCCGGCCACGATGGAGCTCTGCATTCTGGCCTTCGGCTTTGCCCTGATGGTGGGAATTCCGGTGGGCATGCTGGCGGGGATTTATCGCAATAAATGGCAGGATAAATTTATCAGCGCCCTCGCCCTGCTCGGCTTTTCTATCCCGGTCTTCTGGCTGGCGCTGTTGCTGACGTTGTTCTTCTCTCTGACAATGGGCTGGCTGCCGGTTTCAGGCCGCTTTGACCTCCTCTACACGGTTAAATCGGTGACCGGTTTCGCCATTATTGATGCATGGCTCTCTGACTCCGTCTGGCGTCACGAAATGATCGTCAGCGCCCTGCGCCATATGGTGTTGCCGGTGCTAACGCTTGCGGTGGCACCCACAACCGAAGTGATCCGCCTGATGCGCCTGAGCACCATGGAAGTGTTTGATCAGAACTACGTTAAAGCTGCGGCCACGCGCGGTCTCTCACGCCTGACTATCTTGCGTCGTCACGTACTGCATAACGCGCTCCCGCCTGTCATTCCGCGCCTTGGGCTGCAGTTTTCGACCATGCTGACCCTGGCGATGATCACCGAGATGGTCTTTAGCTGGCCAGGTCTGGGCCGGTGGCTCATTAACGCCATTCGTCAGCAGGATTACGCCGCCATTTCAGCAGGCGTCATGGTGATTGGTTCGCTGGTGATTATTGTTAACGTGATTTCCGATATTTTGGGTGCAATGGCCAACCCGTTGAAGCATAAGGAATGGTATGCCTTACGATAGCGTATACAGTGAAAAGCGCACGCCCGGTGCGCTACGTACCGTGTGGCGTAAATTCTATGGTGACACCACGGCAATGATCGGCCTGTACGGCTGTGCCGGTCTGGTCTTGCTGTGCGTATTTGGATCGTGGTTTGCGCCGTACGGTATCGACCAGCAGTTCCTCGGCTATCAATTGTTGCCCCCGTCGTGGTCACGCTATGGGGAGGTTTCCTTCTTCCTGGGCACCGACGATCTGGGCCGTGATGTGCTGAGCCGCCTGCTGAGCGGTGCCGCCCCAACGGTGGGTGGCGCGTTTGTGGTGACGCTTGCCGCCACAGTTTGCGGTCTGGCGCTGGGCATTTTTGCTGGCTCCACCCACGGTCTGCGCTCGGCGGTGCTGAATCACATTCTGGACACCCTGCTCTCTATCCCATCGCTGCTGCTGGCGATCATTGTAGTGGCCTTTGCCGGGCCGCACCTGACGCATGCCATGTTTGCCGTGTGGCTGGCTATCCTGCCCCGTATCGTTCGCTCTGTGTACAGCATGGTGCATGACGAACTGGAGAAAGAGTATGTTGTTGCTGCCCGTCTGGACGGTGCCACCACGCTGAATATTCTCTGGTTTGCCGTCCTGCCGAATATCGCAGCCGGGCTGGTCACCGAGATCACCCGCGCCCTGTCGATGGCGATACTGGATATCGCTGCGCTGGGTTTCCTCGATTTGGGTGCCCAACTGCCGTCACCGGAATGGGGTGCGATGCTGGGAGATGCGCTGGAGCTTATCTACGTCGCCCCGTGGACAGTTATGTTACCGGGTGCGGCCATTATGGTCAGCGTGTTGCTGATTAACCTGCTGGGCGACGGTATTCGCCGCGCAATTAATGCGGGGGTGCAATAATGCCGCTTCTTGATATCCGTAACCTCACCATCGAGTTTAAAACCGGTGAGGGCTGGGTTAAGGCTGTCGATCGAATCAGCATTACCCTTGCTGAAGGTGAAATTCGCGGGCTGGTGGGCGAATCCGGCTCCGGGAAAAGCCTCATCGCCAAAGCCATTTGTGGTGTAGCGAAGGACAACTGGCGCGTCACCGCCGACCGCATGCGGTTTGATGATATCGACCTGCTGCGCCTTTCTCCGCGCGAGCGTCGCAAGCTGGTCGGCCATAACGTCTCGATGATTTTCCAGGAGCCACAATCCTGCCTTGACCCGTCCGAGCGCGTAGGTAAGCAGCTGATGCAAAATATCCCCGGCTGGACCTATAAAGGCCGCTGGTGGCAGCGTTTCGGCTGGCGCAAACGCCGCGCCATTGAGCTGCTGCACCGCGTCGGGATCAAAGATCATAAAGACGCAATGCGCAGTTTCCCCTACGAACTCACCGACGGTGAATGCCAGAAAGTGATGATCGCCATCGCGCTGGCCAATCAGCCGCGCCTGTTGATTGCGGATGAACCAACAAACGCGATGGAGCCGACCACGCAGGCGCAGATATTCCGTCTGCTGACGCGGCTGAATCAGAATAACAACACCACCATTTTGCTGATCAGTCACGACCTGCAAATGCTCAGCAAATGGGCGGATAAAATTGATGTGATGTACTGTGGGCAAACGGTGGAAACCGCCCCCAGTGAAGATCTGATCACCACGCCGCACCACCCCTACACCCAGGCGCTGATTCGTGCGATCCCGGATTTTGGCAGCGCCATGCCGCACAAGAGCCGTCTGAACACGCTGCCGGGTGCGATCCCGCTTCTGGAATCATTGCCGATGGGCTGTCGTCTTGGGCCACGTTGCCCGTATGCTCAGCGTAAGTGTATTGAAACGCCGCGTCTGACGGGGGCGAAAAACCATCTTTACGCCTGTCATTTCCCGCTGAACATGGAGAGAGAGTGAAATGGTCGAAACCTTACTGGAAGTACGCAACCTGAGTAAGACCTTTCGCTACCGCACCGGGCTGTTCCATCGCCAGACCGTGGAAGCGGTGAAACCGCTGAGCTTTACGCTGCGCGAAAAACAGACGCTGGCGATTATTGGCGAGAATGGTTCCGGCAAATCCACGCTGGCTAAGATGCTGGCGGGCATGGTTGAGCCAAGCGGCGGTGAAGTGCTGATTGACGATCATCCGCTGGCATTCGGCGATTACTCCTTCCGCAGCCAGCGCATCCGCATGATCTTCCAGGATCCCTCCACCTCGCTCAATCCGCGCCAGCGTATTTCGCAGATCCTGGATTTCCCGCTGCGGCTGAATACCGATCTGGAGCCTGACGCTCGTCGTAAACGTATCTTTGAAACCCTGCGTATGGTCGGACTGCTGCCCGATCACGAAAGTTACTATCCGCATATGCTGGCTCCTGGACAGAAGCAGCGTCTGGGGCTGGCGCGCGCCCTGATTTTGCGCCCGAAGGTGATTATTGCTGACGAAGCCCTCGCCTCACTGGATATGTCGATGCGTTCGCAGTTAATTAACCTGATGCTGGAACTGCAGGAAAAACAGGGGATCTCTTATATCTACGTGACCCAACATCTTGGCATGATGAAACACATCAGCGACCAGGTGATGGTCATGCATCAGGGTGAAGTTGTCGAGCGCGGCAGCACGGCGGATGTGCTGGCCTCCCCACTCCACGATTTAACAAAACGCCTGATTGCCGGACATTTTGGTGAAGCGCTAACTGCTGATGCATGGAGAAAGGATCGGTAACCGCCCGTCAGGCGTCTCCCGCGACAGCGAATATTTCGACTCAGGACTTCAAAGGATTAAACAGGTCGTTTAATCCTTTTATTTTGCGTTGCACATCGCCATCCGCTTTATAAGCGGCTCTCCATTTTTCCTCCATACTCCAGGCAATAAGAATCAATCCTTCTCCTTCAGAATATGCAGATATTCCGGAGGAAAGAATGAACAAAACCACATATTATTTAAAACACCTTGAGTATCTGCTCAGGAAGTATCGGTCTTATTTAATATCAGACATTAA
Organism: Enterobacter cloacae complex sp. 382A5; assembly: GCF_050031095.1. Taxonomy (NCBI): domain Bacteria; kingdom Pseudomonadati; phylum Pseudomonadota; class Gammaproteobacteria; order Enterobacterales; family Enterobacteriaceae; genus Enterobacter; species Enterobacter cloacae complex sp. 382A5. Next base: position 2,554,132 of record NZ_JBLGVK010000001.1, read on the forward strand.
CTTTCATCTGTCCCGTCTCAAAGCAACCCACGGCGACACATTTGATATAAAATCACCTGCCACCCTGAACGAAAAAATTTGTCATCGTCTGGTCTATGACCATAATGCGCACTATACAATGCTGGCGGATAAACTGGCTGTGCGGGAATATGTCCTGTCGAGAACGCAACGTCTAAAAATCGTTCCATTGATTGGCGTATACCGTCGCGTTGAGCACATCGACATGACGAAACTGCCGCATAAATTTGTGTTAAAGTGCAACCATGACAGTGGAAGCGCGATCATATGCACAAACAAAGCTGAATTTGACCTTAAAAAATCGCAAAACAAACTCCGACTGGCATTAAAGAGAAATTTATATTACACCACACGGGAATGGCAATATAAAAACATCCCTCCTGTTATTCTGTGCGAGAAGTATATCGATCTCTTTAATGACACGGACAAAAACACAACACCCGAGATGTTGAGGATTCATTGTTTCCACGGTGTCGCGCAGTTTATGGAAGCTGATTTCACCGACGAAAGCGGCAATGGTTTTATCAACGTTTACGATCGCCACTGGCAGTTGCAGCCTTTCCAGATGGAATATCCCAACACTCCGCAGGACATACCCAAGCCTGCCTCTTATCAGGAAGCGCTGCTGGCGGCGCAAGAGCTGGCCCTGGGGATTGACTATTGCCGTGTCGATCTCATGCTCACCCGGGACGAGATCTACTTCAGTGAGATAACGTTAAGCCCGAAACGGGGCAAACTCACTATCACGCCGCCGGAATGGGATGCCAGGTTAGGTGAAATGTGGCAAATGACGCCCGTCGCAAACAGGCTCATTTGAGCCTGTACGCAGTTACGACGCGTTCGGCCATGTTAATTTGAAGAGGGAGTGGTTTTGCTTCGTCAATACATAGGTGACATCGCCACCGTGCGCAGACATGATGGCTTTGACCACCGACAGCCCTAAACCACACCCTTCAGGATTCAATTGTCTGGCTCCTTTATCCCGCTGAAAGGGCTGGAAGAGAAAATCATGAAATTCGCGCGGAATGCCCGGCCCTTCGTCCTGAATCAGAATGTAATTTTCTCTGCCAAACACGCCATTTTTTACGATGAGTTTACGTGATGTCGAATAATGCAGCGCATTGTCGAACAGCACGGTTAAGCACTGATTAATACGTAGCGGATCGCAGAGACACCGCTGGGCTTTAAGTTCGGTACGAAGAGTAAATTGCTTACGCTCAAACTCGGGTCTGAAGGTTTCCAGCGCCGTTTCGAGGGTTTCCTTCAGATCGATTTCACTCTTGTATAACGTATAGCCGGCACCGCCGTCTGAGCTGACAACCCGGAGATCTTCTATCAGCCGCGCCAACCCTTCGGTTTGTTTAAGCAGGTTATTAAACAGAACGGGTTCCGGCGTAAAAACACCGTCGACGAGCCCCTGAAGCCGCCCGCGTAAAATTGTGACGGGCGTTCTCAACTCATGCGCAATCGCCGCATTCCAGGATTTACGTTGACTGTCCAGCGTCTGTAATTTTTCAGCCATTTCGTTGAAGTCGTTGACGAGATGATTTATCTCGCCAAGCCGGGAACTGGCGCACCAGGCCCTGGCATCCAGCTCGCCCTGCGAGATGCGTTTCAGGCTTGTGGCTACCGCGTTTAATGGCGTGAGGATACGCGATGACAGCTTTACGGTTAAAAAGAGGGAAATCATCACACTGATTGCAGAGACCGTCACGATCCACACCCAGTCCCACATCGTCATATTTTCATCGTTACCGGCCGCTACGCCGCCCGGAAGGTAATCGAGTACGAAGCTGTAAAACAGCCAGGACCCCAGGATAGCGATGGCAATAATCATCAATGCCAGCGTTAACATGTAGGTCAGAATCTGGCGGCTCAGAACAGATTCTCTGCTCATTTTTTTTCTCCCAGCCGGTAGCCCATTCCTCTAATGCTTTCTGGCACACCATGAAGACCTGCAAGCTCCAGTTTTTTACGCAGTTTGCTCATGTGGCTGTCGACCGTTCTGTCTAAGGTATCGCCTTCCGGCAGGCAGGCGTTAAGTAATTCCTCACGGGAGCAGACCTTTCTTGGGTTCCTGACCAGGTAAGTCAGCAATTTAAATTCTGTGGTGGTCAATACCGGGCAAACCACCTCTTCCCCCACCGCAACTTCTATATAGAAATCATCCGGGTAGACCGTGATGAAGGGCGTCCTGAGCGGCATTGCAGCCACCTGTTGAACGTGAGCCTTCGTCCTGCGCAGTACGGCTTCGACTCGTGCGACAACTTCAGAGGGATTGAAAGGCTTGATCACGTAGTCGTCAGCGCCCAGGCGCAATCCCATCAGTTTATCAACATCCTGATCGAGGGCGGTGACCATAATAACAGGCACCGTACTCTCCCGGCGCAGCGTGGTAAGAACGCTCCAGCCATCAAATACCGGCAACTGGATATCCAGCAAAATGAGATCCGGTTTATGCAGACGCGTCAGGTTTATCGCCTGCTCACCGTCAGTTGCCCTTAACGTTTTCATCCCAGCCCGCTGCAGGTAGCTCATCAGTATATCGGCGATTTCATCTTCATCTTCGGCGACAAGGATTAAATTATTTTTGTACATTTTATCTCCACAGGAACTGAAAGCGTCTCTATTATGTTGAGAAAATACGCTATACGTCATTTTATAAAAGTCTAAGACCCACGCACGACAAAAAAGTGCCGTTGGGCGACGACTTTTTATAAACATTTCTGCCACAACCGAACCCCCTTAGGTTATTGTCTCCACACTTCCTCCACATTTCGGAAATAAATACTCCATATACAGACGTAATCTTTTTTATTCAGAAAAAAAACGACCAAAGAGAATAAACCGTTGAACTTCTCGCACGCACCCCGGTCTATCAATTGCTTTCATTAATACTCGAAGACACTCACCATGAATATTAATAGATATGTCTCACCTGCTAACATTGGCACGTCATGTTTGTTTCTTATTGTATCGTGGGGATTATTGCATCTTTGGATGATCCTGATACATGAAGTCGATGAAAAAGTGGCGGCAACCATTATCTCCTCACCTGTTATTTATGGTTGTATCGCAGCGACATCGTTTTTTCTTGCGATTCAACATAAAGGAGGCGGATTGACGGAACTCCTTGTCATGGCCCTGTGCCTGGCATTGATTATTATCTACCTGATCATCATTTTCAGTATTTTGTTAAACATCGCACCTGATATCGCCGATCTGGTGTTTTACTGCGAATGTTTTCTCATTATATTTTTTGTTGGCTCACCCATTTATCTCATGTTAAGGATGATTTAAGTTTACTGTCTCCATATAACCTCCACAAATCGCACATCAGTACTAAACATGCGCTGTATAAAGTAACGGTTAATGGATAAATTCCTGACGGAATTCCCCTGCTCTCTGGCATTAATAACTCGAAAAATATGATCCTTAAAAATACTCATCGTCCTCCGGTCGTTTCCGGGGTAGTTGGCTCGCTCAAGGCACTTGCCGTGCGGCACCGCAAGAAGCTGTTTATTACCTTCTTTCTGGTTATTGCCGAAAATGTGACCTTTTTACTCTATCCCGTACTTGCGGGGATCGCGATAAATGCCATTCTCGCCGGGGATACCGTGAGCGCTGCACTGTATGGGCTAATGGTCCTGTTTATCTGGTGCATTGGTGCCGCCAGGCGCAGCGTGGACACGCGCACCTTCGCACGGATTTACGCCGGGCTAGCGGTCTCTGTGGTGCTGGCTCAGCGAAAATACCAGCTTAATCATTCGACAATCGCGGCGAGAGTTACCTTATCGCGTGAGTTCGTGGATTTCTTTGAAATGCATCTGCCCATGCTCATTACCTCAATGAGTTCGCTTTTTGGTGCAGCCATTATGCTGCTGATCATTGAATTCTGGGCTGGCATCGTCTGCGCCATCATCGTCTTAATCCTGATGGGATTTGTTTCCGGTTTCACCCATAAGAATGAATTGCTGTTCAGACGCCTCAATAACCGCCTCGAGAAAGAGGTGGATTATGTACATAAAGCGGGCTCTGCGACCCTCAAACGTCATTATTCTACGCTTGCACACTTGCGTATTGCACTCTCTGACCGCGAAGCGTGGGGATATTTACTGATTGGTTCGCTGATCGCCCTGCTTTTTACGCTGACCATTATCCTGATGACCCACTCGACGGGTATTACGGCGGGTCATATCTACTCCGTGATGACCTATATGTGGATGTTTGCGACAAGCCTGGATGACGCCCCGCAACTCCTTGAGAAATTTTCACAGCTCAGAGACATCGGTAAACGGGTATCGACCGATGACGAGGCACTGCACCCGTAATGCGTTTCACTGTTAGTTGACTGGAAGTAATCCTCATGCCGCAATTTTTTATTGATCGTCCTGTTTTCGCCTGGGTCGTCGCACTTTTTATTGTTTTGATGGGCGTGTTGTCTATTCCCCGGCTGCCGGTTGCGCAATATCCGGCCGTTGCACCGCCGGGTATTATCATTACTGTCTCGTATCCCGGTGCCAGCCCTGATGTAATGAATACATCGGTCGTCTCTCTTATCGAACGTGAAATATCCGGCGTGGATAATTTGCTCTATTTTGAATCCTCGAGTGACACCACCGGTTCAGCCTCAATTACGGTGACGTTTAAGCCAGGCACAGATATTAAACTGGCGCAGATGGATCTCCAGAATCAGATAAAAATTGTCGAGCCGCGTCTACCTCAGTCGGTCCGGCAAAACGGCATTAACGTCGAGGCGGCGAACGCCAGTTTTCTGATGATGGTGGGGTTAAAATCCACCTCCGGGAAATTTCAGGAAGCGGATTTGAGCGATTATTTTGCAAGAAATATTAGCGATGAGCTTCGCCGCGTGCCGGGGGTTGGCAAAGTCCAGCTTTTTGGTGGTGAGAAAGCGCTACGCATCTGGCTCGATCCGATGAAGCTTCACAGCTATGGGCTGTCGGTGAGCGATGTACTTACGGCAGTCAGCCAGCAGAACACCATTGTTTCCCCCGGCAGAACGGGCGATGAACCGGCAACAGAAGGCCAGGGAGTGACTTATCCGATTACGGTCAAAGGACAACTTTCTTCGGTCGAGGCATTTAGCCATATTACCCTTAAATCCGATACCACAGGGGCCCGCCTGCAGTTGTCGGACGTTGCCCGCATTGAATCCGGCCTGCAAAGCTATGCGTACGGTATTCGCGAAAACGGCGTCCCGGCGACGGCAGCCGCAATCCAGCTGTCGCCGGGAGCGAATGCCATCAGTACCGCCTCAGGCGTGCGGGCGCGCATTGATGAGCTCTCTCACGTGCTTCCGGAGGGAATGACCTTCACCGTCCCTTTTGATACGGCACCCTTCGTAAAGCTTTCAATTATGAAGGTGGTACAGACGTTTGTTGAAGCGATGGTGCTGGTGTTTCTGGTCATGCTGCTTTTTCTGCACAAGATACGCTGCACGCTTATTCCGGCGATTGTCGCCCCGGTGGCGCTCCTGGGCACCTTTACGATCATGCTGCTCAGCGGTTATTCCATCAACATTCTGACCATGTTCGGCATGGTGCTGGCAATCGGTATTATCGTTGATGATGCCATCGTCGTGGTTGAAAACGTCGAAAGACTGATGGAAGAAAAAGCGCTTTCACCGCGCGAAGCCACGCGGCAGGCCATGCAGGAAATCACCCCTGCCATCGCGGGTATCACGCTTGTGCTCACGGCGGTGTTTATCCCGATGGGCTTTGCTGAGGGATCGGTGGGGATCATCTATCGACAATTCTGTATTTCAATGGCCATTTCCATTTTGTTATCGGCCTTTCTGGCGCTGACGCTGACACCCGCGCTTTGTGCCACGTTACTCAAGCCCCATGAGGCGAACAAGGGAGGCGCCGGGAAATTTGCGACCTGGTTTAACGCGCATTTTCACGCCCTCACGGCGGTATATGCCTCCAGCCTGGGCGCAGTATTAAAACGAACGGGCCGCATGCTGCTGCTGTATGTTGCCCTTTGCGCTGCCCTGTTTGCTGGCCTGTCGTCTTTGCCCTCCTCGTTTTTGCCGGATGAAGATCAGGGCTACTTTATGTCATCCCTGCAACTGCCGTCTGATGCAACCATGCAGCGTACCCTTAAAGTGGTTGAAAAATTTGAAGAGGAAATTGCATCGCGACCGGCGATTGAGAGCAACATTATGATCCTGGGCTTTGGCTTTTCAGGTTCTGGCCCCAACTCGGCCATGGCCTTTACCACGCTTAAGGACTGGAAAAACCGTCAGGGGATCACCGCACAGGATGAAGCAAACGCTATCCAGTCGCGCATGGAGAGCGTTTCTGATGCCGTGACGATGAGCCTGCTCCCTCCGGCGATTTCGGATATGGGGACCTCATCCGGATTTACTTACTATCTGCAGGACCGTGCAGGACTGGGATATCAGGCTCTAAAAAAGGCTGCGGATGACCTTGTTCAGCAGGCAAATCAACGGCCTGAACTGAATGATGTCTACATAGATGGCCTGCCGGATGGCACCAGCCTGGCAATTCAGATCGACCGGGAAAAAGCCGAGTCCATGGGCGTCTCGTTTGACGAAATTAATCAAACCTTGTCTGTGACCACGAGCTCCAGTTACGTTAATGACTATACCAATAACGGCCGCGTTCAACAGGTGATTGTTCAGGCCGATGCGCCCTACCGCATGCAGCCCGAACAATTGTTAGCCTTATCGGTAAAAAATCGGACGGGACAGATGGTGCCGGTCTCTACGTTTGCCACCCTTTCATGGAACGTTGCGCCCCAGCAGTTGAACCGCTATCAGGGTTATCCTGCGATACGTATTACGGGAAGTGCTGCCTCGGGTGAATCCAGCGGTACGGCAATGAAAACCATGGAAGCGCTGGCAAGAGAGATGCCTGCGGGTATCGCAGGGGAATGGGCCGGGAGTTCATTGCAGGAGAAAGCGTCTGAGTCACAGCTTCCCGGCCTTATTGTGCTGTCGATCCTCGTTGTGTTTATGGTTCTTGCGGCGCTCTATGAGAGCTGGTCTATACCCTTCGCGGTCATGCTGGTCGTGCCATTGGGTCTTATTGGTGCGGTAGCGGCCGTACACATTGCCGGCATGACAAATGATGTTTTCTTCAAGGTGGGGATGATCACCCTGATCGGGCTGTCTGCAAAAAACGCCATTCTGATTGTCGAGTTTGCCAGGCAGCTGCAGCGGGAGGGGGAAACAATCGTGGCAGCAACGCTACAGGCTGCCCGGCAACGCTTGCGCCCTATTCTGATGACCTCACTGGCCTTTACGCTAGGGGTTGTCCCGTTAATGCTGGCCCGTGGCGCAAGTGACAGCACGCAGCATGCCATTGGTACCGGGGTTTTCGGCGGTATGATTAGCGGTACATTTCTCGCCATTTTCTTCGTCCCGGTTTTCTTTATTGTCGTCGCGCGTTTCATCGAGCACGCCAGAAAAAGGTGAAACGCTTTACGGGATCACGCTTCGACGCTGGTTGGATGAGGTGAACCTGACGCCGGGTGATATACTGGACGAATGCCGAAATTTTCACAGCCGCGTTTCCCATATCAGCCCCTTACGCGCGTTCATTCCCGGGAGATTCGCGAGAAATAGCGTGACACAAGGGGCAGTGAGTGGGCTATAATTTCGAGCTGATTTCGAATAATTTTGAAATACTGCCTGTAACGCTATGAATTACAAGGCAAAATAAGCAATGAATATAAGGATTAAAGCTATGGGTTTTCTTTCCGGTAAGCGCATTCTGGTAACCGGCGTTGCCAGCAAACTGTCCATCGCATACGGCATCGCACAGGCAATGCATCGCGAAGGCGCTGAGCTGGCGTTCACCTACCAGAACGACAAGCTGAAAGGCCGTGTTGAAGAATTTGCCGCGCAGCTGGGTTCCAGCATTGTTCTGGAATGTGACGTTGCACAAGATGAAAGCATCGATGGCATGTGTGCTGAACTGGCAAAATCGTGGGACAAATTCGACGGTTTTGTTCACTCCATCGGCTTCGCACCTGGCGACCAGCTGGACGGTGACTACGTGAACGCGGTAACCCGCGATGGCTTTAAAATCGCTCACGACATCAGCTCTTACAGCTTTGTTGCGATGGCGAAATCTTGCCGTGCCATGCTGAACCCGGGCTCCGCCCTGCTGACCCTGTCCTACCTGGGCGCAGAGCGCGCAATCCCTAACTACAACGTGATGGGTCTGGCTAAAGCGTCTCTGGAAGCAAACGTCCGCTACATGGCGAACGCAATGGGCCCTGAAGGCGTGCGCGTTAACGCCATCTCTGCAGGTCCAATCCGCACCCTGGCGGCTTCCGGTATCAAAGATTTCCGTAAAATGCTGGCACACTGCGAAGCGGTTACCCCGATTCGTCGTACCGTTACCATTGAAGATGTGGGTAACTCTGCAGCATTCCTGTGCTCTGACCTTTCCGCGGGTATCTCCGGCGAAGTGGTTCACGTTGACGGCGGCTTCAACATCGCTGCAATGAACGAGCTGGAAATAAAATAAGTTTGTGACTCTCTTCCCGCCCGGGAAGAGAGTTTTTCCCGGCCCGCCCTCTCTCGTTATTCCGTTCTGCTATTTGTTATCACCTAACAATATTTTTCCCCTCATCCGCCTTACGCCAGGATATTGATCGCCATTTTGAGATCAAGGAACGCCCATGGAACAACGCCGTTTTTCCGGCAAAGGCCACTGGTACCACGAAACCCAGTCAAACCACGCGCAGACGGATGTCCTGCCTCTGGTGCCCGAAGCCGCTAACGTCGACGATCGTTTTTTGCTCGATTTAGCCTTACCGGATGAGATTGTTACTGCCTGTGCTGGCTGGCTTACTCCTGCCCGGGCGTTATGTCACCGGCTGTTTCCACTCGATATCGCCGTCAACCGTCTGCATACGCTGAGTGCCTACGACAGGCTAAGCACCGCGCTGACGGTGGCGCAGGCCTGCGGGGTTCAAAGGCTCTGTAACCACTACGCCGCCCTTCTCGCCCCCCTTCCCGGCCCGGACTCCTCTCGCGAAAGTAACCGCCGTCTGGCCCAGATCACGCAGTATGCCCGCCAGCTTGCCAGCTCACCGGATGTCATTGATGATAAAGCGCAGAACCAGCTTGATGAGGTGGGTCTGACAACGTATGACATCGTGCTCATCAGCCAGATTATTGGCTTCATCGGTTTTCAGGCCCGCGTGGTAGCAGTATTTCAGGCGCTGCTGGGCCACCCCGTACGCTGGTTGCCGGGACACCATATTCAACCGCACACGCTGCCCGCCAGGCCCGGCGCCTGGATCGCTCTACTGCCTGTCGTGGAACTGCGCTATGCCAGTGCGCATCAACTCGAGTCGCTTTCACGCTGGCAAGCCGAGCCCGCCCTTCAGGCGCTGACGCCTGTGCTCTGCCACGAACCCACGTTGCTCGATCTGACGGGAGAAATCCTGAACCATTGCCGAGATGAAGACCGGGCCGCGTCACCAGCGCTCTTAGCGGCCGTGGAGTTGTTGACACGTTCACCTGACCGTTTCAGTGCAGCACAGTTTAACCCGCTCACGGAGGAAGGTCTTCCCGCTGGCCGGGCGATTGCACTGCTTACGCGAAGCGCGTTAGACGGCTGGCTGGATCGTTTGAAAGTGGCGCTTGGCAAAGCGGAATAACCATACTATTTACCCAAAGAGCGCTTGCTGTGGCAGTGAGAATCGCGTAAAACTGTCAGCCGCTCAATGGCTACGAAAATAGAACATTATGTTTCAGGACAACCCGCTGCTAGCGCAGCTTAAACAGCAACTGCATTCCCAGACGCCGCGTGCAGAAGGGGTCGTAAAAGCCACGGAAAAAGGCTTTGGTTTCCTTGAAGTCGACGCGCAGAAAAGCTACTTCATTCCGCCACCGCAGATGAAGAAAGTGATGCACGGCGACCGCGTCATGGCGGTTATTCATACCGAAAAAGAGCGTGAATCTGCCGAGCCGGAAGAACTGATCGAGCCGTTCCTGACCCGTTTTGTGGGCAAGGTGCAGAGAAAAGACGATCGTCTCTCCATCGTGCCGGATCATCCTCTGCTGAAAGACGCCATCCCCTGCCGTGCCGCTCGCGGCGTTGAGCATGATTTTAAAGAAGGTGACTGGGCCGTTGCGGAAATGCGCCGTCATCCACTGAAAGGCGATCGTGGCTTCTATGCGGAACTGACCCAGTTCATCACGTTCGGTGATGACCATTTTGTACCGTGGTGGGTTACGCTTGCGCGCCATAACCTTGAGAAAGAAGCTCCGAACGGCGTCGCCACCGAGATGCAGGACGAAGGTCTGGAGCGTCGCGATCTGACTGCCCTGGAGTTTGTTACTATCGACAGCGCCAGTACGCAAGATATGGATGACGCCTTGTATGCTGAAGAACTTGCTGACGGCAAACTGCTGTTAACCGTTGCCATTGCCGATCCTACCGCCTGGATTGCTGAAGGCAGCAAGCTGGACGATATCGCGAAAATCCGTGCGTTCACCAACTATCTGCCGGGCTTTAACATCCCGATGCTGCCTCGTGAACTCTCCGACGATCTCTGTTCGCTGCGGCCGAACGAAGTGCGTCCGGTGCTCGCCTGCCGCATGACCATTGCTGCGGACGGCACAATTGAAGATGATATCGAATTCTTCGCGGCCACCATTGAATCTAAAGCCAAGCTGGCTTACGACGACGTCTCTGACTGGCTGGAGAACACGGGCAGCTGGGAACCGGCCTCTGAGGCCGTAGCCGCACAGATTCGTCTGCTGCACCGCATCTGTCTGAGCCGCAGCGAGTGGCGTCAAACCCATGCGCTGGTGTTCAAGGATCGTCCGGACTATCGCTTCGTTCTGGGCGAAAAAGGTGAAGTGCTGGATATCGTGGCCGAACCACGACGCATTGCGAACCGCATCGTCGAAGAAGCGATGATTTCCGCCAATATTTGTGCCGCACGTGTGCTGCGCGACAAGCTCGGCTTCGGCATTTATAACGTTCATACCGGGTTTGATCCGGCGAACACCGAAGCGCTGGCCGCCTTACTGAAGAACCATGATGTGCATGTTGACCCGGAAGAAGTGCTGACCTTGCAGGGCTTCTGCAAGCTGCGCCGCGAGCTGGACGCACAGCCTTCTGGTTTCCTCGACAGCCGTATTCGTCGCTTCCAGTCCTTTGCCGAGATCAGCACTGAGCCTGGCCCACACTTCGGCCTCGGTCTTGAAGCCTACGCCACCTGGACATCTCCAATTCGTAAGTATGGCGATATGGTTAACCATCGCCTGCTGAAAGCGATCATTAAGGGCGAATCAATTGCGCGTCCTCAGGATGACACGACCCTGCAGATGGCAGATCGTCGGCGCCTGAACCGCATGGCGGAACGTGACGTAGGTGACTGGCTGTACGCCCGCTTCCTGCAGGACAAAGCCGGCACAGACACTCGCTTCGCTGCAGAAATCATTGATATCAGCCGTGGGGGGATGCGCGTACGTCTGGTGGATAACGGGGCGGTGGCCTTTATCCCTCCGCCGTTCCTGCATACCGTTCGCGATGAACTGGTCTGTAGCCAGGAAAACGGGACTGTGCAAATCAAAGGTGAAACGGTTTACAAGGTCACCGACGTGATTGACGTAACTATCGCCGAAGTCCGCATGGAAACCCGCAGCATCATCGCGCGCCCTGCCGCCTGATAAGCTATTCAATTGTCGGCCCTTTCCTTGCCGGACGGGCCGACAATTTTTTCTTTTACGCCACGCTGCAAATTCTTCATTTTTTCTTACTATTTTCAGACTTCCCCCGCCCAAATTCGCCAGAATTATCTACAGTAAAAGAGTGCCGTTATATTCGGTTACGTGAATTTTTATTTGCTAAGTATCCTTTTTTACCTGACTCGTTTTATTATAAGAAATCCGGGAAAAAACAATAAGTTCACATCGGTCTGGCCGTGGTCTTACCTCGAAAAAGCCGATTACAACTGAATAAATTGTGCGCTAACAGGTAGCTGCAGGAGAAAACATGATGGACGATCTGGAGCAGAATTTGCTGTTTCGTTACATGGGAACTCACAGCCCCTGGTGGCGACTGACAGCAGACAGCAATGCTCTGCACCTTTCTACCAGCGAAAATGCCGATGTCACTCAGGTGGTGGCGCTGGATGATGAACAGGCCGAACTTATTCGCCAGTTAACCGTTATTACGTCCAGTATCTCTATGACACTCTCGTTGTACGGCGAAGATGTTCCTGTTCACCTTGTCGGACGCAAAATAACCCGTAATGAGTGGGCCGGAACAGCCTCTGCGTGGAACGATACGCCTTCCGTAGCCCGGGATCTTGCTCAGGGGCTGTCCTTTGCGGAACAAGTGGTTTCGGAAGCCAACTCCGTTATCGTAATCCTCGATCAGAACGGCAATATTCAGCGGTTTAACCGTCTGAGCGAGGAGTACACCGGCCTGAAAGAACAAGAAGTTATCGGCCAGAACGTGTTTAAGCTGTTTATGAGCCGCAGTGAAGCGGCAGCCTCTAAGCGCAACATCACCGGCTTCTTTCGCAACGGCAGCTCTTACGAAGTCGAGCGCTGGATCAAAACGCGAAAAGGACAACGGTTGTTTCTGTTCAGAAACAAATTTGTCCACAGCGGCAGCGGTAAAAATGAAATTTTTCTTATCTGTTCCGGCACCGATATTACGGAGGAGCGCCGCGCCCAGGAGCGCCTGCGGGTGCTGGCCAATACCGATACCATCACCGGGTTGCCGAACCGCAACGCGATCCACGAACTGATTTCAGATGCCATCGACAGCCGCGGTGAGACGCAGGTTGGCGTGGTGTATCTCGATCTCGATAACTTCAAAAAGGTGAACGACGCCTACGGGCACATGTTTGGCGATCAGTTATTACAGGCGGTCGCGCTGGCCATTCTGAGCTGTCTGGAAGAAGGCCAGGTGCTGGCGCGACTCGGCGGCGATGAATTTATTGTCATGGCCACCAATACCTCTCAGGGTTCTCTGGAAGCGATGGCATCACGCATTCTGACCCGCCTGCGCCAGCCGTTCAGAATTGGTTTGATTGAAATTTATACCGGTTGCTCGTTAGGTATCGCCCTCGCCCCGCAGCACGGTAACGATCGGGAAAGCGTTATCCGCAATGCCGATACCGCCATGTACACGGCGAAAGAGAACGGCCGGGGTAAGTTCTGCGTCTTCTCGCCGGAAATGAACCAGCGCGTGTTTGAGTATCTCTGGCTGGATACCAACCTGCGCAAAGCGCTGGATAACGATCAGCTGCTGATCCACTACCAGCCCAAAGTCACCTGGCGCGGTGAAGTCAGAAGCCTTGAAGCGCTGGTGCGCTGGCAATCACCAGAACGCGGGTTGATTCCTCCGCTGGAGTTTATCTCGTATGCTGAGGAGTCAGGGCTGATTGTGCCGCTTGGCCGCTGGGTCATGCTTGATGTGGTTCGCCAGGTGGCGAAATGGCGCGACAAAGGCATTAACCTGCGCGTGGCGGTGAACGTTTCGGCCCGTCAGCTGGCAGATCAAACCATTTTCAGCGACTTAAAACAGGCCCTGAAGGATCTGGATTTTGAATACTGCCCTATCGACGTTGAGTTAACGGAAAGCTGCCTCATTGAAAACGAAGAGCTGGCGCTGTCGGTGATCCAGCAGTTCAGCCAGCTTGGTGCGCAAATCCATCTGGACGATTTTGGTACCGGCTACTCGTCTTTGTCGCAGCTGGCACGCTTCCCCATCGATGCGATAAAACTCGATCAGTCATTTGTCCGGGATATTCATAAACAGTCTATTTCCCAGTCGCTGGTGCGGGCCATCGTCGCGGTGGCACAGGCGCTTAATTTGCAGGTCATTGCCGAAGGTGTGGAGAACGCAAAAGAAGACGCCTTTCTGACTAAGAACGGCGTCAACGAACGGCAGGGTTTTCTCTTTGCTAAGCCCATGCCCGCTGCCGCATTCGAGCGATGGCTAAAGCGATATCAGGCGCGTAAACAGCACTAACTGGCTTTGCGTAAACCCGCCGCCTGGTGGCGGTTTTGCAGCATGACCAGACGCTCCATATAGGCGATATCTTTTGGTTCAAGGCAGAACGCAGCGTCAACCCAATCTTCCGTGATATCCATCAGCTCACTGCGAGGCAGCTGCAGCACGCGGGTACGGGCGCGTAACATCGCCTTTACGCCGTTCATCTTCGGCCGCAGCGTGTCAATGAACGTTCTGACGGAGACATAACTTTGCCCGGGTTCGAACAGGACATCCACTAACCCATGCTGTTCATACCATTCTGCCGTATGAGACTCCCCTTTGTAGATGAGCTCCTCCGCCAGCTTCATGCCTGAGCGGCGAGCAACCAGCGAGTACCCCCCCATGCCGGGGAAAAGGTTGAAGGCGATCTCAGGGAAGCCTAAGCGGGCATCGCGCTGGGACAGCACAAAGTGGTGCGCCAGCGCGGCTTCGAATCCGCCCCCTAACGCACTGCCTTCGACCATCGCCAGGGTAATAGCCCCCGTATCAAACCCCCGTGACGCCGCATGAACGCAGTCCACGCAGGCACGGGCATAGGCTCTTAACGCTTCGCGGCGTCCGTTTTGGATACATTCGACAAAGAACTGTAAATCACCTCCCGCATTGTACATCTCGGGCACCAGCGAACCGGTAACCCAAAAATCGACCGCAAACCCGGACTGGCGAACAAGCCAGGAGAGGTTCATGATCTCTTCGATTAACGCATGGTTGAAGCAAGGTCGTGGCTGCGCCCGCAACATCATCCAGACTGTGCGGCGCTCCTCCTCATAATACCCGGACAACTGAGTGAAACGTTCAGTATCGGTAAACAGTGTGCAGGTAGCCTGATTGATAACTGTCATAGTCTAATTCCTCATATAAAAAAGCGCCTTGCGCGCAGTTTTAGACTAATCCACTCATTCATCACGCTGCATGCGGGGGAATAAATTTATTACTTTCATTTATGTAATTTAGTTATTGCATTTTTTCCCTTCTCTTTTGAATCCATTTTCTGCATCATTGAAAATATTAACTTTTCGTACCCGGGATGAGATTATGTCTAACATTGATGCGCAGGCCGTAGCCCAACGAATTGATACCGTGCTGGATATACTGGTGGCGGGCGATTATCACTCTGCGATCCGTAACCTTGAGATCCTGAAGTCTGAACTTCTGGCTCAGAATGGCGCCGAAACCGCGTCAGAAAACAGACAGCCAAAAGCCCCGTGGGAAGTTTAACCACGCCCTATCCGCCCTCGTTTCGCTTTATTAAATGGATGCTATGAATTCCCGACAACAAATCATTTTGCAGATGGTCATCGATCAGGGGCGCGTGAGCGTCGTCGATCTCGCTAAAACGACAGGCGTTTCCGAAGTCACCATCCGTCAGGATCTGAATCTACTCGAAAAACAGAGCTACCTGCGTCGTGCGCATGGGTATGCGGTCCCGCTGGACAGCGAGGACGTAGAAACCCGCATGATGAATAACTATGCCCTCAAACGTGAGCTGGCTGAGTTTGCCGCGTCCTTAGTGAACAATGGCGAAACGGTCTTTATTGAGAACGGCAGTAGCAACGCCCTGCTGGCCCGCACCCTGGCCGAGCAAAAAGACATCACCATCATTACCGTCAGTAGCTATATCGCTCACTTGTTGAAGGAGACACGCTGCGAGGTCATCCTGCTGGGCGGTATCTATCAGAAAAAAAGTGAGAGCATGGTCGGCCCGCTGACGCGTCAGTACGTGCAGCAGGTGCATTTCAGCAAGGCCTTCATCGGTATTGACGGCTGGCAGCCAGAAACCGGCTTTACCGGCCGGGATATGATGCGTTCAGACGTTGTGAACGCGGTACTGGAAAAAGAGTGTGAGGCAATCGTGCTGACCGATAGCTCAAAATTTGGCGCGGTCCATCCCTATATGATGGGGCCAATATCCCGGTTCAGCCGCGTAATTACCGATGACAGTCTGAGCGAAGCGCATCGGAATAAACTCCAGGAAGACGGACTTATCGTCGACATTATTAAAAAACCCGCCTGATACCGCGAGCGCCTGAATTTCAGGCGCCTCTTAACCTCTCTCTGAGAGGAATCCTAACCCCCCTTTAAGAGTTTTTACCTGTTTAACTGACCCTGAAGACGTAAAATTAATGTTAGCGATATAACAGGAAGTGACTATCACCTGCGTGATGACGTAACACCTGCGCGACCAGCTTTCACGGAGAACAGAATTTAAGTATTCGTTTAGTCTATACTTAAAGCGTGCATCTTTCCGTGAATCGATAATTCAGGAGAAAGTATTATGACCTTAACCAGCAAAAAATTAGCCGCCGCTGTTCTGGCAATCACTGTAGCAATGTCCCTGAGCGCATGCTCTAACTGGTCTAAACGTGACCGTAACACCGCCATTGGTGCCGGTGCTGGTGCACTGGGTGGTGCAGTATTAACAGACGGTAGTACGCTGGGTACATTAGGTGGTGCTGCTGTTGGTGGTATTATCGGTCACCAGGTCGGCAAATAATTATTATACGCCCTGATGGGCATCGCGATATTTATCGCATTTCAGGTCTGACTTACGCACGTATAAAACAAGAGCCACGGTAAATACCGTGGCTCATTTATTTTAGCCGCCCGCCAGTTTTACTTTCATCCCTTTGGCTTCGAGATGCGATTTAATGACATCGCGTTTATCACCCTGGATTTCGATTATCCCGTCTTTGACGGCACCGCCACAGCCACATTTCTTTTTCAGTTCAGCCGCCAGTTTCGCCAGTTCTGCATCATCCAGATCGATACCCGTGATAAGGCAAACACCCTTACCTTTACGCCCGCTGGTCTGGCGCTGGATACGGACAATACCGTCGCCCTTCGGGCGCTCTGCTTTCGCTTTCGGTTCATCAATGCGCCCGGTTTCGGTTGAATAGACCAGACGGCTGTTTGAATCGGTCATTACGCCCCCTTTTTCAGTGATGCGTTGATAGCCTTAAGCGTCTCTGCCGGATTAGCAGATTGTGTCACCGGACGGCCGATCACCATGTAATCCACGCCTGCCGCCAGCGCCTGCTCAGGGGTCATAATACGGCGCTGATCGCCAGCCTCGCTACCCGCTGGGCGAATACCCGGCGTGACCAGTTTGAAATTCTGGCCCAGCTCCGTTTTGAAACGCACCGCTTCCTGCGCGGAACAGACAACACCGTCCAGGCCGCAATTCTGCGTCAGTCGCGCAAGACGCTCTGCATGTTCAGCCGGTGACAACGTCACACCGAGGTCACGCAGGTCATTTTCGTCCATGCTGGTCAGCACCGTTACCGCAATCAACAAGGGGGCGTCGCTGCCAAACGGCAGAAGCGCTTCACGCGCGGCTGTCATCATTCTCGCCCCACCCGATGCATGCACGTTAACCATCCATACACCCAACTCGGCAGCCGCGGCAACGGCATGCGCCGTGGTGTTTGGAATATCATGAAATTTGAGGTCGAGGAAAACGTCAAAACCGCGCTGTTGCAGATCGCGTACGATTTGCGGTCCAAATAACGTAAACATCTCTTTGCCCACTTTAAGGCGACAGTCGCGAGGGTCAATACCGTCGACAAAAGCCAGAGCAGCGTCACGTTTATTGTAATCAAGAGCAACAACAACAGGAGAATCAGTAACTACGCGGGAAGTGGAGGAAGTAACAGACGTCATGACCAGCCCTTTTCGTCTATGGGCGCGCAGCGGCGCGGAACAGATAAACGGCGTGCATTCTACCTGCCAGCGCCACAAATTGACAGGATCGTTTTATTCCCTGCCAGGCTGGCAAGCCGCACGATGCTGAACGGGATTATAAAAGTGATAAGTATGTTGTAACTAAAGTGAGGTGTTTTAAAAAATTACTGCCCATCGAGACCGCGAATAGGCTTGATGGTTGACCAGGCCCGGCATGAAGGACAGTGCCAGTACAGCGTATACGCGGTAAAACCACACTTCTGACAGCGGTAGCGCGGCTTGCTACGCACCTGTTCGCCCACCATGTCTCGCAGCACCATCAGGCTCTCTTTAGCACGCCCTTCTTCTGCGTCGTTCAGGTGGTAATCCATCAGCTTATGGAAAACCCGCATGGTAGGATGACGCTGCAGCTGACGCGTAATATAAACCTGCGCCGTGTCGCTGCCCTCATGCTGCTCCACTACGTCGGAAAGCATCAGCTCCGCAGTGGCTCCGGTGTTCTCTTCCACGCAGCGGCGCAGGAACGCTACCCACTCATCCTGTTTACCCAGCTGTTGATAACAGGTCTGCAGCATTTCAAGGGTTTCACTGACCAGCTCTTTGTCCTGATCAATGACGCGCAGCAGGCTTTCAACGGCTTTGGCATAGTCGCCACTTGCCATAAACACGCGCCCCATCATGATGGAAATACGCGCGCTGTTGCGGTCTGCGGCGGCCCCTTTCTTCAGCAACGCCATGGCTTTATCCATGTCGTCGTTCCCCATCTGTTGCAGGGCCAGTTCGCAGTAGAAATGGGCTATCTCGACGCGCTGTTTGTCTTTACCCAACTTAACCAGACGTTCAGCGGTATCAATGGCTTTCTGCCAGTCGCTGGTGGCCTGATAAATCTGCAGCAGCTGCTGCAGCGCACCTATGCGGAAATCTGTTTCATCCACCAGTTGCGAGAACATGTCTTCCGCACGGTCATACAACCCCGCCGCCATGTAATCGCGGCCCAGCTGTTGTACTGCCAGCAGACGCTGATCGTAAGTTAACGAGGCGCTTTCCATGAGGGTCTGGTGAATACGAATGGCACGGTCAACCTCGCCACGCGAGCGGAACAGGTTGCCCAGGGTCAGGTGTGCTTCAACGGTCCCTGTGTCCTCTTTTAACATGTCGAGGAACAGGTCAACCGCTTTGTCCTGTTGATTGCTCAGGAGGAAGTTCACCCCTGCAACGTAGTCGCGGGAGAGTCGGTTCGCCTCATCCTGTTTTGTTTGTTGCGCACTTCTGCGGCCCATATACCAGCCATAGGCAGCGGCTACAGGCAAAAGCAGAAACAACAACTCCAGCATATTCGATTATTCCTTGACGACCGGCACACCAGAGCTTTCCGGGATGTCGGACGCAGGCGCAATTTGATGTTCGAGGCGTTTAATTTTACGTTCAGCGCGCGCAAGCGAAACACGTACTTTTAACCAGAACAGACCGCAAACCAGCCAGCCGATGGCGAAACCCGCTGCGAACAAGACCGCCAGCAGGCTCGAAACCCGATATTCGCCCTGCGCCAGCAGATAGTTAAACGTCACCTGTTGATCGTTTTGTGCACCCAATGTGACTGAAATGACAAAAATCGCCAATACCAGTAAGAAAATGAGTAAATATTTCACATTACTTCCCGTTATGTGGTTCAAGCGAATAAAGTGTGTTCAACTTACCGCAATCAGCCTTATAAACTACCATTTTAGCGACGGGCGCGAAACGGAAAAAGTGACGCGCCCGTCATGGATTTATGGGCTAAATGCGCAAAATCAACCTTCAGTCGCCACTGTGCTCCCTTTCGGCGATCTCTTCTTTCTCTTCCGGTGGCGGCGTTAACGGACCGCAGAGTCGTTCAGCCAGCCAGGTGGCAAGGGTAACAAGCAGCCATGAAATGAGCGTCGCCACCACTAAATCGCGTGGCCAGTGCATGCCCAGCAGTAGACGGCTCCCCATCACCCCCGTCGCCCAGACCAGTAAAATGGCGATAGTGACAGTCCGACGCCGCGGCCATAAAAGGCCGACGGCAAGAAGTGCCCAACTGGCGGCGAACATGGTGTGCCCGGATGGAAACGCAAAGCCGGTCTCTTTTTGCCAGTGTTTACGTAAAAACGTCGGGATATCCTGCTGTTCCGCAAGCTGTTCTTTTACCAGCGCACCGCGATCTTTACGTTTTAAATTGTAGAACTCATTCACCGGAACATGATGCGTTTTTTCCAGCCAGACCACAAAAGGCCGCGGCTCCTGCACATGGCCTTTCACCCAGGATTTTACCCCCTGGCCAACAAGAATCGCCCCACCGAGGATAGCAAAGAGCACCAGCGCTGCGCGGAGACGAAAGCGCAGGCACCACAAAAACCAGGCGCAAAGCACTACATGAGTAATGATGCCCCATGGCTGGGTGACCGTCTCTGTTATCCAGTATAACGTTTTCAGCCACAGGGTATTGTGCCCGGGCTGCCACATCCAGCCTGATACCCAAACGGCTAATGGCATTATCAACAATATGGCCGCACCTGCTGCCGTTCGTCTGGCGATTGAAAGCATGTCTTCTCCTTTTTCGCTAAGCGTCACAATCATAACTGAAATTCATCCGACGGGTGGATATGTCGGATCGTGCGTTTAACGTTCGTATAGCATGGCAGCCATTAGGCGAACCTGCTGAGCTTGTGGCAAAATGAACGGATACAGAAAGCAAAAACAGGCGGAAGACACGAAACGTGTCAGCCTACTCTGGAGAATCACATGCAGCTTAAACGTGTGGCAGAAGCCAAACTGCCAACCCCATGGGGCGATTTCCTGATGGTGGGATTTGAAGAACTGGCGACCGGACAGGATCACGTCGCGCTGGTGTACGGCGACATTTCAGGACAAACCCCGGTACTTTCTCGCGTTCATTCGGAGTGTCTGACTGGCGATGCGTTGTTCAGCCTGCGCTGTGATTGCGGTTTCCAGCTGGAGGCAGCGCTCTCTCATATTGCCGAAGAGGGTCGCGGTGTGCTGCTTTATCACCGCCAGGAAGGGCGCAATATTGGCCTGCTGAATAAAATCCGCGCCTACGCGCTGCAGGACCAGGGGTACGACACGGTAGAAGCAAACCACCAGCTCGGCTTCGCTGCCGATGAGCGCGATTTCACGCTGTGTGCGGATATGTTTAAGTTGCTGGGCGTGGATGAAGTACGCCTGCTGACTAACAACCCGAAAAAAGTCGAAATTCTGACCGAAGCGGGGATCAATATCGTTGAGCGCGTACCGCTCATCGTGGGACGTAATCCAAAAAACGCGCACTACCTCGATACCAAAGCCGCCAAAATGGGGCATCTGCTGAGCGAGTGATCGCAAAGTGCCCGGCAACGCCCTCGCGTGCCGGGCTGGCTCCATCAGTCCAGCATCTTACGAATCACGTAATGTAGAATGCCGTCGTTCTGGTAATAGGTGAGTTCTGTTGCCGTATCGATACGACACCGGCAATCGAGCACCTCTGTTTTACCGTCTGCGCGCGTTAATTTCACCGGCACCGTTTTACCCGGCTGCAGATTTTGCAGGCCGCTGATGTCAATCAGCTCTTCCCCGGTGAGTCCCAGCGTTTTACGGGTGACGCCCTGCGGGAATTCGAGTGGCAGGATCCCCATCCCTATCAGGTTTGAACGGTGGATACGTTCAAACGATTCGGCAATCACCACCCGAACCCCAAGCAGACGCGGGCCTTTGGCCGCCCAGTCACGGCTGGAGCCAGAGCCGTACTCTTTCCCGGCGATAACCGCCAGCGGCGTGCCTTCCTGCTGGTATTTGACGGCGGCGTCATAAATTGAGATCACGTCGCTCCCCGGCAAATGTCGCGTCATGCCCCCTTCCACGCCCGGCACCATTTCATTGCGGATACGGATATTGGCAAACGTGCCGCGCATCATCACTTCATGGTTACCACGACGCGAGCCGTAGGAGTTGAAATCCCGGCGCTCCACACCCCGACTCTGCAGGTAACGGCCTGCTGGACTGTCGGCTTTGATGCTTCCCGCCGGCGAAATGTGGTCCGTGGTGACAGAGTCTCCCAGCATCGCCAGAATGCGCGCGCCGTGGATATCCTGCAGCGGTGCAGGTTCAGCCAGCATCTCATCGAAGAACGGCGACAGGCGGATATAGGTCGAATCGTCCTGCCAGTCATAGGTATCTGAACCCACGACGTCGATGGCCTTCCATTCCGGCGTACCTTCGAACACCTCCGCATACTCTTTGCGGAACATTTCGGTAGAAACTTTCTCTACGGCTAATGCAATTTCCCGGGCAGATGGCCAGATATCCTTCAGATAGACCGGATCATTCTTGCGATCGTGGCCAATCGGATCGGTGACCAGGTTTATATTCATATTCCCGGCCAGAGCGTATGCCACAACCAGCGGTGGAGACGCCAGCCAGTTGGTCTTGACCAGCGGATGAATACGGCCTTCAAAGTTTCGGTTACCGGAGAGAACGGCCCCGACGGTGAGATCGCCCTGCTTGATCGCCATCTCAATCGGTTCAGGTAACGGACCCGAGTTCCCGATACAGGTGGTGCAACCATACCCCACCAGGTTAAAGCCCAGCTCATCCAGATACGGCGTTAATCTGGCCTGTGCAAGGTAATCTGAAACCACTTTGGAGCCCGGTGCCAGAGAGGCTTTTACCCACGGCTGTGGCTTAAGCCCCAGCTCTACCGCTTTCTTCGCCAGCAGACCGGCGGCCATCAGCACGCTGGGGTTCGACGTGTTTGTACAGGAGGTTATGGCTGCAATGACAACCGCACCATCCGGAAGCTGATACTGATGTCCGTTCAGGACATAGTCGATTGGGCGGTGGTCTTTTTTCGCCGTATTAACCTCCAGTTCATTACTGGCGGCAAAGGCTTTCGGTACGTCACTCAACGCCACCCGATCCTGCGGACGTTTTGGCCCCGCCAGGCTCGCCTCGACGGTCCCCATATCCAGTTCAAGTGTGCTGGTAAATACCGGTTCATCGCCCGGGTTACGCCACATCCCCTGCGCTTTGGTATACGCTTCAACCAGCGCCACCTGCTCTTCGCTACGGCCACTCAGGCGCATATATTCCAGCGTGACAGTATCGATGGGGAAAAAGCCACAGGTTGCGCCATACTCCGGCGCCATGTTGGCGATGGTGGCACGGTCGGCAAGCGGCAATGAATCCAGCCCGTCACCGTAGAATTCGACAAATTTACCCACCACACCATGCTTACGCAGCATCTGCGTGACGGTAAGTACCAGGTCTGTGGCGGTAATGCCTTCCGACAGTTTGCCGGTAAGCTTAAAGCCCACCACATCAGGGATCAGCATCGATACCGGCTGGCCAAGCATGGCCGCTTCGGCTTCAATTCCGCCAACGCCCCAGCCCAGAACGCCCAGGCCGTTAATCATGGTGGTATGCGAATCGGTGCCCACCAGAGTATCCGGATAGGCCACCCACTCTTTATCCTGCAATTCACTCCAGACCGCTTTGCCCAGGTATTCAAGATTCACCTGGTGGCAGATACCCGTACCGGGCGGAACGACGCTAAAGCGGCTAAAGGCCTGCTGCCCCCACTTCAGAAAGACGTAACGTTCGTGGTTACGCTCCATTTCCAGACGTACGTTTTCGCCAAAGGCATCGTCGTCACCAAAGTGGTCCACGGTGACAGAGTGGTCGATAACGAGATCAACGGGAGAGAGCGGATTTACTTTAGCGGTATCGCCGCCAAGGCGCTTCACCGCTTCGCGCATTGCCGCAAGGTCAACCACAGCAGGGACCCCGGTAAAGTCCTGCATCAGAACCCTTGCCGGTCGATAGGCAATTTCTCTGTCAGCATGGGCATGCTTAAGCCACCCTGCCAGCGCCTGGATATCTTCAAGGGTGACGGAATCACCATCCTGCCAGCGTAAGAGGTTTTCCAGTAAAACTTTCAAGGACTTGGGTAAACGCGAAATGTCCCCAAGCGTCCTGGCTGCCAGCGGCAGGCTGTAGTAGTGCCAGGTTTTATTTTCTGCCTGTAATGTGTCCTTACTGGCTTCGCGTAGGGTTACCGACATAAGCTCCTCCTTAATTACAGAGATGTCCTGACAATCATCAGGGCTGTAATTAAAGATAACACAAAGATGTCGTAACGTTTTGATAACAACCCGAAATGATAAATCCAGGAATGTTCCAGTGCGGGGGAGAAAACAAAAAACCCCGCCGTAGCGAGGTTTTACGATTTAGTGGAGGGCCAGCCAGATAAGCTGTGACCAGAACAGAATCGACGCGGAAAAAACGCCGAGCCATGACCAGTATTTCATAGACATCATGTTATTCATCATAGGGACACCAGGCATTATTTATTAAAGGTTCCGAGGTCTGCCCTCAGTTCAATATTGCTGATGTGTATTTATTAAAGAGTACAAATGCATTGAGCCTTTATTCAGACTATTTGCATCATTACGCAATTAAGTAAATTATTGTTTTTTGGGTTCGTCTTCTGCGAACACATCAATAAACGCTTGCTGTTGCGGCGTCAGTTTCCAGGACGCGGGTACGGCAGTGGCAGGTGCTTTGCGCACTTTGTGGCCCCTGTCACGAAGCTGACACATCTGTTTAACTGTTTCTGTACGTACCGTCACTGCCATATTCAACCCCAATAGTTCCAGGCCAGGAAAGCAACCACCACCCAAAACAAGGCGGAGACGAGAAAGACCGCCAGCCAGGCTTTACGCTTGAGCGCAGGATCCCTTTGCGGTTCTTCACTTCCTGAAGGCATTGCTAACCTCATACAATCGATATCGCTTATCATTTAGAGACCAAACAATTGGTACAATTAATCATCTGTTGAGATAAATCCTAAAGAAACTTTAGCCGAAAAGCCAGTGAATTTACGTATCTATTGATGGGAAATATTCATTCTTTTGACCAGAAATAAATATTTGAAAGGAAATATTTGCGAAGCCAAAAATTAGTTCTACTTTTGTCGCCAATTCACGACATTATAACCACACTGAATAAATGGTTAATGACATTATACGGCAGTTAAGTGCAGATGATGATAATTCTAATTTAGCTTTGAGAGGTTATTTCGGTATCTTTCCTGGGCGGAAAGATACCGGGAGTGGTTATTTTGCCGGAAGTTTGATGTCTTTAAACATCTCTTCGATATCTTCATTTGAACGTAATGCCACGGCCGTATCGACCACGTCGCGCGTTAAATGTGGGGCAAAGCGCTGAATAAAATCATACATATAGCTACGCAGGAAGGTACTGCGACGGAAACCAATCTTAGTGGTGCTATGGCTGAAAATATCATGCGCATCAAGACGCACGAGGTCAGGGTCGGATACGGGATCAACCGCCATGCTGGCAATCACCCCTACCCCCAGTCCAAGCCGCACGTAGGTCTTAATTACGTCAGCATCGGTTGCGGTGAAAACGATACGCGGCGTTAATCCTGCACGATTGAATGCAGTATCAAGCTCGGAGCGCCCGGTAAAGCCGAAGGTATATGTCACTAAGGGATATTGCGCCAGCTCTTCAATAGTGACCGACCCTTTACCGGCTAACGGGTGATCGGGCGTGACGACAATAGAACGGTTCCAGTGATAGCACGGCAGCATAACCAGATCGTCATACAGATGCAGCGCTTCGGTTGCGATAGCAAAGTCCGCATTACCCTTCGAAACCGCCTCAGCGATTTGCGTCGGCGAGCCCTGATGCATATGGAGAGAGACGCGTGGATAGCGCTCAATAAAGCCCTTAATAACGCCCGGCAGCGCATAGCGTGCCTGGGTATGGGTGGTGGCAATATACAGCGACCCTTTATCCGGCCAGGTATGCTCTCCCGCCACCGATTTAATGGCGTCGACTTTAGAGAGGACCTCCCGCGCGATGCGGATAATCTCCTGCCCTGCTGGCGTCACCTGGGTGAGGTGTTTACCGCTACGAGCAAAAATCTGAATACCTAACTCATCTTCCAGCATGCGGACCTGCTTGCTGATACCCGGCTGGGAAGTATATAGCCCCTCAGCGGTAGAAGAGACGTTAAGGTTGTGGTTTACCACCTCAACAATATAACGAAGCTGCTGTAATTTCATGCCAGACCATCCGATTTAGCGCATGCGGTCAATCGCTTAAGACGATTTGATAATAAGAAAAGGGTTAACTATAACCACTATATCATTTATAGCCTGACTGTATAGTACGGAACAAAAAATAATAACAAGGTAATAAAAAAGGGCCGGAAGTCCGGCCCTTTCACAGGTAAGTTACGGTAAGGAAAGATTATTTCTTGCCTTCAACCCATTTGCCATCCACAAAGAATGCTGACCAGCCGGTCGCCTTGCCGTCTTTCTCTGCCGCAACATACTGCTGCTTCGTTTTACGGCTAAAACGCACAACGGTTTTATTGCCTTCCGGATCCTGCTGTGGCGCATCGGCCAGGTAGCGCAGTTTCTCAGGCAGGCGGTCGCGGAAACGGTACAACTCTTCCACCAGTGGCGCGCGGGTTTCGCGCGATTTAGGGAAGGTGTTTGCCGCAAGGAACACGCCGGCAGCACCATCACGCAGCACGAAGTAAGCGTCGGACTTCTCGCACGGCAACTCTGGCAGCGGAACCGGATCTTCCTTCGGCGGCGCGACTTCACCGTTACGCAGGATTTTACGCGTGTTCTTACACTCGTCGTTGGTGCACGCCATGTACTTGCCGAAGCGCCCCATTTTCAGGTGCATCTCAGAACCACACTTCTCACACTCAACGATAGGACCGTCGTAACCTTTAATGCGGAACTCACCCTCTTCGATCTCATATCCATCGCAGGTCGGGTTATTACCGCAGACGTGCAATTTACGTTTTGGATCGATAAGGTAGCTGTCCATCGCGGTGCCACATTTCTTGCAGCGACGTTTTGCACGCAGAGCGTTGGTTTCCGCATCATCACCTTCCAGCACGTTGAGCACTTCGTTCTCAGGTACCAGGTTAATGGTGGTTTTGCAGCGTTCTTTCGGCGGCAGCGCGTAGCCAGAACAGCCGAGGAAAACGCCAGTGGTGGCAGTACGGATCCCCATTTTACGACCACAGGTTGGGCAGTCGATGCTGGTCAGGACCATCTGATTCGGCAGCATGCCGCCCTCTTCAGGATCTTTTTCCGCTTTTTCAAGCTGGTTGGTAAAGTCGCTGAAGAAGCTATCGAGAACCTTTTTCCACTCGGCCTGATGGCTGGCAACCTGATCGAGGCTGTCTTCCATTTGCGCGGTGAAGTCGTAGTTCATCAGTTCGCGGAAGTTGGCTTCCAGGCGGTCAGTGACGATCTCACCCATTTTTTCCGCATAGAAACGACGGTTTTCAACACGCACGTAACCGCGGTCCTGAATGGTCGAAATAATCGACGCATAGGTGGATGGACGGCCAATACCGCGTTTTTCCAGCTCTTTAACCAGAGACGCTTCGCTGAAACGCGCTGGCGGCTTTGTGAAGTGCTGGGCAGGCACGAGATCAACCAGAGAGAGCTCATCCCCTTTGTTTACCGCAGGCAGGGTTCTGTCTTCATCACCCTTACGTAGCGCAGGCATCACTTTTGTCCAGCCATCGAAGCGCAGGATACGGCCACGCGCTTTCAGGCGGAAATCACCTGCACCAACGGTCAGCGTGGTGGAGTCATACTGTGCTGGTGTCATCTGACACGCCACGAACTGACGCCAGATGAGCTGATACAGCTTCTGGGCATCGGCTTCCATATCTTTCAGCGATTCGGCTAACACGGAGACGTCAGAAGGACGAATGGCTTCGTGCGCTTCCTGTGAGTTCTCCTTGCTGGCGTACTGGTTTTCACTCGCTGGCAGGTATTTCTTACCGAAGTTGTCACTGATGTAGCCGCGCACCATGTTGACGGCATCCTGGCTCAGGTTTGTCGAGTCAGTACGCATATAAGTGATATAACCCGCTTCATACAGACGCTGGGCCATCATCATGGTTTTCTTCACGCCATAACCCAGGCGCGTGCTCGCAGCCTGTTGCAGCGTAGACGTAATAAACGGTGCGCCAGGTTTGCTGCTGGTCGGTTTGTCTTCACGCTCCAGAACCTGGTAGCGCGCTTTTTCCAGCAGCGCCACGGCCGCCATGGTCTGTTCACGATTTTCAGGACGGAACGGTTTGTCATTCTGATGACTCACCTGCAGCGGCAGCGCATCTCCACCCGGCGTGGTGACATTGGCATCCACTTCCCAGAACTCAACCGGGACGAAGGCTTTGATCTCACGCTCACGTTCAACAACCAGACGCACAGCAACGGACTGCACACGCCCTGCGGACAGACCGCGGGCAATCTTTTTCCACAGCAGTGGAGAGACCATGTAACCCACGACACGGTCCATAAAACGGCGTGCCTGCTGCGCGTTTACGCGGTCGATGTTCAGTTCACCCGGCTTCTCAAACGCCTGGCGAATCGCATTCTTCGTAATTTCGTTAAACACTACACGGCTGTAGCGTTTGTCGTCACCCCCGATCACTTCCCGCAGGTGCCAGGCAATGGCTTCCCCTTCGCGGTCAAGGTCGGTTGCGAGATAAATGTGGTCTGCTTTTTCAGCAAGCTGCTTCAGCTCGTTAACGACTTTTTCTTTGCCGGGCAGCACTTCATAGTGTGCATCCCAGTTATGCCATGGGTTAACACCCATACGGTTGACAAGCGCGCTACGTTCATCCTTTTTAGGCTTTTTAGCCCCTTTGGTGGAGGTAGAGTCTGCGCTCTTTTTGCTGGCTGAGCCACTGGTCGGCAAATCGCGGATGTGACCGACGCTGGACTTAACCACGTAGTCATTACCCAGATACTTATTGATCGTTTTGGCTTTTGCCGGGGACTCAACGATGACGAGAGCTTTACCCATATTCACCTTTACCTAATTTAATTCTTCCAGGAATACGCCGCATGTTGATTTCCCTTCCACTGACGACGAGCCATTGATATTGCGACTGCGTCAGGGGATATCAACCCCTTTGTCTTACTGAACGTCAAAGCGTTAACGCCCAGGTGATTGAGTTATCGGGTATTTTTCTCACATCGGATGTAATTCGTGACGAATTCCCGGTCGAATGTCAAGCAATTCTGTTGCCAGAATGACGAAAGCGCACACTCTACCTGATAAAATTCGTTACGCAACTTTATTAGCATGCAAAAGCAAATCCTGCCAGCCAGGTCACGGCACCTTACCCCCTCACATTACAGGGAAAATTTGCCCCCAAAGCGCCCCCGGCGTAGACTATTGTCACTGTTTAAGGAGTGGATTATGCAGAATACAACCCAACCCATTGATCGAGCCTCTCTGCTTATCGAAGCAAATAAGCTGATTCGTGACCATGAAGACACCCTGGCGGGCATTGAAGCGACCGGCGTGGAACAACGTAACGGCGTGCTGGTATTCAGCGGCGAATACTTCCTTGACGAACAAGGGTTACCCAC
The DNA here is from genome assembly GCF_050031095.1 of Enterobacter cloacae complex sp. 382A5. Taxonomy (NCBI): domain Bacteria; kingdom Pseudomonadati; phylum Pseudomonadota; class Gammaproteobacteria; order Enterobacterales; family Enterobacteriaceae; genus Enterobacter; species Enterobacter cloacae complex sp. 382A5. Next base: position 2,583,317 of record NZ_JBLGVK010000001.1, read on the forward strand.
CCCGAAAAGCACCGCCGTGTTCAATATGTTTAAATACCTGGCGCACACGCTTTCAGAGAAATATCACCTGGTCGATTAACGCAAAACGCGAGGCACTGGCCTCGCGTTTTTGTTTACAGCAGCGGTTTTTGTCCGCGTTGCAACCAGCGGAGTAGCAGGCGATCCGCGCTTTCGGCCGCGCTGTTCGTAAAGCGGTCAAGCAGTCGCTTACGCTGAGTAAAGCGCACGCCAACCAGTTCGCGCCCTTCCATCAGATTCAACAGCAGGTCGTCACTGGTGCCCACTTCATCCACCAGCCCTTTTTCCAGCGCCTGCGTACCGTACCAGTGCTCCCCTGTTGCCACCTGGTCAATATCAAGCGCCGGGCGCATACGGTGCACAAAGTCTTTAAAGAGGTGATGGGTTTCATTGAGATCTTCACGGAATTTCTGCCGTCCTTCTTCCGTGTTCTCCCCCAGCAGCGTCAGGGTACGTTTGTACTGACCCGCCGTGTGCAATTCAATGTCGATCTCTTTGCTTTTCAGGAAGCGGTTAAAGTTCGGGATTTGCGCAACCACCCCGATGGAGCCAATAATAGAAAACGGCGCCGCAACAATTTTATCCGCCACGCAGGCCATCATATAGCCACCGCTCGCCGCGACTTTATCCACGGCAACCGTCAGCGGGATCTGTTTTTCACGCAGACGCTGTAGCTGCGAAGCCGCCAGCCCATAACCATGAACGACCCCACCCGGACTCTCAAGACGGACGACCACCTGATCCTGCGGGTTTGCCACGGCAAGCACGGCGGTGACTTCTTCACGCAGGGAAGAGACTTCATGGGCATCCATGCTGCCTTTAAAATCGAGCACATAGACACGCGGGGTTGACGTTTCCTCCGGCGCGTTAAGCTTCGCTTTGGCTTTTGCCGCTTTGGCGTCCTGCTTATGCTTTTTCTTCTGCGCTTTGTGCCACAGTTTCTGTTGATGGCTGTCAAGCAGGGCCAGAGACATCTCTTCCTGCATCTCTTTATACTGCTCGCTCAGGCGGGTAATGCGTAACTCACCACGCTGACGTTTGCGCTGCGTCAGGTTAACAATCAGAACGGCCACTACCGCAATGGCAATCACCACCGTCGCGATCTTTGCCAAAAACAACCCATATTGAGAAAGTAATTCCACGCGTTCCACCTTGATTTAACCACGAATCTTTCACGGCAGTGTACAACAGCCCTGCCCATGCGTCTCGCTCGTGACATTACCTCTGCGAGCCGTCTTCAGGAATCCCCCGATTCTGGTTTAAATATTTGCAAATTGTTAATTTTACAGCGATGCGTCCTGTAGACTGATTGAATTCTCATGCTAATTCGGGCATAAAGCCGAAAAGTCACACAATAAGGCGTCTTTGCATCACTGTGCGCCGAGGAGTCACCGTGCATTATCAACCGCAAAAAAATCTGCTGCAGAACCGCATCATTCTGGTCACTGGTGCCAGCGATGGCATTGGCCGCGAAGCGGCACTGACCTACGCTGACTATGGCGCGAGCGTAATTCTCATTGGCCGTAACGAAGAAAAACTCAAAGGAGTGGCTCAGGAGATTGACGCCGCCGGTGGCATTCCTGCCCGCTGGTACACACTGGATCTGCTCACCTGTACCCCTGAAACGTGCCAGGAGCTTGCCCACCGCATCAGCACCCACTACCCACGGCTGGATGGCGTACTGCACAATGCCGGCTTGCTTGGGGAGGTTCGCCCGATGGATGAACAGGATCCTGAAATCTGGCAGCAGGTCATGCAGGTCAATATCAACGGCACCTTTTTCCTGACCCAGGCACTTCTTCCTTTATTACTCAAATCTGATTCCGGTTCGCTGGTGTTCACCTCCTCCAGCGTAGGGCGCGAAGGCCGCGCAAACTGGGGGGCGTATGCGGTCTCAAAATTCGCGACCGAAGGGATGATGCAGGTGCTGGCGGAGGAATATCAGAGCCGTCATCTGCGCGTGAACTGCATTAACCCAGGCGGAACGCGCACCAAAATGCGCGCCAGCGCCTTCCCGACGGAAGATCCACAGAAGCTTAAAACCCCGGCAGATATTATGCCGCTCTATCTCTGGCTGATGGGCGATGACAGCCGCCGTAAAACAGGGATGACTTTTGATGCCCAGCCAGGCCGTAAACCCGGGATTTCGCAATGAGTGAAGAACGTCACCAGCAACGTCAGCAGCGCCTGAAAGAACAGGTTGATGCCCGTGTCGCCGCTGCGCAGGATGAACGCGGGATCATCATCGTGTTTACCGGCAACGGCAAAGGCAAAACCACCGCTGCCTTTGGTACCGCCACGCGCGCCGTTGGTCACGGGCAGAAAGTGGGTGTCATTCAGTTTATTAAAGGGGAATGGCCCAACGGCGAACGTAACTTACTTGAACCGCACGGGGTTGAGTTCCAGGTGATGGCGACAGGCTTTACGTGGGATACCCAAAACCGGGAAACCGACACCGCGGCCTGCCTCGCGGTATGGGAGCATGCAAAACGAATGCTGGCAGACCCGGCCCTGAACATGGTGTTACTGGATGAGATCACCTACATGGTCGCCTACGACTATCTGCCGCTGGACGCCGTACTGGAGGCACTGAGGAATCGCCCGGCGCATCAGACGGTGATCGTCACAGGCCGCGGCTGTCATCGGGATATTCTGGAATTAGCGGATACCGTCAGCGAATTGCGTCCGGTTAAACATGCTTTTGATGCCGGTATCAAAGCGCAAATCGGCATTGATTACTGATAAAAAAGCCCGGTGATATTAACCGGGCTTTTATTTTTAACCGTTGTTATTACGGCTGCCAGCGCGGCGATTATTGTTCACCTGGCTGTGGCGTTTCACCGCACGACGGATCTGGTTCGCCTTCATGCGACGACGATCTTTCTCCACCGCCACTTTGGAAGTGGTTTCTGGCGCCAGGCCCACCAGTTCACGCAGGTAGTTGGTCTGCGTCAGGTCCAGTTCGGTATAGCCACCACGTGGCAGACCTTTTGGCAGCAGAATATCGCCGTAACGGACACGGATCAGACGGCTAACCTGCACGCCCACCGCTTCCCACAGACGACGAACCTCACGGTTACGGCCTTCGGTCAGGGTAACGTTGTACCACTGGTTGATCCCTTCACCACCGGTAAATTTGATGGTTTTGAATGCTGCAGGACCGTCTTCCAGCTGAACGCCACGCGACAGATCGCGCAGTTTGTTCTCATCAACCTGGCCGAACACGCGTACGGCGTATTCGCGTTCCACTTCACGACTAGGGTGCATCAGACGGTTTGCCAGCTCACCATCCGTTGTGAACAGCAGCAGACCGCAGGTGTTCACATCCAGACGCCCCACGGCAATCCAGCGTGCGCCACGCAGTTTAGGCAGACGGTCAAATACCGTCGGGCGACCTTCCGGGTCGTTGCGCGTACACAGTTCACCTTCCGGCTTGTAGTACGCCAGCACGCGGCAGATCTGCTCAGCAGATTCTTTAACCGAGATAAGATGACCGTCGATACGGATTTTAAGCCCCGGCACGATTTCTACGCGGTCACCGAGCGTGGCGATTTTACCGTCCACACTCACGCGTCCGGCTTCAATAATGGCTTCGATTTCACGGCGCGAGCCGTGGCCGGCACGCGCCAGCACTTTCTGTAACTTCTCGCTCATTGAGCTTCCTCAGGTGTCGCCTTCACAGGCGTCGAATCAGGTCAAACCAGAGCTATGCCCTGATTTGATGGCCGCGTAGTATAGCTGCTTACACCTTTACAAGAAAGGCTTAACATCGCCCACGCCTTCGCGAATCACTTCCGGTGCATCTTCCGTTAAGTCGACAACCGTGGTCGGCTGCTGACCGAGGTAACCGCCATGAATAATCAATTCAACTACCTTTTCCAGACGGTCTTTGATCTCTTCCGGATCGGACTCGGTGAATTCACTGCCGGGCAGCATCAGCGAGGTTGAGAGCATCGGCTCACCCAGCGTTTCCAGCAAGGCCTGGGCAATCGGGTTAGACGGCACGCGCATCCCGATGGTTTTGCGCTTTTCCTGTAACAGACGGCGCGGAACCTCTTTCGTCCCTTTCAGGATGAAGGTGTAGTTGCCCGGCGTGTTATTTTTAATCAGACGAAATGCCACGTTATCGACATAAGCATAGGTCGATAGCTCAGAGAGATCCCGGCACATCAGGGTAAAGTTGTGACCGTCCGGCAACTGGCGAATACGGCAAATACGCTCCATCGCCGCTTTATCTTCAATCTTACAGCCCAGCGCATAACCCGAATCGGTCGGGTAGACGATAACGCCCCCTTTACGCACGATCTCCACGGCCTGATTAATCAGGCGCGGCTGCGGATTATCCGGATGAATATAGAAAAACTGACTCATACTTCCCTCTCTTCAAGTTGCTGTGGCTGTTCCCAGAGCTGCCAGACAGGCTCAACGCCTGCGGGTAACCAAAGCTTGCGTCCCAGTTCTATCCACGCACAGGGCTGATGAAAATCTGAGCCTTGTGACGCCAGCAAACCAAACTGGCGGGCGTAGGTCGCAAGCTGCGAACGCTCGTTGGGCGCCTGCTGACACTGGGCGACTTCCATCGCCTCGCCACCGCATTCGGCAAAATGCGCCAGCAGTCTTTTCAGCCATTTAGCAGAAAGATTATACCGCCCCGGATGGGCCAGCACGGCCTTACCGCCAGAATGATGAATCACATCAATAGCTTGTTTTATTGTACACCACTGTGGCGGAACATATCCGGTTTTCCCGCGAGCCAGATAGCGTTTAAAGACATCCGCTATCGTTGTGGCCTTGCCGGCCTCAACCAGAAAACGGGCAAAATGACCGCGCGTTACCGCGCCCCCGTTTGCCAGCCTTTGTGCCCCCTCCAGTGCGCCCGGAATATGCGCCTTTTCCAGACGTTCAGCGATCATTTCTGCGCGCTGATTGCGGCGCGTTTTTTGTTCTTGCAAAAACGCACACATTACCGGATGGTCTATATCGATGTTCAGGCCAACAATATGGATTTCGTGATTCTCCCAGACGGTCGATATCTCGACGCCAGGAACCAGTTTGAGTGCCAGACCACTGCGGGCAATCTCGGCGCGCGCGGCTGGAATGGCATCGGTTGTATCGTGATCGGTTATGGCCAGCGTGCCAACCCGCATTTCAACGGCACGATGCACCAACGCTTCGGGCGTCAGCAGACCATCGGAGGCCTGGGTATGGCTGTGTAAATCATAAATTACGGCGTAGGTGGTATCGCTCAAAGCACTTCCCGTCACAGGTTAGAGACATCTTAAAAGCCCATGATACCGACTTGCCACGAAATTCTGAAATCAAGGGTTGACAACACGCCATCGAACTAGTTAACTAGTACGCAAGTTCACACGAGAAAGGTATCTGAAAATGACTGCACATTTCACTCTGCACGGTTGGTGGCGCACTTCCTGATTTCCGGGCAGTGTCACACGTCTGCGTACAGCAAACAGATACCCGCCCGCTCATCCGCGGGCTTTTTTTTGAACAGAATAAATGAGAACAACATAATGCAAACAGCCAAACCACACCTCGAATTGCTGACCAGCGAGGCGGCCTATCGCCACAACCCAACCGCGCTGTTTCATCAGGTCTGCGGTGCGCGTCCAGCCACGTTGTTACTGGAGTCCGCTGATATCGACAGCAAAGACGATCTCAAGAGCCTTCTGTTGGTCGAGAGCGCACTGCGCATTACCGCGCTAGGTGACACTGTCACTATCAAAGCGTTATCGGATAACGGTGCGGCTCTGCTGCCGTTACTGGATGCGAGCCTGCCTGCTGGTATCGAAAATGAACACCATCCTGAAATGCGCGTTCTGCACTTTCCGCCGGTGAGCCAGCTGCTGGACGAAGACGCACGCCTGTGCTCTCTTTCCGTTTTTGATGCCTTCCGTCTGCTGCAAAATTTGGTCACCGTGCCGGAAGATGAACGCGAAGCAATGTTCTTTGGCGGGCTGTTTGCTTACGACCTGGTGGCCGGGTTCGAAGATTTACCGGACATTGAACAGGGTAACCGCTGCCCCGACTACTGCTTCTACCTGGCCGAAACCTTACTGGTGATCGACCACCAGAAAAAAAACACCCGTATTCAGGCAAGCCTCTTCACGCCATCTGCGACAGAGAAAAAACGCCTTGAGCAGCGAATTGAGCAGTTGCAGCAACAAATGACCGAAGCACCGCCTGCGCTCCCTGTACATCGTGTCGAGAAAATGACCTGTGAGGTTAATCAGAGCGACGATCAGTACGGTGCCGTGGTTCGCCAGATGCAAAAAGCGATTCGCGCCGGAGAAATTTTCCAGGTTGTTCCTTCCCGTCGTTTCTCTCTGCCCTGCCCGTCGCCGCTCGCGGCCTATGACGTGCTGAAAAAGAGCAACCCAAGCCCGTACATGTTCTTTATGCAGGACAACGATTTCACCCTGTTTGGCGCATCCCCTGAAAGTTCACTGAAATATGACGCCACCAGCCGCCAGATTGAGATCTACCCGATTGCCGGAACCCGTCCACGCGGCCGTCGAGCCGATGGCTCGCTGGATCGCGATCTCGACAGCCGCATTGAGCTGGAAATGCGTACCGACCATAAAGAGCTCTCCGAGCATCTGATGCTGGTTGATCTGGCTCGTAACGACCTGGCGCGCATTTGTACCCCTGGCAGCCGCTACGTGGCGGACTTAACCAAGGTCGACCGCTACTCGTTTGTTATGCATCTGGTGTCCCGCGTGGTGGGCGAACTGCGCAGTGACCTCGACGTGCTTCACGCCTACCGCGCCTGTATGAACATGGGCACGCTGAGCGGCGCGCCGAAAGTCCGCGCCATGCAGCTGATCGCGGCGGCTGAAGGGCGCCGTCGCGGCAGTTACGGTGGTGCAGTGGGCTACTTCACCGCCCACGGCGATCTGGATACCTGCATTGTGATCCGCTCCGCCTACGTTGAGGACGGTATCGCTACCGTGCAGGCAGGCGCAGGGATTGTTCTTGATTCTGTTCCGCAGTCTGAAGCTGACGAAACCCGCAGTAAAGCCCGCGCGGTATTGCGCGCCATTGCTACCGCACATCACGCACAGGAGATTTTCTGATGGCTGACATTCTGCTGCTCGATAACATCGACTCTTTTACCTATAACCTGGCAGATCAGCTGCGTGCGAATGGTCATAACGTTGTCATCTATCGTAACCATGTTCCGGCACAGACGCTGATTGACCGTCTGGCAACCATGCAAAACCCGGTGCTGATGCTCTCCCCTGGCCCCGGCGCCCCCAGCGAAGCAGGCTGTATGCCGGAGCTGCTGACCCGTATGCGCGGTAAACTGCCGATTATCGGCATCTGCCTGGGTCACCAGGCGATAGTGGAAGCCTATGGCGGCTACGTGGGTCAGGCAGGCGAAATTCTGCACGGCAAAGCCTCCAGCATTGAACATGACGGCCAGGCGATGTTTGCCGGCCTGCCAAATCCACTGCCGGTTGCGCGTTACCACTCGCTGGTAGGCAGTAACATCCCTGCCGGCCTGACCATTAACGCCTCGTTTGAAGGGATGGTGATGGCCGTGCGCCACGATGCGGATCGCGTCTGCGGCATGCAGTTCCATCCGGAGTCGATTCTCACGACCCACGGTGCGCGTCTGCTGGAGCAGACGCTGGACTGGGCGTTGCAGAAACTGGAGCAGACCAACACGCTGCAACCGATTCTTGAAAAACTGTATCAGGCGCAGACCCTGAGCCAGCAGGAGAGCCACCAGCTCTTTTCTGCCGTGGTTCGCGGTGAGCTGAAACCTGAGCAGCTGGCGGCCGCACTGGTAAGCATGAAAGTGCGCGGCGAAAGCCCGCAAGAAATCGCCGGTGCCGCCACGGCCCTGCTGGAAAATGCCGCCCCCTTCCCGCGCCCGGATTATCAGTTTGCGGATATCGTCGGCACCGGGGGTGATGGCAGCAATAGCATCAATATCTCCACCGCCAGTGCCTTCGTGGCCGCGGCGTGTGGCCTGAAGGTGGCGAAACACGGTAACCGCAGCGTCTCCAGCCGCTCGGGCTCGTCCGATTTGCTGGCTGCCTTCGGCATTAACCTGGATATGAACGCCGAACGCTCCCGTGAAGCGCTGGACGATCTGGGCGTCTGCTTCCTGTTTGCGCCGAAGTATCACACCGGTTTCCGCCATGCGATGCCGGTTCGCCAGCAGCTTAAAACGCGCACGCTGTTTAACGTGCTGGGGCCACTGATCAACCCGGCTCATCCGCCGCTGGCACTGATCGGCGTTTACAGCCCGGAACTGGTTCTGCCAATTGCAGAAACCCTGCGCGTGCTCGGTTATCAGCGCGCGGCAGTGGTTCACAGCGGGGGGATGGATGAAGTGTCGCTTCACGCGCCAACCCTGGTCGCGGAACTGCGCGACGGCGAGATCCTGAGCTACCAGCTTGAAGCCGCTGACTTTGGTTTAACGCCGTATCACCAGGAGGCGCTGGCAGGCGGCACGCCGGAAGAAAACCGTGACATTCTCACGCGCTTATTACAAGGTAAGGGAGAGGTCGCCCATGAGGCTGCTGTGGCAGCCAACGTCGCCATGCTGATGCGATTGCACGGCGAGGAGGACCTCAAAGCCAACGCACAAAAAGTTCTGGACGTACTGCGCTCTGGTGCAGCTTACGATCGCGTTACCGCACTTGCGGCAAGAGGGTAAAGAATGCAGACCGTTTTAGCGAAAATCGTTGCCGATAAGGCCATCTGGGTGGAAGCCCGCAAAGCGCAGCAGCCGCTTGCCAGTTTCCAGAACGACGTCGTCCCAAGTAGCCGTCGTTTCTATGATGCCCTGCAGGGCGCGCGCACCGCATTTATTCTTGAGTGCAAAAAAGCCTCCCCGTCGAAAGGCGTTATCCGTGAAGATTTCGACCCGGCGCGTATTGCCGGCATTTACAAGCATCATGCGTCAGCCATCTCCGTGCTGACGGATGAAAAATATTTCCAGGGCAGCTTCGATTTTCTGCCTGTTGTCAGCAGCATCGCGCCGCAACCGATTCTGTGCAAAGACTTTATTATCGACCCGTATCAGATCTGGCTGGCGCGTTTTTACCAGGCTGACGCCTGCCTGCTGATGCTCTCAGTGCTCGACGACGAGCAGTATCGCCAGTTGGCTGCGGTGGCGCACAGCCTCAACATGGGCGTGCTGACCGAGGTGAGCAACGAAGAAGAGCTGGAGCGAGCCATTGCACTGCAGGCGAAAGTGGTCGGGATTAACAACCGCGATCTGCGCGATCTGTCAATTGACCTGAACCGTACGCGCCAGCTGGCACCGCGTCTGGGTTCTGGCGTGACCGTTATCAGTGAATCCGGGATCAACAGCTACGCCCAGGTGCGCGAACTGAGCCACTTCGCCAACGGTTTCCTGATTGGCTCCGCGATGATGGCACATGACGATCTCAATGCCGCAGTGCGTCGCGTGTTGTTGGGTGAAAACAAAGTGTGCGGTTTAACCCGCGAACAGGATGCCCAGGCCGCCTATGAGGCGGGGGCTATTTACGGCGGGCTGATCTTTGTGGACGCCTCACCGCGTGCGGTGAGCGATGAGCAGGCACGCAAGGTGATCGCGGCCGCCCCACTCAGCTATGTGGGCGTCTTCCGTAACGCTGATATTGCGGACGTTACGGCAAAAGCCGAAGCGTTATCCCTGAGCGCAGTACAGTTGCACGGTGATGAAGATCAGGCGTACATCGATGCCCTGCGTGCCGTGCTGGCTCCTCAGGTTCAGATCTGGAAAGCGCAGAGCGTGGGCAGCACCCTGCCAGCACGTAACCTGAATCATGTTGATAAATACGTGCTCGATAACGGCCAGGGCGGTACAGGCCAGCGTTTTGACTGGTCACTGCTGAACGGCGAAGCGCTGGACAATGTCCTGCTGGCGGGTGGACTTAGCCCGGATAACTGTGTGGAAGCAGCCAAAACCGGCTGCGCGGGCCTCGATTTCAATTCAGGCGTAGAGTCGCAACCGGGCATCAAAGATGCCAGTAAGCTGGCCTCGGTATTTAAAACTCTGCGTGCATATTAAGGAAGAAAAAATGACGACATTACTTAATCCGTATTTTGGTGAGTTCGGCGGGATGTACGTTCCGCAGATCCTGATGCCCGCACTGCGCCAGCTGGAAGAAGCGTTTGTGAGCGCACAGAAAGATCCAGCGTTTCAGGCTGAATTTACCGACCTGCTGAAAAACTACGCGGGCCGTCCAACAGCGCTGACCAAATGCCGTAACCTGACTGCCGGCACCAAAACCACGCTGTACCTCAAGCGTGAAGACCTGCTGCACGGCGGCGCGCATAAAACCAACCAGGTGTTAGGACAGGCGCTGCTGGCAAAACGGATGGGCAAAACCGAGATCATCGCCGAAACCGGCGCGGGTCAGCACGGCGTGGCATCAGCACTGGCAAGCGCCCTGCTTGGCCTGAAATGCCGTATCTATATGGGGGCGAAAGACGTTGAGCGTCAGTCTCCGAACGTATTCCGTATGCGTCTGATGGGCGCAGAAGTGATCCCGGTTCACAGTGGTTCAGCCACGCTGAAAGATGCCTGTAACGAAGCGCTGCGCGACTGGTCTGGTAGCTATGAAACCGCGCACTACATGCTCGGCACGGCCGCTGGCCCGCACCCGTTCCCGACTATCGTGCGTGAATTCCAGCGCATGATTGGCGAAGAGACCAAAGCGCAGATCCTTGAAAAAGAAGGCCGTCTGCCGGACGCGGTGATTGCCTGCGTGGGCGGGGGATCAAACGCCATCGGAATGTTCGCTGATTTTATCGACGAAACCCGTGTTGGCCTGATCGGCGTGGAGCCAGCTGGTCACGGGATTGAAACCGGTGAGCACGGCGCACCGCTGAAACATGGCCGCGTGGGGATCTACTTCGGCATGAAAGCGCCGATGATGCAGACCGATGAAGGTCAGATTGAAGAGTCGTACTCCATCTCTGCCGGTCTGGATTTCCCGTCCGTCGGGCCACAGCATGCGTTCCTGAACAGCACCGGACGCGCGGACTACGTCTCCATCACCGATGACGAAGCGCTGGAAGCGTTTAAGACGCTGTGCCGCAGCGAGGGGATCATCCCGGCACTGGAGTCCTCGCATGCTCTGGCGCATGCGCTGAAAATGATGAACGAAAACCCGGAAAAAGAGCAACTGCTGGTCGTTAACCTTTCCGGTCGCGGTGATAAAGATATCTTCACCGTTCACGATATTCTGAAAGCACGAGGGGAAATCTGATGGAACGCTACGATAACGCATTTGCACAACTGAAATCCCGCCAGGAAGGCGCGTTCGTTCCCTTCGTCACGCTGGGCGATCCGGGCCCGGAGCAGTCGCTAAAAATTATCGACACCCTGATTGAAGCCGGTGCCGATGCGCTGGAGCTGGGGATCCCGTTCTCTGATCCGCTGGCGGATGGCCCGACCATTCAGAACGCCACCCTGCGTGCCTTTGCCGCGGGCGTCACCCCAACGCAATGTTTTGAGATGCTGGCCGCGATCCGTCAGAAGCACCCGACCATTCCGATTGGCCTGCTGATGTATGCCAACCTGGTGTTTAACCGCGGAATCGACGAATTTTATGCCGAGTGCGCGCGGGTCGGCGTTGACTCCGTGCTGGTGGCCGACGTCCCGGTTGAAGAATCTGCACCGTTCCGCCAGGCGGCTATGCGTCATAACGTGGCGCCGATTTTCATCTGCCCGCCAAACGCCGATGACGAACTGCTGCGCCAGATTGCCTCTTACGGCCGTGGTTACACCTACCTGCTCTCCCGCGCGGGCGTGACGGGTGCTGAAAACAAAGCCGCGCTGCCGCTGCATCATCTGGTAGAAAAACTGGCTGAATACCACGCAGCACCTCCGCTGCAGGGATTCGGGATTTCATCCCCGGATCAGGTTACGGCGGCAATTGACGCAAAAGCGGCAGGCGCGATCTCCGGCTCTGCTATCGTCAAAATCATTGAGAAGAACGTGGACAAACCCGAGCATATGCTGGCTGAACTCAAAGCATTTGTTACGGCGATGAAAGCCGCAACGCGTAAAGCCTGATCCTTCCACCGTCTGGCGACTCAGCCAGACGGTCTTCCTCTTATATTCCCGCTATCACTTAAGCGTTACGCCAAAATTGATCCCATCGATATTTTCGGCGTGAATGGCTTTTCAAACCTTGCCGTAAGCGTATGATTTGGTCTCTTTTCGGCTTTAAACCTTCTGAGTTCAGAGGCTTACTCATGTCATGGCAATACTTCAAACAGACTTACCTGGTTAAGTTCTGGTCACCAGTACCGGCCGTCATCGCGGCGGGGATCCTTTCCACCTACTATTTCGGCATTACCGGCACCTTCTGGGCCGTGACCGGCGAATTCACCCGCTGGGGTGGGCAACTGCTGCAGCTCGCTGGCGTACATACCGAGGAGTGGGGTTACTTTAAGCTTATTCATCTGGACGGCACGCCGCTGACCCGCATCGACGGTATGATGATTATCGGCATGTTCGGGGGGTGTTTTGCCGCCGCGCTGTGGGCTAACAACGTTAAGTTGCGAATGCCTAAAAGCCGGATACGCGTTATGCAGGCGATTGTCGGCGGCATGATTGCCGGATTCGGCGCCCGCCTGGCGATGGGGTGTAACCTGGCCGCTTTCTTTACCGGCATTCCACAGTTTTCGCTGCACGCCTGGTTTTTTGCTGTCGCCACGGCGATTGGCTCTTACTTTGGCGCGAAGTTTACCCTCCTGCCGCTGTTCCGCATTCCGGTCAAAATGGTGAAGGTCAGCGCTGCCTCGCCGCTGACGCAAAAGCCTTCTCAGGCGCGTCGTCGTTTTCGTCTTGGCATGCTGGTCTTTTTCGCCATGGTCGCCTGGGCGCTCTGTACGGCGCTCAACCAGCCTAAGCTGGGCCTGGCCATGCTGTTCGGTGTCGGTTTCGGCCTGCTGATAGAACGTGCGCAGATCTGCTTCACCTCGGCGTTTCGCGATATGTGGATCACCGGCCGTACAATGATGGCCAAAGCGATTATTACGGGCATGGCGGTAAGCGCCATTGGCATCTTCAGCTATGTGCAGCTGGGTGTTGAGCCGAAAATCATGTGGGCTGGTCCGAACGCGGTGATTGGCGGCCTGCTGTTTGGCTTCGGAATTGTACTGGCTGGCGGGTGTGAAACCGGCTGGATGTACCGCGCGGTTGAAGGTCAGGTGCATTACTGGTGGGTAGGTCTGGGGAACGTCATCGGCTCCACCCTGCTGGCCTGGTACTGGGACGATTTGTCTCCGGTGCTGGCCACGAACTGGGACAAGGTGAATCTGCTCAGCACGTTTGGCCCGCTCGGCGGGCTGCTGGTGACCTACGCCCTGCTGCTGGTCGCTTTTTTACTGGTTGTCGCGCAAGAGAAACGCTTCTTTCGCCGTGCCACGGTTAAACCTGAACCCCAGGAGAATGCAGCATGAAAGAGATTGTGCCTGACTACCGCCTTGATATGGTCGGTGAACCGTGTCCTTACCCGGCTGTCGCTACGCTTGAAGCGCTCCCGCAGCTTCAAAAAGGGGAAATTCTGGAAGTGGTGAGCGACTGCCCGCAGTCCATCAACAACATTCCTCTGGATGCCAAAAACCACGGTTACACCGTACTGGATATTCAGCAGGATGGCCCGACCATTCGCTATCTTATCCAGAAGTAAACCGCCAGGTGACGGGGGGCGTCCCCCCCGTCAAAAAAGCTGCCTCACCTCCCATTTTGATGGCGAATACAGCGCCACTGAAAATGGTAGCACTACACTTAAAGTGGATAAAAAACAAACAGGAGGTGAGGTATGTTTAATTCAATTTTAGTCCCTGTCGATATCTCTGAAAGTCGTCTGACCGAACAGGTGATTCCCTATGTTCAGGCAAACGCAGCAATCGGTAACGGTAAAATCCATTTTCTGACGGTAGTGCCTTCTTTCCCTTACTATTCATCGCTTGGGCTGGCGTATTCGGTTGAAATGCCAAAGCTGGCGGAGATTCAGGAGGAAGCCCTTACGAAGCTCAAAGAGATGGTTAAGCAGTTCAATTTACCTGCCAATCGTGTGGAGACACACGCCATCTCAGGTGCGCCTAAAGATCAGATCCTGAAGCTGGCTGACAGTATCAACGCTGACCTCATTATCATTGCGTCCCATCGACCGGATATCACAACCTACCTTTTAGGTTCAAACGCGGCGGTTGTGGTACGCCATGCTAAATGCCCGGTGCTGGTTGTACGCTAGCGAGGCTGCTGAGAAACTTAAGCCCCGGAATTCCGGGGCTTATTTAAGACGTTGTACAATAAAATAATTTCGATAAACGGACTTAACAATGAAAAAAGTAGTGATGCTGGTATGCCTTGCCACAGCAATAACGGGCTGTGCTCCTCTCGCGCCTGAAGGTTGTCAGAAGAAAACCGCTCTCGACTCGTGCTCCTATAAGCAGTCCGGTAAAGTCTCCGATAAGGATATCTATGGTCAACAGGCTGCCGCGATAAAGAAAGCGCTGGACTCGGCGCTGGCCGATCCACACGCCTGGAATGGTAAGCAATGCAACATGCATCTCGACTTTACCGTCGACGGACTACTGCAGAACCTGGAGATAAAAGGCGGAGACAAAGCGTATTGCCAGGCTTTAGCCGACGCGGCAACACGGGCCACCTTCCCGCCCTTCACGGACGAGCGTGTGTTTCAGGATATGGGTTCTGCCCGCTGGAACATGGAGGGGCAACCGTAGAGGTAAGCCGGTAGAAAGACTGGCCATGTTCTGGCCAGTCCCGGAAAGTAGAATCAGAAACGATAACCCGCAGAGAACATAAATACCCACGGATCCAGACGGGTACTGATGCTTTGTTGCTGTCCGCCTGCCTTGAAGCGGACATCGGTATCGATATCCATATACCAGACTGAGGCGTTAATTAACCAGTCGCGGTTAATGAGATAGTCCATGCCCACCTGTCCTGCCACGCCCCATGAATCTTTCAGGCTGAGATCGGTCAGCCCGGCCTCTTTACCGGTATCGTTGAATTTCTCATCAAAGAAGGTTGTGTAGTTCACGCCTGCGCCAATATAGGGACGCAGTTTGCTGCTTGAGTCACCAAAGTACCACTGCGCCATCAGCGTTGGCGGCAGATGATGCACCGTGGCGATATCACCGGTTGGGCCTAAACCAACGCGATGACGGAATGGCGTCGCTGCCAGAAGCTCAACGCCAATGTTATCCGTCGCCATATACGTGAATGTTAAACCTAACTGGGTATTGTTGCTGACGTTAAAGCCACCCATCCCCAGCACGTTATCAGAACCTTCAGTTGGACGTACCGTTGCCGAACCGGCACGAATAAAGAATTCACCTGCTTCATGCGCATACGCGCCGCCAGAGAGACTGCTTAAGATAAGGGCTGCCACCGCTAATTTTTTCATATCCGCTCCATCGTTGTGGTTTTAGCTGCGGATGAGAATATACTCACAAATGAGTAATAAGTGATCTGTCACAGATCACATTAAAACCAGTAACTTAACATTCATTGATCTGGGTTAATTTTTGGTGACACACCGTAAGGCCAAAAGTTGTTCTTACGTCAATTTTTGGCATTTCCCGGTTACAAAATTTTCTGTTTCCCCCCTCTTGCTCTTCGAATGGCGGCTGGATAACTTAGCGCTCTCACAATGTGATTTGATGCGTTCTTTTTTGCAGGTGTGCCATGAGTGATATGAACCCGTGCATGACGTGCGGAGCCTGTTGTGCGTATTTTCGAGTCTCTTTCTACTGGGCCGAAGCCAGCGATGGCGGCGGTACTGTTCCGGTTCATCTCACTGAACCGTTATCCCCTTTTCTGCGCTGCATGAGCGGTACGAATCAAAAGCAGGCCCGCTGTGTGGCGTTACAAGGCGAGCCAGGCGTGTCGACCCGCTGCTCCATCTATGAGGATCGCCCCAGCCCGTGTCGGGACTTTGCGATGTCTGGCGAAGAGGGTCAGGTCAACGAAGCCTGTAATCGCGCCCGCGCGCGCTTCGGATTACCGCCGCTTTACAAAGATATGCTTTTCCATACAAGCCTTGATGCTGCCACGACCGCGTTATCCGGTGTACAATTGCCGGCTAATTAACACCTGCAATACTCAAGGAGAGTGCATGTCTATCACGGCGAAGTCTGTCTACCGTGACACGGGAAACTTTTTCCGCAATCAGTTCGTAACCTTTTTACTGATCGCGTTGTTATGCGCCTTTATTACGGTGGTGCTGGGTCACGCGTTCTCTCCGAGTGACGAACAGATCGCCAGCCTGAGCCAGGGCGACCATCTTGCAGGTAGCGTGGGGTTGTTTGAGCTGGTGCAAAACATGACGCCAGAGCAGCAGCAAATCCTGCTGCGGGCCTCTGCGGCATCGACTTTCTCTGGACTGATCGGCAATGCCATTCTCGCGGGCGGCGTTCTGCTGATGATCCAGCTGGTTTCTGCAGGCCACCGCGTCAGCGCCTTACGGGCGATCGGTGCCAGCGCGCCGGTATTGCCTAAGCTGTTTATCCTCATCTTTTTAACCACCCTGCTGGTGCAGATGGGGATCATGCTCGTTGTGGTTCCAGGCGTGCTGCTGGCTATCGTCCTCGCGTTCGCTCCGGTGATGGTGGTGCAGGACAAAATGGGGATCTTTACCGCCATGCGCAGCAGCATCAAACTGGCATGGGCCAATATGCGCCTGGTGGCACCGGCCGTAATTAGCTGGCTGCTGGCCAAAACGCTCCTGCTGCTGTTTGCCCCAAACTTTGCAGTCTTAACGCCGAACGTCGGTGCGGTGGTAGCCAACACGCTGAGTAACCTGATTTCAGCGATACTGCTGGTTTATCTGTTCCGCCTGTATATGTTAATTCGTCAGTAATCCTGTGGCCGGGTGCATCGCAAAACCCGGCCACACACAGAAGATGGAATCACAGAATGAAGCAGTTTCTTGATTTTTTACCGCTGGTCGTGTTTTTCGCGTTTTATAAGCTGTATGACATTTATGCAGCCACGATGGCGCTGATCGTTGCTACCGCTATCGTGCTGATCTACAGCTGGGTTCGCTATCGTAAAGTCGAAAAAATGGCTCTGATTACGTTCGCACTGGTGGCCGTGTTCGGTGGGCTTACGCTGTTCTTTCACAACGATGAATTCATTAAATGGAAAGTCACCGTGATTTACGCGCTGTTTGCCGGTGCGTTGCTGATCAGCCAGTGGGTAATGAAAAAGCCACTTATCCAGCGCATGCTGGGTAAAGAGCTGACGCTGCCACAGGAAGTATGGTCCCGTCTGAATATCGCCTGGGCGCTGTTCTTTATTCTTTGCGGCCTGGCGAATATCTACATCGCCTTCTGGCTGCCGCAGAATATCTGGGTCAACTTCAAGGTCTTTGGTCTGACGGCGCTGACGCTCATCTTCACTCTGTTAAGCGGTGTCTATATCTACCGGCACATGCCGCAGGATGATAAACACTGATGAATCCCCGACCAGAACGTGCACAACAGGCGTTCTGGTCTATTCTCTCCTGCCAAAAATCATAGTAGCATCCCGCCTGAAGTCTTCAGTTACGAGTTTAAAACAATGACAACAAATGACGCCCCTCAGGGCGAACTGGTTTTACGCACACTGGCAATGCCTGCGGACACGAATGCCAATGGCGATATTTTTGGCGGCTGGCTGATGTCGCAAATGGATATGGGCGGCGCAATTCTGGCAAAAGAGATCGCGCATGGTCGCGTTGTGACCGTCCGGGTGGATGGGATGACCTTCCTGCGCCCGGTCGCGGTGGGTGATGTGGTCTGCTGCTATGCACGCTGCGTCAAGCGCGGTAATACTTCCATTTCCATTAACATTGAAGTCTGGGTGAAGAAGGTCTCATCTGAACCGATTGGACAGCGTTATAAAGCAACAGAAGCGCTGTTTATTTATGTGGCAGTCGATAGCGAGGGCAAACCCCGCCAGCTGCCTCAGGCCTGATCTTCAGGCATAAAAAAGCCTCCTTGCGGAGGCTTTTCTTATTCCATCTGCGCCCCGCCGTTCAGGCGGAAAACAATATTAACGATCAACCCACTGCCTGGTTTGCCTGGCTCATAACGCCATCTGCGCATCGCCGATTTCACTTCACGCTCAAACATATTTGAAGGCTGAGCAGACAAGATTTCCACGTTATCAACACGCCCGTCCGGGGTGACGTCAAATTTGACCCGCACGCGACCTTCAATGCGCAACGCCTGAGCACGAGGAGGATATTGCGGCTGGTTGCGGCTCACGGCGCGCGGGCCAGCGGGCGCGGTTGGAGTCGGTTTTGCGGTCGCGGGCGTGTTATTCATCAACGGACGCGAAGGCGCTGTGTTTTCTACCCTCTGCGTAGCGCGTGGTTCAACAGGGCGTTCTTCCCGTTTAGGGCGCTCCTCCACCTTTTTCACCGGTTTTGGTTTCGGCTTAGGCTTCGGTTTGGGTTCGGGCTTATGGATCACCACCGGCGCTTCCTTTGGTGGCTCCGGAACCGGCTCAGGTTCTGGTTCTGGCTCCGGCTCAGCAACCGGCTGCGGCGGTGGTGCAACCTGCGGCGGCTCAAGATCCGCAGGCGAGACCATCGTCACTGAAATGGGCTGCGAAGGCGCTGGCATTTCAATAACCTGATGAACCGAGGTATAGAGCAAACCCGCCACGACAGCACCGTGAATCACGACAGAAAGCAGCGTCGGCCAGGGAAAGCGGCGAGGTAAATCAAGGGTCATCGAAGTCATAATCATCAACGTTAAAAAACCGAATCCTGATTTTAAATGCAAATAGCAATCATATTCAATAAGACACTTTGTTCTGGCGCAATTTAGGCGCGGGAGAGGCCAAAAAAGAGGCATTCAGATCAGGGTATTAACATTGTTTTTATTTTACATTGCAGTCAGTTGTCCTTTCACATAACGTAACTGACACTTTTAATGGTTAAGGAGCTTCACCGTGTTTTATGTGATTTACTCTGAAGATGTCGCTGATTCCCTGGAAAAACGCCAGTCTGTACGCCCTGCTCACCTCGCACGCTTACAGTTGCTGCAGGATGAAGGGCGTTTACTGACTGCGGGCCCTATGCCGGCCGTCGACAGCAACGATCCGGGTGCTGCCGGTTTTTCTGGCTCCACGGTGATTGCCGAGTTTGAATCCCTGGAGGCCGCTCAGGCCTGGGCCGATGCCGATCCGTACGTTGCTGCGGGTGTGTATGCGAAAGTGACGGTTCGGCCGTACAAAAAAGTGTTCTGATACCAAAAAGGCTCCCTCAGGAGCCTTTCTTGCAATCAATGCAGCGATGCTAACCGCGCCGCAAACCCGACAAACAACAGTCCTATCAGGCCGTTCCCCAGCTTTGCCAGTTTCTTTTTCGTTTTCAGATAACGTGTGACAAAAGCGCCTGAGAAGATCAGGAAGCTCATATACATAAAGCTTATTAGCTCAAGCGTGGTCGCGAGGATCAGGAAAGAGGTACCGGTATTCTTCGCATTCACATCGATAAACTGAACAAAGAACGAGACGTAGAACAGAATCGCTTTCGGGTTCGTCAGGCTCAATACCAGCGAGCGTTTCATGATCATGCTGGCAGGCTCGGTACCGCTTTCATGTGTATTATTCTGACGGGTAATAACCGACCAGAGCATTTTGCCGCCCAGCCACAGCAGATAAAAAGCACCTAAATAACGTACGATATTAAACAGTACCGGTGTGGTCTGAATTAACGCGGCAACGCCCGCCCAGGCCAGGAACATCAATACGGCATCGCCGATAAACACGCCGGTGGCGGCGAGATAGCCTTTTTTAACGCCGTGACCAATCCCGGTTTTCAGCACAAATAAAGTATTCGGCCCTGGCACCAGCACGATAAAAAATGCGCCGACAACGTATGTCCAGAAATTCAGTACGCCAAACTCCGCAAACACTTCTCCCTCCTTTTGCTCAACACAACAGGAATAGCGCTGCAAAGACGCTATTCCCAACAACCAGACGCCATAAAATCATTGGGCACCTTGCGGTGCCCTGATGGTTCTCAGAAATCCTGGACTGCGAACAGCAACGCGTTGCGGTGCCGGGTCATTCCACATTTCCTGATGGCGTGTATACGCATATTGCGGCGGGATTGTGCTTCCAGCCAACGAGCCTTACGACGGTTCACCTGTCGCAACATGCGCCAGCGCCCTACTTCAGTTCTACTGCGCTTCATGTCTACAACTCTTTCTCTAAAAGAGAGGCCATTATAAACCCAACCCTGCAGCAAACCAGCGCTTTTACCTGGCGTTTTTATTTGCCAGATGATTCCTGATGCGTACACTCATAACAATACGCTTTCAAAAGGATTTTTTTACCTATGACAACCTTCTACACCGTGGTGAGTTGGCTGGTCATTCTGGGATACTGGCTGTTAATCGCGGGTGTGACATTGCGCATCCTGATGAAGCGCAGAGCCGTACCCTCTGCCATGGCCTGGCTTCTTATAATTTATATCCTGCCGCTGGTAGGAATTATTGCCTATCTCTCTTTCGGTGAACTTCATCTGGGCAAGCGTCGTGCCGAGCGTGCCCGGGCCATGTGGCCTTCCACCGCCAAATGGCTGAGCGATCTCAAAGCCTGTAAACATATCTTCGCAGAGGAAAACAGCAGCGTTGCCTCCTCATTATTTAAACTGTGCGAACTCAGACAAGGTATTGGTGGGGTAAAAGGCAATCAGCTCCAGTTGCTGACCTCTTCTGATGACGTCATGCAGGCCTTGATCCGCGATATTCAACTGGCTCGTCACAATATCGAGATGGTGTTCTATATCTGGCAGCCCGGCGGGATGGCAGACCAGGTGGCGGAATCGCTGATGGCTGCCGCACGTCGTGGCATTCACTGCCGTCTGATGCTCGACTCCGCAGGCAGCGTCGCCTTTTTCCGTAGCCCCTGGGCAGGGATGATGCGTAATGCCGGCATCGAAGTGGTGGAGGCGTTAAAGGTCAATTTACTGCGCGTTTTCCTGCGCCGGATGGATCTTCGCCAGCACCGCAAGATGATCATGATCGACAACTATATTGCCTATACCGGCAGCATGAACATGGTTGACCCCCGCTTCTTCAAGCAGGACTCGGGTGTCGGCCAGTGGATTGACCTGATGGCAAGGATGGAAGGACCTATCGCCACCTCCATGGGGATTGTCTATTCCTGTGACTGGGAGATAGAAACCGGTAAGCGTATTCTCCCGCCGCCACCGGATGGCAATATCATGCCCTTTGAAGAGGCCAGCGGACATACCATCCATACCATTGCCTCCGGGCCGGGTTTCCCGGAGGATTTAATCCATCAGGCGCTACTGACCGCCACTTACGCGGCGCGTGAATATCTGATCATGACCACGCCCTACTTCGTTCCGAGCGATGACCTGCTGCACGCAATCTGCACCGCAGCACAGCGCGGTGTCGATGTCAGCATCATTCTGCCACGCAAAAATGACTCGCTTCTGGTGGGCTGGGCCAGCCGAGCGTTCTTTAGCGAACTGCTTGCCGCCGGTGTAAAAATCTACCAGTTTGAAGGCGGGCTCCTGCATACCAAAAGCGTCCTCGTGGACGGTGAGTTAAGTCTGGTGGGCACGGTAAACCTGGATATGCGCAGCCTGTGGTTAAACTTTGAAATCACGCTGGTCATTGATGATGCCGGATTCGGGGGTGACCTGGCGGCGGTACAGGACGATTATATCTCCCGTTCGCGCCTGCTGGATGCCCGGCTGTGGGTAAAACGTCCGCTGTGGCAGAGAATTGCTGAACGACTGTTTTACTTCTTTAGTCCGTTGCTGTAAAACGTGCCCAACGATGTTTAACAGGTAGTCATCATGGAAATGGATCTGAACAATCGCCTGACCGAAGACGAAACGCTCGAGCAGGCCTATGACATTTTTCTCGAACTGGCGGTTGATAACCTCGATCCCGCAGATGTGATCCTCTTTAATCTGCAGTTCGAAGAGCGCGGCGGTGCGGAGTTATTCGACCCTGCAGAAGACTGGGCTGAGCACGTGGATTACGATCTCAATCCTGACTTCTTTGCCGAAGTGGTGATTGGGCTGGCAGATGAAGATGGTGGCGAAATTAATGACATCTTCGCCCGCGTGCTGCTCTGCCGCGAGAAAGACCATAAGCTGTGCCATATCATCTGGCGCGAATAGTAAAAGGCTGCGGATGCAGCCTTTTTTGTTTAACCCGGTAGCGCACTCCCGCAACGGTTACAGAAGCGGGCGTTAAGCTCATGTTCAGCCTGGTGACAACCCGGACATTTTCGCTGCTGTTTGCGGCTCTGAAATGCGCTGCTCATATGGGTTGTGATAAGACCTGTCGGAATGGCAATCACCGAATACCCAATCAGAATCAGCACCGATGCGACGATACGTCCAAGCGGCGTATGCGGCGTGATATCCCCGTAGCCAACGGTCGTGACGGTGACAATGGCCCAATACACAGAGGCATTCAGCGTTGTGAAGCCATATTTTGGCCCTTCTATCAGGTACATCAACGCACCGAAAACAATCATGACGATCGCGATAAACGAGTAAAACAGAATGAGCTGATGCCGGGCACTGACTATTGCGCTCCAGAAGACCCGCAGAGACGGCATAAAACGCAGCAATTTCAGAATACGTAATACACGAATAACGCGCATCGCCCGCCATGCAAAGACATAGCTCATGCTAATCTCCGGCCACAACCACATGACGTAGAGCGGCAGGACGGTGGCTAAATCGATAAATCCCCAGAAGCTGAAAACATATCTCGCCGGGTTGGGCCAGCAGACAACCCGCAGCAGATATTCGGCAGTAAAGACCAGGGTAATAATCAGTTCGATCCAGACAAATATATGCCATTCATCATAGGTCAGGTGATACTGCGTCCCGGCTCCCGATTCAAAGAAAATAACCACCACGCTGATGAGTGCAAACAGCCCGCAGATCCCTTCGAAGCGGCGTCCGGATATCGTTTTAGGATCGAATAAAAAATGATAAAGCCGCCGACGGGCTGAGGTGAATAGACTCGACACGGTAACCTCGCAAAAAATAAGGGCTGACATCATGTCAGCCCTTGCGATTATAACGGGTCTACTTTCAGGCAGGAAACCGCATGTCGGAAACTGCCTTCCAGAACCGGTCGTGTTTTCGCACACTCCGGCCCGGCCAGTGGGCATCGCGTACGGAACACGCAGCCTGATGGCGGGTTAATCGGCGACGGCAATTCGCCTTCCAGCAGCTGGATGGTTTTATTTTTTTCCAGATCGGGATCGGGAATTGGCACCGCGGACATCAGCGCTTTGGTGTAGGGGTGCAGTGGATTGTGGTACACCTCATCATAGGTGCCCAGCTCCACGGCATGGCCCAGGTACATGACCAGTACGCGGTCAGAAATGTGCTTCACCACCGCCAGGTCGTGCGCAATGAAGATCAGCGACAGCCCCATCTCACGCTGCAGCTTCTGCAGCAGGTTAACCACCTGCGCCTGAATCGACACGTCCAGCGCGGAGACAGGCTCATCGCAGATGATCAGCTTCGGCTCAAGGATTAACGCGCGGGCAATACCGATACGCTGACACTGGCCGCCGGAGAATTCGTGCGGATAGCGGTTGATGAGGTTTGGCAGCAGCCCCACTTTCATCATCATCGCCTTAACACGATCGCGTACTTCCTGACGTGGCATCTTCGGATGATAGGTCCGCAGCGGCTCGGCAATGATTTCACCAATGGTCATACGCGGGTTTAAGGAGGCCAGCGGATCCTGGAATATCATCTGGATATCGCTGCGTACGTCGCGCCACTCTTCGGGCTTCATCCCCAGCAGATCTTTACCCAGCCATGCCACTTTACCGCCGGTCGCTTTCACCAGCCCGATAATGGCACGCGCAAAGGTCGATTTACCGCATCCGGACTCACCCACCACGCCCAGCGTTTCCCCTTCATACAGACGAAGCGTTACGCCATCCACAGCTTTCAGGGTCTTGGGCGGCTGCCAGAACCACTGTTTACCGTCTTTGATGTCGAAATGCACTTTAAGATCGGCAATTTCGAGCAGCACATTTCTTTTTTCATCTAATGCGTTCATACCAGTTCCTCCTGCGGCTTAAAGCAGGCGCGCAGACGGCCTGGTGCAAACTCTTCCAGCGGCGGAGCGCTGTTACAAATCTCCATCGCGTGCGGGCAGCGCGGCTGGAACGGGCAGCCTTTCGGCAGGCGCAGCAGGTTTGGCGGGTTGCCCGGAATGGTCAACAGGGATTCCCCTTCCGCATCAAGACGTGGCACCGCATTCAACAGGCCGATCGAGTACGGGTGCGCAGGCTGATAGAAAACATCGCGCGCTTTGCCATATTCCATCGTACGGCCGGCATACATTACCAGCACTTTGTCACAGATACCGGCAACCACGCCCAAATCGTGGGTGATCATGATAATCGCCGTGTTGAACTCACGCTTAAGCTCGTTCAGCAGAGTCATGATTTGCGCCTGGACGGTCACATCCAGCGCGGTGGTCGGTTCATCGGCAATCAGCAGTTTTGGACGACACAGCAGCGCCATGGCAATCATCACACGCTGACGCATACCGCCAGAGAACTCATGCGGGAACATGCGCATGCGCTTACGCGCCTCCGGCATTTTTACCGCATCAAGCATTTTAACGGACTCTTCAAAGGCTTCAGCTTTGCTCAACCCTTTGTGCAGCATCAGGACTTCCATCAGTTGCTCACCGACGCGCATGTACGGGTTCAACGAGGTCATCGGATCCTGGAAAATCATCGAAATCTGCTCGGCACGCAGCTTGTTCAGCTCGTGTTCAGGCAGGTTGAGGATCTCACGTCCGTTGAATTTGGCGGATCCGCCAATTACACCGTTTGCGGCCAGCAGTCCCATCAGCGCGAACGCCGTTTGAGATTTCCCGGAGCCGGATTCGCCCACGATACCCAGCGTTTCACCCGCTCGCAGGTTGAAGTTGAGATCGTTTACGGCGGTGACATCCCCGTCCGGTGTCTTAAAGGTGACGCGGAGATCGTTTACATCCAGCAGAAGGTCACTCCGCTGTTGCGCCTGTGGCGCAGTTGCCGTTTCAATAATTGTCATGACGGCGCTCCTTAACGGTCTTTCGGGTCGAGGGCATCACGCAGGCCATCGCCGATAAAGTTGAAACAGAACAGGGTCACGACCAGGAAACCCGCCGGGTATAACAGCAGCCACGGTGAAACTTCCATTGAGTTTGCGCCATCGCTCAACAGCGCGCCCCAGCTGCTCAGCGGCTCTTGCGTGCCCAGCCCAAGGAAGCTCAGGAAGGATTCAAACAGGATCATGCTTGGTACCAGCAGTGAGGCATACACCACCACCACGCCCAGCACGTTAGGAACAATGTGGCGGACAACGATATTCCCTGTTGATACACCACCCACCTGCGCCGCTTCGATAAACTCTTTGCGTTTAAGGCTCAGCGTCTGGCCACGTACGATACGCGCCATATCCAGCCAGGAAACCATGCCGATGGCCACGAAGATCAACAGGATGTTCTGGCCGAAGAAGGTTACCAGCAGGATCACGAAGAACATGAACGGGAAGGAGTTTAAAATCTCCAGCAGACGCATCATGACCGAGTCCACTTTCCCGCCGAGATAGCCGGAGAGCGAGCCGTAGAGCGTGCCGACGATCACGGCCACCAGCGCTGCTGCAATCCCCACCATCAATGAAATACGGCCCCCAATGGCGACGCGGACCAGCAGGTCACGGCCGGACGAGTCCGTACCAAAGTAGTGACCGGACTCCATATCCGGCGCACTGGACATCATGCCCCAGTCCGTATCGAAATAGGTGAATTGCGACAGCATCGGCGCCAGGGTCACAAACAGCGCGATCAGCACCAGAACAACCAGACTGGCGACCGCTGCGCGGTTATGCATAAAGCGACGGCGGGCGTCTTGCCAGAGGCTACGACCTTCGACTTCCAGTTTTTCACTGAAGTTTTCCAGCGCCTCGCTGTTTTTCTTACTCAACATCATGGCGTGCTCCAGTTAGTAACG
Source organism: Enterobacter cloacae complex sp. 382A5 (assembly GCF_050031095.1). Classification (NCBI taxonomy): domain Bacteria; kingdom Pseudomonadati; phylum Pseudomonadota; class Gammaproteobacteria; order Enterobacterales; family Enterobacteriaceae; genus Enterobacter; species Enterobacter cloacae complex sp. 382A5. The sequence continues at coordinate 2,609,388 of NZ_JBLGVK010000001.1, forward strand.
GATTTTCGAGTCGATAACGGCATACAGCACATCGACAACAGCGTTAAAGAGAATGGTCAACGCACCCACGAGGATCGTCAGGCTCAGCACCAGAGAATAGTCGCGGTTGAGGGCACCGTTAACAAACAGCTGGCCAATACCCGGCAGACCGTAGATGGTTTCAATAACCATTGAACCGGTAATAATACCGACGAACGCCGGTCCCATGTACGAGAGCACAGGTAAAAGAGCCGGCTTGAGCGCATGGCGGAAGATAATCCGGCGCATCGGCAACCCTTTCGCGCGCGCGGTACGGATGAAGTTTGAATGTAACACTTCAATCATCGAACCACGGGTGATACGCGCGATACTGGCGATGTAAGCCAGAGAAAGCGCCACCATCGGTAAAATCATGAATTTCAGTGCCCCGCCGTTCCAGCCGCCGCCGGGCAGCCATTTCAGCGTGATGGCAAATATCATCACCAGTAACGGCGCGACAACGAAGCTGGGGATAACCACCCCGGTCATTGCGACCCCCATTACCGTATAATCCCATTTGGTATTTTGTTTAAGCGCGGCGATAACGCCTGCGGTGACCCCGAGAACCACGGCCAACAAGAATGCCGCAGCACCCAGTTTTGCCGATACCGGGAAGCTGGACGCCACCAGGTCGTTAACGGAATAGTCTTTATATTTGAATGACGGCCCGAAATCGCCATGCGCCAGTTGCTTCAGATAGTTGAAGTATTGCGTGGAGATAGGATCGTTTAAATGATATTTCGCTTCGATGTTCGCCATCACTTCAGGTGGCAGCGTACGTTCACCCGTGAATGGACTTCCCGGCGCGAGACGCATCATAAAGAAGGAAATTGTAATTAGAATAAATAACGTTGGTATCGCTTCTAAACAGCGACGCAGGATAAATTTCAACATTGCCCGTACCTTCTGGCGTGTGCCTGATGAATGTTACAAAGTAGACACAGTGGGGCAAGCCAGGCCCGCCCCACGTATTGCCATTAATGCTTGATAATATATAGATTCTTAACGGAAATATTATCCAACGGGTCTTTACCGGTATAGCCGCCAACCCATGGTTTCACCAGGCGGGCGTTCACGTAGTAGTAAACCGGTACAATTGCCGAGTCTTTATCGAGTTGTTGTTCTGCTTTGGCGTACAGGTCTGCGCGTTTTGCATCGTCAGTAACCTGCAGCGTTTCAGCGATAAGCTTATCGAATGCCGGGCTCTTATAGTGCGCCGTGTTGTTCGAGCTGTCGCTGAGCATGGTATTCAGGAAAGATGTCGGTTCATTATAGTCCGCACACCAGCCTGCACGCGCCACGTCAAAGGTGCCCTGATGACGGGTATCCAGGAAGGTTTTCCACTCCTGGTTTTCCAGCTTAACGTTCGCGCCCAGGTTTTTCTTCCAGATAGAGGCAACGGCAATCGCCAGTTTTTTATGCAGATCGGACGTGTTGTACAGCAGGTTAAACGTCAGCGGCTTATCTGCGGTATACCCCGCTTCGGCCAGCAGTTTTTTCGCTTCTTCGTTACGTTTTTCCTGTGACCACTTGAACCACTCAGGTTCAACCAGTTTCATGCCGTCGGTGTACGGTGGAGTGTAGCTGTAGGCTGGCAAATCGCCCTGGTTTTTCACTTTGTTCACGATGATATCGCGATCCAGTGCCAGCTTCAGCGCCGTACGGACACGTACGTCGGTGAACGGTGCTTTCTGGTTGTTAATTTCGTAGTAATAAGTACACAGGTATGGATCGACATGAACTTCTTTCGGGATCTCTTTCTTCAGTTTCTGGAACAGTTCAATCGGCATGTTGTTATAGGTCATGTCGATTTCACCGCTGCGGTAGCGGTTCACGTCAGTCACTTCAGAAGAGATTGGCAGGTAGGTCACCTGGTTAATCACGGTTTTGGCGTTATCCCAGTATTGCGGGTTACGCTCCAGAACCATACGTTCGTTGACCACCCAGTCTTTCAGTTTATAAGCACCGTTGGTCACAATATTGGCAGGCTGGGTCCATTTTTCACCGAATTTTTCCACTGCGGATTTCGGTACCGGGGAGACAGACGGGTGAACCAGCAGCTTATAGAAGTACGGAACAGGTTCGCTCAACGTCACTTCAAACGTGTTGGCATCAATCGCTTTTACACCCAGATCGGTGACCGGTTTTTTACCGGCGATGATGTCATCGATATTGGCGATATGGCCATATTGCAGATAGCTCGCATACGGAGAGGCGGTGTTTGGATTCGCCAGGCGCTGCCAGCTGTAAACGAAATCTTCGGCGGTAACCGGTGTACCGTCGGACCATTTAGCATCTTTGCGCAGATGGAAGGTCCAGACTTTAAAATCTTTGTTTTCCCACTTTTCGGCGACACCCGGCGCCGGGTGGCCTTCTACGTCAGTGACCAGCAGCCCTTCAAACAGGTCGCGGTTGACGTTTGACTCTGGCACGCCCTCAATTTTATGCGGATCAAGAGACTGGACTTCCGCCCCGTTGTTACGTACCAGCGTCTGCTTCTCAGCCAGCTGTACCCCTGCAGGCACGTCCGCAGCCATTGCAGCGTTGCCCGCGATTAGCGCAGTTAAAATCCCCGCCGCTACCAGATTTTTTTTTGTGATGATGGACATTGTGTTGGTACTCCACTCATTATAATTACTGGCCTTCGCCAGCTGTGTAATCCCCTGTTGGGGCCTGTACAGCGCAGGAGTTTTTTTTGCTGCTGTCAGGTTCTTTTTTTACTTCTTGCTATCACCGACTTCTTTATTACTGACCGCTCGTATGGCCGTCTTGCGTCGATTCTTTACACGTCTCCCCTGTCTGAGACATGTGTTGGATATTCGCGAAGATGACTATATGAAAATAATTCTCATCTTCTTGTTTTATGCTGCAAAATATTAGGCCGGAAAGTATCAAAAGGCGGAAACGCACGCCAATACATTTTGCAAATTTGTTAAGCAATTCTCTTTTACGAAGTGTACTAAATCGTTGAGGGCAGCCCTGTCAGACATGAAAGGACAAGAAAAATCTTTTCATTCAAAGAGATAAAAAAATCAGTCTCTCTGCGCGCGTCGCTGCGCTACCATCACGTCATTTTGTACAAAAATTTAACAACTGATTATTATTTAGCACATTCCTCTAAGGGAACGTTGAATTTACTAATATCATTTCGGTTATCACTCAGCAAGCCCCAGAGTATCGTGTGAGTAAAATAACAGAATGATCGCAGGTTTTCTGTGCAGGCAGGAAACGGTGGGATTAATAACTCGTTGAAATATAAGAATTGAACATTATTAGTAGAATTTATTATGACATGTAAGCATTTCAACTTTATTTATATGATTTGCTGATATTCACGTAAAAAAAACGGAGCCGTTGGCTCCGTTCTTTCATATGAAACTTCAGTGCAATAAGCCGGGGAAAATGCTTTTGATGCCGGTCACAATGAATTCGATGCCCAGGGCCATCAATAGCAGCCCCATAATACGGGTAATGACGTTGATGCCTGTCTGCCCAAGCAGACGCACCAGCCAGGGTGCCATGCGGAAAACGCCCCAACAACAAAGCGCAAAAATGGCAATGGCGACAGAAAAGCCAATCAGATGCACCCAGTTGTGGTAGCGCGTACCCCAGACAATCGTCGAGCTAATAGCGCCGGGACCGGCCATCAGCGGTAACGCCAGCGGCACTACGCCTATGCTCTCGCGAATGGCGGTTTCTGATTTTTCCTGCTTGTTCTGTTTGTCTTCCCCCAACTTCCCGCTGATCATCGACATAGCGATGGTGACCACCAGGATCCCACCCGCAATACGGAAAGAATCAATCGAGATACCGAACACCTGAAGAATGGCATCCCCAAGGTAAAGGGAGGTCAGGAGAATAATCGCCACTGACAGGTTAGCGGTAAGATTGGTTTTGTTTCTTGCCGCCGCCGTCTGGTAACTGGTCATACTAATGAAGACAGGAATGATCCCCACCGGGTTGACCAATGCAAACAAACCAATAAAAAACTTAAAATATGTAGGAAAATCAAAGAGCGATAAGATCACATTTTGCTCCGCTTATGCGTATGCCCCGGGGCTGACAACTGTCAGTGAAAATCGCGCTGAAGATACGCTTTTTATCAGCATACTTCACCAGAAATCTGTGCCAAAACGTTATCAATTCATGATGTTAAATATTTGTATAAGCAATGATAGCGCCACTTCCAATAGTTACTTAATTATTTAACACTGGAATAATCTCAAAGAAATAACCCTGCTGAAAGGTATCAGCTTGGGGGAAAATTGACGCAGATCATGATTTTCGTACTCAGAAGTGAGTAATCTTGATTACGTCCCCAGGGAGATGACCTGCCAAAAAAGGATGATGCTAAGGTAAGGCTCTTTTAGTAAATTAGTGGGCTGGTGCAGGAAGTAACCCATTGTTTTACTGTGTGTTACGCAAGTCGTATTGGCTCTGTCTATACTGTCTGACGTATCGAGCGCTGGTTTACTAAAAGAGTTTAAACATTATCAGGAGAGCATTATGGCTGTTACTAATATCGCTGAACTGAACGCCCTCGTCGAGCGCGTTAAAAAAGCCCAGCGTGAATATGCCAATTTCACCCAAGAACAGGTTGATAAAATCTTCCGCGCGGCCGCTCTGGCTGCTGCAGATGCTCGAATCCCTCTCGCTAAAATGGCCGTTGCCGAATCCGGCATGGGTATCGTTGAAGATAAAGTGATCAAAAACCACTTCGCTTCAGAGTATATCTACAACGCCTATAAAGATGAGAAAACCTGTGGCGTGCTGTCTGAAGACGACACTTTCGGTACTATCACCATTGCAGAACCTATCGGCATTATTTGCGGTATCGTTCCAACCACCAACCCAACGTCTACCGCTATCTTCAAATCTCTGATCAGCCTGAAGACCCGTAACGCAATCATCTTCTCCCCGCACCCACGTGCAAAAGATGCGACCAACAAAGCCGCTGACATCGTTCTGCAGGCTGCGATTGCTGCCGGTGCCCCTAAAGACCTGATCGGCTGGATCGACCAACCGTCCGTTGAGCTTTCTAACGCGCTGATGCACCACCCGGACATTAACCTGATCCTGGCGACCGGTGGTCCAGGCATGGTTAAAGCGGCATACAGTTCCGGTAAACCTGCTATCGGCGTAGGCGCGGGTAATACCCCAGTGGTTATTGATGAAACGGCCGATATCAAACGTGCTGTTGCGTCCGTGCTGATGTCCAAAACCTTCGACAACGGTGTTATCTGTGCTTCTGAACAGTCTGTTGTTGTTGTTGATTCCGTTTATGATGCTGTTCGCGAACGTTTCGCCAGCCACGGCGGCTACCTGCTGCAGGGCAAAGAGCTGAAAGCGGTTCAGGATATCATTCTGAAAAATGGCGCGCTGAACGCGGCTATCGTGGGTCAGCCAGCGTATAAAATCGCTGAACTGGCAGGCTTCACTGTTCCGGCAACCACCAAAATTCTGATTGGTGAAGTTAAAGTTGTCGACGAAAGCGAACCATTCGCTCACGAAAAACTGTCCCCTACTCTGGCGATGTACCGCGCCAAAGATTTCGAAGACGCGGTAGAGAAAGCAGAGAAACTGGTTGCGATGGGTGGTATCGGCCACACCTCTTGCCTGTACACTGACCAGGATAACCAGCCAGAACGTGTTGCTCACTTTGGTCAGATGATGAAAACTGCACGTATCCTGATCAACACCCCGGCTTCTCAGGGTGGTATCGGCGACCTGTACAACTTCAAACTCGCACCTTCCCTGACTCTGGGTTGTGGTTCCTGGGGTGGTAACTCCATCTCTGAAAACGTTGGTCCAAAACATCTGATCAACAAGAAAACCGTTGCTAAGCGAGCTGAAAACATGTTGTGGCACAAACTTCCGAAATCTATCTACTTCCGCCGTGGTTCTCTGCCTATCGCGCTGGATGAAGTGATTACTGATGGCCACAAACGTGCGCTCATCGTGACTGACCGTTTCCTGTTCAACAACGGTTACGCTGACCAGATCACCTCTGTTCTGAAAGCCGCTGGCGTAGAAACTGAAGTGTTCTTTGAAGTTGAAGCTGACCCAACCCTGAGCGTTGTGCGTAAAGGTGCGGAGCTGGCTAACTCCTTCAAACCAGATGTGATTATCGCACTGGGTGGTGGTTCCCCAATGGACGCCGCGAAAATCATGTGGGTAATGTACGAGCATCCAGAAACCCACTTCGAAGAACTGGCGCTGCGCTTTATGGACATCCGTAAACGTATCTACAAGTTCCCGAAAATGGGCGTAAAAGCGAAGATGATCGCCGTTACCACCACTTCCGGTACAGGTTCTGAAGTTACGCCGTTCGCAGTGGTCACTGATGACGCAACGGGTCAGAAATACCCACTGGCTGACTACGCGCTGACCCCGGATATGGCCATCGTTGATGCCAACCTGGTGATGGATATGCCGAAATCACTGTGTGCATTCGGTGGTCTGGACGCTGTGACTCACGCCCTGGAAGCCTATGTTTCCGTACTGGCTTCTGAGTTCTCTGATGGTCAGGCTCTGCAGGCGCTGAAACTGCTGAAAGAAAACCTGCCAGCGTCTTACAACGAAGGGTCTAAAAACCCGGTTGCCCGTGAGCGTGTCCACAGTGCAGCAACCATCGCCGGTATCGCGTTTGCTAACGCCTTCCTCGGGGTTTGCCACTCCATGGCTCACAAACTGGGTTCTCAGTTCCACATTCCTCACGGTCTGGCGAACGCCCTGTTGATCAGCAACGTTATCCGTTATAACGCGAATGACAACCCAACCAAGCAGACTGCTTTCAGCCAGTACGACCGTCCGCAAGCACGTCGTCGTTACGCTGAAATCGCAGACCACCTGGGTCTGAGCGCACCGGGCGACCGTACTGCTGCGAAGATCGAGAAACTGCTGGCATGGCTGGAAAGCCTGAAGGCTGAACTGGGCATTCCTAAATCTATCCGCGAAGCGGGTGTTCAGGAAGCTGACTTCCTGGCACACGTTGATAAGCTGTCTGAAGATGCATTCGATGACCAGTGTACTGGTGCGAACCCGCGCTACCCACTGATCTCCGAGCTGAAACAGATCCTGCTGGATACATTCTACGGACGTGAGTTCAAAGAAGGTGACGTCGCTGCTGTGAAAACAGAAGCACCCGTCATTAAAGCTGACAAAAAAGCGAAGAAAAGCGCTTAATTGACCGCTGTTAAAAAACCCGCCTCTGGCGGGTTTTTTTATGTCTGAAGATCAGGCTTTGAGTTCTTTGAAACTACTTCCGGTTATCGTGCTGAATCGCCGTCAGGGAGCCCACAGACAACGCCTCTTTATAATGCTTACGACAGACCGACACATAGCGTTCATTGCCCCCTATCACCACCTGCTCACCGTCTGCATAGGGTTTACCAGACTGATCAAGACGAAGCACCATACTGGCTTTACGGCCGCAAAAACAGATGGTTTTCAGTTCGACCAGTTTATCGGACCAGGCAAGCAAATACTGGCTACCGGCAAATAGCTCCCCGCGAAAGTCCGTGCGCAAACCATAGCAGAGAACGGGAATATCAAGTTCATCTACGACCTCTGAAAGCGCATGCACCTGTTCACGCGTCAGGAACTGGCTTTCATCGACCAGAACGCAATGAATGGGCTGGGAAGTATGCTCGGCACGGATATCCTGCAACAGGTCCGTTTGTGGGTTAAACAGTCTGGCCGGAGACGAGAGACCAATTCTTGAACTCACCTTACCTGCACCGAAGCGATCGTCGATTTCAGCGGTGTAAACAACGGTGCGCATCCCTCGTTCCTGATAATTGTAAGAGGATTGCAGTAACGCCGTGGATTTTCCGGCATTCATTGCCGAATAGTAGAAATAAAGTTGTGCCATTGGCCGTCAAACCCTAATCAATGTGTAATATTCCCAATGATTCATTGTACCATATTTTGTCTGGTCATCAGCGATACACCACACAGAGTATGGGGTTCAAGCCGCTGTTAACCACGAGATGCACAGGAAAATAATGCGATAAAACAGGAGGTAAACGGATTCAGCATGCTCTATATGTCGCGAACCCACTAAACATAACACTTCTTTTTATACTGGAATCCACGTTCATTAAAATTCACTATTTATTAACTATTTTTGCCCTGGCAACGCTGGCAGAAACTAATACAAAAGGCTGATATTTATCCGCCGCAACTATAATTCCTGCGGTAAATGTCACAAAAAAAAGATGCAACCGAACGGGTTAAGCAGGTAAGCGTGATAACAAGCGAGCCTGTGTGGGTATGAAATTTAAGTTAGCGTAATTAATAATAGCGCCCATTATTCCGTATTTTTTGAATTCCTTACATTCCCACCTATTGCACAACTGAATTTATCGCTCTATTATTAGGACAACAAACCACCCCCCATTATAAGTTTGAGATTACTACAATGAGCGAAGCACTTAAAATTCTGAACAACATCCGTACTCTTCGTGCGCAGGCAAGAGAATGCACCCTGGAAACGCTTGAAGAAATGCTGGAAAAATTAGAAGTTGTAGTTAATGAACGTCGCGAAGAAGAAAGCGCTGCTGCTGCTGAAATCGAAGAGCGTACGCGTAAACTGCAGCAATATCGTGAAATGCTGATTGCTGATGGTATCGATCCAAATGAATTGCTGAACAGCATGGCTGCAGCGAAGACCGGTACTAAAGCAAAACGCGCTGCTCGTCCTGCTAAATATAGCTATGTCGACGAGAACGGCGAAACTAAAACCTGGACTGGCCAGGGTCGTACACCTGCTGTTATCAAAAAAGCCATGGATGAGCAAGGTAAACAGCTGGACGACTTCCTGATCAAGGATTAATCCTAACGTATTCAGAAAAATCCCGCTTAATGCGGGATTTTTTTATCCTCAATTCCTGCAAACATCCCCTTACATGCCGTCATATTGGGACATCGTACTATTTAACGTTCCTTACAGACCGGCGTGGTTACCCTGAGTTGTGGGCATAAAAAAACCGGTGGGCATCGCCTCACCGGTCTTGATCATTTGCAGACGGGGTTATTTTTTAATACCCACGCTCTCTTTCAGCCAGGCTTTAAATTCTTCACCCAGTGAATTGTGGCGGATGCCATATTCCACGAATGCCTGCATATAACCGAGTTTATTACCGCAGTCGTGGCTCTTACCTTTCATATGGTAGGCTTCAACGGTCTCTTTCTCGATCAGCATATCGATGGCATCGGTCAGCTGGATCTCATCTCCTGCTCCTGGAGGCGTTTTCGCCAGCAGTGGCCAGATTTCAGCACTCAGGACATAGCGACCTACTACCGCCAGATTAGACGGCGCTACGTCGGCTTTAGGCTTCTCTACGACGCCTACCATTGGCACGCTTTCACCGGGTTCAAGATTAACGCCTTTACAGTCAACAACACCGTAAGCCGTCACGTCTTCAACAGGTTCAACCATAATCTGGCTGCTACCCGTTTCGTCAAAGCGCTTGATCATCTCAGCAAGGTTATCCTGAGACAGATCGGATTCATATTCGTCCAGAATGACGTCTGGCAGAATGACCGCAACAGGTTCATTACCCACAACAGGATATGCACAAAGTACCGCGTGGCCCAGACCTTTCGCCAGCCCCTGACGCACCTGCATAATGGTAACGTGCGGAGGGCAAATAGACTGAACTTCTTCTAACAGCTGACGCTTAACGCGTTTTTCCAGCATGGCTTCGAGTTCGAAACTGGTATCGAAATGGTTTTCGATAGAGTTTTTAGATGAATGTGTAACCAGCACAATTTCAGTGATGCCGGCCGCGATACATTCGTTTACGACATACTGAATTAATGGCTTATCAACCAGTGGCAACATCTCTTTAGGAATTGCCTTAGTTGCTGGTAACATCCTGGTCCCCAATCCCGCTACCGGGATGACGGCCTTTCTGACTTTCGAATTTAGGGCAGCCATTCAAATTCTCCTGAGCTGTTCAAGTTTTGAACTTTTATGCATTAAATAACGCGTTGAGTATATCAGCCTCATCACACAGTCCGGGTCTGAAAAGAACGCGTTGCCGATCAATTAGGATAAATACGCATGAAACTGGGCAGCGATAGTAGCACTCCCCACAAAACACAGGTAAGGCAATCTTAAAATTAAGATCCAACTGCTTATTCCGTGGACAACATTAACCGCAACCGCCCCCCGGCGCCCCAAATTTGGCACTGCCAGGAAGAACAGCGATGGCTAATTTGATTAAGATAAGCCGTACCCAATGTACCCAGCGGCACACCGTTGCTAACCTGAATATGATGTTCCCCGGTATTCAGAGAGGCGTTCAGACCCGCTGAAACGAGGATAAGATTTTTCAATCCACTATGGTAATAGCCAACCAGCAATGGAAATTGTCCTGGTAAATTGGCCTGGCGAAAAAGCTGGTTAACCTGTTTAAGTAAACTGCCTAACTCCGGAAGCCGTTGCCCCTGATGCGATAACTGTTCCTGCAACAGCCCGTTAAATAGCGCACGAAGTAATAACGCTGCTAATACACCATTATCCCCTGCACGGGTAACATCCAGGGAATAAAACGCAAGATCGGAATCCGATAATGGCGCAATATCCAGCACCAGACCGGGCTGATCCGCGGCAACAAGCTGGCGATAATTTATTCGACAGTGTGAAAAGGTCTGTTGTACCGGCGGCTGAAGTTCCTGCAATAGCTTGGCCGCGGCAGGCGGATTACTGACTAAAGCATCCCAGTCCTGGAAAAGGCGCTCTTCTTCCTCGACGCGGGAATTAAACATATTCGGATAAAGGCAGGCCAATACCGTTTCACGCAAACGGTTCAGATCTTTTACTGGTTTCAGCAGAATATCCTGCACCCCCAGACGCAATGCTTTGGCAATATCCGCCATATTTTCCGTCGCGGAGATCACCAGTATGGGCGTCTGGTTGCCCTCATTACGCAGATGTTCAACCAACTTCAGGCCATTCATCCGTGGCATTGCGATATCACAGATCATCAGGTCGGGCGTGATACTGACCATTTTTTCCAGGGCATCAACACCATCTTCAGCCAGGGCAGTGGTTGCCCCCAGCGAGGATAACCACGAATCCAGTAGCGATCGGAAAACGGGCTCGTCTTCAACAATCAAAATGTGTTTTCCGGCCAATGGCTGCGTCATGGTTCCTCCCCTGGCTGACAGTTACTAAATAGTGGCATGCTATCGGCACTATCGCCTGTCAGATTTTGCTGAAGTAGTCAAAAAAAGGTGCTCAACGTGCGGTTCGCACAAATGGCAATAATTCGTCCATTTTCTTTTCGACGGCTAAAGAGCCCGCTGCGATGGCGGCCTCAGCCCGATGGAAATCAAGGGTAGAGATTTGTGGACAATAGGGTTGAATCAGAATATCCGGTGGGTCGCCCGCCATACGGTTACGTTTCAGGCGGTTTTCCAGCACCTGGATTGAGGTGGTCATAATCTCCATTGCCGTGGGTGCAGCGACTGAGCGGCGCGCGGCTATCCGACCAATTCGCCCACGTAAGCGCTCATGCCAGGCCAGTTTTTCCGCCTCGGCATCTTCGCTTTGCAAATTGACCGGCATGAGGTCTTGCTGCATCAGGTGAGCGTCGTGTTGTAAATCGACCGCGATCACGATGTCAGCCCCCATTGCGCGCGTCAAAGAGATTGGCACGGGGTTAACGACTCCGCCATCAACAAGCCAGTACCCATTATGCGGGACAGGAGCCATAAGGCCCGGCATACTGCAGGAGGCGCGAACAGCAAGGTGGATATCCCCTTCGGTCAGCCACAGCTCACGTCCCGTACTGAGATTCGTCGCCACGGCACCAAATGGCAGCTGACAATCGCTGAAGTCCTGAAGAGGCATAATCTGACGGAACTGATTAAAGACGCGTTCACCGCGAAGCAACCCACCGCGCTGCCACGAAAGGTCCATCAGGCGCAGCACGTCCCAGTAACTGAAGGATCGCACCCACGTTTCAAGTTCGGGCAATTTGCCGCACGCATAGGCGGAACCTACCAGCGATCCAATCGAACATCCTGCAACAATATCGACATCGACGCCCATCTGGTTTAAGGCATTTATCACGCCGATGTGTGACCATCCGCGGGCTGCACCTGAGCCCAGCGCCAGTCCAATTTTAACCTTTCTCATTAGCCCTGTTTTACTTCCCCTGGATTCCCGACATAGCGTCAACGCAACAGCTCAGTTAACATGGTGCTACCCGAAGCGTTTTACGCCCTTAATTTTTTGTTCCAGGAAGAGAATCGTGTCTCAACTCTGCCCCTGTGGTAGCGCTCTGGAGTATAGCCTATGTTGCCAGCGATATCTTTCTGGCGATCAGGTTGCACCAGACCCATCACACCTTATGCGTTCACGGTATACCGCTTTTGTGATCAAAGACGCAGACTACCTGATTAAAACCTGGCACCCCTCATGCCAGGCCGCCAGTTTCAAACAGGAGATCGAAGCCGGGTTCGCCAATACCCAGTGGCTCGGTCTTACCGTTTATGAATCCGCACCCGGTAGTCACGAAAATGAAGGTTACGTCAGCTTTGTTGCCCGATTTACTGAACACAATAAACCGGGTGCCATTATCGAACGTTCCCGGTTCTTAAAGGAAAGCGGGCAATGGTATTATATTGACGGAACGCGCCCGCAGTTTGGTCGTAACGATCCCTGCCCTTGTGGTTCTGGTAAAAAATTTAAAAAGTGTTGCGGGCAGTAACGCCCGACAACCGAGACTTCGCAAATACTCAAACAGGATTTCCCGGCGATGCAATCACTACAACGTAAAGTTCTGCGCACCATCTGTCCCGATCAAAAAGGGCTGATCGCACGAATTACCAACATCTGTTACAAACATGAATTGAATATCGTGCAGAACAACGAATTCGTTGACCACCGTACCGGTCGTTTCTTCATGCGTACCGAACTGGAAGGTATTTTCAACGACACCACTCTGCTTGCCGATCTGGATAGCGCGCTGCCGGAAGGTTCCGTACGCGAGCTGACGCCAGCGGGCCGTCGTCGCATCGTGATTCTGGTGACCAAAGAAGCCCACTGCCTGGGCGATTTGCTGATGAAAGCAAACTACGGCGGTCTGGATGTCGAAATCGCCGCCGTTATCGGTAACCACGAGACGCTGCGTACGCTGGTAGAGCGTTTTGATATTCCGTTCGAGCTGGTGAGCCATGAAGGCCATACGCGTGAAGAGCACGACAACCTGATGGCTGAGGCTATTGAAGCGCACAACCCGGACTACGTTGTCCTGGCGAAATACATGCGCGTGTTGACGCCCTCCTTCGTGGCGCGTTTCCCGAACAAAATTATCAACATTCACCACTCCTTCCTGCCCGCCTTTATTGGCGCACGCCCCTACCATCAAGCCTATGAACGCGGCGTGAAGATCATCGGCGCAACGGCGCATTACGTAAATGACAATCTGGATGAAGGCCCAATCATCATGCAGGACGTGATTCATGTGGATCACACCTACACGGCGGAAGACATGATGCGTGCCGGGCGCGATGTTGAGAAGAACGTTCTGAGCCGCGCACTCTATCAGGTGCTGGCGCAGCGCGTATTCGTTTACGGTAACAGAACGATCATTCTTTAATCGACAGTGAAATGAATTGGTTAGCTTTACAGCTTTGCGGGTAAAAATCAGGCAACCAGTTTATTTTTCTTGTGGTAACGCTTTACAGGGGCGTGTCATTTGATATGATGCGCCCCGCTTCCAGCAGGAAGCAGGCCAGTAGAAGCATTACCCCGTGGTGGGGTTCCCGAGCGGCCAAAGGGAGCAGACTGTAAATCTGCCGTCATCGACTTCGAAGGTTCGAATCCTTCCCCCACCACCATCTCTCAGCACGACCTCAAAAATTTGAATTACCCCTGGTGGGGTTCCCGAGCGGCCAAAGGGAGCAGACTGTAAATCTGCCGTCATCGACTTCGAAGGTTCGAATCCTTCCCCCACCACCATTACTTCCAAAAATCATAAAAAACCAAACCGAGCACACTTTCGTAGGCCGGGTAAGGCGTAGCCGCCACCCGGCGACAGACGTTTACATCGGCGGCAAGCGTCGCTTCACCGGTGAGCTCTTCACAATCGACGTATTACACTGGGCATGCTCCGCCAGCCCGTCCAGCAACACATCCAGTTGCTCAATTGACCGCACCACCAGCCGGATGACAAAACAGTCTTCACCGGTCACTTTGTCGCTTTCAATGCACTCCGGCATCGCCTGGATGTATTTGTCCACTTTATGTAACAGTCCAGGCAACGGGCGAACCCGCACCAGCGCCTGTAGCGTATAACCTAACGCCGCCAGATTGACCCGGGCACCGTAACCCAGAATCACTCCACGCTCTTCCAGCCTTTTCAGGCGTTCTGCGGTGCTGGGCGAAGTCAGACCAACACGACCGCTGAGCACCTTCAGCGACATACGCGCATCGTCGACCAGACAAGCCAAAATTTGCCGATCGATATCATCGAGAAGGTATTCCATCGTTTTCACCTAATTTTAAAAAGTCATTCGCGTATTTAACCTTATCTCAACCCTGTAAAACCCGACAGCAATTTTCGACAATAGCGTCATCAACCAGGAGGTGAATGATGCGTGACTTACATAAAGGCGTCTGGCAAATGAGCCTGGCGATGTTAATTTCCGGCTCGATTGGCGCGTTTGTTTTACTCTCCGGACTGCCAGTGTCAGAAGTGGTTTTCTGGCGCTGTCTGATCGGCGCAATCGCACTGTTCATTTTCATTCGAATGAGCCAAAAACCCTTTAGTCCCCTCACCCGCACCTCTCTGCTGCTGGCTATTCTCGGCGGGGTAGCATTAGTGGTGAACTGGCTGCTGCTGTTCGCTGCCTATGACCGTATTTCGATTGGCCTTTCCACTGTGGTCTATAACACTCAGCCCTTTATGCTGGTGATGATGGGTATGTTATTAGGCGAACGCGTCAGTCTGGTCAAATGGGGCTGGCTGTTTCTTGCCTTCGGCGGGGTGGTAATTTTGCTCTCAGGCGAACTGTCCGGTTCCCATGGCTCAGCCTGGCTCGCGGGGATCGGTCTGGCACTGGGTGCGGCGTTCTTCTATGCGTTGACGGCGATTATTGCCCGCAAACTGAAATCCATCGCGCCACAGCATATAGCGTTTATTCAGGTGCTGACAGGCGTGGTAATGCTTCTGCCGTTTGCCCGTATGCCCACCTTGTCCGCTGATTTTCCGTGGCCAATTTTACTGACGCTGGGCATTGTCCATACCGGTATCATGTATCAGCTGCTGTATAGCGCCATCCAAAAACTTCCGACGCCCATTACCGGTTCACTGTCCTTTATCTATCCGGTAGTAGCCATCGTTGTCGATAACGTGGTCTTCGGGCATTCGCTGGATATTACCCAACTGGCGGGCGGCGCGCTGATCCTGTTTGCTGCGGCAGGCAATAACCTGGGCTGGGGCGAAAAAAAACCCCGCGAATGCGGGGTTAGTATCAAAACGACAAATTAGCGACGGGCACGCACAATCTGGTATTTGCGCGTCAGGTACTCCACCGGCGCGCTCCAGATGTGCACCAGACGAGAGAACGGGAACAGCACAAACAGGGTCATACCCAACACCAGGTGCAGGCGGAAGATAAACGCCACCCCATCCAGATGTTCAGATGCGCCTCCGTGGAAGGTCACTACGGACTGCGCCCATCCCACCAGCTTCATCATCTCGCTACCGTCCATATGCTGCGCCGAGAATGGAATGGTCAGCAGACCCAGTGCGCACTGAACCATCAGCAGAGAGAGGATCAGGATATCCGCCGTGGTCGTGGTAGCCCGCACGCGCGGACTGAACAGACGGCGTTTCAGCAGCAGCAGACCACCAACCAGGGTCATCACGCCGCAAGCGCCACCGGCGATCATCGCCATCTTCTGCTTCACTTCGATGGGCAGCCACGCTTCATACATCCAGTGTGGCGTCAGCATTCCCAGGAAGTGACCGGCAAAAATCCCCAGAATACCGATGTGGAACAGGTTAGACGCAACGTGCATCCCTTTACGATCCAGCATCTGGCTGGAGGCAGCACGCCAGGTGTACTGGCCATAGTCATAACGCAGCCAGCTTCCCACCAGGAACACGGTGCCCGCGATATACGGGTAAATGTCAAAGAAGAACATATTCAGGAAGTGCATTAGTGCCGTCCTCCGTTAGAGATATTCAAATATTGCGGGGCAACCGCGCCGGCAAAACGACGCTGGTGAGCCGAAATTTCAGATTCGCCGCAGCTCTGGTCAGCAAAGAATTTCACCTGCTCTTCTTCCCAGACTGCATCCAGCGCCTGTGGCGTGTCGTCGCGGGCTTCGTCCGCAATTTTCTCCGCCACTTTTTCACTGTCGACCGAGGCATTCGCCAGCTTCACCAGCACCCCAAACAGCACCGCATAGCGGCTCTCGCGCTGCTGAAGACGGGCGCTGAGCAACGCCAAAATCGGCGCGATGTCCTGCAGACCACCCAGCGCTTCTTCTTTTGGCAACTGCGCCAGATACTCCAGGTACAGCGGCAGATGATCCGGCAGCTCGCGGCTGTCGAGCTGCAGGCCGTGCTGCTCGTACTGGGCCATCAGGTCCACCATCGCCTGCCCCCGATCGCGGGATTCACCATGAACATGTTCAAACAGCAGCAGCGAGGTTGCGCGACCGCGATCGAACAGCTGGCTGTAATCCGCCTGCGCATCGAGAAGATCGCGCGCTAACAGGTCGCGGAGGAAAACGCCCAGTGTCTGGGCATCTTCTTTATCCAGGTTTTCAGAGGACGCGAGCGCATCAAAGAGTTCCTGCTGATGCTGCGCCAGCGCAGCATCCGGGTACTCCA
This sequence comes from Enterobacter cloacae complex sp. 382A5, assembly GCF_050031095.1. Lineage (NCBI taxonomy): Bacteria > Pseudomonadati > Pseudomonadota > Gammaproteobacteria > Enterobacterales > Enterobacteriaceae > Enterobacter > Enterobacter cloacae complex sp. 382A5. The sequence continues at coordinate 2,626,268 of NZ_JBLGVK010000001.1, forward strand.
GCAGACGCGAAACAATCACGAGTTCAATCATGGGTGCGGCTCCGTTTTGCTGGTCACATCCATGGCATCGATGCGGCGGCTGTTGAACAGGTTGAATTTGCTGTCAGACCCGTGGCAACCGTCGCCAAAGCTAAAGCCACAACCGTTTTTCTCCGGGAAGGCTTCGCGGGCCAGTTCACGGTGGCTGCTTGGTACCACGAAACGATCTTCGTAGTTGGCAATGGCCAGGTAGCGGTACATCTCCTGCGCCTGCGCTTCGGTCAGGCCGACCTCTTCCAGCGCACGGGTGTCGGTCACGCCGTCCACGGTTTCCGCACGTTTGAAGTGGCGCATCGCCAGCATACGTTTCAGCGCCAGCAGTACCGGCTGGGTATCGCCTGCGGTCAGCAGGTTTGCCAGGTACTGAACCGGGATACGCAGGCTCTCCACGTCCGGCAGAATGCCGTTGCTGCCCAGCTCGCCTGCATCCGCGGCTGACTGAATTGGCGACAGAGGCGGCACGTACCAGACCATCGGAAGCGTGCGGTATTCCGGGTGCAGTGGCAGGGCCAGCTTCCAGTCCATCGCCATTTTGTATACCGGAGACTGCTGCGCCGCGTCGATTACGCTCTGCGGAATGCCGTCTTTCAGCGCCTGCTCAATCACTTTCGGATCGTTCGGGTCAAGGAACACGTCCAGCTGACGCTGGTACAGATCTTTCTCGTTCTCGGTGCTCGCGGCATTTTCAATCGCGTCCGCGTCATACAGCAGCACGCCGAGGTAACGAATACGGCCTACGCAGCTCTCAGAGCAAACGGTCGGCATACCGGCTTCGATACGCGGGTAACAGAAGATGCACTTCTCAGACTTACCGCTCTTCCAGTTGAAGTAGATTTTTTTGTACGGACAACCGGTGATGCACATACGCCAGCCGCGGCACTTATCCTGGTCGATCAGCACGATGCCGTCTTCTTCACGCTTATAGATGGCGCCGCTCGGGCAGGTCGCCACGCACGCCGGGTTGAGGCAGTGCTCACACAGACGCGGCAGGTACATCATGAAGGTGTTTTCAAACTGGCCGTACATCGCCTTCTGCATGTTCTCGAAGTTCTGGTCTTTGGCGCGTTTTTCGAACTCGCCGCCCAGAATCTCTTCCCAGTTTGGACCGCTGGTAATTTTGTCCATGCGCTGGCCGGTGATCAGCGAGCGAGGACGGGCAATCGGCTGGTGCTTACTTTCCGGTGCGTTATGCAGGTTCTGGTAGTCGTAGTCAAACGGCTCGTAATAATCTTCGATACCCGGCAGATGCGGGTTGGCGAAGATTTTACCCAGCAGCATCGCACGGTTACCCATGCGCGGCTGCAGCTTACCGTTGATTTTACGGATCCAGCCACCCTTCCACTTCTCCTGGTTTTCCCAGTCGGTCGGGAAGCCGGTACCCGGCTTACTTTCCACGTTGTTGAACCAGGCGTATTCCATCCCTTCACGGCTGGTCCAGACGTTCTTACAGGTGACTGAGCAGGTATGACAGCCGATGCATTTATCCAGATTCAGCACCATGCCGACTTGTGAACGAATTTTCATTTTACGCTCTCCTGTACCTGGTCATTACCTTCGCCATCTAACCAGTTAATATTTTTCATCTTACGTACCACCACGAACTCATCGCGGTTAGACCCTACCGTGCCGTAGTAGTTAAAGCCGTAGGCCAGCTGTGCATAGCCACCGATCATGTGGGTCGGCTTCGGCGTAATACGGGTCACGGAGTTGTGAATACCGCCGCGCTGCTCGGTGATCTCTGAACCCGGCAGGTTCACGATACGTTCCTGCGCGTGGTACATCATGGTCATCCCGGCCGGTACGCGCTGGCTCACCACCGCACGCGCCGTCAGGGCGCCGTTGCTGTTGAACACTTCGATCCAGTCGTTATCTTCAATACCCAGATCTTTGGCGTCCGCTTCACTCATCCACACAATCGGACCACCGCGGGACAAGGTCAGCATCAGCAGGTTGTCGCTATAAGTAGAGTGGATCCCCCACTTCTGGTGCGGCGTCAGGAAGTTCAGCGCCTTCTCCGGGTTGCCGTTCGATTTCGCGCCCATCACCGCTTTCACGGAGCGGGTGTCGATTGGTGGACGGTAAACCAGCAGGCTTTCGCCGAAGTCACGCATCCACTGGTGATCCTGATACAGCGACTGACGACCGGACAGAGTACGCCATGGGATCAGCTCGTGAACGTTGGTATACCCGGCGTTATAAGAGACATGTTCATCTTCCAGGCCAGACCAGGTCGGGCTGGAGATAATTTTGCGCGGCTGCGCCTGAATATCGCGGAAGCGGATTTTTTCGTCTTCTTTGTTGAGCGCCAGATGCGTGTGGTCGCGGCCGGTGAATTCGCTCAGCGCTTTCCAGGCCTTCACGGCAACCTGGCCGTTGGTTTCCGGTGCCAGGGTCAGGATCATTTCTGCCGCATCAATCGCCGTATTCAGCATTGGCTGGCCTTTGGCCGGGCCGTCCGCTTTGGTGTAATTGAGCTTGCGCAGCAGATCCATTTCGCTCTGGGTGTTCCAGGCAATCCCTTTCCCGCCGTTGCCGATTTTCTCCATCAGCGGGCCGATAGAGGTAAAGCGCTCGTAGGTCGCCGGGTAGTCACGTTCCACCGGAATAATGTGCGGCGCCGTTACGCCCGGGATCAGGTCACATTCACCTTTTTTCCAGTCCTTCACGTCCAGCGGCTGCGCCAGTTCAGCAGCGGAGTCGTGCTGGATAGGCAGCGTCACCACGTCGGTCTCTTTGCCCAGGTGCCCTACGCAGACTTCAGAGAATTTCTTCGCGATGTCTTTGTAGATATCCCAGTCGCTTTTTGATTCCCACGCCGGGTCAACGGCCGCAGACAGCGGATGAATAAACGGATGCATATCCGAGGTATTCATGTCGTCTTTTTCGTACCAGGTAGCGGTAGGCAGCACGATATCGGAGTACAGGCAGGTGCTGGAGAGACGGAAGTCGAGGGTCACCACCAGATCCAGCTTGCCGTCGAGACCGTTGTCTTTCCACTCCACCTCTTCCGGCTTCACGCCGCCCTGCTTGCCGAGATCTTTACCCTGGATACCGTTTTCGGTACCGAGCAGGTATTTCAGCATGTATTCGTGGCCTTTACCGGACGAGCCCAGCAGGTTGGAACGCCAGATGAACAGGTTACGCGGATGGTTTTTACCGTTTTCTGGCTGCTCGGCCGCAAAACGGATTGAACCGTCTTTCAGAGACTTAACGGTGTAATCCACTGGCGACATCCCTGCCTGCTTCGCCTCTTCTGCAATGCGCAGCGGGTTAGTGCCCAGCTGAGGCGCGGACGGCAACCAGCCCATGCGTTCAGCGCGGACGTTAAAGTCGATCAGATGACCGCTGTAGCGGGATTTATCTGCCATTGGCGACAGCAGCTCCTGCGCGGTAACCGTCTCGTAGCGCCACTGGCTGGAGTGGTTATAGAAGTAGGAAGTGCTGTTCATATGACGCGCCGGACGCTGCCAGTCGAGGGCAAACGCCAGCGGCTGCCAGCCGGTCTGCGGACGCAGTTTTTCCTGGCCCACGTAGTGCGCCCAGCCGCCACCGCTCTGACCGACACAGCCGCAGAAGATCAGCATGTTGATCAGGCCACGGTAGTTCATATCGAGGTGATACCAGTGGTTCAGACCGGCACCGACGATAATCATTGAACGACCGTGGGTTTTGTCAGCGTTTTCTGCGAATTCACGGGCGATACGGGTGATCTGCGCACGCGGTACGCCGGTGATCTGCTCCGCCCAGGCTGGGGTGTACGCCTTCACATCGTCATAGCTGGTCGCGCAGTTTTCATCGTTCAGACCGCGCTCCAGACCGTAGTTGGCCAGCGTCAGGTCATACACGGTGGTCACCAGGGCGCTAGAGCCGTCTGCCAGCTGCAGGCGTTTCACCGGCAGTTTGTGCATCAGCACGTTCTGTAGCTCGACCTTGTTGAAGTGCTCAGAACCTTCGCCGCCAAAGTACGGGAAGCCCACTTCTGCGATCTCATCCTGGCTGCCCAGCATGCTCAGGCGCAGCTCGGTCTCTTCGCCTGTTGTACCGTTACGTTGTTCAAGGTTCCATTTGCCCTTCTCACCCCAGCGGAAGCCGATTGAACCGTTTGGCACCACCAGCTCACCGTTGCTGTTATACGCGACGGTTTTCCACTCAGGGTTGTTTTCCTGGCCCAGCGCGTCCACCAGATCCGCCGCACGCAGCGTACGGCCTGCTGCGTAGTAGCCGTCACGCTCTTCCAGCATCACCAGCATTGGCATGTCGGTATAACGACGCACGTAATCGGTGAAGTACTGGCTTGGTTTATCGAGGTGGAATTCACGCAGCATGACGTGGCCCATAGCCAGCGCCATCGCGGAGTCAGTACCCTGTTTTGGCGCCAGCCACAGGTCACACAGCTTGGCAATTTCGGCGTAGTCCGGGGTCACCGCAACGGTTTTGGTGCCTTTGTAACGCACTTCAGTAAAGAAGTGGGCATCCGGGGTACGGGTCTGCGGTACGTTTGAGCCCCAGGCGATAATGTAGCTGGAGTTATACCAGTCGGCGGACTCCGGCACGTCGGTCTGCTCACCCCAGGTCTGTGGAGACGCTGGCGGCAGGTCGCAGTACCAGTCGTAGAAGCTCAGACAAGTTCCCCCAATCAGGGAAAGATAGCGCGCGCCAGAAGCGTAAGAGACCATCGACATCGCCGGGATCGGCGAGAAGCCTGCCACGCGGTCAGGACCGTAAGTTTTGACGGTATAGACGTTAGAGGCGGCAATCAACTCATTCACCTCTTTCCAGGAGGAGCGAACAAAACCACCGCGGCCACGCGCCTGCTTGAAGCTTTTCGCTTTGTCGGCGTCTTCGATGATGGATGCCCACGCCTCTACCGGATCGCTGTGCTGCACCTTGGCTTCACGCCACATTTTCATCAGGCGCTTGCGCATCAGAGGATATTTAAGACGGTTCGCACTGTAGAGATACCAGGAGTAGCTGGCGCCACGCGGGCAGCCACGTGGTTCATGGTTCGGCATATCCGGGCGGGTGCGCGGATAGTCGGTCTGCTGCATTTCCCAGGTCACCAGACCGTTTTTAACGAAAATCTTCCAGCTACACGAGCCAGTGCAGTTTACACCGTGGGTTGAACGGACGACTTTGTCATGTTGCCAGCGCTGGCGGTAACCGTCTTCCCAGTCCCGGTTGGTATCCAGAACCTGGCCGTGCCCATCGGCAAAAGTTTCACCCTTCTGTTTGAAGTAGCGAAACCGGTCCAAAAATTTGCTCATCGGGTATCTCCTGTGTGGAGCCTGTGGCTCTCTAAATCGACATTGCTGATTTGCAGCGAAGGTAACGTCCTGTAAGACAGGGAGAATTGATAACGATCAAGACGGAGGGGGACTATGAAGTGAGGAGTTATAACGAATACCACCAAAGCGGTAGAATTTTTATTTTTATATCCCAATGATTTTAAAGGGTATTTTTTATTTATCGTACAATAAGCCCGCCTGTTTTTAACATCTCGGGTATTAAGGGGTAGGCTCGGCTGAAAAGCGATGGCGATCACAGAGTTACCTGCGGGCGGGACGTTAGAAAAGCCAATAGTATGTTGTAACTACTAAGGAAACAAAAAAACGCGACCCGAAGGTCGCGTAAACGGATAATCAAACTTACTTATTTTTCTTGGAATTACGGCCATATACCAGCCACGTGATGGCGACACAGGCGATATAGAAAACGAGGAATACTTTCATTGCTCCTGCCGGGGAGCCGGTCAGGTCCAGCGAGATCCCGAACGCTTTTGGAATAAAGAAGCCACCGATAGCGCCAATCGCGGAGATAAAGCCCAGCGCTGCCGCCGTATCCGTTGCCGCTTCGCGCATGGCCTGCTCTTCGCTACCGCCCTGCGCTTTCACGCGGTCCATGGTCAGCTTACGGAAGATGACGGAGATCATCTGGAAGGTAGAAGCACTTCCCAGCCCGGCCGTCAGGAACAGCACCATAAACACGCCGAAGAAGGCGATGAAGTTCCCCCCCTGCCCGTCGGCTGGCAGGGTCAGGAACAGCAGCGCACAGAAGACCGCCATCACAACGAAGTTAATCAGCGTCACGCGGGTCCCGCCCAGACGGTCAGAGACCATGCCGCCCAGCGAACGCGCCAGCGCGCCAATAAACGGTCCGAAGAAGGCGAACTGCAGAATTTGCACCTCCGGGAACTGGGTTTTCGACAGCATGGCAAAGCCCGCAGAGAAACCAATGAACGAGCCGAAGGTCGCCAGATAGAGCAGCGCCATCACCCACAGGTGGCCGCGCTTCAGCACCGGCAACTGCTCGCTCAGGGATGCCTTCGACGCAGACAGGTCATTCATAAAGAACCAGGCCGCAAGGGTAAAGACCACCAGGAACGGTACCCAGATCCAGGCCGCGTTTTGCAGATAGAGGGAAGAGCCATCTGCCTGCGTCACCCCACCGCCGCCAAACGCCGCGAAGATAGAGACGGAGATCGCCAGCGGTGCAATCAGCTGCATTACGCTGACGCCCATGTTACCCAGGCCGCCGTTAATCCCCAGCGCACCGCCCTGCTTCGCTTTCGGGAAGAAGAAGCTGATGTTTGCCATGCTGGAAGCGAAGTTTGCGCCCGCAAAGCCGCAGAGCAGAGAGATGATCACGAACACGCTAAACGGCGTGGAGGTGTCCTGCACCGCAAAACCGAGCCACACGCAAGGCACGATCATGATACCGGTACTGAACGCCGTCCAGCGACGGCCGCCAAAAACCGGCACCATGAACGCGTAAGGCACGCGCAGCAAGGCTCCCGACAGCGACGGCAGCGCGGTCAGCATAAACAGCTGATCGGTGGTAAAGGTAAATCCGACCTTAGGCAGGTTCACCGCTACCGCGCTGAACAACATCCAGACGCAAAACGCTAACAATAAACATGGAACGGAAATCCACAGATTTCGGCTTGCGACACGGTGGCCGCGCTGCTGCCAGAACGCCGGATCTTCCGGACGCCAGTCAGTTATAACGGCACCATTTTCCCTTTCAGGAGCGGATGTGTGACTCATAGACACCTCTGATTCTCGAATGATGCTGCAAACATTAGGGTTTTAGGGCGGCGGTAAGTTGATATAAATCAAAGGAAAAGTGGGAGGATTTGCGGCGAAAAAAAAGCCATCATCCTTAGTGAGTAGAGTAAAACGGTAAAAAAGACGTGGTTTTTCACAGAACTGACGTCTCGCTGTCCATTCCTCCCCCTGAGCCTTACCCCATTGGCAATTTAGGGGTAATCCTTTATTGGTATGGGTATACTCCAGGGTATGCACCAGAATAACGCCATTCCTGCAAGCAGGCCACGTCAGGAGCCCGGCAACTCTATGTTAAAAAGATGTTTATCTCCGCTAACACTCGTCAATCAGGTCGCCCTGATCGTTTTGCTGTCTACCGCCATCGGCGTGACCGGCATGGCGATTTCCGGCTGGCTGGTACAGGGTGTACAGGGTAATGCCCATGCCATCAACGAGGCAGGCTCACTACGCATGCAGAGTTATCGTCTACTGGCATCGGTGCCGTTAACCCAGGACGATCAGAAGCTGCTGGACGATATGGAACATACCGCTTTCAGCACCGAACTGGAAAGTGCGGCGATTCGTGCCGGTCAGGAATCCCAGCTTAAAGCCCTTCAGGGCTACTGGCACACTCAGCTGGAGCCGGGGTTAAAGCAGGCGAAAAATCCTGATACCGTTGCCCGTGATGTCGCCGGGTTCGTTTCCCGCATTGATACCCTGGTCTCCTCTTTCGATCAAACCACCGAATTACGCATCGACCGGGTGGTGATGATCCACCGGGCGATGGCGCTGTTTATGGGGCTGCTGCTGATTTTCACCATTGTCTGGCTGCGCGCCCGGCTACTAAATCCCTGGAAGCAACTGCTGGCGATGGCCCGCGCGGTGACTGCCCGGGATTTTACCCAGCGCACCCACATCAGCGGACGTAACGAAATGGCGATGCTGGGCCAGGCGCTGAACACCATGTCAGATGAACTCGCCGAGAGTTACGCGGTGCTGGAAAAACGCGTACAGGAGAAAACCGCGGGGCTGGAGCAGAAAAACGAGATCCTCTCGTTCCTGTGGCAGGCTAATCGCCGCCTGCATATGCAGGTGCCGCTGTGCGAACGTCTCTCCCCGGTCCTGAATGGCCTGCAGAATCTGACCCTGCTGCACGATCTGGAGCTTCGGGTGTACGACATGGAAGATGAAGAAAATCACCAGGAGTTTACCTGTCAGTCAGACATGACCTGCGATGACAAAGGCTGCCACCTGTGCCCACGCGGCTTACCGCCGCTGACCACCAGCGGCACGACGCTAAAATGGCGGCTGACAGACAGCCACACCCAGTACGGTATTCTGCTGGCGACCCTGCCCGCCGGGCGTCATCTGAGCCACGACCAGCAGCAACTGGTGGATACGCTGGTTGAACAACTGACGGCCACGCTGGCCCTAGACCGCCATCAGGAGAAGCAGCAGCAGCTTATCGTGATGGAAGAGCGCGCCACCATCGCCCGCGAACTCCACGACTCTATTGCCCAGTCGCTCTCCTGTATGAAAATGCAGGTCAGCTGTCTGCAAATGCAGGCCGCAGAAATGCCGGAAAGCAACAAAGCGCTGCTGAGCCAGATCCGCAACGAGCTGAACACCTCCTGGGTACAGCTTCGCGAACTACTGACCACCTTCCGCCTGCAGCTCACCGAACCCGGCCTGCGCCCGGCGCTGGAAGCAAGCTGCCAGGAATTTAGCGCCCGACTGGGGTTCCCGGTGAAGCTCGATTACCAGTTACCGCCTCGTTTTGTGCCTTCTCATCAGGCCATTCATTTACTGCAGATCGCCCGCGAAGCGCTGAGCAACGTGCTAAAACACGCTGACGCGACGGCGGTCACCGTTACCGTTAGCCAGCACGATAATCAGGTGAAGCTCACGGTTCATGACAACGGCCGCGGCGTGCCGGAAAATGCCGAACGGACAAACCATTACGGTTTAATTATCATGCGAGACCGCGCCCAAAGCCTGCGCGGTGATTGCCAGGTTCGTCGGCGAGAAACAGGTGGCACAGAAGTGGTTGTCACCTTTATCCCCGAAAAACCCCTCACAACTATCCAGGGAGAAACCCATGACTAATCAGGAACCGGCATCAATCCTGTTGATTGACGACCATCCGATGCTGCGTACTGGCGTAAAACAGCTGGTCAGCATGGCACCTGATATCACCGTCGTTGGCGAAGCCAGCAACGGTGAACAGGGCATTGAACTTGCCGAATCGCTTGATCCTGATTTGATCCTGCTCGATCTCAACATGCCAGGCATGAACGGTCTGGAGACGCTCGATAAGCTGCGGGAAAAATCGCTGTCGGGACGCGTGGTGGTCTTTAGCGTCTCAAACCATGAAGAAGATGTGGTCACGGCGTTAAAACGCGGTGCAGACGGCTACCTGCTGAAAGATATGGAGCCGGAAGATCTGCTCAAGGCCCTGCAACAGGCTGCCGCAGGCGAAATGGTACTGAGCGAGGCGTTAACCCCGGTGCTGGCCGCCAGCCTGCGGGCAAACCGCGCCACCTCCGACCGCGACGTCAGCCAGTTAACCCCGCGCGAGCGCGATATTCTGAAGCTGATTGCCCAGGGTCTGCCGAACAAAATGATCGCCCGTCGTCTGGATATCACCGAAAGCACGGTCAAGGTGCATGTGAAACATATGCTGAAGAAGATGAAGTTAAAATCCCGCGTTGAAGCCGCCGTGTGGGTGCATCAGGAACGCATTTTCTGAGGATTACTCATCCGGGAGTAACTTCCAGCGCGGGTCGTCGTCAGGTAACGCGACAAGCGGCTGAACCACGGTAAGCGTGATCTCATTGGATGAGACGCGCTGTCCTTTTTCATCTTCAACCACCGCCGACAGGTGCCAGCGGTTCTTCGCCCCGTCACTGTCATCCCAGGCAGGCATAATCACACTCCAGCCATCGCTGCTGTGCGTGTTGGCCGGTGCGGTCAGGCTCAGTGCCTGGGTATCGCCCTGCCAGTGGATCTGCCGAATACCGTGAGTGCTGCGTACCTGAAGCTTGAGCATCACGGTCTCGCCCCCTTTCAAATCCCACGGCGGGGTCGCCAGCCAGACGGAGAGCGTTTTGCGCTGGCGGAACTCCATTACCGGCAGGTTATCCCGCTCCGGTGAATCATAGCGACTGCCGCGCAGGGAGCGCGTGGCGGCAACTTCGCTGGCGGAAAGCTGCCTGGAAAGGGGCACGCCGAAGCGGTAGTTGAGCTTAAGCCCGAGGTTGTTCTGACTCGCACCGCTCTCCCCCTGCTTATGCGCCGCCGTCAGGGTGACCAGAGGAACAGGCGTATAGTTAAGCCCCAGGTTGACCGCCACCGGGTTGTGATAGCCGGTTCCACTGTTGAACAGGTCAACGTTGTCACCAAAGTACTGCTCAAAGCTGACGCTGGTGTTGAAATGATGAAACCACGGCAGCCAGGCTTTAGCGGTCACGTCATAGCCACGCGCCATGCGCTGCTCCTGCACGTCCGAACTCTCGCGCCAGCTGGCCAGCGGTTGATAGTAATTGGCAGACAGACGCAGATTCTCGCCCCACGCCTCCGCACCCAGCCCGGCACGCTGCAGGTTTTCATCAAGCAGGTTATCGTAAAAGGTGTTGTAGCCGAGCAGCCATTTTCCGGCAACCCAGCGCTGACCGATGCCGGCATTGCTCACCAGGCCGTCACTCTGCTGCGTCAGCCCCAGCTGGCTCCAGCTCAGGTAACGGTTGTTATCATTCCAGGGAATGAACCAGCTCCCGCTGCTGCCGTTAAAGTTCCCCTCGTCATCCACCAGTAAATTGACGCTGGCGTTGCCCCAGGGCGAGAGCCAGGACTCAATCTGCTGATTCACCTCGCCGCTCACCGCGTCCCGCACCTTACCAAACGCGAACTGACGCGCCTGCTCGCCGGTGGTGAGGCCGTTATCGGTCATACTGGCTTCGCCAAAGGCTTTTGCCATTTCGGCCAGGTGCTTTTCCCCCTCGTCTGTTGGTGTCGCCATGCCGAGATCGGGCAAACTGTCCCCGTTGTTATCAAAGGGGTTTTCTGCCTGATGCATAAAGGAATTCGGGGCACCGTGAACGGCACCCGCCGTAAGAAGTGGGAGTAATAACAGAAAGCGAATGCGGGACGATACAGCCATCAACGTCGTAAATAAGAACCTGTGTTTATGAGGCAACGCTTTTAATGTTAACGCGATAAGCTGTGAAATGCAGTCTTAGCGCAAATTTCAGGAATATCCTGAACATTATTGTCGCCTTACCCGACACTCTTAGACCATTATCCAAACAGCCCTTTCAGCTCCGGCACGCAGGAGCCGCAGTTGGTGCCACACCGTAGTTTCGCCCCCAGCGCTGCAACGGAATCGCACCCGCCGACAATCGCCTCCCGTATCGCATTTTCCCCGACGCAGTAACAGCTACAGATAATGCGTCCCGGATCGACACTCTCCCCCGCGCCCGCGCCGTTCAGGAGCGCATGCCGCTCCGCAAGCGTCTCAGGAGCCCGACGAAAAGCCTCTTCAATAGTCGCATGCGCCAGCGCTGGCAACGTAGTCCCTTCCCAGAATCCGAGCATCAGCTCGCCGTTATGCCATGCCAGTACGCTGCTGCGCGCATCCGTCCGTGCAAGTTGCAGCTGCCAGCCCTGCTGTTCAGCATACTCTTTCACCCACGGCATCAACGGTTCGTCAGCCGCCACCGTCAGGCGTGATGCTTTGCGCCACCAGTGTACCGAAGGCGGCAGTTCCGGCAGCACACGGGCATACAGCTCTCCCTGCCATTCAGGCTGCCATGGCATGATCCTGACGGCGGTCTGTTTACTCTCCGGCTGGCCAGACTGCGGATCGCAGCACCCCTCCACCAGCGTATTGACCTTTCCCTGACGGGCAAACTGCGCATTCCAGTGCATGGGCGCGAATACTTCCCCTTCCCTTTGTCCATCGTTGATACGTACTTTTGCCACCATCACTCCACGCGGAGAGCTGATCCGTGCCAGTTGCCCGTCGCAAAGGGCGAAACGCGCGGCATCTGCAGCGCAGATCTCAACGCAGGGCTCAGAGATATGCTGCATCAGCCCGGGAACATATCCCGTACGGGTCATGGTATGCCATTGATCGCGGATGCGTCCGGTATTCAGCAGCAACGGATATAACGCATCTGGCGCCGCGCCGTGCGGACGCGGGTCAACGGGCACCACATTCCGGTGGGGAAAATCGCCCGCCGCCCACTGATAAGGCTCAAGCTGATCCCAGTCCTCACGGGTAAGCCCCGCCAGCGCATGCAGATTAAACGCCCGTGCCCCGTCATTCTCAAACGCCGACAGTGCCGCATGTTCACAAAAAATCTCCTGCGGATGTTCCCAGGCAAAGGCCTCACCATAGCCCAGCTGTTTCGCCACCTGGGCAACAATCCACCAGTCCGGTTTTGCCTGGCCCGGGGCAGCCAGAAAGGCGCGCTGGCGCGAAATCCGCCGTTCGGAGTTGGTGACCGTACCGTTTTTCTCTCCCCAGCCCAGCGCCGGGAAACGAATATGGGCGTAGCGGCTGGTGTCAGTCTCCTGCATCACCTCAGAAACAATGACCAGCGGACAGTTCGCCAGCGCCTGGCATACTGCGTGACTGTCCGGCAGCGAGACAGCCGGATTGGTGCCCATGATCCATACCGCCTTCACATCACCGCGGGCAATGGCGTCAAACAGATCAACGGCCATCAGGCCCGGCGTTTGCGCCAGCCGTTCGGTTCCCCAGAAACGTGCCACCCGCGAGAGATCGTCCGGCTCGAAGTTCATGTGCGCCGCCAGCTGATTCGCGAGGCCACCCACTTCCCGTCCCCCCATCGCGTTTGGCTGGCCGGTCAGCGAAAACGGCCCGCAGCCCTGACGGGCAAATTTCCCGCTGGCAAGATGGACGTTAATGATGGCGTTGCACTTGTCGCTGCCGCTGGAAGACTGGTTGATCCCCATGGTGTAGAGCGTAATGGCACGCGGCGCCGTGAGGAACCAGTCGTAAAACGTGGCAATCTCCTGTGCATCAAGACCACAAAACCCGGCCACGCGGGCAATCGGCCAGTCGTCGGTACCCTGGATCAGGTTGAGCAAACCGACAAACAGCCCGGCGTCACTGCCGGGCGCGAGCGCCAGATGCAGGTCGGCGATATCACAGGTGGCGGTTTTACGCGGATCGATCACCACCACTTTCATTTGCGGATTGTTTTGCCGCGCCTGAACCAGCCGCTGATAAAGCACCGGATGCGTCCATGCCGCGTTTGAACCCACCAGCACCACCAGATCGCTGTTCTCCACGTCCTCATAGCTGCACGGCACCACATCTTCGCCAAATGCGCGCTTATAGCCTGCTACCGCCGACGACATGCAGAGCCGCGAGTTGGTATCGATGTTCGCCGCGCCGATAAACCCTTTCATCAGCTTATTGGCAGCGTAGTAATCCTCGGTGAGTAGCTGGCCGGAGGCGTAAAACGCCACCGCCTGCGGCCCCCAGGTGTCGATAATCGCCCGCAGCCGCTCGCCGGCCGCGCTTAACGCCTGCGGCCAGTCCACCTCCAGCCCGTCCACCACCGGGTGCAACAGCCGCCCCTGCAGGCCCGTGGTTTCACCTAACGCCGCGCCTTTGACGCACAGCCGTCCAAAACTGGCGGGATGGCGTTCATCGCCGCGCACCGTGACCTTGTCGCCCTCAACCCGGGCCACCACGCCGCAACCGACGCCGCAGTACGGGCACGTTGTTCGGGTTTCATTCATGATGCCTCCGCACGGACCAGCAACGCGTCGTTCCCCACCCACACCTTGCCGTTTTCGATTTTCACCGGCCAGGCGCGCACCGCAGGCTCACCGTTATCCACCTGGCAGCCGTCGCGCAGGCGAATACGCTGTTTATAGAGCGGCGAGATAACCACCGGCTCACCCGCCGCATCGCCAAGAATACCGCGTGACAGTACGTTCGCATCGCTGCCTGGCTCCTGATCGTCAAGGGCATAGACCGATTTGCCAAAACGGAACAGCGCGATCGGCTTACGCCCCAGCCGGGCGCCGATCCCCGCCTGCTCCGGGATCTCATCCAGACCGCAAATTTCCTGCCAGCGTTTACTCTCTTCCGTCGCCGGACCGTTCACCGCCGTGCGGAACAGCGCCAGACGGTTCGGATCGTTAAGTGTGGTCTGCCATTCACACTGATACGTTTCCACCACACGGGCCATCTCCTGCTCAAGCTCCTGCGCAATACCGAGGCTATCGTCGAGGATCACCTCCCGCAGATAGTCGAGACCGCCTTCAAGGTTGTCCATCCAGGTGCTGGTCCGCTGCAGGCGATCCGCCGTGCGAATGTAGAACATCAGAAAACGGTCGACGGTACGGATCAGCGTCTCTTCATCCAGATCGCTGGCGAAGAGATCCGCGTGTCGCGGCTTCATGCCGCCGTTGCCGCACAGATAGAGATTCCAGCCCTTGTCCGTGGCGATCACGCCGACATCTTTGCTTTGCGCCTCGGCACACTCGCGGGTACAGCCGGACACCGCCATTTTGATTTTGTGCGGCGCGCGCAGCCCCTTGTAACGGTGCTCCAGTTTGACCGCAAGGCCGGTGGAGTCCTGCACGCCATAGCGGCACCAGGTTGACCCGACGCAGGATTTCACGGTACGCAGGGATTTACCGTACGCATGCCCGGTTTCAAATCCGGCCTCCACCAGCGCCTGCCAGATCTCCGGCAGCTGCTCCAGCGTGGCACCAAACAGGTCAATACGCTGTCCCCCGGTGATCTTGCTGTACAGCCCGTAGCGCTTTGCGATCTGCCCGATAGCAATCAGCCCGTCGGCCGTTACTTCCCCGGCGGGCATGCGCGGCACAATGGAGTACGTTCCGTCCTTCTGAATATTGGCAAAGTAGCGGTCGTTGGTGTCCTGCAACGGCAGATGCGCCGGTTTCAGCAGGTATTCGTTCCAGCAGGAGGCCAGCACTGACCCCACCAGCGGTTTACAGATCTCACAGCCGTGCCCTTGGCCGTAGCGGCTAATCAGCTGGTCGAAGGTACGAATATGGTTGACGCGCACCAGGTGGTATATCTCCTGACGCGAGTACGGGAAGTGCTCACAGATATCTTTTTTCACCTCCACGCCCTGCTCAGCCAGCTGGAACTCCATCACCTGTTTCACCAGCGCGCTGCACCCACCGCAGCCGGTCGCCGCTTTGGTGCACTGCTTGATGGCGCCGATGTCCGTCGCACCGGTGCTTACTGCCTGGCAGATATCGCCTTTGCTGACGTTATGACAGGAGCAGATCTGCGCGCTGTCCGGCAGCGCCGCCACCCCCAGCGCTTTTGGCGCGCTACCGGAGAAGGCTGGCAAGATGAGCGTTTCAGGCTCTTTTGGCAGGCTGATTCCGTTAAGCATCATCTGCACCAGCGTGGCGTATTCGCTGGCATCCCCCACCAGCACGCCGCCGAGCAGGGTTTTGTTGTCATGGCTGACGACAATTTTTTTATAGATTTGCTGCGGGCCGTGGGTCCACTGGTAGCTCAATGCCCCCGGCGTACGGCCATGGGCATCCCCAAACGAGGCCACGTCCACGCCCAGCAGCTTAAGTTTGGTGCTCATATCCGCGCCGGTGAAGGATTTCTCCTCACCCGCCAGCGTGGCCGCCGCCACACGTGCCATCTGATAACCTGGCGCCACCAGACCGAAGATTTTACCTTCCCACAGCGCACATTCCCCGATGGCGAAGATGTCCTTATCTGAGGTCTGGCAGGCGGTATCAATGCAGATCCCGCCACGCTCGCCGATTGCCAGGCCGCTGCTGCGCGCCAGCGCATCCTGCGGGCGGATCCCGGCAGAGAAGACCACCATATCGGTGTCCAGCTGTTCACCGTCGGCAAAACGCAGGACCAGTCCGTCGTCAGTGGCCGCAATTTCAGTGGTGGCTTTGCTGGTGTGAACCCCGACGCCGAGCGCTTCAATTTTTTTACGCAGCATCGCCGCTCCGTCGTTGTCGAGCTGTACCGCCATCAGGTTGGGGGCGAATTCCACCACGTGGGTTTCTAGCCCCAGCTGTTTGAGGGCGTTGGCCGCTTCCAGCCCGAGCAGGCCACCGCCTATGACCACGCCGCGTCGGGATCCCTTCGCATGCGCGGCAATGTTATCGAGATCGTCCAGCGTACGGTAGACAAAGCAGCCCGGCAGCGTGTTGCCCGGCACCGGCGGCACAAACGGATACGAGCCGGTCGCCAGCACCAGTTTGTCCCAGTGGGTTTCGTGACCGCTGGCGGTACGCACCACGTGCGCGTCGCGATCGATGGCGACAATTTGCTGCGACAAACGCAACTCTATGCCGTGTCTGGCAAAGAAATCGCCCTCCACCAGCGAGAGGGACTCCGCGCTGCGGCCGCCAAAATACTCTGAGAGATGGACGCGGTCGTAAGCGGCATAACGCTCTTCGCCAAAGACGACAATCTGGTATTGCTGATGCAGATTGCGGTTTACGCAGTCTTCAAGAAAATGGTGGCCGACCATACCGTGCCCAACCACCACCAGAGTAGGTTTTGTCATAGCGTTCTGTCCTGCAACCTGCGGTTGCGTCGTAGTGAATCGATCGAACAGCCAGTCCACGTGTGCGGGCGCAGCCGTTGCCAGTAAATCGGTAAATGTTGCCGCGCTGCGGCAATCTCCCATCAGCAGTACGCCAGCCAGCGCACCGCGATGAATCAGTAAGCGACGGTAGTGACGGGTCAGCGGATCCCACGCGTCCCAGACCGTATCCTCCGGTTGCGCCGTTACGCGCCCGGCGCTGAAGAGCTCCACACCGGTGACCTTCAGGCGCATCCCGCTGTCGGTATGGGCAAAAGGCACAGGGGCGTCCCCTGCCAGCCGGGCGGCGAGAATGTCCGCCTGTGCCAGGCAGGGGGCAACCAGGCCAAACGTCTGACCGTCGATTTCGCAGCACTCCCCAATGGCGCTAATAGCCGGGACGGAGGTCTGCATCTGCTGGTCGACCACAATGCCACGGGCGCAGTGAATACCGCTGGCGCTTGCCAGGGCGATGTTGGGCAGTACGCCGGTAGCCAGCACCACGCGCGCGGCGCTAACCTGGCGTCCGTTGAGCAGCGTCACTGAATCCGGCGCGATTGCCGCGATCCCTGACGACAGCTCGCAGCGCACGCCGCGCTCCGCCAGCGCAGCCTCCAGCAGCAGCCCCGCCTGCCGATCCAGCTGTTGTTCCATCAACCACGGTCCGCGATGCACCAGCGTGACGTTGTCACAAATTTGTGCCAGCGCCGCTGCCGTCTCAACGCCCAGCACGCCACCGCCCAACACCACCGCTGGCCCCGGGATCTGCGCAATGGCTCGCGTATCCTCAAGGCGGCGGAAGGTAAAGACGTGTGGCGCATCGCCCCCGGGGATCGGCGGCACGAACGGTATCGACCCGGTGGCGAAGACCAGTTCATCCCACCCCAGCGTGGTCTGCGCGGTACGGATTTCCCGTTTCGCCACGTCCACGGCGAGCACCTTTTGCCCCCTGAGCACCGTGACGCCGCGCTCGCGGTACCAGTCATCGTCCTGCAGGCGGATCTGTTCCGGACGTTTTTCCCCACCCAGCACCGGCGAAAGCTGGATGCGGTTGTACGCATGCTCAGGCTCCTCACCCAACACGGTGATCGCGAAGCGGCCAGGCGCACGCCCGGTCAGCGAGGCAATCAGCCGTGTTGCTGCCATTCCATTGCCGATAATGACCAGTCGCATCGTGGTGCCCCCACTACGCCGCTTTGGGCTGTTTTTCATAGAGGAAATGGAGGATCTGCTGGCGCATGTGGTGGTAGCGGCTGTCGTCCGCCAGCTGCACCCGGTTACGCGGACGCGGCAGGTCAACCTCCAGGATTTCGCCGACGGTCGCCGCCGGGCCGTTGGTCATCATCAGCACGCGGTCAGAGAGCAGCACCGCTTCGTCCACGTCGTGGGTGATGAGCACAATGGTGGTGTTGAGCGCCTGCTGGATTTGCATCACCGAATCCTGCAGATGGGCACGTGTCAGGGCATCCAGCGCGCCAAACGGTTCATCCATCAGCAACACTTTCGGCTTCATCGCCAGCGCACGAGCAATGCCCACGCGCTGCTTCATGCCGCCTGAGATCTCCCCCGGGCGTTTATGCAGGGCGTGCCCCATCTGCACGCGATCGAGGTTGTGTTCAATCCACTCACGACGCTCCGCCTTGCTCATGGTGTGGCGGAACACCTGATCGACCGCCAGCGCAACGTTGTCGAAACAGGTCAGCCACGGCAGCAGGGAGTGGTTCTGAAAGACCACCGCACGCTCCGGTCCCGGACCCGCAATTTCACGGTTGTCGCAAATCAGTCCCCCTTCCGTCGGCAGGGTGATCCCGGCGATCAAGTTCAGCAACGTTGATTTGCCGCAGCCGGAGTGGCCAATCAGGCTCACGGTTTCCCCTTCGTGGATATCAAACGAGACGTTCTGCAGCGCCAGAAATTCACCGCTGGCGGTAGAAAAACGCTGGCTTACGGCCTGGACCTGAATGATTGGTTTCATGTTCGCTCCTTATTTTTCCTGCCAGCTAAAGCGACGGGCGATCAGCATCAGCCCCTGCTCCAGCAGTAACCCGACCACGCCAATGATGACGATGGCGATGAGAATGTTTTCGACGTTGAGGTTGTTCCACTCATTCCAGATCCAGAAACCGATCCCTAAGCCGCCTGTCAGCATTTCGGCGGCGACAATCACCAGCCAGGCGATACCGATGGAAAGACGTACCCCGGTCAACACCGCCGGCAGCACCGCCGGGAAGAGGATCCGACGCAGAATGGTCCACTCAGAAAGCTGCAGCACGCGGGCGACGTTGAGGTAATCCTGCGGAATACGGCGTACCCCTTCGGCGGTGTTAATCACCATTGGCCAGATCGAACAGATAAAAATGGTCCAGCTGGAAGCCGGCTCTGCTTTCTGGAACAGCAGCAGGCCGATAGGCAGCCAGGCCAATGGGCTGACCGGGCGCAGCAGCGCAATCAGCGGGCTGAACATGCGTGAGAAAAAGGTGAAACGGCCAATCAGAAAACCGAGCGGGATACCGACTAACGCGGCCAGGCCAAAGCCCACCGCCACGCGCTGCAGGGAGGCAAGCACGTTCCAGCCGATCCCCATGTCGTTTGGCCCGTCGCGATAAAACGGATCGGCAAACAGCGTGATGGCAGAATCCAGCGTGCTCAGCGGCGTCGGGAAGCCTTTGCTGTTGATTGCCGCCAGTTGCCAGAGCACCACCAGCAGCCCCAGCCCCAGCAGAGCCGGAATGATACGCTGGAGCAGGTCGTTAATCCGGCGGGCAATCGCCGGAGGACGACGGCGAACCTGAACTGGTGGCAGGGTAATCACCTCGCCACTCACCGGCGTCTCGTGTTTTGCTTTCGTGCTGTGCAGATGCTGCATAATCAGGCCCCTTTACGGTGAATAGCGAAGCGGTTGGCATAGCCTTCAGGATCGGTGCCGTTCCAGACGGTGCCGTCCATCAGGGTGCTACTGCGTAGTGGTGAAGTCGGTGTGGTAATGCCCCCCACCGCGGTGGCGGCATCCTGCCAGACCGCGGTCTGGTTAATGCGCTGCGCGATGCCCGCGTAGTCCGGCGCGGCTTTGAGCAAACCCCAGCGGCGGAACTGGGTTAAGAACCACATGCCGTCGGAGAGATACGGGTAGCTCACAGCCCCCTCGTTGAAGAAACGAATCGGATGCGCGTCCTGCCAGCGCGTGCCCACCCCGTTGTCGTACTCACCCAGCATCCGTCCGGTGAGGTACTGCTCTTTGGTGTTCAGCCATGCGCGACGCGAGAGGATCTGCGCCGTTTCACGTTTGTTTTCCGGTGAAGCGTCGATCCAGCGCGCGGCTTCCAGTACTGCGCTCACCAGTGCCCGCGCGGTGTGCGGATTTTTCTCCACCCAGTCGCGACGGGTACCGAGGATTTTTTCCGGGTGGTCAGCCCAGATAGACTGCGACGTTGCAGCGGTAAAACCGATGCGATCGTTAATGGCCCGGGCATTCCACGGCTCGCCGACGCAAAAGCCGACCATATTGCCAATGCGCATGTTCATGACCATCTGCGGCGGCGGTACCACCACGGTGCGAACATCGTCGAACGGGTTAATGCCCGCACTGGCCAGCCAGTAGTAGAGCCACATGGCGTGCGTGCCCGTCGGGAAGGTATGCGCGAAGGTGTACGAGCCCGGTGCCTGCTGACCAATCAGTTTCTTCAGCCCGTCGAGATCGCGAACGCCCTTCTCTGCCAGATCGGCAGAGAGCGTAATCGCCTGGCCGTTCTGGTTGAGGGTCATCAGATTCGCCATCTGCTGTGGCTTACCAGCGATCCCCAGTTCCAGTCCGTACAGCAGACCGTAAAGAATGTGCGCAGCGTCCAGCTCCCCCGCGACTAACTTATCGCGCACGGCCGCCCAGCTCGCCTCTTTGGTGGGCACTATGGTAATGCCATGCTTTTTATCGAACCCTTTCAGCGCCGCGATGACCACCGGAGCGCAGTCGGTCAACGGGATAAACCCGATGCGCACCGTCTCCTGCTCGGGTTTATCCGAGCCTGCCGCCCACGCGGCCTGCATGACACCCGGTAACAACATTGCACTGCTCGCCAGCACGCTGGCCTGCAAAAACCGCCGTCTCGACAAATCCGCCATGACCACTCCTGAAAAAAAGACAAAAAAAAGCGCCCGACGGTGCCGAAGCACCGCTGGACGCCTTTATCCCGAAGACTGATGCACCGCCGTTGGCGCACCGTCAAAATTGGTTACTGAATTAATGCAAAGCGAATGCCAGGTTTTAATGCCTTGTTTTTGTGGCTTTTGCCCCACTGGCTCTGCAAAAACGCACCTCAATCAGGCACAACGTGCCCACTGATTGTGCAGCTACTCCTTAGGGATTAGCTGCCACAATCGCTTCACGGTAAGCAGCGCGCGGGCGATATCCACCATGCGCTGGTTCTTGTCCATCGCCATTTTGCGCAGCGCCGTCCACGCCTGTTCCTCACTCATATTGTGGTGGGTCATCAGCACGCTTTTGGCTTTATCAATGGTCTTGCGCTCTTCCAGCGTATCGCGCAGCGTCGCGAGCTGGCGGGAAAGCTGTTCTATTTCACGAGCCTGCTGGCGAACCAGCGGCAGCAAAGGTTTATCCGGATAAAGCGCGAGCGGATCGTCATTCTCATCGGCACTTACCGGATGTTGAGGGTCATGATGGATACGCTCATCAACCGCCAGCATCAGGTCGGCGATAACCATCTCCTCCAGGGTGCGCAGGTGCTCAAGACGCGACGTTTGCAGGGCGAACCAGTTCAGCGCCGTGTCGCCATTATCCGCAGCAGGCTGGCGGGTACAGGCCACACGCCGGAGTTGCTCCGTCTCGCGGTCGGGCTGGCAGTCCCGGGAAAAGGTGCTCTGCACATCCGCCGGGCTGTGGCTTAAAAAGATCTCAAAACAGGCCTGCTGCCCGTCAATGCGATCCACCAGCCTCTGGCGGGTGACATCATCAAAAAAACCCTGCGTGAAGCCGATAGCCCCCAGCGCCCGCTCTTGTCCCGCCAGCTCTTTGCCCTGCATCAGGCTATACAGGGCGACAAAACGTCCCGCAAGTTGCGGATCGTCAATGCTGTCGTTGAGCTGCGGCACGATACTGAGCAGATGGCGAAGCATGCGACAGTAATGCTCCATCGCCTGCGGGGCGGTAACGGTTTGTTGATTCACCCCTTCTCGCAGGGCGGGGAGTGATTCAAGGCTCTGCAACGCAGCGGCGATGCGCTCACATACGGCGCTGCCCGGCACTGGGGAGTGTCTATCCAGAATGCCATACAGTATGGTGAGATTTTCATCCACCAGCGCCCGGCTGGCTTTGCATTCGGGGGCATAGAGCTTACCCTGTGAGCAGAGCCAGACGTTTGATGCACCGCGCTCGCACTGTAGCATATGCACCAGTTGGCTAATGCCATTCACCAGTACGCCCAGCTGTGCCAGCTTGCTGAGCTGCTCCTGGCGCAACGCTTTTGCGCGCTGGAGCCATTCGGTTGCACCCGACGAATTGCCAGCCATTAATGTCATGCTTACTCTCCCGGATAACCCTACCTGGGAGAATGAAGCAATATTCGTGCCTTAATATAAACAGGAGTTAACATGCAGAAGATTGTGATCGTCGCCAACGGGGCGGCCTACGGCAGCGAATCCCTTTTTAACAGCCTGCGTCTGGCCATAGCGCTGCGCGATAATGCGAGTGAGCTGGAGCTGCGGATCTTTTTGATGTCCGACGCGGTCACCGCCGGTCTGAAAGGCCAAAAACCGGCAGAGGGCTACAACATTCAGCAGATGCTGGAGATCCTGACGGCGCAAAACGTGCCGGTTAAGCTCTGCAAAACCTGTACCGACGGGCGTGGTATCACGGGGCTGCCGCTGATTGACGGCGTGGAAATTGGCACACTTGTCGAGCTGGCCGAGTGGACGTTAGCCGCCGATAAAGTATTAACTTTTTAATAATAAACCCGTAAAAATATTATTTTCTTATGGACGCGGTTTCAGCATCAAGTTTACCTGCGGGGTTGCCGATAGGCATGGAAACAACACAGCAGGTATTTCACTTATGTTCAGATCGATTCGTGCTCGCATCATTGTCGCGACGACAGGCTGCCTGGTCGTCGCCCTTCTTCTCAATACCGTCATTAATTTCCAGGTCACGCGCCAGGATAATCAGCAGTCGCAGCGTGACATTCTGACCAGCACCAGCGCCAGCCATAACATGGCGATTGCCGACTGGGTGAAAAGCAAAATGACGGTCATTACCTCCGCCCAGAGCGTGGCGCTGAGTGACGACCCGGTACCGGTCTTTAAACAACTCGCCCAGGCGGGAGGCTTCACCAACGTCTATGTGGGCTATGCCACTAAAACGGCGAAATTCTCTGAGCCTGCGGGCGTGCCTGCGGATTATGACCCGACCATTCGCCCCTGGTATCAGCAGGTGGTCAGCCAGGACGGACCGGTGGTGACCGCGCCTTACGTGGACGCCGGAACCGGAAAACTGGTGGTGACATTTGCGGTGCCGGTAAAAGAAAACGGGACCCTGAAAGCGGTGGTGGCGGGCGACGTGGCCATGGATAGCGTGGTGGCTAACGTGCGCGGCATTCACCCGACCCCGGCCAGCAGCGGGTTACTTCTGAACAGCGACGGCAGCGTTATCGCCGCCAACGATCCGGCCCTGACGTTAAAACCGTTTGCTGAGACCATTACCGGCACCGATTTAGCGACCCTGAAAAGCGGTGAACCGGTTGATGGCACTTTTGACGGCGGTGATAAAACCCTCGTGGCCACGGCCGTTCCGGGAACAAACTGGATGCTGGTGGTCGCGCTCGACAATAACGACGCCACCTCCGGCATGCGCTCGCTGCTGAAAGCCTCGGCACTCTCGCTGGTGATCCTCGCCCTGCTGAGCGGCGCGCTTGTCCACATCCTGATTGCCCGCCTGCTCAAGCGGTTGTCCGATATCCGCGACGCGATGCATAACATCGCCAACGGTACCAACGACCTCTCCCAGCGCCTGCCGGAGAGCGGTAACGACGAAGTGGCGCAAATTGCCCAGGCGTTTAACGCCTTTAGCGATAAGCTCTCGGTGGTGATGATCCAGCTGCGTGATGCCAGCGCCTCGGTGAAAAATGCCGCCCAGGAGATCGCGGCTGGCAACCAGGATCTCTCCGGGCGTACCGAGCAGGCAGCCTCCAGCCTGCGTGAAACCGCCAGCGCCGTAGAGCAGATCACCGCGTCGGTGACTCAGTCAAATGAGTCCGCGGCAGAAGCGAATGAACAGGCCAGTAAAGCCTCCGCTGCGGCCTCACGCGGCGGTGAGGTCGTCTCTCAGGCCATCAGCACCATGCAATCCATTGAAGTGGCTTCGGCAAAAATTGGCGATATCACCAGCGTGATTGATGGCATCGCCTTCCAGACCAATATCCTGGCGCTGAACGCCTCGGTGGAAGCGGCGCGCGCCGGTGAGCAGGGCCGCGGGTTTGCCGTGGTGGCAGGCGAAGTACGTAACCTGGCGAGCCGCAGCGCCCAGGCAGCGAAGGAGATCAAATCGCTTATCGACTCCACCACCGACAGCGTGGCAACCGGCTCCCGCTATGTACATCTGGCCGGGGAAAGCATGGATGAGATCCGCGCCAGCATCGGCAGCGTCTCGGGTATCATGCGTGAAATTTCCATCGCCACCAGCGAGCAGATGAAAGGCATCCATGAGATCAACCATGCTGTCACGCACCTCGACAGAATGGTGCAGCAGAACGCTGAACTGGTGGTGCAATCTGCCGCAGCCGCCAGCGCCCTGCAGAGCCAGGCGGGCGACCTTGCTGAAACTGCCGGACATTTCCGCATTTAATTTTCTTCTGGCGCGCCTTCACCGTGTAAACGCGCGCCAGCTGAATGCTTTCAGGTATTTTGTCATTTTTGTTTAAACGTTATGCCATTTTTTGATCAAAATCAGCATCCCGACGCTCCCCCTTTGGTGTTATGCCATGAGTGAATTGTGAACAACATCACGCTCGGAAATGGCAGCAGGGAGAGCGTTGTTTAAGACTACGGGGTAAATAAATGGCACTGGTAAAAACAAGTTTGAAACTGTTTGGCGGGGATACGGTAGTGGTGCGTTGTTCAGAGCGCTGCCGTATTCATTTGATGAGTGCGAAGGCACAAAAACAATCGCAGGCAGATATCCTGACCGTGCAGGATGATAAGGCGTGGCTAACCGTCCCTTATACCGGCACATGGGATGTCCTGATTGACAGCCATAGTCAGTCACTCGAACACTCTGTCAGCTACGTGGCCGCTTAAAAACAAACGCCCGGTCTGCACTCTCGCAGCCGGGCGTATTATCAGGCAAAACCCGGACGCAGCGGGTTATTCAGCGGATTTCCTTCCAGCAACGCTTTCACCTTCGCCACCAGCTCATTCAGACACTCGTCCTGCATGCCGAGGCGCGTCAGTTCCTGATCGAGAGAAAACAGATACTGCGCATTTGTGCCGAGCGGTCCGCTGGCTGCCGCAATCAACGGCGCGATCACCTGCGTACGGGTATCCGCTTCATACAGCGGATGGCGCGGATCCATAATAAACACCAGCGCGTTGACGGTGCGTCCGTCATCAAGTTCCAGCTTGCACCAGCTTGGCATATAGCAGCCGGTGATCATCTCGCGCTTCCAGAGCAGCGTCAGCTCCTCTTCGAGCGTGGCATCCGGCAGGCGATACGCCACCCCCGTGGTGCGTCCGCCCTCTTTCAGTGCAAGCATACGTCCCGGCTGACAGGCACTTCCGCGTCCGGCGGTTAATCGCAGACAAAATGCGCGATGCCACCCCGGGAGCGTACCTGTCGCCGATTCGACAAATTCCAGAGCCGGGTTCCACATCAGCGAACCGTAGCCAAAAATCCATACCGGGCCATCATCCGGGCGGCAGGCAAGCGTGACAGCGAGCGACGCCGCACGTTGTTCAGCTGACCAGAGAAGCGATTCCTCAATAGCACCAAATGCCGTCTTACAATCTGCCTTCATTAAGAAATCACGCGTTAACACTTTACACCTCCGCCACTGCATGCTTCCTTGCGACATCTGTAATTCACCTTCCCGGCATTATCTACTGGTCATTTTGCCAGCAGTTGAATAACGATAAGCAATTCGCGGGCCAGTTGCAATACAACGGCAGTTCAACCGCCTGAAAAGTCAAAATGAAGGCAGCTTATTATTTTACGGCTATTTCTTTTTATGCCATTTATCATCGTCTCCTTTCTCGTAGTCATGTTTTACTGCCGCCCAGGCCACTTTATGCGCCGTCTCTTCCCGGCTGGCATCGTCCCGACGATCGTCTTTATCTTTGTATTGATCCCAGGCGCTGTTAAACGCCTCTTTATAGATATCCTGCGCATGTGCGGGCAGTACGTTTTGCACGTTATCGGGTAAATCGCGTTTCGTTTTATATGGCATCACTAACCTCTCTTTTGCTTAAAAAGATAAGTGTGGACGACGATGCTGCAAGCTGCCAGTCGCGGATCAATTTTGAAGAATTAATGAAATTAATTACATGTTATTTAATATGTATTAATCAAAAATATGACATTATGGATATCAGGAGACTTAAAACAGGATTAGGGTAAAATTAAGTAAAAGATAAAGGGTATTTAACAGAGATCTGTTAATTTAATGACCTCAAAATTCTATCTATAATTACAAGCACCTGCATTGATGGAGAAGCACATGACAGCAGCACACGAGGCGGTAAAAACCCGCCACAAGGAGACGTCGCTCATTTTCCCGGTTCTGGCACTGGCTGTGCTGCTCTTCTGGGGAAGCAGTCAGTCACTGCCAGTGGTGGTTGGTATCAATATTCTTGCGCTGGTAGGGATTTTAACCAGTGCCTTTAGCGTGGTTCGCCATGCCGATGTCCTGGCTCACCGTCTGGGCGAGCCGTATGGATCGTTAATTCTCAGCCTTTCCGTTGTGATTCTTGAGGTCAGCCTCATTTCCGCGCTGATGGCGACCGGTGATGCCGCGCCAACCCTGATGCGCGATACGCTCTATTCCATCATTATGATTGTGACCGGTGGTCTGGTGGGCTTTTCACTGTTGCTGGGCGGCCGTAAGTTCGCCACCCAGTATATGAACCTGTTTGGCATTAAACAGTATTTGATCGCCCTGTTCCCGCTGGCGATTATCGTGCTGGTCTTCCCGATGGCGTTGCCGGGAGCAAACTTCTCTACCGGTCAGGCGCTTCTGGTCGCATTGATTTCCGCCGCCATGTACGGCGTGTTCCTGTTGATTCAGACCAAAACGCACCAGAGTCTGTTTGTGTATGAGCATGAAGATGACAGCGACGACGATGACCCGCACCATGGCAAACCGTCTGCCCACAGCAGCGCGTGGCACACGGTTTGGCTGATCGTACATCTGATTGCGGTTATCGCCGTCACCAAGATGAACGCCAACCCGCTGGAGACACTGTTAACCGAGATGAATGCCCCGGTGGCCTTTACCGGCTTCCTGGTGGCGCTGCTGATCCTCTCGCCGGAAGGGCTGGGCGCGCTGAAAGCGGTGCTGAACAATCAGGTACAGCGCGCCATGAACCTGTTCTTCGGCTCGGTACTGGCGACCATTTCGCTTACCGTTCCGGTGGTGACGCTGATTGCCTTTATGACCGGTAACGAGCTGCAGTTTGCGCTGGGCGCGCCGGAGATGATTGTGATGGTAGCGTCACTGCTGCTGTGTCAGATTTCGTTCTCAACCGGGCGCACCAATGTACTTAACGGCGCGGCGCATATGGCGCTGTTTGTGGCGTATCTGATGACGATATTTGCGTAGTTTTATCTGGTGCGGGCTGATGCCCTCACCCCAACCCTCTCCCACAGGGCTGAGGGATCCCCAGTAATATGGTCATGCCACCATGACCATATTACTGTACTCTTTTCCCAGCTTTTTCATCTCGTTAACTATATTCAGCCGTCTTACTTTCCCGGGCTCATGCCGGATGACTTCTTCCGCCAGACTCAGGTATGACAGAACCCGTCTGTGCCTGATGCTGCTTGCCTGATAGTGCCAGTGTAAACACTGCCTTTCTGCCCTGTAACCTGCCAGCCACATCACCAGGCTTGCCATTGCCGCGACCATATTCAGCACTTCCAGTCGCCCTTTTCCCTGACTCCGGCTCAGCCTCAGACCGAACCCGAAGCGTGGACTTTTGTCGTCCCGGAAGTTTTGTTCTATCTGCATTCTGCGGCTGTACAGGGCCATTATCTGGTGCGGCTCCAGTCCCTCTGCATTACTGAACAGCAGCCAGGGCTCCCGCGCGCTACTGCGGTGTTCCCGCTGTGTTTTCGGCATCCCCCCTTTTCCCTGACGCCCTGCGTCAGGGCGCTTATGCAGATAGAACCGGCCGTAACAGGGCGTTCGTGGTTTACGGGACAGGACACCGTAACCCACGCAGACCGGTTGTCCGGTAGCCTCAAGCTCACTGATTTTCATCCACTTTTTATCTCCATCCAGCCGGAAGCTGATGCAGCCCCTGACCCTGCCGGTGAAGCTCCAGCCCAGCTGGCTGACATGCCGGAACCAGTCTGTCCGGAAGCCTGCATCCGTAATGATGGTGACGGCTTTATCTTTCGGGATGGCATCATGCAGGCGGTCAAGGAAGCGGCACTGTACATCGCTGTTCTGCGCCAGCTCTGCGGGGACAACCTCACTCATAAGCGGCAGTGAGCGACCATTACAGACCAGGCTTGCCCGCAGAAGATACCAGTTCCTGTCATGCCAGCCTGTCCAGTCGACAGCAATCACACAGAAGGGCATCAGGGAGGTGATGGTATGTGTGAGCAGGTGCTGAATACGGGGAATATCCCGGTGAAGGGCGGTATTACCCAGGGCACGGTCAACACGTTTAATTTTATTTTTGACGTGCGCTCTGCCGGGAAGAGTGCGACCAAGGCTGGTCAGGGTCAGATCCGCACCGTGCGTGAGGGCAACGGCCATGGAAACAAGGACATTAATCCGGAAGCTGTGAACGTCCGGTAAAGACGCGGAGAAAAATTTCTGGCAGACTGTCTGTAAAGGCACGATGAGGTCTCTTCTGATTTGTTAGCGCAACCAGTAGATCACACTTCATCGTGCTTTTCATTTTTCTGGGGAACCCTCAGCCCACAGGGAGAGGGAGAAAAAAAACCCGCCGAAGCGGGTTTTTTTATTAATTGCTGGTATCCAGCTCGTCGAAGCTCTTCACCAGATCGTCAATCGCTTTGATCTGTTTCAGGAACGGCTCCAGTTTGTCCAGAGGCAGCGCGGACGGACCGTCGCATTTCGCATTCGCCGGATCCGGGTGCGCTTCAATGAACAGACCCGCCAGGCCGGTCGCCATACCGGCGCGCGCCAGTTCGGTCACCTGCGCACGACGGCCGCCAGACGCGGCACCAAACGGGTCGCGGCACTGCAGAGAGTGGGTCACGTCAAAGATCACCGGAGACTGGTTAGAGACGTTTTTCATCACGGTGAAGCCGAGCATATCCACAACCAGGTTGTCGTAACCGAAGTTGGAACCACGGTCGCACAGGATCACCTTGTCGTTACCGCCTTCGATAAACTTATCGACGATGTTCCCCATCTGGCCTGGGCTCACGAACTGCGGTTTCTTCACGTTGATGACCGCACCGGTTTTCGCCATCGCTTCCACCAGGTCAGTCTGACGAGCCAGGAACGCTGGCAGCTGAATAACGTCAACCACGTCAGCCACAGGCTGCGCCTGAGACGCCTCGTGAACGTCGGTGATCACTTTCACGCCAAAGGTCTGCTTCAGTTCCTGGAAAATTTTCATCCCCTCTTCCAGGCCCGGGCCACGGTAGGAGTGAATGGAAGAGCGGTTGGCTTTGTCAAAAGAGGCTTTAAACACGTACGGGATGCCCAGCTTCTGGGTCACGGTCACGTAGTGCTCGCAGATACGCATGGCGAGATCGCGGGATTCCAGCACGTTCATACCGCCAAACAGCACGAACGGCAGGTCGTTTGCCACCTTGATATCGCCAATACTAACCACTTTTTGTTTCATTGGATCGCCTTATTTAAGTGTGAATCGGAATAAAGATTAATGCAGTGTAATTTGTTTGTGCGAGATCGCGTTGATCTGCGCGCGAATCATTTCGCTGATCGGGTCTTCCGGGCATTGCTCGACGAAATAGCTTAAATCGTTCAGCGCCACATGCTCGCAGTCGAGCTGGGCATAAATCAGCCCGCGGTCGCGAATTTCGTACGGGTCTTCCGGATTAAATTGCAGCAGCACTTCGCTGGCGCGCAAGGCCAGCTCCATCTGCCGCTCTTCCATCAGTGCAGATTTCAGCGTATCCAGCAGCTTGCGGATCACTTCGGCGTTATCGGCTTCGTCGAGATCTTCGTTAAAGAGCTCGGCCACCGGGCTGATATTACCTTTCAGCCAGACATCCAGCGTATGTTCATCCAGCGTATCGCCGTTAAACGGATTGATTAACCACATCTCCCCGTCCAGCCACTCGGCACGCAGGATCATCTGCGTCGGGAAAATGACCGGCACCAGTGGAATATCCAGACGGTGCGCGATCCACAGCAAAATAGAGCCCAGCGCAACGGCGCTGCCCTGACGATTTTTTAAGACCTGGTCCAGCCATAATGCGTCAGACAGGCGATACACGCCACGCGTGTCGCAGAAACCCCACTCGCCGTAGAAAAGCTCCAGCAGCTTTTCCAGTTGCCAGTCCTGCGGACGCGCCTGATTGATCTCTTCGCGCGCCAGGCTGACCAGACTTTCCAGCTCATCGTAGACATACTGCGACGTAAAATCGTCGCGAATCATCTCCGAAATCAGGATCATGCCATCGCAGAGCGGCACTTTATTAAATTCGAAATCGGCTAAGGACCTCATGACTTACCCCAGTAACGGTATTCTAGTGGTGGCGAGTTTAATGATGATGTACAGCACCACCAGACCCAGCAGAAAGGCGATAAACCCGACCTGCTGGCTGCGCGGACGACGACGTCCAGGCGCGATAAAACCCAAAACGATATATACCCATCATACTTCAAGCTGCATGCGCGTTGGCTGCGCTCGCTCACCTCAGTCACATAGTTAACTATGCTCCTGAGGACTCGCTCTCTTGCCGCCTTCATGCAACTCGAATTATTTTGGGTATAGATGATAACGCCAAACAGCTTTTCAGTCAGCCATGCGCCTTTATCAGTAAATGGCAGATAACCTGTTTTCACTGCCACTGCCCCAGCGTCAGACGCTCGTTACCGCCGTAGTCGCGGCAGGTCTCGACAGCAGCATAACCCGTCTGCCTGAAGAGCCCACGCACCGCCTCCCCCTGCGTCCAGCCATGCTCCACCAGCAGCCAGCCGCCGGGCAGGAGATGTTGTCGTGACGTTGTCACAATGTGTTCCAGATCGGCCAGCCCTGCATTACCTGCGACCAGCGCCGTCAGCGGTTCAAAGCGAACATCCCCCTGCGCCAGGTGTGGGTCGTGTTCGTCAATATAGGGCGGATTACTGACAATCATCCCGAACGTCTGCTTCTCCAGCGCACTGAACCAGCTGCTTTGCTGCACGGTCACATTAGTCACGCCCAGTCGCTCAACGTTACGCTGCGCAAGTGCCACCGCGTCGGGCATCACATCGACCGCCGTTACCGCGCAATCGGGCCGCTCGGTGGCGAGCGCCAGCGCGATTGCGCCAGTGCCCGTTCCGAGATCGAGAATGCGGCTGGCCGCTGCGGGTAACCGCGCCAGCGCCTGCTCCACCAGACATTCGGTGTCGGGACGCGGGATTAGCGTCGCCGCTGAGACGAACAAGGGTAACGACCAGAACTCGCGCTCCCCGACCAGATGCGCCACCGGCTCGCCGGTTTTACGGCGGGCGAGCAGCGCGGCCAGTTGCGCTTCCTGCTCTACGGTCAGTTCGGTTTCACCGAAGGCCAGCAGATACGTGCGGGCTTTTCCCGTCACATATTCCAGCAAAATTTCGGCGTCGCGCTTCGGGCTTTCACTGTCAGAGAGCGCGCCGGTGGCCTGGCGTAACCAGCTCTGAAAATCCATTATTCCTGCTCGGACAATGCCGCCAGCTGGTCGGCCTGGTATTCCTGCACGATAGGCTCAATCAGCATATCGAGCTTGCCTTCCATCACCTCATCCAGACGGTATAACGTCAGGTTGATGCGGTGGTCGGTCACGCGGCCCTGCGGGAAGTTGTAGGTACGGTTACGGTCGCTACGATCGCCGCTGCCCAGCAGGTTACGACGGGTAGAAGCTTCCGCCTGCTGACGTTTGGCCATTTCCGCCGCGTGAATACGCGCACCCAGCACGGACAGCGCTTTGGCTTTGTTTTTGTGCTGAGAGCGTTCGTCCTGACACTCCACCACAATGCCGGTTGGCAGGTGGGTAATACGGATGGCGGAGTCGGTGGTGTTAACGTGCTGACCACCCGCCCCGGAAGAACGGAAGGTATCAATACGCAGATCGGCCGGGTTAATGTCCGGCAGTTCCGCTTCCGGCAGCTCTGGCATCACCGCAACCGTGCAGGCTGAAGTGTGAATACGGCCCTGCGACTCGGTCGCCGGTACACGCTGCACGCGATGGCCGCCGGACTCAAACTTGAGACGGCCGTACACGCCGTCACCGCTGATTTTGGCGATCACCTCTTTAAAACCGCCGTGCTCGCCTTCGTTGGCGCTCATGATCTCCACGCGCCAGCGACGCGATTCGGCGTAACGGCTGTACATGCGGAACAGGTCTCCGGCGAACAGTGCCGCCTCATCACCGCCCGTTCCGGCGCGGACTTCCACAAACGCATTACGCTCGTCGTCTGGATCTTTCGGCAGCAGAAGCACCTGCAGCTGTTGCTCCATCTCTTCTGAGCGCGCTTTGGCATCCTGCAGCTCTTCCTGCGCCATTTCGCGCATTTCAGGATCGTCGAGCATCATCTGCGCGGTTTCGATATCTTCCTGAACCTGTTGCCAGTCGGTAAAGCATTTTGAAACATCACTTAACTGCGCATATTCACGCGACAGTGCGCGAAAACGTTCCTGGTCCGCAATGGTCCCGGCATCGCCGAGCAGCGCCTGGACTTCTTCATGGCGCTCGTGCAGAGCTTCCAGTTTAGCGACGATAGAAGGCTTCATAGGCGTAAGTGCACCTTGTAATAGAAAATGGGTATAGGGCGCTATTCCAGCCCGAGGCTGTTGCGCAGAATAGTCAGGCGTTCATCGTCCCCGTCACGGGCAGCCTGCTGGAGTGATTTGGTTGGTGCATGGATCAAGCGATTGGTCAGTTTCCAGGCCAGATCCTGCATAATAGCGTGTGCGTCGCCGCCCTGTTCCAGAGCTGCTAACGCTTTGGCAGTCAGGTCATCACGCACCTGCTCCGCCTGACCGCGATATTCGCGGATGGTCTCGCTGACGCTTTGCGCGCGCAGCCAGGCCATAAATTCACTGGCTTCCTGCTCGACAATGGTTTCCGCCTGCACCGCTGCCGCTTTACGCTGGGCAAGGTTGTGCGAAATGATGCTTTGCAGGTCATCCACGCTGTAGAGATAGGCGTTGGCCAGTTTGCCAACCTCCGGTTCGACATCACGCGGAACGGCGATATCCACCAGCAGCATTGGCTGATTACGACGGGATTTCAGCGCGCGCTCTACCATCCCTTTACCGATAATCGGCAGCGGGCTGGCGGTAGAACTGATGATGATATCCGCCTCTTTCAGGCGTTCGTCGATCTCGCTCAGCGCAATCACCTCGGCCCCGACTTCGTCTGCCAGCACCTGTGCACGCTCGCGGGTGCGGTTAGCGATAACCATCTTTTTCACTTTATGCTCGCGCAGATGGCGCGCCACAAGCTCAATGGTTTCGCCCGCGCCGACCAGCATCACGGTGACGGTCGACAGGGATTCGAAGATTTGACGTGCAAGGGTACAGGCCGCGAACGCAACAGAAACCGCACTGGCACCAATGTCGGTTTCGGTTCGCACACGCTTCGCCACGGAGAATGACTTCTGAAACATACGCTCCAGCTCGCTGGCTTTCAGATGCCCTTTTTGCGAATCCGCAAACGCTTTTTTTACCTGACCGAGAATTTGCGGCTCGCCCAGCACCAGCGAATCCAGACCACTCGCGACACGCATAAGATGGCTCACCGCATCGTTATCCTGATGCCAGTACAGGCTCTTACGCAGCTCGTCTTCGTTGAGATTGTGGTAGTCGCATAACCAGCGGATCAGCGCTTCATGCAGGTTATCCTGCTCTTCCACGCTTAAGTAAAGCTCGGTACGGTTGCACGTCGAGAGCACCACACCACCCTGCACCATCGGTTGTGCAAGCAGGCTATCCAGCGCCAGGTCGAGCGTATCCGGCGAAAACGTGACGCGTTCTCGCAGCGAAACCGGGGCGGTTTTGTGGTTGATGCCGAGTGCTAATAGGGTCATGTTGAGCGGGAGTAGTACCAGCGTTAATAAGGTTAGCAAGACGCATCATACAGGATGCGTGAGATCAATAAAAGAGACTGCCCCCTTTCGGAGTAATAGGTTACTCAACGCTTTGAGATAATTTGAACGTAGACGGTGACACCCTTCAACGCTAGCATTAACAGTTATAACTGCAACGTATCTCAAGGATTTGTCCTCATTATGACCCGACTGATTCGCCTGCTGCCGCTGGCAGCACTGGTTCTGACCGCATGTTCTGTCACTCAACCAAAAGGCCCGGGCAAAAGCCCTGACTCACCACAGTGGCGTCAGCACCAGCAGGACGTACGTAATTTAAGTCAGTACCAGACCCGCGGCGCGTTTGCTTATCTCTCTGACGAACAAAAGGTTTATGCCCGCTTCTTCTGGCAGCAAACGGGGCAGGATAACTACCGCCTGCTGCTGCTGAACCCGTTGGGCAGTACCGAGCTGGAGCTTAACGCTAAGCCGGGTGAAGCGCAGATCACGGATAACAAAGGCCAGCACTACACCGCCACCGACGCGGAAGAGATGATTGGCAAACTGACCGGAATGCCTATCCCGCTGAACAGCCTGCGCCAGTGGATCCTGGGCCTGCCGGGTGACGCCACCGACTACACCCTGGACGATCAGTACCGTCTGAGCCAGGTGAACTACACGCAGAACGGTAAAACCTGGAAAGTGGTGTACAGCGCCTATGACAGCAACAGTAAACCGTCGCTGCCATCGAATATGGAGCTGACGCAGGGTAGCCAGCGCATCAAGCTGAAAATGGACAACTGGATCGTTAAATGATGACCCACTGGCCCTCTCCGGCAAAACTTAACCTGTTTTTATATATCACCGGCCAACGTGCTGACGGGTATCACACCCTGCAGACGCTGTTTCAGTTTATCGATTATGGCGACACGCTCTCGATTGAGCCGCGTCAGGACGGGCAGATTTGTCTGCTGACGCCGGTGGAAGGCGTAGCGCATGAGGATAACCTGATCGTGCGCGCCGCGCGTCTGCTGATGAACGCAGCGGCTGACACCGGGCGCTTGCCCGCCGGGAGCGGTGCGGATATTCGCATTGAGAAGCGTCTGCCGATGGGCGGTGGGCTGGGTGGCGGTTCATCCAATGCCGCGACCGTCCTGGTCGCCCTGAATCATCTCTGGGGCTGCGGATTGTCAACGGATGAACTGGCCGCGTTAGGGTTAACGCTGGGGGCGGATGTCCCGGTGTTTGTGCGCGGTCATGCAGCATTTGCTGAAGGGGTGGGTGAAATCCTCTCCCCGGTTGAACCGCCGGAAAAATGGTACCTCGTAGCCCATCCAGGCGTCAGCATTCCGACTCCGGTCATCTTCAAAGATCCTGAGCTGCCACGCAATACCCCGGCGCGGTCAATAGAAACGTTATTAAATTGTGAATTCAGCAACGATTGCGAGGTTATCGCAAGAAAACGTTTTCGCGAGGTTGATGCGGCGCTTTCCTGGCTGTTAGAATACGCGCCGTCGCGCCTGACTGGTACAGGGGCCTGTGTCTTTGCTGAATTTGACACCGAATCCGCCGCTCGTCAGGTGCTTGAGCAAGCGCCGGATTGGCTGCATGGTTTTGTAGCGCGCGGGATGAACACCTCCCCCCTACAGCAGGCCATTCTGGCGCAGACTGAGTTTCGGTGACAACGTCACCCTGTTCCAGACGTTGCATCGCGCTCTTTAATACACCGCCTGGATAGCATTTCGCCTGGCCCCGCACAGTTTGCGGCGAACGCTATCCACCACTGGACGCATGCCTGAGGTTCTTCTCGTGCCTGATATGAAGCTTTTTGCTGGTAACGCCACCCCGGAACTAGCACAACGTATTGCCAACCGCCTGTACACTTCCCTCGGCGACGCCGCTGTAGGTCGCTTTAGCGACGGCGAAGTCAGCGTACAAATTAACGAAAATGTACGCGGTGGTGATATTTTCATCATCCAGTCCACCTGTGCTCCAACGAATGACAACCTGATGGAATTGGTTGTTATGGTCGATGCCCTGCGTCGCGCTTCTGCAGGCCGTATCACTGCTGTAATCCCTTACTTTGGCTATGCCCGCCAGGACCGTCGCGTCCGTTCCGCGCGTGTGCCAATCACCGCTAAAGTTGTCGCGGACTTCCTGTCCAGCGTTGGCGTTGACCGCGTACTGACCGTTGACCTGCACGCAGAGCAGATCCAGGGCTTCTTCGACGTCCCGGTTGATAACGTATTCGGCAGCCCAATCCTGCTGGAAGATATGCTGCAGCTGAACCTGGACAACCCGATTGTGGTTTCTCCGGACATCGGCGGCGTGGTACGTGCCCGTGCTATCGCTAAGCTGCTGAACGATACCGACATGGCAATCATCGACAAACGCCGTCCGCGCGCTAACGTTTCTCAGGTGATGCATATCATCGGTGACGTTGCTGGCCGTGACTGCGTGCTGGTTGACGACATGATCGATACCGGCGGTACGCTGTGTAAAGCCGCTGAAGCACTGAAAGAGCGTGGTGCCAAGCGCGTGTTCGCGTACGCGACTCACCCGATCTTCTCCGGTAACGCGGTAAACAACCTCCGTAACTCCGTCATTGACGAAGTTGTGGTATGCGATACCATCCCACTGAGTGACGAGATCAAGGCACTGCCAAACGTGCGTACCCTGACCCTGTCCGGGATGCTGGCCGAAGCGATTCGTCGTATCAGCAACGAAGAATCCATCTCTGCAATGTTCGAACACTAATCGAACACGGCCGAAAAACCCGCTGCGGCGGGTTTTTTTGTCTCTGGGTTTTATTTGTATGATTAATGCCTCCTTCACCTGCCATTCATATGACAGATGATGCGCATACGGATGATAGATAATTGTGAAAAACATCACTTCCTCACATGTTCTGCCCTTTCGCGCCCTCATCGACGCATGCTGGAAAGAGAAATACACCTCGTCACGCTTTATCCGTGACCTGATTGCCGGGATCACCGTTGGTATTATCGCCATTCCGCTGGCCATGGCGCTGGCGATTGGCAGCGGCGTGGCTCCACAGTATGGCCTGTATACCTCGGCCGTCGCCGGGATCGTGATTGCCCTCACGGGCGGTTCGCGTTTCAGCGTGTCCGGCCCTACCGCTGCTTTTGTGGTGATCCTCTATCCGGTATCACAGCAGTTTGGTCTGGCAGGCCTGCTGGTTGCCACGCTCATGTCTGGCCTCTTTTTGATTCTCTTTGGCCTGGCCCGCTTTGGCCGGCTGATTGAATATATTCCCCTTTCCGTAACGCTGGGATTCACCTCCGGGATCGGCATCACCATCGGAACGATGCAAATTAAAGATTTCCTGGGGCTGCAGATGCCTCACGTTCCTGAGCACTATCTGCAGAAAGTGGGGGCACTGTTTATGGCACTGCCCACGGCCAACCTGGGCGATGCCGCCATCGGGATCGTTACGCTGGGTACGCTCATCGTCTGGCCGCGCTTAGGCATTCGTCTGCCTGGCCACCTGCCCGCGTTGCTGCTGGGCTGTGCGGTTATGGCCATCGTCAACATGTTTGGTGGTCATGTCGCCACCATCGGCTCACAGTTCCACTATATTCTGGCGGACGGTTCACAGGGTAACGGTATTCCGCAGCTGCTGCCGCAGCTGGTTCTGCCGTGGGACATGCCAGGTTCGAGTTTCACCCTGAGCTGGGATTCCCTTCGCGCCCTGCTGCCCGCCGCGTTCTCCATGGCGATGCTGGGAGCGATTGAATCTCTGCTCTGCGCCGTAGTGCTCGATGGCATGACCGGTACCAAGCATAAAGCTAACAGCGAGCTGGTCGGCCAGGGCTTAGGTAACCTCATCGCTCCGTTCTTCGGCGGTATTACAGCCACCGCAGCTATCGCCCGTTCTGCGGCCAACGTGCGCGCGGGTGCAACCTCACCGGTTTCGGCGGTTATCCACTCCCTGCTGGTGATCCTCGCGTTGCTGATCCTCGCGCCGCTGCTCTCCTGGCTGCCGCTCTCCGCCATGGCCGCACTGCTGCTGATGGTGGCCTGGAACATGAGCGAAGCGCATAAGGTGGTGAACCTGCTGCGTCGCGCACCGAAAGACGACATCATCGTCATGCTGATCTGTATGTCGCTGACCGTACTCTTCGATATGGTGATCGCCATCAGCGTCGGCATCGTGCTGGCCTCCCTGCTGTTTATGCGCCGGATCGCGCAGATGACGCGCCTTTCCCCGGTAAATGTGGAGGTGCCTGATGATGTACTGGTGCTGCGGGTAATCGGTCCGCTGTTCTTCGCTGCGGCGGAAGGCCTGTTCAGCGATCTGGAATCCCGTATTGCGGGCAAACGGATTGTGGTGCTGAAATGGGATGCCGTACCGGTGCTGGACGCCGGTGGGCTGGACGCCTTCCAGCGCTTTGTAAAACGTCTGCCGGAAGGCTGCGAGCTGCGGGTGAGTAATCTGGAATTTCAGCCGCTGCGCACTATGGCGCGCGCTGGCGTGCAGCCGATCCCTGGCCGCCTTGCCTTCTATCCCAACCGCGACGCCGCGTTAGCGGATCTGTGATTCATCTGATGCGGAGAAACGTCTCTGCATCATTATCCCTATCGCCTGCTGGAGCCATTCAAGCACAGCAGGCGTCATCCATGTCCCTTTCATCAGATGCGGCTCCTGCTGCATAGCAGCGCGAAACTTTTGCTGCGTCTCAGGGTTTGTTCCTGCATATGACTGGAACAACGCCAGCCAGGTTTCAGCCAGCTTTTGCGCCTCGTCAGAGGCGGGATCGAGATTTTCCCGCTGCGCCTGGTGCAGCTTCGCCACCAGCGGCGGCCACTCCATCATGCGGTCAAAGTAGTGTTTCCGGGTAAAAGCCATCTCATCGGCAGAGAGATACTTTTCCCAGATGGCCAGCTTCGATTCGGCAAACGCCCGCGTGATGTAGTCGGTCATCTCTGCGGTGATGCCCGTTTGCTCACGCATTTGCGGCTCGACGCTGTGCATCTCGTTCAGCCGGGTGAGAAACTCCGGCTTGCCGGCAGTGTCCTGCTCCAGGCGCTCCATCCAGCGCGTCGCGAGATCCATCGCCCGCGGGTCAGAAACGGGTATGTGCTGTTCCAGCAGCGTGTTGGCCTCGGTAACCAGCCCTGACCAGACAGCCGCCAGCGCATCTTTCTGCACCGCAAACGGCAGTTGCTGTAACTCTTCTTTGCTAAACCAACGATCGTACATATTCATTAACTCCAGAGTCTGTAGCCAGGATTCCAGATCGGGGGTTTCATCGCCGGTAAGCCCGGTGCGCAAGTCCAGCAGCCTGTCACGCAGCGTGTTAATGCTGCGCAGCTGTTTATCCAGCAAACTGATTTGCGCATCGAGGAGTTCCGTTAACGAAAGCGACGCCTGCTCCAGAAAATCCCTGATTTCAGCAAGCTCCAGCCCCGCTTTTGCCAGTGCCTGAATCATATGCAAGCGCTGTACATCCGCCAGATTATAAAGCCGGTAACCTGCCGCGCTTCTGGCAGAAGGCAGCAATAACCCTGTTTGCTCATAGTGATGCAATGTGCGCACGGTGATCCCAGCGCGTTTTGCCAGTTCACCCACCTGAATCAACATAACTGCTCCTTTTATTTTGCCAGTGACGCCACTCTGGTGCCTTACGTTACGTGAGGGTCAACCCCTCAGGCAAAAAAAAACGACTCCATCTGGAGTCGTTTCAGTGTTCTTTATTCTATGCGCACTAGCTGTGCTTATGCTGGTCGCGGCGGCAGCGTTTGTCGTAATGGCGCACCCACCAGTATTTATCACACACTTCCTCATGACCGCTCACACGCGCCCCGGCGAGCCACAGTACCGCCCCCAGGAAGATGCTCAATACCGCACCATGCGCGAAGTATTGTGGGAGATCAAGCTGCGGCAATTGGTTTAAAATTGAATAACCCACACCGGCTACCATCACGAACAGCCCCAACCCCATCAGCACGTTACCGAGTAACGAAGCGTTTTTGCGTTTCATATGTCACCTCCGGAACTTTGGGTTGTAGGGAATAAGTCCCTATTCCTTGTGTGTAAAGTATAGACAACGCCCCTTTTATGAGTTGCGTCAATGATCACAATTACAGATTACTCCCAAACAAAAATTTACAAATAACGCATTGAACAGCTTGAAATTCTAATTGTTCAAAGAAGTAATTATTCGTATTTCGCTGTTAAGGTCGCAGAATTTTGTCAAGCGGCGCGCCAGACAGTAAACTACGCGCCAGATCTGGAACCCATTAGGAATTGAATCGTGACGATTAAACTGATTGTCGGCCTCGCCAACCCAGGCGCAGAGTACGCTGCAACCCGCCACAATGCCGGGGCCTGGTACGTTGATCTGCTGGCCGAACGGTTACGTGCTCCCCTGCG
The DNA here is from genome assembly GCF_050031095.1 of Enterobacter cloacae complex sp. 382A5. Lineage (NCBI taxonomy): Bacteria > Pseudomonadati > Pseudomonadota > Gammaproteobacteria > Enterobacterales > Enterobacteriaceae > Enterobacter > Enterobacter cloacae complex sp. 382A5. The sequence continues at coordinate 2,666,769 of NZ_JBLGVK010000001.1, forward strand.
TGAAGAACCAAAATTCTACGGGTATACCTCACGTATCAATCTCGCCGGTGCGGATGTGCGCCTGCTGGTGCCTACCACCTTTATGAACCTGAGCGGCAAGGCCGTGGCGGCAATGGCAACGTTTTATCGCATCAATCCGGATGAGATTCTGGTTGCTCACGATGAGCTGGACCTGCCGCCAGGCGTGGCAAAGTTTAAACTGGGCGGCGGCCATGGCGGACACAACGGTCTGAAAGATATCATCAGTAAGCTGGGTAATAACCCGAATTTTCACCGTTTGCGCGTGGGAATCGGCCATCCGGGCGATAAAAACAAAGTTGTTGGTTTTGTGCTGGGTAAGCCCCCGGTTTCTGAGCAGAAACTGATTGATGAGGCGGTAGACGAAGCGGCGCGCTGCACTGAAATCTGGCTCAAAGATGGGTTAACCAAAGCGACAAACCGCTTACACGCTTTCAAAGCGCAATAATCTGCCCGATACGGCATTTTTACCGCGCGGTAGGCGGGTTACGTGTATAATAGGCGTAGTTATTTACTTTTCATCAGTCGGTTATCGTTAACGGATTGATTATCAAGATATTAAGGTGATTTAGAAATGGGATTCAAATGCGGTATCGTCGGTCTGCCAAACGTGGGCAAATCCACCCTGTTTAACGCGCTTACCAAAGCGGGTATCGAAGCGGCGAACTTCCCGTTCTGTACCATCGAACCTAACACCGGCGTTGTGCCAATGCCCGACCCGCGTCTGGACCAGCTCGCGGAAATCGTGAAGCCGCAGCGCATTCTGCCAACCACCATGGAGTTCGTGGACATCGCGGGTCTGGTGAAAGGTGCATCCAAAGGTGAAGGTCTGGGTAACCAGTTCCTGACCAACATCCGTGAAACCGAAGCGATCGGTCACGTGGTGCGTTGCTTCGAGAACGACAACATTATCCACGTAGCGGGCAAAGTAAACCCGGCGGAAGATATTGATGTCATCAACACCGAGCTGGCGCTGTCGGATCTGGATACCTGCGAACGTGCGATCCACCGTATCTCCAAGAAAGCCAAAGGTGGCGATAAAGACGCCAAAGCCGAATTAGCGGTACTGGAAAAATGTCTGCCACAGCTGGAAAACGCAGGTATGCTGCGCTCTCTTGACCTGAGCAAAGACGAGAAAGAGCTTATCCGCTACTTGAGCTTCCTGACGCTGAAGCCAACCATGTACATTGCCAACGTGAACGAAGACGGTTTCGAAAATAACCCGTACCTCGATCAGGTTCGTGCTATCGCCGAGAAAGAAGGTTCTGTCGTTGTTCCGGTTTGCGCCGCTGTAGAAGCCGATATCGCCGAGCTGGATGACGAAGAGCGTGACGAGTTCATGGCTGAGCTGGGTCTGGAAGAGCCAGGTCTGAACCGCGTTATTCGTGCAGGTTATGCCCTGCTCAACCTGCAGACCTACTTCACCGCTGGTGTGAAAGAAGTGCGTGCATGGACTATCCCTGTTGGCGCAACGGCTCCACAGGCTGCGGGCAAGATCCACACCGATTTCGAGAAAGGCTTTATCCGTGCGCAGACTATCGCGTTTGAAGACTTCATCACCTACAAGGGTGAGCAAGGCGCGAAAGAAGCTGGCAAGATGCGTGCTGAAGGGAAAGACTACATCGTTAAAGATGGCGATGTGATGAACTTCCTGTTTAACGTCTGAGTCGGTATGAATGAAAAAAATCCACGCTTTGGCGTGGATTTTTTTATTGCGCGGTCAAAACACATTGGCTAAGCGTTCTGTTTTCATGCTGGGTTCAAAAGGAATGATGTCAGCCGTCGCAAGCTTTAACCTCTGAAACGGAGCTTCGCGTAGTCGCTCTTCAAGTGAGGCAAGACTCTCACTTTTAGCGAGAATGACACCACCGTTTCTCGGGACCCGTCTTCCGGATGCGAGGAAAATCCCCTCTGCATACCCCTTTTTTAGCCACTCTACATGCGCAGGTATCGCTGCATCAATCTCTTCGAGTGGTTTGATATAGGTTAAAATGACAATATAAACTGTGCTCATGCTTTGCCTCTCAGCTGTGTTTTTAGCCGCTTGTTGGAATTGCTTATGCAGTCCCTCTTTTGCCACCCGGTTATGGTTATCATTTTGGGCACATTTGATCTTAATATGCAGGGCCTGAGCAAGACAACGCGTTACGCGTCATATCCCAGGAGTAAAACCAATCATGCCAGCCGTTTTTTTTTGCTGGATAGCTACAGACAACGACCACTTCCTTTGACAGGTTGAATGTTAAGTAATAGAAAGTCGCGCCTTCAGGAGGTGCAGAAAAAAATAGTTTTTCGCCCTGAGCATTGAAGATGGTTAAAATGGTTGGTAATGGCTTTGGTTCGCTTAACGCAAAAACTAACTGGCGTGTTGAGTCGACCATTGCATAGTCTAAAAATGGTATATTAACCAGTATGTTACTTTCACCACATACCCATTGAAGCAGGTCATTCTCTTTACTACAACTGAGATTTTCAATCATTGGCAAACCTCAACTTTTAAAGTTTGAACTGTTTCAAATCACCTTCAAAAAGCCCCACAAGATAAACCCGGTATCGGGCTGGCTGCACTTCTTTATACGTTAATACAGTAGAAAACTCTTTTAAACACTTTGAACATGTGTTTTGCGAAACATTTAGTTGGCTGTCATCGTAAATATATATATTATTGTCACTGACGAGCTTCACACCTCTCATTTTCTTAACCAGGAAGTATTTTACCTCTTCAGAAAGCAAGTCAAACTCATATGAGTTCACGATGGAATAGGTTATTACACCCTCGCATTCAGGGCATGCTATTTCTGTGCCATAATCTATAAAGTCATTATCTATGCCATCCAGGACTAATATTTTCTTTTTCAGTCGATTAGTTATTTTCATTTCCTTTAAACTTTTTAATTTATTAATAGACAAGTAAAGTGAGAAGAAAACGGGGCGATTTATTAATCACTAACATTATTTAATCAAACATTCCATTCGATATAAATACCACAATCGAAGATTTTTTCATTAGACTGTACAATAATTCTTCCCCATTCATGATCCCATTGAATTCCATATGGGGGAGTGATAATTTTAAGTTTGGGGTGCGAGGTTATTTCACTCTCAATCCATGCTGCCAAGCGTTGTTCTTCTTCAGATAAATTACTCAAATTGGCTCTTTTATTCCAATCTCCTAAAGTTTTATAAAAATTTCCATTCTTACTTGTAAGGAATATTGAAGGGGAAAAAGAAAACACTGAAGGCCTCAGTTCCAAAATGAAAGTTTGATCTTTCCAATCTATATTATCAATAGAGAAGTAATAATGACCTATTGTCGTAAATGGCGAGAATAACTTGTAAAACTCCGAATTTTTAAACGTCTCTAAATCCTTTAATTCAAGGGGGTGGTTATCAATGGCCACTAAGCCACTATTAACATCAAAATGCATTTCTAACATATCTAAACCACCTTATCTGAAAGTGACTATGTTATATTCCAAACTATATATATCCCATGATTAAATGATTTTATCTCATATGAGACGGAAACCCGTCCCCATTCAAAGCGCCATCTCGTCATGTCTGTTTCCGTGGTATCAGGCGTTTCCAGGTTTAATGATTCTTTCAGCCAATCAGACAAGCTTTTCACTGAGTCATTAAGCATATGAATATTAGTTCGCGCATTCCAGTCATTTAATGCGTTATAGTATTGACTATTTTTATCAACAAGATGAAGCATAAAAGGAAATCCATAGCACACTGGACGTATAGTAACTTGAAATTCTTTGTCGAAAAACGCTACTGAGTCAACAAGGTAGTGATTCGGCATGATTTTATTTGCAGCATTGCGCTTTACTAATTCGTGGTATAAATCACACTTACAAAACCCTTCTTCAGTATCAATTCCCAAAGGCAGATCATCAAATTTTAGCTCACCGGTAATCGGATTAAAACTTAATTCAATCATGTTCCCCTGCTTTAGTTTTGACTGCCTAACAAGATCTTAATGATATAACCGACTGCAACATGATAGCATTCATGTGAGGAAAGTTTTTCCGAGTAGAAATTACATTTCCTATAACCATTTCCAATGGCACCAGCATAATAATAAAGTCTTATTACCAAAGGTGCAATAAATCAATCCACATTTCTTTTTCCCCAGCAATAACGTTTATGTCATCTCTATTTTGTTTTACATACTGCATGTACGTTTCATAAATAGCTCTTATTATCACCGTTTTTTCAGAGCGAGATCCTTCAATCAAAGTCATTAGTTTTTCTAAATAAATGGATGAATCTACTCTTTCGTTGAAAAACACCTTGAGATAATCGAGTACTTCATTATATGAATCGTAGTTCATGAGAGTCATATCCTACTTCAAATACTGATTTGTTTTGGCATATCAACTTCTTGAGATGTCCTGATAGCTGTGTCTCGCTTTCCAGCAGCAGCTTGCCTCAGCCTGTTCACGCCTTCCCAGCGTATCTGCCCTTCGATATCCACTATCCGCTCTGGCGTGCCGTTGGGCTGGCAGTGGAACCAGAAGATCTCTGGGGCATTAACGTCGTCAGTATGTGCCAGCGGGTCATCACTGTCTGGTCGCAGTATAATTAGGTCATCGGCACGTCCCCGAGCACCTTCTGCAGCAGCCGGTTAGGGGTAATTTTCTCAATCGCCCTTCGAACGGATTATCATCAACGGCGAACAGATTTTGAATAAAGTTAAAAGAAGGAAATCAGCGTAATGCGTGATATAGAAAATAAAATCTGTAATTAATATATTTCTAATACCCCTCATAGAGGAGGGTAAGGATTGGGACGAGTCAAGAATCATTTACCCTTCCCCATGCATCAACCTGCTCACCTTCCATAAAAAACAAACATAATAAACAACCTGAAAAAATTAATTCCCCGCATAACTATTAGTTAGCAAAAATAAAAGTAAATATCACGTATCAAATCTCCATCCGCTTCATCAACGGTTCTTGTTTTGACTTTATTAAAGTCAGCTAAAATACCTTTCACTGGCACATCAGGCTTTGATATGTCATCATAAAATGCTTCCTGTTGACTTTCCCGAACATATTTTTTTATTAAAAAAACAAGATTCTTTCGTAACTCTTCTTCTGTCATCGCTTTTACTCCGGAATTATAGTAACACGGTCAAAAACAACAGGGTAATTACGTTCGACTGGTAGCAACTGTAATGCCCCACCTTTACCATACTCAGGATATGCACTGGTGAAAAGCTCATAACCTGGCCCTCTGCCACCATTGGCAAGAGGGACTTGCACCTGAGGTATACCATTTTTATAAAGTTGTAATGTATCAAACTCACCCAGTAAACGTGCATCACTCCATGAATCAGGATTACCTTTCTCATAAAATATTTGATAGGCATCCCTGGCTTCATGTGCAGATTTATATTTCGTATATCCAAAATAACTTAATGGTGCTGATTTATTTTCCATTGTCTGTGCAGCATATTTGCTATCCATATACCGGTATGCGATAGAAGGCATAGTCGAACTTGGGCCACTTGGACCAACATAGAAATCAGGTTTTGTTTTACCGCTACACTCACGGCTCAACCCCCACGGATCCACCCAACCCAGCGCATTCGGCGCATACTGGTAAAGATTTATCCCTCCCGCCAGCCCTATCGGGTCCTGCTGCGTAAACCGCCCGCAGTCCGGGTCGTAATACCGGAACAGATTGTAGTGCAGCCCTGTCTCACGGTCCAGGTATTGCCCCTGCATCCGCAGGTTCTGGGAATATCCTGATAGCTGCGTCTCGCTTTCCCGTAGCAGCTTGCCCCAGGCGCTGTTAACGCCTTCCCAGCGCACCTGCCCTTCGATATCCGTCATCCGTTCCGGCGTGCCGTTCGGCTGGCAGTGGAACCAGAAAATCTCCGGAGCATCAACGCCGTCAATACGTGCCAGCGGGTCGTAGCTGTCCTGATCGCTGTAGACATAGGTCAGCGGCACGTCTCCGTGCAGCTCCTGCAGCAGGCGGAACCCTTCCCAGACAAACCGGGTGGTGACGGGCTTACCGGTTGGCTGTCCGCCCAGCATCTGCTGGCGCGTTTTGCTGATGCGGCGTCCAAGCAGATCGTAACGGAAGCTGACCTGCGTCTGCGGCCTGTTACGATCCCGCGGCTGGCTGATCACTTCCGTCAGGCGGCGTTCACCGTCGTACCGGTAGTGCCAGCGGGTCTGGCCGTTATCCTTCTCCACGGTGCGGCCGTGGATGTCATAACGCCAGTGAATGCCGTTCAGCTGCGTCAGACGGTTGTGCGTGATCTTTTCAGCAGATCCGTCGAGCGGGTTACCGGCCGCATCCCAGCGCCACTGCTCCTGCCCGGGCAGCGTGCCGTCCTGAACGAGCAGGCGCCCGGCGCTGTCGTACTGCCAGCGGTACCAGCTGAACGGATTATCATCCCGTTCTTCCCGCACCAGGTTATTGCGGTAGTCATAATCCCAGCGGCGGGACCAGCGGCGAGGTGACGGGCGCTGGGCGTTGCCGGTGAAGACATCCCGGCGATGCAGGCGGCCGAGACGGTCGTATTCGCTGCGGGTGGTGAGCAGCCCCTGCGTGCGGCTGGTCTCCCGGTGGAGTTCGTCGCGTGTAAAGTCGGATACCGACAACTTATCAAGGGCAATGCTGAGCAGATGCCCGCTGCCGTAGTAGAACTGTTTGAGTTCGCGGCCATCCGGCAGCGTAACGGAGGTGCGGTTGCCAAGGGCATCATACTGCCACGCCAGCTCACCGTGCTCGCCCGCTTCGCGGGTCACGCGACCAAGTGCGTCATACTCAAAGGAAAGCTCCTGCTCAGCCTCGGTACTCCACGCGTCGGCTGAAAGCGCCGGGTGCAGCCCAATCCGGGTCAGCAGCCCTGACGGGGTGTAGTGGTAGCGGGTCTGCCCTTCCGGCGTAGTGCGGGCGACCAGTTGCCCGCTCGCGCTCCAGGCAAAGGCGTGGGTGATGGCCTCCGGATGGCCGGCAGCAAAGGTGCGCGCTATCGTGCGCCCACAGGCGTCGTAGCGATACTGCGAGGCCACACCATCAAGCCCCACCTCCTCCAGCAAGAGCGAGTCAGGCCCCCAGCGGAACTGATACGCTTCGCCGTTTTCATTTTCAAGGGCAATCAGACGCCCTCTGCTGTCCCAGCAGCGACGAACTTCCTCACCCTGCGTATTACGCGTGGCGGTTAAGCGTCCGGCCTCATCGTATCTGAACTCACTTTCTTTACCGTCAGCGCCAGCATGCTTCACTGGCAGGCCACGTTTGTTCCATGTAAGCGACTCTGTCCAGCCTTCCGGGCGATCGAGCTGCACCGGGCGCCCGGCAGCGTCGTAGCGATAACGCGTCTCTTCGCCGTCGGCGCCCGTCTCGGTCATCAACCAGCCCAGCGGATGATAGTGATAGCGGGTGGTGCGGCCAGAGCAGTCTGTCGCACGCACCACTTGTCCCGCTTCGTTGTACTCCTGATGGCGGCTGTTTCCGGCGGCATCCACCTCTTCAACGACCAGACCAAACTCGTCCCGGCGCAGCAGCGTGGTCTGCCCCATTGGGTCCACCACGCGGTTCAGGCCGTGATGTTCGTCGTACCAGAACCGGGTAGCGCTGCCGTCGGCTTCAATGATGGCCGTCGGTAGCGCGCGGTGTTCAAGCCAGGTCGTGGTGCGGGCATTGCCGTCAGGGTCGATCTCCTGCACCCGGTTGCCCATCTCGTCGTAAACGAAGGTGACGGTGTTCCCGAGCGGATCGATGCGTTGCGTGAGGAGCTCGTTCTCATCCCACGTGTAGCGCCAGTTCTCGCCGCGCTCGTCAACGTAGCGGACGATCAGATTTTGCGCGTTCCAGTAGTGCTGACGTTTCTGACCATCGTAGTGTTCGACGGTGGTCAACCCGGCGTCAAGATCGTAGGTGAAGCGACAGCCATCCCCGGTACTGGTGCGGTTTTCAACCACGCGCCAGTGGTCAAATTTTTTCCAGCGGTATTCACTTTCCAGCCCGCCCGGCAGACGATGCCAGACCATCAGGCCATGGTCGTTATAGCGGTATTCGCGGGTGACTACACCAGAGGCATCCGTCGCGCTCGCCAGCTGGCCACGCGCATCGTAACCCCATTGCATCAGCGGCCAGCTACGGCTGCCGTCAAAATGGCTGGCAGCGGTTACGCGCTGCGGGAATCGTTCGTCCTCATAGCGCAGGGAGACGTCTATTGCCCGCGGCTCATCGTGCAAACCGACCAGCCTGCCGAGCTCATCCCACTCCGTCAGCAGTGCGTTGCCGTATTCGTCGCTAAGGGAGGCCAGACGCAGAACGGATGGATTCACGCGTGTCGGTTTATACAGGCGCCACACCGCGCCGTCATCGTCGGCTATCGCCACATCACCGCTCTCGTTGCGGCGGATGATGATACCCTCGCTGATGCTGTAGAATGCGCGGTCGACGGGTGGCAGTTCAAAGCTCAGCTCACGCCCGGTTTCGTCGAACCAGGTGGCATTGTTCTCTTCAAGCGTCAGATAACTGTCAAAGGTAGTTGCCCAGCCCAGGCCAAACAACCCTTCGCGGGTGGTCAGGCTGTTATAACTGCGCTGCCAGCGAAGCGGAAAACGCCCGGGCAGCGAGAAATCGAGCTCATCATCGTCATTCAGCACCTTCACGCCGGTGGCGGCATGAACCGGGTGCGTGGAACCAAATACGGCATTGACGGCCATATCGGCCAGCATCCCGCCCCCGGCTGCTGCCAGGGCACAGGGCATGTTTTTTAAAATCTTGCCCGGACGGCCGCGCAGCAGGGAGAGCGCAATCATCCCCAGTGCCAGCCCCGGCGTTTTGCCGCTCTTGATATCGCGAACCGTCAGCGTCTCGCCGCCGATGATCACATTCGGGGAAACGTCATCGGAAACGGTGCCTTCGCAGGTGGTGCGATCTTTGGCACGTACTGCCGGTTGTCCATTGATAAAGACGCTTTTAGAGCCTTCCGCCAGATACTGTGGTCCGGAGTGTTTTTCACACGCGACCTTATCCTCTTCCAGCGGCGATGTACCCGCCGCAGCGGAGGCCACGCTCGGCTGCCACATTTCGCTGCCGAACTGTCCGGCAGCAGAGAGCAACATGCCGGCGTAATCGGCAAAACTTCCCGGTGACTGTGGTTCTGGAGGTGGCGTATCTGCGGGCGTCAGCGTTCCGGCCGCGCGTGCAGCGGGAAGGCTGTTGGTGAGCACATTGCTGGAGCCGGTGGTGATTTTACCTGCGGGTGACGGCGGGAACAGCGCATCACCCAGCCCCTCCGCGATATTACTGATATCGTCGGTAACACCCGCCAGGTTAGCCAGTACGCCACCGACGATCCCGCTTAACAGGCAGCTGGATCCAATCGCCGCCACGCCCGCAGCGGCGGCCCCGGCCCCCAGCAGTGGTGCGGCGGCAGTTGCTGCCAGCCCTACCGCCGCGCCGATCACCGCGTAGGCGGCACCTTCCGCCACAATGCTGGTGATATCCGCGAAAATGCTGGAGTGAATAATCTCGTCACCCTTGCGGGCCGCGTTGTTATCGCTCATGCCTTACACATTCCGGTTGTCGTTAAGCGTCAAACTTTGCTTAAGCGCGCTCCAGCGCGCCTCGTCTTCTTCATTGAATGCTCTGAGTGCCGAGAGGGTAAAAATCATCAGGACCGGTTTACCCGGGGTCTGCACCGCCAGCTGTTTTTGCCACAGGCGCTGGCCGTTACGGTCAAACGAGGTTTCAACTTCCAGACCGTTGATTTTTCCGTCAGGACCGGCTTTTACGCGCTGAAATTCACTCTGGACGATCTCCCCCATCTGTGGGCGCAGCAGCTCCCACTGGCGGTGGAACTCTTTCTCATGATCGCTGCCATCCGGGATAACCCCGCGACTGACAACCACAGATAGCCCGCTTTCGTCATCGCGAATGATGTTCATCGTGTTATCCTGCCAGGCAGCAGGAAAAAGGGAAAACGAACCTTCCTGGAGGGTGTATTTCATAGGTGGACTCGGGATGATTAATATTGAAAGAAATAAAGTGACCGGTTTGATTTGGCCTTTTGAACGGCTGTTTCGTTATTCAAGCCAGTGGCCCGACTGCTCAACCAAAATATGGCCGCCTTTGCTGACAACCAGTTTCAGTGGTGCATAGGTCACGGTATAGGTAACGTCCCCATTCTTATAGGTTGAGCCGGTTATTTTACCTGTGGGATCCTGAAGCGTTTTCCCCTTTAAGGAGATCGTACTGTTATCACTTTTGCGAACGCCAAGATAATACATCTGGCCACACTCACGCTCGAAACGCCCGCAGTTATTTACCAGAGAAATAGTGAACTTATCGGTATCCAGCTTTCTGGTTTCAACGTTATGAACGGGAGCCGCTTTATTTAACGTATAACGCAGCGGAGCATAATAACGACCTTTTTGAGGAGGCGTGACTAAACGCCACACCATTTTGCTTCCGTTAATTTCCAGAACGGCTCGTCCATCCACATCGCCAAACGAGGAGTCAAACTTAACGTTCGCACGATTGCCCGTGATAGCACCGCTTAGATTGTGTTCATCCTCTGCGGGACAATCGATGCGGTTTCCTCTCTGAGAGATATAGCAATATGACCCGGAGATACGGTCGCCTGATTCCGTTAAACGCAGGGTTAGCGTCGAGTCAGTGCCGAACGTGCCTGCCCACACCCCATCAAACGTTAATTTTGCCTGGCTGTTCGTTGCAAAATGCATCGCTTTGAATCTGGCAGCCCATTGCTGAATATCAGCATTCACCACCTGACTATGATCAGATGACTGATAATGAATAACGTCTGACTCAGGAACGACCCAGGCCGTATAGATTTTGCCGTCAGGTTCGATGACCAAAGCTGACGCATTCTCCTGATAAAGATCGTTAAGCCAGCCTTCAACAAACAGGCCTCCGCCTGAGGTTGAATGGGGTTCGCCAAAGACATCAAAATTGCTAATAAACGTCTCGTAATCGCTGCCCAGCGTCTTCCTGAGCGTCTCTTTCACTTCGCTGTCGTTAACGATGTGGCCTACGGTATCGAGCCTATTGTATTGCGATAGCTCAAGCGCGGCTGAAGTTTCAACTGAGCCCAGTAATAGCGCGGTGAACAATGCGCATGCTAAATTTTTCCTGGCCATAAATTACTCTTGGGCGCCATTATCGTAATTCAATGTTATTGTCACAATCTTGCTGTCTTTAATCCCGAACGAGAGAAGCTTGTTACCCAATTGATAAAAACACCATTGTTCCCCGGCATCATTTTCCATCTGACCCTTGCCATATGCATTACTGAGTTCCCTGGCTGTTGACCCTACATGAATACCGCGCGGTGTTTTGCCCTCCCCGGCGGTAAGGGTAATTTGCGATACGATATAATCGTCAGCATTGCGTTCGACCTTATCCCACCAGAGATTGGAAACATAAATGTCAAACCCCACCTTTTGATGCTGGTAGAATTTATAGTGGGTTCCGTCAAAAGGAACCTCACCGACAAAATTACCTTCTATCGGTACCTCAATTTTACGCGCAACGTCATCTGTCCATCTTTCACCCAATGTGACAGTCTCATCTTCCATCTGCACAGTAAAATCCTGGTTAACTAAAACCGGCGGCATATTATGTGCATACACCACATAGCAGTTCAGAGAGAAAAATATCGCGGTAAAACGGAGAAATATTAAAATGTAATTTTTCACGTTAATCATTGCCCGCGTTAATGACAACCGAGTCCAGACAATCAGGTTTATTTACGGAGAAACTGAAACTAACCTTTTGTCCATTAATATCTTCTGGCGCGGTATAGCTGGTCACTTCATTTCCGGAGCGGCCTCGGGGATAATCCGTTAACACCAGCTCCGGATAATGCTTTTTAACGGCATCGAGTGTGATGCACAGACCTGACGGGGAAAAATTCAATAACGGTGCCATGCCGTCGCGCTCTTTGCTTACCCGAAAATCAATCCCGGTAATGCGCATATCGTCCGCCAGCCTGACATCATCGGCATGATAGAAGTGAATGTATTCATTATCTTTTGTCAGCGTAAACTGCAACGGCAGATCATTAACACTGGTGTTGGATAGCGTTCTAAGTGAAGCACTCATCTCTGCAATGAACATCCAGAGATCTTTTTTCGTTGCGTGTCCTTCTGGCATGCCCATCGCTAATAACGCGACAAGCACCGCTCCAGCCTTAATCACCCTTGGTCGTGAATTTCGCCTGAACCGCCGCATCAATATCTCCTTTGTGCCCCGCGCCCGGCGCCGTTGTGCCTGGCTTAGCGCCTGACGTATTGAGATGCAGCTTACCGCCCGTGGTGATATGACCATCCCCTTCAACGAAGAAGTTAAACTCTTTACCGATCAGGCTAATTTTGCCGTTAGCGTTAAGTTCAATCGCACTTTCACCTGACACCAGCCGCAGTTTGGTGCCGGAGGCAACGACATACTGCTCCACCGCCGCATCCAGCTTTCCTTTGCCGGTCAGGATCTCGGTTCCGCCTTTTACCGCCTGGATCTGATTCGCTTCCACACGATGCAGTTCATTTTTCTTTACGTAATGGCTACGCTCGCCGCCGACGCTGTGCGTTTCGTCATTCTTGATGCTGGTATCCATATTTCGCTCGGCCTGGATCCACACCTGTTCCGCCCCCGCCTTGTCCTCAAACCGCAGGGCGTTGGCATTATCCACGGAGCCATCTTTCGTGCGGCTCATAAAGCCCATCTGCGTCGCCGCCGCCGGCAGCGCCCACGGTGGCATGCTGGCATCGTTGTATACGCGCCCGGTGATAATCGGACGGTCCGGGTCGCCGTTGATAAAGTCCACCACCACCTCATCGCCCACGCGCGGGATCTGCACCCCGCCGTAGCCCTGGCCCGCCCAGGCGCTCGACACACGCACCCAGCAGGAGCTGGTGTCGTCCCCTTTTGCCAGACGATCCCAGTGGAACTTCACCTTCACGCGGCCATATTTGTCCGTCCAGATGCTTTCTCCCTGGGGCCCGACGACCTTCGCCGTCTGCGGGCCGTAGGTACGCGGCCACGCCGTGGACTGCGCCGGACGGAACGACACCGACGCCGGGATAACCGTGAAATCGATACGGTGAATGGTCTCCCCTTCGCCGCTGGCATAGCGGTTCTCTTCCAGATGATACCCGGCCGCCGTCACCAGATAGTCAGCGTTATCGCTGAAGAACGGTGCATTGGTCAGGGTGAAGGTGTGACCCGGCGCAATACCCGCAGCCGTTGCCGTGGCCTGAATCTGCTGATGCTCCACCTGCCAGCGCTCCTGGCGAATGCGGGCGTAGAACTCCGCATGCCCGGACTCCACAAAGCGCCCCGGCCAGTCGTACACGTCGATGCTGCCCGGCTTCGGCGAGGCCGGGTTCTGCTGCGCCTGGAACAGCCACGCGTTCGGCTTGCGGAAGTCGTAGTCGTCGAGGCTGTAAATGCCCGGCGTGACGCTGTCCTCCAGCGCCCACTGGCTGATGCCCTCTTCGTCCGTGCTGCCGCCGGACGGCGTCTGGTGATAGGGGATGACCTCGTAGCCGCTGAATGGCTGATGCTGCGTCGCGGCGTCGGTGAGCACCAGGGTGTGTTTGTCGGCCTCGTGGCTGAAGTAATACGCGATTCCCTCCAGCTCCATCAGGCGGCTGATAAAGTCCAGGCTCGACTCCTGATACTGGACACAGTAGTCCCACACCCGGTAGCTGCCGGTGAGCTTATCTTCCACGTTGACCTGATGCTCGCCCAGCAGGGTTTTCACAATCTGCGGCACCGTCTGCCCCTGGAAGATACGCAGGTTACGGTCACGCTTCATCGGCCACAGGTCCGGCTCCACCGTCAGCTGATACACCGCATAGCGCGTGCCCGTCAGCTCAACGGCGCTCACCGCCACGCGCGTGACTTTGCCGTTGATGTAGCGCGGGGTAAGCAAGTTCTGGGTCGGGATGGTCACCGTGACCGGCTGGCCCAGCAGTTTGCTGCGGTCGATACGCGCATCCGTGCCGAGCAGGGTCAGCGTCAGGGCGAACGACTCAGACATCGCCTCGCGGCCGGAGAGTTTCCAGAAGAGCAGCCCCTCGACGGGGAGCTGGACGGTAATTCGGTTGAGCATAATCGTTATTCCGTAAATGCAACATCTTAGTTTCAGCAGCTTCGATGCAGCGTTAATTGCAACGCTTACTTAAGCCACAAACCTGAAAACATAAGGACACACCCCAACGAGAGAAGGAGTTTGGCAAAGATAAACAGGGGCGGCGCTACGGTGTGTGTGACCCGGGAAATTTTTTCATAATTCGGAGCGTTGTATTTTTTATGCACCACCATAACACCAGACAATATTGTGCATAGCAAAACGGCGGTAAATTTCATACCCCAGACGCACAGGAGAGACATAGATATGATGATGGAGTAGTGTTTAGCCACCGCGACCGGAAATAATGAAAATGACTGAGCCAGCCATTTCAAAAGAAAACCAATGCCGACTGTAGAAAGCAGGACAAGTACCAGTATCAGACCCGTATTGATCCATTGTTTCTTATTAAACAGGTTATTGTTATTCCAGATAAGCGCAAGTGTGAGGATCAAAAAGAAAAAAAAGAAAAACCAGTTCATTTCAATATGCCTCTTTTGCCCACCAACACATGCACCTCCCGTCGCCTTACGGTAACGGGATTGCCGGTTGTGTGGCAGGCTGAATATGCTTACTTATTGGCATTGAAAACAAAAAAACCATCCACTTCCTGCTGGATTGCCGTCTGGTGGGATGCCCCTGGTGCATTAATGGCATTGCTGCCATCAGCAGGATTAAGATGCAGTTCCCCGGAAAGCGTGTTTATTTGTGCACTCTGTTTTGCGGTAAAGTTAAAGTTATTGCCAATGATATTTACGCTCCCGTCTTTTGATAATTCAATGGCGCTTTCACCACACTCCAGCCTCAACGTATTGCCCGCTGAAATAATAAAGTTATTAACAACTTTATCGCTGCGGCTGTTGCCCGTCAGGCAAACCACATCCCCTTTAACCCCTGCCTTCTGATTTTTTGCCACCCGTAAGGTTTCATCCTCTCCCACATATTGGGTTCGATTTTTTTCCGTGGCATGCGATTCATCATTTTTGACGTTGATATCGAGATTGCGCTCGGCCTGGAGCCACACCTGTTCCGCACCCGCCTTGTCCTCAAACCGCAGGGCGTTGGCGTTATCCACGGAGCCATCTTTCGTGCGGCTCATAAAGCCCATCTGCGTCGCCGCCGCCGGCAGCGCCCACGGTGGCATGCTGGCATCGTTGTACACGCGCCCGGTGATAATAGGACGGTCCGGGTCACCGTTGATAAAGTCCACCACCACCTCATCGCCCACGCGCGGGATCTGCACCCCGCCGTAACCCTGGCCCGCCCAGGCGCTCGACACACGCACCCAGCAGGAGCTGGTGTCGTCCCCTTTTGCCAGACGGTCCCAGTGGAATTTCACCTTCACGCGGCCGTATTTGTCCGTCCAGATGCTCTCTCCCTGGGGCCCGACAACCTTCGCCGTCTGCGGGCCGTAGGTACGCGGCCACGCCGTGGACTGCGCCGGACGGAACGACACCGACGCCGGGATAACCGTGAAATCGATACGGTGAATGGTCTCCCCTTCGCCGCTGGCATAGCGGTTCTCTTCCAGATGATACCCGGCCGCCGTCACCAGATAGTCACCGTTATCGCTGAAGAACGGTGCGTTGGTCAGGGTGAAGGTGTGGCCCGGCGCAATACCCGCCGCCGTGGCCGTGGCCTGAATCTGCTGATGCTCCACCTGCCAGCGCTCCTGGCGAATGCGGGCGTAGAACTCCGCATGCCCGGTCTCCACAAAGCGCCCAGGCCAGTCGTACACGTCGATGCTGCCTGGCTTCGGCGAGGCCGGGTTCTGCTGCGCCTGGAACAGCCACGCGTTCGGCTTGCGGAAGTCGTAGTCGTCGAGGCTGTAAATGCCCGGCGTGACGCTGTCCTCCAGCGCCCACTGGCTGATGCCCTCTTCGTCCGTGCTGCCGCCGGACGGCGTCTGGTGATAGGGGATGACCTCGTAACCGCTGAACGGCTGATGCTGCGTGGCGGCATCGGTGAGCACCAGGGTGTGTTTGTCGGCCTCGTGGCTGAAGTAATACGCTATCCCCTCCAGCTCCATCAGGCGGCTGATGAAGTCCAGGCTCGACTCCTGATACTGGACACAGTAGTCCCACACCCGGTAGCTGCCGGTGAGCTTATCTTCCACGTTGACCTGATGCTCGCCCAGCAGGGTTTTCACAATCTGCGGCACCGTCTGCCCCTGGAAGATACGCAGGTTACGGTCGCGCTTCATCGGCCACAGGTCCGGCTCCACCGTCAGCTGATACACCGCATAGCGTGTGCCCGTCAGCTCAACGGCGCTCACCGCCACACGCGTGACTTTACCGTTGATGTAGCGCGGGGTAAGCAGGTTCTGGGTCGGGATGGTCACCGTGACCGGCTGGCCCAGCAGTTTGCTGCGGTCGATACGCGCATCCGTGCCGAGCAGGGTCAGCGTCAGGGCGAACGACTCGGACATCGCCTCGCGGCCGGAGAGTTTCCAGAAGAGCAGCCCCTCGACCGGGAGCTGAACGGTAATTCGGTTGAGCATAATCGATATTCCATATGGCTTATGCGACACAAATGATTACGTCAGTAGATCTGACATGCTGAATACTATTCTGATTCAGCCGACTTATTTATGGCGGGTTGGCTTTTTATGAGATAAATAAGTGAACCTATCTTTACTATTTCAGACAGGACAAGAAGTGAGATATTTACTTTTAATCCGCCCCATCCTAATCCACCTGCAATCATAGGAAAAAAAGGTACTGAGCTTCGTAAAGTGATAATGCGCAAAACCTCAAGTGACAATGAAAACTTGACAGCATAATGCTTTTTCTTGAAAAAAAACCACGCAGAAAAAAGCAACACCAGCGGTATCAACACATAAACAAGGTAATACGTCCCCTGCAACGTATCATCTACCCCTCCGAACCATGTCATGTACACTAGCAAAGCCAGATTCACTAATGCTGAAACCCAATCTCCACCCAGAAAACCCCAGGAATCAATGGCGTAATACACAGCCCCAATGACATCCATGACACCCCAAAAGTAGAATATTTTTTCTCTCGCAGTCATACTGGGCACCAACGTAATTTAAATTTCGCAAAGAAAATTTATTTTCAGCAATCAACGCGAGTCATTTAAACTACGTTCTGTTTTCCTGTTGCTCATCAAATAGAGCATAGAATATAATTTCAGACACTCAGATAAAACAAACAACCCTAAATTCAGCCAGATGTTCGATATTCCAGACACGGTTACTAGCAGAGGGAATAGTGTTACTGAACATCTGAAAGAAATAAGCCGCAAAACCTCTTGGATAATCGCAAACTTAATCGCATATGTTTTTCTTTTAAAGAAAAACCAGGCAGAAGCAAATAGCGAAAGTAAGAGAGCTAAATCCAAAATAAAAAAAAGGAATACCAGAGCACTATAACCACCGCTTGCAACATCGCTGGAAAGGCCACTAAACGCCACGATATCAGAAATAAATGGAATTTTACCCTGCCGAATTGTATTCACAAAATAAAGCATGACTGCCAGGACATCCATACATCCCCAGAAATACCATAATTTATTTTTTAAATTCATAATCTTCTTCTCTGACTCCCGGTATCCATTGCCATGATTTACCACTTACAGCCCAGGCATCATCCCCTTCCTGATACTTTTGATAAATCGATCGTGCTTCACCATATCGCCTGATTACAGACTTTTCCGATATCAAGGCACGAGAAACATTATCTAAATCATCAGGTAAAGGCGTCCAATGTTGAATTTTATCACGTGACGTATTCATATAATCTTTGCCGTCAGATCCAAAAACTCGCCCCTCATCCCCCATACTTGTCAGTCGGTTTATCGCCATAATCAGAACATTTTTTGTGCCATGATAATCATTGTCTACCGTCTTCCAATATCCAGGCCCATATTGAGCCGTGGCGGGAACAAACGTATCTCTCGTTGGAGACGGTTTTCCGAACAGAGCCACATTATGGCGATAGCGCTCGATGATGTAATTTACAAAAGCCGAGTTGTACATCGTCGGATCAACACAAAATAAATCACCCGATTCAGCGATGAAAAAAGGGTAAGTGGATTTTGTACGTTGGCGTTGAGCAATTAAAACCACTTCCCCTGAGTCAATTAATCGCTCAATCTTATTCAGGTTCTGAGCATATAGCGGATCGAATACCGCATTAGGGTTAAATTCGAAGCGATGTCGTATACTCAGGCCGTCTATGCTGTGAAATGGATTAGATACTCCACGAACCACGACAAATTCACGACCTACATCGCTCCGTGCATACACAGGAGAGACAATCTTTTCGAATTCCTTTGGATGAAGTCTTTGGCTTCTAAGATCGTACACTTCCATAAGATCTCCTGTTTATATTCCTACGGATTCACCAGCCAGGTGCCAGGCTTCACGATATCCAGCGTCTGGCTACGGGTTCTGCCGTTGCCCTGCAGTTCAATGCTCACCTCACCCGCTGGCAGCTTGAGCGATGCATAGCCGTTGTTCGCCGGACGCAGCGCTTTTGGCTCGCCGTTCACTTTCAACGTCTCGCCGTCAAGAATGCGAATGTAGACCAGAGCAATCGGGCTGGCTTCAACCGGTGGCGGCGTCGGTTGCGCTGTCGCAGGCGTTGCCGCTTGTTCGCTTACCTTCGCGGTCTCCGGTTTGACATCTGGCGCGTTCGATGCGGTTTCCGTCGTGCGGGATGCTTCCGGCGCTTGCGCAGCCTGTTCTGGCGCATCGTGGCCGCCGCTGAACAGCATCGCGCCAGCGACCACCCCAACCAGCACACCCGCGGCAACCATCCCGGGGATCTTGTAACGACGCCAGTCAAATGCCGAAGCCGGTGCCTCTTCTTCCACCGGCACCAGCATGGTGCCCGGTTTTTTAGCAGTCAGCACGTCATCGATACCGGCGACCGGCATCTCGATTAACGCCGCGAACTCATCAATAGACTGCGGACGGTCTTCCATGTGCAACGCCAGGGCACGGTCGATAGCCTGCAACAGCGACAGGGAGTACCCCTGCGGCTGGATTTCCGCCAGCGGTTTGCAGGTATCCTGAATGGAACGCACCACGCTGACCGGCGGCGGTGAGCCCACGATCAGGGTGCGCAGCACCGCGCCGAGCGCGTAGATATCCGTCCACGGTCCCTGCTCGCTTTCGTTGTCGTCGGTGTACTGCTCGATAGGCGCAAAGCCCGGACGCAGCATGGTCTCGGTTTCGTCAGAGAGGTTACCGATGGTGCGACGCGCGGAGCCGAAGTCCAGCAGCACCGGCAGGCCGTTATCCTGGATCTGAATGTTATCCAGCGAAATATCGCGGTGCAGATAGCCCTCGTCATGGATGGTCTTGATTGCGCCAAACAGCATCGGCAGCGTACGACGGATCCATGCCTCGTTAATCAGCTCCGGCTTCTCCTCGCGCAGGCGAGAAAGCGTAGTGCCGCTGTAAAACAGCGTGCCCATGTAAGCCGTATCGTTTTGCACCCAGAAGCGCAACACGTGCAGCAGGTTCGGGTGGTTGAAGCGCGCCAGCAGGCGGGCTTCCTGAATGAAGCTATTCAGCCCCGCCGAAAACGCTTTGCCAAAGCGTTCGCTGCGCAGTACCAGCGTCATGTCGTCGCCGCGCACGGCGAGCGAGGAAGGCATAAATTCTTTGATAGCGATAGTGCGTTCGAGCTGGTGATCCCAGGCGCGATAGACGATGCCGAATCCGCCGCCGCCAATCACCTCTTTAATTTCAAACTCGTTGAAGCGATACCCGACCGGGAGCGCGTTTGGGACAGTCCGATTGTTATCATTATCCGTCATCTTTTACAGTTCTCTTGATGATTATTACGCGGCAAACTGACAGTGAAACTCGCCCTGCTCGCAGGTGACATGCAGACGTCGGTACTGCTCGTCGCTGCGGCTGGCGGTAAGTAATATCTGACTCATCTGAGGCAGCAAGGTGTTGGTCAGGATCGCATCCACCATACGTCCACCTGATTCCACCTCGGTACAGCGCTGAACAATCTGTTCTACAACGCTGTCATCAAACTCGGAAATAATATTGTGATTCTCTTCCAGCCGACGCTGAATGCGTTTGAGCTGCAGGCGAACAATTTGCCCCAGCATCGCGTCGCTCAGCGGATAGTACGGCACCACCAGCAGACGGCCCAGCAGCGCCGGTGGGAACACCTCCAGCAGCGGCTGGCGCAGCGCCCCGCTTAACGCCTCCGGTTCCGGCATCAGTTCCGGATCGGCACACATGGCGCTGATAAGCTCGGTTCCGACGTTAGACGTCAGAATAATAATCGTATTACGGAAATCAATGTGACGACCTTCGCCATCCTCCATCCAGCCTTTGTCGAAGACCTGGAAGAAGATCTCATGTACGTCCGGGTGCGCTTTTTCGATTTCGTCCAGCAACACCACGCTGTAAGGACGGCGACGTACGGCCTCGGTTAACACCCCGCCTTCACCATACCCGACGTATCCCGGGGGTGCACCTTTTAAGGTGGAAACGGTGTGCGCTTCCTGGAATTCACTCATGTTGATGGTAATGACGTTCTGCTCACCACCGTACAGCGACTCCGCCAGCGCCAGCGCGGTTTCGGTTTTCCCCACGCCGGACGGGCCACAGAGCATAAACACGCCAACCGGCTTGTTCGGATCGTCGAGTTTTGCCCGGGAGGTTTTCACCCGGCGGGCAATCAGATCCAGACCGTGACGCTGGCCAATTACCCGCTGGTTCAGCGTGTCGGCGAGGTTCAGTACCGCGTCAATCTCGTTTTTCACCATCCGGCCCAGCGGGATGCCGGTCCAGTCAGAGACTACGGCCGCCACCACGTTTTCATCCACAGCGGCAAACAGCAACGGTTCATCACCCTGTAAGGCGTTCAGCGCCTGCTGCTGCTCTGCCAGTTGGCTGCGCAGCTCAGCGGTGTCGTCATCGCCCGCCGCAAACAGTGCGGCACGCAGGCGAATGATCTCCTGCACCAGGCTACGCTCGTCTTCCCAGCGCCGGGCCAGGGCCTCACGTTTGGCCTCATACGCGTCACGCTCTGCGGTTAATGCCGTGACGCGCTCAGATTCCCCTGCACCGACGCGCGCTTCGCGCTCCGCTATCTCAATTTCCACGTCCAGCGCCGCAAGATGGCGCAGGCAATCTTCCAGCTGCGCCGGAGGTGCACTCTGGCTCACCGCCACGCGGGCGCAGGCCGTATCCAGCAGCGCAACGGCTTTATCCGGCAGCTGACGGGCCGGAATGTAGCGATGCGAAAGCTTCACGGCTGCGCTAACCGCTTCGTCGAGCAGTAAGACCTGGTGGTGGGTCTCCAGCGGCGACACGGTGCTGCGCAGCATCAAAACCGCTTTGGCCTCATCGGGTTCATGTACCTGCACCGTCTGGAAGCGACGGGTCAGCGCCGGATCTTTCTCGATGTATTTTTTGTATTCCGCCCAGGTAGTGGCGCCAATGGTACGCAGTTGTCCACGCGCCAGCGCTGGCTTCAGCAGGTTGGCGGCATCACCGGTGCCCTGCTGACCGCCCGCACCGATCAGGGTGTGGATTTCATCGATAAACAGAATGACTGGCGTGGCGCTGGACTGCACTTCATTGATTAATGCCTGCAGACGGGCTTCGAACTCGCCTTTCATCCCGGCACCGGCCTGCAGCATACCGATATCCAGCAGCCACAGCTGAATGTTTTGCAGCGGCTCCGGCACATCGCCGTCGGCGATGCGCAGCGCCAGCCCTTCCACCACCGCCGTTTTTCCGACGCCGGCTTCCCCGGTCAGCAGCGGGTTGTTCTGGCGGCGACGCATCAGGATATCGATCATCTGGCGGATCTCTTCATCGCGCCCAACCACCGGGTCAATTTTGCCTTCACGGGCACGGGCGGTCAGGTCCTGACCATACTGGGCCAGCGTTCCCTGGGCAGCAGGCACCGAACCGGCTGGCGCATCCACTGCGGCAGCGGCCTGCTGCGTCTCTTTGCTGTTGGCGCAGATGGTGTCGAACTGCTCGATCAGCACCTCGACGTTAAGACGGGTAAACTGCGCCGAGATGCTCTTCAGCACGTTCGCCAGATTCCAGGTTTTCAGAATGCCGATCAGCAGATGGCCACCGCGGATACGGCTGACGCCAAACTTCAGCGATCCATAGACCCAGGCGCGCTCGACGGCGCTGTCGATATGTTCGGAGAGATCGGAAACGGAACTGGCTCCGCGCGGCAGGGCATCGAGCGCCGCCACGATATCGCGCGTCAGCTGCTGTTCGTCGAGGGCAAAATGACGGATCACCTGTTGCAGATCACCATCCTGCTGCTGCATCAACTGATGCAGCCAGTGCACCAGCTCGACGTAGGGGTTGCCGCGCAGCTTGCAGAACGCGGTGGCGCTTTCCAGAGAGGTAAATAACAGCGTATCCAGTTTGCCGAAAAGCACGGCACGGCTAATTTCTGACATGTTAGTTTCCATTAACAATGATTCGGTATACGGAAGGATTACCGCTCTGCGCGATACACCAGATCGCCACGCGGGACAGGCTGCGGCTGAAGGCCCAGCCAGGTGTTATACCCCAATCGCCCGGTGCTGCCGAGCGTGGCGCCCTGCACGGCGTCAGCGCGCAGGATCACCCGTGTTTCCCATTCAAATTCCACCCCTGCGTACTGGCGTACCCAGTCCCGCAGTTCGGTTACCCATGCTTCTCCGGGCAAAAACCGGTTGTACTCTTCCGCGCTGAGTGGGCCAATCTCGATGCGAAATTTATGCTGCACGTCGCGGACCGCCACGCCCAGAAACGCAGATTCGCCCATCCGCGGCACGCGGCGTCCTGCTCCCAGCTGCGCCTGCTCGCGCGGTGAAAGCGGCATCCACTGCGGTACGTTGGCGATCAGTTTGACCGGGGCTTTAAAATAGTTACGCAGGATTTTTTCCAGACCTTCAGGATCCCGTCCGTGGCGGGTCAGGTGTCCGGCGTGGGTAAAGCGGGCATGGGCGCTCAGGCTGCCTTTGTCCATCTGGCCGGGCTGCCCCATACCAATCAACGACGCCAGATATCCCTCAAAACGTTTATTGTCGGCGCGGTCGAGGGAGACGGCAGGCTGCGCATCGGCCCAGGCGCGATAAAACAGCAGCGTCAGACGATGATGGAACAGATCGGCAAACGCGCTCAGGCTGGTGTCCTGATGATGATGGATCCGCTCGCGGGCGTACTCGGTCATGTGAACCGGCAGCGGCCCGTTAGGACCAAACAGGCCGAAGCTCAGAATGGAGACCTCGTGCAGCCCGTTGGCTTCGCGCTGGCGTACCTGCGCCACCGTCGAAGGCGCAAAACTCATCGACGGCTGCTGGCCCAGACGTAGCGGCTCGAATTTTGGCAGCGGCGCACGCCCCAGCGGGTAGCGTTCCCCGCCCTGAGCATCAATGCGCCTTAACAGCTGGAACAGATCGTAGCGCCATGGCGTCTCGCGAACCCCGCGCCAGAAACTGTCCGGCAGCAGCGTCAGACGATGGACCTTCAGTGGCGCAGTGACTACGTCGCTCATACCAGTGCCCTTTTGCCCATACGCGGCGCCCAGTAGCCGATCTCGCCGCGCTGCTGACTTTTCAGGGTGAATTCCGTGAAGCTGTTGATCGACACCAGACGGGCAAACAGCCGCTCCAGCACGCTACCGAAAAGCCAGGGACTGGCACCGGAAAACGCACGTTCATCCACCGTCAGGGTAATGCCGATGCCACGGGCGAAGACGACCGGTCCCGGCTCGGGCACGCGGCGGTGAACCGGCTCCAGCACGCAGTGACGAACCCCTTCAACCTGACGCGCAACCGGCGTCTCCGCGAGATTGGCGTACAGTCCTAACAACTGACGCAGCGCGGCGGCGCCCTCTTCGTTTTCACTGTCCATCAGGCTGAGGTAGTTCATCTGTAGCTGGCTGATCAACCGCCAGGTGCTGAACCCTTCTGCCAGCGCCGGACGCGGCGGCGTCGGCCCCTTACGCAAGGTCAGCGACTTCACCGGCATGGAGTCAGCCATAATGAACTGTCCCAGCTCCTGCTGCAGCATCAGCGGCAGATCCCGGCTGGTGCACAGCACCTCGGCCGAGATGTAGCGCAGGTTCTCCTGCCAGGGCGCATGCTGCTCATCCACCAGCGAGACAAAGACCTCCGAGCCAATGTAGCCGGTGCGGGTGCCGTAACGCAGGGCATGCTCAGATAGCACGCGTTGTTCCCGGCGCAGGGAAAAGTAGGCCCCGTAGTTGCCTGCATCACCGCTCCAGGTGCTCCAGAACGGACGAAACGTCTGGTCGTCGCGCTGACCATCCGCACTGCCGTATATCTTGTTTACCGCGTAAATTTCGTAATCCAGCGGGCGGATGTTATCCACCACCAGATGGTATTCATGCTGGCCTTCGCTCAGCTTCTGACGCGCCGCTACCTTCGGGAACAGGTTGATCACCGGCGTGCAATGCAGGGCCAGATGGCTGGCATCGACAACGCGCTCCAGCTGTTCATCGGTTTTATCCAGCAGAATGAAGATATCGAAGGCTTTTTCATTTTCGCAGCGCTGGATCAGTTTGCTCAGCCCGCTCAGGCTGATGAAGCGGAAACGGGCCGGAAAAGCAAAGTACTCCTGCAGCAGACGGTAGCCGTCAAAGTTGCGCAGATCGTCCGGGAGTAGCGACTGATCCGCGTCAAACCCTTCCTGACGCAGGGCATCAGATGCCAGCACATCACGCTGCGGATGTTTGCTGACGGTCTGGCAGACCACCCCGACATGGTGCTCCATTACCAGCTCCAGCAGCTTTAACGCCTCGATATCCGGGCCGCTTAGGAAAAACTCCAGCCGGTCAAAATCAAGGTGGCCGAGGTTTTGCGGACCGTCGCAGGCAATGCGGATCCGTAAGGCGCTGCTGATCCCCTGCTGGCCCAGACCAAGCTGCGTCAGGGGCAGGTCGGCAGGCACACCGCCCAGCTCAACCTTGTCGATTTTCAGCGGCAGCAGGTTCACCTCATGCGCCGTGGTGTAGCTGCAGGTCACGCCGGTTTTCTTCAGCGCCAGGCTGTCCATCATTGTGCCGCGCGGCACGATAAAACCGTTGCTCAAATCGCCACGGCTGCTGTCAGGCTGAATTTCAGCAATCGCCATGGACGGAGTGGGCGCGAGATAGTTCGGCGCAATCATCTCCAGCAAGCGCTGGGAGAAGCGCGGAAACTCCGCGTCCATTTTCATCTGCACGCGCGAGGTCAGAAAGGCAAAGCCCTCCATCAGTCGTTCGGTGTACGGATCCGCCACTTCGATGCCGCGCATGCCCAGCCGTCCGGCCACTTTGGGATAGCGCTCGGCAAATTCGGCGCCCATCTCACGCAGATAGGCCAGCTCACGGTTGTAATATTCGAGCAGTTTACTTTCCACGATCACCCCGCATCTTTCAGTTCAAAGTGGCCGTTTTCCAGATCGACATCGGTACGAAACAGAAACTCCAGCGGGTACGGCACACACCACAAACGCCCTTTTATCTCGATGGAGAGCACGTTGTGCAGATCCAGCGAGGAGGTGTCCGACACACAGCGGACCTGCAGCCCCTGGGGCAAAATGCGGGGTTCAAAGTTGACAATGGCCTCAGTGAGTTTGCGCTGAATGTCGTGCCATTCGATATCCGACATGCGCTTTCCGGCCAGCGGCGCAACGCCAAAATTCACTACCGAACGACTTACGTGTGGCAGCATGCTCAAATCGCCGGAGGCGTCGTGATTGATGGTATTAAACAGCCACTGCAGATCCCGCAGCACGTTGCGACGCAGCGCGGCATGGGTGATCAGGTTGCTGTTGGCCGACTCGCGCTTTTTCTCTGGGTCGTTATCGGTGAGGCGATCGAGCAGCGACGGCTGCATTTTATCGCGTGCGCCCACCTTCTCCTGCTTACTGCGGGCTTGCCAGCCGCTGCGCAGCAGATCGCCTTCGCCAGCAGGATTACTCATGGGCTCCATCCGTTGCAAAAGTAACGAGACTCAGCGACAGCAGCGGGCTTTCGCTTTGCTCGCTGAGCCAGGCTTTCTGCCCCAACCCTTCATACAGAGTGCCGTCATCATCGAGCGGCAGCCACTCGGTGGTGCGTGCGAGTTTAACGGCGTCAGAGGCATCGGCGGCAAAAGGATAACGCGCCGGGATCTGACCCACCTGCTCCGTCCCATCGGTCAAACGCACCAGCGCATGACGCCAGACCAGATCGGTGACGCTGGCCGGAGCCTGGAAACGGATCTCCGCGATAGCGCTAAACGGCAGCCAGAAGTAACGGCCGTTAACAAGGGTTTCGCACACCGGCCCCAGACGGGCATCGCCGTCCATCAGCCATTCAAAGGTCTGCGTCTCATCATTCTCAAGCGTCCATTGCCCCGCGCTCGCCTGCGCCTGTTCAAGGGCTTCCAGACGCAGCGCGTGAGCGCGTTCATCGCTCTCGCTCAGCGCGGCGGCAAGGGTTGTCAGCCATGGCCACTGGGCTTCCGGCATGGCCGGACGACGTTCTCCCGCCATCACCTGCGCGCGCTGCAGTTCTCCCTGAATGCACTGCTCCAGCAGGGTGACGGTGGGTTTCGCCTGCGGCTTAAGCGCCAGCCAGCTTTTCAGCTGGGTCAGTGCGCGCGTCCAGTTACCGCTGAGGGTGAGAAACTGCACAAACGCGGCACGGAGATCGGCATCCGCCGGACGGGCTTTAATCTCGTTTTCAAGACGCACCAGCGCGTCGCTGAGCGACTCACCCGCCAGATGTTGATAGAGCGTATTCATAGCCATTCCTTAGTTTGCCGCGCGCCAGGCGCCCACTGCCGGGTCACGCAGCTGAGGACGCAGGGTATCAATCAGGACAATATTCAGCGTGGTGCCAGGGGTAACCCAGGCGCTCCAGACCTTCTTCACTGCAGCAATACGCGCCTGCAGTTTTGCATCGTCGCTGGCGGTTTCACGCGAGATCTCCACGGCCACCGTGCCGTTGCTTTTCCAGCCGTTCAGGGCGCTGTCGTAAGGCAGGATCATCCAGCTCTGGTCGCTGTTCGGGGTGCTGAAGACCATACGCTCTTTGTTGACGGAGGTGATCAGAGCATGTTCCGGGTCGACGCTTTGATTCAGCCCCATCACCGGGAAGCCGTGAATGTAAGTCACCGCTATCTCTTTTTGACCGCCGCTGCGGATCTGCGAGATAACCGTGTGGCCGCTCAGCCAGCTGCCGTTGCCGCAGCGGGTCGTGTCGGAATCCGGGATAAACAGCGCCGGCGCGGAAGATCCGCCTTCCCAGAAGGTGCGCAGATGGCAGCCGTCCTGGAGGGTAAACTCCTGCCACGGTGTGCGGTCAGCGGCCACCGTATTGGTTTCAGAGTTCTGGTCAGGTGGCAGTAACGCGCCGCTGGTCTGGGTCGCTACGGGCGCCGTCTGCTGCTGTTTCACCACCAGCTTCCACTCCTGAGCTTTGTCTGCCGTTCCCTGCGCAAGCGTAGTCCCTGCCGGATCGTTAAGGGCCCAGCTCAGCTTATTCACTTTGCTGCACTGGTGTTCCAGCAGCGAGCCGAGACGCGGAACAAAGTTTTCCAGCACTGAAACGTCTTTATTGCCGTTCGCCACAATGCGCAGCGCAATCTCTGATTTACACCAGCTCTGCGGGGTGTTGTCTTTGATGTTGTCGATCCAGATATCCAGCTTCTGCGCAGGAGACTGCACGATGCGGAAATTTTCAGCCTGGGCGGTGGAGGCCACCGCCAGAAGTGCCAAACCCGATAGCCAAAGTTTCATATCGTTCCTTGTGTGTCTAGTCAGTTCCGCAGGGAAGAAATTGTGCTGCGTCAGAGAGCGTATGCAGCAAAGTGGTGTCTTGAGGGTTGCCCATCCATACCGCCAGCGCCGTATAGTTATCCTGAGCATTCCCCTCCTGTTCAGCATTCTTTTGAATGATTTGGTTCATTAAGGTCAGCCACTCCTGTGGGGTGTTGACCATATGCAGCGACTGTTTCATCTGCTCTTCGCTGACGCCGTGCCAGAAACCGTCGGTGCAGAGTAAAAAGGCATCGCCGTCTTCAACCTGCACCACGTCGCTGTAACTCGCTTCCGGGCCACCGTTTTCAATACCCAGCGCCAGATACAACAGGTTGCTGTTGAGGTTATCGGTCTGGTGACCGGCATCTTTCATCTGCTGAACCAGGCTGTGGTCGGTGGTGACATGCCACAGCCAGCCGCGACGAAACAGGTACAGACGGCTGTCCCCGGCGTGTGCCCAGTAGGCCAGACGGTAATCCCGGTCGATAAACAGGCTGACCAGGGTGGTACCCATCCGGCGATAGTCCTGCACCGCCTGCTGTTCGCTGAGAATGGTGCGATTCGCGGTTTGCACATAGTCACGAATATGCTGCGCGTTAAGGTGTTTGTCGCCATCAAAACGGGAGATGATGCTGTTGCGGGCCAGTTCAGCGGCCACCTCACCGCCCGGCAGACCAGCGATGCCGTCACAGACGACAAAGCAGGCTGAACGTTCCCCTATGGTTTCTCCCGTCTGGTCCTGATTGCTGGCGCGCGTTCCCTGGCGGGAGAGAGAAGCCGTTGCGATATTCATTTTTCTTCCGATCCGCTCTGTGAGTCTTTGTACTGATTGACCTCCATGTCATAGGCATGAAGGAACGCTTCGCCAAACAGGGTGTGGAAGTCATCCTCAATCTCACCGGCCGTCTCGCCATAGCTGCGAACAAAGTAGTCCCACAGCGCGGCTTTGCGGCTGCCCGGCAGCGCCAGACGAGAGGTCATGCC
The DNA here is from genome assembly GCF_050031095.1 of Enterobacter cloacae complex sp. 382A5. NCBI lineage: Bacteria > Pseudomonadati > Pseudomonadota > Gammaproteobacteria > Enterobacterales > Enterobacteriaceae > Enterobacter > Enterobacter cloacae complex sp. 382A5. The sequence continues at coordinate 2,695,679 of NZ_JBLGVK010000001.1, forward strand.
GTTCTGCTTCGCCTGCTCTTCCAGTTGCTCCGGATTAAAGGACTGCAGCATCGCGGCGATGATGGCGCGGATACCGGAGATCATCCCCAGCTGATGCGCCTGCAGATCGATCAGCGCGTCACGCACTGATTTGGTGGGTGGCATAAAGCCCGGCATCGGCGTACCGAACATCTGAATCAGGACCGTTTTCCCGGTCGGCAGCAGCTTGAACGGGTTGTTGGCATCGTCCAGCACCATGGTCATATCGGCTTTTACGCCGCGCTTGAGGATAGAGCGCGAAGAGAGCAACGCCACGGTGCCCTGCGAGAACATGCCGAGGATCTGGCCCAGCTGACGCATATTTTCACGGTCAAACTGCGGCACCGGCTGCATTTCGCTCAGGCCCATCCCTTCCAACAGCGCCTCCAGCAGCTCGCCCTGCAGCACCTCGCCTTTCTCACCGTTTTGCGCCGTAGCGCTTGGCACAGCCGCGTTTTTGACCGGGTCGATACGCAGACGCCCCTTCGGCGTCTGTGCGCTGCTGCGTGCGACGGCCTGCGGCGTAGGCATAGTAAAGCCTGCGTAATCGGTACGTACCGGCTCTTCCTCTTCCGCACGCGGTGGGTCCTGTGGCTCAGGGGCAAACAGCGGAGAATCCGCCAGCGGATCGTCCTGCGGTACGGCCTCTGGCTCTGGCGCGGGTGCAGATGTCTCAGGCACGATCTCATCCGGATGGGTTAATGGCGCCCCGCCCATCAGCCCGAGCGGATCATCGTTACGCGCGGCTGGCGCGCTGGCCGAACCACCAAACAGGGCCAGCGGGTCGAGTTCATCCGTCGCCTCTTCTGCAGGCGCAGGTTTGCTCTCTACCGGCGGCACCAGCGTTGAAGGGGTGACATCGTCAAAAATGCTCTCTTTTTTGAACAACGCTTCATCGCTGAACAGCGTGTCGGGATCGACATTCTTACGCTCAAGCTTCGGCTCGCTGTCGTTGAACATTGCCAGCGGGTCTTCAGCGTTACGCTCGGGTGCCGCGGGTTGCGAGAAGGGATCGTGAGACGCCGCAGGCTGCGGTTTCGCGCGGTTGCTGGAGATGCTGTCAGAGATTGAGAACTCCTGCATCAGGCTATCCCAGATTTCCGACGGCACGGCCGTTGGCTCCGCCTTGCCGCGCGGTGCGGCACTGGCTGGCTTCGGCTGCGGAGCAGGTGTCGGCGCCACTGTCGGGCGAGCCTGCTGCTGCATACTGGCGGCCATGCGGCTCACCGGCTGCGTGTCGTGGATAAGTTCCGTCACTTCGATGCGGTAGTCATCAATACCGAGAATATCCCCGTCCTGCAGCTCTACCTGACGCCCCCGCTCCAGCGGGATGTCGTTCAAAACCACGCGGGTGACGCTGCCACGGTTGGTCACGCGGCATTCGCCCTGGGCGTCAACGTGAACAATAGCCTGCAGGCGCGAGATGGTGCGGTCATTGTCCGGCAGTACCAGATTGTTATCCGTACCGCGCCCAATAGTGCCCCCGGGGGCATAAAAATCACAACTGCTCTGCGGCGGCTGATGACCGGGTTTCGTAGAAATAATCGTGAATCGCATGGCGTATTCCTGCTGGTATGATTAGCGCTCAAACGCTGCCGCTCTCGGGGGTGAGAACGGCGGCGTTTGGGGCCGATTTCATCTTTACTACTTTGAGGATTTGAGTGGTCGAATAGCGTCACTATTAGCGATCAAGGTGCACTTCAATATCTGATAATGACCAGGCTCGGTACCACCTACCTTCTGTTTCAGTAAAGAAACAATCACCTCATCAGCTTTTTCAAAATTCTCAGCAGGCAGATTGCTTGCTTCCAGCCATGCCGCGGCGCTGGCGTCAGCATCTTCTTTCAGGCTTTTACTGTCCGCAATCTTACCGATGCATCGATTCTGCACCCAGTTTTCGAAGATTTGTTGTTGAGAAAAAGTACTGATATCAGGCAACGTCTGGGCATTTGCGGCGGAGGCAACGAAGGCTAAGACAAAGAGCAATGGCTTTTTCATTTCAGGCTCCAGAAGGTTGCGTTAGTAGGGATAAATGAACCATTACCCGGTGAGCCAAGGAAATGACAATCATCCGAACAAATATTTCCGTTCCAGAGTGTTACATGCCCGGTTGCATCAAGCCAGCCATGCCCGGTAAAAATAATAATACCTTGCTTGCCCGCAAATTGTGCTGGGGTTGGAGAAGAAACAGATATGTCAGCTTTTCCCAATACCGTGGGTAAAAAAGCAATCATATCTTTAACACGGAACATATATCGCTTCTTGTCGCTCCCGGTCACAGTTGCATATTTACTATTAGAAGGAACTGGAATGCCACAATAATTTAAAACATAGCTCATACGAATGGGGCAGGCATTTTTAAAAATACCAGCATCTATATTATGCTGAACTTTCCCCCCCAATAACTTGCCAACCTGTTCTACGTTGACGTTCACTTCTTTAAATCGGTTCCAGGCGGCACCAAAAGCAGGACGCATATGAGACATCTTGTTTCTCCTTGAAAAGAAGCTCAGGAAAAAGTGGGCCCTTTCGGACCCACTACTATTATGCTTCTTTGTTTTCTTTGATGTTCCAGCCAGCGCTGCTTTCAGCACCTTTACCACCAGAGGTGGTCTGCTCCCAGTACTGCTGTTTCACTTTCGCAGCCTGGAATGCATAGGTCACACCAACGGTATCGCCGTTGTCTGCACCGGTGTACTGAACAGACGTTACCAGAACGTCTTCCAGGGTAATGCGAGAGTATTCCACCTGCTGGCCACCGGCTTTACAGACGGACAGCTCAACTTTGGTCAGGTGTTTACCGCTGGCGCAGTGTTTCAGAATTGCTGTGGTGGATTTGTCGATCAGAGCGTTAACGTGCAGATCGTTAAAGTTAACTTTACCGGCACCGCCGCCACCGCCAACGCTCATATTACCTGGCTGGGAAGCGCCCCAGGAGAAGGAGGTAATATCAGTCCAGCCGGTGTGGTTAGAATCTTTAGATTCGCCCGTAACACCCTCGACCTTCAGAAACATATCAATAGCCATAATATCTACTCTTCGTGGATGAACAATATTGCTTTCGAAAAAGCACTTATATGGCAAACAGGAAAGCATGGGGCTGAATAAAACCGTCCATATTTTACCTCTGCCTCACATCAAATGACCCGTGTCATTTGACAGTCTTACATTCCCTCCCGAATAAAAGGAAAGAATGAGAAGTCTTTTACTACCGAACGTTATTCCGGAACCTCTCAGGACCAGACTTTCTTGCCGGGTGGCGCTTTGCTTACCCGGCCTACGCTGTGCAGCGATATCAATATATTTCACGTTGCATTGTAGGCCCGTGCAAGCGTAGCGCCGCCGGGCGAAACTCACAAAAATTACGCGTCTTTCGTCTTCAGCGACGGCAGTTTAGATACCAGACGCAGAGAAACGGTCAGACCTTCCAGCTGGTAGTGCGGACGCAGGAAGAACTTCGCGGCGTAGTAGCCCGGGTTGTCTTCAATCTCCTGCACCTGGACTTCTGCAGCGGCCAGTGGCTTGCGGGACTTGGTCTCCTGAGAGGAGTTGGCCGGGTCACCGTCCACGTAGTTCATGACCCAGTCGTTCAGCCAGCGTTCCATCTCTTCGCGCTCGCGGAAAGAGCCGATTTTGTCACGTACGATGCACTTCAGGTAATGCGCAAAGCGGCAGCAGGCGAACAGGTACGGCAGACGGGAGGCCAGACGCGCGTTGGCGGTGGCATCCGGGTCGTGGTACTCGGCCGGTTTTTGCAGCGACTGCGCGCCAATGAAGGCAGCAAAGTCGGAGTTTTTGCGGTGAACCAGCGGCATAAAGCCGTTTTTCGCCAGCTCGGCTTCGCGACGGTCGCTGATGGCGATCTCGGTCGGACATTTCATGTCCACGCCGCCGTCGTCGCTCGGGAAGGTATGGCACGGCAGGTTTTCAACCGCCCCGCCGGACTCCACGCCTCGAATTGAGGTGCACCAGCCGTACTCTTTGAAAGAGCGGTTGATGTTGGCCGCCATCGCGTAAGCAGCATTCGCCCAGGCGTAGCTGTTGTGGTTCGCGCCGTCGGTCTGCTCTTCAAAGTCAAAGCTGTCGACCGGGTTAGTACGAATGCCGTAAGGCAGGCGCGACAGGAAGCGCGGCATCACCAGGCCCAGATAGCGGGCATCTTCCGATTCACGCAGTGAACGCCAGGCGGCGTATTCGGTGTTCTGGAAGATTTTGGTCAGATCGCGTGGGTTAGCCAGCTCCTGCCAGGACTCCATCTGCATCACGCCCGGTGCGGTACCGGTGATGAACGGACAGTGAGCCGCAGAGCCGATACGCGCCATTTCACCCAGCAGTTCAACGTCCTGCGGGCTGTGGTCAAAGTAGTAGTCGCCGACGATGCAGCCAAACGGCTCACCACCAAACTGACCGTACTCCTGCTCGTAGATTTTCTTGAAGATCGGGCTCTGATCCCAGCCCACACCCTTATAGCGTTTCAGGGTACGACCCAGCTCCTGCTTGGAGATGCTCATAAAGCGGATCTTCAGCATCTCGTCGGTTTCAGTGTTGTTCACAAGATAGCTCAGACCGCGCCAGGCGCTCTCCAGCTTCTGAAACTCTGCGTGGTGAATGATCTGATTCACCTGCTGAGAGAGCTGTTCGTCGATACCCGCAATCAGGTTCTGGATGGTGCGATAGGTGTCGTTGGAGAAGGTAACGGTGTTTTCCAGCGCCTGCTGCGCCAGAGTTTTTACCGCGCTCTCGACGGCGGAACGCGCCTGGTCAGTTTTAGGACGGAACTCTTTGTTCAGCAGTGCGCTGAACTCGTCCTGACTGAACGCCTGACCTGCCTGCTGCTCGTGTTGTTGAGTCTGGTTGCTCATCGATTACTCCTCGCTACCTTTCGCACTTTCGTCATTTTTCGGCAACTGGCTCAGGGATTTGAGCAGCGTCGGATCCTGCAGAATTTTAGCGATCAGCTCTTCCGCGCCGTTTTTACCGTCCATGTAGGTCAGCAGATTGGAAAGCTGAGTACGCGCTTCCAGCAGCTTGTTCAGCGGCTCAACCTTGCGGGCCACCGCATCCGGCAGGAAGTCGTCCATGCTGTCGAAGGTCAGATCGACGTTGAGCTTGCCTTCGCCGGTGAGGGTGTTATCCACCTGGAACGCCACGCGTGGCTTAAGCGCCTTCATGCGTTCGTCAAAGTTATCAATATCGATTTCGAGGAATTTACGCTCATCGACGGCCGGCAGATTTTCCACCGGTTTGCCGACCAGATCGGCCATAACGCCCATCACGAACGGCAGCTGAATTTTACGTTCTGCACCGTAGATCTCTACGTCGTACTCGATCTGCACGCGGGGGGCACGGTTACGTGCGATAAATTTCTGCCCACTGTTACTCATTGCCATGATGTTCTCCATCAAAGATGCGCGGTGAAGGTGAAACGACAAGCTCCGTGCCCGTCGTCATAATGCCTGGACGCGTCATTCGCGGCGTCCAAAGATATTTTCCAGTTGGTTAACGCCGTCTGGCGCCAGGTCGCGAATAATGTCCATAAAGTTAAGTTCTGACAGCCGCTGCACCCGTTCAATCATCAGCGGTGCGGGGTGGCTCGGTTCGTACTGCGCAAAATACTGTTTCGCTTTCTCCAGCATCAGCTGGGCGTCGGCGCGACTGGTAACCTGCACGCTGCGCCAGTCGGTGACCTGCTGCACGGGTTGGGTGGCCACCGTCTGCGGCTCAGCGTGGTGTTCCGCCTGCGCATCCCGATTGGGCAGCAGCTTGCTGATGTCGGTCACCTGACAGGCACTGGCAACCAGGCCCACGGTTTTCAGCAACTGCTCCATTTCCGGTACGCCGCTTTCACCAAGGTAACCGCTGAGCAGATCGCGAATGGCCAGCAGCCTTTCATTAATCAGGATGACGGCCTCTGTACCTGGCTGGTCGCCGCGCGCCAGTTCGTCAATCAGTCTTGGGCGGCCGCCGGGATAATCCGGGCATTCGGTTTTGCTGCCATCCAGCAATGCCTGCGCGTCACGCAGCGAAATTTCATCGCCGTTTGAGCGCAGCAGCGAGGCGTTTCGCAGCGCGACGGTCAGGTCAGATTTATCGCTCAGCGCGGCAAGGGCATTAATGCGATAGAACGGGTCCGTTTCGCCATACTCCTCCAGCAGTGGATAGAGCGGCTCCCAGTAGCGGGTGATCGCCTCCTGCACCAGCAGCAGACCGTCCGCGTAGCCCGGCAGCCCACGACGTCGGGTCCAGGCATGGGTTAACGCCAGCATGACGCGAAGATCTTTGGTGCGCCCCAGCAGGCTGGTGGCGAGCTTTTCTACCGTATTCCAGTCAGCGGGCTCGGCGGGAATGATCGTGTCGCCGAACTGCTGTTCCGCTTTACCCTGGCTTGCCTGTCCCATAGCCTGAAAATCGGCGTCGTACTCAAGGTTGTCGCCGCAGGGTTTTTCGGGGCTTATCGGCGCGAGAAATTCTTCGATATTCATGTGATCCCTGCTTATTCAAACATAGGCGGATAAAGACCGTGACGGCCTGGTCGGGCGCCGCCAGCCGGATCGAACAGCAGCGTAAAGAGCTGCCCGGTGAAGTTTCCGCTGTGGACGTGGGTGTAGAGCGGGTAGCCGTCGCAGCGGTTGGTCCACCAGTAGCTGGTCTGACGAAGCGGGTCAAAACACTCCGCCGCCTGAGGCCAGCCCAGCGTGCTCTGGCCGTCTTCGTCATAACCAATCACATCAAGGATGTCGGAACGCTTTTGCGGCTCGACGGGCTGCGGCGCCGGAACCGACATCAGCATCTCATCCAGCTGCGAGGCGGAAAAACTGTTGCGCACCGCATGCAGCCCGAGACGGCCAATCTGCTGATACCAGCTTTCAGCCTGGCTGAGCAGGTTGGTCGACCACTCTGACGGGGCGAAACTCAGTTGAATGCAGATCGGGTACTGTCGGCCCACGCTGTCGCGGCCCGGCAGCAGGCAGCCCATCTGGATCATCTGGCTGCCCAGCATCGGCGGGACAACAAAGTTCCACACCGGCGCCTTGTTAAACTGGCGTTCGCCGCTGCGCTGCTCTTCCTGTTGCCAGGCCAGCAGGCCGACCTGAAACCAGTGTGACCACTGACGCTGTAGGGTGTCAGGAAAGCGACGCTGCAAAAAATCTCCGGCGCTGGGTAATTTGCCATACCAGCTGTAGCGGTTCATCGCAGGGGTATTCGTCATACGGCTGTCCTTGCGGTTATGGGCATGAGAAACGAGGAAGCTGGAACGGATTGCGAATGCTGTTCGGCGCAAACTCCAGCGTGACCTGATGGCCATCGACGTTGAACGTGGCCTGACGGCTCAGACTACCTGCCCCAGGGCTGGTGCGCGCTTTATCGAAGAAGCGGTTCAGGGCCCAGGCGCCGTTGGTTACCAGCGTCGCGGTGCTGCCGTTAGCCAGCCCCAGCTGCATACGCACCTGGTTGGTGCCGCCCGGCCCTGGCCAGTTCATGATCTGCACCGCCTGTGGACCGTGGCTGTAACGCAGTAGTTGGCCGTCAACGTCCAGCGTCAGGTTAAGAATGGTGTTATCCATCCGCACGGTACGCACCGTCACCTTGAAAGAGGGGGTCGTCGCACCGTTAGCAAAGAAGGCATCGCGAATGGACTGGGCCTGCTGGAACGGTCGCAGCAGTCCTTCACTTCCCGGCAGCGTTTTCCCGTCGATCCCCGGCATAAAGCGCCAGTTCGCCTGAGTGGTATCCACTTTGTTGGTCAGGTTGTCGCGAAAGAAGGTGTCCATCAGCCCGGTACCCGGCGCAAACATGCGTGCCAGATCGTCCGGCGTCACCTCGGTGCTGGCGCTGCGCACCAGCGGGTAGCGACCAGCAATTGCCTGACGGCAGAAACCACCCACTTCGACGTTAATGCGCTTACGGACGTTTTCCAGATCGCGACGCTGGGTATCACTGCTGGCCCCCACCGCCATGTTGCTGAACATGGTTTGCAGCCCGCCCGGCAGACGCCCGGCGCTGGCCTGCAGACGGCTGATTGCTTCACCACCCGGGGCTGGCATGCCGCTGTTGGCAGCGTCCTGCACCGCGGTCAGGTAACGATACAGCTCATCCACCTGCTTGAGGAAATCATCAAAGACGATGGTCTTGCCGCCCTTCTCCAGCGGCTGAGCCAGCTCGATCATTGGCGCGTAATGGTCGGTCACCAGCTGTTCAGGTGCCTGCGTCACTACTGCCCCCTGCGTCGGAGCATTGTCGTTATTGCTGAACAGCGCTTCGAGGGTACGGGTGGCGCGGTTACTCTGGTCTTGCGCTTTCCCCGCGTCCTCCGGCGCTGGCGCGTTGCGCGACAGCGTCAGCACCTGGCTCAGGTTCTGCACCAGACGGCGCAGCGGCGAGTTTGCGCCGGAGAGCAGGCGCGCCGTGTTGATGCGCTGCGAGAGATCGGCGCTGTTGTTAAGCTGAATGTCGGCGAGGAAACGATCCCAGTTTGCGATAAAGTCGCGCATGTAGAGCTGACGCACGGCGTTATCGATCTGCTGCTTGTCTTCCCCGGAGGTGGTCGCGCCCAGCACCCAGGCATCATCTTCGTGCAGCGCCGTGGTCACGCTGTCAATCTGGCTGTTAAAGCTCTTCCAGTAGCCGTCCGGGGTGTAGAGCCCCGGCACGCCTTCGCTCACCGGTTTGCCGCTTTTGCGGGAGAACACCAGTTCGCTCTGCGGGCCACCCAGGTCGGACAGGGAGACCGGCTTCAGGTTGTCGTCATGCTCCAGCAGACGCTTCAGACGCCCATACACGCGGGTGGAGAGCGGCTGCTGGTTGATGAGCGCCCTCTCGCGAGCCACCAGCGCTTCGTCCTGGGCATACGGCGAAGCCTGAATTTTTGGCTCCAGCAGCTGCGTCAGGTGCCACTCCAGCTGTTGCAGCTGCGCCTGCGTCACGTTCTGCGGCAGATTGCGCTGCAAATTGAGCATCACCCAGGAATGCAGGAACTTGCCGTCGTAGTGTTTAGGCTGATACAGCATCTGGTAGGCTTTCAGCGCCTCGTAGCTGTATTCCACGTCGCTGCCGTTGTCGTTACGCAGCCAGGTGGTGATATGCATCGCCACGGCGGGCAGCAGCATCTGATCCAGCGCTTTCTGATACAGCGACTGGGAAGCATCGCTGACGTCATCCCCGCGATAGAGCCCCATACGGCGGGAGACCGGCGGGTCGTTGACATCGAAGGCCTCGCTTTTCGGCAGATCGACCAGGCTGTTCAGCAGCGGCAGGAGCGCGAACAGATCGCGCTGGGGCTGATTCTGTAACGCTTTACTCTGCTGCTCCAGCTGCGGGACTTTAGCGTCCACCTCTTCCAGATAGGCCTTATTTTTGGCATAGCTGGTCAGCCACAATCCGCCGAGGATCACCAGCAGCGCCAGCAGCGCCGCGTATCCGGACCAGATCACCGCGCGGTTGCGCAGTTCCCACCAGCGGTTTTCACCGGCAATACCGGCTTCCTGGAAAATGACGTTTTGCAGCAGGTTTTTAATGAAGAAGCTCTGCCCTTTTGCACCAGGGATAGGCGCCTCTTTACTGACCGAATCCCACTTCTCTGCCTCTGCCCCTTCCGGCAGTGACAGGGCGCGGTTCAGTTCACCCATGACACGGTCGAACGGCATGCCTTCCTGGGTACCGCTGGCGAAGTATATTCCGCGTGGGGAGAACTCGGTCTCAAAGTTAGAGCGGGCAAAGACCGTGCTCAGGTAGTCTGCCAGCAGCGGGCGCAGCGCCGCGAACTCCTGCGGGAAGAGATACGCTTCGGCACGGGTTTTGGCGTCATGCTCTTTCAGCATGGTCTCCGGCAGCCCGGCGTCCAGACGCTGCTGCAACAGCGAGAACTCCTGGTGGAAGTTCCCCATCAGGTCGAAATCGGCGTGTTTGGTCTGTTCCCACGGCAGCGTGAAGCCCCAAATCTGATCGCGCTGCGCTTTGTCGTAGTCAGCAAACCAGGCGCGGAAGCCTTTAAGCAGGTCCGCCTTGGTCACCATCACGTAAACCGGGAAGCGGATACCCAGCTGTTCATGCAGCTCAGACAGCCGCTGGCGCAGGTTGACCGCCTGCTGGCGCGCCGCCTCCGGCGAGAGCGTCAGCAGATCGGAAATGCTGATGGTGATAATGACGCCGTTAATAGGCTGGCGGCGGCGATACTTACGCAGCAGGCCGATAAATTCCAGCCACTCCCCGGCATCCTGAACCTGCTCGCTCTCCTGAGTGGTGTAGCGGCCCGCAGTGTCCAGCAGGACGGCTTCGTTAGTGAACCACCAGTCGCAGTTGCGGGTGCCGCCAATGCCGCGCAGAGCGGTTTTACCGAAGCGATCCGCCAGCGGGAATTGCAGGCCGGAATTGACCAGCGCCGTGGTTTTACCGGCGCCCGGTGCGCCGATAATGACGTACCACGGCAGCTGGTAGAGATATTGCGTACTGAAGCGCTGCGTCCACTGGGCACCGTGTCCCGCTTTGCTGAAGTGGGCTTTTTTCAGCATTTGCGCCGCTTCATCAAAACGTCCGGCGAGGATCTGCTCCTCGCTGTTCAGCCGCTTCTGGGGATCGGCCGCGTCCGGTTTGGCGGTGTTTTCATTAAGCTTGTCCATCAGCTTGCGGTTCAGCCAGGCGTTGTACAGCCGCGGCAGAATATGCCCCTGCGCCCAGAGCAGATAAACCACCGCAATACTGATGATGCGGTTTTGTTCAGATTCGAGCGGGCGGGTATCCACGATGGATAACAGCGGACCAATCATCCAGATCACCGCCGACAGCGCGGTAACGCCCAGGAAGCTCCACAGAATGCGATTGGTCAGTATGGAAAGAAGAGTCGTCAGCATCCTTAGTTTCCTTGCGGCAATCCGTTCAGCTCAGCCTGCGTATTTTCAGGCGACACCAGCAGAGTTATTTCCACACGGCGGTTACGGGCGCGGTTTTCAGGCGTATTGTTTGGCGCCACAGGATTGATCTCTCCCCGCCCTTCCGCTTTCACGCGGTCAGGCTGCGAGAGGCTTCCCTGCAACATTTTTTGCACGGACCGGGCGCGATCCAAAGAGAGTTCATAGTTGGAGGCGAAGCGCGCGCTGCGAATTGGCACGTTATCGCTGTAGCCCACCACCAGAATTTTGCCGCTGACGTTGTTCATCGCCTGGGCAATCCGGTTGATGACCGGCTCATAGCGGTCACGCACCACGGTAGAAGCAGAAGCAAACAGCCCGTCTCCTTTCAGGATCACCACGCTGCGATCCGCTTCATCCTTCACCGCCACCAGACCGGCGTCGATTTCCGGCTTCAGGAAGCCACGCAGGTTAAGCACCGCAGGCAGTTGACGCGCAGGTTGCTGAATGGTGGTTTCAGGCAGCTGAGACTGGTAAATCTTCGCCAGTACCGGGTTGGTGTTGTCGCCAAGACGCCAGTTGAGAATGATGTAGAACAGGCAGGCGATAAACCCGGCCAGCGCGACACAGGCCCACAGCGGCACCATCGGCCGCCACAGCTTGCGCAGCACGGGACGATCTTCCGGGTGTGGAGAGAGCGGTGCCGGATAGCTGCCGCGCACGCCACGGATCATCTGCCACAGCCGCTGCTTGATAGTTTCCAGCTGGGTGCGGCCATTATCCAGAACCCGATAGCGCCCTTCGAAACCGAGCAGCAGGCAGTAGTTGATCATCTCCAGCAGGAGGATATGTTCACGCGGGTTCTGCGACAGACGCGCCAGCAGCTGGAAGAACTTTTCGCCGCCCCAGGTTTCATTATGAAACGTGACCAGCAGACCATTGCTTGACCAGACACCGCTGCTGCCCCAGGGGGTCAGCGCCGCGGCTTCATCCAGCGCCGTGCAGAGGCAATAGCGCGCCCCGACGATCACCTCATACGCCAGCCCTGCCTGCTGGCAGCGGACTTCAAAACGGCGAATCTCGTCGATCAGACGCTGGCGCAGTGCCACCTGATCGTCATGAGACACCGAATGACGGATTTGCGGAATCGCGTTGAGCAGCGGATTGGCGGCCGCCACCAGCTGATTGTTGCTACTGGCTCCGGTAAACGCGGCATCACTGCCGGTATCCTGTCGTTCCTGCATATTAAGCGCTCGCTTTATTATTCAGTCGGGCTACGGATGGCCCAAAACTCCATATCAAGACCCGGGAACTCCCCTGCGAGATGCAGGGCGAATGCACCGGACTTATCCATCTCGTGCCACAGCTCGCTGCCCTTCTCCAGCTCAAAGTAGCTGTAGCCCGCATGCCATGGGATTTGCGGCGGCGCAACCGGCATGGCGCGCAGCATGATGCCCGGCAGCTGTAACTGAACCAGATCGCGGATTTTCGACACCGGCGCGACTTTCATCTGGGCAGGGAAATGGGTTTGCAGGTGTTCGCCCGGCACGTTGGCTTTGACCGCCAGGACGAAGCCGAACTCGCGCACCATGCTGGTCTCCGGCACCGTGGCGATGTTCAGGCCATGGGAGCGCTCGTTCAGCGGCAGCTGAATGGCCTGATCTTCCATCACCAGCGACAACCCCTGACGCAGCATCAGCATCAGCTTGCTGAAGCATCCCGCAAGGTCGTCGTGATCGTAAATCGGCAGCACGCTTTCGGCGGTGCGTTGCGAGGTCCAGGTGGCAAGCTCCGTGGCAAACGGCAGCCAGCTGCGCCAGAGCGTTTCCGGGTGCAGCAGCGGGAGCGTTTTTAAATGGGAGACTTCGCCCAGTTGACGGTTAACCAGCGACAGCAGCGTAAATTCGATCAGCTCTGAGGTGTTAAAGCGGCCAGGCTGGCGCAAACGCCCCCCAATCTGCTGGCTGCGCTGCACCAGCAAGCCGTGGAGATCGTTGACCATGCTGTAGAGTTGCGGGCTGTTGCAGGCGTTCAGCATCGGCGGAATGTAGCTGCTATCCAGACGCACATGGTTGTCGTTGCGCTTTTCCGCGACAAACGCGATGCCAATCGCTGTCCATTCGGCCGTCAGATCTTTTTCCAGCATCAGGGTCAGACGTAAACGGCCAAACTGCACCGTGGCATCCCCCACCGACATGGCGTTATCGTCTTCCACCTCCTGCTCGAAGGCGATGAAACGCGCCAGTGACGCGGGCTCTTCGCTGAAAATAACCTCTTCACGCTCTCCCCTACGTACCGGCAGCGCGAGCACCACCTTTTCGTTGGTGAGATTGTCAGGAATTTTCAGCGGGGCCGGGCCATTGCGCCCGTTGCGAACCTGGAAAAACGTACCGTCGGGTAGCACGCCGCTGGCGTAGCTCAGGGCAATGCAGCCCTGGCGAAGCATCGCTTCGTCCAGTTCAACGTCGAGGAAGCCCCAAAGATACGATCGCTGCAGCGCACCCCATTCCCGAACGTGGTTGAGCAGATAACTTTCTGTCCGTTGAAAATGGTGTGGACGCAGGAACATGCCTTCGGTCCAGACGACCTTCTCTGCTTTGGTCATGATAGGTTTCCTGTTTTTAAGCGCGTTACTGGCTGATGACCCGGATGCCATTTATGTCGAGAAAGACATTGGCCTGGAGTTCATCGGATGACCATTTCCAGAACTGGTAGAGATGGTTTTCGCCCGGAACAGGCAGTGGGAGTGAGACACGCCATTTCTTTCCATCCAGCATCTGATATTCGGCCATAACACCGATATAGCGCGCCTCGGGTGAGCTTTGTCCGCTAAGGGTTTTCGAAAGCTGGCCCGGCATCAGGAAGAAAACATCGCTGTTCAGCAGATTCGCGCCAAGCGTGGCTGACGCGTTGTTCTGCAGGGAATAGAAGTCACTGGACATGAAATCCGCATCGGACTTCAACAGCAGCACTCTGACTTTAAGCGGCGCAGAATCATTGATTTGTGGATGAGCCTGAAACTGCAGATTGTAGCGGGAGGGGTCGCTGTGTGAAGACGACGAACAACCACTGACCAGGGCGAATATCACCGCGTAAAAGACGAACCACAGCTTATGAAAATTTTTATTATTCATAAAAATACGCTCAGAAAAGCCGTTTAGTTCAGGATCCAGGTACCGTTAGCGCTGTCTTTGCAGGCTTTGCTGTTACCATCGACATCTACACAGGTCGCTTTTTTACGCGCCTTAGGACGAATAGCCTGTTTACGCACGGTGGCTTCGTACTGATCGGCTTTGATTACCGCACGCATTGGAACGTAACCAATCAGCTGGTCTTGTCCTTCATCGGCAAGCGCCATCCAGTAGTGTTCAACCTGCCCCAGCACCACGTAGGTTTTACCGGTGACAAGCGTACTGACCACTTTCCCACCGAAATCAGGGCGGCTCATCAGGGAGGCCGGATACATGGCACGGTATGGCTCGTTAACCTGAGTGAACTCAGCAGGAGGCGTGATGGCATGACGGTGGGTTAAGGTGACGCCGTTGACCTGGCTGGTCACGATCGTATCGTCGGTGATCACAGGTTTCTGCGGCGCTTTACAGCCCGCCACCGCCATTACAAACAGAAGTGAAAACAATACGCGCATTTTCATATGCTTTTCCGTAGCGATATTTCGATGATGAGATAAAGGGGATGAAGTTTGACTTAAGTGCTATCGTTAAAATAGCCAGGATATTTTCGGGGCGTTACTATTATTCGGGCATAGCTACCGCACGAGCCCTTCAGAATAAGGCCCAGCGTCTTCCTGACATATTTTGACAAACGGTAAACAAGTTTACATGAGCTTGTCACCAATTCAATATTTCCTTCCTCACAACTGCTGCTTAATGAAGCACCCGACTCATTATAGGATTAATCTGAGAAAAAAAGCTTACTTTGCTGAATTTGTCTTATTATTACGCGTTCCTCTAACACAAACCATTGATTCAGAAATGAAAAAATCAAAAGAGAACCATTGTCATTAACGCAATACTGCTATTATCGCCACTACCATAATTAGTAGAATGGGGATTTTTTCAGGGGAAGTATGAATATATCTTCCATGAATTATTTGTTGCATTGATAGCGTATCTTTAATAGCGATGACTTTTCCGCCCTGAATTAAGACAATTCATAGACGATGAAAAAAATTAATTTCACGGCGCAAAATAACCTGGTGCCTTTAATCCCTTAGAGGCACGATTTACACCGCCCGCAGTGAATTAACAGTTAAGCAGGACTACATCTTTATTCCCTGGCGCATTGTTCACTTTATCGCCTTCAGCATCGTCGGGTAAATATATTGCCGGTTCCCCTGCCCGCCTTTCGTTTGAAATTTTACTGTCACTAACATTGTCGCCTTCACCCCACCCTGGTCAGGACATATTATCGACATGATAAAAATTTGTTATGATTTCTTTAATTTTTCTCAGCCGCATCATGCACGACCGGCGGTCTAACAGGGTAATCTGGAATGAATAACAAACGACGTGCCGTTCCCGGCATCAGACCTTACGACGGCCCTGCAGGCGGCTGGGGAGCATTAAAAGCGACAGCAATTGCCGTGCGAACACAGATGGATGCCCTGGAGGCTCCCGCCACGCTGTTGCGCACCAACCAGCCTGACGGCTTCGACTGCCCGGGCTGCGCGTGGCCAGACAAAGAGCATAAATCCACATTTCAGTTCTGCGAGAACGGGGCAAAAGCGGTCACCTGGGAAGCCACCAGCAAACGGGTGACCCCTGAGTTCCTCGCTCATAACACCGTTAGGTCGTTACTGGCAAAATCTGACTTTGAGCTGGAAGGATACGGGCGCCTGACCCATCCCCTGCGCTATGACCGGGCAAGTGACACCTTCCGCCCCGTTGAGTGGGAGGATGCCTTCGAACGCATCGGCGAGGTTCTGCGTGGGCTTGAACCAGACCAGGTGGAGTTTTATACCTCCGGCCGCGCCTCCAACGAAGCGGCCTGGCTGTTCCAGCTTTTTGCCCGTGAGTACGGAACCAATAATTTTCCCGACTGCTCCAACATGTGTCACGAAGCCACCAGCGTCGGTTTACCACGCTCCATTGGTATCGGGAAAGGCACCGTCTCGCTGGACGATTTTGACAAGACGGAGCTGGTGATCTCCATCGGGCATAATCCCGGCACCAACCATCCGCGTATGATGGGCACCCTGCATGAACTGGCTCGCCGCGGCGTGCCGATAATCGTCCTGAACCCGCTGCGCGAGCGCGCGCTGGAACGGTTTGCCGATCCCCAGAGCGTGATTGAGATGGCGACCTACAGCTCTACCGACATCGCCTCTACCTACTTTCAGGTTAAAGCCGGGGGCGATGCCGCCGCGCTAAAAGGCATCGCCAAACACCTGCTGCAAATGGAAGCCGGGCGCGGCAACGTGCTCGACCACGCGTTTATCACCGAACACACACAGGGCTTTGAAGACTTTGCGGCAGACATTGCGCAAACGAGCTGGGACGCCATTGAGCGCGAGTCCGGGCTGAGCCAGGCGGCGCTGAAACAGGTCGCCGATGCCTACGCGAAATCGAATGCCACCATCATTACCTACGGCATGGGCATTACGCAGCATAATAAAGGAACTTCCAACGTCCGCCTGATCGCCGATGTGCTGCTGCTGCGCGGCAATATAGGCAAGCCCGGTGCGGGGATCTGTCCGCTGCGCGGCCACTCTAACGTTCAGGGAAACCGTACCGTCGGGATAAGCGAGAAACCAACCCCGGCATTTCTGAACCGTCTTAAGGAGGTGTTTGGCTTTGAGCCGCCCTCTCACCATGGCCATGACGCAGTGCAGGCAACCCAGGCCATGATTGACGGTCGTGCCAGAGCGCTTATCTGCCTCGGCGGCAACTTTGCGGTGGCGATGCCCGATCACGAAAACGGCTTCCCGGCGATGAGTAAGCTGGATCTGAGCGTGCACGTTGGCACCAAGCTGAACCGTACGCACCTGCTGGTGGGTAAAGAGACCTTCATTCTCCCCTGCCTTGGCCGCACGGAACTGGATATGCAGGCCAGCGGACGTCAGTCCATTACCGTTGAAGATTCCATGTCGATGGTTCATGCCTCCTCAGGCAAGCTGAAACCCGCCTCTCCTCTGCTTCGCGCCGAACCGGCTATTGTGGCCGGCATGGCGAAAGCGACCCTGAAGACAACCCGCGTGGACTGGATGCACCTGGTTGCGGATTACGACCGCATTCGCGATCTGATTGAGCAGACCATTCCGGGCTTTGAGGACTATAACGCGCGGATCCGGGTACCCGGTGGATTCCGTATGCCGCTGCCGCCCACGAAACGTATCTGGCCGACAGCGACGGGCAAAGCGATGTTCTCGGTATTTGAAGGGGTCAATGAAGATGCCAGCGGTGAAGGCGATAACGTCCTGCGTCTGATCACGCTGCGCAGTCACGACCAGTACAACACCACGATTTACGCTCTCGACGACCGCTACCGGGGCGTCTTTGGCCGTCGCGACGTGCTGTTTATGAATGAAGCGGATATGGCGCAGTCAGGACTGGAGCACGGTGACCGGGTGGATATCGAAACCGCCCTGCCAGGCAGCGCTCAGCGTCTGGAGGATATCACTGTGGTGGCGTATGCCATCGCTCCGGGCTCGGTCGGGGCCTACTATCCTGAGGCCAACGTGCTGGTTCCGCTCGACTATCTGGATAAAGAGAGCGGCACGCCGTCGTATAAATCGGTGCCTGTCCGCCTCACCCTGCGCTCGAAAGAGATCCGTCCGCTGTAATCCCGGTTAACACAGACCAGGCCTCACGCGCCACGACGCTAAACCCGCCGATAAACAGCGCATCACACACGCCCCGGTATTCCGGGGCGCTCACCAGCGTGGTTAGCGCATCACGGATGGCATGAAGCGTTTCGGGTGCGGTGCCGGACGCGGTGATCAGCGGCAGTCCTGGCGTAAGGGGCGTCTGGTCAATCACAGTTAGCCCCGCCAGCAGGGTCGGTTCATGCCGCTGCAACAGCGCATACGTCACGCAGTCGATCGCTGCGATATCCCCTCCCCCACGTTTTACTTCGATCAGCGACTGGCGATGGCTGCCGCTAAAGATAACCTCTGAGAACCAGGCGTTTAACGCACGTGACGGCACGCGGTTGCGCAGCGCATTGTAGCCAGACTGGGAATCGGGCGCGTTACATACCACCCGCCGTCCGCGAAAATCAGCCAGCGTGCGGTGTTTATCCTCATCACGTACTACCAGAAAACTGCGGTAGTGAATGCCTTCGCAGCCCGGTACCCGGTAGTGAAAACAGCCGACGACCTGCACCTCCGGCAGTTGTGTCATCAGCGGGTAGCCGCAGGTCTGGCTCAGGATAAGATTAGGCTGCTGCCAGTGTGCCAGCAGGTCAGGCTCAGGCCTGCCGGGAATAAGCTCCTCCACCGGCAGACCACGCGCCACCAGCAGACGCTGGACGGCCCGCCACAGGGCAAGAGTATCGGTACTATCCACCGCATACATCGGAAACGCCAGCCGGTTACTCATGTCCTTCCTCCTGTTGACGCCAGGGATGTACGGTGACGTCCACCGACGTTTTCCAGAACCGTCGCATCCATTCGCCATACCCTCTGACCAGAAACCCGTGGTTACGCTCCCGGTACGCCTGCTTGTTTTGCAGGTAGATCGTCTTCAGCCCGTACCAGGGCACGCCGGGTAAATCGTGATGTATTGAATGGTAGTTAAGATTTAAAAACAGCACGCGCCAGAACAAGCCTGCTTCGTTAATCACCGAACGCGCCAGCGGGTCGTCCGCCGCGCGATGTTCCAGAAAAGAGCGTACTTTTGTCAGCGCCAGCGCCGGGTAGCTTACCGCCAGCGCAAACCAGAGCGGAGAGAAACCGTTGTGCATCATCCAGGTAAAAAGCAGCGCCAATAACGCTATATGCACAAGCCACATCACCATCGCCCGCAGTTGCAGATGGCGAAACGCCGCCACCGCGCTGCCCAACGTCTGGAGAATATCCAGCAGCGGCGCCAGCAACAGTCGCCCGGTAAAGGTGTTTCGGGCGTGGATCACCCGCTTCTGCCAGGGCGACAATCGCGCCCAGCTCGCCTGCGTAAAGTAATATGACTCCGGGTCATCCACCGGCATGGTGAGATGGTCGTGACGATGGTGGGCCAGATGAGAATCCCGGTACAGGCCATACGGATACCAGACCGCCAGCGGCAGCGTGCCAAAGAGCTGGTTCAGCCACACGAAACGCGTGGGATGGCCGTGGATCAATTCATGCTGAAGGGACATATACCAGGCAGTAAACCCAATCAGCAACAGCGTGGCAGGCAGCAGACCGAGGGTGTGCCAGAACGCCAGCGTCGAGAACCAGCCGCCATAAATGGTGGCGATCAACAGCCACGTGGGCAGTTCGGTTCGCCAGAGAAACCCCGAGGCGAGATGATGAATTTGGTCGCGTTGCTGCGGATGTAAATAGAGGGAGCTTCGTTTACCCATTCCTTCAGAGCCGTTTCGCCAGAGATAATATGCTGACGATCCGGGATAACGCCTGAAATAACAAAGAACTTAAATCACTTTGCTTTGCCAGAAAGGTGTGTTGTGCCAGCCAACGCCCTTGCCCTCCGCTTGACTTATTTTGCAATAAAGGTACTTTTCAGGACATGAAGAAGATCCTGATTATTGTTCCTGACGGCGGCATGTTGTTTGAAGCCGCCGGCATCGCCGACATTCTGATGCAAGCCAACCGCCTGCATCCGGGAGGCCTTGCGCAGCCCTGCTATCGCATCATCATCGCCACGACCCAGCCGCACCAGGTGATCCACGGCCAGTCTGGTCTCAATCTGCTGGCAGATTATCGCCTGCCGGAGCTGGATCCCCGTGAGCCGCTTGATACCATCATCATTACCGGGCGCGGCATGAACGAGCAGGAGAGCACCGCCGTGGTGGACTGGCTGCATCTTGCAGCCCCCCATGCGCGGCGGATCGCCTCCATTTGCGGTGGCGCGATGCTGCTGGCCCAGACCGGTTTGCTTGACGGCCGTCGGGCAACTACCCACTGGCGGCTGCTGGAAACCATGCAAGCGCAGTACCCCACCATCCGTGTTGAGGGGGGGCCGCTCTATATTCAGGATGGCCCTGTCTGGACCTCCGGTGGCGTGAGTTCCGGCTTTGATCTGACCCTGGCGCTGGTGGAAGACGATTATGGCTTCAGCCTCGCGCGCGACGTGGCGCAGGATATGGTGATGTATCTGCGCCGCCCGGGAGGACAGCTGCAGTTCAGCCGCTATAACCTGTCGCAGTCCGGCTCCTCCGGCCCCATCAGCGAGCTGCAAACCTGGATCCTGCAAAACCTGACGGCCGATCTGTGCGTCGAAAAGCTGGCGGAAAAAGTAGCCATGAGCCCGCGCAATTTCACCCGGGTATTCACCCGCGACACGGGGGCGTCTCCGGCACGCTATGTGACCGAAGCGCGCCTTGCCGCAGCCCGACAGTTGCTTGAACAGACCGACGATCCGCTGTCCGTTATCGCCGAGAAAAGCGGATTTGGCACCAGCATCAACCTGCGTCGCGTATTTGAAAAACAGCTCCACCTCACACCCGGTGAATACCGTCAGCGTTTTCACTGCCGCAAAATGGCGTAATGTGATCCTTTTTTGTCGTTTACGCCATCCGGCCTGAAGCCTACAGTGACTCCAGACAACAGAGATAAGGAGTGCATTATGGTTAAGGTCGGCATTAACGGTTTCGGCCGTATCGGGCGTAATTTCCTGCGCGCGGCGCTGGGCAATCCGGACCTGCAGATTGTGGCGATTAACGATCTGACGGACAGCAAAACCCTCGCCCATTTGCTTAAGCATGATTCCCTGCTCGGCACACTACCGGCCCCCGTTGAAGCGGCGGACGGCGCGCTGCAGGTTGACGGCCAGCGCATTACCGTCTTTAGCGAACGCGATCCGGCGAATATTCCCTGGCGCGATGCGGGCGTTGACGTGGTGATTGAAGCGACCGGTTTCTTCACCGAGCGCGAAAAAGCGCTGGTGCATATCACCCACGGTGGGGCGAAGCGGGTCATCATCTCCGCGCCGGGTAAAAATGACGATCTGACGGTGGTGATGGGCGTTAACCACGAGCAGTACAATCCGGCTAAGCACGTGGTAGTAAGCAACGGGAGTTGCACCACGAACGGCCTGGCCCCGGCTGCTCAGGTCCTGCATCAGCAGTTTGGTATTGAGCATGGCCTGATGAACACCACGCACGCTTATACCAACAGCCAGGCGCTGCACGACCAGCCGGAAAAAGATCTGCGCGGCGCACGTGCAGCAGCCCTGTCGATTGTGCCGTACTCCAGCGGTGCCGCGAAGGCACTGGGGAAAGTCATCCCGTCTCTGGACGGCAAGCTGACCGGCTATTCCCTGCGCGTACCGGTTCCGGTGGTATCGATTGTGGACTTAACGGTAACGCTGAGCCGTGACGTTACGGCCGAAGAGGTGAACGATACGTTCCGCAAAGCCGCGGCCAGCGGGCCACTGAAAGGCATTCTGGGATACAGCGATGAACCGCTGGTCTCCAGCGATTATCAGGGCGACCCGCGCTCTTCAATTATTGACGGTCTCTCCACCCTGGTAATTGGTGGTCGGATGGTGAAGATCCTGGCGTGGTATGACAACGAGTGGGGCTTCTCTAACCGCCTGGTGGATCTGGCGGTGCTGATGGATAAGAAAGGGTTGTAATGTTTAAGCCGGGTGGCGCTTGCGCTTACCCGGCCTACGGATTATGTCACCATCCTCGCAGAATAAATAATACTTGATAAGATTAATTATATTCATCGCTTCCAAATTCATCACATCAATTATATATGACCACCAATTTACTTAGAAAATAAATTGGTGGTTATTCTTGCTTTCACTTTTTATAAATGCGAGTGTGATCACTGTCCCCAGTCGACAACGTAGCCCATGATAAACTCTGTACACAACAGGGTCGGCTATGTATTACAGTAAATCGATTATCGAAAAAATAGGGTCCGATAAAGAACTTGCATTAAGGCTTGATCGTGCCGTAGCTGGGGTGAAAGATGCTGATGCGCTAAATAAAGTGATCCGATAATGTGGGAATCTATAAAAGAATTTTTGATGAAATTTTTAAAAAGTTTGTTACAAGATATTATGGATGATTTCTTTTGGTATGGCACTGGAATAGTCGCTGTCATTCCAGGTGCTATCATAGCGAGTTTAATAGAAGATGAAGACATTGCACTGTTGATTTTTTGCATTATTGTATTAGCTGTTTACTTCATTGCATTTCGCTACAAAAACAAAGAATGAATAAATGTCTACACCACACATATATGGTTTACAAGTGAAAATAACGCTCCAGTTACATGAGAATGTTTAACGCCCTCAAGATTGGGTTCTACCGAACTAAAATCATTTAACCATTCGGTGTGAATTCCCACCAAGTCCAACACAGGAAAACTGACAGGGACACGTCTTCATGTGCCAATTATCTTTGAAAAAGAACCAGGTTGCATCACACCCTATCTCTTTCGTGCCGTCTGTACAGATTAAACCTGCAAAACGGCATTAATTAAAAGAAAGAGCGATCGCATAACGCAATCAGCACTCATGACTTCCCTCTCCCACAGGAGAGGGAAAACAATCACTCCGCCTTAACCTTCACGCCCATCAACACAATCACCATCGCCGTTACCAGCAGGAAACCGCTTCCGGCAAAGACGCCGCTGGCGCCGTTGAGGTCAAATACCGCCCCGCCCACGGCCGCACCTGCGCTGATTGCCAGCTGGATAGAGGCCACCAGCAAACCACCTGCGCTTTCGGCTTCATCTGGCACCGTCGTGGCAAGCCAGGTTGACCAGCCCACCGGAACCAGACCAAACGCAAAGCCCCACATCGCCACCAGCAATCCATCCAGTATCGCCAGATGACCAAACGCCACCATGGTGAGTGCCAGCACGCCCATGGCGAACGGTACCAGCGCCAGCGTCAGGCGCAGATTACGCGCCAGCAGATGTCCGGCTACGGAGGTACCGATAAAGTTGGCAATCCCAAAGCCCAGCAGGATCAGCGAGATGCTCTCCACGCTTGCCTGCCCCACCGTTTCAAGGAACGGACGCAGATAGGTAAAGAAGGCAAAATGACCGCTGAAGATCAGAATGGTCGCCAGCATTCCACCGATCATTCCCGGACGACGCAGCACGCGGAACAGTGTGCCCAGGCTGCCGCTGCTCTCCGGCTTCATTGACGGCAGTACCCAGAGCTGCCACAGCAGCGCCAGCATGCTCGGCAGAATGCAGAGGATAAAGACATTACGCCAGCCGATCAGGCTGCCAAGATAGCTGCCCAGCGGGGCCGCGACCACCGTGGCGATTGACACGCTGGAGAAGATCACCGCCAGCGCTTTCGGCACTTTATCGGCAGGCACCAGACGCATCGCCGTGGCGGTCGACATCGCCCAGAATCCCCCGATGGCAATCCCTAACAGCAGGCGTCCCATCAGCAGTACGTGCAGCGTGGGTGCAAAAGCCACCAGCAGGCTGGAGACGATTTGCAGCACCGAGAAAAACATCAGTACCCAGCGACGGTCGATACTTTTGGTCGCCGGGGTGATCAGCAATCCGGTGACCAGCGCGACCAGCGCGGTGGCGGTCACCGCCTGCCCAGCCATCCCCTCCGTTACGCCCAGGCTTGCGGCCATGGGCGTTAACAAACTGGCGGGCAGGAACTCCGCCGTGATCAAACCAAACACCCCCAGCCCCAGTGAATAGACGGCCCGCCAGGCGGGTTTTGCAGGCGCAACAGCCTCTCTCGCCGCGACACATGAACTCATCTGTTGATCTCCCGTTATGAAAATGTGACAACTGTCGCAAAAGGATAGAGTGTTCACCCTGGACGATCTATGACATATAATCTCCACTTATTGATTATTCGTCCGGAGTTTTGCCATGACCGCTCAGTCCCCCGATCTGATTAGCGAGCTGTTGCGCGGAATGCGCCTGTCGGGCGTGAAATACCGCCGCATTGAAGCCAGCGCGCCTTTCGGCGTGGCGTTCCACCAGGCACCGGGCAAAGCACAGTTTCATTTTGTCAGCCGCGGCAGCGCCCTGCTGCGTATGGAGAGTGGCGCAACGTTCACCTTAAGCGGCGGCGATGCCCTTTTTATTCCTAACGGTAATGCGCACGCCCTGCTGTCTGACGAGAAAGCAACCATCACGCCGGTTAGTGCGTTTCCCAGCGAGCCTATCTGCGGCTCGGTCTGCGCCATCACCTGCGAACCCTGCCCGGACAGCGAGAACACCGTGATTTTCAGCGGATGCATGGACTTTGAACTGGGCGGAATGCAGCCGCTTATTAAAGCGATGCCGGAGGTGATGATGGTGAGCCGGTTGATGTCCACCTGGCCGGAGATCCACCCGCTGCTGGCGGCGATGGAGCGCGAATCCATGACGCGTCAGGCCGGATTCGCCGGGATCCTCGCGCGGCTGGCGGACGTGGTGGCGGCGCTAATCGTGCGGGGCTGGGTTGAAGGAGGCTGCGGAAAAGCCACCGGCTGGGTGCAGGTACTGCGTGACCCGCGTCTGAGCCGGGCCATTTACGCCATGCACCAGCAGCCGGGTCTGAACTGGAGCGTGGCGGATCTGGCAAAAGAGGCCGGCACCTCCCGCTCGGTGTTTGCGGAACGTTTTCTCGCCGCGACGGGCACCACCCCGGCGAAATACCTCAGCGAATTGAGGATGCGCCTGGCCATTCAGTACATTCGCCATGAAAATCAGCCTATTGAAACGGTCGCGCTGCGCCTGGGGTACGGATCCCTTGCGGCGTTTAGCCGGGCGTTCAAGCGAATTATCGGCCATGCGCCGGGCACGCTGCGGGAGACCAGCCAGACCCCGGAAGAGGCCTGACTGGCGCAGGACATCAGAAGTAGTATTTGAAGCGCACGCGCCCTCCATAGCGATCGTCGTTACGGTCATCGCCGTCATTCGGATGTGCTTCAACCCACGAAGCATACGCGCCAAGATAGATATTGAAATTCTTCATCTTCATGACGTTCGGGATCAGGTACGACGCATGAATGGTGTGAATATCATAATCACCGGGATCGGTCACCCAGCAGTCGCCATCACAATCCGCATTAAAGTTGGCGGTGTTGAAATTATCGATCTGGTTATGCGCGTAGATATAGCCCAGCTCAACATTGCGCCATAAGGCATTCACGCCCGCGGTGAAATCCGTCTCGTCGGTGGCATCCATGTAGGCGGTATTCAGGTTCGCCACGATACCGTCATCCGGATCGGTTTTTTGCCCGTTCCAGGTCATGGTAAAGCCATAGCCGGTGCGGTCAGACTGGTCGACCCATCTTCCGGACGCATCGTGGTAACCGTAGGCATTGTTGACGAGGTTGCTCTCCATCGCGATGGCGGTCGAGAAGTTTCCTTCCTGCCAGGCAATCACCGGACGGACGTAGGCGACGTTTTTATCGTTATCCAGGTCCATGCCATGATACTGCTGGTCAACAAACAGCGAGCTGCCGTCTTCCAGCAGCGTGTTAACCTCGAGATACCAGTTGCCCAGGGTTTTACTCAGCAGGAAGTTACCGCCGCTGTCGCTACGCCCCCGCCCCTCTTTCATCATATAGATATAGCCGTAACCATCGCCGTAGAGATCGTTAGCGGTGTTGCCGGAATATTCAACGAAGGTATCCTGGTTTAGCGGGAACATGTCATAGGCTTCAAAGCGGCCAACTTTTACCTTCCAGTCGTTTTCCGTGCCAAAGAAGAAGACCGCGTCATCCAGGTTCATTTTGCCCGTTAAGTCCGCCAGCGGCTGTACGGAGAAACCGGCAAAATTGCCGTTTTCCATTCGCTTATAGCCGTCAAACCCCAACAGCAAACGCCCGTTAATATCCCAGCGTTCATGGTTACCGGGTGCCCAGTCTTTATTGGCTGTCGTTTTCATGGACGTTAAACTGCCGGTCTTGCTGGCCGCATCCATATTAAATTCAACGTCACCATAAAATTTAATATCACCGTAGCCGGATAACGTAAGCTTAGGTGCCGTTTGCGCAGTCGCAGGCTCTGTGGATTCAACCACCACAGGATTTGTGGCTACCACGGTATGCTGCTGTTGCTCAAGAACCTGAATTTGTGCTTCTGCCTTTGCTGCCCTTGTTTCGGCCTTTTCGAGGCGCGCCTCCAGTTGCGCCAGTTTATCTTCCAGACGTTGGGTATCATTTGCTGCCATTGCTGCGGTAGAACAAAACGCACTGACGAGCAGTGCAAGGTATTTCACTTTCATCGACTCCATCCTCGTGAGTTAATCATTATTTCCTGACGGACACAGAGAACCTCACCGATAATTCAAATGAATTATCGGCTTACTGCTTCAACTATTAAGAGTTAGCGAATTCGCCTTTGTTTAAATCACTCACCACGCCATTCATGACGTTTTCAGTTAATTTATAAAATTTGATCGAGAATGCGGTGAGTAAATAAAAGAGTGAAGGGATTAACGTGAACAATAAAATAACGCCCTGAATGGCGGATTCTGACTGTACGGTACTGTTCGACTGGTAATTAAACCAGGCCAGCACCCAACCCAGAATGGCACCACCGACGGCGACACCCAACTTAATCACGAAAATATTGGCCGCAACATTCATACCTGTAATACGACGTTGGGTTTTCCATTCACCGTAATTATTTGCATCAGTGATCATTGACCACTGCAACGCGCCGTTACCGCCCTGGACAATCTGAATGAACACATGGGCAATCAGTGGAATGACCCAGAACTCCAGCGGCAGCCAGAAGCAGGCCACGCCTAACGCAGCGTTGAGAATATTGATCCAGAACGAGAGTTTAACCTTGCAAAAACGGGTACCGAACGGCTGCGCCAGAACCGAACCAAACATCGAGGCCAGCATCCCACCCAGCATAAAGAACGAGATGACGTCAGCCCCCTTGTTGAGAACAGTGTTCACGTAATAGACCACTGCGCCACCGCGGATCACCACCGCCACCAGCATCATAAAGTTGTAGATCGAGAGAATCCGCCACTGATCGTTACGAAAGAGAATTTTAACGTCCCGGGCGATGTTCAGATTTTCCTCTTTGATCGGCTGGACGCGCTCTTTGGTGGTAACAAAACAAATGATAAACATCACGCAGCCGATTGCGCCAAAAAGCGCCATCGCCACCTGGATGCCGGTCGCCCTGTCGCCGGGGTAGAGATAGTCCGCCAGGGGCAGAATCAGCGCGGTGCCGAGCGCCCCGCCAATTGGCGTAATGGCAAAGCGCCAGGACTGCAACGAGAGGTTTTCACGCGGATCGGACGTTAGCGCCGCTCCCAGAGAACAATACGGGATATTTATGGCGGTATACATCAGGGTCATAAATATATACGCGCCAACGGCATAATAAATTTTCCCGGTTTCAGTAAAATCAGGTATGGAATATACCAGCACGCAACTCACCGCAAAAGGAACGCATATCGCCAGCAGCCAGGGACGAAAACGTCCCCAGCGAGTGGATGTTGCATCGGCAATCGCTCCCATAACGGGGTCGGTAATGGCATCTAATAAGCGGACCAAAAGAAACATGGTTCCCATTACGGCCGGGGGTAAACCATAAATATCCGTATAGTAATACGCCAGAATGGCGACCGAGGAGTCAAAAACAATATGACTCGCGGCATCTCCAAGGCTGTAGCCTATTTTTTCCCGGACCGGAATTTTTTCACTCACTGACATCACGTTACTCCTTATTGATGAAACCGGTTTCTGCTTTGGCAATAATTTCGCCTGAGCGCAACGAGGCGATCCATTATGTTTTTTCACCATGAAGTTATGTTTTTTGCTTTATGTGATCGGGATAATTAAAAGAAAGCCTTTATCCGGAAAATTATGCGTAACGGATCGCAATTTATTTTCTCGCCTACAGCCATTCACAATATCAATATTTCAGCCGCGCCACCGGGGCATTAAACGCAACGGTAAATTGTCTGGATTTGTGCAAAGTGCGATGTTCGACACGCGAAGCGCGGAATATTCGACTAAGGTTTTCTGGTGAATGATTACAGCGTGACCGCTGCTCAGCGAAATAAGGAGAAGCACCGATGATAACACCTCAAAAGCTGCGCCCTCGCCTCTTACCTCTGGTTCTGGGCAGTGCGCTGCTCGCGGTTGCCGCGACAGGCAACGCGGAAGAGATGAACTCTGGCCAGACAAATTCACCGGATATCTTGCTCGGCCCTCTTTTCAACGATGTCCAGAGCGCCAAACTCTTCCCCGATCAAAAAACCTTTGCCGATGCCGTACCGAAAAGCGATCCCCTGACGATCCTGGCCGACTACCGCATGCAGCGTCGTCAGTCCGGGTTTGATTTACGCCATTTTGTTGATATGAACTTCACGCTTCCCGCGGAAGGGGAAAAATATGTTCCTCCTGCGGGGCAGAGCCTGCGTGAGCATATTGACGGGCTGTGGCCTGTGCTGACGCGTACCACCGATAAAGCCAGTAACAAATGGGATTCACTCCTGCCCTTACCAAAATCCTACGTCGTGCCGGGCGGGCGTTTCCGTGAGGTCTACTACTGGGACAGCTATTTCACCATGTTAGGGCTGGCGGAAAGCGGCCACTGGGACAAAATCAGCGATATGGTGGACAACTTTGCCTACGAGCTGGATACATGGGGGCACATTCCGAACGGCAACCGCAGTTACTATCTGAGCCGCTCCCAGCCGCCATTTTTCTCGCTGATGGTGGAACTGCTGGCCACGCACGACAGCGAGGCGCTGAAGAAATACCGTCCGCAAATGGAAAAGGAATACGCCTACTGGATGGAGGGCGCAGATGCGCTGCAGGCCGGAGAGGCCAACAAACGCGTGGTGAAGCTGGAGGATGGCTCGCTGCTTAACCGCTACTGGGATGACCGCGACACGCCGCGTCCGGAGTCGTGGCTTGACGATATCACCACCGCCAAAAGCAACCCTAACCGCCCGGCAACCGAAATCTACCGCGATTTGCGCTCTGCGGCGGCCTCAGGCTGGGACTTCAGTTCCCGCTGGATGGACGATCCGCAAAAGCTGGGCACCATCCGCACCACCAGTATTGTGCCGGTGGATCTGAACGCCCTGATGTTCAAGATGGAAAAACTGCTCGCCCGGGCAAGCCAGGAGAGCGGCGATGCCGCCAGCGCGAGCAAATATGAAGCCCTGGCCACGGCGCGCCAGAAGGCGATGGAGAAGTATCTGTGGAACGATAAAGAGGGATGGTACGCGGATTACGACCTGAAGAGTAAGAAGGTGCGTAATCAGCTCACGGCTGCAGCGCTCTTCCCGCTGTATGTGAAGGCCGCGGCACAGGATCGCGCGGATAAAGTGGCTGCAGCGACGTCCTCACGTCTGCTGAAACCGGGCGGCATCACCACCACCACCGTGAACAGCGGCCAGCAGTGGGACGCTCCCAATGGCTGGGCGCCACTGCAGTGGGTAGCCACGGAAGGGTTGCAGAATTATGGACAGGACAAGGTCGCGATGGATGTCACCTGGCGCTTCCTGAAAAATGTTCAGCATACCTACGATCGCGAGCAGAAACTGGTGGAGAAATATGATGTCTCCTCCACCGGTACGGGCGGCGGCGGCGGTGAGTATCCGCTACAGGATGGATTCGGCTGGAGCAACGGCGTGACGCTGAAGATGCTGGATCTGGTCTGTCCGAAAGAGAAACCGTGTGACAGCGTGCCGCAGAATCAGCCTGCGGCGAATGATGAGGCTGCGCCGGTGAAAAGTACGGCGCAGTAGGCGAACAATGCCGGGTGGCGCTAACGCCTACCCGGCCTGCATTCCCTGCGGGAGAGGGAAACGATAATCAGAAGCTGTAGCTCGCCCCCAACTGATACGTCCGGTCACGCCCAATCCAGCAGTTTGTCGCGTCGTAGCAGGTCAGCGTCTCTTTGTTGGTGATGTTTTGCGCACTGGCTTTCAGCGTCAATCCCTCCAGCGACGGCAGGATTTCCCCCATACGATAGGAGGCCGCCAGATCGTACTGCATGGTGCCGCCCAGTTTGCCCGCATCGTTGTTCGGTGAAATTTCCATTGGACCGGTGTAGCGCGCCCCTGCCCCCAGCATCAGCCCTCTCAGCGGCGTGTTGTCAAAGGTGTAATCCCCCCACAGGTTGAACGCGTTCTCCGGCACCTGCGTTGGCCGTTTGCCCTGGTATTTGTCATCTTCGGTATTGATCAGATGGGTGTAGGCATAGTTGGCAATCAGGGTCACGTTATCCGCCGGGCGGCTGACGATTGAGAGCTCAGCCCCTTTAGATTCCACTTCTCCGGTCTGGCTGTAATTCAGGAAGCCCGGATCGGAGGTGACGACATTTTTCTGACGGATATTAAATACCGAGGCGGTAAAGGTTGTGGCGTAATCCGCCAACAGGTATTTCACCCCGCCTTCCACCTGCTTGCTGGTGGTTGGCTTCACATCTTTAGCCGTGAGCGTACCCTGCGGCGACACCGGGGCAAACCCTTCGGAGTAGCTGATGAACGGTGAAAGCCCATTCTCAAACGCGTAAAGCGCGCCCAGGCGTTTGGTCACGCGGTCCTGCGAGACCCACGCCTTGTCGCCATTCTGCATATAGTTGGTGGTTACCGAGCGGTAATCGTCATAACGCAGGCTGGCCAGCAGATTTAAACCGCCAAACTCCACCTGATCCTGCAGGTAATAGCCGTTTTGCTGATAGCTCAGACGATTTTTCTGCCCCGTATACAACCCGAGACCGCGTTCATTGATCTGCGAATAGTCAGGATTTCGCATATCGATGCCAGGCGTTGTTGAGGCATAACGGTAGTAGAAGTGAGAGTCCATCTTTTGATAGTCAAACCCGGCCAACAGGTGGTGTTTCCACTCTCCCAGCGCCACGGTTTTGGTTACCTGGTTATCGATGTTGAAGCTCTTCAGATCTTCATCCGTGGTGTAAGCAAACCGGTTAAGCTGGTAGACCGCGCTCCCCGTCCCCGTGGCATAAACGCTGCGCTGGTGGGTGTCGACATCAAAGTACCGTGCCTTCTGGTTAAAGCCCCAGCCACTGTCAAACTCATGTTCAAAGCTGTAGCCCAGCATCCACTGACGCTGTTTGAAACCGCTCCACTCATCCCCGGCATACTCCCGGCGGTCGGCATATTTCGAGCGCAGATAAGCAAGCGGCAACGGGTTGGATGGAGACAGGCTCGGGGAGTTTTGCGCCAGTGCATCAACCGTAAGACGCGTTTTGCTGTCCGGCTCCCAGGTCACGGACGGGGCAACCAGATAATTTTCATAGCGCGTGGTATGGGGCTGATCGTCATTTTCCGTGGCTTTGCCCAGCAGGCGGTAGTTCCAGTCGCTGTCGGCAATTTGTCCGGTCGAGTCGAGATAACCCTCCTTCAGATTGCGATTGCCGGTGTTGAAACCCAACTCGGTATGGGCGGTTTTTTGTGGCTTTTTACCCTGAATATTCACCAGTCCCCCCGGGGAGCCACCGCCGTAGAGCACAGAAGATGGCCCTTTGAGGATATCAACGCTTTCAATCAGCAGTGGATCGATGCGCGCTTTGGTATTTCCGGTGACGTTATACGGCAGTTGCAGTCCGTTGTAGAACTCCTGGTCAACGGAAAAACCACGGATTTTATATTCGCTCATGTAGGTGGTATTGCCACGCAGCTCTGTCGAAACGCCCGGAACATAGCGCAGGATTTCGTTCACGGAGTTGGCATGGCGTTGTGCGATCTGCTGCGCAGAGACGGTATCGATCACCTGCGGCGTTTTACTTTCGGCAACGGCCGATTTGGTTGCGCTGTTTGTCCATGCGGGGAGAACGCTGCCCTGCTCAGAGCCGGTGACAAGAATGGTGGATTCTTCAGCAAATGCCTGTGCCTGTAATGCCAGTGTCACGGCTCCTGCCAACGCGCATACTGCAAAACGTGAGGTGTTCATAATGTCGTCTTGTGATTATATGTAACTAGGAACGACAATTATTATCATTTCGATTAGCAAATCAATATCACGGCAAAAAAAACGGCCCTGTCGCGAGAGCCGTTTTGTGTCATCTATGCCCGTCGGAGCAACCTGAATATGCCCAGGACAACAATGGCGCCCACCACAGCCACAAGGAAACTGTGCAGGTCGAATCCACTGATGTCGCCCCCAAAGCCAAACATGGTCGCCAGCCAGCCGCCGACAACCGCACCAACAACCCCAAGAACACAGGTCAATATAAAGCCGCCGCCATCATTTCCCGGCATGATGAGTTTAGCGATAGCCCCGGCAATAAGACCAAAGATGATCCACGCGATAATACCCATAGCGATGCCCTCTTGCAGGTTTAACGCATGCGCAGAAAACCTTCCGCGCAGGTAACGTAAGTATAGGTCATCACGGTAAAACCGATTTCATCTCACCGACTTAACTTCTCTGTACTGCGAAAAAAACTCACCGGTTTGTATTAAGTTTCGTTTCACGCTGCCGATAACGCAGAGACAGTCTGTCATTTATCAAGGAGCCATCCGGCGTGAGTAATTACAGTGAGCAGTTCCTGAAGCAAAATCCGCTGGCTGTATTAGGGGTATTGCGCGACCTGCAAAAAGGCGAGGTGCCGCTGCGCATCAGCTGGTCAAACAATCAGTTCATCAGCAAGATCCTGGATGCTTCTGCAGAGAGGCTGGTCATTGACCTGGGCAGCCAGGAGCATGAAAACCGCGCCGCGCTGCGGGCGGAGAAAATCTCGGTGATGGCAGAAACGCACGGCGCAAAAGTGGAATTTGTCCTGCCGCGCCTGGAGCTGAGCGAATACGGTGGTCTTCCGGCGTTTGTCACCCCGCTGCCGGCCAACCTCTGGTTTGTTCAGCGCCGTGAATATTTTCGTATCAGTGCCCCGCTTCACCCTGCCTATTTTGGTAAGGCCAAAATGCCGGACAAAAAAGAGATCCGCTTTCGCCTTTTTGACCTCTCCCTGGGCGGCATGGGTGCGCTGATGGATACGCCAAAGCCTGACGGACTGGTAGAAGGCATGCGATTTACCCAAATCGAACTGGATATGGGAGGCTGGGGGCGTTTTTACTTTGATGCGCAGCTGATCGCCATCAGCGAGCGTAAGGTGGTCGACAGCAAAAATGAAACGATCGTCACGCCGCGTCTGAGCTTCCGCTTCCTGAACGTCGGGCCGGGCGCAGAGCGTGAACTGCAGCGGATTATCTATTCTCTGGAGCGAGAGGCGCGGGAGCGGGCGAATAAAGTGTTGTGACAGGAGCCGGGCAGCACACAGGCCGCCCGACAACGGCATTACATGGCATCCATCGCTTTCTGAACTTTCCAGATATAACGCGGAGCCTGTGGTGCCGGATGATTTTTCACCACGTGTTCAAAGAACTCGTCTTTGTCCATGTCGTTGATCTCTTCTATCGCCTCTTTACGGTCCGATGAGAACGTCCTGAGCAGCGCACCCGCGCCGTTCACGTAAGAGACCACCAGCGCATACTGCATCACTTCAGGATCCTCGATTCCCTTCAGCACGCCGTGTTCCAGAATGCTCAAATAGGCCGTGCCCATGGAGATGTTGCGTTCCGGGTTTTTCAGCTCGCTGGTTGACGGCTGACCACGCCAGCCCATATAGCGGTAGACCTCTCTCCCTGCGGTTGAGGCCTTAAGCTGCATCAGCCCCACGGCGTTAGATTTGCTGACAAGCGTTGGGTTACCTCCGGATTCCACGGCAATGATCGCCGTGATCAGTCGCGGGCTGACGCCCCAGGCCTTGCCTGCCTGTTCACTGATCGGCATCCACTGCATGGCCCGTTTTACAGGCACTTCCGGGTTCCATGCCGGGTTTTGATAGTCATGTTTTGAACTACAGCCAGCCAGCAACACAATCAAAAAAGCAAACCATCTCAATTTCACGTCATCTATCCTTATAGCCGGTCATCGCCCTTGAAGCAGGCAACGTATAAGCGGCATGATATAGACAATTAGATTCTCATTCAGCAAGGAATTGCCATGTCTCAGTTTCATCTTATCGCGCCGTCCGGGTACTGCATCAACCAGGAGGCGGCACAGCGGGGCGTTGAGCGCTTACTGGAACTCGGTTACCCGGTAGAAAATCAGACAATTATCCCCCGCCGCCAGCAGCGTTTTGCCGGTACGGAAGCGCAAAGGCTGAATGATATCAACAGCCTGGTGAACCTGCAGGGTGAGAACAATATCGTGCTGGCGGTGCGCGGCGGCTATGGTGCGAGCCGGTTGCTGGAGAGTATTGACTGGCAAGGGCTGGCAAAGCGTCAGCAGCAGGATCCGCTGCTTATCTGCGGCCACAGCGACTTTACCGTAATCCAGCTCGGGCTGCTCGCGCTGCATAACGTGGTGACCTTCAGCGGCCCGATGCTGGCCGGTAATTTCGGAGCACCCGAGCTTGACCCATTTACGGTGGAACACTTCTGGCGCGCCCTGAAAAACCCGACCTACAGCGTTGAGTGGCAGGGCAACGGGCCGCACTGGTCGTGTGAAGGACAACTCTGGGGCGGAAATCTGGCAATGCTGGTGTCGCTCATTGGAACGCCATGGCTGCCGCAAATTGACGGCGGCATTCTGGTGCTGGAAGATATTAATGAACATCCGTTCCGCGTCGAGCGCATGTTATTGCAGCTGTATTACGCCGGTATTCTGGAACGTCAATCCGCGGTTATTCTTGGCAGTTTTACCGGTGCCGCGCCGAATGACTATGACGCAGGATACTCGCTGGAAACGATGGTCGATTTCATCCGCTCACGCCTTGATATTCCTGTTATTACCGGGCTGGACTTCGGCCACGAGCAGCAAACCGTCACCCTGGCGTTAGGCGCGCAGGCCACCCTGAAGCATGATGAAACGGGCAGTCGGTTAACGATTGGGGGTCATCCGGTCTTAAAGGCATAAAAAAGCCGTTAATCCCCCTCAATAAACCGCTGTTTCCGTCGTTAATATGTTAGGGTTTTAGTAACAGCATTAACATTGAGGTGGGAGTAAGACAACATTGGATGCCACAGCGATAATCAGTCTTTTCATTCTGGGTTCTGTGCTCGTAACCTGTAGTATTTTATTAAGTTCATTTTCATCGCGTCTCGGCATACCTATTCTTGTTATTTTCCTTGCCATCGGCATGCTGGCGGGTGTCGATGGTATCGGCGGTATTCCTTTCGATAACTACCCTTTCGCTTACATGATCAGTAACCTTGCGCTGGCGGTGATCCTGCTCGACGGCGGGATGCGCACCCAGGCGAGCTCATTTCGCGTGGCGCTGGGGCCTGCCCTGTCGCTGGCGACGGTCGGGGTGTTAATTACCTCCGGTCTGACCGGCATGATGGCGGCGTGGCTGTTCCATCTCGATCTGATGGAAGGTTTACTGATTGGCGCGATTGTCGGCTCAACCGACGCGGCGGCGGTGTTTTCCCTGCTGGGGGGCAAAGGGTTGAACGAACGCGTCGGCTCCACGCTTGAGATTGAATCCGGCAGTAACGATCCGATGGCGGTATTTCTCACCATCACGCTGATAGAGATGATCCAGCAGCATGAAACGGGCTTAAGCTGGATGTTTGTCCTGCATATCCTGCAGCAGTTCGGCCTGGGGATTGCGCTCGGCCTGGCCGGGGGTTACCTGCTTCAGCAGACGATCAACCGGATATCGCTGCCTTCGGGGCTCTACCCGCTGCTTGCCCTGAGCGGCGGCATTTTGATTTTTGCCGTCACCACTGCGCTGAACGGCAGCGGGATCCTCGCGGTTTATCTCTGCGGCTTCCTGCTGGGCAATCGCCCTATTCGCAACCGTCACGCCATTTTGCAGAACTTCGACGGGCTGGCCTGGCTGGCGCAAATCGGGATGTTCCTCGTGCTGGGCCTGCTGGTGACGCCGTCAGACCTGCTGCCGATTGCCGTTCCGGCGCTGATTTTATCGGCGTGGATGATCTTCTTCGCACGCCCCCTGTCGGTGTTTGCCGGTCTGCTGCCGTTTCGCGGCTTCAACCTGCGCGAACGGGTCTTTATCAGCTGGGTGGGGCTGCGCGGCGCGGTGCCCATTATCCTGGCTGTCTTCCCGATGATGGCCGGACTGGATAACGCGCGGCTATTCTTTAACGTCGCCTTCTTCGTGGTGCTGATCTCGCTGCTGTTCCAGGGAACCTCGCTCGGGTGGGCGGCGAAAAAAGCCAAAGTGGTGGTTCCTCCTGTGGGCTGGCCGGTTTCCCGCGTGGGGCTGGATATTCACCCGGAAAACCCGTGGGAACAGTTTGTTTACCAGCTCAGCGCCGATAAATGGTGCGTGGGGGCATCGCTGCGCGATTTGCACATGCCTGCGGAAACGCGAATTGCCGCCCTGTTCCGCGATAATGTCCTGCTGCACCCAACCGGCAGCACCCGGCTACGCGAAGGCGATATTCTGTGTGTGATTGGCCGCGAGCGGGACCTGCCCGCCCTGGGTAAACTGTTCAGCCAGTCGCCTCCGGTGGCGCTGGATCAGCGTTTCTTCGGCGATTTTATTCTGGAAGCCAGCGCCAGGTTTGCGGATGTGGCCCTGATTTATGGGCTCGACGAAGGGGCTGAAGGCGACGATAACCAGCAAACGCTGGGCGAAATCATCCAGCAGCGCCTTGGTGCGGCCCCGGTTGTGGGTGACCAGGTGGAGTTTGCCGGGATGATCTGGACCGTAGCAGAGAAAGAAGATAACGCAGTGCGGAAAGTCGGTTTGCGGCCGATGGAAGAGGACGTGGAGTAGTGGTTTTTTGCCGGGTGGCGCTAACGCTTACCCGGCACACAGACATGTTACACCGTCACAACCGGCACTCTCGGTGCCAGCGCGCACATCAGTTCATACCCTACCGTCCCCGCCGCGGCAGCCACGTCATCAATTTTGACTTCGTTACCCCACAGCTCAACCGGGGAACCAATGCCCGCCTGCGGACATGGCGTGAGGTCAACGGCCAGCATATCCATAGAGACAGTGCCCACCGTTCCCGTACGCACCCCGTCTACCCAGACTGGCGTGCCGCTCGGCGCGATACGCGGGTAGCCGTCAGCATAACCGCCCGCCACAATACCAATCCGTTGCTCGCCCGTCGCCCGGTAACGGCTGCCGTAGCCCACCGTGTCGCCGGCCTTCAGCGTCTGCACACCGATGATTTCGCTGCGCAGGGTCATCACCGGCTTAAGGCCGCTGTTGGCGATATCCTGCCACTGGCCTGAGGGAGAGGCGCCATAAAGGACAATGCCCGGACGTACCCAGTTATAATGCGCCTCAGGATGCCACAGCGTGGCCGCTGAGTTGGAGAGCGAACGTGGGCAATCCAGCCCTTCTGCCGCCTGCTCAATGCGCACCATCGCATCGGCAATGCCGTCCGGTTTTTCCGCATCGGCAAAATGCGCCATCAGCGTCATTTCGCCCACGTTCTTCAGGGCGCGCAGCTGTTGCCATACCGTATGGACCCGCTCAGGCTGGAAGCCCAGGCGGTTCATACCGCTGTTCACCTTGAGATAAATATCCAGCGGCGCATGCAGTTTTGCATCCTGAATCGCTTTAATTTGCCAGTTGCTGTGAACGCTGGTGGTCAGCCGGTACTTATCCAGCAGCGGCAGATCGTCGGCGTGGAAGAACCCCTCAAGCAACAGAATGGGCCCTTTCCAGCCGCGCTCGCGCAGCAGAATGGCCTCTTCCAGATTCAGTAACGCAAAACCGTCGGTGGCGCTGAGCGCACTCCAGATACGATCGATACCGTGGCCGTAGGCATTGGCTTTCACCACCGACCAGACGCGTGAACCTGGCGCCGCCCGGCGAACAATTTGCAGGTTATCCTTCAGGGCCTGCAAATCGAGCTGAGCCAGAACAGGACGGGACATGACAACTCCTTAGCTATGCGCGCCGTGCAGGTGCTGTGGACGCGAAGGGGTAAACCCCGATTGATAGCGTGCGGCACTTAAATCGTCAAACGGAATTGCCGGCGTGCGCCCGGATATCAAATCGCTAAGCAGCTGGCCAGAGCCGCAGGCCATTGTCCAGCCAAGCGTACCGTGGCCGGTATTGGTCCACAGGTTTTTGAACGGCGTACGGCCAACAATTGGCGTGCCGTCTGGCGTCATTGGACGCAGCCCGGTCCAGAAGGTTGCCTGCTCGACAAAACCGCCACGCGGGAACAGGTCGCCCACCACCATCTCCAGCGTTTCA
The DNA here is from genome assembly GCF_050031095.1 of Enterobacter cloacae complex sp. 382A5. Classification (NCBI taxonomy): domain Bacteria; kingdom Pseudomonadati; phylum Pseudomonadota; class Gammaproteobacteria; order Enterobacterales; family Enterobacteriaceae; genus Enterobacter; species Enterobacter cloacae complex sp. 382A5. Next base: position 2,733,794 of record NZ_JBLGVK010000001.1, read on the forward strand.
CGGCGCGGCTTCAGCAGCTCGGTGTTAAAGCCGACAATCTCCGCCATCCCGCCAACGCGGATGCGGTTATCAAAGCGGGTAATGGCGATTTTGTAGGTTTCATCCAGAATGGTGGAAACTGGCGCCCCGCTGTCCTCTTTTACCGGAATGGTCAGGGAGTAGCCCTTCAGTGGGTAAACCGGAATGTCGAGAATACCCTTCAGCATCGCGGTGGAATAGGAGCCAAACGCCATAACGTAGGCATCCGCTTTAATGACTTCATCGCCACACTTCACGCCGTAGATACTGCCGCCTTCTGACAGCAGTTTGTCGACCGCGGTATTAAAGCGGAATTTCACCCCCGCCTGCTCGCACATCTGCGCGAGACGCTGCGTAAACAGCTGGCAGTCGCCGGTTTCATCATTCGGCAAACGCAGGCCGCCCGTCAGCTTGTGCGACACTTCTGCCAGCGCCGGTTCAACCTGCCCAAGCTGGCTGGCTTCGAGCAGTTGATACGGTACGCCCGCATCTTCCAGCACGGCAATATCACGGGTGGCGTTTTCATACTGTTGCGCCGTGCGGAACAGCTGCAGCGTGCCGCCCTGGCGACCTTCGTACTCAATACCGGTGGAGGCGCGCAGCGCTTTCAGGCAGTCACGGCTGTATTCCGCCAGACGCACCATCCGACCTTTGTTTTCCATGTAGTGCCGGGTGTCACAGTTGCGCAGCATCTGCCACATCCACTTCAGCTGGAACTGGGTGCCGTCGAGGCTGATGGCCAGCGGCGCATGGCGCTGGAACATCCACTTAATTGCCTTCAGCGGAACGCCGGGTGCCGCCCACGGCGCGGCATAGCCCGGAGAGATCTGTCCGGCGTTCGCCGCACTGGTTTCCAGCGCAGGCCCTGACTCACGATCGATTACGGTCACGTCATGTCCCGCCTGACTTAAATACCAGGCGCTGGTTACGCCAACGACACCACTTCCCAGTATGACAACACGCATAGCCACTCCATATGTGCAAAAGAACAATCTTCTAATTACAGATTGATAACCTAGTTGAAAATATTATTCAACATACGACTTTTTTATGGTGACTTACCTCACACATCCCCCAGCATCAGGGGATGAGGCGAATTTGGGATCTCCTGCTGCGCGTTATTTTTAACCAGTATAAAATTCTGTGAAGACCGCTTTTTTTGCCGCATCAAAAACGGGAAATCGCAAAGAAAAAATTTCTGCTCCAGCACGCTTTTTAACACGGTGATCTATGCTTATCAGGAGGCTCTCCAGACAGAGAGAGCTCCCACAACGAGGGCGCGCTAATGGCTACTATTGATTCCCTGAATAAGGACAGCACACGTCTGAGCGATGGACCCGACTGGACCTTCGAGTTGCTGGATGTCTATCTCGCCGAAATCGACCGGGTGGCAAAACTGTATCGTCTGGATACTTATCCCCATCAGATTGAAGTCATTACGTCCGAGCAGATGATGGACGCCTACTCCAGCGTCGGGATGCCGATCAATTATCCGCACTGGTCGTTTGGTAAAAAATTCATTGAAACGGAGCGCTTATATAAACACGGTCAGCAGGGGCTGGCGTATGAGATCGTGATCAACTCCAATCCGTGTATCGCCTATCTGATGGAAGAGAACACCATTACCATGCAGGCGCTGGTGATGGCGCATGCCTGCTACGGGCATAACTCGTTCTTCAAGAATAACTACCTGTTCCGCAGCTGGACGGATGCCAGCTCGATTGTCGATTACCTGATCTTCGCGCGTAAGTACATTACCGACTGCGAAGAGCGCTACGGCGTGGACGAAGTGGAGAAACTGCTCGACTCCTGTCACGCGCTGATGAACTACGGCGTTGATCGTTACAAACGTCCACAGAAAATCTCCCTTCAGGAGGAGAAAGCGCGGCAGAAAAGCCGCGAAGAGTATCTGCAAAGCCAGGTGAATATGCTGTGGCGCACCCTGCCGAAACGTGAAGAAGAGAAAGCGGTTGCCGAAGCGCGTCGCTACCCGTCTGAGCCGCAGGAAAACCTGCTCTATTTTATGGAGAAAAACGCGCCGCTGCTGGAGCCGTGGCAGCGTGAGATCCTGCGCATCGTGCGTAAGGTCAGCCAGTATTTCTATCCGCAGAAACAGACCCAGGTGATGAACGAAGGCTGGGCCACCTTCTGGCATTACACCATCCTTAACCATCTGTACGATGAAGGGAAAGTCACCGAGCGGTTCATGATGGAGTTCCTGCACAGCCATACAAACGTGGTGTTCCAGCCGCCTTACAACAGCCCGTGGTATAGCGGCATTAACCCGTACGCGCTCGGCTTTGCGATGTTCCAGGACATTAAACGCATCTGCCAGTCGCCAACGGAAGAAGATAAGTACTGGTTCCCGGATATCGCCGGCTCTGACTGGCTGGAAACGCTGCATTTCGCGATGCGTGACTTTAAGGATGAGAGCTTCATCAGCCAGTTTATGTCGCCGAAGATTATGCGTGATTTCCGCTTCTTCACCGTGCTGGATGACGACCGCAATAACTACCTGGAGATTTCTGCGATCCATAACGAGGAAGGCTACCGTGAGATCCGCTCTCGCCTCTCCTCCCAGTACAACCTGAGCAACCTTGAACCCAATATTCAGGTCTGGAATGTGGATTTACGCGGCGATCGTTCCCTGACGCTGCGCTATATTCCGCATAACCGGGCGCCGCTGGACAAAGGCCGCAAAGAGGTGCTGAAGCATGTGCATCGCCTGTGGGGCTTTGATGTGCTGCTGGAGCAGCAGAATGAAGATGGCAGCGTGGAGCTGCTGGAACGTTGCCCGGCGCGGTTGAATACGTTGTAATGTTTTTTGCCGGGTGGCGGCTGCGCCTTACCCGGCCTACGGGTTTTGTAGGCCCGGTAAGCGAAGCACCACCGGGCGAAAAAAAACCTCTCACCTGAGAGGTTTTTTATTTCAGCGGCCCTGAATGGCTAAATCACCCGGCAGCGTTTTCTGCATCCGGTGCCAGATTTCACCTGAATCGTGGCCGTAGCGGCGCACCGTTTCATACACCTGATCGTGCAGGCCTTCAGTACAGAGCTTGCTGAGCTTATGGTAGAAGCCCAGCGCCAGGCTGCGCGCCTCAGGGTTGGCAAAGTAGTGGCGACCGATACGGGTATACAGCCCTTTCATGCCGTTCAGGATCAGACCGTACACCGGGTTACCGGAGGCAAACGCCAGTCCGCGGAAAACGTTGTAATCGAGCGTGGCAAAGGCATCCGCGTGATCTTCCACTTCGTTCGCGCTGGCAAGCACCTGCAGCGCGTCTTCCGGATGCTGACGAAAAGCGGTACGAATAAAGATTGTCGCAATGTTGGTACGCACCGAGAGCAGATTATCGATCAGCTGTGGCACGCTTTCGTGATCGAGGCGCGCCAGCGTTTCAAGAATGTTCAGCCCGGAAGTTTCCCAGAAGTTGTTTACTTTCGTTGGCTTACCGTGCTGGATCGTCAACCAGCCATCGCGCGCCAGTCGCTGGAGCACTTCACGCAGCGTGGTGCGAGTGACGCCAATCAGTTCAGAGAGTTCGCGTTCAGCCGGAAGAATGGATCCCGCAGGGAAGCGATTATTCCAGATGCTTTCAATGATGTACTCTTCCGCGAAACCCGCCGGGCTCTGCGCCTTAATGACCATAGTGAGATTTCCATTACACAGCTTTTGCAAATTGCACTCATCATACCAGAGGCATGCAGTGGCAGGTAGCGCGTGAAAGAGAGAAAAGAGGGATCGCTGTTTTATTTTCGTGAAATTTACAATACACGCTTATCCGCCTCTGCCCCTCGTTTTTTGCGTATACTGATGTTTTGTTTTACCTGACGGGGAAGGACGTCTGTTGTGGAAATTTCTTTTGGGCGCGCGCTGTGGCGCAATTTTTTAGGCCAGTCTCCTGACTGGTACAAACTGATACTTCTGGTTTTCCTGGTTGTTAATCCCATTATTTTTAGTATCACTCCGTTCGTCGCTGGGTGGCTGCTGGTGGCGGAGTTTATCTTCACCCTGGCCATGGCGCTGAAATGTTATCCCCTGCTGCCGGGTGGTTTGCTGGCTTTTGAAGCCGTGGTTATCGGCATGACGAGCGCAGAGCATGTCAAAGCCGAGCTGGCATCCAACCTGGAAGTGCTTCTGCTGCTGATCTTCATGGTGGCCGGTATCTACTTTATGAAACAGCTGCTGCTGTTTATCTTCACCCGCCTGTTGCTCAGCATTCCGTCTAAAACGATGCTGTCGCTGGCGTTCTGCCTTGCTGCCGCATTCCTTTCGGCCTTCCTGGATGCGCTAACCGTCGTGGCGGTGGTCATCAGCGTTGCCGTCGGGTTTTACGGCATTTATCACCGCGTGGCATCGTCCCGTCCGGGCGAGGATTTGCAGGACGACAGCCACGTCGAGGCGCATAACCGTGAGGTGCTGGAACAGTTCCGCGCGTTTCTGCGCAGCCTGATGATGCACGCGGGCGTCGGTACCGCATTAGGTGGCGTGATGACCATGGTTGGTGAACCGCAAAACCTGATCATCGCCAAAGCGGCTGAGTGGCATTTTGGCGAGTTTTTCCTGCGCATGGCCCCGGTCAGCCTGCCCGTGTTCGTCTGCGGGTTAGCGACCTGTATCCTGGTCGAGAAATTTAACGTTTTCGGCTACGGTGCGCAGTTACCTGAGCCAGTTCGCAAAGAGCTGCATAAATTTGACGAGCAGAACCGTACGCAGCGCACGCGCCAGGAGACGCTGCGTCTGATTGCGCAGGGGATCATCGGTATCTGGCTTATCGTCGCGCTGGCTTTCCATCTTGCCGAAGTCGGGCTGATTGGTCTTTCGGTTATTATTCTTGCGACGACCTTTAGCGGGGTAACGGATGAACATGCTATCGGTAAAGCCTTTACCGAAGCCCTGCCATTTACCGCGCTGCTGGCGGTCTTCTTTGCGGTGGTGGCGGTGATTATCGACCAACACCTGTTCGCCCCGATTATTACTTTTGTACTGCAGGCGGCGCCCGACGCGCAGCTGTCGCTCTTCTATCTGTTCAACGGCCTGCTGTCGTCCATCTCCGATAACGTTTTTGTCGGCACGGTCTACATCAATGAAGCCAAAGCGGCGATGGAAGAAGGCATTATCAACGCCGGGCAGTTCGAGCTGCTGGCGGTTGCCATTAATACCGGCACCAACCTGCCGTCGGTGGCGACGCCAAACGGACAGGCCGCTTTCCTGTTCCTGCTGACCTCGGCCCTCGCGCCACTCATACGTCTTTCTTATGGAAAGATGGTCTGGATGGCGCTGCCCTATACGCTGGTGCTCACCATTGTGGGATTGCTTTGCGTCAAAATTACCCTCATTCCCTGTACGCAATGGCTGATACAAGCGGGTATACTTGCGGCGCATTAAAATTCGTTTACACTGCGCTTTCTAAGCATGTTCCAGGGAAATGATTATGTTGAGATTTTTAAACCAGTGCTCCCGCGGTCGCGGAGCATGGTTGTTAATGGCCCTGACCGCCTTTGCGCTGGAAATGGTCGCGCTGTGGTTCCAGCATGTGATGGGACTCAAACCCTGCGTGCTCTGTATCTACGAGCGCTGCGCGCTGTTTGGCGTCATGGGCGCGGGTCTGTTGGGTGCGATTGCACCTAAAACACCGCTCCGTTACGTCGCTATCGCGGTCTGGCTGTACAGCGCCTGGAAAGGGATTGAGCTTTCCTGGCAGCACACCATGATGCAACTGCACCCGTCGCCGTTTATGACCTGTGATTTCGCTGCCCGCTTCCCGAGCTGGTTGCCGCTGGATAAATGGCTGCCGCAGGTGTTTGTCGCCTCCGGTGACTGCTCTGTACGTCAGTGGGAATTCCTGTCGCTGGAGATGCCGCAGTGGCTGGTGGGCATTTTTGTGGCCTACTTCGTCGTGGCACTGCTGGTGCTGATTGCTCAGCCGTTTAAGCCGAAGAAGCGCGATCTGTTCGGAAGGTAAAAGCAAAACGGCAACGATAGTTGCCGTTTTTAGTTTTTGCACCCTCTCCCGTGGGAGAGGGTTGGGGTGAGGGCATCAGGCCGCACCCCAATAAAAACCCGCCTCGGCGGGTTTTTATTTATCACCGGGTCGGGTGATTCATAATGTGGTCTTCCCAGTCCCGCACCTCGGACTCTTTCACCGCGATGTGACGCACAGAGATACGCTCGCCGTGCATGGCCGCTTTAGAGCCGGTCAGCAAGGGGTGCCATGTCGGCAGATCCTTCCCTTCCGCCAGCAGGCGATACGCGCAGGTATGCGGTAGCCATTCAAACGTCGGCAGGTTCTCACGGGTGAGCTTAATGCAGTCCGGCTCGAACTCGAAGCGGCGCTCGTAGTTGCGGCACTGGCAGGTTTTGATGTTTAACTGCTTACAGGCAACGTTGGTGAAATAGATTTCATCAGTGTCTTCATCCATGAGCTTATGCAGGCAGCACTGCCCGCAGCCGTCACATAACGACTCCCACTCCACGTCTGTCATTTCGTCGAGAGTTTTGCGTTGCCAGAAAGGGATGTCGTTCATCAGGATGTCCACACGTCAAAAGAAAGCGCACCTTATAACGAGTCTGGCACGTTGATGCAAGTTTTGCCGCCCTGAGGGGCGGCAAAATGCGTTTACAGTACGCGGGTTTTCAGTGACAGGCCGTTAAAGCTCACTTCCAGTTCGTCTCCACCGTTAAGAGGGCCGACACCTTCTGGCGTACCGGTCAGGATCACATCACCCGGCTTAAGGGTAAAGAAGCGGCTCATATAGGCAATCAGCGGCACGATCTTATGGATCATATCTGCCGTGGTGCCCTGCTGGCGGATCTCACCGTTCACTTTCAGGCTGAGGGACGTGTTCTGTGGATCGCCGGTAAATTCGCCGACCGGAACAAAACCCGAGATCGGGCAGGCATTATCAAAGCCTTTGGCTTTTTCCCACGGCTGCCCTGCTTTCTTCAGCTTTCCCTGTACCTCACGCAGCGTCAGATCCAGCGCCACGCCGTAACCGGCAATAGCTTTTTGCACATGCTCTTCGGAGGCCTGGCGTAGCGTCGCGCCAATCAGCACCGCCAGCTCCACTTCATGATGCACTGAACCCAGTCCCTGCGGCAGTGCCAGCGGCTGGCGGATATCGCAAAGCGCGGTTTCCGGCTTAATGAACAGCACCGGCTCTTCTGGCGTCGCGCTGCCCATCTCCTGAATGTGTTTGGCATAGTTGCTGCCCACGCAAACCACTTTGCTGACGGGATAATCCAGTAATGCACCTTGCCAGTTATGATGTTGATACATGGTCGACCCCTAAACGGTTGATGTGTTATGCCCGAAAACAGGTGAGGCTATTTTTTACCGGTCGCCTCAAGATGCTGTTTTAATAAATTCTCGGGAGGTGGCGGAAGCTGTAAATAATAGCCTTGCTCCGTTAAGGCCGTTTTAACTTTTTCCAGATCGGCGTTAACCAGTTTCTTACGACCGTCGAGCGGCAGCAGCATCGCCAGCTGAGGTCGGCCAAAGCTCTTCATTAATTCTTCTGGCACGCGGGAAAAATCGTCTTTCTTTTCGACATAAAGATAGGTCTGGTCGCGGCTTGTACTTCTGTAGATCACACAAAACATGTTTTTACTCTGAATTCATAGGTGGTTGCTTGCCTCAATATACTCCTGACTATAACATGCCTGATACTCTTCGGAATATCGCAGCGAGTGGTTGCGGTTAATAGCAAATTGAGTAAGGCCAGGATGTCAAACACGCCCATCGAGCTTAAAGGCAGTAGCTTCACCTTATCAGTGGTACATTTGCATGATGCAAAACCCGAGGTTATTCGTCAGGCGTTAGAAGACAAAATCGCTCAGGCTCCCGCCTTTCTGAAACACGCCCCTGTTGTTATCAATGTCAGCGGTCTGGAATCCCCGGTTAACTGGAAACAACTCCAGCAAGCCGTCTCCTCTACCGGTCTGCGCATTGTGGGCATCAGTGGCTGTAAAGATACTGAGCTGAAAGCGGAAATCGACCGTGCGGGACTGCCTCTTCTGAACGAAGGCAAAGAAAAAGCCCCACGTGCGGCCCCCGTTGCCGTTGAAACGCCCCCACCTGCGGTACAAAACGTTACCGCCCTCACAAAAACGCGAATGATTGATGTGCCGGTTCGTTCCGGACAGCGCATTTATGCACCAAACTGTGATCTAATTGTTACAAGCCACGTCAGCGCTGGCGCTGAGCTGATTGCAGATGGCAATATTCACGTTTACGGTATGATGCGTGGGCGTGCACTCGCCGGGGCGAGTGGCGATCGGGACGCACAAATATTTTGTACTCACCTGACTGCGGAACTGGTGTCCATCGCAGGTGAATATTGGCTGAGCGACAAGATCCCAGCCGAATTTTATGGCAAAGCGGCTCGTCTGCGACTGGCAGACGACGCGTTGACCGTTCAACCGTTGAATTGATCCCTTTTTAACAAGGAATTTCTATGGCACGCATTATTGTTGTTACTTCGGGTAAAGGAGGCGTTGGCAAGACCACCTCCAGCGCGGCCATCGCTACTGGTTTGGCCCAGAAGGGAAAGAAAACCGTCGTTATCGATTTCGATATCGGTCTGCGTAACCTCGACCTGATTATGGGTTGTGAACGTCGCGTCGTGTATGACTTCGTAAACGTGATTCAGGGCGATGCCACCCTTAACCAGGCGCTGATTAAAGACAAGCGCACCGAGAACCTTTATATCCTCCCGGCCTCTCAGACGCGTGACAAAGACGCCCTGACCCGCGAAGGGGTTGAAAAGGTGCTCGATGAGCTGAAAAAAATGGAGTTCGACTTCATTGTCTGTGACTCCCCTGCCGGTATCGAAACCGGTGCCCTGATGGCGCTCTATTTCGCTGATGAAGCGATCATCACCACGAACCCTGAAGTGTCATCCGTCCGTGACTCTGACCGCATTCTCGGGATCCTCGCATCCAAATCCCGCCGTGCGGAAAATGGCGAAGACCCGATTAAAGAGCACCTGCTGCTGACCCGCTATAACCCGGGCCGCGTAAACAAAGGTGACATGCTGAGCATGGAAGACGTGCTGGAGATCCTGCGCATTAAACTGGTGGGCGTCATCCCGGAAGACCAGTCCGTGCTGCGCGCCTCTAACCAGGGCGAGCCAGTGATCCTTGATACAACAGCAGATGCCGGTAAAGCGTATGCGGATACGGTTGACCGTCTGCTGGGAGAAGAACGTCCTTTCCGCTTCATTGAAGAAGAGAAGAAAGGTTTCCTCAAACGCCTGTTCGGAGGATAAGTTATGGCATTACTGGACTTTTTTCTCTCGCGGAAAAAGAACACCGCCAACATCGCAAAAGAACGACTGCAAATCATCGTTGCGGAGCGTCGTCGTAGCGACGCCGAGCCTCACTACCTGCCGCAGTTGCGCAAGGACATCCTGGAAGTGATCTGCAAATATGTGCAGATTGACCCGGAGATGGTCACCGTGCAGCTGGAGCAAAAAGACGGGGATATTTCGATTCTGGAGCTGAACGTCACGCTCCCGGAAGCGGAAGAGTCGCGTCCGTAGTTTTTGATTTCGTAGCCCCGGTAAGCGCAGCGCCACCGGGGGAATATGCCGGGTATATCGCCCGGCATATTTATTATCGTGGATACCCTTCCAGCAACGTATTCAGGCGATCGGCCATCAATTCCCCGCGCCAGCCCGCCATCATTTCCGGTAAGCCATTCTGCGGTTTCAGCTTCCAGTGCCAGTTCAAAAGCTGGTTTATCTGACGACGTGATGCCAGCAATTCCGCACTCAGTTTGCTTTCTGCCGCCACAGCCTGCACCAGCGCTTTAATATCTTTAAACGCTTTGCGATAGCCCGGCATATCCATCAGATTCAGCAGCGGCTCTGGCAGTGCGTCATCCGGTATCTGCTGCGCTTTGGCCACCAGCGCGAGCAGCGTTTTTCCGTGAAAACGGATTTCGCTGCCTGACAGCCCAATGCTGTCCAGCTCACCCATGCTGCCTGGCATATAGCGTGCGACCGCCCACAGGTGCTCTTCGCGTACCACAAAGTTAACGGCCAAATCGCGTTCGCGCGCTTTACGCAGGCGCCAGTCGGCTAATAATTGCAGACAGGCCAGCTGACGCGTACGCAGCTGCCACGCGTTGCTTATGTCGCGCCAGGCATCTTTCGGGTCAGCGATTTCCTGGCGACGCTGCTGCGTCATGCGGCACTCATCCAGTGCAGCAGGCAGCCAGCCGGAGGCTTCTGCCTCTTTCATCAGTTGTCCGGCAATCGGCAGCAGGTAAAACACATCTGCCGCAGCGTAGTCCAGCTGACGCTCTGTGAGCGGGCGCGCCAGCCAGTCGGTACGGGATTCACTTTTATCCAGCGTCAGGCCGGTGTACTCCTCAACCATGGCGGCAAAGCCCCATGAAAGCGGACGATTGCTGAACGCGGCGAGGATCTGCGTGTCAATCAGCGGCTGCGGCATGATGCCAAACGTATTCAGAAAGACTTCCAGATCTTCACTGCCTGCGTGCAGGTATTTGGTGACCGCAGTATCAAGCAACAGGTCACGCAGAGGCGTCCAGTCGGTAATGCCGAGCGGGTCAATCAGCGACACGTGTTTGCCGTCGTACATCTGAATCAAACCCAACTGCGGATAATACGTCCGGGTACGGACAAACTCGGTATCCAGGGCGATGGCAGGAAAGTCGCGCGTCACTTCGCACAGCGAAGCCAGCTCGTCGTTGGTCGTGATCATCTGGTAATTCAAAACGGTTTCTCTTTTGTTTGCGCCCATAAAAAACGCCGGCTAAACCGGCGTCTGGGCGATTAGCGTGAAGCTCAGGCCTTATTGTCCACTTTGGCACGGGCTTCGTCACGTAATTCTCGTCGTAATATCTTCCCGACGTTCGATTTCGGCAACTCATCGCGGAACTCCACCAGCTTCGGCACTTTATAGCCGGTGAGCTGACGGCGGCAGAACGTGATGAGCTCCTCCTCGGTAAGAGAGGCGTTTTTCTTCACCACAAAAATCTTCACTGCCTCGCCGCTGCTGCCGGAAGGTACGCCAACCGCGGCAACTTCAAGCACGCCGCTATGCTGCATCACCACATCTTCGATCTCATTCGGATAGACGTTAAATCCGGAGACGAGGATCATGTCTTTCTTACGATCGACAATGCGCAGGAAGCCCTCTTCGTCCATCACCGCGATATCACCGGTGTGCAGCCAGCCGTCTTTGATGATTTCGTCGGTGGCATCAGGACGCTGCCAGTAGCCCAGCATCACCTGTGGCCCTTTAACGCACAGTTCACCCGGCTCGCCCGGTGCAACTTCGTTGTCGTCATCATCCACCAGTTTGGCTTCCGTCGACGGTACCGGCAGGCCGATACTGCCGCTGTGATAGTCGATATCATGCGGATTGACGCTGACCAGCGGGGCGCATTCGGTCAGGCCATAGCCTTCGAGTAAATACTGGCCGGTGAGTTTCACCCAGCGCTCGGCCACCGCCTGCTGAACCGGCATTCCGCCGCCCGCAGAGAGGTGCAGCGTGGAGAAATCAAGCTGCTGGAACTCTTTGTTATTAAGCAGCGCGTTAAACAGGGTATTGACCCCGGTCATGGCGGTGAACGGGTATTTCGCCAGCTCTTTAACCAGCCCCGGAATGTCGCGTGGGTTGGTGATCAGCACGTTCTGACCACCCAGCTCAATAAACAGCAGGCAGTTCATGGTCAGCGCGAAAATGTGATAAAGCGGAAGCGCGGTGATGACCACCTCTTTGCCCGGATGCAGCAGCGGCCCGTAGGTCGCATTCACCTGCTCAAGGTTCGCCAGCATATTGCGGTGAGTCAGCATGGCGCCTTTGGCCACGCCGGTAGTGCCACCGGTGTACTGCAGGAACGCAAGATCCTCTGACACCACTTCTGGTTTGACGTATTGCATACGATACCCGGCATGCAACGCGCGGCGGAAGGAGATGGCATCCGGCAGATGGTATTTCGGTACCAGACGTTTAATGTATTTGACGACAAAGTTAACCAGCGTGCCCTTGGCGGTGGAGAGCTGATCCCCCATGCGCGTCAGGATGACGTGTTTCACCTGGGTTCTGTCGACCACTTTCTCCAGCGTGTGGGCAAAGTTGGAGACGATCACAATTGCGGTCGCGCCACTGTCGTTCAGCTGATGCTCCAGCTCACGTGGGGTGTAGAGCGGGTTGACGTTGACGACAATCATCCCGGCCCGCAGGATACCAAATAACGCGACCGGGTATTGCAGCAGGTTCGGCATCATCAGCGCGACGCGATCCCCTTTTTGCAGCCCCAGCCCTTCCTGCAACCAGGCCGCGAACGCCCGACTCCGCTCCTCAAGCTTACGGAACGTCATCACCTCACCCATATTGATAAACGCGGGCTGATCGGCGTAACGCCTTACCGAGTGTTCAAATAATTCAACCAGGGATTGATAACGGTCAGGATTGATCTCCGCAGGCACATCTGCGGGATAACGGTTAAGCCAAACCTTGTTCAATGCATCACCTCTGAATTGAGTGTTCGTCGTCATCACAACCCCGATAATAAACAGTTTGTTAACATTATATTAACTCAGCGTACCAGTTTATTAATTGCCCAGATTTAAGGTTGCGAAGCGCGTCACTCTTTTTTTTCGTTTTAGCCGTAAAAAAACAGAGACAGCGGCTGAGCCGCTGTCTCTTTTCTAACAATAACAGTAAGTTACTCAGTAACGATCGTCTGTACCTGCGCCGGACCCGGGTTATACCAGCCCCAGCCGGGGTAGCCGTAACGATACGGGTGTGGGCCCCACATCCACGGATCGACAGGCTGAGGCGGCATGATCACCTGCTGTGTCAGCCGCCAGCGTTTGTAGCCGTTAACCTGCATGGTCATAAATTTGTAAGGCGTTGTGCCGATTTTGCCCTGTGTCGTGCCGGTAATCGGCCCGACGACGGTCACCAGCTGTCCACGGAAATCAACCGGGTCGAGGAAGCCGCTGACATCGGCAAAAATGCGCCCACGCGAGGTTTCGCCGAGGATCGGCCGCGCGCCGCTATCCAGTGGCACGGTGGCGATCTCCAGCCGGGTTTTCCCCTGCTGGTTTTGCACCTCAATCACCTTCCCGCCGAAGCGCGCTTCCTGACCGACGTAAAGCTCAGGGGCATTCATCACGCGAACCAGATCCTGCTGTGGCGTAGGGCTACTGCCCTTAATCGCATCAGGAACGGAAACGCATCCGCTCAGTGCTATGGCCACAGCGCCTGCCATAATTAGGCGTACTACTTTAGTCTGAACCGCCATGATGCGACTCCTTTTTCTCAGTTCCTGTTACTGAGATTCACTCGCGGCCTGGAAGTTTCTTCCACGCGACGGTGTTTCGCAAATAAACCGGCTCGGCATGTTCAACAGCCACGGTTTTTCCTGCTGCGAGCAGCTGGCAAGCCAGGGGAAGCATATCCTCTGCGGCAGGCAGAAGCATGTTGCCGTCCACCAGCGTTACGCCGGTACCGTTTGCCATGTCAGGCCATGCCGCCCAACCGGTCCCTACCGTCGCCCACTCACCGGAGAGGTTCTGCAACCGTTCGGTTACCGCTTCCGGCTTGAGCACCGCTTCCGTCTCTTCGCCGTGCCACACGCCCTGCTCGTCGCGGGTGTATTCAGCCCAGTAGACTTCGCCCATGCGGGCATCTATCGCTGCCAGCACACGGGTAGCACCGGTCATACGCCACGCGCCCTGCGCCATCGTCGCCAGGGTGGAAACACCGATCATCGGAAGGTCAGCGCCCAGCGCCAGCCCCTGCGCAATACCGATCCCAATGCGTACACCCGTAAAGCTGCCGGGGCCACGGCCAAAGGCCAGCGCATCGAGGTCGGTTAAGGTGGTGTTGCCCTGGGTCAAAATCGCTTTCACCAGGGGCAGAATACGTTGGGTGTGTTCTCGTGGGCACTCTTCGAAATGAGCAGAAATAGCACCGTCGTTCCACAGAGCAACGGAACACGCCTCTGTAGCGGTATCAATAGCCAGAATTCGCATCAGTCGTCGCGCTCTCGCAATGGTCAGTCACAAAATGGCGCGCATCTTAGCACACTCCCGGGCAAATTACTCCGCCGTTGGGTTGGCCAGGAAGCGAACCGCGCGTTTAATGTCCCGCGTACGCGGCGCGGGCGGCAGGCTGGCGAGGAAGGTCGCACCGTAGGGGCGCATCACTAGCCGGTTATCACAGATTACGAGCACGCCGCGGTCGTCCACGTCACGGATCAGGCGTCCTACCCCCTGTTTGAGGGTGATCACCGCGTCCGGCAGCTGTACCTCGTCGAAAGGATCGCCCCCGCGCAGACGGCAGTCTTCCATTCGCGCTTTGAGCAGCGGATCGTCCGGCGAGGTAAAAGGCAGTTTATCGATAATGACCAGCGACAGGGTATCGCCCCGCACGTCTACGCCTTCCCAGAAACTGCTGGTTGCCACCAGAAGCGCATTTCCGGCACTGACAAACTGCTGTAACAGTTGCCCTTTGCTGGTTTCCCCCTGCAGCAGCACAGGCAAGGTCATGGTGGCGCGGAACTGTTCTGCCAGGTCGCGCATCATGGCGTGAGAGGTGCAGAGCATAAAGCAGCGGCCATTGTTGGCCTCAATCATCGGCTTCAGCATGGCTGCCAGCAGGCGTGCGGCGCCGGGCTGGTTGGGTAACGGCAGATTACGCGGCACACAGAGCAGCGCCTGTTTTTCATAATCAAACGGGCTCGGCAGCAGCAGTGACTCCGCCTGTTCAATCCCGAGACGCTCGGTGAAGTGGTGCAGATCGTCATTCACCGACAGGGTCGCGGAGGTAAATATCCAGCTCCCCGGTTTTTGCGCCATCACCTCTTTGAATTTGTCTGCCACCGTCAGCGGCGTAAGCGCCAGGGTGAAATGACGCGAGGTGCATTCATACCAGTAGCTGTACCCCGGCTGGTTGATCTCCTTCAGCCGTTTCAGCCGCCCGCGATAGAGCGTGGCACGCTCGAAGGCGGCGTCCAGCAGCGCAGAACGGCCAAGCGACAGTTTCGCCACGTCGTAACAGAGTTCCAGCGCATCATCCAGCAGCAGTAGCGCGCGCTGGATATTATTGTCCGCCAGCAGCTCGCGCAGATTGCCGCGGTAGCCCGGCTCGCCAAGCTGCAGGCGAAAATCCTGCGCGCTTTGCGCGAGGCGATCGGCACATTTTTGCAGCTGCTGGGTATCTTTTAATTCAGTGCGATAAGCAATGGTGAAATCTTTCGCCAGATCCAGAAGCTGGCGGCTGGAGAGCGACTGGCCGAAATACTGGCTTGCGATATCCGGAAGCTGATGGGCTTCGTCGAAGATCATCACTTCCGCTTCAGGAATAAGTTCGCCAAAACCGCTGTCTTTCACCACCATATCCGCGAGAAACAGATGGTGGTTGACCACCACCACATCTGCATCCATCGCCGTTTTACGCGCTTTGACCACAAAACAGTCTTTATACAGCGGGCAGTCGCTGCCCAGGCAGTTGTCATTGGTGCTGGTCACCAGCGGCCAGGCGGGAGAGTCTTCCGCCACGCTCGCGCAGGTGCTGATATCCCCCTCTTCCGTCTGGTTAGCCCAGGCGCGAAGGATGATCACATCACTCAGAGTCTGCACCGGCAGGTCGCCGCCCGCCAGCGCCTGCTGTTCGAGACGCTCCAGGCAGAGATAGTTGGAGCGCCCTTTCAGCAATGCCAGCCGCCCTTTGTATTTCAGCGCTTTTGCCACCGTCGGCAAATCACGGCTGTAGAGCTGATCCTGCAACGCCTTCGAGCCGGTAGAGATGATCACCTTCTTTTTCGCGCGCAGCGCCGGTGCAAGGTAAGCGTAGGTTTTTCCTGTGCCGGTTCCGGCCTCGACCACCAGCGGCTGTGCCTTATCGATGGCGCGAGCGACGGCATGCGCCATCTGACGCTGCGGTTCACGCGGTTTAAAACCGGGAATAGCCTGTGCTAACTGCCCTTCAGGGGAAAAATCGTCTGCCACGGTGTTCTCTCACTGTATTTTTGCACAGGGATTATGTCAGCCCATCCTCTCCTGTGCCACCCCAAATAGTGACGACGGCGAAACAATATGGCAGTCTTGCCGCCTGATGACGAAAGTAACGAGGAAACGTTTATGACAATTGTGCGCATTGATGCCGAAGCCCGCTGGTCTGATGTAGTCATTCATAACCAGACGCTCTATTACACTGGCGTGCCGTCCAATCTGGATGCGGGTGCCTTTGAACAAACAGCTGACACCCTGGCGCAGATCGATGCGGTGCTGGAAAAGCAAGGCAGCGACAAATCGCGTATTCTGGACGCCACCATTTTCCTGGCGAATAAAGACGATTTTGCGGCCATGAACAAAGCCTGGGATGCGTGGGTGGTGGCGGGTCACGCGCCTGTACGTTGTACCGTACAGGCCACGCTGATGAAGCCGGAATACAAGGTAGAGATTAAGATTATCGCGGCTGTGTAAGCCGGTTACTCTTCATCTTCATCCTCGAAACGCGCCACGATCCGCTCGCCGGTATGGGTGGCGCGAAGTTCTTCCGCCACCTGAGAAATGGCCTGCCCGCTGCTCATCCCCTGGGACATCAGCTCCTGGATCCGCTCAACCGCTTTCTGCTGTTGCTCGTGGCTCAGAGAAGGTAAACCTGCAAACATCGTCAACTCCTGCTAAATTATTCGCGCTAATTATTTCACGCTGCCCGGTAGTATGCCACACATGAACATGCGCTTCCCCACTGTTATTACCCTGCCGTGGCGTACTGACGCCGCTGAATTCTGGTTTGCTCGTCTGAGCCATCTTCCCTGGGCGATGCTGCTGCATTCCGGCCATGCGGACCATCCTTACAGCCGCTTCGACATTGTGGTTGCTGATCCGGTGCGCACGGTGACATCCGAAAACCAGCCCTCCACGCACGATCCGCTGATCAAGCTTCAGGAGGCTATCGACGAGCTGGGTTTGTCTGCCACGCCGAACCCGGATCTTCCCTTCCAGGGCGGTGCGCTGGGCGTGTTTGGCTATGACCTTGGTCGCCGCTTTGAAACGCTGCCTTCCGTTGCGAAGGCAGATATTCCGCTGCCGGATATGGCGGTGGGACTTTACGACTGGGCGCTGATTGTCGATCACCATAAAGAGGTGGTCTCCCTGCTCAGCCATTCGGATGTGGAGGCACGCCTGGCGTGGCTGAACGCACAGCAGCCCTTAGCCGCGCCGGATTTCCGTCTGACCTCTGCGTGGCGTTCAAACATGACCCCGCAGACCTATGCGGAAAAATTCGCACGCGTGCAGGCGTATCTGCAAAGCGGCGATTGTTATCAGGTTAACCTTGCCCAGCGCTTCCAGGCGACGTATCAGGGCGATGAATGGCAGGCCTTTACCCGCCTCAATGCCAGCAACCGGGCACCTTTCAGTGCGTTTATCCGTCTCGATCAGGGCGCGATCCTGAGTCTTTCGCCTGAGCGGTTTATTCATCTGGCGGAAGGCAAGATCCAGACACGCCCGATTAAAGGGACCTTGCCGCGCCTGAGCGATCCGGCTGCCGACCGCCAGCAGGCGGAAAAGCTCGCCGCGTCACCGAAGGACCGCGCCGAAAATTTAATGATTGTCGACCTGATGCGCAACGACATTGGCCGGGTGGCGGTACCGGGCAGCGTTCGCGTGCCGGAGCTGTTCGTCGTCGAGCCTTTCCCGGCGGTGCATCATCTGGTCAGCACCATTACCGCACAGCTGCCGGCTTCGCGTACCCCCTGCGATCTTCTGCGCGCCGCGTTCCCGGGTGGCTCCATCACCGGCGCGCCAAAAGTGCGGGCGATGGAGATTATCGATGAGCTGGAACCGCACCGTCGCAACGCCTGGTGCGGCAGCATTGGCTACGTTAGCGTCTGCGGCACGCTGGATACCAGCATCACTATTCGCACCCTGACGGCCTGCGACGGCCAGCTTTACTGTTCCGCAGGCGGCGGGATTGTTGCTGACAGCCAGGTCGAGGCGGAATATCAGGAAACTTTTGATAAAGTTAACCGTATCCTGCAACAACTGGAGAACTGACGGGTGGAGAGAGAGAACCTGACGCTGGATGATTTTCTGTCGCGCTTTCAGCTTTTGCGGCCACAGGTGAGCCGCGAAGCGCTTAATCAACGTCAGGCGGCGGTGCTGATCCCCGTGGTGCGTCGTGAGCAGCCCGGTTTGCTGCTGACCCAGCGCTCCCCTCATTTACGCAAACATGCCGGTCAGGTCGCTTTCCCCGGCGGCGCGGTAGACAGCAGCGATGCCTCGCTGATTGCCGCGGCGCTGCGTGAAGCGCAGGAAGAGGTGGCGATCCCACCGGAGGCCGTCGAGATTGTCGGCGTCCTCCCGCCGGTGGACAGCGTGACCGGTTTCCAGGTGACGCCGGTGGTGGGCATTATCCCGCCCGGCCTGCAGTATCACGCCAGTGTTGATGAGGTGTCTGCGGTGTTTGAAATGCCACTGGAAGAAGCCCTTCGCCTCAGTCGCTATCACCCGCTGGATATTCAGCGCCGTGGGCACGATCATCGGGTCTGGTTGTCCTGGTATCAGCATTATTTTGTCTGGGGCATGACGGCGGGCATCATTCGTGAACTGGCTCTGCAAATCGGCCTGAAGCCTTGACTATACTTTACATTCCACCCTCTTTTGTCAGGTTTGCGATCGGCGTCGCGCTATTAGCAAAACCATCGTTAACCATTAGTTTAATTCATGTGAATAGTTAAGCCGAGGTCGATGTTCCCTCTTACACTATGCGCAGTTATAACATCGTTACTGGAACCCCGGTAACCCTGTCAGGAGTGTGAAAGTGATTAGTATATTCGACATGTTCAAAGTGGGAATTGGCCCTTCGTCTTCCCATACTGTTGGGCCGATGAAGGCCGGTAAACAGTTCGTCGATGATCTGGTCGAAAAAGGATTACTGGAAAGCGTTACCCGTGTCGCTGTGGATGTCTACGGCTCACTGTCATTAACGGGTAAAGGCCACCACACCGATATCGCCATTATTATGGGTCTGGCGGGCAATATGCCGGACACTGTAGATATTGATGCCATCCCGGCATTCATCCGTGACGTGGAAGCGCGCGGTCGTCTGCTGCTGGCTAACGGCCAGCACGAAGTGGATTTCCCGCAGGATGACGGGATGCGTTTTCGTAGCGACAACCTGCCGCTGCATGAAAACGGCATGACCATCCATGCCTGGAATGGCGAAAAAGAGATTTACAGCAAAACGTACTACTCCATCGGCGGTGGATTCATCGTGGATGAAGAGCATTTCGGTAAAGAGAGCACCGGCGACGTCAACGTGCCGTATCCGTTCAAATCGGCCACCGAGATGTTGGGTTATTGCAAAGAGACCGGCCTGTCGCTGTCCGGCATGGTGATGCAGAACGAACTGGCACTGCACAGCAAAAAAGAGATCGAAGACTATTTTGCAAACGTATGGCAGACCATGCGCGCCTGTATCGATCGCGGGATGAACACCGAAGGCGTGCTGCCGGGTCCGCTGCGCGTACCGCGTCGTGCCTCTGCCCTGCGCCGCATGCTGGTGACCACCGATAAATTCTCCAACGACCCGATGAACGTGGTCGACTGGGTGAATATGTTCGCTCTGGCAGTTAACGAAGAAAACGCTGCCGGTGGCCGCGTAGTGACGGCGCCCACCAACGGTGCGTGCGGTATTGTTCCGGCGGTGCTGGCTTATTACGATCACTTTATTGAACCTGTTACGCCAGATATCTACATCCGTTACTTCCTGGCGGCAGGTGCCATTGGTGCGCTGTACAAAATGAACGCCTCTATCTCTGGCGCTGAAGTAGGATGCCAGGGTGAAGTGGGTGTGGCCTGTTCCATGGCGGCCGCTGGTCTGGCTGAACTGCTGGGCGCAAGCCCTGAGCAGGTTTGCGTGGCGGCGGAAATCGGTATGGAACATAACCTGGGCCTGACCTGTGACCCGGTTGCCGGGCAGGTGCAGGTACCGTGCATTGAGCGTAACGCCATTGCGTCGGTGAAAGCGATTAACGCCTCACGTATGGCAATGCGCCGTACCAGCGAGCCTCGCGTGTCGCTGGATAAAGTTATTGAGACCATGTACGAAACCGGTAAAGACATGAACGCGAAGTACCGTGAGACTTCCCGTGGTGGTCTGGCCATTAAGGTACAGTGCGACTAATACCTCCCCTCGCCCATCTGCAACGGATGGGCGAAATTTCCTTCTGATTCTCGTCGCCTTTCACTTTCCCCACTACACTTTCACTGTTGCGTCTGGCTTTTGGGGCTGGAGGTGTATCAGGCGACCGTTCATGCAAACCGCACAAACGATCATTAAAAACTATCGCCGAAAACGCGTTATCGTCTGCGTGACGGTTGCGCTCCTTACGCTCATCCTGACGTTGGGCATTCGATTTATTTCACAGCGCAATGTTAATCAACAACGCATTGTCGATTTCGCCAGCCATACCGTTCGCTCACTTGAAAACGTCCTGCTTTCTCTGGATAACCGCCGACCGGAGTTGTTGGATCTTGTCGGCCAGCCGTGCCCGCAGGCGCATCTGACTCTGCGTAAGCAGGCCGCCATTTTACAGACCGTCCGCTCGATTACCCTGATTAAAGAGGGGATCCTCTACTGCTCCAGTATTTTTGGCAGTCGCGCCGTCCCGGTTCATGAATTATTTCCCGAACTGCCGTCAGGTCTGCCAAAACTGATTTTATCGACCGATAAGTGGCTGCTTAAAGGCAGCCCTATTCTTATCCAGTGGCACCCGACGTCACAACGCGGTGAAGAGGGGGTGATGGAGGTGATCAATATCGATCTTATCACCAGAATGATCCTTGAGCCGCCCCGCCCGCTTATCACTGACGTGGCGTTAACCGTGGGAGATCGCTCTTTACGCTACGGTCAAGGTATTACCGACGCGCTGAAGTTTAATGAGGCTGACTCGCGAATAGAGGAAGTCTCTACACGCTTTCCATTTACCATCACGGTCAGTGGGCCGGGTCCTGGCGCGCTGGCACTTAAAAGCCTGCCGGCACAGCTGCCGCTGGGGTTAATGCTGAGTCTGGTTCTGGGGTATCTGGCCTGGCTGGCCACAGCAAACCGGATGAGCTTCACGTGGGAGATCGATATGGGGATTGCGGCGCGGGAATTTGAGCTTTTCTGTCAGCCGCTGGTTAATGCCCGTACGCAGGAGTGTATCGGCGTGGAAATTCTTCTGCGCTGGAACAACCCGCGTCAGGGTTGGATCTCCCCGGAAGTGTTCATCCCTCTGGCAGAAGAACATAACCTTATTGTTCCCCTGACGCGCTACGTGATTGCCGAGACGGTACGCCAGATAGGCTACTTCCCCTCCCACCCGGGCTTTCACATCGGTATTAACGTGGCGGCCAGCCACTTCCGTCACGCCGTGCTACTTCAGGATCTGAACCGTTACTGGTTCAGTGCAAACCCGAGCCAGCGGCTGGTTATCGAACTCACGGAGCGTGACGCGCTGGTCGATGCAGATTATCGCATCGTGCGCGAGCTGCATCGCAAAGGGGTCAAACTGGCTATCGACGATTTTGGTACCGGGAACAGTTCGCTCTCCTGGCTTGAAAAGCTTCATCCTGACGTACTGAAAATCGACCAGTCCTTTACTACCGCCATTGGGACCGATGCCGTGAACTCAACGGTGACAGATATCATTATTGCGCTGGGTCAGCGGCTGAATATTGAGCTGGTTGCGGAAGGGGTCGAAACGGAGGAGCAGGCGCGCTACTTACGCCGACACGGTGTTCATACTCTGCAGGGGTATTTCTATGCGCGGCCGATGCCGCTGCGGGATTTTCCACAATGGCTGGCGGAGAGTTCACCTCCGCCAGCGCATCATAACGGGCACATCGTGCCCTTAATGCCGTTGCGTTAAGAAGCGTTACTCATCTTCGTCGTGCACGGATTGCTCTTTAACAATACGCACCATATCAACGCGATAGTCGTTGGCTTCAACAATGGTAATGCTCAACGGGGGCAGTTCAATCACATCCCCCACGCGCGGGATCTGCCCGTTTACGGCGATGACCAGACCGGCCACAGTGGCAATGTCTTCTTCATCGTTGACCACGTTTTCCAGCCCCAGCGTATGCGAAAGCGCGTGCAGGTCAGTGGTACCTTTCACCAGCCAGCCTTCACCATCGGCCACGATTTCCGGTGTTTCGTCCTCATCCGGGAATTCACCGGCAATGGCTTCAAGCACGTCCAGCGGCGTGACCAGCCCCTGCACCACACCGAACTCGTTGGTGACAATCACGAAGCTGCCGCGGGCACGGCGCAGAACGCCAAGCAGGTTGATGGGGTCCAGCGTTTCCGGTACCACGATAGCCGGTGAGGCGGCGGCGATGGCTTCGACGTCAACGCCCTCTTCCAGCGCGACCAGCATCTCTTTGGCACGCACGACACCGATGATCTCATCCAGCTCACCACGACACACCGGGAACAGGCTGTGCGGTGAAGAGAGCAGCTGCTGACGAATTTCATCAACGCTCAACCGGGAATCTACCCAGCTGATCTCGCCGCGCGGGGTCATGATGCCGCGCAGTGAACGGGAGGCCAGGGAGAGAACGCCGTTAATCATATAACGCTCTTCTTCCACAAATGCCCCTTCCGGCACCGGAACCGGGTTACGGTTCTCGGTGTCACTCTGCACATTCACCTGACGGCGACCGCCCATCAGGCGCAGGATGGCATCCGCCGTACGGGCACGCAGCGGCTGATTGGACTGCTGCTTAATAAAGTTACGGCGTGCAATCTGGTTAAACAGTTCGATCAGGATCGAGAAGCCAATCGCGGCATACAGATAACCTTTCGGAATATGGAAACCGAAACCTTCCGCAACGAGGCTCAGACCGATCATCAGCAGGAAGCTCAGACACAGCACCACGACCGTCGGATGTTGATTCACAAAGCGGGTCAGCGGTTTAGACGCCAGCAGCATAACCGCCATAGCGATAACCACAGCCGCCATCATCACCGGGAGATGGTTCACCATACCCACCGCTGTGATCACCGCATCAAGCGAGAAGACAGCATCCAGCACCACGATTTGCAGCACCACAACCCAGAAGCTGGCATAGCCTTTGCCATGTCCATCGTCATGCTGACGGTTCTCCAGCCGCTCGTGCAGTTCTGTCGTTGCTTTAAAGAGCAGGAATATCCCCCCGAGCAGCATGATCAAATCGCGGCCAGAGAAGGTGAAATCCATGACGGTAAAGAGCGGTTTTGTCAGGGTGACCATCCACGAGATCACGGACAGCAGCGCCAGACGCATAACCAGCGCCAGCGAGAGGCCGATCAGACGCGCTTTATCACGCTGTTTTGGCGGCAGTTTGTCCGCGAGGATGGCGATAAACACCAGGTTATCAATGCCGAGAACGATCTCCAGCACCACCAGCGTGAGCAATCCCACCCAGATTGACGGGTCCATTAAGAATTCCATGACAAGCTCCTGCTAAAGGAATGACGAAACGGTGCCCCACTCAATGTGGGCAAAACAGCGGTAAACAGAGTCGATACGTGGCGAGGATCGCCGGTGAAAAAGGCGCGAAGTGGCCTGATAGATGACTGACGTCGGTGACGGTCCATATAGTGGGCTGTAGCCCTATACTCCTGATCAATTAAACGGAGGCTAAACATATCAGAGACATTACGTTTTTAGCAAAGATTTACGTTCCTTTGCAAAAACGTGAAAAGGCAGAATTTGTGTTGAGTAATTTCTGATTTTCGAAACCTAAATTACGGATCTTCATCACATAAATTATTTTTTCACTATCTAAAATAATTCGCGTAAGTCTGAGCTTTTTTAACTCTAACCCTTATCTGAATCGATTCGGTTCGCCAATACGATTCTCAGTACGTCTGCCTGGCAGAGGTATTAATGATAATAAAAGGAGGTAGCAAGTGACCATTGCTATTGTCATAGGCACACATGGTTGGGCTGCAGAGCAGCTACTCAAAACAGCAGAGATGCTGTTGGGCGAGCAGGAAAACGTCGGCTGGATCGATTTCGTTCCCGGTGAAAACGCCGAGACGCTGATTGAGAAATACACGGCTCAACTGTCGAAGCTGGATACCAGCAAAGGCGTGCTGTTTCTCGTTGATACATGGGGCGGCAGCCCGTTCAACGCTGCCAGCCGCATTGTCGTCGATAAAGAGCACTATGAAGTTGTCGCCGGGGTCAATATCCCGATGCTGGTGGAAACCTTCATGGCACGCGACGACAATCCGGCTTTTGATGAGCTGGTTGCCCTGGCGGTCGAAACCGGTCGCGAAGGCGTGAAAGCGCTGAAGGCACAGCCGGTTGAGAAACCCACACCGGCGGCTGCCGCGGCACCGAAAGCCGCTGCCCCCGCAAAACCAATGGGCCCGAACGATTATATGGTGATTGGCCTTGCGCGCATCGATGACCGTTTAATTCACGGCCAGGTGGCAACGCGCTGGACTAAAGAGACCAACGTTCAACGTATTATCGTGGTCAGCGACGAAGTGGCCGCCGACACGGTGCGTAAAACCCTCCTCACCCAGGTTGCTCCTCCGGGCGTTACCGCGCACGTGGTGGATGTCGCCAAGATGATCCGCGTCTATAACAACCCGAAATATGCCGGTGAACGCGTGATGCTTCTGTTCACTAACCCGACAGACGTCGAGCGCATTGTTGAAGGCGGCGTGAAAATCACCTCCGTGAACATTGGTGGTATGGCTTTCCGTCAGGGCAAAACGCAGGTCAACAACGCGATTTCAGTCGATGCGAAGGATATCGAGGCATTTAACAAGTTGAATGCTCGCGGTATTGAACTGGAAGCCCGTAAGGTTTCCACGGACCCGAAACTGAAAATGATGGATTTGATCGGCAAAGTTGGGAAATAAGCCCGCGCCGGTTTTTCACATAAAGATTATGCAATAGGAGAAGTACAATGGAGATTACCACTCTTCAGATTGTGCTGGTGTTCATCGTCGCGTGTATTGCGGGTATGGAATCCGTACTTGATGAATTTCAGTTCCACCGCCCTCTGGTGGCCTGTACGTTGATTGGCGCCGTTCTCGGTGATATGAAAACCGGTATCATCATCGGTGGTACCCTGGAAATGATCGCCCTTGGCTGGATGAACATCGGTGCGGCGGTTGCGCCCGATGCCGCGCTGGCGTCCATTATTTCAACTGTGTTGGTCATTGCCGGTCATCAAAGCATCGGTGCCGGTATCGCTCTGGCAATTCCGTTGGCCGCCGCAGGCCAGGTACTGACCATTATCGTTCGTACTATCACCGTGGCTTTCCAGCACGCGGCGGATAAGGCGGCCGAAAACGGCAACCTCACGGCGCTCTCCTGGATCCACGTCTCGTCCCTGTTCCTGCAGGCGATGCGTATCGCTATTCCGGCCGTTATCGTCGCTATCTCCGTAGGGACCAGCGAAGTTCAGGGCATGCTCAACGCCATCCCTGAAGTGGTCACCAGCGGTCTGAACATCGCCGGTGGTATGATCGTGGTGGTTGGTTATGCGATGGTCATCAACATGATGCGCGCAGGCTACCTGATGCCATTCTTCTACCTGGGCTTCGTAACCGCGGCGTTCACCAACTTCAACCTGGTTGCTCTGGGTGTGATTGGTGCGGTAATGGCAATTCTCTACATCCAGCTCAGCCCGAAATATAACCGCGTTGCGGGTGCCCCAGCGCAGGCTGCTGGTAATAACGATCTCGATAACGAACTGGACTAACAGGTGAGCGAAATGGTTGATATGACTAAAACTACCCCTGAGAAGAAACTCACTCCGGGTGATATTCGTGGCGTGTTCATCCGTTCTAACCTGTTTCAGGGTTCATGGAACTTCGAACGTATGCAGGCCCTGGGCTTCTGCTTCTCCATGGTACCGGCGATCAAACGCCTCTACCCGGAGAACAACGAAGCACGTCGCCAGGCGATTAAGCGTCACCTGGAATTCTTTAACACCCATCCTTACGTAGCGGCACCGGTACTGGGCGTTACCCTGGCGATGGAAGAGCAGCGTGCAAACGGCGCAGAGATCGACGATGGTGCCATCAACGGTATTAAAGTCGGTCTGATGGGTCCGCTGGCAGGCGTAGGTGATCCGATCTTCTGGGGTACCGTTCGTCCGGTCTTTGCAGCGCTGGGCGCGGGTATCGCGATGAGCGGCAGCCTTCTCGGTCCGCTGCTGTTCTTCATCCTCTTCAATGCGGTGCGTCTGCTGACCCGTTACTACGGCGTGGCGTACGGTTACCGTAAAGGGGTGGATATCGTTAAAGATATGGGCGGCGGCTTCCTGCAAAAACTGACAGAGGGGGCGTCAATCCTCGGCCTGTTTGTGATGGGGGCGCTGGTTAACAAGTGGACGCACGTGAACATCCCGCTGGTGGTTTCAACCATCACCGGACAGGATGGGCAAACCCGTGTGACCACCGTGCAGACCATCCTTGACCAGCTGATGCCTGGCCTGGTGCCGCTGCTGTTGACCTTCGCCTGTATGTGGCTGCTGCGTAAGAAAGTGAACCCGCTGTGGATCATCGTTGGCTTCTTCGTCATCGGTATCGCGGGCTACGCTGTTGGTCTGTTGGGCCTGTAAAGCTTTATGTTATACGCCGGGGGCTTGCCCCCGGTTTTTTTATCTGGAGGATGAATGACTGTCACGGACACCGTACTGGTTTTGTTTATTGTTGCCCTTCTGGCTTACGCGATCTATGACGAGTTCATTATGCCTCGCCGCCACGGCGAGACGCTGCTAACCCTTCCCCTCTTACGCCGCGGACGCATTGATGCGTTTATCTTCGCCGGTCTGGTGGTCATCCTGATTTACAATAACGTGACCAGCCATGGTGCAATATTAACCACATGGTTATTATGTGCGCTGGCAATAATGGCGATTTACCTGTTCTGGATCCGTTCGCCAAAACTCATTTTTAAAAAACACGGATTCTTCTTTGCCAATGTCTGGATAGAATATAACCGCATTAAAGAGATGAATTTATCTGAAGACGGGGTGCTGGTAATGCAATTAGAACAGCGCCGCCTGCTCATTCGTGTCAAAAATATAGATGACCTGGAAAAGATATACAAATTACTCATTAAAACTCAATAAGTTATATTTATAGCATCGGCTATATTCCGTGTTAACGTTGCTCACGAAATATAGCCATAGCTATATTCCATTGTTTTTATCCTTCCTATTTTTTAACGCTATTTTTACGAATAAATCTAAATGAAAATCGTTATCAACAAGACAATAAAATAATACCCCGCTGTTGTTGTTTTATATTCTCAAAATATGTTAAGGTTGCGCCCGTCGTTGGGGAGTAGCTAATTTCCTGTACTCAGGAAATGTACGTGTCAACATACTCGTTGAAAAACGTGGCGCGTACGGATCGTTTTCTGCACATCATTGTGCGACGGTCAGGCGAGACCATAGATACATCAACTGCTGTTTACTGGGGGCAGTGATGTGTCATATGGATATCTCCCGGTCTGGACGCTTGTATGAACATCTCCGCCACCATTCTTCTCGCTTTCGGCATGTCCATGGATGCTTTTGCTGCTTCCATCGGAAAAGGTGCCACACTCCATAAACCAAAATTTTCTGAAGCGCTGCGCACAGGTCTGATTTTCGGTGCTATCGAAACCCTGACGCCGCTTATCGGCTGGGGCCTGGGTATGCTGGCCAGCCAGTTTGTACTGGAGTGGAACCACTGGATTGCGTTTGTGCTGCTGGTGTTTCTCGGCGGACGAATGGTGATTGAAGGATTCCGTGGCAACAGCGATGAAGATGAAGAGCCTCAGCACCGCCACGGTTTCTGGCTGCTGGTCACCACCGCAATTGCCACCAGCCTTGACGCGATGGCCGTCGGTGTTGGTCTGGCCTTCCTGCAGGTGAATATCATTGCCACCGCGCTGGCCATTGGTTGCGCCACACTGATTATGTCCACCCTGGGCATGATGGTTGGCCGTTTTATCGGCCCGCTGCTGGGTAAGCGAGCCGAGATCCTGGGCGGGATCGTGTTAATCGGTATTGGTGCCCAGATACTCTGGGCACACTTCGCGGGTTAACCTTCGCGCTGCCAGCAGTGGATGCTGAAATCCGTCTGGCAGCGAAACGTGGCCTGTGCAGCCAGCGTCTCCCGGACAGCCGGTTTTGCCCGCCAGGCAAACGGCGTCATTTGCAGTAACGCCACGGCTTCATCCCCTGTCAGATCCATCTCATACGCTACGGTTTCTTCCTGCCTGAGCACAAAACCAGCCAGTTGTTCTGAATGGGGAGCATGCAGGCGAACCTCGTCATAAATCAGCCCTTTCAGCTCCATCAGATGACGTGGTCCTGGCGTGACGGTTATCACCCAGCCGCCGGGTTTCACCACCCGAGCCAGCTCTTCTGCCTTACAGGGAGCATAAATACGCACAACGGCATCCATGCTGGCATCTTCAAACGGCAGCCTGTGGCTTGAGGCCACGCAGAACATCACCCCCGCGTAGCGTTTTGCCGCTGCGCGGATCGCCGCTTTCGACACGTCCAGACCCGTCGTCTGCGCGCCCTTCCCGGCGGCAATCTCGGCAAACCTTGCGGTGTAATACCCTTCACCACAGCCGATATCCAGCAGAGCGGAGGCACTCTGCGTCAGCGTGTGGTCCAGCAGCTGAGCGACACTCTCCCTTAGCGGCTTGTAATGTCCGGCATCCAGAAATGCACGTCGCGCCTGCATCATCTCTGCGCTGTCGCCCGGATCGCGGGAGCGTTTATGCTGCACCGGCAGAAGATTCACATACCCCTCTTTCGCCATATCAAACTGATGTCCCTGCGGACACGCATAACTTTTCTCAGAACGCGTCAGGCGCGCGTGACAAAGGGGGCAACTGAAGGGCATGACAACTCCGGGGCATAAATCAAAGGGCGAAGTGTACCGCTATTCGCCCCGTTATAAAACGCCAGGGTTAACGCATGACGATAAGGTGGCCGGAATCAGCCGGCAAGCCATCCGGTTTCACGTTCTCCAGGCGCAGCACATTCCCCATGATCTCACTGAAAACGGGCGCTGAAACGGCACCACCATAATAGGCACCGTTCTGCGGATCGTTTATGACTACCACCAGCGCAAAACGCGGGTCGCTGGCAGGCGCAACGCCTGCGGTATAGGCGACATACTTATCGACGTACTTGCCACTGTCATCAATCTTTTTCGCCGTCCCGGTTTTGACCGCCACCCGGTAATCCCGTACCGCGGCCTTCACTCCTCCACCGCCCGGAAGCGCCACGCTTTCCATCATGTGTTCCACTTCATGGGCAATCTCTTCTGGCATGACTCTGTGGCCTATCACCGGCGGGTCGATACGGGTGATCGAGAGCGGGCGCTCAAGCCCATACCCGCCAATGGTGGCGTAGACATGGGCCAGCTGAAGGGGCGTCACCATCAGGCCGTAGCCGAAGGCAAAGGTTGCCCTGTCGAGTTGACTCCAGAATTTACGCTGCGGCAGTAACCCTGAGCTTTCGCCCGTTAAGCCCAACCCGGTATTGGTGCCAAAGCCAAAGTTCCGGTAGGTATCGATAAGATGCTGGATGGGCATCGCCAGAGAGAGACGGGAAACACCGGTGTCGCTCGATTTTTGCAGGATCCCGGTCATCGTCAGTTCCGGATAGTAACCCACATCGCGGATACGGTGACCGTCAAGGGTATACGGATGGGTATCAATGACGCTGTCCGGTTGCACCAGCCCCTGCTGCAATGCCGTCATCAGAACCAGCGGCTTAACGGTGGAGCCGGGTTCGAAGGTATCGCTAATGGCACGATTACGAAAATCGTTTAACGTTGCACCTTCACGATTGTTTGGGTTGAAATCGGGATAGCTCGCCATGGCGAGTATTTCCCCTGTGGGGATATTGATCAGGACCGATGCACCCGACTCGGCTTTATTCCAGGCAACCGCATTATCAAGCGCGTCCTCGGTGATGGTTTGCAGACGCTCGTCAATGCTCAACTGGATATTATGCGCAGGAACGGGCGCCACTTCGGTCAGGTTTTCCACCACGCGTCCATAGCGGTCCTCCCTCACCTGCCGGACCCCGGCCTTCCCCATCAGCTGCGCGTTGAAGCTCTTCTCTACGCCTTCAATCCCCTGGCCATCAATATTGGTAAAACCGATAAGGTTTGCGGCCACATGGCCTGCCGGATAAAAACGCCGGGACTCATCGCGCAGGTTGATGCCTGGCAAATTGAGTTTATCGATCCACTGCGCCTGAGCAGGATCCACCTGACGGGCAAGGTAAATGAAGCGCCCCTGTGGATTGCTGTTAATACGCGATGCCAGCGTGCTGAGGGAGAGATGCAGCGCGCTGGCCAGCGCCTGCCAGCGGTCATCAAACCCTACCCCACCTTTTGCCAGCACCGTTTTGGGGTCGGCCCACACGGCCCTGACGGGCACACTCACCGCCAGCGGACGGCCTTCACGGTCCATGATCATGCCACGCGGTGCATCAATCGCCACCTCACGCAGCGATCGCATATCTTCCTGTTTTACCAGATTGTCAGGTTTAATAATCTGCAGCCAGGCAACGCGTCCCAGTAAAAATGCCAGGCTGCAAAAAATAGCAAAACAGAGCAGAGCAAAACGTGCCGGGGTGAAACTGCCGGCACTCGGTATCATTTTCTTCTTCACCTGAACCCCAGGGCTGTTGAACAACGCCCTGATTTAACGGGAAAAGCCGCTGTGGAGGGGGGAAAACAGTGCTAATAATCTCGTAGCTTTGCAACAAGTTACTAACAGAGACAGGGATGGTAATATTTTGAAAGATAAGGCATATAAAAAAGCCCCGCGTTTGCGAGGCTTTATGTCTGAGATTGAAGTGCTACGCGCTTCAGTCAGCAGCGGTTCGATCAGATAGCAGTTACGTTAACTGCAGCTGGGCCTTTCTGGCCGTCCTGAATTTCGAACTCAACGTTCTGGCCTTCAGCCAGAGTTTTGAAGCCGTTACCCTGGATTGCAGAGAAGTGTACGAACACGTCTTTGCTGCCGTCAGCAGGAGTAATGAAACCAAAACCTTTAGACTCGTTGAACCACTTAACTTGACCTTTAATCTTTGCCATTTGCAAAATTCCTTAGAGTGTTTTCTTAGCCCGCAGGCATTGACTGAGATAAAACTGAGACATTACTGCTTGAGGCACTAATATAAGGTTCGGCAGAGAAGCGGTATTCAACGACAACGTGTTTACTCAGGACTTCTTTACTGAAAATGCCACACATAAACAGAACTGTACCTCGTTTGACCCAAAACGTGTTATCACACACTATGTTTAATATGGCAAGCCATTTTTAAACATGTCTCGATCCGCCGCACAAATTCGAACACAGCCTGTAAGGATTTGCACATTTATGCTTACCGCATACAAACCAGTCCTCGTCCTTATACAGACTCAACGTTGCTTTCACACCCGCTGTAATCAAAGACTTTTTTAACATAGCTCAATCATTACAATGCGTCCAGCAACCCACGAAAGAAAGCCGGAAACAGTGATTGATTTAGAACATTTTGTGAAAAGTTATGCTCAAATCATTGTAACGCAACTGTATTGTTACAAAGAAAATACACAGCTAATAAGCCCGGCCAAACTGTGTTAAAAATCACCAGATAATAAAAAAGTTATGCACCAAAATAATGAAATTTTTATGACTCTGCCTCAAAAGAAGGCAAGCAAAACGTTTCGATAAAAATAAAACATTAGATAGTGGCTTTAATAGCAGAATATATGCAACAAACCATCGCTTCGCTTACAAGGATAAATATTCACCAATTTTCAGTATCCTGAAGGAATTATTAACCGGTGCTAAATTAACAAGCGCGTCAGTTAACTCTCTGACTGGTTCATCCAGTGATTCATCCGCCAGTTCAAACACGCCCCAGTGAATGGGAAAAGCTAAGGGACTTCCCAGTTGCTGCCACAATGCGACGGCAGATTGCGGATCCATATGGTGTACCGCCATGAACCATCTTGGTGCATAGGCGCCAATGGGCAACGCGGCGGCGTCGATTTTGCCCAATCGTTCCGGGATCAAAAGCAGCTCCGGAGAGTAACCCGTATCGCCGCTAAACCAGAAACGGCGGTGTCGTCCCTCAAAGACCCAGCCACACCACAGAGAGCGATTGCGGTTCCAGAATGTTCGCATGCTCCAGTGCTGTGCCGGAACGGCGGTCAGGGTTATCCCCTGCCAGGTGATACTCTGCCACCAGTCGAGCTCAACGATGCGCCTTGCTCCCCGGCGGCGAAACCATTGTGCAAGTCCTAACGGCACGAAGAAACTGACGTCGGGAAAGCGCTTCAGGATACGGCGAACGGTCGCGTCATCAAGGTGATCGTAATGATTGTGGGAGATAACCACTGCATCAAGCTGCGTGAGTTGTTCCACAGAGAGAACGGGAGGCGTTCTGCGCAGGGGCCCCAGGAACGGTACGGGAGAGGCGCGTCGGGAAAATACCGGGTCGGTGAGAAGAGTATTGCCGTCCATTTGCAGCAGCATACTCGCATGCCCCAGCCACCATACCCCATCTTCATGAGGTTGATTAAGCGACACGGGCTGCCACCACTGGCGGATAAAGTCGTCATAACCGAGCGCAGGGGGTTTGGGCAAACCGGCTTCTTTACGCGCTTTACGCCAGCGCTCAAGGTCGCCGGGCTGATGCCCAACGGGACAGGTATTCTGAAAACCGTTCGGTGTGTGATGCTTCAGGGAGGCGTCATACCAGGGATTTTTCCAGACCACAACCACCTCCCAGGTCAGAAAGATTAACGCTCTGCCACCAGACGGATAAAATCGTCTTTGTCGTCGCTCTCTTCCGCAGCAGCCTCTTTCGCCGTCTCTTTCTCTTCCGGTTCGTTAGCCTCACACAGACGGCGTAACAGCGCATTCTGACGCTTTTGCTGATCGAGCAGCGCTTCCAGCAGTTCGATCTGCTCGTTCGTCCGGGAGCTCGCGCGGTTCACGAAAAACCAGATGACAAGTCCCACCAGCAAAACAACGACAGAAACCATCAGGGATGCCATATTCAGCAGCCCTGAATTCAGTAACTCACCCATTTCACCACCTCAATAAAAACGCTCATTTTACCACTGGCGCGAAGGAAGGAAATCACCTTAAGAAAAAATGCCTGTTACCACGGAATAAACTTATTGATTGCGCAAACGCCGCTAAAAAACTGTACATCCTGATCGCACATCACATTGATCGTCTGCGTCCACAACACCACGCATGCAATCAGCACGATAACCAGAATTACCCAGCGTATTTTTTTCACTCCACACTCCGTCTTAACACCTGTTGCATACAGGTTATCACGGTTATCTTAAACAAGGACTAACTGTAACGCCTGTAAGCCCTTTTCAGAATCATGCACTTGTTTCATAGAGTAAACCGTTTAGTCTTGAGGCATGACAACAAAGATAAAGAGGCAATGATGCATTTAATCATTCGAACAATTATTGCACTGGCCGTAGTATGGATTGGCCTTTTATTAACCGGATATGGCGTGCTTGTGGGGAGCACCGAAAACGCAGCTGGATTAGGTATCCAGTGTAAATACCTGACCGCCCAGGGAATGAGCACCGCCCAGTACCTGCATTCTGATAGCGGGATCATCGGGTTAACCAACTGCCCGGTCCTGCGTAAAACTTCCGTCGTCATTGATAACGGTTAATTACCCTTTTTTACGACCGATAAAAAACGCCGCAATGTCTGCGGCGTTTTTTCATGCTGAGAGGGGGTTAAAACGGATACGCGTTATAGCCCATCTGCTCAGAAATCTTACGCGCGGCGGTATGAAGAATAGCAACATACTCATGCAGACGCTCTTCTGAGAAGCGCAGCGTCGGGAAGGAGATACTGAGACCCGCAATCACCACACCAAAGCGGTCAAATACCGGCACACCAATGCAGCGCAGCCCTTCTTCCTGCTCTTCGTTATCTTCGCCATAGCCCTGCTCACGTACCTTATCAAGCACCGTCAGCAGTTCGTCCGTGCTGGTGATGGTACGCTGGGTGCTGCGTTTGTACTCCACCCCATCCAGAATCTGCTTCACTTCTTCACGGTCACGCCAGGCCAGCAGAACTTTGCCGATAGCCGTGCTGTATAACGGATTGCGACGCCCAATGCGAGAGTACATGCGCAGGTTATACATTGAGTCAATTTTATGGATGTAAACAATGCTGTCTTCATCCAGAGCACCCAGGTGAATGGTTTCTTTGGTCAGACGAGAGAGCTCACGCATCTGGATATCTGCACTACGCACCAGGTCAACGTTTTGCAGCGCACGGGCACCTAATTCGAACAGTTTCAGCGTCAGAGAATATTTTTCAGACTCGCCTTCCTGCGCGACATACCCCAGTGACTTCATGGTTTGCAAAAAGCGATAAACGGTGCTTTTCGACATCATCACACGCTGCGACAATTCTGTAATACCAATTTCACGCTCTTCTCCGAGCGCCTGCAGGATGCCAAACACCTT
Organism: Enterobacter cloacae complex sp. 382A5; assembly: GCF_050031095.1. Classification (NCBI taxonomy): domain Bacteria; kingdom Pseudomonadati; phylum Pseudomonadota; class Gammaproteobacteria; order Enterobacterales; family Enterobacteriaceae; genus Enterobacter; species Enterobacter cloacae complex sp. 382A5. Next base: position 2,768,340 of record NZ_JBLGVK010000001.1, read on the forward strand.
CAGCACGGAAGAAACAGAATCGGGTTGTTTATCCAAATCTGCAATTGCCATTCATCACCTCATAGAGAGTGTTTTATAAAAATCAGAACCGGTTTTTATTATAAATTCCCGTCATGCCTGCTGCAATCAATCCGCGTTTACTTCGTTACAAATCTGCGACATAAAGCGGTTGTAACAGTGCTAAAATAGTTACCCTGAGAATAATTTCACACTGAGCTATTCATCCCACATGGAAAAAAAACTGTCCGATGGCCTGCCTTTACCCCAGCGGTATGGCGCTATCGCTACGATTATCATCGGTATTTCAATGGCCGTGCTCGACGGCGCGATTGCCAATGTTGCCCTGCCCACCATTGCCAGCGATCTGCATGCCTCACCCGCCAGCTCAATCTGGATTGTTAACGCTTATCAGATAGCGATCGTGATCTCACTGCTCTCGTTCTCGTTTCTGGGCGATATGTTTGGCTACCGGCGGGTGTATCAGTGCGGTCTGGCTGTGTTTACCTTAACCTCCCTTTTCTGCGCCCTCTCTGATTCGCTGCATATGCTGACGCTGGCCCGCATTGCGCAGGGTTTTGGCGGCGCGGCGTTGATGAGCGTTAATACCGCGTTGATTCGCTTAATTTATCCTCAGCGCCATTTGGGGCGCGGAATGGGGATAAACTCCTTCATTGTGGCGGTATCCTCGGCCGCCGGGCCCACCATTGCGGCGGCTATACTGTCTGTCGCCTCATGGCAATGGTTGTTCGCCATCAATGTGCCGCTGGGTATGGTGGCCATTTTCTTTGCCCTGCGCTATCTGCCGGGGAATGGCCCCAAAAGCACCATGCCTCGTTTTGATATCGCCAGTGCGGTGATGAATGCGCTGACCTTTGGCCTGCTGATTACGGCTCTGAGCGGCTTTGCGCAGGGTCAATCACTCCTGCTGACCGTTGCAGAGGTTGCTGCTCTGCTGATCATTGGCTACTTCTTTGTTCGCCGCCAGCTCGCTTTGCCTGTGCCGTTACTGCCGGTGGATCTGCTGCGTATTCCGCTTTTTTCGCTCTCAATATGCACCTCCATCTGTTCGTTCTGCGCCCAGATGCTCGCCCTCGTCTCTCTGCCCTTTTTCCTGCAGAGCGTAATAGGACGTTCGGAAGTGGAGACTGGACTGCTGCTGACCCCATGGCCGCTGGCAACGATGGTGATGGCACCGCTGGCAGGTTATCTCATAGAGCGCGTGCATGCCGGATTACTGGGCGCGCTGGGGCTGGCAGTCATGGCGGCGGGTCTGTTTGCGCTGGCGCTGCTTCCCTCGCAACCTACGGATCTGGATATTATCTGGCGTATGATCCTCTGCGGTGCTGGTTTTGGCCTGTTCCAGTCACCGAACAACCACACCATTATCACCTCCGCACCGCGCCACCGCAGTGGAGGAGCCAGTGGCATGTTGGGTACCGCGCGCCTGCTGGGGCAAAGCACCGGTGCGGCACTGGTCGCCCTGATGTTCAACCTCGCCGGGCAGAATGGTAATCACCTTGCGCTCCTCACCGCAGGTGCGCTTGCCACCCTTGCCGCGATCGTCAGCGGCCTGCGCGTCACACAGCCCAGCGTACAGGCATAAAAAAAGCCGGGCGGAGTTTCCTCCGCCCGGCTCAGACTGCATCTTCAGCGTTACTTCAGGTATTCCCCACTGCGCAGCGCTTCAATACGTTTATCCAGCGGCGGGTGAGACATAAACAGCTCGCTCAACGATTTTGATTTACCGTTGATGCAGAATGCCATCATGCTGTTAGCTTCCTGCGGCTCGTAGCTGGTTTTCAGACGCTGCAGGGCAGCAATCATCTTCTCACGACCAACCAGTTTCGCAGAGCCGGCATCCGCATGGAATTCACGGTGACGGGAGAACCACATGGTGATGATGCTGGCCAGAATGCCGAACACCAGTTCCAGAACCATCGATACCGCGAAGTAGATCAGCGGGTTACCGTTGCTCTCTTCACCTTCATCGCGGTTTCCACCCATAAAGCCAGCGGCGATCTGCGCCAGAATACGGGAAATAAAGATCACAAAGGTGTTCACCACGCCCTGAATCAGCGTCATGGTTACCATGTCACCGTTCGCAATATGGCTGATTTCGTGCGCGATAACCGCTTCGGCTTCGTCACGGCTCATGTTCTGCAGCAGCCCGGTACTTACGGCAACCAGCGACGCATCGCGACGGGCACCCGTAGCAAAGGCATTGATGTCCGGCGCATGATAAATGGCAACCTGCGGCATGGCGATCCCCACCTGCTTAGCTTGCTGCGCCACCGTATTCATCAGCCACTGCTCCATATCGTTGCGCGGCTGTTCAATGACCTCACCACCTACCGATTTCAGCGCCATCCACTTCGACATCAGAAGTGAAATAAAAGAGCCACCAAAACCAAACAGCAGCGCCATAATCAACAGACCCTGAACGCTACTCGACTGAATTCCTGTCAGGCTTAGCACCAGCCCGAATACCACCATTACCGCCAGGTTGGTGAGCAGGAAGAGCGCGATTCGCATCATAATTTTCTTTTAACCTCAATTTAACAAAACGCACTATGCGATTACCCACATCGTATGGGTATTGTGGCTATTTTCAAGCATCCGAAGGGCGTAAGTCACCAGAAAGACACAACTTTACACAATTGGAAATCTGCCTGACGGAAGGATGCAGAACAAAAAGAAACAGGCACAATTTCTTGTGCCTGTTGGGGATTATTTTGCCGGAGCAGGTTGCTCGGCGGGCCTGGCTCTTTCGAGTTTCGCCAGGTCAAGAGCGATATGTACCGTCTCGTCCAGGTACGGATCCGGCTCCTGGTAATCTTTTGGCAGATCGTCCAGTTTCTTGAGCAACGGTTTACCTTCACGTTTGAAGCGATCGTTGATACGCGCCAAACGCGTTGCGTCATCCTCATTGTTCTCTTTCTCACGCTGAGCGTAGTTCAGAGAAACAATATTCCGTTTTTCTTTCAGGGCATTAAAGCGGGCAATGTCCTTCATGATGTACTGGAATTCAGGATCTTTCGCGATGCGTTCGTTGTGGTCTTTCAGTAGCTCCGGACCAAACTGGGTCATATCACCGGCTTTCACGTAAGTCGCGGCATTGATGCTATCCCACGGTAACGCGTTATCTTCAAACTTCTCACCGGTTTCCGTCTCTTCCGTGCCTGTCGGCATCATGATGTCTGGCGTCACGCCCTTACGCTGCGTACTGCCGCCGTTCACACGATAGAATTTCTGAATGGTGTACTGAACAGACCCCAGCACAGGCCATTCCGGACGCAGCATCTGATCGTAAATACGATTCAGAGAACGATACTGCTGGACGGTACCTTTACCGAACGTCGGCTCACCCACGATCAGCGCGCGACCATAGTCCTGCATTGCAGCGGCAAAGATTTCTGACGCTGACGCACTGAAGCGATCGACCAGCACCACCAGTGGGCCTTTGTAGTAAACCACGCCATCATTGTCGGCATCTTCACGCACTTTGCCGTTATTATCGCGCACCTGCACGACCGGGCCAGACGGGATAAACAGGCCAGACAGAGAAACGGCTTCTGTCAGTGCACCACCGCCGTTGCTGCGCAGATCGATGATCACGCTGCTGACGTTCTGCTTCTCAAGCTTCTGCAGCTGCACTTTTACATCATCGGTCAGCCCTACGTAGAAGCCAGGAATATCAAGTACCCCCACCTTCTCTTTACCGACGGTTTTCACCGACATTTTCACCGCGCGGTCTTCAAGACGAATACGCTCACGGGTCAGGGTAACGATACGGGTTTTGGTGCCTTTCCCGGCAGGCAGAATTTCAAGACGAACTTTGCTGCCTTTCGGACCTTTGATCAGCGCAACCACATCGTCCAGACGCCAGCCGATGACATCAACCATGTTCTGCCCGGTTTGGCCTACACCGACAATGCGATCGCCTACGCTTATCGCTTTGCTTTTTGATGCCGGGCCACCCGCAACCATGGAGTTGATCACCGTGTAATCGTCGTCCATCTGCAGCACCGCGCCGATACCTTCCAGAGACAGGCTCATTTCGGTATTGAACTGTTCGGTGTTACGCGGGGAGAGATAGTTCGTATGCGGGTCGATTTCGTGGGCAAAGGCAGTCATTGCCAGCGAGAAAACATCTTCGCTGTTGGTTTGTGCCAGACGACGAATGGCAAACTTGTAACGGCGCGTCAGCGTGTCACGGATCTCTTTCTCATCTTTGCCAGTGAGCTTGAGACTCAGTTCGTCGTACTTCACTTTGCTGTCCCACAGGGCGTTCAGCTCGGCTTCGTCTTTCGGCCAGGGCGCTTTACTGCGGTCCAGATTAAAGGTGTCATTGCCGGTGAAGTCCATCGGACGTTCCAGCACTTTCAGCGCATATTGATAACGTTCAAAGCGGCGCTTTTGTGCCAGGTTATACAGATCGTAGAACAGATCCAGCTTGCCGGAACGCAGCTCATCACCGACGTCGGATTTACGTTTGGCGAACTGCTCGACATCGCTGGCAAGCAGTACGTTATGGCTGTAATCCAGCAAGTTCAGATAGCGGTCGAAGATTTTGGCCGAAAAGGCCTGATCGAGATCGAACTGACGATAGTGCGAACGGGTGAAGCGTGACGTCACACGCTCGCTCACCGTCGCGTGCTGCGTCTCTTCCTTGAGAACCGGAATTTGATCAACACGCGTAATATCGTCCACTGCGAAAGCATGGCCTGTTATGGCAAACAGGCCCGCCAGCGCGGTGAGCTTAAAAAAAGTGTTCATGCCAGGCTTGGCCTCCGTTTCAGAACAACAAGTGTTCTGCGCGTACAATCATTGACATACCAGAAGTCAGCTGTACACGAACGCCATCTTTGGTGATTTCCATAACGGTGGCGTCCATTGCATTGTTACCCGCTTTTACCTTCAGTGCCTGACCGACGCTCAGGGCGTTGATGTCTGAAACCGGAGTGTGGCGCTGCTCTTCACGAGGCGCGCGCGGGGCTTTAGCTGCTGGTTTGTCAGCACGCGGTTTGCGATCGTTATTTTCGGTGCGACGCGGTGCAGGACGCGGTTTACGCTCACGGCGAGGCGCTTCTTCCTGGCCGTTTGCCGCAGCGGCTTCACGTTTTTTCGCCTGCTGTTCTGCACGTTGTGCTTGAACGCGTGCTTTGGCTTCTTCAAGCTGCTTACGCGCATGCTCGACGTGCTGCTCGTCCAGCTCACCACATGGGTTGCCGTCAAGATCCACGCGAGTCGCGCCCGGTTTGATACCGTACAGGTAACGCCAGCTCGAAGTATAAAGACGTAAGGCGGAACGCAGCTGAGTTTTGCTGAGGTTCATTTCCCCCTCAACGCGTGCTACCAGATCCTGAAAAATACCGACTTTCAGGGGACGAGCTTCGCCTTCAGCGCTGAAGCACTGTGGGAAACGCTCGGCCAGAAATGCGATAACTTCTTTACTGCTATTCAACTTAGGTTGATTTTCCATGAAATTTCCTGATTACAACGGACGTTGCCAACAAGCGCAGGCATGAACAGGCGTCATTATAATGACGCTATCAGTAAATGCTACGTTATCCGTTGATTATCCTGCGACGCTCGCAAAGAATTTTTGATAATCGGTTGCTGCAAGAACGTTTTCCAGATTCGCCACCAGCTCGCGCAGCCCCTGTTCGTCCTCGATTGTAAAGCGACTGAAGACCGTACTGTCGATGTCCAGAACGCCAATAATCTGATTTTTTACCACCAGCGGCAGCACGATTTCAGAATTACTGGCGGCATCACAGGCAATGTGCCCGTCAAACGCATGCACATCTTCCACACGCTGTACCTGATTCTCGGCGACTGCCGTGCCGCAGACACCCCGGCCGACCGGAATGCGCACGCAGGCCAGTTTGCCCTGGAACGGCCCCAGCACCAGCGTTTCACCTTCCAGAAGATAAAAACCGGCCCAGTTCACGTCAGAGAGACGTTCAAACAGCAATGCGCTAGTATTTGCCAGAGTGGCTAAGAAGCTGGTCTCACCCGCCATCAATGCCTTAAAATCGCGGTTCAGATCCGCGTAGAATTCTGTTTTGTTCATTCTTCAATCACTTAGTTGTCTTACAAAATTACCGCATAGCCTATTAAAATAAGCATTAAATGCGCTCATGCTCAAGATGAATCCATTCATGAGTTATTATAACTTTCAACAATACCTATTTGTGCGCAACTGATGGCCTTAAAAACAACCAAAATCACGCCGACAAAAAAGATAACTGTCCATACGGTAAGCGCAGCTTTGCCTCGTGCACATTATCAGCGTTGCCCCCAGTGCGATACGCTTTTTATGTTGCCGAAGATGAAATCGCACCAAAGCGCCTTTTGTCCCCGCTGCGACGCCAAAATTCGTGACGGCCGCGACTGGTCATTAACCCGTCTCGCCGCCATGGCGGTCACCATGCTGCTGTTGATGCCCTTTGCCTGGAGCGAGCCGCTGCTGAAGCTCTACCTGCTCGGCGTGCGCATTGATGCCAACGTGCTGCAGGGGATCTGGCAGATGACGCGCCAGGGCGATCCGGTGACCGCAGCCATGGTGCTTTTCTGTACCGTTGGTGCACCACTGGTGCTGGTCGCCGCCATTGCGTATCTCTGGTTCGGTAATATTCTCGGCATGAACCTGCGTCCGGTGTTGCTGATGCTCGATAAACTCAAAGAGTGGGTGATGCTGGATATCTATCTGGTGGGCGTTGGCGTGGCCTCCATAAAAGTGCAGGACTACGCGTTTCTGCAACCGGGCGTCGGCCTCTTTGCTTTTATCTGTCTGGTATTACTCAGTATCCTGACGCTGATCCATCTCAACGTTGAGCAGCTCTGGGAGCGATTTTACCCGCAGCGCCCCGCCACGCGCCCGGACGAGAATCTCCGGGTCTGTCTGGGCTGCCACTACACCGGGCTGCCCGATGCGCGCGGCCGCTGCCCACGCTGCCATATTCCCTTGCGACTGCGGCGCAACAACAGCCTGCAAAAATGCTGGGCCGCCCTCATCGCCTCGTTGATATTCCTGCTTCCTGCCAACATGTTGCCGATATCCATTATTTACGTGAATGGCGGGCGGCAGGAGGATACCATCCTCTCGGGCATTATCTCCCTTGCGCACAGTAATATTGGCGTGGCGGCAATTGTGTTTATCGCCAGTATTCTGGTGCCGTTTACCAAAGTGGTGGTGATGTTTACCCTGCTCATCAGCATTCACTTTAAATGTGAGCAAGGCTTACGTACCCGTATCCTGCTCCTGCGCTTCGTTACCTGGATTGGCCGCTGGTCGATGTTGGATCTGTTCGTGATTTCGTTGATGATGTCGCTGATTAACCGCGACCAGCTACTTGCTTTTACAATGGGACCCGCAGCTTTTTATTTCGGCTCTGCGGTGATATTGACTATTCTTGCTGTGGAATGGCTGGATAGCCGCTTACTTTGGGATGCACATGAGTCAGGAAACCCCCGCTTCGCCGACTGAAGCGAGAATTAAAACAAAACGCCGCATTTCGCCATTCTGGTTGCTGCCTGTCATCGCCCTGATGATTGCAGGCTGGCTTATCTGGACGAGCTATGAAGATCGCGGAAGTACCATCACCATTGATTTCCAGTCTGCCGACGGCATTGTGGCCGGACGTACCCCGGTGCGTTTCCAGGGGGTGGAAGTCGGTACCGTCCAGGATATCTCCCTTGGAAAAGGGCTGAATAAGATTCAGGTGCGGGCCAGCATCAAATCTGATATGCAGGACGCGCTGCGCAGCGAAACACAGTTCTGGCTGGTCACGCCAAAGGCCTCTCTGGCCGGGGTGTCCGGTCTGGATGCGCTGGTTGGCGGGAACTATATCGGCATGATGCCGGGTAAAGGTGAGCCACAGGATCACTTTGTGGCGCTTGATACGCAGCCCAAATATCGTCTCAATAACGGGGATCTGATGATCCACCTGCAGGCGCCGGACTTAGGGTCACTCAACAGCGGCTCGCTGGTGTACTTCCGTAAAATCCCGGTGGGCCGGGTGTACGATTACGCCATCAACCCCAACAAGCAGGGGGTGACTATCGATGTGTTAATCGAGCGTCGCTTTACCAATCTGGTGAAAAAAGGCAGCCGTTTCTGGAACGTTTCCGGCGTGGACGCTGACCTAAGTCTCAGCGGTGCGAAAGTGAAGCTTGAAAGTCTGGCCGCGCTGGTCAATGGTGCCATTGCCTTTGACTCCCCGGAAAATTCCAGCCCTGCCGCCGCAGATGACACGTTCGGTCTGTATGCCGACCTGGCGCACAGCCAGCGTGGCGTGATCGTCAAACTTGCCCTGCCCGATGCCAAAGGGTTAAAAGCCGGTTCTACGCCACTGATGTATCAGGGGCTGGAGGTCGGTCAGCTCACCAAAATGACGCTCAATCCGGGCGGTTCCGTAACCGGGGAGATGACGGTTGACCCAAGCGTGGTAGATCTTCTGCGCGAGAAAACGCGTATCGAAATGCGCAGCCCGAAACTGTCCCTGAGTGATGCCAGCATCAGCAGCCTCCTGACAGGCAGTACCTTCGAGTTGATCCCCGGCGAAGGCCAGCCCAGCAACACCTTTGTGGTTGCCCCGGCGGATAAAGCCCTGCTGCAAAAACCCGGCGTGGTGACAATAACGCTGAACGCGCCGGAAAGTTACGGTATCGAAGCCGGTCAGCCGCTGATCTTACACGGCGTGCAGGTAGGTCAGGTGCTGGAGCGGTCGTTGTCGGAAAACGGTGTGAGCTTCTCCGCCGCAATCGATCCGCAATACAGCAACCTGGTGCATGGCGACAGCAAATTCGTGGTTAACAGCCGCGTAGACGTGAAGGTCGGGCTGGACGGCGTTGAATTCCTCGGAGCCAGTGCGAGCGAGTGGGTGAACGGCGGGATCCGCATCCTGCCGGGCAGCAAAGGTCCCGTTCGCGACAGCTATCCGCTGTATGCCAATCTGGATAAAGCGATTGAAAACAGCATGAGCGATCTGCCGACCACCACGCTGACGTTAAGTGCGGAAACGCTGCCGGACGTTCAGGCAGGATCGGTCGTGCTGTATCGCAAGTTTGAAGTTGGGGAAGTCATCACCGTTCGCCCTCGTGCAGACGCCTTTGATATTGAACTGCACATCAAGCCGGAGTATCGCAAACTGCTTACCCCGAACAGCGTCTTCTGGGCGGAAGGTGGCGCAAAAGTTCAGCTCAACGGTAGCGGGCTGACCGTGCAGGCCTCCCCGCTCTCGCGCGCGCTGCGCGGGGCGATCAGCTTCGATAACCTGCCCGGCGCGGGCGGCAATATGCGCAAGGGTGACAAGCGTATTCTCTTCCCGTCTGAAACCGCTGCACGTGCGGTTGGCGGGCAGATTACCCTGCACGCCTTCGATGCCGGAAAGCTGGCGGAAGGAATGCCTATCCGCTACCTGGGCATTGATATCGGACAGATCCAGAAGCTGACGCTGATCACCGCCCGCAATGAAGTGCAGGCCACCGCGGTGCTTTATCCGGAATATGTGCAGACGTTCGCCCGTTCAGGCACGCGTTTCTCCGTGGTGACGCCGCAAATCTCGGCCGCGGGCGTTGAGCATCTCGACACCATCCTGCAGCCGTATATCAACGTCGAGCCTGGCCGTGGCAACGCGCGTCGTGATTTTGAGCTGCAGGAAGCCACCATCACCGACTCGCGCTATCTTGATGGTCTGAGCATTGTGGTGGAGGTACCGGAAGCCGGCTCGCTTAGCATCGGCACGCCAGTCCTGTTCCGCGGTATTGAAGTGGGAACGGTGACCGGCCTGACGCTCGGGACGCTCTCCGACCGTGTGATGGTGGCGTTACGCATCAGCGATCGTTACCAGCATCTGGTACGGAATAACTCGGTGTTCTGGCTGGCCTCTGGCTATTCGCTGGACTTCGGCCTGACGGGCGGCGTGGTGAAAACCGGTACGTTCAACCAGTTTATTCGCGGCGGTATTGCTTTCGCCACGCCGCCGGGTACACCGCTGGCGCCGAAAGCACAGCCGGGCAAACACTTCCTGCTGCTCGAAAGCGAACCTAAAGAGTGGCGTGAGTGGGGAACCGCCCTGCCGCGTTAATCTCAGGGCTCCGGTGTCAACGCGCCGGAGCCTTTATGTTACACTGCGCACCTGAACTTTTCCCTGTGGTGTGCCCGTGGCTCAAAACTCCGTATATCTTCCTGAACAATTCCTGGCGCAGATGCGCGAGGCGCTTCCTTCTCACCTCTCGTTAGACGATTTTATCGCCGCCTGTCAGCGACCGTTACGCCGGAGTATTCGCGTCAACACGCTGAAAATCAGCGTCGCGGATTTCCTTGCGCTGGTATCACCTTACCACTGGCGGCTCACGCCCGTTCCGTGGTGTGAAGAGGGTTTCTGGATCGAACGGGAGGACGAGGCGTCACTGCCGCTGGGCAGTACCGCCGAGCATTTGAGCGGTCTGTTTTATATTCAGGAAGCCAGCTCAATGCTGCCGGTTGCTGCGCTGTTTGCCGATGGCAACGCGCCTGAACGGGTCATGGATGTGGCTGCCGCACCCGGTTCAAAAACCACGCAGATTGCCGCCCGCATGGCTAACCGCGGGGCCATTCTCGCCAATGAGTTTTCAGCCAGCCGCGTGAAGGTGCTGCATGCCAACATCAGCCGCTGCGGCATTCAGAATGTTGCCCTGACGCATTTCGATGGACGCGTGTTTGGCGCCGCCCTGCCGGAAGCGTTTGACGCCATCCTGCTGGACGCCCCCTGCTCCGGTGAAGGCGTGGTACGCAAAGATCCCGATGCGCTAAAAAACTGGTCAGTTGAAAGCAACCTCGACATTGCCTCAACGCAGCGCGAACTGATCGACAGCGCGTTTCATGCCCTTCGTCCAGGCGGTACGCTGGTTTATTCCACCTGCACGTTAAACCGTGATGAAAACGAAGACGTCTGCCTGTGGCTGAAAGCGCAATACCCCGATGCGGTTGAGTTTCTGCCACTGAATGACTTATTTGCCTCGGCTGAAGACGCCATCACCCCGGAAGGTTTCCTCCACGTATTCCCGCAGATTTATGACTGCGAAGGTTTTTTTGTCGCCCGTCTGCGTAAAACAGCCGCCATCGCACCACTGCCCGCGCCAAAATTTAAGGTCGGTAATTTCCCCTTCACGCCGCTGAAGAGCCGTGAAGCAGACCAGGTCACCACCGCAGCCCGCAAAGCCGGACTGAACTGGAATGACGATCTTCACCTCTGGCAGCGCGATAAAGAGATTTGGCTTTTCCCGGCGAACATCGAACCGCTTATCGGCAAAGTTCGTTTTTCCCGAATCGGGATCCGCCTGGCGGAGGTGCATAACAAGGGCTATCGCTGGCAGCACGAGGCGGTCATTGCCCTTGCCGGCACGGCTAACACCTTCGCGTTGACGCATCAGGAAGCTGAAGAGTGGTACCGGGGGCGCGATGTGTATCCGGAAACGGCCCCTTCTCAGGATGACGTTGTGGTGACGTACCAGGGATACCCGCTGGGACTGGCAAAGAAAGTGGGTTCGCGTCTGAAAAACAGCTATCCACGCGAACTGGTGCGCGATGGTCGCCTGTTTACCGGTAACGATCGCGCCGACTAAAAAAAGCGCACTTTTTTACTGGCGATTTTGCTCTCCTTGTCTACGATCAAAAATGGATGGCTGTACTGGTCATACCAGATTTTGACAACACACCCGGAGAGCATTATGACGAAAACCAGCGTGCGAATTGGCGCTTTTGAAATCGACGACGCAGAATTGCGCGGCGAAACCCAGGGCGAACGAACGTTAAGTATTCCCTGCAAATCCGACCCGGATTTGTGTATGCAACTGGATGCCTGGGATGCCGACACCAGCGTTCCGGCAATCCTTGATGGCGAACATTCCGTACTTTACCGCGAGCATTACGATAGTAAAACCGATGCCTGGGTCATGCGTCTTGCCTGACCAGAGAGAACCCGCCCGAAGGCGGGTTATTTATTACTGCAACTGCGCCAGCGTGAAATAGCCGTCAAACACCGCGCCGGTATCAATGTAGTGCAGGTTGTCAAAATCATATCGCTTATCCAGCGGCGTATGACCAAACCAGAAGTGATCCGCTCCGCGAATTCCCTGCCCTTTTCCTGCCATAAACCCCATTAGCCGATCCCGATCCCACAGCACCCGCTCAGCGCTCATCGGCTGCTGCCAGCGATATTCCGCTGCCGGATAGTCAGCATGAGCAATGACATTCAGGCCGTTTGTGCAGGTTATCTCAATAATCAGCGGCAACTGTCGGCACGCTTCTAACAGGGTCAGCGCCTGCTGCTGTTGCGAATCATCAAGCTGCGAGAACCAGCTTCCACCATTCATCAACCAGAGCGCAAAGTCGTTATTTTCCACGCTGTCGATTGCCATTTGCTCATGGTTCCCCCGGACTGCGCGAAACCATTTTTCATTGATCAGTTGCAGGCACTTAACGCTGTCAGGGCCACGATCAATCAAATCCCCAACGGAGATCAGCAAATCCTCATAAGGATTAAAACGGCGGCGTTTCAGTTCGTCCAAGAGCCACTGATAGCAACCGTGTATATCGCTCACAACCCAGACGTGACGCCACTTTCCACCATCGATTCGCTGATACATAAGGCCTCCCTGAATAAGTATAGCCGCATCAGAAAATGCAAATATCAGCGCCGGGCATCACAAAGCCAAACAAACGCTAAACCAAACGGAAATAAACCTTCCCGCGCTATTAATCCCTTTTTATCGGGCCTTTAAAATAAGCGCTAAATAAAAGAGAGGTTTCAACGTGTCCAATACTCACCTGCATAACGATGTGCTCTATCCGCATCGTACACATATTATTTCCGACCTGGTCAACGGAAGATGCGTTCCGGGCCCCATCTGGAAAAAGCGTGAGTATCGGCTGAAATTCCTGTTACGCACGCTTCTGTTCTGGTCTTCTACCCGACGCATGCTTGAGGCACTCTCTGGCCGGGATGACTTCGATCGGTTACTGGCCGCGCAAATCACGTTACCCAGTAAAACCCACCGCCAGTACTTGATGCGCGGCCTGAATGCCGGCGACCGTGCTGACGCGATCGTCAGCCACTACCACTGGATTGATGGTCTGAAAGACCCCTTACTCGCCCATGCGCTGACCAGCCCTCAGGAGCAACCTGTCGTGCAGTTCAGGGCTAAAAATGAGGTGCTCTATACCGTCAACGCCTCCTCCGCTCACAAGGCCGAGCGCGAAGGTGAAAGCACACTGTGGCTGCGCGATGATGAGAATACCTTGCTCGCAAGCCTGACCTTCACTGTTGCGCACAGCGCGGGACAACGGGTACTGGTGATCGGCGGGCTTCAGGGGCCTCGCCGTGGCGTCACGCGCGATGTGATCAAACAGGCTACCCGCGCCTGCCACGGCCTGTTCCCAAAACGCGTATTGATGGAAGTGATTTTCCAGCTGGTCGCACAGTCAAACATCCGCGCCATTTATGCCGTCAGTGATGAGGGCCATGTTTTCCGCGCGTTGCGTTATCGCCTGAGCAAAGGCCGTCATTTCCACGCCAGCTACGATGAGTTTTGGGAAACCCTGGACGGTAAGAAACGCTCGACCTTCTGCTGGCAGTTGCCACTTGAGATGGCGCGTAAATCCCTGGACGAGATTGCCAGTAAGAAACGGGCAGAATATCGCCGCCGCTTTGAGCTGCTTGATGAAATTAAAACGGCCATCAACGCCCGCTTTTAACCCTGCGTCTTGCTTTTGCCAACCACATACAAAAATTTAACAAAACCGTCAAAAAGGGCTGGACTTCCGCCTGCCGTAGTGTGGTATGGTTGAAGGCGGTTCACTGGAAGTGAACCTTCTGAGAGAGTTGACCAACAATTTTTATTTATTTTCAATAATATGAACAGAGGTCTGATGCGACTCTTTTCATTCCTGCGATTGTTAACCCATCTTAATCAAGCAAATACGCATTATTGAGAATTAAATTCATACATTCGGTGAGGTATGTCAAAGAGAGGAAGCCATTTATTTATCTTAAATTGATAATATGTTAGGGCACGATATGGACTCATATACTAGATTAATCTAGTTATAAAGGATATTTATTCTACATCATATCCATCAACACATTCTTGTGTCGAATTTTTCGTCCCAACAAATAGCAACCGCGACAAGGGCGCCTCCAGATCCAACTCTGTAGATTCAACTTTAAAATTACAAAGCTACGCGCTATTGCATATGGCATGGCTGCTCAGTTAGCATTAGGTGAATTCGGACTGGCGAAGGTGCCGGAAAAATGCGCTTAACGAGCGCGAGTTTAAAGGATTTTCATCATGATTTATGACTGTTTTCTCTACTACGACGAAGATATGCTTCTCGATATCAGACTGAATACGCTATCGGCTGTGGTTGATCGCTTTGTTATAGTTGAATCCACACACACTTTTACTGGTTTACCTAAGCCTTTAAACTTCGACAGTAAGAAATTCGATGCATTTAAAGATAAAATAATTTATATCATTTATGATGAAAAACCTATTTTTAAAGAAGATGGTCACGTGGATGCCTGGGTTAACGAAGAACATACACGAAATGCCATAATGAGAGGACTCAAAAATGCTTTTGACAGTGATTTGGTTATCATATCAGATATCGATGAAATACCTTCTCCAGACTCGATACTCAAAGTTGACAGTTCCAGGTTGTGCACAACAATGATAATGAATTTCTATAATTACCAGTTTAACCTACAGGTATTTAATGCAGATGGTCAACCCAGGTTATGGGAGTTACCAAGGGCAACCTCATTTAAAAATCTTAAAGGTTTCTTTGAAGGGAGTCCTGAAACTCTAAGAAATATAAAGAAAAGCAAAATAAAAAGCAACTTCTTAAAATGGAATGTTTTTAAATTTTTTAATAAAAAAATACCTAATGCTGGATGGCATTTTTCTTGGATAATGACACCAGACCGGATTTCAGAGAAAATGAATTCGATATCTCACACTGAATATAATTTACCTGAATTTAATAATAAAGCACATATTATTGACGCTTTAGAAAAAGGTAAAGACATATGGGGAAGAGAAAGGGTCATGAGAAAAATGGCGCTAGATGAGCAATTCCCTGATTATTTAGTAAAAAACAGAGAACGATTTAGAGAATTCATCCTTTAACCCCCCCCCCTTCATAGGGGGGATTAGCAAGACATTGCTTATTTGAAACCACGCCTTACAATTATACAACACATTACATTCGCTCTTATGAACCCTTTAATACCCCTTAACTAATGTAATTATATTCAGGCGATGGCGTAAAGTCCCACAAAATAAGACATATGCATCACTCGCTTACAACTGCATCATTATAAAAATCAAATTTGCCCCCACTGATTTAATCATTTCGAATTCAGACTAATGTACTGTGACACACAAGGAAATACCCCTTGGAGTTTAATTATTTTCGATTCATTTTTGACCGGCAATGCTACCTATTTTAGCTTATTTTTTCGGCAAGAATTCCTCCATTATTTATTATTTTACAATCAAACACCTTAAAATCTTTTGCTATTGTGCCTTTCTATCATTAACCTTCTACGATTTCACTGCCACCAATTAGTTATTTATTCAATGATTCCTCATTCGTTATAGCGCCATCCCCTCGCCTTTTCCTGTCCCGCTTGTCAGCCAACCACCATACCTGGTAATGCAATTGTTCGGCACAAATGTTTCAACACATTTTCTGTCATGCTAAAACAAGGTCTGGCGATATCGACATTCATTAGAAAATGCGTGTGATTTGAGCAGCATGTTTCGAAAATTAGGGCGTATATGGACATCACGCACAGACGATTTTCATAGTGCGTGTCAGCGAGCAGAAGCGACAGTCAAGGGTATCCATAAGAGCTGCAGTTACATAGCAACACTCATGACCGGAACCCCATGTATACGCAGCCTCCCAGGATGAGCTGATTCGTGATATTTAACCTCCACCAGTAACCTGAAGTTTAATCGAAGCAGGTTACCGGTGAAGTATCGATTGACAGTGCAGATCATTGATGACGAAGCCATGAAGGATGAGCGAAAAGCATCTGGAAAGCAGAAAAAAGAATTCGTGATGATCTAAGAGTTTGCGTGTAAATGAATTGTGAATGTTAAAAACGGTGTGGTATAACGGGAATTACCGAATGTTGAAGTTCGGACAACTTTCGGACGGAGAGCCGCAAGTGACTGAAATAAAAAGCAGATAAAAAGAGACCGAATACGATTCCTGTATTCGGTCCAGGGAAATGGCTCTTGGGAGAGAGCCGTGCGCTAAAAGTTGGCATTAATGCAGGCTAAGTCGCCTTGCCTTTTAAGAATAGATGACGACGCCAGGTTTTCCAGTCCACAGCTAAAGCGGCCGGAAAAAAAGCGTCAAAACATCAATAAATATGAAAAACCGCAGTGCTTTCGCAAGCCACTGCGGTTTTTTTTACTGGAAACCGAAAGCTAGCAGAGCTTGTCAGCGCGTTCGATAAACGGCGCCAGACTCATTTTCTGCCCCGGGCTGGACGGATCGTCTATCTGGATAACGCTGATAGGCTGTCCGCTGCTCTTACCGCTGGCGACCTGCTGTTCGGCCGCGTCGTTTAACGGGTATTGCACCAGCGTGCTTGGGTTGATGGCATACAGCGCATGACCCGGACGGCAGGTCAGCATCACCTCTTCACGATTGAACGCCCATTTATCCTTACCCACTTCAAAACGGCTGACGGTAATAACCTGCGGTGCCGCCAGCGCGCTACCCGTGCAGGCCAACAATAAGAGAGAAAGTACTGTCTTTTTCATATGCTTTTTAACCTTGTCAAAAGGGTTCCCAGGTGGCGAACAGGCTGACTGTTGCCAGCACCAACGCCCCCAGCACCACCTCTGCCTGTGTCATCCTGATAAAAATCTGTTGTTCGCGCCCGATGTGGGCACCAAACCGTGGCACCAGAAAATACCGATTCACCAGCGCAATTACCACCATCAATGCCACCAGCGCACATTTGAACAACAATAGTTGCACGTAGCCCGCGTGCCAGGGCACCGTAATGCCCAGAATAAAGAGCCCATTGATCGCGCCGGTAAGCACGACCCCCGCTACGGCATAATGCCCCACGCGAGAGAAGCGCATCATGGTGTAAATTGCCGCAACCCGCCAGCGCCCTTTCGCCAGATGCATGCAATACAGCAGCGGCAGGAGGCCGCCAACCCAGGTGGCGGCACAGAGCAGATGCAGAGCGTGATTGATACGCTGCAACGCCCCCGCTGCACCGTCGTTCATTGCCGCATGCCCTACGCCTGCCAGCAGAACAAATTGCCCCATGGCGAGCAGCAAGAGTCGCGATCCTTTCTGAGGCGCAAGCCAGGCGACACAGGCCGCAATTACGCCCAGAATAATTTGCCACAACCACACGCTACCAAACTGCGTTGCCAGCACGCTCTGCCAGACGTTCGGGTTAAACACGTCTCCCCAGCCGTTGCCCATGAGTCCCGCCTGGATCATGAACATCAGGAGCGCCGACAACAGACTGACCATAGACGCAATCTGCTGCTGCGCCTGAAAACGACAGGACATCAGACGGTACAAAGAAGACGGCGCGAACCAGACGCTATACAGCGCATTACCAAAAATCAGCATCAGCGCGCCGAAATGGATAAAGCGCAACCCTACGTAGATGAAGGCCAGCATATTATTTCACGCTGAAGCGATAGCTGCCTTTGGTTTTGTGACCATCTACCGAGACCACATGCCAGTCAACCTGGTACGTGCCGGTCACCAGCGTCTGCTCCAGCGGAACATGGAACTGGGCCTTATTCTGCTCGTCACGCTGTATATCACCGGTTTTAACCACGTTCCCCTGTGCATCCTTCACCACGACACCGCTGAATCCGGGTTCAATGCCTTCGGAAAAATTAAGGGTAAGCGCCTGAGGAGCTGCTACCTGGCTATCGGCTGCCGGGATTTGCTGCTGGAGGTGCGCATGCGCCAGCACCGGGGTCGCTGTAACGGAAGAGAAGAGAAAAGCCAGCGCGCATACCGCGCGGGAAGCGGATAAACCCATCGCAATCATTCCTTTTTGTTATGCCTGTATGCTAAAGAATAACGCTGTATAATAATCGAGTCGAGGATCATCCCACCTCCGCTTGTCATCATCGTGCAATCGCGGTAACGTTGCCGCCGCATAAAAAGGAGAAGGTAATGAAGATCAATCTGGCTGCCCTTCCTCAGGACGAGATGGATAAAGTGAATGTCGATCTCGCTGCCGCAGGTGTCGCGTTTAAAGAGCGTTACAACATGCCAATCGTGGCTGAGGTGGTGGAACGTGAACAACCCGCCCATCTGCGTGACTGGTTCCGCGAACGTTTGATTGCGCACCGACTCGCGTCGGTCAATCTCTCTCGTTTGCCGTACGAACTTAAAGTTAAATAAGCTTAACGACTCGTTACACTTCCTTACGCGGAATATGCCAGGATAAGAAAACCCTGATTAGTTTAGGTGTATTCTTAAATCCTGCGACTCTGTGTATAAGGAAGTCACGATGTCACAATGGAATATTGCCGCCGCCCAGTATGCCGGGCAGCATCACAGTGTAGATGACCACGTAGCGCACCATCTCCGTTTCGTTGCGGAAGCGGCACAACAGCGGTGCGATCTCCTGGTCTTTCCTGAACTCTCGTTAACAGGACCGGGAAGGACGGACCTACCTCCCCCACCCGATGACGCACAGCTGGTCCCTTTGCTCGCCGCCGCAAAGCGTTACCGAATCACCATCATTGCCGGTCTGCCCCTTGATTTGAATGGTCAGCGCGTTAAGGGCCTCGCCCTGTTTTCGCCATCCCGGCACAGCATCCTGCGCTACCCCCAGGGAAGCGGAGCCAGCCTGGTGCCGGGTGATAAACAGCTGACGATTGTTGATACGCATGCCGATTCCCCCAATCTGGATCCGCAGGCGACGCTATTCACCAGCTGTCAGTCGGTGGGCGATACCCGCTGGCGCCAGTCCATCAACACGTTGCAGCGCTTCGCGCACAGGTATGCCATTGCCGTGTTAATGGCGAACGCCCGTGGCGGTAGCGCGCTGTGGGATGAAAAAGGCCAGCTGATTGTCCGTGCGGATAAGGGCGAACTATTATTGACCGGATCTCTGGGCCGACAGGGTTGGCAAGGCGATATCATTCCTTTAGGCTAAGCGTTTTAGCTCAGGAGCGTTCAATGCTGCGCGTCATCGATACCGAAACTTGCGATCTTCAGGGCGGAATAGTGGAAGTGGCGTCAGTTGACGTCATTGACGGTAAAATCGTCAATCCAATGAGCCATCTGGTGCGTCCCGACCGCCCGATTAGCCCGCAGGCGATGGCCATTCATCGCATTACAGAATCGATGGTGGCGGATAAACCCTGGATTGAAGAGGTCATTCCGCACTATTACGGTAGCCCGTGGTATGTCGCGCACAACGCCAGCTTTGACCGCCGGGTACTGCCCGAGATGCCCGGCGAATGGATTTGCACCATGAAGCTGGCGCGTCGTCTGTGGCCGGGGATCAAATACAGCAATATGGCGCTGTATAAATCGCGTAAGCTCAGCGTCAGAACGCCCGAGGGGCTGCATCATCACCGCGCCCTGTACGACTGCTATATCACCGCGGCGCTACTCATAGATATTATGAATACCTCTGGCTGGACGCCGGATGATATGGCGACGATCACCGGGCGACCGGCGCTGCTGACCACCTTCACATTTGGCAAATACCGCGGCAAAGCGGTGTCCGATATCGCCGATAAAGATCCGGGCTATCTGCGCTGGCTGTATAACAACCTCGACAAAATGAGCCCGGAGCTTCGCTTAACGCTCAAGCACTATCTGGGTGAAGCTTAACTTCCGGCACGGCCTGGCAGCGTTTCCTGCGCCAGGCCAATCAAAAAGGCATACTCCAGCGCGACCCCTTCATACGATTTGAATCGTCCCGATTTCCCGCCGTGTCCGGAGTCCATGTCGGTACAGAGTAGCAGCAGGTTATTATCGGTTTTCAGCTCCCGCAGCTTCGCCACCCATTTTGCGGGCTCCCAGTATTGCACCTGTGAATCGTGCAGGCCGGTGGTCACCAGCATGTGCGGATAGGCTTTGGCTTCCACGTTATCGTACGGGCTGTACTCTTTCATATAGCGGTAATAGATCTCGTCCTGAGGATTCCCCCACTCTTCAAACTCACCGGTCGTCAGCGGAATAGACTCATCCAGCATTGTGGTCACCACGTCGACAAACGGAACCTGCGCGATAACCCCTTTGAAGCGGTCAGGACGCTGGTTAATGGCCGCACCCATCAGCAGCCCTCCCGCACTGCCGCCCATGCCAAAGCAGAGCTGCGGATCGCCATAGCCCTGCTCTATTAGCGCATCGCAGACGTCGAGATAGTCGTTAAAGGTGTTTTTCTTCTTCAGGAATTTCCCGTCTTCGTACCAGTGCTGGCCCAGCTCGCCGCCACCGCGCACGTGGGCGATGGCGAAAACAAAGCCACGATCGAGCAGGCTTAATCTGCTGCTGCTGAAATCGGCATCCATGCTTGAGCCGTAGGATCCATACCCGTAGACCAGGATCGGGTTTTTCCCTTTCTGAAAATGCGCCTTGTGATAGACGAGCGAGACGGGCACCTCAACGCCATCCCGGGCGGTGACCCACAGGTGTTCGCTTCGGTAGTTATCGGAATCAAACCCTTTTACCTCAGACTGCTTAAGCACCTGACGTTGTCCGGTCTCCATGTCCAACTCAAACAGCGTATCCGGCGTGGTCATTGACGAGTAGCCATAGCGCAAGCGGGAAGATTCCGGCTCGGGATTAAACCCAATCCACGTAACATAGGCCGGATCGTCAAACGCAATCCCGATGACCTCCCGCGTTTTGCGGTTAATTTGCCGCAGGCTGGTCAGCCCCCGCTGGCGCTCTTCCACCACCAGCCAGTCGGTAAAGAGGGTAAATCCTTCCAGCATCACCTGTTCCCGCGCAGGAATGAGCACTTCCCATTTCCGTTCATCGCGTACTTTGGTTTTATAGAGGCCAAAGTTTTTGCCCTCGCGGTTAGAGCGCAGGTAAAAGCTGTGCTGGAAGTGATCCAGGCTGTACTCATGATCTTTACGACGCGGCAGGAAGCAGAGCGGCTGCGCATCAGGCAGCTCGGCATCAAGGAGCAGAACTTCAGAGGTGGTTGCGCTGGCGAGGAAGATAATCACATAGTGGCGTGACGACGTTTTATGCAGACTGACATAGAACGTTTCATCTTTCTCTTCGTAGACCAGCTCGTCATCATCCGCACTGGTGCCGACGGTATGACGCCATACCTGATAAGGCAGCAGCGTGGAGGCATGTTTCTTCACGTAATAGACGGTTTCAGAATCATTCGCCCAGACAAAATCCGGCGAAACGTTCGCAATCATCTCCGGATACCAGTTACCGGTTTCCAGATTGCGAAAACGCAGGCCGTACTGACGCCGGGAGAGGTAATCTTCCGCCAGCGCCATAATGGCGTTATCGGGCGAGACCGACATGCCGCCCAGCGTATAAAACTCGCTGTGGGCAGCACGCTGGTTGGCATCCAGCAAAATATCCCATTCATCCCACTCGGCGCTTAACACCGACTGACGCTGGTAGATGGGATATTCATTACCTGGCTCGTAGATATGGCGATAACGATAGCCGTTTTTGGTCCAGGGTGCGGAGACATCGCGCTGGGGAATACGCTGCACCATTTCATTCAGCAACTGATCCTGCAGCGCCTGCTGGCTGGCCATGACCTTGCGGCCATAGTCATTTTCCGCGTGCAAATAGTCGAGCACCTCTGGCCGGGAACGCGAATCGTCCCGGAGCCAGTAATAGTTGTCAATGCGCGTATCGCCATGCGTGGTGATCGCATAAGGAGTACGTCGGGCTTTTGGTGGCATGTCATGTTTCTTTTGAGTTTTACACCCTATAAGGTTGGCAAAACACGCGCATGATGCAAGCGAAACATGACCGCGACGGTGACAGTTAACCCGCTAACGCCTGTTTTTGCTCCCTGATATCCTTCTCAATGCCGTCGCGCACGTCCTGAGGGATCTTCAACGCGTCGCCGAGGGCATTGAGGTAGCTGCGCTCCATAAAGTGGTCAATATCAATGGCGGCACAGCTTAAGAAATAGAGTTCAAGCGCCTCCTCCTCATTCTTTACGCTTTGCGCAAGGCGCTGCGGATCCAGCGGCTGTTCGATGGCCTGAGCCACCAGCGTTCTGCCCTGCTCTTCCACACCGGCCTCCCGCAGCTGCTGCTCAATCGCCGACCGTTCTTTATCGTCGATATGCCCGTCACTTTTCGCGGCAAAAACCAGCGCAAGGATCAGCCGTTCAGTGCGCAGATCCAACGGTGACGTGTGCTGACCATAATCGGGTTCATCGCTATGTGCGGTTCGTACTCTGTCCTTGTATTTGTTCCACAGAACCGTGCCCGCAATGGCTCCGCCACCGGCCAGTAACGCGCCGGTGCCATATTTTGCCAGCAACTTGCGCGAGGATTTATTCGCCACCAGCAGGCCCGCCAGCCCGCCGAGCGCCCCGGGGACCAGTTTGCTCAGCCCCTGCTCGCCGGATGGCGACGTTTTCTGCCCTAACAGTGATTGCAATTGATTTAACCAGCCAGACATGGTTTCCCTCACTTAACGGTGTACATGTTCCACAGCGTAAGCGAGCAGGCGTCAGGAAATGTCTGGCGGGGCTAAAGAAGCGCAAATTTCTTCCCCGCGCACCGGCCCCGATCAAGACACACGCAAACGTTTTCGTTTATACTGCGCGCAACTTTTTCAGGGGGATTGTTATGACTCGTTTAGGAACCGCGCTGCGACCAGCGGCGACGCGTGTAATGCTGTTGGGATCGGGTGAACTGGGCAAAGAGGTCGCCATTGAGTGTCAGCGTTTAGGCGTGGAAGTCATTGCCGTAGACCGGTACGCCGATGCACCCGCCATGCACGTTGCCCACCGTTCTTATGTGATTAACATGCTGGATGGCGATGCCCTGCGCGAGTTGATTACGCGTGAGAAACCGGATTTTGTCGTACCGGAAATCGAAGCCATCGCCACCGATACGCTGCTTGCCCTTGAACAGGAAGGCCAGCGCGTGGTGCCCTGTGCAAAGGCCGCGAAGCTGACCATGAATCGCGAAGGCATTCGTCGCCTGGCGGCGGAAGAGCTGGGATTACCCACCTCTGGCTATCGATTTGCCGGCGATAAAGCTGCTTTCCTGCAGGCCGTTGAGGAGATTGGCTATCCGTGCATCATTAAGCCGGTGATGAGCTCCTCCGGTAAAGGGCAGAGCTTCATCCGCGACAGCAGCACGCTGGACAAGGCGTGGGATTATGCCCAACAGGGCGGTCGCGCCGGAGCCGGTCGCGTGATTGTTGAAGGCGTGGTGAAGTTTGATTTCGAAATTACCCTCCTGACCGTCAGTGCCGTTGATGGCGTCCATTTCTGCGATCCGATTGGACACCGTCAGGAGGATGGCGATTACCGTGAATCCTGGCAGCCGCAGCAGATGAGTGCCCTGGCGCTGGCGCGCGCGCAGGAGATCGCCCGTAAAACGGTGCTGGCGCTGGGCGGTTACGGCCTGTTCGGCGTGGAACTGTTTGTCTGCGGTGATGAGGTGATTTTCAGCGAAGTGTCCCCTCGCCCGCACGATACCGGGATGGTGACCCTGATTTCCCAGGATCTCTCCGAGTTCGCCCTGCACGTGCGCGCGTTCCTCGGCCTGCCGGTTGGTGGTATTCGCCAGTATGGTCCGGCCGCCTCGGCGGTGATCCTCCCGCAACTGACCAGCCAGAACGTCACCTTTGACAACGTTGAAGGCGCGGTTGGGGCAGGTCTGCAGGTTCGCCTGTTCGGGAAACCGGAGATCGACGGTACGCGTCGACTGGGCGTGGCATTAGCCACTGGCGATAGCGTGGATGATGCCGTGGCAAGGGCGAAAGCTGCCGCTGCCGCGGTTAGCGTTAACGGATAAAAAAAACGGGCCTGATGGCCCGTTTTTCATGATGCGAGGTGCTTACTGCTTCGCACCTTCAACCGCTTCGCGAGCCAGTCTGGTGATGCGATCCCAGTCGCCTGCTTCCAGGGCATCCGCCGGTACCAGCCAGGAGCCGCCGATGCACAGCACGCTCTTCAGCGCCAGGTAATCACGGTAGTTGGCCGGAGAGATGCCGCCCGTCGGGCAGAAACGCACCTGAGAGAAGGGACCCGCAATCGCCTGCAGCGCTTTGGTGCCGCCGTTGGCTTCTGCCGGGAAGAATTTGAACTCTTTCAGACCGTAGTCCATGCCCAGCATCAGTTCAGAAACGGTGCTGATCCCGGGGATCAGCGGGATGGTGCCCTCGGTTGCCGCTTTTAACAGCGGCTCGGTCAGACCCGGGCTGATGGCAAACTGCGCGCCCGCTTCGGTCACTTCAGCCAGCTGTTTTGCGTTCGTAACGGTACCCGCACCAATGATGGCATCCGGCACTTCTTTAGCGATTGCGCGAATCGCGTCCATCGCGCAGGCGGTACGCAGGGTCACTTCCAGAACGCGAACGCCACCCGCAACCAGCGCTTTCGCCATCGGTACCGCGTGCTCCAGTTTGTTCACCACGATAACCGGCACAACGGGGCCTGTGGTCAGGATTGCTTCTGCACTTGTTTTCCAGTTTTTCATCAGAGTTTTCTCTCGCCAGATCGATAAAATCAAGTCGTCTTAAAACGTAATACAGGTTGCGCCCTGCTCCGCCCCGGAGAGTTTCTCACGCAGCGCGCCAAACATTTCGCGTCCGGTTCCCACGCGCGATGCGCTCAGGTCTGGAATATGCGGCTGACGGGCCGCCAGCTCGGCTTCGTCCACCAGCAGGGTTAACTCACCTGTCTGGCCATTGACGCGGATGATGTCGCCGTCACGCACCTTAGCCAGCAAACCACCATCATACGCTTCAGGCGTTACGTGGATGGCTGAAGGCACTTTACCTGAGGCACCCGAGAGGCGTCCATCGGTGACCAGTGCAATTTTGAAACGGCGGTCCAATAATACACCAAGTGGTGGCATAAGTTTATGTAATTCTGGCATCCCGTTCGCTTTAGGTCCCTGATGACGCACCACCACCACGCAATCTTTGTCGAGAAGGCCCGCATCAAAGGCAGGTAAAACATCATGCTGGCTCTCAAAGACCACTGCCGGGGCTTCAATCACCTGGTTCTCTTCCGGCACGGCAGAGGTTTTCATCACCGCGCGTCCCAGGTTGCCGCTCAGCACTTTCGTGCCGCCGTGGCGTGAGAACGGCTGTTCGAAGGTAGCAATGACCTGCGGATCAAGAGAGGCGCTCGCCCCATCACGCCAGTCCAGCTCACCGTTGTTCAGCCATGGCTCAAGGGTATAGCGATGCAGACCAAAACCCGCCACCGTGTTCACGTCTTCGTGCAGCAGACCGCCCTTGAGCAGCTCACGCATCAACACCGGTACGCCACCGGCGGCCTGGAAGTGGTTAATGTCTGCCGGACCGTTCGGATACAGGCGCGCCATCAGCGGCACCACGGAAGAGATGTCGGAGAAATCATCCCAGTTGATCAGGATGCCAGCCGCACGTGCCATTGCCACAAGGTGCATGGTGTGGTTGGTTGAGCCCCCTGTCGCCAGCAGGGCCACGATGCCGTTGACGATCACTTTCTCGTCGACCATTTTACCCAGCGGCATCCACTCGTTGCCGTTCCCGGTCAGACGCGTCACCTGACGGGCGGCGGCTTCGGTCAGAGCCTTGCGCAGCGGCGCATCGGGTTGAATGAAGGAGGAGCCCGGAAGCTGCATCCCCATAAATTCCACCACCATCTGGTTGGTGTTGGCCGTACCGTAGAAGGTACAGGTACCCGGCGCATGGTAAGAGGCGGCTTCCGCTTCCAGCAGCGCCTGGCGGTCTGCTTTACCTTCGGCATACAGCTGGCGGATACGCACTTTTTCTTTGTTTGGCAAACCGCTGGCCATCGGACCTGACGGCACAAAAATGGCCGGAAGATGACCAAACGACAGCGCCGCCATGGCGAGCCCGGGGACAATCTTGTCGCACACACCGAGGTACAGCGCGCCATCAAACATATTGTGAGACAGACCGACCGCTGCAGACATGGCAATGACTTCGCGGCTCAGCAGCGACAGCTCCATCCCGTCCTGCCCCTGGGTCACACCGTCACACATGGCCGGTACGCCCCCCGCCACCTGGCCCACCGCATTCACGCTGTGCAGCGCTTTACGGATGATGTCCGGGTACACTTCGTACGGCTGATGCGCAGAGAGCATGTCGTTATAGGAGGTAATGATGGCGATATTGTTACGCAGCATGCTCTTTAATGAGGCTTTGTCTTCAGGCTGACAGGCGGCGAAACCGTGCGCCAGGTTACCGCAGGCCAGCTGCGAGCGGTGTACGGTATTGGTCTTAGCCTGTTCAATGCGGGCGAGGTAGGCCGAACGGGTCTCTTTCGAGCGCTCGATAATGCGTTGTGTTACGCGTAACAATGTCGGATTCATAAAAGCTCCTCTAATTTATCTGTCCGGGCTCGGGAGTTTACAAAGTCGCTGGCAGTTGTTAACAACGCTGAAACGCTTGCTGTCCGGAGCTCAGGGGCAAAATCGCTTCCGGCAGTGTAATAAAAAAAGCCCCGCGGGTGAATCCACGCGGAGCTTAAAAGTATAAAAATTGTGCCACTAGCTGTGTTAGATCATGTTACCGGTAAAATAACACCTTCGGGCTAGAGGATTATCTTACTCAAACTCGTTCCAGGAGCGGCCATCACGGGTGATCATCGCCACGGAGGCGACAGGTCCCCAGGTGCCCGCCTGATACGGTTTTGGTGGATCCTGATCGGCAGCCCAGGCTTCGGTGATGGAGTCGACCCATTTCCACGCCTCTTCCACTTCGTCGCGACGCACAAACAGCGCCTGGATACCGCGCATGGTTTCCAGCAGCAGGCGCTCGTAAGCATCCGCCAGGTGCGTTTGATTGAAGGTCTCGGAGTAGCTCAGATCCAGTTTGGTGGTCTGCAGGTTATGTTTGTGATCCAGTCCCGGCACTTTGTTCAGGATCTGGATATCCACACCTTCATCCGGCTGCAGACGGATAGTCAGTTTGTTCTGCGGCAGCTCCTGCCACGACTCTTTGAACAGGTTCAACTCAGGGTTTTTGAAGTAAACGACAACTTCAGAGCATTTGGCTGGCAGACGTTTACCGGTACGCAGGTAGAACGGCACACCCGCCCAACGCCAGTCATCGATATCCACGCGGATCGCCACGAACGTCTCAGTGTTGCTGGACTTGTTCGCGCCCTCTTCTTCCAGATAACCAGGGACTTTTTTGCCCTGCGCAAAGCCGGATGTGTACTGACCACGCACCGTCTTCTCGCGCACGTTAGAACGGTCGATACGACGCAGTGACTTCAGCACTTTCACCTTCGCGTCGCGGATGCTGTCAGCGGTCAGGTCTGATGGCGGAGACATGGCAATCATGCAGAGTACCTGCAGCAGGTGGTTCTGGATCATGTCACGCATCTGACCGGCCTGGTCAAAGTAACCCCAGCGGCCTTCGATACCCACCTCTTCGGCCACGGTGATTTCCACGTGGTCGATGGTGCGGTTGTCCCAGTTGTTCACAAACAGGGAGTTGGCAAAACGCAGCGCCAGCAGGTTCAGTACCGTCTCTTTGCCCAGATAGTGGTCGATGCGGTAGACCTGGCACTCTTCGAAGTATTCGCCCACCTGGTCGTTGATTTCGCGGGAGGTTGACAGCGAGGTACCCAGCGGTTTTTCCATTACCACACGCGCAGGTTTGGCGTTCAGATTCGCTTCGCCCAGACCTTTACAGATGGCACCGAAGGTGCTTGGAGGCATGGCGAAATAGTTAATGGTGACCCGGTTTTTCTGATCCAGCATCTCACCCAGACGGGTAAACGCGCTCACGTCGTTCACATCCAGATTGCAGAAATCGAGACGTCCGCTCAGGGTATCCCACAAACTTTCATCAATTTTCTCTTTCATGAAAGTTTCGAGCGCTTCACGCACGACTTTGGTGTATGCGTCCTTGTCCCAGTCGGCGCGCCCTACACCCAGGATACGGGTATCCGGATGAAGTTGGCCCGCTTTCTCCAGTTGATACAGGGAAGGCAGCAATTTTCGGCGTGCAAGATCGCCTTTCGCGCCGAAAATGACCAGGTCACATGCCTGGGCTGTTTGCGTTACCGCCATGTCATTCTCCTCAGTTGGATCACCTGGTGCTTCTGCCAGGTATCGTTGTAATTTTATTACAATGCACTGTACTGCTTTTACGTCATTCCCGAAACCATTAGCGCTTAACGTCGCGTGCGATACGGCGATTTTTCACCCTTAAGAGGATTACGCTGGCCTGATGACGCAACAAGCGTCGATTCTTTGCGCAACACGGTCACAGTAAAACCCGACACCGATCAAGTAATGAAAAAAAACAACAACATTATCTTGTCGACTGTTACCCTTTATGGAAGCCACGAGGGTAATATCGGCTAAATCGAATCTCAATTTCATCTATGGATGAAATCGTTTACACCCATGAGCGTCCTGTTAACATGAACATGCTGGAAAAAATCCAGTTTCAACTGGAACACCTTAGCAAATCCGAGCGAAAAGTGGCTGAAGTTATTCTCGCCTCGCCTGCTCAGGCGATTCATTCAAGCATCGCCGCTCTGGCACAGGATGCAGGCGTCAGCGAGCCGACGGTGAATCGGTTCTGCCGGAGCCTGGAAACGCGTGGCTTTCCTGATTTTAAACTGCATCTGGCACAAAGTCTGGCAAATGGTACGCCCTATGTTAATCGCAATGTGGATGAAGACGACAGCGTTGATGCATACACGGCGAAAATATTTGAATCGGCCATGGCCACGCTTGACCACGTGCGTCAGTCGCTGGATATGAGTTCCGTTAACCGGGCGGTCGATTTACTGACCCAGGCCAAGCGAATTGCATTCTTCGGACTCGGTTCGTCGGCGGCCGTGGCGCATGACGCCATGAATAAATTCTTCCGCTTTAACGTCCCGGTCATTTATTCCGATGACATCGTGTTGCAACGCATGAGCTGTATGAATTGTAGCGAGGATGACGTGGTGGTCCTGATTTCCCATACCGGGCGCACTAAAAGTCAGGTTGAGCTGGCGCAGCTGGCGCGTGAAAACGATGCCATGGTTATCGCCCTCACGACGGCAGGCACGCCGCTGGCAAGAGAAGCCACGCTCGCCATCACTCTGGACGTTCCGGAAGATACGGATATCTATATGCCAATGGTCTCCCGTCTGGCGCAGCTGACGGTGATTGACGTCCTGGCAACCGGTTTTACCTTACGCCGCGGCGCTAAATTCAGAGATAACTTGAAGCGTGTCAAGGAAGCGCTCAAGGAATCGCGTTTTGATAAAGAATTGCTTATAAAGAGCGATGTTCCCTGATAGTAGATAGATAACTAAGACGTAACGAATAATTACGATGTAACGATTTACGGCATTCGGTCCCCTCGCGGTTGCTTTGCAGCAGATGAAGGCCGATTCAATCTTCACGCAACACCAAAGTTGTTTCAGTCAACGGAGTATTACATGTCCAGAAGGCTTCGCAGAACCAAGATCGTCACCACCTTAGGCCCGGCCACCGATCGCGATAATAACCTCGAAAAGATTATCGCCGCGGGTGCCAACGTGGTGCGTATGAACTTCTCTCACGGTACGCCAGAAGACCATAAATTACGTGCCGACAAAGTGCGTGAGATCGCGGCTAAACTGGGCCGCCATGTTGCTATCCTCGGTGACCTGCAGGGTCCAAAAATTCGTGTCTCGACCTTCAAAGAAGGCAAAGTTTTCCTCAATATCGGCGATAAATTCCTGCTTGATGCCAACCTGGGTAAAGGTGAAGGCGATAAAGAGAAAGTGGGTATCGACTATAAAGGTCTGCCGGCTGACGTTGTGCCTGGCGATATCCTGCTGCTCGACGACGGTCGTGTTCAGCTGAAAGTGCTGGAAGTTCAGGGGATGAAGGTGTTCACCGAAGTCACCGTCGGCGGCCCACTCTCTAACAACAAAGGCATTAACAAGCTCGGCGGTGGCCTGTCTGCCGAAGCGCTGACCGATAAAGACAAAGCGGATATCGTTACCGCGGCGCTGATCGGCGTGGACTATCTGGCTGTCTCCTTCCCGCGCTGCGGCGAAGACCTGAACTATGCCCGTCGTCTGGCGCGTGATGCCGGCTGCGACGCGAAAATTGTGGCAAAAGTTGAACGTGCGGAAGCCGTTTGCGATCAGGATGCCATGGACGACGTGATTCTGGCGTCTGACGTGGTGATGGTTGCCCGTGGCGATCTGGGTGTGGAAATTGGCGACCCGGAACTGGTCGGCATCCAGAAAGCGCTGATCCGTCGCGCGCGTCAGTTGAACCGCGCGGTGATCACCGCAACCCAGATGATGGAATCCATGATCACCAACCCAATGCCGACCCGTGCAGAGGTGATGGACGTGGCTAACGCCGTGCTGGACGGTACCGATGCGGTCATGCTCTCCGCTGAAACCGCAGCCGGTCAGTACCCGGCAGAGACCGTTGCCGCGATGGCGCGCGTCTGTCTGGGCGCGGAGAAGATCCCAAGCATCAACGTCTCTAAACACCGTCTGGACGTGCAGTTCGACAACGTGGAAGAAGCGATTGCGATGTCCGCCATGTATGCGGCTAACCATCTGAAGGGCGTCACGGCGATCATCACCATGACCGAATCGGGCCGTACCGCGCTGATGACGTCCCGTATCAGCTCCGGTCTGCCGATCTTCGCGATGTCCCGCCACGAGCGCACGCTGAACCTGACGGCGCTGTACCGCGGCGTAACCCCGGTTTACTTCGACAGCACCAATGACGGTGTGGCAGCGGCGCACGATGCCGTTAATCTGCTGCGCGACAAAGGCTACCTGGTATCCGGTGATATTGTCATCGTGACCCAGGGTGATGTCATGAGCACCATCGGCTCAACCAACACCACCCGCGTATTAACCGTCGAATAATAAACAGATGTTTCCCTCTCCCCCACGGGGAGAGGGTCAGCGTGAGGGGTTTTATTTCTTTGGGTAAAGTTCTTTGCGCTGATACGGCTCTTTCTCGCCAGGCTTACGCGTTTTGAGCAGCTTCAGGATCCACGTGTATTGCTCAAGATGCGGTCCCACCAACACCTCCACCTCTTCATTCATGCGACGCGCGATGGTGTTATCGTCCGCGGTCAGTAAGTCGTCCATCGGCGGGCGAACCTCAATGCTCAGACGGTGCGTGTTGCCATCGTAGACCGGGAACAGCGGAATAACCCGGGCGCGGCAGACTTTCATCAGACGGCCAATCGCCGGAAGCGTCGCCTTGTAGGTGGCAAAGAAATCGACAAACTCGCTGTGCTCAGGACCGTGATCCTGATCAGGCAGATAGTATCCCCAGTACCCCTGTCGCACGGACTGAATAAACGGCTTGATACCATCGTTACGGGCGTGCAGGCGTCCACCAAAACGACGACGCACGGTGTTCCAGACGAAATCAAAGACTTTATTACCCTGGTTATGGAACATGGCCGCCATCTTCTGGCCCTGAGATGCCATCAGCATGGCCGGAATATCCACTCCCCAGCCGTGCGGAACGAGAAAAATCACTTTTTCATCGTTGCGGCGCATCTCGTCAATGATCTCCAGCCCTTTCCAGTCAACACGCTTAAGGATCTTTTCTGGCCCTTTTAGCGCCAGCTCTGCCATCATCGCCATGGCCTGTGGCGCGGTGGTATACATGTCATCAATAATCGCTTCGCGCTCGGCATCGCTCTTTTCCGGGAAGCAGTAGTAGAGATTGATTTGCGCGCGACGGCGGGCACTTTTGCCCATTCGTCCTGCAAGACGGCCAATTTTCCCCAGAACGGGATCGCGCACAGAGGCAGGTAACATGGCAATGCCAGCAAACGCGTAAACGCCAAGCCAGGCGCCCCAGTTACGCGGGTGGCGAAAGGATTTTTCAAACTCAGGAATGAACTCAATATTGTTTTTTTTGGTTTCCATGCTGGTTCCAGGGTCTGGTGACGCAAAATATAATGACGATAGTGTAGCGAGGCAGCGCCCCACGCACAAAAGAAAAAGCCGGCGCTTACTGACGCCGGCTTTAGACAAAACGGAAGGGTTTAGTCGAAACGCAGTTGCGGCACAACCTCTTTCACCTGCGCCAGGTAATCTTTACGATCTTTACCCGTCAGCCCTTCGGTGCGCGGCAGTTTCGCCGTCAGCGGGTTTACCGCCTGCTGGTTGATCCACACTTCATAATGCAGGTGTGGCCCCGTAGAACGCCCGGTATTGCCTGAGAGGGCGATACGGTCGCCACGTTTCACTTTCTGGCCTGGTTTCACCAGCAGCTTGCGCAGGTGCATATAGCGGGTGGTATAAGTGCGACCATGACGGACCGCAACATAGTACCCGGCCGCCCCGCTGCGTTTGGCGACAACCACTTCACCATCTCCCACCGCCAGCACCGGTGTGCCCTGCGGCATGGCGAAGTCCACGCCACGGTGCGGCGCCACGCGCCCGGTGACCGGGTTCAGACGACGCGGGTTAAAGTTGGATGAGATGCGGAACTGTTTCGCCGTTGGGAAGCGCAGGAAGCCTTTCGCAAGCCCGGTACCGCTGCGGTCATAGAATTTGCCGTCTTCAGCGCGAATGGCGTAGTAATCTTTACCATCAGAGCGCAAACGTACACCCACCAGTTGGCTCTGCTCACGCTTGCCGTCCAGCATTTCGCGGGACATCAGTACGGAGAACTCATCACCTTTTTTCAGCTTACGGAAATCCATCTGCCACTGCATGGCTTTGATAACCGAGCTGATTTCAGCGCTGGTCAGGCCCGCATCACGCGCGCTGGAGACAAAGCTTGCGCCTACGGTCCCTTTCATCACGCTGTTAACCCAGTCGCCCTTCTGCAACTCGCTGGTCATCTTGAAACCGTTTGCAGTGCGGTCGTAGGTGCGCGTTTCGCGACGGGACATTTCCCAGGTCAGGCGCTGCAGATCGCCCTCTGGCGTTAACGTCCACGAGAGCTGCTGGCCAATTTTCAGGTTACGCAGGTCTTTATCTGCGGCAGCCAGCTGGCTGATATTCCCCATGTCAATGCCGTACTGGTTCAGTACGCTGCTCAGCGTATCGCCAGTGGAGACCACATATTCATGGATCCCGGCTTCATTCTCGGTTTTATCGTCCAGCTCATCCTGCGGAATGGCTTCATCTTCCTGAGCCGCCTGGTCGATAGGCTCACTGGCCTCCGGCAGCAGAGAACGGATTTCGTTCTTCTCAAGCTCGATGGTTTTGATGATAGGGGCAGAACTCGGGTGGTAAACATAGGGCCGCCAGACGGCGACCGCTAAGGTGAGAACTGTAAGCGACCCCAGCATAACGCGATGGGGTCGGGGCAGATTGTTAAATGCCAGGGCGACAGAGCGGGCTATCTGTTGCACGTATTCACTTCCTCGTTAATCTCCTTTCAGGCAGCTCGCATACTGGTTCGCCAGTTGAGTGAGGAACTGCGAATAGCTCGCTTTACTCAACTGGATGTTCGTTCCTAGCGGGTCAAGGGTTCCCATGCGCACGGATGTTCCCCTGGCCACGGCTTCTACGACCGCTGGCCTGAACTGTGGCTCAGCAAAAACGCAGGACGCTTTTTGCTCAACCAACTGTGTTCTGATCTCATGTAAACGCTGCGCACCAGGCTGAATTTCAGGGTTGACGGTAAAATGCCCACGCGGGGTCAGGCCGTAGTGTTTTTCGTAATAGCCATAGGCGTCATGAAAAACGAAATACCCTTTTCCTTTCAGCGGTGCCAGCTCGTTACCCACCTGCTTATCGGTTGCGGCTAATTGTGCCTCAAAATCTTTCAGGTTGGCGTCTAGTTTGGCTCGACTTTGCGGCATAAGTTCCACTAATTTGTCATGGATTGCAACCGCCGAAAGCCGCGCTATCTCTGGGGAGAGCCAAAGATGCATATTGTACTCGCCGTGATGGTGATCCCCGTCACCTTTTTCATCATGAGCATGATGACCTTCGTGTTCGTCACCGTCGTCGTCACTCCCCTTCATGAGCAACGGTTTCACGCCAGAAAGTTCGGCAATGGTGACCTTTTTCGTGTCCGCGATCTGGTTCGCAGACTTCTGCATGAAGGCTTCCATCTCCGGCCCAATCCAGACAACTAAGTCCGCGTTTTGTAAGCGTTTTACATCTGATGGACGCAGGGAATAATCATGCTCAGAGGCCCCATCGGGCAGCAGAACCTGGGTTTCCGTCACCCCATCTGCAATGGCCGATGCAATGAATCCCAGCGGTTTGAGCGAAGCGACAACGGCAGCGTTAACATCTTGTGCTGTTGTGCCCCAAAGGGCAGCGGATAATGCTGCGAAAAGAAGCGTATTTTTATGTAACATAATGCGACTAATCATCGTAATGAATGCGTGGAATGTGATATTATAACATTCGTTGACTTCTGCAAGCTTAAATTGACATGACAACTTTGGTTTCTCTTGAAAATGTTTCGGTCTCTTTCGGTCAGCGCCGCGTCCTTTCTGACGTGTCGCTGGATCTGAAGCCCGGTAAAATTCTGACGCTGCTCGGTCCGAACGGCGCGGGTAAATCCACCCTTGTGCGCGTGGTGCTGGGTCTGGTAGCCCCTGATGAAGGTGTCATCAAGCGTGAAGAAAAATTGCGTATCGGCTACGTGCCGCAAAAATTACATCTTGATGCCACGCTGCCGCTGACCGTCAGCCGCTTCCTGCGCCTGCGCCCTGGTACGCGTAAAGCCGATATTCTTCCGGCGCTGAAACGTGTCCAGGCGGGCCACCTGGTGGACGCGCCACTGCAAAAACTGTCCGGCGGGGAAACCCAGCGCGTGTTACTTGCCCGGGCGCTGCTCAGCAGCCCCCAGCTGCTGGTACTGGATGAGCCAACGCAGGGTGTGGACGTCAATGGTCAGGTCGCGCTTTACGATTTAATTGACCAGCTGCGCCACGAACTGAACTGCGCGGTGCTGATGGTCTCCCACGACCTGCATCTGGTGATGGCAAAAACCGACGAAGTGCTCTGTCTGAACCATCATATCTGCTGTTCCGGCACGCCTGAAGTGGTGTCAATGCACCCCGAATTTATCTCTATGTTTGGCCCTCGCGGGGCTGAACAACTGGGTATTTATCGCCACCATCATAACCACCGCCATGATTTACAGGGACGAATTGTCCTGCGCCGGGGAAATGGACACTCATGATTGAACTGTTACTGCCCGGCTGGCTGGCCGGGATTATGCTCGCCTGCGCCGCGGGTCCGCTTGGCTCGTTTGTGGTCTGGCGCAGAATGTCCTATTTCGGCGATACCCTGGCCCATGCTTCACTGCTGGGCGTGGCCTTTGGTTTGCTGCTGGACGTCAACCCGTTCTATGCGGTGATTGTCGTTACGCTGCTCCTCGCCGCCGGTCTGGTCTGGCTGGAAAAACGCCCTCACCTCGCCATTGATACCCTGCTCGGCATTATGGCGCACAGCGCACTGTCGCTGGGCCTGGTGGTAGTGAGCCTGATGTCCAATATCCGCGTTGACCTGATGGCCTACCTGTTTGGCGACCTGCTCGCCGTGACGCCTGAAGATCTCATTGCTATTGCCATTGGCGTGGTGGTGGTGCTGGGTATTCTGCTGTGGCAGTGGCGTAATTTGCTGGCGATGACCGTCAGCCCGGATCTGGCGTTTGTTGACGGCGTGAAGTTGCAGCGGGTGAAACTGCTGCTAATGCTGGTGACAGCGTTAACCATCGGCGTGGCGATGAAGTTCGTCGGTGCGCTGATTATTACGTCGCTGCTGATTATTCCTGCGGCCACCGCGCGTCGTTTTGCCCGTACGCCGGAGCAGATGGCAGGCGTGGCGGTGATTATCGGGATGATTGCGGTAACGGGCGGGTTAACCTTCTCGGCGTTCTATGACACGCCTGCGGGGCCGTCAGTGGTGCTGTGTGCGGCGGTGCTGTTTATTTTCAGTATGATGAAGAAGACCGCTAGTTGATATCGAGGGCGCTGATGCCCTCACCCTAACCCTCTCCCCGTGGGAGAGGGAATTAAGCATTACGGCATTGCCGGTGGCGTGATACCAAAATGATTCCACGCCCGCACCGTGGCCATACGCCCACGCGGGGTACGTTGCAGGAAGCCTTGTTGGATCAGATACGGTTCGAGTACATCTTCAATTGTCTCGCGCTCTTCCCCGATTGCCGCCGCCAGGTTATCCAGCCCGACCGGCCCGCCAAAGAATTTGTCCAGTACCGCCAGCAGCAGCTTGCGGTCCATGTAGTCAAAACCCTCAGCATCGACATTCAGCATATCCAGCGCCTGAGCAGCAATTTCGGCAGAAATAGAACCATCGTGCTTCACTTCTGCAAAGTCACGGACGCGGCGCAGCAGGCGGTTAGCGATACGCGGTGTTCCGCGCGAACGCTTCGCCACTTCAAATGCCCCCTCTTCGCTCATATCCAGCCCCATATAGCGGGCACTGCGGCCCACGATATGCTGGAGGTCGGCGACCTGATAGAACTCGAGGCGCTGCACAATACCAAAGCGGTCGCGCAGTGGAGAGGTTAACGACCCGGCACGGGTGGTGGCGCCAATCAGGGTAAACGGCGGCAGATCGATTTTGATCGAACGCGCGGCAGGGCCTTCGCCGATCATGATATCCAGCTGGTAGTCTTCCATTGCCGGATAGAGAACCTCTTCCACCACCGGTGACAGGCGGTGGATCTCATCGATAAACAGCACGTCGTGCGGTTCAAGATTGGTCAGCATCGCCGCCAGATCGCCTGCTTTTTCCAGCACCGGGCCAGACGTGGTACGCAGGTTCACGCCCATTTCATTGGCAACGATATTCGCCAGGGTGGTTTTCCCCAAACCCGGAGGACCGAAAATCAGCAGGTGATCGAGCGCATCGCCGCGCAGCTTTGCCGCCTGGATGAAGATCTCCATCTGGGAACGCACCTGCGGCTGGCCAATATACTCATCAAGCAACTTCGGACGGATCGCACGATCCACCACGTCCTCTGCCTGAATAGTGCCTGCCGATACCAGGCGATCTGCTTCAATCATCCTTTACCTCACAATGCAGCGCGCAGCGCTTCACGAATCAGAGTTTCACTGCTGGCATCCGGTTTGGCAATTTTGCTCACCATTCGGCTGGCCTCCTGAGGTTTATAGCCCAGCGCCACCAGCGCGGCAACCGCTTCCTGCTCGGCATCATCATCCGACACAGGCGCACCCGGCGAAGTCAGCACCAGATCGGCAGCAGGGGTAAAGAGATCGCCATGCAGACCTTTAAAGCGGTCTTTCATCTCAACAATCAGGCGCTCTGCCGTTTTCTTACCAATGCCCGGAAGCTTAATCAGCGCGGCAGGATCTTCGCGCTCAACGGCATTCACGAACTGCTGGGCGGACATACCGGAGAGAATGGCCAGCGCCAGCTTCGGCCCGACGCCGTTGGTTTTAATCAGCTCGCGGAACAGGGTGCGTTCCTGTTTGTTGTTGAAGCCATAGAGCAGTTGAGCATCTTCACGCACCACAAACTGGGTAAAGACAATCGCCTCTTTGCCCGCGTCCGGCAGCTCGTAGAAGCAGGTCATTGGCATATGGACTTCATAGCCCACGCCGCCCACTTCCAGCAGCACTAACGGGGGTTGTTTTTCAATGATGATGCCTCTGAGTCTGCCTATCACGTGACGCTCCTGCGTTCTGGAAAATTATTGATTTGCGACATAATAAAAAAAGGCTGGATAAACATCCAGCCTGATTTCTCATTATCGTAACCTGCCTCGCGCCAGATTGAGCCGCGACTCGCTCATTTGCATCGCGTTCTGGCTGACATGACAGTGGGTGATCGCAATTGCCAGCGCATCGGCGGCATCGGCCTGCGGGTTCGCGGGGAGCTTCAACAGGGTACGCACCATGTGCTGCACCTGGCTTTTCTCCGCGCTACCAATTCCGACCACCGTCTGCTTGACCTGTCTTGCCGCGTATTCAAATACCGGAAGATCCTGGTTCACGGCAGCAACAATTGCCACGCCCCGCGCCTGACCGAG
This sequence comes from Enterobacter cloacae complex sp. 382A5, assembly GCF_050031095.1. NCBI lineage: Bacteria > Pseudomonadati > Pseudomonadota > Gammaproteobacteria > Enterobacterales > Enterobacteriaceae > Enterobacter > Enterobacter cloacae complex sp. 382A5. The sequence continues at coordinate 2,806,533 of NZ_JBLGVK010000001.1, forward strand.
CTTTAACGCCGAATCGGCGTTTTTCGCCATGAAGACCTGCTCGATGGCGAAATAGTCAGGCTGAAACTGGGTGATAATCTCCGTCACGCCCGCATAAATGAGCTTCAGTCGCGACGGCAGATCTTCAACTTTGGTGCGAATACAGCCACTGCCAAGGTAGGTTAACTGGCGTCCAACCTGACGGATAACGCCGTAACCGGTGACGCGTGAGCCGGGGTCAATCCCAAGGATAATCGACATCACGCGTCTCCCGTAAACGGTTTAAACGCTCTCATCAGAGAGTCGCTGCAACCTCATCAGAGATCTCACCGTTGTGATACACTTCCTGCACGTCGTCGCAGTCTTCAAGCATGTCGATCAGACGCAGCAGTTTTGGTGCCGTTTCAGCATCCATATCCGCTTTGGTGGACGGGATCATGGAGACTTCAGCGTTGTCGGCTTTCAGGCCCGCCGCTTCCAGCGCATCACGTACTGCGCCCATCTCTTCCCACGCGGTGTAGACATCGATAGCGCCATCGTCGAAGGTCACTACGTCTTCCGCACCCGCTTCCAGCGCCGCTTCCATGATGACATCTTCGTCGCCTTTCTCGAAGGAGATGACGCCTTTTTTGCTGAACAGGTACGCTACAGAACCGTCAGTCCCCAGGTTCCCCCCGGTTTTGGTGAACGCATGGCGCACTTCTGCAACGGTACGGTTACGGTTGTCGGACAGACATTCAACCATTACCGCGGTGCCGCCAGGACCGTAACCTTCATAAATGATGGTTTCCATGTTCGTGTCTTCATCACCGCCCACGCCACGAGCGATAGCACGGTTCAGGGTGTCACGCGTCATGTTGTTGGACAGCGCTTTATCTACTGCCGCACGCAGACGTGGGTTAGACGCCGGATCGCCGCCGCCCAGACGCGCCGCTGTCACCAGCTCGCGAATGATTTTGGTAAAGATCTTACCGCGCTTGGCATCCTGTGCCGCTTTGCGGTGTTTGGTGTTGGCCCACTTACTATGACCTGCCATAAAAAGTTCTCCAAAAATCGCGCCTTTTCAGGCTGCGTTAATTACAAATTCTTCAATCGCCTGCCGGTTGCTCCACGATTTGGTCAGTGCGGCGGCATCCGCCGCATCCACCCAGCGGTAGGTCAGATGTTCAGTGAACACGATCTCCCGTTCGTGAGGGAGCGCGAGACAGAACCACGATTCCGTGTTGCGCTCGATACCCGGTGCATAGCGATGACGTAAATGGCTAAAAATTTCGAACTCCACCGTGCGCTGACAGTCCTTCAGGGTCAGTTGCTCGCAAGCAACGTCAATGGTGACCTCTTCCTTTACTTCACGCGCGGCGGCCTGCGGCGCGGTTTCGCCCTCTTCCAGACTGCCGGTAACCGACTGCCAGAATTCAGGGTCATCGCGCCGCTGCAACATCAGCACCCGCTTCGTGTCCTGAGCGTAAATTACAACTAAGACAGAAACGGGACGCTTATATGCCATATCAGTTTTTCTCTTCCTTTTTCACCACGTCGATACCCAGCTCAGCCAGTGCGGCCGGGTTAGCGAAGCTTGGCGCTTCGGTCATCAGACACGCCGCTGCGGTGGTTTTCGGGAAGGCGATAACGTCACGGATGTTGTCGGTGCCGGTCAGCAGCATAGTCAGACGGTCGAGACCGAATGCCAGGCCTGCGTGAGGCGGCGTACCGTACTTCAGCGCATCCAGCAGGAAGCCGAACTTCTCGCGCTGTTCCTGTTCGTTGATGCCCAGAATGCCGAACACCGTCTGCTGCATCTCACCGCTGTGAATACGCACGGAGCCGCCGCCCACTTCATAGCCGTTGATAACCATATCGTAGGCGTTCGCGACTGCCTCTTCCGGTGCCGCTTTCAGCTCTGCCGCCGTCATGTCTTTTGGCGAAGTGAACGGGTGGTGCATGGCAGTCAGGCCGCCTTCACCGTCGTCTTCAAACATCGGGAAGTCGATAACCCACAACGGCGCCCATTTGCTCTCGTCGGTGAGGTTCAGATCTTTGCCCAGTTTCAGACGCAGCGCGCCCATTGCATCGGCAACAATTTTCTTGTTGTCAGCGCCGAAGAAGATCATGTCGCCATCCTGTGCGCCGGTGCGCTCAAGGATCGCTTCTACAATCTCCGCGTTCAGGAACTTCGCCACCGGGCTGGTGATACCTTCCAGACCTTTCGCACGCTCGGTTACTTTAATATAGGCCAGACCTTTCGCGCCGTAGATCTTGATGAAGTTGCCGTAGTCGTCAATCTGCTTACGGCTAAGCGCTGCACCGCCCGGTACACGCAGGGCTGCTACGCGACCTTTCGGATCGTTAGCCGGGCCGGCAAACACCGCAAACTCAACGGATTTCACCAGGTCAGCAACGTCCACCAGCTCCATAGGGTTACGCAGGTCTGGTTTGTCGGAGCCGTAACGACGCTCGGCTTCGGCGAAGGTCATAATGGGGAAGTCGCCCAGCTCCACGCCCTTCACGTCATTCCACAGGCTGCGCACCAGCGCTTCCATCACTTCACGCACCTGCTCAGCGGTCATGAAGGAGGTTTCCACATCGATCTGGGTAAATTCTGGCTGACGGTCAGCGCGCAGGTCTTCGTCACGGAAGCATTTTACGATCTGATAGTAGCGATCGAAGCCGGACATCATCAGCAGCTGTTTAAACAGCTGTGGAGACTGCGGCAGCGCGTAGAATTTGCCTTTATGAACGCGGGATGGCACCAGGTAATCGCGCGCGCCTTCCGGCGTGGCTTTGGTCAGCATCGGGGTTTCGATATCGAGGAAACCGTGGTCATCCATAAAGCGACGCACCAGGCTGGTGATTTTCGCACGGGTTTTCAGGCGCTGTGCCATCTCCGGGCGACGCAGATCCAGGTAGCGGTATTTCAGACGCGCTTCTTCAGTGTTGACGTGGTTGGAGTCCAGCGGCAGCGCTTCAGCACGGTTGATGATCGTCAGATCGGAGGCCAGCACTTCAATGGCACCGGTCGCCATATCTGCGTTGACGTTTTTCTCGTCACGCGCACGTACGGTGCCGGTGACCTGAATGCAGAACTCATTACGCAGCTCAGAAGCCAGCTTCAACGCGTCCGCGCGATCCGGATCGAAGAACACCTGAACGATACCTTCGCGGTCGCGCATATCGATGAAGATAAGGCTACCAAGATCACGACGACGGTTGACCCAACCACACAGGGTCACCTGCTGTCCGACGTGGGACTGACGCAGCTGCCCGCAATATTCTGTACGCATGAGATATCCCTTAATTAGCCGCAGGCTAAATGTCGCCTGGTATGCAGGCTACTATGTCGCAGCTTTCTGTATGTCACAACTGGATGAAAAAAGGCGGCTATTATACTGGAAATTCCGCCGGACGATAAGAGCGAAGCACGGCCAGACGCACGTTTGCTGCGCTCTTATTGCGCATTCTCACAAAAATTAACAAAATTATCCGACCGATAACAGGCCATAACGTCGTAAGGTGTAACGGAAGCGATTCATTTAACTGGAGTTACCATGCTGACACTTGATGCCCGCAAAACCGCCCTGGTGGTGATTGATCTACAGGAAGGGATCCTTCCCTTTGCCGGCGGCCCGCACACCGCTGATGATGTCGTCAGCCGTGCCGCCCGTCTGGCGGAAAAATGCCGCGCCAGCGGCGCACCGGTTGTCATGGTGCGCGTTGGCTGGTCGACCGATTTTGCCGAAGCGTTAAAACAGCCGGTTGACGCCCAGGCGCCCGCGCACGCCCTGCCGGACAACTGGTGGACGTATCCGGTCTCGCTCGGTAAACGCGACAGCGATATCGAGGTGACCAAACGCCAGTGGGGCGCCTTCTATGGCACCGACCTGGAGCTGCAGCTGCGCCGCCGCGGTATCGACACCATTATCCTGTGCGGGATCTCCACCAACATTGGCGTGGAATCCACCGCCCGTAACGCCTGGGAGTTGGGCTTTAACCTGGTGATTGCCGAAGACGCATGTAGCGCGGCTTCTGCGGAACAACACCAGGGCAGCATGACCCATATTTTCCCGCGCATCGGTCGCGTGCGCAGCACGGATGAGATTTTAAGCGCGTTATGATGTACGTGGGCCTGCCCCAGTGGTCGCACCCGAAATGGGTGCGCCTTGGCATAACCAGCCTTGAAGAGTACGCCCGGCACTTTAACTGCGTGGAGGGCAACACCACGCTGTATGCCCTTCCCCGGGCAGAGATTGTTGAGCGCTGGCGGGATCAAACCACGGATGATTTCCGCTTCTGCTTTAAATTTCCGGCAACCATCTCCCATAACGCCGCCCTGCGTAACTGCGGTGATTTAACCGAAGAGTTTTTTGGCCGAATGTCGCCACTGGCAAACCGTATCGGCCAGTACTGGCTGCAGCTTCCCGCCACCTTTGGTCCGCGCGATCTGCCCGCGCTCTGGCCATTCCTTGATGGCCTGCCCCGGGACTTTACCTACGGCGTTGAAGTGAGACATCCTGAATTTTTTGCCAAAGGCGAGGTGGAGAAAGCACTCAACCGGGGATTGCATGAGCGCTCAGTCAACCGCGTCATCCTTGACAGTCGTCCTGTTCACAGCGCAATTGCGCATAACGAAGCCATTATTGATGCCCAGCGCAAGAAGCCCAAAGTCCCGGTCCACGCTATCGTAACCGCGCACAATCCGATGGTCCGGTTTATCGGCAGCGACAATATGCAGCAAAATCAGGAGATGTTCGCCGTCTGGCTGCACACGTTAGCGAAATGGGAACAGACCACCACGCCGTATCTCTTTTTACATACGCCGGATATCGCCCAGGCCCCCGAACTGGTCGATACGCTCTGGCAGGCCCTGCAAACCGCGGTTCCGTCGCTCGGCAGCGCGCCGTCCATCCCACAACAATCTTCTCTTTTCTGAGATCACGCCATATCATAGAGACGCCATCTGCCAAAACACAGGGAGTTTGTATGGTCAGCGCGTTGTATGCGGTGCTAGGTGCATTACTGCTGATTAAATTTTCATTTGATGTTGTGCGACTCAGAATGCAGTACCGCGTCTCATACGGCGACGGGGGGTTTTCCGAACTGCAAAGCGCTATCCGTATCCACGGCAACGCGGTTGAGTACATTCCGGTGGCACTCATTTTGCTGCTGTTTATGGAGATGAATGGCGCCGAAACCTGGATGGTACACATTTGTGGCCTGCTGCTGATTGCGGGTCGGTTAATGCATTATTACGGCTTTCACCACCGCTTATTCCGCTGGCGTCGTTCCGGCATGAGCGCGACATGGTGCTCGCTTTTGCTGATGGTGCTGGCTAACCTTTGGTATATGCCGTGGGAGTTGGTTTTCTCCTTCCGTTAGCGCACAATACGCCACTTTATTTTTCCCGGATTTTTACGTTATGTCAGATCGCGACACGCTTTTTTCCGCGCCTATCGCCAGCCTGGGCGACTGGACCTTCGATGAACGGGTAGCCGAAGTCTTCCCGGATATGATCCAGCGCTCTGTTCCCGGTTATTCCAATATTATCTCCATGATCGGCATGCTGGCTGAGCGCTTCGTTCAACCCGGCACGCTGGTGTATGACCTGGGCTGCTCGCTCGGCGCGGCAACGTTGTCGGTACGTCGTAACGTTCATCACGAAGGCTGTAAAATCATTGCCGTCGATAACTCCCCGGCGATGGTTGAACGCTGCCGCCGTCATATTGATGCCTGGAAAGCGGCAACTCCGGTCGAGGTCGTTGAAGGCGACATTCGTGATATCGAAATCCACAACGCCTCGATGGTCGTGCTGAATTTTACCCTGCAGTTCCTGGTGCCCGATGACCGCCAGCGGCTGCTGGACAAAATTTATCAGGGCCTTAACCCCGGTGGCGCGCTGGTGCTGTCTGAGAAATTCAGCTTTGAAGACGCGACCGTCGGCGAACTGCTGTTCAACATGCACCACGATTTCAAACGTGCAAACGGCTACAGCGAGCTGGAGATTAGCCAGAAACGCAGCATGCTGGAAAACGTGATGCTGACGGACTCCGTGGAAACCCATAAAGCGCGTCTGCGCCAGGCAGGCTTTGAGCACAGCGAACTGTGGTTCCAGTGCTTTAACTTTGGCTCCCTGGTGGCGCTGAAAGCTGAGGACGCGGCATGATTGAGTTCGGTAACTTCTATCAGCTGATTGCAAAAAACCATCTCTCCCACTGGCTGGAGACGCTGCCTGCGCAGATTGCCACCTGGCAGCGCGATCAGCAGCATGGGCTGTTGAAGCAGTGGTCAAATGCGGTGGAGTTTCTGCCGGAGCTGACGCCTCACCGTCTGGATCTGCTGCACAGCGTCACGGCCGAAAGCGCAGAGCCGCTGCCCGCAGGGCAGATTAATCGCATCGAAACGCTGATGCGTAACCTGATGCCGTGGCGCAAAGGACCGTTTTCGCTCTACGGGGTGAATATCAATACTGAATGGCGCTCCGACTGGAAATGGGATCGCGTGCTGCCGCACCTCTCCGACCTGGCCGGGCGTACCATTCTGGACGTCGGCTGCGGTAGCGGTTATCACATGTGGCGGATGATTGGCGCGGGCGCGCATTTAGCCGTTGGCATCGACCCGATGCAGCTGTTCCTGTGCCAGTTCGAAGCCGTGCGTAAGCTGCTGGGTAACGACCAGCGCGCGCATTTGCTGCCGCTGGGCATTGAGCAACTGCCCGCGCTGAAAGCGTTTGATACCGTCTTCTCCATGGGCGTGCTTTACCACCGCCGTTCCCCACTGGAGCATTTATGGCAGCTGAAAGATCAGCTGGTCAGCGGCGGTGAACTGGTGCTGGAAACGCTGGTGGTCGAAGGCGATGAAAATACCGTTCTGGTTCCCGGCGATCGTTACGCGCAAATGCGCAACGTCTACTTCATTCCTTCCGCGCTGGCGCTGAAAAACTGGCTGGAGAAGTGCGGATTTGTGGATGTGCGCATCGCCGACGTCTGCGTGACCTCCATCGAGGAGCAACGCCGCACGGAGTGGATGGTGACCGAATCGCTGGAGCAGTTCCTTGACCCAACCGACCACAGCAAAACCGTTGAAGGCTATCCGGCGCCAATGCGTGCGGTGTTGATTGCCACGAAGCCGTAGCCTTTTAGCCGGGTGGCGGCTGCGCCTTACCCGGCCTGGTCATCGCAGGTTTGCTCCAAAATATTTCAAGTTGCAGCAAGGCGGCAACGCAGCGAATCCCCAGGAGCTTACATCAGTAAGTGACTGGGGGGAGCGAGGCAGCCAACGCAGCTGCGGCTTGAAATATGAAGGAGAAAAAAAGGCCCCTGTGTAATTGGCAGGGGCCTGGTACAAGCAAGCATCATATTGGGCGACATGATGCGCGGTAAAAATCGGTACGTTGCTACACGTGATGACGTTCAATCAGCGATTTCATTTCCGCAACCGACTCTCCATCTACACCGTAGCGTGAGTACTCATCCGCTTCAGCATCCGTCGACATAGACAACCCTGTATTGCGATAACGCATGGGCGACGGTATCCATTTCCCGGCAGAGCTGTGCAGCTCTTCCACCCCGGCGTTTAAAAACAGTTCCAGATTGCTGGCACGGACTCCCGCACCCGCCATTATTATTGGAACACCGGAATGTGCTTTTAGTTCCGTAATTAATTGCAGTCCTTTTTCAGCCGACGACTGCTGGCCCGATGTCAGCACACGCGCCACGCCAAGTTCCGCAAGGGTATCAAAGGCTTGCAATGGGTTTTTACACATATCGAACGCGCGATGAAATGTTACCGCCATCCCCTTTGCGGCCGCCATTACCTGGCGCATCCGCGGTACATCGACGTTACCTTCTTCATTGAGCAGTCCCGTCACCAGCCCCGGAAAACCCAGATCGCGAACAAGGGCGATATCGTCAAGCATGGCATTGAACTCGCCTGCCGTGTAACAAAAATCACCGCCCCGAGGACGAATGATAGGGTGTACCGGAACGGTGACAGCCTGACGGGCAGACTTCAACACACCGTACGAGGGCGTTAACCCCCCTTCTTTCGGTGCCGCGCACAGTTCAATGCGGTCAGCCCCCCGCTGTTGCGCCGTCACGGCACACTCCACGCTGTAACAGCAAATCTCCAGCAGCGCCATCCACTCCTCCTTAATTTCGCGTAATGCACCATCATGACACGCCGCTCCCGGTCGGTCTTCGCGTGTCGTCACAACGCTTACTCTTCGCTGGCAACAATCTGTTCTATCGTCCAGGGGTGGAACTTCACCGTCACCTGTCCGTCAGTCACGGCCAGCGTAGGGTTCGGTAAACGCTCGCGCTCGCCTTTTGGTGAACTCGTTTTCACAAAGATACCCGGCTTGGTCAACCCCTCATCAGACAGCAGCGCCAGCGCGCGCGCATTCAGCGTGTCGGGCTCGCCTGGCAGCACGATTTCGATGTGCTCCCAGCCTTCATGCGGGTAACGTTTTTCTCCCGGCCACGGCAGCTCAACAACGCTAAATTGCCAGTGCGCTACGCAGACCGGCTCATGCAGTTTAAACAGACAGATAGGACGGCCGTTGATGATGTTCTCAGAGAGCAGTTCCCCGCACTGTTCAAACCCGCGACGCCAGCGCTCGGCGGTGGCGTTCTGATGACAGCGCAAGGAGATGTGATCGGCCTCAAGCGGTGCGATGTCCAGACCAAGACGGGTGGCAAGTTCTGTGAACGCCTGGGTGAAGCGCGGTAAATCTGCGGAAATATCATGCAGTTCGTCAATGGATTGCCAGTTCGCCATAAGTCAGTCTCTTATCGTGTCGCAAAGCCGCTAATTTACTCTGTTGCCCCCTTTTGACCAACCGCGGAATGACGCTTTTTATGACTGCATGATTATGCATGCTTTCTTAGCCTGGATTCTGCGCAATCTTCGCCCCCCGCAATGCTGACGCCAGAAGGCATTTGCAGTATACTCCCGCCCTCATTCTTTAACTGGCGCGGGTGGCAGTCAGCCCGCATCAAAAACGTAAGGTATCCAGGTGAATATTCAGGCTCTTCTCTCAGAAAAAGTCAGTCAGGCACTGATTGCCGCAGGTGCGCCTGCGGATTGCGAACCGCAGGTTCGTCAGTCAGCGAAAGTACAGTTTGGCGACTATCAGGCTAATGGCGTGATGGCAGTGGCTAAAAAACTGGGCATGCCGCCGCGACAACTGGCTGAGCAGGTGCTGACTCACCTGGATCTCACCGGCATTGCCAGCAAAACCGAAATCGCTGGTCCGGGCTTTATCAACATTTTCCTTGAGCCGGCCTTCCTGGCAAGCCACGTTGACGCAGCGCTGAAATCTGACCGTCTGGGCGTAACCCAGCCAGAGCCACAGACCGTGGTGATTGACTACTCCGCGCCAAACGTCGCGAAAGAGATGCACGTTGGCCACCTGCGCTCCACCATCATCGGTGACGCGGCAGTACGCACCCTTGAGTTCCTCGGTCACAAGGTGATCCGCGCGAACCACGTTGGCGACTGGGGTACCCAGTTCGGTATGCTGATTGCTTACCTGGAAAAACAGCAGCAGGAAAACGCGGGTGAAATGGCGCTGGCGGACCTGGAAGGGTTCTACCGTGAAGCCAAAAAACACTACGACGAAGATGAAGCCTTCGCCGAGCGCGCGCGTAGCTATGTGGTGAAACTGCAGGGCGGCGACCCGTACTTCCTGGAGATGTGGCGCAAGCTGGTGGACATCACCATGTCCCAGAACCAGCTCACCTATAACCGTCTGAACGTCACCCTGACCCGCGACGACGTGATGGGTGAAAGCCTCTATAACCCAATGCTGCCGGGCATTGTGGCCGACCTGAAGGCCAAACACCTGGCGGTTGAGAGCGAAGGCGCAACGGTCGTATTCCTTGATGAGTACAAAAACAAGGAAGGCGAACCGATGGGCGTGATCATCCAGAAAAAGGATGGCGGCTACCTCTACACCACCACCGATATCGCCTGCGCGAAGTACCGTTACGAAACGCTGCATGCTGACCGCGTGCTGTACTACATCGACTCCCGTCAGCACCAGCACCTGATGCAGGCGTGGACTATCGTGCGTAAAGCCGGTTATGTTCCCGATTGCGTGCCGCTGGAACACCACATGTTCGGCATGATGCTGGGTAAAGACGGCAAGCCGTTCAAAACCCGTGCGGGCGGTACGGTGAAGCTGTCCGACCTGCTGGATGAAGCGCTGGAACGCGCCCGTCGCCTGGTGGCAGAGAAGAACCCGGATATGCCAGCCGAGGAGCTGGAAAAACTGGCGAACGCCGTGGGTATCGGTGCGGTGAAATACGCGGATCTCTCCAAGAACCGTACCACCGACTATATCTTCGACTGGGACAACATGCTGGCGTTTGAAGGTAACACCGCGCCGTACATGCAGTATGCCTACACCCGCGTGCTCTCGGTGTTCCGTAAAGCGAATATCGATGAAAGCGTGCTGGCGAATGCGACCGTCACCATTACCGAAGATCGCGAAGCCCAGCTGGCGGCCCGTCTGCTGCAGTTTGAAGAGACGCTGTCCGTGGTTGCACGCGACGGTACGCCGCACGTGATGTGTGCTTACCTGTACGATCTGGCCGGTCTGTTCTCCGGCTTCTACGAGCACTGCCCTATTCTGTCTGCGGAAAATGAATCGGTCCGCAACAGCCGCCTGAAGCTGGCGCAGCTGACGGCGAAGACCCTGAAGCTGGGTCTGGATACCCTGGGTATCGAAACCGTAGAACGTATGTAATACAAAAAACCCGGCCATCATCGCCGGGTTTTTTTATGATCAGAAGTACTTCCGCAAATACTCCGTCAAACAGAGGATTGCCATTGCCTGACCGTACGGCATCGACGTCAACGGGATCTGGCGGTAAAACTCCAGATCGCTCCCCATCCCGGTTCCGAACGACGTTTGCAGCAGCTCCCCTTCCGGCGAGATGTTTTTCACAATCCCTCTGATGGCTTTCTCCGCGACATCAGCGTATTCCGCCGCCACATAGCGTTTACGCACGGCCTTAAGAATACCGTAGGCAAAGCCTGCCGTGGCCGATGCCTCCAGGTATGAGTCTGGGTCGTCGAGCAGCGTATGCCACAGGCCACTGTCGTCCTGACATGTCGCCAGCGCGGCAATCTGCGCATTGAGCACCTGCGTCAGATAGCGGCGCACGGCGTTGTTTTCCGGCAGATCGACCAGTTCGAGGAAGTCCGGGATCACAATGGTGAGCCAGCTGTTGCCACGCGCCCAGCGGGCATGGGCAAAGTTATGGTTGCCGTCATAGTTCCAGCCGTGGAACCACAGCCCGGTCTCCCGGTCCATCAGGTTCTGCACATGCAGCAGGAACTGGTACACGGCCTCCTCAACGTATTCCGGTTTGTTCAGCAGCTTGCCAATTTTGGCTAGCGGCAGGACCGTCATCATCAGCGTGTCATCCCACATCTGCTGCGCGTTCTCTTCCGCCAGGGTAATGTGCTGCATGCCGCCGTGTTCGGTACGCGGCATCTCATGCATCGCCCACTCCGCCCAGCTCTCCAGCCACGGCAGCCAGGCCGGATTTCGGGTCTCTTCATAGCGGTACGCCAGCGTCAGGAACGGCGACATGGTATTCACGTTTTTGGTGGTTGCCCCTTCCGCAAAACGGTCCGCAAACCAGCTGTCGATAATGTCGCGCATCCCGTCGTCGCCGGTCTGGCAGTAGTACTGCCAGATACCGTACAACCCGACGCCGTGCGTCCACTCCCACCCTGCCCAGCCTTTGGTATCTATGACGCGCCCGTCGTCCAGCCGCAGCAAAAATTCACCCGTTTTGTCGTGGATATTGACCAGGTTATGCGTCACCTTCTGAATCAGCGATTTCAGCTCGTCCCTGGCGATAAAACGCTCTGGCTGACGCAGCAAGGGGCTATGTTTGACAGGCCAAACTTTCATCATCTTAACCTCTGTTGTATGTCGAATTCAGTACCGCACGTCCCTTCAGCGAAGGGGCCACTGGTTTATTGCGATTGAGATAACCAATGTTGTTATTCCCCCACAAGGATTCGAACGGCATACCGGCCAGCATTTCTACGGTGGCGCGGGCGTGCGGGGTGGCCGCTTCAGGCATGGCGCGGCCCGATTCGCGCATTTTCGCGGTCTCTTCGCGCAGCGTGCTGTGGGTTTGTAGATTGAGCCTGAAGCGCAGGGAAACCAGGAAGCCACAGAACAGCACCAGAAGGGTTCCCACGCTCAAAATCAGCAGAATGGTGTGGCTGACTTCAGCAGGCTGGGTTTTCTGACCGCTGACAAAGCCGGACATCTGCATCACGATGCCCACCAGCATTACCGCACCGGCCTGAGACGCTTTTCGGGTCAGCGTCATGATACCGGCGAAGATGCCCTCACGACGCTGGCCGGTGATCACCTCGTCCACGTCAGCAATGTAGGTATAGGTGTTCCACGGCACATAGTTGATACCGCCGCGACCAAGACCGGCAACCGCGGAGATAAGTAGCAGCAGAGCGTAAACGTCGCTCAGTCCGGCGTAATACAGCACGGCGTAAGAGAGAGAGGCCAGGCCAAACAGCACCACCACCATGCGGTAAGACGGCGCAGGCCCAAAGCGAATGCACAGCGGGATCATCCCAATCACGGCAAGGAACTGGAAAATAGCCATCGTGCCCAGCAGGTTTGACGCCATTGACGCCTCCTGCATCAGCACAAACACCACGTAATAGGTAAAGACGGCGTTGAAGACGTCCTGCGCAATGTAGCCGCCGAGGTACATGCCCAGGTGCTGACGGAAAATCTTGATGCGCAGCGTCGAGCTTAACTCCACAAACAGGCGGTTCAGGCTCTGGCCCAGGGTCAGTTTTTTCTTCTCTTCTTCCGCGCGCAGGGCCGCTTCGGACCACTCCTCGCGCGGGCGTTCCCAGGTGAAGAACCAGACAAAGGTCAGCATCAGCGCGCACAGCACCGAGAAGACCAGGCTTGCGTAGAAGAAAGAGATCGCGTTGTCTTTACCAAAGTGGGTCAGCAGGATCCCCGGCAGGAACGAAGCCAGGATAGCGGACATCTGCGCCATCGAAATACGCGCACCGGAGAATTTCGTTTTCTGTTTAAAGTCATCGGTCATTTCCGGGACCAGCGTTTCATACGGCACCAGAATCATGGTGTAGACGATATCGAAGACCAGATAGGTCAGCAGGTAGTACCAGAAATTCATCTCCCCAACCCACATCAGGGAGTAGCTGAAGACGCAGGGAATACCGAGCAGAATAAAGAACTTGCGGCGGCCAAAGCGTTTGCCCAGCCAGGTGGTGCCAAAGTTATCGGTTAAAAAGCCCATCAGCGGGCTGACCACCGCGTCCAGTACCCTTGCAGCAGCAAAAATAAAGGTCGCTTCAATCGGTGTGAGTCCACAGAAGGTCGTATAAAAATACAAAAGCCAGGCCGCCGTCAGCGCGGTGGTTCCCGCGCCGAGGAAATCCCCTGCCCCGTATGCAAGATAGTTTGCGAGTCCAATTTTTCGTGTTTTCATTGCCGTCAACCCTAATCAGTTTTAGGAGACCCCCTGTAAGCAAACCTCGTCCGGGAGTTTTTACACGGCTACAGTAGAATTAACGCACTGTGGAAACCTTTCTGTTTCTGCCATCACACCGCAAAGGCTGGCAAAAATGCAAAGAGTGTCATTACGTGCATCACTGATTTATAAAACAGCGTTTCTATTACTTCAAAAGGTGAGGTCATTTTTGCGAGCCCGCTATCATAAACGTTGATAACGGACGTTGAGGCAGGCAACTAGCGGTAGTTAACGATAACGGAATTACTCTGCACCTTGAGCGCCGGGATCAACCGCCCGCCGCCCGGCACTTCCCAGATAAAGCGTAAAGGTTCTATAGCAGGTACGCCGTTAAACGCCTGGGTAGTGCCGCTCTCTCCGTCGATTTCCGTGCAATGGCTCTGGGAGCACAGACGCACCTGCAGCCCGGCGGGCGTCGGGCCAATCAGCGAGTAGTTCCACACCACCAGGCTCATCTGACCGGACACCGGTTCAGAAGGCGCCAGCGGGCGCGACGACATCGCCACGCCACGGTTGCTGAGGGTCACGCCGATACTGCTGGCCTGCCAGCTCCCTTCGCCCGCGGCCTGCGCCACCAGCGGGAAGAGTAATAGCCCTAACCACTTACGCATTATTTACCTCCAATCGTCGCCGTCATACGAATATGGCGATTATCAGACAGCTCCAGATTCGACAGCACCACCAGCTGGTTCAGGCTACGGCGCAGGAAGCGTGACAGCAGCGGACGCAGCGCATGGTTCACCAGCAGCACCGGCGGTGCCCCCAGCATCTCCTGACGCGCCAGCGCCTCCTGTGTTTGCGCCAGCAGACGGTCAGCCAGACCCGGCTCCAGCCCGCCACCGCCCTGCAGGGCCTGCAGCAGCAGACGTTCCAGCGGTGTATCCAGGCCAATCACCTGCACTTCGCCGGTGCCCGGGAACCACTGCTGGGTGATCGCGCGGCCCAGCGCCACGCGCACCACCGCCGTCAGCTCATGCGGATCGCTTTGCAGCGGCGCATGCTCGGCGAGGGTTTCCAGAATGGTGCGCATATCGCGGATCGGCACTTTTTCATCAAGCAGGTTTTGCAGCACCTTATGCAGCGTGGTCAACGTCAGCACGCCCGGCACCAGATCCTCCGTCAGCTTCGGCATCTCCTGGCTCACACGGTCGAGTAACTGCTGTGCTTCCTGACGGCCAAACAGCTCTGCTGAGAACTGTCCAATCAGGTGGTTAAGATGGGTAGCGACCACGGTACTGGCCTCCACCACGGTATACCCCTGAATTTGCGCCTGCTCTTTGAGCGCGCTTTCAATCCAGATTGCGGCCAGACCAAACGCGGGATCGATGGTCTGTTCACCCGGCAGCGTACCGGCGGCTGTGCCTGGGTTAATCGCCAGCCAGCGGCCTGGATACGCATCACCGCTGCCAATCTCAACCCCTTTCATCAGAATACGGTAGCGGGCAGGTGGAAGATCCATGTTGTCGCGGATGTGCACAACCGGCGGCAGGAAGCCCATATCCTGGGCGAACTTTTTCCGGATACTGCGGATGCGGCCAAGCAGTTCGCCATCCTGCTGGAAATCGACCATCGGGATCAGACGGTAACCCACTTCCATCCCCAGCGAATCTTCCAGCTGAACGTCGTTCCAGGTGGCTTCCACGGCCTGCGTGTTCTCCGGCATTTTTACCGGTACAGGTTCTGCCGCGGGTTTCATTTCACGGCCACGCATCCACCAGGCAAGGCCCAGCAGTGCTGCCGTGAACAGCAGGAAAACCAGGTTCGGCATGCCCGGCACCAGGCCGAGCAGACCCAGCACCGCCGCCGCCAGCAGCATGACGCGCGGGTTGCTGAACAGCTGACCAACCATCTGCTCGCCAACGTCCTGATCGGTACTGACGCGGGTAACAATAACGCCCGCGGCGGTAGAAATGACCAGCGCCGGGATCTGGGCAACCAGACCATCACCAATGGTCAGCAGCGTATAGCTTTCAGCCGCCTGGCCCATGCCCATGCCATGCTGCAGCACCCCAACAAGCAGGCCACCCACCACGTTAATCACCATGATGAGAATGCCCGCGATGGCGTCACCGCGCACAAACTTACTCGCACCGTCCATTGAGCCGTAGAAGTCTGCTTCCTGGGTCACTTCCGCACGGCGTTTTTTCGCTTCATCTTCCGCGATAAGCCCGGCGTTAAGGTCGGCGTCGATCGCCATCTGCTTACCCGGCATCCCGTCCAGCACAAAGCGCGCACCCACTTCCGCAATACGCCCTGCACCTTTGGTGATAACCATAAAGTTGATGATAACGAGAATGACAAACACCACGATGCCGATGGCAAAGTTACCGCCCACGAGGAAGTGGCCAAAGGCCTCAACCACTTTACCCGCGGCTGCCGCGCCGGTGTGGCCTTCCATCAGGATGATACGCGTGGACGCCACGTTCAGCGCCAGTCGTAACAGGGTGGTAAACAGCAGGATGGTCGGAAACGCCGCAAACTCAAGGGTACGCTGGGTGAACATCGCCACCAGCAACACCATGATGGACAACGCAATGTTGAAAGTGAAAAGCAGGTCGAGGATGAATGCCGGCAGCGGCAATACCATCATCGACAGGATTAGCAGGATGAGGATCGGCCCGGCAAGGATTTGCCATTGGGTCGATTTCAGGTTGCCGGGCAGGCGCAACATTGCCACCAGATTAGCCATCAGTGTCCTTCTCGTTCATAAAATCCAGCGCAGCAGGCACCGGAAGGTTCTCAGGTTTGACAGGTCGTTGACCGCCAGCCAGACGCCAGCGTTTCAACTGCCATACCCAGGCCAGCACTTCCGCCACGGCGGCGTAGAGTTGTCCTGGGATCTGTTGTCCAATTTCCGCGTGGCGGTACAACGCACGCGCCAGCGGCGGCGCTTCCAGTATTGGCACCCGGTTTTCCGTGCCAATCTCGCGGATGCGCAGGGCGATTAAGCCCGCCCCCTTCGCCACCACTTTCGGCGCGCTCATTTTGTTTTCGTCGTACTGCAGCGCAACGGAATAGTGGGTCGGGTTGGTGACAATAACGTCAGCTTTCGGCACATCTTCCATCATCCGTCGACGGGCGGCGGCGCGCTGCATCTGGCGGATACGCCCTTTCACGTGCGGGTCGCCTTCCATCTGCTTATATTCGTCACGGATATCCTGACGGGACATGCGCAATTTTTTGAAGTGGCTGTACAGCTGGAAGATGACGTCGAACCCCACCATCGGAATAATGCTGAGGACCACCAGCAGCGCGCAGAGTCCGACCAGATTCAATGCATTGCTCATCGCGGTCAGAGGCGACTCGCTGATAAGCCGCATCATTTCCGGCCAGTTGTGCCAGAGGTAAAACCCCGCGGCACTGCCCATCAGCGCCGCTTTGAGGATGGCTTTAAGCAGTTCTGCCCCGGTCTGTGCGGAGAACATTTTCGCGATGCCGGACAGCGGGTTCAGTTTGGAAAATTTTGGTTGCAGCGATTTGGTGCTAAAGACCAGACCGCCAAGCATCACCGGCGAGATCAGCGCGACCAGCACCACCCCGGTAATCAGTGGCAGCAGTGCGACCATGGCCCCTTTAATAAGCTGAATAATCTGGCTGAGGATAAGGTTTGGGTCGTTGACCATACTGTGGTCGAAACGTAATCCGGCAGAGAGCATCCCCGCCAGTTTTCGGGCGAGCGACTCCCCACCCCACCAGATGATGCACACACCCACAATAAGGATCAGCAGGGATGTCAGCTCTCGGGATCGGGGGATCTGCCCTTCCTCACGCGCTTTTTCAAGTCGGTGGGGTGTGGGGGCTTCTGTTTTGTCGTCGTTCTCTTCTGCCACAGTGCATGCTCAGCCCATTACGTCACGGGTATCATGCCTAAGATTCTCATTAACAATCGTGTAAATAAGCCATCAAAAAGGGGGGAATTATCCCCTTAACCCCAACGTTCTTCATTTTGCATGGACATTTGTTGCGTAGTGTCTTCCAAATTTTAAAGATTGATTGCATACCTTATCGCCGTGCCAGAGAGAGTTTGATAGGTTATCTAACATACCGTAACAGAAGGGATTTCATATGGAATGGCATAAGTTATTAAATAGTGGCAGACGGAAAGATAAGACAAAAACGATCGGGAAAAAAACCTCTGACCTCGCCTCCGGGCGACAAGAAATAGAGCGTGATTATGATCGCTTACTCTTTGCTGCACCAACTCGTCGGCTGGCAGACAAAACACAAGTATTCCCCCTGGACTTGAATGACAGTGTAAGAACACGTTTGACCCATTCGCATGAAGTAGCAAACTTTGCCCGAGGGATCGGGATGCGTCTCGCATTTGAGATGAAGGAAGAGATCTTTGGTGAGAGTTGCAAACATCTTGTTCTTGAGCGTGATGTTCCAGCACTTCTGGCTACAATCGGTTTAGCACACGATCTCGGTAATCCTCCCTTTGGGCATCAGGGCGAGTCAGCGATGCGTGCTTGGTTCAAGCGTAACCTCAAGCCATTAATTGACATGATTTCTGATTCTAACCTCAAACCTGTTTTTAATGATTTTTTGCATTTCGATGGTAACTCTCAAACGCTACGCCTCGTCACCCGACTTCAGATCATCAACGACAATTATGGTTTGAACCTGACATATGCCACGCTTGCCTCAATGATAAAATATCCGCAATCCTCCTGGACTGAGAATAAAAAGTGGAGCAAACACGGCTACTTATATTCTGAGGAACAGGTTGTTCATGATATTTGGGAAGAGACAGGGCTGTCTGAAGGACTTAGACATCCGTTTACCTACCTTATGGAAGCGTGCGATGACATTGCCTATTCAATTCTTGATGCAGAAGACACTATAAAGAAAGGTTTAGCATCTTATCAGGATCTTATCAGTTTCCTTTCCAGTTGGGAAAACGGCCAGGATCCTATGATCGCACAGCTCATCACGGATGTTGAACGCAAAAATAAAGAATGGGAGTGGCGCAAGCGAGACCTGTCTCCTTCCGAAATCAACGACCTTAGCATGCAGATGTTCCGTGTATACGCAACAAATGTTCTCATCAAAAGTGTTGTTAAAGCTTTTAGCGAATGCCATAAACAGCTTTGTGAAAAAGATTGTGCGATCAAGGATCTTATTAGTATAAGCATCGGTAACGAACTCTGTTCCGCCTTGAAAAAATTCGATAAAACCCGTGGCTATCGTCATCGGACTGTACTTGAACTTGAACTAAAGGGGTCCAACTACATTCAAGGGTTAATGGATATGCTTTGGGTGGGCATTAAAGGTCGAAAAAGCGGCGGTGACGGTTGGGATACCCCCTTTGGTCGTTACGCCTATGGACGTATATCAGAAAACTATCGACGCGTTTTCGAGGACCCGGACAATGCCTTGCCGCCTCTATATAAAGAAGCTCAACTCCTGGCGGATGCCATTTCAGGCATGACAGACAGTTATTTGATACGTCTTCACGATGAGCTAAAATCGCTTTATGAATATGAAAGTCGTCTCCAGCCATCAACGCCTTAAGCTCAGAATCGAAGATTTTTTCGACATTAGCGAAGAGCGAAAGCAAGCCAGAGCACTCATTGATGCTCTGGCTGAGCGTTCTCATGCGTGGATTTTCGGCGGGATGATCCGCGACATAGGTCTTTTTGGGCGTGGCGGATTCTCATCAGATATTGATTTGGTTATCGACTTATCACGAGATGACCTGATTAACGCTCTGAAAGCGCTAAACATTGAACATTTCAGTATGAATAAGCTAGGTGGGATCCGCTTTCATTATAAAAGTCTGGATTTTGATATCTGGAGCATCAATGACACCTGGGCATTTAAGAATCGTATCGTTGAATTTAAAGACACCTACAGCCTGCTGAATACAACGCTTATGTCCTGGGATTCCGTGCTTTACGATGTGAAGAATAGACATGTCATTAGTCCTGAAAACTATCTCCATGATTTACATCTTCGTCGGCTTGAACTCGTTCTTCAAAAAACACCCAATGAAGTCGGTTCCGTTATTAAAATCCTGCGCACAATTTACAATAAGCGAGTCCAGATTATCGGTCCCCAGCTTTCCATTTTTCTCTTACAGGCACTGCAAGAACACAGCTACGACCAGCTCAGACAGTATGAATACTGTAGCTATCGTTCATCTTCGTTTAATGATGATGACCTGCAGCGCCTAAAAGAGAATCTTTGTCATTCCGAATGCGGATTTGATATCAAAATTTGCCTTTAAAAAAGCAAAGACACCACCCGTAAGGTGGTGTCTTTATATCAGAAGCCGAGACTGTCCAGCAGGTCGTCTACCTGATCCTGGCTTGCCACAACGCCCGCTTTGGTGGCGTCGAGCTGTGGGCCATTGAGCAGGCTTTCGTTCTCGCGTTTCGGACGAGCAGCCGGTTCCGGGATGTTTTCCAGCAGCACCATCAGCAACTGACGTTCAATCTCCTGAATCACATCCATCATGCGCTTGATAACCTGACCGGTCAGGTCCTGGAAATCCTGCGCCATCATGATGTCCAGCAGCTGAGCGTTGGTGAAGCTGGTGTGGCCCGGTACATCGCCCAGGAACTGACGGGTATCCGTCACCAGTTCGCGGGCATCCGCCAGCTCGATAGGATTCTCAAACCACTCATCCCAGCGTTTGGTCAGCGCTTTCGCGCCCTTTTCCATCGCATCCTGGTGCGGTTGTGACGCTTCAACGCTGTTCAGCGCACGTTCAGCCGCTTGCGCGGTCATCTGCACAACGTAGTCCAGACGGTCACGCGCATCAGGAATCGCTTCCGCCGCTTCTGCGATTGCCTGGTCCAGCCCCAGTTCACGCAGGCTGTCACGCAGCATGCGTGTCAGGCTGCCGATGCGGGCAATGATATCGCTGGGCGAATGTTCTTCAACGGGTTTCATAGCAGGTTGCATCATAACCAACACCTCACATGCCGAGTTTCTCGAAGATCTTACCGAGCTTCTCTTCCAGGGTCGCCGCGGTGAATGGCTTCACCACATAGCCGCTTGCGCCCGCCTGTGCAGCGGCAATGATGTTCTCTTTTTTCGCTTCTGCGGTCACCATCAGCACCGGCATAGAGGCCATGCCTGCATCCGCGCGGATGGTTTTCAGCAGTTCCAGACCATCCATATTCGGCATGTTCCAGTCAGAGATAACAAAACCAAACCCGCCCGCCTGCAGTTTGTTCAGCGCATCCACGCCGTCTTCTGCTTCTTCAACGTTGTTGAAGCCCAACTCTTTCAGCAGGTTACGCACAATGCGACGCATGGTGGAAAAGTCATCCACAACCAAAAACTTAAGCTCTTTATCCGCCATAAAATAATACTCCTGAGTCAAATACGTATTGCCTGTCCGGCACTGATTTTCGCCAGCATCTGCTGGCTTACCTGGCTAAGATCGACCACTTCGCTCACGCCACCCATATTGATGGCCTCGCGCGGCATGCCGAACACCACACAACTTGCTTCATTCTGCGCAATAGTCCAGGCGCCAGCCTGGTGCATTGCAAGCATTCCGGCGGCACCATCGTTGCCCATCCCCGTCAGGATCACCCCAACGGCGTTGCGTCCCGCATGTTTCGCCACCGAATGAAACAGCACATCCACCGACGGACGGTGCCGGTTTACCGGCGGCCCGTCATGAATTTTGATTTGATAGTTAGCGCCGCTGCGCGCCAGCTCCATATGCTTATCGCCCGGCGCGATGTAAGCATGACCCGGGAGCACACGTTCGCCATCTTCCGCCTCTTTCACGCTGATCTGGCACAGCTTGTTCAGACGCTCCGCGAACGAGCGGGTAAAGCCTGGCGGCATATGTTGAGTGATCAGAATACCCGGACTGGAAAGCGGCAATGGCTGGAGTACATGGCGAATTGCCTCTGTTCCTCCGGTTGATGCGCCAATCACCAGCAGTTTTTCCGAGCTGAGTAACGGACCCGCCTTCAGGGTTGCCGGGGCAGCCGTTGGCTTATGGGCCGCGAGCTTCGCGCGCGAGGCGGTGCGGATCTTCTCGGCGATCATTTCGCTGTAGGCCAGCATGCCTTCACGAATGCCAAGCTGAGGTTTGGTGACGAAATCCACCGCCCCCAGCTCCAGCGCGCGCAGCGTAATTTCCGAGCCTTTGCCAGTCAGCGATGAGACCATCACCACCGGCATTGGACGCAGACGCATCAACTTTTCCAGGAAATCAATGCCATCCATGCGCGGCATCTCGACATCCAGCGTCAGCACGTCGGGGTTATATTTTTTAATTAAATCCCGCGCTACCAGCGGATCCGGCGCGGTAGCGACCATCTCCATGTCGCTGTGGCTATTGATAATTTCAGTCATGATCTGGCGCATCAGCGCCGAATCATCGACAGACAATACCCTGATTTTACTCATGCTTTTTCCTTACTCAGCGCATATACCGTTTGCCCACGCAGGCTAAACTCACGCACGAGGTTGCTGAAGTTTTCCGAGTGCCCGGCAAACAGTAAACCGTCAGGCTTGAGCAACGGAACAAACCGACGCAGAATGTCCTGTTGCGTCGTTTTATCAAAATAGATCATGACGTTACGGCAAAAAATGGCGTCGAAAGGCCCCGGCACGTTGTACTGCTTATCCAGCAGGTTAACCGGTGCAAACTCCACGCAGTTCGCCAGCTCCTGGCGCACGCGCACCAGCCCTTCATGCGGGCCGGTACCGCGCATGAAGTAACGCTGAAGCTGCTGAGGCGACAACGTCTTCAGCTCATCCTGGCGATAGACGCCGTTACGCGCCTTCTCCAGCACTTCGGTGTCGATATCGCTGGCGTACACTTTCCAGCGACCCGGCGCCATTCCCAGGGTATCGGCAAGGGTGATCGCCAGCGAGTAAGGCTCTTCCCCCGTCGAGGCCGCCGCACTCCAGACGCGATACTCCCCGGTGCGACGGCGGGCGTGCTCTGCCAGTACCGGGAAGTGGTGAGCTTCGCGGAAAAAGGCCGTCAGGTTAGTGGTTAAAGAGTTAATAAAAGCCTGCCACTCGGCGCTGTTCTGGTTCGCTTCGAGCATGCTCAGGTAGCGACCAAAATCATCCAGCCCCAGCGTACGCAGGCGCCGCACCAGACGGTTGTAGACCATGTCTCGCTTATGGTCAGCAAGCACGATCCCCGCACGCTGGTAAATTAACTGACATATCCGACGAAAATGCGCGTCGGACAGCGCGAGGCGCTGTGTCATCTGCAACAATAATGACGTTTGCCCTGGAGGCATTGGTGATGTCATAGCGCCTTCTTAATTACATTCAGGATACAACTGGCACGGCCTGCGACCGCCCGACTTCTGTTACTGCTTCAACGTGCTCTTTGACATTAAATACCGCGACCAGCCCGGTCAGATGATCCGCCTGACTGGCCAGCTGATCGGTTGCCGCTGCCGCTTCCTCCACTAACGAGGCATTCTGCTGAGTGACCTGATCCATCTGGCTTACCGCCTGGGCCACCTGCTCAATCCCGCGACGCTGCTCATCAGACGCCGAGGCAATTTCGCCCATGATGTCGTTCACCCGCGTAACGGAGGTGACAATCTCGTGCATGGTTTTCGCCGCCGTATCCACCAGCGCGGAGCCTTGCTGGACGCGGGAGACAGACTCTTCAATCAGCCCTTTGATCTCTTTCGCCGCGTTGGCGCTGCGGCTCGCCAGGTTACGGACTTCACCCGCCACCACCGCAAACCCGCGCCCCTGCTCACCCGCACGCGCCGCTTCCACAGCCGCGTTCAGCGCCAGAATGTTGGTCTGGAACGCAATGCCATCAATCACGCTGATGATGTCGCCAATTTTCTGCGAACTGGCGGCAATATCCTGCATGGTGCTGGCCACATGAGACGCCTGGTCGCCCCCCTTCTTCGCCGTCATCGCCGCCTGTTTTGACAGGTCTGACGCCTGGCGCGCGTTGTCGGCGTTCTGGCTTACCGTCGCAGTCAGCTGTTCCATGCTGGCCGCCGTTTGCGCCAGCGAGGCCGCCTGTTGCTCGGTGCGGGAAGAGAGATCGTTATTGCCTGCCGCAATCTCTGAGATCCCGGTGTGCATGGCATAGCTGCCCTGGCGCACATCGGAGACCGTTTCCCGTAGCGATCCTTGCATCGCCTTCAGGCTGGCAAAGATCGCCGAAATTTCGTTTTTGCCATACACTGCCACCGGACGCGCCAGATCCCCCTTCGCAATGCTGTCGAAGTGGCTGCTGATGATCGCCAGCGGCTGAACAATCATCTTGCGCGACCAGAGCAGCGCGGCACCGGTCAGCAGTGCCGCCAGAATCACCACCACGGTAAAAATCACGCCGGACATGTGGTAGCTCATGCGGCTGCTCTCCCCTGCGCGCTGCACAAACTGGTTTATGTCCTGCTGCCAGGCGTTAAAGCTGTCATCAAACGCCGCCTGTGAGGCCTGCACCGGCGCGCTCATAAAGTCCGAGAGCTGGTTGTTCTCAAGCCAGGTCGCCTGGTGATCCAGATCGCTGTGCCACTGCTCAAAGTTCTTCTTCATGGCAGCTTTCAGCGCTTTCCCTTTTTCGCTGACGTCCTCCTGCGCGGTGAACGTTTTGAACTGCGCGTCGGCCTGCTTAAGGCTGTTGCGCGCCGTCGCCATCAGCGCCTTGATATCATCCGGCGGATAACTCAGCGCGGTTAAGGTTCCCGCCTTGTTCAGCGCAGTGCTTGCCTGCAACAGCACGGCACGCGTTTGTGCCAGTGCGGAGCGCTGCTGATTACTCGCCTCAACTTCCTGCAAATTCTGATAGCCATCGCGAAACGCCCAAAAAGACAACCCGTTACTGCCAACCTGCAACACACCGCAAAGGATCAGAATCAAAAACAGTGTGGTCGAGATACGAATACGATTTAACATCCACGCTCCCATCAAGCGGCAAGCAGCCGCGGTTTAAATGTCAGTCAAAATGTTTCCCAGTTTTCATCATGTCCGGTCGTCGTGGCGCGGGTACGCGTGGCCGCCGGCTCAGCGGCGGGCGCACGATACGTGGCTTGCGGGGTGACCGTATTTCCAGCGAGTGAAGCGAGACGAAACGCCGAGACGGCCATCTTCAGACGGCTCGCCTGGTCTTCCAGCGCAGCCGCCGCCGCGGCGGACTCCTGCACCAGAGCGGCGTTTTGTTGTGTCACGCGATCCATTTCCGATACCGCCAGGGCAACCTGGTCGATACCACGACTCTGCTCATCAGAGGCAGAGGCGATTTCACCCATGATGTCCGTTACGCGGGTAACGGCATTCACGATGTCATTCATGGTCTCCCCTGCGCTTTCCACCAGCACGGAGCCGGTATCGACGCGGGAAACCGAGTCTTCAATCAGGGCTTTAATCTCTTTCGCCGCGTTAGCGCTGCGGCTGGCGAGGTTACGCACTTCACCGGCCACCACCGCAAACCCGCGCCCCTGTTCACCCGCACGCGCAGCCTCAACGGCGGCGTTCAGCGCCAGGATATTGGTCTGGAAGGCAATGCCGTCGATCACGCTGATGATGTCAGCGATTTTCTTCGAGCTGTCGGCAATTTCATGCATGGTTTTCACCACACCATCCACCACCCGACCGCCACGCTGCGCCGTTTCGGACGCGCTTTCTGCCAGCTGAGAAGCCTGACGCGCGTTATCCGCGTTCTGCTTCACGGTGGCGGTGAGCTGTTCCATGCTGGCCGCGGTCTCTTCCAGCGCGGAGGCCTGTTGTTCGGTACGGGAAGAGAGATCGTTATTGCCCATCGCAATTTCGCTGGTGCCGGTATAGATGGCATCCGTGCCGCTACGCACGTTGGCAACGGTATCGATAAGCGAACGCTGCATATGGTCTACGCTGTTAGCCAGTTCGGTGATTTCATTCCGCCCGGAGACGGTCAGCGTTTTGGTCAAATCGCCGCTCGCAATCTCGCGGATATGGGCAATGACGCGACCCAATGGGTTCAGCAGGCTATGGCGAATGCCGTACCATACCGCGATCAGCACAATGGCCAGCGCCAGCGCCATTACCGCCATCTGCCATTTGGCAAAGCGGTAATCATTCTGGCTTTCCGTAAAGGCCGAGTGGTAGAGATCTGCGCTGGCTTTGGCGTATTCACTCAGCGCCGCGCCGAGCGCGTTTTGCATTCCTTGTGTCGGCTGGGCGAAATAGGCGTCCATGTTGCCGCTCTCCAGGAACTGGATAAGCTCCGTCAGACCGGCATAGTAGGCGTTATATTTTTCGTCGATATTCTGGCTCACCTGCTCCATGGCAGGCTGCGGGGCGATCTTCTTAAAGGCGTCGTAGTGCTTTGCGGCATCCGCAAGGGTTGCGCGGGCATTTTTCAGCAGATCGGTTTTCGCGCTGCTCTGCTGGTTATTGGGATCCATCATCATGCGGGCGGAGGAGCGGCTCAGGTTGATACGCGTTTGCAGCATCAAATCCCACGTTGACGTGAGTTCACTCTGCTGCAGGCGCAGATCGTTTGAGGCGGCGAAACTGTCCTGATTCTGTTTTAACGACGAGAAAAAAAGTCCACCGGAGATAAGCTGAAGTAGTGCGAAAATGACCAGCACCATCATGAGCATTGTGACAACGCGGATACGGTTCAACATACAACACCTTCTCATAGATTTATTAACGGTGTTATCGGCACAGGCCACAGGAACTTTACATTTGCGAAAGGGAAAAGCGCGGGGGTTAGAACGCCACGTCAACAATCAGCGTATCGGTATAGGTTCCGGCGGGGGGCGTGGCCTGCCCGGTCAGGACTTTGGCGGTGTAATTGAAGGTACGCAGTAATCCGTCGGTACTGACCTGGGACGAGGTCGCACTGGTCCAGCGTTCGGTGCCGCTGCTGCCCCAGCGGTTGGTGGTGGCTTCTTTATAGATGTCGTAACTCATATAGTTACTGCCGCTCACCATGCGACGAACGTTGTTCAGCGCATTGGCACCATTGTTAATCCCTATGGTATAGGTACTGCCTTTGGTGCAGGTGACGGCGATGGCCTGCGAGACGGTGGGAAAACTTTGTACCAGCGGCGCGCTGTTGAAATTCACGTCCGGGGTGGTCATGGTGCTGCAATCGTTAGTGACGGTCATGTTGAGAAGGATCGTGGTGGTGGCCGTGCCGGTTTGCGGCGTCAGGCAAAGTCCGGCAGCGCCAACGGCACAGACGTTGTAATTAATGCTGAATGTCAGCAGCACCTGATACGGCCCGGCCGAGACGTTCTGTCCCGGCACCGTACGGAAATAGAGCGGAATGTTGTAGCGCTTCGACCCCAGCAGCCCGAGCAGCGTGTTCCCGCTCCAGGTATAGGCATTACCGATCTGCACTTCGCTGCTACCGCCACAGCCGGAGGCAGCGCACAGGCGCGTGGGTATGACATCGGTAATAGCCGCATTGTCCGTGCGCTTCAGGGTGGCGCGACTGTTGGCGAATATCGATGCCGAGGTGTAAGTCAGCGCCACCGAGTCGTTGGTAAGCAGGTTGAGGACCGTATCGCAGGCCACCACCAGCGTGCCGGTGGTTTCCACTTCCCCGGTTCCGCTCAGTGCGAACGAGGTCACGCTGCCAAACGACGCATTCACCGTACTGACGGTGCAGGCCGCGCCGCTGGCACCGGAGAAGAGCAGCAGAATCACCAGCAGATAACGCGTCACCGTGCCTCCCGACATACCAGCGGCCCGTAGGCTTGCAGCCTGTGTTCCGGGTTCGCGCCAACGGTCAGCGTCGCCTGGCACCGTTTGCCCGTCGGGGTGATCACCTCCAGCAAATTGACGTCGCTAAGATTTTCCAGCCAGGCGATCCCGTCATAACCCACCACCGCGTTGCTGCGTGAGGCACGTCTGACCTGGCTGCCCACCGGAATGGCCTGTCCCTCGGCATCATGCAGAATGACACTTGCCACCCGCTCCTGCTCCATCGGGAAGTCCACCAGATAACCGCTGTGGCGGCGGATCGCAATCCGGCGTTCGGTCTCTTTCAGGCGCGTATCGGCAGGCAGATTGAGGGTGTCAATGCGGTAACTGGCCGGGTAATAGGCCGACACGCCGCTCACCAGCAGATAGCCGTTGCGATTCGTTTTGCCGACCGGCTGATTCTCGTAGCTGACGGGTACATCCGGTTGACCATCGGTGCTGATCACCACAAAGGCGTCGTTGATTTTATTCGCCGCAAACAGCTCGCCGTCCATCAGCACAATGGAGCCCAGCGCCTCGCTCCACCAGGTCATCATGTCCTTTTCACCGTAGGCCCCGCCCTGCACTTCGATATTATTGTTACGCCAGCCCAAGGTTCCCTGCTGATAATTGTTCGCCCGCGACTGATGCGCCCATGCCATGTTCCAGCTTAACCCGCCATCGGAAGGCATGGAGTGGTTGTAGTTGATGCGCTGCGTGCTGCCTGCCTCCGGCGTGTTTTCGAAGGTGACCGCGGCGCTGTCCCGTTCCCCAAGCGGGACCTGTAGCGAGAGTGCAACCGTCCAGTCGCCCCGCTGCTGATCACGGCTTGCGGCGAGGTAAAGACTGCTCGCGCCCCACAGGTTGCGGCTCCATGAGAGGTTAAGCAGTTCTGTTTTCTGGCTGTCAAAACTCTCCACACCGATCCAGGCAGCCCCGATATTGCCGTACTGCCCAAGGTTAAAGGTCAGGGAATATTGATCGGTATTGCGGCTGAAGCTGGCGACAGGCCGGTCGTTTTCGTCATAGATCGTCGGCTGGTCATAGAGGGCCAGGTTGCCAAAGCCGCGATCGCGTCGCGTATGTTGAGTGGCAAGGCTAAAATCGCTGGTGCTGTACTGATAGCCCCAGGCGATCTGCCCGCCCTCATCGCCGCGCATCCGGCTTTGGGTATACGCGGTATTCACAACGCCAAAGTGCCCGAGCTTCACCACCGTCCCGGCCCCGCCCAGCGCCAGCGACTCCGCCCCTTCCGCGTGAGCTTCAAGGGTCAGCCAGTCCGTTACCCCGTAGCGATACGAACCGCTGCCCGCCGCCGGACCATAGTCAAAATTGTCGATCCCGTAGTTGCGCCGCAGGCTTCCCAGCGTCACCGCCCCATCGCTCAAGCCGCGTTTAAGCAGTTCGCTGGTGACATAGAACGGCAGCGTAGTGCTCACCTGCCGTCCCAGCGCATCGGTGGTGATCAGCACCGCGTCCCCGGCCCCGTTAATATAGGGCAGATTCGTCAGGGTAAAGGGGCCCGGCTGAAGCTGCGTAGAGCCAGACCGATAGCCATTAATAAAGAGATCGACCGAGGTGGGAACCGCTGCTTCCCCGGAGAACTCCGGTAGCGGCCAGGTCACCAGATCCGGGCGCAGGGAGAAGTCACGCCCGTAGCTTATCCCACCCATACGCACGCTGGAGCTCCAGCTCAGGGCATCGCTGATCACATCCCCGGCCGTCCAGGTGGTGGCGTCCTCTTCATTGGTGACCAGCAGGGTGGTGTCATAGCGCACATATCCGGCCTGCAGGCCGTCATCGCCAGCGAAATTTTTCCGCACATAACCGGTAGAAGAGAGCGAGCCGCGTTCATTGAAGTAGCGGAACTCATGCCACAGAGAAGCCTGGCCGCCCACGTGTTCCGTGTGATTAGTATAAAGATCGTAATTCAGCAGCGCCCCGCGCCCAAAGTGAGGTTTGCTTTGCGCGGTTTGCCCGCCAAAGGAGGTCACCCGGGAGGCCACCCATTCGCGGGGCACGGTGAGCAGCAGACGCTGTCCGGCGCTGTCGTACTCCACGCGAACCTGAGCAAGCGATGAGAGATCCACCTCGCCGGTCGGCACATGCTCCGGCGGCAGCCCGGCACGCAGCAAATCGGCGCTCGAGATAAAGTAAGCGCCTTTACGCTGCGTCACGGGCACCACCAGACCGGTATCGTAGTGGTTCACTATGAGGCCAAGCTGAAAAACCGCCTCATCGTTCACCGCCCGGGCCTCGGGAGGCGGCGGTAAACTGTCATCGCCGGGTTCTGCCCAGGCGCTGGTCGTGACGCAAAGCAGGATCATCATCGCCGGTTTCAGTTGACGGGCGTCGACTGCCATTGTTCATCCCTGGCGTTAATCTGCGCGCGCATCTGGTCTGGCTGCCGAATTCCGGCCGGGATGGCCCAGCTGCGGGTACTGCCCGCCAGCACGTAGCCCAGCAATCCCTCAGCAACAGGACGTTTCTGCCCGCCCTGCACCAGCGAAACCTGACTGAGCCTGACGTGTACATCTCCCCGGTTGTTAACCTCCAGGTGAGGCTGTCCGCCCTCATTTTTTACCCGCCAGCTGAGGTTGTGCGTATCCACAAACGCATGGTGCGCCCCCTCTTTGCTTGTCGGGATCCCCTGCCCATAGACAAAAAGGGGAATGGAATAACGCATCTGCAGTTTGAGGCCGATAGCCGGTTCGGCTTTATTATCCGGCTGAGGAATTTCATCGACAATAATGCGGTAGGCCTGCTCGCCCCCCACCGGAACCGTCCCCTGTTTGATAAGACGGATAAGCTGCTTGCTGCCCGCTGCGATGGTGACAATTGGCGGGCTGGCCACCACATCCTGCTGAGCACTGTAACGTTCGAACCCGCCCTCCTGCTTCCAGCGCACAATGCGTACCTGCATGGTGGTTGGGCTGTTTCCTTGATTCTGGATCCACAGCTCCGTGGCTTTGGCATCAGCCGCCAGCCACGGATCGATAGGCCATAACAGAATGGTGGCGGCGGCCTGCACCTGGCCTGCCGCCACGGCCATCACCCCCAGCAAACTTCCCAGACATATGCGCCTGAAATATGCCGTCATCGACTCTCTCCCTTTATCACCATGACAAGGTCACGGTAAGTTGATCAGAATAGGTTCCTGCCGGGCTGAACCCGGTCAATAGCGCCACGCCAAACAGCGGCAGCGCGATGTTATTGCTGTTGGTATAGGTCACCGGAATCGCCTGGTTGACCCCTATTTCGCTGTTCGCCGCAAGTGAACTGCTGCTGTAAAGCCGGTATCCCACCACGTCGTTCCCGCCGTTGCGCGTCATTCGCCGCACGGAGGCGTAATTCTGCCCGCCGTTAATACTCATACTCAGCGCCACGCCTGGCGTACAGGCGATCGAGAGTGCCCCGTTTGGTACGAAGCTGGTGCTCACCGGAGCACTCTCCACGCCGGTATGGGTACCGAAGTTCAGCGTGCCTAACAGCCCCCCACTGCCGGTGCTCACCGCGCATCCCGGCACAATGGTCGCGCTGACCTTAAAGGACTGCGACGTGACGGCCATAGCGGCCGGCACCAGCGCCAGCCCGAGGATCAGCGTAAAAAAAAGATGCACGATCCCCTCTGCGCAGTGGCGCAGACCTGAAAAAGCGGTCTTCATGGGCTAAGTGGGCTAATAGGTTACGCTGACATTTATGGTGTCGGTGTAGGTCCCCGGTACCACCGTAACGCTGTTTCCGCCGCCGGTAATACGCCCGTAGAGGGTGTAACTGTCCACCCCACCGGCCGTGGACGCGATCGGCAATGCCGCGTTATTCGCCACAACGTTATTAAATCCGCTGTCGCTATACAGGCTGTATGCCACACCCTGCGCCGTGTTGGTGGTGTTGATCAGATAGCGGGCGGGTGTCCCCGTCGTGCCAACGACGGTGCCCGGCGCAGTGGAGTTGGTATTCCCGGTTATCGCCACCGTGTAGCTGGCGGTTGTACATTGAATCGTGAAGGTGTTTCCGCCGCTGGCACCGGTCAACTGCGTCGTCAGGGTGGAAAAGGTTGCAGGATGGGTCCCGAAATCCAGTGTCCCGAAGTTAATGCCGTTTTGGGTGGGCGATCCATTAATCAGACACCCGTTTGTCAATGTCAGCGTCGCGCCGATAGTGCCACTACTGGTGACCGCCAGCGCCTGATGGGCGGTTGTCGCGGTTAACAGAATGCCAGCGCAGGTCAAAAGGCGTTTTCTTTTCATTTACCACCCTCCAGAAGACGTCTCCGTTCACGTACAACAATTTAGTTTTAACGTTCAAGATGTTAGCCCCGCTTAATGTTCCTCCGAGGGGGTTATTGAGAATTTAGTTTATGGTTATCGCTTCGACCACTGGCGGCCATGTCAGTCACCCCCTTGTCCGATTGACAGAGAAATGATTTTAGAAACATTGGGTTATTGATTTATAAACGGAATTTACCGAATGTTGCCTGAGGATATATCCCATTAAAGTGTGATAAGCGTCACAATATATCGTCGCAGCATTAGCAACAAAATTAATAAAATTTAAAAAGGAGTTGTATCTCCCCCCGCTTTACTTCAATTTATGTGCCGAATAATTTCCCGCGCAGTAATAAAAAATCCATATATATCGGCGCGGGCGACATCTACAGCGCATAGGGGTCTTTTTCGTGGCAAGTGCAAACAAACTTACGCTCTTCATCGTGATATTCATGCTGGCGGGTATTCTTTCAGGGGCGGCCATTCATGAATACGCATCTGCGGATGCCATCAAAACCTGGTCGGATAACATTACGCTTCTCACCGATATTTTCCTGCGACTGATCAAAATGGTGATTGCACCGTTGGTCTTCAGCACGCTGACGGTCGGCATTATGAAAATGGGCGAA
This sequence comes from Enterobacter cloacae complex sp. 382A5, assembly GCF_050031095.1. Lineage (NCBI taxonomy): Bacteria > Pseudomonadati > Pseudomonadota > Gammaproteobacteria > Enterobacterales > Enterobacteriaceae > Enterobacter > Enterobacter cloacae complex sp. 382A5. The sequence continues at coordinate 2,838,600 of NZ_JBLGVK010000001.1, forward strand.
ACCTCGACTATTTGCCGCGTAGGCGGTAAAGCGATGGTATGGTTTATCAGCTCATCGGTGCTTTCTATTCTGGTGGGGCTGTTTATTGTCACTCTGGAGCATCCAGGCAGCGGTCTGAACCTGACGATCCCCACTGAAGCAGTGGATACCGGGCTGGCCGTCGGCGGCATGACCCTGAAAGCGTTCCTCTCACATACCATCCCGACCAGCATTGCCGGGGCGATGGCGAACAATGAAATTCTGCAAATTGTGGTGTTCTCCATGTTCTTTGGCATCGGCGGCGCGTCGCTGGGCCAGAAATTCAACGCCCCGCTGGTCGCGGCGCTGGATGTGGTATCCCATATCATGCTGAAGGTCACGGGCTACGTCATGTATGTTGCCCCGCTGGCGATTTTCGCCGCGATCTCGTCGGTGATTGCCACCCAGGGTCTCGGCATTCTGCTGAACTATGCCTCCTTTATTGGCGGCTACTATGTGGCGATCCTGCTCACCTGCATGGTGTTGCTGGCAGTGGGTTACATGGTGCTGAAAAAAGAGGTGTTCCGCCTGCTCAGCATGCTGAAAGATCCGGTGCTGGTCGCCTTTACCACCAGCAGCTCCGAGGCAGCGTATCCGAAAACCCTTGAGCAACTGGAGCGATTTGGCTGTTCGCGCAGCATCGCCTCTTTCGTCCTGCCAATTGGGTATTCCTTTAACCTGGTCGGTTCGATGGTCTACTGCTCTTTTGCCTCAATGTTTATCGCTCAGGCGTACAATATTCATTTGAGTTTCTCTGAGGTCACCGTTCTGATGCTGACGCTGATGCTGGCATCAAAAGGCATTGCGGGGGTACCACGCTCTTCGCTGGTGGTACTGGCGGCGACCATCCCAAGCTTTAATATTCCGGTGGCGGGTATTCTGCTGCTGATGGGGATCGACCACTTCCTGGATATGGGGCGTTCCGCCATTAACGTGCTGGGTAACGGGATTGCAACCGCGATGCTGTCGCAGAATGAAGGGGCGCGGGAAGCTGAAGCGGAGCTGGTAGAGCAGGAAATGTAAGAGTACAAAAGGGGTGTGGCCTGATGCCCTCACCCCACCCCTCTCCCACCGGGAGAGGGGGCAAACACAAAAAACGGCAACCTGGATTGCCGTTTTGCATTTACCTACGCTACATGGTTCGCCGCGATATCCAGCAACGCCATCTCTTCGCTGTTCAACAGCTTCTCGATGTTTACCAGAATCAACATACGCTCACCCAGCGCCCCCAGCCCCGTCAGGTACTCGGTAGACAGCGTGACCGCAAACTCCGGCGCCGGACGGATTTGGTCAGACGTCAGTGAAAGCACGTCAGACACGCCATCCACCACGATACCGACCACGCGCTGCCCCAGATTGAGGACAATCACCACGGTGTTATCGTTATACTCCACATCGCCCTGGCTGAACTTCACGCGCAGGTCAACGATAGGCACAATCACGCCGCGCAGGTTGGTGACGCCTTTAATAAACGCTGGCGTGTTCGCGATGCGGGTAACCTGATCGTAACCACGAATTTCCTGCACTTTCAGGATATCGATGCCGTACTCCTCATCGCCTAAAGTGAATACCAGGAACTCCTGTCCTGATGGCTCGCCCGCCAGTTTCGTTACATTACTCATACCGGTCATGTTCTTACCCTTTACTTAATCAGGCGGCTGTGTACGCCACACGTTGTTCACGATTTAATCCCTGAAGCGCCGACACGTCGACGATCAGCGCTACGCTACCATCACCCAGAATGGTGGCGGCAGAAATACCCGGCACTTTGCGGTAGTTGCTTTCGAGGTTTTTCACCACCACCTGGTGCTGACCAATCAACTGGTCAACCAGAAGCGCGTAGCGGCGACCCGCACTTTGCAGGATCACGACGATACCCTGCGTGGCCTCTGTTTTCGCCCCGTCGACTTCGAAGACTTTCCACAGTTCCACCAGCGGCAGGTATTCCCCGCGCACTTCGAGCACGCGCTCGCCACCTGCCAGTGGGTGCAGATCTTCTTCACGTGGCTGCAGTGATTCCATTACCGCGTTCAGCGGCAGAATGAAGACTTCGTCCGCCACTTTCACCGACATACCGTCGAGGATCGCCAGCGTCAGCGGCAGCAGAATACGAATGGTGGTACCAGAACCTTGCTTAGACTGGATTTCGACGTGGCCGCCCATTTCCTGAATGTTACGCTTCACCACGTCCATTCCCACGCCGCGTCCGGAGACATCCGTCACCTGCTCGGCGGTTGAGAAACCCGGGGCGAAGATCAGCATGCCCACTTCTTCATCGGTCATGTTTTCGCTGACCGCCATCCCCTGCGAAATCGCCTTCGCCAGGATACGCTCGCGGTTAAGGCCCGCGCCGTCATCGGTTACTTCAATACAGATGTTCCCGCCCTGGTGCTCCGCAGACAGGATCAGGTTACCGACCGGGGATTTTCCTGCGGCAATACGGTTTTCCGGCAGTTCGATACCGTGGTCCAGGCTGTTACGCACCAGGTGCGTTAACGGATCGATAATGCGTTCAATCAGGCTCTTATCCAGCTCGGTGGAGCTGCCCATCAGCGTCAGTTCAATCTGCTTATTGAGTTTACCGGCCAGGTCGCGCACCAGACGCGGGAAGCGGCTAAAGACGTACTCCATCGGCATCATACGGATGGACATCACCGATTCCTGCAGATCGCGGGCGTTACGCTGTAACTGCCCCATGCTGGTAATCAGATCGCCGTGCGTGACCGGGTCCAGTTCGTTAGAACGCTGGGCCAGCATTGACTGGGTGATCACCAGCTCGCCGACCAGGTTGATCAGCTGGTCAACCTTCTCTACGGCAACGCGGATGCTGGTCGATTCGCTGGAGCGCGCCGCCGGTTTTTCACCACGGCCCGGGGCAGCAGCCTCTTTAGGAACGGCTTTCAACGCCGGGGCAGCAGGGGCGACCGCGGGCGCAGCAGCCTGAGCCACAGCGGCAACCTCCTCCACTGCAGCAGGCGCGTCAACGGCAACCGCTTCCGTTTCAAAGGCGATTTGATCGGCTTCGATAACAAAGCACAGCACTGCCACGATGTCGTCCTGGCTGATACCGTCATCGAGCGTCGCAGCAAGGCTGTCTTTGCCTTTTACCACGTTGCTTAATGTCGCCAGGTTACCCAGCTCCTCTTCCAGCAGGTTGACTTCGTTCTCTTTCAGGCGTGACAGCACAACGCGCAGTTTCCCCGCTTTAGCGGCGGCAGGTGCTGCATCTTCAGCGGCTGGCGCATCAACAACACTCAGTTTGGCTGCAGGAACAACGGCTGCGGCGACCTCACCTTTTGCTTCCAGCGCAAGCTGGCGCAGCGCATTGCAGATGTATTCAAAGCTGGCGGCATCAGGCTCTGCCGAACTTTTATAGGCGTCGAGCTGTTCCTGCATAATATCTTTGGTTTCCAAAAACAGGTTGATAATGTCGGTATTGAGCTGCATCTCACCGCGTCGTGCTTCATCAAGCAGGTTTTCCATTAAATGGGTGGTTTCCTGCAGGATGGTAAATCCAAATGTTCCGGCTCCGCCTTTAATGGAGTGCGCAGCGCGGAAGATGGCATTGAGCTGCTCGGAGTCCGGCGCTTCTGGCACCAAATCCAGCAAATGTTGCTCCATATCCGCCAACAATTCGTCGGCTTCATCAAAGAATGTCTGGTAAAAATCGCTAATATCCATGCTCACGCTATCACCTCGGATTGGCTGGTGGCGATGTTGGAACGGCAGCCGAAGGAACGGCCCCAGGCTGTTTTAAATCGTCCAGTGACTCATTCTGACTTTCGGCGTTTTCATGCAGGATGGCCTGCTCCGCCTGCTGGTTCAGCACTAAAAGACTGATACGACGGTTGATGGCGTCATCCGGCCCGCGGTCAGAGACACGCATGGTTGCTGCCATGCCGACCACGCGCAGTACCTTGCCATCATCAAGCCCACCCGCCACCAGCTCGCGACGCGAGGCGTTGGCACGATCGGCAGAAAGCTCCCAGTTGCTGTATCCCTTCTCGCCCGTGGCGTACGGGAAGTCATCCGTGTGGCCTGACAGGCTAATGCGGTTTGGAATACCGTTCAGCACCGGCGCAATGGCGCGCAAAATATCGCGCATATAGGGTTCAACCTCGGCGCTACCGGTTTTGAACATCGGGCGGTTCTGGCTATCAATAATCTGGATACGCAGCCCTTCCTGCACCAGATCGATCTTCAGATGCGGTCGCAGCGCGCGCAGTTTCGGGTCCGCTTCAATCAGCTGATCGAGATCGCCGCGCAGTCTCTTCAGACGCGCCTGCTCCATCTTTCTCTTCAGCTCGTCGATGTTCGGCTCTTTTTTCACCTCACCCTGCTTCTGGGTGTAATCATCGCCGCCGCCGGGGATCGGGCTGTCACTGTTAGAGATACGCGGCCCACCGGAGACCGCAGTCGCCAACGGCGTACGGAAGTATTCCGCAATCTGAATCAGCTCTTTCGGGCTGGAGATCGAGATCAACCACATCACCAGAAAGAAGGCCATCATTGCGGTCATAAAATCGGCGTAGGCAATTTTCCAGGAGCCATGCGCACCGTGCCCATGCCCCTTATGCTTGCGCTTTTTTACGATGACGATCGGATGGGACTGGTTTTTCATGCGTCCTCAGTTGTCGTCTGTTGGTTTGGGTTTTTCACCGCACGCACGTGTTCTTCAAGCTCGATAAACGACGGACGCTCGCTGGAGTAAAGCGTTTTACGGCCAAACTCAACCGCGATCGGTGGCGCATAACCGTTGAGGTTAGAGAGCAGCGTAATCTTCACGCACTGCATCATTTTGGTGGTTTCCGCGCTCTTCTGACGCAGAACGCTGGCCAGCGGAGAGATAAAACCATACGCCAGCAAAATACCGAGGAAGGTCCCCACCATGGCGTGGGCAATCAGCGCCCCCAGCTCTGCAGCCGGGCGATCCGCCGAGGCCAGCGCGTGAACAACCCCCATGACCGCCGCCACGATACCGAAGGCCGGCAATGAGTCCCCCACCAGCGCCAGGCTGTTGGCCGGCACTTCGGATTCGCTCTCGTGGGTTTCGATCTCTTCGTCCATCAGCGCTTCAATTTCGAAGGTATTCATATTGCCGCTGATGATCAGGCGCAGGTAATCGACAATGAAATCCAGCATCATGGCATCGGCAAGGATGCGCGGGTAGCTGGCAAAAATCTCGCTCTCTTTCGGGTTTTCGATATCCCGTTCCAGCGAGAACATCCCCTGCTGGCGCGACTTCGCCATCAGGCGATAGAGCAGAGCCAGCAGATCCATATACATGCTTTTGGTGTATTTCGAGCGACGGAACAGCAATGGAATAGCTTTCAGCGTCCCCTTGATCGATTTCCCGTTGTTGCCAACGATAAAAGCCCCTACCCCTGCGCCGCCGATGATAATAAGTTCAGCCGGTTGATAGAGTGCTCCAAGGTGCCCGCCGGTCATCATGTAACCGCCGAAAACTGTACCGAGAACTACCAGGTAACCTAATAAGATAAGCACGACATCATCCTTCCGCTAGTGACTATGGCAAGGACGTTCAGCTCGCAGCGTTTACCGAATCCAGGATAAAAAAAAGCAGCGGTAATGGCTTACCGCTGCTGGAATCTTTCCCACACGTTCGGGTTAAACAGCTTGTTCGATCTGTTCATCCAGCAGTTGTGGAATAATATCGGCAGCATCCCGGGAAAGTTTACGTCTTTTTACTGCACGGGATGGAGGCTGACATAAACTACAGGCGAAGCTGCCTGCAGGCTGATGAGCATGGGTAATGAAATTGCCATCGCAGCAGTTGCAGCGCGACAATTCAAGCATTCCGCTCTCAACAAAACGCACCAGCGTCCATGCGCGGGTCAGCGCCAGCAGGGGACCCTCTTCCTGCTGTGGGCATTGTTCAAGGTAAAGTTTATACGCTTTGATCACGGCATCGACGCCGCTACACAAACCGGTTTTGAGAAGGTACTGCCAGGCATTACAGAACATGGAGGCGTGAATGTTCTGCTCCCAGGTCATAAACCAGTCCGTTGAAAACGGCAACATTCCTTTCGGTGGGGGACTACCACGTAACTCTTTGTACAGTTTGATGAGACGACCACGGCTCAACTGAGTTTCGCTTTCCAGCATTTGTAAACGAGCACCCAGTGTAATCAGCTCCATGGCCAACTGTATGTCACGCGCTTCCTGAACAATGCTTTTCTCGCTCATTTCTACGCTCTTTTTTTACGGGCTGCGTCATCAGGCTGGCTGATTTCGTTGAGCAAGCGGGTGGAGAGAAGAATACCGGTATGGATCTGTTGCAGATCGTCCACACGAGATTCCTGTGTCAGCCGCGTGATAGTCTGAGGATTATCGAAGCGGAACTGGCAAACCAGTTGATTCGTTTCAGCCAGTTTAACCATTTGCGGCAGGGTTAACCCGCCCAGCATGGTTGCCATCTCTTCGTTAATACCTAAACGAAACATCGCGGACGCTTTGTCCTGACTAATCAATCGCTGCGCGAGCAGTAAATATGACAGGTTGATGTCATAGATATGTTTTAGCAACTCGGATGTATGCATTTTTCCCATCCCGAATAACCAACTATTATTTTTATGCGGAAAGACCGCACCCCGTGATGTCGCCGGGAAAACACCCGGTATTTAAAAAAAAGGCTAAATGCATAGTTGAATTTAGGTTTGTATTCTGCAAAACGTGCACCAACGAAGCGCGGATGCGCTTCTTACATGTTTTATCATTTCTTACAAATAACTAAGATTTTTCCTAATTCGACGCAAACTCTACTCGTCAGTTTTGACACATACAATGCAGCCATCCTCAAATTTAAAAAAAATGTGATCCATGTCACATAATTTAAGTGAATATCATCCATAAATCCATCAGTGAGACTTGTAATTTGTTCATTTTTTAACCAATCAAGACCATTTTATATTCTTTATGGACGAATACTCATGCAGAAGTGCGAACAGAAGGCGCATGGCGATTGCTTTTTTGAGCAATAGCGACTACCGCAACAATTCACACGCTATACATCTCAGGGCCACATTTTCATTACCTATGAAAAACATACAGTTATGCTTGAGGGGTGAAAAATTTGTTTCAAAGCGTGATCATTCACATTGCGTCTATAACGCTTTAAAACGATTTAACATCACGCGCATCAAAATGTGTGATTTACGTTAAGTTGTTAATTTTTTTCATTTGCACGCGGTTTGCCGTTATTCTTCTTATAAGAATAATTAATGAATAATTATGAGAAGCTTCACACTAATGTCGTATTCACCTCTTGCAGAAGTGCTGATTTCGCGGTAATGCTGACTCAGACGCGGTTTTTCAGACAGCTAAGGAGTGCGTGATGAGTTACTCCCATCTTCTTGTTTCTGTTGCAGTTTCACCGGAAAGTCACCAACTCGTTGCCCGGGCGGTGTCCATCGCCCGCCCGCATAATGCGCGCATCAGCTTAATTACCCTTGCGGCCGAACCCGAGATGTACAATCAACTGGCAGCCCCCATGCTGGAAGATATTCGTGAGGTATTACAGGAAGAAACGCAGCAATTTCTGCAGGAGCTGGTGGAGAAAGCGCAATATCCCATTTATCAGACCGTCATTGCGACAGGTGAACTGAATGCGCATATTCTCGACATGTGTCGCAAAGAGAAAATTGATTTAGTGATATGCGGTAATCATAACCAAAGCTTTATTTCACGGGCGGCCTGCGCGGCGAAATCGATAGTCGCCTCAAGCCTGGTTGATGTGCTGTTGGTGCCTCTTGGGGGTCGTTAAACCCCCAGAGGAATATCACGCCAGTTTAGGGAAAGTCGCGATCTTTTTTTGCAGAACGCCTTCATGGCTCTGCGGCTCAATATTACGCAAATCGCGAATAAAACGTGCCTGCCAGTGATTAATATCGTTCTCGCGGATCGTATCCATCATTTCCGCATGACGGGAAATACGCTCCGTCAGCGGCATCGTCAGAGCACGGTTGAGCGCGTTCGCCACATCATCCCGGTCGTAAGGGTTCACGATGAGCGCTGAAGTGAGTTCGTTCGCGGCTCCCGCAAACTGAGAAAGCACCAGCACCCCCGGATCGGCCGGATCTTGTGCCGCCACATACTCCTTTGCCACCAGGTTCATCCCGTCGCGCAGCGGTGTTACGAGGCCGACGTCAGCATAGCGGAACACCTTCATCAGGATCTTACGGTCAAAGTGTTGGTTCAGATAAAACAGCGGCGTCCAGCCCAGCTGACCGTAGCGGCCGTTGATGCGCCCTGCTTCCGTCTCCAGTTGATGACGAATATCCTGATAGGCCTGCACTTCCCCACGCGACGTAGGTGCAATCTGCGTATAGCGGATTTTACCGTGGTGCTGCGGGTATTTATCCAGCAGCGTTTCATACGCCAGGAAGCGCTCCGGCAGCCCTTTGGAGTAGTCGAGACGCTCCACCGAGAAGATATTCTTCACGTGTTTCAGCTCGTTTTTAAGCTGTGCCAGCTTCGGCGGCAACGGACCAGACGCCTGCTCAGCAATCTCATCCGGCTCTATCCCAATCGGATAGACTTCGGTGTGGAACGTTTTACCCCAGGCCGTATGCGTTTTGCCCCCTTTCGTCATCAGGCGTGTTTTGCCCGATACCGAATCCAGGAACGCAATGCGGTCATTCTCAGTCTGGAAGCCCAGCAAATCGTAATCACACAGCGCTTCCAGCAGTTCTTCATGCGGCGGCAGCGCGGTAAAAATTTCCGGTGTCGGGAACGGAATATGGAGGAAGAAGCCGATGCGGTTGTTGACTCCGCGTTTTCGCAGCTCGCGGGCGAAGGGAAGCAGATGATAATCGTGGATCCATAAAATATCGTCTTCCTCGATTAAAGGCAGCAGTTTATCCGCCAGCAGCGCATTGACGCGGCTGTAGCCTTCAAACGATTCTCGCTGGAATTTGACCAGGTCCAGACGGTAGTGGAACGCGGGCCACAGCACGGCATTCGAGAACTGGGAGTAATACTCGTCATAATCTTTCTCTTTCAGGGCGAATGACGCCCAGGTGATGTTGCCGCGCGTCACCTTTTTAAGTGGTTTTTCTTCCTCACTGATGTCACCACTCCAGCCAAACCACAGCCCGCCAGCAGCTTTTAAGGCACCTAATACCCCCACCGCCAGCCCACCTGCACTGGCTTTTTTATCGTCAGGCGGTGCGATACGGTTAGAGACGACGACTAAGCGACCCATAATGGTTTCCCCCTTTGTTTTGCGCTATTTGTTGTTGTTGCTGGTTAGCGATGTCAGATATCCACTGCCAGACGCTGGCCACATTTGCCAGACGCCATTCGGCTTCAGTGTCACCAGGCCCAACCTTCACGGAGATCCCTCCGGCCTGATTCACTACACGAAACCCGGCCTCATCGGTCAGGTCATCCCCAAGAAAAACGGGCGTCCGGCCCTGGAAAGGCGGCGTTGCCATAAACGCGGCGATCGCAGCCCCTTTATTGATCCCTTTCGGTTTAAGCTCCACGACGCATTTACCCGGCTGCAGCGCCAGCTCAGGATGCGCCTGCGCGACCCTGGCGGCGAGCGCAAGCACGGCCTCTTCATGCTGCGGTGCCTGGCGATAGTGCAAGGCAAAGGCCATCCCTTTGGCTTCCAGCTCCGTGCCCGGCAGTTCAGCCAGTGCAGCAGCGAGCTGCGCCTGCAGCTTTTCGATTAATGCATCGGGGAGTGAAACGATGTGCGTGTGATCATGGATGTCGCGGCGCTCCGCTCCGTGTACACCGGCCAGCGGAAAGTGGTAAGGACTGGCGAGCAAATCCAGCTCGGCCATTGAGCGCCCTGATATCAATGCCAGTGCTCCCTCATTCATTTGCGAGAGCTGATGCAAATCCTGTAATACCGCCTCCGGGATAACCACCTGGTCGGGGTGCGGTTTTATCCCGGCGAGCGTGCCGTCGAGATCGAAAAAGAAAGCATAGTGTCCGGGCAGTACAGGCGGTGCGGTTAACAAGTCAGCCACCCTGGTCCTCCTTACGGTTTACGAGAGGTAAACGCCTTTACCTCTTTCATAGCCATGTAAGTATAGACAGTGTGACGTCGCTCGCCATTTGACAACCGCCCCGCCAGCGGAACTGGCGGGGCGGTTCAGGCGTCAACTAAGGTTATTAGTTGAGCAATTAAAAGGCAGGAAGAACGTTACACGGTACGCTTCGCTTTTTGCTTGTAACGGTCGAAAATCACGGCTGCGAGCAGGATCAGGCCACGAACCACATACTGGGAGAACGGCGAAATATTCAGCAGGTTCATGGCGTTCTCTACCGTCCCCAAAATGAGGATACCGGCCACCACATATGAGATTTTTCCGATGCCGCCTTTCAGCGAAACCCCGCCCAACACGCAGGCTGAAATGACGATCAGCTCGTACCCAATGGAGGTCATAGGCTGGCCGCTGGTCATGCGCGATGCCAGAATAATCCCCGCTGCCGCCGAGACCAGACCGGAGAGCACAAAGATAATGATCTTGGTGCGCACCACCGGTACACCCGCCAGCCGCGCCGCTTCCTCATTACCGCCGATCGCCAGGGTATTTCGGCCAAACGTGGTGCGGTTAAGCAGGAAGCCGAACAGGATCAGACAGGCCACCGTCAGCCAGATTGGCGCAGGCAACCCCAGCCAGTTCGCATAGCCAAGGGTGAAGAAGCGCTCGTCTTCAATCCCCACCGCTTTACCGTCGGAGATGATATAGGCCAGACCGCGCACAATCTGCATGGTCGCAAGCGTGGTGATCAGGGCGTTAATCTTCAGGCGGGCAATCACAAACCCGTTAACCAGACCGCTGATAACGCCCAGCAGCAGACCCGCCAGCACGCCAATCCACAGGCTTTCGGTCATGTTGATTACCACCGCCGTGGTGACGCCAGCACAGGCAATGACGGAGGCCACTGACAGGTCGAAATCGCCCGAGGCCAGACAGAACAGCATCCCGCAGGCCACCATACCGGACATGGAAATGGCCAGCCCCAGCCCTTTCATATTAATGAAGGTGGCAAAGTTGGGCACAAAGATCGCGCAGGCGACAAAGAGTGCGGCAAAGACCACCAGCATGCCGTACTGATCCCAGATGCGGCCAAAACTGAAGGCCGATTTCGATTTCGGCGCTCCGGATGTAGTAACAGAGGACATCATTAACTCCTTGCTCAGGCGACAGCCTGGCTAACTTTCGGCATGGCGAGACTCAACGCCTGTTGTTCATTCGCCTGTTCATGAAGCAATTCACCGGCGATTTCGCCCTCACGCATCACAACAATGCGGTCGGCCACGCCGAGTACCTCAGGCAGATCGCTGGAGGCGAACAACACCGCCACACCGCGTTTTGCCAGCTCATAGATCACGTTATAAATTTCGTGTTTCGCCCCCACATCGATGCCGCGCGTTGGCTCATCCAGCAAAATGACCTTCATATCCTCCGACAACCAGCGGCCTAAAATCGCCTTCTGCTGGTTACCGCCGGAGAGATTCATGATCAGCTGTTCCGGGCCCGGGGTTTTGATGTTCAGCGAACGGATATGGTGATCGGCGTTGCTCTCCTCCCAGCCGTCGTTGATCAGGCAACCGGCGCGAATAAACTTCCGCCGCGCGGAAATATTGATGTTGTCACGTACCGAGTGCACCGGAATAATGCCCTCCGCTTTGCGGTCTTCCGGGCAGAGCATCATCCCGGCCTGGATGGCATGTGCGGGCTTCTGGATATCGACCCGCTGCCCGTCAATGGATACCTGCCCTTCGGTGATGCGCGTACCGCCAAACAGGCCTTTCATTAACTCGCTACGCCCTGCGCCCACCAGACCAAACAGCCCGACAATCTCCCCGCTGCGCACCGAGAGCGAGATCGGCGTTCGCACACCCGGCGCTTTAACGTTTTCCAGCTTCAGGCGCTCAGGGCCGTATTCGCGTGGCTGCCAGTGATAGATATCTCCCAGCTCGCGGCCAACCATCGCCTGAACGAGCTGGTCATGATTGACCTGCTCCATATCGGTAAAGGTGCGCACGTAGCGGCCATCTTTAAAGACGGTGATGGCATCGCTTAAGGCAAAAATCTCTTCCATACGGTGCGAAACATACAAAATAATGCGGCCTTCTTTACGCAGCTCGCGGATCACCCGGAACAGGTTTTCGATTTCACGCGCGGAAAGCGAGCTTGTCGGTTCGTCGAAGGCAATGATCCTGGCGTTACGCGCCAGCGCCTTGGCAATTTCAACCATCTGCCACTGGCCGATGGAGAGATACTTCAGAGGTGTCTGGGGATCGACATCCAGACCCAGATGTTTCAGCTGCAGCCCCGCTTCGTAATTAAGTAGCGACCGGTTTACCACGCCGCTTTTGTGCGGGAGCTGGCCTAAATAGATGTTTTCCGCCACCGTCATCTCAGGGATCAAATGCAGTTCCTGATAGATGATGGCCACCCCGGCGTTGAGCGCAGCGGTGGTATCAGCAAACGCCACCTCTTCGCCGCGAATGGCCAGCGTGCCGGTGGTTGGCGTGTAGTTGCCGCTGAGGATTTTCAACAGCGTGGATTTTCCGGCGCCGTTTTCGCCCATCAGGGCGTGAACCTGACCGGCATAGCAGTCGAAGCTGATATCGGTCAGCGCGTTAACACCGGGAAAGGTTTTCCCGATACCGCGAAAAGAGAGATACGGATCAGACTGTCGCATAACGTCTCCGTGATTCCTGTAGTGTGTACGTCTGGCCCCTCGCGGTTCGCGAGGGGCACAATCACCGCGTATTACTTACCGCCCAGTCCTTTTTTCGCCAGCTCCTCTTTGAAGTTGTCGCGGGTGATCAGCACCACGTCGGTCACTTCAGTAAACTTCGGCGGTTCCACCCCTTTGGTGACCCAGTTGTAGAGCATTTCGCTGGATTTATAGCCGTGTACGTCCGGGCTTGGCAGCAGTGAGCCGTAGAAGCCCGTCGCCTGCGCTTTAGAGAGCTCACTCACCGCGTCAACGCCGTTGATGCCGATACCGATCACATCAGGCGCTTTGAAGCCCTGACCTTCCGTTGCGCGTACACCGCCCAGGACGGTGTTATCGTTCATGCCGACCACCAGCCAGTGCTTCACCTCTGGATGTTGAACCAGCATGGAGTTGGCGGCGTCGAAGGCCCCCGGAATGTCGTTGGATTTTGTCGGCACTTTATAGATCTGTTTTTCCGGGAAGCCGGCCGCTTTCAGCGCGTCCATTGACCCGGTGGTACGACGGCGGGCGGTATCCAGCTCGTCGGCGGTGATGGCCATCACGGCGGTATCTTTCACATCCCAGCCGCGTTTCTGCATCTCTTTATAGAGTTCCTGGCCCTGACGTTCGCCAATTTTGGTGGCCGCCATCATCACCAGCGGCACGCTGTCCATCGGTTTGCCCTTGGCGTTGACGAACTGATCGTCAACCGCAATGACCTTCATGTCGTAACCGCGCGCTTTGGCTGCAATTGCAGAGCCCAGTTTGGGATCCGGCGTACAGATAACGAACCCTTTCGCCCCGCTGGCCGCCAGGCTGTCGATAGCGTTCAGCGTTTTTTCACCGTCAGGCACGGCGATTTTAATGACTTCAAATCCTAAATCTTTCCCGGCCTTATCGGCGAATTTCCATTCGGTCTGGAACCAAGGTTCTTCCGGCTGTTTTACCAAAAAACCGAGTTTTAAATTCTCAGCGATAGCGGATTGTGACATAACGGCAGCCAGACCGATGGCCGCCAGCGCTTTAGTAAATTTGTGCATGGTAAACTCCAGCATTAGCGTTCTTTTCTGTAGGGAATATTTGCGTACTTCTTATTTAATCGGACTTAAAACAAGGCATTAGCGCTTACCTCGTCATAAGCGTTAGTGCTGGTGATAGTTTTAGCGGGAAATTAATCATCCATAAGAGAGCGCCATCACACCGCAGAATTACAGTAATTGCGTACATAAATTCAGCGAAAAATGACATAAAAACGGCAGTATTTGTCGGACAAATGAAACCGAGATAAGCAGAATTATCCATAAGATCAGCTAAGAAATCCCTGATACCCAACCCCCCGCGCTCCGGACGCGATCGCGGTACGGCGTTACCATCATCGGGAACTGTGTAGGACTGGCGTTGCCGCAAAATATATTTTATGGCGTTATTCTGCGAAAATTGATTTAGCGCAATTTAGTCGGCGCATCATATATTTGAAATAGTTAATCCTGAATTAACTATTTCTCAGAGCATTATTCCGACTCACTATTCCCAGTGGGTAAATATCGATATTAAAATAGGTAAAAACCAGTAGTTTCAAGGCATTAGATAAATCTTATTTTATAACAACATGTTGTTAGTTTTGTACTATATTAAATTTTGTAATGTATGGTAAAACGCACCAATTAAGAGTTTTCTTAAACGCCGGGCAGGGGTATGCTTATTTATATCGAACACAGGAAGTGATTATTCGGTCGACTTTTGTCACTGCAGAAATGCTTTTCTGCCACTTACTCGTCTTAACCTGCCCGTTCAGGTTTTGTTACGGACATCACACTAACAGTCTATAAGGATATTGGTATGACTACCCAAACGATGATGCAAAAACTCAATGCGCAGATGAACCTGGAGTTCTATGCGTCGAATCTGCACCTCCATTTGAGCGAGTGGTGTTCTGAGAACCGTCTCAACGGTACCGCCACTTTTTTTCGTACCCAGGCACAAAGTAACGTCACCCATATGATGCGCGTCTTTAACTTTTTGAAAGGCGCAGGGGCAAATCCTATCGTCAAAGCCCCGGATGCAATTGATGGGCACTACTCCTCTCTGGAGGAGTTATTCAGGAAAACGCTTGAAGAGTATGAGCAACGCTGCGCCACGCTGAATAAACTGGCGGATGAAGCCAGAGCACAGCATGACAGCGCAACACTGCAGTTCTTGCGCGATATGGACAAAGAGCAGCAGCAGGACGGCATTTTACTGAAGGCACTGGCGGATGAGCTCCGCAACGCGCAACAGTCCGGGTTATGCCCGGAACAGACCGACCGTCACCTGCTCGATCTGGTGACAGTACAGCACCACTAAGCTTTTCGCCTGCTCCCGTTCGGGAGTGGGCCTCTTTTTTTTACAGCCAACCTCCTGCTTTTTAAAAGATTTAGCAAATCAGATCTCGCTCTCAATGATTATCCCTACAACATGTAATGATTTATTTAATTACATAATTAATGACGAGGGAGCATCATGATCACCATTGAGTTTATTGTCATCCTCCTGTGCCTGCTGACAGGCACGCGTTTTGGCGGGATGGGACTGGGACTGATAAGCGGTATCGGTCTGTTTATTTTGACGTTTATCTTTGGTCTGCAGCCCGGTAAACCGCCGGTTGATGTGATGCTGACCATCCTCGCTGTGATCGGGTGTGCGGCCACCCTGCAGACGGCAGGTGGGCTGAATGTGATGATGCAATTTGCCGAGCGCCTGCTGCGCAAGCATCCTCAGCACATCACCCTCCTCGCCCCCTTTACCACCTGGATGCTGACCTTTCTCTGCGGTACCGGCCATGTGGTGTACACCATGTTCCCGATTATTGCCGATATCGCCCTGAAAAAAGGGATCCGCCCGGAACGTCCGATGGCCGTGGCGTCGGTGGCATCGCAAATGGCGATCACCGCCTCCCCGGTCTCCGTTGCCGTGGTGTCGCTGATTTCCATTCTGGCCGCCCAGCACGGCATTGGACACGCGTGGGGGATCCTCGAAATTCTCGCCGTGTCGGTTCCCGCCTCGCTGTTCGGTGTGACCATTGCCGCCCTGTGGAGTTTACGCCGCGGGAAAGATTTAGCCGATGACATGGAATTCCAGGAAAAGCTGAAAGATCCAAAACAGCTCGAGTTTATCTACGGCGGAACCGAGACGTTGATGAACCAACGTTTTCCGAAACAGGCCTACTGGTCAACGTGGATTTTCTTCGCCGGGATCGCGGTGGTGGTGCTGCTCGGGGCATTGCCTGAACTGCGTCCGGCGTTTGAGGTGAAAGGCAAAATGACGGCGCTGTCGATGAACCTTGTCATTCAGATGATGATGCTCATTGCGGGTGCGGTGATGCTGGTCACCTGCAAGGTCAATGCAGCGACCATTTCTAACGGCGCGGTCTTTAAAGCCGGAATGGTGGCGATTTTCTCGGTGTTCGGCGTCGCGTGGATGAGTGATACCTTTTTCCAGGCACATCTCGACGAGCTAAAACTGGCGCTGGAAGGGGTCGTGAAAAGCCATCCGTGGACCTACGCCATCGTGCTTTTCCTGGTCTCTAAACTGGTGAACAGCCAGGCGGCAGCGTTGACGGCCGTGGCGCCGATGGGGTTAATGCTGGGTATCGATCCGAAAATGCTGATCGCTTTCTTCCCGGCGTCGTATGGCTATTTTGTTCTGCCCACCTACCCAAGCGATTTGGCCTGCATCGGGTTTGACCGTTCAGGGACAACCCGTATCGGCAAATTTATTATCAACCACAGCTTTATCCTGCCGGGGATAATTGGCGTGAGCTGTGCGTGCGCGGCGAGTTATCTGCTGGTACAGACCTTCTTTTAAACGCTTTCGGGCGACAGGCACTGTCGCCCTTCTCACGTTGCGCGCTATCAGTGAGATTCACCCTGCGGCGTGAATCTCAGCTCAATCAGCGCGATGGCTTTCTGGATCGCCCGAAGCGTAACCGGGTCAGCCGCAGCGGGATGGCTGGAAAAATCGATGTTTTTCAGCTGGGTAGACATTTTCTCGCGCACTTCCACCGGCGCGATAACATCTAAGACATCAAGGATCTGTTTGATGACCAGCTGGCATGCGACAACATCAGATACCAGTTCCTGATCGGCGCTCAGGTTTTGAGACATGGGGTTTCTCCTTATTTAAAGGCCGCCATAGTAACAAAACACGCCCCCTTTCATCTCCCTTCTGGTGGTTGCAGGCATAAAAAAACCTGCCGAAGCAGGTTTTTTTATCAGAACATCGCGCCAGGCGGCACGTCTTTGAAGGTGTTGCAGTAGTTAGCCCACATGCTTTTGAGGATTTTGCGCAGTTTCATTGTGATGCTCCATTAACTTGTTATACAACTTTATCGTCAATGTGCCTATAATATGACCACCATCACAAAAATCAATATTTTTGTGACTTACATCACAATTTTTTCTGTATTCAACTACGCGTGTTAGCCGACGATCTCGCGCACGAAAGCCTCGATCTCTTTGTCCTGGCAGTTTTCAAAGAAGCACTGCTGGAAGCGCTGGCCGGAAACGGCGGTTTTTACCAGCTCAGGATCGATTGCCCGCAGCGTGTCCAGATAGTTCTCTTTGACCACAGCCGCTTTCACCTGATTCAGGATCCCCGCATTACGTACCTGAGGCTCTTTGCGCTCTGGCGGATAACCTTCTCCCTTGCGGCCGGTGAACGCTTTTTCGAAGATAAAGCGAACGTTCAGCTCTGCGCCCCAGCCAAAGCCTTTGGCAAACGGCAGGGCAAGCGCGTTACCGTTGTTAATCTGGGCGAAGAGAAACGCATCTGCAGGGTCGATACAGTAACCGCAGATCACGCCCGGGTGGATGTTCAGCGACATCAACGCCCCCTGGCCCGTTCCACACCCAGTCACCACAAAATCAACGGCCTTGGCATTGAGTAAAATGCTCGCCATGATCCCCAGATGGATATAGGTCAGATGATGGTCGTTCTCATCGCTCATGCCAACGTTATACACCGGGAACCCTTTTTCGTCGGCGACCGTTTTTAACTCTTTCAGAATCACTGGATTTTTTGCGGCCTGGCTGTTTTCCATCATCAGTGCGATTTTCATTGTCTCTCTCCTGAATGCGTTGCGGGCGAGCCCATCATGGATACCTTTTCATCTTCACCCTACTATCACACAAACGCACTTTCAAATTAAATGAAAGATTGTTTTAAAAAACCAAAGAGGACTCACATTTTTGTTGATGACAGGTCTGAGCCCGGCCCGTTGCAAAGAGAAAGGGCAGATTGTCCGGCTATTCCGGGCATTGCGGCGGACAGCGAGAGGTACGATAACGTATTTCCCTCCACTCAGAGCGAACCATGAAAAGAGTCTTCGTTGTCGGCACGGTCCTGCTGCTCGCGGGATGTAGCATCAACCGCCAGGCACAGGTGAGCAGTCTGGATGCGCCAAATGGCATAGTCCGCCTTGACTATGGTCAGGCCGCCCTGCAAAACGCCTGGTCTGATGAATATGTGAACAATGGCACCGCAACCAAAGCGTGCCAGGGCATGGGATATGCCACCGCCTCTTCCTATGGGCAGCCCATTAAAACCTGCACCCTGATTAGCGGCTCACTGTGTCTGAACGAGAGCGTGACCATTCAGTACAAATGCATGGGTTATGCTGTTAAACCAGCCACCAGTAATCCGTGGTATTAATCTGCGCTGCCAGTTTTGGCTGGCAGCCCGTTAAAATAAATAATTCTCATTTATAAATATAAATATCGCCAATGCGTTTTATTCCCATTCGTATTTTTAAATAAGCAAATATTTATTTTACGTTTTGCATATAATTAAATAACAAATTATAGTGTCGCTCATTGTGAACCAGAAATAATAAACCGGAGCGTCACCATGCTGAAAACTGAAATGATCGACAAGCTCAATGCACAAATGAATCTTGAGCTTTTTTCCTCCCTGCTCTACCAGCAGATGAGTGCCTGGTGCAGCTATCACAGCTTTGAAGGTGCCGCCGCGTTCCTGCGTCGTCACGCTCAGGAAGAGATGACCCACATGCAGCGTCTCTTTGATTATCTGACAGATACCGGCAGCCTGCCGCGCATTGATAACGTGGCATCACCCTTTGCGGAGTATGGCTCACTTGATGAACTCTTCCGCGCTACCTACGAGCACGAGCAGCTGATCACCCAGAAAATTAACGAACTGGTGCATGCGGCAATGACCAGCCAGGATTATCCAACCTTTAATTTCCTGCAGTGGTATGTGGCCGAACAACACGAAGAAGAGAAACTGTTTAAATCGGTTCTGGATAAATTATCGCTGGCCGGTAAAACCGGTGAAGGTCTTTACTTTATTGATAAAGAACTCTCTACGCTTGATACCCAGAATTAATATCGATACGGCGCTGACTTTCAGCGCCGTATTTTTTTACATGCAACCTGCGCAACTGGTGCAGCGCCAGTCATGCGGGTTAACGGCCTGGAAAAAGTACCGGTAGTTTGCCGCCTCAAGCGGGATCCCGGCGTCGAAGAATAAATCCGTCAGCCAGTCCACGTTTTCGATTATCCACTCATCCTCTTTTAACCCCTGTGCAAAGGTCTCATCCTCAGGATCGATAATCGAATAAATCGCCCATGTGCCCATATCCTTTTCACGTCGGGATTCCGGCAACGTCAGCGCCGTATTCTGCCAGCAGATGATCCAGTGGCCGTGACATAGCAAATTGCCTCCCCGGCTCCAGGCCGCTGTGAATGGATTTTCCCCCGCCATCAGACCCTCATTTTATTTTATGTTTTGCAATTTTTGTTTAAATTACGCCTGATTTTCACGCGATCCTATTGTCCTTATGAAGTAGCCTTACACCTCCGAAGGATCAGAGAGTTACCTGAAGAGCCTCGCCCGGCTAAAATTGTAAAGTTAAAGTTACACTTCTTGTAACGGTGATTTGACGAAATACGGCTTTTCCCTTACTCTGCGCCGCAGATTTTGTCGCGATCATGAAGCGTTGTAGAGGAAAGCGTGAAAAACAGAACCCTGGGAAGTATTTTTATCGTCGCCGGAACGACGATTGGCGCAGGAATGCTGGCGATGCCGCTGGCCGCCGCGGGCGTCGGATTTGGCATGACATTACTGCTGCTGGGTACGCTCTGGGCATTAATGTGTTACACCGCGCTGTTGCTGCTTGAGGTTTATCAGCACGTCCCCGCCGATACCGGGCTGGGTTCGCTTGCGGCACGCTATCTGGG
Source organism: Enterobacter cloacae complex sp. 382A5 (assembly GCF_050031095.1). NCBI lineage: Bacteria > Pseudomonadati > Pseudomonadota > Gammaproteobacteria > Enterobacterales > Enterobacteriaceae > Enterobacter > Enterobacter cloacae complex sp. 382A5. The sequence goes on from NZ_JBLGVK010000001.1 coordinate 2,858,567, forward strand.
CCGTTACGGACAGTGGGTGACAGGCTTTAGCATGATGTTTCTGATGTACGCCCTGACCGCTGCATATATCAGTGGTGCCGGGGAATTGATCGCTTCCAGCGTCAACGACGGGTTCGGTGCTGACATTACGCCAGCGACGGGGGCCATCTTCTTTACGCTCATCGGCGGCGGCGTAGTCTGTGTAGGTACCTCGCTGGTCGATCTGTTTAACCGATTTTTATTCAGCGCCAAAATCCTTTTTCTGATTGTGATGCTGGTTCTGCTGGCACCGCATGTTCATAAGGTTAACCTGCTGACGCTGCCGCTGGAAAAAGGCCTGGCGCTTTCCGCGATCCCGGTCATTTTTACCTCATTTGGCTTCCACGGCAGTGTGCCAAGCATTGTCAGCTACATGAACGGTGATATTCGCAAGCTTCGCCGCGTGTTTGTTATCGGTAGCGCCATCCCACTGATTGCCTACATTTTCTGGCAACTGGTGACGCTGGGCAGTATCGACTCCTCCACCTTTATTGGCTTGATGGCGGAACACGCCGGTCTGAACGGTTTCTTGCTGGCGCTGCGTGAAGTGGTGACTTCTCCACACGTGGAGCTGGCGGTGCATCTGTTTGCCGATCTGGCGCTGGCCACCTCCTTCCTGGGCGTGGCGCTCGGTCTGTTCGATTATCTGGCAGATCTGTTCCAGCGTCGCAATTCCGTCACCGGCCGCTTACAGACAGGGGCGATCACCTTCCTGCCTCCGCTGGCCTTTGCCCTCTTCTACCCGCGCGGGTTTGTCATGGCGCTGGGGTATGCGGGGGTGGCTCTATCCATCCTTGCCCTGCTGCTCCCTTCTCTGCTGGCGTGGAAGAGCCGCCAACAGCATGCCCGGCAAGGGTACCGGGTGGCAGGTGGAAAGCCGCTGCTGTGCATTGTGTTTGCCTGCGGGGTCGTCATTATTCTGGTGCAATTTTTGATTGCGGCGGGAATGCTGCCGGAAGTGGGGTAAAGAAAAGGGGCTATCAACAGCCCCTTTTTTATCAGTGTAAGCAACAGCTCTTAAACTTCTTCCCGCTGCCGCACGGACACGGATCGTTACGCCCGACTTTTGTGCCGTTAACAATCGGTTTCTTCGCTTCCGGTTGCTGTGGGTTAGCAGACCAGTAGTCGTATAAACGCAGCGCCGCTGGCTGGATACGCTCAATGCTGGCGATGTACTCCTCTTCGCTCAGCGCGTCCAGCTTCTCGCTGTTCTCTTCTGCGCCGTGAAGCGCGATGACATCCAGATCCGCTTTCAGCTCTTCTGGCAGTGCAGACCAGTCGGTCAACGACACGCCGCGCATATAGCCATAACACCACTCTTCCACCACGGTGTAGCTCTGGCCGTCCACGTCGTTATAACCAAACATCGGCTCAAACTGATCCGGGTATTCGCTCAGGCGCTCAGCAATGTCGTTCATATGCTTAAAGCAGAGATCGATAAAACGGTTCATTTCTCGATCGTTTTTCCAGCGCGGGATATATTTCTCGCCGCCCCATACCGCCACCAGCCAGGTGTCTGGCTCGACAACCACGGGGCCGGAAAGCACTGCCGTAAGCATGCCGTCCAGTTCGGACACGTCAATCACGGACGCATCGTCATGACCGTAAGACATTAACGTCTCTTCCAGCCACGCCATTTCGCTTTCATTTAATGGGCCTTCAGTCATTGCTGACACTCCTGATCAAAAAGGAAAGGATCCTAGCACATATCGTACGCCTTTCCCGGCGGAAGTTACGGGAATTATTGCTGCAAAAACGTGCAAATCGTGACCCTTGCACAACTTATGGGCTTTATTGTCAACGAGATGTGATCTCCGCTGTAATTTCAGTGCGTCCCGCAAGGCTGCGTACAACGGCGCTCTATACTCAACATGTCGCAACGCCGTCAACAGGTTAACCATTCTGGCAACGATTTTGCTTAATCTTCAGCACGCGACACTGCGCATGGAAACCTCGCCGTATTAAGCAGGATGCTGACCGTATCTTGTTCGTAACATCATTTTTCTCGCTCGTGTTTTTGATTGGCTGCGCCGTCGGGCGTTCGGGTTTACACCGTGGTGCAAAAACCTCATTGCTAAGGAACACAATAATGTCGCTGAAATTAATCAGAACTCCTCTTTCTCTTGTGTTGGCCGGTTGTCTGGTGACGGCATTTTCCGCCCGGGCAGATATTGTCATTGGCGTGGCCGGGCCATTTACAGGCCCCAATGCCACCTACGGCGATCAGTACTGGCATGGCGCAACACAGGCAGCAGAGGACATTAACGCCGCAGGCGGGATCAACGGTGAAAAAATTAAGCTGGTTCAGGGAGATGATGCCTGCGAGCCCAAGCAGGCCGTTGCCGTCGCCAACCGTTTAGTCGACCAGGATAAGGTCAACGCGGTGGTCGGTCATTTCTGCTCTTCGTCCACCATGCCCGCCTCTGAGGTGTACAGCGACGCGGGGATCATCGCCATCACGCCTGGCTCCACCAACCCGCAGATTACCGAGCGCGGCATGAGCGATATGTTCCGCATGTGCGGCCGCGATGACCAGCAGGGTCAGGTCGCCAGCGATTTCATTATCGACAAGCTGAAAGCCAAACGGGTGGTGATCATTCACGACAAAGACACCTACGGTCAGGGGCTGGCGGACGCCACCAAAGCCGCACTGGCAAAACGCGGCGTGCAGGACGTAATGTACGAAGGGTTATCCCGCGGTGAAAAAGACTTTAACGCCCTGGTCACCAAAATTGGGGCGCAAAAACCGGACGTCGTCTTCTTCGGGGGCTGTCACCCTGAAGCCGGCCCGCTGGTTCGCCAGATGCGTGAACAGGGCGTGCAGGCAAAATTCTTCTCCGGCGACTGTATTGTCAACGAAGAGATGGTGACCGCGGCGGGAGGCCCCCAATATACCAACGGCATCTATATGACCTTCGGTAAAGATCCGCGCCTGATCCCGGACGGTAAAGCGGTAATTGAGAAATTCCGCGCCGGTAAATTCGAACCGGAAGGATACACCCTCTACTCCTATGCCTCCGTGCAGGCTATCGCCGCGGCATTCAAGGCGACGGGCGGCAAGGACTCAGCCAAAGCCAGCGAATGGCTGAAGGCTAATTCCGTCGATACGGTGATGGGCAAAAAAGCCTGGGACAGCAAAGGCGATCTGAAAGTCTCTGACTACGTGGTGTATCAGTGGGACGACAAAGGAAAGTATAAGGAAGTGCCGTAACGGGACGGAGTCACGCTCAACGTCGGCAGGGCCGCCTGCCGACGCAAACAACACATCAGGCTGCGCGGTTTATGCGGCCGTTATAAAGAGCGCGCTAAGATGAGTACATTCTTCCTGCAACAGTTAATTAATGGCTTAACGCTGGGCTCCGTCTACGGACTCATCGCCATCGGTTATACGATGGTGTACGGCATCATCGGCATGATTAACTTCGCCCACGGCGAAGTGTATATGATCTCTGCCTATCTCTGCGCGATTGGCCTGGCGCTGCTCTCCTTCTTCGGCCTGCAGTCGTTCCCTCTACTGATCCTCGGCACGCTGGTATTCACCATCGTGGTCACCGGAGTGTATGGCTGGACCATCGAGCGCATTGCCTATAAACCGCTACGCAACTCCACCCGTCTGGCACCGCTGATCTCCGCCATCGGCATGTCGCTTATCCTGCAAAATTACGCGCAACTGAGCCAGGGGCCGCGTCAGCAAGGGGTGCCCACCATGCTGGATGGCGTGATTCGTCTGCATCTGGGAGAGGGGTTCGTGCAGATTACCTATACCAAAGTATTCATTCTGGTCGCCTCCTTCGCCGGGATGCTGTTGCTCACCTGGATTATCAGCCATACCCGGCTGGGACGCATGTGTCGTGCGGTACAACAGGATCGAAAAATGGCCTCCATTCTGGGGATAAATACCGACAGGATTATTTCTCTGGTATTTGTCATCGGCGCGGCAATGGCCGGTCTGGCGGGGGTGCTCATTACCATGAATTACGGCACCTTTGATTTCTACGTCGGGTTTGTGATTGGTATCAAAGCCTTTACCGCCGCGGTGCTAGGGGGGATCGGCTCTTTGCCCGGCGCGATGCTCGGCGGGCTGATTCTGGGGGTGGCCGAAGCTCAGTTTTCCGGCATGGTGAACTCGGACTACAAAGATGTGTTCTCGTTTGGGCTGCTGGTCATGATCCTGATTTTCCGCCCTCAGGGGCTGCTCGGCCGCCCTGTCGTGGCCAAAGTGTGAAGGAGAAAACGATGACATCACACGGTCTCTCCCTCAAGCGCTGCCTGCTGGACGCGATGTTTTCCGGGCTGATCGCATTGATTATTTTTGGCCCAATTGCGGGCGTGGTACTGGACGGGTATAGCTTTAACTTTGCCGGACAGCGCCTGGCCTGGATGGTTGGCACAGTGATGGTTGGGCGTTTTCTGCTGAGCGCTTTTTTAAGTACCGCTGCCGGGGCCCGTTTTCAGGCGCGGTTCGAAGCCGACAGCGCGGGGGTATATGTTCGCCCGCCGGAATACAAAAGCCGTCTGCGCTGGGTTATTCCTCTGGCGATCGCCCTTGCGATCTGCTTCCCGTTTGTCGCCACCAAATACCTGCTGACGGTTGCTATCCTCGGGCTGATTTACGTCCTGCTCGGCCTCGGCCTGAATATCGTCGTGGGTCTGGCCGGACTGCTGGATCTGGGGTATGTCGCCTTCTACGCCATCGGCGCTTACGGGCTGGCGTTGGGGTATCAATATCTGGGACTCGGATTCTGGAGCATGCTGCCGCTGGCGGCAATTATGGCTGCGGCTGCCGGTGCCCTGCTCGGCTTCCCGGTGCTGCGCATGCACGGCGACTACCTGGCGATTGTGACGCTCGGGTTCGGGGAAATTATCCGTCTGGTGCTGAACAACTGGCTAACCTTCACCGGCGGGCCTAATGGCGTGTCAGCGCCGCCGCCTACGTTTTTCGGACTGGAGTTTGGTCGACGCGCCAAAGAAGGTGGCGTGCCATTTCATGAGTTTTTCCATCTGACGTACAACCCGAATATGAAGTTTATCTTTATTTATGCGGTGCTGTTTCTGGTGGTGCTGCTGGTGCTTTATATCAAGCATCGTCTGACGCGAATGCCGATTGGCCGGGCATGGGAAGCCCTGCGGGAAGATGAAATCGCCTGCCGCTCCATGGGCCTCAACCATGTGCTGGTTAAGCTTTCGGCCTTTACGCTGGGCGCGTCAACGGCCGGGATTGCGGGCGTGTTCTTTGCTACCTATCAGGGTTTTGTGAATCCAACCTCATTCACCTTTTTTGAATCTGCGCTGATCCTCGCCATCGTGGTACTGGGCGGCATGGGCTCCACGCTCGGAGTCGTGCTGGCAGCCTTTGTGCTCACCGTGACACCCGAGCTGTTGCGCAGCTTTGCTGAGTATCGCGTCCTGCTGTTTGGCATGCTGATGGTGGTGATGATGATCTGGCGTCCGCGCGGGTTGATCCGCATTAACCGCAGCGGGTTTGCCGTGCGTAAGGGCGTGGTGCCATGAACGGAACGATATTAAGCGTAGAGCACCTGATGATGCATTTTGGCGGGATCAAGGCGCTTAATGACGTCAATCTCGACGTGCAGCGCGGTTCGATTACCGCCCTTATCGGCCCAAACGGCGCTGGCAAAACCACCGTCTTTAACTGCCTGACCGGCTTCTATAAAGCATCCGGCGGGAACATTCTGTTTAATGCACGCAACAGAACGACCAACGTCATTCAGGTACTCGGGCAAAAATTCCAGCCGGGCGACTGGATTCACCCTGCACAGTTGGGGCAGCGCCTTTTCTATAAGATGTTTGGCGGGACGCATCTGGTTAACCGCGCCGGGCTGGCACGCACCTTCCAGAACATTCGTCTGTTCCGCGAGATGTCGGTCGTGGAAAACCTGCTGGTCGCACAGCATATGCGCGTTAACCGTAATTTGCTCGCCGGGATCCTCAATACCCCCGCTTACCGACGGGCAGAGAGCGACGCCCTGGACAGGGCCTTCTACTGGCTTGAGGTGGTGGATCTTGTGGAGTGTGCCAATCGCCTGGCGGGCGAGATGTCCTACGGCCAGCAGCGGCGTCTGGAAATCGCACGCGCCATGTGCACCGGACCAGAGATGATCTGTCTGGATGAACCCGCCGCCGGGCTCAACCCGGTTGAAACGCACAAGCTGAGCAACATCATCCGTTTTCTGCGCGACCACCACGGCATTACGGTACTGTTGATTGAACACGATATGGGAATGGTGATGGAGATTTCGGACGACATCATTGTGCTCGACCATGGAGACGTCATCGCGAGGGGAAAACCCGAGCAGATCCAGCATGATGAAAAAGTGATCGCCGCGTATCTGGGCACCGATGAAAGCGAGGTCAATCTATGAGCGAACCGATGCTGGCCTTTCGCGAGGTGGACGTGTTTTACGGCGTGATCCAGGCGCTGAAACAGGTAACCCTTGAAGTAAACAAAGGGGAAACCGTGGCGCTGATAGGCGCTAACGGCGCGGGTAAATCGACATTACTGATGTCTATCTTTGGCCAGCCGCGTATTCGCAGCGGGCAGATCGTGTTTTGCGGAGAGGACATTAGCCATAAATCGACCCACTATGTCGCCTCCGAAGGCATTGCCCAGGCGCCGGAAGGACGACGCATTTTTCCCGATATGACCGTGGAGGAGAACCTGCTGATGGGGACCATCCCCATTGGCAGCCAGTTTGCAACGGAAGATATGCACACCATGTTTGACCTCTTCCCTCGCCTCAAAGAGCGGCGTAAACAGCGCGCGATGACCATGTCCGGCGGGGAACAGCAGATGCTGGCTATCGCCCGGGCGCTGATGAGCCGCCCTAAACTCCTGTTACTGGATGAACCCAGCCTCGGCCTGGCGCCGATTGTGGTGAAACAGATCTTCCAGACGCTGCGCGAACTGGCCCGCAACGGGATGACCATTTTTCTGGTGGAGCAGAATGCGCACCACGCGCTGAAGCTTTCTGACCGCGGCTACGTGATGGTTAACGGGCAGATCCGCCTGAGCGGCAGCGGAGAAGAGTTACTGGGGAATCAGGAGGTGAGGAAGGCGTATTTGGGCGGGATGTGATGTCAAAGGCTGGTCATTAACTTCTTGAACAGCAGAGCGCGCCAACATTATTTATTTGTTGAATTTCCCTTTATCCCAGCCTTCACCACGAGCAGTTAAATCGACCGATGGCACGACAGCTATTCCCTCAGCATCATAAAAAAATGCGGAGGTCGTAAAGTGGAATACGGTGCCGTGAACGGTGAAAGAGATGTTATTTCCAATTCCATCAACTTTTGCTCGTGGCGTGTTCGCTGTAAGCGTGGGGGAAATGTGCTGTTTTTCGAGTCCCTCCAGGGGATCGCCGTCAAACTTGCTCGCCAAAAAATAGCGGTATACGTCCCCTGTTGTCGTGTCCGGTTCTGCGTATTCAGTGATATATATTCGTTCGATGTTTGCGCATACATTCCGTTGTCTGGGTATCCGCCTGCGGGGCTCCGTCACTGTCCCGCCCGCCGTCACTTGCATTGCACAGTGGATTCATCAAATCCAGGGGTATCGTCGTTTGTCATGGCGATATTATTACGCGGCGTGGCTGAAAAATTGCGAGCCTGCGTTTTCTGCTGACTGCTGTGTTGTGAATGCCCGGTATAGAATGAAATTTCAGAGCGCATCACGAAACGGATTTGAAGAGCTGGGAAAATTCGATATCGTTCATTTTTGTGAACGATTTGGATTGTAGTTCTTTGCCGGTGGTGCCATCTGGCATTTCATATTTGTTGTAAAAGTCAGCATGAAGAAGATGCCCTACAATAGACGTTATTTTATTTCACCCTAACAAAAATTATCACTTTCTTTATGTTGCTAGTGAAGAACCTATCACCACTCTTTCAGTCTTTAGAGGAAATAAGTTATGAGCGAAATCAATTGCGATTCACAGTAAACAAATCTTACAATCATTATGGCTTCAATTGTGTACTGATTACAGGTTTTGTTTTTATTACGAATAATAAAAGCGAATATTACATCAAGTAACATAGTATCTTTACGAAAAGGTTTCATTATGTCACAATCACACAGTGAAAATATATTTAAAGCTTTAGAAGTTGACTATTACAAATTCAAACCCAGGAAAATTGTTAAGGAGTTAAAACAAAACCACAGCGATAAATTAGTACGTTTTCTTCTTGCAATGTTTAAAAAAAACATAAACATCCAGCCCCATAATACTAATGAACGCACAAAAAGAGACTCGTTCCTTTCTGAAATAAAGGCAGCATCGAGTGATCAAAAAATAAGAGAAAAGATAGACAAACTACAAAAATTATGTGTTTGCGCAGAAAAAATTTATGATGCCATTAAATTAAATCTATCCAATCTTGCAATCAGTAAAAAATCGCCTGAAATACAATGCTGGGCAGTAATAAGACGAGCTCAGAATGAAATACTATTTTTAAAAGATGAAACAAAAAAACATCTTGAAAATATTGATCAAGGCTCAAGAATATATGATGTATCATCAGCATTCTTGCAGAACTCTGAAGGAGAATCTTATTCTCCAGACGCTGTAATAACGAAAACTGTAGATTATTTATCACTTACTCTGAAAATGTTTAGCTTCAATCATAAACTAAACAATGGAAACTTAACTATCATCCCCGACGCGGTTGAAGTAGAAGAGGAGGATCTTGAAGACGCTGGAAGAATATTTAGCAATTCAATTCTATGGTTTGCTCTAGAAAGCGCCGTCGAAACATGCTTGCTTTTCGAATATGAATTAAATGAATATAACTCTACAAATTTACCAGAGGGATTGGAAGACTCTGGCCTAGACGTATTTTATGCGTTTGAACTGACTAAAGACATGTTTATTCGTGCAGATTTTATTTCGAATGAAAGACTTTACTCAAAGCTTTCTCAAAATTTCATCGAAGCAATGTACAAATATAACATCCATAAAACTGTTGATGACAGCATGCTTTATCTCTCGACATTAGATAATGGCCGTTCTGTCACGGTCTCAGAGTTTCCGGCATACGTAGCTCTTCTTGAAACACTATGTTTATCAGATGAGAATATGTTAATTTCAGGGCTAACATTAAGAGAATGGGTTAGATGTTACTCTACGCTTGAAAAACTAGCCAAACTATCTGAAAAGAAAGAGATATACACATTTTCTGAACTAAATGCAATATTCCTTTTGGTCGGTATATCAAGTGATAAGTCAAAAACATTCATTGATCACGTAAGCTTCAATATAGAATCTCGAGACCTTTATGATTCACCGCTACTAAAATTGAAGTCAGGAAATTATTTATTCTGCAGCGTTGGATATTTTAGCCCGGGGATAAGCAATATAATTTTATCTCAGTTCTCATCGCTGAAAGTAGATCTTTCTAAAAAAGGGTTTGGTTTTGAAAAGGAAATGCATGACATGCTCTCTGATTTGAAAATGAATTATCAACATTTTAAGTTCAAGCGTGGAACCGAAGAGTACGAATACGATGCAATCGTTGTTTTAGATGACAAAGTTTTCGTTTTAGAATGTAAAAACACTAATTTGTCTGGTGGGTCTGTAAATAAGGCATACAAGAAAAAAGTATTCTTTATTGAGACTGCACAGCAAGTAAAAAGACTTGTACAAGGTTTAAAAGATTATCCCGACGTATTTCAAGATAAGTTCAATTTAGATATCAGAGCTTTTGAAGTCATCCCTGTAATAGTTAACAACCTTCCATTTTCATTACCAGGAAAATTCAACGACGTTTATATAACAGATTTTTCCGCACTTAGTAAAATATTGCATAACAGTCATATCGGCGGTATTAGAATTCAAAATAATAATGGGGAGTTAGAATCTTCAAACACGCCACTACATCGACTATGGGAAAGTGAAACTCTTCAAGCTTCAGATTTAATAAATCAATTTGAAAGACCAATTCAATTAAGCGAGTTCTTTAATAGCACAGTAGTAGCTAGACATAGCCTTCCTATCAGTCATAATACTGCCTTTGGGATTTCCTCTTTTGAAGGCGATATAGATCGACTAAAAGAATATCGCAGAGAAAGAATTGATTCTATATACGAAACAATTTCAGTAACAGAATAATATAATCTATGAGGTTCTTAAGAGCCTCATATTCAAGATATTAATTATCTAGTTTTATCACGCCAGTATTCAAAAGGTTTCAGCAACACTCTCAGTTACACCCCCGTGTCGTGTCAATGTACTGCAGTACCATCATACGAATAAGATTTAGCTCATAAAGTTAACCGTATTAGCGCTGTGGCGCGCCTGTCATAATGCCCCATTAGTCGATACTCATGCGGCCACTTGGCATGATAGAGTTGTAAACCGGGTGGGAGAAAATCCCCTTGCCCAAGCATGCCTTAACGGTGAACGCGCAGAAGATCTCTTTCGACTGTACGCAGTCTAACTATGTAAGTGAACATGACCCGATTTGCGATGGCGAAGCGACTAAAAACCACTTACCGATGCGACTAAACAGGTGCTCACCTCCCTCGGTTTGAAGGCCGATGACTTTATGGTTCTTAATGATAACCTTTCGTTTCGGCAGAAAAACAAAGATGAATTTCCCCTTAAAAACGCCAGTGATAACGCAGAGATGCTGCACACCTGCGTCTGGAACTAAACGACAAGCTCACACAGGTGGCACACCTGCTTGCAACCGATTTATCTACCAACGAAGATTCAAAAGTATTCACATCTTTCGTCCGTAAAATGAAGATGCACCGTAAAAATCTTGATACTGTAGGTGACAGCCAGCATGCTAATAAACTGAGTAAACCAATGCGTCGCCTGACCACCATCAAAAATGAACGTCTGAAAGAACTAAACAAAGCCCAGTAGGAAACAGTATGGGCAAGGTTATTGCAGAGCGATGTCCTATCTTAAAATGAAGTGCAGATCAGCAGCACGGGGACATTTATCCGCTAGGGTAGAACTAGCATGAAGCAGATTAAGACATGGACACCAAGTTTACGCGTTGCAGTTTCGTTGGCGCTCGAGTTATCTCTAAAGCCAAGCATAAGAGTTTGTATTTAATCCATCAACCAAGCGGAAGCAAATACACCCATGATGGATTTAACTCGCGCTGGTGCGAGGCAAAACTCTCTGCCCAAGCTAAGTACCCTCACCTATCGATTGATTTCACTTTCCACGATCTGAAAGCAAAAGGCATTTCATATCTTGAGGGCACCCTTAAGAGAAATAAGCAATTTCCGGCCATAAAAACTCGCGACAAACGGCTATTTATGGCAGGAAAGTAAAAGTGGTACCAGTTGTTAGCGGTCAGAAAAACTGATTAGATATGCGTTCGACGGAAATTCATCTTCGGTCGCATCTTCGGAAAAGCAAATTTCAGACACAAAAAAACCACCTTTCGGTGGTTTCACGACACTGCTTATTGCTTTGATTATTCTTTGTTTCCCATGGTACCCGGAGTGGGACTTGAACCCACACAGCGCGAACGCCGAGGGATTTTAAATCCCTTGTGTCTACCGATTCCACCATCCGGGCTCGGGAAGAAAGTGGAGGCGCGTTCCGGAGTCGAACCGGACTAGACGGATTTGCAATCCGCTACATAACCGCTTTGCTAACGCGCCGTAAAACTTTTTCAAACTGACACCCGCTATCGCGCATGTCTTTAATCTGGAGCGGGAAACGAGACTCGAACTCGCGACCCCGACCTTGGCAAGGTCGTGCTCTACCAACTGAGCTATTCCCGCATGTCATCAAGTTAACTGCTAACCACTTGATTTCATTATCGTCCGGCTAACTGTGCCGCCGTTCGATGCGTTGCATTCTACTGATATGACGTGATGAGTCAACGTTATTTTTTGCATCCCCGGATCGTTTGCTGAAAATTACGGCGAAACGATCACTGTTCAAGCAAATCTCCGCGCGCCGCGTTCAAATATTGCAGCATTGACCACAGGGTCAGCACCGCGGCAACCCACAGCAGGCCGATTCCCGCCCACTCTACCCAGGCGTTCGGACGCCACAGCATCCAGACCAGCGCCGCCATTTGCGCGGTGGTTTTCACTTTACCGATCCAGGATACCGCCACGCTGCTGCGTTTACCCAGTTCAGCCATCCATTCACGCAGTGCAGAGATGATGATCTCGCGTCCAATCATGGTGGCGGCTGGCAGTGTCACCCACCAGGTATGGTAATGTTCAGCCACCAGCACCATGGCAATCGCCACCATCACTTTATCGGCCACCGGATCGAGGAAAGCACCAAAACGGGTGCTTTGGTTCCAGCGGCGCGCCAGATAACCATCAAACCAGTCGGTGACCGCGGCAACCAGGAAAATCAGCGCACAGGCAAAAGGGGCCCAGACAAACGGCAGATAAAACGCGAGTACAAAGAACGGGATAAGCACGACGCGAAAGAGAGTGAGCAACGTAGGGATGTTATATTGCATAATGACGGTAACTATTTGTTGTCAGTAAAATTTAGCTCTATGTTGCTACAGAGCCCTCAATGTTTCAACGAGTAGTAGATCTTTTCTGCCAGCCCTTGCGAAATACCCGGCACTTTTGCAATTTCCTCCATGCTGGCGTTGAGTAATCCTTGCAATCCGCCCATATACTTCAGCAGCATCTGGCGACGTTTTGGCCCAACGCCTTCAATGGTCTCCAGCGTGCTGGTGTTTTTCACCTTCGCCCGTTTTTTACGGTGACCGCTAATGGCGTGATCGTGTGACTCATCGCGAATATGCTGAATAACATGCAGCGCCGGGGAATCCGGCGGCAGGCTAAAGCCCTCACCTTCCGGCTCGAAGAACAACGTCTCCAGCCCGGCTTTACGATCGGCCCCTTTTGCCACCCCCAACAGCAGGGGATGGTTTTTATCCCAGCTGACGTCAAGGGATTCAAAGACCGCCTTCGCCTGGCCGAGTTGCCCTTTCCCGCCGTCAATCAGGATCACATCCGGGATCTTGCTCTCTTCAATAGCTTTACCATAGCGACGACGCAGCACCTGATTCATTGCCGCATAGTCATCCCCCGGGGTGATGCCGGTGATGTTGTAGCGACGATACTCAGCACGCAGCGGACCGTTCGCATCGAACACCACGCAGGAAGCAACGGTCTGCTCCCCCATGGTATGGCTGATGTCGAAACACTCCATGCGTTTCACTTCCGGCAATTTCAGAAGCGTCGCCAGAGCCGTTAAACGCTGGCTCACCGTCGACTGCTGGGAAAGTTTGGTGCTGAGCGCTGTCGCGGCATTGGTACGCGCCAGCTTCAGATAACGCGCACGGTCGCCGCGCGGTTTGGTCTGGACATTCACCCGACGTCCCGCCAGCTCGGATAAAGAATCGGCCAGCAGGGTTTTATCGGCAAGGTTAAAATCAAGCAGGATCTCCGACGGCAGCGTGCGCATCTGGCTCCCCTGCAGATAAAACTGGCCGACAAAAGTTTCAACCACTTCACCCAGCTCCGTACCGCCTGGCACTTTCGGGAAATAGCTGCGGCTGCCGAGCACTTTGCCCTGACGAATAAACAGCACATGCACACAGGCCAGACCGGCATCAAAGGCAACGCCGATCACGTCGAGATCGTCACCGGTGTTCGAAACAAACTGTTTCTCCGTCACCCGGCGCACCGCCTGAATCTGGTCACGTATGCGCGCGGCCTCTTCAAACTCCAGCGCGGCGCTGGCTTTCTCCATACGGGCAATCAGTTGGGTCAGGACCTGATCGTCTTTACCGGCTAAAAACAGGCGCACGTACTCAACCTGCTGCGCGTACTCTTCTTCACTCACCAGCCCGGCGACGCAGGGCCCCAGGCAGCGGCCAATCTGATACTGCAAGCACGGACGCGAGCGGTTACGGTAGACACTGTTTTCGCACTGACGAACAGGAAAGATTTTTTGCAGCAGCGCCAGCGTCTCACGCACGGCATAGCCGTTAGGAAACGGCCCAAAGTATTCACCCTTCGCATGTTTCGCACCACGGTGCATCGCGAGCCGGGGATGGGTATCGCCGCTCAGAAAAATAAACGGGTAGGATTTATCATCCCGCAGCAGAACGTTATAGCGCGGCTGATAGAGCTTAATATAGTTGTGCTCAAGCAGGAGTGCTTCTGTCTCCGTATGGGTGACGGTGACATCAATATTCTGGATAAGCGCGACCAGCGCTTCAGTCTTACGGGAGGCAAGGTTGCTGCGAAAATAGCTGGAGAGGCGTTTCTTGAGATCTTTCGCCTTCCCCACGTAGATAACCGTACCGCCAGCGTCATACATGCGATAAACGCCAGGCTGGCTGGTCACGGTTTTCAGAAATGCTTTTGAATCAAATACATCACTCACTGACTTAATAACGTCTCCGCATTACACAGACCATGACGGATGGCAAGATGAGTCAGTTCAACATCACCGTGGATGTTCAGTTTACTGAACATCCGATAACGATAGCTGTTCACCGTTTTCGGGCTGAGATTCAGTTGCTCCGAGATCTCATTTACCTTCTGGCCTTTGGTGATCATCAGCATAATCTGCAATTCACGCTCAGACAAACTGGCAAACGGAGATTCGGTTTTCTCCGGCTCAATCTGGCTCAGCGCCATTTGTTGCGCAATGTCGGAAGCAATGTAACGCTGGCCGGCAAAGACGGAACGAATCGCGTTCACCACTTCTTGCGGCGCGGCGCCTTTACTGAGGTAACCTGCCGCCCCTGCCTGCATCACCTTCGCAGGAAGCGGGTTTTCGGTATGTACGGTCAGCATGATGACTTTTGTGTCAACAAAGGTACGCGCGATTTTGCGTGTTGCTTCAAGCCCACCGATACCGGGCATGTTCATATCCATCAGCACCACATCGGCTGAATTGGTGCGGCACCATTTAACGGCATCTTCGCCACAGCACGCCTCACCGGCAACTTTAATACCTTTTATATCTTCAAGAATGCGTCGTATCCCTGCGCGCACCAGTTCGTGGTCATCAACAAGAAGGACGTTGATCAAAGGGAATGTCTCCAGAATAGGGATAACGCTACTGAGTGATAATTGGCTTTATATTAACGTTTTTCCTCACAAGATTAAAACGTTAAAAAACCGGCTATTCGATTTCGCTCGCGTTTTTGGAAATTAGCCTGTACAGATGCTGGAAAGAAAGCCCGCGCGTTGAGCGCTTGTACGGCTTTTTTTAAGCATCTGTATTCAAAAAGTTACAAAAATCGCTGCCCCGTCACGGTCAAAAAAACAGTTCTCAAATTTTTGTAACAATAATTAACGGCAAGCGAACCGGCCATAAACAATTAATAATCTTCGACCCTGTACAGTTTACTGGCACGCGGTGTTTATGCAAATAAACACCCTGCGGAAAAGTATGAAAAACAACCGCTGCATTTTTTGGAACAGCTTGTGGTATACTCCGCCGCCTTGACTTGCATCATCGCGCGCGAGCGCTGTTTTATAACGAGGAAAATAAATGAGCACACCTGAATTTGCAACTGCGGAGAATAGCCAGGAACTGGCCCAGGAAGTCAACTGCCTGAAAGCCCTGCTGACGCTGATGTTACAGGCAATGGGTCAGGCTGACGCCGGACGTGTGATCATTAAAATGGAAAAGCAAATCGCGCAGATGGAAAACCAGGCTGAGTCAGCGGTATTTGCCAATACCGTTAAGCAAATTAAACAAGCCTACCGTCAGTAAAAAAAAACGGCTGAATGTGTTGCATTCAGCCGTTATCTCGTCTGGCACGCAGAACGTTCTCTCTGCTCAGATTAACCCTGTCGCCGCCGCGTAACACGCAATCTGCGTCTTGTTTGGCGCGTTGAATTTCTTCTGCATATTCTTCTGATGGAAGTTAACGGTATTCTCCGAGATAGAGAGAATGATCGCTATTTCCGCTGATGTCTTCCCTTCCGCAGTCCATTTCAGAATTTCCCGCTCACGTTTGCTGAATTTCATTTCGGGTGGCATCACCATCTCATCTTCAAAACGCAGCAGGCTGGTTAACGCCATTTGCAGCAGCATCTGCAACCGCAGCTCTAATTCTTCGCTGGTGATCGCGCCCGCCTGAACGCTGGTACACGAAACGGACAGGAAACCGAGCGCGTGATTTGGCAGCATCAGGCACTGTGTTATTCCCTTACGCAAGCCATGGTCGCGTGCGCCATTCCATAATGCCTCAGCGTCCGCGAATAATTCATCCGTCCAGGGTAAATGGCCCTGAATGAAATTCTCCGGTTTGAGCACCGGATCAATGGCGAAATAATTCTCTGACTGATATTGCGCCATCCACCGTTGTGGATACGTGGCGTGTACAGATATCCTGGGGCGCGTAAATGGCACAGGATGGCGTACACAGAGTGCGTAATAATCAAATTCGAGCGCCTGAGTTTGTCGCTGTAGTTCCTGATATACCTCACTGGCACTGGTCAGTGCCTGAAACCGGAGGAAGCAATCCCGTCGCCAGGTGAAAAAGTCTGAATCCTTCATACTTACTAAATGAAGCCTCTGAAATGATATTCATTATTAAGGTGAATATAACCTAACACATAAAACTTATTTCTAACCACAAAATATCGGCAATAGCACAATTAACTTTAGTTTTGATAAGGTTTATCTGTACTGAGCGGAATAAAAAAACATGGCAGACGAAACCGCGAGAGAATAATTTGCTCCAGAAGAAAAATCTGGAGCAAATGCGTGCAAAAATGCTACTGCATAAGGAATTTTTCAAGGAATTGACGGGTTCGCGGCTGCTGCGGGTTGGCAAATAAACTTTTTGCCGGCCCCTGCTCCACAATCCGTCCTTGATCCATGAAAATAGCCCGGTCGGCGACGTCACGGGCAAAGCTCATTTCGTGAGTCACAATGACCATGGTGCGTTTTTCCTGTGCCAGCTGACGAATAGTGTTAAGCACCTCGCCCACCAGCTCAGGATCAAGCGCAGAAGTGGGTTCGTCAAAGAGGATCACATCCGGGCGCATTGCCAGCGCGCGGGCTATCGCCACACGCTGCTGTTGCCCGCCCGAAAGACGACGCGGATAGCTGGTCTCTTTCCCTGCCAGCCCCACTTTGGCAAGCAGTTCACGCGCGCGTGCCGTGGCTTCCTCTTTTGGTTCACCTTTCACAATCACCGGACCTTCAATAATGTTCTCCAGCACCGTCCGGTGCGGGAACAGATTGAAGCTCTGGAAAACAAACCCCACGTGCTGGCGCAGCTGGCGGATCAGGCCTTTTTGCTGGCTGATGGATTTACCGGTATCAATGGTGATCTCCCCAACCCGAATGGTGCCTCCCTCCGGCTGTTCAAGCAGGTTAATGCTGCGCAGCAGCGTGGTTTTTCCTGAGCCGCTCGGGCCGATAATCGCCACCACTTCACCCTGCTCCACCTCCAGATCGATCCCGTGGAGCACCGTTTGCCCGTGGAATTTCTTCACCAGGTTTTTAACGTCGATAGCACTCATTTTGGATCACGCTCCTGCCGGTTAAGCTGGTTTTCAAAATAGTTTTGCAGGGCAGACAGCACCGTTGCCATCACCCAGTAGATCAGCGAGGCAGCGAGATACATGGTAAACACTTCAAGCGTGCGCGAGGTGATAAGCTGCGCCTGACGGAACAACTCCGGCACCTGAATCGTCGCCGCCAGCGAGGTGTCTTTCACCAGGCTGATAAAGCTGTTGCTAAGCGGCGGCAACGCCACCCGCGCCGCCTGCGGCAGAATGGCCCGGCGCAAGGTTTGCCACGGTGTCATACCGATACTGGCTGCGGCTTCCCACTGCCCTTTATCAATCGACGAAATTGCCGCACGCAGGGTTTCCGAGGTATACGCCGCCGTATTAAGCGACAGACCAATCATCGCTGCCGGGATCGGGTCCAGTTCAATCCCGAACTGCGGTAAACCGTAGTAGATCATAAAGAGCTGCGCGATAAGCGGCGTGCCGCGAAACACAGAGATATAAAAACGAGCCAGCCAGCGCACCGGCCAGACGGGCGACATACGCATTAAGGCCAGCACAAACCCGAGGACCAGGCCGAAGAACATGCCACCAATACTGAGCTGTAAGGTGAACACCGCGCCTTTCAGCAGGAACGGCAGCGAATCGATAACCAGTTGAATACTTTCTTGCATTATTATTTTTCGACCTGATTTTTAGACATGAGGATGATAGGCAAACAGCGCGGGCGCGCCGCCGGTGTGCACAAATAAAATCGGCCCTTCATCCTTAAAGCGTTTCTGCGCAATGCCATCAATAAGCCCGGCCATCGCTTTGCCCGTATAGACCGGATCCAGCAGTATGCCTTCAAGGCGCGCCAGCAGTTTAACCGCTTCCATTCCCTCTTCGTTCGGTGTGCCGTAACCCGGCGCAAAATAGTCGTCCCACAGCAGAATATCGGCCTTTGCCTTCAGCTCCAGCTGGTCTGCCACCGCCTGCTGCAAGCTCACCACTTTGGGTTTCTGATCCGCAACGCTGCGCGATACCGTCACACCAATCAGCTCAACGTCCGGCAGCAGGTGCTCCAGCCCGACGGCCAGCCCCGCGTGCGTGCCCGCACTGCCAGAGGCAACCACCACTGACGAGAGGCTCACCGCCCCTTCGCACTGCTGAGCAATCTCCAGCGCGCTTTCCACATACCCCAGCGCACCCAGCGCATTCGAGCCGCCCACCGGAATGACATACGGACGAAAGCCCTGTGCTTCAAGGCGTGTGGCCAGCTCATCGAGCTGTGCGGTCGGGTCGGTCAACGCATCGACCATTTCAACCTGCACGTTAAAGAGATCTAGCAGCAAACGGTTGCCGTTGGTCAGGTAGTTCTCTGCCCGTGTACCGATTGGGTTTTCCAGCAACGCCACGCAGTGCAGCCCAAGTTTTGCCGCCACCGCCGCCGTCTGGCGAACGTGGTTGGACTGAATCGCCCCTGCGGTGACGAGCGTATCCGCCCCTTCACGCAGCGCATCAGCCGCCAGAAACTCCAGTTTGCGCAGCTTATTGCCCCCCATCGCCATTGGCGTCACGTCATCACGCTTAATAAAAATATCGCGTCCTAAATAGTCAGAAAATCGCGGCAGATACTCCAGCGGCGTCGGCGCGCCGATAAACTCCAGGCGGGGAAAGCGCGTTAAATTCTGTAGTGACATGGGTTCTCCGGTAACTCAGACAAAATGTGATATTTTTCATTATGCACGCAGACGCGTAAGAAATAAAAAAGGCGCTTTTAAAAGCGCCTTTTTTTAACGTCAAAGACTTATTTGGTGACGTCTGCCCCAAACCACTTCTCAGAAAGCGCTTTCAGGCTGCCGTCTTTTTGCATATCCGCAATGGCGGAGTCGATCGCCTTGACCAGGTCTTCGTTACCTTTACGGACAGCAACCCCGGATTCCTGACGAGAGAACGCATCACCGGCGACCGCCAGGGTGTTGTTGGTTTTCTTCACCAGATCCAGCGCCGCCAGACGGTCAACCAGGATGGCATCGATACGGCCAACGCGGAGATCCTGGTATTTTGTCGGGTCATCATCATAGGTGCGGATATCCACACCCTGAACGTTCTGGCGCAGCCACTCTTCGTAGTTGGTTCCGAGACCGACACCGACTTTCTTACCTTTCAGATCCGCGGCCGTTTTGATTGAGCCTTCGTTGCCTTTCTTCACCAGCGCCTGGATACCGGACACGGTGTACGGCGTGGAGAAGTCATACTTCTTCTTACGCTCGTCAGAAATGGTCACCTGGTTAATCACCACATCAATACGTTTGGAATCCAGCGACGCCAGCATACCGTCCCATTTGGTCGGTTTCAGGGACGCTTTCACCCCAAGGTGTTTCGCCAGTTCTTCTGCAAATTCCACTTCGAAACCGGTCAGTTTACCGTCATCACCCTGGAAGCTGAACGGAGGATAGGTTCCTTCCAGCCCGACCAACAGCGTACCGCGCTCTTTCACTTTGTTAAGCAGGTTCTCTGCGGCGAAGGTTTTCACGCTCATTCCCGCGACCAGCGCAACGACCATAACGCCCATCAGCGCCTGACGACCCAGAAGTGCTAATTTCATAAGTACCCCGATATAGTGGAATTTTTGTGTAGTGTAGAGAAATCGCCTGCAAGGTCAAAGGCGACTGCGCTACATCTTATTCTTTTTTAATATATATCAGAAGTTGTCCCGGCGTGGGCTTTCTGCTTTACCGCCGCCGGCATTTGGACCTTATATTGTACGTACTTGCGCAGCGCAATACGGTAGTTATTAGTACTGGTCGCAGGCAGCCACGGCTCCAGGTTTTCATCCAGATAGCCGGTCTTGAACAGATCGCGGGAAATGTTATTCACGGTCAGATGTTGCCCGAGGCGACGCAGGCGAACTACGTATTCGCGAACGGTCCCGTGGCTCATCTCGGTCTGTTCAAACAGGAACTGTTTGAAACCGATAATATCGAAGAAGTCGCTTTGCTCTTTGCAGTGGAGATCGCCACAGAAACGGCAAAGCGCCACCCACTCTTTCTGCTCTTCGAGCCACGCGGCTTCGTCCATCAACGTGTCGAGACGAGAAATCGCAATTTTATTGACGATTTCGCCACGACGAACCAGCGTGATACGATCGAGTAACTTGTTACAGTGGGCGCAATGCGTCTGGCTGTGTTTAAAGTCTTTCAGGTAGCGGCTTAAAGGCCGTCTTTTAGATTGCTGCACCGTCATGATAACTCCTGGTTGTCAATACGTTGTGCGGCATTTTTCAGGTGAATCAATCACCTATAACTTACCCAGCTTGGTTCGTAAGCGTTTGATGGCCTGGCTGTGCAGCTGGCTTACCCGCGACTCTCCCACTTCCAGAACAGCGCCAATCTCTTTGAGATTAAGCTCTTCCTGATAATAGAGGGTTAACACCAGCTGTTCGCGCTCTGGCAAAGCTTCAATGGCTTCCATCACGCGCTGGCGTAAATTACCTTCCATTAAATGGTGTAACGGGTTTTCTTGCTGATGCTCATCCGTCACCAGCTCGATGCTATCGCCATGCTCTTCGCGCCACTCGTCATAAGAGAAGAGTTGGCTATTATTGGTATCGAGCAACATCTGACGATACTCTTCAACAGGAATACCAAGCCGTTCCGCCACTTCCGTTTCCGTCGCGTTGCGTCCCAGTTCCTGTTCCAGCTGCCCCATCGCATGCGCCACTTCGCGCGCGTTGCGGCGAACACTGCGCGGCACCCAGTCCCGGCTGCGCAGCTCGTCCAGCATCGCACCACGAATACGCTGAACTGCGTAAGTGGTAAATGCCGTTCCTTGCAGAGCGTCGTATCGGTCAACTGCATTCAATAACCCGATACCGCCCGCCTGTAGCAGATCGTCCAGTTCCACGCTCGCCGGCAAACGCACCTGGAGGCGCAATGCTTCGTGACGCACCAGCGGGACATAACGCTGCCACAGCGAGTGTTTATCCATTACACCTTCAGCGGTATAGAGTGAATTCACGATAAACAGCCCTGCGTTAGTTGAGTTATCGGCATGATTATCCGATTCTGCAGGGCGTTCAATTGGATGAATAGTGGGTAAAATAAGGGGTTATTTGGGGGTTACCGATGCATGTCGGGATAACATGCATCCTGCAGCAGGAATAACGTCAGCCTTTTTTACACAGCAAGAATATGCTTGAACATAAATCAGGGTATTGATGGCCTAACTCGTAGCAGCCCTCAAGATATTGCGTCGAGATGATATCCGTCTGTAAAAGTTTATCCCACTGGAAATTAGCCAGCGCTTTGAAAAAAATACCTGTGCGATAAACCACATTCAGTCCGGCAAGACGGGCATCTCTCTCAAGCGTATCCAGAGAATAAGTGCAACGATGGCCATGGAGAAACTCGGCCTCCGTCACCGCACTATTATGCGAGATTAATCCCATTTTGACCGCAATCTGTCGGGAAGCGGCATGCGCATTGGGACACACCAGAAAAAGGTGTCCGTCATCCGTTAGCCATTCATCATTAATGCGTTTTAAGAGGTTAACGGGATCGTCAATATGCTCCAGTACATGAGTGAGAACAATATTGTCATAACGCTCAGAAAGTTGAACATCCTCAAAGCGGGAATGGACAAACGAGACATTTTTTCCCAGGCGCTCACGGGCGATGGCCATCGCCTCTTCGGAAGCTTCCACGCAGGTGATGGCGTTAAATTTTTCAGCCAGGCGTGCGGTGAAATCACCTTTAAAACTACCCAGTTCAAGTAAATTACCCGGCTTAAAGAACGGTGTGAACGCACGAATCATAAAAGGGTGCATCACATCAAAATCAAAGTTATAGGCGTACTGATGTTCGGCAGTATCCTTGATTTCCAGATTGTAATCACGAAGGGTCATGTTGTTTTCTCTCTCTGTAAAGTCATGGTTATCTTTGAACCGTTTGCTATTCCAAAGGTAAAACCATGCTTTAGATATAAACGTTGTGCCGACACGTTATTCTTATCGACTTCAAGATTAATTTCAGTCACACCCTGGGAGTGTAAATGTGCAATGCTTTGAATTAACAGCTGGCTACCCATGCCGCAATGCTGAGCGTCCGGCAAAACGGAAACATTGGTAATAAATCCCTGCTGACGCTGCGCGTTATAATAGGCAGCCACCAGTCCGCTGAGGGTGTTGTTTTGCCAGGCTTCGCTTCGCCATGCCCGCGCCACTATTTTTTGGGCATAGTCCTGTAACGCTATTCTTTCGCTGATTGACGCAATAAATAGCGGGTCACACCGGTTAAAATGTTCGACTATCTCCGCCCGAGAGGCGCGGTTTTGACAAAACACCCAGCGATTCATAACACCAGTTCCGCAAGGCCGAAGCCCGCTTTGCCAAACGCATTACCGTTATAAAGCAAATAGACTTTTTCATCGCAGCGGAAAAGATGGGGATAGCACTGCATTTCGCTGTCCCAGTCATCCACGGACGCGAGCGACGCCATCTGGCTATCATCACGATGCCAGTGGTGTAAATCATCAGACCAGGCATAGCCCAGACGATAACCGCGCCCCTGCCCAGTACGGAAATCGAAACACTCCCGGAAGCAAAAGACCATATGATACCGGCCATTGATTTCAATCACCGTCGGCAGCGCCTGACATTCGTCTTCCCCCAGCACCGAAGGAATGATTTGCTGGCTGTCACGCTGCCAGTTGATGCCATCGTCTGATTCCGCATGGGCAATTTTATAAATGCGGTCCGGCACCGATTCCGGCGTCCGCTTTTTCCAGCCCGTGCCAAAGATGTACCACATGTGGAAACGTTCACGGGTATGGATGACAAAGCCATCACCCACTAAGTGTGGCTCGTGCAATGAGGGGCCCATCACCGGCCCGGTACCGACACGGGTGAAGTGTTCGCCATTGTCTGTGCTTACTGCCAGACCAATGGCCGTATCAACCGAGACCGAAACGCGACGGTTCCACCCGGTTGTCCAGGCCATGATTTTGCCGTCGTGACGCAAAACGTTGCAGGGGAAAATACCGTGCTCGTCGAATGTGCCCAGTTCAGCAGGAGCAAGCACCGGCTCGGGACTGATGCGAAGCACCTCCCGCAGAGATTTATCCATATCCACATAGCAGACGCGGCTGATAAACTTTGCTGAGTGCTTTTCTTGCTCACGCGTGGAGAAGTAGATACGGACAAAGTCATCAAACACCAGCGCTTGCGGAGACTGGGCAAACCCTACCCCATTTGCCAGAGGAGGAAACTGCGACGGCGAATAGATTAGTCCGTGCTTACGCCAGTTCAGGGTTAGCATAATTTGCCCTCAAGTTGTGCCAGGCCAAAGCCATAGCGGCCCACCTGATCCCCCAGATAAGCCATGTAAATAGTGCCATCCAGTTCAAATACGTGGGGGTAGCTGATCATCTCGGCATCCCACCCGGAGGCAGACACATCAATGCCAGCTTTACTGTCATCCCGATGCCACGTGATCATATCCAGACTCCACGCGTAGCCGATGCGGTAACCGTTCTGCTTTCCGCGATAATGGGCGCTGTAGCGGTAGCAAAAGAACATATGGTATTTGCCGTTGGCGTAAAAGACATCCGGGCTGGCCTGCGCCTCGTCCTCTTCGATACGGCTGGGGATCAGATCTTTATTCAGCTTCGTCCAGTTGATGCCATCGTCTGAGGTCGCCATGCGGATCTTGTAGACCGGCTCTGCGCGGCCATCCACCCACTTCCATTTGCGCCCGGCGATATAAAAAAGCTGCCACTGGTTATTGAATCTGCGAATTTTTGGCCCACTCATCACAAACGGCTCATCCGGTGAGTAACCAATTGCCGGTCCCGGGCCCGCTTTAACAAAGGTTTCCCCCTGGTCATGGCTCACCGCCATGCCAATTGCCACGTTAAACGGCACCGATTCGCAGCGGGTCCAGCCTGCATACCAGGCTTTTACCACATCGTTATCGCGCATAACGGAGACGGGATAGGTTCCAAATTCGTCGAACTCTCCGTATCCGCCCAACGGGAGAATCGGTTCGCGGGCGACGCGCAACACGTGGAAGAGATCGTCACGTGCCAAATCGACCCAGGCGGAGTAGCTGAC
This sequence comes from Enterobacter cloacae complex sp. 382A5, assembly GCF_050031095.1. Taxonomy (NCBI): domain Bacteria; kingdom Pseudomonadati; phylum Pseudomonadota; class Gammaproteobacteria; order Enterobacterales; family Enterobacteriaceae; genus Enterobacter; species Enterobacter cloacae complex sp. 382A5. Next base: position 2,883,130 of record NZ_JBLGVK010000001.1, read on the forward strand.
ATATTTTCCCTGTTCATCGGCGGGTGGACGGCAGGAGAAATAGACGCGTACGAAATCATCAAAGATCAGCGTCGCAGGGGCCTGCGCAAACTCTTTAAGCCAGGGGAGATGGGTCACTTCCTGCGGGGTAAAGACCTTACCCAATTTTTTCCATGTAAACATATTAAATTAACTCATAACCATGCTGGAGGCGACGAACCACCTCATTGCGAGGGTTAAACATCATGACGTCAATAATCGACAGCCACGGAATAAACGCCGCGTCAGAATGCGGGTAGTGCCACGGCTGCGGCTGGATAAATTTCAGCTCAAGTCCGCGGTCGACAAAATCCTCCCGGGAATAGAGCGCCATGCCCCCCGGGGGATTAATATACGTACGGGCGTTCATCACCTGACAAATATCGATGACGCGATCCTGAGACTTTAACGCGTGATTCGCCGGTAATGAGGACGAGACAATCAGCTCGCAGGAGAAGCCAAAATAGTCCCGCAGCCGGTTCAAGCCCTGCCACAGATAATTAAACAGGTTTTCGTCCGGGTTCTGAATAATCTCCTCAACCACAGGCATTACCGCAGAAAATGAGGGGGCATGGCGATACGCCCCGATTATCTGATTGCACAGCTTATTGCGGTCAAACGCGGCTGAGAGCTGCCGCTCCCTGATATCCAGAAAGTCCGAGTCTTTTTTTAGCGGCAGCGAGATTAACGACTCCGCACCGCGAACCTGAATACGGTTACGGTTAATCCACCCTTTTTTCGTGTATTTGATGTTGTCATACACCACGAAAGCATCAACGGCCGCCATGAGCTGAAAATAGCCGCAATACGGGAAAAAATAGGGTTGCATGATCGCCAGCTTCATCGGTTTCCTTTCCTATCCATTGACCACCAGCGCAGGCTCTGCCGCATGAGTAGCATCGATAAACAAGCCCTGAATAATCTCAATAATACGACGCTGATCGGCCACCGGCAGTCCGGGATAGATAGGCAGGCAAAGCACCGCATGAGAAATTTCATCGGCAACCGGGAGATGTTGTACATTCGCCGTCGGGAAGTGGCGATACATCGGGAAGGCGCTGATAAGCGGGTAGAAATAACGGCGGGCATAGATATTATGCTTACGTAATTCCGCATAAATCGCATCCCGGCTGACCGCCGAATCTGCGCGAATAAGTACCGGGAAGTAAGAGTAATTCCATTCAATATTACTGGCCGGTTTAATGTATTCCAGCGCAGGAAGCGCGGCATCGAGCAGTTCAACGTAACGCTGATAAATCACCGCACGTTCCTGCAGCGCACCGTCAATATACTTTAATTGCAGCAGTCCCATGGCCGCCTGCACTTCATTCATCTTGGCGTTAATACCCGGCGCCATCACGATGGTTTCATCGGCAAAGCCAAAGTTTTTAAGATAATCGATGCGCTGTTTGGTTTTGGCGTCGTGGCAAATAATGGCGCCCCCTTCGAAGGTATTAAATACCTTCGTGGCGTGGAAGCTCAGCACGGAGAGATCGCCATAATTGAGAATGCTGGCGTTATCCTGTTTGACGCCGAAACAGTGGGCCGCATCGTAAATCACCTTCAGCCCATAGGTATCGGCAATCTTCTGGATGCGTTCCATATCGCACGGAATACCGTAGCAGTGGACCGGCATGATGGCCGTTGTTTTAGGCGTAATCAGTTCTTCAATGCGATCCGGATCGATATTAAACGTGACAGGGTCAATATCGGCAAACACCGGCGTTAAATCATTCCACAGCAGGCTGTGAGAGGTGGCGACAAAGGAGTATGGCGTGGTGATCACTTCGCCCGTAATACGCAATGTCTGCAGCGCCGTCAGCAGCGCGAGCGTGCCGTTAGAGAACAGGCAGACATGCTTTACGCCCAGATAGGCCGCCAGCGCCTCTTCCAGTTGCTGATGGAATTGCCCGCTGTTGGTCAAAATTTTACTTTCCCACAAGGTCTCCAGGTAAGGGATGAACTCCTCAAGTGGTGGAAGAAGTGGACTGGTAACGTAGACATTTTTCATAAGTTAATCCTCAGTACCTGTTACCCGGAAACTGTGAGGTGCTTCGTCAGCACACCATTTACGCCAGGCCTGACGTAGGGCCTGCTGGAAAGGAATCGCCACATTGCTCTGCCCCTGCGTCGGGATCGTGCTCCGCATGTTCTGGCGCAAGGCGTTAAGGGTTTCCAGTTGGGTTTGCCAGCGCACGGCTTTATCGAAATAGTCCTGCTGACTTTCCGCAACAAATTCATCCAGCCCGTAGATATGCATAATCTCGAGCCCCTGACGGGCAGGATAGGTCGCCCCTGCCAGGGTGAGCGTCGGGACGCCCATCCAGATGCCATGGCTGGTGGTGGTGCCTCCGTTGTACGGGAAGGAGTCAAGGAGCATGTCCACCTCGTGATGCATCTGCAGGTAGGCCTCCATTCCCGTAGTTTTACGGAAGATGAGCTGTTCATCCGCCACGCCCAGCGCATTGAGCTTTTTGCGGTAGCGGGCGATCATCGCGTCATCATCCATAAAACCAATCAGCAGCCGTGACGTGGCGTTATGCTGGAGAATGCGCGCCCACAGCGCGAAGACACGATCGTTCAATTTTTTAGGACGGTTAAAGCTACCGTAGGTAAACCAGCCGTTCGTCAGGGCTGGCAGCGTATTGACGTCAGGACTGGACGCATCCGGCTCGAAGAAGTTATCAAGCGGGATTGCAATCAGCTTCTCCGTGAACTGCGCGTCTATCGCCGCATTTCTGACAAACCCGGTACTGATAATGCGGTAATCCATCTGCGTCATCCCGGTTGTGCCCGGGTAGCCCAGCCAGGTGATTTGCACTGGCGCAGGCTTAAAGGCAAACGCAGGTAACCGCGTTCCGGTGGTATGGCCCGAGAGGTCAAAAAGAATATCGATCCCGTCACTGTGGATCTGTTTTGCCAGCTCAACGTTATTGAGATCGGTAACGGATAACCACTTCGTCGAGGTGTTACGGAAGTGCTCCGTGACGGCATCATCTTTATCGAGCGTGCTATAGCCGTAGAGGGAGAACTGTTCCCGGTCCATACCATCCCAGAACGGCCGCAGGAAACGGCTTACCGGGTGGTTGCGGAAATCGCCGGAGACAAAGCCGACGCGCAGCGGCCGCTCTGGATCCTTGCTACCCTGCCACGGCAGCGCCAGGTCGAATTTTTTCGCCCATGCGCTCACCAGCTCGCCATAAGCAAGATGGCGCTCGAAGAGCACCTCCGGCGAGACGGAAAAATCGTGGGTCAGAACAAACAGCAAGCTGGTGAAACAGTCAAAATCACCCGGCGCAAACTCGAGCGATTTCTCAAGGAAATAGCGTGCTTCCGTCAGTTTCTGGTTATCACTCAGAATGATGCCCATCATTGCGAGATGCAGCGGGTTCGTGGCGTTATAGCGCAAAGACTCTCTGGCACAGCGTTCAGCCATGGCCATGTTGCGGCGCGAGTGATACACCACCGCCAGCGTATTCCAGAATGACGCGTTGTTTTTATTCAACCGCAGCAGCGCCTGGAGGATGCGGGCTGAATAATGCAACTCACCCTTTTTCTGCAGCACGGTGGCCAGGTCGAACCAGATATCCTGCCCGGCAGAGTAGCGGCTCATCAGTTGACCGAGTGCCGATAAGGCCTCATCCCAGTCCCCCATCAGCAGGCTGGCGCGGGAATAGCAGCGAAGCATATGCAGGTTATGGGGGTCGTTTTCAATCTGTCCCCGGATATAATCACGCGCGTCTTTAGCCAGCCCCGCAGCAATCAGGGCATTGACGTTTTTGTAGATGAGATCGATAGCAGGATCCTGTTCATCCTTCTCCCCTGCCATTATCTGCCCGTCAGCCAGTAAACCGCCCTGCTGCGACCCGACGTTAAGCAGCAACAGCGTATCGATGCTACGTTTGAGATAGTCGACATCCCCCGGGCGTAAATAATGCTGCTGTGCTCTGCGCCACGCTTCAGGGGAGCCTTTCAACAGACCTTTCGCTTTCAGTGCCGAAAAAAGTTCGCTGCTTTTGGCCTGATTGACATCCATGCCTGCAAGTGCAAATTCACGCTCTTCCTGACTAAGCGTGACGCGCGCGCCCCACAGATTAAACGTGACATCGGCGTCATCGCCTGCCTGAAGAGGTGAAATGAAGGCAAGTTCACGTTCCGGTTGAACATTGTATGGCCCCGGTGAACCGGCCCAGTAGAGTCCCGGAATTTGATTGAGAAACAGATCTTTCAGTGACTCAAGTACCTGCTGGGCGACATCCTCCTCCTTTTCAGGAAGACGGGTGTTGAACACCAGCTGTTCAAACGACAGGCTCAGCGGCCATGCGCCGCCAAGCAGATCGAGAATGTGCAGGGTCGTAGTATTAAGCGTTGAGAAAAACTTCCCTTCCGCGTTGGTGTGAGCATTAACAATCTCACCCCGTTCGTTGCGGTAACGCCTGAAATCACCGGCCCAGTGCAGCGTGTTCAGGCGGGTAAAATCCAGCGCCGCCGCGTTGACGGCATCATCACGGGAAAGCAGGCTGACGCGCTCGCGACGGTTGACGGCAAAATCGAGATATTGCTGCGCGGCAATCGACGTCTGTCCGGATGAGACCAGAGCGTGCAGCTGATGAATTTGCTCGCTAACGCTTTCACCCGTTTCGTACTGCGGCAGCGCATCTCCCACGTAGCGTAACCCGCAGGCGGAAAGGCTATCGTTGAAGTGAATAAACTGCCCGGAGGTATGGGTGGCGCTTGCCAGCATCTCACTAAGGGTGGCGTCGTCAACGTGCTCCATCGCGAGCACATGGTGTTTGATCTCGCCTTCCGGCTGAGTCATGGCCAGATAGCTGAGCATGCCGCGAGCAAACGCCACCTGCTCTTCTGGGCGGCCCGCAAGACGTGCATGGAAAGCCAGCGCATCCTGGACATATTGCGCCGCGGATTCAGGCGGGGTAAAGGTTTGATGAATGGCAATCATGCCGCGCGCCGCCAAATGACGATGACACCACTGCAACAGCGCGTCACGCTCTGGCATGCCAGCAGGAATAAAGTCCCCGCGGATCAGAATGTAATCGAACTCACCCGGCGACACGCTCAACACATCGTTAAGACCCGCCGCAACCAGTTCGATATTGGCGATACCCAGACGCTGCGCCTGCCTCTGCCCCGCTGAAACAGCCTCTTCGTTACTATCAATCCCTATCCCGACACAATCCGGCCAGGCCAGCGCAGCGGATAACAACACATCTCCCTGTCCGCAGCCTAAATCCAGGACGCGCGCATTTTCAGGCGCCCCGGCAGGAAACTGATACAGAGCAGCGGCAGCCTGCAGACTGGATAGCGTGAATCGATTATCTGGATACAACATACAGAGAAAGTTCCATGAGTTCAGTGGTTAGCCAAAATAGGTTTGTTGCATCGCAGCTTTATAGTTCTGGTACGCTTCGCCGCCTGATTTTTGCGTGGTCACGGTCCAGCTGAACGTGTCGTCGGTGTAGCGAATGTCGATCAGTTTCTCCAGCGGCTCGCGATGAATGGCCATCTGTTCTATCGCCGGAAGGGCATCCAGTGAGACCGACAGCGCGACCTGATCAAGGAACCACTCCGCATTACCGCGGCGTAAGTTCCAGTCAATAAAGGTGGCGACAAGCGAAAGGTATTTACGCGAAAGCTTGCCAGGGACCGTATAGACAAAGCCCGCAGGCACCTGCTCCCACGGCGGCGCGCCGTTGCTGTAAGAGAGGACAATCTCACTCTTCGGGAGATGTGGCTCAATATCCGACCAGTTCTGACGCACCAGACAATCCGCATCAAGCACCATGATCGGTGACATGAATACGCTCAGCGCATAGCTAAGGAAGACAAAGCGTCTTGAGGCATACCAGACATTGATACCAAAAACAGGCGTAATGGTTTCGGCCGTCGCGGATATCACCATGCCCGGAAAACGCTGGTGCAGGGCATTAACGTGCGCCTTTGTCTCATCATCCGGGTTATAAAGATGCAGGTGAACGTTAAGTCCATCGCCGTTGGTGTGGTAGACAGACCCTAACAGCGTCAGGGCATGATCGAAGTAATAACGTTTGTCGCACGCCACCAGAACCGTGGTTTTTCCGTTTTCTTCCGCCGGAAGAAGCCACTCGTAGTGCGAAAAATCAGGCTCATAATCAGGCATTTTCAGGGCGGAAAAATCGATGAACGATTCGGGACAGCCACCCAGCTTATGAATGCCCGTGACGATCATCAGCATCGTTAACGCGTCTTCACCAATATGTTCAGGATTGGCGGTCAGCTGCTGGATAAGCGTCTGCATCTGATTAAAATCATCTTCCATCAGACAAACCAACAACAATATTTTCATCACGGTTGGGGATGGACTCACCACCGCGTAGTAGTTAGAAATCAGGAATAAGGCGGCGTCAATTTCGTTAATGCGGAAGAAGACCTGAATACCCGCCACCAGTAGATTAATGCTGTTGTCGTGTTGAAGCGCCTCTACCACCCAGCCGGTAATGGTGTCGCTCATCTCTTTTGAAAATGGCGTGGGCTTCCCTTCATTTTTAAAATCAAACGCGGCGTTTGCAGCAGCAATCGCGCACAGCATGCGCTTCACGGCGAGTTCTTTGTCTGCATCCAGATCGGTCATGGCTTCCATGATCTGGGGTTCGAGCGTGGCAATATCGGAATTTTTATAATGCAGGATTTCGGTAACGATATGCGCAGGCAATGCATCCGTTTCCGGCAGGAAAATTAACCGTGAAAATTCGTCACGGTAAAACTGATGCAGCGATCGTGTACGCTCGAACTTGTTCATCCCGATTCTCTTAGTAAGATTGCGATTCTTACCCATCGTACAAGGGAATATCCGGGATAATGGAAGGAACACCCCCGGGAATAATGGCTTATTTCGGAGATTGTCTGACGGGCAAAAAAAAAGGTTGCTGTTTCCAGCAACCTTTTGTGAAACAGGCGCGGCGATTAACGCAGCAGAGACAGCATTGCCTGTGGAACCTGGTTTGCCTGAGACAGTACAGAAGTACCAGCCTGCTGCAGGATCTGCGCGCGAGACATGTTGGAAACTTCGGTAGCGTAGTCAGCGTCCTGGATACGGGACTGAGCAGCAGACAGGTTGTTGATAGAGTTGTTCAGGTTGTTGATGGTAGATTCGAAACGGTTCTGAATCGCACCCATGTTAGAACGCGCGGTATCGATTTTCGCGATTGCAGCGTCAGCAGCAGAGATAACAGCCTGTGCAGAGGCGTTATCGGAGATTGCAGTGCTCAGGCCAGCGCTCAGGGTACCAGAGGTGGCGTTGATCAGCGCGTTGCTGTCGATGGAGATGGTGTCGTTAGAAGAAGTACCTGCACCAACCTGAATTTTCAGCGCGGTAGATACGGAACCGTCCAGCAGTTTCTTACCGTTGAAGTTAGCTGCGCCCGCGATACGGTCGATTTCAGCCAGACGCTGTTTGATTTCAGTGTTGATAGAAGTCAGGTCAGAAGAACCGTTAGTGTCGGTAGCAGCCTGAACAGACAGCTCACGAATACGCTGTAAGTTGGTGTTGATTTCGTTCAGGTTACCTTCAGCAGTCTGAACCAGGGAGATACCGTCGTTGGCGTTACGCGCCGCCTGGGTCATACCTTTAACCTGGGAGGTCATGCGGTTAGCAATCGCCTGGCCAGCAGCGTCATCTTTCGCGCTGTTGATACGCAGACCAGAGGACAGACGCTCGATAGCAGTGCCCAGAGAAGACTGAGATTTGTTCAGGTTGTTCTGAGTGGTCAGGGACAACAGGTTAGTATTGATAACTGCCATAATTTAATTCCTTCAAAAATGGTTTCTAGGGTCGGTGCCTTAACACTCACGGCGTCTCTCACCGTCATGAAAGTTATCGACGGGTCTGAATAAGACTTTAGAAATTTCGTCAAAAAATTATTAACACATTGATTTTAATGAATTTATAGTTATTAAAGTCTACTCAAAGCACCATCAGAAACGCTATTTTTCAGGAAACGTTTTCACATTTTATTCTTCCCGCGTTTTTCTTTTATACACAATATCATTCAAGTTGCATCAAGGCGGCAAGAGAGTGAATCCCCAGGAGCATAGATAACTATGTGACTGGGGTGAGCGAGCGCAGCCAACGCCGAGACAGCTTGAAGGATGACGTGTATATATGTCTCTCACGCGCCAATAGTGCTATATGGCCGTAAGGTTGAGCGCTATTCAGCCGATAATTTTTTTACCTGAAACGTAAACTATCTGCATAAGTCGCCGATAACTACCTGAAACTACCATTGGCTAAAGGAAATAAAAAAATGGCGAGTAGCTCAATCACTCTCTCTTCAGGCGCGACTATTACGAGTCTGGGCGTAGGTTCAGGTCTGGATCTGGCAACACTGTATAACAACCTCGAAACGGCTGAAAAAACCAAGCTGAACACCATCACCAATCAGCAGACGTCCTATAATGCCCAGCTGAGCGCGTTCAGTAAGCTGCAAAGTGCAATGACGTCGCTGAATACCGCCACTGCAGCCCTGGGAAAAACGGACACCTGGAACGCGGCGTCTATTGGCTCAACCAACACCGCCTTCAGCGCCACGACCACGGCCGGTGCAGCGGTTGGTTCCTATAGCGTACAGGTTAAATCGCTGGCGAAAGCTCAGGTATTAACCTCTGCCGTCCAGACCAGTGCCACCGCGCAGCTGGGAGCGACTACCGGTACCACGCGCACCATCACCATCAGTCAGCCAGGCACTACTAAACCGCTGACCGTCGATCTTGCTGACGGTGACACCAGCCTGAACGGTATTGCCAGCGCGATTAACAAGGCCAACGGCAACGTCACGGCAACGGTAGTGAAGTCGAAGGACAACGAGTACACCCTGATGCTGTCCTCGAAAACCACCGGCACGGCCAATGACATGACGGTGACAGTGACCGGTGACGACACCTTAAAAGGCATTATCAGCTACGACTCATCCACGAATACCGGCGCGATGAATCAGCAAACCGCGTCACAAAATGCGTTGGTTACCATCAACGACATCGACATTGAGCGTTCGACCAACACAATTAATGACGCGCTGCCGGGCGTAACCCTCACCCTGAAGGCAGAAAGCACCAAGAGCGAAAATTTAGATGTCACCCGCTCTACCGATGCCACCAAAAAAGCCGTCACGGATTGGGTTACCGCCTACAACTCCCTGCAGTCGACCATCGCCAGCATCACCAAGTATGTGAAGGTGGAAGCCGGTGCCGATCAGTCCGCCAGCAACGGTGCGCTGCTGGGTGACAACACCGTTCGTTCTGTACAGTCACAGCTGCGCGATATGTTGACCGTGGTCCAGTCTGGCTCCTACGCGATCATGGCCCAGCTCGGTATCACCCAGGATCCTACCGTGGGCGCTGACGGCTCAATGGGTAACCTGAAAATCGACGATGCCAAACTGACAAAAGCACTCACCGACAGCCCGGAAGCGGTGCAGGCCTACTTTATTGGCGATGGCAAAACAACCGGTCTGGCCACGCAGATGGGCAATACCCTGACCGCCATGCTGAGCACGACCACCGGTAAAGAAGGGATCATCAAAAGCGCGACTGACGGTATCAACAGCACGTTGAAAACCCTGGATAAGCGCTACGACGCAATGGAAGCGAGCATCGAAGCCACGATGGCCCGTTATAAAGCACAGTTCAACAGTCTTGATACCATGATGAGTAAACTGAATAACACGGCCACCTACCTGAAACAGCAGTTCAGTTCTTAGTCGTAAGGAACGTATATGTATGCACAAAATGGCGCCCGAGCTTATCAGCAGGTCGGGCTGGAAAGCGCGGTGCTGAGTGCCAGTCCGCATCAACTTGTCGTAATGCTGTTTGACGGGGCATTGAGTGCCCTTGTCCGCGCCCGTCTTTTCCTGGACGAAGGTAAAATCACCGAAAAAGGCGAAGCCTTATCGAAGGCGATCAATATTATCGATAACGGGTTAAAAGCCGGTCTGAATATGGAGATCGACAGTGAACTGCCGGGCAATCTTGCCGCGCTGTACGAGTACATGGTCAGACGTTTGTTGCATGCAAATCTGCGTAACGACGTGGAGGCGATTGTAGAGGTCGAAGCGCTGCTCAATAACATTGCGGATGCGTGGAAACAAATTGGTCCCAATGGTCCTTCTTCTCAGGATATCTATTGATGAATAATCCAGCGTCCGCTCTTGATAACTGGCAGGCCCTCTATAACCTCAGCCTTACCATGTTAAAACATGCTCGTTCCGGTCTCTGGGACGATCTCATTACCCTTGAGATATCTTATGTTCAACTGGTAGAGAATATCTCCAAAAACCCTATTTCGGAGGCACATCCGTCCCAGATTGAGCAGGCACGTTTTCTACTCGAGAAGGTTCTGCAAAACGAGACCGAGCTCAAAATGCTGCTTGCCACACGCATGGACGAACTGCGCAGCCTCATTGATCAAACCGGTAAACAGCAATCCATCACATCAACCTATGGAAAGCTGTCAGGGAATATTCTTTATCCAGAAAGTTTGACCCGCGACACACAATTATGATTTCTTCATCCATACTCCAGAAGTCAGCCAAACGGCTTCTGGAGCACGGACGATGAAAAACCCCACCCTGTTACAATGCTTTCACTGGTATTACCCTGCAGGCGGTGAATTGTGGCGAGAGGTCACGGCATTAGCCCCCAATCTTAACGAAATCGGCATCAATATGATCTGGCTGCCGCCAGCCTATAAAGGCGCATCGGGCGGTTACTCGGTCGGGTATGACTCTTACGATCTGTTTGATCTCGGCGAGTTTGACCAGAAAGGCAGTGTTGCCACCAAATACGGTGATAAAGCCCAGCTTCTGGAAGCCATTGATGCGCTCAAAAGCAATAACATCGCGGTGCTGCTGGATGTGGTGGTTAACCACAAAATGGGCGCCGATGAGAAAGAGCACGTTCGCGTTCAGCGTGTGAACGAACAGGACCGCACGCAAATCGATGATGAGATCATCGAGTGCGAAGCCTGGACCCGCTACACCTTCCCTGCCCGCGCCGGACAGTATTCGCAGTTCGTCTGGGATTACAAATGCTTTAGCGGCATCGACCACATCGAAAACCCCGATGAGGATGGCATCTTCAAAATCGTCAATGACTACACCGGCGAAGGCTGGAACGATCAAGTCGATGACGAAATGGGTAATTTCGACTATCTGATGGGCGAAAATATCGATTTCCGTAACCATGCCGTGACGGAGGAGATCAAGTACTGGGCGCGCTGGGTCATGGAACAAACCGGCTGCGACGGATTCCGCCTGGATGCGGTCAAACACATCCCCGCCTGGTTCTATAAGGAGTGGATTGAACACGTCCAGGAAGTGGCAACGCAACCGCTGTTTATCGTCGCGGAATACTGGTCGCACGAGGTGGATAAACTGCAGGCCTATATTAATCAGGTCGAGGGTAAAACAATGCTGTTTGATGCCCCCCTGCAGATGAAATTCCACGAGGCCTCGCGTCAGGGGCGGGACTACGACATGAGCCAGATTTTCACCGGCACGCTGGTGGAGGCCGATCCGTTCCATGCGGTGACGCTGGTTGCCAACCATGACACCCAGCCGTTGCAGGCGCTTGAAGCCCCGGTGGAAGCCTGGTTTAAACCGCTGGCTTACGCTCTGATCCTGCTGCGGGAAAATGGCGTGCCGAGCGTGTTTTATCCCGATCTCTTTGGCGCCAGCTATGACGATACCGGGGGAGACGGTGAAACTTACCACATTGATATGCCGGTGATTGAGCAACTGCACGAGCTGATCCTCGCCCGTCAGCGCTTTGCCCACGGCGTGCAGACGCTGTTTTTTGACCACCCTAACTGCATCGCATTCAGCCGCAGTGGCACGGAAGAGGATCCCGGTTGCGTGGTGGTGATGTCCAATGGGGATGATGGCGAGAAGGTGATCTGCCTTGGGGAAAACTACGGGAACAAAACCTGGCGTGATTTTCTCGGCAATCGTGAAGAAACGGTCACCACCGCAGCGGATGGCGAAGGGACATTTACCTGCAAAGGCGGAAGCGTGAGCGTGTGGGTGATTGAGGATGCATTGTAGTACTGGGAAAGTGCGGGCTGATGCCCTCACCCCGTCCCTCTCCCACAGGGAGAGGGCGCAAACACCAAAAACGGCAACGAGGTTGCCGTTTTGCGTTTACCTTCAGGGTAGCTTACTCTCCAGCGGATTTTTGCTTAGGTAATCGGCACACTCAACCGTTGGGCGATCGACCTTCTGCAGCTCCATGCCATCATACTCCAGCACCGCGCCATCGCGCTCCAGCGGGTAGATATCCAGCTTGCTGGTCACGTTGTAATAGCTGTCTGAACGCAGCATGATTTTACCCGGCACGGCAATCACGCGCTGCCATTGACGGCAGTCCAGCGTATCGCCCTCCTCCGTCACCACCAGCGTGGCAATCGCCTCCGGGCTAACCATTTTGCTCTGCGGCCCTTTTGACTGCCAGTATCCCGCCAGATGTGCCGGAACAGGATGTTTGATCACATCCTTGTAGCTATCAACCTGTACGCACCCGGTGAGTGCCAGCAGCGCGCCAGCAATTGCTATTTTTTTCATCATTTTTCCTGCATTCGAAGAAAAAAATATTGTGGCATTAAAGCGCTAAGGCTGCCAGCGAAGATCGTCCAGGTCTTAGACCTGCATCCCCATCACTTCCTGATACGCAGACACCAGCTTATTACGCACCTGGATCCCCATCTGCAGAGAGACCGAGGCTTTTTGCAAATCGGTCATCACATCGTTCAGCGCCACGCCAGGTTCACCGAGGGTGAACTTCTCGGCCTGGGTACGCGCGGCGGTCTGGGTATCGCTGATACGGTCGAGCGCAGCATGCAGTTGCCCGGCAAAGCTGATGGTCGGCTGCTGTTCTGCCACATTCTGATTACGGGCCGTCATCGCGGTTGCCTGCAGCTGACTGATAACCCCTTCAATACCCTGTATAGCCATGACTCTCCCCTGGATGGTTTTTTACGCGGTCAAGACTAACAGCTTGTCAATAAGATAATGGCGGTAAATAGCGATAAAAAACCAGGTTATTTGACCCATAGAAAATCACGAATCATCAAATAATGGCTGGGCCATCAATATGGAACTTTTGTCGTGTTTGCCGACCCGGGAGTCAGTTTTGTTTCTCTACACGAATAACGTAAACCACCAGGATTTAAGAGGTGCGCAATGAGTGCAGCAGCATCGACAGCGCCGCAGAATAAATCACTCGAGTGGATGAACCGCCTTCGCGCGAATCCTAAAATCCCGTTGATCGTGGCAGGCGCTGCCGCAATTGCGATCCTTGTAGCGATGGTGTTGTGGGCGAAAAGTCCTGATTACCGCACGCTTTACAGCAACCTTTCCGATCAGGATGGCGGCGCCATCGTCACCCAACTGACTCAAATGAACATCCCTTATCGCTTCGCCGATAACGGGGGTGCGCTTGAGGTACCGGCAGATAAAGTCCATGAACTCCGTCTGCGCCTGGCGCAGCAGGGCCTGCCGAAGGGCGGCGCGGTGGGTTTTGAACTGCTGGATCAGGAAAAGTTCGGTATCAGCCAGTTTAGCGAGCAGGTGAACTACCAGCGTGCGCTGGAAGGTGAGCTGGCCCGCACGATTGAAACATTAGGCCCGGTGAAGAGCGCCCGCGTGCATCTTGCCATGCCTAAACCGTCCCTGTTTGTCCGCGAACAGAAATCCCCGTCGGCTTCCGTCACCGTCAACCTTGAACCCGGCCGGGCGCTGGATGAAGGGCAAATCAGCGCGGTTACACATTTAGTTTCCAGCGCCGTCGCCGGTTTACCGCCGGGTAACGTCACGCTGGTTGACCAGAGTGGTCATCTGCTGACCCAAAGCAATACCGCCGGGCGCGATCTGAATGACGCGCAGCTGAAATATGCCGCCGATGTGGAAGCGCGCCTCCAGCGCCGCATCGAAGCGATCCTCGGCCCGGTTGTGGGTAACAGCAACGTCCATGCCCAGGTTACCGCGCAGATCGACTTCTCTAATAAAGAACAGACCGAAGAGCAGTACCGCCCGAACGGTGATCCGGCTCAGGCAGTGATGCGCTCTCGCCAGGTTAACGAAAACGAACAGGTTGGCGGTGCATACCCAGGCGGCGTGCCGGGCGCACTCTCTAACCAGCCTGCCCCGGCTAACGCGGCCCCTATTTCCACGCCGCCGGCTAATCAGCAGAACGGTCAGCAAAATCAGCAGACCACAACCTCGACGGCCAGCAATGCCGGTCCACGTACCAGCAGCCGTAACGAAACCACCAACTACGAAGTGGATCGGACTATCCGCCACACGAAACTGAACGTGGGTGATATTCAGCGTCTGTCGGTGGCCGTCGTGGTGAACTACAAAACGCTGCCGAATGGCAAACCGCTGCCTCTGACGGCAGAGCAGATGAAGCAGATCGAAGACCTGACCCGTGAAGCGATGGGTTACTCCGAGAAGCGTGGCGATAGCCTCAACGTGGTGAATTCACCGTTTAACCCGGTAGATGAGACCGGCGGTGAGCTGCCGTTCTGGCAACAGCAGGCGTTTATCGATCAGCTGATGTCTGCAGGACGCTGGCTGCTGGTGCTGATTGTCGCCTGGCTGCTGTGGCGTAAGGGCGTTCGTCCTCAGTTGCAGCGTCGTGCAGAAGCCGAGAAAGCGGCTCGCGAACAGATGAACGCGCGTCAGGAAGTGGAAGAAGCGGTTGAAGTCCGCCTCAGCAAAGACGAACAGATGCAGCAGCGTCGTGCTAATCAGCGCATGGGTGCTGAGGTCATGAGCCAGCGCATTCGCGAAATGTCAGATAACGATCCGCGCGTCGTGGCGCTGGTCATCCGCCAATGGATGGGTAACGAACATGAGTAATACGCTTACGGGCACCGATAAAAGCGTCATCCTGCTGATGACCATTGGCGAAGATCGTGCGGCAGAGGTGTTTAAACACCTCTCCCAGCGAGAAGTACAAATTCTGAGTGCGGCCATGGCCAACGTGCGTCAGATCTCCAACAAACAGCTGACCGAAGTGTTGTCGGAGTTTGAGCAGGAAGCCGAACAGTTTGCAGCGCTCAACGTCAACGCCAACGACTATCTGCGCTCCGTGCTTGTCAAGGCGCTGGGTGAAGAGCGTGCCGCCAGCCTGCTGGAAGACATTCTCGAAACGCGCGATACCGCCAGCGGGATCGAAACGCTCAACTTTATGGAGCCGCAGAGTGCCGCCGACCTTATTCGCGACGAGCACCCGCAGATTATCGCCACCATTCTGGTTCACCTCAAACGTGGTCAGGCGGCCGATATTCTGGCGCTGTTCGAAGAGCGCCTGCGTCACGATGTGATGCTGCGTATCGCCACCTTCGGCGGTGTCCAGCCAGCCGCGCTGGCGGAGCTGACCGAAGTGCTGAACAACCTGCTCGACGGCCAAAACCTCAAGCGCAGCAAAATGGGCGGCGTGAGAACGGCAGCGGAAATTATCAACCTGATGAAAACGCAGCAGGAAGAAGCCGTTATTACGGCGGTTCGCGAGTTCGACGGCGAGCTGGCGCAGAAAATTATCGACGAGATGTTCCTGTTCGAAAACCTGGTCGAAGTGGACGACCGCAGCATCCAGCGCCTGCTCCAGGAAGTGGACTCCGAGTCGCTGCTCATCGCCCTCAAAGGTGCCGAACAGCCGCTGCGCGAGAAGTTCCTGCGCAACATGTCCCAGCGTGCGGCAGATATCCTGCGCGACGACCTTGCCAACCGTGGCCCGGTGCGTCTGTCTCAGGTGGAAAACGAACAGAAAGCGATCCTGCTCATCGTTCGTCGTCTGGCAGAAACCGGCGAGATGGTAATTGGCAGCGGAGACGACACCTATGTCTAATGAGCTGCCGTGGAAGCGCTGGACGCCTGACGATCTGGCCCCTGCCCTCTCTGAGTTCACCCCGGCTGTCGTAGCGTCGCCCGAGGAGGGCGACACCGACGTCGAGGCGCCTGAACTGAGCGAAGAAGAACAGCGCACGCAGATGCTGGCGCAGTTACAAATGCAGGCGCATGAGCAAGGTTTTAATGCAGGTCTGAATGAAGGCCGACAGAAAGGCCATGACCAGGGTTATCAGGAAGGTCTGGCGAAAGGGTTAGAACAGGGTATTGAGCAGGCGCGCCAGCAGCAGGCGCCTCTCCATGCCCGTATGCAGCAGCTGGTCAGCGAGTTCCAGCACACCCTGGATGCGCTGGACAGCGTGATTGCTTCCCGGTTGATGCAGATGGCGCTGGAAGCGGCCCGTCAGGTAATTGGCCAGACACCGGCGGTCGATAATTCAGCGCTGATCAAACAAATTCAGGGCCTGCTGCAGCAAGAGCCGTTGTTCAGCGGAAAACCGCAACTGCGCGTTCATCCGGACGATCTCCAGCGTGTGGAAGAGAGTCTCGGTGCCACGCTGAGCCTGCACGGCTGGCGTCTGCGCGGTGACCCGTCGCTACATCACGGCGGATGCAAAGTCTCCGCCGATGAAGGCGATCTGGATGCCAGCGTCGCCACCCGCTGGCAGGAACTGTGCCGCCTGGCGGCTCCGGGAGTCGTCTGATGACCGCACGCCTCACTCGCTGGCTCAACACGCTCGATAACTTTGAAACGAAGATGGCGCAACTGCCATCTGTTCGTCGTTATGGGCGCCTGACCCGCGCCACCGGTCTGGTGCTGGAAGCCACCGGCCTGCAGCTGCCTTTGGGGGCCACCTGCGTGATCGAGCGTCAGGATGGGCAGGAAACGCGAGAAGTGGAAAGCGAAGTGGTGGGCTTTAACGGCCAGCGTCTTTTCCTGATGCCGCTTGAAGAGGTGGAAGGCATTCTGCCCGGCGCGCGCGTCTATGCGAAAAACATCATCGGCGATGGTCTGCAAAGCGGTAAGCAGCTCCCGCTCGGCCCTGCCCTGCTGGGCCGCGTGCTGGACGGCAGCGGTAAACCGCTCGACGGCCTTCCCGCCCCGGATACCACCGAAACCGGCGCGCTGATCACCCAACCGTTTAACCCCCTGCAGCGTACCCCGATCGAACATGTTCTTGATACCGGCGTGCGCCCGATCAACGCCCTGCTGACCGTCGGTCGCGGCCAGCGTATGGGTCTGTTCGCCGGTTCAGGGGTGGGTAAATCGGTCCTGCTCGGCATGATGGCCCGTTACACCCAGGCCGATGTGATCGTCGTGGGGCTAATCGGTGAACGTGGCCGCGAAGTTAAAGACTTCATTGAAAACATTCTGGGTGCGGAAGGCCGCGCCCGTTCGGTGGTCATCGCCGCCCCGGCGGATGTCTCCCCGCTGCTGCGTATGCAGGGTGCCGCGTATGCCACCCGCATCGCGGAAGATTTCCGTGACCGCGGCCAGCACGTGCTGCTGATCATGGACTCTCTGACCCGTTACGCGATGGCGCAGCGTGAAATCGCGCTGGCCATCGGTGAGCCACCGGCCACCAAAGGCTATCCGCCGTCGGTCTTTGCCAAACTCCCGGCGCTGGTTGAACGCGCAGGGAACGGCATTAGCGGCGGTGGCTCCATTACCGCGTTTTATACGGTGCTGACCGAAGGCGACGACCAGCAGGACCCGATTGCCGACTCTGCGCGTGCGATCCTCGACGGTCATATTGTGTTATCGCGTCGCCTGGCCGAAGCCGGACACTATCCGGCCATTGATATTGAAGCTTCCATCAGCCGCGCAATGACGGCACTGATTACCGAGAAGCACTACGCCCGCGTGCGTAACTTCAAACAACTGCTCTCCAGCTTCCAGCGCAACCGCGACCTGGTGAGCGTGGGAGCGTATGCCAAAGGTAGCGATCCCATGCTCGACAAAGCGATTAGCCTGTGGCCGCAGCTGGAGGCATTTTTGCAACAAGGCATATTTGAACGTGCCGACTGGGAAGATTCGATTCAGGCTCTGGAGCTGATTTTCCCGCAGGTGTAACACAGGTGGAGGGCGACGATCATGGCGCAAAACAGCGCGTTATCAACGCTGAAAGATCTGGCTGAAAAAGAAGTTGATGATGCCGCATTGCAGCTTGGCGCAATGCGACGCGGGTGCCAGCAGGCTGAAGAGCAATTGAAGATGTTAATCGACTATCAGCATGAGTATCGCACCAACCTCAATACCGATATGACACAGGGCATTGGAAGCCAGCGCTGGATTAACTATCAGCAGTTTATTCAGACGCTGGAGAAGGCGATAGAACAGCATCGCCAGCAGCTTCAGCAATGGACCCAAAAAGTCGACACCGCGCTGAATTTCTGGCGCGAGAAGAAGCAGCGACTGCAGGCCTGGCAGACCTTACAGGACCGGCAGATTGCCGCGGCGACGCTGGCGGAAAACCGCCAGGATCAGAAAAAAATGGATGAGTTTGCCCAGCGCGCATCAATGAGGAAACCGGAATGATCACACTGCAACAACTGCTGATGACCGACAGCGACCTGTCAGGGGGCATGCAAACGGGGAAAGGCACCGACGGTGCGCAAGACTTTCTTTCTCTGCTGGCGGGCGCGTTAACGGACGCCAGCGGTCAGGGCAAAGATGCGCCGCTGACGCTGGCCGACCTGAAGGCGGCTGGCAGCAAGCTGTCAAAGGTCGCGAAGGACGCCGGGGGAGAGTCCACCCTGCAGGCGAAAATTGCCGATCTGCTCGCGCGTCAATCCACGCAGGCTGGCGATGAAACGGCGCAGACGACGCCGCTACAAACGCTGGTCTCCGGGCTGATGCCTGCCGCTAAGGGCGATGCCCTGAAGACGTTGACCACGGCGAATAGTGCCGATAACAGCAAAACCGAACTGAGCGAAGAAGAGCTGGCGGGCTTAAGCGCGCTGATGGCCATGCTGCCGCACCAGCAGACCTCCACGCCGGTCACGGCGAAAGGCGCGGGCAGTGAGGGACTCAAAGCAACGTCAGCCCTGACCGCCACGACGCTTACGCAAAACGGCACGTCTGCACACGCACTGGGCAGCGCCCTGACGGGCAAGGATAACGCGCAGCCGTCTTTCGCCGGGCAGGCGCAAAACGTTGATCCGTCCCTGCCGGCCAACGCACCGGCGACGCCAGCGCTCGCCGTCGCGGCCGAGAAACAGGATCTTGCCAGCGCGTCTTCGTCTTCAACACCAACCGCCACCCTGGCGCCGATTGTCTCCAGCCACGCCACCGCGCAGCCTGCCGCAACCGTTGCCACCGCACCGGTGTTGAGTCAGCCGCTCGGTACCCACGAATGGCAACAGAACCTGAGCCAGCACATCACGCTGTTTGCGAAGCAAGGACAGCAAACCGCAGAGTTGCGCCTGAACCCGGAAGATCTGGGCCAGGTGCACATTTCGCTGAAGCTGGATAATGACCAGGCGCAGCTGCAGATGGTCTCTGCGCACGGCCACGTGCGTGCTGCACTGGAAGCCGCCCTGCCGGTACTGCGTACCTCACTGGCGGAAAACGGCATTCAGCTTACACAGAGTAGCGTCAGCAGCGAGAGCTTTGCCGGGCAGCAGCAGTCTTCGTCCCAGCAGCAACAGCAGGCGTCGCGTTCCGGCCAACACGGCGGATTTACTGAAGAGAGCGATGAGTTGCTGCCGACCCCGGCAGCCCTGCAATCCGCTGCGAGCGGCAACCGCGCCGTAGACATCTTCGCCTAAACGCCAGAGGTAGCGTGATTATCCCCGTCTTTTCCACGCTTTGACGTCAGCCGGACACGGGATAATCACCATATTAAGCTGTACCGAAACAGGAAGCTCGTATCAGATGACTGACTCCGCGATCACCAAAAAAAGTAAGCGTTCCATCTGGATCCCGCTGCTGGTGTTAATCACGCTCGCCGCCTGCGCTACCGCGGGCTATAGTTACTGGCGCATGCAGCAGAAACCTTCTACTGCTGCGGCCAAAGCCGAACTGCCACCTCCGCCGGCACCGGTGTTCTTCCCGCTGGATACCTTCACCGTCAACCTCGGTGATGCGGATCGTGTGCTGTATGTCGGCATCACGCTGCGCCTGAAAGATGAAGCCACCCGTTCCCGACTGAACGATTACCTTCCGGAAGTGCGCAGCCGTCTGCTGCTGCTGTTCTCTCGTCAGGACGCTTCAACGCTTGCCACCGATGAAGGCAAGCAAAAGCTGGTCGACGCTATTAAGCAAACGCTGGCGACCCCGCTGGTGAACGGCCAACCTAAGCAGGAAGTCACTGACGTTCTGTATACAGCCTTTATTCTGCGGTAACGACATGGGCGACAGTATTCTTTCTCAGGCAGAAATCGATGCGCTGCTCAACGGCGACAGCGATAAGAGTGATGATCCGCAACCGGGCATTGGCGGCGATAGCGATATTCGTCCCTATGACCCGAATACCCAGCGTCGCGTGGTACGTGAACGTCTGCAGGCGCTGGAGATCATTAACGAACGTTTTGCACGTCAGTTCCGTATGGGGCTGTTTAACCTGCTGCGTCGTAGCCCGGATATCACGGTCGGTGCGATCCGCATTCAGCCGTATCATGAGTTTGCCCGCAACCTGCCGGTGCCAACCAACCTTAACCTGATCCATCTGAAACCGCTGCGCGGCACAGGTCTGGTGGTGTTTTCCCCAAGCCTGGTGTTCATTGCGGTGGATAACCTGTTCGGCGGCGACGGGCGCTTCCCGACCAAAGTAGAAGGTCGTGAATTCACCCACACCGAACAGCGCGTCATTAACCGCATGCTGAAGCTGGCGCTGGAGTCATACAGCGACGCGTGGAAGGCCATTAACCCGCTGGAAGTGGAGTATGTGCGTTCTGAGATGCAGGTGAAATTTACCAACATCACCACCTCTCCGAACGACATCGTCGTCAACACGCCATTCCACGTGGAGATCGGTAACCTGACCGGCGAGTTCAACATCTGCCTGCCGTTCAGCATGATCGAACCGCTGCGCGAGCTGCTGGTCAACCCACCGCTGGAGAACTCACGTCATGAAGATCAGAACTGGCGTGAAAACCTGGTGCGCCAGGTCCAGCACTCACAGCTTGAGCTGGTGGCGAGCTTTGCCGATATTCCGCTGCGGTTATCCCAGATCCTGAAATTACAACCCGGTGACGTTTTGCCGATAGAAAAACCCGACCGCATTATTGCCCATGTGGATGGTGTCCCCGTGCTGACAAGTCAGTACGGCACAATTAACGGCCAGTATGCGTTACGCGTTGAGCACTTGATCAACCCGATTTTGAATTCGCTGAATGAGGAACAGCCCAAATGAGTGACATGAACAATCCGTCCGATGAAAACAGCGGAGCACTGGACGATCTGTGGGCTGACGCGTTAAACGAGCAAAAAGCGACCCCGGCCAAAAGTGCAGCGGATGCCGTCTTCCAACAGTTAGGCGGCGGTGATGTCAGCGGTACACTGCAGGACATCGACCTGATTATGGATATCCCGGTTAAGCTGACCGTTGAGCTGGGCCGCACCCGCATGACTATTAAAGAGCTGCTGCGTCTGACGCAGGGTTCCGTCGTGGCCCTCGACGGTCTGGCCGGTGAGCCGCTGGATATCCTGATCAACGGGTATCTGATTGCTCAGGGTGAAGTGGTGGTCGTGGCCGATAAATACGGCGTGCGTATCACCGACATCATTACCCCGTCTGAGCGCATGCGTCGTCTGAGCCGTTAAGAATGAAAACCCAGGCAACAGTATCACAACCTTCCGCCGTTCCCGGCTCACCGCTGCTCCAGGTGAGCGGCGCGTTGCTCGGTATTATTGCCTTTATTCTTATCGCCGCCTGGCTGGCGAAGCGTTTTGGCCTGGCGGGTAAAACCGCCGGGACGCGCGGTCTGAAGGTCAGCGCCAGTACAACACTGGGGCCACGCGAGCGCGTGGTCATCGTAGACGTTGAGGACGCACGGCTGGTGCTGGGCGTCACCGCGTCAAACGTCAACGTTTTACATAAACTGCCGCCCGCCCCTGCTATCAGTGATGAGCGTGCAGAAGCCCCTGCGGATTTCCAGTCCGTCATGAAGAGTATGCTTAAGCGTTCCGGGAGATCCTGATGCGCCGTTTGTTATCCCTGACGCTCGCGGGCGTTGGCCTGTTTGCTCCTGCGGTTTATGCGCAACTGCCCGGTCTGGTTTCAACCCCTCTGGCGGGCGGCGGACAAAGCTGGTCGCTCCCGGTTCAGACGCTGGTGTTCATCACCTCGCTGACCTTTATTCCGGCGATCCTGCTGATGATGACCAGCTTTACCCGCATCATCATTGTCTTTGGCCTGCTGCGAAACGCGCTGGGTACCCCTTCCGCGCCGCCAAACCAGGTGCTGCTGGGCCTGGCCCTGTTTTTGACCTTTTTTATTATGTCGCCGGTGATCGATAAGATTTATACCGACGCCTACCAGCCGTTCAGTGAAGATAAAATCTCCATGCAGGAGGCGCTGGAGAAAGGCGCGCAGCCGCTGCGTGAATTCATGCTGCGCCAGACGCGCGAAGCGGATCTGGCCCTCTTTGCCCGCCTTTCCAACACCGGTGAGCTGCAGGGCCCGGAAGCTGTGCCGATGCGCATACTGCTGCCTGCGTACGTCACCAGCGAGCTGAAAACCGCCTTCCAGATTGGCTTTACCATCTTTATCCCGTTCCTGATTATCGACCTGGTGATCGCCAGCGTACTGATGGCGCTCGGTATGATGATGGTACCGCCAGCCACCATTGCCCTGCCCTTTAAGATCATGCTCTTTGTGCTGGTCGACGGCTGGCAGCTGCTGGTCAGTTCGCTGGCGCAGAGTTTCTACAGTTGAGGAGCGCGCAATGACGCCAGAATCGGTCATGATGATGGGCACGGAAGCGATGAAAATCGCGATTGCCGTTGCCGCGCCTCTGCTGCTTGTCGCCCTGGTGACCGGTCTGATCATCAGTATTCTGCAGGCCGCCACGCAGATTAACGAAATGACGCTCTCGTTCATTCCGAAAATCATCGCCGTGTTCGTGGCAATCATTGTTGCCGGGCCGTGGATGCTCAATCTGCTGCTGGACTACATGCGTAACCTGTTTACCAATCTGCCGTACATCATCGGCTGACGCGACGATGCTCCATTTTACCAGCGACCAGTGGATTCAGTGGCTTGGGGTCTATTTCTGGCCCATGCTGCGCATCCTGGCGCTGATCACCACCGCCCCGATTCTGAGCGAGAAAGCGATCCCGAAGCGGGTCAAAGTGGGACTGGGCATCATCATCACCATCATCGTTGCCCCTTCCCTGCCGCCGGTGAATATTCCGATCTTCTCGGCCAATGCGGTATGGGTGGCGTTGCAGCAAATTCTGATTGGCGTCGCGGTTGGTTTTACCATGCAGCTGGCCTTTGCGGCCGTGCGCACCGCCGGGGAACTGATCGGCCTGCAGATGGGGCTATCGTTCGCCACGTTTGTCGACCCCGGCAGCCACCTCAACATGCCGGTGCTGGCGCGCATTATCGATATGCTGGCGATGCTGCTTTTCCTGTCGTTTAACGGCCATCTGTGGCTCATCTCCATGCTGGTGGACACCTTCCACACGTTGCCGATTGGGGAAAACCCGGTTAACAGCAATGCGTTCCTGGCACTCACCAGCGCCGCAGGGCTGGTGTTCCTCAACGGATTGATGCTGGCGCTGCCGATCATCACCCTGCTCCTGACCGTGAACCTGGCGTTGGGTTTACTCAACCGCATGGCCCCGCAGCTGTCGGTGTTCGTCATTGGTTTTCCGCTGACGCTGACGGTGGGAATTTTATTAATGTCATTGCTAATGCCACTTATCGCCCCCTTCTGTGAGCATTTATTCGGCGAGATATTCAACCTCTTAGCGGATATTGTCAGCGAGCTGCCACGTAAATAATAGTCCTCACAGTTGATATTGTCTTTCTGAGGATATTCCTAAAATAAAACACGAAAAACATCTTCCAGGATATATCTGACGCGGTTTAATTGTTTCTAACCACCTCACAATACTTAATATTTACTTTACTTTAAGATGATTCCTGGCAAATTATACGTAACTTTACGGGATAGTGAGTCCGCCTGAAAGTCTTTGTCATGCTCACAGGTTTATTAATTTTTTCCATCCCGTATGGCTGTTTATGAGCTCTCAGGCAGATGGTGAATTATCGTTACGCATTGAGTGAGGGTATGCCATGTCAACGATCATTATGGATTTATGCAGCTACACCCGGCTAGGGTTAACCGGGTATCTGGCAAGCAGAGGGGTAAGAAAGAGAGACATCAACGACGCACACACCGTTGAGGAGCTCGCAGCCGCTTGTGATGAACTCAAACCAGGCGTGGTGTTTATTAATGAGGACTGTTTCATTCACGATCCAGCCAACAGTCAGCACATTAAGCAAATCATTAATCAGCATCCTAAAACCCTGTTTATTGTTTTTATGGCGATCGCAAATATCCATTTCGATGAGTATTTGTTGGTCCGTAAAAATTTATTGATCAGTTCTAAATCGATAAAACCAGAGTCGCTGGATGACATTCTGGGGGATTATTTGAATAAGGAAGTTAAGAATGTAGGAGCGGTTAACTTACCCACCCTATCATTAAGCAGAACTGAATCAAGCATGCTGCGAATGTGGATGGCCGGGCAAGGAACGATTCAAATTTCAGACCAGATGAATATTAAAGCCAAAACCGTTTCGTCACATAAAGGAAATATTAAAAGGAAGATTAAAACCCATAATAAGCAAGTGATCTACCACGTTGTCCGCCTGACCGATAATGTGACGAACGGGATTTTCGTCAACATGCGTTAGTTGCATAAGACCTTGAGTACCCTACACGATCTCTGGCCTGGCCAGAGATTTTTGCTTTTACGGGCGCTGTCGGGCACCCGATGCCGTGTTACTCCGCTTTTTCCACAAAGATGCCATCCGGATGCCCCAGTTCGTTAAAGAACCAGATGCCGAGCGGGTAGTCTTCCAGTGATACCAGATACATTGTACCTTCACTAAACTCTTCAATTGCCAGTACCACCCCCGGGCGGCGCGGTCCACCGTCCGTTTTGACAGTAACCCGATCGTTAACCTTCATACGTTCCTCCTGTGGTTTTGAGCCAGTGTAGAACAAAACGCAAAATCGCACATCGCCACGGCGCGCGAATGGCGTTTTTGTGTTCAGTCTATAATCAATGTTGGACACGGTTGAATGAGGACCCCGAAATGAAGACCGATAAAGAGTACAGCGACACCATCAAACGCGAGGTCGAAGTGGATGTCGATGCCCTGTTGGCCGCCATCAATGAGATCAGTGAGTCAGAAGTTCGTCGTACGGATGACAACTCTGACCGGGTCATCGTCAACGGAAGGGATTATCACACCTACCGTGAACTGGCCGAGGCCTTCGAGCTTGATATCCATGACTTTAGCGTGTCTGAAGCGAATCGTTAGGGCGAAAAAAATCCCGGTCATGGGGATGGCCGGGATCAAACTTGCTTATGCAAGAAGCACTTGAAAATTCGTTACACCAGGAAATCTGATGTAGTCGAAACACTATCCTCAACGATTTTGCCTGACAAGCATATATTCTCGTGGCGAATATTATATTTTTTAAACGTGAATTTTTGTTATGAGCAGCAAGGTACGTCGAATGCGGGTTTGGCGGGATCGGTTCCGCACGTTTCCCTTCCGACAGTCCTATTTTTTTAGGAATATTCTTAGATGAAGCGCTATTCGCAATCGGGAGCTGCACGGCCTTCCCTGCAGGACACCCTGCTGGTTTTTTCCGACCTGGATGGTTCGTTGCTGGATATTCATACCTACGCCTGGCAGCCGGCAATGCCCTGGCTGGATAAGCTGCAGGATTTTCAGGTACCGCTCATTCTGTGCAGCAGCAAAACCGCAGCGGAGATGCAGGATATTCAGCAGGATCTGGGCCTCGAGGGGTTACCCTTTATTGCCGAAAACGGCGCGGTCATCCAGCCCGATGTCCGTTGGGAAAAGGCGCAGCGCCATACTATGGGAATGCTTCACCGCGACATTCGCCCGTTCATTGAGCAAATCCGCCTGCAGGCAGGGTATAAATTCACCACCTTTGACGATGTCGATGACCGGGTGATCGGCGAATGGACGGGGCTGAGCCGCTATCGTTCGACGCTTGCGCGTAAACATGAAGCCTCTGTCACGCTCATCTGGCGCGACACCGATGAGAAAATGGTGCAGTTTGAAGAGGAGCTGGCGCAGCGCGGTCTGAAATGCCTGCAGGGTGCCCGCTTCTGGCACATTCTGGACGCCCGCTGCGGAAAGGACGTGGCGGTGAACTGGCTCATTGCGCAGTATCGCGAACAGGAAGGCATCATGCCCACGACGCTCGGGCTGGGCGATGGTCCGAATGATGCGCCCCTGCTCGACAGCGTCGACTTCGCGGTGGTGATCAAGGGCATTAACCGCCAGGGCATCACGCTGCGCGACGATAACCCTGCCCGGGTGTATCACACGCAGCAAGCAGGACCGGCGGGCTGGCATGAAGGGCTGGATCACTTCTTGTCGTGATCGTCCCAGACCACCTGGTTGCGGCCGCGCTGTTTTGCCAGATACAGCCGGGCATCCGCTATCGACTGCAGTTGTTCGAAGTCGTAATTCCCCTTCTCCTGCGCGCAGCTGACCCCCATCGACGCGCTGATACGCAACGTCGTGCTCTTTTTCACCAGGATCTCTTTGCTGTCGATGCGTGAGCGAATACGTTCCGCCACCGCTCTCGCCTCCTCCAGCCCGATCCCCGGCAGGACCACGCAAAACTCTTCCCCGCCCACGCGCCCGGCAACGTCGTTCTTACGCAGGGCGCTGGCAATCAGCCCCGCCGCATGAGACAGCACCTTATCTCCGGCCTGATGGCCGAAGCGGTCATTGATGCTTTTAAAATTATCGAGATCGATCTGCACCACCGAGAACGGCAGCGACTGCGCCTGACATTGCCCGGCCAGCGCTTTTGCCTGCTCAAACAGCGCCCCACGGTTATGGAGGCGGGTGAGCGGATCGTGCCAGGCCTGCCACTGCAACGAGTGCTGGAGCGTGTACATGTTGCTGACCATCCGGCGGATCACCAGCCAGGAGATCAGCAGCATGGCGGTGAAGAGCGCCCACAGGAGCGCCAGCACGATACTGATGCTGCCGAAGTCGCCTTTTACGCCTTCATGCAGGGTATGGACCCGCAGGATAACCCCGTCAAAATGATCGAGCCGCTCCCAGCTGACAAAACGGCTGCCAAGCCGGATCCCGCCGCCGGTATCGCTCTCAATGGCATGGGCAATCTGCGCCGTTTCACGCTCATCAAAATGGTTGGCCTCGCTTGTGGATGCTTCAGAAGAGGCAATCATATTGAGTCGGGTATCATACAGCTGATATTCGCCCTCGGCGTGGTCATCCGTCGCGTCGGCCAGCAGACGTTTCATGGTATTGAGAGAAAAATCCATCGCCACCACGCCGTACCAGTAATGGTCAAAATAGATGGGTACGCTGGCGGTGATCATGCGCTCGTTGCCCGTCCAGGTTGACGGTGTGGAGATAAACCACAGTACCGCGCGCGCACGGTTATTACGTTCCGTTTGCTGCGTAAACCAGGGCTGGGTCACCAAATGGTAATAACGCGGGATGATATCGGCGCTCTGTGCCGGTGTATCCGTGGAGAGGTAAAACCCGGCGCGGGAGACATAGACCACCCGTTCTTCGCTGCGCATGACCGGTGAGGCCAGCCTGAGCAAATACCCCACTTCAAGCGCAGCAGACACTTCATTATCGAGAAGTTCATCGTCGCGATTAAGCAGCGTGGTCTTTTCAACAAAGGCATCCGATACGCCGTTGATGGGCAGCGTACGTTTTTTATCCACAGCCAGCTGCCAGAAAGGACGAGACCGGTCTGCATTGAAGCGTGTCACCGCTGCACGCAGGACATCAAACGCCAGCGGCGTCTGGAGCGCATCGCCCATGCTCTGGCGAAAAAAAAGCAGTTTGTCCACGCTGAACTGAAGCTGTCTGTCCAGCGACGTGGCCACCGTTTCCAGATGGTTGCGCTGGCTTGAGATATAGGCATCTTCCAGCACCACCACTTCACGCCAGGTGAGGAGGGTCGAAAAAACCAGTACCACCAGAAAACAGAGATTAACAATCGCACCTGGATTGCTACGCTTATGCAGCCATTGCAGAAAAGTTCGTCTTACAACAAAGGTATCACGCTGCACACATACTCCCTGATCGCTTCCTTACACCCGATACTTGATATAAAAACGCCCGGCAAGGCCGGGCGTTAAGTGATTAAGCCTTGTCACGCTTTTGCCGCCCGTCACCCGGCTGAAGCTCATCTTCACGAAACGCTTCCCGCTTGATGCTGTAACCGTCATGCCACCGACATTCCACCATTCCGCTGGAATAGCCGGTGACAATCATACGTGGGCCGCCCTTCTTAGGCTTAACTTCATCACTGACCAAAAAGACCATACCTGCCTCCTGTATCAGGGTGAAACTGTTTCAATTTAGACGAGGAATGGCCTTTTTGCATCCTGGCGCGGGTAACAATTAGTGCGCCGTACCGCGCAGCATTTCAACCAGCTTCACTGCGGCGACCACGATACTGCCCATAATAAAGCCCAGCACCAGATTAAGCAGCGTAGGCAAAATGGCCGCCACCACGGCGCCCTGCTGTGCAGCAAAATGTTCTATCGCATGGTGCAGCGGCGCAATACCGTGTACCACAATCCCACCGCCGACAAGGAACATCGCCAGCGTCCCCACCACGGAAAGACTCTTCATCAACCACGGGGCGAGCACCAGCAGGCTTTTACCGATCCCTTTCGCTACCGCGCTCGATTTCGCTTCCAGCCAGAAGCCAATATCATCGAGTTTAACGATAAGCCCCACCAGGCCGTAAACCCCCACCGTCACCAGAATGGCGATCCCGGAGAGGATCAGCACCTGATTCAGCAGCGGCGATTCAGACACAATACCCAGGGTAATGGCCACAATCTCCGCCGACAGAATAAAGTCGGTACGAACGGCGCCCTTGATTTTATCGCGTTCGAAGGTTTTTGGATCCTGCGCCGCCAGCGCTTCCAGACGCTGCTGGCGCATTTCTGGCGTGTCGTGCTTCTTCCTCGCGGCGAAGGAGTGCAGCACCTTCTCTACCCCTTCAAAGCATAAAAATGCGCCGCCAATCATCAGCAGCGGCGTAATCGCCCAGGGGATAAAGGCGCTGATCAGCAGCGCCAGCGGCACCAGAATCACCTTGTTGAGGAATGAGCCTTTCGCCACGCCCCATACTACCGGCAACTCGCGGTTAGCCCGCACCCCGCTTACCTGTTGCGCATTTAACGATAAATCATCCCCCAGAACCCCTGCTGTTTTCTTCGCCGCCAGTTTTCCCATAACGGAAATATCGTCCAGCAAGGTGGCAATATCGTCCAGCAATGTTAATAAGCTACTTCCCGCCAAAATGACTATCCTTCTTTTTTTGCTAATTAAGTGAATAGTATGGAACAAAACCGCACACCCGGAAACAGGCACATTGCGTCAACAAAAATTTCACAGCAACTACACAATTAAAGGGCTCGCCAGCCCGGTAGTTTTGGCGTTTACTATGAGCGAACTTTTTATTTCGTCGTGAGGGACTATGCGTTTTCGGCACTTACTACCGCTCATCGGGGCGCTCTTTTCGCTGTATATCATCTGGGGGTCAACCTACTTCGTCATTCGCATTGGGGTGGAAAGCTGGCCTCCGCTGATGATGGCGGGTATCCGTTTTCTCTCGGCTGGCGTCCTGCTGATGGCCTTCCTGCTGCTGCGCGGACATAAACTCCCTCCGCTACGCCCGATGCTGAATGCGGCGCTGATTGGCCTGCTGCTGCTGGCCGTGGGCAACGGCTTTGTCACGGTTGCTGAACATCAGAACGTGCCCTCCGGTATCGCGGCGGTGGTGGTCGCCACTGTCCCGCTGTTCACGCTCTGCTTTAGCCGTCTTTTCGGCATTCGCACCCGCAAGCTGGAATGGCTGGGGATTGGAATTGGGCTCGCCGGGATCATTCTGCTCAACAGCGGCGGCAACCTGAGCGGTAACCCGTGGGGGGCCGTGATTATCCTTATCGGATCCATGAGCTGGGCGTTTGGCTCCGTCTACGGTTCGCGTATTGAGCTGCCGTCCGGCATGATGGCGGGCGCTATTGAGATGCTTGCCGCAGGCATTGTGCTGCTGATTGCCTCCACGCTGACGGGCGAAACGCTGACAACCATGCCGGATCTGTCTGGCTTCCTCGCCGTGGGTTATCTGGCGCTGTTTGGCTCCATCATTGCCATTAATGCGTACATGTTCCTCATCCGCAACGTCTCTCCGGCGGTCGCCACCAGCTACGCCTACGTTAACCCGGTGGTTGCCGTGCTGCTGGGTACGGGACTCGGCGGTGAAACGCTGTCGCCGGTTGAATGGCTGGCGCTGGGCGTAATTGTGTTTGCCGTGGTGCTGGTCACGCTGGGGAAATACCTGCTGCCCGCTAAGCCTGAGGTGGTGCCGTGTCAGGTGGAGAAACCGTAAACGGATGAATGCCCTGAGTGTCGATCTGCGCGGTCTGACTGCCGCCGCAGATCCACTCTTCCAGCCGTTCGGTCAGATCCCGATCGTTCAGCTTCAGTCTGCCGCGTAGCGCACACTCCCACACCACCAGCACCCGCCATCCCTGTTCGACAAGCGTGGCGATATCCCGCCGATCGCGCTGGACGTTTTTGCCAATCTTCTCCAGCCAGAAATCGGTGCGCGTCGCCGGGACTTTAAACAGATAGCAGTCGTGACGGTGCCAGAAGCAGCCGTGGGTAAAGATAATGCACTCATAAGCATCAATGACGAAATCAGGACGCCCGGCAAGTGCGGCATCCTGCACCCGAAAGTCAAAGCCTGCCTCAGTCAGTAGCCCGGCGAAGCGTTTCTCAATCGCCGTATCACGCGTGCCGATGGCACGCATGTTTTTACTGCGCGTCGCCTTATTGTGCACATCCGTCATTGACGGCCTCACTCTGGCGCAGGGCAACCGCCTGTTTAATGCGTGAGGACAGCAGTTTCGCCACCGCCGCAAAGGCGGGCACCACCACCGAGTTGCCAAACTGTCGGTAGGCCTGCGTATCAGAGACCGGAATGCGGAAGCTGTACCCCTGCGGCGTCTCAAACCCCATCAGCCGCGCGCACTCGCGTGGGGTTAAGCGACGAGGACGATGACGCTGGTTCTCAGGGTTATCAAAGTCTTTCTCGCCCAGCGCTTTGTCCCAGCCACGATCGATCAGGATCTCCGCACCGTCTTTGTAATAGCGCGCGGACAGGGTGCGGGTGACACAGTGCGGATCGTTCGGGTTGACCAGGCCAAAACCAAAACCGTTGCCTTTTGCCTGATGCTTTTTGGCATAGCGATAGAGGTACTTCCACAGCACCGGGGTGAGGATAAATTTCGCGTCGACGGCGGGCTCCAGAAGATCGGCGACGGACGGACGGCGCGCCGGATAGAGCGACGGGATATCCCGCAGGGTAAAATCACCTTTCAGGTTGAGATCGCGGCGGAACCCGACCAGCACAATACGTTCCCGGTGCTGGGGCAGGAAGTGTTTCCCGTCAATGATTTTCGGATCATCGGCACCCATATCCTGGGAGTCCGCCACGTCGTAGCCCAGCTCATCCAGCGTCTGCATAATAATGCGGAAGGTTTTACCGCCGTCATGACTCTTTAAATTCTTGACGTTTTCCAGCACAAAAATGGCCGGACGGCGGGCATCGATAATACGGGCGACATCAAAAAACAGGGTTCCCTGCGTATCGCAGGCAAAACCGTGGGCACGTCCGAGGGCATTTTTCTTCGATACCCCGGCAAGCGAGAATGGCTGACACGGGAAGCCCGCCAGCAGTACGTCATGCGCCGGGATGTTCTGGCGAATATGCTCTGCCGCCTCTTCATCGCTCACGCCGCTTTTATGGCTCAGCGTGACATCGCGGATATCCGCGTTGAACTGATGCGCGTCCGGGTCACAATACCAGTTGGCTTTATAGGTGCGGACCGCGTGTTTGTTCCACTCGCTGGTGAAGACGCACTGTCCGCCGATGGCTTCAAATCCGTGTCGAATGCCCCCGATACCGGCAAACAGATCGATAAAGCGGAAGGCATAATGGGGATGGGCGGCGGAAGGACGCGGAAGCAATGTTTGCAGATAACGAAACTCGCCGTCGCTCAGGCGATGCCCTGCCCGCTCGCTGGTGATAAGTCTCTTAATGATTGCCGGGCTCCAGTGACCCTCGCCGTGTGCCATGAGCTGGCTGGCGAGGGTTTTGGCATCATAGATATCCAGCAGCTGGCGCAGCAGCGCCTGCACCGTTGCCGTTGATTTCTCAGCCTGCTCAGGTGCGGGCTCACTCACTGATCGATTTTCCTGCATTCTTTTAACCGGACAATAAAGACTGGAAACAGATTACCACAGTTCAACGGTGCAAACTGCGGCGGAAGCGGCTCAGTACCTGGCTATCCAGCCCCAGGCAGTCACCCTGTAATTCGGCACTCAGTTTTGCCATAAACTGGATGAGAAAATCGGCGTTGTGGCGTGCCAGCTCGCGCCCCATTTCTGTTTGCATTGTATCAGGCAGGCGCAGCAGCTTGGTCTGAAAATGGTCGAGGGCAAACGCCCGGTCATCAAGGGTTCGCGCGTCAGCAAAGGGATCGCGTGCGTCAAAAAGCGGCACGCCCAGCGCCCCAGAAACGGCAAACACGCGCGCCAGGCCAATCGCCCCTAACGCTTCCAGCCGGTCAGCATCCTGCACAATTTTCGCTTCCAGACTCTGCGGCGCGATCCCGGCGCTGAAGCTGTGCGCCTCAATAGCATGCGCCACGGCGTCATAATGCGCGGGGGGAAAGTCCGGGAAGTCGCGATGCAGGATCTCACGCGTTTTACGCGCTGCCAGCTGGGATGACTGGCCGCGTTCAGGATGGTTTTTCGGCAGGCTGACAATATCATGGAAATAGCATGCGGTCAGGATCACCAGCGGCTCGACCGCCTGGTTAGCCAGGATTTTTTGCGCCGTCATCCAGACGCGACGAAAATGGGAAATATCATGCGCGGTGTCGTCGGTGGTGTGGTTTTCCCCGAGCCAGCGCTCAAAACGTTGCTGCCACTGCGTAAGTTCCATCATCACGTCCTGTTGTTAAAATGGTTACAATAGCAACTTTCCCGGACGCTATCACGAGTTGTCCTGACGGGGACGGGTGTACCACGCAATCCCACCCAGGATCAGGCCGACCGTGCCCAGCACCAGAAACCCCAGCAATGCCCCAAGCCATTTGCCGCTGGTCGACCCCAAATCCCCTTCCACTGCCGCATTCGGCAGCGACGGTATTTTACTGATCACCCAGATATACCGGGCCATTGCCCAGACAAAGTAACCGCAAAAAGCATAAAACACCCACAGGGCCAGTTTGCCTCCCAGGCTGCGTTCGATTTTTCGTTCCATCTTTCACTCCACGGTCACCGCCGTACCGTTTGCACATGCTTACTCTGGTTTTGTGATAACCGTCACATTTTGGCATTAAACCCTGTGCTGTGTGAAGGTTTCTGACGCTCAGTTTGCCTTAAGTTGATCCTGGGCAAGGTTGCAGAAGAGGACGACTGGTGAGTGTTTAATTCGGAGAAATATAATTTAGGTTAATAATAGAATTAATAAAATAACCACGAAAAATACTTAACAATAATTAACCAATATATATTTCAAATTATAATTCACGAGAAAAATAAAGCGACACTTAGAAATATTTAGTAATATTTTTACCCATTTAATTACATTTATTATTGAACTTAAACCCCCTTTCCTGGAATAGTATCGACGCTGTAGTTGCGGAGCGTGATTACATATATTCATATAAATTATCTCTAAAGGGAATATATAATGAAAAGAAAAGTATTGGCCATTCTTGTACCCGCGTTATTAATGGCTGGCGCAGCAAATGCCGCTGAGATGTACAATAAAGACGGTAATAAAGTTGACCTGTACGGTAAAGTCGATGCACGTCATACCTTCTCTGACAACCCTGGCGACGATGGCGATGAAACCTATGTGCAGGTTGGCTTCAAAGGTGAAACCCAGATCACCAACGATCTGATCGGTTACGGCCAGTGGGAATATAAAACCTACGCAAATAATACTGAGTCCGCCGGTGATAAATCCTTTAACCGTCTGGCCTATGCAGGTCTGAAGTATGGCGAATACGGTTCATTTGATTATGGCCGTAATTATGGTGTCGTCTATGACGTAGAAGCCTGGACCGATATGCTGCCGGTATTTGGTGGTGATTCCTACACCTGGACTGATAACTTTATGAATGGCCGTGCTAACGGTCTGGCGACCTACCGTAATACGGATTTCTTTGGTTTGGTTGAAGGTCTGAATTTTGCGCTGCAATATCAGGGCGCGAATGAAGGCCAGTTTGCTCAGGAAGATCAGGAAGGAACCAAAAACGGTCACGAAGATGTACGGTTCCAGAATGGTGACGGCTTCGGTATGTCTACCACCTATGATTTCGATTTCGGCCTGAGCCTGGGTGCGGCCTACTCTTCTTCTGACCGTACGAATAAACAAGTTGCTTATGGTGCAGGTAACTACAACCGCTATAGCCCATATGCAGGTGGTGAACGTGCAGAAGCCTGGACCGTTGGCGCGAAATACGATGCTGAAGGTGTTTACCTGGCGATGATGTATGCGGAAACCCGTAACATGACACCATATGGTGATTTTGGTATCGCTAATAAAACTCAGAACTTTGAAGCCGTAGCCCAGTACCAGTTCGATTTTGGCCTGCGTCCGTCTCTGGCATGGGTTTACTCCAAAGGCAAAGACATTGGCGGTAACGATTACAATACTGGTAATGGTTACGACTATGTGGATCAGGACCTGGTCAATTACATCGACCTTGGCATGACCTACACTTTCAATAAAAACTTCTCCACCTATGTTGATTACAAAATCAACCTGCTGGACAACGATGATCGCTTCTATAAAGACAATGGCATCTCCACTGATGACATCGTTGGCGTAGGCATGACCTACCAGTTCTAATCCCCCAAAACACCAAAGGCCGCAATCGCGGCCTTTTTTTATTCCTGCGCGCTCTATTACGGCGCTTCCTGCAACGCCACCCGAATGAACCCGTTGTTCTGCGCAAGCAACTCATGCGCTTTCCAGGCATCCAGCCCGGTCAGCACCATCAGCACCGCCGTTTTGCAGTTATGGTTACAGCTCTCCAGCGCGGCTTTTGCTACCGCTCGGGTGCATCCCCCCGCTTCCATCACGATCGCGATTTGCCGTTCAGCCCACTGGGTGCTGCTCGCCTCCAGATCCACGCGCAGGTTGCTGTAAACCCGCCCGGTGCGGACGGCCAGCCCGGTGGTCACCATAGAGAGGATCATTTTCTGCGCGATGGCCGCTTTGGTGTTGAGATACCCGGCAACCACATCCGGGCCCAGCTCTGGCGCAATCACCATACTTGCCAGCTGCGCCGCTTCGCTTTGCGCATTATCGGTA
Source organism: Enterobacter cloacae complex sp. 382A5 (assembly GCF_050031095.1). Classification (NCBI taxonomy): domain Bacteria; kingdom Pseudomonadati; phylum Pseudomonadota; class Gammaproteobacteria; order Enterobacterales; family Enterobacteriaceae; genus Enterobacter; species Enterobacter cloacae complex sp. 382A5. The sequence goes on from NZ_JBLGVK010000001.1 coordinate 2,918,682, forward strand.
ATCACCGCCACCGGTGAACCGAGCGACCACGCATGCCGCATGGCACCCCAGACCCACGGCGTTTTTCCGCTTACGGTGACCGCCAGCATCATATCGTGCTCGCCAAAGTTAATCGCCTGCAGGTCGGCAACGCCGCGCTCGTAGCTTGTCGCATCGTCGTCCGCCGTGATGGCCATCACCGGGGTTTTACCCGGGGCATACTCATCCGCCGCCTGTTTCGCCACACAGCCGGACGGCCCCGCGCCAACCATAACCAGACGCCCCCCGTGGCTCAGGGTCGCGGCGGCGTTATCCACCACACGGGCAATAATGGGTAAAAAAGGGGTGATTGCAGCGGAGATAAGTGCATCATCCTGGTGAATGACTTTCAGCATGTCCAGCGTGGACAATCTATCGATATTCATCGTGCTGGCGTGCCGTCTTTCCTTGACCGAACCGGTAAGCATAATGCTCATAAACAGCCTCCTTATTATGAGTACCCACACACTATAAAGTGTTTTATATGGATGACATGCGAGGAGGGTCACGAAAAGCGGAGCAAATGCATGCTTTTACACAGCTTTAAGAAAAGCGCGTCATCGGCGATAATTACCCCTTTCTTCTTCATCGCGGAGTGTTGATGAGCGATTTGCAGCCCTTTCCCCAGACGCGCAAGCGCCCCATGAAACTGAACACGCTGGTCACGTTGATGGTGTGCGCGATCATCGCCTCTGTGCTGCTGCTGGTCTTTGCGCTCTATTCAGTGCAGATCACCCGGGCAACCCGCGATGACGTCAAGGATACGGCGCTGGGTATTGCCCGTACGCTGGCGAACAGCCCGGAGATCCAGCGCGGCCTGATGCAACCGCCGCAGGCCGATATCATCCAGCCCATCGCCCAGGGCGTTACAAAACGCAACGACCTGCTGCTGACCGTGGTCACCGACATGCGCGGTATTCGCTATTCGCACCCGAATGAAGCGCTGATTGGCCTTCATTTCATCGGCGACGATCTGAACCCGGCGCTGGAAGGGAAAGAGAACGTCTCCGTTAACCGGGGCGCGCTCGCGGAAGCCCTTCGCGTATTTACGCCCGTGTATGACAGCCAGCACGAGCAGATCGGCGTGGTGGTGGTCGGCATCTCGCTTAAAAAAGTAGAAGACCAGATCGCCCGCGGGCGACTCAACGCCGTCTGGACCATTTTGTTCAGTATCTTTATGAGCTCCATGGCGATCTGGGGACTGGTTCGCGTTCTGAAACGCATCCTGTTCGGGCTGGAGCCGTATGAAATCTCCGCGCTGTTTGAACAACGTCAGGCGATGCTGCAGTCGCTGCGCGAAGGAGTGTTAGCGGTCGATATTCATGGCCGCGTGACGATGATAAACCACACCGCCAGAGAGATATTGCTCCTGCCCTCCGGCAAGCAGACCGAAAACGCCAGCGCGCCCCTGCTGGCCAGCCTGCGTGAGGTGTCAAAGACGGGCATCGCGCGTCAGGATCAGGAGATCAGCTGCAACGGACGGCTGCTGCTGTGCAACATGGTGCCGGTGAAAAGCCAGGAGCGGGTGATAGGCGCCATCACCACCTTCCGCGATAAAACCGAAATCAGCCAGCTGATGCAGCGCATCGACGGCATGGTGAATTACGTCGATGCCCTGCGCGCCCACACGCACGAGTTTATGAACAAACTGCACGTGATCCTGGGCCTGCTGCATATCAAGCGCTACGACAAACTGGAAGAGTACATCCTGCAGACAGCGCACAATTATCAGACTGACATTGGCACCATCCAGAGCAAGGTGAAATCCCCGGTGATTGCCGGGTTCCTGCTGGGTAAAATCAACCGGGCGAAAGAAGCGGGGATCACCCTCACCCTGGCGGATGAGTGCCAGATACCGGATACCGCCAACGAAGAGCAGGTCGCGGTGCTGGTCACCGTGCTCGGTAATTTGATTGAAAACGCACTGGACGCGATGGAGGGCCAGCCGGAAGGCGAAATCACCCTGCTGCTGCACTATCAGAATGGCTGGCTCAGCTGTGAAGTCAGCGATGACGGCCCGGGAATTGATCCCGCCCAGCTGGAGACTATTTTTACTAAAGGCTTCTCAACAAAAGGTGAAAACCGGGGCGTTGGGCTGTTCCTTGCCCGCCAGCAAATTCAGAACCTGGGCGGTGATATCACCGTCGAATCTGAACCTGGCGTATTTACCCAATTTTTTGTTCACATCCCCTGGGATAGCGAGAGGAATATCGCGTGATAAATGTATTAATTGTCGATGATGACGCCATGGTAGCCGACCTCAACCGTCTGTATGTTAACCGTGTTGAAGGCTTTAGCTGCTGCGGCGTCGCCTCCACGCTGAACCAGGCCGAGGCCATTATTAACAACCCTGCCCAGCCGGTTGATCTGGTGCTGCTGGATGTCTACATGCAGCAGGATAACGGGCTGGATCTGCTGCCGGTGATCCGCGCCTCCGGTCGCCCAATCGATGTCATTATGATCTCTTCGGCTGCGGACGCCGCGACAATCCAGACCTCTATCCATTACGGCGTGGTGGATTATCTGATTAAACCGTTCCAGTTCCCGCGCTTTGAAGAGGCGCTGAACGGCTGGAAGGCAAAGCACAGCCTGATGGGCTCGCACCAGTATTATGAGCAGGCGGACGTCGACAGGCTGATCCACGGCGGCGCGCCGGAGCTGGCAGACAGCAAAAAGCTGCCAAAAGGGTTAACGCCGCAAACGCTGCGCACCATCTGCCAGTGGATTGACGCTCACCCGGAGACCGAGTTTTCCACCGATGACCTGGCCAGTGCAGTGAATATCTCGCGCGTCTCCTGCCGCAAATATCTGATCTGGCTGGCGCAAATCAATATCCTGTTCACCAGCATTCACTACGGCGCTACCGGGCGCCCGGTATATCGTTACCGTCTCCAGCCCGAGCAGACAGGCCTGCTCAAACAGTACTGTCAGTAATGCGGTAACTATTATCCAGTAAAGTAAAGCGGAAGTGGTGCGCTGAAGAGAGCACCACTTCTTTTGTTTTGGTCACAAAGATCGCTTCTATATCAGGACGCGCGCGCAGCACCGCACAGCCTTTCTCCACACCCATGCCGTACATCAGCGTGGTCCAGATATCCCCGTCGATAGAATCGTTTGAAATGATGGTCACGCTGTCCAGTTCGTTATCCAGCGGATACCCGGTACGCGGGTCCAGGATGTGGTGGTAGCGCCTGCCGTTTTGTTCAAAGTAGCGTTCATAGGTTCCCGACGTCACCACGGAGCGGTTCTCTACCGTCATCGCGCCGATCAGCTCATCACCCGCAAACGGTTTTTTAAGCCCCACGCTCCAGCCCCCCTCCGGCGAGCCCAGCGTCTGGATATTGCCCCCGAGGTTGATCAGCCCAAGTTCAGCACCCTCTTTGCGCAGATAATCCCGCACCCTGTCGGCGATATAGCCTTTGGCGATGGCGCCCAGGTCGATCTCCATCCCTTTTTGGGTCAAAAAGACGCTACTGCTGGCCTCGTCCAGCACCACATCCTCAGGACGGGTAATCGCCAGCAAGGCGGCGATGTCTTCGGCGGGCGGCACGCTGTCGCCGCGAAAGCCGATTTTCCACCGTTTCACCAGCGGGCCAATCGCCAGGTTAAACGCGCTGTCCTTGAGCAGGCTCGCCGCTTTTGCGCAGCGGATCAGCTCGAACACCGGACGGCTGACGCTGACGGGCCGCTGCCCCGCCGCATGGTTGATATCCATAACTTCAGAGTGCGCGCGGTTAACGGTAAGCAGATCTTCGTACTGTTTGATCAGGCGAAACACGCGGGAGGCGAGGGCTTCGTCATGGGAAAAGAGTTTGAGGAGAATGGGCGATCCCATCAGGACGGCGGAATAACTGTAAACGCGATGGTCATCAGGCATAGCATGAGTCCTCAGATGTAGCCCCGGCAAGCACCGCGCCGCCGGGGAAAATGCCGGATAACGCTGCGCGTATCCGGCATACAACACAGGGGTCTTACTGCTTTTTCGAACGCATAGCCGCCTGATGTCCTGCAAGCGTACCAAAAATAATGATATCTGCCACCGCGTTACCGCCGATACGGTTACCGCCGTGGATCCCGCCGACCACTTCACCGGCCGCAAACGCCCCTGGCAGCACGTTGTGGTTGCTGTCCAGCACGCAGGTTTCGGTGTTGATGGTCACGCCGCCCATGGTGTGGTGCACGCCCGGCGCAATCTGAATGGCGTAGAACGGCCCTTCGTTGATGGGCGCACGCAGCGCGGTGGTACGGCCAAAATCATCGTCATACTGTTTTTCAACAAAGCCGTTGTAGCGCTCAAGGGTCGCCAGGAAAGCGTGGTAATCCATTCCCAGCGCCTCGGCCAGGGCTTTTGGCGAGCTGGCGCTGGTCACAAAGCCTTTGGCGATGTACTCATCCGCCGCTTTGTTTTTGGCACGAACGTGCTCGTCAAAGACGATATACGCGTATTTCTCCGGCAGTGCGATGATTGAAGCCGAGACTTTATCGCGAGTTTCCATCTCATTGAAGAAACGGTTCCCCTGCTGGTTCACCAGAATCGCTCCGCCGCCGCGAATGGATTCGGAAATCAGGTACGAGGTTTTCTGCTCAACGGTTGGGTGGATCTGAATTTCACCCATATCTACCGTACCGGCACCGATGCGTTCCAGCAGCGCGATACCGCCGCCGGTTGCCCCTTTGTGGTTGGTGGTGACAAAACCTTCCAGGTCAGGGCGGTATTTCACCACCATCTGGCTGTTGGCGCTGAAGCCACCGGTGGCGACAATGACGCTTTTAGTGGTCACGGTAAGGGTTTCGTTCTCTTCTGTGATCAGACGCACGCCGGTGACTTCGCCGTTTTCGAACAGGATGTCGCTGACGGACGTATCAAGCATTACGTCGATGTTGCGCTTATTGACGTTACGCACCAGGCCGCTGATCAGATAGCCGCCTACCGCAGAGCCGTCTTTTGGACGGTGCGTACGGTCAATGCTCATCCCGCCGGTGGTGGTGATGTCATTCAGCATAATGCCGCGGGTTGCCAGCCATTCAATCGCCTGCGGCGCATTCTCCACGAAGCGGCGCAGCAGTTCCGGGTTGTTCTTGTTACCGCCCCCTTTCAGGCTCTCCTGGTAGAACAGCTCTTTGCTGTCCTGGATCCCTTTCACCCGCTGGAAGCGCGTCTCGGCGGCATTCATCCCGGCAGAAGCTTTGATGGTGTTCCCGCCGATGGTTGGCATCTTCTCAACGATCAGCACGCTCGCGCCTTCATCGTGGGCCTGAATGGCTGCGGCCAGACCGGCACCGCCGCTACCCACTACCACCACATCCACGCTGCGGGTCGCGTTCGGGTCAGCGCCCTCTTCTGCCGCCAGCGCTTTGCTGGATTTCAGCATCGCTTTAGAGACCGCTTTTTTCACCGCTTCACTCTGGCTGGTTGCACCCGTGATGGCATCCACGTGCGGGGTGTTGGCGTCCAGAATGCGGGTGCGGATCTCTTCAAAGCTGGTGACAAACTCAACGTCTTCGCTCGGGCCAGACGCCAGCGCAATATCGGCGATGCGATCGGTTTCCAGGCTAACGTTGATTACCAGTTCGTTAACATCGTCCTGCACCTTCTCAGTGAACATGCCTGGTTTGAATTTTGATTCGCCCATGCTCAAATCGCGGATCATCGCTTCCACCAGCGAGAAACGCCACAGCGGTTCAGGAATGCTCAGATCTTCGCGTTTGGTGCTGTCCATAAACAGCTCCAGGCTTTCACCGGCCGCGATCCGGTCAGTCCAGTCCGGGTAAGCGATGGTGGCGCGGCCCACGGCAATCAGGTCGTAACCGCTATCCAGCGCCTCGTTAACGTCAGCGGCATTTACCACGCCGCCGACACCCATCACCGGAACCTGAGCCAGGGTTTCAGAGCGCATGGCGCAATATTTTTTGATGAGCGGGGTTGGGTCCTGGGTGTCGACAATGGAAGGACGCAGGGTCGCCCCCACGGAGAAGTGCAGATAATCCACACCGCGTGCCGCCAGTTTTTCCAGCAGGTACATGGTGTCTTCAAAGCGGATGCCCGGGACTTCCAGCTCTTCAGGGGAGAAACGGTAGCCAATAATGAACGCGTCGTCCGCGTACTGGCGCACCATTTTGTGCGTGATATCCAGCACCGCCAGCGGGAATTTAGCGCGGTTATCGCGGCTGCCGCCCCACTCGTCGTCGCGCTGGTTAGAGTTCGGGGAGTAGAACTGCTGAATCAGGTAGGTATTTGCGCCGTGAATTTCAACCCCGTCGAAACCGGCCTGGATAGCGCGGCGTACGGCTTCACCAAACTTGCCGATCATGCCTTCCACTTCTTCACCGGTCAGGGCAACCGGCGTGGCGGCCCCATCACGCGGCGCGGCAACGGCGCTTGGGCCAACCGGCGTGCGGCCCCCGATCAGTTTTGGATCGACCATACGGCCGCCGTGGTAGATCTGCAGCAGGGCTTTCGAGCCTTTGGATTTAATGGCGTCCGCGATTTTCGCCAGCCCGGCGATTTTCTCGTCATTATCGATACCAATCGCGCCGGGGAACGCAAGGCCGAGATCATCGATAAAGCAGCATTCAACAATAATGGTACCAATGCTGCCGGAACGGGCCCGATAGTACTCCACCAGCTCGCTGGTGACCGTGCCGTCGTAATAGCCGGTACAGGTGGTCATGGGTGCCATTAACAAACGGTTTTTCAGTTCGGTGCCATTCGGTAATGTGAAGGGGCTCAGAATACGTTCGTTAGTGCTCATAATTGAAACTCCAAACTTTAAAAATTAAGAATTCGTTATCGGATTGATTTTTTATTTCGTCGTTATTTGCCGATGTCATGATATTAATATAATGATTTTTTTAGTTTCTAAAGTTATTACGTTAGTTAAAAAACTATTTAATCCCTGCGATAACACAAATAATACATTGGTGTTAGCGATTGTAATTTAGCCATTCACAATAATTTAAAATTCGTTAAATGACCAATGGTAAAACCATTTCTCCAAAAACCAATAAAACCCATACAAATCAATCATATAAAAATTATCAAAATTCGACATTGTTACAGAAATGATAAATTGAACTCATAATATACGTAATACCCACATACGCCAGAGTGGTTATTAATAAAAGCATAAAAATACCGCTGCAATTCTCTTTTTTTGATCGTGATCAATAGTTATGGCATCCAAAAGCGCAATATAAAAACATCATCAATTTTTAATTTAGCGCAAACCAAAATGCGTTAAACCGCTATTACTGAAAATACAAATCAGCACCTTTAATAACTAAAAAAAGCAAAGAAACTTAAGAAAGCAATTTTGTTTTTCAGTGCGACCGAATTTTTGACAACTTAAGACGTGAAACTATGAATACAAAAACTGCTGTAACGCCCCCTGTGGCGAACCAGGCATCAAATGGGAAAGCAAAACGACTGCTGATGATGGCATTGCCCGTCATCGTCGCCGTCCTGCTGCTGTTTGTTCCGGTACCAGAAGGACTGCCGCCTTATGCGTGGCACTACTTCGCGATCTTTGTCGGCGTGATCGTCGGCTTAATCTTCGAACCGCTGCCGGGCGCGGTGATCGGTCTGACTGGCGTGGTGGCGATTGCGCTGTGCAGCCAGTGGGTGCTGTTCAGCCCTGAACAGCTGGCCGACCCGAAATTCAAGCTGGCGGGTGCCTCCTTTAAGTGGGCGGTCAGCGGGTTTGGTAACTCGACTGTGTGGCTGATCTTCGGTGCCTTCATGTTCGCCGCGGGCTATGATAAAACCCGCTTCGGCCGCCGTCTGGCGCTGATTCTGGTGAAATATCTCGGCCGTCGCAGCCTGACGCTCGGTTATGCCATCACCTTCGCGGACCTGCTGCTGGCACCGTTTACGCCGTCCAACACCGCACGTAGCGGCGGGACCATCTACCCGATCATCGCTAACCTGCCGCCGCTGTATGGCTCAAAACCAAACGACCCAAGCGCGCGTAAAATTGGTTCGTACCTGATGTGGGTGGCGATCACCGCGGCCTGTATCACCAGCTCGATGTTCCTCTCCGCCCTTGCGCCGAACCTGCTGGCACTGGCGCTGGTGAAAAGAACGGTAGGGATTGATATCTCCTGGGGTACCTGGTTCCTCGCCTTCCTGCCGCTGGGCATCCTGCTGATTCTGACCATGCCGCTGCTGGCCTACTGGTTCTACCCACCAGAAGTCAAAGTGAATAATGAAGTACCGCTGTGGGCAACCCGTGAACTTGAAAAACTGGGCAAACTGTCCCGCAATGAAATTCTGCTGCTGGTGTTCGTGTGCTGTGCGCTGCTGATGTGGATCTTCGCCGCCGCGTGGATTGAACCGGCGATGGCAGCCCTGCTGATTGTGGGTCTGATGCTGTGGACCGGCGTGCTGGAGTGGAACGATATCACCGGCAATAAAGCCGCGTGGAATACCTTCGTCTGGTTCGCCACCCTGGTCGCGCTGGCGGATGGCCTCTCCTCTACCGGCTTTATCAGCTGGCTGGGTAAAGAGGGCGGTCTGTTAATGAGCGGTATCTCGCCGGGCGTTGCCACCATCGTACTGCTGCTGGCGTTCTACCTGCTGCACTACCTGTTTGCCAGCACCACCGCGCACACCACCGCGCTGCTGCCGGCGATGCTGACCATCGCCTCCACCATTCCGGGCATGAATATGGAAGTCTTCGTCCTGCTGATGGTGACCTCGCTGGGTGTGATGGGGATCATCACCCCGTACGGTACCGGCCCAAGCCCGATTTACTACGGTAGTGGCTACCTGCCAACCAAAGACTACTGGCGCCTGGGCACTATCTTCGGTGCCATCTTCCTGGCGGCCCTGCTGCTGATTGGTTATCCGTGGATGTCCATGATGTTCTGATTCCTGACCGCCGGACTTCTCCTCCGGCGGTTTTATTTTTCTGGAGCAAGCTATGTCAAACAAACCGTTTTTTTATCAAAACCCCTTCCCACTCGCGCACGACGACACCGAATATTATCTGCTGACCAAAGAGCACGTCTCCGTTGCCGAGTTCGACGGTCAGGAAGTCCTGAAAGTCGAGCCAGAGGCGCTGACGCTGCTGGCGCAGCAGGCGTTCCACGATGCTGCGTTTATGCTGCGTCCTTCCCATCAGAAGCAGGTCGCCGCCATTCTTAACGACCCGGAAGCGAGCCAGAACGATAAGTACGTTGCCCTGCAGTTCCTGCGTAATTCTGAAATCGCCGCTAAAGGCGTGCTGCCAACCTGCCAGGATACCGGCACGGCGATCATCATGGGTAAAAAAGGCCAGCGCGTCTGGACCGGAGGTGGCGATGAAGCCGCGCTGAGTCAGGGGGTGTACAACACCTACATCGAAGACAACCTGCGCTACTCCCAGAACGCGGCGCTGGATATGTATAAAGAGGTGAACACCGGCACCAACCTGCCTGCGCAGATCGATCTCTACAGCGTCGACGGCGACGAGTACAAATTCCTCTGCATGGCGAAAGGCGGCGGTTCAGCCAACAAAACCTACCTCTATCAGGAAACCAAAGCGCTGATCACTCCGGCGAAACTGAAAAACTATCTGGTGGAGAAAATGCGCACCCTGGGTACCGCGGCCTGTCCGCCTTACCATATTGCCTTCGTGATTGGCGGAACCTCCGCGGAAGCGACGCTGAAAACGGTGAAGCTGGCCTCCACCCGCTACTACGACGCCCTGCCCACCGAGGGGAACGAGCACGGCCAGGCGTTCCGCGATGTTCAGCTCGAACAGGAACTGCTCCAGGAAGCGCAGAACCTGGGTCTGGGTGCGCAGTTTGGTGGTAAATACTTCGCTCACGATATCCGCGTGATCCGCCTGCCGCGCCACGGTGCCTCCTGCCCAATCGGCATGGGTGTCTCCTGCTCCGCAGACCGTAACATTAAAGCGAAAATCAACCGCGACGGGATCTGGATTGAAAAACTGGAGCACAACCCGGGTCAGTACATTCCTGAATCGCTGCGCCAGCAGGGCGAAGGCGACGTGGTCAGCATCAACCTCAACAAGCCGATGAACGAGATCCTGGCGCAGCTTTCCGCGTACCCGGTCTCTACCCGCCTGTCGCTGAACGGCACCATCATCGTGGCGCGTGATATCGCCCACGCGAAGCTGAAAGAGCTGCTCGACAACGGCGAGGAACTGCCGCAGTACGTTAAAGACCATCCGATTTACTACGCGGGCCCGGCCAAAACACCGGAAGGTTATGCCTCCGGCTCCCTCGGCCCAACCACTGCGGGCCGCATGGACTCGTATGTGGATTTACTGCAGTCCCACGGCGCGAGCATGATCATGCTGGCCAAAGGCAACCGCAGCCAGCAGGTGACGGATGCCTGCCACAAACACGGCGGCTTCTACCTGGGCAGCATCGGCGGCCCGGCGGCGGTACTGGCGCAAAACAGCATCAAGAGCCTGGAGTGCGTGGCGTATCCGGAACTGGGAATGGAAGCCATCTGGAAAATTGAAGTGGAGAACTTCCCGGCGTTTATCCTGGTGGATGACAAAGGTAACGACTTCTTCCAGCAGATCCAGAACAAACAGTGCCTGGGATGTTCACAGCGCTGAGCGTTTCCATAGTGCCGGCAGCCGCGACAACGTTTGATTGATCCGCTCACGCTTGTCGCTGCCCGGCTTCCAGATAGTGACCATCGTCTGACTTATCCCCTGGCTGCCCACTTCGGTGGGCAGCCTTTTTACGTTTTTCCACTGCGTCGCATGAAGATGGGTCGGCAAAAAGCCCCAGCCACAGCCCTGCTCCAGCAGGCCGCGCAGCATCTCAATTTCATTAGTAAAAAGGGTATGCCCGGCAATTTGCAGACGACGGGCAACCGGTTCATCTGACGCGGCATGCATAACCACCTGCGGAACCAGAGAGAGATCGAGCAGCGAAACCGGCGTGGCAACCTTCGCAAAAAGCACGTCTGCTGCGTAAAAATCCATGTCGATGGCTCCCAGAGCCCGCCACTCCATCTCATTACCCACGCTGCGGTTGCGCGCCTGGCAGATACCTAAATCCGCCTCTCCGCTCGCCAGCAGAGCTTCCGCCTCGTCACGCGACGCGCTGGTCAGGCTCAGGCGTATTTTTTGTGCCGCCATTTCTGCAATCAGCGCCTGCAGAAAAGCCCGGGGAGTGAACGGATCGTAAACAAGGGCAATGTCCTGCATCGCGCTGTCCGGCACCGCTCTGGCAAAGGCCTCAAAGGCTTTCACCTGACGCATCAGCAGGTGCGCCTGTCGCTGAAGCTGTTCCCCTTCAGGCGTTAGCCGCACGCTGCGTCCCTCGCGCAGGAACAGGGCATAACCCAGCCCGTCCTCAAGAAAATCGATCAGATCGCGCAGGGTCGTACGGTCTTTACCGAGCTTAATGGCCGCCTTCATCAGGCTGCCGTGCTCTGCCACCGCAGTAAACGCCTCCAGTTGGGCAAATGAATAGACCATCGCCTCCTCTCCCTTTATTCCGTTTTTCGGGGGAATTTCCCCCATAACCCGTTTTTTATTATAGGGCGCGGCTTCTTAAACTGAAGCCCTTCCTGAACCAAACGAGATAAACATGAAAAACAAAACGTTAAACCGCAGCCTGCTCGCCGTACTGGTGGTCAGCAGCCTCTTATCCCCTGCCGTTATGGCTGCCTGTCACGGCACCGACCTCAACCAGTGCCCCGCACCGTTTGACGCAACCCTTCCCGACACGCACAGCATGCTCACCTGGAGTCAGGCGGATCGCGTGGTGGGCTTTCGTAACGACTACCGCAACTACGCGGGCGATGTTTTCCGCCACGGAAAGGCCACACCGCTGCTGGCAGCAGAGAAACCGCTTACCGACGCCCGGTATCAGGTTAATGGTAAGACCTATACCCTCGAGGATTACGTGAAGCGCCAGAACGTCAGCGGCATGCTGGTGCTGAAGGACGGCAAAATTGCGTGGAAATATCTGGGTGAAGGCAATACCGACTCCACGCTCTGGACATCACGTTCGGTGGGGAAATCCGTGGTCTCTGCGCTGGTCGGGGTCGCCCTTAAAGAGGGCAAAATCCACTCCCTTGACGATCTTATCACCCGCTACGAACCCGATTTAAAAGGCACGGCGTGGGATGGCGTGACGCTGAGACAGCTGATCACTCACACCTCTGGCGTGGCGTGGAACGAAGACTACACCAACCCACAGTCTGATTTCGCGCAGCTCACCGAATGCGAAGCTAAGCCGGGCACCTACGACTGCGTGCGTAAGCTGGTGAAGGGTTTACATCGGGAACACCTGGCCGGAGAGAACTGGTCCTATTCATCGGGTGGCGCGTGGCTGCTGGGTGACGTGCTGGAGCGCGCCACCGGTATGACGCTGGCGGCGTACCTCGAGAAAAGCATCTGGCAGCCGTACGGGATGGCGAACGACGGCGTGTGGCATGCCTATCGTAAAGGTGAGCACGATGTCGGCGCGCACGGCTTTAACGCCACGCTGGAAGACTGGGGCCGCTTCGGCGAATTTATCCTGCATAACGGTACGCTCCCTTCGGGCAAACAGATCCTGCCTGACGGCTGGGTAAAAGAGTCGTCAGAGTGGACGCAGGCGAAAGGTTCCGTCTCAGACGCGCATCCGAAAGGGTTGTACGGCTATCAGTGGTGGAATAACGAGGTGCCCGCCACGGCAAAAGACGTTAAGCCCGCGCCAGAGGATTCCCTGAAAGATTCACTCTGGGCGCTGGGGATTTTTGGCCAGATGATTTTGGTGAATCAAAAGGAAAACCTGGTGATCGTCCAGTGGTCCACCTGGCCGCAGGCGGAGCCGTCTTTCAGCGCCCAGCCGCTGGAAGCGTCGCTGATGTTTAGCGCGATTGCACAGGCGCTGCGCTGAATAGAGCGCTCTGCCAGTTTTGCCCGGTGGCGCTACGCTTGCACGGGCCTACAAAATTCACAGGTCGGGTAAGCGAAGCGCCACCCGACAAGAGCAGCGGCTACTCTGCCCTTCTGCGCGATATCACAAAATAGCGATATCAGCCACTTAGCGAATTATGGTGAATGAAAAATCAATGAATTGTTAAGTTATTGTTAGGTATGTAAATCCCGGTCAACGTCCTGTCATTGATGTGCAGTACGCATCAGTCCATGCGTGATTTGCGCTTATTAATTTCCGTTTAATGCGCCAGTTTTCAGAAACAGACGGACAACACGTCAATAAAAAACTGGAGACGACCATGATTTCCTCAACCCCACCTGCAACCGTTCGCGCAAGAGCGGGCGCGATACTTCGCGTCACCTCGGGCAATTTCCTTGAGCAATTCGACTTCTTCCTGTTCGGGTTCTATGCCACCTACATCGCGCATACCTTCTTCCCGGCGAGCAGTGAGTTTGCCTCGCTGATGATGACCTTCGCCGTCTTTGGCGCAGGCTTCTTAATGCGCCCCATTGGCGCGATTGTCCTCGGGGCTTACATCGACAAGGTGGGTCGCCGCAAAGGGTTGATCACCACCCTGTCGATTATGGCGGCCGGCACCTTCCTGATTGTGCTGATCCCCTCTTATGAGAGCATCGGCCTGTGGGCGCCACTGCTGGTGCTGGCTGGACGCTTGCTGCAGGGCTTTTCCGCCGGGGCGGAGCTTGGCGGCGTGTCGGTCTACCTGGCTGAAATTGCCACGCCGGGTCGCAAAGGCTTCTTTACCAGCTGGCAGTCCGGCAGTCAGCAGGTGGCGATTATGGTGGCCGCCGCAATGGGCTTTGCGCTGAACGCGATGCTGGAAGAGAGCGCCATTCGTGAATGGGGCTGGCGGATCCCGTTCCTGTTCGGCTGCCTGATTGTGCCGTTTATCTTCTTCCTGCGCCGCAAGCTGGAAGAGACCGAAGAGTTTCGCACCCGCCGTCACACGCTGGCGATGCGTCAGGTCTTTACCACCCTGCTGGCGAACTGGCCGGTTGTGGTCGCGGGCATGCTGATGGTCGCCATGACCACCACCGCGTTCTACCTGATCACCGTCTATGCGCCTACCTTCGGCAAAAAAGTGTTAATGCTCAGCGCCTCCGACAGCCTGCTGGTGACGCTGCTGGTGGCCATCTCCAACTTTATCTGGCTGCCGGTGGGCGGTGCCCTGTCAGACCGCTTCGGCCGTAAACCGGTGCTGGTTGCCATGACGCTGCTGGCGCTGGCAACCAGCTATCCGGCCCTGACGCTGCTGGCGCAGGCACCGAGCTTCTCCATGATGCTGAGCGTATTGCTGTGGCTCTCCTTCCTCTATGGCCTCTATAACGGCGCGATGATCCCGGCGCTGACGGAGATCATGCCGGTTGAAGTGCGTGTTGCCGGTTTCTCACTGGCGTATAGCCTTGCTACCGCGATCTTCGGCGGGTTTACACCGGTCATTTCAACGGCCCTGATTGAGTACACCGGCGATAAAGCCTCCCCGGGCTACTGGATGAGCTTCGCGGCGATCTGCGCGTTGCTGGCAACGCTTTATCTCTACCGTCGCAGCGCGATGAGTATGCAAGTACAGAGAGGATAATATGCGCACATTTGTACGTTCAGGCCTGACCGGGCTGGTAATACTGGCGACCAGCGCAGGCGCGCTGGCCCAGGAGGTGACGGTCATGATTTCAGGCGGTTTTAAGGCCGCGCTGGAAAAACTCGCCCCCCAGTATGAAGCCCGGACGGGCGACCATATCGTGCTGATCCCGGGGCCATCGATGGGACAGACGCCGCAGGCGATCCCCAACCGACTGGCGCGCGGTGAAAAAGCAGACGTGGTGATTATGGTGGGTAATGCACTGGCGCACCTGGCGAAGGACCGGATGGTCAAAGAAGGCTCGCGCGTTGAACTGGCGGATTCGCCCATCGGCGTGGTGGTGAAAGCCGGCTCGCCGGTACCGGATATCGCGACCGATAGCGCGCTAAAACAGACCCTGCTTAAGGCCAGTGCCATCGCCTATTCCGACAGCGCCAGCGGCCGGTATGTGCAAACAGAGCTCTTTAAAAAGCTGGGGATTGAAGCACAGGTAGAGGGCAAAGCGCATAAGGTGGAGCGCATCCCGGTCGCCTCTGAGGTGGCAAAAGGGAAATACGCCGTGGGTTTCCAGCAGGTCAGCGAGCTGTTACCCGTGCCCGGCGTAACCTTTGTTGGCAAACTGCCGGATAACCTGCAGTACATCACCCGTTTTGCCGGCGCGGTCACCGCTCACGCGGAGCATCCTTCCGAAGGTAAAGCGCTGCTGGATTACCTCGCATCAGCAAACGCGCAGGAGACCATCACCGCCACCGGGATGATCCCCGTCACTCCGCCGCGCGATAACGCGCAGTAATGAGTGTTTCCAGCTCAGCGGCAATCCACGACTGAATACGCCCGCTGCGCCGGATCAGCCCGACAGTGCGTTTGACCTCGGGCTCGGTCAGCGGAATGTGCGTCAGGAAGGAGTGCTCAGAGTGCGGCATTGACATGGCGGGGACGGCAGCAATGCCAATCCCCGCCTCTACCATTCCCAGCATCGTGGTGACGTGGCGCGTCTCGCAGATCCCCGGGCGCTCCGGCTTAATATGGCCGAGCATCTGATCGAGCAGATTCCGGTTGCCCGATGTAATGTCCAGGCTGATGTAATCCTGCTGATAAAACGCCTGCCAGGTCAGACTTTTGCGTCCCGCCAGCGGATGATCGCGACGACACGCGGCGACGTATACATCCTCCACCAGCGGAATAAAGGTGAGATCTGGCTGCAGGCTCCTCGCAAAACAGATGCCAAAATCCGCCTGCCCGCTGGCCACCGCGTCAATGACATTGCCCGCGCTGCTGTCGATAAGCTTGATGCGCACGCGCGGATAGCGGCGATGAAACTGGCGGATCACCTCCGGCATAAAATGGCAGGCCGCCGAAGGCACGGTGGCGACAGTGATAAGCCCGGTGCGCTCCTCGCTCACCTTGTCGATATCCGCCAGCATCGTTTCCACGTTTTCCAGAAGCTGCCCGCAGCGGTCGGCAAAGGTCTGCCCGAAGAGCGTCAGCGTCACGCGCCGGGTGGTTCTGTCGAACAGTTTCGCGCCGACGGCGGTCTCCAGCTTTTCAATGCGGCGGCTTAAGGCGGACTGGGAAAGACAGATAGATTCCGCGGCAATACGGAAGTTACCGTACTCCACCAGCGCTCTGAAGGCATAAAGATCGTTGAGGTCGAAATTGACGGGCATAGATTCTGGCAATCCTTAGCGCTTTCTGGAAACTCGAACATTCATAATAGCGACTTATGAATCAGAGAGGTACTAGCACCGCTTCAGGACAATAAGCCAATATCCGTGGAGAAGGCGCAGCTGATCGACGCGCTCGGGGAAATCAAACGTCGATAAACGCCCTGTGCCACCAGTTGTGCCATGTTTTCCGCTGGGGATCGTCTCAATGGGATTTTTGTCACTGAAAGGAAACGGGATAAGTGTTTGAATAATGGCAGAGGGCTGGCCTCTCCTGCCATTCCCACATCTCTACGTTTTATAGTTGCCTTCATGCCGGGTTCTTTGGCATGTTAACGGAACCTGACCTTTCAATTTTGTTCACGTGACGAGTTTGCGAGCACAGCGATGATTAAGTGGCCCTGGAAATCAAATGACGCTGGTCAACATGTGGCGCTGCCGTGGGATGACGCGCTGGCGATCCCCGTGCTGGCCAACCTCCAGCCGGATGAACAGTCAAAGCTCATTCAACTGGCGGATCGCTTTTTGCAGCAAAAGCGGCTGGTTCCGCTGCAGGGGTTTGAGCTGGATGCACTTAAAAGCGCGCGTATCGCCCTGCTTTTCTGCCTGCCGGTGCTCGAACTGGGTATCGAGTGGCTGGATGGCTTCCACGAAGTGCTGATCTACCCCGCGCCGTTTATCGTTGATGACGAGTGGGAAGATGATATTGGCCTGGTGCATAACCAGCGCGTGGTGCAGTCCGGGCAAAGCTGGCAGCAAGGCCCCATCATCCTCAACTGGCTGGATATTCAGGACTCTTTCGACGCGTCCGGGTTTAACCTGATTGTTCACGAAGTGGCACATAAGCTTGATACCCGCAACGGCGATCGCGCCAGCGGTGTTCCGCTGATCCCGCTGCGTGAAGTCGCCGGTTGGGAGCACGACCTGCATGCGGCGATGGAAAATATCCAGGATGAGATTGACCTTGTCGGGGAAAGCGCGGCCAGCATTGATGCCTATGCGGCAACCGATCCGGCCGAGTGTTTTGCGGTGCTGTCAGAGTATTTCTTTAGCGCCCCCGAGCTGTTCGCCCCGCGTTTCCCGGCCCTGTGGCAACGTTTTTGTCATTTTTATCAGCAGGATCCCCTGCAGCGTCTGCGCCAGAGTGAGGGTTCCGGCAGCACCGCCTCCCGTCACGTCCACTAGGCCCCTGTTTCTGGGGTACGCTCAACCGACCGTACCCCTAAGCTCAAGGCTAAAAACAGCAGCGCCATCGCCCAGGCGGCCACGATTAAAAACGTTTCACCGACCACGTGCGTCACCAGCGGCACCAGCAACGCGCTGACGCCGTAGCCCAGCGTATGGCTGGTGGCGATCACCCCCGCCCCTTTGCCTGTCGTTAACCTGTCGTTCAGCAGCAGCTGATAGCCGGGCGTTGCCATCGCCGCTCCCAGCGAGGTAATGACGATCCCCACATAGAACAGCGCCACATCCGCGAGACACATCACCCCAAGCCCGACCACCATCAACACCGCTGCCAGGCAAAGTAACGTCATCGGGCGAAAGTGCTGCGGACGCACCACCAGAAACTGGGCAGCGAGCGTTGCCAGCGCGGCCAGGCTCAGCAGCAGCGCAACGTGATGACTGGTTTGCGCCGCATTGCCGTCCAGCAACGGACTGAGATGGGGTGACAGACCCAGCTGCATCAGGCTCACCAGTGCGGCAAGCAACAGCGCCAGCATAAGATAAGGCAGCATTGATGCCTGCAGCCGCGTCGCCTGTTGCGCCACTGGCGGTAAAGGCGGATCGGCCACTTCACGCAGCACCATCAGCAGGGCGATAAACGGAGCCATAGCCATCAGCCACAGCGGTGCCACCGGGTTAACGTTGAGCATCAGCGCTGCCAGCGGCGGCCCCAGCAGACGCCCGCAGCTGAGGCCCGAGCTTATCGTCGCCAGCGCGGCCATTCTTTTCTCCAGACCCGCACGTTGAATGGCCCATGTCTGAGCCGCCGGCACCAGACCAGAGACCGTCAGGCCGTACAGGGTGCGCGAGAGGATAAGCCCTGCCAGCCCCCAGGCGGCATTGAGCATCCCGTTCGCCATTGCCCAGACCACCAGCGCCATGACGAAGAAACTTGCCAGATAGCCGCTCAGCGAGGCCAGCATCACGCTTTTGCAGCCGTGCCGCTCGCTCTGGCGTCCCCACCAGGGCGAGGCCGGTAAAAAGAGCATCGAACCGAACATCAACAGACCCGCCCAAACGGAGAGCGATAGCCCGGTCATCGTGACCAGCTGCGGCAGCATGACCAGCAAACCGTTTTGCCCAATCCCCAGTAAACCGGCACACAACGCCAGGGGCCAGTTCGCTTTCGGGGTGAGATTGTCGGTCAGAGTGTCGGAAAGTGAGCGCATAGAATTGTGAACATAGTGTCAATAAATGTGTGGAAATCATGAAGTTTATGAAAACAAATATTGCAAAAATAGTTGCGACTGTAAACAGAATGAATATCATAACGAGAATTATTATCAGTCATGGAATGAGGTACATTTATGCGTACTCTGCCCCGCTCTGCCGGTACAGACGTTGCGGCCCAGTGTTTTTTAAACGCCCTGTTGCGCGAAACGAAGGACTGGCGCTATCTCCCCGCTACCGCTGCGGATGAGCTATCGCAGATCCATATCCCGCTCTCGCAAACCCAGGCCATCCGGGTTTCAGTACACTATTTCTCCCCAACCCAGCATCATCAGTATCGCTTCCCGGCAACGCTCATCCAGACCGACAGCGACCGTAGTGACGCCGTCACTTTCCCTCAACTGGTTGATTTAATTCTTGAAAAACCTGCTGTAAAAGGCTCACTGGATGCCGATACGCTGGCGCGTTTTAAGCAGCGCGCCCTTGAAAGCCATGCCCATACCTGGCAGGCGATCGACTTGCGTCACCGCTGGGCAAACCTGCGCAACACGCCGCTGACGTTCGCCGAGGCGGAACAGGCGCTACTGGTCGGCCACGCATTCCATCCGGCCCCGAAGTCACACGAGCCGTTTAACGAAACCGAAGCCCGCCGCTATTTGCCCGATTTCGCCTCCCGCTTTCCACTGCGCTGGTTTGCCGCTGAGAGTGAACTGATCGCTGGCGAGAGCCTGAACGTCTCCCTGCGCGAACGTCTGCTGCGCTTCGCAGCCCAGAGCGCCCCTGAACTGCTCGGTCATTTCACCGACACCCGCTGGCTGCTGCCGATGCATCCGTGGCAGGCGGAGTACCTGCTCGGTCAGGACTGGTGCCAGCGACTGGTGGCGAAGGGAGCCTTGCAGGATCTGGGCGAAGCGGGCGCGCAGTGGCTGCCCACCAGCTCCTCCCGCTCGCTGTACTGCGAAACCAACAGCGACATGATTAAGTTTTCCCTGAGCGTGCGCCTGACCAACTCGGTACGCACGCTGTCGGTGAAAGAGGTTAAGCGCGGGATGCGTCTGGCGCGTCTGGCGAAAACGGCGCGCTGGCAGGAGCTCCAGGCGCGCTACCCCACCATGCGCGTAATGCAGGAAGACTGCTGGGCGGGTCTGCGTGACGAAAGCGGCGTCATTCAGGAAGAGAGCCTGATGGCGCTGCGCGTGAACCTGCTGTTTGATACGCCGGATACGCAAACCAACGTGCTGGTGAGCCTGACGCAGGCCGCGCCGGACGGCGGTGACAGCCTGCTGGCGGCTGCGGTCCGCCGTCTGAGCCAGCGTCTGGATCTCCCCCTTGCCCAGGCCGCGCGTTGCTGGCTGGACGCCTATTGCGACCGCGTTCTCCTTCCGCTGTTCAGCGCCGAAGCCGATTACGGTCTGGTCCTGCTGGCACATCAGCAAAACATTCTCGTTGAGATGCAGCAGGACTTCCCGGTCGGGCTTATCTACCGTGACTGCCAGGGCAGCGCCTGGACCGAAGGGGCCGACGCGTGGCTGAAAGAGGCAGGTGAAAGCGAGGTGGAAAACCGCTTCGGCGAGAGCCAGCTGCTGCGCTACTTCCCCTATTACCTGCTGCTGAACTCCACACTCGCCGTCACCGCCGCCCTCGCTGCCGCAGGTTTCGACAGCGAAGAGAGCCTGATGTCACGGGTGCGTGACGCGCTGGCCAGCCTGCGCCAGACCGCGAAGCAAACCCGCTGCCTCGACTACGTGCTCGACAGCCCGACCTGGAACTGTAAAGGCAACTTTTTCTGCTACCTGCACGATCGCAACGAAAACACGATTGCCGATCCGGCAGTGATCTATTTCGACTTTAGCAACCCGTTTTACAAGGAGAAGGCGTGATGGCTAACGCGAATATCGTCCATTCCGGCTACGGCTTTCGTTGCACCGCAACGGACACGTCCCTGCCGCTGACATTAGGCCTCGACGGCAGCGCGGTGCTGGAGCGCCTGCGCGATATCCCGGACGGCTGGCTGGTCGAGGCGCTGGATCAGCTGTTTGTCGCCGCACCGGCACTGACCGGCATCACGTTGCCGTGGGCGGCCTGGCAGGATGAACCGCAGGCGCAGGCGTTATTCGCGCTTGCCAGCGGCGATTATCTGGCCCGTGAGACCTTCTGGCAGCTGCCGCTGTGGCTGCAGGGGGAGCGTCCGCAGGCCAGCGGTGGCATGCAATTCGATGAGAGCCGTCAGCTTTACTTCCCGCTGCGCCCTCACCGTCCGCAAGGGGAAGTCTATCGCCGTTACGATGCGCAAATTAAACGCACCCTGAGCTTCCGCGTGGCCGACGTGGCGCTGGACGGTGAGCGTTTTACCCAGTGGATGAACAACCCGCGCGTTAATGCGTTCTGGGAGATGGCCGGTCCTCAGGAAGAGCAGGAAAACTACCTGCGCCGTCAGCTCGACTCGACGTACTGCTATCCGGTTATCGGCTGCTTTGACGATCAGCCGTTCGGCTATTTTGAACTCTACTGGGCCGCAGAAGACCGTATCGGACGCCACTATCGCTGGCAGCCGTTTGACCGTGGGCTGCATATGCTGGTCGGCGAAGAGAACTGGCGCGGCGCGCAGTATATCCGTAGCTGGCTGCGCGGTCTGAGCCACTATCTGTGGCTGGATGAACCGCGAACGACGCGCATTGTCGCTGAGCCACGTTTCGACAATCAGCGCCTGTTCCGTCATCTGGCTTCCGCAGGTTTCGACACCGTTAAAGAGTTCGATTTCCCGCATAAACGTTCGCGCCTCATCATGAGCGAGCGTCACCGCTTCTTCAGCGAGGTGGGACTGTGAACGCACTCTGGCAAAAAGTGAACCGCGAGATGGTGGCGAAGATCCTCGCCGAGCTGGAATACGAACGTACCCTGAACGCCGAACCGCTGGCCGCTGACCGCTGGCAAATCACCATGGGCAGCGAAACATGGCAGTTTCGCGCCACGCGCGGCATCTGGGGCTGGTTACATATCGATCCCGCCAGTCTGACCACCACCAGCGGAGCCGCCGTGGAAGCGGAAAGCGCGTTTCTGCAGCTGGCGACGGTGCTGGAGATGAGCGACGCACAAACGGCAGAGCATCTGGAAGATCTTTACGCCACGCTGCGGGGCGACATGCAGCTGCTGCAGGCGCGAGAGACGCTCGATGCCGACGCGCTCATTCATCTCGACCCGGACGAACTCCAGTGTCTGATGAGCGGCCATCCCAAGTTCATTTTTAACAAAGGACGCCGCGGCTGGGGGCTGGAGGCGCTGCGCCAGTACGCGCCGGAATACCGTGGCCGTTTTCGCCTGCACTGGGTTGCCGTGCAGCGCGAGCATCTGGTCTGGAGCAGCGATGTCGATTGCGATATCAACACCCTGCTGGCCAGCACCATGGACGGTGCCGAGCGCGCGCACTTTGACGCCCGCTGGCAGGCGCTTAAGCTTGACGACAGCTGGCTGCCGGTGCCGCTGCACCCATGGCAGTGGCAGCAAAAAATTGCCGTCCATTTCCTGGCCCAGCTCGCGCGCGGTGAGATGGTAGAGCTGGGGGAATTTGGCGATGAGTATCTGGCCCAACAGTCCCTGCGCACGCTGACCAACGCCAGCCGCCACGCGCCGTATGACATCAAGCTGCCGCTGACCATCTACAACACCTCCTGCTATCGCGGCATTCCGGGCAAGTACATTGCCGCCGGGCCGCTGGCTTCGCGCTGGCTTCAGCAGCAGTTCGCCAGCGACGCCACTCTCACCCGCTCTGGCGCGCAGGTGCTTGGCGAACCCGCCGCCGGATATCTGGCGCATACCGGTTACGCCGCATTACCGAAAGCGCCCTATCGCTATCAGGAGATGATGGGTGTGATCTGGCGCGAAAACCCGTCCTGCTATCTGCAGGACGGCGAGCAGGCGGTACTGATGGCGGCGCTGATGGAGACCGACAACGCCGGACGCCCGCTGATTGACGCGTGGATTGCTCATTCCGGATTAACTGCCGAAGCCTGGCTGGAAAAACTGTTCGATGCCACGGTGATCCCGTTCTATCACCTGCTCTGCCGCTACGGCGTGGCGCTCATCGCCCACGGCCAGAACGTGACGCTGGTGATGAAAGACTACGTGCCGCAGCGCATCCTGCTGAAGGATTTCCAGGGTGATATGCGGCTGGTTGATGAAGATTTCCCGCAGGCGGAAAGCCTGCCGCAACAGGTGAAAGCCGTCACGGCGCGCCTGAGCGCGGAGTACATCATCCATGACCTGCAAACCGGCAACTTCGTGACGGTGCTGCGTTTTATCTCGCGTCTCACGCAGCAAAGCGGCGTCAGCGAAACCCGCTTCTACCAGATCCTGGCGCAGGTGTTACGCCGTTATATGGCCGCACATCCGGATCTTGCCGGGCGCTTCGCGAAGTTCGACCTGTTTAAGCCGCAGATCATTCGCGTGATCCTCAACCCGGTCAAACTCACCTTCTCCGAACACGACGGTGGCAGCCGCATGCTGCCGAACTACGTCTGCGATCTCGATAACCCCCTTTTTCTGGTCTCCCAGGAGTCAGCGCAATGAAAACGTATGATTTCATCGGCATTGGTATTGGCCCGTTTAACCTCAGCATCGCTGCCCTTGCAGAGGGGCTGGACGGATTCAGTTCACTGTTTCTTGAACGTAAGCCGCATTTCTCCTGGCACCCCGGGATGATGGTGCCGGACTGCCACATGCAAACCAGCTTCCTGAAGGATCTGGTCAGCGCCGTGGAGCCGACCAACCGCCATAGCTTTCTGAACTACCTGGTACAGCGTAAAAAGTTCTACCGTTTTCTGACCACCGAGCAGCGTACCGTCTCCCGCGAGGAGTTTGCTGATTACCTGAGCTGGGCGGCGGAAAACCTCACCAACCTCGCCTTCAGCCAGCAGGTACAGCAGGTGAGTTTTGATGAGAAAAAGGGCCTGTTTGAGGTAGTAACCCAGCGCGATCGCTTCCTGGCGCGCCACGTCTGCGTGGGGATTGGTAAACAGATCAACCTCCCCGACTGTGTGACCGCGCAGGATGACAGCTGCTTCCATGCCAGCGAGATGATGCTGCGCACGCCAGATTTGGCGGGCAAACGGGTGACCGTCGTTGGCGGCGGCCAGAGCGGTGCCGATCTGTTTTTGAATATCTTCCGCGGGGAGTGGGGTCAGCCGCTGAGCCTGAACTGGGTGTCGCGCCGCAACAACTACAACGCCCTGGATGAGGCCGCATTTGCCAACGAGTATTTCACGCCGGAGTATGTGGACAGCTTCTCCACACTTGGTGAAGAGGCCCGTCGTCAGATGCTGCACGAGCAGAAGATGACCTCTGACGGTATCACCACCGAGTCTCTGCTGGCCATTTACCGCGCCATGTATCACCGCTTTGAAGTGCTGCGTGAAAAACCCTGGGCGCACCTGATGCCGTCCCGCTCGGTAACCGCACTCACGCGGCTGCAAAACGGGCAACGCCTGACGCTACAGCATCACCTCGACGGTGGCCGTGAACAGCTGGAGAGCGACGTGGTGATCTTTGCCACGGGCTACCGCGCCGCGCAGCCTGCGTTTCTGGCGCCACTCTCCCATCGTCTGCACCTGGATGCCGACGAAGCTTTTCACATCAACAACGATTTCACCCTTGAATGGGACGGCCCGCAGAGCAACCGCCTGTTTGCCGTGAATGCCGGGATGCACCGTCTCGGTATTGCCGAACCCCAGCTCAGCCTGATGGCCTGGCGCGCTGCGCGAATTCTCAATCGCGCGCACGACGACGAGCCGTTTGAGCTGGCTACTACCCCCGGCGTGATCCACTGGCGTAGCACCACCAGCACGGATAACAGCCAGGTTTTTAAATCATTAGCACAGACCACCGAGTACTGACACACACAATCAGGATCAACATAACAATGAAACGTTCTCATCTTTGGGTTTTAAATCCGTGCTTGCTTGCCATGCTTTCGACCTCTGCGTGGGCAGAAGAACAAAAGGAAGAAAATATCGTTGTCTCCGCCAGCCGCGCACACCGCAGCGTGGCGGAGATGGCGCAGACCACCTGGGTTATCGAGCGTGCGGAAATTGAGCAGCAGGTTCAGGGCGGGAAAGAGATTAAAGACGTGCTGGCGCAGCTGATCCCGGGCATGGACATCAGCAGCCAGGGGCGCACCAACTACGGTATGAACCTGCGCGGCCGTTCAATGATGGTGATGGTGGACGGCGTGCGTCTGAACTCCTCCCGCAGCGACAGCCGTCAGCTTGACTCTATCGATCCGTTCAACATCGACCGTATCGAAGTGATTTCCGGCGCTACTTCACTGTACGGCGGCGGCAGTACCGGCGGCCTGGTGAACATCGTCACCAAAAAAGGTCAGCCGGAGACGGAAGTCGAATTCCAGACCGGGGCAAAAAGCGGATTTAACAGCCACAACGACCACGATGAGAACGTGTCGGCGGCGGTCAGCGGCGGTAATGATAATGCGTCTGGTCGCCTGTCCGTTTCTTATCAGCGTTACGGCGGCTGGTATGACGGCAACGGCGACGAGGTGATTATCGATAACACCCAGACCGGCTTACAGTATTCTGACCGCATTGATGTGATGGGCACTGGCACCATCAATATTGACGATCATCAGCAGTTGCAGTTAACCACCCAGTACTACAAGAGCGAATCTGATGGCAAACACGGCCTGTACCTCGGGAAGAACTTCTCGGCGGTTACGGGTGATGCCACCGCGTATAACAAAAACAACCTGGATTCTGACCGTATTCCCGGTACCGAGCGCCATCTGATTAACCTGCAGTACTCTAATACCGATTTCTGGGGTCAGGACCTGGTCGCGCAGATCTACTATCGTGACGAGAGCCTGACCTACTACCCGTTCCCGACCCTGAGCAAAGGGACGGTGACCAGCATCGGTGCCTCCCAGCAGAAAACCGATTTTTACGGCGGCAAGCTAACGCTGAACAGCAAGCCGGTGGATGATTTGACGCTCACCTGGGGTGTGGACGCCGACCATGAAACCTTTGACGCCAACCAGCAGTTCTTCGACCTGAGTAAAGCGGCAGCGAGCGGCGGCATGAAGCTGGACAATGCGTACAACGTGGGGCGTTATCCGGGTTACAGCATTACCAACCTCGCCCCGTTCCTGCAGGCGAGCTACGACATTGACGCCATCACCCTGAGCGGCGGCGTGCGTTACCAGTACACTGAAAACAAGGTGGATGATTTTGTTGGCTACGCCCAGCAGCAGGCCATCGCCACCGGGAAAGCCACCTCTGCAGACGCGGTGCCGGGCGGGAAAACCGATTACAACAACTTCCTGTTTAACGCCGGGATCCTTGGCCGCCTGACCGAACAGCAGCAGCTGTGGTTTAACTTCTCTCAGGGCTTTGAAATTCCGGACCTGGCGAAGTACTACGGCTCCGGCACCTATCAGCTTGTCGACGGGCACTATCGCCTGCTGAACAGCGTGAACGTTAACGACTCGACGCTGGACGGCATTAAGGTTAACGCTTACGAGCTGGGCTGGCGCTACACCGGTGATAACCTGCGCACGCAGGTTGCGGCGTACTACTCGCTCTCGGATAAAACCATCACCATCAACAAAACCGATATGACCATCAACCTGGAAGACGACAAGCGTCGTATCTACGGGGTGGAAGGTCAGGTGGACTATTTCTTCACCGATAGCGACTGGAGCACCGGCGCGAACTTTAACGCCATTAAGTCTGAAACCCGTGAAAACGGTAAATGGGAGAAGCTGACAGTAGACAGCGCCAGCCCGTCGAAAGCCAGCGCCTGGGTCAACTGGGCGCCGGGCGACTGGACCCTGCGCGTGCAGAGTACCCAGACCTTTGACGTCTCTGATGCCGACGGTAAGAAGATCGATGGCTATAACACGGTAGATTTCCTGGGCAGCTACGCCCTGCCGGTGGGTAAAGTGAGTTTCAGCGTGGAAAACGTGCTGGACAAAGACTACACCACTGCCTGGGGACAGCGCGCACCGGGGCTGTATAGCCCAACGTATGGCGCACCGGGTCTGTATACCTATAAAGGCCGTGGCCGCACGTTTGGTCTGAACTACTCCGTTCTGTTCTAAACAACTGCGCCGCCTGCCCGCGGGCGGCGCATCCTGCTGTGTAATTTCAGCGCAAATTTGCTATAAAATCAGCGATTTGCTGAAATTGTCGGCAAACGATCAAAAAGGGTGTTTTCACCCTTTGACAAGGCGAACCGAGGTCGCTACTATGCGCCTCGTTCACACGATTCCTCTGTAGTTCAGTCGGTAGAACGGCGGACTGTTAATCCGTATGTCACTGGTTCGAGTCCAGTCAGAGGAGCCAAATTTGAAAAGCCTGCTTTTGAAGCAGGCTTTTTGCTTTTGTGCGTTTCTTGCGATTAACTCAAAATCGCATCCAGCCTGGCAAGCACCTCATTTACGACGGCGTCAGGTACGCGTTCCAGCCGTTTCCCGTTCCGGGCCACTATATCGATGGTTCTGGGCTGGTCGCAGCGAATAACGCCCATTGTTTTTGTCCCTGCCCCATCCAGTGAAACGGTGAAACCTGCTATACGAGCAAAGTTACCGCCGCTGGTGACGGGAACCACTACCGGTAGCCGGATCACCTTGTTAAACGATGCCTTCGATACGATGAGTACCGGACGTTTTCCACTTTGCTCGTGGCTAGCAATCGGATCCAGTGAAACAAGCCAGATTTCCCCTCTGTCCATTTACAGGATCTCCTTTCCTGTTGCAGGCGCATCAATCCATTCCCGATCCTCTTCGCTCATTTCAGCATGCGGATCGCACTGCGCCAGCAGCTCCTCCAGCGAATAATGTGGCCGTTTCTGGGGTTCAATTATCAGGCAGCCATTATCAATCGTCATGCCCACTTCGCTGTCTATCGACAGCTCCAGCGTCTTCAGCACGGCGGGAGGAACCGCCAGCATGATGGAACCGCCAACCTTTTTCAGGCGAGTTGTATACATAGAGCACCTCCGGATATTATATTTTAATATAACATCTACAGCAGAATATGCACAATTATTCATCAGGTTCATGGTGATTTCCTTTGCGTAAAAAATGTGAAGAAAGCAGGCGGGAACGTTGCTCGTGGCAGGAAGGCCGATAATAGAAAATTGTTAATGTGCTTCAAAGGAATATGGTGGATCGGATAAACGAAATGCGAGGCGGTTTCAGAATTGAAGCCGTGACAGCGATCGAGCGATTGAAGGGAACCAAATTTGAAAAGCCTGCTTTTGAAGCAGGCTTTTTGCTTTTGTGCGTTCGGAAAATTTGCCGGGTGGTGGAAAGCCCCTAACGCTCAGGGCAGCCTGGCAATCACCTTAATCTCAAACTGGAATCCGTACAGCCACGTAACGCCGATCCCGGTCAACGTTGGGTAAGGCGCTTCCCCCCAATATTCTGGCAGGATACTCCAGATAGCGTCGAGGTTTGACTCGGGATCGACGACAAAAAGGGTAACGTCAACCACGTCATCGAACGTGCAGCCCGCAGCCGCGAGGGCAGCATTAAGATTATTGAATGCCAGCCTGACCTGCGCTTTTAGATCGGGCTCAGGCGAACCATCCTCACGGCTACCAACCTGCCCCGAAACAAACAGGAAACCGTTAGATTTGATGGCCGGTGAATAGCGATTGCGCTCATAGAGCGCCTGGCATCCTGAGGGAAAAACTGCTTCGCGTGCTGTCATATTTACACCTTTGCAATGGGGCGAAATCTGCCCAATGAACTTAAAGACACTTTACAGTTGCAGGATCGGGCGGATAAACAAGCGATTTTGTCCATCATTGTTTGTAATATCCAAACAATCGGTGAAAAGAGAGGATAAGGAATGGATCGTTTCGATGCGATGCGCGCCTTTGCTCGCGTGGTAGAGGCAGGTAGCTTCACAAAGGCTGCCCAAACACTTCATATGAGCAAAACCACGGTGACGCAGCTTATTCAGCAGCTGGAAGCGCGCCTGCGCGTCAGATTGCTCCATCGCACCACCCGCAAGCTCAGCGTCACTCCCGATGGCGCGGTCTACTACGAACGCGTCATCCGCCTGCTGGCGGACATGGAAGATGCTGAAAACAGCCTGTCCAGTGCAGCAATTACACCCAGGGGACGGCTACGGGTGGATGTGCCCAGCCCGCTGGCCCGCCTCATCCTGGTGCCGGCGCTACCGGCTTTCCATGCACGCTACCCTGACATTCAGTTCAACATGGGTGTGAGCGACCGGGTGGTGGACCTGATTGGCGACAACGTGGATTGCGTGCTACGCGGCGGCGAGATCACCGATCAGTCCCTGATTGCACGCCATATTGGAGATTTGCAAATCGGCGTCTACGCCGCCCCCAGTTATCTGGAACGCCTTGGCCCCCCTTCGCACCCGCGAGAACTGGAAAACACCGACCATCGCAGAGTAGGGTTCTTGTCCTCACGCACCGGTAAGATTGATCCTCTGGTACTGCGCAGTGAGAGTGAACGTATTGAAATCACGGGCAGCTATGTACTGGCCGTGGATGATGGCAATGCTTACCTCGAAGCCGGGTTAGCGGGATTAGGCGTGATCGCGCTGCCAGTCTATATGGCGGCAGCGCATCAGGCTCGTGGTGCCTTGATTCCGCTATTTGAACACTGGCGTATTGCTCCAATGCCCCTGTACCTGGCATTTCCGCCGAACCGCCATGTCAACGCCAGACTGCGCGTTTTTATTGACTGGATCGTTGAATTGATGCAGCGGCATGTCCCCAACGCCAACCGAAAGGGAATTCTGATTTAGCTTGTTTATTCGCTAGTTACTGGCTAAGGCGATCCCAGCCAGAGGAACTAAATCTGATAATCAATCGCCACTTCTTCCGGCTCCATCACCTGGCGTTTGATTTCGTCAACGGACAGCCCGGCGTTGCAGAGTTCGATAAAGCGCCACACGTAGTTGCGCTGGAGCTGTCCGCGCTTGAGGCCGAGCCATACGGTATTGGCATCGAACAGATGACGTGTATCCAGACGCACGAGGTTTCCGGTATCACCCTCGCCACCAGACTGTTCCGCCACCAGGCCAATGCCCAGCCCCAGCTCAACGTAGGTTTTGATCACATCGGAATCCTGCGCGCTCAGCACCACATCCGGCGTTAACCCTTTGCGGTTGAATGCTTCATCGATGCGCGAACGCCCGGTAATACCCTGGCGATACGTAATCAGCGGCCATTTCGCGATCGCTTCCAGCGTTAGTGGTGAAACCTGATTCAACGGATGATCGAGCGGGAGCAACAGGCTGTGGTACCAGCGGAACCAGGGAAAGGCCACCAGCAGCGGGTCGTTGCTCAGGCGTTCACTGGCGATACCAATATCCGCCCCACCGTTTTGCAGCAGCATTTCAATTTCCTGTGGCGTGCCCTGAATAAGCTCCAGGCGAACGTCAGGGAAAATTTCACGAAACGCTTTTATCACCGGCGGCAGGCTGTAACGTGCCTGAGTATGGGTAGTGGCGATGGTGAGCACGCCGGAGGCGTCATTGGTAAAGAGATCCGCCAGGCGACGGACATTGCTGGCCTCGTTGAGGATCCGCTCAGCGATGGTCAGCAACGCTTTACCTGGCTCCGTCATGCCAAGCAGGCGCTTGCCGCGACGGATAAAAATCTCAATGCCAAGCTCCTCTTCCAGCTCGCGAATATGGCGGCTGACACCCGACTGGGAGGTGTAAAGCATATTGGCGACTTCGGTCAGGTTATAGTCCCGCCTGGCCGCCTCACGGATAATTTTAAGTTGCTGGAAATTCACGATTCACTCCGGCGCATCTGACATAGCTCTATTGTTAGAGTCAGCTGAGCTGCAGAACAAATAATAAAAACCAGCATCTTATGCTTTTCTGGAATATTAACTCACGAGCTGCAGTTCTCGATTCTCCAGCGATGGCTTACTCACCAGCGACATTAAAATTTCTTTCACCGCCTGCGCCTGTGGCGACAGCGAGCCGCGGGCGGACATGTTCAGCGACAGCGGTAAACTCATTGATGGCGTGGTGATGCGCGCCATCCAGCCGTTTGCTGCGCTGCACAGCGAGCGGGCGGCGGATTCCGGCAGCACCGTGACGCCCATTCCACTGGCAATCGCCGCAGTCAGCGTTGAGATGGAGTCAATTTCACCGATGATTTTCGCCGTCAGGCGGCGCAGGGAGAACGCTTCGTCCACGCGTACGCGCACCGCGCTGTAATCACGCGGCAGGAAAAGATTCATTTCTGCAACCGCAGTGAGGTCAACGCTCTGCCCCGGACAGTCGCGGGTGCCCACGAGATACAGATCTTCTTTCAGCAGCGGCTGGCTGGTGATCCCCGCAACCGGAGAGCGATCGTAAAGCACCGCCATATCCAGCTGGCCATTAAGCAGCTTGTCATTCAGGACAGAGCCGCTGTTCTCGTGCAGATAGACCAGCACTTCCGGCAACTCAGCGCGCACCGCCTGCAGCAGTGGCATTGTGATTGAGGACGCAGCGGTCCCCGGTGCCAGCCCGATGGAAACGTGTCCGCTCAGCGTCTGGCCAACATTATTTACCGCCAGCTGCGCCTGTTCGCACTGACGAAGAATGGTGCGCGCGTGGGTATACAGGATCTTGCCTGCTTCCGTTGGGGTCACGCCGCGTTTGGTGCGGATCAACAGCTGCTGATCCATTTCGCCTTCCAGAGTAGCCACCTGCTGGCTCAGCGCAGGCTGCGCGATATGCAGCACTTCCGCCGCTTGAGTCAGGCTGCCGATATCGACGATTTTTACGAAGTATTTCAGTCGTCTTAAGTTCATTTTGCCCCCTGTTCGAAATGCTGTGCCGGTACTGGCTGTTGTTGTTGAACAGGTTTTGCAATATGAATGCCAGTTTTACCAGCAGGTCTGATTTGTTCGCTAAGCGCCTGAAAATAAGGAAACCTAATCATAGGTGTCGGATTTATTACTGAAACAGCGGTTTATGATCTGCCCCATAAGAGGTATATCCGCACCACAACGGTGCATTACGTTGGCAAAATCGCCACTTTGCTGAAATTGTCAGCAAACAGACGCAAAGCGTGGTTTCACCCTTTGACAAGGCGTACGCAGGTCGTTACTATGCGCCCCGTTCACACGATTCCTCTGTAGTTCAGTCGGTAGAACGGCGGACTGTTAATCCGTATGTCACTGGTTCGAGTCCAGTCAGAGGAGCCAAATTTGAAAAGCCTGCTTTTAAAGCAGGCTTTTTGCTTTTGTGCGTTCTGGAAAACTGCCGGGTGGCGGCTTCGCCTTACCCGGCCTACGGGACTGTAGGCCCGGTAAGCGCAGCGCCACCGGGCAAAGCGAGCTTAACCGGCATCCCGGATCGACGTTCCAGCTCAGCGCCCGCCCCCTCGTTTATTAGCTGTGCCCGCAACGCGGGGGTAATCGGCAACGGCACTTTATTGGTTGATTCAAATTCTGCCCGGTTACGCGACAGCGGT
Source organism: Enterobacter cloacae complex sp. 382A5 (assembly GCF_050031095.1). Lineage (NCBI taxonomy): Bacteria > Pseudomonadati > Pseudomonadota > Gammaproteobacteria > Enterobacterales > Enterobacteriaceae > Enterobacter > Enterobacter cloacae complex sp. 382A5. The sequence continues at coordinate 2,950,722 of NZ_JBLGVK010000001.1, forward strand.
TCGTGCACTTCCACCCAGCGGCTGCCGTCCGGCTCCGTCGTCACTTTTACAGGCTGATCGATAAGCTGCACGCGCGTGCCTGGCGACACATTGTCGAAAAGGTATTTGATATCGTTATTACGCAGACGAATGCAGCCCTGACTGACGCGCAGGCCGATGCCGAAATTTGAGTTGGTACCGTGAATGGCATAAAGCCTGCCAATATAGAGCGCATACAACCCCATCGGGTTATCCGGCCCGGCGGGCACGAATGCGGGCAACGTTTTCCCCTCTTTTGCATATTCACGCCGGGTATTTGGCGTGGGCGACCAGGTTGGCCCTTCCTGCTTGCGCTCGACGGCTGTCACCCAGTTGCGTGGCGTTTCGCGCCCGGCCTGGCCAATACCAATGGGAAACACCTCAACGGTATTGCTACCTGGCGGATAATAGTAAAGGCGCATTTCCGCCACGTTCACCACAATGCCTTTGCGAACCGTATCGGGAAGAATGAGCTGCTGAGGTACCACCAGTCGGGTACCGGATTGCGGTAAAAACGGATCAACACCGGGGTTTGCCTCCAGCATGTTGCTCAGCCCCTGCCCGTGCTGCGCGGCAAACGCTTCAAGCGGCAAGGTGTTGTGGTCCGGTACGGTAATAACCTGCGTGCTGCCCACCAGCCGACTCCCGGCGGGCGGTAAAGGATAACTCACCGCCTGGACACTCTGGCTTATGAGCAAGGCAGCCAGACAGCCCAGCACATTTCTACGACGCATATTCCCTTCCTTAGTCGCTTCACTATTTGCTAAGCATAGCGTAGCCGCTTTGCATTACCCATCAGGAAATAAAATCAGTTTCCTCGTGCCGCCCGTCGCGGTAGTCTCATAGATCGCGTCGCTATGACGATGGCTTTGTGAGTAACCTTTTCTTATACCAATAAATAAAAAATCAGTGCAGACAGGACAACTATGGACTCCACCCTCATCTCCACACGTCCCGGCGAGGGGACGCCTTGCCTTAACCGTGCCCGCCGCGCCGCCTTTGGCAGCTTCGCGGGGGCCGTCGTGGACTGGTATGATTTTTTGCTCTACGGCATCACCGCCGCTCTGGTCTTTAATCGCGAATTCTTTCCGCAAATTAGCCCCGCCATGGGCACGCTCGCCGCGTTTGCCACCTTTGGCGTCGGCTTCCTGTTCCGCCCGCTGGGCGGGGTGATCTTCGGCCACTTTGGCGACCGCCTTGGCCGCAAACGCATGCTGATGCTCACCGTCTGGATGATGGGGATCGCCACTGCGCTCATCGGTATTTTGCCGTCGTTTGCCACGATTGGCTGGTGGGCTCCGGTACTGCTGGTCACCCTGCGCGCCATTCAGGGCTTTGCCGTGGGCGGCGAATGGGGCGGCGCGGCGCTGTTATCGGTCGAAAGCGCACCGAAAAATAAAAAGGCGTTCTACAGCAGCGGCGTGCAGGTTGGGTACGGCGTGGGTCTGTTGCTCTCCACCGGGCTGGTGTCGCTTATCAGTCACTTCACGACCGATGAGCAGTTTCTGAGTTGGGGCTGGCGCATTCCCTTCATCTTCAGCATCGTGCTGGTTATCGCCGCGCTGTGGATCCGTAACGGAATGGAAGAGTCCGCCGAGTTTGAACAGCAGCGGGAAAAACCCGTTGCCAGAAAACGGCTACCGGTGATGGAGGCGCTCATTCGTCATCCTGGCGCTTTTCTGAAAATTATCGCCCTGCGCCTGTGCGAGCTGCTGACGATGTATATCGTCACCGCGTTTGCCCTGAACTATTCCACGCAGAACCTCGGCCTCCCCCGTGAGCTGTTCCTGAATATCGGTCTGCTGGTGGGCGGGATCAGCTGTCTGACAATCCCCTGCTTCGCCTGGCTTGCGGACCGGTTTGGCCGTCGTCGCGTCTATATTACCGGTGCGCTGATTGGCTCCCTCAGCGCCTGGCCGTTCTTTATGGCGCTGGAGGCACAGTCGGTCTTCTGGATAGTCTGCTTTGCCATTATGCTCGCCAACATTGCCCATGACATGGTGGTCTGCGTGCAGCAACCGATGTTTACCGAACTGTTCGGCGCAAGCTACCGCTACAGCGGGGCGGGCGTGGGGTACCAGGTGGCGAGCGTCGTCGGCGGCGGATTTACGCCGTTTATTGCCGCCGCGCTGGTGACGTTCTCCGGCGGAAACTGGCACAGCGTGGCAGGCTACCTGCTGGCAGGCTGCCTGCTGTCGGCCGCCACGGCGCTGGTGATGAAAGAGACACACCATCCCTGATCTCCCTTTTGTTTCACAGGCGTGTGACATACTATCGGGTATAGCAGCACACCTGTGGAACAAGGAGACAGACATGAATAATAAGGGCTCCAGCCTGACCCCGGCTCAGGCACTGGAAAAACTCGACGCGCTGTACGAACAGTCCGTCAATGCGCTGCGCAGCGCCATCAGTGAGTACATCGAAACAGGGAAACTTCCCGACGAAAAGGCCAGAACCCAGGGCCTTTTTGTTTATCCATCGCTCTCTGTCACCTGGGACGGCAGCGCCAGTACCACGCCAAAGACCCGTGCCTACGCGCGTTTTACCCACTCCGGCTGCTACAGCACCACCGTGACCCGCCCAGCGTTGTTCCGTCCTTATCTTGAGGAGCAACTCACTCTGCTCTATCAGGATTACGGCGCACACATTGCCGTTGAGCCATCACAGCATGAAATTCCGTATCCGTACGTGATTGACGGTTCGGCGTTAACGCTCGATCGCTCCATGAGCGCAGGGCTGACGCGCCATTTCCCGACGACCGAGCTGTCGCAGATTGGCGATGAGACCGCCGACGGCATTTATCACCCGGCAGAGTTTTCCCCCTTGTCGCATTTTGACGCCCGCCGGGTGGATTTCTCCCTGGCGCGCCTGCGTCACTACACCGGGACGCCAGCCGAGCATTTCCAGCCGTTCGTGCTGTTTACCAACTACACCCGCTATGTCGACGAATTTGTCCGCTGGGGCTGTAGCCAGATCCTTGACCCGGAGAGCCCTTATATCGCCCTCTCCTGCGCCGGCGGGATCTGGATCACCGCTGAAACCGAAGCGCCTGAGCAGGCTATCTCCGATCTGGCGTGGAAGAAGCACCAGATGCCAGCCTGGCACCTGATCACCGCCGACGGCCAGGGCATTACGCTTATCAACATCGGTGTGGGTCCGTCAAACGCCAAGACCATCTGCGACCATCTGGCGGTGCTGCGCCCGGACGTCTGGCTGATGATTGGTCATTGCGGTGGGTTGCGTGAAAGCCAGCTGATTGGCGACTACGTGCTGGCCCACGCCTACCTGCGTGATGACCACGTGCTTGACGCCGTGCTCCCGCCGGACATCCCGATCCCAAGCATTGCCGAAGTGCAGCGCGCGCTGTATGACGCCACCAAAGAGGTGAGCGGCATGCCGGGTGAAGAGGTCAAACAGCGTCTGCGTACCGGCACGGTAGTCACGACAGATGACCGTAACTGGGAGCTGCGTTACTCCGCCTCTGCCCTGCGCTTCAACCTGAGCCGCGCGGTGGCGATTGATATGGAAAGCGCCACCATTGCCGCTCAGGGTTATCGCTTCCGTGTGCCTTACGGCACGCTGCTGTGCGTTTCCGATAAACCGCTGCACGGTGAAATCAAGCTTCCGGGACAGGCAAACCGGTTCTACGAAGGGGCTATCTCCGAACACCTGCAAATCGGCATTCGCGCCATTGATTTGCTGCGGGCAGAAGGTGACCGGCTGCACTCACGCAAGCTGCGTACCTTTAACGAACCGCCATTCCGCTGATATCAATAAGGAAAAATAATGCACACCCCATCACCGTTATCGGCCCTGCGTCAGTGGTTACAGGAAAATAAGCTCGACGGGATGATCGTCCCACGCGCGGATGCCTGGCAGAGCGAATACTGCGCGCCGTATGATGAAAAACTGGCCTGGCTGACCGGCTTTGATGGCTCGGCGGGGCTGGCTCTGGTGCTAAAAGACAAAGCCCTGCTTTTTGTCGATGGCCGCTATCAGGTTCAGGCCCGCGTGCAGGTCAATATGGATGAAGTAGAGATCCATCATCTGCACAACGAGCCGCTGGCACAATGGCTGACGGCCAACGTTGAAGCTGGCACCCGTATTGGTTTTGAAGCACTGCTGATGACCAATGCCGATTATGAGACGCTATCTGCGACACCGTGTGAAATGGTGCCGCTTAACCAGTCACCGTTTGATACGTTATGGACCGATCGTCCTGCCGCTCCGGCGGGGCTTATCCGCGAGATGCCCGTTGAAATCAGTGGTGAAAGCAGCGCCGATAAACGTCAGCGCGTCGCCGCCGTGCTGGCCGCGAACAATGCCGATTATCTGGCCGTGACCCTGCCGGATAACATCGCCTGGCTGCTTAACGTGCGCGGTTCAGATATTCCCACCAGCCCGGTTCCGCTCTCTTTTGCCCTGCTCAGTCGGGACGGTAGCGTTGAGTGGTTCGTTAACGACAATAAGCTAAGCAACCTGCCTGATAGCGTGCGAAACGCTTTTACCATTGCGCCGCAGGATGCCTTTATTGAACGCTGCCAGCGCCTTTCTCACGGTAAACGGGTGATGGTAGATGCCGATTCAGCGCCGGTGGCTCTGCGTTTTGCCATTGAGCCACACGGTGACATTCTCTGGCGCACCGACCCCATCACGCTGATGAAGGCCAATAAAAATCCGGTAGAACTGGCGGGTTACCGGGAGTGTCATCATCAGGACGGTGCCGCGTGGGTCAATTTCCTGGCCTGGCTGAGCCGTGAAGTGCCCGCACGTGCGGCGGCAGGTCAGCCGCTGACCGAGCTGGAGGCCCAGGCACAGCAACTCGCGTTTCGCGAGCAGCAGCCTGGCTTTATTGAGCAGAGTTTTGCGACCATTTCGGCCTCGTCCAGCAATGCGGCGATGTGCCACTACCACTCAAGCGAAGCCAGCAACAAACCCATCGGCCATGACCACTTTTATCTGAATGATTCTGGTGGTCAGTACCATAATGGTACCACTGACGCCACGCGTACCCTGGCGTGGGGCAAGGTCAGCCCACAGCAGCGATTACACTATACCGCCGTGCTGAAAGGCTTTCTGTCGCTGATTACCCTGCAGTTCCCGTCCGGCACCCAGGGGCATCAGTTGGATGCCTTCGCGCGTCGGCCGCTGTGGGAGATGGGGCTGGATTTCGATCACGGAACGGGCCATGGCGTGGGTCATCAGTTGCTTATCCATGAGAACCCGCATCGCATCGCTAAAAAGGTCAACCCATGGCCGCTGGTGGCGGGCAATATTATGACTATCGAGCCGGGATACTATCTGGCGGATAGCCATGGGATCCGCATTGAAAACCAAGTGGAGATTGTGGAGAGCTCTCCAGGATTCTGCAAATTTGCTTCGCTGACGCTGATCCCAATCGACCTCAGCCAGGTCGAACTCAATCTGTTAAACGAGCAGGAAAAGCAGTGGCTGGATGAGTATCACCAGCAGGTGCGCGAAGCGCTGTCCCCGCTGGTGGAGAGCGACGCGCGTCCGTGGCTGGTGGAGGCGACGGCACCGATTCGTGTTAACCGGTAGTGCGGTTTATTGCCCGGTGGCGCTGCGCTTACCGGGCCTACAGTCTCGTAGGCCGGGTAAGGCGAAGCCGCCACCCGGCAGTTTTCCAGAACGCACAAAAGCAAAAAGCCTGCTTCAAAAGCAGGCTTTTCAAATTTGGCTCCTCTGACTGGACTCGAACCAGTGACATACGGATTAACAGTCCGCCGTTCTACCGACTGAACTACAGAGGAATCGTGTGAACGGGGCGCATATTATCGATGCTACCCGGTGTTGTCAAAGGCAGAATGCAGATTTCCGATCGTTTGCCGATTTATTCAACATTTCGCACATTTGTCAGGCATTGTGCCGCGGATATTTCCAGAGCCAGCGCCCACTTACCATACGCCAGTAGAACAATGCCCCACGCACGGCCCAGTCAAGGAACATCCCCAGCCAGACCCCGACGACCCCCATACCGAGCATGACACCCAGCGTATAACCCGCTACCACGCGGCAACCCCACATGCCGAGCATAGAGACCCACATCGCAAAGCGGGCATCGCGTGCCCCTTTTAACCCGGCAGGCAGTACCCAGGACGCCGCCCAGATCGGCATAAATGCCGCGTTGAGCCAAATTAAGATCTTAACGACCTCTTTAACATCATCTTCGTGGGTATAGAACGAGGCCATCAGCCCGGCAAAGGGCGCGCTCCCCCACGCAATTATCGTCAGACCAATGGTCGACAGCCAGAAGACATGGCGCAGTTGGCGCTCCGCCTGCCCTATCTGCCCTTTGCCGAGCCGTTTACCGGTGATGATGGTGGAGGCCGACCCGAGGGCGTTACCCGGCAGGTTAATCAGCGAGGCGATGGAGAAGGCAATAAAGTTACCGGCAATCACATCTGTCCCCATACCGGCAACAAACATCTGGGTAAGCAGTTTACCGCCGTTGAACAGTACCGACTCGATACTGGCAGGAATACCAATCCCCATCACTTCCCAGATAATGGCGAAGTTAAAGGGTCGGAAGTAGCTTTTTAACGTGAGGCGCAGCGATGGCGTGATCCCCGCCATCAACACCCCGAGGATGGCTGCCGCACCAATGTAGCGGGAGATAGTCAGCCCCAGGCCTGCGCCAACAAACCCCATCCCCTCCCAGGAGAAAACACCGTAGATCAGAACGCTACTGATCATGATATTCAGGATGTTCATTCCGCCGTTGATCAGCAGCGGAATTTTTGTATTGCCCGCCCCGCGCAGCGCGCCGCTACCGATCAGCGCGATTGCTGCGGCAGGATAGCTTAAGACCGTCATTTCCAGATAGGTCAGCGCCAGATCCTTAACTTCATTCGTCGCTTCACCCGCGACAAAGTCGATAATCTCTTTGCCGAAATAGTGGATCACCGCCGCCAGGATGATCGAAAAAAGGGTCATGATCATCAGCGACTGCCGGGCGGCTTCGCGTGCACGCTTCGGATCCAGCTTGCCCAGGCTAAAGGCCACCACCACCGTGGTCCCAAGATCGATAGCGGCAAAGAAAGACATCACCACCATGTTAAAACTGTCCGCCAGCCCGACCCCGGCCATCGCCTCTTTACCCAGCCAGCTCACCAGGAAGGTGCTCAACACCCCCATCAGCAGAACGCAGGTATTCTCCAGAAAAATAGGTACGGCAAGCGGGGTGATTTCACGCCAGAACAGAACACGATAGCTTTTACGTTTTGCATACCATGGCGTGCGCATAATCGCCTGGCGGAGAGTGGCAGTAACGTTCAAAATGGACCTTAGCGAGAAAAGTTGAAACTCCATTTCAAATGATGGGGGAGAAAAGCTCATCCTGCAAAGTATTTTCCATAAAAAGATGTCTGGATTTGCAACAAACTGATGACAGAATCGGCAATCGATCGCTAATCACTAAGATCAGGTTTGACAAAAGTTTTTTCGCCGCTAAGATAAGCCTCCACAACGATTCCTCTGTAGTTCAGTCGGTAGAACGGCGGACTGTTAATCCGTATGTCACTGGTTCGAGTCCAGTCAGAGGAGCCACATTCTGAAAAGCCCGCTTTTAAAGCGGGCTTTTTGCTTTTCTGGTGAGGAAAAATGGACTCTTTGTTTGTCTACGGTACGTTACGCCCGGGCCATTCAAATGCACATATTCTCGAAAGCATCGGCGGTGAATGGCAGGCCGGTTTTGTCACCGGGACATTTTATGCGCGTGGCTGGGGCGCTGCGGCAGATTTTCCGGGTATCGTGCTGCACGCCGATGGCCCGCGCGTTGAGGGTTATCTGTTTATCTCCAGTAACCTTGAGGCACACTGGCCGATGCTGGACGAATTTGAAGACGGCTACGATCGGGTCGAGGTCATGGTGACCACCGCCGAAGGTGACCAGGTTAAGGCCTGGATCTATCAGCTTCAGCCGCGCTCTGCGTAATAAAAAAGGCTCTCTGTCACCAGAGAGCCTTTTTTTGCAATCAGCAGCGATTATTCGCTTTTGGCTTCAGCGTTTTTGATTTCGCCCATCACTTTCAGCTTTTTGGAGATGTCACGACGCTCTTTAGACAGCTCAGCGTTTTTGATGATGTAGTCATCAACGCGGTCTTCGTAGTCGCTCTTCATGCTGGCGATGATGCCCTGAATGGCTTCAACGCTCATACCTGGCTTAATGTAGTCGCTCAGGTTATCCAGCAGCAGAACACGTTTCTGGTTGTCACGGATCTTCTTCTCAACGTCCTGGATTTCACGCTGCAGTTTGTTTTTGCGGCGGAACAGGCGGACGAATTCCAGAACATCCTGGAACGAAGGCTTGGTAGTTTCCATTTTTACACCCCTGATAATGTGAGATTCGGATTCGTTAAAGCAACCGTTGTACCAATAACCTTACTGACAGCGGCTGCGAATGACAATGAGTATATCGTTTAAAACTATCATAACCCCAATTGATGCTGAATCGAAGCAGCAGCCGTCACATATGGCGATAGCTGCTCTTTATTTGCGCAGTGCGCGGCAAATGAGATGCGACAGCAACTCAAGCTGACGCGCCAGTTCCATGCTCAGCCAGACGTAACCATGGATTGGGGTTTCCGCTACGTTATCGCCCTGTCGCTCGTTGATCAGCTGTTTCAGTTCGGCAACGATCTCATTCAGACGCTCGCTGTTTGCGAGGATGGGCTGCGGGTTACCTTCATAAAGGGCATGAGCGATGGTCAGAAGGGTTTGCTGCGTCATCTGCTGCGTCTCCTTCAGCGTCTGCGCGTTCAGCATTAACAGATGGCTGGGGCGCGAGGCCCAGTGCGCGTTGATTTGCAATTCAAGCATGCAGACCAGATTACGGCTCACGGTCTGGATAGCTTCGAAAATCGATTTCTGAATATGGGTCTCTTTACTGGCAGGGGTAATCAGACCGCGCATTTTGACCACGTCATTAAGGATCTGCTGAAGGTGCTTCTCCAGCCGGGGACGTTCGACAAGATTAGGTGAAAAACCGGCCTGGTAGACGCGGTTAAAAGCGGTGACGTAATTTGCCATCTGAATGCGCCAGTGCAGGAAAGCGCGCTGCGGCCAGATACCAGTGAAAAGCATCGCCAGCAGTGAACCAAGGATAACATCCCCGCTTCGCCACAGTGCCGTGGTCATATCACCCGCTGGCGCGCCGACCACCACCGCGAGGGTGATACCAATCAGCAGTGCCTGATAGGGCTTTTTACCCAGCGCCAGCCAGCCGCAGAGGAACATGGCGACACCACACCAGGCCAGCATCACCGGAAATGAAATAAGCTCCAGCTTCAGGGCAATCAACCCAAGGGCTGAACCAAAAACCGTACCGCCAATGCGCTCGAAGGCACGCGGGACAACGTTCCCCCAGAACGAGATAGGCCCCATGACAACCACCAGCGTGATCAGCGGCCACGTACCTTCAGGAACATCCAGCAAACGGACCAGCACAAACGTCAGAACGAATGCCAGCGTGATACGGCACCCATGAACCACGCGGTAGTGTTTATACAACCGAATTTCAAAAGACGTTAATGATTTGTCGGGACGCACACCCGCTCTCCAGCTACACGGCAAATCACAATTGTACTGTGTTTTCAGCCGGGCGGATCACACCCGGCTGAAAAACCCTGCATTTAACAGGACTACCCCGCTTTATGCTCTACAGCGATAAACATTTCGATGTCCCAGTACCCGTCGGCGTTGCCATCATTGAGATAGCGCTCGAAGCACGGTTTCAGAGCCATCTGGAATGTGTTGTCCTGCAAAAGGGAGTTAAAGAACTGGTACCACGGCGTGGCGAAGTCGTAGTTTTCAACACGTGCTTTCGCAACAGCGTAATCTCCGGCCGCAATTTCCGTCATCATCACCCCTTCGCTGTTTTCCGGGATAACGAAATCATCCGGTACCGTAACGGCCGTATCGCAGCGCAATTTTTCTGCCGGAACTTCGTCCGGGTTATCGTAATAAACCGCAACCCACTCCAGCGGCTGAATGTGTCGGCCATCGACCCACATGACCAGCTGTTCAAAGCCCTGTTTTACCGTGTGTTCCCATGGCCCGACCAGGTGAAAACCGGCAATCTTACGTTTCTTTTCCTGCCTGATGCTGTAGTCCATACTGCCTCCGTTTATCACTGTATATTTATACACTATAAAGCAGAATTTCTATAATCGGCAATCAAGGAGTGTTTATTATGTGAGCAGACTCGCAACCCTGCCAGTCTGCCCAGAAAGGTTAGATTTTGTGGTGCAGATAATCACTCAGACGGGAGAAAAGGCCACCTTTATCAACACGCTCCAGCGTCACCAGCGGCCAGTGAGCGACCACTTTATCGCGGTCGTATAACTGGATCTCACCTACCCGCTGATGGGCGGCTATCGGCGCTTCCAGCTCTTTTGTATCCAGCACGTATTTTGCCTTGATGTTCGGTACTTCTGCTTTCGGTAATGCCAGCCAGAAATCCTGGTCGGTGCCCAGGTTCACCTGTTCTTTATCGCCGTACCAGATCCGCTCGGTACCCACTTTTTTACCGTTATGCAGGATCTGCACGGTATCGAAATTCTGTTGTCCCCAGTGCAGCAGTTTACGGGCCTGATCCTCACGCCCTTTCGGACTGTCTGCCCCCATCACTACAGCGATCAAGCGACGCTGGCCGTCAACGGCGGAAGCAATCAGGTTAAATCCGGCCCCTGACGTGTGCCCCGTTTTCAGACCATCCACGTTCATGGTCTTATCCCAGAGAAGACCGTTACGGTTTTGCTGCGTGATCCCGTTCCAGGTCAGGCTCTTTTCACTGTACATATGATAAAACTCAGGCTCGCCGTGGATGATGGCCCTGGACAGCACGGCCAGATCATACGCAGAGCTGTGCTGGCCTGGGGCATCCAGACCATGAACGGTTTCGAAGTGCGTATCACGCAGATTCAGCTTTTGCACATAGTCATTCATCATCTTCACGAACTGCGGCTGACCACCAGCCACGTGATCCGCCAACGCCACACAGGCGTCGTTACCGGAATCAACAATCAGACCGCGGCTGAGGTCGCGCACAGAAACGCGGTCCCCCTCTTTCAGAAACATCAGTGACGAACCGTCAAAGACAGGGTTACCTTTTGCCCACGCGTCGCGCCCGACGGTGACAATGTCATCCGGGGAAATGCGGTGGCTATCAATAGCGCGGTCAACAACGTAGCCGGTCATCAGCTTGGTGAGACTCGCCGGGTTGCGTTGTTGATGTTCGTTGCCCGCCGTTAAGATTTGACCCGTAGTGTAATCCATCAGTACCCAGGAGCCGGCCTGAATGGCCGGAGGCTGCGGCGAAAAATCCAGCGGATCGGCCGCAAAAGCAGATGAGACACTCGAAGCGAGTAAAGAAACAGCAATAAACAGACGGCGTTTCAACGGTATATCCTCAGGTCATTAAAAATCGATGACCTTTTTACGGGAGTTCTGGTGTCGTTACCTGGCTTAATTGCAAAAAAATGTGACAGGAAGCATGTTTTTCCCGGAACCACGCTCGCAAATTTGCGGTATGACGGCGCTTTTTATTCGGTCTGTCCCTCACGATCGTTTACCATAGTGACGTCACTTTTTAACAGGATGGTATTACTGGTGTCTGACTCTGCCGCACGCCCGACTTTTTTATTCCACGACTACGAAACCTTTGGCACCCACCCGGCGCTGGACCGACCGGCGCAGTTTGCCGCCATCCGTACTGACGACGAATTCAATATTATTGGTGAGCCAGAGGTCTTTTACTGCAAACCTGCCGATGACTACCTGCCGCAGCCCGGCGCGGTCATGGTCACGGGGATAACGCCCCAGGAAGCGCGGGAAAAAGGCGTTAACGAGGCAGAGTTCGCCCGCCGTATCCACGATCTGTTCACCGTTCCCCATACCTGCGTGGTCGGGTATAACAATATCCGTTTCGATGATGAAGTGACGCGCAACATCTTCTACCGCAACTTCTACGATCCCTACGCCTGGAGCTGGCAGAACCGCAATTCGCGCTGGGATTTGCTGGATATCATGCGCGCCTGTTATGCGCTGCGCCCGGAGGGGATTAACTGGCCAGAGAACGAAGACGGATTGCCAAGCTTCCGGCTGGAGCACCTGACGCGCGCCAACGGCATTGAGCACAGTAATGCCCACGACGCGATGGCCGACGTCTACGCCACCATTGCCATGGCGAAGCTCGTTAAAACCGCACAACCACGCCTGTTTGAGTATCTGTTGAGTCATCGCAGTAAGCAGAAACTGATGACGCTGATTGATGTGCCGCAGATGAAACCGCTGGTGCATATCTCCGGCATGTTTGGTGCCTGGCGCGGCAACACCAGCTGGGTGGCACCACTGGCCTGGCACCCGGATAACCGTAACGCGGTCATCATGGCGGATTTAGCCGGGGATATCTCCCCGCTGCTGGAGCTCGACAGCGATACCTTGCGTGAGCGCCTCTATACCCCGAAAGATGCGCTGGGAGACCTGCCCGCGGTGCCGGTCAAACTGGTACATATCAATAAATGTCCGGTACTGGCGCAGGCCAATACGCTGCGCCCGGAAGATGCTGACAGGCTCGGAATCAACCGCCAGCACTGCCTGGATAACCTTAAAATACTGCGTGAAAATCCGCAGGTGCGCGAGAAAGTCGTCGCCATATTTGCCGAAGCCGAGCCATTCGTGCCGTCCGAAAACGTGGATGCGCAGCTGTATAACGGCTTCTTCAGCGATGCCGACCGTGCTGCGATGAACATCGTCCTGCAAACTGAACCGCGTAACCTGCCCGCGCTGGATATCACCTTTGCTGATAAACGCATTGAGAAGCTGATGTTTAACTACCGCGCGCGTAACTATCCCGGCACGCTGGATGAAGCTGAGCTGGAACGCTGGCTGCAGCATCGTCGTAATGTGTTTACGCCTGAATATCTGCACGGCTATGCGCAGGAGCTGGAGATGCTTTACGGCCAATATGAAGGGAAAGAAGAGAAGCAGGCGCTGCTGAAAGCCCTGTTCAGGTACGTACAAGAGATAGTCTGAAATTCAGCGATAAAAAAACCGGAGGCGATGGTCTCCGGTTTTTTTTGCCCGATGGTGCTGCACTTACGCGGGCCTACGGGTTTTGTCGGTCGGGTAAGCGTAGCCGCCACCCGACACGGTATTACGCAACGTCTTCGTACTGAGGAACCGGGTTACGGAAGCTCTTCGTCACGCAGGCCAGGTAAACCAGACCAATACCACCCCAGATCAGCCCCAGAATCATAGAGCTCTCTTCCAGGTTAATCCACAATGCACCGACCGTCAGCGCACCGCACATTGGCAGAACCAGGTAATTGAAGTGGTCTTTCAGCGTTTTGTTGCGCTTCTCACGGATCCAGAACTGCGAGATCACGGAGAGGTTAACAAAGGTAAAGGCCACCAGCGCACCAAAGTTAATCAGTGCCGTTGCCGTCACCAGGTCAAATTTAATGGCCATCAGGGCGATTGCGCCAACCAACAGCACGTTCCACGCCGGAGTACGCCATTTCGGATGAACGTAGCCGAAGAAACGGGTTGGGAACACACCGTCACGACCCATTACATACATCAGGCGAGAAACCCCAGCATGCGCAGCCATACCAGAAGCCAGAACGGTAACGCTGGAGAAGATCAGTACGCCCCACTGGAAGGTTTTCCCTGCTACATACAGCATGATTTCAGGCTGTGAAGCATCTGGCTCTTTGAAACGAGAGATATCCGGGAAGTAGAGCTGCAGGAAGTAGGAGGCACCAATGAAGATCATGCCACCAATCAACGCAGTCAGGAAAATGGCTCGTGGGATCACGCGTTCTGCATCTTTGGTCTCTTCAGACAGAGAAGAGATACCGTCGAAGCCCAGGAACGAGAAGCACAGAATAGTCGCACCGGTGATCATCGGCACCACATGTGCCCCTTCAGACCAGAACGGACGAGAGCTGACCAGCGTGCCCGCGCCTTCACCGTGAGAAACACCGTAAATGATCAAACCCACAATAACCGCAACAATACCCATTTGCAGAATAACAATCAGGGTGTTGAAGTTCGCCACGGTCTTAATGCTGCGCAGGTTAGAGATGGTCATAAAGGCCACTAACGCAACAACAAAGAGCCACGACGGTACGGAAGGTACCAGCGCTTCGAAGTAAATTTTTGCCAGCAGAATGTTGATCATCGGCATGAACAGATAGTCCAGCAGGGATGACCAGCCCACCATAAAGCCAACCGCCGGGCTAATGGATTTCTGGGCATAGGTGTAGGCAGAGCCTGCAGACGGGAAACGGCGAACCAGTTTACCGTAGCTCAGCGCTGTAAAGAGAATAGCGACCAGTGCAAAGGCATACGCCGTTGCCACGTGACCGTCAGTAAGGCCTGATACGATACCGAATGTATCGAACAGCGTCATTGGTTGCATATAGGCAAGGCCCATCATAACAACCGGAATCAACGTAAGTGTTTTACGTAATTCCACGCGAGAGGTGTTTGGAGTTGCGTTATGCGACATAGTTATTCTCCTTTACGGTGATAACCGCCACGTAAGCGAAAAATTGCCCCATTTCTTTCTTCCTCAGCGACAACAACTGTCGGATTTTAGTAAATATCTATCCGGTACGAAGCCCGGCCTCTTGGTTTTTAGTTTCGTTTCATACATGCAAAAAAAAATAACCGACGCCTTTTATATCGTCGATTATTCCTTTGGTTGCTGCGGCGCATTTTGCCCCACATCAGATACAAAACGCAATACTTTACAAAGGCATTGTAAATATTCCTGCGCTAACTGGCTGATTTGTGGACGCTGCTCTGCGTATAGACAGCGGCGATAGCACTATTTGCTAAAATTTCGTCCCGCCACCAGGCGCTGGCTAACCCCGCCGTTTGTTCATTCCAGCCAACCCAGACCGATTCATTACTGCTTTGAGCCAGAACCTGTTTTTCAATCAGCGCGCCGCTATCAAGAAATCGCTGCGCCAGATAGCGAGGTAAATAGCCGCAACCCAGCCCACTGATTTGCAATTCCAGCTTGGTTTTAAAATCAAAAACAGTAATGGCCTCCTGCTCATCAAGCAGCTGCGACGATACGGCACATTCCGGCCGTGAGCTGTCGCCCACCACAATGGCACGGTAACCTTTAATAACGCGCCGGTTAATGGGCTCGGGCTCCCGGGCCAGCGGATGATGCGGAGCAACCGCAAAAACTTGCTCAAGTATCCCGAGGCGGGCAAACCCAAAATCGCTCAGTTGAGGAGGTTCATGTAATGCGCCGACGATGATATCCGCCCTCCCCTGAACCAAGGCCTCCCAGGAGCCGCCCAGTACACCATTAATGAAAATCAGCCGGGTCACGCTGTGGCGCTGATAAAACGCTTCAATTAGCGGCGTCAGCAGGGAAAACGGAAAAGTATCGTCAACGCCAATCACCAGTTCATTTTCCCAGCCCTGATGAAGTTTGATGGCCTGTTTTTCCAGTTCGCGGACGGTGTGCAGCACTTCACGCCCTTTTTCCAGAAGCATTTGTCCGGTGCGGGTAAAGCGGGCCCGGTGGCCAGAGCGATCGAGGATCTGGATATTCAGATCGCTTTCCAGTTTATGAACCGTGTAGCTCAGCGCTGAAGGGGTTTTGTAGAGCTTCGCTGAGGCAGCCGCAAAGCTGCCTTCTTTTTCCAGTGCATCCAGAATAATGAGAACATCCAGCAGCGGTTTCATGTTCGCCCCCTTCCGGTGTGCGAGGGATTCCGCCGGAGGACTTATGCCATGGGCATCACCAGCGGATCGGGATACTGATACTCAAAACCCAGCTCATGACAAATGCGGTTGCCATCAACAATTTTGCCTTTGCTTTCGTCCCTTGTCTCACCAAAAACGGGTGGCGCCAGACCCAACTGACGCGCCATCAGCGGGTAAAATGTGCTTCGCGCAGGATGAGAGGGTGCACATATATTATAGATGTGCCCGCCCTTTGGAGCCTGTAAGAGGAGCTCAATTGCCCCGACAACATCGTCTAAATGCACAAGATTCACAACGTGTTGCCCATCGGGGGCGGACTTGCCGGCAAAAAAGCGTCCCGGGTGTCGCCCAGGGCCAACCAGCCCCGCCAGACGCAGGATATCTACCTGCGTTCCCGGCAGGTTGTGCAGCCAGTCTTCCAGCTCTTTCAACACTTTTCCGCTCGCGGTAACAGGGCGGCGCTCGGTAGTCTCCTTCACCACACCTTCAACATCACCGTAGACCGAGGTTGAGCTGGTAAAAATAATACGCGGCACATCGTGTGCCAGTGCGCTGTCGACAATCTCCTGCATCGCCTGCAGATAGAACGATTCGCCCGGGCCGCTGCGACGCGCGGGAAGCGTAATGACCAGCGCATCCACATTCATCAGCGTGTCCAGATCGTCAGTATCACATACCAGCTCTGGTTCAAGACGCAGCTCGACGCCATCAATACCGCACATGCGCGCCGCCTCCACGCCATCCGCCGTGGTTTTGCTCCCGGTCACATGCCAGCCTTTCGCGGCTAATGACATCGCCAGCGGCATTCCCAGCCATCCTAAACCGACAATCGCGACCTTTTTCATGTGAATTCTCCTGACTCTCACTCGTCTCTCATAAGGCTACGCCAGCGCAGCAGAACACACAATTCATAGCATCAATATGAAATGAATTAATGATCAAAAAAAGCCCTTGCAATGTGTCATACAACTGGTTTAGGTTAAAAGACATCAAATGAATAAGCATTCATCGAGAATTTATATGACACGCGTTCAATTTAAACACCACCATCATCACCATCATCCTGACTAGTCTTTCAGGCGATGTGTGCTGGAAGACGTTTGGATCTTCCAGTGGTGCATGAACGCATGAAAAAGCCCCCGGAAGATCTTCTTCCGGGGGCTTTTTTTTGGACCAAATTCAGACAGATTAAAACAGGTTAACGAGGAACACAGAATGTTAGATAACTCACGTTTACGCATAGCTATTCAAAAATCAGGCCGTTTAAGTGATGATTCACGCGAACTGCTGGCCCGCTGCGGGATTAAAATCAACCTGCACACCCAGCGCCTGATTGCCCTGGCTGAAAACATGCCCATCGACATTCTGCGCGTGCGTGATGACGATATCCCGGGCCTGGTGATGGACGGTGTCGTTGACCTTGGCATCATCGGTGAAAACGTACTGGAAGAAGAGCTTCTGACCCGTCGCGCTCAGGGTGAAGATCCGCGTTACTTCACCCTGCGTCGCCTGGACTTCGGCGGCTGCCGCCTGTCGCTGGCAACACCGGTTGATGAAGCCTGGGATGGCCCGGCCGCGCTGAACGGCAAACGCATCGCTACCTCCTACCCTCACCTGTTAAAACGCTATCTGGATCAGAAAGGCGTACAGTTTAAATCCTGTCTGCTGAACGGCTCTGTTGAAGTCGCGCCGCGTGCGGGCCTGGCGGATGCCATTTGCGACCTCGTCTCGACCGGTGCCACCCTGGAAGCGAACGGCCTGCGCGAAGTAGAAGTGATCTACCGCTCCAAAGCGTGCCTGATCCAGCGTGACGGCGAAATGGCTGACGCCAAGCAGCAGCTGATCGACAAACTGCTGACCCGTATCCAGGGCGTGATTCAGGCCCGTGAATCCAAATACATCATGATGCATGCACCTACCGAACGTCTGGACGAAGTGATCGCCCTGCTGCCAGGTGCTGAGCGCCCTACCATTCTGCCACTGGCGGGCGATCAGCAGCGTGTGGCGATGCACATGGTCAGTAGCGAAACGCTGTTCTGGGAAACCATGGAAAAACTGAAGGCACTGGGCGCAAGCTCCATTCTGGTGCTGCCAATTGAGAAGATGATGGAGTAATTGCCATGAGCTTTAACACGATCATCACCTGGAATGAGTGTACTGACGAACAGCAGCGCGAGCTGTTGATGCGCCCAGCCATCAGCGCCTCCGAAAGCATCACCCGTACCGTGACGGAGATCCTGAATAACGTCAAAACCCGTGGCGATGACGCGCTGCGGGAATACAGCGCGAAGTTTGATAAAACGGAAGTCGGTGCGTTAAAGGTAACCGGGCAGGAGATCGCCGAGGCGGAAAGCCGTCTTGGGGACGAGATCAAACAGGCGATGGCCGTCGCGGTGAAAAACATCGAGACCTTCCACGTCGCGCAGAAACTGCAGACCGTTGATGTGGAAACGCTGCCGGGTGTGCGTTGCCAGCAGGTGACCCGTCCGGTCGCCTCGGTGGGCCTCTACATCCCTGGCGGCTCCGCCCCGCTGTTCTCAACCGTATTAATGTTGGCCACCCCGGCGCGTATTGCAGGTTGCCAGAAAGTGGTGCTCTGCTCCCCACCACCGATTGCCGATGAAATTCTCTATGCTGCAAAACTCTGCGGCGTGCAGGAAGTGTTTAAAGTCGGCGGCGCACAGGCGATTTCTGCCCTCGCGTTTGGCACAGAATCTATCCCGAAGGTCGACAAAATATTTGGCCCGGGTAACGCCTTTGTCACCGAAGCCAAGCGCCAGGTCAGCCAGCGTCTTGATGGCGCGGCCATTGATATGCCGGCGGGTCCGTCGGAAGTGCTGGTGATTGCCGACAGCGGCGCCACGCCGGATTTTGTGGCGTCTGACCTGTTATCCCAGGCGGAACACGGCCCGGATTCGCAGGTGATTTTACTGACGCCAGATGCCGATATGGCCAAACGCGTGGGTGAAGCCGTAGAGCGTCAGCTTGCCGACTTACCCCGCGCCGATACGGCACGCCAGGCGTTATCCGCCAGCCGCCTGATTGTGGCGCGCGACCTTGACCAGTGTATCGCTATCTCCAACCAGTACGGCCCGGAGCACCTGATTATTCAGACCCGCAACGCGCGCGACCTGGTCGACAGCATCACCAGTGCAGGTTCGGTTTTCCTCGGCGACTGGTCCCCGGAGTCCGCGGGCGATTACGCCTCCGGCACCAACCACGTTCTGCCGACGTATGGTTACACCTCGACCTGTTCCAGCCTGGGTCTGGCCGATTTCCAGAAACGCATGACCGTGCAGGAACTCTCCCGTGAAGGGTTTGCCTCGCTGGCGTCCACCATTGAGACGCTGGCCGCCGCCGAGCGCCTTACCGCCCACAAAAACGCCGTTACGCTGCGCGTTGCAGCCCTGAAGGAGCAAGCATGAACATTGAAGAATTAGCGCGGGAAAATGTCCGTCGACTGACGCCTTATCAGTCTGCTCGTCGCCTGGGCGGCAACGGTGATGTCTGGCTGAACGCCAACGAATTCCCGACAGCGGTACAGTTTGAGCTGTCGCAGCAGACGCTGAACCGTTATCCGGAGTGCCAGCCAAAAGCAGTGATTGAAAACTATGCGCAATATGCGGGCGTGAAGCCGGAGCAGGTGCTGGTCAGCCGCGGGGCGGATGAAGGCATTGAGCTGTTGATCCGCGCGTTCTGCGAGCCGGGTAAAGATGCGGTGATGTATTGCCAGCCTACCTACGGCATGTACAGCGTCAGCGCGGAAACCTTTGGCGTGGCGTGCCGTAACGTGCTCTCCCTGGAGAACTGGCAGCTGGACCTGCAGGGAATTGCCGACAATCTGGACGGCGTGAAGGTGATCTTTGTCTGTAGCCCCAACAACCCAACCGGGCAGATTATCAACCCTCAGGATATCCGTACCCTGCTTGAGATGACCCGCGGCAAAGCACTGGTGGTCGCCGACGAAGCCTATATTGAGTTCTGCCCTCAGGCCACGCTGGCCGGCTGGCTGGAAGAGTACCCACACCTGGTGGTGCTGCGTACGCTGTCGAAAGCCTTTGCGCTTGCAGGTCTGCGCTGCGGGTTTATGCTGGCCAATAAAGCGGTGATCGACCTGCTGCTGAAAGTGATCGCCCCGTATCCGCTTTCTACTCCCGTGGCTGACATTGCCGCTCAGGCCCTGACCCCGCAAGGGATCAATGCGATGCGTGAGCGTGTGGCGCAAATCCTGGAAGAGCGACAGTACCTGGTGACCGCCCTGAAAGCGATCCCTTGCGTAGAGCAGGTGTTCGACTCTGAAACCAACTACCTCCTGGTTCGCTTTACCGCCTCCAGTGCCGTATTTAAATCTTTATGGGATCAGGGCATTATCTTACGTGATCAAAATAAACAACCTTCTCTGAGCGGCTGCCTGCGTATTACCGTAGGTACCCGTGCAGAGAGCCAGCGCCTGATTGACGCTCTGAAAGCGGAGAAAGTATGAGCCAGAAGATCCTCTTTATCGACCGAGACGGCACCCTGATTTCGGAGCCACCAACCGATTTTCAGGTCGATCGTTTCGACAAACTGGCTTTTGAACCAGACGTGATCCCGGTGCTGCTGAAACTGCAGAAAGCCGGATATAAGCTGGTGATGATCACCAACCAGGACGGTCTGGGTACCGACAGCTTCCCGCAGGCCGACTTTGACGGCCCGCATAACCTGATGATGCAGGTACTCACCTCTCAGGGGGTGGTATTTGATGAGGTGCTGATTTGCCCACACCTGCCTGCCGATGCGTGCGACTGCCGCAAGCCGAAGGTGAAACTGGTAGAACGCTATCTGCTGGAAGATGTCCTGGATAAAGCCAACAGCTATGTCATTGGCGATCGCGCCACCGACATTACGCTTGCCGAAAATATGGGCATCGCCGGGCTGCGCTACAACCGCGACGATCTCAACTGGGCGAAGATTGGTGAGCAGCTCACCAAACGTGACCGCTACTCGCACGTAGAACGCAACACCAAAGAGACACAGATTGACGTGAAGGTGTGGCTGGATCGCGAAGGCGGCAGCAAGATCCACACCGGGGTGGGTTTCTTCGACCACATGCTGGATCAGATTGCCACCCACGGCGGCTTCCGCATGGAGATTACGGTTAAAGGCGATCTCTACATTGACGATCACCACACCGTTGAAGACACCGGTCTGGCGCTGGGCGAAGCGCTGAAGCTGGCCCTGGGCGACAAACGTGGCATCAACCGTTTTGGGTTTGTTCTGCCAATGGATGAGTGCCTGGCGCGCTGTGCGATGGATATCTCCGGTCGTCCTCACCTGGAATATAAAGCCGATTTCACCTACCAGCGCGTGGGCGATCTCAGCACCGAAATGGTGGAGCACTTCTTCCGTTCATTGTCCTACACCATGGGCCTGACGCTACACCTGAAGACCAAAGGCAAGAACGACCACCACCGAGTGGAGAGCCTGTTCAAGGCCTTTGGCCGTACCCTGCGCCAGGCAATTCGTGTGGAAGGTGACGCCCTGCCCTCATCAAAAGGAGTGCTGTAATGAATGTGGTGATTCTGGATACCGGATGCGCCAACCTGAACTCCGTGAAATCGGCCATTGCCCGCCACGGCTACGAGCCGGTGGTGAGCCGTGACCCGGACGTCGTGCTGCGCGCAGACAAACTCTTCCTGCCTGGTGTAGGCACCGCGCAGGCGGCGATGGATCAGATCCACGAGCGTGAACTGGTCGATCTCATCAAAGCCTGTACCCAGCCAGTGCTCGGGATTTGCCTGGGTATGCAACTGCTCGGCCGTCGTAGTGAAGAGAGCAACGGCGTCGAACTGCTGGGTATTATTGAAGAAGACGTGCCAAAAATGGCCGATCACGGTTTACCACTGCCACATATGGGCTGGAACCGCGTTTATGCGAAAGCGGGTGACAGACTGTTTCGCGGCATTGAGGATGGCGCTTACTTCTACTTCGTGCACAGCTACGCCATGCCGGTGAATCCTTACACCATCGCCCAGTGCAATTATGGCGAGGCGTTTACCGCGGCAGTGCAGAAAGATAACTTCTTCGGCGTGCAGTTTCACCCGGAACGTTCGGGTGCCGCAGGCGCTCAGCTGCTGAAAAACTTCCTGGAGATGTGATGATTATTCCCGCTTTAGACTTAATTGACGGCACGGTTGTTCGTCTTCATCAGGGTGATTACGGCCAGCAGCGCGACTACGGTAACGATCCGCTGCCCCGCCTGCAGGATTATGCCGCTCAGGGTGCGCAGGTGTTGCACCTGGTGGATTTAACGGGCGCGAAAGAGCCGGCAAAACGCCAGATCCCACTGTTAAAAAAACTGGTGGCGGGCGTGGATGTCCCCGTACAGGTTGGTGGCGGTGTGCGCACGGAAGATGACGTTGCGGCACTGCTGGACGCGGGCGTGGCGCGCGTGGTGGTTGGCTCGACGGCGGTCAAAGACCCCGACACGGTGAAAGGCTGGTTCCGCCGCTTTGGTGCCGACGCGCTGGTGCTGGCCCTGGATGTCCGTATCGATGAACAGGGTAACAAGCAGGTAGCGGTAAGCGGCTGGCAGGAGAATTCTGGCGTTACCCTGGAGGAGCTGGTGGATATTTATCTGCCCGTTGGCCTGAAGCACGTGCTGTGCACCGATATCTCTCGCGACGGTACGCTGGCAGGCTCTAACGTTTCTTTATATCAAGAAGTTTGCGCCCGCTATCCGCAGGTGGCGTTTCAGTCCTCTGGTGGCATAGGTGATATTAACGACATCGCCGCGCTGCGCGGGACCGGTGTGAAGGGTGTGATTGTGGGCCGGGCCCTGCTTGAAGGAAAATTTACTGTGACGGAGGCGATTCAATGCTGGCAAAACGGATAATCCCTTGCCTGGACGTACGTGACGGCCAGGTCGTAAAAGGCGTGCAGTTCCGCAACCACGAGATCATCGGCGACATCGTCCCACTGGCAAAACGCTATGCCGATGAAGGTGCAGACGAACTGGTATTTTATGATATCACCGCCTCCAGCGATGGCCGCGTGGTGGACAAAAGCTGGGTCGCGCGCGTCGCAGAAGTCATTGATATTCCGTTCTGCGTGGCGGGCGGGATTAAGTCTGCAGAAGATGCGGCGAAAATCCTCTCCTTTGGTGCCGACAAAATTTCAATCAACTCCCCTGCGCTGGCCGACCCGGAGTTGATTACCCGTCTGGCCGATCGCTTTGGCGTGCAGTGTATTGTTGTCGGGATCGACACCTGGTATGACGCGGCCACCGGCAAGTATCACGTCAACCAGTATACCGGCGACGAAAGCCGTACCCGCGTGACCCAATGGGAGACGCTGGACTGGGTTCAGGAAGTGCAGAAACGTGGCGCAGGCGAAATCGTGTTGAACATGATGAACCAGGACGGCGTGCGTAACGGTTACGATCTGGAACAGCTGAAAAAAGTGCGTGCGGTTTGTCACGTACCGCTGATCGCTTCCGGCGGCGCGGGCACTATGGAACACTTCCTGGAAGCCTTCCGCGATGCGAACGTTGACGGCGCGCTGGCGGCTTCCGTGTTCCACAAACAGATTATCAATATTGGTGAGTTAAAAACGTACCTGGCCGACCAGGGCGTGGAGATCAGGGTATGTTAACAGAGCAACAACAGGCGCAGCTGGACTGGGAAAAAACTGACGGATTACTGCCCGTGGTTGTCCAGCATGCCGTTTCCGGTGAAGTGCTGATGCTGGGATACATGAACCAGGAGGCGCTGGCGAAAACGGTCGACAGCGGCAAAGTGACCTTCTTCTCGCGCACGAAACAGCGCCTGTGGACCAAAGGGGAAACCTCTGGCCACTTCCTGAATGTGGTTAGCATTACGCCGGATTGCGACAACGATACTCTGCTGGTTCTGGCTAACCCCATCGGTCCGACCTGCCATAAAGGTACCAGCAGCTGCTTCGGAGAGGCAAGCCACCGGTGGCTGTTCCTGTATCAACTGGAACAATTACTGGCTGAGCGTAAAACGGCAGATCCTTCCAGCTCGTATACGGCGAAGCTGTATGCAAGCGGCACCAAGCGTATTGCGCAGAAAGTGGGTGAAGAAGGCGTTGAGACCGCGCTGGCCGCGACGGTGCATGACCGCGAAGAGCTGACCAACGAAGCGTCTGATTTGATGTATCACCTGCTGGTGCTGCTGCAGGATCAAGAGCTGGATTTGACGGCTGTGATTGAGAATCTTCGTAAGCGGCATAAATAAAAAAACCGGGGAATTTCCCCGGTTTTTTTATCTGCAAGTCAGGCTTTTGGTTTGTAGTTACGCAACGCGTTGCGGCCGAGAACCACACCTGAACCGATAATCCCACCGAGCAAGACCGCCAGAATTAACGTGATGGCCTTTTTCGGGCTGTCACGATAAACGGGAAGATCCGGCTTCATAACGTAACGATAGACATGGATGGTATCCGGGTTCACGTTCAACTTCTCGATATCCAGTAAGTTTTGCTTAGTCTGGTAGTAAGCGCCAGAGAAGACCAGCGGACGAGACGCTTCGTTATCAATCATTGATTTCAGCGCTTCGCTCCCCAGCAGGAACATGGTTTCCTGAGTCACGTCCTGGGTTTGCTGGATCTGCGGAGTGGTAATTTTCGCCGCTTCCGCATTCTTAAGCGCCTCAGAAATCTGTTTAATGCGTAGATCTTTTTGCTCCTGAGCGACTTTCTCCTGGTTTTCAAGGGAGTCATTGAGGCTGGTGATCTGCTGCTTAATGTTGTCTTTGAGGTCGAGAGCAAGTTCCTTCGCCGTTTGCTCATCCACCTGTTGGATGTATTGCGCCAGCTGTTTTTGTGCCGCTTCTGCTGACTCACCTTGATACGTGACGCTTAACGGCAGCGGTTGTCCTTTAACGGTAGTATCAATGGTCAGCTTTTCTGGCATTTCCTGGTTTTCGAGCGCCTGGGCTAAAGCAGAAAACGACGAATTGAAACGGCTAATCGCGCGGTTTTGAATATCCAGCATAGAAGGAGCAGCGCCGCCGTAAAGAATATTCAATGCATTCGCGTAAGTGGCAATTTGCGCCGCATCCGGCTGGGCAATAATGGCGGACGAGGTCCATTTTTCTTTTGCGATGGTGATATAAATACCCGCAATGATGATAAAAACAGCAACAAAAGCGCCAATTACCCACTTTCCACGCCACAGCTGTAGCACTAAATCAAGTAAATCAATTTGCTCCGGACCATTACTGCTATTAACCGGAGTATTGTTGTTCTGCGTCATACAATCCCTAACAGATGAAAAAGGGCAAAAACAGTGATGTTTACATAGTGTATCTGTTGCCAGCGATTTTTCTATCAGAATCCGATGAGTTATATCGGAAAGATGGGTTATGTAACTCGCGGTCAACGCGTTATCATATAGCAATTCTGATGCCTCAGGCATCGACAAGATAGAAATATAATGAGGGAAGATATGAAATTTTTGGTCACGGGCGCGGCAGGTTTTATCGGGTCGCATGTCAGCCAACGCTTGCTGGATGCCGGGCATCACGTCGTCGGAATTGATAATTTGAATGACTATTATGACGTCAATCTTAAGCTGGCACGTCTGGATTTACTGAAATCCGGGAATTTCACCTTCCACAAAATGGAGTTAGCCGATCGTGAAGCTATGGCAGCGCTGTTTGCCGCCGAAAAATTTGATCGCGTGATACATCTGGCCGCACAAGCAGGTGTGCGTTACTCGCTGGAAAATCCGCACGCGTATGCGGATGCTAACCTGGTCGGCCACCTTAACGTGCTGGAAGGGTGTCGTCATAACAAGGTACAGCACCTGCTGTATGCCTCATCAAGCTCCGTTTATGGTCTGAACCGCAAGATGCCGTTCTCCACTGACGACTCCGTAGATCACCCGGTGTCACTGTACGCGGCGACCAAAAAAGCCAACGAGCTGATGTCGCATACTTATTCCCATCTGTATAACCTGCCGACCACCGGCCTGCGTTTCTTTACCGTGTATGGCCCGTGGGGACGTCCGGACATGGCGCTGTTCAAGTTTACAAAGGCAATGATAGAAGGCAAAAGCATCGATGTTTACAACTACGGCAAGATGAAGCGTGACTTCACTTACATTGATGACATCGCTGAAGCCATTATTCGTTTGCAGGATGTCATTCCTCAGGCCGATGCAGACTGGACCGTCGAGACCGGTTCCCCGGCGACCAGCTCCGCGCCTTATCGCGTTTACAACATAGGTAACAGCTCTCCGGTTGAGCTTATGGATTACATTACGGCGCTGGAAGAAGCGCTCGGCAAAGAAGCAGAGAAAAACATGATGCCGATTCAACCGGGTGACGTGCTGGAAACCAGCGCGGACACGAAAGCGTTGTATGACGTTATTGGTTTTAAACCGCAGACTTCAGTCAAAGACGGGGTGAAAAACTTTGTCGACTGGTATCGCGCTTTCTACAAGGTCTGAAACAAAAAACCCGGCACACTGGCCGGGTTTTTTACGTGCTTAACGCAGAATATCAGTCGCTACCAAACAGATCGCGGGTATACACTTTATCCGCCACGTCTGCCAGTTCTGCTGCCATGCGGTTAGAGATAATCACGTCCGCTTCCTGCTTGAATGCATTCAAATCGCGAATCACACGTGAATGGAAGAACTCATCTTCCTGCATTGCAGGTTCATAAATAATGACCTGAACACCCTTGGCTTTAATACGCTTCATGATCCCCTGAATGGACGAGGCGCGGAAGTTATCGGAACCGCTCTTCATGATCAGACGATACACGCCCACCACTTTCGGCTGACGCGCCAGGATGGAATCAGAAATGAAATCCTTACGCGTACGGTTGGCATCAACAATCGCTGAAATCAAGTTGTTTGGCACAGCCTGATAGTTGGCCAGCAGCTGCTTGGTATCTTTTGGCAGGCAGTAACCACCGTAGCCAAATGACGGGTTGTTATAGTGGTTACCAATGCGCGGATCGAGACAAACACCTTCGATAATCTGGCGGGTATTTAACCCCAGGCTCTCTGCGTAGCTGTCCAGTTCGTTGAAGTAAGCGACACGCATTGCCAGGTAGGTATTGGCGAAAAGCTTAATCGCCTCCGCTTCAGTGGAGTCGGTAAACAGTACCGGAATATCTTTCTTAATTGCGCCTTCCTGCAGTAGGGCAGCAAAGCGCTCAGCACGTTCAGAACGCTCACCAATCACGATACGAGAAGGATGTAGGTTATCGTATAACGCCCTGCCCTCGCGCAGGAACTCTGGCGAGAAGAAGATATTATCGATGCCCAACTCTTCTTTGATAGATTTAGTGAAACCTACCGGAATGGTTGACTTGATAATCATCACCGCATTTGGGTTTATTGCGATAACGTCCTTGATTACTGCTTCTACCGTTGAGGTATTGAAGTAGTTAGTCTTGGGGTCGTAATCGGTAGGGGTCGCGATGATGACAAAATCCGCATTACGATAGGCATCTTCTTTATCAGTCGTTGCACGGAAGTTCAGCGGTTTATTAGCAAGATATTCCTGAATTTCTTTGTCGACAATTGGGGACTTCTTCTGGTTAAGCATGTCCACTTTGGCCTGCACGATATCCAGTGCAACCACTTCATGGTTTTGTGCAATCAGGATGCCGTTTGAAAGCCCGACATAGCCCGTTCCGGAGATAGTTATTTTCATTCGATCAACTTCTTCAAGTTTTGAGTTTCAGGAGGCGTAAACACCCCACCGCAATAAACAACTGTTGAGGTTTTTACCTCTTATGTTGAGCGGCTGTCAAGGCGAATGCCTGGCTACAGGATTCAGTAAATGCAGTGGTTTATGTGGCGTTGAAAGACGCTCGTTGTGCAAAGCAAGTCCACATGGGCGTAAGCGCGATAAAAAAAGCCCGATGAGGTTCATCGGGCTTTACTATCCAACTGCATTAAATCAGATTAATCCAGCCATTCGGTGTGGAACACACCTTCTTTATCCGTACGTTTATACGTATGCGCACCGAAGTAGTCACGCTGCGCCTGGATCAGGTTGGCAGGGAGTACGGCAGCGCGATAGCTGTCGTAGTACGCCACTGCAGCGGAGAAGGTCGGCACCGGAATACCGTTCTGTACAGCGTATGCAACCACATCACGCAGCGCCTGCTGATATTCGTCAGCAATCTTCTTAAAGTAAGGTGCCAGAAGCAGGTTCGCGATACCTGCATTTTCAGCATAGGCATCGGTGATTTTCTGCAGGAACTGGGCGCGGATGATGCAACCTGCACGGAAGATCTTCGCGATTTCACCGTAGTTCAGATCCCAGTTGTTTTCGTCAGAAGCCGCGCGCAGCTGAGAGAAACCTTGCGCGTAAGAGACGATTTTACCCAGGTACAGAGCACGACGAACCTTCTCAACGAATTCCGCTTTGTCACCTGCTGATTTAGGCTGCGGACCAGACAGCACTTTGGAAGCCGCAACGCGCTGCTCTTTCAGAGAAGAGATGTAGCGAGCGAATACGGACTCGGTGATCAGAGACAGCGGCTCGCCCAAGTCCAGAGAGCTCTGGCTGGTCCATTTGCCGGTACCTTTGTTCGCCGCTTCGTCCAGAATCACATCGACCAGGTATTTACCTTCTTCATCTTTCTTCGTGAAGATATCTTTGGTGATGTCGATCAGATAGCTGTTCAGCTCGCCTTTGTTCCATTCGGTGAAAGTCTCTGCGAGTTCTTCGTTGGAGAGGTTCAGGCCCCCCTTCAGCAGAGAGTAGGCTTCAGCAATCAGCTGCATATCGCCGTATTCGATGCCGTTGTGAACCATCTTAACATAGTGGCCTGCACCGTCCGGACCGATATAGGTCACACACGGCTCACCATCTTCCGCAACCGCAGCGATTTTGGTCAGGATTGGCGCAACCAGTTCATACGCTTCTTTCTGGCCTCCAGGCATGATAGATGGGCCTTTCAGCGCGCCCTCTTCACCACCGGAGACACCGGTACCGATGAAGTTGAAGCCTTCAGCAGAGAGTTCACGGTTACGACGAATGGTGTCCTGGAAGAAGGTGTTACCACCATCAATGATGATGTCGCCTTTATCCAGATAAGGTTTCAGGGAATCGATGGCTGCATCGGTACCTGCGCCCGCTTTCACCATTAACAGGATACGACGAGGCGTTTCCAGAGATTCAACAAACTCTTTAACCGTATAGAAAGGAACCAGTTTCTTACCCGGATTCTCAGCGATGACTTCTTCGGTCTTATCACGGGAGCGGTTGAAAACGGAGACGGTATAACCACGGCTTTCGATGTTGAGCGCCAGGTTGCGCCCCATCACTGCCATACCGACAACGCCGATCTGTTGCTTGGACATTACATACTCCTGTCAGGTTTTACTGCCGCTCCGATGAACGGCTTTAAGTGTTACTGATGTTAACTTAGGTAGCATCAACATGGATAGCGGAAGATGTGCTAGCATTACTACTGCATTACATATATTTATTTACAATTCTTGTATAGAAGTAGTGTATTCATGCAATGTCATACCTCGTAAATCTTTATGAGATAGTATTTTACTTCCATCAGGCCAGTTTATGGCTAGAGAAGGATCATTCCAGATAATTGTTTGCTCAAATTCAGGATGGTAATAATCCGTGCATTTGTATTCAAAATCTGCCAATTCTGAAAGAACATAAAAACCATGTGCAAAACCAGGAGGAATCCAAAACTGACATTTATTTTCCTCAGACAACTCCACTCCAAACCATTCTCCAAATGTTGGGGAGTCGATTCGTAAATCTACCGCAACATCGTAAACGCAACCTCTTACAACACGAACTAATTTACCTTGGGGATACTTTAATTGCAGATGTAGACCTCTTAAAACACCTTTAGCTGATCTGGAGTGATTATCCTGCACAAACCTAAGATCTATACCAAGCTCTTTGCAATATTTCCCCTCAGAATATGTTTCCAGAAAAAATCCCCTATCATCTCCAAATACCTTTGGCTCTATAATCTTAAGTCCAGAAATAGGTGTATTAATAACTTTCATTTTCAGTCCCCGCATTACAATTGAGCATTGGCAGTTTTAATTTACTTCCATATTTATAATCATAATAGCTTGGAGAAAATCGTCCAAAGCCAGAGGTAGGATGAAAGGTTAATTCACCAAAAAAAATTTTAGGGCCAATTAAATAAAAGTCAACTCTTACGAAAGGAAATGGTTTTGCTAAAAGCTCAGCCAGATCACGTGCAACAAAGAAACTTTCAGGCATTGAAAGAATGTCATTTCTGGAATACTCTTCAGGCCAATTAATTAAAAGAGGACTGAAGTCACGCGTATAATTATTTCGAAGATGCTTGATTTCTTTATTAGAGTCAACATGAACGATTTCAACTCTTCCATTGATGCACGTGAATTTTATATCATTAGGGATTCTACCATCTTTATCTAACAAAAGTTTTTCGACAACTATTTGTGGTTTTATATTTTTGTATTGCCACTCTTTACTCTTTGAATAATGATTGCTTTTTAACCATTTTTTAGCGTCTGAAACTATTTTTTTTATTTCCATTTCTTCCTTATTGCGTACTATATGATATCCCCCGCTATCATGATTAGCTTTTATGATGAAAGGATAACTTGGAAAATCAAAATGTATCAACTCCTCAGGATTTTCAGTCGAATGTACTAGCGGAATTAAGTACTGTTCACCAATTATTTTCTTTATATAATCCCTAACAGCAATTTTATCAGCACAAGTCGTCAATAAAGGCTTCCGGTAATAAAGCTTTAGCCATTGTAACTTCTCATTTAAACTTTTAGGGTCACGTAGATTCAAACTATACCCTAAGTGTTTTTTAAAAATCATTTTAAGATAAAGGGATTCCGGGAGTATGTACGCTTTAAAAAGCCTTAGTTTTTCTTTGATTTCAGACATGCCGTCACCCTTTCAAATATTCTTACAGAATAATACTTAATTAACCGAATCATCTCTTTCCGCCAAAACAAATAGGGATAGAGTGAGTATCTATACGACGGAATAATTAATTGAGTGCTGTCTATCTCTTTAATATTCTGTGAATCATTTAAATTCTTGACTAATAATATTGTTTTTAGCTCAACTCCATTATTAAAATCAAAAACAGGAATAATTCCTTCCGTCTGATGTTTAAGTGGAAATTTAATAATTTCCTTATCATTGAAATTATATCTTATTGTGGGGAAGTAAAAATTACCAAGGGAATAAAAAATCATTTTCCCCCGATAAATTTCCATAGGTTGTATGATGTGGGGATGATGGCCAATAATTAAATCTGCGCCAGCGTCAATTATTTCTCGGGCAAGTTTACGGATGGAAAAATCAGGGATTGCAATATCTTCATTACCCCAATGCACTGATACTACGATAGATTTTTCTCTATACTTGTTCTTAATTTCATTAACAAAACTAAGATCTAAATCACTAGGACCATCAATGTCATCCGTTGCAAAAAGGAGTGCTCCTGATTGATCAGCGCTTCTAAGCGTGAATGCTATATTTATAACATGCTCATTTGTATGATCAATGAGTTGTATCTGACCACGCTTACCAATCCCAAAATACTTTAGACCTAATTCATCTAAAACTTGTTTTGTTAATTCTGAACCACAGACCCCGTAATCATTGAAATGATTATTACTTAAATTAATTAAAAGGGGATTTAATTTTTTCAATTTTGTAACATTTTTAAAGTCTGCCCCAAGGCAAATTTTGTTTTTGATGGTTTTAAAATCATCTTTTATAAAAGGGGATTCCAGGTTGACGACCAACTCAGCCCCCATCGAATCACATTTCTCCCTTATTGTGTCGAAAATATCATTACTAACTAATTCTGTATCTTGAAGGACGAGATCACCTGTATATCCCAACATTGTACTCTTGGAGTTATTGATCATATAATATTTTTCCATCTGCAAAATGCAAAACGATAAACAACTTCGTATGTAAAAAGAAATAATGAAGTATAAACAAAGTAATATATATTATTCAGCAACCCGAATTGATGACCAAAAAACATTACTACAAGATATAAAAGAGTGGTGGATATCATACCGAATAAATGGAGCTTTGTATAATTAAACACTATTAATCCATTTTGAGCGAGAGTTAAGCTTAAAGAGAAACAAATAGCAGCAATCATTAATAAGCGTGTAATTTCGATAGAATCGTTTGTAACGACAAAAATATAGTGCATTACAAATGGCAATATAATTGCTGCAAGGATTGTATACGCCGCAGTGAATGATAACATTATAAAGAGTAATTTCTTGAGAAAAATTTTATTTTTCTCTCTATTCATCTTTGGGAATACGGCATTATTTATGATGGTAATAGGTAGCAAAAGTAGATTTAATATTTTTTGTGCAAAATCATATATTGCAACTGCTTCATTTGAGATAAATGCACCAATTAAAATTACATCTAATTTGTTTTTAATTGCAATTATCGCAGAAGTTAAAAATAAGTTAATACTGTCCCTTGTAACTTTAACCATGGACTCGTAGCCAGGCCAAATAAAACTGATGTGGTATTTAAACATATGGTAAATAGAAAAAGAACCGGCCAGAAAGAAGCAACCTCCTGTGATTAATGAAACAAGGTAATAATCGCTTTGATTATGAATAAGTGAAAAAATAAGAATAACATTTAGCAATTTTGTCGCAATAGAACTTATTGCAATAACTTTAAGTGACTCTTTCGCCTGATAGAACCACTGTGCTACTAAGAATTCGTTAAAAGTGAGTGTAAAAGCAGTAATGTATAAAACCTTACTAGTTTTGTCATCTATGAAAACCCATACACCAACTAAATAAATGAATGCAACAAAACACCAAATTATAAACTTAACGCTAAAAATAGCAGAGCAAAGTTTATTTACTTCTTCTGTTTTATCTATAAATTCTGACACTGACTTAGCTGCACTAATATTGAATCCAAAATTGACGAATATAGCGACGTAACTAACAACAGCTTGGCTTAGCATTATCTTTCCATATAATGACAATCCAAATATCTTGATTAGATAAGGGTAAGTAAGGAAAGGCAAAAGCATTGTAATAATTTGTATAACAGATAAATATGATATACTTTCAAATATTTTTTTATTGCCAGATATTATTTTATTTAATCTACTTTCCATTATTTAATTTTCCTGAAACACCAGATATCCCGTCTTTTATTCCGCTAAACATATAGTGAACGCGGAGCTTCCTTTGAGGACCTCTGAGAAAATAAACAATTGGCATAGCAATCAATTCTATAACTTTCTTTATCTTCCATTTCAGCGGAACATATCCTCGGCTTAATAAAGCAAATGTATTTCTAAATTGATAGTAATGCCTCACTGGGGAACAGAGTATATAGTTCCAAAATAGGACTCGCCCTCGCCCTAAACCTATCATATGTTCCATTATTACGTTCTCAGAGATATAGATCGCGTAGCCTTTGGCTCGAGCACGCCAGCACCATTCATGGTCAACAGCATCTATAAATAGTCCATCCTCCATAAGACCTATTTTTCCAATGGAGTTTAATTCTAAGAGAGAACCCGAAGCAATGATCTGTCGTGTTTCTGTTAAACCTTGTGGAGATTTTTTTTCATTTTTAGAAATTTCGATCTTTCCCTCTATAACATCTAATATTCTTGGTCCAATGCAAGCGACAGGAATTCCTTTATTCAAGAGAAAATCCATATCCTTGGCTAGTTGTTGGCCGATATTTGATGGGATTATTGAATCTTGATCGAACAAAAAACAACGTGTACAGCCAAGTTCTATTGATTTACGTATTCCTTCATTTTGTGCTGTCGCAATACCTAAATTATCGTTAAGCGATATAAGGTGAACATTAATTTCACTTGTTTCAAACGAGGATTTTAGTGGAGTATTATCTACAATGATAATATGCTCGACTTGTTTTTGGAGCAAATCTATCATTTGCTTTAAATGAATCACATCCGGATGAAAGAGTACAATGACCGCTGAATATCCTTTCATCTATCTCGCACTCCGATATTTTTTTGACAAAAAAATAAATGATAAGGTTCTAAAAACAAAGAAATATAGCACGAGTGCGTAAATAATTTTATCAAACATAAAAATAGAATCTAATGCTACTATTGATAATAACAGAAATGAATAATATATAGCTCTAAACTTGTCAAAATCATTAATTATCCATTTCATCTTAAATTTAAATCTTGGCTTTGACATAAATTCTAAAGTTACACAAAATGGATAAACGAGCCATAGCAAAAACGAGTCAAATAAACTTACGCTACATATGAATATGGAAAAGTATCGAGAATATACTAATAAACTGTATAAAGGGATATTGTACCTATTTCTAATAGAATTATATATTAAATAAAGGAGTAATATCGCAACACAAGAAAGGGTAACAGAAAAACCTATTTTATAATCGACACCCCAAGCCACTAACATTAGCACTATAAGACATATACTACGAGATAAATATATTATAGTTCTTTTGTTTTCGTAGTACTGAATATCCTCATTTGTTAATCTTAAAGTAGGATTGATTTCTTTTTTTATCAACTCTGCATCATTGTATATATACCCTATTTCGTAACTTGAGTAAATTGTTAATACAATAAAAATAGAAAGAGCCAGACATTCTGTATATGTATAATCATTATAAATTAGAAAAACACATATCATTATTGGTATAATGTATGAAAGAACCCAAGCAATTCTTTTTTTATTACTATTTAATCTTGTATTAAAAGAATAAAGAATGGGAAAGAAAAAGAACAAATGATTCATATAATGATATCCACTTTAAAACCATTCCGTTCCCAAAAAGCAATGTTTTTGGGTTTTGAAAGTATTGTGACTTTTTCAGATTTTTTAGCGAGTTTGAGATCTGAAATATTATCCGTAATTACCCAGTTCACTTCAGAGAAATATTTGTGCTTGTTTCCTAATAAATCCTGACTTAATTTTCCTGTGCAAATATCATTTTTAAAGTCTAAACTACTCGAATATGCAATTCCTTCAAAAATCTTTTCATTCTTAATTATTGCTTCGATTACTATATTTAATGATGCGGAGGCTAATATAAATTTATAATTATTTATCTCCTTATTAATAGCATTAAATGTTGATAATATTTTCAGTCGATCAAGCTTGTTCTTATAAAATTCATTTGCTATATCTTCTAATTCTTTTTTTTTAAAACCTCTTAACCTTTTAATGTAAAGATATCTATAAATATCTTTATGTAAGAACCTACCCATAATAATTAATGTATATTTAATCGGTTTTACTTTTAGTAGGATTATTTTTTTATTCTTCTTATTCAAGACAAAATCAACATAATCAAAAGTGGTGTTACTCCTATAGAGTGTATGGCATACGTCGACAATCGCAGTTTTCACTTTTTCACCTTCTTAATAAATCGGCTCAAAATACCATATACCCAGTTTACATTGCTATTGATTAATATATAGAGGCATATTTTTTTTGGTAATGGAAGATTCATTTCATTTTTATGCAATTTAATTTTGAAAAATCGATGCGATTGTTTCCCTCCCCAAGGGAAAGGTTTACATTTCAAACAATTTTTCCACATTAAATAACACAGACTGAGTTGGTCTCTTCCAGAATTAGACTTTAACTCCTCATACCATAAATTCATAAGATTCGTGATTTCAGGTTTATTATGGTTCCTGAAAATAGTGTTGTTTTCGTATAGTCCATTGTGTTCCGGATAGCATTCGCTTTTATATTTTTCTATTTGGGATTTAATTTTTTCAGATACACCTTTGCCAAGATTTATACATATATCAGCCTCTTCATATAAACAATCTCTATCAGGGTGTGGAGGTATAGATATGTCATATTCAGACAATGCTTCGTCAAATGCAAGATTAATATCATCTGATTGAATCTGAATATTTCCGTCGATATATAAACTTTGATCATAGTTTTTTAAAAATAGATGTGGGAAAAATTTATATTTACGGTTAAGTATAGCCTTATTATTTAATTTATCGTTAGAAATATATACTACATGCCATTTTGAAGATTGCACATCTTGATTATCAGTGAAACATATATAATCAATATTTGATTCTATTCTCTTAGGTTCTTGTAAAAGATCATAATCACCAAATATCGCAGTATATACAACTCTTTTTATCATCGGCATTTTTTGTACATTATTCTCTTGATAAATTTTGGACATAATGCAAAAACTCCCCTTGCAATTATAAGACCATATATTTGAGGATCGAATTCTCTCATTTTTATAGCAAAAGATAACCTGATTTTTAATTCACTTAATGCTTTTTTGAAACCAGAACGACGCTCAAGTGTTTTATCATCTAATCTATAATTTAATAATACAGCGTCAACATTACCAAATCTATAACCGTATATTAATAATTTGAACCATAATGCAAGATCTTCACTCAATCTCGTTTGTAAAGGATAACGGTTCTGTTTATTATCAAAAACTCGCACTCGAAACATTACCGTAGGATGTATGAAGGGACATTTGTAAAATGTATATTTAACAAGATCTTCATGAGTGAGTGGAATCTTTTTAATATCTAATGCATAACTCGAGCCAAATTCATGGCAGAATGAGCCTATCACATCTACTTCTTGTTTTTTATGAAAATAATTTATTTGCTCCTCTAGCCTGTGAGGTAAAGAGATATCATCGCTATCCATTCTTGCAATAAATTTATATTCTTTTTTCGCAACGACAACATCTATGAGTTCATTAAGCGAATGAGCTAAACCTTTGTTTATATCTCTTCTAAAAATTTCAATTTTTTTATGACTACTGTAGTTATGCAATAAATCATTAATATTTTTACTAACCTGGCCATCGACCATTATGAATAATTTTATTTCACTATACGTTTGAGAAAGTATACTTTCGATTGCTTGTTTTATATATAAAGAATTGTCTTCTCTATATACGCTCATTATTACCGCAATTTTTTCCATTTCTTATTCAGCCTGATAGTAAATAAGTTCAAGCGGGACACTTCCATGTTTATTTGCATCATACATGACTTCATACGAGGAAAATGCCAACGTTAGTAAAATCACTCCTGTACTCAACATGAAACTAAGATTGTCTTTGAACATGATTTTTTTAATGATTATACATAACAGTATAAATCTTAAATAAATTAAATAGAAGCTAATTCTCTCGAATATGTCATAGTTAATGAAAACAACATTAATGATAGTTCCGATAATAAATAGGTTAACCAGCATCGGCTCATCTATTTCGTATTGATATGCTAGTATGAACATAGCTAGTACGATCCAGAATATAACCCCTAGCCCACTTCCTTCAGGAATAATCACCATGTCGTTGAAGCGCTGTATATAAAGTTCTGAATAATATGGCACATGGCTTATGATATTGATTAGAATAGTATGGACAGCATCGACTTTCATTAATATAAATGCTAAAACCAGTAGAACACACCAAATATAAGATTTTATTCTTCTTCTAGGGACTAAATAGGCAAATATAAGAATGGCAGAACTGAAATGTAAAAAAACTGTTGATATGGTTACGCATAAAACATATTTCAATAGTTCTCTGCTAGGGATAAATCTCATGTAATATATGAAGAATGCCGTTGCTAATGCTTGTCGCACTTGATTGTCAGCATAAAATATAAAGCCTGTCGAAAACATCAGTATTGGCGCAAAATTATATATGTTATATTTTTTTATTCCGATATAACATAGCATGTATGTAAGAAATGTATAAAACGCCATCAAAAAATTAAAACCGTAATCAAACGGACTCAATAATTTGGATAGAATTATATAAGTTGGTTCAATCGCCGAATACAAACCAACGTTAATTTGATTATATATATTCTCATATTGCGCATAATCATTTCCAATTCCTTCTCTTAACCCATAAAATATCGCATAAAAAAAAGGAGTAGTTAGCAATAAGAAATTAACATTTCTTTTAAAGATCAATGAATGCATCGTTAGGAATACTGAAAATCCTATATATAGCAGGAGCGATGACATAAATTAATCCATTGACAATTTTAGGAGATAACGACCATAATTATTTTTACTAAGGGGGAGCGCGAGTTTTTTTAACTGTTCTGTATCAATAAACCCTTTGCGATACGCAATCTCTTCCGGGCAAGAAACCTTAAGCCCCTGACGCTCTTCAATCGTCGCAATAAAATTACTTGCCTCAATAAGGCTCTGATGAGTACCCGTATCCAGCCATGCATAGCCACGCCCCATCATCGCAACGGACAGACGCCCCTGCTCCAGATAAATACGGTTAATATCGGTAATTTCCAACTCACCGCGCGCTGAAGGCTTAAGGTTCTTCGCCATTTCCACTACATCATTGTCGTAGAAATAAAGACCCGTTACAGCATAGTTGCTTTTAGGTTCCAGCGGCTTCTCTTCCAGACTGATGGCCGTACCATTTTTATCGAACTCCACCACGCCATAACGTTCAGGATCGTTGACGTGATAGGCGAATACCGTTGCACCCTCGCCTTTACTCACTGCGGCTTCCAGCTGTTTAGGCAGGTCATGGCCGTAGAAAATATTATCGCCCAGCACCAGCGCACAGTTGTCGTCACCAATGAACTCTTCGCCAATAATAAAGGCCTGAGCCAGTCCATCAGGGCTTGGCTGTACTTTATACTGAAGGTTTAATCCCCACTGACTGCCGTCGCCCAGAAGTTGTTCAAAGCGCGGGGTATCCTGTGGCGTACTGATGATCAGAATGTCTTTAATCCCTGCCAGCATCAGTGTAGACAGCGGATAGTAAATCATTGGTTTGTCGTAAATGGGCAGCAGTTGTTTACTCACCGCCATAGTCACAGGGTAGAGACGAGTGCCGGATCCACCAGCAAGAATAATACCTTTACGCGTAGCCATTATAATTTCTCTGTAAACGCAAAATGCCCGAATCCGGACATTTATTTAATGATTAAAGTGATTGGGCTGTAAAAAGCTCAGCTAACATGCGCTTCACGCCAACATCCCATGCTGGCAATACCAGACCAAAGTTATCCTGGAATTTCTCTGTGCTTAACCGCGAATTCTGCGGCCGACGAGCAGGTGTCGGGTAAGCACTTGTTGGCACTGCGTTAAGCTTTTCAATCGCCAGTTCAATGCCAGCCTTTCTGGCTTCATCAAATACCAGCGCTGCATAGTCATACCAGGTTGTCGTATCGGATGCTACCAGGTGATAAAGACCAGCCACTTCTGGTTTTACCATCGCTACACGAATAGCATGCGCGGTACAGTCTGCCAGTAATTCTGCTCCCGTAGGCGCACCTACCTGATCGTTAATAACAGAAAGTTCTTTACGCTCTTTCGCCAGACGCAGCATGGTTTTCGCGAAATTGTTCCCTTTACCCGCATAGACCCAGCTGGTACGGAAAATAAGATGGTTAGGGCAATGTTCTTGCAGCGCTTTCTCACCATCACGTTTAGTCTGCCCATAAACATTCAAAGGCGCTGTTGCATCCGTTTCACGCCATGGTTTATCGCCATCGCCCGGAAAAACGTAATCTGTTGAATAATGAACAACCCAGGCCCCAATTTTTGCAGCTTCCTTCGCAATAGCTTCAACGCTGGTTGCGTTCAGTAACTGCGCAAACTCTGGCTCAGATTCTGCTTTATCTACGGCAGTGTGAGCAGCTGCGTTAACGATCACATTAGGTTTGATAGCACGAACCGTCTCAGCAATCCCTTCCGGATTGCTAAAATCACCACAATACTCTTTCGAGTGCACATCAAGGGCAATTAAATTACCTAATGGAGCGAGTGCTCGCTGAAGTTCCCAACCCACCTGCCCTGTCTTGCCGAACAGAAGAATATTCACAATTATCGTTCTCCGTAGTTCTGTTCGATCCAGGTCTTATAGGCACCGCTTTTAACGTTGTTAACCCAGTCCTGGTTGCTCAAATACCATTCCACAGTTTTACGAATTCCACTTTCAAACGTCTCTTCCGGCTTCCATCCCAGCTCAACGCCAATTTTATGCGCATCAATCGCGTAGCGGCGGTCATGCCCGGGGCGGTCAGCGACGTAGGTGATCTGCTCGCGATAGGAGCCTTCTTTCGGCACGATTTCATCAAGCAGATCGCAAATGGTGTGCACCACTTCCAGATTTTGCTTTTCGTTATGCCCACCGATGTTGTAAGTCTCACCCGGTTTACCCTGAGTTACGACGGTGTACAGCGCACGCGCATGGTCTTCAACGTACAGCCAGTCGCGGATCTGGTCGCCTTTGCCGTAAATTGGCAGCGGTTTACCGTCCAGGGCATTCAAAATCACCAGCGGGATCAGCTTCTCAGGGAAGTGATACGGCCCGTAGTTATTGGAGCAGTTGGTCACGATCGTAGGGAAACCATAGGTACGCAGCCATGCGCGAACCAGGTGATCGCTGGACGCTTTAGACGCAGAATATGGGCTGCTCGGCGCATAGGCTGTGGTTTCTATAAACAGCGGGAGCTCAGCAGAGGCAGGATGTTCATCAGGATGAGGTAAGTCACCGTACACTTCATCCGTAGAGATATGGTGGAAGCGAAACGCCGCTTTGGCCTCGTCATCCAGCGTCGACCAATAAGACCGTGCGGCTTCCAGAAGCACATAGGTACCGACAATATTGGTCTCAATAAATGCAGCGGGGCCGGTAATAGAACGGTCAACATGACTTTCTGCCGCAAGGTGCATGACCGCATCCGGTTTATGCTCGGCGAAAATGCGATCCATTGCCGCTTTATCGCAAATATCCGCATGTTCAAATACATAACGATCGCTATCATTAACGTCGGTCAGTGACTCCAGGTTACCGGCATACGTCAGTTTATCCACATTGACGACTTCATCATGGGTATTTTTAATAATATGTCGTACCACTGCTGAGCCGATAAAGCCGGCCCCGCCCGTCACAAGAATTTTCACGTGATCTGTTCCGTCTATTGAATTTGTCGAGATATTGGCGTTCTGATACCGGGTAATTAATATCGGCTTCAGAAATTTTGCACGCTACCGCCCCTGGCTTAACAGCTACCAGTGCACTGAGCGAAGTTTGAATAAATGATTTTTCTGGTCTGGATTCAGACAAAAACTGCCGTTAATTGTCGTCCTAAATGACCTCAGAAACAAGCACAAATCGTTACAAATCTGACCAGATTTAAATCAGATAAATCCATGTTATCATTAGAATTAATAACAAAAAACGGCAGCTACCATTTTGGTTATGTTTCAACATACCCAAATGATGACTGCCGCTTGTGCAAATCAAGTAAGAAAAAATCAGTCGTTAGCTAACAACTTCTCA
This sequence comes from Enterobacter cloacae complex sp. 382A5, assembly GCF_050031095.1. Classification (NCBI taxonomy): domain Bacteria; kingdom Pseudomonadati; phylum Pseudomonadota; class Gammaproteobacteria; order Enterobacterales; family Enterobacteriaceae; genus Enterobacter; species Enterobacter cloacae complex sp. 382A5. The sequence goes on from NZ_JBLGVK010000001.1 coordinate 2,991,832, forward strand.
ATCCGGCTTCTGAACTTCGCCCCTTCCTTCAGGTTGCGCAGCCCATAGTTCACAAACGCCTGCATGTAGCCCAGCTTCTTACCGCAGTCGTAGCTCTCACCGGTCATCAGCATCGCGTCAACAGACTGCTTCTTCGCCAGCTCGGCAATGGCATCGGTCAACTGGATACGATCCCAGGCGCCTGGTTCGGTTTTTTCCAGCTCGGCCCAGATATCCGCGTTCAGGACATAACGACCAACCGCCATCAGGTCTGACTCCAGCGTCTGCGGCTGATCCGGTTTTTCGATGAACTCAACGATGCGGCTCACCTGCCCTTCTGTCTCCAGCGCTTCTTTGGTCTGGATAACAGAGTACTCGGACAGATCGCCTTTCATGCGTTTCGCCAGCACCTGGCTGCGGCCTGTTTCGTTGAAACGCGCCACCATCGCCGCCAGGTTATAACGCAGCGGATCCGCAGAAGCGGTATCAATGATGATATCAGGCAGGACCACGATAAACGGGTTGTCGCCCACGACAGGACGAGCACACAGGATGGAGTGGCCCAGGCCCAGCGGCTGCGCCTGACGCACGTTCATGATGGTGACGCCAGGAGGACAAATGGACTGCACTTCGGCCAGCAGTTGACGTTTAACACGCTGCTCCAGCAGCGCTTCGAGTTCGTAAGAGGTGTCGAAGTGGTTTTCAACCGCATTCTTGGACGAGTGCGTAACCAGAACGATTTCTTTGATCCCTGCAGCAACAATCTCGTCGACGATGTATTGAATCATCGGCTTGTCGACGATCGGTAGCATCTCTTTAGGAATGGCTTTTGTGGCTGGCAGCATATGCATGCCCAGTCCGGCTACCGGAATGACTGCTTTCAAATTAATCATTATTTCTTCCACCTTAAAATGGTTGACGAATTATAGCTCTTAAACCTGTTTTCGCCAGTATGATTTGCCGTAATCCTGTAATGATATTACGCCTTAGCACCACAAATTACAGTAGTTGTAATCTGAATAGAATGCGATTCCGTGCCAGGAATAGTCGCAAAAAGCCAACTGACGATTATCTGTGCGGCAGCGCAAAATTCAGCCGTTCCGTATTCACCACATGCTGATCCACCCGGTCAATATCCACCGAGCTCTGCCCTTTCTCATTCACTGCTTTGATGTTTGCCAGTGACAGCAACGTCTCGTCTTTCGCCATAAACTTACCCCGCACATCCTTACGCAGGTCGAAGTTCAGCTTCAGCGCGGGTCCGATTGCTGCTTCCTGCATCACATTGATATTGCGTAAGAAAAGGTGCTGAGGTTTGTTATGCAGTTCAAGCGTTGCGCGCTGCATCTCGACGTTGGTGATGGCCACAAACGAGGTCGCATTACCGGATGAAATTTGTATGCCGCGCAGCTTATAGGCAAGCTGGATATTATCCAGACGAATATCGTTAAGCTTGAAGTTCTGCGGAATCGACAGGTAGTCACCTTTAATCACGCCGTAACCGATTAACATGCCGGCACTATTGACCATATCGACATTATCAATAACGAAATTATCACAGCCATAAATTGCTACCGTGGCATTGTCTATTCCCGCCTTTTTACTGAAATCAGGCGTAATATTTTTGGCTTTAATATTGCGGATAATAAAGTGTTTACCGTTCTCAACGTGCACCAGCTGGCGGCAGTTGCTGCCGGTGATATTGGCAACCACAAAGTTCTTCACGGTCTGTTTTTCCGGGTAGTCGTTGTCGTAGGTACTGCCCGCAAGGCCAATACCAATCCCCCAGTTAATCTTCCCGTTGGTGCAGTTGATGTTGTCGATCACATGGTCGGAGATCAGAATATTGCGGTCATTGATGGCCACATTCCACTCGATCGCATCGCCCTGCAGGTGGCTGAATTTGCTGTTGGTGATGCGGGCGCCATCCACCTGGTTGTGAAACCCCTGGCGCAGGATGGCGTAATTGGCCTGGCTCACGCGGATGTTATCAATGACCAGATTACGCATCACGCTGGGCTTTTTGCCGCCAATGTAGATTTGCGTTACCGGGCCAAATCCGCTCATCGCCAGCCCTTTGATGACACAGTCAGAGCCACGAACGTCAAGGGTAATATTTTCGGTACGGCCTTCGCCCTCACCGATGACTTTGCTGCCCTCCTGCAGGACAAAGCGTCCCCGGCCATTGCCGGTTAACGCCCCGCGAATCAGCAGCGTTTTGCCGTCAGGAATGAAAATGCCCGTGTTGATGTTTTTGCAGGTGAGCCCTGCAGGCACAACGACGGTGTCGCCTTCGTTAAACGCCTGCTTAAAGGCGGCGATCCAGTCGTTGTTAGTGTACTGATTTACAGAGACCGTCTTGCCGGTTGCCGCCCGCGCAACGCGGGGCGACAGTAGCGGCATTGCCGCCAGGACGGACAGAGAAGAGACAAAGCTGCGTCGGGTAATCTTTTTCAGCATACAACCTCGGCGTTACAACGTTTGCAGCAGGCTCGCTAACTGGCGATTGATCACCTGCTGGTTAAAATCTGCCTCGACTTTTTGTCGGGCATTGTGCAGCACGGGCTCCAGCGCCTGCTGGTCGATATCGCTAAACGCGGCCAGCCGATCGGCCAGGGCCATGGCGTTATTTTCGGGGACCAGCCAGCCGGAATGATCTGACTTGATCAGCTCCGGGATCCCGCTGTGCAGCGTCGATACCACCGGAATCCCCACCGCCATCGCCTCCATCAGCGCCACCGGTATGCCTTCCATGTCGCCATCGGCGCCCGTAACGGACGGCAGCAGAAACACGTCGGCTTCATCGAGCATGGCCTTCACCTCGTGGCTCGGCTTAAAGCCCGGCATCTCCACGTGCGTTTCCAGCTCATACTGTTCAATAAGCGTACGCAGACGACGCTCCCACGGGCCGATACCGAGTATGCGATAACGGAAATCCACCCCGCGCGCCTTGAGCTGGCGGCAGGCTTCAATCGCCACATGCAGCCCTTTTTTCTCGGTCAGTCGGGCAACGGAGATAATCTGCAGCGGTTTACCCGGCACCTTGACCGGACGTCGGGTAAAGCGCGCCAAATCCACCCCCATCCGCGAGACGGTGATTTTCTCGCCCGGGCAGCCCATCTTTTTGAGGCGTCCGGCCCACAGGTCGCTGATGGGCAGCATCATGTCGCCGCGCTGGAACAGCTGCTGATACTCCGGCGTGTAGTGGTTCAGCACTTCACGGCTGGAGATATCAATGCCGTGGAAGATCGTGGCGATCTTCCCGTCAATCACCCCCAGCTCGCGCAGTTTGGCTGCGGTCACCCCTGCCGGGCCAAAGTGGGCGATATAGACATCAGCGCGGTACGGCTGCGCCGTTTGCCCACAGATGGCCGACAGGATCAAATTGCGCGACTCCGCGCCATAGCGGGAGATGTTCAGCGCTCGCCAGGTCGACGCGCGATGGAGCCCGCGTAAAGTCTGGCTGGCACGGTAGCGCAGCTTGTTCACTTTTCCGGATGGCTCATCCTGCAGCCAGCGGGTTTTCGCCTCCAGCCCATACTGGGTATACGCCGCATGGGTGTTTTGCGTATCGCCCTTTTGCAGGGCGATAATTTCCACGTCATATCCCATATCGATAAACGCGGTGATTTGATTGAGTACAAAGGTTTCAGACGACAGTGGAAATTTCAGTAAGAAGAAACCAACCTTCATTTCCCCTCCCGCACGCGGTCAAGCACCGACTTCACCATCCCCATTCCCTTTTCGCGCTCGGCTTTCACTGCCACGGCCAGGCGCTCATTCACGGCGGGCAGTTGCCCAAGGGTGTCGCCCACCATTGCGCCGAGCGAGCCATCCAGCAGATGACGGATATCCACGGCCATTTCCGGCATCCCCAGCTGCTGCATAATCCCGGCAGACTTGTGCTCATAGTTGATGGCAATGGCTGGCGTGCCAAAGTTCATCGAGATGATGGCAGAGTGCAGACGGGTACCCACGGTCAGGTCACAGGCTGAGAGCAGTTTGCCCATCTCCAGATCGTTCAGTTCGTCCATCACCACGTGATACCGGGACGGATCGTTCACCAGATGGCGCAGGTTCAGCGCCACCATGCGATCATCCTTGTTGTAACTATCGATACCGGTACAGGTGGAGAGCGCCAGCACCTGATAACCGCTGTCCAGCACGCGGTTAACGACCTCGGCAAAGGCCTTCTCGTAGGCGGCCTGAGTCGTACCTAAACGCTTATCAAAAGGTGCCAGCTCGCGCAGGGTAATGGCGACGGTTTTCTGTTTCGCCGCCACGTCCAGCCAGTGCTGCACCGCGTAGCTCGGCTGGAAGCTGTCGTCCTGGTGATCCACCAGCCACGCGGTATCCACGCCGTGCTCGACTTTCGAAGTGTCGATCTCGCTGCGCTTCATCATGTCGAGGCTGACTGACTCACGCAAAATCAGGGCATCGCAGTGGCCAAACACATAGTTTGCCAGCTGGTTGAACTGAGGTTCCTGGAATGGCCCGACACTGTGACCAATCATAAACAGCGGCTTCTTCGCCATAAAGGTACAGAGCGCATGCTCAAACTGCGGCACGCCGTAGAGATCGACGAAGAACGAACCGCCCACCTGAATGATCGCGTCATAGCCGGAAAGCAGACGCACAAAATCGGTAAAGCCCTGCGCGATGGCGATGTTGCGCAGCTTGCCGGTGTCGGTTACGCGAGAAAGCAGCACCTGATGCTGGTAGCGGCGACGCAACACTTTCTTCACGCGTCCCATCACGCCCGCAGCGTTATTGTGCTGTTTCATCTGGCTGTAGAGCGGGTCGCCCATCACCGGGCGGTTCAGTAACCAGGATGAGCTGACCGGGTAACGGCTCATCACGTCCACTTCTGTCTCAGGCTTAAGGGTGTTAATTGCATCCAGTAAACCGCGCAGGATGGCGCTGTCGCCACGGTTGCCGCAGGTATGGTTGCCAAGAATTAATAATTTCATAATGGCCTCTTAAATAACTAGCCTGCGCGAAGCAGCGTTTTCATTTTTTCGTTACGGCAAAACTGGCGCTTCATCTCCACCACCAGCGCATTGCGTGACAGCACAATCATCACCCCAAACGCCAGCGCGCCCGCGGCAACCTGCACTGCCAGCAGCGCGGCCAGCGGCAAATGGCCCTTCAGGAGCACGCCCAGACCGTAGCTCACCACCAGGGTCGGCAAGGAGAGATAAAACGGCAGCCACAGGCTCAGGATGTACTGACGGTAGCTGGAGCCCAGCACCGGCTTGATCATGATGAAGTAGCTCAGCACGGTGTTGATGATTTGCACCAGCAGAAAGCCCAGCGTGACGCCAATGGCGCCCGCCATGTGTCCGCCGACGATAATTGCCGGAATAAACAGGAAGGTTTTAAATACGTTGAATTTAAAGCTGATATCCACGCGCGCTTTCGCCATCAGCAGGGAGCCAATCGGGTTACCCACGGAGCGCAGCAGCCCCACCACGCAGAGCAACTGCAGGATCGGGATGATGCTGTTCCACTTCTCGCCAAATACCAGCGGCACAAAGTTGCTCGACACCACCATCAGACCCAGCAGTACCGGGAAGTTAATAATGCCGACCACGGAGAGCAGCTTGTAGAAGTTGACGCGCAGCTTTTCAGTGTCGTCCTGAATTTTGGCGAACGCCGGGAACAACACGCGGGTGATAATCGGGTTGAGCTTCATCGGCGGGACGACCGCAACGTTGTAGGCCAGGTTATAACCCCCCGCGACGCTCGCCCCCAGAATGCGCGCCAGCACCAGCGTGGAAAGGTTGGTATTGACGTAGTTGATGATGCTGTCGGCCGTCAGCCAGGCGCCAAAACGCAGGTTCGAGGAGACGGACGCCAGGGAAAAATGCAGCCCCGGGCGGTAGATCTTGCGGCCAAAGTAGCCGAACAGCAGCGTACGCACGGTAGAGTTCACCAGATACCCCAGAATGGCGGTCATGGCCAGCGGCCAGAAATGGGCGCTCACCACCGTGAAGGTAAAGCCCGCCAGCACGGCGCTGGTTTCAATCATGCCGATCTTGTTGAACTCCAGCTCTTTTTGCATCAGCGCGCGGAACTGCTGCCCGTGCGGGATCACCACAAAGGCAAACGACAGCGTGCGCATCAGCGGGGCCAGATCCGGGTTGTGCAGCACGCTGGCGATCACATCGCTCAGCAGGAACACCAGCACAAAAACAAATATTCCCAGCCCCACGTTCAGCCAGTAGAGCGTGGTCAGCTCCAGCTGGCTAATCTCTTTGCGCTGGATAATCGAGTTGGCGATACCGAAGTCAGACAGCGTGTCGGCCAGCGCGATAATCACCAGCGAGACGGTCAGCAGACCGAACTGATGATTATCGATAATGCGCGCCAGCACGGTCATCTGCACCAGCCCCAGGCCAATGATGACGATAGTCGCCATCGCTGACCACTTGGCGCCGCTGATGGTTTTTTCACGTAAGCTCATCTTAGTACGCCGCTTTGTTCACGAAACCTTTGAAGATGGTCAGAAAAACAATTTTGATATCGAACCAGAGGCTCCACTCACGGATGTACTCAAGGTCGAATTCAATGCGTTTTTCCATTTTTTCCAGCGTGTCGGTTTCACCGCGCCAGCCGTTGATTTGCGCCCAGCCGGTAATGCCTGGTTTCACTTTATGGCGCAGCATGTAGCCTTCAATCAGAGAACGGTACTGCTCGTTATGGGCAACCGCATGCGGACGTGGCCCGACAATCGACATACCGCCGGTAAAGACGTTGATAAACTGCGGCAGCTCGTCCAGCGAGGTGCGGCGCAGGAAATTCCCCACGCGGGTCACGCGCGGATCGTTCTGCGTAGCCTGCGTCACCACTTTGTCGTTCTCCATCACCTTCATGGAGCGGAATTTCCACACCATGATCGGCTTACCGTCCATGCCGTAGCGCGTCTGACGGAAGATGACCGGGCCGGGAGAGCTCAGCTTCACCGCCAGGGCAATGCAGCACAGCACCGGAGAGATCAGCAGAAGGATCAGTGAAGAGAGCACAATGTCTTCCAGACGTTTGAGAACACGGTTGATACCTGACAGCGGCGTGTCGTACAGCGGCACTACCGGTACACCGTTCACCTCTTCGATACGGGAATGGAGAATGTTGAAGGTAAAGACGTCCGGAATGAGGATCACGGAACAGGTGGTGTCCGCCAGGTCGCGCATCAGTTTCTTAATGCGGGACTCCTCTTTCATCTGCATGGCAATGTAGACGTTGTGAATTTTTCCCGCTTTCGCATCGTCAATAAGCTGATCGTAGTTGCCCGCCCAGTCCGACGGCACGCCACCCGGTTTCGCGTCGTGGTAGATCCCAACCACTTCAAAACCTAACCACGGCTCTTTGCGGAAGCTATCAAGCAGCACCTGGCCCACAGGCAGATCGCCGGCAACGGCGACATAGCGGCGGTTGTAACCACGGTTACGCAACCAGCCCGCGCCAAAGCGGATCAGGGAGCGGCAAACCACCATGCCGACGCTGGTTAACAGATACCAGCACAGATACGTCACCAGACGATTATCAAAATCATGGCTGAACGCCACCAGGCCCGCGCTGAAGATCAGGCTTAAGGTCCAGTTCTGCAGCAACAGCATCAGTTCGGTGGTCATCTTGACGCCACGCCACGAACGATAGAAATCCGTCATCCCGCCGATCATCTGAAACACGACCAGCGCAATCAGTGCCATCAGCAGGTGCATGTATAAGAACGATTGCCCGCTGATCCAACACACCGCCCACAATCCGCCGACCATGATGGTGATATCAGAAAAACGCTGCACCATAGAGATTAACGATGCATTCGTTCTCGCTCGTTCGCGCTTTTTTAGATTCGTCATCGTTGTTCCTGTATTCGGTTTCCCCTCCCACCGGGAGGGGCAAATATTACTGATTCAACAGCGCCAGAATGTCCTTCGTTCGGGCTTCCATCAGCGCGGTGTCGGCGCGGGATTCCACGTTCAGGCGCACCACCGGCTCGGTATTGGACGAGCGCAGGTTAAAGCGCCACTGCGGGAACGCCATGCTGATACCGTCGGTACGGTCAATTTCCAGCGCGTGAATAGCAAAGTGCTGTTCCACGCGGGCAATGGCCTCAGCCGGCTGCGCCAGTTTGCTGTTGATCTCTCCACTTGCCGGGAAGGCCGCCATACGGTCGCGCACCAGCTCGCCCAGGGTCTGACCTTTCAGGCACAGCAGTTCGGTCACCAGCAGCCACGGGATCATCCCGCTGTCGCAGTAGGCAAAATCGCGGAAGTAGTGATGGGCGCTCATCTCGCCGCCGTAGATGGCGTCTTCTTCGCGCATACGCTCTTTGATAAACGCGTGACCGGTTTTGGACATCACCGGCGTGCCGCCTGCGGCAGACACCACGTCAACGGTGTTCCAGGAGAGGCGCGGGTCATGAATGATCTTCGCCCCCGGATTTTTCTCGAGGAACGCTTCCGCCAGCAGGCCGACAATGTAATAGCCCTCGATGAACTGCCCTTTCTCGTCGAACAGGAAGCAGCGGTCGAAATCGCCGTCAAAGGCGATGCCCATATCCGCACCGTGTTCAATCACCGCATTGCGGGTGTCGTCGCGGCACTCTGGCAGCAGCGGGTTCGGGATACCGTTCGGGAAGTTGCCGTCCGGGGTGTTGTGTACCTTGACGAAGGTCACCGGCACGTTCAGCGCCTTAAAGCGGGCTTCCAGGGCATCCACCACCGGGCCCGCCGCGCCGTTGCCGGAGTTGATGACCAGCTTCAGCGGCTTAAGGTTTGCTACGTTGATGTAACCCAGCAGGTGGTCAATGTACTCTTTACGCAGATCGATCTGCTTGTAGCTGCCGCGTGCAGACTCGTTCACCGGCGGGAAGTCGTTGGCTTCCGCCAGACGCTGCACGTCGCGCAGGCCGGTATCACCGCTGATAGGGCGCGCACCCTTGCGCACCAGCTTCATACCGTTGTAATCCATCGGATTATGGCTGGCCGTGACTTCAATCCCGCCGTCCACGCCCAGGTGGAAGGTGGCAAAATAGATCTCTTCGGTACCGGAAAGGCCGATATCCAGCACGTCCACGCCCGCGTCCTGCAGCCCTTTCGCCAGCGCCAGCTTCAGGGATTCGCTGGTCAGACGCACGTCGCCGCCCAGAACGATAGTTTTCGGTTTCAGGTATTCGCCGTACGCACGGCCGATGCGCCACGCAATGTCTTCATTCAGCTCTTCACCCAGCTTGCCGCGAATATCGTAGGCTTTAAAACAGGTTAACTTTTCCATCATGACCCCTTTTCAGGCAACAGTTGGCCCGCCCAATTAACAGGCAAAATATTTTTTATTCATTCGTAGGCCCGGTAAGCACAGCGCCACCGGGCATGATGCGAAGCGGTTACACCCGGCCGTAGCGGTCCTGGAAACGGACAATATCGTCCTCTTCCAGATACGCGCCGGAGCGCACTTCAATTAAATCGAGAGGTATCTTCCCTGGGTTTTCCAGACAGTGTGTCGCCCCCAGCGGAATATAAATTGACTCGTTTTCACCGAGCAGTTTCACTTCACCGTCGATGGTCACTTTGGCGGTACCCGCCACCACCACCCAGTGCTCGGCACGATGGTGATGCATCTGTACCGACAGGCCTTCGCCCGGCTTCACGGTAATGCGCTTCACCTGGTAACGTTCGCCCGCATCGATGGAGTCGTATTTGCCCCACGGCCGGTACACTTCGCGGTGAATATGGTGCTCGTGGCGACCGTCGGCTTTGATCTTCTCCACCACCTTTTTAACGTCCTGCACGGCGTTACGGTCGGCAATCAGCACGGCGTCTTTGGTCTGGACGACCACCAGATCCTTCACCCCCACCGTGGTCACGAGGCCGGATTCGGCGTAGACGTAGCTGTTCTCGGTTTTGTGGCTAATCACATCACCGTGATGGACGTTACCCTCCGGGGTATGCGCGCTGATCTCCCACAGGGAGGACCAGGAGCCAACATCGCTCCAGCCTGCATCCATCGGCACCACCACCGCATCCGCCGTGCGCTCCATCACCGCATAGTCAATGGACTCTTCCGGGCAGGCGAGGAAAGCGGCTTCGTCGACGCGAATAAAGTCGAGATCCGGATCCACCACGTTCATGGCTTTTTCGCAGGCGCCCAGGATATCCGGACGATACTTTTGCAGTTCTTCCAGATAGCGACCGGCGCGGAACAGGAACATACCGCTGTTCCAGTAGTATTCACCGCTGGCAACGTAGGCCTGCGCGGTTTCCAGATTCGGTTTCTCAACGAACTGCGCCACGTCAAACGCCACGCTGTCGCCTTCGCCCGGCGTCACGCTGCCGCGGCGGATATAGCCATAGCCGGTTTCTGGCAGATCCGGCACGATGCCGAAGGTCACCAGCTTGCCGCTTTCTGCGTAAGGAATGGCCGCCCGCACTGCGTCGCGGAACGCCTCTTCCTGCTGAATGACGTGGTCTGCCGCCAGGACCAGCATCAGCGGATCGCAATCCGGGCTGCTGCGTTTTGCCGCCAGCGCCGCCAGGGCAATGGCTGGGGCGGTATTTCGTCCGGCAGGCTCCAGAATGATGTTTTCTGTGAGTTTGTTCAGCTGGCGCAGCTGCTCGGCAACAATAAAGCGGTGCTGTTCGTTACAAATCACCACCGGGCTTTCACACTCCACACCCTGCAGACGGTTAACCGTCGTTTGCAGCATGGTGAGATCCCCTTTCAGGCAGAGGAACTGTTTTGGATAGAGCACGCGGGACAGCGGCCACAACCGGCTACCAGAGCCACCTGCCATCACAACCGGATACAACGTGGTTTGACTCATGATTTATCCCCGTATATCTGCAATAAATTGGCTCAGCACGTTCTCTTTCTCGAGCGTGCGTTCGGCATATTCACGTGCCACCGTGTTCACTTTTGGCATGGCGAGTGCCTGTTCAATTCCGGTCACCAGCGCCGGAACCGATTCCGGCTCCACGCAAACGGCGATCCCCGGGTAGCTGTCACACAGCTGGCCTAATTCGGTTTCGGCTTCTGCCGTGATCACGGCGTTCCCGCCCACGGCCAGAATGTTGGTCAGCTTGGACGGCAGCACCGCATCCGCCGCGCCGCGCTTTTGCACCACCAGATGGCAGTCACCCATCTTCAGCAGCGCAGGCAGCGCCTCGTAAGACTGAAGCGGGAAGAATTTCACGTTAGTCAGGCCGCGTTCGCTTGCCATCTTCTCCAGACGCGCTTTTCCGCCGCCCTGACCGACAATCACAAACATCCACGGATGTTCGCTAAGCTGTTGAGCCGCCTCGATAACGTTCTCCAGCCCCTGCTTTTCGCCGATATTGCCTGAATAAAGAATGATTTTTTGGTCATCAGGCAAACCGAGCTCTGCGCGAAGCGCCTGCGCGTCGTGTTCTGTTACGTCACGGAAACGGGCCACTTCGGACCAGTTCGGGAAAAAGATCACCTTTTCCGGCGCGACGCCCTTCTCCTGCGCTTTGTTCATCATCGAGCGCGAGATGGTGGAGACATAATCCACGTTATGCAGACCGCTGCGCTCAAAAGCGCTGGCGAGTTTCGCCACTTTGCCGCCCTTGCCTTTACCTGCCATCCCCAGGCCCAGCATGGCGTCGACTTCATAATCCTGAATGTGCAGCAACGTGCGCGCTCCGGAGAGCTTGCCCAGCAGCCGCATGCCCGGCGTGCAGAACAGCGTCGGTACCACGCCGATGATGCGATCCGGCTTCCAGCGACGCTGCGCCATCAGCGGGAAGAAACTGCTCAGGGCAAAGCTGCCCAGATGAATTAAACGTTTCAGCGTCGAGGGCTGCTTCGGCACGTACAGCGGGCAACGCCAGACGGTCGCAGCGCCCTCTTCGCGGCGATAGCGCCAGCTGGAGTAGCGCTCGCCCACTTTCCATTCCGGGTAGTACGGCGGCGCGGTAATGACCCGCACGTCATGTCCCTGGCTCGCCATCCACTCGACCATCTCGCCGGTGTATTTCCCGATACCGGTCAATTCCGGCGAGTAGTTGATTCCATATACGAGGATCTTCATAGTCCCGGCACCTCAGACTGACGATCGGCCAGGAAATAGGCACGACTGTTGTCATGCACATTGTCGCTGGCCAGCAGCGCCTCTGGCGTCTGCCAGCGGTAGTCGTCGTGCTGAGAATCAGGCAGACGCAGGTCTGCCTCACTCACCTTCAGGCGGAACCCCAGCACGATGTAGTGCGTGGTGAAGTCGGTGCCTGAAAAGTTATCGTCATAGAAGTGCTGCCAGACCCCGTAAAACTGGCCTGCTGCCATCGGCAGTTGCAGGCCCAGTTCCGCCAGAGTGAGACGCTCAAACGCGTTGGTCAGCGTCTCATCCTTCTGCACGCGCCCGCCGGGCACGAACCAGAAGCCCTGAGCAGGACGATTGGTTCGTTTCCCCAGCAAGAACTCGCCGCGTTCGTTCTCCACGATCAAATCAATTGAGATGAGCGGAGTGGAGCGCACTACCGTGGCAAAATCTTCCTGACTTAAAAACATTGTTACCCCCGGAAGCGGTGCTGGTTTTCCAGGAACCACTGGTAGGTACTTGCCAGCCCTTGTTCCAGCGACACCTCGTGATACCAGCCCAGCTGATGCAGACGGGTGACGTCCAGCAGTTTGCGCGGCGTGCCGTCCGGTTTGGTGGCGTCAAACACCACGCGGCCCTTATAGCCCACCACCTGAGCGATAGTCTGCGCCAGCTCGCGAATGGTGCAATCCACGCCAGTGCCAACGTTGATGTGCGACAGCATCGGCTCGGTGTTCTCCTGCCACACCTCGCGATCCAGCTCCATCACGTGAATGCTGGCCGCGGCCATGTCATCCACGTGCAGGAATTCGCGCATCGGCGTGCCGCTGCCCCACACCACCACATCCGGTGCGTTCTCGGCGGTCGCCTCGTGGAAACGACGCAGCAGCGCCGGGATCACGTGCGAGTTGCTCGGGTGGAAGTTATCGTGCGGCCCGTACAGGTTGGTCGGCATTACCGAGCGATAGTCACGGTTGTACTGACGGTTGTAGGACTCGCACAGCTTGATCCCGGCAATTTTGGCAATGGCGTACGGCTCGTTGGTTGCTTCCAGCGTCCCCTGCAGCAGTTCGCTCTCGGCGATCGGCTGTTTCGCCATTTTCGGGTAGATACAGGATGAGCCGAGGAACAACAGCTTGTTCACGTTGTGCAGATGCGCCGCGTGAATTATGTTGCTCTCAATCATCATGTTCTCGTAGATGAAATCTGCGGGGTAAGTGTTGTTAGCGACAATGCCGCCCACTTTTGCCGCCGCCAGATACACCTGATCGATACGTTCATTGGCAAAGAAGTCCTGTACCGCACGGCTATCGAGAAGATTCAGCTCGTCGCGGGTACGGACAACCACTTCCACGTCACCGCGCTGCTCCAGCTGGCGAACAATCGCGGAACCCACCATTCCGCGATGACCGGCGACAAAAATACGTTGTTTTGTCATTCTCAGGACTCCAGCGCGATGGCAACCTCGTAGCCATGAGATTTGAGCAGGGAGTGTTTTTTCGCTGCTTCAAGATCTTTGGCTACCATCTCAGAGACCATCTCCTGCAGCGTGGTTTCTGGTTTCCAGCCCAGTTTCTCGTGCGCTTTGGTTGGGTCGCCCAGCAGGGTTTCCACTTCCGCAGGACGGAAGTAACGCGGGTCAACCTGCACAATCACATCACCTGGTTTCACGCCCGGTGCGTCATGGCCGGTCACAGAGACAACGATCCCCTTCTCTTCCACGCCAGTGCCTTCGAAGCGCAGTTTGATACCCAGCTGTGCGGCAGCCATTTCCACGAATTGACGGACGGAGTACTGCACGCCGGTCGCAATCACGAAGTCTTCTGGCTGCTCCTGCTGCAGCATCATCCACTGCATCTTCACGTAGTCTTTGGCATGGCCCCAGTCACGCAGGGAGTCCATATTGCCGAGGTGCAGGCAGGATTCCAGACCCTGAGCGATGTTGGCGATAGCGCGGGTAATTTTACGGGTCACAAAGGTTTCGCCACGACGTGGGGATTCGTGGTTAAACAGAATGCCGTTACAGGCGTACATGCCGTAAGATTCACGGTAGTTTACGGTGATCCAGTAGGCATACAGTTTGGCTACCGCGTAAGGAGAACGTGGGTAGAACGGGGTGGTCTCTTTCTGCGGGATTTCCTGCACCAGACCGTACAGTTCAGAGGTGGATGCCTGGTAGAAACGGGTTTTCTTCTCAAGGCCGAGGAAACGAATCGCTTCCAGCAGACGCAGCGTACCCATGGCGTCAACGTCAGCGGTGTATTCCGGGGATTCGAAAGAAACCGCTACGTGGCTCATCGCGCCCAGGTTGTAAACTTCATCCGGCTGTACTTCCTGCAGGATGCGGGTCAGGTTGGAGGTATCGGTCAGGTCGCCGTAGTGCAGATGGAATTTCGGGTTCGCCGCATGCGGATCCTGGTAAATATGATCCACACGTTCCGTGTTGAAAGAAGAAGCACGACGCTTAATACCGTGAACTTCATAACCTTTTTCCAGCAGTAACTCTGCCAGGTAAGAACCATCCTGCCCGGTAACGCCGGTGATGAGAGCGACTTTAGACATGTTTATATTCCTCTACTTATGAATTTAATCAGTTTCAACGCGTTCGCGTATCACCACTGCGGGGTTGCCACGGCAAATTTTATTTGCCGGTAGCGATTTAAAAACGCTGCTGCGGGCACCGACTACCGTGCCATCGCCAACAGAAACACCAGGTGCAACAAATACATCTGTTGCCAGCCAGCATTTTTCGCCAATCACAATTGGCGAAGCGGTAATATCAAAATGCTGACTCATAAAATCGTGGCTGCCGGTACACAAATAACACTTCTGTGACACCACTGCGTTTGCACCAATCGTGATATCGCCAAGGGTATATAACACGGCGTCATCCCCTACCCAGGCGTAATCGCCAAGCGTTAATTTCCAGGGGTAAGTAATTTTTACCGATGGACGAATAACTACGTTTTTTCCGATTTTTGCGCCAAACAGACGCAATAAAAAGGCACGCCAGCGATACAGTATTTGCGGTGACCAGGCAAATAAGGTGGCCTGAACGGCCCACCATAACTGCACTTTAATTCCGTTCCCGCCCCGAAAACCTTTCGGCACGGTGAACCCGTTAAGATCCTGCATTACATTTCCTTATATTCAGGCTTTGTTATATAAGGTTTTCGTTTTACCCGTAGTGCGTAGGCGGAATAAATAAGACAATTCCGCCCAGAATGCGGGCACGCGTAATATCTTACGCTGTACGTTTTTTGCATCCTGGCACAATTCCAGATTATTCGAGGTGGATACACCGCCCATTGAAAATTCAGACACCAGCCCTTTAATTCGACGGAACGGGTAGCCTGATTTATACAGACTGGCGGCCAGGGCATAATCTGATGACACTTTATACTGCAGATCGTAAGGCTGTTTTTTCAGACCTTTTACCGGGAAGAAAATGGCCTGATGGCTTGCCGGTAAACTGTGATAGATATACCAGCCGGGTTTCGCGCTGCGGCAAATTTTATGCCCGTCGCCAAAATCGAGCAGCGCATCGCCAATATACATCGCGTCGTCTTTCTGGCGCGCCAGCTGACGGGCAAACTGGGCTACATCGTCATGGAACACATCGCCCGAGTTAAGGAAGATGGCATAACGGCCTTGCGCCATGTTAATGCCTTTGTTCATCGCATCGTAGATGCCTTTATCTTTCTCGCTAACGAAGCGTAAGTTGAACTCACCGTTGAGTTTTTCCAGAAACTCCGCCGTGCCATCGTTCGAGCCGCCATCGACCACGATCCACTCAAAGCTGAGACTCGGATCGCGCGCCAGGTTGCGCAGCGAGCGCCAGGTTTTTACCACCCCTTCGTAATTACGAAAGGCAACAGTAATGACGCTAAGAAACATAAATCACCTCATTTCGTCATACGTTCGTAATATTAAGCGCTTTGCGCAGAATAAACGGACAGACAATCAAGAAAGCATATTCCGGGCTAAATATTGACCCCGTAAAAAACAGCGACACTGGCGTAAACAGATAAAGCTGCACGCGAAAGTTCTGGTTATCCCCAAACGCGTTAATCATCATTTTGAAAACTTTAAACAGATACCAGAGCGTCAACAGTACGGCGAACCACGAAAAATAAATAATTAACAGATACAGGCCATTGTCTATGGTTTTACCGACATCCGCACCGTTAAAGATTCCGAATGATGCAACATATTCGTAAAGTGAGCCGAATCTTACTACACCGTCGATATGGGTTAAGGAATAACCCACCATCACCAGCGGCCCGATAATGCGATAATAGGACGATGAGCCTTCCGTTCCCAAATCTCCCAGACGCTCTGAGATATACGGGAATGCAAATATCACGCCTACTAAAAATACCGTCAGGGAGATGATCGCCAGCGGCAGCTTTTTCTTAATCGCATCTTTGTTCAGGTACTGGAATGCCCACTCCAGGAGGTAAAACAGGATAAATGTCATGACCCCTGAGAACGAACCAGACAGAACGATTCCTGCAAGAATCATAGCATCGGTCTTAGGGGTTTTGATACCAAACTGTTTGATGCTGAGCCAAATTGAGATTAACGCCAGAGCGAAAAACGCCGGTTCAAAATAGAGGGCTGTCGTACGCTTACCGCCAAACTTAATGAAGTTCAGTACATAGCTGTTACTGTAAATGAGATATTTCGAAATTATCTCCATCAGGCTGCTACCACCGGTGAGAATAATTTGTGCCATTTCCAGTGCAGCAAGCATAACAATTAACGCAACGGCAATATAAAAGAGCCTGAGGATTTTCCGATAATTGTGCGGAGAAATAGTTTTAAAACGAATACTCCACACCATGCCAATAATAATGACAATATAAACAAACAGCATGGTAGAGGTGACGTACTTGCTGGGATCCAGCGACTGGCCAAAGATGTAGTTAAACAGCGTCAGGCCAAAGCCCATCCCTAAGGCAATCATCAGCTTCTTGAGGTTGATTTTATCGACGTACAACAGAAGCAGAGCAGGCAAGAAGGTCACAATGGTTATCGGGAAGCTTTCGCCGAGCTGGGCAATTTTGACGTTGACCAGCAGATAGATCAGCGGCAGCAGCAGATAACTACAGACTCTGATAGAACGAGACATATTCCTCCAGCATCTGTTGTCCACTGTAGGCCTTGCGGCTGCGGTTGCGGAACGATTCCAGGTCAGTGCCAAAAACGGCCTGCGCAATCTGCGGCTTCGGCAGTTGCACCAGCGGCAGCACCTCCTGTTCCGCGAACGTTTTCCCGCCCGATTTTTCCAGCACTTCACGCGCCGCATCGCTGTGGGTGGCGATCACCGGCACGCCAATCGAGAGCGCTTCGCAGAGGATCAGCGGGTAGTTATCGACGCGCGAGCTGAACACCAGCGCATCCATCCCGTTGAGGGCGCTCATCAGCTTGCGCTTATCCGTTTCAAACCCGTGATTCACCACGTTAGCGCCATCGAACGGCGAGAATTTGCCGAAGGTATGCAGTTCGATTTTGTCACCCAGCGCCATCATGTCGCGCACCAGCTGCTGGTTGGTTTTGCCGTCGTAACGCAGGTCATGCGCGACGATTGCGATTTTCGGTTTGCCTGCGGTTTCCGCAACCGGGGTCAACTCGGCCAGAATCGCTTCCGTCGCCACGTCGATCCCGTTGTTGATGATCTGACACCGCCCTGCCCCATACAGACTGTTGAAGGCATCGGCCACATGCTGGCTTGGGGAGATAAACGTGCAGCCGAGCGACAGCATGTCGCGGAACAGCTGACGTTTTCCGTCCACCAGCTGGTGAGCGCGATCCACTTTCACCGGCGGGTAATTGGTTAATGTCGGACACTTCTGGCAGGCGTTTTTCCAGCCTTCACAGCCGTCGGTGAACGCGCAGCGCCCGGTCACGCTCCAGTGGTCGTGCAGCGTCCAGATGAAGCGGGTATCCGGCTTGTGAGCCTGTACCTTCTGGCAAAACGTCACCACCTCTTGCAGGTTCAGCCAGTAGCTGTGCAGCACGTGAAAATGAAGCACAACCGGGCCGGAGGTTCGCGTGACCGTACGATAGAGGTTGTTCAGGTTGCCAAACAGATCGCGGTTAAACAGACGAAACAGCGCAATGTTGGCGACAGACGTCAGACGTGGCGTCTGCTTGTGCACCTGCGGATAGATATCGTGGCTGACGCTTTTCTTACCGCCTTTGCCGTAGCCGTAGATAAAACGAGACTGAAGTCCTTTTTGCAGCGCACGCTGGTGCAGATCCAGCGCCACACCGGCTGCTCCGCCTTCGGCGAGACGGACGTTAAATTGCAGAATGTTCATTTGATCACCTTCACGCGGGCTTTTTCGCCCATTACCAGCGCGTTATCCGGGATGCTGTCCAGCACCACGCTGCCTGCACCAATCGTGACGTTGTTACCAATGGTAATGTCGCCAATGATCACCACGTTCGCCCCCAGCTCGACGTTGTTGCCGATAACCGGACAGGCCAGGCTCTCCGGCCCCCGGTTACCGATGGTGACCGCATGACGAATAGTGAAATCATCCCCGGCGACCACGAACTTATTGATGACCACCGCATAGCCATGGTGAATGGTAAAGCGGCGGCCGATGGTGGCCGCAGCCTGAATTTCATAACCAAAAATGCATTCGGTGATAATCCGGTACAGCACCAGAACCGGTGCCGCCCAGAGGTTGTTCAGAACATTTTTCTTACGCCACACCGAGCAGAAATGCGCGATGCGGTACGCCAGAACCATGCAGCACGGGCGCAGGCTCCAGCTGTTAGCGCGGCAATCTTCCAGAAACATTATTTCCCCCGCAGTCCATCAGCCAGTCGCTTGCCGTTGCGCACGGAAAACAGCGTCAGCAAGGTACGCCAGGTCATCCGCTTATTGCGGATCTGATAGAGGGTAAAGAGCTGGTACTTCCGGCTGCCACGGTCAAACTTATCCTTATGCTTACGGTAAAAATGGAAGTAACCCGAGAATTTTTTTGGCGAGGAGGTGATTTGCATCTCCCCGTGGTTGATATGCAGGATCTGCGTGGCCTCTTCCACTTTCCACGGCTCGCCATACTCCACCACCATCCGCAGGAAGATGTCGTAATCCTGCGCGGCCTTCAGTTCGGTATCGAACAGGCACTCTTTAAAGCGCCACGCCCAGGTGAACACCTGATTGCCAATGATGTTGCGCTTGTAGAACAGGCGGCGAGAGTATGGTGATTTCGGGTATAGCGGCAGGCTGGCAGGCTGCGAGTAAACCTCGCCCTGACAGACATAGTCGTTGGCATACAGGAAAGCGTGCGTGACCAGTTGTTCCTTGTGCGACAGGAAAATGGACAGACGGTTTGGTGTCCATTCGTCATCGTCATCGATGCCGGTCAGATACTGCCCTTTGGCCTGCATAATCGCCTGATTACGCACCGCACACGCCCCGGAGTTGATCGCGTTATGGGTGTAGCTGACGCGCGGGTCATTAAGGTCGGTGACAAACTTTTGCAGCTGCTCATACGAAGAGGAACAGTCATCAACAATGATCAGCTCCCAGTTATCGTAATCCTGGCGCAGCACAGATTTGATTGCACGGATCGCCAGCTGCTGACGATTCCATGTCGGCATATAAATAGAAACTAAAGGGCGTTGTGTGGTCATGGTCTTCCCCTGATCCCTCACCCCGCCCCTCTCCCAAAGGGAGAGGGAGAATAGCTGCACCGGGCAGTTCCCTCTCCCCTCGGGAGAGGGTTAGGGTGAGGGGGATTGTTATTTGCTGTCAGACTTATATTCGTACTCGTAATACCCGTAATCCTGGTACCCGGTCGCACGGCGGAAGATGGAGTTCAGGATCACCCCTTTCACCTCAATGCCGTTCTGCTCGAAGCGGCTCAGGCTGGTTTCCACTTCCTTCAGGGTGTTCACCGCATAGCGCGCCACCATCAGCGTGGTTCCCGCCAGGCGACCGACCACGGCCGCATCGGTCACGGCCAGAATTGGTGGTGTATCGATCAGCACCAGGTCATAGTTTTTGCTCGCCCACTCCACCAGCTCGGCAAAGCGGTCGCTCATCAACAGTTCGGATGGGTTTGGCGGCACCTGACCACGTGGGATGAGGTCAAATTTCGGGATGCTGGTCGGTTTTGCGCTCTGGCTAATCTCACCCTTGCCAAGCAGGATTTCCGACAGACCGTTGACGTTATTGGTCCCCAGCAGCTCGTGGGTATAACCCTTACGCATATCGCAGTCGATCAGCAGTACCCGTTTATTGGTCTGGCTGACCACCGCCGCCAGGTTGGCACAGACAAAGGTCTTACCTATCGACGGGCTGACACCGGTTAACATCAGTACGTTGTTTTTGGCCTGCATCATGGCGAAGTGGAGACTGGTACGCAGGCTGCGCACCGCTTCAATTGCCAGGTCCGTCGGGTTACCCACTGCCAGCAGCTGACTCTGTTTGTAACGCTTGACGCCTTTGACGCTTTTGACCCGGTCATGCGACTTCTGCCATTCGGAGAGCGGGATACTGGCGTAAACGTTGATACCGTTTTCTTCCAGCACTTGCGGGCTTTCGATACCGCGGTTGAACAGCGAGCGCAGCAGCACACCAACAATGGAGAGCATCAGGCCGAGGATAATGCTGCCGAGGATAATCAGCGCTTTCTTCGGCTTCAGTACGCCAGGCTGGGTAATGGCCGGGTCAACAATACGCACGTCGCCGACGGTACTGGCTTCGGTAATCTTCAGCTCCTGCTGTTTGTTCAGCAACTGCATATAGACCTGCTGGCCGGATTCCACGTCGCGGGTCAGACGCACAATCTCCTGCTGCGTTTTTGGCATCGCGGTGACGCGGTCATTAAGCTTCGCTTTTTCCTCTTCGAGGGTGCGACGTTTTTCCAGCAGCGTGCGATAGGCCGGGTGACGTTTGGTGTAGAGCTTAGAAATTTCCGCCTCTTTGAAGGTCAACTCATTAAGCTGCGCATCAATGTTGACCATCGAATCGAGCACCGATTTCGCTTCCAGCGGCAGATCGACGGAGTCTTTATCCTGACGAAACGCGTTCAGTTTGTTCTCTGCGTCATCCAGACGTGCGCGCACTTCCGGGAGCTGTCTGGCGAGGAAGGCCAGGCTTTTCGCCGCTTCAGCCGACTTGCGTTCGACGTTCTGCTCAAGGTAGTTGCGGGTAATGCTGTTGAGAATTTCGCGGATTTGATCCTTATCTTCACCGGTAAAGGTCATGCTCAGGACACCCGTGTCCTTGCCATTTTCGGTGACCGTCAGGTTGTTTTGCAGATTGTTGATCATCCCCAGGGTGGAGAATTTGGTGACGGTAAACTCGCTGCCTTCCTGCGCCTGAATAGCGCTCACCATCATGCTGACGCCATCTTTTGTCAGCATCTGCCCCACTTCACCGCGCGCGCTGAAGCCCGCGTCGCTGGTCAGCTGATACTGCTTCGGCCCTAGCACGGTCAGGGTAAAGGTTTGATCCGCGCTCCCTTTCGGCAGCACAAAGTCGGTAACTTTTACCGTGTCGTTGCTATGCCCGGTCAGGCGATCCCAGCCGGCACCAAATATCGGGAAGGTATTTTTGGTGACGGAGATATCAAGCCCCAGATCGTGAACCGTTTTGCCCAGCACCAGACGCGACTGGATCAGCTGAATTTCGGCCTCGGAGGCAGGCGGTTTGTTCGCCAGGGCAGAGCCAATATCCTGCACCAGCGAGTTGCCGGTGTTCTGCTCAATCTGCACCAGCGCATCGGCGCTATAGATGGGTGTCGCAAACAGCGTATAGACGATCGCCGCGGCGGCAAACACGGCGGTGATCCCAAGTACCCACCACTTCGCCTCTATGACGGTGCCGACCAGGCGACCAATATCGATTTCATCACTGCCCGAAATCGGGGCGGCAGAAGGTTTTGTTTTTTCTGTCATTGTTATCCCTGCTGAGCTTTCAGTGCCTGCGCCCACTGACGGGCAGACTGGTCAAGTAAGGTATACACCGCCTCAAAGGCCTCACGGCTTTTGCGATAGGGATCGGGGATTTCGCGTTCGTTTTCCCAGTGACCAAACAGCATCACTTTGCCGCGCATCTCCGGTGCGATTTCGCATAGCGAGTGAATATGGCGTTTTTCCATCGTCAGGATCAGGTCATACTCCCGGCACATGCGGCCGGTGACCTGGCGGGCGCAGTGCCCGTCAAGAGAAAGGTTGTGATCGCGGGCCACGCTCGCGGCGCTTTCATCGGCACCTTTACCGACCAGTGCGCCCAGCCCTGCAGATTCGACGGTGAGCTCGGGCTGGTAGTGTTTCAGCAACCGCTCAGCCGTTGGGGAACGGCAAATGTTCCCCACGCATACCACCAGAATTTTATTAAACATCGCGGATTACCAGGTATGAATGTCGCGCGCCGTATCCGTCATGTAGCGAACGCCACTGATGGTTGGCAGCAACTGGTTGATCAGACGGTTCCAGCGGGCAACCGGTGCGGTGGTGACATACACCACGTCATAAGGCTGGAGGCGGAACTCCGTTGCCATTACCAGAGAAGTCGCATCGGACATATCCAGCTGGTAAATATTGGCAATCTTACCTTTCGCACTGCCCTCGCCTTTCAGCGGACGGATCACGAAGATACCGGTGGCATTAGAGGTGGTGAGATCGATACCCTCTGCATTACCCAGGGCTTCGGTCAGGGTCATGCCGCTGAAGTCCATTTTGAGGGTGCTCTGTTTCTTCACTTCACCCATCACGAAGACTTTCAGATCGTCATTACGCGGTACATACAGAATGTCGCCCGGATAGAGCAGACGGTTCTGGGTCAGGTCGCCGTTTTGCATCAGCGCCTGCAGAGAAATGCGTTGTTCTTTACCGTTGTGGGTCAGAACGACGTTGCGCCAGTCGGCACCGTCGGTTAAGCCGCCCGCGGCGTTAATGGCGTCCAGCACGGTCAGCGGCACGTTGGTGATGGCCTGCTGGCCAGATTTGTTCACCTGTCCGGAGATATAGGCTTTTTGCGAACGGAATGCGGCGATATTAACGTCCACCTGCGGATCGGCGATGTACTGCGCTAAGCGGCCGGTAATATCACTACGGATTTCGGCAAGGGTTTTCCCGGCAACGTGTACTTTGCCGATATAGGGATAGAACATGGTGCCATCAGACTGCACCCAGTTACCGGTGTCGCTTGAGCTGCGGTATTGGCCCGCTGGCGTGGTCAATTCCGGATGGTCCCACACGGTAACGTTAATCACGTCACCCGGACCTACGCGGTACTGGTAGGAGGCAATTTCCTGGTCCAGAGACATATTCGGCTGCGCAACATTTGGACGTGGACGTAATTGTTCGACCAGACGTGGTGTCAGTGGATAAACATTCACCATTTTGTCGAGATCAAAATCAGCATCCTGTTGTTTGATCACATCCTTACCCATTGTTGACATATTGCTGCCGGGAAAGACTGTACAACCACTCATCAAGGTCACAGACACCAATAATGGCATCAATTTCATTTTGGATTTCATCATTGATTATTTATCACTTTGGCAGAGTAATTATCCTGTGCAATTAAATAAGCCGGGTCGATTTGGCTTTCAGCATGCAGTTGTTCAAATAGAAATATAACTGGCATCAGTCCTAAAAAAAGCTTATTCATCCATTGGCTATTGACAGAATAATCGAGGCTGATTCACACGCTTTCAGGCACGCTACCGCCCTTGGCTTTCAGTTACCAATCCACTGACTAAACAATGCGTTATGGATAGACACCCTCTTTGATAAGGCCTTCTGGAAATATATCAGCCGCTTACGATACACGGCAGATAATGAATAACCATCACTGAAGACCGGAACAATAATAGCAACAAGGAGATTTAACATTTGATGCTGGGAGAATTGTTGCAGCTAACCTAATAGCAGGCAAGGAGACAACTGTCCTAATAACGGTTTTTAAGATTAATATTAAGAGCAAAGTTTTGACGTTTTAGGATTTTCTTTATATTGACAAAATTAAAATAAAAACCATTTATTGCGATATATCCTAAAATGCGTTCGCCGTAATTAAATCTACGTATTTAGCTTATTTACAGATTCCGCATTGTTCTTCCTTTTTGCCGGATCGTATTAAGAGAAATCTCAGCCCGGCATTGCAATTTCCCCTGGCTTTATCCATGATCGAAGTGTGACATTGCTCATATAACAGAAGGTATTGCGATTACTATGGAATGGATTGCCGATCCATCAATCTGGGCCGGGCTGGTTACGCTGGTCGTCATCGAATTAGTGCTCGGTATTGATAACCTGGTCTTTATCGCCATCCTCGCCGAAAAACTCCCCCCGGCGCAGCGCGACCGTGCGCGCGTAACGGGCCTGCTGCTGGCGATGGTGATGCGACTGCTGCTGCTGGCCTCAATCTCCTGGCTGGTGACCCTGACAAAGCCCCTTTTCTCCGTTCACGGCCTGAGCTTTAGCGCGCGTGATTTGATCATGCTCTTCGGCGGGTTGTTCCTGCTGTTTAAAGCCACGGTAGAACTGAACGAGCGGCTCGAAGGCAAAGACAGCGAAAACCCCACCCAGCGGCGTGGGGCTAAATTCTGGCCGGTGGTGGCGCAAATTGTGGTGCTCGATGCGGTCTTCTCCCTGGACTCCGTCATTACCGCCGTCGGGATGGTCGACCATCTGGCGGTGATGATGGCTGCGGTGATCATTGCCATTACGCTGATGGTGATGGCGAGTAAAGCGCTGACCCGGTTTGTGAACAGCCACCCGACTATTGTGATTCTCTGCCTGAGTTTCCTGTTAATGATTGGCTTTAGCCTGGTGGCAGACGGCTTTGGGTTCCACATTCCGAAAGGCTATCTCTACGCCGCCATTGGTTTCTCCGTCATGATTGAGGCGCTTAACCAGCTGGCGATTTTCAACCGCCGCCGTTTCCTCTCGGCAAATCAGACATTACGTCAACGCACCGCCGACACGGTGATGCGCCTGCTCAGCGGGAAGAAAGAAGATGCGGAGCTGGATGCCGAATCCTCTGCGATGCTGGCCGATCACAGTGACGGGCAGATCTTCAACCCGCAGGAACGACTGATGATTGAGAGGGTGCTCAATCTTAACCAGCGCACGGTCAGCAGCATCATGACGTCGCGCCATGACATCGAACATATCGACCTCACCGCCCCGGAAGAGCAGATCCGCGCCCTGCTGGACAGAAACCAGCATACCCGGGTGGTCGTGACGGGGGGTGACGAGGAAGAGGAGCTGCTGGGCGTGGTGCACGTTATTGACCTGCTGCAACAGCAGCTGCACGGTGAGGCACTCAATTTGCGCGCCCTGGTGCGCCAGCCGCTGGTGTTCCCGGAGGGGCTGCAGCTGCTCTCTGCCCTTGAGCAATTCCGTAACGCGCGTACGCACTTTGCCTTTGTGGTGGATGAGTTTGGTTCGGTTGAGGGGCTGGTCACGCTCAGCGACGTGATGGAAACCATCGCCGGTAATTTGCCAAACGAAGTGGATGAAATCGATGCGCGCCACGACATTCAGAAAAACGCGGACGGTTCATGGACGGCCAACGGCCATATGCCGCTTGAAGACCTGGTCCAGTATGTTCCCCTGCCGCTGGATGAAAAGCGCGAGTATCACACCATTGCGGGTCTGTTGATGGAGTATCTGCAGCGCATTCCCCAGCCGGGTGAAGAAGTTCAGGTAGGCGACTATATGCTCAAGACGCTGCAGATTGAAAACCATCGCGTGCAGAAGGTGCAGCTGATACCGCTGCGCGACGAAGACGAGATGGATTTTGAGGTGTAGGAAAAACACGTTGCTCCCTCTCCCGTGGGAGAGGGATGGGGTGAGGGCATCAGGCCGCACTGGCACAACAGGCATCACAGCTTATCGAGCAGCTTCTTCACGTCCTTCCCGTTTTGGGTATCTTTATTGCGATCCGCCCAGTCGTTCAATCGACGTTTGGCTTCATCCTGCAGATGCTTGCGCAGGATCTGATCCACCTGCAGGCTGTAGTTCAGCGACTGCCATTGGCCATATACGCTCAGCGGTACCGGCGTCTCTTTCAGGAAGTCGATCAGCTTACCTTCACCCTGCCAGCCGGACAGCACCTGAACGTTGAAGTGGGTATCTGCCGTCTCTTTTACCAGATCGAGCTTGCCCTCGCCGGTTAATGACAACAGTGAGGAGGTCCCCTGCATGCCGTTCAGGGAGAGCTGCCCATTGTCGAGTGTCAGGTCACTGCTAAAGCTATCGAGACGCGTGGCGCTGTCGTAATTTTCCTGTGCTTTAACATCGCTGCTACGCTCCACCGCCTGCTGCACCAGCTGCTGGAAGTTGAGCCCTTCCATGCGGGCATCTTTCAGTTCAAGGTGAGCCTGCCCCTGCCAGTCGCGGCGGAAAGCATCAGCATCGATCTTCGTGCCCGAGAAATCCCCCGCCAGCGTCAGTTGACCCGTCATAGAGATGGGGTAGTCAAAGGCTTTCAGGATGGTGCCAATCTCAACGTTGTCGAGACGCGGCTGAAATTCCGCAGTCGAGGCCTCTTTACGCACATCCAGCGTGCCCGGCAGGGAAAGGCGCCCGGCGCCCATTTTGCCGCTCAGTTCGGAGATCACCAGCAAACCGTTCTGGTTGAACATCTGGCTGCTCACGTCGGTGAAATCGATACCGCGCCAGCGCAGGCTGTTGGCCTTCAGCAGAATGTCCGCCGTGAAGCCCCGCAGACCGTTATAGTCCGGCTGATCGAGATTAGACGAGATAACCGGACGCGTCTGTTTCCCCTGGTTTTGCCCGAGCTGCGCGGGATCGTTGTCCGTAGCGCTCGCCGGAGGCGGAGGAAGCAGGTTTTCCAGGTTGAGCTTGTCAAACTGCAGATTGAGCACCCATTTCGGCTTCGCCTCCAGAATGACGCTCGCCTGCCCTTTCAGGCTGCTGTCGTTCGCCTGCAGGTTGAGATTATTCATCTCCAGCTGTTTTAACTCTTCACGCCAGACGGCCTGCATCGTTCCCTGACCGGCAATACCCTGGGCAGGGAGATCGGCTCCTGTCAGTTGCCAGTTCAGCTGCTGAATGTCGGCGGTAAGCTGGTGCGGATAATCCGACGCATTGACGCTGGCATTCAGAGACAGGGTGAGATCGCGCTGATCGCGGTTGACCCGTCCGCTAAACTCCAGCGAAGCAAGATGGTGCTCATCCTGCTCCATTTTGAGGTTGATATTCCGTACGGTGACCTGCTCATCGTCTTCATGCTGGAAAACCAGCACGCTATCGGCCACCTTCAGTTTGCCAATATCGAATGACCAGCCCGTATCTGACGGTTCATCAGGTAAGGTATTTTCCCGCGGCGCAACCGGCGCATCCGCGTTACGCACGGCTTCAGTTTGCTGGGTAAGCTGAATCACCGCGCCTTTTAACATCACCTGGTTGACCTGCAACTGGTGCGAAAAGAGCGGAACTAACGCCACATCAAGGCGCATGTTATCGGCAGACACCAGGGGCTGGGCAGCCCCCGGTGCAGTTAACGACATGCGGCCAGAGAGAATGCTGAGCTGGGGCCAGACGTGCCAGCGCAGCGGCCCATCCAGCTTCAGTTGATAACCACTGCGGGCTTCGACCTGCCGCACCATATAGGCGCGGAAATCATTCGGGTTAACCAGCAGAACCAACGCTGAAAGGCCAGCAACCAGCACCACCAGCAAAATCATCAGCGTTGTCAGAACTCTTCTCATGGCATCCTCAATGGACTAACGATCAGTCTTTATCAATACGGCTGGCAACCGCACCCTGCTGGTCGCGGTATTTTGCGTCCTGACGGCGGTTGTAAGGACGATCGGCCGGACCCGTCAGCGGTTCAAAGCTCAGCGCACCAATCATCATGCCCGGGCGCAGCGCCAGCGGCAGTTTACCGGCGTTGAAAAACTCCAGCACGATTCGGCCCGACCAGCCTGGATCGATACGGTGCGCGGTCACGTGTACCATCAACCCCAGACGCGCCAGAGAGGAACGGCCATCAAGCCAGCCCACCAGATCCGCGGGCAGCGTCACCGATTCAAAGGTCACCGCCAGCGCCAGCTCGCCCGGATGCAGATAAAAGGCTTCGCCTTCGTCGATAACGATTTCGTCACTCATCACGCGATCAAGCGCGGCGCTGACTTCATCCTTCGGCCCGCTAAGGTCGATGAACGGTGCGGTATGGCCGCTGAAGGTGCGGAATTTATTCCCCAGTCGCACATCAACGGTGACACCATTGATACGCTCCACGGGTGGACGTGGGGTAATAGACAGGCGGCCTTCATCCAGCCAGGCTTCTATATCGCGATCACAAAGACGCATGGCACTCTCTCCTTTCGTGCATCGTGCCCTGAGGATAACGACTCAGGGCAAAGCAGGTTATCTCTGAACGGTACACAATTCGCGCGGCTTATTCAAAAAACTGGCTGATTTTCGCTTTTAAGATATCAATGGCAATGCGGTTTTTGCCTCCGCGCGGCACGATAATATCGGCGTATTGTTTGGATGGTTCAATAAATTGCAGGAACATTGGGCGAACGGTTTTCTGGTACTGCGCCATGACGGAGTCCATTGAACGGCCACGTTCGTTCACGTCACGCTTGATGCGGCGCATCAGGCAGATGTCCAGCGGGGTATCAACAAAGATGGAGAAGTTCATTGACTCGCGCAGACGCGCGTCGGTCAGAAGCAGGATGCCTTCAAGGATAATCACTTTCTTCGGCTCAATGCGAATCGTTTCCTGCGTGCGGGTATGTTCCACGTAACTATAAACAGGCAGTTCAATCGCCTGGCCGCTCTTGAGCGCTTCTAAATGCTGGAACAGCAAGCTGTGATCCATGGCATTAGGATGGTCATAGTTCGTTTTTACGCGCTCTTCCATCGACAGATGGGATTGGTCTTTGTAATAGCTGTCTTCGGGAATGACGCCGATGTGCTCATCACCAACTTGTTCACGCAGTTCGCGGTAAAGCGTACTGGCAATAAGACTTTTACCTGAAGCCGATGCGCCGGCAATGCCTATAATGACGCACTGATGAGACTTATCAGTCATAAATTTAGCGACCTGATTAACCTGGATGTTAAGGAAGGACGACGCCGGAGCGTCAAACGCGGCAATTATAGGGATTTCACGGGCGTGATACCAGTCGAAAGCGCAGGTTATGCGAGACAGGCTGAAAAGTGACGTCATGTTCCCTGAGTGAAATTTTTACGCGCGTTTTTTCAGCGTTTAACAGGATTTTTTTAAACACTAACTATTTAATAAATCTATGATGTCAAATTATGAGCAGTCGCCATATGAATTGTAAATTGTTTGTACTAGCATAAACCAAATTAGCACATTCACTCGTCCGGACCTTCACTCCCGACGGCATGGCGTCTCTGGATAAAGCGGTAATGAATAAACAACACCAGCGGGTTTTGGTTACCACCCCACATCCTCTTATGCGACTTGTCTGTCTGGGCCTGGTCACCTTTATCTTTACCCTTTTTTCGCTGGAGTTGACCCGCTTCGGCGCACTGCTGGCTCCGCTCTGGTTTCCCACCGCCATTATGATGGTGGCGTTTTATCGCCACGCCGGAAAAATGTGGCCCGGTATTGCTCTGGCCTGTTCGTTTGGCAATATTCTGGCCTCGTGGATGCTCTTCTCCTGGTCGTCGATTAATCCGACCTATACCGCCATTAACGTAGTGGAAGCGGTAGTTGGTGCGTTATTACTGCGCAAACTGCTCCCCTGGTACAACCCGCTGCAGAATCTGAATGACTGGATCCGCCTGGCCATCGGCAGCGCGCTGATCCCCCCGCTGGTGGGCGGTGTGCTGGTGCATTTACTGATACCCAGCCCGGAGCCGCTGCGTAATTTCCTCGTGTGGGTCTTGTCTGAAGCGGTTGGCGCACTGGCCCTGGTGCCATTAGGGTTACTGTTTAAGCCGCACTATCTCCTGCGCCATCGAGACCCGAAGCTGCTGCTGGAAACGCTGGTAACCATGGCCGTGACGCTGGTCCTCAGCTGGGCGGCCATCGTCTGGCTGCCGTGGCCTTTTACCTGCGTCATTGTCTTGCTGATGTGGAGCGCTGTGCGCCTGCCGCGCATGGAAGCCTTTATGGTGTTTCTGGTCACCGTGATGGTGGTTTCGCTGATGATTGCCCATAACCCGGAGGCACTGACCACGCAGCACACCGGCGCGATGCTGAACGCCCCCTGGCTGCCGTTCCTGATGCTGCTTCTGCCAGCCAACGTCATGACCATGGTGATGTATGCCTTTCGCGCAGAGCGAAAACACATCACTGAAAGTGAAGAGCGTTTTCGTAATGCGATGGAGTATTCCGCCATTGGCATGGCGCTGGTCAGCATTGACGGCCAGTGGCTGCAGGCCAATAAAGCGCTGTGTAACTTTCTTGGCTATAGCCAGACGGAGCTGCAGTCGCTCACCTTCCAGCAGCTAACCTGGCCGGAAGACCTGCACACCGATCTCGAACAGCTTGAACAACTGGTCAACGGGGATATCAACACCTACACCCTTGAGAAGCGCTACTACACCCGCAGCGGCGAAGTGGTCTGGGCGCTACTTGCCGTCTCGGTTGTACGTCATGCCGACGGTTCACCGCTCTATTTCATTGCCCAGATTGAAGATATTAACGATCTGAAGCAGACCGAATGGGTCAATAAACGACTGATGGAGCGCATTACCCTTGCCAATGAAGCGGGCGGCATTGGCATCTGGGAGTGGGATCTTGAGCCGGACATCATCAGCTGGGATAAGCGGATGTTTGAGCTATATGAAATCCCGCCGCACATCAAACCTACGTGGCAGCTCTGGCACGATACGATGCTGCCTGAAGATCGCGCCCATGCGGAAAAAGTGCTTCGGGAATCACTCATTTCACGGCTGCCGTTTAAGCTTGAATTCCGTATTCGCGTGAAAGAGGGGGTACGCCATATTCGCTCCCTGGCGAACCGGGTCCTGAACAAACAAGGGGAAGTCGAACGCTTGCTCGGTATCAATATGGACATGACCGAAGTGAAGCAGCTCAATGAGGCCCTGTTCCAGGAAAAAGAGCGTTTGCACATTACCCTCGACTCCATCGGCGAAGCAGTGCTGTGTACCGATGTCGACATGAATGTCACCTTTATGAACCCGGTCGCCGAGAAAATGAGCGGCTGGCTGCAAACCGAGGCCATCGGCCAGCCGGTGCTAAAGGTTCTGCATATCACCTTCGGCGAAAAAGGGCCGCTGATGGAGAATATTCACAGCGGCGATATGTCCCGTTCAGATATCGAGCAGGATGTGGTGCTGAACTGCCGTACCGGCGGCGTTTTTGATATCCATTACAGCATCACACCGCTCAGCACGCTGGACGGGCAGAATATCGGCTCGGTGCTGGTTATTCAGGACGTCACCGAATCGCGCAAAATGCTGCGTCAGCTCAGTTATAGTGCTTCTCACGATGCCCTCACCCATCTGGCAAACCGGGTCAGTTTCGAAAATCACCTCAAGCGGCTGCTGCAAACCGTACAGGAGACGCGCCAGCGACATGCGCTGGTGTTTATCGATCTCGATCGCTTCAAAGCCGTCAACGATACCGCAGGCCACGCGGCGGGCGACGCCCTGTTGCGGGAGCTTGCGTCCTTGATGCTGACCATGCTGCGCTCCAGCGACGTGCTGGCGCGTCTGGGCGGGGATGAATTCGGGCTGCTGCTGCCGGACTGCAATATTGAAAGTGCCCGCTATATTGCGGGTCGGCTGGTCCATACCATCAACGACTATCACTTTATGTGGGAGGGCCGCCTGCACCGGATCGGCGCCAGCGCGGGGATCACGCTGATTGATGAAAATAATCATCAGGCCTCGGAAGTCATGTCCCAGGCCGACATTGCCTGCTACGCCTCGAAAAACAACGGTCGCGGCGTGGTGACGGTGTACGAGCCGCAGCAGGAGCGGGCCCACAGCGCGCGCAGCATGATGTCGCTCGATGAACAGTGGCATATGATCAAAGACAACCATCTGATGATGATCGCCCGCAGCGTGGCCTCCCCGCGCATCCCGGAAAGCTGCAACTTCTGGCTGATTTCGCTGCGCCTGTGGACCAGCCAGGGAGAAGTGCTGGAAGAGCACGCCTTCCGTTCCGGCCTGGCGGAGCCTGAGCTTTTACATGCGCTGGACCGCCGTATATTTAGCGAATTCTTCCGCGCGTATGCCGCTCCGGTTGCCAAAAAAGGCCTCGGGGTCGCCCTTCCCCTGTCCGCCGCGGGTTTAGCCAGCGCCACGCTGATCGACGAATTGCTCGACCTGCTGGATAAAGGGCCTTTACCGGGCCGTCTGCTGCATCTGGTCATCGCGATCGACGTTGTGGCAAACCCGGATCCAAACGTCCAGACGGGGCTGCAAAAGCTCCGCCACGCTGGCTGCCGCGTGGTGCTCAGCCAGGCGGGACGCAACATGGAGCTTTTTAGCCACCTTGGTGCCAACGTGGCTGATTATCTGATGCTGGACGCCGAAGTGGTGACCAATGTGCACGGCAACCTGATGGATGAGATGATGGTTACCATTATTCAGGGCCATGCCCAGCGTCTGGGGATGCGTACCATCGCCGGTCCGTGTAACCAACCCATCATGATGGATACGCTCTCCGGCATCGGCGTTGATTTTATTTTCGGTGACACCATCGGTGAGCCGCAGCCGCTGGATCTACTGCTGAACACCAGCTATTTCGCCATCAACTGATGGCGTCCAGCCGTCGGTATACCAGATGTGCAACAGGGCGTAAGAGCGCCACGGCTGCCAGCGCTGGGCGTAGCGGCGAATTTGCGCGGGCGTCATGCCGGCAAAGCGTTGCTTAATCAGGTAGTCATCCGGCAGGAACACATCTTTCGCCTGCCAGCCGCGCAGGGCAAGGTAATTTGCCGTCCAGCGCCCTATCCCCGGACGCTGCTGTAAGGCTTTCATCCCGGCCTCAATATCCGCAGGCGGGAACAGGGGAAACGTGCCATCGACCACGGAGCGGGCCAGATGAATCAACGACTCCGCCCGTTTGACCGGCATGCCGAGGGCCTTCAGCGCCAGCGGATCCACCGCAGCCAGCACCTCAGGTGTGGGAAAGCACAGATAGCCCGGCGCATCTTTTACCGGTTCGCCGCACAGGGCTACCACCCGTGAGGCCAGCTTCGCCGCCATCGCCACGCTGACCAGTTGCCCCAGGATCGCCCGCACGCCCTGCTCGTAGGCATCCATCGCCCCCGGTAAGCGCAACCCTGGTCGCGCAGCGCCAAGGTCGCCCAGCGCCTGCTGAATTTGCTGCGGATCGCAGGCAAGATCGAACAGACCTGCGATGCGTTCAAGACAGGTCTGCGCAACCGGGATTAACCCCGGGCTGAGCGTGACGTTGAGCGTGTTGGCGTTCAGATCCGGGGTGACGCGAAAGATCCCCTGGTGTCGCTGGCAGGTGAAACTGCGCTCGTAGTAGCGTTCGGTAACCGTCTCGATCCCCTCCACCGCACGCGCGCCAAGAAAGCCAAACATCCATTGCCAGTCGTAAGGGGGTTGCCAGGTCAGGGTATACATTGTCACTCCTTTTTTGTTCACCTCAGCATAAACCGAAAGGCCTTGTTTCGCCTTGCTTTCATATTCCTGTTGTCGCCGGTCGGGCATTCCGCTAAAGTCTCGCCCCTTCTCACTGGCATGGGGATTAATCGTGTTTATTGGATTCGACTACGGTACGGCGAACTGTTCGGTTGCGATTATGCAAAACGGACAACCATTGCTCCTGAAAATGGAAAACGAGAGTACGCTGCTGCCGTCAATGCTCTGCGCACCAACCCGCGAAGCGGTCAGCGAATGGCTGTTCCGCCACCATCAGGTTCCGGCCACGGCGGCGGAATCACAAGCGTTGCTGCGCCGGGCCGTCAGTTTTAACCGCGAAGAAGATATCGACGTCACACCGTCGAGCGTCCAGTTCGGCCTCTCGTCGCTCGGACACTACATTGACGACCCGGAAGAGGTCTACTTCGTTAAATCGCCAAAATCGTTTCTCGGCGCCAGCGGGCTGAAGCCGCAGCAGGTGGCGATGTTTGAAGATCTGGTCTGCGCCATGATGCTGCACATTCGCAATCAGGCGCAAACCCAGGTACCGGAGGCGATCGATCAGGCGGTAATTGGCCGTCCGATCAACTTCCAGGGGCTGGGTGGCGACGAGGCTAACCAGCAGGCGCAGGGGATCCTTGAGCGTGCCGCGCACCGCGCGGGCTTTCGCGACGTGGTATTCCAGTATGAGCCGGTGGCGGCGGGGCTGGATTTTGAAGCCACGCTGACAGAAGAGAAGCGCGTGCTGGTCGTCGACATCGGCGGGGGCACCACCGACTGCTCATTGCTGCTGATGGGGCCGCAGTGGCATAACCGTCGTGACCGCGAAAACAGCCTGCTGGGGCACAGCGGCTGCCGCGTGGGCGGTAACGATCTGGATATCGCGCTCGCCTTTAAGAGCCTGATGCCACTGCTGGGCATGGGTGGGCAAACGGAAAAAGGGATCGCTCTGCCGATCCTGCCCTGGTGGAACGCTATCGCCATCAACGACGTCCCCGCGCAGAGCGATTTTTACAGCAGCGCGAATGGCCGCTTCCTGAACGATATGGTGCGCGATGCCCGGGAGGCCGACAAGGTCGCCCTGCTCTACAAAGTCTGGCGTCAGCGTCTGAGTTATCGCGTGGTGCGTACTGCCGAAGAGAGCAAAATCGCCCTCTCCGATCGCCCGGAGCACGCGGTTTCCTTGCCGTTTATCAGTGAAGATCTGGCAACCGCCATTTCTCAGGAAGGACTGGAAACCGCGCTCGCCCAGCCGCTGCAGCGCATTCTGGAACAGGTGCAACTGGCGCTGGAGAACGGCAAAGAGAAGCCGGACGTGATTTACCTGACCGGCGGTAGCGCCCGTTCGCCACTGATCAAGAAAGCGCTGGCAGAACAGCTGCCGGGCATTCCAATTGCCGGCGGCGATGACTTTGGCTCCGTCACGGCAGGGCTGGCGCGCTGGGCGCAGGTGATGTTTAGCTAGCGTTAGTGCGGTCTGGTGCCCTCACCCCAACCCTCTCCCACGGGGAGAGGGGGAAAACCGCGGCGCTACACTCAGACAATTCCCGACAGTCTTCCATATTTCCTCCATTTTTCTGCCGACTGACCTGACTAAACTAGTATCATTCCCCGAAGTGTTTCAGGATGAGAACGTATAACAATGAAAGGCAGTCATAAATCCCGCTGGGCAATCGCCGCTGGCATCATTGTGGTGGTCCTTGCCGCCGCCTGGTACTGGCACACTCAATCCGCCGAGCCTTCTACTCCGGCAGGGGCCAGCAGTCAGTCAAAACGCCCTGTGGGCGGGGGTCGTCACGGTATGCGCGGCGGCGCGCTGGCACCGGTTCAGGCGGCCACCGCGGTGAATAAAGCCGTGCCTCGCTATCTCACAGGCCTGGGGACCATTACCGCCGCCAACACGGTCACGGTACGCAGCCGCGTTGACGGTCAACTCATGGCGATCCACTTCCAGGAAGGTCAGCAGGTGAAAGCGGGCGATTTACTGGCCGAGATCGACCCAAGCCAGTTCAAAGTCGCCCTTGCCCAGGCTCAGGGGCAACTTGCCAAAGACAAAGCCACGCTCGCTAACGCCAGGCGCGATCTGGCGCGCTACCAGCAGCTGGTGAAAACCAACCTGGTTTCTCGTCAGGAACTGGACACGCAGCAATCGCTGGTCAGCGAAACCCAGGGCACCATCAAAGCTGACGAGGCCGCAGTGGCCAGCGCACAGCTGCAGCTTGACTGGAGCCGCATCACCGCGCCAATTGACGGACGCGTTGGCCTCAAGCAGGTCGATATCGGCAACCAGATCTCAAGCGGTGATACCACGGGCATCGTGGTCATAACCCAGACCCACCCAATTGATTTAGTCTTCACCCTGCCGGAAAGCGAAATTGCGACGGTGGTGCAGGCGCAGAAAACCGGAAAGGGGCTGGTGGTGGAAGCCTGGGACCGTACCAACAAGCAGAAATTGAGCGAAGGTTCTTTGCTTAGCCTGGATAACCAGATCGACACCACCACCGGCACCATCAAGCTGAAAGCGCGCTTTAACAACCAGGACGACGCCCTCTTCCCGAATCAGTTTGTAAACGCACGCATGCTGGTGGCGACCGAAGAAAACGCGGTGGTGATCCCCACCGCCGCGCTGCAGATGGGCAACGAAGGTAACTTCGTCTGGGTGCTGAACAGCGACAATAAAGTCAGCAAGCACCTGGTGAAAACCGGGATTCAGGACAGCCAGACGGTTGTGATCAGCGCCGGACTCTCTGCGGGCGACCGCGTGGTGACGGACGGTATCGATCGTCTGACCGAAGGCGCCAAAGTCGAAGTGGTTGAACCCGCGAAACAGGGAGCGAACTCCTGATGCAGGTCATGCCGCCAGGCGCAACAGGTGGGCCATCACGCCTGTTTATTCTGCGCCCTGTTGCCACCACGCTGCTGATGGTGGCGATCCTGCTCGCCGGGATTATTGGCTATCGCTTCCTGCCCGTCTCGGCGCTGCCGGAAGTGGATTACCCCACTATTCAGGTCGTTACCCTCTATCCTGGCGCCAGCCCGGATGTGGTGACCTCCGCCATTACCGCTCCGCTGGAACGCCAGTTTGGTCAGATGTCGGGCCTGAAACAGATGTCATCGCAAAGCTCCGGTGGGGCGTCGGTGGTAACGCTGCAGTTCCAGCTCTCGCTGTCACTGGACGTGGCCGAGCAGGAGGTGCAGGCTGCGATCAACGCCGCCACCAACCTGCTGCCGTCAGACCTGCCTAACCCGCCGGTCTACAGCAAAGTAAACCCGGCGGATCCGCCGATCATGACCCTTGCTGTCACCTCTTCCGCCATGCCAATGACCCAGGTGGAAGACATGGTCGAAACTCGCGTGGCGCAGAAAATTTCCCAGGTCTCCGGCGTCGGGTTGGTAACGCTGGCGGGCGGACAACGCCCGGCGGTGCGCGTGAAGCTTAACGCGCAGGCCATCGCTGCGCTGGGGCTGACCAGCGAAACCATCCGCACCGCCATCAGCAACGCCAACGTCAACTCGGCGAAAGGCTCGCTGGACGGCCCCACCCGCGCCGTGACGCTCTCGGCTAACGATCAGATGCAGTCTGCCGATGAGTACCGTCAGCTGATTATTGCCTACCAGAACGGTGCGCCGGTACGTCTGGGTGACGTCGCCACCGTTGAGCAAGGCGCGGAAAACAGCTGGCTGGGTGCGTGGGCCAACAAACAGCAGGCGATTGTGATGAACGTGCAGCGCCAGCCGGGCGCTAACATCATTGAAACCGCCGACAGCATTCGCACCATGCTCCCGCAGCTTATTGAAAGCCTGCCCAAATCGGTCACTGTGAAGGTGCTTTCCGACCGCACCACCAACATTCGCGCGTCGGTTACCGATACCCAGTTTGAGCTGATGCTGGCGATTGCGCTGGTGGTGATGATCATCTATCTGTTCCTGCGCAACGTACCGGCAACCATCATTCCCGCCGTTGCCGTGCCACTCTCGCTGGTGGGAACATTTGCCGTGATGGTGTTCCTCGATTTTTCGATCAACAACCTGACGCTGATGGCGCTCACCATCGCCACCGGCTTCGTGGTGGATGATGCCATCGTTGTGATCGAGAACATCTCGCGCTATATCGAGAAAGGCGAAAAACCGCTGGCCGCTGCGCTGAAAGGTGCGGGCGAGATCGGATTTACCATTATCTCGCTGACCTTCTCGCTGATTGCGGTGCTGATCCCGCTGCTGTTTATGGGCGATATCGTCGGGCGACTGTTCCGCGAGTTTGCCGTCACGCTGGCGGTCGCCATTCTGATCTCTGCCGTGGTGTCGCTGACCCTGACGCCAATGATGTGCGCCCGCATGCTGAGCCATGAATCCCTGCACAAGCAAAACCGTTTCTCTCGCGCCTCTGAGCGGATGTTCGAACGGATCATTGCCGCTTACGGCCGGGTGCTGGCAAAAGTGCTTAACCACCCGTGGGCGACGCTCAGCGTGGCACTCGGCACGCTGGCACTCAGCGTCATGCTGTGGATCGTCATCCCGAAAGGCTTCTTCCCGATTCAGGACAACGGCATTATTCAGGGCACGCTTCAGGCGCCCCAGTCGGTCTCCTTCGCCAGTATGGCGCAGCGTCAGCAGCAGGTCTCTGACATCATCATGAAAGATCCGGCGGTGGAAAGCCTGACCGCGTATGTGGGCGTCGATGGCACCAACCCGTCGCTGAACAGTGCGCGTCTGCAAATCAACCTCAAGCCGCTGGATGACCGCGACGATCGGGTCAACGCCGTTATTGAGCGGCTGCAAACTGCCGTGGCGCGCGTGCCGGGGATTGAACTTTACCTGCAGCCAATTCAGGATTTGACCATCGATACCCAGGTCAGCCGCACGCAGTACCAGTTCACGCTTCAGGCGACCAGCCTTGATGCGCTGAGCACGTGGGTACCGCAACTGGTCAACAAACTCAAGGCGCTGCCGCAGCTTTCTGACGTCAGCAGCGACTGGCAGGACAAAGGGCTGGCGGCATATGTGAACGTCAATCGCGATACTGCCAGCCGACTGGGCATCACCATGTCCGACGTGGACAACGCGCTCTATAACGCCTTTGGTCAGCGCCTCATCTCCACCATTTATACCCAGGCGAATCAGTATCGCGTGGTGCTGGAACACAACACCGATAACACGCCCGGCCTGGCCGCGCTGGACTCGGTGCGCCTGACCAGCAAAGACGGTGGTATTGTGCCGTTAAGCGCCATAGCCAGCGTGGAGGAGCGTTATACGCCGCTGTCGATTAACCATCTCGATCAGTTCCCGTCCACCACCATCTCGTTCAACGTACCGGACAACTATTCGCTGGGTGAAGCGGTCGAGGCCATTCTGGGCGCGGAGAAAGAACTCAACTTCCCGTCTGATATTCAGACCCAGTTCCAGGGCAGCACCCTGGCGTTCCAGGCTGCGCTGGGCAATACCATCTGGCTGATCGTGGCTGCCGTGGTGGCGATGTACATCGTCCTTGGGGTGCTGTACGAAAGCTTTATCCACCCAATCACCATCCTCTCTACCCTGCCGACCGCCGGGGTGGGTGCGCTACTGGCCCTTTGGCTTTCGGGCAGCGAACTGGACGTCATCGCCATTATCGGCATCATTCTGCTTATCGGGATCGTGAAGAAAAACGCCATCATGATGATCGACTTCGCCCTTGCCGCCGAGCGCGAGCAGGGCATGTCGCCGCGAGACGCCATCTTCCAGGCCTGTCTGTTGCGTTTTCGTCCGATCCTGATGACCACGCTCGCCGCCCTGCTGGGCGCGCTGCCGCTGATGCTCAGCACCGGCGTCGGTGCGGAGCTGCGCCGTCCGCTGGGTATCGGCATGGTCGGTGGTCTGCTGGTGAGCCAGGTGCTGACGCTGTTCACCACGCCGGTGATTTACCTGCTGTTTGACCAACTGGCCCTGTGGACCAAAAGCCGCTTCCCGAAACGTGAAGAGGAGGCGTAAGTGAAGTTTTTCGCCCTCTTCATTTACCGCCCGGTGGCGACGATTTTAATCTCGCTCGCCATTACGCTGTGCGGCGTGCTGGGCTTCCGCCTGCTGCCGGTGGCCCCCCTGCCGCAGGTGGATTTTCCGGTGATCATGGTCAGCGCATCGCTGCCGGGCGCGTCGCCGGAGACCATGGCCTCGTCGGTTGCCACACCACTGGAACGCTCGCTCGGGCGAATTGCGGGGGTCAACGAGATGACCTCCAGCAGCTCGCTCGGCAGCACGCGCATCATTCTGGAGTTCAGCTTCGACCGGGATATTAACGGTGCGGCGCGCGACGTGCAGGCGGCGATCAACGCCGCGCAAAGCCTGCTGCCGAGCGGAATGCCAAGCCGCCCGACCTACCGTAAAGCCAACCCGTCCGACGCGCCGATCATGATCCTGACGCTGACCTCGGATACCTATTCCCAGGGGCAGCTCTACGACTTTGCGTCGACCCAGCTGGCGCAGACGATCTCACAAATAAACGGTGTGGGTGACGTGAGCGTTGGCGGTAGCTCCCTGCCCGCCGTGCGCGTCGGCCTGAATCCGGAGGCGCTGTTTAACCAGGGCGTGTCGCTGGACGATGTGCGCTCCGCCATCAGCAGCGCCAACGTGCGCAGGCCGCAGGGGGCGATAGAGAACACCAGCCACCGCTGGCAGATCCAGACCAACGACGAGCTCAAAACCGCCGCCGAATATCAGCCGCTCATCATCCACTACAATAACGGCGCGGCGGTACGTTTAAGCGACGTAGCCAGCGTCACCGACTCGGTGCAGGACGTGCGCAACGCCGGGATGACCAACGCCAAACCGGCCATCTTGCTGATGATCCGCAAGCTGCCGGAAGCCAATATTATTGAAACGGTAAACAGCATTCGCGCGCGTCTGCCGGAGTTACAGAAGACCATCCCGGCCGCTATTGATCTGCAGATTGCCCAGGATCGTTCGCCGACCATTCGCGCCTCGCTTGAAGAGGTGGAACAGACGCTGGTGATCTCCGTCGGGCTGGTGATTCTGGTGGTGTTCCTGTTTCTGCGCTCGGGCCGCGCAACGCTTATTCCCGCCGTTGCGGTACCGGTGTCGCTGATTGGTACCTTCGCCGCCATGTACCTGTGCGGCTTTAGCCTGAATAACCTGTCGCTGATGGCGCTGACCATCGCCACCGGCTTTGTGGTGGATGACGCCATCGTGGTGCTGGAGAATATTTCCCGCCATCTGGAAGCCGGGGTAAAACCGCTGCAGGCCGCCCTGCAGGGCACGCGCGAAGTGGGTTTTACGGTGCTCTCCATGAGCCTGTCGCTGGTGGCGGTATTCCTGCCGCTGCTGCTGATGGGCGGGCTGCCGGGGCGACTGCTGCGCGAATTTGCCGTCACCCTTTCGGTGGCTATCGGCATCTCGCTGATTATCTCGCTAACGCTCACGCCAATGATGTGCGGCTGGATGCTTAAGCGCAGCAAACCGCACTCGCAGCCGCGTCGTAAAGGGTTTGGCCGTTTCCTGTTGGCAATGCAGGAAGGGTACGGAAAATCACTGAAGTGGGTGCTCAACCATACGCGGCTGGTTGGTCTGGTGCTTGTCGGCACCATCGCGCTCAACGTCTGGCTGTATATCTCCATCCCGAAAACCTTCTTCCCTGAGCAGGACACCGGCGTGCTGATGGGCGGCATCCAGGCTGACCAGAGTATTTCCTTCCAGGCGATGCGCGGCAAGCTGCAGGATTTTATGAAGATCATCCGCGAAGACAAGGCGGTGGATAACGTCACCGGCTTTACCGGCGGGTCACGCGTTAACAGCGGGATGATGTTTATC
Source organism: Enterobacter cloacae complex sp. 382A5 (assembly GCF_050031095.1). Classification (NCBI taxonomy): domain Bacteria; kingdom Pseudomonadati; phylum Pseudomonadota; class Gammaproteobacteria; order Enterobacterales; family Enterobacteriaceae; genus Enterobacter; species Enterobacter cloacae complex sp. 382A5. Next base: position 3,033,251 of record NZ_JBLGVK010000001.1, read on the forward strand.
ACCCTTAAGCCGCGCGGCGAGCGCAATGAAACGGCGCAGCAGGTAATAGACCGGCTGCGAATGAAGCTCGCCAAAGAGCCAGGCGCCAACCTGTTTTTGATGGCCGTTCAGGATATCCGCGTGGGCGGACGTCAGGCGAACGCCAGCTACCAGTACACCCTGCTCTCTGACGATCTGGCCGCGCTGCGCGAGTGGGAGCCCAAAATCCGTAAAGCGCTGGCCGCCCTGCCGCAGCTGGCGGACGTGAACTCCGATCAGCAGGACAACGGGGCAGAAATGGCGTTGACCTACGATCGTGAAACCATGTCGCGGCTGGGCATTAACGTTGAAGCCGCCAACAGTCTGCTGAACAACGCTTTTGGCCAGCGCGAGATTTCCACCATCTATCAGCCAATGAACCAGTACAAGGTGGTGATGGAAGTGGACCCGCGCTATACCCAGGACATCAGCGCGCTGGATAAAATGTTTGTCATTAACAACGACGGTAAAGCGATCCCGCTCTCTTATTTCGCCAGCTGGCGACCCGCTAACGCGCCGCTCTCTGTGAACCATCAGGGGTTGTCGGCAGCGTCCACAATCTCCTTTAACCTGCCCACCGGCTCGTCGCTTTCCGAGGCCAGCGAGGCCATCGACCGTGCCATGACCCAGCTCGGCGTGCCCTCGACCGTGCGCGGCAGTTTTGCCGGGACCGCGCAGGTCTTCCAGGAGACGATGAATTCGCAGGTGATTTTGATTCTGGCGGCCATTGCCACGGTCTATATCGTGCTTGGCGTGCTGTATGAGAGCTATGTTCATCCGCTGACCATTCTCTCGACGCTGCCATCGGCAGGCGTGGGGGCGTTGCTGGCGCTGGAGCTGTTTGGCGCGCCCTTTAGCCTCATCGCCTTAATCGGGATCATGCTGTTAATTGGTATTGTGAAGAAAAACGCCATCATGATGGTGGACTTTGCGCTGGAGGCTCAGCGTAACGGCAACCTGACGCCAGAAGAGGCAATTTTCCAGGCCTGCCTGCTGCGTTTTCGTCCGATCATGATGACCACGCTGGCGGCGCTGTTTGGCGCGTTGCCGCTGGTGATCTCCGGTGGCGATGGTTCAGAGCTGCGCCAGCCGCTGGGGATCACTATTGTCGGTGGGCTGGTGATGAGTCAGCTCCTGACGCTCTACACCACGCCGGTGGTCTATCTGTTCTTTGACCGCCTGCGGCTGCGTTTTTCACGTAAAAACAGAACCACGGTGACCGGGTAAATGACTGATCTTCCCAGTAACGTTCGCTGGCAATTATGGATAGTGGCCTTCGGCTTTTTTATGCAGTCGCTGGATACCACCATCGTCAACACCGCCCTCCCCTCAATGGCAAAAAGCCTGGGGGAGAGCCCGCTGCACATGCATATGGTGATTGTCTCCTATGTGCTGACCGTTGCCGTGATGCTCCCTGCCAGCGGCTGGCTGGCGGACAAAGTGGGGGTGCGCAATATCTTCTTCACCGCTATCGTGCTGTTTACCGCGGGGTCGCTGTGTTGCGCGATGGCGAATACGCTGGATCAGCTGGTAATGGCACGCGTTCTGCAGGGCGTCGGTGGGGCTATGATGGTGCCAGTCGGGCGACTGACGGTGATGAAGATCGTCCCGCGCGAGCAGTATATGGCGGCAATGACTTTTGTGACCTTACCAGGCCAGGTGGGTCCGCTGCTTGGTCCGGCGCTGGGCGGGATACTCGTGGAATATGCCTCCTGGCACTGGATTTTCCTCATCAACCTGCCGGTGGGCATGATTGGCGCTATCGCCACCCTGGCGCTGATGCCCAACTACACCCTGCAGACGCGGCGCTTTGATGTAGTCGGTTTTCTGTTGCTCGCCACCGGTATGGCGACGCTGACCCTCGCTCTCGACGGGCAAAAAGGGCTGGGAATCTCCTCCCTGACGCTCGCCATTCTGATCGTTATCGGGATGAGCGCCATTTTGTGGTATCTGTGGCATGCCAGAGGAAACGACCGGGCGCTGTTCAGCCTGACGCTGTTTAAAAACCCTACTTACCGGCTTGGACTGTTCGGAAGTTTTGCGGGGCGCGTGGGCAGCGGCATGCTGCCGTTTATGACGCCCGTGTTCCTGCAAATCGGTATGGGCTTTTCACCGTTTCACGCGGGGCTGATGATGATCCCGATGGTGCTGGGCAGCATGGGAATGAAGCGCATTGTGGTGCAGGTGGTTAACCGCTTTGGTTATCGCCACGTGCTGGTGACTGCCACGCTGGGGCTGGCACTGGTCAGCCTGCTGTTTATGGCCGTAGCGCTGATGGGCTGGTACTACGCCCTGCCGCTGGTGCTGTTCTGCCAGGGCATTATTAACTCCATGCGCTTCTCGTCGATGAACACCCTGACGCTGAAGGATCTGCCGGACGAACTGGCAAGCAGCGGCAACAGTTTGCTGTCGATGATCATGCAGCTCTCCATGAGCGTGGGGGTCACCATTGCCGGTTTACTGCTCGGCATGTACGGTCAGCACCATCTCAGTGTCGACACGCCGGTGGCGCATCAGGTCTTTTTATACACGTATCTCAGCATGGCGGTTATCATCGCCCTGCCCGCTTTCATCTTCGCCCGCGTGCCGGATGATACCCGTAAGAACGTCGTTATCCGGCGCAGTAAAAGGAGTGGATCATGAAATTCTGGCGTCCGGGCATTACCGGTAAGCTCTTTCTGGCAATTTTTGCCACCTGTATTGTCCTGCTGATCACCATGCACTGGGCCGTGCGGCTCAGCTTTGAGCGCGGTTTTATCGATTACATTAAGCATGGTAATGAGCAGCGCCTGCAGGGTTTGAGCGATGCACTGAGCGAGCAGTATGCCCAGCACGGGAACTGGCGTTTTTTACGCAACAATGACCGTTTTATCTTCCAGATCCTGCGCTCGCTGGAGCACGATAGCGGCGATGACCGCCCCGGCCCGGGCATGCCGCCCCACGGCTGGCGCACCCAGTTCTGGGTGATCGACCAGGATATGCGCACGCTGGTTGGCCCACGTGCGCCCATCCCCCCGGACGGTACCCGGCGGGCGATCAAAGTGAATAACGCCACCGTCGGGTGGGTTATCGCCTCGCCAGTGGAGCGCCTGACGCGTAACACCGATATCAACTTCGATCGTCAGCAGCGCCGGGCCAGTTGGCTGATCGTCATCCTCTCCACGCTGCTGGCCGCGCTTGCCACCTTCCCGCTGGCGCGGGGCCTGCTCGCCCCGGTGAAAAGGCTGGTGGAAGGCACGCATAAACTGGCCGCCGGGGATTTTTCCACCCGCGTGGACACGCGCAGCCAGGATGAGCTGGGCAAGCTGGCGCAGGATTTTAACCAGCTCGCCAGTACGCTGGAGAAAAACCAGCAGATGCGGCGCGATTTTATGGCCGATATTTCACACGAGCTGCGCACCCCGCTGGCAGTGCTGCGCGGCGAACTGGAGGCCATTCAGGACGGCGTGCGCAAGTTCACGCCCGAATCCGTGGCCTCGCTGCAGGCGGAAGTGGGTACGCTGACCAAACTGGTAGACGATCTGCACCAGCTCTCCATGTCAGACGAAGGGGCGCTGGCCTACCAGAAAGCACCGGTGGATGTGATCAACATTCTGGAGGTTATCAGTGGGGCTTTCCGCGAACGTTTTGCCAGCCGCAACCTGACCATTGACCTCTCCCTGCCGGACAACGCGGTGGTGTTTGGCGATAAAGATCGTCTGATGCAGCTCTTCAACAACCTGCTGGAAAACAGCCTGCGCTACACCGACAGCGGTGGCGGACTGCACATCTCCGGCAGACAGGAAAACGGCCGCTTCGCCCTCACCTTTGCCGACTCCGCTCCTGGCGTGCAGGATGCGCAGCTGGAAAAACTGTTTGAACGTTTTTATCGCACCGAAGGCTCCCGCAACCGTGCCAGCGGCGGCTCCGGGCTAGGACTGGCGATTTGCGTTAATATCGTCGAGGCGCACAATGGCACCCTGCGTGCCGCCCATTCGCCTTTTGGCGGGGTTAGCATTACAGTAGAGTTACCGCTGGAACGGGATTTATCGAGAGAAGCATGACCGAATTACCGATTGACGAAAACACGCCACGCATTTTGATTGTGGAAGACGAGCCTAAGCTTGGGCAGTTACTGATCGACTATTTACGTGCGGCCAGCTACGCCCCGTCGCTTATCAGCCATGGCGATCAGGTGTTACCGTACGTGCGCCAGACGCCGCCGGATCTGATCCTGCTGGATCTGATGCTCCCCGGAACGGATGGCCTGACCCTGTGCCGGGAAATTCGTCGCTTCTCCGACGTGCCGATCGTCATGGTGACGGCAAAAATCGAAGAGATCGACCGCCTGCTGGGACTCGAAATTGGCGCGGACGATTACATCTGCAAACCCTACAGCCCGCGTGAAGTGGTCGCCCGCGTGAAAACCATTCTGCGTCGCTGTAAACCGCAGCGCGAGCTTCAGGTGCTGGATGCCGAAAGCCCGCTGATTGTTGATGAGAGCCGCTTCCAGGCCAGCTGGCGCAGCAAGCTTCTCGATCTCACGCCTGCTGAGTTCCGCCTGCTGAAAACCCTTTCCCACGAGCCGGGAAAAGTGTTCTCTCGCGAGCAGCTGCTCAACCACCTGTATGACGATTACCGCGTGGTGACGGACCGCACCATCGACAGCCACATCAAAAACCTGCGCCGTAAGCTGGAGGCGCTCGACGCCGAACAGTCATTTATTCGCGCGGTGTATGGCGTGGGATACCGCTGGGAAGCGGATGCGTGCAGGATTGCATAGCTAAACGCCCCCTCACCCTAACCCTCTCCACAAAGGGGTGAGGGGCAAAGCTTTACCTCCCTGCCCCGCGGCGCTACAATGCCCGCCCTTAAAGTGGGGGATCTCCCCTTACCGCTGCACCTGGTGCACGCGGATCTGACCTGTCATCAGAACGAGAATAAACATGTTTAAACCGGAACTCCTTTCCCCGGCGGGAACGCTGCAAAATATGCGTTACGCTTTCGCCTATGGTGCCGACGCCGTCTACGCGGGCCAGCCGCGCTACTCGCTGCGCGTGCGCAACAACGAATTCAACCACGAGAATCTGCAGCTCGGCATCAACGAAGCGCATGCCCTGGGCAAAAAATTCTACGTGGTGGTCAACATCGCGCCGCACAACGCCAAGCTGAAGACGTTCATCCGTGACCTGAAGCCGGTGGTGGATATGGGGCCGGACGCGCTGATCATGTCGGATCCGGGTTTAATCATGCTGGTTCGGGAGAACTTCCCGGAGATGGATATTCACCTCTCCGTGCAGGCTAACGCCGTTAACTGGGCGACGGTCAAATTCTGGAAACAGATGGGGCTGACCCGCGTCATTCTGTCGCGTGAACTTTCCCTCGACGAGATTGAAGAGATCCGCACCCAGGTGCCGGATATGGAAATCGAAATTTTCGTTCACGGTGCGCTGTGCATGGCCTACTCCGGGCGTTGCCTGCTCTCCGGTTACATCAACAAGCGCGACCCGAACCAGGGCACCTGCACCAACGCCTGCCGCTGGGAATATAATGTCCAGGAAGGCAAAGAGGACGATATCGGTAATATCGTCCACAAGCATGAGCCAATCCCGGTTACGAACGTTGAGCCTACGCTGGGCATCGGCGCACCAACCGACAGCGTGTTTATGATTGAAGAGGCCAAACGTCCGGGCGAGTACATGACCGCCTTTGAAGACGAGCATGGCACATACATCATGAACTCAAAAGATCTGCGCGCCGTCGCCCACGTTGAACGCCTGACCCAGATGGGCGTGCACTCCCTGAAAATTGAAGGCCGCACCAAATCCTATTACTACTGCGCGCGTACCGCACAGGTGTACCGCAAAGCGATTGACGACGCGGCAGCCGGTAAACCGTTCGACACCAGCCTGCTGGAAACTCTGGAAGGTCTGGCGCACCGCGGCTATACCGAAGGTTTCCTGCGTCGTCATACCCATGACGACTACCAGAACTACGAGCACGGCTATTCTGTGTCCGAGCGTCAGCAGTTTGTCGGCGATTTTACCGGCGAGCGCAAAGGTGCGCTGGCCGCCGTGGCGGTGAAAAACAAGTTCACCAAAGGCGACAGCCTGGAGCTGATGACCCCGCAGGGCAACATGAACTTCACGCTGGAACACCTGGAGAACGGCAAAGGCGAAGCGATTGAGGTTGCGCCGGGCAATGGCCATACCGTCTGGCTGCCGGTACCGGAAGAGGTGGAGCTGGAGTTTGCCCTGCTGATGCGTAATTTCAACGGTGAAAGCACCCGAAATCCGCATAGTAAATAGTCAACCAGGGAAATTTTTTCGCGCCGGGAAAATTCTTAGAATCGGATCACATACCGCTTCGTTCAATACGGGTATTATCCCCAGCGCTGAAAAACATAACCCATAAATGCTAGCTGTACCAGGAACCACCTCCTTAGCCCGCGTAATCTCCCTTACGTGGGCTTATTTTTTTAATGCTCTGTTTTTCGCCATTCTGCTGCAATTGCATGGAACATCTCCTGAGGAAATAAAATTACACTTTTGATGCCTGTAGGCGATCGCATCACCTTGTTTCTGCAACAATCCATTTGAATCAAAAGATGTCAGGCCTTACCATCAATAACCACTCAAAAAGCAAGGGATTCTATATGTACACCTATAAGATGGTTCAGATTCCACCAAACATTTCTATCAAGGCAAAGGATAATAAAGATGGCATTGCAGCAGCGTATTTAGAGCAAGAAGTGAATTCCTGGGCTGCCGAAGGGTGGGAATTCCAGCGCGTTGATACAATCGGTATAGAAGAGCGGCCAGGGTGCTTTGGCGGAAATAAATCAACATTGACACACTATTATGTCATTACTTTCAGAAAAGAAGTGACAGATGCTTAAATGGCTTAGCATACATTTCATACTCTTATACCGTAACCATGCCCCAATGAGTATCCGTAATCGCTGCCGCCATACTCCTTCCTGCTCAAAGTACACGCTGATTAGCCTGAAGCGGTTCGGTTTTCTGAAAGGGTGGAGATTGGGATTACAACGCATTTATCGCTGTCGTCCTCCTCATGGAGGTTTCGATTACCCTCCTCATAAATGAGTCTAAATTGGTAAGGCCTCCAGATAAAATTGGCGGCCTTATTTTTCCCTTTCATCCTGTTCTTACCCGCTTTTTTCCGCCCTGCTATACACTCTTACTAACGCTAAAAAAGGGAGCAGCGAGGATGGCAACCTATCCAGACAGTTTATTGATTCTCAATGGTAAAAGTGCAGGCAACGATCTGCTGCGTCAGGCAATCACTGATTTGCGGGAAGACGGGGCGCGGATCCATGTACGGGTCACGTGGGAAAAAGGCGACGCGGCACGGTATATCCATGAAGGCCTGACGTTGGGTGTCGAGACTATTATCTCCGGCGGCGGCGACGGCACCATCAATGAGATCGCCTCTGCGCTTGTCGACCTGCCCAGCGAAGACCGTCCGGTGATGGGCATTTTACCGCTCGGTACCGCCAATGATTTTGCCACCAGCGCTGGCATTCCGGAGGAGTTGAGTAAAGCCCTGCAACTGGCGATCCTTGGCAAAGCTACCGCCGTGGACATTGCGCAGGTGAATGACAAAACCTGCTTTATCAACATGGCGACGGGCGGGTTCGGCACGCGGATCACCAGCGAAACGCCGGAAAAACTCAAAGCGGCGCTGGGCGGTGTCTCTTATCTGATCCACGGCCTGATGCGCATGGACACCCTCAAGCCTGACCGCTGCGAAATTCGCGGCGAGGATTTCCAGTGGCAGGGAGACGCGCTGGTGATTGGCATTGGCAACGGACGTCAGGCTGGCGGCGGGCAGCAGCTGTGCCCGGAGGCGCTAATTAATGACGGTCAGCTTCAGCTGCGTATTTTCACCGGCGACGGCCTGCTGCCCGCGCTGTTTACCACGCTGACGCAGCCCGAAGAGAGTCCAAACATTATTGCCGGAAAATCCGCGTGGTTCGAAGTAAATGCCCCGCACGGGATGACGTTTAATCTGGATGGGGAACCGTTGAGCGGGGAGCATTTCCGCATAGAGGTATTGCCCGGCGCGCTGCAGTGCCGGTTGCCGCCGGATTGTGTGCTTCTGCGCTAATCCCCTCACTCTCCCTCTCCCACAGGGAGAGGGAGAGTGAGGCGTCAGGCGATCGTCACTTTGCTGTCCAGATAGACATCCTGAACTGCATTGATCAGCTTCACGCCGTCAGCCATCGATTTCTTAAACGCTTTACGGCCAAGTATCAGCCCCATACCACCTGCGCGTTTGTTGATAACCGCCGTGCGCACCGCGTCAGACAGGTCAGTATCTCCACCCGCTGCACCGCCGGAGTTAATCAGCCCGGCGCGTCCCATGTAGCAGTTCGCCAGCTGGTAGCGCACCAGGTCGATCGGGTTATCGCTGGTCAGCTTGCTGTAGACACGGTCATCGGTATAACCGAAGTTCACCGCCTTATAGCCGCCGTTATTCTCGGCCATTTTCTGCTTCACGATGTCAGCACCAATGGTTGCGGCCAGGTGGTTCGCCTGGCCGGTCAGGTCAGCTGAAACGTGGTAATCCACCCCATCTTTTTTAAACGCGGAGTTACGCAGATACGCCCACAGCACGGTCACCATCCCGAGCTCGTGTGCGCGTTCAAAGGCAGCGGAAATCTCTTCAATCTGACGACGGGACTGCTCAGAGCCGAAGTAGATCGTTGCCCCAACCGCTACTGCGCCCATATTGAACGCCTGCTCCACGCTGGCGTAGAGGGTCTGGTCATATTCGGTTGGGTAGCTGAGAGTCTCGTTGTGGTTCAGTTTGACGAGGAAAGGAATGCGGTGGGCATAACGCCGTGAAACAGACGCCAGCACGCCATAGGTAGAGGCCACACAGTTACAGCCCGCTTCAATCGCCAGCTCAACAATATTCTTCGGATCAAAGTAGAGCGGATTGGCTGCAAAGGAGGCGCCTGCCGAGTGCTCAACGCCCTGGTCAACCGGCAGAATCGAGAGATACCCGGTACCGCCCAGCCGCCCGGTATTATAGAGCGTCTGCATATTTCTCAGCACGGCCGGTGGACGGTTGTTATCCACCATCACGCGGTCAACGTAGTCGTGGCCGGGCAGATAAAGCTGGTCGGCTGGAATGGTCATACAACGATGCTGTAAAAGGCTGTCGGCGTCTTTGCCAAGCAACTGCGCAATATCAGTCATAGCGATGCTCCCGTAATTCCGACGTCATGTCGGTGAGTGTTTATCCAGACCCACATTTTTATGGGCAGACTAAGCCTGGTACCGACTTAACAGATTTTCCAGCATTTGCATTTTTTTCAGCACAATCTGCTGGCTCGATTCGTGTACAACAAAACTGTTACATTGATCAAACAATCACCACAAAGGTATTTCAAAGGTATTATTGAATGGTATGTTAAAGGCGTACTCTCACTGACATGCAGGATTAAACAATGAAAACGAAAGTCCAACTGTCATTCATGATGTTTGTTGAATGGTTTATCTGGGGAGCGTGGTTTGTGCCGCTGTGGCTATGGCTGAGCAAAAGCGGCTTTACCGCCGGGGAGATTGGCTGGTCCTACGCCTGTACGGCCATTGCGGCGATCCTGTCGCCTATTCTCGTCGGCTCGCTGACCGACCGCTTCTTTGCCGCCCAGAAAGTGCTGGCGGTGCTGATGTTCGCCGGTGCCGTTCTGATGTACTTCGCCGCACAGCAAACCCAGTTCAGCACCTTCTTCCCGCTGCTGCTGGCCTACTCTCTTACCTATATGCCCACCATTGCGCTGACCAACAGTATTGCCTTCGCCAACGTCGATGACGTGGAAGCCGATTTCCCGCGTATTCGCGTGATGGGCACTATCGGCTGGATCGCCTCCGGTCTGGCATGCGGGTTCCTGCCGCAGATGCTGGGCTATAGCGATATCTCTGATACCAATATTCCGCTGCTGATGACCGCAGCCAGCTCTGCCCTGCTGGGTGTGTTTGCCTTTTTCCTGCCGAATACGCCGCCGAAAAGTACCGGCAAGCTGGATTTCAAAGTGATGCTCGGTCTGGACGCGCTGATCCTGCTGCGCGACAAAAACTTCCTGGTATTCTTCTTCTGCTCTTTCCTGTTCGCGATGCCGCTGGCCTTCTATTACATCTTCGCCAACGGCTATCTCACCGAAGTGGGGATGAAAAACGCCACCGGCTGGATGACGCTCGGCCAGTTCTCTGAAATCTTCTTTATGCTGGCGCTGCCGTTCTTCACTAAACGCTTTGGTATTAAGAAGGTCTTACTGCTGGGCCTGCTCACGGCCGCCATCCGCTACGGTTTCTTTGTTTACGGTGGCGCGGAACAATACTTCACCTATGCGTTGCTGTTCCTCGGCATTCTGCTGCACGGGGTGAGCTACGACTTCTACTATGTAACCGCGTATATCTACGTGGATAAAAAAGCGCCGGCGCATATGCGTACGGCTGCGCAAGGCCTGATTACGCTGTGCTGTCAGGGCTTTGGTAGCCTGCTGGGTTACCGCCTGGGCGGCGTGATGATGGAAAAAATGTTCGCTTACAAAGAGCCGGTGAATGGGCTGACCTTCAACTGGGCCGGAATGTGGACATTCGGTGCGATCATGATTGCCGTGATCGCCGTGCTGTTTATGCTGTTTTTCCGCGAATCGGACAAAGAGATCACCGCAATTGAGGTGGTTGATGGCGATGCTGCGCTGACACAAGGGGAAGTTAAATGAAACAAGAACGTATTCTCGGTGCTCTTTACGGGCAGGCGTTAGGGGATGCGATGGGTATGCCCTCCGAGCTGTGGCCAAGAAAGCGCGTAAAAGCGCACTTCGGCTGGATCGACCGCTTCTTACCCGGCCCGGCAGAGAATAACGCGGCCTGCTATTTTAAGCGCGCGGAGTTTACCGATGATACTTCGATGGCGCTGTGCCTGGCCGATGCGATTATCGAATGCGACGGGGAGATTGACGCGGATATCATCGGCAAACACATCCTGAACTGGGCGCTGGATTTCGATGCCTTTAATAAAAACGTGCTGGGTCCCACCTCAAAAATCGCGCTTAACGCCATCCGCGACGGCAAACCCGTCAGTGAACTGGACAACAACGGTGTGACCAACGGGGCGGCGATGCGGGCTTCCCCGCTGGGCTGCCTGCTACCGGCGACGCGGCTGGAACATTTTGTCGGGCAGGTCGCGCTGGCCTCCAGCCCGACGCATAAATCGGACCTCGCCATCGCCGGGGCCGTGGTGATTGCCTGGGCGGTTTCGCGCGCCATCGACGGCGAGCGCTGGCAGAACATCGTCGATGCCCTGCCCGGCATTGCCCGCTACGCACAGGAGGCGAATACCACCACCTTCAGCGCCTCGCTGGCGGCTCGTATTGAACTGGCGCTTAAGACCGTGCGGGAAGCCCACGGCATCGACTCCGCCAGCGAGCAGGTTTACCAGCTTATTGGTGCGGGCACCAGCACCATTGAGTCCGTTCCGGCGGCGATTGCGATGGTGGAGCTGGCTGGCACGGACCCAAACCGCTGCGCGATTTTGTGCGCCAACCTCGGTGGAGATACAGACACCATCGGGGCGATGGCAACGGCCATCTGCGGGGCACTGCACGGCGTGCAGGCGATTGACCCGGCGCTGAAGGATGAGCTCGACACCGTAAACCGGCTCAATTTTGACCACTACTGCGAAAAACTGCTGCACTACCGGGAGCAAAGGGAGGGCGTATGAGTACGTTAGCCCAACGTCTTGAAACATTACAGGCCACACGCCCGGTCACGGTGCTGGGCGCGGCGGTCATCGACGTGATCGCCGACGCGTACGCCCTGCCCTGGCGCGGATGCGATATCGAGCTGAAACAACAAGGGGTGAATATCGGCGGCTGTGCGCTGAATATTGCCATCGCCCTGAAGCGGCTCGGCATTGCGGCGCAAAACGCCCTGCCCGTCGGCCACGGCGTATGGGCGGAGATCATCCGTAACGCCATGGCAAGACAGGATCTGCACAGCGCCGTGGAGGCCGAAGCGGGCGATAACGGCTGGTGTCTGGCGCTGGTAGAGCCTGACGGCGAACGCACCTTTATGTCGTTTAGCGGCGTGGAGAACCAGTGGCAGCCGCACTGGCTGGATGGGCTGAACGTCCCGCCGGGTAGCCTGGTGTATCTGTCCGGTTATCAGTTGGCATCGCCATCGGGCGAACTGCTCACACGCTGGCTGGAGTCGCTGGAAAACGTCACCGCGTTTATCGATTTTGGCCCCCGCATTGCCGATATTCCCGACGCGCTGATGGCGCGGATCATGGCCCTGAAACCCATCGTGTCGCTCAATCGTCAGGAGGCGCAGATTGCCGCGGAGCGCGCTGGCATGGACGTTGATACTTTAGGCGTGCAGTGGCAGCACCGTTATGGCGCCGCGCTGATTATTCGTCACGACAAAGATGGCGCAGCCTGGTATGAAGGCGACGCATCGGGTTATGTTCCTGCGTTTCCCGCCACCGTCGTCGATACCATTGGCGCAGGCGACAGCCATGCGGGCGGTACGCTTGCCGGTCTGGCGGCAGGTTGGCGTCTGGCGGATGCCGTGACGCTGGGGAATGCCGTGGCGGCCTGGGTGGTCAGCCACCGCGGCGGGGATTGCGCACCGACGCGCGAGGCCTTACTCCTCGCACACAAAGACGTATAGGTCGCTGCGACAGTAGCTGATGCTGTACTCAATCGGCCGGTGCTGCTGGTCAAGCGCAACCTGCTTGATCACCAGTACCGGTATTTTGTCATCCATACTGATATGCGCCTGAAACTCGCTGTCCGGCATCCGGGCGCTGACCCGGGAGCGGGTGCGTTGCGGAAAGATATTCTGGCTACGGAAGTAGTCGTACAGCGAGATGCCAATTGCGTCCGGGTCATGAATTAACTCAACCGGAACCCAGGACTCCTCAATCGACACCGCGTCATCGTCAACATAACGAATGCGCTTAAGCAAGAATACCTCGCTGTCCGGGGGTACCGACAGCTGGCTGGCCACCTCTTCCGGACACTTCACCACCCGTTTATTCACCCACAGCGTGTTAGGTTTTTTACCACGCAGCACCACCTGCTGGGAAAACCCGCGCGCTTCCTTGAGCGAATATTCAAAAATGTTATTGATCTGTGTCCCGTACCCCCGGGCGCGCGTTACCACGCCCTCTTCTTCCAGCGCCTGCATCGCTTTGCGCACGGTAATGCGCGACACCCCGGTTAACTGGCTCAGATCGCGCTCGCCGGGCAGAATATTCCCGTGCTCCAGCACTCCGCTGCGTACCGCGTTTTTTACCGTTTCGGCAAATTTCAGATACAGCGGCATGTTGTCGGGCGCGGCGATCCGTTCATTCAGTTGAGCGATTAACCGGGTATGCGCTTGTTCCATCTCTGTTTTCTCAGGCGTGGTGTTTCCTGCCAGTATACTGGCTTACCACCATGCATGAAAATGATGAACCGGCCCAATACCGTGACCCACTTCCAGAGTATCGGCTTTTGCCAGCGCGGCCGAGAGCCATGTTTTGGCCTCGCGTACCGTATCGTCCCAGCTGTTGTGCCGTGGACGCAGCGCCGCCAGCGCGGCAGAGAGCGTGCACCCCGTACCGTGGGTATTTTTGGTATGCACGCGCGGGGCCGTGAAACGCAGTTCACCGTCGCGGGTAAAGAGCCAGTCCGGGCTTTCATCGTCATCGAGATGGCCGCCTTTCATTAGCACCGCGCCACACCCCATCGCCAGCAGGGCGTGCCCCTGCTCTTTCATCTCACGTTCGTTCTGCGCGTGTGGCGCGTCTAACAGTGCGGCCGCTTCCGGCAGATTTGGCGTAATCAGCGCCACCTGCGGCAGCAGTTTCTTGCGCAATGTCTCAACAGCAGAGGCAGAGAGCAGCGGGTCACCGCTTTTAGCCAGCATCACCGTATCCAGCACCACATTTTGCACCTGATAACGTTGCAGCCGCTCGGCCACCGCTTCGACGATATCCGTTTCTGCCAGCATCCCAATTTTGGTGGTGTCGATGCGCACATCGCTGAATACCGAGTCCAGCTGTGCACCGACAAAATCAGGCTCGATACGGTAGACCGACTGCACGCCACGGGTGTTTTGCGCCACAAGGGCGGTGATCACCGAGCAGCCGTACGCGCCAAGCGCCGAGAATGTTTTCAGGTCGGCCTGAATGCCCGCGCCGCCGCTTGGATCGGTACCGGCGATGGTCAGAGCGTTAATTCGCTTCATGCCTGCTCCTCCAGCGTGTAGAGCGCATCCAGGAACGCGCTGGCAAAACTGCCTGGCCCGTGAGACTGCGCAACGGCGAGCGTTCCGGCACGCTTCATCCATCCGCAGGCAGCGGCAACATTATCCAGCCGTTCCCCCGGCAGGGAACAACTCGCCGCCACCACCGCCGAGAGCGCACACCCGGTGCCCACCACGCGGGTCATTAACGGATCGCCGCCCGCAACCGTTCGGGTGCGCTGGCCGTCGGTGACGTAATCCACCTCCCCCGTCACTGCCACAATGGCATTGGTCTGGCGAGCCAGCGCCTGCGCGGCGGGCAGCGCGGCAGCGGCGGTGTCGGTGGTATCCACACCGCGTCCCCCTGCGCTCATCCCCGCAAGGGCGAGAATTTCCGACGCATTGCCGCGAATGGCTGCCGGCTTCAGGGCGAGAATTTGATGGCAAAAACGGGTGCGGAACGCCAGGGCGCCCACGGCAACCGGGTCCAGCGTCCAGGGTTTGCCTGCCGCCGCCGCGCTCTCGATGGCCCGACGCATCGACTGGGCGCGGGGGGTGGTGAGGGTACCGACGTTAATCAGCAGCGCATCGGCCATCCCGGCAAACTGCTCGGCCTCTTCGGCTTCAATCACCATTGCCGGAGAAGCGCCAAGCGCCAGCAGAACGTTGGCCGTAAAGGTTTGCACGACATCGTTGGTCATACAGTGCGTAAGCGGGGAACGGGTTCGGAAGTGATGTAAAACGTGTAAATCGAGCAGGTCAGGCTGCATAGGTTCGCTCCTGCCTTGCGTGAAGAAGCGATGACCAGGGGAGGCATCTGACTTCCCTACGCTGGCATTATCCAGATCAGGTAATACGGGTATTTCTCAGCCTTCACAAAGAAGGGCACCCCGAGTCAAATAAAAAAATCAAAAGATTGTGATTAACGTTCCGTTAATCCCTGTTCTGGATCATGCCAGTGGGAAGCCAAAGACTCAACCCTAAAAAATGCTCTGTGTCCCAGCTTGTATCACAAGCTGTATCCCACATCCAAACGACAAAAAGGCCGGATTGCTCGAGCCTCTTTTAGTTGTGATCTTTCGCTGTTTTCGAAACCGATCTGACGTGTGACGGTCTCAGCCAAATTTAAAGAGGCCAGGGATATGCTCGCTCTTCACATAGCAGCCCACAGCCCACGCAAGAACCTTCGCTATCACGTTCTGAAACGTGGGGGAAGCCTGCCAATACTCAAAAAAATATTAGAACCTTACCTGCCAGTAAGCTTGTTCTCTTCAATCCTTTCGACTTCAGTTTATAAGGTATAGAAAATGAAGAGTACGTTACTCGCTCGCAGTCCTGCCCGTACTCCAGGACGTTTGAAACCTCGGAGAATAAAAGTAGAGAATTGCGGCATGGAGTCTCAAAGTTTGATCATGTGTTCTTTCCGCTAAAATAAGACGTTGGGAATGTATTTCCTGTTGTCTTCGACCTTATTGCACGTAAAATGACCAGACACATTTTGGGAAGGAGTCTTTAATGGATATCGCGCTGCTCAACAGAGGCTGGAACAGAACATGGTCAGATACCATGGTGAATCTGGAAGCCCGGAAACTCGTCGAAACAGCAAACCGGTTGTCAGCATTCTATTTGCAAGATGGTCTAACACGTATCAAGTTTGTCGAAGAGATAAAACAGGTCGTAGAAAAGGAGTTCGAGGCAGCACGGCGAGCTAAAACAGACGAAGAATGCATTATATGCATCAAAAATCTGCGTGCCGAAACGGATAATCTGCACGAACAAGAACGCCTGTTAAAAACCAGAGCCGCACAACTTTATGCACAGGTCGAGTTTGTTCGGGAGAATAATAAAATCGTCGGATATATGATTTCGGCTGTGAATATCGTTATATCAGGGATGGTTTTCTATGGTGGGATGATCATGATCTCGACGATGAACCCTATTGGAGTCCTCGCTGGTGCAATCTTAGTTGCTGATGGCACTAACGGTATAACTAAAGAAGTGAATAAATTTTTATCGCAAGGGGAATCTAACTCTGAAGGTGTGGTCGCTGACAAAGTGATTAATATTGCTCAGTTTATGGGGTTTAAGGCTGAATCTGGTCTGGCTTTGTATAACACTCTGACATTAAGCGCAAACATCTACAGCATTTTTGGATTAGCGCGAAAAGCAGGTGCCTGGCGATTGTTCCGTTGGCTTCCCCACGATTACTATCGTAAAGTCAACATAATGAGTCGCCCCAAGTTAACTATGAAAATAGTAGGCTACGGTATCAAGGCTAAAGTTATTTTTGACCTGCTTTCCACCGAAGCACCGAATCATTAACCTCTGTATTTTCTCCAGAACCGCCAGGATTTGTAAGAAAGGACTGGCGGTTGAACAAAAACAGCAATCAACATTGCTATAGATAAACCGATCCCTGTGGATATGATGTATTGTATTTCATTTGAAATAATTACCCAGAGAAACATTGCCATGAAAGCGGAAAAGATCCAAATAACTATCCTGAATCGATTTGCCAGATCCTGAATCGCTTCTCCCAACGTACCACCATAGCTTTCAACATTGTTTTTTATCTTCTGCAAATCCGATGGTGTAAAACCAGAACGTAACAAAGCTTCATCAGTAACTTTCATATTGTATCGTCCTTTATCTTTCAAAGATGTTTCCCCAACCCCAATTGTACAACCAATCATACTGATGAACGTTATAGCAATCCAGCCGAAACTTTTCGCAGACTCTATCCCCTTTTCTTATCGTCTGGGTGGTACCAGGGCGTTTCAACCATTCAAGGTTAACGATCACATAATGTTTATACAATTTATCAGATTTTAGACAATACAAGCCTTAATGCCCGTTAGTGAACCACTCAGGACTCCCAATCAGCCCCCATCAATCACAGAAGAAACTGAGGATATCCACACCGGCGGGAACAATCCGCAGCCGATCCAAGTTCCGCAGACACTGAAGGACAGCATCGATAAGAACCAGATGCCCGCAAAAGCCAAACCGCGACAAGCCAGCATAACGGCGGACACTTACCGGCAGTTATTCGCCTAACTGCCGCACACCGTCGCAGGTAACGCGCTTCGGTTTATTATGGTAACGGGCCGTCGTAAAAACGAAGTTGTTGAAATGATGCGACAGGAGATACGGCGCGATGTATGGATCATTCCTTGAAACCGTTCAAAGAATGGCAAGCCGCAGGAAGTGCCGCTTATTGGTAGCGCTCGCGACGTGCTGGGGCTTTCGCCTACAGACGTAGCAAATGCTGGCCTGTCGGCGGAACAACTTTAAACGCCGTTTTAGCGCGGCTGGGCATGATGGCTAGTTACACCGACGAGCAGACCGGCGAACCTGTAGAAGTGACATGCGCCGTTCACAATTTGCGCCGTTCCTGGGCTAACATTCTGCGCATTGAGGTTAGACGCGATCAGGAAAAAACCGATCTAATGCTGGCGCACACGTCACAGAACTATGATCAGACGTCAAAGACCTACCAGAAAATTGCGGAAATCCACACCGCAAACGTTGCGGATGGGTGGCGGCGCTGGAATAGCTACTGGCGACAAGCTATTGAACAGTCAGCGGCGAACCATTAATGGATAAAGCCCGCTTCATGCGGGCGTAAATTTTATAACTTATTGGAGTATTATGGCTGTTCATCCGTTTCTTCGGATATGACTTCCACAACTTCCCCGCACTCCCCGCATACCACGTGAAGTTGGCTATCTTCTTCGGATTCGTATATTTCACTCTTTAAGCTGTGACAGTTAGGACATTTTATTTCATTATCAAATCCAATAAATTTAAGGAATAGGTTTTGAATTAATGAAACAGCAGTACAAGTAAGTAAAAGACAAATCTTTGCATCAGGTAAATTTTTATTTGAAGAATGCACTGTTTCTGCAGAGAGATCCCACGCAGATTCAACAGTTGTACGACAATATTTTCTTAAGCCAGAATTACGCTTTCCTGCCGCATATAACCCAATGATTATTTTGCAGATATTCTTAAAATCAGCAACCTTAATGTTATCTTTCTTTAAAATATCCTCATGAGTTTTATAAAGATGGGCAGCAAGTTCAACCATACTCTCTCTACATGTTAACCCAATACTTTGAATGTCTTCAGGGGCACTTATATCATTCAGAGCAACAGCAGAGGCATTAAGCCTACGACTAATTGAGCGTAGCATATTGATATCTAAGGGCAATTCATCAATAACATGTTTGAACTCACTATGATGTCTTGCCTGTAGTCTCTGCGTTATACCTAAATGAAAAGAGTATGCTTCGTCAGCAGAAAAGAAATATTCATCCTGAGTATAAAGATTTAAAGGGACGAGTTCTCCCTCAGCAACCCACCAGTTACCATCATTTTTTGTTCTAACATTCCAAATATTTACTTCGTGCCCTAAATCGTTAAACGTCTTTTCAACCTGCATATTTTTTATATTTACAAGATCCTGAGATTTTAAGTATTCAGTAATTTTTTTCTCGGCATCAATTCTGTATTCAGGTGTCATTTCTCGTCCCTTTTTACACGACGTCAATTGTGAAAATGCATGATAACACATAGCTAAAAAACATCATTATACATACAGTTACAAGACAAAACTCAATGGCACATATTACCATACTATACGCCCGTCAGCGGTATGCCCTTTTGCACTTTTCACCAAATCAAAATCTACTATTCCATATGGGAAAATCTTGTTTATTTTGAAAACATGATTAGCAACCAATTGTATTTTAGAATCGACACTTTCAGTACGTAATACTATGTTCGGTGCACCTTTAACTTTCGCACTTGGATAAATTAAACCATCTACATCCGGATGTTTACCAAGAAGAAGACGACTAAATACTCGCGAATATACATAGTTTACTTTATGTGCATTAGGATTATTAAGTATTTCAGCTGAAAATGCATCCATATACAAATATGACAATAGAGCGCGTATATCATCTTTCCCGATTCTAGCGATAAAATCACGGATCTCATTGTATACTCCAGGTGAAATAGTATTTACTCCATGATAATTATTATAAACTTCACCTATTGTAAAACAACGCATTCCATTTTCTGATTTCTCTGGTAACTGAAAATGCGTCACATGAACATAGTCACCTTCCTTTGCATTTACTTCTACTAGTGCTGTTCCTGGACTAAATGCACCGTAAAAAATTGATTGCCCTTCTTCATTCATTCGCCCTATCTTGCATTTATCCAAAGGTGGTGGGTATACATCACTAATATTAGTATATCCCTGTTCATTCGGGCATTTTCTCGCTCTGAAGATCGGTCTATCATAACCGAACTTAAAGTTAATCCCACCATAAGAATTAAGATACCACTTAAGTAATGCTTCTACTTTTTCTGGTTGTAATGTGTTTAGTAAATCATTACGAAACCGATCAAGGCTATTTAGCTCTATCACTTTTATTTTATTATCCATGTACACCTCTTTTCTTCGAGTTTTTCCGATACCTAAGCCCAACTATTACACATGAGATTTGTCATGATGTATAGACTAACGATCGTACTCTGTTTTACAACTAACGGCGGCGAGAAGTGTAAGTTAAGCGGTTGTCACTTAAAATGGGTGCTTTATTGAATACATAGTCGTTGCCAGATGCCGCTATTACTGGCTTGAGCATTATCCAGATCAGGTAATACGGGTATTTCTCAGCCTTCACAAGGAAAGGTGTCATGAGAAAAAGCTCAAAAAAAACAATCACTTATACGCAAATAAATTGTTAGCGATTAGTTTAACCGGGGCCATAGACTGGGTGCAAGATCTTTCGATTTATCACAGTATTTATCACACCGGAAATAACTTAATCCGTAATAATTCACCTGAAATCTGCTCACCCGCTTATATATTCATTTAGAAAGTGTTGAGCGTAGAAAGCTTTACCTTTCTCAATGCTTCTTCACGCCCAGCATGAGCAAACACAAAAGATTAGGAGTGCCGATAAAAGGTTAAAGAGTAGAAGCAACAAACCCCGCTATTGTGGCTTATGAAGACATTATTAACATCGATGTGTATTAATCAACGGGGAGCAGGTCAACCTAAATTCGTAACAATCTTTTTACTCCTCCATAGCAGTTATCAGCTAGATATATTTTTAACTAAAATTTCAACATAAATATTTTTAGCAAACAACTTTCTAAATGCTGTCATCTTCAAAACTGATTTCATTCAAAAGACAAGGAGGATTCGATAACAAAGAATGTAGAAGAATCTATAACTTTGCATTAACTATTTTATCCATTTCACATCATTTCCAGTCAAAACAGTTAAGCACACCTTATGAGTTGGTGTTTTATGCTTTTTTAAAATCAAAAACACAAAAAGTTCTATCTAACTGTATTTATTGAAGTAATCACATTTCTATCGCAGTGAACCAGATTAGCTAAAAATGCTCTTCATGATCTAGATCAATAATCAAAATTACATATTCACAGATAGTTACTGCACGTTACGAAATAAGTGACAAATCTTAAATTCCGCGAATAATCATTATTTAATCCAGATATAACAAGGAGTTATATCTTCACGACAGGATAGCACCCTTCGTTTAATTTTGACTTGCATTGATGATGAGAGTTTAGAAATGAAATATTTGAGTAAAACAGCTATCGCTGTATTGGTGTCTGCTGGTTCAATGAATGTCTCTAATGCCGCTTTAACCGGGGCAGATTTAGCTGCAGCTAATTCTTACTTTAACTCTCACCCTGATATTGTGAAATATGCTCCTTGGGTTCGTGACAATGTGTTACGCAGTAATACTCTTAAAGATGCTAATTACACTTTAGTTAGCAATAGCTATTATGACCCGGTACAAAACAAGTTAATCTATATCAATCAGATCGGCGGTATCACACCATCTGTACCAATGAGCACCTTAACACCTTCTAAACCTGCTGTAGTCGTAACACCACCTAAGCAAGGGAACACAACACCACCATTTGCGTATAATGTACCTCCTAAGCAGCAGACACCTGTTGCCCCAACTCCTAACGCAGTTCCGCCACATCAGCAGCTGACTCCTGTTCCGGTGATCCCTGCTGTTCAACAACTGACGCCACCGATGCCAACCCCTAACGCGGTTCCGCCACGTCAGCAGCTGACCCCTGTTCCGGTGATCCCAGCGGTTCAACAACGGACGCCGCCGATGCCAACCCCTAACGCGGTTCCGCCGCGCCAGCAGCTGACCCCTGTTCCGGTGATCCCTGCTGTTCAACAACTGACGCCACCGATGCCAACCCCTAACGCGGTTCCGCCGCGCCAGCAGCTGACTCCTGTTCCGGTGATCCCTGCTGTTCAACAACTGACGCCACCGATGCCAACCCCTAACGCGGTTCCGCCGCGCCAGCAGCTGACCCCTGTTCCGGTGATCCCAGCGGTTCAACAACTGACGCCGCCGATGCCAACCCCTAACGCGGTTCCGCCACGTCAGCAGCTGTCCCCTGTTCCGGTGATCCCAGCGGTTCAACAGCTGACGCCACCGATGCCGACCCCTAACACAGTTCCGCCGCGTCAGCAGCTGACCCCTGTTCCGGTGCTCCCTCATCAAGTTGGGATCACTGCTCCGATTAAACCTACTGTAACCATTACTGACGTTCAAAGCACAAAAGTAGATGCAAGCGCTTTCAAAGCAGATCAAGATCGACAAGATAAAGTACTTCAAACATTATCTGATAAAACTACCCAAGCGTATAACACGGGCATGTATGCTAAATCTTTAGCTGCTACTAACAAATCTGCTGTTGCTAACGTTCAAGTACGCCAACAAGCACAAGAAACCACTATTCAGAATCACAACAATCAATTAGCAAATCATGAGCAACGTATTACTGAGTTAGAGAATCAAAATAACAATTTTCAGAATCTTAAAGATGATGTAGATAACAACCGTAAACGCGCTGCTGTTGGTGTAGCTTCTGTAGCTGCAATGAGCAACATCCCCCAGGTTACCGATTCTCAGACATTCGCTGTAGGCGCTGGTGTTGGTGGGTATGACTCACAAGGTGCAGTAGCTGTCGGTGTTTCTGCACGTATCACTGATCACATCGTAACTAAAGCTTCTGTAGGTGCGGGTTCCTTTGGCGGGGCTACGTACGGGGCTGGTGTGTCGTTTGGTTGGTAAGTAAAGCATTTAATTCTGGCCCTTCTTTAGAAGGGCTTTGATTAAGAGCTTTGAAAATAAGCAGCCAGATAACCGTCGATAAAGTTACAAACGCACCCCATGAATTTTAGCTAACTAGCTTCACTCAATTATACTGGTGATAGTAATTATGACTAAATACATTTTTATTTCTGTTATTGTTTACCTTGTTCTTATAATTGTTGGCGCATGGATGGGGATCATGTATCAATCCTATTTCCATTGTGGTTTTTAAAAACATATGAAAAAGTTTATAGCTTACTTTATCTCTGTAGTTTTAGTAGTTGTAGCTGTAATAGCTATAGCAGGATTTATTAAATTTGAGGTGTTAGGTCAATGAAAAAATTAATGATGTTAGCTGTGGTAATAAGTGCCTCTTCTCTTCTTGCTGGATGTTCAACTCCTGCTCAAATGGCACAACAAAGAATGAATGAGTGTGAAAGCAAAGGTATTAGTAAAGATACATGCTACCTGGTAGAGCAAAACCGCCAACAATCCTATAATGAGGCGGCTCAAAATGCAGCCTGGGCTAATGCTCGTGATGCTGCTGCGGGTACTGGTATTTGGGCTAAGAAAGACGTTAAGCAACATGCACAAATGACACATAAGCACAGAAAAGAGCTTGCTCATTCAGGATGTACGCAGGTTGAGGAAGCTAACGGCGAATGCACTGCAAATTCAGATAACAGTCAATCGCGTGATTTAAAACAGATCTCCCGCGAGGCCGAAGCGGTAATGAACGGTACCATCGATGACGGTGCGGCGTTCCTGCTGGGGCAAGGATGGAAACCAAACAACGGTAAATGGCATAAACAGGGATATACCTTAACGCTGGTGGTTGAAAAGGGAATAGTTGTGAACAGCCAGCTGTCAAAATGATGATCTAAACCGGCAACAATAAAGGGGTGAATGCCCCTTTATTGCAAACTCACCATGCGAATGAACGGGAAGTCGTCACTCCAGCTGCCAGGCTCCGGCTTCGAATAATAACGCTGAGCCACCCCAGGCGAATACGCTTATTTCCCTTCGCCCTGCCTCAGGATAAATTCGGCTGCTTAAACACGCGTCGCCTTCATTGACAAAAACTTCCACGGATGAACTGTCGAAGAACAGACGCAGATTAAGCGTATTATCCAGGTTCAGCGCGACGCTTCGTGTCCCGCACAGGCCATACTGCGGATAGTTTCGCTCAAGAACCAGACGCTGCATTTGAGCATCCACGTAGACGCGCAGCCCCTCTCCCAGACTCATGCCGTACTGCTCGGCACTGCTATTGGCACAATCCCACTGCAGAATAACCTCCATCGCGTCGCAGCGTTCCAGCAGAGTCATCTGCTGATTGTTAAGCGTGCTAACCGGCCAGGGGAACCACGCGCCCCGAAGACCTTCGACCTCTCTGGCCGGCCGCATTTGCAGACGGTTATCCGCGCCAAGCGTCAGTTCGCGCGGTAAAGAGAGCATGCCTGCCCAGCCATCCTCCTGTTCCGGCTGGGAGGATTCCCACATGTCCAGCCAGCCGATAACGATGCGGCGACCATCAGGCGTGAGGAAACTTTGTGGCGCATAGAAATCATGCCCGCGATCCATCTCCACAAACTCACCTTCCCGCACAAAAGGCTGCCCGGGCTGCCATTCGCCCAACAGATAGCCGCTCTGGAAAAGATTACGGTTTTTGAATCCTTCAGCGGCCATCCCCTGAGGCGAAAACATCAGCACGCGTTTGCCATTGAGCATGAAAAAGTCCGGGCATTCCCACATGTAGCCCATCTCTTTTTCAGCCACCGCCAGCACGCCCATATCCTGCCACTCACGCAGATCGGCAGAACGATATACACGCACCTGGCCCGTCTCACCGTCCCGTGCACCGACAACCATGTACCAGCTCTCCCCTTCACGCCACACTTTCGGGTCGCGGAAGTGATGCAGACCTGGCGGGGTATCAACGATCATTCCCTGCCGGACAAAATGAATGCCGTCACGGCTGGTCGCCAGACATTGCACCTGGTAGAGATTCGCCTCGTCATCAGGATCGCCGTGGAATTTATGTCCGGTGTAAATCAGCGCCAGCGTATCGCCATCCACCACCGCCGATCCGGAAAAACAGCCATCCTTGTCTTCAGGCCCTTCCGGCGCCAGCGCAACGGGGAGATGCTCCCAGTGAACTAAATCCTTGCTACGCGCATGGCCCCAGTGCATAGGCCCCCACTGGGTGGAGTACGGATGATGCTGGTAAAAAGCGTGATACCAGCCGTCAAACCAGACCAGGCCATTTGGGTCGTTCATCCAGCCAGCGCGCGCAGCGAGGTGGTAACGCGGATACCAGCGCAGGTTGAGCCCTTCGCGTCTGGACTGAAGTTCCTGCTCTGCTTTAGTAATTGAATACGTCATTTCTCTACTCTTTCGATCAGATGGTGGAAGGTTGCGGCATGAGCGGGTCAGAAGAAGATTTACCCGAGCGCAACAGGAAGATGGAGATAAACGTGGTGCTGAAAACTAACAGCCCCATAATGAGATAGGACTGGGCGAAGCCGTATTTCTCATAGCTGTAACCCGCCAGCGGCGACAGGACCGAGGCGATCACCGAGCTGGTACAGGCAAAGCCCACCAGATAGAGGGTGGAAGAGAGCCGTTTATCGAAATGTAAGCTGTTGTATTTAAAAATTGAGACCAGCAAAACGGGCAGTTCGACCGCGTGCAATAGCTTGGTAATGGAGATCAGTACCGGCCCCTCAACCAGCCCCGAAGCCACCATACGCATCGCCATCACCATTCCCGCAAAAATCAGGCCATTCTTTGCGCCAAGGCGGTTCACCAGCCATGGGGCGCAGAACATGCCCGCCGCCTCAAGGAAAACCTGGAAGGAGTTGAGATAGCCATACATGGCGTTTCCTTCCTGTAACGTCGGGAACTGGGAGGAGAAATAGACCGGGAACTGCTGGTCGTAAACGCCATAAATACAGGTGCCGATAACAAAAAACACCAGCGCCCAGAACCGCGGCAGCGTCAGCAGACGCAATGCATCTTCCAGCGTGACTTTACCGCCTGACACCGCTTCCTGCATGGCGTGCGGGGCGGAAGAGACCCTGAGACGCGCCAGCAAAACAAAAAACAGCAGTCCTGCAGAGCTTGCGACAGCGAAGTTCAGCTTCGGATTAATGTTAAACAGAAGTCCCGCGAAAAAGGTTGCCACCGCCCAGCCAAGCGATCCCCACATCCTCGCCTTGCCGAACTCAAACTGGCTCTGGCGGGCGACACGCTCGGTATAGGACTCCAGTACCCCTATCCCACCGTTAAACGTCAGGCCGATATAAATCCCGCCGAAAATACTGCCGAGTAAGACATTAATCTGCAGCAGATAACCAAACAGCAAAAAGGCCGGACCAGAAAGAATGAGCAGGCTGGTCAGAAACCAAAGAAGGTTCTTGCGCAGACCAAGTTTGTCCTGAATGAATCCATAGCAGATTTGAGCGAAAAGCGCGGAGACAGAAAGCACGGCATAGATAATGCCGGTGTCGCCCGCTTTTAAGCCCACCTCCTGGTGGAGCCAGATGGAAAGCAAAGAGCCGGAAGAAGACCAGGTGACAAAAAAGAAAAACAGTAATGCGCTCAATAAGGGGTAGCTGTGAGAGTGATGCGTTTTCATCATGACATTCTCATGTTGGAGTAATGACAAAATGGTAACGTTAACATTGAGCGCGACTCATGCGGTTTGGATCAGATTCATGATGTTAATCACGAAAGTTAACGTTAACATCACAGAAGTGAGATCGCGATCAATTATTCATCAATGAAGCCTGTCTGGCTCCACTCACATATCCACTTTCCTTTTACATCAGTAACTTAGTTGTATACTCTTTAACACGTGACATTAACGGAGTAAGAAAATGGCTTCCCTGAAGGACGTCGCAAAGCTGGCTAACGTATCGCTGATGACCGTCTCACGCGCGCTTAACAACCCGGAGCGCCTTAAACCGGAAACGTTGGCACGCGTACAGCAGGCTATTGAGCAGACCAGCTACGTACCCGATCTTTCCGCCAAGAAAGTACGCGGCGCGCATGCCTCGCCAAAAACCATAGGCGTGCTGGCACTCGATACGGTGACGACACCTTTCTCGGTGGAGATTACGCTGTCCATTGAAGAGACGGCCCGGATGCACGGCTGGAACAGCTTCGTCATGAATATGTTTACCGATGACAACCCGGAGGCAATCGTCGATCTGCTGCTCTCTCACCGCCCGGACGGCATTATTTACACCACCATGGGATTACGTCAGGTTCCTCTCCCGGCCAAGCTCCTTACCCTCCCCTGCGTGCTGGCCAACTGCGAAAGTATCGATGAAAAGGTCGCCAGCTATATTCCTGATGATGAACAGGGGCAGTACGCCGCCGTACAGGCGTTACTCGCCGCAGGCTATCGACAGCCCCTGTGCCTGCATTTACCCGCCGATCATCTGGCCACAACCCGACGCCGTCACGGGCTGGAACGTGCATGCCGTGAAGCGGGGCTCGACCCGGACCGTCTGGATCATAGTTATATGGCGTTTGGGGACGAGCACTATCGCGACATTCCGTCAGTTCTGCAGGCGCACATTCAGAATGGTCTTCCCCAGTTCGACTCGGTTATCTGCGGCAACGATCGTATCGCATTGATGGTTTACCAGACCCTGCTGGCGCAAGGAATTCGCATCCCTGAAGATATTGCGGTTATCGGCTATGACAATATGGTGGGCATTGGAGAACTCTTTCTTCCGCCTCTTTCAACGGTTCAACTGCCGCATTATGAAATTGGTCGCCTCAGTGCTCTGCATATTATTAACGGTGAAACCCATCGGGAAACCACGCGCGTTGAAAGTCCATTTTTAATGCGGAATTCCATTACGCATCTATGATGACCACCGCTTTTTAGCCCTGTCGCAGTAATAAGCAGGCTAAGGAGGCGGTCAACCTCCCTTTCAGGGAAAAATGGCACGATTTGTCACACTCTTTTTTATGATTTTACCCTCCGGGCAGTTAGCACGTAACCGGCTGTTTTTATTTGCCATAACGCGTAATTTTCTTTCTCAAAACGGGGATATTCCGTCCCCTGTGCCCCATGTCACAAAACAGTAAACAAATTAACCATTGAGCCCCGTGGCAAAAGGCTCTATATTGGCGGCGTTTTTTTCAGGCCCCCATCTGTTTTTTAACTTTTTATTCAATCGTGGCTCATAACGAAGCGGCGGTTGTAGGAGTGATATGATGACGGATAAAGTCCGTATTGACACCGTAGATGCCCACAAAAGCAACGAAACCTATCTGGCCCGTCAGGCCGAGTTTGAATCTAACGTCAGGAGTTATCCGCGCAAACTGCCTTTAGCCATCACTAAAGCAGAAGGCGTGTGGATCACCGATGCAGATAATAAAGAATACCTTGACTGTTTAGCAGGCGCAGGCACCCTCGCGCTTGGCCATAACCACCCTGATGTGCTGAAAAGCATCCAAAATGTCATTACCAGCGGCTTGCCGTTACATACTCTGGATCTGACTACGCCTCTGAAAGACGCGTTTTCCGAATACCTGCTTTCTCTGCTGCCTGGTCAGGGCAAAGAGTACTGCCTGCAGTTCACCGGTCCATCCGGTGCTGACGCCGTGGAAGCGGCGCTG
This sequence comes from Enterobacter cloacae complex sp. 382A5, assembly GCF_050031095.1. NCBI lineage: Bacteria > Pseudomonadati > Pseudomonadota > Gammaproteobacteria > Enterobacterales > Enterobacteriaceae > Enterobacter > Enterobacter cloacae complex sp. 382A5. The sequence goes on from NZ_JBLGVK010000001.1 coordinate 3,061,332, forward strand.
AAGCTGGCGAAAAAAGTCACCGGCCGTAGCGGTATCATCAGCTTCTCGGGTGGTTACCACGGTATGACTCACGGTGCACTGTCCGTGACCGGTAACCTGTCTCCGAAAGAAGCGGTAGACGGTATGATGCCAGAAGTGCAGTTCATGCCTTACCCACACCAGTACCGTTGCCCACTGGGTATCGGCGGTGAAGCGGGCGTGAAAGCGCTGACCTACTACTTCGAAAACCTGATCAACGACGTTGAAAGCGGCGTGCGTAAACCTGCTGCGGTAATCCTGGAAGCCGTTCAGGGTGAAGGCGGCGTGAACCCGGCTCCGGTTGAGTGGCTGCAGCGCATCCGTAAAGTGACTCAGGAACACGGCATTCTGCTGATCCTGGACGAAGTTCAGGCAGGCTTTGCCCGTACCGGTAAATTCTTCGCGTTCGAACACGCGGGCATTGAGCCAGACATCATCGTGATGTCTAAAGCCGTTGGTGGCGGTCTGCCACTGGCTGTGCTCGGTATCAAAAAGCAGTTCGATGCATGGGCACCAGGTCACCACACCGGCACCTTCCGCGGCAACCAGCTGGCGATGGCAACCGGTCTGACGACGCTGAAGATCCTGAAAGACCAGAACATCGCTGGCAAAGTGGCTGCACAGGGCGAATGGCTGAAAGGCCAGCTGAACGAGATGGCGAAACGCTATCCGGTTATCGGCCACGTTCGCGGTCTGGGCATGATGATCGGTATTGAGATCGTTAAGCCACACGAAGCCGCTGACCACATGGGTTGCTTCCCGGGTGATGGCGAGCTGTCTGCACTGATTCAGAAGAAGTGCTTCGAAGCCGGTCTGATTCTGGAGCGCGGTGGTCGTAACGGTATCGTTCTGCGTCTGCTGCCTTCTCTGCTGATCAGCGATGATGAGCTGAAAGTCTTCCTGGATAAATTCGAGCAGGCACTGCTTGCTGCGGGCGTTCGCCCGGCGTAACCGGAGTTGTTGATTACGATGTCTGATTCAAACCCAATTTTGTTCTCCTCTGCGCAGAGCATTGAAGCTTACCAGCAGGCGATTGAACAAAGCACTCAGGCTGTGATGCAGTGGCTGAAACAGCCTGAGATGTATCAGGGCAAAACGGTCGCGGAACTGCGCGACCGCATTAAGCTGGATTTCAACCCGAAAGGGCTGGGCAACGAAGCGGCGATTGAACGCGCCGTCGAGTTTTTCCTGAAAGACAGCTTGTCCGTTCATCACCCGCAGTGTGTGGCGCACCTGCACTGCCCAAGCCTGGTCGTTAGCCAGGCGGCGGAAGTGCTGATTAACGCCACTAACCAGAGCATGGACTCCTGGGATCAAAGCCCGTCCGCAACCATTATTGAGATCAAACTGATCGAATGGCTGCGTACCCGCGTGGGTTATCAGGCTGGCGACGCGGGTGTCTTCACCAGCGGCGGCACCCAGAGCAACCTGATGGGTCTGATGCTGGCACGTGATGCATTCTTCGCACGTCAGGGCCACTCTGTCCAGCAGGATGGTCTGACGGGCGATCTGCGTAAGATCCGCGTACTGTGCTCCGAAAACGCGCACTTCTCCGTGCAGAAAAACATGGCGCTGATGGGGCTGGGTTATCAGTCCGTCGTGCAGGTGAAAACTGACGAATTCTCTCGCATGGATCTGACCGATCTGGCGGCGAAAATCGAGCAGTGCAACGCCAACGGCGAACAGATTCTGGCGATTGTCGCGACAGCCGGGACCACCGATGCCGGTGCTATTGACCCGCTGCGTGCCATTGCTGAACTGGCGGCGAAACAGAACATCTGGGTACACGTTGATGCGGCCTGGGGCGGCGCACTGCTGATGTCTGAGCAGTATCGTCACTACCTGGACGGCATTGAACTGGTGGATTCCGTTACTCTGGACTTCCACAAACAGTTCTTCCAGACCATCAGCTGCGGCGCATTCCTGCTGAAGGAAGCGCGCCACTATGAGCTGATGCGCTATCAGGCGGCTTACCTGAACTCTGAGTTCGACGAAGAAGCCGGCGTGCCGAACCTGGTTTCCAAATCGCTGCAGACCACACGCCGTTTCGACGCGCTGAAGCTGTGGATGAGCCTGGAAGCGCTGGGTCAGGAGCAATACGCGGCGATTATCGATCACGGCGTGACGCTGGCGCAGCAGGTTGCAGCTTATGTGAAAGAGCAGCCCGCTCTGGAACTGGTTATGCAGCCACAGCTGGCAAGCGTGCTGTTCCGCTTCCGTGGCGAGGTGCAGGCAGATGATGCAGGTATCGCCCTGCTGAACCAGAAAATTGGTGATGCGCTGCTGGAGTCCGGCCGTGCAAACGTCGGCGTGACCGAGCATAACGGCGTGACCTGTCTGAAGCTGACGCTGCTGAACCCAACCGTGACGCTGGAGGATATCAAAACCCTGCTGTCTCTGGTTGAGCGTACTGCGCAGGAAGTTCTGGCGAAGTAATACACAGCCCCTCTTCCACCGGAAGAGGGGCTATTTTTATAACCCTGCCCACCACATCCTGACTTTTAATCCCCAGTAGCTTGTCCAGCCCGTTGTTGTACTGACGACATTGCCTTTAGAGACCAGCACCAGCGTCGGCGTTACGCTAACCTGCCATTGCTGTGACAGCGCACCGTTTTCGTCATTAATCACCGGCATTTTCAGCTGCTTCTTTTCGACCCAGCGCGCAAGCTTAGCGTCATCACCAGAGCGCATGGCAATACTCACCACGTTCCCGCCCTCTTCTGCCAGCCTATTGACCGCAGGCGTGGTATAACGACAGATGCTGCACCAGGTCGCCCAGACGTAAATCAGCAGCGGCCGATCCTGACTGAGTGCAGCAATGTCATGTACTGAGCCATCAATACCCTGCATTGGGGTAGCGCTAAACGTGGCGGGTAATGTCGGCTTGCGGTACTGATCCACACCCCACATCACGGCCAGCGCCAGCAGTACGAGTATGATCCCTTCCCGCGCCCAGCGGCGCAGTTGGCTGAATTTGCGGTTTTCCATTGTGACCTCGTGATTTAACGAAAGTCATCTTAGCGAGCTGCGCGCCGTTTCGCTGTAAAGAAGTGTCGCCCTACCTGGTGCGTAAGGTATCAACCATCAGGGTAAAGCAGGATTCAATGAGCGGCGGCAGCGCCTGCGGGGCACGCATCAGCGCCACCGTGCGCGCCAGGGCCGGTTGCTGAAGGTGAACCACCTTAAGCTGCGGGTCCTGCAGGTGGGTGGTGTAAAGCTGAGGCAATATCCCCACGGCAAGCTTCGAGCGCACCAGCCCGTATAATGTCTCGATATAGTCCACCTGATAACGGGTCTGCAGGGACAGACGGTGGCTTTCGGCAAGCGCATTGACCAGCCGCTGAATATTGCCTTTTGAGAAGACGGCAATATCCCGGCCCACCAGCTGTTTCCAGGGAACATGTGCCGACGCGGCGAGCGGATCGTCGCAGTGCAGCACGGCCACAAACGGATCCTCCTGCAACGGGAACACGTCCAGCTGTTCGGGTACCGAGTTGTCCAGCGCCCCGATGCCAAAATCAATCTGCCCTTTCAGCAGTTGCGCCACCAGCGCATCGTTGGTCTGGTCGTGAAACTCCACCCGCAGACGTGGAAAGGCCTGCGCCAGCGTCTGCGGCAGCAGCGGAAACAGTAGCGAACTGACTGAAGGCACCAGACCGATCCGCACCGTACCGTCGCCGCCGGCCTGCACAATCTGCTGCATATCATCAAACGCCAGCTGCGCCACGCTGAGCACCCGCTGGGCGTGTGGCAGAATGGCGTGCCCCAGCTCGGTCAGCGTGACCGCCGACGCGGTACGGTTGACCAGTTTACCGCCGAGCACGGTTTCGATTTGCCGCAGGGCGCTGCTGAGCGCCGGCTGGCTGATGGCCAGTTTACTGGCGGTATCCGTAAAATGACGCAGCTGCGCCAGAGTGACAAAATACTGTAGCTGCCGAAGGGAGAGCGCAGGCAAGCGCTGCCAGGGTTCCGTCATCATTATCCATTACACGCGTCACAGAATAACCCGGGGTTATCGGGCGATAAATTTTATCAGCTGGGCAAACGTTTGCCGGGTGCATAGAGTAACGTCAATATTTCAATGCTGGAACTGTTAATTGCATGACTGCCGAAACCCGACGCCGCGCCGTGAAGGCTGCACGAGGCGAAACGCCGTTTGACCTGTTGCTTACGCATACCCGAGTTGTTGATATGGCAACCGGTGAGATCCGCGACGCGGATGTGGGCATCGTCGGCTCGCTTATCGCCAGCGTCCATCCACGCGGCAGCCGCAACGATGCGCTTGAGACGCATGACCTGAACAACCAGTTTCTCTCTCCGGGGCTAATGGACACGCATGTTCACCTTGAAAGCTCGCACCTGCTGCCCGCCCGCTACGCAGAGATCGTACTGGCGCAGGGCACCACCGCGGTGTTCTGGGATCCGCACGAGCTGGCGAACGTGCTGGGCATTGAGGGCGTCCGCTTTGCCATTGAGGCGAGCCGCAACCTGCCACTGCATGTAATGGTCGCGGCGCCATCGAGCGTCCCTTCCACACCGGGGCTGGAGATGTCCGGCGCAGACTTTGCGGGCGAAGAGATGAATACCCTGCTTGGCTGGCCCGAAGTGCGCGGCGTGGCGGAAGTGATGGACATGCACGGGGTGCTGAATGGCAGTCAGCGTATGCTGGAGATCCTGCAGGCCGGGCTGGAAAGTGGGAAGCTGATTGAAGGTCACGCGCGTGGTCTGAGCGGCGCGGATTTACAGGCGTATCTGGCGGCGGGCGTCACCTCCGATCATGAACTCACCTCCGCCGACGATGCGCTGGAAAAATTACGCGCCGGGCTGACGCTGGAGATCCGCGGCTCGCATCCTTATCTGCTGCCTGATATCGTCAGCGCGCTGAAAACGCTGCCGCATCTGTCGTCACAAATCACGGTCTGCACTGACGATGTCCCACCGGACATCCTGATGGAAAAAGGCGGAATCATCGCCCTGCTCAACCTGCTGATTGAACATGGCCTTCCGGCGACGGACGCGCTGCGGTGTGCCACCCTGAATGCTTCCCTGCGCCTGCAGCGTAACGATCTCGGGCTGATTGCCGCGGGTCGTCGTGCGGATCTGGTGGTGTTCGATTCACTGGATAAACTGACGGCTCGCCGGGTGTACGTCGCCGGAAAATGCATTGCCCGTGACGGAGCGATGATCGAGCCGATTGTTGATACGCCCCTGACGCTGCCCCGGGATACCGTGCGACTGTCGTCGCTGACCGCCAGTGATTTTTACATGCGCATCGACAACGCAAACCACGGTGTGGCGCGCCTGCGTCATATCAGCGGTGCACGTTTTACCCGCTGGGGAGAAACCGACGCCCGGGTACGTGACGGACGCGTTGAGATACCGGCTGGTTTTAGCCTGATTTGGGTTCAGCACCGCCACGCGCGCCATGCGGCAAAACCGCAAATCGCCCTGCTGGAAGGCTGGGGAGAGCTGCGGGGGGCCATTGCCACCAGCTACTCCCACGATTCACACAACCTGGTGGTACTGGGACGCAATCCTGATGACATGGCACTGGCCGCCAACACGCTGATCCAAAGCGGTGGCGGGATGGCGCTGGTCCAGAACGGGGATGTGATCGCCCATGTGGCGATGCCCATTGCGGGGATGTTGTCAGAACTCGCCCCTGCGGAACTGGCGCGCCAGTTTCGTGAATTGCGTGAACGCAGCAGCCAGATTGCCGACTGGGAGCCGCCATACAGAGTATTTAAAGCCATTGAAGGGACGTGCCTTGCCTGCAACGCCGGGCCGCATTTAACCGATCTTGGACTGACCGATGGCAGCACGCGCCAGATTGTCGATCCGCTGATTTCTTACCGGGAAACCCCGGACATCACACAATAATACCGAAGGAGAGCCGGATAATGGCCGACAATACCGTTAATTCGCCAGCACCAGGGAACTGGCTTGAACGTCGTTTTGCACTGCATACGCGCGGCAGTACCGTGCGCACAGAGTGTCTGGCCGGTCTCACCGGTTTTCTCGCCGCCGCCTATTTGCTGGTGGTCATCCCGGGGCTTCTCGCCGTGGGCGGGATGGATAAAGGCGCGGCGACCACCGGTACCATTTTGGTGTTTGTGGCCGGTACGCTGCTGATGGCGTTTTACGCCAACCTGCCGTTTATTGTTGGGCCAGGCATTGGTGGCTCGGTGCTGGTTGGGGTAACGCTGGCGGGCAGTGAAGGCATCGGCTGGCAAATTGGTCTGGGCATTGCCTGCTGGTCGGGAATTTTGTTCTTCCTGCTCACCCGTTTTGGCCTGCGAGAGGTTGTGACCCGCTCCGTACCGCAGTCCATCAAACTGGGACTGACGGCCTCTATCGGTCTTTTTGTCGCCGTACTGGGCTTTCGCAATGCCGGGCTGGTGCTGGCTAACGCAAAAACGAACGCGCTGATGCTGGGTGATTTTCTCTCGCCAGGCGCGCTGGTGGCGCTCAGCGGCCTGTTCCTCGCCATTGCCCTGCAGGCGCGTCGCATTCCGGGCGCCATTTTGTGGGCCATTTTGTTTGCCACTCTCGTGGGCATTCCGATGGGGGTGACCCACCTTCCTGCCAGCTTTATTGATATGCCTCACTCACTGACGCCGGTGCTGGGTCATATCGACATGCTGGGCGCGCTGAATATTGCCTTCCTGCCGTTCCTGTTTGTCTTTTTCGCATCGGAGTTTTTCTCCATCATGGGCACCACGCTGGCGGTGGGAGGTGAAGCCGGGCTGCTGGATGAAGAGGGCAATATGGCAAACATCAATCGCCCGTTTATGGTGGACTCGATTGCCGCCGCGATTGGCCCGTGGGTGGGTATTCCTGCCGCCACGGCGCTGATTGAATCCTCCGCGGCCGCAGAAGCGGGGGGGAAAACCGGCATGACGGCGCTGGCCGCTGCGGTTATGTTCCTGCTGATGCTGCTGTTTACGCCCGTTGCGCTCATGATCCCAAAAGAAGCCACCGCCCCTGCCCTGATCCTGATCGGCCTGAATATGTTCAGCGGCCTGCGTAAGGTGGATCTGGCAAACTTCACCGACGGGCTGCCGGTGCTGATGATGGTAATGATTACTCTGATTGCCAACAGCTTCGGGACAGGGATTGCGGGAGGGCTGCTGTTTTACATCGTCATTAAAGCGATTGCAGGAAAATGGCGAGAAATCCCCGTTGGTCTTTGGATCCTCGCCATTCCGCTGGTGTATTACTTTGCCACGCTGGTGAAGCACTAATCCTTGCGCGGTTGCCGTGTCGGGCGTTGGCCATACTCGTAATGGCCATAGCCTGCACGGTAATACAGCGCTGCCGATTTCACTACATCGTTCAGCACGGTGCCGTTGATATGCGCCCCCGTTTGCTGCAAACGCTTAATGCTGTTCTCCATCTCTTTGAGGCTGGTTTTACCATAGCGGGCCACCAGCAGCGAGGTGGCGGCCACCGGGGCAGCCACTGAGGCGTCGGTTACGGCCAGCACCGGCGGGGTATCGAGGATCACAAGATCATAATGCTCGTCTGCCCAGGTCATTAACGCCCTGAAGCGTTCGCTCATCAGCAGTTCAGAGGGGCGTAACGGAACCGGCCCGCAGGTCAGTACATCAATGTTGCCTTTCTCATAGCGCTGAATCGCCGCCTGGAAATGACATTTTCCGTCAAGCACGTCGGAAAGCCCGGTATGGTTTTTCAGATCGAAGATGTTGTGTACATAGCCTTCGCGCATATCCGCATCAATGAATAACACCCTGAGCCCGGCCTGCGCCTCAATCGCGGCCAGCGAGGTGCTGACAAGGGTTTTACCGCAGTCCTGCGTTGGGCCTGAAATCATCACGATCCGGTTAGCGGCATCCTGCAAGGTGAAATGCAGGCTGGTGCGCAGCCCCCGTGCGGCCTCGACAAAAACATCCGCAGGCCGATCAACCGGCAGGAAAGGGACACCGACAATCTTGTGTCTCCAGCGTGAGCCAAAAACACGTTTTTTACGCAGATTGGTTTTTTTCCACAGCCACAGGGAACGGGGCAAGGTGGCCATCACCTGTACGCCAAGCCCTTCCAGTTGCTCGGAGGTGTTGATGCCGCGTCTGAGCGCCATGCGGACCAGGACCAGCCCCATTGAGCATATCAGCCCCAACAAGATGCCTAAGACGATGACCACCAGCTTTCGCGGTTTGATGGGATCGGGTTGCGTCACCGCACTGTCGATAATTCGCACGTTACCAATGGCGCTGGAGCGCGAAATGTTCAGCTCCTGCTGACGGGTGAGGAGCTGCAAATAGATGGTGCGGCCTGACTCCACATCCCGACTGAGGCGCAAAATGTCCTGCTGAGTCGATGGCATGGCGGCGACACGCTGATTAAGGCGAACCTTCTCCTGCTCAAGCGTCTGACGCTTTTCACGCAAGGCGCGGTAGTTCGGGTGCTCTTTCTTGAACAGCTGAGAAATCTCCGCCTCACGAAACGTCAGCTCGTTGAGCTGGTTTTCGATATTCACAATCTGCTCGAGAACCGATTTCGCTTCCAGGGAGAGATCCACCGAGTCACGCTGTTTGCGATACTGATTCAGCCGCTCTTCAGCCAGATCCAGTTCGCTTCTGATTTTAGGCAATTGCTTCTGCAAAAATGCAAGACTGCGGGCATCCTGTGCTTCCTGGCGCGCAATGTTTTGCTGCAGATAGTTGTTGGCAATCCGGTCAAGCACATGCGCAATGCGCTCAGGATCGTTTCCGGTCAGCGTGAGCGTCAGCACCCCACTCTGCTTTGCCGATTCAACGACGCTAAATTGGGTGCTGAGCGTATTGATAGCTTCCAGACGGGTGCTGTTTTGCACCGTGAATTGCGTGCCCGTTGGCGCATTCATTTTCACCACCAACAGTGAAACGCCGGCTTTTTCCAGCGGTTTCCCTTCCCTGCCCTCGGCATAAAAGTTATCCCCCTCCAGCCGGTATGCCCCTTTTTCCAGCACAGTGAGCACAAGGGTGCGAGGCTTTCCTTCAACAGGGGGAAGTTGCAGCCAGCCAAGGGCAACCGTCGCCGGTTTACGGCCCTGCAACCGTGCCCACAGACGTCCCACTACCGGGAACGTACGCTGCGTCACGTGCTGCGTTAGGCCTAATTCATCGACGGTTGCGCCCAGGATCATCCGCGATTTAAGCAGAAGAATTTCAGGTTCGACATCGGGAGACATCTCACTCCCAAACTGCCTTAAATTTTTGAGCAGGCTGTTATCCTGCTTTCCTTCTACCTGGATTAAGGCATCAGCGCGATAAACGGGCGTGGCCAGAAAGGCATACAGCCCCGCCAGCAGGGTGAACAGGAAAGTTATCGATAAAATGACTGCACGGTGATCGATCACCTCGCCGAGCAGGCTAATGAGATCGATTTCATGATTCTCCGGTGCTGCCGCACCGTAACTGTCTGTTGTGTAAGACGACATTAACGCTTCATTCCTTGTTGACTCAAACGATGAGCCCATTCCTGACTGGCTTTGCCCAGCAGACCGAAAACATAATCGAACGCTTCACGACTTTTACAATAGGGATCGGGGATGTCCTGCGGCCCCAGCCATTGCCCAAAAAGCAGCGATTTGCCGCGAATTTCCGGGGCCATGTCAGAGATAAAGCGAAGATGCGCAGGCTCCATCACCAGAATCAGATCCGATTCCCGCATGATCTGCGGGGTCAGTTTGCGGGCGCGATGTCCCTCAAGTGAGATCCCATGCCGCCTGGCCACGTCCTGAGCGCTGACATCCGCCGGGCTGCCCTCCAGCCCATAGATACCTGCCGAGGTTATCCGTTTTCCCGGTAGCAGCTGGCGCAACAGCCGCTCGCCAATCGGCGAGCGACAAATATTGCCGGTGCAGACCACTAAGATGGAATCAAACATTATTGCGGCCACGATCTGATGTAACGGACCGTTTCGGTCAAGTCATGAACGCCACTGATGGTCGGCACGAGCTGCGTAATGACGCGATTCCAGCGTGACAGCGGTGCCGTGGTAACGTAGACAATGTCGTACGGCTCAAGCTGGAATTCGGTGCCCAACACCATTGCGGAGGCATCCTGCGCGTTAAGCTGATAAATGTTGGCAATTTTTCCCGCGTCGTTGCCTTTGGCAATGGAGCGAATGACAAAAATGCCCGTCGCATCGGCCATATCCTGATTCAGGCCGCCCGCATTGCTCAGCGCTTCAGCAAGGGTCATTCCGCTCCTGTCCATCTTGAGCGTGCTCTGCTTAATCACCTCCCCCATCACGAAGACTTTCAGGGCGTCATTACGAGGCACAAAAAGGATATCGCCCGGATAGAGCAGCTTATTTTGCGTCAGGTCGCCGTGCTGCATCAGCGCATACAGAGAGAGGCGCGAATCTTTCCCCTCGTGAGTGAGAACCACATTGCGCCAGTCCGCATCGGCAGAAAGCCCGCCTGCCGCGTTGACGGCATCCATGACCGTTAGGGGAATATTGGTGATTGCCTGCTGACCAGATTTGACGACTTCGCCAGTGACATAGGCCTTTTGCGAGCGGAAGGCAGCCACGCTGACGTCAACCTGCGGGCTTTCGATCACGCTATCCAGCCGTTTGGCGATCTCTTCCCTGACTTCAGAGACCGTTTTTCCCGCCACCGGGAGTTTGCCGACATAGGGATAGAAGAGCGTACCGTCGGCGTTGACCCAGTTGCCGGTGTCACTGGCACTGCGATACTGTCCGGCCGGTGTTGTCAGTTCAGGGTGATCCCAGACGGTTACGGTCAAAATATCACCGGTTCCAATGCGGTACTCCCAGTTTCTGACCTGCTCATCGAGCTTAGGATTAGACTGAGATTTGGTGACGGCAGGGCGCAATTTCTCAATCAATGAAGGGGTAACAGGATAGAGATCCACGCGCTTATCTAAATTATTATTTTCATCACCCGACGTAATGACGTTTTTTCCCGCTGAGCTTAATGTTTGCCCGGGAGAAAATACGCAGCCCGTCAACTGACTTATCGCTAAGAATATTACAGATAATGTGGTTGTGTTTTTCATTAGAATTAATATTTCATTCATGAGCGCAAAAAACGCATAACAGGCCATTCCGGAAGAATCGCCTACTTTTTCAATATGCTGTTTTTCAAGCAATTACGTAAAATTACACATCACTGAATGATGTGTAGAATGAACTGAAGGACCGGAACCACGTAGAATTGAGAATTAAACCGCTCCGCTTTTAGAAGTTTAAATCGTCTTCAAATGAAATGCATGCATTTCAGGTCACAAATTTAGAGTAAACTTATATTTTCAGAATTAATTAAAAAAAATATTTCCGTTCTGAATAAGTCCTAGGAAATAATATTCATAAACAAAATAGTATTAACCGTTTGATCTACACAAAACCGTCCACTTTTGTTACATTTTTTTTCTAACAGGCTCTGCTGGGATACTTAAAATAGGCTGTCTGCCATATCGTCAACACAGCAGGCTGAGCGTATCAGTAACGGTATAACTGGAGAAAAAATGGCTAAGCGTACATGGCTGCTTCTGGGTGTAGTAATGTCTCTTGCGAGCGCGGCTTCGGCAGCCCCGCAAACGGCGTCAGCATCTGGCGGCATCAAAGCTTATGAAGAACGAGAGTTCATTGCTGATTTCACGAAGTTCAAAATTGGCGACACGGCTCCGGCGCTGTATCAAACCCCTGAATACACCATCAAACAGTATCAACTGCGTAACCTCCCGGCGCCGGATGCGGGTACGCACTGGACCTATATGGGCGAGAACTATGTCCTGATCGGCGATGCCGACGGTAAGATCTATAAAGCCTATAACGGAGATATCTTCTATCATCGCTGATACCGTCCATATTCGGCCGTGGCAGGAGAGCGATCGTCCTTTCCTGCGCACCCTTTACCTGCATGCCCGCCGCGAGGCGTGGCCGTGGCTGAACGGTGCAGAATGGCAACTCGAAGATTTTGACGAGGCAACCCGAGACGAAGTGATTTGGGTTGCTGTACAGAACGGCCATCGTGTGGGCTTTGCGTCAGTCTGGACGAATGATAACTTTCTGCACAATCTGTTCGTTGATCCGCAGTATCAGAGCCTGGGTGTTGGCCGTTTGCTGCTGGAACAGGTACAAAAAACGTTTACCAGTACGGGGGCGTTAAAGTGTCTGGTGAGAAACGAACGGGCTATCGCGTTTTATCAGCGTCATGGCTGGCACATCGAGGCAACGGGGGATTCTCCGGAGGGAGAGTATTATCTGATGCATTACCGATTGCGTTAATGTCGGGTGGCGGCTTCGCCTTACCCGACCTACATGATGGTGCCATTTGTAGGCCGGGTAAGCGAAGCGCCACCCGGCACTCAAGCGCAGAAGAATTACACCGCGCGGAAGGCGATTTCGCCAGGAATGACTTCACCCTGCCAGTAAAGCTGCGCCGCAACGCGCCCCGCCAGCTGACGGTACAACTCCGCAAACTCACTGTCCGGGCGGTTGATGACCGTCGGTTTCCCGCTATCCAGATCTTCACGCAGCGTGATGTGCAGCGGCATCTGTCCCAGCAGCTGGGTGTGGTACTGCGCCGCCAGTTTTTCTGCACCGCCGGTGCCGAAGATAGGCTCGTGATGACCACAGTTGCTGCAGATGTGCATGCTCATGTTCTCGACGATACCGAGCACAGGCACCTCGACTTTCTCAAACATCACGATGCCTTTTTTGGCGTCGATCAGCGCGATATCCTGCGGCGTGGTGACAACAACCGCCCCGGTGACGGGGATGTTCTGCGCCAGCGTCAGCTGGATATCACCAGTACCCGGCGGCATATCCAGCACCAGATAATCCAGATCCGGCCACAGTGTCTCCTGCAGCATCTGCATCAGCGCTTTGCTGGCCATTGGACCACGCCAGACCATCGCATTGTCATCAGTCACCAGATAACCGATGGAATTCGTTGCCAGACCGTGCGCCATGATTGGCGCCATGTGGGTTCCATCTGGCGAGGTTGGACGCTGGTTTTCTGCGCCCAGCATGTTGGGAATTGACGGCCCGTAGATATCCGCATCCAGAATACCAACCTTCGCCCCTTCGGCCGCCAGCGCGAGCGCCAGGTTGACGGCGGTAGACGATTTCCCCACCCCGCCCTTGCCGGAGCTGACGGCGATGATGTTTTTCACACCGTTAACGCCGGGCTGGTTTTTCACCCGCTTGAGGGTGGCGATACTGTGGCTCAGCTTCCAGTCAATCGCTTTTGCACCGGTAATGCGCAGCAGCTCCGAGCTGGTTTGCTCTTTCAGCGCGTCGAAGGCGCTGGTCCAGACGAACGGCATCTGCAGCTCGATGTGCAGCGTATCGTCCAGCCATGCGACATGGTGCAACGCTTTCAGCGTAGTGAGATTGTGCTTCAGGGTTGGATGCTGAAAGTTAGCCAGCGTCCCGGCGACCATTGCTCGTAAGGCTTCCGGTGATTTGGCCTGGGATTGCGAACTCATCCCGACTCCTTTGTTCTTGTGAATAAGACCTTAGATGAACAAGTTTACCTGAAAGGCCGTGGTTTGTGCTTACTTAATAATGCCCCTTTTGGTAATATCAAAAACCCTTTTCACAGTTAAAAGAAGTAATGCCTACTATGACTCAAGTCGCGAAAAAAATTCTGGTAACGTGCGCACTGCCGTACGCCAACGGCTCAATCCACCTCGGCCACATGCTGGAGCATATCCAGGCTGATGTCTGGGTCCGTTACCAGCGAATGCGCGGCCACGAGGTTAACTTCATCTGCGCGGACGATGCCCACGGCACGCCGATCATGCTGAAAGCCCAGCAGCTGGGTGTTTCCCCGGAGCAGATGATTGCCGAAATGAGTCAGGAGCATCAGACCGATTTTGCTGGCTTTGACATCAGCTATGACAACTACCACTCCACGCACAGCGAGGAGAACCGCGAGCTGTCAACGCTTATCTACACCCGTCTGAAAGAGAACGGTTTTATTAAAAACCGCACTATTTCTCAGCTGTACGATCCGGAAAAAGGCATGTTCCTGCCGGACCGTTTCGTCAAAGGCACCTGCCCGAAATGTAAATCACCGGATCAGTACGGCGATAACTGCGAAGTATGCGGCGCTACCTATAGCCCGACAGAGCTGATCGACCCGAAATCGGTGGTCTCCGGCGCCACGCCTGTGATGCGTGACTCCGAGCACTTCTTCTTCGACCTGCCATCCTTTAGCGAAATGCTGCAGGCGTGGACCCGCAGCGGCGCGCTGCAGGAGCAGGTAGCGAACAAAATGCAGGAGTGGTTCGAATCCGGCCTGCAGCAGTGGGATATCTCCCGCGATGCGCCCTACTTTGGTTTCGAAATTCCAAATGCACCGGGCAAATATTTCTACGTCTGGCTGGACGCGCCAATCGGCTACATGGGCTCCTTCAAGAACCTGTGCGACAAGCGTGGCGACACCGTCAGCTTCGACGAATACTGGAAGAAAGATTCCACCGCCGAGCTGTATCACTTCATCGGCAAAGACATCGTTTACTTCCACAGCCTGTTCTGGCCGGCAATGCTGGAAGGCAGCAACTTCCGCAAGCCAACCAACCTGTTTGTTCACGGCTACGTGACGGTGAACGGCGCGAAGATGTCCAAATCGCGTGGGACGTTTATCAAAGCCAGCACATGGCTGAACCACTTTGATGCGGACAGCCTGCGTTATTATTACGCGGCGAAGCTCTCTTCCCGCATCGACGATATCGACCTGAACCTGGAAGATTTCGTGCAGCGCGTGAACGCGGACATCGTGAACAAGGTGGTGAACCTGGCGTCCCGAAACGCGGGCTTTATCGCCAAGCGTTTTGACGGCGTGCTTTCTGCCGAGCTGGCCGATCCTGAGCTGTATAAAACCTTCACCGATGCCGCCGCTGCGGTTGGCGAAGCCTGGGAAAGCCGTGAATTCGGTAAAGCAATTCGTGAAATCATGGCGCTGGCCGATGTTGCCAACCGCTATGTGGACGAGCAGGCCCCGTGGGTTGTCGCGAAACAGGAAGGCCGCGACGCTGACCTGCAGGCGATCTGCACCATGGGTCTGAACATGTTCCGCGTGCTTATGACCTGGCTGAAGCCTGTACTGCCGCAGCTGGCAGCGCGTGCAGAAGCGTTCCTGAACACCGAACTGAGCTGGGATGCAATCCAGCAACCGCTGCTTGGCCACAAGGTGAATACCTTCAAGGCGCTCTACAATCGCATCGAAATGAAACAGGTTGAAGCCCTGGTGGAAGCCTCGAAAGAAGAGGTGAAAGCAGCTGCCGCACCGGTGACCGGCCCGCTGGCAGACGATCCGATTCAGGAGACCATCACCTTTGACGATTTCGCTAAAGTTGACCTGCGCGTGGCGCTGATTGAAAACGCGGAATTCGTGGAAGGCTCTGACAAGCTGCTGCGCCTGACGCTGGATCTGGGCGGTGAGAAGCGTAACGTCTTCTCCGGCATCCGTTCTGCCTATCCTGATCCGCAGGTACTGATTGGCCGTCAGACCGTCATGGTCGCGAACCTGGCACCGCGTAAAATGCGCTTCGGCATCTCTGAGGGGATGGTGATGGCCGCAGGTCCTGGCGGGAAAGATATCTTCCTGTTAAGCCCTGACGAAGGCGCGAAGCCGGGTCAGCAGGTGAAATAACAAAAAAAGCCGGAGATTATCTCCGGCTTTTTTTGTTCTCCCTCTCGCACAGAGAGAGGGCCGGGATGAGGGCATCAGGCCGCACCCATTCCGCAATCACGCCTTCGTATTATGCACCCGGTGGGTCAGCCCACGCAGGAAGTTACGCAGAAACTGGTCGCCGCACTCGCGGTAATTTTTGTGGCCCGGCGCACGCATCATGGCGGTCACTTCCGGCACGGATACACGGTATTTTTGCTCCGTCATGATCGCCACAATATCATCCGTTTTCAGCGAGAACGCGATACGCAGCTTTTTCAGCACCGTGTTGTTGTCCACCCGACGCTCCAGCGCCAGTTCAGGTGCAGAATCATCTTTGCCACGCTTATCGTAGATCAGGCCGTTCAGGAAGCCTGACAGGATAATGTCAGGGCAGCGAACAAACCCCTCTTCGTCCTCTTTGGTCATCCAGGTGTCAAAACCAGCAGAGGTGGATTCCATGGCAGACAGCGCAAGAATGCGCACCATGTCGTTGTTGTTTGCTTTCAGGGTGTAGCGCAGGCTACGAAGAATATCATTACTAAGCATGAGTGCCTTTAACTGTCGATGATGCAATGGCGCGCAGTGTACCAGTTTTACAGCCCAATCGCCTCTTTCAAACTTTTCAGGTAGCGACGACTGACGGGTACCGTTTGACCGGCCCGCAGTACCAGCTCTGCCTGACCGTTATCTTCCAGACGGATCTCTTTCAGGTGCGCCATGTTAACCAGATACTGCCGATGGCAGCGGACAAGCGGCGTGCGGCTCTCCAGCGTGCGCAGCGTCAGCTCGGTGAAGCCTTCATTGCCCTCGGCGCTGGTGACAAACACCCCGCTCAGGCGACTGCTGACAAATGCCACATCATCCATTTGCAGCAGGTAAATCCGGCTATGCCCGGTACACGGGATAAACTTCAGCGGCTGCTGGTTTTCCGGCAGCAGCGTGACGTCCTGTACCGTACGCTCCTGGCGTAAACGCGTCAGGGTCTTTTCGAGCCGCTTCTCTTCAATCGGCTTCAGCAGGTAATCGAACGCGTGTTCTTCAAAGGCCTTCACGGCATATTCGTCAAACGCCGTCAGAAACACGATATACGGGCGATGCTCCGGGTCAAGCATGCCGACCATCTCCAGCCCGCTGATACGGGGCATCTGGATGTCGAGGAACAGCACATCCGGACGCAGTTTATGTACAGCACCAATGGCTTCAATGGCATTGGCGCACTCTCCCACAATCTCAATGTCACTCTGCTCCTGCAACAGCACGCGCAGGTTTTCCCGTGCCAACGGTTCATCATCGACTATCAGCACTCTTAACATGCGGTCTCCTCCAGCGGCAATCGTAACGTAATACGGGTAAATCGGTCCGGCTCACAGGCCACGGTGATGCCACATCCATCCCCAAAGTGAGCGCGCAGGCGTTTATCCACCAGGCTCATCCCCAGCCCGCCGGAAGAGGACGGGACGTAAAGCCCGGCATTGTCTTCAATATTCAGCACCAGATGATGATTAAACCGGCTGGCAGAAATAGTGATCTCCCCGGTGCCCAGAAGCTGCGATGTCCCGTGTTTAATGGCATTTTCCACAATAGGCTGCAGCGTAAAGGCCGGGAGATGCTGATACGCCAGCTCATCCGGCACGGATAACGACACCTGCAGACGAGACTGGAAGCGCGCCTGCTCAATCTGCAGGTAGGCGTTAACATGTTCAATCTCATCGGCCAGGGTCACAATCTCAGACGGCCGTTTCAGGTTCTTGCGGAAAAACGTCGACAGAAACTGCACCAGCTGCGCGGCCTGATCGCTGTCGCGGCGGATCACCGCTTTCAGGGTGTTGAGGGCATTAAACAGGAAATGCGGGTTCACCTGAGCGTGCAGGAGCTTTATCTCCGACTGCGTTAACAGGGCTTTTTGCCGCTCATATTGCCCCGCCAGGATCTGCGCGGAAAGCAGCTGCGCAATCCCCTCCCCCAACGTCCGGTTGATCGAGCTGAACAAGCGGTTCTTCGCTTCGTAGAGCTTAATGGTTCCCATCACCCGCTGGTTTTCCCCCCGCAGCGGAATGACCAGCGTAGAGCCGAGCTTACACTGCGGATGCAGCGAACAGCGGTAAGGCACTTCGTTACCGTCGGCATAGACTACCTCACCGGTCTCTATCGCACGAAGCGTATACGCGGACGAAATCGGTCTGCCGGGAAGGTGGTGATCGTCGCCGGTACCGGTAAAGGCCAGCAGCTTTTCACGATCGGTAATCGCAACGGCACCAATATCCAGCTCCTGATAGAGCACCTGCGCCACCTTCATGCTGTTTTCTTCGTTAAAGCCCTGACGCAGGATCCCCTCGGTTGAAGCGGCGACTTTCAGTGCCGTGGCAGAGAACGCCGAGGTGTATTTCTCAAACATGGCGCGCTTGTCGAGCAGAATGCGCATAAACAGCGCCGCGCCCACGGTGTTGGTGACCATCATCGGGGCGGCAATACTGTTCACCAGATGCAGTGCGTCCTCAAAAGGTCGGGCGATAAGCAGAATGATCGCCATTTGCGCCATTTCGGCCACAAAGGTGATCGCGCCAGCGGTAAGCGGGCTGAAGACTTTATCCGGGCGGCCTCGTTTGATCATGTAGCTGTGCACCAGGCCACCAAGCAGCCCTTCCACGATGGTCGAGATCATGCAGCTCAGCGCCGTCATCCCGCCCATGGAATAGCGGTGCAGCCCACCGGTTAAACCGACAAGGCCACCCACAACCGGGCCGCCCAGCAGCCCGCCCATCACCGCGCCGATGGCGCGCGTATTGGCAATGGAGTCTTCGATATGGAGGCCAAAATAGGTCCCCATGATGCAGAAAATGGAGAAGGTCACATAACAGAGGAGCTTGTGCGGCAGGCGGACGGTGACTTGCATCAGCGGGATAAACAGACGCGTCTTACTCATCAACCAGGCGATGACAAGAAACACGCACATCTGCTGAAGCAACAGCAGCACCAGATTAAACTCGTACATACTCAGGAACCGCACCTTCTGAAAACGCGTAACATACACTGAAGGCGCCGAAGTTTCTTTGAAGCAGTCCAAAAAAGCGGTAAATCGTGTCCGTCATCACATCTTTTGCCGAACATAACGGCTGCTTCGCATTATTTGTACAAAAAAAAGGCAATTCTTCCTGGTTCGACAAACTGGGTCTACAGTTAAGCTGGGGACGCGTTAGCCAGGGGGCGAATATGGCGCTTTACACGATCGGTGAAGTGGCACTCCTTTGTGATATCAATCCCGTCACGCTACGGGCTTGGCAGCGACGGTATGGTTTACTCAAACCGCAGCGCACGGACGGCGGTCACCGCCTTTTCAATGATGCCGACATCGATCGGATCCGCGAGATCAAAAGCTGGATAGATAACGGTGTGCAGGTGAGCAAGGTAAAGTCGCTGCTCTGCCATGACGATCCCGATACCCAACACCGCTGGCGCGAACAGCAGGAAACCCTGCTCCGGCTTCTGCAGGCGGGCAACGTTCAACGTCTGCGCGCGTGGATCAAAGAGCAAGGCCGCGATTATCCAGCGCAAACCTTAATCAACCATCTTTTCATCCCGCTTCGTCGACGGCTGCAATGCCAGCACTCTACCCTGCAGGCGCTGCTGAGTATGCTCGACGGGGTGCTGATCAATTATATCGCCGTCTGTCTGGCCTCGGCGCGAAACAAGGGCGGAAAAGACGCGCTGGTTGTTGGCTGGAACGTGCACGATACCACGCGGCTGTGGCTCGAAGCCTGGATCGCCACCCAGCAGGGCTGGCGCGTGGAGGTGCTGGCGCATTCGCTGGCTCAGCTACGGCCCGAATTCTTCGACGGCCAGACTCTGCTGGTCTGGTGCGGGGAAGTGCCCACCGCCTCGCAGCAACAGCGGCTGACGGAATGGCGGGAGCACGGTTATCCGGTTTACGCCCTGGGCCCCGATGAAACGTAACGGCATTTAATGGTTCATTAACAGCTGCGCTTCACCGTATAATTGTTCCGTTAACAACAGGAGCAGATGATGAAGGCAACCAAACTGGCCGTAATTACCCTTTTTGTACTGATGGCCGTGAGCGGCATCGGCGGCGTGATGCTGGCCGGGTACTCATTTATTGTTCGTGGCGGTGTCGGCTGAGAAGCCGGGCCAGTCGTTCAAACATGCGATCGATAACGATGGCCGCCAGCGCGACCAGTACCGCACCCTGAACGATATAGGCCGTATTGAACCCGCTTAAGCCGATAATGATCGGCGTTCCCAGCGTATTGGCCCCCACCGTAGACGCGATGGTCGCCGTGCCGATGTTAATAATCACCGACGTACGGATCCCCGCGATAATCACCGGTGCCGCAAGCGGCAGCTCAACCTTGCACAGCCGCTGACCGCTGCTCATGCCCATCCCTTCGGCCACGCTCAGTACCGATGCCGGTACCGACGCAATGCCCGCCAGCGTCCCCTGAAGAACAGGCAACACGCCGTAAAGGATCAGCGCAATGATAGCCGGTTGCTGACCAAACCCGATCACCGGCACCGCAATCGCCAGTACCGCCACCGGCGGAAATGTCTGCCCGATAGCCGCAATCGTCTCTACCAGCGGGCGAAACTCTCTCCCCCAGGGCCGGGTGACCGCAATCCCCGCCCCCACGCCCAGCACCACGGCAATCGCGCTGGAGAGCGCCACCAGCCACAGGTGCGCCAGGGCAAGATTGATAAAACTCTCCTGCTGATAGACGGGGCGCGGCAGGCCGGGAAAAAGCGAGCTGAACAGCGCCCCACTGTGCGGCATCAGAAACAGCAGGGCAACAAAAAGCCCCGTCAGCCAGAGGAGCGGATCACGCATGACCTTCACGCGTCACCTCCCCGGCCAGCAGATCGCGAAAATGCAGGGTGCCACACGGTGCCCCAGCGGCATCCGTAACCGGCAGTACCTCGCACTGGCGCGCCACAAATGCAGAGAGCGCGTCCCGCAGGCTCATCTGTTCCTGTAACGGTTCACCGCCCATCGCCACATCCTGTCGACGCATATAATCGCTGACGGTTCGCAGGGAGAGCAGTCTGACGCCCAGTTCGCTGCGCCCAAAAAACTCGCGCACAAAATCGTTCTGCGGATGGGTCAGCAGTTCAAGCGGCGTACCCTGCTGGATCACTTCCCCGTGGTCCATCAACACCAGATGATCGGCAAGCCGCAGCGCCTCATCAATATCGTGGGTCACGAGGACGATCGTCCGGCCAAGGATGCGGTGAATGCGGGTCATCTCGGTCTGCAGTGCCCCGCGCGTAACCGGATCGAGCGCGCCAAAGGGCTCATCCATCAGCAATACCTGCGGGTTCGCCGCCAGCGAGCGCGCCACTCCCACACGCTGCTGTTGTCCACCTGAAAGCTGATGCGGATAGCGGCCACGCAGCCCAGGCTCTAACCCCAGCAGCGACATAAGCTCGTCCACCCTCTCGTCACTCTTTGCCCGCGACCATTTTTCCAGCTGCAGCACGGTGGCAATGTTCTGCGCGACCGTCCAGTGGGGAAACAGGCCGATGGACTGGATGGCGTAGCCCATGCGACGGCGCAGCTCCAGCACCGGCAGACTGCGGATCTCTTCCCCGGCAAAACGTATTACACCGCTGTCGTGCTCCACCAGGCGGTTGATCATCTTCAGCGTGGTGGATTTCCCCGACCCCGAGGTGCCAATCAGTACCGAAAACGCCCCCTCGGCAAAATTCAGGTTCAGGTGACTTGCTGCCGGACGACCGGCAAATGTTTTACTGACATCGTGAAATTCAATCATTGGCTCTTCTCCCGAGCAACGCGAGCCATAAGGCAAACAGCGCATCGATGACGACCGCCAGTGCAATCGTGGGCACCACGCCCAGTAACACCAGATCCAGCGCGCTGCTCAGCAGCCCCTGGAACACCAGCGCGCCAAAACCGCCTGCGCCAATCAGCGCGGCGATAACCGCCATCCCGACGGTCTGGACTGCCACTACCCGCAGGCTGCGCAGCAGCAGGGGCAAGGCGAGCGGCAGCTGGATCTGCCAGAAGCACTGTCTCCGGCTCATCCCCATCGCGTGGGCGCTCTCCAGTACATCCGGCGCGACCTGGCTTAAGCCCGCCACCACGCCGCGGACCAGCGGCAGCAGCGCGTACAGCACCAGGGCAATAAGCGCGGGGGTTAATCCGGTTCCGGCGATACCGACCGAGGCTAACGCCGGAAATGACTTCACCAGCCCCGCCAGCGGCGCAATCAGCAGGCCAAACAGGGCCACGGAAGGGATGGTCTGGATTACGTTGAGCACGGCAAAAACCCCGCCCTGGCGGGAGGGATGACGATAACACCACATGCCAAGCGGTACCCCCAGCAGTAACGCCGGGAACAGCGTGCCGAAGAGGATCGTCAGGTGTTGCGCCAGCGCATCATCAAACACCTCCTGACGGTTGGCGTACTCTTTTAACAGCGAGAGATTATTCAGCTCACCGCTGAACAGCAGCAGCAACGGAATACACCAGATCTGGGCATTGAACACCCAGCGCCAGGCAGACGACGGGATCAGGCGGCGGATCGCATCGCTGCAGGCCAGCAGACACAGCGCCAGCCACAGCCACAGGCCACTGCCCACGGTGGTTCGCGCCAGTGGACTTTCCGCCGAGGTCATGTGCGTGGCGGCAAGCCCGGCACTCCAGAACAAGGTGATGAAGAGGCCTTCACTGAGGAGTAGCGTCAGCCACTGTGCAACCCGCCCCCGGCTGAGCGAGAGCACAACCAGTGCACCCAGCGCCACAACCAGCAGCAGCGGCGTAAACGGCCAGACCTGCCAGAGCGCGCGCCCTTCCCCCGACATCAGGCGGTTTGGCGCCACATTGACAAACGGTAGCGCGACCGCCGCAATGGCCACACAGGCCAACAGCAGCAGTACGCGGTTATGACATTTTATTGGCACAGCCCTGTCCTGTTACTTCACAAGCCCTTGTTGTTTCAGGAAACCGGCGGCCACTTTTTTGGCATCCAGTCCCTCTACGGCAATGCTCGCATTGAGCTGTTGCAGCGTTTTTGCATCCAGTTTTTCAAAGACCGGTTTGAGCCAGTCGGCGATATCCGGGTAGGCTTTCAGCACCGCCTCACGCACCACCGGCGTGGGGGCATAAATAGGCTGAACGCCTTTTGGATCGGTTAAGGTCTGCAGACCAAGCGCCGCGACCGGGCCGTCCGTACCGTAGGCCATCGCCGCATTGACACCGGAGGTCTGCTGCGCCGCCGCCTTGATGGTCACCGCGGTGTCACCGCCCGCGAGCGAGAGCAGCTGTGCCTGGTCAAGCTTGAAGTCGTAGGCTTTTTCGAAAGCAGGCAGCGCGTCCGGACGCTCGATAAACTCCGCCGAGGCCGCAAGCTTGAAGTCGCCCTTCTCTTTCAGATAGCGGCTGAGATCCGCAAGTGACGTCAGTTTGCCTTTCTCCGCCACGTCTTTACGCACCGCGATGGTCCAGGTGTTGTTGGCCGGAGCCGGAGTCAGCCAGACCAGCTTGTTCTGTTCTGCATCGAGTTTTTTGACTTTTTCATACCCGGCTTTGGCGTTTTTCCATGCCGGATCGTTTTCATCTTTGAAGAAAAATGCCCCGTTGCCGGTGTATTCCGGATAAATATCCAGCTCGCCGGAGGTGATGGCCCCGCGTACCACGGGCGTGGTACCCAGCTGAACTTTATTCACGGTTTTCACGCCGTGGCTTTCCAGCACCTGCAAAATAATATTCCCGAGCAGCGCGCCTTCAGTGTCGATCTTTGAGCCCACTTTTACCGGTTCTGCCGCCTGTAACGGCAGGCTTAGCGCCGCGAATAACGCCGCAGAAACTACCATCCCCGTTTTAATTGTCATTCCACTATCCTCATTTTTTTGCTGCCTTTTTCAGAGGCTTGAGAGAAAAGCGTAGCTTAAAACGGCGGATTTACCCGGCAAAATGCCTTTTTAGCATAAGGTAAGACGCATCCCCCGGTGGACGGGGGATGCAAAGGAGGGAAAGGTTACAGCAGCTCGAACTCGCCTTTATTCACGCGGGCGGAATCCACACCAATGTAGACATTGAACTTGCCCGGTTCCGCATCGTATTTCATCTGCTGGTTCCAGAACTTCAGGGCATCCACGTCAATCGGGAAGCTGATGGTTTTGGTTTCACCAGGTTTCAGGTTGACCTTCTCAAAGCCGCGCAGCTGTTTCACCGGACGGCTCATGGAGGCGGTCACATCCTGAACATACATCTGGATCACCGTCGCACCTTCACGTTTACCGGTGTTCGTCACGTCAACGCTGGCAGTCACTTTACCGTCACGCTTCAGACTCGGGGCCGACATTTTTACGTCAGAGACCTTAAAGGTGGTGTAGCTCAAACCGTAACCAAACGGATACAGCGGACCGTTCGCTTCATCGAAGTAACGGGAGGTGTACTTGTTTGGCTTATCAGCGTTATACGGACGGCCGGTATTCAGGTGGCTGTAGTACACCGGGATCTGCCCGACAGAGCGCGGGAAGGACATCGGCAGTTTGCCCGACGGGTTGTAATCACCAAACAGCACGTCGGCGATGGCGTTGCCCCCTTCCGTACCGGCGAACCAGGTTTCCAGAATAGCATCAGCCTGCTGATCTTCTTTCACCAGCGCCAGTGGACGACCGTTCATCAGCACCAGCACCAGCGGCTTGCCGGTGGCTTTCAGGGCGGCGATCAGATCGCGCTGGCTTTGCGGGATCGTGATGTCCGTTCGGCTGGAGGCTTCGTGTGCCATCCCCTGTGCTTCACCCACCACGGCAACCACCACGTCAGACTGTTTCGCGGCGTTTACCGCTTCGTCAATCATCTCTTTCGACGAGCGCGGATCCACCTTCACCGCCTCTTCATACTGATTGAGGAAGGTCACGATATCTTTATCATCAGTGACGTTCGCCCCTTTGGCGTACACCACCTTAGCGTTTTCACCGACCGCATTTTTAATACCGGTGAGCACGGTCACGGACTGATCGGCCACGCCCGCAGCAGACCAGCTCCCCATCACGTCGCGCTTGCTGTCGGCCAGCGGGCCGACCACCGCAATGGTGCCGGATTTTTTCAGCGGCAGCGTGTCGAGGCGGTTTTTCAGCAGCACCAGGCTTTCACGGGCCACTTCTCGGGCCTCTTTACGGTGCAGACGGCTTTCGGCATTGGTGTCCGCCGGGTCTGACTCTTTCGGACCCAGGTGGCTGTACGGATCGTTAAACAGCCCCATGTCATATTTCACGTTCAGCACGTGACGCGTGGCATCGTCCAGCTCCGCCATCGTCACCTTGCCGCTCTTCACCAGCCCCGGCAGGTATTTGCTGTAATATTCGTCGCTCATGCTCATGTTGATGCCGGATTTGAGCGCCACGCGCACCGCATCTTCCGGGTCGGAGGCCGTACCGTGTTTGATGAGCTCTTTAATGGCGCCATGGTCAGAGACGGTGATGCCCTTGAAGCCCCACTGGTCGCGCAGCACGTCTTTCAGCAGCCAGGAGTCAGAGGTGGCAGGCGTGCCGTTGAGCGAGTTCAGGGCGACCATCACCGCGCCGCTACCGGCATCCAGGCCTGCTTTGTACGGCGGCATGTAATCGTTAAACAGGCGCTGCGGGCTCATGTCGACGGTGTTGTACTCTTTACCGCCTTCCACGGCACCATAGGCGGCGAAGTGCTTGACGCTGGTCATGACCGAATAACGATCCGCCGGGCTTTTACCCTGCATCGCTTCCACCATGGTTTTCCCCATCGTGGCGGTCAAATAAGTATCTTCACCAAAGCCCTCTGACGCGCGGCCCCAGCGCGGATCGCGGGAGACGTCAACCATCGGGGCCCAGGTCATGTTCAGGCCGTCGTCTGCGGCTTCATATGCCGAGACGCGCCCGACGGTTTTCACCGCGTCGAGGTTAAAGGAGGAGGCCAGACCGAGGCTGATAGGGAAAACGGTACGCTGTCCGTGTACTACGTCATAGGCGAAGAACAGCGGAATTTTCAGGCGGCTAAGTTCCATCACCTGATCCTGCATTTTGCGGATATCCTGACGGGTCACGGTGTTAAAAATCGCCCCTACCTGGCTCTCTTTAATCATTTCGCGGATCGCCTCTTTCGGGTTATCCGGGCCGACGCTGATAAGACGCAGCTGGCCGATCTTCTCATCGACCGTCATTTTCTTGAGCAATTCCGTGACAAACGCGTCCCGTGCTTCAGGCGTAAGCGGGTGATTGCCAAACAGTTCATCTGCCAGCGCAGGTTGCAGTGCCAGGCTGACGGCGACACCTACAGAACATAGCCATTTCATGTCGTTTTACTCTCTCATCAATTTCCGCCGGAAGATCTCGGCCAGGGCGTGCGAAAAGCGCAGTGTGCCACAAACCCTCAGAACGTTGCAGGGTTATTCTCTGATTTTTCTCGCAAATACGCGCCCTCTAAACAGCTAATCGCGCTATGCTTTACAGCGAGAAATTTGCCCCACCACAAGGAGTGGAAGATGTCTTCTGTTCGAACTGCCGATAACACGACTTTTATTAACGAACTGTCGCGCCTGGTTGGTCACTCTCACCTGCTTACCGACCCGGCCAAAACTGCCCGCTACCGTAAGGGCTTTCGTTCCGGACAGGGCGATGCGCTGGCGGTGGTTTTTCCCGGCACGCTGCTGGAGCTGTGGCGCGTCCTGAGCGCCTGCGTTGCCGCGGACAAGATTATTTTAATGCAGGCGGCTAACACCGGCCTGACCGAAGGCTCAACGCCGAACGGCAATGATTACGATCGCGACATCGTGATTATCAGCACCCTGCGCCTCGACAAACTTCACCTGCTCGATAAAGGCGAGCAGGTACTGGCTTTCCCCGGCACCACCCTCTACTCGCTGGAAAAAGCGCTTAAGCCGCTTGGGCGCGAACCGCATTCGGTGATTGGTTCATCCTGCATCGGCGCCTCCGTCATTGGTGGGATCTGTAATAATTCCGGCGGTTCGCTGGTGCAGCGCGGCCCGGCTTATACCGAAATGTCGCTCTATGCCCGTATTGATGAAAACGGCAAGCTGACGCTGGTGAACCATCTGGGAATCGATCTGGGCGTCACGCCGGAGCAGATCCTGAGTAAGCTCGACGACGATCGCGTGAAAGATGAAGATGTACAGCACGATGGCCGTCATGCCCACGATCACGATTACATCACCCGCGTACGTGATATCAACGCGGATACACCAGCGCGTTACAACGCCGACCCGGATCGCCTGTTCGAATCCTCCGGCTGCGCGGGCAAACTGGCCGTTTTCGCGGTCCGGCTCGACACCTTCCCGGCCGAGAAAAAACAGCAGGTGTTTTACATCGGCACCAATCAGCCTGACGTGCTGACCGAAATCCGTCGTCATATTCTGGGCGAATTCACGCATCTGCCGGTGGCGGGCGAGTATATGCATCGGGATATTTACGACATCGCCGAACGCTACGGCAAAGATACGTTCCTGATGATCGACAAGCTCGGCACCGACAAGATGCCGTTCTTCTTCACCATGAAGGGCCGCACCGATGCGATGCTGGAGAAAGTGCCGCTGTTTAAACCCCACTTCACCGACCGCTTTATGCAGAAGCTGGGTAACGTTTTCCCGGCCCACCTGCCGGAGCGAATGAAAACCTGGCGCGACAAGTATGAACATCACCTGCTGCTGAAAATGGCCGGGGACGGGATCGCCGAAGCACAAAACTGGCTGAGCGAATTCTTCAAAACCGCCGAGGGAGATTTCTTCGCCTGTACACCTGAGGAGGGGAGCAAAGCGTTCCTGCACCGTTTTGCCGCTGCGGGGGCCGCCATCCGTTATCAGGCCGTACACTCAGAAGAAGTAGAGGATATTCTGGCGCTGGATATTGCCCTGCGACGCAACGATACCGAGTGGTTTGAACACCTGCCGCCGGAAATCGACAGCAAGCTGGTGCATAAGCTCTACTACGGCCACTTTATGTGCTACGTCTTCCACCAGGATTACATCGTTAAAAAAGGGGTCGACGCGCACGCGTTGAAAGAGGAGATGCTCGCCCTTCTGCGCGAACGTGGCGCACAATATCCTGCGGAACACAACGTTGGGCATCTTTACAAAGCCCCTGAGACACTTAAGCAGTTTTATCGCGAGAATGACCCTACAAACAGTATGAATCCCGGCATTGGTAAAACAACGCGGAATAAATACTGGAAAGAGAGCGATAACGCAGAGCAGGCCATTACGCAAGCATCTGATTAATTCATACAGCCATATTTAAGAGATTGTTAAGCACAGCTCAATCGTACTAGAGTACCTGCACTCGCCGGAGAAACGTTTCTCCGGCATTCTTTGACGAGGAGCAGGCACATCATGTCGGCTGTTGATATTTTATCCGTAACCGAAGTGGAAGTGCGCGATGCCCTTCCCGACGATGTGCATGCCATTTCGGCTATTTATGCATGGCATGTACTTCACGGACGTGCGTCGTTTGAGGAAATCCCCCCCACCGTTGATGAAATGCGTA
Organism: Enterobacter cloacae complex sp. 382A5; assembly: GCF_050031095.1. NCBI lineage: Bacteria > Pseudomonadati > Pseudomonadota > Gammaproteobacteria > Enterobacterales > Enterobacteriaceae > Enterobacter > Enterobacter cloacae complex sp. 382A5. The sequence goes on from NZ_JBLGVK010000001.1 coordinate 3,089,512, forward strand.
AGCGGTTGAAAAACGTGACCGATAACGGTTTGCCCTGGCTGGTGGCGCTGTATCGCGGCATTGTGGTGGGCTATTGCTATGCCACGCCATACCGTCCACGACACGCGTATCGCTTCACGCTGGAAGAGTCAATCTACGTGGATGCCAGCACCACCGGACGCGGTTTTGGCAGTGCACTAATGGACGCGCTGATTGAACGCTGCGAACAAGGTCCCTGGCGTCAGATGATTGCCGTTGTGGGGGATGGCCATAATAACGCCGGGTCATTGCGGCTGCATAAAAAGCACGGTTTTGAAGTGGTCGGTCAGCTGCGCAGCGTGGGCTACAAAAAAGGCGACTGGCGGGATACGGTGATTATGCAGCGCCCGCTTAACGACGGAGACTGGACCCTGCCGGAATAGGCCCAGTGCGGTCTGGTGACCTCACCCCCGCCCTCTTCCACCGGGAGAGGGAGAAAACATAAAAAACGGTAACACAGTTACCGTTTTGCTTTTACCTAATCGTTCTGCGCCGTCGCCATCTGCTCGGCTTTCTGCTTTTTATACGTCAATGCCGCAGCCGGAACAGGCTGCACTTTCCCGGTTTCAATCCAGGTGCGCAGTCGGCTGGCATCGGCGAAGTGAGTATATTTTCCGAAGGCATCCATCACCACCAGCGCCACCGGTTTACCGTTGAACACGGTACGCATCACCAGACAGTGCCCCGCCGCGTTAGTAAAGCCGGTTTTCGTTAACTGAATGTTCCAGTTCTCGCGATACACCAGGTGGTTCGTATTGCGAAACGGCAGCGTATAGGCCGGGTTCGCAAAGGTCGCCATCTCTTCACGGGTGGTACTGAGCTGCCCAATCAGCGGGTACTGTTTGCTGGCAATCAGCAGTTTGGTCAGATCGCGCGCCGTAGAGACGTTGTGAATCGACAGACCTGTCGGCTCAACAAAACGGGTGTTATTCATTCCCAGCGCTTTGGCTTTGGCATTCATCGCTCGAATGAAGGCGTCGTAGCCGCCCGGATAATGGTGGGCGAGGCTCGCCGCGGCGCGGTTTTCAGACGACATCAGCGCCAGCAAGAGCATATTTTTACGACTGATTTCACTGTTCAGGCGCACGCGGGAGTAAACCCCTTTCATCTCCGGCGTGTGGCTGATATCCACTTTCAGTTTTTCATCCAGCGGCAGATGTGCATCCAGCACTACCATCGCGGTCATTAATTTGGTTATCGAGGCGATCGGGCGCACCAGATCCGGATGGCTGGCGTAGATCACCTTATTGGTGTTGAGATCAACAATCATCGCGCTGCCGGAAGCGATTTGCGGTTGGGCAGCAGCGGTGGTCGCCGCGGGCGTTTTGGCGAGAGCTGGCACGCCAGCGGACGCCCCCAGCAACAGTGCCAGGCTAAGTAAAGAAACTCGGAATTTCAGCATGGTGAGACTTCTGATAATTATTCACGCACGTTATGACGTACACCGCCTGCGTCGACGGAGAAACACAGGCTGGCTTCGGCATCATAGCGGTCACCGTGCATTGTCGCCAGCGGATAATCGTGAACAGATGCTGCATTGCTGGCATTTACGCCAGCAATGCAATTCACTCAGAAGAGACGGTAACCATAACCCCAAAGAATCACCGTCAGCGCCAGTAACGCCTCCAGTACCAGCACGCCGATGGCGAGCGTAGAGCTGGAAAAGCTCAGGCCTTCTTCTTTATTGATATTCAGGAAGGTAGGTACGCCCAGATACAGCAGATAGCCGGTGTAAAAGAGCGCAATGGTCCCGATCAGCGCGCACAGCCAGACCAGGGGATAGAGCGCAACAATACCGCTTAAAAACAGCGGGGTCGCGACGTATCCGGCAAAGACCATACAGTGTGCCAGGGAAGGACGCTGCGGATAGTTACGTGCCATCCAGTGAATGACGCGTCCCATAACCGCCACCCCTGCCAGCATCAGGCCATAAAAGAGAATGGCAAGATAAAGCCCGGTAAACCAGGAAAGCTGTACTACGGTGCCATCACCAAAGTTCCAGCCGATTTGTGTTGTACCAATAAACGCGCATATCACCGGCACCGCCGCCATCAGCAGCACGTGGTGCGTGTAATGATGCGAGACCGTTTCGTTCTCACTTTTGATGACATGCATTTCACGATCGGGATGGGAAAAAAGTCCCCAGACATGGTTCATAGCGCCCCCTTGTTGTCGGCCCGTCATCGATACCTTAAGTATAATGCAGGGTTTAGATTATTTTATGTACAGTGGGAAATTTCCGTTGATTGCCCCGCGGTTGTCACAAGGGGTATATGATTAACCGAGGCACGCTGAGGGAGATGATATTTACGTAATGGATATAAACGGAGTTATTGAACAATACGGATACGCTGCGCTGGTTGTCGGAAGCGTGGCAGAAGGTGAAACCATCACCCTGTTAGGCGGCGTCGCCGCGCATCAGGGATTACTTAAATTCCCGCTGGTTGTCGCCGCGGTTGCGCTGGGCGGGATGATTGGCGATCAGCTGCTCTACTTTCTGGGGCTGCGTTTTGGGCCGACGCTGCTTAAGCGTTTCGCTAAGCACAAGAAGAAAATTAACCGCGCGCAGCGGCTGATCCAGCGCCACCCTTACCTGTTTGTGATTGGCACCCGCTTTATGTACGGCTTTCGGATTATCGGGCCGATATTGATTGGCGCCAGCCGCCTGCCGCCGAAAATTTTCCTGCCGCTGAACGTGATTGGCGCGTGCGCCTGGGCGCTGATCTTTACCACGCTCGGTTACGTGGGTGGAGAAGTGATTGGCCCGTGGCTGCATAACCTTGACCAGCATCTGAAGCACTGGGCGTGGCTGATTCTGGTGGTTGTAGCGGTGATTGGGGTCAGGCTGTGGATGCGGCACAGAGAGAAGAAGCAGGATGAGGAGTGAGTGCGGTCTGTTGCCCTCACCCTAACCCTCTCCCGGTGGGAGAGGGAACTTAACACACCCTCTCCCACGGGGTGAGGGGAAGCTAACCTTCCGGCTTAAACTGCGGATTCGCCAGCATAAACCCGCCGTCGACGATAAACGACTGCCCTGTGGTGTAGCTGGCGTCGCTGTCGCATAACCACGCCACCAGACTGGCGATCTCTTTGGTGTATCCCGGTCTTGCGAGCGGGATCGCTGGCATCGACCCTTCCTTCACTTCACTCTCGTCCATATCATTCATCGGTGTGGCAATCGCCCCCGGCGCAACGGCATTCACCAGAATGTTGTGCTGCACCAGTTCCAGCGCCATCGATTTGGTTAATCCTCCCAGCGCATGTTTTGCGGCGGTATAGGCGCTGGCTTCCGGCAGCGGCGTATGTTCATGCACCGAGGTGATATTGACGATTCGCCCTCCTTCCCCCTGCTCCACCATTTTACGTGCGGCAATCTGCGAACAGAGAAACGCACCGTCCACGTCGACGGTGAAAATGTTTCGCCACTCGTCAAACGGCATATCCAGGAAGGGCGCTTTGGTCATCGCACCCGCATTGTTAACCAGCACGTCCAGGCGACCAAAACGGGCAATTAACGTTTCTATCGCCTGCGCGCCCTGTGGAAGGGTGCTTAGATCAAGGTGGATAGCTTCAGCCCGCCGACCCTGCGCCTCCACTTCGCGGCAGGTATCCCGGGCCCCTTGTTCATCAGAGTGCCAGGTGACGCCAATATCAAACCCACGTTCAGCCAGCATCAGGGCCGTGGTTTTACCAATCCCCGAATCCGATGCGGTAACAATCGCTACTTTGGTCATACTCACCTCCTGAAGAACGGCAAAGAGGTAAGTATAGATAATGACCCTGATTAGCCATGATGATAACCACCACCCAGCGCAGAGGTGAGCTGTAGCGTGGCGTCGATATACTCGCCCTGCAGCATCAATCCGGCGAGATGTTCCTTCAGCGCTGGAATTCTGGCTTCACTAACGCGCGAACCGGCAATAATTCCGGCGCTAAAACGTGCCTGCGCCAGCGCCACCACGCGCGCCGCATCTTTTTCTACCTGCTGCTGATGCTGATTTTTCGCCGTCAGCATTTCTACTTCGCTGGCCGTGCGCGCCACCTGGTTCACGGCATTTACCACCGCCTTGTTGTAGTTCGCCACCGACAGATTGTTCTGCGCCTGGGCAATATCCAGCTGCGCGTTCAGCCTGCCGCTGTCAAAAATGGGCAGAGTCAGCCCGGCGGTCACACCCATTTGCTGAGCTGAAGAACGGAACAGATCGCTCAAGTGCAGGGCATCCTGTTGTAAAAACGCCATCAGATTCACATCAGGATAAAACGCCGCTCTGGCGGCATCGACCTCGCTCATTGACGCTTCGATATACCAGTGCGCCGCCTGCAGATCCGGTCGTCGGGCCAGCAGTTCATACCCCAGCGTCGACGGTAACGACGCTTCAACCGTCGGTAAGGCATGCCGTGTGAGCGCCAGCGCGGGGGTATTAATCAACGCGTTCAGACGCGCCTCGATGGCTTTCATTTTGCCGTGAACCTCTGCGATCTGCTCTTCGGTTTTGCTGGCACTGATGTCGGTTTCGACACCTTCCACAGAGGAGGTGATCCCGTGCTGATACAGCTCGCGATCGGCACCGATGATATTGTCCTGTTGGGATTTGATCTGCGTGAGGACCTCCTCCACGGCGGCCTGAGTTTGCCAGTCCCAGTAGAGCCGCGCCACGCTGCTGGCAAGCAGTTGACGGGTCTGCTCAAGCTCCGCTTTTTGCGCATTCACCTTGCCTATCCTGGCCTCCAACCGGGCGCGATTTTTGCCCCACAAATCCAGATCCCAGCCCGCAGTCAGACCAAAGGTACCGTTGGTATACCAGGGGCCGGTGGTGCCCGCAGCCGGGTCGGTTATGGCAAAGGGCCCCATCAGCCCTTCAGCGGACATTTTCTGACGTTCAGCATCGGCCGAAAAATCAATTTGCGGGCCGTCGGCCGCCAGGGCTGCTTTGGCCTGGGCTTCGGCAAGGGTAATACGCTGACGGGCAATCTGCATATCCGGCGCATCGCTTAATGCTTTGGCAATTAGCTTATCAAGCTGCGGATCGTTATACGCTTTCCACCATGCATTTTTCGGCCAGTCCTGATGAGGCAGCACCGTATTAACCGACGCCGTGAGTGACTGGGTATTAAGGGGAGTTACCGTGGCATGTTGCGGCGCACAGCCGGCCAGAATAACAGCAAAGGGAGCACTCAGAGATAAAATAAGAAAACGTTTCATTACGCCATTCACGCCAAAAAATAAAGGCGCAAAGTACGCCTGATGCCTCTCTTTTTTTTAGTAATGCGTGGCAATGCGCAAATTGTCATACATTTTTGTAATTAGAAAATTATACATGCCGAGAATAAGTCAAATTAACAAATTCATCTTAATTATAAATTGCCTGCTACACTTACTGTTGACATACATACGCAGGAGAAGGGAATGAAAATATTATTGTGGGTCATTTTAATTATATTTCTGATAGGGCTGCTGGTGGTAACGGGTGTGTTCAAGATGATTTTCTGATTCCTTTGCCCGGCACCGCGCCGGGCAAAGGTCAGCCAGCCCATGCGTCTGGTCCAGCGCTTCACAGCGATAATTGCGGTCACACGCTTATTATTTTGCCTGGATCACCCGCGCAATATCCGCAGAAGTCTGTAATGTCCGAATCTCCTGAAATAACCCCAGCGCTTCATCGTACTCTTTGCGTAAATAGCTGAGCCACTGTTTGATACGCGCCACGTGATATAGCCCGGTGTCGCCCTGCTTTTCCAGACGGCTATATTTTTGCAGCAGCGTAACAACATCAGCCCACGGCATACGCGGCTCGTTATATTTAATCACCCGGCTGAGGTTAGGCACATTCAATGCCCCGCGGCCGATCATCACCGCCTCGCAGCCGGTGGCCTTGAGACAGGCCTGCGCGCTCTGGTAATCCCAGATTTCACCGTTGGCGATCACCGGAATGCTGAGGCGTTTGCGGATCTCACCAATTGCCTGCCAGTTAATGCGCTCGGCTTTATAACCATCTTCTTTGGTGCGGCCATGCACCACCAGTTCAGTAGCCCCGGCCTGCTGCACCGCATCGGCAATTTCAAACTGCCGCGCGTCGCTGTCCCAGCCCAGGCGCACTTTCACCGTCACCGGCAAATGCGCAGGCACGGCTTCACGCATCGCTTTCGCGCCACGGTAAATCAGCTCAGGATCTTTCAGCAGCGTCGCCCCGCCGCCGCTGCCGTTTACCAGCTTCGACGGGCAGCCACAGTTGAGATCGACCCCGTAAGAGCCGAGCTCGACGGCACGGGCGGCGTTCTCCGCCAGCCATTCAGGATACTGGCCCAGCAGTTGAATACGCACCAGCGTGCCGGAGGTAGTCCGGCTCTGACGGTGCAGCTCCGGGCAGAGTCTGTAAAACGATTTTACCGGCAACAACATATCGACCACGCGCAAAAACTCCGTCACGCAGAGATCGTAATCGTTCACCTCGGTCAGAAGTTCGCGCACGAGGGAGTCGAGCACGCCTTCCATTGGGGCCAGTAAAACACGCATAGCAGTACCTGTGAAAAAAGACGCGCTATAGTAATCGCTCTGTATGTATGTTGAAAGCACGACGTTCTATTCTGGAATGACGGGTATGCTTAAAATTCATGATGTGATCCATGGCACACTTTCGGGTTTAATTGTATGATGAATGCGTTTCAGCAAGGATTTTAACCATGAGAAAATCATTGAACATTATCTGGCAATATCTGCGCGCATTCGTCCTGATTTACGCCTGCCTGTACGCCGGGATTTTCATCGCTTCCCTGCTTCCTATCACCATTCCCGGTAGCATTATCGGCATGCTGATCCTCTTTGTTCTGCTGGCGTTGCAAATTCTGCCCGCTAAGTGGGTCAACCCCGGCTGCTTCGTTCTTATTCGCTATATGGCGCTGCTGTTCGTGCCGATTGGCGTCGGGGTCATGCAGTACTTCGATCTGCTTAAAGCCCAGTTCGGCCCGATTGTCGTCTCCTGCGCAGTCAGTACGCTGGTGGTTTTCCTTGTGGTGAGCTGGAGTTCGCATCTGGTACATGGCGAACGTAAAGTGGTTGGACAGAAAGGAACAAAACAATGATGGCCAATATCTGGTGGTCGCTGCCATTAACCCTGGCGGTGTTCTTCGCGGCACGCAAACTTGCCGCCCGGTTCAAGATGCCGCTGCTTAACCCGTTGCTGGTGGCGATGGTGGTGATTATTCCGTTCCTGCTGCTTACCGGTATTCCTTACGAACGCTACTTTGCCGGCAGCAAAATTTTAAACGACCTGCTGCAACCCGCCGTGGTCGCACTCGCGTTTCCTTTATATGAACAGCTGCACCAGATCCGCGCCCGCTGGAAATCTATTATTACCATCTGTTTTGTGGGGAGCCTGGTGGCGATGATCACCGGTACTTCAGTCGCACTGCTGATGGGGGCCTCTGCGCAAATTGCCGCCTCTATTCTGCCGAAATCGGTGACCACGCCTATCGCCATGGCCGTGGGCGGCAGCCTCGGCGGCATTCCTGCCATCAGCGCCATGTGCGTGATCTTTGTTGGCATTCTGGGCGCCGTGTTTGGCCATACCCTGCTCAATGTCATGCGCATTCATACCAAAGCCGCACGCGGTCTGGCGATGGGCACCGCGTCGCACGCGCTGGGCACCGCCCGCTGTGCGGAGCTGGATTATCAGGAGGGGGCGTTCAGCTCGCTGGCACTGGTGATCTGCGGAATCATGACCTCGCTGATGGCGCCGTTCATTTTCCCCGTGATTCTGGCGGTGATGGGCTAAAATTTGCGATGCGTCGCGCAAATTTCATTTTGTTTTCATAAGTTGCATACATAATGAGATATGGATCACATATAAAGCCCCAGCGGCTCCGTACACTACCGATCCATTAACCTTTATGAGGCAAACGCCATGCATCCACGTTTTCAAGCGGCTTTCGCCCGGCTTGCAGAGAATTTGCAATCAGCTCTGGCCCCGATTCTGGCGGATGAGCATTTCCCCGCCCTGCTCACCGCTGAGCAGATCACCACGCTGAAACAGGCCACGGATCTTGACGAAGACGCGCTGGCTTTCGCATTGCTGCCGCTGGCTGCCGCCTGTGCACGTGCCGATCTTTCCCACTTTAACGTTGGCGCCATTGCGCGCGGCGTCAGCGGAACCTGGTACTTCGGCGGAAACATGGAGTTCCTGGGCGCAACCATGCAGCAGACTGTTCATGCGGAACAGAGCGCCATCAGCCACGCCTGGCTGCGCGGCGAAAAGGCCCTGAGCGCCATTACCGTAAACTACACCCCGTGCGGGCACTGCCGTCAGTTTATGAATGAACTGAACAGCGGGCTGCAGCTGCGCATCAATCTGCCGGGTCGCGCGCCGCATACGCTGGGCGACTACCTGCCTGACGCCTTTGGTCCGAAAGATCTTGAAATCAAAACCCTGCTGATGGACGAGCAGGATCACGGTTACACGCTGACCGGTGATGACCTGACCCAGGCGGCCATTCGCGCTGCCAACAAGAGCCATACGCCGTACAGCAAATCCCCGAGCGGCGTGGTACTGCAATGCCGCGATGGGCGTATTTTTAGCGGCAGCTATGCCGAAAACGCCGCGTTTAACCCAACGCTGCCACCGCTGCAGGGCGCACTGAACCTGCTGAGTCTGAACGGCTATGACTACCCGGATATTCAGCGCGCCATTCTGGCAGAAATTGCCGATGCACCGCTGATTCAATGGGATGCCACCGCCGCCACCCTGAAAGCGCTGGGCTGCACGTCAATCGAGCGTGTATTGCTGGCGTGATCCTTCTGGCGGGCAGACATGCCCGCCCGTTTTGCTGAAAAAGCCTTCAGTTGATGCGCTGTTTCTTGCGCTAACCAGGCGGGTACAGTAGCCTGAGTTAAATTCACCTTCGGTACGAGCCATCTGCATGTTAAAGCGCGTTTTTTACAGCCTGTCTGTCCTGGTCGGCATACTGCTGTTGATCGTGCTGGGTCTCGACCGGTGGATGAGCTGGAAAACGGCCCCCTACATTTTTGATGACCTGCAGGACCTGCCCTATCGCCAGGTGGGTGTGGTGCTCGGCACCGCAAAGTATTACCGCACCGGTGTCATCAATCAGTATTACCGCTACCGCATTCAGGGCGCGCTCAACGCCTACAACAGCGGCAAGGTCAATTACCTGCTGTTAAGCGGCGATAACGCGCTGCAAAGCTACAACGAACCGGTCACCATGCGCAAAGACCTGATTGCCGCAGGCGTTGATCCGGCAGATATCGTGCTCGACTACGCCGGGTTCCGCACGCTCGACTCCATCGTGCGCACGCGCAAAGTGTTCGACACCAACGACTTCATCATCATCACCCAGCGCTTCCACTGCGAACGTGCGCTGTTTATCGCGCTGCACATGGGCATTCAGGCGCAGTGTTATGCGGTGCCCTCGCCAAAAGATATGCTGAGCGTGCGCGTGCGTGAGTTTGGCGCTCGCTTTGGCGCGCTGGCCGATCTCTATATCTTCAAACGTGAACCGCGCTTTTTAGGCCCCCTGGTGCCAATTCCGGCCATGCATGAAGTGCCGGAAGATGCGCAGGGTTATCCGGCGGTGACGCCGGAGCAGTTGCTGGACATGCAGAAGAAAAAGTAATCAAATTCCATAATGCGTGATATAACACGCACTACTCTGTCATCAGATACCTAATGAGTGATATAAGTGGCGCTAGTTGCCATTTTCATTAACAATGAGTAATATTTTACTCATTGCCGTTTTATGGAGGTGAGATGGAGACGTTAACCGTACAAGCATATCTGAATGAAACATGGACGGATATCGCCCTCATCAAATATCCGGGAAGCGAAAACAATGACTGGAACACCACACAGTTAGACTATCTTACTGAGTATGCGATTAATTTTCTTGACTATGATGATTTTCACGCGGTCTCAGTCAACCACCCTGTATCACTCTTTTTTGATGACCAGGGTCAACCGGGCTGGCTGCGATTTATCGACGATATCATTCCTGCCGGAGCCAGTCGCCGTTATTGGATAAATGCACTCGATATCAGTGAGTTGCCTGTTGGTCAGCAGAATTTTTTATTGTTGAAATTTGGCACAATGTCCCCTGTCGGGAATTTGCGTATAAAAGAATCCGTTCCTGAATGGAATGAATTCGCACGCACTAAAACGTTTACGGTTTCGGACGTCATCGATCGTGCGGCAGATTTTCTGGATTATGCCCAGGAAAGAGGCGCGGCGGCGGGTGGTGCAACCGGCGCTGGGGGTGAAGCGCCGAAACTGTTGCTGCGCTGTAGTGAAACGGATGCCATATGGATCGATACCTGGCAAAACGAACCGGATAACCGGGACCGCTATTATTTGGTTAAATATCCACGCGGAAACAGAACAGAAGTTGATTGTAATATTCTCCGGGCTGAATTTCATTATTACCATGAGCTTAACGCGATGGGCTTTTCCACGATCCCAGTGGACACAATGCGCCTTGAAGAAGGTAGCCACTATCCTTCTCTGTGGTTGCCACGTTTCGACATAATGAGAAATGAGCAGGATCAACTGATCAGGCTGGGTATGGAATCGGTGTATTCACTATTACAAAAAGCACCCGGTACTCTCCTGGATCATGAAGCAACGCTGCGCGCGTTAATTAATAAAATTACCTCCAGCCATATGGTTCAGCAGCAGGGCTATCAATTTGATATTCCTGGTTTTGTAACAGAATGGGTACGTCGCGATCTGTTAAATATTATTTTTGGGAATAGTGACAACCATGGGCGAAATACCGCCTTTGTGAAAGCTGAAAATCACATTATGCTCTCCCCTGTTTATGACTTTGCTCCAATGAAAGCCGATCCAGAGGGGATACCGCGAACCCTAAAGTGGTCATTATCTTGTGAATCTGGGGGGGATTATAATTTCAACGCTATCGCGCAAGCAGTGGCGGAGTGGATCCCTCCCACAACTTTACTTGACGCTCTGCATGAGACAGCCGTCCAGCTCATCGATCTCCCGGAAAGGCTGGAGGCGCGAGGCGTTCCCGACCAGATAATGGAAATGCCCGCGATTGGTTTTCGCTATATTCCGAATAAACTTTCTCGTTGGGGTTTATTATGAAAATATCTAATAAATCTGAATCAGAGCTTCTACAAACATTAGCCCGGGTACGCAGCGTAAATGAAAAGCGACGTCATGATGAGGATGAAGATCCGGACAAGTCATCGGTAGTAAAGAGGCAACGCGTTTCATCAGGCTTAACACGGATTAGTACTCTTGATCGCCAGGCTGTATTGCATGCAGCCATACGGGACATTTTACTGGGTAAAATCACACAGGGTGAGGCGCTGAAAAGACTCAGGGTCGAAGTGTTGGGGATGAAGCAGGATGAGTATGCAAAGCTGGTCAGCGTATCCCGGAAAACATTGTCGGATGTAGAAAATGGCAGAGGTAATTATTCCGCTGACATTATAAATAAAATCTTTAAACCCTTTGGGCTTCAAACCGGACTGGTGCCCATTTCCAAATCGCTTATAGCTTCACTTTTCACGTAAAAAACCCGCATGCCGTTCACGGGCAGCGGGTTTTATTTATTCGCCTGATATTTATTTCTTACGCGCGTATTTCAGTGAATCCAGCGCAACCGCGAAGATGATAATGGCACCCTTGATGATGTACTGCCAGTACGGGTTCACGCCGATGTAGGTCAGACCATAGTTGATGACCGTAAAGATGATCACACCGGTGACCACGCCAAGCACGGTACCCACACCGCCGCTGAAGGAGACCCCGCCCACCACGCAGGCGGCAATCGCATCCAGTTCGTACATAAAGCCGAGGTTGTTGGTGGCAGAGCCGATACGGCCCGCTTCCAGCATCCCGCCGAAGGCATAGAACACACCGGACAGGGCATAAATCATCAGCAGGTTCAGGGCCACGTTAACGCCGGACACTTTCGCTGCTTCCGGGTTGCCCCCGATGGCGAAGATGTTCTTACCAAAGCGGGTTTTGTTCCACAGGATCCAGACGAACGCCACCGCAATCAACGCGTAGAAAGTGATGTACGACAGGCGGAAGCTGCCCAGCGCAATAAACCCTTGCGTGAAGGTCGAGAAACCGCTGTCGAAGCCCGAGATGGGGGACGCACCAACGAAGTCGTAGTACAGGGAGTTGATACCGTAAACGATGATCATCGTACCCAGGGTGGTGATAAATGGCGTCACGTTCAGGTAAGCGATGATGATACCGTTGATCAGACCAATCACCGCACCGATGGCGCAGACAATCAGGATCACCACGAAAATGGGCATGGTCGCCATTTCCGGGAACACCTTGTTGGCGTTTTCCATCGACTGCAACAGGGTTGCCGCGATCACCGCCGCCAGGCCGACCTGGCGCCCTGCGGAAAGGTCAGTCCCCTGGGTGACGATGAGCCCCGCCACGCCCAGCGCGATAATAATACGCACGGAAGACTGAGTCAGAATGTTACTCAGGTTCAGCAGACTTAAGAACGTAGGGTCCTGGAAAATGATAATGGCCAGCAATACTAAAAGAACAACGTAAATACCGCCTTCTTTCAGATAAGTGAGAAAACTTTTTTTATTTAACGCACTCATGAGGAGCCCCTGATCTTAAAGGTGCAAAGACGCTAAACGCAAAATTTCGTTTTGCGTTGTCGTTTTCGTGTCAACAATACCGGCAACGAGACCATTGCTCATAACCAGAATACGGTCTGTGATCCCTAACAATTCCGGCATTTCGGAAGAGATAATAATGATCCCTTTATCCTTTTTCGCCAGTTCAGCGATCAGCTGATAAATTTCAAACTTCGCGCCGACGTCAATACCGCGGGTTGGTTCATCCAGCATCAGAATTTCTGGCTGCGTTAATAACCAACGACCGATAATGACTTTTTGCTGGTTGCCGCCCGACAACGAACCAATTTGCGTACGATGCCCCGGCGTTTTTACGCGCATAGAGTCAATAACCCACTGGGTATCACTCTTCATGCGGGAGTTATCCAGCAGACCCACTTTGTTTTTATAGTTGCGGATATTAGAAATTAACGAGTTAAAGTTAATATCCAGATAGGCATAAATACCGGTCGAACGCCGCTCTTCCGTCACCAGTGCAAAACCATTATTAATGGCTTCGTTGGCGTTGTGGTTGTTAATTTTCTTACCGTGCAGCGTGATGGTGCCTTCGGCTTTCTCGCGAATACCAAACAGGGTTTCGACGATATCGGTACGTTTTGCCCCGACCAGGCCTGCAATACCCAGAATTTCGCCCTTGTGCAGGTCGAAGGAGACGTCGCGAATAGAGGGCTGACGCAGCGAGGTCAGATTACGCACCTCAAGGATCACCTCACCCGGCTTGTTCTCTTTGTCCGGGAAACGCTGGTTCAGGGAACGGCCCACCATCATGGCGATGATCTTGTCCATGTCCAGCCCTTCGAGAGGCTGAGTGGCAATCCACTGGCCGTCGCGCAGGATGGTTATCTCATCACACAGCTGGAAGATCTCTTCCATTTTATGGGAGATATAAACAATGCCGCAGCCGCGATCTTTTAGCTTACGAATAATGGTAAAAAGGTGGTTAACCTCTTTTTCCGTTAATGACGATGTCGGTTCATCCATGATGACAATTTTGGCATCATAGGAGAACGCTTTAGCAATTTCGATCATCTGCATTTGCGAGACGGATAATGTTCCCACGCGGGCGCGCGGATCGATATCAATATCCAGCTCATCGAAAATGGCTTTGGTGTCACGGTACATTTTGTCCTGATCGACAAAAACACCTTTGGTTGGATAACGTCCCAACCACATATTATCCATTACCGAGCGTTGCAGTACCAGGTTCAATTCCTGGTGAACCATAGAGATACCGTTTTCCAGTGCTTCTTTCGCTGAATGGAAATCGATCTCTTTCCCCTGAAAAAGAATGCTGCCAGAATCTTTTTGATAGATCCCAAAAAGACATTTTAATAATGTTGATTTACCGGCACCGTTTTCACCCATTAAGGCATGAATTGAATGAGGCCGAACTTTTAAATTAACATTATCGAGTGCCTTAACACCGGGAAACGACTTGTTGATGCCGTTCATTTCCAACAAGAATTCACCGGACGACGGAGTAGTTGTGCTGACCATAATTATACCTTGTTGGCCTCGCATATCGCGTTATAAAAGGGCGCAACATGTTGCGCCCTGTGGAGACATAACTAACTATCTTATTTACCGATAAACTCAGCCAGGTTGGACTGGTCTACGCCCACGTAAGGTACGCGAACGATTTTATTGTCGATTTTCCAGTTGGTGCCATCAGCCGCACCTTTACCGTCGGCCAGGTTTTTCGCCAGATCGAAGGTGGCTTTCGCCTGGTTGTTGGCATCGTTCAGCACGGTACCGGCCATCGCACCTGATTTCACCAGTGCCAGCGCTTCTGGCAGCGCATCCACGCCGAACACAGGGATAGAGGATTTGTTGTGTGCTTTCAGGGCTTCTACCGCACCCATTGCCATCGCGTCGTTGTTAGCGATAACCACTTCAATTTTGTTCGCGTTAGGACCAGACAGCCACGCGTCCATTTTATCTTTCGCCTGAGCGGTATCCCACATCGCGGTATCTAAAGCCAGCTGCTGGGTTTTCAGACCTTTGTCGTTCAGCTCTTTGACAACGTAAGTGGTACGCGCTTCAGCATCCGGGTGGCCTGGCTCGCCTTTCAGCAGCACAAACTGGATCTGGCCGTCTTTGTTCAGATCCCAGTTCGGGTTGGCCGCCCAGTGTTTCGCGATCAGATCGCCCTGGATAATACCGGACTCTTTGGAGTCAGTACCGACGTAATACGCTTTGTCATAGCTGTCCAGCGCTTTACGGGAAGGTTCTTTGTTGAAGAAGACGATTGGCACGTTCTGGCCGCGCGCTTTCTCGATAACTGTGCCTGCAGCAGCCGGGTCAACCAGGTTGATTGCCAGTGCCTTCACGCCTTTTGCCAGCAGGACGTCAATCTGATCGTTCTGTTTGGACTGGTCGTTCTGGGAGTCATTCATCAGCAGCTGAACATCTGGCGCTGCTTTAGCATCTTTCTCGATCGCTTTACGCACAACAGACATGAAGTTGTCGTCGTATTTATAGATAGTCACACCAATACGGGTATCCGCAGCGTGCGCTGCTGCACCAAAAAGCATGCTTGCCATTACAGCAGACAGAGTCAACACCTTCTTATTCATGGTATCTCCGGTTTTTTTTATGCAGGGTAGTTCTTGTGAATAACGATCGGCGGGCAGGTGTTAATAAAACGTTACTGACAGCCGAAGTTCACTTATAAAATTTCTATCTTCCGTGTTCGGTAACGCTCCAGAAATGCGTTTTATTCGTTGTTTGCGGCACGTTGGCTATAGTGAAAGTGAATAATCACTGTTACATAGCGTTTCAGCCCCTAAAACGCTGACATCATAGTCAGCGCCTTGTTAAGATACTGTGAATTTACTCACAGATTGAAAACGGTTACATCAGCTGGCTTTATCAGTTAGTGATCGGAACCACAATTTGCCGGGCAGAGACCGAATGGCGGCGCACTAATGTCGGCATGAAACAGTGTGTTGCTCCCGTATCAAGCAGCCCTGCCGCGCCCTGTAACGCCAGCTCAGTCGCCAGTTTGGCCATCGAGACAATGGGATAGCGTACCGTTGTCAGCTGCGGGTCGGTGTAACGGGCAATGGGAATATCGTCAAAACCGATCAACGACAAATGCTGTGGCACCGCAATGCCGTTATCTTTTAACGCCGTTAGTGCTCCGGCAGCCATGCTGTCGTTGTACGCAAACACCGCGGAGAGCTGCAGGTTACGGCCCAGCAGCTCGACCATCGCCGCCTCCCCTCCCTGCATGTCCGGGGTACCGGTGCCTACCCAGCTTTCAGCAGGCGCAATGCCATGCTCTTTCAGGGCGTTTTGCCAGCCTTCGCGACGCAGTTCGTCGTCCTCAATCGCGTGGCTGGAGGCCAGATAACCGATTCGCTGGTGCCCGTTATTAATCAGCATGCGCGTAGCCATCATGGCGCCACTCACGTTATCCAGCCCCACGCAACGGTGGGCATAGCCGGGCACAATCCGGTTGATGAGCACCATGCCGGGGATTTGCTCCATAAATCCGGCAAGTTCCTCATCACTCAGGGCTTTTGAATGCACAATCAGCGCGTTACAACGCTGGCGGATCAGCACTTCGATGGCATAGCGCTCTTTTTCTGCTTCATGATAGCTGTTGCCGATCAGCACATACTTTTGGTGCTGCTGGGCGACAACATCCACCGCTTTCACCAGCGCGCCAAAAAACGCATCCGACACGTCCATCACCACCACGCCAATGGTGTCACTGACCTGCGTAGCCAGCGCCTGCGCGTTAGCATTGGGGCGGTAACCCAGTTGGGTCACGGCTTTCATTACGGTTTCACGGGTTTCAGGGCTGACCAGCGCGCTGTTGTTCAGCACGCGAGAGACGGTGGCCACAGAAACGCCCGCCTGACGGGCGACGTCACGAATGGTGATCATATTCACCATCCTTAAAAGGATTGCAGCAACTCACAGACACCCCCTGTGTTTAGCAAGGTGGCTATTTTGGCAGCGAGAGAAAGGGGACTACGTGAAGAAGCTCACACAGATGAAAACGGTTACATCCATTTTGTTAATGATTGTGATCCAGATCGTTATCTGGATGTATTATTCAATGAAACACCTGACGCTTTTGCGGTTAACTGACGCCACGCCCACTCCAGGGGCCCCTGGCGGAAATACCGCAGCCAGATAACCGAAAACGCCAGGTTTATCGTCCAGACCGGAAGAACAAACGCCAGCAGCGTAAGACGGTCGAATTTCATAAACAGGCCGAATCGATAGAACAGCGTGGTGCAGATGAGGGTCTGCAGAATGTAATTGCTTAACGCCATGCGGCCAACGCAGGCCACGGCACTGACAATCCAGAGGCGGGAGAGCTGCGGCCAGAAGCCATAGATGAGCGCGGCGTAGCCGATGGTCTGGAACGGGGCACCGAGCTCGCGCGGAACCTGCTGCAGGAAAGCGCACCAGCGGTAATCCCAGTGAAGATGCCACTGCGCAATCACCGCCGGGAGATTGATCGCCACGCCCAGCAGCACCAGTAAGACTCCGGTGCGACGATAGTGGCGCAGGCTAAATTCCCCTTTCAGCCAGCCGGTGCGCATCAGGGATGCGCCCATCAGCATCATCCCCGCCAGCTGCCAGCCGTATTGCGCCCCCAGCGCCAGCAGGTTATCGCCCAGCATATCCGCGCGATTGCTTATCGCTTCCGCGCCGCCTTTTAGCTTCCAGAACTGCTCATACTGCAGGTTGGCGGCGTCCGGTATCCACGAGCGGCTTGTTGCGTCGCCGGCGATCATGCCCAGCAACAGCAGCACCCCAAGCCCCATGACATAGAGCATCACGCCGGTGTTAAACAGGCTTTTGACGCTATGCGCATCACGGATGAGCCGCCAGCAAATCAGCCCGACTAATCCATAGGCGAGAAGAATATCACCGTCCCAGAAGAACAGGCCGTGAATAAAGCCAAGGAGCACCAGCAGGGTCAGACGTGACTGGATCCAGCGGGTGCCGCGTTTGAGCAGCAGTTGCAGACCGGCGCCAAACAGCAGCGCAAAGAGGGTGAGGAATTTCACCTGAGCAAAGAGATCGAGGATTGCCCACGTCCAGGCATCGCGACGGGTGATCTCGCCATACCAGGCGGGGTTAAGATAAGCGGCCTTCGGCAGACCGAAGGCGCTGATATTAAGCAGCAGGATACCGAGAATGGCGACGCCGCGAACAAAATCGAGCGTGACGTTTCGCTCCATGGTCCCTGCCCTGTCAGATTAGTTGTGGTGACGCACGGCGCGCAGGAACTCCTGGCGGGTGTTCTGGCTGGATTTAAACAGACCGCCCAGCGACGTGGTGGTGGTCGCACTGGTGGCATCACGTACACCGCGCGCCTTCACGCAGTAGTGAACCGCGTCAATGGAGACCGCGACGTTATTGGTGCCCAGCAGCGTTTGCAGCGCAGTCAGGATCTGCTGCGTCAGACGCTCCTGCACCTGTGGGCGTTGGGCAAAGAACTGCACGATACGGTTGATTTTGGACAGACCAATCACCGTATCTTTTGGAATGTAAGCCACGGTCGCTTTACCGTCGATGGTCACGAAGTGGTGCTCGCAGGTGCTGGTCAGCGTGATATCGCGCACCGTCACCATCTCATCCACCTTCATTTTGTTTTCAATGACGGTGATTTTCGGGAAGTTGGCGTAGTCCAGGCCGGAGAAAATTTCGTCGACATACATTTTTGCGATGCGATGCGGCGTTTCCATCAGACTGTCGTCGCTCAGATCGAGATTCAGCAGTTGCATGATCTCGGTCATGTGCCCGGCAATCAGACGTTTACGGGTTTCATTATCCACTTCCTGAACGGGTGGACGCAGTGGCGTTTCAAGACCGCGCGCAACCAGGGCTTCGTGGACAAGGGCCGCTTCTTTACTGAGTGATGACATTCTTTTCTCCTGCAGGTGTGGCGTCTTTTGCCCTCGTTGTGGCAAAAGTGTGCGCTCATTGTGCGTGAGGCCGCGCACATAATCCAGTATTCACGACGATAATTATTGCAATTGCTGCTGCCTTTCGGCCTGACGGTTCCACACCAGCGCGCCCGCAATGAACAGCGCAATGCCCGCCAGCCCCAGCGCAGGCTCAAGCTTGTGGGTAAGCCAGGTGGATAACGCCGAGGTCATCGGCCCCACCAGCTGTCCAATGGCATAACCGGTAGTCAGCAGCCCCGCCATATAGCGGGTATGTTCGGGTGCCAGCTCGCGCCCGTAGAGTAAAGAGAGCTGAACGGCACACAGAAATCCGCCGCCGACCAGCAGGCCGCCCGTCAGCAAGCCGCCAATTCCCGGCAGTAGCCACGCCGCCAGCACACCCGCCCCCTGTAACCACAGCACGATAGCCAGCCTGCGGTTCGAGGTAGAGGTGTGGCGCAAAACGATACTGAGCACAATCCCCACAACAGCGGCAGCGCCAAATATCGGCCAGACAAACTGTGCAAACAGGCTGCCGGGAAAACGCACGGCCGCCATTTGCGATAAGAATGTTGCAGGCAGGATGTAGCCAAATCCGGCCAGGCTGTAGCTCCAGACCAGGCACTTCAGATCTTTCGTCAGAATAAGGGGTTCAGGCGCGCTGCCAGGCCGATGCAGTTGCCCGGCACGCGGTAAATAGCGGGCAACCAGTGCGATAAGCACCAGCGCCAGCACGCCGTAAATCTGCCATGCGGCCCCGGCCGACAACGCTTTTGCGTGAATATAGACCGCAAGCAGTCCGCTCAGGGCGATACCTGCGCCCGGCCCGGCAAACACGGCCGCGCTCATACCCGGTTTACCCAGTTGCCCCAGCCGCTCGTTGGTCCAGGCGGCAATGAGCACCATCGACCAGCCGCTCATGCAGCCAATCACAAAGCGCAGCAGACCATGTACCAGCGCGTTATCCGCTGCGGCGGAAAGCAGCGTCAGCGCCACAGCGCCAGTTATACCCAGCCAGAGGCGAGTTTCAACGAAGCGATGGGCGCGCATCGCATCCCATGCGCCCACCAGATAGCCCAGATAGTTCATCGCCGCCACCAGACCTGCGCTGGTGAGCGTGAGTTGCCCGGCGGCAATCATCAGCGGCACCTGAGGGGTAAACGCGAAGCGCCCAATTCCCATCGCTACCACCAGAACCACAAATCCACTGAGCGCAATTCGCAGCGCCATGACCGCTCCAGTTGTTAATAAAAAGTAAATTTATGATGCAGGATCTCGCTGTCTTGCGAAAGTGAAAGTTGCTCACAGGTAAATGAAAACTCTGTATTATGGGTTGAATGAATAGCAATTCGCATTAAGGAGCCCTGCATGGAACTGCTCGAAGAGCATCGTTGTTTTGAAGGTCGACAGCAGCGCTGGCGCCACGACTCCACTGTCCTGAACTGTGCCATGACGTTCAGCATTTTCCTGCCGCCCACTGAAGAGGGTGCTAAGCCCCCGGTTCTGTTCTGGCTCTCGGGATTAACCTGTAACGATGAGAATTTCACCACCAAAGCGGGCGCGCAGCGTGTGGCGGCCGAGCTGGGTATCGCCCTGGTGATGCCAGACACCAGCCCGCGTGGCGATGAGGTGGCGGACGATGCCGGATATGATCTGGGCAAAGGGGCCGGGTTCTATCTGAACGCCACAGAGCAGCCGTGGGCGAGCCATTACCGCATGTACGACTATATTGCCGACGAGCTGCCAGCCCTGATACAGCGTGAGTTTGCAGTAAGCAACCGGTGTGCCATCAGCGGGCATTCCATGGGTGGGCACGGCGCGTTGATCATGGCGCTAAAAAATCCTGGCAGATACACCAGCGTTTCCGCGTTTGCGCCAATTGTAAACCCCACCCAGGTACCGTGGGGGCAGAAAGCCTTCACGAACTATCTGGGCGATGACGCACAACGCTGGCAGGAATGGGACAGCTGTGCCCTGATGCTGGCGAGCCAGCCTGGAAATGCGATCCCGACGCTTGTCGATCAAGGTGATGCGGATCAGTTCCTGGCCGGGCAGCTGCAGCCCGCCGTGCTGGCTGAAGCCGCACGCCAGAAAGACTGGCCGCTGACGCTGCGTATTCAGCCCGGATATGACCACAGCTACTATTTCATTGCATCCTTTATTGAGGATCACCTCCGCTTCCATGCGGAGCATTTGTTCGAGTAAGTGCGGTCTTTTTTGCCCGGTAAGCGAAGCGCCACCGGGCATGAAAACCACATCAGAACTTATAATCCACACCCACAAAGTAGCGGCGGCCATCTTCCGTGTAGCTGTAATCGTCGCGGCTCAGATCTTTATCCAGCAGGTTCTGCACGCCCGCGCGCAGCTTCACGCTTTTCGTTGCCTGCCATGCCGCGCCGGTATTCCAGATGACATAGCCGCCCGGCGTTGCGTCTGCGCTGGTTAACGCACGTTTCTCGCCGGTGTAGTGGCCCTGGACGTAGAACGACCAGTCCTGCGTCGCCTTCCAGTCCACGGTACCGTTGGCGGTATGGAACGGCAGTTCGGACAGCGGTTTGTTGCCGCCGTTGCTGATATCACGCCCGTCGTTGTAGGTATAGTTCAGCGTCAGCTTCCAGTCTTCAGCCACCGGGATCTTCAGCTCGGTTTCCACGCCACGAATACGCGCCTTGTTGACGTTGTAATAGCGGAAGATCGGTTCACCGTCAGCATTCAGCCCCACGTAGTTCGGGTAGCTCTTAGCCTGGTCAACGTTCGCCGTACGGCTGATGCTGATACGGTCATCAACATTGTTCTGGAAGGTGGTAATGCTGGCCTGCACCCCCTCTAACCATCCCTCTTCCCCGCTGTAGTACAGTCCGAGTTCAAAGCTTTCGCTGGTTTCCGGTTTCAGGTTCGGGTTACCGACAATCTCGCAGGCACCGCGACACGATCCGGTGATCCAGTCCGGACTCAGTTGCAGCAGGGATGGCGCTTTAAACGCGGTTGCCCAGCCCCCTTTCACCGTGACGGTATCGGTCGCGTTATAGACCAGATACGCTCGCGGACTCCAGTGATCGCCGTAGGTGTCGTGGTCGTCCATACGGATGCCGGTAGTCAGCGCCAGCGGTTCAAATATCCGCCATTCATCTTCAAGGAAGAGAGCATACTGGCTGGTAGAGGTCGTGCTGCCGGAGCCCCCGGTCAGGTTTACCGGATCTTTCAGCTTGTCGTGACGCCATTCGCCGCCGAAGGTCAGCAGCTGATTGATTTCACCCAGCGGCAGCACGTATTTACCATCAACGGCGTTGCTCTCGGAAGTGATGGTATGGCTGTTACCCGGGTTTTTGTTGTCCACCTTCTCGCCGTAAACTTTCAGTTCGCTGTTGCCTGTCCCCCAGCGGCCGTTGTGGCTCACGGAGTAGTTCTGGCGCTCAAGGCGATTTTTATCGAGGGAATCGGAATCACGATCCTGGCGGTCGAAACCATAGCCTGCGGTAAAGTCATGATCTTCCGTCGGCGTCCAGGCGAATTCCACGTTGGCATCGCGGCGGGTGTTGCCCTCAATGCGCGGCGTTTCACCGCTCGTTGTGGTAGACGATTCTTGCTGTTTGTCTTTTTCACGCTTAGACACGCTGCCGTAGGCCTTCAGCCCCAGCACGCCGTCCACCAGCGGGCCGCTGGTGTAGAACTGGCCGTTGTTGGTGTCCCCGCGATCGCGGTGTTCCTGAATGGTGGAGTCGGCGCTCAGGGTGCCCGTCCACTTCTGACCGATTTTCTTGGTGATGATGTTCACCACGCCGCCCAGCGCATCTGAGCCGTAGAGCGAGGACATTGGCCCGCGCACCACTTCGATCCGCTCGATCGCATCGACCGGAACCCAGTTCAGATCGAAATCGTTATGGCGGAAGACGGCGTTGCGGGAGTTAACACGCTTACCGTCGATCAGGATCAGCGTATAGCTGCTGTCCAGACCGCGAATACTTACCCCTTTACGGTTGTCCCCTTCATTAGTGAGCTGCACGCCCGGTACGTCCTGCAACACATCTTTCAGGTTCTGAACGGGTTTACGCTGCAGGTCTTCCTGGGTGATGACGCTGATGCTAGCCGGTGCGTCCTTCAGGTTTTGCTCAGTCGCTGACGCCGTGACAACCAGTGTGTCGCTGGATTCCGCAGCGATGACAGGCAGTGCCAGGGACATTGCGGACGCACAAAGTCCTCCCCTGACGAAGGGATTCAACCTAAACATTCCATATCTCCATGAGGTAAATACAACTAAATCAAAAGATTATTGCCCACAATGCCTTTTGCTCCGCCCGCATCTCCGGCGGGTCGGTGGTCTGCTTATTTTGACGTAACGATAAAGCAAACGATTATTATTATCAATTAAATTGTTAAAAATTATATCCGTTCTGCATAATGTGGAGATAAAAAAGCCCGCTCAAATGAGCGGGCTAAAAGAGAGAAAGTGCGGTTTATTTGTTAAATCGTTCAGGGAATTCCATTTCACTGTAGCGAACGAAGTGCGTTCCTTTCATCAGCTTGTAACCAAACCAGATCACCAGGAACAGCGGAATACCAATGTAGGTGGCCGTTACGGCGCCCCAGTCAATGGTGTCCGCCAGGAACGCTTCATAGTTCTGGCCCAGGGTGATAATCAGACACAGAATGAAGGCGAAAATCGGCCCCAGCGGGAAGAACCCGGAACGGTACGGCAGGTTGTTCAGATCGTGTCCCTGCATCACATAGCCGCGACGGAAGCGGTAGTGACTGATGGCAATCCCCAGCCAGGCAATAAAGCCCGTCATACCAGAGGTGTTGAGCAGCCACAGGTAGACCGTCTGGTTACCGAACATGGAGGTCAGGAAGCACAGACCAGCAATGACCGTTGTGGCATACAGTGCGTTACGCGGCACACCACCACGAGACAGTTTTGCGAAAATACGCGGCGCTTTACCGTCACAGGCCAGGGTATAGAGCATACGGGTTGAGGCGTACATACCGGAGTTACCCGCAGACAGCACCGCTGTCAGGATAACGGCGTTCATCACCGCCGCCGCAGAGAGCAGACCGGCATGCTGGAAGACCAGCGTGAACGGGCTGACGCTGATGTCTTTGACATCGTTGCGCAGCAGGCTTGGGTCGGTGTACGGGATAATCAGGCTGATAATCAGGATCGCGAACACATAGAACAGCAGAATACGCCAGAATACCTGACGCACCGCGCGCGGAATGTTCTTCTCCGGGTTTTCAGACTCACCGGCGGCAATACCAATCAGCTCGGTGCCCTGGAAGGAGAAGCCAACAATCATCGCCACGCCAATCATCGCCGAGAAACCACCGGCAAACGGTGCATCGCCAATCGTCCAGTTGCTCCACCCGGCCGGTTCCGCCCCTTTGAAAATACCAACGATCATCGCCACACCGACGACGATAAAGATGATGACGGTTGCCACTTTGATCAAAGAGAACCAGTATTCCGCTTCGCCAAAGCCGCGAACGGAGATGTAGTTCAGCAGGAAGATGACCGCGAGGAACAGCGCACTCCAGATCCAGCCTGGCGTGTCCGGGAACCACCAGGTCATAACCAGCTGTGCGGCGACAAGGTCAACGGCGATGGTGACCGCCCAGTTGTACCAGTAGTTCCAGCCCAGCGCGAAGCCAAAGCCTTCTTCAACGTATTTCTGACCGTAGGTCGAAAACGAACCGGATACCGGCATGTACGCGGCCAGTTCGCCCAGGCTGGTCATCAGGAAGTAGACCATCAGGCCAATCAGGATATAAGAGAAAAGTGCCCCACCCGGGCCAGCTGCCGAAATGGTTGCCCCGGAGGCAACGAAAAGACCTGTACCGATTGAGCCGCCGATGGCGATCATCGTCAGGTGACGCGCCTTGAGTTCGCGGCGTAGCGCGGGCGCTTCTGTGGTTTTAGTTTCTGAAACCATGTGAAAATGCTGTCCATTCAATAAATGAGGCGCGATTGTAGCAGACGATCCGCGTTCCTTCCGGCAGAAATACTGAGTTATAAGAGAGCTTCATGACTCGGCCAAGATTATAAGTAAAGCATAATTTTTCCCTCTCCCCATTGGGGTGAGGGGCGCATTTACATGGCGCAATAGCGCAGAAAACGCTGCAGCGAGCTGGAAAGGTGTTTCTGACGATGGTGAATACACCACAACGTGCGCACCAGTTTGGGCAGCGGAAGCGGAACTTCAACCAGCGTTCCGGCCTCAAGCTGTTCAATAATGACCCGTCGTGAAAGGCAGCTGATCCCAAGGCCATGTCGCACCGCATGCTTGATCGCCTCTGAGTTGCCCAGCTCCATCCCCAGCTGGAAATGCGGCAAATGGGAGAGCAGCAGATAATCAACAATTTCCCGCGTGCCGGAGCCCTGCTCACGCAGGATCCACTGCGCCTGCGCCAGACGTTCCAGCGTCACCTCACCCAGCAATAACGACGAGGCGGGTGAAGCGAAGACCACCAGTTCATCTTCCAGCCAGGGTTCCGCAATGATATCGACGTTATGGCACGGCCCTTCGATAAGACCGATATCCACGCGAAAATCGATTACCGCGTTAATCACATCCTGACTGTTCCCCACGCTCATCTCCAGCGGCAGGGTCGGGAAATCCCGGCGATAGCGGGCAATCACTTCCGGCAAGATATAGTTCCCGATGGTGCTGCTGGCATACACGCGGATGGCACCGTTCTCTTCCCGGAAGAGTTGTTCAATTTCCGTTGCCTGTTCCAGCAGCGCCAGCGCGCGGGGATAAAGCAGGCGGCCATGTTCGTTAACCACCAGCCGCTTCCCTACCCTGTCGAAGAGCTGCACGCCCAACTGGCCCTCAAGATCGGTTAACGCGGCGCTGACCGCAGACTGGGAAAGCGAAAGCATCTGCGAGGCCTGGGTCGTCGACCCGCTTTTCAGCACTTCGGCAAAAACTTCCAGCTGACGCAAAGTAATGTGCATGGTTGCTTACCACTTATATAGATTGATTATAAGTATATAATCAATTTTATTTTTAAACCAGCGCGCCGTAACCTTTAGCCAGACAAAGGAGAAGGTTATGTCAGAAATCACCTTACAGCATCATCGTACATTGTGGCACTTCGTGCCGGGTCTTGCGCTCAGCGCGGTCGTCACCGGTGTGGCATTATGGGGCGGCAGCATTCCCGCCGTCGCCGGTGCCGGTTTTAGCGCCTTAACGCTGGCGATCCTGCTCGGCATGGTCGTGGGTAACACCGTTTACCCGCACATCTGGAAGTCCTGTGATGGCGGCGTTATTTTTGCCAAGCAGCATCTGCTGCGCCTCGGGATCATTCTTTACGGCTTTCGCCTCACCTTTTCACAGATTGCGGATGTCGGCATTAGCGGTATCGCCATTGACGTCCTGACCCTGACCAGCACCTTTTTACTGGCCTGCTTTATCGGGCAGAAAATCTTTGGCCTGGATAAACAGACCAGCTGGCTGATCGGTGCCGGGAGCAGTATTTGCGGTGCGGCGGCGGTACTGGCAACCGAACCTGTGGTCAAGGCGGAATCCAGCAAAGTTACGGTGGCGGTCGCGACCGTGGTGATCTTCGGTACGCTGGCTATTTTCCTCTACCCGGCCATGTATCCGCTGGTTGCCCACTGGTTTAGCCCGGAAACCTATGGCATCTACATTGGCTCAACCATGCATGAAGTGGCGCAGGTCGTGGCGGCGGGTCATGCCATTAACCCGGAAGCAGAAAACGCCGCAGTGATTGCTAAAATGCTGCGCGTCATGATGCTGGCACCCTTCCTGATTATCCTGGCCGCCCGCGTGAAACAGCTTGCGCCCGCGTGTGGTAATCAGAAGAGTAAAATCACCATACCGTGGTTTGCGATCCTGTTTATCGTGGTGGCGATTTTCAACTCCTTCCACCTGCTGCCAAAAGCGGTGGTCGATATGCTGGTGACGCTGGATACCGTGCTGCTGGCGATGGCGATGGCGGCGCTGGGGGTGACCACGCACGTCAGCGCGCTGAAAAAAGCCGGTGCGAAACCGCTGCTGATGGCGCTGGTGCTCTTCATCTGGCTGATTGTGGGTGGCGGTGCGATTAACCTCGTGGTTCACAGCCTGATGGCATAAACCACTACATCCTTCTCCTGTTAACCCGTTATGATACGCATTTCGGGTTAACAGGAGTCCCTTTATGAAATACGTTGGAGCGCACGTCAGCGCTGCCGGTGGCCTTGCGAATGCCGCCATTCGCGCCGCCGAAATTGAGGCGACCGCTTTCGCCCTGTTCACCAAAAACCAGCGCCAGTGGCGCGCCGCGCCGCTTACCGCTGATGTCATAGATGATTTCAAAGCCGCCTGTGAGAAGTACCATTACGGGCCGGGTCAAATCCTTCCCCACGACAGCTATCTGATCAACCTCGGTCATCCGGTTCAGGAAGCGCTGGAGAAGTCCCGCGAAGCGTTTCTGGATGAAGTCCAGCGCTGCGAGCAGCTTGGGCTGACGCTGCTGAATTTCCATCCGGGTAGCCATCTGATGCAGATAGACGAAGAGGCCTGCCTGGCACGCATTGCGGAGTCCATTAACATCACGCTGGATAAAACCCAGGGGGTTACCGCGGTGATCGAGAATACCGCCGGTCAGGGCAGCAACCTCGGCTTTAAGTTTGAACATCTGGCCGCCATCATCGACGGCGTGGAAGATAAATCCCGCGTGGGCGTATGTATCGATACCTGTCACGCGTTTGCAGCCGGTTACGACCTGCGCACAACCGAGGCCACGAAAAACACCTTCGATGAGTTCGAACGCGTGGTGGGCTTTAAGTATCTGCGCGGAATGCACTTAAACGATGCCAAAAGCGCCTTTGGCAGTCGCGTAGACCGTCACCACAGCCTGGGTGAAGGTAATATTGGCCATGATGCGTTCCGCTTTATCATGCAGGACGCCCGTTTCGATGGTATCCCCATGGTGCTGGAAACCATCAATCCGGATATCTGGGCGGAAGAGATCGCCTGGCTGAAGGCACAGCAGACTGCTGAACAGGCGGCATAAAAAAAGCCGGATCGCGTTAAGCGTCCGGCTTTTTTATAGGTCGGGTAAGGCGAAACCGCCACCCGACACCTCTTTTAGGCTGCTTTTGCCACCGCTTCCGCTTCAGGGCGTTTCAGCACCGCGTAAGAGAGCCCCGCCACCAGCGTACCGGCAACAATCGCCAGCAGGTAACCCAGTACCGGGGTGATAGCGCCTGGGATCAGCAGAACGAACAGACCACCGTGCGGTGCCATCAGCTTCGCGCCAATCGCCATTGAGATAGCCCCGGTCACCGCGCCGCCAACGATACAGCAAGGCAGAACACGCATTGGGTCACGGGCAGCGAACGGAATCGCCCCTTCGGTGATAAAGCACAGGCCCAGTACCAGCGCCGCTTTGCCGCCTTCCTGCTGCGCTTTGTCGAATTTACGACGCGCAATAATCGTTGCCAGGCCGAGCGCCAGCGGTGGCACCATACCGGCTGCCATAATGGCTGCCATTGGCGCGTAGGTCTGGGTACTCAGCAGGCCCACACCGAATGCATAGGCCGCTTTGTTTACCGGACCACCCATGTCGGTACACATCATGCCACCGAGGATAGCACCCAACAGCACCGCGTTTGCCGTGCCCATGGTTTGCAGCCAATGGGTCAGACCCGCCAGGATACCCGCCACCGGTTTACCAATCAGGTAAATCATCGCCAGACCGACCACCAGGCTGGAAATCAGCGGGATGATCAGAATCGGTTTCAGGGCTTCCATACTTTGCGGCAGCTTCAGCTTCGAGCTGATAAGCTTCGCGACGTAACCCGCCAGGAAACCGGCGATGATACCGCCAATAAAGCCGGAACCGGTGCTCACAGCCAGCATACCGCCGATAAGACCCGGCGTCAGACCCGGACGGTCAGCGATGGAGAAGGCGATAAAGCCTGCCAGCACCGGCACCATCAGCGCGAACGCGGAGCCGCCACCAATCTGCATTAACGCCGCAGCCAGCGTCCCTTCTTCTTTAAATGCGGTGATACCAAACGCGAATGACAGTGCGATACACAGACCGCCCGCCACCACCATCGGCAGCATATAAGACACACCGGTCAGCAGGTGACGATAGGCGCCCGCGGATTCTTTTTTCCCTTCGGTAGCCGGTTTAGCCGCACCGGTTGCCTGATAAGGCTGGGCTTCCACCAGCGCTTTATCAAACTCCTGCGCGGTCTTTTTCAGCGCCAGGCCGGTAGAGGTGCGGTACATCGGTTTACCCGCGAATTTCGCCAGATCCACTTCGATATCCGCCGCAACGATCACCAGATCGGCTTCCGCCACTTCTTCCGGGGTGATGGCATTGCCCGCACCCACCGAGCCACGGGTTTCAACTTTCACCCACCAGCCGCGTTTTTTCGCTTCAGTTTCAATCGCTTCAGCCGCCATAAAGGTATGCGCGACGCCCGTCGGACAAGCTGTCACCGCCACAATGCGTTTCGGGCCCGTGGCAGCAACCGGTGCTGCCGCAGCCGGTGCGCTGTAGACAGACGCGTGGCCTTTCGCTTCGCTCAGGAACAGTTCCGGATGTGCCACCGCGCGATTAATATCGCCCAGCCACACTTTTTTGCCGTTCAGCGCGCTGTCAGCCGGGACCTTATCACCCAGCACAATCGCCAGTTCAGCGTCGCCCGGGTTATCGGTCATTTCCAGATGTGCTTTGTTCGCCGCCGCTCCCAGCAGGGTCTTCGCCATATAGGCGCGAGCCTGTCCGAGACCGGAGTCAATAATCAGCAGCGTTTTCATTATTCCTCTCCTGCTGTTAGTTAAAAGGTTTTAAGTCAACGCGCGCCATCATCGCGGCTAACTGGGTACGATCGGTAATGCCGACATTGCTCTGACTCACGGCCAGGGCTGCAACGGCGGTGGCAAGACGTAAAGTATGTTCACTGGATTCGCGCATCAGCAGGCCATAGATCAGACCGCCAACCATCGAATCCCCGGCGCCAACGGTGCTGACAACGTCAACCGACGGCGGTTTGGCGATCCATTCGCCAGACGCGTTAACCCACAACGCCCCTTCTGCACCAAGCGAAATCACCACGTGAGCGATACCCTGCTCGCGCAGCGCATGGGCAGCGTCAATCACATCTTTTAATTCTGGCAGCTTCCGGCCAGCCCAGATCTCAAGTTCACGACGATTAGGCTTCACCAGCCACGGGGACGCTTTCAGGCCGGCGACCAGCGCATCACGGCTGCTGTCAAAGATGATGCACGGGCACTGGCTGCGCAGGCGCGTCATCCAGTCGGTGAAGGCTTCCGGGCTTACGCCAGATGGCAGACTGCCGCTGACGCACACCATGTCGAACTGGCCCAGCCAGGTCAGAGAATCGTTAACAAAACGCTCCCAGTCAGACGGCGTCACTTCAAAGCCAGAGAAGTTCAGATCGGTCACTTCCCCGTCTTTCTCCGTCAGTTTGACGTTGATACGGGTACGGCCCTGAACAACCTGGAAACGGTTAGCAATGCCCAGCTCACTGAACAGCTGCTGGAAACCATCCTGGTTATCTTTACCGAGGAATCCCCCCACGGTGACATCGATACCGAGATCCTTGAGCACTTTCGCGACGTTAATCCCTTTGCCCGCAGCATGCAGGCCAGTGGTACGCACGAGGTTTACTTCGCCGCGCTCAATCTCCGGGCAAAACCCCACCAGGTCATAAGCCGGGTTCAGCGTAATAGTCGCAACACGTCTGCTCATTATGCGCCCTCCCCCAGACCCGCCGCGATGGCATCGCCAATCGCTTTCAGCGCCTGTTCAGCATCCGCACCCTGCGCGGTGAAACGCAGACGGTGACCCTTCTTCACGCCCAGCGCGACAACTTTCATCAGACTACGACCATTGGCCGCTTTGCCCGTGCCATCCAGGTTAGCCACGGTGATCTCACTTTCAAATTGTTTAATGGTATTCACCAGCATGGTGCCCGGACGGGCATGCAGGCCGTGCTCGTTACGTACAACGAACTCTGCGCTCAGCACGTCATCCGTCAGCGCATCATCACTGGTCAGCAGAGCCAGCACGGTGGCGGCATCCGCGTTCAGCAGTTTTTCAGCTTTGTTGTTCAGCAGCAGATCGCCCAGACGCTTCAGCACGGCAACCGGCTGGTCATCGGTCATGGCGACGGTCACCAGCAGTGCAGCGCTTTCACCGTCTACGTCAAAGGCGCTTGCGGCACGGCTCACCGCGATAGCGCTCCGCAGGTTGCCTTCAGCACTGTCGTTCAGCCAGATACCCTGGCCCAGATTGAGAGGCTTATCGTTAATGACGCGGGTAACAAAGGTAGCGTCTGCTGCCCCGGCTTCTTTCAGGCGTCCGGCGTTCAGGGCCTGCAGCGTCACCAGATCGGTCGCGGCAACGTCCAGCGTCAGCGTATCGTTATCCAGTTTCAGCGCTTCGCTCTGTTTTTCGCCCATCAGCAGAGCGCGCAGCTCTTCAGCGGTGGTGGCAGATTTCAACTGCTCGGCCACGGCGTCATCGCTCAGCACATGCGTCAGCTGACGCAGCAAACCTAAGTGCTCGTCGCTGCTGGCCGCGATACCGATGGCCACGTAAGCCACCTGCCCCTCGCCCCACACAACGCCCTGCGGGAACTGATAAACCTTAACGCCGGTTTTCAGCACCTGATCGCGGGTGTCTGTGGTGCCGTGCGGAATGGCGATGCCATTGCCGAGGAAGGTCGAGGTCTGCTGCTCACGCGCCAGCATGCCGTTGACGTAGCCTTCAGCCACATTGCCGGCCTGCACAAGGGCAGCGGCAACCTGGCGAATGGCCTCTTCTTTGTTCCCGGCCTGAGCGCCCGGGTGGATATCCTGTACAGATAACTGGAACATGGTTCTCCTCTCCTGCTGAAAGTGAATCGTTTCAGCTTCACTGAGAAAAAATGCGCTAGCCTGCTCCGTTTGTTAAAACAAGATAGCGCTGAAACGTTTCAAAAAGTCTTGCGCTTTCTGCAAGACGTTGCAAGGAAAGTTACATTTCTGATTGCAGAATTTAGAGATGCAGCACATTTCTTCCTCGTTCAGCTGAATTTTGCTGACGGTCAGCAAATCAGTTTCAGCTAAGGTCAGCTGCACGCGAATATGAAATGCCATTTTGATTATTCGTGGCGAAATTGACCTCACCCTCTGTTTATTTTCTGACTCGCGACGTACACTCCGCGTCTCCTGGAAACTCACCGACTGTGAAACATGCATAACACGCCCGCCGCCGTCTCGCCGAAGCCCTTTGATTTCACCTCAACGGCATTTTTAATTGTTGCCTTCCTGACCGGCATCGCCGGTGCGCTGCAGACCCCTACGCTGAGCCTGTTCCTGACCAATGAAGTCCATGCGCGTCCGGCGATGGTGGGCTTCTTCTTTACCGGAAGCGCCATTATCGGCATCCTGGTGAGCCAGTTTCTGGCGGGGCGTTCAGATAAAAAAGGCGATCGTAAAAGCCTGATCGTCTTTTGCTGTCTGCTGGGGGTGTTCGCCTGCGTCCTGTTTGCCTGGAACCGCAACTATTTTGTTCTGCTGTTTATCGGGGTGTTTCTGAGCAGTTTCGGTTCAACGGCGAATCCGCAGATGTTCGCCCTTGCCCGTGAGCATGCCGACCATACCGGGCGAGAAGCGGTGATGTTCAGCTCTATTCTGCGTGCGCAAGTATCGCTGGCGTGGGTTATTGGCCCGCCGCTGGCTTACGCGCTGGCGATGGGGTTTGGCTTTACGGTGATGTACCTGAGTGCGGCAGTGGCCTTTGTGGTGTGTGGCGCCATGGTGTGGTTCTTTCTGCCGTCGATGCGTAAAGAGCCAAAAGTGGCAACAGGCGTGCTGGAGGCACCGCGTCGTAACCGTCGTGACGCCCTGCTCCTCTTTATTATCTGTACGCTGATGTGGGGCACAAACAGCCTGTATATCATTAATATGCCGCTGTTTATTATTGATGAGCTGCATCTGCCCGAGAAGCTTGCTGGCATCATGATGGGGACCGCGGCCGGGCTTGAAATCCCCACCATGCTGATTGCTGGCTATTACGCGAAGCGTTTCGGGAAACGTTTTCTGATGCGTATCGCCGCCGTCGCCGGGCTACTGTTCTATGTCGGAATGCTAACGGTTCATACGCCGGGGCTGCTGCTGGCTTTACAGCTGCTGAACGCCATCTATATCGGCATACTCGCCGGAATTGGCATGCTCTATTTCCAGGATCTGATGCCGGGCCAGGCAGGCTCCGCCACCACCCTTTATACTAATACCACCCGCGTGGGCTGGATTATCGCAGGCTCAATGGCCGGCGTGGTGGCAGAAATCTGGAACTATCACACGGTGTTCTGGATTGCGCTGGTGATGTGCACCCTGACGATAGCGTGCCTGACAAGAATTAAAGACGTTTAAGGTGCGGTGAGTGCTTCCAGATTAAGCAGGTACGTCATCGCCTGCGCGCGCGTGTTGCCGCACATCTCTGCGGAGGGCTGCAGCCCGGAGCAGACCTTCGGGCGCAGAGGCGAGCCAAAGATCATGCACAGGTTGGTTTCAGAGAGCTGAACGCAGCGGGTATTCGCAGGCTTGCCCTCCGGCATTCCTGGAATGGGGCTGGAAATGGACGGTGCGGTACAGCACGCGCCGCAATCGGGACGACAATCCATAAAGGCTCTCTATCGGTGAAAGACCCGCGCAGTCGGGTATCGGGCGCACAGTAACACCTTTTGTGTATTGATAGCAAAAGCCACGAATTCCGCTTGCCTGAAAGGCCGCGCACGAGTAATTTGGCGCGATATTTTTTACCTCCCGTAGACAGGATTACTGCAATGCCAAGAGCGAACGAAATTAAGAAAGGTATGGTACTGAATTACAACGGCAAACTGCTGATTGTGAAAGATATCGATATTCAGGCCCCGAGCGCCCGTGGTGCAGCAACGCTGTACAAAATGCGTTTCGCCGATGTACGTACCGGCCTTAAAGTGGAAGAACGTTTCAAAGGTGACGATATCGTTGATACTGTCACTCTGACCCGTCGCTATGTTGATTTCTCCTATATCGACGGCAACGAGTATGTATTCATGGATAAAGAAGATTACACCCCGTACATCTTCACCAAAGATCAGATTGAAGAAGAGCTGCTGTTCATTCCTGAAGGCGGTATGCCGGATATGCAGGTTCTGACCTGGGACGGCGTGCTGCTGGCGCTGGAACTGCCGCAGACGGTTGATCTGGAAATCGTTGAAACGGCACCGGGCATCAAAGGCGCGTCCGCCAGTGCGCGTAACAAACCCGCGACGCTGACCACCGGTCTGGTGGTGCAGGTGCCTGAATACCTGTCCGCGGGTGAGAAAATCCGCATCCATATCGAAGAAAAACGCTATATGGGTCGTGCTGACTGAGTGCGGCTTTTGTCGGGTGGCGGCTTCGCCTTACCCGATCTACAAAAACACAAAAACCGGCTCTCAGGCCGGTTTTTTGTAGGCCCGGTAAGCGTAGCGCCACCGGGCAACAGAACTTACAGAAGCTCAGGATACTTCGTCATCTTCAGCGCCAGCTCTACGCCGCGCACTTCTGCCATCCCTTTCAGGCGGCCAATCGCCGAATAGCCCGGGTTCGTTTTCTTACGCAGATCGTCCAGCATCTGGTGTCCGTGATCCGGGCGGAACGGAATAGGACGTAAATCGCCAGCCTGTTTACGACGTGCCTCTTCCGCCAGAATGGCATCCACCACCGCCACCATATTCACATCACCGCTCAGGTGCGCCGCTTCGTGGAAGGTTTTCGGGTTCTCTTCACGGCAGGTTGCACGCAGATGCGTGAAGTGAATACGATCGCCAAAGGTTTCAATCATCCGCACCAGGTCATTATCCGCACGCACGCCGTACGAGCCCGTGCACATGGTAAAGCCGTTATAGATGCTATCGACCGTCTCTTTCAGCCACTGCATATCTTCAATGGTTGAGACGATACGCGGCAGGCCGAGGATGGGACGCGGAGGATCGTCCGGGTGTACGGCCAGACGCACGCCCGCCTCTTCCGCGACCGGCACAATCGCGCGCAGGAAGTACGCCATGTTTTCGCGCAGCTGATTTTTATCAATGCCGCCGTACTCTGCCAGACGGGCGCGGAACTGATCCAGCGTGTAGCCCTCTTCTGCACCCGGCAGGCCCGCGATGATATTGCGGGTCAGCTTTTCAATGTCTGCTTCGCTTGCTGCGTTAAACCATTCGCGCGCCTGCTGCTGCTCGTCGGCCGTGTAATCGGCTTCCGCGCCAGGGCGTTTCAGAATGTGTAACTCAAAGGCCGCGAAGGCGATCTGATCAAAACGCAACGCTCGGGAACCGTCTGGCAGCTGATACTCAAGGTCAGTACGCGTCCAGTCAAGAACAGGCATGAAGTTATAGCAAACGGTATCGATGCCGCAGGCCGCCAGGTTGCGGATGCTCTGCTGATAGTTAGCAATCCAGGTCTGATACTCCCCAGAATGGGTTTTGATATCTTCGTGAACGGGAATACTTTCCACGACAGACCAGGTTAAGCCTTTTTCTGCCAGCAGCGCCTGACGCTGTTGAATCTCCTCTACCGGCCACACCTGGCCATTCGGAATATGATGCAGCGCCGTGACGACACCCGTTGCGCCAGCCTGACGCACATCATCTAGAGAAACTGGATCGTTCGGCCCGTACCAACGCCAGGTTTGTTCCATTGCCCATCCTCCAAAGTTGTTATACCAATATGTGTTACTGCGATGACGACTACCATACATGTTTAATGAAGAGGGTCAACACAGCGCCACAGATTGATTGATCGAACTCACAGAACAGCGATATTTACGGCTTACCAATTCTCTTTGTTGTCATATAACTTTACACTGGCATTGTTAATTAATGGTTAATCAGGTGTGTATTTCATGAAGACAATTGCCTCCACCTCGCTTCCTGCCCATGTTCAGCAGCCGCGCTACGATCGCTCGCTTCTGCGCTCGCGCATCGTTCACTTCGGCTTTGGTGCTTTTCACCGTGCGCATCAGGCGTTATTAACCCATCGGGTGCTGAATGCCAAAGGAGGCGACTGGGGCATTTGTGAGATTAGTCTGTTCAGCGGCGACGTGTTGATGAGCCAGCTGCGGGCGCAGGATCACCTCTTCACCGTGCTGGAGAAAGGCGCGGAGGGCAACCAGCCGATTATCACTGGAGCCGTGCATGCATGCCTGAACGCAAAACTGGACTCGCTGGCCGCCATCATTGAGAAATTTTGCGAGCCGCAGGTGGCAATTGTTTCCCTCACCATTACTGAGAAAGGCTATTGCATCGACCCCGCAACCGGGAAACTCGATTTGCAAAACACCCGGATCGTTCACGATCTGGAAAACCCTACGGAGCCCCATTCCGCCCCAGGGATCATAGTCGAAGCGCTCCACCGCCGCCGTGAACGCGGCTTACCCGCCTTTACGGTGCTTTCCTGCGATAACATCCCGGATAACGGCCACGTGGTGAAAAATGCCGTGCTCGGCATGGCGCAGAAACGCTCTGAAGACCTGGCCGGATGGATTGATACCCATGTGAGTTTCCCGGGCACAATGGTTGACAGGATTGTGCCCGCCGCCACCGATGCCTCGCTGGCGGAGGTCGCGCAGGAACTCGGTGTGGAAGATCCGTGCGCCATCAGCTGCGAGCCCTTTATACAGTGGGTCGTGGAAGATAACTTTGTCGCCGGACGCCCGGAGTGGGAAGTGGCAGGCGTGCAGATGGTGCAGGACGTTCTGCCGTGGGAACAGATGAAATTACGTATGCTGAACGGCAGCCACTCCTTCCTGGCGTATCTGGGCTATCTCGCCGGGTATGCGCATATTAATGAATGTATGGAGGATAAGGCGTTTCGTCAGGCCGCGCGGCGTTTAATGCTGGATGAACAGGCCCCTACGTTACGTATCACCGATGTTGATCTGACGGCTTACGCCGACAGCCTGCTCGACCGTTTTGCCAACCCGGCACTGCAGCACCGTACCTGGCAAATTGCGATGGACGGCAGTCAAAAGCTGCCCCAGCGCATGCTGGATGGGATCCGTATTCATCTGGAGCGTCAAAGCGCGTGGCCCCTGCTGGCGCTGGGTGTGGCGGGCTGGATCCGCTACGTCAGCGGTACAGATGAACAAGGCAATACGATTGATGTCCGCGATCCGCTCAGCGACAAAATCCGTGCGAAGGTTGAAGCCAGCAATGACGCAAACCGCGTTAACGCTCTGCTGACGCTGAGCGAAGTCTTTGGTCACGATCTCGCGCAAAACCACGTTTTTGTCGAGGCGGTGAATCAGGCATACCAACGTATAGCCCGCCTCGGGGCGCGCCAGGCTGTTATCGAAACGTTAAATCTTTAACGTTTATTGCGCTTAAGGCGAACGGACATGCGCTCCGTTTGCCCTTCCTCTTCTCATTGCGCCCTTTTTTCGTCAGGATGAGAGATAATTGTTACATCATCACAATTATCTACCGGAGCGCACGTGACCAGGACCAACCTTATTACCGGTTTTCTCGGTAGCGGGAAAACCACCTCAATTCTCCACCTGCTGGCCAATAAAGATCCGGCAGAAAAATGGGCCGTACTGGTCAATGAATTCGGTGAAGTCGGTATTGACGGCGCGTTACTTTCTGACAGCGGCGCCATGATCAAAGAGATCCCAGGCGGATGCATGTGCTGTGTGAATGGCCTGCCCATGCAGGTGGGGCTGAATACGCTGCTGCGTCAGGGTAAACCCGACCGCCTGCTGATTGAACCGACGGGGCTTGGCCACCCGAAGCAAATTCTTGATTTACTCACCGCGCCGGTTTACGAGCCGTGGATAGACTTACGCGCCACGCTTTGCCTGCTAGACCCGCGACAGCTGCTGGATGAAAAAGCGGTGGCCAACGACAACTTCCGCGATCAGCTCGCCTGCGCAGATATTATCGTCGCCAATAAAGAAGATCGGGCCACGGCTGAAAGCCAGGCGGCATTCGATGCCTGGTGGCAACATTTCGGGGGCAACCGTCAGCGGGTGCAAACCACTCAGGGGAAGATAGATGTCGCCCTGCTCGACCTGCCTCGCCTGAACCTCACCGAGCTGCCAGCCAGTGCGGAGCATGCGCATAGTCATCCCGCAAAGCAGGGTCTGGCGGCGTTGAGCCTGCCGGAACACCAGCGCTGGCGACGTAATCTCAACAGCGGTCAGGGTCATCAGGCCTGCGGGTGGATCTTTGATGCCGACACCGTTTTCGACACCATAGGCGTGCTTGAGTGGGCAAGACTGGCGCCGGTCGATCGCGTTAAGGGAATTATGCGCACCCCCGACGGCCTGGTGCGCATCAACCGTCAGGGTGAAGATTTCTTTATTGAAACGCAGAATGTTGCGCCCCCGGATAGCAGAATAGAGTTAATTAGTGCGGTTAACGCCGACTGGAATGCCCTGCAGTCCAGCCTGTTGAAGCTTCGTTTAAGTTCGGGCGGCTAACGTTGCCCCTGATTTCCCTGTATGCTGAATGTTATGACAACTCGAATTCCCCTGATTTTGCTGCTCAATGTCGCCGGACTGGCGCTCTTTTTCTCCTGGTATATCCCGGTGGATCACGGTTTCTGGTTTCCGCTGGATTCTGCCATCTTCCATTTCTTTAACCAGGCTCTGGTGAAGAGTGATGCCTTCCTGTGGCTGGTGGCGATTACCAACAACCGCGCGTTTGACGGCTGTTCGCTGGTGGCGATGGGCTGCCTGATGCTCTCTTTCTGGCTGAAAGAGGACAAAACCGGGCGTCGCCGCATTATGATTATTGGTCTGATGATGCTGCTGCTGGCTGTGGCCATTAACCAACTGGCTACGGCTATTATTCCGGTCAAGCGCTCAAGCCCAACGCTGTTCTTTACCGATATTTATCGCGTCAGCGAATTGCTGCATATTCCAACGAAAGATGCCTCGAAGGCCAGTTTCCCTGGCGATCACGGCATGATGCTGCTTATTTTTTGTGCAGTCATGCTGCGCTATTTCGGCAGGAAGGCGTTCGCCATAGCCCTGATTATTTTTGTGGTTTTCGCCTTCCCTCGCGTAATGATTGGCGCACACTGGTTCACCGATATTGCCGTGGGCTCGCTCTCTGTTGCGCTGGTCGCGTTACCGTGGTGCCTGATGACACCGCTGAGCGACCGGATAATAGCCCTGTTTGATCGCTATCTGCCGGGTAAAAAGCAACAAGCATTAAACAAATAATTAACCAAAATTAACGTCCGCTATCAGGGATCATTGCGATCCCTGATAGATCTCCCGCCGCGATCGTTTCGCACTGTCATCTTCCCGTCATCTCTTTCATGATAAAAATGAATCAATTGCGTGATTAAGCGCCGGATCTGACTGCATTTTAAGCAATGTCGGATTTTTACTTTCTGTATCACAATTTCTTATAAAAAAAAGGCTTTTTTTACTCGCAATAGCCCTGGCAATCGGTTAATCTCGAACTCGTTTTGCCCCATAGAGATAATTATTTCCTTGGTGAATAAATTTGTGCGCTGCGCCACAAATGTGACCAGAAAGAATTGTCTCATTGTGAACAGATAATTAGTCTCGTCACGTTTGGCATTTTTATAACGATATTTGTCGTTAAGGACTTCAAGGGAAAATAAACAAAATGGTCAAATCTCAACCGATTTTGAGATATATCTTGCGGGGGATCCCGGCGATAGCAGTTGCGGTACTGTTGTCTGCATGTAGTACATCGAACACCGCAAAGAATATGCATCCTGAGACGCGTGTTGTGGGAATGGAAGATTCCTCGTCACTGCAAGCCTCTCAGGATGAATTTGAAAATATGGTACGTAATCTGGACGTGAAGTCCCGTATTATGGACCAGTATGCTGACTGGAAAGGCGTGCGTTATCGTCTGGGCGGCAGCACCAAAAAAGGTATCGATTGTTCCAGCTTTGTACAGCGTACCTTCCGTGAGCAGTTTGGGTTAGACCTGCCGCGTTCAACTTACGAACAGCAGGAAGTGGGTAAGTCGATTTCACGTACAAAACTGCGCACCGGTGATTTAGTTCTGTTCCGTGCCGGTTCAACGGGTCGACATGTCGGCATCTATATTGGTAATGACCAGTTTGTGCATGCCTCCACCAGCAGCGGTGTG
The DNA here is from genome assembly GCF_050031095.1 of Enterobacter cloacae complex sp. 382A5. Lineage (NCBI taxonomy): Bacteria > Pseudomonadati > Pseudomonadota > Gammaproteobacteria > Enterobacterales > Enterobacteriaceae > Enterobacter > Enterobacter cloacae complex sp. 382A5. The sequence continues at coordinate 3,129,221 of NZ_JBLGVK010000001.1, forward strand.
ACCATTTCCAGCATGAACGAGCCATACTGGAAGAAGCGCTACAACGAAGCGCGTCGCGTACTGACCCGCAGTTAATATGATGATTGTATCGCGGGTTTCCCTTGGCTGGCGATATGATGAAAAAAAGACACTGCTTCGGCGGTGTTTTTTTTTGCCCGTTACACTGAATACATCCAGCGGCAATTCAGGAACCACGACGTCTATGTTCACCCGCTACTTTTCCAGTCATCGCAAGATACTGTTCCTCAGTATTATTACAGGTCTGGTCACTGCCCTGCTTTTGGGTTCATTGCAATTTTTCTGGAGTTACCACAAGCGGGAAGTCCGGTTCGACACCCTGATTACCGATGTGAGCCTCTACATGGAGAGCTATTTCGAAGAGTTGAAAACCTCTATCGATGTTCTTCAGCCCCTCACGCTGAACAGCTGCCATGACGTCAATGCCGAGCTGACGTCGCGCGCGGCCTTCAGCCTCAATGTGCGCGCGTTCTTGCTGGTCAGGGACAAAATCGCCTTCTGCTCGTCGGCCACCGGGCCGATGGATACGCCGATGGAAGCTCTTATACCTGAGCTGCACATCAACAAGAAGATTGATATGGCATTACTGCCGGGCACGCCTATGCTGCCGAATAAACCCGCCATTGCCATCTGGTACCGAAACCCTCTGGTTAAAGACGGCGGGGTGTTTACGTCAGTTAATCTCAATCTGACCCCCTACCTGCTTTATACCGCGCGCCAGGACGACTTCGCAGGGATTGCCATCATCATCGGTGATATGGCGCTGTCCACCATGTCCAGTACCCTGATCAGGGCGCAAGATTTACATGCCGTGCCCGAGCGTACCGCCACGCTTAAGGCCGTGCCGCTGACCATTAAGCTGTACGCTGAAAAGTGGACAAGCGACGAAATCCTCTACGCCCTCTTCTTTGGGCTGGTGTGCGGTATTGCGGCAGGTTCGCTGAATTTCTATATCCTCACCATCCGCGTAAATCCCGGCAAAGAGATCCTCAGCGCCATTAAGCGCGGCCAGTTTTATGTGGTCTATCAGCCCGTGGTGGATGCAAAAGATCTGAAAATGCGGGGGGTTGAGGTCCTGATGCGCTGGAAGCACCCCACCATGGGTGAGATCCCCCCTGATGCGTTTATCAATTTTGCTGAAGCGCAGCAGCTGATTGTTCCGCTCACGCTGCATCTGTTTGACCTTATCATTCACGATGCGCCGGTATTACAGACCCAACTGCCGCCGGGCGCAAAACTCGGTATCAACATTGCGCCGGGGCATCTACACGCCGACAGCTTTAAAGATGATATGCGCACCTTTAAAGAGTTACTGCCGCCGGATCACTTCCAGTTGGTGCTGGAAATTACCGAGCGCGACATGCTTAACCACCGTGAAGCAAACAACCTGTTCGAATGGCTGCACAACGAAGGGTTTGAGATAGCGATCGATGATTTTGGTACCGGCCACAGTGCGCTGATCTATCTTGAACATTTCACCATGGATTACATCAAAATCGACCGGGGTTTTGTTAACGCCATTGGGACAGAAACCGTCACCTCGCCGGTGCTTGATGCCGTACTGATGCTGGCAAGACGGCTGAACATGTCTACCGTCGCAGAGGGCGTGGAAACGCCGGAACAGGCGGCCTGGCTGCGCGAACATGGCGTTAACTTCCTGCAGGGATACTGGATTAGCCGTCCGATGCCGCTGGAGCAGTTCCGTGAGTGGCGGCCCGACCTGACGCACGCTGGCGAATAATTTCACATTGCCCGTGACGTCACTTATTATTCAGCTTAACTGAGCCGGTCTGTTAAAGAGGGAGCTGTCGCGAGATGTTTATGCGCTTCATACTGTTGCTGTTGGCACTGACGGCCCTGTCCAGCCAGGCGCAAACCATCAAAGAAGACGTTGCGTTTGCGGTGATTGGTGAACCGAAATACGCGGTGAATTTCACCCATTATGATTACGTCAACCCTGCCGCGCCGAAAGGCGGGAATGTCACGCTCTCCGCCACCGGCACGTTCGATAACTTCAACCGCTTTGCCCTGCGCGGTGTGGCCGCGGCGCGCACAGAATCTCTCTACGATACCCTGTTTGTCACCTCTGATGATGAGCCCGGAAGCTACTATCCGCTGATCGCCGAAAACGTGCGGTATGCGGATAATTTTGCCTGGGCGGAAATTTCGCTTAACCCGCGGGCGCGTTTTCATGACGGTTCGCCGGTCAGGGCAAGCGATGTCGCCTTTACGTTTCATAAATTTATGACTGAAGGCGTTCCCCAGTTCCGTATTGTCTACAAAGGCGCGTCGGTCAGGGCCATCGCACCGCTCACCGTGCGCATTGAGCTGAGCGAGCCGAATAAAGAGAATATGCTGAGCCTGTTCTCCCTGCCCGTAATGCCTGAATCGTTCTGGAAAGCCCATAAGCTGAGCGACCCGCTCTCCACACCGCCGCTGGCTGGAGGCCCGTACCGCATCACCGACTGGCGCATGGGGCAGTATGTGGTCTACTCCCGGGTAAAAGACTACTGGGCCGCCAACCTGCCGGTAAACCGGGGGCACTGGAATTTCGACACCCTTCGCTATGATTACTACCTGGACGATAACGTGGCTTTTGAGGCCTTTAAGGCCGGAGCCTTCGATTTACGCCTGGAGAACAGCGCTAAAAACTGGGCTACGCGCTATATCGGTAAAAACTTTGCCAAAGGCTACATCGTCAAGGACGAGCACAAAAATAGCTCTGCCCAGGACACGCGCTGGCTGGCGTTTAATATTCAGCGTCCGGTATTTAACGACCGCCGGGTACGTCAGGCCATTACCCTGGCCTTTGACTTTGAGTGGATGAACAAGGCGCTGTTTTATGGCGCCTACAGCCGCGCTAACAGCTATTTTCAGAATACCGAATACGCGGCGCGCGCTTACCCCAATGTGGACGAGTTGACGCTGCTGGCCCCCTTCAAAGCACAATTGCCGCCGGAAGTGTTTACCACCGTGTTTGATCCCCCCACCTCCGATGGCAACGGCTTTGATCGTGACAATTTGCTGAAAGCCAGCAAACTGCTGGATGAGGCCGGTTGGGTCCTGAAAAATCAAAAACGGGTCAATGCCCAAACGGGAAAACCGTTGAGCTTCGAGCTACTGATCGCGTCAGGGGCAAACGATCAGTGGGTTTTGCCGTTTAAGCACAACCTGGCCCGGCTGGGGATCACAATGAACATACGCCAGGTGGATATCGCCCAGCTGACCAACCGCAAGCGCAGCCGGGATTACGATATGATGCAGAGCCTGTGGCCCGCGCAGCCCTGGCCAAGCTCCGACCTGCAGATTTCCTGGGCGTCCAGTTACATCGACTCCTCGTACAATGCGCCGGGGGTAAAAAGCCCGGTCGTTGACGCGCTAATTGCAAAGATCGTGGCGGCACAGGGCGATAAACAGAAGCTCCTGCCATTAGGACGCGCCCTCGACAGAGTGTTAACCTGGAACGACTACATGCTGCCCATGTGGTATATGGGTGAAGATCGTCTTGCCCGCTGGGACAAATTTTCGCTGCCTGCCGTGCGCCCGATCTATTCGCTGGGCTTCGATACCTGGTGGTATGACGTTAACAAAGCCGCCAGACTCCCAGCTGAGCGGCGATAAGGAATCATCATGGGTGCGTATCTAATCCGCCGTCTCCTGCTGATCATCCCAACCCTGTGGGCCATCATCACTATTAACTTTTTTATTGTGCAAATCGCGCCCGGCGGGCCGGTCGATCAGGCGATTGCGGCGATTGAATTTGGCACCAGCGGCGGAATGCCCGGCGGTGGCGGAGAAGGAATGGGCGCAAGCCATGCCAAAACGGGCGTGGGGAATATCAGCGAAAGCCATTATCGCGGCGGCCGCGGGCTGGATCCGGAGGTGATTGCCGAGATCACCCATCGCTATGGTTTTGATAAACCGATTCACGAGCGCTATTTCAAAATGCTGTGGGATTATGTCCGGTTTGATTTTGGCGATAGCCTGTTCCGCAGTGCCTCGGTCTTAACCCTGATCAAACAAAGCCTGCCGGTGTCGATCACCCTGGGACTGTGGGGAACGCTGATTATCTACCTGGTTTCCATTCCGCTTGGGATCCGCAAAGCGGTCTACAACGGCAGCCGTTTTGATATCTGGAGCAGCACGTTCATTATCATCGGCTATGCCATTCCGGCATTTCTGTTCGCTGTGCTGCTGATTGTCTTTTTTGCCGGCGGCAGTTATTTCGATCTCTTCCCGCTGCGGGGGCTGGTATCCGCCGATTTCAGCACCCTGCCGTGGTATCAGAAAATCACCGACTATCTCTGGCACATCACGCTGCCGGTGCTGGCAACGGTGATTGGCGGATTTGCCGCCCTGACCATGCTGACCAAAAACGCCTTTCTTGATGAAATCCGCAAACAGTATGTCGTCACCGCCCGCGCGAAGGGCGTGGGTGAAAAACAGATCATGTGGAAGCACGTGTTCCGCAACGCCATGCTGCTGGTGATTGCCGGATTTCCTGCCACGTTCATCAGTATGTTTTTTACCGGCTCGCTGCTTATTGAGGTGATGTTCTCGCTTAACGGTCTGGGGCTGTTGGGCTATGAAGCCACCGTGTCGCGGGATTATCCGGTGATGTTTGGCACACTCTACATTTTTACCCTGATTGGCCTGCTGCTGAATATCGTCAGTGATATCAGCTATACGCTGGTCGATCCCCGAATCGATTTTGAGGGCCGATGATGCCGCGTTTAAGCCCCGTCAATCAGGCCCGCTGGGCCCGTTTTCGCCATAACCGTCGTGGCTACTGGTCGTTATGGATTTTTGCCGTCCTGTTTGTGTTAAGCCTGTGCTCAGAGCTGATTGCCAACGATAAACCCTTGCTGGTGCATTTCAACGACCGCTGGTATGTGCCCGTGCTTAATAACTACAGTGAAAGTGACTTTGGCGGCCCGTTTGCAACACCGGCGGAGTATCAGGATCCGTGGCTGCGCCAGCAGATTGATCAACACGGCTGGGCACTGTGGGCGCCGATTCGTTTTGGCGCCAACAGTATCAATTTCGCCACCACGACCCCCTTCCCTTCTCCCCCGTCCGCGCAAAACTGGCTGGGAACGGATGCCAACGGTGGCGACGTGCTGGCGCGCATCCTCTACGGTACCCGAATCTCGATCCTCTTTGGGCTGATGCTGACGCTCTTCTCCAGCGTGATGGGCGTGGTGGCAGGCGCCGTCCAGGGCTACTATGGCGGTAAAATTGACCTCTGGGGTCAGCGCGTGATAGAGGTGTGGTCAGGTATGCCAACGCTGTTTCTGATCATCCTGCTGTCGAGCGTGGTGCAGCCAAACTTCTGGTGGCTGCTGGGGATCACCGTATTGTTTGGCTGGATGGCGCTGGTGGGCGTCGTGCGCGCAGAATTTCTGCGCACCCGTAATTTTGACTATATTCGTGCCGCACAGGCACTGGGCGTGAGCGACCGTGGGATCATCTTCCGCCATATGCTGCCGAACGCCGTGGTGGCGACACTGACCTTTCTGCCGTTTATTTTGTGCAGCTCCATCACGACCCTCACCTCGCTCGATTTCCTGGGCTTCGGGCTACCGCTCGGTTCCCCCTCGCTCGGCGAGCTGTTGCTGCAGGGCAAAAACAATCTGCAGGCACCGTGGCTGGGCATTACAGCCTTTCTTTCTGTGGCGGTACTGCTTTCGCTGCTGATTTTTATTGGCGAAGCCGTGCGCGACGCCTTCGATCCCAACAAGGCGGTGTAACATGACGCAGCCCCTTCTCAGTATCGATAATCTGTCGATTGCCTTTTCGAAACAGGGTGAGACGCGCACCGTGGTCAGCGATCTGTCGCTGCAGATCCAGCGTGGCGAAACGCTGGCGCTGGTGGGGGAATCCGGCTCCGGCAAGAGCGTCTCGGCACTCTCCATTCTGCGCCTGCTCCCGTCTCCGCCAGTGAGCTACCCGCAAGGGGATATTTTGTTTCACGGCAGCTCGCTGCTGCACGCCGACGAACAGACCCTGCGGGGCGTCCGCGGCAATAAGATTGCGATGATTTTCCAGGAGCCGATGGTCTCACTCAACCCGCTGCATACCCTGGAAAAACAGCTTTACGAGGTGCTCTCCCTGCACCGGGGCATGCGCAAAGAGGCCGCGCGCGGGGAAATCCTCGACTGCCTCGACAGAACCGGCATCCGCAACGCGGCAAAACGGCTGAGCGATTTCCCGCATCAGCTTTCCGGCGGTGAACGTCAACGTGTGATGATTGCCATGGCGCTACTGACGCGCCCGGAACTGCTGATCGCTGATGAGCCCACCACCGCGCTGGACGTCACGGTGCAGGCGCAGATTTTGCAACTGCTGCGGGAGCTACGTAGCGAGCTGAACATGAGTCTGCTGTTTATCACCCATAACCTGAGCATAGTGAAAAAGCTGGCCGACAGCGTCGCTGTAATGCAAAACGGACGCTGTGTAGAGCAGAACACCGCCGCCGCACTGCTGAACGCGCCTCAGCACCCCTATACGCAGCGGCTGCTCGACAGTGAACCCTCAGGCGATCCTGTGCCTCTTCAGGGGGGCAGCGCGCCGTTGTTGAACGTCGAGGGGCTGTCTGTCTCCTTCCCCATCCGTAAAGGTATTCTGCGCCGCGTGGTCGACCAGAACGTCGTGCTGAAGAACATCCGTTTTTCACTGCGCCCGGGCGAGTCGCTGGGACTGGTGGGCGAGTCGGGTTCAGGCAAAAGCACCACCGGCCTGGCACTACTGCGTTTAATTGCCTCGCAGGGCGAGATCCTGTTTGACGGCATGCCGCTGCACCGCTGGAACCGTCGGCAGATGCTGCCGGTACGCCCCCGCATGCAGGTGGTGTTTCAGGATCCCAACTCCTCGCTCAATCCAAGGCTGAGTATTTTGCAGATCATCGAAGAAGGATTGCGCGTCCATCAGCCTACCCTGACGGCTCTGCAACGTGAAAATGAGGTCAGGCGTGTGATGGCAGAGGTAGGGTTAGATCCCGAGACGCGCCACCGCTACCCGGCTGAATTTTCTGGCGGACAGCGCCAGCGTATCGCCATTGCCCGCGCGCTGATCCTCAAACCTGAGCTGATCATCCTGGATGAACCGACCTCCTCGCTGGACAGAACCGTGCAGGCACAGATCCTGACCCTGTTGAAAGGGTTACAGGAAAAGCACCGGCTGGCCTATATTTTTATCAGCCACGATCTACAGGTAGTACGGGCGTTATGCCATCAGGTGATTGTGCTACGGCAGGGAGAAGTGGTCGAGCAAGGTGAGTGCCAGCGCGTATTTACTGCACCGACGCAGAGCTACACGCGCCAGCTGTTATCGGCAGACTAGCACTCAGAAGGGATACTGTCCCGAGAAAGGCTCAGCAATGGCCACGCCAAAGTTCTTCAGGCGGCAGGTTGCGGCAAATTCATCCTGACTTTTAACAAACAGGCACGGCTCGCCTTCACACTCCAGTACGGAACTGTCCACTTCGATATCCGACAGCGCCTGGCTTAAGCGTTCCATTACCGGCCATGCATCTTCGTCGCTCGGGCTAAGCAGTTTGAGCGCGACCAGACAATTCTCGCAACCTGCAACGTTTTGCGGAATCGGTTCAACTTTCGAACCTGCAAAACCCGCCGACCAGCGATAGCTCTGGGGCAAGCGATGGACTATGGAGAGTTGTAATGTATTCACGTTCGATCCCCGGAAGCAAATTTACTTCACAATTTATTTACATTTATAGTAACACATCATCGCCAACCTGCACTATTCAGCGCTTTTTTATAGGTATCCAGGCTCGCGTCGGCGCTATATGTACCCGTTTCTGCGATCTAACTCAACCTTTTTAAATACAATGATGTGACTTTTTACACAAATAGATTTTACATAAAAGAAACAAACACAGGGTAAACGAACGCAAGTTTGGTTGATATGGGTCAACAAAAAGGCCCGTATCGGGCCTGATGTGCAGATTAATGAGCGGCTTTTCGCGGTCGGCTGGCATAAAGACAGAAGAGAATGGAGCTGGTGGCACAGAACGCCATCGCCCACAACATTGGCCAGGCCGTGTTAAAGGTCGCCATTGAGAGTAACGCCCCCACCACGGCACCAATCCCGAAGCGGAACGTCCCCGCCAGCGATGAGGCGGTGCCAGCCATATGCGGGAACTCGTCGAGAATGACCGCCATCGCATTAGATGAGATCATCGAGACGCAGCCAACAAAAGCGGCAACCCCCACCACCAGCGCCCAGAAGCCCACGCCGAAAAACGCGCTGACCACCAGCCAGATAGCCATCACAAACTGGATCCACAGCCCGGCACGGAACATATTCAGTGCTCCAATCCGGCGAACAAAGCGGCTGTTGATGATGGTCATGATGAACAGGAACACAATGTTCAGCGCAAAGTAATACCCAAAGTGCTGAGGGGAAACGTGGTTCAGCTCAATATAGACAAACGGCCCGGCGCTCAGGAAGGAGAACATGCCGGCAAAGCTGAAGCCGCTTGCCAGCATGTAGCTCAGCACGCGCTTGTGGCGGAACAGCGAGGCAAAATTCCCCATTGTGGTACGGATGTGGAATTTCTGGCGGCGCTCGACGGCTAACGTTTCATCAATAAAGAAGAAAATCATCGCCGAGGCCAGCAGTGCGGCAAGCGCCAGGATCCAGAAAATGGCATGCCAGCTGAACCATACCAGCACCGCGCCACCGGCCATCGGCGCCACCAGCGGCGCAATGGTGGTCACCAGCATGACAAATGACATCATGCGGGAGAACTCTTCTTTCGGGTAGATATCACGCATCAGGGCGTTAATCACCACGCTTGCCGCCGCCGCCGCGAGACCGTGGAATAAACGCATCACGATCAGCTGATCGATACTCTGTGCCAGCGCACAGGCCACGGCTGCGGCTGCAAAGATCAGCGTTCCGCCCAGAATAACCGGCTTACGTCCGAGGCTGTCGGCCATCGGGCCATAAAACAGCTGGCCGAGGGCAAAACCGAGAATATAGGTACTGAGCGTCATCTGTGCGCTGCCTGCCGGTACGCCAAACTGCGCCGAAATCACCGGCAGCGCAGGCAGATACATATCAATCGACAGCGGCATTAACATGGCCAGCAGGCCAAGAATGAACACGATTTTGAAAGACGAGTGTGGCCTGGTGGTCACAGGGTTCTCCTGAAATTAATGCGAGGGCAGACCGACGCTGGCGATCTCTTCTTCTGTCAGCGGGCGATATTCGCCAGGCGCCAGATCGGGATCGAGTTCAATTGCCCCAATACGTTCACGATGCAGACCCACAACGTGGTTACCCACCGCGGCGAACATACGTTTCACCTGATGATAACGCCCTTCGCTGATGGTCAGACGGACTTCGGTCGGGGTAATGACTTCCAGCACCGCCGGTTTGGTGAGGTCTTTTTCATTATGCAGCTGAACGCCTTTGGCAAATTGTTCTGCCGTGTCATCTGCCACCGGCGATTCCAGCGTCACCAGATAGGTTTTTTCACAGTGATGACGCGGAGAGGTAATGCGGTGGGACCACTGACCGTCATCGGTCATCAGCACCAGCCCCGTGGTGTCGATATCGAGGCGGCCAGCCGCATGCAGCTTGTGCGCAACCGGTTCGTCGAGGAAATAGAGCACCGTCGGGTGATCCGGATCGTCCGTAGAACAGACGTAGCCTTCCGGCTTATTGAGCATGAAATAGCGCGGGCCGTGCTGCTGGGTGAGCGGGTTGCCGTCATACTCCACCTGATGGTCTGGTTGCAGTTTGAACGCGCTGTCTCTCACAATGTCGCCATCCACGGTAACGCGGCTGGCGCGGATCTCGCGCCCGGCAATAGCACGGCTTACGCCGAGTTGCTGAGCGATAAACTTATCAAGTCGCATGAAATCTTTTTAGCCTTAATGGTGCTGGAAGTCGGACAATGCGTCCGAAAAAGAAGCAGTCAGGAACGGTTCAGTATAATGGTCTGGTTGCGCCACTCAAGGGAAAAAGTTTCGTGGCATACTATATGCGGAATAACGATACAGAGACCCCATGACTTTTACACTTCGCCCCTATCAGCAGGAAGCCGTTGACGCCACCCTGGCCTGGTTTCGCAAACACCGTGAGCCCGCGGCCATTGTGCTCCCCACTGGCGCAGGCAAAAGCCTGGTGATCGCCGAACTTGCCCGCCTGGCGCGCGGCCGCGTGCTGGTGCTGGCGCACGTCAAAGAGCTGGTTGCGCAAAACCATGCCAAGTATTGTGCGCTTGGTCTGGAGGCCGATATCTTCGCCGCCGGGCTAAAGCGGAAAGAGAGCCACGGCAAAGTGGTGTTTGGCAGCGTGCAGTCTGTTGCCCGCAACCTTGAGCTGTTTCGCAGCGAATTTTCGCTGCTGATTGTCGACGAGTGCCATCGCATCAGTGATGACGACGATAGCCAGTATCAGCAAATCCTCACTCACCTGAAAGAGGTGAACCCTCACTTACGCCTGCTGGGCCTGACGGCAACCCCGTTTCGCCTGGGTAAAGGCTGGATTTACCGCTTTCATTATCACGGTATGGTGCGAGGGGATGAGAAGGCGCTGTTCAGCGACTGTATCTATGAACTTCCGCTGCGCTATATGATTAAACACGGCTACCTGACCCCGCCTGAACGGCTGGATATGCCGGTCGTCCAGTACGATTTCAGCCGCTTACAGGCGCAGAGCAACGGCTTATTTAGCGAAGCGGATTTGAACCAGGAGCTGAAAAAGCAAAAGCGCATCACTCCGCACATTATCAGCCAGATTGAAGAGTTCGCTGAAACGCGCAAAGGGGTAATGATTTTTGCCGCCACCGTTGAGCATGCGCGCGAAATCACCGGCTTACTGCCCTCTGGCGACGCGGCGCTGATCACCGGCGAGACGCCCGGCCCGGAGCGCGACAGCCTGATTGAGGCGTTTAAAGCGCAGCAGTTTCGCTATCTGGTAAACGTCTCGGTACTCACCACCGGGTTTGATGCCCCCCACGTCGACCTGATTGCTATTCTGCGTCCGACCGAATCGGTCAGCCTGTATCAGCAAATCGTTGGCCGCGGTCTGCGTCTGGCTCCCGGTAAAACCGACTGCCTGATCCTGGATTACGCCGGTAACCCGCACGATCTCTACTCGCCTGAAGTAGGTACGCCGAAAGGAAAAAGTGACAACGTGCCGGTACAGGTCTTCTGTCCTGCCTGTGGCTTTGCCAACACCTTTTGGGGCAAGACGACGGCTGACGGTACGCTGATCGAACATTTTGGCCGCCGCTGTCAGGGCTGGTTTGAAGATGATGAAGGGCATCGCGAGCAGTGCGATTTCCGTTTCCGCTTTAAAAACTGCCCCCAGTGCAACGCTGAAAATGATATTGCCGCCCGCCGCTGCCGCGAATGTGACACGGTTCTGGTCGACCCTGATGACATGCTGAAGGCCGCGCTGAAGTTAAAGGATGCCCTGGTGCTGCGCTGCTCTGGCATGGCGCTGCAACCGGGAGCGGATGAAAAAGGCGAATGGCTGAAAATCACCTATTACGATGAGGACGGTGCCGACGTCAGCGAGCGCTTCCGGGTGCACACTCCGGCTCAGCGCATGGCTTTCGAACAGCTCTTTATCCGCCCGCATACCCGCACACCGGGCGTACCGCTGCGCTGGATAACCGTAGCGGATATCGTGCATCAGCAGGTGCTGCTGCGCCATCCGGATTTTGTTGTCGCCCGCAAGAAAGGCCAGTACTGGCAAGTCCGTGAAAAGATTTTTGACTATGAAGGCCGTTTTCGTCGGGCCAACGAACTGCGTTAACGACAGGCAGGCCTTGAATAGGAAACGATTGTTTCCTATTATGCATTATCGTATTGCAACAGGACTCACTCATGTCACGTCTTCCCGGTCGCCCGCGTGAATTTGACACCGACGCTGCCATCGACAGCGCCCTGCTCGTTTTCCGCGAGCGCGGCTATCATGCTACCTCAATCAAAGAGCTGAGTGACGCGACGGGCCTTACGGCGGGAAGCCTGTATAAAGCCTTTGGCAGCAAGAATGGCCTGTTTCTCGCGGCGTTCGACCGTTACACCCGGACGCGCTGCGCCGCCCTGCGCCAGCGTACCGAGGCGGCACGCAGCGGGCGAGATAAAATCGCGGCGGTGTTACGTTTCTACGCCGAGAGCAGCCACGGTCCTGAGGGCATACGCGGCTGTCTGGTGGTCGCCAGCGCGACCGAGCTGGCGGTTTTTGATGAGGCAACCGCGCAGTACATCAAAGCCGCCATGCAGCGTACCGAGCAGTTGTTGCTCGAACTGGTTCAGGAGGGCCAGCGGGACGGTAGCCTTTCCCGCGCGCTGCCCACGGAGCAAACGGCACGTAATCTTTTCGCGCTGCTGCAGGGTTACCGCGTGATCGGCAAAAAAGGCCTGTCTGAGGACGAAATCAATAGCGCCGTTAACGCGGCACTCAGCCTGCTCGGCTGAGTTTTTTTAACCAATTAGGAAACGATTATTTCCTATTATTCTGGAGATCGTTATGACCATGCCCATCGCCCCGCAGCACCATTTCACGCTCATCAATGGCATCCGCACGCACTACGTCACCGCCGGAGAACAGCACGCGCAGACGGTTGTCCTGCTGGCAGGTTTCCCCGAAAGCTGGTACGCCTGGCGCCAGGTTATCCCTTTGCTGGCCGAGCGTTACCATGTGATCGCCCCGGACTTACCCGGACAGGGTGATACCGATTGTCCGTCAGAGGGGTATGACACCCACACCCTCGCCAGCCATGTTCATGAGCTGCTGACCCAGCTTGGCGTGCATCGCTACTATCTGGCCGGTCACGACGTGGGAGCCTGGGTTGCCTGGCCTTATGCGGCGATGTACAGCGATGAGGTGATAAAGCTGGCGCTGCTGGACGCCGGCATTCCGGGTATTACCTTACCCGATGCCCTCCCCGTCACCGCGGACCGCGCCTGGCGCACCTGGCATTTTGCCTTTCACGTAATTGCAGACCTGCCTGAATTCCTCATCAGGGGCAAAGAGCGTGGCTATCTGGAGTGGTTTCTGCGTCGCAAAGCGGCAAATCCCCTCACCTTCAGCGAGGCGGATCTTGACGAGTATCTGCGCATTTTTACGCGCGAAGGTGGCTTGCGCGCAGGGCTGGCTTACTATCGCGCTGCCGCCCTCTCCGCTGCGCAAAACCGGGCGCTTAGCGAACGGGGTAAACTCTCTGTTCCTGTTCTGGCACTCAGTGCCGATCAGGGTTCGATTCCTGATATGGCCTCGCCGCTGAGGGCGTTTGCAGAACGCGTTGACGGGCACGTGATCCCCCGTTGCGGCCATTTTCAGCCAGAAGAGCAGCCTCAGGCCGTCGCCGACGCCCTAAGCGGTTTCTTTAGTGGGGATTAATTCATTGCCCTGAGGTGGATTGGGGGCTATAATGCCGCCCGCTTTTGCATCCGCAAAGCAGAACACTCACCTGCTGCTGGGTCGCCTGTAGTAGGGTTTTAAATACAGAGAGAAATCAATGTTCACTATCGAAGCAGAAGTACGTAACGTGCAGGGTAAGGGTGCGAGCCGCCGCCTGCGTACCGCTAACAAGTTCCCGGCTATCGTTTACGGTGGCGAAGCTGCTCCAGTTTCTATCGAACTGGATCACGACAAAGTATGGAACATGCAGACCAAAGCTGAATTCTACAGCGAAGTTCTGACCATCGTTGTTGGCGGTAAAGAAGAAAAAGTGAAAGTTCAGGCTGTTCAGCGTCACGCGTTCAAGCCAAAACTGACTCACATCGACTTCGTTCGCGCGTAATCGCAAACATGTCGAAAAAAAGCCCCGCTTCGGCGGGGTTTTTTTATGGCGGTTATTTACCGCCAGCGGTGCGACGCTGCAGCTGATCGCGCAGGTTGGGTGGCGTACCTTTAATGGTCAGCGTGTCGGTAGCCGGATCCCAGAAGATACGTTCCCCCAGCAGCATGGCATCAAAGTTGATGGTTAACCCGCCGCCGCTTCCGGCAAATTTGGTTAACTGACGCAGCGTACTGCGATCCGCCGGGAAGCTCTCTTCCAGCTCATACCCTTTCTCAGCAGTAAATTCCTGGAAACTGACTTCACTGACGCCGGCCAGCTCTTTTGACAGCGACTCCAGCTCAATCTCTTCCCCCGCCTGCAGCTGTTCGTTGCAGTAGCTGTAAACCTGCTGACGCACGTTCTGGCGCTCAGATTTATCGAGCTGCGCTTCCGCCGTGAAGTCATCCACCGCCTGCAACAGCCCTTTGTTCTGCGCTTTGGCGTTGAGACCTTCGCTGGCACCGAGGAAGTCCATAAAGAAATCGGCCACTTTACGGCCAACACGCCCTTTGAGGAAGGTCAGGTAGCGCGTCGACTCCGGATTGGTTTCCCACTCGGTCAAATCAATACGCGCAACGATATCCGCATGGTTGATATCCAGATAATGGGTGGAGCTGATATCCAGTTGCTCATTCACGCGCATACTGCTTAAATTGTTCAGCACGGTGACCAGCAGATACTCGACCGCCAGGTAGCGATAGTGGCAGAACAGAACGATACCGCCGTCGGCAAACGGGTATTTTGCCAGTTCGTCGCGCAGACGTCCGGTTGCCGCGCGGCTAAACGCCAGGAAATCTTCTTCACCCTGACGTTGCAGGCGCAGGCTATCAGCCAGTTCACTCTCGTCGCTGAACAGACCATAGGCTTTATTTTTTGCACTGTAGACGCGGTGCAGTTCCGCCATCATTTCCACAACGGTTGCCGTGGGTTCCAGTAACGAATCGCGCAGCACCACTTCAAGGGTTTGCTCATCACGCTTGATAAGCTGGTGCAAGGCAATCTGGTTGATTTCCAGACTCATGATAAACTCTCCTTTTAGACCGGGCGGTATTCAACCACCACCAGGACATGTGTGCAACAACTGATAAAAAAGGGGAAAAAAAGCTGTTGCTACGGTAATATGTTGCCCTTTCATCAACAAACTGATTTTGATTTATGCCACAACATTCCCGATACAGTGATGAACACGTTGAACAATTGCTCAGTGAGCTGGTCAACGTACTGGAAAAACATAAAACACCGACCGATCTCTCCCTGATGGTTTTGGGAAATATGGTCACCAACCTTATCAATACCAGCGTTGCTCCGGCTCAGCGTCAGGCGATCGCCAAATCTTTCGCCCAGGCTTTACTGTCTTCCGTTAGCGACGACCAGGCCCATTAAGGGAAACGAACAACAGTTTATGGTGACGAATCGTCAGCGCTACCGTGAAAAAGTCTCCCAGATGGTCAGCTGGGGGCACTGGTTTGCCCTGTTCAACATTCTGCTGGCGACGCTTATCGGCTGTCGTTATCTGTTTGTCGCAGACTGGCCGACGACGCTAACCGGGCGTATTTACTCCTGGATAAGCGTTGTAGGGCACTTTAGCTTTTTGGTTTTCGCCACCTATCTGCTGATCCTCTTCCCGCTGACGTTTATCGTCATGTCGCAGCGTCTGATGCGATTTTTATCCGCCATCCTTGCAACGGCAGGGATGACGCTGCTGCTTATCGACAGTGAAGTGTTCACCCGCTTCCACCTGCATCTCAATCCCATCGTTTGGGAGCTGGTGATTAACCCCGATCAGAACGAAACGGCCCGTGACTGGCAGCTGATGTTTATCAGCGTCCCGGTGATCCTTCTGATAGAGATGCTGTTTGCCACCTGGAGCTGGCAAAAACTGCGCAGCCTGACCCGCCGACGCCATTACGCGAAACCGGTGGCCGCGATCTTTTTCATCTCCTTTATCAGTTCGCACATCATGTATATCTGGGCGGATGCGAACTTCTATCGTCCGATCACCATGCAGCGGGCGAACCTGCCGCTCTCTTATCCAATGACGGCGCGTCGTTTCCTTGAGAAGCACGGGCTGCTGGACGCGCAGGAGTACCAGCGTCGTCTGATTGAGCAAGGGAATCCGGAAGCGGTTAGTGTGCAGTATCCGCTGAGCGATCTGCGCTATCGCGATATGGGACGCGGACAGAACGTCCTGCTGATCACCGTCGATGGTCTGAACTACTCCCGTTACGAGAAGCAGATGCCCGCGCTGGCCGAGTTCGCCAGCAAGAACGTGACGTTCACCCAGCATATGAGCTCCGGCAACACCGCCGATGCGGGCATTTTTGGCCTGTTCTATGGCATTTCAGCCGCCTACATGGACGGCGTGCTTTCTGCGCGCATTCCTGCAGCGCTGATCACCGGGCTCAATCAGCAGGGATATCAGTTAGGGTTGTTCTCCTCAGACGGCTTTAACAGCGCGCTGTACCGCCAGGCGCTGCTGTCTGATTTCTCCCTGCCAGCCGCGGAAAGCCAGTCGGACGAGCAGACCGCCAGTCAGTGGATTAACTGGCTGCAGCGTTATGCGCAGGAAGATAACCGCTGGTTCTCCTGGGTTGCCTTTAATGGCACCACGCTCGATGACAGCAATCAGAAAGGCTTTGCGCGCCGCTACAGCCGTGCAGCAGGCAATGTTGATGACCAGATTAGCCGCGTGCTTGATGCCTTACGCGAATCCGGCAAGCTCGAAAACACCGTGGTGATCGTGACGGCAGCCCACGGCGTACCGCTGGGCGACGAAGCGAAGAGTATGAGCTGGTCGCGGCCGAATCTGCATGTTCCGCTGGTAATCCACTGGCCGGGCACCCCCGCTCAGCGCATTAACATGCTCACCGAACATAAAGATGTGATGACCACGCTGATGCAACGGCTGCTGCACGTCAGTACGCCGGCAAATGAGTATTCACAGGGGCAGGATCTCTTCAGCGCCACGCGTCGCCACAACTGGGTCACGGCAGCGGGCAATGATACGCTGGCGGTCACCACGCCAATGCTGACGCTGGTATTGAACAATAACGGAAACTATCAGACGTATAATCTGCAGGGTGAACGGCTGAAAGACCAGAAACCGCAGTTGAATCTGCTGCTACAGGTTCTGACGGATGAGAAACGGTTTATCGCTAACTGATTAATTATAAACCAGTTAGCCTCAGATTCCCTTGCATTCAAAACGGAATCGAGTAGTATTCATTTCATGCGTCGGCACGTAGCGCAGCCTGGTAGCGCACCGTCATGGGGTGTCGGGGGTCGGAGGTTCAAATCCTCTCGTGCCGACCAAAACTATTTAAAAACCAGCCATATGGCTGGTTTTTTTATGCACAAAAAAAGCCAACCCGCAGGCTGGCTTTTGAGATCGTAAGTGAACGCTTAGTGCTTGTCGCGCCCGCCAAGGAAGAAAATACCCAGCGGAATGGCAAGCAGGACGGTGAACACCAGGCTGTAAACGAAGATCATCGCCGACTGCAGGACATACATGCTGGTCGTCCACGCAGAGAGTGGAATGTTGTACTGTTCGATGACGCCGACAATGGTTGCCCGGCCCACGCACGCGGCCGCAATCATAAACACAACCAGCAGCGCCAGGAGGAACTTACGGCCTTCAGGTGTTTTCAGTTTTGCACGAATCATCTCTCTTCCCTTTACAGATGAATAACATTATGTATGCCTTAAAATAACACGATCTGCCGCCAGACTCCACAGAAGTACAAACCACCACAAAAATGGCACTGCATTAGCTCATTACACTGCTTTTATTGAAAATATAAGTAAATCACGCTAATCATTCATGGGCGTTATGCTAATCTCATCAGGATGGTTTTGACATAAAGGAATGACTGTGAAAAACGCACCTAAATTTGCCCTTGCCCTGATCGCCGCCGCGTGCGTCAGCACCAGCGCCTTCGCAACTGAAAGCCAGAAGGTACAACCTCTGGAAAAAATCGCGCCTTATCCGCAAGCGGAAAAAGGCATGAAGCGTCAGGTGATCCAGTTACCGGCTCAGCAAAATGAAGCGAATTTCAAAGTGGAACTGTTGATCGGCCAGACGCTGGAAGTGGATTGCAACCAGCATCGTCTCGGCGGACAGCTGGAAAGCAAAACGCTGGAAGGCTGGGGCTACGACTACTTTATCTTTGATAAAGTGACGTCACCGGTTTCCACCATGATGGCCTGCCCGGATGGCAAGAAAGAGAAGAAATTCGTGACCGCGTATCTGGGTGATAACAGCCTGTTACGCTACAACAGCAAGCTGCCAATCGTGGTGTATACGCCGGAAAACGTGGAAGTGAAATATCGCGTGTGGAAGGCGGATGAAAATATCGGACAAGCGGTAGTACGTTAAGAATAAGTCGGGTGGCGGCTTCGCCTTACCCGACCCGGAATGGGTGTGCTCTGGTGCCCTCACCCCAACCCTCTCCCACCGGGAGAGGGAGAAAACACTAAAAACGGTAACGGATGTTACCGTTTTGCTTTTACCTTACAGCGCGATATCCGCCACCGGTTTGTTTTCTGCCTGCGGCTTCAGCTCCGCTTTTGGTGCAGCATCAGCAGCCTGCGGCTTAACGTATTGCAGCTGCAGTACGCGGCTGGTGTATTCCAGCTCCTGCTCCGTCGCGTCCACGTTACCGTTCAGCTTCGTACCGTAGGATGGAATAATCGTTTTCAGCTTCGCCTGCCATTCCGGCGTGGCGACTTTATCTTTAAACACTTTTTCCATCAGGTGCAGCATGATAGGTGCAGCGGTAGAGGCGCCAGGGGAAGCCCCCAGCAGCGCGGCAATAGTGCCGTCTTTATCGCTTACCACTTCGGTACCCAGACGCAGCACACCGCCCTCTTTCGGATCGCGTTTGATGATCTGTACGCGCTGACCCGCCTGCCACAGACGCCAGTCTTCTTTCTTCGCCTGCGGATAGTACTCTTTCAGCGCCTCGAAGCGTTCTTCATCAGAAAGCATCACCTGGCTAATCAGGTATTTCACCAGATCGAAGTTATCCAGCCCGACATCCATCATTGGCTTCACGTTTGAGGTGGTGGTTGCGCTCAGCAGATCCCACAACGAGCCGTTTTTCAGGAATTTAGTGGAGAAGGTTGCAAACGGCCCGAACAGCACCACACGCTTACCGTCAAGCATACGGGTATCGATGTGTGGAACGGACATTGGCGGCGCCCCCACGGAGGCCTGACCATACACTTTTGCCAGATGACGGTTCACCACTTCCGGGTTTTCCGACACCAGGAACTGACCGCCCACCGGGAAGCCCGCGTAGTCGTCCGCTTCCGGAATACCGGACTCCTGCAGCAGTTTCAGCGCCGCACCGCCCGCACCAATAAAGACAAACTTTGCCTTGATAACGTGCTCGGCTTCGTTGTTTTTCAGATCGGCAACGGTCACGCTCCAGCTGTTGTCAGCGTTGCGCTTAAAGCCACGCACTTCGGTGCTGAGCTGCAGATTGAAGTTCTCTTTTTTCTTCAGAGAGGCCACCAGCTGACGGGTGATTTCGCCATAGTTGACGTCAGTACCAATCTCAGTACGGGTTGCCGCCACCTTCTGGTTCGGGTCACGACCTTCCATCACCAGCGGTGCCCACTCTTTGATCTGCGCGTGATCTTCAGAATATTTCATGCCGCGGAACAGCGTGCTCTGCTGCAGCGCCGCGTAGCGCGCGCGCAGGAAGTTCACATTCTGCTCGCCCCACACAAAGCTCATGTGCGGCACGGTGTTGATGAAGGAGTGCGGATCGTGCAACACGCCGCTGTTCACCTGGTGAGACCAGAACTGGCGAGAAATCTGGAATGCTTCGTTGATCTCTACCGCCTTCTCGATACTAATGGAACCGTCCTTTTTCTGCGGCGTATAGTTCAGTTCCATGAGTGCCGAATGTCCGGTACCGGCGTTATTCCAGCCGTTTGAGCTTTCCTGCGCCACGCCATCGAGGCGCTCGACCATGGTCATTGACCAGTCCGGCTGAAGCTCTTGCAGATAGGTTCCCAGCGTGGCGCTCATGATGCCGCCGCCAATTAAAAGGACGTCCGTTTCCTGCTCTTTTGGTGCGTCAGCTTTCGCCGCCATGGAGACGGTGTTCAGCCCCACGGCCAGAGAAAAGAGCATGGCAGTCATTTTTTTCATAATTTTGCCTTAGTTGAGTAGTGCTTTAAGCGTGGAAATTGCAGGTGAAAAAAGCTGCGGGGGGAACGGTAGCAACTTTTAAATATTGTTTAAAGGTTACGAAATTATTGTAATTGTGAAATTTAATGATGGATTGTTTGTGTGGGATTGCCGGATGAAACTGGCAAGGCGCGTTATTTCTGGTTACTATGCTGCACTTTGTGATCGCGCGCACGGAAGTCCGCCCTAATCTGCGAATTGTTATGTCATTACCCCATGCTTCTCTTTCCCGTGAAGACCAGGTCGCCACGGTGCTGCGTTCCCCTCAACTGCTGCTACGCGAAACGCTGGCAGGCGTAATTACCGCTCTGGCCCTCATTCCTGAGGTGATCTCCTTTTCCGTGGTCGCAGGCGTTGACCCAAAGGTCAGCCTGATTGCCTCTGTGGTGCTGTGTCTGACCCTTTCAGCGTTCGGCGGTCGTCGTGCGATGGTCACAGCAGCTGCGGGCTCCGTCGCGCTGGTGATTGGCCCGATGGTGCATCAGCACGGCGTGCAGTACATCCTGCCGGCGGTCCTGATGGCGGGGATAATCCAGATTCTGTTTGGCGTGTTCGGAATGGCGCGCCTGATGCGCTTTATTCCCCAGTCGGTGATGACCGGTTTCGTAAATGCGCTGGGATTGTTAATTTTCTTCGCGCAGGTTCCCCATTTCTGGAGCCGCAGCCCGCTGATTGTGGGCCTGTTCGTGCTGACGCTGCTGATTGTGCTGTGGGTGCCGCGCTTTGTTAAAAGCATCCCGTCACCGCTTATTGCGATTGTATTGCTCACCCTGTTCACCGTGACCAGCGGACAGGTTCTCCCGACGGTGGGGGATGAAGGTTCTATGAGCAGTGGTTTGCCAGGGCTGACACAGCTGCTCGTTCCGCTGAATATGGAAACGCTCAGCATCATCTGGCCATGCGCGCTGAGTATCGCTTTTGTCGGCCTGCTGGAATCACTGCTGACGGCAAAACTGGTGGATGAACTGACCGCGACGACGTCCAGCAAACGCCGTGAAAGTATCGGTCTGGGCGCAGGGAATATTCTTGCCGGGTTGTACGGCGGGATCGCGGGCTGTGCCATGATCGGACAAACCATCGTCAACGTGGAGATGGGCAAAGGTCGCAGTCGCGTCTCAACTTTTGCAGCGGGCATGGTGCTGCTGGTGCTGGTCACCGCCCTCAGTGAGGTGATGGCAAAAATCCCTATGGCCGTTCTGGCCGGGATCATGGCGATTGTTGCCATCAAAACGTTTAACTGGCACAGCCTTCAGCCTGCCACGTTAAAAAGTGCGCCGATTGCCGAAACGGTTGTGATGCTGATTACCGTTGCAGCAACGGTTTCAACCGGTAACCTGGCCATTGGCGTGCTGGGCGGGATTATTGTGATGGCATTGCTTCCCGCCCGGCTCAAGCGTCGGCTTAAAGAAGAAAAATCGTTGCAAGCCCAAGAAAAATAAAGAAACCGCCGGTATCGGTGATGGCGGTAATCATCACGCTCGACCCCACCGCGGGGTCGCGCCCCAGTTTGGTCATCGTCAGGGGGATAATGACCCCCATCATGGAGGCCACCAGCAGATTCAGCACCATCGCCAGCATCATCACCCCGCCTAACGCCATATCATCGTACAGCCACCAGGTAATGCCGCCCATAATGCCGCCCCACACCAGGCCGTTAATCAGCGCCACCCCCATCTCCCTGAAGATCAGGAAGGCGAAGTTACCCGGCTGAATGTTCTCCAGCGCCAGTGCACGGACGATCATGGTAATAGTCTGGTTGCCGGTGTTGCCGCCAATGCCGGCCACAATCGGCATCAGCGAGGCCAGCGCGACCAGTTGTGAAATGGTGTGTTCAAAGCCGTCGATCACCCGTGAGGCGATAAATGCCGTGCAGAGGTTAATGGCGAGCCATGCCCAGCGGGTTTTCACTGCCTTGCCGACGGAGGCGTGGACGTCATCTTCGGCGCTGATCCCGCCGAGCGCACGTAAATCGTTATCGGTCTCTTCGTAAACCACGTCAACGATCTCATCGATGGTCAGACGCCCCATCAGTTTACCCACAGAATCGACGACCGCCGCGCTCACAAGGTCGTCACGTTCGAAGGTACGGGCCGCTTTTTCCGCGTCGTCTTCCGGGGAGAAGACCATCGGCTCGGTTTCCATCACCTCACTCACCCGCCGCTGGGTGCTGTTGAGCAGGATCGTTTTAAGCTCCAGCTCGCCAAGCAGGGTTTTATCCCGGGAGGTGACGAACAGTTTATCGGTGTTATCCGGCATGCTGCCCAGGCGACGCAGATAGCGCTGCACCGTACCGAGAGTCACATCCGGGCGCACCATGATGACGCCAAACTCCATAATGGCGCCCACGCTGTGTTTGTCATAGTGCATCACCTGACGCACGCGTGCCCGCTCTTCCGCAGGCAGCGAAGCCAGCAGTCGCCCGGTCAGGTTTCGCGGCAGATGCTGAACGAGGTAAATCTGCTCGTCAATGTCCAGCGTCTGCAGGGCATCGAGGATATCCCGGTCGCTCATCTCATCAATGAGATCGTCCCAGACGTTTTCAGAGGCTTCCAGCAACACCTGCCCGCGCTCGTGATCCTGCACCAGACGCCACAGGGCGTGACGCTCTTCCGAGGGGAGGGCTTCCAGGGTATCCGCCAGATCCGGCGGAGGTAAATGAGCAACCAGCGCACCTACCTCAGCAATATCGTCGGCCAGCGTGCCGACATCATATTGCTCAGCCAGGGTCAGTTTGCCCAGTAACGCAGAGGTGACTGCTTTATCCGTCGTGAGGAGCCAGATGAGACGCGCACGTTCCTGGTCGCGCTGCCTGGCACTGTTTTTCTTTAAAACCGACATTAATCATAAATCCATGAAATAAGTTGGCTTTAAGCATAGCGCGGAGATATGTAAATAAGAAT
This sequence comes from Enterobacter cloacae complex sp. 382A5, assembly GCF_050031095.1. NCBI lineage: Bacteria > Pseudomonadati > Pseudomonadota > Gammaproteobacteria > Enterobacterales > Enterobacteriaceae > Enterobacter > Enterobacter cloacae complex sp. 382A5. The sequence continues at coordinate 3,152,166 of NZ_JBLGVK010000001.1, forward strand.
AAACAACGGGGCGGGATGGAGAAAAAATCGGCATAACATGCACGATTTATCCCCTCTCCCCGTGGGAGAGGGTTAGAGTGAAGGCTTCAGGCCGTGCGCGCCACCGCATCGCGAGACGCCGCATCGCGCTCTTCACCGGTCAGTTCGCTCAGCTTGCCGTCACGCATCTCCAGCAGCCGGTCGGCGTGAATGAAGTAGTGATCGTCATGGCTGATGGCAAAGATGGTTTTGCCCATCGCCTGCATCAGCGGCAGCAGCACCTGGTAGAACTCGCGGCGGAAATGCGGGTCCTGATCCGCTGCCCATTCGTCCAGCAGAATGATGTCGCGCTCTTCCGCCAGGGCCAGCAGAAGCGCCACGCGCTTTTTCTGGCCTTTCGAGAGCTTCAGGTTGAGGATCTTGCCGTCCTGCAGCTTAAGCTTGTGCGACATCTGCAGATGCGCCAGCCACTTCTCCACCAGCGCCGGGTTAGCCTGTTGCCCTTCCGGCCCCAGCAGCTGATCGAAGAGCCAGACATCGGTGAATACCGCCGAGAACAGCTTGCGATAATCCTCAGGCTTCTCTGCGCTGAGCGCGCGGCCATCCAGCAGAATGTCACCCGATTGCGGCTGATATAACCCCGTCAGCAACATTGCCAGCGTCGATTTCCCGCTGCCGTTACCGCCAATGAGAAACAGCAGTTCGCCGCGATGAATCGTCAGATTGACCGGCCCCACGGAAAAGGCGTTGTCCTGGTAGCGGAATGTGACGTTACGCAGTTCCAGCGTTTGCCAGTTCGGGAAGGCCTGAGGGCGCGGGAACTCGGCTTTGAACGGCGCAAGGTCGAACTTTTTGAGCTTATTGAACGCCACCTGCGCGCTCAGCAAGGTGGGCAATGCACCGACGGCAGAGAGCAGCGGTGTGCGCAAAAACAGCAGCGTCAGGGAGTAAGTTGCCGCTACATTGGTATCGGCCCAGCCCAGGCTGTTGGCCATCCAGAAGACCAGGCCAATCGCGCCCAGCATCATAATGTTCGACCAGTTAACCGCGCTCAGGTGGAAGGTATCGGCACGGATAATATGGTGCCGGTATTCACGCGCGTCCGGGATGTAGAGGTTGTTGAAGATATGCTCGGCACGCTCGCGGTTAAGGGTCAGCTCTTTACGCCCTTCCAATACCGTCTGGTAATCGTTATAGAGTTTGTCCTCGGTTTCACGCAGTACCGCCATGTGTTTGTAGACGCGGGAAACCAGCAGAAAACCACCCCAGATGGTGATAGTAATCCACAGTGCCGTAACGGCCAGCATCTTGCTGGAGAGCCAGGCGAGATAGGCCGCCGAGCCAACAGTCAGGATAATGCCCTGCACCAGCTCCGGCAGACGGACAAACGCAATGGTGATGGCGCGCACGTCGCTGGTCAGTCCCGCCAGCAAAGAGGCGCTGCCGAGCTGCTCGACGCGCTCCACCTGGGTATCCAGGATCCGCTTGATAAACTCGCTGCGCAGGCGGAAGACGAAATGATGCCCGAGGGCCGTCAGCGCCAGCTGGGAACCCAGCGTGACCGCCATCAGCAGCAATAACAACCCCAGAAATTCCGGCAGAACGGACAGCGAGGTGTCGACCATTTCGATCAAACGCACGTTGATGAAGGCGATAAGACCAATACCTAATGCGGCGCTGGCAAGGCTTAGCGCCATTACCGCAATAAAGGGCCAGCGATACTGACGCCAGACAAGAAGAAGTAGTTGCATGCAGGCAATCCGGACAATAAAAATCAGCCAGCAGTGTAAACTGCCCTGCGTTTACATCAAGAATAATTCTTATTTTTGTTTGCCTGGCGCGGTCTGGCGGAAAGTCAGGTTAAAGCGGAACTCGCCCGTCTGCGGATGGACGCCAGGCTTCAGTGGCTGAATGCCGTGGTAATAGAGCCGCGACTCCCTGCCCCACACCACCACATCCCCATGCTCCAGCATCAGACGCTGGAGAGGATCGTTGCGGCGTAATCCGCCGAACTGGAATATGGCGGGCAGCCCCAGGGATACCGAGACGATCGGCGCACGCAGATCGGGTTCATCTTTATCCTGATGCAGCGAGAGTTTCGCCCCAACGCCATAGCGGTTGATAAGACAGGCATCCGGTTGAAAATCGGGATAGGTGGCCTCAACGGCGGCATCATGGCAGAGCGCCTGAAAAACCGCAGGCATGGGCGGCCAGGGCTTGCCGGTGACGGGATCGTCCGGGGCATAGAGATAGCCCCGTTCGTTGGTTGCCCATCCTGCCGTACCGCAGTTGGTCATCGCCACCGACATGGTGTAGCCGCCAGGCGTCACCATATGTCGGAATGGCGAAACGGCCGCGACGTCCTGGATCCCGGCCAGCAGCGCCGAGGCCCGGGAGAGTGCAAACCGGCGCAGTATCACCGCGCCAGGCGCTAGCGGCTCCTGCCAGGGTTCTGCATCCGCAAAGAGATCGAGCATTATCCCTCCTGATTCCTGGACTCACGTTTCAATAATAGCGCCTTTCGTTCCGTCCCCCAGCGATAGCCCGAAAGCGCTCCGTCCTGGCGTACAACACGATGGCAAGGGATGACGATCGCCAGTTTATTTGCGGCACACGCTGCGGCCACCGCACGTACCGCGCCAGGTTTGCCAATCGCCTGCGCCACCTGCTGGTAGCTGGCTGTTTTACCGCAGGGAATATTGCGCAGGGCCTGCCAGACCTGCTGCTGGAAAGCGGTTCCGCGAATATCCAGCGGCAGAGCCAGCGGCACGCCACGGTTATCGATGGTATGGATTACCTGAGCAATACGTCGGGCAAATTCGCCTTCCAGCGGCGCGCGTTCAGCGTCCGGAAACAGCGACAAAATCTCCTGGGTGACTTTGGCATCATCATCGCCCAGCAATATTGCGCAGATCCCCCGCTCGCTTTCGCCCACCAGACAGCGGCCTAAGGCACACTCGCTGATGGCATAGCGCACTGCGACATCCCCTTTACGGTACTGCTTTGCCGTCATGCCCAGCGCGTCGTTGGCTTTACGATAGTAGCTGCTGCTGTCCGGGAACCCTGCCGCCAGCACGGCATCGGTTATTTTATCCCCGTGGGCGAGCGCATTGCGCAGGCGCTGCCCTCGCGCTGCCTGCTGCCAGGCTTTTGGCGTCATCCCGGTTACGGATTTAAACAGGCGGTGAAAATGGAAAGGACTCATGGCAACCTGCTGCGCCAGCATTTCCAGCGTTAACGCGGGATCCTGCTCCAGCAGGCGGCAGGCGCGCTCCACTTTTTCCAGCTTATCTTCCTGCGGGTCGCGTTTGTCCGGTCGGCAACGCTTGCACGGCCGAAACCCTGCCTGAACAGCATGGTGCACATCGGGGTAAAAGTGGACATTTTTACGCAGCGCGTGTCGGGCGCGGCAGGACGGACGACATACGATCCCTGTCGTCTGGACGGCAAAGACAAATTGTTCGTCAGCACGCGGATCGCGGGCCAGCACAGCCTGCCAGCGATCCTCATCGGTCATATAGGTCGGGTTTTTCATCATCGGCTCCTCTTACAAGCATACCTACAGCTTGCCTGAGCGCCAGCAATCAAAAACCCGCAACCTTGCTTTTTAATTCTTTTCGCTCACCAGGAAGCTGTCGAACTGCGGTGAACTCCAGGTCTTAAAGCCGTCGGCCTCTTTGGTGATCATATACACCGCCAGCCCTTGCTGGCGAACCACCTCTTTGGCTTTCTCTGTACCGAGCACCATTAACCCGGTATCCCAGGCATCGGCTTCCAGCGCCGTCGGGGCAATCACCGTAACCGAGACCAGATTATGCGTAATGGGTCGCCCGGTCTGGGGGTCAATGACATGCGAGATCCGCTTCCCGTCGAGCTCGTAATAGTTACGGTAGCTGCCGGAGGTGCTGATGCCATGGCCGTTAATATCGACAATCGCCTGCACCGCATTTTGCTGGTCGGTCGGTTTTTGAATCGCCACACGCCACGGTTTGCCGCTGGCGTTCATCCCCCGGCTGACCAATGCGCCACCCACGGAGACCAGATAACGCGGGATGCCTTCCTGAGCCATCAGTGCGGCCAGATGATCCGCCGCATAACCTTCCCCGACTGTCGACAGGTCAACAAACAGATCGGGGATGTCTTTTTGCAGATACTGCTGCCCGTACTGGTTGATCACCGTCAGGTGCTGAAGCCCTGTCCGGGCGCGGGCGTCGTCAATGGCTGCCTGATCGGGGGTGGTCACCGGTTGCTTATTTGGTCCGAATCCCCAGAGGTTAACTAACGGCCCCACGGTCACGTCCATCGCACCGTGGGTTTTATAGCCCACGCGCATCGATTCGGTCACGATATCGGCCATCTCCTCGCTCACCGGCCACAGGGACGTGCTGGTAGAGAGGTTAAAGCGCATCAGCGCCGAGTCGTTTTTGTAGGTGGATAGCAGCTGATCGTCGGCATCCAGCTGAGACTGAATTTTGCCGCGAAGTTCTTCTGCGCGTGCTTTATCAAGGTTCATTACGCTGACGCGCCAGAATGTCCCCATCGTTTTGCCTTCCAGCACCGTCGCCGCTGGCGCGTCGGTGTGTGCCACAGGCGTGGAAGAGTCACATGCGGTCAGGAAAAAAAAGGTTGCCAGGACGCTGGCGCGTAAAAAAGTCATGTCCATTCATTATTATCCTCATGCCAGGGCGGCAAGAGTACACCAAAACGCGGGAATTGAAAGGCCTTAAAAAAGGCAATAAAAAGGGGCCAGCCGGCCCCTTTGTTACACTGAAAAGCGATTAGAACTGGTAAACCAGACCCAGTGCTACGATATCGTCAGTGCTGATACCTGCATTACGGGTGAACTCTTTGTCATCCAGCAGGTTGATTTTGTAGTCCACGTAGGTAGACATGTTTTTGTTGAAGTAGTAAGTCGCACCCACATCAACATATTTCAGCAGATCCTGATCGCCGTAACCTTCAATGTCCTTACCTTTAGACTGCAGGTATGCCACGGATGGACGCAGGCCGAAGTCGAACTGGTACTGAGCAACCACTTCGAAGTTCTGTGCTTTGTTGGCCCAGCCTTGATCACCGATGCGAGTTGCGTTATAGGTCTGAGTATACTGAGCAGCCAGGTAGATGTTGTTAGCGTCGTATTTCAGACCGCCGGTGTAGGTTTCAGCGCGATCGCCGTTACCTAAGCCGTAGTCATTCTGAGAGTTGGTACGTTTAGAGCTGCTGATGGCAGTACCGATACCGAAGCCTTCGCCCAGGTTATAAGTGATAGAACCGCCAACGCCGTCACCGTTCTGACGCAGTTCATTACGACCGTTGTTAGTCTGGTCTTCACCACTCACGCTACCGTTTTTACCCTGATACTGAACGGCGAAGTTCAGGCCATCAACCAGGCCGAAGAAATCGCTGTTACGGTAGGTCGCGAAGCCGTTACCACGCTGCTGCATGAAGTTGTCAGAACCGTAGGTGTCGCCGCCGAATTCTGGCAGAACGTCGGTCCAGGAAGTCACATCGTAAACAACACCGTAGTTACGACCGTAGTCGAAAGAACCCGCGTCACCAAATTTCAGACCGGCGAACGCCACACGAGTCCAGGAGTTGTTTTCGTTCTCACCAGAGTTACCCTGAATCTGGTATTCCCACTGGCCGTAACCGGTCAGTTGATCATTAACCTGAGTTTCGCCTTTGAAGCCAAGACGCATGTAGGTCTGGTCGCCATCCTGACTGTCGTCATCAGAGAAATAGTGCAGACCATCGACTTTGCCGTACAGATCTAATTTGTTGCCGTCTTTGTTATAAATTTCAGCCGCATTTGCTGCGCCTGCTACCAGCAGTGCTGGTACCAGGAGGGACAGTACTTTAACTTTCATTTTATTAACCCTCTGTTATATGCCTTATTATTACCACTGCTTACCGGTTAACCCTCTTAACCAGTCGGCAATTTCATTCTCCTCAAAATTACAGAATAATCCAACAGGAATATGATACGAAAACTTTGAAAATGTTTCATTTCACTATCAAGATGTTTCAATTTGTAAACATCAAGGAACTTTTACAAAGCACAAAGCGCTTAAGAAATTAGCACTAATAATCAAACGAAAATATACACCCATAAAAATCATATAGTTACAATATAAAAATTTACAGCACTGAATGACAAAACAAGATCGTGCGTAATCACTAAAATAACTCTCGCTATCATCATTAACTTTATTTATTACCGTCATTCAGCTTTGAATGTCTGTTTATCCCTAATTCAACCGAATGCTTCGCATTCGGTTTTTTTTTACCTTTCTTTACGTAATTATTCTTTTTTTGTGCTACCGCACAGAAATCATAACGACTATTAACTAAATTCACCTGAAACCCCTCCCGCATAAAACGCAACGCAACAAATCATAATTTCTTGTTTATTCGTGCTATTCTCTGTCTGATATCGAGCGTAATCTGTACATTCACCTCGGGTATGTACACATTTAATACAGACCATTCAGTAGTACTCACAGAGGAAAAAGTCGCGTGTTCAAAGGCTATGAGGCTGGAAATTCAGTTATTACCCTTTATACTGCCCTATCGCCATAAAGCACGGCCATTACGGGTTAAACATATCAATGAGTCAGACTGAAACTACCGCCCCGAGCAAATTCTCCCTTCTCCCCGGGAGCATCACCCGTTTCTTTCTTCTTTTGATCGTTGTGCTGTTGGTCACGATGGGGGTTATGGTTCAGAGCGCGGTGAACGCCTGGCTGAAGGATAAGAGCTATCAGGTCGTTGATATCACGCATGCCGTGCACAAGCGCATTGACACCTGGCGCTACGCCACCTGGCAGATTTACGACAATATCGCGGCCGCCCCGGCGACATCGTCAGGTGAAGGGCTGCAGGAAACGCGCCTGAAGCAGGACGTTTACTACCTGGAAAAGCCGCAGCGCAAAACGGAAGCGCTTATTTTCGGCTCGCACGACAGCGCGACGCTTGAGATGACGCAGCGCATTTCGACCTATCTGGATACCCTCTGGGGTGCCGAGACGGTGCCATGGTCGATGTACTATCTGAACGGTCAGGATAACAGCATGATCCTGATCTCGACCCTGCCGCTTAAAGATCTCTCCTCGGGTTTTAAAGAGACGACCGTGGGCAGCATTGTCGATTCCCGCCGGGCAGAAATGCTGCAGCAGGCGAACGCCCTTGATGAACGCGAAAGTTTCTCTTCCCTGCGCCGTCTGGCCTGGCAAAATGGCCATTATTTTACCCTTCGCACCACCTTTAACCAGCCAGGACATCTGGCGACGGTTGTGGCGTTCGATCTGCCGATTAACGATCTGATCCCGCCGGATATGCCGCTCGACAGCTTCCGCCTGGAGCCGGACAGCAGTACCCAGAACATGCGTGCTGCCTCGGATAAAGAGGCCGCAGAAAGCGTTTCTATCTCCTTTAACGGCTCGAAGATTGAAATTGCCTCTTCGCTGAACTCAACCGGTATGCGCCTGGTGTGGCAGGTGCCGTTTGGCACGCTGCTGCTCGACACCCTGCAAAATATCCTGTTACCGCTGCTGCTGAATATTGGGCTACTGGCGCTGGCGCTGTTTGGCTACAGTACGTTCCGTTTCCAGCCCGGGCGTCAGAGCGATGCCTCAACGGTCCCGGCCGGAACCAGTAATGAATTGCGCGTATTACGTGCCCTGAATGAAGAAATCATCTCAGTACTGCCGCTGGGTGTGCTGGTTCACGACCAGGAAGCCAACCGCACGGTGATGAGCAATAAAATTGCCGACCATCTGCTGCCGCATCTTAACCTGCAGAACATCACCACCATGGCGGATCAGCATCAGGGGGTGATTCAGGCCACCATCAATAATGAACTGTACGAGATCCGTCAGTTCCGCAGCCAGGTCGCCTCCCGCACGCAGATCTTCATTATTCGCGATCAGGATCGCGAAGTACTGGTGAACAAAAAACTGAAGCAGGCGCAAAGACTGTATGAGAAAAATCAGCAGGGTCGCGCCGCGTTTATGCAAAATATTGGTGATGCCTTCAAACAGCCATTAAGAACGCTGGCGACGCAGGCGGCGGCGTTGAGCACGCCTGAAAGCCAACAGCTGGCAAGCCAGGCGGATTCGCTGGTGCGGATGGTGGATGAGATCCAGCTCGCGAACATGCTTGAGAACGACTTCTGGAAAGGCACGCCGACCCTCTTCTCGATTCAGGATCTGATTGACGAAGTAGTGCCGGAAGTTCTGCCGGTGATTAAGCGCAAAGGTCTGCAGCTGCTGATCAACAACCATCTGCCGGCCAACGACGAACGTCACGGCGATCGTGAGGCGCTGCGTCGTATTCTGCTGATGATTATTCAGTACGCCGTCACCACCACGCAAATTGGCAAAATCACGCTTGAGGTCAATACCGACGAGTCCGCGGAGGATCGTCTGACGTTCCGTATCCTCGATACCGGTGAAGGCGTTACAACCAGTGAGATTGATAATCTGCACTTCCCGTTCCTGAACGATACCCAAAGCGATCGCTACGGTAAGGCTAATGCTCTGACCTTCTGGCTGTGCGATCAGCTGGCGCGCAAGCTTGGCGGCCATCTGAACATTAAAGCCCGTGAATCGCTTGGCACCCGTTATTCGCTGCACGTAAAAATGGCCGCCAATCCTCAGGAAGAAGATGAAGAACGCCTGCTGGACGATGTGGTTGTGATGGTGGATGTGACTTCGAACGAGATCCGCAATATCGTGGTACGCCTGCTGGAAAACTGGGGTGCGGCCTGCATCACGCCGGATGAAAGACTCTCAAGTCAAGAATTTGATCTGTTTTTAACTGATAATCCGTCTAATCTTACTGCCTCCGGCTTGCTTTTAAGCGATGATGAGCCAGGCGTGCGAAAAATCGGCCCAGGCCAGCTGCGCGTCAACTTTAATATAAGCAATGCGATGCAGGAAGCTGTACTACAACTAATAGAAGAGCAACTGGCGCAGGAAGAGATAGCGGAATCCCCGTTAGGCGGCAATGAAAATGCCGAGCTTCACGCCAGCGGATATTATTCACTCTTTGTTGATACAGTACCAGATGATGTTAAGCGGTTGTATACTGAGTCCGCTGCGAATGATTTTGCAGCGCTGGCGCAGACAGCACACCGGCTTAAAGGGGTGTTTGCCATGCTTAATCTGGTTCCCGGCAAGCAGTTATGTGAAACGCTGGAACATCTAATTCGTGAGAAAGATGCCTCTGGCATTGAAAAATACATCAGCGACATTGACGCCTACGTCAAAAGCTTGCTGTAGCAAGGTAGCCTAATACATGAACAATATGAACGTAATTATTGCCGATGACCATCCGATTGTACTGTTCGGTATTCGCAAATCACTTGAACAGATCGAGTGGGTGAATGTAGTCGGTGAATTTGAAGACTCTACAGCACTGATCAATAACCTCCCAAAACTTGATGCACACGTGCTCATTACCGATCTCTCCATGCCTGGAGACAAATACGGTGATGGGATCACGCTCATCAAATATATTAAACGTCACTTCCCGGACATCTCGATCATTGTTCTGACCATGAATAACAACCCGGCGATTCTGAGCGCCGTGCTGGATCTGGATATCGAAGGGATTGTACTGAAACAGGGCGCACCAACTGACCTGCCTAAAGCGCTGGCTGCGCTGCAGAAAGGCAAAAAGTTCACCCCTGAGAGCGTCTCTCGTCTGCTGGAAAAAATCAGTGCAGGTGGCTACGGTGACAAACGTCTGTCGCCAAAAGAGAGCGAAGTTCTGCGTCTTTTCGCTGAAGGTTTCCTCGTGACCGAGATTGCCAAGAAGCTGAACCGCAGTATTAAAACCATCAGTAGCCAGAAGAAATCAGCCATGATGAAACTGGGCGTGGACAACGATATCGCGCTGCTGAACTATCTCTCCTCCGTGACGCTGAGCGCAACGGATAAGGATTGATCCAGAACGGGTGTGCGTCCTGATGCCCTCACCCCGTCCCTCTCCCACGGGGAGAGGGTGAAAAGTAAAAGGCCCTTACGGGCCTTTTTTTATGTCCGCGTTTTTCTCACGCGATCCGCGTAAATCGACAATGTCTGCTTCAGTACGTCCAGCGTAACCGGTTTCGACAGACAGCTGTCCATTCCTGACTCCAGGCAGCGCTGTTTCTCTTCCGCCAGCGCATTCGCCGTGACGCCAACCACCGGCAACGTCAGACCAAGCTGGCGGATACGCTGCGTCAGACGATAGCCGTCCATATTGGGCATATTCACGTCGCTGAGAACGATATCAATATGGTTTTTACTGAGCACATTCAGCGCATCCACACCGTCATTGGCGGTTTTGCATTGATAACCCAGCGAGCCCAACTGGTCAGCCAGCAGGCGACGGTTAATCGGATGATCGTCAACGACCAGAATCATCATATCGTCGTTCACCGACGCCAGCGATTCCGGTGACGGCAGGGTCGCCGCGCCATCGTTCTCTTCGAGCTGCACGCTGTAGATGCGCGCCAGCAGCCCCAACAGCTCATGTGGCGTCGCCACACTGTGAACCCATTCGCCCGGCGCACGCTCAACCGGAATACCGATGTGGCGACGACAGAACATCACCACGCCCCTTCCCTGCCACGGTTGCGCCAGTGTGTCATCGGTGATCAGCACATCGTCCACGTCCGGCGTCTGGCCTTCATAACGGGAAACCCGCACGCCGCTGTGGTTCAGCAGTGCCGTCAGATAATCATTCAGCGAGGCGTTGTGCACCGCCAGCCAGCAGCGCTTATCGCTCAGGCCGTCAACCGTCGTTTTCGCCGGATACTGCGCAGAATAGAGCGGAATACGAATGGTGAACTGGCTACCCATACCGGGTTCGGTATCCACCGAGATATCGCCGTCCATCATGCTGACGAGCTTCTCACAAATTGCCAGCCCCAGTCCGGTCCCCTGGAAGTTACGCTGCACGCCGGTACCAACCTGGAAGAACGGGTCAAACAGACGAACCACTTCCTTCGCCGGGATCCCAACGCCAGTATCACGCACACGAATGCTCAGGTAGTCCCCTGCCCGGCACACATGCAACACGATACAGCCGATGTCGGTGAACTTGATGGCGTTACTGAGCAGGTTCGAAATGACCTGCTGCAGACGCATAGGATCGCCATGCAGCGTCAGCGGTACGTCTGGCTCAATAAAGCAATAGAGACCCAGCTGTTTACGTACCACCAGCGGCAGATAGTTGGCGCTGATGTGGTTCATCACCTCGCGCGGAGAGAACTCGCGCGGTTCAATTTTCAACTGCTCGGACTCAATTTTCGAGAAGTCGAGAATGTCGCTGATGATTTTCAGCAGCAGGCTTGAGGAGTTGTTCATCGCCGTCACCAGGCGATCAACGCCTTTCGGCAGCTCTTTGGTTTGCAGCAGATCGAGGTTGCCGATAATCCCGTACAGCGGCGTACGCAGTTCGTGACTGACGGTGGCAAGGAACATGGATTTCGACTGGCTGGCCTGCTCTGCCGCCTGGGCCATCTCCTGCAAAGACTCTTCCATCTTCACACGTGCTGAGACATCCACCAGCACGCAAATCGCCACGTTTTCATTGCGATAGCGCGAATGCACGAAGCTAATTTGTAAGTTGGTGTGGGTGCTGGTCAGCACGTCGACAAAATTCACCTGCTGACCACAGATAATTTGCGTCAGCCTTTGCCGGTCCTCGTGCGTCAGCATGTTCAGGTAGTTATGCGCCAGTTCATTACTGAGGATATTGGTGCCGTCCTGGGTGCGCAGGATACAGATCCCCACCGGTGCGGAGGCAACAATCTTACGGTTAAACTGCTCGTGTTCCTCCAGACGCTGGGCATCACTTTCAGCGGGGATAAAAATCTTCCGCTCATACATCCGCGCCAGGGTAAACAGCGCGCCACCGGCCAGCACGTTCAGCAGGATGGCATTCATGATAAGAATACGGATCCGCTCAAGCACCATATCCACAGGCAGGGAATAGACGATACTCAGCGACGATGGCGGTAAGCTTTTCTTCAGCACCAGCTCACGGAATCCTGAGGTATAGCCAAACCACGAACGCTCCTGCATCCAGTGCGGATCGACGTTCAGGCGATTATCCGGCCCGGTGAGTGAAATCAGGGGATGGCCGTTCTCATCCAGAATGGTCACTCCCATCGGCAGACTGCCCGGCGTGAAGAAGTTTTCCATGCGGATGGTCTGTTCAATGCCCAGTAGCGCCTGCAGGCGATTGCCCAGATAAACCGGCGTCAGCGCATAGAAATAGCCCACACCCATGCGCGGCCCCTGGCTTATCCAGAAGATGTTATTCCCGCGCTCGTCCTGCGGCGCATTGCGGTATTTCAAAATGCGTTCATGCAGGCTTTTCAGCGCATCATCACGTTCAACGGGCACATCACGCAGGCCAAAGTCGGCCATGCAGAGGTTTTCGCTGCCAATCAGGAACACGCGGTTCAGGTCATAGGCGGCGGAGAAGTTGTCGCGCCAGTATCGCATAAACCAGGAGAGCGATTCCAGGGAACCGCGCCAGGTGTTGCTCATGGCGGAACAGTCGGAATCCGGGAACAGCGGCTCGAAATCCGGTACTTCGGTTTTGTCATTACGGCCGCGGATGGCAAGAATACCGTTTTCCGCCGTCAGGCGATTTTCGGCTATGTACTTCAGCTCCTTCATCACATCGGAGGTGCGCTGAATATAGCGCTGGGCCTGATCGGAACTTAGGTTAAATTCCTGGCGGATCTCCGCTTCTTTCTGGTGCAGCGCGTTGACGATGTAAAACACCGAGGACAAGGCCACCAGTAACCAAAGCAAGAGCGCCAGCGCCCGAAACAGATAGCGAGAGACTTTCAGCGTGGTTCGAAAGGAGACGAGGTATTTCAAAGGGGCGAGGCTCCGCCGTCGGGGTCAAAAAGAATGTGGTTAAGGTAGCGGTAAACGCGGCTTGTCGCAACGTTGACTTGTCTGCATCTGCAAAAGAAAAGGGCCGGAATCCGGCCCTTTATGCGTCAGGAGACATTACTCGTCAGCATCATCCGCTGCATCATCGTCGGTGTCCACTTCCGGTGCGATGTCATCATCACCTTCCGCGACGCTACCGTCGATGGAGTCGAGCTCTTCGTCGTCCACCGGCTCAGCAACACGTTGCAGACCCACCACGTTTTCATCTTCCGCCGTACGGATGAGGATAACGCCCTGGGTATTACGACCCACCACGCTAATCTCCGACACGCGGGTACGCACCAGCGTACCGGCATCGGTGATCATCATGATCTGGTCGGCATCGTCTACCTGCACCGCGCCCACAACGGAACCATTGCGCTCGGTCACCTTGATAGAGATAACGCCCTGCGTGCCACGCGACTTGGTTGGGTATTCCCCTTCCGCGGTACGTTTACCGTAACCATTCTGCGTCACGGTCAGGATAGCCCCTTCCCCGCGCGGAATAATCAGAGAAACGACGCTGTCTTCGCCCGCCAGTTTGATACCGCGAACGCCCGTTGCGGTACGACCCATTGCGCGGACGGCGTCTTCTTTGAAGCGCACCACTTTACCGGCTGCGGAGAAGAGCATGACTTCATCTTTGCCTGAAGTCAGATCGACGCCAATCAGCTCATCGCCTTCGTTCAGGTTCACCGCGATGATACCGGCAGAACGTGGACGGCTGAACTCGGTCAGCGCGGTTTTCTTCACGGTACCGCTGGCAGTCGCCATAAAGACGTTCACGCCCTCTTCGTACTCGCGTACCGGCAGAATGGCGGTGATACGTTCGTTCGCTTCCAGCGGCAGCAGGTTAACGATCGGACGACCACGTGCACCACGGCTCGCTTCCGGCAACTGGTAGACCTTCATCCAGTACAGACGACCCCGGCTGGAGAAGCAGAGGATGGTGTCATGGGTGTTCGCCACCAGCAGACGGTCGATAAAGTCTTCTTCTTTAATACGTGCCGCAGATTTGCCTTTACCACCACGACGCTGTGCTTCGTAGTCAGTTAACGGCTGATACTTCACGTAGCCCTGGTGAGACAGGGTCACAACAACGTCTTCCTGGTTGATCAGGTCTTCGATGTTGATATCTGCGGAGTTGGCGGTGATTTCGGTGCGACGCTCATCGCCGAACTGATCGCGGATCAGCTCCAGCTCTTCGCGGATCACTTCCATCAGGCGCTCTGCGCTGCCCAGGATGTGCAGCAGTTCAGCGATCTGCTCCAGCAGCTCTTTATATTCGTCGAGCAGTTTTTCATGCTCAAGGCCGGTCAGTTTCTGCAGACGCAGATCCAGAATCGCCTGGGCCTGCTGTTCAGTCAGGTAGTACTGACCATCACGCACGCCGAATTCAGGTTCCAGCCACTCAGGACGCGCGGCGTCATCACCGGCACGCTCCAGCATTGCCGCAACGTTGCCAAGATCCCACGGACGGGAAATCAGCGCGGTTTTCGCTTCCGCCGGGGTTGGCGCGCGACGGATCAGCTCGATGATCGGGTCGATGTTGGCCAGCGCCACAGCCAGTGCCTCAAGGATGTGGGCACGGTCACGCGCTTTACGCAGTTCGAAAATAGTACGACGGGTCACCACTTCGCGGCGGTGACGGACAAACGCGCTCAGGATCTCTTTCAGGTTCATGATCTTCGGCTGACCATGGTGCAGTGCAACCATGTTGATACCGAAGGAGACCTGCAGCTGGGTCTGAGAGTACAGGTTGTTCAGCACAACCTCGCCCACCGCGTCGCGTTTGATTTCAATCACGATGCGCATACCGTCTTTATCAGACTCGTCACGCAGCGCGCTGATGCCTTCAACACGTTTTTCTTTTACCAGCTCGGCGATTTTTTCAATCAGTCGCGCTTTGTTCACCTGATACGGGATCTCGTGAACAATGATGGTTTCACGGCCGGTTTTGGCATCTGCTTCCACTTCGGCGCGGGCACGGATGTAAATCTTGCCGCGACCGGTGCGGTACGCTTCTTCAATACCACGACGACCGTTGATGATGGCCGCCGTCGGGAAGTCCGGGCCCGGGATGTGTTCCATCAGCCCTTCAATGCTGATGTCTTCATCGTCGATATAGGCCAGGCAGCCGTTGATCACTTCGGTGATGTTGTGCGGCGGAATGTTGGTCGCCATCCCTACGGCGATACCGGACGAACCGTTCACCAGCAGGTTAGGGATCTTCGTTGGCATGACGTCAGGAATTTTTTCCGTGCCGTCGTAGTTATCAACGAAATCAACCGTCTCTTTTTCCAGGTCGGCCATCAGCTCATGGGCAATTTTCGCCAGACGGATTTCCGTATAACGCATTGCCGCGGCGGAGTCGCCGTCGATAGAACCAAAGTTACCCTGACCATCTACCAGCATGTAACGCAGCGAGAAAGGCTGCGCCATACGAACGATGGTGGCGTACACCGCGTAATCACCATGGGGATGGTATTTACCGATTACGTCACCAACGACACGGGCAGATTTTTTGTAGGCTTTATTCCAGTCATTGCCCAATACGTTCATGGCGTATAGTACGCGACGGTGTACCGGCTTCAGGCCATCGCGGACGTCCGGCAGCGCACGGCCAACAATGACCGACATCGCATAGTCCAGATAGGAGCTCTTCAGCTCTTCCTCGATGTTAACCGGTGTAATTTCTCTCGCAAGGTCGCTCATCTAACCGCTATCCCTCTACTGTATCCCGGATTCAAAGGTCGCAAATTATAACACAGCCGCGGTGATACAGGTAAACCTATACGCTTTATTCACAGGGATTGCCTGATATACTCATTCGTCTTGCTAAATAAGGAGTAAAAGCGCCCATGAATGCCGAAAAATCCCCGGTGGCTCACAACGTAGACCACGAAGAGATTGCCAAATTTGAAGCGGTGGCGTCCCGCTGGTGGGATCTCGAAGGTGAGTTCAAACCTCTGCATCGCATCAACCCGCTGCGTCTGGGCTATATCGCGGAGCGTTCCGGCGGTCTGTTCGGTAAAAAAGTGCTCGACGTCGGCTGCGGCGGCGGCATCCTGGCAGAGAGCATGGCGCGCGAAGGGGCCACCGTCACCGGCCTGGATATGGGTTTTGAACCGTTGCAGGTTGCCCGTCTGCATGCGCTGGAGTCCGGGATTCAGGTGGAGTACGTGCAGGAAACCGTTGAAGAACACGCGGCAAAACATGCGCACCAGTACGACGTGGTCACCTGCATGGAGATGCTGGAGCACGTTCCCGACCCGCAGTCCGTCGTCAACGCCTGCGCAAAACTGGTGAAACCGGGCGGCCAGGTCTTCTTCTCGACCATCAACCGTAACGGCAAAGCCTGGCTGATGGCCGTCGTCGGCGCAGAGTATGTACTGCGCATGGTGCCCAAAGGTACACACGACGTGAAGAAATTCATCAAGCCTGCCGAGTTACTGGGTTGGGTTGACCAGACGTGGCTCAAGGAGCAGCACATCACCGGTCTGCACTACAATCCGCTGACCGATAAATTCAAACTCGCCCCGGGCGTGGATGTTAACTATATGTTGCACACCACCGCCAAAAACGACTAACGTCATCCATTATTCTTATAAAGATTGCGCGACATCATGTTGCGCAATTCTGACCTCCCGTTGAAGAAATCAGCACTCGATCAAATTTTGAATTTTTTTTCTTAATTATTGACATCTCTTCCAGGCCTTACAGCATGAGGACTTAGCCTTTTTTACCCTTTCACAACCTCAATTTAACGTCAAAATCAACCCTTGTACTGAAAAGAATCCTTACTAGAATACTCACCATATAGCGTTTCTCTTATCGCAAAACCCCTATATGTAGTATTTATCCACAGAGTTAGTCACAAGGCGGATCTGTGGATAAACGGGGGATATTTTTTTATTTCACGGACAGGTAAAACCCACATGAATCAGAGTCTGCTGGTGACAAAGCGCGACGGTACTACCGAGCGTATCAATCTGGACAAAATCCATCGAGTTCTCGACTGGGCAGCAGAAGGCCTGAACAACGTATCTATCTCCCAGGTTGAACTGCGTTCCCATATTCAGTTCTACGACGGCATCAAAACGTCTGATATCCACGAAACCATCATCAAAGCGGCGGCGGATCTGATCTCCCGCGAAGCGCCGGATTATCAGTACCTCGCTGCACGTCTGGCGATTTTCCACCTGCGTAAAAAAGCCTACGGCCAGTTCGAGCCGCCTGCGCTTTACGACCACGTGGTGAAAATGGTTGAGCTGGGTAAATACGACACGCATCTGCTGGAAGACTATACGGAAGAAGAGTTCGAGCAGATGAACGGGTTTATCGATCACTGGCGTGATATGAACTTCTCCTACGCAGCGGTGAAACAGCTCGAAGGCAAATACCTGGTCCAGAACCGTGTCACGGGCGAAATCTACGAGAGCGCCCAGTTCCTCTATATTCTGGTGGCCGCCTGCCTGTTCTCTAACTACCCGCGTGACACCCGTCTGGAATACGTTAAGCGTTTCTATGATGCGGTCTCTACGTTCAAGATTTCTCTGCCGACGCCGATTATGTCTGGCGTGCGTACCCCAACCCGTCAGTTCAGCTCCTGCGTACTGATCGAGTGCGGCGACAGCCTGGATTCCATCAACGCGACCTCCAGCGCGATTGTCAAATACGTCTCCCAGCGTGCCGGTATCGGTATCAACGCCGGCCGCATTCGTGCCCTGGGCAGCCCAATTCGCGGCGGTGAAGCGTTCCATACCGGTTGTATCCCGTTCTACAAGCACTTCCAGACCGCAGTAAAATCCTGCTCTCAGGGCGGCGTGCGCGGTGGTGCGGCAACCCTGTTCTACCCAATGTGGCACCTGGAAGTCGAAAGCCTGCTGGTACTGAAAAACAACCGTGGTGTTGAAGGTAACCGCGTGCGTCACATGGACTACGGCGTGCAGATCAACAAACTGATGTACACCCGTCTGCTGAAAGGTGAAGACATTACCCTGTTCAGCCCGTCCGATGTCCCGGGTCTGTATGACGCGTTCTTCGCCGATCAGGACGAGTTTGAACGTCTGTACACCAAATACGAAAAAGACGACAGCATCCGTAAACAGCGCGTGAAGGCGGTCGATCTGTTCTCCCTGATGATGCAGGAACGTGCCTCTACCGGCCGTATCTACATCCAGAACGTTGACCACTGCAACACCCACAGCCCGTTTGATCCGGTTGTTGCGCCAGTGCGCCAGTCTAACCTGTGCCTGGAGATCGCCCTGCCGACCAAACCGCTGGAAGACGTGAACGACGAAAACGGCGAAATCGCGCTGTGTACGCTGTCTGCGTTCAACCTGGGCGCGATTAAGAGCCTGGATGAACTGGAAGAGCTGGCGGTACTGGCCGTACGTGCACTCGATGCCCTGCTGGACTACCAGGACTATCCAATCCCGGCGGCGAAACGCGGCGCAATGGGCCGTCGTACGCTGGGTATCGGCGTCATCAACTTCGCCTACTGGCTGGCGAAACACGGTAAGCGTTACTCCGACGGCAGCGCGAACAACCTGACCCACGAAACGTTCGAAGCGATCCAGTATTACCTGCTGAAAGCGTCTAACGAGCTGGCGAAAGAGCAAGGCGCATGCCCGTGGTTTAACGAAACCACCTATGCGAAAGGCATTCTGCCAATCGACACCTACAAGAAAGACCTGGATGCGATTGCAAACGCGCCGCTGCATCTGGACTGGGAAGCACTGCGCGAGTCCATTAAGACTCACGGCCTGCGCAACTCCACGCTCTCTGCCCTGATGCCGTCTGAGACCTCTTCGCAGATCTCTAACGCCACCAACGGTATCGAGCCGCCGCGCGGTCACGTCAGCATTAAAGCGTCGAAAGACGGCATCCTGCGCCAGGTGGTGCCGGATTACGAACTGCTGAAAGACAACTACGAGCTGCTGTGGGAAATGCCAAACAATGACGGCTATCTGCAGCTGGTGGGTATCATGCAGAAATTCATCGATCAGTCGATCTCTGCCAATACCAACTACGACCCGACGCGTTTCCCGTCTGGTAAAGTGCCCATGCAGCAACTGCTGAAAGACCTGCTCACCGCGTACAAATTTGGCGTGAAAACTCTGTATTATCACAACACCCGTGATGGTGCAGAAGACGCGCAGGACGATCTGGCACCGTCAATTCAGGATGATGGCTGCGAAAGCGGCGCATGTAAGATCTAATAAATCCCCTCACCCTAACCCTCTCCCACAGGAAGAGGGAACTCTTTCCCCCTCTCCCTGTGGGAGAGGGCCGGGATGAGGGGGAAATAACACCACAGGACACACTCATGGCATATACCACCTTTTCACAGACGAAAAACGACCAGCTCAAAGAGCCGATGTTCTTCGGCCAGCCGGTCAATGTGGCACGCTACGATCAGCAAAAATATGACATCTTCGAAAAGCTGATTGAAAAGCAACTCTCCTTCTTCTGGCGTCCGGAGGAAGTTGACGTTTCCCGCGATCGTATCGATTTCCAGGCGTTGCCGGAGCATGAAAAACACATTTTCATCAGCAACCTGAAGTACCAGACGCTGCTGGACTCCATTCAGGGCCGCAGCCCGAACGTTGCCCTGCTGCCGCTGATCTCCATTCCGGAACTGGAAACCTGGGTGGAAACCTGGGCGTTCTCGGAGACGATCCACTCCCGCTCTTACACCCACATTATCCGCAACATCGTTAACGATCCGGCGGTGGTGTTTGACGATATCGTCACCAACGAGCAGATTCAGAAACGCGCGGAAGGGATTGCCCACTACTACGACGAGCTGATCGAGATGACCAGCTACTGGCACCTGCTGGGCGAAGGGACCCACAACGTGAACGGCAAAACCGTCACCGTGAACCTGCGCGCGCTGAAAAAGCAGCTGTACCTGTGCCTGATGAGCGTTAACGCCCTGGAAGCCATCCGCTTCTACGTGAGCTTTGCCTGCTCATTTGCGTTTGCCGAGCGCAAGCTGATGGAAGGTAACGCCAAAATCATCCGTCTGATCGCCCGTGACGAAGCCCTGCACCTGACTGGTACCCAGCACATGCTGAACCTGTTGCGCAGCGGCGCAGACGACCCGGAGATGGCGGAAATCGCTGAAGAGTGCAAGCAGGAGTGCTACGACCTGTTCGTGCTGGCCGCACAGCAGGAGAAAGAGTGGGCAGACTACCTGTTCCGCGACGGCTCCATGATTGGCCTGAACAAAGACATTCTGTGCCAGTACGTTGAGTACATCACCAACATCCGTATGCAGGCGGTCGGTCTCGATCTGCCATTCCAGACGCGTTCCAACCCGATCCCGTGGATCAACACCTGGCTGGTGTCCGATAACGTGCAGGTGGCGCCACAAGAAGTGGAAGTCAGTTCTTACCTGGTCGGTCAGATTGATTCTGAAGTCAACACTGACGACCTGAGCAATTTCCAGCTCTGATGACGCGCGTAACGCTGAGTCTTTCGGGCACAGAAGTGCTGTGCCAGGAAGAGCACCCTTCCCTGCTGGCAGCCCTTGAGGCGAATCAGGTGACGGTAGAGTATCAGTGTCGTGAAGGCTATTGCGGCTCCTGCCGCTGCCGCCTGGTCACCGGCCAGGTGGACTGGCTGACCGAACCGCTGGCCTTTATCAATGAAGGGGAAATTTTGCCCTGCTGCTGCCGGGCAAAAGGTGATATTGAAATCGAGATGTGATTGCCCTGGTTCCCTCTCCCTGTGGGCTGAGGGTTCCCCAGAAAAATGAAAAGCACGATGAAGTGTGATCTACTGGTTGCGCTAACAAATCAGAAGAGACCTCATCGTGCCTTTACAGACAGTCTGCCAGAAATTTTTCTCCGCGTCTTTACCGGACGTTCACAGCTTCCGGATTAATGTCCTTGTTTCCATGGCCGTTGCCCTCACGCACGGTGCGGATCTGACCCTGACCAGCCTTGGTCGCACTCTTCCCGGCAGGGCGCACGTCAAAAATAAAATTAAACGTGTTGACCGTGCCCTGGGTAATACCGCCCTTCACCGGGATATTCCCCGTATTCAGCACCTGCTCACACATACCATCACCTCCCTGATGCCCTTCTGTGTGATTGCTGTCGACTGGACAGGCTGGCATGACAGGAACTGGTATCTTCTGCGGGCAAGCCTGGTCTGTAATGGTCGCTCACTGCCGCTTATGAGTGAGGTTGTCCCCGCAGAGCTGGCGCAGAACAGCGATGTACAGTGCCGCTTCCTTGACCGCCTGCATGATGCCATCCCGAAAGATAAAGCCGTCACCATCATTACGGATGCAGGCTTCCGGACAGACTGGTTCCGGCATGTCAGCCAGCTGGGCTGGAGCTTCACCGGCAGGGTCAGGGGCTGCATCAGCTTCCGGCTGGATGGAGATAAAAAGTGGATGAAAATCAGTGAGCTTGAGGCTACCGGACAACCGGTCTGCGTGGGTTACGGTGTCCTGTCCCGTAAACCACGAACGCCCTGTTACGGCCGGTTCTATCTGCATAAGCGCCCTGACGCAGGGCGTCAGGGAAAAGGGGGGATGCCGAAAACACAGCGGGAACACCGCAGTAGCGCGCGGGAGCCCTGGCTGCTGTTCAGTAATGCAGAGGGACTGGAGCCGCACCAGATAATGGCCCTGTACAGCCGCAGAATGCAGATAGAACAAAACTTCCGGGACGACAAAAGTCCACGCTTCGGGTTCGGTCTGAGGCTGAGCCGGAGTCAGGGAAAAGGGCGACTGGAAGTGCTGAATATGGTCGCGGCAATGGCAAGCCTGGTGATGTGGCTGGCAGGTTACAGGGCAGAAAGGCAGTGTTTACACTGGCACTATCAGGCAAGCAGCATCAGGCACAGACGGGTTCTGTCATACCTGAGTCTGGCAGAAGAAGTCATCCGGCATGAGCCCGGGAAAGTAAGTCGCCTGAATATAGTTAACGAGATGAAAAAGCTGGGAAAAGAGTACAGTAATATGGTCATGGTGGCATGACCATATTACTGGGGATCCCTCAGCCCTGTGGGAGAGGGTTAGGGTGAGGGCATCAGGCCGCAGAGCCTGATTGTCGGGTGGCGGCTTCGCCTTACCCGACCTACAAAACTATTTTAAGAACGTCACCGCTTTATCCGGGAAATCCGTAAACAACCCGTCTACGTCCGCCTGCTTATACAACACCTCGTAAAGCTGATTCACGTCCGTGGCGTACGGCGGTAACTGGTCTGCGCGCACCGTATACGGATGCACCTGCATCTTGCTGGCGTGTGCCTCTTTTACCATCGCCGTCAGCTTCACGTGGCCCGGGGTTGAACCTTCCGCCACCAGCATGTGGTAATCTGGCCCGATCCCGTCGGCGTACTGCGCGATCTGCTTCATGGCACCCGGTTTGAACATCCAGTCGTAGTTGTAGTTTACCCACTTGCCGTCTGCCTGCTTCTCCTGGGTTTCGTTCCAGTCGGTATAGGCAATCAGCTGGACCAGATTGAGATCCATCCCCATCTTAGGCTCCAGCTCGCTTTTGATGCGCTTCAGTTCTGCGGCGTCAAAACACTGGAGATAAACTTTGTCCTTCTTGCTGGTGTAGCCGTACTGCTTCAGCACCTCCAGCGTCTTCGCGGCAATATCCTTCCCTTCCTGGTGATGGAACCACGGGGCTTTAATTTCCGGATAGATACCGATATTTTTGCCCGTCGAGTGGTTCAGCCCCTGAACAAACTCAATCTCTTCCTGGAAGGTATGGATACGGAAGTCAGATTTACCCATCGGGAAACGTCCCGGATAAACCTGCACCTTCTTGCCGTTTTCAATCTCGAAGCCTTCGGTAAACTTCAGAGAACGGATTTCATCCAGAGTAAAATCGATGGCGTAAAAACGACCATCTTTACGGGCGCGGTCCGGGAAACGCTCCGCCACATCGGTCACGCGATCAAGATAGTGGTCATGCAGGACGACCAGCTGGTCGTCCTTTGTCATCACCAGATCCTGCTCAAGATAATCGGCCCCCTGCGCGTAGGCCATCGCTTTCGCCGGCAGCGTATGCTCCGGCAGATAGCCGCTTGCGCCGCGATGGGCAATAACGATTTTATCCGCCGCCAGTGCGGAGCCGGTCATCAGGCCCGCCAGCAGCAGACCGGTCGCTAATTGAGTTAATTTCATGGCAATGCTCCTTATTGACGACGCGCCAGCACGTCCGCGTGGTGACGTTTTTCACCGATCATCACAACAATCAGCAGCAGTACCGCCAGCACGCTGCCGCCGATCATCACCATAAAGCCGCCGTCCCAGCCGAAGAAGTCAACGGTATAGCCCACGATGGCGCTCGCCGCGACCGAACCGCCCAGGTAGCCAAACAGACCGGTAAAGCCTGCCGCCGTACCGGCTGCTTTTTTCGGTGCCAGTTCCAGCGCATGCAGACCGATCAACATAACAGGACCATAAATCAGGAAGCCGATGACGATCATACAGGTCATATCCACGCCCGGGTTGCCCGGCGGGTTGAGCCAGTAGACGACGGTGGCAATGGTCACGAGCGTCATAAAGAAGACGCCCGTTGCGCCACGGTTGCCCTTAAATACTTTGTCCGACATCCAGCCGCAAATCAGCGTCCCCGGGATCCCCGCGTATTCGTACAGGAAGTAGGCCCAGGAGGATTTATCCAGCGCGAAATGCTTCACCTCTTTCAGGTAGGTCGGTGACCAGTCGAGGATGCCGTAGCGCAGCAGGTAAACAAACACGTTCGCAACCGCGATGTACCACAGCAGTTTGTTTGGCAACACATACTTCATGAAGATCTGCTTTGCCGTCAGCTCTTCTTCGTGCTTCTCGCTGTAATCATCCGGATAGTCGTTTTTGTACTCCTCAATCGGCGGCAGGCCGCAGGACTGCGGTGTATCGCGCATCAGCGCAAAGGCGATAATCGCTACCAGAATGGCGCCAAAGGCAGGCATATAGAGCGCAGCGTGCCAGTCGTTAAACCAGGCCATCCCCAGCAGGAACAGCAGAGGCGGAATGCCGCCACCCACGTTATGCGCGCAGTTCCACACCGACACGATGCCGCCACGCTCCTTTTGCGACCACCAGTGCACCATGGTACGCCCGCATGGCGGCCATCCCATCCCCTGGAACCAGCCACACAGGAACAACAGCACAAACATAATGGCGATGCTGGACGTTGCCCATGGCACAAAGCCCATAAACAGCATCACCGCCGCCGCCAGGATCAGACCGGCTGGCAGGAACACGCGCGGATTCGAGCGATCCGACACCGATCCCATGATGAATTTCGAAAAGCCGTAGGCGATGGAGATCCCCGACAGCGCGAACCCGAGATCGCCACGTGAAAAGCCCTGCTCAACCAGATAAGGCATGGCGAGGGCAAAGTTTTTACGCACAAGGTAATACGCCGCATACCCGAAGAAGATCCCCAGGAAGATTTGCCAGCGCAGGCGGCGGTAAAGCGGATCTATTTCTGCCTCAGGCAGACGCGCCCGGTGCGGCGCAGGTTTAAAGATACTGAGCATGACAGCCTCCGTGGCCATGTATTGAATTTACAGGGGTTTAACTGCCCCAAACTCCAGCAAGGCGGGGATGTTAAGAAATCACGGTGATTGTTACTGTGAATCAACGCACAAATTGTTACAGAAATATGACAACATGCGCAAAAAAGCGCATGGAATCACGTTTCACTTTCGAATTTCGCTCGTTTGTGTTCGAAATCAAACAAACCACAGTTTTCATGTGGCTAAATGATAAAAAACGAACACAGAGGGATGACAATGACAATTCACGATCCACGCTACAGCGATGTGATCATCATTGGCGGGGGCGCGACCGGCGCTGGCATCGCACGCGACTGTGCGCTCAGAGGGCTGAGCGTCACGCTCCTGGAGCGCCATGATATTGCGACCGGCGCTACCGGACGCAATCATGGCCTGCTGCACAGCGGCGCCCGCTACGCCGTTACCGACGGCGAATCGGCACGCGAATGTATCGCCGAAAATCAGATCCTGCGACGTATCGCCCGCCACTGTATTGAACCGACCGACGGCCTGTTTATTACGCTTCCCGAAGACGATCTCGCCTTTCAGTCAACTTTCATTACCGCCTGCCAGGCCGCGGGAATTCAGGCACAAGCCATTGACCCGGCCCTTGCACGCCGCATCGAACCTTCGGTTAATCCGGCACTGACGGGTGCAGTAAAAGTCCCGGACGGCACCGTGGATCCGTTTCGTCTGACGGCGGCCAACATGCTGGACGCCCGCGAGCACAGCGCGCGGATCCTGACCGGCCATCAGGTCACCGGGCTTATCCGTGAGGGGCATCGCATCGTGGGCGTGCGGGTCCTGGATACGCAGTACAACGAACATAGCGAGCTGTATGCCGCCGTGGTGGTCAACGCGGCGGGGATCTGGGGGCAACACATCGCAGAATACGCCGATTTATCTGTGCGCATGTTCCCGGCCAAAGGCTCGCTGCTGATCCTCGACCACCGCATTAATAACCATGTCATCAACCGCTGCCGTAAACCGTCTGACGCAGACATCCTTGTCCCCGGCGATACCATTTCGTTAATCGGGACCACCTCCACCCACGTTGACTACAGCGAGATTGACTACAATCGGGTCACCGCAGAAGAGGTCGACATCCTGCTGCGCGAAGGAGAAAAACTGGCGCCGGTGATGGCCCAGACTCGCATCCTGCGCGCCTATGCGGGTGTGCGTCCGCTTGTCGCCAGCGATAACGACCCGAGCGGACGCAACGTCAGCCGCGGCATTGTGCTGCTTGACCATGCCGCGCGCGACGGGCTGGACGGCTTCATCACCATCACCGGCGGTAAATTGATGACCTACCGCCTGATGGCCGAATGGGCGACGGATGCTGTCTGCCGCAAACTGGGCAATAGCGAACCGTGCGTGACCGCAGAACAGCCCCTGCCCGGCTCGCGCCAGTCCACCGAGAAAACGCTGCAAAAAATTATCTCCCTGCCTGCTCCCCTGCGTGGTTCGGCTGTCTATCGCCATGGCGACAGAACACCGGTCTGGCTGGGTGAAGGACGGCTGAGCCGCAGTCTGGTATGCGAGTGCGAGGCCGTTACCGCCGGGGAAGTGCAATACGCGGTGGAGAATCTGACGGTGAATAGCCTGCTCGATCTCCGCCGCCGCACCCGCGTCGGGATGGGCACCTGTCAGGGGGAGCTGTGTGCCTGCCGTGCCGCCGGGCTGCTGCAGCGTTTTCATACCACCACCGCCACCCAGTCGCTCGATCAGCTCAGCGATTTTCTGAACGAGCGCTGGAAAGGCATTCAGCCTGTCGCCTGGGGCGATGCCCTGCGTGAAAGCGAATTTACCCGCTGGGTGTACCAGGGGCTTTGCGGTCTTGAGAAGGAGCAACGCGATGAAATTTGATACGGTGATCGTCGGCGGCGGGCTGGCGGGTCTGCTCTGTGGCATCAAACTCACGAAGCAGGGACTGCGCTGCGCCATTATCACCCGGGGCCAGAGCGCCCTGCACTTCTCGTCGGGCTCGCTGGATCTGGTGGACGAAACGTACCGCGAAAAACTGCCGGCAGAGCATCCTTATCACCTGACTGGCGCGCAGCACATTGACCGCTTTGCCCTGGAGACCGAAGCGCTGCTGGCTGATTGCGGCGCACGTATGCAGGGGAGCGCCAGGCAAAATCACGCGCGCGTCACGCCGCTTGGCACCCTGCGTTCCGCCTGGCTCAGCCCGGAGGAGGTGCCCGTTGCCCCGTTCAAGGCCACGCGCGTGCGGGTGGTGGGCATTAGCGGTTTTCTGGATTTTCAGCCCCATCTGGCAGCGGCCTCGCTCAGTCGCCAGGGGGTCAACGCTGAAACGGCAGAGATTGACCTTCCTGAGCTGGATGTCCTGCGCGACAACCCCAGCGAGTTCCGCGCGGTGAATATTGCCCGTTTGCTTGATAACGAAGAGAAATGGCCGCTGCTGTATGAGGCGCTCAAACCGCTTGCAGAGGGATGCGATGCGCTGTTTATGCCCGCCTGCTTTGGCTTGCAGGACAACCGGCTGTGGCGCTGGCTGTCCGACCGCCTGCCCTGCTCGCTCGGCCTGCTGCCAACGCTTCCTCCGTCGGTGCCCGGCATTCGCCTGCATACCCAGCTTCAGCGCCAGTTTGTGGCCCAGGGAGGCGTGTGGATGGGGGGTGATGAAGTGAAAAAAATCACCCTGACTGACGGCTCGGTGAGCGAAATCTGGACCCGCAACCACGACGATATTCCGCTTCGTACGCGTTACGCGGTGCTGGCAAGCGGCAGTTTCTTCAGCAACGGTCTGCTGAGCAGCCGGGACGGCATTCGCGAGGCGATTATGGGGCTGGACGTCCGCCAGAGCGCCTCTCGCGCGGACTGGTATCAGAGCGATTTCTTTGCCCCGCAGCCGTGGCAGCAGTTCGGCGTAATCGTGAATAACCAGCTGCATCCGCAACTTTCAGGAAAGTCAGTACCGAATCTCTACGCCATCGGCTCGCTTTTGGGCGGATACGATCCTATCGCCCAGGGCTGCGGCGGCGGCGTCTGCGCCATAACGGCGCTCTATGTGGCAGAGCAGATTTGCCAGCGCACGGAGGCTGAACAATGAACGATACCCGCTTTGAAAGCTGCATCAAATGCACGGTCTGCACCACCGTCTGCCCGGTCAGCGGCGTTAACCCGCGCTATCCCGGGCCGAAACAGGCCGGGCCGGACGGCGAGCGCCTTCGTCTGAAGGACGGCGCGCTGTACGATGACGCGCTGAAATACTGCATCAACTGCAAACGTTGTGAAGTCGCCTGCCCGTCGGATGTGAAAATCGGCGACATTATTCAGCGCGCCCGGGCACGCTATAGCACGCAAAAACCGTCGCTGCGCGATGCCATTCTTAGCCATACCGATCTGATGGGCAGCGTCTCTACGCCATTTGCCCCGCTGGTGAACGCCGCGACCTCGCTGAAACCGGTGCGCCAGCTGCTGGATGCCACGCTTAAGATCGACCATCACCGCAGTCTGCCCAAATATTCCCACGGCACTTTCCGCCGCTGGTACAAATCCGTAGCGGCAGACCAGGCGCGGTATGCCGACCAGGTCGCGTTCTTCCATGGCTGCTACGTGAACTACAACCATCCGCAACTGGGTAAAGATCTGCTGAAAGTGCTGAACGCCATGGGTACAGGCGTGCAGTTACTGAACAAGGAGAAATGCTGCGGCGTGCCGCTGATCGCCAACGGGTTTACCGATAAAGCGCGCAAACAGGCCAGAAGCAACGTCTCGTCGCTGCGCGAGGCCATCGTCGATAAAGGCATTCCGGTGCTGGCCACCTCCTCGACCTGCACCTTCACGCTGCGCGATGAGTATCCGCACCTGCTGGACGTGGACAATACCGGCCTGCGCGAACATATCGAGCTGGCAACCCGTTTCCTGTGGCGCAAGCTGGACAGCGGGCAGACGCTACCGCTGAAAAATTTACCCCTGAAAGTGGTCTACCACACGCCGTGCCATATGGAAAAAATGGGCTGGGCGCTTTACACGCTGGAACTGTTGCGGTTAATTCCGGGGCTGGAGCTGATGGTGCTGGATTCGCGCTGCTGCGGCATTGCGGGGACGTACGGCTTTAAGCGTGAAAATTACGAAACATCACAGGCAATTGGCGCGCCGCTGTTCTGCCAGATTGAGGAGAGCGGCGCGGATATCGTGGTGACCGACTGCGAAACCTGCAAGTGGCAGATAGAGATGTCCACCAGCAAGCGCTGCGAGCATCCGATCACGTTGCTGGCGAAGGCCCTGGGTTAGGTATCGCCGGGGCCGCCGCCCCGGCAAACCGGTCACTCAACGAACAGCGATTCCACCACGTTGATCCAGCCGTGCTCGCTGGCCACCTCTTTACCTGCCAGCCAGCGACGCAGCATGTTCAGCGCCATCATGGCGCAGACGTCCTGACGCACCGCCAGGCTGTGGCGGGTGATACTCATTTTGACTCTTAAGGCATGCGTCCCTTCCGGCGTAGCCAGCGCAAAGTTGAGATATTCCTCATCCATACCCCCGACAAACAGCGCCAGCCCGGCAAAATGGTTGACCCGGCGTTCTGACGCCCAGCGCGCCGTCTGCGCCAGCGTCTCCTGCTGGAACGGCACCACCTCGCTGGCCAGCAGCGGAGCATTAACGCGCGACAGTTGCAGCGCCAGCAGGCCGCCGGTGAACTGCTCGCTGAGGGTGACGCTCAGCTGGCGCGACTGAAGATGCTTCGCAATCTGCGCCGGTAGCCCTTCCGTGCCCTCGAAAATCAGACTTTCGCCCGCCACGCGCTGCACTTCCGGCCAGAGCGCCAGCATCGCCGCTTTCTGCGTGGCAGGCCCGGTGAGCTTGAGTTCAATGATCGGCATGGAAGAGCGATAGCCCATGGATACCCCCGGCGGCAGCGGCAGGTGATCGAGGCTCTGCGCCAGATCGCTTTCCGAACGGCCAAAGGTGGTCAGGCGCAGGCAGACTGGCGGTTCAGGCAGGGTAAAACGTTGACGAAGGCGCGGCAGGATCTGCTGTTCGACCATCACTTTAAATTCAGACGGGACACCCGGCGTGAAGAACATCAGGCAGCGGTTCAGTTGAACGGCGAAACCGCAGGCGGTACCCACCGGGTTATCGACCAGTTCGGCGCTGGCCGGGATTTCAGCCTGTTTGCGGTTGCTGGGTGCCATCACGCGGCCACGTTCGGAGAAGAAACGCTCCATGTGGGCCAGCCACTCCTCGTGCAATACCAGCCCTTCGCCTTTGGCGGTCGCGGCAGCCAGCGCGCTGAGATCGTCGCTGGTAGGGCCGAGCCCACCGTTCACAATCAGCACGTCGCAGTGTTCGCTACGCTCGCGCAGAACGGTCACCAGCGACTCAAGACTGTCGCCTACGGTATTGCGGCGCGTTAACGGTAATCCTTGCTCAAAGAAAAGATCGGCAAGCCAGGCAGCATTGGTATCAATAATCTGTCCATGCAGCACTTCGTCGCCGGTGGATAACATCTCCACATTAATCATTGTGTTCTCCCGCTTATATGGTGAAAACACTATAGCGCAATCACCAGCATGGAGAGGAGAGAAACTGGCGCGACGGACGCCGCGCCGGAGGGGTTAGAAGCCTGCGCTGACGCCCACGTACGGGCCGTCAGCCAGCGCGTTGTCGCGGTTGCCGTCTTTGCCCGCCAGGTTCAGATAACGATAACCCGCTTCAATGGTAATTGGGCGCATGATGGTCCAGCGCGCACCCGCGTTGGCTTCTTCATAGCTGTCGATACCGCTGGAGAGGGAGTCCGGCGAGTAGTAGTACTCACCAAACAGGCCGAAGCTGTCGCCAATTTTCCACTGCAGACCGCCGCCCACCGCTGCCGCATACCCTTCGTCGCCGTCGTTCGGGTTGGTGTAGATGCCTTTACCGCCGACGGTGGCCAGGAACGGGCCAAGAGGAATATTCAGACCCAGGCCGAGGCTTGCCGCATCGCCATCGTCGTCGTTATGCGTCCAGCCGCCGGTCATCGCCAGACCGGCGGTCTCAGTACCCAGGCCAAAGCCCAGGTGGGTGTAATCCTGACCCGCTGAGCCGTTAAAGCTGATGGCGTTAGCCGCCGCCGAAACGAATATCAGGCCTAAGCCCATCAATGCCACTTTTTTCATTATCGTGTTCCCGCGCAATTTATAGAAAAGTCCCAAAAAAACCGCGAGATTTTAACCTGAGACGCCTGGCGATCAAGCACTCTGCGTGCGGCGGGCAAGTAGATTGTAACGATTTGAAACGCGCGGTTTTTTTACGTCAGCAACAGAAAGCGCATTTTTACGCTCAGCCCTCCCAGTGCCTCACTGCGGGAAAGCTGCAGGTGGCTTCGGTGAAGCCGGGCGATATCGCTCGCCAGCGCCAGCCCGATACCCGATCCGCTGGCGTCCCCGACGTTGTCGAGCCGATGGAAAGGCAGTACTGCCTGATGAATCTGGCTGTCTTCGATGCCGGGCCCGCTATCCTCCACGCTGAGCTCAACGCCGCCCGCGTCGGTGTGCAGGAACACGGTGACGATGCCTCCTGCCGGGGTGTACTTGATCGCGTTCTCAAGCAGGTTGGCGCACAGCTCCCCCAGCAGCACCTCATCACCGTCTATCAAGACGGGTTGCTGAATGCCGTCATAACCCAAATCGATCGCCTTGCTGCGCGCCTGCGTCAGTCTGGAGAAACAGCAGTTCTGCACCACCTGAACCAGGTCCACCGGCGCAAACTGGCGATCCCCCTGCTCTTTGCGCCTCACCGTGGAGAGCTGCAGCAACCGTTCGGTGAGGACGATGGTGTTATCCAGCGTCACGTTCATGGCGCGTAAACTCTCCTGCCACAGGGCTGGATCGTTTCGCGTCAGGGCAACGGAAACCTGGGTTTTGAGCACCGCCAGCGGCGTTTTGAGCTGATGTGACGCATCGGCGTTGAAGCGCTCCTGGCGGGAAAGCACGCCGCGTAATCTGTCGATATAACGGTTAAAAGCCACGATCAGCAGCCGCGTTTCCGACCAGGGCAGCAGCTCCGGCAGTGGGGCCAGCAGCCCTGGCTCACGGCGCACCATCAGCGAGGAGAGCTGACGCATCGGGCGCAGCACGCGGCGCAGCAGCCAGGCGGTTAAGACCAGCGTCAGCAGTACCAGCAGTCCCTGCGAAACGAGCGAAGAAAACAGAAGCTGAGTGGCGAGATAGCGCCGCGACTGCAAGGTTTCGGCGACGTAGATCTCCGCCATACCGGAAACATTGTCTTCGTTAATCGGCTGGAGCAGCTTCGCCACGCGGATCGCCTGGCCGCGATACTCGGTATGATAAAACCAGGCCAGCGCGGGATAGTGCGTGGTGCGCGACGTGGAGGGGGGCATGTTCGGCAGATCGTCATAGCCGGAGATCACCCTCCCCTCCGGGTCAACCACCTTGTAATAGAGACGATCGTTCATGTTCAGCTCAAAGCTGTCGAGCACCACCCAGGGAACATCAACCAGCAGCTTGCCGTTGTGCACCTCCAGCCGCTCAGAGACGGTACGCGCCGAAGATAACAGCGTGCGGTCGTACGCCTGGGTCGCCGCCTGCAGGGCGCTGACGTAACTGTTAAAAGCCGATAATCCCCACAACAACAGCAGCGGCAGGCCGAGAAAAAGCAGCAGTTGCAGATAAAGCGACTGAGGCTTAACCCACTTCATCGCCGCACTCCAGCACATAGCCCAGTCCGCGCAGGGTGGTGATCCGCACGCCGCTGCCGCTCAGCTTTTTGCGCAGGCGATGAATGTAAAGATCGAGACTCTCCGGGCTGACGTCGTCGTTCAGGCTAAACACCTGATCGAACAACTGCTGCCGGGAAACGGGGCGGGTGCGACGATGCATCAGCACCTTCAGTAGCGACAGTTCGCGCGGGGTGAGCGAGAGCGGCTCGTCGCGCAGCAGGAAAAAACCGTCGTCGTCATACTCCAGCTCCCCAAGGCGCTGGCGTTCCTGGGTTCTCCCCTCGCTTCTGCGCAGCAGGGCGCGAAGCCTGGCGTCCAGCTCCTCCAGCTCAAACGGTTTTGGCAGATAATCATCTGCCCCGGCGTTCAGGCCTTTCACCCGATCCGCCACGTTGCTGCGTGCGGTGAGAAACAGCACCGGCAAGGTCTGGCCGCGTTTACGTAAACGGTGCACCACCTCCAGGCCGTCAAAACCGGGCATACCGATGTCCAGTATCGCTACCGCGTAGTTTTCCCCCTGCAGCAGATGATCGGCCGCGCGCCCGTCAGAAACGCAGTCTACGGCAAAGCCTTCCTGCACCAGCGCTTTCTCCAGCCAGTGAGCCAGCTCACGATTATCTTCCGCCAGTAAGAGACGCATATCACATCCTGTAAAGTTGGTGTCGCGTTGAAAGGGAAATGAAAGGTTATTGTTTTAACAATCACGCAACGGAACCGCTACAAGGTGGTTCACATAATCAGAAAAAAACCCGTACCCGTACCCCCGGATCGCCGGCGTGAGGATAAACGATGAAAAAACAATTACTTTCAACGATTGCTGCAAGCGTTTTAATGTTGAGTGCCTCTGTTGTCCAGGCGCAGGACGCCCCGTCCCGCACCGAATGTATCGCTCCGGCCAAACCGGGCGGCGGTTTCGATCTCACCTGCAAGCTGATTCAGGTCAGCCTGCTGGAGACGAAGGCCATTGAAAAACCGATGCGCGTGACCTACATGCCAGGCGGCGTGGGCGCGGTGGCCTATAACGCGATTGTCGCGCAACGTCCGGCGGAAGCCGGCACGGTGGTGGCCTTCTCCGGCGGCTCGCTGCTTAACCTCTCTCAGGGCAAGTTTGGCCGCTACGGCGTGGATGACGTGCGCTGGCTGGCCACCGTCGGTACCGACTACGGCATGATTGCCGTGCGAGCAGATTCCCCGTGGAAATCCCTGAAGGATTTGCTCACCGCCATGGAAAAAGACCCCAACAGCGTGGTGATTGGCGCAGGCGCCTCCATCGGCAGCCAGGACTGGATGAAAGCCGCCCTGCTGGCGCAGCAGGCGAAAGTGGATCCGCACAAAATGCGTTACGTGGCGTTTGAGGGCGGCGGTGAACCGGTGACGGCGCTGATGGGCAACCACGTGCAGGCAGTTTCGGGTGACCTCAGTGAAATGGTGCCTTACCTGAGCGGCGATAAAATCCGCGTGCTGGCGGTCTTCTCCGAAAACCGTCTGCCGGGACAGCTGGCAAATGTGCCGACTGCGAAAGAGCAGGGTTATGACCTCGTCTGGCCGATTATCCGCGGCTTCTTTGTCGGGCCAAAAGTGACCGATGCCGAATACCAGTGGTGGGTGGACACCTTTAACAAATTGCAGCAGACAGACGAATTTAAAAAGCAACGCGATCTGCGCGGGCTGTTTGAGTTCAACCTGAACGGTAAGCAGCTGGACGAGTATGTCAAAAAACAGGTGAATGACTACCGCGAGAAAGCAAAAGCGTTTGGCCTGGCCAAATAACCGGAGGCGCTATGAGCGATCGCATTTTTGCCGGGATCTGGTTGTTGCTCTGTATTGGCGGGATGTTCGTCGCCTGGCAGATCCACAGCGAATACAGCTATGAACCCGTGGGGCCCCGCCCCTTTCCAATGGGCATTGTCGGCCTGATGCTGCTTTGCTCGGTGGCCATGCTGTTACGCCACCCGGATACCGTAGAGTGGCCGCCTAAGCGCATTTTGCAGCGGCTGCTGGTGATGGTCATTGTGCTGCTGATGTATGCCTGGGGCTTTGAATGGCTCGGCTTCCCGGTGGCGACCGCCATCCTGACGATGGTGATCGGCACGCTGTTTAACGCCAGTCTGCCTGCGGCGGGGATCTCGGGCGTGGTGATGGGCATTTTCCTGTGGTACGCCTTTGACCGCCTGCTGGATGTGACGTTGCCGCTTGGCGCCTGGCTTAATTAACGGAGCACGCTATGGATACCTGGATTTACCTCTCACAGGGGTTCGCTGTGGCGATGACCCCGGAAAACCTGGTGATCGCCCTGATCG
The DNA here is from genome assembly GCF_050031095.1 of Enterobacter cloacae complex sp. 382A5. Lineage (NCBI taxonomy): Bacteria > Pseudomonadati > Pseudomonadota > Gammaproteobacteria > Enterobacterales > Enterobacteriaceae > Enterobacter > Enterobacter cloacae complex sp. 382A5. The sequence goes on from NZ_JBLGVK010000001.1 coordinate 3,186,614, forward strand.
GCTGCTTCGTCGGGACGATCGTCGGTCTGTTGCCTGGGCTTGGGCCCATCAACGGGGTCGCTATTTTGCTCCCGCTGGCGTTTGCCCTGCATCTGCCTGCGGAATCAGCGCTGATCCTGCTGGCGACGGTCTACATCGGCTGTGAATATGGCGGCCGAATCTCGTCAATACTGCTCAACGTGCCCGGGGATGCGGCGGCCATTATGACCGCGCTGGATGGTTACCCGATGGCGCGGCAGGGGCGCGGCGGCGTGGCGCTATCTATTTCCGCCGTCAGTTCGTTCTTTGGCTCGCTGATTGCCATTGGCGGCATCATTCTGTTTGCGCCTGCGCTGGCCCAGTGGTCGCTGGCGTTTGGCCCGGCAGAATATTTTGCCCTGATGGTCTTCGCCATTGCCTGTCTCGGCAGCATGATGGCACAAAACCCACTGAAATCGTTTTTGTCTGCGCTGATTGGCTTAGGGTTAGCCACCGTCGGCGTGGATGCCAACACCGGGGTCTATCGCTTTACCTTCGACAGCGTTCACCTGTCCGACGGCGTGCAGTTTATCGTGGTCGTGATTGGTCTGTTCTCTGTCTCTGAGATCTTACTGATGCTGGAACATACCAGCAGCGGGCAGACGCTGGTGCGTAAAACCGGCCGGATGCTCTTTAACGCCAAAGAGGGCGCGCAGTGTATCGGTGCCACGCTGCGTTCGTCGGTGATCGGTTTCTTCGTCGGTATTCTGCCGGGCGCCGGGGCGACCATCGCCAGCGCCATCACCTACATGACGGAGAAAAAAATCAGCGGAAACAGCGACAGCTTTGGTAAAGGCGATATTCGCGGCGTCGCCGCACCCGAAGCGGCCAACAATGCCTCGGCCTGTGGCTCGTTTATTCCCATGCTGACGCTCGGCGTGCCCGGCTCCGGTACCACGGCGGTGATGATGGGGGCGCTGACGCTCTATAACATCACGCCAGGACCGGCGATGTTCACCGAACAGCCGGATATCGTCTGGGGGCTGATTGCGGCACTGCTGATTGCCAACGTGATGTTGCTGGTCATGAACATCCCGCTGATTGGCCTGTTCACCCGTATGCTGACCATTCCGCTGTGGTTCCTGGTACCCGCAATCGCGGCCGTCTCGGCGGTGGGGGTGTATGCGGTACACAGCACCACCTTCGACCTGATTCTGATGGTGGTGCTGGGGGTGTTCGGCTACATCTTGCGTAAAATGCACTTCCCGATGTCGCCGCTGATTCTGGGCTTTGTGCTGGGTGAGATGCTGGAACAGAACCTGCGCCGCGCCCTGTCCATCAGCAATGGCAATATCGCCATTCTGTGGGACAGCAATGTGGCGAAGATCCTGCTGGCGCTGGCTATTGTGGTGTTGGTCGTGCCACCGGTGCTGCGCCTGCTGCGTCGTCAGCGTAAGCCGCAGCCCGATATCGGCTAATTAACCAGACAGCTGGGCATTCACCCACTGTTTTAACGCCTGGCGGGAGATCTTAATCCCGCCATTTTTTAACTCCGCAGGCAGTACCAGCCAGTGCACGGGCTGCTCAAATCGCGCCAGTTTGCCCTGTACCCATTCCGGCAAGCGGGTGATATCCGTTCCCGGTTCACACTCCACCACCGCTACCGGACGCTGACCAAATTCGGCGTCATTCAACGGAACAATGAAAACCTGGCTGATGTGCGGATGGGTCGCGATTATCCGCTCAAGACTCTCCGGCTGAATGCCCTCGCCTCCGCTGAAAAAGAGGTTATCCATCCGACCGAGGATCGTCAGGCGACCGTCATGCAGTTCGCCGCGATCGCGGGTGGCAAACCAGCCCTCTGAATTCGTAAGCGGCAGCAACGCGCCGTCGCGCCAGTAGCCTGAGGCCATGCTTTGCGCCTTGATCCACACTTCACCGTTAACGACCTGCACCTCCCTGCCCGGCAATGCGCAGCCCACGTCCGGCTCACCGTCAGCCTCTTTCGCGCAGACGGTAGAGGCAAACTCCGTCAGGCCATAGCCACAAAACGTAGAAATACCCTGCGCGCGCGCCTGTTGCGTCAACTCAACGGGGATGGCGGCCCCGCCCAGCAGTACCGCTTTCAGCGCGATCCGCTGGTGGGTATTGAGCAGACGCCAGAGCTGGGTTGGCACCAGCGAGGCATGCGTACACCCCTGCAAGGCCTGCTCCAGCGGCTGCTTCTCGCGTACGGTTAAGCGCGCGCCAGCCTGCAGCCAGCGCCATAAGATCCCCTGCCCGGAGACATGAAACAGCGGCAGCGAAAGCAGCCAGTCGTCATCGTCGCCGTAGGGCATCAGCGCGAGGACGCCCTCAGCGCTGGCAAGATGCGCCCCGCAGGTATGAACAGCCGCTTTCGGCAGCCCGGTGGAGCCGGAGGTGAGCGTCATTGAGGCCAGCCGCTCAGGCTGCCATGCCACGCGGTATTCGCCGGACGGAGCATGCATGCTAAGCGCGGCGAGCCCGTCATAGTGACCGTCCAGCACCAGCGCAAAACGCAGCGTCATCTGCGGAAGCAACACCTCCAGCAGCGGATGCGGGAGCTGGGGATTAACGGGAAGAATTCGCGCGCCGCACTGGAGCAGCGCCAGCCATGCCAGCAGGGTCTGCGGGTGATTATGGGCGAGCAACAGCACGCCGTCACCCGCCTCCACGCCCTGCTGATGAAACCCTGCAGCCAGATTGTCGATGCGGGTGCAGAGCTGTTGCCAGCTCAGCACCTCGTCGTTGAGACGCAGAGCCGGTTTATCAGCACGCTGCTCGCGCCAGTGCCGCCACGGCCAGTCGCTAAAACTCATTGCAACGGCTCCAGCGCCTCAACGCCCGCGCACGGCAGCGCGCTCCCCGGCCACGGGCGAATGAGCTGGGTTTGCATCAGGTTTAACGTATCCAGCCCCGGGATGGTGTCGGGCGTTAACCAGGCGGCAATGCGCGCCAGCTGTGTCAGCCCAAGGCTGGATTCGATGGAGGAGCTGATCACCGCCGTCAGCCCTGCCTCATGCGCTGCCGCCACCTGTTCGCGCACCTTCGCCAGACTGCCCGTTAGCGTCGGTTTTATGACCACGGCGCTGACGCCAGGCTCGGCGCTAAAGGCAAAGTCCGCCTCGCGCAGGCTTTCATCCCAGGCGATGGCAATGCCGGTTTCTCGGGCAAAAGCGCGTGAATCCTCACGGGTTTTGCACGGCTCTTCCAGAAAAGCGATGCGGCTGCGGTACGCCGGGTTGACGTACTTCGCGAACTGCTGCGCCTTAAGCGGCGTCCAGGCGCGATTGGCATCCAGACGCAGGCGCAGATCGGGGATCGCCTCCAGCAAGAGGTTAGCGACCATGCCGTCGCGTACCGCTTCGTAAAGACCGACTTTGATTTTCGCCACTTTCTCGCCGGGCATTGCGCTGAGCAAGGCAAACAGCTCGTCCGGATCGCCCGTGCAGAGCGGCGCAGCACGGTAATCGGCCTCATCAGGGAGGCTGCCGTCGAGCTCCGCGAGCGCGCAGCTGATGCCAAACGCGGCGGAAGGGAGATCGGGCAGCGGCGGATTCAGGCCTGTGCGCCATTCCTCCACCCATGCCATCAGCGCAGCCTGCGCCTCCTCCAGCGACTCCAGGCTAAAGCCCGGCAGAGGCGAAATCTCGCCCCAGCCCTGCCCTTCACCCTGCTGCAGTTGCACGAAGAAGCCATCACGGGTTTTTAACCGCCGTTCACGCAGCACCACGCCCGCGTCCATCGGTATCTGCCAGCGGTAAACCTGCGCGCGACGCATTACGGGTTCCGTTTGTATTTACTGAAGTCCGGCTGGCGTTTTTCGTTAAACGCGTTGCGTCCTTCCTGACCCTCTTCGGTCATGTAGAACAGCATGGTGGCGTTACCCGCCAGCTCCTGCAGCCCCGCCTGGCCGTCACAGTCAGCGTTCAGGGCCGCTTTCAGGCAGCGCAGCGCCATTGGGCTGTTCTGCAGCATTTCGCGACACCAGCGAACGGTCTCTTTTTCGAGATCGGCAATCGGCACCACGGTGTTAACCAGGCCCATATCCAGCGCTTCCTGGGCGTTATACTGACGGCACAGGAACCAGATTTCGCGGGCTTTTTTCTGACCGACAATGCGCGCCATGTAAGAAGCTCCCCAGCCGCCGTCAAAGGAGCCGACTTTCGGGCCCGTCTGACCGAAGATGGCGTTCTCTGCGGCAATGGTCAGATCGCACATCATGTGCAGCACGTGGCCGCCGCCGATGGAGTAGCCTGCCACCATGGCCACCACGGGTTTTGGGCAGGTACGGATTTGACGCTGGAAATCAAGCACGTTCAGGTGATGGGTACCCGCATCGTCCTGGTATCCGCCGTAGTCACCGCGTACTTTCTGATCGCCACCGGAGCAGAACGCTTTTTCACCTTCCCCGGTCAGGACGATAACGCCGATGTTGTCGTCATAGCGCGCATCCGCCAGGGCCTGAATCATCTCTTTTACGGTCAGGGGACGAAAGGCGTTACGCACCTGCGGACGATTAATGGTGATTTTGGCGATACCGTCAGCCGATTTGTGGTAACGAATGTCGGTGTAACCTTCGGAGCAGTCTTGCCATTCAACCGGTGCATAGAGCATGTTTTCATCAGGATAGATCATAGAGTGTCCTTTATTCGACGACGCAGTATCTGAGCCAGACTCGCGCTAACCGCCCCGGGATTTTCCCGGTGGGCGTTGTGTCCGGCGTTTGGAATGACATGGCGAACAGCGTTCAGTTCAGCGGCCAGGGCCGCGAACTTCTCGTCACGTTCGCCATAGAGATAATTAAAAGGGAAATGTCGCGCGCTGAGGGCGGCACGCAGGTCTGGTTGCACGGCGAGCGAGGTTGCCTCAAGCATCATCGCCAGGTTTGTGCCCGCGTTGCGACAGCGCAGGGCGATGAGCGCCCTGCGCTGGCTGTCCGTCAGGGAGGCAAAGACAGGCTGTTGATACCAGTCGGCAAAGACGTTTGAGAGGGGCTGCGTGCGAAAACGCTGCGCCCACAGATGGTCGGATGCTGCTCTTGCCTCTCGTGCTGCGACCCCCTTCAGGCCCGGATGTCCGCCTTCCACGATGATGCCGCAAAGCCCCGCAGGATCCTGGCAGGCATGAAACATCGCAATGCGGCCGCCAAGGGAGTACCCCACCAGCCAGTAGTTAAGTATGTTGTAACTAACAAGGGTTCGGTTAAGCACGTAACTCATTTCTTTGAACCCCGTGACGGCCATACTGGCGGACCGGCCATGCCCCGGCAGGTCGAGATAAAGCCGGGGATAATCGCTGAGCGCCTCGCCGACCGTCTGCCACTCGCGGCAATCGCCAGAAAATCCATGCAAAAAGACCAGCCAGGGGTAACCTGGCTTACCGGCCTGTTGCGCGCCTGCGAGGATCACAGGTGGCTCACCTGCGCCAGCAGACTTTGCAGCTTCTGCGCACCGTCAGCCTCGTTGACGACCAGTTCAATCAGCGTTGCACCGGGCTGTCGCCAGGCGCTGCTCAGGGCTGCATCCAGCGCTTCCCAGTTTTCCGGGCGGTGGTATTTCAGATTAAACATCGCTGCGGCATGTTCAAACTGCACGTTCTGCGGCATCAGGTAGAAGCGCTCGCGTTCGCTCTGCGGTGTCGGCAACAGGGAGAAGATCTGCCCGCCGTTATTGTTGACCACAATCAGCACAAACGGCGCCGACACCTGCCGCAGCAGCGCCAGCGCATTGAGATCGTACAGTGCCGAAAGATCGCCCACGATCGCCAGCGTGGATTTCGCGCTGGCTCGCTGCACACCCGCCGCCGTGGAGATCAGCCCGTCAATGCCGCTGGCTCCCCGGTTACTGTAGACCGGATAGCCCGCAGGCAGTTTTGAGAACGCATCAATCAGACGCACCACCAGGCTGTTGCCGACAAACAGTTGCCCCTGCTCCGGCAGATACCGGCGAATACGGTGCGCCAGCTCCGCTTCACCAAACTCTTCGCATTGTGCGTCGGTCAACTCCCACGCCTGACGCGACAGCGCCGGGATCTCAACGGCCCACGGGGCGCGCTTTTCCGCCGGGTGGAGCGCCAGCCAGGCGTCAATGTCGCTCACCAGACGACGGCCGCGATGGTGCGCCGGATCGAGCCGCCCTTCCAGTGGATCCACCAGCCAGTACTCTTCCGGGCTACAGGTTGCCTGCCACTGCAGTAACCGTTTGCCGGTCAGGCTTGCGCCCAGCTGAACCACAATCTGCGCCTGCGCCAGCTCAGTCACCGCTTTCGCATTCCCGAGCCAGAGATCGGCACACGGCAGCGGCTGCCCGGTCTGGGACAGCACGTCGCCAATCAGCGGCCAGCCAAGGGTGTGTGCCCATTCGGCCACCTGCCTGCCTTCGGCGGCGCTCATGCGCCCGGCAATAACCACGCCGCGTTTTTGTCGCCAGAAAAACCAGTCACGTTGCTTTGCGCTCTCAAGGTGTGTCTGCTCGCGCAGCCACGGCTTTTCGCTCTCCCACCAGTCGCCAAGCTGCTGCTGCCAGGCAAGACCGGTGTCGTCCATTTCGCCGTACAACGGCTCGGCAAACGGACAGTTAATATGTAACGCCCCGCTGCGCAACGTCTCCATGGCATGATCGACGGTCGAGACCAGCCAGCTTGCGGGAATGTCCTGCGTGGGTCGGGGTAACGAAACCGTCTGCGAAGGATGCGAGGCAAAGAGGCCCGGCTGACGAATAGCCTGGTTCGCTCCGCAGTCAATAAGCTCGGGCGGGCGATCGGCCGTCAGCAGAACCAGTTTCTCACCGGTCAGCCCGGCTTCAATAAGGGCCGGATAGAGGTTTGCCACGGCAGTACCGGAGGTGACGATTACCGCCACCGGTTCCTTGCTGACCTTTGCCAGCCCCAGAGCCAGGTGGCCCAGGCCGCGCTCGTCAAAATGGGTGTGGTGAATAAATGCCCGGTTCTCTGCTGCCGCCAGCGTCAGCGGTGTGGAGCGTGAGCCCGGCGCAATACACACATGCCTGACGCCATGGCGAGTCAGAGCTTCAAGGATCACCGTCGCCCAGCGTCGGTTAAAAGAACTTACTGACATGAGATTGTCCGGTATCAAGAATGCGACACAGTATAAATAATAGAAAAAAATAGAATTTTGATATGAATCGGGATTGCGCGAATCAGTACTAATCCTTCAGGAGCAGAGAGCGCAAGCCTGCGGCTTTATTTTCGATCTCCTGCCACTCCTGTTCCGGATCGGAACCGCTGACGATCCCCGCCCCGGCGTAAAGACGGACGGTGGCGTCATGGACGCGCGCCGAGCGCAGGGCCACGCAGAACTCGCTTTGTTCTGGCGACAGATATCCGGCGGATCCGGCATACCATTCCCGGTCGAAAGGTTCAACGCGGTGTATAAATTCGCGTGCTGGCTGGCGCGGTAACCCGGCAACCGCAGCCGTCGGCTGCAACACATGCAGACATTGCTCATCATCCGCATGCTTGAGCTCGGTCCAGATGCAGCGGCGAAGATGCTGCACTTTGCGCAACCGCATAACCTGTGCTGGCAGGACCTCCAGCGTCCGGGTATGGTGCTGCAGCCGCTGGCAGATATCCTCTACCACCAGCATGTTTTCACGCTGGTTTTTATCATCGTTCATCAGCCAGTCGCCCAGAAGGCGGGCCTGCTTGTCGTCGGGATGGCTGGCGACGGTACCGGCCAGCGCTTCGGTACGTAGCAGGTTGCCGCGCCGCCGCCACAGCCGTTCAGGTGTGGAGCCAAGAAACGCGTTGCTGGCATCGAAAACCATGCAGAAATGATAGCAGTTCAGATTCAGGGCACGGCTGGCCGCCATCAGCGCCACGGCATTCACCGGCTGACTGAACTGCAGATCGGTTGCCCGGGCGAGCACCACCTTTTCAACATCACCGCGCGCAATGGTCTCTGTCGCCTGACGGATAAGGCGCAGCCATTCTGGTTTTTGCGGCTGATGGGTCTCCTGCACTACCTGGGCGGAGAGCGGGCGGATTGGGCGGGCATCGCGAAGCTGCTGTAAGAACGCCAGCGCCGCGTTGGCATCCTCCTGAAGGGAACGGTCACTCCACAGCTGCAGACGCAACGTTGCGGTCCCGGCAGAACGACGCCACAGCAGGCGGGGTAAAAAGAGACTGCCCTGCTCCGGGGTGAAGGCATTCAGGCCGCAGATCCGCGTGTCGTTCGCTACAGGCTGTTGCTGTAAAAACTGCGAAGCCTGAGCCAGAGAGGGAAAATGGATGACGGCGCCCAGCGCAGCCAGCTCTTCATCACCGTTACGCTGCTGCCAGTAAAACTGGGGAAACAGGCACTGAGCACCAAGCCAGGCGAGAGGGTCGAAAGCGTCGTTTAGCGGGAAAGAGACGTCGACGTGACGTAAGCCGGGTGTAGCGGGTAACGCTTGCGCAAGCTGAGTACGCAGACGTTCCAGCGCGTTGGAAATCGAATGCACGCGAACCTCTCCCTGTAAAAACGCTTAGTATACGGGGTACCATCAGAAATATCAGTACCCACGTATAGGGAGGGGTTAAGCGTCCGATTCAGGGGTTAACGACGGGCCAGAAGCAGCCCCAGCACCAGACCCACCGCCGCACCGACACCAATGCCTTGCCACGGTTTTTCATGGACGTAATCATCGGCGAGATACACCGCTTTTTTTGCGCGGTAGTAGTAATTGTCGGACGCATGGCTGACGCGGGTTTTGACGTCATGTAGCGCCTGTTCGGCACGTGCCTTGAGTTCGATATATTTCTGATCGGCAGGGTCGCCGGACGAACGTAACACCTCTTCCAGCGTTTCGCTCAGTAACGTCAGGTCGTCATCGACACGGGTATCCCAGGATTGAAATGACATATTTTTCTCCATGTTAGTACACCAGTCCGCTAACTATAGCCAACGACCTGCCATTACGCCTGTTTCACTTCCCGCGCCATACCGATATGAGGAATGCCGTCTTCGTCGTACACGTCCGTGACCGGCATAAAGCCAAAGTGGCCGTAGAAAGACTGAAGGTGCGCCTGTGCGCCAAGGTATAACGCCTTGTCTGGCCACTGTTTTTGGCATGCCTCCAGCGTTTTTTCCATCAGCTGATAGCCCAGTTTTTCACCGCGCACCTTGCCGCTAATAATGACGCGACCAATAACGACAGGCTCAAAATCGTCCCCGCTTTTCAGAATCCTCGCATACGCCACCAGCTCGTTATCCCTCCAGCCGAGAATATGACGGTTCTCGCCCACCAGATCATCGCCATCGATGTCCTGATACGGGCAGGTTTGTTCCACAACAAACACTTCGCAGCGCAGTTTGAGCAGGGCGTACAGTGTCTGAACGGTGAGTTCACTATGGTGTAAATCTTGCCACTGGATCATGTCGGTCTCCTTCCTGGGTTCATCACGTTATACTAAACCCTCCCCCATTCGGCAAAGGGCTGATTGCGTTATGGAACTGATTTTTCTGGGTACGTCCGCTGGCGTGCCAACACGCACACGAAACGTGACCGCGATCCTGCTGGATCTGCAGCACCCAACCCGTGGCGGACTGTGGCTGTTTGACTGTGGCGAAGGAACGCAGCATCAGCTGTTACACACCGCTTATCATCCCGGTAAGCTGGATAAGATCTTTATCACCCATCTGCATGGCGATCACCTGTTTGGCCTGCCGGGCCTGCTGTGTAGCCGTTCGATGGCGGGTAATGCCAACCCGCTGACGATTTACGGGCCGGCGGGTACTGGTGAGTTTGTTGAAACTACGCTGCGCCTGAGCGGGTCGTGGACAGATTATCCGCTGGAGGTGATTGAGATAACCGAGGGGCTGGTTTTGGATGACGGGGACTATACCGTCACCGCCCGGCCGCTCAACCATCCGGTTGAGTGCTATGGCTACCGCATCGAAGCGCATGATAAGCCCGGCGCGCTCGACGCCGCTGCGCTGGTTGCCGATGGTGTGAAGCCCGGACCGCTTTTCCAGCGACTGAAACAGGGCGAAACCGTCACGCTTGAGGACGGCCGCACGATTAATGGCCAGGACTATCTCGCCCCACCGCAGCCAGGGAAAAAACTGGCGATTTTTGGCGATACCGCGCCCTGCCCTGCGGCCCTGCAACTGGCGCGAGAGGTGGATGTGATGGTGCACGAAGCCACGCTTGAAACGGCGATGGAAGAGAAAGCCAACAGCCGGGGTCACAGCTCAACACGTCAGGCGGCGGCGCTTGCCCGTGAAGCGAACGTCGGAAGATTGATTGTCACCCATGTCAGCTCGCGCTATGACGCCCGCGGCTGTGAAAAACTGCTGGCAGAGTGCCGCGACGTATTCCCGGCATGTGAGCTGGCCAACGATTTCACTAAGGTCAGCGTTTAGTCCTTCATTTTTCTCTCAGGATGCCGATAACGATTAAAAGGGCAGCATTTCACTTGAGGGTAGAATGGATAATTTCCAGAAAGATATTGATGACAGGGCAAATCTCACCCTGTCGAATCGTTTTGAGCTGTTGCTGTTCCGTCTGGGCACGTCTCTGAATGAAAATAAATCCGAGCTGTTTGGCATTAACGTTTTTAAGCTGCGTGAAATTGTGCCGATGCCGGAGTTCACCAAACCCGCAGGGATGAAGTCCCCGCTGATGGGGATGGTGAATATCCGCGATCAGGTGATCCCGGTGATCGACCTGGCCGCGGTGGCGGGCTGTAAGCCGACGACGGGGCTCAACATCCTGCTGATCACCGAATATGCCCGCAGCGTGCAGGCGTTTGCGGTGGAATCGGTTGAGAACATCATGCGCCTTGACTGGAAGCAGGTTCACGCGGCGGAAACCGCCGTCAGCGGACGTTACATCACCAGTATCGCCTGTCTGGACGAAAAGACCGATACCAACGAGCTGGCGATGGTGCTGGACGTTGAGCAGATCCTGTATGACATCACGCCGGCCAACCACGATCTGCACGCCACGAATCTGCAGACCACTAAGTTCCACATCAAGCCTGGCGCTGTGGCGATTGTGGCGGAAGATTCCAAAGTCGCGCGCTCCATGCTGGAGAAGGGTCTGCAGGCTATGGAGATCCCGGCGCAGCTGCATATCACCGGTAAAGACGCATGGGAGAAAATTGGCGTGCTGGCCGCGCAGGCGCAGGCTGAAGGGGTGCCGATCACCGATAAAATTGCCCTGGTGCTGACCGACCTCGAAATGCCAGAGATGGACGGTTTCACGCTGACGCGCAAAATCAAAACAGACCCGCTGCTGAAAGATATTCCGGTGGTGATCCACTCTTCGCTTTCCGGCAACGCCAACGAAGATCATATTCGTAAAGTGAAGGCCGACGGCTACGTGGCGAAGTTTGAGCTGAACGAGCTGTCGTCGGTGATTGAAGAGGTGCTGGACCGTTCGATGAAGAAGATTGACGGACCGTTGATTAGCAGGAAACAGCTGGCTTAAGTCTGGTGCGGGCTGGTGCCCTCACCCCGCCCCTCTCCCACAGGGAGAGGGCGAAAACCATAAAAAAACCCGCCGAGGCGGGTTTTTTGCTTTTACATTAATGGCATTGCTCGCTGCACGATATCAATCAGCGGCTGCGGATAGATACCGAAGATCAGCACCAGCAGCGCGGAGATCAGCACCACAATACCACCTGCGCTGTACTGCCAGTTGCCTGGTGCGTCACGGTTGAGCTGCTGAGGCGCGCTCAGGTACAGGCTTACGGCCACACGCAGATAGTAGTACAGACCGATTGCCGAGCCGATAACCACGCCCGCAGTCAGCCACCACAGGTGCGCCTGCACACCGACAGCCAGCACGTAGAACTTACCGATGAAGCCCAGCGTCATTGGGATACCCGCCAGAGAGAGCATCATCACGGTCATCACCGCAGACAGGATCGGACGGTGCCAGAACAGGCCACGGTAGGAGAACAGTGAATCTGCATCCGGGCCACGGTACGGGCTGGACATCAGGCTAACCACGCCGAACGCGCCGAGGCTGCTGAACAGGTAACCGGCCAGGTAAACGCCTACGGTTTCCATCGACATCTCGCCGCTCTGCAGCGCAATCAGTGCCACCAGCAGGTAGCCCAGATGAGAGATGGAGGAGTAACCCAGCAGACGTTTAATGTTGGTCTGGCTCAGCGCCATCAGGTTACCGAAGATGATGGAGACGAACGCGATAATCCCCAGCACCGTGCGAACTGCTTCGCTGTCACCTACCGGTGCGTACAGGAACAGGCGCATGACCACACCGAAGATAGCGATTTTGCTCGCCGTCGCCAGGAAGGTAGAAACCGGCGCCGGTGCGCCCTGGTAAACGTCCGGGGTCCACAGGTGGAACGGAACCAGAGAGAGTTTAAAGCCGAGGCCAACAATCATCATGCCCAGACCCGCCAGCAGCAGCGGCTCGTGCAACATGCCGTCGCCGAGGCTCTTGCCAAGCGCCATGAACGAAAGGTTACCGGTCTGCGCGTACAGCAGCGCAATACCAAACAACAGGAAGGACGAGGCAGCAGCAGACAAGATGGTGTACTTGATGCTCGCTTCCAGAGAGCGCTTCTGACGGAAGGCGTAACCAATCAGGCCGAACAGCGGCAGAGAGATAAGCTCAATGCCGAGGAACAGCGCAGCCAGATGGTTCGCATTCGCCAGCAGAATGCCGCCCAGCGCGGCAATCAGAACCAGCAGGTAAAACTCTTCTTTGTTGTCGTTGTAGCCTTCGAGCCACGGATAGGCAAAGGTACAGGTCGCCAGGCTCGCCAGCAGAACCAGCCCTGTGTACAGCATGGCATAGCCGTCAACGCGCATCAGCGGGGTGACGTCCATCGCCCCGCCCTGGCCAACAAACCAGAGAGAGACTAACGCGGCGTTCAGTCCGATGACCGACAGCGTGGCATTCAGGAAGTGATTGCGTCGCCACGCAATGGAGAGCATCACAACCACCACCGTCAATCCGACGATCAGCAGCGGTAGCAGCGCGATCAGTTGTTGTGGAGTTATTGTCATGGCGAATTACGGCCTTGTAGTAGAAGCAGAATTAACAAACCACTGCTGGATATTACCCATCGCGGAGTGCGAGGTATCCAGAATCGGCTGCGGGAAGAAGCCCAGCAGCACCAGCAGTACGACCAGCAGCAGGATGATGAACAGCTCACGCAGCGACATCCCCGGCAGTTCTTGTGCAGCAATTACGCTCTTCGCTTTACCGAAGTAAGCACGGTGCAGCATCGCCAGCGAGTAGACGGACGCGAACACCAGACCAAAGGTGGAGATGACAGTAATCATCGGTACCACTTTGAAGCTGCCGAACAGAATCATAAATTCGCCGACGAAGTTACCGGTACCTGGCATACCCAGGGTCGCCACCGCGAAGAACATGGACAGCGCCGGCAGCCACTTAATTTTGCTCCACAGACCGCCCATCATACGCATGTCACGGGTGTGCAGACGTTCGTACAGCTGACCACAGAGGATGAAGAGACCGGCTGCGGACAGACCGTGCGCAATCATCTGGATCACCGCCCCCTGGTACGCCAGCTGGCTGCCGGTGTAGATAGCAATCAGCACGAAGCCCATGTGGGAGACGGAGGTGTACGCAATCAGACGTTTGATGTCGTACTGCGTGAACGCCATCCAGGCACCGTAGAAGATACCGATCACACCCAGCCACATGGCAATCGGTGCGAACTCAGCGGACGCGTTCGGGAACAGCGGCAGCGCGAAACGCAGCAGACCGTAGGCTGCCGTTTTCAGCAAGATGCCCGCCAGGTCAACAGAACCTGCGGTTGGCGCCTGAGAGTGCGCGTCTGGCAGCCAGCCGTGTAACGGTACTACCGGCATTTTCACCGCGAAGGCGATGAAGAAGCCGAGCATCAGCAGGTATTCCACACCGTGAGACATCGGGGTCTTCAGCAGGTCTTCGTAGTTGAAGGTCCAGACACCGGTCGCATTGTGGTGCACAAACACCAGCGCCAGAATGGCAATCAGCATCACCAGACCACTCGCCTGGGTATAGATGAAGAACTTGGTGGCCGCCGTGATACGCGTTTTACCGTCGGACGCCTTATGGCCCCACAGCGCGATCAGGAAGTACATCGGCACCAGCATCATCTCCCAGAAGAAGAAGAACAGGAACATGTCGATGGCAAGGAACACGCCGATTACGCCGCCCAGGATCCACATCAGGTTCAGGTGGAAGAAGCCCTGGTATTTTTCGATTTCTCGCCAGGAGCAAAGTACCGCCAGAACGCCGAGCAGACCGGTCAGCACTACCATCAGCAGCGACAGACCGTCAATCGCCAGGTGGATCGTAATGCCGAAACGCGGGATCCACGGCAGGATAAACTCAGACTGCCACTGCGGAATGCCCGCAGACTGGGTCAGGGAGTAGCCACCCTGCAACCAGAGTTGCAGACCAAGCGCGAGCGTCAATCCCATGGTGATCAGCGCGATCCAGCGCGGCATCTTCACGCCAAAGCGTTCAGTCTGCCAGCACAGGAAGCCGCCGATGAAGGGAATTAATATTAGCCAGGGTAGTAACATGGCGATTTACATTCCTTTTTAAGGCCCCCAGCAGGGGCCTGATTTTCAACGAATTCGAATAAAATTCACTTTACGATCAACGCAACACCATCAGCAGCGCCAGCACGACAACCGCACCGATGCTCATGGACGCCACATACCAGCGCAGGTAACCGTTCTCGCTGTACAGCAGGCCTTTGCCTGCAAAGCGGGAAAGGATCGCCGGGATATTCATCAGGCTGTTCAGTGGGTCGCGCTTCAGCAGCCACGCAATGCCCAGGAACGGCTTAACGAAGATCATGTCGTACAGCCAGTCGAAGCCCCACGCGTTGTACCACCAGGTGCCCAGCAGACGGCCTGGCGCACTGTTGGCAACGGCAGTCACCAGCGTGCGTTTGCCCAGCCACAGCCATGCAGCAATCAGGATACCCGCGATAGCGACCACACCAGAGGTGATTTCAAGCGTCAGAACGCGGCCGTGCTCAAGCTCGGTGGTGTCTGGCAGTACACCCTGCAGCGGCGGCACAATCATCGCGCCAACGAAGGTGGACAGGACCAGCAGCACAATCAGCGGCAGGTGGTGAGTAATCCCCTTCCCTGCATGAGCGTGAATTTGTTCTTTACCGTGGAATACGATGAAAATCATACGGAAGGTATACAGGGAGGTCATGAACGCACCGACCAGACCCGCAACCATCAGATTGATATGACCATTCGCCATGGCACCGGCAAGGATTTCGTCCTTACTGAAGAAGCCCGCGGTAATTAGCGGCAGTGCCGCCAGCGCCGCGCCGCCCACCAGGAAGCAGACATACACCAGCGGGATGGACTTACGCAGTCCGCCCATCTTGAAGATGTTCTGCTCGTGATGGCAGGCCAGGATCACGGAACCGGATGAGAGGAACAGCAGCGCTTTAAAGAACGCGTGCGTCATCAGGTGGAAAATCGCCGCGTCCCACGCCTGAACGCCCAGCGCCAGGAACATGTAGCCAATCTGGCTCATGGTGGAATAAGCAAGAACGCGTTTGATGTCAGTCTGCACCAGCGCGGCAAAGCCTGCCAGCACCAGCGTGACCGCACCGACGATACCCACCAGATGCAGAATTTCCGGGGTCATCAGGAACAGGCCATGGGTACGCGCAATCAGGTACACACCGGCGGTGACCATGGTCGCGGCGTGGATCAGCGCGGAGACAGGGGTTGGACCCGCCATCGCGTCGGCCAGCCATGTCTGCAACGGCAGCTGTGCAGATTTACCCACAGCACCACCCAGCAGCATCAGCGTTGCCCACCACAGCATGTTGTTGCCTGCGGCGAAGTGTGCCGGCGCCAGTTCCACCATTTCGCGGAAGTTCAGCGTGCCCAGTTCGTTATAGAGAATGAACAGCGCGAACGCGAGGAAGACGTCACCCACACGGGTCACGACGAACGCTTTCATGGCCGCTGCGCCATTCTTCGGATCGGTGTAGTAGAACCCGATCAGCAGGTACGAACAGAGACCCACGCCTTCCCAGCCCAGATACATCAGCAGCAGGTTATCGGCCAGCACCAGAACCACCATGCTGGCGATAAACAGGTTGGTGTAGGCGAAGAAGCGGGAGTAGCCCTCTTCACCGCGCATGTACCAGGAGGCGAACATATGGATCAGGAAGCCCACGCCGGTCACCACGGAGAGCATGGTCAGCGAGAGACCATCCAGCACCAGGTTAAAACCGATGTTGAAATCACCGACCGACATCCAGGTCCACAGCGGCACGCTGAAGGCCTGACGCCCGTTGTTGAAGAAATCGATACCCGCATACGCTGTTACCAGCGCAGCCAGACCGACAGATCCCATGCCGACGGTCGCAGACAGATTCTCAGACCAGCGGCCGCGAGAAAACGCCAGCAGCACGAAGCCAATCAGCGGAAAAATAATGGTTAAGGCAAGCATGTTCATCCACGCAACTCACTTACTGAATCGATGTTCAGGTTCTGGCGGCGACGATGGAGCTGCAGCAACAGCGCCAGGCCAATACTCGCTTCGGCAGCCGCGAGGCTGATGGCGAGAATGTACATCACCTGACCATCGGTCTGGCCCCAGTAGCTTCCGGCGACCACGAAGGCCAGCGCGGAGGCGTTAATCATGATTTCCAGACCGATCAGCATAAACAGCAGATTGCGGCGGATAACCAGACCGGTTAAGCCCAGAACGAATAAAATCGCAGCGAGGATCAGTCCATGTGTTAAGGGGATCATGCGCGTTCCTCCGTTTTTCTTTTCGCGCGGTCGTCAGTGCGGTTGCTCAGCACCTCACCAGCACGCTCTTCGCGGCCAACGTGGAAGGCAACAACCAGACCCGCCAGCAGCAGCATAGAGGCCAGTTCAACCGCCAGAACGTATGGGCCAAACAGCGTGATACCCACTTCTTTCGCGCCGATTGGCGTACCGTCGATGCCCTGGTCGTTCACGCCGAGAATGGCATAAACAATCACCACCAGCATGATGGCCGACAAAATTGCCGGGCCAATCCACACCTGCGGTTTTAACCACTGACGTTCCTGCTCAATTTCAGAGCCGCCCAGGTTCAGCATCATCACCACGAAGACGAACAGCACCATGATGGCACCGGCGTAAACGATGATTTCCAGCGCACCGGCAAAGTGCGCGCCGAGCGCAAAGAACACCCCGGAAATAGCCAGCAGCGAAATGATTAAGTACAGCAGCGCATGCACCGGATTGGTGTGCGTAATCACTCGTAGCGTAGCCAGGATGGCGATAAGGCCACAGATATAAAAAGCGAATTCCATTGCCCTCTCCTTACGGTAACAGGCTCTTGACGTCGATAGGCTTGGCTTCGTTCTCTGCTTCGCCCTTATCTTTGCCGTCGATTGCCATACCCGCCATCCGGTAGAAGTTATATTCCGGGTATTTGCCCGGACCGGAAATCAGCAGATCCTCTTTCTCGTACACCAGATCCTGACGCTTGTACTCACCCAGTTCGAAGTCCGGGGTGAGCTGAATCGCCGTGGTTGGGCACGCTTCTTCACACAGACCACAGAAGATGCAGCGTGAGAAGTTGATGCGGAAGAACTCAGGGTACCAGCGGCCGTCTACCGTCTCTGCTTTCTGCAGAGAGATACAGCCTACCGGACACGCTACCGCACACAGGTTACAGGCAACGCAGCGCTCGGAGCCGTCCGGGTCGCGCGTCAGCACGATACGGCCACGGTAGCGCGGCGGCAGATATACCGGCTCTTCCGGGTACATCCGGGTTTCGCGTTTGGCAAACGCGTGCAGGCCGATCATCCAGATACTGCGTACCTGGGTACCAAAGCCTACCAGTAATTCTTTTAAGGTCATGGTCTATAGCCCCTTATGGCTGCTGCCAGAGAATGACAGCCGCCGTTACCAACAAGTTGACGAGCGTCAGCGGCAGGCACACTTTCCAGCCGAAGGACATTACCTGGTCATAACGCGGACGCGGTAACGCTGCGCGAATCAAAATGAACATCATCATGAAGAACGCGGTTTTCAGCGCGAACCAGATGAACGGCGGTAAGAACGGGCCATGCCAGCCACCAAAGAACAGCGTTACCATCAACGCGGAAATGGTGACGATACCGATGTACTCGCCCACGAAGAACAGACCGAATTTCATACCGGAATATTCAATGTGGTAACCGTCGGCCAGTTCCTGTTCGGCTTCTGGCTGGTCAAACGGGTGACGGTGACACACCGCCACGCCCGCGATAGCAAAGGTAACAAAACCAAAGAACTGCGGGATAACGTTCCAGATGTCGGCCTGGTTGTTAACGATGTCGGTCATGTTGAATGAACCGGCCTGCGCCACCACGCCCATCAGGGAGAGCCCCAGGAACACTTCGTAGCTCAGCGTCTGCGCGGAAGCACGCATCGCACCCAGCAGCGAGTATTTGTTGTTACTGGACCAGCCTGCGAACAGTACCGCGTAAACCGCGAGCCCTGCCATCATCAGGAAGAACAGAATGCCGATGTTCAGGTCAGCCACCACCCAGGTCGGGCTGACAGGAACGATAGCAAACGCCAGCAGCAGCGAGGTGAAGGCGATCATCGGTGCCAGCGTAAAGATCACGCGATCCGAGAAGCGTGGGATCCAGTCCTCTTTGAAGAACATCTTGATCATGTCCGCAACCAGCTGGAGTGAACCACCCCAGCCAACGCGGTTTGGTCCATAACGGTTCTGGAACAGACCAAGCAGACGACGTTCACCAAAGCTCATGAACGCACCACAGGTGACCACCACCAGCAGAATGACAATCGCTTTCAGAATGCTCAGCAGGATGTCGATAAGATCCGGCGTTAACCAACTCATGCTTTTGCCTCCTGCAGGTTATCAAGACGCGCACCCGCCAGTACCGGCGCGATGCCAGGCATACCCATCGGCAGACCGACCTGCCCTGCTGTCAGGCTTTCAGAGATAACCAGCGGCAGGCTGATGGTCTGGCCCTCGTAGCTAAAGGCAATGTTCGCACCCGCGTTCACGCCAAGCTTCGCGGCGTCTGCCGGGTTGAGCTTGATGTACGGCTGCGGCATACGCTGCTGGAATACCGGTGAACGCTGGGACAGCTCGTCGCTACCAAACAGATGGTAGTACGGTGCAATACGCCAGCTACCGTCCTGCGCCTGGAAGCTCGCCGGAACGGTCGTGAAGAAGTCCAGACCGGTTTCGGAGGCTTCAATCAGACGCACGCCCGGATCGCCGTGACGCAGTGAACCGCCCACTTCCGCCTGGAACTTGTTCCACGCCTGCGGGGAGTTCCAGCCCGGTGCCCATGCGAATGGGATCTGTGAACGCGGCGCAGACGGCTGGTTGTTCCCTTCCATGGAGAAGGCGAACATGGTGTCTTTATCCTGCGGCTGACGCGGTTCGTGCACGCTGATATTGGCACGCATCGCGGTACGGCCACTGTAACGGTGCGGTTCACGCGCCAGTTTCTGGCCGCGAATACGGAAGCTCGCTTCAGGCGCGGCATCTTTAATGCCCGCCAGCTGAGGCAGTTTTTCGACTACCGCATCGATAACGTGGTCGAGCTGCGTCCAGTCCACTTCACGGCTCTGCACGGTGCTGTGCAGGGAGTGCAGCCAGCGCCAGCTTTCCAGCATCACGGTGTTGCTGTCGTAGTACGCCGGGTCATAAACCTGGAAGAAACGCTGTGCGCGGCCTTCGTTGTTGATAACCGTACCGTCGCTTTCTGCGAAGCTTGCCGCAGAGAGCACCAGGTGCGCTTTATCCATAATCGCGGTGCGCTGATGGTCGATTACCATCACCAGCGGTGCTTTAGAGAGCGCAGCGTCAACGCGCGCGGCAGAGGCATGGCGATGCAGGTCATTTTCCAGCACCACAACGGCGTCAGCAGCACCGGACTCCAGTTCGCTTAACGCTTCTTCCAGCGAGCCGCCGCCAATCATACCCAGACCGATGCTGTTCACCGCACGGGCAATCATGGTGACACCAACGTCCGCACCGCGGCCTTTCAGGGCTTTGGCGACGTTCGCTGCAGCCTGAATGATTTCGGCGCTACCGGCGTTAGTCCCGGAGATAATCAGTGGCTTCTTCGCCCCCGCCAGCGCCTGAACAATCACGTCGACTTTGCTTTGCAGGTCACGATCCAGTTCAACGGCCGGAGAATTGTTGTCCAGCGCATGAGCAATGGCAAAGCCAAGACGCGCCTGATCTTCAACCGGCGCGCAGTAGGTCCACGCGGCGATATCGTCCAGACGGGTGTTGTCGACGTTCGTCACAAACAGAGGATGCTTCGCGCGCTGGCCGATGTTAAGAATTGCCGCAATCTGCCAGTCAGCCACTTTCTGTGCCGCTGCCATTTCACGTGCTTTACCCTTCACCGCCTGGCGAACCGCCAGAGCCGCGCGAGCGCCGGTCTGCGTCAGATCTTCGCCCAGCACCAGAACCGCATCATACGATTCGATTTCGCGCAGCGCAGGGGTATGAATACCGCCTTCGCGCAGCACTTTCAGTACCAGCTGCAGACGTTCCTGCTCGCCCTGAGCGATACCGGTGTAGAAGTTTTCCGCCCCCACCAGCTCACGCAGCGCGAAGTTGCTTTCGATGCTGGCACGCGGGGAGCCGATACCGATCACTTTCTTCGACTGACGCAGAATATCTGCCGCACCCTGCATCGCCTGTTCAGCGTTCAGGGTGATGAAGTCGTCGCCACGGCGCTGAACCGGCTGACGCGGACGGTCTTTCAGGTTCACATAGCCATAGCCGAAACGACCGCGGTCGCACAGGAAGTAATGGTTTACGGTACCGTTGTAACGGTTTTCGATACGACGCAGTTCGCCGTAGCGCTCACCCGGGCTGGTGTTACAGCCCAGCGAACACTGCTGGCAGATGCTTGGTGCAAACTGCATGTCCCACTTACGGTTGTAACGCTCGGAGTGAGTTTTATCGGTGAATACGCCGGTCGGACAGATTTCTACCAGGTTACCGGAGAATTCGCTCTCAAGCGTACCGTCTTCCGGACGACCGAAGTAGACGTTGTCATGTGCGCCATACACGCCCAGATCCTGACCGTCTGCGTAATCTTTGTAGTAACGCACGCAGCGGTAGCAGGCGATGCAGCGGTTCATTTCGTGAGAGATGAACGGCCCCAGGTCCTGGTTACGGTGCGTACGTTTAGTAAAGCGATAGCGACGGAAGCTGTGACCGGTCATTACGGTCATATCCTGAAGGTGGCAGTTGCCGCCCTCTTCACAGACCGGGCAGTCGTGCGGGTGGTTGGTCATCAACCATTCCACAACGCTTTCACGGAACTGTTTGGCTTCTTCGTCATCAATCGAAATAAAGGTGCCTTCGGTGGCTGGCGTCATACAGGACATCACCAGGCGACCACGCGTGTCTTCCGCGTTTTGATATTGCTTCACCGCACACTGGCGGCAAGCACCGACGCTGCCCAGCGCCGGATGCCAGCAAAAGTACGGAATATCGAGGCCAAGAGACAGACAAGCTTCCAGCAGGTTGTCCGCCCCGTTGACTTCGTATTCTTTGCCGTCTACATGAATCGTAGCCATTAGCATGCTTCCAGTTGGCTCGGCCGAAACCGAGCGTTAATCAAAATTCTGTTTTTACCAGCGTGCTTTCAGCAGGTTCGGCTGAATACCATTGATGG
Source organism: Enterobacter cloacae complex sp. 382A5 (assembly GCF_050031095.1). NCBI lineage: Bacteria > Pseudomonadati > Pseudomonadota > Gammaproteobacteria > Enterobacterales > Enterobacteriaceae > Enterobacter > Enterobacter cloacae complex sp. 382A5. Next base: position 3,208,244 of record NZ_JBLGVK010000001.1, read on the forward strand.
AATGGGTATTGCTGAACGGCTGCTTGATGCCTGCTTCGAATTCGTCGCGGAAATATTTAATCGCGCTCTGCAGCGGCTCGACGGCACCCGGTGCGTGGGCACAGAAGGTTTTACCCGGCCCTAAGAATCGACACAGTTGCTCAAGTGTCTCGATATCACCAGGCTGGCCTTCGCCGCGTTCGATAGCACGCAGGATCTTCACGCTCCACGGCAGACCGTCACGGCACGGTGTACACCAGCCGCAGGACTCACGGGCGAAGAACTCTTCCAGGTTACGCACCAGCGATACCATGCCGATCTCATGGTCGACGGCCATCGCCAGCGCCGTACCCAGACGACTGCCTGCTTTACCAATGCTTTCGAACTCCATCGGCAGGTCAAGGTGCGCTTCGGTCAGGAAGTCTGTCCCTGCCCCACCCGGCTGCCAGGCTTTAAATTTCAGGCCATCGCGCATGCCACCGGCGTAGTCTTCAAGAATTTCGCGGGCGGTGGTACCGAACGGCAGTTCCCAGACGCCAGGGTTTTTCACGCGGCCGGAGAAGCCCATCAGCTTGGTACCGGCATCTTTGCTTGAGGAGATGCCCTGATACCACTCCACGCCGTTGGCGAGGATAGCCGGAACGTTACACAGGGTTTCGACGTTGTTCACACAGGTCGGTTTACCCCACACACCGGAGCTTGCCGGGAACGGCGGCTTGGAACGCGGGTTCGCACGGCGGCCTTCCAGGGAGTTAATCAGCGCGGTCTCTTCACCGCAGATATAACGCCCTGCACCGGTGTGCACGAACAGCTCGAAGTCAAACCCGGTGCCGAGAATGTTTTTGCCAAGCAGGCCCGCTTCGGTCGCTTCGGCAATCGCGCGACGCAGGTTTTCCGCCGCTTCGATGTACTCACCACGCAGGAAGATGTAACCACGGTACGCTTTCAGCGCGAACGCGGAGATCAACATGCCTTCCACCAGCAGGTGCGGCAGTTGCTCCATCAGCAGACGGTCTTTATAGGTACCCGGCTCCATTTCATCCGCATTACACAGCAGGTAACGGATGTTCATGGATTCATCTTTTGGCATCAGGCTCCACTTCAGACCGGTGGAGAAGCCCGCGCCGCCGCGGCCTTTCAGACCCGACTCTTTCACCGCGTTAACGATGTCGTCTGGCGCCATGCCGCCCAGGGCTTTACGCGCCCCGGCATAGCCGTTTTTGCTCTGGTATTCGTCGAGCCATACCGGCTGTTTGTCATCGCGCAGACGCCAGGTCAGCGGATGTGTCTCAGCAGTACGAATTACAGTTTTCATTTGTACTGCTCCAGCAGGTCAGGAATGGCTTCCGGCGTCAGATGGCTGTGAGTATCCTCATCAATCATCATGGTCGGCCCCTTGTCGCAGTTACCCAGGCAGCAGGTTGGCAGCAGAGTAAAGCGACCATCGAACGTGGTCTGGCCCGGCTTGATATTGAGTTTTTTCTCAATCGCAGCCTGAATGCCCTGATAACCGGTAATGTGGCAGACAACGCTGTCACAGTAGCGGATCACATGGCGGCCCACCGGCTGACGGAAGATCTGGCTGTAGAACGTGGCTACGCCTTCTACGTCACTGGCCGGGATACCCAGCACTTCTGCGATCGCATAGATCGCCCCATCCGGCACCCAACCACGCTGTTTCTGTACGATTTTCAGCGCTTCAATGGACGCCGCACGCGGGTCTTCGTAGTGGTGCATCTCGTGCTCAATGGCGGCACGCTCTGCTTCACTCAGCTCAAAAGCCTCGGTTTGTGGTTGTTGATTCTCGTGCATAATTAGCGGTCCACATCTGACATAACAAAATCGATACTACCCAGATACACAATCAGGTCGGAGACCAGACTGCCGCGGATGGCGGACGGGATCTGCTGCAGGTGCGCAAAGCTCGGCGTACGCACGCGGGTACGGTAGCTCATGGTGCTGCCGTCACTGGTCAGGTAGTAACTGTTAATACCCTTGGTCGCTTCGATCATCTGGAAGGATTCTTGTGCCGGCATGACCGGGCCCCAGGAAACCTGCAGGAAGTGTGTGATCAGGGTTTCGATATGTTGCAGCGTGCGCTCTTTCGGTGGCGGCGTCGTCAGCGGGTGATCCGCCTTGAACGGGCCTTCCGGCATGTTGTTGAGGCACTGCTCAAGGATGCGCAGACTCTGGCGCAGCTCTTCTACTTTCAGCATCACACGGGTATAGCAGTCGGAAACACCGCCGCCAACCGGGACTTCAAAGTCGAAGTTCTCATAGCCAGAGTAAGGACGCGCTTTACGCACGTCGAAATCAATACCGGTCGCACGCAGGCCAGCACCGGTGGTCCCCCACTCCAGCGCCTCTTTCGCGCCGTAGGCAGCAACGCCCTGGGAACGGCCTTTCAGGATGGAGTTACGCAGCGCGGCTTTCTCATACGAGGCCAGACGTTTCGGCATCCAGTCAAGGAATTCACGCAGCAGACGGTCCCAGCCGCGCGGCAGATCGTGTGCCACACCGCCGATACGGAACCAGGCCGGGTGCATACGGAAACCGGTAATCGCTTCCACCAGATCGTAAATTTTCTGACGGTCGGTAAAGGCGAAGAAGACCGGGGTCATCGCGCCAACGTCCTGAATGAACGTGGAGATGTACAGCAGATGGCTGTTAATACGGAACAGTTCTGACAGCATAACGCGAATCACGTTAACGCGATCCGGCACGGTGATGCCTGCCAGTTTCTCAACGGCCAGCACGTAAGGCATTTCGTTTACGCAGCCGCCGAGGTACTCGATACGGTCGGTATACGGAATGTAACTGTGCCAGGACTGACGCTCCCCCATTTTCTCAGCACCACGGTGGTGGTAACCGATATCCGGAACGCAGTCGACAATCTCTTCGCCATCAAGCTGAAGAATAATACGGAATGCACCGTGCGCAGACGGGTGGTTTGGACCGAGGTTGAGGAACATGAAGTCCTCGTTTTCGGTACCGCGCTTCATGCCCCAGTCTTCCGGCTTGAAGGTCAGCGCTTCCATCTCCAGATCCTGCTTGGCTTTGGTCAGCTCAAACGGATCGAATTCAGTCGCACGTGCCGGGTAGTCTTTACGCAGCGGGTGGCCGGTCCAGGTCTGCGGCATCATGATGCGCGTCAGATGCGGGTGGCCGTCGAAGGTCATACCGAACATTTCCCAGGTTTCACGCTCGTACCAGTTGGCGTTCGGGAAAAGTTTTGTGAGCGTCGGTAGATGCATGTCGTTTTCAGACAATGCCACCTTGAGCATGATATCCGTATTGCGGTCTATTGAGATCAGGTGGTAGAAAACGGAAAAATCCGCAGCAGGGAGACCCTGGCGGTGCGTGCGCAGACGTTCATCCATGCCGTGTAAGTCAAACAGCATGACGTAAGGTTTTGGCGATTTCTTGAGGAAATCGACAACTTCCAGCAATTGTTCACGCTTCACCCAAACAACGGGTACCCCGGTGCGGGTCGCCTGAACAGTAAAGGCATCCGGCCCAAAACGGTTGCGCAGTTCGCCAATGACGGGGTCATCCAGATGATCCCGGGTCTGCCAGGCGGCTTCTTGCGCGGTTAAGTCGGTCATATTGTTCACCATTGCAAATGGTCCGTGGTGACTGTTAAGCCTGGCTTCGCGCTATTTGAGTAGTGATATGCGAAGGTGTTCTCCAGGCCCACAGGCGCAAATTAAATTTCGTCAGGCGTACGCAGGTTGGTGACGGCAATACGTTCACCACGTTTACGCTCGCGCTCAGACTGCATGTTCGCGCGATAGACACCCTGATCGCCAACAACCCACGACAGCGGGCGGCGTTCTTTACCGATAGACTCCTGCAGCAGCATCAGCGCTTGCATGTAAGCTTCCGGACGTGGCGGGCAACCCGGGATGTATACATCCACTGGAATAAACTTATCTACGCCCTGCACAACGGAATAAATGTCGTACATACCGCCAGAGTTTGCACATGCGCCCATGGAGATAACCCATTTTGGCTCCAGCATCTGGTCATAAAGACGCTGAATAACCGGTGCCATCTTGGTAAAGCACGTACCGGCCACCACCATCAGGTCAGCCTGACGTGGGGATGCACGCAGTACCTCTGCCCCAAAACGCGCAACGTCATGCACCGCAGTGAATGACGTCACCATTTCAACGTAGCAGCAGGAAAGGCCAAAGTTGTATGGCCAGATGGAGTTCTTACGACCCCAGTTGACCATATCGTGCATGGCATGTTCGAGCTTGCCCATGTACACGCTTTTATTGACTTCTTGCTCCAGGGGGTCGGTTACGATCTCCTGTTTTTGCAGGGGGTAACGGTCATTCTCACCGTTAGGATCTATGCGGGTGAGCGTATAATCCATCTTATTGCCTCGCTGTTACTGCTGACGATTAGAGATACTGTTTTCCGGGTTGATGTGTTCACGACGTGAACGCGCAGGCGTCCAGTCAAGCGCGCCAATACGCACCAGATAAACCAGACCGGCCAGTAGCACTAAAATGAAAATTGCGGCCTCGACAAAGCCTACCCAACCACTTTCGCGGATGGAGGTCGACCATGCGAAAAGGTAAAGCGCTTCCACGTCAAAGATGACGAAGAACATGGCTACCAGATAGAACTTGGCAGACAGGCGTAAGCGAGCGGAACCTACTGAATCAATACCTGATTCGAAAGGGGTGTTTTTGTGCCTTGCGCGGGCGCGACCGCCCAGGAACCAGCCGCCGACTAACATCAGGCAGCACAGGCCAATGGCTACAATAAGAAAGATTGCGAATGCCCAGTGATGAGCGATGACTTCTGTGGATGTTGACATACTCATTGCTTACTCATCAAAAGTGATACCAACGACACTGCTCTTGCTGGCAGATGGGCATCACATCGATTCATGGGGAGGAACAAATAACCTTACACTAACTGTCAGAAATGAGACGTAGACAGCAAAATGATGGGGTTTTTTACTCCTTTCTATAACCTATTGTCAACTTTAACAAAGGTTTCTTCACATTAAATTACATCGAGCGATTCTCATTAACATTTGGTGCCCTTTAACCCTGGTGGTTACCTGACTTTTCGTCAAATGCATGTTGTTGAATCGTGTCCGTTTTGGAAGTAAAAAAAATAACCCTCCTATTTTGACAGGATTTGCCAACGATTCCTCCCCCTAAATGGGAGTATTTTCTTGATCTGAGACACGCTTTTGTTAATTCAACCAGTAAAACGGCAACATCTTTCCTGTTTTATTAACATGCCTGGCGCGGGAAGGAAGTGAGAAAAGAATTTGTTCAGACTTTAATCGACTGTATTTTACTCATTGATAATTAAGAACTCTTTTCATTTCACTCTCATTAGCGGAGAGAATTTGTGCAAAAAAAAAGCCACTCCATGCGAAAATCGCACGAGTGGCATTTTTTTACACTTACATTTTGTTACCAGAATTTTGAGCTCTCGATCACTCAAAGTCACCTTCAACGATCAGGGAGTCATCCCCCCCTTCGTGGGTAACATGCTCGAACTGCCACGGGTTATGGTAGTTCTCCATTGCTTCGAACACCACTTTCGCCAGCTCGTTGTTACTGGACGTGTTGTGGCACAGCAGATACTCCGTATCCGGCAGCGAAGGGAGTCCATCGGATTTTCCCAGCACCCGCAGATCCGGGCTCATCATCTCCACCGGACGCGCCGTTACGCCAAGGCCGGCTTTGACCGCTGCGCGAACGGCAGGCAATGTGGAGGCCACATATGCCAGCCGCCACGGAATGTTGGCCTCGTTGAGCGCTGCCAGCACCATATCGCGGAATGGGCTCGGATCGTCCAGCAAGACCAGAGGAACAGGCTCGCCTTGCTGAAGCACATATTCCGCCGCGCAATACCAGTGCGTAGGAGACGTTCGCAGCGTCAGGCAATTAAATTGGCCGGGACGATGCGTGGTGACCACGAGGTCAACCTCGTTCTCTTTTAACATCTCAATCATAAAAGCATTACGCTTCACGCTAACATCCAGCGCAAGCTTCGGATAAACCGAACTGATTCGATTAAGAAGGAACGGCAATATAGTATCCGCTGACTCATCAGATGCACCTAACGTTAGCACACCCTGAAGGTTGCTAAACATTAATGACATACATGCTTCGTCATTAAAGCGAAGTATTTTCCTGGCATAACCCAGTAGCTGAATACCGTGTTCCGTTAAGAGCTTATTACGACCATGACGGGCAAAAAGCTCTTTACCAACCAGTTGTTCCAGACGCTGCATTTGCTGACTGACGGCGGACTGGGTTCGGCAAACTGCGGCAGCAGCTGCTGCAAAAGTGTTGAGGTCTGCGACCGCAACAAACGTTCTCAGCAGATCGAGGTCGAGATTCATTATCGGACGATTTGCATTTATCATATCTATTCACTTTCAGGTTGCTCGTGCGGAGCTGCCCGGGTTGAAGCTGTGTGTAACAGTTAAGCAATTCCTTCTGAAGTTTTCCCTCGCATCCCGGCCCGGCAGACTGCCTGACAGATAGTTATTGTGCTGCTTTAGTGTATATATCAACAGTCAGAAAGCACGTTTCATGACGTTATTTTTATTCTCTTAAACGTTCAGGATATTTAGATGATCGCAGGTTAATGTAAATTACATTAAAGGTATGACACCTTTTCTGCCATCTTTATCGCAGCGCTGTCAACGTTGCAGGTTGTGCTTTGCACACGCCAGCCAGAGATAACTCCAACAATAACAATCAATTAATTCAGAAAATCAGGGCAAGATATACAAATCACATACGTCTTTCCTCTGCTTTCCTTAAAGACATCTTAACTCAAATCCACTTTATTTATAAGTCTTATCGCAATATTCAGGATTAAAGGTTGTTGTTAGGCTTCTAAACTAATTTTATTAAAATTAACTAAAGTTGCATTTTGTAGGTTAATAATAAATAAATTTTAATTTAGATTAAGCTCAATCATTAATAACACTTAACATTAATTTCACATGAGCAACTTTTAACCAAAGCCTGCTATTACAGCGTGATCTATTGAAGCACTCAGATTTTACGAAAAGTCACTCAGGTAAACTTCCGCCTTAACCCTGGCCGCTATTTTATTTTTAATAGCACAATATGCAACAAAGATTAAAATTAACAGCACAATTAACCTAATAAAACGCTTTCATGCATAACTTTAGACCAGAAAATTTCAACGCAGGCAGCGAAAGAGATTCAACAGAATTTTTTCTATTGCACAAAATCTTCTTCTGTTTACCCTTCAAAACGAAGCGAGGGGGGAGTACATTGTTCCGTGCTGACTTCCACGGCAGGGAGCGGCAATAATAGCGAAAAGGTTAAAGGTTCATGTCCCCTATCGAAAAATCCAGCAAGCTAGATAACGTCTGTTACGACATCCGTGGCCCGGTTCTCAAAGAGGCAAAACGCCTGGAAGAAGAAGGCAATAAGGTTCTGAAACTCAACATTGGTAACCCTGCGCCGTTTGGTTTTGAAGCGCCGGATGAAATCCTGGTTGATGTGATCCGCAACCTGCCTACTGCACAAGGCTATTGTGATTCAAAAGGACTCTACTCCGCACGCAAAGCCATTATGCAGCACTACCAGGCACGCGGTATGCGTGACGTTACCGTTGAGGATATTTATATCGGCAACGGCGTCTCTGAGCTGATCGTGCAGGCCATGCAGGCATTGCTGAACAGCGGCGACGAAATGCTGGTACCCGCCCCGGATTACCCGCTGTGGACGGCGGCCGTATCACTCTCCAGCGGTAAGGCGGTGCACTATCTCTGCGACGAATCCTCTGACTGGTTCCCGGACCTCGATGATATTCGCGCAAAAATCACCCCGCGTACGCGCGGCATCGTGATTATTAACCCGAACAACCCGACGGGTGCCGTCTACTCTAAAGCGCTGCTGATGGAGATCGTGGAGATCGCCCGTCAGCATAACCTGATCATCTTCGCTGATGAAATTTACGACAAGATCCTGTATGACGCCGCGCAGCACTACTCTATCGCCGCGCTGGCGCCAGACCTGCTGACCGTCACCTTTAACGGCCTGTCTAAAACTTACCGTGTGGCCGGTTTCCGCCAGGGCTGGATGGTCCTGAACGGTCCGAAAAAACATGCGAAAGGTTACATTGAAGGGCTGGAGATGCTGGCTTCCATGCGTTTGTGTGCCAACGTTCCGGCCCAGCACGCGATCCAGACGGCGCTGGGCGGCTATCAGAGCATCAGCGAGTTCATCGTGCCCGGCGGCCGCCTGTACGAACAGCGTAACCGCGCCTGGGAGCTGATCAACGACATCCCTGGCGTCTCATGCGTGAAGCCTAACGGTGCGCTTTACATGTTCCCGAAAATCGACGCGAAGCGCTTCAACATTCACGATGACCAAAAAATGGTGCTTGATTTCCTGCTGCAGGAAAAAGTGCTGCTGGTTCAGGGCACGGCCTTTAACTGGCCATGGCCGGATCACGTTCGTATCGTGACGTTGCCGCGCGAAGACGACCTCGAAATGGCCATCAGCCGCTTCGGGCGATTCCTCTCTGGCTACCACCAGTAACACAATCATTCTGCCGGGTGGCGCTGCGCTAACCCGGCCTTCAAAATCCGCAAATTTGCATCTTCCCTCCCCTCCCCGCACAATGAAGTCTGTCGCAGTGAAGACAAAAGGTAACCTATGAGTCAGAGTCATTTTTTTGCCCACCTCTCCCGCCTGAAACTCATCAACCGCTGGCCTTTGATGCGCAATGTGCGCACCGAAAATGTCTCAGAACATAGTCTGCAGGTTGCAATGGTCGCGCATGCCCTTGCGGCCATTAAAAACCGCAAATTCAACGGTCAGGTCAATGCGGAACGTATCGCGCTGCTGGCGATGTATCACGATGCGTCAGAAGTGCTGACCGGCGACCTGCCTACGCCGGTAAAATATTTCAATTCGCAGATTGCGCAGGAATATAAGGCCATTGAGAAGATTGCCCAGCAGAAGCTGATTGAGATGGTCCCGGAAGAGCTACGTGACGTCTTTGAGCCGCTGATTGACGAACATCAGTATACGGAAGAGGAAAAGTCACTGGTGAAGCAGGCGGACGCGCTGTGTGCCTATCTGAAATGTCTGGAAGAGTTGTCCGCGGGGAATAACGAATTTTTACTGGCCAAAACGCGTCTGGAGAAGACGCTGGAATCCCGCCGCAGCGAAGAGATGGATTATTTTATGCAGGTGTTTGTGCCGAGCTTCCATTTATCGCTGGATGAGATCAGCCAGGATTCTCCGTTGTAATTTTTCGCCGGGTGGCGGCTTCGCCTTACCCGGCCAACGTTTCTGCGCTCACGCTAAAACGGGAATAACACCGGAATCAGCACCACACATACCAGCATCACCAGTATGGTGAACGGTACGCCAATCTTCACGAAATCGCTAAAGCGGTAATTACCCGGCCCCAGTACCAGCGTGTTAACCGGCGAAGAGACCGGCGTCATAAACGCCGCAGAGGCCGCCATCGCCACCATCATCGCAAAGGGGTACGGCGACACGCCCATTGATTTCGCCATCGCCAGTGCAATAGGCGCCATCAGCACCGCCGTGGCGGTATTGGAAATGAACAGCCCTATCGCGGCGCACATCACGAACAGGCACACCATCATCATATACGGACCGTATCCCCCGCCGATGTCCATGAGCCCTTTAACCACTAAATCCACCCCACCGGTTTTTTGCAGGGCAAGGGCGAATGGCATCATCCCGACAATCAAAATGATGCTTGGCCAGTGAATTGCTTTATAGGCGCTCTCGGCATCAATACAGCGAAACTTGCCCATTAACAGGCAGGCAATAATCGCCGCCACCGGGTTCGGGATCTCGTCGGTGAGCATTAGTGCCACCATCAACACCAGACAAAAAATGGCGTGAGGCGCCTGGCTGTGGGCCGGAGAGGCATCGCTCTCCTCAACGGGCATGTTGAGTACCACAAAATCGCGGCCTTTTTGGCCGAGCTGGCTGATAAGCTTCCAGTTACCCACCACGAGAAAAATATCGCCCAGCAGGATGGGCTCATCCACCACGGCCCCTTCCATCGCCACACCATCACGCTTCAGGCCGACGACATTAAGACCGTAGCGGGTACGGAACCCCATTTCACGCACGGTTTTGCCCAACAATTCCGATTCCGGGATCAGCGACACTTCCGCCATACCCACATCCAGCGCCTGGTCGGAGAAATACTCTCCGCGTAGCACCATCGGCTCCAGCAGCTGCTCACTGCAAAACTCACGCAGATCGACCTCTGCGGTGGACATATCGATCAGCAGAACGTCACGCGCCCGGAATTCGGACACCCCGTTCACGTTGACGATGACCCGGCGAAAGCGACGCCAGCGCTCCACGCCGATCACGTTCGCGCCATACCGTTCGCGCAGCTTCAGGTCATCCAGGCGCTGGCCGACCATTGGCGAACCGGGACGAATGGCCAGACGGCGGGCGCGGCCGGCCAGACGGTACTCTTTGATCAGATCGCGGAAGGTGCGTCGTTTCCAGCCATCTTTAGTTTTATCCTGCTTCTCGCCTTTCAGGGCGAAGCGAGTCAGCAGCATATACACCACACCCATCAACAAAATGACCAGCCCAAGCGGGGTGACGCTGAAGAAGCTAAAGCCCTCCAGCCCTTCACGTATCAGCTCGCTGTTGACCACCAGGTTTGGCGGCGTGGCCACCAGGGTCATCATGCCGCTGATGAGCCCGGCAAAGCTCAGGGGCATCATCAGGCGCGACGGTGAGGTTTGCATGCGCATGGAGACGCTCAACACCACCGGGATAAAGATGGCAACGACGCCCGTCGAGCTCATAAAGGCTCCCAGCCCGGCGACCGTTAGCATGAGGTAGATCAGCATTTTGGTTTCGCTGTTGCCAGCCACCCTCACCAGCCATGCCCCCACGAGGGTCGCCACGCCGGTGCGCACCAGCCCGTCGCCAATAATAAACAGCGCGGCAATCAGAATGACGTTAGGATCGCTAAAGCCCGAGAAGGCTTCCGGCAGCGTGAGCGTACCGCTCAGCGCAAACGCAACGATAACAAACAAAGCGACGGCATCCATGCGCACTTTGCCTGTAGCAAACAGAATGATGGCGATTAAAAGCAGGCTGAGCACCCAAATCAGTTCACCGTTCACAACATGTCCTTGTCAGAGAGAGATGCGAAATTGTGCCATAAAAAAGCCCCACCAGCGTGGGGCTAAATCATGGGATTACACTTTTAGCGAGACGGTTACAATACCGTCTGGCGCCTTAGCGATATCAAGCGCGGTCAGCGTATTGAGCACAAAGTCCGCCTCGTCCAGACGGGGAGAATCGGCCGGAACGTTGACGGCAATAACGTGGCTGCCGGCGTTCAATCCGGCCAGCACGCCCGCTGCCGCATCTTCCACCACCACGCACTCCGCCGGGGGGATGCCCAGCAGTTCTGCACCCAGCAAAAAGGCATCAGGCTCCGGTTTGCCGCGTTTCACGCGCTCAGCGGTAATGAACACGTCCGGCGTGGGTAAACCCGCCGCCTTATGACGAGCGTGAGCCACGGGAACCGAGCCGGAGGTGACAATGGCCCACGGAATTTGCGCTTCATTCAAATGCTCAAGCAATTCACGAGCACCGGGTAACGCGGTAATGCCGTCCGTATCGGTGGCTTCAATGTGTTCCAGATATTTAAACTCTGCCTGAATTTCGTCCTCAGAGCGTCCCGCCAGAAAATGGCGGAGCGAGGTTATGGCCTGTTTGCCGTGGATAAAATTCAGCACGTCCTGATGGTCGATGCCATGTCTGTCCGCCCAATGGCACCATGAACGCTCTACAACCGGTAGCGAATCCACCAGCGTACCGTCCAGATCAAACAGAAAACCTCTACACTGCACACGCACCTCCGTCAGGCATTAATGATTTGTTGAATTTCGTTGCTGCTTAAGTGGTACTGGCGCGGGCAGGCGTGCCATGCGCTCAGCATGCGCTGGTATTTTTCCCACATAGGGGTCTGCGCGTTAAAGCCGTGGGTGCCCGCATCAAAGTGCGTATAACGCCCTTCTGTATTCACCATAAAGCGGACATAGCTCAGATAGCGCGCTTCCGTTGCGGCATCAAAGCCTAAGAAAGTGACGCGGCGCTCGTCAATGGACTGCTGATCTTTCAGGTTGGTCCAGGACACGTGAAGCGCGTGGTACATCTCCATAATGTCGATCACGATGCGGCAGGTTTCTTCTTTCAGCTCGCCAAACTCGCGGTCCAGTTCACGCATCTGCAAACCAAAGCCGCGTTCGACGATGGTCTGCAGGCGGCTGTAGCGCTCAGCGTTATCGGGATCAAGCATAGTCATCATTTTGTACTGGTTGGACAAAATCAGACGTTGAGCATGGGTCATTTCCATCTTTCGACTCCTGTAGCGCATGGCACTTGAAAAAAAAGACACGGTAACGGTGTGTTACTGTGCCTTCTTTTATTAGTCGTTTCGATGATCAATCACAAATCATCGAGGAATGTTTTATCAAGTTGCTTAAAAGCTCGCTTAAGCGTGTCAGCCAGCGCCTGATAATCGGGCTTGCCTTCAACCGGAGCGAGCGCCTGACCGGCTTCTTCCAGTTTCCCGCGAACGTCATAAAACCAGTGTAAAATAGAAGGCGGCAGAGGCGTGATTGAACGCTTACCTAACCACCACAGCCCTTGCATCGGCAGGCTCAACGCAAAAAGCGCCGTCGCCACGGCAGGGCCGAGCTGTCCGCCCAGCGCAATTTGCCAGCAGAGGGTAAAAATAGCGACAGGAGGCATGAAGCGAATCGCGTAGCGCGTGGCGCGGATTGTGCGATTCTCAATGAACATGGGCGCAAGGCGTTTTTCCATCGGCCACGTCTTCGCGTAATGCTGTCCCCGACGAAACAGACTAAAAAAATTCACGGACGGGATCTCAGGTGTCGACATGGCATACCTCAACTTCACATATAAAAATTAAAATTTTCGTGCAAAACCACAACAAGCTATGACAACGTTCAAAATATTTTGTCATCACTACCCCGTATCGGGTATCCTGTGCCAGCCTGATAGGGCCGTAGACGAGAATCGTTAACTCGTCAAATTATCGCATATTATGCCATTGTCTGAAAAATGTTCAAAATGGCTTAAAATCATAGGTATTTCTTCCATCCTGCCAGAATGTTCGTTTGGCATGATGTTAATCATAAATGTCTGGGTCAGCATGCGTTACGCTTTTAGACTCTTTGACGTTTTTTTAGCCACGTATCAATTATAGGTACTTCCATGTCGAGTAAGTTAGTACTGGTTCTGAACTGCGGTAGCTCCTCACTGAAATTCGCCATCATCGATGCGCTCAACGGTGACGAGTACCTCTCTGGTTTGGCCGAATGTTTCCATCTGCCTGAAGCACGTATCAAGTGGAAGATGGACGGCAGCAAACAAGAAGCGGCTTTAGGTGCAGGCGCCGCTCACAGTGAAGCGCTGAACTTTATCGTTAACACTATTCTGGCACAAAAACCAGAACTGTCTGCTCAGCTGACTGCGATTGGTCACCGTATCGTCCATGGTGGCGAGAAATACACCAGTTCCGTCGTGATTGACGACTCTGTTATCCAGGGCATCAAAGACTCTGCATCTTTTGCACCGCTGCACAACCCGGCGCACCTGATCGGTATCGCTGAAGCGCTGAAATCCTTCCCGAATCTGAAAGACAAAAACGTGGCCGTGTTTGACACCGCGTTCCATCAGACCATGCCGGAAGAGTCTTACCTCTATGCCCTGCCATACAGCCTCTACAAAGAGCACGGTGTTCGTCGCTATGGCGCGCACGGCACCAGCCACTTCTATGTGACTCAGGAAGCGGCAAAAGTGCTGAACAAACCGGTTGAAGAAGTGAACATCATCACCTGCCACCTGGGCAACGGTGGTTCCGTTTCTGCAATCCGCAACGGTAAATGTGTTGATACCTCCATGGGTCTGACCCCGCTGGAAGGTCTGGTGATGGGTACGCGTTCCGGTGACATCGACCCGGCGATTATCTTCCACCTGCACGACACCCTGGGCATGAGCGTTGACCAGATCAACAAAATGCTGACCAAAGAGTCTGGCCTGCTGGGTCTGACCGAAGTCACCAGCGACTGCCGTTACGTTGAAGACAACTACGCAGAGAAAGAAGACGCTAAACGTGCAATGGACGTTTACTGCCACCGTCTGGCGAAATACATCGGCTCTTACACTGCGCTGATGGATGGCCGTCTGGACGCTGTTGTCTTCACCGGTGGTATCGGTGAGAACGCGGCAATGGTTCGCGAACTGTCCTTGGGCAAACTGGGCGTTCTGGGCTTTGAGGTTGATCACGAGCGTAACCTGGCTGCCCGCTTCGGCAAGTCTGGCTTCATCAACAAAGAAGGCACCCGCCCTGCTCTCGTTATCCCAACAAACGAAGAGCTGGTCATCGCGCAAGACGCGCACCGTCTGACTGCTTGATTCCACACCGCCAGCTCTGCTGGCGGTGCTGTTTTGTCACCCGCCACAATCAGGCGGTAACGAAAGAGGATATACCGTGTCCCGTACTATTATGCTGATCCCTACCGGAACCAGCGTCGGCCTGACCAGCGTCAGCCTTGGCGTGATCCGTGCTATGGAACGCAAAGGCGTTCGTCTGAGCGTCTTTAAGCCAATCGCCCAGCCACGTGCCGGTGGCGATGCGCCAGACCAGACCACCACCATCGTTCGTAAGAACTCCAATCTGCCAGCGGCCGAACCGCTGAAGATGAACCACGTTGAATCTCTGCTCTCCAGCAACCAGAAAGACGTGCTGATGGAAGAGATCATCGCCAACTACCACGCCAATACAAAAGACGCGGAAGTGGTGCTGGTTGAAGGCCTGGTTCCGACCCGCAAACACCAGTTTGCCCAGTCGCTGAACTTCGAAATTGCGAAAACCCTGAACGCCGAGATCGTCTTTGTGATGTCTCAGGGCACAGATACCCCAGAGCAGCTGAAAGAGCGTATCGAACTGACCCGCAGCAGCTTCGGTGGTACTAAAAACACCAACATCACGGGCGTAATCGTCAACAAACTGAATGCGCCGGTGGATGAGCAGGGCCGTACGCGTCCTGACCTGTCCGAGATCTTCGACGACTCTTCCAAAGCGAAAGTCATTAAAGTTGACCCGGCTAAACTGCAGGAATCCAGCCCACTGCCGGTTCTGGGCGCGGTGCCGTGGAGCTTCGATCTGATTGCCACTCGTGCCATCGATATGGCGCGTCACCTGAACGCCACCGTGATCAACGAAGGCGACATCAATACCCGCCGCGTGAAATCCGTGACCTTCTGCGCCCGCAGCATTCCGCATATGCTGGAGCACTTCCGTGCTGGTTCCCTGCTGGTGACCTCCGCAGACCGTCCAGACGTGCTGGTTGCTGCCTGCCTGGCCGCGATGAATGGCGTAGAAATCGGTGCTATCCTGCTGACCGGTGCTTACGAGATGGATCCACGCGTCAGCAAGCTGTGCGAACGCGCGTTCGCGACTGGCCTGCCGGTATTCATGGTTAATACCAACACCTGGCAGACCTCCCTGAGCCTGCAGAGCTTCAACCTGGAAGTGCCGGTTGATGACCACGAGCGTATCGAGAAAGTTCAGGAATACGTTGCAAGCTACATCAACGCAGACTGGATCGAATCCCTGACCGCAACCTCCGAGCGCAGCCGTCGTCTGTCTCCTCCGGCCTTCCGTTACCAGCTGACCGAGCTGGCGCGTAAAGCGGGCAAACGTGTTGTTCTGCCAGAAGGCGACGAACCACGTACCGTGAAAGCGGCCGCAATCTGTGCAGAGCGCGGCATCGCGACCTGTGTGCTGCTGGGTAACCCGGATGAGATCAACCGCGTTGCGGCATCCCAGGGCGTTGAGCTGGGTGCTGGCATCGAAATCGTTGATCCAGAAGTGGTTCGCGAAAGCTACGTTGCCCGTCTGGTCGAACTGCGTAAGAACAAAGGCATGACCGAAGCCGTTGCGCGTGAGCAGCTGGAAGACAACGTGGTGCTGGGTACGCTGATGCTGGAGCAGGACGAAGTTGACGGCCTGGTGTCCGGTGCGGTTCATACTACCGCGAACACCATCCGTCCACCGCTGCAGCTGATCAAAACGGCTCCAGGCAGCTCTCTGGTTTCCTCCGTGTTCTTCATGCTGCTGCCTGAACAGGTTTACGTTTACGGCGACTGTGCGATCAACCCGGATCCAACTGCAGAGCAGCTGGCTGAAATCGCAATCCAGTCCGCGGACTCCGCGATTGCCTTCGGTATCGAACCACGCGTCGCGATGCTCTCCTACTCTACCGGCACTTCTGGTGCAGGTAGCGACGTAGAGAAAGTGCGTGAAGCGACCCGTATTGCACAGGAAAAACGCCCTGATCTGATGATCGACGGCCCGCTGCAGTACGATGCCGCAGTTATGGCTGACGTTGCGAAATCCAAAGCGCCAAACTCCCCGGTTGCAGGTCGCGCTACCGTGTTCATCTTCCCGGATCTGAACACCGGTAACACCACCTACAAAGCGGTACAGCGTTCAGCAGACCTGATCTCCATCGGGCCAATGCTGCAGGGTATGCGCAAACCTGTGAACGACCTGTCCCGTGGCGCGCTGGTAGACGATATCGTCTACACCATCGCGCTGACGGCGATCCAGTCTTCGCAGCAGCAGTAAATAAGGTCTTGCCGGATGGCGCTTCGCTTATCCGGCCTACAGGACCGTAGGCCCGGTAAGCGCTAGCGCCACCGGGCAACAAAAAGGCGACCCCACGGTCGCCTTTTTTATTTACAGCAGCTCTCGCGCCGCTGAAACAATGTCATGCGCCGTCAGGCCATACTCCTTCTGCAGGAAGTCCTGCGTCCCTACCTGGCCGTAACGCTCCTTCACCCCCACGCGACGCATCGGCACCGGGCAGGTCTCCACCAGCACTTCCGCCACCGCCGAGCCCAGCCCGTTGTGAATGCTATGGTTTTCGCAGGTCACGATCCGCCCGGTTTTCTCGGCGTAGTTTTTCACCAGCATCCGGTCGATGGGCTTCAGGGTAAACATGTCTATCACTGCCGCGCTAACGCCCTCCTGCTCAAGCTGACGGGCCGCTTCCAGCGCTTCGGCCACCATAATGCCGTTGGCAATCAGGGTAATGTCGCTTCCTTCGCGCAGCACATTGCCTTTGCCGATGGTAAACGTTGAACCCGGGGCATACACGCTTGGCGCCTGCTTACGGATAGTACGTACCCAGTAGAACCCGTCGAGGTCGATAAGCTGGCGCAGTATGTCTTCAAACATCACCGCGTCGGTCACCTCCAGCACTACCGAATGCGCCAGACCGCGCACAATGCCCATATCCTCGAACGACATATGTGTCCCGCCGTTGTGGCAGGCCGTCACGCCCGCATCCGAGGCAATGACCTTCACGTTATTACGCTGGTAGTCCAGGGACATAAACAGCTGGTCGAAGCAGCGACGACTGGCAAACGCGGTAAAGGTATGAACAAACGGCTTGCGGCCGGTGAGTGACAGCCCGGCCGCGGTACCGATCACGTTGGCCTCCATAATGCCGCAGTTGATCACATGTTGCGGATAATCGCGCGCCACGCCGTCCATCGCCATTGAGCTCATCAGATCCGCTTCCAGGGCGATGATCTCGCTCCCGGCTTCAATCTGTTTTGCCACAAAGCCCGCGTAGACCTTACGCATCTCTATGGCATCTTTCTGTCCTGCAGGTGCAACCTTAATCATGAGTTACCTCCAGCTGGCGGATCGCCTCGTCGAGGGCCGCTTTGCTCTCCGGGGTCAATCGCAGGTGGTGCGAGTTACCCAGCTGTTCCAGATACGCCACTCCCTGTCCTTTGATGCTGTCGAGGATCACCACCCGCGGACGCGCATCCGCTGGCGGAACCGGTGCGGTGACCTTCAGCAGTGCCGGGATGTCATCTCCTTTCACCGTCACCACGTCAAAACCAAAGGCGCGGAATTTCCCTTCCAGATCGAACGCGCAGATGATCTCATCCAGCTCGCCATCAAGCTGTTGTTTATTCCAGTCCACAAACACCGTCAGGTTGTTAAGACGATGGTGGGCAATAAACTGGAACGCTTCCCAGCACTGCCCTTCGTTCAGCTCGCCGTCACCGACGATGCAAAAGACCCGATTTGACCGCCCGGCCAGCTTGTGCGACAGCGCCATGCCGCCCGCGATGGAGATCCCCTGGCCAAGCGAACCGGTCGTGGCATCCACACCGCGTGTTTTTAGCCGGTCCGGATGGCTTGGCAGGCGTGTGCCGTTCTGGTTAAGCGTGCTCAGCTCTTCCATCGGGAAATAGCCCTTAATCGCCAGCGTACTGTACAGGGCCGGTCCCGCATGGCCCTTCGACAGGACAAAGTAGTCTCGTTCTGGCCAGTCCGGGTCTGCCGGGTCAATTTTCATTACCGCACCGTACAGTACGGCCAGGGTTTCGACGACCGACATACTGCCGCCGTAGTGACCAAATCCCAGCTGCGTCAGCGATTTCAGGGTCTCGAGTCGAATTTGACGCGCGAGTTCGGTTATCTCATTCTCGTTCATGATTTGGCTCCGGTGTTTTCCTGCGCATTACCACCCGCAGATTTGTTTTTCGCGAACACGTTGTACGCCACCAGCAGCGCGAACAACGCAACGACAAGCCCGGTGATGGCCAGCGGTGACAGGAAGCGCGCCAGGTTGCCAAGCACAATCCCGACGGCGCCGAAGTCAGCGTCCGAGAAAGTGGTATTGGCAAAGCCAATGGCTCCCAGTACAGGCAGCAGCAGCACCGGCAGGAAGGTGATTAAGAGCCCGTTGGCAAAGGCGCCAATCATTGCCCCGCGACGTCCACCGGTGGCGTTACCAAACACGCCCGCGGTTGCGCCGGTGAAGAAGTGCGGCACCACGCCCGGCAGGATCAGCACCCAGTTAAACTGGCCGCAGATAATTAACCCCACAATCCCCCCGAGGAAGCTGAACAGGAAGCCAATCAGCACCGCGTTGGGCGCATACGGATAGACCACCGGGCAGTCCAGGGCCGGACGCGCATTGGGCACCAGTTTTTCTGAGAAGCCGGTAAAGGCCGGGACGATTTCTGCCAGAATCAGGCGTACACCCTGCAGGATGATGAACACCCCTGCGGCGAAGGTGATTGCCATGATAATGGCGTAGACCAGGTAGTTCTGACCGCCGCTGAAGGTCGCCTCGACGTATTCACGCCCGGCGCTCACCGCCATGATCAGGTAGATAATCATCATGGTCAGAGAGATGGAGATCGAGCTGTCACGCAGGAAGCTCAGGTTCTTCGGCAGGTTCATCTCTTCGGTTGAACGTGAACCTTTGCCGACCCTGCTGCCAATCCAGCCGGACAGCACGTAGCCCAGAGTGCCGAAATGGCCGAAAGCAATATCATCGTTGCCGGTAATGCGCTTCATGTAACGCTGCGCAATCGCCGGGAAGAAGGCCATGACCAGCCCGAGGATCAGCGACCCCGTAAAGACCAGACCTACCCCTTCAAAGCCCGCAACCGTGAGGATCACCCCAATCATGCACGCCATGTAGAACGTGTGGTGTCCGGTCAGGAAGATATACTTCAGACGGGTAAAGCGGGCGACGAGAATATTGGCCACCATACCAAACGCCATAATCAGCGCGGTCGAGGCCCCATATTTTTCCAGCGCAATGGAAACAATCGCTTCATTATTGGGGATAATGCCCTGGATATTAAAGGCGTGTTCAAACATACCGCCTAATGGATTTAAAGACCCCACCAGCACGGTGGCGCCACCGCCCAGCACAATAAACCCGAGAATAGTTTTAATGGTCCCTTTTACAACGTCAGAAAAGGCTTTTTTCTGCGCAACGAGACCAATTAAGGCAATCAGGCCCACCAGCACTGAAGGGACTTTTAAAATATCGACAACGAAATTCAGCGTTTCAAGGATAAACATATCCACCTCGCCTTATCAGGGTTATTGTCTTTCGAACCAGGCACGCAGCTGCGCTTCAAGTTCGTTGATATCGATGATGTTATTGATCACCACCAGCTGGTTTTCCGGCACGCTGGCGCTGGAGGCAATATCTTTCGCCATCACGAAAAGATCGGCCGCACCGGGCGTGGCTGAAGAGAAATCGGAGTGCTCAACCTCGGCGTCAATGTCCAGCTTCTTAAGCACTTTTTTAATATTCATTTCGACCATAAAACTACTGCCCAGGCCAGAACCGCATATAGCCATGATTTTCATTGTTGTCCCCTTTTTTGCGTAGAGTATGTCCCATCACGCTTGCGCGTAATGTGTGTGACGAGTCGGATTAAATAATTAAATCAGAAGCGGTCGATTATCGTTTTTATTTCCTCCAGGGTATTCGCCTGATGTAATTCTGCCATATCCTCATCGCTTGAAAATAATTCAGCCAGCGCGGAGATCATTTCGATATGGCTGTGTTTATCCGGTGCTGCCAGCATAACGATCACATCGACGGGATCAAATTCGCCTGCACCGAATGAAACGCCCTTCCTGAGTTTTAATAATGAGAGGCCCAGTCCTTTTGCCCCCTCTTCCGGCCGCGCATGCGGCATGGCTAGCCCTGGTGCCAGCACATAATAGGGTCCTAAAGTGTGGTGCTGCTCAATAATGGCCGTCACGTATTCCGGCGCAATGACCTGCAGCTCCAGCAACGGTTTCGCGCATATCTCCAGCGCCTGCGGCCAACTCTCAACGCTTTCCTGCAGCGTGATGGTTGTATCATATATCCACTTTTTGAGCATTTCCCCTCCCGGCATCGCGCTAAAGATGAACAAACTTTATTCAACGCATAACGAATTGGCTGCGATCGGGATCACAAAGATAGCGCTACCAAGATCTAACATTCAGAAGTGTGATAGCGCTATCAAATTAACATCCTGGCGCGAAATCACAGCAAAAAAAGGGATTTAAGGCGTATACTGCCTGTCACGTGAAGCGAAGGATGAAATAAGTGGCGTCCTGTCAGCAGGAAGGTGTATGTCTCTAACCCGAAAACGGCGCAGTACCGGTAAAGTGACACTTGCCGATGTCGCACAGCTTGCCGGTGTGGGCACAATGACCGTGTCCCGTGCTCTCCGCACGCCTGAACAGGTTTCCGATAAACTGCGAGAAAAAATAGAAGCCGCGGTACAAGAGTTAGGCTATATGCCCAATCTTGCAGCCAGTGCGCTGGCTTCGGCCTCGTCATGGACGATTGCGATGGTCGTCCCCAATCTTTCCGAAGCCGGTTGTTCCGAAATGTTCGCCGGGCTCCAGCAGGTATTACAGCCCGCCGGCTATCAGATCATGCTGGCCGAATCCCAGCATCGTCTTGAACAGGAAGAGAAATTGCTGGAAACGCTGCTGGCGTCAAATATCGCCGCAGCGATTTTGCTCAGTGTTGAACATACTGACACCGTGCGTCACTGGCTGAAAAACGCCTCGATTCCGGTGATGGAGATGGGCGCCATGCGCGCCGATCCTATCGATATGAATATCGGGATTGATAACGTCGCGGCCATGTATGAACTTACGGAAATGGTCATCAAACGCGGCTACCAGAACATCGGCCTGCTGTGTGCCAACCAGGAGCAGTGGATTTTCCAGCAGCATTTGCAGGGCTGGTACAAAGCGATGCTGCGCCACCATATGTCGCCTAACCGGGTGATTAACGCCGCCATGCCGCCGAGCTTTTCAACGGGGGCAGCACAACTTCCTGAATTTCTGCTGGCGTGGCCGGAGCTGGATGCGCTGGTTTGCGTCTCAGATGAACTGGCCTGTGGCGCGCTGTACGAGTGCCAGCGCAGGCGGATCAAGGTGCCGGACGATTTGGCCGTGGTCGGGTTTGGCGACAGCGACGTCAGCCGTGTCTGTCAGCCGCCGCTGACGACGATGGCAGTACCCCATCGTAAGATTGGTATTGAAGCGGGACGTGCATTGCTGGAACGTCTGAATGACGGAGACTGGCGCGATCAGAAACCCATCGCATCCAGTCTGTGTCTGAGGGAGAGCTGCTAAAGCTTATTCGGCCTCTTCTTCTTTCTCAGATTTGGTCGATTCGTTTTTGGCGTTGCGGGTCATCCACAGCGCCAGTGCTTTTAACGAATCCGGCGTGAACTCGTCACAACGCGCGGTGATCTCTTCCGGCGTCATCCAGCTCACTTCGCTCACTTCTTCTTCCTGCAGGGCGAACGGCCCGTGGGAAACGCAGCTAAACAGCCCGCCCCAGACACGGCAATGTTCGTCTTCAAAATAGAACTGTCCATGCTCGGCAAACGGTACGCCCGCAATGCCTAGCTCTTCTTCCGCTTCACGGCGTGCGGAATCCAGCAGGACCTCATCCGCCTGAACGACACCGCCCGCAGTGGCATCCAGCATACCAGGGAGAAAATCTTTGGTGTCCGTGCGGCGTTGAACCAAAATTTTGCCCATGCCGTCATGAACAACAATATACGTCGCACGATGACGCAGGCGTTCAGCGCGCATTTGTTCGCGGCTGGCCTGCGCGATCACTTCATTCTCTTCGTTGACAATGTCAACCCACTCTGTACTTGCCAAATGACTCTGCTCCACCATCGGGAAACCTTCTCGTCTAAGCGCTCTTACGGCGCGTTTACAGTTGAGGTGTAACTTACGGATTAATCGCTACCTGTGCAATAACTTGCTGATCATTAAGTGCGATAACGCTTAACGTATGCTCATCAAGCATGCCATAGCTCGCCGGGTATCCGCCTTTCGGAATGCTGACCGAACCTGGGTTGAAGTGATAAATCTCCCCGCGTTTTTCTGCTACCGGAATATGAGTATGGCCGTAAACCAGGACATCGCCAGCGGTCAGCGCCGGGAGATTATCCGGGCTAAAAAGATGACCATGGGTGAGGAACAGACGGCATTTTTCCAGCAGCACCTGTTGCCACGGAGCGGTCATGGGGAAGTGCAGCAGCATCTGATCCACTTCGCTGTCGCAGTTACCGCGCACGGCGATAATGCGCGAGGCATACGGGTTGAGTTTTTCCGCCACCTGCGCAGGGGCATAGCCTTCCGGCAATGCGTTACGTGGGCCATGGTTCAACACGTCGCCCAAAATAACCAGCCACTGCGCCCCACTTTGTGCGAACAGGGAAAGAACGCGCTCGGTCGCGGGCAGCGATCCATGGATATCCGACGCAAACATCAGTTTCATCAGTCACTCCTCAGAAAAACAGACTGCCCTTATCATACCTTAAGCGCCAGGGCTTATCAGCCGACGCGCTTAGCGGAGAGTGCCACATAGCGCTGCACCGACGCACGTTGCCACTGGAAAGTGGCGTAATCCACCAGCAGCTGGGGAACGTCATCGCCGTTAAGGATCAAGCGGTTCAGCATCAGCGCCAGGTCGGTATCGGCAATACACCATTCGCCAAACAGGTTCGGGTTACCGTGGGCCAGCAGCGAGGTGGCGGTGTCAATCAGCTTTTGCGCGCTCTGCGCCCCCTCAGTACTCAGGGCGGGCTTTTTCACACCCGCAAATACCACATCCGTGGAGCGTTCAACGCGAATCGGCACCAAATCGCTGCGCAACCACGCCTGGATTTGTCGTGCCCGGGCCCGCTTTTGCAGATCGTGAGGATAAATACGCTCCCACTCTGGTGGCGCGAACCGATCTTCCAGGTATTCATCGATCGCCGATGATTCACTCAGCGCGAAGCCATCAATGTCCAGTACCGGCACGCGCCGGGTCAGATCGTAGCCCTGCCACTGCGGTTTCAGGTGTTCACCGCCGTCCAGATCAACGGTTTTCAGGCTAAATGACAGCCCTTTTTCCGCCAGCGCCACGTACACGCTCATGACATAGGGTGAAAAGAATTGGGCATCGGACCACAACGTGATTACAGGCTGGTTCATAACATCCTCATCGGCTGATCGGTATTCCCTCAACATATAGTCTCTTTACGCCGCTGTCACTTGATGAAAACTCACGATTTTGTACAACCACCTATACTGATTGGTCATGGCATTACACTTCACACTGACAGGAGTTGAGAATGATCGACCTTTATTACGCCCCTACTCCAAACGGCCATAAGATCACCCTCTTTCTTGAAGAAGCCGAGCTGGAATACAGGATCATCCGCGTGGATATCAGCAAAGGCGATCAGTTCAGGCCTCTCTTTCTGGCCATCTCACCGAACAACAAAATCCCGGCCATCATCGATAACCTGCCAGCAGATGGCGGCAAACCGTTGAGCCTGTTTGAATCCGGGGAGATTTTGCTCTATCTGGCGGAGAAAACCGGCAAACTGCTGAGCGGGGAACTGCGCGAGCGTCACCACACGCTACAGTGGCTGTTCTGGCAGACAAGCGGCCTGGGCCCGATGCTGGGGCAGAACCACCACTTTACCGCTTACGCGCCACAACCCATCCCGTATGCGATAGAGCGCTATCAGGTAGAAACGCAGCGGCTGTACGGCGTACTGAACCGTCGGCTGGAAAAATCACCGTGGCTCGGGGGCGATCATTACAGTATCGCCGATATCGCCTGCTGGCCGTGGGTGAATACCCATGAACGTCACCGTATTGATTTAGCCTCTTACCCGGCGGTTAACAACTGGTTTGAACGTATCCGCACCCGCCCGGCGACCGAGCGTGCGATGAAAAAAATCCAGGAGATTTAGGCCTGCGCCCGGTTGGGCGCGTGTCTGGCTCTCATGTATTATGGGGAGGAAATACTGACACGGAGAAGACCTGCAATGTCGCAGCATGACGCTATTATTCGTATAAAAAATTTACGCTTACGTACTTTTATCGGTATCAAAGACGAGGAGATCGCCAACCGTCAGGATATCGTGATTAATGTGGTTATCCACTATCCGGCAGACAAGGCGAGAGACAGTGAAGATATCAATGACGCGCTGAACTATCGCACGATTACGAAAAGCATCATTCAGTACGTGGAAAATAACCGTTTCTCTCTGCTGGAAAAATTAACTCAGGATGTGCTCGACATCGCACGCGAACATCACTGGGTCACTTATGCTGAAGTAGAGATCGATAAACTTCACGCCCTGCGTTATGCCGACTCCGTCTCCATGACGTTAAGCTGGCAGCGCCGGGCGTAACCTGGAGGATGTATGAAGATTCTGCTGACCGGCGGTACAGGCCTGATTGGCCGTCATCTCATTGCGCGCCTGCAGGCGTTACATCACGACATTACCGTGGTAACGCGCAGCCCTGAGAAAGCGCGCCAGGTGCTGGGTGCCGGTATCGACATCTGGAAAAATCTGGCTGACCGGCAGAATCTGGACGGTTTTGACGCCGTCATCAACCTGGCCGGTGAACCTATCGCCGACAAACGCTGGACGGAAGAGCAAAAACAGCTGTTATGCAGCAGCCGCTGGAACATCACCGAAAAGCTGGTCGAGCTGATCCGTAACAGCCATACCCCGCCATCGGTACTGATTTCCGGTTCTGCGGTAGGCTATTACGGCGATCTCGGTGAGGTGGTCGTGACCGAAGAAGAGCCGCCGCACAACGAGTTTACCCATAAGCTCTGCGCCCAGTGGGAACGTATAGCCTGTGCTGCCCAGAGCGATAATACCCGCGTGTGCCTGCTGCGTACCGGCGTCGTTCTCGCGCCGAAAGGCGGCATTCTGGCGAAAATGCTTCCTCCGTTCCGGCTCGGACTGGGCGGCCCCATCGGTAATGGTCGTCAGTATCTGCCGTGGATCCACATCGACGATATGGTCAACGGTATTCTCTGGCTGCTGGATAACGATCTGCGTGGGCCGTTCAATATGGTTGCGCCGTACCCGGTGCGTAACGAGCAGTTTGCCCACGCGCTGGGCCATGCTCTGCATCGCCCGGCGATTTTGCGCGTGCCCGCAACGGTGATTCGCCTGATGATGGGTGAAGCGTCCGTGCTGGTGCTGGGCGGGCAGCGCGCGCTGCCTAAACGGCTGGAAGCGGCCGGGTTTGCGTTTCGCTGGTATGACTTAGAAGAGGCGTTGAGGGATGTGGTGGGATGAATATGTTACATTTGTACGCCATGTCCCGATGAAATGGCGTAACAATGGCAACCATCACCACACCCCGGCTTCACCTCACCCCTTTCGAACCCACTGACTGGGCCTTCTTCCGCTCGTTGCGGGAAGATCGCAATATCATGCGTTACATGGCCGCCATCGCGCCGGAAAAAGAGACCCGGCGCGTATTTGCTGCGCGCTTAACGGCGGCGCACGTTTTTGTGATTCGTTTTCATGATGATGACACGCCACTGGGCGATATCGGCCTGCAGATCAGCCCAGAGAATCGTGAAGAGGCTGATATTGGCTATACGGTTGTGCCTGCTGCACAGGGGAAAGGTATCGCCAGTGAGGCGTTGCGCGCGGTATGTGAATATGCGTTTAACCAGACCGGCGTGAAAGCGATTAACGCCTACGTGCTGGCGGACAACGGCGGGTCGGTGCGGGTGCTGGAGAAAGCGGGGTTTGTGCGTACGCAGGTGCTGGAGAAGGCGTACGAGATTGACGGCGTACGGTATGACGACTGGGTGTATCGGCTGGAGTGCGGTGCGGTCTGATGCCCTCACCCCGGCCCTCTCCCACAGGAGAGGGAGAAAACCTAGCCTGTAGGCCCGGTAAGCGAAGCGCCACCGGGCGATTGGGCTGCACTGTGGCCCTCTCCCACGGGGCTGAGGGTTCCCCAGAAAAATGAAAAGCACGATGAAGTGTGATCTACTGGTTGCGCTAACAAATCAGAAGAGACCTCATCGTGCCTTTACAGACAGTCTGCCAGAAATTTTTCTCCGCGTCTTTACCGGACGTTCACAGCTTCCGGATTAATGTCCTTGTTTCCATGGCCGTTGCCCTCACGCACGGTGCGGATCTGACCCTGACCAGCCTTGGTCGCACTCTTCCCGGCAGAGCGCACGTCAAAAATAAAATTAAACGTGTTGACCGTGCCCTGGGTAATACCGCCCTTCACCGGGATATTCCCCGTATTCAGCACCTGCTCACACATACCATCACCTCCCTGATGCCCTTCTGTGTGATTGCTGTCGACTGGACAGGCTGGCATGACAGGAACTGGTATCTTCTGCGGGCAAGCCTGGTCTGTAATGGTCGCTCACTGCCGCTTATGAGTGAGGTTGTCCCCGCAGAGCTGGCGCAGAACAGCGATGTACAGTGCCGCTTCCTTGACCGCCTGCATGATGCCATCCCGAAAGATAAAGCCGTCACCATCATTACGGATGCAGGCTTCCGGACAGACTGGTTCCGGCATGTCAGCCAGCTGGGCTGGAGCTTCACCGGCAGGGTCAGGGGCTGCATCAGCTTCCGGCTGGATGGAGATAAAAAGTGGATGAAAATCAGTGAGCTTGAGGCTACCGGACAACCGGTCTGCGTGGGTTACGGTGTCCTGTCCCGTAAACCACGAACGCCCTGTTACGGCCGGTTCTATCTGCATAAGCGCCCTGACGCAGGGCGTCAGGGAAAAGGGGGGATGCCGAAAACACAGCGGGAACACCGCAGTAGCGCGCGGGAGCCCTGGCTGCTGTTCAGTAATGCAGAGGGACTGGAGCCGCACCAGATAATGGCCCTGTACAGCCGCAGAATGCAGATAGAACAAAACTTCCGGGACGACAAAAGTCCACGCTTCGGGTTCGGTCTGAGGCTGAGCCGGAGTCAGGGAAAAGGGCGACTGGAAGTGCTGAATATGGTCGCGGCAATGGCAAGCCTGGTGATGTGGCTGGCAGGTTACAGGGCAGAAAGGCAGTGTTTACACTGGCACTATCAGGCAAGCAGCATCAGGCACAGACGGGTTCTGTCATACCTGAGTCTGGCGGAAGAAGTCATCCGGCATGAGCCCGGGAAAGTAAGACGGCTGAATATAGTTAACGAGATGAAAAAGCTGGGAAAAGAGTACAGTAATATGGTCATGGTGGCATGACCATATTACTGGGGATCCCTCAGCCCACGGGGAGAGGGAGAAAGGCAAAACCTACTTCAAAGAGCCCTTCAGGAACTGCTGCAAACGCGGGCTTTGCGGATTCGCTAATACCTCATCCGGATGTCCCTGCTCTTCGATTTTCCCCTGATGCAGGAAGATCACGTGGTTCGAGACGTTACGGGCAAAGCCCATCTCGTGCGTCACCACCACCATCGTTTTGCCCTCTTCGGCCAGCTTTTGCATGATGCGCAGCACTTCGCCAACGAGTTCCGGGTCCAGCGCGGAGGTCGGTTCGTCGAACAGCAGCACCTCGGGCTCCATTGCCAGTGCACGGGCGATAGAGACACGTTGCTGCTGACCACCGGAGAGATGCACCGGGTACTTTATCTGCTGTCGCTCATCGATACCCACTTTCGCCAGGTATTTCACCGCGCGCTCACGGGCCTCCTGCTTGCTTAAACCCAGCACCTGAACCGGTGCTTCCATCACGTTCTCCAGCACCGTCATGTGGCTCCAGAGGTTGAAGTGCTGGAACACCATTGTCAGTCGCGTGCGCAGCAGGCGCAGCTGGTTCTTATCTGCCACCTTCAGTTGGCCGTCTTTATCCCGGGTCAGATTGATATTCTGCCCGCTCACCACAATTGAGCCTTCACTCGGCTTTTCGAGGAAGTTGATGCAGCGCAGGAAGGTACTTTTCCCCGAGCCAGATGATCCGATAATACTGATCACGTCGCCTGCATTTGCCTGCAGCGACACCCCTTTCAGCACTTCATGTTCGCCGTAGCGTTTGTGCAAATCAATTACGTTTAATTTGTTCTCAGCCATCATCATTCTCAGTGCGTCGAAGAGGGTTTTATATGCTGCAACCAGCGCTTTTCTGCCTTACGGAACAGGCTAATCAGGACGTATGAAATAATCAAATAGAGCACTGCCGCAATGCCAAACGCGGTAAACGGCTGATAGGTCGCAGAGTTAATATCGCGGGCGATTTTAAGCAGGTCGGGCACAGTGGCGGTAAAGGCCAGCGCGGTGGAGTGGAGCATTAAAATCACTTCGTTACTGTAGGCTGGCAATGCGATACGCAGCGCCGACGGCAGAATAATGCAGCGGTACAGTTTCACCGACGAGAAGCCGTACGCGCGCGCCGCTTCGATTTCTCCGTAAGGAACGGAGCGGATGGCCCCGGCGAAAATCTCGGTGGTGTAGGCGCAGGTGTTGAGCGTCAACGCCAACACCGTACAGTTCAGGCCGCTGCGGAAGAAGGCGTTCAGCATCTCGGTACCTTTCACAATCTCCAGCGTATACATGCCCGAATAGAACACCAGCAGCTGTACGTACAGCGGTGTACCGCGGAATACGTAGGTAAACAACCAGATCGGGAACTGAATAAATTTATTGTTCGACACGCGGCCAATGGCAAGAAACACCGCCAGAATGCCACCCATCACCACCGAAGAGATCAGCAGCCACAGCGTAATGGCCACGCCGGTAAAGCGATAGCCGTCCGTCCACAGCAGCGATTTCCAGTATTCCTGAATAATCTCAATCACAGGTCAGCCCTCTTCACACCCACGGAGTAGCGACGTTCGAGCAGAAGCAGCACACCATTGGAGACGGTCGTAAAGACCAGATAGATCACGCCACACACCACCGCAAAGTAGAACGGCTCCCAGGTACTTTTACCGGCAAGCTGCGTGGCCTTTACCACATCTTCCAGACCCAGCAGAGAGACCAGCGCCGTGGCCTTGAGGATAACCTGCCAGTTGTTGCCAATGCCCGGAAGCGCGTAGCGCATCATGGCCGGGAACATAATCCGGCGAAACGTCTGGGAGGAGGTAAAACCGTAGGCGGTCGCCGCTTCTATGTGTCCTTTCGGTACCGCCATATAAGCGCCGCGGAAAGTTTCGGTGAAGTACGCGCCGTAGATAAAACCGAGAGTGATAATACCGGCCACCATCGGGTCGATATCGATCTGCCCCATTCCCATGGCGTCCGTCACGCTGTTAAGCGCGATCTGCAGCCCGTAAAAGATAAGCAGCATCAGCACCAGATCGGGAACGCCGCGAATCAGCGTGGTATAACCTTCAAAAATCAGCGCCAGCGGTTTGTTAGCCGAAAGCTTCGCCCCTGCGCCTGCCAGACCTATCAGCACCGCCAGCACCACGGAGCTGATAGCCAGCTCAAGGGTGACAAGCGCGCCCTGTAAAATAACGCCAGAAAATCCGTACAGCATACCGCGAGCCCTGTCGTATCGTGAGTGATGGACCGTGTCTTATCCCCTCCCTGAGCGGGAGGGGCCGCACGTTATTTGACGGGGCGATTAGCCGCCGTAAACATTAAAATCGAAGTACTTTTTCGCCAGTTTGTCGTACGTGCCGTCAGCGCGCATTTCAGCAAACGCTTTGTTCAGCGCTTCGCGCAGCTCGTTGTCTTCTTTACGCAGACCCATACCGGTGCCGACACCAAACAACTTCACATCTTTAATGGATGGGCCGCCAAATTTGTAATCTTTACCTACCGGCGTCTTCAGGAAGCCTTCGCTCGCGGCGACTTCATCCTGGAAAGCGGCGTCGATACGGCCTGCCGTCAGATCAGCGTAGATATTTTCCTGGCCCTGATAAGAGACGATTTCAATCCCCTTCGGTGCCCAGTGTTCATTACCGTAGGTTTCCTGGGTAGTGCCCTGCAGCACGCCCACGCGTTTGCCTTTCAGTGATTCGAGGGTTGGCTGGATGTCAGACGATTTTGCCACCACCAGACGAGAATCTGCCGCATAGAGTTTGTCGGTGAAGGCAATCTCCTGCTGACGTTTTTCAGTGATGGAAAGCGAGGACATGATAACGTCGATTTTTTTGGCTTTCAGCGATGGGATCAGTGCATCCAGCGGGTTCTCAACGTAGGTACACTGCGCTTTGATGCGTTTGCACAGCTCATTGGCCAGATCAATGTCAAAACCGACCAGTTCACCCTTCGAATTCTTAGATTCGAACGGGGCATAGGTAGGGTCGGTACCAATACGAATTTTCTGCGGAATTGCTGCGAACGCCGCGGTAGCGCTGGAAAAGGCCAGCACCAGAGATAACGACAACACGAGTTTTTTCATATCTGTCCTCAACAAACTGTCTTCTTACGTGATTTTTACGACGACGGGGTGGTGCTAATGTGCCATCAATCCACGCCATCAGGCAAAGATTAATGCCTTTCAGGCGAGATTTTTTGCATGATAAATGCGTAAGTATGCACACAGCGATCCAATACGGTGCACGAAACGCACCATATTGGATCAATCACACCCGCAGTGCACCATAACGGCGCATCATCATCGAGTATCAATCACCGTAGACGTTGAAGTCGAAGTATTTCTTCGCCAGTTTGTCGTAGGTACCGTCTTTGCGCAGTTCTGCAAACGCTTTGTCGAAGGCGGCTTTCAGCTCGGTATCATCTTTACGCAGGCCAATACCGGTGCCGTCACCAAAGTATTTTTTGTCTTTCACGGACGGGCCAGCAAAGGCGTAGTCTTTACCTGCCGGCTGTTTCAGGAAGCCTTCACTTGCGGCAACCTCATCCTGGAATGCCGCATCCAGACGACCGGCCGCCAGGTCAGAATAAATCAGATCCTGGTTCTGGTAAGCCACCACGTCAACGCCCTTCTCACGCCAGTTTGCATTGGCATAACCTTCCTGAGTCGACCCCTGCAGCACGCCGACATGCTTGCCTTTCAGGGAGTCAATGGTTGGCTGAATGGGGGAGCCTTTTGCCGCAATCAGACGGGAATCCGCGGCGTAGAGCTTGTCAGAGAAGGCAATCTCCTGCTGACGTTTTTCGGTGATGGAAAGAGAAGAGATAATGGCGTCGATTTTCTTGGCTTTCAGCGACGGAATTAACGCGTCAAAGTCGCTGCCCACCCATGTGCATTTCACCGCAATGCGTTTGCACATCTCATTACCCAGATCGATATCAAACCCTACGAAATCGCCTTTCGCATCCTTGGAAGAGAATGGCGCGTAGGTTGCGTCTGTACCGATACGCACTGTCTGTGGAAGCGCTGCGTAGCTACCTGCTGCTGCACTTAACCCCACCAGCAAAGACAGAGCCAGAACCGTCTTCTTCATACATTTACCCTCAAGTACCGTGATTTTATTATGTATTGTGTTGTGTGTTGTGTTGCAGGCTTCTCTTGCAGGTCTTATGCCACATTGCCGTCGGGTCAAAACTTCGACGTTAAATATGTTAATAAAACGTTGCGATATTGCCTTAATGGTGAAAGATAGCAGGTCTGCCGAACGAACCGGAAAGAGAAAAAGGGAAAAAACGAATTAAATGTCGAGGATATGATCGCCGTTGCAATTTTGCCCTGAAACAGGGCATCGTCTCTGTTCATGCACGCTGTTTGTGCACAGAATCATGCGCCCTGCCAGCGGGTGAAGAGGTCTTCGGGCAGGTCGATATCAAACTGATCCAGCACGCGGTTCACTGTCTGATTAATCACGTCATCGAGCGAGGCCGGACGATGATAAAACGCCGGCACCGGCGGCATGATCACCGCGCCCAGTTCAGCGGCCTGGGTCATTAAACGCAGATGCCCCAGATGCAGCGGCGTTTCGCGCACGCAAAGCACCAGAGGACGACGCTCCTTCAGCACCACGTCCGCCGCACGCGTCACCAGCGTGTCGGTATAGCTGTTAACGATGCCGGAGAGGGTCTTAATTGAACAGGGCAATATCACCATGCCCGCGGTTTTAAACGAGCCGGAGGAGATGCTGGCAGCGATATCGCGGGCATCGTGTACGACATCCGCCAGCGCCTGGACATCGCGCAGGGAGAGATCGGTTTCGAGGGAGAGGGTCTGACGCGCCGCCTGGCTCATCACCAGATGGGTTTCGACTTCCGCCACGTCACGCAGCACCTGCAACAGACGCACGCCGTAGATCGCGCCACTGGCGCCGCTAAGCCCAACAATGAGTCGTTTCATGATTTTCGCCCTTACTGATTTCAGGGCAGACTGTGCAGGATTTTGCGGGGAGTTGCAAGTGAGGGCGAAGGCCCTCACTTGCCTGCACAATTAACCTTCGTTGTGCATCTCTAAGCTTTCGAGATCGTTTTGCAACTGGACGGCTTTCGCATCGTCGTTGCGCAGCGAATCGAGATAGTCCAGATACTGCTGATCAACATCTTTGGTGACGTAAACCCCGTTAAACACGGAACATTCAAACTGCTGAATATCCGGGTTCTCGGCGCGCACCGCGTCGATAAGATCGTTCAGATCCTGGAAAATCAGGCCATCGGCACCGATGATCTGGCGAATCTCGTCCACTTCACGGCCGTGGGCAATCAGCTCGTTCGCGGTAGGCATATCAATGCCATACACGTTCGGGAAGCGAATCTCTGGCGCCGCAGAGGCCAGATACACTTTCTTCGCACCGGCTTCACGCGCCATCTCGATAATCTGCTCTGAGGTGGTGCCACGTACAATGGAGTCATCCACCAGCAGCACGTTCTTGTCGCGGAACTCAGCACGGTTAGCGTTCAGTTTACGACGCACGGACTTACGGCGCAGCTGCTGACCCGGCATGATAAAGGTACGGCCAACGTAGCGGTTCTTCACGAAGCCCTGACGGTATGGCTTATCCAGAATGCGGGCGATTTCCAGCGCGATATCGCAGGACGTTTCCGGGATAGGAATGACCACGTCGATGTCCAGATCGTCCCACTCGCGGGCAATCTTCTCACCCAGCTTGGTTCCCATGTTCACGCGGGCGCTGTAGACGGAGATCTTATCGATAAACGAGTCCGGACGGGCGAAATACACGTATTCGAACAGGCACGGGTTGCTGACCGGGTTGTCTGCACACTGGCGGGTAAATAGCTGGCCCTTCTCAGTGATATAGACCGCTTCGCCAGGGGCTACATCACGCAGGAATTCGAAGCCCAGGGTGTCCAGCGCCACGCTTTCAGAGGCAACCATATATTCGGTACGGCCATCACCCAGGTCACGCTTACCAAGCACCAGCGGGCGGATACCGTTTGGATCGCGGAAGGCGACCATTCCGTGACCGATAATCATCGCCACGCAGGCATAGGCACCGCGGATCTGGCGGTTTGTCGAAGCAACGGCGGCAAAGATATTGTCTGCTTCCAGCGGATAGTGGCGGAAATTATCCAGCTCGCTCGCGAACACGTTGAGCAGGATTTCTGAATCAGAGGTGGTGTTAATGTGGCGACGTTTCTCTTCAAACAGCTTTTTACGCAGCTCATGCGCGTTGGTCAGGTTGCCGTTGTGAGCAAGCGTGATGCCATACGGTGAGTTGACGTAGAAAGGCTGTGCCTCAGAGGCGCTGGAACTGCCAGCAGTAGGATAACGAACGTGACCGATCCCCATATTACCTTGCAGACGCTGCATATGGCGGGCTTCAAACACATCGTTTACCAGGCCATTCGCCTTA
The DNA here is from genome assembly GCF_050031095.1 of Enterobacter cloacae complex sp. 382A5. Taxonomy (NCBI): domain Bacteria; kingdom Pseudomonadati; phylum Pseudomonadota; class Gammaproteobacteria; order Enterobacterales; family Enterobacteriaceae; genus Enterobacter; species Enterobacter cloacae complex sp. 382A5. Next base: position 3,242,638 of record NZ_JBLGVK010000001.1, read on the forward strand.
CGTAAACGGAAGCAGTTGTTTGCATCAATGGTGATGATACCCGCAGCATCCTGCCCACGGTGCTGAAGCACCGTTAACGCGTCATAAATCGACTGGTTTACCGGCATGAAACCGGCGATACCGACAATACCGCACATTCGTCTTTTCCTCGTTAAGCCACATCTCAGAGCGGGTTACGCTCTGGGCAAGAAACTCGACGAGCTTTGCAGATAGTCAAAGAACCACCTGATGATGAAGCTGAACTCTGGAATGAGCTGCGATTTCTGCCAGTCTTCGCTTTTGGAGAACCCGGTAAAGGTATCCAGGAAGAACAGTATCGCGGCCACAATCAGCACGCCTCGTAATGCCCCGAAACAGATCCCGAGCACCCTGTCCGTTCCTGACAGACCGGTTTTCTCGACCAGCTGACCTATCACGTAATTCACGATAGCGCCGACAATCAGCGTCGCGATAAACAGCACCGCGATGGCGATTCCATTTCGGACCAGTTCATCTTCAAAGCCCGTGAACCAGACAGACAGGTAAGTGTAGTAATGACTGGCAACAAAGAAAGCACAACCCCAAGTCACCAGCGATAACGCTTCACGAACAAAGCCACGGATCAGGCTAACCAGACAGGAAAAACCAATCACCGCAATGATGGCGTAATCAATCCAGACCATATGTGTCCCACGATTTAACGCCCTGTCATCCAGTTCGGGGCGAATTCTAACAGAAAAAGAAAACGTTTGCGTAGGGATTTCCTTCCCGCGCGTAAATAAAAAAGGCGCTGAAAAAATGTTCAACGCCGTTGGCTTATTACGTCTCTTTGGACGTCTGCCACTCCCCCTCACCCTCTCCCCTTTGAGAAGAGGGCCGGGGTGAGGGGAACCTTATCAATTGGCGCTGTAGTTCATCACCACACCGCTCAGGCCAGAGATCTGCTTCAGCTCACCGAGCGAGCCTTTGAGCTTATCCTTAGACGCTTCTGGCCCCACAAGGATACGGGTGATTTTACCCTGCACCGGCGTGGAAGGTGAAGTGTAAACGCGATAACCCGCACTGCGCAGCTTACCCACTACCTCATTGACCTTATCGGCATTTTTCAGCGCACCCAACTGCACAACGTAGGCTTTACCCGTCGGTGCAGCCTCTTGCTGGGCCGGTTTTGTCGCAGGCGGCGTCTCTGAAGCCGCGGCCAGCTGTTCTGCTGCTTTATCCCGCTGCGGTTTCGGCTGTGTTTTTTCCACCGGCTTCGGTTTTTCAACCGGTTTCGGCTGCTCTACCGGCACCGGATCGATTTCGATGTTGTTATTCGCCGCCAGACGAGACGGATCGAGGGACGGCGCGGCCGCATCCCCGGCACGCACTTCTTCAGCCGCCCCTTCCGGCGGCTGAGCAGGCAGCGCCTGGGTCGCCGCAGGCAGCATATCCGGTTCGTCGCGATCGCCCGGCTTCGGCACCAGCGGAATGGCTGCAAATTCATCCTGGTAATGCTTTTTCTGCCCGTCGAGCAGACCCGGGAGGATAATCACCCCGAGCGCGACCAACACAATGGTTCCTGTTAAACGGTTCTGAAACTTACTCGCCACCGGTTCTCCCCGCGTCCATCACTTCCATGACATGTGCCACCGTGTGGAACGAGCCACACACCAGCACGGTATCTTCTGGTTTAGCATCCGCCATCGCGGCTTGCCAGGCCTGAGCCACGCTATTGTAGATTACGCCTTTGCCGAGATGTTCCAGCAACTGCTCAGCCGTCGCACCGCGCGGCCCCTCCAGAGGAGCACAATACCAGCTATCGACCACACTCTCCATGCAGGCCAGCGTACCGCCGATATCTTTATCATGAAGCATACCGATAACCGCCAGCACGCGCCCGGTTTTTGGTAACGATTTGAGACGCGCGGCGAGATACGCTGCAGCATGAGGGTTATGCGCGACATCCAGTATCAGCCGCGGAGCGTCGCTGACAATCTGAAAACGCCCGGGCAGAATCGCATTCTGAATACCGTCGCGGATGGCCTGTTCGCTCACCGCCAGCCCGCTTGCGCGCAGTGCCGCCAGGGCGGTGGCGGCATTAGGTTGCGGTACCTGCGGCAGGGGCAGATTCTCCAGCGTTCCCTGCGCATCGCGATAGCGCCAGCCGTTGTTCTGAACCTCATACTGCCAGTCCACACCCCGGCGCAGCAGGTGAGCGCCCTTCTCTTTCGCCACGTCGGCAATGGTGTGCGGCATATCCGGCTCGCCAACCACCGCGGGCTTATTCGTGCGGAAAATACCGGCCTTCTCACGGCCAATACTTTCGCGATCGGGGCCCAGCCAGTCGGTATGATCCAGGGCAATGCTGGTGACCACCGCCACATCGGCATCCACCATATTGGTGGCATCCAGACGCCCGCCGAGGCCCACTTCCAGAATCACCACGTCCAGCTGCGCCTGTTTAAACAGCCACAGCGCCGACAGAGTGCCGTATTCGAAATAGGTTAATGAGATCTCACCGCGCGCCGCTTCAATTTCTGCGAACGACGCCGTATGCGCAGACTCTGGCAGTTCGCTGTTTTGTACGCGAACCCGCTCGGTATAACGTACCAGGTGCGGAGAGCTGTAGACACCAACCTTGTAACCGGCAGCCATCAGGACAGCTTCCAGCGTACGGCAGGTGGTGCCTTTACCGTTGGTTCCGGCGACGGTAAAAACAAACGGCGCAGGTTTCAGCACATCGAGACGCGCAGCAACCTGGCTTACGCGTTCAAGCCCCATATCGATGGTTTTACTGTGCAGGTTTTCCAGATAAGAAAGCCACGTGGCCAGGGGCGACGTGGCTTGGGGAATGCTTTTATTTTCCATGATGCCCGGTTGTCATTAACAGTTTATAAAGCAAAAGGGCAGCGCCAACCGGCCCTGCCCTTTTCAGTTATCAGGCCTCGGGTTCCTGATCCGGTACTACCACGCCTTCGCGCGGCTCATCCGGGTTCGGCGCCGGCAGATTCATCAGCTTCGCCAGGATGCTCGCCAGTTTCAGGCGCATTTCCGGGCGGCGGACGATCATGTCAATCGCGCCTTTCTCAATAAGGAACTCACTGCGCTGGAAGCCCGGCGGCAGTTTTTCACGTACGGTCTGCTCGATAACGCGAGGACCAGCAAAGCCGATCAGCGCTTTTGGCTCAGCGATGTTCAGATCGCCCAGCATCGCAAAGCTTGCAGAGACGCCCCCCATGGTTGGGTCGGTCAGTACAGAGATGTACGGCAGACCGCGCTCCTGCATTTTAGCCAGCGCAGCAGAGGTTTTCGCCATCTGCATCAGGGACATCAGCGCTTCCTGCATACGTGCACCGCCAGAGGCGGAGAAGCAGATCAGCGGGCAGTTGTCTTCCAGCGCCTGCTCAACAGCACGCACAAAGCGCGCACCGACCACGGAACCCATTGAGCCACCCATGAAGGAGAACTCAAACGCGGCGGCCACTACCGGCATCTCGTGCAGGGTGCCTTTCATCACGACCAGCGCGTCTTTCTCGCCGGTCTCTTTCTGTGCAGAGGCCAGACGATCTTTATATTTTTTGGAATCACGGAACTTGAGCACATCTTTTGGCTCAAGCTCGCTACCCAGTTCTACCAGAGAACCTTCGTCCAGCAGGCTGTGCAGGCGATTACGCGCCGTCATGCGCATGTGGTGGTCACACTTCGGACACACCTCAAGATTGCGTTCCAGTTCTGCGCGATACAGAACCTGACCACAGCTATCACACTTCGTCCATACCCCTTCAGGAATGCTCGCTTTACGCGTTGGGGTAATGTTGCTTTTAATTCGTTCAATCCAGCTCATTGATAACCTTTCTGCCTGAACCTGGTCGTATGCCAGTTTTGCTGTAAGAGGCGAATAATGCCATTTTTGCCTCCAACAGACCATGAATGTTGCACATTAAAACATAACAGCCCGAAACTTTGGATAAAAAAGTGGTCGAACCGCCTGCGTGCATTTACTTCGCTTGCTTTGCTGCCGCGCGCTTGTGACGAATAATTTCGATAACACCCGGTAAAACAGAAAGCACAATAATCGCTACAATCAGTAACTTAAGGTTTTCCTGAACCACAGGGAGATCGCCAAACAGGTAGCCTGCATAGGTAAAGAGCAGCACCCACAGCAGCGCGCCAATGACGTTGTATGCCGCAAAATGACGATAGGACATGTGCCCCATTCCCGCCACAAATGGCGCAAATGTACGCACAATAGGCACAAAACGCGCAAGGATAATAGTTTTTCCACCGTGGCGCTCATAAAACGCATGGGTTTTATCTAAATAGCTACGACGGAATATTTTTGAATCCGGATTGCTGAATAAGCGCTCACCGAAGACCCGTCCAATGGTGTAGTTGACCGCGTCACCGACAATTGCGGCGATCACCATCAGCACCACCATTATGTGCACATTCAAATCGTTGCCAGGCAGCGCAGATAACGCCCCCGCGACGAACAGCAGCGAATCCCCCGGTAGAAACGGCGTGACTACCAGACCGGTTTCACAGAACAGAATGAGGAACAGAATGGCATACACCCAGACGCCATACTGCGCGACCAGCTCCGCCAGGTGAACATCAATATGCAGAATGAAATCAATCAGAAAACGTATTACGTCCATATTGTCTAAGCCTTAATTGCACCTTTGTTTAGTCCGCCAGAAACAGCGGGCCCATTGGCGGTTTTGGCAGGTCAAACCGGTCCGGATAGTCCACCGAGACCAGATACAGCCCTTCCGCTTTCGCCGTTGCTGCCGCAAGCGTTCTGTCCTTCGCTGCCAGCAGTTCTGCAATCCAGCTCTCCGGCTGGTGTCCGGCACCCACTTCCATCAGGCTGCCCACAATATTCCGCACCATATGATGTACAAAGGCATTGGCTTTGATATCCACCACCACATACGCGCCAAAACGGCTGACGTTTATGTGCATGACGTTACGCCACGGCGTGCGGGACTGACACTGCACCGCACGGAACGAGGTAAAGTCATTTTCACCAATCAGACACTGCGCCGCACGATGCATACGTTCTGCATCCAGCGGTTCATAAAAATGCGTCACGCCCTGGCTTAACACCGCCGGACGAAGACGCTGATTGTAGATGACATAGCGATAACGGCGCGCAGTGGCGCTGAAACGCGCATGAAAATCATCCGGCACAGCTTTCACCCAGCGCACCGCAATGTCACCAGGTAAATTCGCATTTACACCCAACGTCCAGGCAGCGTCCTTGCGCACGGCGGTGGTTTCAAAGTGAACCACCTGCCCCGTTCCGTGGACACCGGCGTCAGTGCGTCCTGCACACAGGACGTTAATCGGTTCGTTCGCCACCTGAGAGAGCGCTTTCTCCAGTTTTTCCTGGACACTGCGCACCTCATTTTGACGCTGCCAGCCATAATATTTACTGCCGTCGTACTCGATACCGAGGGCGACTTTATGAACCGGCTTTTGTTCCACGTCTGACATCAGTACAGATACTCCTGCACCAGTTTTTCAGCGATTTTGACCGCCATCAGCGCGCCGCCGAAGCGCACGTTATCGGCTACGGACCAGAACTGAACCTGCTCCGGCATACCGTAATCATTCCGTACGCAGCCCACCGAGAGGTGTGCGCTGCCGGTGGCATCGCCAACCTGCGTCGGGAATTCACTCTCTTCGGAGAGCACAATGTCTTCACCGCGGCCGAACGCATCACGCGCTTCTTCTGCGGCCAGCGGACGCAGGGCTTCGAAACCTACCATCTGCGCATGACCGTAAAAGACCGGCGACTGCACGACATTTGCGGAGATCATCAGCCCCTCGTCCTGCAGAATTTTGCGCGCTTCGTCGACGATACGGCGCTCTTCGCGCACGGAGCCTTCACGATCCGGCAGCAGCGGCAGCATATTGAATGCCAGCTGACGGCCGAAGAAATCGTCTTCATCAATCGGGATGCCGTTCAGGAGCTTCGCACTCTGTCCGGCCAGCGCGTCGACGGCCTTTTTGCCTTGCGCAGAAGCGGAAAGCAGGCTGGTCACGGTGATACGCGACAGACCGCCATCGTCGATTAAAGGTTTAAGAGCGGTCAGCAGCTGGCTGGTCAGGCTATTGGGAACCGCAATGATATTGCGGTTACGGTAGTCGGCCAGGACAAACGGGTTCACGTCCGGCACCACCAGCGGGACATCCGGCTCCATCGAGAACAGGCCGCTCAGATCGATCACCAGACAGCCAGAATTCGTCGCGTCTTCAATGTACGACGCGGTGGCTTCAGCACCTGCCGCAAAAAAGGCCAGCTGCGCCTGCGTCCAGTCGAATTCGGCGGCATCCTGAACCATGACGGATTTGCCGCCAAAACGCAGATGCTCACCGGCGCTGTCAGTGCGCGCCAGTGCATAGATATCACCCACCGGGAACTGACGCTCAGCAAGGGTTTCGAGCAGGGCTTCACCCACGGCACCCGTGGCACCTAAAATGGCAATGTTCCAGCCTTCAGACATGGTGGTTTACTCCAGAAATAAAAAAGCGTCCCTGTCGGAGTATCCAACAGGGAGCGTTAAGAAGACATTAATGCGCCGGGTGATGAACGGCGTTAAAACCCAGTTTATGCAGCAGCGCTGCCGCCGACGCGTCATCGCACATGACATACAGAGAAGACCATTCACGGCGCTCAACGTAATTCTTGCGCAGCTTGTCAAACTCCCCCGGGATCCCCGCCACTTTACGCAGCAGCGCATCATCGCGGCGCACATCATACACCAAATGAACCAGCCTTTTCAGCGTTGCCTGATCGAGCGGGCCATGCAGGGTAATGCGGCCAAATTCAGGCGCGGGGAGTAAGGTGTCCAGCGCCACCTGCTGCGGACGGCCAATAAAGGCGCTATAGGCCTCAAAGACCTGGGTTGTACCACGGGCCTTTCCTTCGAGCGTGTAACCCGCTATATGCGCGGTTGCAACGTCGACCTTGTTCAGCAGCGCAACGTTGAGATCGGGCTCCGGCTCCCAGACGTCCAGCACCACGCTGAGATCCTGCCCCTCTTCCAGACATTTCAGCAGCGCGGCGTTATCGACGACCGGGCCACGACAGGCATTTATCAGAATAGTGCCAGCCTTCAGACGACGGATCAGCGCCTCGTCAGCAAGATGGAGCGTCTTATAGGCCCCCTCTTTGAAGAGGGGCGTATGGAAGGTGATGACGTCACATGCTTCAACCAGCTCATCCAGGGGGCGGAAGTCGCCTTCATCACCGTTGTCTTTACGCGGCGGATCACACAGCAGGGTGCGAATGCCTAACGCCTCAAGGCGTTTTTGCAGGCGTCCTCCCACGTTGCCCACCCCGACAATGCCTACGGTGCGGTCTTTCAGCGCAAAACCGTCGCGCTCTGCCAGCATCAGCAGAGAAGAGAAAACGTATTCCACTACCGCAATGGCGTTACAGCCAGGCGCGGCTGAAAACCCGATCCCCGCCTGCTTAAGCCACTTGTCATCCACATGATCCGTCCCGGCCGTTGCGGTTCCGACGAATTTAATCGCTTTGCCGGAGAGCAACGCCTCATTTACTTTGGTCACCGAGCGCACCATCAGGGCATCGGCATCATCCAGCTCGTTTACCGGAATGGGTCGACCAGGGACAGCCTTAACATTACCAAGGCGGCTAAACAGCTCGCGGGCGTAAGGCATATTTTCATCAACGAGGATTTTCACGTCTGAGTACCTGTTTGAGAGGAAGAAAACCTGCCAAGTGTGCCATAATCTGGCCGCCAGGCATATATGCATGCCGGGTTTACGCTGAGTTTTGACTTTAAGGATTTTTGACGATGCAGCCTATTTCAGGTACGCCACCACGCCCTCCGGGTGAAGGCCCTGTCACGCCAAACGTTGCAGGTGAACAACCGCTTTCCACGCAACAGCGCACCGTGCTGGAGCGCCTGATCACGCGCCTGATCGCGCTCACTTCACAGCAAAATGCGGAAGTCTGGGCCGGGGTAAAGCATGATTTAGGCGTCCGGAACGATGCACCGTTGCAGTCGCGCCACTTCCCTGCGGCCGAGCAAAATCTGAATCAGCGTATTACCACCGCACAGCAAAATCACACCACTCGCCAGATTGTCGCGCAACTGACCGAGCTGTTGGGCCAGGGCAACAACCGTCAGGCAGTCAGTGATTTCATTCGCCAGCAGTTTGGCCAGACCGCCCTGAGCCAGCTCACGCCAGACCAGTTGAAAACCGTGCTGACGCTGCTGCAAACCAATCAGCTGACCATCCCGCAACCGCAACAGCGTCCGTCAACCGAGCGTCCGCTGCTGCCTGCTGAACACAATACGTTGAATCAGATGGTGACCAGGCTGGCCGCCGCCACCGGCGAATCAACAAAGCTTATCTGGCAGTCGATGCTCGAGCTTTCCGGCGTGAAGGCGGGCGAGCTGATCCCGGCCAAACAGTTTACGCATCTGGTCACCTGGCTACAGGCTCGCCAGACGCTGAGCACCCAAAGTACCCCTACCCTGCATACGCTACAGGCGGCACTGAAGCAGCCGCTGGAGCCGCATGAATTTGAGGTGATTCGGGATTACGCCCAGCAGACCTGGCAGGCCACGCCGCAAACGGTACTGACCACCGCGCAGGTGCAAGATTTGCTGAATCAGATCTTTATTCGCCGCGCCGAGCGCGAAGGCGGCGTACCGGAAGTCAGGGATATTCAACCGATCTACAGCCCGCTGTTTGCGCCGGTGGTGGAGACCTTCAGAACCCTCTCTGCCCGTCCGGGATTACTGTTTATTGCGTTACTGATTGCACTCGCGATTTTCTGGCTCGTTGCCTGATGTTTTGCCCGGTGGCGCTGCGCTTACCGGGCCTACAACGACCCGAACCGTAGGCCGGGTAAGGCGAAGCCGCCACCCGGCAACAACGGCTCAAGACCTGCGAAACGCCACCAGCGTCACAACAATCCCCACCACCGCTGAAACGGCTCCCGCCAGGAAGACAGAGGGATAACCAAACGACGTGGCCAGGAGCCCCGCCAGCGGTCCGGTGACACCGTATGAGATGTCCTGAAACGCCGCATAACCGCCCAACGCCGTACCGCGCACCTGTGGCGCGACGCGTTTTACCACCTCAACCCCCAGCGCCGGGAAGATCAGGGAACAGCCGCAGCCGGTCAGTGCCGCTCCGAGAAGGGCAACGGAGGCCACAGGGGCATACCACAGCAGCAGCAAACCGAGGGTCTCAATCACCAGCGACGCCACGGCCACCTTCACGCCACCAAAGCGATCCGGCATCCAGCCGAACAGCACGCGCATCAGGACAAACGCCCCACCAAAGGCGGTTAGCGTAAAGCCCGCCATCGCCCAGCCGCGGCTCATAAAGTACAGCGAAACGAATGTCCCAATCACCGCGAAGCCCACGCCCTGTAGCGCCAGCCCCAGCCCCGGCTGCCAGATTTGACCTATTACGCTCCACAGGGAAGGACGCTCACCTTTATGGGCAGGTACTTTGCGCACCGAGCCATTAAACGCCCATGCCAGCAGCGGTAACAGCATGGTGGTGGCCGCCAGCGCGGCAAAACCGAACTGGCTGTGGATCAACAGCCCCAGCGGCGCACCTGCCGCGAGTGCGCCATAGATAGCCATACCGTTCCAGGACATCACTTTGCCCGAGCGCGCTGGGCCTACCAGCCCCATTCCCCAGGTCAGGGTGCCGGTCAGCAGCTGGCTTTCACCAAAGCCGAGAATCAAACGTCCCACCACCAGCAGGGCAAATTTATACGCCGCGTCGACCGGCAGAAGCGCGGCAAGCAGCCACGCTGCGCCCGCCAGCCCGCAGGCAAACATGCCCTGCAGCGCTGAGCGTTTGGCACCGTGCTGGTCCGCCAGACGCCCGGCGTAGCCGCGGGTTAATACGGTAGCTAAAAACTGAATACCCACGGCGATGCCAACCAGGGTATTGCCGTAGCCCAGCTCCTGGTGAACAAACAGCGGGATAACAGGCAGCGGCAGGCCAACGGTCATGTAGGTCAGAAATACCGCAAAGGCGATACGGAAAAGGGAAAGGTTCCCGGAAGGGGTACTCTTCTCAGGGATAACGGCCTTCATGCGTAACTCCGTGTTCAGGCATAAAAAAAGGGAGCCTCGCGGCTCCCTTCTACTATACCTTCAAACGCTTACGCTTTCAGCTTGCGCATGACCAGCGTGGCGTTGGTGCCGCCAAAACCAAAGCTGTTGGACATCACGGTCGTCAGCTCACGTTCGGTGGTTTCGGTCACGATGTTCAGGCCCGCTGCCTGCTCGTCCATCTCTTCGATGTTGATGCTTGGCGCGATAAAGCCATTTTCCAGCATCAGCAGAGAGTAGATTGCTTCCTGCACGCCAGCTGCACCCAGAGAGTGACCGGTCATGGCTTTGGTCGCGGAGATTGCCGGGCTGTTGTCGCCGAAGACTTCACGGATCGCACCCAGTTCTTTCACATCGCCTACCGGCGTAGAAGTCCCGTGGGAGTTCAGGTAGTCGATTGGAGTATCAACGCCGTGCATCGCCATCTTCATGCAGCGTACCGCGCCTTCGCCGGATGGAGCAACCATGTCAGCGCCGTCAGACGTTGCACCGTAGCCCACGATCTCAGCGTAGATGTGCGCGCCACGTGCCAGAGCGTGTTCCAGCTCTTCAACCACAACCATACCGCCGCCGCCTGCGATAACAAAACCGTCACGGTGCGCATCATAGGTACGGGATGCTTTAGCCGGAGTTTCATTGTATTTGGTAGACAGGGCACCCATCGCGTCGAATTCACAGGCCATTTCCCAGCCCAGCTCTTCGCCGCCGCCAGCAAATACGATGTCCTGTTTACCCAGTTGGATCTGCTCAACAGCATTACCGATGCAGTGTGCGGACGTCGCACATGCAGAGCTGATGGAGTAGTTCACACCGTGAATTTTGAATGGGGTTGCCAGGCACGCGGAGACCGCAGAACCCATGGCTTTGGTTACCACGTACGGACCTACTGCTTTCAGACCACGCGGGCTACGCATGGCGTCAGCACCGAATACCTGCGCTTTGGATGAACCACCGGAACCGGCAATCAGACCCACGCGCGGGTTGTTCTGGTAAACCTCTTCGCTCAGGCCAGAATCTTTGATCGCTTCCTGCATGGAGAGATAAGCATAAATAGAGGCATCGTTCATGAAACGAACCACTTTACGGTCAATCAAACCGGTGGTGTCCAGTTTGACGTTACCCCATACGTGGCTACGCATACCTGAATCTTTAAACTCTTCAGAGAAAGTGATCCCGGAGCGTCCTTCACGCAGAGATGCCAGGACTTCCTGCTGGTTATTACCGATGCTGGAAACAATGCCCAGGCCAGTAATCACTGCACGTTTCATTCAATACCTCTGTAAGTCGCACTATAGTAAGTTTCGAGTCGCACAATAGCGTACACTTGTACGCCGAACAAGTCCGATCAGACATTTTCTGCGGAAATTTGCACCGATGGACTCACATCGTTAAGATCGTGCCACTGCCTGTCAGACGAGTAACTTACGTGAAACAAAACGCTATACAACCCGCCAACCTCGAATTCAACGCTGAGGGTACACCTGTTTCCCGAGATTTTGATGACGTCTATTTTTCTAATGATAACGGACTGGAAGAAACCCGCTATGTTTTCCTCGACGGAAATCAGCTCAGCGCACGCTTTCCCGCCCATCCGCGCAGTCTGTTTGTCGTCGCAGAGAGCGGGTTCGGTACCGGCCTGAATTTTTTGACTCTCTGGCAGGCTTTCGACCAGTTTCACGCTGCCCATCCTGAGGCTACGCTACAAAGATTACATTTCATCAGTTTCGAAAAATTTCCGCTCACCGCGCACGACCTGCACCTGGCGCACCAGCGCTGGCCGGAGCTTGCCCCTTGGGCTGAACAGCTTCAGGCGCAGTGGCCGCCCGCCATCGGCGGTTGCCATCGTCTGCTGCTGGACGGTGGACGCGTCACGCTGGACTTATGGCTCGGCGATATCAACGAACTGACCGATAAGCTTGATGATTCGATGAACCAGAAGGTGGACGCGTGGTTCCTTGACGGGTTTGCGCCAGCCAAAAACCCGGAGATGTGGAGTCAGCATCTGTTTAGCGCCATGGCGCGTCTGGCGCGGCCTAGCGCAACGCTCGCGACCTTTACCTCGGCGGGGTTTGTCCGCCGCGGCTTACAGGAAGCAGGCTTTACGATGCGAAAAACAAAAGGGTTTGGCCGCAAGCGCGACATGCTGGTCGGGACGATGGTGCAGACGCTGGCGATCCCCGCCCGGGCGCCCTGGTTTGCACGCCGCGCCAGTGCCTCCCGTGAGGTGGCGATAATCGGCGGAGGGATTGCCAGCGCCCTGCTTTCGCTCGCGCTTTTACACCGCGGCTGGCAGGTGACGCTCTACTGTGCTGACCCGGCTCCGGCAAACGGCGCCTCCGGCAACCGTCAGGGAGCCCTTTATCCGCTTTTAAGCGCGCACGACCCGGCGCTGTTCCAGTTTTTCCCCGCGGCCTTTACCTTTGCCCGTCGCGTATACGACACCCTTCCGGTGGCGTTCGATCATGACTGGTGCGGCGTGACGCAGCTCGGCTGGGATGAAAAGAGCCAGCAAAAAATCGCGCAGATGCTGTCGCTGGGCCTGCCGGAAGAGATTGCCCGCGCGGTAAGTGCGCAAACGGTGACAGACACCACAGGCGTTGAGACGGGCTGTGGCGGTATTCAGTATCCGCTCGGCGGCTGGCTGTGCCCTGCCGAACTGACCACTGCGGCGATTACCCTGGCACAGTCACGCGGGCTGACGGTGCATTATGCTCATAAGGTTGCATCGCTTAGCCGGACAGCCCACTGGACCCTGCGCTTTGCCGATGGCAAAGAGGCCACGCATGCCAGCGTTGTGCTGGCAAACGGACATCACATCAATCAGTTTGTCCAGACAGAGACATTGCCCGTTTATCCGGTTGGCGGCCAGGTGAGCCATATTCCGACCGCGCCTGCACTGAGCCAACTGCGCCAGGTGCTGTGCTATGACGGCTACCTGACGCCGCAAAATCCGTCTAACGCTCATCACTGCATTGGTGCCAGTTACCATCGCGGTGAAACTGACACGCATTACCGCGAGGAGGATCAGCAGCAGAACCGCCAGCGCCTGATTGACTGCTTCCCGGACGCGGCGTGGGCGAGAGAGGTTGACGTCAGCGAGGGCGAAGCGCGCTGCGGCGTACGCTGCGCCACCCGCGATCATCTGCCCATGGCGGGAAATGTACCGGACTATGAGGCAACGCTTGAGGCGTATCAGGATCTGGCTGAACACAAGGAGACGGCTGTGGTCTCACCGGTCTATCCGGAGCTGTTTATGCTGGGCGGGCTGGGCTCGCGCGGGTTGTGTTCTGCACCGCTGCTGGCTGAAGCGTTAGCGGCGCAAATGAGCGATGAGCCCATTCCGCTGGACAGCACCACGCTCGCAGGGCTGAATCCGAATCGTTTGTGGGTGCGGAAATTGCTGAAGGGGAAGCAGGTTAAATAGGGTGCCCTCTCCCACCGGGAGAGGGAGGTGAAACGCTTACTTCGCTTTCGCCTGCTGGAACAGGTTGTCCCACATACCCAGCACCAGAGACTGGTCGCGGGGAGAAAGCTCGCCCGCCTGGATGGCTTTTTCCAGGCTGCGGCTCACTTCATCATGAATGGCCTCGGCAGAGTGATCGTCCCCGGCTTCCAGCTCGGCAACGGCCAGCGTCAGGTGACCACGCAGATAACCGCTGGCGAACAGCTCATCATCACTGGCGTGTTCCACCATGTCATCAATTAACGCCAGAATGCGTGATTCAAATTCTGCGATCATCTTCTTTCCTCTGTTAAAGATCTTCCGGCCACGGGAAGCATTCCGCCGTGATCTCCGGCGTATGGTAATAATTCTGTAAAGCCTTGATCAGACGTGCCGGGCGTTCCGGGATGCCTTTCTCAAGATACTCCATCACCTGCACATGCACGCGGCGCTGGAAGAGAATACGGTCTGGCTCGAAATCCCCTTCGAGATTGTCACAGCTGACGTTGAACGGGAAACCCGCCGCCACGCAGAACAGCCACTCCAGCGCCTGCGGTTTGACTTCCACATCTTCAAACTGACCCTGCGTGGCCGCGTCACGTCCGTCCGGACAGTACCAGTAACCAAAGTCCACCAGCTCGCGACGCGCTTTTCCCGCAATGCACCAGTGTGAAATCTCATGCAGGCCACTGGCGTAAAAACCATGCGCAAACACGATGCGGTTATAGGGCACCTCTGCATCAGCAGGAAAATAGATCGGTTCGTCGTCGCCTTTAATCAGACGGGTATTAAAATCATCAGCAAAACAGCCGTCAAAAATCTCAATCAGCTGTTCATAGTTATGCGTACTGTTCATGCATTCATCCCCAGCCAGGTGAGGATCTCCGGTCCATGGCTGTCATAAAGAAGCTTGGCGCTCATCACCGCCGAGACGATGACGATCATCGGGCGAATCAGCTTCTGTCCTTTGCTTAATACCAGACGCGAGCCCGCGCGCGCGCCTAAAAACTGCCCCGCCATCATCACAAACCCGGTTGCCCAGATAACCTTGCCGCCGATGATAAACAGCAGCAGGCCGCCGACGTTCGAGGTGGCATTCAGCACTTTAGCGTGGGCGGTAGATTTGGCGAGGTTAAATCCGGCCAGCGTGACAAACGCCAGGGCATAGAACGACCCGGCGCCTGGGCCAAAGAAGCCATCGTAAAACCCGACGCAGCCGCCTGCGATAAGCGCGAACGGCAGACCATGCAGCCGACGCTGCCTGTCCTCTTCACCAAGCTTTGGCATCAGCAGAAAGTAGAGGCCAATACAGATGACCAGCACCGGCAGGATCTGACGCAGAATGTCAGACTGTACGTGCTGAACCAACAGCGCACCGGAGGTTGAGCCGATGAAGGTCATCAGAATATTGAGCTTCTGGTCGGCAAGATTAACCACCTTACGGCGAATAAAATAGAGCGACGCGGAAAGGGACCCGCCGCAGGCCTGAAGCTTGTTGGTGGCAAGCGCCTGAGCCGGGCTCATGCCCGCCGCCAGCAGCGCCGGAACGGTAAGCAACCCGCCACCGCCCGCGAGGGCATCGATAAAACCGGCCAGCATTGCCACAAAGAACAGCACCACCAGCAGAAGCGGTGACACCATAAACAGGTCGACGAAATTATCCATTAAAGTACATGCTCATCCAGTAGCGCCTGGCAGGAAGGCGGCAACGGAGGCGGTGTCTTCTTCTCAGGCTTAGAGGTTCCAGGTTTTGCCGGTTCAAACCAGCTTTGCAGTTCCGCACCGCAGCCATCGCCTGGCGGTGGTAGCGGCTGATCTTCACATTCCAGACTGTTTGCCGGGCAGCGCAGACGTACGTGCATATGCGCACGATGCTGGAACCACGGACGCACTTTGCGCAGCCAGTCGCGATCGGTTCCCTCATCCAGGCAGAGCTGCTGCTTGATGGCCGGGTTAACGAAGATCCGCGTGACCTCGTTGTCCTTCGCTGCCAGCTTAATCAGGCTGAAAACATCCGGGGTCCACAGCGACGGCACAACGCTTTTGCCGTCGCGCGCCACCAGATCCAGCGCCTGCGGCTTCAGCAGTTGGGCCGAGGTCCAGCGCGTTTTAGGCAACTGCAGGAAAATATCCACATCCAGCCCGGTCTGGTGACTGGCGTGCCCACCGTTGAAACGGCCGCCAGCAGGCATACCCATATCGCCAATCAGCATCGTACCCAGCCCCAGGTTATGCACCTGGTTGCCCAGACGCTGGATAAACAGCACCAGATCCGGGTGGCCGAAGTAACGACGCTGGTCGGTACGCATCACCTGATAAGTATCCGACTGCAGAGGAAGTTCCTGCGCACCAACGATACAGCCATTGGAGAACGCACCAATCGACTGCGCGCTTCCCGCCACCGGGTGAGTGATTTTTTGCCATGGCGTGGCGGCCAGACTGGCCCCACTGGCGAGTAGCGCCAGCAGAGCAATTGCGGTTTTTTTCATAGTTACCAGCGTGGAATGGTGGTCGTCACATCCGCATTCTGCGCACGCTGGCGCAGGAAGTGATCCATCAACACGATTGCCAGCATGGCTTCTGCGATTGGCACCGCGCGGATCCCGACGCACGGATCGTGACGTCCTTTGGTGATCATCTCAACTTCTTCACCAGAGCGGTTAATCGTGTGGCCCGGCACGGTAATACTGGACGTTGGCTTCAGCGCGATATTGGCAATAATTTGCTGCCCGCTGCTGATGCCGCCGAGAATGCCACCCGAATGGTTGCTCTGGAAGCCCTCTTTTGTAATTTCGTCACGGTTCTGGCTGCCGCGAAGCTGAACCACGTCAAAACCGTCGCCAATTTCGACGCCCTTCACCGCATTGATGCTCATCAGCGCGTGGGCAATGTCCGCGTCCAGACGGTCAAATACAGGCTCACCCCAGCCTGGCGGTACGCCGTCAGCCACCACGGTCACTTTTGCACCGATAGAGTCGCCCTCTTTTTTCAGGCCACGCATCAGCTCGTCCAGCGCCTCCAGCTTCTCAACATCAGCACAGAAGAACGGGTTTTGTTCAACCTGCTCCCAGTCTTTAATGGCCAGCGGAATGTCACCCATCTGGGTCAGGCACCCGCGGATCACGATGCCAAATTTCTGCTGCAGGTATTTCTTGGCAATCGCCCCTGCGGCGACGCGCATCGCAGTTTCACGGGCGGAGGAGCGTCCACCGCCGCGATAGTCGCGAAAACCGTACTTTTGTTCGTAGGTGTAGTCAGCGTGGCCCGGACGGAACACATCTTTGATGGCACCGTAGTCCTGAGAACGTTGGTCGGTGTTTTCAATCAGCAGACCAATACTGGTCCCGGTGGTGCGGCCTTCAAAAACGCCTGAGAGAATTTTGACCTGGTCCGGCTCGCGACGCTGCGTGGTGTAGCGAGAGGTGCCCGGACGACGACGATCAAGGTCGTGCTGTAAATCGGCTTCGGTGAGTTCGATGCCTGGCGGTACGCCGTCAACGATACAGCCCAGTGCCAGCCCGTGCGACTCACCAAAGGTGGTCACGCGGAATATTTGTCCAATACTGTTTCCTGCCATCACGGCTCCGATGTCGTTATTTGTGTGTGAGCGTTGTGAAACGGGCCGAAGCCCGCTGGATTAATCTTTGTAGATGCTGAAATGTTCGCGCGCGTCGAGCAGCTGCGCTTTGGTCAGCATAAAGACGCCGTCACCGCCGTTGTCGAACTCAAGCCAGGTGAACGGCACATCCGGGTACTGCTCTATCAGATGTACCATGCTGTTGCCCACTTCACAAATCAGAACGCCGTCGTCGGTCAGATAATCCGGTGCGCAGGCCAGAATGCGACGGGTCAGCTTCAGGCCGTCAGAACCCGATGCCAGGCCCAATTCTGGCTCGTGACGGTATTCGTTTGGCAGATCGGACATATCTTCCGCATCCACGTACGGCGGGTTGGTTACGATAAGATCGTACTGCAGCGTCGGCAGGTCACGGAACAGATCGGAGCGGATAGGCGTAACATGGTGGATCAGCCCGTGTTCTTCAATGTTGTGCTCGGTTACCGCCAGCGCGTCGGTGGAGATGTCCACCGCGTCCACTTCCGCTTCCGGGAAGGCATAAGCGCAGGCAATGGCAATGCAGCCGCTGCCGGTACACATATCCAGAATGTGCTGCGGTTGACGGTTAATCAGCCCTTCGAAGTGGTTGTTGATCAGCTCACCAATTGGCGAGCGCGGCACCAGCACGCGTTCATCTACATAGAATTCGTGACCGCAGAACCAGGCTTTGTTGGTCAGATAGGCTACCGGAATACGCTCGTTCACGCGGCGGATCACACGCTCAACGATGCGGTGCTTTTCGCTGGAGGTCAGACGCGCGGTGCGCATGTCTTCCGGAATATCGAGCGGCAGGTAAAGAGAAGGCAGCACCAGTTGAACAGCTTCATCCCACGGGTTATCCGTACCGTGTCCGTACCAGATATTGGCGGCGCTGAAGCGGCTAACCGACCAGCGCAACATGTCCTGTATGGTATGCAGCTCGTTTACTGCTTCATCGACAAAAATTTTATCCACTCTTTCCTCCAGGGCATGCTCGCATAATTTTCGGCGGCTAGTTTGCCATGAAGACGGCGATAAATCAGCAATGACGCATACCGCTTGAGGTTAAAAAATGCGTTTAGTCGGGTACACTATCGGAAATACGAGATGAGAACGACGAATGAAAAAGAAAACATCGCTCAGCGAGGAGGATCAGGCGCTCTTCCGTCAGCTCATGACCGGGACGCGTCAAATCAAGCAGGACACCATTGTCCACCGGCCGATGCGCAAAAAAGTCAGCGAAGTGCCGGTCAAAAGGCTATTGCAGGAGCAGGCGGATAATAGCCACTATTTTTCCGATGAGTTTCAGCCGCTGCTTAACACGCAGGGTGCGGTCAAGTACGTTCGCGAAGATGTCAGCCACTTTGAGCTGAAAAAATTACGCCGGGGAGATTATTCACCCGAGCTGTTTCTCGATTTGCATGGTTTGACGCAGATGCAGGCGAAACAGGAGCTGGGGGCGTTGATTGCCGCCTGTCGCCGCGAACATGTGTTTTGTGCCTGCGTGATGCACGGCCACGGTAAACATGTTCTTAAGCAACAAACGCCGCTGTGGCTGGCTCAGCATCCACACGTGATGGCGTTTCATCAGGCGCCCAAAGAGTACGGCGGAGATGCCGCCTTGCTGGTGTTGATTGAAGTTGAAGAGTGGCAACCGCCAGAACTGCCCTGAGAACATGGCGGGAGGCATAGTGGCTCCCGCCTTATCGCACGTCACCTCAGATTGCTTTCGCCATCCGGAGATTGCATGGACTCATTTGCCAGTTGAAGACCCCTTTGCCGGTTTCGTCGAGGGTGACGTTGGCAATGGCGGAGGTTGTAAACATCGGTGGCGTCTCGCCCGGGCACAGTTCAGATACCAGATAGCCAACCAGTGGCAGGTGGGAAATGACCAGTGCAGAAGCGACACCTTCATTGCACAGCGCCTGCAGGTAGGCACTGACAAGGCCGACATCACCACACGGCGTGAGTTCAGGGAGAACATCCACGCTGGTCGGCAGGTTCATACACTCCCCTACCACATCCAGCGTCTGTTCAGCACGCAGGAACGGACTCACCAGAACGCGTTCAATGTCCACTTTTTGACCTTTAAGCCAGTTCGCCATCTGACGAGATTCGTCGCAGCCGCAGACGGTTAAAGGACGTACTGAGTCACTGGCGGCATCGAGTGCCGCGTCGCCGTGACGCATGATAAAAACTTGCATATTGCACCGCTTTTGTTAACCAGAATCACCGGCGTTAACTACCCGCGATTAATGCTTGAGGTAGAAAACCCGATGGCCGGGCATTGTGCCTGATCCATTCGGTGAATGAAACGCTGTTTTTTACCTCAATGGCGTAAGTATAGTCAATCTCTGTTTACAAAATCGCCAAATCAGATTCATTCACCGCCGGATTTACCCTTCTTTGACCTCAACTTACGAGGACAGTTTCCCTTGCTGGCCAAAATGTCTGGCCCCGTTCCGCCATCTGCAATAATTCGTCACAGGGTGTAAACCGGGGACCATACTGCGTGGCAAGACGTTGCAGAATCGCAACCACTTCACCCGCTCCGAGGGTGTCCATGTAACGGAACGGGCCGCCAAGGAACGGCGGGAAACCAATACCAAATACGGCGCCAATATCGCCATCGCGTGCGCTTTTAATCACCTGCTCGCCAAAACAGCGTGCGGCTTCGTTAAGCATCATCATCACACAACGTTCAGCACACTGAACGGCAGACAGTTTCGCCTGTCCGGTTGTTGGGATAAGCCCATAGACCGAAGGGTCGACCTGTTTCTTGCTTTTACGCCCTTTTGCACCGTAAAGATAGAAACCGCGTTCATTTTTTCTGCCTTTGCGATCGTCCTTCAAAATTGCAGAAACAATGTTTGCAGGTGGGCTAAAACGCTCGCCGTATGCGGCCTCCAGCACAGGTATAATTTTAGTGCCGGTGTCTATTCCTACCTCATCCAAAAGTTGGATTGGGCCAACGGGGAAACCAAACTTGACCAGCGCCTCGTCGACGTGTTCGATCTTCTCCCCTTCCACCAGCAGGCGCATCGCTTCGTTGATATACGGCGCCAGAATTCGGTTGACGTAGAAACCCGCTTTATCTGCCACGACGATCGGGGTTTTGCCCTGCTTTTTCGCCAGTTTCACTACCGTAGAGACAGTCTGCGGACTGGTTGACGCGTGTGGAATAACTTCAACCAACGGCATTTTTTCAACCGGACTAAAAAAGTGCAGGCCAATCACCTGCTCAGGACGCGCGGCTTTCGCTGCGATATCACCGATCGGTAATGAAGAGGTATTCGAGGCGAAAATCGTGTGCGGCGCACAATGTTGCTCAACGTCCGCAACCATCTGCTGCTTAAGCGCCAGATCTTCAAATACCGCTTCAATGACCAGATCGCGATGGGCAAAACCACGGTAGTCCGTAGTGCCGCTGATCATGGCCACGGTTTTATCCCGCTCGCTTGCCTTGATATGGCGGCGTTTAACCTTCCGATCAAGGTTCTGCCAGCTGTACTGCAGTGCGTGGTTGATCCCTTTCGGGTTGATGTCTTTGATACGTACGGGCAATTTGGCTTTGCTGGCTGTGACAAACGCAATGCCGCCGCCCATCAGTCCGCCCCCGAGGACGCCAACGGCGTTGAGCGGCGCAGGTTCAGCGTCACTACCCGGATCTTTTTTAACGTCAGTGCTGGCAAAGAAGATGCTGCGCAACGCCTGCGATTGCGGCGTCATCGCCAGTTCACCAAAGGCTTTTGCCTCCGCGGCATAACCGCTGCTGCTGCCCTGCGACAACCCGGTTTCAATCACCTCAAGAATGCGCTTCGCCGCCGGATAGTTGCCTTTGGTCTTTTGTTCGGTTTTCTTGCCCACCATGCTAAACAGCAGCGCCCGCCCCAGCGGCCCGGCCAGGACGCGCTCACGCACCGGCAGAGCACGTCTTGCCTGACGTCCCTTCAGCGCCAGCTCTACGGCGGCTTCCAGCAAAATAGAATGCGGAACGACGTCATCAACCAGCCCCGCTTTCAGCGCCTGACGGGCGCGCAGCTGTTTGCCGGTTAAGATCATCTCCAGCGCTGTACTAACGCCAACCAGCCGCGGCAGACGCTGCGTTCCACCGGAGCCGGGAAGCAGCCCTAGCTGTACTTCCGGCAACCCAAGAACGGTTTTCGCGTCGTCAGTACAAATACGACTGTGACAGGCCAGCGCCAGCTCCAGCCCACCGCCCAGGCATGCACCGTGGATCGCGGCGATCGCCGGGATCGGCAGCGAATGGATCTCCGCCATCACCTGCTGCCCCTGGCGCGCCAGCTCTTCCGCCTCCTGCGCGCTTTGCGCCCGGGCGATCATGTTGATATCGGCCCCGGCAATAAAGTTGTCTGGCTTTGCCGAGATAAACACCAGGCCGCGAATCGCTTTGTTCTCGCGGATCTGCTTTAACATCTCGCGCACCTGAACGCCAAATTCCGCCTTCAGGGTATTCATCTTTTCGTCGGGGACATCAATGGTAATCACAGCCACGTTATCGAGGCGAACCGTCAGATTAAATGCAGATGCCATTGCCATTATTCAGCCTCCAGAACCATTGCTGCCCCAAGACCGCCCGCCGCGCAGGCGGTGACGAGGCCAAAACCGCCGCCACGGCGACGTAACTCATGTAATGTTTGGGTGATCATCCTCGCCCCCGTCGCCGCAAACGGATGACCGTAGGCGATAGAGCCGCCCAGTACGTTAAATTTGCTTTGATCCACTTCTCCGGTGGCATGGGCGCGGCCAAGCACATCGCGAGCAAAACGTTCGCTGGCCAGTAGCTGGACGTTGGCCAGGGTTTGTGCGGCAAAGGCCTCATGCATATCAATCAGCGTTAAATCAGCGAGGGTCAACCCTGCGCGATCCAGTGCCAGCGGCGTGGACCAGGCCGGGCCTAACAGCATGTCCTGCCAGACGTCGATCGCCGTGAACGCGTAGCTGCGCAGATAACCGAGCGGGGTAAGACCCAGCTCTTTGGCTCGCGATTCGGTCATCAGGATCACCGCGGCAGCACCATCCGTCAGCGGAGTACTGTTGGCGGCCGTAACGGTGCCGTGTTTGCGGTCGAATGCCGGACGCAGTCTGGCGTAGTCCGCCAGCGTCGAGGTGCCACGAATGTTGTTATCTTCCACCAGCGGTTCGCGGTAAGGCGGGATATACGCGGTCATCACCTCGTCGTTCAGCTTGCCTTCCGACCAGGCTTTCGCCGCCAGCTGATGGGAACGGTGAGCCAGCGCATCCTGCTGCTCCCGGGTAATGCCGTAGGTTTTGGCCATCTGCTCGGCGGTGTCGCCCATGCGCAGGCCGGTGGAGTATTCAGCCACCGCAGGTGGAACCGGCATCAGGTCACGAAGGCGTAAACGCGAGAAGAGCTTGAGTTTTTGCCCGGTGGTGCGCGCTTTATTTGCATCCACCAGAAAGCGGGCCAGCTTTTTACTGACCCCTATCGGCAGCACGGAGGATGAGTCTGCCCCGCCGGCGATCCCGGCGCGGATGGTGCCCGCCATCAGGCTTTCGGCCACGTTTGCCACCGCCTGAAAGCTGGTTGCACACGCACGGCTGACGCTGTAAGCATCCGTATGCACGTTCATTCCGGTGCCGAGGACAATTTCTCGTGCAATGTTGGGAGCTTCTGGCATCTGAACAACCTGGCCAAAAACCAGCTGCTCAATGGCGTCAGGCGGTATTTCGCTGCGAGCCAGCATCTCCCCCACCACCATTTTCCCCAGATCGACGGCCGGTATGCCGTGAAACGCTGTCGCCTGACGCGCAAACGGCGTACGCAATCCACTGACAATGGCAATGCGGTCACCTTGTCGGGTGATAAGCGGTAATGCCTGACTCATAACATTCCCCTGTAAAAATTTTTGCAAACATAAAGTGGTCTGACCTGATAAATAGTCTTAACCATTTTTTTACATTCAGCCAATTGGGGAAACGAAAAAATGCGAACTAAAACACAGAGAAGAAAAAAGAAAATGCCCCGAGGTAAAAACAAAACGGTAACCCAGAGGTTACCGTTTTGAGTGTTTGCACCCTCACCCGTAGGAGAGGGCATCAGGCCGCGGAGATTAACGCAGACCGAGTTGGAAAATCAGCGTTTCAGCTTCGCAGGCGAAGATAAAGTCGATATCCAGCTTCACGCCGCCGTCCACTTCCGTGAAGGTGGACTTGATTTCACACGGATCGGATTCTACGTCGCGCGCGCGCTTGCTCAGCGCCGCCAGGGTTTCTTCCGCTTCGGCACGATTGGTGAACACGCGGCTGTAAGAGGCGGTGCAATCGGAGTTGTCCATGATGGTACCAACATCCATACAGCAGCAAACCGGGGTTTCATCAGCACTGCATTTACTCATATCTCAATTTCCTCTGTATTCGCGCAGGACGCGAGACAAACACGATGCTGATATTTTACGCCCCGATGCAGACGCTCTCCAGCCGTTAATGGCGCAAAACGGGATAAGTGACCAATATCACACTAAAAAATGATCTAAAACAAAATTCGCCCTTTTGGGTGAGTCGGGATGGTCACATTTTTGCCAACCAGATCTCGTTTCAAGAAACATGTTTGAAAATATTAATAAACAAACTTGCAACATTCTAGCTGGTCAGACCTATACTCTGGCCACTGGTCTGATTTGTATGTCATACCTCAGACCCTACACTTCGCGCTCCTGTTACGGTATGTAACAATTATTGAATAAAAATAACTCAATGAGGTTATGGTCATGAGCCAGAAAACCCTGTTCAACAAGACTGCGCTGGCAGTCGCAGTGGCAATCGTCTCTACGTCCGCCTGGTCAGCGGGCTTCCAGTTAAACGAATTTTCTTCCTCTGGCCTTGGCCGTGCGTATTCCGGGGAAGGTGCAATTGCTGATGATGCAGGTAACGCCAGTCGTAACCCTGCGCTGATCATGATGTTTGATCGCCCAACCTTCTCAGCGGGCGCCATCTTTGTTGATCCGGGTGTGGATATTACGGGCCGTTCCCCGAGCGGAGCCAGCCTGAATTCCGATAACATCGCGCCAACGGCATGGGTGCCAAACCTGCACTTCGTCGCGCCAATCAACGACCAGTTTGGCTGGGGTGCATCCGTAACCTCTAACTATGGTTTAGCGACCGAGTTTAATAACGACTACGCAGCAGGAGCCTATGGCGGTAAGACCGACCTTGAGACTCTGAACCTGAACCTGAGCGGTGCTTACCGTCTGAACAGTAACTGGAGCTTCGGCGTTGGCTTTGATGCCGTTTACGCTAAAGCGAAAATCGAACGTTACGCGGGCGATCTCGGCAAAATCGTTGCGGGCTCCGGCGCACTGCCGCCGCCTCTGGCACAACAGGTTGCAGGGATCCCGGCAGACACCCAGATCGCCTATCTGAAGGGTGACGAGTGGGGCTTTGGCTGGAACGCCGGTATCCTTTATGAACTCGATAAAAACAACCGTTACGGTTTCACCTACCGTTCCGAAGTGAAAATCGACTTTGACGGCGACTACAAGAGCAGCCTGCCTTCTGCTTATAACCAGATCCTCGGCACCTTCGGCCTGCCAATGGGCACCGATGGCCGTACCACTGGCGGTTCTCTGAGTCTGCACTTACCGGAAATGTGGGAATTGTCCGGTTATAACCGCGTGGCACCACAGTGGGCGATTCACTATAGCCTGACCTACACCAGCTGGAGCCAGTTCCAGGAGCTGAAAGCGACTAACAGCAAAGGCGACACGCTGTTCTATAAAGATGAAAGCTTCCGTGATGCCTACCGCATCGCACTGGGTACCACCTACTATATGGATGACAACTGGACGTTCCGTACCGGTATTGCCTTCGATGATAGCCCGGTTCCGGCTGACAAACGTTCTATCTCCATTCCGGATCAGGACCGCTTCTGGCTGAGCGCCGGTGCGACCTATGCATTCAACAAAGATGCCTCTGTCGATGCGGGTGTTTCGTATATGCACGGTCAAAAGGTCAGCTTCAAGGAAGGTCCGTATGAGTTCTCTTCCGAAGGTAAAGCCTGGCTGTATGGCCTGAACTTCAACTACGCGTTCTAATTCGCGCAGGGATCAAAAAAGGTGAGCATCGCTCACCTTTTTTATTTATTCCGAATCGATATCTTTTAATTCGTTCTCGATTGCCTTCGCGTTTGGATTCTCTTCCGGCTTCAGCTTGCCACCATTGGCAATAAAGTCATGATTCTGGAAGTAAGCTTCACGCACCATGATATATGGATCGGAAGACTGACGCAGCAGACCGTCGGAATCGAGCAGTTGCGCACGTGTTTCAATCCCTTCTACCGTCCATTTACCAATCGACAGCGGCCAGGTCAGCCACGAAAGAACCGGATACAGCGTATCCACCATATCACCGCCATCATCACGCACGGTGAAGCTGCCATAGAACGGCAGATGAACGTACGGGCCGTAACCGACGCCATAATGACCCAGCGTACTCCCGAAGCGGTGCGGCTGTTCACGCTGCAGTTTCGGGTTCGCCATGCCGGCGACATCGATAAAGCCCCCCATCCCCAGCAGGGAGTTCAGGAAGAAGCGAGTAAAGTGCACCATCCCCTGATACGGATCGCCTTGCAGGAAGTAGTTGACCATCACCGCTGGCTCTTCAAGGTTACTGGTGAAATTGCTCAACCCGTTACGCGCAGGCTGGGGAACATAATCACGCCATGCAACCGCCACCGGGCGAACCACATACGGATCCAGCACGTTATAGTTGAAGCTATACATTGAGCGGTTAAATCCTTCGAGAGGATCGGAGCGTCCCGTTTGCTCCCCGGAGCTGGCGCAGCCCACAAGCATCGTCGCGCCCAGCGCAAGCGCCGACAGCCGAAGTTTCATAAAATTCTCCCTGTTCAGTATGGCTATCGTTGATTGCCATCCGTAACGGAGCATTTGATGCTCCGTCTGTAAACGTGCAAGTGATTGTATCAGCACGTTTACCGATGTCTATGAGCACAATTACGGGTAGTAACCACCGTCACTCTGATCTCAGCATAGCCTGTCTTTTAGAATTCGTTTCGCTGGCAATTTTATAATGGCTTTGAATGAGATGTCTCACCTTTGTTGCCATTACCCTCACTTTAAGAGCATCCCCACGGGCATTTTGTTAAAAGCCGCTACGCTTAAAAGAAAGAACACCCAACTGGAGCGGTTATGAAAAACGTGGGCGAAGAGAAAATTGGCGAGAGCAATGAAGAACTTGAAATTGAGAGCGAGGAAAAAGAGCGCGGTGAAAAGATAGAGATTGATGAAGATCGCCTTCCCTCCCGTGCTATGGCGATCCATGAACATATCCGTCAGGATGGGGAAAAGGAGATGGAGCGCGATGCCATGGCCCTGCTGTGGTCCGCTATCGCGGCAGGCCTCTCGATGGGGGCATCGCTACTTGCGAAGGGCATTTTCCATGTGCAGCTTGAAGGTGTACCCGGTGGCTTTTTGCTGGAGAATCTGGGCTACACCTTCGGCTTTATCATCGTCATTATGGCCCGCCAGCAGCTTTTTACTGAAAACACCGTTACCGCCGTTCTGCCTGTCATGCAAAACCCGACTCTGGGTAACTTTGGCTTACTGATGCGTCTGTGGAGCGTGGTCCTGCTGGGCAACCTTATCGGCACGGGTATCGCCGCCTGGGCGTTTGAATATATGCCGATATTTGATGAACCCACCCGGGATGCGTTTGTGAAAATCGGTATGGATGTGATGAAAAACACGCCCGTGGAGATGTTCTCTAACGCCATTATCTCTGGCTGGATTATCGCGACAATGGTCTGGATGTTCCCTTCCGCAGGCAGCGCCAAAATTGTGGTAATCATATTAATGACGTGGCTGATTGCGCTGGCCGACACCACCCATATCGTGGTGGGTACTGTAGAAATCCTCTATCTGGTGTTTAACGGCACGCTTCACTGGACCGATTTCTTCTGGCCATTTGCACTGCCCACGCTTGCGGGCAACATCTGCGGCGGAACCTTTATTTTTGCGCTGTTGAGTCATGCCCAGATCCGTAACGACATGTCTAATAAGCGTAAAGCCGAGCTGAAAGCGCAGGAAAATGATGAAAAATCGGCAAATAAATCGGCCTGAATGGTGACTCTTTGAGCAGTCGGGCGGCAATGCGCTTAACGCAAAGTGTAAATAACGGTATACTCGTGCCGCCTCGTCCCCTTAGTTAAATGGATATAACGAGCCCCTCCTAAGGGCTAGTTGCAGGTTCGATTCCTGCAGGGGACACTTTGATAGTAAACATCACTGCGCTTTCCATAACTCCACGCAGTTTCGCCCCCGTCGTTTTGCCCCATACAACGCCTCATCCGCAGCCTGAATCAGACGTTCGTAGTCAGGATGACCATTAAACATGGCCGCCCCAATCGAAAGCGACAACGGTATCGGCTCGCCTGTCGGGGAATGAATCTTAATTTTTTCCACGCGTCGGCGGATCCGCTCGGCAATGCGCAGGGTATCGGCTTCGGTGATTTCCGTTAGCACAATCAAAAACTCATCTCCGCCGTAGCGGAAGACATAGTCACAGGTGCGAACGTTGTCATAAAACGCCCCGGCAACCTTTCTTAATATTTCATCTCCCGTGTTGTGCCCCCAGGTATCGTTGATTTGCTTGAACTTATCGACATCAATAAGCAACACCGACAGCGGCGTACCAGAACGACTTGCCTGGGTAATTTCACGTTTAAAAATGGTTGGCAGGAAGCGACGGTTGAGCAGACGCGTGAGCACATCCACGCCCACCTCGTGCCGGGCTACCTCATCAAACAGCTCATGCAGCAGGGTCACGATTTGCGAGAAGGTCGTTCGCGTCAGCCGCAAAAATTGCACCTGCCGCAGCCTGTCGTGAAGGGCATCGTCTGTCTGACGAACGTCATGAAAAGCCGCGTCGAACTCCTGGATAAGACGAGAGATATGCCCTGCTTCGGCAATACCACTGAAGTAGTGACGTCCCTTATGACTGAACCACAGCCCAAAGTCGGACTGCCCGAGCGGCCGGCTATTGTCGATGCTGGAGTCCAGCATCACTTTTTAGAGCAGCGACAGTTCCCACGTCAGCAATGCGGCGGTCTGCCGCTCCTTCTCAACTTCCGCATTTTCCATCAGCGAGAAGATTCGATAGTTCTCGTCCTCTTTTGCCGCATTGTTCTCGCTGAAGACATAGGCGCGCGACATCACCTCCATTGCCAGATCAATGCTGTTAATGGCGTAGTGATAGATGCTTAACTTGGTCTCAGAAGGGTGTGGTGTGGCATTAATAAGGGGTAACAACAGCTTTTTCAGGATCCGGAAACCCATCTCAACCAGGTCGACCGATATACCTATTCGGGCGTGAACATCGGCGGCGCGCTGCTGAGCCCGCATCTGTTCATCAACCTGTTCAACCCGGCAGGAGAGAACATCAACAAGCCAACGGCGCAGCGCTTCCTGCAGCTGCCTTTCAACCTGCTCAGTGGTCAGAAACTCCGCTGCATGAGGGTCGACCAGGACCACACGATAAAACTCCGTAATCAGACCAGAAGCATGATCGCTGGCCAGTTGCGCAGTAAGTTGATGAACGAGGGGATCCGTTTCATTGATTAACTGAATCCACTCATCCCTTACGGTTTGTAAATAGGTTTCCATTTACACCCTCCAGGGGAGATCGTTAGCTTGTCCGACGGGAATTGAGCGCACAGATTCACCGTCTGGCATGCGTGATAATCAACAACAGCAACAAAATCAACACCCTTTCCAGGTGCCGCTTTTTTAATCAAAAACGAGTAATAGCACATATCGTATAACGGTGCTACATTACGCCGCCCACCCAACGTCAGCAGTGGTCAGGCAACGCCGTAAAGATCGGTAAAGCCTGCAACCATGACCTTGTCCAACGGTCTAATTGGCACGTGGTATCGCTTTATGCGTTACTTTCAAAGGCTTTACATAGGTTCACTATTTTGTCTCAATCCCACTTCAAACGTGCGTTTTTACACCCGCGTTACTGGTTTACATGGTTTGGTCTTGGCATACTCTGGCTTCTGGTTCAACTTCCTTATCCTGTGATCCGCATACTGGGCTCCAGGCTCGGCAGCGCGTCCCGCCACTTCCTCAAACGTCGTGAATCTATTGCCCGTAAAAATCTCGAACTGTGCTTTCCCCAGTATAATGCGCAGCAGCGCGAAACACTGATTGCCGAGAACTTTAAATCTATCGGCATGGCGTTGCTTGAAACCGGCATGGCCTGGTTCTGGCCTGATGAGCGCGTCCGCAAATGGTTTGACGTGGAAGGTCTCGAAAACCTGAAACGCGCGCAAATGCAAAACCGTGGCGTGATGGTAGTTGGTGTCCACTTTATGTCGCTGGAGCTGGGCGGCCGAGTAATGGGGCTTTGTCAGCCGATGATGGCCACCTACCGCCCGCACAACAGTCCGCTGATGGAGTGGGTACAAACCCGTGGTCGCATGCGTTCCAATAAGGCGATGATCAGCCGTAACAATCTGCGCGGTATGGTCGGCGCCCTGAAGAAAGGCGAAGCCGTCTGGTTTGCACCCGATCAGGACTACGGACGTAAAGGCAGCAGTTTTGCGCCCTTCTTTGCGGTTAAAAATGTCGCCACCACCAACGGTACGTTCGTGATTTCGCGTCTGTCAGGCGCCGCAATGCTGACCGTAACAATGGTGAGAAAGGTTGATAAATCTGGCTATCGTCTGCACATCTCACCGGAGATGGCAAACTATCCGGAAAATGAATGCGAAGCTGCAGCGTTCATCAATAAAGTTATCGAGACCGAAATTATGCGCGCGCCGGAGCAGTATCTGTGGATGCATCGCCGTTTCAAAACGCGGCCGCATGGCGAAGCGTCTCTCTATATTTAATATGGAGAAAGGTTAGTTTCGCTAAGAAACTAACCTTTTCAATCACCTGTAATCACCCTGAGTAATTGTCTTTTCTTGCCGTCGCTCAACGTGGATTTATTGCGCTCTGAAATCAAACTGTCGCCGTTCCACGACACCCGTAAGTTACGGAAAGTATTTAAAAAAATGCCTCTTGTCACCCCTCATTTTTAGGCGTACATTAGCGCCGTCTGGCAACAGGAAAGCACAGAATTCTGAGCTGGAGTTTGCATCGTAACGGGATAATTCTCATTTCCGTCTCAGGCAAATGTCAGTTCTCTATAATCAGGTGGACTCTGTTTTTAAGTGCGTACCAGAAGATACGCGGAGCGATGAAACGTGAAATATTTCTTTATGGGCATTTCGGTGATTGTTTTAGTGTGGGCCGGAACCTTCGCCCTGATGATCTAGCGAAGAACATGCAGTCAAAAAAACAGGAGCCGTTGGCTCCTGTTTTTTTATGTCATTAAGATTCGTGCTGTTCAGCGGCACTCTTTGATGCGAGAAGCCCGTCTGCGCGGAACATACTCTTAATGCCCCTCACCGCCTGGCGAATACGGTCGCTGTTTTCAATCAGCGCGAACCGTACATGGGTATCGCCATACTCACCGAAGCCAATGCCCGGCGAGACGCAGACCTTCGCGTCCTGCAACAGCTTTTTGGCAAACTCCAGTGACCCCATCGCCGCGTAAGGCTCAGGGATTTTTGCCCAGACATACATTGACGCTTTCGGCATTTCCACCATCCAGCCAGCCTCATGCAGCCCTTTCACCAGCACATCGCGACGGCGTTTATACTGGGCGGCAATATCATGAACACACTGCTGATCGCCTTCCAGCGCGGCGATAGCGGCCACCTGCAGTGGGGTAAAAGTGCCGTAATCGTGGTAACTCTTAATACGCGCCAGTGCACTCACCAGCGTTTTGTTACCCACCATAAAGCCAATACGCCACCCCGCCATGTTGTAGCTTTTCGACAGGGTAAAGAACTCCACCGCCACATCACGTGCGCCCGGAACCTGCATAATGGAAGGCGCTTTCCAGCCGTCGTACACAATATCGGCGTAGGCTAAGTCGTGTACCACCAGCACATCGTAACGCTTCGCCAGTGCGACGACTTTCTCAAAGAAGTCGAGTTCTACGCACTGCGCCGTAGGGTTAGACGGGAAGCCGAGGATCATCATCTTCGGTTTCGGATAGCTTTCACGAATCGCACGTTCCAGCTCGTTAAAGAAATCGACCCCTTCCACCAGCGGCACAGAGCGAACCTGCGCGCCGGCAATCACCGCGCCGTAAATATGGATGGGGTAGCTTGGATTAGGCACCAGCACCGTATCACCATGATCCAGCGTAGCCAGCATCAGGTGCGCCAGCCCCTCTTTCGAGCCAATGGTGACAATGGCTTCACTTTCCGGATCGATATCAACCTGATAGCGATCCTGGTACCAGCGAGAGATCGCACGACGTAATCGAGGAATGCCGCGAGAAGTGGAGTAACCGTGCGTATCCGGGCGCTGGGCGACCGTGCAGAGCTTCTCAACAATATGCGCAGGCGTTGGGCCGTCAGGGTTACCCATGCTGAAATCGATAATATCTTCGCCGCGACGACGCGCAGCCATCTTCAGTTCAGCAGTGATATTGAAAACATAAGGGGGGAGACGATCGATACGCGTAAAACGGCGTTCAGGACTGAATTCAGCCATAGATTCCTCAGATTAACGTTAGCGCCCGGACCGTCCGAGCGACGCTGCCACCGATGTGGCGTGTTTAGAAAATAACCTGAAAAAAAACATGCTGTCGAGGGGTTAAGCAAAAAAAAGATGTCGCGTTAAAAACGGGAACCTTCAGATACCGAAAGCGGAAGCGTTCCTGCTTATTGTGCAATTTTAATACCCAGTCTTTAACATGATGATATCAAAACTGTTACCTTGTCGTTCTCCAGGAGTAAAAAAAACTGGCATCTTCAGGAAGCCACCCTCAATCCCCTTTGAAGATTATGGTTTTTCCTCATTTGATAAACACGACGGATAGCTGGTCAACAGGCGTCAGGTTTTTTATCATTGGGCTTTCCTCTTTTCGCTGGTCGACTCGTGCACGAAATATTCGATATGCTGCTGGCGGTTTTTGACCGTGCGGCATTAATGCTGATTTGCCTGTTTTTCCTCATTCGTATTCGCCTGTTCCGCGAGCTTTTGCACAAGTCCGCCCACTCGGCAAAAGAGCTGCTGGCCGTTACCGCCATCTTTTCACTGTTCGCCCTGTTCAGCACCTGGTCCGGGGTGCCGGTAGAAGGGTCGCTGGTCAACGTGCGTGTTATCGCCGTGATGTCCGGTGGGATCTTGTTTGGCCCCTGGGTGGGCATTATTACGGGTCTCATTGCCGGGACACATCGTTACCTGATAGATATCGGCGGCGTGACGGCGGTGCCGTGTTTTATCACCAGCATCATCGCCGGCGTCCTTTCCGGCTGGATTAACCGCAAAATACCGAAAAAGCAGCACTGGCGCGCCGGGATCATCGCGGGCATGCTGTGCGAAACGCTGACCATGGTTCTGGTGGTCGTCTGGGCTCCCACTATTGCGCTGGGGCTGGATATTGTCTCTAAAATCGGTATTCCGATGATCCTCGGCAGCGTCTGTATCGGTTTTATCGTGCTGCTGGTGCAAAGCGTTGAAGGGGAAAAAGAGGCCAGCGCCGCACGTCAGGCCAAGCTGGCGCTGGATATCGCCAACAAAACGCTGCCGCTCTTCCGCCATGTTAACGCCGAATCCTTACGTCAGGTCTGCGATATCATCCGTCGCGATATTCATGCCGATGCCGTGGCCATTACCAATATCGACCACGTCCTGGCCTATGTTGGCGTGGGTGAGCATAACTATCAGGACAGCGATGACACCATCAGCCCCACCACCAGGCAGGCGATCAATTACGGTAAAATCATCATTAAAAACAATGATGAAGCCCACAGAACCCCAGAAATTCACTCCATGCTGGTGATCCCGCTGTGGGAGAAAGGCGTGGTGACGGGAACCCTGAAAATTTACTACTGCCACGCGCACCAGATCACCTCCTCCCTGCAGGAGATGGCCATCGGGCTGTCGCAGATTATCTCTACCCAGCTGGAGGTCTCCCGCGCGGAACAGCTGCGCGAGATGGCAAATAAGGCAGAGCTGCGCGCGCTGCAGAGTAAAATTAATCCTCATTTTCTGTTTAACGCGCTGAATGCGATCTCCTCGTCCATTCGACTTAATCCGGATACCGCACGTCAGCTGATTTTCAATCTGTCACGCTATCTGCGCTACAACATTGAGCTAAAAGATGACGAGCAGATCGACATTAAAAAAGAGCTTTATCAGATCAAGGATTACATTGCGATTGAGCAGGCGCGCTTTGGTGACAAACTCACGGTCATTTACGATATTGATGAAGAGGTCAATTGTGTGATCCCAAGCCTGCTGATCCAGCCACTGGTTGAGAACGCTATCGTCCATGGGATTCAGCCGTGTAAAGGGAAAGGGGTGGTGACCATCAGCGTGACCGAAAGCGGCAACCGCGTGCGGATTGCCGTGCGTGATACCGGCCACGGAATTGATCCTAAAGTCATTGAGCGCGTTGAGGCCAACGAGATACCGGGGAATAAGATTGGGCTGCTGAATGTCCACCACCGGGTCAAACTGCTGTACGGCGACGGGCTGCATATTCAGCGCCTTGAACCGGGCACCGAGATCGCCTTTTATATTCCGAATGAACGCTCTCCCGTTCATGCGTCTACATCCCTGTTGCCTTAGGCCGGAGTAACCCGTGAAAGTGATCATTGTAGAAGATGAGTTTCTGGCTCAACAGGAGCTGAGCTGGCTCATCAAAACGCACAGTCAGATGGAGATCGTGGGCACGTTTGACGATGGTCTGGACGTGCTGAAGTTTTTGCAGCATAACCGCGTTGATGCCATTTTTCTTGATATCAACATTCCGTCGCTGGATGGCGTATTACTGGCGCAAAACATCAATCAGTTTGCCCATAAGCCGTTTATTGTCTTCGTCACCGCCTGGAAGGAGCACGCGGTTGAAGCCTTCGAGCTGGAGGCGTTTGACTATATCCTTAAGCCTTACCAGGAGTCGCGCATCGTCACTATGCTGCAAAAGCTGGAGGCCGCGTGGCAACAGCAGAACGCCCCTGTCACCGCAAGCCCCGCAGTACGTGAGAATGACACGATTAACCTGGTGAAGGATGAACGTATCATCGTGACGCCGGTTAACGATATCTACTATGCCGAAGCCCATGAAAAGATGACGTTTGTCTATACGCGGCGGGAATCGTACGTGATGGCGATGAACATTACCGAGTTTTGCAGCAAGCTGCCGACAGCGCATTTCTTCCGCTGTCACCGCTCGTTTTGTGTGAATTTAAACAAGATCCGCGAGATCGAGCCGTGGTTTAACAATACCTACATTTTGCGCCTGAAGGATCTTGATTTTCAGGTGCCAGTGAGCCGCAGCAAGGTCAAAGAGTTCCGCCAGTTAATGCACCTGTAAATCCCCTCTCCCGCAAGAGAGGGGCTGGGTTTTAGAGGATCTGGCCGAGCACCTGACGCAGGTGGGCGCCCGAGCCAAGTAAACCCGGGTTGTCGTGCACAATCAGGTAAACAGGAATGTCCTGCACGTAGCTTTTAAAACGTCCTTTGTCTTCGAACCCGCCGCGGAAGCCTGACGCTTTGAAGAACTCCAGGAAGCGCGGCACAATGCCACCGGCAATGTAAACGCCACCGAAGGTGCCGAGCGTAAGCGCCAGGTTGCCACCAAAACGCCCCATGATCACGCAGAACAGCGACAGTGCGCGACGGCAGTCGATGCAGCTGTCTGCCAGTGCGCGCTCGGTCACGTCTTTCGGCTGCAGATTTTCCGGCAGACGGCCGTCAGACTTCACAATGGCACGATACAGGTTTACCAGCCCCGGGCCGGAAAGCACGCGCTCAGCCGACACGTGGCCGATCTCAGCGCGTAGCTCTTCCAGAATAATGCCCTCTTCTTCGCTGTTCGGTGCAAAGTCCACGTGGCCACCTTCACCCGGCAGACTCACCCAGCGCTTATCAACATGAACCAGATGCGAAACGCCCAGCCCTGTACCGGCACCGTATACGGCAATCGGCTTGCCTTCTACCGGGGCAGTACCGCCAAACTGAGTCAGGTGCTCTGGCTTCAGCATCGGGATGGCCATCGACACCGCAGTAAAGTCGTTGATGATTTCCAGATGTGCAAAGCCGAGGTTCTTTTTCATCTCGGCGATGGAAAATGCCCAGGTATGGTTGGTCATCGCGACCCAGTCGCCGGTAATCGGGCAGGCAATCGCGATACAGCCATCTTCAACGCTGACCTTGTGCTCTTCCAGATAGACGCGTACAACGGCCTCAAGGCTGGGGTAATCCAGCCCTGAATAGGTTTTCGCCTGGGAAATTTCACCGCTACTTACATCGCATAATGCCAGGCGCGCGTTAGTGCCGCCCACATCTCCTACCAAAGCATACTTTGTCATTCTTCTACTGCTCCGCTAAAGTCAGAATAAATCTTTGGAACACTGTAAATTCAAGGCGTGATAACAACAACGACCGGAAGGTGAATGCCCCGGGATTATCGATCTTCGTCACAGAATAACTTTACCGTTTCAGCACCTTTTGCACTATTGCCACAATGCTGATTGTGCAAAGTAACGTAATACCTTTTTGTACAAGGAAATTATCATGCTCCACCCGCGAGCCAGAACCATGCTGTTGCTGGCAATCCCGGCCTTAATTATTGGTATTGTCTCAAGCCTGGTGCTTATCGTCGTGATGAAAGTCGCCTCGGTGCTACAAACGATGTTATGGACGGCGCTTCCGGCTCAGGTGGGTATCAGCGTTGATTCGCCGGCATGGATCATAATGATGCTGACCCTGACGGGGGTTGCGGTGGGTCTGGTGATCCGCTTTAGCCCTGGGCACGCCGGGCCTGATCCGGCGCTGGAACCGCTGATTGGTGCCCCGGTCGCACCTGCAGCGCTGCCAGGGCTCATTATCGCGTTGATTATCGGTCTGGCGGGCGGCGTTAGCCTGGGGCCGGAACACCCGAT
This sequence comes from Enterobacter cloacae complex sp. 382A5, assembly GCF_050031095.1. NCBI lineage: Bacteria > Pseudomonadati > Pseudomonadota > Gammaproteobacteria > Enterobacterales > Enterobacteriaceae > Enterobacter > Enterobacter cloacae complex sp. 382A5. The sequence continues at coordinate 3,278,769 of NZ_JBLGVK010000001.1, forward strand.
CATGGCGGTCAACATCGGTCTGGCGGTGTATCTCGGTTCACGCATTTTGCCCCGCGTCGGGGCCCTGGACTGGACGATTCTGGCATCGGCTGGCACCATTGGCGCGCTCTTCGGCACGCCGGTCGCGGCCGCGCTGATTTTCTCGCAGACGCTCTCCAGCAATAACGACGTGCCGCTCTGGGATAAACTCTTTGCGCCACTGATGGCTGCTGCGGCCGGTGCGCTCACCACCAGTCTTTTTTTCAATCCACACTTCTCGCTCTCCCTTCCCCACTATGGCCAGATGCAGATAGCCGATATCTTCAGCGGTGCGGTTGTGGTCGCGATTGCCATTGCGCTGGGGATGATCGCCGTATGGTGTCTGCCGCGTCTGCACCGGCTGGTGCATAAGCTCAAACATCCGGTGCTTATCCTCGGGGTCGGCGGATTGATCCTCGGCATTTTAGGGGCCATCGGCGGTAAGGTAACGCTGTTTAAAGGTCTGGATGAGATGCAACAGCTGGCCTTCAGTCAGGTGTTTAGCGTGTCCGATTATCTGCTGTTTGCGCTCATAAAGCTGGCTGCGCTGGTGGTGGCGGCAGCGTGCGGTTTCCGTGGCGGACGGATCTTCCCGGCGGTCTTTGTTGGCGTCGCGTTGGGGCTGATGCTGCATGAACATGTGGATGCGGTTCCGGCGGCGATTACCGTCTCTTGCTCTATTCTGGGGCTGGTATTGGTGGTGACACGTGATGCCTGGCTGAGCCTGTTTATGGCCGCGGTGGTGGTTCCGGATACTACTCTCATCCCGTTACTTTGCATTGTGATGTTGCCCGCCTGGCTCCTGCTGGCGGGCAAACCGATGATGATGGCCTGGCGTAACGACAAGTGATCAGGCGTTGTTACGCGCTTCCAGCGCTTTGGTAATCGCCCCTAACAGCGGCGGGATATCCGCTTTGGGTAGCATCACTTCAATCAGTGACAGTCGCTCGTGGTGTGCCACTTTTTCGAGCACCTCCGCCAGCTGTTCCGCTTCATCGACCCGCCAGCACTGTGCCTGAGGATCCAGGCTCAGTGCCTGCGGAATTTGCGTCCAGTTCCATAAGGCAATGTCGTTATAGCGCTGTTCCGGTCCGTGAATGGCCCTTTCTACGGTGTACCCTTCATTGTTGAGCACCAGGATAATGGGGTGCTGTTTATCACGCAGCATCGAGCCCAGTTCCTGAATGGTCAACTGCGCGGCGCCATCCCCCGTGAGCACAATGACGCGCCGGTCTGGACAGGCGGTTTGGGCACCATACGCCGCGGCCAGGGTGTAGCCAATGGAGCCCCACAGCGGCTGGACGATAAAATTCACGTCTGCAGGCAGACGCAGATCGATCGCACCAAAGGCTGACGTCCCCTGGTCGGCAAGAATAATGTCACCCGGGCGAATAAAGGTTTGCAGGGTGCTCCAGAAATTCTCCTGAGTGAGCGAGCCCTCGGATTGCGGGAAGGCGATACCGCTGTGAGAGACTGGCGCCAGGGTATCGTGGACATACTGTTTGCAGAGAGCCACCAGCGTCTCGATCGCGTCAGACATAGGGATACCGGTAAACCAGACATCCCCCACCCGTGCGGCATGGGGCTGCACTTCTATCGTTTGCGCCTGCGTCAGCTGATGGGTAAACCCCGCCGTCAGGGTATCGGTAAAACGCGTGCCAATGCACAGTACCGTATCCGCCCCTTCGATGGCCTCTTTTACCGCCCCGACGCTTGCCGAACCACTGTACGTGCCATAAAAACCGGGCTGGCGTTCGTCAAAAATGCCCTTGCCCATCAGCATGGTGGCGTGGGCAATGGGCACCTCTTTCACCCACTTCTGCAGGGCATGTTTCATGCCGTGGCGCATGACCAGGAAATCGGCCAACAGCGCGGTACGCTTGCTTGTTTTCAGTCTGCTCTCGGCGGCATCTCGGAACGCTTTCAGGCAGGCGTTATCGGCATGCACTGTCTTAAACGTGAGAGCGTTTACAGGCGGCGTGGCTGATTTTTTAGCCACATCAGCAGGCAGCATCAGGTAGCCTGGACGTCGCTCCCGCAGCATGGTTGTTAATACTCTGTCGATTTCATAGCAGGCATTTTGTTCGGTCAGGATCGCCTGCGCGACCGTGATCGGTTCACTCATATGGTAGAAGTGGCGGAACTCTCCATCACCCAGCGTGTGGTGCAGCAGCTCCCCTTTTTGCTGTGAGGCCGTGCCCGGTGCCCCCACAATGTGTAACACCGGAACATGCTCAGCAAAGCTGCCGGCCATGCCGTTCATGGCACTTAATTCCCCTACGCCAAATGTTGTCAGCAGCGCGGCAAAGCCCTTACATCGGGCATATCCGTCAGCGGCATAAGATGCGTTTAGCTCATTGGCACAGCCCACCCAACAGATATCCGGGCTGTCGATGACATGATCGAGAAACTGCAGGTTATAGTCGCCCGGCACGCCAAACAGATGATCGGCACCACAATCTGTAAGACGGTCCAGCAGGTAATCGGCGACGCAGTACGGGGTTCGCATAACAGGTGTCCTTCTGACGTTGACCTCACTTTGAGTATTAAATAAGCGTGATGGCTGTCCAGAAATGGCAGAAAGAAGAGTATGGAAAGAATGCTTTACAAAAAAGGCTGCGCTATGCTCTGTTTTTTCGCATCAGTGTAAACGCATACACTGTTCTTACTTTTTAGCGCCAGAGGTCATGGGAATGCACTATCAGCCAGATAAAAACCGTTATCAGACAATGCTGTATCGTCGCTGTGGGCAAAGTGGCGTTAAATTACCCGCCGTCTCTCTTGGGCTCTGGCACAACTTCGGTGACGCCACGCTTATCGAAAACAGCCGTCAACTTTTACAGCGCGCGTTTGATCTTGGTATTACACACTTCGACCTTGCCAATAACTATGGTCCGCCTCCCGGTTCTGCCGAACGCAATTTCGGCCGCATTTTGCAGGAAGATTTTCTGCCGTGGCGCGATGAGCTGATCATCTCGACGAAAGCGGGCTATACCATGTGGGACGGCCCTTACGGTGACTGGGGATCGCGCAAATATCTCATCGCAAGCCTGAATCAAAGTCTGAAACGTATGGGGCTGGAGTATGTCGATATCTTCTACCACCACCGTCCAGACCCGGAAACGCCGCTGCAGGAGACAATGAAAGCGCTTGACCATCTGGTGCGTCAGGGGAAAGCCCTGTATGTCGGTTTGTCCAATTACCCGGCCGAGCTTGCACGGCAGGCTATCGACATACTCCATGACCTTGGCACGCCGTGTCTGATCCATCAGCCGAAATATTCAATGTTTGAACGTGCTCCGGAAGCGGGCTTGCTGGACGTTTTGCAGGAAAAAGGTGTCGGCTGCATTCCGTTTTCGCCGCTGGCGGGTGGTCAACTGACCGATCGTTATCTGAACGGCATTCCGGCGGACTCCCGTGCCGCGAGCGGGAGTAAGTTCCTGAACCCGGATCAGATAACCCAGGAGAAACTGGAAAAAGTCAAAAAGTTGAACGCGCTGGCAGAAAGCCGGGGACAGAAGCTGTCTCAGATGGCGCTGGCCTGGATTTTGCGCCACGAGGCGGTAACTTCCGTACTGATTGGCGCCAGTAAAACCGGGCAAATAGACGATGCAGTGGGCATGCTGGAGAACCGCCATTTCACGGCGGAAGAGCTTGCCACCATAGACGGGATCCTGAATAGCTCAAAATAAATCCTGTTTTAGCAAAAAGTGCTATCACGTCTGAATTCGGAGTTGAGGCGATGAAACGAGGCTTTCCCAACTCGTAAAATTGCGTTAACAGGCCCCCTAAGGCCCCGATCGTGAAGGAGAAGAGTATGTTCAGGTCACTGATTCTTGCAGCGGTATTACTGGCTTCGGCCCCGCTGGTCGCCACTGCTGGCGAAATCACCCTGTTGCCATCAGTAAAATTACAAATTGGCGATCGTGACGACTACGGCAGATACTGGGACGGTGGCTACTGGCGCGACCGTGACTACTGGCACCGTCACTATGAGTGGCGCGGCGACCGCTGGTGGAAACATGATAATGGTTTGCACCGCGGCTGGTACAAAAACAACGCCTACGAGCGTGGTTATCGCGAAGGCTGGAACGACCGTGATGACCGCCGTGGCGGTTGGGATCGCGGCGGTAAAGGTCGCGGTGGACATGGTCACGGCCACGGTCGTCACTAATCTAAAAAAGGAGCCTCCCGGCTCCTTTTTCTTTTATAACCCCAATGCCGTGCCTATCAGTAACCACAGGTTCAGCGCCACTACCACAACCACGATGACCCATCCGGTCCGTTTCACCAGCGTGGTGTTAACCAGTTCACCCATCAGATGTTTGTTGCTGGTAAAGATCAGCAGCGGCACCAGCGCAAGTGCGATCCCGAAGCTCAGCAGCACCTGGCTCATGACCAGAATGCGTGTTGGGTCCAGCCCCATGAGGATCACCACAAATGACGGCAACATTGTGACGGTGCGACGTACCCACAGCGGTATATGGAAGCGGACGAACCCCTGCATGACCACCTGCCCGGCCAGTGTTCCTACCACCGTAGAGGAGAGACCTGCCGCCACCAGGCTTAAGCCAAATATGGTCGCAGCCGCATGGCTCAGTAACGGCTCCAGCGTCAGATAGGCCTGGTCGAGATCGGCAATGCCGGTGTGACCGTTAAAGTGGAACGCTGCGGCAGCGGTAGCCATCATCGCCAGATTCACAAAACCGGCAATCGTCATGGCGATAGCCACATCCCATTTGGTTGCCGAGTAGCGTTCTTTGCGCGTCCCCCCGTGCAGGTGCTGGGTTAACGAGGAGTGAAGGTAAATCACATGTGGCATGATGGTCGCCCCCAGCACCCCGGCAGCGAGGAACACCGCTTCAGAGGTTGGCAGGCTTGGGATCACCATCCCTTTACCGAGCTGCGCCAGGTTAGGCTGCGAGAAAATCAGTTCGACAATATAGGCCGCAGCGACAAACAGCAGCAGGCCGCCGATGACTTTTTCCAGCGGTTTTTGCCCCCGACGCTGCAGCATCAGAATAAGGAAGGTGGCAATGCCGGTAAGCACCGCCCCCTGCAGCAGCGATACGCCAAGGATCAGCTTGAAACCAATTGCCGCACCAATGAATTCGGCAAGATCGGTTGCCATCGCAATGATTTCCGCCTGGATCCAGTACAACCATACCGCCGGGCGCGGGTAATGATCGCGGATCTGTTCCGCCAGGTTTTTACCGGTGGCAATACCCAGTTTTGCGGAGAGCATCTGAATCAGCATAGCCATCAGGTTAGCCCAGACAACCACCCACAGAAGCTTATAGCCAAAGCTGGCCCCGGCCTGAATATTGGTCGCAAAATTGCCTGGATCGATATAGCCAATGGCAGCGATGAACGCAGGTCCCATTAATGCGAACCGCAACTTGCGCGCTGCTCTGCCACTGCTACCCTCTACGCGACTGTTTGTCATTTCTGCCTCTGAAATATAGCCTTTGCTATGTTTAATGCTATCAAAATGAGAATGATTATCAAGATCATTTGTAACGATTGCAGTGATTTCTCTGATAGCTTTGAACGATAGACAGGCGGGTAAGCGGGGGCGCTCTAACAGAAACCGAAATCGCGCGCTCTTTTGTGAAGACTAGCACACAAACTTAACTTTTCACTCATTTACCTAACATAACAAAAATGTATTGTGGATCACTATTTTTGAGACTCGTCACAAGATGTAACTATAGTGTGTCCTTGATCTCGTTTTCTTTTCGGTTGTTACATAGAATGTGCACGAAAATTAAACCTGCCTCATATTTGGAGCAAATATGGACCGCGTCCTTCACTTTGTCCTGGCACTCGTTGTCGTTACTGCGCTTGCGTTGCTGGTCAGCCATGACCGTAAAAAAATCCGCATTCGCTTTGTTGTTCAGCTTCTCGTTATTGAAGTTTTGCTCGCGTGGTTCTTCCTGAACTCCAACGTGGGGCTTGGCTTCGTAAAAGGCTTCTCCGAAATGTTCGAAAAACTGCTCGGATTCGCCAACGAAGGGACGAACTTTGTCTTCGGTAAAATGAACGACGAAGGGCTGGCGTTCTTCTTCCTGAAAGTACTTTGCCCAATCGTCTTCATCTCTGCGCTGATTGGTATTCTGCAACACATCCGTGTTCTGCCGATTGTGATCCGCGCCATTGGTACCGTACTGTCCAAAGTTAACGGTATGGGTAAGCTGGAATCATTCAACGCCGTCAGCTCCCTGATTCTGGGCCAGTCAGAGAACTTTATCGCGTATAAAGATATTCTCGGCAAGATGTCCCGTAACCGTATGTACACCATGGCCGCAACAGCAATGTCCACCGTTTCCATGTCTATCGTGGGCGCGTATATGACCATGCTGGAACCAAAATATGTGGTTGCTGCTCTGGTGCTGAATATGTTCAGTACCTTTATCGTGCTGTCACTGATCAACCCATACCGTGTTGAGGAAGGCGAAGAGAACCTGCAGATGGCAAATCTGCACGAAGGTCAGAGCTTCTTTGAAATGCTGGGTGAATATATTCTGGCGGGCTTTAAAGTGGCGATTATCGTTGCCGCGATGCTGATCGGCTTCATCGCCCTGATCTCTGCCCTGAACGCCCTGTTCGCCGCGGTTCTGGGCATCTCCTTCCAGGGCATCCTGGGCTACATCTTCTACCCTGTTGCCTGGGTGATGGGTGTCCCTGCTCACGAAGCGCTGCAGGTTGGCAGTATCATGGCGACCAAACTGGTTTCTAACGAGTTCGTTGCAATGATGGATCTGCAGAAAATCGCCAGCACGCTTTCTCCACGTGCGGAAGGCATCCTGTCCGTGTTCCTGGTTTCCTTCGCGAACTTCTCGTCCATCGGTATCATCGCCGGTGCGATTAAAGGTCTGAACGAAGAACAGGGTAACGTTGTTTCTCGCTTCGGTCTGAAACTGGTTTACGGCTCAACGCTGGTGAGCGTACTGTCAGCGTCTATCGCAGCACTGGTACTGTAACCCGTCACGTTATATGAGAACCGGGAGCCTGGCTCCCGGTTTTTTTATGCCTGCAGTGCGTCAAGCGGCGTCGGCTTGCCTATCAGGTATCCCTGCAGGTAATCCACACCAAAACGCAGCAGCATGTCGCGTTGCGCCGGCGTCTCCACATATTCTGCCACCACACTCAGTGATTTGGTTTTTGCCAGATTACAAATCGACTGCACAATCATCGCGTCCATGTCGTCGGTACAGATATCTTTAACAAAGCAGCCATCTATTTTAATGATATCCGCCTGAAGGCGTCTGAGTCGTTCGTAGTTGGCATAGCCGGTACCAAAATCATCAATCGCGATACGGAACCCACGATCCCGCAGCTGCTGAAGATTTTTGATACTGCTGCCAGAGTTCGAGAAGGCCTGCTCTTCCGTGATCTCAAGGACAACCTCCTGCGGTGCGATACCATAGTGTTCGAACAACGCGCTAATCTCGGTAGCCACCTCTTTTTGCATCAACGTCAGGGGCATCAGGTTGACAGAAAAGCGAGTGCCACCCTGCGACGCAGGATGATCGCGCAACCACAACAACAGTTTTTCCAGCACGCACATATCAAACCGGTGGCTCAGGTTAAACTGGGCAATCAGCGGGATGAAGCGGTCAGGCGTGATAATCTCTCCCTCGCTTTCCATGCGCGCCAGTATTTCGTAATAACCGCTGCCGTCCGCTTTTTGGATTGGCTGGGCATATAAATGAAACTGACCGGCATCCAGGGCATGTTTGATACGCGCTAACATCAGCACCCGTTCTGTGGTTTGCCCCGACGCGGCCTCCAGGCTATTGGTGAGCGCGAGTACGTTATGCGCTCCGCATGACTGCTCGGCAAGCCAGCTCAGTTGGCCCAGCGTATGGTGCAAGTTCTCGCCGTTTTCGACCATTCCCCAGGATGCGCCAAACTCGATATCCAGCCCCGTGTTGTTCCAGTAAATTTTTCGGCTGTTTAATTGATCGACCATATGCTGCAGCCGTTCAGCGGTTTCAGGCCCCAGCAATACAATGACCAGCTCGCTGCCTGGCAACTGGAAGAGCTTCTCATCTTTCTGCAACAGCGGCTGCAGGGAGGTGGTTACCCTACGTTTGCAATGCACCCGCATGAGAATGCCGTAGTGGCGGCTTAAAAATTCCAGGTTGTCCATCCGCAGGCAGCAGATTTTTGCATCCGGCTGAGCCTGAAGAAACTCTTCCAGCGCCCGAATATTCGGTAAACCAGTCAGCGGGTCGGTCAGCGCCCTGTCCTGCCAGTCCTGCTTCAACCAGTTGCTTCGCTGGTAGAGCCGCGACATATAAAGCAGACAGATAGCGAAAGAGATCAGCACAGACAGGATAAAGGAGAGTGAATGCCCAGATTCGACGCCATTAAGGAAGTTGTAGTTATAGGTCAACAGCAGCAGAGCGGATGCAGCCCACAGTAAAGAGATGAGCGCATAGCTGAGGCGACTGATACCTAGCGTAAAGAGAATAAAAATGACTGGCATTAAATAGCCAGCAATAACCGGTGACTCAAATGGCGCACATAACACGGCAAGGGTGAAAATTAAAAAAGCCAGCCAGATGAATACATACAAAGATTTTTTGTGAAAAAACACTGGCTTCACGCTCCGCAGCCAAAAGGTTCTGACATAGCGGGGATTAATTATCATTCTTAATGGATAATAGAACATCATGGTGAAAATCAACGCTGCGCATATCAAGCTTTGAATATCAACGATGTTATAAATTACGGTGCCTTCGCCAAAGAATGTTGAGATAGTCACGGGAAAATCAAATAAAAAGCCAGCCAGATACATCAACCCTTTAATGCCTATCGGCACCATAAAGCCCAGCCAGAATATACGTTGCCCAATGTGTTTGTTCGGCACGCAGTGACGCCAGCGTTTGCCCAGCACAAGGCGCAGGACACCGCAGGCAGCAAAGACAGAAAACGTCTGACAGATCAATAATACTAAATATTGTAGTGGTGCTAAATTAATATTATAGATGTTAGCAATAGTGAAACTTAAAAGAATGGGAATGATTGCCCGACGCCCAAATAACAAAATGACAGCCAGCATAACGCTTAACGGCAGCCATGCCAGATAAACATCATGACCATTTACTATAGCGCGTGGAGAGATATAACGGGAAAAGGGCACCGTAATCAAACACAGCGCCAGAGCAATCATAAATATCTTTACATTATTGTAAGTTTTTCTATTCATTAAGTTGGATAATCTGTTTTACCATGCAAATTATTGGCCGGACGGATAATAGGTTTATTAATTGCTCGAATCAAGTTGAAGTCCATTTATAGACTCGTTTATTGATTTGGATTGAGGCGAGGTATAGGAACGCTGCTAATTTGGCAACAAAAGAGGGTGAAGGTCGTTACAAAGACATAAAAAAACCCCCGTCTTTCGACGAGGGTTCAAATTTTGGTGGAGCTAAGCGGGATCGAACCGCTGACCTCTTGCATGCCATGCAAGCGCTCTCCCAGCTGAGCTATAGCCCCACATGTTACTTTACTTACCCTACTCTGTTGGGTTCAGAGTTTGGTGGAGCTAAGCGGGATCGAACCGCTGACCTCTTGCATGCCATGCAAGCGCTCTCCCAGCTGAGCTATAGCCCCATCGTAAAGCTGTCATGTTGACGGGCGGCATAATATGAATTCCGCTGCGGAGTGTCAACGGCAAAATCAATCACTGCCGTTCAATCGCCGAAAAATCATGCAAATGAACCACTTTGCGAGCCGCCTCGCAGTCAGGAGTTAAGCCTGTCACGTTTTCACCTAAAACGGTGCTATAAAATGAACCGTTAATTGACCCCACAAATATTCAGGAAATTGTATGATCAAGGAACGAATGACGCCAGAAGAGTTAGCCCTCCTCACTGGCTATAGCCGCCAGACCATCAATAAATGGGTACGCAAAGAGGGTTGGATTACATCGCCAAAACCGGGAGTTCAGGGCGGGAAAGCGCGCCTGGTACATGTGAACGAGAAAGTGCGTGACTTTATCCGCAGCGCGCGCCGGGCAACGGAAACCGCAGATATGCCGGAAAATGCGTTGCAAAACGGTTCTCTGCACACATTACTTCTGACGCTGGCGAATGAAATGACGCCGGAAGAGCAAAAGCAGATGACATCGCTGTTACTGCGGGAAGGGATTACCGGATTGTTGCAACGTTTAGGGATTCGCGACCATAACTGATATGAAAAGATTACGCAGCAAAATGACCACGGAAGAGCTGGCGAACAGCCTGGGTGTTGCCCGACAAACCGTTAACCGCTGGATTCGTCAGCAGGGCTGGAAAACCGAAGGGATCAATGGCGTGAAAGGGGGACGGGCGCGGCTGATCCATATTGATGCTCGGGTGAAGGAGCATATCATGAACCTCCCGGCCATTCGCAACCGTCAGGCGGTTTACCGCCTGGCAGAAGCAACGATGCCCTATGGCGATCCTGCGTCGTCGAATCTGCTTGTGCAGATTATCGACACGCTGGAAAACATGACGCAGCTGGAACAGGAGCGACTGCACGTGTTGCTAAAACGCGAAGGCATCAGCGGTTTTCTTACGCGCCTGGGTATTGCTGAATTACACGCATAAAAAAACGGCAGGTTACCCTGCCGTTTTTGCATCTCAGGCTGTTTTACTGCTGGTTTTCGCGTTCAGCAATAAATCCCAGAGCCTTGTTAATACGCGCCACGCTGCGAGACTTACCGATCGCGTGAACGGTAACATCCAGCGCCGGAGACTGACCCGCACCGGTCACCGCTACGCGCAGTGGCATACCTACTTTACCCATACCGACTTCCAGTTCGTCAGCGGTAGCCTGAATCGCATGATGCACATTCTCGGCGGTCCACTCAGTGAGGGCAGCCAGTTTGTCACGTACCACTTCCAGCGGCTGACGCGCAACAGGACGCAGATGTTTCTTCGCGGCATCCGCATCGAACTCATCAAACTCTTCATAGAAGTAGCGGCAGCTTTCGGCGATCTCTTTCAGCGTCTTGCAACGCTCGCCGAGCAGTTTCACCAGCTCCGCCAGCTCAGGGCCAGTACGGGTATCAATATTGGCCTGCTCAATGTGCCACTGCAGGTAAGTCGCCACATATTCCGGCGGCATGGTATTGATGTAGTGGTGGTTCAGCCACAGCAGCTTGTCAGTGTTGAACGCACTGGCGGATTTGCTCACAGAGTTCAGAGAGAACAGATCGATCATCTCTTCGCGGCTGAAAATTTCCTGATCGCCATGAGCCCAGCCCAGACGCACCAGGTAGTTCAGCAGCGCTTCCGGCAGATAGCCGTCGTCGCGATACTGCATAACGCTGACCGCACCGTGACGTTTAGACAGCTTTTTACCGTCGTCACCGTTGATCATTGAAACGTGCGCATAGACCGGAACAGGGGCATTTAACGCTTTCAGGATGTTGATCTGGCGCGGGGTGTTATTGATATGGTCTTCGCCACGGATAACGTGGGTGATTTCCATGTCCCAGTCGTCAACCACCACGCAGAAGTTATAAGTTGGAGAACCGTCGGTACGGCGGATGATCAGATCGTCCAGCTCCTGGTTGCTGAATTCGATTGGGCCACGGATCTGGTCGTCAAAAATAACAGAGCCGTCCTGTGGGTTAGCAAAACGCACCACGCAAGGTTCATCAGCGGCATGCTCGCTGTGGTCATGGCGGCAGCGGCCGTCGTAACGCGGCTTTTCGCCTTTCGCCATCTGCTCTTCACGTAGCGCATCCAGGCGCTCTTTAGAGCAATAGCATTTGTATGCCGTACCCGCGACCAGCATCTCGTCAATTACCGCGTTATAACGGTCAAAACGTTTGGTCTGGAAGTAAGGACCTTCATCCCACTGCAGATTCAGCCAGTTCATCCCATCCATAATGGCTTCAATTGCTTCCGGCGTGGAGCGCTCGAGATCGGTGTCTTCAATACGCAGCACGAACTCACCTTTGTTGTGGCGTGCAAAAAGCCAGGAATAGAGAGCAGTACGTGCACCACCGACGTGCAGGTAGCCTGTCGGGCTGGGCGCGAAGCGAGTTTTGATTTTCATGAAATGGCCTTACGTTATAAAGATGCCGGCAATCGGCAAATCCTGGGGAAAAAACGATGGGCAATATTCTATCACTGTGCGGCGATTCCTCAATGTCGATCCCTTTATCGTGACCGAGTTTGCTGTTTTTGTTTAGAAATCATGCGCCACAGCCCATTTCACGATCGTTTTGTTTAATTTTACGACGAACGAATAAAAACTTTAGAAAATGCGTTGACTCATTTTCAACTCTCCCTATAATGCGACTCCACACAGCGGGGGTGATTAGCTCAGTTGGTAGAGCATCTCCTTTACACGGAGGGGGTCGGCGGTTCGAGCCCGTCATCACCCACCATCTACTTCACGTAGACTCGCAGTGTAGATAAGAATTGAGATTGGGCGATTAGCTCAGTTGGTAGAGCATCTCCTTTACACGGAGGGGGTCGGCGGTTCGAGCCCGTCATCGCCCACCATTCTCACCTTATCGCAGCAGTTCCGAAATGGGCGATTAGCTCAGTTGGTAGAGCATCTCCTTTACACGGAGGGGGTCGGCGGTTCGAGCCCGTCATCGCCCACCATTTCGGGTCGTTAGCTCAGTTGGTAGAGCAGTTGACTTTTAATCAATTGGTCGCAGGTTCGAATCCTGCACGACCCACCAATGTTAAAAAGCGCCCTAAAGGCGCTTTTTTGCTATCTGCGATATGGACGGTTCGAATCTTTTGCACAGAAACTTCCTGTAGCCGCTCCAGCCAGCCTAACGCCCTGCCAGATATAGCAGTTTTCCTCAAGCTCCCACCATCGGTGCCGATATCTCTGTTTTATGGTAAGAGGAAAGACTATGACGACCATTCAGACATCAACCCACCCTATTCAAACCAGTAACAGTGGTGGGAGTGCTTCCAGTGGCAACGATATTGCTGCCCAAATCAGCCGCATTACGGAGCAAATCACCAAACTGACTCAACAGCTAAAAGAGCTGCCAGAGAGAGCTGGCAGCCCGGAAGAGAAGAAAAAACAGCAGGAGCTCATTCAGGCACAGCTTAAAGTGCTGCAGACACAGCTTGCACAACTATTGCGCCAGCAGGCGGAAGAGGCCCAGAAGAAACAAGATCAGAAGCAGGGCAAAGTGGAAGGGGTAAACAACCCATCAGATGTCAATCAGATCGATATTTACATCTAATCATCTGCAGCATTAAACAGTGGGTCGCGTATGCGGGCTTCGGTTAACCGTTGCGCCTGGATACGCACCACTTCCCAGATAGCCTGTGCCGCCCCCGAAAGAGAACGATTTTTTCGTCGAACCAGCATCAGCTTTCTGTCAACCACCGGGGTCAACCGTCTTACAGCCAGCCGGCTCCCCTGTGGCAACGGCAGCGCCAGGGCAGGCAATACGCTGATCCCAATGCCTGCCTCAACCATAGGAAACAGCGTAGCCGGGTGACCAATCTCCTGCACGATGGTTGCTTTTACCCCCTGAGCATTCAGCGCGGAGTCAATCAACGGACGGCTGCCCGATGCATAATCCTGTAAAACCAGTTTCGCGCCCTGCAGCGTCTGCCAGCTGACATGAGGCAGCATTGCCAGCGGATCGTCGTCCCGACAGAGCAGCAAAAAAGGCTCAGAAAGCACAATCTCACACTCCAGGTCACTCACCTGGCCGGGATCGATGACGATGCCAAAATCCACATCGCCCTGGCGGATGCTCTCCAGCACCCACTGTTGCGGCCTGTCGTGCAGCACAAAATCGATATCCGGATAGCGCTGGTTACCCTCAGCAATACACTGCGGAATAAGATGCGCCGAAATCGTCTGGCTTGCTGCCACCCGTACGGTGCCAGAAAGCTGCTGCCCCAGTCTCCCGACATCCCTGAGCGTGCTGTTCAGTTCATCCAGTAACCGCTCCAGTCGCAGTGCCAGCTGCTGTCCGGCTTCGGTTAATACCACTTCACGCGTGGTGCGGTCGAGTAGACGCACACCTGTCTGGAGTTCCAGTTCTTTCACACTGTGGCTGACGGCCGACTGGCTCAGGCCAATGATCTCCCCTGCCCGGCTGAAGCTGCGGGCATGGGCCACGGTGACAAAAACGCGAAGCTGACGTAAGGAATAATTCATCTGTTTAATTCATGAATAGATGCAATAAATCAATTTTATTTCTCAAAGGGAACAAAGCACAATAGCGACATCTGTTTTCAGGAGTCATTATGAAACTATTTCGTATTCTTGATCCGTTTACACTTACCCTGGTCGTCACCGTTTTACTGGCCTCCTTCTTCCCCGCGCGCGGCGGTTTTGTACCATTCTTTGAAGGACTCACCACCGCGGCCATCGCGCTGCTGTTCTTTATGCACGGCGCCAAACTCTCTCGCGAAGCCATTATCGCAGGGGGGAGCCACTGGCGACTCCACCTGTGGGTCATGTGCAGCACCTTTATTCTGTTCCCAATACTCGGCGTGCTGTTTGCGTGGTGGGCTCCGGTCAATGTTGACCCGGCGCTCTATACCGGTTTCCTCTACCTCTGTATTTTGCCAGCCACCGTCCAGTCCGCGATTGCCTTTACTTCGCTGGCAGGCGGCAACGTCGCGGCCGCTGTCTGCTCGGCATCGGCATCAAGCCTGTTAGGGATTTTCGTCTCGCCGCTGCTGGTTGGCCTGCTGATGAATATGCACGGTGCAGGCGGTAATCTGGAGCAGGTCGGGAAAATCTGTCTGCAGCTGCTTCTTCCATTTGTCCTTGGTCATCTTTCTCGTCCGTGGACGGGGGCGTTTGTGGCGAAGCACAAGAAATGGATCTCAAAAACCGATCAGACGTCGATCCTGCTGGTGGTTTACTCCGCCTTCAGCGAAGCCGTGGTGAATGGTATCTGGCATAAGGTGGGCGCAGGTTCGCTGCTGTTTATCGTGGTGGTCAGTATCGTCCTGCTGGCGATTGTCATTGCGGTAAACGTCTTTGTGGCACGCAAGTGCGGCTTCAACAAAGCAGACGAAATCACCATTGTGTTCTGCGGCTCGAAGAAGAGCCTGGCAAACGGCATCCCGATGGCCAACATTCTGTTCCCGACCTCAGTGATTGGGATGATGGTACTGCCGCTGATGATTTTCCATCAGATCCAGCTGATGGTCTGTGCGGTACTGGCGCGTCGTTATAAACGTCAGACGGAAAAACTGGCGCAGGAAGAGACCCGCGCCGCGAAGGCTTAAGGACGTTTCAGGGGCTGAACCAGCTGTGTCAGCCCCTCGGTTTTAATCAGTAGCGTGATGGCCATTAGCTCGCCCAGTCGTCCCGCCGGGAATTCATCCTTTCGGGCAAACCACAGCAGATACTCTTCCGGCAAATCAATCAGCCTGCGGCCCTTATATTTACCGAACGGCATCTCTGTATTGGCGATCTCGACGAGCTGCTCTTTTTCCACGTTACTCTCCCAACAGACGCATCATTTCTGCTTCATCGATTACCTCAATCCCGAGCTCCTGCGCTTTTGCAAGCTTGGAACCGGCGGCTTCCCCGGCGATCACCAGATCCGTTTTCTTCGACACGCTGCCCGCCACTTTTGCCCCCAGCGCCACCAGACGCGCCTTCGCATCATCCCGTGAAAGCTGGCTGAGACTGCCGGTCAGTACTACCGTTTTACCGGCAAACGGGCTGTCGATCTCTTCGGCATTGACGACGACTGGCGCAGGCCATTTAATGCCCTGCTCCAGCAGTTTTCCGATGACGTCGCGGTTGCTCTCTTCGGCAAAGAAGTTAAAGACGTGCGTGGCTACCACAATGCCGACATCAGGCACTTTTTGCAGCTCCTCAATGCTCGCTTTCTCCAGCGCGTCCAGCGTGCCAAAGTACGCCGCCAGACCTGCTGCGGTGGCTTCCCCAACCTCACGAATACCAAGCGCATAGAGGAAACGGGCAAACGTGGTCTCTTTGGCGGCTTCCAGCGCATTCACCACATTCTGAGCCGACTTCGGCCCCATGCGGTCAAGCCCGGTCAGCTTACCCGCCGTCAGTTTGAAAAGATCCGCAGGCGTGTGGACATACTCTTTCTCAACCAGCTGGTCGATAATTTTGTCGCCCATGCCGTCAACGTCCATTGCCCGTCGGGAAACGAAGTGCTTGAGTGACTCTTTACGCTGCGCGCCACAGATTAATCCCCCGGTACAGCGAGCCACCGCTTCGCCTTCCACACGCTCTACGTCTGAGCCACATACCGGGCAATGCGTCGGAAACACGATGGCGCGCGTATCATCAGGGCGCTCTGACTGAACCACGTTGACGACCTGCGGGATCACATCTCCCGCCCGGCGAATCACCACTTTGTCACCAATACGCAGGCCAAGACGATCGATTTCATCCGCGTTATGCAGCGTGGCGTTGCTCACCAGCACACCGGCCACGTGCACCGGCTCCAGACGCGCAACCGGCGTGATGGCTCCGGTACGGCCCACCTGGAACTCCACATCGCGGACAAAGGTCATCTGCTCCTGGGCCGGGAATTTAAACGCCACAGCCCAGCGCGGTGCTCGCGCCACAAAGCCTAGCTGCTCCTGAAGCGCAAGCGAGTTAACCTTGATCACCACACCATCGATATCAAAACCGAGCGTCGGGCGGTCTTCTTCAACTTTGCGATAAAACGCAAGAACCGCCTCCGGTGAGTCGCAAAGCTGCACGCGGTTGCTGACCGGCAAGCCCCACGCTTTAAACTGCAGCAAACGCCCGAGGTGGGTGTCCGGCAGCTCCCCTCCTTCCAGAATACCGACGCCATAGCAGAAGAAAGTAAGCGGTCGCTTCGCGGTAATACGCGGGTCCAGCTGGCGTAAAGAGCCTGCCGCCGCGTTGCGCGGGTTCGCAAACACCTTCCCACCGGTGCGACGCGCCTCTTCGTTGATTTTCTCGAAGCCCGCCTGCGGCAGGAAAACTTCACCGCGCACTTCCAGACGAGCAGGAATATTGTCGCCGTGCAACTTCAGCGGGATCGCGCGGATGGTACGCACGTTGGTGGTGATGTCTTCCCCGGTGGTGCCATCACCGCGCGTTGCGGCACGGACCAGCACGCCGTTTTCATACAGGATACTGACGGCCAGGCCATCCAGCTTCAGCTCACAGCACCAGGTCAGGGCGTCGCTGCTTTTGAGTCGATCCTGCACACGCTTATTAAAGGCGAGGAAGCTCTCTTCATCGAAGACGTTATCCAGAGAGAGCATCGGCACTTCATGACGTACCTGGCTGAACGCACCTAGCGGTTCAGCGCCGACACGTTGGGTTGGCGAGTCCGGGGTGATCAACTCCGGGTGCTGCGCCTCTAAATCGCGCAGTTCACGCATCAGGCGATCGTACTCCGCATCCGGCACTTCCGGTGCGTCCATCACATGATAAAGGTATTCATGATGGCGAAGCGTGGTTCGCAGTTCAGTGATTTGTTGTTCGATTGAGTCCATATCGCACCATCAATGAGAAAAAACCCCCGACAGGCGGGGGTTGAGGAGGAGTTGAAGAAAACGCGTCGATTACGCGTTGGCTTCCTTAACTTCGCGGATGCGGTCCTGATACTCGCGCAGTTTCTGCGGCGTCATCATGCGACGCTGGTCGTCGAGTACCACACCACCCACTTCGTCAGCGATGTGCTGAGCGGACTGCAGCATCAGCTTAAAGTTTTGCAGTTCGTCACCGTAAGACGGAACCTGCATAAAGATCGTCACACCCGGCGTCACGAAATCGCCCGTCATTTCAGGGTCGAAGGTGCCAGGGTTGACCATATTCGCCAGGCTAAACAGCGCCGGGCCGCTACCGTCCGGGCTCAGGTGGCGATGGAAAATATTCATGTCGCCAAACTTGAAGCCAGCCTGTTGAATACTGTTAAGCAGCACGTCACCGTTCAGATGGCTGCCGTGATGGGCGGCCACGTTCATGATGATCACCGCTTCTTTACGCTGCGGTTTTTCAACAACCGGTTCTGGCTCTACAACGGGCTCTGGCTCAACCTGCGGTGCCAGGGCTGGCTGTGGTGCAGGCTGCACCTGAACAGGCTGTTGCGGCGGTTGCTGTACCGGCGGAGCAGGCTGCGGTTGTACAGGCTGCTGCACGGGTTGCTGTGGAACCGGCTGCGGCGCAGCTGGCTGCTGTTGAACAGGCTGCTGCGGCGGCTGACGCACCGGCTCTTCCACAGGCTGCGGCGCAGGCTGGCGCGGCTGTGCAGAAGCATACGGCGGTTGATACTGGTGCTGTGCAGTACGGGGGGCTTCATGCTCCCCATGAGCCGCGCCGGGCGCAGTATTGACCCGATGAACACGAACTTCACCCACGCCGTCGTCATCGCGCTCGTCGATGTCATATTCACTGTCATCGTCGTCACGACTGGACTTCATGCGCTTCAGTGGGCGATCGCGAAACATAGAAGAACGCTCTTTACGGCTGGTCCAGAAACCATGTACCAGTAAAGCGATTATGGCGATCGCGCCAACAATGATTAATATCAGACGCAAATCCTGCATCATTATATTCTCTGTTGTTCTAACACCTTGCCACCACGGCAAACATTTACTCACTAAGAGTATTTGCCGTTTACGTCAAGTGCAAGTGTGTGCAGAGCATTCACAGCATAAAGATGAACTAAATCGTGCTTTTTGCTGTTTTTTCGAACATTTCCGAACTGGTCATTGGTCCCTAACTGGATAATATAGGCGGGCAATTCCACTGGTTGTGAAAAAAGGAGTACAGCCTGGTTATGGTTTCAACATCTTCTTCTCCCCCACGCAGCGGCGTCTGGTATTTTTCTCAGGGCTGGAAACTGGTCTCCCTGCCGGGTATTCGACGTTTCGTCATTCTGCCCTTGCTGATCAACATTATTCTTATGGGCGGCGCCTTCTGGTGGCTTTTCACGAAGCTTGAAAGCTGGGTCCCGGCCATGATGAGTTATGTACCTGACTGGCTGCAGTGGCTAAGCTATCTGTTGTGGCCACTCGCGGTGATTTCTGTGCTGTTGGTGTTCGGCTATTTCTTCTCAACGATTGCCAACTGGATTGCAGCGCCGTTTAACGGACTGCTGGCGGAACAGCTCGAAGCGCGTCTGACAGGTGCCACACCACCAGACACGGGCGTACTGGGGATCATGAAAGATATTCCGCGCATCATGAAGCGCGAATGGCAAAAATTCGCCTGGTATCTCCCCCGTGCAATTGTACTGCTTCTCCTTTATCTGGTGCCCGGTATCGGCCAGACGGTTGCGCCCGTGCTGTGGTTCCTGTTCAGCGCCTGGATGCTGGCTATTCAGTACTGCGACTACCCGTTTGATAACCACAAGGTGCCCTTTAAAGAGATGCGCACCGCGCTGCGCACGCAGAAAGTGGCCAATATGCAGTTTGGCGCGCTTACCAGCCTGTTCACCTTGATCCCCTTCCTTAATCTTTTCATCATGCCCGTTGCGGTGTGCGGCGCAACGGCAATGTGGGTCGACTGCTACCGTGCTAAGCACGCGTTATGGAAGTAATGCAAAAATGTGTAAACAAGGGATGGCTTATGCTATCCCTTATTCCATACTGATCCCCATTATTTCCTTGCAGTATATAGATATGCGAATTCCTTACTTCCCCCTACCTGCTTAGCAGGTATGCTGGGTCGGTATCCCAATTTCATACAGTTAAGGACAGGCCATGAGTAAGATTTATGAAGACAACTCGCTGACTATCGGTCATACGCCCCTGGTTCGACTGAACCGTATCGGTAATGGACGCATTCTGGCGAAGGTCGAATCCCGCAACCCGAGCTTCAGCGTAAAATGCCGTATCGGTGCAAATATGATTTGGGATGCCGAAAAACGTGGCGTGCTCAAGCCAGGCGTTGAGCTGGTGGAGCCTACCAGCGGCAACACCGGTATTGCGCTGGCCTATGTGGCTGCGGCGCGTGGCTATAAGCTGACGCTGACCATGCCTGAAACCATGAGCATCGAACGCCGCAAGCTGCTAAAAGCGCTGGGTGCAAATCTGGTGTTGACCGAAGGCGCGAAGGGCATGAAAGGTGCCATTCAGAAAGCCGAAGAGATTGTTGCCAGCGATCCGGCGAAATATCTGCTGCTTCAGCAGTTCAGCAACCCGGCAAACCCGGAAATCCACGAGAAAACCACCGGCCCGGAAATCTGGGAAGATACCGATGGCCAGGTTGATGTGTTTATCTCCGGCGTGGGTACCGGCGGTACGCTGACCGGTGTGTCACGCTATATTAAAGGCACGAAAGGTAAAAAAGACCTGATCACCGTGGCCGTTGAGCCGACCGACTCGCCGGTTATCACCCAGGCGCTGGCGGGTGAAGAGCTCAAGCCGGGCCCGCACAAGATTCAGGGTATCGGCGCAGGCTTTATTCCGGGTAACCTGGATCTGAAGCTTATCGATAAAGTCGTCACGATCACGAACGAAGAAGCCATCTCGACGGCACGCCGCCTGATGGATGAAGAAGGTATTCTGGCCGGTATCTCTTCCGGTGCTGCCGTTGCGGCGGCGCTCAAACTTCAGGAAGATGAGTCCTTTACCAACAAGAATATTGTGGTTATCCTACCTTCGTCAGGTGAGCGTTACTTAAGCACTGCACTGTTTGCCGATCTGTTTACCGAGAAAGAACTGCAACAGTAATGCCAGCATGTTAATAACGCGTAAAAAAGCACCTTTTTAGGTGCTTTTTTGTGGCCTGCTTCAAAGTTTTACCCCTCCTGGCATTGATTCACCCCGTTGGGTCTGGTATTTAAACCAGCAATTATTTTGATGCGTGAAATTAATCAGCGAACGAAATACCCTTGCTGAATCGATTTTATGATTTGGTTCAAGTCTTGCTTTCGCTGCATAATGTTTAATGACGATCGAAACGTCAGCGCTAACAATACAGGCTAAAGTTCAGTCGCCAGGCTAGACTTTAGTTCCACAACACTAAACCTATAAGTTGGGGAAATACAATGTTCCAGCAAGAAGTTACCATTACCGCTCCGAACGGTCTGCACACCCGCCCTGCTGCTCAGTTTGTTAAAGAAGCGAAAGGCTTCACTTCTGAAATCACTGTGACTTCCAACGGCAAAAGCGCTAGCGCAAAAAGCCTGTTCAAACTGCAGACTCTGGGCCTGACTCAGGGCACCGTTGTCACTATCTCTGCTGAAGGTGAAGACGAGCAGAAAGCAGTTGAGCATCTGGTAAAACTGATGGCTGAGCTCGAGTAAATTTCCGGGTTCTTTTAAATATCAGTCACAAGTAAGGTAGGGTTATGATTTCAGGCATTTTAGCATCCCCGGGTATCGCTTTCGGCAAAGCATTGCTGCTGAAAGAAGACGAGATCGTCATCGACCGGAAAAAAATTTCTGCCGACAAGGTTGATCAGGAAGTTGAACGTTTTCTGAGCGGTCGTGCCAAGGCATCTGCGCAACTGGAAGCAATCAAAACTAAAGCTGGCGAAACTTTCGGTGAAGAAAAAGAAGCTATCTTCGAAGGGCACATCATGCTGCTCGAAGATGAGGAGCTGGAGCAGGAAATCATAGCCCTGATTAAAGATAAAGGCATGACGGCCGACGCGGCTGCGCATGAAGTTATCGAAGGTCAGGCATCTGCCCTGGAAGAGCTGGACGATGAATACCTGAAAGAGCGTGCGGCTGACGTACGTGACATCGGTAAGCGCCTGCTGCGCAACATCCTGGGTCTGGCCATCATCGATCTGAGCGCGATTCAGGACGAAGTGATCCTGGTTGCCGCTGACCTGACCCCGTCTGAAACCGCACAGCTGAACCTGAACAAGGTGCTGGGTTTCATCACCGACGCCGGTGGCCGTACCTCCCACACCTCAATCATGGCGCGTTCTCTGGAACTGCCTGCCATCGTGGGTACCGGTAACGTCACCACTCAGGTGAAAAACGACGACTATCTGATTCTGGATGCCGTAAACAACGTGGTTTACGTCAACCCAACTAACGATGTGATCGAGCAACTGCGTACCGTTCAGGAGCAGGTTGCCACCGAGAAAGCGGAACTCGCTAAACTGAAAGACCTGCCAGCCATCACGCTGGACGGCCATCAGGTAGAAGTGTGCGCTAACATCGGTACCGTACGCGACGTCGATGGCGCTGAGCGCAACGGCGCGGAAGGTGTGGGTCTGTATCGAACTGAATTCCTGTTCATGGACCGTGACGCCCTGCCAACTGAAGAAGAGCAGTTTGCGGCGTACAAAGCGGTGGCTGAAGCCTGTGGCTCTCAGGCCGTTATCGTCCGTACCATGGACATCGGTGGCGACAAAGAGCTGCCGTATATGAACTTCCCGAAAGAAGAGAACCCATTCCTGGGCTGGCGTGCAGTGCGTATCGCCATGGATCGTAAAGAGATCCTGCGTGACCAGGTGCGTGCGATTCTGCGTGCCTCTGCTTTCGGTAAGCTGCGCATTATGTTCCCGATGATCATCTCTGTTGAAGAAGTGCGTGCACTGAAGAAAGAGATCGAGATTTACAAACAGGAACTGCGTGACGAAGGTAAAGCATTTGACGAGTCAATTGAGATCGGCGTAATGGTGGAAACACCAGCAGCCGCGACCATTGCGCGTCATTTAGCCAAAGAAGTTGATTTCTTTAGTATCGGCACCAATGATTTAACGCAGTACACCCTGGCAGTTGACCGTGGTAATGATATGATTTCACATCTCTACCAGCCAATGTCACCGTCCGTACTGAACTTGATCAAGCAAGTTATTGATGCTTCTCATGCAGAAGGTAAATGGACTGGC
This sequence comes from Enterobacter cloacae complex sp. 382A5, assembly GCF_050031095.1. Classification (NCBI taxonomy): domain Bacteria; kingdom Pseudomonadati; phylum Pseudomonadota; class Gammaproteobacteria; order Enterobacterales; family Enterobacteriaceae; genus Enterobacter; species Enterobacter cloacae complex sp. 382A5. Next base: position 3,301,554 of record NZ_JBLGVK010000001.1, read on the forward strand.
ATGTGTGGTGAGCTTGCAGGCGACGAACGTGCTACACTTCTGTTGCTGGGTATGGGTCTGGACGAATTCTCTATGAGCGCCATTTCCATCCCGCGCATTAAGAAGATTATCCGTAACACGAACTTCGAAGATGCGAAGGTGTTAGCAGAGCAGGCTCTTGCTCAACCGACAACGGACGAGTTAATGACGCTGGTTAACAAGTTCATTGAAGAAAAAACAATCTGCTAATCCACGAGATGCGGCCCAAATTACTGCTTAGGAGAAGATCATGGGTTTGTTCGATAAACTGAAATCTCTGGTTTCTGATGATAAGAAAGACTCCGGAACTATTGAGATTGTTGCTCCGCTCTCCGGCGAGATCGTCAACATCGAAGACGTGCCGGATGTAGTGTTTGCTGAGAAAATCGTTGGTGATGGCATTGCTATCAAACCAACTGGCAACAAAATGGTTGCTCCAGTTGACGGCACCATCGGTAAAATTTTTGAAACCAACCATGCGTTCTCTATCGAATCTGATAGCGGTATCGAACTGTTCGTTCACTTCGGTATCGACACCGTTGAACTGAAAGGCGAAGGCTTCAAACGTATCGCAGAAGAAGGCCAGCGTGTTAAAGTTGGCGACCCGGTGATTGAATTCGATCTGCCACTGCTGGAAGAAAAAGCCAAGTCTACCCTGACGCCGGTTGTTATCTCCAACATGGACGAAATCAAAGAGCTGATCAAACTGTCTGGCAGCGTCACCGTGGGTGAAACCCCGGTTATCCGCATCAAGAAGTAATTCTTGCCGCACAGAAAAATGGCGCCTTCGGGCGCCATTTTTGTTTATGCGGGGAGGATAAGCTCGTCGTAACCTTTCGACTGCGTATAGATCATGACGTCAGTCACCCGATCGCCTGCCATGCGTATGGCGTCAGCAACGGTTTTTCCCCCCACGATACCGCTGACCAGTTCTGAACAGAACAGATCGCCCGTTCCTTTCAGATCGGTCTCGACGCGCGGGTGCGCGCTTACGGTAACGCCCTCTTTACTCACCAGCACGACGTGAATATTCTGCGGGTCGTCGGCCACTGGCGCACTGGTTATCGCCACCCATTTCAGCGTATCGGAAAGCAGCCCCTGCGCGGCGGCGATGGCGCTCTCTGGCGTGCGGCACGGTTTACCGCTTAACACTTCCAGTTCGAATACGTTGGGCGTAATGCCCTGCGCCAGCGGCAGCAGATGCTCACGATACGCCTCAGGAATATCAGGTTTAACGTACATACCGCTGTCGATATCCCCGATCACCGGGTCAACCAGCACCAGCAGCTCCGGGTGCTGCACTTTGATCGCCTTCAGCCACTGCGCCAGCAGAACGATCTGGCTGGCGCTGCCCATGTAGCCAGTGGTGACCGCCTTAAGCTCGCGCAGGATCTCGCGCTCTTCCAGCGCCTTCAGGTAGCCGCTGAACCACTCATCGGGGATCACCCCGCCGTAAAAGGTGTCATAGTGCGGCGTGTTGCTGAACAGCACCGTCGGCACGGCGGTCACGTTAAGCCGGTGGGTACGAATATTGGGTACCGCAATGCTGTTCCCCACGCTGCCGTACACCACCTGCGACTGCACCGCGACAATATCGGTTTGCTGCGCCCGGGTCTTATCCCGGAATAAAATCATCTCCATGACGCTTAAATCCCCGCCCCCTGCGAATAACTCTCTTCGCCAAAGACGCCGGTAGACAGATAACGATCGCCGCGGTCGCAGATAATCGCCACCACCACTGCACCAGGGTTTTCCTGCGCCACACGCATCGCACCTGCTACCGCGCCACCCGAGCTAACCCCGCAGAAGATGCCTTCGCGTACCGCCAGCTCGCGCATGGTATTTTCCGCCTCGCGCTGATGAATATCCAGCACCTGATCCACCAGCTGAGCATTAAAAATGCCCGGCATGTATTCCGCAGGCCAGCGACGAATACCCGGAATGCTGCTCCCCTCTTCCGGCTGCAGGCCGACAATGGCGACCGGTTTTTCCTGCTCGCGCAGAAAACGCGACACGCCGGTGATGGTGCCGGTGGTGCCCATGCTGGAGACAAAATGGGTGATACGCCCGTCGGTTTGTTGCCAGATTTCCGGGCCAGTGGTCGTGTAGTGGGCGTAGGGATTATCCGGATTATTGAACTGATCCAGCAGTTTGCCTTCACCGCGCTCAGCCATCGCCAGCGCCAGGTCGCGCGCCCCTTCCATTCCCTGCTCTTTGGTCACCAGTATCAGTTCAGCACCGTAAGCCCGCATCGCGGCGCGGCGCTCCTGACTCATGTTGTCCGGCATCAGCAGCTTCATGCGGTAGCCTTTCAGCGCGGCAATCATCGCCAGCGCAATGCCGGTATTCCCGCTTGTGGCCTCAATGAGCACGTCGCCTGGCTTAATTTCACCGCGCTTCTCAGCCTGGACAATCATCGACAGCGCCGCGCGGTCTTTGACTGACCCCGCCGGGTTATTGCCTTCGAGTTTGACCCAGATTTCGCTGCCGTTGTCAGGCCCCATGCGCTGAAGCTTGACCAGTGGAGTGTTGCCAATGGTGTGTTCGAGTGTATTCACGATTTTTACTCAATAAAAAAGCCGGGTGGCGCTTCGCTTACCCGGCCTACAAGACGCAGTTTTAGCTGTAGGCCCGGTCAGCGCAGCGCCACCGGGCGATAAACATCCTAATAACCTATCAGGCTGACTCCGCCAGAGCAATATCCTCGCGCGTCTCGATGCGCTGGTTACCGTGATAAATACGGGCATGCTGCAGCCCCACAAACAGGCGTTCTCCCCGGTGTGGCGCCTCTTCATCGCGCATCACCACCGTCAGCGGCTCGGTATACCAGCCCAGCGGTTGTACCACCATTTGTGTGTAGTGACCTTTAGGGCTAGCTTCCAGTACCTGCACCGGCAGCGGTGAATCCAGGCTGGTACGACGGCTGACATCCACTTCCCACGGGCGCAAAAACAGATCCACCGGCCCCTGATGGGCAGGCGTGTATCCCAGCGGCCAGCGGTGTGCCCCGACGTGGAATTGTCCGCCGCGTACGGTGCCCTGCAGACGGTTAACTTCGCCCATAAACTCCAGGACAAAACGGGTGGCAGGTTCACGCCAGAGCTGCTCTGGCTCGTCCACCTGCTCGATGTTCCCCTGGCTCATGACCACCACGCGGTCCGCGACTTCCATCGCCTCTTCCTGGTCGTGGGTGACGAAGACGCTGGTGAATTTCAGCTCTTCATGCAGCTGACGCAGCCAGCGGCGCAGCTCTTTACGCACCTGCGCATCCAGCGCGCCAAACGGCTCATCAAGCAGCAGTATTTGTGGCTCCACGGCCAGCGCGCGCGCCAGTGCGACACGCTGTTTCTGGCCGCCCGAAAGCTGCGCCGGGAAACGGTCAGCCAGGTGGGCCAGCTGCACCATTTCCAGCAGTTTGGTCACCTTCGCTTTGATGGTTGCCGCATCCGGGCGTTCGCGACGCGGCAGCACGGTCAGGCCAAACGCAATGTTGTCGAACACCGTCATGTGGCGAAACAGCGCGTAATGCTGGAACACGAAGCCGACTTTACGATCGCGGGCATGCAGGCGGCTCACGTCGGTCCCGTGAAAACGGATATGTCCGCTGGTCTGATGTTCAAGACCGGCGATGATACGCAGCAGCGTGGTTTTACCCGAGCCAGACGGCCCCAGCAGCGCCACCATTTGCCCGGAAGGGATATCCAGCGAGATATCATTCAGCACCTGGGTGCGACCAAAAGACTTCTTAATATTGGCAATCTCAATGCTCATGATTTCCCTCCTGATGCTGACGTTTTTCCTGATTTTCTAAACGCCACTGCACCACACTCTTCAAAAACAGGGTCAAAATAGCCATCAGCGTCAGCAACGCTGCGGCGGTAAAGGAGCCGATGGTGTTATAGTCCTGCTGTAGCAGTTCAATCTGTAACGGCAGCGACAGGGTTTCACCTCGAATGGAACCGGATACAACCGACACCGCCCCAAACTCGCCGATTGCGCGGGCGTTGGTCAGCACCACCCCATAGAGCAGTGCCCAGCGAATATTCGGCAGCGTGACGCGGCGGAACATCTGCCAGCCTGACGCGCCCAGCAGCACAGCCGCTTCGTCTTCGTTGCTCCCCTGGCTTAACATCACCGGTACCAGTTCGCGTACCACAAACGGACAGGTTACAAAGATAGTCACCAGCACCATACCCGGCCAGGCAAACATCACCTGCAGGTTGTGCTCATCCAGCCAGCCACCCAGCGGGCCGTTAGAGCCGTAAAAGAGCAGGTAAACCAGACCCGCCACCACCGGTGAGACGGCGAACGGGATATCCAGCAGCGTCAGCAGCATCTGACGCCCCGGGAAGGTAAAGCGCGTCACCAGCCAGGCCAGCAGCGTACCGAATACCAGGTTGACCGGCACGGTGATCAGCGCAATCAGCACCGTCAGCCAGATGGCGTGCAGCATATCCGGGTCCGCCAGGTTTTCCAGCGCGGGCATAATCCCTTTGCTGAACGCCTGCACGAAAATATAGATTGTCGGTACCACAAGGATGAGAGCAGAAACCAGCACGCCCGTACCAATCAAAAACCATTTACCCCAGTTGATGCGGGGCGCATCGTATCGCTTCAATTGAGTAACTTCCGCCATCAGTGACCTACCACACGTCGACCAAAGCGACTTTGCAGAGTGTTGATTGTGTAGAGCAGCAGCAACGATGCGGCAAGAATGACCGAGGCAATGGCGCTCGCTGCCGGGTAATCAAACTCCTGCAAACGGATAAAAATCATCAGCGACGTCACTTCCGTTTTCCACGCAATATTACCGGCGATAAAAATGACCGCACCGAACTCGCCGAGGCTACGGGTAAACGACAGCGCCACTCCCGCCATCAGCGCCGGAGAAAGCTCAGGCAGGACAACTTTACGGAAGCTCTGCCAGCGCGTAGCCCCCAGCGTTTCTGCCGCTTCTTCATATTCCGGGCCTAACTCTTCCAGCACCGGCTGTACGGTACGCACCACGAACGGAATACTGGTAAAGGCCATCGCCACCGCGATACCGAGCCAGGTATAGGTCACTTTGATGTCAAACTTCGCGAGCCACTCGCCGTACAGACCGTTTACAGAGAAAAGTGACGCCAGCGTTAAACCGGCAACGGCCGTCGGCAGTGCGAATGGTAAATCCATTAACGCGTCGAGCAGCGTGCGGCCCGGAAAACGATAGCGGGTTAAAATCCACGCCATCAGCAGGCCAAACACGCCGTTAAAAAGCGAGGCCACAAACGCCGACAGCAGCGTCACTTTATAGGCCGCAACGACCTGTGGGTTGGTGACCACTTCCCAGTACTGGGACCAGCTCATCTGCGCAAGCTGCATCACCAGCGCGCTGAGCGGCAACAACAAAATCAGGCAGACGAACAGCAGGCTGGTTCCGAGGCTTAAGGTAAACCCCGGCAGCACGCGTTTAGTCGAGAGGGCAAACATTACTTACGCCCCGCCGCCAGCAATTTGTCTAATTCACCGCCGCTGGCAAAATGCGTTTTCATCACCTCAGGCCAGGAGCCGAAATGATCCTCCACGCGGAACAGCGCGGTCTGGGGGAATTTATCTTTCAGTTTGTTCATCACGTCAGGGTTGTTCACGCGATAGTAGTAATCGGTAATGATGGTCTGCGCCTGTGGGCTGTACAGGTAGTTGAGATAGGCTTTTGCCGCTTTCTCAGTGCCGTTTGCCTGCACGTTTTTATCCACCCACGCCACCGGGAACTCGGCCAGGATGTTGGTTTTCGGGATAACGACTTCAAAGCCCTGCGCTTCATACTGTTTGCGGATGTTGTTCACTTCCGATTCAAAGCTAATCAGCACATCGCCCAGACCGCGTTCTGCGAAAGTCGTGGTTGCTCCGCGACCGCCGGTATCAAACACTTCGACGTTTTTCAGGAACTGGGTCATGAACTGCTCGGTTTTGGCTTTATCGTTACCGTCTGCTTTGTCCGCTGCACCCCACGCCGCCAGCCAGGTATAACGCGCATTACCGGAAGTTTTAGGGTTCGGGAAAATCAGCTTTACGTCAGAACGAACCAGATCGCTCCAGTCGTGGATATTCTTCGGATTGCCTTTACGCACCAGGAAGCCCATGGTGGAGTAGAACGGCGAGCTGTTGTTTGGTAAACGGCTCTGCCAGTCGGCCGGGATGAGCTTGCCTTTGTCATGCAGGATCTGCACATCGGTCACCTGGTTATAGGTCACCACGTCCGCTTTCAACCCCTGGAGGATCGCCAGCGCCTGTTTGGACGAACCGGCGTGAGACTGTTTAATGGTCAGCTTGTCACCGTTATTGTCTTTCGCCCACTGCTGCTCAAACGGCGGGTTAAGGGCGGCAAACAGCTCGCGGGAGACGTCATATGAACTGTTCAGCAGCTCAGTCGCCTGCGCCTGTGCCACCAGCAGTAAACCTGCCAGTGCCAGGGATCCTTTTTTCAGTACAGTAACGGCCATTGCGCACCCTTATAAATGTGATGACTATCTTATTGTCATAATATTTATAACGAGGTCGAAAGGAGTAACGGTTTTATATACCGTTTGGTGATTTACAAGCAGAAAAGGGAATAAGGGTGCGGCCTGTTGCCCTCACCCCAACCCTCTCCCATGTACGGTCCGGGGACATAGTGAACACTTGTTCGGGGACATGGTAGACACTTACAACTAAGGCATAAGAACCCGTTTATGGAGTCGCTTATGCCCTGGGATGCGAGAGATACCATGTCATTACGTACTGAGTTTGTTTTGTTCGCCTCGCAGGACGGGGCGAACATCCGTTCCCTCTGCCGTCGCTTCGGCATTTCACCTGCCACCGGCTACAAGTGGCTTCGCCGCTGGAGGGAGGAAGGGGCCGCCGGCCTTCAGGACCACCCGCGCATACCGCACCATTCCCCGAACCGCTCGTCTGACGACATCACTGCCCTGCTGCGTATGGCCCATGACCGCCATGAACGCTGGGGCGCACGCAAGATAAAGCGCTGGCTCGAAGACCAGGGGCACCGTATGCCCGCCTTCAGCACCGTTCATAACCTGATGGCCCGTCACGGCCTGCTGCCGGGCACTTCTCCGGGCATTCCCGCCACGGGGCGGTTCGAACATGACGCGCCGAACCAGCTCTGGCAGATGGATTTTAAGGGCCACTTTCCCTTTGGCGGTGGCCGCTGCCATCCGCTCACCCTGCTGGATGACCACTCCCGTTTTTCCCTGTGCCTGGCGCACTGTACCGATGAACGGCGTGAGACCGTGCAGCAGCGGCTGGTCAGCGTGTTTGAACGCTACGGCCTGCCGGACCGGATGACAATGGACAACGGCGCCCCGTGGGGAGACACCACCGGCACCTGGACGGCACTGGAGCTGTGGCTGATGCGCCATGGTATCCGGGTGGGGCACTCCCGGCCGTATCATCCGCAGACGCAGGGCAAGCTGGAGCGTTTTCATCGCAGCCTGAAGGCAGAGGTGCTGCAGGGTAAGTGGTTCGCGAACGAGGGCGAACTGCAGCGCGCCTTCGACCACTGGAGGACGGTCTATAACCTTGAACGCCCGCATGAGGCGCTGGACATGGCGGTACCGGGCTCGCGGTATCAGCCGTCTGCACGGCAGTACAGCGGCAACACAACGCCCCCGGAGTATGACGAGGGCGTGATGGTCAGGAAAGTGGATATCAGCGGAAAGCTGAGCGTGAAAGGGGTAAGTCTGAGCGCAGGCAAGGCATTCAGGGAAGAACGGGTCGGGCTGAAGGAGATGCAGGAAGACGGCCGCTACGAGGTGTGGTGGTACAGCACAAAAGTGGGGGTGATCGACCTGAAGAAAAAGTCGATCACCATGGGTAAAGGATGTTAAAAAGTGTTCACCATGTCCCCGAACACCTGTCTACCATGTCCCCGGACTGTACACCCAAAGGGAGAGGGAGAAAGGGAATTACAGCGCCAGCAGGCGCTCAATGGAGGGTGCGAAGTAGTAGCCGCCGGTGACCGGTTTGGTGAAGCGCAGCATGGCGTCACGCTTGCCGTCGGTATCGCCGAACATGCTCAGCAGCTGTTGCTCAATATTGTACAGCCGCGCGCAGTAGGCGCAGAAATAAAGGCCATGGGTTCCGCTTGCGGTGCCATACGGCAGGCTCTGGCGAACAATCTTCAGCCCTTTACCGTCTTCCTTGAGGTCAACGCGGCTCAGGTGAGAGGTCACCGGGCGTACATCGCCGTCGATCTCTTCGTTGGCCTCTTTGGTACGGCCAATCATCATCTCCTGGTCCTGCACACTCATGCGGTTAAGTTGCTTAAGGTTATGCTCCCAGCGCTGAACAAATACGTAGCTGCCGCCGGCGTCCACGCCATCCTTGATGACCGCCACTTCACGGCGCGTCTCTTCACCTGCCGGGTTTTCCGTCCCGTCGACAAAGCCGCTCAGATCACGCTCTTCCACCCAGCGGAAACCGTGGACTTCTTCCTGAACGTCAATGCTGTCACCAAACGCCGCTACCGCCGCCTGAGCAACGGAGAAGTTCACGTCGTGGCGCAGAGAGAGAATATGGATCAACACGTCGTACTGGGTTGCCGGTGCCAGACCTTTGCCGTAAGGGATAAAGTCTTTGAGCTCTTCCGCCCCTTCACCGCCGCTCAGCTGACGCCAGACGTTATTGCCAAAGGCCACCACAGCGCCCAGATGGGCATCCGGGAATTTGGCCTGGAAGGTGGCCAGTTTATCCACAAAGACTTTGCTGGCCGCACGCAGGGCATCCACATCCCCTTTCACATTGGCTTCAATCCAAATCGCCGCGCGGCAATGTTCTGGCAAAATGCCACTCTGAACCTGAGACATCGCTCCTCCTGAAATAAAGATGCCACGACAACGTGGCATTGATGGCGGGTATTATACCCGGATTTCAGCGAGACGGATTGTTCAGGCGCAAATTACTGCTGCCAGATAATTTTGCTCACTTTCCAGTTTTTCAGCGTGTCGTCAGACGGCATTAAGCCTTCAGGGCCGCTCCAGGTTCCGGTAAAGAGGTAGCTGATGTGCTGGCTGTCCGGCGCTTTACATTGCACCGCCACGCCATCGTCTGAAGGCGCGCTGGCGCAATTGCCGAAAGCCTGTTTATAAAGATCGCTAAACGGCGTACCAACCTTCACGCCGCTCGCCGTCGGGATGGCATCGTCCAGCACGGCAATACGGTTTACCGTGCCTTTATCGCCGTTAATCACCAGCGCCAGTTTGTCTCCTTTCAGCGCTTCGAAGTAACGCACGATAGTGCCGTTTTCAGTTTTCATGCCGCTGCGCAGACGGTAGTCGCTGCTCAGGGCCGCCTGAAGCGCGTCCTGATCCAGCGCCGTCACGTCGGTAATGTTGCCCACGCCCTGCTCGGTCACTTCCAGCGAAGAGCCAAACCAGTTCCACGGATAAGCGGCCGACCAGTTAATGGAGGAGAGCGTTGAACAGCCGGTTAACGCCAGCGGGAGAGCGCATAAAAGTAAACGCAGCGATTTCATTGAAACGTCCTTACGTGTTAAATCAACGCTTGTTGGAGTGCAGCATCGGCAAAAAGTGCCGCGTTAATCTGACTCATGCGTAAAACAGGCGCGTAAGCGGGGGTTAGTCAGCAGCCACAGCAGCGCCACGATATCGGCAACCACCAGCGCAATGCCGATGCCCGTAAGCGGTTCACCGTACCACCAGAGCACAGGCTGCCAGCAGAGCAGCGCAATCTGGGCCAGGATCAGCAGCCAGCGAAGCGCACGCCAAAGCCGTGGGATCGCCTGTCGTCGGCCGCTGCACAAAAACGTCACCACCGCCGGTACGCCCGGTAACAGGCCGAGCCAAAAGGCGTCGTGATCGGGATAAAAGAGCGTCAGTAATGTATCGCCCTGCCCGCGGGACGCGGCGGCCATGACAAACAGCACCCAGGTGCGGGCCTGCAGCAGCAGTACGCACCAGAATAAGAAAGGCAGCCTGACACGCCCCTGCGCGTCGTAATCTGCCGGGCGGATCTCAATACTCTTCATCTTCGATCAGACGTTTACCTAAGCTCAGCACGTCAGCGTGTTCATAGCCCAGACGTTCATACATGCCCAGCACCACGTCGTTATCTTCGCGCACCATGATCTGAATTTTTGGACAACCGCGAGCGATCAGTTTTTTCTCAAGACGATTGAGCAGTGCATTGGCAATGCCGCGCCCCCGGTATTCCGGGTGAACGCCCAGATAATAAGCAGAGCCGCGATGGCCGTCGTAACCGCCCATCACCGTGCCCACCACTTCGCCGTTCACTTCCGCCACCAGAAACAGACTGACGTCGTGATTCAGCTTACGCTCAATGTCCATTTCTGGATCGTTCCACGGACGCAGCAAATCGCAGCGCTCCCAAAGGGTGATCACCTCTTCGAAATCTTCCTGGCGAAAAACGCGTATCTCCATGGTATTAACCGCCTTTTCGGGTTTAAAAACAGTGATTATGGCGCGAACAGGGCATTTAGCCAATAACCGGGGAAAATCTCGCCAAAATTTGGCATAATGTCACTTTGTCACGTATTGAAATGAAAAGTAAAACAATTCTCAATAAGGACTGTCGTAACGCTAAACGCGATACGATATAACACCAGGACCGCAATTTTTACTATTCAGGCCGCATGAGCACATTCAAACCATTAAAAGCACTCACATCGCGTCGTCAGGTTCTCAAAGCGGGGCTGGCGGCCTTAACGTTAACGGGCATCGCACAGCAGGCTCAGGCAAAAGAAGAGAGCACGCTTAAAACCAGTAACGGACACAGCAAACCCAAAGCCAAAAAACCAGGCGCGAAGCGTCTGGTCATGCTCGACCCGGGTCACGGCGGCATTGATACCGGCGCCATTGGCAAAAACGGGTCAAAAGAAAAACACGTCGTGCTGGCAATTGCAAAAAATGTGCGATCGATTTTACGCAGCAACGGCATTGACGCCCGCCTGACGCGCACGGGCGACACCTTTATTCCGCTGTATGACCGCGTGGAAATTGCCCATAAGCATGGTGCCGATCTCTTTATGTCCATTCACGCGGATGGCTTTACAAACCCTTCCGCCGCGGGCGCGTCGGTGTTTGCCCTCTCCAATCGCGGCGCCAGTAGTGCCATGGCGAAATATCTCTCCGACCGTGAAAACCGTGCGGATGAAGTCGCCGGGAAGAAGGCCACCGATAAAGATCACCTGTTACAGCAGGTGCTGTTCGACCTCGTGCAGACCGATACCATCAAAAACAGTCTGACGCTGGGCTCGCATATCCTCAAACGGATTAAGCCGGTGCACCGTCTGCACAGCAAGAGCACGGAGCAGGCCGCGTTTGTGGTGCTGAAATCACCGTCGATTCCGTCCGTGCTGGTGGAGACCTCTTTCATCACTAACCCGGAAGAAGAGCGTCTGCTTGGTACCGCGGCGTTTCGTCAGAAAATCGCCAATGCCATCGCCTCCGGCATCATCAGTTACTTTAACTGGTTCGATAATCAAAAAGCGCACTCCAGGAAACGTTAATGAAACCGAATGCAAAGCGGGTAAAAACCTTCCTGCTGCAGTTGCAGGATGAGATTTGCCAGAAACTGGCCGCTGCAGACGGCGGTAATTTTCAGGAAGATAACTGGCAGCGCGAGGCCGGCGGCGGCGGGCGTAGCCGTGTGTTGCGAAACGGCGGGATCTTTGAACAGGCAGGCGTCAATTTTTCCCACGTTTACGGGGAAGCCATGCCCGCTTCTGCAACGGCGCATCGTCCTGAACTGGCGGGCCGCAGCTTCCAGGCGATGGGCGTTTCGCTGGTGGTACACCCGCACAACCCGTTTGTGCCAACCAGCCACGCCAACGTGCGTTTTTTCATTGCGGAAAAACCGGGGGCCGATCCGGTCTGGTGGTTTGGGGGCGGTTTCGACATGACCCCCTACTACGGCTTTGAAGAGGATGCCGTGCACTGGCATACGACCGCACGCGATCTCTGCCTGCCGTTTGGCGAAGACGTTTACCCGAAATACAAAAAGTGGTGCGACGACTACTTTTACCTCAAACACCGCGACGAACAGCGCGGCATTGGCGGGCTGTTCTTTGACGATCTGAACACGCCTGATTTTGATACCGCGTTCAGCTTTATGCGTACGGTGGGCGAAGGCTATACCGACGCTTATCTGCCCATTGTTGAACGGCGTAAAAACACCGACTACGGCGTGCGCGAACGCGAGTTCCAGCTTTACCGTCGCGGGCGCTACGTGGAGTTTAACCTGGTATGGGATCGCGGGACGCTGTTTGGCCTGCAAACCGGCGGGCGCACGGAGTCGATTCTGATGTCAATGCCGCCGCTGGTGCGCTGGGAGTACTGCTACGCGCCAAAAGAAGGCAGCCCGGAGGCTGCCCTGAGTGAGTTTATTAAGGTTCGGGACTGGGTTTAACTGCCGGATGGCGCTGCGCTTATCCGTCCTGGTCAACCCGTAGGTCGGGTAAGCGAACGCGCCACCCGACACCACGCGCTTACAGCGGCTGCGTCTGCGCCTCAACCACCGCCAGCGCCACCATATTCACGATACGGCGTACAGACGCAATTGGCGTTAACACATGCACCGGTTTTGCCACACCCATCAGCACCGGCCCCACGGTCACCCCTTCAGAGCTCGAGACGCGCAGCAGGTTGTAGCTGATACGCGCCGCTTCCACGTTTGGCATAATCAGGATATTCGCTGAGCCTTTCAGCGGGCTGTCTGGCATACGTTCATTGCGGATGCTCTCCACCAGCGCGGCGTCGCCGTGCATCTCACCGTCAATCATCAGCTCCGGTGCGCGCTCGCGAACCAGCTCCAGCGTCTGTCGCATTTTGCAGGCCGCCGCAGATTTAGAGGAGCCGAAGTTAGAGTGCGACAGCAGCGCCACCTTCGGTTCGATACCAAAGCGACGCACGGTTTCAGCCGCCATCACGGTGATCTCCGCCAGCTCGTCCGGAGTTGGATCGTCGTTGACGTAGGTATCGGCGATAAAGGTGTTACCGCTTGGCAGCAGCAGCGCGTTCATCGCACCGGCCGTGTGCACCCCGTCGCGATAGCCGAAGATCTCCTGCACCACGCTGAAATGCTCGTGGTAATCACCGATGGTGCCGCAGATTAGCGCATCCGCCTCGCCGCGATGAACCATGATTGCGCCAATCACCGTGGTGTTGCTGATCACCGCCCGCTGCGCCTGCTCCTGAGTGATCCCGCGACGTTTCATGATCGCATAGTATTCGCTCCAGTACTCTTTAAAGCGCGGGTCGGATTCGTTGTTAACTATCTCAAAATCAACGCCCGGTTTGATCTGCAGGCCCAGCTTCTGGATACGCATCTCGATAACGCTCGGGCGGCCAATCAGGATCGGCTTCGCCAGCCCTAAGGTGATCAGCTCCTGCGTGGCATGGAGCACGCGCGCCTCTTCCCCTTCCGCCAGCACCACCCGCTTCGCGTCGGCACGAGCCTGAGAGAAAATCGGCTTCATAAACAGGTTAGTTTTGTAGACAAACTCGGTGAGCTTATCCACGTAAGCATCGAAATCGGTTATCGGGCGCGTCGCCACGCCAGAGTCCATCGCCGCTTTCGCAACCGCTGGCGCGATTTTGACAATCAGACGCGGGTCGAACGGTTTTGGAATGATGTAGTCCGGGCCAAAGCTCAGATCCTGATCGCCATAGGCTGAAGCGACCACTTCGCTCTGCTCGGCGTGTGCCAGTTCCGCAATGGCGTGCACCGCCGCGAGCTTCATCTCTTCGTTAATGGCCGTCGCGCCTACGTCCAGCGCCCCACGGAAGATGAACGGGAAGCAGAGCACGTTGTTCACCTGGTTCGGGTAGTCGGAGCGACCGGTACAGATGATGGCATCTTCACGCACCGCTTTCGCCAGCGGCGGCAGGATTTCCGGCTCGGGGTTCGCCAGCGCCAGAATCATTGGCGCACGCGCCATCTTCTTCACCATCTCCTGGGTCAGCACTTTCGGGCCTGAACAGCCCAGGAAGATATCCGCGCCTTCAATGACATCCTCAAGCGTACGCTTGCCGTCGTCGTCCACCGCGTAGGCCGCTTTGGTTTCCGCCATGTTAGGCTCGCGGTCTTTATAGATCACGCCTTTGGAGTCGCAGACCACAATGTTGTGTTTCTGCATCCCGAGCGCCACCAGCAGGTTCATACAGGCAATGGCCGCCGCACCCGCGCCGGAGACTACCATGCGCACGTCAGAGAGATTTTTCTCCACCACGCGCAGGCCGTTAAGAATGGCGGCGGTGCTGATAATTGCCGTCCCGTGCTGGTCATCATGGAACACGGGAATGTTCATACGTTCACGCAGTTTCTGCTCAATGTAGAAACATTCCGGCGCTTTGATGTCTTCGAGGTTAATACCGCCAAAGGTCGGCTCCAGCGCCGCCACGACGTTGATGAATTTATCGGGATCATGTTCGTCCACTTCGATATCAAACACGTCGATACCGGCGAATTTCTTGAACAGAACGCCCTTCCCTTCCATCACAGGCTTACCGGCCAGCGCACCAATGTTGCCCAGGCCCAGCACCGCCGTACCGTTAGAGATCACGGCGACCAGGTTGCCGCGCGCGGTATATTTGTAAGCGGCCAGCGGATCTTTTTCAATTTCGAGACACGGTGCCGCCACGCCCGGCGAGTAGGCCAGCGCCAGGTCGCGCTGGGTTGCCAGCGGTTTTGTCGGGGAGACCTGAATTTTACCCGGGACAGGAAACTCGTGAAAATCGAGGGCACTCTGTTTTAACTGATCGTCCATCTTGTTATTCCTTTTACGTATCGGTCAGATAGTATCGCCGCAGGCTGCGGCATAAACTTTGAAGGCTGCCAAACTCTCACCATCACACATTAAAAATTGTTATCAATTTATAACAGCCATGTTACCCGTCTCAAAAGCAATGCCTCCCCCGTCTGCTATGCTTTTTTGTTAAGTCCATCATGATTTTTCCAGAAGTGTGAACTAACGCACTCGTCTAACGCTTTTATTTTCAAGGAGTCATGACTTATGAACCAACTTGACGGCATCAAACAATTCACGACCGTGGTTGCAGACAGCGGCGATATCGAGTCGATTCGGCACTACCAGCCTGAAGACGCAACCACCAACCCGTCGCTGCTGCTCAAAGCGGCAGGGCTTTCCCATTTTAGTCATCTGATTGATGACGCCATTGCCTATGGCAAACAGCGCGGCAAAACCCAGGAACAACAGGTTGCCGAAGCCAGTGACAAGCTGGCGGTTAATTTCGGTGCGGAAATTCTGAAAAGCATCCCGGGGCGCGTCTCCACCGAAGTCGACGCCCGCCTCTCTTTCGATAAAGAGAAGAGCATCAATAAAGCCCGCCGCCTCGTCGAACTCTACCAGGAGCAGGGGATCGACAAATCACGCATTCTGATTAAGCTCGCCTCCACCTGGGAAGGCATCCGCGCGGCGGAAGTGCTGGAAAAAGAGGGGATCCACTGCAACCTGACGCTGCTGTTCTCGTTTGCACAGGCGCGCGCCTGTGCCGAAGCGGGCGTATTCCTGATCTCACCATTCGTCGGGCGCATCTACGACTGGTATCAGGCAAAACAGCCGATGGATCCGTACGTGGTGGAGGAAGACCCGGGCGTGAAGTCGGTACGTAATATCTACGACTATTACAAGCAGCACCGCTACGAGACCATCGTAATGGGGGCCAGCTTCCGCCGCACCGAGCAGATCCTGGCGCTGGCAGGGTGTGACCGCCTGACCATCTCCCCTGACCTGCTGAAAAAGCTGCAGGACAAAGAAGAGACGGTAATCCGTAAACTGGTGCCGACCTCCACCGTACTGCCCAAACCGAAAGCCATGACCGAAGCGGAATTCCGCTGGGAGCACAATCAGGACCCAATGGCCGTGGAAAAACTGGCGGACGGCATCCGCCAGTTCGCCGTCGACCAGCGCAAACTTGAAGATCTTCTCGCCGCCAAACTTTAACCTTGCCACGGAGTGAACTATGTCCCGTAAAGAGTTAGCCAATGCCATTCGCGCCCTTAGCATGGATGCCGTGCAAAAAGCCAATTCCGGCCACCCTGGCGCACCAATGGGCATGGCAGATATTGCCGAAGTGTTGTGGAATGACTTCCTGAAGCACAACCCTAACGACCCCACCTGGTACGATCGCGACCGTTTTATTCTCTCTAACGGCCACGCGTCGATGCTGCTCTACAGCCTGCTGCATTTGTCCGGCTACGATCTGCCGCTCGAAGAGCTGAAAAACTTCCGCCAGCTGCATTCGAAAACCCCCGGCCACCCGGAGATTGGCTATACGCCAGGGGTGGAAACCACCACCGGGCCGCTGGGACAGGGTTTAGCCAACGCCGTTGGGCTGGCCATCGCGGAACGCACGCTGGGTGCGCAGTTTAACCAGCCGGGGCATGACATCGTCGATCACTACACTTACGTCTTTATGGGTGACGGCTGTCTGATGGAGGGGATCTCCCATGAGGTCTGTTCGCTCGCGGGCACGCTGGGGCTGGGCAAGCTGATTGGCTTCTATGACCACAACGGCATCTCCATAGACGGGGAAACCGAGGGCTGGTTTACCGACGACACGGCAAAACGGTTTGAAGCCTACCACTGGCATGTGGTGCATGAAATTGACGGCCACGATCCCGAGGCGGTGAAAAAAGCAATTCAGGAAGCGCAAAGCGTGAAGGACAAACCGTCGCTGATTATCTGCCGCACGGTTATCGGCTTTGGTTCGCCGAATAAAGCAGGTAAAGAAGAGGCGCACGGTGCGGCGCTGGGTGATGAGGAAGTGGCGCTGACCCGGCAGAAACTGGGATGGAAATATCCGCCGTTCGAAATTCCGAAAGAGATTTACCGCGCATGGGATGCCCGTGAAGAGGGTGAAAAGGCCCAGCACGCCTGGAACGAGAAATTTGCCGCCTACAAAAAGGCCTACCCGGAGCTGGCGGCCGAATTCACCCGCCGCATGAGCGGAGGGCTACCGGAGGACTGGGAAGAGAAAACGCAGGCGCTGATTGAAAACCTGCAATCTAACCCGGCCAAAATCGCCACCCGTAAGGCATCGCAAAACACCCTGAATGCGATTGGCCCAATCCTGCCTGAACTGCTGGGCGGCTCGGCGGATCTGGCCCCCAGCAACCTGACCATCTGGTCTGGCTCGACATCGCTGAAAGAGGATATCGGCGGAAACTATATTCACTATGGCGTACGCGAGTTCGGCATGACCGCCATTGCCAACGGTATCGCTCATCACGGGGGATTTGTCCCCTACACCGCCACCTTCCTGATGTTTGTGGAATACGCCCGTAACGCCGCACGCATGGCGGCTCTGATGAAAGCGCGGCAGATTATGGTTTACACCCATGACTCCATCGGGCTTGGGGAAGACGGGCCAACCCACCAGGCCGTTGAACAGCTGGCGAGCCTGCGCCTGACGCCAAACTTCAGCACCTGGCGTCCGTGCGATCAGGTCGAGGCCGCGGTGGGCTGGAAGCTGGCAGTAGAGCGCCATAACGGACCGACGGCGCTGATCCTGTCACGTCAGAACCTGGCGCAGATTGAGCGCACGCCGGAGCAGGTGAAAGACATTGCCCGCGGCGGTTACATTCTGAAGGACAGCGGCGGCAAGCCGGATGTGATCCTGATTGCCACCGGTTCCGAGGTGGAGATTACCGTCAAAGCGGCGGAGAAGCTGACTGCCGAAGGTCACGCGGTGCGCGTGGTTTCCCTGCCTTCAACCGACATCTTTGACGCGCAGGATGAGGCATATCGTGAATCGGTCCTGCCATCCAGCGTGACGGCCCGCGTGGCGGTTGAGGCGGGCATTGCCGACTACTGGTACAAATATGTCGGGCTGAAAGGGGCCATTGTCGGCATGCGGGGATACGGTGAATCGGCGCCGGCCGACAAGCTGTTCCCGTATTTCGGTTTTACCGTTGAGAACGTCGTTGAGAAGGCGTTAAGCGTGCTTTAGTGGGGCCTGCGTGCCCGGTGACGCTACGCTTACCCGGCAAAACTAGCGTGTGATCCACAACGTGGGCCAGGCATCTGGCCCATTCCAGTTATCGCAGCTGGGCTCCTCGGCATAACGCACCAGACGGAAGCGCTGGCCGTCAAAGCGCCAGCGCGTCTGGATACCGCAGTCGGCAATCCCCCGCCCTAACGCCAGGGTGGTCAACTCACGCGTTTTCTCATCAAAGCGAGCGTTCATTAACTCCATTTCACTGCTGCCGCTGGACGGCGTAAACGGCAGACGCAGCCTGACGCTACGGGAAGAAAACGGTTTTTTACGTGATACCAGCCAGGCCAGATCGACGGTGTTATACGCCCCCGCTTCGCAACTGACGATCAGCAGCGCTTTGTCATCGGTAAGCGCAGTGACGCGCACTTCCCGACGGTTGGGGTCGAGCGAGCACTGGCTGTTATTCATCCGCCAGGTACCATAATCCAGCAGATCGTTCAGTTCGCTGTGGGAGAGCGGTGTCGGGGTGGGATTCACAACCGTCACCTTTTTCAGGGCCGGTGCGGGCGGCACGCTTAACGGCGGATCGTCACCTTTTTTAATCCAGGCGGTTTCACTGCCGACGCGCTTTTGCTGCGCATCGATAAACAACAGCGCCGCTTTCAGGCCACTGAGGGAGATCGCCTGCTTGCCATCACGCAGGGTTAGCGCTTTCCCTTCCTGGATATGCTTAAGAAATGCAGTGATGGTCGCAGCATCGTCCGTTTTCAGATGCCATGGCGTTAACTGCCAGTGCTGACGCTCCAGCGTCACGGGCACCCCATCAAGCAGCAGGCGCGGCGCAATTGCAGGCTCTTTGACAGACGGGTCTGAAAGACCGCCGAGATCGATACGTAACGAGGCATCGGTTTTCGCGCCAGCGCTGCGGCTAAGCGTCATCACCAGACCACGGTGTTCACCGGTGTTGCGTGCCAGGCAAAAATTCTGGTTATTGCAGGTCACCTGCCAGTCTGAGAATGATTGCTGTGCAGGCGCAGCCCACACCCGCGGTGCGGGGAGCACACAAATCAGGAAAAAAATAAAAACGCAGTAGCGCATGAATGGCACAATCCCGGAACGAAAACGCTTAACTGGGCAGTATCTTCGTGTTCCCGCCGGGGTTGCTCAATCGGATTTATCGGATAGATTTATCCGAAAAACAAACTACATCCGTTCGAAAGAGGGATCCATCAGCCCGGTTGTTTGTAAATACTGCAGTAATATTACAGCCTTACCATCTTTAATTTCCCCGGTACGGATCATCTCCAGCGCCTGGACAAACGGTATCTCCAGCACCTCGATATCTTCATCTTCCACCCCACCGCCCTGATGGATACGATGCGCATCGCTGTATTCGGCAATAAAGAAATGGACGATTTCCGTCACGCCGCCGGGTGACATAAACAGTTCGAAAACTTTTTTCACCTCACCCACTTCAAAGCCTGTCTCCTCGATGGCTTCTTTGCGGATACACACTTCCGGCTCATCGTCATCCAGTAGACCTGCGCAGGTTTCAATCAGCCGTCCGTCCGGATTGCCATTGACCCACGTCGCCACCCTGAACTGGCGGATCAGCACCACGCTCTGCTTTTCACGGTTATAAAGCAGAATGGTTGCCCCATTGCCGCGGTCGTAAACCTCACGTTTGTGGCGGATCACGTCCCCGTTATTACGCGTTAAATCATAGGTGATGTTACGCAGGACAAAGTAATTATCAGAAAGGATTTTGTCTTTGATAACGTCAATTTTCAGGGTCATACGGGCTCCACGACACAATGAGTCTGCCTATATTACGCCGTGAACCCCGCTTTGTCGCCCACCCGATTTAATGCGTTTTTAACGCGCTGACGCCCAGCCAGTCGAGGATACCCTGCGCAGCATGTCGCCCTTCCGCCATGGCGGTGACCACTAAATCTGCGCCGCGTACGGCGTCACCGCCTGCGAAAATTTGCGGGTTAGAGGTCTGATAGCGATAGCGGCTCTCCACCGAGGCGATAATTCGTCCCCAGCTATCCGTCTCCACGCCCTGCGCCTGCAGCCACGGCATCTCGTGTGGATTGAAACCAAATGCCATGATCACCGCATCCGCAGGCATCACAAATTCGCTCCCCGCTATCGGTACCGGCCGTCGACGGCCCTGAGCATCCGGTTCGCCGAGTTCGGTACGCAGCATGCGAATGCCGTTGACCTGTCCGTCAGGTGCCAGAGTTAACTCCACGGGCTGAACGTTAAACTCAAACGCGGCGCCCTCTTCCTTCGCATTCTTCACCTCTTTTTTCGAGCCCGGCATATTGGCTTCATCCCGGCGGTAGGCACAGGTTACCTTCGCCGCACCGTGACGTAACGCGGTGCGGACACAGTCCATGGCGGTATCGCCCCCGCCGAGCACCACCACGTTCAGCCCCCGGGTATCGATAAATGGCTCTTTGGTTGTTGCCTCAAGCCCCATCACGTGGCGGGTGTTTGCCACCAGGAAAGGTAACGCGTCATAGACGCCGGGCGCATCTTCATGCGCGATACCCGCTTTCATGGAACGATAGGTTCCCACGCCAATAAACAGGGCGTCGTATTCGCGTTGCAGCTGTGACATCAGCACATCCTGTCCGACGTCGCAGTTCAGAACGAACTGGATCCCCATGGCCGTGAATATCTCCCTGCGCCGTGCGAGCAGCGATTTATCGAGCTTAAAGGCCGGGATACCAAACGTCAGCAAGCCGCCAATCTCCGGGTGCCGGTCATAGACCGTGACGCTGACACCGCTGCGCGCCAGCACGTCGGCACAGGCAAGCCCCGCAGGCCCCGCGCCGATCACCGCCACACGTTTATCAACCGGCGTCACGCCGCTCAGATCCGGCTTCCAGCCCATCGCCAGCGCCTGGTCAGAGATATAGCGCTCGATGTTGCCAATGGTCACCGCGCCTGAGATATCACGCACGGTGCAAGCGCCTTCACATAATCGGTCCTGCGGACAGACGCGGCCGGTAATTTCAGGTAAACAGTTGGTCTGGTGTGAAAGCTCAACCGCCCCGGCGATATCCCCCGCTTTAACGCGTTCAATCCACTGGGGGATATGGTTGTGCAGCGGACAGGTCCATTCACAAATGCTGTGTTCGCCGCACTTCAGGCAGCGCGATGCCTCACGCGCGGCCTGCTCTGCCCGAAACGGCAGGTAGATCTCCTGAAAATGGCTGACGCGTGCTCTCGCGGCGAGTTTATCCGGCTCCCCGCGTCGCGGTGTGTTTCTCATCTGCTCAAGGCGGGTGTGCGGCAGGTCTGGCCTTACCGCCTCGCCGTGCCAGGGCTGCGCCTCCTGACGGGCGGTGCGCTGGCGGCGGGTTTTCGCCAGGTGATTCAGCACGGCGGGCGTCGCCAGGGTAAGCACCTGTGCCGGACAATTTTCGATGCAGGCCGGGCCCTGTGGGCGCGTGTGGCAAAGATCGCATTTATGCGCCGAGGCTTTTACGTTGCCCTTGTCGAGAGGCGTAACAACGATCTCCATCGTGCCGAACGGACAGGCAACCACGCAGGCTTTACAGCCAATGCATTTTTGTTGATTCACCTGTACGCTGTCATCGCATTTGCTGATGGCCCCGTTAGGGCAGCTCTGTGCGCAGGGCGCATTTTCGCAATGGTGGCAGGTTACAGGCGTGCTCTTCGCGCCAGATTTCAGGACAGTGATGCGGGGATGAAAATGGCGTTCGCTCAGCACGTGTTGTTCATCGTTGTGCGCCATCACGCAGGCCACTTCGCACGCACGGCACCCTATACACTGCTGGCTGTTGGCCATAATAAAACGATTCATAACGACACCTGTTTTTGGTTCAATAACCTTATTCTTTATAGGAATATTGTATTTACCCACGGCGGCGCTATCAGGCAATGTACAAATGCCCAGGAAGCCGAACTATCTCCAGTGAACCTGTGGCAGATCAATTTTTTTCAGGAAGCTGTTCTGTGACCGTTAAACGACCCGTTTCCGGAAGCCTGGCCCGGGCTTTCATTTCCATTATCGTGCTGTCCGTTCTGACCAGCACCGTCGCACTGTTCACGCTTGCCAGCAGCCAGCGGGATGCAGAAGCCATCAATATTGCCGGTTCCCTGCGAATGCAGAGCTACCGTCTGGGCTATGAGATGCAACGCAACAGCGACGCCCTGGCGGCGCATCGCGAGAGCTGGCAGCAGACGCTGAGCGCCCCTGCGCTACAGAAGCTGAGCCGCTGGTACGTGCCGGACGATGTTAAGGCGCGCTATCAGCAACTGCATCTGGCATGGCAGGAGATGGACAACCACATCGCTCGCGGCGATATCGGGTGGTATCAGGCCCACATTGAAGACTTTGTCGGCCGGATTGACGCCTTTGTGCTCGCCCTTCAGCACTACACCGAACATAAAATCCGGGCGGTGATTCTGATCTCCCTGGCGGGCGGGATGGGCATCCTGATCCTGACGATCTTTACCCTGCGACGCATCCGCCGCCAGGTGGTGTTACCGCTGAATAATCTGGTGGCGGCCAGCGAGCGCATTGAGCGGGGGCAATTCGATACGCCTGCACCGGATACCGCGCTGCCAAACGAGCTGGGCCAACTTTCCCGGGCGTTCAACCACATGTCTGCCGAGCTGCATACGCTGTATCGCTCGCTTGAACACTCCGTAGCGGAAAAGACGCAGCATCTGAATGAGGCGCATCAGCAACTCGAGATGCTGTTTAAATGCTCTCAGGCACTGAATACCGGCCAGATAGACAGCCACTGTTTCCGGCATATTTTGCAGATAGTGCATGAGTACACGCAGATGAACTACCTGGAGTTGCGCACCAGCGACGACTGGCGGCTCAGTGAGGGTATCGAATCAAACGGGAGCCCTGTCCAAACGCTGCCCGTGCTGATGCAGGATACCCTGTACGGGGAATTACGCTGGCAAAGCGAGACGGGCCACGTTCCTCTGCCGCTGATGGAAAGCGTGGCGACAATGCTCGGACGCGGACTGTATTTCAACCAGGCGCAAAAGCACTACCAGCAGTTGCTGCTGATGGAAGAACGCGCGACGATCGCCCGCGAGCTGCACGATTCCCTGGCGCAGGTACTGTCGTATTTACGTATTCAGCTGGCACTGCTGAAACGCGCTATCCCGCAGGAAAATGCCCCGGCGCAGACCATTATCACCGACTTTTCCCGCGAGCTTAACAACGCCTGGCATCAATTGCGCGAGCTGCTTACCACCTTCCGCCTGACGCTTAACCATGCCAATCTGCCCGCGGCCCTACAGGAGTCACTGGACGGGTTACAGAGCCAGACGCAGGCAAAGCTGCACCTCGACTGCCGCCTCTCCTCGCTGGCGCTGGATGCCCAGAAACAGGTGCATTTGCTGCAGATCGTGCGTGAAGCGGTGTTGAATGCGATGAAGCACGCCCAGGCCAGCGAGATAACCGTCAGCTGCGTGACGTCTGCTGACGGCACCCACAGCGTCAGCATTCGCGATAACGGTATCGGGATTGGCGAAGCCAGCGAGCCGCCGGGGCATTACGGGCTGAATATTATGCGCGAACGCGCGGCGCGACTCGGCGGAACGCTGCACTTTTCCCAGCCGCAAAACGGGGGGACGCTGGTGAGCGTGATCTTCCCAACAAACGGGGCCGGGAGGTAAATAACGGTAAAAGGTGAAGCGCAGAGAAAAGCGCATGATAATTTACACTATCTCCTTTATTTCTCCACGTTTGGTCTTCGTCTTGCCGCTAAAGTGATGCGGGCAATAAACAATAATGACGTGCAGCAAAACGAGGTCTCATTTTCATGGCGAATTTTTTTATCGATCGCCCCATTTTTGCCTGGGTACTTGCCATACTGTTGTGTCTGACAGGTGTCCTGGCCATTACTTCACTTCCTGTTGAGCAATATCCCGACCTGGCACCACCAAACGTGCGCGTCACGGCAAATTACCCCGGAGCTTCAGCACAAACGCTGGAAAATACCGTCACGCAGGTTATCGAGCAGAACATGACGGGTCTGGATAACCTGATGTACATGTCCTCGCAGAGTAGCGCCACGGGCCAGGCGACCGTCACCCTGAGCTTTACCGCCGGTACGGATCCGGACGAAGCCGTACAGCAGGTGCAAAACCAGCTGCAGTCGGCGATGCGTAAACTGCCTCAGGCGGTGCAGAATCAGGGGGTTACCGTACGTAAAACCGGTGACACCAACATCCTGACTATTGCGTTTGTCTCTACCGACGGCTCCATGGATAAGCAGGACATTGCGGACTACGTCGCCAGTAATATTCAGGATCCCCTCAGCCGTATTAACGGCGTCGGTGATATCGATGCTTACGGCTCTCAGTATTCAATGCGTATCTGGCTTGATCCGAATAAGCTGAACAGCTTCCAGATGACGGCAACCGACGTGACGGATGCCATTAAATCCCAGAACGCCCAGATTGCTGTGGGACAACTGGGGGGAACGCCCTCTGTCGATAAACAAGCGTTGAATGCCACCATTAACTCACAGTCGCTGCTTCAGACCCCGGAGCAGTTTCGCAACATTACCCTGCGCGTAAATCAGGATGGTTCAGAGGTCCGCCTGGGCGATGTCGCCACGGTAGAAATGGGGGCAGAGAAATATGATTATCTCAGCCGCTTTAACGGTAACCCGGCCTCCGGTCTGGGGGTAAAACTGGCCTCCGGGGCCAATGAAATGGCCACCGCGCAGCTGGTGCTGGATCGTCTGGATGAGCTGTCGCACTATTTTCCCCACGGGCTGGAATACAAAGTCGCCTACGAAACCACCTCCTTCGTTAAAGCCTCTATTGAAGATGTGGTGAAAACGCTGCTGGAAGCGATCGCGCTGGTCTTCCTGGTCATGTACCTGTTCCTGCAAAACTTCCGCGCAACGCTGATCCCGACCATTGCCGTTCCGGTGGTGCTGCTGGGTACCTTCGCGGTGCTTTACGCGTTTGGTTACAGCATTAACACCCTGACGATGTTTGCAATGGTGCTGGCGATTGGCCTGCTGGTGGACGATGCCATCGTGGTGGTCGAAAACGTCGAGCGCATCATGAGCGAGGAAGGGCTTTCCCCGCGTCAGGCCACGCGTAAATCGATGGGACAAATTCAGGGGGCGTTAGTTGGCATCGCGATGGTGCTCTCGGCGGTCTTTATCCCGATGGCGTTTTTCGGCGGCACAACCGGCGCCATTTATCGTCAGTTTTCAATCACCATCGTCTCCGCAATGGTGCTCTCGGTGCTGGTGGCGCTGATCCTCACGCCTGCCCTCTGCGCCACCCTCCTCAAACCGCTACATAAAGGGGAGCAGCACGGTCAGAAGGGCTTCTTTGGCTGGTTTAACCGCATGTTCAACCGCAGTGCTGCGCGTTATGAAACCGCCGTCGGCAAGGTGCTGCACCGCAGCCTGCGCTGGATGATGATTTACGTTGTGCTGTTGGGCGGTATGGTGTGGCTGTTCCTGCATCTGCCGACTTCGTTCCTGCCGCAGGAAGACCGGGGGATGTTCATCACTTCGGTGCAGCTCCCGAGCGGGTCAACGCAGCAGCAAACGCTGAAGGTAGTTCAGAAGGTGGAGCAGTACTTCTTTACCAAAGAAAAAGATAACGTGGTGTCGGTCTTCTCCACCGTCGGCTCCGGCCCGGGCGGGAACGGGCAGAACGTTGCGCGTATGTTTGTGCGCCTGAAAGACTGGGACGCAC
The DNA here is from genome assembly GCF_050031095.1 of Enterobacter cloacae complex sp. 382A5. NCBI lineage: Bacteria > Pseudomonadati > Pseudomonadota > Gammaproteobacteria > Enterobacterales > Enterobacteriaceae > Enterobacter > Enterobacter cloacae complex sp. 382A5. The sequence continues at coordinate 3,327,281 of NZ_JBLGVK010000001.1, forward strand.
GCGATACGAAAACGGGCACCTCGTTTGCCATTATCGAACGCGCGACCAAGGCCTTCTCCCGTATCAAAGAGGCTCGCGTTTTTGCCAGCAGCCCACCGGCTATCAGCGGTCTCGGCAGTTCTGCCGGGTTTGACATGGAGTTGCAGGACCATGCCGGTGCGGGCCACACGGCGCTGATGGCGGCACGCGACAAGCTGTTAGAGCTGGCCGGTAAAGATCCGGGTCTGACCCGCGTCCGTCACAACGGTCTGGATGACAGCCCGCAGCTGCAGGTGGATATTGATCAGCGTAAGGCGCAGGCGCTGGGCGTTTCCATCGACGACATCAACGACACCCTGCAAACGGCGTGGGGTTCAAGCTATGTGAATGACTTTATGGATCGCGGTCGCGTTAAAAAAGTGTATGTGCAATCCGCCGCGCCATACCGCATGCTGCCGGACGATATTAACCTCTGGTATGTCCGCAACAATGCGGGCGGCATGGTGCCGTTCTCCGCCTTCGCTTCCTCGCACTGGGAGAGCGGTTCTCCGCGTCTGGAGCGCTATAACGGCTATTCCGCCGTTGAGATCGTCGGTGAAGCCGCGCCGGGCGTCAGCACCGGTACGGCGATGGACACCATGGAAAAGCTGGTGCAACAGCTGCCCGCTGGCTTTGGTCTGCAGTGGACGGCCATGTCTTATCAGGAGCGGCTCTCTGGGGCGCAGGCTCCCGCGCTTTACGCGCTTTCGCTGCTGGTGGTCTTCCTCTGTCTTGCGGCGCTGTATGAAAGCTGGTCAGTCCCGTTCTCGGTCATGCTGGTGGTGCCGCTTGGCGTGATCGGCGCGCTGCTCGCCACCTGGATGCGCGGTCTGGAGAACGACGTTTACTTCCAGGTGGGGCTGCTCACCGTGATTGGGTTGTCGGCAAAAAACGCCATTCTGATTGTTGAGTTTGCCAATGAGATGAATGCGAAAGGCCATGAGCTGATGGCTTCCACGCTGCATGCCTGCCGTCAGCGCTTACGTCCAATCCTGATGACCTCGCTGGCGTTTGTCTTCGGGGTGTTACCAATGGCAACCAGCTCAGGCGCAGGCTCCAGCAGCCAGCATGCGGTAGGTACAGGCGTCATGGGAGGAATGATTTCAGCCACAATCCTGGCCATTTATTTTGTGCCGCTGTTCTTCGTGCTGGTGCGCCGCCGCTTCCCGCTCAAGGAACGGCCTGAATAAGATAGTGAAAATAAAAAAGGCGGCTCAGTAGGCCGCCTTTTTACTGTGCGATTAATTCACACTATGGTTATTTTACTTATTTAAGTGCTCTTGCAATTCTTACTGAATGTCATTTACGAAGCATGCCTTCGATAAAATCTTTCCAGTTCCCCAGTTCACGTTCAATCATAACAACCTCTCTTATTATTATGCGCATTCTACGAAAACGTATCATCATTGTGAAGACAATTTAACCGATTGCTGTGATTGTACCCCGTCTGCGCGCTGGATTTATGATAAATATGAACGGAGAACCTTAAATTTTGTGTGACGGCCAGCAATATTTTGAAATAACCCTACGCACGGGTGAGTTTTATTTTACCCGCTGAGTTTACAGGCAATTTATACCTGATGGACATCTATGCTTAAATGATGAAAGAATATTCAGCGTACAGGTGTGAGTTGAATTAAAAAGAGGTGTTAATCCGGAGCGTTTCTGAATGTGTTATATTCCGTTTAAGGATATATCTTCGAATTTACTGAACATTTAATGGTCATAAGAACAAAAGGATTCAACATGATTATCATGTATGGCATTAAAAATTGTGACACGATCAAAAAAGCCCGTCGCTGGCTCGAAGCTAACAACGTCGAGTACCGCTTCCACGATTACCGTGCCGATGGGCTTGATGCAGAATTTCTGCATACCGCCATTAACGAACTGGGGTGGGACGCGCTGCTGAACACCCGCGGCACGACCTGGCGCAAGCTGGACGAATCACTGCGTGCCAGCATCAAGGATGCCAACAGCGCAGCAAATCTGATGCTTGAAATGCCAGCAATCATCAAACGCCCATTGCTCTGCGCGCCCGGGCAGCCTATGCTGCTGGGTTTCAGTGAAACCCTTTATTCCGACTTTTTTCGTTGAGGTGTAGTTTATGTCATGCCCGGTCATTGAGCTGACTCAGCAGCTTATTCGCCGTCCTTCCCTTAGCCCGGACGACGCAGGTTGTCAGGCATTAATGATTGAGCGCCTGCGTGCCATCGGTTTTACCGTGGAGCGTATGGATTTTGGCGACACCCAGAATTTCTGGGCGTGGCGTGGCCAGGGCGAAACGCTGGCCTTTGCCGGGCATACCGACGTGGTTCCCGCAGGTGATGCGGACCGCTGGATCAACCCTCCGTTTGAACCAACCATCCGCGATGGCATGCTCTTTGGCCGCGGCGCCGCAGACATGAAAGGCTCCCTGGCGGCAATGGTTGTGGCGGCTGAGCGCTTTGTCGCCCAGCACCCGAACCATAAAAACCGTCTCGCGTTTCTCATTACCTCTGATGAAGAAGCCAGCGCCCATAACGGCACCGTCAAGGTAGTTGAGGCCCTGATGGCCCGCAACGAGCGTCTGGACTACTGTCTGGTCGGCGAGCCGTCCAGCACCGAGGTGGTGGGCGATGTGGTGAAAAATGGCCGCCGCGGTTCGTTAACCTGTAACCTGACCCTTCACGGCGTACAGGGACACGTGGCGTACCCGCATCTGGCCGATAACCCAGTTCACCGCGCAGCGCCGATGCTGAGTGAACTGGTGAGCATTGAGTGGGACAAAGGCAATGAGTTCTTCCCGCCAACCAGCATGCAGATTGCGAACGTGAAGGCCGGAACCGGCAGCAACAACGTGATCCCGGGCGATTGTTTCGTTCAGTTTAACTTCCGTTTCAGTACCGAGCTGACCGATGAGATGATCAAAGCGCGCGTTATCGCCCTGCTGGAAAAATATCAGCTGCGTTACACTGTGGACTGGTGGCTTTCCGGCCAGCCGTTCCTGACACAGCGTGGCAAACTGGTGGATGCGGTGGTGAACGCCATCGAGCACTATAATGAAATTAAGCCACAACTGCTGACGACGGGTGGCACCTCAGACGGACGCTTTATCGCCCGCATGGGAGCTCAGGTTGTCGAACTGGGGCCAGTGAACGCGACCATTCATAAAATCAATGAGTGTGTAAATGCCGCGGATTTACAACTGCTGGCCCGTATGTATCAACGTATTATGGAGCAAATCGTCGCCTGACGAGCGCTCTGAGAGGAATAGCGAATGGATTGGCTTGCAAAGTACTGGTGGATTCTGGTGTTAGTGTTTCTGGTAGGCGTATTGCTTAACGTGATTAAAGATCTTAAGCGCGTTGACCATAAAAAATTCCTCGCCAACAAGCCGGATCTTCCGCCTCATCGTGATTTTAACGACAAGTGGGATGACGACGACGACTGGCCGAAGAAAGACCAGAAGAAGTAATCCCCTCCCCCCCAGCCCCTCTCCCCAGAGGGGCGAGGGGTGCCATGTTCCCTCTCCCCTTAGGGGAGAGGGTTAGGGTGAGGGGAAATAATCACATAAATTCAACAATATCATCATCGTCCGGCTTACCGCCGCTGAGCGCTTCATCAAAGTAGTGCTTCGGTACGGTATAGCGCAGATGGTCGAGCGCAAACTGCATGCTGCGATCGTCAATCGCATGACCCAGATCGTCAACGATATCCAGCGTCACATCCCCGCCTTCCCGGATCAGGGCTTCCTGGGCAGCTACGGCATGCGAAAGCTCAATCACCCGGTCTTCGCCACCGTGGATCAAGTGGATCGTTGTCTGCGTGGTCGCGCTCGTCGGTAGCGTCGCGAAACGGCCGTTAAAGGCAATCACGCGCGAAGCCAGACCCGGCTCTGCTTTCACGCTCTCCAGCGACATAATTGACCCCTGTGAAAAGCCAATCAGCGCGGTCGCGTCGGCACCGACGCCGCTCTGCTGCTGCCAGTAACGCACGGTTTCGATAAAGACCGGCATAATGGCATCAATGCGCGCCTGACGGTTCTCTTCCGTCACGCCCTGAACGGAGAACCACTGCCGTCCGTCTGGGCCACACGGCTCCACGCCGCCGATGCTGACAATCAGCGCCTCAGGAAAAACAGGTGCAAACCAGCGACCAATCTCTCCCATATTGACGGCGTTATCGCCAACGCCATGAAACAGCAGCAGTAACTGTTTAGCCGGTTTGTCGGGGCTTTGAACAACAAAATGATCGTGTTTCATGGCGGTCTCCTTAATTGATGACCTGGATTCTACGCCTTGCGGGGGGAATGACCATGCCACTTTACTGAAGAAGTCATTGAAAAAATTGCCATTGCAATATGTCGCTTTTGAGCTGCTGACTGCGTGCTTTATCAAGACATTCAAGGGTCTGCGCCGTTTCAGCGCGTAATCTTGCCAGCACCGCTTTTCGCCCGGTGAGCGACAGTTCATCACTGAGCGCAGCGTCCTCTCTTCGTGCCTCAATTTTACCGCGCAGGGCCGGAAGCGGCAGATCGACGGCGAGCAGCAAACGCGTCAATGCGGCAACGGACGTAGCAAAGGGCCGGTGTGCAAAGGCAAAGCCTGCCAGCTCCAGCCAGTCGTCACTATTAAGGGTAGCTTCCCACTCATCTGCCACCGGGATCTTTTCGCCATTCCACAATGATAAGACGCGCGCATCGCGATGCAGGCGCAGCCGGGCCTGTTCACACAGACGATGCCCCGCCTCACTTTGCGGCAATAATGCCATTGCGGTATAGCAGCCGCTGCTGGCTTCGCGGTGGCTGCCTATCCGTACCAGCTCAAAGCCGCACTGCTGCCAGAAATGCCACAGCGCGTCGGTAAAGCCAAAGCTCACCGAGAGATAATCCTCCCCGCAGGCCTCGCGGATGAGCGCCCGGCCGATCCCTTCCCGTTGCCGGTGAGGGTGAACAGCGATGCGCGTGATCCGTCGACCTTTCAGCGTTGCTGCCAGAGGCGTGCCACCATGCGCGGCCAGAGACTGCGCGACAAGATTGCCGCGCGGTCGACGAAAACCCGCCCATACTGCGCGACTTAGCGCCGGGCTTAACCCGCCTTCGTCTACCAGCCACAGCGCGCCCGCAATGACCGGGTCCGTTTGCGCGACGGCAACGTGCTGACCGGGGGCGTCCATCATACGACGCAGATCCAACGGCGAGGTACGGTAATGGGCCGCACAAAGCAGCTCGTAGACACTCGCGGCGAATGCAGGCGTGTGCTCCCATGCGTCGGGGGCCAGAGAGGTCAGTTGCACCTCTCCTTTCGGCTGCTGGTCGATGAGCGTGTCGTCAAACAGCAGTGCGCTGGCGACCACCCGCTCAAGCGGACATCCCGCAGCCCAGCGAACGGGGGTGGATAAGGTATAACGCTGCAGGGCGCTGAACTGCGCGCAGAATTTAAGCAAAAACCCTCTTCCGGTTCCTTCATACCCTTGTACCGTCGTGGTTAACAGTACCCGTGGAAAGCGCGCAACCAGCTTCTCCAGCACAGGGCCGGGTATGGCCGCCGCCTCATCGACAATCAGCCAGTCGGCATGGTGTGAGGAGGCCAGCAGCGCATCCGGTGCCATAAAGTGAAAATGTTCACCCGCAAACCGTGCGATGACCTCCGTTGCTCCCTTTGCCGGTGCGGTGACAACTGCTCTGCCCTCAATGCTGTTCAGCAGCATGCCGGCAAGCGCCGATTTTCCCCGCCCGCGCGGGGCGGTAACGGCCGCAACGCCTTTCGGCATTGCACGAAGTGCCTGCAGGATCTCCGCCTGCTCGCGCTGGGGTGCACCGTTAGCGGGTTGCCAGTCAGGGGTATCAGGAAATGGAGGAAGGGTTAACGGCTGGTTTTGCTGCCAGACGATTGCATCGGGATCGCGGGTAATCGTCTGACAAAAGTGGCGAATGAAATTCGGCGTGGGAATGGGTTCCGCGCTGTCGCTCCAGCGCAGGGAATCACTGTCGGGCGTGTCTGCCCACACCGCAAGCGGGGGAGCCAACAGCACCAGCAGGCTCCCGGCACGCAGCGTTCCGCTCAGGGCGGCAAAGGCTGAGACATCAAACCCGACGCGGGCATCAAAAACAGCATGCCGGAACTCGCGCCCCAGCAGCCCGCTTATCTCCCGGGAAGGGTTTTCATCCAGCCACACCCAATCCCCGGAAAGCGTATCACGCAGCGCCCCGGCCTGCGCCAGGGACCACTGCGCATCACCGCTGAGCACCACCAGCCGACGCTGGCCGGTGCGCTCAAGCTGGCTAATCAGTTGGTCAAACGCCACCATTACATGGCTTTACCGAAGGTATTGCACTGCGCCGGGTCACCGCTGTCAAAACCGCGTTTAAACCAGGTGTAACGTTGTTCTGACGTCCCGTGAGTGAAGCTGTCCGGCACAACCCGGCCCTGGCTCTGCTGCTGGAGACGGTCGTCACCAATGGCCTCTGCGGCATTTAACGCCTCTTCCAGGTCGCCAGATTCCAGCACGCCCTGCTTCTGCATGCTGTTACCCCAGACGCCCGCGAAGCAGTCCGCCTGCAGCTCCATACGCACGGAAAGGCGATTGACCTCCGCCTGCGAGGCGTTTTGCTGAAGCTGGCGAACCTTAGGCTCAATGCCCAGCAATTTTTGCACGTGATGCCCCACTTCATGCGCAATCACGTAGCCCTGAGCAAAATCACCGTCGGCACCGAGTTTGCGTTTCATGTCATCATAAAAAGAGAGATCGATATAGACGGTGCTGTCTGCCGGACAGTAGAACGGCCCCATCACCGACTGTCCGGTGCCGCAGCCAGTGCGGGTCGCACCACGGTACATCACCAGCTTCGGCTGTTGGTAGCTGCGCCCCATTTTCTCAAACTGCTGGCTCCACGAGTCTTCAGTGGTCGCGAGAATAACGGAGGTAAATTTGGCCGCTTCATCTTCATTTGGGTTGATGGAGCGCTGAGATTGCTGCTGTTGCTGCAGCGGCTGACCGGTCATTAACCCGGTGAGATCGACCCCGTAGTAACCCGCAACCAGCACCACAATCAGCAGAATGATTCCGCCTTTTCCGCTGGGTAAACGGAAACCGGGGCCACCCATGGAAGGGCCGCCACCGCTATCACCACGTCTGTCTTCTACATTGTCACTTTCACGACGCCCTTGCCAGCGCATAACTACCTCGAACTATTCCATTAATAATAGCTATGATCGTAGGCGGTTAACGGCAAGATTACCATAGGAAACAAAGGTAAGACGCCAAAGGATATGAACATCCTTTGGCGATGAGGGAGTTAGTCGAGCTTAACGCCTAAACGGTGAGCCACTGCTTCGTACGCTTCAATCAGGCCACCCAGGCTCTGACGGAAACGGTCTTTATCCATTTTATCCAGCGTTTCTTTGTCCCACAGACGGCTGCCGTCCGGTGAGAACTCGTCGCCGAGTACCACTTCGCCTTTGAACAGACCGAACTCCAGCTTGAAGTCGACGAGGATCAGGCCAGCATCATCAAACAGTTTTTTCAGCACGTCGTTGGCTTTGTAGGTCAGCTCTTTCATGCGCGCCAGGTTCTCTTTGTTCACCCAGCCGAAGGTTTCACAGTAGGAGTCATTGACCATCGGATCGTGCATGGCGTCGTTTTTCAGGAACAGATCGAACAGCGGTGGATTCAGCTCGATGCCTTCCTCAATGCCCAGACGCTTCACCAGGGAGCCCGCGGCACGGTTACGAATGACGCACTCAACCGGAACCATATCCAGTTTTTTCACCAGACATTCCGTATCGGACAGCAACGCTTCCATCTGAGTCGGGATACCCGCTTCGGCCAGTTTGGTCATAATGAAGTGGTTGAACTTGTTGTTCACCATGCCTTTACGATCGAACTGCTCAATGCGTGCGCCATCCCCTGCTGACGTATCATTGCGGAACTCGAGCACCAACAGATCCGGGTTTTCCGTGCTGTATACGGTCTTCGCTTTGCCACGATACAACTCAGCTTGCTTCTGCATCTTGATTACTCCTGGTGTGATGATTTGTGTTCAAAACTGGGCATATTATGCCACGCACACGTTTGCGTAGCACGAAAATAAAAAGGGCTGGATTCACCAGCCCTCGTATTTATTTGCTGAATGCAGCCTGGAAGACCGCGACCAGCGCATCGTTCTGCGACTGGGTCAGCGTGTGACCTTTCGGATCGATAAACTGCAGGCTACTGCGGTTATCAAGGTCGCCTACCTGAATCTTGTAGTCGCCGGAAGCGAGTTGTGGATCGCGTGCGCCCAGCTCCTGCCATGCGCTGTCGGACAGCGGCTTATACGTTGCGGTTATGCTACCGGTTGAACGCGTGCTGTCGGTCACTTTCATGCCCACTTTCTCCAGCGTCGCTGGCAGGCGCTGCCAGGTCTGGTTGAATGGCGCACGAACAACCAGCATTGGCAGGCCGGTATCATCCGCGCCGCTCTGGACATCAAACGTCATGCCGTTGCGGTTCTGTGAGGCGTTAGCCGCGTCTGTGGCGTTCTTATCCAGACCCGCCGCAATCACGTTCAGCATTTCAGTGCTGTAACGCTGCATAGAGGCAGCATCCGCCACCGGTTTACCCGCCTGCTCCAGGTTCAACAGCTTAACGGTAACCGCCTGCTGATAGCCCTGCGGTTTAACGGAGACTTGATAACGACCACGGTACTGCTGGTCTTCATCCAGACGGTTCCACTCGATCCAGTCGGTGGTTAACGTCTGGCTGGCGTCATCACGCTTGTCAATCGTGTAGTTCTTCGACTGAATGACGCTCACCACCTGTGGCCACAGCGTGCTGCCACGTGCGCTTTCCACCATCAGAGACGCGGTATCACCGGTAAACTGGGTGCGCGCCCCGCTCACCAGCGCCAGTGGCTGTGCTGGCGGACGAATATCAAGCGCTTTGCCCACCGGGCCGCTGCCGTTGGTCACGGGGATATTATAATCGCCGTTCTGAATCGGCAGGATCATGCCAGCCGGTGCATGAAGTTCAGCAAGCGGGGTCGCATCCAGATAGGATTCATCACCGCTCACCTGGCGCTTGTAGCGCGAGTCTGAACTACAGGCAGCGAGCAGCATAACAAGCGAAACACTCGCAACCTTCGCCAGGCGCGACTTCTGTACTGAATAAGCCATCAAATCTCCCTAAACTTTACAGCAAACCGGCATGCTTCAGCGCTGCAGTGACGATTTCACGACCGTGGTCGGTAATCGGTGTCATTGGCAGACGCAGCGTATCGGTTGCTACAAGTCCCAACTCCTTACATGCCCATTTCACCGGGATCGGATTGGGTTCGACAAATAATTTATTGTGCAACGGCATCAGACGTTTATTAATGAGACGGGCTTCATCAAAGTGACCTGCCGCCGCCAGCTTGCACATTTCCGCCATATCGCGGGCCGCAACGTTCGACGTTACGGAGATCACGCCATGACCACCGAGCTGCATGAAGTCCAGCGCGGTCGCATCGTCACCGCTCAACAGGATAAAGTCGTCTGAAACCAGCTCTTTGATCTGATGAACGCGGCTTAAGTTCCCTGTCGCCTCTTTAATCCCGATAATATTTTTTACTTTCGAGAGACGACCAACGGTTTCCGGCAGCATATCGCAGCCAGTACGGGACGGCACATTATACAGAATTTGTGGCAAGTCAGTATGTTCAGCGATGGCTTTGAAATGCTGGAACAAACCTTCCTGAGTAGGACGGTTGTAGTAAGGGGTGACCGTCAGACAGCCAACAACGCCGCTGTCGTTAAAACGTTGGGTCAGGCTGATCGCTTCTGCGGTTGCATTCGCGCCCGTTCCCGCGATGACCGGAATACGTCCGTCAGCCAGTTCGAGGGTCAACATCACCACATCGCCGTGCTCTTCGTGGCTCAGCGTTGCAGATTCACCGGTAGTCCCTACCGAAACGATCGCCGAGGTTCCATTGGCGACATGGTAATCAATCAGCTTCTTCATGCTTGACCGGCAGACATTACCTTTTTCATCCATCGGTGTTACAAGCGCGACAATACTTCCCGTGAACATGAGCCATCCTCTGTGCGAACAAGAGCCTCAATGGTACGTTTGGAACTGTAATAAAAGCAAGCGACCTGAGGCCCTCAGGCGGTTGTATGCATGTTTTTTTTATGCTTTCCTTAGGAAGACTTAACCACGCAAAGGAAGAACAGGTTTGACAACCTCATCACAACATTACCTGGTTATCACTGCGCTGGGTGCTGACAGGCCGGGTATCGTGAACACCATTACCCGCCACGTGAGCAGCTGCGGCTGTAATATCGAGGACAGCCGTCTGGCGATGCTGGGCGAAGAGTTCACGTTTATTATGCTGCTGTCCGGGACATGGAACGCCATCACGCTTATCGAATCTACCCTGCCGCTGAAAGGCGCGGAGCTGGATTTGCTGATCGTGATGAAACGCACCAATGCGCGTCCGCGTCCGGCCATGCCTGCCACCGTCTGGGTACAGGTTGAAGTTCCTGATTCCCCTCATCTGATCGAGCGTTTTACCGCGCTGTTTGACAGCCATCAGATGAACATTGCCGAGCTGGTTTCCCGCACACAACCGGCTGATGAGAGTGCCGTTCCTACCCTCTTTATTCAAATCACCGCCCACAGTCCTGCATCACAGGATGCGTCAAATATCGAGCAAGCGTTCAAAGCCCTCTGTACAGAATTACACGCGCAAGGCAGTATAAGCGTCGTAAATTATTCGCAGCATGAACAGGATGGAGTTGAGTAATGAACCCACTGAAAGCCGGTGACATCGCACCGAAATTTAGCTTACCGGATCAGGATGGTGAGCAAGTAAATTTGACCGACTTCCAGGGACAGCGTGTTCTGGTCTATTTCTACCCGAAAGCCATGACCCCGGGCTGCACCGTGCAGGCCTGCGGCTTACGCGACAACATGGACGAGTTGAAAAAAGCCGGCGTGGAAGTGCTGGGCATCAGCACCGATAAGCCAGAAAAGCTGTCACGATTTGCTGAAAAAGAGCTGCTGAACTTCACGCTGCTTTCCGACGAAGATCATCAGGTCTGTGAGCAGTTCGGCGTCTGGGGCGAGAAGACGTTTATGGGCAAAACCTATGACGGCATTCACCGCATCAGCTTCCTGATTGACGCTGACGGTAAAGTGGAACATGTCTTTGACGACTTCAAAACCAGCAACCACCACGACGTGGTGCTGAACTGGCTGAAACAAAGTGCCTGAAAGTGAGTGTCGGTTGGCGGCTTCGCCTTACCCGACCTACAAGATAAATGCAAAACGGCAACCTGGTTGCCGTTTTTAGTGTTTTCCCCCTCTCCCCGTGGGAGAAGGGCATCAGGCCGCACAAAAACTACTTCTCCTCCACCGCTGGCACATCCGGCCATGCATGGACGACGGCTTTAATCAGCGTCGCCAGCGGAATGGCAAAGAACACGCCCCAGAATCCCCACAGCCCGCCGAAAATCACCACCGATAAGATAATCACCAGCGGATGGAGATTCACTGCTTCTGAGAACAGCACCGGCACCAGCAGGTTGCCATCCAGGGCCTGAATAATCAGGTACACCGCGAAGCAACTCCAGAACTCGGTGCCCAGGCCAAACTGGAACAGCGCGACCCCAACAACCGGAATGGTGACCACAAAAGCGCCAATATACGGAATAAGGACCGACAGCCCCACCAGCACCGCCAGCAGCAGCGAGTAGTTAAGCCCGAAGATCAGGAAGCCAATCCAGGTCGCGACCCCAACCACAATCATCTCCAGCACTTTGCCGCGAATGTAGTTGGTGATCTGCTGGTTCATCTCTTCCCACACCTGCCCGGCCAGCCCGCGATTACGCGGCAGAATACGCCGCACGGCGTTGAGCATCTGGTCTTTGTCCTTCACCAGGAAGAACACCATCAACGGTACCAGCACCAGGTAGACGGCGAGCGTAAGGAGCCCAACCAGCGACGCCAGGGAGTATTTCACCACCGAATCGCCCATGGTCATGATGCGGGCGCGCATGTTTTCGGCCATCGCATCGATGATCCCCGCGTCCATCAGCGCCGGATAACGACGCGGCAGCGTGGCGGCAAAATCAGAAAGCTTATTTAACATGCCGGGCATATCGCGGATCAGGTTGATCCCCTGCTGCCAGGCGACGGGCATGACCACAAACGCCATCAACAGCAGAATGCCAACAAACAGCACCAGCACGATGCTGGTCGCCCAGCGTCGGGAGCAGCCGATATTCTCCAGCCGCGCGGTTGGCCACTCCAGCAGATAGGCCAGCACAATCGCCACCAGCAGTGGCGCCAGAAGGCCGCTGAAGAAGAACAGAATACCGAACCCGGCAACCAGAATAACCAGCAAAGCAATGGCTTCCGGGTCGCTAAACCGGCGCCGGTACCACTGCATTAACATTTCGAGCATACAACCCTTCCCTGAATCGAATGACGGGAGTCAGAAAGTGAATTGTATCTAACTGTCACAAAAAAGACTTTCGCTTTTTGTATCGCTGTCACAATCCGCAAAAGCCTGATGAATGGGATTTTCTTCATGCCACAACACGGCTACACTCGCAGGGCAGTGGAGATGAACGATATGCGGGTTCATCGGTCAAATTAGCACATCCAAAATACAGGACAGTGGTTATGTTCAGGCAGTTGAAAAAAACAGTGGTTGCGACACTGATTGCCGCCGTAACGGTCGGTCAGGTGTTGCCAGCTTTTGCTGATTCGTCCGATTCATTGCCGGACATGGGCACCACAGCAGGAAGCACGCTCTCCATTGGTCAGGAGATGCAGATGGGTGATTACTATGTTCGCCAGCTGCGCGGCAGTGCTCCGCTGATCAATGACCCATTGCTGGTGCAGTACATTAATGGTCTGGGGATGCGCCTGGTCGCGCACGCCAACTCGGTAAAAACCCCCTTCCACTTCTATTTAATCAATAACGACGAAATCAACGCCTTCGCCTTCTTTGGCGGTAACGTGGTGCTGCATTCGGCGTTATTCCGTTATTCCGATAACGAAAGCCAGCTGGCGTCGGTCATGGCGCACGAAATTTCCCACGTGACCCAGCGCCATCTGGCCCGTGCGATGGAAGACCAGAAACGCAACGCGCCCCTGACCTGGGTGGGTGCGCTGGGCTCTATTTTGCTGGCGATGGCCAGCCCGCAGGCCGGGATGGCCGCATTAACCGGCACGCTGGCAGGCACGCGCCAGGGGATGATCAGTTTCACCCAGCAAAACGAACAGGAAGCGGACCGCATTGGCATCCAGGTGTTGCAGCGCTCGGGCTTTGACCCACAGGCCATGCCCAGCTTCCTGGAAAAACTGCTCGATCAGGCACGCTACTCGTCACGTCCACCCGAAATTCTGCTCACCCACCCATTACCGGAAAGCCGTCTGTCCGATGCGCGTAACCGTGCCAATCAGATGCGTCCGGTGGTGGTGCAATCCTCACAGGATTTCTACATGGCGAAAGTGAGAACGCTGGGCATGTACAATTCCGGGCGTAACCAGCTCACCAGCGACCTGCTGGATGCCCTGGCAAAAGGCAACGTGCGCGAGAAGAACGCGGCGCAATACGGCCGTGCCCTGCAGGCGATGGAAGCCAGTAAATACGACGAGGCGCGCAAAGCCCTGCAACCGCTGCTGGCCGCCGACCCGAATAACCCGTGGTATCTCGATCTGTCGACCGATATCGATCTGGGGCAGAAGAGACCTGCCGATGCGATTAACCGCCTGAAAGGCGCCAAAGAGGTGCGGACCAACCCGGTGCTGCAGCTTAACCTGGCAAACGCTTATCTGCAGGGCGGCCAGCCGGGTGAAGCGGCCACCATTCTGAACCGCTACACCTTCGACAATAAAGACGATCAAAACGGCTGGGATCTGCTCGCTCAGGCAGAAGCCCAGCTGGGCAACCGCGATCAGGAGCTGGCGGCTCGCGCCGAAGGGTTTGCCCTGGTAGGGCGTCTGGATCAGGCCATTTCGATGCTCAGCAGCGCCAGTTCGCAGGTCAAACTTGGCAGCCTGCAACAGGCCCGTTACGATGCGCGTATCGATCAGCTACGTGCGCTACAGCAGCGCTTCAAGCCGTACGAAAAGATGTAAAAAGGAAGGAAAGATGACAGACGCGGTAAAAATCTACCATAACCCTCGCTGCTCCAAGAGCCGCGACACCCTCAGCCTGCTGAAATCCAACGGCGTAGAGCCTGAGGTGGTGCTGTATCTGGAGACACCGCCTGACGCGCAGACGATCCGCCAGCTCCTGCATATGCTGGGCATGGGCAGTGCACGGGAGTTGATGCGCCAGAAAGAGGATCTGTATAAGTCACTTAACCTGGACGACACGCGTCTCACTGAAGCTGAGCTCGTGCAGGCGATGGTTGATAATCCGAAGCTGATTGAACGCCCGATTGTGGTGGCAAAAGGCAAGGCGCGCATTGGACGCCCACCGGAAGAGGTGCTCGACATTCTTTAAACCTCGCGCCGCAGCCCTTCCAGAAAGGCCTGCGGCGTACTTTCCCCCAGCTTTTTCTGCGCCTTACCCCGGTTGTAAAACTCGCACAAGGTCATCAATAACACACCCGGCGGTTCAACATTCACTCGCGGAATAATATCGCGTAAGGGCACCATCACCTGAAGTGCACTGCAGGTACGTTGATGTGCCTTCACCGTAATGTCGTTAACAGCCAGCGTCGCCTCAAAACCAAAAGTCTCAATAGATTGTATAGCAGCCGGACATGCCGCCAGCACCTCCTGCGTCCAGGTATTCAGTCGTTGAGTCGACAGCCCGGCGTAAAGCCGGGCATAGCACCAGCCGCTCACCGGCTCTCGCGCCCACAGCAGATGCTGCTCCCCGCCGTCGTCCATATGCAGCGACAACGGCACATGGTGCAGTTCCAGCGTATGGGGCGTAATACCCGCTTTAAGCGCCTTTTTCCCCTGCAAGGGTGCCCCTTTTTGCTTAGCTGCGGCCGGTTTGAGATAGCGGTTCAGGGTAGCGCGGGATACGGCGATTCCGAGTACGTCGTTGACCATCAACAGCAGTTCATCCAGCGGTGCCCTCAGGATGTCACGCAGGGCATTCACCAGCGCAATCTGCTCTTGTCTCATCGCTTTGTGTATCACTTTAGGCGCTGTATGGTTATCCGACACCTGGTCGCGATTGCGCCAGCGTCTGACGGTGGTGACCGAAATGCCCAGCTCGACGGCCAGCTCTCTGTCGCTCTTATCCGACTGTTGAAGATAACGACGGATGCGCGGCGTCGTGGTCGCATTGGCGTGCAGTTTGATTTCCATCGCAACAAACTCCAGAACTAATCTTATGAGATTTATAATACACCAGCGATTGCTTTGTGACCGATTTCACCTTTCGCTCGCCGCGCTTCACTGATAATCCCCAGAGATAACATAAACAACACCTCTCAATCTTGTACGGAGTTCACAATGAACAATGTTCTGGGATTTCTTGAAGCAAAACTGATGCCGCTGGCGGCCAAAACGGCCCAGCAGCGTCATCTTGGTGCCATTCGCGGTGCCTACGTTTCATTCATGCCGTTTATCATCGTCGGCTCTATCCTGCTGGTGATCTCCTCCTTCCCCAACCAAACCTATCAGCAGTTTATGTCTCAGGCGTTTGGGGAAAGCTGGAGCGCGATTATCGAAATCCCGTTCAACGCGGTGTTCTCGACCATGTCGCTGTTTATCAGCTTCCTGGTCGCCTATCGCCTGGCTGAACACTATGGCGAAGACCGTATCTCCTGCGGCATTCTGGCGCTGGTCGCCTTTCTGATCCTGACCCCTTTTATCAAAGTGGCGGAACAGGGTGGCATTACCGTCATGCCGGTAGAGTGGATTGGCAGTAAAGGGTTATTCGTGGCGATGATTGGCTCTCTGCTTTGGACGGAGCTGTTCTGCTGGCTGAAGCGCAAAAAACTGGTTATCAGAATGCCGGATGGCGTGCCGCCTGCGGTGCAGGAGTCGTTCGCGGCGCTGATCCCTGCCCTCTTGGTGATGATCCTGGTGCTGATGATCCGCATCGGCTTTGAAAACACCCATTACAACACCATCCACCAGTTTATTTACGAGGTGGTGGCAACCCCGGTTCGCCACTACGGTACTTCCTATTTTGGCGCGCTGATGACCGTATTCAGCATCACCATTCTGTGGTCAGTGGGCATTAACTCCGGTTCGATGATCAACGGCATTATTCGCCCGCTGTGGATGGAGAACCAGACCGATAACATCGCCGCCATTCAGGCCGGCGCCACCCCACCGCACATTATCACCGAACAGTTTTTTGACATGATCTGGATGGGCGGCGCAGGGGCCACGCTGTCGCTGGTGATTGCGATGCTGATTTTCGCCCGCAGTAAAAACATGCGCGAAGTGGCCCGCCTGGGCGCGGGGGCCTCGGTGTTTAACATCAACGAACCGATTCTGTTCGGCCTGCCGGTGATCATGAACCCGATCATGCTCATTCCGTTCAATCTGGTGCCGCTGGTGCTGGTCACCGTGCAGTACGTGGCAATGAAAATTGGTGCGGTCGCCGTCACCACCGGGGTGTTTATCCCCTGGACGCTGCCGCCTGTTATCAGCGGTTTTATCGTCACCGGGCATCTCAGCGGCAGCATCATGCAGCTTATCAACCTGCTGATTGGCGCCATGCTGTATCTGCCATTCATGCGTATCGTGGATAAACAGTACCGCGCCGCGGAGATTGCCACCGTGACGCAAACCGACACCACCCTTGCAAAACAGGAGTAAAGCATGTGGGGAATTATCGCCACCTGGCGAATGGCGCTTGAAGGCGTCACCGAGTCGGCCTCTGCGCTGGCAGCAGGAAAACCGGTGGCTGCCGCGGTCGTGGATGCCGTTGCCGCCGTCGAGGACTTCCCGTTCTATAAATCGGTCGGCTACGGCGGGCTACCAACCGAAAATGGCGAGGTGGAACTGGACGCCGCCTACATGGACGGCGACACGCTGGCGTTTGGCGCTGTGGGAAATCTGGTGGATATCGCCAACCCGGTACGCGTGGCGCAGGCGTTAAGCCGCCAGCGCTATAACAGCCTGCTGGTCGGCCAGGGCGCACGCGAGTGGGCATTGAGCCAGGGTTTTGCCGACAAAACGATGCTCACCGACCGGGCCATGCAGCACTACCGCAAGCGCTGCCGGGAGACGCTGGATAAAGGCTTAAGCCCCTACGATGGCCATGACACGGTCGGGATTATCGGTCTCGACAAACAGGGATCCATGAGCGTGGCGACCTCCACCAGCGGCCTGTTTATGAAAAAGCGCGGCCGACTTGGCGATTCGCCGATCATCGGCTCCGGCTTCTACTGCGACAGTGAAACCGGTGCCGCCACCGCCACGGGCGTGGGCGAAGATCTGATGAAAGGCTGCACCAGCTACGAAATTGTTCGCCGCATGGCGCAGGGGATGTCTCCGCAGCAGGCGGCAGATTCCGTGGTGTTCGAGCTGGAAGACAAGCTGATGTCGCGCTTTGGCCGCGCGGGGGATCTCTCCGTAGTATGCATGAATAACAAAGGTGAATTTGGCGCCGCCACCAACATTAAAACGTTCTCCTTTGTGGTGGCGACGGCACGCCAGCCGCTGACCGTGTTTCGCGCCGAACGCCTGCGGGAAAAAACGCACTATCAGGCGGTGGATGATGAATGGATGCAGGCCTATGCCGCACGGATCCGCGCACCGATTGAGGACTAATGATGATGACGTATCAGCTGATAACCGCCCTTTCTGACGTAAAACCACACGGCCACCTCATCGCCCGCAGCTCGTCTACGCTGTTGCCGGACACGCCACTGATTGCGGAAATGCGCGGGCAAGATGCCGTTGCCGACACCCGTTTTGGCTGTGCGCCTTTTGCGCGCATCACGCTGGTGCCGGATGCTCTCTGGCAGGATAGCCTTACCGAAGGATTGCTTACGGCACTCCGTCCGCTGCTGGCCACGCCCGTCAGCACCGACGTGGTCCTGGATGTCACCCACATTGACGACGTTGTGCTGCAACAGGTCCTGCGCTTTCTTTTTAATCAGTCGCACAGGCTTAGCGATCTGCAGTTGAAGAAAGCGGACGATGTCACTTTGCGCGTTGAGCACGTTACCGCCCTCTGCCTGCCAGAACAGCAGGCGCGGCTGGACGTTATCTTCCGCCAGCAGCTCGCCATTGGCCGTGGAATGGTCGCCGCACGCCGTCTGGCCGATATCCCCTCCGACCGCTGCACGCCGCAGTTTATGGTGCAGGAGGCGCAGACGCTGTGCGCGGCCTTCCCTGCCCTGCGCTGTGACGTGCTGGATGAAAAGCAGATCGTTGAGCAGGGTCTGGGGCTGCTTCACGCCGTTGGCAAAGGCGCCTCCTGCCCGCCACGACTGCTGGCTATTCACTATGACGGTATTTCTGACGGCCCGGTGCGCTGCTATGTAGGTAAAGGCATTACCTTCGATACCGGCGGCCTGTGGCTCAAGGACGGCGCGGGCATGTACACCATGAAATATGACATGTGCGGGGCAGCGAACGTGCTGGGGCTGATGCTGACCGTTGCAGAGCTGGCGCTCCCCGTGCGCCTCATGGGCGTGCTGGCGCTGGCAGAAAACGCCATCGGCCCGGACGCCATGCAGCCTGGCACGGTAGCCAGAGCCTGCAACGGCACCACGGTTGAAATCAACAATACCGATGCCGAAGGCCGACTGGTGCTGGCAGACGCTATCGCCTGGGCCAGCCAGCGCCATCCGCAGGCGCGCTACATTATCGATATGGCAACGCTGACAGGTGCGGTGGTCAAAGCGCTGGGATATGAGCTGAGCGGGTTGATGACCCAGGACGAGCCGCTGCGCCAGGCGCTGACGCAGGCAGGAAAACATAGCGGAGATGAAGTGTGGTCCTTGCCGCTGGATACGCGGCTGAAAAAGCAGACCGACAGCGCCATCGCCGATCTATGCAATACGCCGCCCAACAATGCGGCGATCAGTGCCTCGGCAGCGTGGCTGCTGCATCACTTCTGCCCGCCGACAATCCCGTGGGCGCATCTGGATATTAGCGGTACGGCGCTGTGGCGTGAGGGTGGCAGAAGCGTGGCCTCAGGGAGGCCGATTCCGCTGCTGGTGGAGCACCTGATGGGGGATCTCTAGCCGGGTGGCGGCTGCGCCTTACCCGGCCTATTCGATCCCGTAGGCCCGGTAAGCGCAGCGCCACCGGGCAAAAAACTCAAAGCTTCAGAATATCTTTCACAAACGGAATGGTGAGCTTGCGCTGGGCGGTAATGGAGGCGCGATCGAGCTGATCGAGCGTATCAAACAGCGTGCGCATCTCGCGATCCAGACGCTTGAGCAGGAAGCGCCCTACGTCTTCCGGCAGTTCAAATCCGCGCAGTCTGGCGCGCAGCTGAAGCGCCTGGAGTTTGTCTTCATCTGACAGCGGTTGCAGTTTGTAGATTTGCCCCCAGTCGAGTCGGGAGGCCAGATCCGGCAGCCCCAGATTCAGCTGGCGCGGCGGACGATCGCCGGTGATCAGCAGCCGGGTTTTGCCCGACTCCAGGATACGGTTATAGAGGTTAAAGATCGCCATTTCCCACGGCTCATCCCCTGCCACGCATTCGATATTATCGATGCAGACCAGGGAGAGATGTTCCATTCCCTCCAGCACGTCAGGCACAAACCAGGTACGTTTATCCAGCGGTACATAGCCTACCGCATCCCCCCGCGCTGAAAGCTCAGCACAGGCGGCATGCAACAGGTGACTGCGTCCCGCGCCTTCGCGTGACCAGATATAGATGTATCCGCTGTGATCCTGGCGCAGCACATTCTGCAGTGCAGCCAGTAAAGAGGGGTTATCACCCGGCCAGAAACTCGCGAAAGTTTCGTCGTCAGGGAGATAGAGTGGCAGAGAGAGCTGTGCCGGTCCGTTCAGAAGTACCTCAACCAGATCTTACATAAAATCGGAACGGAGTTTAGCACGGAACCTGCCAGGAGAGAACCGGGCGGATCGTCCACCCGGTTTTACGATCAGTGTGACGCTTTTTCGCTTTCGTCAGCGTCCAGCACCACCTCTTCAGGGCGGATCACGGAAATCAGCTTGAAAATCAGGCTCAGGCCCACACCAACGATGGTCGCCAGCGCCATGCCTTTCAGCTCGGCCGCGCCGATGTGTACCTTCGCGCCGCTCACGCCGATGATCAGGATAACGGAAGTCAGGATCAGGTTCTGCGCTTTGCTGTAGTCCACTTTGGACTCAATCAGCACGCGAATACCGGATGCGCCAATTACGCCGTACAGCAGCAAAGACACGCCGCCCATCACCGGAACCGGGATGATCTGGATCGCTGCCGCCAGTTTACCCACGCAGGAGAGCAGGATTGCGATGATTGCCGCGCCGCCGATAACCCAGGTACTGTAAACGCGGGTGATCGCCATGACGCCGATGTTCTCACCGTAGGTGGTGTTTGGCGTGGAGCCAAAGAAACCGGAGATGATCGTCGAGAAGCCGTTTGCAAACATCGAACGGTGCAGACCCGGGTCGCGGATCAGGTCACGTTTAACGATGTTCGCCGTCACCACAAGGTGGCCAACGTGTTCAGCAATAACCACCAGCGCGGCAGGCAGAATAGTGAAGATAGCAAACCATTCAAAGCGTGGCGTATAGAAGGTTGGCAGGGCAAACCAGTGCGCCTGAGCGATTGGCGTGGTATCGACAACGCCCATCACGAAGGAGAGTGCATAACCCGCCAGCACGCCGATCAGGATCGGGATAATCGCCATAAAACCGCGGAACAGCACGGAGCCAAATACCGTCACGCCCAGCGTCACCAGTGAGATGATGATGGTTTTAGAGTCCGGCGACTGCCCATCAGCAGGCAGCAGACCAGCCATATTCGCCGCCACGCCTGCCAGCTCCAGACCGATGACGGCAACGATGGCCCCCATCGCCGCCGGTGGGAACATCACATCCAGCCAGCCGGTACCGGCCTTCTTCACAATGAATGAGACCATGCAGAACAGCACGCCGCACATGATAAAGCCGCCCAGCGCCACTTCATACCCCAGGGGCAACAGCAGCAACACCGGCGAGATAAAAGCAAAGCTCGACCCCAGATACGCCGGGATTTTACCTTTACAGATAAAGAGGTACAGCAGCGTCCCGATACCATTGAACAACAGCACGGTAGCCGGGTTAATGTGAAACAGGATTGGCACCAGCACGGTTGCGCCAAACATAGCGAACAGGTGCTGCAAACTAAGCGGGATAGTCTGTAAAAGCGGCGGTCTTTCACTCACCCCGATAGCACGGCGCGTCATAGTGTTTTCCTCTGAGATGGTTAGTTATGTGTGTTTTATTCAAAAAAAAGCCGACTTTCAAAGTCGGCTTATTTATCGTTATTCGATTATTTCGTACCAAAGATCTTATCGCCGGCATCGCCCAGCCCCGGGATGATGTACCCGTGCTCGTTGAGCCCCTGGTCGACAGACGCGGTGTACAGCTCCACATCCGGGTGTGCTTTTTCCAGCGCCGCGATCCCTTCCGGTGCCGCAACCAGCACCAGCACTTTGATGCTGCTGCAGCCTGCTTTTTTCAGCAGGTCGATGGTGGCAATCATTGAGCCGCCGGTCGCCAGCATCGGGTCAACCACCAGCGCCATACGCTCGTCGATGTTAGACACCAGCTTCTGGAAGTACGGAACCGGCTCCAGGGTTTCTTCATTACGGTAGATCCCCACCACGCTGATACGCGCGCTCGGTACGTGCTCCAGCACGCCTTCCATCATGCCAAGACCAGCACGCAGGATTGGCACCACGGTAATTTTCTTACCTTTGATCTGCTCAACCTGCACCGGGCCGTTCCAGCCTTCGATGGTCACTTTTTCCGTTTCGAGGTCAGAGGTCGCTTCGTAGGTCAGCAGGCTGCCGACTTCAGATGCCAGTTCGCGAAAACGCTTCGTGCTGATGTCATGCTCACGCATCAGGCCCAACTTGTGTTTAACGAGTGGGTGTTTCACTTCCACAATCTTCATTCTCTTTCTCCTCTGAGGTGGCGTCCGCAAAAAAATCGCGGGATTATACCGCTTTTTTCGGATTAGGCCATACCCATCTTGCTTGACGTATATCAAGCAAAGTGATTTAGAGACAAAAAAACCGGAGGCGAGACTCCGGCTTGGGTACGGGGTTCTGCCCGGTGGCGCTGCGCTTACGCGGGCCTACGTGTAGTGTAGGTCGGGTAAGCGTAAGCGCCACCCGACAATTACAGGTTGTCGCCGTTGCTCGCAATCACCTGCTTATACCAGTCAAACGACTTTTTCTTGCTGCGGTTCAGCGTGCCGTTCCCTTCGTTGTCTTTATCAACAAAGATAAACCCGTAGCGTTTCTTCATCTCACCGGTGCCGGCAGAAACGAGATCGATACAGCCCCACGGGGTGTAGCCCATCAGATCCACGCCATCTTCCACTACCGCTTTTTTCATCTCGCGGATGTGCGCCGAGAGATAATCAATGCGGTACTGGTCGTTCACCGTGCCGTCGCTCTCCTGCACGTCAATCGCGCCGAAGCCGTTCTCAACGATGAACAGCGGCAGCTGGTAGTGATCCCAGAACCAGTTCAGGGAGTAGCGCAGGCCAACCGGGTCAATCTGCCAACCCCAGTCAGATTTCTGCACGTACGGGTTGGAGACCAGGCTCTTGCTTTCATCGTAATCCAGTTCCGGGTTATCCGCCGTCGCTTTGGTGGCGAAGGACATGTAATAGCTAAAGCCGATGTAATCCACGCAGCCCTGCGTCAGCGCCGCTTTGTCTTCTTCGGTAATGTCCAGCGTGAAACCACGACGCGCAAAGTAGTTAAGCAAATGCTGCGGATACTTGCCGCGCACGTGAACGTCGGTGAACCAGTAGCGACGATGCATCGCGTTCATCGCCATCATGATGTCGTCAGGCGCACAGGTCAGCGGATAAATGGGGCACATGGCAATCATGCAGCCGATCTGCAGGGAAGGATTAATCTCGCGCCCGGCTTTTACCGCCAGCGCGCTGGCCACCAGCTCATAGTGCGCGGCCTGGAACATCACCGGCTCACGGTCTTCACCCGGCGCATACTTCAGCCCGGAGTTGGTAAACGGCGCAAAATCTTCGTGGAAGTTAGCCTGGTTGTTGATCTCGTTAAAGGTCATCCAGTACTTCACCTTATGCTGATAGCGCTGGAAAACCGCTTTTGCGAAGCGGACAAAGAAGTCGATCAGCTTACGGTTGCGCCAGCCGCCGTACTCGGTGACCAGATGATACGGCATCTCAAAATGCGACAGGGTGATAACCGGTTCGATGCCGTATTTGAGGCATTCATCGAAAAGGTCATCGTAGAATTGAAGGCCCGCTTCGTTCGGCTCCAGCTCATCCCCTTTCGGGAAAATACGCGTCCAGGCAATGGAGGTACGGAAGCATTTGAACCCCATCTCCGCAAAGAGTTTGATGTCTTCTTTATAGCGATGGTAAAAATCGATGGCTTCGTGGTTCGGGTAGTTTTTTCCTGGCAGCACGCCGTCGGTGATTTCACGCGGCACGCCGTGGGCGCCAGCGGTCATAACATCGGCGACGCTTACGCCTTTACCGCCCTCTTTCCAGCCACCTTCCAGCTGGTGCGCGGCCACCGCGCCGCCCCACAGAAAACCTTCTTTAAATCCTGACATACTCTTTCCCTCATTCGATGTTGCTGATTGCTGACGGATACTGCTGTCTGAAGTGGTAAACCGCGCCGACAAGACCGGCCCGGTTGCCGTGGCTGACGACATCGGCGATATCCGCGATGCCAAACCACGCAAGATGGGTGCGAAGCAGATCCATAAACCCGGGCCGCTCCGCGATACCGCCGCCAATGAAGATGGTCTGCGGGTCGAACACATTCGCCAGGTTGTAGAGCCCTGTCGCAATGCCGTTAAGAAAATCATCCACCAGGCGGCGGCATACGGTGTCGCCTGCGTCATAGCCATCAAAAATGGCCTCGCCGGTGACGCTCTCAAGCGTCAGACCGTGAAAGTCGGCATAGCGCTTGCGAAGCGTGCGTAACGTACAGTTTTCATTCATGGAGTGGCGGGCAACGCGTCTTGAGTCTGCCCTTTCCGTGAGCATGTAGCCGAACTCTCCGGCGCGAAAACGCGCCCCGTGAACCAGCCTGCCGTTGCAGAAAATCGCCCCGCCGATCCCGGTGCCGATGGTCAGTACCAGAAAGTTATCGATATCCTTCGCCTTGCCCTGCCAGCGCTCCGCCAGCAGCACGCAGTTAGCGTCATTCTCGACGGTAACCGGTAAACCCGTTTTCGCCTCAAGCCAGCCTTTCATTGCGAACTGGTCGAAGCGGCGAATGGCCCCGCCCATCTCAATAAAGCCGGTATGCGGATTAACATACCCCGGCGCGCTGATGGCGATCCCCTTAAGCCCGGGATGGGCCGTTACCCAGTTCAGCATCTGCGCAAGAATGGCGTCACCGTCGCTGTTCCTGATGGCGGCCTTATCCGTTTGCAGTAGCTCTCCCTGCGCTGTCGCGATGCCCATTTTTAACGCGGTGCCACCGATATCAAATGCGGCGATGTTCATGGCCTTCATTCCTCCTAAATGAAACTGAAACCGGTTTCATTTCATGATGTTCATTCCCTAAACCGCATGCAAGCAGATCGCCGAAACCGGTTTCATTTTCGTGAACGGAGTCAAGTTTGCGCGCCGCCGGGGGCGGAGCAGAAAAAAAGATCCTCGCGCCGAGAATAGGCTCGCAAACGTTTGCCTGGACTGTTAGAATTGCGCCGATTTTTCTTACTAGCTATGCAATCGCGTGGGGACTTGAGCCGTGACCAACAAAACTTCTCTCAGCTACAAAGATGCCGGTGTTGATATTGACGCAGGTAATGCGCTGGTTGACCGAATCAAAGGTGTGGTGAAAAAAACCCGCCGCCCGGAAGTGATGGGTGGTCTGGGTGGCTTCGGCGCACTGTGCGCGCTGCCGCAAAAATATCGTGAACCTGTTCTGGTCTCGGGTACTGACGGTGTAGGCACAAAACTGCGCCTGGCGATGGATTTAAAACGTCACGACACGATCGGTATCGATCTGGTCGCGATGTGTGTAAACGACCTGGTGGTACAAGGCGCTGAGCCGCTGTTCTTCCTCGACTACTACGCGACAGGCAAACTGGATGTGGATACCGCAGCCAGCGTGATCAACGGTATTGCCGAAGGCTGTCTGCAGTCTGGCTGCGCGCTGGTTGGCGGTGAAACCGCAGAAATGCCTGGCATGTATCACGGCGAAGATTATGACGTCGCAGGCTTCTGCGTGGGTGTGGTAGAAAAATCAGAAATTATCGACGGCAGTAAAGTGGCTGATGGTGATGTGCTGATTGCGCTGGCCTCCAGCGGCCCGCACTCTAACGGCTACTCGCTGGTGCGTAAAATCCTCGAAGTAAGCGGTTGCGACCCACAAACCACCGAACTTGAAGGTAAACCTCTGGCTGACCATCTGCTGGCACCGACCCGCATCTACGTGAAAAACGTGCTGGAGCTGATTGAGAACGTGGACGTTCACGCCATTGCCCACCTGACCGGTGGCGGCTTCTGGGAAAACATTCCGCGCGTACTGCCGGACAACACCCAGGCGGTAATCGACGAATCGTCCTGGCAGTGGCCAGCGGTCTTTAACTGGCTGCAAACCGCGGGCAACGTGAGTTCTCACGAAATGTACCGCACCTTTAACTGTGGCGTAGGTATGGTGATCGCCCTGCCAGCGAGCGAAGCGGATAAAGCCGTTAAGCTGCTGACGGACAAAGGTGAAAACGCGTGGAAAATCGGTATTATCAAAGCTTCCGATTCCGAACAGCGTGTGGTCATTGAATGAAAAACATCGTGGTGCTCATTTCCGGCAACGGAAGCAATTTGCAGGCCATCATTGACGCCTGCAAACAGAAGAAAATCAATGGCACCATTCGGGCAGTATTCAGCAACAAGGCCGACGCGTTCGGCCTTGAGCGCGCCCGGGAAGCAAACATTCCCGCGCACGCGCTGGAGGCCAGTCAGTTCGCCGGCCGTGAAGCGTTTGACCGCGAACTGGTTCAGGAGATTGATGCCTACGCGCCGGACGTTGTGGTGCTGGCGGGGTATATGCGTATCCTGAGCCCGGCATTTGTCGGGCACTACGCCGGGCGTCTGCTGAATATCCACCCTTCGCTTCTGCCGAAATATCCCGGCCTGCACACCCATCGTCAGGTGCTGGAAAACGGCGATGAAGAGCACGGGACCTCGGTGCATTTCGTGACCGATGAGCTGGACGGCGGACCGGTGATCCTGCAGGCGAAAGTCCCGGTCTTTGACGGCGACACCGAAGACGACATCACCGAACGGGTGCAGAGCCAGGAACATGCCATTTATCCACTGGTGGTCAGCTGGTTTGTCGACGGGCGTCTGGCGATGCGCGACGGTGCTGCCTGGCTGGATGGCGTGAAACTGCCCCCGCAGGGTTACGCGGCCGAAGAGTAGTCTGTTCTGTCGGGTGGCGCAGCAGCGCGTACCCGACCAACAAAGCGCATTACCCGATATTCCCTTCTCCAACCTTCTAAAATCTCCAACAAAAAAATAACTGTCATACTTTTCTGGCACTGTTGGACATATCGTGGAAATGCTCGCCATAATAAGGACGAGACGGATTTACCACGTCCTGTGATTGAACTGGAGTGTGAGCTGTAATGGGTCAGGAAAAGTTATATATCGAGAAAGAGCTAAGCTGGTTAGCATTCAACGAACGCGTACTCCAGGAAGCGGCGGACAAAAGCAACCCGCTTATTGAGCGCATGCGTTTTTTGGGCATTTATTCCAACAACCTTGATGAGTTCTACAAGGTTCGCTTTGCCGAGCTGAAACGGCGGATCATCATCAGCGAAGAGCAGGGTTTAAACTCTCACTCTCGCCATCTGTTAGGCAAAATTCAGTCCCGCGTGTTGAAAGCCGATCAGGAATTTGACGGCCTCTATAACGAGTTGCTGCTGGAGATGGCACGCAATCAAATCTTCCTGATTAACGAACGTCAGCTCTCCGTTAACCAACAAAACTGGCTGCGCCACTACTTTAAACAGTATCTGCGCCAGCACATCACCCCTATTCTGATCAACCGCGAAACCGATCTGGTGCAGTTCCTGAAAGATGACTACACCTACCTGGCGGTGGAAATTATTCGCGGTGAATCCATCCGTTACGCGCTGCTGGAGATCCCGTCCGACAAGGTGCCACGTTTTGTGAACCTGCCGCCGGAAACCCCGCGCAGACGCAAACCGATGATCCTGCTGGATAACATCCTGCGCTACTGTCTGGACGATATCTTCAAAGGCTTCTTCGATTACGACGCGTTAAACGCCTACTCGATGAAGATGACCCGTGACGCCGAATATGACCTGGTGCACGAGATGGAAGCCAGCCTGATGGAACTGATGTCCTCCAGCCTCAAGCAGCGTCTGACGGCCGAACCGGTGCGCTTTGTCTATCAGCGTGATATGCCAGACGCGATGGTGGAAATGCTGCGCGACAAGCTGACTATCTCGCGCTATGACTCCATTGTGCCGGGCGGTCGTTACCATAACTTTAAAGACTTTATTGGCTTCCCGAACGTCGGCAAAGCCAATCTGGTGAATAAACCACTGCCGCGTCTGCGTCATCTTTGGTTCGATAAGTTCCGTAACGGTTTCGACGCCATCCGCGAACGCGACGTCCTGCTCTACTATCCGTATCACACGTTTGAACACGTGCTGGAGCTGCTGCGTCAGGCCTCCTTTGACCCGAGCGTGCTGGCAATCAAAATCAATATTTACCGCGTGGCGAAAGACTCCCGCATCATCGACGCGATGATCCACGCCGCGCACAACGGCAAAAAAGTAACCGTGGTGGTTGAGCTGCAGGCACGTTTCGACGAAGAGGCCAATATCCACTGGGCGCGCCGTCTGACGGAAGCGGGTGTCCACGTTATCTTCTCCGCCCCGGGGCTGAAAATTCACGCCAAGCTGTTCCTTATTTCCCGTAAAGAGGGTGACGACGTGGTGCGCTATGCCCACATCGGTACCGGGAACTTTAACGAGAAAACCGCACGAATTTATACCGACTACTCGCTGCTGACCGCCGACGCGCGCATCACCAACGAGGTGCGCCGGGTGTTCAACTTTATTGAGAACCCGTACCGCCCGGTGAGCTTCGATTATCTGCTGGTGTCACCGCAGAACTCGCGCCGCCTGCTGTACGATATGATCGACAAAGAAATTGCCAACGCCCAGAAAGGCTTGTCGTCCGGCATCACGCTGAAGCTCAACAATCTGGTCGACAAAGGTCTCGTGGACAGACTCTATGCGGCGTCCAGCTCCGGCGTTCCGGTTAACCTGCTGATCCGCGGCATGTGCTCCCTCATCCCGGAACTGGAAGGCATCAGCGATAATATTCGCGTCATCAGCATTGTCGACCGCTACCTGGAGCACGATCGGGTCTATATTTTCGATAATGCGGGAGATAAACAGGTCTATCTCTCTTCGGCAGACTGGATGACGCGCAATATTGATTATCGAATTGAAGTCGCAGCGCCGCTGCTGGATCCGCGCCTGAAACAGCGTATTCTCGACATTATCGAGATTCTGTTTAGCGACACGGTGAAAGCGCGCTATATCGACAAAGAACTCAGTAACCGCTATGTACCGCGCGGCAACCGCCGCAAAGTGCGGTCGCAACTGGCGATTTATGACTATATCAAATCACTCGAGCAACCCGATTAACCTATGCCGATAAATGATAAGACCCCACGACCACAGGAATTCGCCGCGGTCGACCTTGGTTCTAACAGTTTCCACATGGTCATCGCCCGTGAGGTGGATGGCGCGCTGCAGATCATCGGTCGTCTGAAGCAGCGCGTACACCTGGCAGATGGTCTTGATGAACGCAGCATGCTCAGCGAAGAGGCGATGGAGCGCGGCCTGAACTGCCTGTCGCTGTTTGCCGAACGCCTGCAGGGCTTCTCACCCTCCAGTGTCTGCATTGTGGGAACGCATACCCTGCGCCAGGCGCTGAATGCCCCTGAATTCCTCAAGCGTGCGGAAAAAGTGATCCCCTACCCCATTGAGATCATCTCCGGTAACGAAGAGGCGCGTCTGATTTTTATGGGCGTTGAGCACACGCAGCCGGAAAAAGGCCGCAAGCTGGTGATTGATATCGGCGGCGGCTCCACAGAGCTGGTCATTGGCGAAGACTTTGAACCGCGTCTGGTGGAAAGCCGCCGTATGGGCTGCGTCAGCTTTGCGCAGATGTATTTCCCGGGCGGTGCGATCTCGCGGGAAAACTTCCAGCGGGCGCGCATGGCCGCCGTTCAGAAGCTGGAAAATCTGGCCTGGCAGTACCGTATCCAGGGCTGGAACGTCGCGCTGGGGGCCTCGGGCACCATCAAAGCGGCCCATGAAGTGCTGCTGGCGATGGGTGAAAAAGACGGTTTTATCACCCCCGAACGCCTGACGTTGCTGACCGAAGAGGTGCTGAAACATAAAAGTTTCGACGCGTTAAGCCTGCCGGGTCTTTCCGACGAGCGTAAAGCGGTGTTTGTACCGGGGCTGGCTATCCTGTGCGGCGTATTCGATGCGCTGGCAATTAAAGAGCTGCGTCTCTCTGACGGCGCGCTGCGTGAAGGCGTGCTGTATGAGATGGAAGGCCGCTTCCGCCATCAGGATATTCGCAGCCGTACCGCGCAAAGCCTGGCAAACCAGTACAACATCGACCGCGAACAGGCGAAGCGGGTGCTGGAAACGACCGTACAGATGTACGATCAGTGGCAGGAGCAGAATCCGAAGCTTGCTCATCCGCAGCTTGCCGCCCTGCTGAAATGGGCCGCGATGCTGCACGAAGTGGGGCTGAACATTAACCACAGCGGCATGCACCGTCATTCCGCCTACATTCTGCAAAACAGCGATTTGCCGGGCTTCAACCAGGAGCAGCAAACCATGATGGCGACGCTGGTGCGCTATCATCGCAAAGCCATTAAGCTCGACGATCTGCCGCGCTTCACGCTGTTCAAGAAAAAGCAGTTCCTGCCGATGATTCAGTTGCTGCGTCTGGGCGTGCTGCTGAATAACCAGCGTCAGGCCACTACCACGCCGCCCACGCTGAAACTCAAAACGGATGACCATCACTGGACGCTGAGCTTCCCGCACGACTGGTTTAGCCAGAATGCGCTGGTTCTGCTGGATCTGGAAAAAGAGCAGCAGTACTGGGAAGCGGTCACCGGCTGGATGCTCAAAATCGAAGAAGAGAGCGCCGACGTCGCGGCGTAACGGCTCAGGCGTCCGCTACGGACGCCTCTGCCTCCAGCAGTGAATCAAGTGCCACCGGCCGACCTATCAGATAGCCCTGCACATAATCGATACCGAGCGCGTGAACCGCGCTACGTATCTCTTCGGTCTCCACATATTCCGCAACCACCAGCATCTTTTTCATTCGCGCTAAATGGCAAATAGAGGCCACAATCTGGTAATCCAGGCTGTTGCTGACGATATTGCGAATAAAGCTGCCGTCAATCTTGAGGATGTCTGCGTCCACGCTTTTCAGCCGCGCATAGCTTGCATAGCCGGTACCAAAATCATCTATCGCAATGCGTACGCCCATTTTTTGTAGCTGCCGGAGGGTATGCATCGCCTGCTCCGCGCTGCCGAAGGTACTGCACTCGGTCACCTCGAAGATCAACTGCCACGCCTCCACGGCGTATTTATTCAGCAGACGGCTCACCTCCAGCGGGAACTGCACCCGACAAACGGTTGAGGGCGCAAGATTAATGGCAAAGCGCTGGCCGGGCAGCCTGTCACGGTGTTCGGCCAGGAAACGCAGCGTGCGCTCCAGCACCCACAAATCGACCCGCGACGACAGGCCAAACTCCTGAGCGATGGGCAGGAACCGATCGGGAGTAAGTAACGCGCCGTCCGCATCCGGCATCCGCAGCAGCACTTCATGATAGCGATCGCCACGCAGGCCGCGAACGGGCTGCGCCAGCAGGGTGAATTCGTTGTTGTCGAGTGCCTTTTGCAGGCGGCTCATCATCGCGATTTTATCCTTCAGGCTGCGCTGCAGATGGACAGCACCACGCTGCTGAAGGTTTTCCGGGTGGTTGGTTGAGAGCGACAGATCGGCAATAACCCCTAACTCCCCCAGCACCAGATAGAGATGGTTGACGGGTGAGCGCACATAGCAGTAGCTCATGCCCACCTGCGGCTGTAGCGGCATGCCATCCCAGATAAAACGGAACTGTTTGATATGCTCATCCAGCGTCTCGATTCGCTGCTGGTGCGATTCCGCGTTGAGTCGCACCGCCAGATCATACCCGGTAAGGTGATACACCCGCTCATTGGGCTGGAGTGTGCCATTAACCCACTGTGCCAGCTGCTGTTTGTACAAAATTCGCAGCAGCACGCCATAATTTCGGCCCAGCACTTCCAGTTCAGGAATACGCAGTAAACAGAGCGCCGACCACGGGTTCCGGGCCAGATCGCGTAACAACGCCCGCAGGTTAGGCATATGGACAACCGGGTCGAGGAGCGCCAGCCTGCGGGAGCGCTTATTCACGGCACGCTGGCGGGTCGACAGCATCGACATATAGACCACCACAAACGAGAAGACCAGGTAGCTGGAAGAGGTGATCGCCAGTTGAATGTCGTAGCCCTGATTCACAGGGATATAACGGTAAAAATAGTGAATTGAGACCAGCAGGACCGGCGTCCAGATGAGGGATGTCAGCCTGTAACCAAAGCGCATCGCGCCCCAGAGCATCACCGGCATCAGGAGCGACAGCGTGTAGTTAGTGGTGAAGATAGAGCTGTTCTCATTCATTGGTATCAGCAGCAACAGCAGCAGCCCGCCCAGTATGATCAACCAGACCAGAAACTCGATGAGCGTCACCTTTTTATCTATCTGCGCGCGGCTCTGTGAAATCAATGCCCTGAAGTAACGCGGATGGCGAATCAGCCGGATTATCAGGTAACTCAGCGGTACGCCCGTTAAGCCGCTGACCAGCAGCGCCTGATAGTTGATCAGCGTGTGAATATTAAGCGGGTTCAGCCCCGCCAGGCTCTGGCGACTCTCATACACGCCCAGATAAACCGCAAACTGAAACAGCACCAGAAACAGCGTTGCCGGACATAACACCTGCCAGAAAATGCGCTGCGCCATCAGCCGTATATCGCCGTAAGCCGTCATATTGCGTCTGGGGGCAAAGACGCGATAACCGCCCCAACTCAGCACTAAGGGAATAATAAAATGGAAGATCCCGGCAACGGTTTCAAACAGCCCAACTTGCGGGTAATAGCGAATAAACAGCGACAGCACTATTCCGGGAATCGCCCCAACGCCGAAAAACAGCATTAAGGTGAGCAGGAAAAAGAGCGGCAGATAATAGAGTGCCACTATGCCGTCGCCCAGTTGCGTCAGGGTATTGGCCGCGCTCAGCACAGGCAGCAACACCACCGGTAAAATAAGCGGCAGCGCCCACCAGCGGTCTTTATTCTGTTTCAGGAAAGCAATAGTGTTCATAGATGCCCGGTTAAACCCCTTTCTCCTGAGGGAAAATGAAGACAGGCATCCGACCTGACGTACGTGCTGCCCGCTAACACCCGGGGCAAACAGTATGGAGGAGGGATTTTAAATACCACTGCGGGGAATCCGTTGACTTAAATCAAACTATTTAATTCAAAATTTCCTTTCTTCTGTTTTTTTCCGGTTAATTTTCTTCGTGTTATCAATATCGTAAATGCAATTATTATTTTTAATAACATCGGTTAATGTATATGTTGACGGTTATTTACACATCGCAGAATTGACCCACTCTTCCCGCTGTGCCTTAATATCCGCGTCGCCCAAAAGGGTATGTCCAGGAAAAACACAGTGAGTCAGGCCACTCGTATGCGAAAACGACATCGATTTAACACTCGAATGACCCGCATCATATTGCTAATCAGCTTCCTGTTTTTCTTTGGCCGCTTCGTTTATTCCTCCATTGGTGCCTGGTATCACCATCAGGACAAACTCCAGTCGCAGCAAACCAGCCTGAACGTCGATACTGCCGATCGCTAATCCGCCGGTGGGTTTTGTATTATCCGAATAATGGCCGCGATCCCTTTGCTGAGGATCTTATCCTGACGCATCACAACAGCCAGTTGCCGCCGCAATACGGGTTCAAGCGACATGATTCTTAGCCCTTCGCGGTCAGCGGCATGTTCAACCGCCATTCGCGGTACAATGCTATAACCCAACCCCGCGCGAACCATCCGTTTGATGGCCTCAATGCTGCCAAGCTGCATCACCGGCGCAATCGCTAACCCACATGCAGCAAACCAGCCATCTATCAGCGCGCGGGTGCCACTGCCGGATTCAAAGGCAATCAGCGGCTGAAGGTGCAACGCCTCAGGGGTTAAACGCGAAAATCGCTCCTGCTGCATAAGCGAGGCAATAAAAACAAACTCTTCGTCCATCACCGTCATGACGTCCAGACTTTTACCACTGACCGGCAGGGTCACCAGCCCCAGATCGAGACGGTTTTCTTCTATCGCCCTGACAATGTCGAGGGTGTTGCCCGTGGTTACCCCCACTTTCAGGAGCGGGTAGTCGCTGCGTAGCTGCTGCAACAA
Source organism: Enterobacter cloacae complex sp. 382A5 (assembly GCF_050031095.1). Lineage (NCBI taxonomy): Bacteria > Pseudomonadati > Pseudomonadota > Gammaproteobacteria > Enterobacterales > Enterobacteriaceae > Enterobacter > Enterobacter cloacae complex sp. 382A5. The sequence continues at coordinate 3,360,941 of NZ_JBLGVK010000001.1, forward strand.
CGTCGGTAAAAGATGGATACAGGCCGTTGCGCCAGTGCCAAGCGTCACGGTGCCGCTCACGTCGTGGCTGAATTCACTCACGGAACGAACCGCTTCATCTACCGCCTGCTGAATACGCTCTTCGTGGAGCAGCAGAGCCTGTCCGGCAGGTGTAGCCTTGATGCCACGCCCGGTTCGTTCTACCAGCCGCGTTTGCAGAAACTGTTCCAGCTGACGTATTTGCAGACTAACGGCGGGCTGGGAAATACCGAGCAGATCCGCTGCAGCCGAAAAGCTGCCGCGCTGGATCACCAGACGGAAGGTCGCAAGATATCCCAGATTGAGCGTCGTCATGCAAAGTTTCTCTTATACGGGTCATAAAGATACGGCACTGCCAGCACAATACCGCGCCCGTTATGCTCAGGACAACTGAATAACGGAATGAAAACTCATGGAAACACCTGCACTTTCCCGCCGCCTCGCTCTCACCGCCGGATGTAATCAACTTATCAACTGGGGGATCTCTTTTTATATGCCCGGCACTTTTGCCCTCGCCATTATCGCCGACAGGGGATGGACATCGCCCCAGCTCTATCTCGGCCTGACGCTGGCGATGCTGGTGATGGCCGCCGTCTCCCCTTTTGTCGCCCGTCTGCTGGCACGCTTTGGCGGGCAAAACGTGGTGATGAGTGGAACGCTGCTGATCGCCGTAAGCTGCGCGGGGATGGCATACACCCAGACCCTTCTCGGCTGGTACAGCGCCTGGCTGGTGACCGGTATCGGGATGCGCCTGTCGCTCTACGATGCGCTATTCGCCGCGCTGGTAAACCTGTATGGACAGCAGGCGCGAAATACGATCTCACGCATTACGCTGACTGGTGGGCTGGCGTCTGCTGTTTTTTGGCCGCTGGGAGACACGCTGCTGAAGGTGATGAGCTGGCAGCATGCGCTGCAAATTTACGCTCTTTTTGGACTGCTGAGCGCGGTATGTATTCGAACCCTCCCCCACCAGCGTCTGGCGATTACCCGCAGCGTAAGTGCCCCCATCCCGGCCGGTGAACGGCGTAACGGCTGGCTTTACGCAACGTTTATCGCCCTCATTACGTTCGTCTCTAACGGCACATCCACGCACCTGCCGGAGTTTATCGCCAGCGTCGGCCTGCCGATCGCCCTCGGCATGCTGTGGGGACTCGGCCAGACGGGGGCGCGCGCAATCGAGGTCATGGCGGGAGCCCGCTCAACCCCACTCTCCCTTACACGCTTTACCGCCCTCGCGATGCCGCTCTGCTTTCTTCTTGGGTTAAGCAGTACCCTGTATGCCTGGTGTGCTGCCGGATTTGTGCTGGGCTATGGCGCCATCAACGGGCTGGTGACAATCGTCAAAGCCACGCTACCGCTGGCGCTGTTCAGCACTGAAAGCTATGCCCGGCGCACTGGTTTGCTTCTGATCCCCGCACAACTGATGGCAGCAGCGTCGCCGTTTGCATACGCATGGCTTAACAAAACGCTGGGGATCGCGGGCGCTATGTGGGTGTCTACCGGGTTAACGCTGGTGATTGCCGGGCTGGCAATCGCCATTTTACGCCGTTCGGGCACGCAGAATGTATCACACTGTATCGAGAACGCCCCGCAGACAAGCCGGTACAAAAAGCCGCCCGCAGCAAACATCTCTGATACATAAAAATGGTCTTCTGTGTTCGTTATCACTATGAACCGATAAGGAGACACAGATGATTCGCCGATATTTATTGCTCCCGGCCCTGGCCGTGGCATCGGTCAGCTCCTGGGGGGCACCACTGGATAATCTCAGCGCCGCCGACGTCAACGGTCCGGCTGCCGTTGCCCCGCTTGAGCAGCCCCAGCCACCCGCCAGGCTGATTGTCGATCCGCCGCTGGCAGGCCCGCTGAGTAAGGGTGCTGTCTTTATTCAGTACCGTGTTGAAAACCTGCGGATTGAACCTGTCTTTGGACCCGACGCACTGAAAGTCACTCCGCGCATCGGCCATATTCACGTTGTGGTGGATGACGCGCCCTGGCACTGGGCGGACACCAGCGGTGAGCCGGTGATTCTGGTGGGACTGCCCGCAGGAAAACACAAGGTGACCATTATTCTGGCCGACCCGACGCATAAGCCTCTCGACCATAAAACCCTTGAATTCACCGTGCCGCCGCATGCGCCGGTCCACCATTTCTGAGGAGCCTGAAGATGAAAACATTATCGATACTGTCGGCGGGTCTGCTGGCGATGTCGGCCAGCGCCTTTGCGCAGAGTGAAACCAGCGTGGTGCTGGTGCATGGCGCCTTTGCCGACGGCAGCAGCTGGAACAAGGTGATTTCCCTTTTGCAGAAACGCCACACCGAGGTTATAGCCGTCCAGCTGCCGCTGACCTCACTAAAAGATGATGTAGCAGCCACCCGGCGCGCCATCGCTCGCGCACACGGGGACGTGGTACTGGTAGGTCACTCCTGGGGCGGCACCGTGATTAGCGAGGCCGGCAACGATGCGCGGGTGAAATCACTGGTGTATGTGGCGGCGTTCGCGCCGGACGCCGGTCAGTCAACGGCAGAACTGGCGAATAGCTACCCGGCGCCACCGGGGAGCGCCGGTATCGCAAAAACCGCGGACGGCTTTTTATACCTGCCGCCTGCGTCGGTCAGTAAGGACTTCGCACCGGATGTGAAACCGGGTGAACAACAGATCATCGCCGCCACACAGGGGCCAATAAAGGGCGATGCGTTTGGCGAAAAAGTCACTCGCGCGGCGTGGCACGCGAAGCCGAGCTGGTATGTGGTAAGCAAGAACGACCGGATGATCAATCCTGAGCTTGAACGCGCGATGGCGAAGGCCATCCACGCGAACACCACCGAGGTCGCGGCGAGCCACGTATCGATGGTGAGCCAGCCGGAAGCCATTGCCCGCACGATTGAGCAAGCGAGGCAGATGCGCTGAAGACAATTCGACCAGCGGCGCTGTACTTGCGCGAGCCTACGGTTTCGTAGGTCGGGTCAGCGCAGCGCCACCCGACAAGAAAGGCCGCTTCAGCCCCCATTCTCTGCGGGATAATCCCGGTTAATCCACGCGTGGTCCTCTTCCCACGTGAACATCCATTTGCGCACCGGCCCGGCCATCACGTTGAGATAGTAGCTGTCATACCCCGCCAGGGTTGCCACCGGGTGGTAGCCCTTCGGCACCATCACCACGTCACGGTTGTAGACCGCCATGCATTCATCCAGCGTTCTGTCGTCAGTGTAGACCCGCTGCATGCAGAACCCCTGCTCCGGGTTGATGCGATGGTAATAGGTCTCCTCCAGATACGTCTCCTGGGGCGGATTATCCGTGTCGTGCTTATGGCTCGGGTACGAGCTGGTGCAGCCTTCGTTGGTCCAGACCTCCACCACCAGCAGGCTGTCAGCCGGTTTGTCTTCCGGCAGAATGTTGTGCACATAGCGCTGGTTATGGCCTTTGCCGCGCGCTTCAGCGTCGATATCCTGCGGTGCAATCAGCCGCGTCGGCCAGCTACCTTTACCCGGAGCGGCACAAACCGCCAGTTCCAGCTTCGTGAGCGCCTTCACCTGCACCGTCTCCTGCGGGGTAACGTACACCGCCCACGGCTTGATGCGCTCGAACGGGCTCATCCGCTCGCCAATATCGTTAAACTGCGCGGAAGGCGTGCTGATGGAGGCGCGCCCGGCCACCAGCACCAGACAGCGCTCTTCGCTGACGGCGGGTAGCGTCAACTGCTGCCCCTCCTGCAGCTCATAGGCCTCAAAGCCAACATATCCCCACCCGGCGCGTTCCGGCGTGACGGACTGGGTCCGCCCTTCATCGTTCGGCTGTTGACAGCGTGATAGCAGACGTGACATGTCACCTCCTCAGATAAGCCCGGCGTCGCGCGCCAGACGGCTCAGGTTGTTATACCCCAGACGGGCATAGGTCAGCGGATGGGCAATCGCCGGATCCTGCTCCGCCTCCACCACCAGCCAGCCGTGATAATCCTGCGCTTTCAGCAGTTGCATGATCGGCGGATAATCCACGCAGCCGTCGCCCGGCACGGTAAACACACCGCTCAGCACCGCATCGAGGAAGCTGGTTTTGCGGTTTTTAACATCTGCCAGCACGTCGGCACGCACGTCTTTGCAGTGAACGTGGTTGATGCGCGACGCCCAGCGCTGCGCCACCGCCAGCGGGTCGGCCCCGGCAAAGGTCAGGTGACCGGTGTCCAGCAGCAACCCGACCTCTTCGCCGGTATGAGTCATCAGGTTGTCCACGTCGTCAGCAGACTCAATCACCGTCCCCATATGGTGGTGATAGGCAATCTGCACCCCCTGCTGCTGAGTGTAGCGGGCAAATTCCGTGAGCTTCTCGCCATACTCCTTCCAGCGTGCCTGCGGGAAGCGCGGGCGCAGATGCACCGGCGTCTGCTGCTCGCCGTGAATGCAGCCGCTCACCTCCGCAAATACCAGCACCTTTGCCCCCAGCTCGCGCAACAGCGTCAGGTGGGACTGCACGGCGGCAATCTCCTCTTCCACGCTGCGCTCCAGCAGGCGGCCGGAGTACCAGCCAGAGACCAGTTGCAGATCGTGGCGCTGCAAAATGGGGCCAAGCAGGCGCGCTTCACGCGGGAATTTGTTGCCCAGTTCGAAACCGGCAAAACCGGCCTCTTTCCCCTCACTCAGACAGGTCTCCAGCGGCGTTTCGGCACCAAGGGAAGGCAGATCGTCGTTAGTCCACGTCAGGGGGTTAATGCCTAATTGCACACTCATTGTCGTCTCCATTATGCGTGTCCGCGCTCGCGCCACCAGGCGATAAGCTGCAGGTAATTGTCCCGGATGCGCGCCACCAGTTGCGCATCGTCGATATCGTGTTTCAGCCATGCGCGGGAAGCTTCGCCAAACAGCGTGCGCCCCACGGCAAATCCTTTCACCAGTTCGTGCCCTGCCGCGGCGTTAAACCCGGCACGCAGCTGCTCGGCAGGCGCATCCAGCCCGAGGATCACCACCCCACGGCAGTGCGGATCCCGGCGCTGGATAATCTCGCTCAGTGCCGTCCAGCCATCGGACGTCAGCGGCGGCAATTTCCACCAGTCCGGGTAAATACCCAGGTTGTAGAAGCGGGAGATGGCACGCAGATAAAGTTCATCGCTGCGCGGCATGCTGGCGGGCAATATCACCTCCAGCAGCAGCTCATGCCCCGACTGGCAGCAGGCGTGGTAGACCTCGGCAATTTTCTGCTCCTGCTCCAGGCGCAGGCCGTGAGCATCTTCCGGGTGGAAAAAGACCAGGCACTTCACCACATGCTCCTGCGGCCAGCTGATAAGCTGGGTGCCGATGTTACCGTGCTCCATCTCCAGCGGACGGGAGCCCGGCAGCTCAATGGGCCGCCCGATCCACCACCCTTCACCGGTAATGGCGTTGAGCGCGTCCTGACCAAACGTACCGTCACACAGGAGGCCCGCTTTGCCTGCCAGCCCGGCACGGCTCGCCGCCTCGCGGCTGGCCTGCAGGATCAGCTGCTTGAGCGCCGGAATACGTTTGAGCGACGCCCCGCACTGCAGTGCCATATCTTCAAGCTGACTGCGGTGATCGAACGCCATTACGCACAATTCCGGCCATTCGCGGCGACGGGTGGTGACCCGGTGCAGATGGTTCAGACGCGGGTCGAGATCCGGGCGTGGAACGAGCGCGGCGCGCGAGAGATAATCATCCAGCTCAATTTTGCTCGGCATCGCCGGGGCGCAGCCGTGGCGCGAGACCACCAGCGCGCCGCAGGCGTTGGCATAGCGGCACGCCTGCTCCCAGCCCTCGTCGTTCAGGTAGCCGCGCAGCAGGCCAGACATAAAGGCATCGCCCGCGCCGAGGACGTTCAGCACCTCCACGCGCACGCCGGTCACCGTCAGGCCGTCATCCAGACGGGCCGGAATGGCACCGGTATAGACTGAACAGCCAAGCGCGCCGCGTTTGCAGACCAGTGTGGCCTGACTCACGGCACGCACCTGCGCCAGCGCCTGCAGGGTGTCCGTGCTGCCGCCCGCAATGTGGAACTCTTCCTCGGTGCCGACAATAACGTCGAAGAGGTGCAGCACCTCCTGAAGTTCACGGGTGACCTGATCGGCCGCGATAAAGCGCGTTTCGCCGTCGCCTAAGGAGGTCAGCCCCCACAGCACCGGGCGGTAATCAATGTCCAGCACCGTGCGCACGCCGTGACGACGGGCGTAGCCCAGCGCCGTCAGCACCGCCTCGCGGGTCTGCGGATGAGAAAGGTGAGTCCCGGTGATGGCAAGACACCGTGCGGAAGCGATGTAGTTTTCGTCCACATCGCTGGCCGTAATGGCCATATCCGCGCAGTTATCGCGATAAAAAATCAGAGGAAAGGTGTCCCGGTCTTTAATGCCGAGTAGCACCAGCGCCGTGAGGCGTGTTTTATCGGTGATCAGATGGCTGGTATCACAGCCCACCTGATTTAGCTCTTCGCGCAGGAACCGGCCCATATGCTCGTCGCCCACGCGGGCCAGCATCGACGAACGCAACCCCTGCCGCGCCGTGCCGTACGCCACGTTGCCGGACGAGCCACCGAGATATTTGGCAAAGCTCGACACATCCTCCAGCCGCGCACCAATCTGCTGACTGTAGAGGTCTACCGCCACGCGGCCCATGCATATCACATCAAACTGCTTTTCCACGTTGATACCTCTTCAGACAATGTCATTCACGTTCAGCCAGCGGCCTTGCTGGTGTGAGAGTGCGATGGCGTCCAGCACGCGCGAGACCTTCCAGCCCTCTTCAAAGTCCGGCCACATCGGTGCGTCGGCGGCAATGCCATCCACCAGGTCACGTACTTCCACCGTTTTTTGATCGTTAAAGCCAATACCGTGGCCTGCACCCATACAGAACGCGCCGTAGTCCGGGTGTGCCGGGCCAACCAGCAGCGTGCGGAATCCCTGACGGTTGACCGGATCGTCATGCAGATAGAGCTTCAGCTCGGCCATGCGCTCCTGAGTGAAGCTGATAGCGCCTTTCGTTCCGGTGATCACATATGACAACCCCATCTTGCGGCCGCAGGCGACGCGGGAGGTTTCAATCACACCCTGCGCCCCGCCCGAGAAACGTACCATCGCGTGGGCCTGATCTTCGTTTTCGACGGCAATCATCTCCGACGACCCGGCCTTCGCCGGACGTTCCGGGACCACAATCTTCAGGTCGCCGCAAACCTGCTCAATCTCCCCCACCAGGTACTGCGCCATATTGACGATATGCGCCGCCAGATCGCCCAGCGCCCCCAGCCCGGCAGTCTCTTTGAAACAGTGCCAGTGAATGGGCGAAAGCGGGTCGGCCATATAGTCTTCGTTGTGGGTGCCGTAGAAGTGGATCACCTCGCCTATTTCGCCGCGGGCGATAATCTCTTTCGCCAGCTGCGCCGTCGGGTTTTTCATGTAGTTGAACCCCACCAGGGTTTTCACCCCAGCCCGCTTAGCGGCCTCGACCATCTCACGCGCGTCGTGGGCGTTCAGCGCCAGCGGTTTTTCCGAGTAAACGTGCTTGCCGTGGCGGATCGCCTCCAGCGCCATCTCTTTATGCAGATGGTTGGGCGAGCAAATATCCACTACATCAATGGCCGGGTCGGCCACCAGCGCCCGCCAGTCTCCCGTTGAACGGTTAAAGCCAAACGCCTGCGCGCGCTCTGCCGCCAGCGTCGGGTTTACCTCGGCCACCATCTCACGCACCAGCTTGCCGCGCAGGTTGAATACCGTAGGGGCCTGGGCATAAGCGATGGCATGCGCCTTGCCGATATACCCGGTGCCAATTAATCCAATACGAACCTCTTTCATCGTGATCCTCACAGTGCGCCGCGACGGCTCTTGGCGTAGGTGTCGAACGCCACCGCCAGAACGATAATTAACCCGGTGATAATCTGCTGGTAGTAAGCCGAGACGTTCATCAGCACCAGGCCGTTAATCAGAATGCCCATAATGATGGAGCCGATAATGGTGCCGCCGATGCGTCCGTAGCCGCCCATCAGCGAGGTGCCGCCAATCACCACCGAGGCAATGACGCGCAATTCAAAGGAGATCCCGGCTACCGCCTCGGCGCTCCCCAGACGCGCGCTGAGAATAAAGCCCGCCAGCCCCGCCAGACAGCCAATCAGCACATAGACGCTGACCAGTACGCGCTTCACGTTCACACCCGCCAGACGCGCCGCCTCCGGGTTGCCACCGATGGCGTAAACGAAGCGCCCCCAGCGGGTTTTGTGCAGCGCCAGATAACCGCCAACGGCGACGATGGCGAAGATCCAGATCGGAATGGAGATACCGAGCAGCTCGCCCCGTCCCCACCAGCGGTAGCCCTGATCGAAACCGGCGATTGGCGCGCCGTCGTTAATCACCAGGGTCAGGCCGCGCCAGATGGTCATCCCCCCGAGGGTGACGATGAACGGCGGCAGGCGCAGGCGGGTGACGCCCAGGCCATGCAGAAAACCAATGGCCGTGCCCATCGCCAGACAAATCCCCAGCCCTATCAGCCAGCTCATGCCGCCCCAGGCGTTCGGGTCGACGGTGGTAAAGTTGTCGCCTTTAATCACGTACGCCGCGGTCATGGCGCACACCGCCAGAATGGATCCGACGGAGAGATCAATCCCGGCGGTCAGGATGACGAAGGTCATCCCAACGGCCATGATCCCGTAGATGGAGACTTCGGTCAGAATGTTGAAAATGTTGCGTTCAGAGAAAAAATTGCTGTTCTGCGACTGGAAGAAGATCAGCAGCAGGATCATGAAAATCAGCACCCCAAAGCGCTCGAAGAAGGCGATGGGATCGATGCGTCCGGCGCGTTTGACCGGGGCCTGCGTTTTAGAAATCATCTGCGTCATGAGAAACTCCGTTATGCCGCGTTCAGGGCGTTGTGGTTGATGGCCATCATCGTCATCAGCCGCTCTTCGTTGGCATCATCGCCGTGGATCTCGCCGGTGACCCGGCCTTCGCTCAGGGTGATGATCCGGTCGGACACCGCCATCACTTCAGGCAGATCGGAGGAGATCACAATCACCGCCACGCCCTTTTTCGCCATGTCAAACAGCACCTGGTGCACTTCTGATTTGGTCCCCACGTCGATGCCACGCGTTGGCTCATCGACGATCAGCACCCGCGGGTTGAGCGCCATGCAGCGTGCGAGGATCACTTTTTGCTGGTTACCGCCGGAGAGCTTGCGCACCTCCTGCGCACTGTTGACCATTTTGATCTGCAGCGCCTGGCGGTAGGACTCAATCAGATCATCCTCTTTGCGGGTATTGACGAACCAGCGCCAGTGCAGCAGTGACGAAAGGCAGGAGAGCGACAGGTTGTCGCGAATCGACAGCCCCAGCACCGCCCCCTCTTTTTTGCGATCTTCCGGCACCAGCGCCACGCCCTGATCGAGGGCATACAGCGGGTCGCGCGGCTGGTACGGCACGCCGTCAAGCTCAAAGCTGCCAGAGGTAAACGCGTCTGCGCCAAACAGGCAGCGGGCCACTTCGGTGCGTCCTGCACCCACCAGTCCGGCGATGCCCAGCACCTCACCCGCGTGGACATGGAAGCTGATGTCATGCAGGGCAATACCGTGCGGATCCAGCGGCGGCTTTTCGCGGCTCAGCCCCTTCACGGCCAGACGGATGGGTTTATCCTCATGGTGGGTTTCGCTGGCGGGACGGCGGTTAAACGCCACGTCGCGCCCGACCATCAAGCGGATCAGCTGCTCTACGTTCGTTTCTGCCACCGCGCCGGTGCCGGTGAAACGGCCATCCTGGAAAACGGTGAAACGGTCGCAAAGCTGAAAAACTTCATGCAGGCGGTGCGTCACATAGATAATGCTCACCCCGCGGTTTTTAAGCTCCCGCACCACACGGTGCAGGCTTTCTACTTCGCTGTCGCTCAGCGCGGCGGAAGGTTCATCCATGATGATCAGCCTGGCGTTGAGGGTCAGCGCTCTCGCGATCTCGACCATCTGCTGCTGGGCCACGCTCAGGCGGGCAACGGGTGTGGTCGGCGCGACGTTCAGTTGCAGGTAATCGAGAATGACCTGCGCCTCCTGGTTTACCGCTTTTTCATCGACGATCAGGTTCCGCTTGCGTGGCTCGCGCCCAAGGAACATGTTTTCCGCGACGGTCATGTTGGGCAGCAGGTTAAATTCCTGATAGATGGTGATAATGCCCTTGTTCTGTCGTTCCACCGGGGAGTCATCTACCGGCAGCGTTTCGCCGTTAAACCAGATCTCCCCGCGCGTTTGCGGCTGCGCGCCCGCAAGCGCCTTCAGCAGCGTGGATTTTCCCGCCCCGTTTTCCCCCAGCAGGGCGTGGATTTCTCCTGGCCCGACAGTCAACTGGGCATTGCTCAGCGCCCAGACGCCGGAAAAGCTTTTCGCCAGCTCGGTCACTTTCAGTAAGGGTTGCGACATCAGTCTGCTCCTCCTCATGATGAGCCGCCAAAGGCGGCTCGGGACATATTAGTTACCGGCCTCACCGATACGCTCAGCCTGCTGCAGGTTCTCTTTGGTGATAAGTGTTGGCGGGTAGTCCGCGCCGGTGATGGCTTTCTTCTCACGCACGTTGGCCACCAGTTGGCTCATTGCCGTTTGCACCGCAAAGCCCGGGCGCTGATCCGCCGTCACCGCCAGCCAGCCGTCACGCACGCGAGCCAGCGCTTCAGGAACCGCATCAAAGCCGGTTACCAGGATTTCACCGGGCTTCACGCCCTGGCTCTGCAGGGCTTCAATCGCCCCCAGCGCCATATCATCGTTGGCGGAGAGGATCACCTGCGGGCGTTTCGGTAGTGACGGCAGAACGCTTTCTACAATGCGCATCCCTTCAGAACGCATCCAGTTGCCGGTCTGATCGGCGACGATCTTGTATTTATCGCCACCCGCTTTCAGGCTGTCGCGGATCCCTTTGGTGCGTTCGATGTTGGAAGAGGAACCCGGCTGACCGGTGAGCAGAATGATCTGTGCCCCGTCGGGGAATTTGCTTTTCACGAAGTCGCCAATCGCCTGGCCGCCTTTGTAGTTATTGGCACCAAAGTGCGGCACTTTCTTCTGACTGTCGACGGAGCGGTCAAGGGTGACCACCGGCAGCTTCGCATCCTGAATTTCATCCACCGCGCTGGAGACCGCGTTCACGTCGTTCGGGGAGACGATGAACCCCTGCGCTCCGCGGGTGATGGCGTTTTCCAGGTCAGCCACCTGTTTTGGTGAACTGCCCTGCCCGTCCAGCACCTGCAACTTGACGCCCATCTCTTTTGCGGCTTTCACCGCCGTGCGCTGCATGTGAACTTCAAACGGCATCGCCAGGTTTGGCGTACTGAAAACAATTTGCTCGTTTTCGGCGAGGGCGGCCCCGGACGTCATGGCGATGAGGGCGGCTAAGATCAGCTTTTTCATTATTATGTCTCTCTGTGTAGGGTGGTTGTGTTTAGAGGACGATCTCGCGCTGGCTACGCAGCGACTCCAGCGCTTTATCCGCGAGGTACAGCGCACGTTCACCATCATCGCCGCTGCAGTCAGGCACCGCTTCGCCGCGCAATACCGCAACAAAGTGTTCCCATTCCGCGGCGTAAGCGGATTTGTAGCGCTGCAGGAAGAAGTGTTCCGGCAGCGCGCTGGTGCAGCCCTGTTTGCCGTAGTGCTGCACCTGATTTTCAAGAATATTGCCCGCGCAGAGCAGCCCTTCAGAACCGTGTAGCTCCAGGCGCTGGTCGTAGCCGTAAGAGGAGCGGCGGCTGTTGACGATGGTCGCCATTGCGCCGGAGGCATATTTCAGAACGATAAATGCGGTGTCGATGTCCCCCGCCTCGCCAATCGCCGGATCCACCAGGTTACTGCCCTGGGCATACACTGACACCGGCTCTTCACCCATGATGAAGCGCGCCATATCAAAGTCGTGAATGGTCATATCGCGGAACATGCCGCCAGAGACGCGGACATACTCCGCCGGTGGTGGAGACGGATCGCGGGAGATGATCAGCAGCGATTCCGGTTTGCCGATACGCCCGGCCTGGGCGTCGGTTTTCACGCGGCGGAACTGTGGGTCAAAGCGGCGGTTAAAGCCGATGAACAGCGGCACGTCGTACTCTTTGACTACTTTCAGGCAGTCGCGCACGCGGGCGAGGTCGAGGTGTACCGGTTTTTCACAGAAGATGGCTTTGCCATGACGGGCGGCCATTTCAATCAGGTCCGCATGGGTATCGGTCGCCGAGGCGATCAGCACGGCATGAACGTCAGGGTCGGTCATCGCCTCAATCAGGCTCTGCTGGCGGGCCTGGTACTGCGTGGCGAGACGGGTGGCAAATTCCTGATTCGGGTCAACCACGGACCAGAGCGTGGTCGCGCTGTGGCTGGCGATGTTAGCTGCATGTACCTGGCCAATTCGGCCAGCGCCCAGTAAAGCAATGTTAAACATAACGGCTCCCGGTGTTGGTGAATGCTGTGAACTAACGACCCTTTAAATAAAACATTTATTTCATTTTTATAAATAGTGAAAATTATGTTTTTGAGTGTGGGTTAACACTTTTGAGATGAATGAGATAAATTTTGTTATCAATCTCACAACATGGGAGGGAGGACATCTTCCCCTCACCCCGGCCCTCTCTCTCAGGGAGAGGGAGGGAAAACCGCACCGAACTATCCCCTCTCCCAGTGGGAGAGGGTTAGGGTGAGGGGAAAAAGAAAAATGAAATGAAAATTTCGTTACGGCGGGAAATCTTAATACTGACGTGCTTTTTTCACCTGCGCCTGCGTCTGCGCCGCGGCTTCGCGCACGGCAGGAGACGCTGCTACCTGCGCATCGCCGGTTCGCCACCAGGAGGCGTAATCGTGGGTCATGGTCTTCGGCAGCACTTTGATGTCCAGCAGCGTCGGGCCTGGATGGGCGCGGGACGCCTCCAGCGCCGCCAGCAGGCTTTGCTCATCATGTACCCGCCACGCGCGACAGCCGTAGCTTTCCGCGTTTTGCGCGAAATCGACCTTCACCAGCGCCCCGTCAAGCTGCCCGGTCTGCGGGTTACGGTAGCGGTTTTCCGTGCCGAAGCTTCCCATTCCATGCCCCATCTGCAGGTTATTAATGCAGCCAAAGCTGGCGTTATCAAACAGCAGAACGGTGATCTTAATGCCCTCCTGCACCGCGGTTTGCAGCTCGGAGTGCAGCATCATGTAAGAACCATCCCCCACCATGGCGTAAACCGGTTGCCCGGGTCGGGCAAGCTTTGCGCCAAGCGCCGCCGCAATCTCGTAACCCATGCAGGAGTAACCGTACTCCAGATGATAGGTATCAGGCGTTTTGACCTGCCAGAGGCGCTGTAAATCTCCCGGCAGCGAACCGGCTGCGCCCACCACGATGGCGTTATCTTCAACATGCTGATTAATCAGCCCCAGCACCCGCGTCTGGGTCAGGCGGGTGTTGAGCGTCTCGCCATATTCCGTCAGTTGGGCATCAAGATGGCCCGCCACTTCTGGTGCCTCGTCCGGGCGCCAGTGGCGATCCCAGAGACGGCGGCACTCGTCGTGCCAGGCGGCTTTTGCCTGCGCAATCTCCTCTCCCCAGCCGCTGCGATACTCCCTGAGCGAGTGGGTTAAGGCCTGCAGCCCGGTCCGGGCATCGGCAATCAGCGCGGTGGCGTCGAGCTTCAGGGCGTCAAACTCGGCCACGTTCAGCAGCAAAAATTCGACGTCCGGGTGGGAGAAGAGCGCCTTGGAGCCGGTAGTAAAATCGGTAAGACGTGTCCCCACGCCAATCACTAAGTCGGCCTGCGGCGCAAGCTGGTTGGCGGCCATTCCGCCCGTCACGCCCACCCCGCCCATATTAAGTGGGTGGTCACTTACCAGCGCCCCTTTTCCGGCCTGGGTTTCGGCAAACGGCAGATGCAGCGTTTCGACAAATTCGCGCAACGCCTCATGCGCGCCGGAGTAGCGTACACCGCCGCCGCACACCACCAGCGGACGGCGTTTACGCGCAATCAACGCCTGCGCCTGCGCCAGACGCTGCGGATCTGGCGGTCGACGCTCGATGTGATGCACGCGACGCGCGAAGAAGCTCAGCGGGTAATCCCAGGCTTCGCCCTGCACGTCCTGCGGCAGGCAAAGGGTTACCGCACCGGTATCTGCGGGGTCAGTGAGCGTTCGCATCGCGTTTAACATGGCGCTCATTAACTGCTCCGGGCGATTGATGCGGTCCCAGTAGCGGGAGACCGGGCGGAAGCAGTCGTTGGTGCTGATGCTGAGATCGTGATACTGCTCGATCTGCTGCAACACCGGGTCCGGCTGGCGGCTGGCGTAGATATCCCCCGGCAGCAGCAGCAGCGGAATACGGTTCGCCGTGGCGGTTGCCGCCGCGGTGATCATATTGGCGGCTCCCGGCCCGACGGAAGAAGTCACGGCGAAAATGCGCTGACGGCGATGCTGTTTGGTGAATCCCGTCGCCATGTGGGCGATGCCCTGCTCATTACAGCCCTGCATTACCTGCAGATGGCCCGGATCCTGTTCCAGCGCCTGGCCGATGCCCAGCACGTTGCCATGACCAAAAATGGTCGCCACGCCCTCCACGAAGGGCGTTTCAATGCCATCAATGCTGACGTACTGTTGATTAAGGAACCGGACCAGCGCCTGGGCCATGGTCATACGTTCGGTTTGCATAAAACCTCCTGTCAGCCCAGCGTCGGCATGGAGAACGCTGCGCCTGTCTCCTGCTGCATTTCCGGCCAGCGTGCGGTGACAGTTTTCATTCGGGTGTAGAAACGCACGCCGTCGTTACCGTGCACGTTGAGTGCGCCAAAAATCGAGCGCTTCCAGCCGCCGAAACTGTGGAACGCCATCGGCACCGGGATCGGCACGTTTACCCCTACCATGCCCGCCTGCACCTCTTCGCAGAAGCGGCGCGCGCAGCCGCCGTCGCGGGTGAAAATGGCTGAACCATTACCATATTCATGGCGGTTAATCAGATCCACCGCGCTGGCGTAATCTGCTACGCGCACCACAGAAAGCACCGGGCCGAAAATTTCTTCCTTATAGATCGTCATCTCCGGGGTGACGTTATCGAACAGCGTCGGCCCGACAAAATAGCCCTTCTCGTGACCCTGCACGCTAAAGCCGCGACCGTCCACGCGCAGATTCGCCCCCTGCGCTTCCCCGCTGTCGATGTAGCCCAGCACCTTGCTGCGGTGCGCGGAGGAGATAAGCGGCCCCATTTCGTTTTCTGGCGTCTGGTCCAGCCCTGGCCCAACGCGCAGCGCGGCAATCTGTTTTTCCAGACGGGCGCAGAGGTCATCGGCGGTTTTATCGCCCACCGCCAGTACCACTGAAAGCGCCATACAGCGTTCCCCCGCCGCGCCGTAGGCCGCGCCCATAATGGCGTTGGTTGCCATCTCCATGTCGGCATCCGGCATTAAAATGCAGTGGTTTTTCGCCCCACCCAGCGCCTGACAGCGTTTGCCGTGGGCGGATGCGGTCTGGTAGATATATTCCGCAATCGGCGTAGAGCCAACAAAGCTCACGGCCTGCACGCGCGGGTCGGTCAATAGCACATCAACGGATTCTTTATCCCCCTGCACCACGTTAAACACGCCGTCCGGCAGGCCGGCCTCTTTCAGCAGTTTTGCCAGCGCGAGCGCCAGAGAGGGATCTTTTTCTGATGGTTTCAGCACGAAGGTATTGCCGGTCGCCAGCGCAATCGGGAACATCCACATCGGCACCATCGCCGGGAAGTTAAACGGCGTGATCCCGGCGCAGACGCCGAGCGGCTGCATCAGCGAGTGGCTGTCCACACCGGTGCCCACGTTGGCAGAGTGTTCACCCTTTTGCAGATGCGGAATGCCACAGGCGAACTCCACCACTTCCAGGCCACGGGTCAGCTCGCCTACCGCGTCGGAGAAGACCTTGCCGTGCTCTTCGCTGATAAGACGGGCCAGACGTTCCATATTCTCTTCCAGCAGCGCTTTGAAGCGGAACATCACACGCGCGCGCTTAAGCGGTGAATGACGCGCCCACGCCGGAAACGCCTGCTGCGCGGCGGCAATCGCCTGCTCCGTTTCCTGTGCCGTACTCATCACCACCTGACGGATCTGCTCGCCGGTGGCCGGGTTGAAGATCGCCTGAACGCGCTGGCCTGAACCGGTGACACATTCGCCGTGAATAAAATTCGCTACCGTCTCCATCCTTAACCTCTCGCTGTTGATACGTGACTGTTACCTGAACACTGTGTACTGAACACTATATATGAAACAAATATTCCATTTTAAGTTGAAATAAAATAAATGATGATTATTGTGATCAAGGATGGATTTTTATGTTAACAGCCAACAACACTGACGCAGCGTGCGCTATTAAGGATTTTCAGGCGATGAAATGAGTGAAGTTTCTGTTTCATTTTTGCTGCCAGATGGATGGCCAACATTTAAAAGACGCGGTTTTGCGTTTAGAATCATAAGACTGTATTTGGGGGATAACATGACGACAGCAACCAGCCTGAACGAACTGCAGCAGCAAATCCGCGATCGCTACGATAGCCTGAGCAAGAGGCTGCAGCAGGTCTCCCGCTATGTACTGGATAATACGAACAGTGTGGCGTTTGATACGGTTGCGGTCATTGCCGAGCGTGCCGATGTGCCGCCCTCGACGCTGATCCGTTTTGCCAATGCCTTTGACTTTACCGGCTTCAACGAGATGAAACAGCTGTTTCGTATGAACCTGGTGGAGGAGACCGCCAGCTACAGCGATCGCGCGCGGCTGTTCCGCGAAATGGAGAGCGAAGCCGTGCCGGAAACGCCGCTCGATATCCTGCAGGAGTTTGCCCGCTCGAACGCGCAGGCGCTGCAGCAGTTGGCCGCCCGCGCCGAACCGGAGATGCTGGAGCGCGCCGTACAGCTTCTGGCCGACGCGGACACCATCTACATCGCCGGACTGCGCCGCTCCTTTAGCGTCGCTGCTTATCTCACCTATGCTTTAAGCCACCTGGAGTGCCGCCCGATTCTGCTCGACGGCATGGGCGGCATGCTGCGTGAGCAGATCAGCCGCATTAAGGCGCGCGACATTGTGGTGTCGATCAGCTTCTCGCCGTACGCGGAAGAGACGGTGATGGTCAGCGAAACCGCCGCCAGCGTCGGCGCGCGGCAGATTGTGATTACGGACAGCCAGATTAGCCCGCTGGCGACATTTAGCGATCTCTGCTTTGTGGTGAAAGAGGCGCAGGTGGATGCGTTTCGATCTCAATCGGCAACGCTGTGCCTGGTGCAGTCGCTGGTGGTGGCGCTGGCGTATAGGTTGGGTGAAGGAGAAAAATAAGAATTCAGTCGCCATAAAGTCTGCACCGATACTTACACGTGAAGGTTTAATGCCATATTAGCGACACTCGTTCAATATGGCTTACCCATGGCATATCGACATTTGATTATTCCCCGTTTTGTTAACGAGCGCTTCATTTTTCCACGACTGTGTTTTTCTCAAGGTATAGGGCTTTCACATTTTAATTCGCGCTGCTCGCACATTCCGTACAGGATATCTTAAAAGGTTCAACTATTAGGTATACCTAATTATTTGATGTAGATCTACTTTCTAAAACATCACAATCATTTTCTGAGCTAAAATCTTTAAATGCGCATTTTTTGTATGGCTTAATTTTTGATACATGTCCTGTTTGCAGATAAGATTAATAAATATCTATACAAGAAAGGATGACACATGACTTTACATGGAAAGTTTACAATAAATGATGCTGATTACTCGCCACTTGCATTTGATGGTATTGGTGTCTTTATGGCATTTTCTGGTAACGGTGCATACAGGAACAAAGGTGCATGTGGAATTATTCCAAACGTTGGGCCACTACCAAAAGGTAAATATTATATCGTAGATAGGCCTAAAGGAAGTATGGCTAACAGATTTAGAGCCTGGGGTGTCGATACATATAAAAGCATTTTTAGTTATCATGTTGATCATTCAGAATGGTTTGCTTTGTTTCGCGATGATGGAAATGTAGATGATTCTACATTTTACGAAAGCGTAGCCAGAGGTGGGTTTAGATTACATCCGGGTCAGATATCAGAGGGGTGTATAACACTACCTGGCCAATCAGATTACAGCAGGCTAAGAGATGCCCTGTTAAGAACAAAGAAAGAAAAGATTAAAGGCATCGATTTAGAGTCATATGGAACAATTGAGGTAATTATTGGTGGTTATCAGAAAACTTGCCCTTAGTTCCCTTAGAATGATTATATTCATCGGGATATTCGCTATTGTGTCATGGTTAGATGTTGGCTACTTAACTGAACATCCATTAATAAGTAACGAAACAGCTATTAGAATTTCCTATTTGTTTAGCAACAACCCAGCGCCCGAAGATATTTACTACAGTTATGATTATGCATTAATTGTATTTAACGTTCTTATCTCTCTCTTCTTATACATTGTAACAATGAAGTTAGTTAAATTAACAAGGAGTAAATAAAATGTCTATCCCTCCCTATCTGTGGCTAAAAGATGATGGCGGCGCAGATATCAAAGGTTCTGTAGATGTTCAAGATCGTGAAGGCTCTATAGAAGTAATCAGTATGGGTCATGGTGTTAATCTTCCCGTCGATGCAGCCAATGGAAAAATCACCGGAACACGTCAACATTCATCATTTAATTTTGAAAAAGAAATTGATAGTTCTAGTCCCTACCTCTACAAAGCAGCGGCGACAGGACAAACACTAAAAAGCGCAGAAGTCAGGTTTTATCATATCAATGATGCTGGCCAGGAGATGTGTTATTACACCGTCTTAATGGAAAATGTAAAAATTACGGGTGTTAATTGTGGTGTGCCCAATGTTAAATTATCCGGTAATGATAAGTTAAATCATATGGAATCCGTCTCTATGCAATATGAAAAGATCACATGGCGTATTGTAGATGGAAATATCCAATTCTCTGATTCGTGGTACGAGAGGCCAACTGCCTAAATTTCAGTCACGTCCTGTCCACTCTGCCTTGTAGAAACTATGCATTTCGTTGCTAACAGCAGCCAGAAAGTGCCAGACACAGAAACAAATAAGCCCGCTGTAACGCGGGCTTAGAAGTGTTTTACTGTTTCACGCACAGGCTGTTGCCAGCCGTAAAATCATTCCCACTCAATCGTAGCCGGTGGCTTACCGCTGATGTCATACACCACGCGGGAAATACCGTTCACTTCGTTGATGATGCGGTTAGACACACGGCCTAAGAAGTCATACGGCAGGTGCGCCCAGTGCGCGGTCATGAAGTCGATGGTTTCCACCGCACGCAGGGAAACAACCCAGTCGTACTTACGGCCATCGCCCATAACGCCGACGGAGCGAACTGGCAGGAACACGGTGAACGCCTGGCTCACTTTGTTATACAGGTCAGCTTTGTGCAGCTCTTCGATGAAGATCGCGTCCGCGCGACGCAGCAGGTCGCAGTACTCTTTCTTCACTTCGCCCAGCACACGCACGCCCAGACCCGGACCCGGGAACGGGTGACGGTAGAGCATGTCGTACGGCAGACCCAGTTCCAGACCGATCTTACGCACTTCGTCTTTGAACAGCTCACGCAGCGGTTCAACCAGACCCATCTTCATCTCTTTCGGCAGGCCGCCCACGTTGTGGTGAGATTTGATGACGTGTGCTTTACCGGTTGCGGATGCCGCAGACTCGATCACGTCAGGGTAGATTGTGCCCTGTGCCAGCCACTTCACGTCTTCCAGCTTCAGCGCTTCTTCGTCGAACACTTCCACGAAGACGCGGCCAATGATCTTACGTTTGGCTTCCGGATCGTTGACACCGGCCAGCGCGTCCAGGAAGCGCTGTTCGCCTTCCACGTGAACAATGTTCAGACCGAAGTGGTCACCAAACATGTCCATGACCTGCTGGGCTTCATTCAGACGCAGCAGACCGTTGTCCACGAATACGCAGGTCAGGTTTTTACCGATAGCGCGGTGCAGAAGCATCGCGGTGACGGAGGAGTCTACGCCACCGGACAGGCCGAGAATGACTTTGTCATCGCCAACCTGCTGACGGATACGCTCAACGGCATCGTCGATGATTTTAGCCGGGGTCCACAGCGCTTCACACTGGCAGATATCGCGCACGAAGCGCTCCAGCATGCGCATACCCTGACGGGTGTGAGTCACTTCCGGGTGGAACTGCACGCCGTAGAAGCGTTTCTCTTCGTTCGCCATAATCGCGAACGGGCAGCTTTCGGTGCTGGCAACGGTCACGAAGTCGGACGGGATAGCGGTCACTTTATCGCCGTGGCTCATCCACACGTCCAGCAGCGGTTTGCCGTCTGCGGTCAGGGAGTCTTCGATACCGCGCACCAGCGCGCTGTCGTTCACCACTTCAACCTGTGCGTAGCCAAACTCACGCTCGTTAGAGCCTTCTACGTGGCCGCCCAGCTGCATTGCCATGGTCTGCATACCGTAGCAGACGCCGAATACCGGCACGCCCGCTTCGAACACGTACTGCGGCGCGCGCGGGCTGTTCGCTTCGGTAGTGCTTTCCGGGCCACCGGACAGGATGATGCCGCTAGGATTGAATTCGCGAATCTGTGCTTCCGTGACATCCCACGCCCACAGTTCACAGTAAACGCCCAGTTCACGCACGCGACGCGCCACCAGCTGAGTGTACTGAGAACCAAAGTCCAGGATGAGAATGCGATGTTTATGAATGTTTTCCGTCATTGACGCTAATTCCGAGGCAAGTGAAACAAAAACAGAGCGCCCGGCATGAGCCGGGCGCGGAAACTTATCAGGAGCCCAGACGGTAGTTCGGGGACTCTTTGGTGATCGTCACGTCGTGAACGTGGCTCTCCTGGATACCCGCACCGCTGATGCGTACGAATTCCGCTTTAGTACGCAGCAGGTCAATGGTACCACAGCCGGTCAGACCCATACAGGAGCGCAGGCCGCCCATCTGCTGGTGAATGATCTCTTTCAGACGGCCTTTGTAGGCAACGCGCCCTTCGATACCTTCCGGCACCAGTTTGTCAGCAGCGTTATCGGTCTGGAAGTAACGGTCAGAAGAACCTTTGGACATCGCGCCCAGAGAGCCCATACCGCGGTAAGATTTGTAAGAACGACCCTGGTAGAGTTCGATTTCACCCGGGGATTCTTCAGTCCCTGCCAGCATGGAGCCAACCATCACCGCGGAAGCACCTGCGGCGATCGCTTTAGCGATGTCGCCAGAGAAGCGGATACCGCCGTCTGCGATGACCGGAATACCGGTGCCTTCCAGCGCTTCCACCGCGTCAGAAACCGCAGTGATCTGTGGAACACCTACACCGGTCACGATACGGGTTGTACAGATGGAGCCTGGGCCGATACCCACTTTCACCGCGCTGCAACCTGCGTCAGCCAGCGCGCGAGCACCTGCGCCCGTCGCCACGTTACCGCCGATGATCTGCAGATCAGGATATTTCGCACGGGTGTCGCGAATACGTTGCAGAACGCCTTCGGAGTGGCCGTGGGAGGAGTCAATCAGCAGCACGTCAACGCCTGCGGCAACCAGCGCATCAACACGCTCTTCGTTACCGGCACCTGCGCCAACCGCAGCGCCTACGCGCAGACGGCCATGCTCGTCTTTACAGGCGTTAGGTTTACGTTCTGCTTTCTGGAAGTCTTTAACGGTGATCATACCGCGCAGGTGGAAGTTCGCATCCACAACCAGCGCTTTCTCAACGCGTTTTTCGTGCATTTTTGCGAAGACGACATCACGCGCTTCACCTTCACGCACGGTCACCAGACGCTCTTTTGGCGTCATATATACGCTAACCGGCTGGTTCAGGTCGGTCACGAAACGCACGTCACGGCCGGTGATGATACCCACCAGCTCGTTCTCTTCGGTCACCACCGGGTAACCGGCAAAGCCGTTACGTTCGGTCAGGGCTTTCACTTCGTGCAGGGTGGTGGTTGGCAGAACGGTCTGTGGATCGGATACGATGCCGGATTCATGCTTCTTCACGCGGCGAACTTCTTCCGCCTGACGCTCGATAGACATGTTTTTGTGAATAAAGCCAATGCCACCTTCCTGTGCCAGGGCAATAGCCAGGCGCGCTTCAGTCACGGTGTCCATTGCCGCAGAGAGCATAGGAATGTTCAGGCGAATGGTTTTCGTCAACTGCGTGCTGAGATCGGCAGTATTCGGCAGAACGGTGGAGTGAGCGGGAACGAGGAGGACGTCGTCAAACGTCAGTGCTTCTTTAGCGATACGTAGCATGGGCAATATCTCTGACCTGGGTGGTTAAATATTGCCGTGGCATTATACAGAGCGTAACCGATTGCATCCACACTTTTTTATAAAAAAACCTTGCACTCCCCTCTCAGCAGGTTACTATCGACTGAATAACTTGCTGATTTAGAATTTGATCCCGCTCACATGTTATCCTCTCAATCCCCCTCAATTTATACTGTCAGCCGCCTGAATCAGACGGTGCGTTTGCTGCTTGAGCAGGAAATGGGGCAGGTCTGGATCAGCGGCGAGATCTCTAACTTCACGCAGCCCGCTTCCGGCCACTGGTACTTTACGTTAAAAGACGACACCGCCCAGGTGCGCTGCGCCATGTTCCGCAACAGCAACCGCCGCGTGACGTTTCGTCCTCAGCATGGCCAGCAGGTGCTGGTGCGCGCCAATATTACGCTGTATGAACCGCGCGGCGACTACCAGATCATCGTCGAGAGCATGCAACCTGCGGGCGAAGGCTTACTCCAGCAGAAGTATGAACAGCTTAAGGCTGCGCTTTCGCAAGAGGGGTTGTTCGACCAGCAGTATAAAAAGCCCCTGCCCTCACCAGCCCACTGCGTTGGGGTAATCACTTCGAAAACCGGTGCCGCGCTGCACGATATTTTGCACGTCCTCAAGCGTCGCGATCCTTCCCTGCCCGTTATCATCTACCCGACCGCTGTTCAGGGTGACGATGCACCAAGCCAGATTGTGCGTGCCATTGAGCTGGCGAACGCGCGTCAGGAGTGCGACGTATTAATCGTTGGACGTGGCGGCGGCTCGCTGGAAGATTTGTGGAGCTTCAACGACGAGCGCGTGGCACGGGCGATTTTTGCGAGTGCTATTCCCATCGTGAGCGCGGTCGGGCATGAAACGGATGTGACGATAGCCGATTTCGTTGCGGATTTACGCGCGCCTACGCCGTCTGCTGCGGCGGAGGTGGTGAGCCGCAATCAGCTGGAGCTGCTGCGTCAGATCCAGAACGGCCAGCAGCGCCTGGAGATGGCGATGGACTACTTCCTCGCTAACCGTACCCGCCGCTTTACCCAGCTTCATCACCGCCTGCAGCAGCAGCATCCACAGCTTCGCCTTGCGCGTCAGCAGACCGTGCTGGAGCGTCTGCGCCAGCGGATGAACTTCGCGCTGGATAATCAGCTCAAGCGCGCGATGTCGCGTCAGCAGCGCGTGACGCAGCGCCTGAATCAGCAAAACCCGCAGCCGAAAATTTACCGCGCACAAACGCGCATTCAGCAGCTGGAGTATCGTCTGGCAGAAACTGTCCGGGCACGACTTAGCACCACCCGCGAACGCTTTGGCAATGCGGTGACCCATCTTGAAGCGGTTAGCCCACTTTCTACCCTGGCACGCGGCTATAGCGTTACCACCGCCACTGACGGCAAAGTGCTGAAGCAAACCAAACAGGTGAAAGCCGGAGACGTGCTGACCACCCGTCTGTCGGACGGCTGGGTGGAAAGCGAAGTGAAAGGCGTGATGCCGGTAAAAAAACCTCGCGCCCGTAAAAAGGCGTAATCAGCGATGGCTCTCTGGCGTGACGGCTAGCATCAGCCAGGACATGCCTGAAAAAATCGCCAGCGCAGCCACTGCGCTCGTTAACCCCAGAAGCAGGCCAAAAAGGATAGCCCCCACAACCTGCCCACCTGCCAGCATAAGAAAGGCCAGGCTGACTCCAGCCGCAGGTGAAGGATGTGCGATCTCTGCCCCCTTCACCAACAATACCCCGGACAAAATCACATACCCCGCGCCGCTCATGGCCACTGCCGGAATAAGCCACCAGGAGAAACCGTGGCTTATTGTCAGAACCGCCAGAGAAATGGCCATGAAGATCTGGGATAAACGATAGACCCCCCGCATGCCGATACGCCTTGCCATACTTCCGGTAAATATGGCAACAATCCCCGCCCCGCCGCTTATCAGCCAGAGAACATTGGTCGCTGCGCTATCCAGCTCCGTGTGACGCATAAGTATTTCCGGGCCAAAGCTCCACCATGCGGCGCTGGCCATACCGCTGATAAAGGCAATCCCCAGCAGCCGAAACATGCCGGGTTTGCGTACGATAGATAGCACCTTTGGCGTTGACTCACGGGATTTCGCCGCAGATGACGGCAGATACCGCCACAAAGCCGGCAGGCACAGCAGCGCCATAATGGCGAACACAACACAGGCTGCCCGCCAGCCCCCGGGCATGAAAAACAGAACGGGCACCGAGAGAATGATCCCACCGCTCGTTCCGGCATTGATGGTGGTATTCACATGGAGCTGACGGTCAGGGGCGATCCTGTCATTAACCGCCCCGGCAAGGGCCGGTGAGGCCAGGCCCGAGCTCAGCCCGGCAATAAATAAACCTATCGCCAGCATCGTTGAATGTGCCGAAGTCGCGAGAATAAACAACCCCGCGGCGGCGGCGATGGCCGCCAGCAAGGCGGGCAAACGAGGCCCTACGCGCGCAATAAGGTAAGAGGCCATAAATATCGACATGCAATACGCCGCATAACTACAGGAGGCTATAAACCCCGCCACCTGCGGGGTGAAAGGGATAGCCTGGCGGATATCAGGCAGCATCAGGCCCCACGAAAACCTTGCCATACCATAGGTCACCGCGATGATTGAAAACCCGGTTATGCTCAGCGAAGTCTGCCTGTTCATTACGCTCCTCTTAGTTAATGCCGTTTAAAAAACCTAAACGGTGGTGAAGCGTTGCGCCAGTTTTTAAGGAGACGAATTGTCCGACTTACAACCAGCACCGGTTTAATGTTTTACACTTAAGAAGATTCTTTTTTCGGCATTGCCAGAAAACAGGAGAGTTGCATGACCCGAATTCACAGCGTGATCCCCCCCTATATTCTTCGTCGTATTATCGAAAGCGGTTCAGAGCCGCAGCAGCGCTGCGCCCGCCAGACTTTAACCCATGTTCAGACGCTGATGGCCCACATGCCTGGCAAACCTGCCGCGCCGCACGTAAGCAAAGCCGGACAGCTGGAGCGTGATATCTACGATGCGAAACAGACCCAGGAGCTGCCGGGCACGCAGGTGCGCTATGAAGGCCAGCCGTCCAATGGGGATGTGGCCGTCGATGAAGCCTATGACTATTTAGGCATCACCCACGATTTCTTCTGGAAAGAATACCAGCGTGACTCGCTCGATAATAAAGGCCTGATCCTCACCGGCACCGTGCATTATGGTCGGGAATACCAGAACGCCTTCTGGAACGGTCAGCAGATGGTCTTTGGCGATGGCGACGGGGAAATATTTAACCGTTTTACCATTGCCATCGACGTTGTGGCGCACGAACTCAGCCATGGCGTTACCGAGACCGAAGCCGGGCTGATCTATTTTGAACAATCGGGTGCGCTGAATGAGTCCCTGTCGGACGTGTTTGGCTCGCTGGTTAAACAGTATCACCTGAAGCAAACCGCCGACCAGGCCGACTGGCTGATTGGCGAAGGTCTGCTGGCGAAAGGGATTAACGGCAAAGGGCTGCGCTCCATGTCGGAGCCGGGCACCGCCTATGACGATCCTCTGCTCGGTAAAGATCCGCAACCGGCGCACATGAAGGATTTCATCAAAACGCGTGAAGATAACGGCGGCGTCCACCTGAACTCCGGCATTCCCAACCGGGCGTTTTATCTGGCCGCAACGGCAATCGGCGGCTATGCCTGGGAAAAAGCGGGTTATGCCTGGTACGACACAGTTTGCGATCGCAATCTGCCACAAGATGCGGATTTTGATGCCTTCGCAAAACTGACGATAGCCCACGGCGAAAAGCGCTCGGGCAGCGACGTTGGGGCGGCGATAAGACAAGCCTGGGAACAGGTGGGAGTGCTGTAAATGCAGGTTCCGGAACTGACGGATGACGCCGTGGTTGAGCTGGCCCGGGAAGGCGGCGTCGCTTTTATTCCCAAGCTGAGCGGCCAGCGCACCATCACGCTCTCATCTCTCAATGAGGCGCAGCGTCAGCGCGTGGTGAGTATTCTGGAGCAAGCCATTCCGCGTGGGCAACCGCCTGGTCAGACGTCGTCACCAGGCAGCGGTGACCAGCGTTATTTTCGTATCCAGATCTTCTGGACCCGGCACAACGAAGCGCAGTATACCGATATTATTGTGCTGGTACCGGAGCAGGAAGCGCCCGAATCGCTGGTTGAACTCTGGCAGAAAGGCGAAGGCTGCGTGTGTGATTAAGCCCCGACAGGGACGAACTCCACGCGTTTTTTAGAGATCAGGCCGTGGCCGTTCTGGCAGAAATAGTCCACCGCACCGCAGGCCTTTAATACCTGGAGTGGCTGATGGCACTCCGGGCAGCGAGCTTCGAGCGCAATATCTTTGTGACAGTGTTCGCAGTAAGCCACGCCGTTTTGCGGCTCCAGCTCGGTATGGCAGGTTGGACAGGCGATCGACATAGTAACTCCTTAAGCAGGTTGCCGGGGCGAAGCGGTCGCCCCGGCGGATCGATTATACCGCCTCAGTGGCAGGTTTCGTCCGGGCATTTTCCAGCATGCGACGAACCGGCACAATAAGAACGATCAGTACCGCAGCACAAATCAGCAGCGCGATGGAGCAACGCGCGAAGAGATCCGGCAACATATCCAGCTGGTCGGCCTTCACGTGGCCGCCAATCAGACCGGCAGCCAGGTTACCCAACGCACTTGCGCAGAACCACAGCCCCATCATCTGACCGCGCATTCTTTCTGGCGCCAGCAGGGTCATGGTGGCCAGACCAATCGGGCTCAGACACAGCTCACCCAGCGTCAGCATCAAAATACTGCCTACCAGCCAGAACGGCGAAACGCCTGCCCCACCGTTGCTCAGCACATTCTGCGCCGCCAGCATCATCAGGCCAAAGCCCGCCGCCGCACAGAGAATACCGATCACAAACTTGGTGATACTGCTCGGGCGAATGTTCATGGTGGCAAGCTTCGGCCACGCCCAGCTGAATACCGGTGCCAGCAGAATGATGAACAGGGCGTTGATCGACTGGAACCATACGGCCGGAATTTCGAAATCACCGATCATGCGATTGGTGTAGTCGTTGGCAAACAGGTTAAAGGAAGTCGGTTTCTGTTCAAACGCGGACCAGAAGAACGCAGCGGAAACCAGCAGGATAAAGCAGACCAGCAGTCTGGCGCGCTCTTTACGGGTCAGGCCGGCGAAGATGAACAGATAAATAAAGTAGAGCGCAACGGATGCCGCAATCACATAGACCAGCATACTGGCCACCGCGACCGGGTTAATGACAATGACCCCCTGGGCGATCAGCGTGACGAGAACCGCCACCCCAACCGCCAGCGCCATCAGCCACGCGCCCACGCCGTTGCGTTTGACCACCGGGCTGTTCCAGGTGGAATCGAGGCCCACTTCGCTGTCGTAGCGCTTCATGGACGGGACAGCAAACACGCGGAAGATAATCAGCGCCACCAGCATCCCTATGCCGCCAATACCAAAGCCCCAGTGCCAGCCGTGGGTTTTAATCAACCAGCCGGAAATCAGCGGCGCAATGAACGAGCCCATGTTGATGCCCATATAGAACAACGAGAATCCGCCGTCACGACGCGCATCGCCTTTTTTATACAGGGTGCCGACCATCACGGAGATACAGGTCTTGAACAGGCCCGATCCCAGCACAATAAACATCAGGCCGATAAAGAACAGGTTGTTCCCCATCACCGCCGAGAGCGCAATCGACAGGTGGCCGAGCGCAATCAGAATCGAACCGTACCACACGGCTCGCTGCTGGCCGAGCCAGTTATCGGCAAGCCAGCCACCCGGCAGCGCGGCCAGGTACATGGTACCGGCGAAGATACCGACAATCGCCGAGGCGTTTTCACGCGCCAGCCCCATGCCGCCGTCATAGACAGTGGCGGCCATAAAGAGGATCAGTAACGGACGAATGCCGTAAAACGAGAAACGCTCCCACATCTCGGTAAAGAACAGCGAACCGAGCGGATAAGGATGGCCGAAGAACGTTCGGCTTTCTTTTTGATTAACAGAGGATTGCATAATTCTCCCGAAAGGTATGTCGTTGTGCTGAAAGCACCGCGCGTACGCCGGCCAGTTACGTATCTGACCGATTTTTTACATGCGGCGAAAAATGAGTTAACCATTTGATAACCAGGCGCTAGTTTTGTCTAGTACCAGACCCTGGACTTTAAGATGAAAATTCGACGATTGTCTACTTTCTTAGATTTAAACATGGTTAAAAGCGAATAGTGATTGACTTCACACAAGGAAGGCAGGCGTTTTGTATGGGCGAAAAAAACCCGCGACAGGCGCGGGTTTTCATGAGATCGGCAAAGCTTATTTGCTTTTCTTAATGTGCTTAATCAAACGCTTACGCTTACGCATCTGGTTTGGCGTCAGGGTGTTACGCTTGTTGGCAAACGGGTTATCCCCTTCCTTGAACTGGATACGGATAGGGGTGCCCATCACGTCCAGCGATTTACGGAAGTAGTTCATCAGATAACGCTTGTAAGAATCCGGCAGGTCTTTCACCTGGTTGCCGTGAATCACCACGATTGGCGGGTTATAACCACCGGCGTGGGCGTATTTCAGCTTCACGCGACGGCCACGTACCAGCGGCGGCTGATGGTCTTCTACTGCCATGTTCATGATGCGGGTCAGCATAGCGGTGCTCTGACGACGGGTGGAGCTGTCATACGCTTCACGCACGGAGTCGAACAGGTTACCCACACCGCTGCCGTGCAGCGCAGAGATAAAGTGCACGCGAGCAAAATCGATGAAGCCCAGACGGAAGTCCAGCGTCTCTTTCACCTGCTCACGAACTTCATTGCTCAGGCCATCCCATTTGTTCACCACGATAACCAGTGAGCGCCCACTATTGAGGATAAAGCCGAGCAGCGACAAGTCCTGATCGGAGATACCTTCACGCGCGTCGATAACCAGCAGCACAACGTTGGCATCTTCAATCGCCTGCAGGGTTTTGATGACGGAGAATTTCTCCACCACATCGGTGATTTTTCCGCGCTTACGCACGCCCGCGGTGTCGATGAGCACATACTCACGCTCATCACGCTCCATCGGAATGTAGATGCTGTCGCGGGTGGTGCCCGGCATGTCGTATACCACCACACGCTCTTCGCCCAGAATACGGTTAGTGAGCGTAGACTTACCTACGTTTGGACGCCCCACAATGGCCAGTTTAATCGGCAGATCCTGCGGGTTGAATGTCTCTTCAGGCTCTTCTTCTTCGCCTTCTTCACCGTCTTCGAACTGCGCCCAGTATGCCGCGTCTTCGTCCACCTCTTCCGGCGGGTTCACTTCGTCAACCCACGGCAGCAGAACGGTTTCCAGCAGGCTGGTCACGCCGCGGCCATGCGATGCGGCGATCGGGTAGATATCACCCAGACCTAAAGACCAGAAATCGGCGATCGCCTGATCGGCATCGATACCGTCAGTTTTGTTCGCTACCAGGAAGGTCGGTTTTTCACGCGAGCGCAGATGTTTAGCAATGGCGGAATCCGCAGGCATCAGGCCAGCACGGGCATCCACCATAAACAGCACCACGTCTGCCTCTTCGATGGCCAGCAGAGACTGCTCCGCCATGCGGGTTTCAACGCCGTCTTCTGTCCCGTCGATACCACCGGTATCGATACAGATGAACTCGCGTCCTTCCACCTCTGCACGACCGTACTTACGGTCACGCGTCAGCCCCGGGAAATCCGCAACCAGCGCATCACGGGTGCGTGTTAAACGGTTAAAAAGAGTGGATTTTCCAACGTTAGGGCGCCCGACAAGCGCGACCACAGGTACCATGTTTGAAGCCTCATAAAATTCAAAATAACGTCGCTTTCGCAGCGTTTTTAAAAATGTCAAAACGGCTCCTGAGTGAACAGGAGCCGTTTAGTATACTACAACCGCCGGGTAATTAACGCGTGATCGCGTACAGCGTGCCGTCTTTTGCCTGAATCAGCAGTTTGCCGTCAGCCACAACCGGGTCGGTGAGGAAGCCAGAGCTGTCGACTTTTTGCTGCGCAGTAAAGCGGCCCGTCTCCGGATCGATCCAGTGCATGTAGCCTTCGCTATCACCCACCACCAGGCTACCGTTGTACAGCGCCGGTGCGGTCAGCAGACGGTGCAGCAGATCGCTTTGCGTCCACAGCGTCACGCCGCCATCGGTGCTCAGCGCCAGCAGACGGTCGTTCTGGTCAACCATATAGATACGGTTACCATCAACAATGAAATCATTCACTGAGCCCAGTTCACGTTTCCACATGATCTGGCCACTGCGCAGATCGAGCGCGGTCAGGTTTCCGTTGTACGCCAGCGCATAAACCACACCGTTGACGATAACAGGCGTCGTGTCGACGTCGTTCAGACGGTCGATTTCAGTTGACCCCGTCGCCTGAGAGATACGCTGCTGCCAGATCATCTGACCTTGCTGCATCAGCACCGCGCTCACGCGACCGTTATCACCACCCACAATGGCAGCACCAAAGGCTGTCGCCGGGGCAGATTCGCCGCGCAGGGAGAGTGATGGCATATCCAGGTTGACGGTCCACTTCACCAGACCATCGGCTTCGTTCAGCGCCTGCAGCTGGCCGTTGCTGGTGTGGATCAGCACCAGGCCGTCGCTCACCACCGGACGAGACAGAGACTCACCGGCAACCGTGGTTTGCCAGGCAACAGAACCGTCGCTGGTGTTCAGGGCATAGACCTGTGCTTTTTCGCTTCCCACGTATACGTGACCGCCGGCAACGGTCAGGCCGCCAGAAAGCAGTGCAGGTTTACGGGAGAACCAGCCGTCTTTTTCCGCCAGGTTAACGGACCACACTTCTTTTCCGTCATCGGCGTTAAGCGCTTTTACGGTACCTTTACGGTCAGCCGCATAGATAACGCTGTCAGCAAAAGCCGGGTGCAGGTTGGAATAGAAATCACCAATTCCATCCCCCACGGAAGTACTCCACGCGGTTGACGGGGTAAACTGGTTTTCAACCGTCGGCAGCGGGGACATTTTCACAACGTCTTCTTCGCCACTGAACAGTGAACAGCCACTCAATAACGTAACGGAAAGCAGTCCTGGCAGAAGTAATTTACGCAATTGCATCGGGTCCCTCTCAGACGGACAAATTATTTATTTTCATCTGCATCATTTCGCTCAGCGCAGGGGATGCATTGCTATCTACACCGGCTTGCCACGCTTTACGCGCGCCCGCTTTATCACCTTTGCTCAGCAGTGCTTCACCGCGCAGATCGGCAACGATGGCAGCAAAACCTTCGCCTTTGATGGTATCGAGCGTTTTCAGCGCTTCATCAGCTTTTTTCTGCTGAACCTGGATACGGGCCAGGCGCAGATTGATAACCGCTTTCAGGTTGTCATCGCTGGCGGCCGCAAGCCCCTGCGACAGCTGGGCAGCCGCTTTATCCAGTTCGTTCTTGTCGATGTACTGCTGAGCCACTTCCAGCGCGGCCAGCGCACCGTAGGTGTTTTTGTTGTCAGCGGCAAATTTCTCTGCTGCCGTCAGCGTTTGCGGCTGATCGGCACGAATGGCGCTCACGGTATTTTCATAGGACAGAGACGCGCCGCGCGCGGAATCCGCCTGATGATTGTTCCAGTAGCGCCAGCCAATCAATGCACCTACACCTAAAATAACCCCAACAACCAGCGCTTTGCCGTTTTCAGCAAAGAAGCGTTTGATCGCGTCGACCTGGTCGTGTTCGTTCTCGTAAATTTCCACGCAGTCCTTCTCCTTAGCCCAATAGAGTGCGCAAGTGCGCCGCAACGCCGTCCTGCGTTACCGTTGTCTGCTCACCAGAGCGCAGGTCTTTCACTACCACTTCGCCGTTGGCCACTTCGGACTCACCCAGCACCAGTGCAATACTTGCGCCCCACTTATCGGCACGAGCAAACTGTTTTTTGAAGTTGCCGCCGCCATGGTTGGTCATCAGCTTAACCTCCGGCAGTGCATCGCGCACGCGTTCAGCAAGCTGCATCGCCGCAGACTGCGTTTCCGCGCCTGAGGCCACCAGGTATATATCGACAACGGAATCTGCTTTAAATTCCGGATTAACTGCCTGAACCAGCAAAACAAGTCGCTCAAGGCCCATTGCGAAGCCAACCGCAGGCGCGGCGCGGCCGCCAAGCTGCTCAACCAGACCGTCATAACGGCCGCCAGCACACACGGTGCCCTGCGAACCGAGGCTGGTGGTAACCCACTCAAACACGGTACGGTTATAGTAGTCCAGACCGCGCACCAGGCGCTGATTAACGGTATAGGCAATGCCTGCTGCTTCGAGCAGTTTGCAAAGACCAGCAAAGTGTTCGCGAGACTCGTCGTCCAGGTAATCGCCTAATGCAGGCGCATCGTTCAGCAGCGCCTGCACGTCCGGATTTTTGGAATCAAGCACGCGCAGCGGGTTGCTGTACATGCGACGTTTGCAGTCTTCGTCCAGCTTCTCTTTGTGCTCTTCAAGGAACGCCACCAGCGCATCGCGGTAGTTGGCACGCGCTTCCAGAGAGCCGATAGAGTTCAGCTCCAGAGAGACATGCTCAGAGATGCCCAGCGCACGCCACCAGCGGGCGGTCAGCATGATCAGCTCAGCGTCAATGTCGGGGCCTTGCAGGCCAAACACTTCCACACCCAGCTGATTGAACTGGCGATAACGACCTTTCTGCGGACGTTCGTGGCGGAACATCGGGCCGATATACCACAGGCGCTGCTCCTGATTGTACAGGAGACCATGTTCGATGCCGGCGCGTACGCAGCCCGCCGTACCTTCAGGACGCAGCGTCAGGCTGTCGCCGTTGCGGTCCTCAAAGGTGTACATCTCTTTTTCAACCACGTCGGTCACTTCGCCGATCGCGCGTTTGAATAACGGGGTCTGCTCTACAATCGGCAAACGGATTTCGCTGTAACCGTAGCTGCCGAGCACCTGTTTCAGTGTGCCTTCAATGCGCTGCCAGATGGCGGTTTCGCCAGGCAGATAATCGTTCATGCCGCGGATGGCTTGAATGTTTTTTGCCACGTTTATTCTCTTTCTATATACAAAAAAGAACCCAAAGAATGGGTTCAATCATACATGGGAAGCACTTCGCTTCCCATCACGTTATTTTTCAACCTGCTGAACGCTGATGCGCTGCGCTTCGTCCATCATCGACGCTTTGGCACGAATGCGCGCTTCAAGCTGATCGATCATATCACTATTATCCAGACGATCTTTACGAACGCCATCTTCATAGAGACCACTTTTCTTGTTACCGCCGGTGACGCCCAGCGTTGACACCAGCGCTTCACCCGGGCCATTCACCACACAACCGATGATGGAGACGTCCATTGGGGTGATGATGTCTTCAAGACGCTGCTCCAGGGCATTCACGGTTCCGATGACGTCAAACTCCTGACGTGAACAGGTTGGACAGGCAATGAAGTTGATCCCACGTGCGCGGATACGCAGTGATTTCAGAATGTCGAAGCCAACTTTGATCTCTTCGACCGGATCGGCCGCCAGCGAAACGCGCAGGGTGTCGCCGATCCCTTCCGAGAGCAGCAGACCCAGGCCAATGGCTGATTTGACAGAGCCACTGCGCAGGCCACCCGCTTCGGTGATCCCAAGGTGCAGGGGCTGATCGATCTCCTTCGCCAGCAGACGATAGGACTCTACCGCCAGGAAGACATCGGAGGCTTTTACGCTGACCTTGAACTGATCGAAGTTAAGACGATCCAGATGATCAACGTGGCGCATCGCGGATTCAAGCAGCGCCTGCGGCGTGGGTTCGCCGTACTTTTCCTGCAGATCTTTTTCCAGAGAACCGGCGTTCACGCCGATACGGATGGGGATGTTCTTATCGCGTGCGCAGTCCACCACCATGCGGATACGCTCTTCGTTACCGATGTTGCCTGGGTTGATACGCAGGCAGTCGACGCCGTATTCGGCAACTTTAAGCGCAATGCGGTAGTCGAAGTGGATGTCTGCAACCAGCGGCACACTGACCTGCTGTTTGATCAGTTTGAACGCCTCTGCGGCGTCCATGGTCGGCACGGAGACGCGAACAATGTCCGCGCCTACGCGTTCTAAGGCTTTGATTTGGTTGACCGTCGCTTCCACATCCGTGGTGCGCGTATTGGTCATCGACTGGACGGCGATAGGCGCCCCATCGCCGATTGGCACATTCCCAACGTAAATCCGTTTTGATTTTCTACGTTGAATCGGAGCCTGGTTATGCATGAAAAATCTCCCGCGTAGCCCGTCTGTTACTGTGCTGCTGATTGTTCGGCATTAACGGTAAGACGTGCGACCTGGTTAGTTCTGATAAAGCGGCTCAGATCGACAGGTTTTCCTTGATACTGGATCTGTACCGCTGCCGGAGCGCCGATTTTAAGTTTATACGGTGCCTGACCGGTTAGGTTTAACGTGCCATCTTTACGCTGCAGGCCGCTGAACAGTTTTTTACCTGTCGCGTCAGTGACTTCTAACCAGCAGTCTGCAGTGAAATTCATCACCAGCGCGTTAGGGTCAACCGCTGGCGTTGCGACACCGGCCTGATCGGTCGGCAGGGGGGCAGCGGTGTTCGCCGCCGGTGCGTTCGTTGCGGTATCCACAGGAGCCTGAGAAGGTGCAACCACGGCGTTTTGATCCTGCGCTGGAGACTGTGTCTGAGGCGCTGGCGTGTTAGCCGTTGCCGCTGGGGTCTGCGCAGCGTCGGTAGCTGGCGTATCGGTCGTCGCGGTTTGTGGCTCGCTGGACGTTGCCGCGCTTTCAGTGCTCAGTGGAACGCTCTGCGCGTTACCGTTTCCGGCCTGGTTAAGTTCGGCAGAGGATTGATCGGCCATCGTGGTGATCTCTTCCTGCTGCGCCTTGTGGTTTTGCCACCACCATGCGCCGGTCAGACCGACCACCACAAACAGCACCAGCCAGGTGAAGCTCATCAGCCAGCCATCACGTTTTTTACGACGTTTGCCCAAAGAGAAGCTCTGCATCGGTGCAACTTTGGCTGCACGAACCGGTGCCTGCTTCTCCATCATTGGCAGTAATTCGTCTTCGGGGATGTGCACCAGTTTTGCGTAAGAGCGGATATACCCGCGCAAGAATGTTGAAGCCAGATCGGCAGGTGCCTTATCTTCTTCAATATCGCGAACCGTGGAAACCTTCAGGCATAAGCGTTCTGCAACGGCTTGCTGGCTGAGTCCGAGTTGTTCACGGGCGTTGCGAAGACGAACGCCAGTGGAGAGTGCTTCATGTTGGTCGTGAGTGGCTTCAGTATTCATTCGCTACAACTACTGGTACGTGAAAAATAAGGGTTCAGGTGCCGGTGAGTCACAATGCCACCCGCACCGCGAAACTTCTGGTCAGTTAACCTTGAACAGTCAGTATAAGACTGTCAGCCCGGAGATGACAGTGCGCCCTGCCCGTGAAGCTAAACTGTTGTTACGTCGTTACATACTGCCCGAAAGTCGTATGAAACGCACCGTAATTATTACTCAGTCATCACGAATCTGACTGATTATTCAGTAAGATTATGCTTCACGGCGCAATAATGCGCCGTGATTGCATAATAATCAAACAGCTTTGACCGCAATCGTCTCGCCCTGCATGCGTTTACGCAGGGTACGTTTGGTTCGGTCAATCACATCACCCGCCAGCTGACCGCATGCGGCATCGATATCATCACCACGGGTTTTACGCACGATGGTGGTGAAACCGTACTCCATCAACACCTTCGAGAAACGGTCGATACGGCTGTTCGAGCTGCGGCCATACGGCGCTCCCGGGAACGGGTTCCATGGGATCAGGTTAATTTTGCACGGCGTATCTTTCAGCAGTGCAGCCAGTTCATGCGCATGCTCGGTACCGTCGTTCACGTGGTCGAGCATCACGTACTCGATGGTTACGCGGCCCTGGTTGGCGTTGGATTTTTCCAGGTAGCGACGCACCGCCGCAAGGAAGGTTTCGATATTGTACTTTTTGTTGATCGGCACAATTTCGTCGCGGATTTCATCGTTTGGCGCATGCAGAGAGATGGCCAGCGCCACATCAATCATGTCGCCCAGCTTATCCAGAGCCGGAACCACGCCTGACGTAGAGAGCGTCACGCGACGTTTGGAGAGGCCAAAACCGAAATCGTCCAGCATGATTTCCATTGCCGGAACCACGTTAGTCAGGTTCAGCAGCGGTTCACCCATCCCCATCATCACCACGTTGGTAATTGGGCGGGTTCCGGTCACTTTCGCCGCGCCAACGATTTTCGCGGCACGCCAGACCTGGCCAATGATTTCCGATACACGCAGGTTACGGTTAAAACCTTGCTGCGCGGTTGAGCAGAATTTGCACTCCAGCGCACAGCCAACCTGAGAAGAGACGCACAGCGTGGCGCGATCGTCTTCCGGGATATACACGGTTTCAACACGCTGATCGCCAACGGCAATCGCCCATTTGATGGTGCCATCTGAAGAGCGTTGTTCTTCCACCACTTCCGGTGCGCGGATTTCAGCCACTTCTTTGAGCTTGTTGCGCAGCACTTTGTTGATGTCAGTCATGTCATCAAAGTTGTCGCTGCAATAGTGGTACATCCATTTCATGACCTGATCGGCACGAAACGGCTTCTCGCCCAACTCTTTAAAGAACTCGCGCATCTGCTGACGGTTCAGATCCAGCAGGTTAATTTTTCCATTTTTATTTGGAACCGCAGGCGTGGCGACTTCGGAGGTATTCACTAATTCAGACATAATATTTTCCGGCCTCGTTGTTACACGTTATGGCCCATGGAGGGTTGAAAAGAAACGCCCCGGAAAGCGTTCTGCTCGTCCGGGGCGTTGCATTGTACAAAGTCTGGCGCAGGGATGCCACGTTTGCACGTGGCATTTACGAAAATAATGTGTAAACGAAACCGTTAAATTAACGGGTACGTGGACACACTTCGCCTTCTGCGAAGAAGAACGCGATTTCGCGCGCAGCAGATTCAACAGAGTCAGAACCGTGGGTGCCGTTCTCAGTGAAGCTGTCAGCGTAATCAGCGCGCAGCGTACCAGCCAGCGCGTTATCCGGGTTGGTTGCACCCAGCAGGTCACGGTGACGCTGTACCGCATTTTCGCCTTCCAGTACGGATACGACGATCGGACCGGAAGTCATGAATTCAACCAGACCGTCAAAGAATGGGCGACCTTCGTGCTCAGCGTAGAAACCACGCGCCTGCTCAACAGTCAGGTGCAGCATTTTGGTGCCAACAATTTTGAACCCTGCAGATTCGAAACGCGCGAAGATGCTGCCAATAACGTTTTTTGCCACCGCGTTTGGTTTGATGATGGAAAAAGTACGTTCAATAGCCATGATAACCTCTGTAAAATGTTCTGTTGTTTTGCATACCTGAGTATGGTGTGGCGCGGATTATAATGAGCAATGGGGCCATTGCCTATGGATTCGGGTAACATTTTTTTAAAATAAGACGAGTTTTAGCAACAGCTCACTTCTGAGGCCGCTTTTACCGTTACTGCAGCGTAAAATTCACCGTCGCCACCTGACCCGTTTCATCCATGACCAGCAACTGATAATCGCCCGCTTTATCAAGCTGTAATGTATAGATTCTTCCTTTCACACTCAGCGGCTCTCCGTTTAAAAACCACCAGCGCTCACCGCTGTTACCGGTCGCCTGAAGCGGCAACGAAACGCGAGACTCACCGGGCAGCCGTTTGATAACAGCTCCCTCACGCACGCCAGTCAACATGAGCGGTGCAGGTGCATCCTGCGACAACGGCGGACACGTTGCTGAAGAGGGAGGCACCCTGACCGCACGACGCTCCGGGACAGGCAGCCATGGCTCAAGCGGTAACGGCCAGACATCCAGCACCTTCTCTGTGGCATCCGGGCAATCTGCCGCAACGCGTTTGCCGGTTTTATCCAGCCAGACCGGGAAACGGATCCCGCGGATCCCCTCCTGCTCGGGCAGCAACAGCGTCGGCGGCTCACTTCCTTCCAGCAGCCAGGTCGACAGGCGTCGACGGCAGTTTTCACTGCCCTCCGGCAACGATTGCCCACCAGGCCAGCAGATCACGCCTCGCCCGACGCTTTCCGGGCGCGGATCGCGTGGCAGGCGCGCTTCGTCTATCGTTGAGCGCGACTGAAGCAGGTTATTCACCTGATTTAACAGCGGTACGGCACTGGCAAAACCAAACTGTCCCGCCACGGGCGTGCCATCCGGCCTTCCGGTCCAGATGCCAATCACGTAACGCGCATTCAGGCCAATGGCCCAGGCATCGCGATAGCCGTAGCTGGTGCCCGTTTTCCATGCCAGCGGCGCAACCTGCGGCAGTGCGTTATCCGGTAACGGTTGGGCTTCATTCGCCAGAATACGGCGAATAATCCAGGCCGAGCCTGGTGACAACAGCGGACGTTCAACCAGCGCATCACCTGGCTGTAAGCGCAGCCTTCCCGCTTTACCGTGGCGGGCAAAAGCGCTGTAGGCAGCAGTAATATCTGCCAGCCGCGCTCCCGCCCCGCCCAGGATCAACGACAGATTTGGCTGCGCCCCCGCAGGCAAAATAAGCGGCAACCCTGCGTTGCTGAGCATGCCGGCAAAACGCTTAGGCCCGTACGCCTCCAGCACCTGCACGGCAGGCAGATTAAGGGAGCGCACCAGCGCTTCGCTCATGCTCACCGGCCCATGGAATCCGCTGTCAAAGTTACCGGGACGATAATCACCGGTTTTCCTGGGGACATCCTGAAGCAGCGAAGCGGGATGGATCAATCCATCGTCGAGCGCCATACCGTAGATAAAAGGTTTCAGTACCGATCCCGGGGATCGGATCGCATTCACCATATCCACATGGCTGAAGCGGGTGTCATCGTTAATATCCACCGAACCGACCCAGCCGCGCACTTTCATATTGGTATGATCCACGACGATCATCGCCAGCGAACTGCGCGCCGGCAGGCGGGATTTCCAGTTCATTGCCAGCTCTTCCAGCTGCCGTTGTAAGGCGGCATCCAGAGTGGTGACAATTTTGGTATCACGGCTTTTTCCCAGCATCATGCGTGCGAAGAGCGGCGCCAGCTGGGGCATCTGCCGGGGAGCCAGCCATACCGGCTCTTCACGGGATTCGTTAACCTGTCGGGCTGACCAGACGCCCTGCGTTACCATCCGGTCGAGCACTTTGTTGCGCGCCGCTTCCGCCCGCGCCGGCCAGCGGTCCGGGCGTAAACGGCTGGGGGCCTGAGGTAGCACCGCCAGCAGGGCCGCTTCGGAATAGCTGAGCTGTGATGGCGGTTTACCCAGATAGGTCCAGCTTGCAGCACCTATTCCCTGGAGCGTCCCGCCAAACGGGGCGCGGTTAAGGTAGAGGGTGAGGATCTCGCGCTTGGAGAGGTGCCATTCAAGCTGCATCGCCCGCCAGAGTTGACGAATTTTACCGCCAAAGGTGCGCGGATGCGGATCCAGCAGACGCGCAACCTGCATGGTCAGCGTGCTGCCGCCGGAGACAACCTTACCGGACGTCAGATCCTGCCAGGCGGCGCGCAGCACAGAGAAAGGATTCACGCCTGGATGCTCCCAGAACCAGCGATCTTCATACTGGATCAGGGCCTCAAGATAGCGAGGAGAGACCTCTTCAATCGTGACCGGATAACGCCAGATCCCTTCGCTGTCGGCAAAACGCCAGAGCGGCGTGCCCTTCTCATCCACCACCACCCGGGCGGGGTTAACCTCTTTCAGCGGCAACGGCCAGAGGCGGTCGGCGGCGACAATCAGCCCCCATAAAATGAGAAGCGCCCCCGCCAGCCACAGCCAGCGGGAGCGTATCAGACGTGCAACTGACATATTACGGTACAACAATCAGCGGGCCACTGGCCGCACCCGTTGCCCGCCACTGCGGAACATACATGGACTCCACCAGCGGCACCGGTACCTGGTACGTTCCCGGCGTCACGGCGCGCGCCAGATAAACCAGCGTAACCGGCTGCCCTTCGTTCACCGGCACTGCGGCCACAAAGCGGTCGTCGCGGAACTCCATATGCTGAATATCCGCCTGCTGCATCTGGCTAAGCAGGTTCTGCACTTCGCTGCCGCTGTCCTGCAGGCTGGCGCTGCTGCTTGCCAGGTTCTGGTTCTCCAGCTCCAGACCCGCCGGGAGGAGATCCACCACCAGCGCATCCGGCACGTTCTGGCTGGCCTTCACTTCCAGCCATACCAGCACCAGCTCACCGCTCTTCAGCGAAGAGAGCGATTTCGAACTGCCGTCGGTTGCCAGAATATGGCGTTCAATCTGCAGAACATTCGAGGATGGCTGAGGGGCTGAGTCCGGGTAACCGGTGCTATCCAGACGCACCCACAGCGGTGTCGTGCCGGTGTTGGTCACCTGCAGCGCACCAAGCTGATCGCCATTCATATTCTGCACCAGCGCCTTGTCACCGCTCAATGCGCTACCCGAGAGTGAGGTTTCCACCTGCCATGCTCCGGACAGAGTTTGTAGCGAACGTCCGGCCAGGAACAGCGCGTTACTCTCCTGCGTAGACAGCCAGCGCTGGCTGAAGGCCTGTTCAGACAGGGCATTCAGCAGCGTATTTTGCGCATCCGGCAGCAGCTTGTACTCCTCCAGAAGGGAGAGCATCAGCGCGTTATCACGAAGCGCGCTACCGTAATCCGCCATCCAGTTTCTGCTGTCGTTGCGCGGCGTTTTGAGGGCCAGATCCAGCGCCTGCTGGCTGCGCGGGGCATCCCCCATCAGTTTGAGTGCCATACCGAGCTGCATCAGCGGCAGACCGGAAGCCGCCTGCCCGTGACGATCCCAGATTTCACGCAACGCACCCAGCGGGGCTTTTTGCTGGCGCGCCAGTACCAGTGCGGCATAGGCCTGCACGGCAAATTTGCTGGCCTGGGTATCGTCGCTGTAGCGGATGGACATCATGCCCGGATCCTGCAGGTAGCGGAGCAGTCGGCTATTGGCATTATTGACCGCATCCGTCGGCACGCTGTAGCCCTGCTCACCGGCACGCACCAGGAAGTCCGTGACATAGGCAGTCAGCCAGTACTCTTCCGGACCGTTTTTATCCCAGAGCGCAAAACCACCGTCATCACGCTGCATCTGCAGCAGGCGGGAGATGCCAATATCAATGGCAGCACGACGTTTGTCGTCCGTGTCGCCTTTAATGCCAAGCGCCTTCAGCTGTGACGCGTTGGTATAGAGCGACGGGAACAGGCCACTGGTGGTTTGTTCAAGACAGCCATAAGGATATGCCTGCAGCTCACGGATATAGCGCGCCAGATTAAGCGGCGGTTTGCCGCTAAGCAGCAGTTGTCCCTGCAATGTAGCGGGAGAGAAGCCGTTGATATGCTGCCCTGGCGCAGTCCAGGACTCACCCGGGTTCAGCATGGCCCCGGTATTCACCGTCTGCGCCGGGAACGCAGGACGGACGCCGATTTTCCAGCTCTTCTGCTGCGGAGCGAAGGTCTCGTCAGGCAGCTGAAGTCCTGTTACCTGCGCCGTCACTTCGCCGTCACCGTAACCTTCCAGTGCACGCACAGGAATAAACAGCGTGCTGCGCGCACCCGGTGGCAGTTTGACAGGCTGCGGCTGTGCCCCTTCCAGCGACAGCTTGCCGGTCGTGGTTAAGGCCACATTTAGCGTTTGCGGCTGATCGGTCAGGTTAGTGAGATCCAGTGTCAACCGTGAGGTATCGCCGCTTGCCAGGAAGCGCGGCGTATTAAGCTCGGTAATGACCGGCGCGGCCACAATCACTTTGCTTTCGCTGCTGCCGAAATCCTCTTCCGTCCAGGCCTGCGCCATCAGACGCAGCTCACCGTTGAAGTCTCCAATTGGCAGGGTGATGGACCCTTCACCATTCGCATCAAGCGTCACAGGCTGTGCCTGCTGGGCGATAATGGTGACATGGTTCACCGGCGGCTTACCGCCGCGTTTAAGCTCATCGCCGTCACCACCAAAACGCAGCGCGGCCATACGTCCCTGGCCTTCAATCACCTGGCCGTAGATATCGTAGATATCCGCGCCATAGCGCTTCTGACCAAAGAAGGCCTGCCACGGATCCGGCGTGACGTAATCGGTAATGTTCAGCACGCCGCTGTCCACCGCGGAGACCAGCACGTTCACTTTCTGTGGTACCGGGCCCTCTTTAACGCTGGCTTTTACTTTCACGGAAAGCGTCTGGTTAGGGCGCATTTTCTGCGGGTTATCCAGCGCGATATTCAGACGGCGATTTTCATCCCCCATCGGCAGATGCAGCAGGCCAACCGCCCGCTTCGGCGTGGCGGATTTGGATTTATCGCCAGGGCGAACCACCAGCGTGCTGAGATAGAGGTCGTGGCGTTTCCAGGCTTTGTCTACCGGAATAGAGAGATCCAGTCCGTTGGCCGGAACGTCGATCTCTTTCCACCACAGTGGCCCTTCGCTGGATTCGATCATCGCATAGCCTTTACCTGCGGCAGGTGCGGCGATATGCAACTGGATGGTGTCACCCGGCTGGTAAGAAGGCTTATCCAGTTTCAGGGTCACGCGGTCGGGGCGCGCGGCTCCCGTGCCGTCACTGTTATCCTGCCAGCTGTACCCGGCCCAGAAACGTACGCTGCTGACCATGTCATCAGGCGCTTTCACTTCCAGACGATAGGAGCCCCACTCTACCGGGAACGTCACTTTGCCCGTTTCATCGGCCTTGAGGGTCAGCTCCTGCTCGCCTTCAATGAGATCTTTTTGATCAAACTGGGACTGCCAGCCATCGCTTTCTGACCAGTTCCAGTAGTAGTCGCGGCGTTCGCGGATCAGGCGCACCTGTAACCCGGAAACAGCCTTTTTCGCCCCACTGGCATCGGCATAGACAATGTCGAAACTGGCGTTGCCGTTTTCATCGACGATAGGCTGGTTAACGGTGGTATCGGTGCGGTAATCATACACCGCCTTGCTGGCGAACTGAGGACGAATACCCGGTAATTCGGCTGCTGGCCAGATAGCCTGTTCAGCACGACGCGTCACCGGACGACCGCCTGATTCCAGCAGGCTGGCCTGCAGGATCAGCTGAAGCGGAGAGTGCACCTCTTTCCACTGGCTTTCTGTAGAGACCTGCCCACGCCCCTGTTCATCAAGCGTAAGCTGCACTTCATCCAGGCTGCGACTCAGGTTGTCTTCGGCGATATCGCCAAACTGGAAGCCAGGCAGCGCCGGAACCGCTTCACGCAGTGGACGCAAAAAGAGCTGCCCCTGCAGGGCATTACCGTTGGCCGGTGCGCCGTAGAGGTAATATCCCACCACGTTAAAGTCGACGTTATCCTGCGGTGAAACCGGCGTTTTTTGTCCGCTCAGATTCAGCGCCATACGCTCTGGCATAAAATCTTCGACATGGAAGTCCCACAGACGCTGCTGGTTATCGCCCGTATTGGCGCGGATATGCCACATGCCGGTTTGCGCCCCGCTGTCCAGCGGATAGTTAAAGCGATAGAGACCATTCTCCGGCTGGACGACGACGGTACGCGCTACCTGCCCGTCCGGGCGAAGCACATCCAGCTTCACCGGCTGCGCGGGTAGCGGTTTACCGTCGCTGTCGCGCAGTAAGCCGTTCAGGATCACCGTTTCGCCTGGGCGATAGAGGTCACGCGGGCCAAACATAAAGAATTGCTTGCTGTAACCCGGGCTACCGGCAATGTCGAACTCCGCCAGATCGAGTGCCGGCAGCTTGAGGTCAAGCAGCGTAGTCTGGCCATCTTTACTGGCAAGGATCAGCGCGGCTTCTTTGTCCGTTTCGAGCTTTGCATGGCCGTCGGCATCGCTGTTCGCCTCAGCCAGGGTCTGCCCTTTATCGTTTAACAGCGTGACGGTTACACCGGATTGCGCCGCACCGTTTTCCAGGCTCTGGGTGAAGATATCGAGACGGTTATGATAACGGTGAGCGGACAGCCCAATATCGCTTAAGGTGAAGAGCGTGGCGGCATTGCTGTAGTTGTAATGCCCTGCCTGATTCATCACCGCGATATAGACGCCCGACTGCTGGAGCGGCTTGATATCTTTCAGCGGCAGCAGCAGTTTTTCACGCGTGTTGCGTGCCGGGTTAAGATCGAAACGACCGGTATAAACCAACTCGGCCATCTTCAGCAGATTGTCAGATTCCCAGTTGGTCAGCGAGTTACGGTATTCCCACTGGCTGACGAATGAAGCCAGCGACTCCGGTTTCACGCGATAGAAGTTCACGTCCACGTTATTGACGTTGAGCGCCATGACAGGCAAGCCTTCCACGACTTTCCCCGGCAGCAGTGACCCGCGGCTGGCGAAGCCGACCGTCGGCTCGACATCCCGGGTGGTCAGGGCTTTTTCGTAGTCGATGCCAAAAGTCGCTTTGTTTAACGCCTGCAGATCGCGTTCCACGGTGACGACCAGATTGCGGTTAGGCTCCAGATGGCGCAGACGAAGCTCTTTCAGGTTCGGCGCCAGTTCCCACGCCCCGTCAACCTTGCCGCTTTTCTTATCCACGACATGCACGGTTTTCGAGAAATCCTGATCCGGATTCAGTGGAACAGAAAATGTCA
The DNA here is from genome assembly GCF_050031095.1 of Enterobacter cloacae complex sp. 382A5. Classification (NCBI taxonomy): domain Bacteria; kingdom Pseudomonadati; phylum Pseudomonadota; class Gammaproteobacteria; order Enterobacterales; family Enterobacteriaceae; genus Enterobacter; species Enterobacter cloacae complex sp. 382A5. The sequence continues at coordinate 3,405,620 of NZ_JBLGVK010000001.1, forward strand.
GCACCAGCGTGGCGGCGCCGTCCAACTGCACTTCAGAGGCATCAAGCAGAGTGAGCGCTTTGCCCTGACTTTGTGCCGCCAGTTTTGCCAGCTTGTCAGCGTCTGGCTTTTCCGCCGCTTTTGGTGTGGTTGCTGTAGATGCCGCGGGAGCCGCAGCCTGAGGTTTATCGTCGCTGTTATCACAGCCGACAAGCGTAAACGTGGTGAGCAGCGCAAGAGAAAGCGCGGCTAAGCGAAACGGTTTCATCCTTTGTCCCTGGCCCATGGAGCCTGTTGGTCGTCTTCCGGATAAGTATTATCCGCAAGTTTCGTTAATACAAAAAGTCCATTTTTAGGATCTGGAAGGCGGCTCGCATCGTCAACGTGGTGATGTTACGCCGATCACAACGTCAAACGTCACATGTTACCTTTCACGTCATTTGTTTTTAAAACAAGAAGATAGCTGGATAAGCTCGCCGGGAGCCTGCTAGTTTTAAGCTCAAGACGCACCCCGAGTGCGCGGTTCAATAAGAGAGAAAGCCATGAAACGAGCCGTGAACGCCCTACAAAATTTCGGAAAATCATTGTACGGACCGGTACTTATTTTACCGATCGTCGGTCTGTTTATCGCCTTTGGCAATGTGCTGGGCAATGGCAACCTGGCCGAGTATCTGCCGTTTCTCGGCCATCCGCTGATCCAGAATATCGGCCAGCTGATCGCCAAATCTGCCGTGTCGGTGCTGGTTAACCTGGCCCTGGTGTTTGCCGTCGGCATCCCGATTGGTCTGGCAACACGGGACAAAGGCTACGCGGCGCTGATTGGGCTGGTGACGTTTGTGGTGTTTATCAACGCCATGAACGTCACGCTACAGCTTCAGGGCGAACTGGCAAACGCAGCACAGATGAAAGCCGCCGGGCAGACCATGGTGCTGGGCGTTCAGGTGCTGGAGATGGGCGTGTTCGCCGGGATCCTGACCGGCGCGCTTTCTGGATACCTGTACAACAAATACTCCGGCGTACAGTTTAACGGCGCGATGGCGATTTACTCTGGTCACTGTTTTGTCGCCATTGTGATGCTACCCGTTTCCATGCTGCTCGGCGTAGTGATGAGCGAGCTGTGGCCGTTTGCCCAGCACGGCATTAGCGCAATGGCGCTTGCCATCAAAGGTTCTGGTCCGTTCGGCGTGGCGATCTACGGCTTCCTTGAGCGCATTCTGGTGCCCACCGGTCTGCATCATCTGGTCTATACCCCGTTCCTGTATACCGAACTGGGCGGCACGCAAGAGGTGTGCGGTACGGTTTATCAGGGCGCGCGCAACATTTACTTCGCGGAGATGGCCTGCCCGGAGGTGAAACAGCTCAGCAGCACGGTGGTATGGGATGCGCGCGGCATCAGTAAGATGTTTGGCCTGCCGGCGGCGGCGCTGGCGATGTACATGACCGCAAAGCCGGAGCGTAAAGCGGCAGCAAAAGCGATTCTGATCCCGGCGGCGCTCACTTCGCTGCTGGTCGGCGTCACCGAGCCCATTGAGTTCTCCTTCCTGTTTGTCGCCCCGCTGCTGTTCGTGGTGCACGCGGTGCTGACGGGTATCGGGATGATGCTGTTCTCCCTGCTGGGTGTTCACGCCATCGGCGCTAACGGGATTATCGATTTTATTCTCTACAACCTGCCGCTCGGTACGGAAAAGTCCAACTGGCCGATGTACATCGTGGTCGGGCTGATCATATTTGCCCTCTACTTCGTGGTGTTCCGCTTCCTGATCCTGCGTTTCAACATGAAAACGCCAGGCCGTGAAGATGAGGACCAGGAGACGCGCCTTTACAGCAAACAGGAGTACCAGGCGAAGGGCAATAACGACGGGCTGGGTGAATCCATCGTCGTCGGTCTGGGCGGCCGGGAAAATATTGAAGTGGTGGATAACTGCTACACCCGCTTACGTGTGACGGTGAAGGATGTCGCCATCATTGATGAGCCGCGCCTGAAAGCGACCGGCGCAAAAGGGATTATCAAACAAGGTAACAACGTTCAGGTGGTCTACGGGCTGCATGTCAAAAAAATGCGAGAAGCCGTTGAGACGTTTCTCTGAAAGGAGCTAAAGATGTTTACACCCCCATTCATTCTGTCGATTGCTGGCGGCGGTAGCACCTACACGCCAGGTATTGTGAAAAGCCTGATGGTGCGTCTGCAGGACTTCCCACTGGCCGAAATCCGCCTCTACGACATCGACGAGGCGCGTCAGAACACGATTGCCCCGGTGGTGGAAAAAGTGATCCGCGACCACAGCCAGAGCATCAAATTTACCGTCACCAATGACCCGGAAGTGGCCTTCAGCGGCGCACACTTCGTCTTCGCCCAGATGCGCGTTGGCCAGTATAAAATGCGCGAGCAGGATGAGAAGATCCCGCTGCGCCACGGCGTGGTTGGTCAGGAGACCTGCGGCCCCGGCGGGCTGGCTTATGGGCTGCGTACGATCCTGCCAATGGTCGAGCTTATCGATCTGGTGGATCGCTACGCGCATGAAAAAGCATGGATCGTAAACTACTCCAACCCGGCGGCAATCGTCGCAGAGGGGGTGCGTCGCCTGCGGCCAAATGCCCGCGTACTGAATATTTGCGATATGCCGGTTGCCGCAATGCGTAACATGGGAGCCATTCTGGGGGTCGATCGCCGCAAGCTGGAGGTGGACTACTTTGGGCTGAATCACTTCGGCTGGTTTACCCGTGTGTTGGTGGACGGCGAGGACAAGCTGCCGGAGCTGCGTAAACATATCGCGAAGTTTGGTCTGCTGACGGAAGATGCCGCCAAAACCGACCCGCAGCACTCCGATCCGTCGTGGGTGAAAACCTGGCGCAACATCAAGCCGATCATGGATAACTTCCCGGAGTATCTGCCGAACCCGTATCTGCAGTACTACCTGATGCCGAACCAGATTGTCGAGCATCAGAACCCCGACTACACCCGCGCTAACGAAGTGATGAACGGGCGCGAGAAAAAGCTGTTTGCCGCAGCCGAAGAATATAAGCGTACCGGGATCCTGCCGGACGCCTTCCACGTTGGCGTTCACGGCGAGTTTATCGTCGATGTCGCCTGCTCGCTGGCCTTCAACCTGCGGAGCCGTCATCTGGTGATGGTGGAAAACCGCGGGGCAATTACCAATCTGCCGTACGATGCGGTCGTCGAGGTTCCCGCTTATATCACCTCTGAGGGGCCAGAGCCTGTCCGCGTGGGCCAGGTGCCGCTGTTCCATCAGACGCTGCTACAACAGCAGCTCGCCTCTGAACAGTTGCTGGTGGAAGCAACCATTGAAGGGAGCTATGAGAAAGCGCTGCAGGCATTTACCCTGAATCGCACCGTGCCGACCATGGAGCACGCGAAAGCGATTCTGGATGAGATGATCGAGGCAAACCGCGAGTACTGGCCTGCGCTGCAAAAAGCCTGGCAGAACGGCGAAGCGGTGAAAAAATAGGGGCTTGCTCGCGAGTTGAACGTGGTTTGCTTGTCGGTGTCAGAAAAAACATCGACAATCCTTTTTTACGGAAAAGAATGGAGGCAACCCATGTCCACCTCATATTTTGTCGCCGCCGACTGGCTGATTGAGCACGGCGACGATCCTGAAGTGCAGATTATTGACGCGCGTATGGCTCCTCCGGGCCAGGAGCATCGTGACGTTCCCGGTGAATACCGCGCAGGGCACCTGCCGGGCGCGGTATTTTTTGATATCGAAACCCTCTCCGATCACACCTCCTCTCTGCCGCACATGCTGCCACGCCCGGAAGCCTTCTCCGTAGCGATGCGCGAGCTGGGCATCAGCAAAGACAAACACCTCGTTGTTTATGATGAAGGTAACCTCTTCTCTGCCCCGCGCGCGTGGTGGATGCTGAAAAACTTCGGCGTCGAGAAAGTCTCGATTCTGGCGGGGGGGCTGGCTGGCTGGAAGCGCGACGAACTGCCGCTGCAGCAGGGGGACGTGACGCTGCCGGAGGGGGATTTTGACGCGACGTTTGACGCAAATGTGGTGAAACGCCTGACCGACGTGCTGGTCGTCAGCCATGAAAACACTGCTCAAATCGTCGATGCGCGTCCTGCCGCACGTTTTAACGCTGAAGCGGACGAACCTCGCCCTGGCCTGAAACGCGGACACATTCCGGGAGCATTGAACGTGCCGTGGGGCGATCTGGTGTTTGAGGGCGAGCTGAAAACCACCGATGAGCTACGCGCGATTTTTGATCGTCATGGCGTGGATTTACACCGTCCGATTATTGCCAGCTGCGGTTCCGGCGTAACGGCCTGCGTGGTGATCCTGGCGCTCGCCACGCTCGGCGTAAACGACGTCACGCTGTACGACGGCGCCTGGAGTGAGTGGGGTGCGCGGGACGATCTGCCGGTTGAACCCGCGAAATAATGGATAACCGCCTGGCCACGCTGTTAACGCGCGGGGAATCGCTGACCCGCGCGGAGTATCGCGTACTCGCCCACCTCACGGAGCATCCGCTGCTGGTGGGCAACATCACGGTGCGGGAACTGGCGCAGGCGACATTTGTCTCTACCGCGACGATTATGCGGCTGTGTCAGAAGCTGGGGTTCAGCGGGTTTAGCGAGTTTATCTGGCACTGCAAACAGCTACTCACCGACACGCCGCATATTACGACGCAAGGAAACGCCCTTCCGCAGTTGCCTGCGCTGTTCAGCCAGTTTATTGCCAACTATCAGCAGACATTCCAGTGGGTGACCGATGAGAAGCGCCTGCAGTTTGCCGACCTGCTGCGTCACAAAGAGAGCTTCTTTCTCTACGGTGCCGGGTTTTCCTATCTGTTTGCCGAATACCTAACCAAAAAACTTCAGGTGCTGGGGAAAACGGCGTTTATCTCCGGGCCGGGTGACAGCCGGAACATTTTCCTCAGCAACGCCGCCCGTTATCAGGTATTTATTGCCGTCTCGCGCAGCGGCGAAACAGAGCAGGTGCTGGATAAAGCGCGGATCGCCAAAAACGTCGGGATGACGATTGTCGCGTTTACCCGCGCCTCGGCCAATACGCTGGCGGGCATGGCGGACGTGCACTTCGCTCTCTATGACGAGGCGGTGCATTACGCCGCGGAAGCCGCAGGGGTGACGTCGTTTGAGTCGAATCTGGTACTGCTGATGGATTTACTGCTGCTGGAAGCAACGGGGTGACAGTCACCCCGCTGTAATCAGATGATGCGGTTGGTTTTGAGATCGCGCAGGAAACCGCCCCAGCGACGCTCATAAAACGGTGTGATGTGCTCGGTAATAAAGTGGCTGATGCCCTTCTCACCGTTCTTCACCTGGCAGATATCAATTGGCTCATCGCCCGGCAACGTATCGGTGGCCACGCTGCCCGCCGCCTGGATAATCTCGTCTATATCGCCGTCAGCTTCAATACCAATCAACAGTACCGGCTGTTCATCCGCTTGCTCTTTAATCGAACAGAGGAACGCGCGTCTTACCGGCTTCAGGGTTTTGAACAACGTGGTCAGGGAATCGATCATCTGCGCTGGCGGTTCGGCCACTTCAGAGAGCAGCAGCGTTTCGCCCCCTTCCAGCACTTCCTGGGTACTGAGCGGGTTACCCTCTTCACCAATCAGATGGCTGATTTCACGCGGCGTGAACTCTTTCCCGGACGGCAGTTTCGCATTAAGGAACAGCGTCTGGCCCAGCGTCATTTCGAACAGCGTGCGTACCGGCATCACCACGAACGCCTGTTCGTCTTCAACGGCGGTCTGCAGCGCTTCAAGCGAGGTAAAGAACGGGATCACCGAGGTGCCGTCGTCTTTCTCCCAGTGCAGCAGATCCAGCGCGCTGTCTTCAACAACCTGCTCACCTTCCGCCGCGGTTCCTGGCACCCAGACGGTGGATTCCAGCAGCGTGCGGAAAAATGCCGGACGGTGGGCGGGCTCGGTCGCCGCCTGTTCCAGCAGGGTTTCTAATTCGTTTTTGGTTTCGGACATAACAATTCCAGATGTCGAATTTTCCCCTCACCCCGGCCCTCTCCCTCAAGGGAGAGGGAGCAAGCCATCCCCTCTCCCCGTGGGAGAGGGTTAGGGTGAGGGCAAAAAGCATTACTCAGCCGTCAGCAGGTTTGCCACGGTACGCACGCCCAGGCCGGTCGCGCCCGCAGACCACTGCTCAACTGCCGCTTTACGGTAGGTTGCGGAGCAGTCGATATGCAGCCAACCTTCGTGATAGTTCTCAACGAAGTGGGACAGGAAGCCTGCTGCGGTGCTTGCACCCGCCGGGTATGCCGCGCTCGCGGTGTTGTTCAGTTCGGCAAAATTAGACGGCAGCTGGCTGCGGTGGAATTCCGCCAGCGGCAGACGCCAGAACGGTTCGTTTTCTGCCGCGGCGCTTGCCAGCAGGCGGGCCGCCAGCTTGTCGTCAAAGCTGAACAGCGCATGGTAGTCGTTACCCAGCGCCGTTTTTGCCGCGCCGGTCAGGGTGGCCATATCGATAATCAACTCTGGCTTCTGGGCAGAAGCGTCGATCAGGCCATCGGCCAGCACCAGACGGCCTTCTGCATCGGTGTTCATCACTTCAACATTTTTGCCGTTGCGGTAGCGAATGATGTCGCCCAGCTTGAAGGCGTTACCGCTTACCATGTTGTCCGCGCAGCACAGGTACAGCTTCACGCGTTTTTTCAGGCCACGGGTAATCGCAAACGCCAGCGCACCAGTGATGGTTGCCGCCCCGCCCATGTCGGATTTCATGGAGTCCATGAACGCGCTCTGCTTCAGGCTGTAGCCACCGGTGTCGAAGGTGATACCTTTCCCGACCAGGCAGGCAAACACTGGCGCGTCTTTATCGCCGGTTGGGTTGTAGTCCAGCGCCAGCAGCACCGGTGGACGCTCAGAGCCACGACCCACGGTGTGAATGCCCATGTAGTTCTGCTCGCGCAGGTCTTCACCTTTGGTGATGCGATAAGACATGTTGTCGCCGGCCACGCCGCACAGCAGGTCAACGGCGCGCTGTGCCAGCTGTTCCGGCCCCAGCTCTTCTGCCGGTGCGTTAATGGTGTCACGTACCCAGTCGATAATGGTCAGGCGGCTTTCCAGCTCTTTTTGACCGGCTTCGTCAAGGTTGGCCCACTCAATTTTGCGGGTGCCTTTTGGCCCTTTATAACCGGCCCAGAACGCCCAGCTGCGGTCGGTGTCCCAGCCCTCGCCTGCCAGAGAGACATGCTTAATGCCGAGCCCATCAATTTTACGCGCGGCGCGCTGGATCAGGCCCAGATCGTCGTTGCCCGTCAGGTGCAGGGTGATACCGTCGTTGTTGATACTGTAAGTGGCTTTTTCGCCCCAACGCGCATCGGCGGGTTGCGTAGAGAGCGTAATCTTCATCACTTCGGTCATTTTATTTATCCTTATTAGCAAACGGGCCGCCTGAAGGCAGCCCGTTACGTGATTTACTCTGCTTCATCTAACCAGACTAACAGAATCGCCTCCAGAATTTTTTCATTGGATGCGTTGGGATCGTCGTCAAAATCCTCTAAATCGCAGATCCACTGATGCATATCGGTGAAACGTACGGTTTTTGGATCGAGATCCGGGTTAGCGTCGTAGAGCGCTTCGCCGATTTCACGGCTGTCTGTCCACTTCAGTCCCATATTAATGCTCGCGTGCGTGGTTGATGGTGTAGCGTGGGAACTCCACGACCAGATCCTCGTCGGTCACCGCTGCCTGGCAGCTTAAGCGGCTGTCGGGCTCCAGACCCCATGCTTTATCCAGCATGTCATCTTCGTCTTCGGTGCTCTCGGCGAGCGAGTCGAAACCTTCACGCACGATGCAGTGGCACGTCGTGCAGGCACAGGATTTTTCACAGGCGTGTTCCACTTCGATACCTGCACGCAGGGCAACATCGAGAATGGTTTCACCGGTCTTCGCTTCCAGAACAGCGCCATCCGGACAGAGGTCCGCATGAGGCAAAATAACAATCTTTGGCATATTAAACCTCGTCCACGGACTGGCCTTTCAGCGCGACGCGGACAGATTTGTCCATGCGGCGAGCAGCAAAGTCCTGGGTTTGTTTATCAACGTTTTTAATGGCTTCTTCTATTGCATCAGCGTCATTGCCCTGGGCGACCACGCTTAAGTGCGCAGCAGCCTCGTCAATCACCTGACGCTCAGCGGCGCTTAACAGCGCGGCATCGGCAGCGAGCGCGCCGTTCAGGCTTTCCAGCACGCGTGCGGCTTCCACTTTTTGTTCGGCCAGCATACGCGCCTTCACATCCTGCTCGGCGTAGCTCATTGAGTCCTGAATCATGGAGGCGATTTCGCCATCGGTCAGGCCGTAGGACGGCTTCACCTGAATGGACGATTCGACACCAGTCGATTTTTCCATCGCCGTGACGCTCAGCAGGCCGTCCGCATCCACCTGGAAGGTGACGCGAATATGCGCCCCGCCCGCAGGCAGCGCCGGAATGCCCCGCAGCGCAAAGCGCGCCAGAGAACGGCAGTCCTGCACCAGTTCGCGTTCGCCCTGCATCACGTGAATGGACATGGCCGTCTGACCGTCTTTAAAGGTAGTGAACTCCTGTGCACGTGCCACCGGAATGGTGGTATTGCGCGGAATGACTTTCTCCACCAGTCCGCCCATGGTCTCTAAACCCAGCGACAGCGGGATAACGTCCAGTAGCAGCATTTCACTGTCCGGCTTGTTGCCGACCAGAATATCCGCCTGAATCGCCGCGCCCACGGCAACCACTTTGTCCGGGTCAATGGAGGTCAGCGGCGTGCGGCCAAAGAATTCGCCTACACGCTCACGCACCAGCGGTACGCGGGTGGAGCCACCCACCATGACCACTTCCAGCACCTCATCCGCCTCAACGCCGGCATCTTTCAGCGCACGACGGCAGGCTAACAACGTGCGTTTCACCAGAGGGGCGATGAGATCGTTAAACTGTTCACGGGCGATCTCACCCTGCCAGCCCGCCACGTTCACACTGACTGACTCAGCATCGCTTAGCGCAATTTTGGCCTCGATGGCCGCATCCAGCAGTTCACGCTGTACGCGCGCATCGCTGCGATCGCTGATGCCCGCCTGCTCGCGAATGTAATCCGCCAGCAGATGGTCAAAGTCATCGCCGCCCAGCGCGGAGTCCCCGCCGGTCGCCAGCACTTCAAACACCCCACGGCTTAAGCGCAGGATCGAGATATCAAAGGTGCCGCCGCCGAGATCGTAAACCGCAATCACCCCTTCCTGACCGGAGTCGAGGCCGTAGGCAATCGCTGCCGCCGTCGGTTCGTTCAGCAGGCGCAGCACGTGCAGGCCCGCCAGACGCGCGGCGTCTTTGGTGCCCTGACGCTGTGCGTCATCAAAGTAGGCCGGAACAGTAATCACCACACCGTCTAAATCGCCGCCGAGCGTTGCCGTGGCACGCTCCGCCAGCGCTTTAAGGATGTCAGCGGATACGCGAATCGGGTTCAGCAGCCCGGCCGCAGTCGCAATCATCGGCAGGCCGTTTTCACTGGCCTGCAGCTGATACGGCAGATGCGGGTAACGGGTCTGAATATCGGCCAGCGAGCGGCCCATCATCCGCTTAACGGAGCTGATGGTATTCGCCGGATCGCGCGCGGCGTTAGTGCGGGCATCAAAGCCCACCGCGTGGCCCTGCTGCTGGTAGTGGACCACGGAAGGCAGCAGATGGCGGCCCTGCTCGTCAGCCAGCGTCTCCGCCTGGCCGCTACGCACGGTTGCCACGAGGGAATTGGTGGTGCCGAGATCAATACCCACCGCCAGACGACGCTGGTGCGGTGCGGCACTTAAGCCAGGCTCACTAATTTGTAATAAGGCCATAATTGCTTCCGAAATTAAAAATCGAGCAGCTTTTCTTCGAGTTGTTCAGCACTGCTTCGCAGTTTATCGAGAAAACGGAGTTTGCGCACAGTGTCTGCCGCCACGTCCCAGGTCTCATTGTTCAGTTGCGCCACCATCTGCTGATGGCGGGTATCAAACATGCCCTTCACGCGCGTGATGAACCTTTCCAGACGCGCTTCGTCTTTGGCCTGTTCAATCTCATCCAGCTCTTCGCGAAGCGTAAGCTGTTCCATCAGAAACGCCGTGTCGCGTACGGTGTGTTGTTCGCTCGCCAGATCAAAGCCGTGGAGCGAAAGCAGATATTCTGCACGCGCCAGCGGATGGCGCAGCGTCTGCCAGGCCTGGTTGATGGTCGCGGATTGCGACACCGCAGCCAGTTGTTCAGCCTGAGTACCGCTGGCGAATTTGTCCGGATGATACTGACGCTGCAGGTCCTGAAAACGGATCGTCAGCGCCTGGAGATCAATCGGGTATTGAGCGGGTAAACCGAAGAGAGTGAAGTAATCCATAACAATCTCAGGGGTAGCCTGTTAGAACAAACCCCACGCGTAGCAAATAAAGCCACGGTGGGGTTTCGGATGACGCGCGATTAAACGTGGAAGCTTTCGCCGCAACCACACTCGTCTTTGACGTTCGGGTTCGTGAATTTGAACCCTTCGTTCAGGCCTTCTTTTACAAAGTCCAACTGAGTGCCGTTGAGGAATTGCAGGCTTTTGCCATCGACCACCACCTTCACGCCCTTGTCTTCAAACACAGTGTCATCGGACGCTGGTTCGTCAACAAACTCCAGTACGTAAGCCATACCAGAACAGCCGGAGGTACGTACGCCCAGTCGCAGGCCAAAGCCTTTACCACGGTTCGCCAGAAAAGAGCTTACTCGCGCGGCAGCGCTGTCGCTAAGGGTAATCGACATACTCAAACCTCAATTATTTTGCTTCACGTTTGCTTTTGTAATCCGCAATGGCGGCTTTGATCGCGTCTTCTGCCAGGATAGAACAGTGAATTTTCACCGGTGGCAGTTCGAGTTCTTCAGCAATATCCGTGTTCTTGATTGCCTGTGCCTCGTCCAGAGACTTGCCCTTCACCCACTCGGTGACCAGGGAGCTGGACGCGATAGCAGAACCGCAGCCGTAGGTCTTGAAGCGCGCGTCTTCAATGATACCTTCATTGTTGACTTTAATCTGCAACTTCATCACGTCGCCACAAGCTGGCGCGCCAACCATACCGCTTCCTACGCTCTCGTCGCTGTTGTCAAAAGAGCCAACGTTGCGCGGGTTCTCGTAATGATCGATAACTTTTTCGCTGTATGCCATGATTGAATTCTCCTTATGTACCGATTAGTGATGTGACCATTCAATGCTGTTCAGATCCACGCCCTGCTTGAACATTTCCCACAGTGGAGAAAGGTCACGCAGACGGCCGATGGAGTTGCGAACCAGCTTGATGGTGTAGTCAATCTCTTCTTCGGTAGTGAAACGACCTAAAGAGAAACGGATAGAGCTGTGTGCCAGCTCGTCAGTCATACCCAATGCGCGCAGCACGTAGGATGGCTCCAGGCTTGCAGACGTACAGGCAGAACCGGAAGAGACCGCCAGGTCTTTCAGCGCCATGATCAGCGATTCGCCTTCAACATAGTTGAAGCTCACGTTGAGGATGTTGGGTGCGCCCTGCTCGAGATCGCCGTTCAGATACACTTCTTCCATATCTTTCACGCCGTCCCACAAACGGTTACGGAGCGTGCGCAGGCGCGCCATCTCGGTTTCCATCTCTTCTTTCGCAATGCGGTAAGCTTCGCCCATGCCCACGATCTGGTGAACAGGCAGCGTACCGGAACGCATGCCGCGCTCATGACCGCCACCGTGCATCTGCGCTTCAATGCGGATACGTGGCTTACGACGAACGTACAGCGCGCCAATGCCTTTCGGGCCATAGATTTTGTGGCCGGAGAAGGACATCAGATCGACTTTCAGCTGGCTCAGGTCGATAGGCAGTTTGCCCACGCTCTGAGTCGCATCAACGTGATAGATGATGCCGCGCGCACGGCACATTTCGCCGATGGTCGCGATATCCTGCACCACGCCGATTTCGTTGTTTACATGCATGATGGAAACCAGGATGGTGTCATCACGCATCGCCGCTTCGAGCTCTTTCAGGTCAATAATACCGTTGCTCTGTGGCGCCAGGTAAGTGACTTCAAAGCCTTCACGCTCGAGCTGACGGCAGGTGTCCAGCACAGCTTTATGTTCGGTTTTGCTGGTGATGATGTGCTTGCCTTTTTTCTGATAAAAGTTGGCTGCACCTTTGATCGCCAGGTTGTCGGATTCGGTCGCACCGGAGGTGAACACAATCTCACGCGGGTCGGCACCCACCAGGTCAGCAATCTGATTACGGGCGATATCCACCGCCTCTTCAGCATGCCAGCCAAAACGGTGTGAACGGGAAGCTGGGTTACCAAAGTTTCCGTCCAGGGTCAGACACTGCATCATTTTCTCGGCAACACGCGGGTCCACCGGCGTGGTTGCGGAGTAGTCGAGATAAATCGGTAATTTCATTGCTCTATAAACTCCGTACATCGCTTCAATGCAAGGAATCAGGCAACCGGCTGGATGTACGACCGAGTACACGGGGCAACTTCGCCCCGGCCTGATTCTGAAATACTTATCTTTTTATTACGCGCGTAATTTAACGTCGATAGCGTCCTGCGCGCGGGTGCTGCGTTGAGATTCCTGGCTGTGCTGACGGCCCGATACATCCAGAACTTCCTGGTTATTCACCAGTTCACCAAGGGTGATGTTGTTCAGGAAGCCGGTCAGGCGGTCGCTCAGATCGCGCCACAGCGCGTGGGTCAGGCACTTATCGCCGCCCTGGCAGCCACCTTTACCCTGGCAACGGGTCGCGTCAACGGATTCGTCAACCGCACTAATGACTTCGCCAACCGCAATACTGCCCGCGTCTTTACCCAGCAGATAACCGCCGCCTGGGCCACGAACGCTGGAAACCAGTCCATTTTTACGCAGTCTGGAGAACAGCTGTTCCAGATAAGAGAGGGAGATCCCTTGTCGTTCAGAAATATCAGCCAACGGAACCGGGCCCGCTTCGGAGTTGAGCGCAACGTCCAGCATCGCGGTTACGGCATAACGCCCTTTAGATGTCAGTCTCATGTCTTACTTAACCTCAAACTCGCCCCTGCCCGGGGTTTTTTATAGTAAAATGGGGTATTGCATAGCAGGGCCAAGTCTGACATTCCTGACTAAATTGGTCAACTATTTACTTGACTGTTTTAGTCAGGTATTTAACCTTCCGTGCTCTCATTGTTTTTGTCGGGTGGCGCTACGCTTACCCGACCTACAAAACCGTAGGCCCGTGCAAGCGCAGCGTCGCCGGGCAACAACGCGCACCGTTATTCTTTATTCTTCTGCTCAATCGACGCCAGAATCCCACGCAGGATGTTCAGCTCCTGGCTTTCCGGACGCGCACGGGTGAACAGACGACGCAGCTTATTCATCACCTGCCCCGGATGGCCTTCGCGGATAAAACCGGTAGAGAGCAGCGTCTGCTCCAGGTGACCATAGAAGCGCTCCAGATCGTCCACCAGCGGATAGGCGGTCTCTTCTTTCGGTTCTGCCACTTTCTCCTGGGTCGCCAGCCAGGCCATCCGCACTTCGTAGGCAATGACCTGTACCGCCATCGCCAGGTTCAGCGAGCTGTATTCCGGGTTCGCCGCAATCGCGACGTGGTAATGGCACTTTTGCAGTTCGTCATTGGTCAGGCCGACGCGCTCACGCCCAAACACCAGCGCCACAGGCGCCTGTTCCGCTTCTGAGACACTTTTCAGGCCGCATTCGCGCGGGTCGAGCATTGGCCACGGCAGCGTACGGGAACGCGCGCTGGTACCGACGACCAGACTGCAACCCGCCAGCGCTTCGTCCAGGGTATCAACAATTTGCGCGTTGCCAATCACGTCGCTGGCACCGGCGGCCAGTGCGATGGCCTGAGAGTCCGGTTTCACCAGCGGATTAACCAGCCACAGATTCGTTAAGCCCATGGTTTTCATAGCGCGGGCAACGGAGCCCATATTGCCGGTATGCGATGTTTCGACCAGCACGATTCGAATGTTTTGCAGCATAGTTTTGGATGTCTGAATTCAGTGTCTAAAGAATATTCGGGCATATTATCATAAACGAGAGACATATTCCGATCCCGCTGCTATACTCTGCGCCGATTTTCCTGTTCTTTAACATCCAGTGAGAGAGACCGATGCATCCGATGCTGACCATCGCCGTGCGCGCAGCGCGCAAGGCGGGTAATGTAATTGCCAAACACTACGAAACGCCAGACTCCGTAGAAACCAGCCAGAAAGGCAGCAATGATTTCGTGACTAACGTCGATAAAGCCGCAGAAGCGATTATTATCGAAACGATCCGCAAATCTTACCCACAGCACACCATCATCACCGAAGAAAGCGGTGAACATGAAGGTACCGATCAGGATGTTCAATGGGTTATCGATCCACTGGATGGCACCACCAACTTCGTTAAACGCCTGCCACACTTCTCTGTGTCTATCGCAGTACGCATTAAAGGCCGTACTGAAGTCGCCGTTGTTTATGATCCAATGCGTAACGAACTGTTCACCGCTACCCGCGGTCAGGGCGCGCAGCTGAACGGTTACCGTCTGCGCTGCAGCAATGCACGCGATCTGGACGGCACCATTCTGGCGACCGGTTTCCCGTTCAAGGCGAAACAGCACGCAACCACCTACATGAATATCCTCGGCAAACTGTTCACCGAATGCGCGGACTTCCGTCGCACCGGCTCTGCCGCGTTGGATCTGGCCTACGTGGCGACCGGCCGCGTTGACGGTTACTTCGAACTGGCGCTTAAGCCGTGGGACTTTGCTGCGGGCGAGCTGATCGCGCGTGAAGCAGGCGCACTGGTATGCGATTTCACCGGCGGCCATAACTATATGTCTACCGGCAACATCGTTGCAGGTAACCCACGCGTTGTTAAAGCCATGCTGGCAAACATGCGTGATGAACTGAGCGATGCACTGAAGCGTTAATCCCGGTAATTCCCTCTCCCTGTGGGCTGAGGGTTCCCCAGTAATTTTTTAACCATAAGCGATAACGCTGCTCTCAGAATGACTGAGAACATTCAGCGATGCCCTGGTCCGGCTGTAAATCGCTGAGGCGTTTCCTGCAGGCCGGGGCGAGGCGCAGGGATGCGCCGAGAGGGCGGCTTTACAGGGACGTTACATCCGCCCGTCCCCGATAAGCCGGAAGGAATAAGCCGAAGGCACCGCGAAGCGGCGATTTACCGCCGGGAGCCCGGGTCGCCAGGGTGGTGGCGACTGAGCCACCCTGGCACGTTCACAAGTCATGCCGTTACAGAGTAGCAAGGAACATAAAGTGAACGAATGACCTCCACAGCCGTATGTTCCCCCTCACCCCCGCCCTCTCCCAAAGGGCTGAGGGTTCCCCAGAAAAATGAAAAGCACGATGAAGTGTGATCTACTGGTTGCGCTAACAAATCAGAAGAGACCTCATCGTGCCTTTACAGACAGTCTGCCAGAAATTTTTCTCCGCGTCTTTACCGGACGTTCACAGCTTCCGGATTAATGTCCTTGTTTCCATGGCCGTTGCCCTCACGCACGGTGCGGATCTGACCCTGACCAGCCTTGGTCGCACTCTTCCCGGCAGGGCGCACGTCAAAAATAAAATTAAACGTGTTGACCGTGCCCTGGGTAATACCGCCCTTCACCGGGATATTCCCCGTATTCAGCACCTGCTCACACATACCATCACCTCCCTGATGCCCTTCTGTGTGATTGCTGTCGACTGGACAGGCTGGCATGACAGGAACTGGTATCTTCTGCGGGCAAGCCTGGTCTGTAATGGTCGCTCACTGCCGCTTATGAGTGAGGTTGTCCCCGCAGAGCTGGCGCAGAACAGCGATGTACAGTGCCGCTTCCTTGACCGCCTGCATGATGCCATCCCGAAAGATAAAGCCGTCACCATCATTACGGATGCAGGCTTCCGGACAGACTGGTTCCGGCATGTCAGCCAGCTGGGCTGGAGCTTCACCGGCAGGGTCAGGGGCTGCATCAGCTTCCGGCTGGATGGAGATAAAAAGTGGATGAAAATCAGTGAGCTTGAGGCTACCGGACAACCGGTCTGCGTGGGTTACGGTGTCCTGTCCCGTAAACCACGAACGCCCTGTTACGGCCGGTTCTATCTGCATAAGCGCCCTGACGCAGGGCGTCAGGGAAAAGGGGGGATGCCGAAAACACAGCGGGAACACCGCAGTAGCGCGCGGGAGCCCTGGCTGCTGTTCAGTAATGCAGAGGGACTGGAGCCGCACCAGATAATGGCCCTGTACAGCCGCAGAATGCAGATAGAACAAAACTTCCGGGACGACAAAAGTCCACGCTTCGGGTTCGGTCTGAGGCTGAGCCGGAGTCAGGGAAAAGGGCGACTGGAAGTGCTGAATATGGTCGCGGCAATGGCAAGCCTGGTGATGTGGCTGGCAGGTTACAGGGCAGAAAGGCAGTGTTTACACTGGCACTATCAGGCAAGCAGCATCAGGCACAGACGGGTTCTGTCATACCTGAGTCTGGCAGAAGAAGTCATCCGGCATGAGCCCGGGAAAGTGAGACGGCTGAATATAGTTAACGAGATGAAAAAGCTGGGAAAAGAGTACAGTAATATGGTCATGGCGGCATGACCATATTACTGGGGATCCCTCTCCCTGTGGGAGAGGGTCAGGGTGAGCGCATCAGACCGCACCCTACTAAAACGGCCGTAATCCCCTTCCCACCGGCACCGCACTCATCCACATCGTCACCGCCGCTACCAGCAGGATCACCCCGCCCGCCAGCGCGAGCGTCGTCCAGCCAACCTGTCGCCACAGCACCGGCGTTTTATTGCCGCTGAGTTTTACCGCCAGTTGACGGAAGCTGTGAACCAGTAATGCCAGTGACGAAATGGTCAGGGACGTTCCTGCCGCCATAGCCAGCGCAGAGAGCATGCCCCAGCCGAATACGCCAATCACTTTGCTGAACAGCAGTACCATGATCGCACCTGAACATGGTCGCATCCCCATTGAAAGGACAATCATCACCCGGGCACGCCAGTCGTCGCCGCTCTGCAACTGCGCCTGCGTAGGCAGATGCTGATGTCCGCAGCCGCAGTGGGCATCATGGACATGATGTGGCGTAAAGGATTTGAAGGTTGGCTTTTTCAGCAGGACGCGCAGTTTTTTCAGCGCCCGCCAGCAGAGGATCCCCCCCAGCACGCCCACCAGCGCATAACTTCCCTTCTCCAGCCAGAAACTGCTCAGGTGCAGCTGACGAGCGGGAAGCTGTAACAGCGAGAGGACGACCACTACCAGCCCGATAGCGACGCCGCCCTGCAGCAGCGAAGAGGCCAGCGTCAGACCGATGCTCGATTTCAGCTTCGAGGGATGCGTGGCAAGCCAGGTAGTGATCACAATCTTGCCGTGCCCCGGCCCCAGCGCATGCAGCACCCCGTAGACAAAACTGAATGCCAGCAGGGAACCACCTGCTTTTGTTGGGTTATCCGCCACCGCCTTGAGTAGCCCGCTCATCTGCTGGTTAACGTCACGCTGCCAGAGAATGCTTTTCATCATAACCTGCGGCCAGGCCTGCCATAACCACAGCGCGCCGCACACGGCCAGCAATAAAAAGAGCGCCAGCGGCCAGAGATGGAGCCAGCGACGTGGTTTGCGGGCGGAAGAGGCGATCACTGACATTGTAACGTCACCTGCTGTGCAAACTGTTTACCCAGTTCCATATCTTCAGGAGGGGCATCCTCTTTATCCAGAGAGACGGCGAAGTTGAGCGTCTCTTCGCTGGGTTTTGGCGTATGAACAGCGAGTTTGCAGGATTTTTGCAGGGTAGTCGGTAGCGTCACGTCACTCTCCTTCGCATAGCTCATATCGACGTAATAGGTGGGGTCGAAGGTGGAAAAGGTATACGTCTGTCCTGCCAGCGGCTGAGGATGCGCCAGCGGGAGAACAAACGTCAGCACCGCCTGATGACCGTCGCGCGACATGCCGTACTCCGTAGGGCGATTCATAAACTTCACCTTTTGTCCGTTATGCCAGAACTCGGTGAAGTAGTGCTGTCCCAGAACGTTGGCCATGACCTCCGCCGCCAGCTTTTTCCAGATCTCATCGCCTGGCTTTGCATTTCCCGCGTCATACAGGAGATCGGCCGAGGTGATTTCATCCATCGTCCAGCGCATTTTCAGGCCGCTCAACTGGGTTCCGTCAGTCACCAGCTCGGTTTTGAGACTGATAAAACTGTGAGGATGCGCGCCGGCGGTGAAAGTGATAACCGCCAAAAATAACGCCATCGCGCTGTGTTTAACTGTTTGCATCAATTCCTCACGTCAAAAATTCTGTGATGTTCGCCAGCAATCCTGAGTGAAAGGGCTGCCGGTACGCTTTTCAGCGTCGATCCTTTAGCTATTCTTACCAGACATTCACACTGGATACCCAACAGATGATGACAACGCTTGAAATTCCATCTGTGCTTTCCAGTTCGCAGCGCCGCTGCCAGGTGCTTTTGATGCTTTACCTGCCCGATGCTGCCGTCACCGCACAGAGCATAATCGCAACCAACGGCGTGGACGACGCCATGGCACGGCAAGATATAGCCGAGACGCGCGATGAAATCCAGCGCTATCACCGGCTGGACATTGTCACGCACCATGACGGCAGCTACCGGATTGAAGGCTCGGTCCTGAATCAGCGTTTATGTCTGCTGCACTGGCTGCGCAGGGCGCTCCGCCTGTGCCCACATTTTGTTTCGCAACAGTTTACCCCGGCGCTTAAAACCGCGCTTAAACAGCAGGGCATCGCGCGTCAGCTTTATGACGATACGAATCTGCGGGCGTTGATCAGCTTCTGTTCGCGAAAGCTACAGCGCCCCTTTGACTGCCGTGACGTGCAATTTTTACAGCTCTTCTTGCAGTATTGTCTGATCCAGCATCACCTGGGCAATACGCCGCAGTTTTCCCCCGTTCAGCGCAACTGGACACAGTCGCGAGGGGAATACTTTACGGCGCAGGAAATTGTGCGTCACTGGAAACGCCGCGTGCCGCAGGGCACCCACAGCGACGAACAACTGTTCCTCGCGCTGCTGTTTATGATGCTGCGCACGCCCGATCCGGTGCTCGATAAACATCAGCAGGATCAGCGTCTGCGCCGGGCCATCGTGCGGATGATTGCCCGTTTTCGCGCCCAGACAGGAATGAACTTCAGCGATGAACAAGGGCTGACCGATCAGCTCTACGTTCATCTGGCACAGGCGCTGGACCGGTCGCTGTTTGAGATCGGCATCGACAACAGCCTGCCAGAAGAGATCCATCGCCTTTACCCCCGTCTGTTACGCACCACCAAGGAGGCGTTGTTTGAGCTGGAAGCGGAGTTTGGCCTGCGTTTTTCTGATGAAGAGATGAGTCTGGTGGCGGTGATTTTTGGCGCCTGGCTGATGCAGGAGACCGATCTTCACGAAAAACAGGTGGTGTTATTAACCGGAGAGGATAAATCCTGTGAAGAGGTGATTGAACAGCAGCTACGCGAACTAACGCTGCTGCCGCTCAATATTCGTTATCTGACGCTGCAGGCTTTTCAGAAAGAGGGAGCTCCGCGCGAAGCGGCGCTGGTCATTACCCCTTACCCCACCGCCCTGCCCCTGTTCTCACCGCCGCTGATCCACGCCGTGGAATCGCTGAACGCACAGCAGCAAGAACATATTCGCGCCATGCTGGAATCGTAGTCAGGCGCGCGCGGCCACTTTCGGGCGAATAAACATCGCCGGTAGCGCGACCAGTGCCATTACCCAGAACACGCCGTGTCCCAGATGTTGATACAGGAAGCCCGCAAAGACCGTCATCACGGCAATGCTGCCGCCCATCGCCACCGCAGAATAGACCGCCTGCAAGCGAATCACATCCCCGCCTTCACGCGCGGCGATATAGCGCATGGCCGCCAGATGGCAGACGGTAAAGGTGCCGCAGTGCAGAATTTGCGCCACGATCAGCCAGGGCAGTTCGGTCGTCCAGCCCATAATGCCCCACCGCGCCACGCCACACACGGCGGAGAGCAGCAGCAGGTCGCGCGCGCCGAAGCGGCGGAACAGTTTCTTGCTGAGCGCAAAGATAATCACTTCGGCCACCACGCCAAGCGACCACAGGTAGCCCACGGCAGAGGCAGAGTAACCGGCACCCTGCCAGTAAATGGCGCTGAAGCCGTAATACGCCGCGTGCGCCCCCTGAAGCAGGCAGACGCAGGCCAGAAAACGCCAGCTTTGCGCCACCAGGCTTCGCCAGGCGGGCCAGCCTGCGCTTTCCTGATGGCGGCTTTCGCCTTGCGGCATGACTGACGGTCGCAGCAGCATGCCCAGCAACATCGAGGCGATACCGATGCTTAACAGGGCAAGAATGGCGCGGTAATCGTAAAGACTGACCAGTTTCCCCACCAGCGCAGAGCCAATCACAAACGCAATGGAGCCCCACAGGCGCACGCGACCGTAGTCCATGGTGATCTGCTTTTGCCAGGTGTTTGCCAGGGCGTCCGTCAGGGGAACCAGCGGGGAGAAGAACAGGTTAAAGCCGACCATCACCACCATCAGCCAGGCAAACTGATGGCTGACCCAGAAGCAGGCCACAAAGACCAACGTTAGCAGGGCAAGAATACGCACAGCTTTGATGAGTAAGGAGGGATCGCTGACGCGCGGTGCAATCAGCAGGCTGCCAAGGAAACGCGCCACCAGCCCCGCCCCCAGCAGGACACCGATGGTTTCCGGAGTAAGGCCAATTCCCTTGAGCCAGACGCTCCAGAAAGGCAGAAAAATACCGTAACTAAAGAAATAGGTGAAATAGCTGAGCGCCAGCCAGCGCGTGGAATGCAAGACCATGAATCCCTCCCGAAATGGACGCCATAGTCTGGCGAGAATATAAAAATTAAGCAAGTAGATAGCCTGCTATAAATTAACGAAAAATTAACATTCAGTGCAATCGTCTGGCTTATGGCAGGGAACGAAAATGTGTATTACGTTTAAATTACTCCACTTGCAGAGGTTTTCTGCCATGAACTCACTTCGCTATTTCGATTTCGGTCAGTCACGCCACCTGTTGTTGTTGATTGCCCGTATCGCCCTTGTCGTACTCTTTATTATCTTCGGCTATCCAAAACTGACGGGGTTTAACGGCACCGTACAATATATGACGTCGCTTGGCGCGCCAATGCCCATGCTGGCGGCCATTATCGCCGTGGTGATGGAAGTCCCTGCCGCCATCCTGATCGTGCTGGGCTTTTTCACCCGCCCTCTCGCCGTACTGTTTGTGTTCTACACGCTGGGCACGGCAGTTATTGGTCACCATTACTGGGACATGACCGGGGATGCGGTTGTGCCGAATATGATTAATTTCTATAAGAACGTCAGTATTGCTGGCGCATTTATCCTGCTGGCGATTGTGGGACCGGGAGCAATATCCCTCGACCGACGTTAAGACATAAAAAAAGGCCGCAAACGCGGCCTTTTTATTTCTGCTAAGCAGAAGAATTATGCGTATACCGGGAAGCGTGCGCAGATATCCAGAACTTTCGCTTTTACGCGCTCAATAACCGCTTCGTCATTGATGTTATCCAGAACGTCACACATCCAGCCAGCCAGCTCTTTCACTTCCGCTTCTTTGAAACCGCGGCGAGTAACAGCCGGAGAACCGATACGGATACCGGAGGTCACGAACGGACTCTTCGGATCGTTTGGTACGCTGTTTTTGTTCACGGTGATGTTGGCGCGGCCCAGGGCGGCGTCAGCTTCTTTACCGGTCAGGTTCTTATCAACCAGATCCAGCAGGAACAGGTGGTTTTCAGTACCGCCGGACACCACTTTGTAACCACGGTTCAGGAACACTTCCACCATCGCTTTGGCGTTTTTGGCAACCTGCTGCTGGTAGACTTTGAACTCTGGCTCCATCGCTTCTTTCAGCGCGACAGCTTTTGCCGCGATCACGTGCATCAGCGGGCCGCCCTGTGCGCTTGGGAACACAGCGGAGTTCAGTTTTTTGTACAGCTCTTCATCGCCGCCTTTCGCCAGGATCAGGCCACCGCGTGGACCCGCCAGGGTTTTGTGCGTGGTGGTGGTCACAACGTGAGCATGAGGAACCGGGTTCGGGTAAACGCCTGCGGCGATAAGACCGGCAACGTGCGCCATATCCACGAACAGGTAAGCACCGATGCTGTCTGCGATTTCACGCATTTTTGCCCAGTCAACGATACCGGAGTAAGCAGAGAAACCACCGATGATCATCTTCGGCTTGTGCTCTTTAGCCTGCTTCGCCATGTCTTCGTAGTCAATTTTGCCTGACTCATCAATACCGTAAGGGATGATGTTGTACAGTTTGCCAGAGAAGTTTACCGGGGAGCCGTGAGTCAGGTGACCGCCCTGCGCCAGGTTCATACCCAGAACGGTATCGCCCGGCTGCAGCAGCGCGGTGTAGACCGCGAAGTTTGCCTGAGAGCCGGAGTGCGGCTGGACGTTAGCGTAGTCAGCGCCAAAGAGTTCTTTCGCACGGTCAATCGCCAGTTGCTCAACGATATCAACGTACTCGCAACCGCCGTAGTAGCGCTTGCCCGGATAACCTTCAGCATATTTGTTGGTCAGCTGAGAACCCTGCGCCTGCATGACGCGCGGGCTGGTGTAGTTCTCGGAGGCGATCAGTTCGATGTGCTCTTCCTGACGTACTTTTTCCTGCTCCATAGCCTGCCACAGTTCGGCATCATAATCGGCAATGTTCATTTCACGCTTTAACATCCGCATCTCCTGACTCAGCTAACAAGTAAAATTTGGCCTGAAAAGGCAGTCCTGTTGGACGACGGGCAACAGTATAACTGAATAGTTCTGTGATAACAGGTCTTGACAAACGATTTTACGCAAACGTTTTCCTTCACGCCACGCAAGGGTTTGAGGAATAAAGCCCTCGTCATTTTCAACGGATTTCTTTTCAGGTTTGTGATGCATATATTTCATCTTGCAAAGAACCATTTACATCGCAGGGTTATTTTTATAAGATGCATTTAAAATACATCATTAAGTTCACATCAGAAGGACGCGCTCATGCTCGACGCTCAAACCATCGCTACCGTTAAAGCCACCATTCCCCTGCTGGTGGAGACAGGCCCTAAGCTCACCGCTCATTTCTACGACCGCATGTTCGCGCACAACCCGGAGTTGAAAGAGATTTTCAACATGAGTAACCAGCGTAACGGCGATCAGCGGGAAGCGCTTTTCAATGCCATCGCGGCCTACGCCAGCAACATTGAAAATCTGCCAGCCCTGCTGCCTGCGGTGGAGAAAATCGCGCAGAAGCATACCAGTTTCCAGATCAAACCCGAGCAGTACAACATTGTGGGCGGTCACCTGCTGGCGACGCTGGACGAGATGTTCAGCCCGGGCCAGGAGGTACTGGACGCCTGGGGCAAAGCTTACGGCGTGCTGGCAAACGTCTTTATCAACCGAGAAGCGCAGATCTACAGCGAAAACGCCAGCAAGAACGGTGGCTGGGAAGGGACCCGTGCCTTCCGCATTGTTGAGAAAACGCCGCGTAGCGCGCTGATTACCAGTTTTGAGTTCGAGCCGGTGGATGGTCAACCCGTTGCCGATTATCAGCCGGGGCAGTATCTCGGCGTCTGGCTGAAGCCTGAAGGTTTCCCGCATCAGGAGATCCGCCAGTACTCCCTCACCCGTAAGCCAAACGGCAAAGGCTACCGTATTGCGGTGAAACGCGAGGACGGCGGTCAGGTTTCCAGCTGGCTGCATAACGAAGCCAGCGTGGGCGACGTGGTTCATCTGGCTGCGCCGGCGGGCGATTTCTTTATGGCCGTTGAGGCAAATACCCCGGTGACGCTGATCTCTGCGGGTGTGGGTCAAACGCCAATGCTGGCGATGCTGGACACCCTGGCGAAATCCAGCCACAGCGCGCAGGTTAACTGGTTCCACGCCGCTGAAAACGGGGATGTGCACGCCTTTGCTGATGAGGTGAAAACGCTGGGTGCTACCCTGCCGCGTTTCACCGCGCACACCTGGTATCGTCTGCCAACGGATGCCGATCGTACAGCGGCCCGCTTTGACAGCGAAGGGTTGATGGATTTACGCCAGCATGAAGGTGCGTTCAGCGCGCCGGAGATGCAGTTCTACGTCTGCGGTCCGGTGGCGTTTATGCAGTATGCCGCGAAACAACTGGTTGAACTGGGCGTCAATAAAGACAACATCCATTACGAATGTTTTGGACCGCATAAAGTGCTGTAATACAAAAAGCCCCTCGAACGAGGGGCTTTTTTTGCCGGATGGCGGCTGCGCCTGACCCGGTCTGCAAATCGCTGACAATGTTAAATCGCAGCGTCGTCTTCTTCGCCGGTACGGATACGGATGACACGCGCCACGTCAAAGACGAAAATTTTACCGTCGCCAATTTTACCCGTTTG
Source organism: Enterobacter cloacae complex sp. 382A5 (assembly GCF_050031095.1). Taxonomy (NCBI): domain Bacteria; kingdom Pseudomonadati; phylum Pseudomonadota; class Gammaproteobacteria; order Enterobacterales; family Enterobacteriaceae; genus Enterobacter; species Enterobacter cloacae complex sp. 382A5. The sequence goes on from NZ_JBLGVK010000001.1 coordinate 3,429,941, forward strand.
CGCCGTACGGATAATGGTATCCACACAGGTATCGACAATATCGTCGCTTACCACGATTTCAATTTTCACTTTCGGCAGAAAGTCCACCATGTACTCTGCACCACGGTAAAGCTCGGTGTGGCCCTTCTGACGACCAAAACCTTTCACTTCGGTCACGGTCATACCGGTGATGCCCACTTCCGCCAGCGCTTCACGTACATCATCCAGTTTGAAAGGTTTAATAATCGCATCAATCTTTTTCATGGTGGGTCCTTAAACTCTTGCCTGTAAGCCGCGTCGTAATCGATTGCTCACAGTATCATATTCATTCGAAGTTTGCGGTACTACTCTTTAAAATCGTTGGCTTCCAGCTCATGGCGTGACAGCAGCTTATAGAACTCGGTGCGGTTGCGTCCGGCCATGCGTGCCGCGTGGGTCACGTTACCTTTGGTGATCTGCAACAGCTTACGCAGATAGTTTAGCTCGAACTGGTTACGCGCTTCGGCAAACGTCGGCAGTGCCGTGTTCTCGCCTTCCAGCGCCTGCTCCACCAGCGCGTCACTGATGACAGGTGACGACGTCAGCGCCACGCACTGCTCTATCACGTTGACCAGCTGACGCACGTTTCCCGGCCAGCTTGCGGCCATCAGCCGCTTCATCGCATCGGTGGAAAACGCCCGCACAAACGGTTTGTGGCGATCCGCAGACTGGCGCAGCAGGTGATTCGCCAGCAAAGGGATATCTTCCGCACGTTCGGCCAGCGCCGGAATTTTCAGGTTCACGACGTTCAGGCGGTAGTAAAGATCTTCACGAAACTCATTGCGCGCCATTACCTTTGGTAAATCACGGTGCGTGGCGGAGATGATGCGCACGTTAATGTCGATATCACGGTTGCTGCCCAACGGGCGCACTTTTCGCTCCTGCAGCACGCGCAGTAATTTGACCTGCAGCGGTGCAGGCATGTCGCCAATCTCGTCCAGGAAAAGCGTGCCGCCTTCCGCCGCCTGGAATAGGCCTTCTCGGCTGCTGACTGCACCGGTGAACGCACCGCGGGCGTGGCCGAACAATTCAGATTCGAGCAGTTGTTCAGGCAGTGCGCCGCAGTTAATGGCAATAAAGGCGTTTTTGCTGCGCGGGCTGGCATTATGGATGGCCTGCGCCAGGATCTCTTTCCCGGTGCCGCTCTGCCCGTTAATCAGGACGCTGACGTCAGACTGCGCCACCATCCGGGCCTGTTCCAGCAGACGCAGCATGATGGGGCTACGCGTGACAATAGGCTCCCGCCACGCCTCATCGCTCGACGGGGCAGCATGTTCCAGCGCACTGTCGATGGCCTTATACAGCGCGTCTTTATCCACCGGCTTGGTCAGGAAGCTGAAAACCCCCTGCTGTGTCGCCGCGACAGCATCCGGGATCGAGCCGTGCGCCGTCAGGATAATCACCGGCATGCCCGGCTGCTGCTTCTGGATCTCTGCGAACAACTGCAGGCCATCCATTTCATCCATCCGCAGGTCGCTTATCACCAGGTCAATTTTCTCCCGGGCGAGAATTTTGAGCCCCTCCAGCCCGCTTTCAGCCGTCACGACGCTGTAGCCTTCACTGACCAGACGCATTCCCAACAGCTTGAGTAAACCGGGATCGTCATCCACCAGCAGGAGATGGGCAGGTTTACGGCTCGTCATGCTTCACATCCTCTTGTTTCGGTGTATCGCTGTCCGGTGCAGCAGATGAACTCCCAGGCTGATATTTACGCGACGAGAGCTGTCTTTCGATATCGGTCAGGTTCTCCAGCTTACGCGTCGTGGTATCCAGTTGCGTACGCAAATGTTGTTGCTGCTGACGCAGGGTATCCAGCTCGCTGTCGGTTGACTGTTGCAGCTTGCTGTAACGGGATCGCTCTTCAGACAACTGAAGTTGTAATGTCTGCCCATCGCGCCAGAGCTGATAAACAGGGCGTACCTGAGCGGGAAGATATGCCACAAAGGTGTCGAGCCGCGTGACGTTCGTGCGTCGTTCGACAGGGGTAATTTTGGCATCCCCAAGCAATATTCCGCGCTTGAAGGCGTCCTGCCAGGTATCGTCGTCCAGCATCGCCGCTTTTGAGCGGGCTTCAACCGGAGCCAGACGCTGCGCGCAGTCTATTCCGCGTAGCCAGAACAGAGGATTGGTTTCGACGTCATGCCCCGACAGGTTCCAGATGTCGTCGCAGCGGGTTGAGAGAAAATCTGCCAGCTGATTCTCTGGCCATTTATCTTCCTGTTTATCGCTAATGGCACTTTTTGGCACATGGGAAACACACCCCGCCAGCAATAAACAAGGCAGACTCAGGCGCAACGTTTTACGGGAAAACACCGCGCGTATGGCGCGGAAAAAGACGTGTGACATACTCACCAGACATAGCTTCATTTTATTGGTTTTTCCGGCTCAGGGGCAGTTCGATACGGAAGCAAACATCGGAACGTTCATCCGTGACAATGTTTAGCTCCCCCTGCATGCGTCGTATACAGTCCCGGGCGATACTTAACCCCAGACCGCTTCCTTTAACCGCACCTTTTCGCTGATGACTTCCCTGGAAGAAGGGTTCAAATATCATCTCTCTTTCGTCATCGGGGATCGGGGTGCCGGTGTTGGCGACATCAATAAAGACCCGTGAACCATTCGTATAGCTTCGGATATAAATGTTACCGGATTCAGTACCATAGTGCACCGCATTGGAATAAAGATTATCCAGAACGCTCATCAATAACATCGGTTCAGCCAGGCAGGTTGGCTCATTCAGCGTCACCCCGGTATGCATCATTTTAGCTCTTGCAGGCAAGCTGTGGGCAGAGATCACCATATCCACCAGCGGCTCAATCTCGACATTTTCGAGGACGACCGCCCCATCCGCCAGCTTGCGGTTGTAATCGAGCAGTTGCTCAATTAATTTCTGCAGATTGCGGCTACTGGCGTCGAGGATCTCAACAATCTCTTTCTGCTCCACCGTCAGCGGCCCCGCCACTTCGTCTGCCAGCAATTCCGTGCCTTCGCGCATGCTGGCCAGCGGCGTTTTAAGCTCGTGGGAAATATGACGTAAAAACTGGTGACGCTGGGATTCCAGCCACGACAGGCGCTCCGAAAGCCAGATAATCCGCTGCCCCACGGAACGCAACTCGCGCGGGCCTTTAAAGGCCACCGTATCGCCCAGTGATTTCCCCTCCCCCAGACGATTGATCATCCGCTGGATGCCCTTCACCGGGCCGATGATCATTCGGGTAAAAAGTAACACCAGCGCGAGGCTGACCAGGAACAGCACCAGCGCCTGCCAGCCAAAGAACTGACCGCGTTCGGCAATCTCCTGCTGCAGTTGCTGACCGCGAGAGAAAATCACCGCACGGGTAGACTGCACCATCTCAGCATTGGCATTGGCAAAGGCTTCAAGGCGCGCGGCTGCGGCGGCATCAGGGCCACTGTTCTTACACTGCAGCTGGGCCAGGTCGTTCAAATCCTGACGTAATGCCTGGTAGAGCTTATCGTCCGGCAACACGCCGGCATGCGCATCCAGCATCTCGCTATAGCGTTTACGCTGATTCTGGTAGACCTTTTCCAGCGTGCGATCGTCAAGCACGCAATACTGACGATAGCTACGCTCCATCTCCAGCGCGGCGTTGGTCATCGCTTCACTGCGTCTGGCGTCAATGAGCGTCGTGCGGTTAGTCAGTGCCGCCTGAGCACTGAGCGCGTTCAGGCTTTGCCACGCCTGCCAGGCCAGAATCAGTAAAGGCAGCAGGATCAGCAAAAAGGCCATCATTACGAGTTGACGCAGGGAACGGGGGAAAACGGGCCAGCGTTTCAACGCATTACTCTCTTTGAATGGGTTTGAGGAGAGCGTAACTGAGTCTGCCCTTCAGATACAACAAAGCCGGGTAAAAACCCGGCTTTGTCATGGAATGAGGCGGTGCCTAACTCGACGTTTCGCCCTGTCCTGATAAAGCAACGCTATGATCAGTAGTTGGACGGCAGGCACCTTTTTGTGCGTCATTCGAAGTTTATGTAGCACGTCCCGAAGGGGCTGACATAAGAAGGTGAATGAGCCACTGGTTAATATTATGCAATAGATGTGCCAAAATGCAAATAAATATATTATCGCATTGATATTTATATAATTTATGGGTTTCCACCGTTAATTGCTCGCTGAATGATTTCCAGGCTAAGTGTCGCTAATCAGCAACACCTTAACGGGAACCGCCCCTGCTATATATAAATCAAGGAGTTAAATGTCTCCTTTTGGAGACAGTGGCATTACGGGTTGTCGCGAAATTGCGACACACATAAAAAAGCCCGGTAGCGCTTTCGCGTACCGGGCTTTAAAGAGCAATACCGATTAACCCAACTGTTTACGTGCGTTGCGGAAGATACGCATCCACGGGCTGTCCTCGCCCCAGTTTTCCGGGTGCCAGGAGTTGCTCACGGTGCGGAACACACGCTCAGGGTGTGGCATCATGATGGTCGCACGGCCGCTTTCGCTGGTGACCGCCGTGATCCCGTTCACCGAGCCGTTCGGGTTAGCCGGATAGGTTTCCGTCACCTTGCCGAAGTTATCGACAAAGCGCAGCGCCACCAGTCCTTTGCTCTCAAGCTGAGCCAGATGGGCAGCATCACGCACTTCTACCTGACCTTCACCGTGAGAAACGGCGATTGGCATCTGCGACCCTACCATTCCCTGCAGCAGCAGAGACGGACTCTGAGTCACTTCGACCAGGCTGAAACGTGCTTCAAAGCGGTCGGACTGGTTACGCACAAAGCGTGGCCACGCTTCACTGCCCGGGATCAGCTCGCGCAGGTTAGACATCATCTGGCAGCCGTTACATACGCCAAGCGCCAGGGTTTGCGGACGATGGAAGAAGCGTTCGAACTCATCGCGCACGCGGTTGTTGAAGAGAATGGACTTCGCCCAGCCTTCACCGGCACCCAGCACGTCACCGTAGGAGAAACCGCCGCACGCCACCAGCGCATGGAAATCTTCCAGACCGGTGCGACCTGCCAGCAGGTCACTCATATGAACGTCGATGGCATCAAAGCCCGCACGGTGGAAGGCCGCAGCCATCTCAACGTGGGAGTTGACACCCTGCTCACGCAGCACGGCGACTTTCGGACGCGCGCCGGTCGCAATGTACGGTGCAGCGATGTCTTCGTTGATGTCGAAGGAGAGCTTCACGTTCAGGCCAGGATCGTTGTCGTTGGCCTTGGCGTTGTGTTCCTGATCGGCACAGTCCGGGTTATCACGCAGGCGCTGCATCTGCCAGGTGGTTTCGGCCCACCACATACGCAGCGTGGTGCGGCTTTCGCTGAACACCGCATGGCCATCCGCTTCAATGACGAAACGGTCACCCTGAACGGCTTTACCCAGGTAGTGTACGCAGTCTGCCAGGCCGTGCTGAGCCAGCAGGGCTTCAACCGCGTCACGATCGGCCGCGCGCACCTGAATCACCGCGCCGAGTTCTTCGTTAAACAGTACCGCCAGACGATCTTCGCCAAGCGTCGCGATGTTCGCTTCAACACCGCAATGTCCGGTGAAGGCCATCTCCGCCAGGGTCACCAGCAGGCCGCCGTCGGAACGGTCGTGGTAGGCCAGCAGTTTACGCTGCGCCACCAGCGCCTGAATGGCGTCGTAGAAGCCTTTTAACTGGGCCACATCACGCACGTCCGCCGGTTTATCACCCAGCTGACGGTAAACCTGTGCCAGCGCGGTGGCACCCAGCGCGTTGTGACCTTTACCCAGGTCAATCAGCAGCAGGGCGTTGTCTTCGGTCGAGAGCTGTGGAGTCACGGTATGGCGCACGTCTTCCACACGGGCAAACGCGGAGATGATCAGCGACAGCGGCGAAGTCATTTCGCGCTGCTCGTTGCCTTCCTGCCAGCGGGTTTTCATCGACATGGAGTCTTTACCCACTGGAATGGTCAGGCCGAGCGCAGGACAGAGCTCTTCACCCACCGCTTTCACAGCTTCGTACAGGCCCGCGTCTTCGCCCGGGTGACCGGCAGCGGCCATCCAGTTCGCGGACAATTTGATACGTTTGATATCGCCAATCTGGGTCGCGGCGATGTTGGTCAGTGCTTCACCGACGGCCAGACGAGCAGAGGCCGCGAAGTCCAGCAGCGCTACCGGGGTACGTTCGCCCAGCGCCATCGCTTCACCGTAGTAGCTGTCGAGGCTCGCGGTGGTCACGGCGCAGTTCGCCACCGGGATCTGCCATGGCCCCACCATCTGATCGCGCGAGACCATACCGGTCACGGTACGGTCGCCGATGGTGACCAGGAAGGTTTTCTCCGCCACCGCAGGCAGGTGCAACACGCGATTCACCGCGTCTGCTACGGTAATACCCTGACGATCCAGCGCGTTGCCCGCCGCTTTGCGGGTCTGCACGTCGCGGGTCATCTTCGGCGTTTTGCCGAGCAGCACGTCCAGCGGCAGATCGATTGGCTGGTTGTCGAAATGGGTATCGCTCAGGGTCAGGTGTTTCTCTTCGGTCGCTTCACCGATTACCGCGTACGGCGCGCGCTCGCGGCGGCACAGCTCGTCAAACAGCGGCAGCTGATCGGCTGCGACGGCCAGCACATAACGCTCCTGAGATTCGTTACACCAGATCTCCAGCGGGCTCATGCCCGGCTCATCGCTCAGAATGTCGCGCAGGTTGAAACGACCACCGCGACCACCGTCACTCACCAGCTCCGGCATAGCGTTGGACAGGCCGCCCGCGCCAACGTCGTGAATAAAGAGGATTGGGTTTGCATCACCCAGCTGCCAGCAGCGGTCGATCACTTCCTGGCAACGACGCTCCATTTCCGGGTTGTCACGCTGAACGGAGGCAAAGTCGAGATCGGCGTCAGACTGACCGGATGTCATTGAAGAGGCCGCACCACCGCCCAGACCGATGTTCATCGCCGGTCCACCGAGGACGATCAGCTTCGCACCGACGACGATCTCCCCTTTCTGCACGTGATCGGCGCGAATGTTACCGATCCCGCCCGCCAGCATGATCGGTTTGTGGTAGCCGCGCAGCTCTTCGCCGTTGTGGCTGTCCACTTTCTCTTCATAGGTACGGAAGTAACCGTTCAGTGCCGGACGACCAAATTCGTTGTTGAATGCCGCGCCGCCCAGTGGACCTTCGGTCATGATGTCCAGCGCGGTCACGATGCGCTCTGGCTTGCCGAAATCTTCTTCCCACGGCTGTTCAAAGCCCGGGATGCGCAGGTTGGAAACAGAGAAACCGACCAGGCCCGCTTTTGGTTTCGCACCACGGCCCGTCGCCCCTTCGTCACGGATTTCACCGCCGGAACCGGTTGCCGCACCCGGCCACGGAGAGATCGCCGTCGGGTGGTTGTGAGTTTCCACCTTCATCAGGATATGCGCCGGCTCCTGATGGAAGTCATAGCGCCCCGCTTCGCGATCGGCGAAGAAGCGGCCCACCTCGGAACCTTCCATCACCGCGGCGTTGTCTTTATAGGCAGACAGCACGTGGTCAGGGGTTTTCTCCATGGTGTTTTTGATCATTTTGAACAGCGACTTCGGCTGCTGTTCACCGTCAATAATCCAGTCGGCGTTGAAAATCTTGTGGCGGCAGTGCTCAGAGTTAGCCTGCGCGAACATATAGAGTTCGATGTCGTTCGGGTTGCGGTTCAGCTTAACGAACGCATCCTGCAGGTAGTCAATCTCATCTTCTGCCAGTGCCAGGCCGAGACGCAGGTTAGCGTCAATCAGCGCCTGACGACCCTGCCCCAGCAAATCCACGCTCTGTACTGGCGCAGGCTGATGGTGGGAGAAAAGTTTCTGCGCATCATCCAGAGAAGCAAATACGCTCTCCATCATGCGGTCATGCAGCTCTGCGGCCACCGCCTGCCACTGGGCGTCGCTCAGGGTGGAGGCTTCAACGTAATACGCCACGCCGCGTTCCAGACGGTTAATCTGGTTCAGACCACAGTTGTGAGCGATGTCGGTCGCTTTGGAAGACCAGGGGGAGATGGTGCCTGGACGAGGCGTCGCAAGGATCAGTTTACCGGTTGGGGTATGGCTGCTCAGACTTGGGCCATACTTGAGCAGGCGTTCCAGCTGTACGCGCTCCTCTGTATTCAGGGGGGCATTCAGGTCAGCAAAATGGACATACTCAGCGTAAATATTGCTTACCGGAAGGTCGGCTGCCTGAAAACGTGCCAGCAGTTTGTTAATACGGAAGGCAGACAGTGCAGGCGAACCACGCAGAATTTCCATCATAAGTCTCTCGTCTTCGAAGCGCCGGGGCGCTTACAGTGTGCGCAAGGGGGGAAAACGGGCGTCATTATAGAGAATCCTGAGCGTCGACGAAACCGTTTGCGTCGAAATAAAATCGACGGCGTCGTTTAACAATAGATGTGACCTCTCTCTCTAATTTGTTGCCAAGTGGCGTAACTTTACGCAAAATGCCGCTCAATCAATGGCAAACCTTATTTTTAACATGGCTACAGCATACTAAGGCAACCGGCGTCGCAGAGAATTAACTAATTGAAAAAATTAAAGATTAATTATCTGCTCATCGGCATTGTAACGTTGCTGTTGGCAGTGGCCCTCTGGCCTTCCATCCCCTGGTTCGGCAAAGCCGAAAACCGTATCGCCGCCATTCAGGAGCGGGGGGAGCTGCGTGTCAGCACGCTTAACTCTCCTCTGATTTACAGCGACATCAACGGCAAAACCATCGGTCTGGACTATGAGCTGGCTCAGCAGTTTGCCGATTACCTCGGCGTGAAGCTCAAAATCACCGTGCGCCAGAACATCAGCCAGCTGTTTGATGACCTGGATAACAACGATGCCGATATCCTCGCCGCCGGGCTGGTGTACAACAGCGAGCGCAGCAAGAATTACCAGCCGGGCCCGACCTATTACTCCGTTTCACAGCAGTTGGTCTATCGCGTCGGTAGCCTGCGCCCGCGTACGCTGGCCTCGATCAACGCTCAACAGCTGACGATTGCCCCTGGCCATGTGGTGATTGACGATCTGCGTGAGCTGAAGGAGAAGAAATACCCTGACCTGAGCTGGACCGTTGACCCTAAACTCGGCACGACGGAGCTGCTGGACCAGGTCAAAGATCAGAAACTGCCTTACACCATCGCCGACTCCGTGGCGATCAGCCTGTTCCAGCGCGTGCATCCTGAAATCGCCGTGGCGCTGGACGTGACGGACGAACAGCCCGTGACCTGGTTTACTCATCTTGATGACGATCAGACCCTCTCTGCGGCCATGCTCGATTTTTATAACACCATTAATGAAGACGGCACCCTGGCACGCCTGGAAGAGAAGTACCTCGGCCATGGTGATGACTTTGACTACGTTGACACCCGCAGCTTCCTGCGCGCGGTAGACAGCGTCCTGCCTGACCTGCAGCCTCTGTTCGAAAAATATGCGCAGGAGATTGACTGGAAACTGCTGGCGGCTATCTCGTATCAGGAGTCCCACTGGGACACCCAGGCCACCTCCCCCACCGGCGTACGCGGCCTGATGATGCTGACTAAAAATACCGCGCAGAGCCTCGGGCTGACCGACCGTACCGATGCGGAACAGAGCATCAGCGGCGGCGCGCGCTACCTGCAGGATATGATGGCCAAAGTGCCCGAGACGGTGCCGGAAGAGGAGCGTATCTGGTTCGCGCTGGCCGCCTACAACATGGGCTATGCCCACATGCTCGACGCCCGGGCCCTGACGGCAAAAACTAAAGGCAACCCCGACAGCTGGTCTGACGTAAAACAGCGTCTGCCGCTCCTGAGCCAGAAGCCGTGGTACAACAAGCTCACCTACGGCTATGCGCGCGGGCATGAGGCTTATGCCTACGTGGAAAATATTCGTAAATATCAGATTAGCCTGGTGGGGTATCTGCTGGAGAAGGAAAAAGAGGCGACAGAGGCGAAACAGCTGGCGCAAAGCTATCCGGTTGTGGCACCGGACGAAATTAATCGCCCGACGACTTCAATTCTGCCTTTTGTTGCTTTTTCTGCTGACGGCGCATTCGAAAGAAATCACTTAATAGCCCCGAACACTCTGGTGCAAGCACCCCACCGATAGTCTTCACCTGATGGTTCATTCCCGGGTGTCCAAGCACGTCCATCAGCGAGCCCGCAGCACCGGTTTTTTCATCCCGCGCGCCAAAGACCAGCGTACCGATACGGCTGTGCACCATCGCGCCGGAACACATGACGCATGGCTCAAGCGTGACGTACAACGTGGTGTCGAGCAGACGGTAGTTTTGCAGTACCAGCCCACCCTGACGAAGCGCCATGATTTCTGCGTGAGCGGTAGGATCGTGGCGACCAATCGGGCGGTTCCACCCTTCTCCAATCACCTGGTTGTTATGGACAAGCACCGCACCCACGGGCACTTCTCCCTCGTCCCAGGCGCGCCGGGCAAGGGTGAGCGCATGGCGCATCCAGTATTCGTGTGAGAATTCAGGGTTGGACAACGGTTGATACTCCAGTCGAAAAGCGGGCGGCATTATACACACCCGCTATGGATAAAACTATTCGAGTTGCTGAAGTTCACCCGCAGGCGTGACGCGCCAGCGGTGCTGGCAAAAATAGAGCAGCGGGTTGTCCTGCTTACTGTCACTGTAACCGCTGTACAGGCGCAGCGGCGTGCCAATGCGCATCTCCAGCTGGGCCACCTTTTCATGCCCCAGACAGCGCATGCTCAATACCCACCCGCCGTAACCACGAGAGATCTGCGTGGCGATCAGGTTCACTCTCGGCAACCACGGCGTATCAAAATAGACCTGCTCTACCAGCGACTGCGGCGAGCCGGTAATCAACCAGATATCGGCGTCGTTCGCATCGAGGTAGCTGGTCAGCCGTGCCTGCACAACCGGAAACGCCGTCACATGATCGCGAAACCAGTGCGCAAAGTCTTGCTCAAGCTGTTTGAGCCGGGCTTCACTGTGGCCAAAGGTACAGCCCCAGAGCAACAGGCTCATTGGCCAGCGCGCTGCCCGGCCTTTCACCAGCAGCGCAAGGCCAATCACGGGTAACAAAGGTAAGACGAGCAGTGCGTTCAGGGGCTGACGCCGCAGCAGGTAGCGCATAAACGTACCGAACATATCCTGCTGATGCAGCGTTCCATCCAGGTCGAAAAAGACAACACGACGCTCGTGATTAGCCAAACCTTACTCCTCTGGGTCGTTGAATCCTGCCAGCCAGGTAAACAGGAACCCGGCGATCACCGCTACCAGATAGCCTAACAGATAGAGCATGACTTTTCCGGTCACGATGGTGAGCGCCAGCGGTAAACCGGAGAGACCAAAGGTGATAACGGTGGCAACTTTCCAGTAGCTGATAAGCGCCCCGCCCACCGCCCCGCCCAGACAGGCCGCGAGGAAAGGCTTACCGAGCGGCAGCGTGACACCGAAAATCAGCGGCTCGCCAATGCCCAGCAATCCGACTGGTAGCGCCCCTTTAATCACTTTTTTCAGGCGCGCGTTACGGGTTTTCATCAGCACGGCAATCGCCGCACCAACCTGACCTACCCCCGCCATCGACAGAATGGGCAGCAGCGCGTTATAACCATGAGCCTGCACCAGCTCCACGTGGATCGGCACCAGCCCCTGATGCAGCCCGGTCAGCACCAGCGGCAGGAAGGTCCCTGACAGCACAGCGCCCACTAATAACCCGCCGCGATCGATAGCCAGAGAAGCGCCGTGGGCAATCACCTCAGAGATCCAGCCGCCCAGCGGCTGCAGGGCCACAATCGCCACACAGCCGGTGATAAGCGTGGTCAGCAGCGGATTGAGGATCAGCTCAATAGAACCGGGCAGAACGGCGCGCAGCTTTTTCTCAATCCAGCACATCAGGATGACCACCAGCAGCACCGCAATCACCCCGCCGCGCCCGGGCTGGAGAGCTTCGCCAAACAGGGTTATCTGCGCAAGCTGCGGGCTGGAGAGAATACCGGCCATCACCCCGCCCATCGCCATTGAGCCGCCAAACACTTTGGCGGTGTTAACCCCAACCAGAATGTTCATGATGGCGAAGACAGCGCTACCAAAGATCCCCAGAATACCGAGCAGGTTCGGATAGTGCGTGGCAAAATCGCCGACAATATCCGGACGCTTGAGGATATTGATGATCCCGGTGATCAATCCGGAGGCAATAAACGCCGGAATAAGTGGAATAAAGACGTTTGCCAGCTGTCGCAGCGCATCGCTCATGGGGGCTTTGTATTTGGCCTTCGCCTGCGCTTTGGTGCGCTCGGCATCGTCAACCGGCGCTGCCGCCCCTCCGCCCATCAATGCGCGCATGGCATCAATGACCTGCGCCGCTTTTCCCGGCCCGACGATCAGTTGATGCTGCTGCCCCTGCTTTACGTACCCGCTGACGCCAGGAAGCTGCTTAAGGTGCGCGATATCAAGCTGGTCGTCGTCATGCACCTCGACGCGCACACGCGTCATGCAGTTTTCCAGACGCTGAATGTTCTTCTCTCCGCCGATCCCCTGCAAAATATGGCTGGCGAGCGCTGCTGTTTTTTCCATACACGCCTCTGTGTTAGTTTTCTAATGCCGCCCGTAAGAATCCATTATGCTCGGCAAGCCTGGCTCGCGCGGCGGCGGCATCCAGCCCGCTCAGGATCATCAGAATGGCCGGTTTCACATCGTGATCGGTTTGTTTGAGTACGGCTTCCGCCTCTTCGCGGCTCGCACCGGTCGCTTCCATCACCATGCGACAGGCCCGATCCACCAGCTTGACGTTGGTGGCCTGCATATCCACCATCAGGTTCTGATACACCTTGCCGAACTTCACCATCGCGCCGGTGGAGATCATATTGAGCACCAGTTTTTGCGCGGTCCCGGATTTAAGGCGCGTGGAGCCGGTGAGCGCTTCGGGCCCGACGACCGGCGAAATAGCGATGTGGGCCACCTGCGCAATGGGCGAGCCTGGATTACAGGAGATAGCCACGGTAGTGCAGCCCGTCTGATTGGCATATTCCAGGCCACCAATGACGTAAGGTGTGCGCCCGGAAGCGGCCAGTCCGACCACCAGGTCGTTTGCGTTGAGGTTAAGCCCTTTCAGGTCATCTTCACCGAGCTGTTTGTTGTCTTCCGCCCCTTCTACCGCCTTCAGCAGCGCGCCAGGCCCACCGGCAATGAGACCGACCACCAGCCCGTGCGGAACGCCGAACGTAGGCGGACATTCAGAGGCATCCAGCACGCCGAGTCGTCCGCTGGTTCCGGCGCCCATATAAATAATGCGGCCCCCCGCCTTGAGCGCCTGTGCCGCAGCATCGACGGCCTTCGCCACCTCTGGTAATGTCTCTTTCACTGCCAGTGCGACCAGCGTATCCTGTTGATTAAAACGGTTAACCAGCTCCAGGGTGGAGAGAGCATCCAGATCCATGGTTTGCGGGTTACGCGTTTCTGATACAAGTGAGCCAAGATTCATCTTTTTTACCTCTGGAATTTTTAATTCATAATAATCGCACTATAATGGAATATAAAATTCATTCAGGCGAGCAAAATTCGTATTTGCGCAGACAATCACATTTTCGCCAGGAGAACGTATGAACTGTTTAATTCGCATTCGCCAGCGTTATGCAGGCTTTGCTCAAAGCGACAAAAAGCTGGCGGATTTTTTGCTTTCTCAGCCCGACCATGCCCGCCATCTCAGCTCTCAGCAGCTGGCAAGCGAAGCGGGTGTGAGCCAGTCCAGCGTGGTGAAGTTTGCCCAGAAGATTGGCTTTAAGGGCTTCCCGGCACTGAAACTGGCAATCAGCGAAGCCCTGGTGAGTAACCCCAATCCGCAATCCATGCCGGTGCATAATCAGATCCGTGGCGATGATCCCATGCGTCTGGTGGGCGAGAAGTTGATCAAAGAGAACGTCGCGGCCATGCACGCCACTCTTGATGTCAACACTGAAGAAAAATTACTGGAAAGCGTGGCAATGCTGCGTGCGGCACGACGGATCATTTTGACCGGCATCGGCGCGTCCGGGCTGGTGGCGCGTAATTTTGGCTGGAAGCTGACGAAAATCGGGTATAACGCCATCGTCGAACAGGATATGCATGCCCTGCTGGCGACAGTGCAGGCCATGGATCCTGACGATCTGCTGCTGGCGATCTCCTATACCGGGGAACGCCGTGAAATCAACATGGCCACCGACGAGGCCCTGCGTGTGGGTGGTAAAATTCTGGCTATTACCGGTTTTACGCCCAATGCACTGCAGCAGCGGGCAACGCGCTGCTTGTATACCATTGCCGAGGAGCAGGCCACGCGCAGCGCGGCTATCTCGTCCACCAGCGCACAAATGATGCTGACGGATCTGCTGTTTATGGCGCTGGTGCAGCAGGATCTGGAGCATGCGCCTGAGCGAATTCGTCACAGCGAAGAGCTGGTAAAAAAACTGGTTTGAACAACGAATGAGCGTATAATGCCCGCCCTGTTTGTGTTGTTTCTGAGAATTTCCTGATGGCGCTGTTAATCACCAAAAAATGCATCAACTGCGATATGTGCGAACCGGAATGCCCTAACCAGGCCATTTCGATGGGCGACAGCATTTATGAGATTAACAGCGACCGTTGCACCGAGTGCATTGGCCACTATGAAACGCCGACCTGCCAGAAGGTGTGCCCGATCCCCAATACCATCCTGAAGGATCCGGCACACGTCGAAAGCGAAGAGCAGCTGTGGGATAAGTTTGTCCTGATGCATCACGCGGACAAACTTTAACTCTCGATAATCACCGTTGCGCTGGCATAGTGCCGTTCATCCGCGATTGTCACGTGCATGTGCGCCACGCCGAGTTTCTCTGCCAGCTTCAACGCCTCGCCCCATAAACGCAGGCGCGGCTTACCCAGCTCATCGTTAAACACTTCAAACTGGTTAAACGCCAGACCGTTACGAATACCGGTGCCAAAGGCTTTGGCCGCTGCCTCTTTAACGGCAAAGCGCTTGGCCAGGAAACGTACCGGCTGCTGATGCGCTTCCCAGATGGCCCATTCGTTATCGCTCAGCACGCGCCTTGCCAGGCGATCGCCACTACGGGCGATCACCGCTTCAATGCGGGCTATCTCGACGATGTCGGTACCTAAGCCCAGAATAGCCATTACTGACGCGCTTCCAGCATCAGGCGTTTCATTTCTGAAACCGCCTCTTTCAGGCCACTCATCACCGCACGGCCAATAATGGCGTGGCCGATGTTCAGCTCATGCATTTCCGGCAGGGCGGCGATGGCTTTAACGTTGTGGTAGGTCAGCCCATGCCCTGCGTTAACCTTCAGACCCAGGCTCGCGGCGTAAGTAGCCGCTTTCGCGATACGCTCCAGCTCTTTAGCCTGCTCGGCATCGTTTTTGGCATCGGCGTAGCAGCCGGTGTGAATTTCAATATACGGTGCGCCCACGTCAGCCGCCGCTTTGATCTGCTCCGCATCAGCGTCAATGAACAGAGAAACCAGGATACCCGCGTCCGCCAGGCGTTTGCAGGCATCGCGCATTTTGTCACGCTGCCCCGCCACGTCCAGACCGCCTTCGGTGGTCACTTCCTGACGCTTTTCCGGTACCAGGCAGCAGAAATGCGGTTTGGTGTCACAGGCAATCGTCAGCATCTCTTCCGTGACCGCCATCTCCAGGTTCATCCGGGTATCCAGCGTCTGTCGCAGAATACGCACGTCACGGTCAGTGATGTGGCGGCGGTCTTCGCGCAGATGAACGGTAATGCCATCGGCGCCAGCCTGCTCAGCGATAAACGCCGCCTGAACCGGATCGGGATAAGCCGTGCCGCGAGCATTACGCAGCGTGGCGATGTGATCGATGTTGACGCCTAACAGTAATTCAGCCATGACAATCCTCGGTATTTTGATTCATTTTCCTTCCCTCTCTCCCTCCGTAAGAGGGCTGGGGTGAGGGATAAAACGTTAACGTTTCGGCATAAACTGCCTGAACAATTCGCGGCTCTTCAGGGGTTTGCCCCCAAGATACGGCTTGAGCGCAATCCGGGTAAAGCGTTTTGCAGCACGAAGGGTATCCTGGTCCGGAAATTCGCGCTCATACAGCGCCCGGAGCTGGCGTCCGGTAAAGGTGTTGTTATCAATCACGACGCTGGCGATAAACCCTTTTTCTTCCCGATACCGGTAGGTCATCCCGTCTTCGACCTCGTCTCCACTCCCCGCACAATGCAGAAAATCGACGCCATATCCCAGGTGACCCAGCAGCGCCAGCTCGAAACGGCGCAGGGCGGGTTCAGGCGAACCGGTTGCGCCAGCAAGGGCCTGGATACAGTGCAGATAATCGAAGAAAAGTTCAGAGAAGCGAGTCTCATGTTCAAGAACGCGTGAAATGAGTTCATTGACGTACAGACCGCTGTAAAGCGTGATGCCAGAAAGGGGAAGCGCCAGAGAGACGGCTTCAGCGCTGCGCAGGGTTTTGACTTCCCCTCGCCCGCCAAAGCGGACCAGCAGCGGCGTAAAGGGCTGTAAGGCGCCTTTGAGGTTGGAACGTTTGGAACGTGCGCCTTTTGCAGCAAGGCGCACGCGACCCGACTCTTCCGTGAAGACGTCCAGCATCAGGCTGGTTTCGCTCCAGGGACGACTATGCAGAACAAAAGCGCGCTGCCAGCCTTCCATTTGCGCGTCGTCTTGGTTTACTGATCTTCGCCGTAACCGAGGCTGCGCAGAGCACGCTCATCATCGGCCCAGCCAGATTTCACTTTCACCCACAGCTCCAGGTGAACCGGTGCTTCAAACATCTCCTGCATGTCTTTACGGGCTTCGATACCGATGGTTTTGATCTTGGCGCCTTTGTTGCCAATGACCATCTTCTTCTGCCCTTCACGCTCAACGAGGATCAGGCCATTGATGTCGTAACCGCCACGCTCGTTACTCTGGAAACGCTCGATCTCGACCGTCACGGAGTACGGCAATTCTGCGCCAAGGAAACGCATCAGCTTTTCGCGGATGATTTCAGAAGCCATAAAGCGCTGAGAACGATCGGTGATGTAATCTTCCGGGAAGTGGTGAGTCGCTTCCGGCAGATGCTTACGCACGATACCGGCGATGGTATCCACGTTCAGACCGGTCTCTGCAGACAGCGGAACGATGTCGAGGAAGTTCATCTGGCTACCCAGCCACTGCAGGTGCGGCAGCAGATCGGCTTTTTCCTGTACGTTATCCACTTTGTTGACCGCGAGGATCACCGGCGTTTTACCGTCACGCAGCTTGTTCAGGACCATTTCGTCGTCCGGCGTCCAGCGGGTGCCTTCCACAACGAAAATAACCAGCTCCACGTCACCAATCGAGCTGCTCGCCGCTTTGTTCATCAGGCGGTTAATGGCACGCTTCTCTTCCATGTGCAGGCCAGGGGTATCGACGTAGATCGCCTGATACGCGCCTTCAGTATGGATACCGACAATGCGGTGACGCGTGGTCTGTGCCTTACGCGAGGTGATCGAAATCTTCTGCCCAAGCAGATTATTCAGCAGGGTGGATTTACCCACGTTCGGACGTCCGACGATGGCAATAAATCCGCAATAGGTTTTTTCTTCGCTCATTCCAGCTCCAGCATTTTTAACGCCTGTTCGGCGGCAGCCTGTTCAGCCTTACGACGGCTTGAACCTGTGCCCACCACCGGTTCACTCAGGCCACTGACCTGGCAATGGATGGTAAATTCCTGATCGTGCGCTTCACCACGCACCTGCACCACCAGATAAGATGGCAGCGGGAGGTGACGACCCTGCAAATATTCCTGCAAACGCGTTTTCGGATCTTTTTGTTTATCGCCCGGACTGATTTCATCCAGACGGGTCTGATACCAGTTCAGGATCAGTTTTTCTACGGTCTGGATATCGCTGTCCAGGAACACGCCACCGATTAATGCTTCAACCGTATCGGCAAGAATAGATTCACGACGGAAGCCGCCGCTTTTCAGTTCACCCGGTCCAAGACGCAGACATTCGCCCAGTTCAAATTCGCGTGCGATTTCCGCAAGGGTGTTACCCCGTACCAGCGTGGCGCGCATGCGGCTCATATCACCTTCATCCACACGCGGGAAACGATGATAAAGCGCATTAGCAATCACGAAACTCAAAATAGAGTCACCTAAAAATTCGAGGCGCTCATTGTGTTTGCTGCTGGCACTGCGATGGGTTAATGCCTGTTGCAACAGCTCCTGATGATGAAAAGTGTAGCCCAGCTTCCGTTGAAGCCGATTAATTACGATGGGGTTCATGCGATACCAATAAATGAATGCGTCAAAAATGCAGCACACGAAACCGACCTGAGAAAACCAACGCGGTTTCGTGTGCCGTGGCACCCTTGCAGGGCCAACCTTAAACTTCGGGGGAATATTCTATACACAACGACAGGGGATGTCGTTAGTTCGAAGAGATTTATCGCTGAAATAATTCACGTAGCCGCTAATTAAAGCGACTACGTGTTCAATTATTGAGAATTAATGGATCCCGCCAATACGATTCAGGCGTACCCCGGTCGGCCATTCGCCTTCCTGTTTCTCGAAACTCATCCAGATTGCGGTTGCTTTACCCACCAGATTCGCTTCCGGCACAAAGCCCCAGTAACGGCTGTCCGCAGAGTTATCGCGGTTATCGCCCATCATGAAGTACTGTCCCGGCGGTACGATCCAGGTGGCCAGTTGCTGACCAGGCTGTTTGTAATACATCCCGACCTGATCCTGCGCAATTGGCACGGTCAGGATCCGGTGCGTCACATCACCCAGCGTCTCTTTACGTTCGACCAGACGAATACCGTTCTCTTTGGTTTCATCTTTCGGCACCTGGAAGAAACCGTTGGTCGCTTCGCCGCCGTTACGACGGGCAAAGGTCTGCACAAAATCACTTGGCTCAACGTTTGAGTAGGTGATTGGCAGCGCGTTTTCACACGCGGTACCGGAGCTGCAGCCAGGCTGAACGGTCACTTCTTTGGCAACCGGATCGTAGGTGACTTTATCACCCGGCAGACCCACCGCGCGCTTGATGTAGTCAAGGCGTGGATCGTCCGGGTATTTAAACACCACAATGTCGCCACGTTTCGGATGGCCCGTTTCGATCAGCGTTTTCTGGTAGATCGGATCTTTAATGCCATAGGCAAACTTCTCGACCAGAATAAAATCACCAATCAGCAGCGTTGGCATCATGGAGCCTGACGGGATCTGGAACGGCTCGTAAATAAACGAACGCACCACCAGCACAATCGCCAGCACCGGGAATACCGATGCCCCGGTCTCCAGCCAGCCCGGTTTCGGGCCAACTTTCTTCAGGGTTTTCGCATCAAGCCCATCACCTGTGGCTGCCTGCGCGGCAGCCTGACGTTCACGGCGTTTTGGGGCGAAAATAAACTTATCCAGACACCACAACAGACCTGTCACCAGGGTAGCGATGACCAGAATCAGGGCAAACATGTTCGCCATGCCAACTCCTTAGGGTTATTTGCCGTCTTTACCAACATGCAGAATGGCAAGGAATGCTTCCTGCGGCAGTTCGACGTTACCGACCTGCTTCATACGCTTCTTACCTTCTTTCTGCTTCTGGAGCAGTTTTTTCTTACGGCTGACGTCACCGCCATAGCATTTCGCCAGAACGTTTTTACGCAGTTGTTTCACGGTAGAGCGGGCAATAATGTGGTTGCCGATGGCCGCCTGAATCGCGATATCAAACTGCTGACGCGGGATCAGATCTTTCATCTTCTCAACCAGCTCACGGCCACGGTACGGCGCATTGTCGTTGTGGGTGATCAGGGCCAGCGCATCAACACGTTCGCCGTTGATCAGCACGTCCACACGTACCATGTTCGAAGCCTGGAAGCGTTTGAAGTTGTAATCCAGTGACGCATAGCCACGAGACGTAGACTTCAGACGGTCGAAGAAGTCGAGAACCACTTCCGCCATTGGGATTTCGTAGGTCAGCGCGACCTGGTTACCGTGGTAAACCATGTTGGTCTGAACGCCACGTTTCTCCACGCACAGCGTGATAACGTTACCCAGATATTCCTGCGGCAGCAGCATATGACACTCTGCGATAGGCTCACGCAACTCATCAATGTTGTTCAGCGGCGGCAGCTTGGACGGGCTGTCGACGTAGACGATCTCTTTGTTGGTGGTCTGCACTTCGTACACTACGGTCGGCGCGGTGGTGATAAGATCCAGATCGTATTCACGCTCCAGACGTTCCTGAATGATCTCCATGTGCAGCAGACCAAGGAAGCCGCAGCGGAAGCCGAAGCCGAGCGCCGTGGAGCTTTCTGGCTCGTAGAACAGCGAGGCATCGTTCAGGCTCAGCTTGCCGAGCGCATCACGGAAGTTCTCGTAGTCGTCAGAGCTGACCGGGAACAGGCCGGCATAAACCTGTGGTTTCACCTTTTTAAAGCCTGGCAGCGCTTTTTCTGCCGGGTTACGCGCGCCGGTCAGGGTATCGCCCACTGGCGCACCGAGAATGTCTTTAATGGCACAGACCAGCCAACCCACCTCGCCGCATTTCAGCTCGGTACGGTCAACCTGTTTTGGTGTGAAGATCCCGAGACGGTCTGCGTTATAGACCTGGCCGGTACTCATCACCTTAATTTTGTCGCCTTTACGCATGGTGCCGTTTTTAATACGCACCAGCGAGACAACGCCCAGATAGTTATCGAACCATGAGTCGATAATCAGCGCCTGCAGTGGGGCATCCGGGTCACCTTCTGGTGGCGGAATATCACGCACCAGGCGTTCCAGCACATCGGTAACGCCCACGCCGGTTTTGGCCGAGCAACGCACGGCATCGGTCGCGTCAATTCCGACGATATCTTCAATCTCTTCCGCCACGCGCTCAGGGTCAGCGGCTGGCAGGTCGATCTTGTTCAGAACCGGCACCACCTCGAGATCCATTTCCATCGCCGTGTAGCAGTTTGCCAGGGTCTGGGCTTCTACGCCCTGCCCCGCATCCACCACCAGCAGCGCGCCTTCACAGGCTGCCAGCGAGCGAGAAACTTCATAGGAGAAGTCAACGTGGCCTGGGGTGTCGATAAAGTTCAGTTGGTAGGTTTCACCATCAGCCGCCTTGTAATCGAGCGTGACGCTCTGTGCTTTAATGGTGATACCACGTTCGCGTTCCAGGTCCATGGAGTCCAGAACCTGGGCTTCCATTTCACGATCAGACAGGCCACCGCAAATCTGGATAATACGGTCAGACAGCGTCGACTTACCGTGGTCAATGTGAGCAATGATCGAAAAGTTACGTATGTTCTTCATATAGTTAAATAATTATGCCTTACGAATTCCTGGAGGCCGCTGTTCTTAGCCTGACGTTTTTCAGTGCGAAAACGCAGCATTCTACACTACATCTCCGTTACCTGGAAATGCACTTAGCGCCAGGTATAGCGTGAAGAAATGGCGTTTTCTTTTTTAAGATGTAAATGATGATAAAGCCCGATGGATCACCGGGCCTCAGAGGAGAGCGTCTCAACACGAAGTTGGTCTGGTGCCAGCCCTACGCTGAGAATAACAGGCTGCCACGCTTCGCGGGCTGCGAGCCTTGGGGAGAAACCTTTGGCAAGCCAGAAACCACCCACACCTCCCAATGCAGCGCCGCACATAGCCGCCGCATCGGTACCAAACAGCATCTGAAACACGCCGCCCATCACAAAGAGCCCCACCAGCGGGGAGAGATAAACCAGCATTGCGGAACCCAACAGGCTGCCTTCGGCAATACCCAGTTCCACCTTCTGTCCTGCCACCAGCGGTTGCTCACTTGGCACGGAAAGCGTGTGCGAGGTTTGCGGCCCGAGCTTATTTAGCACGCGGCTGCCGCAACCCGCCCGGGATGCACAACTGTTACAGGAGGCCTTTACATCACAGCTTACCAGCGCAACACCGTCCTGCCATGATACAACCGTAGCCCACTCTTTAATCATTGTGCAGCCCTGAATTTGATGCTGTCAGAAATACGCTTCGCCGTTTGCGGGGGTAATTCGCCGACGATGGTGATCTCCGCGTTGTCGCGTACCGTGGTACTGACTGTTCGACGTCCGGTACGCAGCATTTGTTCGGCACTGTTTGCCGTCGCGCGATTGATGTTCACCGAGAAGCTGAACAAGCCATCGGAGTAAAGGCGCGATTCAACCGGCGTTTCAATGGTAGGCAGTTGTCGGCGGCTGCTTGATACTTCCGTAAAGCCTTGCGGGATCCAGGAAGGAACCCAGTTGAAATTCACGGAATCTCCCGCCGGAACGGAGAGCAGCGGCGGCAAGCTGGCTTTCGCCAGATTCTGCATGCTATTACCCACCTGATTATTAACGCTAAAGGAGATAACGCGGAACTGTTCCAGCGTTTCGCCATCGCGATCAAGCAGGTCTACACGCATTGGAAGCTTGGTTTCGGCATCAATCCAGACAATGTAGCTGTAACGCGTCCCGTCGCGGGCGACAACGCGGATCACTTCACACAATCTGTCAGCGATGCGCGTACGCCCTACCGAAATAAAATCGTAGTAAGGGGCAAGGCGCTTGAAGTCGGTGTAGATGAGCGATGGCAGAGAATCAACGATATAGTCGCCATTGAGGGTAAAAGGCTCCAGGCCTGGCTCGAAATAGCTGATTTCGTTACCACGCTGAACCACTTCCCGACGCGGGCCATCCATCTGTAAAAGTTGCGCGAGCGGCTGATTATCAAGACGGGCGTGGCGATAGCGTAACGACTCGACGCCCTGCTTATTGATGCTGATAAATGCCAACTCGTAATTGAGTGACTGGCTGGCCAGATTCATTTGCTGCAACAACGCCCCGGATGAAACATCAGCCGAGGCGTTGGCAGAGAAGAACAGGCTACCCGCCATCAGAGACATGGCGAACCAAAGTTGCTTCATTACTGCGATTGCGTTCCTAAAGTTTGGTTTCCTGGCACCTGCACAGCAGCCTGCTGGGTTTGTGCCTGCTCAAACTGAAGCTGTTCTGAGTGCAGACGACGCTGCAACTCATAATCCTGCAACATCGCATTAATGCGACGGCGCTGCTCCTGAACCTGCTGTTGCTGACCGCCACTGGCGGAGGCATCAGCCGGTACACCCAAACTTACCGGGCTGGCTTTGCCCATCATCGGCAGTGTATTGAACACTGGCGCTTCTGGCTGCTGATTAGTTTCAGACTGAGTATTATAGTGCTGGACGCCAACGATAACTGCAAGCGATACGCATGCCGCCACACCCATTTGGGTAAGTTGACTGGCCCACGGACGCACCTTCTGCCAGAACGGCATTTTCTGCCACTGGTGTGGTGCAGGTTGAGCTTCAGGAATCAGCGGAGTGGTCTGATGAACAGGCTCATTCTCAATAGCCGCCATCACGCGGGCTGAGATATCGAAATGGATAACCTCGCTGGTGTCACCACGAAGGGTGTCACGGATGAGATGGTAACTCTCCCAGGTCTCTTGCATTTCGGGAGAATGAGACAACTCGTTGAGCAGCTCACTATCCAGCGTTTCACCATCCATTAAAGCGGAAAGTTTTTCTTTCTGCATGCCTAATACCTTTTCCAGTATCCCGCTATCGTCAACGCCTGATAAGCGGTTGAACTTTATTATCAATAGCTTCTCGCGCACGGAAAATTCGTGAACGTACCGTGCCGACCGGACAATCCATGATAGCGGCTATCTCTTCATAGCTCAGACCATCAAGCTCCCGTAACGTAATTGCCATGCGTAAATCTTCCGGGAGCGACTCGATCGTGCGAAAAACAATTTGTCTCAGTTCTTCTGACAACATTAAGTTCTCAGGGTTCGAAATTTCTTTCAGCGCACCGCCACTTTCGAAGTTTTCAGCGTCGATTGCGTCCACATCACTTGAAGGCGGACGACGGCCCTGAGCGACCAGATAATTCTTTGCCGTATTGACCGCAATACGGTACAGCCAGGTATAAAAAGCACTATCTCCCCGGAACGAGTCCAGCGCGCGATAGGCCTTAATAAAAGACTCTTGTACAACATCAGGCACATCACCTGACGGTACATAGCGGGAAACCAGACTCGCCACCTTATGCTGGTAGCGCACCACCAGTAGGTTAAAGGCTTTCTGATCTCCCTTCTGGACCCGTTCAACCAGGACCTGGTCCGTTAACTGCTCGCTCATCCGAGGTAATGTCTCCCCAAACCAAAATTCCACGCGTTATCGAAACGCCACTCTACAAATCCCGCACTTTTGAGCAAGCACCGAGTTGGAGTGTCTGTTCTTCAATAAGTTCCGCAACGCCTTTGTTTTTGTTCATCGCGTCACAGACTGTTTATTTTCTCTCATTATAAGTCTGTTCACGATACATACCCACTTTCTGACTTCAAACATCTCTTATCCGGTCAGAAGAGTAACGCAACCCAGGCTTTATTTCACCACAAAATCTGACGCTAACGACCTGCTTCGCAAAATATTTTCCTTCTTTTACATGCCGGAAATCCGCGCATGCGCGTTTAGTCACTGCAACTGAGAATAAAAAAAACGTGCGATATCTCGCACTGAGGTGCTATTCTGCCCAAACACTGTTTAGTAAATTAAACAAAAATCATGAACACAACACCTGAACTACATTGTGATGTACTGATCATCGGTAGCGGTGCGGCAGGACTCTCGCTGGCGCTGCGTCTGGCTGAGCATCAGAGCGTAATTGTTCTGAGTAAAGGACCGATGAGCGAAGGCTCCACATTTTATGCCCAGGGCGGAATTGCCGCCGTGTTTGATGAAACAGACAGCATTGCGTCACACGTCGAAGATACGTTGATTGCCGGAGCCGGGATCGTCGATGAACATGCTGCGGAATTTGTCGCCAGCAATGCGCGTCACTGCGTCCAGTGGCTTATTGACCAGGGTGTACTGTTTGATACTCAGGTTCAGCCAAACGGCGAAGAGAGTTACCACCTTACCCGCGAAGGCGGACACAGCCACCGCCGGATCCTGCACGCTGCAGATGCCACCGGTAAAGCGGTGGAAACCACCCTGGTCAGCAAGGCGCTCAGCCATCCTAACATTCGGGTGCTTGAGCGCAGTAATGCCGTTGACCTGATTATTTCTGACAAAATCGGCCTGCCAGGCACGCGCCGGGTGGTGGGAGCCTGGGTCTGGAATCGTAACAAAGAAAAGGTCGAAACCTGTCAGGCGAAAGCCGTGGTGCTGGCAACAGGTGGCGCCTCCAAAGTATATCAATACACCACCAACCCGGACATTGCCTCTGGTGATGGTATCGCCATGGCCTGGCGCGCCGGGTGTCGTGTTGCCAATCTTGAGTTCAACCAGTTTCATCCAACCGCACTGTTCCATCCGCAGGCGCGCAATTTCCTGCTGACGGAAGCCCTGCGTGGTGAAGGCGCGTATCTGAAACGACCGGACGGCTCACGTTTTATGCCGGACTTTGACCCGCGAGGCGAGCTCGCGCCGCGTGATATCGTCGCCCGCGCTATCGATCACGAGATGAAACGTCTTGGCGTGGATTGCATGTATCTGGATATCAGCCACAAACCGGCAGAGTTTGTCCGTCAGCATTTCCCGATGATTTATGAAAAGCTGCTCAGCCTTGGGATTGATCTGACGCGTGACCCGGTACCGATTGTGCCAGCCGCTCACTATACCTGTGGTGGCGTCATGGTTGACGATCATGGCCGTACGGACGTGGATGGTCTGTATGCCATCGGCGAGGTGAGCTATACCGGGCTGCATGGCGCGAACCGCATGGCATCCAACTCGTTGCTGGAGTGTCTGGTTTACGGCTGGTCCGCAGCGGTGGATATAACCAAACGCATGCCGTATGCCCGTCACGCAGAGCACTTACCGGCCTGGGATGAGAGCCGCGTGGAAAACCCGGATGAGCTGGTTGTGATCCAGCATAACTGGCATGAGCTTCGGCTATTTATGTGGGACTACGTTGGCATTGTACGCACGACGAAGCGTCTTGAGCGAGCCTTACGCCGTATCACCATGCTGCAGCAGGAAATTGATGAGTATTATGCCAATTTCCGCGTTTCCAACAATCTGCTGGAGCTGCGTAACCTGGTGCAGGTTGCCGAGTTGATTGTTCGCTGCGCGATGATGCGTAAAGAGAGTCGGGGTTTACATTACACCCTGGACTATCCCGACACGCTGCCTGAATCTGGCCCGTCGGTTCTCTCCCCGCAGCGTCACATAAACAGATAAAATGCCTGGGTCAGCGCAGTGTAATCTTCGGAGTAACGCTGGTCTGGCCCACGGATAACCATCCTGTCGTTAAAACATTCACCCTCTTTTGGCGAAAGCGCCAGCAAGACCCGGTGTGGTAAACGCCCTTCCGTATCCGAGATATCGGTACGCAGCCGTAAGTTCCAGCCCATCTCCCGTGCGATCTCAATAAAGGTATTGCCGGTGCTTTCGGGAAGAACCACGCAGAAGAACCCTTCTTCGGAAATTAAATTCACCGCGCTGGTTAACAGGGCTTTATGATCGAGCGAACCGGTATAGCGAGCCTGTTCGCGCTCAGGCGTACCGCACTCCACGCCGGGCGCGTAGTAGGGAGGGTTACTGACGATCAAATCGTAACGCGCCGTTTGCTCTGGTGCCCAGGCCAGTACGTCCGCGCATTCAACTTTTATTCGGGTTGCCCAGGGGGATTCGAGCGCATTTTCACTCGCCTGCCCTGCTGCCTGTGCATCCAGTTCAACCGCATCAATGGTGACATGTTCATCCGTGCGCTGAGCCAGCATTAATGCCAGCAGACCACTGCCGGTGCCAATATCCAGAATGCGCTTAACCCCTGCGACAGGCGCCCACGCTCCCAGTAGAATACCGTCTGTACCGACTTTCATGGCACAGCGATCGTGAGCAACAAAAAATTGTTTAAACGTAAAACCATCGCGGCGCAATTGCGCTTTGAGTTGAGACATGTCAGAGCAACCTTCTAAGTGAAACTGGAGTAGCATAGGGGAAAGCGAAGTGGCCGAAAAGCGATATCCATACAAACAGATGAAGATTACAGCCGTAACGTCTATAATCAGCGCCCCACACAGAGGTAGAACATGACTGTAACGACTTTTTCCGAACTTGAACTCGATGAAAGCCTGCTCAATGCACTTGAGAGCAAAGGCTTTACACGCCCGACCGCCATTCAGGCAGCGGCCATTCCGCCTGCGCTTGAGGGCCGCGATGTGCTCGGTTCTGCGCCAACCGGCACGGGGAAAACAGCAGCCTACTTGCTGCCTGTGTTGCAGCACCTGCTCGATTTTCCTCGTAAAAAATCAGGCCCGCCGCGTATTCTGATCCTGACGCCTACCCGTGAACTGGCTATGCAGGTTGCCGATCACGCACGCGAGCTGGCAGCGAATACCCATCTGGATATCGCCACAATCACCGGCGGCGTTGCGTATATGAACCACGCCGAAGTGTTCAGCGAAAACCAGGATATCGTCGTTGCGACGACAGGCCGTCTGCTGCAATACATTAAAGAAGAGAACTTTGACTGCCGCGCGGTAGAAACCCTGATTCTGGACGAAGCCGACCGTATGCTGGACATGGGCTTCGCGCAGGATATCGAACACATCGCCGGCGAGACGCGCTGGCGCAATCAGACACTGCTCTTCTCTGCCACCCTCGAAGGGGACGCGATCAAAGACTTCGCAGAGCGCCTGCTGGAAGATCCGGTGGAAGTGTCGGCAACGCCTTCTACCCGTGAACGCAAGAAGATCCATCAGTGGTACTATCGCGCGGACAACCTTGAGCACAAGGTTGAATTGCTCAAGCACCTGCTGAAGCAGGAAGAGGCCACCCGCACTATCGTCTTTGTGCGTAAGCGCGAGCGTGTGCACGAGCTGGCTGAAATGCTGCGTAATGCCGGGATTAACAACTGTTACCTCGAAGGCGAGATGGCACAGATCAAACGTACCGAAGGCATTAAGCGTCTGACCGATGGCCGCGTTAACGTGCTGGTGGCAACAGATGTTGCTGCTCGCGGGATTGACATTCCGGACGTCAGCCACGTGATCAACTTCGATATGCCGCGCAGCGGTGATACCTATCTGCACCGCATCGGCCGTACCGGCCGCGCCGGGCGTAAAGGTACAGCGATCTCCCTGGTTGAAGCGCACGACCATCTGCTGCTGCAGAAAATTGGTCGCTATATCGACGAGCCGCTGAAATCCCGCGTTGTCGATGGCCTGCGCCCAACCACGCGTGCACCGAGTGAAAAAATGACGGGCAAACCGTCTAAAAAAGCACTGGCGAAACGTGCGGAGAGAAAAGAGAAAGAAAAAGAGAAGCCGCGCGTGAAGCAGCGTCATCGCGATACCAAGAATATTGGTAAACGCCGTAAGCCAAGCGGTACTGCGTCAGAAGCGAAAACTGAAGAGTAAAAAAAAGCCGGGAAATATCCTAATGCTGGTCACTTAAGGTGATCAGCATTTTTTCTTGCCGGATATTTCTGGGCTTTTATTCTCACTTCCCGGGGGTAACTTCGCTCTCTTCTTCCCGGTAATACTAGCCACTTTGCTTTCTCATACAGCGTTCTTAACTCACCCGGCATCTTACCCGGTGAGGCCCATGGCAGCGTTATCAGAAGCCTGGTTATTTCACTTATTGTGCCGCTAAAGCTCAACTGGTAAGGCAGATAATCGCCCTTCAGTTCAAACGCCATCCTTACCATCTGGTATCTCACCAGGTTGTAAGTCAGCAGTACCCCCCATAACTCCTGTCGCACCAGTTCTGGCAACTTACTGCGTAACGTCCAGCGGCTGTCCATCATTCCCTGCTTCGCTTCCCGGTAACCCAGTTCAATTTCCCACCTGTGACGATATAACTCGCTGATATCATTGCCAGGGTAGCGATTCTGGTCTGTCAGGGATGTCAGAACCTGTTTTTCTTTTCCGTCAACCGTTCGGGTCAGCAGTCTTGCGGTGAACCGCCCCGGGAGTGCTGGCCACTGTTTCCGGGCCTGTGGGCTGGTTTTCAGTTCAACAAGCTCGTCGCCACGTCCCAGCTTACGCACAACTTCATATTGTGTGTTTTTTTTCAGTGGCAGCAGCCAGTGCCGGTTTTCTCCGGACATCTGCCAGTGATGAAGCAGTCCCGGAGAGTAAAATCCTTTATCGAATAAAGTGATACTCTCATCCGGCGTTCTTTCTGCCAGCTGCGCTGCCAGTCGCATTTCGCTGACGTTCTCGCTGTCAAAGGCGCTGGCGTTGATCAGATGGCTGCTCAGCTCCATCAGACAAACCATCCTGACCTGCGGATAGCCACCGGTACCATTTCGCCCTGCGGGTCTGCTGAAGGCCGCGCTGTTTTCCGGCGTGTCTGCCGTACGCCAGACAACACCGTCCACAGCAAACAGATTCAGTCCGTGCCATTTCGGATGGGCCGCCTGCTGGTTCCAGTACCGCTGTGTAATGTCGAACAGTTCCCGCACAGCATCTTCCCCGAGCGTTTTTCGGCGCTGAATAACTGAGCTGCGGGCGGTGAAAGGCTCACCGGTCCTGTCAGTGATATCCATCAGATTCACGATCTCGGTCATAGGGCGATTGCAGAAAATGGACATGCCAACGACCAGCCAAATCATGGATTCAAGAGGAAGTTTGCGTTTGCGGAGTGTGACAG
Source organism: Enterobacter cloacae complex sp. 382A5 (assembly GCF_050031095.1). Taxonomy (NCBI): domain Bacteria; kingdom Pseudomonadati; phylum Pseudomonadota; class Gammaproteobacteria; order Enterobacterales; family Enterobacteriaceae; genus Enterobacter; species Enterobacter cloacae complex sp. 382A5. The sequence continues at coordinate 3,459,470 of NZ_JBLGVK010000001.1, forward strand.
TATCAGTCAACGTTAACGCTTTCTGAATGAATTCAGTGGGAATGAGGTCCGAGAGGCTACGGGCGTGCTCAGGGGAGGTAACGTTGATAATGCCGAGGGCTTGTGAAAGTTCCATTTAAAAAAGGGTCCATGATGAACATGAACCCTTTTTACACCAGCCACCGGATCGGTCAACCGATCCTTAAACGATCGGCATTAGGAAATATCCCGGCTTTTTGTTCCACCCCCGTGGCTAAAAACCTTACAGGCTTTCAGTAAAGGTACGCGCGATAACGTCGCGCTGCTGTTCCGGGGTCAAGGAGTTGAAACGCACCGCGTAGCCAGACACACGAATAGTCAGCTGTGGGTATTTTTCAGGATGCTTAACCGCATCTTCCAGCGTTTCGCGACGCAGTACGTTCACGTTCAGATGCTGACCACCTTCAACACGCACTTCTGGTTTCACTTCCATTGGGATTTCGCGGTATTCAATTTCGCCCAGCTTATTAACTGGAACAATTTCATCTTCCGCAAAACCCGCTTTTGCTACCACACAGCGTGCTTCGTTTTTCTCGCTGTCCAGCAGCCAGAAAGAGTTGAGCAGATCGTCGTTTGCAGCTTTAGTAATCTGGATACCTGTAATCATGTGTTGCCTCCCTTAGGCTACATTAACTGGTGTCGGCCTTTCGCGGCCAATTGGTAAAACCATTGTTTCTTGTGTGTATATATATCATTCACACCACGGCGATTTATTGATTTAAATCAACTAAATCACCAACCATACAAAGAGTGTGGTCTGATTTTATTGTTTCAGATCAATTTTCCAGCCTTACCAATTCAAATCAATTTGTAATTTTTCAACCATAATTTAAGGAGTTAGGGCTAATTTCCGCATGGAATTTTGCACCGCAGGATTTAGCGGTTAAGCTAGGCGCAGAATGAGATTCGCAGGAGAGCGAGATGACGACACCGCTGACATGGCACGATGTGCTGGCAGAAGAGAAACAGCAGCCCTATTTTATCAACACTCTCAGTACCGTTACGGCAGAGCGGCAGTCTGGCCAGACGATTTATCCGCCCCAGAAAGACGTATTTAACGCGTTTCGCTATACCGAACTGAGCGATGTCAAAGTCGTAATCTTGGGTCAGGATCCTTACCACGGCCCTGGTCAGGCTCATGGGCTGGCCTTCTCCGTGCGCCCGGGCGTGGCTATCCCCCCTTCTCTGCTGAACATGTATAAAGAGCTTGAAGGAACGATCCCCGGTTTTACCCGGCCCAATCATGGTTATCTGGAAAGCTGGGCGCGCCAGGGCGTGCTGTTACTGAATACTGTCTTAACCGTACGAGCAGGTCAGGCGCACTCTCACGCCAGCCTTGGGTGGGAAACCTTTACGGATAAAGTCATCAGCCTTATCAATGAACATCGTGAGGGGGTAGTGTTTTTACTCTGGGGATCGCATGCGCAGAAGAAAGGGGCGATTATTGACCGTCAGCGTCATCACGTATTGAAAGCGCCACACCCGTCTCCGCTGTCAGCCCATCGTGGTTTCTTTGGCTGTAATCATTTTGTTCTGGCGAATGAGTGGCTGGAAAAACGTGGCGAAACGCCGATTGACTGGATGCCCGTGTTACCGGCAGAAAGCGAGTAGGAAATGAATGTGCCGGGCTGGCCCGGCACATAAAAAGCTTATGCTTTGTTCTGACGCCACCACTCCGCCAGCAGTACGCCGGTCGCGACGGAAACGTTCAGACTTTCCACATTGCCCGTCCCGTCAATAGAGACGCTCAGATCCGCACTCGAGAGTGCCGCGTCTGACAGACCATCACGTTCCTGACCTAACACCAGCACCATCTTGCGCGGCAGCGTCGCTTTAAACAGCGGCGTACCGGCATGGCTGGAGGTCGTCACAATGGAATAGCCCGCTTTACGGAACTGCTCAATGGCATCCAGAACGCTGTCGCCGGTGATCGGCTGAACGTGCTCGGCACCGCCTTCCGCAGTACGGATCGCAGCACCGGATTCCAGCAGCGCAGCATCCTGCAGCAGTACTCCTTTAACGCCGAAGTGCGCGCAGCTGCGCATCATCGCACCCAGGTTATGCGGGTTACCCACATCTTCCAGCGCCAGCACGCAGTCATCGGCACCGGCCTGGCTGACCCACTGTTGCACCGTTGTGCCGTTGCGTTTTTTGATCAGGAAGCAGACACCACCGTGGTGTTCGGTGCCTGACGCTTTCGTCAACTCGGCATCATCAACCACATGGTAGGCTTTACGGTTTGCCGCCATCCAGCGCAGGGCTTCTTTGAAGCGAGGGGTGACGCTCTGGATAAACCATGCACGAACGATACATTCAGGACGGCTCTGGAACAGAGCCTGACAGGCGTTTTCGCCATACACGCGTGTCTCTTCCGCACGCTGACGGCGCAGCACTTCCGGATCGATAAAGCTTTTACCGCTGATGCCGCCGTGATCGGCTTTTTCAGGCGTCTCATCGCCAGGCGCGCGGGACACGGTACGCCATGGTGACGAACCCTCACGTGCAAAATCATCGCGTTTGCGATCGTCACGCTTGCGGTCATCACGTTTGCGGTCATCGCCGCGGTTGTTTCTGTCATCGCGGGCGGGGCGACGGCCACCGTCTGCACGAGAGGACGCCGGACGCCCGCCACCTTTTCCGGTACGCGGATTTTGGGTGCGTTTATCAGAGTCATCATCACTGCGGACATACATCACTTTGACCTTGCCGCTTTTATTTTTCATTTTGTCGTTCATGCTTTTCTCCACCAGCGCTGCGCGAAGCGCGCAGATTACCCGATGTGCAAGCGCATAGCCATAATTTCGTACAAAAGCCTGTGACTATTGTTCTCATTGAATAAAACGCATTGTCGTTTCAAACAGGCTCATTGATAATATGTAACATATTAGAAACATTATCGGCATACTGCCGCTGTCCCATGGTTCTATCAGAGGTTAGTTATGAATACCGTATGTGCCAACTGTCAGGCTCTTAACCGCATTCCGGACGATCGGATCGAGGATGGTGCGAAATGCGGGCGTTGTGGCCATGAGTTGTTTGATGGCGATGTGATTAACGCTACAGGTGCTACGCTGGACAAACTCCTCAAGGACGATCTCCCGGTGGTTGTCGATTTCTGGGCACCATGGTGTGGCCCGTGCCGTAACTTCGCGCCAATCTTTGAAGATGTCGCCGAAGAGCGCAGCGGGAAGATGCGTTTTGTGAAGGTGAATACGGAGGCAGAACGCGAGCTCAGCGCCCGTTTTCGTATTCGTAGCATTCCGACCATCATGATTTTCAAAAATGGTGAAGTCATCGACATGCTCAACGGCGCGGTACCCAAAGCGCCTTTCGAGAGCTGGTTGAACGAGTCGCTGTAACATTCACGGGGCACATCTTGTGCCCCGTTCCCGCCTCTGCGAAAATGGGGTTTTTCCTGCCCTTTCGCCCATGACTGATAACGCTGTACTTCAATTACGCGCCGAACGCCTTGCCCGCGCGACTCGCCCTTTTCTCGCTCGTGGCAACCGCATCCGTCGCTGCCAGCGCTGCCTGTTGCCGTTAAAAGTGTGCCTGTGCGACACGCTGGTACCGGCCACGGCGGAAAGCCGTTTTTGCCTGGTCATGTTTGATACCGAACCGATGAAACCCAGCAATACGGGCCGTCTGATCGCCGATATTCTGCCTGATACGGCCGCGTTTCAGTGGTCGCGAACGGAGCCTCCTCAGGCCCTGCTCGACTTAGTGGCAAGCCCGGACTATCAGCCGATGGTCGTTTTCCCCGCCTCCTATGCAGGCGCCGACCGTCAGGTATTGTCAGCCCCGCCATCCGGAAAACCACCGCTGTTTATTATGCTGGATGGCACCTGGACGGAAGCGCGGAAAATGTTCCGTAAAAGCCCTTACCTTGACGCGCTGCCGATCATTTCTGTCGACCTCTCTCGCGTATCGGCCTACCGCTTACGTGAAGCCCATGCTGACGGACAATACTGCACCGCCGAAGTGGCGATCGCACTGCTGGATTTAGCGGGTGATACCGAGGCGGCTGCCGCGCTGGGCAGCCATTTCTCCCGTTTTCGCGAACGCTATCTGGCGGGAAAAACCGTTCATAAGGGCAGTGTCACAGCAACCGGGACAGAAAACGTTTAAAATCATCAGGTCGCTTGCATTCACAGGAGGCCTGCATGAGCCAGCGAGGGTTAGAAGCGCTACTACGTCCTAAATCCATAGCCGTCATCGGCGCATCAATGAAACCGGATCGCGCTGGCTATCTGATGATGCGCAATCTGCTGGCCGGCGGATTTAATGGCCCCGTTATGCCCGTTACACCGGCCTATAAGGCCGTTCAGGGGGTACTTGCATGGCCTGATGTGCAGAGCCTGCCTTTCGTACCCGATTTGGCCGTACTCTGTACAAATGCGAAACGTAACCCGGAATTACTGGAATCGCTCGGCAAGAAAGGGTGTAAGACCTGCATTATCCTCTCATCTCCTCCTGAACAGCAGCCCGAGCTTCTGGCGTGCGCCAGCCGCTATCAAATGCGTATTCTTGGGCCGAACAGTCTGGGATTACTCGCCCCCTGGCAAGGACTGAATGCCAGCTTTTCTCCAGTGCCGATCCGTAAAGGCAAACTTGCTTTTATTTCGCAGTCGGCTGCGGTATCCAACACGATCCTTGACTGGGCGCAGCAGCGTGAGATGGGGTTCTCCTACTTCATCGCCCTGGGTGACAGCCTGGATATCGACGTGGATGAACTGCTGGATTTTCTGGCGCGTGACAGCAAAACCAGTGCGATCCTGCTTTATCTTGAACACCTCAGCGACGCCCGTCGTTTTGTGTCGGCATCGCGCAGCGCGTCACGTAATAAACCCATCCTGGTCATCAAAAGCGGACGCAGCCCTGCAGCACAAAGCCTGCTGCATTCCCATTCCGGGATGGATCCCGCCTGGGATGCGGCTATCCAGCGCGCGGGTTTACTGCGGGTACAGGACACGCACGAACTTTTTTCAGCCGTCGAGACGTTGAGTCATATGCGTCCGTTGCGTGGAGAGAAATTAATGATCGTCAGTAACGGCGCAGCTCCGGCGGCGCTGGCGCTGGACGAACTGTGGTTACGTAATGGCAAGCTGGCCACGCTCGGTGAAGAGACGCTTCAGCGCCTGAGAGAGGCTTTACCCATCAGCGTTGCCCCCGGGAATCCCCTTGATCTACGCGATGATGCCAGTAGCGATCGCTATATCAAAGCCATTTCTATTTTGCTGGATAGTCAGGATTTCGATGCGCTGATGATTATCCACTCCCCCAGCGCGGTCGCTCCTGGCAGTGAGAGCGCGCGAGCCCTCATTGAAGCAGTGCGTAACCATCCGCGTGGTAAATACGTCACTCTGCTCACCAACTGGTGCGGTGAGTTCTCCTCTCAGGAGGCACGGCGACTATTCAGCGAAGCGGGGTTGCCAACGTACCGTACCCCGGAAGGGACTATTACCGCCTTTATGCATATGGTGGAGTACCGTCGTAACCAGAAACAGTTGCGTGAAACCCCAGCATTGCCGGGCAATCTGACGGCAAATTCCGTCGACGTTCACCGGCTGTTGCAACAGGCTATCGATGAAGGTGCGACATCGCTGGACACTCACGAAGTGCAACCCATTCTTGGTAGCTATGGGATGCAGACGCTGCCAACCTGGATCGCCAGCGACAGCGCGGAAGCAGTACATATTGCCGAACAGATAGGCTATCCAGTCGCCCTTAAGCTTCGCTCACCGGATATTCCCCACAAGTCCGATGTGCAGGGGGTAATGCTGTATCTTCGAACCGCGGCTGAAGTTCAGCAAGCGGCAGATGCTATTTTCGACCGCGTAAAAATGGCCTGGCCCCAGGCCAGAATCCACGGACTGCTGGTGCAAAGCATGGCGAACCGCGCGGGCGCACAGGAACTGCGGGTGGTTGTTGAGCACGATCCGGTTTTTGGCCCGCTCATCATGCTGGGAGAAGGTGGCGTGGAATGGCGCCCTGAAGAACAAGCCGTGGTGGCCTTACCGCCGTTGAACATGAACCTTGCTCGCTATCTGATTATTCAGGCCATCAAAAGCAAAAAAATCCGTGGCCGGAGCGCCCTGCGTCCGCTCGACATTGCGGGGTTAAGCCAGTTCCTGGTGCAGGTCTCAAACCTGATAGTCGATTGCGCGGAGATACAGCGGCTGGACATTCATCCTCTGCTCGCCTCCGGCAATGAGTTCACGGCGCTGGACGTCACGCTGGATATCGCACCATTCGAAGGCGACAGAGAGAGCCGTCTGGCAATCCGTCCTTATCCTCTGCAACTGGAAGAGTGGGTGGAGATGAAGAACGGTGAGCGTTCGCTGTTTCGCCCCATTTTGCCGGAAGACGAACCGCAACTGCGGACGTTTATCTCTCAGGTCACGAAAGAGGATCTTTACTATCGCTACTTCAGCGAAATCAACGAATTTACCCACGATGATTTAGCCAATATGACCCAGATCGACTACGATCGAGAAATGGCCTTTGTCGCCGTTCGTCGTTCCGAAAACGGTGATGAGATCCTTGGCGTGACACGTGCTATTTCAGATCCGGATAACGTCGATGCGGAGTTTGCCGTACTGGTGCGCTCCGATCTTAAAGGCCTGGGCCTTGGGCGGCGGCTACTGGAAAAACTCATCAGTTATACGCGCGATCACGGATTGTTACGCCTGAATGGCATTACTATGCCAAACAATCGCGGTATGGTGACCCTGGCGCGAAAACTCGGTTTTGACGTTGATATTCAGCTGGACGAGGGGATTGTTGCCCTCTCCCTCACTCTGAAATCGCCGGATAAACCCGAGTAAGCTACTGGAAATGTTACCCACTTTGGACGGGACTGGTGGTATCATTGTCCGCTTATGTTGTTTGCATGGTACAGACAACCCTTCAATGAACAGAGAAGAAACGCACTGTGATGTTGTCAAAATTTAAGCGTAATAAACATCAACAACACCTTGCTCAACTACCGAAGATTTCTCAGTCAGTTGATGATGTAGAGTTCTTTTACGCTCCCGCTCATTTTCGGGAGACGCTTCTGGAAAAGATTGCCAGCGCCACGCGACGCATTTGCATTGTGGCACTCTATCTTGAACAAGATGAAGGTGGCCGCGCGATCCTGAATGCGCTCTACGAAGCCAAGCGTCAGCGTCCTGAACTGGATGTTCGCGTGCTGGTTGACTGGCACCGCGCTCAGCGTGGCCGTATTGGCGCTGCTGCTTCAAATACAAACGCAGACTGGTATTGCCGCACGGCGCAGGAAAATCCTGGCGTTGATGTCCCTGTTTACGGGGTGCCGGTGAATACCCGTGAAGCGCTTGGCGTACTCCATTTCAAAGGGTTCATCATCGATGACAGCGTGCTTTATAGTGGCGCGAGTCTGAATGATGTTTACCTTCATCAGCTCGATAAGTATCGCTACGACCGCTACCATCTGATCCGTAATTCGCAGATGGCCGACATCATGTTTAACTGGGTGGATAAGCATCTGGTACATGGCCGTGGTGTGAATCGCCTTGACGATCCTCATCGCCCGAAAAGCCCGGAAATCAAAAACGACGTTCGCGCGTTCCGCCAGGAGCTGCGCGATGCGGTTTATCATTTCCAGGGCGATGCAAACAACGAAGAGTTGTCCGTTACACCTCTGGTGGGCTTAGGAAAATCCAGCCTGCTGAACAAAACGATTTTCCATCTGATGCCGTGCGCAGAGCAGAAGCTCACTATCTGTACGCCGTACTTTAACCTTCCCGCCGTGCTGGTGCGCAATATCATTCAGCTGCTGCGCGACGGTAAAAAAGTGGAAATTATTGTCGGTGATAAAACGGCTAATGACTTTTTCATTCCTGAAGATCAACCCTTCAAAATCATCGGCGCCCTGCCCTACCTTTATGAGATTAACCTGCGTCGTTTCCTCAGTCGCTTACAGTATTACGTAAACACCGACCAGCTGGTGGTGCGTCTCTGGAAAGATGAAGATAACAGCTATCATCTCAAAGGAATGTGGGTTGATGATGAATGGATGCTGCTGACCGGCAACAACCTGAACCCTCGTGCCTGGCGTCTGGATCTGGAAAACGCAATTCTGATCCACGATCCACAACATGAACTGGCCGCGCAGCGTGAACGTGAGCTGGAACTTATTCGTACACATACGACGGTTGTTCGTCATTATCGCGAGCTACAGAGCATTGCCGATTATCCGGTGAAGGTTCGTAAGCTTATTCGCCGTTTGCGTCGCATCCGTATCGATCGTCTTATCAGCCGTATTCTGTAATATCCAGGCCCTGCCACCCGCAGGGCTTTTTTATGGAGCTGTTGATGCGTCTTCCTCTGTTAGTCATGACCCTCTGTTTAACCGGCTGTAGCCATATGGCGAACGATAGTTGGTCCGGCCAGGATAAAGCGCAACACTTCCTCGCATCCGCGATGTTGTCCGCTGCCGGTAATGAGTACGCCCAGCACCAGGGGTATAGCCGGGATCGTAGTGCGGCAATCGGCCTGATGTTCTCAGTCAGTCTTGGGGCATCTAAAGAATTATGGGATAGCCGCCCCTCAGGGAGCGGCTGGAGCTGGAAAGATTTTGCCTGGGATGTTGCCGGTGCCACGACCGGCTATGACGTGTGGCAGATGGCGCATTATTAAAGACGAATACCTTTCCCTTTGTGATGCAGCATCAGGGATACGATAAAGGCCAGCGCCCCCATGATCGTCACATACCAGAAGAATGTCGTTTCGCTTCCCCATGATTTCAGGGACAGCGCAACGTACTCCGCCGAACCACCAAACAGGGCATTGGCGACCGCATAAGAAAGCCCTACTCCCAAAGCACGCACCTGTGCCGGAAACATCTCGGCCTTGAGTATTCCGCTGATCGAGGTGTAGAAACTCACAATCACCATCGCCAGCATCACCAAAGCAAATGCGGCATAAGGTGATGAGACGTGCTGAAGCGCGGTTAAAATGGGGACGGTACATAAGGCGGACATGCCACCAAAAATCAACATTGATGTGCGACGGCCGATCTTATCTGAGAGCGCACCAATTAGCGGCTGTATCAGCATAAAGACGAACAGCGCGGCGGTCATGATGACGCTGGCGACGTTGGCGTGCATTCCCGTAGTATTCACCAGATACTTTTGCATGTAGGTGGTAAAAGTATAAAAACTGAGTGAACCACCGGCGGTGAAACCGAGAACCATCAGGAAAGCTTTGCGGTTTCGCCACAGTCCTTTAAACGATCCCGCTTCCTTCAGCGCCCTGACCTCTTTTTGCGAGGTTTCGTCTAACTGACGGCGCAGCCAAAGCGCCACGATCGCCAGTGCAGCTCCCATCGCGAAAGGAATTCGCCATCCCCATTCATGAAGCTGGCTGTCTGTGAGGATCTGCTGCAGGATCACGACAACCAGAATGGCCAGCAGTTGACCACCGATGAGCGTGACATACTGGAAAGAGGCGTAAAAACCCTTCCGACCTTCAAGTGCAATTTCACTCATGTACGTGGCGCTGGTGCCGTACTCTCCCCCAACGGAGAGTCCCTGGAATAAACGAGCCAGCAATAAAAGGGCGGGCGCCCAGGTTCCGATAGCGTCATACCCCGGCAGACAGGCGATGATAAGGGAACCAAAACACATCATGCAGACCGAGATCAGCATGGAGGTTTTACGCCCGCGACGGTCTGCGATACGGCCAAATAACCAGCCACCAATCGGCCGCATTAAGAATCCTGCGGCAAATACACCTGCCGTTTGCAGTAGCTGCGTTGTGGTGTTTCCTGACGGGAAGAAAATATGTGCGAAGTAAAGTGAACAGAATGAGTAGACGTAAAAGTCGAACCATTCAACCAGGTTACCGGATGAGGCACTAACAATTGCCCATACCCTTCTTCGGGTATCACTGGCAACCAGCGTCCCGTTCGATGTAATGCTTTCGGTCATTATGATTATACTCCTGCCATAAACAACGGCATGTTGAGCTCTGAAGGAACTCAATACCTTGTAAATTAAATGTTATTATTTTGTTATAAATAACATTGCGAGGGAGATCACAAATTTCGTTAGCAAGGTAAGTTCCGGAGAAAGCCCAGGAGGGGAATGGTGCGGTCTGGTGCCCTCTCCCGCAGGGTGAGGGAGAAAACAAAAGCAAAAAACCCCGCACCTTACGGTACGGGGTTTTTCTTATTTGATGCCTGGCAGTTCCCTACTCTCACATGGGGAGACCCCACACTACCATCGGCGCTACGGCGTTTCACTTCTGAGTTCGGCATGGGGTCAGGTGGGACCACCGCGCTAAAGCCGCCAGGCAAATTCTGTTAATCTGTATCAAGGCTGAAAATCGTCTCTCTTCGCCAAAACATCTTCGGCGTTGTAAGGTTAAGCCTCACGGTTCATTAGTATCGGTTAGCTCAACGCATCGCTGCGCTTACACACCCGACCTATCAACGTCGTCGTCTTCAACGTTCCTTCAGGAGACTTTAAGTCTCAGGGAGAACTCATCTCGGGGCAAGTTTCGTGCTTAGATGCTTTCAGCACTTATCTCTTCCGCATTTAGCTACCGGGCAGTGCCATTGGCATGACAACCCGAACACCAGTGATGCGTCCACTCCGGTCCTCTCGTACTAGGAGCAGCCCCCCTCAATTCTCCAGCGCCCACGGCAGATAGGGACCGAACTGTCTCACGACGTTCTAAACCCAGCTCGCGTACCACTTTAAATGGCGAACAGCCATACCCTTGGGACCTACTTCAGCCCCAGGATGTGATGAGCCGACATCGAGGTGCCAAACACCGCCGTCGATATGAACTCTTGGGCGGTATCAGCCTGTTATCCCCGGAGTACCTTTTATCCGTTGAGCGATGGCCCTTCCATTCAGAACCACCGGATCACTATGACCTGCTTTCGCACCTGCTCGAGCCGTCACTCTCGCAGTCAAGCTAGCTTATGCCATTGCACTAACCTCCTGATGTCCGACCAGGATTAGCTAACCTTCGTGCTCCTCCGTTACTCTTTGGGAGGAGACCGCCCCAGTCAAACTACCCACCAGACACTGTCCGCAACCCGGGTAACGGGTCTACGTTAGAACACCAGCCATTAAAGGGTGGTATTTCAAGGACGGCTCCACGCAGACTGGCGTCCACGCTTCAAAGCCTCCCACCTATCCTACACATCAAGGACCAGTGTTCAGTGTCAAGCTATAGTAAAGGTTCACGGGGTCTTTCCGTCTTGCCGCGGGTACACTGCATCTTCACAGCGAGTTCAATTTCACTGAGTCTCGGGTGGAGACAGCCTGGCCATCATTACGCCATTCGTGCAGGTCGGAACTTACCCGACAAGGAATTTCGCTACCTTAGGACCGTTATAGTTACGGCCGCCGTTTACCGGGGCTTCGATCAAGAGCTTCGCGTTGCCGCTAACCCCATCAATTAACCTTCCGGCACCGGGCAGGCGTCACACCGTATACGTCCACTTTCGTGTTTGCACAGTGCTGTGTTTTTAATAAACAGTTGCAGCCAGCTGGTATCTTCGACTGATTTCAGCTCCACCCGCAGGGGCTTCACCTACATATCAGCGTGCCTTCTCCCGAAGTTACGGCACCATTTTGCCTAGTTCCTTCACCCGAGTTCTCTCAAGCGCCTTGGTATTCTCTACCTGACCACCTGTGTCGGTTTGGGGTACGATTTCGTGTTACCTGATGCTTAGAGGCTTTTCCTGGAAGCAGGGCATTTGTTACTTCAGCACCGTAGTGCCTCGTCATCACACCTCAGCGTTAAAAGGTACCGGATTTACCTGGAACCTCCGCCTACATGCTTAAACCGGGACAACCGTCGCCCGGCTAACATAGCCTTCTCCGTCCCCCCTTCGCAGTAACACCAAGTACAGGAATATTAACCTGTTTCCCATCGACTACGCCTTTCGGCCTCGCCTTAGGGGTCGACTCACCCTGCCCCGATTAACGTTGGACAGGAACCCTTGGTCTTCCGGCGAGCGGGCTTTTCACCCGCTTTATCGTTACTTATGTCAGCATTCGCACTTCTGATACCTCCAGCAACCCTCACAGGCCACCTTCAACGGCTTACAGAACGCTCCCCTACCCAACAACACAGAGTGTCGCTGCCGCAGCTTCGGTGCATGGTTTAGCCCCGTTACATCTTCCGCGCAGGCCGACTCGACCAGTGAGCTATTACGCTTTCTTTAAATGATGGCTGCTTCTAAGCCAACATCCTGGCTGTCTGGGCCTTCCCACATCGTTTCCCACTTAACCATGACTTTGGGACCTTAGCTGGCGGTCTGGGTTGTTTCCCTCTTCACGACGGACGTTAGCACCCGCCGTGTGTCTCCCGTGATAACATTCTTCGGTATTCGTAGTTTGCATCGGGTTGGTAAGCCGGGATGGCCCCCTAGCCGAAACAGTGCTCTACCCCCGAAGATGAGTTCACGAGGCGCTACCTAAATAGCTTTCGGGGAGAACCAGCTATCTCCCGGTTTGATTGGCCTTTCACCCCCAGCCACAGGTCATCCGCTAATTTTTCAACATTAGTCGGTTCGGTCCTCCAGTTAGTGTTACCCAACCTTCAACCTGCCCATGGCTAGATCACCGGGTTTCGGGTCTATACCCTGCAACTTAACGCCCAGTTAAGACTCGGTTTCCCTTCGGCTCCCCTATACGGTTAACCTTGCTACAGAATATAAGTCGCTGACCCATTATACAAAAGGTACGCAGTCACACCCGAAGGTGCTCCCACTGCTTGTACGTACACGGTTTCAGGTTCTTTTTCACTCCCCTCGCCGGGGTTCTTTTCGCCTTTCCCTCACGGTACTGGTTCACTATCGGTCAGTCAGGAGTATTTAGCCTTGGAGGATGGTCCCCCCATATTCAGACAGGATACCACGTGTCCCGCCCTACTCTTCGAGTTCACAGCCTGTGCATTTTCGTGTACGGGACTATCACCCTGTACCGTGCGACTTTCCAGACGCTTCCACTAACACACAAGCTGATTCAGACTCTGGGCTGCTCCCCGTTCGCTCGCCGCTACTGGGGGAATCTCGGTTGATTTCTTTTCCTCGGGGTACTTAGATGTTTCAGTTCCCCCGGTTCGCCTCGTTAACCTATGTATTCAGTTAACGATAGTGCAACGGATTGCACTGGGTTTCCCCATTCGGACATCGCCGGGTCAAGGGTTCATATCACCTCGCCGGCGCTTTTCGCAGATTAGCACGTCCTTCATCGCCTCTGACTGCCAGGGCATCCACCGTGTACGCTTAGTCGCTTAACCTCACAACCCGAAGATGTTTCACTTCTGATTGCGAAAATTTGAGAGACTCGAACACACATAACATGTGTGTCGTTTCAATTTTCAGCTTGATCCAGATTTTTAAAGAGCAAATATCTCAAACATGACTCGCAAGTCAGTTTTGAGATATGACGGCAGGTGACTTTCACTCACGAACCAGCAAGTGGCGTCCCCTAGGGGATTCGAACCCCTGTTACCGCCGTGAAAGGGCGGTGTCCTGGGCCTCTAGACGAAGGGGACGTACAGTCTCAATCGCAAGACGCCTTGCTATTTACTTTTCATCAGACAATCTGTGTGAGCACTGCAAAGGCAGGTTCTTTAAGGTAAGGAGGTGATCCAACCGCAGGTTCCCCTACGGTTACCTTGTTACGACTTCACCCCAGTCATGAATCACAAAGTGGTAAGCGCCCTCCCGAAGGTTAAGCTACCTACTTCTTTTGCAACCCACTCCCATGGTGTGACGGGCGGTGTGTACAAGGCCCGGGAACGTATTCACCGTAGCATTCTGATCTACGATTACTAGCGATTCCGACTTCATGGAGTCGAGTTGCAGACTCCAATCCGGACTACGACGCACTTTATGAGGTCCGCTTGCTCTCGCGAGGTCGCTTCTCTTTGTATGCGCCATTGTAGCACGTGTGTAGCCCTGGTCGTAAGGGCCATGATGACTTGACGTCATCCCCACCTTCCTCCAGTTTATCACTGGCAGTCTCCTTTGAGTTCCCGGCCTAACCGCTGGCAACAAAGGATAAGGGTTGCGCTCGTTGCGGGACTTAACCCAACATTTCACAACACGAGCTGACGACAGCCATGCAGCACCTGTCTCACAGTTCCCGAAGGCACCAATCCATCTCTGGAAAGTTCTGTGGATGTCAAGACCAGGTAAGGTTCTTCGCGTTGCATCGAATTAAACCACATGCTCCACCGCTTGTGCGGGCCCCCGTCAATTCATTTGAGTTTTAACCTTGCGGCCGTACTCCCCAGGCGGTCGATTTAACGCGTTAGCTCCGGAAGCCACGCCTCAAGGGCACAACCTCCAAATCGACATCGTTTACGGCGTGGACTACCAGGGTATCTAATCCTGTTTGCTCCCCACGCTTTCGCACCTGAGCGTCAGTCTTTGTCCAGGGGGCCGCCTTCGCCACCGGTATTCCTCCAGATCTCTACGCATTTCACCGCTACACCTGGAATTCTACCCCCCTCTACAAGACTCCAGCCTGCCAGTTTCGAATGCAGTTCCCAGGTTGAGCCCGGGGATTTCACATCCGACTTGACAGACCGCCTGCGTGCGCTTTACGCCCAGTAATTCCGATTAACGCTTGCACCCTCCGTATTACCGCGGCTGCTGGCACGGAGTTAGCCGGTGCTTCTTCTGCGGGTAACGTCAATTGCTGTGGTTATTAACCACAACACCTTCCTCCCCGCTGAAAGTACTTTACAACCCGAAGGCCTTCTTCATACACGCGGCATGGCTGCATCAGGCTTGCGCCCATTGTGCAATATTCCCCACTGCTGCCTCCCGTAGGAGTCTGGACCGTGTCTCAGTTCCAGTGTGGCTGGTCATCCTCTCAGACCAGCTAGGGATCGTCGCCTAGGTGAGCCGTTACCCCACCTACTAGCTAATCCCATCTGGGCACATCTGATGGCAAGAGGCCCGAAGGTCCCCCTCTTTGGTCTTGCGACATTATGCGGTATTAGCTACCGTTTCCAGTAGTTATCCCCCTCCATCAGGCAGTTTCCCAGACATTACTCACCCGTCCGCCACTCGTCACCCGAGAGCAAGCTCTCTGTGCTACCGTTCGACTTGCATGTGTTAGGCCTGCCGCCAGCGTTCAATCTGAGCCATGATCAAACTCTTCAATTTAAAAGTTTGATGCTCAATGAATTAAACTTCGTAATGAATTACGTGTTCACTCGTTGAGACTTGGTGTTCATTTATTGTCCGAAGACATTAAGAATCCATGTCACTTTGAGTGCCCACACAGATTGTCTGATAAATTGTTAAAGAGCAGTGCCGCTTCGTTTTCGCTGCGGCGCGGGGTGTGCATATTACGCTTTCCCGCTTCAGAGTCAAGCGTTTAATTTGCTTTTCTCTGCTGACCCGGCGGCGTGTGTGCCGTTGTTCCGTGTCAGTGGAGGCGCATTATAGGGAGTAATTCTGAAGCTGCAAGGATAAAGTGAAAATTATTTACTGACTGCTCACTTTCCAGGCAAATTACATCCCAGACCTCAATTCTGGCCTGGTTTTTAAACAAAAACGAGCCGCAAGCGGCTCGTTTTTGTGTTTTGTGACTTACTGCACTGCCACAATTCGGTCGTCGTTGGCTTCCAGACGGATAACTTTGCCCGGAACCAGTTCGCCTGACAGTATCTGCTGCGCCAGCGGGTTTTCGATCTGCTGCTGGATAGCACGTTTCAACGGACGCGCCCCGTAAACCGGATCGTAACCATTTTCGCTCAGCAGTTTCAGCGCATCGTCAGAGATGTGAATTTCATATCCACGCTCTTCCAGACGTTTGTACAGACGCTGCAGCTGGATCTGTGCAATCGACGCAATGTGTTTCTCACCCAGAGGATGGAATACCACCACTTCATCGATACGGTTGATGAACTCCGGACGGAAGTTATGGCTAACCACACCCAGAACCAGATCCTTCATATGGCTGTAATCCAGTTCACCGAAACGTTCCTGAATCAAATCGGAACCCAGGTTCGATGTCATGATCACGACCGTATTACGGAAATCCACCGTTCTCCCCTGCCCGTCGGTCAGACGACCATCATCCAGGACCTGCAGCAGAATATTGAACACATCCGGGTGCGCTTTTTCCACTTCGTCCAGCAGGATGACGGAATAAGGGCGACGGCGTACCGCTTCTGTCAGGTAACCGCCCTCTTCATAACCGACATATCCCGGAGGTGCCCCCACCAGACGTGAAACGGAGTGTTTCTCCATAAACTCGGACATGTCGATACGCACCATCGCATCGTCGCTGTCGAACATAAAGTTAGCCAGCGCCTTACATAGCTCGGTTTTACCCACCCCGGTAGGGCCCAGGAACAGGAACGAACCAATCGGACGATTAGGATCAGACAATCCGGCGCGGCTACGACGGATGGCGTTGGAAACCGCTTCAACCGCCTCGTCCTGGCCAATCACGCGCTGATGCAGATCCTGCTCCATGCGCAGCAGTTTATCGCGTTCGCTTTCCATCATGCGTGCTACCGGAATACCGGTCCAGCGCGCCAGCACCTCTGCAATTTCCGCATCCGTTACTTTGTTACGTAACAGACGCATTGTTTTGCCTTCAGACTGCGTCGCAATCTCAAGCTGTTTCTCCAGCTCAGGGATTTTGCCGTACTGCAACTCTGACATTCGCGCCAGGTCACCCACACGACGCGCCTGCTCAATGGCAATTTTTGCCTGTTCGAGTTCAGCCTTAATGGTCTGAGTGCCAGAGAGTGACGCTTTCTCTGCCTTCCACTCTTCTTCTAACTCAGAATACTGGCGCTCTTTATCGTCCAGTTCCTCATTGAGCATATCGAGGCGTTTTTTACTGGCTTCATCAGACTCTTTCTTGAGTGCCTGCTGTTCCAGTTTGAGCTGAATGATACGACGGTCGAGTCTGTCCAACTCTTCCGGCTTCGAGTCTATCTGAATACGAATGCTGGATGCGGCCTCATCGATAAGGTCGATCGCTTTATCCGGTAACTGACGGTCGGCGATATAACGATGCGAAAGCGTCGCTGCCGCAACAATCGCCGGGTCAGTGATCTGCACATGGTGGTGCAGCTCATAACGTTCTTTCAGACCACGCAGGATCGCGATGGTATCTTCCACGCTTGGTTCCGCGACAAACACCTTCTGGAAACGACGTTCAAGCGCAGCATCTTTTTCAATGTACTGACGGTACTCGTCCAGCGTCGTGGCACCCACACAGTGAAGTTCACCGCGTGCCAGTGCAGGTTTCAGCATGTTCCCGGCATCCATCGCGCCGTCTGCTTTACCGGCACCGACCATGGTGTGCAACTCATCGATAAACAGAATGACATTGCCTTCCTGTTTTGCCAGATCGTTAAGCACGCCTTTCAGACGCTCTTCGAATTCACCGCGATACTTCGCCCCGGCCACCAGCGCCCCCATATCCAGTGCCAGTACACGGCGGCCTTTCAGCCCTTCCGGTACTTCACCGTTTACAATACGCTGCGCCAGCCCTTCAACGATGGCGGTTTTACCAACACCCGGTTCACCAATCAGCACCGGGTTGTTTTTGGTACGGCGCTGCAGAACCTGAATAGTACGGCGAATTTCTTCATCACGGCCGATCACCGGGTCAAGTTTACCCTGCTCAGCACGCTCGGTCAGATCGACCGTAAATTTTTTCAAAGCCTGACGTTGGTCTTCGGCTCCCTGATCGTTCACGCTTTCACCCCCACGCATTTTCTCAATCGCCTGAGTCACATTGGCCGTGGTTGCGCCGGCAGTTTTCAGCAGGTCGGTCAGGGTACCGCGTGATTCAAGCGCCGCCAGAACAAACAGTTCCGACGAAATAAAGTTGTCCCCACATTTTTGCGCCAGCTTGTCGCAAAGGTTCAGCACCCGCACCAGATCCTGGGACGGCTGAACGTCGCCGCCGGTACCTTCTACCTGCGGTAAACGGCTCAGTGCCTGATCGATGGCAGTGCGTAACTGGCCAGCATTAATGCCAGCAGACGTTAATAATGGACGTACCGATCCCCCTTCCTGATTCAGCAAGGCGCTCATTAAATGAAGAGGTTCGATGAATTGGTTGTCGTGCCCCAGTGCAAGGGACTGGGCATCGGCGAGAGCAAGCTGGAATTTATTAGTAAGACGATCCAGACGCATAACTCCTCCCATAACAGGTCAAATTTGCTACTGGAGATTAAATGAGGTCATCCCTCAATTATTCAAGGTTAATGACCTGAATTATGTGAAAAGAAAACGGCACGTGCCGGATCGTCTTGATTCTTTAGGTTATATCAGCCAAATAAAACTTGCCATACGCCCCGTCGTCTTGTCGCGGCGATAAGAGAAGAAATCACCCTTTTCGGTGAACGTACAGCGGTCACCGCCGAAGATCTGCGTCACCTTGACATTATTCAGACGCTGACGTGCAAGCTGATAAATATCGGCCAGATATTTTTCCCCCACGGGTTCGAAAGCGTTAACGGCTTGCGGATCTTTTGCCATAAACGCTTCACGAACCTCTGGGCCCACCTCGAATGCCTGAGGACCAATTGCCGGGCCAAGCCAGGCAATGATATTTGCAGGATCGTCTTTGAAGCAGGCGACGGTTTCTTCCAGCACGCCTTCACACAGACCACGCCAGCCCGCATGAGCAGCCGCAACCTCGGTACCCGCACGGTTACAAAACAGCACCGGCAGGCAATCGGCTGTCATCACCGCGCATACTGTTCCCTGCGTATCGCTGTAGGAGGCATCGGCACGTTTAGACGCGTAGGGTTCTCCCGTCAACTTCAGCACGGCTTTACCGTGAACCTGCTCAAGCCACACCGGTTTAGACGGTAAGTTGCCCGCAGCAAACAGCCGCGAGCGGTTTTCTTCAACGTGTTCCAGGTTGTCGCCGCAGTGTGCGCCAAGGTTCAAAGACGCCCACGCCCCCTGACTTACCCCGCCAACGCGGGTTGAACTGCAGGCAGCCACACCTTCAGGCAGTGGCCACTCCGGAACAATCAGTTTGGTCATAACCAGTCCACTTGATCTTTGTGTTCTTCAAAATCCGCGCGCATGGCGTCAATAAGCTCCACCATATCCTGCGGGATCGGCGCATGCCATTCCATTTGAATCCCTGAAATAGGGTGATAAAGGCGCAGCATGGTGGCGTGCAGCGCCTGACGATCAAACTTGCGCAGTACGCTGATGAACTCGTCCGATGCCCCTTTTGGTGGACGCGGACGACCACCGTAAACCTGATCCCCCACCAGCGGATGGGTGATGTGCGCCATATGCACGCGGATCTGGTGGGTACGACCGGTCTCCAGACGCAGACGCAGACGCGTATGAATGCGGAAATGTTCCATAATGCGATAGTGCGTCACCGCCGGTTTACCCATCGGATGCACCGACATATGAGTACGTTTGGTAGGGTGACGGCTGATCGGCTCATCAACCGTACCGCCAGCAGTCATATGGCCAATAGCCACGGCTTCATATTCGCGGGTGATCTCACGCAGCTGCAGTGATTCCACCAGGCGAGTCTGGGCAGGTACGGTCTTTGCCACCACCATCAGACCGGTGGTGTCTTTATCCAGACGATGCACGATACCGGCACGCGGCACATCAGCAATCGGCGGATAATAATGGAGAAGTGCGTTAAGTACCGTACCGTCAGGATTCCCCGCTCCTGGATGAACAACCAGGTCGCGCGGCTTGTTAATCACCAGAATGTCATCATCTTCATAGACGATGTCCAGTGGGATATCCTGTGGCTCGAAGCGGATTTCCTCTTCGATTTCAGCATTGATGGCGACAGCTTCCCCACCTAACACTTTCTCTTTCGGTTTGTCCCAGACTTTACCGTTTACCAGCACGCGCTGGTCAAGAATCCATTCTTTTATGCGTGAACGCGAATAATCAGGGAACAATTCGGCCAAAGCTTGATCTAAGCGTTGACCGAGCTGATTTTCGGAGACTGTTGCGGTGAGTTCTACTCGTTGTGCCATAAACTGCTTCTTCGTTTAACGTTGGGTTTTACGGCTTTGCCGTTTAATATAGTGTGCTATTGTAGCTGGTCTTAATCGGGAGCAGGAACAGAGTTTCTCCCGGACAAACATTTGAGGAAAGTCAAAACGTCATGACGCGCATGAAATATCTGGTGGCAGCGGCCACGTTGAGCCTGGCTTTGGTGGGCTGCTCCGGTTCAAATGAACAGGTCCCTGACAATCCGCCGAATGAAATCTATGCGACTGCACAACAAAAGTTGCAGGACGGTAACTGGAAACAGGCGATAACGCAACTGGAAGCGTTGGATAATCGCTATCCATTTGGTCCGTATTCGCAGCAGGTACAGTTAGATCTCATCTACGCATACTATAAAAATGCCGATCTGCCGCTGGCTCAGGCAACCATCGATCGTTTCATGCGTCTGAACCCGACTCATCCTAACATCGACTATGTAATGTACATGCGCGGTCTGACCAACATGGCGCTGGATGACAGTGCCCTGCAGGGCTTCTTCGGTGTGGATCGCTCCGACCGTGACCCGCAGCATGCGCGTGATGCGTTCAACGACTTTTCCAAACTGGTGCGCGGCTATCCGAACAGCCAGTACGTAACCGACGCCACCAAACGTCTGGTGTTCCTGAAAGACCGTCTGGCGAAATACGAATACTCGGTTGCTGAATACTACACCCGTCGTGGCGCATGGGTTGCCGTGGTTAACCGTGTAGAGGGAATGCTGCGTGATTATCCGGATACGCAGGCGACCCGCGACGGCCTGAAGCTGATGGAAAATGCTTACCGCCAGATGCAGATGACCGCACAGGCAGACAAGGTAGCAAAAATCATCGCCGCGAACAGCAGCAACACCTGATAGCGACGTCAAAGCAAAACGGCAGCCC
The DNA here is from genome assembly GCF_050031095.1 of Enterobacter cloacae complex sp. 382A5. Lineage (NCBI taxonomy): Bacteria > Pseudomonadati > Pseudomonadota > Gammaproteobacteria > Enterobacterales > Enterobacteriaceae > Enterobacter > Enterobacter cloacae complex sp. 382A5. The sequence continues at coordinate 3,480,395 of NZ_JBLGVK010000001.1, forward strand.
GCGGGCTGCCGTTTTTTTATTCATTTCAGACAAAGCTGAAGCGGTTTAGCTTCAACACATCCTATCAACTATGACCGCAATTTTTGCCTTCGACAAGGTAAATCTCACCTCTTCCTGCCCTGCCTCACAAAAAAGATTCCCTGACAAAAACCGACAAAATAACGTGATCTAAATCACACATTTTGACATTAGGACAGGTATGCTGGAATCACCAAGACGGAAAGACAAGAGGTAAAATTTATGACAATGAACATTACCAGCAAACAAATGGAAATTACCCCGGCAATTCGCCAGCACGTCGCAGACCGTCTCGCCAAACTGGATAAATGGCAAACACACTTAATTAATCCACATATCATCCTGTCTAAGGAGCCGCAGGGTTTCATCGCTGACGCAACTATCAATACTCCAAACGGCCATCTGGTCGCCAGCGCAAAACACGAGGATATGTACACCGCTATTAACGATTTGATCAACAAGCTGGAACGGCAGCTCAATAAAGTGCAGCACAAAGGTGAAGCCCGTCGCGCCACGACCTCGGTGAAAGACGCCAGCTTCGCGGAAGAAGTTGAAGAAGAGTAATCCTTTAAATTGAGTTTACCGCCAACGCGCCTTCGGGCGCGTTTTTTATTGACAGGGTGAAAACAGTACGGGTACTTTAACGTTATCAACCACAGGATGATTTCATGAAACTGACGCCGTTTTTCTTCGCATTCTTTTTTACCTTCCCCTGAACGGGAGGCGTTTCGTCGTGTGATAAAGAATGCGAAGACGAACAACAAGGCCTCCCACACCGGGGGGCCTTTTTTATTGATAACGATAAAACGAGACAGACAACACTATGACACCGGAAAACCCGTTACTGGATCTGCGAGTAAAAATCAGCGCGCTGGATGAAAAATTACTGGCACTTCTGGCTGAACGCCGCGCGCTCGCCATCGAAGTGGGTAAAGCCAAACTGGACTCCCACCGTCCGGTACGTGATATCGACCGCGAACGCGACCTGCTGGAACGTCTGATTCAACTCGGCAAAGCCCATCACCTTGACGCACATTACATCACCCGTTTGTTCCAGCTCATCATCGAAGACTCTGTTCTGACCCAGCAAGCGCTGTTGCAGCAGCATCTGAATAAAACCAACCCGCACTCTGCCCGCATCGCGTTTCTTGGCCCTAAGGGCTCCTACTCCCATCTGGCTGCCCGCCAGTACGCTGCACGTCATTTTGAAGAGTTCATTGAGAGCGGCTGCGCAAAGTTCGCCGATATTTTCAATCAGGTGGAAACCGGCCAGGCGGATTACGCCGTCGTGCCGATTGAGAACACCAGTTCCGGTGCCATCAACGACGTGTACGATTTGCTGCAACACACCAGCCTGTCGCTGGTTGGGGAGCTGACAATCCCTATCGATCACTGCGTGCTGGTCTCTGGCTCAACCGATTTGAGCACCATCGAGACGGTCTACAGCCATCCGCAGCCGTTCCAGCAGTGCAGTCAGTTCCTCAACCGTTATCCGAACTGGAAAATTGAGTACACCGAAAGCACCTCCGCAGCAATGGAAAAAGTCGCCCAGGCAAACTCCCCTACCGTCGCGGCGCTGGGCAGCGAGGCGGGCGGTGCGCTGTATGGTCTCCAGGTTCTGGAACGTAACCTGGCAAACCAGACGCAAAACATTACCCGCTTCATCGTGCTGGCACGCAAAGCCATTAATGTCTCTGATCAGGTGCCCGCCAAAACCACCCTGTTGATGGCAACCGGGCAGCAGGCAGGCGCACTGGTTGAAGCGCTGCTGGTACTGCGTAACCACAATCTGATCATGACCAGACTCGAATCGCGCCCGATTCACGGCAATCCGTGGGAAGAGATGTTCTATCTCGACATTCAGGCCAACCTGGAATCACCGTCCATGCAGAAAGCCCTGCGTGAACTGAGCGAAATCACCCGTTCAATGAAGGTGCTGGGCTGTTATCCGAGCGAAAACGTGGTACCGGTTGACCCAAGCTAACGTTCGATAAACCGGCTTTTCTTCATCCCTGCCACACTGACCGGCAGGGTGAAGATAGCGCCGGAGAGGGGATATTGCGCCACCTCCTGCGCATCCATATTTTCCCGGGTGGTCGTGATAAACAGCGTTTTCATATCGTCACCGCCAAAGCAGACCATCGTAGGGCAACGGACCGGCATTCGGTACTCTTCCAGTTGCTCTCCCTGAGGTGAAAAGCGCGCGATGCGCCAGCCATCAAACAGCGCACTCCAGTAACAGCCTTCCACGTCCATCGCGGCACCGTCAGGTATCCCTTCGCCGTCGTTGAACCGGCGGAATACCTCCCTTTTACCGGGTTCCCCCTGCTCATCCAGTGGGGTACGGTAGATAACGCCGTTTGGCGTATCAGAAGTAAACATCCACCGCTGGTCGGGGCTGAATGCCAGACCATTGTGGCCATGAATGTCGCACTGGATAACTTTTGGCGTCAGATCGTTATCAATGCGCATCAGCAGCGCCCCGTTGTAATCACCCGGTGCCCAGAAGGTCCCGGCGTAGAACTGGCCCCGGTGATCGGTTCCCCCATCATTGAAACGCGCAAGCTGCGGATTCGACGGGTTATCACAGACTTTGCGCTGCAGCAGGCCGTGTTTATCGGAAAGCCAGATGCCGCTTCGCATCGCGACGATAAAGCCGCCGCGTTCGCGCAGGGCGAAACACCCCACCTCTTCGTGGAAAGAGAGCACGGTGTGTTCCGCCGTGGGTAAATGATAACGGTGGATCTCACCTTCAAGAATATCCGCCCAGTAAAGCGCATTTTCCTCTGCACTCCACGTCGGGCATTCGGGCAGATGCCCGGTGTAGTTCAACAGCAGCTGCGGTTCGGCCATGACAGTTCCCCAAAATGAAAAAAGCCAGCAATGCTGGCTTTCAGTATATACATCATCGCATTACTGGCGACTGTCATTTGCCTGACGCAACAGCGTGCGGCTCTCGCTCTGGAAACGTTGCGCGTAATCGCCAAACCAGTGTTCAACCTTACGGAAGCTGTCGATAAACGCCTGCTTGTCGCCGTGCTCCAGCAGCGTAATGGCTTCGCCAAAACGCTGGTAGTAACGCTTAATCAGTGCCAGGTTGTTCTCAGACGACATAATAATGTCGGCGTAAAGCTGGGGATCCTGAGCAAACAGACGCCCTACCATCGCCAGCTCCAGACGATAGATAGGCGAAGAGAGTGCCAATAACTGCTCAAGCTGCACATTCTCTTCCGCCAGATGCAGCCCATAGGCAAAGGTCGCAAAGTGACGCAGCGCCTGGATGAACGCCATGTTCTGATCGTGTTCAACCGCGCTAATGCGGTGCAGCCGCGCGCCCCAAACCTGAATCTGTTCCAGGAACCACTGGTAGGCTTCCGGCTGACGACCATCGCAGTAGACCACCACCTGTTTCGCCAGGCTGCCGCTGTCCGGGCCAAACATAGGATGTAGCCCCAGGACCGGCCCCGTGTGCGCGGCCAGCATTGCCTGCAGCGGACCATTTTTCACGGACGCTAAATCCACCAGGATGCAATCTGCAGGTAGCGGAGGAAGCTTCGCAATGATCTGCTCCGTCACGTGAATCGGCACGCTGACAATGACCATTCCGGCATCTTTCATCAGCTCCGGTGCTTTTGCCCAGTCCTCTTTTTCCAGGATACGCACCTGATAGCCAGACAGGGTCAGCATTTTTTCAAACAGCCGCCCCATCTGACCCGCCCCGCCCACAATAACGACCGGGCGCAGGGACGGGCAAAGGGTTTTGAAGCCTTTATCGTTTTCGCTGGAGTAGGACTCCCGCATCACACGACGCAAGACATCTTCAATCAAATCCGGCGAGACGCCCAGCGCCTGGGCCTCTTTACGACGGGAAGCCAGCATGGAGGCCTCGCGCTCCGGAACGTAAATCGGCAGGCCATATTTGCTTTTGACCTCACCCACCTCGGCAACCAGCGCCATACGGCGCGCTAACAGATCCAGCAGCGCCTTATCCACTTCATCAATTTGATCGCGTAATGCGGTCAATTCAGCAACCATACCTAACCTCTTAAGCCAGACGCGTCGCCAGCTGGCCGTTTATATCTTTGTGGATCTCACGCAGCAGCGCATCGGTGGTTTCCCAGCTGATGCAGGCATCCGTCACGGACACACCGTACTTCATTGCGCTGCGCGGTTGTTCAGATGATTGATTGCCTTCATGAATATTGCTCTCAATCATCAGACCGATAATAGAACGGTTGCCGTCTTTGATTTGTGCGACCACCGATTCCGCCACCGCAGGCTGACGACGGTAATCTTTGTTCGAATTACCATGACTGCAATCTACCATCAGTGCCGGGCGCAGTCCCGCCTGCTCCATCTCTTTTTCACACTGTGCCACATCTGCCGGGCTGTAGTTTGGCGCTTTACCGCCGCGAAGGATCACATGACCGTCCGGATTACCCTGCGTCTGCAGGAGACAAACCTGGCCCGCCTGGTTAATACCTACAAAGCGATGCGGCATGGCCGCGGCGCGCATGGCGTTGATCGCCGTGGCAAGGCTACCGTCGGTCCCGTTTTTAAAACCAACCGGCATCGACAGACCAGACGCCATTTCACGGTGGGTTTGTGATTCCGTGGTACGCGCACCAATCGCAGACCAGCTAAACAGATCGCCCAGGTACTGCGGGCTGTTCGGATCCAGCGCTTCGGTTGCCAGTGGCAGCCCCATGCTGACCAGCTCAACCAGCAGGCGACGCGCAATCTTCAGACCGGCTTCCACATCAAACGAGCCATCCATGTGCGGATCGTTAATCAACCCTTTCCAGCCAACGGTGGTACGTGGCTTCTCAAAATAGACGCGCATCACCAGGTAGAGGCTATCGCTGACCTCCTCCGCTAATGCTTTAAATCGACGAGCGTACTCAATGGCGGTTTCAGGATCGTGAATGGAGCAAGGACCACATACCACCAGCAGACGCGGATCGCGGCCAGCGATAATGTCAGAAATGGTCTGGCGCGAGTGCTCAATTTGAGCCTCCTGCGCGGCGCTCAGCGGGAACTCCGCTTTCAGTTGATCCGGTGTAATCAAAACCTGTTCGTCAGTGATATGTACGTTGTTCAGCGCGTCTTTTTGCATGATGGCGATCCTGTAAAGCTCGTTTGCGATAGGTGTTTTCCTCGAAGAGGTGAAACAACGATACCACAACAAGTAAAGATTTCAATCCAAAATACGTACACTTTACTTTACAAAAGCCATTTTACTGCAAAAATCAGCCGACAAAATCGTAAACATAAAATTACACCCCCACTTTCTTTTGCCAGGCTATGCTGAAGAAAAAAGGAGAATGGCTATGCGTTCAATCGCTCTGATGCTGTTGTCGCTGTTTTTATCGGGCTGTGAGATCAACCCTTATACCTTCCAGCCCGACTGGACTAGTCCCAGCTGGTTTGATGCGGGTAAAGAAGACGCCATGAATGGTCTGCCGGTTAAAGATAATCAGACGCTGGCCGATAGTTTTAACGACCCGCAGGTTGATCGTAGTGAATATCTTCGTGGCTACGCCGACGGACAGAAAAAAGTGTGTGAGGAAGGTTTTATTCACGCCTGGGGAGTAGCAGGCAAATCTTTCCCGGCCAGTTGTGATACTGTTGAAAACGCAGCAAAACTGCATGAATCATGGCAACAAGGAATGGATGAAAGTATGCGTTCCAGCAGACTTAATTAAGCCGTTTTTTATACGCCGGAATATATACAACTGTAGGATTTAGCTTAGGTCGTACTCAGTACATTTCTGACATAATGACGGCTTTGATAAACAATGGTATTCTGCCGACAACTCGTAAGGACATCTATTTTCCAGAGCGGTATGGCGGATTCTGGTGAGAAATTCATTCTTGATCTCTTTGTTCCGACTCACTCTGGTGCTAATGCTGTTCTTTATGGTAGGCCCAGCACCGGCAGCCACGTTCACAGAAACCGATAAATCGGTACGTTCGATTGTATCGGGTATCGTGAGCTATACCCGATGGCCGTCACTTTCCGGGCAACCTAAACTCTGCGTTTATGCCTCGTCTCACTACACGCAAGCACTGAGCAGCGAAGAGGGGCAAAGCGAGTTACCTTATACTCCCGTCATTGTACGTAACGATCAGGAAGCCCTGTCCGCGACGTGTGATGCTATTTATTTCGGGGCTGAATCGCCTGCAAAACAACTTGAATTAATAAGTCAATATCAGGGCAGAGCATTGCTATTAATCTCAGAGCAGAATCCGGAATGTGTTATTGGCAGTGCATTCTGCCTGATAATCGATCATAACCAGGTCAGATTTTCCGTTAATCTGGATGCATTGACGCGCAGTGGCGTACGCGTCAATCCGGATGTATTAATGCTGGCACGGAATAAGCAGCATGGATAAAGAAATCACTTCAACGCCACGTCCAACGTTTAAAAGCACGTTGAGACGAATCAGCATGATAAGCGTCATCATCACCATGACGTTAATTTGGCTCCTGCTCTGTTTTGCTTCTGTGGTGACATTAAAGCAATACGCCCAAAAAAATCTCGAATTAACCGGCGCAACAATGAGCCACAGCCTTGAAGCCTCACTGGTCTTTAATGATGCGCTGGCGGCTAACGAAACGCTCGCCACCCTGGGTAAACAGGGCCAGTTTGCCGTGGCTGAGGTTATTAACGCGCATAAAAAGCGGTTTGCTTACTGGTCCTGGAACCCGGAAGAGAATAATGACACGCTGGGTGCATTGGTTAGCCGCTGGCTGTTCCCCGACCCGGTCGCACAGCCCATCATGCATAACGGTAATGCGATCGGCGAAATTCGCCTGACCGCACGCGATAATCTCATCAGCCATTTCATCTGGTTGTCGTTTGCCGTTCTTACCGGCTGTATTGTTTTTGCCACCGCCGTCGCGCTTACGATTACACAATCTCTGCATCATGGCATGGTCACAGCGCTGCAAAACATCACCGACGTCGTGCATGACGTACGCACCAACCGCAACTTTTCCCGGCGGGTGAAGGATGGCCGCATCGAAGAATTCCACCAGTTTGGCGAAGATTTCAACAGTCTGCTGGATGAAATGGAAGAGTGGCAGCTTAAGCTGCAGGCGAAAAACGCTCAGCTACTGCGTACCGCCATGCACGATCCTCTCACCGGCCTCGCCAATCGGGCGGCGTTTCGTAGCAGCATCGCGGCATTAATGCACGACGCCTCCGCAAAAACCAACACTGCCCTGCTCTTCCTCGACGGTGATAATTTCAAGTTTATTAACGATACCTGGGGACATGCTGCGGGCGATTGCGTCCTGATTGAAGTCGCGCGCCGGATGGTTGAGTTTGGCGATAAACGTCATCAGTCATACCGCCTTGGCGGTGACGAGTTTGCGATGGTGCTTTATGGCGTGCAGTCTGCCGCGGAGGTTCAACAGATTTGTGCTGCGCTGTCGCAGCAGTTTATGCGCCCGTTCGATCTGCATAACGGGCAGACAGCAACGATGTCACTTAGCATTGGCTTTGCTCTGGCGTGGGAAAGTGCCTCTGTGGAAGCATTACTGGAGCAAGCCGACCGCAACATGTACCAGGATAAAAACCAGCGTACAAAAGCAATAACTTAGAAAGGATACGATATGTTAAAGCGATACTTCGCGCCGTTATTTCTCGCTTCAATGGTACTGGCGGGTTGTCAGTCACCGCCTGAAGGTAAATTCTCCCCTGAGCAAATTGCGGCGATGAAGTCATACGGTTTTAACGAACTGAATGGCGACTGGTCTTTGGGCCTGTCAGATACGATCCTGTTTGATAAAAATGACGCCAGACTGCGCCCGGAAAGTGAAGCGCAGATCCGCTCCATGGCCTCTCGCCTGGCGGCTACCGGCCTGAAACACGCGCGTATGGATGGCCACACCGATAATTACGGTGAAGAGAGCTACAATGAAGCGCTGTCGTTAAAACGTGCCAATGCAGTGGCTGACGTCTGGGCCAAAGGCGCCAATATCCCGCGCAGCAACCTCACCACGCAGGGATTAGGTAAAAAATATCCGGTTTCCAGCAACAGTACGGCGCAAGGGCGTGCTGAAAACCGTCGGGTCGCGGTGGTCATCAGCACGCCATAGCCTTATTTAACGGATGATTGTGCGAGCGACACGCCAGTTGCCGCTCGCCAGCGTAGCCAGTCAATCAGCATAAACAGCGCCAGGCTCACGCCCATCACCGGCAATGCCAGCCCCAGCAATACGCTGACCACCACCGTGACGGCTTTTCCCCATCCCGGGAGCGCCAGCCAGCACTGACAAAGCGTCTGAAGCGGATCGGCCGTCGATTGCGCCGGACGACGCATCCACCACATCCGGTATCCCCAGACAATCAGCACACACAGCGCCAGGCCAAATGCGACGAGCAGTAACTGGTTAACCAGCCCGAATAAGATCCCCATATGGAAATCCACACCCCAGCGGGTCAGCTTTGCCATTAACGGGAAATCCTCAAAGCGGGTTCTGTCCAGAATTTGCATGGAATTTGGATCCACCGCAACGGCATCCACCTGGGTCGGCCAGCGGCGGTCAATTTCCGTCACGGTCCACGCCTGGTCAGCGCTTTTCGCCGGGCGGATTTCGAGTTTATTCGCATCAATCCCGGCCTGGCGGGCAGCGAGCAATACGCCATCGAACTGGGTCAGCTCCATCGTCATGTCGGGCATCATCATGCCGGCATGATGCCCATGGTGTTCAGCGTGCTCATCCAACGTGACGGGCGCACCCGAAAGCGTGGTGTTCACCTGCGGCGTGAGCCAGTTCATCTGCGCGCGCAGTTTATCCACATTGCCGCCCGCCCACTGGGACCACGTCAGGCCGGTCGCAGAAAACAGCAACATTCCCCCCAGCAGCACCCAGCCCAGCGTGACATGCAGGCGACGCCGGTTCTGAAAACGATTGTTGAGCCGACGTTTTGGCCGGGTATAAAACCACAGCGCAATCCCGCCCAGCGCGGCGACCCACATCCACGAGGCGGCCAGCTCGCTGTAGAGCCGACCAACGTTACCCAGCATCAGGGACGTATGCAGATAATCAATGGTCTGGCGTAGCGGTAAAATCCCGCTGGTGCCATACACGGTCATATCGCCACGCACCGCAAGAGTGACGGGATCGATAAAAATAGCGCGGGTCTCCGATGGGCCAAGCGACGGGTCGGCAAACATCACCCGGGTGGTTTCACCCGCAGCCAGGCCAGGACGAACGGCGTATAAACGCAGCTCGGTGCCGATGGTTTTTTCCGCCACGGCGATCTGTTCCGCCAGCGGTTGGAGTTCCCCCACGGAATCCGTATGGAGCGCGTGCCGGTACAGAATATTTTCCAGCTGCGGTGTCGCCACGTACAGCGTACCGGTCAGCGCGGCGAAGAAGATAAACGGGCCGACAAACAGCCCGACATAGAAATGGAGTCGACGCAGCAGGTTTCCCCATGCCGCGCGCGGAGTGCAGGTAGTCATACTTTTCCTTTTTAAGGCAAAAAGTTATCGATATTTTTTAAAGGGAAAAAGCAGACTGCCGCGGCGGCGCGCGGGTATCAGGATAAAGCCAGGGGAAAAAGTGCCAGTGGCTGACCGCCTGACGCGGCGTCCTGACACGCAGCCTTTGCAGCACGATACTGAGCAGCACAATCAGCGCGAGTATCATGCCCGGCACGTGGGCTAATAGCACGCAGTAGCCACAGGCTTCCGCATGGTCAACCGGCATGCTGTGCTGCATATCGCCGTGGTGCTCATCCATCGACATCATGCTCATGTCATGATGCATCCCCGGCATGGCACTCATGGGATCTTTTTGCAGCGAGACGGAGATCAGCGGTGCGATCACGATCAGCAGGATCGCAAACAGCGCGGTCAATGCCGCTGCGCGTTTCCAGTTATGCTGATGCAGTACGTTAATCACTTACCCTCCACGGAAGAGGCCAGCATTGTAAATGATTTATGACGAAAGGGTTAACACGAGAGATGCGATGGGATAAAAAAAGGGCAGCCTTTCGGCCAGCCCTTTCTAACAGGATGTCGCTTAAGCGAATCTTAGTTCAGACGCTCTTTAATACGAGCAGACTTACCAGTACGCTCACGCAGGTAGTACAGTTTAGCTTTACGTACAGCACCACGACGTTTAACAGCAATGCTGTCAACTACCGGAGAGTGAGTCTGGAAGACACGCTCAACGCCTTCGCCGTTGGAAATTTTACGAACAGTGAATGCAGAGTGCAGACCGCGGTTACGAATAGCGATAACCACGCCCTCGAATGCCTGCAGACGTTTTTTGGAACCTTCAACAACCCATACTTTCACTTCCACGGTGTCACCTGGACGGAAGGAAGGTACGTCCTGCTTCATCTGCTCTTGTTCAAGTTGCTTAATAATGTTGCTCATAATTTAATCTCTTATCCTGGGTAAACTGATATTCGGGAGCGTATTACGCATTCCCATCATGTTCATGCTGCTGTTGCGCGTGTTCAGTTTTGAACTCGGCCAGCAACTTTGCTTGCTCTTCAGTCAGAGCCAGGTTTTCCAGAAGTTCAGGTCTTCTAAGCCAGGTTCGGCCCAGCGACTGCTTCAAACGCCAGCGACGTATCTCAGCATGGTTTCCTGACAGTAACACTGCCGGGACTTCCATCCCTTCTAACACTTCAGGACGGGTATAGTGTGGACAGTCCAGCAACCCATCGGCAAAGGAATCTTCCGTTGCCGAAGCTTCATGGCCCAGTACTCCCGGAATGAACCGGGCGACGGAGTCAATCAGCGTCATTGCGGGTAACTCACCACCGCTGAGAACGTAATCGCCGATAGACCATTCTTCGTCAATCTCGGTTTGAATTACGCGCTCATCTATCCCTTCGTAGCGACCACAGACCAGAATCAGTTTTTGATTCGTCGCCAGTTCGCTGACGCCCGCTTGATCAAGCTTGCGTCCCTGAGGTGACAGATAAATCACCTTTGCGCCTTCACCTGCCGCGGCTTTTGCTGTGTGAATGGCGTCCCGTAAGGGTTGCACCATCATTAACATCCCCGGTCCGCCGCCGTAAGGACGATCGTCCACGGTACGGTGCCGGTCATGCGTGAAGTCACGAGGACTCCAGCTCTGGATGCTCAGCAGGCCATTCTTTACTGCCCGGCCAGTTACCCCGTAATCGGTAATCGCGCGGAACATTTCAGGAAACAGGCTAATTATGCCAATCCACATAGCGCCGTCTTTTACCGTTTATCCGGAGAATTTAAAAACCAGGATCCCAATCTACTTCAATCGTTTGAGTAGCGAGATCGACTTTCTTGATAACCTGTCCATCGAGGAACGGAACCAACCGCTCCTTGATGCCAAATGCATCTTTCAGGTTTGCCTTAATGACGAGAACGTCATTGGACCCGGTTTCCATCATGTCGATGACTTTCCCCAGGCTGTAGCCTTCAGTAGTGACTACCTGGCAACCCATAAGGTCTTTCCAGTAATAGTCGCCTTCTTCGAGCTCCGGCAACTGCGACGAATCCACGACAATTTCACAATTAGTCAATGCATTCGCGGCATCACGATCGTCAACGCCTTTCAGCTTGATGATGATGTCCTGATTGTGGTGACGCCAGCTTTCCAGCTCGACCTCTTCCCACTTACCGCCTTTCTGAATAAACCAGGGCTGGTAATTAAAAATGCTATCAGCGTCTTCAGTGGAGGAAAACACTCTGAGCCAACCACGGATACCGTAGCAAGAACCCATTTTGCCCAATACAATCGGTTCAACAGGTGCTTTATTGCTCATCATGACCACCGTGACAGATTAAGCTGCTTTGTTTGCTGCTTTGATCAGCGTAGCAACGCGATCGGAAACAGTCGCGCCCTGGCCAACCCAGTGAGCGATACGATCCAGATCCAGACGAGTTTCTTCTTCTGCGCCAGCGGCCAGTGGGTTGAAGAAACCAACGCGCTCGATGAAGCGACCGTTGCGTGCATTACGGCTGTCAGTCACAACAACCTGGTAGAACGGACGCTTTTTAGCGCCGTGACGTGCTAAACGAATAGTTACCATAACATCCTCTTGTGTGAATAAAACAACCGGGCCCCATCGAGGAACGGAGCCCGGGTGTCATATTAAAAGCCCGAAAATTTTACTCATTTTCGGGCAAAAAGCAATCTCAAAAGCGATTATCGCCCAGGAAAACCGGGTGGCATCATGCCTTTCATGCCACGCATCATTTTCGCCATGCCGCCTTTCTTCATTTTCTTCATCATGCGCTGCATGTCGTCGAACTGTTTCAGAAGGCGGTTAACGTCCTGCACCTGCATGCCGCAACCGGCTGCGATACGACGCTTACGGGAACCTTTGATGATATCCGGGTTAGCACGCTCTTTGAGGGTCATTGAGTTGATGATCGCCTCCATACGCACCAGCACTTTGTCATCCATCTGCGCTTTTACGTTGTCTGGGATCTGGCCCATGCCCGGCAGTTTGCCCATCAGGCTTGCCATGCCGCCCATGTTTTTCATCTGACGCAGCTGCTCAAGGAAGTCGGTCAGATCGAAACCGTCGCCTTTTTTCAGCTTGCTGGCCAGCTTCTCGGCCTGCGCACGGTCAACTTTGCTCTCGATATCTTCAATCAGCGACAGCACGTCGCCCATGCCGAGGATACGGGAGGCAATACGGTCCGGGTGGAACGGCTCCAGCGCTTCGGTTTTTTCGCCCACACCGAGGAATTTGATCGGCTTACCGGTGATATGACGAATAGAAAGCGCCGCACCGCCGCGGGCGTCACCGTCCACTTTGGTCAGCACCACGCCGGTTAACGGCAGCGCTTCGTTGAACGCTTTCGCGGTGTTCGCCGCATCCTGACCGGTCATGGCGTCAACCACAAACAGGGTCTCTACCGGGTTGATAGAAGCATGCACCTGTTTGATTTCGTCCATCATCGCTTCGTCGACGTGCAGACGACCGGCGGTATCCACCAGCAGCACGTCGTAGAACTTCAGCTTCGCCTCTTTCAGCGCCGCGTTCACGATGTCGACTGGCTTCTGGGCCACGTCAGACGGGAAGAAATCGACCCCAACCTGCTGCGCCAGGGTCTCCAGCTGTTTGATCGCCGCCGGGCGATAAACGTCCGCAGAAACCACCAGCACCTTTTTCTTGTGCTTCTCGCGCAGGAATTTACCCAGCTTACCGACGCTGGTGGTTTTACCCGCACCCTGCAGACCCGCCATCAACACGACGGCCGGAGGCTGAGCCGCCAGGTTCAGAACCTGGTTCTCTTCGCCCATCGCCGAAACCAGTTCGTTACGAACGATTTTGACGAACTCCTGACCCGGGGTCAGGCTCTTGTTAACTTCATGACCAACCGCCTTCTCTTTAACGCGGTTTATAAAATCACGAACAACCGGCAACGCGACGTCTGCTTCCAGCAGCGCCATGCGCACTTCGCGCAGCGTTTCCTTGATGTTGTCTTCGGTAAGGCGTCCGCGGCCGCTGATGTTGCGCAGCGTGCGCGACAAACGATCGGTTAAATTATCAAACATTGTCTCTCGCCTGAGTAGAAACGTTGGGCCGCCATGAGCGACACATACACAGAATTTTGCCGGAGTATAACATGAAGGCGCCTTTGTTGTTATGCAACGGTTGGAGCAGGCGTCACGTAACGTTATACTGCTTTTCTTTCTTATTAAGACAACTGTCGATGCCTATATGCCTGTTTTCGCACTGATCGCCCTTGTTGCCTACTCTGTCAGCCTTGCGCTGATCATTCCCGGACTGCTGCAAAAAAACAGCGGCTGGCGGCGCATGGCTATTCTGTCGGCGGTGATCGCACTGATTAGTCACGCTTTTGCGCTGGAATCGCGCATCATTCCCGGTGACGGCAGCGTGCAAAACCTGAGCGTGCTGAACGTCGGTTCGCTGGTCAGCCTGATGATCTGTACGGTGATGACCATTGTCGCCTCTAAGAATCGTGGCTGGCTGTTGCTGCCCATTGTTTATGCCTTCGCGCTGATCAATCTGGCCTTAGCCACCTTTATGCCCAATGAGTTCATTACGCATCTGGAAGCCACGCCGGGCATGCTGGTGCACATCGGCCTGTCGCTGTTCTCTTACGCAACGCTGATCATTGCCGCGCTCTATGCCATGCAGCTCGCCTGGATTGACTACCAGTTGAAAAACAAAAAGCTGGCGTTTAACCATGAGATGCCGCCGCTGATGGTCATTGAGCGTAAGATGTTCCACATCACCCAGGTCGGCGTAGTATTATTGACCTTAACGCTCTGCACTGGCCTGTTTTATATGAAAAACCTGTTCAGCGTGGAGAATATCGACAAAGCGGTGCTCTCCATCATCGCGTGGTTTGTCTATATTGTGCTGTTATGGGGCCATTATCATGAGGGCTGGCGCGGTCGTCGCGTGGTCTGGTTCAATGTCGCGGGTGCGGGCATACTCACCCTTGCCTATTTCGGAAGTCGCTTCATACAGCAATTTGCTGGCTAAGTAACAAAGGAGTTCCCCCTGGAACACATCTCTACCACCACGCTGATCGTTACGCTGATCGTCATGGTGGTCATCTCCGCCTATTTCTCTGGTTCGGAAACCGGCATGATGACCTTAAACCGCTACCGGTTACGTCATCGTGCTAAACAGGGTAACCGTGCCGCACGTCGCGTTGAAAAGCTGCTCCGTAAACCGGATCGCCTGATAAGCCTGGTGCTTATCGGTAACAACCTCGTCAATATCCTCGCCTCTGCGCTGGGCACCATTGTCGGGATGCGCCTGTACGGCAACGCCGGGGTCGCGATTGCTACCGGCGTACTGACGTTTGTGGTGCTGGTGTTTGCGGAAGTGCTGCCCAAAACCATCGCTGCGCTTTACCCGGAAAAAGTGGCTTACCCGAGCAGCTTCCTGCTGGCACCGCTGCTGATCCTGATGATGCCGCTGGTCTGGCTGTTGAATATGGTCACCCGTATCCTGATGCGCATGGTCGGCATCAAAGCCGACGTCGCCATCAGCAGCGCACTCAGCAAAGACGAGCTGCGCACCATCGTGAACGAATCCCGCTCGCAGATTTCACGCCGCAATCAGGACATGCTCCTGTCGGTGCTGGATCTGGAAAAGGTCAGCGTTAACGACATTATGGTGCCGCGTAACGAAATCGTCGGGATTGATATTAACGACGACTGGAAGGCCATCGTCCGCCAGCTGACCCACTCCCCGCACGGACGCATTGTGCTGTATCGCGATTCCCTGGACGACGCCATCAGTATGCTGCGCGTACGGGAAGCCTATCGCCTGATGACCGAGAAAAAAGAGTTCACTAAAGAGGTGATGCTGCGCGCCGCCGACGAGATTTACTACGTGCCGGAAGGAACGCCGCTCAGCACGCAGCTGGTGAAATTCCAGCGTAACAAGAAGAAAGTCGGCCTGGTGGTCGATGAGTATGGCGATATTCAGGGGCTGGTGACGGTCGAAGATATTCTGGAAGAGATTGTCGGAGATTTTACCACCTCCATGTCCCCTTCTCTTGCGGAAGAGGTCACGCCGCAAAACGACGGTTCGGTTCTGATTGACGGCAGCGCGAACATCCGCGAACTCAATAAAGCCTTTAACTGGCATCTGCCGGAAGATGAGGCTCGCACCATGAATGGGATGATTCTGGAAGCACTGGAAGAGATCCCGGCGGCGGGCACGCGGGTGCGCATTGAACAGTATGATATTGATATCCTGGACGTGCAGGACAATATGATTAAGCAGGTGAAGGTCCTGCCTGTTAAACCACTGCGCGAAAGTATCGCGGAATAAAGTTGTAGGCCGGGCAAGGCGAAGCCGCCGCCCGGCACTACGGGGCGGCAAATTACGCTTTCGCTTTCGCCACGGTTACCATCGCAGCACGGATGGTACGGCCGTTTAGGGTATACCCCTTCTGCATCACGCCCAGCACTTTACCGGCTTCAACGTCTTCTGATTCCACCATCGCAATCGCCTGGTGCACGTTAGGATCCAGCGGGACGTCGGTATCGGCAATCACTTCCACGCCAAACTTACGCACCACGTCCAGCATGGATTTTAGCGTCAGTTCGATACCTTCGATCATCGCCGCGTTGTCCGGATTCGCTTTATCAGCCACTTCCAGCGCGCGATCGAGGCTGTCGATTACCGGCAGCAGTTCGTTGACGAATTTCTCCAGCGCAAACTTATGCGCCTTCTCAACGTCCTGTTCGGTACGACGACGCAGGTTTTCCATTTCCGCCTTGATGCGCAGAACACTGTCGCGTTCGCGATTCTGTGCTTCTACCAGTTGGGCTTCCAGATTCGCAATTTTTTCATCGCGCGGGTCCACCTGCTCAGCTGATGCGTCTGGCTCTACAGCCTCAACTTCATCGTGCTGTTCCGTGATAATTTCTTCAGGGGCTTGCCCCTCAGGCGTTTTCTGTTCTTTACTACTCATGAATTTCTCCGCGTTTTTCTGCATTCATCTCGCTAACTTCGCTTATTATGGGGATCAGTTTCCTGGATTCAAGGGAACAAGAGAGATTGTCATCATTCATCAGGCACAAGGACCTCCAGAAAATGAATAATCATTTCAGGTGTATTGGGATCGTCGGGCACCCGCGTCACCCTACGGCATTGACGACACATGAAATGTTGTATCGCTGGCTGTGTAGCAAAGGCTATGAAGTGATGGTTGAGCAGCAGATCGCTCAGGAGCTGCAGCTTAAGAGCGTTAAAACCGGCACGCTGGCAGAGATTGGACAGCAGGCGGATCTCGCAGTGGTGGTCGGCGGCGACGGCAACATGCTCGGCGCGGCTCGCACGCTGGCCCGCTACGACATAAAAGTCATCGGCATCAACCGTGGCAATCTCGGTTTTCTGACTGACCTCGACCCGGACAACGCGCAGCAGCAGCTGGCCGATGTGCTGGAAGGACATTACATCAGCGAAAAACGTTTTTTACTGGAAGCGCAGGTGTGTCAGCAGGACTGCCAGAAACGCATCAGTACCGCCATTAACGAGGTGGTACTTCACCCCGGCAAAGTGGCGCATATGATTGAGTTCGAAGTGTATATCGATGAAATCTTCGCGTTCTCCCAGCGCTCTGACGGGCTGATTATCTCCACGCCGACGGGCTCGACCGCCTATTCGCTTTCCGCGGGAGGACCAATCCTGACGCCTTCGCTGGATGCCATTACGCTGGTGCCGATGTTCCCGCACACCCTTTCTGCCCGCCCGCTGGTGATTAACGGCAGCAGCACCATTCGCCTGCGTTTCTCGCACCGCCGTAATGACCTGGAGATTAGCTGCGACAGCCAGATCGCACTGCCTATTCAGGAAGGTGAAGATGTACTGATTCGTCGGTGTGATTATCACCTGAACCTTATTCATCCGAAAGATTACAGCTATTTCAACACATTAAGCTCGAAGCTTGGCTGGTCAAAAAAATTGTTCTGATTTTGCATCCAGTACTTTACTGTATAAAAAACCAGTTTATACTGTATGAAAACACAGTTATGGTTTTTCATACAGGAAAACAATTATGCTGGCACAACTGACCATCAGCAACTTTGCCATTGTTCGTGAGCTTGAGATCGATTTCCACAGCGGCATGACGGCGATCACCGGGGAAACCGGTGCGGGTAAATCCATTGCCATTGATGCCCTCGGCTTGTGCCTTGGCGGGCGTGCTGAGGGTGACATGGTGCGCATGGGCGCCAACCGTGCTGACCTCTGCGCTCGCTTCTCCCTGAAAGACACCCCTGCAGCCCTGCGCTGGCTCGAAGAAAACCAGCTTGAAGATGGACGTGAGTGTTTACTTCGTCGCGTTATCAGCAGCGACGGTCGTTCACGCGGTTTTATCAACGGCACGGCGGTACCGCTTTCTCAGCTTCGCGAGCTGGGCCAGTTGCTTATTCAAATCCATGGTCAGCACGCGCATCAGCAACTGGTTAAGCCGGAGCAGCAAAAATCGCTGCTCGATGGCTATGCAGGTGAGTATGCACTTACTCAGTTGATGGCAGAACACTATCGCCAGTGGCACCAGAGCTGCCGCGAGCTGGCTCAGCATCAGCAGCAAAGCCAGGAGCGTGCCGCACGCGCCGAGCTGCTGGAGTATCAGCTCAAAGAACTGAACGAGTTTAACCCGCAGGCGGGTGAGTTCGAACTTATTGACGAAGAGTACAAGCGTCTGGCCAACAGTGGCCATCTGCTCTCTACCAGCCAGAATGCCCTCACCTTACTGGCAGATGGCGAAGACGTTAATCTGCAAAGCCAGCTGTATAACGTGCGTCAGCTTGTTACCGAGCTGGCGGGCATGGACAGCAAACTGTCCGGCGTGCTGGATATGCTGGAAGAGGCGGCGATTCAAATCTCTGAAGCCGGTGATGAACTGCGCCACTACTGTGAACGCCTGGATCTCGACCCCAATCGCCTGTTTGAACTGGAACAGCGCATTTCCCGTCAGATTTCTCTGGCGCGCAAACACCACGTCACGCCGGAAGAGTTGCCTGCGTTCTATCAGTCTCTCCTTGATGAACAGCAGCAACTTGACGATCAGGCTGATTCACTGGAAACGCTGACTCTGGCGGTAAAACAGCACCATCAGCAGGCGCTGACCACGGCGAAAAAGCTGCATGAAGTTCGTCAGCATTATGCTCAGGAACTCAGCCAGCACATCACCGACAGCATGCATACGCTGGCGATGCCACACGGCATATTCACGATTGATGTCCGCTTCGAAGAGAACTCCCTGACGGCGGAAGGCGCGGATCGCATCGAATTCCGTGTCACCACCAACCCAGGCCAGCCGTTACAGCCTATTTCCAAAGTGGCATCCGGCGGTGAGCTCTCCCGTATTGCTCTGGCGATCCAGGTTATCACCGCCCGTAAAATGGAAACCCCGGCCCTGATTTTCGATGAAGTGGATGTGGGGATCAGCGGCCCGACGGCGGCGGTAGTGGGTAAACTGCTGCGCCAGCTCGGTGAATCGACGCAGGTGATGTGCGTCACCCACCTGCCGCAGGTGGCGGGCTGTGGTCATCATCACTTTATCGTCAGCAAAGAAACGGACGGTGAAATGACTGAAACGCACATGAAACCGCTGGATAAACGCTCGCGCCTGCAGGAGCTGGCTCGTCTGCTGGGAGGCAGCGAAGTCACCCGCAATACGCTCGCGAATGCGAAAGAACTGCTGGCGGCATAAACTTTTTCGGGATCTCAGGGTCATACAGAACAACAAAAACGCCGCCAGACCGGTTTCAAAGTGGGGCAAGGTCTATTATCATCGGCATATTACATATGAGCCGCGTACTGCTCGGGCCCGAAAAGGAATCAAATCACTATGCGCTGTAAAACGCTGACCGCTGCCGCTGCGGTTCTTCTGATGTTGACCGCAGGCTGTTCCACTCTGGAGAAAGTGGTTTACCGTCCTGACATCAACCAGGGGAACTACCTTACCCCTAACGATGTGTCTAAAATCCGTGTAGGGATGACACAACAGCAGGTCGCTTATGCACTGGGAACCCCGATGATGTCCGATCCGTTCGGCACCAACACCTGGTTCTATGTATTCCGTCAGCAGCCAGGCCACGAAGATGTGACCCAGCAGACCCTGACGCTGACCTTCAGCAGCGCCGGTGTGTTGACCAACATCGACAACAAACCTGCCCTGACCAAATAATCCGGCGTCAGAAATGCAAAAAGGTGCTCAATGAGCACCTTTTTTGTATCGACATTTCGCACTGGATCGTAGCCCCGGTAAGCGCAGCGCCACCGGGAGAAGAAAGCACTACTTAGCTGATTTCTCCGCACGCTGGCGACGCAGCTCTTTCGGGTCGGCAATCAACGGGCGATAAATCTCCACCCGGTCGCCCTCTTTCAGCACATCGCCCAGCTTCACCGGACGGCTGTAAATGCCGACTTTATTTTTTGCCAGATCGATATCGCGACGAAGCTCCAGAATGCCAGAAGCTCGGATAGCCGCCTCAACGGTTGCGCCCTCTTCCAGCGTCACGCGCTGCAGATACTGCTTCTCAGGCAACGCGTAGACCACTTCCACAGCTATCTTATGCGACACTGTAGACCTCTTTGGCGCGGGTCGTGAACGCCTGAACCATATTGGACGCCAGCTCTTTGAAGATGCGGCCAAACGCCAGCTCAATCAGCTTATTGGTAAACTCAAAGTCCAGATGGAACTCGATGCGGCAGGCATCAGCGCTCAGCGGCGTAAACTTCCAGCCTCCCATCAGGGTCTTGAATGGACCATCCACCAGATGCATCAAAATACTCTGATTGTTCGTCAGCGTATTGCGGGTGGTGAACGTCTTGCTGATCCCCGCTTTGGAGACATCCACCGCCGCCGTCATCTGCGTCGGGCCAGACTCCAGAACGCGGCTCCCGGTACACCCAGGGATAAATTCTGGATAAGACTGAACATCGTTCACTAACTGATACATTTGTTCCGCGCTGTAAGGTACAAGCGCAGTACGGCTAATCTGAGGCATAGCATTTCCCATGGTCACACAACGGACAAATAATAACATTTATCACCTGTTAAAAAAACGCTAAGCCTCATCTCGTGCTAAGATAGCGCGTTAGACCTCACAGGACGCAATGAGGTGACTTTTTGAAATCAGATTACCGACGGCTTTACGACACTTATGACGAAGAAAAAAGCACATAAACCAGGCTCGGCGACCATTGCGCTCAACAAGCGTGCTCGCCATGAGTATTTCATTGAAGAAGAATTTGAAGCTGGCCTTGCACTGCAGGGCTGGGAAGTAAAATCGCTGCGCGCCGGGAAAGCCAACATCGGCGATAGCTATGTGATCCTGAAAGATGGCGAAGCCTTCCTGTTCGGTGCCAACTTTACGCCGCTGACCGTCGCCTCTTCGCACTACGTGTGTGACCCAACGCGTACCCGTAAGCTGTTGCTGAACAAGCGGGAACTGGAATCCCTCTACGGGCGCATTAATCGTGAAGGCTTTACCGTGGTCGCGCTGTCGCTGTACTGGAAAAACGCTTGGTGCAAAGTAAAAGTTGGCGTTGCCAAAGGTAAAAAACAGCACGACAAACGTACTGACCTGAAAGAGCGCGAATGGCAACTCGACAAAGCGCGCATTATGAAAAACGCAGGACGTTGATTCTGCACACTTATTGTACTATTCAATAAGTTAGCGTTCCGGGCTGGTATCCAGGAAGTGAAATCTGGTATACTGAGTTCAACACTATTGGGGCTGATTCTGGATTCGACGGGATTTGCGAAACCCAAGGTGCATGCCGAGGGGCGGTTTGCCTCGTTAAAAGCCGCAAAAAAATAGTCGCAAACGACGAAAACTACGCTTTAGCAGCTTAATAACCTGCTCTGAGCCCTCTCTCCCTAGCTTCCGCTCTTAAGACGGGGATCAAAGAGAGGTCAAACCCAAAAGAGATCGCGTGGAAGCCCTGCCTGGGGTTGAAGCGTTAAAACTAATCAGGCTAGTTCGTTAGTGGCGTGTCTGTCCGCAGCTGGCGTGCGAATGTAAAGACAAACTAAGCATGTAGTACCGAGGATGTAGAAATTTCGGACGCGGGTTCAACTCCCGCCAGCTCCACCAAAATTCTCCATCGGTGATTACCAGAGTCATCCGATGAAGTCCTGAAAGCCCGCACGGCGCAAGCCCTGCGGGCTTTTTTGTGCCCTCAATATGTCCCGCGAAGTCTGAAGAGAACTAATTAAATCCGAACCTTTTAGGCCCATTGATAGGCCCAACGAAAAGCTCTATCGTTTTCGTTGGGCCTAAACGCATGGAGACTACCCATGGCAAGAAAAACCAAGCCGTAAACCGATACGGAAATCAAAGCCGCCAAACCTAAAGATGCCGATTACCAGCTGTATGATGGTGACGGGCTTACTCTGTTAATCAAGTCCAGTGGTAGTAAGCTCTGGCAGTTCTGTTACTATCGACTTCTGACCAAGCAGCGAACCAAGCAGAGCTTCGGTGCCTACCCTGCCGTCTCACTTTCTGATGCGCGTAAACTCAGAGCTGAATCTCAAGTTTTATTGGCGAAAGACATTGATCCTCAGGAACATCAGAAAGAACAGGTGAGAAATTCTCAAGAGGCCAAAACCAACACTTTCCGGTTAGTTGCCGAGCGTTGGTGGAATGTGAAGAAAGCCAGCGTAACAGAGGACTATGCCGACGATATCTGGCGCTCGCCTGAGAGAGATGTTTTCCCGGCAATCAGTGATATCAATGTCACTGAGATTAAGGCTCATATTTTGGTTAAAGCAGTTCATCCGGTTCAGGCCAGAGGTGCATTAGAGACAGTCCGCCGCCTTTGTCAGCGTATTAACGAAGTCATGATTTATGCGCAGAACACAGGCCTGATTGATGCGGTTCCCAGCGTAAATATCGGGAAAGCATTCGAGAAACCGCAAAAGAAAAACATGCCAAGCATCCACCCGGATCAGCTACCACAGTTAATGCAAACGATGCGTACAGCAAGTATAAGTTTGCCCATGCGATGCCTGTTTATGTGGCAGCTTCTCACCATCACTCGACCTGCCGAAGCAGTTGACGCTCGATGGGATGAGATCGATTTTGATGCCAATGAATGGAGAATTCCTGCGGCTCGAATGAAGATGAACCGGGACCATACGGTTCCACTATCGGATGAGGCAATCTCAATTCTGGAAATGATGAAGTCCCTCAGTGGTGGCCGGGAGTTTATCTTTCCCAGTCGCATCAAACATGAACAGCCAAACAGTTAATGCCGCACTGAAGCGTGCTGGCTTAGGAGGAGTACTCGTTTCACACGGCTTACGTTCTATCGCCAGTACAGCTCTCAATGAGGAAGGATTTCCCCCTGATGTCATTGAAGCAGCTCTTGCTCATGTAGACAAAAATGAGGTACGTCGCACTTATAACCGCAGTGATTATATTGAGCAACGTCGTCCAATGATGCAATGGTGGGCAAATTTCATTACAGCGGCACACCGAGGAAGTCTAATTGAAGATGTATATAAAGGTATTCGATTATTAGCTTCTGGGCTTTGAGTTGGCTGTAAAACCCATGGTGATTTATACAGATGAACGTACAGCTGCGTTCACTGCTCAGAGCTGCTGCTGCCGCAGTCTGAATCCGGGTTTTACGCTAACCATGCTAACACCCCTGCTCTCACACAGTTGATGCGATGATAAATAATCCGCGTATACTCATACCAATTCAATCAGATAATACTCTGCTGACACTGTAACGCATCCAATATGACAAAATTTAGCGAGACCCTTATTCATCAGGACGTGCGTTTCCTGAACGTCCGCACCCTGCTTGACAGGGTAGATTCAGGACGCCTTGATGCCAACCCACCTTATGGCTCAATGCCTGCTTTATCCATCGCCAGTCGTTCCCAGATGATTGAGTCATTGATTCTGGGGCTGTCGACTGAAACGTTCTGGGCGGAACAGGATGGTTTAGGCAGGACAATGCTACTGTCCGGATTTGAGATGGTTTCAGCGATAGCCGCCTTTGCCTGGGGCCGGTTTGCCCTGAAAGACCTTCGTGTGTTAAAACATCTTGAAGGTCTTTCTTTTGACAATATTGATTACGCTGACAGACGACAATTTGAACAGATGGAACTGATTTTCATAACCATTTCCTACGATTCAAATCCTTTACTGAAGTGCATGCTGGTCGAGAAAATCAACAGACCAAGGCATGGTTCAAACGCAGCTCAGTTTGCCCGAAATATTATTTTCCCTGCGAGCGCGGAAAAGATATTGGACCTGGCAACATATAGTCTTGAGCGGCACGATTTTTCAGGACTTCCCGCTGAAAAAAACATGAACAGGCTGTTGCTGCGGATGCAGACCGATCTGTTTTACGGTCTGCTAATCTACTTTATGAAAAGCCATTGGTGGGACATTAGTGGGCATCATCATTTGGGACATGATGCGTTTTCACGTAGCAACGCACTGGAACGCTTGTATTCGCATGACATCGCGCCGTCTGACGATCTCGATTATGCGTTAAACAAGCTGACAATGATGCTTGATGATGGTAACAGGAAGGCTCAACAAGCATTCAACGACATTGTCAATTCTGTCCGGTCGATTCTGAACGCACATACATTTGGTGCGCGCACTGTCGGGAAAAATTATATCACTCGTATGAAACGTTCTGGTCCTGATGAGTTCAGTCTGCTCGATTATCTTTACGAAAATGTCACTGGCAGAGTGCCGCCGTTGAACTTGACCCGATCCATGACCATTCGCGATCTCGCTGGAATTCTCTGATAATGATTAAGCAATTACATCTAAAAAACTTCAAATGTTTCACTGAACAACAATTTGAGTTTTCGCCACTGACAGTATTTTGTGGCTCTAACTCTGCCGGTAAATCCACGGCTATACAGTCTCTTCTGAGTATTATTCAGAATAGTGATGCGATGGCAAACGGGAAGTTCAGACTAGATGGAAAGCTGTTCAGCTTTGGAAAGCTTAAAGATCTATTATCGCATCATCCGGTTGATAACGAAATAGTCATTAAAACCGACTCTTTCAGCGTGACGTTGATCGCTGATGATCTTAACAGTAAAGAGTGTCTCATTCAGGACGGCCATATTACGGATCTGGGTTACCTAACATCTCTGTTGAAAAATGATTTTGTCTATCTATGTGCTGAACGATTTGGCCCCCGTTCGAGCTTTGAGATAGGTACCCGTGAAGATACTCTAGAAATGGGGATATTTGGTGAGTTTGCGCTTGCAAACTATCACAAATATCAGGATAAGCCTGCACCAAATCAGGCATTTGCCAGGGTAGTCTGCTCTCATCTATTCACCGGACATGATGCAACCGCACAAGTTGTGTATACAGATGCTCTGGTCCGTGAAGCGATGAACAGAGTATGTCCAGGGTTCGCAATGCAAGTGAATGAGGCGGAGGAGATAGACAGGATATACAATCTTTACACTGCGGGTTCAGAGAACATCAGACCAATCAATGTTGGATTTGGCGTAAGCTATGTGCTCCCTATTATTATCAGCGCTGCGTTAATCCGTCCTGGTGGCACGCTGATTGTGGAAAACCCGGAGGTTCACCTCCATCCCCGCGCGCAATCCTCTCTGGTTCAGATTCTCTGTACGCTTTCACAAACGGGCGTACAAGTTATTATTGAAACTCACAGTGATCACATCATTAATGGTATTCGTGTTTTTGCAAAGGATCATTCATTTGATGAACGGGAAAACATCATTCATTCAGTGACGGACAAAGGGGGGAAACGACAGGTTAAACCCATTCATATTGACAAGGATGGCAACCTGACCGCCGTTGATGAAGGATTTTTTGACCAGATAACTAAAGACTTAATGAGGCTGTTCTGATGGATGTATCCATTAATGACTTGTCTTTTAAAGGGCAGTTTACCTCCTTCAGTGAGATTGAAGCGTGCGTGAATGATCTGATGGCTGTCACTCAGGTGGCAGAGGAGCTTGCCGGGTATAAGCCTGTTCGACGCACGCGAGGACTGGCTGGGCGGATGCTAACGAGGACAGAGAGCCTGCGGTCTTATATGAACAGTTTGTACGGCACTGGACGCGCTGCAGATGAAAAGCTGCTTCAATCAATTCTGCTGACATTCGTCAAAGGGCCTTTTATACCGGATGATGCCTTCGATGATCAGGTTCGTGGCGCTGTGAGTATCTGCGGTGATGTCGTGGACGATACGGCCTTGCATGCCTGCTTTTCGCGAAAGGATGAATCTATTCATGCGGTGATTTCAGCATCATTCCATCCGTATGATTCAGTCCCAGAGATCCGGGTTGCCAGCAACGGCTGTGCGCAAGTGCCGGTACTTAATTTTGTTTCAAGCACACAGTGTACCCCGTTGCTGAGGTATTACGATGCCAATCCAAAGCATGAACTCAAAACCGATAAGCTTGTTAATAACAATGTTCATACGAAAATGGATCTTGACAGTGACACTGCTCTGGCCTGCCTTAGAGACGGTATGCAGGTTATCGGGGATCGGTATGTCTATGGGTATCACAATGAGAAATGGTATGAATTTCGGCCTCATGAGGATGGGCGTTACCATGGTTTCCCGATAGTAGATCCGGGCAATGAAGGCACACTTAATCGTATTATCCGTGTGTTTGGTGAGCCGCCCTACTCTCCTGCAGGATACCAGTTCTGTCTAGCATAATTGACGTTCGGGTTTACCTGGCGTTGGGTAGCCGGTCAGTGGGAAGAGACTTGTAAACCTACGTCTATATATTTAGCACATGCTCCGTAAGCCATCACCCAATTTGAACGGCCTCCTATATAGTTGAACAATTTACTCATAATGGACTGAACCCACAACAGTAGACATTTCCTGTCCTCACGACGAGGCCTGTTCAAAGGCCTCCGGACTGACGCCGCCGAGATGACTGTGGCGCCGGGTCCGGTTGTAGTACACTTCAATGTAATCGAAGATATCCGCCCGGGCCAGATCCCTGGTTTTATATATGCGTTTTCTGATCCGTTCTTTTTTCAGCGAACTGGAGAACGATTCGGCCACCGCATTATCCCAGCAGTTGCCACGCCTGCTCATGCTCGGCGCCAGGTTATTGGCCCGGCAGAAGCGCTGCCAATCGTCACTGCCGTACTGGCTGCCCTGATCGCTATGTACAATAACCTCGCCGTCCGGTTTTCGACGCCACACGGCCATCATCAGAGCGTCCAGCGCGAGTTCGCGAGAAAGAGTGGGCTTCATCGACCCGCCAACCACGTTACGGGCGAAGAGATCGATAACCACCGCCAGATACAGCCAGCCCTGCCAGGTGCGAATATAAGTAATATCGGTGACCCAGACCTGATTGGCCCAGACAACAGTAAACTGTCGCTGCACACGATTAGGCGCAACCACTGAAGGTCTGCCAGCGATACGACGTGGAGCTTTATAGCCGCGCACGGCTTTAATCCGGTTCAGTTGCATAATACGGCCCACCCGATTTTTACCGCAGGTTTCCCCGATTTCGTTCAGGTCGCCATGAACCTGGCGGTAACCGTATACGCCTCCGCTCAGTGAATAGGAGTCACGGATAAGCGTCAGCAGACGCTGGTTATCTTTATCCCGCGCGGAGACCGGGTTATGCAGCCACGCATAAAACCCGGCCCGGGCAACTCACAACACCCGCACATCGTCATGACACCCCATACAGTGCGGTGCTCATTGATGAAGCGGTACTTCAGTCGGGCTTCCTTGCAAAGTACCGCGCGGCCTTTCTCAGAATGTCCCATTCTTCCTCAGTGCGCTTCAGTTGGGCCCTGAGCCTCAGGATTTCGCTTTTCGCTTCCAGTAAATCACGGGCATACTGCTCGCTGTTATCGGGTTTAATTGCCCGCAACCACTTTTAGAGACTGTGTGTTGAAACGCCCAGCCGGTCAGAAACTTCGGCGACGGAATAACCGCGTTCCGTTATCTGACAGACGGCTTCTTCCTTAAATTCAGATGTAAATCGTGGTGTGCCCATACGCTCCTCCTATGCTCAAACTATAGGGCAGGATCGTCTACCGGGGCGGGGTCAGTCCAATTCTTGAAGTGATGAAGCCCGTTAGCGCTCATCGTGACCATGTTTTCCTAAGTTGGAACGATCCAAAACAACCGATGAATATTCAGACTGCTAATGCCACTATAAAACGTATCGGCTATGGTGGAAAACTTGTTGCTCATGGCCTTCGACCTATAGCAAGTACTGCAATGAATGGAATTGCCTTTAATGCCGATGTGATTGAGGCATCTTTAGCGCATAACGATAAAAAATGAGATTAGGCGTATATATAATCGCTCAATATACTCAGATTAACGCATTGTTCTAATGGATTGGTGGGGTGTTTGTTCGTAAATTTTAACCGAAAAACACTCAAACAACTGTTTAAATAAACATGGTTTTATTACCAGTTTTTTTTGTTTTGAATAAATATTATCTTTAGCTTCTTATCAACCAAGAACTTAATGAGAGTCATGAAAGACTCTTACTAAAAACAATAGAATTGCGAGGAATAAAATGGATTTTGATATTCTTATTGATCAAAGCCTTTCATCTTTCGTTACCGGAGGCGGGCCAAGCCAAATATCAAATAACAGTCTCCTCTCTATTATTAATGATTTCGAAGATGGAAGTTGGAGATATCAAAAATTTCACAGATTCATCTGGGATAATATTTTACAAACAGCTCTTTCAAACCAAGAAAGAGAAGCCTTAATTGATGGCCCATTCACCTCACTTGCTCTTGCATCAAAAAACCTTAGACTTACTGATAGCGAACAAGACATAAGTAAAGGAAGCGAACTTGCGGAAATATTTTTGTATGGGATAATGCGACACCACTTCAATGCATTACCTGTCGTACCTAAAATATTCTATAAACAAAACAGCCAAGATAATGCAAAAGGTGCTGATAGTGTACATGTTGTCATTGTAGATAATAATAATTTCTCATTATGGTTTGGTGAAGCCAAATTCTACAACAGTATCGAAGATGGTCGTTTCGACACTATAATAACCTCTGTAAAAAATTCAATTACAACAGAAAAACTAAGAAAAGAGAACAGTATAATATTAAATACCCAAGATCTATATGAATTAGTACAAGATGAAAAATTAAAACTTAAAATATCGGACACATTATCTTCTAATAATTCAATGGATAATATTAAACCTTTACTCAATATACCAATTTTCATTTTGCATGAGTGTCCTATAACAGAAAACTCACACAGTTTATCTGAAAGTTATAAATCCTCCATAACTGAAATGCATAAAGAGCGAGCTCAAGCTTTTTTTAAAAAACATCAAGAAAAGATTAAAGATATTT
This sequence comes from Enterobacter cloacae complex sp. 382A5, assembly GCF_050031095.1. Lineage (NCBI taxonomy): Bacteria > Pseudomonadati > Pseudomonadota > Gammaproteobacteria > Enterobacterales > Enterobacteriaceae > Enterobacter > Enterobacter cloacae complex sp. 382A5. The sequence goes on from NZ_JBLGVK010000001.1 coordinate 3,509,238, forward strand.
ATGACTATGATAAAATTAAATTTCATTTAATACTGTTCCCTGTACCAAAAAAAGAAATAATAATTGATAAATTTGTAAGTACTGTACGATATCATAAGGAGCAATAATATGGATAATGAATTCAATAAAGATTGCAATGGAGAGTATCATGCAGAACCTACACTACAGGATGAATACATCTTCTCGCACTGCCAAAGTATAAACATTCTAATTGAGCAAAGAAATTATAATGAGGCTAGAAACAACCTCATTTCATTATTAGACTATCATAAAAAAAATAACCTTCACTACAATCCTCTTGTGAACCATCTTATTAGAGCATTAGGGTTATATCCATATCTTCAAACAGACACCTCTGAATGGCATGATAGATTGGTCTATGACCTATTTAAAGTTGATGTAGGATTAGCTAACCCTATAACACTACATCGAGAGCAATCATTAATTTTAAAAAGGCTATTGAGCGGAGAAAACCTAGCAATTAGTGCCCCAACTAGCTTCGGGAAAAGCTTTATTATTGACGCTTTCATATCACTAAAAAAACCTAATAATGTATTAATAATTGTACCAACGATATCCCTCACTGATGAAACTCGTAGAAGATTACATAGGAAATTCTCCTCACAATATAAAATAATCACTACTGCAGATGTTGACCTCTCCGAAAAAAACATCTTTGTATTTCCTCAAGAAAGGGCTATAAGCTATCTTGAAAAAATTGAACATTTAGATCTTTTCATTATTGATGAATTTTATAAAGCCAGTGAGAAACATGATAGAGACAGAGCACCGGCCTTAATAAAGGCAATAATGAAATTTACTAAAATTGCAAAGCAACGTTATTATTTAGCACCAAACATTAGTGAGATCACAAATAACCCGTTTACTAAAGGAATGGAGTTTGTAAAAATAGATTTTAATACTGTTTTTTTGGAAAAGCATGATCTTTCCAAAGAAATAAAAGAAGATGACACTAAAAAATCTAAAGCACTGTTAGAGATCCTTTCAAATACTGACGGGAAGACTTTAATATATGCAGGTACATATAAAAACATTGAAAAAATATCAAACCTTATTTTAAAAACTGAATTCTCTCATGAACCGTATCTTTTGAAAGAATTTTCAAATTGGTTAAAGATTAATTATTCTCAAAATTGGAAACTTGCCAAACTAATTGAGAAAGGAATGGGTATACATAATGGACGATTGCACCGTTCTATCAGTCAGTTACAAATCAAACTCTTCGAGGAAAAGCACGGAATCAAAAACATTGTTTCGACGTCCTCCATTGTGGAGGGAGTAAATACATCAGCTGAAAATGTTGTAATTTGGCAATGTAAAAATGGAAGTAGTAACCTTAAAGATTTTACATACAAGAATATCATTGGCCGAAGTGGGCGGATGTTCAAACATTTTATTGGTAAAGTGTATTTACTATCAGCACCTCCTCAAGAGGAATACAACGAATTGGATTTAACCATTCCTGAGTCTCTTGTGGGTGGAATTGACGAGATTGAGTATAAAAATGATTTAACGCCGGAGCAAATTTCCGCTATCATTGCGTACAAGGAAGAAATGAGATCTATTTTAGGGCATGATACCTTTAATAAACTGTTAAATGAAGGAGCTTTCAAATCTAGTGATTACTTACTAATAAGAGATATAGCCATTGATATAGCAAGCAAACCAAATGAATGGGCAAATATTGCATACCTTAATTCAAATAACCCCGATGAATGGGACTACTACTTATATAAAATAATTAATCTACAACCTGCCGGATGGGGTGGTAGATACTCTAAATTCGTTTCATATATTAAGGTCGCAAGTTTAAACTGGAAATATACAATCCCACAAATTTTAGATACTCTATCTAATGACGGAATAACAATCGATGATTTCTTTGAATTCGAGAAAAATCTAACATTTAAGTTAACCTCACTTTTAAATGATGTTAACGTTTTACTATCTGAATTACTGCCTAATAAAAAAACAGACATATCGCCATTTATATTTAAAACATCAAACGCGTTTCTTCCCCCAATTGTTTATCAGTTAGAAGAATATGGTCTACCTCGCATGCTTACAAAAAAAATATCGATTACTTACAAAATAAACTTCGAAAGCGAATCTTTAACTTTGCATAATATTATTGATCATTTAAAGGGCATAGAATCAATTATAGGGTTGTCAACGTCAATGGATGCAAGCCCTATGGAGGAGTATATCTTGAATAATTTCCTTGAAGGTGTGACATATAACCGATAAGTGAAATGCCGAATGACAGGTCGCAATGAAATTCACACCACTTAAAATTAGGCTAGTCTCAAAAGTAAATTATGCACTTAAAGACACAAATTCTTGTCTGAATAGAAGCGTGTGCTTGAGTCATAGCCATTTTAAATTAAGCACCTTCGATTTCGCGCGCAATGCTCTCCCCGCCTGCCCGTTTAAGGGGGCGCTTTTAATGCAGGTGTATGACCGGCCTCAAGGCACGCCAGTGCTGGCGCTGGCGGGGATACAGTGTCGGGAAAACGCATGCAAAACCATGCACCTTATGCATGCATGGCTTTTTTTAGGGAAAACAGCGGGATTTTCGGGAATTTTTGAAAGGACTATTGCGCGGCCAGTTCTGCGCGTCGGCGGGTTTAATTCAGGTTCTGTGCAGGCATGAATTTTTCACGACTATCACCGCGCGAAGCCGCGTCAGGCCTGAATCCGATGGCCGTTAAAATGTCATTATCCTGCGCCGAATAATTAATTTTTTCACCGGTGACCAGCCAGACCTGCAGCGCCTCACGTAGATAGTCGATCGAGTGCTGCGTGGCGCAGCGCTGAATGGCGGAATGCTGCCCGGAATAATTCATCAGCTCCGGGGCAAGGGCGGCGGCCAGCTCCGCGCCGTGCGCCTGCATAAAATCATTCAGACGGTTACGGATGCTGATGCACTGCCCTTCTTCGTGCGAATGAAGCAAGCTTTTCGCGGTTTGCCTTTTCGACCTACGTTAGTTCATCCCTGACTTGCAGCCAGGTGGAAATGCTTGCCTGACTCCCCATACCTTTGAGTAGTGTCAGTATGATCACTTTAGTCTCTTCGGATGGCTATCCATACTTGTGCGCCAGCCCATTAAACGGCTACCGCCCATTTAGACATAGCAGCACTATCATTGCCCAAAAGATAGTGAGAATCAGCATCGAGTACTATGTCAGAAAGTATCTATTCCGGCATCAGTTTATAATACACCGTCAGAGACATGCAGTTCTTTATTACATGTATTACTAATTGAATACAATTCGGCTGGGGTGTTACAGCATATCATAAAGGTAGCAAAGAGGTCTTTTCTGGATTATGAAAATTGCTCCTGCATAGCAATAATATATACAAACGAATATAGATTGTTATATGCTCTTGGCCGATGCTACCGTAAATCGTACATGAGGGTAATAATGGATATTTCGCTTCTTACAGGACAACGGACTAACGCATGGTCAGCGACCATGATTAATCTTGAAGCTAGAAAACTCATTAACACAGCAAACATGGTAGCGGCTAGCCACCTCAAAGATGGGCTCACCAGAATTCAGTTCATGGAAGACATTAAGTCTTTCATCACTGAGCAATTTTCTCTTGCCCGCAAAGCGAAGTCTGATGAAGAAGGGATTTCCTACATAAAAAATCTAAGGGCAGAGAATGAAAATCTTCTTGAACAGGATCGGCTACTCAGGACGAAAGCTGCACAGATTTATGCCAAAGTTGAATTCATCAAGGAAAACAACAAAATCGTTGGCTATGTGATCTCCGCTGTGCAGATTGTTTTTGCAGGTTTACAAGCCGCAGGTGGATTGATCCTTGCTAGTTCAATGACACCTGTCGGGGTCTTGTTGGGTGCCACATTAGTGATTGATGCGGCAAATACCGTATCCAGAGAAGTAAATAATCAATTACTGAACAAACCTGGGTCACAAGGGTTTGTTGCTGACACAGCGATGTCAGTAGCGGAGTTTATGGGATTTCGCAGTGAAACAGGTCTGGCAGCCTATAAAACGGTAAGTCTTGCTGCAAATGCGTACAGCGTATTCGGTTTACTTCGAAAACCAGGCTCCTGGCGCCTGTTTTATTTTATGCGCTCAGATTTTTACAGAAAAATGGACTCAATGAGTCGGCCAAAACTAACTATGAAAATCATCGGATATGGCATAAACGCAAAAATCGTTTTCGACTTACTGACTATTGATAATCCTTCCTAAACCGCCAGGCTTTATAAGTTAACTTGAGGGGGGTCATCCAGCAGAAGATACCAAAGATAAACAGTACAGCTACACCTGATGAGATGATATTTTCTGGGGACGCGAAGCACACTGCCAGGATGAACAGAACGATAAGTATGGCTGAAAGAATGACAATCCCTTTAAATCGATTTGAAAGAGCAGGAAGCAAAATATCCAATGTAGTACTTTGCGTATCCGCATAGCGTTTAAGCTTTTGAAGCTCTTCTTTTGTAAAACCAGATTTAAGTAACACTTCTTCCGATATCGCCACGTCATTCCCCTTCCTTCTACGCGAAGCCAGTATACCGAGATCTCAGAAAAAAAAAACTACAACCCCCGAATGCGGCTCTCTAGTGATAAATTCAGTAACATGAACAGTTCTACAGCCAGGCAAATTTGTTTGCCAGCAAACCATCAAAAGCTTATGTTTTCTTCTTAGCAAATCCACAGCCACAGAACGCTTCCAGTCCAGACATGGAAACATACCCGAAATTAATGATGCAGCAGGTTCAATCACTCTCTCTGATATTAACCCGCGAAGCGAACGAGTTAACCCAGGCTCAGTGTGAAGTCATACTCAATGGCGAAAGCACGGGTATTCTCATTCCCGGGCACATACTGGAAGCCGTGGTTCAGGTTAATGACCAGCGTTATATCCTGTTTCTGACAGACGATGTCATTTTCGAGGAATCGTTGACCATTGCCCTTATCGACGTGCATGACGGGCTTAAAGAAATTGTTCGTTTAGGTAATGAATACTCGACAGGAAGTTTTGCTGATCTCCAGATCACTGACGATAGCGTGAAGTTCAGGTTTATTGGGGATTATATCTGGACAGTGGAAGTATCAGATTCACCTCGCTTGCGCCTCCCTTTTATTTCCGACCCGAAAGGCGTTAAACGGAAGTCAGGCCTGAAAAAATACATAGCAATTTCTGCAACTCCCTCGCCGGAAAACATCAGTTGAAGCCATTATTTAACAGAATACTCACCTTAACTGACGTAGAGCTGATCGCCCGCGTCCCCGTCTGGCACGCCTTATCAGAACTTTTTTCCGGGCGTGAACTCCAGGAGTATGACTATCAATGGATGGCAGAGGTGCTGAAAAAATCCGGATTAAACCGGGAAGAGATCTTCAGAATTGTGGATGAGGAAGTCGCCCCTGCTCTACAGGCTAACCTGCTTTACAACCCAACGCCGGTGATGGACGGTTGGTCAGAAAAAGACATCAAACGGCTTGTGACAGCGTATTTGAACAGAAAGCCGACAATTATCGAACGCATCATTCCGGCCCGGGTACTTTTAAAACAACGGCGCAAACACATCAGCAAGGAACTTAACAGGCTATCCGCTGAGCTTGATAACGGCTTGTCATAAGTTATAAAGCGAGATGATGACCAAAGAACGTTAATAGCACAGGCCTTCCCGCAAAAACAAAAGCCCGCACACCTCAGGCATGCGGGCTTTTTTATACCAGCAAGGTCACCCTTACTCGGCGACCACAAACCCCGGCAGATCGGCATCGAAGTAGTTGTGATACATATTCATCACCTCGGGATTACGGAAGCTGTAGGTTTTCAGCAGCCAGCGTTTTTCCGCTGAGTATGGATCTCTCACCTGGATGATTTCCCGGTTGTGTAAAGAGTCCTGATTGGCGAAGGAGAACAGGTCGCCTTTGTTAATAGCAACGCGGCCTTTTGCCGCTTTGGTGATGGCCACCTTAAGGTCAATTAATGCTTTGATCGCCTCTGCTGGCGCATCCGGAGAATACGTTGTGCGTGTGTCGTAGTAACGGAAAGTATGAATATTCTCCAGGATCGGATGCAGCTCAGAATCAATCTGGCTGGCGTTCGAGTCGCGAGAGTATTCATCAAAAGGGGTAATAAAAAGTGGCTTTCGTAACCACTCCTGGGATTCAGCCTTCAAATTATCCAGAATCGCTTTACCGTCCAGGTAGCCGGTAAAAATCAGGTTTTCTTCGCTGCAACGCATGCCTAATAAACTGAGAAAATCAGCACGTACCGGGTGAGCGGTGCGATCGTTGTGGTAATAAAGTTCGCCGTCCGTTTTTTGCGTTTGTGTGTTGCTGTATTTTTTGTCGGCATAAACATCATGGAAAAAATCACCGTTGTTGCGCGTACGGTAGGCCAGTAACGGTGAGTCGGTGAGCTGAGCGAACAGCTCCAGCAGCGCCTCTCCTACAAAGGTGAGCTTTTTGGCGTACTTATCGTTAACGGGATTGGACTGATCAAATTCTGGAATGATGGTGTCGAGTGGTACGTTTTTTAATAAATGCGCGTTAATGCCTTGATCCTTGCGCTCTTGCCTGACGCGCTCACAGGCCTGAACAAAAAAAGTGGGCACCAGACCATTTTCAATGAGTTCGGTGATGGACTGCTTGAAGAGTTTGTAGTCTGTATACGGGCTGATGGTGACACGGCTGATAAGTTTTGATAGCTCATCTTTTTGAAGATCGTTAAACTCTAGCTGGGTGATCATAGTTTGATTGCCTTATGTACGCTCAAAACAGACGCTGCACCCTGAGAAAGTAAGGCGTCTTGTTTTGAGTCTTATGGTTGTATTGGATTAAATCTTTCCTGTTTGCCTTGCGTAAGCGAACAAGCCACCGGCGGCGACAATGTTCGCAAGTTCCCCTACCGGAGCGGTTTTCAGAATCCCATCAGCAGTACCAATCTGATGAGCGTCTAAATCGATTTCAATGGTATCCCCCGTTTTCAGCGCACGGATATCACTGCCTTCATTCAGCGTGACGGGCATGATTTGCCCCGTGGATACACAGTTGCGGAAAAATATGCGGGCGAACGACTGGGCGACGACGGCCTTCACACCGGATGCTCCCAGAGCCACCACCGCATGCTCGCGTGATGAGCCACAGCCGAAATTTTTCCCGGCCACAATAAAGTCATAACCGGCTCGCTGCGTCTGCGGGTTAATAAACGGCAGCGCCCCTTCCGGCAGTCCGCACATGGCGAGCGTTGCCAGCTCTTCACGCCCCTCGGCAGAGGCCGGGTTAATTTTCAAATATTCAGCCGTTAATATCTGGTCGGTATCGATATTGTCGCCTAACACATAAACTGTACCGCGCATTACGTTATTAATAGTCATTAGTTAAGTACCGTTCTGGATTAGTAATAAAACCGGCCACTGCCGCAGCAGCCACTGCATAAGGAGAGGCCAGATAAATCATCGCGCCTTTATTTCCCATCCGCCCCACAAAGTTACGGTTGGTGGTGGAGATCACGCTTATCGGATCCCTGACTCTCCCAAAGGTGTCCGCTGGCCCGCCGCAGCAAGCTGCGCAGCCGGGTTCAGAAGATAATTTAACGCCAGCCCGGGTCAGAATTTCATACACGGATCGGCCCTTCACCTGGGTGGTGATCAGATTATGAAAAACCTCTTTGGTCGCGGGAACGGCGTAGGTTGGGATGGCCACCTTGCGCTGCCACAGTATTTCCGCAGCAGCGATAAAATCATCCGTTTTACCGCCCGTGCAGGAGCCAATATAGGCTTGCGAAATGGCAATATTTTCCAGCTGTGTCACTGCCACCACATTATCCGGTGAGTGTGGCCGCGCAATCACGCTGGTTAATGCTGAGACGTCAATATCAATCGTGCGGACGTAATGCGCATTTTCATCAGGCGTCACCACGGAATACGGGACGGTGGTTCTGGTCGCCAGGTAATCCAGCGTGGCCTGATTTGGCACCATAATGCCGTTTTTAGCCCCGCACTCCACAACCATATTGCACATCGTCATTCGCTCTTCGACCGATAATTCATCGATGACGTTGCCGGTAAATTCGATGGCATTATAGGTCGCCCCTTCCACGCCCAGCTCTTTCATTAACACCAGAATTAAATCTTTCGCCTGAACGCTTTTCGCTTTTTTACCGTAGTAATTCACTTTTATGGTGGCGGGAACCATCAACGGGATCTCCCCCGTACCCAGGGCGTACGCCCCGTCGGTGATCCCCACGCCAATGGCGAAGGTGCCAAAGGCCCCGGCGGTCACGGTGTGAGAATCGGTCCCCAACAACACCTCTCCCGGCCGGGTGTGTCCCCCTTCCGCCAGGCCGATATGACACACGCCTTTATAGTCCGGGGTGCCCACATCATAAAAATGGGTAATATTTTGCGCTTTTGCGAATTCCCGCATTACCCGAATATTTTGATTTGCCTGCGGGTCGGCGGAATAAACAAAGTGGTCAGGGATCATAATAAAACGATCCGGGTTCCAGACTTTTGCCTCTTCACCAAATTCTTTTTTAAATACGCTGGCGACGCCAGGCGTGCAGGGATCGTGGGACATTAATACATCAACATTCACGAAAAGAACTTCACCCGGTGAAACATGCGATCTCTTGCTGGCTCTGGCGATTATTTTTTCGGTTAACGTCATCCCCGGCTTTATATTTACCGACGCATAATCATCAGTTTCGTGAATATTCATTTTTCTCTCCTCTTTATCTGATGGGGAAATTACACCGTACAGAGGAGGGGCTTTCAACGGGAATCCGTTATTCGTCAGATTAGTTTCATTTTGCGTATGAATTGTTCCTCAGGTGGAACTGTGCTCCCCGCTGCGCAAATTCTTTAAGTAAAGCAGTGCAGATATGCATACCACCAGAATATAGATCAGGCAGAAGATCAGCATCAGCGTGGAAAAGTCCCGGCTCACCAGCAGCCACGCCCCAACGGCCAGTAAAAAGGCATTGGCCAGCCCGAAATCACGCTCCATGCGCCCGAACACGCGCATACGTTCATCCGGGGTATTGGCAGAGAGATCGAGATTAGCAAGCGTGACGGGCCGGATCGTCCCGGAGCCAAACCCCAGCAGCACCAGCGCCAGCAGCCCGGAGACAAAATAGTCCATGCCTCTCGCTGCAAGCCATTCATTGCTGGCAAAAAGCCCCAGCGCCGCCGTCATAAAAAGGCTTGTCGTCGCCAGTAACGCCGTTACCCCAAACCGTGCGATAAACGGCCCGGCTATTTTGATCGCTCCCCAGGACGAGAGCGTAAAGCAGCTCAGCACGGCACCGAAAAGCAGCGGGTCGACATTCACCATAATAAAGTAGAACGGGATAAAGCCGATGAACGGCGCCAGCGTAAAAGCGCGTGAAATGGAATAGAACAGCATCCAGAAGAGCTGGTCCCCTCTGGGCGAAAAAGAGACCCGCTCAACAGGCCGGGCAGGTTCGGGCTCTGCCTCCTGCACGCGAATCAACGCCACGCACCCGGAGGAGAGAACGCTCACCACAATGGCGGCGATAAACGGCCACTGGGGGTTATAGTCAAACAGAATACTCCCCAGCGACCCGGCGATCAGGGTGGCAATAAACATCCCACTTTGCGACGTGGTCTGGATCTGCATAAACCGGTGCTGGTCGCCTGCGGTGAGCTGGCGCAGCAGGGCCGCATCCGTGGTCAGCGCAATGGTAAATCCCGCGCCGCCAAGCAGCTGCGACACCATCAGCAGAGAGAGGTTAACCTCACTTTGCCGGGTGCTCCAGAGCATCAGCGCCATTCCCAGCGCCTTCATCAGTTCGCCTGCAATCACCGTCTGTCTGGGTGACAAAAAGCGCAGCAGCCAACCGGGTATGCCGCTGCTGAAGGTGCTGGTCAATCCATACAGCGCCAGCAGGAAAATAATCCGGTACATCCCCATGTCTATTGTCCAGAAATAGAGCAGCAAGACGGGAAGATGGAAATAGCAACGGGAAATAATACGGTAGGCCAGGAACAGGCCATGGTTGCCAGACCCGGGATGTAACCGGCGCGTCGTCATGACGCCAGCATCGCCATAATATCCATATCTCCCGCACGAAGGATTTTAATCTCCTTCTCCAGTAACGAGACGATGGTGCTGGAGACCGTTGTCACCGGACGCTGGGCTGCGGGCAGAATATAGCCCACACGGTCGCCAAACGTCTGGCGGGCGGCATCAATGTCGATCAGGCAGTCAGACTCCACGCCGGAAAGATTGGCAGAACTCATCCCCAGCGGGCGGCCAAACAGCGCAATCACCTCTCGCAACACGCTCTGATGATTGCACACCAGAGAGATGGATTCCGGCTTCAGATACGGGTTCTGCGGCACATTGTCCGATGCCGGAACCACCACATTCAGCGCACCGGGCATGGCATCAATCAGTTTGTCGAGCGCAGCGCGGTGCTGGACCTTATCGACGGCGATGTAATCCCATGCCTGCGCCGGTTCCGCGACGAAAAGCGTCAGCGGTTTCTGTCGTTCGCGTTTTTTGAGATCGTAAATTTTCTGGCAGGCGTCAATGTTCCACGGGTCTGCCGCCAGGGCGTAATTCGTGTCCGTGGGGACCAGAACCACCTCGCCGCGCTTCAGGGCGGCGACCGTATTATGTATATGCTGCATCTCTTTTCCTGTTTAAATGTTGACGGTTACGCTACGGCCCGCGAGGCAGAAACTGGCGGGATCCGGCACGTCTTTCCAGTCGATATCGATATGTGCAGTCAGCACTTTCACGGGCAACTGCCGGCGCGCGATTTCAGGCGGGGGCTGTACGTCCCTCTCCCCTACCGCCACGCGTCCACTCCCTGCGCGGAGGGTTCTTATCGTTCCTTTCCAGCGCGTGGCGGATGCGGTGGTCAGACGCACCGTTACCGCCATCCCCGGGCGCAGACTGCCGGCGTCAGCCTCATCAAAAAACGCCTCTACCCAGCGGGTGCGGCAATCCAGAATGCGCACAATCGGGGTGCCGTTCTGGACGCTCGCACCACTCTCCTCCGTCACGTCCCAGATCACGCCGTCCGTGCTGCTGTTGAGCGCCGCCTGCTGACGGGAGTGAAGGAGCGCAGCGACTTCCTGAATGCTTTGCGTCGTCGCCTGCTTGCGGGCAATCAGCTGTAGCTTCTCCTGCTGCATATTCTCGATTGTGAGCGACATATCGCGCTGATTCTGCTGTGGCGCATCCAGCGTTCTTGGCCCTGTCAGCTGAAGGCCGGATTTGGCGGCATTCACGTCCAGTAAACGCTGACGCAGCTCGGCTGCTTTCGCCTCCTGGCTGGCCTGCAACACCCGCGTGTTGTTTTTACGCTCTTCATACTCCATGCGGCTGATGAAACGCTGCTGGTAGAGATTTTCATAGCGCTGAAGCTGCTGTCGGGAGAAGGCGGTTTGCGCCGTAATCGCGCTCAACTCCTCCTTCAGTTGCACAAACGTGGCAGCCGATTGTTTCTCACCTAACTGCTGCTGCATCCTGCTCTCGGCGAGGTACTGCTGCCGCTGCTGCTGATAAACCTGCAGTCGTTGATCGATCCCCGAAATTTGCTTGTCGAGTTCAGCAAGCTGGATCTCCAGCGCGCTGCGCTGGGCCACCAGGCCGGGGATCTGGTCGTTCGCCTGCGTGGTGACCACATTTCCCAGCGATTGCCGGGCACGGACCGCCTGTCCCGGCGCGATGTTCTTCGCCAGCACCAGCTGTCCCGGCAGCGGGGAGAGCACCGTGGATATTCGGCCATTGATAAAGGCCTCCTTGCTGGAGACCCCCATTCCCGCAAAAAACAGCAGAACAATGACCACCAGCACGCCACCCGCCACGCCCCATTTGAGCAGGCTATACCGGGCGAAAACCGCTCTGATTCGGTTAATCACGCACGCCTCATTAACGCTTATACAGCGTGACGACGCTGGCTTTCTCAAGGGTATGCATGTTGATGAGGAAACGTATCACCGCGTTTGGCAGATCCGGCGTCACGCCCAGGTCATCGCAGCTCAGGGCGTGCAGGGTGAAGATATAGCGGTGCGGAATGTCGCCCTCTGGCGGGCAGCAACCGCCGTAGCCAGGCGCACCAAAATCGGAGCTGGCGTGTTTGATGTCGGGTGTGTTCGCCGGATTTCCCGCGCCTGCCGCAAGCCCGGTCAGGCTGGCAGGAATGTTATACGCCACCCAGTGCCAGAAACCGCTGCCCGTTGGCGCATCAGGATCGTACGCGGTTACGGCAAAACTTTTGGTTCCCTGCGGGACATTTTCCCAGGACAAGGCGGGCGAGACATTATCGCCATTCCCCCCAAAATTATGATATTCGTTCGCTTTGGAGAGAAAAGCGTAGTCACTTAAACCTGCAATAGATACTTTCATAGCGTTAACCTCTGTTTAAAAATCGGTATTTACCGGTGGGTTGTTCTATTGGTAACCGATTGAAAGCAAAACCGGTAACAGAATTAACCAACCCGGCATATTGCCCAGGAATAACGCGATATTGTTCCAACACTGAAACAATGCGGTGAAAATTTCTCTGCTGATTGCGAAGCCTCTTATTACACGACATCCTTTCCCTAAATTTATGACACCAGTGCGGTGCAGGGAGAATTGAATGATGAATAAGAAAGTCGCGTGGAATGGTCAGGTTCAGCCGGAAGCGATTAACGTATTATCGGCTGAAGGCGGAATGATTGTTTGCCCTACGAAAGTGGGTTATATCATTATGACCTCAGATAAAGAGGGTCTTGAGAGAAAATTCGAAGCCAAACAGCGAAACCGTAATAAACCCGGCGTGGTATTGTGCGGCAGTATGGAACAGCTGAAATCGCTGGCGGAGATGAACCCGGAAATCGAGGCATTTTATCAGGCCCACTGGGATGCAGACGTATTACTGGGCTGTATTTTACCGTGGCGAGAAGATGCCATCGCCAGATTACCCGATAACGGCCTCAAAGAGCTGATGATGGACGGCAGAAAAACCAGCTGCTTCGTGATTAAATTTGGCAAACCCGGCGAAATGATTGCTAAAGAGCTGTGGGAAAATCATCAGAAATTCTCTTTTGCCAGCTCGGCGAATCCGTCAGGAAAAGGCAACCGCGGCATGGTGGAATTCATTGGGGAACGCATCGAATCGCGTGCAGACTTAATTATTTGTGCCAACGAGTACGTTAAGTCTATTCAGCCTGATGAAACCCAGGAGAGTCGCTATGAACAAGGCGTGATGGTGTCCATGGTGGACAGCGAAGGGAAACTGGTCCCTGAACAGGGTAGTGCCAGAAAAGTAACCCCTTGCCCGGTATTAATTCGCAAAGGTCTCGACGTGAATAAAATTATTAATTTCATGTCCGCCCAGTTTAATACCTGGGACTATCGCCACGGCGATTACTATTAATTTTTGGGTTTAACCGCGTCACAGGGATATCGATAATCATGTCATTTATAGACAAGGCCATTACCGTATTGCGTAATAGCGGGATCATCCTGATCCCTACCGATACCCACTTTGCCCTGGCAGCCGATCCTTACAGCCCGGATGCCGTGGAAAAATTGACGCTGTTAAAAAGATCGCCCTGTACCAGAGAGATGACGTTTTGCTTCTGCGAACTGGCGGACATATGGGAATGGGTGGATGTCAGCCCGTGGCAAAGAAGCAAAATTGAAATGCTCAGCCGGGCCTGCTGGCCCGGCACCCTTAAAATCAGCCTGCGAAAGAAACAGCGCGCCGATTTTCTTCCCGGCGCAGGCGATATTCTCCCGGTCGTCTGCGTGAAAAACAGTCAGATGCGAACCATCATCAGCCGGTTAGGCAGGCCGCTGGTGGTGATCCCGGCAGGGTATCCGCAGGATGAGGGCGATCTTGTCAGTTTTACGCTCGCCCGGGAAGATATGGGAGATTGTGTCGATCTGGTTGTCCCGTCCAACTGCAAAAACCCCAGCCGTACCGCCACCACGCATATCTCTTTGCTGGATGACAAAGTCTCGATCCTGCGTCATGGCGAGCTGGATATCAGTAGCCTGCTTTGACCTCGGCCCCGGCGATCAGCTGCTGAAGTTCGTCGCTAAAGCGTTTAATGCCTGAGGTCATCGTGTTTTTATTTTTGGACAGTAGCCACACTTTATATTCATCCATCTGCCAGCCGGGTAAAAGCCGGACCAGTTTCCCGGTGGCGAGACTTTCTCGCGCAATGTAATTGGGCAAGTAAGCAATGCCGAGGCCGGAAAGCGCCATGCTGATCAGCGCCACGCTGTTGTTGCTTCTGAAGCGGCTATGAACGTCAATATTGACCTTCTGTTTCTCTTTTCTGAACGGCAGCGAAACCGTACGCGCCACACCGCGAAACAGAATGTAGTTGTGGGCCGGGAGATCGCCCGGCGTCAGAACAGGACGCATCCGGGCGATACAGTCAGGGGTGGCATAAAGCCCCCACTGGATGGAGCATAAAAATTTGGTGTGCTCATGGGTTGGTGTGTCCTGCGCCACAATGATAGAGAGATCGTACTGGCTCTCTTTGATATCCACCGCTTTATCCGATAAATCGAGATCGACGTTGGCCATAATATTTCGTTCTAAGTATGCATTTAATGCTGGCACAACATACTCTTTTCCGAACGTCACCGGGGCAAGTATTTTTATTGTCCCCGCCGGCTCCTCATAATAATCCCGTATAAAGCGTTCTGCGGCGCGCAGTTCATTCAATATTTTGAAGCAGTGCTGATAGTAGCTCAGCCCCAGCTCCGTAATCTCTATTTTCCGGGTGGTGCGCTTAAGCAGCATTGCACCAATACGTTTTTCCAGCGTTGAAATATCCCGGCTAACTGATGACTTCGACATTCCCAAAGAGAGTGCGGCCTCGGTGAAGCTCAGGGTTTCGACGACACGCGCGAAAACCACCATCGGAATTAAATTCTCGATTTTTTCCATTCTACAATCTGCACCAGGTCAGCAAACATCACCCGATAATTAGTGGCAAAAGTCCTTGCTATCGTCAAGTGAAAATTTTCCAGCATTGTCGTTCTGCCCCGGTTCGATAATAACTCCGCAGCGCCGCACGGCTATTTTTCACCGCGTAACAAGAATATATTTTCTTCGAAAAATGGGTTAACTCAGAGAGTGAATATCCACGCACTAAAAGAAAAATATCTGGTTTTTTATGCTTTATTTATTGCTTCTGAATACGAATTAAAAATTTAAATCCGCTGATTTCCCTCTAGCATAACGACTCAGGGTGAATGTTACGAGAGGGTTAACCGTGAGTGAATGCATAGTTTCAGGAACACAGTGGGGGGCACAAAACCCCATCCGCGAGGACGATCTTGCGGCAAGGATCGATGCCTTACCGGCTTCCGCCGGACTTTGGCGATTCATCGCCTTGCTGTCCCTTGGCGGTTTTTTTGAGCTTTACGATCTGTTTCAGACAGGCTACATCAGCGCCGGTCTCATTGCTGATGGCATCTTCCACACCGGCCAGCAGGGCGTGTTCGGTATGGCCGACCAGGCCGCGTTTGCGTCCGCAACTTTTCTGGGGCTTTTTATCGGTGCCAGCCTGCTCAGCCCCTATGCTGATCGCATTGGCCGACGCGCGACCTTTATGTATGCCCTGCTCTGGTACGGGCTGTTCTCCCTCGTCATGGCGTTTCAGCATCAGGCAGAATGGGTGATCTTTTTTCGTTTTATGGTAGGCATCGGCCTCGGCGTTGAACTGGTCACCATTGATACCTATCTGACAGAGTGGGTACCTGCTCACCTTCGCACCCGCGCCTTTGCTTTCGCCTTTTTCATTCAATTTCTCTCGGTTCCTGCCGTCGCGCTGATGTCATGGTGGCTGGTGCCGCAGATGTGGTTTGGCCTGAGCGGATGGCGGTTCGTGGTGATCGCTGGCGCGCTGGCGTCCATCATTATCTGGCTGGTGCGCAAGGGGCTGCCGGAATCTCCGCGCTGGCTGCTGCAGCAAAAGCGCTTTCATGAGGTGAGAACCGTCATGCAGGAGATGGAGAAGCGCTGCGGCAGCGGCGAACAGGCGGATTTCCCTCTCCGCGCCGGGCAGCACAACGAACAGAGTTCACTCAAGGGCAGGTTTAAAGATATCTGGTCTCCGCGCTACCGTGGCCGGGTTGCGATGCTGGTGGTGATGAATATCTTTCAGGCGATTGGCTTTTTTGGCTTCGGAAACTGGCTGCCCGCCCTGCTGTCCGGCAGCGGGACATCCGTCACGCACAGTTTGTTATACGCCTTTTTCATCACGCTGGCCTATCCTCTCGGCGCGCTTATCTGCAGCCGCTATGCCGATCGGATGGAAAATAAATGGCAAATCGTCTTGTCCTGTCTGACCACGGTCATCTTTGGTTCGCTGTTTGCGTTTCAGAGCAACCCACTGCTGCTCATTGCCTGCGGCTTTTTTATTACCTGGTCCAATGCCTGGCTGACTTACAGTTACCACTCCTATCAGTCAGAGATTTTCCCCACCCGAATCCGGGCGCGAGCGGTCGGCTTTTGTTACTCCTTTAGCCGTTTATCCACCGTCTTCAGCAGTATAATTATCGGTCTGATACTGCAATATAGCGGCTCAACGGCGGTCATTGCCTTTATTGTGATCAGTATGCTGATTGTTATGCTCACCATTGGTATTTTTGGTCCCAACACGCGCGGTATCGACCTGGAAAATATTTAATCACGGTGACTAATAAAATGCCGTCTCACGCCGAGTGAGCGGCATTTATGATTATTTTGGCTGCCCCGGAGATAATAGCGCCGTTATGGCCTCCACCCTTTTACAGTTTTTTCCTAAAGCCGCTTCGCTTTGTCTGTGACATGCTGAATCACGCTCATAACCGATAACGTAAATGAGGATATTATGAAAAAAACAATTATCGCATTGTCTGCCATTCTGCTGGCTTCTCCAGTATTTGCTGCGACCACACATGCAACTGATGATACCGTCGCCGCGGCGAACGCTAACGCCAACGAAGCGAAGCAAAAACTGCACGAAGAGCAGAACAAAGGTGAAGAGCTGAAGCTGAAACAGAAACATGCTGCAGAAGGTAAAAGCGAAAGCTTTGGTAGCAAGGTCAGCGAAGACTCACAGAAAGTCTGGCACAAAACCAAAGAAGGCACCGAGAAGGGTTGGGACGCCACCAAAGAAGGTGCTGAGAAAGGCTGGAACAAAACCAAAGAAGGTGCCAGCGAGCTGGAAAAAAAAGTCACTGAGTAACCGTCACACAGATAAAAAGGCCGCCTGCGCGGCCTTTTTTATTGCCTCAAATAAAGCCAGGCGTATTTTACCCCTCACCATTCTATTAAATATCGCCTGCTAGCAGAAAATTTAACCCTGTAAAAGAATATTTATAAAATGCGAATAAATATAATATATCTTACATCAAAAACATTACCCTATCTTAAACCGCAATTAAGCAACCATAAACAATCAATGCCAGAATACGATTAAAATCATCACCTACCAATTATTTTCCCGCGGCGAAAATGCATAAAAAACCGACTCATCAAAAATGAACTAATCGCAAACAATCAATGGCTTACAAATTTTAAATTATAAACAAAATCTATAAAGCAATGCCCTCTTCACATCCTTGCGCCATGTTTACTAAAGCTTAATTTGCATATCCAGACTTTTCTGACTATATCATTTTTATACCGTCCCGGATTAATTCCTCTATTAAACACAAGGTTATATAAAAGACAAAATCACATTGTTGATAGTTTTTCTCAAATAAATAGATTCGCTCTGATGTTGCCACTCTGCATTCTGGCGGGCATCGTTCGCGCTGAAAATAAATACGGTGAGCGCTGTTTTAAATAACAGTTACTCCGCCGGGGGCGCGCTTTACCCTTAACAGAGATGGCTCATCTTGCTCGCCGTTAACGATAACTCTGCTGGAGTACTCACTAAATGAGCCAAATCTCTGTTATATCGAAACTTACGGGTGTGGAAACCACCACGGAAGGCACTCAGGTTACGCTGAGCCATTCCTCTATCGTTGAGCTTAAGGTAGAGCGAGCCAATGTCGCTGACTTCGCCCGCAACGGTAACGATCTGGTGATCACGCTACACTCCGGCGAGGTGATTACCGTTAAAAATTTCTTCGTCACCGATGCGCAAGGGGCGAGCCAGCTGGTACTGCAGGACAGTGAGGGCGCGCTGTGGTGGATTCAGGACCCCGCCGGGGCGGCCACCTATGAATCTATTGCCTCCACTGACGTCCTGCTTGCCGCATCCGGAAGTGATGCAGGCGGCGCGGCCATCTGGCCCTGGGTGCTGGGTGGCATTGTCGCCGCGGGTGGCATCGCGGCGGCGGCAAGCACCGGCGGTGGCGGCGGTGGGGATGACGATGATGACAACGGCAGCAACCCCGGCACGCCGACAAACCCTTCCGATCCAGATACCACTCCGCCGAATGCGCCGTCCGGCCTTCAGTTCTCGCCGGATGGTAAAACCGTCTCCGGTACCGCCGAACCGGGCAGTACCATCACGCTGAAAGACGCCGACGGCAACGTCATCGGCACCGGCAAAACCGGCAGCGACGGTAAATTCACCATCGACCTGGGGACGCCGCTGACTAACGGCGAACAAATTACCGCCACCGCGACGGATTCTTCCGGAAATACCAGCCCGGGCACGACCATAACCGCTCCGGACACCACCGCGCCGGATGCCCCGGACATCCTGCTGGTAAATGACGATGCCGGCGACAAAGCGGGCCCGCTGGAAAACGGCCAGCGCACCGATGATGCCCGCCCGACCTTCAGCGGTATCGGCGAGCCAGGCAGCACCATCACTCTCTACGATAACGGCAAGCAGATTGGCACCACCACGGTGGATGCTAAAGGTAGCTGGAGCTTTACCCCCACCACCGATCTCGCCAACGGCAGCCACACCATTACCACAACCGCGACCGATGCGGCAGGCAATACCAGCCCGGCATCCACTGCCGTCAGTTTTGTTGTCGATACGGTTGCGCCCGGCGCGCCCACCATTAGCAGCGCAACGGACGATATTGATCCCGGCAAAGGAACGGTAAGCAGCGGAGGTAGCACTAACGATCCGCGTCCTCAACTTTCGGGGACCGCCGAACCAGGCTCCACCGTAACCATCTATGACGGCTCTGTCGCTATTGGCACGGCGGTCACCGGCAGCAACGGCACGTGGACCTTCACGCCCTCGGTCAATCTGGGTGAAAGCACCCACCAGTTCACCGTTCGGGCAACCGATGCCGCTGGCAACACCGGACCCGCCTCTCCGGTATTCACCCTCACCGTGGATCTCACCCCTCCGGCAACGCCCACGGCGATTGTACTGAGCGATGAGACCGGGGCCATTAAAGGCGCAATTACCGCAGGCCAGTTCACCGACTCCTCTGAACCACTGCTGGCGGGACGGGGAGAGCCTGGCGGTACAATCCTGGTCTATGACAAAGGTGTGCTGATTGGGCAAACCACCGTGCTGCCAAACGGCACCTGGAGTCTCAGGCCAGACAACCCGCTCGCGGAAGGCCCGCACTCGATCACCATTAAACAAACCGATGCGGCGGGCAACCAGAGCGCAGAATCCCAGCCAGTAAACTTTACCGTCGATACCACGCCACCGGCGCTGCCCGTTATTGCCATTAACCCGGTGGGAACCCAGGTTACCGGCACCGCCGAGCCAGGCAGCAAAATCGTCATCACCAACAGCAACGGCGACGTGATTGGCCGCGCCACCACTGACGGCAACGGTAACTTTGTTGCGACCCTTTCGCCTGCACAAACAAACGGCGAACAGCTTTCGGTGGTAGCCACTGACGCGGCGGGCAACCAGAGTCCGGCGGCGTCCCTCACCGCACCGGACACGACACCCGATATCCTCTCTGTGGTGGATGATCAACCCGGCGTCACAGGCCCCATCAGCCAGAATGGGATCACCAATGACCGCACCCCTACCCTGAACGGCACGGCGGAGCCAGGCTCGACCATCACCATCCATAGCGGCGTCGACGTCCTCGGCACGGTCGTTGTTCCATCATCTGGGCAGTGGACCTTTACGCCATCCACCCCGCTGGCCGAAGGTGCCCATGTACTGACGGCGACATCAAGCAACGGTAACGTTTCAAACGCCTGGACCATTACCATTGACGGAACGGCGCCTGATGCGCCCGCCATCACCCAGCTTGTCGATAATGTCCCTGTGGGCACCGGCCCGGTGGGTGCCAACGACACCACCAATGACGCAACGCCGACGCTCAACGGTACCGGTGAACCCGGCTCAACGATCACCATCCGTCTGGATGGCGTCGATATTGGCACCGCGGTGGTCGGTAGCAGCGGCGCGTGGACCTTTACGCCCACCACGCCGGTTGGCGACGGCACACATACCCTGACCGCGATCGCCACCGATGTCGCCGGTAACACCAGCCCGGTATCCGGTGGATTTACCTTTACCGTTGATACCACCCCACCGCCGGTCGCGACGCTGGCAACCGTCACCGACGACGCCGGAGACGTTAAAGGCCCGCTCAGCAGCGGCGATACCACGGATGACACCCAGCCGTTACTTCAGGGGAGCGCCCCAGACGGCACGGTCATCACCGTGTATGACGGCACCACGCTGCTCGGTACCGCAACGCTCGACGGCAGCGGCGGCTGGAGCTTTACCCCTACCACGCCGCTCACCGACGGCCCGCATTCGCTGACGATCCATGCCACAGATGCCGCCGGGAATACCTCGATTTCGGATCCGTTCGAGCTGGTGATCGATACCGTCGCACCGGCCACACCGGACACGCCAGCCATCACCGTAAACCCGGATGGCTCAGCACCCACGTCGCTGAACCCGGGGGAAACCACCCGTGATACCACGCCGACGCTGAGCGGTACCGGTAATCCAGGCGATACGGTGACGATTTACAACGGCACTGACAAAATCGGTGACGCCGTGGTGGACGGCGACGGCAACTGGAGCTGGACGCCATCCACCGACCTGCCCAACGGCACCTATGACATTACCCTGACCGTCACCAACAAGGACGGCGCGGGCAACGAAAGCGCCCCGTCCCAGCCGGTGACTATCACCATCGACACCGACGCGCCGGCCGCGCCCGCGGTCCCGGTCATTACCGACAGCGTCAGCCAGATAACCGGCCCGGTTGCCGATGGCGAAACCATCAACGATCCGCGTCCGGTACTGAGTGGCACCGGTACGCCAAACGATGTGATTACCATTTATGATAGCGTTGATGGCGGCACACCAACCGCCGTGGGTACCGTCACGGTAGACGGCAACGGCAACTGGAGCTGGCGTCCTGAAAGCGCTATTGACGAGGGCAGCCACGAATTTACCGCTACCGCCACCGACGAGGCGGGTAACGTCTCTGACCCTTCTACGGGGATCACTATCACCGTCGATACCCTCGCACCGGATACCCCGGTGATTGGCGCCATCGCCGGTGAGCCGAATGGCGGTGTTACTACGGATACCACGCCAACCGTCGGTGGAACCGGTGTGACGGGTGAAACGGTAATCGTCTATAACAATGGCGTCGAGCTTGGACGCGTGGTTGTGGCTAACGGCGAATGGTCATTTACCCTGCCCACGCAGACGGATGGCCCGCTGAACATCACCGTTGCGGCAGTCGACGCTGCGGGTAACGTCAGCGCACTCAGCCCGGTCTTTACCGTCACCGTCGATACCACTGCACCTGAGATCCCGCAGATCAACAGCGTTGAAGAGAGCCAGCTCACCAACGGGACGCTCTATACCCGCGACGGTACGCCAACCCTCAACGGCACCGGCGAGCCGGGCTCCACCGTGATTGTCAGCGTGGACGGTACGCCATCCACAGTCCAGGTCACCGTCCAGCCGGATGGGACCTGGAGCTGGACCGCCGACACCACGCTGGCGGAAGGCCCACACAGCTTCACCGTCTCGTCGGTCGACCCGGCAGGTAACGCTTCCGGAGACTCTGCACCGCTTGCCGTCACGGTGGATACCGTGCTTCCGGCAGCGCCGGACAATATCAGCGTGGCTGCACAGGGGACGCCGCTGACCGGTACCGGCGAAGAGGGTGCCACCATTATCGTTACAGACGCCAGCGGTAACGTGATCGGTACCGGGGTGGTCTCCGGCGGCAACTTCTCCGTGGCGCTCAGCCCGGCCCAGCAGGACGGCGCGGCGCTGACCATCACCGCCACGGATGCCGCAGGGAATCTCAGCCCTGAAGCCTCCTATACCGTCACCGGTACGCAGCCGAACCTCCCGGACGTGCCCGTCATTACGGTCATCAACGACGATACGGCCCCGGTTACGGGCGATGTGAAAGACAAAACCACTAACGACACGACGCCGACCCTTGTCGGGACAGCAGAGCCAGGCAGCATAATCACTGTCTATCAGGATGGCGTGCAGGTTCTGCTGCCAACCGTGACCGCCGATGCAAACGGCAACTGGAGCTATACGCCAGCTCTGCCGCTGGGTGAAGGAGCGCACACCTTTGAGGTCACCGCCAC
Source organism: Enterobacter cloacae complex sp. 382A5 (assembly GCF_050031095.1). Taxonomy (NCBI): domain Bacteria; kingdom Pseudomonadati; phylum Pseudomonadota; class Gammaproteobacteria; order Enterobacterales; family Enterobacteriaceae; genus Enterobacter; species Enterobacter cloacae complex sp. 382A5. The sequence continues at coordinate 3,531,757 of NZ_JBLGVK010000001.1, forward strand.
GCTGAATGGCGAAACCAGCGGACGTTCGCCGGTGGCGACCGTCACCGTTGATCTCACCGCGCCTGACGCGCCTGCCATTGGCGCGGTTATTGATGATGTCGGCCCAGGCACCGGTCCACTCACGGACGGACAGACCACCAATGACAACCGCCCAACCCTGACCGGTAGCGGCACGGCGGGCGATACTATCTCCATTTACAGCAACGGCACCCTGCTGGGCACCACCGTGGTCGGCCAGACGGGTAACTGGAGCTTCACGCCATCCGCGCTGGCGGAGGGAAGCAACGAGCTGACCATCCGTGAGACCGATCCGGCGGGCAACCAGAGTGCGCCATCGGCAGGCTTCACCATCGTGGTTGACACCAGCTCCACCACCCCGGTGATTGTTAACGTCACCGATGATGTCGGCAACACCGCCACGACCGTGGTCAGCGGCAATACCACCAACGACGCAACGCCTACCCTCTCCGGTACGGCGGAAGCGAACAGCGTGGTGACGATCTTTGATGGCAATACGCAGATTGGCATCGTCACGGCGGACGGTACCGGCGCGTGGAGCTTTACGCCTGAGACCGCCCTCGTCGAAGGGTCGCACAGCTTCACCGTCAAGGCCACCGATCCGCAGGGTAACGTCAGCCTGTCGTCAAACGCCTGGAGCGTGGTGGTTGACCTGACGGCGCCGGCGGTCCCCGTGCTGGAAACCGTCAGCGACAACGTGGCGGGCGGGATTGTCGGTAATCTCACCACCGGCCAGGTCACCAATGACACCACGCCAACCCTCAGCGGGACAGGCGCTGTCGGCAGTACCATCCACATCCTGAACAATGGCGTGGAGATCGGTACCGCACCGGTAGACAGCAACGGCAACTGGAGCTTTACCCCTAATCCGGCGCTGGGAGATGGCAGCTATAACATTCGCATCAACGCCAGCGATGCCGCCGGTAACGTCTCAGCCAACTCGCCGGTCTTCGTCTTCACGGTTGATACCGCCGGTCCTTCCGCGCCGGTGGTCACCAGCGTGATTGACGATGTCGGTCCGGTCACCGGGACGCTCACCAGCGGCAGCAGCACCAACGACACGAAACCCACCTTCAACGGCACGGGCGAAGTCGGTGCCACGGTGCACATCATTGTTGATGGCAGCGAGATTGGTACCGCGGTCGTCAATGCTCAGGGGAACTGGACCTTCACCCCGGGCACGGCGCTCACCGAAGGACCACATGCCATTACCTTCAACGCCACCGATGCAGCAGGCAATACCGGCAGCACGTCGGCACCGATTAACCTGACGGTGGATACCTCCGCCCCGACAGCGCCGTCCATTTTGACCGCGAGCGATAACGTGGGCAGCGTTCAGACACCGCTCTCCTCCGGGCAGAGCACGGACGACACCACCCCAACCCTTAACGGCACAGCCGCGGCCAACGCGACCATCACGGTCTATCAGGACGGCCAGCAGGTCGGCACCGCCCAGGCTGACGGCAGCGGCGCGTGGAGCTTTACCCCGTCCACCACGCTGGCGAATGGCAGCCACACCTGGACCGTCACGGCCACCGATGCGGCGGGCAACGTCAGCCCCGCATCGCCTGACTTTACGCTGGTGGTGGATACCACTGCGCCTAACGCGCCGGTTATCAGCCAGGCGGTTGATGACGTGGGCACGATCACCGGCCCGGTCAGTTCCGGACAAAGCACCGACGACACCATTCCGCGTCTCGTTGGTACCAGCGAGCCGTTTGCCACGGTGAATATTTATGAAGGAACGACGCTGGTGGGCACCGGTACCGCGGATGCCAGCGGAAACTGGAGCATTCTGCTGACCACCACGCTGGCAACCGGTCCACATAGCTTTACGGCTCAGGCGACGGATGCGGCAGGTAACACCAGCGCGCCGTCAGCAACCTTCAACCTGACCATCGACACCACGCCGCCTGCGCAGCCGGTGCTGAGCAGCATTGTGGATGATGTCGGCAATGCCGCTACGCCTGTCGCCAATGGCGGATTGACCAACGACGCGCAGCCAACCCTCACCGGGACGGCGGAAGCGGGCGCGACGGTGAAAATCTTCGATAACGGCGTGCAGATTGGCAGCGTTGTCGCCACCGGCGGTAACTGGAGCTTTACGCCATCCCCGGCGCTCAGCGATGGTCAGCACAGCCTGACGTTTACCGCCACCGATGCGGCGGGCAACGCCAGCGCACCCACCACCGGGTATGTGATCAACGTGGATGCCACCGCGCCAGCCGCACCGGTCATCAGCGCGATTGTAGACGACGTGGGCAGCGTTACCGGGCCGGTGACGGGCAATAACCCGACCAACGACACCCGACCAGCGTTGAGCGGTACCGCCGAAGCCAATGCGACGGTGCGTATCTACGACGGTAGCACGCTGGTTGGCACGGTCACCGCCGATGCCAACGGCAACTGGACGCTGGCGCAGACCACCACCACGCTGACGGAAGGTTCGCACAGCTTCACCGCCACCGCCACCGATGCCGCGGGCAATACCAGCGCGCCATCAACCGTGACCACAATCCTGGTGGACCTGACGGCACCGGGCGCACCGACCAGCCTGCAGGTGATCGCTAACGGAACCCAGGTCACCGGTACCGCGGAAGCGGGCAGCACCGTCACCATCACCAGCGGTAACGGTACGGTGCTCGGTACCGCGACGGCAGACGGTAACGGCAACTTTAGCGCTACCCTCACCACGGCGCAGACCAACGGTGAAGCCCTGCTGGTCTACGCGACCGATAAGGCCGGTAACGCTGGCGTAAGCGCCTCGGTGGTTGCGCCATCAACCAACATTCCAAACGCACCGGTTATCGCCAACATTGACGATAACGTCGGTAGCGTTACCGGAGGGCTGACCAACGGTAAAACCACCGATGACACAACGCCAACCCTGAGCGGCACCGCACAGCCGAACGCCACCGTCACGCTGTATAACAACGGCGTGTCGATGGGTACGGTAGTGGCGGATGCCAGCGGTAACTGGAGTTTTACGACCCCGGCATTAAGCGAGGGCTCACACGCCTTTACCGCCACGGCGACCAACTCAGCCGGTACCAGCCCGATCTCCCTCTCGACAACCGTTATCGTCGACGTGACGGCGCCAAACGCGCCTGCCGGGACCTTTAACGCTGACGGCAGCGTATTGACCGGTACGGCGGAAGCGGGCAGCACCGTCACCATCCGCCTCGCGGACGGGTCAACGGTGACCACCACCGCAGACAGCAATGGCGCCTACAGCTACACCTTCCTCAACAAGCAGACCGAAGGCCAGACGCTGCAGATCACGGCCACCGATGCGGCGGGTAACACCTCGCAGCCGGGCTCGGTCCTTGCACCGGTGGTGCCGCTCTCTGCCAGTAATAACGTTGAAGAGCTGGATCTCAGTACCACCGCCACCGTCACCAACAGCCAGTACAGCGACTATGGCTTCTTGCTGGTGGGCGCCGTAGGCAACGTGCTGACCCTGCTGGGCAACGATACAGCCCAGGTTGAGTTCAACGTGGGCAGCGGCGGCAGTGCGGATATTGTGGTCAATGCCAACGCCACGGGGGCGGTGCTTTCGCTGCTCAACACCCTGGAGCTGGTGGTGCAGCGTTTCGATACCGTCAACAACACCTGGACCACCGTCGTGGATACCGGACAACCGCAGTTCGCCGACCTGCTGACCCTTGGGGCCACCGGCGTGTCGCTGAACCTGACCGGGCTCGCTGATGGCCAGTATCGCGTGCTGAGCTACAACACCAACCTGCTGGCAACCGGCTCGTACACCAGCCTGGATGTGGCGGTGAAAGAGACCAGCGCCGGGACCGTAACGGGCGACACCAGCCTGGACGGTAACGTGATCCTGGATACCGATCCTACCGCAGGCAGCGATAACGCTCCGGCAGGTACGACCGTCTCCGCCGTGACCAACGCGCTGGGGGTCGCCACCAGCGTTAACGCCGACGGCACGGTGATTCAGGGGCAGTACGGTACGCTGACCATTAACCGCGACGGCAGCTACACCTACAACCTCACCGACACCAGTGCCGCGGTGATTGGCCGCACGGAGAGCTTCACCTACACCATTACCCATAACGGTGTCAGCGCGTCGGCGAACCTTGTGCTGTCGCTCGGTTCGGGCAGCGTGGCGAATGGCATTGTCGCCGTAGACGACGCGGCTTCCCTGACCTTCGACACCACCGTCCAGGCCATCGATAACGGCACATCGTCGCAAAGCGGCTTTACCCTGGTGGGGATCAATCTCGGCAACACGCTGGGGCTGAACCTGCTGGACGATATGACCAACCCAATCATCTACACCGTGGAGGAAGGTACAACCCGCACCATGACGATTCAGGCCTCCGTGGGGGGCGTAGCCCTGGCTTCGGTGTTCGACCTGTACGTCTATAAGTTCAACAACGCGACCCAGACCTTCGAGCAGATGCGCGTTGAGCCGGGCTGGCTGCGTGCGCCGCTGCTGGGCGGCACCTCCTCGCAGCTGACGCTGAACCTGCCTGCCGGGGAGTATCTGTTCCTGCTCAATACGGCGGCAGGGATCACCGCGCTGACGGCCTACACCCTGAGCGTGCTGCAGGATCATGTCTACAGCGTCTCCAGCATCGGGGAGAGCACCACGGGGGATGTGCTGGCAAACGATCCGGTGCCGGATGGCACGGTGGTGACGGAAGTGAACGGTGTGGCGGTTAACAGCAGTGGAACAACCGACATTCAGGGAGAATACGGCACGCTGACCATTGATTCGTCCGGCCAGTACACCTACACCCTGAATAGCGGCGTGGGTGCGGACCATATCAGCACGCCGGACACCTTCGTCTATACCATTACGGCACCAAACGGCGCGAAAGATACGGGCTCGCTCAACATTACCCCAACCGCGCGGGCAATGGATGCGGTGAACGATGTCAGCACCGAGATGAGTGTCACGTCGGTACACCATACCTCGGCTTACTCTGATACGGATGTGGGGAGCGCCAGTTGGAGCACGCTGGCATTCCCATCATCAGGAAGTGGAAGTGGCACCTTTGTGGTAGATACCAACACAGCTCTGCATAATGCAGTGCTGCATTTCAATGTGGCCTCGCTCCTGTCTCTGGGCGGATTGACGGTTAACTGGACGTTATCTCAGGACGGAACAACAATACGTACCGGTTCATTCAACGGCGGAATATTGCTGGGCGGTAATGCGGATATCCCTTTAACTGGCCTTGATCTAAACGCAGGCACTTACACCCTCAGCTATACCGGTAACGTTGGTGCACTAGGCGTGGGAACCATCACTATTACCCCTAGTGTCACGGGTACCACCTACTCGCTGACCCAGTTCGACTCCACCAGCGGCCACACCGTTGACGGCAATATCTTCGACGGTACGAATTCCGCCGGGGCGATGGATCAGCTGCAGTCGGTCGATACCCGCGTGACCATTACCGGCTTCGACGGCACCACCACCACGCTGGATCCTTACACCGGCAGTACGCTGGTCAACGTCACGGGTCATTACGGCACGCTGTCGATTGGCGCAGACGGCCACTACACCTACACCCTCAACAGCGGGGTGTCGCTCTCAACCATCACGTCGAAGGAGGTCTTCAACTACACCCTCACCGATGCCAACGGCAATACGGACACTGCCACGCTGACCATCAATATGGCGCCGCAGTTCGTCAGTTCTGAGCATAACGATGTCATTACCGGCACCGCGTACGGCGATACGCTGATTTATCAGGTGCTGAACAGCACCGCAGGCAACGCCACCGCGGGTAACGTCAGCAGTACCGCCGGCGATCACTGGACCAACTTCTCGCTGGCCCAGGGAGACAAAATTGACATCGGCGATCTGCTGGTGGGCTGGAACGGCAGTGCGTCAACGCTCGGTAATTACCTGCATGTGACGAACAGCAATGGCAGTACCGTGATCGCCATCGACCGTGACGGTACAGGAAGTACCTATACCAATACCACGCTCGTGACGCTGGATAACGTCCAGACCACCTACGACGAGTTAGTTAACCAGCAACACATCGTGACCTGATAGCACCTGTAGTACCTGACCCGGGCGCACTGCGCCCGGGCATAAACAATAAAGCTGTACTTATTTTTTATTAGGGACATGACATGGGAAAGATGATGCCTTACTGGTGGCTCTCGTGCTGCCTGATATCTGTGCCCGCACTCTCCGCTAATCCGGCGGCGATGATTAATACCGGACAACTTCGCGAAACGCAGGAACTCCCCTCCCTGAATGGCCGCGTGGCGCCTGTGGCGGGCAAGGCCGCCCCCGGCACGCTGCAGCTTGGCGACGCCGTCAACCGCGCCGTCACCTGGCACCCGGCCATCAGTGAAGCGGTAGGAAAACTCTACCAACAGAGTGAAGAGGTGGACGTCGCCAAATCGAAATACTACCCGCAAATTAACGCCGGTATGGACAATGGCTATACCCATGATGGCGACGATAATGGCTTTACGCCATCGCTGGTGCTCTCTCTTTCCCAGATGCTGTACGACTTTGGCAAGGTGGCAAGCCAGGTGCGTGCCGAAAACGCCGGGGTTGCCCAGCAGCAGGCCAACGTGCTGGTGAGCATCGACACCATCGCCCACGATACCGCCATCGCCATGGTGGAAGTGCAAACCTGGCAGCAGATGGTCGATACCGCCAAAGAACAGCTCGACGCTCTCTCCTCCATTGGCAAGCTGACCCGCCAGCGTAACGACGAAGGGGCTACCTCGCTCTCTGACGTGGTGCAGACCGATGCCCGTATCGAAGGGGCCCGCGCCCAGCTCATGCAGTACCAGGCCAGCCTCGACAGCGCCCGCGCCACGCTGATGAGTTTTCTCGGCTGGAACACCCTCAACGAGGTGGGCAACGATTTTCCGCAAAAGCTGGCCCGCAGCTGTGATATCGCCGAACCGGACGATCGTCTGGTGCCAGCGGTGTTAGCGGCCTGGGCGCAGGCGAACGTCGCGCAGGCCAACCTTGACTACGCCAACGCCCAGATGACTCCGACCGTCTCGCTGGAGCCGGAAGTGCGTCACTACCTCAACGACCGCTATGCGGGTAACGAAACGCGGGATCGCACGCAATACTCCGCGTGGGTGAAAGTGCAAATGCCGCTCTATCAGGGCGGTGGTCTCACCGCCCGGCGTAACGCTGCCGGACACGCCGTGGAAGCGGCGCAATCCACCATTCAGCGCACCCGCCTTGAGGTTCGCCAGAAGCTGCTTGAGGCGCGCAGTCAGGTGATGAGCCTGCTCAGCACCCTGCAGATCCAGGGTCGTCAGGAGGCGCTCAGCGCCCGCACCCGCGAGCTGTATCAGCAGCAGTATCTTGACCTTGGCTCACGCCCGCTGCTCGATGTGCTCAACGCCGAGCAGGAGGTCTACCAGGCGCGTTTCACCCAGCAACAGACCCTTGGCCAGCTGCATCAGCTGCAGCTCAACTGCCTCTACAACACCGGGCAGCTGCGCCATGCGTTCGATCTTGATAACCGCACCATCCAGACCGTGGAGATCCAGCCATGAAAGAGCGTGATATGCCGCAAGCTGAGCCCATGACGGATGATGCCCTGGCCCAGTGGGCGCAGGCCTTTGGCTTTATTGCCACGCGCTACCGCGTCGCCTGCTCTCCCGGCGCGCTGCTGGCAGGCGCACCGTGGCTGAAAGGCAAACCGATGGTGCCCGCCCTCACCCAGCTCGCCCGCGAGGCGGGGCTGTCGTTTCAGCTGCTTACCGCCAGCCAGCAGTCGATCAACAGCTGGCGTCTGCCGGTGGTGGTGGCGCTAAACGACGGCAGGGTTGGCGTGATCGAACATTTCGACGGCGACGATACGCTGGAGGTCAGCTTCTTTGACGACCAGACCTACACCAACCGTTTGTCGATGACGGCGATGCTGCCCGCCATCCGCCACGTTATTGCCCTGCGTCCGCTGGCAGCGCTGAAGGACAGCCGCGTGGACGCCTATATCTCAAAATACCGCCCGGACTGGCTCTACCGGCTGGTGATGCGCGACCTGCGCCCCTACAGCTGGGTGATGCTCGCCGCGCTGTTTATCAATGTGCTGTCGCTCTCCGGGATTGTCTTTTCCATGCAGGTGTACGACCGGGTGATCCCCGCCCAGTCCTACCCGACGCTGTATGTATTGACCATCGGGGTGCTGATCGCCACCCTGTTTGGCTTCGTGTTGCGCGTGGCGCGCGGGCACATTATGGATCTGCTGGGTAAACGCTCGGATCTGCGCGTTTCGGATCGCGTGTTCGGTCACGCCCTGCGGCTGCGCAACAGCGCGATCCCACGCTCTACCGGCAGCTTTATCTCCCAGCTGCGCGAGCTGGAGCAGATCCGCGAGATGGTCACCTCCTCCACCATCTCGACGATTGTCGATCTGCCTTTCTTCTTACTGTTTGTGGTGGTGCTGGCGATTATCGCCCCGCAGCTGGCGTGGATCGCCCCGGTGGCGGCGGTGATCATGGTTCTGCCCGGCCTGCTGCTGCAGAAGAAACTGGCGGAGCTGGCGAAACAATCCGCCCATGAATCGACCCTGCGCAACGCGGTGCTGGTAGAAAGCGTGCAGGGGCTGGAGGACATCAAGCTGATGCAGGCGGAAAACCGCTTTTTGCAGCAGTGGAACAGCTATATCCAGATCACCGCGGAATCTGGCCTGCGTACCCGCGAGCTGACGCAGAATCTGATCAGCTGGGGGATGACCATCCAGAGCCTGGTTTACGCCGCCGTGATCGTGGTCGGCGCGCCGATGGTGATCGACGGCACGCTGACCACCGGTTCGGTGGTCGCCGCCTCGATGCTGGCCTCGCGCATGATCGCCCCCATGGCGACGCTGTGCGGCGTGCTGGCCCGCTGGCAGCAGGTGAAAGCAGCAAAAGAGGGGCTGGACAGCATTATGCAGTTACCTACCGAGAACCAGCGCGAGGAGACGCCGATCCGCCAGGACGTGCTGCGCGGTCACTACCTGTTCGAGCAGGCGCAGTTTCGCTATCACCCGGAGGATCCGCGCATGGCGCTGCGCATCAACCATCTGGAGATCAAGCCCGGTGAGAAAGTGGCGATCCTCGGGCGTAACGGCGCGGGCAAATCAACCCTGCTGCAGGCGATGGCAGGCGGGATGGATCTGGCGGGCGGCGAGCTGCGGCTCGACAACCTCAGCCTGCCGCACCTCGACGTCGCCGATGTCCGGCGCAACGTCGGCTTTATGACCCAGAACGCACGGCTGTTTTACGGCACCCTGCGGGAAAACATCACCCTCGGCATGCCGCGCGCCACCGACGAGGAGATTTTCGCCGCACTGGAGTTAACCGGCGCGGCGAGCTTTGTGCAGAAGCTGCCGAAGGGGCTGGACTATCCGATCATGGAGAACGGCGTGGGGCTCTCTGGCGGCCAGCGGCAGTCGATCCTGCTGGCGCGCATGCTGCTGCGCGACCCGAATATCGTCCTGATGGACGAACCCACCGCCTCGCTGGATGAGCATACCGAACGGGAGTTTATCCAGCGTCTGAGCGCCTGGCTCGGCCACCGTACGCTGATCGTCGCCACCCATCGCGTGCCTGTGCTGGAACTGGTCGAGCGGGTGGTGGTGCTCAAGGAGGGCATGCTGGTGATGGATGCCCCGAAAGCGCAGGCGCTGAACAACAGCCGCATGCAACAACAGCAGGCAGCCGCCGCAAGGGAGTGGAAAAATGAAAATCAGTCAGCGTGATGCCGCGGCAATGGACGATCTGGATAATGCGCTCGGTTCTGAAAGCGGCTACACCGGCGCGCGACGAATCGTGATCCTCTCTCTGCTGCTGTTTATCGTCCTCGGCATCTGGGCCTGGTTTGGCGTGCTGGATGAGGTCTCAACCGGTACCGGCAAAGTGATCCCCAGCTCGCGCGAGCAGGTTTTACAGTCGCTGGACGGGGGGATCCTCACCGAGCTGAACGTCCACGAGGGCGATCAGGTGCAGGCCGGACAAGTGCTGGCGCGCCTTGATCCCACGCGTTCAGAATCAAACGTCGGCGAAAGTGCGGCACGCTATCGCGCCTCGCTGGCCTCCAGCGCGCGCCTGTATGCCGAGGTGAACGATCTGCCGTTGAAGTTCCCCCCTTCGCTGAAGGAATGGCCGGAGCTGATTGCGGACGAAACGCGGCTCTACAACTCCCGCCGCGCGCAGCTTGAGGATACCCAGCGGGAGCTGCGTGCCGCGCTCGATCTCGCCAATAAGGAGCTGGCGATCACCCAGCGGCTGGTTAAAACCGGGGCCGCCAGCCACGTAGAGGTGCTGCGCCTGCAGCGGCAGAAAAGTGACCTGGAGCTGAAGCTCACCGACGTGCGTTCGCAGTATTACGTTCAGGCGCGCGAGGCGCTCTCAAAAGCCAACGCGGAGGTGGATATGGTCTCGGCGATCCTGAAAGGCCGTCAGGATTCCGTCACGCGCCTGACGGTGAAATCGCCGGTGCGCGGGATCGTGAAAAACATCAAGGTCACCACCATCGGCGGCGTGATCCCGCCCAACGGCGAGCTGATGGAGATCGTGCCGGTGGACGATCACCTGCTGATCGAAACCCGCCTCTCGCCGCGCGATATCGCCTTTATCCACCCGAACCAGGAAGCGCTGGTCAAAATCACCGCCTACGACTACGCCATTTACGGCGGGCTGCACGGGGTGGTAGAGACGATTTCACCGGACACCATCCAGGACGAAGCCAAGCCGGAAGTGTTCTATTACCGGGTGTTTATCCGCACCAGCCAGGATTACCTGGTGAATAAAGCAGGCAGGCACTTCTCAATTGTGCCGGGGATGATTGCGACGGTGGATATCAAGACCGGGGAGAAAACGGTGCTGGATTATATGATTAAGCCGTTTAACCGGGCGAAGGAAGCGCTGAGGGAGCGGTGATGAAACGCCTTACATCATTTCCTGAAGCCGCCTCGCAGGATTGGATTTCTCCTGGATAACCCTCTTCTTTTTATGGTTAACCGGGCGTATGTTCCTCCCACGCCAGCAAAATCTGGCGTCGGGATTGGCATCCCGGTTATGATTGGAGACGGCGTAAGTCCTTGTTACGCCGCGCGTCTGGCTACATTCCAATGGTGGGCTGGGCGGGGGCGTCGCAAGACGCGCCGGTACACTCCAAGCCGGTAATGCCAACTCCGTTCAGACCTGCCACCCGGAAATTGGCATTTCCGCGGCCGGGTTAATTACCTGATTGGAGAAAAATCATGACCACCAGTAACGCACTTTTCACGACCCCTTTCGACTGCAACACCGACTTCATCGATCTTGCCGACAATTGCCAACGCTATTGCGAAGCGCTGGTGGAAGAGACCAATCCCGCGAGAAAAATAGCCCTCTGCGGTCGTCTTGCCTCGACTTTTGCCCTGCTCCGCCCAATGCTGCTGGAGCCTATCCCTGAGCACCTACAGGAACGTCTCACCGTCGATCGGTTTCCCGAACGTGAGCCTGTATTCAACACCGAATCCGACCAGCTCTGCCGCTACTGCGAGGAAATTACCCAACTGTTGATTAGTGGCGCGCTCACGCCCGGATCCGCACGCGTGATGGGGGATTTGCTCTTTGAACTCACTGGATATTTTGCCGACCAGCTAAAAGCCCCGCGCTGGCTGAGGACGGAGGCTGGAATCGCGTTGCTGGGTTGAGCCCGGATTGCCGGGTGGCGGCTACGCCTTAGCCGGCCTACATGCCCGTAGGCCCGTGCAAGCGCAGCGCCGCCGGGCATAGAGCCATACGCCAGAAGTGGAATCCACCTCGGAGAATTAACCTTTAGTCATGCATCCTACTTCCCTTCAGCCATTCCCCTGGTAACATAACAGCAGACAGAACTGCACTTGCGCACTGTGCGGGAGTGCATTATTATCCACTCAGCTTCATGGACTGGAGCTTACCAGCATTATGATTAATCATTTTCGGGATCAATGGCTTGAGGATTTTTTTCTTTACGGGAGATCGAGCAATGTTATTCCTTCAAATCTGGAAACCGTTCTTGCAAGAAAGCTCGACCTCATCAATGCAGCCATCTCGCATCGGGATTTGCGTTCACCACCGGGCAATATGTTTGAAGCATTGAATCCGCCGCTGAAGGGATATTCCTCAATCCGGGTAAACAGACAATACAGGCTTGTATTTCGCTGGGCAGAGGGAAAAGCAGACGATCTCTATCTCTCTCCACACAAGTACACGCAACACAAGTGAGGCACCACCTATGATACTTCAACAGGCACTCCGCAAACCCACCACGCCGGGCGACGTGTTGCAATATGAGTATCTTGAACCGCTCAATCTGAAAATCAGCGATCTGGCGGAGATGCTAAATGTACACCGCAATACCATCAGCGCGCTGGTAAATAACAATCGCAAGCTTACCGCCGATATGGCGATAAAATTGGCAAAAGCCTTTGATACCACTATTGAATTTTGGTTGAACTTACAACTGAACGTCGATATCTGGGAAGCACAATCAAACGCCAGAACGCAAGAGGAGCTAAGCCGTATAAAAACCGTTGCGGAAGTCATAGCGAAGCGTAAAGGTGGCCAACCGGATGTTGCCTGATTCGGCACAGCATTTACCTACTTAATACTTTTTCAGGAAGAAATCATGCGCCAACCGGGAAGTCACGTTTAATGCCGAATTTCAGGATATCGCCTGGGTTAATCCGGAATCGTTAAAAGAGCGGGATCTCAACGACGCCACGCGCATTACCTTCGCCCAAAAGGGGCTTCTTTAAGCGCCCACTGCCCCGGCGTTTTACCGGTCCACGCGCTGAAGACCTCAATGAATGCGCTGACGCTGCTGTAACCGCAAGACAGCGCAATCCATCCCACCGGCTTCCCCGCGGCCAACCACTCCATTGCCTGCATTACCCGCGCCAGTTGCCGCCAGTTAACGAAGTTCATTCCGGTCTGGGCACGAAACCGACGGTTGAACGTACGCACGCTCATCCCCGCCTGGCGGGCATGGCTCTCAACCGTCTGATTATCATCGACAAACTGCAGCAAATGCCTGACTACGTCCTTCAGACGCGGATCCGTCGGCACGGGCAGAGAAAAGTGCACCTGGGGTGCCACGGCAAGCTCATCCAGCAGCAGGGTGAGCTTTCGCGGATCGTACTCGCTTTCAGCAACGCTTAAGCGGGAAAACAGTGCATGGGTAAGATCGTCGGGCTCGAACAGGGCGGGCACATCGGGAAGCCTTGCACAGCAGGCGGGGTCAAGATAGATGGCGCTGCCTTCTATCGCGCTTTCAGAAAAGGCGGCGTGCTGATTACCTGGCGGGATCCAGCCGATGTGTTTTGCCGGTACGACCGAGCGCCCCCGCTGCGACTCAATCACCAGCAGACCCGTTGCAATGCGCCACAGCTGCCCAGCGCGATGGCTGTGCCAGGGGGTTCGGTACCCGCCAGGATGAAGGAGCGTCTCAGTACTGACCATATCATTTTGACCGAAAATCGTTATTCATCGGCGTATTACAGAAACTGCGTCTTCTGCTGTCAAGGATAATGGCGACTAAACCACATAAGGAGCCCTTAATGAGCATAATCACATCCCTGATAGCCGACACCGACAATGCCGCACAGCGCGAAAAGATGGCGTGCCTGTTAACCCGCTTATTCAACGGCGATATCGATCCGGCAGAGGTCTTTACGCCCGATTACCAGCAGGTTACGGACGGTCACACGCTTGATTACCAGGGATTTATCCAGCACCTGAGCCACGTCAGCTCGCAGACTCGCACGATCGCCTTCACCGTGGCGGAGATAGCCTGTCATGACGAACTTCTGGCTGACCGGCATATCGTGACGGTCACGTATCCTGGCGGTCGTCAGGCAGAGATCGAGGTTTACCTGTTTGCCGCGCTGCGTGAAGGGAAAATCTGGCGGATCCATGAAGTCACGCGGGCCCTCAGCGGCGATGCTTCAGATCGCACGCTGGCCCATGCGACAGAGTAACGTCACTCCGCCGGGCGCGGTACGCTACGGTTATATACCTCAACATAACGCGCAAATTTTCCGATAAACACGCCCGCAAATAGCCCGCCTGAGATAATCGCCAGCGCGCTCATGGCGGGTTGCTGCATTGTATGGGGAGAGATGGCGCTCATCACGCCCAGCACATACTTCACCGCGAACGCCAGCATCATAAACGGCAGCGCGGTGTAGTCTGCCTGACGGTGGAGGCTGCGCGGTGCCTCAGCTCGGGTGATAGCCGCCTGCTTAATCAGGAAGTACCCCAGTGCCGCACCGGCAAGGATCCCCGCCGTCCACAATGCAACAGTCGCAGGAGTCAGCGTGCGATAGACCACCAGATCGTAAATATCCCAGATAAGAAAAATGCCCGGAATGATAGCAAGCCGCTCCAGCGTCACGGTGGCCGGCTTGCGGGCTTTAATGCCGCGGGAGATAAGGAAGATAAACAGCACCCACACCCAGGCGGGTGTGTGCGTAACGACACCGAGCAGAAATTCAAACATGGAGATCACCATGGACGATCGCGGCTCCTGCCGCCCTGAACGCGTATTGCGCATAACGGCAGGAGCGCCATTATGCGCAGGTCTTTTACAGCGATTTTTTCAGGCGACGAACCGCCTCTTTCAGCTCTTCATCCGTTGGCGTGACAAACGACATACGCAGCGTCGAATGGTCTGGCTCATTGCAGTAGAAAAATTCGCCCGGCACAAATACTACGCCGTTACTTAACGTCTTTTCCAGCCAGCGCGTGGTATTACTACCATTTTTCATATTCGCCCACAGGAACATGCCGCCCTTCGGCTTGTGGAACGACATCACATCGCCCAGCTCGGCTTCCAGTTCGTTGGCGAACGTCTGGTACTTCTGACGATAGGCTTCGCGGATCATTTTGATCTGCCCGGCCAGACGCCCGGTTTTCAGGTATTCGTAAGTCATCAGCTGCGACAGCGTACTGGTGTGCAGATCGGTGGTTTGCTTCAGGTTCACCACCGCACGCTTCAGCCACTCCGGTACCAGCACCCAGCCCACACGGGTGCCCGGCGCGAGAATTTTAGAGAAGGTTGAGGTATACACCACGTTCTCTTCGTTGCCGATATCTTTGGCATGGGCAATTAACGGGCGGAAAACTTCGTCGGTGTAATTGATTTCACTGTACGGATCGTCTTCGATAATCACAAAGTCATAGCGCTTCGAGAGTTCCACCAGCTGTTTACGGCGCGTCTCAGACAGCGTAACGCCGCCTGGGTTACCAAATGTCGGCACAATATAAACCGCTTTGATGGGTTTATTTGCCACCAAAGCTTCGAGTTCATCCACTTTCATGCCGTCGCCATCGGTGCCAACGGATTCGAAATTCGCCTGCGCCAGACCAAAGACCTGCAGCGCGGCAAGATAGGTTGGGCGTTCGACGACGACGGTATCGCCCGGATTAATTAACGCGCGCGCCAGCACGTCAAGGGATTGTTGTGAACCGGAGGTCACGACCACATCATCCGCTTTGCAGCGGATCCCGCGCCCTTCGCAGATGCGCTGAATCTCTTCCCGCAGTCCCGGCACACCCTCGGTCAGACCATACTGGAAGGCTTCACCAAAATGCTGCGACAGTACGGCATCAGCGGCGATTTTCAGGCCTTCGTGATCGAACAAAGCCGGGTTAGGAATACCCCCACCCAGCGAAATGACGCCTGCCATTTTGCTATGTTTTAATAATTCACGGATGGCGGAAGATTGCAGGCCCTGCGCGCTGCTGGCGAGTTTGTTTGCAGACATTCTTTGATTACCTTCTTTTTTATATTGTGCCCAATCTTAGCAGAATATGAGCAATAAATTCCGTTAGCTTCGGGAGGGGACGTAAATCCTGACGCCACAGTAAATGCACCGGCCTCGGCGCGGGTGTAAACGGCTCCAGAACCCGAACCAGCCTGCCGCTTGCCAGCTCTTCCGCCACCAGCACCTCCGGCTGCAGAAGCAGCCCCGCCCCGGCGCGCGCCGCCATGCGTAAGCCGTAGCCGTCGTTGCATCGTAAAATGGCATCGCGCTTCCAGCGCACTTCGCCCTCCACACCCGGCAACCGCCATTCGTTGCGCGCGGTCCATACCGTGTGGGAAAGGCAGAGATGGTCCACCAGATCGGCAGGCGTTTGCGGCGTACCGTGGCGCGCCAGATAATCCGGCGACGCGCAGATCACCATGTTGTAAGGGCACAGGTATTTCGCCACCAGATCGTCATTGCGAATCTCACCAATGCGAATGGCCAGATCGACCCCCTCTTCCACCAGATCCACCATCCGGTTAGTGAGATCCAGTTCGATACGCACTGCCGGGTAGCGCTGCAGAAAGGTGGCGGTCAGCGGCGCGATAACGCAGCCGCCAAACGACGTAGGTGCCGTCACGCGCAGGGTGCCCGCCGGTGCGGCGCGCAGACGTTCCACCGCGCTTTCGGCAATGGCCACCTGCTCCAGCACCCGCTTCGCCTCGTCATAATAGACCCGCCCGGCGTCGGTCAGGCTTTGACGTCGCGTATTGCGCTCCAGCAGACGGGTGCCAAGCTCGGATTCCAGCAGCGCAATGTACTTCCCTACCATCACCGACGACATATCCAGCCGGGAGGCCGCCCCGGTAAAACTGCCGCTTTCCACTACGGCGATAAAGGTTTCCATGCCGCGAAGCTTATCCATATTACAAACCTCTGGTTAGCAATCTTCTAACTTTAGCCCAGTTTATCCGACTTTTAATTTATTAAAGAATGAAGACTCACAACATGAGGAGTCGGCTATGAAAATCATCATTATTGGTGCCAGCGGTACGGTCGGTCGTGCAGTAACGGAGGCGCTCAGTCGCCACCACGAAGTGATCCGCGTGGGCCGCACGCAGGGCGATGAGCAGGTGGATATTACGTCACAGGCGAGCGTGCAGGCGCTGTTTGAGAAGGTCGGTCGTGTGGATGCGATTGTCTCCGCCAGCGGCGGGTTGTACTTTGGCCCCCTCGCCACCATGAAAGACAGCGATTTCAATCAGGGGTTACAGGATAAACTGCTCGGACAGGTGCGTCTGGCGCTGACCGGCCAGCACTACCTGAACGATGGCGGCTCCATTACCCTGATTAGCGGGATTGTGGCGCACGAGCCCATCGCGCAGGGCGTCAATGCCACCACGGTGAATGCCGCGCTGGAAGGGTTTGTTCGCGCTGCCGCCTGCGAGCTGCCGCGCGGGATCCGCATCAACCTGATAAGCCCGACGGTCCTCACCGAATCGGTCGAAACGTACGACGGCTTCTTCCCGGGCTTTGAAAGCGTGCCGGCCGCCACCGTGGCGCAAGCCTATCGCCGCAGCGTGGAAGGGGTGCAGAGCGGCCGCGTTTACAAGGTCGGTTACTGATCCTTACGGGCGGAAATCAGCACCAGCATCGGGCGGTCTGCCTCTTCGGCCAACGCGGGCCAGGCGTCAATCTGTGCCTGCGTTGGTCCCCATTCGTTCACTTCGCTTACCGTTAAACCGGCGGTGATCAGCGCGTTAAGCGTGCTGCCCAGCGTGCGGTGATACTTGATCACGCCGTCTGCCAGCCAGTTGCTGACGCGCTGGCCTTCGTCCTGATAGTGGTTCACGCCCCAGAAACGCACGCCGGCGTCGTCGGTCAGCCAACCCTGACGCGTCGCGCAGGTGTAAATCGGGTGCTCCATGGAAAAGACCAGACTGCCGCCGGGTTTCAGCGCACGCTGAACGTTGCCAAACAGAGTATTCAGCTCGGGCAGGTAGTGCAGCGCCAGCGAGCTGTAGACCAGATCGAAACTGTTCGCTTTCATCGCCAGCGATTCCAGATCGCTACGTTGATACACAATCCCGGCATCGTGGGTCAGCTCTTCCGCACGGGCGAGCATTTTTTCGGAGATATCAACGCCGGTTACCGCAGAAGCGCCCAGCTCACGCGCCGCGCGGCAGAACCAGCCATAGCCACAGCCGAGATCGATAACCGATTTGCCGTGTAAATCCGGCAGCATGCTTTTCAGCGCAGGCCACTCCGGCGCGCCATTCAGGCCGTCTACCGAGCGCGGCAACTGGGCGTAACCTTCAAAAAAGGCGGGGTTGTCGTAGATATTTTGTGCCATCACGGACTCCTTCATTGCAACAGAGGCGAGGGTAAAACACCCCTCGCCCGTTGACAACTAAACCGTCTGGCGAATCAAAGCCTGCGCCGGATCTTCTCCACCATGGCTGCCGTTGAGATCCCGTAGCGATCGTGAAGCGTCGGGAGCGCACCTGCATCCAGGAAAGCATCCGGTAGCGCAACGGTATCAAAGTCGACATGCACGCGATGGCGCATCAGCAACGACGCCACTGCCTCACAAAGCCCCCCTACAGTGCTGTGGTTTTCGGCGACCACCACCAGCCGCCCAGGTTTCGCGGCCTGCGCCAGAATGGTCTCCTCATCCAGCGGTTTAATGGTGGGCGAGTGCAGTACCGCCACGCTGACGTTATCCTTACGCAGCTGCTTTGCTGCCTCCAGCGCGCGCATGGTCATTAGCCCTGAGGCGATGATCAGGACGTCGCTCCCCTCTTCCAGCAGCGCGGCTTTGCCCAGCGTAAACTGGTAATTGTACTGGTCCAGCACCACCGGCACCTTGCCGCGCAGCAGTCGCATATACACCGGCCCATTGTGCGCCGCGATCGCCGGTACAGCCTGTTCGGTGTCTATCGCGTCGCAGGGATCGATGATGGTCATCCCCGGAATACCGCGCATAATCGCAATATCTTCCGTCGCCTGGTGGCTCGGACCGTAGCCCGTGGTTAACCCCGGCAGTGCAGCGCATATCTTCACGTTGAGATGCTCTTCGGCGATAACCTGATGAATAAAATCGTAGGCACGACGGGTGGCAAAGACCGCATATGTCGTGGCGAAGGGAATAAACCCCTCTTTTGCCATTCCCCCGGCCGCGCCCATCAAGAGTTGCTCCGCCATCCCCATCTGGAAGAAACGTTCCGGATACGCCTGGGCAAAGATATGCAGATCGGTATATTTCGACAAATCCGCCGTCATACCGACAACTTCCGGGCGCTGTTCCGCCAGCTTCACCAGCGCATGGCCGAACGGTGCAGAGCGCGTCTCCTGGCCGTCTTCCGCAATAGAGGCAATCATGGCCGACGTGGTTAAACGCGGTTTTTTCTCCGTTATCTGGCTCATTACAGCACTCCTTCAGGTTTGTTGGCATCCAGCACGGCGAGTGCCTTTTGCCACTCGTCAGCATCCACGCGAATAAAATGGTTCTTGTCACGTTGTTCGAGGAAAGGCACACCCTTACCCATCAGCGTGTCGCACAAAATGACGCGTGGCTGGTTTTCCGGATAGCGTCTGGCGTTATCAAACGCCGCCACCAGCGCAGGGACATCGTTGCCATTTACGCGCTGCACATACCAGCCGAACGAGGTCCATTTATCTTCCAGCGGCTCAAAGCCAAGGATCTTGTGCGAATTGCCGTCTGCCTGCTGGCGGTTAATGTCCACCAGCACGATCAGGTTCGACAGGCCATGGTGCGCTGCAGACATAGCCGCTTCCCAGGTTGATCCTTCGTCAAGCTCACCGTCCGACATGGAGTTAACGACCCATGCCGCGCTCTGCTTGTGCTTCAGCCCCAGCGCCATGCCGACCCCAATACTTAACCCCTGTCCCAGCGAACCACCGGAGATCTCCATGCCCGGCGTGTAAGTTGCCATACCGGACATTGGCAGGCGGCTGTCGTCCGAGCCGTAGGTCTCCAGCTCCTCTTCAGGAATGATCCCGGCTTCAATCAGAGCGGCATAACAGGCAATGGCGTAATGACCGTGGGAAAGCAGAAAACGGTCACGACCTTCCCACTCCGGCTCGTCCGGCTTGAGGTTCATACCGTGGGTAAACGCGGTGGCCAGTACGTCGGCATAGCCCAGCGCCTGCCCGATGTAGCCCTGCCCCTGCACTTCGCCCATGCGCAGCGCATAGCGGCGAATACGCCATGCCGCCGCGGCAACCTGTTGAACTGTGGTATCCGTCATCGTCGAGTCTCCTTAATGGATCAGCATGCCGCCGTTCACGTCGAGCGTGATACCGGTGGAGTAAGACGAAAGGTCGCTGCCAAGGAACAGCGCGGCGCGGGCAATATCCTGCGCGTCGCCGAGGCGGTTAAGCGGAATGCCCGCCAGGATGGCGGTTTTCATCTCATCGCTGAGCTTGCCTGCGGTGATGTCCGTCTGGATAAGGCCGGGTGTAATGCAGTTTACGCGTACGTTATCCGGACCCAGCTCGCGGGCCATCGCTTTCGCCAGGCCCAGAACACCTGCTTTAGCTGCGCTGTAGTGGGGGCCGCCAAAAATACCGCCACCGCGCTGTGCTGATACCGATGAAATGCAGACAATGCTGCCCGACTTCTGTGCGCGCATGGTGGGGATCACCGCCTGGGACATCAGCAGCGTGCCGCGCAGGCTGACGTCCAGCACCGCGTCGTAATTCTCGCGTTTAATATCCATCAGCTTAATCGGCTGAGTAATTCCGGCGTTATTCACCAGAATATCGATGCGCCCGTATTTTCCCAGCACCTGCTCAATGGCGGCGTTAACCTGTAATCCATTGCTGACGTTCGCCGCAAGGCCCAGATGCTCTTCACCCAGATTCGCCGCCGCTGCCCGACTGGCCTCAGCATCTAAATCGATAATCACCACCTTCGCACCCTGCCCGGCATATAATTTAGCCGTGGCAAAACCCAAACCGCGTACAGAAGCCGCGCCGGTAATAACGGCGACTTTATCTTTCAGTAGCATATATTTACTCCACTATGGTAAAAGGAATTTATTTTTTATTTCGGTTCATCCAGCAACATAATCACAAACAGGCCAATCGCTGCACAAACACCGAAATAAATAAAGACAGAGTTAAAACTTCCTGTTTTATCCAGCAGAAAACCCGCCAGCATCGGGGAAACAAATCCGCCGAGATTTCCGCCGCTATTGATAATTGACGCAGCTATCGGATAGGTTTTACTGTCTGCAACCGCCATACCGTAAGCCGTAAAAGCAGGCCAGCCGATATTCAGACAGAGGCCGACAAAAAACAGCCCCACGCAAACCGCAACGGTGCTTTGCGGAATATTCAGCATGATGACCATCATTAACACGGTGCTGATGGCGGTAAACATCATGGTCGGTTTACGCCGACGGCCGAGCAGTTTGTCGGATACGTAACCGCCAAAAATCGCCCCGATAAATCCGCCGATGCACGGCATACTGGCGACCAGCCCCATGCTCATAAACGTAAAGCCTTTCTCTTTCACCAGATAGAGCGGGATCCACGTCAACAGGCCATACAGCACGCTGACCATCATGAAATAGGCCAGACAATCGCCGAGGATATTCTTCGAGGTAAACAGGCCTTTTACCGTACTCACCGGGGCTAAGTCCCGCACGCGAATCAGGCGGTCAAGGCGCGCAAAGCCCGGTGAAATCACGATGTTTTCCCGTCTGGCATCCGGCGTCTCCTGACCCACAGTAATGGTCTCCAGTTCGGCTTTAGAGACGAATGCGCTCTCTGATGGTCTGGTGCGCACCAGCAAATACCACAGAACGGCAATGACCAGACCGGGGATCGCGAAGGAGAAGAAGACCCAACGCCAGCCCCAGGTCATGGCGATCCACACCGCCAGCGGCGGCACGAGGATCGGCGCGAACATGGTGGCCGCGATGTAGACGCCGGTGGCGGTGGCTTTCTCCTTTGGTGGAAACCAGTTATTGATGGTGGAGGCCAGCCCGACGGGGCACGGCCCCTCCGTTAACCCCAGCCCCAGACGAATAAACTTCAGCCCAAGAACCGAGGTTGCCGTGCCCATCAGCCAGGTAAACGCCGAGAAGCCGAATATCGACAGCGCCACCATGCCGCGAATACCCTTTTTGGCGATAAAAAAGCCCGCTGGAATTTGGCTCAATGCGTATCCCAAAAAGAACATACTGGCGATGGCACCGGCTTCGAAATTATTAATATGAAACTCATCAATGATAAAGGGCAGTACTGCACCAATATTTGTTCGGTCAGCATAGTTAATGGCATACACAATAAAAATTAATGCCAGCACAACGAAACGGTAATTGGTTTTTTTAGTGTTTATGTAGGGGACAGCATGTTCTATACGAGACATAACTTACCTCATTATTCGAACAACGTGAGTCGTTTTATTTTTACGTTCAAGGTCAATATATCGGCTCATGAATGAAACACCATTCAATAAACCTCATTTATTGCTGAGATAAATTTGATTCGCGATACAGCTCAAAAAAATAACATCTGGATTAAATTGCCCGCATGTCGTCTCAATGTTATGTTTTTTATCAATAAACATGACAGGAGTAGGCTATGTCCGCGCAGGATCGCCAGACGTTATCACTGCCCTCGCTCAGAAATTTGCAGGCGTTCATTGCCGTTGCAAACGCATTGAGCATCCATCAGGCGGCGGAGCAGCTCAACGTCACCCCGTCTGCGGTCAGCCATCAGGTCGCGTCGCTGGAGTCGTGGATGGGCAAGAAATTATTCATCCGCAGCGGCAAAGGGGTTCAGCTCACCCCA
Source organism: Enterobacter cloacae complex sp. 382A5 (assembly GCF_050031095.1). NCBI lineage: Bacteria > Pseudomonadati > Pseudomonadota > Gammaproteobacteria > Enterobacterales > Enterobacteriaceae > Enterobacter > Enterobacter cloacae complex sp. 382A5. Next base: position 3,554,325 of record NZ_JBLGVK010000001.1, read on the forward strand.
ACGGGAGAAAAATATCTGCGGGAGGTCTCGGCGGCGATGAGCGCCATCGGACGCGCCACCGATCAGATCGTCAAAGAGAAAGATAACGCCGTGCTTCGGGTGCACTCCTCGCCCACCTTCGGGTTGTCATGGCTGTTGCGCCGCCTGGGTAAGTTTCGTGCCGAATATCCCGATATCACCATCAATCTCACCTGCTCCTATGAGAATCTGCAATTCGCCAGAGATAATATTGATATTGATATCCGCCACGGTATCCCGGACTGGGATGCTTACCGGGTGATGACCATTAAAAACGACACGCTGGTGGTGCTGGCCTCGCCGGAGTATGCACAAAAACACCCCATCAGCACCCCCACCGATCTGCTGCAACAGTCACTCATCTCGTCCACCAGCACGCTGGTGAACTGGGAAAAATGGTTCGCCTGGCACAATATCGACAGGCCCTGGCTCAACTTCAGCCTCAGCTTTGACCGCTCCTATATGAGCTTTGAAGCGGCGCGCATGGGGCTGGGATTTATTCTTGAGAGCAAAATGATGGCGACAGACCACCTGAAAGATGGCTCACTGGTGCAGGTACTGCCGGATGAGATGGGGATCGCCATTAACGCGCATCATCTGGTAATGCCGCATATGCATGAACGCGCGTGGAAGATCCAGCAGTTCGTTGAGTGGATTGACCGGGAGCTGCGGCTGTCGGGTTATCATCTGTAACGTCGGGTGGCGGCTTCGCCTTACCCGACCTACAAAATCTGCGGCCTGTTGCCCTCACCCCAACCCTCTCCCACCGGGAGAGGGAAAAATGCACATTAACCCACCGTGCCCCAGACAAGGTTCCCCTTATGGAAGGTCGCGGTGCGCGGTGAAATGCGCGCCACCGCCTCGGCGGAACAGGAGGCGTCAACCAGCACAAAGCTGGCGTCGTCCTGCCCTTTCGGCCAGACGCGTTCACCTTTGTCGTTCAGCGGCAGTACGTCACCGGTCGCAATACCTAAAGCGCGGGACAGCGTCTGCTCATTAGGGCGGATATAGAGCTGGGCGTAGAGATTCGCTTTTTCCAGCATGTCCCCTAAACCGTACGGTGACCAGTGGTCGATCACGCTGTCGGTGCCCGTCATGACAAACACGCCCTTATCGCGCAGCTGCTTCAGCGGCATATGCAGGGTGCCAATCGGCACGGTGGAGGCGATAGTCACCTGCTGCGCCGCCATGCGGGTGGCAATCTCGTCCACCTGCTGCTCGTTGAGCGTGGCCAGCGCAAAGGCGTGGCTGATGGTCAGTTTGCCCTTCAGTTGCGGGGTTTTCTCCACGGTTTCGACCATGTAGTTCACCGCCGCCACGCCCGCCGGGCTGGTTTCGTGCAGGTGAATATCCACCCCTTTGTCGTAATCCAGCGCAATCTGGAACATGGTGTCGAGAGATTTCTCCATCGCCCCGTCAACGTTGGTCGGGTCCAGCCCGCCCACGTAGTGCGCCCCGGCCTGCATCGCCTCGCGCATCAGCTTTTCGGAATTCGACAGCAGCAGGCCGTGCTGTGGAAACGCCACGATCTCGCACTCAAATCCGGGCTTGCGGCGCGCCAGCACCGCCTGCAGGTTCTCGAGATTCTTCAGACCCGAGACTGGTTCAATATTGCAGTGGCTGCGGGCGAGGGTGGAGCCTTTCGACTGGATCAGATCGATCAGCTTTTCGGCGCGCTCCTGGGTATAAGGCTGGAGTTCGGGGAGCAGCTTCTGCTCAAGGCGGATCATATCCTGAATGGTGGTACCCGCCGGGCGGTTGAGCGAACGCCACGGGCCGCCGTAGAAGGTTTTATCCAGGTGAATGTGCATATCGCGCATCGCCGGGAGCATCAGCTTGCCGCCCGCATCATAGTGCGGCAGGGTGGCGTCCGCGTAACTTTTGTTATCCCGCAGGGCGACAATTTTCCCGTCTTTGATCTCCAGCGTTTTCAGCTCGGTGCGGGTGCTCATCGCCACGCCGCCGTCGACGTTAAATCCGGCCTCCAGCAGCACGTTGTCCAGGTAGTAGTGTTTAGCGGTGATGTTCATCGGTTTGCCTGTCTCGCAGGTTGGTTTTGCGGAATCGGCAGCATACGCGACGGAACCGGTCGCGCCAAACAGCGCGCAGGCGGTGACCATTTTGCCGCTCTGGCTGATAAATTCACGGCGGCTTTTATTTTCACTCATCTTATCTTCCTTCATTAACAATATGGGTACCGGTTTCCCCGCGCAGCGCGGCGGGCAGGCAGTCTGGCGAGGTGATGATCACGCGCTTGCCGCCATGGCGTAAAAATTCCAGCGAGGCGACGATTTTGGGCAGCATGCTGCCCGCCGGGAAATGGCCCTCGTCTTTGTAACGCGTCATCTGCGCCACGCTCACCGTGTCCAGCGCCTGCTGATTCGGCTTGCCAAAGTGGATGCACACTTTTTCGACCCCGGTGGTGATCACCAGCACGTCGGCGCGGATCTCGCGCGCCAGCAGCGCGGTGGAGAGATCTTTATCAATCACCGCGTCAACGCTCTGGTAATCGCCCTGCTCAGTGCGCACCACCGGAATACCGCCGCCGCCCGCGCCAATTACCACAAAGCCTTTTTGCGTCAGGGTCTTGATGGCATCGGCTTCAACAATGCGTAACGGCTGCGGCGACGCCACCACGCGACGATAGCCCCGGCCAGAATCCTCAACAAAGTGCCAGTCCGGATGCGCCTGCTGCAGTTCATCGCGCTGCGCTTCGCTGAAGAACGCGCCGATGGGCTTGCTCGGGTGGCTAAAGCCCGGATCGTTTTTATCCACCTCCACCTGAGTGACGATGGTGACCGCTTTTTGCTCACCGCGCGCAGACAGGCGGTTGTTAAGCGCCTGCTGGATCAGGTAGCCGATCCCGCCCTGCGTATCCGCCACGCAGTTGGCCAGCGGCGTGAGCGGCAGTCCCTCCCGCTCGTGGGCAATTTCGGCGCGGCGGAGATCCAGCCCCACCTGGGGGCCGTTGCCGTGGGTAAGCACGATGTCATAGTCCGAGGCCAGCATCTCCAGCACCGACTCTGCCACCGCCTTTACCGCCTGCGCCTGATGTTCAACCGACTGGCTGGCGTTATCTTTGATAATGCTGTTGCCGCCAATGGCGACGACCATAAGCTCTTTCATTTTGTTTCCTTTAGAAGGTGCGTTCTGGTGCCCTCACCCCGGCCCTCTCCCACCGGGAGAGGGGGATTAACAGAGATATCCAGCACATGCTTCACCACAAACATGCCGCCCATCATCAGATACGCCGTCACAAACATCAGCGAACTGCCTTCGGCAAAGCCCACCACCGGGGCGTGGATCACGCCAAACAGCGCCAGCAGTGCGCCACCGGCGGCAGCAACGGCGCCGCGCAGCGGTTTGTTGATAATGGCGAAGATGGCGATGCAGCCCCACAGCATGCTGGCGAGCGGTGCGCCGCTGCCCAGATGCACCAGCCCCTCGTAGTAGATCCCTTTACTGTGCAGCACGTCGGTGCCGATTTTCGCCGCGCTGGTGCCCGCCGCGCCCATCACGCTGTTCATCATGGTCAACGCCCAGTTGGCGATCCACGGGAACAGGCAGATGAAAATCACGGGCACCTCCACTTTGGGCGTTTCCCTCACCACCTGGTTGGCGGTGACAACGCCGATAAACACCAGGATCGGCACGATGGCGGTCATCGGAATGATGGCGAGCATAAACGCCCCCAGCCCGAACAGCGGCACGATAAACATGGTCACGCCGGAGGCCAGCGTGTAGCCGATGCTGGCGCCCATCGCTTTCCAGCCCGCATGACCCACATAGACCGTCACCGGGAACGGATTGCCCATCAGGCAGCCGAGCATGGAGGCCAGGCCGTTCGCCAGCATTACCTTGCGGGTCGGGTACTCGTCTCCCGCCGCGTGGGCGCTTTCAATGTTTTCCAGGTCGAAGATGTAGTTCGCCAGCCCCAGCGGCACGGCAGACGCCAGGTACGGCAGCGCGTGCGGCAAGCCCTGCAGGAAACCTTCTACATGGACTTCGGGCGGGTTAAAGCCGAAAGAGGACATCGAGGCTTTGATTGCCTCCGGGCTTTGCAGGCCGGAGATCCACGCTAACACCGTGCCAGCAATCAACAACAGCAGACCGGTCGGGATCCTGGCGAAGATCGGTTTTTTGCCGAACCAGTTAATGAAGATCAGCAGCAACACAATGAACGACACGGTGGGCGCTTCAAACGCCTGCAGCATCGGGTTCATCGCCAGCAACAGCAGGCCCAGGCCCGACAGACACGAGAGCAGCACGGTACGCGGGATCATCTTGCGGATGGTCTCCCCCAGGAAAGAGCCGCCCGCCAGAATCATCGCCTCGACAAAGCACCACACCAGACCGATCTGAATGGCAAAATCCGCGTCACCGGTTTGCTGGTAGACCGGCATCAGGACCAGAAAAGTAACGGTAAAAATCGACGGCGCGCTCGGGCCAGACGGCAGCGCGGTGACGTCCGTTCGTCCGGTGGCGCGCGCCATCTGCAGGCCAAACCACGCGTAGCAGACGCTCGCCACCAGCACCGCCAGCCCGAAGGCCGGCGCGATGCGTCCATAAACAATCTCCTTCGGGATGCCGACGACAAAAATGAGCAACCCCATCATGGTCAGCAAATTGGTCAGGTTGTTGGTCATCAACCCGAAATATGCCGCCCAGTCACCTCTTTTCCACTCCAGTTTCATGTTTTTCATGGATGCTTGCCTTATAAAAAGTAGCGATCGCGGAAGGTCAACAGCGCCTTTTCAAAACAGCTAAACGGCGGGTGAACAATGCCCGCGCCAATCATGCCAATACCGGCGTCTTTGTGGGCAATAGCGGTATTGATAACCGGCAGAATGCCGCTGCCTGCGACTCGGGTGATGTCGATGGCGGTTGGAATGCCCATAAACGACAGCAGCGGAATGGTGACGTTCGGGTTTTCGCCGAGGGTGATTTCGCGCATCTGGCGGGAGAAATCGATGGCTTCTTCCACCGTACCGCCCACAAGCGCGACAATCGCCGGGGCCGTCGCCATCGCAAAGCCGCCGATACCGTAGGTTTCCGTGATGGCGCTGTCGCCGATATCCAGCCCGGAGTCTTCCGGCTTGTAACCCGCGAACATCGGGCCAATCACCTGCTGCGCCGGGCCGGTGAACCACTGCCCTGGCAGGCCAGAGACGCGCAGACCAAACTCGTAACCGTTACGCGCCATGGTGGTGACCACGGTGCTGTACTCAATGCCGTGGGCGGCGTCCAGCGCGGCCTTACACATCGCCATCCACGTCGGGCCGGAGAAGTAGTCGCTGCTGGCGACAAACTCAAATACCTCGCGCTGCTGCGCCACCGGATAGCCCGCCTGGATCAGCCCCGGCGTCAGCGCCTGGATCAGCAGCGTGGTGCCCGCGTTGTTGCGGTTGTGGCATTCGTCACCCATGTGCAGCGCCTGAGCCAGCATCAGGCGCAGATCGATTTCGCCGATAATCTTCATGGCGTCGCGCAGCATCGGGCCAAGCACATCGCGCATCCAGTTCAGACGGTCAATGACGCTCTGGTCGTTGGCGCCCATGCGCAGGATCTTCGCCATCTGCTCGCTGAGGTTGGTGTAGGCGCGGTTGCCGTAGGTTTTGTTCTCAACGATATGCATAAACATCGACGCGGAGGTGACGCCCGCCATCGAGCCCACGCAGTCGTGCTCGTGGCACGGCGAGAAGGTGATGTCGCCTGAAGCCGCCAGCCTTGCCGCCTCCTCCAGATCGTTCGCCAGCCCTTCAAACACCAGCGCGCCGGTGACAGCGCCTTTCATCGCGCCACACATATTTTCCCAGCTCACCGGAGGACCGGCATGCAGAATGGTGGTACGGGTCATCCCCGGCACAACGTTAATCGCCTGGTCGTACCCCACCAGCACCGGGTGGGACTGAATGATGCGCTCCAGCGCAATCTTGTTGGCGGCAGCGATCTTCTCTGCCAGCGGCTCCGCGGCCAACTGGTCGAGCGCTTCGACGATCTGCATATTGCCCTGCCCCGGCGGTGCCCAGTCGAGCTGGGTGACGGGGACGTGCTGTTTTTTAAGATCGTCACTGAACAGCGCAATACCGACGTTAATGACGTTCAGCGGTTGGTTGAATAAGGTGGTCATCAGGCGTTCTCCCCTTTGCAGACAAATTCGCGTGCCAGTAATCCGGTGTTAGTACTGCTGCTGGCCCAGATCACGCCGGCATCGGTCAAAAGCTGACACTGCTGCGCCAGCGACTGGGGATCCTGGTCGGTGCCCAACACATAGCCGAGGATCTCCAGCGGACGGTTATCGGCTTTCGCAATCGCCTGCGCCTCTTTAATGGCATCGAGCATCACGCCGACCGGATCCTCATGCGCGCCAAAGCCCAGCACGAAGTCCATCACAATTACGCCCACTTCCGGATCGCGCGCCTCCTGCAGCAGGCGGCTGATGCGGTTGGTCGGGTCGATCATCGGGTGCGGTTTGCCGTTGGTGAAATCGTCATCCCCAAAATCGAGGAAGGTGTGAGCCTGGCTGACGTTAATGTCGCGCAGGCGTTTCGCCGGATCGGGCTGAATGTTGCTGTAGACGTCGTCGTACTTCTCAAGCGCGGCGAACATCGCTTCATCACACAGGGTGCCGCCACAGAACAGACCGCGAATGTATTTCTGCTGCGGAGTGAGACGGGCGCGCACCTCTTCAATCAGGGGCCAGTTGAGCGGATGCAGGTCAAGGGACGCTTTGTTGATACCGGTGAGCAGCACGGCCTTCAGGGCCGCCTCTTTGGTGCCGCGGGCGAACTGCAGACCGTCTTCATCGGCGGGCGGTTCGTTGCGACCAAGGAAACAGGCGATGACCGGTTTGCGACAGGCCCGGGCACGCGCCAGCACCTTTTCTGCCACCGCTGGCGCTGGCGGTTTGGAGATCAGCGCGATGACCTGGGTGGCATCGTCGGCCTCCAGCATGTCGATGGCGTCGAGCATCATCAGACCACCGATTTTTTCACTGAGATCGCGCCCGCCGGTGCCAATCAGCTGCGATACCCCGCCGCCAAATTCATGAATGCGCACGCTCAGCTCCTGGCTACCGGTGCCGGACGCCCCGACAATGCCTATCGACCCGCGGCGTACGGCGTTGGCGAAGCACAGTCCTGCGCCGTTGATAATAGCGGTGCCGCAGTCTGGCCCCATCATCAGCAGCCCTTTCTGATGCGCCAGTTGCTTGAGCGCCAGCTCATCGTCGAGGGATACGTTATCGGAAAAGAGCATCACGTTGAGATCGTTTTCAAGCGCCTTGCGCGCTTCGCGTGCCGCAAACATGCCGTTTACTGAAATCACCGCCAGGTTACTGTCGGGACGGTGGGCTTTCGCGCTGGCCAGAGTCGCGTAGCGTGCTTCATGGGTGCCCGCGCTCTCTTTTCGGGTAAATAACGCTTCAATCGCCGCCAGGGTTTCATCATTGGCCGCGTCGCCTTTAATGACGATCATCAGATCGCCGTTTTTCGCATCCTCTAATTCCGGCGTTAACAGCCCGAGATTTTTTAATACGCCTTTGTTCATTTCCGTCGCCATCGCCACAAAGGCCTGCTCAACGCCCGGCAATTTATTGGCTTTGGTGGAAACGGACATTAATGAGACGGAGTCAAAATACGTGTTCTTTTTAATCACGATTTTTGTGGGCATTATTTTCTCCTGAATGCGGATAAAAGGGGGCCGCCGTCGTGCAAAATGCACGTCGGAAAAATACGTTTGAAATGGGGGCCAGCCGGAAACAGGCTGGCCGAATAAATTACGCGCCCGCCGCCAGCAGCAGGTCAGCTATCGCGTGGTAGCCTTTTTCCCGCGCCAGTTCGAGCGGGGTTTTACCGTATTTATCGGTCATGTGCGGATTCGCACCGTGGTCCAGCAGCAGCTTCACGATCGCCTGCTGTTTCGGGCCGCCGTCATTCAGGACAATGGCTTCCAGCAGCGGCGTCCAGCCGACAAAATTGGTGTGATTAACGTTGATATCGGTCTTTTCCAGCAGCTCGCGGACAATCTCCACATGTCCTTTCTCACTGGCGGGCGTAATCCCCACTCCGCCGAAGCGCGTCAGGCGGTCCAGATCCGGGTTGGCGGGCAGAACAAGCCGCAGCAGGGTTAAATCATTGGTCAGGCAGCTTATCAGGAAGGGGTTAAAACAGGTCTGGTCCTGTTTATCTATATCCGCACCGGCGTCAATTAATAACGCGACACAGGGGTAATGTTTTTTCAGGCTGGCAATAACAATGGCGGTTCTTTTCTGACGGTTAGTGGCGTTAATATCGACACCTTTCTCAAGGCAGGCTTTTAGCGCGTCGACATTACCCTGCTCTGCCGCCAGTAAAAATTCCGTCACAAGTTCGTTCGCAGACATACAGACTCCCGATGGTGTGTTGCTGATGACCTGAGAATAGCAACAGCCCTTTCAGAAAAGAATCCGCTTAAAAATCATTCATCGACAGTCAATTCATTGTTGAGTTAAATTCAACGGTTCAGCCAAAACGTGCGTCTGTGCAACCTTTTTCTTATGGGTAAGCGTTTTTTCAGGCCATTCACGGCATTTTGCTTATGACCAAAGAAGCCTTGCATAACAAGGCCTGTAGCTAAACATCAGAACTGTGACCGCCGTCAAATGCGTTGTTGCGCCGCTGTTAAAATATGTTCAAAACTGATGGTAACCCGGAGCCGTAATATGAATTCCATCTTTACTGAAGAGAATCTGCTGGCCTTCACCACGGCGGCGCGTTTTGGCAGTTTCAGCAAAGCCGCCGCCGAGCTGGGTGTGACCACGTCGGCCATCAGTTACACCATCAAACGTATGGAGACCGGGCTGGACGTGGTGCTGTTTGTGCGTAACACCCGCAGCATCGAGCTGACCGAGTCCGGCTTTTACTTTTACCGCAAGGCTACCGATCTGCTGAACGATTTCTATGCCATCAGGCGAGGGATAGACACCATCTCTCAGGGCATCGAGGCGCGGGTACGCATCTGCATCAATCAGCTTTTGTATACCCCACGTCATACCGCGCGGCTGCTGCAGGTGCTGAAAAAGCAGTTTCCCACCTGCCAGATCACCGTCACCACGGAGGTCTATAACGGCGTCTGGGACTCAATCATCAATAACCAGGCCAATATCGCGATTGGCGCGCCGGATACGCTTCTTGACGGCGGCGGCATTGATTACACGGAGATTGGCGCTATCCGCTGGGTATTCGCCATCGCGCCGGAACACCCGCTGGCGTTTGTCCCGGAACCGATCGCGGAAAGCCAGCTGCGCCTCTACCCGAATATCATGGTGGAGGACACCGCGCACACCATTAATAAGAAGGTCGGCTGGCTGCTGCACGGGCAGGAGGCGATTCTGGTGCCGGATTTTAACACCAAATGCCAGTGTCAGATTCTGGGGGAAGGGATCGGTTTTTTACCGGAATACATGGCCCGGGAGGCCATAGCGGACGGGCTGCTGGTGACACGACGCATCAATAACCCGCGTCAGGATTCGCGCATGCTGCTTGCCACGCAGCATGCGGCGACCGGCCAGGTTACGCGCTGGATCAAACAGCAGTTCGGCCCACAGGGCGTACTGACCGGGATCTACAGCGACTTACTGTGGCGCACATAGTTTCTCGTCTGAACCCAAAACGCGTGGATAAGTCCAGGGAAGTAGCCCAGTATGGTCAGAAGGATATTCAGGATAAACGCCCAGCCCAGTCCCTTGCCAAGCAGTACGCCCAGCGGCGGGAGAATAATCGTAAAAACAACACGCCAAAAACCCATAAAGACTCCGTGCAAGCTAACCAATTGAAAATTATAAAAGAGACATCTCTAAGCGTAGCCAGTTTACGGGTAACTGCCATTCGGCTGGCGCGCTTTTACCTGCCTTTACCCTCTTTACACTGGCTTAAATCCTTCTTTAAATGCTCTACTACATAAAACACGATCGTAAGGAAACACCATGTCTCTTCCTCTGATTACGCCACAGCAGGCAAACGCGCTTATTGATGACGGCGCAAAGCTGATTGATATTCGCGATCCTGACGAATATGCCCGCGAGCATATTCCCGCCGCACAGTCCGTGCCGCTGGACACCTTACCCGGCGCACTGAACGCCGGGGCGGGTGAAACGGTGATTTTTCACTGCCAGTCCGGGGCCAGAACATCCAACAACGCCGCACGTCTTGCCCAGGCGGCGTCGCCAGCTCAGGCCTTCGTGGTCGAGGGCGGTATTCAGGGCTGGAAACAGGCCGGACTGCCGACCGTAGAAGATAAATCCCAGCCGCTGCCGCTGATGCGTCAGGTGCAGATTGCTGCCGGGCTGCTGATTCTGTGCGGCGTGGTGCTGGGCTATACGCTCTCCAGCGGCTTCTTCCTGCTGAGCGGTTTTGTCGGGGCCGGGCTTCTGTTTGCTGGCCTGACCGGATTTTGCGGCATGGCAAGACTGCTCAAGGTGATGCCGTGGAACAGACATACCTCATAAGCAGTAATCGATGAACCCTGCTGTACCCGGCGTGTGACGTGGGCTACAGTGAAGATCGCTAAAACGATGAGGAGGTTCTATGTTTTCTGTCGGTGATTATGTGCAACCGCGTCAGGGCGGCCCGAAACTGAAAGTGCTCGAAGTGAATGGGGATAGCATTGTGGCCGTTCAGGCCAGCAATGAGCAGGGCGAGAAATATACCCTGAAAGCAGCGGATGTTGCGCTGTACACCGAAGACGGTGATTTTGGCGTCTGCTAAACAGACAACCGGGCGGAGTCTTCCGCCCGGCTCACGCATTAGATCAGAAAATCATCCAGTGATTTGCCGTTTTCCAGCGCATTGGCAATAGGCTTCGGCGTGCGGCCCTGACCGGTCCACGTTTTCTCTTCACCGTTCTGGTCAATAAAGCGATATTTTGCTTCACGCGGCTTACGTTTTTTCGCCGATTTACCCGCATGCGCCAGCTCTACACCCAGCAGATCGGACGGTGAAATACCATCGGCTTTCATCCGTTCCAGCAGAGCATTAATTTTTTCCTGCTGCTCAGCGCGCTGTTGCTCTAATTCCGCCTGCTCACTACGTTTCTCTTCAGCAACGACCCTGACTTTTTCCAGCATTTCCTCAAGAACGTCCAGGGATAATTCACGCGCCATGGCGCGCAGAGTTCGGATATTATTAAGATTCTGTAACGTCAAAGACATATTATTTGAAAACCTTTTTTGTGGTGAGTCGTAAAATCAAAGCGAAGAATAATTCATTTCAAACATAATATCCACCCATCGACGCTTTTTGTCATTATTGTAAATATTTTTAAAGACACAGCTTATATTATCCGGATATCGCGTTGTCGCGCTGCTTTTAATAAACATTCATAACAACATAAACGGTCGGTTTTAAGGCAAATCACAGGAGGGTACGCTGCGCGCTGCGTGTCGCACGATCACCGCCCACGCATCGCAAGCAACTTGTTGATTTTGCGCATCAAAAAACAGGACGAGAAACAAAATAACGAAGCGAGCAAAAAACCATCACCTTTAGAGGATTTTGTGGAAAAAATGCGAATAAATAAAAATTTAACACTAGTTGTTAGTTTAAAGCCAGAAGGATACGCTATACGCGTCAACCAAACCAACCCAAATCACTAAGATCATTACTTTTGTGCGTCTCAAGGAGCTCAGCCATGTTCTCACCGCAATCTCGCCTGCGCCACGCGGTAGCGGATACTTTCGCGATGGTTGTCTACTGTTCCGTCGTGAACATGCTGATTGAAATATTCCTCTCCGGAATGACCTTCGAGCAGTCACTTTCTTCGCGTCTGGTAGCGATCCCGGTGAACATTATTATCGCCTGGCCTTACGGCTTATACCGTGATGCCGTAATGCGCTTCGCCCGCCGCATCAGCCCGTCTGGCTGGATGAAAAACCTGGCAGATGTGCTGGCCTATGTGACGTTTCAGTCGCCGGTGTATGTGGCGATCCTGTTGACGGTGGGGGCAGACTGGCATCAGATTGCCGCAGCGGTGAGCTCAAATATCGTGATTTCGATGTTGATGGGCGCGGTGTATGGCTATTTCCTCGACTACTGTCGTCGCCTGTTCAGGGTCAGCCAGTACAGCCAGGCAAAAGCCTGATATGAAGCGACTGGCGTATGCCAGTCGCAGTATTATTGTGCGTCGCCAAACAGTCCCTTCAGAAACCGCTCCAGCGCCATACGCGAGCTAAAACCATGCGGAATACCATAATGCTCGTGCGTCTCGCCGCCTAAATAGAGCGGAAATTGCTGGTAGTGATCGCAGGTTTTAATATCCGAGGCAGGCTCAGCAAATGACAGACTTCTGTCTTTCAGCGTCGGGTGAATAATAAGAGCGGTACGCCCCATTCTGGCTTCACGATTCACGTAAACATAATTCTCGCCACGGCGATAGCCATACGCTTTTGGCGTCACTTCATCCATGGTGAATCCCGCTTTTTCAAGAACGCGCGCCACCTCATCCGGTCGTAAATACATATCTTTTCCTCGTTATCTTTTCCTGCCCGGCAACCTTACAGTATTCAGCATTAGCAGGGCTTTCAGAATATTCCATAAACGGCCTGATGAGTCGTGACTCGCTTCAGATATTAAATTTCTGAACTAAACTAAACCGGAAGACAAAATTATGGAGGATCGTATGTTTAACAGACCGAACCAAAACGATATTAACGACGACGCTCAGGATATTCGTAATGATGTCAGCAGATTAGCGGACACGCTGGAGGAGGTGCTGAAATCCTGGGGCTCCGATGCGAAGGACGATGCGGAGGCCGCAAAACGTAAGGCTCAGTCTCTGCTGCGTGAAACACGCGCCCGGATGCATGGCCGCTCTCGTGCCACCCAGGCTGCCTGCGACATGGCAAGTTGCGCCACCACCTTCGTTCGTGAAAAACCGCTGTGTACCCTGGGTACGGTCGCGGCGGTGGGTATTTTTGTTGGCGCCCTGCTTAGCCTGCGTAAGTAAGCACGCGTTATCAGCCCCGGTTGCCTCTGGCGCCGGGGCTTTTCTTTGTCTGAAAGCCTGAAAAACCCGTGCAGCCTGCCCTGCCCCGCTGTGCTCATCATTGGGGCGCCATCAATCTGAATTTCCCATATCTTGTATGGTTGAAACTTAGCACAACTACATCTAGTATTCCCTTTAGCAAGACACACACAACCTGACGCGATGCTTCGCGCCGTTCTCTCATTTTAAATGGAAATACGAATCATGAGCATTATTATTTACACTCGTAACGATTGTGTTCAGTGCCACGCGACCAAACGCGCTATGGAAAGCCGCGGGGTGGACTTTGAGATGGTGAATATCGATCTGGTGCCCGAGGCTGCCGATACACTTCGTGCCCAGGGATTTCGCCAGTTGCCAGTGGTGGTGGCCGGGGAAACCAGCTGGTCTGGCTTTCGCCCGGACATGATTAACCGCCTCGCCGCGCAGGCCGCAAGGGCATGAGTGGGCTGGTTTACTTCTCCAGCAGCTCGGAAAACACGCTCCGCTTTATTGAGCGCGTCGGGCTGCCTGCGGTGCGCATTCCGCTCAACGAGCGGGAGCGTATTCAGGTAGACGACCCTTACATTCTGGTGGTTCCCAGCTATGGCGGCGGCGGTACGGCAGGTGCGGTACCGCGTCAGGTGATCCGCTTTCTCAACGATCCCCATAACCGCGCGCTTATTCGCGGCGTGATTGCGGCGGGCAATCGTAATTTCGGCGACGCCTTTGGTCGCGCCGGGGATGTCATCTCTCAAAAATGCGGCGTGCCGTATCTCTATCGCTTTGAACTGATGGGGACACAGCAGGACGTAGAGAACGTGCGTAAAGGAGTGAACGAATTTTGGCAACGACAACCGCAGAACGCGTAATGCAGGCGACACCGGACTACCACGCCTTAAACGCGATGCTTAACCTCTACGATCGCGAGGGGCGCATCCAGTTTGGTAAAGATCATGACGCCGTGGACGCCTTTTTTGCCGCCCACGTCCGTCCAAACAGCGTGACGTTCGCCAGCCAGGATGAGCGTCTCGACTACCTGGTCAACGAAGGGTATTACGAAGAACGCGTGCTCTCCCGTTACGACCGCGCCTTTGTGGTCAGGTTATTTGAGCGGGCCCACGCCAGCGGTTTTCGGTTCCAGACGTTTCTGGGCGCCTGGAAGTATTACACCAGCTACACCCTGAAAACCTTTGACGGCAAACGCTATCTTGAAAGCTTTGAGGATCGCGTAGTGATGGTGGCACTGACCCTGGCCCAGGGCGATGAAGCCCTGGCTGAACAGCTGATGGAAGAGATCCTCTCCGGACGCTTCCAGCCGGCCACCCCGACCTTCCTTAACTGCGGCAAGGCCCAGCGAGGCGAGCTGGTCTCCTGTTTCCTGCTGCGCATAGAAGACAATATGGAGTCGATTGGCCGCGCGGTAAATTCGGCGCTGCAGCTGTCCAAACGCGGCGGCGGCGTGGCGTTTTTACTGTCTAACCTGCGTGAAGCGGGTGCGCCAATTAAGCGCATTGAGAACCAGTCATCCGGCGTGATCCCGGTGATGAAGATGCTGGAAGATGCCTTCTCCTACGCCAACCAGCTTGGCGCGCGTCAGGGGGCCGGGGCGGTCTACCTGCACGCCCACCACCCGGACATTCTGCGTTTTCTGGATACCAAACGCGAAAACGCCGACGAAAAAATCCGTATCAAAACCCTGTCGCTTGGCGTGGTGATCCCGGATATCACCTTTAAGCTCGCCAAAGAGAATGCCGACATGGCGCTGTTCTCGCCGTATGACATCGAGCGAATTTACGGCAAAGCGTTTGGCGACGTGGCGATAAGCGAGCTTTACGACGAACTGGTTGCCGACGATCGCATTCGCAAAAAATACATCAACGCCCGCGATTTCTTCCAGCGGCTTGCCGAAATTCAGTTTGAGTCCGGCTACCCGTATATCATGTATGAAGACACGGTAAACCGTGCGAACCCGATTGCCGGGCGCATCAACATGAGCAACCTCTGTTCGGAGATTTTGCAGGTCAACAGCGCGTCCACTTATGACGAGAATCTGAACTACGCCGACATCGGCAAAGATATCTCCTGCAACCTCGGGTCGCTGAATATTGCCCACACCATGGATTCACCCGATTTTGGCCGTACGGTCGACACGGCGGTTCGCGGCCTGACGGCAGTATCAGACATGAGTCATATCCGCAGCGTGCCGTCCATTGAGGCAGGCAACGCCGCGTCGCACGCCATTGGTCTGGGGCAGATGAACCTGCACGGCTATCTGGCGCGGGAAGGCATCGCCTACGGCAGCCCGGAAGGGCTGGATTTCACCAACCTCTATTTTTACACCATCACCTGGCATGCGCTGCACACCTCAATGATGCTGGCGCGCGAGCGCAACCAGCGCTTCGCGGGCTTTGAGCAGTCGCGCTATGCCAGCGGGGAATATTTCAGTCAGTACCTGGAGGGCGACTGGCAGCCGAAAACGGAGAAAGTGCGCGCGTTGTTTGCCCGCGCCGGGATCGTTCTGCCCACGCGCGAAATGTGGCAGCAGCTGCGTGACGATGTTATGCGTCACGGCATCTATAACCAGAACCTGCAGGCGGTGCCGCCCACCGGCTCTATCTCCTATATCAATCACGCCACGTCGAGCATTCACCCGATTGTGTCGAAAATTGAGATCCGCAAGGAGGGCAAAACCGGGCGCGTTTACTACCCCGCCCCGTTTATGACCAATGAGAACCTGGCGCTGTATCAGGACGCGTATGAAATTGGCCCGGAAAAAATCATCGATACCTACGCCGAAGCAACCCGACACGTGGATCAGGGCCTGTCGCTGACGCTCTTCTTCCCGGACACGGCCACCACGCGGGATATCAACAAAGCACAGATTTATGCCTGGAAGAAAGGCATTAAAACGCTCTATTACATTCGCCTGCGCCAGCTTGCGCTGGAAGGCACCGAAATCGAAGGCTGCGTGTCCTGCGCGCTGTAAGGAGAAAGGATGAAACTGTCACGCGTGAGTGCGATTAACTGGAACCACATTCAGGATGATAAGGACCTGGAGGTGTGGAACCGCCTGACCAGCAACTTCTGGCTGCCGGAAAAAGTGCCGCTTTCTAACGATATTCCGGCCTGGCAAACCCTGAGTCATGCCGAGCAGCAGCTGACAATTCGCGTCTTTACCGGTCTGACGCTGCTGGACACCATCCAGAATACCGTTGGCGCCCCCGCGCTGATGGCCGATGCGCTGACGCCGCACGAAGAGGCGGTGATGTCGAACATCAGCTTTATGGAAGCGGTGCACGCCCGCTCTTACAGCTCGATCTTCTCGACGCTGTGCCAGACCAAAGATGTGGATGCGGCCTACAGCTGGAGTGAAGAGAGCGAGTCACTGCAGCGCAAGGCCAACCTGGTGCTGGATTATTATCAGGCCGATGAGCCGCTGAAGAAGAAAATCGCCAGCGTGTTTCTGGAATCATTCCTCTTCTACTCCGGCTTCTGGCTGCCGATGTACTGGTCGAGCCGCGGCAAACTCACCAACACCGCCGATCTCATTCGCCTCATCATCCGGGATGAAGCGGTGCACGGGTATTACATCGGCTATAAGTACCAGAAAGGGCTGGAGAAAGTCAGTGATGCCAGACGCGAGGAGCTAAAAGGATTTGCCCTTGATTTGCTGATGGATCTCTATGATAACGAACTGAGCTATACCGAAGAGCTCTACGCCGGAACCGGCTGGGAAGAGGAGGTAAAAGCCTTCCTCTGTTACAACGCCAATAAGGCGCTGATGAACCTCGGCTACGAAGCGTTGTTCCCGCCGGAAATGGCCGACGTGAACCCGGCAATTCTGGCGGCGCTCTCCCCCAACGCTGATGAAAACCACGACTTCTTTTCCGGGTCCGGCTCATCGTATGTGATGGGCAAAGCGGTGGAAACAGAAGATGAGGACTGGGATTTTTAATGAGCGCCTTAACGTTCATTAATTAAATATAAATATTCCAATTTCCTTCCGGATATTTCACCTTCAGCTACACTGTCATCTCCACGACATATTCGCCTGAATCACTCCGATCCAGGCGAATTCTCCCGATGGCGCAGCAAAAAATTCACAAAAATTCAGATCGCGCTCAGCCCTTTACTCATGGGAAATTCAGCCGTTTCGCTTACTGCAAAATTCAACCCATAAGCAAACCCAGGGTTGCCTCAGAATCTGAGTATGTTAGGGTTATGCCCGTTAACAATTTACCATGGTAATCATATCGACATAAACAAATAACAGGACACTCTCTATTGCATGGCAATTAAATTAGAAGTGAAGAATCTTTATAAAATATTTGGCGAGCATCCGCAGCGCGCATTCAAATATATTGAAAAAGGCCTTTCGAAAGAGCAAATTCTGGAAAAAACCGGGCTATCGCTTGGCGTTAAAGACGCCAGTCTGGCCATTGAAGAAGGCGAGATTTTTGTCATCATGGGGTTATCCGGTTCGGGTAAATCCACTATGGTTCGCCTTCTCAATCGCCTGATTGAACCCACCCGTGGGCAGGTCCTGATTGATGGTGTAGACATTGCCCAAATATCAGATGCCGAACTTCGCGAGGTGCGCAGAAAAAAGATTGCGATGGTCTTCCAGTCGTTCGCCCTGATGCCGCATATGACGGTACTGGATAATACCGCCTTTGGTATGGAATTAGCGGGCGTTGCCGCCAGTGAACGTCAGGAAAAAGCACTTGATGCATTGCGCCAGGTGGGGCTGGAAAATTATGCCCATGCGTATCCGGATGAGCTTTCCGGCGGCATGCGTCAGCGTGTAGGTTTAGCCCGCGCATTAGCCATTAATCCCGATATTTTATTAATGGATGAAGCCTTCTCGGCGCTTGATCCCTTAATTCGCACCGAGATGCAGGATGAGCTGGTAAAATTACAGGCCAGACACCAGCGCACCATTGTCTTTATTTCTCACGATCTCGATGAAGCCATGCGTATTGGCGACCGCATTGCCATTATGCAAAATGGCGAAGTGGTGCAGGTCGGTACACCGGATGAAATTCTGAATAATCCGGCAAATGATTATGTGCGGACCTTCTTCCGCGGCGTGGATATTAGCCAGGTGTTTAGCGCCAAAGATATTGCCCGTCGTACCCCGAACGGCATTATTCGTAAAACGCCAGGTTTCGGTCCGCGCTCTGCCCTTAAGCTTCTGCAGGACGAAGACCGTGAATACGGTTATCTGGTTGAACGCGGCAATAAATTTGTCGGCGTTGTCTCCATCGATTCTCTCAAAACCGCGCTCAGCGAAAACCAGGGAATTGATGCGGCGTTAATTGACGCTCCGCTCGCCGTGGATGCCGAAACGCCGCTCAGCGAGTTGCTCTCTCACGTCGGCCAGGCACCCTGTGCCGTGCCGGTTATTGGAGAAGAACAACAGTACGTCGGCATCATCTCAAAACGGATGTTGCTGCAGGCTTTAGATCGCGAGGGGGCAAACCATGGCTGATCAATCTAACCCGTGGGGCACCACAGAGGCAGCAGACAGCGCTGCGCAATCTGCCGATGCGTGGGGTTCCACGCCAGCACCGGCCGATGGCGGTGGCGCGGCAGACTGGCTCAATAATGCGCCAGCACCGGCACCAGAACATTTCAATATTATGGATCCGTTCCACAAAACGCTGATCCCCCTGGACAGCTGGGTAACGGAGGGGATCGACTGGGTGGTTACCCATTTCCGTCCCGTCTTCCAGGGGATCCGCGTTCCGGTGGATTACATCCTCAACGGCTTCCAGCAGCTGATGCTGGGCATGCCCGCGCCGGTGGCGATTGTGCTGTTCTCGCTGATCGCCTGGCAGTTTGGTAGCGCAGGCATGGGGATCGCCACGCTGATCTCGTTGATTGCGATTGGTGCCATTGGCGCGTGGTCGCAGGCGATGATCACCCTGGCGCTGGTGCTGACCGCCCTGCTCTTCTGCATTGTCATTGGTTTGCCTACGGGGATCTGGCTGGCGCGCAGTCCACGGGCGGCGAAGATCGTTCGTCCGCTGCTGGATGCGATGCAAACCACGCCAGCGTTCGTTTATCTGGTGCCCATCGTGATGCTGTTCGGTATCGGCAACGTGCCGGGCGTGGTGGTGACCATTATCTTCGCTCTGCCGCCGATTATTCGTCTGACAATACTCGGGATTAACCAGGTGCCTGCGGATCTGATTGAGGCCTCCCGTTCGTTCGGTGCCAGCCCGCGGCAGATGCTGTTTAAAGTTCAGCTCCCGCTGGCAATGCCTACCATCATGGCGGGGGTTAACCAGACGCTGATGCTAGCGCTCTCGATGGTGGTGATCGCCTCGATGATTGCCGTTGGCGGGCTGGGTCAAATGGTACTGCGCGGTATTGGCCGCCTCGATATGGGGCTGGCGACCGTCGGCGGCGTGGGCATTGTGATCCTCGCCATTATCCTTGACCGCCTGACCCAGGCTGTCGGTCGTGATTCACGCAGTCGCGGCAACCGTCGCTGGTATACCACCGGCCCTGTCGGGTTACTCACCCGCCCATTCAGAAAATAAGGAACAACGATGCGACATAAGGTACTTTTTGCCACAGCGTTTGCCACCCTTGTCTCCACCAGCGCATTCGCCGCGGACCTGCCGGGTAAAGGCATTACCGTGCAGCCGGTGCAGAGCACCATTTCGGAAGAGAGCTTCCAGACGCTTATCGTCAGCCGCGCGCTGGAGAAGCTGGGTTATACGGTCAATACGCCGAGCGAAGTGGATTACAACGTCGGCTACACCTCGATTGCCTCCGGTGATGCGACCTTCACTGCCGTCAACTGGCAGCCGCTGCACGACGATATGTACGCCGCGGCTGGCGGTGATAAGAAGTTCTACCGTGAAGGCACCTTCGTGACCGGTGCGGCGCAGGGTTATTTGATCGACAAGAAAACCGCCGACCAGTACCACATCACCAATATTGAGCAGCTCAAAGATCCGAAGATCGCCAAACTGTTCGACACTAACGGCGACGGCAAAGCCGATATGATGGGCTGCTCGCCGGGCTGGGGTTGTGAAGCGGTGATTAACCACCAGAACAAAGCGTACGGTCTGGCGAAAACCGTCGACGTGAGCCACGGCAACTACTCAGCGATGATGGCCGACACCATCGCCCGCTTTAAAGAGGGTAAACCGGTGATTTATTACACCTGGACCCCGTACTGGGTGAGCGACGTGCTGAAGCCGGGTAAAGATGTGGTGTGGCTGCAGGTGCCGTTCTCCTCCCTGCCGGGCGAGCAGAAAGATATCGACACCAAACTGCCGAACGGCATGAACTATGGCTTCCCGGTGAATACGATGCATATCGTCGCCAACAAAGCCTGGGCGGAGAAAAACCCGGCCGCGGCCAAACTGTTCTCGGTAATGAAGCTGCCGCTGGCGGACATCAACGCCCAGAATGCGATGATGCACGCGGGCAAATCGTCTGAGGCGGATGTGAAGGGCCACGTTGACGGCTGGATTAAAGCCCACCAGCAGCAGTTTGATGGCTGGGTGAAGGAAGCGCTTGAGGCGCAGAAGTAAAGTAATTTTCCCTCATCCCGGCTCTCTTAATCGTTCCCTCTCCCTGTGGGTTGAGGGATCCCCAGTAATTTTTTACCGAAAGCGATGAATGTTGCTTCAGGAAAATGAAGGACTTACAGCGACGCCCTGGTCCGGCTGTAAATCGCTGAGGCGTTTCCTGCAGGCCGGGGCGAGGCGCATGGATGCGCCGAGAGGGCGGCTTTACAGGGACGTTACATCCGCCCGCCCCCGATAAGCCGGAAGGAATAAGCCGAGGGCACCGCGAAGCGGCGATTTACCGCCGGGAGCCCGGGTCGCCAGGGCGGTGGCGATTGAGCCGCCCTGGCACGTTCACAAGTCATGCCGTTACAGAGTAGCAAGGAACATAAAGTGAACGGAATGACCTCTACAGCCATATGTTCCCCCTCACCCCAGCCCTCTCCCTCAAGGGAGAGGGGGTCCTCCGTGCAGGCATTATTTTATGGGGAACCCTCAGCCCTGTGGGAGAGGGTTTGGGTGAGGGCACCAGACCGCACCATCCCCTAAACCGCACAATCCATCACCCAACAATCCCCCATCCTTCACAATCATTGGTTATTATTGTTTCCGGAAAAATAATCACTTAACTAATGATTTCTGAAACCCATGACAAAAACATCTCAGGGGCTTAGCCCCGCGCTTATTCTTTTAATGTCCGTGGCAACGGGTCTGGCGGTCGCCAGTAACTACTACGCTCAACCTCTGCTCGATACCATCGCCCGGGCGTTTAACCTTTCTGCCAGCTCGGCAGGCTTTATTGTCACCGCCGCGCAGCTCGGCTATGCCGCCGGGTTGCTGTTCCTGGTGCCGCTCGGCGACATGTTTGAGCGCCGGATGCTGATTGTCTCCATGACCCTGCTGGCCGCAGGCGGCATGCTGATCACCGCCAGCAGCCACTCTTTAACAATGATGATTATCGGCACCGCGCTGACGGGTCTGTTCTCCGTGGTGGCGCAAATTCTGGTTCCACTGGCCGCCACCCTCGCCGCACCGGAAAAGCGCGGCAAAGTGGTGGGCACTATCATGAGCGGCCTGCTGCTGGGGATACTGCTGGCACGTACCGTAGCAGGTCTGCTGGCCAGCCTTGGCGGCTGGCGTACCGTCTACTGGGTGGCAAGCGTGCTGATGGTGGTGATGGCGCTCGCGCTCTGGCGCGGCTTGCCGAAGGTGAAGCAGGAAAATCACCTGAACTATCCTCAGCTTCTGGCCTCCGTGTTCAGCCTCTTTACCCGGGATAAACTCCTGCGCACCCGCGCGCTGCTGGGATGTTTCACCTTCGCCAACTTCAGCATCCTATGGACGTCGATGGCCTTTCTGCTGGCCGCACCGCCATTTAACTATTCCGAAGGGGTGATTGGTCTGTTTGGTCTGGCCGGTGCGGCGGGGGCGCTCGGCGCGCGTCCGGCAGGCGGGCTGGCCGATAAGGGCAAATCTCACATGACCACCAGCGCGGGACTGGTGCTGCTTCTGCTCTCCTGGGCGGCCATCTGGTACGGTCATACCTCCGTGCTGGCGCTGATCGTCGGCATTCTGGTGCTCGACCTCACCGTACAGGGCGTGCATATCACTAACCAGACCGTGATTTACCGCGTGAAGCCAGACGCGCGAAACCGTCTTACTGCCGGGTACATGACCAGCTACTTCATCGGCGGTGCTGCAGGCTCGTTAATTTCCGCCTCGGCGTGGCAGCATGGCGGGTGGACAGGCGTGTGCGCGACAGGGGCCGTTGTCGCCGCGCTAAACCTGGTAGTATGGTGGCGTGGATACCATCGTCAGGAAGCCATTCACTAAGTTTTACATAGCTTTGGGCCTCTTAGGGTGTAAAGGGGCCCCTCACTCTGTTAATGTAAACGTAATCATTTATCCCAGAAATTTTAATGTGGGTGACATATTTTCAAACGGCATGAATAGTTCAGACCCCTGTCCTCACATCCTCTCTTCAGCGGGTTCATCCCTCTCTCTTTCTGTGCTCACCGGGTCACGGACTTACCCGGCGCTTTCTGATAGTGACATTAGTTTGGCGGATTTAACCGCACAAATAATTCATTTACATTATTTGTCACTGTCGTTACTATATCGGCTGTAATTAATGAGGTTATGCCCAAATGGATAGTTCGTTTACGCCCATTGAACAAATGCTTAAATTCCGCGCCAGTCGTCATGAGGACTTTCCGTATCAGGAAATCCTGCTGACCCGCCTGTGCATGCACATGCAGGGGAAACTGCTGGATAATCGTAATAAGATGCTGAAAGCTCAGGGGATTAACGAGACGTTATTTATGGCGTTGATTACGCTGGAGTCTCAGGAAAACCACAGTATTCAGCCGTCTGAGCTGAGCTGCGCGCTGGGTTCGTCCCGTACGAACGCCACCCGTATCGCTGATGAGCTGGAAAAGCGCGGCTGGATTGAACGCCGTGAAAGCGATAACGACCGCCGTTGCCTGCATCTGCAACTGACCGACAAAGGTCACCAATTCCTGCGTGAGGTGCTGCCACCTCAGCACAACTGCCTGCACAAACTCTGGTCTGTTCTCAGCACAAGCGAGCGCGACCAGCTTGAGCACATCACTCGCAAGCTGCTCACCCGTCTGGATCAGATGGATGAAGATGGCGCCATCCTTGAGGCGCTGCGCTAACGCGACGACACGCTCGAACATCCAGATTTAAAAAAAGAAAACTGACAGGCCAGCACGTGACACTGCTGGCCTTTCTGACAACAGGTCGGCTCAGCCGATGTGAAAATAAGAAGATCGTGGAGAACAACAATGAGCGCAAATGCGGAGAACACAACCCCGCAGCAACCGGCCAACAAGAAAGGCAAACGTAAGAGCGCCCTTCTTCTGTTGACCTTGCTCTTTATCATTATTGCCGTGGCATATGGGATCTATTGGTTTTTAGTATTGCGTCATGCAGAAGAGACAGACGACGCATACGTGGCAGGGAATCAGGTACAAATTATGGCGCAGGTGTCGGGCAGCGTGACGAAAGTCTGGGCTGACAATACCGACTTTGTGCAAAAAGGGGATGTGCTGGTCACGCTGGATCCGACCGACGCTCAACAGGCGTTTGAAAAAGCACAGACCGCGCTGGCCTCCAGCGTGCGTCAGACCCGTCAGCTGATGATCAACAGTAAGCAGCTGCAGGCCAACATCGACGTGCAGAAAACCGCACTCGCCCAGGCGCAGAGCGACCTGAACCGTCGCGTGCCGCTCGGTACCGCCAATCTGATTGGCCGTGAAGAGCTGCAGCACGCCCGCGATGCCGTTGCCAGCGCCCAGGCGCAGCTGGATGTGGCTATTCAGCAGTACAACGCTAACCAGGCGATGATTCTCGGTACCAGCCTTGAAAACCAGCCTGCGGTACAACAGGCGGCGACCGAAGTGCGTAACGCATGGCTTGCCCTGCAGCGTACCAAAATCGTCAGCCCGATGACCGGCTACGTCTCCCGTCGTTCCGTACAGCCAGGCGCGCAGATCAGCCCAACCACGCCGCTGATGGCGGTCGTGCCGGCGGACAATCTGTGGGTTGATGCGAACTTTAAAGAGACGCAGCTTGCCCATATGCGTATCGGCCAGACCGCAACTGTTATCAGCGACATTTACGGCGACGACGTGAAGTACACCGGTAAAGTAGTGGGTCTGGATATGGGTACCGGCAGCGCCTTCTCGCTGCTGCCTGCGCAAAACGCCACCGGTAACTGGATCAAAGTGGTGCAGCGTCTGCCTGTGCGTATCGAGCTTGATCCTAAACAGCTGGCAGACCATCCGCTGCGTATTGGCCTCTCCACGCTGGTAACGGTGGATACCGCTAACCGCGACGGCCAGATTCTGGCAAGCCAGGTACGCAGCACCCCGGCTTATGAAAGTAACGCCCGTGAAATTAGCCTCGATCCGGTCAACAAGCTGATCGATGACATCGTGAAGGCAAACGCCGGTTAATCCGAAGGTGAGCGTTATGCAACAGCAAAAGCCGCAAAAACCGCTGGAAGGCGCGCAGCTGGTCATTATGACCATTGCGCTGTCGCTGGCGACATTCATGCAGGTGCTGGACTCCACCATCGCAAACGTGGCAATCCCGACGATCGCCGGGAACCTTGGCTCGTCATTGAGCCAGGGAACCTGGGTCATTACCTCGTTCGGGGTGGCAAACGCCATTTCCATTCCGATTACCGGCTGGCTGGCGAAGCGCGTCGGTGAGGTGAAGTTGTTCCTGTGGTCAACGGTGGCGTTTGTGCTGGCCTCCTGGGCGTGCGGGATGTCCAGCAGCCTGACGATGCTGATTTTCTTCCGCGTCATCCAGGGGATTGTCGCCGGGCCGCTGATCCCCCTTTCGCAAAGTTTGCTGCTGAGTAACTACCCGCCTGCAAAACGCTCCGTCGCGCTGGCGCTGTGGTCAATGACCGTGATCGTCGCGCCTATCTGCGGGCCGATTCTCGGCGGGTACATCAGCGATAACTACCACTGGGGCTGGATCTTCTTCATTAACGTTCCGATTGGAGCGGTTGTGGTTCTGATGACGCTGCAATCCCTGCGCGGTCGTGAGACCCGTACCGAACAGCGGCGAATCGACAGCATTGGTCTGGCGCTGCTGATCCTCGGTATCGGCAGTCTGCAGATCATGCTCGACCGGGGTAAGGAGCTGGACTGGTTCAACTCGCAGGAGATCATCATCCTCACCATTGTCGCGGTGGTGTCGCTGAGCTTCCTGATTGTCTGGGAGCTGACGGACGACAACCCGATAGTCGATCTCTCGCTGTTTAAGTCGCGAAATTTCACCATCGGCTGTCTGTGTATCAGCCTCGCCTATATGCTCTACTTCGGCGCGATTGTTCTGCTGCCGCAGCTGCTGCAGGAGGTGTATGGCTATACCGCGACCTGGGCGGGTCTGGCCTCTGCGCCTGTTGGGGTGATCCCGGTGCTGCTGTCGCCAATCATTGGCCGCTTTGCCCATAAGCTCGACATGCGCAGGCTGGTGACCTTCAGCTTCATTATGTATGCGGTGTGCTTCTACTGGCGTGCGTATACCTTTGAACCGGGGATGGACTTTGGCGCCTCTGCGTGGCCGCAGTTTATTCAGGGCTTCGCGGTAGCGTGCTTCTTTATGCCGCTGACCACCATCACGCTGTCTGGCTTACCGCCTGAGCGTCTGGCGGCCGCGTCGAGCCTGTCGAACTTTACCCGTACATTAGCGGGCTCCATCGGGACATCGATCACCACCACGCTGTGGACAAACCGGGAATCGATGCACCATGCGCAGCTGACCGAAGCGGTAAATCCGTACAACCCGAATGCGCAGCAGATGTATAGCCAGCTTCAGGGGATGGGCATGACGGAACAGCAGGCGTCCGGCTGGATTGCCCAGCAGATCACCAACCAGGGGCTGATTATCTCGGCTAACGAGATTTTCTGGATATCCGCGGGGATCTTCATCGTCCTGCTGGGGCTGGTGTGGTTTGCCAGACCGCCGTTTGGTGCCGGCGGTGGAGGGGGTGGCGCGCACTAGTCCTCTGCGTGAAATGCCCGGTGGCGCTTCGCTTACCGGGCCTAGGATATGTGCACATCCGGCATAACCCGCGCTGTTGTCCAAAACGCGACAGCAATTGTCACATCCGATAAAGCAGCGCTCCTGAAATCCATTCACGATAGTGAAAAGACAACAGGAGCGCATCATGCTGAACACACCCGCCGACAAGTACCAGCCTTATCCCGTTATTTCTCTTCCCGACCGTCGCTGGCCTGAGCAACGCATCACCCATGCCCCGCGCTGGCTCTCAACCGATTTACGCGATGGTAACCAGGCCCTGGCCGAACCCATGGACAGCACGCGCAAGCTGCAGTTCTGGGATCTGCTGTTAAGCTGCGGGTTTAAAGAGATTGAAGTTGCCTTTCCTTCTGCCTCGCAGACGGATTTCAACTTTGTTCGCCAGTTGATTGAAGAGAATCGCATCCCGGATGACGTCACAATTCAGGTATTAACCCAGGCACGGGAAGACCTGATCGTCCGCACCTTTGAATCGTTACGTGGCGCGAAACAGGCCACCGTCCATCTGTATAACGCCACCGCCCCGCTGTTTCGCCGCCTGGGGTTCGGCCTGGAGAAAGCGCAAATCGTTGAGCTGGCAACACGCTCCACGCGGCTTATCCGCACGCTGTGCGAAGAGAACCCGGAGACGCGCTGGCAGTACGAATACTCCCCGGAGACCTTCTGCTTTACCGAGCCGGAGTTTGCGCTGGAGATTTGTGAAGCGGTGGCGGAGATCTGGCAGCCCTGCGCCGAACGGCCCATGGTGATCAACTTACCGGCCACCGTGGAGGTCAGCACGCCGAACGTGTATGCCGATCAGATCGAGTATTTCTGCCGCCACTTTAGCCGTCGCGCCGATGTTTGCATCAGCGTTCATCCGCATAATGACCGCGGTACCGGCGTGGCCAGCGCGGAGCTGGCGGTGATGGCGGGTGCGGACCGGGTGGAAGGCTGTCTGTTTGGCAACGGCGAACGCACGGGTAACGTCTGCCTGGTAACGCTGGCGATGAATCTCTACAGTCAGGGGATCAGCCCGAATCTCAACTTTAGCGATATGAACCGGGTGGTAGAAGTGGTGGAAGCCTGCAACCAGCTTCCGGTGCACCCGCGCCATCCGTGGGCGGGACGGCTGGCCTATACCGCCTTCTCGGGCTCGCATCAGGACGCCATCAAAAAAGGCTTTGATGCCCGCAAACCGGGCGAGCGCTGGGAGATGCCGTACCTGCCCGTCGATCCGCAGGATATTGGCTGCACATATGAAGCGGTGATCAGGGTTAACAGCCAGTCCGGGAAAAGCGGCAGCGCCTGGCTCATCGAGCAGAATCATGGTCTGAAGTTGCCCCGCGCGTTGCAGCAGGATTTTAGCCAGCATGTGCAGCAGGAGACCGATCGCCATGGTAAAGAGATGACGCAGCACGCCCTGTGGCAACTGTTTCGCAGCCGCTACGGGCTGGTCGCAGAGCCACACTTTGCCCTGCAATCTTATCGCAGCGACAGTCAGCAGGACGGTCAGTTACGTTTGACGGCAAGCGTCGTGACGCAGGGCGCAACGCGCCAGCTTGAAGGCCAGGGCAACGGGCTGTTATCCGCGGCCGCCAGTGGGTTAAGCCGCTGGCTCAACACCCCGTTTGTGATTAAAGACTACCACGAACATACGCTGGGGGAGCGCAGCGACAGCCGCTCGGTGGCTTACATCCGCTGCCTGTTCCAGGACGGCAGCAGCCGTTGGGGAGTGGGCATTGACAGTGACGTGGCGCGCGCCTCGCTCCAGGCGCTGTTTAATGCGGTGAGCTGTCTTTGAAGTAATCGCTGGGTGATGTCCCCATCACCCGGCGAAACATCGCGGTAAAGGCGCTGTGGCTACCGTAGCCCAGATCCAGCGCTACGCGTAGCACGGGCTGCCCCTGAGCCAGCCGTTGCAACGCCTCCAGCAGGCGCGCCCTTCTCAACCACTCCGCGTAGCGTAAACCGGTCTGCTGTTGAAAATGACGGTTCAGTGTGCGCTCGCTCATGCCTGCGGAGCTCGCCGCCTCAGTACTGCTCCAGCTTTCACCGGGTGCCTGGCGGATCCGCTGGCAAAGCTGGCGTAACGGCTCGCTTTCCGGCTCCGGCAGATGAAACGGCAGCACTGGCATCAAACGGATCTCATCCAGAATCAGCTCATACACCCGCTCGTCTCGGCTCCCCGGCGAGTAAGACTCATCAAGCAGCAGGGAAGCGAGGATCAGTTCGCGTAACAGCGACGAGATCTGCACGATCTGGCAGGTTGCAGGGAGATCGGCCCGCGCCAGCGGATCGATAAACAGCGTACGCGCCGCCACGTTGCCGGTGATGCGAAGCGAGTGTTGCGTTCCTGCTGGCAGCCAGACGCCACGGCCCGGCGGAACAACCCAACAGCCCGATGCGGTATCCACTCTTACCACCCCGCTCAGGGTGTGCAGCAGCTGGGCACAGTCGTGCTGGTGCCACGGCTCGCTGTCACCATGAACGTAATCATGGGCAAACGGAACGAGGGGACGATGGGTAAAGGAGAAGGTAGACGTTGTGGTCATGGGTTAAACAACCCTCACCCTACCCTCTCCCGGTGGGAGAGGGAAAAGGTGCACTAGATGTGCAGTTCCTGCAGTTTTTCTTTTGGCAGGGCCAGCTCTTCGTTGCTGTTGACGCGAACATCACGCTCGATGATGTGACGCGCGATCTCCTGGGCTTCTTCCAGAGAGTGCATCTGGTATGTGCCGCACTGGTAGACGTTCAGCTCGGGGATCTGGTTCTGCTCTTTTACCTTCAGCACGTCCTGCATGGCCGCTTTCCAGGCATCAGCAACACGCTTCTCTTCAGGCTGGCCGATCAGGCTCATGTAAAAACCGGTACGGCAGCCCATCGGAGAAATATCGATAATCTCCACGCCGTTACCGTTCAGGTGGTCACGCATAAAACCAGCAAACAGGTGTTCCAGCGTATGAATGCCTTTCTCCGGCATCACTTCTTTATTCGGCACGCAGAAGCGCAGATCGAAAACGGTGATCGTGTCGCCGTGCGGGGTGTTCATGGTCTTCGCCACGCGGACTGCAGGTGCTTCCATACGGGTATGGTCGACAGTAAAGCTATCTAATAACGGCATACGTCACCTCCGATAGTGATTTTTTTTAAAATAAACTGAACTCTTCTACAGAATGCACGTCTGAGTATATGAAAGACGCGCATTTGTTATCATCATCCCTGAATTCAGAGATGTATATTTTGGCCACAGCGATGTGGCCTTTTTCTTTTCTGCTTAAGCCTGCTTCGCCAGGAACGCCTCAAACGACTCCGTATCCGCCGCTTCGACCTCTTTCTGACGTACGACAGACGCATCGCGCTCCGCCGCAAAATCCGCTTCGCTCAGGATCTCTAATGGCTCCTGCATCAGCATTTCACGGTACTCCGCGGAGAGGGCACGCCCTGTTCCGCCGATGCCCTGATCAATCATAGAACGCAGAATACGCGCCGAGAATGTCAGTTCCGGGTTATCAAAGCATTCCACTAACTGGTCGCAGACCTGTTGATACGCTTCGCCACCGTAAAGGCTGTCCATTGTCTGGGCAACGCGCTTCAGGTCGCGGAACAGATCTTTACCCACTTTCGGCAGCGGGAACTGCGCCGTTTCACAGCCGATACCCAGCGTCAGGCCCGGTTTGCGCCCTTCCAGGATCACGCGGTTCCAGTTAGTGCGGGTACAAAGCAGTTCGTCTGAACTCATTTCCGGCGCATCGGCCAGCACACACCAGACCATAAACAGATCCAGGAAGCGAACCTGCTGCTCATCAACACCGACCGGTGAGAACGGGTTGATATCCAGTGAGCGCACTTCAATGTATTCGATCCCGCCGCGCTGCAGCGCATCCGACGGGGTTTCACCGCTGCGCGTCACGCGCTTCGGACGAATCGGTGCGTACAGTTCGTTTTCAATCTGCAGCACATTGCTGTTGATTTGCAGACGTTTGCCGTCTTTTTCGAGGCCGATTTTCTCGTACTCTTCCGACGGGGTTTTGATCGCCCGCTTCAATCCTGCCACATATTCGTGCAATTCGTTAAACGTAATACCGAGATTGCTTTGCGATTTATTGGTATAGCCAAGGTCGCTCAGACGCAGCGAGGTGGCATACGGCAGGTAGTACATTCCGCACGCGGTCTTCTCGAACGGTAGCGTCGTCGGTTTCCCCTGCAGGAACGAGGAGCATATAGCCGGAGACGCACCAAACAGGTAAGGAATAACCCAGCCAAAACGGTAATAGTTGCGGATCAGGCGGAAATAACCCGCGGAGATCGCGTCCTTATCCGTTTCACCGCATTTCGCCTGCCAGAAAGCCATCGGCAAAGAGAAGTTGTAATGTACGCCTGAGATCGTCTGCATCAACGCGCCGTAGCGGTTTTTCAGACCCTCGCGATACAGCGTTTTCAGTCGACCGATATTCGACGTGCCGTATTGCGCCAGTTCAATCTCCTGCCCCTGCTCGATATAGCAGGGCATGCTGAGCGGCCACATACGCTCATCGCCCATATTTCGGGCGGTGTAGCGATGGATGTCGCGCAATATCGTCAGCATATGATCAATATCACCGTCCACCGGAGTGATAAATTCCAGCAGTGCTTCAGCGAAATCGGTAGTGATCCATTTATGTGTCAGCGCCGAGCCTAACGTCTTCGGGTGACCCGTCGTCGCTAAGCTGCCATCCGCGTTTACGCGCAGCGTTTCACGCTCAAGGCCACGCTGAATACCCTTCAGTGCCTGAGGGTGGTTTTCCAGCCAGGCCAGCGCCTGTGATACGTCCGGGATCAAATTGACCTCCCGCCTGTCAAAGTAATGTTACTCAGCATAATTGTAATGGTTGACGATTGAAGGTCGCGTATTCATTCCACCAATTAGTGCCACCACGTCATACCCTGTAGTGTTGCCCACGCCACAAGAACATAGCGCAACGCCTTGCCAAGGCACAAAAAAAAGAGCACCGGCCCCCAGGAGATGCGCATCCATCCCGCTAGCAGACACAGTAAATCGCCTATTACAGGCATCCAGCTTAATAACAGCGTGGCAGCGCCATAGCGTTTTAGCCAGCCGACTGCCTTTTCCTGCCAGCGCGATTTTTCACGCAGCGGAAAGAAACGCCCAAGAATAACGTTAGTCAGCCCTCCAAGGCTATTACCCATTGTTGCTATTAACACAAGCAACCAGGGCTGACTCACGCCAGACAACAGCATCGCCACCAGCACCACTTCCGAATTACCCGGTAAGAGCGTAGCACTTAAAAAACTGCTGGCGAATAATGATAAAAGTGACAGCGCGTCACTCACAGTAAGCGAACATCCACCGCATCCATTCCGGCAGCACGCGCGGCCTGAATGCCAAAGTCGGCATCTTCAAAGACAACGCATTTTGCCGCCGGCACACCCATTCGTTCTGCGCAAAGCAGGAAGGTGTCCGGTGCGGGTTTGTGATTTTTAACATGGTCGGCGGCAACCACCGCAGAAAAATAGTGGCGCAGGCCAAGATGGTTGAGCAGCGCTTCGGCGATGGCGCTTTCGCTGCCCGTGCCGACCGACATCGGGCGACGTCCGTGCCACTCTTTTACCACGTCAATAAGCGGCAGAGGACGCACGGTATCCAGCAGGATAGCTTTGACTGCATCGGTTTTTTCACGCGCGAGCTGGTGCGGATCGAGATCGGCCTGATTAAGTTCAATCACGGCCTGTGCGATACGCCAGGTAGGTGATCCGTTGAGGGCAATCATCGCCTGGAGATCGAAGCGCATACCGTAACGTCCAAGAACGTCCGTCCAGGCCTGGCGATGCGTGGGTTCGGTATCCAGAAGCGTGCCATCCATATCGAAGATCAAACCGTCATACTGTGCGTACATCGTGCTCTCGCTAACCGATTAACAAAGGGTTACTTTATCGTAAACGGGCGTTTTTGTCGCTGACAGAGAGTGTGATTGCTGACGGAACGTCGAAGGAATAAACAAACCAGGAGAAGATGGTGCATCCGGGAGGATTCGAACCTCCGACCGCTCGGTTCGTAGCCGAGTACTCTATCCAGCTGAGCTACGGATGCATCGGGATTTACTGCTATTGCTGCTGATACTTGGTGTCACCTCAAAAGCAACACAAAGTAATAGATGGTGCATCCGGGAGGATTACTCGGCTGCGCCTCGCCCTTCGGGCCGTTGCTAAAGCAACGTTATCCTCCCTGGTGCTTGCGATTAACTCGCAGACCTTGTAACAACAGTATCGCTGTTATCTCGGAGAATATGGTGCATCCGGGAGGATTCGAACCTCCGACCGCTCGGTTCGTAGCCGAGTACTCTATCCAGCTGAGCTACGGATGCATCAGGGTACTGCTTTCAGAAATAGTAAATGGTGCATCCGGGAGGATTCGAACCTCCGACCGCTCGGTTCGTAGCCGAGTACTCTATCCAGCTGAGCTACGGATGCATCGGGATTTACTACTGTACTGCTCGATGTTCATATCACTTCTAAAGCAATATGAAGTAATAGATGGTGCATCCGGGAGGATTCGAACCTCCGACCGCTCGGTTCGTAGCCGAGTACTCTATCCAGCTGAGCTACGGATGCAAAATGGCGGTGAGGCGGGGATTCGAACCCCGGATGCAGCTTTTGACCGCATACTCCCTTAGCAGGGGAGCGCCTTCAGCCTCTCGGCCACCTCACCACACAACGCCTCTTTCGAGTGCTTCGAGCCACTCGTTAAGAGCTTCTCGTCGCTGCGTGGCGCATATATTACTTTCTGGGACTTATAAGTCAAACAATTTTCCAAAAGCTTTTATCGTTTGCACAAATCACAGGCAATTCGCATGTAAAAGCCGCAAAGAGAGTGTTTTATAAGCGGATTTTGCAGGCATCCTCACAGAAATCTATGAAGAGAAGCGTGTGGTTTGGACGAGATAAGCTGGCGAGAGTGGTTAAAAACAGAGCGATTGAAATCGAACGGTAACTTTAAGCAGGAAAAATAACAGGAGGGGTTGCGTCTCGCCCGACAGCGAGACGCGACAATATCAGTAACTGGACTGCTGGGATTTTTCAGCCTGGATACGCTGGTAGATCTCTTCACGGTGGACAGATACTTCTTTAGGAGCGTTAACACCAATACGTACCTGGTTACCCTTTACCCCTAAAACTGTCACGGTGACCTCATCCCCAATCATGAGGGTCTCACCAACTCGACGAGTCAGAATCAGCATTCTTTGCTCCTTGAAAGATTAAAAGAGTCGGGTCTCTTGTATCCCGGCATTATCCATCATATAACGCCAAAAAGTAAGCGATGACAAACACGTAAAGTGTAAGCAGTCACGGCATCACATTCTGTTAAACGTAAGTTTAGCCGATATACACAAACTCAACCTGACTTTATCGTTATCGATAGTGCAGTGAACAAGACGCCATAACGTTACCGCTATGGCGTCTGTTTGTGCTTTGTAGTTATTACAGTTTCGCGCTTACCCAGCTTTCAACGCTGGCCAATGCCGCAGGAAGTGCCGCCGCATCCGTACCACCGGCTTGCGCCATGTCCGGACGACCGCCACCTTTGCCACCCACCTGCTGGGCAACCATGCCAATCAGTTCCCCTGCTTTAACGCGGTCGGTCACATCCTTAGAGACGCCCGCAATCAGAGAAACCTTACCTTCTGCTACCGTCGCCAGTACGATAACCGTCGAACCAAGCTGGTTCTTGAGATCGTCGACCATGGTACGCAGCATCTTAGGCTCTACACCTGCCAGATCGCTGACAAGCAGTTTGACGCCCTTAATGTCTACAGCTTTGCTGGAGAGGTTTGCACTCTCCTGCGCCGCAGCCTGCTCTTTCAGCTGCTGCAGCTCTTTTTCCAGCTGGCGAGTACGATCCAGCGCAACACGCACTTTCTCACCCAGATTCTGGGTATCGCCTTTCAACAGCTGCGCGATATCGTGCAGCTGGTCGCTCTGCGCATGCAGGCTGGCAATCGCGCCTTCACCGGTCACCGCTTCAATACGACGCACACCTGCCGCCGTACCGGATTCAGAAACGATGCGGAACAGACCGATATCACCGGTACGCGATGCGTGTGTACCACCGCACAGCTCGGTAGAGAAGTCGCCCATGCTCAATACGCGAACACGGTCGTCATATTTCTCACCAAACAGGGCCATCGCACCTTTTTTCTTCGCCGCGTCGAGATCCATAATGTGGGTTTCGATTGGCAGGTTACGACGGATTTGCGCGTTCACCAGATCTTCCACCGCACGGATCTCAGACGGTTTCATCGCTTCAAAATGCGAGAAGTCGAAACGCAGCACTTTGTCGTTAACCAGAGAACCTTTCTGTGCAACATGCGTTCCCAGAACCTCACGCAGTGCAGCGTGCATCAGGTGCGTTGCCGAGTGGTTCAGACGGATGCGTGCGCGGCGCGCTTCGTCAACATTAGCCTGAACGCCCTCGCCCACTTTCAGGGAGCCTGAAACCAGTTTACCCAGATGACCAATCGCCTGGCCGTATTTCTGAGTGTCGTTCACACTGAAGCTGAAACCGTTGCCTTTCAGTTCGCCTTTATCGCCAACCTGACCACCGGATTCCGCATAGAACGGAGTTTTATCCAGAATGACAACTGCATCCTGACCTGCGCTGATGCTGTCTACGGCTTTGCCGTCAACAAACAGGGCGGTCACTTTGCCAGTCAGTTCCAGCGCTTCATAACCTTTGAATTCAGACGCGCTGTCCACGCGGATCATCGCGTTGTAGTCTGCGCCAAAACCGCTGGACTCACGCGCACGACGACGCTGCTCTTCCATCGCCGCTTCGAAGCCTGCTTCGTCCACTTTGATGTTGCGCTCACGGCAAACGTCCGCCGTCAGGTCAACCGGGAAGCCGTAAGTGTCGTAAAGGCGGAAGGCGGTTTCGCCATCCAGCGTGTCGCCCTTAAGCTTAGCGAGTTCTTCATCCAGCAGCGCCAGACCACGCTCCAGCGTGCGTGCAAACTGCTCTTCTTCAGTTTTCAGTACTTGCTCAACCTGCGCCTGCTGGCGTTTCAGCTCATCACCCGCAGAACCCATTACGCCAATCAGTGGCCCAACGAGCTTATAGAAGAAGGTGTCCTTCGCGCCCAGCATGTTGCCGTGACGGATCGCACGACGAATGATACGACGCAGCACATAGCCACGGTTTTCATTCGACGGAATAACACCGTCAGCAATCAGGAACGCACAGGAACGGATATGGTCTGCGATTACGCGCAGTGATTTGTTGTTCAGATCGGTCGCGCCGGTCACTTCTGCAACGGCTTTGATCAGGGTGCTGAACAGATCAATTTCGTAGTTGGAGTTAACGTGCTGCAGAACAGCCGCGATACGCTCCAGGCCCATACCGGTATCAACGGACGGCTTCGGCAGCGGCTCCATGGTGCCGTCGGCCTGACGGTTGAACTGCATGAAGACGATGTTCCAGATCTCAATGTAGCGATCGCCGTCTTCTTCCGGGCTGCCTGGAGGGCCGCCCCAGATGTGGTCGCCGTGATCGTAGAAGATCTCGGTGCATGGACCGCAAGGGCCGGTGTCACCCATCTGCCAGAAGTTGTCAGACGCGTACGGTGCGCCTTTGTTGTCACCGATGCGAATAATACGTTCGCGCGGGATACCGACTTCTTTTTCCCAGATTTCGTAGGCTTCGTCATCGGTTTCATAGACGGTAACCCACAGACGCTCTTTCGGCAGGTTGAACCAGTTTTCACCAGTCAGCAGTTCCCACGCGTATTGAATAGCATCATGTTTGAAATAGTCGCCGAAGCTGAAGTTACCCAGCATTTCGAAGAAGGTATGGTGGCGCGCGGTGTAACCGACGTTTTCCAGATCGTTGTGTTTACCGCCCGCACGCACGCAACGCTGTGAGGTTGTGGCGCGGGAATAATTACGCTTGTCGAGACCAAGGAACACATCCTTGAACTGGTTCATCCCGGCGTTGGTAAACAGCAGAGTTGGGTCGTTGTTCGGCACCAGGGAGCTGCTGGCAACAACCTGGTGTCCCTTACTATGGAAAAAATCGAGAAACGCCTGACGGATCTCAGCGGTGCTCTTGCTCATAATTATCCTGAAATCAAGCTAACGAAATGTCGTAGCAAGCCGGTATCGGTAAACCCCTGGACAGACCTGCTACTGGAAAAAGTGGGAATAAGATAAGTTTTCTTTAGTGGGAAGTAAAATCCCGCATGCGTTCAATCGGCAAAATTACGCCAGATATCCTGAATATCTTCCATCAGAAAGCCGCGGTAGAGCAAAAAGCGCTGGATTTTGACTTTTTCTGAAAATTCACGCGGCAGCGGTTCACCGTATTTACGAATCGCCTGCTCTTTTGCCAGCGCACACCAGTCGGTGTCACAGTCGCGCATCGCTTTTTCGATGGACTCACGGGCAACGCCCTTCTGGTTCAGCTCCTGACGGATACGCGCCGGACCGTATCCCTTGCGGCCACGGCTGGCCAGGAACCGGGAAGCAAAACGGTCGTCATCCAGATAGTGATGCTCGTAGCACCAGGCAATCACCCGGTCATAATCTTCCGCGGTGGCATCAATCTCTTCCGTCCCATTTTTACTCATCACCGGGGCCGACAGTTTACGCCGCAGCTCTTGTTCACTGTGGTCACGCACGGCAAGGATCCGCACCGCGCGGTCCAGTAATCGCGCATAAGCGGGTCGACGCGTTGTGGATTCGCTCATAAAAAACCTGCTGGTTCAGAAATGCAAAAAGGGCCGCATCAGCAGCCCTTCATTTTTAAACGAAAGCCTTAAAAGTCTTCGTTAGTTTCTTCAGCATCCGCACCATCAACCACAAAATCAGGTTTAGAGTCCTGGTTGTTCAGCAGAAGCTCACGCACTTTCTTCTCGATCTCTTTCGCTGCAGCCGGGTTCTCTTTCAGCCAGGAGATCGCATTCGCTTTACCCTGACCAATTTTATCGCCGTTGTAGCTGTACCATGCGCCCGCTTTTTCGATCAGCTTCTCTTTCACGCCCAAGTCAACCAGTTCGCCGAAGAAGTTGATACCTTCACCGTAGAGGATCTGGAATTCAGCCTGTTTGAACGGCGCGGCAATCTTGTTCTTCACGACCTTCACGCGGGTTTCACTCCCCACCACGTTCTCACCTTCTTTCACCGCGCCGATACGGCGGATATCCAGACGGACAGAAGCATAGAATTTCAGCGCGTTACCACCAGTAGTGGTTTCCGGGTTACCGAACATCACGCCAATTTTCATACGGATCTGGTTGATGAAGATCAGCAGCGTATTGGACTGCTTCAGGTTACCGGCCAGCTTACGCATTGCCTGGCTCATCATACGTGCCGCGAGGCCCATGTGAGAGTCGCCGATTTCGCCTTCGATTTCCGCTTTTGGCGTCAGCGCAGCAACGGAGTCGACCACGATAACGTCAACCGCACCGGAACGCGCCAGCGCGTCACAAATCTCCAGCGCCTGTTCACCTGTATCTGGCTGAGAACACAGCAGGTTATCGATATCCACGCCCAGCTTACGAGCATAAACAGGATCCAGCGCGTGCTCGGCATCGATAAAGGCACAGGTTTTACCTTCACGCTGCGCCGCGGCAATCACCTGCAGCGTCAAGGTGGTTTTACCGGAGGATTCTGGCCCGTAGATCTCTACGATACGGCCCATTGGCAGACCGCCCGCGCCCAGCGCGATATCCAGAGAAAGCGAACCGGTGGAGATCGTTTCCACATCCATGGTACGGTCTTCACCCAGGCGCATGATGGAGCCTTTACCGAATTGCTTTTCGATCTGGCCCAGTGCTGCCGCCAACGCTTTCTGTTTGTTTTCGTCGATAGCCATTATTACTCCTGTCATGCCGGGAGAAGCGACTGTGCTTCACCGTGGATTTCTGTTCTGTTGGTGCAATTATACTGTATGGTCATACAGTATCAAGTATTTTGTAGAAATTGTTGCCAGAGCGTTTTTAACGCATAAACGGTGGCCTGACGACGCACGCTTTCACGATCACCGCTAAAGCACTCGCGACGCGTGATCCCTTCACCTTTAGAGGTGGCAAAACCAAACCAGACGGTGCCGACAGGCTTCACGTCACTGCCGCCGTCCGGGCCGGCGATGCCGCTAATAGAGATGGCATAATCTGCACGCGCCGCTTTTAGCGCACCAATTGCCATCTCAATCACCACCGGCTCGCTGACCGCGCCATGCTGTTCAAGCGTGGATTCGTGCACGCCAATCATTTGCGCTTTAGCTTCGTTACTGTAGGTCACAAAGCCGCGTTCAAACCAGGCGGAACTGCCTGCAATATCGGTAATGGCTTTAGCAACCCAGCCGCCGGTACAGGATTCGGCAGTCGTAATAGTCGCGCCACGTTGCTTAAGCGCCAGTCCTACGACTTCGCTAAGCTGCATCAATTCATGGTCAGTCATTCTCGCTCCGGGCATCAGAAAAACGTGCAGCACAAGATAGCACTTTCTCGTCAGATATGGAGATGAGGATCATGTTTTACGAGGGGGCTTCAGAAAAAAGCCGATGCGAAGGCACCGGCTGAGAAAAAGGTTACTTCATGCTCCTGGCGAGGGTATTCACGTTATGGCGAAACGCCTTAACGTAGGTATCCGCCACGCCGCCTTTGGCCGACAGCGCCTCCGGGTAAAGTTCGCCCCCCGGCTGCGCACCG
This sequence comes from Enterobacter cloacae complex sp. 382A5, assembly GCF_050031095.1. Classification (NCBI taxonomy): domain Bacteria; kingdom Pseudomonadati; phylum Pseudomonadota; class Gammaproteobacteria; order Enterobacterales; family Enterobacteriaceae; genus Enterobacter; species Enterobacter cloacae complex sp. 382A5. The sequence goes on from NZ_JBLGVK010000001.1 coordinate 3,593,140, forward strand.
GTGGCCGTGGCAATTTGTTTAACCAGGCGCGGGTCGAGCTGGTTTTCCATAAACCAGGTTTTCACCCCGTCCGCTTTAATCTGATTGATAATCTCAGCCACCTGCGCTGCGCTGGCTTCGCTCTCTGACGACAAGCCCTGCGGCGCAATAAAGGTTACGCCATAGGCGCGGCTGAAGTAGCCGAAGGCGTCATGGCTGGTGAGGACTTTACGTTTCACCTGCGGGATCTGGCTGAACTGCGTTTTGGCCCAGTTGTCCAGTTGCATAAGCTGCGCGATATAGGGTCGACCGGTGGCCTCCAGCGCCGCCTTATCTTCAGGATCGGCTTTTACCAGACCGGCAAGGATATTTTGCGCATACAGTGCCCCGTTCGCCGCGCTGTTCCAGGCATGCGGATCGGTCACGGTTTTCCCGTCCTCTTCAAGCGTGTGGGTTTTCACCCCGGTCGAAGCCACCACCAGTTGGCCCTTAAATCCGGAGGCCTTCACCAGACGGTCGAGCCAGCCCTCCAGCCCCAGACCGTTCACCACCACCACATCGGCCTTGCTGAGCGCCGCACTGTCTTTCGGCGACGGTTCAAAGGTATGCGGATCGCCGTCCGGCCCCACCAGCGTGGTCACATTGACCCGGTCTCCCCCTACCTCACGCGTGATATCTCCCAGAATGGAAAAACTGGTGACCACATTAAGCGTTTTCGCCATTACGCCCTGTGACAACATCCCAAGCGCGAGCGCCATTATTAACCCTGTACGTTTCATCATTTCCCCTTGCGTTAAAAAAGCGCACGCAGGCTGCCAGCCAGGTGGCTTCGTGTGCCAAATAAAACAGAAATAAAGAACAGCGAGCTGGCGGTCAGCACGATGGACGGCCCGGCGGGTAAACTCACCGCCCAGGAGAGGCTTAACCCCAGCCATGCGCAAAAAACGCCGCTGATGCCCGCCAGGCAGAGCAACCCTGGCAGGGTGCGCACCCAGCAGCGTGCCGCCACCGCCGGCAACATCATCAGTCCGACGGCCATCAGCGTGCCGAGAACCTGAAAACCGGCCACCAGGTTAAGCACCAACAGCGCCAGAAACAGCCCGTGCAACAGGCCGGGCAGCCAGCGGGCATTAACCTGTAGCCAGGCGGTATCGAACGCCTCGGTCACCAGCCCACGATAGAAAACTGCCAGCGTCACCAGCGTGAAGATGCATACGCCAGCCACAAACAGCGCGGCGTCGTTATCCACCGCCAGAATGGAGCCAAACAGCAGGTGCAGCAGATCGACGTTCGAACCACGTAGCGACACCAGCGTCACGCCCAGCGCCAGCGAGCCGAGATAGAACCCGGCAAAACTGGCATCCTCTTTGAGCGGCGTACGTCGACTGACCAGCCCGGCCACCAGCGCCACGGCGATCCCGGCGATAAACCCGCCGATGCTCATCGCCAGCAGTGACATACCGCTCAGCAGATAGCCCACCGCAACGCCGGGTAAAATGGCGTGTGAAAGGGCATCGCCCATCAGACTCATCCGGCGCAGCTGAAGAAATACGCCCAGTGCCGTGGTGCTGACGGACAGCGCCAGGCACACCACCAGCGCGCGACGCATAAAGCCGTATTCGATAAACGGCTGAAAGAAGAGATGCCAGATCATGCCACCCTCACCCGCTCGGTTTTCCAGTGCGGAATAGCCGTATCCAGCCGTAGCGTTTGCGGAAAATGACGCGATACGCGCTCGCTGTCATGCAATACCGCAAGCAGGGTCTGGCCCTGCATGTACATCTCGAGCATCAGGTCCATCAGCACGTTACAGGTAGCTTCATCGACGCCGGTAAAGGGTTCATCCAGCATCACCAACGGCGCCTGTTGCACCAGGATCCGCGCAAACAGCATGCGCTGAAACTGGCCGCCGGAGAGTGCATCGATGGTAGATAACGCCATGGCGTCCAGCCCGACACGCTCCAGCGCGCTGGCAATGCGCGAGCGTGTTTCCCGACGAAAGCCGGAAAAGAGCGACACACGCGGCCAGCAGCCCATACTCACCACATCCTGCACCGTCAGCGGAAACTGCGCCTCCAGCGCGTGACGCTGTGCCAGCCAGCCAATCACCGGGCGTTTCTCCTGCCAGCGAAAACGGCCGCTCACCGGCGGAATAAACCCGGCGAGCGTTTTGAGCAGCGTGGATTTTCCACATCCGTTGGCCCCGATAATCGCGGTCATACTTCCGCGTTCAATTACGCCCGACAAGGCATGCGTAACGGGCATGCGGTCGTAACCCGCAACCAGTTCATTCATGACAATCATGGCAATGCCACCGCCCAGCGCACGGCCAGCCCGATAAACACGATAATCACCAGCGCCAGCAGAAACCTAACTGCCGCAGACAAAGAGAAAAGGGACGTTGACATGTTGACACCACATTAAATGTTATAACGTAACAATAATGAAAGGCGATTGAGATGTAAATGGCGCGTTTGCAAAGGGAGTGTGGCGAAATGTTTCTGCAAAATTCCCCTCTACCGTGGGAGAGGGGGGAATAAAGCGACTTACTGACTGAACGGTGACGCCGCAGGGACACGCGCCTGCGATACCGCCAGGCCCAGTTGCCACACGGCCATCGCATAGTGCGTGCTGTGGTTATAGCGGGTAATGGTGTAGAAGTTTGGCATACCGTACCAGTACTGATACCCGGTTCCTACATCCAGACGCAGCAGGCTCACCTGATCGACATTACCCAGCGGCTGCGTTGGCGTTAAACCTGCTGCCGTCAGCTGCGCAACGCTGTATTTGGTTTTGAAGCCGTTTTCCAGACCAAACGCTTCGCCGTTAGCCTGCACGGCAACCTGCCCACCCGGCGTCCAGCCGTGTGCCTTGAAGTAGTTCGCCACGCTGCCGATGGCATCCACCGGATCCCACAGGTTGATGTGACCATCTCCGTTAAAGTCGACGGCATACTGTTTGTAGGAAGAGGGCATAAACTGGCCGTAGCCCATCGCTCCGGCAAACGACCCTTTCAGATCGAGCGGGTCATCCTGTTCGTTACGCGCCATCAGCAGGAAGGTTTCCAGCTCGGAAGAGAAGTACTCGGCACGACGCGGATAGTTAAACGAGAGCGTGGCCAGCGCATCAAGAATGCGCGTTTTGCCCATCACGCGGCCCCAGCGCGTTTCCACACCAATAATGCCGACGATGATTTCAGGCGGCACGCCGTAGACCTGCCACGCGCGATTGAGGGCATCTTCATACTGATTCCAGAACACCACGCCATTTTGCACGTTGTCCGGGGTAATAAACTGTTTGCGATAGCGCAACCACGCACCGTTTGGCCCGGTTGGCACCTGCGCTGACGGTGCCTGCCTGTCCATCAGGCGCAGCACGTAGTCCAGACGTTTCGCCTGCGATAAGATTTCATGCAGTTGCTGTCTGTCAAAGCCGTGTTTGCTCACCATTTTATCGATGAACTGTTCGGCCGCCGGGTTATTCGCGAAGTCGCCCCCCATCTGCATCATATTGTGCTGCGGCTCCAGCAGGAATCCTCCTGAAGGCGCGCCAGCCGTCTGCACAGCGGCTTCAGTCTTGGGTTTACTACTACAGGCGGACAGCAGAATAAGCGCAGGTAACAACGCTGCATAACGACGCTTGAACATGGGACATCCATTTAACGGGTTCGATAAGAACCCAGTATGGTAAAGCATCCGCAACACCTCAAGGAAGCGGTACGCGCCTTACCCACCAAATCTTTACGCTCCTCAACGCAAATCTGCGCTTTTTTCAACCAAAATGCGTCACCCCCGCCCATTAACTTTCAAAATAATCCATTTTTCTTTCATTGTGAGATCTGATTAACACTTTAAAACCTTTCAAAGTGATTATTATTAGTCCCGGAAATACAAAACAAGAAAAGCCTCACAGGAGAGAAGAATGATAGAAACCATCACCCACGGCGCCGAGTGGTTCATCGGGCTGTTTCAGAAAGGCGGAGAAGTCTTCACCGGCATGGTGACCGGGATCCTGCCCCTGCTGATCAGCCTGCTGGTGATCATGAACGCGCTGATTAATTTTATCGGCCAGCAACGCATTGAACGCTTCGCCCAACGCTGTGCCGGGAACCCGTTATCCCGTTACCTGCTGTTGCCCTGCATTGGAACCTTCGTTTTCTGCAACCCCATGACCTTAAGCCTCGGCCGCTTTATGCCAGAAAAATACAAGCCGAGTTATTACGCCGCCGCCTCATATAGCTGTCACTCCATGAACGGCCTGTTCCCGCATATCAACCCGGGGGAACTGTTTGTTTATCTCGGCATTGCCAGCGGCCTGACCACGCTTGGCCTGCCGCTCGGCCCACTGGCGGTGAGCTATCTGCTGGCCGGCCTGGTCACCAACTTCTTCCGTGGCTGGGTGACCGATCTCACCACCACCATTTTTGAGAAAAAAATGGGCATCCAGCTTGAGCAACGCGTTCATTTGTCAGGAGCCACAGCATGAGCCGGATCCGCATTGAGAAAGGTACGGGTGGCTGGGGCGGCCCGCTGGAGTTCGACGCCACCGAAGGCAAAAAAATCGTCTATATCACCGCAGGCACACGCCCGGCGATTGTCGACAAACTACGCGAGCTGACCGGCTGGGAAGCGGTCGACGGTTTCAAAGAAGGCGAACCACCGGAGGCGGAAATCGGCGTGGCGGTTATCGACTGCGGTGGCACCCTGCGCTGCGGCCTCTATCCGAAGCGTCGCATTCCGACGGTGAATATTCACTCCACCGGAAAATCAGGCCCGCTGGCGCAGTACATCCTCGAAGACATTTATGTCTCAGGCGTGAAGGAGGACAACATCACGCTGGTGAATGGCACTTCCGCGCCGCAAAAAGCCGCACCGCGTGATTACGACACCAGTAAGAAGATCACCGAGCAGAGCGACGGCCTGCTGGCGAAGGTCGGCATGGGAATGGGATCCGCCGTGGCGGTACTGTTCCAGTCCGGGCGCGACACCATCGACACGGTGCTAAAAACCATTCTGCCGTTTATGGCCTTCGTCTCCGCGTTAATCGGCATCATCATGGCCTCCGGTCTGGGAGACTGGATCGCCCACGGCCTCGCCCCGCTTGCCAGCCACCCGCTCGGTCTGGTGACGCTGGCGCTGATCTGCTCCTTCCCGCTGCTGTCGCCGTTCCTCGGGCCGGGGGCGGTGATTGCTCAGGTCATCGGCGTCCTGATTGGCGTGCAGATTGGTCTGGGCAACATTCCTCCGCACCTGGCTCTGCCTGCGCTGTTTGCCATTAACGCTCAGGCGGCCTGCGACTTCATTCCCGTTGGCCTGTCTCTGGCCGAAGCGCGCCAGGACACCGTACGCGTGGGCGTGCCGTCTGTGCTGGTCAGTCGTTTCCTGACGGGCGCACCGACGGTGCTGATTGCCTGGTTCGTTTCCGGCTTTATTTATCAATAAGAGGTTCCTGCGATGACCGTGATTTATCAGACCACCATCACCCGCATCGGCCAGAGCGCGGCCGATGCGCTCAGCGACCAGATGCTGATCACTTTCCGCGAAGGTGCACCGGCAGATATCGAAGAGTTTTGTTTTATCCACTGCCACGGCGAGCTGCACGGAGCGTTAAAGGCAGGAAGCCAGCTGGAGCTGGGTGACACCCGCTATGCCGTCACCGCCGTGGGCGACGTGGCCGAGCAAAACCTGCGCGAGCTGGGCCACATCACCCTGCGGTTCGATGGCCAGCCGCAGGCAGAGTATCCCGGCACGGTTCACGTGGAGGGGCCGGTTCCGCAGGCTGTTACCCCAGGCTGCACATTAAAATTTGTTGCGTAATTAAGGAGAGCGTTATGAGTCAGGTTGCCGTTGTCATTGGTGGAGGACAAACCTTAGGAGAGTTTCTCTGCCGTGGGCTTGCCGCAGAAGGTTACCGCGTGGCGGTAGTGGATATTCAGAGTGAGAAAGCCGCCCGCGTGGCGGATACCATCAACACCGAGTTTGGTGAGGGGATGGCGTACGGGTTTGGTGCCGATGCCACCAGCGAGCAGAGCGTCATGGCGCTGGCTCGCGGGGTAGACGAGATTTTTGGCCGTACCGACCTGCTGGTCTACAGCGCAGGGATCGCGAAAGCGGCGTTTATCAGCGATTTCGAACTGGGGGACTTTGACCGCTCGCTGCAGGTGAATCTGGTGGGTTACTTCCTCTGCGCCCGCGAATTTTCCCGTCTGATGATCCGCGACGGCATTCAGGGGCGCATCATTCAGATCAACTCCAAATCGGGCAAAGTGGGCAGCAAGCATAACTCCGGCTACAGCGCGGCGAAATTTGGCGGCGTAGGGCTGACCCAGTCTCTGGCGCTGGATCTGGCCGAATACGGGATTACCGTTCACTCGCTGATGCTGGGCAACCTGCTGAAGTCGCCAATGTTCCAGTCGCTGCTACCTCAATACGCCACCAAGCTTGGCATCAAAGAAGACGAAGTGGAGCAGTATTACATCGACAAAGTGCCGCTGAAGCGCGGGTGCGACTATCAGGACGTGCTGAACATGCTGCTGTTTTACGCAAGCCCGAAAGCCTCGTACTGCACCGGCCAGTCGATTAACGTCACCGGTGGGCAGGTGATGTTCTGATCGAGCAGTCTGATGCCCTCACCCTCCCCCTCTCCCACCGGGAGAGGGAATATAACAAGGAGCCGATATGGTAACCGCACTCATCACCGTCGCCGCCCTCGCCTGGATCTGCCAGATGGCATTCGGCGGCTGGCAGATCCATCAGTTTAACCGCGCGTTTGACGCCCTGTGCCAGAAGGGTCGCGTGGGCGTCGGGCGCTCCGGGGGGCGCTTTAAACCGCGCGTTGTGGTTGCAATTGCGCTGGATGAACAGAATCGGGTATGCGACTCCCTCATCATGCGCGGGATGACGGTGTTTGCCCGCCCGGTGAAAATTCAGGCAATTAACGGCATATCGTTGCAGGAATTACAGCCTGATGTGATCTTCCCCCACGATCCACTCTGTCAGAATGCACTATCATTAGCGCTTAAATTGAAACATGGATAATTTCGTTGTGAACGCGATAAGCTTGCGAAATTATCATTTCGCAACGTAAGGAACGAAGCGCCTATGAAACCTCGTCAGCGGCAGGCGGCCATTCTTGAGCATCTGCAAAAGCAGGGAAAATGCTCGGTAGAAGAGCTGGCCCACTACTTTGACACCACCGGCACAACGATACGCAAGGACCTGGTATTGCTCGAAAACGCAGGCGCGGTCATTCGAACCTACGGTGGGGTGATGCTCAACAAAGATGAAGCCGACCCACCTATCGATCACAAAACGCTGATCAACACTCACCAGAAAGCGCTGATTGCCGAAGCCGCCGTGAAATTTATCCATGACGGTGACTCCATTATTCTTGATGCGGGCAGTACCGTCCTGCAGATGATCCCGCTGCTCAACCGCTTTAACAACATCACGGTGATGACCAACAGTCTGCACATCGTCAACGCCCTGGCAGAGTTCGACAGCGAACAAACCATTCTGATGCCCGGCGGTACCTTCCGTAAGAAATCGGCGTCCTTTCACGGCCAACTGGCGGAAAACGCCTTCGAGCACTTCAGCTTTGACAAACTGTTTATGGGCACCGACGGCATCGACCTGAACGCCGGTGTCACCACGTTCAACGAGGTGTTCAGCGTCAGTAAAGCCATGTGTAACGCCGCCCGGGAAGTCATTTTGATGGCGGACTCCTCGAAGTTTGGCCGTAAAAGCCCCAACATTGTCTGCAGCCTTGAAAGCGTCGATACGCTGATTACCGACGCAGGGATCGATCCGGCGTTCAAAAAAGCGCTGGAAGAGAAAGGCATCGATGTGATCGTAACGGGAGAAAAAGATGAGTGATTTTCTGTTAAACGCAGGCCGTCAGACCCTGATGCTGGAGCTACAGGAGGCCAGCCGCCTGCCGGAACGGCTGGGCGACGATTTTGTCCGCGCCGCCAACACCATCATCCAGTGTGAAGGCAAAGTGATTGTCTCCGGGATCGGCAAGTCCGGCCACATCGGCAAAAAAATTGCCGCAACGCTGGCGAGCACCGGGACACCGGCGTTCTTCGTGCACCCGGCAGAAGCCCTGCACGGCGATCTGGGGATGATTGAAAGCCGCGACGTGATGCTGTTTATCTCCTACTCCGGCTCGGCCAAAGAGCTGGACCTCATCATCCCGCGCCTGCAGGAAAAATCGATCGCCCTGCTGGCCATGACCGGTAAATCCCGTTCGCCGCTGGCGCTGGCGGCCAAAGCGGTGCTGGATATTGCCGTGGAGCGCGAAGCCTGCCCGATGCACCTCGCCCCCACCTCCAGTACCGTCAACACCCTGATGATGGGCGACGCGCTGGCAATGGCGGTGATGCAGGCGCGCGGTTTCAATGAAGAAGATTTCGCCCGTTCACACCCTGCCGGGGCGCTCGGCGCACGGCTGCTGAATAATGTTCATCACCTGATGCGCTCTGGCGATGCCATCCCGCAGGTCAAACTCGACACCAGCGTGATGGACGCGATGCTGGAGCTGAGCCGCACCGGGCTGGGGCTGGTCGCCGTCTGCGACGATACGCGGCAGGTGAAAGGCGTCTTTACCGACGGCGACCTGCGCCGCTGGCTGGTGGGCGGCGGCAAGCTGGAGGCTCGCGTCTCAGAAGCGATGACCTCTGGCGGGTTAACGCTGAATGCCAACAGCCGCGCCATTGAAGCCAAAGAGGTGCTGATGAAACGTAAAATCACCGCCGCGCCGGTGGTGGATGACGCTGGCCGCCTGTGCGGCGCCATCAACCTGCAGGATTTCTACCAGGCAGGCATTATTTAACCCTTCAGTCCCAGACGCTTCGCCAGCCGGTGCAGGTTGGCGACGTCCATTTCCAGCGCCCGCGCGCACGCCGCCCAACTCCGGTTGTTCTGTTCCAGCGCGCGGGTAATCATCTGACGCTGAAATTCTTCCGTCGCTTCACGCAGATTCTCGTTCACGCTTTCAGGCGCAGCGGGCTTCACGGACGGTATATTTTCATCATGCAGGGCAAAATGGCGCGCATGAATCACGATGTCATCCCCCGAGCGCGTCGCCCGCGCCAGCACCACCGCGCGATGGATGGCGTGCTCCAGCTCGCGTACGTTACCCGGCCAGCCGTAGGTCAGCAGATGGCCTCGCGCCCCCGGGCTTAATACCACGCGCGACAAGCCCATTTTGAGCCGACACTGTTCGCAGAAAAACCCCGCCAGCAGCACCACATCGTCCCCACGCTCGCGCAGCGGCGGCACAGTAAGCGGAAAAACACTCAGACGATGGAACAGATCGGCGCGGAAATTGCCGTTCAGCACCGCTTCGCGCAGGTCGCGGTTGGTTGCCGCCAGCACGCGCACGTTGACCCGTAAGCTGCGGTCGTCTCCCACGCGCTGAATATCACCGTACTGTAATACGCGCAGCAGCTTGGCCTGCAGCGACAGCGAAAGCTCGCCTATTTCATCGAGGAACAGCGTGCCGTTATCGGCCATTTCAAACTTGCCGCTGCGGTTGCTGATGGCCCCGGTAAATGCCCCTTTGACGTGACCAAACAGCTCGCTTTCCGCCACGCTTTCCGGCAGTGCGGCGCAGTTAAGGTAGACCAGCGGGTTCGCCGCACGCGGTGAAGCTTCGTGAATGGATTTCGCCACCAGCTCTTTACCGGTGCCGGTCTCACCGAAGATCAGCACGTTCAAATCGGATGCCGCGACGATCTCAATCTCTTTTTTGAGTTGTACCATGCCTGGCGAGAGGCCAATCATCTCCGTATGCGCGACCTGTTCAAACGCCGCCGGGCTGCCGGGAAGAATATTCTGGCTCTCCAGCTGTTCAATCAGCAGAGCATTGTTCAGCGCCCCGGCCGCCAGGGCCGCAATCAGGCGCAGCTCCTCGTCGCTGAAGGTATCGAACTGGTCCGGCGACATGCCGTCGAGGGTCAGCGCCCCAATCAGGTTTTGTCCGGCAAACAGCGGCAGGCCGATACAGGCGTGCACCTTCAGGCTCTCCTGCCCGGGTATAAGGCCGTCGTACGGGTCGGGCAGATCGCTGTCTGCCGGAAAACGCACCACGTCACCCGCCCGGGCGATGGTCTCCAGCCGCGGGTGGCCTTCCAGCGTAAAGCGTCGCCCGAGCACGTCCTGCGCCAGCCCGTCGATGGCCAGCGGAATAAACTGCCGTCCCTCGTAGCGCAGCAGCGCCGAAGCGTCGCATTCCAGCACGTGGCGCAGCGTGGAGATCAGCCGCTGAAAACGATCCTGATGCCCGATGCCGGTTTGCAGTTCAATGGCGATTTTCGCCAGCACGTCTACGGAAAAGCTCATGTCTGCCTCGCTGTCATTTTGACAATACATAGTGTCATATTGACATCTTTAACGATAGTCATAATGACTACCCATTCGGGGGCATAAAAAATTTAACCCATAAAAATCAACAAAATAAAAGTTGGCACGCAAGTTGATATAGACAAAACAACTTATTCAACACGCCGTATTATTTGAGGTTGCTATGTCTATTCTGGTTAAAAATAACATTCATTGGGTTGGTCAACGTGACTGGGAAGTGCGTGATTTTCACGGAACGGAATATAAAACGCTGCGCGGCAGCAGCTATAACAGCTATCTCATTCGTGAAGGTAAAAACGTACTGATCGATACCGTCGATCATAAATTCAGCCGCGAGTTCGTGCAGAACCTGCGCAGTGAAATCGATCTGAACGACATCGACTACATCATCATCAACCACGCGGAAGAGGATCACGCCGGGGCGTTGACCGAGTTGTTGTCCCACATTCCGGATACCCCGATCTACTGCACCACCAACGCCATCGACTCCATCAACGGTCACCATCACCATCCGGAGTGGAACTTCCACACCGTGAAAACCGGCGACACGCTGGATATCGGTAACGGTAAACAGCTGATCTTCGTAGAAACCCCGATGCTGCACTGGCCGGACAGCATGATGACCTACCTGACCGGCGATGCGGTGCTGTTCAGCAATGACGCCTTTGGTCAGCACTACTGCGACGAACGCCTGTTTAACGATGAAGTGGATCAGACCGAGCTGTTTGAACAGTGCCAGCGCTACTACGCCAACATCCTGACCCCGTTCAGCCGTCTGGTGACGCCCAAAATCACCGAGATCCTCGGCTTCAACCTGCCGGTGGATATGATTGCCACCTCCCACGGCGTGGTGTGGCGTGAAAACCCCACCCAGATCGTTGAGCTGTACCTGAAATGGGCGGCGGATTATCAGGAAGACCGCATCACGATTTTCTACGACACCATGTCCAACAACACCCGCATGATGGCAGACGCCATCGCCCAGGGCATCAACGAGGTGGACCCGAACGTGGCGGTGAAAATCTTCAACGTGGCGCGCAGCGATAAAAACGAGATCCTCACCAACGTCTTCCGCTCTAAGGGCGTGCTGGTGGGCACCTCCACCATGAACAACGTGATGATGCCGAAAATTGCTGGCCTGGTGGAAGAGATGACCGGCCTGCGCTTCCGTAACAAACGTGCCAGCGCCTTTGGCTCCCACGGCTGGAGCGGCGGCGCGGTAGATCGTCTCTCCACCCGCCTGCAGGATGCCGGTTTTGAGATGTCCATGAGCCTGAAGGCCAAATGGCGCCCGGATCTTGACGCGCTGGAAGTCTGTCGTCAGCACGGCCGCGATATTGCTCGTCAGTGGGCGCTTGCACCGCTTCCTGAGGCCGCAGCACTCCCCGCCGAACAGCCGCAAACCTGTGCCGGGGCAGCCAGCGCCGATCTCGGTCCACGCATGCAGTGCAGCGTCTGCCAGTGGATCTACGACCCGGAACTGGGCGAGCCGTTGCAGGACGTGGCTCCAGGTACGCCGTGGAGTGAGGTGCCGGACAACTTCCTCTGCCCGGAATGTTCCCTCGGAAAAGACGTCTTTGACGAACTGGCAACGGAGGCAAAATGAGCAACGGTATCGTCATCATCGGCTCGGGCTTTGCCGCCCGCCAGCTGGTGAAAAATATCCGCAAACAGGACGCTAACGTGCCGCTGACGATGATCGCGGCCGACAGCATGGACGAGTACAACAAGCCCGATTTAAGCCATGTGATTAGCCTGAACCAGCGCGCCGACGATCTCACCCGCCAGACGGCGGGGGAGTTCGCGGAGCAGTTCAACCTGCGTCTGTTTCCGTACACCTGGGTCACCGATATTGACGCCGATGCCCACGTGGTAAAAGCGAAAGATAAAACCTGGCAGTACGACAAGCTGGTGCTGGCGACGGGGGCCTCTGCGTTCGTGCCGCCGGTTACCGGCCGCGAGCTGATGATGACGCTCAACAGCCAGCAGGAGTATCGAGCCAGCGAAACGAAGCTTCGTGATGCAAAACGGGTAATGATTGTTGGCGGCGGTTTGATTGGCACCGAGCTGGCAATGGATTTTTGTCGGGCGGGTAAAGCCGTCACCCTGGTCGACCACGCGGCAAGCATTCTGTCGGCCTTGATGCCTGCAGAAGTAAGCAGTCGCTTACAGCACCGTCTGACCGACATGGGCGTGCATCTGCTGTTGAAATCGCAACTGCAACATCTGAGCGAAACCGAAGGCGGCATTCGCGCGACGCTTGACCGCCATCGCAGCCTGGAAGTCGATGTGGTGGTTGCCGCGACGGGGTTGCGCCCGGAAACGGCGCTGGCGCACCGCGCAGGCGCTGAAACAGGCCGTGGCGTGAAGGTGAATAGCTACTTGCAAACCACGCAGCCCGACATTTACGCCCTGGGGGACTGCGCGGAAATCAACGGCCAGGTACTGCCTTTCCTGCAGCCGATCCAGCTTAGCGCCATGTATCTGGCAAAAAACCTGCTCGGCAACAGCGCGCCGCTGAAATTACCGGCCATGCTGGTGAAGGTGAAAACGCCAGCGTTGCCGCTACATCTGGCAGGTGAAACCCAGCGCCAGGATCTGAACTGGCAGATCGCTGTGGAAGCTCAGGGAATGGTCGCGCGCGGCTCTGACGCCGATGGCCAGCTCCGCGCTTTTGTGGTTAGCGAAGATCGGATGAAGGAGGCTTTCGCGCTACTGAAATCGCTGCCCGCTTAACCCTTAACCTTTTACCACGCTTACTTAACCCTGGGATTTTATTATCCGCAGCCCCGATGTCCCGGGGCTTTTTTTTACGTAATTTATTAGCAAGATAAATACAAAAGAGGTAAATCATCGCCATCTGTCCTTAACTTATTATTTGACTGAATATAAAAGAGTGAAAACCTTCATAAACAGCAAGATATGCATTCCATTTTTCCAGCAAAACGGCACCCTGCTTCGCTTTACCGGAACGACATCATGGCGATTTTACCCCTCAAACACAATGGTTTTAGCGCAGCGCTCAGGAATGTATGACCAGCGCGTCGTAGCCGCGCCAGCGATAGTTGATCATGGAGATCAGCCAGCAGGCGACAAACAACCCAACCACCACAAAACCGGCGTTGCCGAGGTTATCGTTGACGGCACCAATGCGATCCCAGATGCCGCCGCTGAGGGCAAATTTTTCCATCAGCAGCCCCAGCGCTTCCAGCCCGCCGATAAACACCGCCACCACCACAGAGGTACCGGTAATGGTCATGTTGTAGTAGAGCTTGCGCTGCGGCTTGTTGAATGCCCAGCCGTAAGCCCCCACCATCAACAGGTTGTCGAGGGTATCCACCAGCGCCATGCCGCTGGCGAAAAGCGCCGGGAAGATCATGATTGACCACACCGACATACCGTTTGAGGCGCTGGCGGCAGAGATCCCGAGCACGCCGATTTCAGTGGCGGTATCAAAACCAAGCCCGAACAGAAAACCGACCAGATACATCTGCCAGCTTTTGTTGACCAGGCGGAAAGTCGCGCCAAACAGCCAGTTCATTATTCCGCCCTGCGCCGGGAGGGAGATGTCTCCCTGCACCGCCTGCCCGTTTTTCAGCGCCTGAAAATTGCGCCAGACACCGCGTAAAATCACCATATTAACTAACGCCATCGCCAGCAGGAACGTCGCGGAGACAGCCGTGCCAATCAGGCTGCCGGTTTCATGAAACCAGGCCATATTTTTCTGAAACGCGGTCGCCGTCGCGGCAATGGCGATGGAGGCCAGCACCACAATGGTGGAGTGCCCCAGTGAGAACCACGCCCCGACGCCTGAGGGGCGCTTGCCCTGCTGCATCATCTTGCGTGTCACGGTATCAATGGCCGCGATGTGGTCAGCATCCACCGCGTGACGCAACCCATAGCACCAGGCAAGCAGGCTTGCGGCCATTAACGCAGAACTGCTGCTAAAGGCGTTCCACGCCCAGCCCCACGCCAGAAGATTAGCCATTACCAGCGCCAGCAGCAGGAGCGCGGCGCGAGGTTCATTGCGTAAGCGTCGTAACATTTTACATCCTTTTTGAACATGACCGGGCTGCGGCAACCACCGCCTGCCCGAAGGAGATAGCCCCGTCACCCGCAGGCAGATGATGGGGAAAAAGAAGCGTGAAATCAGAGAGGTGTACCCGCAGACGCGCCCGCAGCAGGCGGTTATGCAACACGCCGCCGCTGAAACAGACGGTAGAGAGCGACAGGCGTCGGGCATGGTGTCGGGCTAACGCCGCCAGCCCTTTTGCCAGCGCATCGTGAAAGGCCCACGCGCGCTCACAGGGTTGCGCCTGCCAGGCCAGCCACTGCCGCCAGAAGAGCGCAAGGTTTTCAACCTGAAGCGTCACCGGGTGCTCAACACCCGGGCACTGCGCGGCCAGCGCCTCCAGCCTGCAGGCGGCTTCGCCTTCATAGCGTTGTGTTTCAATACCCAGAGCACAGGCCACCGCATCAAACAACCGCCCGCAGGACGACGCCAGCGGCGCGTTAAGGCCGCGCTGAACGGCGGTCGCTAAAAGCGGCCAGTTTTGCGAACGTACGGCGCGGGTTTCCGGGTAGCGTTGCCAGTCAGGAACAAACGCCAGGCAGTGTGCCAGCAGATTTCGCCAGGGCTGCATGGCCGCGAGATCGCCGCCCGGCATCGCCACGGCGGGCAGGCCGCCCAGATGCTCGCACTCAAGGTAGTTCACCCGCAGACACTCCCCGCCCCACAGCGCGCCGTGCTCGCCCATGCCGATCCCGTCCAGCGTCAGGGCGATGGCGTCGCCACCGTCGAGCGGCCAGCCGTTTTCGGCAAGGCAGGCCGCGGCATGCGCGTGATGATGCAGTACAGTATCGACCGGCAGCGCCTGCTCCTGTGCCCAGTGCCGGGCGTGATAGCCAGGATGGGCATCGCACACCAGCCGCTCTGGCTGAAAGGCGTAGATCTGCTGCATCAACGACAGTGCCGACCGCCACTGGGCCTCGACACCGTCGTCACTGAGATCGCCAAAATGCTGGCTCAGCACCGCCTGGTTACCGCGCACCAGACAGAAGGTATTCTTCATGTCGGCACCGGTCGCCAGAATAGAGGGAACAGGGCTAAAACCGGCGGGTAACGTGATGGCATCCGGCACGAATCCACGCGCCCTACGCAGCATGGCCCCGTCCCGATCCATCACGGAATCGTCCATCCGCTGCAGGATGTCGCGGTTATGGAGCAGAAAACCGTCAGCGATCTCTGCGAGCTGTTCCAGCGCCTGGGGATTACTGATGGCAGGCGGTCTGCCGCAGAGGTTGCCGGAGGTCATCACCAGCGGGCGTTGCGTCTCCTGCATCAGCAAATGCTGCAGCGGATTGGCCGGGAGCATCACACCGAGGCTATCCATGCCCGGCGCGATGTCGTCCGGAAAGGTCGGTAGCCAGGCTTTAGGGATCAGCACGATGGGCGCGGCAGGCGAGCGCAGCCGTGTTTGCACCGGCTGCGGAAAGCCGTCGGCGTTCGGGATCATCACCGCCAGCGGTTTCCCCGGACGCTGCTTACGTGCCCGCAGCATTGCCACCGCCTGCGGGTTAAGCGCGTCGCAGGCCAGATGAAATCCGCCCAGCCCTTTGATAGCCACAATGCCACCGTTTTTCAGCATCTGCACCGCCGCGCTCAGCGCAGCCTCACCGGCAGCAGTGACGTCGCCCGCCCGCCACGCAAGCACGGGTCCGCAGTCCGGGCAAGCCACCGGCTGGGCGTGAAAACGTCGGTCCGCAGGGTTGCGGTATTCCGTTTCGCACGGCGAGCAGAGCGGGAATGGCGCCATGGCCGTGGCCGGGCGGTCATACGGCATGGCGCGGATAATGGTAAAACGCGGGCCGCAGTGGGTGCAGTTAATAAACGGGTAACGATAGCGGCGCTCGTGGGGGTCGTTCATCTCCGCAAGGCACGCGGGACAGGTGGCGGCATCCGGTACAATCTGGGTGTCCATTGCTCCGCCCGCGCTGTGGCGAATGGTGAATGTCTCCGGCAGCGTTGACCAGTGGAACGGCTGCGTGTCGATACTCTCGATGCGCGCCAGCGGCGGGCAGTCCTGGCGCAGCCTCGCGGTGAAATGCCCCCCATTACCCGCGAGGCGCACCAGCACGCCCTCTCCGTCGTTGCAGACATCGCCGGTCAACTGCAGCGCCTGAGCCAGTTGCCAGACGAAGGGCCGAAAGCCCACGCCCTGCACCTTGCCACGCACCCGCAACTGTACGCCGTTACCGCCCATGACGGATCAGAACAGCAGAGATGAGGTGGTATCGAACGCTGCGCGACGGCGCTTTTCGGCGCTCATCTGCTCGAGCTTATCGCGATCCACGCAAACCAGCGCGTGTGTCGGGCAGGCCTCCATACAGGCCGGACCGGCGTCACGGTGATAGCAAAGATCGCATTTGTTGGCTTCGGCTTTTTCCGCCCGCACGTTCAGCCCCATGCCGCTGTTGCGGACCACCGGACGAACCACCACCTCCATCGCGCCGTACGGGCAGGCGACCACGCAGGTTTTACAGCCGATACAGCGCGCCTGCATCACATGCACAAAGCCTTTTTCACGTTTGATTGCACCGTTAGGGCAGACGTTGGCGCACGGCGCGTCTTCGCACTGACGGCAGATAGCGGCGGTGGAAATATTCACGCCTTTGATGACGTGGATCCGCGGCAAAAAGGTCTCAGGCGTAAGCGAAGCGCAATCCTGCTCCGCCTGATGAGACACCACGCACGCCACTTCACAGGTACGGCAGCCAATGCATTTACTGGCATCAGCCATAATAAAACGGTTCATCTGCTTCTCCAGCATTACAGTCATGCGCGGAGATATTCATAAACCGTGCCAGTTTTTAACTCGTTGATTTATAGTGATTTAGAAAATGACGCCAGGGCTGTCATCGTCACTTCTGACGATGACAGCTGTCGACATCAGCGGTGCGGGCCGTCGATGACAGAGTCGCGCAGGATAAGCTCACCCGAGAAGGTTTGCTGATATTTAAACTCGCCGCCGTCGAGCATAAAAATCAGGCGGCTGATGGTCTCTTTAATCATCTCCGTGACCGGAATACGCACGCTGGAGAGCGAGGGCACGATGTAGGGCGCAATCGCCACATCGTCGAAGCCTACCACCGACACCGCATCAGGTGTGGCGACGCCGCTGTCGTGAAGCTGTTTCATGGCGCCAATCGCCATATCGTCGTTGCTCGCCACCAGCGCGGTAAAGGTTTCGCCGCGCGAGAGCAGCTCAGACACGGCCGCCGCGCCGCTGGCGGGGTTCCACTTGCCCTGTGCGATCAGCCTCGGGCGCAGCGGGATCTGGTGCTGCGCCAGCGCGTCTTTGTAGCCGGAGAGACGCTCTACGCCCGTGGGCGAATCCAGCGAGCCGGTGATAAACGCAATGTCACGGTGCCCTTTCTCAATCAGCTGCGACACCGCCTCCTGGCAGGAGGCTTTATGATCTGACCAGACGCTGTGGCTGCTGTTTTTTCGCAAGCGGCGGTTCAGTACCATGATCGGCTGTTCGTATTTCTCGACGATCTCGTCCATCTCCTCCACGCTCAGAAAACGTGGATAGATGATCACCGCGTCACAGCGCATATCAAGCAGGTACTGGATGGCTTCGCGCTCTTCATCAGCGCTGTGCTTGCCGTCCGCCAGGATCAGCTGCCGCCCCTTCTCTTCCGTCATGCGGGCGGCGTGAAACAGCAACTCACTAAAATAGACGCCGTGATACAGGGTGTTGGTCACCACCAGTCCCAGCGTCTGGGTGCGTTTGGTCGCCAGGTTGCGCGCCAGCAAATTGGGGCGATAGCCGCTCTCTTCGATGGCCTGAAACACCCGGTCTTTGGTCTCCTGGCTGACATAGCCATTCCCCGACAGCACCCGGGAAACCGTCGCTTTCGAAACGCCTGCCCGCTTCGCCACTTCAAGCATCGTGGTCATGTTGTTATTCCCTTTCATACTGATGGCACGCAGTGTACTGCACTGCAAAACAATTGTCGCAACGACGCGCTCACGCTTTTTGAAGCGTCTGGTGATCGCCATCACGAAATGAAAAAATGGTCAAAATGCGATCTTGTTTCATTCAAAGAAACTCATGATGATTATGTGGAACCGGTTTCCTACATACTCTCACAACGACAACAGGATCACATCCGATGGCCAAAAATTATGCCGCGCTGGCGCAAGACGTTGTCAGCGCGCTTGGCGGCAAAGACAATATCGTCGCCGTCACCCATTGCATGACGCGACTGCGTTTCGTCCTGAAAGACGAAACCGCTACCGATACCGCACGCCTGAAAAATATCAGCGGCGTACTGGGCGTGGTACGTAACGACAACCAGTGCCAGGTGATTATCGGCAATACCGTTTCTCAGGCGTACCGTGAGGTGGTGAGCCTGCTGCCAACCGACCTGCAGCCTGCCGTACCGGAAGGCCCACAGAAATTGACCCTGCGCCGCATCGGTGCCGGGATCCTCGACGCGCTGATTGGCACCATGTCGCCGCTGATCCCGGCGATCATCGGCGGCTCGATGGTCAAGCTGCTGGCGATGATCCTTGAGATGACCGGCGTGCTGGAGAAAGGCGCGCCGACGCTCACCATTTTGACCGTCATCGGCGACGGGGCGTTCTTCTTCCTGCCGCTGATGGTGGCAGCGTCTGCCGCGGTGAAATTCAAAACCAACATGTCGCTGGCGATTGCCATTGCGGGGGTGCTGGTGCACCCGAGCTTTATCGAGCTGATGGCGAAAGCCGCACAGGGTGAGCACGTCGAATTCGCGTTTATTCCGGTGACGGCGGTGAAGTACACCTACACTGTGATCCCGGCGCTGGTGATGACCTGGTGCCTGTCGTATATCGAACGCTGGGTGGATCGCATTACGCCTGCGGTGACGAAAAACTTCCTCAAGCCGATGCTGATCGTGCTGATTGCCGCCCCGCTCGCCATCGTGCTGATTGGGCCGCTGGGGATCTGGATCGGCAGCGCCATCTCCGCGCTGGTCTACACCATTCACGGCTATCTGGGCTGGCTCTCCGTGGCGATCATGGGCGCGCTCTGGCCGCTGCTGGTCATGACCGGGATGCACCGCGTCTTTACCCCGACTATCATTCAGACCATTGCCGAAACGGGTAAAGAGGGGATGGTGATGCCGTCGGAAATCGGTGCCAACCTGTCGCTCGGCGGTTCATCCCTGGCGGTGGCGTGGAAAACGAAAAACCCGGAGCTGCGCCAGACGGCGCTGGCCGCGGCGGCTTCCGCCATCATGGCGGGCATCTCTGAACCGGCGCTGTACGGCGTGGCGGTTCGCCTGAAACGCCCGCTGATTGCCAGCCTGATTAGCGGCTTTATCTGCGGTGCGGTGGCCGGTATTGCGGGGCTTGCCAGCCACTCGATGGCGGCGCCGGGGCTGTTTACCAGCGTGCAGTTCTTCGATCCGGCCAACCCGATGACCATTGTCTGGGTATTCGGCGTCATGGCGCTGGCGGTCGTGCTCTCCTTCGTGCTGACCCTGATATTAGGCTTTGAAGATATCCCGGTCGAAGACGAGGCTGAAAAAGCCCGCGCCCTGCAGAGTGCGCCGGTGCAGGCCAAAACCGCACAAGTTTAACCGTATAACGAGGTAGAAATGTCTGTTTTTCCACAAGGATTTTTATGGGGCGGCGCGCTTGCCGCCAACCAGAGCGAAGGCGCTTACCGTGAAGGCGGCAAAGGGCTGACCACGGTCGACATGATCCCTCACGGCGCAAACCGCCTGGCGGTGAAGCTTGGTAAGGAAAAGCGTTTTTCGCTGCGTGACGACGAGTTTTACCCAAGCCACGAGGCGATCGATTTTTACCATCGCTACAAAGAGGACATCGCCCTGATGGCGGAGATGGGCTTTACGGTGTTCCGCACCTCGATTGCCTGGAGCCGCCTCTACCCGAACGGCGACGAACCGCTGCCGAACAAAGAGGGCATTGCCTTTTATCGCGCGGTGTTTGAAGAGTGCAAAAAGTACAACATTGAGCCGCTGGTCACCCTGTGCCACTTCGACGTGCCGATGCATCTGGTGACGGAGTACGGCTCCTGGCGCAACCGCAAGATGGTGGATTTCTTCGCCCGCTACGCCCGCACCTGTTTCGAAGAATTTAACGGTCTGGTGAAATACTGGCTCACCTTCAACGAGATCAACATCATGCTGCACAGCCCGTTCTCCGGCGCGGGGCTGGTGTTCGAGGACGGTGAAAACGAAGATCAGGTGAAATACCAGGCCGCGCACCACGAGCTGGTCGCAAGCGCGCTGGCGACCAAAATCGCCCACGAGGTAAACCCGGAAAACCAGGTCGGCTGCATGCTGGCGGGCGGGAATTTCTACCCTTACTCCTGCAAGCCGGAAGACGTATGGATGGCGCTGGAGAAGGACCGCGAGAACCTGTTCTTTATCGACGTGCAGGCGCGCGGCAGCTATCCGGCCTACTCCGCCCGCGTGTTCCGCGAAAAAGGGGTGGTGATTGTGAAAGATCCGGGCGACGACGAAATGCTGAAAAACACCGTCGATTTTGTATCGTTCAGCTATTACGCCTCGCGCTGCGCGTCGGCCGATATGAATGCGAACAATACCAATGCGGCGAACATCGTCAAATCCCTGCGCAACCCGCATATTCAGGTGAGCGAATGGGGCTGGGGCATCGATCCGCTCGGCCTGCGCATCACCATGAACATGATGTACGACCGTTATCAGAAACCGCTGTTCCTGGTGGAAAACGGCCTCGGCGCAAAAGATGTCATTGATGAAAACGGCGAAATTAACGATGACTACCGCATCAGCTATCTGCGCGAGCATATCCGCGCGATGGGCGATGCCATTGAGGACGGTGTGCCGCTGATGGGCTATACCACCTGGGGCTGCATTGACCTGGTGGCGGCCTCAACGGGCGAAATGAGCAAGCGCTACGGGTTTGTCTACGTTGACCGCGACGATGCCGGAAACGGCACGCTGGAGCGCAAACGCAAGAAATCGTTCTGGTGGTATAAGAAGGTGATTGCGAGTAACGGGGGGGATCTGGCGTAGCCTGTTGCTTCCCCCTCACCCCGGCCCTCTCCCCACAGGGGAGAGGGTGTATTTTGTCCCCTCTCCCCTATGGGGAGAGGGTTAGGGTGAGGGGCTGGAACCCACCCTTTCCAACCCACCCCGCAAGCCGTGAATAGACCGCTTCCACCGCTGCTTTCACCGGGGGTGTCATCGGGTAATAAAATCCGACAATGTCCGGCTGAATGCCCAAAAACAGCACCTCGCCCACGTCCTCTTTGATCTGATCCACCAGATAGTTAAGCGGCATATTATGCGTGGTCATCATGAACATGTCGGCAATGTCGTCCGGGTCGATCAGGCGGATGTCCCCCGGGTTCAGCCCCATATCCGTAGCATCGACAATCAACAGCCGATCAGGGTGAAGCTCGCGGATGGCCACCACGTCGTTTTCCGGCGCGCTGCCGCCGTCAATCACCACCCAGTTGCCCTGCGGGTTCGCGGCACACATCTCTGCCAGCAGCGGGCCTGCGCCGTCGTCGCCCATCATGCTGTTGCCGACACACAGTAAAACGTCAGTCACGTAATCTCCTCACCATCAGGTAGATGGCACTTTCCTGATGAATATCATGCAGCATGCTGAGCAGCGTTTTGCTCCACGCCTGCTGTTCGGGGGTTTGCCGTTTCAGCGCCGCGTCAAACGCGTTCGCCAGCATCGCAATATGGTTGGCGTCGATAACGATCTCACCGTACTTCGGTACCCCTCCCATTTTGCGCCGCGCCGTACTGCCCTCCTCCAGCGTGGCGATCCACGCCAGATAGTCGGACCACGGGCAGCTCAGCGCCGCCTCCAGGCAGTCGATCACCCCGAGGTGATGCCCAATTGCCAGGCTGTAATAGACCACCTGCTGCGCCGCGTCCGGCGTGGCATCGTTCTCATCAATAAATTTACGGCTCAGCTGACTGAACACCACCGTCTCACTCATCGGATACGCGCCTCATCCACAATGCTGTTCAGGTTCGCCACAATCTCATTGAGACGCGGGTCGTTTTCCGCCTCCAGCCAGCGCGCCACCTGGTGCTCGCCCTGGCTCAGCAGGCGCAGGTAATCGTCGGCAATCTGACGGCCATAGCGATAGCCCGCCAGCCTGCGCGCCGTGCGATCGACCTTCACCCGCAGCGGCTGCACCATGTCCGGGTGCAGGATCATCGCAGGCTGATTGTCGGGTTCACCCGGTTCACGGGCATGGATTTTCTGCTCCAGCAGGCCGAGCGCCATGGCAAAGCCATACAGCGTGGCGGCAGGCGTCGGTGGACAGCCCGGAATGTAGACGTCCACCGGCACGATTTTGTCGGTGCCGCCCCACACGCAGTAGAGGTCGTGGAAGATGCCGCCGCTGTTACCGCACGCCCCATAGGAGATGCAGATTTTCGGATCGGGCGCAGACTGCCAGGCGCGCAGCGCGGGCGATCGCATGGCGCGGGTGACGGCCCCGGTGAACAGCAGAATGTCGGCATGACGCGGAGACGGCACCACTTTGATGCCGAAGCGTTCGGCGTCAAACAGCGGTGACAGCGTGGCGAAGATCTCAATCTCGCAGCCGTTGCAGCCGCCGCAGTCCACGCGGTAAACGTAGGCCGAGCGTTTGATTTTTTTCAACAGCGACGCCTTCATGCTGGCGATGGACTCCTCCACCGTCATTGGCACCGGAATGCCCCGCTCGTCGCGCGGACCGAGTAAGTTTTCCATCAGCTGGCCTCTCTCATATGACGGGTGATATCGATGCGGTCGGACGGCAGCAGACATTTCTGCCGTTTGCATTCCGGGCAGGTTTCAAAGCTTTCGCGATGATGCTCCGCGCGGGCGTCGCCGTTGTGCTTAAGCAGCGCGATGGCATAGTCGATCTCTTTTTGCACGGCGAACGGACGTTTGCAGACTCGGCAGTTACACAGGGCAAAACGCGACTGCTGCAAAAAGTCCTCTTTCTTCCACACCGCCAGCTCGTACTCCTGAGACAGACGAATGGCGACCGTCGGGCAAACCTCTTCGCAGCGGCCGCAGAAGATGCAGCGTCCGAGGTTAAACTGCCAGGCCAGTTGGCGGGTTTTCAGATCCGTTTCCACCGTCAGGGCATTCGACGGACAGGCGTTGACGCAGGCCGCACAGCCGATGCACTGCTGCGGGTTGTGCTCCGGCTTGCCGCGGAAGTTTTTATCCACCGGCATCGGCTCCAGCGGGTAGCGGCTGGTGGGCGTGCCGGTTTTGATCACTTTTTTGATAAAGGTAAACATGACGAGTCCTTATTTCAGCGGCGAGTTCTTACGCTCGATGCTGTAGCGCTCAAGCTCTTTGTACGGCACCACCTGGCTTTTCTTCTTGCGCACGTCCACCACGGTCATACGGTCGGTGCAGGAGTAGCACGGGTCGAGGCTGCCGATGATCAGCGGCGCGTCGGAGACCGTGTTGCCGCGCAGCATATAGCGCAGGGTTGGCCAGTTGGCGTAGGTGGCCGCACGGCAGCGCCAGCGGTAAAGCTTCTGGTTATCGCCGGTCATGCTCCAGTGGATGTCGTCCCCGCGCGGCGCTTCGGCAAAGCCGAGGGCAAAGCGGTTCGGGATGTAGGTGAAGCCCTCCACCATCAGCGGGCCGCCCGGCAGGTTATCGAGCCCAAAGTCGATCATATTCAGCGCGGTGAAGACCTCGTTGATACGCACCTTCAGGCGGGAGATGACGTCGCAGCCCTGTTCGCTGTGTACGGTCATTGGCAGCAGGCCGTAACCGACAAACGGGTGATCGGCGCGGGTATCGCGGGCGTGACCGCTGGCGCGCACCATCGGGCCGACGTTGCTGAAGTCGCGGGCGATCTCCGGATCAAGGCGGCCGATCCCCACGGTACGCTGCTCGATGTTGGGCGTGCTGAGCAGCATATCCACCAGCTCCTGCACGTCGCGACGCATCTGCTGTGCCAGCTGTCGGGTCTGGATCATGTCGTTTTTAAGCAGGTCACGGCGGATCCCACCGATCAGGTTCAGACCGTAGGTTTTACGCGCCCCGGTGAGGATCTCCGCCATCTTCATCGACGCCTCGCGCACGCGGAAGAACTGCATAAACCCGGAGTCGAAACCGACAAAGTGACAGGCCAGACCGAGATTCAGCAGGTGCGAGTGCAGACGTTCCACTTCCAGCAAAATGGCGCGGATCATCTGCGCGCGCTCCGGCACCACGATCCCCATGCCGTTCTCCACCGAGGTGGTATAGGCGGTGCTGTGGGCGAAGCCGCAGATGCCGCACACGCGGTCCGAGAGGAATGTCACCTCGTTATAGCCCATCCGGGTTTCCGCCAGCTTTTCCATGCCGCGATGGACGTAGAACAGGCGGTAGTCGGCGTCAATAATGTTTTCGCCGTCAACAAACAGGCGGAAATGGCCCGGCTCATCAGAGGTGACATGCAGCGGACCAATCGGCACCACGTTATTCTTTTTGTTGCCGAGCTCATTAATGAACTCGTAGGTTTCGCTGTCGGTGGTCGGGGCCGGACGCTGGCGGTAGTCCATGCTGTCCTTGCGCAGCGGATACAGTTCGTCCGGCCAGTCGTCCGGCAGCACCAGGCGGCGTTCATCCGGCAGCCCCACCGGCACCAGGCCATACATGTCACGCACTTCGCGCTCGCCCCAGACGGCGGCAGGCACACGCGGCGTGACGGACGGGTACTCCGGTTTATTCGGGTCGACTTCCACGCGCACGGTAAGCCAGCATTTTTCGCCCTGCTCCATCGACATCACGTAGTACACCGCGTAATTGCCGCACAGCTGACGCTCGTCATTACCGAACAGCACCGACAGCCAGCCGCCCTGCTGGTAGTAAAGAAATTCCACCACTTCCGGCAGATAGTTCACCTTAATGGTGACGGTTACCTGGTCTTTGGTCTGCCATCCTTCCTCCAGCACAACACCCGGAAAAGCCTGATGCAACGCGGCGAGATACTGCTGACCTTTTTTTTCTTCAGACATAAATACTCTCTTTAATCACGCCACCAGCAAGGAGACGAACGCTAAAAATGCAAAACCAAAACCGGCCCAGGTGATGCGCGAGGTCGCGACAAAGCGCAGACGCGCCATGCTGTTTTCAAACAGGGCAATCACCAGCACGCCAACCAGCAGCTTGAGCGCGGCAACCACCACGGCCAATACCAGCCCCCCAGCGGAAAAGTGCGTCATCTGCCCCCACGGGAAGAAGACGCCAACAAACATCTGCAGGACCACCAGCTGCTTAAGGCTGATGCCCCACTTAAGCACCGCAAAGCCGTAGCCGCTGTATTCGGTCAACGGCCCTTCCTGTAGCTCCTGCTCGGCTTCTGCGAGGTCAAACGGCAATTTGCCCATCTCAATAAAGGTGGCGAACGCGCAGGCGCAAAGGGCCAGCACTAGCGGGAGGGTACGTGACACCGGCCAGTGGTAAACGGTGTGGGTGATAAAGCTGATATGGGTGGAACCCGCGACCTGCGCGGCCACCCACAGCCCCAGCAGCAGGATCGGTTCGACCAGCACGCCCAGCATCGCCTCGCGGCTGGCGCCGATACCGGTAAACGGGCTGCCGGTATCCAGGCCCGCAATAGCAAAGAAGAAGCGGGCAATGGCGAAGAGGTAAATCAGCGTAATCAGATCCCCAAGTACAGGCAGCGGCGAGCCCACCGTAACCACCGGCAGCGCGGTGGCGATGGTCAGCATCACGCCGACCATCACGAACGGCGTCAGGCGGAAGACCCAGCCTGCGGCATCCGGCGCCACGCTCTGGCGGGAGAGCAGCTTGAAGAGATCGCGGTACTCCTGGAGCACGCCAGGCCCGCGACGGTTGTGCATCCGGGCGCGCGCCACGCGCGTGATGCCCGACAGCAGTGGCGCAACGGCGAACAGCACCAGCGCCTGAAGTATTGCCAGTAACAGACTCATGTCAGGCTCCTCGTGAAATCACAATGACCACCAGCACCGCCAGTTCGATCAGCGCCAGACGGCGGAACAGCGCAGGTACGGTGGCGCTCTGCCAGCCCGGCATCCAGCCCACCGGGTTCAGCCAGTGGCGCAGCTTCAGCACGGCAGCGAAGTTCTCTTTCACCGGCATGGCAAAACCGTGGGCGGTGATGACCATTGATTGTTCGTGTTCGTAGCCACAGGCCCAGGCCGCCCCGCGCGAGCGGGAGGGGAGTCGGTCGCGCCTGAAGAACAGCATCAGCACAAACGGCAGCAGCGGTGCGGCAATCAGCAGCAGCGCCATCATCGGCTGGGAGACGGTGGTATGAGCGGTGGTCAGCGGCAGTGGAATGGCGTTACCCAGCAGCGGCAGCAGCCATGGGGCGGCGACCCCGCCCGCGATGCAGCACAGCGCCAGCGCGACCACGCTGGCACACATCAGTACCGGGACGCAGCAGGCGTTTTCCGCTTCCCGCGTGCGCGGTGCGCCGAGGAAGGTGACGCCGTAGACTTTTGCCATACACATCACCGCCAGCGCCCCGGTTATCGCCAGCCCAACCGCCAGCAGCGGGCCGAGCAGTCGGGCGATAAAGGCGTCGCTCTGACCGAGCGCGAAGAAGGCCTGGTAGATCACCCACTCTCCCGCAAAGCCGTTCAGCGGCGGCAACGCGGCCATCGCCATCAGCCCGACCAGCATGGCGAGAGAAATCACCGGCATCTTTTTGCCAATGCCGCCGAGTTTTTCGATATCCCGATGACCGGTACGGAACCAGACGCTGCCCGCGCCCAGGAACAGGGTGCTTTTAAACAGGCTGTGGTTAACGAGGTGATACAGCCCCCCGATAAACCCGGCGGCAATCAGCGCCGGTTGATTAAGTGCCAGGCCGGTCACGCCTGCGCCGATGCCGAGCAGGATAATGCCGATATTTTCCAGGGTGTGGTACGCCAGCAGACGCTGAATGTTGTGCTCCATCAGCGCATACAGCCCGCCGACAAAGGCGGTAACCATACCTGCGATAAGCAACGCGACACCCCACCACAGCGGCGGCTGGCCGCCGGTCAGGGTGATCGTCAGAACGCCGAACAGACCGACTTTCATCACCACGGTGGAGAACAGCGCGGCAGCAGGTGCAGAGGCGTTCGCGTGCGCCTGCGGCACCCAGCCGTGCAGAGGGATGATCCCGGCCAGCAGGCCAAAGCCCACCACGCCCAGCAGCCAGACGTCATTTCCCAGCGGCTGACCGTTAAGCGCTGCGAAGTCGAGCGTGCCGAAACGTTGCCACACCAGCCAGCAGACCAGCGCCAGCAGCAGCGTGCCGAGGCGACCGAGCGCAAACCACAGCTTGCCGGAGGCGCTACATCCCGTCAGGAATACGCCGCAGAGCGCCATGATCTCCGCCATCACCACCAGCGCGCCGAGGTTGCTGGCAATGACGGTGCAGACCGCCGACGCCATCAGCAGGTTAACCAGCAGACCATTCGCGCGGGTGTGCTGATGGCGGTGCCAGTCAATATTGAACAGGCTGATAAACACCCCGCACAGGCCAAAAGTCACCAGCCAGATGGCGTTCAGCGGCGTGAGCTGAACGGTATGACGGACGATCGGAATCATTGCTTCGGCGGTCTGGCCGCTGAGTAACACTGCCGTACCTGCTGCCAGCGTCATCAGGCTGCCCACCGCCCCGCCGATACCGGCGATCCAGCCGCTCAGGGTTTTATGGAATGACAGGAGCCACGCCAGCACAGCAGCGGCGGCAAAGTACGCCACGGCGCTGTTAATCATAGATATCGCGTTCATTTCGCCCCCTCGTTAAGCGCCTGAAGCAGAGAAAGATCGCCGACGTCGGTATTAATGGTCAGCTCGCGCTTGCGTTTGCTGGTGCGGGCAATATCGCGAATGTTGACCAGAATCAGCGCTTTGGTCGGGCAGGTGCGCACGCAGGCCGGGCCCTGCTCATCGAAGCTGCACAGGTCGCACTTCACCGCCACCGCACGCACGCCGGGCACCCAGTCGAGCAGCGTGCTCACCCGTGCCGGAGCCGGTGGCGCAGGCGGCGCTTTTGGGGTGTTGGCATTCGCCGGAATATGCAGCGGACGGCTGCCGGAAAATTCAATCGCACCGAACGGGCAGGCTATGCCGCACAGCTTGCAGCTCACGCACAGGCTTTCGTTCAGCTGTACCGCGCCGTCAACGCGGGTGATGGCATTCACCGGGCAGACACCTGCGCACGGCGCATCTTCACAGTGGTGGCAGAGCTGCGGGGCAGACTCTTTTTCATTACGCATGACGCGCAGGCGCGGCATGGACTGGAACCCGTGCAGGCGGTGCGTTTCCGAACAAGCCGCCTCACAGGTTCGACAGCCAATACAGACCGTCGAGTCAGCAATTACAAAACGGTTCACCGGGTCATCCTCTGGTGATAGTCATTTTTGACGAAAAACTGTCATGTCGACACTTCTCGACACGTGATGATCAGGCCACGTCCGCTGAGGCGTGTTCATCCATCAGCTGCTTCAGGTTGACCGGGAGATCGTGTTCAACGGCCGTGTACAGACCGTTATAAACTGGCGCGATTTTTTCCAGATAGTGCTCCAGCACCTGCTGGCGATCGCGGTTGCTGACGTGACCGTCAACCATGCCGTCGGCCATCAGTTGCGCCTTCGCAATACACTGTTTTTCACCCTCTTTTGTCTCGACGTAGTACTCAATGGTGTGGCTGTTGAAGGTGTCGGCCAGGGTGACGTAAATCGTGAAATGGCCGAACAAAACAAAGCGCATATCCCCCTGCGCCGCACAGCTCATGGCGTGGTGAAGACGGGCTTTGGAGAGGGTGATCCCCTGGACCAGTGAGTTGCAGTAAAGGTGCCACTGGTCCTGTAACTGCTGGTGACGCTGCGCGATGTAATCCGCTTTTTCGCTAATTTCCCAAATAGTCATAGAAGGTATCCGGTTAATGGAGATAGCGGCTGTTAAGCAGATTCCATGCCAGTTTTTAATACATTGATATCTAATGGATTTAATTCAAAACAGGCTGTCAACAAGAGGGTGTCGACGTGTCATTTCGACAGCGTTGACATCGTCACCCCCTAACTAAAACCAGGCTGGCATTGTTATTGCATTAACGGGGCAATTCATTAAGGAGGCGTCATGCACGAAATCACCCTCTGCCAGCGGGCACTGGAACTCATCGAACAGCAGGCAGCGCAAAACCACGCGACGCGCGTGACCGGCGTCTGGCTGAAGGTCGGGGCCTTTTCCTGCGTCGAAACCAGCGCCCTCACCTTCTGTTTTGAGCTGGTGTGCCGCGGCACGCTGGCGGAAGGCTGCGAACTTCATATTGAAGAGCAACAGGCGGAGTGCTGGTGCGAGCAGTGTCAGCAGTACGTCACCCTGCTGTCGTCGAAGGTCCAGCGCTGCCCACAGTGTCAGCACACCGGCCTTCGCATCGTGGCGGATGACGGGATGCAGATCCAACGCCTTGAAATCGAGAAGGAGTAAAGTATGTGTAGTACCTGCGGTTGCGCCGAAGGCAACCTGTATATCGAAGGGGATGAACACCGTCCTCACTCCGCGTTTCGCTCCGCCCCTTTTACCCCCGCACCGCGTCCGGCAGCGGCACTCACCGGGATTCGCTTTGCGCCTCAACGCTCCGATATGGGCGATCTTCATTACGGCCATGGCGAGGCGGGTACCCATGCGCCGGGCATGAGCCAGCGCCAGATGCTGAACGTAGAAATCAACGTACTCGATAAAAACAACCAGATCGCCGCCCGCAACCGCGCCCGGTTTGCCGCACGTCAACAGCTGGTGCTCAACCTCGTCTCCAGCCCCGGCTCCGGCAAAACCACGCTACTGACGGAAACGCTCAAACGCCTGAACGAACGCGTCTCCTGCGCGGTGATCGAAGGCGATCAGCAAACGGTCAACGATGCCGCCCGTATTCGTGAAACCGGCACCCCGGCGATTCAGGTCAATACCGGTAAAGGCTGCCATCTGGATGCGCAGATGATTGCCGATGCCGCGCCGCGTCTGCCACTGGCGGATAACGGCATTCTGTTTATCGAAAACGTCGGCAATCTGGTCTGCCCGGCCAGCTTCGATCTCGGGGAGCGGCATAAAGTGGCGGTCCTCTCGGTGACCGAAGGAGAAGACAAGCCGCTCAAATATCCTCATATGTTTGCCGCCGCGTCGCTGATGCTGCTGAACAAAGTCGACCTGCTGCCGTACCTGAATTTCGACGTGGATAAATGTCTGGCTTATGCCCGTGAAGTGAACCCGGACATTGCGATCCTGCTGGTCTCCGCCACACGCGGCGACGGCATGGCGCACTGGCTAAACTGGCTGGAGAGTGAACGATGTGCATAGGCGTCCCTGGACAAATCCATTCCATTGACGGAAACCAGGCCAAAGTGGAGGTCTGCGGCATATTGCGTGACGTCGATTTAACGCTGGTGGGCAGCACCGATGAGACGGGCGTCTCGCGCCTTGGTCAGTGGGTGCTGGTACACGTGGGGTTTGCCATGAGCGTGATTAATGAAGCGGAAGCGCGCGACACGCTGGATGCCCTGCAAAACATGTTTGATGTGGAGCCGGACGTCGGCGCGCTGCTGTACGGCGAGGAACGGTAATTATGCGTTACGTTGATGAATACCGCGCACCTGAGCAGGTGATGCAGCTTATCGGTCATCTGAAAACGCGGGCCGCCCTGCTGAAACACACGGCGGAAAAGCCGCTGCGAATCATGGAAGTCTGCGGCGGGCACACCCATGCCATTTTCAAATTTGGCCTCGATCAGCTGCTGCCGGACAACATTGAGTTTATCCACGGCCCGGGCTGCCCGGTTTGCGTGCTACCCATGGGGCGCATCGACAGCTGTATCGAGATCGCCAGCCAGCCTGACGTCATTTTCTGTACCTTTGGCGACGCGATGCGCGTGCCGGGGAAAAAGGGCTCGCTGCTGCAGGCCAAAGCGCGCGGCGCGGATGTGCGCATCGTGTACTCGCCGATGGATGCCCTGAAGCTTGCAACCGATAACCCTGGCCGAAAGGTGGTATTTTTCGGGCTGGGTTTTGAGACCACCATGCCCGCTACGGCGATCACGCTGCAGCAGGCAAAACGCAGCAACGTCACCAATTTTTTCTTTTTTTGTCAGCACATTACGCTTATTCCGACGCTGCGCAGCCTGCTTGACGCCCCGGACAACGGCATTGACGCGTTCCTGGCACCGGGCCATGTCAGCATGGTGATCGGTACCGGGGCCTACGGCTTTATCGCTGACGATTACCATCGCCCGTTAGTCGTCGCTGGTTTCGAACCTCTTGATCTACTGCAAGGCGTCACCATGCTGGTTGAGCAGAAAATAGCAGCCCTGAGCGCGGTGGAAAATCAGTACCGCCGCGTGGTGCCGGATGCCGGGAATGAACGGGCGCAGCAGGCGATAGCTGACGTATTTAGCGTTGAGGGCGACAGCGAGTGGCGCGGGCTGGGGTTGATTGCTGAATCCGGCGTGCGCCTGACCCCAGCCTACCGGTCGTTTGATGCAGAAACGCATTTCCGCCCACAGCCACAACAGGTTTGCGACGATCCCCAGGCCCGCTGTGGCGAGGTCCTTACCGGAAGATGTAAACCCCACCACTGCCCGTTATTTGGCAACACCTGTAACCCGCAAACGGCATTTGGCGCGCTGATGGTCTCTTCCGAAGGGGCATGTGCCGCGTGGTATCAGTACCGCAACCAGGAGAGTGAAGCATGAACACGGTTGAAATGGCACACGGCAGCGGCGGTCTGGCGATGCAGCAGCTGATAAACCGGCTGTTTATGGAGGCCTTTGATAACCCCTGGCTCGCCGAGCAGGAAGACCAGGCCCGCATTG
The DNA here is from genome assembly GCF_050031095.1 of Enterobacter cloacae complex sp. 382A5. Taxonomy (NCBI): domain Bacteria; kingdom Pseudomonadati; phylum Pseudomonadota; class Gammaproteobacteria; order Enterobacterales; family Enterobacteriaceae; genus Enterobacter; species Enterobacter cloacae complex sp. 382A5. Next base: position 3,625,355 of record NZ_JBLGVK010000001.1, read on the forward strand.
ACCTCGCTTCCCTCACCGCCCAGGGCGACAGGCTGGCCTTCTCCACCGACAGCTATGTGATTGACCCGCTATTCTTCCCCGGCGGCGATATCGGCAAGCTGGCCGTCTGCGGTACCGCGAACGATGTCGCCGTCAGTGGTGCCATTCCGCGCTACCTCTCCTGCGGATTTATCCTTGAAGAAGGTTTGCCGATGGAGACGCTCGCGGCGGTGGTCAGCAGCATGGCGCACACCGCGCGCGAGGCAGGGATTGCTATCGTCACCGGCGATACCAAGGTGGTGCAGCGCGGCGCGGCGGATAAGCTCTTTATCAACACCGCCGGGATGGGGGCGATCCCTGCCGATATTCACTGGGGCGCGCAGCAACTGGCCGTGGGCGACGTGCTGCTGGTCAGCGGCACGCTGGGCTGTCACGGGGCGACCATCCTTAACCTGCGCGAAGGCCTGGGGCTGGACGGGGAACTGCGCAGCGACTGCGCGGTGCTCACCCCGCTTATCCAGACGCTGCGGTCGATCCCCGGCGTGAAAGCCCTGCGGGATGCCACCCGTGGCGGCGTCAATGCCGTGGTGCATGAGTTCGCGGCCTGCTGCGGCTGCGGTATTGAACTTACTGAGCGCAGCCTGCCCGTGAAGCCTGCGGTTCGCGGACTGTGCGAGCTGCTGGGACTGGATCCGCTCAATTTTGCTAACGAAGGCAAGCTGGTGATAGGCGTTGAGCGCGCCGCGGCCGAAGCCGTACTTGAACAGTTGCGGGCGCATCCGTCAGGAAAAGAGGCCGCGATAATTGGTGAGGTGGTTGAGCGCAAAGGGGTGCGCCTGGCCGGACTGTATGGCGTGAAGCGCACGCTGGATCTGCCGCACGCGGAACCGTTATCCCGCATTTGCTAGAACCGCGCGAAAAGCGGTCGGCACGGAATTTATTTTTTTGCCCGTTTCTACTGGAAAGCACTATGCCGTATACACCGATGAGCGATCTCGGACAGCAGGGTCTGTTCGACATTACGCGAACACTTTTACAGCAGCCCGACCTGGGTGCGCTGAGCGATGCCCTGACGCGCCTGGTCAGGCAATCTGCACTGGCAGACAGCGCCGCCATTGTGCTCTGGCATAGCGGGAGCCATCGTGCGAGCTACTTCTCCACACGAGAAAACGGAAAAGCGTTTGAATACGAAGACGAAACGTATCTCGCTCACGGGCCGATACGCCGTATTCTTTCCCGGCCGGAAGCGCTGCACTGCAATTTTGAGGAGTTCCGTCAGGCGTGGCCGATGCTGGCCCGGAGCGCCTTATATCAGCCGTTTGGTCATTACAGCCTGCTGCCGCTGGCGGTGGAAGGCCACATTTTTGGTGGCTGCGAGTTTATCCGTAATACCGACCAGCCATGGAGCGAGGCGGAATATGAGCGTCTGCACACCTTTACCCAGATAGTGGCCGTCGTCGCCGAGCAGATCCAAAGCCGCGTCAGCAATAATGTGGATTACGACCTGCTGAGCCGTGAGCGTGACAACTTCCGCATTCTGGTGGCAATCACCAATGCCGTGCTCTCCCGTCTCGACATGGATGAGCTGGTCAGCGAAGTGTCGAAGGAGATCCATCACTACTTCAAAATTGACGCCATCAGCATTGCCTTGCGCGGCCATCGCAAGGGCAAGCTCAACATCTACTCCACGCACTATCTCGACGAAGCGAACCCGGCCCATGAGCAGAGCGAGGTGGATGAAGCGGGAACCCTTTCTGAACGGGTGTTTAAAAGCAAGGAGATCCTGCTGCTCAATCTCAGCGAGCAGGATGTGATGGCGCCTTACGAGCGAATGCTGTTTAACATCTGGGGCAACAAAATCCAGACCCTGTGCCTGCTGCCGTTGATGTCCGGTAACACCATGCTGGGCGTTCTGAAGCTGGCGCAGTGTGAGGAAGGGGTGTTCACCACCGCCAACCTGAAGCTGCTGCGTCAGATTGCCGAGCGTATCTCCATCGCGCTGGATAACGCGCTGGCGTATCAGGAGATCCACCGTCTGAAAGAACGGCTGGTGGATGAAAACCTGGCGCTGACGGAACAGCTTAACAATGTCGACAGCGAGTTTGGCGAAATCATCGGACGCAGCGATGCCATGTACAGCGTGCTCAAACAGGTGGAGATGGTCGCGCAAAGCGACAGCACAGTGCTGATCCTGGGCGAAACCGGTACGGGTAAGGAGTTGATTGCCCGCGCGATCCACAATCTCAGCAACCGCAACAGCCGCCGGATGGTGAAAATGAACTGTGCCGCCATGCCTGCGGGTCTGCTGGAAAGCGATCTCTTTGGCCATGAGCGCGGCGCGTTTACCGGTGCCAGCAGCCAGCGCCTGGGCCGTTTCGAGCTGGCGGATAAAAGCTCGCTGTTCCTCGACGAAGTGGGCGATATGCCGCTGGAGCTACAGCCTAAACTGCTGCGTGTGCTGCAGGAACAGGAGTTCGAACGTCTTGGCAGCAATAAGCTGATTCAGACCGACGTGCGGCTGATTGCCGCCACCAACCGCGATCTGAAAAAAATGGTCGCCGACCGCGAGTTTCGCAGCGACCTCTACTATCGCCTGAACGTGTTCCCGATTTGCCTGCCGCCCCTGCGCGAGCGCCCGGAAGATATCCCGCTGCTGGTCAAAGCGTTTACCGCCAAAATTGCCCGCCGGATGGGACGCAACATCGACAGCATTCCCGCCGAGACGTTACGCACCCTTTCCTCGATGGAGTGGCCCGGCAACGTGCGCGAGCTGGAAAACGTCATTGAGCGTGCGGTGCTGCTGACACGCGGTAATGTGCTGCAACTCTCCCTGCCGGAGGTTTCTCTGCCGGAATCTCCCGCGGCCGCGACCGACATGGCCCAGAACGGGGAAGATGAATATCAATTGATCGTCCGCGTACTGAAAGAGACCAACGGCGTGGTGGCCGGGCCGAAAGGGGCAGCCCAGCGTCTGGGGTTAAAACGCACCACCCTGCTGTCGCGCATGAAGCGCCTTGGAATAGATAAAGAGAGCCTGATTTAAGGCGCATTCCGGCGGTGCTTTCTGGCACCGCCTTTTGTCACCCTGCGTTATTGTCCCTCATTGACACACAATATTTTCCTCTGTATAAAATTCCGCCTTAATAATGAGTTTCATTTGCATCAAAAATAACTTTAATGAAGGGTAGCGTTTAATGAAGAAGGTCATCTGCGCGTTAGGCCTGGCGGTTGCGTCGGTCAGTTCTGCTCTGGCAACCACTTATCCTCTGACCATTGAAAACTGCGGTTATAAAGAGACCTTCACCAAAGCGCCGGAACGCGTCGTGGCCCTTGGTCAAAATACCGTTGAGATTTTGCTTCTGCTGGGTCTGGAAGATAAGGTGAAGGCCAGCGCCTTCTGGCCGACCAAAGTGCTGCCGCAGCTGGCGGAACAGAATGCCAAAATCAAAACGCTCACCGTCGAAATTCCTACGCTGGAATCTATCCTTGCGCAAAACCCCGATTTTGTTCCTGCACAATTGCCGCTGCTGCTCGGGCCAGAAAGTAAGGTCGCAAAACGTGAGGATCTGGCTACCGTCGGCGTGAACAGCTATTTATCACCGGGCATGTGCGCCACTAAAAAAGCCTCGGGCGATATGTACGGCAGCCGCCAGAAGCTGTGGGACATGACATACCTTTATAAAGAGATTGAAGATTTCGCCAAAATTTTCAACGTTGAAGACCGTGGTCAGGCCGTTATCGCCAGCTTCAAAAAACGTGAGGCAGACCTGCGCAAAGAATTTGGCAAAAGCAAAAAAGATCTCTCCTTTGTGTTCTGGTTCTCAAGCGCCTCCCCTTCTGCTGATGCCTACGTGGGCGGTAAAAACAGCGCCTCAGGCTTTATCGCTGACGTACTGGGTGGCCATAACGCCATCACCGCCGAGGCCGAATGGCCAACCGTGGGCTGGGAAAGCATCATTGCCGCTAACCCGGACGTGATTGTGGTCTCAAGCCTTGACCGTAACCGCTGGGCGCTGGATAACGCGGAAGAGAAAATCAAATTCCTGAAAAGCGATCCGGCCGTCAGCCAGCTTGATGCCGTCAAAAAAGGCCATATCGTGGTGATGGACGGCCAGGCAATGAACCCGACGATCCGTACCATTTATGGCGCTGAACAGGTGGGCGAACAGCTCAGAAAACTGGGGCTGAACTGATGACGGCAGCCGTACTTCAGGCCCGACAGGGCCTGTTCCTGACCACTTCCGCTCTGCTGGCTATTGTCCTGCTGTTTCTGGTGATCGCCCTTGGCGTAAGCGTCGGAGAGTTGTCGATTCCGCTGTCCAATGTCTTTTATGCTATCGGTAATAAGCTGAGGCTGACCGCGGTTCCGCTCAACCGCATCTATGAGAGCGTGATCTGGGACTTTCGCCTGAGCCGCGCGCTGGTGGCGGCCTGCTGCGGTGCGGGGCTGGCTATCTGCGGCGCGGTTTTGCAGAGCCTGCTGAAAAACGCGCTGGCTGAACCTTACGTGCTCGGCGTCTCTGCGGGGGCGTCCACCGGCGCGGTTTCCGTCGTGGTGCTGGGGATGGGGACCGGCGCGGTGTCGCTCTCTGCGGGCGCGTTTGCTGGCGCATTCGCCGCCTTTGCGTTTGTCGCCTTTCTGACCAACGGCGCGCGCGGCGGCAACGAGCGCACCATTCTGGCGGGCGTTGCTGCCTCTCAGCTCTTCAACGCCATCACCGCCTATACCATCAGCACCTCTGCCAGCGCGCAGCAGGCGCGTGATGTGATGTTCTGGCTGCTGGGCAGCTTTAGCGGTGTACGCTGGCCTGAATTCCAGCTGGCACTGGTTGTGGTGCTGATTGGGTTAGCCATTTGCCTCTACTATTCCCGGGCGCTGGATGCCTTTACCTTTGGTGACGATGCCGCGGCCTCGCTGGGGATTGCCGTCCCCTGGGTGCGCCTGGCGCTCTTTACCACCACCGCATTGATCACCGCAACCATCGTCAGCATGGCGGGCTCAATCGGCTTTGTCGGGCTGGTGGTTCCGCACGTCATGCGTTTCTTGTTCGGTCCTCTGCATCGTACTCTGCTGATTGCCAGCGCACTGGCGGGGGCGATCCTGATGGTGCTGGCAGATATCGCCTCGCGCATGCTGATTGCCCCGCAAAGTCTGCCCGTCGGGGTGGTAACCGCCCTGGTTGGCGTGCCGTTCTTTGCCGTGATCATCTACCGCTCAAGGAATAAGTAATGAGTATCTGCGCTGAAAATATTACCTGGAAGGTAGGCAAAAAGGTCATCGTCAATAACGTGTCGCTCAAGGTGGCGCGCGGTGAAACGGTAGGTCTGCTTGGCCCTAATGGTTGCGGTAAATCATCGCTTTTGCGCATTCTGGCTGGCCTGCGCCGCCCGGATGCGGGCTGTGTGACGCTGGACGATCAGGACATTTCCCGCATCGCCAAAAAGCAGCTTGCGCGCCGGGTGGCCTTCGTTGAACAGCACGGTATGACCGATGCCAATATGCGCGTTCGCGATGTCGTCAAACTTGGTCGCATCCCGCATCACTCCCCGTTCTCGAACTGGAGCAAGCAGGATGACGAGACCGTTACCGCCGCCCTGCAGCGGGTGGATATGCTGGAAAAAAGCGATCAGGGCTGGCTGAGCCTCTCCGGCGGGGAGCGCCAGCGCGTGCATATCGCCAGGGCGCTGGCGCAGACGCCTACAGAAATTTTGCTGGATGAACCGACCAACCACCTGGACATTCACCATCAGATGCAGCTGATGCACCTGATAAGCGACCTGCCGGTGACCAGCATTGTGGCTATTCACGATCTCAACCATGCATCGATGTTCTGCGATTCGCTGATTGTGATGCAGCAGGGGCAAATCGTGGCCACCGGAACGCCGCAGGAGATCCTCTCTGAGGCGTTGCTCTGGGACGTTTTTCGGGTCAAAACCAAAATCGAGATCTCGCCGTTCCATGGCAAAAAGCACATTCACTTTATCGTTTAAGCGCCCGTAACATGATGCCCCTGCGCCCTGCCACAACGCTCTGGCCGCCCGTCTTACTGGGCAGCCAGTTTGTGTTTAACATCGGTTTTTACGCGGTCGTCCCCTTCCTGGCGATCTTTTTGCGCGACGACATGCTGCTTTCCGGCGGCCTTATCGGGCTGATTCTGGGGCTGCGTACCTTTTCGCAGCAGGGGATGTTCATCGTCGGCGGTGCGCTCTCAGACCGCTTTGGTGCCAAAATCATTATCCTCTGCGGCTGCGTCATCCGCGTTGCGGGTTATCTGCTGCTGGCATTTGGACACGCGCTCTGGCCCATCATCCTTGGCGCCTGTCTGACCGGCATTGGCGGTGCGTTGTTCTCTCCCTCCATCGAAGCGCTGCTGGCCAGGGCGGGTACGCATAGCGAGACTAAAGGTCAACGCAGCCGTGCAGAGTGGTTTGCGCTGTTTGCCGTCTGCGGTGAACTCGGCGCGGTGCTGGGCCCGGTTGTCGGGGCGTTGCTCACGGGGCTGGGGTTTCGCCAGGTGGCGCTGGCGGGGGCGGGGGTCTTCGTCGTCGCGCTGATTGTGCTCTACTTCTGCCTTCCGGCTGCGCAACACAGCAAGCAGACACTTAATATTGTTCCCTGGTGGACAACCTTCCGTCAGCCGCGCTTTGTCGCCTTTATCATCGCCTACAGCTCGTGGCTGTTGAGCTACAACCAGCTCTATCTGGCGCTGCCCGTAGAGATCCAGCGTGCCGGTGGCAACGAGAAAGATCTCGGCCCCCTGTTTATGCTGGCCTCTGTGCTGATCATCACCTTGCAGCTTCCGCTGGCCCGCTTTGCACGACGCGTGGGCGCGTTGAGAATTTTGCCGGTGGGCTTTTTACTGCTCTCGGCATCTTTTGCGAGCGTGGCGGTGTTCGCCCCGACGGTGCCGCCGGAAGGCTGGCTGCGCTTGCTGCCGTCGGTATGTTTTGTGGCGTTATTAACGCTTGGACAAATGCTGCTGGTGCCCTCGGCGAAAGATCTGGTTCCACGCTTTGCGGAGGAATCGACGCTTGGCGCGCACTACGGCGCACTCGCCACCGCAGGCGGTGTTGCGGTGCTGCTGGGGAATTTGCTGTTTGGCAGTCTGCTGGATCGTGCGCTTGTCCCTTCGCCGCAGGCGATGTCCCCCTGGCTGCTGCTGGCCCTGTTCCCGCTATGCAGCGCGATCGCCATGAAGATCATTTGTCGCCCTTTCACACACTGAGACGGTTACTTTTTCGGGCGATACTTTTCCGGTAATTCCGGTACCGGGCGACGATCGTCAAGCAGATGGCGTACCGTCAGGATGGGGTAACGCCACAGCATGCGGGGCCCCGCCCAGCGCATAATCTGCTTCATCTCTTCACGCCTGGCGGGCTGGTAGCAGTGTACCGGACACTGTTTACAGGCCGGTTTTTCCTCACCAAAGACGCACTTATCCAGACGCTTATCCGCATAGGCATTCAGCGCCTGATAATGTCCCTCTTCCTGAGAAGCCTCCGGGCACTGTTTTTCATACAGAGCGATCATTCTGGCGATCGTCTTTTTTTCCCGTGAAATACGTTTACCAGACATAGCGGCTCACCGACTAAAAACATGCATTAATAATACTCCTTTATCTCCCACTTTTCAGTCGTTGCATTTCGTTTTCTGAAGCCGCCTTCCACTATTAAGCCCACCCCCACCCTTTTTTACTGGTATTTTATACAGGCATTAACAACACGCGTCGCTCATCGTTACGGAGGCTATATGCAAGAGATCGCCACGACCAAACACTACCGCCACTTAAAAGTCGGTTATTTCAGAAAGCGTCACGAAGACCGGAAGACCAAAATCCCGCGACGTTACAGCGTACATGCGGCGTTGAGCTTAAAAGGCGACTGGCTGGAGCAGGCAGGGTTTACTACCCACTCTCAGGTCAGGGTGGGGGTTGAACAGGGGAAAATTGTCATCGAACTACTGAAAGAAGATCTCAGCGAGAGCAGAAGAAAATAGGACGCTTACCGACGGTAAATAGAAACCCTCTGGGCCCTTGTTTCAGAATGGTATAGTTCAATTTATGGTTCGGATAAATAAAGAAATCAGGCAACACGTCGCCGAGTACATTATCCGGCAGGGAGTCTTCATTAACCTCATGGATCTTCACAGAGGTAAACTGGAAAGAGTCTTTGTTTTCGGTCCAGATATAAGACACATCCCGGCGGATAGAGGCTATCGCCTTGTCGTTTTTAAAATATGTACCGCTTAGCGCGATGACCCCGGTCTGCTTTTGCATGGTGTACATAAAATCCAGCGTCAGGTTTGCGCGGGCATCTTCATAGTAAACAACAACAGAAACTGAACAGGCTTCCGTATTTTGTTTTTTTTCTAAGTGATAATGATAAAGCCAGGACGTCAGCGCCCCAACGGCAAACAGGACGAGACACAGAATGGCAGTAGACTTTTTAGTCACTGATTGTACCCCCTAAAATAAAGCGTAACGCATCCTGCATCTTCTTCTTGCTCATACGGTTTTCTGCAAATGAGTACAGAAAGTGCCGGAGCCGTGCTGGATGAAGAGAAGTAGGCCCAGGGGTATTTTTTACAATCGAGCCCTGTTCGCATGATAATTTGCTTATAACGCGTGAAGTTACCCCTGCTTTTAATATCATCGTTTCGTGAGAAAAAATGGCAGCCATTTTCCGTACTGCTTATGGTGTAGTCTTTAAAAAAATCTTTTCTGGAATAGTCATGGACCGCCAGATGAAGAATAAAATAGCCCAGCCCAAAAGAGAGGGCCATAAAAAGCAGTGGAAGATAGCGACGATAGTGATGACGCGGGGTCTTATCTTTCACCTGAACGGCAGCAGTTTCCGCAATCACCTCTTTCGAGCCGCTGACAGGCTGGGCTTCTGCTATCGCGCTTTCTGATTCTGTTACGTCGTTTTCAATTCGGCTGACCTTAACTTCTTTTTTAATCTGGAACCCTTTTCTGGGTACCGTGGCAACCAGCGTGTCGTCAGTCTCTCCCGTCGTGCGCAGCCCACGCCGGATAATGGAGATATTCTGATAAAGGGTATTGGCCGGAACTAACATTCCGTCTTCACCCCAAACTTTAGTGAAGAAATCCCTTTGATTAACCACTTCCGGGGCGGACTCAAGCAGAAGTACCAGACAGCGACTGGCTGGCGTCGTCAGAATGACGCTCAACTCCGGTCGGGTCATAGAGACAAGTAAGTTTTTCTCTGGACAAAATTTAATATTATCGTTAATTATCCAGAACATATGAGACTCACTATGCAATAAACAGAATCAGAAAACTGTTGCCAGAGTTAGCAAGTATACTCTGCGAATATTCCTTGTCAAAGCAGTAAGTTATGGTGTTTGTTCAGCAGTAACACCGAAATAAAATAATATGAGCATAATAGAATATTATCCCCACATCGAAGACAAATACGTTTCTGAAACAGAAAAAAAAGATGACGTTATATTCTGACGCCTTTATTCCCGTTTACGTTTAATACGCAAGGAATATCGCGCGGTGTTCCTTTAGCGTTACCGGACCAGCGTGCCTGTCGCAATTGCGGCAAGACAGGCCCACGTCTTCAGCATCGCTGGAATCAGGTGCGCATTTTAGTCGAAAGAGCCTGCACGTCTGTTTTCCTGTCCAGCAGAGTCCGTTATCATGGTCCGTGAACGATTCATGATAAGAAACGCAGGCTGTCATGCGTTCCAATGAGAGAGTAAGAAACCTGACAATAAAAAAGACAACTCATTGAAATTGAAAAAAATGGACACGGTAACCTAATGAGTACACTTGAAAATTTTGACGCCCATACCCCAATGATGCAGCAGTACCTGAAGCTGAAAGCGCAGCATCCGGAAATTCTGCTGTTTTACCGCATGGGCGATTTTTACGAGCTGTTTTATGACGATGCTAAACGGGCATCGCAGCTGCTCGACATCTCTCTGACCAAACGTGGCGCATCGGCAGGTGAACCCATCCCGATGGCAGGCATTCCGCATCATGCGGTAGAAAACTACCTGGCCAAGCTGGTGAATCAGGGCGAGTCGGTTGCCATCTGTGAGCAGATCGGCGATCCGGCCACCTCAAAAGGCCCGGTTGAACGCAAGGTCGTGCGTATCGTCACGCCAGGCACCATTAGCGACGAAGCCCTGCTCCAGGAGCGTCAGGATAACCTGCTGGCGGCCCTGTGGCAGGACGGCAAAGGGTTTGGTTACGCCACGCTGGATATCAGCTCCGGGCGTTTTCGTCTGAGCGAGCCGGCTGACCGGGAAACCATGGCAGCCGAGCTGCAGCGCACCAACCCGGCGGAACTGCTGTATGCCGAAGATTTTGCCGAAATGGCGCTGATCGAAGGTCGTCGCGGCCTGCGCCGCCGTCCGCTGTGGGAATTTGAAATTGATACCGCTCGCCAGCAGCTCAACCTGCAGTTTGGTACCCGCGATCTGATTGGCTTTGGGGTGGAAAACGCCCCGCGCGGACTGTGCGCCGCGGGCTGCCTTTTGCAGTATGTGAAAGATACCCAGCGCACCGCCCTGCCGCATATCCGCTCTATCACCATGGAGCGCCAGCAGGACAGCATCATTATGGATGCGGCCACGCGTCGGAATCTGGAGATCACCCAGAACCTGGCGGGTGGCGTTGAGAACACGCTGGCATCCGTCCTCGATAACACCGTGACGCCGATGGGCAGCCGCATGCTGAAGCGCTGGCTGCATATGCCCGTCCGCGATACGGATACGCTCGTTTGTCGTCAGCAGACCATTGCCGCGCTGCAGGATCGCTACACCGAACTGCAGCCTGTGCTGCGTCAGGTGGGCGATCTGGAGCGTATTCTGGCTCGCCTGGCACTGCGCACGGCGCGGCCTCGCGACCTTGCACGAATGCGTCATGCCTTCCAGCAGCTGCCGGAACTGCGTGCTCAACTGAGCGATGTTGACAGCGCACCGGTTCAGAAACTGCGCGAAACCATGGGCGAGTTTGCTGAACTCCGCGATCTGCTGGAGCGCGCTATCATAGATGCGCCGCCGGTTCTGGTGCGCGACGGTGGCGTAATTGCCCCTGGTTACAACGAAGAGCTGGACGAATGGCGCGCGCTGGCGGACGGCGCAACGGATTACCTCGACAAGCTGGAGATCCGCGAGCGCGAACGTCTCGGGCTCGATACCCTGAAAGTCGGCTATAACGCAGTCCACGGTTACTATATTCAGATCAGCCGCGGGCAGAGCCATCTGGCGCCGATTCACTATGTGCGTCGCCAGACGTTGAAAAACGCTGAGCGCTACATCATTCCTGAGCTGAAAGAGTATGAGGACAAAGTTCTCACCTCGAAAGGCAAAGCGCTGGCCCTGGAAAAGCAGCTTTACGACGAGCTGTTCGACATGCTGATGCCACACCTCGCGGACCTGCAGTTAAGCGCTGGCGCGCTGGCGGAGCTGGATGTGCTGGTAAATCTGGCTGAGCGTGCTGAAACGCTGAACTATACCTGCCCGACCTTTACCGACAAGCCCGGCATTCGCATTACCGAAGGCCGCCACCCGGTGGTGGAGCAGGTACTGAACGAGCCGTTCATCGCTAACCCGCTGAGCCTGTCGCCGCAGCGAAGAATGCTGATCATTACCGGTCCGAACATGGGCGGTAAAAGTACCTATATGCGCCAGACGGCGCTTATCGCCCTGCTCGCCTACATCGGCAGCTACGTTCCGGCGCAGAAAGTGGAGATTGGCCCCATCGATCGTATCTTCACCCGCGTGGGTGCGGCGGACGATCTGGCCAGCGGCCGTTCCACCTTTATGGTCGAAATGACGGAAACCGCCAATATCCTGCACAACGCGACAGAACACAGCCTGGTGCTGATGGACGAAGTCGGACGCGGCACCTCAACCTACGACGGTCTGTCGCTGGCATGGGCGTGTGCGGAAAACCTGGCGAATAAAATCAAGGCCATGACGCTGTTCGCGACGCACTACTTTGAACTGACGCAGTTGCCGGAGAAAATGGAGGGCGTGGCAAACGTCCACCTGGATGCGCTTGAGCATGGCGATACCATCGCCTTTATGCACACGGTGCAGGAGGGGGCCGCGAGCAAGAGCTATGGCCTGGCCGTCGCGGCACTGGCGGGTGTGCCTAAAGAGGTAATTAAACGCGCGCGTCAGAAACTGCGCGAGCTGGAAAGCCTGTCACCGAATGCGGCGGCCACCCAGATTGACGGTACACAGATGTCGCTGCTGGCACCTGCGGAAGAGACGTCACCCGCTGTTGAAGCGCTGGAGAATCTCGACCCGGATTCACTGACGCCACGTCAGGCGCTGGAGTGGATTTATCGGCTGAAGAGTCTGGTTTAGTTTTCTGCGGTCTGTTTTGTCGGGTGGCGGCTTCGCCTTACCCGACCTACAAAACCCGTAGGCCCGGTAAGCGTAGCGCCACCGGGCAAAGGACCGCACGATGTTACCGCCCGGTAAGCGCTGCGCCACCGGGCTTTTTTTTACAGCAATGGCGGAATGGTCGGCACCTGCGGCGCCTCATCAATATCCTTCTGCGTCATGCGGAACGCTTCAGGGTAATGTTCGCGACTGGTACGACGCAGCGGCTCGGTATCGCGCCAGGTATACAGACAATGCTGGCACTGATAAACCGTCCAGATCCCTTTCACCGGTGATGTGGCCATCACCTCAATTTGCTCATCGGCACAACGTGGACAAATCATCTTTTCCTCCTTATTGGCGTGCTGCCAGCATCGCAGTCAGCTTTTCAGCCCAGGCTTTGGTTTCCGGTAAATCCTGCACCGGCTGGCTGTAGTGACCGCGGTTATCCGGCGCAACAGGCGTGGTGGCATCAATAATCAGCTTGTCGGTGATCCCTGCCGGGCTGGACCCAGGATCAAGCTCAAGAACCGACATGTTCGGCAGCTGCACAAGATCCCCTGCCGGGTTCACTTTTGATGACAGCGCCCACATCACCTGCGGCAGGTTGAACGGATCGACATCTTCATCCACCATAATCACCATCTTCACATAGCCCAGGCCATGCGGCGTGGTCATGGCGCGTAAACCGACCGCGCGGGCAAAACCACCGTAGCGTTTTTTGGTGGAGATGATCGCCAGCAGACCGTGGGTGTACATCGCGTTCACCGCCTGCACTTCAGGGAACTCCGCTTTCAGTTGCTGGTAAAGCGGCACACAGGTGGCTGGCCCCATCAGGTAGTCGATCTCGGTCCAGGGCATCCCGAGATAGAGGGATTCGAAAATCGGTTTGGTGCGGTACGAGACTTTATCAATACGGACCACCGTCATATTGCGTCCGCCCGAATAGTGCCCGGTAAACTCACCGAACGGCCCTTCAATTTCACGTTTACGGCCTTCAATCACCCCTTCCAGGATCACTTCAGACCCCCACGGCACATCGAAGCCGGTCAACGGCGCGGTCGCAATCGGGTACGGGCTTTCACGCAGCACCCCGGCCATTTCATACTCGGACTGATCGTATTTCAGCGGCGTTGCGCCCATCAGGGTGATGATCGGATCGTTGCCCAACGTAATCGCAATCGGCAGGTCTTCACCACGCTCTTCGGCTTTATGCAGATGCAGGGCGATATCATGCATCGGCACCGGCTGCAGGCCGAGCTTACGTTTGCCCTTCACTTCCATGCGATAAATACCGACGTTCTGCTTGCCGAAATGGTCCGGGTCGAGCGGATCGCGCGAGACAACGCACGCTTTGTCGAGATAAAAACCGCCGTCCCCGTCGTTCAGGCGAAACAGCGGCAGGATGTCGAACAGGTTAATCTCCTCACCGTCCACCGTATTCTGCGCCCATGCGGGGTTGGCCCGGCGCTCCGGTGCGACCGGGAATTTATCCCAGCGGCGAATAAACTCATCGATTTGCTTTTTGACCGGGGTATTCGCTGGCAGCCCCATCGAAATGGCGTGGTTCTGCCAGGAGCCGATGGTGTTCATCACCACCCTGGCATCGGTAAACCCACGAATGTTATCGAACCACAGCGCAGGCGCACCGTCACCGATACGTCCCGTCGCGTTAGCGGCCGCCGCCAGATCCGGCTCCGCATTGACCTCTTCTTCAATTTTCAGCAGTTGCCCTTGCTCATCGAGCGCCTGCAGGAAGCTTCTCAAATCATCAAATGCCATCGTTATTCTCCTGTGAAAAATGTTTCGCCGCCTGCAGGCCGTTCCAGCGACGCGCCTTTTTGTGCTCCAGACCAAACTGGTCGAGCACGCGGGTCACGATATGCAGGGTGATATCATCGGCGGTTTGCGGGTGGTTGTAATACGCAGGCATGGGCGGCACCATCGCCACACCCATGCGGGAAAGCGCGAGCATGTTCTCCAGATGTATGGTGCTGAGCGGCGTTTCACGCGGGACCAGCACCAGCTTGCGCCCCTCTTTCAGCACCACGTCTGCCGCACGGCCCACCAGCCCTTCGGCATAGCCCGCGCGGATACCCGCCAGCGTTTTCATGCTGCAGGGAATGACGATCATGCCGTCGGTACGAAACGAGCCGGAGGAGATGGTGGCAGCCTGATCGGCAGGACTGTGAACGACATCTGCCAGGGCGGCGACATCCTGCGCGGTATAGGGCGTTTCCAGCTCAATGGTAGTTTTCGCCCATTTCGACATCACCAGATGGGTTTCAACCTCTGGCATGTCCCGTAACGCCTGCAGTAAAGCCACCCCCAGCGGAGCACCTGTTGCTCCCGTCATTCCCACGATCAATCTCATTCAGCACCTCAATTAATTTGTTCGCATACGAACATAATGACTACGTTACTCCCGGTGAGCTGACCTGACAATATTGTTCGTACACGATCACACGTAATGCTAAAAACTGCTGCGTTAAAATCGCAGGCAATAGCGGCTATCATAGGGGGAGATTTTTTTCGTCGGAGTGTTCATGGAACTGAGACAAGAAGCGTTCCACCTGCTACGGCAGCTTTTTCAACAGCATACTGCCCACTGGCAACATGCTTTACCGGCGCTGACCAAGCCGCAATATGCGGTGATGCGATCTGTTTCTGAAAATCCGGGGATCGAGCAGGTCGCCCTGACGGAAGTTGCCGTGAGCACAAAAGCGACGCTGGCCGAAATGCTGAGCCGCATGGAATCGCGTGGGCTGGTGAAGCGCGAACACGATCCTGCGGATAAGCGCCGCCGGTTTGTCTTCCTCACGCCTGAAGGAGAAGCCCTGCTTGCAAGCTGTAAACCGGTCGGCAATGAGGTGGATGAGGCGTTTTTAGGGCGTCTCAGCCAGGACGAGCGGGAACAATTTACGGCACTGATCAAAAAGATGATGCATGACTAGTTCACCCGGGCACGCATAAAATCAATAAATGTCCGAACCTTAGCGGGTACATGCTGGGCATCTGGATAAACGGCATAGATGCCCTGCTGAGCAAACGTGTATCCCGGTAAAAGCGATACCAGAACCCCCGAATTCAGTGCGTTTCGCACCAGCCACTCCGGCAGCAGCGCCACACCACATCCCGCATGCGTGAAAGCCATCAGCGCCTGGGCGCTATCTGCGTACAGGCGCGGGGCTTTTTTAATCTCAAAGGCAACCAGATTGCCATCTGCATCTTTTACCTGCCAGTGCAGCGGCGAAGGTAAACGCTCGTGAACGATCCACTCTGCCTGTGCCAGGTGTTCGAGAGATTCAACGGGATGGTTAGCCAGCCACCCGGGGGCGGCAACCGGCAGGATAGTAAAGTTTGAAATCAAGGCGGCGTGGTAGCGCGAATCAGCGAGTGTTCCCAGCCGGATGGCGACATCAAAGCGCTCCGAGATAAGATCGGCATGCTGAGACGACGAAACATGACGAACGCGAAGCTCCGGATGCTGCTGGCTAAATTCGGCCAGCAAAGGCACAACCACCTGCGAGCCGTATTCGGGCGTGGTGGTGATCCGCAATTCGCCGGTCAGGCCGGCATGGTTAGCGCGAACGTCGTCCTGCAGGCGTTCAGCCTCCTGTAAAAGCCTGACGCTTCGCTGATGAAAAAGCACGCCCGCCTCGGTTAACGTCAGGCGACGGGTGGATCGCAACAGCAGCGTGACTCCCAGCTCATCTTCCAGCTGGCGAATATTGAAGCTGACCACGGCCTTTGTCAGCCCCATCGACTCTGCGGCGGCAGTAAAACTGCCCGCATCCGCTACCGCCACAAACATCGCCGTTCGCTGGAGATTCAGCATCCTTAACCTTCATAATTGTCAAAATAGTTTTGACAGTATATCGCGAATTGTTGCGTTTATCGGCACCGGACAAGCCGATACGATACGCCCCCTCACCGGAGGATCCACCATGACGTATCGCAGCAAAGTCGCCGTAGTCTATCTGCTGGGCTTTTTTCTTGATTTGATCAACATGTTTATCGCCAGCGTCGCCTTTCCGGCAATGGCGCAGACCTATCACGCCACGCCCTCTGCACTCGCCTGGGTCAGTAACGGGTATATTGCCGGCCTGACGCTGGTGATCCCGTTCAGCAGTGCCCTGACGCGCCGCATCGGGGCAAAGCACGTCATCCTTCTCTCGCTGGTTCTCTTTAGCGTAGCCTCCACCGCGGCAGGCTTGTCTGCCACACTTGAAAGTCTGATTGCCTGGCGGGTGCTGCAGGGCGTGGGCGGTGGCTTATTGATCCCCGTAGGGCAGGCGCTGACCTGGCAACAGTTTAAAGCGCATGAACGCGCCAGGCTCTCTTCCGCCGTCATGCTGGTTGCACTGCTTGCCCCCGCATGCTCACCTGCGTTAGGGGGCGTACTGGTTCAGGCGTTAAGCTGGCGGTGGGTATTTTTTGCTACCCTCCCGGTTGCTCTCCTGACCTTTGCGTTGGCCTGTCTGTGGCTTAAGCATGAAATGCCCGCGATGAAAGCAAACCGACTGCTGAACCTGAGTTTGATCGCCGATCCGCTTCTGCGCGTTTCCATGATGGTTTATGTATGTGTCCCCGGCATGTTTATCGGAATAAACGTCACCGGCATGTTTTATCTGCAGAGCGTGGCCAACATGACGCCAGCCGCGACGGGCATGCTGATGCTGCCGTGGTCTCTGGCATCGTTTATGGCCATCACCGCAACGGGCCGTTACTTTAATCGTGTCGGCCCCCGACCTCTGTTGATCGCGGGTTGCCTGCTTCAGGCGTCAGGTATTCTGCTTTTGCTCTGCGTCAGTGCGACCACGGGCACGCTGCCAGCGATCGTTGCGTTTGCATTAATGGGCGCAGGAGGCAGTCTTTGCAGCAGTACGGCGCAGAGCAGCGCATTTCTGACAACGCGTCGGGAAGAGATGGCTGATGCCAGCGCGCTGTGGAATCTTAATCGTCAGCTGAGTTTTTTTGCGGGTGCCTTTCTGCTGGCACAGGTGCTGGATCTGGCCCAGAGGTATTTGCCCCCCGTCGCCGCGTGGCACGGGATGTTTCTGGTTGCTTCGGCCATCACCCTGGTGCCCGTCATCTCTGTATTTCGTCTTAACAACCCGCAGGTGCTTGCACAACTGCAACAGGAGCAACCATGACGCCTTTCGAACACGACATCATTGATATTCATATCGCACTGGAAAACTGGCTGGGTGCCGGTGAAGGTAATATTGATGCCCTGCTCGCCCGTTTCCAGCCAAACTTTCTGATGATTCCCCCGAGTGGGGCGCATTTAAACCATGACGCCCTTGTCCGTTTTCTGCACGCCCAGCGTGGAAGCCGACCCGGCCTTAAAATCATCATTGATGAGCTAGCCACGATTCAGTCATGGGATAACGGTGCGGTGCTTCATTACCGGGAGACGCAGACCCGCCCGGACCAGCCCGTCAACGTACGCTGGTCAACCGCGGTGCTCAATCGGGAAGGCGAGACGATCAGCTGGCGTCTGCTGCACGAAACGGCGCAGCCGTAAGAGATAAAAAAGGCCCGTCTCACGACGGGCCTTTTTTTGACGAAAGGTTGCTTATTCGCGGAACAGCGCTTCGATATTCAGACCTTGCCCCTGCAGAATTTCACGCAGGCGGCGCAGACCTTCAACCTGAATCTGACGAACACGTTCACGGGTCAGGCCAATTTCACGGCCGACGTCTTCCAGTGTCGCAGCTTCATACCCCAGTAAACCGAAACGACGTGCCAGCACTTCACGCTGTTTGGCGTTCAGTTCGAACAGCCATTTGACGATGCTCTGTTTCATGTCATCGTCCTGCGTGGTGTCTTCCGGGCCGTTGTCTTTTTCATCGGCCAGGATATCCAGCAGCGCTTTTTCGGAGTCGCCACCCAGCGGGGTGTCAACCGAGGTAATGCGCTCGTTGAGACGCAGCATGCGGCTTACGTCATCAACCGGTTTGTCGAGTTGCTCAGCAATCTCTTCTGCGCTTGGCTCGTGGTCCAGTTTATGGGACAACTCGCGCGCGGTACGCAGATAGACGTTCAACTCTTTGACGATGTGAATCGGCAGGCGAATCGTACGGGTTTGGTTCATAATGGCCCGTTCGATGGTCTGACGAATCCACCAGGTCGCGTAGGTGGAGAAGCGGAACCCACGTTCAGGGTCAAACTTCTCTACTGCGCGGATGAGACCTAAGTTGCCCTCTTCAATCAGATCCAGCAGAGCCAGACCACGATTGCCGTAACGACGGGCAATTTTCACGACCAGACGCAAGTTACTTTCAATCATGCGACGGCGCGAGGCAACATCACCACGCAAAGCACGACGTGCGAAATAGACTTCTTCTTCGGCCGTTAACAGTGGGGAGTAACCAATCTCCCCAAGGTAAAGCTGAGTCGCGTCCAGTACACGCTGTGTGGCACCCTGCGATAACAGCTCTTCTTCAGCCAAATCGTTATCACTGGGTTCCTCTTCTACTAAGGCTTTTTCGTCAAAAGCCTCTGCTCCGTTCTCATCAAATTCCGCATCTTCATTTAAATCATGAACTTTCAGCGTATTCTGACTCATAAGGTGGCTCCTACCCGTGATCCCTGAACGAGACACCCTGGCTGGCATGCCCCGTCAATTTATCGCTGCGGCAAATACTGCAGCGGGTTTACGGATTTCCCCTTGTAACGAATTTCAAAATGCAAGCGTGTAGAACTGGTTCCGGTGCTACCCATGGTAGCGATTTTTTGCCCCGCCTTAACTTCTTGTTGTTCCCGGACCAGCATTGTGTCGTTATGGGCGTAGGCACTCAGGTAATCATCGTTGTGTTTGATGATAATAAGATTACCGTAACCGCGCAGAGCGTTACCGGCATACACAACGCGTCCGTCTGCGGTCGCGATGATAGCCTGTCCCTTACTTCCTGCGATATCGATCCCTTTGTTCCCTCCTTCGGAGGAAGAGAAGTTCTCGATAACCTTACCGTCAGTTGGCCAGCGCCAGGTTGAAATTGGCGAACTGGAACTCATACTGCTGGCAGTCGGTTCAGTAGAGCTAACCACAGGTGCCGTAGCCGGTGCTGTGACAACAGTCGCAGTCCCTTTATTATTCGGCAACATTTTGTTAGCAGTCTGATCACCTGAATCTTCAGAATACGTAATTACAGGTTGTGAAGCAACCACCGTGGTGGATTTTTGTGCAGGCTTAACGCTGTTATTTTGCGCAGTCACGTCGGCTGCAGAAACGGTATTGCCAGGCGTAAGCGGCGTACCCGTTGCGTTGCCCACCTGGAGCGTCTGCCCGACTTCCAGCGCATACGGTGCCTGGACGTTGTTGCGCTGCGCGAGGTCACGGAAATCGTTCCCGGTGATCCACGCGATATAGAACAGCGTATCGCCACGTTTCACGGTATAGGTGCTGCCGCCGGTATAGCTGCCTTTCGGAATGTTCCCATACTGACGGTTATACACTATGCGGCCATTTTGGGTCTGAACAGGTTGTTCGACTGGCTGAATCTGTGTTGGCTGTGTAACAGGATGTTGCACAGGCTGAATTTGTGGTGTTTGCTGCGGCGCAGCAGTGCCCATTTTAGGTGGCGGCGTGATCAACATTCCGCTGGACGTGTTACCGGAGCCGCTGTTTCCGCCAACAGAACTGACAGGCGCAGGTGCATTGTTAGAACTCGAACAGCCTGCCAGCCAGAGCGAAACCAGTGATAATGCCGCAACACGGCTGATGGTGAATTTAGGGCTTCCCGCGCTCATTTATCCCCCAGGAATGTGTTAACTACCAGTGACTTAAAATTAACCGTGATGGCACGACTCTTTCGCGCCACACCATACGCTGAATTTGCCTTAATAACCCTGGATAATTCCGAGTCTTAGGCCAGTTCCCCCTTTACCAGAGGCACAAAGCGCACGGCTTCTACGGTATCGATAATAAACTCGTCGCCACGTCGACGAACGCGCTTTAACAGCTGCTGCTCATCGCCAACAGGCAATACAAGAATGCCCCCCTCATCCAGCTGCGACAACAGGGCCGCAGGGATCTCCGGTGGAGCCGCCGTCACGATGATTGCGTCAAACGGGGCGCGAGCCTGCCAACCCTGCCATCCATCACCGTGTCGTGCCGAAACATTGTGTAAATCAAGTTGTTTCAGGCGACGACGCGCCTGCCACTGTAAACCTTTGATCCGCTCAACCGAGCACACATGATGCACCAGATGCGCCAGAATCGCAGTCTGATACCCGGACCCGGTGCCAATCTCCAGCACGCGGGAGTCGGGGGTGAGCTCCAGCAGCTCCGTCATGCGCGCCACCATATAGGGCTGCGAAATCGTCTGGCCCTGCCCGATGGGCAAGGCCACGTTTTCCCACGCTTTGTGTTCAAACGCCTCATCTACAAATTTCTCACGCGGAACCTGGGCGAGCGCGTCAAGCACATGCTCGTCGCGGATCCCCTGTGCGCGAAGTTGTTCCAGAAGAGTTTGTACACGTTTACTTACCATTGCGCGTTCACTCCTGCGCGATCAAGCCAGCCCGACACCACATCATGCGCGCTATACGCGGTTAAATCTACGTGCAGCGGCGTTACCGAGACATAGCCTTCATCCACAGCGGCAAAGTCGGTATCCGGCCCCGCATCGCACTTATCGCCGGGAGGGCCAATCCAGTAGAGCGTGTTGCCGCGCGGATCCTGCTGCGGGATGACCTGATCGGCCGGATGACGGCTTCCGCAACGCGTGACGCGAATGCCCTTGATTTCATTCAGCGGGAGATCCGGCACGTTGATGTTGAGGATGCGCCCGGTACGCAGCGGTTCACGGCTAAGTGCCCGCAGGATAGAACAGGTTACCGCTGCCGCCGTGTCGTAATGAGTGTGACCATTTAACGATACCGCCAGCGCCGGAAAGCCAAGATGACGGCCTTCCATTGCGGCCGCCACGGTACCAGAGTAGATAACGTCATCACCCAGATTCGGCCCGGCGTTAATCCCGGAAACGACGATATCCGGGCGCGGGCGCATCAGCGCATTCACCCCAAGAAAAACGCAGTCCGTTGGCGTGCCCATCTGCACGGCAATATCGCCATTTTCAAAAGCAAAGGTGCGAAGCGACGACTCCAGCGTCAATGAGTTAGACGCTCCACTGCGGTTACGATCGGGAGCCACGACCTGCACATCCGCAAATTCGCGAAGGTGTTTCGCCAGCGTCTGAATGCCTGGCGCATGGATCCCGTCATCGTTACTCAGCAATATTCGCATAATCACCCGACGTGTTGATAAGTTCCCTGACAACACTGGTGGCAAAGCTACCTGCCGGCAGCCAGAAACGTAACTCAACGGTTACGTCATCCCACCAGTTCCAGCTTAACTGCTGCGGGTAGAGCAACATCGCCCGGCGTGCTGCTTCGACTTTTTCCCGCACCAGCAATGATTGTAATTCTTGCGCTTCGGCAACGGCTGCCTGCTCCGCGGCCAGCGCGTCACCCTGCGTACCCCAGTCGCCCGTGCCGGGCAAGGCTGCGGTGATCATCAGCGTTTTAGCGTCCACGCGCGACTGAATATCGGCCATTTCTTCGGCCGTTGCCACAAACCAGCTACCGCGTCCCGCTAATTGTAGCGCATCGCCGACAACAACTTGATTCGCGTCCGGTTTTTTCAGCCGTTCGCTTACGATCTGATTAAACAACGCACTGCGGGCCGCCGACAACCAAAAACTGCGTTTATTCCTGTCACGCAGCGGCGCATCGCTCTGCGCCCAACGCAGTGCGCCCTGCAGGTTACTGCCGCCGATGCCAAAACGCTGTGCGCCAAAGTAGTTAGGCACACCGCGTTCATTGATGGCCTGCAAGCGTTTTTCCACGTCGTCACGGTCGGTCACTTCACGCAGTACGAGGGTAAAGTTGTTACCTTTCAACGCCCCCAGACGCAGTTTGCGCTTGTGACGGGCGTACTCCAGCACCTTACAGCCCTCAAGCTCAAATTTGCTTAAATCAGGCATCGCATTGCCGGGAACGCGCGCGCAAAGCCACTGTTCGGTGACCGCGTGTTTGTCTTTCTGCCCGGCGAAGCTCACTTCGCGGGCATGGATTTTCAGAAATTTAGCCAGCGCATCGGCCACAAAGCGGGTATTGCAGCCATTTTTGAGGATGCGCACCAGGATATGCTCGCCTTCGCCGTCCGGCTCAAAGCCCAAATCTTCCACGACCACGAAATCTTCGGGGCTGGCTTTCAGCAGACCACTCCCCAGCGGTTTACCGTGCAGGTAGGTCAGGTTGTCAAAATCGGTCATTTGCTCGCCTTCACCAGCAGCGCCACGGCTTCGCAGGCGATGCCTTCGCCGCGACCGGTAAAGCCCAGTTTCTCCGTGGTGGTCGCTTTGACGTTGACGTCATCCATATGGCAGCCCAGATCTTCAGCGATAAATACGCGCATCTGAGGAATATGCGGCAGCATTTTGGGGGCCTGAGCGATGATCGTCACATCGACGTTACCCAGGGTGTAACCCTTCGCCTGAATACGGCGCCAGGCTTCACGCAACAGCGCACGACTGTCTGCGCCTTTAAACGCCGGATCGGTGTCCGGGAACAGCTTGCCGATATCGCCCAGCGCCGCCGCGCCCAGTAAGGCGTCGGTTAAGGCGTGTAGTGCCACGTCGCCATCAGAATGCGCCAGCAGCCCTTTTTCATAAGGAATACGCACGCCGCCAATGATAATTGGGCCAACGCCTCCAAAGGCGTGTACATCAAAACCGTGTCCAATTCGCATTATGCCTTCTCCTGATGGGTCGAACGGGTAAGATAAAATTCCGCGAGCTGTAAATCTTCCGGACGCGTCACTTTTATATTATCAGCGCGCCCTTCAACAAGCGTTGGGTGGAAACCGCAATACTCCAGCGCAGAGGCTTCGTCGGTGATGGTCGCACCTTCTTTAAGCGCGCGCGTTAAGCAGTCGTGGAGTAATTCGCGGGGGAAAAATTGTGGCGTCAGCGCGTGCCAGAGATCGACGCGCTCAACGGTATGCGCGATAGCCTGTTTGCCAGGCTCGGCACGCTTCATGGTGTCACGTACCGGCGCGGCCAGAATGCCACCGACTTTACTGGTTTCACTCAGCGCCAGCAGGCGCGCAAGATCGTCCTGATGCAGGCACGGGCGCGCAGCGTCGTGGACCAGTACCCATTGGGCATCGCCAGCGGCCTGGATGCCCGCCAGCACGGAATCGGCGCGCTCGGCACCGCCATCAACGACGGTGATCTGCTGATGAGCGGCCAGCGGTAACTGTGCGAACCGGGCATCGCCCGGACTGATGGCGATGATGACACGCGTCACTCGGGGGTGCGCCAGCAGCGCCGCCACGGCATGTTCGAGGATCGTTTTATCGCCAATAGAGAGGTATTGCTTGGGACATTCTGTCTGCATGCGCCGGCCAAAACCCGCGGCCGGCACCACGGCGCATACGTCCGAAAAAGTCACTGCCATGTCGTAATCCTGGGCCTGATTATCGATTGTTTTGTGCTGAGCCCTGATTGCGTTTAGACGCATCCGGAACCAGACGATAAAAGGTTTCGCCCGGTTTAGTCATACTGAGTTCATTGCGTGCGCGTTCCTCAATCGCCTCCTGCCCGCCATTGAGGTCATCAATTTCAGCAAAGAGTTGATCGTTTCGCGCCTTAAGTTTGGCGTTAGTTGCCTGCTGAGCCGCGACGTCATCACTTACCCGGCTATAGTCGTGCAGTCCGTTTTTACCGAACCACAGCGAATATTGCAGCCAGACCAGCAGAGCCAGCAACAGCAGCGTTAGTTTACCCATCCTGCCCCCTGAAAAACGGCATCTTCATCCCACAACGCCCCCGGCGCTCTATGCCGGAGTAACAGAGATGCCGCAACATCGCGGGCAAATGTACCACATTTTTTCCGCAGAATCGCCCTGCTCAATATCGTCACACAGTTGGTTACGGTTTGAATTATGGCTGAAGTTAGCCCATGAGCCACAAAAATAACAGACCAAACATCAGGACCACCGTCACAATCGTGACAACGGTGCTGTACAGCAGTTTGCCGTTAAGCAGTGAATGCAGGGCGATGCCGACGACAACCGCCACGGGCATCAGCGCCAGGAAGAAGGGCCAGGTGTAGAGAAAGAAGAACAGCGTGTTACCGCCGTAGATGAGAAACGGGATGCCCAGCGCCAGCAACCACGAGACGAAGCCGACGAAGGCCCCGGGAAAGGACCAGGTCGTCTCGTCGTCGGTCGCTATCGGATCCGACCCGGTGGTAATCATGTAGTTTTCACTGTTGCGCATAGCTAATCCTGTGACCGTGACTCATCGTTCGGGAAGACAGCTCCCGAACGATACCGTCTCAGGATCTGATAATATCGTCCCGTCTGAGCAGGTCTAATAATTGGCTTACTAAATTTGTTACCAATTGTTGACCTTCCAGGTGAATCTCAGGGGATTCGGGCGCTTCGTAGACCGAGTCGATGCCGGTGAAGTTTCGCAGCTCACCCGCGCGGGCTTTTTTATACAGCCCTTTCGGATCGCGCGCTTCGCAGATTTCCAGCGGCGTATCGACAAACACCTCGATAAATCGATCCTGACCGACGCGCTCGCGTACCATCTGCCGCTCGGCGCGGTGAGGCGAGATAAACGCGGTCAGCACCACCAGCCCGGCATCCGCCATCAGGCTGGCTACTTCCCCAACCCGACGGATATTCTCCTTACGGTCTTCATCGCTAAACCCTAAATCACTGCACAGGCCGTGACGCACGTTGTCGCCATCCAGCAGGTAGGTGCTCACCCTCTGCTGATGCAGCGCCTCTTCCAGCGCGCCCGCGACCGTCGATTTACCGGAGCCGGACAGCCCGGTAAACCACAGCACAACCCCACGGTGGCCGTGGAGTTGCTCCCGCTGAGCGACGGTAACCGGATGAGGATGCCAGACGACGTTCTCATCATGGGCGGCCATTACTTGCCTCCCAGCAGATCGCGTGCGCCCCAGTGCGGGAAGTGCTTACGCACCAGCGCATTCAGCTCAAGCTCAAAGGCGCTGAATTCAGACACCGCTGCCGCCTGTTGATTAGGCTCGCGGACCATACCTGCACCAACGGTAACGTTGGTCAGGCGATCGATAAAGATAAGTCCACCCGTTACCGGATTTTGCTGGTACTTGTCCAGCACCAGCGGCTCGTCAAAGGTGAGATCCACCAGGCCAATACCGTTCAGCGGCAGTTCGCTCACTTCACGCTGGGTCAGATTGTTGATGTCCACCTGGAACTGGATACCGTCCACGCGGGCGCGGGTTTTCTTACCGGCAATTTTGATGTCGTAGCTTTGGCCTGCGGTCAGCGGCTGTTCAGCCATCCATACCACATCCACGGCAGCACCCTGCACCGCCGCCAGCGTTTCCTGCGCATCCACCAGTAGATCGCCGCGGCTGATATCAATCTCATCTTTCAGCACCAGCGTCACCGCTTCACCGGCACCCGCTTCCTGCAGATCGCCATCAAAGGTGACGATACGGGCAATGGACGACTCCACACCCGACGGCAGCACTTTGACGCGCTGCCCCACCGTGACGGTGCCCGAGGCGAGGGTGCCGGAGAAGCCGCGAAAATCGAGGTTCGGGCGGTTCACGTACTGCACCGGGAAGCGCATTGGCTGGGTATCCACCACGCGCTGAATTTCAACCGTCTCCAGCACTTCCAGCAGCGTCGGGCCGCTGTACCACGGCATGTTGGCGCTCTGGGAGGCGACGTTATCCCCTTCCAGCGCCGAGAGCGGCACAAAGCGAATATCAAGGTTACCCGGCAACTGTTCAGCAAAGGTCAGGTAGCTCTGGCGGATCTCCTCGAAGGTCTCTTCGCTGAAGTTCACCAGATCCATTTTGTTCACCGCCACCACCAGGTGTTTGATCCCCAGCAGCGTGGAGATGAAGCTGTGACGACGGGTTTGATCCAGCACGCCTTTACGGGCGTCGATCAGCAGGATCGCCAGCTCACAGGTTGATGCACCGGTGGCCATGTTGCGGGTGTACTGCTCATGCCCCGGCGTGTCGGCAATAATAAATTTGCGTTTTTCGGTGGAGAAATAGCGGTACGCAACATCAATGGTGATGCCCTGCTCGCGCTCCGCCTGCAGGCCGTCCACCAAAAGCGCCAGGTCGAGCTTTTCGCCCTGAGTACCATGACGTTTGCTGTCGTTATGCAGGGAAGAGAGCTGGTCTTCATAGATCTGACGCGTGTCGTGCAGCAGGCGACCAATCAGCGTGCTTTTACCGTCATCAACGCTACCGCAGGTCAGAAAGCGCAGCAGGCTCTTGTGTTGTTGCGCGTGCAGGTATGCTTCTACGCCGCCTTCGTTGGCAATTTGTTGGGCAATCGTGGTGTTCATGGCGGCTCCTTAGAAATAACCCTGACGTTTCTTCAGCTCCATCGAGCCTGCCTGGTCGCGGTCAATGACGCGCCCCTGTCGCTCGCTGGTGGTCGATACCAGCATCTCTTCGATAATCTCTGGCAGCGTTTGCGCGTTGGACTCCACCGCGCCGGTCAGCGGCCAGCAACCAAGAGTACGGAAACGCACCATCTGTTTTTTGATCACTTCGCCCGGCTGTAAATCAATGCGATCGTCGTCGATCATCATCAGCATGCCGTCGCGCTCCAGCACCGGGCGTTCAGCCGCCAGGTAAAGCGGAACGATCTCGATATTTTCCAGATAGATGTACTGCCAGATATCCAGCTCGGTCCAGTTGGAGAGCGGGAAGACGCGAATGCTTTCGCCTTTGTTGATCTGGCCGTTGTAGTTGTGCCACAGCTCAGGACGCTGGTTTTTCGGATCCCAGCGGTGGAAGCGGTCGCGGAAGGAGTAAATACGCTCTTTGGCGCGGGATTTCTCCTCGTCACGGCGCGCACCGCCGAAAGCGGCGTCAAAACCGTACTTGTTCAGCGCCTGCTTCAGCCCTTCGGTTTTCATGATGTCGGTGTGTTTGGCGCTGCCGTGAACAAACGGGTTAATGCCCATCGCCACCCCTTCCGGGTTTTTATGCACCAGCAGCTCACAGCCGTAGGCTTTGGCGGTACGGTCGCGGAACTCATACATCTCACGGAATTTCCAGCCGGTATCCACGTGCAGCAGCGGGAACGGCAGCGTACCCGGATAAAACGCTTTACGCGCCAGATGCAGCATCACGCTGGAATCTTTGCCGATGGAGTACATCATCACCGGGTTAGAGAACTCGGCGGCCACTTCGCGGATAATATGGATACTTTCCGCTTCAAGCTGTCGCAGGTGAGTAAGTCGTTTTTGGTCCATAACCGTTCCTTAAGCCAGATTCACCACAGAGGAGCCAAACCCCTCTGAGTCTGTTGTATGTTGAAACCAGGCGAGCGTGCTGTGCAGCTGTACCACTTCGCCCACCACAATAAGCGCGGGCATCGGGGCGTCTTTCGCCAGGACTGCAAGGTCTTGTAGCGTACCGGTCACCACACGCTGATCGACGCGGGTACCGCGAGAAATCACGGCCACCGGCGTTGTCGCCTCGCGACCGTGCTGAATAAGTTGTTCACTGATGTCCGCCGCCTTCATGGTGCCCATATAGATGGCCAGCGTCTGTCGGCTCTGGGCGAGATGCGACCAGTCAAACGGCGTACTGTCGGCCTTATAATGACCAGTCACAAAGGTCACACTCTGGGCGTAATCGCGGTGCGTAAGCGGAATACCTGCGTAGGCCGTTACCGCGGAGGCCGCCGTAATCCCCGGCACCACCTGGAACGGCACGCCCGCTTCGGCTGCCGCCTGCAGTTCTTCGCCACCGCGACCAAAGATGAACGGATCGCCCCCTTTCAGGCGCACCACGGTTTTGCCTGCTTTCGCTGCGGCAATCAGCATCTGATTGGTGTCGTGCTGCGGTACCGAGTGCTCGCCTGCGCGTTTACCCACGCAGATTTGCTCGGCATCGCGACGAATTAGCTCGCGCACACCGTCGGTGACCAGATGGTCATAGAACACCACGTCCGCGTCCTGCAGCACCTGCAGTCCGCGTAAGGTCAGTAACCCGGCATCCCCCGGACCTGCCCCCACCAGAATGATCTCGCCGCCCGTGCTGCCGGGGTTATCCAGCTCGTCTTCGAGGATTTTTTGCGCTGCCGTCTCATTACCGGCGTGCATAAGGCTGGCAAAGCGGCCACGGAATACCCGCTCCCAGAAGCGACGGCGTTCCGTTACGCTGGTCAGGCGGGTTTTCAGATGGTTGCGCCAGTAGCTCGCTTTCTCTGCCATACGTCCGAGACTGGTTGGTAACAGCGCTTCAATCTTTTCCCGCAGCACGCGCGCCAGCACCGGTGCGGTACCGCCGGAGGAGATCGCCACCAGCAGCGGCGAGCGGTCGACAATCGACGGGAAGATAAACGAGCACAAAGGCTGGTCGTCGACCACGTTCACCAGGCGGTAACGCGCCTGAGCGGCCTCGGAAACGCGTCGGTTAAGTTCGCGATCCTCCGTCGCTGCAATCACCAGCACCACGCTGTCGATTTGTGACTCGTCGAACTCCGCTTCTGCGACAACCCGCACCTGCGCGCCCGCGCGCTGCAGAAACGCGATTTTGCGATCGGCAATTTCACCCGTACCCACAACCAGTACCGGTTTTTCTTTAATCGCAGCAAAAAGGGGCAGATAGTCCACAAGCAACAACTCACTAACAACGAGGAATAGAGGGACTATAGGGGGCGGCTTAGACCGAATGAAATTACGAATTGGAATGAGTAGTTACTCAATGGAATAACGCGATGAAAAAGCAAATATCAAAAAGTGCTTAACACGCGAAATTTCGGGCATTTAAGAGCAATTCAAATTGTGTATGGCCGATCACAGTTTCATACTAAGCGGGTTATAATTTTGCTCTGTTTTTAAGGACTCACTATGTTTTCCGCAATGCGCCACCGATACGTTGCCCTGGCGCTCGGCGTTTGCTTTATCCTTCCGGCTCAGGCAAAAAATCAACCGTATGGTGAAATCGCCAATATGCAGGCGCGGCATATTGCCACCGTTTTTCCCGGACGCATGACCGGCTCCCCTGCGGAAATGCTTTCCGCTGACTATCTTCGCCAGCAGTTTGCCGATATGGGCTACCAGAGCGATATCCGGTCGTTTCACAGCCGCTATATCTACACCTCACGAAATAAAACAAAAAACTGGCATAACGTGACAGGCAGTACCGTTATTGCGGCACATGAAGGTAGCGCGGCTGAGCAGATCATTATTATGGCGCACCTGGACACTTACGCGCCCATGAGCGACACCGATACCGATAACAATCTGGGCGGGCTGACGCTGCAAGGGCTGGACGATAACGCGGCAGGTCTGGGCGTGATGCTTGAACTGGCCGAGCGAATGAAAAACATTCCGACAAAATACGGTATTCGCTTTGTGGCAACCAGCGGCGAAGAGGAAGGCAAACTCGGCGCGGAGAATTTCCTTAAGCGCATGAGCGCTGAGGAGAAGAAAAATACGCTGCTGGTGATTAACCTCGATAATTTAATCGTTGGCGATAAGCTCTATTTTAATAGCGGACAGAGTACGCCGGGTACCGTACGTAAACTGACCCGTGACCGGGCGCTGGCGATTGCGCGCAGCCATGGCGTGTATGCCACGACCAATCCTGGCGGCAATCCGGCTTATCCGCGCGGAACGGGCTGCTGTAACGACGGTGAAGTGTTCGATAAAGCGGGCATCCCGGTGCTGTACGTCGAAGCCACCAACTGGGCGTTAGGCAAGAAAGATGGCTATCAGCAGCGGGCTAAAACGAAAGCCTTTCCGGACGGGACGAGCTGGCATAACGTGATGCTGGATAATCAGCAGCATATTGATAGCGCACTGCCGCAGCGCATTGAGCACCGTAGCCGCGATGTGGTGAAAGTAATGCTGCCGCTGGTGAAGGAGCTGGCGAAAGCGGGGAAAGCCTGAGGTTTTTGAACGCTGTGCGGCCTGATGCCCTCACCCCAACCCTCTCCCACCGGGAGAGGGAGTCAATGAAATTACCCTTCGTGTAACCCACACTCGCGCTTCAGCCCAAAGAATCGCGTCTCTTCTTCCGCCATTCCCGGTTCCCATTTGCGCGTGGTGTGGGTATCCCCCACGGACAGGTAGCCCTGATCCCACAGCGGATGGTATTTCAGCCCGTGTTTTTGCAGATACTGGTACACCGTACGGTTATCCCAGTCGATGATCGGCAGCACTTTAAACACGCCGCGCTGCACCGCCAGCACCGGCAGCGTGGCCCGGCTGCCGGACTGCTCGCGGCGAAGACCGGCAAACCAGGTTTGAGCGTTCAGCTCTTTCAGCGCACGGTTCATCGGCTCGACCTTGTTGATCTCATTGTATTTCTCAATGCCCTCAACGCCCTGCTCCCAGAGTTTGCCGTAGCGCGCCTCCTGCCAGGCCGCGCTCTGCTCCGCGCGGTACACTTTCAGGTTCAGCTTAAGCTTGTCCGTCAGCTCATCGATAAACTGGTAGGTTTCCGGGAACAGATAGCCGGTATCGGTGAGGATCACCGGAATATCCGGGCGGATCTGATTCACCAGATGCAAACTGACCGCCGCCTGAATGCCGAAGCTCGACGACAGCACGTAGTCACCCGGCAGGTTTTCCAGCGCCCACGCCACGCGCCCTTCGGCGTCCAGCTTTTCCAGTTGGGCGTTGGTTTCTGCAAGTGCCAGAATGCGTTCGACTTTTGGCAATGCGTTAAGCGCGTTTAGATCGAGTACGGACATAATTACCTCTCGTGGTTACTCCCAGAAATCCCTTGCGGGATCGAGCACCGGGCGAATAATGCCCGCACGCACCGTAAAGTCGCCGAAGCCTTCACCCGCTTCGCGCTCTTTCGCCCAGCGCCCGACAAGCTCGTCGATGGAATCGAGAATTTCTGGCTCAGTGATATTCTCGCGGAACATACGCGGAATACGCGTGCCGATACGATTACCGCCCAGGTGCAGGTTATAGCGACCCGGCGCTTTCCCCACCAGCCCAAGCTCGGCCAGCATCGCGCGGCCACAGCCGTTCGGACAGCCGGTAACGCGCATAACAATATGCTCGTCCGGAATACCGTGTTTTTCCAGAATCGCTTCCACTTTGTCCGTAAATGACGGCAGGAAACGTTCCGCTTCCGCCATCGCCAGCGGACAGGTCGGGAACGACACGCAGGCCATCGAGTTTTCGCGCTGCGGTTTGACCGCATTCATCAACCCATGGTCACGCGCCAGCGCCTCAATTTTCGCCTTTTCACTTTCCGGCACACCAGCAATAATCAGGTTCTGGTTGGCGGTAATGCGGAACTCACCTTTGTGGATCTTCGCGATTTCCAGCAGGCCGGTTTTCAGCGGACGGCCCGGGTAATCCAGAATACGGCCGTTTTCGATAAACAGCGTCAGGTGCCATTTATTGTCGATGCCTTTTACCCAGCCGATGCGATCGCCGCGACCGGTGAATTCGTAAGGGCGGATCGGCTCAAATTTGATCCCCGCGCGACGCTCCACTTCCTCTTTGAACGTCTCAACGCCCACGCGCTCCAGGGTGTATTTGGTTTTCGCGTTTTTACGGTCGGTACGGTTACCCCAGTCGCGCTGGGTGGTGACCACCGCTTCCGCCACGGCCAGCGTGTGCTCCAGCGGCAGGAAGCCGAACTCGCTCGCGGTGCGGGCATAGGTTTTCTTGTTACCGTGTTCAATGGACAGACCGCCGCCCACCAGCAGGTTAAAGCCCACCAGCTTGCCGTTTTCGGCAATTGCCACAAAGTTCATGTCGTTGGCGTGCAGATCGATGTCGTTCTGCGGCGGGATCACCACCGTGGTTTTGAACTTACGCGGCAGATAGGTCTGACCGAGGATCGGTTCTTCATCGGTGGTCGCAACTTTTTCCTGATCGAGCCAGATCTCCGCATAAGCGCGGGTACGCGGCAGCAGGTGCTCGGAGATCTTCTTCGCCCACTCATAGGCTTCAGCGTGCAGCTCGGACTCATACGGGTTCGAGGTGCAGAGCACGTTACGGTTCATGTCGTTGGCCGTCGCCAGCGCGTCCAGTCCGACGGAGTGCAGCATCTGGTGTACCGGCTTCACGTTCTTCTTCAGAATGCCGTGGAACTGGAAGGTCTGACGGTTGGTCAGACGAATGCTGCCGTAAATGGTGTTTTCACCGGCAAATTTATCAATCGCCTGCCACTGTGTCGTGGTGATTACTCCGCCCGGCAGACGGCAGCGCAACAGCATCGCGTGACGCGGCTCCAGCTTCTGTTCAGCACGCTCGGCGCGAATGTCGCGGTCGTCCTGTTGATACATGCCGTGGAAACGGATCAGCAGGAAGTTGTCGCCTTTGAAACCGCCGGTGAGACCGTCATTCAGATCTTCAGCAATGGTGCCGCGCAGATAGTTGCTTTCCAGCTTCATGCGCTCGGCGTCTGACAGTTTACCTTCGACCACCAGGGGCCCTGGATGTTTTTCGCTCATTAGTAGACATCTCGCTGATAACGGCGCTCAACGCGCAGCTCACTTAAAAATTCATCCGCCGCTTCGGCATCCATACCGCCGAATTCGGCAATCACTTCCAGCAGTGCCTGCTCAACGTCTTTCGCCATGCGATTGGCGTCACCGCAGACATAAATGTGGGCACCGTCATTGATCCAGCGCCACAGCTCTGCGCCCTGTTCGCGCAGTTTGTCTTGTACGTATACTTTTTCTTTCTGATCGCGCGACCAGGCCAGATCGATACGGGTCAGCACCCCTTCTTTCACGTAGCGCTGCCACTCAACCTGATAGAGGAAATCTTCGGTAAAGTGCGGGTTGCCGAAGAACAGCCAGTTTTTACCCGGTGCCTCGTCCGCCGCACGCTGCTGCATAAAGGCACGGAACGGCGCAATGCCGGTACCCGGGCCAATCATGATTACCGGCGTTTCCGGGTTCGCCGGCAGACGGAAGTTGTCGTTGTGCTCGATAAAGACGCGCACTTCGCCCTCTTCCTCCACGCGATCGGCCAGGAAGCTGGAGGCACCGCCCGCGCGGGCACGGCCTTCGATGTCGTACCGCACCACGCCCACGGTGATGTGCACTTCGCTCTCGACTTCAGCCTGCGATGAGGCAATGGAGTACAGACGCGGCGTAAGCGGACGCAGCAGGCCGATCAGCGCGTTGGCATCCAGCTGTGCCGGAGAGAAACGCACCATATCGACAATCGGTGTGGTCGCCGCGTAATGCTGCAGCTTCGCCTTATCGCCGACTAACGGCAGCAGCGATTCGCTGCGCGTTAAGGTGGCATAGTTCTCAACGATATTGGCGGTATTTACCGTCAGCTCGAAGTGCCACTGCAGCGCTTCAGAGAGCGGCTGTGTTTTGCCTTCGACGGTGACAGGCTCGTCGCCTTTCAGCCACAGCAGTTCGACCAGCTCCTTGACCAGCGCTGGATCGTTTTGATACCAGACCCCCAGCGCATCGCCAGGCTGATAGCGCAGACCCGAGTCGCCCAGATCGATCTCGATATGGCGCACATCTTTTTCAGAGTCGCGACCGGTAATTTTTTGATTAACCGACAGGCTTGCCGACAGCGGCGCCTCTTTGGTGTACGGGCTGGTGTGAATGTCGTTGACCACGCCGGTCGCGGTGATCGCAGCCTGGGCTGGTGTCTCTTTCGGTACGCGTGCTTTCAGCACGTCAACAATGCGCGCACGCCACTCTGCAGCGGCAGCCTGGTATTCCACATCTGCATCAACGCGGTCCAGCAGGCGCTCTGCGCCCAGCTCCGCCAGCTTGCTGTCAAAATCTTTGCCGGACTGGCAGAAGAATTCATAAGAGGTATCGCCCAGGCCGAACACGGCAAACGCAGTGCCATCGAGTCTGGGCGCTTTTTTCGAGAACAGGAATTTATGCAGCGCGACCGCCTCTTCAGCGGGTTCACCCTCGCCCTGCGTTGAGGCCACAACCACCAGCAGTTTTTCTGACGCGATCTGTTTGAATTTATAATCCCCGGCGTTTACCAGGTTCACGTTCAGTTTGGCGGCCAGCAGGTCGTCACGCAGCGCTTCTGCCACGCGGCGGGCATTGCCCGTCTGTGAAGCGGAGATAAGCGTAATGGCAGGAATTTCTACCGCCGTTGCCGGAGCCGCAGCCACAGCGCCAGGCTGCTGGTTGAGCATTCCCCAGAAATAGCCAGAGACCCAGGCAAGCTGGGTGGGAGAAAAATCAGAGGTGGCAGCCTGAAGGCGCGCCAGTTGCTCCGGGTTCAGGGGAAGCAAATTTGAAGGTGGGGCCTGTGTTGTCATGCGTCGTTATGTTCCAGTAGCCAAGCGGACTTTAAGCGAATAAATCCAAACTGAAGATAAGGTTAACGGCGAGGATAATAACAATTAAAGAAGGGATGGAAATAATAAATAACCAAATGGACTAACCTGTTTTAGTTATCGTTCTTAACGGTAAAAGCGATAAACTAACCGACTGTGAAATAAGGATATAAATCACAAAGCGACGGCTTTTTTGCTGCGATGAAGGTAAAGGCCGTTTTAGTTAATGCTAAAAATTGTGCTTTCCGGTACTATGCGGCGGTTTTTTCCGCATTACTGAGAGCGATCATGTCCACCACACTGTTTAAAGATTTCACCTTCGAAGCCGCCCACCACCTTCCGCATGTTCCTGAAGGACATAAATGCGGCCGTCTGCACGGGCATTCGTTTATGGTGCGTCTTGAGATCACCGGTGAAGTTGATCCGCATACCGGTTGGATCATGGATTTTGCTGAGCTGAAGGCGGCATTTAAGCCGACTTACGATCGTCTGGATCACTATTACCTGAACGATATCCCGGGCCTTGAAAACCCGACCAGCGAAGTGCTGGCAAAATGGATTTGGGATCAGATGAAACCGCTGGTACCGCTGCTGAGCGCAGTGATGATCAAAGAGACCTGTACGGCAGGCTGCGTGTATCGCGGCGAGTGATGCTTGCCGGGGGTCGGCTTCGCCTTACCCGGCCAACAAAAGCCTGGAAACGTAGGCCCGGTAAGCGCTAGCGCCACCGGGCTTTTTTTTAGGCAATATTCAGGTATTTGTGCGTCTGCATCGACAGGCGCCAGTTACGCGCGATACAGGTTTCAATGCACAGGCGCGTGGCGTCTTCTTTCTGGCTGATAGGCTGCAGCGCAATCACGCGCTGTTTTTCGTCCGTCAGCGTCGCCAGCAGTTCATCCAGCGCTTCGATATCACGTACTCGCCCTACCGGGTGTTTAATCTCATCAGCACGTTCCAGCGCCTGAGACAGTACGTCGTAGCCGCCGCGCATGTTTACTTTAGGCGATACCGTCACCCAGGTGGTGTGGGAGCAGCGCACTTCATGCGTACCGCTGGTTTCAATCTGGCAACTGTAGCCGTTCTTTTCGAGCAGTTCGGTCAGCGGCGTCAGATCGTGGATGCAGGGTTCGCCCCCGGTAATGACCACATGGCGCGCCGTCCAGCCCTGACGACCAATAATGGCCAGCAGATCTTCCGCGCTGCCAGCACCCCACTTATCGCTCTCTTTGGTTTTCGCCAGAACGCTAAACAGCGACACTTCCCGATCTGCGAGTTTATCCCACGTATGTTTGGTATCACACCAGGCACAGCCAACCGGGCATCCCTGTAAACGAATAAAAATTGCGGGAACGCCGGTAAAGTAACCCTCGCCTTGCAGGGTCTGGAACATCTCGTTAATCGGGTACTGCATAGTCATCTCAGTTAAGGGGATAAACGATAAGTATCGCAGATCCCCGTGAGATGGTCATGCTCGATCGGTGCTTTGCGCGTCAATTGCCGCCATAAAGCGTTCCGTAATCTGCTGCGGGCGGGTGATTGCCCCGCCCACCACCACCATATGCGCCCCCAACGCCAGACATCTGGCGGCGCGTTCCGGGGTGTCCACGTTACCTTCGGCCACCACCGGTACCGTGACGGCTGCCAGTACCGCTTTCAGAAACTGACAGTCATCATCGGGTAAGGCGTGTCCGGCGGTCTGCGCGGTGTAGCCGTAAAGCGTGGTCCCGACACAATCAAACCCCAGCGCCTGCGCCGTGACGGCCTCATCAACAGTGGCTATATCAGCCATAAGCAGCACCGAGGGATA
This sequence comes from Enterobacter cloacae complex sp. 382A5, assembly GCF_050031095.1. Lineage (NCBI taxonomy): Bacteria > Pseudomonadati > Pseudomonadota > Gammaproteobacteria > Enterobacterales > Enterobacteriaceae > Enterobacter > Enterobacter cloacae complex sp. 382A5. The sequence goes on from NZ_JBLGVK010000001.1 coordinate 3,661,816, forward strand.
ACGGGTACGAATGCGCGTAACCAGCGTTGCCAGAGATTCCCCGCCAGGCCGCGCCCTGTCGGTCGCATCAAGCGCAATGATCGCCGGGGAGACGGTCATCAGTTCATCCACCTCTTTCATCGTCGCGGTGATAAACACCTCGCTGTCGGGGTACTCCCGCTTGATGATGCCAATAACCGGCAGCGTAACCTGCTCTTTAATCGCCTCAATATCCACCACGCTGTTGGCACGGATGGCCGCAGCCCCTCCCTGACGCGCCGCCAGCGCCATTCGCGACATAATAAACGGGCTATGCAACGGTTCATTCTCAAGCGCCTGACAGGAGACGACCAGTTTTCCCTTCAGGGTATCCAGTACAGTTTTCATTACGATAAGATCTCTTCCACTTCGTTTTTGATAATCGTGACATGCGGACCATAAATGACCTGAACGCCATTTCCGCGCACAATCACGCCGCGCGCACCGGTGGCTTTCAGCGCCGCGTCATTCACTTTGCTGCCGTCTTTAACCGTGACGCGAAGACGCGTGGCGCAGCAGTCCACCTCTTCCAGATTGTCTTTTCCGCCCAGTCCGGCGATCACCGCACTTGCGCGTTCGTTCTGGGCGAACGTCACGTCATTGGCCACCGCCTCCTTTTCCCGACCCGGCGTGGCAAAATCAAAGCGATTAATCAGATAGCGGAACGTGAAGTAATAGAGGAAGAACCACGGTACGCCCACCAGCGGCACTAACATCCAGTGGGTTTTGGCCTCCCCCTGCAAAATGCCGAACAGCACAAAGTCGATAAAACCGCCGGAGAAGGTCTGCCCAATGGTGATGTGTAAAATATGCGCGAGCATAAACGCCAGCCCGTCAAAAAATGCGTGAATGACGTACAGCACCGGCGCGATAAACAGGAAGGAGAACTCGATGGGCTCGGTGATCCCCGTCAGGAAGGAGGTTAATGCCGCTGAAAGCAACAACCCCGCGACGCGTTTTTTGTTCTCCGGTTTAGCCGTGTGATACATCGCAAGGCAGGCCCCGAGCAAACCAAACATCATCGTGATAAAGCGCCCGGACATAAAGCGCGACGTCCCTTCATAAAACTGGCGCGTCGTGGGATCGGCCAGCTGAGCGAAGAAGATCCGCTGCGTACCTTCAACCAGTTGCCCGTTGACAATCTCGCTGCCGCCAAGCGCGGTGGTCCAGAACGGAAGATAGAAGATGTGGTGTAAACCGAACGGGCCCAGCATGCGCAAAATGAAGCCGTACAGCAGTGTTCCCAGATAACCGGTCGCTTCCACCAGCCCGCCCAGACCAAAGATCAGCTTCTGGAAATGTGGCCAGACTACGGTCATTAAGGCTCCGACCAGGATCGCAGCCAGTGAGCTGATAATCGGCACAAAGCGTGAGCCGCCAAAGAATCCCAGAAATTGTGGGAGCGCGATCTTATTAAACCGATGATGCAGCGCGCAGGTAACAAGACCAATGACCACCCCACCAAATACGCCGGTCTCCAGCGTCTGGATCCCCAGCGTCATGCCTTGCCCGACCGCCCCCGGATTCTCGTGCGCCAGTTTTCCGGTGAGGATCAGCAGTGCGTTAATGGTGGCATTCATGACCAGAAACGCGAGTAACGCCGCCAGCCCTGCCGTACCTTTATCATTTTTTGCCAGCCCGACGGCAACCCCAACGGCAAACAGCACCGACAGATTCGCGAACACAATCGAACCGGCGCTGCTCATGATGGTGAAAATAGCCTGTAACCAGTCCACATCTAAAAACGGATATGCCGTAAGCGTATTGGGATTCGATAACGCGCCGCCTATCCCCAGCAGCAGACCCGCCGCAGGCAGTACGGCAATGGGCAACATAAAGGATTTGCCAAAGCGCTGCGCTTTTTCAAACCATCCGCCGGACGAAGCACCACTGAACATTTGCATCATTTTTTCATCCCCTTAGTTAACGATGAAAATTTTTACCATAATTATATTTAATAGTGAAAATCACCATCAAAAACCAGGAGGACGATCATACTTTTTCGAAATGACTGGCATCCCTGCCCCGCTTTCCGCCACACTAGGACGCAGAGAAACGCATTAAGGATCTAGCATGTCAGACCATGAAAACCTGCTGCTGAAGCTGCGCCAGGAGGCTTCCGGGTACAGCCCCACGCAAAAAAAACTGGGAGAGTTTGTTCTCAACGATCCGGCCCGGGTGCTCTACCTGACGATCACCGAACTGGCACGGGAGAGCCACACCAGTGAAGCCAGCGTGACGCGTCTTTGCCGGACGCTCGGCTGCAAAGGCTATAACGAATTCAAGATGGCACTGGCGCTGGATATTCAGCAGGGTCAGCCCGCACGCGTGGCCGGGGACGAAATTGATAACGTCGTCGATGAGTCTGTTCAGGCGCTGCAGGATACCGCCAGACTGCTCGACAGAGCACTGCTGGAAAAGGCCGCTCAGGCGCTGCATCAGGCGCAAGCCGTACAAATATATGGGGTGGCCGCCAGTGCGATCCTCGGTGAGTATTTACATTACAAACTGTTGCGACTCGGCAAACCTGCACAGCTTTTTAGCGATATGCATCGTGCGGCCATGAATGCAGCAACGCTTTCAGAAGGGACGCTGGTGGTGGCCATTTCCAGTTCCGGTTCAACGCGGGATTTGCTCCACGTCGTAAAACTTGCACGCAAACGCGGCGTTAAGGTGTTATCCCTTAGCAATACGCCCCGCAGCCCGCTGGCTTCGCTTAGCGATATGCAGCTGGTCGCCGCAAAACCGGAAGGACCACTCAGCGCAGGCGCGCTCAATGCTAAAGTGGGCGTAATGTTACTGGTTGAGTTACTTACAACTTCCCTGATTGCGATTGATGGCCATTACGGTGAGGTTAGCCAGCAAACCGCGAGTGCAACGCTGCCTTTATTACTCTAAAACCCTTTGCAGGCTAAATAAAATAGCCTGCATGGCGTGATGTCGATTCCATTTAAGTGCTGATACGGTTATTTCGTGCGCGGCATAATGGTGTAACAAATTATTTTATTTATTACATATTCAATGAGTGTTAAAAGCAATAAAATCGCACAAATAACAGAACAAAATCAGTTGGTTAAAATTATTTGATTTATAAATTGAATTTTTCTCACTCTGCTAGTGTCCAATATTTCCACCTGAATTCCTTACCTTAAAATAAGCTTAAGACGCCGTCAGCTTTGCCATTTTTCTATTTAAATGCCGTTTACTTTTGCCTGCCTACAATCCGCCTCATCAATCATTATGAGACGGTATGGATTAATATGTTATTTATTACAGGCGTGACTGGTTTTCTGGGCGGTGCAGTACTTGAAAAAATACTGACCAGCAATAGTTCAGTAAAATTACTGCTGCTTGCGCGCGCCAGTGACCCGCAACAAGGGCTGGAACGCGTGCGGGACAACATGCGTAAATTCAAGGTTTCAGAGGAGACGCTGGCCGCGTTGAGTGAGGAGAATATCCTTATCGGCGATCTCAGCCAGCCGGAGGGGTTCCTGAACGACCCGCGTCTGGAACAGGTGACGCATGTTCTTAACTGCGCGGCCGTCGCGTCATTTGGTAACAATCCGCTGATCTGGAAAGTAAATGTGGAGGGGACGCTGGCGCTCGCCAGACGCATGAACCAGGTTGCCGGTTTACAGCGCTTTCTGCATGTGGGAACAGCCATGTCGTGCACGCCGGAGCAGGATTCGCTGGTCGCCGAAAGCGCGGAGTTCAGAGAGAACGCCGAGCATCTGGTGGAATACACATATTCGAAATCCACCATTGAACAACTGATGCGCCAGCACTGCCCCAACCTGCCGCTGCTCATCGCCCGTCCGTCCATCGTGGTCGGCCATACCCGTCATGGCTGTACGCCGTCGAGCAGTATTTTCTGGGTCTTCAGCATGGGGCTAATGCTGCAAAAATTCATGTGCTCAATGGAAGACAAAATAGATGTCGTCCCGGTGGATTACTGCGCCGATGCGTTGCTGATGCTGCTTAACAGCGCTGCGCAGCCGGGAGAAGTGGTACATATTTCTGCCGGAGAAGAGAACAGCGTGCGCTTTGCGGATATTGATAATGCGATGGCACAGGCGCTGGAGAAAGCCCCGGTCGGTGATAAGTATGCCCAGGTAAGCTACGAAACGCTGGTCAGAATGCGACGTGAGCTGAAGGATATTTTTGGCCCCTGCAACGAACGGCTGATGCTGAGAGCAATGCGCTTGTACGGGGCCTTTGCCACACTGAATGTACGTTTCAGCAACGACAAGCTGCTCAGTATGGGCATGCCTAAACCGCCGCGTTTTACGGACTATATTGCCCGCTGCGTACAAACTACCCGGGGATTGAGCATCCCGGAGCAAATGGCGGTTGATTTCAAATAACCAAAAAAAATGCCAGTCTTTCGACTGGCATTTTCATTTTAAGGCTTAAGCAATTATGCCTGGCCTTTGATCTCTTTACGACCGTTGTAAGGTGCTTTTTCGCCCAGCGCTTCTTCGATACGAATCAGCTGGTTGTATTTAGCAACACGGTCAGAACGGCTCATAGAACCGGTTTTGATCTGGCCAGCAGCGGTACCAACAGCCAGGTCAGCGATGGTAGCGTCTTCAGTTTCGCCAGAACGGTGAGAGATAACAGCGGTGTAGCCAGCGTCTTTCGCCATTTTGATCGCAGCCAGAGTTTCGGTCAGAGAACCGATCTGGTTGAATTTGATCAGGATGGAGTTAACGATGCCTTTCTCGATGCCTTCTTTCAGGATCTTGGTGTTGGTTACGAACAGATCGTCACCAACCAGCTGGATTTTGTCGCCCAGTACTTTAGTCTGGTATGCGAAACCATCCCAGTCAGACTCGTCCAGACCGTCTTCGATAGAAACGATTGGGTACTGTTTGGTCAGGTCTTCCAGGAAGTGAGTGAACTCTTCAGAGGTGAACGCTTTGTTGCCTTCGCCAGCCAGAACGTATTTACCGTCTTTGTAGAATTCAGATGCTGCGCAGTCCATCGCCAGAGTGATGTCTTTGCCCAGCTCATAGCCAGCGGCTTTTACTGCTTCAGCGATAACAGCCAGTGCTTCTGCGTTAGAACCCAGGTTTGGCGCGTAGCCACCTTCGTCACCCACAGCCGTGTTCATACCTTTTGCTTTCAGAACTTTAGCCAGGTTGTGGAACACTTCAGAACCCATACGTACTGCTTCTTTCAGGGTTTTCGCGCCAACTGGCTGAATCATGAATTCCTGAATATCAACGTTGTTGTCTGCGTGCTCACCACCGTTGATGATGTTCATCATTGGTACAGGCATGGAGTATTTGCCTGGGGTGCCGTTCAGTTCAGCGATGTGCTCGAACAGTGGCATACCTTTCGCTGCCGCAGCGGCTTTGGCGTTCGCCAGGGAAACCGCCAGGATTGCGTTCGCACCGAAGTTAGATTTGTTTTCAGTACCGTCCAGATCGATCATGATCTTGTCGATGCCAGCCTGGTCTTTAGCGTCTTTGCCAATGATTGCCTGAGCAATAGGACCGTTTACAGCGCCAACAGCTTTCAGTACGCCTTTGCCCATGAAACGGGATTTGTCGCCATCGCGCAGTTCCAGCGCTTCGCGGGAACCAGTAGAAGCACCTGATGGAGCAGCTGCCATACCGACGAAACCACCTTCCAGATGAACTTCGGCTTCAACGGTCGGGTTACCACGGGAGTCGATGATTTCACGACCGATGACTTTAACGATTTTGGACATTAGATTTTCCTCAGTACAAGTTAAACTAAAACTCCAGACAAACAACGCGTACCGGGGGTACGCGTTGCCGTTCTAACTTTTTTACTTCGCCTGACGCTTCTGATACTCGCTGGCGGCTTTCACGAAACCTGCAAACAGCGGATGCCCGTCACGTGGCGTTGAAGTAAATTCCGGGTGGAATTGGCAGGCGACAAACCACGGGTGGTTTGGCACTTCGATGATCTCGACTAACTGATCATCCCCGGAGCGGCCCGCAACACGCAGACCCGCAGCTTCAATTTGTTTCAACAACATGTTGTTGACTTCATAGCGGTGACGATGACGCTCGGTGATGACCGGTTCGCCATACAGCTTACGAACCACGCTATCGTCAGACAGCTGGCAGGCCTGTGCGCCAAGACGCATAGTGCCACCCAGATCGCTCTTCTCGGTACGGACTTCGACGTTACCGTCTTCGTCGCGCCATTCAGTGATAAGCGCCACTACAGGGTACTTACAGTCTGGCACAAATTCCGTAGAGTTCGCGTTTTCCATTCCCGCTACGTTGCGCGCAAATTCGATTAGCGCAACCTGCATACCCAGGCAGATGCCGAGGTATGGAATATTGTTTTCACGCGCATAGCGTGCAGTGGCGATCTTGCCTTCTACACCACGGTAGCCGAAGCCGCCAGGGATGAGAATCGCATCCAGATCTTTCAGAATTTCGACGCCACGTGTTTCAACATCCTGCGAATCAATCAGCTTGATGTTCACGGAGACGCGGTTCTTCAGACCACCGTGTTTCAGCGCTTCGATAACGGACTTATAGGCATCCGGCAGTTCGATGTACTTGCCGACCATACCGATAGTCACTTCACCAGCCGGATTGGCTTCTTCATAAATAACCTGTTCCCATTCAGACAGGTTAGCTTCCGGACAGTTCAAGCTGAATCGTTTACAAATATAATCGTCCAGGCCCTGTGATTTCAACAGGCCCGGGATTTTATAAATGGAATCGACATCTTTCATTGAAATAACGGCTTTTTCAGGCACGTTACAGAACAATGCAATTTTCGCACGTTCGTTCGCCGGAACCGCGCGATCGGAGCGGCAAACCAGAATGTCAGGCTGAATACCGATGGAGAGCAGCTCTTTCACGGAGTGCTGAGTCGGTTTGGTTTTCACTTCACCTGCGGCTGCCATGTAAGGCACCAGCGTCAGGTGCATGAACAGCGCGTGTTCACGACCGATATCAACCGCCAGCTGGCGAATCGCTTCCAGGAACGGCAGGGATTCGATATCACCTACGGTACCGCCGATTTCAACCAGCACCACGTCGTGGCCTTCGCCACCCGCAATGATGCGTTCTTTGATAGCGTTAGTGATGTGCGGGATAACCTGTACGGTTGCACCCAGATAATCACCACGGCGCTCTTTACGCAGAACGTCGGAGTAGATACGGCCAGTCGTGAAGTTGTTCCGACGGGTCATTTTGGTGCGAATGAAACGCTCGTAGTGGCCAAGATCCAGATCGGTTTCAGCGCCGTCTTCAGTAACGAACACTTCCCCGTGTTGGATTGGGCTCATGGTGCCAGGATCGACGTTGATGTACGGATCCAGTTTCATCATGGTCACATTGAGGCCACGGGCTTCAAGAATGGCTGCGAGGGAGGCTGCGGCAATGCCTTTACCCAGAGAGGATACGACCCCGCCGGTCACAAAAATATAGTTCGTTGTCATGCTGAACCTGAGAAGTTAGGGTGAAACGATGGAATAACCAGGACGGGAAAGTAGTATACCCGAACACGGCGAGCGCCACAAACTTTCATTCTCCGTCTCCATTCCAGGCCATGACAAACATAAGGAGTGAGAAAATAGCCCCTTTTGGGTAAATGTTTTTGACGCAAATCAAGCGCTTGTCATTTAAAAAATCACACAAATTGCGCTTGATCGCAAAATTCCGTTAGAGATCAGATTCCTGGCGTTTTACTTCCTGCCAGACTTCTTCCATCACATCGAGGTCAATTCCGGTCATTTCCAGGCCGCGCGAGGCCACAATGCGCTCGACTTCGCGAAAGCGTCGTTCGAACTTAAGGTTGGCTTTTTGCAGGGCCGTTTCCGCTTTTACACCCAGGTGGCGCGAAAGGTTGACGGTGGCAAACAGCAAATCGCCCATCTCTTCTTCAAGCTTTGCTTCATCCACCACGGCCTGCTGCGCTTCGTGCATCACTTCGTCGATTTCTTCATGGACTTTGTCCAGTACCGGGCCAAGCGAGTGCCAGTCAAACCCTACTGCCGAGCAGCGTTTCTGGATCTTATGGGCACGCATCAGGGCGGGCAGACTCAGCGGAATGTCATCCAGCGCGGAGTGTTGGGATTTTTCAGCCCTCTCGGCGCTTTTAATCTGCTCCCAGCGCGCCAGCACTTCCGCGCTGTTGCCCGCCGTAGCATCGCCAAAGATATGCGGATGGCGGCGCTCAAGCTTGTCGCTAATGGCGGCGCAGATATCGTCAAAATTAAAGCGCCCCTCTTCCTGCGCCATCTGCGCATAGAACACCACCTGGAACAGCAGGTCACCGAGTTCGCCGCGCAGGTCGTCAAAGTCCTCACGTGAAATGGCGTCCAGTACTTCATAGGTCTCTTCGAGGGTGTACGGGGCGATAGTCGCGAAAGTCTGCTCTTTATCCCACGGGCAGCCGTTTTCCGGGTCGCGCAGGCGTTTCATGATGCCGAGCAGGCGGTCGATTTGAGTCATAGTACTGTCCTGATGAAAAAATGCCGGGTGGCGGCGTTGCCTTACCCGGCTTACAGAAGAGGATGTTTAACCGCCGTGGAGACGACGCGCGTCAATCACATCCGGGACCTGGTTCAGTTTGCCAAGCACGCGGCCCAGCACCTGCAGGTTGTAGATTTCGATGGTCATATCGATGGTGGCAAGCTGCTCGCGGGTATCGCTGCGGCTGGCAACGCCCAGCACGTTGACCTTCTCATTGGCAAGAATGGTCGTAATGTCGCGCAGCAGACCGCTGCGGTCGTTGGCGGTGACGCGCACCACCAGCGAGTAGCCGGCAGAGTAGCTTTCACCCCAGACGGCTTCAACGATGCGTTCCGGCGCATGCGACTGCAGCTCAGCAAGCTGGTCACAGTCTGAGCGGTGAATCGAAATCCCACGCCCCTGGGTGATAAAGCCGACGATGTCGTCCCCCGGGATAGGCTGGCAGCAGCGGGCGATGTGGTGCATCAGATTGCCGACGCCTTCCACCACCACGCGGCCATTGTCTTTGCTGCGCTGCTGCGGGGCGTAGGTTTTCTGCTGCAGCTGTTTCAGCGCCGCCGCATCCTGCTCTGCCGCACTTGGCTTGTTGAACTGCGCCTGCAGGAAATTCACCATCTGGTTGAGACGAATATCGCCGCCGCCAATGGCCGCTAACAGCTCATCGAGCTCATTAAAGTTGTAACGCGGCAGCAGGAACTTCTCCGCCTCTTTCAGGCTGATGCCTATATGCTCCAGCTCGTCATCCAGGATCTGACGACCGGCAAGGATGTTCTTGTCACGATCCTGTTTACGGAACCAGGCGTGAATTTTGGAGCGTCCGCGGCTGGTGGTGACATACCCCAGGTTCGGGTTCAGCCAGTCACGGCTCGGGTTTGGCTGCTTCTGGGTGATGATTTCAATCTGATCGCCCATTTGCAGCTGGTAGGTGAACGGCACAATGCGCCCGCCGATTTTCGCACCAATGCAGCGGTGCCCGACATCGCTGTGGATGTGATAGGCAAAGTCGAGCGGCGTTGACCCGGCAGGCAGGTCGACAACGTCCCCTTTAGGCGTAAAGACGTACACCCGGTCGTCGAAGACCTGGCTGCGCACTTCGTCGAGCATCTCGCCGGAGTCGGCCATCTCTTCCTGCCACGCAATCAGCTTACGCAGCCAGGCAATGCGGTCTTCGTGACCGGTGCGCGCTCCGCCCGAGGTGCCCTCTTTGTATTTCCAGTGCGCGGCGACACCCAGCTCGGCGTCTTCGTGCATCTGTTTGGTACGGATCTGAATTTCAACCGTTTTACCGCCGGGGCCCAGCACCACGGTATGAATAGACTGGTAGCCGTTAGGTTTCGGGTTGGCGACATAGTCATCGAACTCATCCGGCAGATGGCGGAAGTGCGTGTGCACGATCCCCAGTGCGGCGTAGCAGTCCTGCAGACGCTCCGCCACAATACGCACGGCACGCACGTCGAACAGCTCGTCAAAGGCGAGGTGTTTCTTCTGCATTTTGCGCCAGATGCTGTAGATATGCTTTGGCCGACCGTACACTTCGGCACGGACGTTCTCTTCCTTCATCGACTGGCGCAACCCGCTGACAAATTCTTCAATATAGTGTTCGCGGTCGATACGGCGTTCATGCAGCAGTTTCGCAATGCGCTTATATTCCGCCGGGTGCAGATAACGGAAGCAGTAGTCTTCCAGCTCCCATTTGAGCTGACCAATGCCTAAGCGGTTCGCCAGCGGCGCATAAATGTTTGTACACTCTTTGGCGGCGAGTACGCGCTCATCTTCCGGCGCGTCCTTCACTTCACGCAGGTGGGCGATACGCTCGGCAAGCTTGATCACCACGCAGCGGAAATCATCCACCATGGCCAGCAGCATCCGGCGAACGTTATCGACCTGTTCAGAGGAGACGGAATCGGTGTGTGCGGCTTTGAGCTGACGAATGGCCGCCATATCGCGGACACCGTGGATCAGCGCCACGACCGATTTTCCGACGCTTTCACGCAGCACGTCTTCCGTGACGACGTCCGCATCGGCAAGCGGGAACAGAAGCGCGGCCTGCAGTGTTTCGATATCCATATTAAGCATGGATAAGATTTCGACCATCTCCACGCCGCGCCACAGCAGCAGCTCGGCGTCCGGATGCCCCAGCGTGGTGCGCTGACAATAGGCCCAGGTTTCGGTTAAGCGTTCACACGACTGCTGGCTGGAAATTCCCAGACTTGCGATCCATTTTTGAGGGTCAAACTCACCAGCTTTATTAAGATGTGCACTTCTTACCGCAACCATCGTCCTCTCCTTTAGGGACCAGGGCCTGTCGAAGTCGACAAGCCAAACTAATTAGATGTGCTCGAACAACACCATTGATTCCAGATGCCCAGTGTGCGGGAACATGTCCAGCATTGCCAGACGCTGAATCTGGTAACCCGCGCTGAGTAATGCCTCGCTATCCCGGGCAAGCGTTGCCGGGTTACAGGAAACGTAGACCACGCGTTTCGGGGCGAGTTTAATTATATGCTGCATCACGCCCGGTGCGCCTGCCCGTGCCGGGTCGAGCAGGATTTTGTCAAAGCCCTGTTTTGCCCAGGGCTGCTGCGTGACATCTTCCTCCAGATTTTGATGAAAGAATGTCACATTTTGCAAGCCGTTCTGTTGCGCATTCTCCTGGCCTTTCGCCACCAGCGCGTCGACGCCTTCTACCCCCACAACACTCGCCGCTTTACGGGCCAGCGGCAGCGTGAAATTGCCCATGCCGCAGAAGAGATCAAGCACGCGGTCGGTCGGCTGGACATCCAGCCACGTCAGCGCGGTTTCGATCATCTGCTGATTGACGCCGTCATTAACCTGGATGAAATCCCGCGGACTGAACGTTAAGCGTAGTCCGTTTGACGCATACCAGGGCGCGTCACCTGTAACCTGCTCCAGTATCTCGCTTTGTGGGGCGAGAAAAAGCGCCAGCTCGTGGGAATGCGAAAAGCGTTCCAGTTTTTCGCGGTCTTTTTTGGACAGCGGCGCGGTATGGCGCAGCACCATCAGCGGACCATTGTTTGCCAGGACCAGTTCCACATGCCCGAGGTGGCGAACACTGTCCAGCCCGGACAGGCATGCGTGCACGTCCGGGAGCAATGCCTCAAGACGGGGCACCAAAATGGGGCACTGCCTGATATCGACGATATCGCTGGAGCCCGCTTTGCGAAACCCCATCTCCAGCCGCTCGTTTTTGGGCTGATAGCTAAGGCTCAGCCGCGCGCGACGACGATAGCCCCAGGGCTGGTCGGCAATGATGTCGTCAACGTCATGCCTGAGCAGGCGTGCCAGGGCATTACTCTTACTTTTTTGCTGTAAAACTACGCTGGCATGTTGTTGCTGGCAGCCTCCGCAGACGCCAAAATGCGGGCAGCGTGGCTCTGTGCGCTCCGGGCTGGTGGTCAGACGGCGCTTCACCTTCCCGCGTGCGTACTGGCGTTTATCTTCCGTCAGCGTAATTTCTGCTCGTTCTGTGGGCAGCAAACCTGTTATAAACAGTGTCTTACCATTGTGATGCGCGACGCCCTGACCAAAAGGGTCAAGGTCCGTGGCTTCGACAGTGATGATCTGACGCGTCGTCACGCGTCGCTTTGCAGAGTAGAATTGCGCCATCGCCGGGAATTTTCTCAAATATACATAATTATCTTAATTGTCCCATAACGGAACGCCATGACCAACTACAGCCTGCGCGCGCGCATGATGATTTTGATCCTCGCCCCCACCGTTCTCATCGGTTTGCTGCTGAGCATCTTCTTCGTTGTGCACCGCTATAACGACCTGCAGCGACAGCTGGAAGATGCCGGAGCCAGCATCATCGAACCCCTGGCCGTGTCCAGCGAATACGGGATGAACCTGCAAAACCGCGAATCGATTGGTCAGTTAATCAGTGTGTTGCATCGCCGCCACTCGGATATTGTGCGTGCGATCTCCGTCTATGACGAGCATAACCGGCTGTTCGTCACCTCTAATTTTCATCTTGATCCGGCAGCGTTAAAAATTCCTGACGGTTCGCCCTTCCCGCGCCATCTCACGGTGATGCGGCGGGGCGATATTATGATCCTGCGCACGCCGATAATTTCGGAAAGTTATTCGCCGGATGAGTCCGCGCAATCCGACGCCAAGTCCAGTAGCAATATGCTCGGATATGTGGCGCTGGAGCTGGACCTCAAGTCGGTGCGACTGCAGCAGTACAAAGAGATTTTTATCTCCGGCGTGATGATGCTGTTCTGTATCGGCATTGCGCTTATCTTTGGCTGGCGACTGATGCGCGATGTGACCGGGCCCATCCGCAATATGGTCAACACCGTTGACCGCATTCGCCGTGGCCAGCTCGATAGCCGCGTGGAAGGGTTTATGCTGGGCGAACTGGACATGCTGAAAAACGGCATCAACTCGATGGCGATGTCGCTGGCGGCCTATCACGAAGAGATGCAGCATAACGTGGATCAGGCTACTTCGGATCTGCGCGAAACGCTGGAGCAGATGGAGATCCAGAACGTCGAGCTGGATCTGGCGAAAAAGCGTGCCCAGGAGGCTGCCCGCATTAAATCGGAGTTCCTTGCCAATATGTCACACGAGCTGCGTACGCCGCTCAATGGCGTGATTGGCTTTACCCGCCTGACCCTGAAGAGCGAGCTCAACCCCACCCAGCGCGATCACCTGCACACCATTGAACGTTCGGCCAACAATCTGCTGGCAATCATCAATGACGTGCTGGACTTCTCCAAGCTGGAAGCGGGAAAGCTGATTCTGGAGAGCATTCCGTTCCCGCTGCGCAGTACGCTTGATGAGGTGGTTACGCTGCTGGCGCACTCGTCGCACGACAAAGGGCTTGAGCTGACGCTGAACATTAAAAACGACGTGCCGGATAACGTCATCGGCGATCCGCTGCGCCTGCAGCAGGTCATTACCAATCTTGTCGGTAATGCCATCAAATTTACCGAAAGCGGCAACATCGACATTCTGGTGGAAAAACGTGCCATCAGTAATAACAAAGTACAGATTGAAGTTCAGATCCGCGATACCGGCATTGGCATTCCCGAACGGGATCAATCCCGTCTGTTCCAGGCGTTTCGTCAGGCGGATGCGAGTATTTCACGGCGTCACGGTGGTACGGGCCTGGGGCTGGTTATCACGCAAAAACTGGTTAAAGAGATGGGCGGCGATATCTCTTTCCACAGCCAGCCAAACCGGGGGTCGACGTTCTGGTTCCATATCAACCTGGATCTCAACCCGAACGTGCTGACGGACGGCCCGGTGACGGATTGCCTGAAAGGCAAGCGCCTCGCTTACGTGGAGCCGAACGCCGCCGCTGCCCAGTGCACGCTGGACATCTTAAGCACCACGCCGCTGGAGGTGGTCTACAGCCCGACCTTCTCTGCGCTTACCGTTGAGCATTACGACATCCTGCTGATGGGGATCCCGGTCACCTTTACCGGGGAGCTCACCATGCAGCAGGAACGGCTGGCGAAAGCCGCATCAATGACCGACTACCTGCTGCTGGCGCTGCCGTGCCATGCGCAAATCAATGCCGAAGAGTTGAAAAACGACGGGGCGGCCGCCTGTCTGCTTAAACCGCTCACCGCCACACGCTTGTTGCCTGCTCTGACGGCCTACTGCCGCCTGAATGAGCATGCCGTGGCGCTGGTTAATGACGAGCAGAGGCTGCCGATGAGCGTGATGGCGGTAGATGATAATCCGGCAAACCTGAAGCTGATTGGCGTGCTGCTTGAGGATCAGGTTCAGCATGTTGAGCTCTGCGCCAGCGGTGCTGAGGCGGTTGAACTGGCCAAACAGATGCAGTTCGATTTGATTCTTATGGATATTCAAATGCCGGGTATGGATGGCATTCGCGCCTGCGAGCTTATCCGCCAGCTACCTCACCAGCAGCAAACGCCGGTCATTGCCGTGACCGCGCATGCGATGGCCGGGCAGAAAGAGAAGCTGCTCGGCGCCGGAATGAATGATTATCTGGCGAAACCTATCGACGAAGAGAAACTGCATAACCTGCTGCTGCGCTATAAGCCGGGGCATATCGGCGGCACGTATACCTTATCAGCAGAACCAGTTGAGATTAGCGTGAATCAGAACGCCACCTTTGACTGGCAGCTTGCGTTACGCCAGGCGGCGGGGAAACCCGATTTAGCCCGCGAGATGCTACAGATGCTGGTCGCGTTTCTGCCGGAAATTCGCAATAAGGTAGAAGAACAGCTGGTGGGCGAAAACCCGGAGGAGCTGCTGCAGGCTATCCACAAGCTGCACGGTAGCTGTGGTTACAGCGGCGTGCCCCGCCTGAAAAACCTCTGCCAGTTGCTGGAGCAGCAGCTACGCGCAGGGACACCAGAATCTGAACTGGAACCGGAGTTCCTTGAACTGCTGGATGAGATGGATAACGTGACGCGGGAAGCGATGAAGGTGTTAGGAAACTGAGGTAAATGCCCGGTGGCGCGACGCTTACCGGGCCTACACCCTCCCCCCTCTCCCACCGGGAGAGGGAGAACTACATCCCTTACCCGAGTTTCAGTACCGCCGCGATATTTCTTGCGGCCATCCTGACGTTCTCGCTGGCATTTTCCAGCGCATCTTCCAGCGAGCAGATGGTGTAAATCACGCTAAACACCGCATCGATGCCGTGATCGTGCACGACGCCAACGTCCGCCGTCAGACTGCCTGCAATCCCGATAACCGGCTTGTTGAAGCGTTTGGCTACCTTCGCCACCCCAACCGGCACTTTGCCGTGGATCGTCTGGCTGTCGATGCGACCTTCACCCGTTATCACCAAATCCGCATCGGCAATCTGGTCAGCCAGATGTAGCGCATCGGTGACGATCTCAATGCCCTGGCGCAGCTGCGCACCGCAGAAGGCGTACAGCGCCGCCCCCATTCCACCTGCCGCGCCGCCGCCCGCCAGGTTGAGCACATCCATATCAAGATCCCGGGCAATGACCCGCGCATAGTGCGCAAGCGCGTTGTCCAGAGTGATGATCATCTCGGGTGTGGCCCCCTTTTGCGGGCCAAAAACCGCTGATGCGCCCAGCTTACCGGTAAGCGGATTCGTCACATCGCAGGCCACTTCTATGCGGCACTCGGCCAGACGCTTGTCCAGCCCGCTCAGGTCGATACGGGCAAGTTTGCCCAGCTCGCCTCCGCCCTGCCCCAGCGGCTGTTCACGGTCGTCCAGCAGCCTGGCCCCCAGCGCCTGCACCATTCCTGCACCGCCATCATTGGTGGCGCTGCCACCGATGCCGATGATGATATGCTTAACGCCCGCATCCAGCGCGTGACGGATAAGTTCACCCGTGCCCCAGGAGGTCGTTTTCAGAGGATCGCGCTGCGAAGGTGCAACCAGCTCAAGACCACTGGCCGCCGCCATTTCGATAAAGGCGCTCTTCTCGTCGCCGGATATCCCGTAAAACCCTTCCACGCGATGGCCCAGAGGGCCGGTCACCGGAACATGCACAATGCGTCCCTGCGTTGCCGCGATCATCGCTTCGACGGTGCCTTCACCGCCGTCCGCGACCGGCAGTTTGACGTAAACCGCCTCAGGAAAGATCTCGCGAAAACCCTGCTCTATCGCTGTCGCAACCTCAAGCGCACTCAAACTTTCCTTATACGAGTCCGGTGCGATAACAATTTTCATAAGCCATCCTTACGCATAGTCGTTACGTTAAGCATACACCACGTAAAGAACCGCTCATGGGAGCGGTCCCAATGCGTTTATCGTACCATGCACGGACGTTTATTGTCGAATGTCCACTCTGGGATCAGATACTGCATCGCCATCGCGTCATCGCGCGCACCCAGCCCATGTTTCTGGTACAGCTCGTGAGCTTTCATCACCTGATCCATATCCAGCTCCACGCCCAGACCCGGTGTGGACGGGACCTGCACCATCCCCCCTTTGATTTCAAATGGCGCTTTCGTCAGACGCTGATTGCCTTCCTGCCAGATCCAGTGGGTGTCGATCGCGGTGATCGTGCCCGGCGCGGCAGCGGCCACGTGGGTGAACATCGCCAGCGAGATATCAAAGTGATTATTGGAGTGCGAGCCCCAGGTCAGACCGAACTCATGGCACATCTGCGCCACGCGTACCGAGCCCTGCATCGTCCAGAAATGCGGGTCCGCCAGCGGAATATCGACAGACTGCAAGGACAAGGTGTGCCCCATCTGACGCCAGTCGGTGGCGATCATGTTGGTCGCGGTAGGTAAACCGGTGGCGCGGCGGAACTCCGCCATCACTTCACGGCCAGAGAAACCTTGTTCTGCCCCGCACGGATCCTCCGCGTAGGCCAGCACGCCTTTCAGCTGCTTGCCGATGGCGATCGCTTCATCAAGCGACCAGGCCCCGTTCGGATCCAGCGTGACGCGCGCCTGCGGGAATCGTTTAGTCAGGGCTGAGATAGCTTCGGCCTCTTGTTCCCCGGCCAGCACGCCGCCCTTCAGTTTGAAATCATTAAAACCATATTTTTCGTACGCGGCCTCCGCCAGGCGCACCACAGCATCCGGCGTCATCGCTTCATCGTGGCGGAGTCGGTACCAGTCACATTGCTCGTCCGGCTGGCTCTGGTATGGCAACGGCGTCAGGTTGCGGTCGCCAACAAAGAACAGATAGCCCAACATCTCCACTTCGCTGCGTTGCTGCCCCTCACCCAGCAGGGAAGCAACGTTAACCCCCAGGTGTTGACCTAACAGATCCAGCATGGCGGCTTCGATGCCGGTCACCACGTGGATGGTGGTGCGCAGATCAAACGTTTGCAGCCCACGGCCACCCGCATCGCGATCGGCAAAGGTATTCCGCACGGTATTTAAGACGTTTTTATATTCGCCCAGCGTTTTTCCCACCACCAGCGGGATGGCATCTTCAAGCGTTTTGCGGATCTTCTCACCGCCCGGGATTTCCCCCACGCCGGTATGCCCGGCGTTATCTTTAATAATGACAATATTGCGGGTGAAAAACGGCGCATGTGCGCCGCTCAGGTTCATCAGCATGCTGTCATGGCCGGCAACCGGAATGATCTGCATGGAAGTAACAACAGGGGTGGTAAAAGTGCTCATGGTGCAATCCTTTTATCAGTGACGTCCAAAAACTGGGCGCTTACGGTCAAATGTCCAGCCAGGGATCAGGTACTGCATCGGCCCGGCGTCATTACGCGCGCCGCCCGGCAGTTTTTTATACGCTTCATGCGCCTTGTGGACCTGATCCCAGTCAAGCTCCACGCCCAATCCCGGCGCATCCGGTACGGCGATGGTGCCGTTTTTAATTTCCAGCGGATTTTTCGTCAGGCGGGCCTCACCCTCCTGCCAAATCCAGTGTGTGTCGATAGCGGTTGGGTGACCCGGTGCCGCCGCGCCAACGTGGGTAAACATCGCCAGCGAAATATCGAAATGGTTATTGGAGTGACAACCCCAGGTGAGCCCCCAGTCATCACACAGCTGCGCCACACGCACGGCGCCTGAAAGCGTCCAGAAGTGCGGGTCTGCCAGCGGAATATCGACCGCATTCAGCATGACCGCATGGCCCATTTCACGCCAGTTGGTGGCGATCATGTTCGTAGCGACCGGTAGCCCGGTGGCACGTCGGAATTCCGCCATCACCTCGCGACCCGAGAAGCCTTGTTCAGCTCCAACCGGATCTTCCGCGTAGGTCAGGACATCCCCCAGACCTTTGCACAGGGCGATAGCCTCATCCAGCAGCCAGGCTCCGTTAGGGTCAACGGTAATGCGGGCATCCGGAAAACGTTTCTTGAGCGCACGCGCGGTTTCAATCTCCTGCTCGCCGGGTAATACCCCGCCTTTGAGTTTGAAGTCTTTAAAACCGTAGCGGTCCTGTGCCGCCTCGGCCAGCCGAACCACCGCGTCACTGGAGAGCGCCTCCTGGTGACGCAGGTGATACCACTCATGGTGGCCCGGCGAGTGCGCCAGATAAGGCAGATCGGTTTTTTGCCGATCGCCAACATAAAACAGATAGCCGAGTACCGTCACCGCGTCACGCTGCTTGCCCGGCCCCAGCAGTTCACAGACCGGAACGTTCAGCGCCTTACCGAGCAAATCGAGCAGGGCGGCCTCCAGCGCGGCGACAGCATTGACGCGCAGCTCAAACGTCCAGGCGCCTTTGCCGAAGGTGTCAAAGTCCGCCGACTGGTTGCCTTTGTGAACACGCTGGACCACTTTATTCAGACGGGCGACCTCCTGGCCGACCACCTGCGGAATGGCGTCTGACAGCGTCTGGAAAATTACCTCACCGCCCGGCGCTTCCCCAACGCCGGTGTTCCCTGCGCTGTCGGTCAGCACCACGATATTGCGGGTAAACCAGGCGTTATGCGCGCCGCCAATGTTAAGCAGCATGCTGTCCTGGCCGGCCACCGGGATGACCTTCATGTCGGTAATAACCGGGCTCGATTGTGTTGTCATCAGCCACGCTCCGCTACAGGTTTGAGTTCAATGCGTTTGATATCACCCACCAGCACCAGATAGCTCAGGACCGCCACCAGGGCGTGCACACCCACATAAATCAGCGCACCGTTGAATGAGCCCGTGGTCCCGACGATGTAGCCAATGGCAATCGGGGTGACAATCCCGGAGATGTTGCCGAACATGTTAAACAGACCGCCGCTCAGGCCGCTGATCTCTTTTGGCGCGGTATCCGCCATCACTGCCCAGCCCAGCGCACCAATCCCTTTCCCGAAGAAGGCCATCGCCATAAAGCCGATGATCATCCACTCCGCGCTGACGTAGTTACAGAACACCATGGTCATTGAAAGCAACATGCCGAGCACAATTGGCGTTTTACGGGCGATGTTCAGCGAACCGGTACGACGCATCAGCCAGTCGGAAATCACCCCACCCAGTACGCCCCCCACAAAGCCGCAGATAGCCGGTACGGAGGCGACAAAGCCTGCTTTCAGAATCGACATACCGCGTGCCTGCACCAGATAGACCGGGAACCAGGTGATAAAGAAGTAGGTTAAGGCGTTAATGCAGTACTGCCCCAGGTAGATGCCGATCATCATGCGCGAACCGACAAGCTGCTTGATCTGCGCCCATTTCTGGCTCAACGGAACTTTTGCTTTTTGGCTTTTCTGATCCATGTTGATCAGCGCCCCGCCTTCCGCAATGTACTCCAGCTCTTTCTTGTTTACGCCCGGATGTTGGTTCGGCTCGTGGATCACTTTCAGCCAGATAAAGCTGATGACGATCCCCAATCCGCCCATGAAGAAGAAGACGTGTGACCAGCCCACTTCATGCGTCAGCCAGCCCATGATTGGCGCAAAGATCACCGTCGCGAAATACTGTGCAGAGTTAAAAATCGCCACCGCCGTTCCCCTCTCCTGCGCCGGGAACCAGGCGGCCACGATGCGGCTATTACCCGGGAAGGATGGCGCTTCTGCTAACCCCACCAGGAAGCGGAGAGTAAAGAGCGCGACGATAATACCGAAGCCGCTGAAGATATCGACGAAGCCCTGCAACAGGGTAAACATCGACCAGATAAAGATGGACCAGAAGTAGACGCGCTTGGATCCAAAACGATCGAGCAGCCAGCCACCCGGGATCTGTCCAATAACATAGGCCCATGAAAATGCGGAGAAAACATACCCCATGCCAACCGGATCAAGCCCAATGTCTTTTGCCATTTCAGAGCCGGCAATCGACAGCGTGGCGCGGTCACCATAGTTAAAGGACGTGACGATAAACAGCATCACCACTATCCAGTAGCGAGCGTTAGTGCGCTTCTCCGCACTGCTCGCCGCGTGGCTTAATGTACTCATTGTTGCACTCCTGAAACATAGCTTTCGCCTGGTTCACTCTGTACAGCACCGGTAGGGTAATCAGAATGAGATTTGTGTTTGTCGTTTTGGTACGGCCTGAAGCCGTTTTATTGTGACCGGGAAAGTATATGAAGGAGTGACACGTTCTCTCACCGTGCAAAAACACAACATTAAGGGGCATGAGAAAGGTTGTTTGTGGCAAAAGCCTAAAAGAATGGAAGATGGTTCACGGAATTGGCGTTTGGTGCGGAAGTTATCGCCGGGTGGCGGCAACGCCTGACCCGGCCAGGAAAACCCGCAGGCCCGCGCAAGCGAAGCGCCGCCGGGCAGGATGTTATTTAAGCAGTGTGGCCCAGTTCTCAACCCACGGGTTTGATTCGCTTTCGGGTTCCGGGTGTTCTCCGGCGTCAATCAGCAGCATGTCGCCCACGCGCTGGGCGCTCTGTTCCTGCAGGAGTGCGTCGAACTGCTTGCCGCCGCCGCAGAAATTGGCGTAAGAGCTGTCGCCCAGGGCGATGATGCCGTAGTGAACGTCCGGCTGGTAGCCAATATCTTTAATGCCCTGGAAAAGCGGCACGATGCTGTCCGGCAGATCGCCCTGCCCGGTGGTGGAGGTGACCACCAGAATGTATTTATCTTTATACTTTTCCCAGTCTGCCAGCTCCGGATCTTCATAAACCTTGGCTTTATGACCCTGGCTTGTGAGTATCGCTTCCGCCTCTTCCGCAACCAGCAGCGAGTTGCCGTACATTGTGCCGACAAAAATGCCTACTTCAGCCATGATATGTTCCCTAAATTATTGCGCTTGCCGTTCATCCTGAACGTTGCCCGGTACAAACTCAACCCTTTCATTTTTGGGGAGTTGCCCCAGCCAGCCAAACTGTGACAGCGCCTGCATCCAGACATCATCCAGCCCC
Source organism: Enterobacter cloacae complex sp. 382A5 (assembly GCF_050031095.1). Lineage (NCBI taxonomy): Bacteria > Pseudomonadati > Pseudomonadota > Gammaproteobacteria > Enterobacterales > Enterobacteriaceae > Enterobacter > Enterobacter cloacae complex sp. 382A5. Next base: position 3,683,002 of record NZ_JBLGVK010000001.1, read on the forward strand.
GCATGGATCGTCAGAGGTTTGCCGGTAAACGGATGCGTCAGGCTCAGTTCGCTTGCGTGCAGCATCAGACGATCGCAACCAAAATGTTCAGCCGCACTGCGGTTCTGGCGCAGATCGCCATGCTTGCTGTCACCGATAATCGGATGTCGCAAATGCTTCAGGTGTCGGCGGAGCTGGTGTTTACGCCCGGTTTTGGGCAAAAGCTCAACCAGGCTGTAGCGAGTGGTGGGAAATTTGCTGGTTGCCACCGGCATTTCAGTCGTCGCCATACCGCGATACTCGGTTACCGCAGGTTGCGGACCTTTGTCATCACGGGCAAATTTATCGGCGATTTTGTCCAGCTCTTCCACCAGAGGATAGTCAAGCGTCGCGGCTTCTGTCAGCCAGCCACGCACGATCGCGTGGTAGCGTTTCTGGATCTGATGCTGCTCAAACTGCTGCGCCAGCAGACGACCCGCTTCGCTGGACAGTCCCATCAGCAGTACACCGGAGGTGGGTCTGTCCAGGCGATGGGCGGTAAACACATGCTGACCAATCTGGTCGCGCACGGTCTGCATCACAACCACCTTCTCGTCACGATCCAGCCAACTGCGGTGCACCAGCCATCCCGACGGTTTGTTCACTGCCACCAGCCACTCATCCTGATAGAGGATCTCAAGCGTCATGCGTCATCACCGGCAAACAGCGCATCCAGCTTTTCCAGCTCAGCCAGCATGACAGCACGCGCCGGGTGGCTGGCCTCCAGCGCCATTTCATAGTAAGGCGAGACCGCAAACGCCTGAGGCAGCGGATGTCCCCCCTCCAGCAGCGCATGCATACGGGGAATTAACACCCACTGGAGCCACTCAAACGGTGCCAGCGTATCCAGGCAGAAAGGCTGGGTGCTTGCGAACGCCTCTGGCTGCGGCGCGGTCTCCTGCCACAGCTGATGTTGGCGCAAAAGAGCTTCGATGGCGTGCAACCGGGCACGAACGCTATCGTGTTGCGTCATAGTAACCTCAACTGAAAAAATGAACGGCGCGCAGCATAGCATTGCAGGCAGCAGAAATAAAAAAAGGGAGCACTGTAAAAACAGTGCTCCCGGTTCGTTTCGCAGCATTCCAGCTACAATTTATGCTCCCTGCTCTTCCGTGACAACTTTTCCTGAAGCCCGAAGGCCTGTTCATCCGTAAACTGTTTGCATCCTGCACACATCGTCCTGATGTGTCTGTTTCATCCTGAAACGTCCTGGCCATCCTGACCCACCGATCATCCTGAGCGGCTCTCGTTCTCCTTCCTGGAGGTGTCCCTTACGCGTCCTGCGTTATCCTTTGCTTCATCCTGAAGCCTTCCTGCAGCGCCATCCTGACGTGTCCTGTGTGAGAAGCGCCATCATCCTGATGTTCGTTTCTCGTGTCGGCGTCCTGTCGACAGAGATAGAATCCGCTATTCCGCTTCGTCTTACAACCCACCCTGTAAGCGTTGTCAGCCTCCGAAAAGCGGGTTTGCTGCATCAGAATTTTATTAATCCTTTGATAATTATCATAATATTTTTCTTAATTACGTAAGGTAATACTGATCGTTGCGGCGATCTCTCACAAACCGTGTAAGAGATCTCTCACACGCGCTGTAGCATGATGGATTACAGAAGCGGCTCAAGTCGGGTAAGGAAATCCGCAAGTGAGGGGGCGAGGGTCTCGCGATTGCGGGTGCCGATTGTCTCTTTGATCACTTCACCAGACAGGTTGCAGACGGAAATAACATCCAGTTCACTGTCCAGCGTGGCAATAAAGAGTGTCGGAGAAAGCTTAAGGCGTTTTTGCGTGACCAGATGACCAATCAGGTTTTCCTGAACACGCTGCAGATCGTCTTCGCTCCAGGTCTGCAACAGCGTCAGCGTTACCTCACCAAAGCGGGCAGGCATATCCCCTGCAAACTGCGTGGTGTAGAACGCGTGAACCGCTGGTTGTACCACAATGTCCATTGCCCGTTCAACCGCATTTACATTCTCCTCGACAGACCAGGGCTGCGGCTGCCAGATAACGTAGTCGTCCACCGAAGAGATAATGCAGGGCGAAGGCACACCATAGAGATCAGCACTTTGCGGCCAGGTGCCCCGGGTGTCATGCCATGCGTCGCAGTAACGGGTCGTGAAGGTCTTGAGGGCATTTGCAGTTTCGATATCCACCGATTTCTCTCTTCTGGTAAGACAGGATAAACTCAGCCCTAAGTGTACCTGTAAAGTGACTATGAAACATGTCTTACGAAAATCATCAGGCGTTAAGTGGCTTAACGCTGGGTAAATCGACCGATTACCACGACACCTACGATGCCAGCCTGCTGCAGGGCGTTCCGCGCAGCCTTAACCGCGATCCTTTAGGGCTGCGTGCAGACGCGCTGCCGTTTGTCGGCGGTGATATCTGGACGCTGTATGAGCTCTCCTGGCTGAATGCTCGCGGTCTGCCGCAGGTGGCGGTAGGCCAGGTTGAGCTGGATCATGCCAGCCTTAACCTGGTGGAATCCAAAAGCTTCAAGCTGTATCTCAACAGTTTTAATCAGACCAAATTCACCAGCCTGGAAGAGGTTCAGCACACGCTGGAGCGTGATTTACGCGCCTGCGCCCAGGGCAACGTGACCGTTGCGCTGTATCGCCTGAATGAACTGGAAGGGCAACCTGTCGCCCATTTTAACGGCACCTGCATTGACGATCAGGATATCGAGGTGGATAACTACGAGTTCAGCGCCGGGTACCTGGAAAATGCGGCAAGCGGGAAGATCGTGGAAGAGACGCTGGTCAGCCATCTGCTGAAGTCCAACTGCCTGATCACCCACCAGCCGGACTGGGGTTCTGTGCAAATCCAGTATCGCGGCCCCAAAATTGACCGGGAAAAGCTGCTGCGCTATCTGGTGTCGTTCCGCCATCACAACGAATTCCACGAGCAGTGCGTGGAGCGCATCTTCAGCGATATTCAGCGCTTCTGCCAGCCAGAAACGCTGAGCGTGTACGCGCGCTACACCCGTCGTGGCGGGCTGGATATTAACCCGTGGCGCACCAATACCGATTTTGTGCCTGCAACGGGCCGACTGGTGCGTCAGTAATATAAATATTTTCACAATATGCGCGGGTAATGCAGCGCATTAGGTTGTGAAACGTCACGCGGCAGGGCTATTGTAATCAGCAGGGAATGACGATAATCGTCCCATAAGGAGCTCACTTGATTACACATATTAGCCCGCTTGGCTCAATGGATATGTTGTCGCAGCTGGAAGTGGACATGCTTAAACGCACGGCCAGCAGCGATCTTTATCAACTGTTTCGTAACTGTTCACTTGCCGTACTGAACTCCGGAAGCCTGACAGACAACAGTAAAGAACTGTTATCCCGCTTCGAAAGCTTTGATATCAACGTGCTGCGCCGCGAGCGCGGCGTAAAACTTGAAGTGATCAACCCGCCGGAAGAGGCCTTCGTCGACGGGCGGATTATTCGTTCCCTGCAGGCCAACCTGTTTGCCGTGCTGCGTGACATCCTGTTTGTTAACGGGCAGATCCACAACGCGGGCCGCTTCCAGCATCTTAACCTGGAAAGCTCGGTTCATATCACCAACCTGGTGTTTTCTATTCTGCGTAACGCCCGTGCCCTGCACGTTGGCGAAGCACCGAATATGGTCGTCTGCTGGGGCGGTCACTCCATTAACGAAACCGAATACCTGTACGCCCGTCGGGTGGGTACCCAGCTCGGTCTGCGTGAGCTGAATATCTGCACCGGCTGTGGCCCAGGCGCGATGGAAGCGCCAATGAAAGGTGCCGCCGTGGGTCATGCCCAGCAGCGTTATAAAGAGGGGCGCTTTATCGGCATGACCGAGCCGTCGATCATCGCCGCTGAGCCACCTAACCCGCTGGTCAACGAGCTGATTATCATGCCGGATATCGAAAAGCGCCTGGAAGCGTTTGTCCGTATCGCTCACGGCATCATCATCTTCCCGGGCGGCGTGGGTACGGCAGAGGAGCTGCTCTATCTGCTGGGGATCATGATGAACCCGGCCAACAAAGATCAGGTTCTGCCGCTGATCCTGACCGGGCCGAAAGAGAGTGCCGACTACTTCCGCGTGCTGGACGAGTTTATCGTGCATACGCTGGGTGAAGCCGCGCGTCGTCACTATCGCATTATCATTGACGATGCGGCAGAAGTGGCGCGTCAGATGAAAAAAGCGATGCCGCTGGTGAAAGAGAACCGTCGTGATACCGGTGATGCCTACAGCTTTAACTGGTCAATCCGTATTGCGCCGGATCTGCAGATCCCGTTCGAACCTTCGCATGAGAATATGGCGAACCTAAAACTCTATCCTGACCAGCCGGTAGAAGTGCTGGCCGCCGACCTGCGACGCGCCTTCTCGGGCATTGTGGCGGGTAACGTGAAAGAGGTGGGGATCCGCGCCATTGAGCAGTTTGGCCCGTATAAGATCCACGGTGACCCGGAGATGATGCGCCGCATGGACGACATGCTGCAGGGCTTTGTCGCCCAACACCGTATGAAGCTGCCGGGCTCGGCTTATATTCCTTGCTACGAAATCTGCACATAAGGCGTTAATCGTTCTTCTGAGGGCCGGAGCGCGTTCTGTCGTTACCCGGCCTTTTTTTCGCATCAATTCATAGTTATCGCTTATAGAATTTATAAAGTGCACGCCAACGCAAACGATTACCTGGATTTTAAAACCATAAATTATCAGCTTTAAAGCAAATTACTCATCAGAAAATCCTAAAACCCACCATCTTTACAGCGCAAGACACCTATCTTCGGGGCCGCTCTTTCCGGACATATGTTGTTAATGGTAGCCTTCGCGCCCGTAAATTCTCTTTGATGTTTTTTTAACAGAGAAATGGTCTAAATATACCCACATCATGAGTGGATTATTGCATTTGGGATCGCGATCACTGATACATTCATAAGTAGAATGTATCTTTCCGCCCGCCAATAGTTACGGGTGAAAATTATTAAAAAACCGTCACTGAACGAATTTCATATTACCGTCAGGCATTTTTTCATCGGATTTGACTACAAACCTGACAATTTGCTTCCTCCAGGAGATACAGATGGAAACCACTCAAACCAGCACCGTTGCTTCGATTGAATCCCGAAGTGGTTGGCGCAAAACGGATACCATGTGGATGCTTGGCCTTTACGGCACAGCAATCGGCGCTGGTGTACTGTTCCTTCCTATCAACGCAGGCGTCGGCGGTCTGATCCCGCTGATCATTATGGCCATCATCGCGTTCCCGATGACCTTCTTCGCACACCGCGGTCTGACCCGCTTCGTGCTGTCCGGTAAAAACCCGGGCGAAGACATCACTGAAGTGGTTGAAGAGCATTTCGGCGTTGGTGCAGGGAAACTGATTACCCTGCTCTACTTCTTCGCCATTTACCCGATTCTGCTGGTTTACAGCGTGGCGATCACCAACACCGTTGAAAGCTTCATGACGCACCAGCTGCAGATGACGCCGCCACCGCGTGCCATTCTGTCCCTGATCCTGATCGTCGGTATGATGACCATTGTGCGCTTCGGCGAGCAGATGATCGTTAAAGCGATGAGCGTTCTGGTGTTCCCGTTTGTTGCCGCACTGATGGTGCTGGCCTGCTACCTGATCCCACAGTGGAACGGTGCGGCGCTGGAAACCCTCTCCCTGAGCAGCGCATCTGCAACCGGTAACGGCCTGATGATGACCCTGTGGCTGGCGATTCCGGTAATGGTCTTCTCCTTCAACCACTCCCCGATCATCTCTTCCTTCGCCGTGGCGAAGCGTGAAGAGTACGGCGCAGGCGCAGAGAAGAAGTGCTCCAGCATCCTGGCACGTGCACACATCATGATGGTGCTGACCGTAATGTTCTTCGTCTTCAGCTGCGTACTGAGCCTCTCCCCGGCGGACCTGGCAGCAGCGAAAGAGCAGAACATCTCCATTCTGTCTTACCTGGCGAACCACTTTAACGCACCGATTATTGCGTGGATGGCACCGATCATCGCCATTATCGCCATCACCAAATCCTTCCTCGGCCACTACCTGGGCGCACGTGAAGGTTTTAACGGTATGGTGATCAAATCTCTGCGCGGTAAAGGCAAGAGCATTGAAATCAGCAAGCTGAACAAAATCACTGCACTGTTCATGCTGCTTACCACCTGGGCCGTTGCTACGCTGAACCCAAGCATCCTGGGCATGATTGAAACCCTGGGCGGTCCGGTTATCGCGATGATTCTGTTCCTGATGCCGATGTACGCAATTCAGAAAGTCCCTGCTATGCGTAAGTACAGCGGTCATGTGAGCAACATCTTTGTGGTTATCATGGGGCTTATCGCTATCTCTGCGATCTTCTACTCCCTGTACACCATGTTCTGATTATCACCCGCGCCGTCCCCGGACGGCGCACTCCTTCCTCTCTGACTGAAAGCAATGGACGCATCATGATTAGCGTATTCGATATCTTCAAAATCGGTATTGGTCCTTCCAGCTCTCACACTGTCGGACCAATGAAAGCCGGTAAGCAGTTCACGGATGACTTGATTGCACGCGGCATCTTGCACGACATCACCCGCGTGGTTGTCGATGTGTACGGCTCGCTTTCCCTGACCGGAAAAGGCCACCATACCGATATCGCCATTATCATGGGCCTGGCGGGAAACCTGCCGGATACCGTTGATATTGATGCGATCCCTGGCTTCATCCAGGACGTAAACACCCACGGTCGCCTGCTGCTGGCAAACGGCGAACACGAAGTGGAATTCCCGGTTGACCATTGCATGAATTTCCATGCGGACAACCTGTCGCTGCACGAAAACGGCATGCGCATTACCGCGCTGGCCGGCGACACTGCGGTTTACAGCCAGACCTATTACTCTATCGGCGGCGGGTTTATCGTCGACGAAGACCACTTTGGTCAAACCAGCACCTCATCTGTTGACGTGCCGTATCCGTACAAAACTGCGGCCGATCTCCAGCGTCACTGTCAGGAGACGGGGCTTTCCCTCTCCGGTCTGATGATGAAAAACGAGCTGGCCCTGCACAGCAAAGCGGAGCTGGAACAGCACTTTGCTAACGTCTGGGAGGTGATGCGCGGCGGGATTGAACGAGGGATCACCACCGAAGGCGTTCTGCCCGGTAAGCTTCGCGTACCGCGTCGTGCGGCCGCGCTGCGCCGTATGCTGGTGAGCACCGACAAAACGACCACCGACCCAATGGCCGTCGTAGACTGGATCAACATGTTCGCCCTGGCGGTGAACGAAGAGAACGCCGCAGGGGGGCGCGTGGTCACGGCGCCAACCAACGGCGCCTGCGGTATCGTTCCGGCCGTGCTGGCGTACTACGACAAGTTTATCCGTGAAGTGAATGCCAACTCGCTGGCGCGCTACCTGCTGGTCGCCAGTGCGATTGGTTCTCTGTATAAGATGAACGCCTCCATTTCCGGCGCGGAAGTGGGCTGTCAGGGTGAAGTGGGCGTGGCCTGTTCCATGGCCGCTGCGGGTCTGGCAGAGCTGTTAGGCGCAAGCCCGGCGCAGGTTTGCATCGCCGCCGAAATCGGCATGGAGCATAACCTGGGGCTGACCTGTGACCCGGTTGCCGGACAGGTTCAGGTGCCGTGTATCGAACGTAACGCGATCGCCTCCGTGAAGGCAGTGAACGCCGCACGAATGGCGCTGCGCCGCACCAGCGAGCCACGCGTCTGCCTCGATAAGGTTATCGAAACCATGTACGAAACCGGTAAAGATATGAACGCCAAATACCGTGAAACCTCTCGCGGTGGTCTGGCAATGAAGATCGTGACCTGCGATTAAGCTTCTCAGGAAGCCTCGTTTTGCGAGGCTTCTTCCTGTTTTCCCCGCCGCGCATAGTTTCATACCGCTGACAGTGTTACCCTTCCTTCATGAGATAGAAGGGAGATTATCTGTGGCTGTTCATTTGCTTATCGTCGACGCGCTCAACCTGATTCGCCGGATCCATGCAGTGCAAGGCACGCCCTGTAAGGACACCTGTTTGCACGCGCTGGAGCAACTTATTCGCCACAGCGAACCGACGCATGTCGTGGCCGTATTTGATGACGAGGCGCGTAATTCCGGCTGGCGACATCAGCGTTTGCCAGACTATAAAGCCGGACGGGCCCCCATGCCGGACGATTTGCATTCAGAAATGCCGATGATTCGCTCGGCATTCGAAAAGCGCGGCGTGCCCTGCTGGGGCGCACAGGGCAATGAAGCGGACGATCTCGCGGCGACGCTTGCGGTCAAAGTGGCCAGCGCCGGGCATCAGGCAACCATTGTGTCGACGGATAAAGGCTACTGCCAGCTGCTCTCACCCACTATCCGCATTCGTGATTACTTCCAGAAACGCTGGCTCGACGCCCCGTTTATTGCCAGTGAATTTGGCGTCTCGCCTGAGCAACTTCCTGACTACTGGGGGCTGGCGGGGATCAGCAGCTCTAAAGTGCCGGGCGTTGCCGGTATTGGGCCAAAAAGCGCCGCACAGTTGCTGACGGATTTTCAGAACCTGGAAGGGATCTACGCCCGGCTCGACGAAGTTCCGGAAAAATGGCGTAAGAAGCTGGAGGCCCATAAAGAAATGGCCTTTATCTGCCGGGATGTGGCGACGTTACAGACGGATTTACAGCTGGACGGGAATTTGCAGCAGTTGAGGTTAGAGCGTTAAAAGTCCCCTCTCCCCGTTGGGGAGAGGGTTAGGGTGAGGGGCCTATCGCTCGTCGCGACGCCCGCCCACGGCCGCCCACCAGCGACGAATATGCACCGTCACCTCTTCGCGATCGTGATACAGCTGACGCGCCTGGATCTCCACGTTAATGCCGTGTTCATCCAGTTGCTGCTGAATATAGGCCAGGTTCTGAGAGACCTCCTCATAGCGCTTTTTCATTGGCAGCTTGAGGTTAAAAATCGTCTCACGACACCAGCCGTTCACCAGCCAGGAGGCCATCAGTGCCGCCACTTTCGCTGGTTTTTCCACCATATCGCACACCATCCAGGAGATGTTATTGCGGGTTGGACGATAGCGGAAACCGTCTTCACGCAGCCACATGACCTGCCCGGTGTCCATCAGGCTTTGCGCCATCGGGCCGTTATCAACAGACGACACCCACATGTTGCGTTTCACCAGCTGATAGGTCCAGCCACCGGGGCACGCGCCGAGATCGACCGCGTACATGCCGTTGGCCAGACGCTCATCCCACTCATCCGCCGGAATAAAGACGTGAAACGCCTCTTCCAGCTTCAGGGTTGAACGGCTCGGCGCATCAGCCGGGAACTTCAGGCGTGGGATCCCCATAAAGAACGGAGAGTTGTTGTTGGTATAAGAGTAACCGGCGTAGCAGCAGCCCGGGGCAATAAAGAAGATATGCACGACCGGACGTTTTGGCGTTTCGTAGTTTGTCAGCACGCCGGCATCACGCAGCGCCGCGCGCAGCGGTACGGTGAACTTACGGCAGAACTTCATCAGCTCTTTGCTTTCGTTGGTGTCGGCCACTTCAACGCGCAAATCGCCCCCCTTCTCGACCACGCCCTGCAGCATGCCCACAATCGGGGTGATGCGATCTTCTGGCGGGAGATCTTTCAGCAACTCACCCGCGACAAACATCTGGCGCGCAAAGATCAGTGAACTGAACGGCAGCTCGCGTGCCAGCTTATCCGCATCGTCAGGCTGGTAGCATTCGAACACCACATAGCCCGCATTATCCTTAACGCGCGCAAAACCGAAGACTTCTCGCTTCGCCGCTTTATCCGTAATTTCCGCGGCGCACTCTTTCTCAAACCCCGGGCGACAATATAAAACAACCTTATTCATGAACAACGCCCTTGCGTTTCAGACGGATAGCTCCGATAAACATTAATACCCACCCTGCCAGGAAGCTGACGCCGCCGACAGGTGTAACAAACGCCCACAGGCGCAAATGCGAGAGCGCAAGGCAGTAAAGGCTGCCGCTGAACAGCACCGTACCCAGCGCCAGGAAAACGCTGCTCCAGTAAAACCAGATGCTGATGCGGCGCTGCATCGCTACCGCCAGCCCAAAAATAGCCAGCGTATGGAACGCCTGGTATTCAAGGCCGGTCTGGATCCAGCCCATCTCCACCACACCCAAAGACTTGCTTAAGACATGTGCGCCAAACGCGCCCAGTGCAACAAAAATAAAGCCACTCACCGCGGCAAAAATCAGCATGAATCGGCTGGTCATGTTTCAGTCCTAAAGTAATGCGTGCCCGGCACACAAAAGTTATTGTTCATACCTGAAGCGGAATTTTTCTTGCTCGCTCGCCGCTTTCGCCAGTATCCACTGCCGGAAAGCGGCTATTTTACCCAGTTCTGCCTGACTGTCATGACAAACCAGATAAAACGCATTCTTGCTGACCAGTACATCATTAAAAGGGCAAACCAGACGGCCGGCCTCAATTTCGGACTGCGCCATGACGTTGTTCGCCAACGCAATGCCCTGTCCGTGAATGGCAGCCTGTAGCACCATCGCACTGTGGCTAAAGATGGGGCCCTGCTGCACGTTTATATGATTAAGACCTAATTGACGGGTATAAGTTTGCCAGTCGCGGCGAGAAGCATCGTGTAACAGCGTATGTTGTGCCAGATCGGCGGGCGTTTTTAACGCTTTATCGCCTGTCAAAAGCAGCGGTGAACAGACTGGCAGCAGATATTCTGCGTATAATTTCTCGACACGCAAGCCCGGCCAGTTACCACGCCCATAAAAAATGGCAACGTCCACATCGTCCGCCAGTTTGTCTTCCTGACGATCCACCGCCTGGATCCTGACATCAATTCCCGGATAAGCTGAGTTAAAGCTTGAGAGTCTGGGCACCAGCCACTGAATGGCAAAACTGGGCAATAAACTGACCGTCAGTGCGCCTTTTGCACTCCTGGCCTGCAGTTTGCGCGTGGCTTCCGTGAGCTGGGAAAAAATCTCTTTAATATCCTGAAAATAGCTCTGCCCCTCTTCCGTCAGCAACAGCGAACGGTTGCGTCGGCGAAACAGCTTGAGGCCCAGAAAATCCTCCAGGGACTTGATTTGGTGACTTACTGCGGCCTGTGTCACAAAAAGCTCATCTGCTGCGCGGGTGAAGCTTAGATGACGTGCTGCTGCATCAAAAACACGTAATGCATTTAGGGGTGGCAATCGCTTGGACATGGTTATCTGGCTTAGATGTTAACGAGATTTAACAAACAGGAAACAACGTTTAACCTATTAGTTTTTTTTATCTGAGCCATTATAATTTGTCCGTTGAGGAACTACCAGCAAATACCTATAGTGGCGGCACTTCCTGAGCCGGAACGAGAAGCTTTTTTTGGAATGCGTGTTCTGAAGAGCTTTTGGCTTACGGTTGTGATGTTGTGTTGTTGTGTTTGCAATTGGTCTGCGATTCAGACCACGGTAGCAACGCTACCAATTTTTCACTTCCTGTACATTTACCCTGTCTGTCCATAGTGATTAATGTAGCACCGCCAATTTGCGGTGCTTTTTTTTGCTTAGCGATCTGTTAATGCTCGATCTCTTTCATCTCTTTCACGTCCGTGCGGTTGATCTGCTGCTTGTTCCCGTTAGCATCTTTGTATGAAATCATCCCGGTATCGTTATCGGTTGTCGGTTTCCCTTCCGAAACAATGGAACGACCATCGTTAGTGTGCATGACGTAGTTGTTACCAGAACAGGCGCTCAGGGCAAAAGTAAACGCACAGGCAGAAATGATTGCAGCTGTCTTATTCATGATTCTTCTCCTTTAGCAATTAATGCTATTCAAACCTCGATTTATAACAGGCTAAAACATCCGCCTAACACTATTTAGCATAACCTGCTTTTTCAAGGGCGTTGGGATAAGCAGACAATTCTGATAGATATCAACCTCCTTGCCCTGCCGCTGAAATTGCGCGACGATCTCAGTAATGCAATGAGGAATTCCATGAACGCTTTCAGCCCTGCGCAGTTTCGCGCACAGTTTCCGGCGCTGGCCGATGCCGGCATTTATCTCGATAGCGCTGCCACAGCCTTAAAGCCGCAGGCGGTTATTGAGGCAACGCAGCAGTTTTATAGCCTGAGCGCAGGCAATGTGCATCGTAGCCAGTTTGCCGAGGCCCAGCGCTTAACCGCACGCTACGAAGCGGCACGCGATCAGGTTGCTCGTCTGATCAATGCCGAAAGCGGGAAAAACATCGTCTGGACGCGGGGTACCACCGAAGCCATAAACATGGTGGCCCAGTGTTATGCCCGCCCACTGCTTCAGCCCGGAGACGAGATCATCGTCAGTGAAGCGGAACATCACGCCAACCTGGTCCCATGGCTGATGGTGGCAGAGCAAACAGGGGCACGGGTGGTAAAGCTCCCGCTGGGGACAGATTACCTGCCGGATGTAGCACAGTTACCGGAGCTGATTACACCGCGCAGCCGCATTCTGGCGCTTGGACAGATGTCGAACGTCACCGGTGGCTGCCCGGATTTGGCGCAGGCTATCCGCATCGCGCATGCCAACGGCATTATAGTGATGGTTGACGGCGCGCAGGGTGTGGTCCATTTCCCGGCCGATGTGCAAAAACTGGATATCGATTTTTATGCCTTCTCAGGGCATAAGCTCTACGGACCAACCGGTATCGGGGCGCTGTACGGTAAGCCTGAGCTGCTGGCAAAAATGACGCCGTGGCTCGGTGGCGGAAAGATGATCGCGGAAGTCTCTTTCGAGGGCTTTAAAACCCAGGACGTCCCTTACCGGCTGGAAGCGGGTACGCCAAACGTGGCGGGCGTCATTGGCCTGAGCGCCGCGCTCGAATGGCTCGACGAAACGGACATTGTCCAGGCGGAAAGCTGGAGCCGGGGTCTGGCGACGCTGGCTGAAGAGGAGCTTAAAAAACGCCCTGGCTTCCGTTCGTTCCGCGTGCAGGATTCAAGCCTGTTAGCCTTTGATTTTGCGGGCGTACACCATAGCGACATGGTGACCCTGCTGGCAGGATATGGCATTGCGCTGCGTGCCGGGCAGCACTGTGCCCAGCCGCTGCTGGCAGCGCTTGGCGTGAGTGGTACACTGCGTGCCTCGTTTGCGCCTTACAATACCCAAAGCGATGTCGACGCGCTGATTTCCGCGGTTGACCGCGCCCTTGAACTCCTGGTGGATTAATGACTAGCTCAGCTTTAGCCGGACATCCGTTTGGCACAGTGATCACAGAAGAAACGTTAAAACAGACGTTCGCGCCGCTCACACAGTGGGAAGATAAATATCGTCAACTGATCCTGCTGGGTAAGCAGCTTCCGGCTCTTTCTGACGATCTCAAAGCGCAGGCAAAAGAGATCGCGGGCTGTGAAAACCGCGTCTGGCTTGGGTTCAGCGTATCCGGTGAGAAACTGCATTTCTTTGGCGACAGCGAAGGACGTATCGTGCGCGGTCTGCTGGCGGTGCTGTTAACCGCCATCGAAGGGAAAAGCGCGGCGACGCTACTGGCGCACTCGCCGCTGGCTCTGTTCGATGAGTTAGGGCTGCGCGCGCAGCTGAGCGCCTCACGCGGTCAGGGCCTGGTCGCCCTTAGCGAAGCGGTGCAGGACGCCGCCCGTCAGGCTCAGGCCTGACGTTCCGCCTTCGCCATCATCTTTTTCAGTGCGTGAGACACTGCGACAAAGCCAAAAGAGGCGGTCACCATAGTGGCCGCGCCAAATCCTGAGGCGCAATCCATCCTTTTTGGCCCTTCCGCCGTGCTTTTCATTGCACAGACCGAGCCGTCCGCCTGCGGATACACCAGCGCTTCGGTCGAGAAAACACAGTCGACGCCCAGCTTGCCCTTGCTGTTTTTCACCACGTTAAAATCGCTTTTCAGACGTTCACGCAGCTTGGCCGCCAGCGGATCCTGAATGGTTTTGGCCAGATCGGCCACCTGGATCTGTGTGGGATCAATTTGTCCGCCTGCGCCACCGGTGGTCACCAGTGGCACCTTGTAACGACGACAGTACGCAATAAGCGCCGCTTTTGGACGCACGCTATCGATCGCGTCAATCACGTAGCTGTAGCCCTTACTCATATAGTCTGCGACATTATCCGCCGTCACAAAATCATCAATCACCGTGACCCGACATTCCGGGTTGATCAGGCGGATACGCTCTGCCATGACCTCAGATTTTGCCAGTCCGACGTTGTCACGCAGGGCATGGATTTGACGGTTGGTGTTGGTGACGCACACGTCATCCATATCAATCAGCGTGATTGCGCCAATACCGGTTCTCGCCAGCGCTTCTGCCGCCCACGAGCCCACACCACCAATGCCCACGACGCAGACATGCGCATCCGCAAACAGCTGCAGGGCTTTTTCACCATAGAGACGTGCCGTACCGCCAAAACGCTGGCGCCAGGCGTCGCTGATTACCACAGACATAAAACCTCAGATGTAAAAAGGGTGAGGTTTTTCCTCACCCTGAACAGTAATCCGTATTCCGCTCAGAATACCACAATCAGCCGCTGAATACGTTTCCGGTGCCAGGCGCTGTCTTCAGTACCCATACGCGGCCATAGTGGTTATACCAGCCCGCCCGGTGACCGGCATCCGGACCAATTCCCTGATAAATATCGAAGTGCTGGCCTTTAATCGCGCCACCAACGTCCAGTGCCACCATCAGACGTAGCTCGTACTGGCCGTTAAATTTACCGTTATTATCCAGCAGCGGCACTTCTGCCAGCAGCGTGGTGCCCGCAGGAATGATGGAACGATCCGATGCTACCGACGCACGGCCAATCAGCGGCACGGCGCTCGCCCCTTTCACCGGCGCAAAGTTTTGCGGTTTGAAGAAGACGAACGACGGGTTCTGCTCCAGCAGCTCGCGTACCTCAGCTTCACTGTGTTTTTCGCCCCACTCGCGGATCGCCTGCATCGACATATCTTCTTTTTTTACTTCGCCACGGTCGATCAGCACTTTACCAATGCTGCGATAGGCATGGCCGTTTTTACCGGCGTAGCTAAAGAAGTTCAGCGGAGAACCGTCACCAAAATCGATGTAGCCGCTGCCCTGAACGTCCATGATGAAGTTATCCATCAGGGAGTTGCTGTAAGCCAGGACGTAGTTTTCGCTAAGCGCACCGGCGTAGATCTCTGCGCGGGACGGCAGGCGACCACGTTTTGGCGGCATACGATAAATAGGATACTGGAATTCGCCCTGACGCGTATGTCGCGCCTGGATAACCGGGGTGTAATAGCCGGTAAACTGCACGTTGCCGTAGTTGTCCGCCCCTTCCATCTGCCAGGCGTCGATACCAAACTGGCGCATATTGCGCGTATCGCCGCCCGCGCGCAGCCAGTCCTGCACCGCGTTATAGACGCTACTCTGGGCACCATACAGGCGCGGCGACGCATTGCGGATCTGGTAAACCTGCTCGGAGAAATCACCGGCGTTGATCGGTGCGCCAACAGCATCCGGCTGGTTAACTAAAGAGAAAGGCTGGGATAACTTCCCGTCTTTATACTGTTGACCGCGATCGGTCGGTTTAGAAGAACAGGCCGCAAGAATGGCTACCATTGCGCCCGTGATCAGATACTTTGCCCAACGTCCTTTCATTATATCTCGTCTTTAAGTTGCCCATTTCCGCGTGATGAAGATAACAAACCCACTGTTCTAATGAAACGGAATCACATGCCCTTTGGCAAATTCTGAGCAAAAAATAGTCCAAAGGTTTCAATGTCGTTCAATTTACATACAAAATTAATGAATTATGTGAAAAAGGGGTTGCATCACAAACCTAACCGAGTATAGTGCGCTTCCACGGACGCGGGGTGGAGCAGCCTGGTAGCTCGTCGGGCTCATAACCCGAAGGTCGTCGGTTCAAATCCGGCCCCCGCAACCAATTAAAATTTGATGAAGTATAAGCAGTACGGTGACGCGGGGTGGAGCAGCCTGGTAGCTCGTCGGGCTCATAACCCGAAGGTCGTCGGTTCAAATCCGGCCCCCGCAACCAATCAAATTTGATGAAGTAAAAGCAGTACGGTGCCGCGGGGTGGAGCAGCCTGGTAGCTCGTCGGGCTCATAACCCGAAGGTCGTCGGTTCAAATCCGGCCCCCGCAACCAATACTTCTAAAAACAATAAACACCCTTAAGGGTGTTTTTTTGTATCTGTCGTTTGTGAATTTGCCGGGGGTTACCCCGGCGTTCAGCATTATCCACGTCGTGCCAGCGTCGCCCCGTCAGAGAAATACGCCCGGATCCCTGCCAGAATAGACTCAGCCACTTCCTGCTGGAATTTGGCCGTCTTGAGCTTACGCTCCTCTTCCACGTTACTGATAAACGCCGTTTCAACCAGGATAGACGGAATATCCGGTGCCTTCAGCACCGCAAACCCGGCCTGCTCGACGCTGTTTTTGTGCAGCTTATTGACCCGCCCCAGCTTGCCCAGTACCGCTTTACCAAACTTCAGGCTGTCGGTAATGGTCAGCGATTGCACCATGTCGAACATGGTGTGATCGACGTAGCGGTCGCCGCTTTTGCTCACACCACCGATGAGATCCGAGGCGTTCTGCGTGTCCGCGAGGTAACGCGCCGCGGTACTGGTCGCCCCTTTGGTCGAGAGTGCAAATACTGACGATCCACTCGGCTGACGGCTGGTAAAAGCATCAGCATGGATAGAGACGAAGAGATCCGCCCGCTGCTTCTGGGCTTTTGCCACGCGGACTTTCAACGGAATAAAGACGTCTTCGTTACGCGTCATGTAGGCGCGCATGTTGCCCTCTCTATCGATTAACGCCTTCAGACGGCGGGCAATCTGCAACACCACATCTTTTTCCCGCGTCCGGTATTTGCCTACCGCACCCGAGTCTTCTCCGCCGTGGCCAGGATCGAGCATGATCACAATCGGGCGATCGCGCCCTGCTTTTCCGGGCTGCGGACCACTTTGCGCAGGCGGAACCTGTTTCTCCAGATTGCCCTGGTTGTAGTCTTCCAGTAACGCCAGGAGCGGATCCTGAATGTCCGTTGCATTCGCCGGATAGAGATCCATCACCAGACGCTCTTTGAACGATGCCACAGGCGCAAGGGCGAACAGCTGCGGTTTCACGTTCTGCTTGAGTTCAAACACCATGCGCACGGTTTGCGGATCAAACTGCCCAACGCGCGCCGATTTGATAAACGGATCGTCACCGCGGATCTGCGCCGCCATCCCCTTCAGAACGGAGTTCAGGTTAACGCCTTCGAGATCCACCACCACACGCTCAGGGTTGCTCAGGGCAAATTGCTTATATTTCAGCACCCGATTGGATTCCACCGTCACACGCGTATAGGTTGACGACGGCCAGACGCGCACCGCCACCACCTGACTTGTGGCGGCAAGACCCACCTGGCTGACGCTGAGCAGCCACATCGCCCCTGCCCCTTTTAACAAACGGCGGCGGCTTATTGCTGAATTGGATCCCGACATGCTTCTCCCGAGCAAGAAATCTGATTGACAGACAAAACATCAAAATTGACCGAAAACTTTAACGAATGACGCATAAACTGTCATCTATAAAAGGGTAAACAATCATACGTTAACGCACGGATTACTTATTATTTTCTGTGGGTCGCAGAAAATTTAGGCTTGCACATGCGGCCACAATCGAATAAAAATACAGAAATTACGAATAAACATTCATTAAGGGTTGTGCCATGGTGAAGGAACGTAGAACCGAACTGGTCCAGGGATTCCGCCATTCTGTTCCCTATATCAACGCCCATCGGGGAAAAACGTTTGTCATCATGCTCGGCGGCGAAGCCATTGAGCATGAAAACTTTTCCAGCATCGTCAATGACATTGGCCTGCTGCACAGCCTCGGCATCCGCCTGGTGGTGGTGTATGGTGCGCGTCCGCAGATCGACGCGAACCTGGCCGCACACCATCACGAGCCGATTTATCACAAGCATACCCGCGTTACGGATGCCAAAACGCTTGAGCTGGTGAAACAGGCAGCGGGTCTGCTGCAGCTTGATATCACCGCGCGTCTGTCCATGAGCCTGAACAACACGCCGCTTCAGGGGGCGCATATCAACGTCGTCAGCGGTAACTTCATCATCGCTCAGCCTCTCGGCGTGGACGACGGGGTGGACTATTGCCACAGCGGACGTATTCGTCGTATTGATGAGGAAGCCATTCATCGTCAACTGGACAGCGGTGCCATTGTGCTGATGGGGCCGGTGGCCGTTTCCGTAACCGGCGAGAGCTTTAACCTCACTTCAGAAGAGATTGCCACCCAGCTGGCGATCAAACTGAAGGCGGAGAAAATGATTGGGTTTTGCTCTTCTCAGGGCGTCGTGAACGAAGAAGGGGTGATCGTGCCAGAGCTCTTCCCGAATGAGGCCCAGGCACGCGTGGAAGCGCTGGAAGCCGAGGGAGATTACTACTCTGGTACCGTCCGGTTCCTGCGCGGTGCTGTGAAAGCCTGCCGCAGCGGCGTGCGTCGCAGCCACCTGATCAGCTATCAGGAAGACGGTGCCCTTCTGCAGGAGCTGTTCTCCCGCGACGGTATCGGTACCCAGATTGTAATGGAGAGTGCGGAGCAGATCCGCCGCGCCACCATTAACGATATCGGCGGTATTCTGGAGTTAATTCGCCCGCTGGAGCAGCAAGGGATCCTGGTACGCCGTTCCCGCGAACAGCTGGAAATGGAGATCGACAAATTTACGATTATCCAGCGCGATAATCTGACCATCGCCTGCGCCGCGCTCTATCCGTTCCCGGAGGAGAAGATCGGCGAAATGGCCTGCGTTGCCGTCCATCCAGACTACCGCAGCTCTTCACGCGGCGAGATGCTGCTTGAGCGCGTGGCGGCTCAGGCGCGCCAGATGGGCCTGAGCAAGCTGTTCGTTTTGACCACGCGCAGCATTCACTGGTTCCAGGAGCGCGGATTTACGCCTGTGGATATTGATTTGCTGCCTGAAAGTAAAAAAGAGATGTACAACTATCAACGCCGCTCAAAGGTGCTGATGGCCGACCTGGGATAACAGATCCTTCGCCGGGTGGCGTTGCGCCGACCCGGCCTCTCTTTCTCACCTCATTCAGAGGGACTCAAATATCGCGCTCAGGCCGCTTCGCCGTTCTGTACGGGTGGCAATCGCCTGCACCAGCACGCGCTCGTCGGTATAGAGCGACAAGCGCTGACGCGCGCGGGTGATGGCGGTGTAGATGAGCTCGCGGGTAATCACGGGTGAAAGCTGGGTGGGCAGGATCAACGCCGCATGGTTGAACTCCGAGCCCTGGGACTTGTGTACCGTCATCGCCCATGCTGTTTCATGTTCAGGCAAGCGACTGGGCTGCACAGACTTCACGCTTCCGTCCGGCATCAGGAACCAGACGCGTAGACCCTGTCCACGGTCAAGCGCAATGCCAATATCGCCGTTAAACAACCCCAGCGCGCTATCGTTACGGGAGATCATCACTGGCCGACCTTCGTACCAGCGTGAATGCGGCGTGCGGGTGATTTTGCGCTTTTGCGCAAGCAGTTGCTCAAGCCTGTCGTTGAGGCCGCTAACGCCAAAAGGCCCTTCCCTCAGCGCACACAGCAGCTGATATTCGCCAAACGCGGCAATGACCTGCGCAGGCGTATGTTGCTGCTGCACGCTCGTCAGGAAGTGCTGATAGCCCAGCAGGGCATCATCCAGCATCGCCTGATACTCTTCCCCGGTTTGCAGCGATTTTTTCTCAATATCACTGAAGCTGCCGTCAAAAACGGCGCTGGTCGCATGCCGATCCCCTCTGTTCACGGCCGCCGCCAGTTGGCCAATGCCGGAATCACTCCCGAAACGGTAGCTTTTTTGCAGCAGACAGAGGCTGTCTCGCAGCGCCGCCGCGAGAGACTGACTTTCGGCTGCGAGCGAACATCCAGTGAGGCGGGCTAACTCCTCAGCACGTTCCGCGGTATACCCAAGACTCGCATAGGTGCAGATATCGCCCAGTACGGCCCCGGCTTCCACCGAGGCAAGCTGGTCACGATCGCCCAGGAAAATTACGCGCGCGTGAGGAGGTAAGGCGTCAATCAGCCGCGACATCATCGTCAGGTCGATCATCGACGCTTCATCCACCACCAGCACGTCAAGATGCAGCGGGTTTCCGGCGTGGTAACGCAGGCGCTGGCTGCCCGGCTGGGCGCCCAGTAGCCGGTGCAGGGTGCTGGCTTCATTGGGGAAAAGCGCAAGCTGTTCCTGCGTGAGCGGCAGTTTTTGCAGCGCGCCACCTAACGACTCCGTCAGCCTGGCCGCCGCTTTGCCGGTGGGCGCCGCCAGGCGAATACGGCATTTTTGCTCACCCGACAGCTGAATCAGCGCGGCAAGCAGTTTTGCCACGGTGGTGGTTTTACCCGTGCCCGGTCCGCCCGAGATCACCGAGAT
Organism: Enterobacter cloacae complex sp. 382A5; assembly: GCF_050031095.1. Taxonomy (NCBI): domain Bacteria; kingdom Pseudomonadati; phylum Pseudomonadota; class Gammaproteobacteria; order Enterobacterales; family Enterobacteriaceae; genus Enterobacter; species Enterobacter cloacae complex sp. 382A5. Next base: position 3,703,340 of record NZ_JBLGVK010000001.1, read on the forward strand.
CCGCCGCGTTAAGGCGACGGCCGCCGCCACTTTCTGCCAGTCTGTCGCCTCATCTGAGGTAAACAGGGCATCCAGCGTTTGCCGGAGTTGCGCTTCTTCACAGGGAAGCGGCGCGTTTGTCTCGCTGAAAAAGCGCGCTACCGTCAGTTCATTACGCCACAGCCGGTTAAGGTACAACCGGTCGCCGATGAGGATCATGGGCGTCTGGGTATCGGCTCTGCTGACAGCAGGAGAGCTTAGCAAAACGCTCTGCCAGTCTACCGACTCGCCCAGCAGGGCAAAACAGGACTGAAGAGCCGCAGGCATTTTCTCATCAATGGTCAGGCGCGAAAGCGGCAGGCAGACATGTCCTTCCCCCGCGTCGTTGCTCAGGATAGCGGCAGCCAGCATCACGGCCGGCTGCTCGCCAGCCACCATGATGGCGAACTGCACATCAAGATGGCGCAGTAAACGCTGTTCTACGGCTTCCAGCAGTAATTCCTGCATCGTCATGCCAACTCCTCCGTGCCTGCGGCAAATAAACTGTCCATTTTCTCAATCAGTGCCGCGTCCGGGCGCGTACTAAAAATACCAGACTGCGGATCGGCGGCATCCACCCCGCGCAGGAAGAGGTAAATCACCCCGCCAAAATGGTCTTCGTAGCGGTAATTTGCAATGCGATGACGCAGATAGCGATGCAGCGCCAGGGTATACAGCTGGTACTGCAGATCGTAACGATGCATCTGCATGGCAGAGGCCATCGCCTGTTGGGTATAGGCTTCGCTGTTTTCACCCAACCAGTTCGATTTGTAATCCAACAGGTAGTAACGCCCTTCATGGCGGAACACCAGATCGATAAAGCCCTTCAGCATCCCCTGAACCTGACGGAAGTTAAGTGGCGGGCAACCGGCGGATAGCGGGTCGTGCTCGCGGATCAGCGCATCCAGTGCCTCGGCTCTTAGCGGGCTGGCGATGGGGAGATAAAACTCCATCTCCACCTGCTTATCTCTGGCGGTCAGCTGGCTGAGCGAAACACCCTGTGCCGTGAGCGGGGCGTGAAGGATAGCGGTGATCCATTCGCGGAGCACCGGCTGCCATTGCGCGTCGTAGCCGCCGCTTTGCAACATTTTCAGCACCCACTCCTCAGAGACAGGTTGCGTGAAATCCAGCTCTTCAAACAGGCTGTGTAAAAATGTGCCCGGTGACGCGCCGCGCGGAAATTGATGAGGGGTCAGCACCGGTTCATCCGGCACACTGCCGGTACCTGCGGCATCCACGTCAAGCTTAGGCATCAGATCCTGCGCAATGCTCTGCCCGTGCTGCTGTAAACCGGAATAGCTGGTCACTCGCCAGTCGTCTGCAACGGTTCGCGTAATCTGCCGGGCCTGCAGGTCGGTTGTCTGCTGTTCTGGCAGCTGCCAGCGACTGTTATCGGGTTGCGACGGGATATGCAGGGCAATATGTTCCCCGCACAGTGTTTCAATACACTGACGCAGCCCGGCCGCATCTTTTGGCTCACCAAGCTGAATCAGCCTGCCCAGCGCGCTCAGATGAAAATCGGTCTCGCCTGCCTTTTCGCCACGGCGGCGGAATAGCGGAGCGATACCCAGACTGCAGTGCCAGACCGAGCGGGTCAGGGCCACATAGAGCAAGCGTAAATCTTCCGCCAGGCGCTCGGCCTCGGCCAGTTCTACGCTGGACTCTGCTTTGCTGAGATCGAGCACCGCGTCGAACGACTCGCGATCGTGATAAAAAGCCTGATCCTGCACCCGATAATTGGCGATAAAAGGCAGCCAGACCAGCGGATACTCCAGGCCTTTCGACTTGTGAATGGTGACGATTTGCACCAGGTGCTTATCACTCTCAAGACGCATCTGCTGGCTCGACGAGTTACTGTTCGGATCGGCAATTTGCTGCGCCAGCCAGCGCACCAGGGCATGCTCGCTCTCCAGCTGCGTGCCCGCCTCCTGCAACAGTTCGCTGATATGCAAAATATCGGTCAGACGGCGCTCGCCGCCCGCTGTGGCGAGCATATTCTCGGCAATGTGACGCTGTCTCATCAGTTCACGCAGCATCGCCATCACGCCGCGTTTTTGCCAGCGCTCGCGGTACTGCACAAACTCTTCGACCACCGCATCCCAGGCGGCTTCGTCGCAATTTAGCGTATCAATATCGCGCGCGTTCAGTCCCAGCATGCTGCTTGCCAACGCGCTGCGAAGGGTGCTTTCCCGCTCCGGCGCCAGCACGGCCTGCAGCACCCACAGCATCTCCTGCGCTTCCAGCGTTTCAAAGACGCTATCGCGGTTAGAGAGATACACGGACGGGATGTTCAGTGACGTCAGGGCATCACGGATAAGCGCCGCCTCCTGACGGCTGCGCACCAGCACTGTAATATCGGATGCTTTTACCGGGGCTGATGTGTCCCCCTTCCAAAGCAACGCCCCACCGCACGTACCTGCGCTGAGCCAGTCCCGGATCTGCGCGGCGCAGTGCTGAGCCATCGCATGTTGATAGTCCGTAACGCCGCACCCCTCGCCGTCCAGCAGCCAGAAATTCATGGCGGGCTGGTTCACGCCGTTGAATTCAAAGCGCAACGAAGCATTTCTGGCGGCGAACTTTACCGGCTGGAAAGGAATTTCCCTGAACATAAACGCCGAATCCATGCGGCCGAACAGCGCATTGACGCTCTCAACCATCCCCGGCGAGGAGCGCCAGTTGGTGTCCAGGGTGTAGTGCGCCTCAACCTCGCTGCGGGCTTTCATGTAAGTGAAAATATCCGCGCCACGGAAGGCATAAATGGCCTGTTTTGGATCGCCAATGAGCAACAGTGCCGTGTTGGGCTGCTGTCGCCAGATGCGGCGGAAAATGCGGTACTGCTGGGGATCGGTATCCTGAAATTCGTCAATCATCGCCACCGGAAAGCGCGTGCGGATGGCGGCGGCAAGCGCCTCGCCATTTTCACTGCACAACGCCGCGTCCAGGCGACTTAGCATATCGTCAAAGCCCAGCTCACCCCGGCGGCGTTTCTCACGCGACACCGCTTCACGGATCTCCGCCATGGCGCGGGTGATCATCAGGTCGTTAAGGGTTAATGGCTCTGCCAGCAGGGTTTCGATCTCAACAAACAGCGGGTGCTCCGGAACAATGCCATCGGCTTTGGTTCGCTCAACCAGAAAACGCCGGGAAAATTTTTCCAGCGCATCCGGGAGCTGGTAACCGTGCGTCTCTTCCTGCGCCCAGGCAGTGATCTTGTCGATCCATTTCCCCTGATTGCCACGGTTAAACTTGCGCCTGTCGATCCCGGAGTTTTCGATAATGGCGTCGATCTCGCCGACAGACTCAATCCATTTTTGCTTAACGGCAGCAATCTTTGCGACGATTTTTTCATGGCGCGAGGCCAGCGTTTCATCCGCAGGCGGTGGAGATTTAATGACCGGGGCCTCCCCCTGGAGATAGCGCTCAATGGCGCGCAGAAGCTCCTCAGGGCCTTTCCACAACGCATGTACCGCTTCGGCGATGTCCCGCTGTAACGGATAGCAGTGGCGACGCCAGAAATCAGCACAGGCCTGGTAGCGAAGCTCAGACTCATCTTCAATAAGCTGCAGTTCAAACAGCATGCCGGATTCAAACGCATTCAGGCTCAGCATGCGCTGGCAAAAACCGTGGATGGTGAAGACAGATGCCTCGTCCATTTGCCGTTCAGCCAGAAGCAGCCACTGTGCGGCCTGCTGTTTATCGGCAATCTCTTCCAGCAGGCTCGCGTAGAGAGGGTTATCCGTGCTTTCGCGCAGACAGGCGATACGCAGTTCATGAATATTGGCACGGATACGGCCGCGCAGCTCAGCGGTGGCGGCCTCGGTGAAGGTCACCACCAGCAGCTCCTCCACGCTTAACGGACGCGGAAAAGCGGCCTGGCCGCCAAGCCCCAGCAACAGACGCAGATAAAGCGCGGCAATGGTGAAGGTTTTTCCCGTTCCCGCTGAGGCTTCAATCAATCGTTCACCCTGCAGAGGTAAACGTAAGGGATCAAGGGACTCAGCGGTGTCGGTCATTCTTTCTTACTCCAGGGCATAGATTGCTGCAGGGCGCTGACGCTCTTCCAGATTTTCCAGCCTTTCGGGTTAACGTAGTCCGTTTTTCCGTTCTGGCTACCAGAAACCTGAGACAGAATGGCTATTCCCTGCGGTTTAACCACCGCCTGATGGAAGAAGTCGGCAACCTTCTGAGGCGTCAGCTGTTTTATCTCGGCCACTACTTTATCACGCGAATCAAATTTCAGATTACCGCGATCGAAATCTTTGCTCAGTTGGGATGCTTCTTCACCCAGCGTCTGAGGCGGCTGCATCACCTGCGCGATGACGGCCTGCTGGATTTGGGCAAACTCATCCGGCTTCATGGCTCGCAGTTTAGCTTCCGCTTGCGGGAAGAAAGCCTGGTAACGCTGCCAGAGATAAGCGGGCTGTTTATCGCTGCTCTGCAGCAGGAAACCCAGCCCCCACTGGCGGCCAACGTTCATGGAGAATGCAAAGACCGCGTAGCCAAGCTGCTCTTCTGTGCGCAGCTGATTGTAGAACCACGGCTGTATAATTTGTCCCAGAACGGCACTCTGCGCAGAGCTGGCAAATTCATTATAGCCCGCAGGAACAAACACGGCGGCCAGCGCGGAATCCGTGCTGTTACCTGCTTTTTCAAAAATCACATTCTGTTTTTTCTCAACCAGCACGTCCTGGTTACGGCACCACTCGTCGCCTTTTGAACCGAGCTGCTGACGTACGTTCTCCGCCAGCGTTTTGGCCTGGTCCTCGCTCATGTTGCCGACGATAAGAAACTCCGGACGCGTGTTAGTTTTCAGCGCGTCGCGGTAGGCCAGCACCTCTTTTAATGTGATGGATGGCAGCAGCGCCCGGCGATCTTCACGCTGGAAATAAGGGATTTGCGACAGCATCTGCGCCGGCATAATCGCCTGATCGTACGCCTTGCCTTTCTCAGCGGAATCCATCATCTGCGCATACCAGGACTTCGCCTGCTCAAACTGCTCTTCCGTTGGCGTGTAGCTGAAATAGCCCTCCAGCAACGCCTGGAACAGCTGAGGCAGACGCTGGGTATAGCCGTTTGCATTGACCATCAGTCCGTTATTGGCGTTGGTAGAGAAGCTGATCCCACCTACGGCGGCCTGGTTGCTGAGCTGGTCAAGTGCGATACCGGCCAGATAGTCATTGAGCGCAAACATCACCTGATTTTTGGCGCTATCCATCGCTTTCGGGTTGCGAAGAACAACGCTGACATCGGCTTTTGGCTCGCTGGCGAAGTAGTGGCTTGGGGTGTACACCACGCGCAACGTCGGCTCATCAACAATAAGCTGCGGGTGTGGGTACGCTTTCGCGGTTTTAATCAGGGAGAAATCATCCGGGATGTAGGGATTCAGTTCCGGCAGCTTCAACGCGATCTCGCTGGCCTTTTTCTGCCAGTTTGCGAACGTTTGCTCACTGATTTTATCCACCTGGTAAGGGGCATCCACGAAATAGGCCGTTTTGTTATGCGGCTCGTTCGGGCTGATGTACCAGATGCGGGCATTCTGTGGGGTCATCATTGCCAGGCGCGTTTTTATCGCCTCAGCGTCATACTGGTCGGCAATGTTGACCGCGTCCAGGGTATGTTCAACCGGCACGCGGATCATGGTATCCGCCAGCCACTCAACATAGTCCATGTCGCGGGTAATGGACGGATAGCGGAAATCGAGATCCAGCACGTGTGCCAGTTCGTCAAAGTAGCGTTTATCGACGCCTTTATCGCGCAGCAACGAGAGATAGCTGAAGATAGCCGCGACCACCTCGTCACGGTGCGCCAGCCCTTTGTCGGTCAGGGTGGCGGAAATCGCCAGCACACCGCTGTTGCCGTTAACCACAGGATCGGAGTCGGCACGGATCCCTTCCACCAGCCCCTGCTTTTGCAGCCAGTCAGAAAGCGTTCCCGGGCTGCGGTTACCAATAAGATAGGTGACCAGTTCATCCGTTTTACTGCGGAACTGTGCGGTATTGTTATCAATGCGGAACTCAACGCGTAACACCTTGCGCGGCAGTGCGGGCACGTAGTGGATCACGATCCCTTTCTGCGCGTCGGTGACAACCGGTACGTTTATCTGCGGCAGGTCGATGTTTTTATTTGGTACCCGTCCAAAGGTCTGCGCCGCCATGGCAGCCAGTTCTGGCAACGGTTTGTTGCTGTAGATAACCGCTTTCATCAGGTTTGCGGAGTAGTATTTGTCGCGAAACGCGTGCAACGCATCAAGCACCGGGCTGTTTGGTTTGTCACTCAGCGTCTCGAGGTTACCCCCGGAAAAACGGGATCCAGGGTGCGCCGGGTTGATGGTTTCGGCGCTCACCTGCGCCATGCGCATACCGTCTCGCGTGCGGGCCAGGGTCAATTCAGCATTGACGGCATTACGTTCACGGTCAGCGTATTTTTTATCCAGCAGCGGTGCGGCAATGGCATCGGCGAGACGATCCACCGCCCCTTCCAGCGCATCATTTTCGACTTCCAGATAAAACGCCGTCCGATACGGTGCCGTACTGGCGTTGTGGCTGCCGCCATGCATTTTCAGAAATTCGGAGAGGCTATCCGGCTGGGGGTATTTTTTGGACCCCATCAACGTCATATGTTCCAGATAGTGCGCAAGACCCGGGTGCGCTTCGGGATCTTCCAGCGACCCAACGGGTACCACGAGCGCCGAGAGGGATTTCACCGCCTGCGGATCGGAAACCAGCAGCACGGTCATCCCGTTATCAAGGCGGACAGCCTGATACTGACGGGTATCTTTTTCGCTTTTACGGATAGTTTCCTGGATGGGTTGCCAACCGGAGTCTGCCTGAGTGACGGGAGCCCAAAGGGCGACAAACAAAACAAACGCTTTGAACAAGGTGCTGCCTGGCATTAACGACCTCTTTATCACGGCTACATCATTAACAAACTTCGTGCTGGACACGCCAGCATCTCTTTCTTTCTGTACATCAGTCCGTGATAGCAGGTGCATCATAAATGAACACCCATTACTGCGCAATTTTTATACAGCGCTCAGGACTGATTAAATTTGAACAACGGTAACAGGTAACGTTGTGCCTCTTCCGTGATGGTCTCAAAGTATTCTGGCTCAAGCGTTCGCCATAACCGTTGATACCAGACATCATCGCCTTCACCACGGACCATCATGTTACCTTCCCAGGCCTGAACAAATTTACTCCGCGCTTTCTGCAGTGAAGCGTCATCCGTTAACATCGCATCATTCTGCGCGTCATAACAGGCTTTTATCCACGCCCCGCCACTTTCAGGCAGCAGCAGCAGCGGCTTGTTCATCCCCTGACGATAACCTTCAATGTACAAGGACAAGTAATGTAACGCCTGCTCCGGCTCCATTGGCGGGAAACGCCACTCGCCCTCCTTGCGTACAAACATCCGGCTTTCACCCTGGTTACCGCCAGCACTGTAGACAAGATGTTCGAGCCAGAGTTGCAAACCCTGTGAAACGCTCAGCATGGAAGGCCGCCAGCGCAGCAGCCCGTCCGGTTGAACCTGCGTCAGCCAGCCCGTCAGCTGGATACCGTTGCAGTTGAGGTCGATTTCGAGGCTTGTTCCCGGCTGTCGGCATTCGATAACACGCTCGGCAAGCGCCTTCATCTCTGTGCACTGCGCCTCCCAGACGATCTCCCCAAACGCACCATACGGTAATTGCCCCGCAGCGCGATAGCGGCGGAACAGTTTGTCAGCATCTTCCTGCTCCACCAGCGCATTCAGCAGCTGGAGGTTTAACTGATAACGTTCCAGCCCTTCCAGCGTAAACGGTTCTGCGTCAGGAATTTCGCTCTCTTCCGAGCGGAAATTTACCTGCAACCGCTGCTGGAAGAAGGCGCGTACCGGATGCGCCCAAAACCGCTGCAGTTGTTCGAAGGTCAGGGTTTCAATGGGCCGCGCGTCGAGCTCCTGAATGAAATCGCTGTGCGCCCTCCCCTCTTTCTTCGCCGCGGGGAGCCACTCCTGGGCATAGCTCTGCAATTCGCTGGCGACGTAGTTCATCGGGTCAAACGGCATACGGCTGTGACAACAGGTGATATGCGCTTTCACCCGCTGGTCGCTCTCATCGCAGTTACGTTCTTCATCCCCCGGCAGGTAGTGGCTCTGTCCGATATAGTCCACCAGTTCCTGCACCAGAACAGAGGGAAAACGCTCGCTGTTGTCCTGAATCGACCGACCGATATAACTGATGTAAAGCTTGTTCTGCGCGGAAATAAGCGCCTCAAGGAAGAGGTAGCGGTCATCATCACGACGGCTACGGTCGCCCCGCTTCGGTGCCGGGCTCATGAGATCAAAGCCCAGCGGCGGCAGGGCTCGCGGATAAACACCGTCATTCATACCAAGCAGACACACCACTTTGAAGGGAATGGAACGCATGGGCATCAGCGTGCAGATATTGATCGGCCCGGCAAGGAAGCGCTGGCTGATACGCTCCTGATCGAGGCGCAGGGTCAATTCGTCCCGCAGAAGCGAAAGCGGGATCGCTTCGTTATAGTGGGAGTTCACCCCCTCATCGACTATCGCCTGCCACTGTGTTTCAATCAGCGCCATTGCGGCTTCCGTGTCACTGTCCGGCAGGAAGAAATCATTGAGCAGTTCCCGGCAAACCGGCAGCCACTCCTCCAGCGGACGCGGCTGCATTAGCGCACGTCGCCAGCGGTTAAGCTGCATCAGCAGCGAGGCTAAATGCCCGACAAGCTCCGCGATGAGCCCGCTGGACTCATCATAAGGCAGGACCTCGTTCCACTCGCCCTGGCTGCTTTCCATGGCATACCCCAGCAGCATACGCGTCAGACCAAACTGCCAGGTGTGCTGCCCGGTAGGGGGAAGCTCAAACTCCTGTACGTTGTCGTCATCGATCCCCCAACGTACGCCAGACTCGTTTACCCACTGACGAAGGTAGCGCAACCCCTCTTCGTTAATGTTGAAACGAGCGGCCAGCACGGGGACATCGAGCAATGCCAGGACATCTTCGGAAATGAAGCGGCTGTCGGGCAGTGACAGCAGGGTAACGAATGCCTGCAAGGCCGGGTGAGACTGGCGAGCCCGACGGTCAGAGATGGCATAAGGCAGGTAGCGCTCTCCCGTCGCACTGCCGAAAACGGCCTGAATAAAGGGGCTGTAGCTGTCGATATCCGCCACCATCACCACGATATCACGCGGTGTCAGGTCAGGATCGTCCTGCAGCATGGCGAGCAACTGATCGTGCAGGACTTCGACTTCACGCTGCGCACTGTGGCAAACATGCACCGTGATACTGCGATCGTCGGGATCCAGTCTCCGCTTCGTGTCGCTGCGTTCAAATTCTTCTGCCGTCACGCCCATCACCGCGCGATTTTCCAGATCCAGAATATCGGACTGGATATTGTGCAGCAGGCTGTCCGGCGTGATTTCAACAAACGCATCCACGTCGCCTTCGCCTGACGAGGTGATATCAGAGAGCATATGAATGTAGTCCCGGCCCAGCTTGCCCCAAGAGGCAAGCAGCGGGTTTGGCAGGTTCTGAATGCCCTGCTCATCAAAAAGCTGCGCGGCAGAGGCACTGTCTTTAAACAAGGGCACCGTGCGTTCTTCAAAGAGACGTCGCCGCTGGCGCGTCACAAGCCGCGAAAGCCACCGGTCATCCTGAATGTCGCCCCAGTAATGGCGGCAGGGGTTAGTAAACAGAATATGGATGTCGATGTGTTTTCCGAGCGCTTTCAGCGCATCCAGATAGACGGGTGGCAAGGCGGAAATACCGCAAATAAATACGCGGGAGGGCAGCCGGGCCGGTCGGTCAGTGCTATTTTCCAGTATGGAGATGAACCGTTGGTAGAGGTTCGCACGGTGCCACTTAGGTTGACCCAGCTTTTCGGTATGCTCCACCAGCGCTTTCCACAGCGGCGCCTGCCAGACCTGCGCCTCCGGCAGACCTTCTACCAGCTCACCCGCCTCCCAGCGAGTCAGCCATTCCGGACGATACACTAAATACTGGTCATAGAGATCCGCGGTACGTGATGCCAGCTGGAACAGCTTGCGTTTGTCGGTATCGTCATGCAGGTAGTGGCGCAGCATGGCAAACTCATCATGCGTGAGCATATCTGGCAAAAGCGCCATCAGCTTCCAGCTCATGCTCTGTTTGTTAAACGCGCTCTGCTCCGGGATGTCAGGCAACACGCGGACAAACATCTCCCAGATAAAGCTCGCGGGAAGCGGAAAATCGATATTCGCCGCGATGCCAAATTTACGGGAAAGCGACATCTGCAGCCATTGTGCCATACCGGTGCTCTGCACCAGCACCATTTCAGGCTCAAACGGATCGTCGAGCCGCTCACGCTCAACGATAAATTCCATCAGCGCTTCCAGCACATCCAGACGATTTGAGTGGTAGACCCTTAACATAGACGCTCCCGACTACTGGCTAACCGGGCAATGCAGACGCGTCATCTCACCGCGTCGACCCAGAGGAGAAATAAGTGTAACCGTGATGCTGACACATCCAGACTGCGTTGTCTGCATCCGGTTTATCTGCCAGCCTGCTGGCAGCGCACCAGCATCCATCTGCGACTGCGTCCAGGCGATGTGCCAGAGCTGACGATACTGGCTAAACAGGGCAAAGCGGGAAGCCAGCGCCCGGTGATAGCCGGACAGCGCCGTTACGATCGCCACCAGCAGCATCATCGCCAGCAACACGTCGACCATGCTGAACCCCTTTTCATTCTTTACGGCAACCGACATAACGCACGCTCCTTTAGCGGGCAAAAATCACTCCAGCCATGAGGTAAAAAGCGTATGTGCCCGTTGACAATCTCCCCGCCACGCCAGAGCAACAGCTCTCCATCTCCAGCGATGAGTAACACCTGCGACTCATTCAGTACACGCAAACAAACACGTTGCGTTTGTCTCTGTTTGCACTGTACATCAGGCTGCAACGACCAGTGCTGAACGCGCCCCCACTCCAGCGCAGACTGCGCGGCTGCCTGCTGCTGGATGGCGCGGCTCTCGTCGCCAACCAGCATGGTAAATGTTATGAGTTGCTGGTTAAGGCCGGTCAGGATCAGTGTGCCTAACACCAGTAACAGCAGAACCAGCGTCAGTGAGGCAATCCCATTCTGGCGGTTCACAAGTTAAACCCCGTAACGCCATAGCGAACCTGGTAAGGGGCAGCGTGCTTATCATTCACCCCGCTGGCGGACAGCTCGAGATATAACGCTGGCGCAAATCCCGGGTGCTCATGTTTACGTACCACAAATGTGTGGATCATAAGCCGGGCCGGGTCGGTAAGCTTCTCCCATCCTTTTCCTTCACACCCCGTCGCGCCACGCAGGGTTTCCAGCGCGCCTGATTCCAGACGAAACCCCGTACTTTCGTTATCCGATGCTGAGGTGTCCCAGGTGCCGTTACTGTTTGCATCCCACCGGACAATCACACAGCTTCCCTCCCTGCCGATGGTCAGGCTCTGCCCCTGACAATTACCCGCGCAATATCCCGCGCGTTGTAACTGCTTGCCAATCGCGAACAGGCGTTGCCAGATCTCTTCTTCACGCTCCTGCGCCCTGGATTGCAGCAAAACTGCCCGTTGCAGCTCCGGTAAAAAACGCGACGTGCTGAGTAACAGAATGCTGCTGATCGCCATTGCAACCAGCACCTCTGTGAGTGAGAAGCCGTGCTGGTTCATCGGCATGCATTTTCCCCTGTAACATTGCACATCCTGATACGCCCTCCGTTTGAGACGACAATCATCCATTCTCCTGCCCTGCTCTGTACCCGTATCCGCCCTGCCCACGCCGTGTCCCTTAATCCATAGAATCCTAATGAAGGCGTAACCTCCCTTAGCACGACGTCAGGCCACAACGGTCTGAGCACATACGGGCTGTTGTTCTCACAGCCCTGCACTGCAGAGCTCATCAAACAGCCGCCTCTGTCTTCCTGCTGAAGCGTGATCAGGTGGTCACGGTTGTGACGATTGGCATCGTTTCGCAGAAACACCAGATAGTCGCGGACCTGACAGGCGACCTGCCACAACCTCTGCCGCTGTTGCCAGTTGTCCCAGCCGGCGAGCCCTGTCGCGCTGAGGATAATAACCAGCGAAATGGCAACCAGAGTTTCGATAAGCGTAAAGCCGTGCTCTTTTTTCATGCCGGGAGTGTGGCGAAACGCCGTGAACATGACGAGCCGCAATTCGGGGTTTTACGAGGCGTTATCCAGAGAATGTTATCCGTTGCAGCGCGTTGCACGCCGACTGGATAACGCCTCGGGGAACAGAGTACAGACGAAAAAAAACCGGCGCGTAAATGCGCCGGTTATGTAACGATTTGCTGTATCAGATTGCGACAGGCGCTTTGATGCCCGGATGCGGGTCGTATCCCTCAATCTCGAAGTCGTCAAAGCGGTAATCGAAGATCGATTCCGGTTTACGTTTGATAATCAGCTTCGGCAGTGCACGCGGTTCACGGGTCAGCTGGAGATGCGTCTGTTCCATGTGGTTGCTGTACAGGTGCGTATCCCCACCGGTCCAGACAAAATCGCCCACTTCCAGATCGCACTGCTGGGCCATCATATGTACTAACAGCGCATAGCTGGCGATGTTAAAGGGCAGGCCGAGGAAGACATCGCAAGAGCGCTGGTAAAGCTGGCAGGAGAGTTTGCCATCAGCCACATAGAACTGGAAGAACGCATGGCACGGTGCCAGCGCCATTTTATCCAGCTCACCCACGTTCCAGGCAGAAACGATAATACGGCGCGAGTCCGGGTCGTTTTTCAGCTGGTTCATCACGGTGGTGATCTGGTCAATATGGCGGCCATCAGGCGTTGGCCACGCACGCCACTGCTTGCCGTACACCGGGCCCAGATTGCCGTTTTCATCTGCCCATTCGTCCCAGATGGAGACGTTGTTTTCGTGCAGATAGGCAACGTTGGTATCGCCTTGCAGGAACCAGAGCAGTTCATGAATGATCGAGCGCAGGTGGCAGCGCTTTGTCGTCACCAGGGGGAAGCCTTCTTGCAGGTTGAAGCGCATCTGGTGGCCAAAAATGGAGAGCGTGCCGGTTCCGGTACGGTCATTTTTCGGCGTGCCCTCGTCGAGCACTTTTTTCATCAATTCAAGATACTGTTTCATGGTTCCTCAGGAAAGTTGTTGCTGTGGACGACGACGATACGCCCAAATCATCATAATGGCACCCGCGACGATCATCGGAATGGAGAGGATTTGCCCCATGCTGATGTACTGTACCCACTCGCCGGTGAACTGCGCATCCGGCTGGCGGAAGAACTCAACGATGATACGGAACGCACCGTAGCCAATCAGGAACAGGCCGGAGACAGCCCCCATCGGGCGCGGTTTGCGGATAAACAGATTCAGGATGATAAACAGCACCACGCCTTCCAGCGCCAGCTCATAGAGCTGAGACATGTGACGCGGCAGAACGCCGTACGTATCAAAAATGGATTGCCATTCAGGATGAGACGGCAGCAGCGCCAGGTCTTCCGCGCGCGAGCCCGGGAACAGCATAGTAAAGGAAACGCTCGGGTCGACACGTCCCCACAGCTCGCCGTTGATGAAGTTGCCCAGACGACCAGCCCCCAGACCAAACGGAATCAATGGCGCGATAAAGTCCGATACCTGGAAGAAGTTGCGTTTGGTGCGTTTGGCAAAAATCACCATCACCAGAATCACACCAATCAGGCCGCCATGGAAGGACATCCCCCCGTCCCAGACGCGGAACAGATAGAGCGGATCGTTGAGGAATACCGGGAGGTTATAGAACAGGACATAGCCAATACGGCCACCAAGGAACACACCGAGGAAGCCCGCGTAAAGCAGGTTTTCGACTTCGTTTTTGGTCCAGCCACTGCCAGGACGACTGGCGCGACGGCCAGCAAGCCACATAGCAAAAATGAAGCCCACCAGGTACATCAGACCGTACCAGTGAAGCGAAACGGGTCCTACTGAGAAAATGACCGGATCAAATTCCGGAAAATGCAGATAACCACTGTTCATCTGTCACCACAAGATGTTGTTATTCCGCTGAAAGTGGACAGCGGTAGAGATGCGCCCCGGCGGTCAGCAGAGGCTCCAAAGTTGCGAATCATAGCACAAGGCGGACGCGGAGGATGCGCCAGAGATGTAAAAGATGTGTATAGAGGATGGTGTGGGATGTTGCCCTCTCCCACGGGGCAGAGGGATCCCCACCGAAAAATTACGCACGGACGGCTCCCTCTCCACCTGAGAGAGGGCTGGGGTGAGGGGGAACATACAGCTCTGGTGGTCATTCTGAGAGCAGCGTTATTGCTTCTGTTTATGAACCATTGTGGATCCCTCAGCCTACAGGAAGAGAGAGAAAGACCTCAGCGGCCACCGCGGATCAGGCCGCCCATGCCGCGTCGCTCCATAAACGCGGCGACCTGATGACGCACTTCCGTTGCCAGCTGCGCTTCAAGACTGCGCTCGGCCAGCTCGCGGGCATCCTCGATGTCAATATGGCGCAGCAGGTACTTCACACGTGCGACAACGCGGCCGTTCATCGACAGATGGCGATACCCCAGGCCGATGAGGATCGCAACGCACATTGAATCCCCGGCCATTTCGCCACACAGCCGCAAATCGATACCGTATTGCTCCGCTTCGCGGGCAATCATCGCCAGCGCCCGAATGATAGCCGGATGCAGGCTGTCATAAATACTGGCAACACGCGTGTTGTTACGATCGACGGCCAGAATATACTGCGTCAGATCGTTGGTTCCGACAGAGATAAAATCGACCCGGTTCGCCAGCTGCGGCAGCATGAAGACCATGGAAGGCACTTCGAGCATCACCCCGATCCGCGGTTTGGGGATCGCGTAACCGATCATCTCTTCGACTTCACGGCCTGCACGTTCGATCAACCGTCGCGCTTCGTCGATCTCATCAATGCTGGTGACCATAGGCAGTAAAATGCTGAGGTTCCCGGTCGCCGCATTCGCGCGCAGCATGGCGCGCACCTGGATCAGGAAGATCTCAGGCTGATCCAGCGTAATGCGGATCCCACGCCAGCCCAGGCACGGGTTTTCTTCACTGATTGGCATATACGGCAGCTGTTTATCCGCACCAACGTCCAGGGTACGCAGGGTAACCGGCTTGTCGTTAAACATCTGCAACATGCCCTGATACTGTGCAACCTGCTCCTCTTCTGAGGGAAAGCCGCTTTGCAGCATGAACGGGATTTCGGTGCGATATAAGCCGATGCCATCAATGCGGCTGCCGAGCTTCTCTTCATGCTCGGGGCTTAACCCTGCGTTGAGCATAACTTTGATGCGCTCGCCGCTTTTAAGCTGTGCAGGCAGGTCGACGTCATCTTCCGCCAGCTTGCTTAATTCATTCTCTTCACTGATAAGGCGCTGGTATTCCTGGAGCAGGACCGGCTCAGGATCGACCAGGAGCTCACCGCGATAGCCATCCACCACCAGCGTGCGTCGGTGCAGCACCGAGGGCTGAATATCGGCCCCCATAACGGTGGGGATACCCAGGGCACGAACCATAATAGCCGCATGGGAGTTAGCTGCGCCATCGCGCACCACCACACCTGCCAGCCTGTCCTGCGGCAGCTCCGCCAGCGTGGTCGCGGACAGTTCATCGGCAACCAGCACAAAGCGTTTTGGCCAGGCATTCGGCCCCTGGATCGTGTCATCAAGGTGGAACAGCAGACGCTGACCGAGTGTACGTAGGTCTCCCGCACGCTCTTTCAGGTAACTGTCTGTCAGTGCGGCAAATTGCTCCGCAAATTTTTCGATGACCTTTTTAACGGCCCATTCCGCTACGGCACCTTTATCAACCTCGGCAAAAAGCTCACGGCGCAGACGCGCATCGGAGAGCAGGTGCGAATAGAGGTCAAAAATGGCCGCCGTCTCTTTTTGCGCCCCGGCGGCAAAGCGTTTGCTGTAACGCCGAAATTCGTTGGCCGCCTCTTCCAGCGCCGCGGTGAGGCGCTCGCGCTCAAGCGCTTCATCCAGAGTTGAGGCTTCGTACACCTGTTCCATCAGCGGCAGGGTGGCGTCCATCCAGCCTTCAGCAATCGCCACGCCAGGCGAGGCCGGCAGCGCACGAATACGCGTGTGACGGTACTGCCCAAACAGGGCGGCAAGCTGAGACTGAGAGAGGATCGCAGCCATCTGCGTGGCTAGCGTCACGAGGAAAGACTCTTCGCTTTCGTCATACTGACGCAGTTCGCGCTGCTGAACGACCAGTACGCCAAGCAGTTGACGACGCTGGATGATCGGTACGCCCAGGAAGGCGCGGAAACGCTCTTCTTTTACGGAGGGAATGTATTTAAAGCTGGGGTGCTTTTGCGCGTCGGCAAGGTTGATGGGTTCAGCCAGTCGCCCCACCAGGCCTACGATACCTTCATCAAAGGCGAGCGTAACGGTACGACCGCGTGGTTTTTTTAAACCACGGGTCGCCATCAGGTAGTAGCAACGTCGGTCATGATCGGCCAGATACACCGAACAGACTTCAGTTTCCATCGCAAGACAGATGTCAGTGACCAGAATATTCAGCGCCTCGTTCAGACGAGGCGCACTGGCCACTTTCTCGACTATTTCTCGCAAGCGGGTGAGCATGATTTGCGTAGCTTAACCTCTTTTACGTCGCCAGGCAGGTGCGCTCTGCGGCTTAGGCGGGATCTCCTGAAGCTGCATGACAACACTTGCGAACTCTTTCATCACCCTACGGTAAACATCGCGTTTAAATGACACGACCTGACGAACAGGATACCAGTAACTCACCCAGCGCCAGCCATCAAACTCCGGCGTACTGCTGGTTTGCATATTGATATCTGAATCGTTGCCCACCAATTGCAACAGAAACCACTTCTGTTTCTGGCCGATACAAACCGGCTTTGTGTCCCAACGCACCAAACGTTTCGGTAACTTGTAACGCAACCAGTTGCGGGTCGAAGCCAGGATGCGAACATCTTTTCGGCTTAAACCGACCTCTTCAAACAGCTCCCGGTACATCGCTTGTTCTGGGGACTCCCCTGGGTTGATCCCGCCTTGCGGAAACTGCCAGGAGTGCTGACCATATCGCCGGGCCCACATCACCTGGCCCTGACGATTACAAATTACTATTCCTACGTTCGGGCGGTAGCCATCGTCATCAATCACCGGACTACCCCAAACTAAATCTGATATATGAATGATTGTTTCACACTACAGGGAGGCGGTAAACCACTCTCTTACAGGCCTGCAACCTAATAACATTTGAATAACTCACAAATATGCGCAGAGTTATAAACAGATAAGCGGCAACAAGGGCAATTTTATTCACCTTTTCTGTGGATATAGTTGTGAAGAAGTGTGGAATTACCGATGAACAACCTGAAGAGCCCCTCGCTACACCGTGTCACCCGCCGAAAACATTCCTATAATTTTCATTTAATTAGCTCTGTTTTTAGCGCCCCGGGAAGGAATTACGTGATGATCATCACACCTATGATCGTTATGCTGATGAAAGATCGAACAGCGTCGGTTTTATCCACAGATTGTGCCAATAAGTTAAGCACGATTTGTGTGAAAATTCGATTTTCGTCGCACGTCAAGGCTGTAAATTGAAACAGTAGTCAGGGTTATTCCCAGTTATCCCACTTTTCTGTGGATAACATGGTGTAAGATCCTGTTTATTGTCAGTGACCAGAATTGAACAACCCGTTTTTCACTTCTGAAAGGACGGTCGCACATAACTAAAAAAACCTAAAAATCATGCACATGGCATATTCGTACAGAAAAAGTTAAACTCTATCCACAGGGGATAGTTTCTTAGTTTATTTTTTAATCAAAAGGTTGCCGTCATGCTTGCGCTCTCACCCATGCTTTCTCCGCCAACAAGCGAAGCCCAGTTGCTTGGGCAGGCGCAGCGTCTGGCGGGCTTTTCGCTTGGCGAACTGGCAGCGATGGCAGGATTGCCGATCCCAAAGGATCTGAAACGGGATAAGGGCTGGATCGGCATGTTGCTTGAGCTGTGGCTGGGGGCTAGTGCGGGGAGTAAACCCGAGCAGGATTTTGCGGCTCTGGGCGTTGAGCTAAAAACCATTCCCATAGACCGTCTGGGAAAGCCCCTTGAAACCACCTTTGTCTGCGTGGCGCCGTTAACCGGGAATACCGGCGTGACGTGGGAAACCAGCCATGTTCGCCATAAACTCAAGCGCGTACTCTGGGTTCCGGTTGAGGGTGAACGCCAGATCCCGCTGGCTGAACGCCGGGTAGGCGCGCCGCTGCTCTGGAGCCCCGATGAAGATGAAGAGCGGCAGCTAAGGCTGGACTGGGAAGAGCTGATGGATATGATCGTCCTTGGGCAGGTAGAGCGCATCACGGCCCGACACGGAGAAGTTTTACAGCTGCGTCCGAAAGCGGCCAACAGCAAAGCCCTCACCGAGGCTATTGGCGCCAAGGGCGAACCGATACTCACGTTGCCGCGCGGCTTTTATCTCAAAAAGAACTTCACAGGTGCGCTGCTGGCTCGCCATTTCTTACTGAAAACATAGTTTTTTACTCATTTTGCGAACTATCAAACATAATCGACGGGGATTTAAGATTTTCCCCCTTTCTCCTTTCGATATATCAGGTTAATACTACACTATGATTTGATACGAGCTAGGTGAGGACGATAACGATGAAAAAATGGGCAGTGTTGATTTCAGCAGTGGGTTTAGCGTTTGCGGTATCGGGCTGTAGCAGCGATTACGTTATGGCGACGAAAGATGGCCGGATGATCCTGACCGACGGTAAACCTGAAGTCGACGATGATACTGGCCTGGTCAGCTACCATGACCAGCAGGGTAATAAAATGCAGATCAATCGCGACGAAGTTTCACAGATTATCGAGCGATAAACAGATAAAGGTCAGTGGCTTGCTGGCCTTTTCGATTTTTTTCTTCCCCTTTTGCTTCCCCTCTGCCATGTTTATATTCCTTTGTCGGGAGGTTCCTGACGTGGTCTGTATTTCTAATGAAGGAAGCCGGCTATGCATTATCACCGTATCCCCCACAGCGCTCTGGAAATAAGCCAACTGGGGTTGGGCACGATGACATTTGGTGAACAAAACAGCGAAGCCGATGCCCATGCACAACTCGATTATGCCGTCAGCCAGGGCATTAACCTGATTGATGTTGCAGAGATGTACCCTGTACCGCCTCGTCCGGAAACGCAGGGGCTTACCGAAACCTATGTCGGCAACTGGCTCGCCAAACGCGGGAATCGCGAAAAGCTGGTTGTTGCGTCAAAAGTCAGCGGCCCCGCACGCAACAACGATGCCGGGATCCGTCCAAACCAGATCCTCGATCGCAAAAATATCCGCGCCGCGCTGGATGCCAGCCTGAAGCGCCTGCAAACCGACTATCTCGATCTCTATCAGGTTCACTGGCCGCAGCGCCCCACCAACTGCTTTGGAAAGCTGGGCTATAGCTGGAATGAGAGCGCCCCGGCCGTTACGCTACTGGAAACGCTGGAAGCCCTGGCCGAATGCCAGCGAGCGGGAAAAATCCGCTACATCGGTGTCTCTAACGAAACGGCCTTTGGCGTGATGCGCTATCTGCACCTGGCGGACAAACATGACCTGCCCCGCATCGTCACCATCCAGAACCCATACAGCCTGCTCAACCGCAGCTATGAAGTGGGTCTGGCCGAAGTGACGCAATACGAAGAGGTGGAGTTGCTCGCCTATTCATGTCTGGGCTTTGGTACGTTGACAGGGAAATACCTGAACGGCGCGAAACCTGCCGGAGCGCGTAACACCTTGTTCAGCCGCTTTACCCGCTACAGCGGTGAGCAGACACAAAAAGCCGTGGCGGCCTATGTGGATATCGCGAAACGTCACGGTCTTGATCCGGCTCAGATGGCTCTGGCCTTCGTGCGTCGTCAGCCGTTTGTTGCCAGCACTCTGCTGGGCGCAACGACCATGGAACAGCTGAAAACGAATATCGAGAGTTTCCATCTGAATCTGAGCGAAGAGGTATTAGCAGAGATTGAAGCGGTGCATCAGGTATACACCTACCCGGCACCGTGATAAAAGCAAACGGCAACCTGGTTGCCGTTTTTAGGGTTTGCCCCCTCTCTCTGTGGGCTGAGGGATCCCCAGTTTTTTTACCGAAAGCGATGAATGTTGTTTCAGGAAAATTAATGACTTACAGCGACGCCCTGGTCCGGCTGTAAATTGCTGAGGCGTTTCCTGCAGGCCGGGGCGAGGCGCATGGATGCGCCGAGAGGGCGGGTTTACAGGGAAGGGATAATGAGATGGACGCTCCAGATTTTGCGGTATCAAGGTACCAGACTGGATCGTTGCAATACGTCCTGAAAAATGAGGAGCGTCCACATGAAAGTATCAACTCTTGGTATCGACCTGGCAAAGAACGTTTTCCAGCTTCATGGTGTCGATCACGAAGGTCATACAGTTTTGCGTAAAAGGCTAACCCGGGCCAAATTCGTTCAGTTTGTCATTCAACTGGAACCTTGCCTGATTGGCATGGAGGCCTGCTCGTCCAGCCATCATTTTGCACGATTATTCAGTCGTCACGGCCATGAGGTAAAACTGATTCCTCCGCAATATGTGAAGCCATATGTCAAAACGAACAAGACGGATGCAGCAGATGCTGAAGCAATCTGCGAAGCGGTAACCCGCCCGAATATGCGTTTTGTACAGATAAAAACCGAAGAGCAGCAGGCCGTTTTAGCGTTACACACTGAACGGGGAATACTTATCCGCGAGCGGATCGCCTGTTCCAATAGTTTAAGAGCCACACTTGCTGAGTTTGGTATTACGATTGCAGCCGGACAAAGCCATTTAACCCGTGAGCTACCAGCCATTCTGGAAGACAGCGAAAATGGTTTATCTCCCTTTGTCAGAGCCAGCATCTACAGACAGGCTAACCATATCCGGGAACTTGAGGAGCAGATTAAACAGGTAGAAGAAGCTCTGGCCTCCTGGTATAAAACGCAGACGGCCTGCCAGAGACTGGCCAAAATCCCTGGGGTAGGCATGCTAACGGCCACTTATGTGGTAGCAGCAGTGGGTAATGCCCAACAATTCAGCACCGCAAAGCAATTCGCTTCATGGCTGGGGCTGACACCAAAAGAACATTCCAGTGGCGGCAAACAGCAACTGGGCGGGATAAGCAAACGCGGAGATGGATATTTCCGATACCTTCTGGTTCACGGCGCACGAGCACTGACAGCCTGGGTCAACCGGAAAGGCTCAGTTGAGGAGAATGCCTGGCTTCAGGGGCTGCTTGAGCGGAAGCACTACAATGTTGCAGTTGTCGCGATGGCGGCAAAAACGTCGAGAATAATGTGGTCAATGCTGACACACGACACGGAATATAAGCCTCGTCAGGCCGCCTGACACAAGGCCAGTCAACCTGACGAGGTGCTGAAAAAGAGTTACGTCCTGGTAGGTGCAGTTGACTTCAGAAGATGGCAAAACAGGTAAGACCGCAGGCAGGATACACCGAGAGGCAACAAGGGCAAGTCAGCCCGAAGAGGATGATTGGTACCTGTCTGGCGGATTTCATCATGGTTCGGGATAAATAAATCCTATCAGAAACCGGATATATGGCTGCATCTACCCGTTTAATTGCTGAACTGAAGAAAACGTTGCATTCCGGGAGCGTCCATATATGTTACCTCCGCCCGTCCCCGATAAGCCGTAAGGAATAAGCCGAGGGCACCGCGAAGCGGCGATTTACCGCCGGGAGCCCGGGTTGCCAGGGTGGTGGCGACTGAGCCACCCTGGCACGTTCACAAGTCATGCCGTTACAGAGTAGCAAGGAACATAAAGTGAACGGAATGACCTCTACAGCCATATGTTCCCCCTCACCCCAACCCTCTCCCTCAAGGGAGAGGGGGTCCTCCGTGCAGGCATTATTTTATGGGGATCCCTCAGTCCTGTGGGTGTACGGTCCGGGGACATAGTGAACACTTGTTCGGGGACATGGTAGACACTTACAACTAAGGCATAAGAACCCGTTTATGGAGTCGCTTATGCCCTGGGATGCGAGAGATACCATGTCATTACGTACTGAGTTTGTTTTGTTCGCCTCGCAGGACGGGGCGAACATCCGTTCCCTCTGCCGTCGCTTCGGCATTTCACCTGCCACCGGCTACAAGTGGCTTCGCCGCTGGAGGGAGGAAGGGGCCGCCGGCCTTCAGGACCACCCGCGCATACCGCACCATTCCCCGAACCGCTCGTCTGACGACATCACTGCCCTGCTGCGTATGGCCCATGACCGCCATGAACGCTGGGGCGCACGCAAGATAAAGCGCTGGCTCGAAGACCAGGGGCACCGTATGCCCGCCTTCAGCACCGTTCATAACCTGATGGCCCGTCACGGCCTGCTGCCGGGCACTTCTCCGGGCATTCCCGCCACGGGGCGGTTCGAACATGACGCGCCGAACCAGCTCTGGCAGATGGATTTTAAGGGCCACTTTCCCTTTGGCGGTGGCCGCTGCCATCCGCTCACCCTGCTGGATGACCACTCCCGTTTTTCCCTGTGCCTGGCGCACTGTACCGATGAACGGCGTGAGACCGTGCAGCAGCGGCTGGTCAGCGTGTTTGAACGCTACGGCCTGCCGGACCGGATGACAATGGACAACGGCGCCCCGTGGGGAGACACCACCGGCACCTGGACGGCACTGGAGCTGTGGCTGATGCGCCATGGTATCCGGGTGGGGCACTCCCGGCCGTATCATCCGCAGACGCAGGGCAAGCTGGAGCGTTTTCATCGCAGCCTGAAGGCAGAGGTGCTGCAGGGTAAGTGGTTCGCGAACGAGGGCGAACTGCAGCGCGCCTTCGACCACTGGAGGACGGTCTATAACCTTGAACGCCCGCATGAGGCGCTGGACATGGCGGTACCGGGCTCGCGGTATCAGCCGTCTGCACGGCAGTACAGCGGCAACACAACGCCCCCGGAGTATGACGAGGGCGTGATGGTCAGGAAAGTGGATATCAGCGGAAAGCTGAGCGTGAAAGGGGTAAGTCTGAGCGCAGGCAAGGCATTCAGGGAAGAACGGGTCGGGCTGAAGGAGATGCAGGAAGACGGCCGCTACGAGGTGTGGTGGTACAGCACAAAAGTGGGGGTGATCGACCTGAAGAAAAAGTCGATCACCATGGGTAAAGGATGTTAAAAAGTGTTCACCATGTCCCCGAACACCTGTCTACCATGTCCCCGGACTGTACAGTGGGAGAGGGCCGTGGTGAGGGTCACAGATCAACGGCGACGCTGCCAGATCCATAATCCGGTAATCGCCAGCGCAAACAGCGCACCGAATCCTACGCCAATCCCCACCACCGGCACACCGACTTTAACGGCCAGCGAATAGAGCCCCAGCATTAACAGCATCGCCAGGTTTTCACCGAGGTTTTGCACCGCAATGGCATTCCCTGCGCCGACGGTCTGCTTGCCGCGCTCCTGCAACAGCGCATTGAGCGGCACAACGAAAAAGCCCCCCAGAATACCAATCAGGACAAGCAGCGCGTAGGCGGGTAGCAAGGCGTGCTGCAGCGAGAAGATAAGCACCACCACGCCAATCAGGATCCCCGCAGGCATGCAGCGTGCAACGGTCTCAAGCGTCACCAGCTTCGCCGCCGCGCCAGCCCCAACGACAATCCCAATCGCCACCATTGCGTTAAGATAAGTCGGTGTCGCATTGTCAGTAATCCCCAGCGCCACCGGCACCCACAGCACCAGCAGGAAACGCAGCGTGACGCCTGCGCCCCAGAACATGCTGGTGCCCATCAGGGAGAAGCGCGTTTCACCGTTACGCCACAGTACGCGGCAGGCGTTGAAGAAACTGCCTGTCATAGGCGCAAAGCGCCAGGATTGCCCCGGGCGAGCCACCGGCAATTTTGGAATAAACAGGTTGGCTACCACCGCCCCGCCATACACCACTGCACACACGCTCAGCGCCGCCAGCACATGCCAGTCCGCCAGCACGCCCCCTGCGACAGAGCCGAGCAGGATCGCCGCAATGGTAGAGGACTCCATCAGCCCGTTGGCTTTCACCAGCTTATCGCCGGTCGTGAGTTCCCCCAGGATGCCATACTTCGCCGGGGAGTACGCCGCTGCGCCAATGCCCACCAGCGTGTAGCCGATAAACGGGTTGATACCAAAACAAATACTGGCGGCGCCCAGCAGTTTAAGGCCGTTCGCAAACATCATCACCCGGCCTTTCGGGAAGCTGTCCGCCACCTGTCCGACAAACGGAGCGAAAATAATGTAAGCACCCACAAACACCATCTGCAGGATGGGCTGGCTCCAGTCCGGATAAAACTCGGCCTTCAGCAATGCCAGGGTGGCAAACAGTAACGCATTGTCACCGAAGGCAGAGAGAAACTGGGCGGCAATGACCGCCATCATGCCCTTCGACCAGAGGGAAGTGTTAGTGTGTACTGACTCACGCATTTTGCTGTTCCGCCTCGTCAACCATGCCCTTCAGGGTCACGAAATCAGGCTTCCCGCTGCCCAGCACCGGAAGCTGCTTCAGGTAACGAATATCGCGCGGTACCGCCAGCTCAGGAATGCCATGTTCACGCGCATGCTGTAGCAACCGGTCGCGTTTCAGTTCGCTGTCTGTGGTGAACAACACCAGTGCTTCGCCTTTGCTGGCATCGCTCTTCACAACCGTAGCATGCAGCTTGTCAGCGGATACCGCTGTCGCCAGTTGCTCAACCATCTCCAGCGAGACCATCTCACCCGCAATTTTGGCGAAGCGTTTAGCCCGGCCCTGGATCTGCACGAAGCCCTGTTCATCGAAACGGACAATATCTCCGGTGTCATACCAGCCCGTCTCACTCTCGCCATTGACGTTTTCCGCCGTCGGCACTTCCAGCACGCCCGGATTTTCCACGCGCAGATAACCGTTCATGACGTTTGGCCCCTTGAGCTGCAGACGGCCACCGTCCTCAATGCCAGGTACCGCCAGCAGACGCGCATCCATTCCCGGCAGAATACGGCCCACCGTCCCCGGCTTCGCCGCCATCGGCACGTTGATCGAGACCACCGGCGCGCATTCGGTAACGCCATAGCCTTCAAGAATGCGCAGACCAAACTTGTCCTGCCAAATCTGGCGCGTGCTCTCCTGCAGTTTTTCCGCCCCGGCCACCACATAGCGCACGCGGTAAAAGTCATACGGATTGGCAAAGCGCGCGTAATTACCGAGGAAGGTTGAGGTGCCAAACAGCACGGTGCAGTTACGGTCATACACCAGCTCCGGCACAATGCGATAATGGAGCGGGCTTGGGTAAAGGAACACTTCGGCACCGGTCAACAGCGGGGTAAAAAGCCCCACTGTCAGACCAAAGGAGTGGAACAGCGGCAGCGCCGACATGAACCGGTCATTGGCGGTAAAGTCAGCAATACTTTTAATCTGCTCCACGTTTGCCAGAATGCTCTTGTGACTGTGAACCACCCCTTTCGGGTTTCCCTCTGAGCCAGAAGTAAAGAGGATAATGGCGTCATCTTCCGGCTGCTGTTTGACCTGGGCCAGACGCGGCATCAGCAGGTGAGCGAAAATCCACAGCTTGTCACCCGTCGTCACATCCGCTTTCAGATCTTCCAGGAAGACCCAGCGTACCTGCGTCAGCTGCTCCGGCAGGTGCCACAGCTTGCCTTTATCGAGGAACTGGCGCGAGGTGAAAACGGTATTGATTTGAGCCGCGGTGATGGCGCTGGTCAGCCCTTTTACGCCCGCCGTGTAGTTCATCATCGCCGGGATACGGCCCCGGGAAACCGCACCAAAAATCACCGCCGCGCTGATCCCGGCGTTAGGCAGCATCAGGCCAATCTTCTCGCCTTTCTGGCTGTATTTCTCAAGAATACGTCCCACGAACAGGGTTTTGGTCAGCAGCTTGCGATAGGTGTCCGGGGTAAAGTTAATGTCTTCAATGCAGTTTTTCTTCGCGCCATAGCGGTACTGCGCCGACAGCAGAGATTCATAGAGCGTTTCGCGCGGGCGGACGGCCATCCGCGCTTCCATCATGATCTGGTGCAGCATTTCACCGGCGATTTTACGGCGGTCGCGCGCACGCGGCGCGTCGGGCATCGGTAATGAGGTTGGCGGCAGAATATGCAGGGTAATTTTCGGGAACAGGCGCTGCTTCACTAACCCTTTCAGACGACTGAAATGGGTGAGCTCCGCCCCTTCAATACGCAGTGGCACAACGGTCGCTTTTGACTTCGCCGCCACAAACCCTGCCCCGTCGTAGATTTTCATCAGCGAGCCGGTGACCGAGATCCGCCCTTCCGGGAAAATCACCACCGGACGTCCCTGCTCAACCAGACGTACCAGATGTTTAATCATCATCGGTTTTGTCGGGTCGAGCGGCACAAAATCAATCAGCGGGGTGAGCCAGCGCATGTACCACTGCTGACTAATAGAGGTATAGACCGCAAACACCGGGCGCACAGGCAGAAACAGCGCCAGCAGGATGCCGTCGATAAAGGAAACATGGTTTGGTGTGATAAGTACACGCTCGCCGCGGAGCGCCGTTGCATCGCCCGTTAAACGGACGCGAAAGAGGATACGGAACAGTGTGCGAAAGAACCCAAAAAGCATCTCAACTCCCTTTGCCAGCCAGTGTGAAGGGTAAGTAAATGGTGGCAGATTACACGAGAAGTGGTACAGGAGCGACAGCAAAAATAGAGGCGAAAAAAAACCTGCGCATCCGCGCAGGTTGGTGCAAGAGATGAGTACGAAACCGTACTAAGAAATCTCACCAATCAATACCTCTGGGATCTCAACTTTATCAATGTCGTCTACTTTCCCGCTATCGGACAATCGCAACAGCCTGAGGCAAAGTGTAACTAAAGGTTCAGATTGACATTATTCCGACATGTCTGGCCGTGTAACGATTACACCGCCGGGGTTGTGCTGCGTCACGTTTGTGGAGAGGGAAAGTGCGCCCCCCTTGAATGCACAGCGCTTTTCCGCAACACTTATTGGCGTGTAAACGCTTACCCCCACTAAGAAGGTAATGAATGGCGACAATAAAGGATGTGGCCCGTCTGGCAGGTGTTTCCGTCGCGACCGTGTCGCGCGTGATCAACGACTCCCCAAAAGCCAGTGACGCATCACGCCAGGCGGTGCAAAACGCCATGGAATCTCTGAACTACCATCCTAATGCTAACGCCCGTGCGCTTGCTCAACAGTCAACCGAAACCATCGGGCTGGTTGTGGGTGATGTCTCTGACCCCTTTTTCGGCGCCATGGTGAAAGCGGTTGAGCAGGTTTCTTATCAGACCGGGAATTTTTTGCTGATCGGCAATGGCTATCACAATGAACAAAAAGAACGCCAGGCTATCGAGCAACTGATCCGCCACCGCTGCGCGGCGCTGGTTGTCCATGCCAAAATGATCCCCGACGCCGAACTCATTCATCTGATGAAGCAGATCCCCGGCATGGTGATCATCAACCGGATTATTCCCGGGTTTGAGAAACGCTGCGTGGCGCTCGACGACCGCTACGGTGCCTGGCTTGCCACCCGCCATCTGATTCAACAGGGTCACACCCGCATTGGTTATCTCTGCTCAAACCACCCCATTTCCGATGCCGAAGATCGCCTGCAGGGGTATTACGATGCCCTGCGCGAAAACGGTCTGCCGTGCAATGACCGGCTGGTGGCTTACGGTGAACCCGACGAGAGCGGCGGCGAACAGGCAATGACAGAGCTGTTAGGACGTGGAAGGAACTTCACCGCTGTCGCCAGCTATAACGACTCGATGGCAGCCGGGGCAATGGGGGTGTTAAATGACAACGGGATTGAGGTACCGGGAGAAATTTCCCTTATTGGCTTCGATGATGTGCTGGTCTCCCGCTACGTGCGCCCTCGCCTGACCACCGTCCGCTACCCCATTATCACCATGGCCACGCAGGCGGCCGAGCTGGCGTTAGCACTCGCCGAGCAGCGTCAGCCACCGGAAATCACCCACCTGTTTAGTCCAACGTTAGTGCGCCGTCACTCTGTTGGGGCACCCGCCGAAGCCCCGGACGAATAGCGATAGAGATGTACCGTTTTGTCCGGGTACTCCAGCGCATCGCCGATATACTGCCAGCCGTAACGTTCGTAGAAGTCACGGCAGGCAGACCAGAGATGCAACGTGTCATACCCGGCCTGTGCGGCATAGTGGATAACATGCTTTTGCAGCAGCCCCGCCAGCCCCTTGCCTCGCGCCGCATCATCCACATACAGGGCTGCCAGCCAGGGGCAAAGATCCTGTCGGGTGATCAGATCGCAGCGCCAGAGCCCCACGGTGCCTACAAGCTGTTCGTTCTCCAGGGCAATAAAGGTCAGCGGTAATGCGCCCGGCGTCTGGCTGTGCTCAACAATACTGTGGAAAAACGCCCGGGGCAGGCCGTCGCCAAAGGCCTGCCAGATCCAGTCGGTCACCTGCTCCGCATACTGCGGTGCGGCGTAGAGCGGCAGAATAGTCATACCAGCTTCCCCTGGAAAATAGGCACAGATTCAAAGAGATAGCCGTCAAAGTCCGGCGCGTCTTCGTCTGAGAGTTCAAGTAAGCTTTTTTTCACGTTTTCCAGATGCTGGAACATTGCCTGCCAGGCGCCCATGACGTCACGGCGGCGCAGCGCGGCCAGGATGGTTTGCCGGTCACCCAGCCATTTCAGGCGGTACGCGCGGCTGGCGATGTGGCCATTAAACTGCTGCCACAGCGGACTGCTGTCCATGTGATGCCAGATACTCTCCACCGTCGCCAGCAGCATCTGATTTTGCGTCGCGCCCGCCAGGACCAGATGGAACATCTTATTGTTGTCCTGACTATTATCGTCGGCGGCAATCGCGCGTTGCTCCTGCTCGATAATACGGCGCAGATTGTCGATGTCTGCACGGGTCGCCATTTTGGCGGCAAACGCGGCAATATTGCTTTCGAGGAGCTGACGGGCCTGTAAAATCTCAAACGGCCCCACGTCGCTATTGAGAAAACGCTCTTCTTCGTTTTCATGCTCTTCGGGGATGCGCATCACATAAACACCGGAGCCCTGGCGAATATCCACCGTGCCCTGCAACTCCAGCATCAGTAAGGCCTCGCGCACGATGGTGCGGCTTACGCCGTACTTCTCGGCAATATTGCGCTCAGGAGGAAGGCGCGAACCAACGGGATAGTGCCCCTGGATAATCTGCGCCCGTAAATCCTCGCCAATTTCCTGGTACTGTTTTTTTTCCGGCAGGATGACAGCCTTATCCACGTTTTCACCTGTTTTTTCAGTTAATGCGCAGACCGGGCGTCCTCCCGGCCAGTTTGTGCGCTATTTTACCAGAACCGGCATGCTTTTCGCCTACTTCCATTCATCATCAACCTGAAGCGTGAGCCTCCGCGTATCGCGTAGCTGCCGGAACCAGGAGGCTGATTTTTTTGCTCGTCTGGCACGCTGGTTATCCAGATCGATCTCAATCAACCCGTAGCGGTTTTTAAACGCGTTCATCGGTGAGACGTTGTCGGTAAATGCCCACAGCATATAGCCATGGCAGTTCGCCCCCTCCTCCCGCGCCAGCAGTGTGTAGTAGAGGTGTTCGCTGATGAAATCGATGCGGTAAGTGTCGTCGATAATCCCATCGCGATTGCGAAATTGCGCTTCGTTTTCCACTCCCATTCCGCTTTCCGCCACGAACCAGTCGATATTGCGATAGTCTTTTTTAATCCGCATCGCCATGTCGTAAATAATGCGCGGGTAGATCTCCCAGCCGCGGGAGCGGTTCATGCGCCGCCCCGGCAGTTCAAACGGCTCGTAGTAGTATGCCGGGTGGAATGGCGTGTCCGGATGCCAGGCGCGGGAAGGTGCCTTCACACGGTGCGGGTAGTAGAGGTTAATCCCCAGTTCGTCGACGGTGTTATCCGCAATCAGCGCCAGCTCGTCCGCGGTGTACTCCCACTCAACCTGATGCTGCTCCAGCAGGGTAAAAAGCTCTGCGGGATAGCGCCCGTGCACCAGGGGGTCGAGGAAGAGACGGTTGTAGAACAGGTCATACATCTCAGCGGCCCGCACGTCATGCGGTGCGCGGGAGCGGGGATAGGTCACCTCCGGGTTGAGAATACAGCCCACAGAACCGCGATGGCCTTTCTCGCGAAACAGCTTCACCACCTTTGCCGTCGCCAGCACCTTATGGTGATTCCACTGCATCCACGTGCCGGTGTTCTGCTCATATGGCCAACGCAGCGCGTCCAGAAACACGCGGGTCTGGACGACAATCGGCTCGTTGAAGGTAAACCAGCGGGTCACTTTTCCGTGGTAGCGTGCAAAGACCTTTTCCGCATAGCGGACAAACAGCTCAACCACATGCTTTGACGCCCAGCCGCCGTAGGTATCCAGCAGCACGCCCGGCAGTTCGTAATGTTCGAGGCAGATCATCGGCTCAATGCCCTGACGGTGCATCTCATCGAACAGCGCGTCGTAGTAGGCAGCGTACTCTTCATCCACCGTCGCGTTTTCGTAGTCGGTTAAAAAGCGTGACCAGTTGATCGAGGTGCGGTAGTGCGTCAGCCCCGCCTGCTTCATCAGGGCCACATCCTCGCGAAAACGATTGATAAAATCGGTCGCCACCGCCGGGCCATAGCCGTTGTGCCAGACGTGACGGTCATTCTTGTACCATAGATCGATCCATGAATCCTGCCCCGGCTTTTTACCGCTCCAGCCTTCGGTCTGCCAGGCCGATGCGGCCGCGCCGAGAATAAAATCCTGCGGTATGGCTATCTGTTTTGTGCTCATCGCATCCTCACGGGTTGTCAGTGGCCTGCTGCAGCGCGGCCTGCTCTGCGCGGCGTGAAGCGATTTTCACAAACGGCAGATAGATAATGACGGCAGTCACAATGCAGATTAGCTGGGTGATCACCGCCCCCATCGAACCTGCCGTAGAGAGCCAGGCGTTGATCAGCGGCGGCGTCGTCCACGGCACCATCACCACCGCTTTACCGGCAAACCCGGTCACGGTGGCGAAGTAACCGATGGAGCCCGTCACCAGTGGAGTGATAATGAAGGGAATGGCGAGGATCGGGTTAAGCATGATTGGCATACCGAAGATCACCGGCTCGTTGATATTAAAAATCCCCGGGCCGATGGAAAGCTTGGCGATCTCTTTCATCTCTTTGCGTTTGGTGGCAATCATCACCGCGATCAGCAGGCCGATAGTCAGGCCCGAACCACCAATGCTCATATATACATCCCAGAACGGCATGGTGATGATGTTCGGCACCTCTTTACCCTGCTCAAACGCGCTCATGTTGACGGTGATCGCCCCCAGCAGCAGCGGCTCGCGGATCGGCTTGATCATCTGGTTGCCGTGGATACCAATCACCCAGAAAAGCTGTGCAACGAACATCAGCAGCAGGATCCCAGGCAGACTTTGCACCACCCGCTCCAGCGGCTGTTGCACCACCTGATACACCGCGTCGTAGAGATACATCCCGGTGATCTGATGAAACACAAACCCCAGCGTGGCAATGGCAGTGGTGGTAATAATCGCCGGGATCAGCGCGGAGAACGACGCGGCCACGTTAGGCGGCACGGTGTCCGGCATTCGGATCTTCAGCCCCGGGCGGTTCTCCAGCCAGCAGTAGATTTCAACGGACAGAATGGCGATAAACATGCCGAGGAACAGGCTGCGGGTATCTGAGAACTGGCGCAGCAGCACATCTTTCACCACGTGCATTTCGCCATCCACCAGCATCTCCACGGTGGTGGGCGTCACGCAAATAAAACAGATCACCGCCAGCAGCCCCGGGAAAAGGGATTTGATACCGTTGATGCGCCCCAGCTCAATGCCAATCAGGAATACCGCGCCAATGTTGAGGAAGTTCAGCGTGGCGTAATTCAGCGCGCTGGTGATCGGCTTTAGCGCGGCGAGGAACGACAGCGACGAGAAGCTCGCCAGGCCGTTTTTCGGATCCAGCACCATATTGGAGATCAGCACAGAGAACGCCCCAACGATGATGACCGGCATTAAGGTAATGAAGGCTGACTTGATCGCCATGATATAGCGATAGCTGTTGAATTTAGTGGCGAAACTGCCCAGAGCGTCGATCAGTTTTTCCTGCAATGCCATAGGGTATTACCTCAGTAAAAGGGCTTTTATTGGATAAGGTGTACAGCCGGATACTATTGGCATACCAAAAATAGCTTTATGAGGGTAATGGTTCTGTGATTAAGCTCTCAACACCACCAGCGGTATTCCAGATCGTGATTTATGACCAATTTGGTATACCAATTGCAGCAATTTCTTCGGTTATGTTGGATCGTTACTGAAAAGCGTGATCGTGATGGGCGTTTTGCCCTTCCCGCGTCGCTTATGCGCCGGATGGTCTGTGTTAAACTGCAGATCGTTACGTGGAATCAGGAATGTCTAATGGCAACAATGCTGGATGTCTCACTGCGCGCAGGTGTATCAAAAGCCACGGTATCGCGCGTGCTGAACGGCACAGGTCAGGTCAAAGAGAGCACGCGTCAGCAGGTGTTCGCGGCAATGGAAGAGCTGGGGTATCGCCCGAATTTTCTCGCGCGTTCGCTGGCTAACCAGACCAGCAACAGCATTGGTCTGGTGGTCTCGACCTTCGATGGCTTTTACTTTGGCCGCCTCCTTCAGCAGGCCTCCCGGCAGACCGAAACGCACGGGAAGCAGCTGATCGTCACCGATGGTCATGACGCGCCGGAACAGGAAGAACAGGCGGTACAGATGCTGGCCGATCGCAAGTGTGACGCCATTGTGCTCTACACGCGCTACATGAGCGAAAAAGCGATCATGAAGTTGATCCACTCCGTGCAAACCCCGCTGGTGGTCATCAACCGGGAAGTCAGCCAGGCTCCCGATCGCTGCGTCTTCTTCGAACAGCAGGATGCCGCCTTTAAGGCCGTGGATTACCTGATAAACCAGGGCCACCGGGAGATCGCCTGTATTACCGTCCCTATCCACACCCCTACCGGTAAAGCCCGCCTGATGGGCTACCGTAAGGCGCTGGAAAAGCACGGCATTCGTCTGGATGAGCGCCGGATTAAGTACGGCGATGCGGGCATGACGCGGGGGTATGAACTGTGCAGGGAGTTGATTGCTGACGGTGTGCCGTTTAGCGCCCTGTTTGCCTGTAACGATGATATGGCGCTGGGAGCCTCCAAAGCCTTGCGCCAGGCAGGGCTGAAGATCCCGCAGGATATTTCACTGTTTGGCTTTGACGATGCGCCCAGCGCAAAATGGCTGGAGCCTGCGCTCTCATCGGTCTATCTGCCGATAGATAATATGATTGTCACGGCCATCGACCAGGCGATCCGGCTGGCAAAAAACCAGCCGGTAGAAGCGATCCCGCCGTTTACCGGTACGCTAGTACTACGCGACTCGGTAACCACGGGGCCATATTTTACTCAGACGAGTTCCAGCGCCAGCAGCTCCTGAATGGTCTGGCGGCGACGGATCAGCCGCGCCTTGCCGTTATCAAACAGCACTTCCGGCAGCAGCGGGCGGCTATTGTAGTTAGAAGACATCGACGCCCCATAAGCGCCGGTATCGTGCAGCACCAGATAATCCCCGGGTTTCACCTCCGGCAGCGCGCGGGTTTCTACTTTACCCCCTTCCTGCTGGGTAAAGACATCGCCCGATTCACACAGCGGGCCTGCGACAACCGTATCAATACGTGGGGCGTCGGTTAAATCGCGGCCATCGGCGGCGAGCGCTGAAATATGGTGGTAGCTGCCATACATGGACGGACGCATCAGGTCATTAAAGCCCGCATCAATCAGCACGAAGTGTCGCGATCCCATCTCTTTCACGCTACGCACCTGAGCAACCAGCACGCCAGATTCCGCCACCAGGAAACGACCCGGTTCAATTTCGAGCTTCACCGGATGCCCCACATGCGCGGCAACTTTGTCGCGGGCGGCGCTCCACAGGCCGTAATAGTGATCGGTATCGATCGCCTCTTCCCCTTCACGATAAGGAATCGAAAGGCCGCCACCGGCGGAGATCGCCTCCAGATCCTGCCCAAAGTCGATAACCTGACGCACCATCGCGCCGCACACCTGTTCCAGGTGACCGTAATCCACGCCCGAACCAATGTGCATATGAATGCCCACCAGCTTCAGGTTGTAACGCTGTAATACCTCAAGGGCGGCGGGCATATCGGCATACCAGATGCCGTGTTTACTGTTTTCACCGCCAGTGTTGGTTTTCTGGCTGTGACCATGGCCAAAACCGGGGTTCACACGTAGCCAGACGCGGTGGCCGGGAGAAACCTGTCCAAGCTGTTCCAGCATATCCACAGACCCGGCATTAACCGGGATCTGCAGTTCATGCACGCGGGCAAGCGTCGCGTCGTCGATCAGATCCGCAGTAAAGACAATTGCGTCAGGATCGGTTTTAGGATCGAAGCCAGCCGCCAGCGCGCGCTCGATTTCACCCAGCGACACGGAGTCAACCTTCACGCCCTGCTCGCGCATCAGGCGCAGGATATGGATATTGGAGCACGCCTTCTGGGCAAAACGCACCACGTCAAACTGATGCAGCGCGGCAATCTTCTCGCGAACGATTTGCGCATCGTAGACCCATACCGGGCAGCCAAACTCGGCAGGCAGGCGCAGCAGGTTGTCGGCATTTAAATCGGTGTCAGTCTGGTTAAGCGGGCGTGGCATGGTCTTCTCCGGGTGGTCATCTTTTTTATGATTACGCCACAGCAGAAAGAGAATAAAAAATATCGTTTTATCGCGAGTCTATGCAAAAATGATATGGACAGTCCTTCGCTTCCAGGTGCCCTATGCCCGCCGTCAACTTACGCCATATTGAGATTTTTCACGCCGTGATGACCGCCGGCAACCTCACCGAAGCCGCGCAGATGCTGCACACCTCGCAGCCTACGGTAAGCCGCGAGCTGGCACGGTTCGAGAAAGTGCTGGGACTGAAACTGTTTGAACGCACCCGGGGCCGGCTGCACCCAACGGTACAAGGGCTGCGTCTGTTCGAGGAAGTGCAGCGCTCGTGGTATGGGCTGGACAGAATTGTCAGTGCGGCGGAAAGCCTGCGCGAGTTTCGTCAGGGCGAACTGTCGATTGTCTGCCTGCCCGTCTTTTCACAATCCTTTTTACCGATGCTGCTGCAGCCTTTTCTGGCCCGCTATCCGGAGGTCAGTCTCACTATCGTGCCGCAGGAATCTCCGCTACTGGAAGAGTGGCTTTCAGCGCAGCGTCACGACCTGGGGTTAACCGAAACCCTCACTACCCCCGCAGGTACGGAGCGCACGGAACTGCTCACGCTGGATGAGGTTTGCGTGCTTCCTGCCGGGCACCGGCTTGCCAGTAAAGCAATGCTGACCCCCGCTGATTTCCACGGGGAAAATTACATTAGCCTGTCGCAGACCGACAGCTATCGACAACTGCTGGACACGCTGTTTGCCGAACATCAGGTAAAACGCCGGATGGTGGTGGAAACGCACAGCGCGGCCTCAATATGCGCGATGGTACGTGCCGGGGTAGGCGTAGCCGTGGTTAACCCGCTTACGGCACTGGACTATGCCGGGAGCGAGATTGTGATTCGCCCGTTTAGCCTCTCCGTCCCGTTTACCGTCAGCCTGATCCGCCCCCTGCATCGCCCGGCGTCGGCACTGGTAGATGCCTTTACCGGGCATTTGATTGAGCATGCGCGTGAGGTGGCGCTTCGCTTACCTGACCGGCAAAATCCGTTATGACAGCATAAACTCAACGGCATCGGCAGCGTGAATGGCGGCAGTGTCGAATACCGGGATCGCGCTTCGCTCAGCCGGTACCAGCAGGCCGATCTCGGTACAGCCGAAGATCACCCCTTCTGCCCCCTGCCGGGCAAGTTGTTCAATCACGCTGACGTAATACGTCCGGGAAGACTCACTGAAGGTGCCGAGGCAAAGCTCATCAAAAATAATCTGATTAATGCGCGCCCGGTCGGCGTCATCCGGGATCAGACTTTCGATACCAAACTCACTGCTCAACCGGCCACGGTAAAAATCCTGCTCCATGGTGTAGCGCGTACCCAGCAGCGCCACGCGACGCATCCCCGCCGCGCCAATCGCGCGCCCGGTCGCATCCGCAATATGCAAAAACGGCAGCGGGCAACGCGCTTCAATGTGCGAAGCGACTTTATGCATCGTGTTGGTACAGAGCAAAATCCCTTCGGCACCGGCACGCTGAAGCCCGAGTGCCGCCTGCGCCAGTATCTCTCCGGCTTTGTCCCATTCACCGCTCGACTGGCACGCTTCGATCTCATGGAAGTCCACGCTGTGCAGCAGCAGACTGGCAGAATGCAGTCCCCCGAGGCGCTGCTTCACCCCTTCATTAATTAAACGATAGTAGGGAATGGTCGATTCCCAGCTCATGCCACCCAGCAGGCCGATTGTTTTCATTATCCCTCCTTCTCTGTTTATCTCAGTGAAGCAAACTTGTGATCGCGTTTCCAGTTCTTTGTCGCGCCGTTTCTTTTTAAAAAGAGGTGATATAAATTAAATGAAACAATATTTCATTTTATAATGAGGGAAGGCATGTTTATTTTCCACAACGAGACCACGCTTGACGATCTGGGTAACGGCGTAACCCGTCGGATCCTGGCCCATAGCGGTAAGATGATGGCGGTTGAAGTGAATTTCGCCCAGGGCGCGATTGGCCCGATGCATAGCCATCCGCATGAACAGCTAACCTATGTGCTGTCCGGTGAGTTCGAATTCACCATTGGTGAAGAGAAGCATATTGTCAGGGCCGGCGATACGCTCTACAAAGCGCCGCATGTCATGCACGGCTGCGTATGTCTTCAACCCGGCACCCTGCTGGATACCTTTACCCCCGTACGGGAAGATTTTCTGCAATAAAAAAGGGCGCTGATTTCAGCGCCCTTTTTCTCTGCGTCAGTTATTCCGCTACCGGCTCTGGCAGCGGGTTACGGCTAAGCATCGCTTCACGAAGCAGCACGCTACCGCAGGCGAACAGCCCACCCAGGATCCCCGCCAGCATGACAATCAGCGCTTTCCCCGGGCCATCTTTTTTCACCGGCATGGAAGGTGAAAGCTGATACTTGAAGGGTTCCAGTTTAACGTCTTCAACGGAGAGTTTTTTCAGCTGCGCCAGATAATATTCACGGTTCTGGAAGTCTGCATTCAGCTCAGACACATCCTTAAGATTTTTCTCAATCTGCAATTTCTGCGCGATACCGTCAGCGCCGAGGGCAACGGAGTAATCCGGATCGTCTTTTACGGCCTGTCCGTTGCTGTAGACAGGTTTCTTAATACCCGCCGCGTTAGCCACTTCCAGCGAATAGTTAAGACGCTGCAGATTGGTGTTGTGAATATTGGTCAGACGCACCCGATCCAGATCCAGCTGCTGCTCTACCACCTTCGTTTTCAGGGCGAGCTGGTTACGGATATTCAGCATGATCTCTTGCTCGACAATCGCGGCAATATACTTGATATACCCTTCCAGAACGGTTTGCGCATCTCCCGCCGTGGGGGCGGTAAAGCTGAGCGTCCAGGAGACGTAAGGCGCTTTATCCGCGTCTTTTACCTGAGTGTTATCAATCGCTTTCATCTTCTCAGAGATATTGACCACCGCACGATGCAGCTCCAGCGGATCCACGTTTGTCCCCTCAAGCTGTGACATAACGTAAGGGGAGGATTTCATATACTCTTCAAGCAATGACTGCGACTGAAACTTTTTGATAAACAGTCCAAACACTTCATCACGGGACACTTTTACGTCCACATCCAAAACCTGGAGTGCCACCATCATCTGGCGCAGCGGGTTCCACTGCGTCTGTTCGGCAGGCGTGATCACCGCTTTACTGGTCCATTTCTGCGGCAGTAAAAAGGCAATCGCCAGTCCGGCCAGCGCAAACGCGAACGCAATTGCGATGATGCGTTTTTTGGCGGCAAGCAGGATGTCTAACAGCCCCAAAAGGTCGATTTCTTTAGTGCTGACAGCCGGGGTGGCATAAGAAGGAAAATCGAGGTCCGTGTTTTTTTTGAAATCCATCGCTGACATAGACGTTCTTCTGTTAAGAGTGCAGGTAATTTCTGCCTCGTGAGTTCAAGTGGTCCGATGATACAAGAAAGTAAGAATAATCTGAACGCGATATTGATCTATCTGTGTACTGGCTATCAAAGTTGGTAGTTAGTACCTTTCCGGTATTATTGTTATTAATCATCCGCTTTTCTTTCTGCTTACATGCAAGACCTGCCTTGATCGCCAGAAATAGCGGCAAAATGCCACCCTCCTCACTTTATTGAAACAGCGTTTCGATGCTGATCACATTTCCATCATTAAGCGAATGACGCGGGAAAAAATAGCCATAATATAAAATAAAACACTGTTTTATTATTCGAAAACTACGGTTCGGATGTCATGAAACTCATACCGTCATTTCACCCACTGATTGCCAGGTAGGTCTGTATGAATGAAAACAAGCTGCTGGGGCTCGCATGGATATCACCCTACATTATTGGGTTGATACTCTTTACGGCTTTCCCCTTCGTCTCATCGTTTTTCCTCAGTTTTACGGATTACGATTTGATGAGCCCACCGGTGTTTAACGGCATCGAAAACTATCGCTATATGTTTACCGAAGACACGCTCTTCTGGACATCAATGGGTGTCACGTTCGCGTATGTATTTTTGACCATTCCGCTGAAGCTCGCGTTTGCATTAGGGATTGCGTTTGTTCTCAACTTCAAATTACGCGGGATCGGCTTTTTCCGTACCGCTTACTATATTCCGTCGATCCTCGGCAGTTCCGTGGCGATTGCTGTGTTGTGGCGCGCCTTATTTGCGATAGATGGTCTGCTGAACAGCTTTATTGGCGTATTTGGCTTCGACCCGGTGAACTGGCTGGGTGAGCCCTCTCTGGCGCTGATGTCCGTGACCCTGCTGCGCGTCTGGCAGTTCGGCTCCGCGATGGTCATCTTCCTGGCGGCGCTGCAAAACGTTCCGCAGTCTCAGTATGAAGCGGCAATGATCGACGGCGCGTCCAGATGGCAAATGTTCATGAAAGTGACCGTGCCGCTGATTACGCCGGTGATTTTCTTCAACTTCATCATGCAAACCACTCAGGCATTCCAGGAATTTACCGGGCCGTACGTCATTACCAGCGGCGGGCCAACCTACTCGACCTATCTGTTCTCGCTCTACATCTACGACACGGCGTTCAAATATTTCGATATGGGTTATGGCGCGGCGCTGGCGTGGATCCTGTTCCTGGTGGTGGCCGTCTTTGCAGGTATCGCCTTTAAGTCGTCGAAATACTGGGTGTTCTACTCCGCCGATAAAGGAGGCAAAAATGGCTGATATTCAACACCTTTCCGCGGCAAGAAGCGTCGCCGAACGCGAGGTTGCCCGTACGCAGCGCAGAGAGAAAATCAACGCCACCGTTCGCTATACGATCCTGCTGTTTGTCGGCCTGCTGATGCTCTACCCGCTGGTGTGGATGTTCTCAGCGTCGTTCAAACCGAACCACGAGATCTTCACTACCCTGAGCCTGTGGCCGGCGCATGCCACCTGGGACGGGTTTATCAACGGCTGGAAGACCGGGACCGAGTACACCTTCGGCCATTACATGCTGAACACCTTTAAGTATGTGATCCCCAAAGTGATCCTGACCATTATCTCCTCCACCATTGTGGCGTATGGTTTTGCCCGCTTTGAGATCCCGTGGAAAAAATTCTGGTTCGCCACGCTCATCACCACCATGCTGCTGCCCAGCACCGTGCTGTTGATTCCGCAGTACCTGATGTTCCGTGAAATGGGCATGTTGAACAGCTACATGCCGCTGTACCTGCCGCTGGCCTTCGCCACGCAGGGGTTCTTCGTCTTTATGCTGATCCAGTTCCTGCGCGGCGTGCCGCGTGACATGGAAGAGGCGGCGCAAATCGACGGCTGTAACTCCCTTCAGGTGCTGTGGTACGTGGTGGTGCCGATCCTGAAACCGGCCATTATCTCCGTCGCCCTGTTCCAGTTCATGTGGTCAATGAATGACTTTATCGGGCCGCTGATTTACGTCTACAGCGTGGATAAATACCCGATTGCATTAGCGCTGAAAATGTCCATCGACGTTACCGAAGGTGCGCCGTGGAACGAAATTCTGGCAATGGCGAGCATCTCCATTCTGCCATCCATCATTGTGTTCTTCCTGGCCCAACGCTACTTCGTGCAGGGCGTCTCCAGCAGCGGAATTAAAGGTTAAGAGGGAAATATCATGGCTGAAGTTGTCTTCAATAAACTGGAAAAGGTTTACTCCAACGGCTTCAAAGCCGTACATGCTATCGACCTGAAGATCGCCGAGGGGGAGTTTATGGTGATCGTCGGTCCATCCGGCTGTGCCAAGTCCACCACCCTTCGCATGCTGGCGGGGCTGGAAACCATCAGCGGCGGTGAAGTGCGGATCGGCGATAAGATCGTGAACAACCTCGCACCGAAGGAGCGCGGCATTGCGATGGTGTTCCAGAACTACGCGCTCTACCCGCACATGACGGTGCGCGAAAATCTGGCCTTTGGTCTGAAGCTGAGCAAACTGCCGAAAGAGCAAATTGAGTCGCAGGTAAACGAAGCGGCCAAAATCCTGGAGCTGGAGTCGCTGCTTGACCGCCTGCCGCGTCAGCTTTCCGGTGGACAGGCCCAGCGCGTCGCGGTTGGCCGCGCGATTGTGAAAAAGCCGGACGTGTTTCTCTTTGACGAACCGCTGTCAAACCTTGATGCCAAGCTCCGTGCCTCGATGCGTATTCGTATTTCAGATCTGCATAAGCAGCTGAAGCAGTCCGGTAAACCGGCCACCACCGTCTACGTCACGCATGACCAGACCGAAGCGATGACCATGGGCGACCGTATCTGTGTAATGAAGCTGGGCCACATCATGCAGGTCGATACCCCGGATAATCTTTACCACAAGCCCAACAACATGTTCGTCGCAGGATTCATCGGTGCACCGGAGATGAACATTCGTAAAAGCCAGTTGGTGGAAAAAGCCGGGCAACTGCACATCACCCTCGGCAATGAAACCATGCCGCTCAATGCGCAAACGCAGGAAAAAGTCGCTGCTTACGCCGGTCAGGACGTGTTCTACGGCGTGCGCCCGGAATTTGTGTCGATCTCAGACTCGCCTTTCCCGGATGGGTGCAGCGGCGAAATGGTGCGCGTGGAGAACATGGGCCACGAATTCTTTGTGTACCTGAAGGTAGCAGACCACGAACTGACCGCCAGAATCCCTTCGGAAGAGGCTAAGCCGATGATTACTAAAGGGCTTAATCGCAAAGTCTATTTCCGCTTCGACATGAATAAGTGCCATATTTTTGACGCAAAAACTGAACTGAACCTCTCTCTCTGATGGAGCAAGAAAAATGAAAAATGTGCTTTTAAGCGCAGCAATCTCCGCGACCCTGGGCCTTACTGCTTTGCCATCGATGGCGCAAAATACCGATTTACGTATGTCCTGGTGGGGCGGTAATGGCCGTCACCAGGTGACGCTGAAAGCGTTAGAAGAGTTCCATAAACAGAACCCTGACATTAACGTTAAGGCGGAATATACCGGCTGGGACGGGCATCTTTCCCGTCTGACCACCCAGATTGCAGGCGGCACAGAGCCGGATGTGATGCAAACCAACTGGAACTGGCTGCCGATCTTCTCGAAAACCGGCGACGGCTTTTACGATCTGAACAAAATGAAGGACGTGATAGATCTAAGCCAGTTTGATGCCAAAGAGCTCCAGTCCACAACGGTCAACGGCAAGCTGAACGGGATCCCAATCTCCGTGACCGCGCGCGTCTTCTACTTTAACGACGAAACGTGGAAAAAAGCGGGCATCGACTACCCAAAAACCTGGGACGAACTGATGGCCGCCGGTAAAACCTTCGAAAGCAAGCTCGGCAAGCAGTATTACCCTGTCATACTGGAACACCAGGACACGCTGGCGCTGCTGAATTCTTACATGGTTCAGAAATACAACATCCCTGCCGTGGACGAGAAAACCAAAAAATTCACCTACAGCAAGGCGCAATGGGTGGAGTTCTTCCAGACCTACAAAAAACTGATTGATAGCCATGTGATGCCGGACACCAAATACTATGCGTCGTTTGGCAAGAGCAACATGTATGAGATGAAGCCGTGGATCCAGGGGGAATGGGGCGGCACCTATATGTGGAACTCCACCATCAATAAATACTCCGATAACCTCAAGCCACCGGCAAAACTGGTGCTGGGCAGTTACCCGATGCTGCCGGGTGCCACGGATGCGGGCCTGTTCTTCAAACCGGCACAGATGCTGTCGATCGGTAAATCGACCAAAAACCCGGAAGCGGCGGCAAAGCTGATTAACTTCCTGCTGAACAGTAAAGAGGGCGTGGAGACGCTGGGCCTGGAGCGTGGCGTACCGCTGAGCAAAGTGGCGGTTCAGTACCTGACTGAAGCCGGTACCATTAAAGAAAACGACCCGTCGGTTGCAGGCCTGCGTCTGGCGCAGTCGCTGCCTGCAAAACTCAGCGTGTCCCCTTACTTTGACGATCCGCAGATTGTGGCGCAGTTCGGCACCTCGCTGCAGTATATCGACTATGGTCAGAAATCGGTGGAAGAGACCGCTGCAGATTTCCAGCGTCAGGCTGAGCGTATTTTGAAGCGGGCGATGCGTTAAAAGTCGACGCCTTACCGGGCCGACAAGGTATTGTAGGCCCGGTAAGCGAAGCGCCACCGGGCAATAACATTACACGCCAATATTACGTAATTTCTCCCCGCTCATCAGCTTGCGTTCAATATGCTCCAGCGTCACGCCTTTGGTTTCAGGAATCAGCCAGAAGGTCACCCCGATAAACACCACGTTCAGTACCGTGTAGAGCCAGAACGTTCCTGCTGCACCAATGGCATCCAGCAGCGTCAGGAAGGTTGCGCCGATGATCATGTTCGACACCCAGTTGGTGGTGGTGGAACAGGTGATGCCAAAGTCG
Organism: Enterobacter cloacae complex sp. 382A5; assembly: GCF_050031095.1. Lineage (NCBI taxonomy): Bacteria > Pseudomonadati > Pseudomonadota > Gammaproteobacteria > Enterobacterales > Enterobacteriaceae > Enterobacter > Enterobacter cloacae complex sp. 382A5. The sequence goes on from NZ_JBLGVK010000001.1 coordinate 3,746,306, forward strand.
CGGCACTTCAGCGGCTGAATTTCAGAGCACAGGATCCACACCACCGGTGCGGCGCTCATGGCATATCCGGCGATACACATCATGGTCATCCCGACAGAGAGCCAGGAGAGACCGCTCGAGGCGGTGCCATTATCAAACTGCATCAGACAGTAACCGAGGATCAGCGTACCGAGCGCCATTACGCTAAAGCCAATCTTCAGCGCCGGTTTACGACCGGCTTTATCCACGGTAAATACCGCGATAAACGTGGCAAACATAAAGGTCAGCCCGACCACCAGCGTTGCAATCATCTGCTGTTCAGTGGTGGTAAATCCGGCCATTTTGAAGATACGCGGCGCGTAATACATGATGATATTCATCCCGGTGAACTGCTGCATCGCCTGCAGCAGCATGCCAAGGAACACCGCGCGACGCACGTTGCGGTTGGCTTTAAACAGCGACCAGCCGCCCTGCTTCAGCTTCAGGCTTTCACGGATCTCGTTCAGCTCTTCACGCGCTTTCTCTGAGGTATCACGCAGCATGCGCAGCACCTCTTCCGCTTCCACGTGACGACCTTTCTGCGCCAGCCAGCGCGGGCTGTTCGGCAGGAAAATCACCAGCACAATCAGCAACAGCGCGGGCAGCGCCAGCACGCCCAGCATGGCGCGCCAGTTACCGCTGTAGCTGAAGTAAGTATCTGACAGAAACGCCAGTACGATACCCAGCGTGACCATCAGCTGGTACATACTGATCATCTTGCCGCGCACGTTCTCGCTCGCCATCTCCGAGAGATACAGCGGCGCGGTGTAGGAGGCAATCCCGACCGCCACGCCCAGCAGGACGCGGGAGAGCAACAGCACTTCCACGTTGGTGGCGAACGCAGAGCCAATGGAGCCTGCCACAAACAGGATCGCCCCAACCATCAGGCTATATTTGCGCCCGAGACGGAACGAGAGCCAGCCGTTGAACAGCGCGCCGATGGCCGCGCCAAGCATCATGCTGCTCACCACCCACTCCTGCAGGCGACTGCTCAGCGTAAAGTGATCGGTAATAAACGGTAATGCGCCAGCAATGACGCCGATATCCAGTCCAAATAACAAGCCAGCCACTGCCGCCGCAATGGAGACAAACTGGTTCATGCGGCGAGTATCGCGCAGCGCCGCGGGCATGAGGGTAGAGTCATTTATAGATGTCATAGTTTCCTGCCTGAACAGAGAAATTCGTTAAGTGAAATTACGAGATAGGGAAGAAAAGTGTCAGGCCGGAATTCGCGAAGATATGGATTATTTCGCTATGGCATGGCGATCTGTGATGGACATTACAATTTCAACTCGCGGTGAAATATCGCCATATTTTACTAATTGATTAATATTTAAGTAATAAAACTGTGATGCGTGTCATTTATGATTTTTTAGTATGGATTTTTCATCTTTGTCGATATGGATAATGACAATTTTTGAGCAAAAAAAACCTCCACCCGCAGGCAGAGGCTCTTTCGTCAGCGCGAATTAACGCGCCAGCCAGCCGCCATCAACCGCTACGGTATAACCGTTGATGTAGTCCGACGCCTTCGATGCCAGGAACACCACAGGTCCTTTCAGATCGTCCGGCAGCCCCCAACGCCCTGCCGGGATTCGGTCAAGGATTTCCGCGCTACGCTGCTCGTCCGCACGCAGCTGCTGGGTGTTGTTGGTCGCCATGTAGCCCGGGGCAATGGCGTTAACGTTGATATTGTGCTTCGCCCATTCGTTCGCCAGCAGACGGGTGACCCCCATCACTGCGCTTTTTGACGCGGTGTAAGACGGCACCCGGATGCCCCCCTGGAAGGAGAGCATGGAAGCGATATTGATAATCTTGCCGCCGTTCCCCTGAGCGATGAAGTGTTTCGCCGCCGCCTGAGACATAAAGAACACGCTTTTGATATTCAGGTTCATCACGTCGTCCCAGTCGCGCTCGCTGAAGTTAATCGCGTCTTCACGGCGGATCAGCCCGGCATTATTGACCAGAATATCGATATGACCGAATTCCGCCACGGCGCGATCCAGCAGGTCAGGAATGGCGTCGATTTTACGCAGATCCGCGGTCAGGCTCAGGAAACGGCGGCCCAGCGCGGTCACGCGCTCGATGGTTTCCGTAGGCTCGACGATGTTGATGCCCACGATATCGCAGCCCGCTTCTGCCAGCCCTAACGCCATGCCCTGGCCCAGACCGGTGTCACAACCGGAAACCACAGCCACTTTACCTTGCAGAGAGAATGCATCCAGAATCATGTTTGTTCCTTACTCTTTCGATGCCTGTCAGCAACAGGCAGATTTATGCTTAACTGCCCGCGACTAGCGCAGATCTTTTACCGCGACGTGGTCCATGTCATCAAAGACCTGGTTTTCACCGACCATTCCCCAGATGAAGGTATACGCCTTCGTCCCCACCCCGGAGTGAATTGACCAGCTTGGAGAGATAACCGCCTGCTCGTTATGCATCACGATATGGCGTGTTTCCTGCGGTTGCCCCATCATGTGGAATACGCAGGCATCCTCATCCATGTTGAAGTAGAAATAGACCTCCATACGGCGCTCGTGGGTATGGCACGGCATGGTGTTCCACAGGTTGCCCGGCGCCAGCTCGGTCAGCCCCATGCTGAGCTGGCAGGTCTCCAGCACATCCGGAACGAAGTATTTGTTGATGGTGCGACGGTTGCTGGTGAGGTTATCGCCCAGCGTCACCGGGGCTACGTCTGCCGGGGTAACTTTTTTGGTAGGACAAGTGGTGTGAGCCGGGGCGCAGTTGTAGTAAAACTTCGCTGGCGTGCTGCCGTCGACGCTGGCAAAAACCACCTCTTTCGCGCCCTTGCCGACATACAGCGCGTCACGGTGACCAATTTCGTAGCACTGGCCGTCAACCGTAATGGTGCCCGGCCCGCCAATGTTAATCACGCCCAGTTCACGCCGTTCCAGGAAATAGCTCACGCCGAGCTGCTTACCCACTTCCCCACCCACGGAGACAGTTTTGGTCACCGGCATAATTCCGCCCACAATAATGCGGTCAATGTGGCTGTAGACCATGGTGTAGCGATCGGCTTCGAACACCTGCTCAACTAAAAATTCACTGCGCAGCCCCTGCGTGTCGAGGGTTTTGGCGTGCGCGCTGTGGATGCTTTGTCTGACGTCCACGATAACCTCCAGAATGGATCGTGCCCGAAGGCAGAAAATTAACGAAACGACGTTCCGTTTTAAGGATAAGCACAGTGTAAACGCCCATAATGGGGTTTTCAATTACATTTAAAACATCGTTTCATTTTTTGTGATTCTTTATACCAGAAATGGTGTTCCGATCACGGAAGCGTCAGGATTCGCCGCTTCACCTCACTCAAACTGACAAACTGCGCGATAAGTCACACTAAATAAAACGGCGTTTTGATAATTTAACACCTACTTTTTAATCTTATTTTTATTGCCGAAAGGAGCGCATTATGGCTAAAGGTATGCGGGTCAAGCTGAACTACGAGATCGGCCGGGATCCGGATACAGGCGTCGAAGTCACGCGTCTGACCCCGCCTGAAGTAACCTGTCATCGCAACTACTTTTACCAGAAGTGCTTCTTTAATGACGGCAGTCATCTGCTGTTCGCCGGAGCGTTCGATGGTCACTGGAACTATTACCTGCTGGATCTGCAGAACGCCGAAGCCGTACAGCTGACAGAGGGCGCAGGCGATAACACCTTTGGCGGATTTCTCTCCCCGGACGATCGCGCCTTCTACTATGTGAAGAACGATCGCACGCTTATGGAGGTCTCTCTTGAGACACGGGCAGAGCGTGAAGTGTACCGCGTCCCGGATGACTGGGTCGGTTACGGCACCTGGGTGGCGAACAGCGACTGCACCAGCCTTGTGGGCATTGAAATTGCGAAACGCGACTGGACACCGCTGAACGACTGGCAAATTTTCCACGACTTCTTCCATAAAGGGCCACACTGCCGGCTGCTGCGCGTGGATCTGAAAACCGGCGAGAGCTCAATCATTCATGAAGAGAAGAAGTGGCTGGGGCATCCTATCTATCGTCCGTTTGATGACCATACGGTGGCGTTTTGTCACGAGGGACCACACGATCTGGTCGATGCCCGGATGTGGCTGGTCAACGAAGATGGCACCGACATACGTAAAGTCAAAACGCATGCACAAGGTGAAAGCTGTACCCACGAATTCTGGGTCCCGGATGGCTCCGCGCTGGTATACGTCTCGTATCTGAAAGGCCAGCAGGGTCGTTCCATCTGCCGCTTCGATCCACGAACCGGCGTAAATGAGACGATAATGCAGATGCCATCCTGTTCACATTTGATGAGTAATTTCGACGGCACGTTACTGGTAGGCGACGGTTCCGGCACACCGGTGGATGTGAAAGACACCCACGGTTACACCATCGATAACGATCCCTATCTCTACGCCTTTGACGTGGCCAAAAAGCGCTACTATCGCATCGCCCGTCATGACACCTCCTGGGCGACGGTAGAAAATAGCCGCCAGGTCACCCATCCGCATCCCTCCTTTACACCGGACGAGAAAGCGGTGCTATTCAGTTCCGATAAAGACGGTAAACCTGCCCTCTATATTGCGAAACTCCCCGCGCAACCGGAGATGTTGTCTGCATGATTTAAAAATGTGTTTCTGTAACTGGCCTTGCCCTCCTTACGGAGGGCTTTTTTTGCTCTGAACGTTTTGCCCGGTGACGCTGCGCTCACCGGGCCTGGAGGGAAATATCAGAAGGAATACGCCACGCCTAAACGGAAGCGGGTCTGACGTTCATCGCTCTCTTTCACACCCACGTTACCCACCTCAACATATGGCGCCCAGTTTTTATCCCATTTATACGCCAGCTTCGCGTTATATTCGGTGGAATAATCTTTATTATTATTACGGACCATCCCTTCCGTACTTTTTGCATAAACATAATTCAGTTCGGTACGCCAGTCTCCCATGACCCAGCCGACCCAGGCATCACCACGGTTAACTTTGTCATCGTCTTTATTAGAGCTCGACGGATAACGGGTATATTCATAACGGTAGCGCGCGGCCACGTAAAAGCCATTATCGAAACTGTATTGCAGGTGCAGGTTCGGTTTATAAATGGTACGGCTGTCGTTACTCTCAAGCGTGAACGCGGGAGTCAGCGCAATATTCTCTGTCGCTTTCCAGCGCCAGCTAATTTGATCTTCATGACCGTTACCCACCACATCCGCAAACGGCTGGTCGGCCTTATCACCACCCGATTTCCATTTCGCTTCTACAGAAAAACCGACGCCATTCGCAAAGCGATGCGAGACTGAAACACGGTCTGCATTTGCGCCGTTGTCGATGTATTCATGACGCAGATCGACGGTCACCGCCTGCGCGGCGAAAGAAGTACCAATAAGAGAAGCTACAACCAGAGATTTGTTAAACATGACAAAAACCCTCAATTAAAATAATGTTTCATTTTTATGAAATGGCAGTTTATTTTTTAATAAATGCTATTTTAGTGAGCAAGATCGTAATTATTTGTTTCATTTTTTTCGGTACAAATCGGCGTGATACACGTCAACAAACAAGTGGGATTTAGGCGAAATTAATGGAGGGAGATCACGTCATGCAGGAATAACGCGCATAAAAAAACCTCCCATCGGGAGGTTTTTTTATGAAGGAAGGGATTAACGTTCGATAGCCAGCGCTACTCCTTGCCCACCGCCGATACAGAGCGTGGCAATGCCTTTACGGGCGTTACGCTTTTTCATCTCGTGAACCAGCGATACCAGAATGCGGCAGCCCGAAGCACCGATGGGATGACCGAGCGCAATCGCACCGCCGTTGACATTCACCCGCAGCGGATCCCACTCCAGCATTTTGCCCACTGAGATCGCCTGCGCGGCAAAGGCCTCGTTGACTTCAATCAGATCCACATCGGAAAGCTGCCAGCCCGCGCGATCCAGGCAGCGGCGGGTCGCATACACCGGCGCGATCCCCATTAACGCCGGATCAACCCCCACGCTGGCAAACGCCTTAATCCGGGCCAGCACGGGGAGATCCAGTTCCTGCGCTTTGCTTTCGCTCATCATCATCACCGCTGCCGCACCGTCGTTAATCGAAGAGGCATTTCCCGCCGTGACCGACCCTTGCGTTTCAAAAGCAGGATTGAGCATGGCCAGCCCTTCTGCGCTGGCATCGGTTCGCGGCTGCTCATCGGTGTCGACGACAATCGTCTGACCGTTCTGGCGCTGGGTGCACACCGGGACAATTTCATCGCGAAAACGCCCGGAATCAATCGCGGCACGCGCTTTCTGCTGCGAGCTCAACGCGTAAGCATCCTGCAGCTCACGGCTTATACCGTACTCACGCGCCAGGTTTTCCGCCGTCACGCCCATATGATAATCATTAAACGCGTCCCACAGCCCGTCATGCACCAGGCTGTCGAGCAACTGGCTGTTACCCAACTGCGCGCCGGTGCGGCTGTCGGTGAGGACATGCGGCGCGCGGCTCATGTTCTCCTGCCCACCGGCAATGACCACATCCGCTTCGCCACACTGGATGGCCTGCGTGGCAAGATGCAGCGCCTTTAACCCTGAGCCACAGACGTCGTTGATGGTGATTGCCGAGACGGTGTTGGGCAGGCCGCCTTTTAGCGCCGCCTGACGGGCAGGGTTTTGCCCGGCGCCGGCCGTCAGGACCTGTCCGAGGATCACCTCATCGACTTCATGTGCCGGGATCCCGCTGCGCTCCACCAGCGCTTTCACCACCACGCTACCCAGTTCAACAGCCGAGTGACGCGCCAGCGCTCCCTGAAAACAGCCGATAGCTGTACGCAACGCACCCACTATAACGACATCTTTCATCACCACCTCTGCGTTAAAGGACATGACGATAGTAGAGGATTGTTACTGGCATTTATCTTAATTGTTTAAAAATAGTGAGTTTAATCACAAGGTTCAGCGTGCGTCCTGCAGATACTGCCGCAGCCAGCTTCCGGCGACGCCGGGAGGGGATCGTTTATTCCATAGCAAATCAATACCGATCGCGCGAGGCCAGCCAGGGACATTCAACTGCACCAGCGATTTCGCGGCGGCAAATTCTTCCACCAGCGCACACGGCAACACGCACCAGCCAAATCCCTGCACCGCCATACTCAGCAGTAACAGGTAATTCGGTGCCGACCAGACCGGCCCCCGGGCGAGCGTTGCCTCGCGCTCAAGGTAGGTGCTGAGCCGCAGTTCCCGCCAGCCGTGCAGCTCATCGGCCTGCACTTCATGTTGCCCGGCCAGAGGATGCGTGGTCGCGACATAAATCGCCATCCGGGTTTGCATCGGCAGCCGGGTGACGCCAATATCGGTCGGGTAAACGTCACGCGCCTCCGTCAGGCCAACCTGCGCCCTCTCCTTTTGCAGCAGATCGATGACGTCCTCTTCCTCGCCAATCAGGCACTCAAATTCCGTATGGGGAAAACGCTGGTCAAACTGGTTCATCAGATCTTCCAGCACGTCCGGGTTAAGCGTATCAGAGAGGACAAACGTCAGGCGCGCCTCCGTTTGCGCGGTCAACGATACCGCCAGTTCGTCCAGCCGCGTGCTGGCGGCGAGGATCGCCTGGACATAGCCCAGCACCTGCTCTCCCTGAGCGGTTAACACCGGCTGGCGCGCCGAACGGTCGAACAGATCAAAGCCGAGGTCAGCTTCAAGATTGGCAATCGAGGTGCTGATTGTTGACTGGCTTTTACGCAGCCGCCGTGCGGCAGCAGAGAAAGAGCCCGCTGCCACGGTTTCAACAAACGCGGTAAGGGCTTCAGGTGAGTAGCGCATAACCTATCTACTTTATCGATGGATACCATCTTTAATATATCACCTTTAGCGATAAAAATAGGCGCCATCAACGCCCATACCGGCGAATTAACGAGGTCGAAAGCTATGCAACATCAGGATGCACTCCAACGTAAACTGCCGGAGCGGATCTTCCACGCGGTCTGCTTTGAGGGGATTGCCACGGCGATCCTCGCCCCAACGGCAGCGTGGCTGATGCAGCGTTCCGTGGTGGAGATGGGTGGGTTGACCATTATCCTCGCCACTACGGCCATGCTCTGGAACATTATCTATAACTTCGGTTTCGACCGTTTCTGGCCTGTCCAGCGCGTAAAACGCACGGCAAAAGTCCGCGCGCTGCATGCCCTGGGGTTCGAATGTGGGTTTATCGTGATTGGCGTGTCGATTGTCGCTGCGGTTCTTGGCGTCACGCTGCTGCAGGCATTCACGCTGGAAATAGGTTTCTTCCTGTTCTTCCTGCCCTACACCATGTTCTACAACTGGGCGTATGACACGTTACGTGAGAAATTCCTGAAGCGCCGTCAGCAGCGACGCGCCCTGGCGGGCTAACTCCCCTCTGGCCGGACGACTGGTCCGGCCAAACTCCGTCGAAGCAACTGCGCTCTCAACGCATAACTATGGTAAATTGCACTCCATTCTGAATGGTTTGCTAGTTGATACGTTGCTCTAATGTCGAAAATTTGGTCAAAAGATGAGACTCTGTGGAGTTTCGCTCTCTATGGCACGGCCGTGGGCGCAGGAACGCTGTTCTTGCCCATCCAGCTGGGCTCCGCAGGCGCTATTGTCCTGTTCATTACCGCCCTTGTGGCCTACCCATTAACCTACTGGCCGCATAAAGCGCTGGCGCAATTTATCCTGTCGTCAAAAACGAAAGGCAATGAAGGGATCACCGGCGCGGTCTCCCACTACTACGGCAGGAAAATCGGGAATCTGATCACCACGCTCTATTTCATCGCCTTCTTCGTGGTGGTGCAGATTTACGCCGTGGCCATCACCAATTCATTAACCGAGCAACTGGCAAAAAGGATGACGGTGGATACCGCCACTCGCGTGTTGGTCAGTTTTGGCGTGGTACTGGTATTGAATCTTATCTTCCTGATGGGGCGACATATCACGATCAAAGTGATGGGCTTCCTGGTGTTTCCGCTGATCGCCTATTTCCTGTTTGTCTCCCTGTACCTGACCGGCAGCTGGCAACCCTCACTGCTCACCAGCCAGATGGCGTTTGATCGCCACACTTTGCATCAGGTGTGGATCTCAATCCCGGTGATGGTGTTCGCGTTTAGCCATACGCCGATTATCTCCACCTTTGCCGTCGATCGCCGCGAGAAGTTCGGTGACGCAGCCATGGACAAGTGCAAGAAAATCATGAAGGTGGCGTATCTGATCATCTGCCTGAGCGTGCTGTTCTTTGTGTTCAGCTGCCTGCTCTCGATTCCGCCGTCCTATATTGTGACCGCAAAAGAGCAAGGGGTGACGATCCTGTCAGCGCTGTCGATGATGCCCTCTTCTCCGGCCTGGCTCGGCATTTCCGGCATTATTGTTGCGATTATTGCCATGTCGAAATCGTTCCTGGGCACCTATTTTGGGGTGATTGAAGGGGCGACGGAAATCGTGAAGTCGTCGCTGAATCAGGTCGGCGTGAAGAAGAGCCGCGCCTTTAACCGTGCGATTTCTATTCTGGGCGTGTCGCTGATCACCTTTGCGGTCTGCTGCATTAACCCGAACGCCATTTCGATGATTTACGCCATCAGCGGTCCGCTTATCGCCATGATCCTGTTTATCATGCCGACGCTGTCGACGTACCTGATCCCCGCCCTTAAGCCGTATCGCTCCATTGGCAGCCTGCTCACGCTCATTGTTGGCGTGCTGTGCGTGTCGGTGATGTTTGTCGGCTAACCCTCGCGTGCCCGGCCTTCTGCCGGGCGCGTCTGATTTTTACAGTGGAAACGGTCTGTCCTGCACGACCGTTTTCATCACCAGCGTAGAGCGAAGATGCTGTACGCCTGGCATGGCAGAAAGTTTCTCGTCATACAGTTTCTGAAAAGCCGACAGATCGCGGGTGACAACATGCATCAGGTAGTCGGGATCGCCAAATAATCGTTGGGCCAGCACGATTTGCGGGATCTCTTCCACCGCCTCTTCGAACGCGCTGACCGCTTTCTTATCACCCTCTTTCAGGGTGGCAAACACAATCGCCAGGAAATTAAACCCCATTTTGGCGGGATCGAGATTGGCGCGATACCCCGTAATGGCTCCGTTCTGCTCCAGCGCACGTACGCGTCGGTGACACGGAGAGAGGCTCAGGTTCACCCGCTCCGCCAGCTCCGTAAGAGATAAACGGCCATCAGCCTGCAGTTCAGCAAGAATTTTTCGATCAATGCTATCCATATGGAAGATTTTCTTAATTTTAGCGTTTTATGAGCATAACATTGAAAACTCATTTCGTACCGATACCGATATTCTTTCTCTCCGGGTAATTCAGGTACAGGAGTTTCACAGACGATGGAAATGAGTATTGTGGCCGGTTTTTGGGTGGTGTCCTTCCTGCTCATCATGACACCGGGTGCAGACTGGGCCTATGCGATCAGCGCCGGGATCAACGGGCGGCGCGTAGTGCCGGCGGTGATGGGACTGATGTCCGGGCATCTGCTCGCCACGCTGGTCGTAGTGGCGGGCGTGGGTGTGTTGATGGCTCAACATCCACTGGCATTATCAGGGCTGACAATTGCGGGGGCGGTTTATCTGCTGTGGCTCGGCATCACGCTGTTACGCCATCCTGCCGCGCCGGAAAGCACCGTACAGCATGCAGGAAACTGGAAACAGTGGGCGGTGAAGGGATTATGTATCAGCGGGCTCAACCCAAAAGTCTTCTTACTGTTTCTGGCGTTGCTTCCGCAGTTTACCGATCCAAAGGGAAGCTGGTCGATTGCCACGCAGATGTCAGCCTTGGGTGTGATGCATCTTATCACCTGCACACTGGTCTATTTGCTGGTGGGATATGGTTCGAAAGCGGTGCTGGCGACCCGTCCGCAGGCGGCACGTGCGGTGAGCATGGCCTCAGGGGGGATTATGGTGGCGATCGCGCTGGGATTGCTGCTGGAGCAGGTGAGATAAAAAAACACCGGCCATCGCCGGTGTGTTTTACGCCCGAATATCGTCATATTCCCGCGTGTTATCAAACTCATGCTTTGCAAACGGGCACAGCGGGATAATTTTGCGATTCTCACCGCGCATTTTCTCCACCACCTTCGCCACCAGCTGCTTACCAACCCCTTGCCCCTTCAGGCTCGGATCGACATCGGTGTGCTCAATAATACTCAGATGCTCACCTGTGGGCACGAAGACAATCTCTGCAACCTGATTGCCGTTCGCATCGTTCACATAAAACTTGTTATGGCCTTCCAGAATATCCATGGTTCCTCGCTTATTTTTGGCGATACTGCAGCGCACCGCTCGGGCAGGTATCAATCACGCGTACAACGGTTTCCACGTCCACTTCATCAGGAATGATCCACGGTTTACGTTTCAGATTAAACAGCTTTGCGCTGCCGCGCACGCAGTTACCGGAGTGTTTGCAGATCCCGGTATTGAAGTAGACGTCAATTTTCTCCCCGGTATAGGCCCGGTAACCCGCTTCCAGTAGCTCTTTATCCATGACATTGCCTCTGTAATTATTATCGTGCTGAATGAAGCATAGCCTTACGGGATCCTGATGGCTATAACGTATAGCGTTTTCTTGCCGGATTGTTTCCCCCGCGTGCATGACTGACGCAGACGGGGTGGCTGCGTCAGCCTGGCTGATTATTCCCGCCGGGATATTTAAAATTAAACAAGTTTAATCTGAAGATGTATCGGTTGTTTACGATAATGTCCGCTCTGCTTATTTAACACGAGTCCCCCATGAAGAAACGGTCATTATTACTGACTCTGCTCAGCCTCAGTTTATTAACCGCCTGCAGCGCGTCTGCGCCTGATAAGGTTGAACAAATCCATCATCTGCAGATCCCATTAGTTTTGCCAGGAGAAAAACCGCCAGAAATTCCAGCATCGCGTATCGCTGCGCTGTATCAGGAAAATAAAGTTCAGATTGACCGTTTAACTGCGCAGTTGAAATCAGATTATTTACAACAGACTACCGCGAAAGATATTTTTACCGAAGATAGCCCTGTTCAGCCGGTCTTCGCCTCGCTGACTAAACTTGAGCAGCTGGAAATGGTTAATCAGCAGTACCTGAAAGATAAAAACGTCACGGGACTGCAAAAGATTAACATTGTCCTTCAACCTTTAGTCACCGGTTAAATGCCAAAAGCCCAACTGCTGAACAGTCGGGCTTTTGTAACGGAAAGGATGGCAAGGATTAATCGTGCTGTCCAAATCGCCATGTCAGTCCAGCAGTCACAGAGCTTACGTCGCTGCTGACGCCAATCTGGTTGGCATTACCCACGTTGCTTACCCATTGATATTCCAGACGGCCCGCTAAATTTTTGTTAAACGCATACTCCGTCCCGACTGCGGCAAGCGGGCGAACGCCTGTTTCAAAACGATTGTGACCACTTACATCAGATTCAGCACGATAGGCCATCGCCCCAGCACGACCATAGATATCCCAGCTGTCGGTCACGGCATAGCTGGCTTTTAAGGACATCTGCAGCCCCTGGCTTTTCATTTGTGCCCCCGCGCTATGTTTGCCTTTAATCTGCATATTGCCTAAATAATCGTAACCGCCTTCCAGTGCAAGCCACGGAGTCATCTGATAACCCGCGTATACCCCACCACCGACATTATCATGATCAATATTATACTGGTTCGAGCCATTATTATTATCGCTCGCTTTCGATCCGGTGCTGGCGTCAAAATAGTGTGACCAGCCGAATTTAGCACCGCTATACCAGGTGCCTGTATCTGCCGCTGCAAATGCAGCCGTTGCGGTAAAAGCGTTAGCCAGAATTAATGCAACAAGTGTCTTTTTCATAGAAATCCCGTTTACTCTGTTGAATATTTCAGTGAGCAAACGATATCGACAAACACGACAATCGCGAAATCATTTTCTGTTTATTTTTAAATTTTAAAATGACTCTGGCAAATGCCCTACCTCCAGTAAATATCCGCCACGTTTGAACGCGATATATTTACCTTGCTTAAGTGCAGATAATACATTGAGAATACTGCTGCGGGAAAGCAGCGTACGATCCTGAATATATTCCAGAATAGTTGTTCGCATCCGCACCTCATCGGGCAGTAATATCATCTCCTGCAGATAGCTGCGAATCACGGAATAGGTGCGCTGCTGCACAACCTGGGCATCACGATAAATGAGATAGGCCGTATGGTACGACAGCAAGGCTGCCACATCCTCCCAGACGCCCTGTTCACGAAATCGCACGGCGGCTTCATCTGCATCAGCACGCAAAATCAGAGACTCCTGTTCTGCGCGTAGTATATGTCCTTGCGTCGGCTGGATCATCTCGGCAATGCCGAACAGATGAGGCTCAAAAACGCTAACTAACAGCAACCCGTCAGATGCCCGCAGCAAAGAAAGCTCTCCTTCCTGAAAAAGATACATTTGCTGGCGGCCTTTATGTTTCCAGGTAATCCGCTTACGCGGCGCGAGCTTCACTTTTTCCGCAATGGGTTCAAGTACCGCCGTCAGACGTTCAATGGAGTGTTCAGGGCGAACAGGAGGCAATATATGCATGACACCACCTTTGGGTATTCGATAATGGCCAGTATAGACCACAGCGGCCATCACTCAGACTGGTATGAGGGAATGAAGGTATATCAGAGGGTATGGCATACGTAAAAAGATAATTTGTTTATTTTTGAACTTTACCCGCATGACACGTGATAAGTATGCCCGATTTCCTGAAGTGCTTACATGATTATCAACGTAAATAATGGGGAGAATAAACGATTAAAAAAACCCTGCACCCACTCTCTTATTACTTAAGATTATTCCTAATTCAGCGATAATTATTTTATTATTTTTAATTGATTACAAAATCGCAACCCTTAATAAAGCTTTTAGCGTTTTGAATTGTATATACCACCTGACTATTCTCATTCCTGCCGATAACAACCGGGTAATGATGATGAGAAGTTCGTGCTTCTCAGAATTTTATTTATTCAAATTATCAGGCGGTTAGCAGAACTGAGTGACTTAAATCACGCATTTCGTAAGGACTATCTTTCAATGGCGAAATTCTTCGCCACGCTGTCACAGGAGTCAGACATGAGCGAAAATTTAATCTGGTCAGGAAAAGTTGACGCAAAAAATGCCGAAGGGACAAATACAGGAATTGCCCTCAAAGCGGGAGAGATAATTACTATTCTGGCCAGTGGTTGGGCCAGGAATGGAAGTGAAAATTTTGCGCTTACCGCACCACAGGGGCGTATTCCCCGAGAGGGTGAAACGCTAACGTTACGCAATCCTTCGCTTCAGGCACGCCTTGGTAACGAAAATTATCCGGTTGGTAATCATAAATACCGCTGGTCGGTTCCAGCTGAAGGGACGTTGACGCTGTTTTTTGCCGATGGCAAAGACCAGTACAAAGACAACGCCGGTGAATTCAGCGTTGAAGTGTATCGCGAGGCGGATATTTCCGCCGCGGCGGCAGCTCCGTTTGAAGATTTAACCAACTTTGAGCGCGATAACTGGAATAACTGGCAGGCCGGACCTGCCGGGCACGATCTTTACCTGGTTGACGCCAGCACCCGCGCCGTCGAGTTTATTACCAGACCTAATAAAAACCATGCCGGTGAGATCCTCAAAAAGACGCTGACAGGTCTGACTGCCGGGCATGAATATACCTGGACGGTGAAAATTGCGCGCATCATAGGAAAATATGAAGCGCCAAAGGTTTCGCTGCGTGCTGATGGCAAAGACATTTCCACCCCCCTGGAACTGAAGCAGGCGAATGAATGGGTAACCCTGAGTGGAAAATTCAAAGCCACCGGCAGTCAGGCTGAACTCGCGGTAGTCAGCCATGTTTCAGCCAGTATGGGAAATGATTTCCGCATCAAGGAACTGAAAATAAAGGGTTAACGTCAAAAAAGTCGGACTGCTATTTAGCGAGAATGCTGGATGGCAGTGCGATGTTCAAAATTGCTTACAGTAAGTAAATCAGCCAGAAAGCTTTAAACAGAGTCGCTTAGGATTTAGTCTTTAAGAAAGGTCTGGAGCGGGCGAAGGGAATCGAACCCTCGTATAGAGCTTGGGAAGCTCTCGTTACTCCATCCCGACATTGTACATATGGCTGTACCTGATGGCGTGATTTTAGAGGATCAAAATCATGTCTATCAAGAACAATCAGTATCTTTTTCAAAGTCATTCGGGCGTATGGATCTTTCAAGTCTTTGTACCTGCGTACATGCGTCATCTGTTCGACAATAAACGAGCCTGGCGAAAATCCACAGGGACAAAGGACATACTTAAGGCTCGACACTTCAGAAATCACATGTTGATTGAGTTCAACAACCTGAAAGCCCTGTTGAACCCTGACCGCGATGACATTCGCATTCAGAATGCGATCAGCACTCTCCATACTACAATCAAACAGGCCAAGAGTGCGCCTGTAGCAATCTCCCCTATCCCAACGTTGGCAGTTATCCGTGATGAATACATGACGGTCTACAGCGAGCGCCGGGCATTCTCCACACTCAGCAAATCAGCCCGAGCGGTGGAAGTGTTTCTCCAGAGTATTGGTAAAGTTGATATTAGTCTGAACAAGATAGGACGCAGAACCGTTACTGATTTCATTGAAGGCCAACAGAAAAAAGCAGCACCGCAGACCGTGCAAAACTGGCTAACCTCTTTGGGGAGTCTGTACGAGTTCGCCAAACGTCGATATGACGCAATCCCGGACAGTAACCCGTTTCACGGTCACAACCTTGAAGCGCGGCGCACAATTGAAAGCTATCAGCCGTTTGAGCCTGAACAATTGCAAACCCTTGTCAGAGAAGCCGATGACGTTCTACGCGATGTAATATTGATTGGGCTGTACTCAGGCATGAGGTTAGACGAAATCGCCAGCATTAAGCGGGAGGAGATTGTGATGATGGAGGGTGTAAGGTGTTTCTTCGTCAGCAAATCTAAAACTGTCGCCGGAGTGCGATATGTTCCGATCCATTCGCTACTAATGGGGATTGTTGATAAGCATCTGGCAAATAACAGCGGTGAATATCTTCTGGCTCAGTCTAATAACATCATCCGGAAGGATGGCAAACGCGGTCCGTGGTACAGCCAAAAATTTACCCGGCTGCGTGATAGCGTCTTGCCTACAGCTACAGATAGGCAATGCTTCCACAGCTTGCGCGGGATGTTCATCACATGCTTAGACAGAGCAGGCGTACCAGAACAGCGCATAGGTGCTATCACCGGGCATACTGAACAGAAGGCCAAAACTGAAGCATTCAGGACATATAGCAAGGGCGCAGGTATGAGAGAGTTAGCCAAATATATTGAGTGTGTGTATTATCATGCTCTATAGATTAAAGGGGGGCTGCCCCCCTTATATTATTGTGGCCATTCAGCTTGAATACGAGCAGAAACTTCATCAGGAAGATTATACCAATAAGCATTATTATTTGTTGCATCCACAACAATTAATCTATCATCATTATCCATTGCAGCCTTAACTATCTTCGCTGCATTTTCAGCAGAATAGCCACTATTGACATACCAGTTAGATTCTGTCGCCTTTGCCCAGTTACCCAGCGTTTTAATGGCAGCATGAACAGCCGTGTAATCCTTATCTTTTATAAGATCATAGGTAATAAATAAGTTATTAGCCATTAACTTTCTCCCAAAGGACAATAAAAAATAAAGCGCCCCGTAAGGCGCTCATATTTCAATGGTCTTTAAGCCAAGCCTGCACTTTTTTAGCCGAATGACCTACGGCTTGAACAGCTTGAATAAGTTTAGCCTCACTAACGCCGAACTTTTTAGCCCAATCACGTCTTTCGTAATCCTGTTTGATACTTATTAAATCATTGTCAGGTGTACCAATTTTGGTCTTATCATCAGCCATTTTACTGATTCCTCGTGATACAGGCTTATACCTGCACACTACTTATATGACTCCTCTGCCGCTTCGTAAACGGTCAGTTATCAAACAATTGACACTGGTCATAAAACCAGTAAATAATTTTTTCCGAGCTTGCTAACTTTGCCGCTTCGCTTCTATCATAACCACTACATATTGTGTTTATTAATATAAGAAATACAATATATCCAAACATCCATCCTGTGAATAGGTGTTGAAATGGCGAACAATGATAAGCAATCCTCGAAAGATGTAGCACATCTGGCAGCAGAGACTCTAAACAACCCAAACGCCTCTGCGATTCAGAAAAGTTTAGCGGGTTCGGTGCTATCACAAGCAGGAACAAAAAATCAGACTGGCGCAAACATGGAAGCCAAAGCATCCGCAGCACTGAAAAACCCACGCTCAAGCGAGGTTACTAAAACCTTAGCTGGTTCGGTTGTTTCCCAATCGAATAAAAAGCGCTAAAAAAAAAGCCGGGATTAACCCGGCTCTCATGTTTTCAGTTTTCGTTGTCGCTGTTCGCTCAAGTAGTACTTGATAGCGCTGTCGAATCCATGCGTATGGATGCGGTCAAGAAGGCTGGAACGACTACACTCAAGCCTGCGTGCTAACGCTGACATGTTGATGATCGCATCATCGCCTTTACCGTCCAGAATCCACTGCATCAGCGGCATGTTGCCAGTACCGATCAAAGCTAATTTCATATGTATCTCCTCTTCTTTGCCTCGCCAGCAGCGGGGGCAATGCGCCCCCAAAATCCGCTGTCTTACGCTGCGTCGTCCATAGTGACCTTCAGAACGAAGTCCGGACGCATTGGGATCTGAATCTGTGATAACTCACTGACCACCTCATAGTTCATGAACTTATCACGCAGAACGTAATGGTAAGACGGATAAACCGGACCATTAGCAACTTCAGCATGACGGCTCGCCGGAGTCTGATAAGTCATATAAGGTGAAAGGTCGCCTTCAACAACATTGGAGAACGTCGCCAGCATGTAGCCTTCACCATCTGCAATGCTGTATAGCGGATCGTCAACCTGCACTACAGTTACGCGCCCAATGTTGTATCGATCATATGCGCCCAAAGTGTCAGGGAAAATGATGTCACGGGACGTAGCACCAAACAGAGCCGCCTGATATGCGGTTGGGTTGCCTTGAATGGCGGTGAAAAGACTCGGACTCGCCAGCAGATAAACCTGCTTGATGCTGGAAGACCAGCCACCCAGATTTTTCTTCAGTAGCGTGACAGCATTCTGCATCTCAGTAATGACGTTGGCACTGATGCCAGTTTTCACCACAGCAGACGGCTGGTTAATACCCCAGAACTGGTCCCAGTGAATGGTTGGGCCTTCGCGTAAATGCGTTGCTTCAGTCACGTTATGCAAAAGACTCTGCGCCATCTGGAATTCTACGTCACGGCGGGTTTGCAGGTAGTGCTTCAGGGTATGACTAGCAACTACATCTTCAGCGGTCATCTGGCGATTTGTTCCCGGCTGACGTTTCCCCTGCCAATCCTGGCTAGTGATGGTTGAGCTGTAGACATGCAGTGGAGCCTGAACGGTCACGTTAGCCGCTTTAGGGAAGTTTAGACCCGACATTTCAGAACCATAACGGGCAACTGATTTAGTCACTTCACGCTGCACATCTTCCAGTGTGTCGAGCGCGATGATTTGTGTGTCACTTGGACGGCTGGTAAAGATCCCCAGGCTGGACAGAAGGAACCCCTCGCCGCTTGGCTTCACGAACTGACCGGAAAGGTTAGTAAAATCACTTAATTTCATATTGTTATCTCTCCTTGATTAGATTGCGGTGTTTGCATCAGCAATGCGGTTGCCTTGCTTAACAAGGGCGGCGTAAGCAGCATCTTTTGCAGCCCCCGCCACAACCAGACCAGATGGATTGAACACACAGCCACGGTCTGAAATGACCAGGCTACGGGCATCACCTGCAATTTGGTTTTGCAGAGCTACAGCACAGTTATCAGCATCGGCTGCAACGTATGCCGCGCCAGTGGTCGGGTTAATCACATCACCACAAGTCACATCAGCAGCCAGATCAAGGATCACGGTGCGCTTATGAAAGATCGGTGAATCGGTATAAACCAATACATCTTGTGGGGTTTTGCTTTCGTATTCGAATGCCATATTTTGTATCTCCATACAGTTTTTATAATCCGGCGAATATGCCGGGTTGAGTTGAAAAAATACCGTCCATCGGACGGCATTCTTCTATTCGTGTTCCAACAGAAAAAGACCAAGGCGAGAATATCCCGCCTGGTGTAGGTCAGTAGTTTTCTGATGGAGAGATTTGGAAAGCATGAGTGTGGTTCACGCTTAAAAAATGAAGGAGCACGACAGCGGGAGACCTCATATCTTCGTTGCCGCACTCAATGCCAGTTTGCATCATGGCTGATGACCGGAGGAGAGCCGGATTTAATGGCAAATCCAGACCAGAGGCCCAGACTTTGTACGCCCTAAGGCGAATCTTTTGTGATGTACCGCCCGTTGGCAAACGTCCAGTGAGAGTCTGGAAGCGACACATCACAAAAGAGGCTCCACGGTGTCACAGAGCCTGCTTTATATTTCGGAATGACAATGGCTGTTGTAATTCAACTTGTATATTATTTTAACACGAATGATTATCATTTACAACAAATTTCACGAGAGATCTTTGATTTGTCGCTAAATTTGATACATGCGCATTGCGGTATTGAGATAGGGGCGACGAATTCGCCGCCAGTATATTAATTAGCCAGAAATACCCAAAATGAGATTGGTATTTTTCCTATCCTGCTCTTGTACTTCGGCCTTAATTGCATCGCTGAATTTGCTATCGTCAATGCTGAGTTTAACTTCGTTGGTCACAGTCAGATCGGCCTTACCTTCAATACTGAATGGCTTGCCAAGGTTCATACCATAAGCAAGATTATCAATGCCCGGTAGTTGTGCCATGCCTGCGGTAGCTGGTTGAATTCCAGGTAAGGTATTCATCCCCGCAAATGCATTGGTGAAACCTTGAGCATGATCAGCAAAGAAGTTTTTGATGTCAGTCCAAAGGGTAGGCCTGTCGTTGTTGGCCTGCACCTTCTTCATGAAGGCATCAGGATCAGCCTGAATCTCGCTAAGACGATTATTGAGACTTACACCAGCCATGATCGCAGGAAGACCGATAGAGAAGCCCCCACCTTTACCGCCTTTAGCTGGTTTGCCGTCTTTCCCTGGTTTGGTGTTGTCGGTTCCTGGGGTGGCAATGCCACCAAGAGCACCGATTCCGGCAAGAGTACCAAGCAGACCTTTCAACGGATTCGCGAAGCTGACAAGCCACCTCAACGCACCAGCTAACTTGAAGATCGCCCCAGTGAAGATCGCAATTCCTGCCGCATATGCTGCTGTATTGCCGAATCCCTCGAATGTCTTGGACAATTGAGGAGCATACTTCTTGATCAGCGCTTCAATGAGAATGAAGCTGTTATAGACCGTGTAACCAGCATCAGTGAAACCTTTAATCACGTTGCCTGCAATGGCTCCCAGCGTCTTAAATGCATCCTGGTTGCTGTCAATTGCATCTGTCAGACCGTTAAACGTATCGGTAAGCTGACTGCCGAAGCCCGATTCAAAGAAATTCTTCTGTGCAAGCTGCATCGTTGTGCGCAAGCGCATCATAGCAACACGGTTAGATTTCAGTGACTTCTCGAAAGCTCCGCCCTTCTGTGCTGCCGCTTTGAACTCGTCACCAACAAGGGGAAGGATATCCTTCGCCAGCAGTTCACCGTTTTTCATCATTGCCATGAGGTCTTTTTCGGTAAGGTCTGTCCGGCCTTTTAGCTTATTCAATGCCTTGACGAAGATTCCGACTGCGTTTGGTAAAGCGTCACCAAGCTGCCCCTTAAGCTCTTCGGCCTGCACCGTGCCTTTAGCATACATTTGGTTAAGGGCAAGTAGAGCGCGGCTCTGTTCTTCGCCTGTGGCCCCTAACACCGTTCCGTACTGGCTGACACCTTCAAACAGATTCTTGATCTGGCTGTCGGTCGCCTTGCCAGCGGCTGACGCATAAAATTTAACGTAGTCTTTCGATGTCTGTTGCAGGTCAAGACCAAGGGAAAGAGCCTGCTTCTGTAAGTAGGCCATTTGGTCAGATGCTTTTTGACTATCACCAGTAACCGCCTGTAAACCAGAAATCATTGATTCGAAGTCTTGCCCGGTCTGCATGATGGTTTTGCCGATCCCAATGGTCGCCGCGATGGTGATTGCTGTGCCTGCATGATCAAGGAGACTGGTATCAAGGCCCGTCACTTTAGCCTTAACGGGAATGGTCATCGGCTTTTTAACTAAACCGCCCTGCTGCCTTAATCCCTGCTGGAGCTTGCTTACACGGGCGTTGTACTCACCCAGCGCCATTGAGCCAGCATGATATTGTTTTGTGAGCTGGCTGAAGTCACTGATCGCCTGTGCTCGCTGACGTGGGGTCAGGTTGTAGCTATTGCTCGCAGTGCTGAAACGAATACCTTTAGCGCGGATCTGCTGAGTGCGTTTCTCTAGGTCGGCCTGTTCACGCTGTGCTCTGATTGCCTCACTGAGACCACGGACACTTTTAGGAGCCAGACCGCCCGCCGCTGGGTTACGTGCTGCAATCGCAGCCATACGTTGGGCGTGACGCTGTTCGTTGGTCGCCATACGTGCATTTATAGCACTTTGTTTATGAGCTTCAGCGCTTAATCGCTGATTGAGCTTCAATCTCTGTGTTTCTGCTCGCGCCTGCTGTAGCTGGGTCTTGCCGTTGGCTTGTTGTAGCTTTCGTGTCGCCTGATCGAAAGATTTTCCCGCTGACTCCGCATATTTTTTCAGGCTCTTGATTTTGTTGCGGGCGCGGTTGAAGGAGTTTTGATCGACCAGCCAGGAGACTGTATTAACCAGGCTGGTAACAATCTTATTTGTGCCAGACATCACACCCCCTGATTGATAACGTAGCCCAGACGCTCAAGCGCGGCGCGTTGTTCAGGTGTTAGCTCATCAAGGCTTGCCTTCATCATGAGGCTGACCGGACGCAGATTAGCGCTATAACCTTGGGCCTGGTGGCAGAGTGCGATACCCTTCTCTTTAAGGGTCTTGCCAGCTTTCGGGGCTGATTTGCTGGCTGTTGCAGTCGAAGCGGTCAGATATCCCTCGATAGCATCAGCCAATACCTGATCGGCGCTTTTATTCAGATCTCCGCTCTCCGGTTCGGCAGCGGCCTGCATTGCGGCGAGAATATCGGCGCGGATGTCGTTTACGTTTTTCATTTTTATGTTTCCTGTAGAGGTCCAGGCCGTCACGCAGCCATAGAAAACCGGCTACCGATAACGGCAGGTAAGATAAATATTCAAGTAAGGTCATAGTCCCCGGCAGGGGTATTAATAATGCAAACGTGGTGAACGTCGCTGCGGGTTCTTCTGTTTTCTGGCGACTGTTTCACGATAGGCCACAAACAACGGGTCATCACGATCCGGCATTCGGGATGCCATTTCTTTTTCAGTGATTCCTTCACGCTTAAGCAGCGTCACCACGGTGAATAGTGGCAGTTGAAGGTCAGCACAGATTTTTGCCAGCATTGCGCCGGATTCGTAGTACATTCGGGCCATTCGCTTAGTGGCATACTGACTGGTATTGCTTATCTTGCGACAGCGAGGATTCCACGAGTTATCGTAAAGGCCTTTTACCAGGTCATACGGCAAGCGTAGGAGCAGCGCCGTTTTGCCTGGGGTGTAACCATGCACGAGCATTTTTTTAGCAGTCTCGATCAGCGAAGAATCACGAGAGCGGGATTTGTAAAAGCGGGACAAATCAGGGGTTTCAGCACCGGAGGTGTTTACCTCTGGTAAAGTGCTTCGCACCGTAGGGTTTTCAGCCGTCAGGCTGTTGGCAATATCACACAATTATTCCTCCAGTATCAGAAAGGTATTTTTTCATCCCATTGAGGGATCTCTCCGGGTATCTGATGTGATACAGGCATCTGATAACGTTGGATAAACAGTGCCATACTGTCAGTATCATCATTTACACCCTGTGACAAACAGAATACCCGCGCCTCATCATCTAGCCCCCAATTGCGCCATTTCCTCAGCTTGGTGCTTAATTGTTCGCTGGTGTACTCGGTCTGTTCAGCCTTCATCGCATCAGTACTCCTTAACGAGTCTGGCTCTACCAAATCACTCAGTGATGGATCATCACCACCGGATAGATCAGCATCGCCGCCAGCATCCACAGGAGGTATAGATTTTCCGACTCCAGCAGCAGGCGCGGCAGTCGCAGGGGCATCAATAACAGGTTGTTTTTTAGTCTTTTCACCGTCGCTCTCCTCTTTCGGCGTGACCTTCTGATCTGTCCTCATCAGTAGAAATTGCTCTACAGATGTAGCGGTATAAATACTGCTCGTGCCTTTCCGTTTCTCAATTGTGAGCAAACCTAGTTCCTCAAGCCGTGCAGTTCGGCGGCTTACGGTGCGCTCATCACAGTCAAACCGATCTGATATGGTTTTCCGTGTCTGATAACACAGCGTTTTCTGGTGAAGAAAGGTAAAAAAGAACATCCACCACACAAGATCATCACCATCAACTCTCATGACTCGGCCATCAGGTGTGCGAATTTTTTTACCCAGCAGACTCAGGGCTTCAACTGGAAGCATCTCGAATTTGCCGGATATTGTCTGGTCGGTATCAGTTTTTGCTGTCTCGGTCATGGTCTTCTCCCTGTGGGTTCGTCATTTTTTCGTCGTTGGTTTTCTGGATGTGTTTTGCCAGGCGCTGGCACATGCTGCGGATCATTTTTGGAACCGGGATCCCTAAGCGGTCCGACTCTTCGCGTAAAATGAAATATGTTTCATCGTCTAATGAAAGTTTCATATGTGTCTCCTCGTTTTTGTTACAAAAGACCTGCCGCCAGTGGTCGCCAAAAGGCGAACCGGCTCAAGGTTTTATGGATGTGTTTAAACTGCTGCGGTTGAGGTCGGGAAGTCGCCCACGCACTGATAGCCGTAGCTCTCGAGCGCTTCGACACCGTCACTTGCGATCAGGAAAAGGATCACTTGTTCAGGGGTCAACTGTAGGTTCAGCTTATCGCGGTACAGCTCCTGATATCCACGGATCACCGGGTCCAGGATCTCAGTCAGTGTATGACCTTCAGCGTATTTATTACTCAGTGGTTTGAGGATGGTCTTAACTGCGCGAGCGTGCTTCGCTTTCTTCCGCTCCTGGCGGAGGATATCCATCGCCACGGCAAGTTGTGGGTAACGGCTGTGTGCAGCGTCTGCGCCGCCATTCCGATTAATAAAGGCCCACAGTGCAGGTTTAGTGTAGTTGCCGAACAGGATCGCTTGTGCAATTTGCTCGCCCGTCATGGTGGTCAGGTCGAGACGTGCATTTTTTGGTTTGTTCATTTTGGGTTCTCCGTATAGTTAAAAAATATTTTCGGAGGTCTTTTTGTACCCATTTAGTCGCACCACCGGGCGGCAGTGCTATTTCATTCGAGGATTCAGGTAAATCAATACCCTATAGATCTATTATATCAGTGATGTGCTTAAATAGGAAGTGTTATTTCACTTATTTTTATAATACTCCATGATCACATTATCAAGCATGGAAATCTTTGTCAATAGGGCTAAAACGCTCTAGGAAGCGTTTTGCGGGGCTATGTTGTTAAGCAGTACCATCGCATTACCAACATCATTTAAAGGCCGCAGAGAGACACTGAGGAAGTCAGTTAATGCAGTGCAAGATTGAGGGGGGCCGCCGACCCTCCAAGGGGGAGCTACGTCGCGTTTAAAGCTCCTGACTGCATCGCAGTCGTTCACATTGGACTGACGTGCTCGCGCTTGTCTTCCACACAGAGTGTAAACAGGCGTAGCCGTTCACATAACATCAACACCACCAACAATTGAACGCATGTTCAATCTGGCTTTGACTTAAAGTCTTTGAAAGATCTATTAAGAGATTTATTGGTTAGATGTATTAAAAGATATATTAGCGGGACACTATGCTGTCCCTACCCCTGGACTCTATGTTGTCCCTACTACCAGAGACACTATGCTGTCCCTACCCCCTGGACATTATAGTGTCCCTGCCTTACCACTCACATAGTCGAGACACTATGTGTCCCTACCCATTAGTGATGGTTTTTACGGGCGTGTGACGACCTTATAAAACCGATGACTTCACCGGGGCGCTATGTGTACAACTCGCCCATTCTCCTCAAAAGGATCTGATTCACAACCGCATACTGGTTTTGTGTAAAAATTTGGTGGATGATCTTCACTATCGATCAACCTGTGAACAAGATAGATTAAATGCACCTTAATAGGCCATTAATAGCAGAAAATTATGCTGACATGGTCGCTATGTGTACAACTCGCCAGCCTGAACCTGCTCACCGTTATGGTGTAAGATACACAACGAAGCCGCGCTATTGCTGGGTGCGTTAAATATGTCAACCAAATGTGTGTCAAACCAGTTTACGCCCCTCCTCATTTCAAGCCGCAAAAATTAATTTTCTTCGAAAAAACAATTGAAAACCCTCCATTCCTGGGCCTGTGAGAGCCTCTCAGCGGGGCGCTGTGATATGGGTGGGTCAGTTCACGATTGTGTGGAGATAACGCCGCTACGGGCTTCTGGTGGAGCATACGGGCTATTGGTGGGTTGGCTGTTTACATTGTTATAGGAAATGGTACGAAGTAGTGGCGGCCTGGCTCGGTGAATATAACCTGTTGGTGGCTGACGTAGTGGCCTGCTGGCAGGTATTAGAACTCACCTCTAACTTACACAATGTACATGTGTAATTTAGCAAGCTATTGATTCTTATGGATTGTGTTGTAGATGAACATCTAAGGGGTTGTCTTATGCAGAATTTATGCAGAATCAGGCAAGGATTATTCACTGGCAGAGCCAGCATGTGTGGTGTGCAAAGGACTACCCTTCGATATTTTAAAATGACGGTTCATTTTTATTGAACCACTGGAGAGACTGTCCAGCAGATCCCCAAGTGAGACCGGATCTTTTCCGACACTAATATCTGAAGAGCGGCCCCCACTTTCGTTTCCCACCGCGCAGGAGTGGGTGAAATAACATATAAAAAACCCTTTACAATGATCATATTATGATCAATATTTTCTTTGTAACTTACTTAATGAGACAGCAATGGGGGATTTTATGAAGAAGGTCGAACCAGTCAGAGACAAAGAGAAGATTGCAGAGGTTGAAAGACTGCTGCGCCAGAATAACAGCAGCGCTATCTACGGTGATTTGTGGGTGTTCCTGAATCAGACAGCGGCGCGGATTGGTGATGCTCTTAAGTTGCGGTATGCCGACTTTAACCATATCGAAGGGAACGTGTTGAACCTGAAGGAACAGAAGACCGGGAAGACACGCTCAATTATGTTGACACCAAAAGCACTTGAATTGGTGGCACAGCGCCGTGCTGATAATCCAGGTCAGGAATACCTGTTCGAAGTGGACAGCAACCGGGCCAAAGGAAAACCGATCAGCCGGGTGACGGTCTCAGCCAAATTCAAAGAGGCCGGGGATATGCTCAATCTTCACATCGCGGCGCACAGCCCACGCAAGAACCTTGGTTATCACGCTATAAAACGTGGGGTCAGTCTGCCGACACTCACGAAGCTTTACGGGCATTCATCGCAGGCGGTCACGCTGGCGTATTGTGGGATCATGGAAAAGGATGTTGAAGACGTATTCCAGGCAATCGATTATTGAGGGTGCAACTATGAAGAAAGTTTTACTCTGTGTTGTGGCAGTGCTGCCGCTGGCGGCTCATGCAGGAAAAATCACCCTGAGCAACCCCGACGAACAAGAGTTAAAGGGGGGAAAGCGGCTTTGCACCTACCAGAACAACATCTATCTGTTCACCTACGTAACTAGGGGGAAATGTCCGTATGCAAAAACATTTGACACAGAGGAATCAGAAGATTGAATAAGGAAGACAAGCCGATCACCAGCTTTGTCTGGCGCGGTGCATAAGTAATCACCGCTTCGTGTCACGAAGGATCATAGACAATATCCACCACCAGCGGCGACGCAGCCAACTAACATCACTGAACAGCTTCCCATCAGATGTAGTAACATACACCCCTCCGCGATGGTGCACCTTATTATGGTGAGCCTTATTGATGAATGGTACTTCTAAGATCATTTCATCACGGGCTTTTAATCGACGTGGCAACATGGGGCTGATCATGTATTCATCGCAATGTTCGTTAGAACAATCGCTAAGGCGTCCGCTTGCGGTTACTACGCCCGCCGAACTTAACGTCACATCATGGGCGCTTTTGTTGGAAACATAAATTCTGTCTTCATACTGATCGCAACCTAAGAAAAGGCGTAGAGCTGTTCTGGATTTTAATAGCTGGAAAATGGATAGTGCAAACCCAGCCCATGCGGCAAGCATGGTCAGATTATCAACATTTAGCAACCAATCTATCAAAGTTCCATCCCTTGAGAGCAAAGATAATTAGCAATTCCTTGATGCTGTAAGTCAGTCAATTGGAAGTAGGAATCGAGTACGCTTATGACTTGCGTGGCATTATCAGCATGAACAGAACCAGGGGCATCGGGATGAAGCGAACCATCAAGGATGGTAGTAAAGTAACCCGAGGAGATAGAGACTTTCAGGAAGCAACTGGGTAAGAATTCGTAACGTTCACTCATAACCACCTCATTTTCAGATTGTTTCTTCAAAGCGTACAGTACGAATTTTATCCTTTTACCGCATTTCAAGCCAAATGACAATTCCATTGAATCAGTGGAGGATTTTAACCCTCACCGAAGATAACATAACCTCAAAATGTCTATCGCTTCATTGAGGAAATGTATGTCTACAGAAAATTTTGTCACCTTCTGGCTAGCCAGAGCCGATCTTCCATACTTTCTTGAACCTCATGAATTTTACGTTTCTGAGGCAAGGCATCGTCTTCTCTCTCAGTTTGGTGATTTAGAAAAAGAAGCGGAGAAGAGAGAACAACAGTTTATGGAAGCTACTGCTGAGTATTTTGATCCCGATAACGATGATCCAATGGCTGCCCGCGAGCAAGCCTATCATGAAGGAATTAATTATGTATGGTCGCTTTTGGAGATGCAAAATACCGTGTTATTAGCAGTAACGGCAGGAATGTATCACCAGTTTGATAAAAAACTAAGAGAACATACGATCAAGCAGCTAAGTAACTGGTGTAAAGAAGAAATTATCATTCCAATGATCTGGAATTTCACCTTCAATCAACTGATTGATTTTCTTGAATGGATTGGACTTAAAATCAATGGAACTGCATACGGTGAAAAGATCAAAGCCTGCAACCTGGTCGTGAACGTTTACAAGCATGGTGATGGAGATTCTCATCATACCTTATCGTTAACCCATCCAGAATATTATCCTCATCCTACCGGTGTTAAAGATTATCAGACTATCCCTGTTCATGATGACTTGCAGGTTACGGAAGAGCAGTTTGTTGAATTTGCTGATGCAATAACTGCGTTCTGGAAAGCAGTTCCAGAGTATTGCCACTATGCAGACCTCGAAGATGAGCCTAAATGGATAGATAAAGTTATAGCAAACATCGAGCGAAAGAATAAAAAAGGTAATAGCAACCATAAAGCGCCGTGATGGGACACCATAAAAGCGCTGTAGGCGCATCATCAGGGGTGTTTGTCAGTTAACCGTTCTCTTATCGAGTACCGTTCGTTTATGGCACGGTGAACACCACGAGAGAGCCAGCCCCTTCCCCGGACTGGTTAGGATTCCCATCATTTGCTCGTTTATCCGTGGCGTGTCATCACGACAGGCCGTTACGGGACACCGCGCTAAGTGTGGAACGGTAAACTGTTTGGGAGTTATGCCAGGTATGCGGCTTTTTGTTCGTTGTTGTGCTGTCGCGGTAAGAACTTGGAACCACCGCCAGCGTGATGATATGCTCCCTTGTACCACAGACCAATCACGCGACAGGTGCGGGCGTAGAACAATGGGTAGTTTAAGTTGTACCTGCTAAAGCGGGGCAACGTAACTAACTGATAAATCATAACTTGTTGATTTATCAGGAGACTGGAGCGGGCGAAGGGAATCGAACCCTCGTATAGAGCTTGGGAAGCTCTCGTTCTACCATTGAACTACGCCCGCTTTGAGGTGCGTAAAGCATTATAGACCTTACGCCTCTTCATACAAGCCTCTTCGCAACTAAATGGCGATAAAATAATCACTTAGCACTTCGGCTTGCTGCCCTGTGCCGGAAGATAACGCTGCGGGTCGATGGCGGTGGCCTTATAACGGATCTGGAAGTGCAGCTTCACCGTATCCGTGCCCGTGCTGCCCATGGTGGCGATCTTCTGCCCCGCCTTCACGTTCTGGCCGTTATTAACCAGCATTGTGTCGTTATGCGCATAAGCCGTGATGTAGTCTTCACCATGCTTAATCATGATCAGATTACCGTAACCGCGCAGCTGGTTGCCCACGTACACGACCTTCCCTGCCCCGGAGGCATAAACCGGCGTACCGCGCGCGGCTGCAATATCGATTCCCTTATTGCCGCCTTCAGATAAGGAGTACGGCAACACAACTTTACCGCTGGCCGGCCAAATCCAGCAACGCTGTCCGACAGGCGGCCAGGAGGATTGCGGCACCGCATAGGATGGCGTCACTTTGGCGGTTTTGCCTTTCGACGACGATTTTTTGCCCGAGGATGAACCACCATTAACCTTCAGCTTCTGCCCCACTTCGATGGTATATGGCGGAGAGATATTATTCAGACGCGCCAGCTCCTTTACGCTGGTCCCCGTCGCGCGCGAAATCCGGTACAGCGTATCCCCGCGCTTCACGGTATAGACCGCACCGGAATAGCTGCCCATATCCGAAGATTTACTCCCTGAACAGCCTGCCAGTAATAGCGTCAGCATCAGGCAGAACACGGCAGTGATGGGGTTTCTCGTCAGGCTTCCTGCAAACAAAACAGATCCTCGGTCAGCGTGAATGGCGCCCTATAATACCAGCCCAAACAGATATGGGTCAGCCCTTTTCCGCTCTGTGGAACAAACCGTTCGTACCGGAATGCAGTATAATGACATCGCTGGTGGTGCTGAACCATCCGCATGGTTAGCACTGGAGCATCAATGAGTATTCAAGAACACGTTATTTTGGTAAATGACCAGGGAATGGTGATTGGCACTCAGGAAAAATACGCTGCACATACCTCCCATACCCCACT
Organism: Enterobacter cloacae complex sp. 382A5; assembly: GCF_050031095.1. Lineage (NCBI taxonomy): Bacteria > Pseudomonadati > Pseudomonadota > Gammaproteobacteria > Enterobacterales > Enterobacteriaceae > Enterobacter > Enterobacter cloacae complex sp. 382A5. The sequence goes on from NZ_JBLGVK010000001.1 coordinate 3,776,400, forward strand.
CCATCTGGCGTTCTCTTCCTGGCTCTTCAATGCCAAAGGGGAGTGTCTTATCACCCGTCGCGCATTAAGCAAAAAAGCCTGGCCGGGCGTCTGGACGAACTCAGTCTGCGGCCATCCGCAATCTGGTGAAGCGATTGATCAGGCCATTGTGCGCCGCTGCCGCTATGAAGTGGGAGCCGAAATTACCGGGATCACCCCTGTCGCCGCTGAGTTTCGCTACTGTGAAACCGATCCTTCCGGGATCGTCGAAAATGAGATTTGCCCGGTCTTTGCCGCCAGGATAACGAATGAGCTGACGATCAACAGTGATGAAGTGATGGCATACGAATGGGTTGATCTGGATGCGTTGTTCCAGGCTCTGGATGCCACACCGTGGGCCTTTAGCCCCTGGATGGTGATGGAAGCGACGGCGGCACGCGAAAAACTGCGGGCCTTCGCCGCCAAATAAAAAAGCCCCGGCGACTATCGCACGGGGCTTTTTACGATCTGCAGACGTTATTTTACCGGACGCATCGCCGGGAACAGGATCACGTCGCGGATGGTGTGGCTGTTGGTGAACAGCATTACCATACGGTCAATACCAATACCCAGACCCGCCGTTGGTGGCAGGCCGTGCTCCAGCGCCGTCACGTAGTCTTCGTCGAAGAACATCGCTTCGTCGTCGCCTGCCGCTTTTGCGTCAACCTGATCCTGGAAGCGCTGCGCCTGATCTTCTGCATCGTTCAGCTCGCTAAAGCCGTTGCCGATTTCACGGCCACCGATGAAGAATTCAAAGCGGTCAGTAATCTCCGGGTTCTCGTCATTACGACGCGCCAGCGGGGACACTTCAGCCGGATATTCAGTGATGAAGGTCGGCTGAATCAGGTGCGCTTCTGCCACTTCTTCGAAGATCTCGGTCACGATACGGCCCAGACCCCAGCTCTTCTCCACTTTAATACCGATGCTTTCAGCGATCGCTTTTGCAGAATCGAAGTTATCCAGATCCGCCATGTTGGTTTCCGGGCGGTATTTCTTGATGGCTTCGCGCATGGTCAGTTTTTCGAACGGCTTGCCGAAGTCGAACACTTCTTCACCGTAAGGTACCTGCGTGGTGCCCAGAATGTCCTGCGCCAGGGTGCGGAACAGGGATTCGGTCAGCTCGATCAGATCTTTGTAATCTGCATACGCCATATAGAGTTCCATCATGGTGAACTCTGGGTTATGACGCACGGAGATGCCTTCGTTACGGAAGTTACGGTTGATTTCGAACACGCGATCGAACCCACCTACCACCAGACGCTTCAGGTACAGTTCCGGCGCGATACGCAGGTACATGTCCAGGTCCAGGGCATTGTGATGGGTGATGAACGGACGTGCGGAAGCACCGCCTGGGATCACCTGCATCATCGGGGTTTCCACTTCCATAAAGTCGCGGTTAACCATGAACTGGCGGATACCGGCCATGATCTGGGAGCGAATTTTGAAGGTCTTGCGGGACTCATCGTTAGAGATGAGGTCCAGATAACGCTGGCGGTAGCGCGCTTCCTGATCCTGCAGGCCGTGGAATTTGTCCGGCAGCGGGCGCAGGGCTTTGGTCAACAGACGCAGTTCGGTGCAGTGGATAGACAGTTCACCGGTCTTGGTTTTGAACAGTTTACCTTTCGCGCCCAGGATATCGCCCAGGTCCCACTTCTTGAACTGCTCGTTGTAGATGCCTTCTGGCAGATCGTCACGGGAAACGTACAGCTGAATGCGGCCGCCCACGTCTTGCAGGGTAACGAAAGAGGCTTTACCCATGATACGACGGGTCATCATACGGCCCGCAACGGCCACTTCGATGTTCAGCGCTTCCAGCTCTTCGTTTTCTTTAGCGTCGAAGTCAGCGTGCAGTTGGTCTGAGGTGTGGTCACGACGAAAATCGTTCGGGAACGGCACGCCCTGCTCGCGCAGCGCTGCCAGCTTCTCGCGGCGGGTTTTCAGTTCGTTGTTAAGATCGACTACCGCGTCAGCGCCCTGTGCTTGTTGTTCAGACATGTTGGTTCCTCATAACCCTGCTTTCAAACTTGCTTCGATAAATTGGTCCAGGCTGCCGTCCAGCACCGCCTGCGTGTTACGGGTTTCAACCCCGGTACGCAGGTCTTTGATGCGGGAGTCATCAAGGACGTAAGAACGGATCTGGCTGCCCCAGCCGATATCAGACTTGTTGTCTTCCATCGCCTGTTTCTCAGCATTTTTCTTCTGCATCTCCAGCTCATAAAGCTTCGCTTTCATCTGCTTCATGGCCTGGTCTTTGTTCTTATGCTGGGAACGGTCGTTCTGGCACTGTGTTACCAGCCCGGTTGGAATGTGGGTAATACGTACCGCCGATTCCGTACGGTTAACGTGCTGTCCGCCCGCGCCAGATGCGCGGTAAACGTCGATACGCAGATCTGCCGGGTTGATTTCGATATCGATATCTTCGTCAACTTCGGGGTAAACAAACGCGGAGCTGAATGAGGTATGACGACGACCACCGGAGTCGAACGGGCTCTTACGTACCAGGCGGTGAACGCCGGTTTCAGTACGCAGCCAGCCGTAGGCGTAGTCACCAATGATCTTGATGGTGACGGACTTAATGCCAGCCACTTCGCCTTCAGACTCTTCGATAATCTCGGTTTTGAAGCCACGCGCTTCAGCCCAGCGCAGATACATGCGCATCAGCATGCTGGCCCAGTCCTGCGCTTCAGTACCGCCAGAACCTGCCTGGATATCGAGATAGCAGTCAGCGCTATCGTATTCGCCGGAGAACATACGACGGAACTCAAGCTGCGCCAGCTTCTCTTCCAGCACGTCGAGCTCTGCCACGGCTTCGTTAAAGGTTTCTTCGTCGTCGGCTTCTACAGCCAGCTCCAGCAAACCGGAAACGTCTTCCAGCCCCTGAGCCATTTGATCCAGCGTATCTACGATAGCTTCGAGAGAGGAACGCTCTTTACCCAGCGCCTGCGCGCGTTCAGGCTCGTTCCAGACGTCCGGCTGTTCCAGCTCGGCGTTTACTTCTTCAAGACGCTCTTTCTTGGCATCGTAGTCAAAGATACCCCCTAAGAACGTCAGAGCGCTCCGTGAGGTCCTGAATACGGTTTTTTACCGGATTAATTTCAAACATGGTCTGTTTTCTTTTATGGACTTGTCAAAATGCGGTGATAAGAGCGGGATTGTACCGAATCCACGCCCTTTTTTATAGAGATTACTGCCGCTAAATTGGCCAGATATTGTCGATGATGATTTGAAGGGAGCGGTTACCGCGAAACTCGTTGATATCCAGTTTGTAGGCCAGTTCGACCTCGCGTACGCCATTGTCCGGCCAGACAGCGGTATCGACGTTAAAGGCAATACCATCCAACAGCGGGCCGCCGCCCACCGGTTCCACCATCACTTTCAAGTGACGTTCGCCCACGATGCGCTGTTGCAGCAGACGGAAGCGGCCATCGAACAGTGGCTCCGGGAACATCTGTCCCCACGGGCCTGCATCGCGTAGCATTTGCGCCACTTCCATGGTCATCTCCATCGGTGCGAGCTCACCGTCGGAAATCACTTCACCCTGCAGCAGAGCAGGGTCGATCCAGTCAGTCACCAGTTCGCCAAACAGACGCTGGAACTCGTCGAATTTCGCCTCTTCCAGCGACAAGCCTGCCGCCATCGCGTGACCACCGAATTTGAGCATCAGGCCCGGGTAGAGCGTATCCAGACGCTCCAGCGCATCGCGCATGTGCAGCCCCTGAATCGAACGACCGGAGCCCTTCAGCGTGCCATCGCCTGCGGGCGCAAATGCAATCACCGGACGGTGGAAACGCTCTTTAATACGCGACGCCAGAATGCCCACCACCCCCTGATGCCACTCAGGGTGGTACATCGCCAGCCCGCCTGGCAATGTTTCACCGCTGCGTTCAAGCTTTTCACACAGGGTTAGTGCTTCAGCCTGCATTCCCTGTTCGATCTCTTTGCGGGTCTGGTTCAGCGCATCCAGTTCATTCGCCAGCACGCGCGCTTCACCAATGTTATCGCACAGCAGCAGCGCGACGCCGACGGACATATCGTCCAGCCTGCCAGCCGCGTTCAGGCGCGGGCCGAGGGCAAAGCCCAAATCGCTGGCGGCGAGCTTGAGCGGATCGCGGTTCGCAATCTCCAGCAGCGCCTTAATACCCGGACGACACTTGCCCGCACGAATGCGGCTTAACCCTTGCCAGGTGAGGATACGGTTATTGGTATCGAGCGGTACCACGTCCGCCACGGTGCCGAGCGCAACAAGATCGAGATACTCGGCCAGATTGGGCACGGCGATCCCGCGGGACTCGAACCAGCCTTTATCCCGCAGCAGGGTGCGCAGCGCCAGCATCAGATAAAACGCCACACCCACGCCCGCCAGTGATTTCGACGGGAAATCGCAGTCCCGCAGATTCGGGTTAATAATGGCTTCGGCGGCCGGCAGCGTTTCACCCGGCAGGTGGTGATCGGTGACCAGCACCGGGATCCCCAACTGATGCGCGTGATCGACACCCGCATGGGAGGAGATCCCGTTATCTACGGTCAGGATCATCTGCGCGCCACGGGCATGTGCCTGATCGACCACTTCCGGGCTAAGGCCATAACCATCTTCAAAGCGGTTAGGCACCAGATAGGTGACGTTTTCGCAGCCCAGCGCGCGCAGACTGAGCACGCTCAGCGCGGTGCTGGTGGCGCCGTCGGCATCGAAATCCCCCACCACCACAATGCGCGTGCCTTCACGAAGCGCGTTGTAGAGCATTTCAGTGGCTTTTTCGATGCCGTTCAGCTGCTGCCAGGGCAGCATCCCTTTGACGCTGCGCTCAAGATCGCCTGCACTCCGCACGCCGCGGCTGGCGTAGAGCCGCTTTAACAGCGGCGGAAGATCGGCTGGCAAATCAACCTGTTCAACCGCGTCGCGGCGGCGCAATTTTATTGGGGCTTTCACGCGGATTATTTACCACCAAACTGTTTCTGGTGCGCGTCGAGGAACTCTTTCATCTCTTTTGGCCCCTGATAGCCCGGGACAACGTAGCCGTTGCTTAAGACAATGGCTGGCGTACCGGTCACGCCAAACTGCACGCCCAGCGCGTAGTGGTTGGCAATATCAATATCACAGGAAGCCGGCTGTACACCCTTACCGTTCATCGCGTCATCAAACGCTTTGTTACGATCTTTTGCACACCAGATGGCCTTCATGTCCTGCTCAGGCTGGCTCTGCACACCCGCGCGAGGGAAAGCCAGATAACGCACGGTAATGCCCAGCGCGTTGTAATCTTTCATCTCTTCATGCAGCTTGTGGCAGTAGCCACAGGTGATGTCGGTAAAGACGGTTATAACGTGTTTTTCCTGCGCCGCCTTATAAACGATCATCTCTTTTTCGAGCGCATTCAGGTTTTTCATCAGCAGCTGGTTGGTCACGTTCACCGGCTGCGCGCCGCTTACGTCGTACATCGGACCCTGAATAATGTGTTTGCCATCTTCGGTCACGTACAGCACGCCGCTGTTGGTTAAAACGGTTTTCATCCCCGCCACCGGCGCAGGCTGAATATCGCTGCTGGTTACGCCGAGTTTCGTCAGCGACTGTTTGATAGCGGCGTCATCCGCATGGGCAAAACCGGTAAAAGAGGCTGCCAGCAGGGTGAACAGCGCAAAAGACTTTTTCATATAAGATCCTGTAACAATTCGTCGGCACTCACGCGCGAGGGTGGTGCTGTTGGTGTAGCTGCCGCAGGCGTTCCGTCGCGACATGGGTGTAAATTTGCGTCGTGGAAAGATCGCTGTGTCCCAGCAGCATCTGCACCACGCGCAGATCGGCGCCGTGGTTCAGCAGATGTGTCGCAAAGGCATGCCGCAACACGTGCGGCGACAGCTTTTCGCTGTCAATGCCCGCCAGTGTGGCGTAATGCTTGATGCGATGCCAGAACGTTTGCCGCGTCATCTGCTGCGCACGCTGGCTGGGGAACAAGACATCGATAGAAACGCCGTTCAGCAACCACGGACGACCGTGCTCCAGATACGTTTCCAGCCAGTACACCGCCTCTTCTCCCAGCGGGACCAGCCGTTCCTTGTTCCCTTTACCGATCACACGAACCACGCCCTGACGCAAGCTGATGTCGCTCATCGTCAGGCCAACCAGTTCCGAAACGCGCAAGCCGGTAGCATACAATAGCTCAAGCATGGCTTTATCGCGTAACTCCAGCGGCAGGTCAACAGCCGGTGATTGTAATAATCTCTCAACTTGTGCTTCGCTGAGATCTTTCGGTAGCCGCTGCGGGAGTTTAGGCGATGCCAGGAGGGCGCTGGGATCGTCCGCGCGAATTTTCTCGCGGTACAAATGCTGGAACAGTCGACGCATTGCACTGAGCAGACGCGCGGAACTGGTGGCTTTGTATCCCCCTTCCATACGCTCGCCCAGCAGCGCCTGCAGGTCGTCGCTTTGTGCGCTCTCCAGCGACAGTCCACGGTGTGCCAGCCACTCCACCAGCATGGTGAGGTCCCGCCGATAGGCGCTCAGCGTATTTTGGGCCAGGTTTTTCTCCAGCCACAGCGCGTCGAGAAACTGTTCGATGAGTGCGAGATCCTTTTCCACATCAGCCCCTTTGATTCTGCAATCCGGGCATTATGCCTGATTGCGAGCGGTTTCTGGTACACTACGCGCAAAGTCATAGCAAGAATTGAGATAGATACGCGATGAATATTGGTCTGTTTTATGGTTCCAGCACCTGCTACACCGAAATGGCGGCAGAGAAAATTCGCGACATCATTGGCCCGGAACTGGTGACGTTGCATAACCTGAAGGACGATGCGCTCACGCTGATGGAGCAGTACGACGTATTGATCCTCGGCATCCCGACCTGGGATTTCGGTGAGATACAGGAAGACTGGGAAGCCATCTGGGATCAGCTCGATACGCTCAACCTCGACGGCAAAATCATTGCCATGTACGGTATGGGCGACCAGTTCGGTTACGGGGAATGGTTCCTGGATGCTCTCGGCATGCTGCACGATAAGCTGGCACCAAAGGGCGTCACGTTTATCGGCTACTGGCCAACGGAAGGTTACGAATTTACCAGTAAAAAACCGATTATCGCAGACGGCCAGCTGTTTGTTGGGCTCGCGCTGGATGAAACCAACCAGTACGATCTGAGCGACGAGCGTCTGCAAACCTGGTGCGAACAGATTCTGGGCGAAATGGCCGAGAAGTTCAGTTAACGCGTATTATTCCTGCGTCGGTTGCTGCTGCAGTAGCATCCGGCGCAGTTCCCGCCACTCCGCAATATCCATACTGTCGGCGGCCAGCCACAGATGCTGGCACTTACCGCCGCCCACCTGGCGTAACCGTAGCATCATGCCGGAACTGAGCATCCAGGGCATACCGAGGATATCCCACTCTTTACCCTGCCAGCGCAGGCGGGAGTCCATCAGTAATTTGATCTCACCCTGGCGGGCATTGATCCGGCGCTGGCTGCGCACGCTGTCAAAAACGACGAACGACAGCAACAACAGCCACAGCGGCGTATAGCTAAGCGGCCACGGCATCAGTAAAACAAATGCCGCGACCAGGCCGTGGAGCAATAACGACATCCACTGCGAGCGCCACGAGACGCGAAGATCAGATTGCCACAGGACCACGTTCCCGATTCCGTGTTTGAATTAATTGCACCATCCGTTGCAACTCGGTGTCGGCGGGCTTGCCGTGGTTCATCAGCCAGTTGAATAAATCGGGATCGTCAGACTCAAGCAGGCGAACAAACAGACGCTTATCCTCATCGCTTAAGCTGTCATACTCATATTCGAAGAAAGGCATGATGGAGATATCAAGTTCACGCATGCCGCGTCGGCATGCCCAGTGAATACGGGCCTTGTTGTTAATATCCATGTTCTGTTTCCTGCATTACGTTTGGCACAGTCGGTACCCCGTTCAGTCTTCTTTATTTCTCTGCGGGGACACTCGCTAGTGTAACGTGTTTTTGACCGTTTCTTTACTGGAATATTGCGAAGCTGAAGCGGGCTTCCAGAATAACCCCTATAAAGACAGCGGATTACACTATTTTGCGTGGCGCTACGCATTGCTGCGTTATGGCACGAATGGCCTGCTGAAAGCACTTGCAATGGCTGTAGTCTCTTTTACCATTAGGCATTATCAAAGCGTTAAGCAATTCAGGATACCGTTATGGCATTTACACCATTTTCTCCTCGCCAGCCCGCCGCCTCTGCGCGTCTGCCGCTGACGCTTATTTCTCTTGATGACTGGGCACTGGCCACACTCGTTGGTGCCGACGCCGAAAAATACCTTCAGGGCCAGGTCACGGCAGACGTGAGCCAGATGACCGAACATCAGCACCTGCTGGCTGCGCATTGCGATCCAAAAGGCAAAATGTGGAGCAACCTGCGTCTGTTCCGCCGTCAGGATGGCTTTGCCTTTATTGAGCGCCGCAGCCTGCGTGATGACCAGCTTAAAGAGCTGAAGAAATATGCGATCTTTTCTAAAGTCACGATTGCGCCAGATGACGAGCACGTGCTGCTGGGCGTGGCCGGTTTTCAGGCGCGTGCCGCGCTGAAAAACCTGTTCAACGAACTGCCGGATGCAGAAAAACAGCTGGTTAGCGAAGGTGAGACCTCCATCCTGTGGTTTGAACATCCTGCAGAGCGTTTCCTGCTGGTGACCGACGCCGCGACCGCCGAGCGCGTAACTGAGGCCCTGCGCGGTGAAGCCCAGTTCAATAACAGCCAACAGTGGCTGGCACTGAACATTGAAGCGGGTCTGCCGGTGATTGACGCGGCCAACAGCGCGCAGTTTATTCCGCAGGCGACCAACCTGCAGGCGCTGGGCGGCATCAGCTTTAAAAAAGGCTGTTACACCGGCCAGGAGATGGTCGCGCGGGCAAAATTCCGCGGCGCGAATAAGCGCGCGCTGTGGACACTGGCGGGTCACGCCAGCCGTGTACCGGAAGCAGGTGAAGATTTAGAACTGAAGATGGGTGAAAACTGGCGCCGTACCGGCACCGTGTTAGCCGCCGTTCAGCTGGATGATGGCCGTCTGCTGGTGCAGGCGGTGATGAACAACGACATGGAAGCCGACAGCGTGTTCCGCGTGCGTGATGATGCCAATACCTTGAGTATTGAGCCGCTGCCGTATTCACTGGAAGAGTGATGCTGTATCGCCCGGTGGCGCTGCGCTTACCGGGCCTACGGTTTTGATGTTCTCCCTCTCGCTGTGGGAGAGGGTTAGGGTGAGGGCAACAGGCCGCAAGATGTAAAAACTACACCTGCCCCACATACAAATAAATTGCCAGGAAGTGACACACGCTGCCCCCAAGTACAAAGCCGTGCCAGATGGCATGGTTATAAGGGATGCGCTTGCAGACATAGAAAATGACGCCCAACGAGTAGACCACGCCGCCTACGGCAAGCAGGGTCACGCCCCCTACCGCCAGCTTAATCGCCAGCTGATAAACCACTATCAGCGACAGCCAGCCCATCGTCAGGTAGGTCACCAGCGACAGCACCTTAAACCGGTGCGCAATGGTCAGCTTAAAGAGGATCCCCAGCAGCGCCAGGCTCCAGATCACAATCATCAGGCCACGCGACAGCGGTGAGTTCAACCCCACCAGCAGGAATGGCGTGTAGGTGCCTGCAATAAGAAGATAGATAGCGCAGTGGTCAAATTTTTTTAGCCATATCTTCGCCCGCTGATGCGGAATGGCGTGATACAGCGTCGACGCCAGAAACAGCAGGATCATACTCCCGCCATACAGGCTGTAGCTGGTAATGGCCATGGCACTGGCGTTGGTGTCCACCGCCTGCACCAGTAATAACACTAAACCGACAATCCCAAACACCAGGCCAATGCCGTGGCTGATGCTGTTGGCTACTTCCTCAGCCAGTGAATATCCCTGTGCGATTAATGGTCTGCTCACCATACAAAACTCCGGGAAAACGAAAGATGATTATTCATCGCATGACTATGCTAACTGAGAATGATTCCAGTGAACACCTGTTAGCTAAAATAATTTCAATCCATAATTTATATATAAAAATCATAGATATAAAAAACAGTTTCACCTTACATTTGTTCACATTAAAATTTAATCATTATGAATCAAAGGCATAAAAATGGATCCTGCCCTCTGGCTGCATGTTATGATGGGCCAATGAAGTCTGAATGAGAGTTATGCCACTGTGAGTATGTTCACCCACGCCGCCATTGCCAGTCTCAATAATCTGGAGATGATGGTCTACAACTATGTCATCAAAAATCGTGACAAAGTGATGTACATGACTATCCGCGAACTGGCGGACGCGGCGGGTGTCTCCACCACCACTATCCTGCGCTTTTGCCGCAAACTCAACTGCGAAGGCTACTCTGAATTTCGCGTACGCTTTAAGCTCTATCTGGAGCAGAATGAGCCTCAGCAGATAAATTTTGGTGCCAGTGAAATTATCAGCTTCTTTAAAAGCGTTAATAATGAAGAGTTCGATACATTATTAGATGAAGCGGTGGAGATAATATTATCGTCCGAGCGAATTATCTTTGTCGGTGCGGGGACCTCAGGCTCGCTGGCAAAATATGGTGCACGCTTCTTTTCTAATATCGGTAAATTCAGCAACCATATCGACGATCCTTATTTCCCGGTGACCAATGATATGGCCAAAAATGCGCTGGCGATTGTACTGTCGGTATCCGGTGAAACGGAAGAGATCCTGCGCTTCGCCAGCCAGTTCAGCCTGCATCACTGCAAGGTACTCTCCATTACCAGCCATGAGCACTCGCGGCTGGCAAAACTGGCCGATTTTAATCTCTCCTGGCATGTTCCCCAGACGCGTATTGCAGGCGTGTATGATATCACCACCCAAATCCCCGTTATTTATATTCTGGAGTCGCTCGGGCGTAAACTGGCGAAGAAATTAACAGAATAAAACATCCTGTTTTTTGCATGTAACAAATTACAATTCAGGCAAATTGTTATATCGTGACATTTAATGTCGCTTTGCTAGACTCGATTCCAATAAGTCATGAATTGAGAATAGCAACGATGAAAAAATTAACCTTACCAAAAGATTTTTTATGGGGCGGCGCGGTTGCTGCTCACCAGGTGGAAGGCGGCTGGAACAAAGGCGGCAAAGGGCCGAGCATCTGTGACGTGCTGACCGGTGGCGCGCATGGCGTTCCCCGTGAAATCACCCAGGAAGTGGTGCCGGGTAAATACTACCCAAACCACGAGGCCATCGACTTTCACGGCCACTACAAAGAAGACATCAAGCTGTTTGCCGAGATGGGCTTCAAATGTTTCCGCACCTCTATCGCCTGGACGCGCATCTTCCCGAAAGGTGACGAAACGCAGCCCAATGAAGAAGGGCTGAAGTTTTACGACGATCTGTTCGATGAGTTGCTGAAGTACAACATCGAGCCGGTGATCACCCTCTCCCACTTCGAAATGCCGCTGCACCTGGTGCAGGAATATGGCGCCTGGACCAACCGTAAAGTGGTCGATTTCTTTGTCCGTTTCGCGGAAGTGGTCTTCGAGCGTTACAAAAACAAGGTCAAATACTGGATGACCTTCAACGAAATCAACAACCAGCGTAACTGGCGTGCCCCGCTGTTCGGTTACTGCTGCTCCGGTGTGGTCTATACCGAGCACGACAACCCGGAAGAGACCATGTACCAGGTGCTGCATCATCAGTTTGTGGCAAGCGCCCTGGCAGTGAAAGCTGCGCGTCGTATTAACCCGGAAATGAAGGTCGGCTGTATGCTGGCGATGGTGGCGCTCTATCCGTTCTCCTGTAAACCGGAGGACGTGATGTTTGCCCAGGAATCCATGCGTGAACGCTATGTCTTTACCGACGTTCAGCTGCGCGGTTATTACCCGTCTTATGTACTGAATGAGTGGGAGCGCCGTGGTTTCAACATTAACATGGAGCCGGGTGATGAGCAGATCCTGCGTGAAGGTACCTGCGACTACTTAGGTTTCAGCTATTACATGACTAACGCCGTCAAAGCAGAAGGCGGTACCGGCGATGCAATTTCAGGCTTTGAAGGCAGCGTGCCCAACCCGCATGTGAAAGCCTCTGACTGGGGCTGGCAGATTGACCCTGTGGGTCTGCGCTACTCTCTGTGTGAGCTATACGAGCGTTATCAGAAACCGCTGTTTATCGTCGAGAACGGTTTTGGCGCCTACGATAAAGTGGAAGAAGATGGCAGCATTAACGACGACTACCGCATCGATTATCTGCGCGCTCACGTGGAAGAGATGATCAAAGCCGTGACGCATGATGGCGTGGACCTGATGGGTTATACGCCGTGGGGCTGTATCGACTGCGTGTCGTTCACCACCGGCCAGTACAGCAAGCGCTATGGTTTTATCTACGTGAACAAGCACGACGACGGCACGGGCGACATGTCGCGCTCCCGTAAGAAAAGCTTCGAGTGGTATAAAGGTGTGATTGCCAGTCACGGTGAGACGCTTTAACTCTGTAACGCCGGGCGGCGCTACGATTGATCCCCTCTCCCTTTTGGGGAGAGGGTTAGGGTAAGGGGTTTACTTCCCGCCCGCTAACTCAATAAAACTGCCCGTCACGTACGACGCTTTCTCGCTCAGCAGCCAGACAATCGCCTGGGCTACCTCTTCAGGCTGGCCGCCGCGCTGCATCGGCAGCAACGACTTAACGCGATCCACACGTCCCGGCTCTCCACCGTCGGCATGGATGTCGGTATAGATAAGCCCAGGGCGCACGCAGTTAACGCGGATACCTTGCGCCGCCACTTCCAGCGCTAACCCGGTTGTCAGTGAATCCACCGCCCCTTTGGACGCCGCGTAATCCACATACTCACCCGGTGCGCCCAGTCGTGACGCCGCGGAGGAGACATTCACAATCGCCCCACCCTTGCCGCCATGTTTGTGCGACATACGCTTTACCGCTTCACGGCAGCAAAGGAAATACCCCGTGACGTTGGTTGCCAGCACGCGATTAATGCGTTCAGCCGAAAGATTTTCGATAGTGGATTGCTCAAACAGGATCCCGGCGTTATTCACCAGCGCGGTCAGCGGCTCAGCTTCTCGGTCAAGACTGTCGAACATCGCCAGTACCTGCGCTTCATCGCTAATATCTGCGCGCAGGGCAAAGGCTTTACCGCCCGCCCCGACGATCTGGTTGATAACGTCCGTCGCAGCCTTGATATTGTGGTGATAATTCACCGCCACGGTGTAGCCTTCGTTTGCCAGCTGCAGCGCGGTGGCTTTACCGATACCGCGGCTGGCGCCTGTTACAAGTGCAATACCCATTCTTTTCTCCCAATAAAAAAGCCGGGTATGGCGGCTTCGCCATACCCGGCCTACGTTACTACATCAACACGATTACTGGTATTCGCTCATTGGTACGCAGGAGCAGAACAGATTACGGTCACCGTAGACGTCATCAAGACGTTTCACGGTTGGCCAGTATTTGTTTGCCACACCGGCCGGGAAGACCGCCAGTTCACGGCTGTAACCGTGATTCCACTCCGCCACCATTTCATGCTGCGTGTGCGGCGCATTGACCAGCGGGTTGTCTTCCAGCGTCCATTCGCCGTCCTGCACGCGGTCGATCTCCATGCGGATGGCCAGCATCGCATCAATAAAGCGGTCCAGCTCGGCTTTGCTCTCGGACTCCGTTGGCTCCACCATCAGCGTACCCGCAACCGGGAACGACATGGTTGGCGCATGGAATCCATAGTCGATAAGACGTTTGGCAATATCCAGCTCGCTAATGCCGGTCTGCTCTTTCAGCGGACGAATATCCAGAATGCACTCGTGCGCCACGCGGCCATCACGACCGGTGTAGAGCACTGGGTAGGCCGACTTGAGGCGGGTCGCGATGTAGTTAGCGTTCAGGATCGCCACCTGGCTTGCCTTCTTCAGCCCTTCCGCGCCCATCATGCGGATGTACATCCAGCTGATTGGCAGGATAGAGGCGCTACCAAACGGTGCCGCTGACACCGCGCCCTGACGGGTCAGCATCCCTTCGATCTGCACCACGCTATGGCCTGGAACAAACGGTGCCAGGTGTGCTTTCACGCCGATTGGCCCCATACCCGGGCCGCCACCGCCGTGCGGAATGCAGAAGGTTTTATGCAGGTTCAGGTGCGAAACGTCCGCGCCGATGAAGCCCGGCGAGGTGATGCCCACCTGCGCATTCATGTTCGCACCGTCGAGATAGACCTGGCCGCCAAACTGATGCACCACTTCACACACTTCACGGATGGTCTCTTCGTACACGCCGTGAGTCGACGGGTAGGTCACCATGATGCAGGAGAGCTTATCGCCCGCCTGTTCGGCTTTCGCACGCAGGTCAGCGAGGTCAATGTTGCCGTTCTTATCGCACGCCACCACGACCACTTCCATCCCCGCCATCTGGGCGGAGGCCGGGTTGGTGCCGTGGGCAGAGCTTGGGATCAGGCAGATATCACGGTGGCCTTCGTTACGGCTCTCGTGATAGTGGCGGATCGCCAGCAGACCGGCGTACTCACCCTGCGCACCTGAGTTTGGCTGCATGCAGAGCGCATCGTAACCCGTCAGTTTCACCAGCCAGTCGGAGAGCTGGTTGATCATCAGGTGATACCCTTCCGCCTGTTCGGCCGGGCAGAACGGGTGCAGCTCGGCAAACTCAGGCCAGGTGATAGGGATCATCTCCGCCGCCGCGTTCAGCTTCATGGTGCAGGAACCCAGCGGGATCATCGCCTGGTTCAGCGCCAGATCCTTGCGCTCCAGAGAGTGCATGTAACGCATCATCTCGGTTTCGCTGTGGTAGCGGTTAAAGACCGGGTGCGTCAGGATCGCATCGTTACGCAGCATGCTTTCCTGAATTGAGCGGCTGTCGAGCGCGACCTCTTTGTCCAGCGTATCAATATCCAGACCGTGCGCGTCGCCCAGCAACACGTTAAACAGGTTGACGATATCTACACGGGTGGTGGATTCATCGAGGGTGATGCCGACCGCGTTATGGATGTCGCTGCGCAGGTTGATTTGCGCCGCATCAGCACGCGCCAGCACCGCCGCTTTGTCCGCCACTTCAACGCACAGGGTGTCGAAGTAGTGAGCGTGACGCAGTTTGAGGCCTTTCTGCTGCAGACCGCAGGCCAGAATATCGGCCAGACGGTGAATGCGGCTGGCGATGCGTTTCAGGCCAACCGGACCATGGAACACCGCATACAGGCTGGCAATGTTAGCCAGCAGAACCTGCGAGGTACAAATGTTGGAGTTCGCTTTCTCGCGGCGAATATGCTGCTCACGCGTCTGCATCGCCATGCGCAGCGCAGTGTTACCGGCAGCGTCTTTTGACACACCGATAATACGGCCAGGCATGGAGCGTTTGAATTCATCTTTTGCCGCAAAGAATGCCGCGTGCGGGCCGCCGTAGCCCATCGGCACGCCGAAGCGCTGCGCAGAGCCGAAGACGATATCCGCACCCTGTTTGCCAGGCGCCGTCAACAGTACCAGTGCCATAAAATCAGCGGCGACGCTGACAACGACTTTGCGGGATTTGAGTTCGGTCATCAGCGCGCTGTAGTCATGCACTTCGCCGGTGGTGCCCACCTGCTGTAGCAGCACGCCAAAGACATCCTGGTGATCCAGTACTTTGTCGGCATCGTCGACAATCACGTCGAAGCCAAAGGTTTCCGCACGAGTGCGTACCACGTCCAGCGTCTGCGGATGAACATCCGCCGCCACGAAGAAGCGGTTGGCGTTTTTCAGCTTGCTCACGCGTTTCGCCATTGCCATGGCTTCTGCCGCGGCGGTCGCTTCATCCAGCAGAGACGCAGAGGCGATGTCGAGACCGGTCAGATCCAGGGTCACCTGCTGGAAGTTCAACAGCGCTTCCAGACGGCCCTGGGACACTTCCGGCTGATAGGGGGTATACGCGGTATACCAGCCCGGGTTTTCCAGCATGTTGCGCAGGATCACCGGCGGTAACTGCACGTTGGTATAACCCATGCCAATGTAAGACTTATAGCGCTTGTTAAGGGCTGCAATGGCCTTTAATTCTGCCAGCGCAGCAAATTCAGTCGTCGCCTCGCCCACCTGTGGTGGCGTGGCAAGCTGGATGTCTTTTGGCACGATCTGGCCGATCAGTGCGTCTAATGAATCCGCGCCAACTGTCTTCAGCATCTCCTGCTGTTGCTGAGCATCCGGCCCTATGTGACGTTCAATGAAGGCGCCACGGTTTTCAAGCTGGCTTAAAGTCTGTGTCATGAGCGATGGTTCCTGAAACGTGCAGTGAATATAAGTTCCCTCTCCCACCGGGAGAGGGTTAGGGTGAGGGGAAGATGGGCACCCTCACCCCTGTCCTCTCCCGGAGGGAGAGGGATAATGGCTTACTCGTCTTCTAACAGGGCTTCGTATGCGGTGGCATCCAGCAGCGCAGCAACCTGTGATTCGTCGCTGGCTTTGATCTTAAAGATCCAGCCGCCTTCATACGGTTCGCTGTTGACCAGTTCCGGGGAGTCGCTCAGCGCGTCGTTGACGGCAATGATTTCGCCGCTCACCGGTGCATAGATATCGGATGCCGCCTTAACAGATTCCGCGACAGCGCAGTCATCGCCTGCGCTAACGGTCGCGCCCACTTCCGGCAGGTCAACAAACACCATGTCGCCCAGCAGCTCTTGCGCGTGCTCGGTGATCCCAACGGTATAAGAGCCGTCCGCCTCTTTGCGCAGCCACTCGTGTTCTTTGCTGTATTTCAGTTCTGCTGGCACATTGCTCATTGAAGTTCTCCTGATAAAAATGATTAGGCGACCGGCTTACCGGCGCGAACAAAAATCGGTTTGGTCACGTGGACCGGCATTTCGCGGTTGCGGATCTGTACCACCGCCGTTTCGCCAATGCCGGCCGGCACGCGTGCCAGTGCAATACTGTAGCCCAGCGTCGGGGAGAAGGTACCGCTGGTGATCACGCCTTCACGCGGATTGCCGTCTGCATCGGTAAAACGTACCGGCAGTTCGCCGCGCAGCACGCCTTTTTCCTTCATCACCAGGCCAACCAGCTGTTCAGTGCCCTTTTCGCGCTGCATCTCCAGCGCTTCACGGCCAATAAATTCGCGGTCAGCCGGTTCCCACGCGATGGTCCAGCCCATGTTAGCGGCCAGTGGAGAGACGCTTTCGTCCATCTCCTGACCATAAAGGTTCATGCCCGCTTCCAGACGCAGCGTATCGCGCGCGCCCAGTCCTGCTGGCTTGACGCCCGCTTCCACCAGCGCACGCCAGAAGTCGGCGGCTTTTTCATTCGGCATAGCAATTTCATAGCCCGCTTCACCGGTATAGCCGGTGGTGGCGATAAACAGATCGCCCGCCTGCACGCCGAAGAACGGCTTCATGCCAGCGGTGGCTTCACGCTGCTCGTTGTTGAACAGCGTGGCGGCTTTCGCCTGCGCGTTCGGCCCCTGTACGGCGATCAGCGACAGATCATCACGGACGGTGATGTCGATGGCATACGGTTCAGCGTGTTGGGTAATCCAGGAGAGGTCTTTTTCGCGGGTGGCGGAGTTTACAACGAGGCGGAAGAAATCTTCAGTGAAGTAGTAGACGATAAGGTCGTCAATCACGCCGCCAGAGGCATTTAGTATGCCGGTATAGAGCGCTTTACCTGGCGTCTTCAGTTTTGCGACGTCGTTTGCCAGCAGATAACGCAAAAACTCCCGGGTGCGGCTACCGCGCAGGTCGACAATTGTCATGTGGGAGACGTCGAACATACCGGCATCGGTACGCACTGCGTGGTGTTCATCAATCTGGGAGCCGTAATGCAGCGGCATCATCCAGCCATGAAAGTCCACCATACGTGCACCGCATAACACGTGTTGTTCGTACAAAGGAGTCTGTTGAGCCATCTTTTCCTCGTTGAAAAATTCACCGTGAATCCCGGTATCGGCCCCGTCATTCGGCACCGACGCAAACGTTCTCTTTTACCTGAACTTACCACCGAAACCGACGGTTAACCATAAGGTAAAACAGGTCATCACATTAGCTTATGACCAAAAAACGCTGAAAAGCCTACAGAGTTATTCACTGGTAAAATGCGATTCAACCCGCATAAAATTAACAACGATCTAACAATATTTAGCACATGGTGATATTTCATGCGGAAAAACGGGCCAAATTTCCGTAACGTAAAAATAGCCAGATTAGATTATCTAATGCGAAAAATGGCGTGAAATTAGATTATTTCAAACGAGGATATTTACCCGGCGCAGAGGCCGGGTAAATAAAGTGTGACGGGGATCGAGATTAACGTAACCAGTCGGGCAGATCGTTAAGACCCATCGCCTGACGAAGGAGTTGAGGTTTTACGCCCGGAAGGGTGTCGGCCAGTTTCAGGCCGATGTCGCGCAGCAGTTTTTTCGCCGGATTTGCCCCGGCAAACAGCTCGCGGAAGCCCTGCATGCCTGCCAGCATCACCGCCGCGCTGTGCTTGCGGCTGCGTTCGTAGCGACGCAGGTAGAGATGCTGGCCAATGTCTTTACCTTCGCGGTGCAGACGGCGCAGCTCATTCACCAGCTCTGCCGCATCCATAAAGCCAAGGTTAACTCCCTGTCCGGCCAGCGGATGAATGGTATGCGCCGCGTCACCCACCAGCGCGAGACGGTGCGCCGCAAACTGGCGCGCGTAACGGCCGGTCAACGGGAATACCAGGCGTTCGCTCTCAAGGGTGCACAGACCAAGACGGTTATCAAACGCCATGCACAGCGCCTGATTAAACGCCTCTGGCGTCGCCTCGCGCATCAGCTGTGCTTTTTCCGGCACCAGAGACCAGACGATCGAGCACAGGTGCGGATCGCTCAGCGGCAGAAATGCCAGAATACCGTCGTTATGGAAAATCTGGCGCGCAACGCCGCCGTGCGGCTCTTCAGTACGGATGGTTGCTACCAGCGCATGATGACGATAATCCCAGAAGGTCAGGGGAATATCCGCCTTGTTACGCAGCCACGAGTTTGCGCCATCCGCGCCCACCACCAGCCGCGCGGTAAGCATGTCGCCGCTCTGCAGGGTGAGAAACGCTTCGTTTTCGCCCCATGCCACCTGCTGGATTTGCGCGGGCGCCATCAGGGTGATATCGCTGCAGGATTGCGCTTTTTGCCATAACGCATGGTGAATGACGGCATTTTCGATGATATGACCCAGATGGCTATAGCCCATGCTTTCATCATCAAACGCGATATGGCCAAAGCTGTCTTTATCCCACACTTCCATTCCGTGATAGCAACTGGCACGCTGCGCCACGATATCTGACCAGACGCCAAGGCGCGTCAGTAGTTTTTCGCTGGCGGCATTGATTGCCGAGACGCGCAGTTCCGGCGGCGCATCGTGCGCAACGGGCTGAGGCAGATTTTGCTCCAGCACGGCCACGCGCAGACCGCTGCCCTCTAAACCACAGGCCAGCGCCAGCCCTACCATTCCGCCGCCCACAATGGCGACATCAACATTTTGCACGATGATAACTCCTTAACGCGCGACCCAACCAAGGGTCCGCTGCGCCAGCACGTCACGTGCCGGAATGAATAATTCCATCGCCATCAGCCCAAGGTTGCGGCCTGCAACCAGCGGTGCCCAGCGATTGGCAAACAGATGTACCAGGCCATCGGTGACGCCGATAGTCGCTTCTTTATCGGCCCGGCGTCGCTTCTGATAATGGCTGAGCACCGGATACGCACCGCAATCTTTTTGCTCATGCCACGCCTGAGACAGAGTCTCTGCCAGGCTCATCACGTCGCGTAGCCCAAGGTTGAAGCCTTGCCCGGCGATTGGGTGCAACGTCTGCGCGGCATTGCCGACCAGCGCCACGCGATGGGAGATGGACTGAGATGCCGTGGTCAGCGACAGCGGGTAAACAGCGCGTTTTCCCGCATGGGTAATACGCCCCAGCCGCCAGCCAAAGGCTTTTTGCAGTTCGGTACAGAAACGGTCGTCGGACCAGGCCTCAACGTCAGCCGCTTTATCCTGGGGATGACACCACACCAGCGAGCAGCGTCCGTTTGACATCGGCAGCATGGCCAGCGGGCCGTGCTGAGTGAAACGTTCAAACGCCCTGCCGTTGTGTTCTCCCGCCGTAGAAACGTTAGCAATAACGGCGACCTGTCCGTAAGGCTGGGCGCGCCATTCCACGCCGCACTGGGTGCCAAGCGCAGAACGTGAACCATCGGCGGCGACCAGAAGCTGGCCATCCAGAACCGTGCCGTTTTCCAGCGTCACGCTGACCGCCGCTTCGCTGCGGCTGAAGCTGGCGACGCGTGCCGGGCAATGGAGCGTCACGCCCGGGGCATCCTGCAATAAACGGAACAGACGCAGCCCGACGTCGTGAAGTTCAACCACCCGACCCAGGGCATCAATGCGGTAATCCTGCGCGTCCAGCGTCACAAACCCGGCATGGCCACGATCGCTGACGTGAACGGTGTTAATTGCCGTCGCACAATCCGCAATCGCCTGCCAGATGCCAATTCGAGCGAGCTGCTGGCAGGTCCCCTGAGCCAGGGCAATGGCGCGGGCATCAAAACCGGGATGGTCGGACGCCTCTGGCGCCACGGCCTCCACCAGATGGACCGGAAGTTGCCCTTTCGTCAAATGCGAGATGGCCAGCGCCAGCGTAGCTCCCGTCATCCCCCCACCAACGATAATCACGCTCATGGGCGTGCCGCTGCCATCAGCGCCTCAATGTCATCGGCGTTTTTCACCACGCCCGCGGTCAGGTTTTCGTTACCGGTTTCGGTGATGACAATGTCATCTTCGATGCGAATACCAATTCCACGGTACGCTTCCGGCACGTCGGCATCCGGCGCAATGTAGAGCCCCGGTTCAACGGTCAGCACCATACCCGGCTCCAGCACGCGAGAACGTTCTGAACCATACGCACCCACATCATGCACATCCAGCCCCAGCCAGTGGCTCAGGCCGTGCATAAAGTAGGGGCGATGCGCATTTTCAGCAATCAGGGTATCCACATCACCATTCAGAATCCCGAGCCTTACGAGGCCGGTAATCATGATGCGCACCACTTCGCCGGTCACTTCCTGGATGGAGGTGCCGGGGCGATAGAGCTTCAGCGCGGTTTCAAGTGATTCAAGAACGATGTCATAAATTTCGCGCTGCGCGGGAGTGAACTTACCGTTCACCGGGAACGTACGGGTGATGTCGCCCGCATAGCCCTGATATTCACAGCCTGCATCAATCAGCACCAGATCGCCGTCACGCAGTTCACTTTCATTTTCGGTGTAGTGCAGAATGCAGCCGTTTTCACCGCCGCCGACAATGGTGTTGTAAGAGGGATAACGCGCGCCGTGGCGGTTAAACTCGTGGTGAATCTCGCCTTCCAGCTGATATTCAAACAGGCCGGGATGGCACTTTTCCATCGCCCTTGTGTGAGCCAGCGCGCTGATTTCGCCTGCACGACGCATCACGTCCAGCTCTTCCTGCGATTTAAACAGGCGCATCTCGTGGACCACCGGGCGCCAGTCCGTCAGCGTGGCCGGGGCGGAGAGATTCTGCCGGGAGCCTTTACGCAGCTTATCCAGCGCGGTGAAGACTATCTCATCGGCGTACGCATACTCACCCTGCGCGTGGTAAAGCACATCCAGCCCGTTCAGCAACTGATAGAGCTGCTGGTTGATTTCGCTGAACGCCAGCGCACGGTCCACACCCAGTTTCGCGGGCGCGGCCTCTTGCCCCAGGCGGCGACCAAACCAGATCTCCGCGCTGAGATCCCGTATGCGGTTGAAAATCACGCTGTGGTTGTGGGTGTCATTGCTCTTGATCAGCACCAGTACCGCTTCCGGTTCATTGAACCCGGTGAAGTACCAGAAATCGCTGTTCTGGCGATAGGGGTATTCACTGTCAGCACTGCGCGTCACTTCGGGCGCGGCAAAAATCAGCGCAGCGCTTCCGGGCTGCATTTTTGCCAGCAGCGCCTGACGACGACGGGAATACTCTTGATGCGAGATAACCATGACACCCTCCTGTGCGTTATTTTTCTTAATGTAAGGTTGGCTTACGAACTTCCGGTGCGGTTGGCTGCGAGCGGGTGAAGTTATCGTGGCACAGCAGTGCCGCCACGCGAACGTACTCGATAATCTCTTCGAGAGACATCTCCAGCTCTTCCTGATCTTCTTCTTCGTCGTAACCCAGTTGCGCGATGTTACGCAGATCGTCGATCGCTTCACCCGCTTCGCCGGTCACTTTATCAAGCTTAGGCTGCGTTACGCCCAGCCCCAACAGATAGTGGTTTACCCAACCGGCCAGCGCATCGGCGCGATCGAACACGCTGACATCGTCGCCTTCAGGCAGATAAAGCTGAAAAAGGAAGCCATCGTCCTCCAGCGAATCGCTGATTGCCGAGTGCATTTTTCGCAGCGCTTCCGCCAGTTCATGACCAAACGCCAGCCCTTCGTTCGTCAGGTCGTGGATCAGCGGCTGCCATGAGCTGTCGCTGTTTCCGCCGCATAGCATGCCACTGATCAGACCGTGCATTTCGGCAGGGGTTAAACCCACACCCTGCTGGTTCAGTAACTGGTTTAAATCGTTGTAACCAGGCATTTCGTTCTGTATAGACATGAGCTTTCGTCATCAAAGGGAGGAATATTCATGATATGCTACCACTTTGGACCCTGGTGATACCAGAAAAGGGCTTGTATCTTCACATCAGGGTAGCTATAGTGTCGCCCCTTCGCAGCCCCCGGGGCAGTAAGCGAAGGCAGCGCAGTCAATCAGCAGGAAGGTGGCATGTCTGCACAACCCGTCGATCTCCAGATTTTTGGCCGTTCACTGCGAGTGAATTGTCCTCCTGAACAAAGGGATGCTTTGAATCAGGCTGCGGACGATTTGAATCAGCGGTTGCAAGATCTCAAAGAACGCACTAGAGTCACAAATACTGAGCAGCTGGTTTTTATCGCCGCGTTGAACATCAGCTATGAACTGACTCAGGAAAAAGCGAAGACCCGCGACTACGCGGCAAGCATGGAGCAGCGCATTAAAATGCTCCAGCAGACCATAGAACAGGCGTTGCTTGATCAAGGTCGCAATCCCGAAAGACCGGGACCAAAGTTTGAATAACACTTCTCAGTTGACTATGGTAGAGTAACTGTGAAGACAAAATTTCTCTGAGATGTTCGCAAGCGGGCCAGTCCCCTGAGCCGATATTTCATACCACAAGAATGTGGCGCTCCATGGTTGGTGAGCATGCTCGGTTCGTCCGAGAAGCCTTAAAACTATGACGACACATTCACCTTGAACCAAGGGTTCAAGGGTTACAGCCTGCGGCGGCATCTCGGAGATTCCCTCACTCTTCTTCTACCACTACCATGACTCAATTCCCTGAAGTTTCTGCCTCACGCCAGGATATTCGTCAACTCATTCGACAACGTCGCCGGGCGTTAACCCCTGAACAGCAAGCGCATTTTGCCCAGCAGGCCGCGGCACGCATGATGGCGTATCCGCCTGTAGTAATGGCGCATACCGTCGCGCTGTTTCTCTCTTTTGATGGTGAGCTGGATACGCAGCCACTCATTGAACAACTCTGGCGAGCCGGAAAGCGGGTCTATTTGCCGGTGCTGCATCCGTTTAGCGCAGGGAACCTGCTGTTTCTGCACTACCACCCGCACAGCGAACTGGTTGTGAATCGTCTGAAAATCACCGAGCCGAAGCTGGATGTGCGCGACGTGCTGCCGCTGTCACAGCTGGACGTGCTGATTACGCCGCTGGTGGCGTTTGATGAACAGGGCCAGCGTTTAGGAATGGGCGGGGGGTTCTATGACAGAACGTTGCAAAACTGGCAGCAGTACGGGTTGCAGCCGGTGGGTTATGCGCATGATTGCCAGGCGGTAGACGCCTTGCCGGTCGAGAAGTGGGATGTGCCGTTGCCGGCGGTGGTGACGCCATCGAAGTTGTGGGAATGGTGAAACAGGCGTGCAGCCTGATGCCCTCACCCCAGCCCTCTCCCACCGGGAGAGGGAGAAAAAAATAAAAAACGGTAACTATCGTTACCGTTTTGCATTTACCTCACACCCTCAGTACAGCAGACGCGCGCGAATCGTCCCCGGAATGGCCTTCATGCTCTGCAGCGCTTTCTCGGCCACATCTTCATCTGCTTCGATATCAATAACCACATAGCCCATCTGCGAGTTGGTTTGCAGATACTGCGCGGCAATGTTGACACTCTGCTCAGCAAAGATCTGGTTGATGGCGGTCAGCACGCCCGGACGGTTTTCGTGAATGTGCAGCAGACGACGGCCACCGTGCAGCGGCAGCGACACTTCCGGGAAGTTAACGGCAGAGAGCGTTGAACCGTTATCGGAGTATTTACTCAATTTACCCGCCACTTCCAGACCGATGTTCTCCTGCGCTTCCTGAGTAGAGCCACCGATGTGTGGCGTCAGGATCACGTTGTCGAACTCGCACAGCGGAGAGTTAAATGGATCGCTGTTGGTTGCAGGCTCCGTCGGGAAGACGTCGATAGCCGCCCCCGCCAGATGCTTACGCTTCAGGGCATCGCACAGCGCGGGAATGTCGACAACCGTACCGCGTGCGGCGTTGATCAGCAGGGAACCTGGCTTCATCAGCGCCAGCTCTTCCGCGCCCATCATATTTTTGGTTGAGGCGTTTTCCGGCACATGCAGGCTCACCACGTCGCTCATGTTCAGCAGGTCAGAAAGATGTTGAACCTGAGTGGCGTTCCCCAGCGGCAGTTTGCTTTCAATGTCGTAGAAGTAAACATGCATGCCCAGGGATTCAGCCAGGATACCCAGTTGGGTACCAATGTGGCCGTAACCAATGATACCCAGCTTTTTACCGCGCGCTTCATAAGAGCCCGCGGCCAGTTTGTTCCACACGCCGCGGTGGGCTTTGGCGTTGGCTTCCGGAATACCACGCAGCAGCAGCAGCAGTTCGCCAATCACCAGCTCCGCCACGGAACGGGTGTTGGAGAACGGGGCGTTAAAGACCGGGATACCGCGTTTTGCGGCAGCATTCAGGTCAACCTGGTTGGTACCGATGCAGAAACAGCCGATAGCGACCAGCTTTTCCGCCGCCGCAATAACATCTTCAGTCAGGTGAGTACGGGATCGCAGGCCGATGAAGTGGGCATCACGGATGGACGCTTTCAGCTCTTCAGTATCCAGCGCGCCTTTGTGAAATTCGATGTTGGTGTAACCTGCCGCGCGAAGGCTATCAAGTGCTTTTTGATGCACGCCTTCTACTAGCAGGAATTTAATCTTGTCTTTCTCCAGTGATACCTTTGCCATTTACCCGACCCTGTTTTTTTGTCTGAACTGATGTTGTGCTGGATTGAAATCCGCTTAGCCAACATATCAAAAAAAACTATTGCAGCAATATGAACGTTTGCGTCGGCACTCTGAAGAAAAGTCATACAGTGCAAAATAGCAGAGTAAAATGCTGTAAATATTTGTGAATGCGGAAGGTTCAGCAAGAGAGGGGCAAAAAACGTGACACAAGTCACCGAATTTAGCTTTTCAAAATTTTTTTAGCGGGGGGAGGACTCCCCCCGTCAGATCATTTTACGATGGTTTTCACGCCATCAGCCGTGCCGATCAGCGCAACATCCGCGCCACGGTTGGCGAATAACCCTACTGTTACCACGCCCGGAATGCCGTTGATGGCGTTTTCGAGCGCGATCGCGTCGAGAATTTCCAGGCCATGAACGTCGAGGATCACGTTGCCGTTATCGGTGACCACACCCTGACGGTATTCAGGACGTCCGCCCAGTTTTACCAGCTCACGTGCCACGGCGCTGCGCGCCATTGGGATCACTTCAACCGGAAGCGGGAATTTACCCAGAATATCAACCTGCTTGGATGCATCCGCGATACAGATGAATTTATCGGCCACGGAGGCGATGATCTTTTCACGCGTCAGCGCTGCGCCGCCGCCTTTGATCATCTGCATATGCCCGTTGATTTCATCCGCGCCATCAACGTAGATCCCCAGACGGTCCACTTCGTTCAGATCGAAAACGGTAATGCCGAGGCTTTTCAGCTTTTCCGTGGAAGCATCGGAGCTCGAAACCGCGCCCTCGATTTGCCCCTTCATCGTGCCCAGCGCATCGATAAAGTGTGCCGCCGTCGACCCCGTACCCACACCGACGATAGTACCCGGTTGCACGTACTGGAGCGCGGCCCATCCTACTGCTTTTTTCAGTTCATCCTGCGTCATGATCGTTTTGCCTGTGGTATGAAAACTTAGGGCGCATTATAGAACACGTGAGGTGGAATTCGTCTGCCACAAAGGGAAAATTGTGTCATAGTGCAGATTAAGCAAAATTAAGGAGTAAGCCAGAGCAATGAAACGTCCGGACTACAGAACACTACAGGCACTTGATGCAGTTATTCGTGAACGCGGTTTTGAGCGCGCAGCGCAAAAGCTGTGTATTACTCAGTCCGCCGTATCACAGCGTATCAAACAGCTTGAAAACATGTTCGGGCAGCCACTGCTGGTGCGTACCGTGCCACCGCGTCCAACAGAGCAAGGACAAAAGCTCCTCGCCCTGCTGCGTCAGGTTGAACTGCTGGAAGACGAATGGCTGGGTGATGAACAAACGGGTTCTACGCCGTTGCTGCTGTCACTGGCGGTGAACGCCGACAGTCTGGCAACCTGGCTGCTGCCCGCCCTCGCCCCGGTCCTGGCCGATTCCCCTATCCGTCTTAATCTGCAGGTTGAAGATGAAACCCGCACCCAGGAACGCCTGCGTCGCGGTGAAGTGGTCGGGGCAGTCAGTATTCAGCCTCAGGCACTGCCAAGCTGCCTGGTGGATCAACTGGGCGCGCTGGATTACCTGTTTGTCGGTTCAAAAGCCTTTGCGGAGCGCTACTTCCCCAATGGCGTCACCCGCGCCGCGCTGCTTAAGGCACCTGCCGTGGCGTTCGACCATCTGGATGATATGCATCAGGCTTTCCTGCAACAAAACTTCGACCTGCCGCCGGGCAGCGTGCCATGCCACATCGTGAACTCGTCTGAGGCCTTCGTGCAGCTTGCGCGTCAGGGAACCACCTGCTGCATGATCCCGCACCTGCAGATTGAAAAGGAGTTGAAAAGCGGTGAGCTGATTGATTTGACGCCGGGACTGTATCAGCGCCGGATGCTTTACTGGCACCGTTTTGCGCCGGAAAGCCGCATGATGCGCAACGTCACCGACGCGCTGCTGGCATACGGGCACAAGGTGTTGAGACAGGATTAATCGCTTGAATTCCCTCTCCCTGTGGGAGAGGGTTAGGGTGAGGGCAAATTACTGCGCCTTAGCCGTCTCAGTTTGCTGAGTTTGCGTCGGCTCCAGCTGGAACACCACATCAACCTGATCGTCGAACTGAATGGTCGGCTGCTCATAACTTTCCTGAGCAGATACCGGCGCCGCATCGGCTTTCATCATCCGTACCATCGGGCTTGGCTGATAGTTAGAGACGTGGTAACGCACGCTATACACCGGGCCGAGCTTACTCTTAAAGCCAGCGGCCAGCTGCTGCGCCTGATGCATCGCATCGTCAATTGCCGCTTTACGCGCTTCGTCTTTGTATTTCTCCGGTTGCGCAACGCCCAGTGAGACGGAACGAATTTCGTTCAGACCCGCCTTCAACGCGCCATCCAGAAGGGAGTTCAGCTTATCCAGCTGGCGGACGGTCACCTCAACGCTACGCACCGCGCGATAGCCTTTCAGGATACTTTTGCCGTTCTGGTAGTCGTAATCGGGCTGAGTACGCAGGTTCGCAGAGCTGATGTCTTTTTTGGCAACACCGTTCTGCTCCAGGAAAGAGAGATATTGCGCAACACGATCGTCAGCCTGCTTCTTGGCGGAAGCGGCATCCTTCGCGGCTACGTTGACTTCAATTGCCAGCGTCGCAACATCCGGTACCGCATCCACGCTGGCGGTGCCGGAAGTGACGATGTGCGGGCCATTTGGCAATTCATTCGCCTGAACAGACACCGCACCCAAACTTACTAATGCCGCCAGGGCCATCACGTTAAACTTCACTGTCATTCCTCCATGTTGCGAAGAGTGCCCTAACAACAGGGCGCATGCCAGCAAGCTTAGCGGGTCCTGCTCAGTTGTCCATAAGACAACGCTTAGTTGAACAATCCCTGAACATGATGAATCCCCTCTTTCGCCAGCTGAAAGGCAATGACCCACATCACCAGGCCCACCAGCGTGTTGATGATCCGCTGGGCTTTAGCGGTACGCAAACGGGGTGCCAGCCACGCCGCCAGAATGGCGAGGCCAAAGAACCAGAGGAAGGAGGCGCTCACCGTGCCCAGGGCAAACCAGCGCTTCGGCTCAACGTCCAGTTGCCCACCCAGGCTCCCGAGCACCACAAACGTGTCGAGATAGACGTGCGGGTTAAGCCACGTTACCGCCAGCATGGTGACGATGATCTTCCAGCGCCCCTGCTTCATCACTTCGGCGCTCGCCAGCTCCAGGTTACTACTCATTGCCGTTTTTAACGCACCGAATCCGTACCACAGCAGGAAGGCGACCCCGCCCCAGGTCACCAGCGCCAGCAGCCAGGGTGACTGCATCAGCAGCGCACTCCCGCCAAAAATCCCGGCACAAATCAGCAGTAAATCGCTTACCGCGCACAGCAGGGCAATCATCAGATGATACTGGCGGCGAATCCCCTGGTTCATGACAAACGCATTTTGCGGACCGAGGGGAAGGATCATGGCTGCGCCTAACGCAAGCCCCTGAAAATAATACGATAACATGACATTTATCTCGCAGAATTGTCTTTGGAGCAGACTATACTGCGAGAAGAACATTAGAGGAAATTGATAATATTAATTGGGTATTAGCATAGCTAATAAAAGATAAGCCCGGTGGCGCTAACGCTTACCGGGCCTACGGGAGACGTTATTCGGCTTCTTTTACTTTTTTGACGTTTACGTCCATCTGCGGATACGGGAAGCTGATGCCGTTGGCGTCAAACTCGCGCTTAATGCGCTCCAGCACGTCCCAGTACACGTTTTGCAGATCGCTGCTTTTGCTCCAGATACGCACCACGAAGTTAATAGAGGAAGCACCCAGCTCATGCAGGCGCACGGTCTGCTCTTTGTCCTTCAGAATGCGATCATCGGAGGCGATGATGTTAGCAATCAGCGATTTCACCTGATCAATATCGGAATCATACGCCACGCTGATAATTAACTCGTTACGGCGCACCGGCTCGCGAGAAAAGTTAATAATGTTGCCCGCGATGATTTTCCCGTTCGGGACCACAACGATACGCCCGTCAACGGTACGCAGAGTGGTAGAGAAAATTTGTACCTGCAGTACGGTACCGGCAATGCCGCCCAGATCAACATACTCACCGGAACGGAATGGACGGAAGGTGACCAGCAGAACGCCTGCAGCCAGGTTTGAGAGCGAGCCCTGTAACGCCAGACCAATAGCCAGACCCGCGGCACCAAGCACGGCGATCACCGATGCCGTTTGTACCCCCACGCGCCCCAGTGCAGCAATCAGCGTAAACGCGATGATGCCATAGCGCACCAGCGCAGAGAGGAAGTCAGCCACCGTGGCGTCGATATGTCGCGCTACCATCACCCGGTTGACCGCATTCGATACAATACGCGCCACGATCATCCCGACGATGATGATGGCAATCGCCGCGACGATATTCACGGCGTAGCTCAGCAGCAGCGCCTGGTTGCGCACCAGCCAGTTACCGGCGTTATTGATGCTGTCTACAACATCGAGTTGTTCCATTTATTCTTCCTTTTGTTAAACCAAAACACAAATCCATCCCCCATGGAGACAGGCAGGTCCGTAAAGGGTAAACAAAAAGCGCAAGTTTTGCCAAACAGATCACAAAAACCGATCTGACAGAGTATTGAAAAAGCATAAAAAAAGGCCCGCGTTTGCGGGCCTCCTGATGCTGTCAGCAGCTCAAATTACAGAACGTCGATCGCGTTCAGCTCTTTGAATGCCTGCTCCAGACGGGTCACCATGGACGTCTGCGCTGCGCGCAGCCATACGCGTGGATCGTAGTATTTCTTGTTCGGCTGGTCTTCGCCTTTCGGGTTGCCCAGCTGGCCCTGCAGGTAAGCTTCGTTCGCTTTGTAGTACTGCAGGATACCGTCCCAGGTTGCCCACTGGGTGTCGGTATCGATGTTCATTTTCACTACGCCGTAGCTTACGGAGTCTTTGATTTCCTGAGCAGAAGAACCGGAACCGCCGTGGAAGACGAAGTTCAGGCTGTTGTGCGGCAGGTTGTGTTTCTTGGACACGTATTCCTGAGAGTCACGCAGGATGGTTGGGGTCAGAACCACGTTACCTGGTTTGTAAACGCCGTGTACGTTACCGAAGGACGCTGCAATGGTGAAGCGTGGGCTGATTTTGCTCAGCTCGGTGTAAGCGTAATCAACGTCTTCTGGCTGAGTGTACAGAGCAGAAGCGTCCATGTGGCTGTTGTCCACGCCGTCTTCTTCACCGCCGGTGCAACCCAGTTCGATTTCCAGGGTCATGCCCATTTTGGACATACGCGCCAGGTATTTGGAGCAGATCTCGATGTTCTCTTCCAGAGACTCTTCAGACAGGTCGATCATGTGAGAAGAGAACAGTGGCTTACCGGTAGCCGCGAAGTGTTTTTCACCCGCGTCCAGCAGACCGTCGATCCACGGCAGCAGTTTCTTCGCGCAGTGGTCAGTGTGCAGGATAACTGGAACACCGTAGTGTTCAGCCATCTGGTGTACGTGGTGCGCACCAGAGATAGCGCCCAGGATTGCAGCACCCTGAGGAATGTCAGTTTTCACGCCTTTACCTGCGATGAACGCAGCGCCGCCGTTAGAGAACTGTACGATAACCGGTGCTTTAACTTTTGCAGCGGTTTCCAGTACGGCGTTGATGGAGTCAGTACCCACGCAGTTAACTGCTGGCAGAGCAAAGTTGTTTTCTTTAGCTACCTGGAACACTTTCTGAACGTCATCACCAGTGATCACGCCAGGTTTTACGAAATCAAAAATTTTAGACATGTTGCTTAGTCCTGTATCTTCGGCCGTTAGAAAAGGTGCGAGCTCTTAAAGCGCGCTGAAAATTGGGCAGGTTTCCCTGCCCTTGAATGGCTTACTTCTTAGCGCGCTCTTCGAGCATTGCTACTGCTGGCAGAACTTTGCCTTCCACGAATTCGAGGAATGCGCCGCCACCAGTGGAGATGTAGGAGATTTTGTCAGCGATACCGAACAGGTCGATTGCTGCCAGGGTGTCACCACCGCCTGCGATAGAGAACGCTTCGCTGTCTGCGATAGCGTTAGCAACAATTTCAGTCCCTTTACGGAAGTTCGGGAATTCGAACACGCCAACAGGACCGTTCCACAGGATAGTTTTTGCGTTTTTCAGGATTTCAGCCAGTTTCTGTGCAGAAACGTCGCCCAGGTCCAGAATCTGCTCTTCATCTTTGATGTCGTTTACAGATTTCAGGGTAGCAGTCGCCGTTTCGGAGAACTCAGTGGCAACGCGAACATCGGTTGGAACCGGGATATCACAGGTGCCCAGCAGGCGTTTGGCTTCGTCAACCAGGTCTGCTTCATACAGGGATTTACCAACGTTGTGGCCCTGAGCGGCAACGAAGGTGTTCGCGATACCACCGCCAACGATCAGCTGGTCAGCGATTTTAGACAGGGAATCCAGAACGGTCAGTTTGGTAGAAACTTTAGAACCACCCACGATGGCAACCATTGGACGAGCAGGCTCTTTCAGTGCTTTACCCAGCGCATCCAGTTCCGCGGCCAGCAGAGGACCAGCGCACGCAACGTCTGCGAATTTACCGATACCGTGGGTAGACGCCTGCGCACGGTGCGCAGTACCGAATGCATCCATTACGAATACGTCGCACAGCGCCGCGTATTTTTTGGAGAGTGCTTCGTCGTCTTTCTTCTCGCCTTTGTTGAAGCGAACGTTTTCCAGCACCACCAGCTCACCGGCAGCCACTTCCACGCCATCCAGGTAATCTTTCACCAGGCGAACCGGGCTGGACAGTTTGTCTTTCAGGTAATTAACAACCGGCAGCAGAGAGAACTCTTCGTTGTACTCGCCTTCAGTTGGACGACCCAGGTGGGAGGTCACCATCACTTTCGCACCCTGCTTCAGAGCCAGTTCGATGGTTGGCAGAGATGCACGGATACGCGCGTCACTGGTCACTTTGCCATCTTTAACTGGCACGTTCAGATCCGCACGGATGAAAACGCGTTTACCAGCCAGATCCAGATCGGTCATCTTAATTACAGACATGGTGAATCCTCTCGTTGATTCTTAAAGTTTTGCAGACGCACGATGCGTCTTACCTGAAACCTTTGGCAGCCATTGCTAACGTGGTGTCGAGCATTCGGTTAGCAAAGCCCCATTCGTTATCACACCAGACCAGCGTCTTGATAAGGTGTGCGCCACTGACGCGCGTTTGCGTGCCATCAACAATGGCGCTGTGCGGGTCGTGGTTAAAATCCACTGAGACCAACGGTAATTCCGTATAGTCAACTATACCATGAAATGCCCCCTGTGCCGCTTTTTGCAGCAACAGGTTGACTTCACAGGCTTTTACCGGTTTTTTTACCGTCACGCTGAGGTCAATTGCGGTGACGTTTATCGTCGGTACACGCACGGCAATCGCTTCAAAACGGTCATTAAACTGCGGGAAAATTCGGGTGATCCCGGCAGCCAGTTTTGTGTCCACCGGGATGATTGACTGGCTCGCAGCACGCGTGCGTCGTAAATCCGGGTGGTAGGCGTCGATGACCTGCTGATCGTGCATGGCGGAATGAATCGTGGTCACGGTGCCGGATTCAATGCCATATGCATCGTCTAACAGTTTAATGACCGGAATAATGCAGTTGGTGGTGCAGGAGGCGTTGGAGACAATACGGTGTTCGGCTTGTAGCTCATGCTGATTGACGCCGAAAACGACCGTTGCGTCGAGGTCGTTACTGCCGGGATGAGAGAACAGGACTTTTTTCGCGCCGGCGGTGAGATGCGCTTCGCCGTGTTCGCGGTTGCCATATACGCCGGTACAGTCAAGCACCACATCCACACCCAGTTCACGCCACGGTAGCGCGGCAATACTGCGCTCATGCAGTACGCGGATCGTATCGTCACCGACAAACAGCTGATCCCTTTCCTGGCGCACGTCCCAGGCAAAGCGTCCGTGGCTGGTGTCATATTTCAATAAATGCGCCATGCCCGCAGCATCCGCCAGTTCATTGATTGCCACCACGGTAATTTCCGCCCGACGCCCGGATTCATATAAAGCACGAACCACGTTGCGCCCGATGCGACCGAAGCCATTAATCGCTACGCGTACGGTCATAGATCTCCTGCAAAGCTATCCCTGAGTTCGAGGTGGCTGAAAGAGTAATCCAGCTACGCCCGAAGGGGAATCTTTGCTATCACAAACTGCGATTGATTGGTCAATTGTCGAACATTTAATCGACTGAAACGCTTCAGCAAGAATAAGCGAATCGGGGAATAAAAGGAATGTCTGTCCAGATGAATAAGCGAGCTATATGACTTGCGTCACATTTTAGGTGGAATAATGCTTACAAAAAAGCCGGGTGGCGCGCTAGCGCTTACCCGGCCTACTTTCGAGCCATTTGTAGGCCCGGTAAGCGTAAGCGCCACCGGGCAAAACGGCAATTACAGCAGTTCTTTCGCCTTAGCGACAACGTTCTCAACGGTGAAGCCGAACTCTTCGAACAGCTGCTCTGCCGGAGCAGATTCACCGAAGGTGGTCATACCGACGATAGCGCCGTTCAGACCCACGTATTTGAACCAGTAGTCAGCGATACCCGCTTCAACCGCCACGCGTGCGGAAACGGCTTTAGGCAGTACGGATTCACGGTAAGCAGCATCCTGCTTGTCGAACGCATCGGTAGACGGCATGGAAACCACGCGCGCTTTAACGCCTTCGGCAGTCAGTTTGTCCCAGGCTGCAACAGCCAGCTCAACTTCAGAACCGGTTGCGATGAAGATCAGCTCTGGCTGTCCCGCGCAATCCTTCAGCACGTAGCCACCGCGGGCGATGTTCGCCAGCTGCTCTTCGGTACGATCCTGCTGCGCCAGGTTCTGACGGGAGAGGATCAGCGCGGTTGGACCGTCCTGACGCTCAACGCCGTATTTCCATGCCACTGCAGATTCCACCTGGTCACATGGACGCCATGTGCTCATGTTCGGGGTGACACGCAGAGAAGCAACCTGCTCTACCGGCTGGTGAGTTGGACCATCTTCGCCCAGACCAATGGAGTCGTGGGTATAAACCATCACCTGACGCTGTTTCATCAGCGCAGCCATACGCACGGCGTTACGTGCATATTCCACGAACATCAGGAAGGTAGAGGTGTACGGCAGGAAACCACCGTGCAGGGAGATACCGTTCGCGATAGCGGTCATACCGAATTCACGTACACCATAATGGATGTAGTTACCGGCCGCATCTTCGTTGATTGGCTTAGAGCCAGACCACAGGGTCAGGTTAGACGGTGCCAGGTCAGCGGAGCCGCCGAGGAATTCTGGAAGCCATGGACCGAACGCTTCGATCGCATTCTGAGACGCTTTACGGCTGGCGATTTTAGATGGGTTCGCCTGCAGCTTAGCGATGAACTCGTTCGCTTTCGCGTCGAAGTCAGACGGCATTTCACCTTTCATACGACGGGTGAATTCAGCCGCTTCCTGTGGGAAGGCTTTAGCGTAAGCCGCGAACTTCTCGTTCCAGGCCGCTTCTTTCGCCTGACCCGCTTCTTTGGCATCCCACTGGGCATAGATTTCAGATGGGATTTCGAATGCAGGGTGTTTCC
Source organism: Enterobacter cloacae complex sp. 382A5 (assembly GCF_050031095.1). Classification (NCBI taxonomy): domain Bacteria; kingdom Pseudomonadati; phylum Pseudomonadota; class Gammaproteobacteria; order Enterobacterales; family Enterobacteriaceae; genus Enterobacter; species Enterobacter cloacae complex sp. 382A5. The sequence continues at coordinate 3,811,192 of NZ_JBLGVK010000001.1, forward strand.
AGCCCAACGCTTCACGGGTCAGCGCGATTTCCGCGTCGCCCAGTGGCGCACCGTGGGAATCGTGGGTGCCCGCTTTGTTCGGAGAACCGAAGCCGATGATGGTTTTGCACATCAGCAGGGATGGTTTGTCAGTGACCGCACGCGCTTCTTCTACTGCACGTTTAATCGAGTCAGCATCGTGGCCATCAACGCCACGCACAACGTGCCAGCCGTAGGCTTCGAAACGTGCCGCAGTGTCATCAGTGAACCAGCCTTCAACATGACCGTCGATGGAGATACCGTTGTCGTCGTAGAACGCAACCAGTTTGCCCAGCTTCAGGGTACCTGCCAGGGAGCACACTTCGTGAGAAATGCCTTCCATCATGCATCCGTCGCCCATGAACGCGTAGGTGAAGTGGTCAACAATGTCGTGACCAGGACGGTTGAACTGCGCCGCCAGGGTCTTCTCAGCAATCGCCATACCCACCGCGTTCGCAATACCCTGACCCAGTGGGCCGGTCGTGGTTTCAACACCTGCGGTGTAACCCACTTCCGGGTGACCCGGGGTTTTGGAGTGCAGCTGACGGAAGTTTTTCAGCTCTTCGATAGGCAGATCGTAGCCAGTGAGGTGCAGCAGGCTGTAGATCAGCATTGAGCCGTGGCCGTTAGACAGCACGAAACGGTCGCGGTCAGCCCATGCCGGGTTCTGCGGGTTGTGGTTCAGGAAATCACGCCACAGGACTTCGGCGATATCAGCCATACCCATAGGGGCCCCTGGGTGGCCAGATTTGGCTTTCTGTACTGCGTCCATGCTCAGCGCACGAATAGCATTAGCAAGCTCTTTACGTGAGGACATTTTAACTCCAGATCGGACTGTTAAAGGCCATGCCCTTGACGACAGCGCGTTTTGGGCTACGCCGGAAAAAAGTGCCAACAATGTAACCCAAGCGGCATGCCATGTACATGGAGCATTCTTTTGCCGCTTAAGAAATCTCTGGATCATGCTCGCATGTTGCGCAATCTGCTCGCCCGGGCCCGTCGATATTCCTTATACTTAGCCCGACCCCGGCTTCGCTGTCGGTGTACTTTTCGGATTTTATTCAGATTAACGAGTACGGAAGCAACCTCATGAAAATGCGTGCATTAGTGCTGGCCCTGGGTACAACGTTCCTGCTGAGCGGTTGTCAGAGTATGGATTCTAACGGCCTGATGTCCTCAGGCGCAGAAGCTTTTCAGGCCTATTCCCTGAGCGACGCGCAGGTTAAAGCCCTGAGCGACCAGGCCTGTAAAGATATGGATGGAAAGGCTACGATTGCCCCGGCCAACAGTCCCTACACGCAGCGTCTGAATAAAATTGCCTCTGCGCTTGGCGATAACATTAACGGTCAGCCGGTGAACTATAAAGTGTACGTCGCGAAAGACGTGAACGCCTTTGCCATGGCGAACGGCTGTATCCGCGTTTACAGCGGGTTAATGGACATGATGACCGACAACGAAGTGGAAGCGGTGATCGGCCATGAAATGGGCCACGTTGCCCTCGGCCACGTGAAGAAAGGGATGCAGGTCGCCTTAGGCACTAACGCCATCCGCGCGGCGGCGGCTTCTGCGGGCGGTATTGTGGGCAGCCTGTCCCAGTCACAGCTTGGCGATGTGGGCGAAAAGCTGGTTAACTCCCAGTTCTCTCAACGTCAGGAGTCCGAAGCGGATGACTACTCCTACGATCTGTTGCGCAAACGCGGTATCAATCCAGCAGGTTTAGCCACCAGTTTTGAAAAGCTGGCTAAACTGGAAGCCGGACGTCAAAGCTCCATGTTTGACGATCACCCGGCCTCAGAAGCGCGTGCACAACATATTCGCGACCGTATGGCCGCAGACGGAATTAAATAATTTTGGAAGGAGGCAAATTTGCCTCCTTTTTATTTCGCATGAATTGCTAACTTAACCGCACATATCGGTAACACCCACAAAAGCCCCGTCACACCTGCCCTTCACCATTGAAATGTCTGGTCACATAATTATTGCAATCGGTTACTTTTCGGGTAATTATCGAATCCGCAGTAATTCAAATTAATATATTAAGACAGAGACGTTCCCTCCGTGAAAAAAGAATTATCGTTAGTTGCGTTAAGCATATTTGTCACATTACCTGCCGTTGCAAGCCAACAATCAGACAGCCAGGGTTTTATTAATGACAGCCATTTAGATCTGTTTTTACGCAATGCGTATATCAGCCGTGATTATCATCAGGGCCAGCAGGATAAAGCAGAATGGGGTCAGGGTATCATCGCCACCTTTGAATCAGGTTATACCGAAGGAGTGGTTGGTTTTGGCGTAGACGGCATTGCGCAGTATGGCGTGCGTCTGGACGGTGGCCGCGGTAAGAGCGGCGCAGGTGGCATTGACTTCTTTAAACAGGAAGACGACGGACGCGCAAAATCCGATCTGGCAAAATTTGGCGCGACCGCCAAAATGCGCATCTCGAATACCGTACTCAGCTACGGTAATCAGCGTCCCGAGCTGCCAATCATTAACGCCGACAGCTCCCGCCTGCTGTTTGAAAGCTACACCGGCACCATGCTGACTTCTAAAGAGATCGACGGTCTGGAAATCAACGCCGGTTATTTCACCGACGAGCAGCGTAAAAGTGACGATCGCCACGACAGCGGCCTCAAGGGTTTCTCCTTCGGCGGGGCGAGCTACCAGTTTAATGACCAGTTCAGCGGCGCGCTGTACGCCTCCCATAATGAAGAGGTGATGAACAAGCAATATCTGGGCATGAATTTCAAACAGCCGTTCAGCACTGGCCAGCAGCTGGTACTCGACTTTAACGGCTACAACTCGCGTCTGGATCAGGGCTACGCAGACAGCCTCGACACGGGCCGCAGCAACACCATCTGGAGCCTGGCGGCGAGCTACATCTGGGATATCCATACGTTCAAAGTGGCGTACCAGCAGAGCAGCGGAAGCACCGGCTACAACTATGGCGGCTACCGCGACCAGGGCGGTGTTGGTGACGGCGGCAACACCATCTGGCTGGCGAACTCCTACTGGTCTGATTTTAATGGTGAAGACGAACGTTCATGGCAGGCGTCTTACGGGCTGGACTTTGGCGGTCTCGGTTTGCCGGGTCTGAGCTGGACCACCGCCTACGTGCGTGGCGACAACATTAAAACCGCTGAAACCAGTAACGGCAAAGAGCATGAATGGTTTAACCAGATCCAGTATCAGGTGCAGGACGGCCCGGCGAAAGATCTGAAGCTGAAACTGCGCTATTCCGTACTGCGCGTCTCCAGCAACGCCAGCGATTACAACGTGGGTGGGGATGAGATCCGCGCTTACGTGGAATACCCGTTTAACGTGTTCTGAGTTTGTCCCCTCACCCTAACCCTCTCCCTTTGGGAGAGGGCCGGGGTGAGGGAAAAACAGCTAGTAAAGCGTCTTCTGTGGGGGCCCGGCAAACTTCAGCGCGCCAATTTGTCCCATCCGCACTTCCACTACCGACGGTCCCGGCATCGCCAGCGCTTCCGTCATCACCGCATCAAAATCCTCTGCCCGCTCAACGCTCCATGCCTGCAGGCCAATCGCCTGTGACAGCAGGGTAAAATCCGGCGTATGCAGCTCGTTATAGTACTGACGGCCACCGAAATACTTGTCCTGTATACCGCGCATAACGCCGTAACCGCCGTCATTCATGATAAGCAACGTCACGTTGGCCTTCTCCTGCGCCAGCGTCGCCAGTTCGCCCAGATTCAGGCTCAGACCGCCGTCCCCCACCAACCCCACCACTTTGCGTTGTGGGTTGGCAATCGCGGTGCCAATCGCCATCGGCAGGCCCATGCCAATTGCCCCGGCCAGAGAGTGAATATTCATCAGCGGCCCCCTGGCGCGGAACAGTCGGCTGCCCCACAGGCTGCCGGAAACGGTAATATCGCGCACCAGCAGGCCATCTTCAGGTAGCGCTTTCTCTATGGCATCGTTGAGTTGCGCATAGGCGCCGCACTGTTCACGCAGCCCACGTTCTGCCTGTGTCACCGCCTCCTGAACCAGACCATCCCACTGAGCATTCCCCCATTCACGCCCCTGTGCTTTTTCAGCCAGCGCGCTCAGCAACGCTGAGCAGTCGGCTACCAGCGTGTTATCCATCAGATAGTTACGGCTTGCCGCCGCCGGGTCGATATCGATCTGTACGCGCGGAGAAGGCAGTTCGAGCGTCCATGAACGGGTCTCATTGCTGCGCAGACGTGAACCGGCGATCAGCGTAAAGTCACACTGCGCGATCAGCGCTTCAACCGATGGCGAGTTGTGAAATGCCCGCAGGCTGGCGCGATGGCTGTCCGGCAGCACGCCGCGCGCGTGAGTGCTGGAGATCACGGTGATACCTGCATCCGCCAGCTTTTTCACTGCGTCCGCGCAGCCCAGCGCACCGCCGCCCAGCCACAGCAGCGGCTGTTTCGCCTGCTTGAGTTGCGCCCAAAGCGCAGTAACACTCCCGGCATCTACCGGCGAAACCGACGCCGGTTTCGCCGGTGCGGTCACCAGCGACAGCGGAATTTTCGCGCCCTGAATATCAATCGGGATCTCCACGGAGACCGGCCCGCACGGCGGCGTCTGCGCCTCCTGAATCGCTTTATGCAAAATCGCTATCGCCTGGCTGGCATTGCTGATGCGATACGCCCGTTTTGAGCTGGCCTTCAGGAAAGTCAGCTGGTCGCGGGTTTCATGGATAAACCCGGTGTCGGCATCCAGCCAGGCTTTTTCTACCTGCCCGGTCAGGTGCAGCAGCGGCGTGCAGGCGTTCATCGCCTCCACCAGCGCGCCTACGGCGTTACCCGCGCCCGCGCCGGTGCTGGTCAGCGCCACGCCAAGGCCGGAAAAACGTCCGTGGGCATCAGCCATGGTGACAGACCCCGCTTCGCCGCGTGCCGGTACAAAGCGGATGTTGCCGCGCTGCCCTACTGCATCCGCGATGGGCAGGTTGTGAATAGAGATGACGCCGTAGATGGCCTCAACCTGATACTGCTCCAGCGTTCTGGCGATGGCGTCGCCGACGGTTATCATTTCGCTCATTGCTCACCCTTTCTCAGTCACACCAGTGGTTGACGCTGTTACCCGTCGCCAGATAAATGCTCTTTTGCTGCATCCAGGCTTTCAGCCCCTGAATGCCCTTTTCGCGGCCCAGACCGCTCTCTTTAAAGCCCCCGAATGGGGTCGAAATCGCAAACACTTTGTAAGTGTTGATCCACACCGTGCCCGCCTCAAGCTGCTCGCTTAAGCGCAGCGCGCGCCCGGTATCGCGCGTCCAGATCCCGGCGGCCAGACCGTAAACCGAGTCGTTGGCCTCGCGGATAAGCGTGGCTTCATCGCGAAACGGCATCGCCACCAGCACCGGGCCGAAGATCTCCTCCTGGCAGGTGCGGGCGCTGTTGTTCAGCCCTTCAATAATCGTGGGCAGGAAGAAGCTGCCGTTTGCAAGATTAGGATCGGCCGGGATCTCCCCGCCACACAGCACGCGGCCCCCTTCACGCTTCGCCAGCTCAACGTACGCCTGTACGCTCTGACGATGGCTGGCGCTGATCAGCGGCCCAACGTGGACACCGTCGGTAAACGGATGTCCGACGCGCAGACCGCGGGTTAACTCCAGCAGCCGCGCCATCAGCGGCGCGTAAAGGCTCTCGTGGATAAACAGCCGCGAACCGGCGATGCACGCCTGCCCCGCCGAGCTGAAAATGCCGTAGCAGATCCCGCGCGCGGCCTGCTCGATATCCGCATCATCCAGCACGATAGTCGGCGATTTTCCGCCCAGCTCCAGCGATGCCGGGATCAGTTTTTCCGCCGCCACGTGCGCCAGGTGACGGCCCGTGGTGGTGCCGCCGGTAAAGGAAATTTTGCGTACCTTAGGGTGGCGTGCCAGCGCATCGCCAATCACCGAGCCTTTGCCCGGCAGCACACTCAGCAGCCCGGCGGGCAGCCCGGCCTGTTCAAATATCCGCGCCAGCTCCAGCGCCATCAGCGGCGTGGCTTCGGCGGGCTTGAGGATCACCGCGTTACCCGCGGCAATGGCCGGCGCGACCTTCTGCATCTCGCTGGCAATCGGCGAGTTCCACGGCGTGATGGCCGCCACCACGCCGAGCGGCTCATAGCGGCTCAGGGTCAGTAAATCCGGCTGGCGCGGCGTCGGAAGTTCCCCTTCCAGCAGCTCGCAGGCGGCGGCAAAGTAGCGCGCCGTTCCCGCCGCGCTCATTACCAGCCCGCGGGCCTCCGCCAGCGGCTTGCCGTTATCGCGGCTCTGCATCTGCGCCAGCTCGTCGACGCGGGATTCAATGAGATCTGCCACCTTGTGCAGGATCTTCGCCCGTGTATGCGGCAGGCTGTGGCGCCAGGCGGGATCGCGCCACGCGCGCTCGCCGGCCTCGATCGCGTCATGCAGGTCGTCCAGACTTGCCGCATTCAACGTCGCGTTGATCGACCCGTCAGCCGGAAACTGGCTCTGCATCGGGTTGCCGCTGCCGTGTCGCCAGTGGCCGCCGATAAATATCTTCAGATCGTCCATCGTCACTCCTCAGCTCAGGGCCAGCTCGCGGCAGGCGCGTACCGCGCTGAGTGCCGCCAGGGTGGAGGTTTTCGGGTTAGAGGCAAGCGGCAGGCCGCTTAGCTCCAGATGGAATTCACCAAACGCGCCCTCCACGTGCAGCGTGTGGGTGTTACGTTTCGTTGACGGGTCGACCATCAGCTGTACGCGCGTGTCGTCCATTCCCACGCCGCCGAGCGCCACGGTGGCCGCCACGTTGGCGTTGGCCGGGAACAGACGCGCCGCCTCGCGGGCGCTGCCTTCAAAAAAGACCTGCGCAACAGCCACCGAATTCAGATCGATAAGCTGCTCGGCATAGCTGCCGCGCCAGCTGGCCGGGCTTTTACGCGACTGGTAGGTCACGCGCGCCAGCCCGCCCTCTTTCGCCGCCGCCAGCCCGTCAATACCGGCCACCGCCCCGGAGAGCAGCGTCAGCCTGCCGCGTGCGTTGAGCAGGCGCTGTTCGAGCGCGCTGTCCGCCAGTGCGCCGGTCGAAATAACCGCCAGATGCCAGCCACGACGTAAAATGTCCTCGCCGTACTGCGCCACCGCCTGCTGGCTGGCGCACTCGAGCACCAGGTCGGGCGTTTGCGCGCATTGCAGCGGTGAGGTCAACGCCACTACCGCATCACCAAACTGCGCGTGAATCGCCGCATGATGGGCCTCGCGCGCCACAATCCAGCCGATAGCCACGCCAGCGGGCAGGCGCTCAATCACCGCCTGCGCCATGGCACCAAAACCAATCAACATAACCTTTTTCATGATGTGTCCTTACAGATGGCGGCAAAAGCCGCCGGAAACGTCCAGCGCCGCACCGGTGGTAAACGAGGCCAGCGGCGAGGCGAGGAACAGCAGCGCCTGCGCGGGCTCCTGCGGCTTGCCGAGGCGCGCCATCGGAATACCGCGTTTGCGGGCGATCTCCGCCGTCCACTCCGGCCAGCTCTGGCTTTTGTCTGTCCGGTTTTCAAAGCGACGCTGCCACTGCCCGGACTCCACCATGCCAAGCAATATCGAATTCACGCGAATGCCTTTACCCACCAGCTCTTTTGAGAGCGTCAGCGTCATGTTCAACAGCGCCGCGCGGGCGGCAGAGGTGGCAATCATGTGCTCCTCCGGCTGGAGCGCCAGCAGGGAGTTCACGCAGGTGATGGAAGCGATGTCGGACTGCTCCAGCAAAGGCTGAAACGCCTGCACCGGGTTGATCACACCAAACAGTTTGAGTTCGGCTTCATGCAGCCACGCCTCGCGCGGGGTGTCATGGAAATGCGCCACGTATCCCTGCCCGGCGTTATTGATCAGCATGTCCACAGCACCAAAGCGCGCCTGAACGGCAGCCGCGAAGGCCTGCATCTCGTCAGCGTTCAGTACGTCACAGCGATAAGAGAAAACCTCCCCGTCGGGGTATTCGTTATGCAGCGCGGCATGGGCGCTGGCGAGGCGATCCGGATCGCGGCCACAGAAGGCCACTTTTGCCCCCTCGCCCAGCAACAGGCGCAGCGTTTCGAAGCCAATACCAGAAGAACCGCCGGTGACGACCGCTACGCGTCCGTCAATTTGTGCATTCATCGCGCACCTCTTCGTTAATACGTAAAAGCTGTTGGTTAAAAAACGCATCGTTATCGAGATAGCTGGCGTGACCGGCCTGGGCAATGGCGATAAACGGCATGCCGTAGCGCAGCGCCAGCCCCTGCACCAGCTCGGGTTGCGTGATCGCATCCTGCTCGCCGCACCACACTTCAAAGTTGCCTGAATAGCGCTTCAGCCAGCCATGAATATCGTCGTGCGCCAGCATCCACGCGGCGGCGAGGTAGCCCTCGGGGCGAAGCCTGCGCATGCCCGCTGCCACGGTGGCGATATCCGCTTCACGCGCGCCGGGACGCAGCAGTTTTGCGGCGCGGGTCTGCGCGAGGATTTCGCCGCCGAGTGCCATCTGCTGCTCGCGACTGCGCCAGACCTGCTCGCGCTGCTCCGGCGCGGCGCGGCCGTAACCTTGCGCGGCGTCCGCCAGCACCAGATGCAGCACACGATCCGGATATTTCGCCGCAAAGGCGCTGGCAACCAGTGCCCCGAGTGAATGGCCCACCAGCACCGCCTGCCACACGCCAGCCCGGTCAAGCATCGCCGCCAGCGCATCGGCGTAATCCCCCGCGTTCGACCGTTCCGCGGCCAGCATCGGGCTTTCGCCATAACCGGGCATGTCCCACGCCAGCACGCGAAAACCGTTCAGCGCCATCTGCTTGTGCCAGGAGGCTGCGCCAGAGCTGATCCCGTGCAGCAGCATCAGCGGAATGCCGCTTCCCTGTTCACGAAAACCCGTCATCATGCCCCCTTAGTTCCGCTTCACTTTCGAGAGCGGATGGTCCGCCGGGTAGGTCGGAATTTCCGGCTTGTTGGTGCCCAGCATGACGCACATCAGCGCCTCTTCTTCGCCGTGGTTAAACAGCCCGCGATAGATCCCCGGCGGAACGGAGATCAGGTCACGCTCGCGCAGCACGGTTTCGGTGTAGTTATCGCCGTCCTGGATCATCAGCGTGATCTGCCCTTTGAGCATGAAGAACACCTCTTCCACATCGTCGTGCAGGTGCAGCGGCCCTTCGCACTTCGATGGCAGTACCATGGTGGAAAAGGTAAAATGCTCCGCCTGTACGGTGTTGGTGTCGCTCGCCACGCCGGTAGCACCGGTGCCGATATAGCGCATCTGCGCGCGGCGGTATTTCGGGTCAAAATCGGCCTGGAACTTCAGCGCGTTCCAGTCGTATTTACGGCCCTCAAAGCGCGCAATACGCGACTCGACCCACTCTTCCATCGTCAGGTGGTCAGGTTTGATGCCAGATGGGTTGGTTACGGTTGAATCAGTCATGACACTCTCCTCAGTAACGTCTCAGCAGCGGCAGTAACAGGACGCAGCCCACCGCCGCCATCACCGCCAGAAAAATCAGCCCGGAATCCATGCTGTGGGTGAAGGCGATAAGCGCGCCCATCACCGCTGGCGACAGCGCGCCCGCAAAGTTTCCCAGCCCGTTGAAAATGCCGCCCGCCGTGGCGCTCACCCTTGGATGGGTGGCCTTTGCCAGCAGGGCGAAAATGTTGGGTGCCCCGGTGCCCCACATGAATGTGCTGAAGCTCATCGCCGCAATGATGGTCAGCGGGGTATCGAGGTGCATTACGGCCGTGAGCCCGACAGCGGCCCCCGCCATGGAGATGAAGCAGGCCGCCGCGCGCTTATCGACCCGGTCAGAGAGCCATGCGCCAATCACTTCCCCCGCCAGCATGGCGATGAACGGCATCGACGACAGCCAGCCCGCATGCTCCAGATGAATGCCCTTCCCCTTGATCAGGTAGCCCGGCAGCCAGCCGTTAATGCCCCACAGGTAGGTCAGGAAAGCGATGTTAAAGATGCAGATGATCCAGAAGTGCGGGCTGACAAACAGCTCGCGCCGTGCGGCACGCCGTTCGTCCCGGGAGGTCTGTGACGTACTGCTCTTCGCCTCCAGACGGATCCCGCGCAGACCGACGCGCACGAAGATCAGCACCGGTACGGTCAGCATCGCCATCACGAAGAAGGTGCTCTGCCAGCCGAAGGTGTTCAGCAGCCAGAGTGAGAGCGGGAAGCCAATCGCCGCCCCTACCGGCGTGCCCAGCAGCCACAGCATGGTGGCGCGCGCCTGCAGATGCTGTGGGAAGTTGTGGCGCACAATGGCGAAGGCCAGCGGGAACAGCGGCCCCTCCGCCACGCCCAGCAGAATGCGCAGCACGATCATCAGCGTGTAGTTATGGGTAAAGCCCATCGCCACCATCAGCACGCACCACACCACCATCATCCCGGTGAGCAGGCGCAGCGGGGCAATTTTGTCCCCCAGCCCACTGAGAAAGACCGATGAAAAGCCGTAGCTCAACAGGAAGGCGCTCATCAGAATGCCGAGGCGCGTGGTGTCAAAATCGATGCCCATCGCCTGCTGGAAATGGCCATCAGAAAACAGCGCGGCAATGCTGATTTTGTCGAAAAACGCCAGCAGCACGCAGGCCAGCAGCGACAGCGGGATGGCCCAGCGCACCGCTTTTTCAGGCGTGCGGGTCCCCTCACCGCTCGCCTCAACGGGCGCGGTGTTAGTGTCTAATGTGGTCATGTCTCCCCCTACGGGTGCGGGTTAGCTATCGCAATGACATCAGTGAAAAAGTCGGGTCGGCGAGCGGCACGTCTGATAAATCCCGCCCGGCCGCCATCCAGCGCTTTGCCAGCTTGACGGTGCGCGCATCGTTGAACGCCACCAGCTGCGTCAGGCGCCCGTTTTCGTCCAGCGAAAAGTACAGCGCGTCTTCACGCACTATGGTGCGGCTGCCCGGCTGCGGAATGCCGAGGATCTGAATGTTGTGCTGGTATTGATCCGACCACAGCCACGGCGCGTCGTCATAGCCTGCGGCATCGGGGTTAAGCATCGCTTTTGCCGCCGCCACCGCCTGATTCTGGGCGAAGGCCCAGGACTGAATACACAGGCCGTAATGATGATGCTGTGCCACATCCCCGGCAGCGAAGATGGACGGATCCGACGTGCGGCCCTGCGCATCCACCACGATCCCGCGTTCGGTTTGCAGCCCCGCGTCACGCGCCAGTTCCAGATTGAGATCGACGCCGATCCCTACCACCACCGCATCAAAGGTTTCACGTTTGCCATCACAGTGAATGACCGGCAGACCGTTATCGTCCTCCAGCTCCAGCGCGCCGCAGCCGGTTCGGATCTCCACGTCCTGCTCACGGTGAATGGTCTCTAAGCGCTGCGATACCTCGCCGCTCACCGAGCGCATGCACAGCGCATGCTGCTGCTCGAACAGGGTGACCGCGACGCCGCTTTTGCGCGCAGAAGCGGCAATCTCCAGGCCTATCCAGCCGCCGCCCACAATCGCCAGCTTTTGACTTTCCGCAAGCCGACGTTTCAGGCGCTGCGCGTCCTGCCAGTGGCGGAGGGTGTAGACCTGCGGATGCGCAGCCCATGCCTCGCCCGGCAGGCGCGCCCGCCCTCCGGTGGCAATTAAAAGTATGTTGTAACTAAGATGTTCGCCGTTGCTTAAACGCACCGTTTTTGCGTTGCGGTCAATCTGCTCCGCGCGCAGCGGACGGTACCAGGTCAGATTCAGCGCCTGCTGAGCCTCTTCAGTAAAGAGTCGCGGAAGCGTCGCGTCCGCCTCCAGCAGAGCCGCCTTCGACAGCGGCGGACGTTCATAGAAATCCCACGCCTCTTCCGCCACTACGCAGATCTCACCGTCAAAGCCTTCGTCGCGCAGGGTTTTCGCCGCCCAGCCTCCCGCCTGACCGCCACCAATAATGACAATGCGCGACGTCATACCGCCTCCGGTTTTTTCTGCTGGCGGCGCGTGTCGTGATCGATCCCGCCTTCCACCGCCCACTCGGTAAAGGAGACCAGCGAATGCTCCAGCTCGCGCGGCTGCCAGTTTTCCGTCAGGTAGTCGTCATTGGTGTAATACTCGAACGCCCCGCCGGTCGGGCTGTTGACGTACCAGAAGTAAGCTGACGACACCGGATGGCGGCCGGGTCCGATAAACGTGCTCCAGGCGTTTTTGTTCATCGCAATCCCGCCGCCGATCACTTCGTGAATATCGCGCACGGTAAAGGCCACGTGGTTCAGGCCGCGCTTGCGGTTCGGCAGCTGCAGCAGGAACAGGTTGTGATGACCCCCGCGCACGCCGCAGCGCAGAAACACGGCGCGGTTGATGTAGCGGTCAGAGACCTGGAAGCCGAGCACCTCGCGGTAAAATGTCTCCACCGCCGCGAGCTCCTCCACGAAGAACACCACGTGCCCCACGTTAATGGGCTGGGCGCGATCGTAAACCGGGCTGGGGGTGTCGATACGGCGAGCGTCGCCCCACTGGTTGATCGGCTCAACATTCAGTTCCACCTCAGTCTGCTGGCTGACCTGCACACGCAACGTCATGCCGTTCGGGTCAAGACACTCCAGGGCGTCACCCACTTCGCGAAAGCCGGGCTGCTGCGCAAGCTTCGGACGCAGCGCATCCAGATCGGACTGTGCGGCAACCGCCCATGTCATGCGGCGCAGGGTGTTGCCCGCTTCAAACGCCGGGGGCAGGTCGGGGCTGTCGATCGGGTTTAGTTCCACGCGCGCGCCGCTCAGGGTGGTAAAACGCTGGCCGCTGGCATCGCCCGTCAGGCCAAAATCACGCATAAATTTGGCGCAGTGCGTCAGGTCTTCAACGCCAAATTCCAGCTTTTCAATTCCGGTTACACTCATCGTTCGTTGCCTCATCTGGCCCAAATTGGGCGTAAAACATGCCCGACGCAGCAAAGCGCCTGACGTTAACTCACTGATTTAACTGGCCTGTGATAAATACCCTAAGAAGCCAGAAATTTTGTCCGCCGCCAGACGAACCTCGTTTTGCAGTCGCTCGCGGTCGGCTTGTGGGATCTCTTCCGACGGCACCAGAATGCTCACTACCGCCGCCACGCGATGGCTTCGGTCAAACACCGGATAAACGATGGAGGAGATACCGTGGCGGAAGAAGGATTCACCGATCACGTATCCGCGGGCTTTATCCTGCTGCACCATCTGCCACAGGGCTTCACGATCGTGAAGCTGACCCGGCGTGTTGCCCGGCAGGCGCTCCTGCGGGAACAGCTGTTCGAAATCGGCGCGGGAAATATCGGTCAACAGCATGCGGCCAAGCGAGGTGCAGTGCACCGGCAAACGGGTACCAATGCTGACCTGGTTGATGCGTGATCCGGCGGCGCTGACGCGGGCGATGTAGATGATGTCGCGCCCGTCGCGGATCGCCAGATGGCTGCTGCACTGGCTCACGTCGCGCAGTTGTTCAATCACCGGCTGACCCACCTGCGCCACATCCAGCGAGGCGATGTACTCAAAGCCCAGACGCAGCACGTTCATGCCGAGCGAGAAGGTATTGGTACGGGTGTTGCGCTCCAGAAAGCCCATATACTCCAGGGTCTGCACCACGCGGTAGGCGGTGGCCTTCGGCATATCCACCAGTCGGTGCAGCTCGGCAAAGGTCAGTTCGCGATGCTGCTCGCCAAAGGCTAACAGCAGCTGCAGGCCACGCTCCAGCCCCGGCACCAGATACTTCACTTCCTGATCGTTTGCCATCATCGCCCTACCTTAGTTAAAGACAAAACCGCCGTTGACCGGGATCAGCTGCCCGGTGATAAACCGCGACAGATCGCTTAACAGCCAGACCACGCTGCCGGTGACATCTTCCGGCTGCTGTGCCCCCGTTAACGCCCGGCCGTTTTCGTAGAGTTGGTGTCGTTCGGCGGGAACATATTCCGTTGCCTCGACGCGAGTCAGCCCCGGCGCGATGGCGTTGATTCGAATACGCTTTTCACCAAGCTCGCGCGCCATTGAGCGGGTCATGGCAATCACGGCCCCTTTGCTGGCGACGTAGGCCATCAGGCGCGGCGCACCCCAAAGTGCTGTGTCGGACGCCACGTTCACGATCCCTGCGCCATCGCGCAGCAGCGGCACGGCGGCGCGCGTCACCAGCCAGGTGCCTTTGACGTTGACGCGCATTACCCGGTCCCACAGATCCGGGTCGTAATCGAGCATGTTTTTGCCGCCCACGCCGGTCGCCATCGCCGCGTTATTTACCAGCCCGTCAATCTGCCCCTGCTCGCCAATCGCATTGAACACCTGCTCAATGGAGGCCGGATCGGCGAGATCGATAACGTGCGATTCGATCGTAAAACCCTGTGCCCGCAGAGCGTGTGCGCTTTCGGCCAGCTCGCCTTCAAGAATGTCGCACATCACCACCGCGGCACCCTGCTCCGCGCAGGCGCTGGCGAAGTGATAGCCCAGCCCGCGCGCGGCGCCGGTCACCACGATGCGTTTCCCGCTCAGCAGCGCATTCATCAGGCCGCTCCCTGCTGCGCTTCACGCATCGCCAGTTGCTCTTTAGCGGCCTTTTGCATCATGCGGCGCAGGCGCGAGAGGCCGACATCATGCTGGTACAGGTATTCGTGGTCGCGGGCGTTTGGCGCCAGGCTTTCCAGCACCACGCGGTCCTGCTCCAGTACCTCCCAGTGCAGTTTTTCCAGGCGGTTACGGTACATGAATCGCCACATATCGCGCTGCCAGCCCTGTACGCGGCGGATACGCCAGAAGAAGACGCGGCAGTTGTCGTTATCTTCCGGCACCACCATGCCAACGATGAAGAAGTGGCCACCCGGTCCGAAACGCTTCTTATAGGGAATGGAGAGTCTCATCCAGCAGGTGCCACTATTGCCCAGCTCCACCCAGTCGAAGTTGACGCCGCTCTGCCCTTTTTTCTCGAAGATAAAGCCGGTCTTCGTCGGCTGCAGGACCATGTCGGCCTTGCGATCCCCTTCCGCCATCGAGTGCGAGGAGGAGTGGAGATACGTACCGTGCATCGGATCCATCACGTTTTCCAGCGCGTACTGATAGTTACATTTCCAGGATGCGGTGCAGAGGAAGTTGCTGAAATGTTCCGTGTCGGCGAGTTCATCCGGGAAGGTCAGCTCGTCCGGCTGCTGATCGGCGGTGACGCCAAACCACAGGAAGATGGCACCGTGCGCCTCCTGCACCTGATAGCTGCGCACGCACTGCTGGCCGACCAGCGGACATTTGTCCACGGCGGGCACGTCTTTCACTTCACCGTTTCCCGCCACTTCCACGCCGTGATACCAGCAGGCGATGCGGTCGCCGAGATTCCAGCCCATCGACAGACGCGCACCGCGGTGCGGACAGCGGTCTTCCAGCGCCTGCACCTGACCATCGTTATTGCGCCAGACCACAATCTGTTCGCCCAGACGAGTAATGCCCACGGGCGCAGACTGCACTTCCCAGCTCGCCAGCACCGGATACCAGAGGCCACGCAGACCTTTATCGAGATAGTTTTGTACGGTAGTTGTCATCGCGTCGTCCTCAGTAGCCGTTAACCTGTAAGAATGCCTGGAAGCTGGCGTCGCTCCACGGCTCGCCCTGCTGGTCATGCATGCGCACCGCATTCAGCCCGTTGACCAGCTCCGGCAAGGTTTCAACGCCCTGCTCAAAGAGATCTTCCAGCGTGGCGATAAGGCTCATTTCCCAGTTTTCCGGCACCCGGCTGCGGGTCTGCCAGATCAGGTTCTGATACTCACCCGGTTTATGAATGGCGCCGTTCCCGCCCTCTGCCGGGGGCGTAAACTGGCGGCTTTCTGGCAGCGCCGGGTTGAAGTTCAGGATGTCGCTCATGCCACGGTCTCCTCGACAAAAGTAATCTGGATTTGGTTTTCAAATACCCGAACCGGGTAGCGGTTGAGGTTTCGGCCGCCGGGGCCTTGCAGGCACTGGCCGGTTTTGACGTCGAACACCGCCTCGTGCAGCGGGCATTCCACTTTGCCGTCCTCGACAAAGCCCTGACTCAGCAGCGCATAGGCGTGCGGGCATACGTCTTCCAGCGCGTAATATTCGCCGTCGATTAAATAAACGCCGATCTCTTTACCTTCAACGTTGCCGCTAAAAGGGAAATCTTCCTGTACTTGTTCTGCGTCACATACGCCTATCCAGCTCATCACGATCCTCCAGGCTTTTGTTTCATATATGAAACTCTGTTTCTTATTTAATACGGTCAATATAAAAGCGATGAATGTTTCGTCAAGCGTCAATGTGACGAATTTGTTAATCAATCGACAATTAATAAGCTAAGTGTGCAAGGGATCACGAAAAAATGCAGCGATATGAAATTTTCATTATTAAGGCGTGAATGAATACGTTTTAGTGATGAACTCAAAGCGCAAATAAAAAACATTGACTTCTTTTCTTTTTCTTCCTTAAAAATAAACAACTGAAAAAGCACCGTGTTTCACCTGTGAAACACATTTAAAAATACATCTTTAAAAACAACAAGTTTCACTGGTGAACCATTTTACATCCGTGACAATCACATTGATAAAAATATAAATGCGAGAACGCATAAGGCGGGCAATATGACGGCAAGATGGCAAGGCACAATTGCACTGTTATTTCTCATTATTATTTCCTACATTGACCGGGTAAATATCTCGGTGATGATTTTAAACCCGGAATTTGCCGAACATTTTCAGTTAAATGAAAACAGAATGTTACAGGGAATGTTAATGACCTGCTTTCTTATGGGTTATGGATTATCGGCTTTATTATTAACACCGGTTATCGAAAGCAAACTGCATTATCGACATGGATTATTAAGCAGCATTGCGATTTGGGCTCTGGTCTGCGCCATTTCTCCCTTACTCGGATCGCTAATGGGAATGCTCATCGCCCGTGTGATTCTGGGGATCGCTGAGGGACCGCTCTTTTCACTGAAAACCCGCTTTATCAGCGATAACTTTCGTGCGGAAGAGGTTGGCAAACCCAACGCCGTGACCGCACTGGGCGTCTCACTCGGTCTGGCCGTGGGCTTTCCGCTGGTGACCTGGCTGATGGCGCATCTGGGCTGGGCCGGGTCGTTTTATGCGCTGGCGGCAATCAACCTGGTGCTCGGTGGCGGCCTGATCTGGCATTTCCTGCCGGCACCGCGCGGTACAGTAAAAATGCACAAACGGGGGCTTGCAGAGACAGTGATGCTTGCGTGGCAAACCCCGTTGTTGGGCTGGATCCTGCTGGTTGAAATCGCCACGCTGAGTTATCTCTGGGGGAGCAGCGCCTGGCTCCCGGCGTGGCTACGCGACGAACATCACTTCTCACTGCACGCCACGGGCATGCTCGCGGCCATCCCCTTCCTGTTGAGCCTGGGCTCAAAATTCCTTGGCGGGGTACTGCTCGATAAAATGCGGCCGGAACAGGCACCGCTGCTGTTTGTCGCGGGCGGGGCGCTGACGGCGTTGTCCGTGATCGCGCTGATGCTCAGCCATCAGCCTGCCTGGCTGGCGCTGTTTATGCTGTCGGCTAACGTCTTCTGGGGACTTCAGGGCGCGGCCATTCCGGCGGTGATCCAACATCACGCCGCGCGGGAGGCGGTGGGAAGCGCGTACGGCATCATTAATGGGATCGGCAATCTCTGCGCCGCCTTTATTCCGCTGCTGATGGGGATGGTGATGAGATCGGTGGGGTCGGTCAGCTCTGGCTTTTCCGTGCTGGTGGTGTCGCAGATTATCACTCTGCTGGCGGGGGGAATGTTGCTGCTGCGCATGCGTCGCGCAGCAGCAATCAGCGCGTAAGGTTTATTCGCCTTTTTTCGCAGCCTGGATATAGAGCATTTCCAGTGCCAGGGTCGCCGCGGCCAGCGCGGTGATCTCGGACTGGTCATAGGCAGGCGCCACTTCCACCACGTCCATCCCGACAATGTTCAGATCCTTCAGGCCGCGCACCAGTTTGATGGCGCGGTCTGAGGTCAGCCCGCCGATCACCGGCGTACCGGTGCCCGGCGCAAACGCCGGATCCAGACAGTCGATGTCGAAGGTCAGGTACACCGGCATATCACCGACGATCTGCTTAACCTGCGCGATGATGTCATCCACGCCGCGATCGTTGACCTGGCACGCGTCCAGCACGGTGAAGCCGTTGTCTTTGTCAAACTCAGTACGGATACCGATCTGCACGGAGTGGTTAGGATCGATCAGACCTTCGTTCGGTGCGGTGTAGAACATGGTGCCGTGGTCGAACTCGCAGCCGTTCGCGTAGGTGTCGGTGTGCGCATCGAAGTGCACCAGCGCCATTTTACCGAAGTGCTTCGCGTGGGCGCGCAGCAGCGGCAGGGTCACGAAGTGGTCGCCACCGAAGGAGAGCATGCGTTTACCGGCAGCCAGCAGTTTCTCGGCGTGGGCCTGCAGCTTTTCGCTCATTTCACGCGCGTCACCGAAGGCGTACACCAGGTCACCGCAGTCCACCACGTTCAGGCGTTCGCGCATGTCGAAGTTCCACGGGAAGCGGTTATGCTCCCAGGCCAGGTTGGTGGAAACCTGACGGATCGCCGCCGGGCCGTGACGACCGCCCGCACGGCCTGATGTGGCCATATCAAACGGCACGCCGGTGATGACCCAGTCTGCGTCGCTGTCGTACGGCTGGAAGTTCATCGGAAGGCGTAAAAAACCAAACGCGTTAGAAACCAGAGAGTTGTCGTACTGATGACCTAAAGTGCTCATGTCCTGACCTCTTTTAAAGTCGATGCGTTAAAAACAGATGAAAAAAAATCCCCTCCGCGTCGTTAAACCCGACGAGGAAGGGATTGATTCGTAAATCGCTTATTGGGGCGAATTATCGCCGTTAATTCATACGGGTTCAAGTGAGTATAGCATTCTGCCGGATGACGGCTCCGCCTTATCCGGCCTACATTCGTAGGCCCGGTAAGCGCAGCGCCACCGGGCATCAGCGGCACAGCAGCCTGTTGCCCTCACCCCGGCCCTCTCCCACAGGGAGAGGGAGGTCAACCTACTCGTCTTCCAGGTAGGTGTACCCGTACAGACCCGCTTCAAACTCTTCCAGGAACTGCTGCTGCAGCGCGTCATCCAGACCGGTGTTTTTCACCTGATCGCGGAATTGCGTCAGCAGGGTTTTCGGATCAAGCTGCACGTATTCCAGCATGTCCGCCACGGTGTCACCTTCGTCAGACAGCTCCACTTCCACGCTGCCGTCAGGGAAGACAAACACGTCAACCGCTTCGGTATCACCGAACAGGTTATGCATGTTGCCAAGGATCTCCTGATACGCGCCGACCATAAAGAAGCCCAGCATTGGCGGGTTCTCCGGGTCGTATTCCGGCATTGGCATGGTCGTTGCGATACCGTCGCCGTCAACATAGTGGTCGATGGCACCGTCGGAGTCACAGGTGATGTCCAGCAGCACCGCACGACGTTCCGGGGCGTGATTCAGCCCTTCCAGCGGCAGAACCGGGAACAGCTGATCGATACCCCAGGCATCCGGCATCGACTGGAACAGCGAGAAGTTGACGTAAATCTTGTCAGCCATACGTTCCTGCAATTCGTCGATAATCGGACGGTGCGCACGGTTGCTCGGGTCCAGCTGTTTCTGCACTTCATGGCACATGTTCAGATAAAGCTGCTCGGCCCACGCGCGCTCCTGCAGGCTAAAGGTGCCTGAAGAGTAGCCGACGTGAATATCATGCAGGTCCATCTGGCTGTCGTGCAGCCATTCGCGCAGTGAACGGCGCGTGCCCGGCTCGTGCATCTCCTGCCAGGTTTCCCACATGCTTTGCAGCGAACGCGGGGCATCGTCTTGCGGAGGCGTCGCTTCGGTGATTTCGCTGCGCTCAACGCCGATGATGTTCGAGACCAGCACCGTATGGTGCGCGGTCACCGCGCGGCCAGACTCGGTGATCACCGTCGGGTGCGGCAGGCCGTGCTCTTCACAGGCATCGCCAATCGCCCAGATAATGTTGTTCGCGTATTCGTTCAGGCCGTAGTTTACGGAGCAGTCGGACTGCGAGCGGGTACCTTCATAGTCCACGCCCAGGCCGCCGCCCACGTCAAAGCACTGAATATTGACGCCGAGCTTGTGCAGCTCAACGTAGAAACGCGCTGACTCACGCACGCCGGTGGCGATATCACGAATGTTGGCCATCTGCGAACCGAGGTGGAAGTGCAGCAGTTGAATGCTGTCCAGACGGCCGCGCTCGCGCAGAATTTCCACCAGCTGCAGTACCTGGTTTGCCGCCAGACCGAATTTAGATTTTTCGCCGCCGGAGGACTGCCATTTACCGGAACCCTGCGAGGCCAGACGCGCACGCACGCCAAGACGTGGCACCACGTTCAGGCGCTCGGCTTCTTCCAGTACGATGGCGATTTCTGTCATCTTCTCGATAACCAGATAGACCTTATGGCCCATCTTCTCGCCAATCAGCGCCAGACGAATGTATTCACGGTCTTTATAGCCGTTACAGACGATCACTGAACGGGTCATGCCCGCATGCGCCAGTACGGCCATCAGCTCTGCTTTTGAACCCGCTTCCAGGCCCAGCGGTTCGCCGGAGTGGATCAGGGATTCAATGACGCGGCGGTGCTGGTTCACCTTGATGGGGTAAACCAGGAAGTAGTCGCCTTTGTAACCGTAAGATTCACGCGCACGCTTGAACGCGGCGTTAATAGAACGCAGACGGTGTTGCAGGATCTGCGGGAAGCAGAACAGTGCAGGCAAACGCTGGCCCTGCGCCTCACGTGCTTTCACCAGTTTGGCGAGATCCACGCGCGCTTCAGGGACGTCCGGGTCCGGGCAGACGCTGATGTGGCCCAGCTCGTTGACGTCGTAGTAGTTATTGCCCCACCAGGCAATATTGTAAGTGCGCAGCATCTTGCTGGCTTCCTGGGAGCTCATCGCAACCTCCTGCATGGAACGTAGTACACCCTGTTCGCCCGCTGACGAAGGCGAAAAAGAAGACATGTCGTCAGACATAGCGAACCTCAACTCTTTGTATTAAGTGTAAAACAGTTGACTACTATCGCAGCGTTATACGGCGATAACAACCCATAAACGGCTCCGTTTCCCAGCAGAGTATGCTGAAATCCAGACCGTGCGACCGGTTTCTTATTCATATCATTGTAAAACACGTATCCGAACTCTGTATGACAAGGTTCGGCGAAACCACGAGAAAACTCTTGTATTAACAAGAGCGCCCTTGTTCAGTTTTCACAAAGCGTGACCGGCCCTGGAATCCTGAGAAGCGCCGAGATGGGTATAACATCGGCAGGTTTGCAGACTAGAAATGCGGGTTGCGGGAATCAAATGCGCGCCAGAACGGCTGCGCTGAATTAGCGGAAAACGATGGTTCATTATCTCGTATCACCTCCACGGCCGCCTCTGCTGAAACGGACCACAAGCCAAAGCTAAAAGTTCACTGCTTAACCCGGCTGGAAGTGGCGACACGATGAGTTCATCGAGCGCTTTTTTGGTATGAGCCGCGCGCCGCGTTTTATACCGAGAACAGGGGTAAAAAGCAAAAGATAAATACGCGGGTTGCCAGGAGCGTCAGGAAAAATTTCCAGTAATGAATTCAACTCAGTGAGAGCGTTGTCAAAAAAAACTGGAAATCGGGCGAAGAAGTGACCTAAAATAGCCATCCAGATGTTAATCCATCTATACTGATTAACACTCATACTGCCAGTGTCAAAAAACCTGCGGCCTTGGTAGAATTATCTCCTTTGGCTATTCCACACAGCAGCTTGAGCTAACCAAATTCCTCTTAGGTGAAATAAAACATGGCAAAACACCTGTTTACGTCCGAGTCCGTATCAGAAGGACATCCTGATAAAATTGCTGACCAAATCTCCGATGCGGTGCTGGATGCGATCCTGACTCAGGATCCGAAAGCGCGCGTAGCGTGTGAAACCTATGTCAAAACCGGCATGGTTCTGGTTGGCGGTGAGATCACCACCAGCGCATGGGTTGATATCGAAGAGATCACCCGTAACACGGTACGTGAGATCGGTTATGTACATTCTGATATGGGCTTTGATGCCAATTCCTGCGCGGTTCTGAGCGCAATTGGTAAACAGTCTCCAGACATCAACCAGGGCGTTGACCGTGCCGATCCGCTGGAACAGGGCGCGGGCGACCAGGGCCTGATGTTCGGCTATGCAACCAACGAAACCGACGTGCTGATGCCAGCACCGGTGACCTACGCGCACCGTCTGGTGCAGCGCCAGGCTGAAGTGCGTAAAAACGGCACCCTGCCATGGCTGCGCCCGGATGCAAAAAGCCAGGTGACCTTCCAGTACGACGACGGCAAAATCGTCGGCATTGACGCGGTGGTTCTGTCTACCCAGCATGCCGAAGATATCGATCAGAAATCCCTGCAGGAAGCAGTGATGGAAGAGATCATCAAGCCTGTTCTGCCAACCGAATGGCTGAGCAGCGCAACCAAATACTTCATCAACCCAACCGGACGCTTTGTGATTGGCGGCCCAATGGGTGACTGCGGTCTGACCGGTC
This sequence comes from Enterobacter cloacae complex sp. 382A5, assembly GCF_050031095.1. NCBI lineage: Bacteria > Pseudomonadati > Pseudomonadota > Gammaproteobacteria > Enterobacterales > Enterobacteriaceae > Enterobacter > Enterobacter cloacae complex sp. 382A5. Next base: position 3,833,641 of record NZ_JBLGVK010000001.1, read on the forward strand.
GTAAAATCATCGTTGATACCTACGGCGGCATGGCGCGTCACGGTGGCGGTGCATTCTCCGGTAAAGATCCATCAAAAGTGGACCGTTCTGCTGCTTACGCTGCACGCTATGTGGCAAAAAACATCGTTGCTGCAGGCCTGGCTGACCGCTGTGAGATCCAGGTTTCCTACGCCATCGGCGTGGCAGAGCCAACCTCCATCATGGTTGAAACCTTCGGTACTGAAAAAGTGCCTTCAGAACAGCTGACCCTGCTGGTGCGCGAGTTCTTCGACCTGCGTCCATACGGCCTGATTCAGATGCTGGATCTGCTGCACCCAATCTACAAAGAAACCGCAGCATACGGTCACTTTGGTCGCGAACATTTCCCATGGGAAAAAACCGACAAAGCCGCTCTGCTGCGTGAAGCTGCCGGTCTGAAGTAATCGACTACCCGCTGCTTAAACAGGCCAGCCTTTGTGCTGGCCTTTTTTATGTCGGGTGGCGGCAATGTTTGGAACCGCTTACACCTCACTTTCTATACCCCGCTTTCAGAATATTCTCTTTGCATGATCGCCTTTCTTCTGCTGTTACATTTCCTTTCAGTTAAGTCTGAAATTCAAACAAACGCGATGCACATCAATTAATTTACCTCTATATTTTCAAAGCTTTAATTATTTTTACGGTTGCAGCTTAGTGTAACCGATTACACCATTGTGATTTGTCTCACATATTTTTACGGGTCGCTCACCTACCCTTAACATCGATAAAACTGATAACCCAACTGGAGGGCATAATGCCTGACAATAATAAACAGGGGCGTACGTCCAACAAGGCGATGACTTTCTTCGTCTGCTTCCTTGCCGCCCTGGCAGGATTACTCTTTGGCCTGGATATCGGCGTGATTGCCGGCGCTCTTCCCTTCATCGCAGACGAATTCCAGATTAATGCACATACCCAGGAATGGGTGGTCAGCTCCATGATGTTTGGCGCGGCCGTCGGGGCCGTCGGCAGCGGCTGGCTCTCTTTCAAACTGGGACGTAAAAAGAGCCTGATGATTGGCGCGATCCTCTTCGTCGCCGGTTCCCTCTTCTCTGCCGCCGCCCCTAACGTTGAAGTGCTTATTCTTTCCCGCGTGCTGTTGGGGCTGGCCGTGGGCGTCGCGTCTTATACCGCGCCGCTTTACCTGTCAGAAATCGCGCCGGAGAAAATCCGCGGCAGTATGATTTCGATGTACCAGCTGATGATCACCATCGGTATTTTGGGCGCTTACCTGTCCGATACCGCGTTCAGCTACAGCGGCGCATGGCGCTGGATGCTGGGCGTGATCATCATTCCTGCCGTTCTGCTGCTGATTGGCGTATTCTTCCTGCCGGACAGCCCGCGCTGGTTTGCCGCCAAACGCCGCTTCCACGATGCTGAACGGGTACTCTTACGCCTGCGAGATACCAGCGCAGAGGCGAAAAACGAGCTGGAAGAGATCCGCGAAAGCCTGAAGGTGAAACAGTCTGGCTGGGCGCTGTTCAAAGAGAACAGCAACTTCCGCCGCGCGGTATTCCTTGGCGTGCTGTTACAGGTAATGCAGCAGTTCACCGGGATGAACGTCATCATGTATTACGCGCCAAAAATCTTTGAACTGGCGGGTTATACCAATACCACCGAGCAGATGTGGGGCACCGTGATCGTGGGGCTGACCAACGTGCTGGCGACTTTCATCGCCATCGGTCTGGTCGACCGCTGGGGACGTAAGCCAACGCTGACTCTGGGCTTCCTGGTGATGGCCGCCGGTATGGGGATTCTCGGTACCATGATGCATATGGGCATTCACTCTCCAACCGCGCAGTACCTGGCGGTAGGTATGCTGCTGATGTTTATCGTCGGGTTTGCAATGAGTGCCGGTCCGCTGATTTGGGTTCTGTGCTCTGAAATCCAGCCGCTGAAAGGGCGTGATTTCGGTATCACCTGCTCTACCGCGACCAACTGGATTGCCAATATGATCGTCGGTGCCACGTTCCTCACCATGCTCAACACGCTGGGTAATGCGAACACCTTCTGGGTCTACGCCGGTCTGAACCTGTTCTTTATTGTTCTCACCGTCTGGCTGGTTCCTGAAACCAAACACGTTTCACTGGAACACATTGAACGTAACCTGATGAAAGGTCGTCCGCTGCGCGAAATCGGCGCACACGACTAATCCTCTTGCGGGAGGCGCCTCTTGCGCCTCCCCGCTTCGCGCTTTATGCTCTGCCCCTATGAAAGCACCCCGTCTCCCCATCGCCATTCAGCAAGCCGTTATGCGCAGCCTGCGGGAAAAACTCGCCCAGGCCAACCTGAAGCTCGGCCGTAATTATCCGGAACCGAAACTCGTCTACCAGCAGCGAGGAACCGCGGCGGGTACCGCCTGGCTGGAATCCTATGAGATCCGCCTGAACCCGGTTCTGATGATGGAAAACCAGCAGGCGTTTATCGAGGAGGTGGTACCGCACGAACTGGCACACCTTCTGGTATGGAAACACTTCGGCCGCGTGGCTCCGCACGGCAAAGAGTGGAAATGGATGATGGAGGCGGTGCTCGGCGTTCCGGCACGCCGGACTCATCAGTTTGAACTGGAATCGGTACGCCGTAATACCTTCCCCTACCGCTGCCAGTGCCAGCAGCATCAGCTCACCGTTCGTCGCCATAATCGTGTGGTACGCGGCGAGGCAACCTACCGCTGCGTGAAGTGCGGCGAGCCACTGGTCGCAGAATAACCAACTGAACTTTCAGGAACTTTCCTGATCTGGCTGATTGCATACCGGAACAACTTTCGCTACGTTGCGGGCTCGTTTTGACACGGAGTGTAAGATGTCCCGTAATTTCTCTCTCGCGGTTGCCTTTTTGACAACGGCCCTCTCCGGCCAGGCTCTGGCCGACGGTATCAACAGTTTTTCCCAGGCCAAAGCGGCAGGCGTGAAGGTCAACGCCGACGTGCCGGGCGATTTCTACTGTGGCTGCAAAATTAACTGGCAGGGTAAAAAAGGGATCGTTGACCTTGAATCCTGCGGCTATAAGGTGCGTAAAAACGAAAACCGCGCCAGCCGCATCGAGTGGGAGCATGTAGTTCCGGCATGGCAGTTTGGCCATCAGCGCCAGTGCTGGCAGGATGGCGGACGTAAAAACTGCGCCAAAGATCCGGTCTATCGTCAGATGGAAAGCGATATGCACAACCTGCAGCCGGCGGTTGGCGAAGTCAATGGCGATCGCGGCAACTTTATGTACAGCCAGTGGAACGGTGGCGAAGGTCAGTATGGCCAGTGCGGTATGAAGGTTGATTTTAAAGAGAAAGTCGCTGAACCACCCGCCCGGGCACGCGGCAGCATTGCCCGCACGTACTTCTATATGCGCGATCGTTACAACCTCAACCTTTCCCGCCAGCAAACCCAACTGTTTAACGCCTGGAATAAACAATACCCGGTCACCGAGTGGGAATGTCAGCGCGACGAACGCATCGCCAGGGTCCAGGGGAATCATAACCCTTACGTCCAGCGGGCTTGCCAGGCGCAAAAGAGCTAACCTACACTAGCGGCAATTCGCTTACACAGCATGACACATGGAATTTTTGACTATGCGTATTCCTCGCATCTATCACCCTGAACTGATTACCGCTGGCCGCGAAATCGCCCTGTCTGACGATGCCGCCAACCACGTTGGCCGCGTGCTGCGCATGGGGGCAGGCCAGGCGATTCAGCTGTTTGACGGCTCCAACCAGGTTTTCGACGCGGAAATTACGCGGGCGGATAAAAAAAGCGTGCACGTCAATGTGCTGCGCGGCGAAATCGATGACCGTGAATCGCCGCTGCACATTCATCTGGGCCAGGTGATGTCGCGCGGGGAAAAGATGGAGTTCACCATTCAGAAATCCATTGAACTGGGTGTAAGCCTCATTACGCCACTTTTTTCTGAGCGCTGCGGCGTTAAACTGGACGCGGAACGTCTGAACAAGAAGATCCAGCAGTGGCAGAAAATTGCCATTGCTGCCTGTGAACAGAGTGGCCGCAACCGTATTCCGGAGCTCCGCCCGGCGATGGACCTGGAAGACTGGTGTGCAGAAGAGGAGAGCGGGCTCAAGCTTAATCTCCATCCGCGCGCCAGCGCCAGCATCAATACGTTGCCGCTGCCCGTTGAGCGTGTACGCCTGCTGATTGGCCCGGAAGGCGGCCTGTCGGCAGATGAAATTGCCATGACGGCGCGTTACCAGTTTACTGATATTCTGTTGGGACCTCGCGTTCTGCGCACTGAGACAACGGCACTCACAGCCATCACCGCGCTACAGGTGCGGTTTGGCGATCTGGGTTGACCCATTAACGGAGAAGAACATGATCAAGCTCGGCATCGTGATGGACCCCATCGCAAACATTAACATCAAGAAAGATTCCAGCTTCGCCATGCTGCTGGAAGCGCAGCGACGCGGCTATGAGCTCCACTATATGGAGATGAACGATCTTTATCTGATCAACGGTGAAGCCCGCGCACTCACCCGCATCGTTAACGTCGAGCAGAATTACGACAAATGGTACGAATTCGGCAGCGAGCAGGATATTGCGCTCGCCGATCTCAACGTCATCCTGATGCGTAAAGATCCTCCGTTCGACACCGAATACATCTACTGCACCTATATCCTTGAGCGCGCAGAAGAAAAAGGGACGCTTATCGTCAATAAACCGCAGAGCCTGCGCGACTGCAACGAAAAGCTCTATACCGCCTGGTTCTCCGATCTGACGCCGGAAACGCTGGTGACCCGCAGCAAAACACAGCTTAAGGCATTCTGGCAGAAGCACGGTGATATCATCATGAAGCCGCTGGACGGCATGGGCGGTGCGTCTATTTTCCGCGTAAAAGAAGGCGACCCGAATATCGGCGTGATTGCCGAAACGCTGACCGAACTGGGTACGCGTTACTGCATGGCACAGAACTATCTGCCCGCGATTAAAGACGGCGATAAACGCGTCCTGATCGTGGATGGTGAACCCGTGCCTTACTGCCTGGCACGTATCCCGCAGGGGGGCGAAACCCGTGGCAATCTGGCGGCCGGTGGTCGTGGCGAACCGCGTCCGTTAACCGAAAGCGACTGGGAAATTGCCCGCCGCGTCGGCCCAACGCTGAAAGCCAAAGGCCTGATCTTTGTTGGCCTGGATATCATTGGCGATCGTCTGACCGAAGTGAACGTTACCAGCCCGACCTGCATTCGTGAAATTGAAGCGGAATTCCCGGTCTCGATCACCGGAATGCTGATGGACGCCATCGAAAAACGTCTCCAGAAATAACTTACCAATACTATTAGTGACAGCACCCCGGTTTGTCCGCATACTGGGGCTGTCGCTTTTTAAACCAGGAAACAGTACCTCTGACAATGAATTTACAGCATCACTTTCTTATTGCCATGCCTGCTCTCCAGGACCCGATTTTCCGCCGCTCCGTGGTTTATATTTGTGAATACAATGAAGACGGCGCGATGGGCATTATCATCAACAAACCGCTGGAAAACCTGCAGGTTGAAGGGATTCTGGAAAAGCTGAAAATTACAGCTGAAGCGCGCCTGCCGGAAATCCGTCTTGATAAACCGGTAATGCTGGGTGGCCCCCTTGCAGAGGATCGCGGTTTTATCCTGCATACGCCGCCCATTTTCTCTTCCAGTATTCGTATCTCTGACAACACGGTAATCACCACCTCCCGCGATGTGCTGGAAACGCTGGGCACCGCAGAGCAGCCTTCCGAAGTGCTGGTGGCTCTGGGTTACGCCTCCTGGGAGAAGGGTCAGCTTGAACAGGAGATCCTGGATAACGCCTGGCTCACCGCACCTGCGGATATGAATATCCTGTTTAAAACCCCTATCGCCGATCGCTGGCGTGATGCGGCGAAACTGATTGGCATTGATATTCTGACCATGCCAGGCGTAGCGGGGCACGCGTAATGAGCGGCACACTTCTGGCCTTCGACTTTGGCACGAAAAGCATTGGCGTCGCCGTCGGCCAGCGTATCACCGGCACCGCTCGCCCGCTCACGGCCCTTAAGGCGAACGACGGCACACCAGACTGGAACCTCATTGAGCGTCTGCTCAAAGAGTGGCAGCCAGACGATGTGATTGTCGGTCTGCCGCTGAACATGGATGGCACTGAACAGCCGCTTACCGCCCGCGCGCGTAAGTTTGCCAATAAAATCCACGGTCGCTTTGGCGTCTCCGTGAAGCTCCACGACGAACGATTGAGTACCGTCGAAGCGCGTGCCGGCCTGTTTGAGCACGGGGGTTTCCGCGCACTCAACAAAGGCAGCGTCGATTCGGCTTCTGCCGTCATTATCCTCGAAAGCTATTTCGAACAGGGTTACTGAGCGCCGGAGCCTACAACCGCCCCTGCGCCCGTCGCTCTGCCAGGCTCTGGTCAAAGTTCTGCATCCCCGCCTGCTGACCGGTTTGAATAATCCCGGGCAACTGCCACGTTTTACCTTCGCGGATAAGGTTCGCTGCCGCTGGCGTATTCACCAGCAGCTCATACAGCGCGACGCGACCACCCTGCAGGTCGGGAAGCAGTCTTTGCGCCAGCACCGCCCGCAGGCTGCCGGCCAGCTGATTACGCACCGGGTCTTTCTCCTGCGCCGGGAACGTATCGACCAGCCGTTCAATCGCCTGAGAGGCACCGCGCGTGTGCAGCGTCGCCAGCACCAGATGCCCGGTTTCAGCGGCCGTCAGCGCCAGGCGGATCGTTTCGCTGTCGCGCAGTTCTCCCAGCAGGATGACATCCGGATCTTCACGCAACGCAGCGCGCAGCGCCTCGGCAAATGAGGGACTGTGCAGGCCGATCTCTCGCTGCTGAATCAGGCAACGTTCACTCTGATAGACAAACTCCACCGGATCTTCCAGCGTCAGAATATGCCCATCCGTCTGGTGATTAAGAAAATCCACCATTGCCGCAAGGGTGGTCGATTTGCCGCTGCCGGTTGCCCCCGTCACCAGTATCAGCCCGCTGTCGTGGGATAAGAGTTCCGGGATAGCCCGGGGAACCCCCAGGGCGGAGAGCTGCGGACAGGCCCGGGGCAACAGGCGTAGCGTGATTGAGTTGCCCTTCATCTGTTTAAAGGCGCTTGCGCGCAGGCGCTGGTTTCCCGTAAGGGTCACGGCAAAATCCACCTGCCCGCTTGCCCACCATGCCCCCTGCTGCTCATCGTTGAGCCACGTTTTCAGTAACGCATCCACATCGGGAGAGGGAAAGGGAGCCGGTTCAAGGCGGCCTACTCTGCGCCAGCGCGGTGGCGAATCACTGCACAGGTGTAGATCGGAGACATTATGCTTTACACTAAGGGCCACAATTTCTTCCACATCCATACATTACTCTTCGGAAAATGAACAACATTGCGCATAACCTGGCACAGGTCCGGGACAAAATCTCAGCCGCAGCAACACGTTGCGGCCGTGCTTCAGAAGAAATTACGTTACTTGCAGTGAGCAAAACCAAGCCTGCGAGCGCCATCGCAGAAGCGATTGATGCAGGCCAGCGTGCATTTGGTGAAAACTACGTGCAGGAAGGCGTGGATAAAATTCGCTACTTCCAGGAGCAGGGGAATACCGGCCTGCAATGGCACTTTATTGGCCCACTGCAGTCGAATAAAAGCCGTCTGGTGGCAGAGCACTTTGACTGGTGCCACACCATTGACCGTCTGCGCATTGCCACACGTCTGAACGATCAGCGCCCGGCGGAGCTGCCCGCGCTTAACGTGCTGATTCAAATCAACATCAGCGATGAAAACAGCAAGTCCGGCATTGCGCTGAGCGAGCTGGATGCGCTGGCGGCTGAAGTGGCCGCGCTGCCGCGCTTAACCCTGCGCGGTTTGATGGCAATCCCGGCGCCTGAGTCAAGTTATGAAAGGCAGTTTGCCGTGGCACAGCAAATGGCTGTAGCATTTGGGGCGCTTAAAGCGCGCTATGAAACGGTAGACACGCTTTCTCTGGGCATGTCGGATGATATGGAAGCCGCCATCGCGGCAGGCAGCACTATGGTGCGCATCGGCACGGCAATTTTCGGTGCGCGCGACTACACCCAATAATAAGGAAACCTGAGGAACGCCATGAAGACGTTGACTTTCCTGCTCTCAACGGTCATTGAGCTGTATACGATGGCGCTTTTGCTGCGCGTCTGGATGCAGTGGGCCCGCTGTGATTTTTATAACCCGTTCTCGCAGTTTGTCGTGAAAATCACCCAACCTGTTGTGGGGCCGCTGCGCCGTATTATTCCGGCGATGGGCCCCATTGACAGCGCATCGCTGCTGGTGGCGTTTATTCTGAGCGTTATCAAAGCGATTGTGCTGTTTATGGTCATCACCTTCCAGCCGATCATCTGGATTGCTGCCGTCCTGATCCTGATTAAAACCATCGGTCTGCTGATCTTCTGGGTGCTGCTGGTCATGGCCATCATGAGTTGGGTCAGCCAGGGCCGCAGCCCGGTGGAATATGCATTGATTCAGCTGGCGGAACCGCTGCTGCGCCCTATCCGCAACCTGCTCCCGTCAATGGGCGGCATCGACTTTTCCCCGATGATCCTGGTTCTGCTGCTGTATGTCGTTAATATGGGCATTGCCGAGCTGTTACAGTCCACGGGCGATATGCTGCTGCCGGGGCTGTGGATGGCGCTATGAGTGCAGTAAGCACCTGCGCTGATGGGCTGGTTTTACGGCTGTATATTCAGCCGAAAGCCAGCCGTGACAATATTATTGGACTGCATGGCGACGAGTTAAAAGTCGCCATCACCGCCCCACCGGTAGATGGCCAGGCAAATGCGCATCTGACCAAATATCTGGCAAAACAGTTTCGCGTTGCTAAAAGCCAGGTCATCATAGAAAAGGGTGAACTTGGGCGGCATAAACAGGTAAAAATCCTTAATCCGCAATCCATCCCGACGGAAGTCGCGGCTCTGATTTAACAGGATAAAACGATGCAGAAAGTTGTTCTCGCTACCGGCAACGCCGGTAAAGTGCGCGAGCTGGCCTCGCTATTAAATGATTTTGGGCTGGATGTGGTGGCGCAGACCGAGCTGGGCGTGGAGTCCGCCGAAGAGACCGGCCTGACGTTTATCGAAAACGCGATCCTGAAAGCACGCCATGCCGCACAGGTCACCGGCCTGCCCGCGATTGCCGATGATTCCGGTCTGGCGGTTGATTTTCTGGGCGGTGCTCCGGGCATTTACTCTGCCCGCTATTCAGGCGTGGACGCCACCGACCAGCAGAATCTGGAAAAGCTGCTTGTCGCCCTGAAGGATGTGCCAGACGAACAGCGTACCGCGCAGTTCCACTGCGTGCTGGTTTATATGCGTCACGCTGAAGACCCCACGCCTGTCGTCTGCCACGGCAGCTGGCCGGGGGTGATTACCCGTGAAGCCACCGGTAACGGCGGCTTTGGCTACGATCCGATTTTCTTTGTCCCGACTGAGGGCAAAACCGCTGCGGAACTGACCCGCGAAGAAAAAAGCGCGCTTTCCCACCGTGGACGCGCCCTGAAACTGTTACTGGAAGCCCTGCGTAATGGCTAATTTGCCGCCTCTGAGTCTTTATATTCATATCCCCTGGTGCGTGCAGAAATGTCCGTACTGCGATTTCAACTCGCATGCGCTGAAAGGTGAAGTGCCGCACGATGATTACGTTGCACATCTGCTGGCCGACCTGGATGCCGATGTACCTTACGCACAGGGACGTGAAGTGAAGACCATTTTTATTGGTGGCGGTACGCCGAGCCTGCTGTCAGGCCCGGCGATGCAGACGCTGCTGGACGGCGTGCGTGCGCGCCTGAATCTGGCAGCGGATGCTGAAATTACGATGGAAGCCAACCCCGGTACCGTTGAGGCCGACCGTTTTGTCGAGTATCAGCGGGCGGGCGTGAACCGGATTTCCATCGGCGTGCAGAGCTTTAGCGAACCGAAGTTAAAACGACTGGGGCGTATTCACGGCCCGGAAGAGGCGAAGCGGGCGGCAAAGCTGGCTACTGGGCTGGGTCTGCGCAGTTTTAACCTCGACCTGATGCACGGCCTGCCGGATCAGTCGCTGGAAGAGGCGCTGGACGATTTGCGTCAGGCGATTGCCCTGAACCCGCCGCATCTTTCGTGGTATCAGCTGACCATCGAGCCCAATACGCTGTTTGGCTCTCGTCCGCCGGTGCTGCCGGATGACGATGCGCTGTGGGATATCTTCGAGCAGGGCCATCAACTGTTGACCGCCGCAGGCTATCAGCAGTACGAAACGTCGGCCTATGCGAAGCCGGGCTACCAGTGCCAGCACAACCTCAACTACTGGCGCTTTGGCGACTATCTGGGCATTGGCTGCGGCGCGCACGGTAAAGTGACGTTCCCTGACGGGCGTATCCTGCGTACCGCAAAAACGCGCCATCCGCGCGGATATATGGAAGGTCGTTATCTCGAACGGCAGCACGATGTCGAGGCGGTGGATAAGCCGTTTGAGTTCTTTATGAACCGCTTCCGCCTGCTGGAAGCCGCGCCGCGTAAAGAGTTTGCCCTTTATACCGGGTTGCCGGAAACCGTGATTCGCCCACAAATTGACGAGGCGCTGGCACAGGGGTATCTCACGGAATGTGAGGAATACTGGCAGATCACCGAGCACGGCAAACTGTTCTTAAACTCCCTTCTTGAGCTGTTCCTCGCCGAAGAATCTGAAGGCTGATTCAGGATTTTGCATCCCGTTCTGCCAGCTGAGGGAAAGGCTGGCAGAGTGTGGGGATGGAAAAATCAAAACAACTCCGCAAACAAATGACACCCGAAGAGATACGCCTCTGGTATTTGCTCAGAGGTCGTCGCTTCTTTGGGTATAAGTTTCGCCGTCAGATGCCAATTGGTGCGTATATCGTGGATTTTGCCTGCTTTAAGGCAAAGCTAATTGTTGAGCTGGATGGGGGGCAACATCAGGAAAAAGAGGAGTATGACTCGCATCGTACCGAGTTTTTAAATACCAACGGATGGGAAGTCGTACGGTTCTGGAATAATGAGTTTCGCGTTAACGAAGAGGAAGTGTTGCATATCATTCTTCAACGACTGCAGAGCCTGATGCCCTCACCCTAACCCTCTCCCACAGGGAGAGGGAACGGTTACTCCCTCACCCCAGGGGAGAGGGGCCCTGCGCGCAAAGGGGCTACTTCAACGTACCCACCAGCGCCTTCCTGCTATCTTCCAGCGACACCACGCGTTTACACACGTCTTTACCGAACTGCTGGAAATCGGCTTCCTGATTCTTCCACTCGTTCTGAATCGAGGTCTGCAGACCGCCCAGGCTACCCAGCACGCCCTGCAGCGGGTTACCGCCGCCTTTCAGTACCGCTTTGGCGCCCATCTCGTTAATGCTGTCCTGCAGGATACCGCCCATGGCCTGATTCACCAGCTGCTGGCCGTCAGCACGCACCTGATCAATCGCTTTGTAGTGGAACGTCAGGCCGTCGGTACGATGCTCGATAATCCGGTTCATCTGCTCTTTCAGCTGTTTGTCGAGCTTCGTCAGGCGGGTGCGCATGTTGCTGCTCTCACCCACCTCTTTGGTAATGATCTTATCCAGCGCAACGCGGCCTTTCTCAACGCGGGTCAGCGCACCTTCGTCAATCCACGGCAGCGCAGTACGCAAATCGGCCTGGTAGTCTCTGGCCTGCTCACGCTGCGCGGCGGTCAGGTTGTACTGTTTGCCATTGAACGTGACATCACCCTGCGGCGTGATGACCAGATTGCCGTTCTCACCTTTAACCTGAACGGTTTGCGGACTTAACACCACGTCATCACGCGGGGTGACGCTACATTTATACTCCGCATGGGCGGTGAATCCGGTTGCCATTAAGACAACAGCCAGCAACGTTTTGCGCATCTTTAACACTCCCTCAGACAAAATGGGCCAGCTAATGCTGGCCCCTGACTTCTTTATTAGTCCCACCAAACGTCGAAAAGTTCGCTGACGCGGACATCTTCCAGTTTGTGGTCTTCAAGCCATTTACGTACCAGCGCCTGATGTTCTTCGGTGCATTTACCCACTTCCTGGGTGCAGATAAGACCTTCCCACGCCAGATAGCCGCTACCGTCGAAGGCCAGCTTGTTTGGCTCGATCACCTCGTTGATGAACGCATCAACGTCCTGATCGATCTGCTCAACGCTGGTGCCTTCCGGGAAACGCCAGGCAACGGAGAAGCCCACTTCCTGGAATTCTTCGATGTGCATCTTTTTACGCAGACGACGGCTACGATTCTTTGCCATTATTTCACCCTCTCGAACATTAAGTCCCATACGCCGTGACCAAGACGATGGCCACGCTGTTCAAATTTCGTTACCGGACGCGATTCCGGACGCGGTACATAGTCGTTGCTCTCTGACTGGTTTTTATACCCGTCCAGAGACGACATCACTTCCAGCATATGTTCCGCATACGGTTCCCAGTCGGTCGCCATATGGAAGACACCGCCCAGTTTCAGCTTACTTTTTACCAGCTCAGCAAACGGCGCCTGAACGATACGGCGCTTATTATGACGTGCTTTGTGCCACGGGTCAGGGAAAAAGAGCTGAACCATGTTCAAAGAATTGTCAGGAATCATTTTGTGCAGCACTTCCACCGCGTCGTGACACATCACGCGCAGGTTCTCGACCCCCTCTTCGTGGGCGGTGGCCAGACACGCGCCAACGCCTGGAGAATGCACTTCTATGCCGAGGAAGTTCTGGTCCGGGCGGGCTTTCGCCATGGTCACCAGCGAGGTGCCCATACCAAAGCCGATCTCCAGGGTCACTGGCGCATCGCGACCGAACAGGTCGGCAAAGTCGAGCGGCTGCTCGCTGAACTCAACGCCCATCACCGGCCAGTAGTTGTCCAGCGCGTGTTGCTGCCCTTTTGTCAGGCGACCCTGACGGCGGACAAAGCTGCGAATACGGCGCAGCGGGCGACCGTTTTCATCAAATTCCGGTGAAATGACGTCGTTTTTCATAAAAGAGTTGTCTGCTTGTGAGAATGTTCGGGAAACGGGCATTATCCAAAGTTAAGGCTTCTATGCAAGCATGGGAAAGATCCGGTTTACAGCAGATTGACGCTGTGCTGCAATCGGCGTCCCTGATTATACGAATCGATGACCATGCAAGCCTCTCAATTTTCAGCCCAGGTGCTGGACTGGTACGACAAATACGGGCGTAAAACCCTGCCCTGGCAAATTGAAAAAACGCCTTACAAAGTATGGCTCTCCGAAGTGATGTTGCAACAAACGCAGGTTGCCACGGTGATCCCTTATTTTGAGCATTTTATGGCGCGCTTTCCCACGGTAACCGATCTGGCCAACGCGCCGTTAGACGAGGTGCTGCACCTGTGGACAGGGCTTGGCTATTACGCCCGCGCGCGCAATCTGCACAAAGCCGCACAGCAGGTCGCGACGCGCCACAACGGTAAATTCCCGGAAACCTTCGACGAGGTGGCGGATTTACCCGGCGTTGGGCGATCCACCGCGGGTGCCATCCTCTCACTGTCCCTCGGCAAACATTTCCCGATCCTTGACGGTAACGTGAAGCGCGTGCTGGCACGTTGCTATGCGGTTGACGGCTGGCCGGGGAAAAAAGAGGTCGAAAAGCGGCTGTGGGAGATCAGCGAAGCGGTGACCCCGGCAAAGGGCGTGGAGCGGTTTAACCAGGCGATGATGGATCTCGGTGCGATGGTCTGCACGCGCTCGAAACCAAAATGCGAGCTCTGCCCGCTTAATAACCTGTGCGTGGCGTACGCAAATCATTCCTGGGCGCAGTATCCCGGTAAAAAGCCGAAGCAGACGCTGCCGGAGCGCACCGGTTACATGCTGTTGATGCAGCACGGGGACGAGGTCTTTCTGGCGCAGCGCCCGCCGAGCGGCCTCTGGGGTGGTCTATACTGCTTCCCACAGTTTGAAGATGAGGCCACGCTCCGGGCCTGGCTTAAACAGCGCGGCATTGCTGCCGATAACCTGACGCAGCAGACCGCGTTTCGCCACACTTTCAGCCATTTCCATCTGGATATTGTGCCGATGTGGCTTCCCGTGTCCTCCTTCGCCTCGTGCATGGATGAAGGCACCGCTCTCTGGTATAACTTAGCGCAACCGCCATCAGTCGGGCTGGCGGCTCCCGTGGAGCGCCTGTTACAACAATTACGTGCCGGTGCAATGGTTTAGCATCGGCTAAAAAAGAGGAATGAGTATGGCCAGAACCATTTTTTGTACTTTCCTGCAGCGCGACGCTGAAGGCCAGGACTTCCAGCTCTATCCGGGCGAACTGGGTAAGCGCATTTATAACGAGATCTCCAAAGAAGCCTGGGGACAGTGGCAGAAAAAACAGACCATGCTGATTAACGAGAAAAAACTCAGCATGATGAACCCGGAACACCGCAAGCTGCTGGAGCAGGAGATGGTGAACTTCCTGTTCGAAGGTAAAGACGTGCACATCGAAGGCTATACGCCGCCGGAAAAATAACAGCGCGCGGGGGAAACCCCGCCGTTCAAGCAAACACAACACGCACTCCCGGAATGATGAAAAAAATTTTAGCGCTAGCCCTTGTTGCGCCGTTGCTTGTCTCGTGTTCATCAAAAAAAGGCGATGAATACAACGAAGCCTGGGTTAAGGACACCAACGGTTTTGATATTTTGATGGGGCAGTTTGCCCACAACATCGAGAACATATGGGGATTTAACGAAGTTCTTATCGCCGGACCTAAGGATTACGTTAAGTACACCGACGCCTACCAGACCCGTAGCCACATCAACTTCGATGACGGTACGATCACGGTTGAAACCATCGCGGGGACTGACCCTGCGGCGCATTTACGGCAGGCCATCATCAAAACCCTGCTGATGGGCGACGATCCGGGTTCTATCGATCTCTACTCCGACGCCGACGACATTACCATTTCTAAAGAGCCGTTCCTGTACGGTCAGGTCGTGGACCAGACCGGTCAGCCAATCCGCTGGGAAGGCCGCGCCACGAAATTCGCCGACTATCTGCTGCAAACGCGTCTGAAAAGCCGTACCAACGGCCTGAAAGTGATTTATAGCGTCACAATTAACCTGGTGCCGAACCACCTCGACAAGCGTGCGCATAAGTATCTGGGCATGGTGCGTCAGGCGTCACGTAAATATGGCGTGGATGAGTCGCTGATCCTGGCGATCATGCAGACCGAGTCGTCCTTTAACCCGTACGCCGTGAGCCGTTCCGACGCGCTGGGGCTAATGCAGGTTGTCCAGCACAGCGCCGGTAAAGACGTGTTCCGCGCACAGGGGAAATCGGGCACGCCGAGCCGTAGCTATCTGTTTGACCCGCAAAGCAACATTGATACCGGTACGGCCTATCTGGCGATGCTGAATAATGTTTATCTGGGCGGGATTGATAACCCAACCTCACGTCGTTATGCGGTCATTACCGCTTATAACGGCGGTGCAGGCAGCGTGCTGCGTGTCTTCTCGAATGACAAAGTGCAGGCCGCAAATATCATCAACAGCATGGCGCCGGGGGATGTCTACGCCACCCTCACCACCCGCCACCCGTCTGCGGAATCCCGTCGTTATCTGTATAAGGTGAATACGGCGCAGAAGAACTACCGTCGCCGCTAGAAAATAACACCCCTCACCCTGCCCTCTCCCAAAGGGAGAGGGTATTCAAGTTCCCTCTCCCTTTGGGAGAGGGTTAGGGTGAGGGGGCATCAGGCCGCACCTACCCCATCTCACCCCACCCATACGAAAATGTTATTTGCATCACAATCCAAACTGCAAATTAATATGGATTGCATTTTTTTGCGGGAGGTAACAAAACATATCGTTGCCAACTGATAGAATTGCATCAAATAACAACCCTGAATGTTCCTATAACAACATATCTCCCGCTCACTTGTGAGGAAAGTAACATGAACCTTAAGCTGCAGCTTAAAATATTGTCGTTTCTGCAGTTCTGCCTGTGGGGTAGCTGGCTGACTACACTCGGCTCCTATATGTTTGTGACGCTCAAGTTCGATGGTGCGTCAATCGGTGCCGTCTACAGCTCGCTGGGTATCGCGGCGGTCTTTATGCCAACGCTGCTGGGGATCGTGGCGGATAAATGGTTGAGTGCGAAATGGCTATACATGCTTTGCCACCTGGTGGGCGCGGGCACGCTGTTTATGGCAGCCCAGGTCACCACGCCGGGGGCGATGTTTATGGTGATCCTGCTTAACTCGCTGGCCTACATGCCAACACTTGGGCTGATCAACACCATCTCCTACTACCGCCTCAAATCCGCCGATATGGATATCGTGACCGACTTCCCGCCTATCCGTATCTGGGGCACCATCGGTTTTATTATGGCAATGTGGGGCGTGAGCTTCGCGGGCTTTGAACTGAGCCATATGCAGCTCTACATCGGTGCGGCGCTCTCCGTGGTGCTGGCACTGTTTACCCTGACGCTGCCGCATATTCCGGTATCTAACCAGCAGAAAAACCAGAGCTGGAGCACCATGCTCGGCCTGGACGCCTTCGCGCTGTTTAAAAACAAACGCATGGCGATCTTCTTTATCTTCTCCATGCTGCTGGGCGCGGAACTGCAAATCACCAACATGTTCGGCAATACCTTCCTGCACAGCTTCGATAATAACCCGCTGTTCTCAGGCAGCTTTATCGTTGAACATGCCTCGGTAATGATGTCCATCTCGCAGATCTCTGAGACGCTGTTCATCCTGACCATCCCGTTCTTCCTGAGCCGCTACGGCATCAAGAACGTCATGCTGATCAGTATTGCCGCGTGGATGTTGCGCTTCGGCCTGTTCGCCTACGGCGACCCAAGCCCGTTCGGCACCGTGCTGCTGGTTCTGTCGATGATTGTTTACGGCTGCGCCTTCGACTTCTTCAACATCTCCGGTTCGGTGTTTGTGGAAAAAGAGGTGAAACCTGAAATCCGCGCCAGCGCACAGGGTATGTTCCTGATGATGACCAACGGCTTCGGCTGTATCCTGGGCGGTGTGGTGAGCGGTAAAGTGGTTGAGATGTATACCACCAACGGCATTACCGACTGGCAGCCAGTGTGGCTTATCTTCGCCGCATACTCGCTGGTGCTGTTCTTCGCGTTTATCGTGCTGTTCCAGTACAAGCATGTACGCGAACCGCACGGCGCACAGCCAGTCGCGCATTGATTATTGTGCCGGGTAGGCGAAGCCGCCACCCGGCTATTTTATTGCAGCAAGCACCCACCCCACCGACAGCAAATCCGCGCTGCCGCCCGGGCTCAGGTTGCGTTCAATCAATGCGTTATCCATTCTACGCAACGCTTCACCATCCCAGCCGTCAGCCAGCAGTTCCCGCGCATAGTCCTGAACGTAGCCCAGCCCCTCAATGCCGCCGCGCGACACCAGATTGCTGTCCTGATTGATTGCCATCAGGCGTAACAGCAGGCCATGAAGCGAATGTCCGTTCCACTGCGCCAGCGCCTTACGCACCGTCGCAAAACCGCTCTCCGCCTCGCCGCGCGCGCCGGTTAAGCCGTACTGCCGGAACTGCCGCTCCCCCGCCGTCGCCTGCCCGCTGCGTGTGGCCAGCTCTCGCGAAACCAGCCCGTTGCAGATGTTACTCACCTCACAACAGAGGCTTTCTGCGGAGATATTTTTCACACGCCCGGCGGCAAAGCACAGTAACCCCAGGGCAAAAATGCCCCCTTTGTGCGTGTTCACCCCGTTCGTCGCGGCATACATCGCCTGCTCACAGGCCATCCCCATCGGGCGGAGGATCCGTAACTGTTCGCCAGCGGGTTTCTCGGCATGCGCGTTACCCAGCTCAGCAAAGCGCGAAAACCACGGCGTAATCGCCATAATGCTGCGGACAAACAGCGCGTGATCCATATCGCGATGGGAGCCGTTATTGAGCCTGTCCACCAGCCCCGGTTTCGGTGTCAGCTCCAGCTCCTGCCACAGCGCTTCTGCGGCAAGCGCGGGGACGTCAAGCGGGCGCGGTTTAGTCGCGAGCAAACCAGTCATCGATCATCTTCTCCACGCGCGCCACCACCTGCTCCACAGGATGTTTGCGCGAACGGGAACAGGCGTGGGCAGGTTCATCGCAAATCAGGCAGCGTCTGAGATGTGAGCCCAGCGACTGGCGTCCAACGTGGCCGTTTTCAGGGCAAATCACATCCAGATCCCACAGCCTGCCAAGCGGATGCGTCTGCTCCAGCTCCGCACAGTGGGCTTTGATTTCTGCCGCAGGATGGGCCACGCACCACAGCGCTTCGGGCCCGGTCGGCAGCCAGAGCACCTGGCGGTCCAGCACCTGCCAGCGGTTTTCCCACAGCAGCTGATCGCACATCTGTAACGCCACGCCCATGGTGTTGCGATAACGCAGGCTGTCTTTGATCTCCCCGGGTGTTACCAGCGTGAGGGAGATCACCGGTTGTTGATAGTGCGTAAGCCAGTCAGCCTGACGGGCTGCGCGGCGCTCTTTCGCCGCCAGCAGCGCGTCCAGGCTGACACCCGCCCGCACGGGTGTCGCAATGGTCATATTCACTCCTTTACCTGTCGAACGGTGTCGAGCACGCTGCCGTCGCGGTAGCGGATCACCCCGACAATTTTGTCTGTGAACTCAATCGGTTTCGGTACGCCTGTCAGCGAAATTGCCCGCTCATAGAGGGCGTTGATATCAACAACCTTCAGCCCTGCTTCCATGAGGCGTTCGCGGATCTCCGGGCGTGCCGGGTTAACCGCAATGCCGTGATCGGTGACCAGCACGTCGATGCTTTCGCCCGGCGTGAGGCGAGTGGTAACGCGCTTCACCACCGTCGGAATGCGGCTACGCAGCAGCGGCGCAACGACGATGGTCAGGTTCGCCGCGGCGGCCACGTCGCAGTGACCGCCGGACGCGCCACGCATCACGCCGTCGGAGCCGGTAATGACGTTAACGTTGAAATCGACGTCAATCTCCAGCGCGCTGAGGATCACTACGTCCAGCTGGTCGCAGCTTGCCGCCTTACTGCCGGGGTTGGCGTAGACGTTAGTGGAGATCTCCACGTGGTTCGGGTTGCGCGCCAGCGAGGCCGCCGCCTGGCCGTCGAAGCACTGGGTATCGAGCAGCTTTTCGACCAGCCCCTTCTCGTGCAGATCTACCAGGCTGCCGGTGATGCCACCCAGCGCAAAGCGTGCCTTCACGCCGCTGCGCTCCATCTTCTCTTCCATAAAGCGGGTGCAGGCGGTGGCCGCCGCGCCGGAGCCGGTCTGCATCGAGAAGCCCGGTTTAAAATAGCCGGAGTGCTCAATCACATCCGCCGCATAGCGGGCATTCATCAGCTCGCGCGGGTTACTGGTGACGCGCGCCGCGCCGACGCTGATTTTTGCCGGATCGCCCACGCTCTCCACCTGCACGATGTAGTCCACCTGATCCTGCACCAGGCTGGCAGGCATATTGGGGAACGGCACCAGCGCTTCCGTCAACAACACCACCTTGCGGGCAAAATGGGCGTCCACCATCGCGTAGCCCAGCGAGCCGCAGCACGATTTACCGTGCGTGCCGTTGGCGTTACCAAACTCATCGCTGCACGGCACGCCAAGAAACGCCACGTCAATGTTCAGCTCACCGTCCTGCAGCAGCTTTACGCGCCCGCCGTGAGAGTGAATTTGTACCGGCTCGTCCATCAGCCCGTGGGAGATGGCATCCGCCAGCTTGCCACGCATGCCGGAGGTGTAGATCCGGGCGATCACCCCGCTTGCAATATGCTCGATCAGCGCGTCGTTGCAGGTCATCAGCGAGCTGGAGGCGAGGGTCAGGTTTTTGAAGCCCATCCGCGCCAGCAGCGCCACGACGGTGTTGATCACCCGGTCGCCTTCACGAAACGCATGGTGGAAGGAGATGGTCATTCCGTCCTTCAGGCCGCTACGCCTCACCGCCTCTTCAATGGAGGCGCAGAGTTTACGGCTGTGTTTCGCGTCGCTGTCCGCCAGCCACGGCGTGGCGCTGTGGGCGGTATCAAACGGTTTTAACTCCCGCAGATGGGGAAAATTCACATGGAGAAGTTCTGTCTGGTTCATTGTGTCATCCTTACCGACGCACGCCGGAGGCCGCCGCGCGTTCAAGCACCACCTGCGCGTGGTTAATAATCGGTGCATCCACCATTTTGCCGTTGAGCGACACCACGCCAAGGCCGTTACGTTCGCCCTCTTCTGCCGCTTCAATCACCCGCAGGGCGTGATCCACCTCTTCCTGGGTCGGCGCGTAGGCGTTATGCAGCAGGTCTATCTGGCGCGGGTTGATCAGCGATTTGCCGTTAAAGCCCATCTTGCGGATCAGATCGACCTCGCGCAGGAATCCAGCCTCATCGTTAACGTCTGACCACACCACGTCGAAGGCGTCGATGCCTGCCGCGCGGGCGGCGTGCAGCACGGCGCAGCGGGCGTAGAACAACTCGGTGCCGTCGCCGCGCTCGGTCTGCATGTCCATCACGTAGTCAAAAGCCGCCAGCGCAATGCCGATCAGGCGAGGCGAGCTGCGGGCAATCGCCACGGCGTTGATGACGCCAATGGCCGATTCAATCGCCGCCATCACGCGGGTAGAACCAACCTCGCGCCCGCACTCCTGCTCGATACGCTCAAGGTGGCCTTCCAGCTCGTAGATGTCGTCCGGGGTGTCGGTTTTCGGCAGGCGGATCACGTCCACGCCGGCGCGCACGGCGGCTTCCAGATCCAGCAAGCCAAACGGCGTGCTCAGCGGGTTTATGCGCACCACGGTTTCGATGTCCTGATACATCGGGTGCTGCAGGGCGTGGAACACCAGCATTCGCGCGGTGTCTTTCTCGCGCAGAGCAACGGCATCTTCAAGGTCAAACATGATGGAGTCTGGACGGTAGATAAACGCGGTTGAAAGCATGGCGGCGTTGGCGCCCGGCAGGAACAACATACTGCGGCGGAGTTTGCTCATTTCAGCGCCCCCCAGTTAATGGCCTGTTCATCGGCAGCACGCAGAAGCGCACTTTGCAGGCGAGCGCGGATCACACAGTCCAGCGCCCCTTTGTCTTCAATAATGATAAGTCCCTGGTGCACGTTCATGGCGCGCAATGTCTCGTTGACCACCTGGCGAATTTGCTCGCCAAACTGCTTAATCACTTCACTGTGGATGACTATCTCCAGCTCGCCGTGAGCGGGAGCAATTTTCACCATCAGGTCGCTGGACTCCTGCGTTCCGGCCAGCGCCTCCCTTACAATTTTCATGATAAATTCCTGGTAGTTAAGCGACTTCGGCACTCGCACGGTAGTGTGTTTCGAGGTGCGCGAAGGTGGAGTCCGGGACAATCTCCCGGATCCGGGAAAACTGCTGAGTCTTGAGCAAGCGGCGCACTTCGGACGCTGAAATGGCATTGCCGGTGGCCTTGATGCGCGGCATTTCCACCACCTCAATCTGCGGGCTCAGCAAGGCGTGCAGCGTCTGGTTGTACTGACGGGTGATATCGCAAAACGGCTCGGAGCCGATAAAACGATGGGTAATGCCCAGCGCCGGTGCGATAAAGTCGCGGAAGATCAGCACGTCGATTTCGCTCCACGCCTGCTGCACTTTGCCGGTCTCTTTCAAAAAGTAGGCCGGGAAGGTGGCGCGGGAGATGATGTACTGTGAGCCTTCGTGCACGGTCACATTTGGCAGATGCGCGACGCCCGCACGCACCATTCCGAGGCGCGCGCTGAACGGAAAGAACGAGGCATCTTCACGCACCACAAACAGGTGCAGGGCGTCACACTGCTTCGCCGCCTGCTCCACCAGATGACGGTGGCCGAGGGTGAACGGGTTGGCGTTCATCACTATCGCGCCAGTCTTCTCCCCGCCCTTGCGCATCCTGCCCAGGGAACGGCAGTAACGCTCGATCCCCTGCGGGGTGTTCTCCATCAGCACGGCGTTGTTGCCGCTCTGGGCAATGGGCCAGAAGCCGCTGCGCGCAAAGCGCTCCTTATTGCACGGTCGCGTGCAGAGGAAGAGGTGAAAATGACCGCGCTCCAGCGCCGCATTCTGCACCTCCGCCAGCAAGCGCGCGCTGAGGTTCTCGCCGCGAAGCTGCTCGTTCACGGCCACACACTTGATGACGTTGGCGGCAAGACCGGCGCAACCCACCAGTTGCGCGCCGGACCAGGCTTCGACAAACAGCGTGATGTCGTTGTCCAGGCCAAGGCCGCTGTCTGCCAGCAGGTAACGGATCTGGCTTAAGCGTTCCGGGTGTTTCGCCACCAGCGTGTGGCGAAAATCGATGGGTTGACTGTTCATGCCGCCTTTCTCAGTGTGCCGCCGCAAGCCCGGTGGCTGGCGCTTCCACAATCACGTTGCTCAGATGACCGATATGCTCGATCTCCACTTCAATGCGATCCCCCTCTTTCATAAACAGCGGCGGATTACGCTTTTTACCCACCCCGCCCGGGGAGCCGGTGATGATCACATCGCCCGGACTTAAGCGGGTAAAGGTGCTGATGTACTCGATCAGCTCCGCAACCTTGTGGATCATGCTGCTGGTGTTATCTTCCTGCACCATGCGGCCGTTCAGCCAGGTGCGGATCGCCAGCCTGTGCGGGTCCGGGATCTCATCGGCCGTTGCCATCCACGGGCCAAACGCGCCGGTCTGACGCCAGTTCTTACCGGCTGTAAACCAGGTGTGCTGCCAGTCGCGGGCGGAGCCGTCCATGTAGCAGCTGTAGCCCGCCACGTGGCGCAGCGCCTCGTCACGGCTGATATTTTCCCCGCCCTTGCCGATGATCACCGCCAGCTCGCCTTCGTAGTCGAATTCGCTGGAGTGACGCGGCTTCAGCACCGGCTCGTTGTGGCCGGTCTGCGAATCCGGGAAGCGCACGAACAGCGTTGGTGCCGGGTTGTGCTGGTCAAACTCCTTGCGCTTGTCGGCGTAGTTCATGCCCACGCAGAGGATTTTTTCCGGCTGCTCAATCACCGGTAAGAAGGTGATGGCGCTCATCGGCACGTCCACGGCATCGTTCAGGTAACGGGTGGCCTGCGCCAGCCCGTTGCCCTGCAGCAGCGCTTTGAGGTCGCTGTAGCGGTCGCCGAGACGGCGACCTAAATCAATCACACCTTCGGCCTGGACGATGCCGTAGCTGCGTTTTCCCTGGTATAAAAAGCTTGCGAGTTTCATTGTTCTTTCCTGAAAACTTAAACGAGGAAGTTGCCCAGAATCAGCAGTGAGATAGAGACGTTAATCGCGCCGCCGATACGGGTAGCAATCTGGGCGAAGGGCATCAGGCTCATACGGTTGCCTGCGGTCAGGATTGCCACGTCACCGGTACCGCCCTGACCACTCTGGCAGCAGGAGACGATGGCGACATCAATCGGGTGCATACCAATTTTTTTGCCGACGAAGAAGCCGGTCGCCACTAGCGAAGAGACGGTACTGATAATCACCAGCAGGTTAGTCAGCGTGAAGGCCGCGACCAGTTCATGCCATGGGGTGATCGCCACACCGACCGCGAAGAGGATGGGATAGGTCACCGAGGTCTGGAAGAATTTGTACACCACCTGAGAGCCTTCCAGCAGACGCGGAGAGGCACCGTTGCAGAGCTTCACCAGCACCGCCATAAACAGCATGCCAACCGGCGCAGGCAGACCAATCAGCTTGTGGCCGAGCATGCCCAGCATGTAGAGCAGCACCGCCAGCAACGCACCGGAGGCGATGGTGGTGACGTCCGCTTTGCCAGAGAACGCCGGTTGAGAAACGGTGGCATCGGCATTCGCGCGGTTCGGCATCAGCTGACCTTCACCGGTCAGGTGTGGATAACGCTTGCCCAGCTGGTTCAGACAGCCGGAGATGATGATAGCGGTCAGCCCGCCGAGCATGACCATCGGCAGCACGCGACCGAGCGCCACGCCCTGATCCATGTGCAGCAGGGTGGCGTAGCCGATGGAGAGCGGGATAGCCCCTTCGCCCACGCCGCCTGCCATAATCGGCAGAATGATAAAGAAGAAGATCTGGAACGGCTCAAGACCCAGCGCCAGACCCACGCCCATCCCCACCAGCATGCCGACGATCTCGCCGCACAGCATCGGGAAGAAGATGCGCAGGAAGCCCTGAATCAGCACGGTGCGGTTCATGCTCATGATGCTGCCGACAATAATGCAGCAGATGTAGAGATAAAGAATGTTGGTGGATTTATAGAACTTAGTGGTGGATTCCACTACCACATCCGGCAACAGGCCGTAATAGACCAGCGCGGAGGGGATAAAGGTGGCGCAAATCGCCGCCGCGCCGAGCTTGCCGACAATCGGCAGGCGTTTGCCGAACTCACCGCAGGCAAAGCCGAAGAACGCCAGCGTCGCCACCATCACCACGATATCGCTTGGCAGTTTTCCGCCCAGACAATCAATGGCAATCAGCGCGCCCGCCAGGACAAACAGCGGCAGAGGAATAATCCCGATTTTCCAGGTATCCATAATATGCCACCAGCGCTCTTTGAGCGATGGCCGCTGAATATCAATCGGGTCGTGGGTAACAGAGAAAGAATCGTCAGTTGTGCTCATAATAAGCCCCTTAGTTATTTTGTGCGTTCAGCTTAGAGTCACAAAGGCTTACTTTATGTGAGGAATGGCATATTAAAAGCGAAGTTTTAATGGCGACTATGGTTTTAATGGTTTCTTTTATTTAATGTGATTTGCCCCTTATTTATTGCCGTGGTTTTTATGGTTTCTTTTCTAAACCGAACAAACAAATAACATTTACACGGTCGTGTTTAAGGGAAAACCCTTTCAGATAATCCTTTTGCAGGCCTTGCTGTGCAAGGGATCACAAGTTTTCGGCAAAGCGGGTATCCACGCGAAAAAAGATGATATATTGACAAACTTCGTTGATACCACGCGTGATTGTTATGAAAGTATCGTTTCAGATTAAGCTGTTTGTTTCGCTGGTTGTCTTTTTCTCAGTGCTTTTTGCTTTGCTGGGCGGATATTATTATGTCGACGTTAGCCGACAGCTTTATCAGGAAATGAGCGCACGCGCAAAAATACAGGCAGAAGAGATCGCCCTTATTCCATCATTACGAAAAGAGGTCGAACAAAAAGATATCAACGCCATTCACGATTTTATGCAGAAAATAGCCACCCACAGTGATGCCAGTTTTATTGTGATTGGCGATAACAAAGGGCTGCATCTGTTTCATTCCGTTTTTGCGGACAGAGTGGGCCATACGCTGGTCGGCGGAGACAACGAAGAGGTGCTGCGCGGTAAAAGCACCACCACTATCCGCAAGGGAGGATTAGGCATTTCGCTGCGCAGCAAAGCGCCCATTTTTAACGATGCCGGTCAGGTAGTGGGAATTGTCTCGGTAGGCTATCTCACCAGCTATCTTGAAACCATCACCGTCAGTAAAGTGGTTAACATCCTGATCGCCGCCGTACTGTTACTGCTTGCCCTTTTTATCTTCTCCTGGTTCTTTACCCGCAGTATCAAGAAGCAGATTTTCTCCCTGGAGCCGCGAGAGATTGGTCTGCTGGTGCGCCAGCAGAAGGCGATGATGGAGTCCATTTATGAAGGGGTGATCGCCATTGACGATGAACGGCGAATAGAAGTGATTAACCAGGCGGCACGCAAACTGCTGGGCCTGAGCCAGCCGGCCCGGGAACTGCGCGGGCAGCTGATAAGCGAGGTAATCGATCCTGTTCCGTTCTTCGAAACACAAACGATGCTCGCCAAAGATACCCATGACGAGATTTGCCGTTTTAACGATCTCACGGTGATCGCCAGCCGGGTGCGCATCATGCTTGAGAACTCTCTGCAGGGCTGGGTGATCACCTTCCGCGATCGCAACGAGATCGACTCGCTCAGCGCCCAGCTCAGCCAGGTCAAACGCTATGTTGATAACCTGCGCATTATGCGTCACGAGCAGCTAAACCGGATGACCACTCTCTCCGGCCTGCTGCATATGGGCCGCTACGAGGAGGCGATTGGCTACATTCAGGCGCAGTCGGAACACGCTCAGGAGCTGCTGGACTTTATCTCTTCGCGCTTCAGCTCCCCGACACTGTGCGGCCTGCTGCTGGGGAAAGCCGCGCGGGCGCGGGAGAAAGGCGTCGAGCTGAACTTCGACCCGACCTGTCGTCTGGACAGACCGTTCCTGGCGCTGCCTGAAGAGGCGCTGATTTCTATCATTGGCAACCTGCTGGATAACGCCATTGAAGCGACCCAGCGCTCGCCGCTTCCGCATGCTCCTGTGGAAGTGCTGATAAAACTGAGCGAACAAGAACTCATCATCGAAGTGGCCGATCAGGGCGTTGGCATTAAACCGGAGATCCGTGACAGGATATTTGAGCGCGGCATCACCACCAAAACGCGCGGCGATCACGGCATTGGTTTGTATCTGATCGAAAGCTATGTCACACAGGCTGGCGGTGCAATTGAGGTTGCCGATAATACGCCGCGGGGGGCGATTTTCTCACTGTTTATCCCCGCCACGGGAACCGCCCGGCATCCCGCACAGGAACAGGAAGATACCGATTATGCAACATGAACTTATCGACGTACTGATAGTTGAAGACGAGAACGAACTGGCGCAACTGCACGCAGAGCTGATCGGCAAACATCCGCGTCTTAGACTGGTGGGGATTGCCTCGTCGCTGGCGCAAGCGCAGGTTGAGCTTGAAAGTAAACAGCCGCAGCTGATGTTGCTGGATAACTACCTGCCGGACGGGAAAGGCATCACCCTTATCAGTAACCCGATGCTCGCCCGCGCCAACTGTTCAGTGATTTTCATCACCGCCGCCAGCGATATGGACACCTGCAGCCAGGCCATTCGTAACGGGGCGTTTGATTACATCCTGAAGCCGGTTTCCTGGAAGCGGCTCAGCCAGTCGCTGGAGCGTTTTGTGCAGTTTGCTGAGCAACAGCGGGTCTGGAAGATTGTTGACCAGCAGAACGTCGATTCTTTATACCAGCTACAGGCGAAAAACTACCGCCAGGACAACGGCAGCAAAGGTATTGAGGAAAATACGCTGGCGCGGGTGCAGGCGCTGTTTAACGACAAGGCGACGCACTGTTTTACGGTGGATGAGGTGGTGAGTGAAACGGGGCTGAGTAAAACCACCACCCGGCGCTATCTGGAGCACTGCGTGGAGGCAGGTTTTCTGACGGTGGAGATGCTGTACGGCAAGATTGGGCATCCGCGGAGGATGTACAAGCGTAGTGCGGCTTAACACCCCTCACCCCGGCCCTCTCCCCAAAGGGGCGAGGGTGAAAAGACGGCTCCGTGCAATCCCCTCTCCCCTTTGGGGAGAGGGTTAGGGTGAGGGGGCTACTTTAACACATACCCATAAAGCCGCTTAATCCCGTCGGCATCCTTTTCGCTGTAAACGCCCTGCAGCTCCGGCGAGAAGCCCGGCAGCAGGTTAATCCCCTCTTCCAGCGCCAGGAAGTAGCGCTGCACCGCCCCGCCCCAGACTTCTCCCGGCACCACGCACAGAACGCCAGGCGGATACGGCAGCGCGCCTTCAGCAGCAATGCGCCCTTGTGCATCACGGATGCGCACCAGCTCCACGTTCCCGCGAATGTACGCCTGATTGGCATCCTGCGGATTCATCACCACCGCGGGCAGGCTCTCCTTGCGGAACATCGCCTTCTGCAGATCTTTCACATCAAAACTGACGTAGAGATCGTGCATCTCCTGACACAGCTGGCGGAGTGTGTAATCCCGGTAGCGTACCGGGTATTTCTGATAGATGGTCGGCAACACGTCCGCCAGCGGCGTATCGTCTTCAATATGCTGTTCAAACTGGCCAAGCATCGCCACCAGCTGCGCCAGCTTCTCGCTGCTTTCGGCAGGCGTCAGCAGGAAGAGGATCGAGTTCAGATCGCACTTCTCCGGCACGATGCCATTTTCCCGCAGATAGTGCGCAAGGATGGTCGCCGGAATACCAAAATCAGTATATTCCCCGGTTTCAGCATCGATGCCCGGCGTGGTCAGCAGTAGCTTGCACGGATCGACAAAGTACTGATCGCGGGCATAGCCCTCAAATCCGTGCCATTTGGCCCCCGGCTCAAAGCTGAAGAAGCGACGTTCGCTGGCGATGACCTGAGTTGGGTGATCCTGCCACGGACGGCCTGCCACCACTGGCGGAATAAACGGTTTGATCATATGGCAATTTGCAATGATCGCCTTACGCGCTTCAATCCCCAGCTCGACGCACTCCGCCCACAGCCTGCGTCCGCTCTCCCCTTCGTGAATTTTTGCGTTCACATCCAGCGCCGCAAACAGGGGATAAAACGGGCTGGTGGAGGCGTGCAGCATAAATGCGTTGTTCAGACGTTTGTGCGGACAGAAACGCGCCTGACCCCGGATGTGGTTATCCTTTTTATGGATCTGCGAGGTTTGCGAGAACCCGGCCTGCTGTTTATGCACCGACTGGGTCACGAAAATGCCCGGATCGTTCTCGTTCAGCTCCAGCAACAGCGGGGAGGTTTCCGCCATCATCGGAATAAATTGCTCGTAGCCCACCCAGGCAGAGTCAAAGAGGATGTAATCGCACAGATGGCCGATCTTGTCGATCACCTGACGGGCGTTGTAGATCGTGCCATCGTAAGTACCAAGCTGGATCACTGCCAGGCGGAACGGGCGGGTCTCGTCTGCCTTCTCCGGCGCAACGTCGCGGATCAGATTGCGCAGGTACGCGTCGTCAAAGCAGTGTTCGTCAATCCCACCGATAAAGCCAAACGGGTTACGCGCCGCTTCCAGATACACCGGCGTCGCGCCCGCCTGAATCAGGGCCCCGTGATGGTTAGATTTGTGGTTATTGCGATCAAACAGCACCAGATCGCCACTGGTCAGCAGCGCATTGGTCACCACCTTGTTGGCCGCCGACGTACCGTTCAGCACGAAGTAGGTTTTATCCGCGTTGAACACTTTCGCGGCGAACTTTTGCGCATGCTTGGCGGAACCTTCGTGGATCAGCAGATCGCCGAGCTTCACGTCGGCATTGCACATATCGGCGCGAAAAACGTTCTCACCAAAGAAGTCATAGAACTGTCGTCCCGCCGGGTGTTTTTTGAAAAACGCCCCGTGCTGGTGGCCCGGACAGGCAAAGGTGCTGTTGCCCATTGCAACATACTGGCTCAGGGTGTCAAAAAACGGCGGTAACAGGTTCTCTTCGTAACGACTGGCGGCAGATTCCAGTTCCAGGAACTCCTGCGCTTTACCCGAGATGACAGCCGTGGCGCCCTCGGGCACGTCCGTCGGCTCTTGCGAGAATAGAAAGACCGGTAAATGAAAGCCCGTGCGTTTCAGCAACGCAAGAATGCCGCTGCGACTCTCCGCGAGCGTAATGACGACTGCCGCCACATCGGTAAAATCAGTGTTATCCAGCGTCACCTTTTCGCGATGCGTGGACACAGTGGAAACCAGCTCACGGCTGACGGCGATTTTCATGGTTTTCATAGGCGCTATATACCCTCACCGAACGGTGAGACAGGGAGGAGAAAATTCGCGCAATAATGTCACCTTTTATTTTGAGGTGCAAGAAGGAATCAGTATGCACTTCACCACCCAAAGCTAAGCGTAAAAAAGCGCTGGCGTGTCATAATCATGCAATACCTATGATTAAGTAACAGGAGTTTTCCGTGGTTATCGGGCCATTTATCAACGCGAGTGCCGTATTGCTGGGCGGCGTACTCGGTGCAGTGTTAAGTCAGCGATTACCGGAGCGTATTCGCGTCTCTATGCCCTCCATTTTTGGCCTGGCCTCCCTCGGGATTGGCATTCTGCTGGTGATCAAATGCGCCAACCTGCCGGTTATGGTGTTGGCCACTCTGCTCGGGGCGCTGATTGGTGAGTTTTGTTATCTGGAAAAGGGGATTAACAACGCGGTCAGCAAAGCGAAAAACCTGATAGCCCGTCCGGGCAAAGCCAAACACGGCACCCATGAGACGTTTATTCAAAACTACGTTGCCATCATTATTCTCTTTTGCGCCAGCGGCACCGGGATTTTCGGTTCGATGCAGGAAGGGATGACCGGTGACCCCAGCATTTTAATCGCGAAGGCGTTTCTCGATTTCTTCACCGCTACGATTTTTGCCACCACGCTCGGTATCGCGGTGGCCGCGATTTGTGTGCCAATGCTGCTGATTCAGCTGGCGCTCGCCACCTGCGCCACCCTGATCCTTCCGCTGACTACGCCCGCGATGATGGCGGATTTTACCGCCGTTGGCGGTCTGCTCCTGCTGGCAACAGGGCTGCGCATCTGCGGGATCAAAATGTTCGCGGTGGTGAATATGCTGCCCGCCCTGCTGCTCGCCATGCCGCTTTCCGCGCTGTGGACCCACTTTTTCGCTTAAGATTGCGACGAACTGGTGAGAGATTGTGCATCCTGTAACGAAAACAACATTTTTCGTTGACGGCGGAGAGTGAATCGGGTTTAATGCGCCCCGTTGCCCGGATAGCTCAGTCGGTAGAGCAGGGGATTGAAAATCCCCGTGTCCTTGGTTCGATTCCGAGTCCGGGCACCACTCATTTTAAACCCTCGCTTAGGCGGGGGTTTTTGCTTTCTGAGTCAGCAAAGTAGCTACCGCCCTTTTCTTTCCTCCATCCCCCGCTTCCCTGTGGTACGCAATTGGCGTGTTTACCGTCACATAGAAACAGAAAAACCTGACCTTCACCGATCTGTTCAAGTATTGTAAAGCACATATCAACCCCACAAAGCCCGACAGAATGGCGTCACGTATGCGTGAAGTGACTTCTGCTTCAGACCACGTAACCACATTGCTACTATATGGTGCGTTGGTACGCATGGCTGTCATGGGGAGTCGTTTATCAGTCTAAGCAGTGGCCGGTAAAGCAATGGAGAGAAATTACAATGGATGCAGCATTACTTAACATGATGCACTCAGGTGGAAGAAATAAAGCCTGGGCGGAAACTATGGTGAATATGGAAGCCAGGAAGCTGGTAAATACAGCCAACACTCTGTCGGCTTTTCATCTCAGCGATAGTCTGACTCGAATGAAGTTTATTCAGGAAATTCGTGACCTCATAGAACAACAGTTTACATTAGCTCGTCGGGCTAAATCAGATGAAGAATGCATGGAATGCGTTAAAGTTCTGAGAGAAGAAAACTGTAACCTCCTGGAACAAGCTCGTTTATTACGAACGAGGGCAGCCAAACTTTACGCTAAAGTCGAGTTCATCCGAGAGAATAACAAAATTGTTGGATATGTGATCTCGGCAGTTAGTGTTGTGCTGGCCGGTGCTGAAATAGCTGCGGGGCTTACCCTCATTGGCACTATGACCCCTCTCGGGGTTCTTGCTGGTGCGATACTGGTTACTGACGGGGCAAACAGCATCAGTAAAGAAGTGGCTCGCTACGCAACTCACAACACTACCAGTGAAGGGCTGGTCGCGAATGCCGCGATGTCTACAGCTGAGTTTATGGGCTTTAGTCGTGAGAATGGGTTAGGCGTCTACAAATCAATCTCACTGGCCGCTAATGCGTACACCATTTTTGGCTTGTTACGGCGACCTGGTACCTGGCGACTGTTTCGATATCTGCCTGCTGACTATTACCGAAAGGTAAGCACACTGAGCCGCCCGCAGCTAACAATGAAAATAGCGGGTTATGGCGTGAAAGCTAAGATTGTTTTTGATCTGTTGTCCGTCAGCGATCCGTCCCAGAATTAGTCTGCATTTTACGATAACGCCAGGATTTGTAGCCAAGTTTTGCTGGCGTTATATACCAGATAAAAGGTAGTACAATCAATAACGTGAGCGCAAGTGTCAGACTTGTATCCTTAGATGCAAGTAAAAGAGTTAAAGCCAGTATGATGAAGGCAATAATAGTTATCCACTTCATTGCCTTAAAACGATTGGCCAGATCATGAGTTACGCTATCAAACGAACCACCGTAATTCTCAATATTGTTTTTTAGCTTTTGAAGATCTCGTTTGCTAAAACCTGATTTTAAAAGTGCTTCTTCGCTGGTCATTCTGTTATCAGTCCCATAACTCACTGAACCTGGGACGAAGTTTAACTTAATTTGACGGATAAATCGCTACCTGACGATATTCGTCAAATTTATATTTATATCAACTAGTTGAACATATCTTAGAGTATACGCTCGAAAACTGACATCTACCTGGTACAAGAAACGTGCAGGACACCGCGAGCTAGCTGGCCTTACAGCCTGGCGACCGGGAGCAGGCAGTGAAGCTCAACGCTGCTGTCTATTCCCCTATCCACGACTCCCCGACCACTGTGTCAGCAGCGCATGAAGTTTAGCCGGCTCCAGAGGCTTGCGTAGCACCATGTACCCTTCCTGCTCCGCCTCCAGCAGAACCGGCGAATTAAATTCGCCGCTGACCATCGCGCCACTCATGTCCGGCAGACGTTCAAATAGCGCTTTCAGGATGTCGAAGCCGCTTTCACCGGATCGCAGACGCTGGTCGCACAGCACGGCGAACGGCGTGAAGCCATCGTCGATGATAGCGAACGCTTCTTCAGCGGAGGCCGCACAGCGCACGTTGATTCCCCAGATGCTCATCAGGCTCTCCCAGGCAGACGTCACCAGCGGGTCGTCATCAACCACCAGACAGGAACCGTGCAGCGGCGCATAGCGTACCGGCGTGGCGATGTTGTCATAGACGGGTGGCATCTCCGGCGCGATCTCTTCGCCAGCATATTGGGTAAAGCACATCCAGAAGCGTGAACCTTTACCTTCAATGGATTGCATCCCGTACTTCACCTTCATCAGCTTGGCACAGCGGGCAACGACGGCCAGACCCAGCCCGTGTCCTGCACTGTCGATCTTCCAGGCCAGTTCGGGGCGATAGTAAGGTGAGAAGATTTTACCTTTCTCGTCATCGGCAATACCGACACCTGTGTCCCACACCTCCACCCTACACCTGTCACCACGTGGTCGGATGGCGACCAGCACGCCGCCCTGTAGCGTGTAGCGGAGGGCATTTTGAATAAGGTTAATCAGCGATTGTCGCACCAGCAGCGGATCGCCCATCACGTAGATGCGGCGTTTAGGCCGCCAGGTGCGCAGCCTGAGTGCACGGCTGTTGGCCTCTTCGCGAAACAGCGTGATCACCGAGTCGAGCAGCGCGCCGATGTCCACTCTGGCAGGGGCAGTAAGCACATTCCCGGATTCAATCTTGCTGAGGTCAAGGAGGGAATTGAACATCAAATGCACCGAGCGGACGCTCTGCTGCAGATCAAGCAGCTGGGGCGTGAGGCTGTCGTCCCGGTTTCGGTGGATAATCGCTTCGATCAGAAACCCCATGGCGTGTACCGGCTGACGCAGGTCGTGGCTGGCGGTCGTCAGGAACTGATTTTTATCCAGCAGCGCCTGCTCAGCTTCCTCTTTGGCCTGGCGAAACTGTTCTGCCAGGCGTGAGCTTTTTTCCTCAAGCAGCGCCTGCTGAATAAAGAACGCGTGCGATGTTAATGCATGGCGGTAAATGGCGAAGCCGTACAGCAGGTTCAACATCAGCACAATGAACATCAGATCGTCCAGCCGCCAGATAATGCCAAGATTCAGTACACCCCAGGAGGCGAAGAAAAAGCATGTAAAGGTGCTGATGACCGGCGTCAGATGCGTCGCATTGGCGGCAACGATGGCGGCAATACTGATATTGAGGAGCAGGAAAAAGTCAAAGTTCTGCGTCTGCGGCGTAATTAAATAGAGAGATGAAATCCCCAGCCCGTGAATAAAAGCGATCTTATTTATACGCGGCAGCCAGCGGCGCAGGACGTCCGCTTCATCATGCTCTTTCGCTTCGCGCTGGTAGCGTCGGTGCAATATTCGGATCGCCACGGCACATAGCAGGTAAATAATTATCCAGGTAATGGTTGGGCCGAGTTCATCGCCCAGCAAATTAATCCAGATGGCGAAAGGAATACCGACGAAAGGGACAGCGCTGAAACTGAACACCAGCCGCAAAAAGGTATTATTTAGCAAACGGATCTGCGCGGGAGGAGAGATGCCAGCGTTCTGTAAGCTCTGTAAAAATCTCATTCCGACGGTTCCCGTTTGCCATGCAGAAGCGTGATGGCTTCGACCCGACTGTTAACGCCTATCTTTTTCAATATATTGCTGATGTGCTCTTTGACTGTAGGCTCAGAAATAGAAAGTTGCGCGGCAATTCTTTTATTTGGCAGGCCACGCATAATCATATTTAACACGTCTATTTGTCGCGGCGTTAAGTTAAATTTACTTAACTTCTCATTATTCGACTCAACGGAAAATTCGTTTCCCTCAGGAAACCAGGTGAGATTATCAGTGAGGGCAAAAACGGCCCGTGAAAACATTTCAGGTGGCTCGCTTTTCAATACGAAACCGTGCCCCCCGGCGGCGTGAACTTTCTGCCAGATATCGTTATTGTCATCCCCACTAACCACCAGGAGCCTTACCTGTGGGTAAAGTTGTTTTACTTCTTTGAGTAATTTCAACGCGGTACCGGACGAGAGCCAAAAATCGATTACCAGCAAACGTGGCGGGCCATTATCCCTAATTTGACGGTAGCAATCATCCTCATTCGTCACCACACTCGCCTGCTTAAATCGGCAATGTGTAATCAGAAAATTGGCGATACCGCTTGCTACCAATGGATGGTCATCAACGACCAACGCATAATTCTGCCCCAAAGGATCCTCCTTTTACCTTCGCATATTAGAGAGTACGGATGAATTATTATCTACCCACCCTACTTTAGGAGGGTTTTTTCGATTAGGAAAGGGAAATATATTATTCGCAGATTTGAGTAATAGAAAACATAAATACAATCAGCGAAATTAACTGATTGGATATAAAGGATAATTTATGAAAAAACCACTACTCTTTTTAACCGTTACGTTGATGCTAGCCGGTTGTTCCACGCTAAAAACCGATCAGGCCATTCCACTTCTGCAGGCGGAAACCGCTAAAATGCTGGGGCTGGGCTCATCGGATGAAATAACCGTAACCAATGTTAATGGCGCCCAACCGGATGCACTGGGAGGGCAAAAGCTGTCTTATCGCGCTACGACGGAAAAAGGGCGTATTTTCGATTGCTCATCGATGATGATGCCAGGGATTTTAGGATCCGCCCCGACGCTGAGCGCGCCAACCTGTACACCTGTGGTCACCCATAAATAATTAACTTCACATCAAAAGGCGTACACATATTACGCCTTTTACTTTTTCTGTCGTATCGCATTTTTCATATAAAACCGATTTTCCAGACATCACGCTAATGAGTACGGAGATACCCTGTGAATAACTCTACATCGCATTCTTTAGCGGTAAAGACGCCGCTTTCCAGGCTTTACCTCGCTCTATTTTCCGCGCCGCTGTTACTGCTTTCACCTGCCGATTTCGCGCGTGCAGCCGATGCCATTTTTGATGGCGACTCACGTATTACCGAAACGCTGGGTTACACCGGAGACGTTTACGTTGGACGCAATCAACGCGGAAACCTGCTGATCGATAATGGCAAAATCACCGCCTATAACATCAATATCGGTCGGCTGTTCGACGGCCAAATTTATGAAAGCGTGGTCACAGTCCGTGGGCCAAACGCTGAGCTTAACGCGGTGAACGATCAGTACGTCCTGCGCGGCGACCTGAATCTTGGCCTCGGCACCCTGCGAGTCGAAGAGGGCGCGCTGGCGAGCGCAAAAGAGATCGTTGTCGGCACCACCCGCGGCTACGACAGCCACCTTATCGCCACGGGCGCCGGATCTCGCGTAACCAGTAATTTCCTTAGCGTAGGTACCGATCTGGGCGCACGCTCCACGCTGGCTATTGAGGACGGCGCCGCGCTCAATACCACCTACGATGCGCGCATCGGCAATGGTACCGGGCCAGATGAAACCGACACAGTGAGCCCGAAAGCCACCGTCATGGGGAGCGGCTCACAGTGGAATGTTGGCCGTACGCTGACGCTTAATGGCGACCTGGACGTGCTGAACGGCGGAGCGGTTAACGTTGGCGGCGTGCAGGTGGCGGGCGTCTCCGGGGCCGGAAAAACCGCCGAGCTGGTTATTGCAGGCAAAGACTCGCGCTTTACCAGCGACAGCAGCGTTAGCGTGGGCGATTATGGCAATGGCGTGCTGTCGGTTATTGACGGCGGTTCATTTTCCGCAGGCAGCAATGCGCTGATTGTAGGGACATCGGGCTCCGGTTCGAACCGGGGGGCGCTCATCATCGGCAGCCGCGGCAACATGGACACCGGCACGGGTATAACTGAGCCAACGCTTGGTACGGCAGGCGGCGCGGGTACGCTCGATGCGAAGACGGCAATCAGTCTGCGTGGCGGGCTATTCGGCAGCTATGTCTATTTCAACCATACCGACGAAAATTACGTCTTCAGCAACAAGATGAGCGGCGAAGGTGAGGTGATAAATACCTCCGGACAGACAACGCTGAACGGCGATCTTTCGGCGCTTCAAGCGAACGTGACCGCGCGCGGTGGCAAAGTCATTATTGCCAGCAACATCAACACCCAGCCAGAAGACGATATTTTTGAGATTCAGACCCTTAGCGCCGAGAACGGCGGTACGCTGATCCTCAACGCAACGGCGGGATCCGACGTTAACAACGGACAAGGTTACAGTAGCGCCGCGTCAATCAAGGCCGGTGGCACGCTGGGGGGGAACGGCACGTTGGGCCAGACTGAGATCCTGTCCGGCGGGCATATCTCACCAGGGGATGGCGATATCGGCACGCTGACGCTGAAACGTTATCTGAATTTTATCGGCGAATCCTTCTATGACGTTGATATCGCGGGAGATGGCCGCAGTGACCAACTGCTGGTATCGGGCAAAACCACCATCAGCAATCAGGCTAAGGTACAGGTCACCGCGCTGGATCCGCAAACCAGCTACAAAACGGGCCAAAGCTATCGCATTTTAACCTCGAACGGGGGTATTGACGGCCAGTTCGCCGGAGCGATTTCCAAATCCGCCTTCCTGGACGTGGCGCTTAAGCAGAGCACCGACGCCGTCGATCTGACCATCGCGCAGAAAGAGACCGGCGGCGAGAATCCTGGAGGTGAAAACCCGGGCGGTGAAAACCCGGGGGGTGAGAATCCAGGAGGAGAAAACCCCGGCGGTGAAAACCCGGGTGGTGAGAACCCGGGAGGAGAAAACCCCGGCAGCGGCAAGCCAGGGATTTTCCAGACCGTGGCAAAGAGCAGCAACCAGTGGAATACCGCCGGCGCGCTCTCCACGCTCACGCAAAGCGGCCCGTCGCTGGCGCTGTATAACTCACTACTGGTGCTGAGCGCACCGGAAGCGCGCGAGGCGTTTAACCAGCTGTCCGGAGAAGTTTATCCGTCAATGCAATCCAACCTGATAGCCGGCAGCACGCAGGTGTTTAACGTGTTAAACCAGCGTATGCAGCGCGCGTTTGATAACGACAGCCTGCCGATACCACCGTTAGCGATGTCGCTGGTGCAGCAGCCGGAGCCGCAAAACAATGGCGTCTGGGGCCAGACCTTCAGCTCCTGGAGCCGAAGCAGCGGCGACGGTAACGTGGGCAAGCTGGACGGCAACACCACCGGTTTCCTGCTGGGGGCAGATCGTAAGCTGGCGGATCATAACGTACGTGTCGGTGGTTACTTCGGCTACAGCCGCGGTGATTACGACGTCGACAGCCGTCGTTCCTCAACAGATACCGACAACTATCACCTCGGCCTGTATGCAGCGGGTCAACAGGATGCGTTCTCCCTTCGCGGCGCACTGGGTTACACCTGGCACAAGATCGAAGGCGAGCGCAATGTTGATTTCAGCGGCTTCTCGGATCGGCTGAAGTCTGATTACGACGCCAACTCGCTGCTGGCGTTCACCGAAGCGGGCTACCGTTTCGGCCAGCCAGAGATGAATGTCGAGCCCTTTGTTAACCTCTCCTGGATTCGACTGCATACCGACAGTTTCAGGGAAGACGGCGGTGCCGCCGCGCTGAGCGTTCACAATGAAACCATGAACACCTTCTATTCCACGCTCGGGGTGCGTGGTGTGACCGGATTGCCGAAGAACGTTAACCTCTACGGTTCGTTGGGTTGGCAGCACGCCTATGGCGATAAGAATACCTCTTCGCGTATGGCATTTGCGGGCAGCGACGCGTTCATTACCCAGGGTCAGGCCGTGGATGAGGACGTGATGGTGGGTGATATCGGCGTGAGCGTACAACTGTCGCGTGCTGCGACGCTGGATGTGGGCTATCAGGGGCAATATGGTGCCGATACCCGCGTCAACTCGGTTAACGCTAATCTGCGCTGGTCGTTCTGATTGATATCAACGCTAAAGTGCCGGGTTGCGCTACGTCGACCCGGCCTTCGTGGCGGTTTTTTTTGGCCTATGACCCAATCAGGGATCGTTCCCATCTCCATCCAGCAGTTTGTTTTTAAAGATAAACAAACACGCCTCGTTAAAATTCTCCGCCCCCAGTCGTTCAGAGAGCGCCGTTCGCGTCCGGTAGAGGCTTTTAATCGAGGTGTTCAGTTCGTCCGCCACCTCTTCCATCGACATGCCCGCCCTGAGCAACCGCAGCATAATCGCTTCATGGGTACTCAACCGTAAGTTAAGCAGCCATTTGGTCGTCAGGCGCCTGCCTTTCATATTCAGCACCAGATTAAACAACGACGCCATGTCAGCCACCGGAAGCGCAGTATTCATAAACATCCTCATGCTGAGCTGATTCTCCTCCCGGTGCCGCATATCGAGCATGACGCAGCCGATTGTTTTTCTCGTTCTGGCCGGATGGCGTATCAGATAATCATACAGACGGAGCGGTGAACGGCTGTCAATCAGCACAGAATATTCATCTGCACTGTTATCAAATATCTTTCTGTCAATCGAGTCCAGCAGGATAATATCCGGAAAAAATATCCTCATTCCTCTGACGAGGTAGCGATCCTGTGTCACTAACACTATTGAAGTTGCCACTAACCATCCCTTTTAGATTAAAGCAAGAACGACCCTTCAGAAAGAAGACGCCTTCGTTTTATAGCGCTTTTACATGAACGATAAATGTATTCTGGCTTTGATCATCCCTCGACACGCACATTGATTTGTAAGACTTCCCATAGACTATCACTCAATGTCTGCTATTAATTATAAGTAAAAAACAATCGCAGAAAAGTCACCTCTCAAGATATTAAGAATTTTTGTCACGAAACTTCCCAAACATGCACCAGAAAGTACTTTAATTTATGCACCAAAGCCGCATTAAAAATATAAACAAAAACGTCACAATAAAAATAAATACATTATATATCAACACATTACAAATATTGGATTCGTTAAAAATAATCATAAAAATCACCCGGATACAGAATTATCTCAAAACAACAACCCAGCTTTTCAACATATTTATCCGTCAACATATCAGGTGTACATTACCTTTCACCGGTCCATAACGATAAGGATCCATAATTACCTTTAAGTAAGTACCTCATAACGTAACTGCATTCACATTTTACGCTCTCATTTATGGCCTTTAACGCTACGTATAAAGGCGGCCGTGTTGCGCAATGGATTTATGATAAACAAATGGCAAATAGATATGGAAAGATCACTTCGCTTCAATACTTTATTCTTTTACCGCGTTCCAAAATTATTGTGTCTGCTATTACTGTTTCCCATTCTGGTTCAGGCTGCCGAATCCGTATATGAGCAACAGATTCAGCAGGCGCGTAATGGTAATTACACTTCGTTTCTCCATTACCTGCAGCGTTATCAACAACAGCATGCCCTGACGCCAGAACAAGTGGCAGACTGGCTGCAGGTTGCCTCCTGGGCGGGACGCGATGATGAGGTTATTGAGGTGTGGTTGCGTTATCACGTTTATATGCCCCTGCCCGCCCGGGGAGTGGCCGCAGCCGCGCAATCCAGGAGAAATCAAAAGCAGTGGCAATCTGCACTCGCGCTCTGGAAGCAGGCCTGTAGCCTTGCACCGGAGAACGACGACTACCGTATCGGGTATATCAAAACCCTGGCCGATGCCCGCATGGATCGGCTGGCCCTGCAGGAAGCGCAAAAACGGGTAACAGCGCACCCCAGCCCGATAAACCTTGAGACGCTCGCCTATGTGTACTTACGCGAGGGGAAAAGCTGGGATCGTCTATTAGCGGACACCCGCGCCCTGAAGAGCGCCCCCGAGAATCACGTACTGCTCAGCGCGCTCGTCGACGCCCTGAACGATAACCGGGTCAGTACGCCTGCCCTGCGGCTGTCACAGGGGATTTCTCTGCCGCCCGCACAACGGCGCCAGCTTGAACTTAACGCCGCCGCCGAACAGGTACGCCTTGCCGATGCGCCGGGCCGGACGGAAAACGAGCGCCTGCGTCTCGCGCAAGCCGCACTGAATCGCTATGACGCCCTGCTTGCCCGCTGGCAACACGAACCGCAGGCGGCAGAAGATATCATTCGCGCCCGCGTCGACCGCCTTGGCGCGCTGTATGCGCATGGTGATTACCCGCAGGCGATCGCTGAATATCGCGCGCTGACGTCAGCTCACCATCCGGTGCCGGGCTGGGCAATCGGCTGGGTGATCTCTGCGTATCTGCAGGAGCAAAACGCCGATGCAGCCCTGGCACTCCTGCAAAAGTACCCTGACTATGCGCGTAACCCGCAGGATGAAGAACATCAGCTTTTCTATGCATATCTGGACACCGGTCAGTATCAGGCCGCCCGTCACTATCTTGCGCAGATAACCCGCAACGTTCCCTGGGCTCGCTACGATTACGGCTCGCCAACCGCCCAGCCCAACGATCAATGGCTTATCGGCCAGTCGCTCACGTTTCAGTATTTGCTGGCAACCCATGCCCTGCCGCAAGCAGAAGCCGTGGCGCACCGTCTGGCTGCCACGGCACCCGGCAACCAGGGGCTACAGATTGATTATGCCGCCCTGCTTCAGGCTCGTGGCCTGCCACGGGCGGCAGAGCAAAAGCTCAAAATGGCGGAGGTACTGGAGCCGTCAAATACAGAGCTGGAGCAGCAGCAGGCTTACGTCGCGATGGATCTGCAGGAGTGGCGACAAATGGAACTTCTGACCGACGACGTGCTCGCCCGTGCGCCACGTGACCGCAGCGTCCAGCGCCTGGACAGGCTCAGAAATGTGCATCATATGTCTGAACTGCGTCTGAACGCAGGCAAGGGATTGCACTCCGACAACCCGGTCAGCGGGACACACGATCTGAACTGGGACGCCACGCTCTATGGCCCACCAGTCGCTGATAACTGGCGACTATTTGGCGGCACCCGCTTTGCCGAGGGCAATTTTGACGAAGG
Source organism: Enterobacter cloacae complex sp. 382A5 (assembly GCF_050031095.1). Classification (NCBI taxonomy): domain Bacteria; kingdom Pseudomonadati; phylum Pseudomonadota; class Gammaproteobacteria; order Enterobacterales; family Enterobacteriaceae; genus Enterobacter; species Enterobacter cloacae complex sp. 382A5. Next base: position 3,874,838 of record NZ_JBLGVK010000001.1, read on the forward strand.
CAAAGGCACCAGCCGCCATCTGGTCGGCGGCGTCGAATGGCGATCACGGGATATCTGGCTTGAAGCGGAGCTCTCCGGCAACCGTTATCACGGCACCCACACTCCTGGCGCTCGCCTCTCCGGTCAGTACAGCCTGAACGATCGCTGGCAATCTGGCGGCAGCCTTGAACGGCTGTCACGCACCACGCCGTTGCGGGCGTTACGCAATGGGATCCGTGCAGACCGCGCAGAAGGCTGGGTGCGCTGGTATCAGAACGAGCGTCGTGAGTACCAGCTCAGCGCCGCCATCAGCCATTTTTCCGACCATAACCGCCGACAGGAGTACACCCTCACCGGCAAGGAGCGGCTCTGGCAAACGCCGACCCTGACGCTGGATCTTGAACCGGGCATCTCCGCCAGCGCGAATAGCCAGCGGGATACGCTCTATTACAACCCCGAGCGGGATCTGTCCGCGACGGCTGCGTTGTCCGTCGATCATCAGCTGTACCGCTATTACGACACCCTCTGGAGCCAGCAACTGGTCGCCGGAGCCGGAGGATACTGGCAGAAAAATCAGTCTGCTGGCGCCATCACCCTGCTCGGCTACGGGCAACGCGTTCAATGGAACAACGTCGTGGATACCGGCGTGATGTTGAACTGGGATAAGCGCCCTTACGACGGCAAACGAGAAAGCAATCTCGCCGTCACTTTCGATGCGACTTTACGGTTTTAAGGATGAATATGTTGACCATTCGTTTTCCTGTGGGCCTGCTCATCATCGGCTGGTTATGCCTCAGCGCGAGCGTCTGCGCCCAGGCCATTTCGTTTATTTCGCCCAACGAGAGACCTCAGCCGGAAGCCAGTAAACCCTGGCCGAAGAATCACTTTTTCGTGCTGGCCTATCACGATGTGGAAGATGACGCCGCCGATCAGCGCTATCTCTCCGTGCGGACCAGCGCCTTAAACGAGCAGATAAGCTGGCTTGTGCATAACGGGTATAACGCCATCAGCGTGCAGGATATTCTGGATGCCCACGACGGTAAAAAAACGCTGCCGCCAAAGGCCTTTCTGCTCAGTTTTGATGACGGCTACAGCAGTTTTTATACCCGCGTCTGGCCGTTGATCCAGGCCTGGAATGTGCCGGCGCTGTGGGCCCCTGTTGGCAGTTGGGTGGATACGCCAGCACATCAAAACGTGAATTTTGGCGGTTTGATGACGCCCCGGGACCGTTTCGCGACGTGGGACATGGTGCGCGAGTTAAGCCAGTCCCCGCTGATTGAGATCGGCTCGCATACCTGGGCTTCGCATTACGGTATACCGGCCAATCCACAGGGAAGCCGCGAACCGGCTATTGCCAGCCGCTTTTACGATAACGCGACAGGGCGCTACGAAACTGACCAGCAGTTCAGCCAGCGCATCGGCAATGACGTGCGGAAAGTCACCGAAAAAATCGCGCAGGTGACGGGCAAAGCGCCGCGTGCCTGGGTGTGGCCCTACGGTGCTGCCAACGGCACGTCGCTCGCCATTGCCAGACAGCAGGGTTATCAGCTGGCCTTTACCCTTGAGGACGGGCTGGCAGATGTGCGTCACCTGGACAACATCCCGCGCCTGTTAATCTCCGGGAATCCCTCGCTTAAAGCCTTTGCCAGCAGCATCGCGCAGATTCAGGAGACCGACCCTGTGCGCGTGATGCATGTCGATCTGGATTACGTTTATGACCCCGATCCGGCTCAGCAGACCAAAAACATCAATACGCTGATCCAGCGGGTCTACGACATGAAAATCAGCCATGTTTTCCTGCAGGCATTTTCCGATCCCCTCGGCAACGGCACGATTAACGCGCTCTACTTCCCCAACCGTCGGCTGCCCGTGCGTGCCGATCTCTTTAACTTTGTCGCCTGGCAACTGCAAACCCGCGCGGGCGTAAAAGTCTACGCGTGGATGCCGGTTCTCTCGTTCGATCTCTCCCCTGCACTGCCGCGCGTGCAGCGTCGGGATCGGCAAACGGGCCAGGTACGCGCCGCCACCGAGCCCTATACCCGGCTTTCGCCGTGGGATCCGCAGGTTCGACAGCAGGTGACCGAAATCTATGAAGATCTGGCCCGCTATGCCAGCTTCAATGGGATCTTGTTCCATGACGATGCGGTGCTGACGGATCAGGATGATGCCGGGCAGCAGACAACGCGCCAGAAAAGCCAGACGCTAATCGGGTTTACCCACGCCCTGAGCCTGGCGGTGAAGCATATCCGCGGTCCGCAGATAAAAACCGCGCGCAATATGTTCGCCCTGCCGATCCTCGACCCGGCGAGCGAGGCGTGGTTTGCGCAGAATCTTGATGACTTCCTGGCGGAGTATGACTGGACGGTGCCGATGGCCATGCCGCTGATGGAGTCCGTCCCGGCAGACGAGAGCAACGCCTGGCTAACGCGCCTGGTTAAGACCGTCGCCACTCGCCCCGGCGCGCTGAATAAAACCATTTTTGAGCTGCAGGCTCGTGACTGGGCGCAGACACCACAACGCGCCGTACCCGATAGTCGCCTGGCGGAGTGGATGCGCGTGCTCCAGCTTAACGGCAGCAAACATTACGGTTACTACCCCGACGATTTCATCCATAACCAACCTGATCTTTCCCGTATCAGGCCTGAATTCTCTTCGTACTGGTATCCTGACAATGACTGATCGCCTTATCGCTTTCTCAATTTTGTGCCTGGTATTTGGGTTGCCATTAGGCGTGGCCGCCCTCTTTACCGGCGAACTGATTCTGGATTTTGTCTTCTTCTGGCCCCTGTTCATGTCCGTATTCTGGATCACCGGGGGGCTCTATTTCTGGTTTCAGCTGGAACGACACTGGTCATGGAACAGAAAAACACCCGCCCCGACGTTAGAGGGCGATCCGTTAATCTCGATCCTCATTCCCTGTTTCAATGAGGAACGCAACGCCCGGGAGACGATCGGTGCCGTGCTGGCCCAGCGTTACCCGAATATCGAGGTCATCGCCATCAATGATGGCTCTTCGGATAACACCGCGCAGGTGCTGCAACAGCTGGCGCAGGAGCAGCCGCGTCTGCGCGTCATTCATCTGGCGGAGAATCAGGGGAAAGCCGTGGCGCTGAAAGCGGGCGCAGCGGCGGCCAGGGGAGACCTTCTGGTCTGTATTGATGGCGATGCCCTGCTCGATCGCGATACCGCCGCTTATCTGGTTGCCCCGCTGATCCACTACCCCCACGTGGGCGCCGTGACCGGGAACCCGCGTATTCGCACGCGCTCCACGTTGATTGGCCGCATTCAGGTGGGCGAATTCTCCTCCATCATAGGGCTCATCAAACGCACGCAGCGGATCTATGGCCGGGTCTTTACCGTCTCTGGCGTCATCGCGGCCTTTCGCCGTCAGGCGCTGGCGGACGTGGGATACTGGAGCCCGGATATGATCACCGAAGATATCGACATCAGCTGGAAACTTCAGCTTCGCCACTGGGATATTTTTTTCGAGCCGCGCGCGCTGTGCTGGATCCTGATGCCGGAGACGCTAAAAGGGCTGTGGAAACAGCGCCTGCGCTGGGCTCAGGGCGGCGCGGAGGTGTTTCTGGTCAATCTTCGCAAGATCGTGCGCTGGGAGCATCATCGCATGTGGCCGCTGTTTTTAGAGTACGCCCTGTCAACGCTGTGGGCGTTTGCGTATGCGGTGACGGTGCTGTTATTTATTATCAGCTCCCTCACGCCGCTCCCGGCAAACCTGACCGTCACGAGCCTGTTCCCGCCGGAATTCACCGGGCTCCTGCTGGGGGTGATGTGCCTGATGCAGTTCCTCGTCAGTTTGTATATCGAGCGACGCTATGAACGTAACGTGGCGAGTTCGCTTTTCTGGATCATCTGGTTTCCGATGGTGTACTGGATGATCGGCCTGTTCACCACCCTCGTCGCCTTCCCAAAGGTCATGCTTAAACGCCAGCGCTCACGCGCGCGCTGGATCAGTCCGGACAGAGGTAAAGGGAGCATTCAATGAACGAAAACACGTTAATCCTGACTGAACATCGGCTGGTGCCCCGGCTGTTTGATGCAGCGTTAACCCTGCTGGCCTGGGGAGGATTTCTCTTTTTCCTCTATGCCAACCTGTGGATGCAGATAACCAACGAGAGCGACTACCGCTGGGGCGTGATTATTGCCTCCTTTAAGACGGTGCTGATCTATTTACTGATCGCCGCGCTAAACGGCTGGCTGCTGATCCTGTGGTATCAATATAATCGCCGCCGCGCGCATGCAAGACGACATCACCGCCCTGCAACGCTTAAGCACGACGAGCTGGCCCGCAGCTTTAACGTGACGCCGCAAATCATCTCAGAGATGAGTCAGTACAATTTACTGACGGTCTATCATGACCAGATTGGACGCATAATTGATTTGAAAATCAGTCAGCAGGACGAGGAATAAGGCTCGGGCATCCGCAGGTTCTCCCTGCGGATGCTGTTTCTGCGGGTCACTCTCAGCGCTTATACTGTGGCTGCATAGCGTCACAGGCGAGCTGACGTTTGCGTTGATATTGCTCCAGTAACGCTCTCTGACTTTTACCTTTATTATCGTAAAAAAGCGCGCCGCCTTCGTTAAGCACCTCGTAACACGCCTGGATCGACTGAGTAATGTACTCAATCCTTTTCAGGGTCAGTGGCGTACAGCTTTGCCCATGTAAATCATCCTCGACATCCAGAACGTGTGAGCGAAACGCCTCAAGGGTGAAACCGCGCTGCAGGCTTTGATTATCACGCAGTGCCTGTTGCCAGCGGGTAATAATCGCATCCAGCCAGACGAGCACCGCCGCATCCGCGCCTTGCGACGCCAGTTTTTCTCTTTTATGGCGATAATGCTTCAGGGCCACTTTTTTCAGGGCACGATACTGCGACAGTTGCACTGCTTCAGGCTGATTTTCTTCGAGCAGCCTTCCGAAGAAAAAGCGGGTTTCAAAACGCTCGCAGGCGTGAAAGAGGGGATCCTGCAGGCCATTGCTGTTGTAGCTGTGCAGTGGCTGGAAAGGATACATATACCCGAAATCGAATAACCAGAGATGTCCGTTATCCATAAGAAGATTGCCGGGACACAGATCCCACTCCATAAGACCGGCCTCTTCGCATGCCATTAGCGTTGATAAAACCTGTTCAAAAAGATCTTCATCGACCTTTACTGGCGAGTGGCCCGGCAACCAGGGCGAGAGAATAATCCCCTGGCGAAAGTTGGCATAAATCGTCGGTACGATGTGATCAAATCGTCCCGCCCACAACGGATCGTTTTTAAGCCGGGTGAAATCAGCTCGTCTCTGTACTTCATTGAGGAACGAGGTCTGGCCATCGGTATTTCGCACCAGCGCCTCGTGTCGTTTCTGCTTGAGGGTGTAGTGTCTGCCATCAATAGACAGATGCAGGACCTGAGCGGTAAGGCCGCCATCAAAGCATTCAACGACGCAGGGATCGGAAGACGAAAGCTGCATTAATTTCTCAGGGGACATCGGGCAATGGCGGCTGTCACCGACGACAATATTCTCTGCTGAGTCAATAAAAGAGAGCTGGGCTTGCTGGCGGGCATGGGTGAAAGTGTTCATACGCTGTCCATCAGGTTGAGGGTCATCATCAGCCTGGCCTGGCCGCAGCCAGAAATCTTCCTCCATGAGGCAGGATTTGAGGGAGGAACCTGAGGGTGGAGAGAGACAAAGAAAAGCCTCCGCAAGCGATCCTTGCGAAGGCTCGGTTACTGCCCGGTTACTTATCCTTCACCACAATCAGCGGTTCAATATCGCTCTCTTTTTTCACCACCAGCGTTTCATCCCCACGCAGGCAGGTTCCGCCGTAATTCCCGCCCACGGTAAAGGTACAGACCTGAATATATTTGCCGTCCACCTTCGGCAAACACCACAGCTGCTGGTAGATATTCTTGCGATCGACAAACTTGCCGCTGGATTTATCCAGCAGTTCATCCTGGGCGCTGATCAGATCGATATTACTGCCGCAACGGCCGGCAATGGGTTTGACGGCATAACCGGTCTGCTTCAGCAGTTCGTTAACCTCAAAATCGGTATCGAGCAGGTAGCGGTGGTTCGGGAACAACTGCCACAGCACCGGCAGGATCGCCTTATTGCCTGGGATCACCGTCCACAGTGGTTCAAACACCAGCACTTCCGGGCGCAGCAGGACGTCAATCAGCCGCACCTCGCCTGCCGGGTGGCCGGTGCGGATCGGCACGGCAGCGTATTCGGTTTCGCTGACCTCCCGAATCTGCTCGATTGCCGTCTCCCACGCCCAGGTTTTCCACACGCAGTTGACGTGGCGACCTTCGTCGTCGATTAACTGCCCGGCAGCATCCCAGCTCAGCGCGCCCAGACCGTGCAGAATTTTGGTGTCAAACCCGGCCTGCAGCAGCGAGCGCTGAATAAAGAGCGCGTGGTAGTCTTCTTCGACATCGTTGTCCTGCATGATGTGCACGAACGGACGCGCATGGCTGTGTTTCCATGCGCCGGTCAGCTCTTCCAGCAGACCTTCTGCCGGGTTGTGCCCATTGCCGCGATAACCGTTTTTGACCCACTCTTCCAGAATTAACCCGCCCTCGGTGTGGCAGGAGGCGGAATCAGCGTTGTACTCGTAAACCTTAATGCCGCGCTCATCCATACAGAAATCCATACGACCAGTGATCATATGGTGGCGACGCCACTGCCAGGAGAGACGCAGGCGCGGCCAGAGGATTTTGGGGATGTCGAAAAGCGCCAGTAAGTTATCATCTTTCAGCACTTTGTCGGTGGCATGCAGGTACATCAGATGCAGTTCATTGGTCGCTTTAATCAGCTCCTGCTCGGCGCTTTCGGTAATCGTGAAATAGTGGCAGGGATCGTTATTAATAACGTGGCCGTTGGCGCGGATGTAGGCCTGCTGCAGGGCGTCATTTTCGTTGAGCCATTTTCCGTCGTATTGACGTTTATTCTTCAACCGCGCACCGCTGATTTTCAGCAGTTCGCCGTCAGGTTCGGGCTGGAGAATGCTGTGCTCCGTGTCGTCCGTCTGGATCATCCAGCCAAGGATTTCAGTATCGCTGAAGGTGTCATGAAGCGTGTAACAGCCGTTCTCAACAGTCATGCGCAGCTCACGGGTCCACTGCTGTCCGAGCGGAAGCGGGGAGTGAATAACATTCTGCTCGGCAATACGGACCTTACCATCTAAAAGCTGGGTGATTACCGCGACATGGCCGGTTTCATGGAACTCGCCGCCCTTTTGCCAGATAAGCAGCGCCCCGGCCTGCGGCGCACGTTTCGAACCGTTGGCAAAAGCCTGTAACGGCAGAATATTATCGTTCACCACCTGGCGCAAAAAGCGCAGGGAGAAGATCTCCCACGCCATCCCGACATCGGTAAACACAAAGCCATAGTTGAGGAACAGAAAACGGCGGGCGAACTCCACACACTGCCACTTGTGGCCCATGTATTCGTTGCCGATATAGCTGCGGAAATCCGCGTCTTGCGGGTACTTACGCGGGTCCAGACTGCCGTAATTTGAAGAGTAAATCGCCACGCCACCGGGCGCATAGCCTAACAACGTCCCGAATGGCGCATCACTGCTTAACTTTCCTTTACGCATGTATCCAACCTAAAACAGGCAGGCGGCAATTTTTGGAAGGGTTGTCGTCTGCACGTTGTAATTAACCTGACAGAGGTAGGGTTATCATACACCTCCCCTGGCCTTTGCGCTCAGTTCGTTAAACGGTCTATTCATCTCCTGCTACACTGCCTCAACACATCACAAAAAAGGCAGGCCAACATGTCAGACGAAAATACCTATCAGCCACCCAAAGTGTGGGAATGGAAAAAGAACGGCGGCGGGGCGTTCGCCAACATCAACCGTCCTGTTTCTGGTGCCACGCATGAGAAAGATCTGCCCGTCGGTTCGCACCCGCTGCAGCTTTACTCCCTGGGCACGCCGAACGGCCAGAAAGTGACGATCATGCTCGAAGAGCTGCTGGCGCTGGGCGTAACGGGCGCGGAGTACGACGCGTGGCTGATCCGCATCGGTGAAGGCGATCAGTTCTCCAGTGGCTTTGTTGAGGTGAACCCGAACTCGAAAATACCGGCGCTTCGTGACCACTCCACCACCCCGCCAACGCGCGTATTTGAATCCGGCAACATCCTGCTCTATCTGGCAGAGAAGTTCGGGCATTTCCTGCCAAAAGATCCGGCTGGCCGCACGGAAACCCTGAACTGGCTGTTCTGGCTGCAGGGCGCGGCCCCGTTCCTCGGTGGCGGTTTCGGCCATTTCTACAACTATGCGCCGGTGAAGATCGAGTACGCGATTGACCGCTTCACGATGGAAGCCAAGCGCCTGTTCGACGTACTGGATAAACAGCTCGCCCGCGGCCGTTACGTGGCGGGTGAAGAATATACCATCGCCGATATGGCGGTCTGGCCGTGGTTTGGCTGCGTGGCGCTGGGCAGCGTCTACAACGCCGCCGAGTTCCTGGACGCAGAGAAGTACACCAACGTCCAGCGCTGGGCGAAAGACGTAGCGAACCGTCCTGCCGTGAAGCGCGGACGGATTGTGAACCGCACCAACGGCGAGCTTAACGAGCAACTCCACGAACGCCACGCGGCGAGCGACTTCGAGACCAAAACCGAAGATAAGCGTCAGGCGTGATGCACTGCCGGGCGGGTAACCGCCCGGTCGCGCAAATCCTTGCCCAGGGCATGATTAGCTTAAGGGTTGGGCCGGTATTACTGGCACTATGCGGACGTTTTTCTCCAGCCAGACGGCGAGAAGCGACGTTTCAACCGACAGCAGTCACAAAGGATTTGTTATGAAAGCAATCAATACAGCGCTGGTGATCAGCATCCTTCTTTTTTCTACCTCAGGTATGGCGATGGATAAAACCGCCGCCGGTGCGGTAGCAGGCGCGGCGATTGGGGCGGCCACAGGTAAAGATCTGAAATCCACCGTAGGCGGCGCGGTCGTGGGTGCAGGCACGGGTGCGATGTTCAAAAACGGTGACAAAGGTAAAGCCGCGCGTAAAGGCGGTGCCGTAGGCGCTGTTGTTGGTGCAGGTGCCGCTGCCGTGACGGGCAACAGCGTGCTGAAAGGTGCCGCTGTGGGTGCGGGTTCAGGCGCGCTGATTGGTGAAGCGACACACTGATAAACGCCGTGGTTCTGCTTTTCGAGCCGGTAGGTTGAGTTTAATGACACCCCCCCGCTATCAACAACTGAACCGCTTGTTTTGCCGGGTGGCGCTACGCTGACCCGGTCTACAATCGACAACAATATCAATAAATTGGCACTGTTCGTTGTAGGCCCGTGCAAGCGTAGCGCCGCCGGGCGAGGGGCACATCTCGCACGATGTCAGCAGCCTGAACCCAGCGCTTACGCTGGGTTTCTTGTTTTCTCTGGTCAGGCAACCAACCGCAACATTATGCCGTGAGACGGAACTTCTGCACCGAACGCTGAAGCTCTTCGGTCTGCCGCTCAAGTGCCGCTGCCGCGGCGGAGACCTGCTCCACCAGCGAGGCGTTTTGCTGGGTCACACCGTCCATCTGCGTAATGGCAACCCCGACCTGGGAAATGCCTTTGCTTTGCTCCTCAGAGGCTGACGCAATCTGCTTCATGATGGTGGTCACTTCCGTTACATCGCGCAGAATCGCTTCCATGGTGGTCCCCGTGTCGTTCACCAGTTGAGCCCCCTGCTCGACGCGAGCGACGGAATCGGCAATCAGCCCTTCAATCTCTTTCGCCGCGTTGGCGCTGCGGCTGGCCAGATTACGCACCTCACCTGCCACCACGGCAAAGCCACGGCCTTGCTCACCCGCTCGCGCCGCTTCCACTGCTGCGTTGAGCGCCAGGATATTGGTCTGGAAGGCGATACTGTTAATCACGGTGGTGATTTCAGCAATTTTCTTCGAGCTGTCGGAAATACCGCTCATGGTGGTCACCACCTCCTCCACCAGCGAGCCACCGCGGCTGGCCGTGGTCGATGCCACATCCGCCAGCTGGCTTGCCTGACGTGCGCTTTCGGCGTTCAGCTTCACGGTGGCAGTGAGTTGCTCCATGCTGGCTGCTGTCTCTTCCAGCGCGGCAGCCTGCTCTTCGGTACGGGAGGAGAGATCGTTGTTACCGCTGGAGATCTCGGTCGCCCCGCGCCAGATATTTTCACTGCCCGCGCGGATCGTGCTAACCGCCTCGCGCAGGCTGTCCTGCATGGCACTCAGCAACGGCACCAGTTGTCCCACACAATTACGACCAAACGGTTCAATGGGCTGGCTGAGATCGCCCTGCGCAATCTGGCGGAACTGCTGACGAATTCGGTCCAGCGGTTTCACCAGCATCGCCACCAGGTAACGGTCGCTAAAGAGCAGGATCAGCAGACCAATCACGGTGGCGGCAATAATCACCGTGCGGGTCATGCTGGTCAGGCCATCCACCACTACGCGGGTACTGTCGAGGGTCTTTGCAGCGGCGTTATTGAACTCCTCAGCGGCCGCACCGAACGCGCGGCTCAGCTGTGGCGTGACGTTATTAGCCTGCTGGCGATAACCATCCAGCGCGCCCAGCTTCGCCTGCTGCATTTGTGGCGTAACGCCCTGCTCGAGCAGCGCCTGCCAGGTGCCGATCACCCGGGAGGAGACCTGTTCATCCATCGGCCCCGGAGAGATCGCTTTCATCTCGGCCAGTTTTTTGCCCATGTTATCCAGCGCCTGCTGGGCGGAGGCCAGATCCGGCGTACCGCCGGCGGCTTTGACTTCCATCGCGCGGCTCAGTCGGGTGACAAAGCGGAAATACTGATCGTTGCCCTGGCTGAGTATGGTCATCTGTTTCACCAGCTGGCGATCGACTTCATTGCCATCCGAAACGCGAGAGAGGGACCAGGTGCTGTAGAGTCCAACGCCTGCCCACATTAAACAAAAGATCCCCAGGATCGTCAGCATGACGAAACGGATCGTGAAATTACGGAGCATGTTCATAAGTGTTCCTTGCCGTGAGGGTGAGTTCGCCCAGAGGCGAGTACTACTCTCGTTATCGGCAGGAAACGCGGAAATTATAACCTTTTGTAACTATTTTTCGTTAGCGTGACTTCACAGGTACCACAGCACCGATTAACGCTTAGAGGCCTTTCCCGCCGCGACATCGCTTCACGAACAGATTTATGGTTTGATAATCAAAGAATGAAAACGCTGTTTCGAAAATTCATCGATAAGAAAGGAGACATCATGTCCTGGCACCCTAACCCCGGCCGTTATGAAAATATGCAGTACCGCTACTGTGGCAAAAGCGGGCTGCGCCTGCCTGCGCTGTCGCTTGGCCTGTGGCATAGCTTCGGCCACGTTCAGCCGCTCGACACCCAGCGTGCGCTACTGCGTAAAGCCTTCGACCTCGGTATCACCCATTTCGATCTTGCCAATAACTACGGCCCGCCTGCGGGGAGCGCGGAAGAGAACTTTGGTCGCCTGCTGCGGGAGGATTTTGCCGCCTGTCGCGACGAGCTGATTATCTCCACCAAAGCGGGTTACGACATGTGGCCGGGACCGTATGGCTCGGGCGGCTCGCGCAAATATCTGCTCGCCAGCCTCGACCAGAGCCTGAAGCGTATGGGTCTGGAATATGTCGATATTTTCTATTCCCATCGCGTGGACGAGAACACGCCGATGGAAGAGACCGCTGCCGCGCTGGCCCATGCGGTGCAGAGCGGTAAAGCGCTGTATGTCGGAATTTCGTCCTATTCAACGGCGCGCACGCAGAAAATGGCTGACCTGCTTCGCGAATGGAAAATCCCACTGCTCATCCATCAGCCGTCGTACAACCTGCTTAACCGCTGGGTGGATAAAACCGGCCTGCTGGAGACGCTAAAGCAAAACGGTACTGGCTGTATTGCGTTTACCCCACTGGCGCAGGGGTTGCTGACCGGAAAATACCTCAACGGTATTCCTGAAGGTTCGCGGATGCAGCGCGAGGGGAATAAAGTGCGCGGGCTGACGCAGAAGATGCTGACCGAAGCCAATCTGAACAGTCTGCGCTTGCTCAATGAGATGGCACAGGCACGTGGTCAGACAATGGCGCAGATGGCGCTAAGCTGGCTGCTGAAAGATGAGCGCGTAACGTCCGTGCTGATTGGTGCGAGCCGCCCGGAACAGCTGGAAGAGAATGTTCAGGCGCTGAAAAACCTGCGCTTTAGCGAAGAGGAGCTGATACGCATTGATAAGCATGTTGCGGATGGAGAGTTGAATCTGTGGCAGGCGTCGTCGGATAAATAGTGCGGTCTGTTGCCCTCTCCCACAGGGAGAGGGTGGTTAAGAAGGAAATTACTTCTTGCTGATCTTATCCAGATACCCCATCACAAACGCCGAAAGCACAAACGTGAGATGGATAATGACATACCACATCAGTTTGTTGTCCGGGACATTCTTTGCGTCCATGAACACGCGTAACAGGTGGATGGAGGAGATCGCCACAATCGAGGCGGCCACTTTATTCTTCAGCGACGTGGCATCCATTTTGCCCAGCCAGCTCAGCTTTTCTTTACGCGCGTCGATATCAAGCTGGGAGACAAAATTCTCATAGCCAGAGAACATCACCATCACCAGTAAGCCCCCCACCAGCGTCATATCCACCAGTGACAGCAGAACCAGAATCAAATCTGCTTCGGCAATGGAAAAGATGTTCGGCAGAACATGCAAGATTTCCTGGAAGAACTTAATCGTGAGCGCAATCAGCGCCAGCGAAAGGCCAAAATAGACGGGTGCCAGTATCCAGCGCGAGGCGTACATAGCGTTTTCAAAGAAGCGTTCCATAAAGTCCTGTCTGCAAACGAAACCAGCACTCAGTATATCGCAACGGCGCTAACTGTTTGCAACAACTAACCATTACACGTTGTCAGGATCCACCTCAGGGCGCGCATACTCCGGCCAGACCAGCACCACCAGCTCCGGATAGGCTTCCAGGCTGAACTCGCGAAAGCACTGACGCAGGTTTAATACGTCTAAATCGGAATACGAGACCTTCTCACCATTCAGACAGCGCTTTTTGATATTGTCGTAATATTTATAGACCGCTGAATTCAGGTCACTGCAGCGACGCTGCGCTTCAAACAGGCCCGGCGTGTCATTAATTTCCGACATTTTCATCCGCTTTATTGTCGCGTGCAAAAAGTCGATATATTCATGGTTCACCCGCCAGTACCAAACCGGCGTCACCGAGTTCATCAAAACAGAGAAATGGTCTTCACCTTCCTCTTTAGTCATCAGTTCAGGCTGTGGGGTTTCACTGGTGTCTTTCGACTCTTTCGTTTTATTGAACTCCTGCATCAATAAAAGAACACCAGCGGTCAGTAATAGTAATGTAATGACCGTAAAAAAGATGCTGTTCATGGGTTGGCTCCATTTTTTTTGATTTTAAAATTGCCTCATGATATTGTCAACGAATCTCACGCCTTTATCTTCCCCACCTTGTTGAAATTAAAGGAAATTAAAAAATGTTGCCCGACTATCTCGTCCCGGCTAAGTACCACATCACGCCTGTGGAACAGCAACCGACGGAAGCAGAAAAAGAGGCTAATTTCACTCAGGGAAAAAGAAAGCTCGCTGATTTTGAGCCTGACATATTAATTGGTGTTTCCCGTAGCGGCAAATCCCGTAATATGTTGCTGGAAGAGCACGATCGTCATATAAAGGATCGCTTATTTCGCGCCATCAAAATTGAAGCCTTGGTCCACCTGTTGAATGACCTGCAGGCAGAAGGCGAAATAGATGCCCAGAAACTAAGTCAAATAATGGCCGAAAAGACCAAAGAAATAAATGAAGCGGGCAATGAAATTTGGCTTAATCTAATTACGCGAGAAAAAAACAACCCTATTTTTTATAACCTGGGGGAAGATTAATGTGAAAGACGTTAAAGATAACGATGTCTATTTGACTTTAGATGAGAAAAAAAGTGACGAATTTATCTTAAAGCAAAATCTCGAGGCTTTGCGTAACACCAAAAACGCCGAGATGACGCGTATTACCCAGGATCTGGTTTCCATTCCGGCGACGCTGGTGCGCCTGAAATGGCAGAACCGCCGCGAGATTTATCCCTTACAGGTCAAGGAAGAGATTTACGGCGCCGTGATGAATGCCATCATCGAACAACGGCCCGAGCTGAAAGAGAAGCTTCTGGGGCGTCTGGAGGCCAATTATCAGTATCTGCTGGCCAGAGAAACCGCGACCCTGCGCCTGACGCGCAAACTGTCCGACGGCGAGTATCGTACCTCAAACGTCACCAGCGTCGCGCTTGACGAGGACGCGCTGGCAGCCCTCTCTCCCGCGTCGACGGATAACAAACACGAATAACCCGACAGGCATAAAAAAAGCCGGCTTTCGCCAGCTTCTTCGTTATTTCGCGGCCGCTTTCTCTTCGCCGACCAGCCCAATCTTCAGATAACCCGCCTGATGCAGCGTATCCATGACCTTCATCATGGTCTCGTAATCAACGGTTTTATCCGCACGGAATAAGACCGTCGTGTCTTTCTTACCGCCAGTGAGCTGATCCAGCGCCGGGATGACAGAGTCAGCCGTCACCGGGTCGTTGCCGAGGAACATCGATTTATCTGCTTTCACCGACAGATAGATGGGCTTTTCCGGGCGCGGCTGCGGCTGGCTGGACGAGGCCGGCAGGTTTACCTTCACGTCGACCGTCGCCAGCGGCGCAGCAACCATGAAGATAATCAGCAGAACCAGCATAACGTCGATAAACGGCGTCACGTTGATTTCATGCATTTCGCCGTTATCGTCCAGATTTTCATTAAGACGCATTGCCATAATTCATTAACCTACGCGCAGTTTGGACGCCGCGTGCACCGGTTTAGCGGCACTGGCATTCAGATCAAGATCGCGGCTTTGCAGCAGCAGAACCTGCGCGGCGACGTCACCGAGGGTGGCTTTATAGCTGCCAATCATGCGCGCGAAGACGTTATAGATAACCACCGCAGGGATCGCCGCAACCAGACCGATAGCGGTCGCCAGCAGCGCTTCGGCGATACCCGGTGCAACTACCGCCAGGTTCGTCGTTTGGGTTTGCGCAATCCCGATAAAGCTGTTCATGATGCCCCAGACCGTACCGAACAGCCCCACGAACGGCGAGATGGCCCCGATGGTCGCCAGATATCCATTGCCCCGGCCCATATGGCGACCCACGGCGGCGACGCGACGCTCCAGACGGAAGCCGGTACGTTCTTTAATACCTTCGTTATCTTCACTGCCTGCGGAGAGTTCCAGCTCGTTTTGCGCTTCGTTAACTAACAGGGTGGTCAGGCTTTTCGCGTGGAAGGATGAGGTCATATCAGACGCCTGATCCAGAGAGCGGGCTTCAGCCAGCTGCTGTTGCTCACGCTTGAGGCGGCGCTTCTGAGAAATCAGCTCGGCGCTCTTGCCAAAGAAGATAGCCCACGTGATCACGGACGCCAGAATCAGGCCGATCATCACAATCTTAACCACGATGTCAGCATGATGATACATGCCCCAAACGGAGAGATCCGTCTGCATCAAATTATTACCCACTCTGTATCTCCAGGACGCAAATCACAAAATCTGAACGTAATAATATCAAAACATCGTCGAATTGATAGTCGTTCTCATTACTATTTACATAGTGCCGCAATTTTCGCTCATATTCCTTGCGCTTACGCAGTAAAAATTTCTTATGCGGTTTTTTGCTAATATTTTCTGCTTATTCGATAAGCATCCGGGTGTAGATTTTCACTTTCGTGGTAGTCTGGACGTCCAGACGTATAAAAACAGGGTTAGCGAACATGACCAAGAAGCATCTTGATACCACGCTGGTACAGGCCGGGCGCAGCAAGAAATATACTCAGGGTTCGGTGAACAGCGTGATCCAACGGGCCTCCTCGCTGGTGTTTGATACCGTAGAGGACAAAAAAATCGCCACGCGTAACCGCGCCAAAGGCGGGCTGTTTTACGGACGTCGTGGCACGCTAACCCACTTCTCACTGCAGGAAGCCATGTGCGAGCTGGAAGGCGGCGCAGGCTGTGCGCTGTTTCCGTGCGGTGCGGCGGCAGTCGCCAACACCATTCTGGCGTTCGTGGAACAGGGCGACCATATTCTGATGACCAACACCGCCTATGAACCGAGTCAGGATTTCTGCACCAAAATCCTCTCCCGACTCGGCGTAACCACGGGCTGGTTCGATCCGCTGATTGGCGAAGGCATCGCAGAGCTTATTCAGCCCAACACGCGCATTGTGTTCCTGGAATCTCCGGGTTCGATCACCATGGAAGTACACGACGTGCCGGCCATTGTGAAAGCCGTGCGCCGCAAAGCGCCAGAGGCGATTATCATGATCGACAACACCTGGGCGGCAGGCGTGCTGTTTAAAGCGCTGGAATTCGACATTGATATCTCCATTCAGGCGGCGACCAAATATCTGATTGGCCACTCAGACGGGATGATCGGCACGGCCGTGTCTAACGCCCGCTGCTGGGATCAGCTGCGGGAAAATGCCTACCTGATGGGGCAGATGGTCGATGCCGATACCGCCTACATGACCAGCCGCGGCATTCGCACGCTGGGGGTGCGCCTGCGTCAGCATCACGAAAGCAGCCTGAAGATAGCCGGGTGGCTGGCGCAGCACCCGCAGGTTGAGCGCGTCAACCATCCGGCACTGCCGGGCAGTAAAGGGCATGAATTCTGGCAACGAGACTTTACGGGCAGCAGCGGTTTGTTCTCATTCGTTCTAAAAAAACGGCTGAATAATGACGAGCTGGCAAGCTATCTGGATAATTTTACCCTCTTCAGCATGGCCTACTCCTGGGGCGGGTTTGAATCCCTGATCCTGCCTAATCAGCCGGAGCAGATTGCGGCCCTGCGCCCTGGCGGTGAAGTGGACTTCAGCGGCACCCTGATTCGCCTGCATATCGGTTTAGAAAACGCGGACGATTTAATTGCCGATTTAGCAGCAGGGTTTGCGCGTATCGTGTAGAGTGCTGGCAAACATGTACTCCATGGATGCTTTTGTGGACACCGCCACCAGAAAAGTCTGCATTAGTTGCGCCCGCGATCAACCCCATCGGGCAAATAAGGGAGTACAATAGTGCTATATCTGTTGTTCCACAGGAAAGTCCATGGCTGTTATTCAAGATATTATCGCGGCGCTCTGGCAACACGACTTCGCCGCACTGACCGATCCTCACGTTGTAGGTATCGTCTATTTCGTGATGTTCGCGACCCTGTTTCTGGAAAATGGATTACTGCCAGCCTCATTTTTACCCGGTGATAGCCTCCTTTTGCTTGCGGGGGCGTTAATCGGTAAAGGTGTCATGGACTTCGCGCCGACCATGGTGATCCTCACCTCCGCGGCAAGCCTGGGCTGCTGGCTGAGCTATCTGCAGGGCCGCTGGCTCGGCAACACGCGCGTCGTGAAGGGCTGGCTGGCGCAGCTACCGCATAAATACCATCAGCGTGCGACCTGCATGTTTGACAGGCATGGCCTGCTGGCCTTGCTGGCCGGGCGTTTTCTGGCCTTTGTTCGCACCCTGCTGCCCACCATGGCAGGCATTTCCGGCCTGTCGAACCGCCGCTTCCAGTTCTTCAACTGGCTGAGCGCGTTGTTATGGGTGGGTGTCGTTACCACTCTCGGCTATGCGCTGAACATGATCCCGTTTGTGAAGCACCATGAAGACCAGGTAATGACCTTCCTGATGGTGCTGCCGATGTTCCTGCTGGTGGCTGGACTGGTGGGAACGATTGCGGTGGTGATTAAGAAGAAGTACTGCAGTGCATAAATAAAAGCCGGGTGGCGCTATCGCTTACCCGGCCTACGTTTGCCGTCAGACTCCCTGCATGGTTCGGATGCGTGACGCATCTTCCCCCGGCGTGACGCCGAAGTAGCGCTTAAACTCCCGACTAAACTGCGACGCACTCTCATACCCGACCCGCATCGCCGCCGCGCTGGCCTTCATGCCGTCGTGGATCATCAGCATCCGCGCCTTATGCAGCCGGTAGGTTTTGAGGTATTGCAGCGGCGAGGTGCTGGTCACCGACTTAAAGTTGTGGTGAAACGCCGAGACGCTCATGTTCGCTTCCGCCGCCAGCTGGTCAACGCTGAGGTTTTCCGTGTACTGGCTTTCGATGCGCTTGAGCACGCGGCTTATCAGGCTGAAGTGGGTCTGCCGACTGACCAGCGCCAGTAGTGCCCCGCCACCCGGCCCCAGCAGCACATGATAGAGAATTTCGCGGATGATTTGCTTACCCAGAATACGCGCATCCAGCGGCCTCTCCATCACGTCCAGCAGACGCTCAATGGCACAGAGGATCTCCTCTGACAGCGTGGCAGAGTTAATGCCGCTCGCCGCCATCGACGGCTGGAAAAGCTCGTCTTCGCCAATGTCCATCAGCAGCTCCTGAAGCTGAAGAATATCGACATTTACGCGGATCCCCGCCAGCGGTACTTCCTCTGTCGCGAAGGTTTCACATTCGAAGGGTAAAGGTACTGTCAGCAGCAGATATTCATTGGTGTCATAACGGAACACGCGTTCATTGATATAACCAATTTTATGGCCGGAAAAGAGAAAAACGATGCCCGGCTGATACATCACCGGCGTCCGCGTTCCCGGCTGCGTCCCGTAGAGCAGGCGAATATCCGGCAGCAGTTCGCCTGGGTTATTTTGCTTATCAATCAGTCGTTTAATCTGCGAAGTGAGCTGAAGACAGATGGCTTCACGGTTCATTTAGCGTTACTCCGGGTACGGTTTGCGGCCCTCACAGTCTGCGCATTTTCCTGACGTTTCTCCAGTGCTCTGTAGAAATGGGCAAGACATCGGCAGGAATGTGCATTGAGAGGATATCCCCGGGCAGCCACAATGTGCAGCATCAGGTAGCCATCCGCGCCGCCACGATTTTTCACCCACGATAGGGAACGAGCCATGAATAATTTTAATCTCCACACCCCAACCCGCATCCTGTTTGGTAAAGGCGCTATCGCCGATCTGCGTGCACAGATCCCCGCTGACGCCCGCGTGCTGATCACCTACGGTGGCGGCAGCGTGAAAAAAACCGGCGTGCTGGATCAGGTTTACAGCGCACTGGAAGGTCTGGACGTGCGCGAGTTTGGCGGTATCGAGCCAAACCCTTCTTATGAAACGCTGATGAACGCGGTGAAAATCGCCCGCGAAGAAAACATCACCTTCCTGCTGGCTGTCGGCGGGGGTTCCGTGCTGGACGGCACGAAGTTCATCGCCGCGGCAGCACACTACGCCGACGGTATCGACCCATGGCATATCCTGGAAACCCGCGGCAGCGACATTAAAAGCGCGATCCCGATGGGCTCCGTGCTGACCCTGCCAGCTACCGGTTCTGAATCCAACAAAGGCGCGGTGATCTCCCGTAAAACCACCGGAGACAAACAGGCCTTTATGAACGAGCACGTTCAGCCCGTATTCGCGATCCTCGATCCGGTGTACACCTACACCCTGCCCGCGCGTCAGGTCGCGAACGGCGTGGTCGACGCCTTTGTTCACACCGTTGAGCAGTACGTGACTTATCCGGTGGATGCCAAAATTCAGGATCGTTTTGCGGAAGGCATTCTGCTGACGCTGGTCGAAGAGGGTCCGAAGGCGCTGAAAGAGCCAGAAAACTACGATGTGCGTGCCAACGTGATGTGGGCTGCAACGCAGGCGCTGAACGGCCTGATTGGCGCAGGCGTGCCGCAGGACTGGGCAACCCACATGCTGGGCCATGAACTGACGGCGATGCACGGTCTGGATCACGCCCAGACGCTGGCGGTGGTTCTGCCGGCCCTGTGGAACGAAAAACGTGATACCAAACGTGCCAAACTGCTGCAGTACGCGGAACGCGTCTGGAATATCACCGAAGGTTCTGACGACGCGCGTATCGATGCGGCAATCGAAGCGACCCGCAACTTCTTTGAAGGCCTGGGCGTGCCGACGCGTCTGTCCGGTTATGGTCTGGATGGCAGCTCTATCCCTGCCCTGCTGGCTAAACTTGAAGAACACGGCATGACTCAGCTGGGCGAACACGGCGACATTACGCTGGACGTTAGCCGTCGTATCTACGAGGCGGCGCGCTAAGCGTTTTTGGCATCCTGCCTTTCGTTTTTTGACATTTCGTCCAGACTTAATGCACACCCCATCGCCGGAGTCCCCCTCCGGCGATGCGCACCTGAAGGAGGAAAAATGGCAAACCAAACCGTAATCAAGCTGCAGGACGGCAACGTGATGCCCCAGTTGGGGCTAGGTGTATGGAAAGCCGGTAACGACGAGGTCGTCTCCGCCATTCATAAAGCACTGGAAGTCGGCTATCGGTCCATTGATACCGCCGCCGCCTACAAAAACGAGGACGGCGTGGGGAAAGCACTGGCCAGCGCCGGTATGTCCCGCGACGACCTTTTTATCACCACCAAACTGTGGAACGACGACCAAAAGCGCCCGCGCGAAGCGCTGCAGGAGAGCCTGGAGAAACTCCAGCTCGATTTCGTCGATCTGTATCTGATGCACTGGCCGGTTCCGGCTATCGACCATTATGTTGATGCCTGGAAAGGGATGATTGAACTGCAAAAAGAGGGGCTGGTGAAAAGCATCGGCGTCTGTAACTTCCAGGTTCATCACCTGCAGCGTCTGATTGACGAAACGGGCGTTGTGCCGGTGATTAACCAGATTGAACTGCACCCGTTGATGCAGCAGCGCCAGCTTCACGCCTGGAACGCCACGCACAAAATCCAGACCGAATCCTGGAGCCCGCTGGCTCAGGGCGGTGAAGGAGTGTTCGACCAGAAAATTATCCGCGATCTGGCGGATAAATATGGCAAAACCCCGGCGCAGATTGTCATTCGCTGGCACCTGGACAACGGCCTGGTGGTGATCCCGAAATCGGTCACGCCATCGCGCATCGCCGAGAACTTCGACGTCTGGGATTTCCGCCTGGATAAAGATGAGCTGGGCGAGATTGCGAAACTGGATCAGGGCAAGCGTTTAGGGCCCGATCCGGATCAGTTTGGCGGTTAATCCCCTCACCCTGCCCTCTCCCCGAAGGGGAGAGGGTGTTCAAGTTCCCTCTCCCCTTCGGGGAGAGGGTTAGGGTGAGGGGTGAGGGCATCATCGTTATCCGATCTTACGTTTTCCCGCTTTTTTCGTCCCCGTAGTCCCACCATTCGAACGCTGATGCACAATCGGCGTATGCTTGGTCAGCGCCGGGCGCGTATGGCGGTTCTGGCGACGCGCTTCGCGCATCTCATCCAGCGTTGGTGCCGGCACCAGACAGTCGCGACGCGAGCCAATCAGATGCTTTTTCCCCATCTCTTCCAGCGCCTGGCGGATCAGCGGCCAGTTAGCCGGATCGTGGTAGCGCAGCAGCGCTTTGTGCAGACGACGCTGTTTATCCCCTTTCGGCACCACCACGTCTTCACTCTTGTAACCAATTTTACTCAGCGGGTTTTTGCCGGTGTAGTACATGGTTGTGGAGTTGGCGAGCGGTGACGGATAGAAGTTTTGCACCTGATCCAGACGGAAGCGACGCTGTTTCAGCCACAGCGCCAGGTTCACCATGTCTTCATCGCGCGTACCCGGGTGGGCGGAGATGAAGTACGGGATCAGGTACTGCTCTTTCCCTGCCTGCTTTGAGTAGGTATCGAACAGCTGTTTAAAGCGATCGTAGCTGCCCATCCCCGGCTTCATCATTTTTGACAGCGGGCCTTCTTCGGTGTGCTCCGGCGCAATCTTCAGATAGCCACCGACGTGGTGCGTCGCCAGCTCTTTGATGTAGCGCGGATCTTCCACAGCGATGTCGTAACGTACCCCGGAGGCAATCAGGATTTTCTTGATGCCCTTCAAATCACGCGCGCGGCGATAGAGGTTGATCGTCGGCTCGTGGTTGGTGTCCATATGTTCGCAAATGCTTGGATAGACACAGGAGAGACGGCGGCAGGTTTGCTCCGCGCGCGGCGATTTACAGCGCAGCATGTACATATTGGCCGTTGGGCCGCCGAGGTCGGAGATCACCCCGGTAAAGCCAGGCACGGTATCGCGAATGGCTTCGATCTCGTTGATGATCGAATCTTCAGAACGGCTCTGAATAATGCGCCCCTCGTGCTCGGTAATGGAGCAGAAGGAACAGCCGCCGAAGCAGCCGCGCATGATGTTGATCGAGAAGCGGATCATCTCATACGCCGGGATACGGGCGTTGCCGTACGCCGGGTGCGGCACGCGTTTGTACGGCAGCGCAAAGACGCTGTCCATCTCTTCGGTGGAGAGCGGGATCGCCGGTGGGTTGATCCAGATAAAACGCTCGCCGTGCTTCTGCATCAACGCACGCGCACAGCCGGGGTTGGTTTCATGGTGCAGAATACGGGACGCGTGGGCGTAGAGCACCTTATCGGCTTTCACCTTCTCGTAGGACGGCAGCAGCACATAGGTCTTTTCCCACGGTTTCGGGCGCGGCGGCTGCACGACGATTGCCTTCGCTTCCGCTTTCTTTGGCTCAACCGGTTTGTTATCGGCGCACGGCAGATCTTCGCCATACGGGTGCGGGATAGGATCGATTTTGCCCGGCATATCGATGATGCGGGAATCCACCCCGCGCCAGCCCGGCAGCGCTTCTTTCACCATGATGGCGGTGTTGCGCACGTCGCGGATGCTGCTCACCGGCTCGCCCTGCGACAGACGGTGCGCCACTTCTACCAATGGACGCTCGCCGTTACCGTAAATCAGCATGTCGGCTTTGGAGTCCACCAGCACCGAGCGGCGCACGGTATCAGACCAGTAATCATAGTGCGCGGTACGACGCAGGCTCGCCTCGATGCCGCCCAGGATCACCGGCACATCTTTCCAGGCTTCTTTACAGCGCTGAGTGTAGACCAGCGTGGCGCGGTCAGGGCGTTTGCCCGCCACGTTATCCGGTGTGTACGCATCGTCATGGCGCAGCTTACGGTCGGCGGTATAACGGTTGATCATCGAGTCCATGTTGCCGGCGGTCACGCCGAAGAACAGGTTCGGTTTACCCAGACGCATAAAGTCGTCTTTGCTGTTCCAGTCTGGCTGGGAGATGATCCCCACGCGGAAGCCCTGCGCTTCAAGCATGCGGCCGCAGATGGCCATACCGAAGCTCGGGTGGTCAACGTAGGCATCGCCCGTGACCAGAATGATATCGCAGCTATCCCAGCCCAGTTGGTCCATCTCTTCCCGGGACATCGGCAGGAACGGCGCCGGTCCAAAGCAGGCCGCCCAGTACTGGGGCCACGAGAAAAGGTCACGATCCGGCTGGATCAGGGAAATTGCGCTCATAATGCTTCCGAAGAAAAAATAGACAAAAGGGCGGGGATTATACGCTGGATCGTTGGGGGAATTGAAGGGGTATTGTGCGGGCTGTTGCCCTCACCCCAACCCTCTCCCACAGGGGAGAGGGATCCCCAGTAATGTTTACCGAAAGCGATGAATGTTGCTTCAGGAAAATAAATGACTTACAGCGACGCCCTGGTCCGGCTGTAAATCGCTGAGGCGTTTCCTGCAGGCCGGGGCGAGGCGCATGGATGCGCCGAGAGGGCGGATTTACAGGGATAATGAGATGGACGCTCCAGATTTTGCGGTATCAAGGTACCAGACTGGATCGTTGCAATACGTCCTGAAAAATGAGGAGCGTCCACATGAAAGTATCAACTCTTGGTATCGACCTGGCAAAGAACGTTTTCCAGCTTCATGGTGTCGATCACGAAGGTCATACAGTTTTGCGTAAAAGGCTAACCCGGGCCAAATTCGTTCAGTTTGTCATTCAACTGGAACCTTGCCTGATTGGCATGGAGGCCTGCTCGTCCAGCCATCATTTTGCACGATTATTCAGTCGTCACGGCCATGAGGTAAAACTGATTCCTCCGCAATATGTGAAGCCATATGTCAAAACGAACAAGACGGATGCAGCAGATGCTGAAGCAATCTGCGAAGCGGTAACCCGCCCGAATATGCGTTTTGTACAGATAAAAACCGAAGAGCAGCAGGCCGTTTTAGCGTTACACACTGAACGGGGAATACTTATCCGCGAGCGGATCGCCTGTTCCAATAGTTTAAGAGCCACACTTGCTGAGTTTGGTATTACGATTGCAGCCGGACAAAGCCATTTAACCCGTGAGCTACCAGCCATTCTGGAAGACAGCGAAAATGGTTTATCTCCCTTTGTCAGAGCCAGCATCTACAGACAGGCTAACCATATCCGGGAACTTGAGGAGCAGATTAAACAGGTAGAAGAAGCTCTGGCCTCCTGGTATAAAACGCAGACGGCCTGCCAGAGACTGGCCAAAATCCCTGGGGTAGGCATGCTAACGGCCACTTATGTGGTAGCAGCAGTGGGTAATGCCCAACAATTCAGCACCGCAAAGCAATTCGCTTCATGGCTGGGGCTGACACCAAAAGAACATTCCAGTGGCGGCAAACAGCAACTGGGCGGGATAAGCAAACGCGGAGATGGATATTTCCGATACCTTCTGGTTCACGGCGCACGAGCACTGACAGCCTGGGTCAACCGGAAAGGCTCAGTTGAGGAGAATGCCTGGCTTCAGGGGCTGCTTGAGCGGAAGCACTACAATGTTGCAGTTGTCGCGATGGCGGCAAAAACGTCGAGAATAATGTGGTCAATGCTGACACACGACACGGAATATAAGCCTCGTCAGGCCGCCTGACACAAGGCCAGTCAACCTGACGAGGTGCTGAAAAAGAGTTACGTCCTGGTAGGTGCAGTTGACTTCAGAAGATGGCAAAACAGGTAAGACCGCAGGCAGGATACACCGAGAGGCAACAAGGGCAAGTCAGCCCGAAGAGGATGATTGGTACCTGTCTGGCGGATTTCATCATGGTTCGGGATAAATAAATCCTATCAGAAACCGGATATATGGCTGCATCTACCCGTTTAATTGCTGAACTGAAGAAAACGTTGCATTCCGGGAGCGTCCATATATGTTACCTCCGCCCGTCCCCGATAAGCCGGAAGGAATAAGCCGAGGGCACCGCGAAGCGGCGATTTACCGCCGGGAGCCCGGGTCGCCAGGGGGGTGGCGACTGAGCCACCCTGGCACGTTCACGGGCTATGTCGTTACAGAGTAGCAAGGAACATAAAGTGAACGGAATGACCTCCACAGCCGTATGTTCCCCCTCACCCCAGCCCTCTCCCTCAAGGGAGAGGGGGTCCTCCGTGCAGGCATTATTTTGTGGGGAACCCTCAGCCCAAAGGGAGAGGGGGCCGTCTGTGCAGGCATTATTTATGGGGATCCCTCAGCCCACAGGGAGAGGGAGAAAAGCAATTTACGGCGCCGGGTTAACCAACATTTGCCCTACGGAGCCCCTGTCCATCATCTCCAGCGTCTGGCTGTGGAACAGGAACGGGAAGTGCGGCCAGGAAGGCTGGCCGTAGTAGACAAGCAGTTCAACCTGACCATCCACCCAGACGGTGTCTTTCCAGCCCCTGTCTTCCGGGAATGGCATCGCGCCGTTCACGTTGCGGATCAGGAATGACACACCTTCAATATGGAACGACTGCGGCATGTCGGAGCGAACGGTCCAGCGCTCCCAGGTGCCCTGCTGGGCAGTAATGTCGATACGGTTAACGTCCCACAGCGCGCCGTTGATGCCCGGGTCGTCGCCGAGGCTGATATCACGGCTGCGCACCGGCGAACCGCTCATGATCTCCTGCGGCAGCAGGCGCATGGGCAGGCTGTCGGTCACCAGCGGCAGGAGACCGGTTGGGCGCAGGGTCAGCACCAGCGTGGAGACCAGAATGCTCGACGGCTCAAAGAAGCCACGAATGCGATCCACAATGCTCGCCGCTTCGCCGCAGGTCACCGAGACTTCATCGCCGTTGGTCATATCCACGAGGATTTCACGGCGTTCACCCGGGGCAAGCGCCAGCTGTTTAACGGACACCGGCGCCGGTAAAAAGCCCTGGTCGCCAGAGATCACATGCAGCGGGCGGCCATCGCTCATCTGCAACAGATAGCGGCGCGAGTTAGAGGCGTTCAGCAGACGCAGGCGAACCCAGCCGCGCGAGACTTCGACATACGGACTTTGCGCGCCGTTGACCAGCAGCGTGTCGCCAACAAAGCCACCGCTACCCGGCTCGCTGTATTCCGGTGTGCCAAAGTTATCCAGACGCTTGTCCTGGATAATGACCGGGAAATCATCCACGCCGTAGTGGTTTGGAATGGGCAGAGATTTACTGACCTCGTCTTCTATCAGCCACATCCCGGCCAGGCCGTTATAAACCTGCTGGGCAGTGCGGTTAGGGGTATTAGCGTGATACCACAGCGTCGCCGCGCTCTGACGGATCGGCAGTACGGGAGCCCAGTCGGCGTTAGGCGACATCATGCGCGCGGCCCCGCCAATCAACGGGCCGGGAACCTGCAATCCGCTGATGGTCATCGCCACATTTTCAGGCGTGCGGTTGCTGTAGATGAGCTTCACGTCATCGCCATTCCACACGCGGATGGTCGGCCCAAGGTAGCGCCCGTTAATACCCCAGACCGGCGCGCGGGTTCCCTGGGTAAACGACCAGTGGCTTCGCTGTAGCGTCAGGAATAGCGGCTGCCCGCGACGGGATTCAATCAACGGCGGAATGGGCAGCGGCTGTTGCTGCCCGGCGGCGCTGGCTGTCAGCGGCATCGCTCCCGCACAAAGGGCGATCCCTGAAGCCTGAATAAACTGACGCCGACTGAGTGACATATAAGCTCCATCTGAAACGACTAACAACGCGGGAATTCGTTTTCCCTTTTAACGCCGGATTAGATCTTCCCGGCGGCTTCTCTCTCTGCGACTTCTTTGTCGAGCTGAGCAATATGCTGAACCATCAGTTCACGGCAGTGCGCTGCCAGCTCGCGGACCTGATCTTTACCGTATTTGCTGGTATCGACCGGCGGCAGCATCTCGACAATCACCAGCCCGTTATTCAGGCGGTTAAGATTAATCTTATTCGATGTATTGGAAACACACACGGGAATAATTGGAACGCCCGCCGCAATTGCGGCATGAAACGCCCCGGTTTTAAACGGCAGCAGACCGCGACCGCGGCTGCGCGTACCTTCCGGGAACATCCAGATAGAAATGCGGCGCTTTTTGAAGTGGTTCACCACTTCCGCAATGGTACCGTGCGCTTTTGCGCGGTTATTACGGTCAATCAGCAGGTTACCCGTCAGCCAGTAGAGCTGGCCGAAAAAGGGGATCCACAGCAGGCTCTTCTTACCCACCGTCACGGTCGGCGGCAGCACGATGTTAGAGGCAGTCACCATATCGTAATTATTTTGATGGTTTGCGATATAGATGGCGTTACCAAAATTCTCCGCCCCTTCCGGCAGACGCTTTTCAACCTTCAGGCCAAACAGCGGTGCAAGACGACCAAACATGTGGCCGAAGGTGGCGACATGCTTCGGGTTACGCGGGCTGAACAGGCAATAGATGCAGCCGAAAACACAGACCAGAATGCAGTAGATAACGGTAAGAATAAGACGAACAATGTATAGCATAGCGACCTCTGAAGCCCTGACAGCTGACAATTATACTTCACCTGTGGCCAGGTAAGGACTTTATTACGAGCGCGTATTGTTAATCGCAACGCACGAATTAACAACGGTTTTACGGGAAATTTTATTGGATATCCCCCTCCGGAACAGAGGGGGATCGAAACGCGTTACTCTTCGCTGTCGCCCGCGCTGCTGCGTGCAGGAGAATCGATCTCCACGCGGTCGATACGCTGCAGGCCGCGCATCAGCGAACCGCGGCGTCCGCGCTCGCCCACCACCTTCTGCAACTCTTCCGGACGCAGCTTGATTTTACGCTTGCCGACATGAATGGTCAGCGTGCTCTGCGGCGGCAGAATGAAGAGATGCGCCAGGCCATCTTGACCTTTCGCGGCTTCCGCCGACGGGATGTTGATGATCTTATTGCCCTTCCCTTTTGACAACTCCGGCAGGTCGCTGACCGGGAACATCAGCATGCGCCCGGCAGACGTGATGGCCAGCAGCATGTCGCTCTCGTTCTCAACCACCAGCGGCGGCATAACGTGTGCGTTATCCGGCAGGCTGATCATGGCTTTACCGGCACGGTTACGTGACACGAGATCGTTAAAGGTACAGATAAAGCCGTAACCCGCATCAGAGGCCAACAGCAGTTTCTGGTCGTCGGCTTCCATCAGCATGTGGTCAACCGTCGCCCCTGGCGGCAGCGTCAGCTTGCCGGTCAGCGGTTCGCCCTGACCGCGCGCGGAAGGCAGCGTGATCGGATCGATGGCGTAACTGCGGCCCGTGGAGTCAATAAACGCCACCGGCTGGTTGCTCTTGCCTTTCACGGCCGCCTTGAAGCTGTCGCCCGCTTTGTAGCTCAGCCCCGGCGCGTCGATATCATGGCCTTTGGCGCTACGCACCCAGCCGCTCTGGGACAGGACGATGGTGACCGGCTCTGAAGGCTGCATGTCATGCTCGTTCATCGCCTTCGCTTCTTCGCGCTCATGCAGCGGAGAACGGCGGTCGTCGCCGAAGGCATCGGCATCGGCCTGCAACTCTTTCTTCAGCAGGGTGTTCATCTTGCGTTCGGACGCGAGGATCGCCTGCAGCTGATCGCGCTCTTTTTCCAGCTCGTTCTGCTCACCGCGGATCTTCATCTCTTCCAGCTTAGCGAGATGGCGCAGCTTCAGTTCGAGGATCGCTTCGGCCTGGGTTTCACTGATACCAAAGCGCGACATTAACGCGGGCTTCGGCTCGTCCTCGGTACGGATGATCTCAATGACTTCATCGATATTGAGGAACGCCACCAGCAAACCTTCGAGGATATGCAGGCGCTTAAGCACTTTCTCCAGACGGTGGTTCAGACGACGGCGCACCGTATCGCGACGGAAGGTCAGCCATTCGGAGAGGATCTCCAGCAGGTTTTTCACCGCCGGGCGTCCGTCCAGACCGATCATGTTCAGGTTGATGCGGTAGCTTTTTTCCAGGTCGGTGGTGGCGAACAGGTGGTTCATCACCTGCTCCATGTCCACGCGGTTAGAGCGCGGCACGATCACCAGACGGGTTGGGTTTTCGTGGTCGGATTCATCGCGCAGGTCGTCCACCATCGGCAGCTTTTTATTGCGCATCTGGGAGGCGATCTGCTCCAGCACCTTGGCCCCAGAGACCTGATGCGGCAGCGCGGTGATCACCACGGCGCCGTCCTCTTTGGTCCACACCGCGCGCATGCGCACGGAGCCACGGCCATTCTGGTAGATTTTGCGGATTTCCGCACGCGAGGTGATGATCTCAGCTTCGGTCGGGAAGTCCGGCCCCTGAACGATATCCAGCAGCTCGTCCAGCGAGGTTTTCGGCTGTTCAATCAGGGTGATGGCGGCTTTCGCCACTTCACGCAGGTTGTGTGGCGGGATGTCCGTCGCCATACCGACCGCGATACCGGTGGTGCCGTTCAGCAGGATATTCGGCAGACGCGCAGGCAGCATTTTCGGCTCCTGCAGCGTGCCGTCGAAGTTTGGCACCCAGTCCACCGTCCCCTGGCCGAGTTCGCCCAGCAGCACTTCGGCATATTTAGACAGGCGGGATTCGGTATAACGCATCGCCGCGAAGGATTTCGGATCGTCCGGTGCCCCCCAGTTCCCCTGACCGTCCACCAGCGGGTAACGATAAGAGAACGGCTGGGCCATCAGCACCATCGCTTCATAGCAGGCGATGTCGCCGTGCGGATGGTATTTACCCAGTACGTCACCGACGGTACGGGCGGATTTCTTGAACTTGGCGGTGGCGTTCAGCCCCAGCTCGGACATCGCATAGACGATGCGACGCTGAACGGGCTTCAGGCCATCCCCGATAAACGGCAATGCCCTGTCCATGATGACGTACATGGAGTAGTTCAGGTAGGCGTTTTCCGTGAATTCATGTAGCGCGAGGCGCTCTGCCATATCGCTCATTACGTGTGATTCCTCAACTCAGAAACCGATGGGTTTCAGGCAATATTGCCGCAGATACTACCCTATCTGGCGAGTTGAGTCACAAAGAAAAAGGGCCGGATAAGCGGCCCTTTCTGGGTTATTTCGTCAGCTTGATAACCTGCTTCACGTCGATTTCAAATTCGTTCCAGTCTTTATCGACCTTACCCTGCAGCTCGACTTTATCTTGCGGGGACACGGTCACACCGTTCCAGCGCTTATGATCAATCTCAACCACCACCGTGCCGGTCTCGTCGCGGAAGGTGTAGCGGTCATCGGACAGGCGTTCGGTGATGTTCCCGCGCAGCTTCACCCAGGCGTCGTCCTTCAGGTCTTTGACTTTCGCGGCCGTTGTCAGGTTGGCGTTGTTATCAACAAAACCGCCTGCCTGCGTCTGAGTCTGGGGTTGGGTAGCTGATGGGCCCGTAAAACCGCCCTGAGCAGCGAAGACCGGTGCGGTGGTCATCATCATGATAGCAGCCATTGCAGCGAATTTTTTCATATTCTTCTCTCCCTTTAATGTGGTGTCGCAATCCATTAAACAGGGTAATCCTTAACAACTTCTTAAGGGGAAAATTTATATTTTTTTACTGTACAGCAGGCGGATCCAGAGGGTTTACTGACGCCATCAAGGAGGGGATATGCGCATATTACTGGTAGAAGACGACAAGCTGATTGGTGATGGCATCAAAGCGGGCTTAAGCAAAATGGGCTTCAGCGTGGACTGGTTCACCGACGGAAAAACCGGCCAGGCGGCGCTCTGTTCTGCCCCTTACGATGCGGTAGTGCTTGACCTGACGCTACCGGAGATCGACGGTCTGGCGATCCTGCGCGCCTGGCGCGAAAGCGGGCGCAGCGAGCCGGTGCTTATCCTGACCGCGCGGGATGCGCTGAATCAGCGCGTCGAGGGGTTACGCCTGGGGGCCGATGATTACCTCTGCAAACCCTTCGCGCTGATCGAAGTGGCCGCCCGCCTTGAGGCGCTGGTGCGTCGCAGCCACGGTCAGACGCGCAGCGAGCTGCGTCACGGCAAAGTGACGCTCGACCCGACAAGCCTCGTCGCCACGCTGGCGGGGGAAACGCTGGCCCTCAAGCCCAAAGAGTTCGCCCTGCTGGAGTTACTGATGCGCAATGCGGGCCGCGTCCTGCCGCGTAAAGCGATCGAAGAGAAGCTCTATACGTGGGACGATGACGTCTCCAGTAACGCCGTGGAAGTTCACGTCCATCATCTGCGGCGTAAGCTGGGCAGCGAGTTTATCCGCACGGTTCATGGCATCGGCTATACCCTGGGTGACGCATGAAACTGAGCCTGAAACTCCGTCTGACGCTTCTTTTTCTGCTGCTGTCGCTGACGGCCTGGTTTGCCGCAAGCCTTGTCGCCTGGCAGCAGACGACCCACAAGCTCGATAAGCTGTTTGATACCCAGCAGATGCTGTTTGCTAAACGGCTGCTGACGATGGATCTGGATGAGATCCGCGCTCCGGAGCGGATGCGCGAGATCCCCAAAAAAGTGAAGCACGGTCGCCTGGACGACGATGCTCTGGCCTTCGCCATTTACGCTACCGACGGCACGATGATCCTCAATGACGGGGAAAACGGCCGCGACATCCCGTATCACTATCGCCGCGATGGGTTTGATGACGGCAGGCTCAAAGACGACAACGATGACTGGCGTTTCTTATGGCTGACCTCGCCGGACGGGAAGTACCGCGTGGTGGTCGGTCAGGAGTGGGAATACCGGCAGGAGATGGCGCTTGATGTGGTCAGCTCGCAGCTGACGCCGTGGCTGGTGGCGCTACCGGTGATGCTGCTGTTGCTGATTGTCCTGCTGAGCCGGGAGCTTAAGCCATTGAAAAAACTGGCGCAGACGTTGCGCCTGCGCTCGCCGGATGCCACCGACACTCTGCCGACACAGGGCGTGCCATCAGAAGTGCGCCCCCTTCTGGACTCCCTGAACCACCTCTTTACCCGAACCCAGGAGATGATGAGCCGCGAGCGCCGCTTTACCTCCGATGCCGCCCACGAATTACGTAGCCCGCTGGCGGCCCTGAAGGTGCAAACCGACGTGGCGCAACTCTCTCTGGACGACCCGCAGGCGCAGGAAAAAGCGCTCTCGCAGCTCCACGCGGGGATCGACCGGGCATCCCGGCTGGTGGATCAACTCCTCACTCTCTCGCGTCTGGACTCTCTGGAAAATCTCGACGATGTCGAACCGATAAAGATGGCCGATTTACTGCAATCAGCGGTTCTGGACATCTGGCATCCGGCGCAGCAGGCGGGTATCGACGTTCGCCTGAACATCAACGCCCCGCAGGCTGAACGCACGGGTCAGCCGCTGCTGTTGAGCCTGCTGGTGCGTAACCTGCTGGATAACGCCGTTCGTTACAGCCCGCGCAGCAGCGTGGTTGACGTTACGCTGGACGCCCGTTGCTTCTCCGTACGCGACAACGGACCAGGGATCGCCCCCGAGGCGTTGGCCCGTATTGGCGAGCGTTTTTATCGTCCACCCGGCCAGGATGCCACGGGCAGCGGGCTGGGATTATCGATTGTAAAACGCATTGCTGCCCTGCACGGTATGCGCGTTTCACTGGATAATGCTGCGGAAGGCGGCGTTGATGTGAAGGTGTGCTGGTAAGGGATTATTGCATTTAACGCAAAAGACTTTGCACATTTTGCTCATTTTACCGTATCGCCCTCGCGCGTAGAATACTCGCCATACTCTCATCGACGAGGACAAATAATGAGCAACATTCTGATTATCAACGGTGCGAAAGAATTCGCCCACTCTAAAGGCCAGTTGAATGACACCCTGACCGAGGTCGCGGACGGCTTCCTGCGCGACGCCGGGCATGATGTTAAGGTTGTTCGCGCAGACAGCCATTACGACGTGAAAGCCGAAGTGCAGAACTTCCTGTGGGCTGACGTGGTTATCTGGCAGATGCCGGGCTGGTGGATGGGCGCACCGTGGACCGTGAAAAAATACATGGATGACGTGTTCACTGAGGGCCACGGTTCACTGTATGCCAGCGACGGCCGTACCCGTTCAGACGCGTCTAAAAAATATGGCTCAGGCGGCCTGATTCAGGGCAAGAAATATATGCTCTCCCTGACCTGGAACGCCCCGCTGGACGCGTTCACCGATAAAGATCAGTTCTTTGAAGGCGTAGGGGTAGACGGCGCATACCTGCCGTTTCACAAGGCTAACCAGTTCCTCGGCATGGACCCGCTGCCGACCTTTATCGTCAACGACGTGATTAAAATGCCTGACGTCCCGCGCTATATCGCAGAATATCGCAAGCATCTGGCTGAAATTTTTGCTTAACTGGTAACCTGGAATTAGAAGGAGTTAATTATGCTTACCGTTATTGCTGAAATCCGTACCCGTCCTGGCCAACATCACCGCCAGGCGGTGCTGGATCAGTTCGCGAAAATTATCCCAACCGTACTGCAAGAAGAAGGCTGCCACGGCTATGCGCCGATGGTTGACGCCGCAACCAGCGCCAGCTTCCAGGCCACCGCGCCGGACTCCATCATCATGGTTGAGCAGTGGGAAACCGTGGCGCATCTCGAAGCGCACCTGCAGACAGCACACATGAAAGCGTGGAGCGATGCGGTAAAAGGTGACGTGCTGGAAACCCACATCCGTATTCTGGAGCAAGGGGTGTAAAACCTGCCTTCCCTCTCCTTTCGGAGAGGGAGATCTCTCTGACCTGCTATGCTTATTCTGACTTCATGATTAACAGGAGGATGGAATGGGACTTTTTAACTTCGTAAAAGAAGCAGGCGAAAAGCTGTGGGACAACCTGACCGATCATAAAGGCCAGAGCGACAAAATCACCGAGCATCTCAAGAAACTCAACATTCCCGGCGCGGATAAAGTGCAGGTCAACGTTACCGACGGTAAAGCCAGCGTAACGGGCGACGGGCTGACCCAAGAGCAGAAAGAAAAAATCCAGGTCGCCGTCGGCAATATTGCGGGCGTCAGCGAGGTGGAAAACAACATCACCGCCACTGATGCCAAAGATGAAGCCACTTACTATACGGTGAAATCAGGCGACACCCTCAGCGCCATCTCCAAAACCGTTTACGGGGATGCCAACCAGTACAACAAGATTTTTGAAGCGAACCGCCCGATGCTCTCCAGCCCGGACAAGATTTATCCCGGCCAGACGCTGCGTATTCCTAAGGCGTAACCCACACGTCGGGGGCGCGCCCCCGACCTTTTACCAGTACGGCTTCCAGCTCTGGGTGAACCGCACCAGCGCCTCAACGTAGAAGTAATCGCCCCAGCTCGCACACTCATCCACGCCTTTGTTGCTCGCCAGGTGATAGACAGCGTGCTTAAGCAGCCCGTTCCCCTTCTCGTCTTTGCCCATCAGATAGTGCTTTGTCAGCGACGACATAATCCCTTTAGCCCAGTCCAGATAACGTTCACGATCCGGATCCGTGACCGGCAACTGTTTTACCAGCTCCAGCAGCCCGCAGACGGCAATGGCCGCCGAGGAGGAATCCCGCAGTGCATCTGTCCCCAGCAGCGCCAGATCCCAGTGGCAGACATAATCCTCCGGCAGACGATTAAGAAAGTAGTTTGCCAGGCGTTTTGACAGCACAATCATCGTCTTATCGCCGGTATAGAGATAGCTCAGCATAAAACCGTAGATCCCCCACGCCTGCCCGCGGGACCAGCAGGAGTCGTCCGCGTATCCTTGCTGCGTGTTGCCGTAACGAGGCGCGCCGGTAACCACGTCCATGTAGTAGGTGTGGAACGTCGAGGCATCTTCACGAATCAGGTACGTAGCGGCCTGCATCACGTGGGCTTTTGCGGCGTTAGCAAAGCGCGCGTCGCCGGTTTGTTCCGTCGCCCAGTAGAGCAGCGGCAGATTCATGTTGCAGTCGATTATCATCCGTCCGGCCTGCTCCGGGTCTGACAGATCGCCCCAGGCCTGAATAATCTTCGCCTTCGGGTGAAAGCGCTCCAGCAGGGCTTCAGCCGCCAGCAGGGCGAACCCGCGCGCCTCGCGGTTGCCGGTCAGTCGCCAGGCCGCCACGCAGGAGAGCGTATACAGGAACCCCAAATCATGAGTGTTGGTATCATTACGCCCGGCGATGCGCAGGCCAAACGAGCGCACGTGTTTTTCAGCCATCTCGCGGAACGTTGTCTCACCGCTCATCTCCCACGCCAGCCATAGCTGACCGGTCCAGAAGCTGGTGGTCCACTCCACATTCTCCGTCAGCGGATAAACCCCGTTCTGGCAGGTTTCTGCCGGGAATCGGTCACCGAACGCCACCAAATGACGGCTAATCAGCTCAAGCACGTGACTGCGGGCAGAGCTGAGTTCATCACGTAATGTCCGCGATTCAACGGGGACAGGAATAGCCTGCAGGTGTTCCTCTTTGATACGACTTAACATGTTTCGGGTCCTTTAAATTACCGGGATGAGGGTTCTGCTGCGTTCAGCGAGCGGGTACCGCGCCATTTGCTCTGGCAGGCGGATAGCGTAAAGGCAGAGATAAACGTAAAGGTCAGCGCCGTGGCTCCCATAATGATATAGGTGTGCTCAAAGCCGATGCGGTCATACAGATAGCCGGCAGGCGAAGAGACAACCACGTTGCCCACGTAGAGCATGGCCTGATAGCCCAGCAGATACATGGTGGCGTTAACGCGTTTATCGAAATGCTCAGCAATATATTTAAAGACCGATACCAGCA
This sequence comes from Enterobacter cloacae complex sp. 382A5, assembly GCF_050031095.1. Classification (NCBI taxonomy): domain Bacteria; kingdom Pseudomonadati; phylum Pseudomonadota; class Gammaproteobacteria; order Enterobacterales; family Enterobacteriaceae; genus Enterobacter; species Enterobacter cloacae complex sp. 382A5. Next base: position 3,910,468 of record NZ_JBLGVK010000001.1, read on the forward strand.
GCAGACATATTTCCAGGCCATACAGCGGTTTCAGTACGGAAATTAACAGATGGGAATCGCACAGGCCGGAAATAATCAGTCGTGCACCGACCACCAGCCCGACAATTAACAGCCCACGCTTGGCACCAATACTATTCACCAACAGCGGGATCACCATATACATCACAAATTCCATACCCGACTGTACGGTTCCCAGATAACCGAACACCGCGTTACCCTGGTGAATATCGTCAAAGAACGTGACGAAATAGCGTGAGAACTGCTGCTCGGCAATAAACATCATCCACGCCACGCCCGCCACATACAGGCAGAACGCCCAGAACTTGCGGTTACGCAGCAGGGCATAGACATCCGCAGGGGCGATTTTCTCTTTGGTCAGCACCTCGCTGGCGTGAGCGGAGTTAGTGTTCACTTTCAGGCTCACAAGGACGATCAGCATGATGATGGATGCGACGCTGCCCAGAATAAAGTTATACGCCGGAGAGAGATTAAACAGCAGACCGGAGAACGAGGACGCCACGGCCCAGCCAAGCGATCCCCACATGCGAATTTGCCCGAACTCCATACCGTTTAAACGGCTAAAGCGGTCAGAATAGGATTCACACGCCGCCACGCCCGCGTACCAGGCAAAACTTAAATAGAGCGCGCCAATGATGATCCCCACCAGGGTATTGGACATCAGCAGCGGCTGGTAAACATAAATAAAGAACGGCGCCATCAGTGCGGACATGGCAACCACGAAATAGAGCAGGTATTTACTCATGCCGATCTTATCGAGAATATAGCCGTAGATCGGTTTAAGAATGACTGAGAAGACACCGTTGACCGCAAAGACAGTGCCAATTACCGAGCCGCTGAGATTCGCCTTTTGGCCGAGCCAGATGGCTAATAGCCCAATACTGGCAGACCAGGTAAAGAAATAGAGAAATATAAAGCTGCTGATTTTGTAATATTCGGTTCTGTTCGTTGTAGATGCACTTTTCATATCATCCTCGCCGACGTGTAGGGTCAGATTTTTTATAATGTGAACGACAGCTTACGTTCGCCTCCGGGTTCGCGGATCGCGACCTGGTCAGGGGTCATCTTCAATTCAGGTGCCAATGCCGCGGGGGGGTTCTCGCTGGCCACGACGGCGCAACAGAGCCAGCTCTCTCCCTGAGGGAGATCGGTTTTTAACAACGGAATGGATGCGCATTCCGGGAACATAATGCTGCTGTTCGGCGGCGTGACGATGCTGTCTGGCTCCCGGGCAATGGCCGGGGAGAGATCGACAATCACGCTGCTGCCGTTGCTGGCCGTCAGGTAACAGCCACGCTCATGAATGTGGGGTTCGGTTTTCATCACCGCAAAACCGCCCTCCACGGCCTGAAGGGTGCGAGCGCTGTTAATGCGGTGCAGACGCACGTGCCACTCGCCAAAGGGAATTTGCCAGGTTTCGACATGGACATCATGCCAGGGTGACCAGCGTGAATAGAGGTAGTTCTCATCGACCCGCACCTCCGCGCATTCACGACGCCCGCGGAAGTAGTTATCCCCCTCCGCCAGCAGTAACATCGAGTCGCAGGCGGCATGTTTCAGGCCAAAGCGCCCCCGCTCGAGGGTGAAGCCAAAGCGGCTTGAGTACGCAAATTTGGTGTATTTGGCTTCGGTGTTGACGTAGTTATTCAGCTCAAGCTGACCGGCAGTGAGCATCGTGACGTGCTGTGAGCTATCCGCATGCATCAGGATGTGCTGCGCTGGGTGGATCACACGTTTTTCCGCCAGCGAGGGGAGCGGCTGCTCTTCTGCCTGCCAGAACGGGTGTGACTCCGGCAAGGCCAGAATCAGGTACGTTTTCAGCGCCCAGTACGGCGAGCCGGGGGCGTTATAATCCTCGCACATCACCAGGTTGGGATAAGTAAAACCGAGGGTCAAAATACCGTCGCGATCGGTCATCGGCTGCCGCTGCCACCAGCGAAGATGGCGCAGTACAATGCCCTTCACGATGCCCGGCGAGAAGACATTCAGCCCGGAAAAGGCCACGGCGCTCCAGAAAGCGACCATCGCGAAGCGATAGGTGAGGCTCCGGCCAAACGGTACCGACGCGCCGTCGGCGGCAGACCAGTAAATAAAATCTTCGGCGAACTGACGGGCACGCTCACGTAACACCTCCGCCCTTTTTTCATCACCGCTGAGGGTGGCATAAATCAGGCCGTAGAAGTGGAACGCCATTGAGATGTAGTAATCCTTCGGGCGGCCCGGACCGTCAGAATACCAGCCGTCACCCAGATAATACGCCTCCATCATCGCAAACCGACGGTCGATGGCGCGCGGATCATACGGTAGCCCGGCACATTTGAAGCCAAGCTGCACCATAATCGCGAAGTAGTTCCAGTTGCTGTCCGGCATCTGCGCATCGGTGATCTGGTTGAGCCACGCGTGCAGGTTCATTACCTCACGTTCGCTGAAGCGGCGGGTGAGCTTATCCCCCAGCAGCGCCAGCCCCAGGCCGTAAGCCGCCATCTCCACCAGACGCTGGTCGTACGGGCCGGTTTCCCCCCAATAGCCCGGGCTCTGCGGATCGGTGCCGAGCTTAATGGCGGTCAGGTACTTCTCACTAAACGGCTCGCCCCCGCCGCCCGCCATCAGCGGAAACAGCCCCCACAGCGCGCGGGATAGCCCTTCCATCTGCGCAATCTCCGTGGGGTAGTGCGCACAGGTTTCTCCCAGCGAGAACCGTGAACAATCCTGCGGAAAGGACTTATCCAGCGCGCCCAGCAGGTCATGTAACGACGCCACCACCTCCTGGCGCGAAGACAATGGATTTGATTTTTTAGACATACGCTCGCCCTCGTCATCAACTGCGACGAAGGATAGTGAATCCGCAAGGGGGATAAATGTTAGCCACGTCACAGCCGTGAAGGCTAAATAAACCTCCAGTTGAGAAAATTTAAAAAGGTGGTTTATAACGAGAATATAACGGCAGAAAATTGAGTTTTATTGCACTATGCGCGACACGCCCACCTCCGACCGGCTGGAACTGATCACCTTAAATGACACCGTCGTGTCATTCAGCCGTCTGTTTGCCAATACCGTGCGTTACCATCACTGGCATCAGTGTCTGGAGATTCTGTATGTGGAAGAAGGATTTGGCGTCGCCATTGTCGATAACCGTCACTACACCATGCGCCCCGGGCGGCTGTTTTTCTTTCCGCCGTTTACCCTGCATAAAGTGAGGGTGGATGAGCAGGCAGAAGCGATTTACCGACGTACCATTATTCATCTCGACCCTCACGCGGTGCTTACAGCCCTGCGCGATTTTCCCCACACGCAGCAACGGCTGCAGAAACTTTCTGCCCGCGGTGCCGGAGCGTGGGTCGCCGATCTGGCGCACTGCCATCACCATGTCGATCATCTGCTCGGCTGTTACCCGTCGCCTTTAACCCGCGAGGGAATAGCCGCGCTGTTGATTGGTTTATTCGCCATGCTCCCGGACGATAATGCCAGTGCGCCGGGCAGTAGCCTTGGGCTCGCCAGCCAGGTGATGTTCTGGCTGGACGAACATTACCAGGAGAAATTTCGCCTGGATGCACTGGCAGAAACGCTGGGGAAATCCCGCAGCTACGTATCGCGAAAATTCCATGCGGAAACGGGCGAGAAGATCCATGACTATCTGAATACGCTAAGGCTGCGCAAGGCCTGCGAGCGCCTGCTGCACAGCGAGGCGAGCGTACGCGAGATTGCCACCCAGGTGGGATTTTCCGACGTGACGTGGTTTATCAGCGCGTTTAAGAAGGGGATTGGCGAGACGCCGTTGCAGTACCGGAAGAACCATGCTGACCGATGAACGGCGTGAGCGCCCGGCATGCTTTAACCGCTCTTCTTCCCCGGCTTTAACCCACGATGAAACTCGTTGATGCGCTTCATGGATTTGATGGTGCGCTGCGGCTCGGTGGAGGCGACGGACAAAATAATCATCTCCAGGCACAGCAGCACCGTACCGTGCAGCGGGATTTTGCCCTTTTCTCCGCCGCGCGGCACATGGATCACCACGCTGGCCTCTTTGCTGAAACGCGAGTCCAGGGCGTTGGTCAGCAAAATCGTCGGGATCCCCAGACGTTTGGCTTCCCGCAACGTGGTTTGTCCTTCCCGGTGTGCAGATTTTTGCGCCATCATGACCAGCACATCGCCGCGCTGGAGCGCAATCAACTGTTCGGCAAGGCCTATCCCGGTGCGGTTGAGCGGCATGGCGGGGAGCCCCATCCGGCTGAATAATCTGGCGGTGTACTCGGCCAGAATACCGGAGGCACCAATGCCGAAGATCGCCACCTGCCTGGCCTGCGCCAGCAGCGACACCGCCTGCGCCATCGCATAGCGGTTGTGCGGTTGCGACAAGACCTCACAGGTGTGCTGATGCCCTTCCAGCACAAAATCGATGCTCGCGTTAACGTCGCTGGTGAGCGTGTTGACCGTTGAGGAGATCTTTTCGCTGGATGTCACCACCGGACCAAACCACTGCTCCAGCGTCTGCTTCAGATCGCGCAGCCCGGCAAAACCCAGCGCCTGAATCGCGCGGACCACGGTGGCGTCCGAGGTTTTTAGCAGCGTGGCGATCTCCATTGCCGTCTGCTCCATCACCGCTTCCCGGTTCTCGTTGATGTAGCGCGCCACCTGCAGCAGACGCGGCGTCAGGTGATGCGCACGTGCGCGAAAGCGCTCCCCGTAAACATCCACGCGCCCTTTCTCTTTACGGATCACGGTGATACCTCCGGCAATGGCCGCCCGGCAATCTGCGACTGTACCTGCGCGGCCATCAGCCCTAAAGAGGCGAAGGAGTTCGAAATGGCCTCTTCGCGTGAAATCAGCACGTAGTGGCCGGTCCGACAGGCGTTCAGGAACTGGCACCAGCCCGGCATCACCGCCTCCATCGCCGCAAGCTCGTCCTGCGGTTTACCCCCGGTGTCGCCGCGCCAGGTGGCAAAGACAAAATCGGCGTCCAGCTCCGGCAGACGTTCGGCGCTGACATCAATCCGTCCCCCTTCAGGGATTTTCTCAATCAGCGGCGGGAAGGTAAATCCGGCGTCACGCAGCACGCGGCCTAAAGAGTGGTAGCTGTGCATGGCATTGATTTTTCCCTGGTTAGCCTGAATCACCGACACGGTGATTTTGCGCGTATCGATGGTCGCCTTCAGCGCCTTGATTTGCTCCTGATAGCGGCGCTCCAGGATTTTCAGCCGCGCCTGCGTACCGGTGAGCTGCGCCAGCTTGCGGTAGATCTCCGGTGCACCGCCATCGAGATGATCGATACTCACCGTCGGGGCAATCTTCTCCAGCTGTTCCACCGGCGTGTTGCGGGTCGGCTCAGTGATGATCAGATCGGGTTTGGCGGCGGCAATGGCTTCAATGTCGATATCCGCCGTGCCGATGAATTTGATGTCGGAATTATCGAAATCCACCCCCGTCAGCATGCCGCTGGCGCGCAGAAAATGGCTGCCGTCCGGGCGCGTGCGGCCATGGCTGGCGACGGGCGGTACGCCAAGCTCAATCAGTGGAATGGTGATATCCAGGTCGTGCAGCGAGACGATCCGCTTCGGGTGAAGCGGCACCTCCACCTTACGCCCCAGATCGTCAGTGAACGTCTGCGTCGGCTCCGCCGCACCCACCGCAAACCCTATCAGCAAAAGCATCGAAACAAGTACGCGCATCTTAGTCCTCTAAAATCTGTCCCGACGCTGCCAGAGCAGCAGCAGGAAAAACGGTCCGCCAATCAGTGAAATCACAATCCCCGCCGGTAACTGCAACGGCAGGAATGCCAGCCGCCCGACGGTATCCGCCAGCAGCACCAGCAGCGCCCCCAGCACGGCACTGCCCATCAACAACGCGGTTTGCCCACCGCGCATCACCAGACGCGCCATATGTGGCGCAATCAGCCCCACAAAACCAATACTCCCCACGCAGGAGACACAGGCCGCCGTTAACACCACCGGCGCGAGAACGCGCAGTAGCGCTAATCGTGCGGTGCGAACCCCGAGCCCCGTTGCGGCGTGGTTACCCAGCAATGCCACGTCAGCCGCGCGGGCGGTAAAGAGCAGTAGCGCAAACGCCGGGGCCGCCCAGGCTGCGGCGATACCGACCAGCGTCCAGTTTGCCGCGTGCAGGCTCCCTGCCAGCCACAGCATCGCCGTCTGCACATCGCGCACGTCGGCGGTGGTCATAAAGATCCCCATTGCCGCAGAGAAAGCCCATGACACGCCAATCCCAATCAGAATAAAACGCGGACGCGAGATATCGCGGGCCAGCGCCACCACCAGCAACGCGGTAATGAGGCCACCGGCCATCCCGACCAGCGGACGCCAGGCCAGCCCCAGCGCAGGGAACTGAAAAATCAGCAGCAGCACCGCCGCGCTGCAGCCCTCTTTCACACCAATAAGCCCCGGATCGGCCAGGCCGTTGCGGGTGATGGACTGCATCGCCGCTCCCGCCATGCCCAGCATCGCGCCGCTTAAAATGGCCATCAGCAGCCGTGGCAGGCGGATATCCATCACGATATAGCGCGCATCGGCCTCCAGGGGTTCTCCGGAGAACAGCGCGCGCCCGATGGCGGAAGTGGGAATGGGAAGCGAACCGTGCGTCAGGCCAAACCCCAGCAGGAGAATGCCCATTAGAGCGATAAGCGTAACGCGCGCCACTGCCGCCGGGCGTACCTGCCCGGAAAACGGCCCGACACGCCATGCACGCAGTCCGGCCCGGCTCATTTGAACATCCTCGATGCCATCAGGATAAAGAGAGGAGCCCCCACCAGCGCGGTCATGATCCCGGTGGCCAGCTCATACGGCGTAAACAGCGTACGGGCCGCGATATCCGCCAGCAGTAACACCAGCGCCCCGCACAGGGCAGAAAGCGGCACCATCACGCGTAAGTCCACCGACACCAGACGGTGGATCAGCTGTGGCACGACCAGGCCAATAAAACCAATTGGTCCGGCAATGGAGACGGCTGCGCCGCAAAGCAGCGCAATCGCCAGCAGAGCCAAAAGGCGAGTTTTGAGCAGCGACACGCCCAGCCCCTGCGCCATCCGGTCGCCCAGGGCCAGCATATTGAGCGATGGCGACAGCCAGAGCGCCAGAGCGAACCCCACAGCGGCAACCCAGGATGCACTGCGAACGATCTCCGCGTTAAGCCCGGCAAGATCTCCCGCCAGCCAGGTGCGCATGGCAAGCAGCGTCTGTTCATCCAGAATCAGCACCGTGGCGGTAATCGACGACGCAAACGCCGACATCGCCACGCCGCATAAGGTAATTTTCATTGGCGTGAGGCCGGTTCGCCCTGAAGAGGAGAACGTCAGAACCAGCATAAACAGCGCGGCGGCACCGACAGCGGCAATCAGCGGGCGGCCAAACGGCAAGGTAAACCCGAGCGCGCTGGTCAGCACCACTGCCAGCGCCGCCCCCGCGTTAAGCCCCAGAATATGCGGCTCGCCCAGCGGATTACGGATCACCGACTGTAACAACACGCCCGCCACGCCCAGCGCCGCCCCGGTGACCATGGCGGCAGCCAGCCGTATCAGGCGTAATCTGACAATCACGTTGTGATCGAAATTGCGCGGGTCGAAATGAAGCAAGGCCTGCACCACCGTCTGGGGAGCAATGACACGCGCACCGATACCCAGGTGGGCAATCGCGCCCATCACCAGCAGCAAGGCAAACAGCAGGAAAGCCAGTGACGTTCGCATCATGATTTTTCCGCCGCCTGGCGGAATGGCATAAAGAACGGCTTACCGGTCAGGGGATTAACCGACATATGGACATCGACATCAAACACCGCTTTGATGAGTTCCGGCGTGCAGACGTCGCCTTCATGCAATACCCCCTCGACTTTGCCCTGGCGTAAAAAGACCAGGGAATCGCCATAGTTGACGGCGAAGTTGAGATCGTGGAGCACCACCACCACCGTACGGCCATGCTGGCGGGTCAGGGTATGCAGCAGCTCGAGAATCTCCACCTGATAGCGGAGATCGAGAAAGGTTGTCGGTTCATCCAGCAGGATATAGGGCGTTTGCTGGGCCAGGGCCATTGCGATCCAGCAGCGCTGGCGCTGGCCGCCGGAGAGGCTTTCGACGGGCTGATGTGCAAACTCTGCCGTACCGGTCAGGTGCAGAGCCTCTTCAACGGCCTGCTCGTCTTCATCGCTCCACTGGCGCATAAAATTTTGCCAGGGAAAACGGCCGCGTGATACCAGCTCAAACACGGTCAGCCCTTCCGGCAGCAGCGGAGATTGCGGCAGGATCCCCAGCTGGCGGGCTACCGCTCTGGTTGGTTGCTCGTGAATGGCTTTGCCATCAAGCAGTGCGGCCCCGCCAAGCGGCTGCAGCAGACGCGCGATAGTGCTCAGCAGCGTGGATTTTCCACAGCCGTTCGCCCCTACCAGCACGGTCATTTTCTGCTGGGGGATCGCAAGGGAGATATCATCGACGATGATTTTTTTCTGATAGCCCGCGGAGAGGTTCTCCAGAACCAGCCCCGGTTTATGGGTGTTGTGCGCCACGTGAATGCCAACTTAATAAAAAATCGAACAAATAAAAATAAAACTCATTCTCTTTTGAGAGTTTGCCGCTGCGCCATGTAGTAGTCAAGGGGATAAACACCCTGATAAAGCCAGGGTTAAATAACAGGTACTTCAGCGGCGGTGTTATTTTTTATTTAAGATTTTTCAATGAATTATATGGAATCTACTTATATCAGGACGGGAGGTTTCAGGCTGTAGCCGATTTTTGCTTTTTTCCATTTACTACTACATTGCCGCATGATTGAATGATTCTCAATTACATGTTCGATGCCACACGGCTAACGAGCAGACAATTAAGGGCAATGACTCATACATTCTTCCGCGCCCTTCATGCGCGGGATCTTTTGGGAAAACAGATGTAATGGCTACGTTCACACCTTCTCTCTCTGGGGTAAAAGGGCGCGCGCTCTTTTCACTGCTGTTTATGGCACCGCTGGTGCAGGCGGCCGACACCGCAACGGCTAACGACGGCGAAACGCTGACCGTCACCGCCGATCCCCATGCCGTGGCCGAGGCCACAAACGGCTATCAGCCGCTTAACACCTCCACCGCCACGCTAACCAACATGCCGATGCTGGATATTCCGCAGGTGGTGAATACCGTCAGTGATAAAGTGCTGGAAGATCAGCACGCTACTTCGCTTGATGAAGCCCTTTATAACGTCAGCAACGTGGTGCAGACCAACACCCTGGGCGGTACGCAGGATGCGTTTGTGCGCCGGGGATTTGGTACGAACCGCGACGGGTCAATAATGACCAACGGCCTGCGCACCGTGCTGCCGCGCAGCTTTAATGCCGCGACCGAGCGCGTGGAGGTGCTGAAAGGGCCGGCCTCAACGCTGTATGGCATTCTCGATCCTGGCGGCCTGATCAACGTGGTTACCAAACGCCCGGAAACCCGCTTCGGCGGCTCAATTTCCGCTACCTCCTCAAGCTTTGGCGGCGGCACCGGGCAGATTGATGTCACCGGCCCGATTGACGGCACGCGGCTGGCGTATCGCCTGACGGGCGAGTATCAGGATGAAGATTACTGGCGTAATTTTGGCAACGAGCGCAGCACCTTTATCGCCCCGTCGTTGACCTGGTTTGGTGATGATGCCACCGTGACCGTGCTCTATTCACATCGCGACTATAAAACGCCGTTCGATCGGGGAACCATTTTCGATCTCAACACCAAACAACCGGTAAACGTGGATCGTAAAACCCGCTTTGACGAGCCGTTTAACGTTACCGACGGGCAGTCCGATCTGGCGCAGCTGAACGCCGAATACCGACTTAACAGCCAGTGGACCGCGAAGTTTGACTACAGCTTTAGCCAGGATAAATACAGTGATAACCAGGCGCGCGTGATGGCCTATGACGCCAAAACGGGTAACCTGACCCGTCGCGTGGATGCAACCCAGGGCTCGACTCAGCGTATGCACAGTACGCGTGCGGATCTGCAGGGGAACGTAGATATCGCGGGCTTTTACAATGAGATCCTGACCGGTGTGTCGTATGAGAATTACGATCTGCTGCGTACGGACATGATGCGCTGTAAGAACGTTAAAGATTTCAATATCTACCATCCGACCTACGGCAATCTCAGCAAATGCACCACCGTCTCCGCCGCTGATAGCGACCAGACGCTCAAACAGGAAAGCTACTCCGCCTACGCGCAGGACGCCCTGTATCTCACCGATAAGTGGATTGCCGTTGCCGGGCTGCGTTACCAGTATTACACCCAGTATGCGGGCAAGGGCCGCCCGTTCAATGTGAATACCGACAGCCGCGACGAACAGTGGACGCCGAAGCTGGGGCTGGTCTACAAGCTCACGCCATCCGTCTCGCTGTTTGCTAACTATTCCCAGACGTTTATGCCGCAATCGTCCATTGCGAGCTACATTGGTGACCTGCCGCCGGAAACGTCTAATGCTTACGAAGTGGGGGCTAAATTTGACCTGTTCGATGGCATTACCGCCAACATCGCGCTGTTTGATATTCACAAGCGCAACGTGCTGTACAACGAAAGCGTGGGGGGTGAAACCATCGCCAAAACCGCTGGCCGCGTACGCTCGCAGGGAGTGGAGGTGGATCTTGCCGGATCGCTGACTGAGAATACCAATATTATCGCCAGCTACGGCTACACCGACGCCAAAGTGCTGGAGGATCCAGACTACGCGGGTAAGCCCCTGCCAAACGTGCCGCGTCATACCGGTTCCCTGTTCCTGACTTACGACATTCATAACGCGATCGGCGGGAATACCCTGACGCTTGGCGGCGGTGGACACGGCGTGAGCCGTCGTTCAGCGACCAACGGTGCGGATTATTATTTACCGGGATACTTTGTTGCCGATGCCTTTGTGGCCTACAAAATGAAGCTGCAGTATCCGGTGACGCTGCAGGTGAACGTGAAGAACCTGTTTGATAAAACCTACTACACCTCGTCCATTGCGACCAACAACCTGGGCAACCAGATTGGCGACCCGCGCGAAGTGCAGTTTACGGTGAAGATGGCGTTTTGATTTCAGTGCGGGGTGTTCCCCTCACCCCAGCCCTCTCCCCAAAGGGGAGAGGGTGTTCAATTCCCCTCTCCCCTTTGGGGAGAGGGTTAGGGTGAGGGGACATCAGGCCTCAATATCCGCCATATCGCCTTTCTCCTGCAGCCAGTTACGTCGGTCTTCCGAGCGTTTTTTGGCCAGCAGCATATCCATCATGGCGTTGGTTTGCTGTTCATCTTCATCGCTGATGGTCAACTGAACCAGACGACGGGTGTTAGGATCCAGCGTGGTTTCGCGCAGCTGCATTGGGTTCATCTCGCCCAGCCCTTTGAAGCGCTGAACGTTTGGTTTGCCCTTCTTGCGCTTGAGCTGCTCCAGCACGCCCGCTTTCTCTTCTTCCGTCAGCGCGTAGTACACCTCTTTGCCGAGATCGATACGGTAGAGCGGCGGCAACGCGACGTAGACGTGGCCGTTTTTCACCAGCGTGCGGAAGTGCTTCACGAACAGTGCGCACAATAGCGTGGCGATATGCAGACCATCGGAGTCCGCATCCGCGAGGATACAGATCTTGCCGTAGCGCAGCTGACTAAGATCTTCGCTGTCCGGATCGATACCGATCGCAACAGAGATATCATGCACTTCCTGCGAGGCCAGCACTTCATCGGACGAGACTTCCCAGGTATTCAGGATTTTACCTTTAAGCGGCATGATCGCCTGGTATTCGCGGTCGCGCGCCTGCTTGGCCGATCCCCCTGCCGAGTCCCCTTCCACCAGGAACAGCTCGGTACGGTTAAGATCCTGCGCGGTACAGTCCGCCAGCTTGCCCGGCAGCGCAGGGCCGCTGGTGAGTTTTTTGCGTACCACTTTCTTCGCCGCACGCAGACGACGCTGCGCACTGGAGATCGCCATTTCCGCCAGCATCTCTGCGGCCTGAACGTTCTGGTTCAGCCACAGGGTGAAGGCATCTTTGACCACGCCGGAAACAAAGGCCGCGCACTGACGCGAGGAGAGACGCTCTTTGGTTTGCCCCGCAAACTGCGGATCCTGCATCTTCACGGAAAGCACGTAGGCGCAGCGATCCCAGATATCTTCCGCCGACAGCTTCACGCCGCGCGGCAGAATGTTGCGGTATTCGCAGAATTCACGCATCGCATCCAGCAGACCCTGACGCAGCCCGTTAACGTGCGTACCGCCGAGCATGGTTGGGATCAGGTTGACGTAACTTTCGGTCAGCAGCTCACCGCCTTCCGGCAGCCACAGCAGCGCCCAGTCCACCGCTTCGGTGTCACCGGTGAAATTACCGACGAACGGTTTTTCCGGCAGCGTCGGCAGGCCGTTTACCGCTTCGCACAGGTAGTCGTTCAGACCGTCGGCATAGCACCAGCTCTGCTCGGTATTGTTGACGTTATCTTTAAACGTGATTTCCACGCCAGGGCACAGTACCGCTTTGGCTTTCAGCAGGTGCGTCAGGCGAGAAACGGAGAAACGTGGGCTGTCGAAGAAGCTTTCGTCAGGCCAGAAGTGGACGCTGGTGCCGGTGTTGCGTTTACCGCACGTGCCGACAACCTGCAGATCCTGCACTTTCTCGCCGTTTTCAAACGCGATGTTATACACCTGGCCGTCGCGGCGAACATTCACTTCCACGCGCTTAGACAGGGCGTTAACCACGGAGATCCCCACACCGTGCAAACCACCGGAGAACTGGTAGTTCTTGTTGGAGAACTTACCGCCCGCATGCAGTCGGCAGAGGATCAGCTCAACGGCCGGTACGCCCTCTTCCGGGTGGATATCCACCGGCATGCCGCGACCGTCGTCGATAACTTCCAGCGACTGATCGGCATGCAGGATAACGTCGACGCGTTTGGCATGGCCTGCCAGCGCTTCGTCGACACTGTTATCAATAACTTCCTGGCCCAGATGGTTTGGGCGCGTCGTATCGGTGTACATCCCCGGGCGGCGGCGAACCGGCTCAAGCCCGGTGAGTACCTCAATGGCATCAGCGTTATAGGTTTGCGTCATGATTTAAACTAGCAATTCGCATTGATTGTCAGAGGCTGTGCAGTCCAAGAAAATCGACAATCTGGGTGAAATGATCTTCAAAGCCCGTGAAAGCATGGTTTCCGCCCTCTTCTATAGTCTGGCGGCAGGAGGCGTAATACGCCACTGCCTGGCGGTAATCCAGCACTTCATCACCCGTTTGTTGCAGCAGCCAGATCAGGTCCGGTGCTTCAAGCGGGTCGACCTGCATAACTTTGAGATCGTAAATATGGCGTGACTCTAGCACATATTGTTGGCCGGTGTAGGGGTTCTCGTTTTCGCCAAGAAAGTCCCGCAGCAGCTCAAACGGTCGAACCGCCGGGTTAACCACAACGGCGGGCAGCATAAAGCATTGCGAGAGCCATGTGGCGTAATACCCTCCCAGCGAGGAACCCACCACGCCGAAAGATTCGCCGCCGTGTTCCAGAACAATGGATTCCAGCATCTCCGCCGCCTCTGCCGGATAAGGCGGCAGCTGCGGGATAATCATCTCAACGTGCGGATGATGCTCGCTCAGCCACTGGCGTAACTGTGTCGCTTTGGCAGATCGCGGCGAGCTGTTGAACCCATGCAGGTAGAGGAGCGTAGACATCAATAGCCTTCTGAAGCGGTATCGGGGCGGAATTGCGCGCCTGCCAGACGGCAGACTTCCGTGGTCAGTGAACCATCCGCATGCAGTTCCAGCCAGCGCCAGCCCGGCGCGATGGTATCCAGGGTAAAGTTCGCGCAGTGCGGCTTAAACTGAACGCAGGTCGACGGCGTCGCCAGCAGACGGCGGCCATTCCAGTCGAGATCCTGTTCCTGATGAATGTGTCCGCACAGCAGATTCTTCACGCGCGGGAATTTCACCAGCACGCTATCCAGGGCGGCAGAATTGCGCAGGCTGTGTTGATCGAGCCAGCTACAGCCCGCCGGAAGCGGATGATGATGAAGCAAAAGCAGCGTATGTCGCGCCGGTTCGGCGGCCAGTTTGGTCTCCAGCCAGTCGAGCTGAAACTCGCTTAACTCACCGTGCGGGACGCCAAACACCTGGCTGTCGAGCAGCAGGATCTGCCACTGCTCACCGGCAAACACACACTTCGCCGGAGAGATCCCCGCCTCCTGAAGAGAGCTGTACATCGCAGGCTGAAAGTCGTGGTTGCCCGGAAGCCAGACGCACGGCACGCTAAAGCTCGCGATGCCTTCAGCAAAATGCTGGTAGGCCGCGGAGGATTGATCCTGCGCCAGATCGCCCGTTGCAACGATCAGATCGCAGGCACGATTTTCTGCGTGAATAGCGCTAAGTACAGCCTGATAACTCTCCCAGGTGTTCACCCCCAGCAGCGTTTCATGCTTTTCGGCAAAAAGGTGAGTATCGGTGATTTGTAATATCCTGACTGGTGCCCCACCAGCAACAGTCAGGTTCAACAGGCTTTCCAAATGGTGTCCTTAGGTAGGTTTATGACGCTAACAAACCGGAATCGCCATTGCTCCATGTGCTAAACAATATCTTAGCCAGTCGGCTAAAAACTGGTTAATTTGATGCTTTTCGTCGCGTTGATGCAACTTTTTATTCGGGTAATCATACCGCGCTTTAAAACGAAAGATCTGCTGACTTGAACACACTTCAGCGACCATCGCGTCGTGGTAGAGCCGCACCGTCATTGACGGCAGGCTCCAGTAGCTAATGCTGGGTGCCGTTTGTTCGATTTCCACCAGCGTAGTGTAGCGCGTTGATTCTGTTATCGTTAATCGATACTGCGCGTTGCTCACCTGATAGCTTACCGTTTCGCCGGGTGCGTCGTTTCTCGGCAGCAGGCGGCGCAATTGTGCGAAATTGGTTTCGCACAGGCGCATCATTTCTGGGAAGTCAGGTGTATAACGCTTCATTTTTTCCACTCGTTTCGTAATGTCTGATAATGCAGTTGCAGCCATTGCAGGGCGATGACAGACGCTGCGTTGTCGATTTTCCCCTCTTCTACCCACTGGTAAGCCTGCTCCCGACTCACCACATGAACCCGAATATCTTCGTTTTCATCTGCCAGACCGTGGATCCCATCCGCGGTCGTGGCGTCCACTTCGCCCACCATGATGGACAAGCGCTCGCTGGTGCCTCCCGGACTGGCCAGATAGCTGAGCACCGGTTTTGTGCGGCCAACGATCAGCCCCGCCTCTTCCAGCGCCTCGCGGCGGGCAACGTCTTCAACCGACTCGCCCTCTTCGATCATGCCGGCGACCATCTCCAGCAACCACGGGCTTTCACTGACGTCATACGCCGCAATGCGAATCTGCTCAACCAGTACGACTTCATCACGCACTGGGTCAAAGGGTAGCAAGACTGCTGCATGCCCGCGCTCAAAAATTTCGCGCCTGATTTCGCCGCTCATCTCACCGTTAAACAGGCGATGCCTGAAACGGTAAAGTTCCATTGAAAAAAAACCGCTATAAAGCGTTTCTCGTGCAATAATTTCTACATCGTTTTTGGCGAATGTCACGGGCAACTTATCTGGTTTTTGCATGAGTCGAGTCCTGGTAGCAATGGTGATGAAATTATGAATTTCAAGGCTGTTTGGCTGCCGTTTGCAAGGCTATATGGTAGATTGGTGCAAATTAACGCCACATGGCACATTACGCCAACCTTTTGGTGTGGATGATTCTGTTAGAATCGGCAATTATTTTTAATTAGATCAGCGCTAATACTGCTTCACAACAAGGAATGCAAATGAAGAAATTGCTCCCCATCCTTATCGGCCTGAGCCTGACGGGCTTCAGTGCAATGAGCCAGGCGGAAAACCTGTTACAGGTCTACCAGCAGGCACGTCTGGGCAACCCTGATTTACGTAAATCAGCGGCCGATCGTGATGCTGCGTTTGAAAAGATTAACGAAGCGCGTAGCCCACTGCTGCCGCAGTTAGGTTTAGGTGCAGATTATACCTACAGCAACGGTTTCCGCGACGCTAACGGCGTTAACTCCAATGCTACCAGCGCCTCACTGCAATTAACACAGACCCTGTTTGATATGTCCAAATGGCGCGCCCTGACCCTGCAGGAAAAGAGCGCGGGTATCCAGGATGTGACCTATCAGACCGACCAGCAAACGCTGATCCTGAACACGGCGACTGCGTACTTCAACGTGCTGAGCGCGATTGACTCGCTCTCCTATACTGAAGCGCAGAAACAGGCAATTTACCGTCAGTTAGATCAAACCACCCAGCGTTTCAACGTGGGCCTGGTCGCCATCACTGACGTGCAGAACGCCCGTTCACAGTACGACAGCGTACTGGCCAACGAAGTGACCGCGCGTAACAACCTCGACAACGCGCTGGAATCTCTGCGTCAGGTCACCGGTAATTACTATCCAGAACTGGCTTCCCTGAACGTAGATAACTTCAAGACCGATAAGCCGCAGGCGGTGAATGCCCTGCTGAAAGAAGCAGAAAACCGCAACCTGACCTTACTGCAGGCGCGTTTGAGCCAGGACCTGGCCCGCGAGCAGATTCGTCAGGCACAGGATGGCCATCTGCCAACCCTGAGCCTGAGCGCCTCCACCGGCGTGTCTGATACCAGCTACAGCGGTTCTAAAACCAACACCGCCCAGTATGACGACAGCAACCAGGGCCAGAACAAAGTCGGCCTGAGCTTCTCCCTGCCGCTGTATCAGGGCGGTTTGGTGAATTCTCAGGTGAAACAGGCGCAGTACAACTTCGTTGGCGCAAGCGAGCAGTTGGAAAGCGCCCACCGCAACGTGGTGCAGACCGTGCGCTCTTCGTTCAACAACGTGAACGCCTCGATCAGCAGCATCAACGCGTATAAACAGGCCGTTGTGTCTGCCCAAAGCTCCCTGGATGCAATGGAAGCTGGTTACTCCGTCGGTACCCGTACCATTGTTGACGTGCTGGACGCGACCACCACGCTGTATAACGCGAAACAACAGCTCTCCAGTGCACGTTACCAGTACCTGATTAACCAGCTGAACATCAAGCAGGCGCTGGGTACGCTGAACGAGCAGGACCTGCTGGCGCTGAACAATGCGCTGGGTAAACCGGTCTCAACCTCGCCGGACAGCGTGGCACCGGAGAATCCGGAGCAGGTTGCTGCGGTTGATAACTTCAACGCTAACAGCAACGCCCCTGCTGCACAGCCAGCGGCTGCGCGTACCAACACCGGCAGCAATCCGTTCCGTCACTAAGAGTGTCATCAGGCCCACTGCGGCCTGATGCCCTCACCCCAGCCCTCTCCCACAGGGAGAGGGAGCATCTGAATCACATCCGAACGTAAGCCAACGTAAAGATCCCCCTGATTCCGACCCTCTTCGCTTCATTTTCAACCACTCATCCTCTATCCTGAGCGTTATAACCACTGGGTCCTGGAAGACAAATATGAAACGGACAAAATCCATAAATCACGCTTCGTTCCGCAAAAGCTGGAACGCGCGTCACCTCACCCCTGTTGCGCTGGCGGTTACCGCTGTCTTTATGCTGGCAGGCTGTGAGAAAAGCGATGAAACGGTCTCTCTGTATCAAAACGCAGAGGACTGCTCAGCCGCAACCGGTAACGCGGCAGAATGTAAGACCGCGTATAACAACGCCCTGAAAGAAGCGGAACGTACCGCACCGAAATATGCCACACGCGAAGACTGCGTGGCAGAGTTCGGTGAAGGCCAGTGTCAACAGACACCGGCTCAGGCGGGAACGGCGCCAGAAAATCAGGCGCAGGCTCAGTCCAGCGGCAGCTTCTGGATGCCACTGATGGCCGGCTATATGATGGGCCGCCTGATGGGCGGCGGGGCGGGTTACCAACAGCAGCCGCTGTTTAGCTCGAAAAACCCGGCCAGCCCGGCCTACGGCCAATACACCGATGCCAGCGGCAAAGGCTATGGCGCAGCAACGCCTGGCCGCACCGTGACCGTACCGAAAACGGCGATGGCTCCGAAACCGGCTACCACCAGCACCATCACCCGCGGCGGGTTCGGTGAATCTGTGGCGAAACAGACCAGCATGCAGCGCAGCGCGACGGGTACGTCAACTCGCTCAATGGGCGGCTGATCATGGAACGAGTCAGTATCACCGAGCGCCCGGACTGGCGCGAAAAAGCGACCGAATACGGTTTTAACTTCCACACCATGTATGGCGAGCCGTACTGGTGTGAAGACGCTTACTACAAACTGACGCTCGCTCAGGTGGAAAAACTGGAAGCGGTGACGGCAGAACTGCATCAGATGTGCCTGAAGGTCGTCGAGAAAGTGATCGACAGCGACGAGCTGATGGCTAAATTCCGCATTCCGAAGCACACCTGGGGCTTTGTGCGCCAGTCGTGGAAAACCAGCCAGCCCTCGCTCTATTCTCGCCTTGATCTGGCGTGGGATGGCGTGGGTGAACCTAAGCTTCTGGAAAATAACGCCGATACGCCAACCTCTCTGTATGAAGCGGCCTTCTTCCAGTGGATCTGGCTGGAAGACCAGATGAACGCCGGAAACCTGCCGGAAGAGAGCGACCAGTTCAATAGCCTGCAGGAAAAGTTGATTGAGCGTTTCGCCGAGCTGCGTGAACAGCACGGTTTCAACCTGCTGCATCTCGCCTGCTGCCGTGACACGGAAGAAGATCGTGGAACGGTTCAGTATCTGCAGGATTGTGCTGCCGAAGCGGAAGTCGCCACCGAGTTTCTCTATATAGAGGATATCGGTCTGGGCGAGAAAGGTCAGTTTACTGACCTGCAGGATCAGGTAATCAGCAACCTGTTCAAACTCTACCCGTGGGAATATATGCTGCGTGAGATGTTCTCCACCAAGCTGGAAGACGCTGGCGTGCGCTGGCTGGAACCGGCATGGAAGAGCATCATCTCCAACAAAGCCCTGCTGCCGATGCTGTGGGAAATGTTCCCGAACCACCCGAACCTGCTGCCGGCATACTTTGCGGAAGATGATTATCCGCAAATGGAAAAATATGTCGTGAAGCCAATCTTCTCCCGCGAGGGGGCAAACGTCTCCATTATCGAAAACGGTAAAACGCTGGAAGCGGTTGAAGGGCCTTACGGCGAAGAAGGAATGATCGTCCAGGCGTTTTATCAGCTGCCGAAATTTGGCGACAGCTATACGCTGATTGGCAGCTGGCTCATCAACGATCAGCCTGCCGGGATTGGCATCCGCGAAGATCGCGCGCTGATCACGCAGGATCTGTCACGGTTCTATCCGCACATCTTCGTCGAATAAGGCTTGCCCGGTGGCGCTACGCTTACCGGGCCTACACGCGAGATGTAGGCCGGGTAAGGCGAAGCCGCCACCCGGCATGTTTTTTACCCCACCTGCACCGACAACATACTCAAACTCCCCATCTCAATACCGTCGACCGGGATCGTCACCGGTTCCTGACCATCCCACGCGCCAAGAACGTACAGCAGCGGCAGGAAGTGTTCCGGCGTTGGGTTAGAGAGCGAACCGCCTTCGTGATCCAGATAGTTCACCAGCGGATGCTGCTCAACCGGGCCCTGCCAGGTCAGATTGTCTTTGACGTAATCGTTAAAGGACGTTGCCCATGGGTAAGGTGTATTTTCACCGTGCCAGCGCGCCGTACGCAGGTTGTGTACCACGTTACCGCTTGCCACCAGCATAATGCCTTTATCACGAAGCGTAGCCAGCTTGCGGCCCATCTCCATGTGCCAGGCTGCCGGTTTAGTGCTGTCGATACTCAACTGCACCATCGGGATGTCGGCGTCCGGGTACATTTTTATCAGCACGCCCCATGAGCCGTGGTCAAAGCCCCAGGCCTCTTTATCCAGCGCGACCGGGACAGGTGCCAGCAAATCCACCAGCTTCTGTGCCAGCTCGGGCGAGCCGGGGGCCGGATAATGCGTGTCGTACAACGCCTGCGGGAAACCGCCAAAATCATGGATTGTTTTTGGCGCCTCCATGGCAGTTACGCCAGTGCCACGGGTGAACCAATGTGCAGACACCACCACAATCGCCTTCGGACGCGGCAACGTCTCGCCCAGGTGACGCCATGTGCGGGTGTAGACGTTGTCTTCCAGAACGTTCATTGGGCTACCGTGGCCTAAAAACAGTGCTGGCATACGTGAAGAAGTCATGGTGATATCCTTACAGAAGGTGTCAATTTGATGGTGCTACATTACGCTTAACACGATGAAGATGAACGCAGATAAGCGTGAAGATCATCATCAGGAAATTTGAATGTAAGGAATATGTAAAACAGAGGTTTCCCTCTCGCTTTGGCCAACGTGAATTATTAGTATTAATGAGAATCATTATCACAAGGAGCATTGCATGTCCGTCCCCTTGATCCTGACCATCCTGGCGGGTGCCGCCACCTTTATCGGTGCGATCCTCGGTGTGCTTGGTCAAAAGCCGTCTAACCGCGTGCTGGCCTTTTCACTGGGATTTGCTGCCGGCATTATGCTGCTCATCTCTCTGATGGAGATGCTGCCTGCCGCACTGGGCACAGAAGGCATGTCTCCGGTACTGGGTTATGGCATGTTTGTTTTTGGTCTGCTGGGCTATTTTGCCCTCGATCGCATGCTGCCACATGCACATCCGCAGGATTTAATGCAAAAAAGCGTCGCGCCGGTGCCGCAAAAGATTAAACGTACTGCCATCCTCCTGACGCTCGGCATCAGCCTGCACAACTTCCCGGAGGGTGTCGCGACCTATGTCACCGCCAGCAGCAATCTGGAGATGGGTCTGGGTATCGCCCTGGCGGTGGCCTTACACAATATTCCTGAAGGGCTGGCCGTTGCCGGACCGGTTTATGCCGCCACGGGGTCAAAACGCACCGCCGTGTTCTGGGCCGGGATATCTGGAATGGCAGAAATTCTCGGGGGCGTACTGGCGTGGCTGATACTGGGAAGCCTGGTTTCACCGGTGGTAATGGCCGCTATTATGGCCGGGGTTGCCGGGATTATGGTGGCGCTGTCGGTTGATGAACTGATGCCGCTGGCGAAAGAGATCGATCCTAACAACAATCCGAGTTATGGGGTGTTGTGCGGAATGTCTGTAATGGGATTAAGCCTGGTGTTGTTACAAACGGCGGGTATTGGCTGAACGGTTGCGCTTCCTTATTTGAGGGAGCGCAATTTCTTTTAATGTCAGTGAATGCCAACTATCAGTATTAATGATACAAAGTCCGGCACTATACTTTCTAATCGCCATAGAATTCACTTAAGAAATATTATTTATAACTATTTCCCGTAAAATAATTACCGCTTCGTGTATTTAAAAAAACTCAAAAGATTGATGTCAATCACTATTTAAACCAAGCATTCTGGCTGTTGAGCAACAGCTTTTTTTTCATTCATAACTTCAAATGATTTATTAATAGCCTCTAAATCCACCATTTAGAAATATTCACAAGATGAACCATATTGCGACTGGTATATTTCGACCGCTTTAATGAAACTAAAGTGTTGCAATATTAATTCATTAAAAGTATTGCGCCATCCACTCTTAGATAAAGGATTATATCTTCATGTTTAACAAGACTATTCTGGCAGTTGCGACAACTGCATTGCTTTCTGGTCTGTCATTTACTGCTGTGGCGGCAGATAACCAGGGCTCGGGGAAGATCACGTTTACCGGTGAAGTGATCAGTGCCCCTTGCTCAATCACCCCGGGAGATGAAAATCAGACTATTGAATTAGGCGAAGTCGCGGATAGCGTGCTGAATAGCGGTAAAAACTCGCTGCCGGTTGACGTCAATATCCACCTGCAGGACTGCATTCTCTCAACGACAACTGGGCAAACCACCACCACTATCGACAAAGTAAAAGTGACCTTTACTTCCGCAAGCACCGATGCAACCGACACCAGCCTGATGAAAAACACGCTGGATGGAAACATCGGCGGTGCAACAGGTGTAGGCATTCGCTTACTGGATAGCGGCAGTAATAAAGTCACACTGGGTACCCCGATTGAAGTGTCCTTCCCTACCACAAATGCCTATCAGGAACTGAACTTCAAAGCCCGCATGGAACCGGTATCTGGCAGCACGGCTACCCCGGGTAACGTTCAGGCCCAGGCGAATTATATTCTTGATTATAAGTAATTTGATTGTCGTCTGAAAACGTAGCCGATGAAGGACTCATCGGCTTTTATGCCTTCTTTTTAAAAGCGAAACGGATTTATGCTAAAACACTCAGCACATCAACTCTCCCGCCTCTCTGCTTTTATAAAGTATTCGCTGAGTGCCACATTTTACTCAGCTTTATTTGTGTTGCCTGTCTCCGCGGTTCAATTCAACACAGATATGATTGACGTTGAAGACCGAAGTAATATTGATATTTCCCAGTTTGAGAAAAAAGGCCACATCGCGCCGGGTAGCTATCTCGTCCGCATTCAGGTCAATAAAAACACGTTGCCTCAATCCGCAACAATGGAGTGGATCGCAACGGAAAACGAAAGCGGTTCGCAAATTTGCGTGAATGCCGGGCAGTTATCCGCTTTCGGACTGAGCACCGATTTTATTTCGCGGCTCCATTATTCTCAGGGCGGACGTTGCCTTGATCTTTCTGCTGTTCCTGAGCTGGGCTTTTCCCTTAATAAAGGGACGATGGTGCTTTCCGTCACCGTTCCCCAGGCATGGATGAAATATCAGGCGAAGAACTGGACGCCGCCGGAATATTGGGATGAAGGCATTGCGGGTGTTTTACTTGATTATAATCTCTATGCCAGCCAGTACGATCCGCACGGGGGTGACGACAGCCAGAATGTCAGCGCCTACGGCACGCTCGGGTTTAACCTCGGCGCGTGGCGTCTGCGTTCAGATTATCAGTATAACCAAAACTTTCGTCACGGTGAGTCTACAGGCAGCGACAGCAGTCTGGCACGGACCTATCTCTACCGCCCTATCCCTTCGCTGTCATCAAAAATGACGCTGGGGCAATATGATTTAAGCTCAGATATTTTTGATACCTTCCACTTTACCGGTGCCTCACTGGAAAGTGATGAAAGTATGCTGCCGCCTGATTTACAAGGTTATGCACCACAAATTAACGGCATCGCGCAGACCAATGCCAAAGTGACCGTCTCCCAGTCTGGCCGCGTTCTTTATCAAACAACCGTCGCGCCGGGCCCGTTCACCATTTCAGACCTGGGTGAAACCTACCAGGGACAGCTGGATGTGGTGGTCGAAGAGGAAGATGGGCGCAAAACCACCTTCCAGGTGGGTTCATCCTCAATCCCCTTCCTGACCCGAAAAGGCCAGGTGCGCTATAAAACATCCATCGGTAAGCCCACCGCTACGGGCCATAACGATATCAATAACCCGCTTTTCTGGACAGGTGAACTCTCCTGGGGCTGGCTGAGTAATGTGTCACTGTATGGCGGCACCCTGCTGACCGCGGATGATTATCAGGCCATGACCACCGGTATCGGCTTCAACCTGGATTCGTTCGGCTCGATCTCTTTTGATGTGACGGGCGCCGAGGCCACGCTCCATCAGGGAAAAAATGAGACACAGCGTGGGTACAGCTATCGCGCCAACTACGCAAAACGTTTTGAGGCGACCGGCAGCCAGATCACCTTCGCAGGTTATCGATTCTCGGATAAAGAATATGTCTCAATGAGTGAATATCTCGCCTCCCGGGACGGAGATACCTCAACGACAAACGAAAAAGAGAGTTATGTTATCTCCTTCAACCAGTACCTTGATTCGCTGGCATTAAATACCTATCTCAACGTCACCCGTAACACCTACTGGGACAACAGCAGCAACACAAACTACTCCTTTTCGCTGAGCCGCAATTTTGATATCGGCAATTTAAGAGGCCTGTCCGCTTCGCTGGCGCTGAGCCGCGTGCGCTGGGACGATAGCGACGAAAATCAGGTTTATTTCTCGTTCACGCTACCGCTGGAGCAGAGTCGCAGCATTATGTATAGCTATCAGCGCTCGGGCGGAGACAGCGCATCGCATATGGCTTCTTATTTTGACTCCTCCGACCGCAATAACACCTGGAATATCTCGGCCTCGGCCACGGAAGAAGATCTGCGCGAGGGTGAACCTTCCCTGCGCGGCGGGTATCAGCACTACTCTCCTTACGGACGACTGAATCTTTCCGGAAGCGTCCAACCCAATCAATACCGCTCCATCACTGCGGGCTGGAATGGCTCATTCACCGCCACGCGCCACGGCATGGCGCTGCATGATTACAGCCCGGCGAACAACGCCCGCATGATGCTTGATGCCAACGGCGTGGCAGGCATTGAAGTCAACAGCTCGCGCACGCGTACAAATGCTTTTGGTATTGCCGTACTGCCTTCATTGACTAACTACACCACGTCTACCGTCCGGGTTAACAGCAACACGCTCCCGGATGGGGTAGATATCGAAACCTCCGTCATTCGAACCACGCTGACGGAAGGTGCCATAGGCTATAGCAAGCTCAACGCCACCAGCGGATACCAGATCGTTGGCATCATTCGCCAGGAAAACGGTCAGTATCCCCCTCTGGGCGTTAGCGTCATCGACAAGGCCTCAGGCAAAGAGGTCGGCCTCGTGGCGGAAGAAGGTTTCGTATACCTCAGCGGGATTCAGGAAGACAGCGCTTTACGCCTGAGCTGGTCTGACAAAACGTGCGAAATCACGCCCCCAAACCAAAGTAACCTCAGCGGCGAGGCAATCTTACTCCCTTGTAAAACCGTGCATTAATTCAGGATGAAACAATGAACCTATCGTTAATTTCAAAAGGACTTATCTGCCTTCTCGGCGCGTGTAATCTTGCATACGCCACCGTGTCCCCCGACAGAACACGCATCATTTTCAACGCCTCCGCAAAAAGCGTGTCGGTCAGATTGATAAACCAGAGTAAAACCGATCCTTATCTGGCTCAGTCATGGATAGAGGATAAAGAGGGTAAAAAAACGCGCGAGTTTATCTCTCCTGTTCCGCCACTGTTGCGTATCGAGCCTGAGGAACAAGCGCAGGTTCGCCTGATGGCGCAGCAAAACCTCAGCCGACTTCCAGCCGATCGCGAGTCGCTGTTTTATTACAACATGCGGGAGATCCCACCCAAAGCCGAGCAGAAGAACGTGATGCAAATTGCCATGCAAAGCCGCCTTAAGCTGTTCTGGCGGCCAAAAGCCATTGAGCTGAAGGAGGGCCAGTTTGTTCCGCTGGATAAGGTAGTTATATCCCGCGCCTCGGGTACGCTGCAGTTTAAAAACAGCAGCCCCTATTACATCACCGTGGGCTATATCGGCCTGAACGGTAAAACCTTATTGCCGGGTGCGGAGAGCGTCATGATCGAGCCGTTCGGTCAGGCCAGCCAAGCGCTGGCTAATCTGCCCGCTGATTTCCAAATTGGCTATATCGGCGATTATGGTGGCCTGGAAATGTTTAAGGTGAGCTGTAACACAGTGCAACCCACCTGCCAGAGCAAGCCGGTGAAAAAGGGATAATGATGAAAAAAATATACCTCGCGGCAATTACCCTTTT
Source organism: Enterobacter cloacae complex sp. 382A5 (assembly GCF_050031095.1). Lineage (NCBI taxonomy): Bacteria > Pseudomonadati > Pseudomonadota > Gammaproteobacteria > Enterobacterales > Enterobacteriaceae > Enterobacter > Enterobacter cloacae complex sp. 382A5. Next base: position 3,935,944 of record NZ_JBLGVK010000001.1, read on the forward strand.
TTGTCTGTTCTCATCATCCGCATGGGCGCTGGACTGCTACAAAGGTTCAAAAGGGGGAGCAAGTCTGGTGACAACTACGTTGCCAACATTCACGGTACCGGCAAACGCCCCTGCCGGGCAAAAAATCTGGGAAAGCGGCGATTTGCTGGTAACAGTGTATTGCGATAATGCGACGCGCGATCACACCAAGCCGGTCGAACAGGATCCCTGGAGCGAAAACATTTATGCCTATATCCTGGACAGTTTTCATAATACCGATAGCCTGATGACCAACAATCCCTATCTGGCATTTGGCGTGACTTATAACGGTGTTGACTATGATACCCCTGACATCAAAATTGATACCGGCGTCTGTCTTGACCGGGGCGATGACGAGTGGCACAAGTATAGCGAAGCGGCCTGCAATGGCACCACCATTCAGAAAAACGTCACTTTCACCGTGCGGTTTCGCCTCTATGTGAAGTTAAAAGAGGTACCAAAAGAGCAGTTTGACTTCACATTCCCTTCGGTCACCGTACTTACCTTTGATGGTGTCGGAGGGATAAATGTCATGCCCTATGCAAAAAACCTGCATTACGACATTACCGGGCTTTCAAATATTCACTTCCTGGATTGCGGTGTGGATATCCGGATCTACCCTGAAAATCAGATTGTGAATTTTGGCCAGTTTACGGAGAGCGCAGTCAATACTAACGCCGTCACCTCACCGTTTAGCATTTCGACAATCCGGGATGCCACTGCTGGCTGTTCAGAACAATTTGACGTAACGACCAGCTTTTACACCACCGATACGCTCTACGATAATACGCATCTGGACATGGGAAATGGTTTACTCATGCGTCTCATTGATAAAACCAATGGCGATGTGACGTACAACCAGTATCTTCCTTTTGCAACCTATCACCCTGATGATACGGAGACGACGCTGACGCATGACTATACGGCGGAGCTAACCCGTAAACCTGGTGAAGCCGTTATTCCTGGACCATTCAGTAAAGACATTATTGTCAAAATCAATTATCAATAATTGTTCAAAAAGCAGACCAGCATCTCCTGTTGGTCTGCTTATTTAGCCCCTCGCCCTCTTTTTTCTATGTAAGCCATTCACTTCAATAATTAATAAACGCATACTTAAAATGTCTTTAATTATTTTTTAATCACGCATTGTTACAATTAGTTTTAGAATACAACCGCCTCAAACATCAATATCTCTTAAATATTATTCATAACAAGGATATTTCATGCGAAATATTTCAAAAACACTTTTGGCGGTTGCTTTAGGCTCTTTTATCTCTGGCAATGCACTGGCAAGCGATCAGAGCTCCGGTAAAATCACCTTTAAGGGCGTTATTATTGACGCACCATGCAATATTGCACCAGACAGTATTGATAAAGAGATTGAACTTGGCCAGTTCACCACGGCGGTGATGAATGTGAATAAAAAATCCACGGCGGTACCGGTTGATATCAACCTGGAAAACTGCCAGCTTGACGCTGCAGATGAAACCGCAACACCCGTCACCAAAGTGGACGTAACCTTCAGCAGCACTGCAACCGACGCAACCGATACCAGCCTGATGAGCAACACCTATGCGGGCGGCGCGCAGAACGTGGGCGTTCGTTTGCTGGATAATGCAGAGACCCCTATCACGCTTGGTACGGCTCAAACTGTCGATCTTTCTGCGGGTTCAGCGACCCAGACGCTGCACTTCAAAGCGCAGATGGAAGTGGTCGATGGTAAAACAGCAACGGCAGGCCAGGTCGAATCTACCGCGAATTACGTCCTGTTGTATAAATAAGCCCATACCGTTAATTATATTTCGGCTGGCAATATATTTGCCAGCCATTGCCGTAATTTTATTTGAGAGCTGAATGATGAAATACAGTGCATTTTCGATCATCATTGCTGGCTTTCTTACGCCTCTTCCACTGGCCGCCGTTGAATTTAATATTAACGCTATCGATAAAGATCAGCGCGGCAATGTTGATTTATCCCAGTTCAAAGATAAGAACCATGTTGCGCCGGGTCATTATTTCGTTAACGTTGCAATTAATAATACGCCACTCGCTAGCGGCTGGCAGTTAGCCTGGTATAAAAAAGACGATACAACGGAAGTCTGCATTCCGTCCGATCTGGCGGACACTTTTGGTCTGGACGATAAATACCGCAGCATGCTGACGGTTAACGCGGGCTGTGTCGACTTTTCCCCGCTGCCGCAGGTTCGTTTCGAGTTTATTCAGGCGACGCAAACGCTGGAAGTCACCCTACCTCAGGCCTGGCTACAGTACCGTTCCACCAACTGGATGCCGCCCGCGACCTGGGACAACGGTGTCTCAGGCGTGCTGCTGGATTACAATCTGTTTGCCAGCCGCTATCAGTCCGATGAGGGGTCAAGCAGCGATAACGTCAATACCTACGGGACCGCTGGCGCCAACCTGGGCGCCTGGCGACTGCGGGGAGATTATCAGTACGCCCTTAACCGTACGGAAGGGAGGTCGCAGAGCGACGGGCGCCTTTCTCGCGCCTACCTTTTTCGCCCTCTGCCTGCACTCGGCTCAAAGTTCACGCTGGGTGAGTCAGATTTTCAGTCGGATATTTTCGACGGATTTTCCTACACCGGAGCCTCACTGATCAGCGACGAGCGTATGCTTCCCTGGTCTCTGCGCGGCTACGCGCCACAAATTTCTGGTATTGCTCAGACGAATGCCACCGTGACCGTCAGCCAGGCAGACAGAATTATCTATCAAACCAAAGTCCCACCGGGCCCTTTCGTCATCCAGGATATCAACCAGTCCGTACAGGGAACGTTGGACGTCACCGTCGCCGAAGAAGACGGTCATACCAGCACCTTTCAGGTTTCTGCTGCCTCTGTGCCTTTCCTGACGCGACAAGGCCAGGTTCGCTATAAGCTGGCGGGCGGTAAACCCCGTCAGGACAGCTCGCATCAGGTCGAAAGCGAGGCCTTTTTAAGCAGCGAATTCTCCTGGGGCGTACTGTCCCGAACATCCCTGTACGGTGGGATCCTGAACAGCGGTAATGATTACCGCGCGCTGGCGGCAGGTATCGGGCAGAACATGGATATGCTGGGCGCGCTGTCATTTGATGTCACCCAGGCCAGCAGCCAGCACGAGGGGGAAGCAAAGCAGACGGGATACAGTTACCGCATCAACTACAGCAAGCGTTTCGACACCACCGGGAGTCAGCTCACGCTTGCCAGCTACCGCTACTCCGACAGCCGCTTTCTCAGCTATGCCCGCTTTCTTGAAAAAGACCAGGATAACGCGGAAACGGAAAAACAGACGCTAAGCATCACTGCCAGCCAGTACATCCCCGCCCTGTCGCTAAACCTTTACCTTGGTCTGCTGCGCCAGACCTGGTGGGAAAGAGCCCCTTCCACCACCGGCACGCTCACGGCAGGATACAACTTCGACCTTGGCCGCTGGAAAAATCTTGGCGTGACGGCCTCATGGAGCAAAACACATTATCAGGATCAAGGCGATGACACGCAGGTTTACTTCTCTTTAAGCCTCCCCCTCGATCCGGATCATCGCCTCAATTACGATCTGAGAAACAGCGACACGACGCGTCAAACGCTCTCCTGGTATGACTCTTCAGACAGTAACAATACCTGGGGGATATCCGCTGGTACCGAGAGCGAAAAAACTGACGCCGGGGCGCAAGTCAGCGCGAATTATCAGCACTATGCCGGGACGGGAGATCTGAACCTGTCCGGAAGCTACAAGGCCCATGACTACCGTTCCGTCAGCGCGAGCTGGAACGGCTCGTTTACGGCAACCGCCCACGGGGCGTCGCTTCATCGCCGGAGCTACGGCAACGAACCGCGCGTGATGGTCAGCACGGAAGGGATCGGCAATATACCGCTAAATATGTCCCGCGATGCCACCAACATGTTTGGTATTGGCGTCCTGCCCGCCTTTTCGAGCTATATGCCCGCCAGCGTACAGGTCAATCTGAATAACCTGCCAGAGGGTGTCGATGTCGATAACCACGTCATTCGCTCCACCTGGACCGAGGGTGCAATTGGTTATCGGCTGATTGCCTCCCGTCAGGGTCAGGATGTTGCCGGGATCGTGCGTACCGCCAGCGGCACGCCGCCTCTCGGCGCCCAGGTGCGTGAGCAGGATTCAGGCAAAGAGGTGGGCATTATCGCCCAGGACGGACATATCTGGCTGGGGGCGGTAAAAGCTGAACAGCACTTTATCGTCACCTGGGGAGACGATCAGCAGTGTCATTTCTCCCTGCCAGCCTCTCTTGACAACACCACGCAGCTGATGCTGCCCTGCCAGTAACTTATCACTATGAAATCATACGTTTATTTAGCAGCACTCCTGTTTTGTGGCTCCAGCGTCTCGCAGGCGGCAATTAACCTGGACAGGACGCGCATCGTCTTTGCCGAAAGCGATAAAGCCAGCAGCCTGACCATTGAAAACCAGAGCAAATCGCTTCCCTATCTTGCCCTCGCCTGGGTGGAGGATCGGGACGGGCGCAAAGAGGACCCCCATTTTATGGTCCTGCCGCCTATTCAGCGCATTGAACCCGGCGCCTCGTCACAGGTGCGGATCGTGAAACAGGCCGCGACGCAACAGCTGCCTGAGGATCGGGAAACGCTATTTTATTTCAATCTGCGTGAAGTGCCGCCCAAAAGCGGGAGCCTGAAAGAGGAGCGCAGCGTCATGCAGGTGGCTATGCAGAGCCGCATAAAGTTGTTCTGGCGGCCGGACAGCATTCGTAAAAAATCAGGTGAAGAGACGGAAATGCAGCTGTCGGTGACGCTGTCGGGCAAAACCATGCGCCTGAAAAACCCAACGCCCTATTTCATTACTCTGGCGTGGCTGAGCAATAACGGAAAAACCATGATGCCAGGCTTCGACAGCCTGATGATTAGCCCGTTTGCGACCAGTACGCTGACGCTGAGTGAAACAGAAGGAACGGGCTACAGCATAGGTTATATTGATGATTATGGTGCGCTACGCAAGGTCAATTTAACCTGTACCGGGTCAGCACCATGCACGCTAACGCCGCGCAAGGCAGGGCAAAATGCGACATCTCGCTAAGCTTTTCCTTTTAATGCTGGTGATGTGTCCCCTTAAGCAGGCGCTGGCGCTGAACTGCTACCTTGGCACACAAAATGGTCCGGTGGAGCAAACCAAAACGGTGTCAGAATTCTCAATCCCCAGCACAGCAAAAGTTGGGCAAAAGATTTGGGAATCCAGCGATATCAAAATCCCCGTGTATTGCGACAGAAATACCGCGTCAAACCATGAGAACGAAGACGTCTTCGCCTGGGTGAACCCTTATCCGTCGGTGTCGGATCCTTACTACGAGCTCGGTGTTACCTACGAGGGTGCGGATTACGATGCCATCGGGCAAACCTACGGCGTGGATACCCGTCAGTGTCTGGACAACAACAGCCTGAGCAAATACACGGCCGAACAGCTAAAAGCGATGGGCTGGGAGAAATACATCTGTTCGGGGAATGCGTGGGATGTACATACCTCACGAACCTTTGCGGCACGCTTCAGGCTGTACGTTAAGCTCAAAGCGATACCGCCTCAGGGCTACGTCAGCACGCTTGGTGATTACATCGTCGTGCAGTTTGACGGCAAAGGCGGCGTAAATGCGCTTCCTGATGCCAAAAACCTCAAATACCACATTAACGGGCTGGAAAACATCAGGGTACTGGACTGCGGAGCGACGTTCAGTATTTACCCTGAGAATCAGGAGATCGACTTTGGCACCTTCAGCGCACGTGACATCGTCAATCAGGGCACGCGTAAGCGAACGTTCTCGGTTAAAACCAGTAAAGTACAGGATGCGCAGTGTTCAGACGGATTTAAGATTGACTCGTCGTTCTATACCGATAGCGAGCTGACGGCCAGTGATACGGCGTTGCTGATTGGTAATGGCCTGAAGCTGCGTATTCTTAACGGCACACAGCCCTACACCTTCAATCAGTATGACGAGTACGCTGATTTTACCGGTTCGGTGCTGCATTTCGAGACCACGTACACCGCTGAGCTTTCACGTGCAGAGGGAAAGGGTATCGATTCTGGCCCTTTTGAAACGGTCGTGCTGTTTAAAATTAACTACCACTAGAGACAAAAAAGCCGGGTTTCCCCGGCTTTTTCATTCGTGCACCGTTCAGCTGGCTTTGCGCTCGTGCGCCTGACGGTACTCGATCAGATCTTCAATTGTCACGACCGGCATGTTGTGCAGGCGTGCAAAGGTAATGCACTCTGGTGCGCGCGCCATGGTGCCGTCATCGTTGGTCAGTTCACACAGTACGCCTGCAGGTTTGAAGCCTGCCAGCGTCACCAGATCGATGGTCGCTTCAGTGTGGCCACCACGGGTCAGCACACCGCCCGCCTGCGCACGCAGCGGGAAGACGTGGCCAGGACGGTGCAGGTCGGATGGCTTGGCGTCATCGGCAATTGCTGCACGGACGGTAGTCAGACGGTCAGCCGCGGAGACACCGGTAGTCACTCCATGCGCGGCTTCGATGGTCACGGTAAAGCCGGTACCAAAGGCGCTGGTGTTGTTTTCGACCATCATCGGCAGCTCGAGCTGCTTACGGCGGTCTTCGGTAATACACAGGCATACGATGCCGCTGCCGTGACGGATGGTCAGTGCCATCTGCTCAACGGTCATGTTTTCGGCGGCGAAAATCATGTCGCCTTCGTTTTCACGGTTTTCATCGTCAAGCACCATCACGCCGCGGCCTTCGCGCAGGGCATCCAGTGCATGTTCAACACGTTGAGTTGAAGTGCCAAAAGAGGAAAGTAGCGTCTGATTCATGGTAAAAAAACCTCATTAACATTATGGTTACCAGAATCAGGGCAGTCTTAGGAGCGCCGTATAAGCGGCAAAAAGATAACGTGAGCGGGCCCATGCCCGACTGGATCGTTACTCTCTCCCATCCGGACTTTAACCGTCGGCCCCGGAATTACACCGGATCTGCTGACCTTTGAGAGTTCACCCAAAGCGCTCGCGGGCTTTCAGCATGACGCTGATTTACCGCCGGTGGGGAATTTCGCCCCGCCCTGAGAATAAGCGAGATAACTATAACGCTATTGATTAACCTGGGCAATGCATAAGCTTCAAACAAATCTGCTTTATCCTGGAGCATGACGCGCTACAATGTTCATCAACACCGTCTTATCAAGGGAAGCCACTATGATTGACCCGAAGAAAATTGAGCAAATTGCGCGTCAGGTTCATGAGTCCATGCCAAAAGGCATTCGTGAATTTGGTGATGACGTTGAGAAGAAAATCCGCCAGACGCTGCAGGCGCAGTTGGTTCGCCTTGATTTAGTGAGCCGCGAAGAGTTTGACGTGCAGACACAGGTTCTGCTGCGCACCCGTGAAAAGCTGGCGCTGCTGGAACAGCGTCTTACCGAGCTGGAAAACCGCAATACCCCGGAAGAAGTGAAGCCGGCACCAGCGATACCGCCGGTGGATGACCAGGCCTAAGTGCGGCCTGATGCCCTCACCCCAGCCCTCTCCCACGGGGAGAGGGTGAAATAACGGGCCAACTGGCCCGTTTTTTACTGACTGTCTTTCTGGATCTTTTTGATGATGTTGGTGGTTGAACACCCGTCCTCAAAGTTGAGCACCATCACTTCACCGCCGTTGGCCCAGACCTCTTCGCTGCCCGCGATTTGCTCCGGTTTGTAATCGCCGCCTTTCACCAGCAGGTCAGGCAGAATGCCGGCAATCAGGCGCTGAGGCGTGTCTTCTTCAAACGGCACAACCCAGTCCACTGCTTCCAGCGCGCCGAGCACAATCATACGCTGCTCCAGCGGATTCACTGGACGCGTTTCGCCCTTCAGACGTTTGGTCGAGGCATCGCTGTTCACCGCCACAATCAGACGATCGCCCAGCTTGCGTGCATTCGCCAGATAAGAGACATGGCCCGCGTGCAGAATGTCGAATACGCCGTTGGTCATCACCACTTTCTCACCGCGTTTACGCGCGGCGGCAACGGCCACTTTCAGCTCTTCTTCCGTCATGACGCCAAAACCGGTATCGGCGCGGCCGCGCACGGCGTTTTCCAGTTCAATTGGCGAAACGGTAGAGGTCCCAAGTTTACCGACAACCACGCCCGCCGCGGCGTTCGCAAAGTAGCACGCTTCTTCGAGGGAGTTACCCGCCGCCAGCGTTGCCGCCAGTACGCCAATCACCGTATCACCGGCACCGGTCACGTCATAGACTTCCTGCGCCTGGGTTGGCATATGCAGCGGCGCCTTGCCCGGCTGCAGCAGCGTCATTCCCTGCTCGGAGCGGGTCACCAGCAGTGCAGACAGCTCGAAGTCAGCGATGATCTTCATGCCGCGCTCGACGATCTCCGCTTCCGACTTGCACTTGCCCGCCACCGCTTCAAACTCAGAGAGATTAGGCGTCAGCAGCGTTGCGCCGCGATAGCGCTCAAAGTCGGTGCCTTTCGGATCGATCAGTACCGGCACATTGGCTTTACGCGCCAGCTGGATCATCTGTTGTACGCTTGCCAGTGCCCCTTTGGCGTAATCAGACAGTACCAGCGCGCCGATATTGCCCAGCGCCTGATTAATGCGCTCGTGCAGCGGCTCAGGATCCACACCCTCAAACCCTTCTTCAAAGTCGAGGCGGATCAGCTGCTGGTTACGCGACAACACGCGCAGCTTGGTAATGGTCGGGTGCGTCGGAACAGAAACGAAATCGCACTTCACGTTCACGTCCGCCAGCGACTTGCTCAGCGCGCGCGCCGCATCGTCGATACCGGTGAGGCCCACCAGACGCGAATGCGCGCCCAGAGAAGCAATGTTCATCGCCACGTTTGCCGCGCCGCCAGGACGCTCTTCAATGGTATCGACCTTAACGACCGGTACCGGTGCTTCCGGGGAGATACGGCTGGTCGGCCCATACCAGTAGCGATCAAGCATTACATCGCCGACAACCATAACTCCAGCACGTTCAAACTCTGGCAGTGTTACTTTCATTCCTGACTCCAGAAAGATTCACAATTTGCGCGCGATGATATCACACTTGTTTTGTTACGCACGGTTCCACCAGCCACTTCTGCCAGCTCGCTTTCACCTGGTCGCGTTCACGGGTAAAGCAGTCGAGCGCCACGTGGCCCGGCTGTTCCTGCAAGGCGAGGTGGTGCAACTCATCGCGCAGCGTGGTGTAGGCGCGGGTTAAGGCCTGCGCCTCCTGCTCATCCATGATGTCGTTTTGCGCAAGCAGCTCCAGAATGCGCACATTATCCGACCAGCGGGTCAGCTTCGGCTTGTCATGCGCGTGCAGGAGCACCAGATACTGGGTGATAAACTCAATGTCGGTAATGCCACCCTCATCGGCTTTAATATCAAACCGATCGCGGTGTTTATTGCCCAAATGCGCGCGCATCTTTTCACGCATTTCGCGCACTTCGGTCTGCAACTTACTGCCTTCACGCGGGGTGGTCATCACCGCTTTACGAATGGCATCAAACTGCGTTTTTAACTGCGGATCGCCATACACCACGCGGGCGCGCACCAGCGCCTGATGCTCCCACGTCCAGGCTTCGTTTTTCTGATAATCGGCGAAGGATTCCGTTGAGGTCACCAGCATACCAGCCGCGCCGGACGGACGCAGACGGGCATCCACTTCGTACAGAATGCCCGATGACGTGCGGGTGCTGAACAGGTGCATAATGCGCTGGGCCAGACGCAGATAGAACTGGCGCCCGTCAATTTCTCGCTCGCCGTCGGTCATCACGTCGGCCGGACAGTCGTGCAGGAAGATTAAATCCAGATCGGAGCTGTATCCCAGCTCCCACCCGCCGAGCTTACCGTAGCCCACCACGGCAAAACCGCGGCCTTCTCGTTCAGCAAGATGCTTCGGCTGGCCGTAACGCGCCACCATCTGGATCCACGCCTGGTGCACCACCGCATCGATGATCGCTTCCGCAAGCCAGGTTAAGTGATCGCTCACTTTCATCACCGGCAGCGTTTCGGCAATATCCGCCGCCGCGACGCGCAGCATCTGGGCCTGTTTGAACTGGCGCAGCGCTTCCAACTGCTGCTCTTCATCTTCTTCCGGCACGCGTAGCAGATACTGGCGCAACTCATCGCGGTAGGCATCGGTCGCCGTCGGCTGATAGAGGGTATTGGGATCGAGCAGTTCATCCAGCAGCAGCGGGTAACGCGCCAGCTTGTTGGCCACCATCGGTGACGCCGCGCAGAGCGTGATCAGGTGCTTCAGCGCCCCCGGGAATTCGCTCAGCAGTTCAAGATAGGTGGTACGCGTAATAATGCCGCTCAACAGCGGCATCATGCGGGAAAGCGGCACCGGGGCGTCGGCACGGGAACAGACATCGCTCAGCAGGTGCGGCATCAGGTGATCCAGCACCTGGCGACCACGCGGACCAATGGCACGCTTGTTGAGTTCAAGGCGGAAATCGGCGATCAGCGCCACCACCCGATGGCGATCGTCGTCGCTCAGGTGCGCCAGCACGGGCGTAGTGTCATCTTCCTGCAGGGCATCCTGCCACAGTTCACGCCAGTGTTCAGAGAGCGTATCGTCCTGCGATTCGCTTTCATCATCGCCAATCAGCTCGTTAAAGATACGGCGCACGCCTGCCATATGCGCCTCCAGCCGTTCGGTCAGTGCGGCCCAGTCGTCCACGCGCATGCCCCACGCCAGACGCGCCCGGTTCAGGTCATCCCCCGGCAGGGTCTGGGTTTGCTCGTCATTGATGCTTTGCAGCAGGTTTTCCAGACGACGCAGGAACAGGTATGCCTCACGCAGGGTTTGCGCGTCCCCCTCTGGCAGGAGATGGAGTTGCTCAATCGCTGACAGCGTCGGGAGCAACGAGCGGGATTGCAGCGACGGCTCGCGACCACCGCGGATAAGCTGGAAGACCTGGACAATAAACTCGATTTCACGAATGCCACCCGCGCCGAGCTTAATGTTATCTTTCAGCCCACGACGGCGTACCTCACGGGCGATCATCCCTTTCATGTTACGCAGGGACTGGATCACGCTGAAGTCGATATAGCGACGGAACACAAACGGGCGCAGCATGGCGCGTAGCTCGTTGGCGTAAGCGTCGTCGCTGTCACCCATGATCCGCGCTTTGACCATCGCGTAACGCTCCCAGTCGCGCCCCTGCTCCTGGTAGTAATCTTCCAGCGCCGCAAAGCTCAGCACCAGCGGGCCGCTGTCGCCAAACGGACGCAGACGCATATCCACGCGATAGACAAAACCGTCCTGCGTCGGCTGATCCAGCGCCTTGATCAGACGCTGGCCAAGACGGGTGAAGAACTGGGCATTGTCCAGTTCACGACGGCCTCCGCGCGTGGAGCCGTTCTCCGGCCAGGCAAAAATCAGGTCGATATCGGAGGAGAAGTTCAGCTCGCAGCCGCCCAGCTTACCCATCCCCAGAATCAACAGCGGCTGAGGAACCCCTTCCTCGCTGCACGGCGTGCCCCACTCTTTACAGCAGGCGGCGTAGAGCCAGTCTCGCGCAGCGACAATCAGCGTCTGCGCCAGCTCGCTCAACTGCTGGAGCGTGCTCTCTTCACTGACCAGCTCAAGCGACTGCGCCCAGGCTATGCGCACCATCACCCGGCGGCGAAACTGGCGCAAAACGCGCATCAGCGTGGCTTCATCCGCCACCTCAGCCAGCGCGCTTTGCAGCCAGCCTGCATAATGCCGCCACTCGTCAGCCTGCGGCGGGGCGTTTTCAAGCTCCACCAGCCAGTCCGGGTTAGCAGTAATACTTTCCTGCACAAAATCACTGAACGTGAGCACGCACTTTGCCTGCTCGCTTAACGATGACGCCGGTAATGACTCAGGCAGACGTTCGCAAACGGTCTGCCACTGCTGCTGTAACTGCGAAGAAAGCGGCATTATAGGGGTTCCTTGCCAGAATTAACGTTTTCCGCTGTGCAGCCAGAATGGCTCCTGCGAAATGGCCTCGTTGCGGAAATGCTCAATCTCAATATGCTGACGGGTTTCGATGGCATGTTTCAGCCCCTGCCAGTTTTCCAGCCACGCCTGCGTTTTGACGTCATCATAGGCACCCGACAGCAGTAGCATGCAGTCGATGTTGCGCGTCAGACGGATCAGCTGGTCGCCGTACTGGTCACCCAGCGGATAAGCAAAGGTGGTTTTCAGCTCTGCGGCATGGCGGGAGAGGTGGATATCCGCGAAACGTTTAAAGTTTTCTGCGATTTTTGTCTGGGCTTTCGCGTCCAGGAAAGTGCGCCAGCCGCGCGTCACCAGAAACTCGGTCAGCGCCAGTTTGGCGGCCGCGGTTTGCGGGCTGTAGATCGCCGTTTGCGCAGACACATCAGAGAGCATCAGCGTTTCAGTTTGCGTCAGCAGATCGCGTAAGTGAGCACTTGCTTTGCGAGGCACGATGCCGCCAAACAGCATCAGAGTATGACGAACCAGACCGATGGCGGCCAGGACGTGGGCTTTTGCGTTTTTCACATTACGCACCCAGAGCTCTTCGTGGTACTGCCACTGCGAAAGCGCCAGCTCCAGAGCCGCCTCCATGCCCTGCTCAACGCTGGCTTTTGGGGCTACGCGTAACACAGGGGTCTCTTTCAGCGCCCGTGGCGCATTCCCGGCGGCCAGATGATATCCGCGGGCGGCTTTGCTGAGGCTGCCCTGACGCAAGCCTGACTGACTCACTAGCTTACGCGCCAGCTTCAGCACATCGTTCGTCTCGCCTTCCAGCAGTTCAAGCTCCAGTTCGCAAATTGGCTCCTGGTATTCCCCCGCTTTCACCTCGCCCAAATCAAGGGCGATTTCAATGCGGCTTTTGCCTTCCGTTACCAGCCATTTCTCGCGCCAGAAATCGGTGCTGAACAGCGGCTGCACCTCAGCTGCCAGGGTGGATGGCAATTCGCCATTTGGCCACACTTCTGCCGGAAAACGTTCCAGCTCAAGTTCTGGCTGATTGATGTCGATATTGTATTCGGGGCGCTGATGCAAACCGCCCACAACGCGACCGGCGATTTTCATCGTCATCTCGTAGCGCCCGTTCGCGCCGCGGATGCGCAAGCCCATATCATGACGACGCAGCCAGTTGTCCGGCGTTTCGTAATAGATATTGAGCAGCTGTACGGGTTCATGGTGTTCGCCGGACAGCGTTTGCAGATGCTGGCGGAGCGCGTCAACGCTGTCTTTTTCGACGATAAACTTTAATTCGATCTCTTGTGCCATAGCCTTGTACTTTTGCGTGCGTCACAGACGCGTCGATGAAGGCGAACTTCCTCGCCATTTGTTTGTCAGTACATAGTATTTTGCGCCAAATTGCCACGCAATGACCAATTTGACGGGCGTAAAAAGTTTGCAGCGGCGGCGATCGGGACACAGATGATTCTGATTGATGACGAATCCTTTGCGTAGAGACACTGATGCCACTACTATCGTTCCACTATTTATGAAAATAACGACTGATATGCTTAAATTACGCCTGATTGGACTTACTTTACTCGCTTTTAGCGCCGCGACTGCGGTCCACGCTGAAGAAAAGCGTTACGTTTCTGACGAACTGAACACCTGGGTACGTAGCGGCCCCGGAGATAATTATCGCCTCGTGGGTACGGTAAATGCCGGCGAGGAAGTCACCCTGTTACAGACCAACACCGAGACCAATTATGGTCAGGTTCGCGACAGTTCCGGCCGTACCTCCTGGATCCCCCTGAAAGAGCTGAGCACCGTGCCAAGCCTGCGCACCCGCGTGCCGGATCTGGAAAACCAGGTGAAAACCCTGACCGACAAGCTGAACAACATTGACGGCACCTGGAACCAGCGTACCGCGGAAATGCAGCAGAAAGTCGCGCAGAGCGACAGCGTGATTAACGGTCTGAAAGAAGAGAACCAGAAACTGAAGAATGAGCTGATTGTGGCGCAGAAGAAAGTGAATGCCGCCAATCTGCAGCTCGATGACAAACAGCGCACCATCATCATGCAGTGGTTTATGTATGGCGGCGGCGTGCTGGGTGTCGGCCTGGTGCTGGGTCTTGTTCTGCCACACCTGATCCCAAGCCGTAAACGTAAAGACCGCTGGATGAACTAATTCGTCTTCTCTGCCAGACTTACGTATTATCTTGCCAAAAGAGAAAACGGGAGTGTAGGGCGTGAAGAGTTATCTGGTCGGTGGTGCGGTACGTGATGCGTTGTTAGGTCTGCCGGTCAAAGATAAAGACTGGGTGGTGGTAGGCGCCACCCCCGAAGAGATGCTTAACGCGGGCTACCAGCAGGTAGGCCGCGATTTTCCCGTGTTTCTCCATCCGCAAAGCCGGGAAGAGTACGCCCTGGCGCGTACGGAGCGTAAATCCGGTTCCGGCTATACTGGCTTCACTTGCTATGCCGCGCCCGACGTCACGCTGGAGCAGGATCTCCTGCGTCGCGATCTCACCATCAACGCGCTGGCGCAGGACGAGAACGGCCAGATCGTTGATGCTTATGGCGGCCAGGACGATCTGCGCAACCGTCTTTTACGTCACATCTCCCCGGCGTTTTCGGAAGATCCGCTCCGGGTGCTGCGCGTGGCGCGCTTTGCCGCACGTTACGCCCATCTCAGTTTCCGTATTGCCGATGAGACGATGGCGCTGATGACCGCCATGACCGAGGCGGGTGAGCTTGAACACCTGACGCCAGAACGCGTCTGGAAAGAGACGGAGAACGCCCTCACCACCCGCAATCCACAGGTCTTTTTCCAGGTGCTGCGCGACTGCGGCGCCCTGAAGGTGCTGTTCCCGGAGATAGACGCGTTGTTTGGTGTACCCGCCCCGGCGAAATGGCACCCGGAAATCGACACTGGTGTGCACACCCTGATGACGCTCAGTATGGCGGCCATGCTCAGCCCGGAGGTGGACGTGCGCTTCTCGACGCTGTGCCACGATCTCGGCAAAGGCTTAACGCCAAAAGAGTTCTGGCCTCGTCACCACGGGCACGGCCCGGCTGGGGTGAAGCTGGTCGAGGGGCTGTGCCAGCGCCTGCGGGTGCCGAACGAGATCCGCGATCTGGCGAAACTGGTGGCCGAATTCCACGACCTTATCCACACCTTCCCGATCCTGAAACCGGCCACCATCGTTAAGCTGTTCGATAACATCGACGCCTGGCGTAAACCCCAGCGCGTCGAGCAGATCGCGCTCACCAGCGAGGCTGACGTGCGCGGGCGCACCGGGTTCGAAGCGTGCGACTATCCGCAGGGGCGTTTGCTGCGCGCCGCGTGGGAGGTGGCCAAAGCCGTGCCAACCAAAGAGGTCGTCGAAGCAGGATTTAAAGGCCCGGAAATTCGCGAAGAGCTGACGAAACGGCGGATTCAGGCGGTATCAGAGTGGAAGGAAAAGCATTGCCCTCAGCCAAAAGACTGAGGGCAGCCGGTCAGAAGAAGACCACGTAAACCGCAGCCGCGACGATAAAGCGGTAGATCGCGAACGGGATAAACGAGATACGCTTAATCAGTTGCAGGAAGGTTTTAATGGCAATCAGCGCCACGATAAAGGCGGTGATAAAGCCCACGGCGAACATCGGAATATCGCCCGTGGTGAGAAAACCAATGCTTTTGTAGAGGTCCAGCGCGGTGGCGCCCATCATCATCGGCACCGCCAGCAGGAACGAGAACTCAGATGCCGCGTAACGGCTTACACCCATCAGCATCCCGCCGGAAATCGTTGCTCCTGAACGGGAGAAGCCCGGCCACAGCGCCAGACACTGGAAACAGCCAATGATAAAGGCCTGGCGATACGTCATATCGTCCAGACCTTCTGCGCGCGGCGTTTTTGGCTTCAGCACTTCCGCCGCAATCAGCAGGAAACCACCGACCACCAGCGCGTACATCACGTTAATCGGGTTAAACAGCGATTTGATGGTGTCGTGGAAAACCAGCCCCAGCACCACCGCCGGGATCATCCCGAGCAGGATATGAATCAGCGTCAGGCGGCCCTTGCTCTCTCCTTCACGCTGTGGCAAACGCCCGAAGTGGATGCCGATCAGCCCAAACAGACGACGCCAGAACATCACGACCACAGCCAGAATGGACCCCAACTGAATGACCACCTCGAACGTCTTTGCGGTATCGCCTTCAAAGCCCAGCAGGTGGCCAACAATAATCATATGGCCCGTACTGGAAACCGGCAAAAACTCCGTCAATCCTTCGACCACACCCAGAATTGCCGCCACCAGCAGCGAGTGCATATCGCTCATCTATAAACCCCTAAAAAAATATAAAAAAAACGGTCGCCCCAACAGCTACCGTGAAAGATACAGCTTTAAGACCGATATAACCTAAAATGGTTTAGCTATTATGACGTTAAATCTTTCCTTTCAGATTTGTGCCACGCTCAATGATGACCCCCACATTGGCGGCACGCGCCACCGCGCCCGGCTTACTCAGCTTAATGCGCACCCACGGCGAGTTGAATTTGGTCAGCAGTAACTCTGCCACCTCTTCTGCCACGCGCTCCACCAGCGCAAAACGCTGCCCTTCAACGTGGGCGATGACCGTTTCACTGATGTCGGCATAGCTCAGACAGTCATTCACGTCGTCACTTTTTGCCGACTTGCGGTTATCCCAGCCCATTTCGATATCGAACACCAGCTTCTGCTCGATGGTCTGTTCCCAGTCGTAAACACCAATAGTGGTGATTACCGAAAGTTGCTCTATAAATACAATATCCATCACGACCTGCCTGCTTTTTGGCTAAACCGGATACCACTTCCGGTGAATTATGCGTATTATCCACAGATGCTGAGAATACAGATACATTTTCAAAACGGAACAGCGTTATGAGTGCAATCGCGCCTGGAATGATTCTCCTCGCCTACCTTTGCGGCTCAATCTCCAGCGCCATTCTGGTCTGCCGCATTGCCGGGTTACCTGACCCGCGCGAAAGTGGCTCCGGGAATCCGGGAGCGACCAATGTACTACGAATTGGCGGCAAGGGAGCAGCCGTAGCGGTTTTGATTTTTGACGTTCTGAAAGGGATGTTACCCGTCTGGGGCGCGTATGCGCTGGGCGTGACCCCGTTCTGGCTGGGGCTTATTGCCATCGCCGCCTGTGTCGGCCACATCTGGCCCGTATTCTTCGGTTTTAAAGGTGGCAAAGGCGTCGCGACGGCCTTTGGTGCCATCGCGCCCATCGGCTGGGATCTCACCGGCGTGATGGCAGGCACCTGGCTGCTGACTATTCTTCTGAGCGGCTATTCGTCGCTGGGCGCCATCGTCAGCGCGCTGATTGCCCCGTTCTATGTCTGGTGGTTTAAACCCCAGTTCACCTTCCCGGTGTCGATGCTCTCCTGCCTTATCCTGCTGCGTCATCACGATAATATTCAGCGTCTGTGGCGACGTCAGGAGACGAAAATCTGGGCGCGGTTAAAGCGGAAGAAGAGAGAGACGCGGTAGGGTTTTATTTACTTTTAGTGGAATTGTTCCGTTCACTTTATGACCAACAGAATATGACGTTCCGGAACCCGTGAACGTGATACCCATAAAGCAGAAAAGCTATAGTGAACGGAACCCTTCCACCGCAGCCCCAAAATACAGGCCCCCATCCATAAGCGACTCATATGACAGCCTTCATTTCCGCCAGGGCATACTGAAACGTATCTCCCGGGCGCGCGAATGGAAGCACCATGTTAGCAACTCAGGTCACTGATAGTTCGTACAAAGGCTGGCAGGCCTCGCTTGACCTGCGGTTTTGCCACACGCCTGAGAAAACCCTCCTCCATGCCGCGCACCACGTCGGGCCGCTCACGGTACAGCGTCCGTTCTACCCCGAAGGGGAAACCTGCCACCTTTATCTGCTGCACCCGCCGGGTGGCGTGGTGGGCGGTGACAGGCTGGATATTACCGTAAGTCTGGACGCCAATAGCCACGCGCTTATCACCATGCCCGGCGCCAGTAAGTTCTATCGCAGCAGCGGCCCACAGGCTCGCCTTAACCAGCACTTTTATCTCGATGAGGCGTCCACGCTGGAGTGGCTGCCGCAGGACACCATTATCTTTCCCGGCGCCAATGCCGCGCTGCGCTCCGTCTTCCACCTGAAGGCCTCCAGCACGCTGCTGGCGTGGGAGCTGTACTGTCTGGGTCGCCCGGTGATCGGCGAGACCTTCAGCCACGGCACGCTGGAGAGCCGCCTTAAGGTCTGGGTGGATGACGAGCCACGTCTGATTGAGCGTCAGCATCTCAGCGACGGCGATCTTACCCCTGTTGCCGGGCAGCCGTGGCTCGGCACTCTGCTGTTCTATCCGGCCGGAGAAACGCACCTCGACACGGCGCGTGAGCTGCTCGCACCACTAAATACCTTTGCCGGGGCGACGCTCACTGACGATCTGCTGTCGGTGCGTTTTCTCTCCCACGACAACCTGATTTGCCAGCGGGTGATGCGCGATATCTGGCAGTCGCTTCGCCCGCTTCTCACCACCAAAACCGCCTGTTCGCCGCGTATCTGGCAGACATAAGAGAAACGTTATGGAACTGACCCCCAGAGAAAAAGACAAGCTGTTGCTGTTCACCGCCGCGCTGGTTGCCGAACGCCGCCTTGCGCGCGGGGTAAAGCTCAATTACCCGGAATCGGTCGCGCTGATCAGCGCCTTCATTATGGAAGGCGCGCGCGATGGCGAAACCGTCGCCTCGCTGATGGAAGCGGGCCGTCACGTCCTGACGCGTGACCAGGTGATGGAAGGCGTACCGGAGATGATCCCGGATATTCAGGTGGAAGCCACCTTCCCGGACGGGTCAAAACTCGTCACCGTGCATAACCCGATCGTGTAAGGAGCGCGTGATGATCCCAGGCGAATACCAGATCCAGTCCGGCAATATTGCCCTCAACGTCGGGCGAGAAACCCGGCTTATCATCGTCGAAAACCACGGCGACCGACCTATACAGGTGGGATCGCACTATCACTTTTACGAGGTGAATCCGGCGCTGAAATTTGACCGGGAAGCCACCCGGGGCTTTCGACTGAATATCCCGGCAGGCACCGCGGTGCGGTTCGAACCCGGCCAGAAGCGCGAAGTGACGCTGGTGAAGGTCACCGGGGCGCAACGCATTTTCGGTTTCCGGGGTGACGTGATGGGAGAAGTGAAAAATGGCTGAGATTTCGCGCCAGGCTTATGCCGATATGTTCGGCCCCACCACTGGCGATAAAGTGCGTTTAGCCGACAGCGAGCTGTGGATCGAAGTCGAAAACGATCTCACCGTCTACGGCGAAGAGGTCAAATTCGGCGGCGGGAAAGTGATCCGCGACGGTATGGGCCAGGGGCAGATGACCGCAGATGACTGCGTGGATCTGGTGCTGACTAACGCGTTGATTGTCGATCACTGGGGGATCGTGAAAGCGGATATCGGCGTGAAGAACGGGCGGATCTTTGCCGTCGGTAAAGCTGGCAACCCGGACATTCAGCCCGGGGTGACGATCCCGATCGGTGCCGCCACGGAAGCGATCGCCGCCGAAGGGAAGATCGTTACCGCTGGCGGGATCGACACTCATATCCACTGGATCTGCCCGCAGCAGGCCGAAGAGGCGCTGGTTTCCGGCGTCACGACGATGATCGGCGGCGGCACAGGTCCCGCGGCAGGGACCAACGCCACCACCTGCACGCCGGGGCCGTGGTATATCGCCCGCATGCTGCAGGCTGCCGATACCCTGCCGGTGAATATCGGCCTGCTGGGTAAAGGCAACGGTTCTAACCCGGATGCCCTGCGCGAGCAAATAGCCGCCGGGGCCATCGGGCTGAAGATCCACGAAGACTGGGGCGCAACGCCTGCGGCCATCAACTGCTCGCTGGAGGTGGCGGAAGAGATGGATATCCAGGTGGCGCTGCACAGCGACACGCTGAACGAATCCGGTTTCGTCGAAGACACGCTGGCGGCCATCGGCGGGCGCACCATCCATACCTTCCACACGGAAGGGGCCGGTGGCGGCCACGCGCCGGATATTATTACCGCCTGTGCGCACCCGAATATTCTGCCCTCCTCCACCAACCCGACCCTGCCCTATACGGTCAATACCATCGATGAACATCTCGATATGCTGATGGTCTGCCACCACCTCGACCCGGATATCGCCGAGGATGTGGCTTTTGCCGAATCGCGTATTCGCCGGGAAACCATCGCTGCGGAAGATGTGTTGCACGATATCGGCGCATTCTCGCTAACTTCCTCTGATTCCCAGGCGATGGGCCGCGTGGGCGAAGTGATTCTCCGCACCTGGCAGGTGGCGCACCGCATGAAGGTGCAGCGCGGCGCACTGCCGGAAGAGACTGGCGATAACGACAACTTTCGCGTGAAGCGCTACATCGCCAAATACACCATTAACCCGGCGCTGACGCACGGTATCGCCCATGAAGTGGGCTCCATCGAAGCGGGCAAGCTGGCGGATTTAGTGGTCTGGTCCCCGGCGTTCTTTGGCGTGAAACCCGCCACCATCGTCAAGGGTGGGATGATCGCCTGCGCCCCGATGGGCGATATCAACGCCTCGATTCCCACGCCGCAACCGGTCCATTATCGTCCGATGTTTGGCGCACTGGGTGCCGCACGTCACGCCACCCGGCTGACGTTTGTCTCGCAGGCTGCGGCCGCGCAGGGGATAGCGCAACAGCTCAACCTGCAGAGCGCCACGGCGGTGGTCAAAGGCTGCCGCACGGTGAAAAAGGCCGACATGATCCACAACGGCCTGCAGCCAAATATCACCGTCGATTCGCAAACCTATGAAGTGCGCGTCGACGGCGAACTGATAACCAGCGAACCGGCTGACGTACTGCCGATGGCGCAACGCTATTTCCTGTTTTGAGGAGTGATGATGATCTATTTAACCCAACGCCTGGACCATGCGCATCCGATTACCGCCAGCGTCACGCTGCCGATTGACGTGCGGGTGAAAAGCCGCGCCCGCGTGGCACTGAACGACGGGCGCGAAGCCGGGCTCATGCTGCCGCGCGGTTTACTGTTGCGCGGCGGCGACCTGCTCTGTAACGAAGACGGCAGCGAAGTCATCGAAGTGATTGCCGCCCCGGAGTCCGTCTCCGTGGTGCGCTGCGACGATCCGTTCCTCCTCGCCCGCGCCTGCTATCACCTGGGCAACCGCCACGTGCCGCTGCAAATCATGCCCGGCGAGTTGCGCTATCACCACGATCACGTCCTCGACGACATGCTGCGCCAGTTTGGGCTGGCGGTCACCTTCGCCAGCCTGCCGTTTGAACCTGAAGCGGGGGCCTACACCAGCGAGGCCCACAGCCATAGCCACTCTCACGCTCATTCACATTAAGGATTAATCATGCGTAAGTATTTACCCCTGTTACTGCTGGCCTTTTCCCTGCCTGCACTGGCACATCCGGGACACGGTGCCGACAGCTTCCATGCTGGTTTTTTCCACCCGCTGACCGGACTTGATCATCTGCTGATGCTTGCCGGTGCGGGCGTGCTCTCCGCGCTGAGCGGCCGCAAGCTGCTGCTGCCTTTTGCCACCCTCGGGATGATGCTTGTCGGTGCCATTGCGGGCAGCCTGCTCGGCGGCTTTAGCGGCATGGAGATGCTGATTATCGCCTCGCTGGGCGTCTGCGGCGTGATGATGTTTAAAACCGAAAATCGTCTGCTGCTGGCGGTGCCTGCCCTGGCGATGTTCCACGGCTGGGCGCACGGGGTGGAGATGTCCGGCCACAGCTTCTGGCTCTTCACCAGCGGCTTTATGCTGGCCAGCGCCACGGTGCTGTGCGCCAGCTTCGCCGCCGGGTTACTGCTGCGCCGCCACGACGGACTGCGTAAAACCTTTGGCGGTGGGCTTATCGTCTCTGCCCTGCTGGCGCTGATGAGCTGATGGAACTCGCCCGCCAGCGGCTGCGTCTGATGCAGCTCTCCAGCAGCAGCCTGCCGGTCGGGTCGTTTACCTGGTCGCAGGGGCTGGAATGGGCCGTCGAGACAGGCTGGGTTACCGACGCAGAGGCGTTCAAAAACTGGCAAACCCTGCAGATGGAGCAGAGCTTTTTCTGCGTCGACCTGCCGCTATTTGCCCGGCTCTATCGGGCCTGTGAAGAGGGCGATCTGGCGGCAGCAAAACGCTGGACGTCATACCTGCTCGCCTGTCGGGAAACCCGTGAACTGCGGGAAGAAGAACGCAATCGCGGCGCCGCCTTTACGCGGCTCATCAAAAGCTGGGAGCCAGACTGCCCGTCCCTCTGGCAGCCGCTGTTTATGCAAAGC
This sequence comes from Enterobacter cloacae complex sp. 382A5, assembly GCF_050031095.1. NCBI lineage: Bacteria > Pseudomonadati > Pseudomonadota > Gammaproteobacteria > Enterobacterales > Enterobacteriaceae > Enterobacter > Enterobacter cloacae complex sp. 382A5. The sequence goes on from NZ_JBLGVK010000001.1 coordinate 3,958,149, forward strand.
CAGCTCAGCGGCATGGCGTGGCTCGGCGTGCGTTGGGGTATTAGCGCGCACGAGCTGGCCCTGAGTCTGGGCTACAGCTGGATTGAGAGCGCGGTAATGGCCGGCGTCAAGCTGGTACCGTTTGGGCAACAGGCCGCACAACAGCTGATTATCGAACTCAGCGACCATTTTGCCGCCGGGTTTGAACAGGCATTTTTACGTGACGATGAGGCACTGGGCGCGGCGACGCCGCTTTCCGCCATCGCCTCTGCCCGCCACGAAACACAATATTCACGGTTATTCCGTTCCTGAGGATGCAACATGGCTGATTACAAACATCCCCTGCGCGTTGGCGTGGGCGGCCCGGTCGGTTCGGGCAAAACCGCGCTGCTGGAAGCGCTCTGCAAGGCGATGCGCGACACGTATCATCTGGCGGTAGTGACGAACGATATCTACACCAAAGAGGATCAACGCATTCTGACCGAAGCGGGCGCACTTGAGCCGGAGCGCATTGTGGGCGTAGAGACGGGTGGCTGCCCGCACACGGCCATTCGCGAAGATGCCTCGATGAACCTGGCCGCAGTGGAAGCGCTCAGCGAGAAGTTCGGCAATCTGGATCTGATCTTCGTCGAAAGCGGCGGCGATAACCTGAGCGCGACCTTCAGCCCGGAGCTGGCGGATCTGACGATCTACGTGATCGACGTGGCTGAAGGGGAGAAGATCCCGCGCAAGGGAGGGCCAGGGATCACCAAATCCGATTTTCTGGTGATCAACAAAACCGATCTCGCGCCGTACGTGGGTGCCTCGCTGGAGGTGATGGCGCGCGACACCAACCGCATGCGCGGCGAGCGTCCGTGGACCTTTACCAACCTGAAGGCAGGAGACGGCCTGGCAACGATTATTGCGTTTCTGGAAGAGAAAGGGATGCTGCGGATCTGAAAAAAGGCCTGGCGCAATGCCAGGCCGTAATGGTTATTTACAGCTGTTACTGGAAGAACCCTGCTCGCGCCACGCGCCCCACTGGCCGCCGGTGCCCGGGGTTTCCTGACCCGGGTTGACATACCACTGGTTGAACCAAATTTTACCGTTGTAAGAGACTTTGGTGCATTTGGTCGGGTAAGCGATTTTGGCGTTATAGGCCGGTGCGGCAGGTTTTACCGGCGTATCATCTTTTTCCGTGGTGTCGTCTTTCGCGGGTACCGCAGGCTTAGTGACCTTAATGGTCATGCTGTCCGTCGCGGTCCGGCCATCTGCGCCGGTTGTGGTCAGCGTGAAGACCGCTTCTCCTTCGCTGTTGGCAGGAATAACGGCATAAGCATGCGCGCTATCCACGCTCTTCACCAGCGTGCCGTTCAGGTTCGCCTCCAGCGAGAAGGTTTCCGCCCCTTTTGTCACGCTCCAGTTATACGATTTGGCATTCAGGCTCTTGCTGCCATCCAGCGGGTAGGTGCTCACGCCCGTGGTCGGGGAGACCATGGTGTAATCCGCGCCTGCCGCAGCGGTTGGGGCCGGAGCGACAGGGGTGTTACCGTCTTTCAGCGCCATAATACGGGCTACCGCACGCTCCATGTCAGGCTGTGTCCCCACTTTTGCCGAATCCCCGTTCGCCAGCGGCGTACCGGTCTCCGCCAGAATCTGACGCATCTGACGCGGTGTCACGGTAATACCGTTGGCTTTGGCGATGCCTGACAGGCTTGCTACCACACCCGCAATAATCGGGTTCGCGGAAGAGGTTCCGGCAAAAGTCGCGGTATAGGAATCGTTAACGCCAGCGTTTTTATACAGATCGCCATAACCGGTGGTCACCACATCCCAGCAGCCCCAGGCAGAACTGGTAATGCGCGAGCCATAGGAGCTGAACGACGCTTTTTTACCGTCTTTCGCACAAAACGCACCCGCCAAAATAGCCCCGGAGTCCCGGACATTCACGTCATACTCCCCCCGGAACCCTGGGCTGTCCATGTTGATATTCCCGTTACCTGCCGCCTCAATAACGTGAACACCTTTGTCGGTCAGCGCCTTAATAATATCGTAATAGGCGGTCTGGGATTCCATTGCGACCCAGCAATCCTTCTGACAACCCGATGGATAACCACCCGCAACTTGTATCCCGATCTGCACCACATCACCCGCTTTTAGCTGGGGGATTAAATTATAGAGGTTATTACTCGCGGAGGCCGCATACCCCATCCGGCTTTTCCAGGCTAAACCGCGAATACCGGTGCCCATATCTTTCGCCGCCATAATCCCCACTGAAGCGGTGTCGTGATCATGGCTTGCAACATACGTCGTCTTGCCAGAGCTGAGGCTCATCGGCGGTAAGTTGGCATGGCTGGTATTCCAGGCATCAATCTCCGCCGAAATAATCGTTACCCCTTCACCCGCACTGCCTGCATAGCGATCAACACTGTCGCGGTTGACGCCCCCCATATAATAACCGGTGCGCTTAACATCCGGCGCTTTGAGATAATCCTGCTTATTGCGGAAATCCGGAACGGCGGCAGACGTTAAATTATCATTCAGTGAGGACTTTAACTGTGGCGTAAGGGCCGTATCATCCAGCGATACCGGCTCGGCTTCCGGGTACACAAACTCTACGTTCTGATTTTGCTCAAGCTCGGTGATAATATGGTTAATATATGTTTTATCCTGACTTTTATCTTTCGGTAACTCGATGCGCAGATAACGGTCAAAACCATAGCGTTTATTAAGCTCCGTCAATTCAGAGGATTGAGTAGAACTACGCAAGTTAGTCGGACGGAACATATTTGTTGTTGTCAGGGAAGCGTCGCTCAAGGTAATTTTATTGTTTGTGGTTTTTAACAGACCTGTGGTCGGTTTAAGCTTGAGCACAATTGCGGTGTAGATGGCATTATCCTGTGCAAATTCATTTTGCACCAGAGTTTCAGCCGCAGCAGAGAATGAAATTGCTGCACAAATAAAAAGAGATAAAGCGCTTTTTTTCATGATAATCACGGTTCCTGTGTGAATTGAAATTTTTCCTTTTTCAGTATCACTGACACACGGACCGCGAAGAATAAGAGTGGCCTACTCTGATGAACAGAGTTCTCTCTAAATAATTAAGAAAATTCCATACTGCGTTAATTTATATTTCGCAATGCAACGATACACTTAGATACAAAAAACGTAAAGCTTAATCATTATGAAATAATCAAGAGCCGTCGGCGTTAAAAATATTCTCGTTGCTACTGCGACTTTACCGCAAAATGAATTTTAATAACATTATATCTTGCGAGGTGTTCCAACCGCCGTTGGCCCCGCCATTTCATGAAAGGGTTAATACGACGCATCATTATGGACATTAAAATCGTTATCGCTGAAGAATCCTCGTTAATTCGACGCGGCTTATCCTCCATGATGCAGTCCCTCTCGTTACCCGCCGTTGGCATGGATCAGAGGTGCGTTCTGATCGGTGAGGCAGCGGCCTCCGCTGAACTTCAGTCGCTTCTTGGCCAGCATAATCCGGATATCGCTATTCTTGGCTATTCGCTGACAACCAGCCTCAGCCGCCCTCCGCTCGGGGGAATGGACGGGCTGAAGCTCTTGAGATGGCTTAAACAGACCTATCCTGCGCTTAACATTATCCTGCTCTCGCCTTATGCAAACGCCACGCTTATCCGTCAGGCGCTAAAGGAAGGAGTCAGAGCGTACTTATCACGTGATATCAACGAGAAAACCTTAAGCCAGGCGATTACCACGGTCCTGAAAGGCGAGATTTATATCGAAAACCAGCTGGTGAATATGCTTTTCCGTCATGAAAAGACGGACGTGGAGAAACTCTCTCCACGGGAAATTGACGTGCTGCGCCTGATATGTAAGGGGTTAAATTTGAAGGAGATTTCACAGTTTATGCATTTGAGCATCAAAACGGTCAGCGCACATAAGGTCCGGGCGATGGAAAAGCTGGACGTACAAAACGATTGCCAGCTTTACTCTTTGATCATCAAGAACCAGATGTTTGAGATCGGAATGTAAACGTCTCCCGCCGCTAAGACGGGAGCGTCGGTCAAGCTTCCGGCAGCTCCGCCAGCGGCCAGCGTGGACGTACGGAGACGCTCAGATCCGCCGTTGCGCCAGCGTTCAGGCGCACCATCCCGGCGTAGGCGATCATCGCCCCGTTATCGGTACAGAATTCCGGGCGCGCATAAAACACTTCCCCGCGACGCTTTTGCATCATCTCCGCCAGCTTCGCACGCAGCGTACGGTTAGCGCTGACGCCCCCCGCCATCACCAGGCGCTTAAAGCCGGTCTGATCCAGCGCGCGTTTACACTTGATCATCAGCGTATCGACCACCGCATCTTCGAATGCGCGAGCGATGTCCGCACGGGTCTGCTCGCTGTCATCATTATTGCGGATGGTATTGGCGGCGAAGGTTTTCAGGCCGGAGAAGCTGAAATCCAGCCCCGGACGGTCGGTCATCGGACGCGGGAAGACAAAACGCCCTTCCGTGCCCTGCGACGCCATTTTCGAGAGCATCGGGCCGCCCGGGTAATCCAGACCCAGCAGCTTAGCGGTTTTGTCGAAGGCTTCTCCGGCGGCGTCATCAATCGACTCGCCCAGCAGCTCATACTTGCCAATACCCGTCACGCTAATCAGCTGGGTATGGCCGCCAGAAACCAGCAGCGCCACAAACGGGAATTCGGGCGGATTCTCTTCCAGCATTGGTGCCAGAAGATGCCCTTCCATATGGTGAACCGGAATGGCCGGAACATCCCACGCGAAGGCCAGGGAACGGCCCACCGTCGCACCGACCAGCAGCGCGCCGACCAGACCCGGGCCTGCCGTGTAGGCGACGGCATCAATATCAGTTGAGTTCAATCCGGCCTCTTTCAGCGCCGCCTGAATCAGGGGAACCGTTTTACGTACGTGGTCACGAGAGGCCAGTTCAGGCACGACGCCGCCGTAGTCAGCATGCAATTTCACCTGACTATACAGTTGGTTGGCAAGAAGCCCTTTTTCGTCGTCGTAAATGGCGATGCCGGTTTCATCGCAGGATGTTTCAATACCCAGTACACGCATGACTTGTTTTACCTCGTTTCAGTACCGCGCAGTGTAGAGCCTGGGCGGGTTGATGTAAAACTTTGTTCGCCCCAGGACATCCGCTCGTGTATACTCTTCCCCCTTATAAAAGTCCCTTTCAAAAACGCGTCGGTGCTTTACAAAGCAGCAGCATTTGCAGTAAAATTCCGCACCATTTTGAAATAAGCTGGCGTTGATGCCAGCGGCAAACCGAATTTATCAAAGGTGAGAGTTACATGCCGGTAATTAAAGTACGTGAAAACGAGCCGTTCGACGTAGCACTGCGTCGCTTCAAACGTTCATGCGAGAAAGCAGGTGTTCTGGCTGAAGTTCGTCGTCGTGAGTTCTATGAAAAACCAACGACTGAACGTAAGCGCGCTAAAGCTTCTGCAGTGAAACGTCACGCGAAGAAACTGGCTCGCGAAAACGCACGCCGTACTCGTCTGTACTAATCCGTTGAGGGCGACAGTCCTCAATTGACAGACAGAGTAATAGTCGTAAGGCCGTGCTTCCGGAAGGAATGCGCGGCTTGTTTTCGTTTATGAGTTGCTAAAAACTTTTGGGGCATATGGCCGGACGAATCCCACGCGTTTTCATCAATGACCTGCTGGCAAGAACCGACATCGTCGATCTTATCGACGCGCGGGTAAAGCTGAAAAAGCAGGGCAAGAACTACCATGCGTGCTGTCCTTTCCATAACGAAAAAACCCCCTCCTTCACCGTCAACGGTGAAAAGCAGTTTTACCATTGCTTCGGCTGTGGCGCACACGGTAATGCCGTCGATTTTTTAATGAACTACGACAAGCTCGAGTTTGTTGAAACCGTCGAAGAGCTGGCGGCGATGCACAACCTTGAAGTGCCGTATGAAGCGGGCAGTGGACCAAGCCAGATAGAGCGCCATCAGCGTCAAACGCTGTATCAACTGATGGATGGCCTGAATTCGTTTTACCAACAGTCTCTTAAGCACTCTGCGGCTGAGCCTGCGCGTCAGTATCTGAACAAGCGCGGACTGAGCGACGATGTCATTGCGCGTTTCGCTATTGGTTACGCCCCGCCCGGCTGGGACAACGTGTTAAAGCGTTTTGGCGGCAATAGCGAAGATCGTAAATCGTTGATCGACGCAGGTATGCTGGTCACTAACGACCAGGGACGAAGCTATGACCGCTTCCGCGAACGGGTGATGTTCCCGATCCGCGACAAGCGTGGCCGGGTGATTGGTTTTGGTGGTCGCGTGCTGGGTGATGCCCTGCCCAAGTACCTCAACTCCCCGGAAACCGACATTTTCCATAAGGGCCGTCAGCTTTACGGCCTTTATGAGGCGCAGCAGGCAAATGCGGAACCTCCGCGCCTTCTCGTCGTCGAAGGGTATATGGATGTCGTTGCGCTGGCGCAGTATGACATCAATTACGCAGTAGCCTCGTTGGGCACGTCCACCACGGCCGATCATATTCAGCTGCTGTTTCGGGTGACCAACAACGTCATCTGCTGCTACGACGGTGACCGCGCAGGGCGCGATGCCGCCTGGCGTGCGCTGGAAACTGCGCTACCTTATATGACCGACGGGCGGCAGTTACGCTTTATGTTCCTGCCCGACGGTGAAGACCCGGATACGCTGGTGCGTAAAGAGGGCAAAGCGGCGTTTGAAGCGCGGATGGAGCAGGCTCAGCCGCTCTCCACGTTCTTGTTTAACAGCCTGATGCCGCAGGTTGATTTAAGTACCCCTGACGGGCGCGCGCAGCTCAGTACGCTGGCGCTGCCGTTAATCAGCCAGGTGCCCGGCGAAACGCTGCGCATCTATCTGCGTCAGGAGTTAGGCAACAAGCTCGGCATTCTGGATGACAGCCAGCTTGAACGTTTAATGCCAAAACAGGCTGAAAACGGCACGGTTCGCCCCGCGCCTCAGCTAAAACGCACAACCATGCGTATACTGATAGGGTTACTGGTCCAAAACCCCGAACTTGCACCGCAAGTGCCATCGCTGGCGGGTTTGAACCACGAAAAATTGCCCGGGCTTGGCTTATTTTCAGAACTGGTCAACACATGTTTGTCTCAGCCAGGTCTGACCACCGGACAACTTTTAGAACATTATCGCGGCACAAAAGAGGCCGCTACCCTTGAAAAATTGTCGATGTGGGACGATATAGCAGATAAGGACATTGCAGAAAAAACGTTCACCGACTCACTCAACCATATGTTTGATTCGATGCTCGAGCTGCGCCAGGAAGAGTTGATTGCTCGCGAGCGCACACACGGTTTGAGCAGCGAAGAACGCCGGGAGCTCTGGATGATAAACCAGGAACTGGCGAAGAAATAAGCAAAAAGACAAAAGTATTTAACGGCTTAAGTGCCGAATATCGATCGGGAAGCCCCCGGCAGCCGCACTGAGAGGCAGCGGCAAAAATATAAGTACGCCCTCGCTTTAAAGGTTGGCAAACCATCGCCGACACCAATCAAACGAATTAAGTGTGGATACCGTCTTATGGAGCAAAACCCGCAGTCACAGCTGAAACTTCTTGTCCAACGTGGTAAGGAGCAAGGCTATCTGACCTATGCCGAGGTCAATGACCATCTGCCGGAAGATATCGTCGATTCAGATCAAATCGAAGACATCATCCAAATGATCAATGACATGGGCATTCAGGTGATGGAAGAAGCACCGGATGCCGATGATCTGTTGCTGGCTGAAACCTCCAACAACACTGACGAAGATGCGGAAGAAGCTGCTGCACAGGTACTGTCCAGCGTGGAATCTGAAATCGGGCGTACCACTGACCCGGTCCGCATGTACATGCGCGAAATGGGTACCGTTGAACTGTTGACCCGCGAAGGCGAAATTGACATCGCAAAACGCATCGAAGACGGGATCAACCAGGTTCAGTGCTCTGTTGCTGAGTACCCGGAAGCGATCACCTATCTGCTGGAGCAATACGATCGCGTTGAAGCGGAAGAAGCGCGTCTGTCCGATCTGATCACCGGTTTTGTCGACCCAAACGCTGAAGAAGATATGGCGCCAACCGCCACTCACGTCGGTTCTGAACTGTCTCAGGAAGAGATGGATGACGACGAAGACGAAGATGAAGAAGAGAGCGACGACGACAGCGCCGATGATGACAACAGCATCGACCCGGAACTGGCACGTGAGAAGTTCGCCGAGCTGCGTACCCAGTACGAAGTGACGCGTGACACCATCAAAGCCAAAGGTCGCAGTCACGCTGCTGCCCAGGAAGAGATCCTGAAACTGTCTGAAGTCTTCAAACAGTTCCGCCTGGTGCCAAAACAGTTCGACTACCTGGTGAACAGCATGCGCGTGATGATGGATCGCGTACGTACCCAGGAACGCATCATCATGAAGCTGTGCGTTGAGCAGTGCAAAATGCCGAAGAAGAACTTCATCACCCTCTTCACCGGCAACGAAACCAGCGAAACCTGGTTCAACGCGGCTATCGCGATGAACAAACCGTGGTCTGAAAAACTGCACGACGTGAAAGAAGACGTGCATCGCGGTCTGCAGAAGCTGCAGCAGATTGAAGAAGAGACCGGCCTGACCATCGAGCAGGTGAAAGACATCAACCGTCGTATGTCCATCGGTGAAGCGAAAGCCCGTCGTGCGAAGAAAGAGATGGTTGAAGCAAACTTACGTCTGGTTATCTCTATCGCCAAGAAATACACCAACCGCGGTCTGCAGTTCCTGGATCTGATTCAGGAAGGCAACATCGGTCTGATGAAAGCGGTAGATAAGTTTGAATACCGTCGTGGTTACAAGTTCTCCACCTATGCGACCTGGTGGATCCGTCAGGCAATTACCCGCTCTATCGCGGATCAGGCGCGCACCATCCGTATTCCGGTGCATATGATTGAGACCATCAACAAGCTCAACCGTATTTCCCGCCAGATGCTGCAGGAGATGGGTCGCGAGCCGACGCCGGAAGAGCTGGCTGAACGCATGCTGATGCCGGAAGACAAGATCCGTAAAGTGCTGAAGATCGCCAAAGAGCCAATCTCCATGGAAACACCAATCGGTGATGATGAAGATTCGCATCTGGGTGATTTCATCGAGGATACCACCCTCGAGCTGCCGCTGGACTCTGCCACCACCGAGAGCCTGCGTGCTGCCACGCACGACGTTCTGGCTGGCCTGACCGCCCGTGAAGCGAAAGTACTGCGTATGCGTTTTGGTATTGATATGAACACCGACCACACGCTGGAAGAAGTGGGTAAACAGTTTGACGTTACCCGCGAACGTATCCGTCAGATCGAAGCGAAGGCGCTGCGTAAACTGCGCCATCCGAGCCGCTCTGAAGTGCTGCGTAGCTTCCTGGACGATTAATCCAGATAAACAGCAAAAAGCTCCCAATCGGGAGCTTTTTTTTTGTTTATTCCCTCTCCCTGTGAGAGAGGGCCAGGACGAGGCATCAGGCCGCAGAGCCCCCTAAAGCCCCCGCACCACCAGCGCCTCGTCGAGCTCCCTGTAAGCTTCCACCAGTTTATCCAGCGTTGCCCTGTTAAGTCCGCTCGGGTTTGGCAGCACCCATACCTGCGTCACACCGATGGTGATGGCCTGTTTACCCCATTTCACCCCGCGCTGGCTGAACGCCTGCTCATAGGCCTGTTTCCCCAGAATCGCCAGCGCGGCAGGCTGGAAGTCTTCGATCTTCTTAATCAGTTCCCGCCCGCCAGTGCGCAGCTCATGCAGGTTGACTTCGCTCGCCTGCACGGTTGGTCGCTCCACCAGCATGGTGATCCCGCAGCGCGTATCCAGCAGATGCTGCTCCTCTTCAGGCTTGAGTAACCGGTCGGTAAACCCGGCCTGGTAGATCACTTTCCAGAAGCGGTTCCCCGGATGAGCAAAGTGAAAACCGGTATGCGCCGAGGATTTACCGGGGTTGATCCCACAGAACACCACCCGTAATCCCGGGGCCAGAATATCGTTGATCATATTTACTCCCGATTGATACATCATCATGGAAGTATAAAGGATTGATTATGCGTTGTTTATAAAAACAGCAGGCGGGTGTGAATGGCTGGATTGCTGCGGGGAGTTACATTATAATCCACCGCCACGGCCCCTTAGCTCAGTGGTTAGAGCAGGCGACTCATAATCGCTTGGTCGCTGGTTCAAGTCCAGCAGGGGCCACCAAATTTTAGCTGTAAAATCATATAATTAAGCCACTCTAGCGAGTGGCTTTTTTGTTTATGGTTTCATCGTTGGCAGCAAAATGGCAGCAGAAAATAAGCTGCCACCAATAAAAAACCCGCCGAAGCGGGTTAGTTTGTCAAAAATTCATATGTCCCTGACCACTGTTTAAAGGGTGCGGAGGCACATGATCGACCTGTCCGGGTGTTACGATAAAGCGCACTACGGTTTCATGAGTAACAAAAGTGGTTCCACAGTTAATGTTTTGGCACTGGCAATAACGCTCTTTCGTATTATCTGATACACGAAAGCTACTGCGAGTATGTGCCGCGTGTCCGCATTTCGGACAATTCATCATATCCGTTTCTCCCCAAGTCATTACCCGCAATCCCATAATGATACACGAACATCCCTTTTGTGAACATTATCATTCCATTTCTAAATCATCTATCTTTACCTCAAGCTCCAGTGTCGTAGTGAAACCATTATCTGCACTGACATTATGCGTCAGCGTGGTAATGGTCCATTCGGCATCATCAATGGGCTGCTTAAAGCCGCTCACCTTCACCGGCATTTCGGTATACAGATCAGCCCTTCCCTCTGCGAGCTGCAGGGAGAATGTTGCAACCCCGCGCTGCAGGCGCTCCCACTGCATCTTTGCCGCACGCTCTGCGTTGCTGCGGTTTGCATAAGTTCTGTTGAGTACCAGCACGTTTTCATCCGTTCCAACCAGGTAATCACCCTGTTTTGCTTCCGGCTCCTTTGCCGCAGTGGTTTTCTTTCGACGGCGCTTAACCTTTGCTGTCTCTTTTTTCTTTGGCTCACGGGTATGGAGCCAGCTGGCAATCACCCCCGTATAGGCATCGCGGTCGGCCAGGGTAAAACGATGACCGTCACCGGCCTGGCGGGTTATGGTGATAACCGGCAGCGGCTTACCGCTTGCCGTTCTGCCCTGCCCCTGGCGGATAAACAACAGATTGCCGTCCTTAACTGTGGCTATCGCCCCATACTGTCGCGCCAGCTTCATCAGGAAACTCGCATCGCTCTCGTTGGTCTGGTCAAGATGATCCACAGGTTTGTCCATCAGGTCCTGCCCCAGCGCCATTTTTAATTTATGCCTGGCGGCGATTTCCTTCACGACTTCGCCCACCGTTGTCTGATGCCAGGACTTTTCACGCCGCGTATTAAGGGTTTCACGGAAATCTGCACTACGCGCGCGAATTGTGAGACGGTCAGGCGCGCCGCTGTGCTCAATCTCATCGACAGTAAAGGCCCCTTTCGGAAAAAGCGGCTGGCCTTTCCACCCCAGCGCAAACTGAATAATGGCCCCCCGACGCGGCAGAACGATTTGCCCGTCCGAGTCGTCCAGTTCCAGATCAAGCTGGTCCGCTTCAAAGCCCCGGTTATCCGTCAGCGTCAGACTCATCAGGCGTGCATCCAGCACGGTAGTTACATCTTTACCTTCAATGATGATGCTGAAACCGGGGGTTTTGCTGTTCAGGTTCAGGAGATCAGAGCTGAAATTCACTGCAGTAACCCCCCAACCGTATTTTTCATATTGCCTATCGCAGAGGTGGCGGAGTCCTTCAAATTACTGAGCTGATCGCTGAGGCTGCCAAACATATCAGACAGCGATTCATCCACCCGTTTCAGGCTCAGCGAAAATTCGATGCGCCGGGGCATACCGCTCTCAAAAAATTCTGTTTTTGTCTGGCTCAGACTCTCGATCACAAACATGCCGTAAATCGTCCCGCTCCCCTCAATCAAGGGCCAGGCTTTCCCCAGCTCCGCCATCTGCTCCAGCGCCAGCAAAGACAACCTGCCGCCGGTAATCTCCGGCAGCAGGACGCCGGACAGCGTAAGCGAATCGTTATCCGGCCCAAGAAACTGCGTTGTCGGGCGCCGGTTTACCCGGCTGTTAGCTGCGTGCCGCCAGCTGCGCTGATACTGCAGCTCCTGATAGGGTACGGTTCGCAGCATGAATACGTACAACCCCAGCACCATCATCATTATTCGTAACCCCCTCGATCACTAAAATTACTGCGTGTTTTTGCCCTGGCCCTGCGCTCTCGCTCATCAAGCTGCCGGGCCACCTCTCGGGCGATATCCTGCGCGCTTTGCCCTGGCTGGGCGACAATATGAATTGGCGCGCTTATCTCGTACTTAATTACCTGTGGCTGTCTCTCTGCCTTTGCCGACGGCGCCGGTTGCGTCCTGACAGGCACACTGTACGGATGAAGTGGTGCGGCTTCTGCCGGGGCAGCCGCCAGGCCCATTACGCCAGCGACGACGGAAGCGAACATCTTCTGGCGCATAGCCACCGGGTCAGCCCTGTTATCCGTGATTTCCATAATGGCCGGTGCTGGCATGACGGCAGCAGCGATATCAGCCAGCTCCGCAGCACGATCCCGACCAGGAAGTTTTACCGGGGCGTTAACACTGCTTTCAGGCCGTTGCTCCGGGCTGGCTGTTACATCACGAACGGGGCCTACTGTTGCCGCCAGTTTCACCAGTTCAGTAGTGCGATTGATTACCGGAAGATTTGCCGGACCATTCACACTATCAGGCGGCAGAACTATCCCGCGTTCAGGACGTTGTTTAGCGCTGGCCGGTTCCGTCCGGGAAGGATTGAGCGTTGCCGCCACCCTCGCCAGATCAGCAGTCCGTTTCCTGCCGGTGACACTGGCGGGTCCGTTAACAATCTCAGGGCCATTCTCGCCCACGATGCCGAACTGGCCGCGCGGAATGGTACCGCCGCTGTCGTACATGCCCGCAAAACCCATCGTCGGGAATCCGCCAGGCGGCAGCACCACTTTACCGTCTGTGTTTACCGTGGCTGGCTGCTGCCGCGTGACCTGCTCAGGAAGCTTCGCTTTGGCCGCCTCCTTGCTGACAATGCCGAGTTTTTCAAGCAGCCAGGACACGCCCGATTTAAGCGAATCCAGCGGGTGCATGACCATGTTCAGTCCTGCCGCCAGCGCTTCGCCAAACTGCCGCCCCATCGACGCCGCGTTTTGCAGTTCTGCAGAGGTGGATTTAACCGGCGTAAGCAGATCAGTAAACCAGCCCCACAACGCCTGGACCTTGTCACCTATCCACTGGAAAACAGGCTGCAGTGGCTCAAACGCCGCACTGATAGGCGCAGCTGCAGCCTTGAATCCTTCAACCACTCCGCCTAAAAATGCGCTTATCGGCTGCCAGTATTTCCAGACAACCAGCGCCACGCCAGCCAGGGCCGCCACGACTAACCCTATCGGACTAAGCAGGGCGCCCAGCAATCCAGAAATCCCGTACAGCGCGACGCGAAGGAGGGCCAGCGGGCCGGACGCCAGAAAACGCACCACGCCACCGGCTGCGGATAATCCCCCGCGCAACGCGGTCAGCGGATTCATTACCATGCCGATAATGTTGCGAATACCAGACATTCCGCCGCGAAGGACAGCAAGCGGCGCACCGGCCAGCGCTTTCAGCGCATTGCCAGCCAGCCCGGCAGAACGTCGCAGGGAGTTAAGGGGAGTAGTCAGCAATCCGGTGCTGCTACCGGATGCCTCCATGCCACGGCGCAACAGGGAAAGCGGCGCATTTGCCAGCCAGGACAGCGCACCGCCGGTGCGGGTCACTGCGGACATAACGGAGGGGAGTGTTTTTACACCCAGCACGGACAGGCCCAAACGGATCACCGCCAGTGGCCCCAGCACGGCAGCCACGGCCACCGCCAGTGTGCCGAGTACAACGGTGATCGCAGCAGTGGCAGCCGCCACTTTCATCAGTGTGCCCGCCAGCTGCGGGTTAGCCTCAACCCATCGACGCAGTGCCCCGGTAACGCTTTTGACGTACCCCATGATATCCATCAGCGGCTGGCGCAGGGTTTCACCCAGGCTACTGAAAGCGTTCTGCGCGCCCGTTTTAACAAGCAACCACTGCGCGGAAAGTGAATCCTTATTGATATCGGATTCTTTCTGCATGGAGCCGTTAGCCTCAGTGCCTGAGGTAAGTTTCAGCTGTCGCTGCAGCTCCGGCAGGTTGTTTGCCAGCTTCGCCGCATCGTCGCCAAACTCCTTGCCAAATATCATCGTCATGGCGGACAGGCGTTTGTCCTGCGGCAGTTTGTTGACCTTCTCCAGCACACGCTGAATGGTCCCCATTGCGTCCTTTGTCATCTGCTTTTCAATCTCTTCTGGATTGAGTTTCAGCAGATCCATACCTTCCATGAACCGCTTGCTCTGCATGGTTGCAATCGACAGTTCGCGCACCATCGCATTTGATGCGCTGGCGGCAATTTCAGGCGCGGCGCCCAGAGACAGGAAGGTGGAACCCAGCGCGGCCGCCTTGCGGAAATCAAGCCGGTCAGCCACGCCGCCCATGCGCTGCAGCACATTGATGATATCGCCACCCTTAGACATGGCGTTATCGTCCAGGTAGTTCAGGGCATCGCCAAGCTGTTCAATATTGCGGGTCGGCACTTTATAGAGCTGCGCGATTTTCCCCAGCCCCTCCGCCAGCTCATCAGCGGGCAGCTCGAATGCCGTTGCGGCCTTTGCTGCAGTGGATGCAAAGGCCAGCAGGTCACGCTTCTGGTCTTCGTAAGAATCGTTCTGGTTTGTCACGCCCATGCGGGCGCCACCTTCAACCAGCGCGGCATAGTCGATGGCGCCATTCTCCATCGGCAGCTGTTCACTGGCGGCCTTGATGGCATCCTGCATGTCATAAAACTGTTTTGTGCGGTTGCCGTTGTCGTCCCGCAGCCCGTTAACCTGCTTTGCCACGCCTTTCATCGCATCTTCCATGCTGGCATAGCTTTTAACGGCAGCCATCACCGGCGCGCCCATCGCCAGCCCGGCGGCAGTAGTCGTTGCTCCGGCGCCTGCAATACGATCCCGCACCTCAAGGCGCCGCGAATACTGATCGCGGACGGCGTTCATACGGGCCTGCTGCTCGCCCAGGCGTTTAAGGGATTTCTGCTGTCGGTCCAGCGCCTGCCGGGTTTCGTCGGCATTCTGCCGCAGCTCCCGCTGCGCACTGCTCAGCTTTTTGGTGTCCAGCCCGGCCTCATTGAGCGCAAGACGCTGACGCTGCACCGACTGACGCAGGCCGTTGTATTTGCTCTGCAGCTCGTTAACGCGGTTTTTTGCCTGCTCCAGCAGACGCGCCTGCGCCGCCGTCGGCCGGTTTGTGACCGAGAACTGCGTGGCAAGTTTCGCCGCTTCTTCGCGTGCGGCTTTAAGACTGTTGCCGGTGACGGCCAGCTGCGCGCTTGCCTTGCGGAAACCGTCAATACGGCCCGCCTGGGCGTCCAGTTCTTTTAATCTTGCGCGGCTTTGCTGAATGGCGGTAGCCAGCTCTTTAGAACTGGCCTGCGCTGATCGGAATGGGCGGGTGAGCTTATCAACCGCATTTAGAATTACCTGCAAACGCAGGTTAGTGTCACTCATCGCTGGCCCCGCTTCTCTGAATCGCTTTATGCCGCCACTCCAGCACTTCGGTCAGCGGCATAACGTCAGTGACGGACGGCGGCCAGTGAAAAATGGTGGCGATATCAGCCACCAGGTCTTCTACCGTCAGGCTGTCGGCAAACCGGCAAGCACCGATTTCTTCAACAAAAAAGTGACCACCTCAACCGACAGCGCGGTGAGATCGGCGGGGTCCATTTCAGCCATTTCCTGAGCGGTCAGCGCGGGCGTGGAGATGCGGGGAATAATCGTCATCATCGCGCCGACGTCCATATCCATGATCGCCTGCAGACGGGTGCCACGCAGCGCGCCGGACTGCGGCTTGCGCAGCACAATTTCGGCAATTTCGGTTTTACCGCGTTTGATTGGGGTGTCCAGCTGTACGGTTTTTTCAGTCAGTTGTTCGCTCATTGTCATTTCCTGTTAATAAGGTACTGGCGCGGCTGCCCGCGCCTTTAAAGTAGATCAGAGGCCCAGGGCGTTGCGGTGTTCTTCCATCAGGTCCACGCCATCAACGATTTCAATCATGTTGATCACATCAACCTCATAGAGCACCTCGCCGTTAATGGTCAGCTTCGCGTAGCTGTTGGTGCTGCTGACTTTTGTGGTGTTGCTCTCGCCGGTTTTCCATTCGCCGGAATCGACTTCTTTATGTCGCCCGCGCACAACCAGCTCAACGGCCTGCACTTCGCCGGTATCGTCACGCTGAATGGAGCCGGTGAAACGTAGCTGGATGCCGTCAACGGTGGCTTTACCCATCTGCTTGAATAACAGCAGTTCGGTGCCACCGATTGAAAATTCCGTATCCAGCGCACCATCATCCAGCCCCAGATCAACATCAGCCGAACCGGGCATACCGCCGCCGCGATACTTTTCAAACTTGCGGCCGAATTTTGGCAGGGTCAGAGACTCAACGATCCCCTGATAGTTATTCCCGTCGTTAAACAGGTTCAGGTGTTTTAACTTGCGTGGTAAAGCCATATTGTCCCCTTACGCGCTGACCTGGCTGGAGAAATCCAGCAGATACTGATCGGTGATGCGCTGGCGCAGCATCAGGTTTTCCAGAGGTGGTACCGGCGTATAGTCGTAATCGATAGTGAGCTTCCCGGCTTTCAGGGAATCTTTATCGTTTACGGACTCATCCAGCCAGCAGTCGGCGCCGATGATGTAGCCCTGCGTTTTCAGGTTGCGCAGTTTGGCGCGAATACCTTCGATAATGTCGCGGGCCAGTGACGGGTTAAGCACGCCATCCACCGCCCACATGTGCGCTTCGGCGATGGTGTCAGCCAGTACCTGCGCGGTTCGGGTGTAGTTTTCAAAGGCAAACAGAGGATCGTCACTGAGGCAGCGGGAGCCCCAGAAGCGGAAACCGTCTTTGCGGATCAGCGTGGTGACATCGTTCTGGTTCAGCAGCCCCGCATCGGTTGCAGGGTCCTGCAAATCCCAGAACACATCAGCAGAAATGCCGGTGACGCCATTCACGCCCACGTTGGACAGGGATTTGTGCCAGCCGGTCTGCTCGTCAATTTTGGCACGCAGGCCAAGCGCACGGGCTGAGGCGTAAGCCGTCGCGTCTGCATTCAGCACGGTGTCAAAACTGATGAAATCAGGCCAGATCAGCATCCCCTCGCGCTGGCTGAAATTAGCGCGGTAGGCAATGGCCTCCTCTACCGTTTTGCAGCCGTAGGCTGACAGATAGGCGAACCCGCGCAGACTCTGCGCCACGCTCAGCAGCTCAGTGGCAACTGCCTGCGTGTCGTGCCCCGGCACGCCCAGAATGCGCGGCTTAACGCCGAGCTGGGACTGCGCAGATAACAGCGCTTTCATCCCCGTTTTTTTACCGTCGGCTGTCACGCCGCCGATAATGTTGGAGGTTGTTTCCGCTTCGGTTTCACCCTGTGCAACGCGCACAACGACGGTCACGGGTTTAGCCTGGTCGGCAATTGCATCCAGCGAGCGGGCCAGCGTACCGGACTCGCCTGCTTTACCGCTGGCGGTCAGCACGTCGGTAAGCAGGACCGGTTTATTGAGGGGGAACACGGACGCATCTGCATCATCGCCGGTACAGACCATACCGACAATTGCCGTGCTTACTGTTGAAATAGGGCGGGTGCCATCGTTGACCTCAACGACACGCACACCGTGGTGATAATCCTGAGCCATACGGCGAACCCTCCGGTGTTTAGGTTTCGCCCTATGGTGAAGTGAATCAACTTTGTAGACAGCTTCGCTGCATTGTCCTGTTATCCATACAATGCCGCAGGGAATTTCCGGTACAGTGTAGACATACCCACATCAAAAATTAATGCGACACGTTGCCGCGACTCTCCTGCTTCCAGCAGTCTCCCCGCCTGCGCCCATTGTTCCTCTGTGAGTTTTGGCCGCCTACCACCAATACGCCCTTGCTGCCTGGCCGCTGCCAGTCCGGCCCGGGTGCGCTCAACGATTAGCTCACGTTCCATTTCAGCCAGGGCGCCCATAACATGGAAAAAGAAACGCCCCATAGGAGTTGATGTGTCAATGCTATCCGTCAGGCTGCGGAAATTTATCCCTCTCCCGCGCAGGTCTTCGATTAGCGTCACAAGATGTCGCATGCTCCGGCCTAATCTGTCCAGTTTCCAGACTACCAGCGTGTCACCTTCTGAGAGCGTACGCAGGACCTTCTTTAGCCCTGGACGATCTGAGGTTTTGCCGCTCATTTTATCCTCAAATATCAGCTCACATCCTGCGCACTCCAGCGCATTTCGCTGCAAAGCTGTGTTTTGGTCATTTGTTGACACCCTCACGTAACCTATTTGCATGATTTTTCGCCCATAAAAAAGTGGTGAATGATGCCACCATTTTATTGAGCATGGTCATTTCTGACTGTACTGCAGAGAATAGCCAACACGGACAATCATGACCGTGGTGGATAAAAAACCTTCGTTTGGGGGAAGCGGCGAAAAGAGCTGTTGGAACCGGCGCAAATCAGATACCGGATATGACTGCATTCACATCTGATCTGCGATGGTTCAAATTACCCAGCGGCCATATTGTGCAGGTATTTTCGGTTGATGTTTACAGCACGGATGTAGAGGGAACGCCAGCAGTTTATCCGATTGCATTCCCTTATTCGTTATTGGCGATATCCGCCATATGGGTAGACCCAACCCAGACAGAAGCACCAACGTACAAAATCATCGGTGGTGATCGAACTCTCGCAAAAATTAAAACATCAAAGGCAGGAAAGTACGGGACCATGATTATAGCCATCGGTAAATAACGTTCGTTTGGGAGAAGCGGCAAAAATGGAGGCGGCCACCGCCCAGATCGGTGCTAATGGCTGGCTATATATTCCCGTTTCTGGCGGCAAAAAAATGCTGCTGCAGTGGGGGCTTTTAACCGGTGCGAGTAATTATTCTTTTAAATTCCCAATTGCATTTCCCGTAGGTGGTTTATGCCTGGTTGCAATGGCCCATACAACTGATTCCGCTGATGTGAGCATGGTAACTATGACTAATGGATTTATCAGGGATAAAACCAGCGCGTTTGCTTTGTGCGCCAGAACAGTGAACGGCGTGCAGCAACCTTTTGAACGTAGCGTTTACTGGTTCGCTGTTGGCTACTGACGTCAAAAAATTGTGTGATTACTCACACATGGTAGCTAGATAATTATTTTACAAAACCGCACTTACGATCTGAGTCTCAAACTAAGGAGTGCGTTATGAACTATTGGTTTAGCCCTGCAAATAATGCTTTTTACCCCGTAGCTTTAAAGGAGTCTTATGTAAATGCAGGTAGTCTTCCTAATGATTTAATCGAAGTGGAGGATAGTGTTTTTAGCGAATTTTCCGCGACGCCACCAGAAGGGAAATTGCGTGGCATTGGATCTGATGGTTTTCCGATCTGGATTGATATTCCCATTGTGGAAGAAAGCCCGGAACAAATCCAGGCACGCGCCCGTGCTTTGCGGGATGAATTCATCGTCAGTACAGATCGGATGCTTGTTTCTGATTACACTATCAACAATGTTTTATTAACCTCTGAGCAGCAAGCGGAACTTTTGGACGTAAGGCAAAAGTTTAAAGTTTGGCCTGAGAGTGAGGGTTGGCCGGGCATAGCGTTGCCTGCGATACCTCAATGGATTCTCATTGAGGCAGTAAACAACGGTTACATAGTAAAAAATTGGCCTGAGTGAAATAAAGCCCGTAAGGGCTTTATTTTTTAATAACCCATTCCAGTCAGGTTCGCTACCGGATTAAATTAAAAACCTATTGCAAACCACGTAAACATACGGGAGTTACCAGGCAGCGTATCATCAAGGAAAAACTGAGCATTAGCGCCGGTTTTCGTTGGGTAGCCGACTGAAACAGCTTGCCTTAAGGTTCTATACGATGGCACATAATCATAATTTGATGCCCTTACGCCTGCGCTTGAATATACACCGAAGCAAGCCGCCGGGAACGCGACTGGAAACGTAATATCACAATTATATGTAGTGCTTGTTACGCCTCCCTCCCATCGCCCCCACTGCACTATTAACGTAACACCGCCGGTTAGCGGGAATTTCGCCCAGCCGCTGTTAGACAAAACGCCGCTCGCTGCTGCGAGTTTTGCCGCTTCTCCCAAACGAAGGTATTCGATAATCCCATCAGCTGTCTTTCCTGACAAATTTGTCAGCGTGCTATCAAGAGGCTGTTTGCCTGCGAGGGCATTTGTCATGGTGGTTGCAAAGTTAGGATCGTTTCCTAACGCCGCCGCCAGCTCGTTCAGGGTATCAAGCGCCGCAGGTGATGAGCCAACAAGCGCAGCCAGAGCTGATTTTACGAAAGCAGTAGTGGCAATTTGCGTATTGTTGACAGTCTGCGCAGCCGTGGGCGCCGTCGGCGTTCCGGTCAGGGCAGGGCTTGCCAGTGGGGCTTTCAGTGCAAGCGCGTTAGTAATAGTGGTGCTGAAATTAGGATCGTTGTTGATAGCCGCAGCAATTTCTTTCAGCGTGTCCAGCGTAGCAGGGGCGCCATTCACCAGGGCGATCAGAGCCGCCTGCACAAACGCAGTCGTGGCAAGCTGAGTGGTATTGTTACCTGCAGCTGCAGTCGGGGCTTTTGGGGTGCCGGTAAACGTCGGGCTGGCTTTTGTCGCATATTGCGTATGCGGATCAGCTGCAGCAAGATGCGCCGCCATCAGCTCATCGACATACACCTTCAGTTCCAGGACCTTGTCATCAACATATTTTCGGGTAGCCAGCACTACGGACGGATCAATTTTCAGCGTAATGTTATCGGTGCTGCTGGTAATCAGTACCATGCGCACTGTCTGCGTGCGGCCGCTTCCCTCTGCCAGCTGCGGCTTATAGCTCTCCGGGCAGTTGCCCACTGCGATCAGCGCGCCCGTTTCATCAAACAGCCCAACCTCACGAATCCACCAACCGCCCTCAGTTTCAGGAATCACCTGCTCAGCAATAATCTGGCTGCTGTTCTGCGGATCGATGTAAAGCATGTTCAGGTCAGCGCGCCGCTTTTCGGAAACTAGCTTCGTCTGTTGTGCGCTGGGAGTTGGAAGCACGCCGCCGCCATCCCCCACCGCCATCTGGGTAATTTTCAGCGGCACACCGAGCGCGGCAGCGCTTGCCAGTTTCGCCGCGCCAATATCCGTCAGCAGGGTATAAAATTTTGCGCTCATGGGTTCACTCTCATTGTGTCAATAACATGGACAGCGCCGCCCTCGTAGGCAGTGCCACCGGAAATGATGGTTTCGTTGATATACGGGTAAATCGTGATTTCTTCGCCGGTATAAGTGGCAGCCCCAACAAAATATGGTCCGCTCGTCTGCAGGTTTATGGACATGCCGATCAGATGCCGACTGCAGGGTTTGGCATCACCAATCAGGCGCTCCAGCTCCAGATAGGTTTCCTCTGTTATGCCCTGGTCCTGCACCCCAATATCCAGGCGAAACGTGCCCGGCGCCTCGCCGGTCTGCCACCATTCAATAATGCGGATCAGAAAGCCGAACGGCTCCACCACACGCCGCACCGCGCTGGTTGTGCCCTTGTGCTGATGGATATAGAAAGCATCCTGCACCACGCGGCGCTTCACACTCTCCGCCCATCCTTCATCCCAGCGATCAACCGAAAAGGCCCACGCCAGATACGGCAGAAACTTGACCGGGCATGTTGCCGGATTCCATAAATCCCGCAGCGGCACCTGCAGATCGGAAATTCCGCTGCAGGTCTGGGCAAGTCGGCGCTCAAGCGCCGATGAACCAGGAGGAAGCAGACTATTCATCCGTTCCCCCGTTGGTTACGCTCCATTCCGTACATGAAGCGGCTTGTGTCTTATCCAGCACCACATCAGCAAGCGGCGAGGCCAGTTCAACACGCTGCACACCTTCAACATGCAGCGCGGCATAAATAGCACTGCGGCGAATATCACGCCCCAGCCTCGTCTGGCTGGCGATATATTTCTGCAGGCTGGCTTTTGCCGCCTCCATCACCGGCTCAGCTTCTGGCCCAGGGTAAAGAAAGATCGTCGCATCCACGCTGTACGGAATAATTTCAGCGCTGCGCACCGTCAGACGGTCAGCAACCGGCCGCACGTTCTCACTGTTAAGCGCCTGTTCAACCACGGCCAGCAGATCCGCCGCTGCCGTTCCGTCGCCCTCACGGCTCAGCACGGTAAGCACCACCTCCGCCGGTGCCGGGCTGGTTGCGCTGGCGTCAGCCACTCGCCCGTCGGCGCTTTTAGCGTGAAACTCATAGGCCGCCGTCGGCCCCGCCACGGACACCCCCTCAAATGCAGCAGGAACACGCAGGCGCAGCGCCTCATCACTTTCCATTACCGCTGCGACCGGCGGCACCGCGTCGTTATCCGCAGGTGTAACCGTCAGCCGCTTCACGTTGTAGTTGGCCGCCATCTGATCGAGATCGCCGCCAATTGCATAAGCCACCATGACCGCCTGCGCCGCCTCGTTAATGCGCTGGCGCAGGAGGATTTCACGATACGCATTTTCCTGCAGGAGCTTGGTCACGGGTTCAGACTCCAGCTCAAGCGTGCGCCTTACCGCGTCCTGCTCGTCTGCCGGATACAGGGCCACAAAGGCGGCCTTACGCTCAGCCAGCAGGGATTCAAAGTCCGGCACGTCAACGATTTGCGGTGCGGGGAGCTGGGAAAGGTCAATGACTGCCATTGTCTGCTCCTGTTGACACCGAAAGAGAAACAGGTGCACCGTTATTGCGCTTCCCGGTTAGCTCAACCACCATGGAGCCGTCAAAGCTGCTGCTGATGGTGATGGAATCCAGCGTAAGCCGTGGTTCCCAGCGGCTCAGGGCCACATAGACCGCAGACATGACCTGCAGGCGCAGCGCCGGGGTCTGGGGCTGGTCAATCAATGCTGACAGCAGGGAACCATATTCCCGGCGGGCTATACGGCTTCCCTGGGGAGTCAGCAGAATATCCCTGACCGACTGCCGCAAATGGTCCGCATCAGAAATGGCTTTGCCATTGTCCTGATTCATACCGATATACAGCGTCATACAGGACCTCCCGATGTATCGCCGCCTGACTTAACGCCGGTATGACCGTGTTTATCGACTACGATACCGTTAGAACTCATGGCGCCGCCGCCCTGGGTGACGCCACCATTGATCACCACCTCGCTGTTTATGCGCGTGTTACTTGCCTCCACCACAAACTCCCCCGTTTTCAGGGTTATGTTATCTGCCGCCTCGATCACCATGGATTTGATACCCCGCACATGCCAGCGGCCGGTCGCGGGTTCATATTCAAACCAGCCACCGTCCGGGTATTCCGTTACGCAGCCGTCCACGGAGTCCGACGGCGGCGCGAACTGGTTTGAATAGATCGCAGGTAAGGCAAAAGCGGTTTCCAGATTGCCGCCCATACTCAGCACGACCACCTGCTCATCCGGTGACGGGCACCACCATGTACGGGCACCGCCTGCGCGCAGAGTCAGCCAGTTAATCCAGTTGGTTTCAAGCTCGCCCACTTTCACCCGGCACAGCCAGTTTTCCCGGTCCACTTCGGTTACGGTGCCGGTGCGGATCAGGTTGGTGATAAGGCGCATGATTTCGGTTAGTTGTGCGTTCATGCCGCGTACACTGGCAGAAAATTAGGTTCAACACTTCATGGAGGTAATGTATGGTTGACGGTACAAATTGAACCTTCAGGATGATACGTTATGGAAAGTTATATATATAAAACCCAAAAAGACGAATTGGGCTATTTCCAAATAGAGAATGGGAGTTGTTATACCTTCCCAATGGATAATTCAACAATTCACGTTGGCAAGGGGGATTGGGACCGACATTTTGCCTTTGAAAGACTTGGCTCTAGTTATACAGGAACACAATCTTTGACTGATGAGAACATCCGCGAAGGAATGGCTTATTTTTTAAGTAAGCACTTGGGTAGAGGGGGGATCTCAATAGTTGATAAAATTCAAACTCATGACGCTGGCTTATACTTTTATCGACTTAATAGAGGAGAACCTCTTCTCAGCGACACACAAATCCTAAGTAATTCGCTACTAGATGAAGTGAGAGCATATGAAAACATCACGGAATCACTAATAGATATTTTTCGCACTCTAGAACCTGAAACTAACAATTTCAATGCCTACGGTAATAAAATCCGTGAATTATTAATCATTTCATGTACAGAGGTTGAATATTTATTAAAAAAATTCCTTGCTGACAATAACATCCCCCATGCTGGGTCATTCTATACCACAAGTGATTACGTTTCTTGCTTACCAATACTTAAACTTGAGAAATATTGTGTTGAGGCTATGTTGTTCCCGGGACTAGGCACTCTCACCCCATTCTTAAACTGGAGTGTATCTAAGCCTACCAAATCTCTTTCATGGTATGATGCCTATAACGAAGTTAAGCATGATAGGGGCGGCACAAAAAACAAAGCAACGCTAAAAGCCTTACTAGACTCAATTGCCGCAATTCATATCTTGCTCGAATCTCAATATGGAAAAGAGCTTTTTGAATATAGATTTCAGCATACATTCAGAACTATTTTCCAAACAAAAACAAGACCAACATGGAATTTAATCGACTATGCAACCCCTTTATTAACAAATCAAAAGGTAGAGTGGTTAGCCCCCAAAACATACCCTTAGCCATTTAATAGATATAGGTAAAAATAATTTCTT
Source organism: Enterobacter cloacae complex sp. 382A5 (assembly GCF_050031095.1). Lineage (NCBI taxonomy): Bacteria > Pseudomonadati > Pseudomonadota > Gammaproteobacteria > Enterobacterales > Enterobacteriaceae > Enterobacter > Enterobacter cloacae complex sp. 382A5. The sequence continues at coordinate 3,982,912 of NZ_JBLGVK010000001.1, forward strand.
GTGAGGGCCAGTATTCTGTCATTGAAACCTAGCAAATTTCGACTGGCATAGCGCACTATTGGCCCATTACGATTAATTCGTTCTCGTAAGCCGTAGTGGTGAACACGGGCAATGCGCTGCACTGAGCCGTCAAACTGAACGCTGGCAGAATCCGAGCTGGCAGCGGTTTTCAAGTATTTGGTGGTACGAAGTTTTGCAAACATTTGTCGCTTAATGCGGCCCTTCTTGCTGCGAGCCGTTACCCGGCGTGGTTCATAACTGCTCCCGTCCGGGTTTCGCTGCAACCTGATGTTTTGCTGTTGCGACCGGCGCAGCTCCTGCGCCAGCTGTCGCATCATACGGTTGCGGGCTGCCGGTTCCAGATTCGCCAGCAGGGCCGCCAGCCAGTCATCCACCCTCTGCAGGTCATCCACGTTTCACCGTCCACATTTCGTCGGGTACGTCGGGTTCCGGCACCGCTTCTACGCTCGATACAGTGCCGTCTGTGCTGACAATCACGCGCTCCGTGAGCTGCAGATTGAGGCTGATATCACACAGATCGTTGCTCAGGATATCGACGTCAAAGGTAAAAAGTTTTTCGCGCAGCTCCGGGTTGTTGATGGCGTCCGGTTGATTGGTCATTAACCAGAGCAATACGGGCGCCATCACTAAATTCTGGTTGCCGCTAAAGTCTTCAATCACCACGTTCAGGGTGTAGCGATATTCCCATGACATTGAACGGGCGCCGGTTACGACCAGCGAACCGTTATCAACAAAAAGGTGCAGTTTGTCCGGGTTGTCACGGACATACGCCACCGATTTATTCAGGGCGTTGCGTAAGGACTGCGGCTTGTTCACTGTCTCGCTCCTGACACGTTATGATCGTGTCCACTTTGTCGGCACATATCGCCCAGGCGGCCTCAGTCTCATCCAGCACCTGGTTCAGATCCCCATTACTGCGCGGCACTGACCTGTCCAGGCGGCACTGCGTCACTTTTGGACAACCACTCACGGTAAGCTGCACCTCCGGCGAGGGCCGGGCGGTCCCGCAGCCGGATAATGTCAGCAGGCAAAGGAGTGTCAGCCCAGCGGCGTAAATCCTCTTTTTCACGTTTTAGTTCCTCGATCCGGCGCTGGCGACTCCGCAACAGTGCGGAAGTCTCCTCCGCTGCAGCATAAAGTTGCATCTGCGCCCTGCTGTTGGTTTCGGAAAGAATGGACAGGCTGATGAGCTGGCTGTTTTTCTTCGCCAGCTCCTGCTTGTTCTTTTTAAGCGCCTCAGCCTGCGTCCCGATGGTGTGATCGGCATTGTTAAGCCGCCATGACTGCCAGCCCAGCAATGCCAGCACCAGAGCCAGGATCACCGCCAGCGCGCGCGTCATGCCCCTGCCCCTTTAAGACACCAGGCAAGCTCACGGGCGCGCCGGTTTTCCAGCCCTTTATTCCGTTGACCATTTACATAAACCCAGCGGGGGAGCTGGTTGCACGCCTGCCACCATTGCTGGCGATTGATGTAAGAAACCATTGTTGACCGGCAGATTGCCCCCGTTCCGACATTGAAACCGATACTGATCAGGGCATCGTAAACATGCTGAGGTGGCTTAACCTGCAGGCAGGCTTCAATCCTTTTTTCCGTCAGCAACACGTTATTAATCAGCCCCTGCGCGGCCTGTCGCTCCGTTATGGTTTTGCCCGGCACAACCCCGGACGTATTGCCGATCCCGTCAGTCCAGACCCCGGCGCTGCACTGGTATGGCTGCAGGCGGCACCCTTCCAAATCAGCAATCAGTTTCAGCCCCTCAACAGAGATATGAAGCGACTGAAAGCCCGGTAGCGTGACGGCAATCGCCAGCACCGCGCCGACCATGCAACGCTTAACGATTGAAGGACTCATATTCCCCCCTGGTTATTCTGCCGTCCCGCAGCAGCTGGTACGCTTTCCAGCGTAAATAACAGGTCACCGCTGCAGTAATAATCCCCAGCGCAAGACCGGTAATGGTCGATACATCTTTAAGAGACAAATCGCCGAGCCATGCCAGAAGCAGGGCAACGCAGTAAGTGATAAAGGCGCTGATTCGTTCAAGCGTCATAGTTCAGTCCCATAACTGGACAGTCTGCGCAGTGGTTGACGCCGTAATGTCCGGCAGCTCCACCTGCAGCCCGTGCGGTAAAAAGGGGCCATACTCAGCCAGCCCCGGATTCGCCTGCAGCACCTGTTCAGTGACTCCCTGCGTGCGCCCGTAATGGCGCCAGCAGAGTGCGTCCACCGTGTCATACTGATGCGCACGCACTTTCATCAAATCAGCTCCACCGTCATATGTGGCATATCGCGCAGGCGGGACTCCGCCCAGCGCACATCGCGCCACAGCTCGCCTAAGGTTGTTTCGATATCTTCGGCTTTCTTGCTTCCGTCGCCGGTTGCGTCAAAATCGCGATAGCGCTCAACCAGGTTTGCTTTTGCCCAGCAAAACACCGCACGGCGATACAGCATGAGCCGCTGGCTTTCGCCGTCGATCACATCAGCAGGGACGTCGGCCAGGCTTGCATACCCCTGCACCCGTTGTTTCTCGCGGAACTCATAAAGATCGGCGTTAACTTCAGCAATCGCTGTCAGCAACGCCAGACGCAGGCGTGGATCGGTGACACTCCCATCCATGCGCATATCACGGCGGAACTCTGAAACCCTGACATCAGGCCAGAAACTGGTGTTTTTAATAACGTCCTGGGTACTTTCCCCGGCCTGTTCCGGCGAAACGAATTGCATATTTCTGGCACTCCCAAATGGTTGGGCGGTGGACGGGGTTTTGACGCGGCATAAAGCCTGTCGCCACCCCGTGCCGCCCCGCGCGTTGGCACGATTCGTTAAGCCGACATTGCCTGTCGCAATCGGCTTTCAAGCTTGTTGATTTCGGTTTTGACGCCAGAACTGTTATCCAGCTGCAGGGCACGCTTCAGATGGTTAAGTGCCGCCACTGCCTGATCGTTATTCCGCAGCGCGTAGCCCATCGCCTTATGAAGTCGGGCGCGGGACTGATCCGGCATATCCTGACCTTCAACGATATCGAGCACCTGGGTAAGAATGGCGGCACTGAATGATTCACCGGCAGAAAAAGCGCGCATTGCCGCGTCGGCAAACTCTTCGGCAACAGCGGTCCCGCAGGTCCGGTTGAAGCGCTGCGGCAGGACCCAGCCGTGTTTGATGGCATGACGGGCAATGTCCAGCGCGCCGGTATAGTCTCCGGCATCAATGCGCCAGATCATGACGTACATCGCCACGTCGTCCTGGCCTGACGCGTCAGCATCCAGCAAACCGGCAATCCATGAGGCATAAGCGGGAAGAAACTCACGTTTGAGCTGAGCCTTGCGCTCATTTGACTGGACGGTTTTAAGGCGCCTGCGGTGTTCTGTCAGCTGTAACAGCATCTGGTTATAACCCGTCATACTGGCTTTACTGCCGCCCTGCCGGGCGGCATCCTGTGCCTGTACATACTGAGTGTGAGCACGGAACGGATTCATTTATCACGCTCCGGCGCCAGTGCCGCCCGTATTCTGAGCATCAAGCGCGCCCTGCACTGCTGCAGCAACGATGGTCTGAATATTTTCAGCCGTCAGCGCCGCGCCTGGATTGCCGTCTGCCTGCGCTGGTAACATCTCGATGTTCTCAACCAGGCAAACGCCATCGTAATCTTCGACAACATACGCCTCGTTAACGGATTCGTAGTTCTCCACGCGGTCACGCTTCGGATTGTCGATAACTGAACGACGACGGGTACCGGCTTGCCAGTAAATAGACAGGTTATCCAGACGGGTGATCAGCATGGCGTTAGCCGGGAAGAACGGCGCGCGAACGGCCGGGAGGTTGCCGATACGCTTCTGGCTGATGATGAGATCGGCCGCCATCGCTTCGCTGTTTGGCTGGTCGCGGTTGACGATCGGGAAATATTTATCCGCCAGCAACTGGCGCCCGACGATAACCACAAGCTCTGTATCTTCCTGATACCACGGCGCGATTTTCTCATTCACGGCGCCCATAACCAGCGCGTCCAGATTCAGGAAATCGCCGCCTTTACCGACACGGATAGTCTGAGAAACCACCTCGCCCTCGGACACGATTTTGTCCACAACCTGAACGGGTTTCTCCTGGCGGATTTTCTCCAGCCAGCCGATATTCACATCCTGCAGCAGCGGATAGGTCTTGCGGTCTGACGTTTTTTCACGCTTCACGCCGTTGAAGCCGATCATGATGCGGTCAAGCGCCTGGCGAATAATGATGGCGTCACGGATGCGCGTCTGGAAGTCCTGGAATTTAGCCCACAAATCCAGTTTTGCATAAGGCAGCGCCGTATCAGAGTTAGTCTGGGTACACTTGTACCCTTCACCGTCGATGTAAGTCGGATCAACGGGTTCACGGTCTTTCTGGGTGGTATCAGTATTACCGGCGATACTGGCGCCAATCCCCAGCCCCAGACGTTCGCCGGACTGCTCATCAACCGGGATAATGTTGATTTTCTGCAGGAACGAGGAAGACTCCTGGATTTTCGTTTCCAGCGTCTGCGCAACGGACGGCTCTGCCGTATATTTTGAGGTGATACCGCTCACAGGCACACCATTGAGTGTGGCGAGCTGCGTCAGATAGCCGTTGAATTTAAAACGTGTCTCTTTTTTCATTGTGCTTTTGCTCCGTCAGCAATCGGTGGTTTGTTCTGCGCCGTTATTGCCGGTCGCATCAGGGCGGCGTTCGCTGCGGCTGTCCTGAGTGGAAAGCTGCTCACGCAGGGTGGAGAGTGCGTTGGTTGTCTCATCAACAACCTTCTGCATATCGCTCAGCTTGTTGCTGAAATCGGTTTGATGGGTGCTGACCTGCTCCGCCAGCGTCTGATGCTCACGCGCGATGGTTTCAACAGCCTGATTCACATCAGCAAAGCGGGCGTTATCATCGGCGCCTTTGCGGGACAGCAGCTCTTTCACGCGGGTAAACAGGCTGGTTTTTTCCGGCACGTCCTCAAACTCGATGAGCGTTTCAACAGCAGCGGTAAACAGGTTGTCTTTGTCCAGCTTGCGGCGCGCCAGGGGGTTATGTTCTGCGCTGGCGCTGAACTGCAGCATTTCAGTGCCGAGGCTTGCCGGATCGTCAGTAATCGCCAGGCCAACCAGATAAGCAGAGCCGGTATCGGCAAAGCTGGTGTTAACTTCCATTGAGGTGAAAAGCTTCTGCCAGTTGCTGGTCATCGTGACCAGATCGTCAGTCGGGGCAATCCAGCCATACAGCGCCATTTTACCGGACAATGCCCCTTCGGTAATTTCTTCCGCTTCCAGCTTTTCCACCATGCCAAAACGACGGAAGGGCCCATCAGGAGTAAAGCCCTTGATGTGCTCCATATTGATCAGCGCGGTGTATACCTGCGGGTTATAGCTCGCTGCCATCTGGGTGAGCCATTCACGCTCAATAACGCGCCCGTCAGTAGTGGCCCCTTCGACCCCAATACGAAAACGCTTAGATTTTTTTGCCATCGGTCCGGCTCCGGTTAGTTAGTTCGTAACACGTTCAGAGCCTTATGTTTGCGGTGATGGGCGCGTGTAAACAACGCGTTGGGCTTGTGCGAACTCCCACACAATGCGAAGCCGGGGAAAGTGCTGATTTGAGGCCGTATGTTTGTGCCATGACAACACTGACCCCCGCAGACCTCGATCCCCGTCGTCAGGCAATGCTGATGTACTTTCAGGGATACCGCGTAGCCCGCATTGCTGAAATGCTGGGCGAGAAAGTTGCAACCGTTCACAGCTGGAAAAAACGCGATAAGTGGGGCGAATATGGCCCACTGGATCAGATGCAGCTCACCACCGCCGCACGTTACTGCCAGCTCGTCATGAAGGAGCAGAAGGAAGGAAAGGATTTTAAAGAAATTGACCTTCTGGCGCGTCAGTCCGAACGACAGGCCAGAATCGGCAAATTTAACAATGGCGGGAATGAAGCAGACCTGAATCCGAACGTGGCGAACCGCAATAAAGGCCCGCGCAAGCCGCCGGAAAAAAACCTGTTTACCGACGAGCAGATCGAAAAGCTGGAAGAGATTTTCCGCGCCGGTATGTTCGAGTACCAGCGCCACTGGTGGGACGCTGGCATCAAACACCGTATCCGCAACCTCTTAAAGTCACGCCAGATCGGTGCAACCTACTATTTCGCCCGTGAAGCGTTGATAGACGCCCTGACCACGGGCCGAAATCAAATCTTTCTGTCAGCGAGTAAAGCTCAGGCGCACGTTTTTAAACAGTACATCATCGACTTTGCAAAAGAGGTGGACGTTGAACTGAAAGGCGATCCGATGGTGCTGCCTAACGGCGCGTGTCTTTACTTCCTCGGTACAAATGCCCGTACCGCGCAGAGCTATCACGGCAATCTGTATCTTGATGAGTATTTCTGGATTCCGAAATTCCAGGAGCTGCGCAAGGTGGCCTCCGGTATGGCGCTGCACAAAAAATGGCGTCAAACCTATTTCTCTACCCCTTCCAGCCTGACGCACAGCGCCTACCCGTTCTGGTCTGGCGCCCTGTTCAATAAAGGGCGCCCGAAAGCCGACAGGGTAGAATTTGACATTTCTCACAGTAGCCTGGCGCACGGCGTTTTATGCCCTGACGGCCAGTACCGCCAGATAGTCACCATTGAGGATGCCGTAAACGGCGGGTGTAACCTTTTCGACCTGGACCAGCTGCGCCTGGAGTACAGCCCGGACGAATACAACAACCTGCTGATGTGTCAGTTTGTTGACGACCTGGCGTCCGTGTTCCCGCTGGCGTTGCTGCAGTCCTGCATGGTTGACAGCTGGGATGTGTGGGACGATTTCGAGCCGCTTTTACTGCGTCCGTTTGCATACCACCCTGTCTGGATCGGCTATGACCCGGCAAAAGGAACGCAGAACGGTGACAGCGCCGGTTGCGTGGTCATCGCGCCTCCCGTCGTTCCCGGCGGTAAATTCCGTATCCTTGAGCGTCACCAGTGGCGCGGGATGGACTTTCGCGCCCAGGCCTCAGCGATTGAGGAAATCACCAGACGCTACAACGTGACCTACATCGGCATTGACTCGACCGGCGTTGGCGATGGCGTTTACAAAACGGTTAAGCAGTTTTTCCCTGCCGCGCGTGAGTTTGTCTACAACCCGACCGTAAAAAATGCCCTGGTGCTTAAAGCCTACGACATCATCAGCGGGCGCCGTCTGGAGTTTGACGCGGGAATGCTGGATATCGCGCAGTCCTTTATGTCCATTCGCCGTTCAACCACCGCCAGTGGCAACCGGCCAACCTACGAAGCAGCCCGCACAGAGGAAGCCAGCCACGCGGATTTAGCCTGGGCAACCATGCACGCACTTTATAACGAACCACTGGCAGGAGCTTCCGCCAGTACCAGCAACATTGTGGAGATTTTTTAATGGCTAACCGCAAAAACCGCAGCAAGGCACCGCGCGGCCAGACCGCCACCGATACGGCCAACATGGTCAGTAATGCACATGCGGAGGCGTTTACGTTTGGCGATCCGATCCCCGTGATGGACCGCCGGGAGTTATTTGATTACCTGGAGTGCGTGCAGGTAGACCGCTGGTACGAACCACCGATCAGCATGGATGGCCTGGCGCGAACTTACCGCGCCGCCGTGCATCACTCCAGCGCTATTCAGGTAAAACGCAATATTCTTACCAGTACCTTCATTCCTCACCGCTGGCTGTCTAAACAAGCCTTTTCCCGGTTCGCCCAGGACTTTCTGGTATTCGGTAATGCCTACCTTGAAAAACGCATGAACCGGTTAGGGCAGATCATGGAGCTGCGCGCCTCGCTTGCCAAATATACCCGTCGTGGCATTGACCCGGACATCTACTGGTTTGCACAGTATGGCTACAACTCACAGCCCTATCAATTCGATGAGGGAAGCGTGTTTCACCTGATGGAACCCGACGTTAACCAGGAGCTTTACGGGATGCCCGAATACCTCTCCGCCATTCCCTCCGCCCTGCTGAATGAATCGGCCACGCTGTTTCGCCGGAAATATTACCTTAACGGGAGCCATGCTGGTTTCATCATGTACATGAGCGACCCCGCAGCCGATCAGAAAGACGTGGACAACATACGCGAAGCACTGAAAAAATCGAAAGGGCCAGGCAACTTCCGCAACCTGTTTATGTACAGCCCTAACGGCAAGAAAGACGGCATTCAGATCATCCCGCTGTCAGAAGTCGCCGCGAAAGATGAGTTTCTTAACATCAAGAATGTGAGCCGTGATGACATGCTGGCAGCTCATCGCGTGCCGCCGCAGCTGATGGGGATTATGCCTAATAACGTTGGCGGTTTTGGCGATGTAGAAAAGGCGAGCCGTGTATTTGTTCGTAATGAATTGACTGCACTTCAAAAAAGATTAATGGAAGTAAATGAATGGGTTAAAGAAGAAATTATCCAGTTTGATGAGTATAGACTTAGTGAAGGTTGAATAAAGAAATGAAAACTGGCTGTAATAACAGCCAGTTCATACACCTGCGCCAATAAAGTCTCCATAAGACTCATCTTCAAGACTGATGTATTCCACCCTCCACTGATCCATTCTTCGCAAGGCATAAAGTGAAAAATGAGTATCAGCAACTGCTACACAATTAGTTAATTCGATGAGTTCCGAATGCCCCTGTTTCGGATCACCATAGAATTTAAAAAATAGCTCTTTCAAAGCAAGACAGGTATTTTCTGCAGCAGTTCTTGCATCTGGACCGCCCTCTGTCGCATCGTACACCACATTGATGGCAAGCTCGTAAGGTTCACCTTCCTCGAGATCGATGAATCTCTCCTCACCCAAATCAAAAAACACACCAATCAAATGCTCTGAGTTTGTTGAAATTATGTCAGCAACTGCTTTTTCAAAAACGAATTTAACATCTTCGCCATTTTTTTCCAGGTCAAAGGCGCGCAACCGCTCTTCGAAGGAGTCAGGGAACGCGGGACGACCGTACTTAGCAGCTAACCACTGTTTAAGTCCCTGTTTCTCTTCTGACGAAATAGTATATGCCGGATCATTTTCCGTAAAAGGGAAATCCTTTTTAGAAATTATTGCTTTCCTTTCATGTCGAAGTTCAACTGCCCCTTTCTTAGGGCTTTCAGGGTTCTCAAAACAAAGATCAAGGATTCTTGGGTGTTTTGCTCTCTTCATCTTGCTTGACCCCTTTTTCAAGGGGCCAAACATGAGTTCAACATTCTTTTCAGAATCACTCTGTAAATCACAATCATGTGTAATAACAACAACTTTATGGTTAGTTTCATCAGGGCTCAGAAGTCCAAGTGAAACGGCATCATCATGTTTAAGAACATGCCCCTGACGCCATGATGTTCCTCGTACCAACATAAATGTGATTTATTCCTCTACAGTGCCAGGAATTGAAACAGATGATTTCCAACCATCTGTAGGCTTCGCCTTACTTGCTGCAAAATTGGCGGCCTCTGCAGCCGCATTCATCGCTTTAGATTCATCAATCAGTATCTGGACAGGCTTATGCCAATCTTCTCCTTCCTTGACCAAGTCCATTAACGACCGGCCATTGAAGGCTTTCATTTTGACTAACATTTTTGCATCAGCGATTCCTGCCTCAGAAAAGGCATCAGCAATGTTACTCAGATTTGTGATAACAAGCGTTTTGACGTCATCTTCAGGCTGATTTTCTCCAGAAAGCCACTTATAGAGAGCTTGTCGTGTTATCCCCAAATCCTTTGCCAATTCAGACATTGAAGGGGACAGAATCTCTCGTATATTAGCCAAATGCTGGGCAACGCTTCTTACATCAACATCAGGGGCAGAAGCAGAAAAAATCAATGCATCACTTGAGTCAAAAGCAAACTGAACCCTTGGCTGTACATAATGACGCCAATGCTTATACCCATCAACTGGATAAGAGGCACCAGTACCAACAAGCAATAATGAGGCAGCGACCACGATACCCGGCATTTTCGAACTGTTTTGCGTACAACTCAGCGGAGGAGTCGCATAACGCTCGATTCGTCCAGTACCGCCAGTAGGAGTTGCAAACATATTAATTCCTCCGATGTATCATTTCCATTTTGCCCAAGCAAAATCTGAAACCATACCTTTAAACGCTTCTTTAACTTTACTATGCAAGGAAAGTATCTGTTCTTCAACCATTTGCAAGTCAAATGGCATATTACCTTCTACATAGTGATCAGTATCAATGACCGCATGACGACGCTGTTCCGTATCTCTAAACCTTGGTAGTGCAACCAAACCATTAGGCACCATGTCCGGAGGAAAACCAAGTTGAGTGTTCGTTTTGTAAATACGCGAAACCATGAAGCCATTTTGAATCATTGGTCCCACGGAAGTTTGATATACGGCCTCCTGTAAGGATTGAATAGGAGTTAATCCAAGGTTAACCCCATGCAATTCATTTACGAGGTATTGTTCTATAACCTCTTCACCTTCAGGAAATACAGCATCAAGATATCTTAGCCCAATACGGCTCACCAAGGACGGCCTTGCAAACTCAAGAACTTTACTAAGTCCCAGCATCAGTGCAGAAACAAATGGTTCGTGCGTATTATAGTCCGTTGTATGAAAGGTAATAAAGTCGTTACCTATGACGAACCCAGCAGTTCTTTCAGCGTTAAAGATTATCCACTGCGTGACGGGCTCAAATGAATGAACCGGCGGCTCGTTCGGATTAACGATCTCGAACTTTAGTTGGGTAGTACTTTGAGTCTCATAAAAAGGGTAGCCCTCAACTCGCAACGCTTCCTGTATGTCAGGAATGTACATGGCCATTTTTGCCACAGGCGTGAACTTAGCCTGTACCAATGCGTAATAAACGGGCGCATTGGACATGCGTTCAGTGTTAGCACTCATGTCGCCCTCCTTGATAATGTTTCATTTAATATCTCTTGTTTCATGACGCCTAGTTTACACATAGGTTGACACTTTCTCCACCGATAAGTTCACGATTACATCGATAGTACGGGCCTATAGATTCGAAAAGGAACAATACCGCTTTCCACGAACGCGCGCTCGTAGCCCCGCCACGCCTGCCCGCTTTATGTAGTGGTTTTCATGCGCCTGCATGACATAAGCAAAAGCCCGCCATTCCTGGCGGGCCCCAGCTAAAACGATCCTCAAACGATCATGCGGATTCATGCGCCATAGTCATGCACAAGATCCCATTTCGGAAAAAAACTTCCGACATGCCTGCTTGCACTCCTATCAGAGTCTTTTTTTAACAACCAGTTATGACATATTTTAAACCGTCCATTACCGGGAATGAAGATTGCAGACCCGATCCATTATAAAAATCAGGAGTATAAAAAAATGTCTGTTCACAAGATCTCTGGAGCGTTTTACCAAGATAAGCAAGTGGAATGGCCATGCCCGCAGTGCGGACAAAAAACCCTGCAAATAATTACCGAAAGCTTTGTCCTTAAAGACACGCACGCTACGATCAAATACAGAAGCGAAGAGTGGTTTGAACCAGATATGGACTCATCAGTTTTCAGTTGCATGGCCCGCTGCTCAAGAAAACAATGTGGCGAAGTTGTTGCCTGCACAGGCAAAGGGGGATGGGAGCAGGGCTGGGATGAAAGCACAAATCAAGATGAATACTATCAGTGGTATAAACCTTTCACATTCTTCCCCACTCTTCACCCTTTTGAACTACCTGAGAAGTGCCCAGAAGAAATTTCAGAGCCACTTGAAGCCTCATTCTCCATTTTCTTAGTACAGCCTGGGGCTGCAGCAAATCTTATCCGGATTTCAGTTGAAAGAATGCTAACAGCAATGGGGGTTGCAGAACGGAATGACAAGGATAAACGCATCACATTACACCACCGATTAAAGATGCTTCCAGAATTATATAGCTCGTTTTCAGAGCAACTTATGGCTATAAAATTCTTAGGCAATGCCGGGAGTCATACCTATGACGGAGTTAAAACTGGAGACATTGAAGATGCGTTTGTGATTATGGAGTATGTAGTTAGCGATTTGTTCTCCGGCAAGAAAGAGTCAGTTGAAGTCCTGACAAAGCGATTAAGCGATAAATTTAAAGAATAAAATAAAAGTCAGGGCGGCCAGCTGCTTATTTCAAGCCTTTCCCCCTGACAAGCTTACCTACTAGGTTTAATCAAATAGAGAATAATTCGCATCAAATTCATCGCTTCGCTGCTCTACCCTGGTGACTTCCATCAAAGACCCCAGGCCGTCATACAGCGAAACGGGAAATTCCAGCTCAAGCCAGAAGCAGTCCTCATAGGTGCGGCCCAACCAAAACCCCCCGCCGCACTCTTTTGGACGCTGAAAAAAGACCCAGCCGCCAGGGGTAAACCGTTCCAGCATCTGGCCCCGATAGATAATCTGGTGATTACTGTCTTTTTTACCCATGGCTAACGCCTCGCTACTCTCGTTATTCAACCTTGCTGACGCCAGAAATAAGTTCTTACGCCAGCAACGCTCCTTAATGTAACCAGCTGTCGTCTTCCCAAACCTGCTGCATAATTTCCATCACTCGCTTTTTGTCTTCATCAAGCTTTAAGCCGCTCAACTTAACGCCGTTTGCCGACCCTTTACGGATGCGGATCGCTGTCTTTGGATAGATGGGCTGCAGGTTGCGGTAAAGTTCGGACTCCAGAGCGTCCAGAGTTGCCTGGCTAATCTTCTGCTCTTTATCGATCATTATCTCAATTCGCATAGGGACCCCCTAACTGGAAACATCCATTGACCGACCATATTCATGGGTACGAATTTTCGCCATAAGCTCATCGGTCAACTCAGAAACCCACTGGATAGCCAGCCGCTTTTCTTCGTCGTTACACTCACTAGCCGCTACAAGCTTGATAAAAAAATCAATGCGCTGGAGCTTCAACGACTCCAAAAGGTAATCCTGCATTTTCCCTCCTATCACTACTATCGGATAAACATAACTGTATGTATATCCACTGTTTATATATACAGTATAGTGGGCATTTCTATTTGTAAAATCCTTTTTTCAATTTCAATCAGATACCTCTGAGGGGATCACTAAACCGGAAGATACAGACGATACTCACGAATACCACTGCCGCCATTTATTATCTTCCTGCAGGCGCTGGTTGCGGTAGAAAAGACGTAACCCAGCCCCAGACGGAATACTGCCACCACGTAGAAGCAGATCCACCTCCGTTTCACTCGCTTCAAACCCTCTGGACCTCAGTTCAGCATCGAGCTGATGGCGCTGGAGATCGTTAATTTCTTGCTTGTACCCTTTCCACCGCTTCGGTTTTACCAGCCTCAGCCGGGCTGTCAGCTCCCGCCGTTCCTTAGCGCTCAGTTCGTGGAGATTCGGCAGCGCCTCCGGTTCTTTGGTTTCAGGTAATTTGCCCCCTGATTGGTTCAAAATTTCAACAGGGGGACAGTTATTGCCACGAGTCCAAGGGGCGCAAGCGCCCTGGTCGGCTGCCGCCTCCTGAACGTCAACGGCCTTACGAACCTTTTTCCACTTCACCGCGTGCGTGCAAATCTTGCCCTCTGCAATCGGGGACCAGATTCCATAGATACGGATACCGTGATCGCCGTAGGTACTCGGCTCGTCGTTAAGCTCATAAGCCGTGCGGACAAGGTGATGTTTGCGGGGAACCAGCACACCGCCCTGCTTCATGATGTAGGTGGCAAAGCAGCCCGCATCAGCTGCCGCCAGTACCGCATCCAGACGCGGGTTATCCAGTACCGGTGCGCCCGCTTTGCGTTCGCCCTGCACTCTCGCCGCCTGACCAGCCAGCAAGCGCAGCTCCCGGTATGCCTGACGCCCCGGAATACCAAAGAAACGAAATTGCTGGACACGGTGCAGTGACGCCCATGCGCTGACATGCTCGGCGCTGTCACGCAGCGATCTGCCGGTTTCTTTGCTGATTTCTTTAGCCAGCCCGCGCCCGTCAATGTTTTTGCTGATGTATTTAGCGATATAGCTGGTCGGCGTGCCCTTGCGCGGGTTGATAAGCTCGGACTTGAAGCGCGGCCCTGTATTGTTGCCCAGCTCCTCGCGGTCTTCACGGATGGCAAACTTACGCAGCAGCGCGGTGATGGAACGGCGGTCTTTTTTACGCATGAAGCACAGAAGATGCCAGTGCACGGTGCCGTCATGGTGCGGCTCTGCAACGCGGACGCCGTACCAGCGCAGCCCGGCCTTGTGCATTGCCTTGCGAAAAGCGGCGAACGTATCAACCAGATAGTCACTGCTCTGACGGACGGTGGCGCTGGTCCACTTAGGATTAGGTCTGCCGTTGTTGAGGGTTGCGTGGAAGCGTGACGGGCAGGTGATGGTATAGAACACCGCACAGTCTCCGCGCATTTCCGCGATCAGCTCCAGTCCCTTAACACAGGCCATCATTTCATTACGGCGGTGTGCCGGGTTGCTGTTGCTGGCGTTCACCACGTCTTCCATGTCCAGCGTGTCGCCGTCTTCATTGACCAGCTCATGCGAGCGGAAGAACTCCAGCGATTTGCGGCGCTGCTCGCGTTTGTGGATCACGGCTTCATAGCTGACATACGGGGACGCTTTTTTGTTGACAAGGCAGACGGCGCGCAGCTGTTCCTCCCGCCACTCGCAGCGCATCTGCCACAGTTTGCGATACCACCAGTCCGCGCACAACATACGCGCCAGCGATGGTGGGATCAGTTCATAAGGCACCGGCTTGCGGCGGCGCTTTTTGCGGCGTAACTGCTCAAACGCAGGCGGGATGATCTCAAGGCGCATCGCCTCTGCTGCAACCCTTTCCCATGCCTGGCGGATTTCTTCTGGTTTAACATCGTCGCTGACAAACAGATCACCGCAGGCCGCATCAAGACACATGCTCATATGAGCCGCAACCAGCGTGGAAAGACGCTTGACCTGATCCTGATTCATTTCAGGCAGTACCAGCAGCCCCTCCAGCCCGTCATGACTTGCCATGAACCGGAAAGAGGCAGACACCTGACTGTCACGCACGCGCTCCAGCCGCTCAAGACACGGCCTGATTGTTTCGCGCAGGTAGCGGGAATAGGCTTTTGCTCTGCCCAGGCTATGGAAATATTTAATCCGCTCCAGCAGAGGCTTGCTGATATGGGACGGCATGGCGTTAACGTCAGCCAGAATGACCAGATCGGGATTAAAACGCTGCTGCTCGCGCGCCATTTTGGCACGACTAATCAGCCGGTCCTGCTCCATTTCGCGCTGGACAGGATCACGGGATTCATTGAAGAAATAGCGTTCCCAGACCTCATCGCTCAGCGCCTCACGGCGCAGCTGCTCCTGCTCGTTATCCGCAGCGTAAAGAGCAATCAGGTTTGAAAGCGCAGACTCCGGCGCAACTTCCGCCGGGTCCAGATATGGGTTAACCGCTTTTTTGGGGTTATTCCATGAAAAGGCCACGGCGGCCTCATTCGAGCCGCCGGTGGTTGCTACATTGTGGGGCGCGAACTTACCTACCGTCACGCCCGCACCTCTAAAATAACCGAGCACACACCCCCGTGTGTGGAATAAACCCGGTTAAAGCGGGTAGCTCCTGAAACAGCGATGATTTCCACGGCGGACTTACCATCACCGGCAGCCACGCCCATGCTGCGCTTTGCCGTCAGCCGATAGCGGGAGAAATTACGATAGAGAGAACGGGTCAGGGATGTGTCGCTGTTGGACACGATAACCGGATGACCTTCTGATGACCGGCGCTCAAGAATAGACGCCAGATGATACTGGTCGTCCTCTGTAAAACCGGCAGTGTGATAACCGCTAAATGTACCATCGTATGGCGGATCACAATAAACAACATCACCAGCCTGCAGCAGCGCCAGTGTTTCATCATAGCTGGCACAAATAAACGTTGCGCGTTGAGACTTTTCAGCAAAAGCGCGTATTTCATTTTCAGGGAAATACGGATTTTTATAATTACCGTAAGGAACATTAAAATGACCGCTCAAGTTATAGCGGCACAGCCCACGATAACCATGACGATTGAGATAAAGGAAATATACTGCTTTCATGAAATCAGTAATTTCAGAGGAATGATTAAATTCATGCCTAATGTTGTAATAAGCAACTTCTCTATTCGCAATCGCAAAAATATTTTTTGCGCGTGATATGAAAGCTTCACAATCAAGGGCAATTTTTTTATAGAGATTGATAAGATCTGGATTAATATCCGCGACAAGATAATGAGGATAGTCTGTCGCCATCATCACAGCGCAGGAACCCGCAAAAGGTTCAACCAGTCGCAGACCAGCGGGAAGGTGCTTAATCAGTTCCGGCATGATGGCGGTTTTATTTCCCGCCCATTTCAGGATGGTGCTCATACAGCACTTCCATTGTAGTGTTTGCCTTTCAGCTCTGCGATTTCCTGACAGGTGACGCAGCACTGCACGCCCGGAATGGCGTGGCGGCGTGCTGGCGGGATCGGTGCATCGCAATCAATGCAGAGAACACGGGAAACGCCCGGTGTTTTATTGCGGGCGGTGTGGATGTGGCGCTGGCGTTCTTCTTCAACGCGCTGCTGTACAAGGTCCATTGAATCAGCCATCAGTGGATCTCCTGCGCTTCGTTCTGAATCTTCACAGCTTCCTGACGCAGCAACTCAGCCGCTTCCGTGTGGTTAAGCTGACGTGACACGATACGAGCAGCTAAAGAATCCAGACGCGCAGCCATCACATCTGCGCGTCCCCGGCGTTCTTCTTTGCGTGCCTCAGTTAGCAGCAGGTTGAGTCCAGCATCATCTGCTCCGGTTTTAGTGGTACGAGTTTCAATATTTCGCATAGTTGTTTCTCCTGAATTTGGGCAATAAGAAGCCCGGCGGGTTTACGCCATTAATTTCTGTTGTGGATTAATTCGGCATGGTTAGCCGTTTGGGAAATAAGCTCACCACTGCACGAAAATGATTCATTGCTTTCACCAGTTCCCGCTTTTCGTCAGTAGTCAGATCACTAATATTGACGCCGTGACGTTCTGCCGGAATTTTTGCCATATAAAAAATGGCTGCGAGTGCCCGTTCATTTTGTTTATTATTTACGTCGCGTGGATCGCGCATATCTTTAATAAACCTTTCAAGCTCCGACTCAATATTCAGGCCAAACACTTTAGCTCTCAATTCCGCAATATGATTCAATGCGTCCAGCCTTTTACCGGGGCTTAATGGAACAGTCGCTGCAGCGCCTTCAATAGCCATGATTTCCCCTGTTTGGTTGTGGACAGGTCAGCCAGCAGTTCATCCTGAGAACGGCACGGATGCCAGCGCTTGCCATCCTTCCCCATGATCCAGCCGTGACCGTAGTGCATCGCCGGACTTTGCTTAACGAGAAGTGACGCGAAAGATGGTTCTTTAGTCAGCATAACCACCTCAAATCAGACCGAACGAAGCACCGAGGCCCGTCACGGTATCCACCGCGCTTGCCATCGCCGGGTTAGCCTGTAAACGCGCCTGCATCGAAACGGCAGCCAGTGCCATCAGGCGAGTTACTGAGTTAATGCTGCTGATCACATCACGGCGTCCAGCAGTGGTTTTCACATCGCCAGTAACGGCACCGGCAGCAACGCGCCCTATCTCAGCGGTGGCGCTCATGACATAGTGCGGCAGTTTCTCTTTTGCCACTTCGTTCAGCGGCACGCACGGCAGGCAATGAATTTGAGCAAGGAAACCATCAACCAGCGTGGAGTCCTCAGTGATATCCGTCAGCAGCCAGATTTCCGGCGGCGTGAGCTGATGGGGCTGCTCAGGGTTAAGCTTGTTGCGCAGCGTCTGGACATTCATGCCCACGCGCTGTGCCAGCTTCGCCATGTTGTGACGCAATGCGAAAGCCCTGCAAGCTTCATCAAAATGGGGATGCTGAGAAATTCGATAATCAAACATATTGAATCCTTGCAATTCTCACCGTGGATTAAGAACCAATGACAAGTTGAAAACGGGAATGCCCAAGAGCTTTTCTCAGTTGCTCCTCTTTCCAGCGAGCGTAATAAATACGGATTGGCCCTCCGGCTTTTTTGCATCCCTTGCGGATTTTACGTGGCTCGATGGGAACGCAAGGATTGTCCCCTGTTGTCCAGCGATAAGCTGTACGCACAGAAATACCCTCCAGTTCCGCAAACTGCTGCAAAGTGACTATTGCTGCAGGTATTTTTAAGATGGTGATTTCAGAAGCCATAAAGTTACTTTTCCTTATGCAAACGATTCAGGGTTCATCTGCAGCATGTTTGGAAACGACGTAAACAAACATGTGGTTAATCCCTAACTATCCCAAAATGGAACTATCAGGCTTGCATTGTGACTTCGCAGCCCTGAGCGGCTTCCATCGTCAAAGCAAACATGTTTATTTCGATAAGGCTGTTAACTCCGGCCTTCTTCCTGATAGGAAGTCGGTTTTCACGGATCATTTGGCGGGCATAGCTTGGCTTGTAACCAGTGCGGCGGCAGAACTCATCCAGTGTGATGAATGGCTCAGATACCACAAGGTTGATGCTGGGGCGCATTGTAAAATTACGATTCATGATGCACTATTCCTCAGTTTGTGTTTTAAAACTTCACCATTCGGAACTATTCGCAATCATTCCGAACACCACAAAACCGATGATAGGATCGCATTTTAAATATGTCAAACACAAAAGAAACCCCTAAAGCGATCTCAGCTTACAATTTCACATCTCAAAGTGGAGGTAAAGAGGCAATTACTCGCATCCTTCAGGCTTATGGATTCAGTACCAGACAGGCTTTGTGCGATCATCTAGGAGTATCTCAAAGTACAATGGCAAACCGTTGGATGCGCGATACTTTTCCGCACGACTGGCTTATTGCATGTCACCTTGATACTGGCGCATCTATGCTTTGGCTAACTACAGGGCAAGGCAGTCCCACCACAAAAATAATCAATGACAGTGGATTGCTTTTGCAATTAAAAGAAATCTCAAATGGGATTTACTCATCATCTGAACAGGTCCGTTATGACGCCTGCCTTATCCCCGCAGATTCATCAGCTCCTTTCTTGGTGAAGTTTGAAAAGGCTTTCTATCTTGTGGATGAGTTCAAGGGAGAAATCAATGATGGAATCTGGCTGATTAAATTAGATGGTTTTCTGAGCATCAGGCAAGTTTATCGCCTTCCAGGCGGGCGCTTACGTGTAGAGAATGGCCCAGCATCCTTTGAATGCACCCCATCGGATATTGAGGTTAACGGTAGGGTGATCAGCAAAACAGCATTTACAGAATGATCGAATACGACTTTATACGGAAATGAGTTGAGGCTACTAGCATGAAAAAATTAATGGCAATCGTAACGTTAGGTTTAGTGTTTTTGGCAACACAGCCCTCATATGCACGCAATTATCCATGCTCAGGGAAAAAAGGTGGCGTCTCACACTGTACATCTGATGGCAAATTTGTTTGCAATGACGGCACTATCAGTAAATCAAAACGAATTTGCTCTAAAAACTGATTATGGCTGTTTCAAAGTTAGCTAATGGTAAGTGGCAGGCTCAGGTCTTCCCTAACGGTAGGGATGGGCGGCGCATCCGTCGCCAATTCGCCACCAAGGGGGAAGCCATGGCTTTTGAGCGCCACATTAAGGATCAAGCGCAGGACAAGCCCTGGTTAGGAGAAAAAGCAGATAAGCGTCGAGTTACTGACCTCGTAGATACTTGGTTCAATGCACATGGTGTTACACTCTCTGATGGCCTCAAGCGTAAGGGCGCAATGGAATTTGCCTGCTTTGCTATGGGAAATCCTCTTGCAACAGAATTCAACGCCAAGCTTTTTGCAACCTACCGCGAGCAACGTTTAAGCGGGAAAATCACACGTTCGGATCGTGTAAAAACCGTGGCTCCCCGTACTGTTAATCTTGAGCTGGCGTATTTCCGTGCTATGTTCAACGAACTAAAAAGGCTGGATCACTGGAGTTTGCCAAACCCACTCGAAAACGTTAGGGAATTTAAAATTGATGAGGCTGAACTGACATGGCTTACAGTTGAAGAAATTAAGCAATTGCTAGCTGAGTGTGAGAAAAGCAAAGCGACAGATTTAGTGACTATTGTTAAAATCTGCCTTGCAACCGGCGCAAGGTGGGGCGAAGCGGAATCACTAACAGGCAAGCAAATCAGCCCCGGAAAAATCACTTACATCAAAACTAAAGGCAAGAAAAACCGCGCCGTTCCGATATCTGATGAACTTTATGAAGCTCTCCCCAAAATACGGAATTCAAAACCAATATTTACGAGGTGTTATTCTGCGTTTCGTGGTGCAATTAAGCGAGCAGGAATTGAATTGCCTGACGGGCAGTTATCGCACGTTCTAAGGCATACCTTTGCGAGCCACTTTATGATGCGCGGAGGTAATATTCTCGTACTACAACGAATACTTGGACATACCGATATCAAGGTAACAATGCGATATGCCCATTTTGCTCCAGATCATTTAACTGAAGCAATATCTTTGAACCCCTTAAATGGTATATAAAAATGGATATTGAAAAAGAAATGCAGCAAAAAATGCGTCCTTTTTTACCCATCAAGAGAGTATTTGACAATGAATTTATCTCTTTAGTCACAGAACTAATTTTCCTGATAAGAAGTTATGGAATAGATAAAGTCGGTTTTTCTAATATAAAAAAAGATTATAAATTATTTATTTCTGCAGTACATGATGGTTGGAAAAAAGCACAAATAAAAATCTCTCACAATGTCATCAATAAACTCAGTGAAATTGAAAGTCTGGAGATAAAGAAAAAAGAATTTCATCGACAAAAAAACAAAGATGCCAAACAAGAGTGCATTAACAAAATCAACACTTTAAAATCAGAAATTTTAATTCTAAGACGTTTTATTGACTCTATCGTTTGGACTATTCTCGAAGATGAACACTCAACGATTAGGCGATTACCTTTAGATGATAATCTTGACAACCTCTCAATCAAGAATTTAAAAGAAGCAATACAAACACTTGAGGAGATTAATTCCAACCCATTTACAATTGGTATCTCATCTGATCTAACGACATTCATACACACAGGAGATTTATTAGTAAGAAACTATTTTGATGGCACTCTATCTATTGTCGAGCTGAAAACAGGCAAAAAAAACCTTGAGTTTTGCGATGCTGCTAATTTTTCTCTACATTCAGAATGTCCTATTTTTGATGAGCAATATACAAAAGAGTTATCGCCTGTCGATTTAAAACACTATCAAAGAACGAAAAAACAACTACAACATATGAAAGATGTAACAAACACAATAAATACAGGAGAGGGATATGATCACTTTCATAAACAAACAGTAAAAATCCAAGATAATAACTATATACCTAATTACTTTTCAGAAAAAATAATGGATTCTTGGCGACGCATATCTCTTGGAAAACTTTGGGATATACACGTTATAGACGAATGCTTATTCATTGGAACTTACAAAAACGTTGAAATGGGGTTTGTTGGGTTCAATAGCTGGATGAAAGTCTCAAATTTCAATGGCACTGTATTTAACATCAACGATAGCTTTAAATTAAAATTAACCAAGCCATTGTTAAACTTGAACCTTCCCAATGAGACTATCAAAGATATTCTTCTTGGAGAATTTATTGTCGTTTTATGCTTAGATACTGAAAAATTCTATAATGAAGCAAATAAGATACATCCGGGGATTTTGAAGAGAAAAAGGGTAACTAACAGTAAACTAAACACAATGGATTTGGTTACTGTCAATGAAGAGGCCATTTACAGTGAAAATAACGGACAAGAGATTTATTTAGGGACAGGTTTTCTCAGCAGAATTATTTTCGACTTTCAGCGGCCGAAAAATATCATAAATTGGATTTATAAAGATAGTGATGTAAAAAGACGTGACAATAGAGAAAAAAACAAGAAAAAGAAAATTACTCAAAATGCCAAAAAAAGCAAGTCAAAGATAGCTAAGCTTAGCAGGAGAAAACAAAATTAACTTTAGGAGTGGGGTGTTTTGGCAGCAAAAAGGCAGCACACCTCTTTACCATAAGCAATTATTCGGCACTATTCTACCTTGCAACCTTTTGAAAAATATATAAATCATTGTTTTACATAGACATAATATGGGACTCATAATCGCTTGGTCGCTGGTTCAAGTCCAGCAGGGGCCACCAAATAAAACAAGGAGTTAGATGAGAAATCGTCTGACTCCTTTTTCATTTTATACAAATTGGGTCAGGTAAGGAATCGCCTCTCTTCCCTCTTCATCTCGCAGCCAGCATCCACGGATAGTACTTCGCCACGATATCATTCATCTTTTCTGTCAGATCACACCGCTTAAAAGTGATGTGCGCTGTTCCCTTCCGGAAGTAACGGATACTGAAGAAATCATCTTCGTAAATATCCTTCGACGGATTGTCCCGAATATGATCCATCAAACGTATAGTGACATCGCCACGGTTGTCGGGTATCGGTTTACCATCTAGCAGAAACAACATTCTCTCCAGGTCCGCTAGTTGATCCCGTCGCCAACCCCAGTTCAAACTAAACCCCCAGCGGTTATGCGTCACCAAATTGTTGACGATGATCTTTTTACCAAAGCTGCAGGGACTATTGGTTTTGTAATCCCACGACAGCCCTTTGAAGACATTGATAATGCCACGCTCAAATACATCCATTTTGTTCAGATGTAGCTGCTCAAAAGTACTGAGGATATTCGCCTCGCTGATGGCAGGCAGATCCCCCTCTTCCAGGTTCTTATGCCACTGGTCACGGGCCTGAGCATCCATCAAGGCCATCATGCCGGACCGCAGCATCAGGTCTCGCCAGATACTGCGATCTATATTGCGAGTGACGGCGGGCATCGCTTTATCAGTTTTCTCAGTCAGCCAGTTATCGTAACGATGCCCGGCTTTCATCGCCCAGTCTTGCGCTGTACCACCACCAATTTCAGATGTTAGCCGTGAAATGCTGTCAAGTTGCTGGATTAGTTGCTCGATCTGTTTTAGTGCGGCATCACGGCCTGTCACTATGCGTTCAATGCTGGTCGAGCAAATTAGCTCGCTATGATCGGTTAATACTTCAGCTTCTGTTTGCATGATAGTTTGTCCGTAAAAAGCAAATGCGCCCACCAGGTAATGGCAGGCGCATTATGCAATAAGTAAACAAGGGAGAGAGATCAGGAATGTAATTCGGGAAGGTTGTACGCAATATTTACCGTACTGTATTGTTACGGCTTTGTCGCAATAAGCCAGTTGCCTGCCGCGCTCGCAAAATATCTACCGCCCGAAGATAAGGCGATTGTTCCTGCCGGCTAAACCCTCTGCGATCGATACGAACCAGCTCGTACTTATCCAACAGAAAATTAACGGCATCAGCCAGAGTGATACCAGCATCAATGTGTTCCTGAATCACAGTTTCATCACTCAACGGCGTGTCGTTTAGCGTCAGGTCATAGTGTTGATCCAACAGGCGTGTCAGTAACATTTGCCAGACAGCCACGGGCGACAGACAGGGCTTCGTCGCCCGCAAAATTGTAGCAGGTAGAGTTTTCATGCTTTCTCTCGTGAAATTCGTTATCGTTGGGTGGGGTAAACGGCGATGTATACGTAGCCGCAACTGCCAAGAGTGTCGGCTTCGCAGGTAAAACCGTTGTGGTACAGGGTGACACAGTGGGCATGCCGAGGATTCATTTCACCAGTGGTCAGCATCGATTCCATCTGGCTGATAAAGTGCGGGAATGTTTCTTCCAGCTTCCGGCATTCGGCGTCACTGAATTTACCGGTGATACTGGCCCGGTCAGCCAGAGAATGCAGTTGGTTCCCCTCCTGTACCAGACGGGCTCCCAGACGCGGCGTGGTATCCCGCTGTAGGCCCCATGTAATGTTGCTCATTTATAATCACCTTTATTGTCAGTTCAGAGTGATACTCATCAGACAGGTATAGGACCCGTTGCGGTCCTGGCGGCGTTCGGCGTATACCGCCAGCACGCCGGGAATGTCAGGAACGGCCAGACCGGTGTAATGACAGATACTGCCATGCCACTGGTATCTGCCGGTGCAGTATCGAAAAATGCGGGAGGCCGGATGCTAACGGTAAATCGTCATCGCCCGGCGTTTACTGATAATTCTCATGTCATACCTCAAAGCAGACCGTGTTCAGCGAACGACAATATCTGCGTACCACCTACGATAAGGTGGTCAGGCACACGGATATCAACGAGCTGAAGCGCCTGCACCAGACGCCAAGTGATGGTCTTATCTGCCTTGCTGGTCGAGGTGTCGCCGGAAGGATGGTTATGCGCCAGTATCACTGCTGCCGCATTGAAGTACAGGGCGCGTTTGACCACCTCAAGGGGATGTACCTCGGTACTGCTAATAGAGCCGGCAAACAGGGTTTCGTGGGGCAATCAACCGGTTCTGCTGGTTCAGATACAGCATCATAAACTCTTCGCGCTCCAGTCATTGGCTCGTAATTTTTCAGTTGACGAATTTGCTGCAAGACTTGTTCTGAGGCCCATTCTGGGAAGCTTATAAGTGAGCCCTGCAGCGAATGCAAGCCTTCCTGATTTCTCATGGCATCTCCTGAAACAAAGAGAAAAAAAACGGCGAATCCTTATGGATTCGCCGTAATGATGTTGCGTTCAGGGAAAAAATATATGTCTGAAAAACTTTAGATAACAGAAATTCAAAAAATAAAACCAGCAATATAATAAGAAGCGTAAATAATATTCTCGCTAATGATTGGCTGGATATAATTCAAGCTAACTTAGATCATGCTGCCCTCGAATTGCCGATACTGGGAATAAATTTTGCTCAACGATTGCCGCTTGAGCGACGGCAACATCTGGAACAAAGATGACAACAGCCAAGTCTTTCAGTGCACGGGAGCAACATACATAAAAAAGGCGACGAGTACGATCGAGAACTGACTCTTTGCCCTCTTCAAGATTGGCTAGATCATTGTCGGATAGGGGAATGTATTGAAAATATTTCCCATACGAATATTGGCTGAAGCGAGCCTCTTCATCATCGATAACAACCAATACGCGCTCGAACTGTGCACCTTTTACACCATGGTGAGTGGCAAAAGGTGACTCCTCTGAAAGGTAGCGTCTATACGCCCAAAGTTCATGGGCATCGCATCTTAGATAGTTCTGAACATTTTCGAAGTCATCATTACCATCATTCACAGGTTCATCACTTAAGTGGTTATCAAAGCGATCGTCAAGACGTAGCAGTTCACAGTCTCTAACGTGTAGCAATATATCCCGAACTGTTGCTTGCGATCCTTCTTCCAGCAGTGCAAGTAGGCTATTGATGCCTTGTTGTAGTTCATTTAAAACTGCCACCATACCTTGACCATGCAGTCGTGATGGCTCCAGCTTTGGGCACTCGTTACGCATAATCGACATAATCTGAAATTGATCGTTTGCCTGAGCCGCCGCAAAAATTGGAAGGATATGCTGGACAAATGGGCGAAGCGGCCAAGCTGACCCATCGTTCACCCCTTCACTCAAGCTCATCGGTGCTTTATCAGTAAGGGCAGAAAATAAATGAGGGAATCCCAATCGATTAGCTGCCATACGATGTACCAAAACAAGCAGACGAACATCACCTTCGCGTGTATCACTTAGCCATTGTTCATCGCTAGTTTCATTTGCAAGGTAACGTCTGACAGATGTGAGATAGGCACTTCGTTCCACATTTGAAGGCAAGATGAAAAGATTCACTGTGCCTAATACAGTCTGTTCAACACCATCAACTATAGTTGTTCGGCCACGAATTTGTTGGAGGCCATCCCCAGAAGCACGAATCGAATTGATAACACCAAGTACAGACGTCGGACATCTGAAATTCTCTGGTTTTGTAATTTCAGCCCACCCATCACTTAACGGAATAGCACCAGCTCCGCTCATATAGATTTTCTGCATCGGATCACCAAAAAATCCTATGCACATGTCAGGATTGTCATTAGCAATAGTTCGAAGCGCAGAGATCACATCAGGATCGGTATCCTGACTTTCATCGACAAAAACAAATGGAAAGCGCTTGGCTACAATCCTTCTCAAAAGTGGATGAGCCTCAACACAAGCAGGGACGAGTTTAAGAATATCATCGTGCCCTAAAATACCCTTCGCATAGTTACTTCCTGTCCCGTAGATAAATTTATCAACATCATCAATGCACTCAAGTTGAGCAGAGAGATAGGCAATTTCATCTTCAAGACGAGATTTTGTTTTAGCTTGTGTTCTGGGCTTATCATAATGGGCTTGCTTTTCAGCTATTTTTTCATGTATTCGCGCTACGACCCACTTTGCGATATCTAAATGAAAAGGTCGGATGACCGACCAAAGAAAGCTATGAATGGTTGAAATATGAAATAACTGTGAATTACCAACGTCAGCGGCAATCTCACCAACAGCTACCTCTGTATACGTGATACAGGATATTTTTTGCCCGGCACGACGTAAAGCAGAACCACGGGTATCAGCCAAATGTGCCAGGGCTTTAATGAGAGATGTTGTTTTACCTGAACCAGCACCGGCGACCATGACAAATGAACGTGGTGGCGAGCTATCCAGACAAGCACGAACATCAATATCTGCCTGTGTGTCAGGGCTACCAATGCGACTGGTCATGCAACCCTCCCACCATCTGTTTCAGCCAAAGCGACGGACATATCCTCAACATCCTCTTCCTGACCTTCTGCAACTTCTAGTTCCGGCGGGGCTATTTCAGCTTCGAGCCATTTTAATCCTTCAGCAATGTATGTTGGGACAGACCATTCATCCGGTTTTTTAAGAAGTAAATTCAGAGCAAAATCAGTTTTACTGAAGCTTTTTGATTGCACGCGCTTGTGAATGCGCTGGGCCAGTTGCAGTAGATCCATACTTATAGCTCTGGCAATACGTAGCTTGAGTGGCTTACAGCCCACATCTTGACACCAGGACAGATTTTCAAGTGCAAAAGCTTCTTCTAAAGTACGGCCAGCAAGCGCCAGTGTTTCCTCTTTCCATGTAACATCTGTCTGGCACTGGTAAGCAACACGAACCAAAGCGTCACACTCAGCTGTGCGGCTTTGTATTTTCATTTCCTCAGTTGCTTCCCATAAAGCGGCAACGGTGTCACATTTCGGTAACCACTTCCGAAGTGTTTGATTAGAGGTCATAGCTCCAGGATGACTGGCAATACAAGCCTTTCCTGGTGTTTCTGTGTTGGCCTGTTCTTCCTCATCATCAGGTTCCTCGCCATCATCATTTGCAGCCGGATTTTCTGCAAGACCATCTAACTCATCTGCTCGAGCTTCTGTTGCATCTTGTACCGGAGGGGTACAGTACACACTATCCAGATCAGTAATAATGAGTGTAGTAAGCCCAAGATATTCAATTAATTTTTGGAATCGATAGCCAAAAGCACCGCCAATCTCAAGGACTGTTAGGTAAGAGGATTTTAATCTAGGTGCGGCGGTAGCAATCATTTGCGGTAGCAGTAGCCGCTCAACATTGCCTTCTACAAGTACAGCCCCGTCGGCAAAAAACAAGTCACAATGGGTCAGCTTCAAGTAACGCTCAAGAAAGTCTCGAATTTCAGGGTCAGTATTATCATAAAAAACAGAAAGATTGAGCACATCTGTTGCCGACATATTTGATGATCGCTTCCGCCGAAAGTAACGGATCGGCCGAAAACCACGTTCGTAAAGAATATGAGTTGAATGAGAAGTCACCACCACTTGAGTGGTGTAATGCATAAGCTCCTGACTCTCCATGGCAAGAAGGTCCATTATCTTGCGTATAAAAGCCTGCTGTAACTGTGCGTGGAGATGAGCTTCTGGCTCTTCAATAAAAATCAGGTGAACCGGTGGTCGATTCTCTTCTATTGCTAACCATTGGTTGTGGATGTCAAGTAATTCAACAACCATAAAGATCAGATTCTTAAATCCAAGCCCGTTATAACTATCGGGTAGTGTTGGTGGGGTAGGATTACCGTCATCCTCCCCCAGCGCGTAATGTATTACGGCCCCATTTTGGTTGTTCATGATCTGCGCCGGGTCTAAGGCCGAACGAATCATCATACGTGGGTTTGAAAGTCCAGGGTATCCGAGTTTCGCCAGACTTTTCAGCGTAGGTGCAAAAACACGTTCAAGATGCTGATTGAAAGCTGATTCAGACGCAGCTAAAGCAATTAATGCTTCGTAATCTTCACCTTTTTGTTCAAGATTTCGTCCGTAAAAACGGCTGAGAACACGAGAAAGATCCTCCGAACGGGAACCTCCGGAACCATCTGAAAGATGACGCTGAGCATTCAAAAAGTTGATTTGGATAAGGCTGTTCAGTATTTCGCGACCACTTCGATCACGCCCTGTGAGCGGAGTAGGCTCATAGCCTCCCTCAGATATCATTTCCGCATTGAAACGTGCGGGATCAAGTACAAAATAGCGGAGTTCATATTCGTCATTGAGTCTATCGCGAAGATATTCCCAAAGATTACGAGGTGAAGGATCGTATTTGGGAGTTCCATTTTCATCTTTAGGAGTGGCATCGATAGCAAGCTGACGTACTGCGAGGAAGCGCGAACGGATTTCTTCAGGATTGATGGGGGAAAAAGCAATGCGCATTCCAACCAGAGAACCTGACCACGATAGGCTGGGGAGAAGATCGACTACACGATGAACATCATTCGGTGTTACTTCAAACCAAATATCAAGTTCCAGTGAAGGTAGCGACGCAGCATCCGCCCCTTCTCCAAATGTGACAATTTCAGTCCAACATTCAGCATTGAAGTCATGAATATTGAATCGGCTTTTACCGGTGAATAATTGAAGTGCATGACCGACAGAAGTCTTACCACTGTTATTCGCCCCTACGAAAATCGAAATGTCTGAAGCAAGATCGATTACAACATCGTGTAGCCTTCTGAAATTACGGATTGCCAGCTTTTTCAAATGCATTCTCATTATCCTTTAATGAAAGACTGCCTTGCCAATAAAAATCATTAATTTCAATAACATTTACATTTAGCATCAGCAAGCTATTTAGGGTTCTCATGCATTAAAACTTGAAGTTATGAATGATTTTTTAGTGTTCAACCTGATATCTGAGCACTATATAACGCTATTCTTACCAGAAAAAATTTGATCACGAGCACGTGTAATAAATTTAAATTACTTGATTTAATCTATTCGGCATGAATATGCTACACCGCACAAAGCATATGTATTTATCTTTATTCGGAGTTTGAATGCTGCTCACCTACAAGGAAATAGCTACGTTTACGGCAGGCTCGCACATCAGCCGTATCAAGCAAAGCGCAGATGGGCAGGCATTTCGTTTCTATGCAACCGAGCAGTTTATGGTCGATGATTGGCAGTCAGCTATTGTGTCAGCCGAGAAGGAGCTGTGGGTTAAAACGCAGCAGGAGATTGTGCTTACGCAGAAAGGAGATGTTGTCATCAGCCTGATCCATGGCAAGGCTGTTCGTGTGAGTGCCGAAAATGCCGGGCGTATCTTAGGTAATAACTACGTCAAAGTGGATGTGGATACCAGCCGGATTGATGCCGCGTGGTTTCTCTGGCATTTCAATGAAAGCCTGGAGGGACGACGTCAGCGGATTCAGACCACCCAGGGTTCTACCGTAGTACAACGTATCGCTGTGAATGAACTAAAAAATTTTACCGTTACCCTCCCGCCACTCGCACAGCAAAACGCGATGGGGGGACTCTATCTGGCGGCGCGAGAAAAACGCTTTTATCAGCAGCGGATTGCCACCCTGAGTGAACAGCAGATCCTGAGCCTGCTCAGTGGTATGATTTGACTTATTACGTCACCCCTTTGTGACGAAGAAAAACAACAGGAAGAACTATGTCTCCCCAGATTGAAGCGCAAAATTTAAGTGAACTGCAAGGCCGCCTGTGGAATATCGCCGATACCCTGCGCGGTAAGATGAATGCCGATGAATTCCGCGACTACTGCTTAGGCTTTATCTTCTATAAATATCTTTCTGAAAAATTCGTTGCTTACGCGAACAAAATCCTGGCGGAAGATGGCATTCAGTACAATGAACTGACTGCGGAACATCCGGCTTATCAGGATATCGTTGATGCGGTAAAAGAGGACAGTGTCCAGACTTTAGGCTATTTCCTGCCGCCGACAGATTTGTTCCACACCATGGCAGAACGTGTGGCTAAAGACCCCAAAGGCACAGGTACTGGCTTTATTCTGGAAGACCTCGCCACTACCCTACGCAACATTGAACAGAGCACGCTGGGTACCGACTCCGCGGATGACTTCAGCAACCTGTTTGAAGATCTCGATTTAGGTTCCAGCAAACTCGGCAACACGGCGAAAGCGAAAAACGAATTGATCGGCAAAGTCGTCACAGAACTCGATAAACTGAGCTTTAACCTGAGCGAAGCGAGTTCCGACATTCTGGGTGATGCCTACGAGTACTTGATCGGCCAGTTCGCCTCAGGCGCTGGTAAGAAAGCCGGTGAGTTCTATACCCCGCAGCCGGTTTCCACCCTGTTGGCTAAAATCGTCACCACCCACAAGCTGAAGCTGAAAAACGTCTATGACCCGACCTGTGGCTCTGGCTCTTTGTTATTGCGCGTGAAACGCGAAGCCTCGTCGGTAGGTAAAATTTACGGTCAGGAGATGAACCGTACTACCTATAACCTGGCGCGTATGAACATGATTCTGCACGGGGTTCACTATGCAGATTTTGAGATCATTCAGGAAGATACGCTGGAGCACCCGCAGCATACGCATCTGAAATTTGACGCCATCGTCGCCAACCCACCGTTCTCCGCCAAGTGGAGCGCCAGCCCGCTGTTTATGAACGATGACCGCTTTGCTCAGTACGGTAAACTGGCCCCGTCCAGCAAAGCAGATATGGCGTTTGTACAGCATATGTTCCATCACCTGGAAGATGACGGCACTATGGCGGTGGTGTTGCCCCACGGCGTACTGTTCCGTGGCGCAGCGGAAAGCCATATTCGTCAGTTTATGATTGAGAAGCTGAACTGCATTGATGCGGTTATTGGCCTGCCTGCCAATATCTTCTACGGCACCAGCATTCCGACCTGCGTATTGGTACTGCGCAAGTGTCGTAAGCACAACGACAGCATTCTCTTTATCGATGCCAGCAATGACTTTGAAAAGGTGAAAACTCAGAACCGTCTATTGCCAGTACATATCGACAAGATTGCCGATACATACAACGACTGGAAAACTGTCGAGAAGTACAGCCATATCGCTACTTTGGAGGAGATCCGTAACAACGATTACAACCTCAATATTCCGCGCTATGTTGATACTTTTGAAGCGGAAGAAGAGATTGACCTCAACACCGTGGCGCAGGAAATCCGCGATCTGGAAGGGAAAGTTGCGGAGATTGATAAGACTATCGCTGGGTTCTGTAAGGAACTAGGGATTGATGTGCCGTTTGTGCTGGCTGGGGGGATCAAGTGATGTTACCGAAGTTGCGTTTTAGGGGGTTTAAAGAGCAATGGGAACTCACTCTATTGGGAGATGTGACATCTAAGATTGGTAGCGGTAGCACACCAAAAGGTGGATCTGAAGTATATCAGTCTACAGGTATTCCATTTATTCGCAGCCAAAATGTAAATGATAATCAACTTAAGTTGAATGATTTAGCTTATATTTCTCACGAAATAGATGAGAAAATGAAGGGTAGCCGGGTTGAACCTAATGATATATTGCTAAATATAACGGGGGCGTCAATTGGGCGTAGCTGTGTTGTCCCTCAAGATTTCTCTAAGGGAAATGTTAATCAGCATGTATGTATTATTCGTTTAGCACGAGGAGTACCAAAATTCTACCAAACATATTTGAGTAGTCAAAAGGGACAAAACCTGATCAACTCTTCACAGAGTGGCAGCGGTCGTGAAGGGTTGAATTTTGAAAATATTCGTAATTTCAAAATTTATGCATGCTCTAAAGCAGAGCAACTTAAAATCGCTGATTTTTTGTCTTCTGTTGACAGAAAAATCAATCTGCTAAACAAACAGTACGAACTTCTGGGTCAGTATAAAAAAGGCATAATACAGAAGATTTTTAATCAGAAACTACGGTTTAAAGATGATAGCGGGAGGGCGTTTCCTGAGTGGAAAAGTACGATTCTTGATGAAGTTGTTGATCTTATAACAAATGGACTAGCCCTAGATCAGAATGATTCAAAAAATGGTTATCCTGTAAGTAGGATAGAAACTATTTCTGAACGTTGTATTAACATGAAAAAAGTAGGATTTGTTGATACTGACAATGACATTTCAAATTATAAGTTGAATTATGGGGATATGCTCTTCAGCAATATAAATAGCATCTCACATATAGGTAAGATAGCTTATTTTGACATAGATGACACACTTTATCACGGAATGAATCTTTTACGGATAGTCATTAAAAATAGCCACTGTAAGTTGTTCTTTTACTATCAACTTATTACAGATACTAACAAGAAATATTTCGAATCACGAGCAAATCAAGCCGTTAGTCAAGCCAGCATTAATCAAACAGAGCTGAGAAAAACACCTGTTCAAGTCCCATGTAAGGAAGAACAAACCAAAATTGCCAACTTTCTCTCTGCTCTTGACAATAAAATAGCCGTCAAAAAAGCAGAACTAGATAAATTAAAAACCTGGAAGCAAGGCTTGCTCCAGCAAATGTTTATATAATAATCATCCGGTCCGACCCACTCCGGGCCAGCACAATAACAAAAGGCACTACACACTGATGGCAACGCAAAGCGAATACGAGTTAGAAACGCAGCTGGTGGAACAGCTGGTGGGCATGCACTATGAACGGGTGAATGTCACCGACGAAACCAGTATGAAAACCAATCTGCGAAAGCAGATTGAAATCCATAACCGACTGGAATCTGCGCCACTCACGGACGGCGAATTTAACCGTATTTTTTTGCATCTGACAAAAGGCAATGAAGTCATCGATCGCGCTAAGATCCTGCGCGATCGCTACCAGTTATTGCGTGATGACGGCACTGAGAAGTGGCTCAGCTTTATCAATAAAGAAGAGTGGTGCCAGAACGAGTTCCAGGTGACGAGCCAGGTGAAGCAGTTCAACGCCGAGCAAAACACGCGTAAAACTCGCTTTGACGTTACGTTACTGATCAACGGCCTGCCGCTGGTGCAGATCGAACTTAAACGTCGCGGCCTGGGGCTGAAAGAGGCTTTTAACCAGATCGATCGTTACCATCGGGATGCGTTCTGGGTCGGCAGCGGCCTGTTCCAGTATGTGCAGATCTTTATTATCAGCAACGGCGTGGATACCAAATACTACGCTAACAACCGCGCCAACCATTTCGAGCAGACCTTCTTCTGGACCGATGAAAAGAATAACCCGCTCAAAGCGCTGGAGAAATTCACCGACGCATTTCTGAAAGTCTGTCACATCGCCAAAATGATCACCCACTACACGGTGCTGAACGAAACCCGTAAATGCCTGATGGTGATGCGCCCGTACCAGTTTTACGCCTGCGAAGCGATGATCCGCCATGTGAAGGAAAATCTCCACAAGCAAGGTCGGCCGGAGAACGGCTATATCTGGCACACCACCGGCTCCGGTAAAACGCTGACCTCGTTTAAGGCCAGCCAGGTGATCATGGAGATGCCGGAAGTGGATCGGGTCATTTTTGTGGTCGATCGGCGGGATCTGGATTATCAGACGGCGAAAGAATTCAACGGCTTTGCAAAAGACAGCGTGGACACCACCAACAACACCAGTACGCTGATAAAACATCTCAAGCAAAGCAGCACCAAACTGACGCTGACCACCATTCAGAAGTTGAATAATGCCATCGCCCATGAAGGGTATAAAGCGCAGCTCGCACATCTGCGAAAAGAACGCATCGTCTTTATCTTCGATGAATGCCACCGCAGTCAGTTCGGTGATACGCATAAAGCGATCGTGAATTTCTTCGAGAATGCGCAACTGTTTGGTTTTACCGGGACGCCAATCTTTGCCGATAACGTCAATATCACCAATGGTGTCAAACAGACCACCGAACTGTTGTTCGATAAATGTCTGCATAAATACGTGATTGTCGACGCCATCCGGGATGAAAACGTTCTGCGCTTTGCCGTGGAATATGTCGGTACTTACAAGCGCAAAGAGAGCAGCAATGAGATCGATATTGATGTGGAAGATATCGACACTAAAGAGGTGATGGAAAGCGACATCCGGTTGGGCAAAATCACCGACTATATCCTTGCCCACCATAACGCCAAGACCCGGAACCGCGAGTTCACCGCGATGTTCTGCGTCGGGTCAGTCGATATGCTGATCACCTACTACAAACTCTTTAAAGAAAAGCAGGCCGCACTGCAGGCGGCGGATGCCAACTACAAGCCATTAAAAATTGCCACCATCTTCACTTATGCCGCCAATGAAGCGGACAAAAATGATAAAGAGGCTGTAAACGGCCTGCTGGATGAAGAGGATATTAGCCTGCCGCAGGGCGCGAAAGTTGATACCTCAAGTCGCGATCATCTGGACAGTTTTATCAAGGATTATAACGAGTTGTATGGCACCAGCTACTCAGCCAATGATTCAAAGAGCTTCTACAATTACTACAAAAATATTGCCCAGCGCACCAAAGAGAAAGGCATAGATATTCTTCTGGTGGTGAATATGTTCCTCACCGGTTTCGACAGCCCGGCGCTGAACACGCTGTACGTCGATAAAAACCTGCGTTTTCACGGCCTGGTGCAAGCGTTTTCCCGCACCAACCGCATCCTCAACGAGAAGAAAAGCCACGGGAATATCGTCTGCTTCCGTAATCTGAAGAAAGCCACCGACGATGCTATTGCCTTGTTCTCGAATAAAGATGCTTCTTCTACGGTGCTGGTCAAACCCTTTGAGGAGTACTTCGGGGATTATCAGGACGCAGTCGATCGCTTGTTAACGCTGACGCCAACGGTAGAAAGCGTGGACGATTTACAGGATGAAGAGGCACAGCTGGCGTTTGTAACGGCATTCCGTGATGTGATGCGTTTGAAAAATATCCTCGAAAGCTTTGCCGATTTTGACGATGCGGCGAAACCGCTGTCGGACCAGACGCTGGCCGATTTCACCAGTAAATACCTCGATATCCACGACAAGGTGAAAAAGCACTCCAGCAAAGAGAAAGTCTCGATTCTTGAAGACGTGGATTTTGAAGTTTCGCTGATTCATCGCGACGAAATTAACGTTGGCTACATTCTGCGTCTACTGGCGGGCATACAGGCGATGCCACCAAAAGAGCAGCAGGAGCAGAAGAAAAAGATCATGGATATTGTCGACAGCGACGTCACGCTGCGTAGTAAACGTGAGCTTATTGATAACTTTATCGAAAAAAACCTGCTGCATACCTCGCATGACGAGGATATCACTCAGGTGTTTGAAGCTTATGTCGAACAGGAAAAAGGTAAGGCGCTGACAGCCTTGTGCAGCGAAGAGCGACTTGATTCCATCAAACTAACCGGCTTACTGGACAACTACCTCTTTACCGACGTGATGCCGCGAGAGGATGAAGTGGCAGAAACGCTAACCTGGACGCCGAAGATTCTGGAACGCAAGAACGTGCGGGCACGTGTCTACGACCGTGTGCGCAATGTGATTGAAACGTTTATCAATGGGATGCGCGGGTTTTAATGGATTTTGGTGATGAATATGGCAGAGGTATTTTCATGAGTGAGATAGATATCCAGGGTGATGACGCGTTGGTTCAACTGCTGTTGAACGCAGACAAAGGCGATATAGATCTGCTGATCGATTACGTCACTAACACCGGTAAGTTTGGTTTTTCCATGTCAGACAGCGTAAAGGCCGTATTACAGGATGCCAAACGCCAGGATATACCCGATGAAGAAACCCTCCGTCTCCTTGTACGGGAGTTGCAGCATTTCGGTGGTAATACGTTCGTGAATCTGTTTCGTCGCAATGGGGTTAACTACAGCGAAATTGTAGATGACGTTGCCAGCCATCTGAAGATGAAAGTCCCGACAACTGCATCGGTAGAAGAAAAAGAAGCGCTGATTATTGACTGCGTATTTACCTCGTCATGGAAAAAAATGTCGGATGATGAGCGCAGCCAGATTATGCGTGATATGGGCATAAACGGCTCTGCCAGTATGGATATTCCTGTCTGGCAGAGAGCGGCACTCGTAGCCAATAGTCTTGCACAAACAACAGCAGGCAAAGTACTGCCTTTAATTGCAGGGCTAGGCATCGGGCGTGTTTTGGGCGTATTAACCGGGCCGGTTGGCCTGGCTATTACGGGTCTTTATACCGCCTATGACATCTCAAACCCCGCGTTTCGAGTGACACTGCCTTGCGTGGTGCAAATTGCCTGGATTCGCTTAAAAAACGCCCGCCAGTTCCGGCTTGCCTCCCAGCCATCACCCACAACGATGCCTGCTCTCACATACGATCAACGCTGGGGTTTTGGGCATGATATTCACCAACCTGCGCTTACGGTTGCAATAATTCCATCTTCGGAAAGTATCAACACCGGTGCGATGCGGGAGCAGGATATTACCGGTATTTCACGTCTGAGCCCGCTGTTGCAAACATTACCCTCATTGGCTACCTCTGCACATGTTGCCAGCCATCAATATATGGAGGTCATTATTAATGGTCCTTTGGCGAGTGTAAAAGATGGCCCTGGTTTCCGAGGCTTCAGCCTGGGAGAAAAAGGCATCAAAGAACATGCCGTTCTGCTGAGTCCTGACAAACTTAGCCAACTTGTTAACGCCGGTATGTTGTTGAATGTTGCCTCTGCCGTATTAGCGCAAAAGCACCTGGCTGATATCAGCAAAAAATTGACGGAGATTGTTGAAGCAGTACGCGAGGTTTCTGCATTCCAGAACAATGCACGTAAGTCAGAGATCATTGGGGCCATACAGTATTTGCAGCAAATTACCCCCGTGGTTATTGAGGAGCAATGTTCGCCTGCAATACGCCAAAAACTAGAGGATATTGAAGTCCAGTTCTCCGCCCTGCAAGCACACTTGCTAACTGATATTACTGCTGCTGGCGACAAAGTGGCAGCGCTTAAAGACCGTGGGCTCTTTGGCAGCACGGAGGTTACGAATAAGATCCAGACCCAACAAAATATCCTTGATGAACGAATCCATGAATGGGACCTGGCAATGAAGGTTCGTGCGCAAGCGTTGCATCTTCTGACTCATGCCGAAGGTAACACAACACTCGTCAGGCACCGCCAACAAACCATTGTTCATAATTATCAGGAGTTCGAAAGCGTTGTTGACAAAGTTGAGCGTCAGGTTCACCAGAGGATACAAGGTATCAGCGCATTGACGGAACAGAGCAATACCACCAATGCCAATAAAGTATTACTGCGGAAATGGACGACAACGACGTTAAAGCAGCGAAAGATGGCTATTGAAGAAGCACATTCGTCGTTCGGGAAATTCCAACAAGGATTGTTGGCTGAGCAGCCGCAATCTGCACGATTACTGGTAGAAATGCAGGATGGGAAACCGGTGAAGTGTTTTGAATTGCCGCTAGTATGAACAATTCGTCTTTTTTGAGTGGGCATCTAATGGAACATGACAATTCTTCACTGGTTGAGTTGCTACCGGAATTTTTTCGCCAATGGCCAAAAAACATGGAGTGGGCCAGAGAAAAAGATAAAAAAACAAATATTGATGCATCTCAGCTAACTGAGTTCTTCAGCCTGATCTCTGAACCACTGAAAGTTGTTCAGCATCGAGCTTTATCTTTTGAACCCTGGGAAGTAGCAGGCCTTGGGCGTAAAGAAGTTCGTAACACGGCTGTTCTTGCCTGGCTTCTTGATCCCGAGGGGACTCATGGTTTCGGGAGACTATCTTTACAGGCATTCCTGCAGGCAATACGACACAGGTTTAATTGAGTAGAGGAAACATGATGAAAATAATCAATGCTGCTTTATATGAGCGATTAAAAAGATGAAACGAGCAATACTATGGTTTCTGCAATCATATATTTATTACATCCCTATAGCACTTATCATTGCCGGTGCTTATATATTCGCGCGTTTCGTCCCTGACTATTTTGGTATTCTTACACTGGCATGGATCATCATCGTTACCTATTTCTATGTTAAACATAATCGTTGGTTCTGATCTGGCTCGGGCAATCAACATGCCACACCTGCGCAATAAAAAAGCCAACCCCGCACTCCCACGGTGTTGGCCCTGTTTTAAAGCAGTGACGGTCACAACAGGTTAAAACACGTAACGCATACCCAGCGTAAATTCGTTAGAGACAATATGCGCTTTCATCTGCTCGTCTTTTAAGCCGCGCGCGTTAGTGAAATTGTTATATCCGCTTTCGATCTTGCCCATATCGATATAGCGATAGCCCAGATCGACATACAGACGTTCAACCGGCGTGTAGCTTACGCCCGCTCCTAACGCGTAGGTCAGGTTGCTTTGGGTGGTCGAGGCGTATTCACGTCCGGCGTTACCCTGCCAGCCGCCCGCTTTGATCTTGCTCACGCCAAGCCCTGCGGTTCCGTAAACAGAGACACCGTAACCGAGTTCATAATCGCGGTAGACATTCAGCATCAGTCGTTCAGTTTCGGTCTGCAGGTGGTTAAAGCTGTTCGCGAATGTGCTGGAGCCGCTGGTGTACTCCGTTTTTTGTTTAAAGGTGTATTCACCTTCGGTACGCCAGCCGTTACCGAACTGGTAACCTGCGGCAATCGCCGCGCCGCCAAAATGCTCTTTCTCTTTACCGCCCACAAACTGCCCGACACCCGGACGCGCGCTGGTATCCATCTCTTTCGCACGCTGTTCAATCTGCAGGTATTTTGCCGAACCGTAATACCCTTCTTCCGTATTTGCCGCCAGAACGGTAGCCGGGATCATCGCCACAGGCAGGGCGATTAAAAGTGCTTTCATCTTCATCTACACTCCATTGAAAAACAGTCAGTGAGACGAATCATAAGCAGTCCCGAAAGGGCAAACTATTAGGATGAATACGCGTTTTACCTGGTAATTTTACGTAGGGATTTGTCTCGCTTTTTGTCCTGTTTATTTTAATTTCAATCGGTTACTGGTTGGGGAAAACGCAGCAGAACAATCGCGCCATCGGTGGGCACCGATTCCAGTTCCGTCACATCCAGCGCGGTGTTTTCCGGCAAGCTCAGGCTATCGACCGTAATGCGGTTCACTCGCCACGGCGTTAAGTAACTCACCAGCAGCTCGCCTCTGGCATTGGTTGTGGAGCCAAACTGGTTATAGAAGCCAATGCCCGGCGAGTCCGGCACGTCCACCAGCGCAGCGGTGCTGCCGAGCTGTTGGCCAAGCGTCACGCCGCCTGCGTGTACCAGAATGCTGCCGCTGGTGTCGGCGTGATAATCACGGCGCGCTCCGCCGCGTACCATACTGAGGTTCAGCTCGCCCGCGTTGTACTGATAGCCCAGGCTCGCAGACAACTCATCATTGCGGTGTACGGTATGCGTCGCCTGCAAATCGTAACGCAGGCTGTAATCACTCAACGCCGAACCGTACACATTCACTCCATGACTATCTTCCCCCCGGCTGGCGAGCTCGGTGATATAGCCGACATTACTCGTCGTCCCCCAAAGGGATAAAGGCACACTGATGTTGATACCCACGGTGGTTTCATCCGGGTTTTTACCGTAGCGTTCATAACCGCCGTACAGGCTGACATCCACGTTCTGTAAGGTCGCATCCAGGCTCAGCGTCATCCCCATGCTGCCTGCGTCAGGTTCACGTGACTTCAACCCGTGCCACGACAGGCTCAGGCTGGCGTCCTCGCCAAGATTCTGGTTAAGCTCCAGCTGCCCGCGCAGCGCCCGCCGGGTGACGTCATCGTCCCAGCCGTATCTCAGCAGCTCCGCCCGCGTGATTTTTTCTTCCAGCGACCGGTAATGTTCATTACGTGGATACCACTGGAGCTGAGCGGTGAGGCTGGTTTCGGTTGTAAAGAACGCTTTGGCATAGCGCAGACGCCACACCTTGCCCCGTTGCGTCTCCGCCTCTTGCGTATAGCGAGCCGCGCTGACATCTGCGGAAAACGCCCCCCACCGCCCAAGGTTAGCGCCAAAACCCGCGACCTGGCTGAAATAGTGCTCCCCTTGCTGCAGCCCGGCAAACACGGTGACCTGCGGGGCAACTCCCCACGAGAACGTACTCTGCCAGAAGCGATCCGTGTCCCTGTCGATACCGTGAAAAGGCTTATACCGACCGGCGGCCAGTTCGTAGCTAAAGAGCCCGTGATGCACAAGATTGGGCATGCTGGAATAAGGCAGCAGGCGGGTACGCTCCGTACCGTCGCTCTCCTGCACCGTCAGTTCCAGGTTGCCGTCCGGGTCCGGTGGATAAAAATCGCGAATGGTAAACGGCCCGGGCGGGACGTGAATACGGTAAACACGTACCCCGTTCTGGTGAATGGTGACTTCCGCCTCTGTGCGGGCATAGCCGTTTATCCACGGGGAATAGGGTCGCCAGCTATCAGGGTACATCGCCTCGTCACTGCCGAGTGACGCACCGCGAAACGCCAGGCTGTCGAACATATTTGAAGAGG
Source organism: Enterobacter cloacae complex sp. 382A5 (assembly GCF_050031095.1). NCBI lineage: Bacteria > Pseudomonadati > Pseudomonadota > Gammaproteobacteria > Enterobacterales > Enterobacteriaceae > Enterobacter > Enterobacter cloacae complex sp. 382A5. The sequence goes on from NZ_JBLGVK010000001.1 coordinate 4,023,401, forward strand.
TATTGCCGTCGCCCAGCGTCACACGCGAACGCAGCGGCGTGATGCTGCGCCAGAGCGACATCGCATTGGTGTACGAACCGTGTTGTCCCTCTTTTTCACGCCAGAAGGTGTTTTGATAACGCAGACGCCAGGGGCCCACATTAAGGCCGTTGTCCAGGCTCAGCGTGGCGTCAGTACCGGAACGCTCCCAGTCATACTGCGCCTGGCTGTGATCCGCATCCAGACGGTAGTTGATAAACAGCGCGTTGATGCCATCATCCCAGCGGCTGGTGCTGACGCCGTTCTGCTGCGGGCTAATGGCGTCTGTCGGGAACAGAAGCGTCAGCAGTTGCGCCTGCGGGCGATACCAGTATTTGAGGTTAAACTGCTCTGCAGACTGTGGTGTCAGGCACCCTTTGGCATCCCAGACCAGACGCGCAAGCACCGCGTCACGTACACCCCATTCCTCCATCAGCGGCTGGCTAAGGCAAGGCCCCGAGGCAGACACCTCAAACGAAATCGCCCCTTTATAGAGGTTATTGAGGATCACCCACGTCTTTTGGCTTACCGCACGACTTTCTGCCATGGCGAACAGCAGCATAAAAAAGAGAAGATGGAGTCGCATCATGATGGCAGGCAGCGCAAAAAGGTGAGGAGGCTCACGCCCCCTCACCTGTTTTACAAAAAAGCGTTATTTCTGCAGGGAGGCAAGCGCGGCGCGTGCGCGGCTCAGCTCTTGCTGAATGCTGCTCAGATCGCTCTGTTTTTCAGCCAGTTTGCGCTGGTATTTCGCCACTTTCTTGCTGTCGCCTTTGGCTTTCGCTTCACGCAGATCGGCCTGAACCTCGGCAATGTCTTCACGCTTCTCGGCCAGTTTCTTCTCCAGCTTCTTCACCTCTTTTTGCGCGTCAGCCTGTACGCTTGCCGGGGTGCAGTGCGCTTTCACTTCAGCCAGCGCTTTTTTCAGGCCGTTGACCTTGTAGGTATTACCGTACTGCTGGGCGATACGGATCTCTTTTTCCAGTGCCGCGGCTTTGGCAGAGCAGCTTTCTGCCGCCTGGGCGGAGGTGAACATACCAACAGAGGCAATAACGGCCAGGGCGGATACGAGTTTTTTCATCGGGATATCTCCTTTATATGTGAACGTCCTCGAATAAAAGAGTACCCCGGCGGAGGGGAAGCTTACGCTGTACGCCCGTCCTCATTCTGCTGTAGGACGGTCTCGCCCGGTTGTAGTCCCGTCTCGCGCCAGCGCTGTAATGCAGCCCTTAATGCCTGAATCTCCTCCTCAAGCTGACGGATGCCGCCGCTGTCGGCAGCCCGCTCATGCTCCAGACAGCGCGCCTCAAGCGCCGTCATACCGAGCAGTTGAATACCGCCCCGCAGTCGGTGCAGCGCGTCCTTCAAGGGTGTACCGGGGTCCTTTCGCCACAGCGCAATATCGCCCAGCGTCTCCTCCAGCACGGTTATCTGCAAATCCAGAAACGTTGCCAGATGCTCACCGTCCAGCAGTGCTGGGGGGAGCGTGATGGAATATGGCGAAGCAACCGGCGATTTACCGGAGGGGGCCAGAGGGGCAAGCAGATTTTCCAGTGCAACCAGCGTGACCGGCTTGAAGATACAGTCGCGCATGCCTGCTTCCCGCGCCTCATCCCGCACGGATTCACGCGCGTCCGCCGTCATGCCAAACACCGTGACATCCGGGTAATATTCATTGATGATGCGCGACAGGGCATAGCCACTCATCTCGGGCATGTTGCAGTCGGTGATCACCGCGTCCGGCTGTCGGATTGCCAGGCTCTCAAGCAGCTTTGCCGGGCTGTCGTACTGGGTGACCGCATGCCCCAGCCACTCAAGCTGCTGGGTAAGCAGCATCCGCCCGACCGGATTATCGTCTACCACCATGATGGTCAAGGCTGCGCGTTTACCAGTTGACACGCAAGCTTTAGCCTCTTTCTCTGGCAGTGCGGCCATGACGGGCAGCCTGAGCGTCACCGTGACCGTTGTCCCCTCACCCGGCACGCTATTCAGCGTGAGATCCCCGTCCATCATGTCCGCGAGCTGGCGGCAGATATAGAGCCCCAGCCCACTGCCCTGCGCCCGGGTACGACTCTCACCCTGACTAAAAGGCTGGAACAGACGCTGTTGCGTCGCGATATCAATCCCCTCGCCGGTGTCTGCTATTGTCAGCTCCAGCAGCATAAACTCACCGTCCTGCCATTGCGGCTGAACCTGCAGCATCACCTGTCCATGGTCGGTGAATTTAATAGCGTTGCCCAGCAGGTTGGTGACAATCTGACGAAAACGCATCACATCGATCAATACGTCCCCTTTCAGGGCGGTATCCATTTCCAGCAGCAGCTTCAATGATTTCTGCGCCGCCAGCCCCTCAAACTGCGACACCGTTCCTTCAATCAGGTTTCGAAGCGAGGCGCGCTCCGGGCGGAGCACCAGACGGCCGGACGCAATACGCTCCACATCCAGGATATTCCCGATAAGCAGCAACAGCGACTGCGCTGCGTCCCAGGCGACCCGTATCGACTGCGGGTTTTGCGGGGCATGGTCAGGACGTTTCATCACCAGCTCCAGCATGCCGATAATGGCGCTGACGGGCGTGCGAATTTCATGGCTCATGGTCGCCAGAAAGGCGCTTTTTCCCCGACGGGCTCGCTCTGCGCGCTGTTTCGCCGCACGCAGCGACTGAATAAGCTTGCGGATGCGCGCCTGTTGGATGCGCCGACGACGGTAGATCCACCCGGCCACCAGCGCCAGCAAGGCCAGACCGGCGGCGGTGAACGTCACCATCCACGTAATCGACAGCGCCGACGTCGACACAGAGGCAAACGCATTGCCCGTATTGCTGCCGCGCGTCAGGGCGTGGAGATCTTCCGGCGGAATGTTGATCAGCGCTTTATTCAGAATGGTGATCAGCGGCCAGGCCTGCCGCGATGCGCCAAAGGCAAAGCGCAACGGTTCGGCATCGATGCTGGCGAGAATTTTCAGTGAGGCAAATTCTTTGCGGGTGAGCTGGGCGTTGGCAATGATCAGCGGCACCACCATCATGTCGTTTTTATCCTTCACCACGCTGTTAAAACCCTGCCACCAGGTATCGACCTTCGCCGTCTGGCCGCTATTTTGTCGGCCAAGCCAGTCATCAGGCGCTTCACCGCGCAGGCTCACCACACGGGGCTGAAGCGCCTCCTTCCCCGGAAGCGCGCGTCCAACCATAACCCAGGAGTTATACAACCAGGTTCGGGTGGTGAGGAGATCCGCCTGCCAGATCCCTTCCTGCGTAACGCCTGCAATCAGCTCGGCCTCTCCGCGATTTATAGCTCTGAAAGCGGCGGCCTGGCTGGGATAACGGCGGATTTCAAAGGTGAACCCGGTACGCAGGCGGAGCGCGGTCAGCAGATCCGCCAGGATGCCGCGCAACTGCCCGCGCTCGTTGAAAAAGGCAATGGGGGCGTTATCCTGCGCCACCGCGACGCGGATCCGGGAATGTTCTTTGATCCATTTATGTTCGAGCGAGGTGTAACGCGGTGGCTCTTCGCTCAGGGAGAGCGGGATCCCCCCGCTCCAGCGACGGTGGATCTCCACCCCCGCGTTCTCCGGCAGCGCCGTCAGCATCTTGTTGAGGATCGCCATCCAGACCGCCATCTTTGGCATCGCGGCGAATGAGAATCCCGACGCCTCGAACGTGTCCGCCACCGGACGAATACTGAGATTGCTTAAATTGGACTGACTCGCCAGATAGCGCGCGGTGATCGCATCGCTGAAGAACAGATCGATTTCGCGAAACGCCAGCGCCTCCAGCGCATGCCGCGTGGAGGAGAAATTCACAATGTCAGCCCCCGGATAACGGGCCAGCACGTCGCTGCTGCTGTAGACAGGCGAAACGGCGATCCGTTTCACCGGCTCATCGGGCGAGGCATCGGTATTCACCACTTCAACCGGGATGTTGTCGCTGTAGGGCACACTCAGCATCAGCCCCTGTTTTTGCTGGCTATCCCCTGCCTGAGGCATAAAATCCGCCTTGCCTGCCCGCAATGCTGACAAGGCATCCTCATAGGTGGGATAACGCACCACCTCGATCTCCAGGCCAAGGTTTTCTGCCACCAGCCCGGTGAAATCCGCGTTGATACCACCGTAATCATTCAGCCCGGTGGTGATGTCGTAAGGGGGCATCATCGGCTCCCAGACCGCCAGACGGATTTTGCGGTGTTCGCGCACCCAGCGCCATTCGCTGCCGCTGAGTCCCGGCTCGATCACCTTTTCATGGCTACGCGCCAGCAGGCGAAGGGATTCCCCCGGTTGCGTGGCGCACACGGTAAAGGCAATACAAAAAAGCAGGATAAAGGTAACGGCTCTCACGTCTCTGGCTCTGAAGTATCAATAAGATCGAAAAGTTGTTCAAAATGCGCAAAGCCGCTCTTTTTCATCATTCGCGCCTTATAGGTGCTGATGGTTTTGTTGCTGAGCGCCAGCCGGTCGGCAATCTCCTTGTTGCTTTTGCCCTGCTTCAGATAGTTCAGCACCGCGATTTCACGATCGGAGAAACTCGCCAGCAGCGCCCGGGTATCATGTTGTATTTCAGTAGCCTCGACGATTTTCGTGAACGTCTCTTCCGGGAAACAGTGATAGCCGTCCAGCAACAGCTGGCAAACCGGCTCGACGCGCTCCAGCGCCAGGCTTTTATTGATAAACCCGCTCGCCCCGGCCTTCAGCGTACGCAGTGCGTAGATCCCCGCAGGCTGGTTGGTATAAACCAGCACCCTGAGCGCAGGGAAGTGGTGCTTGATACGCGGGAGAAGATCCAGCCCGTCAGCGTTTTTGAGTTCCAGGTCGAGGATCAGCAGCGACGGCTGTTCCCGATGCAGCAGCGCCAGCAGGTTCTCGCCGGAGGATGTCGTCACGATAAAATCCGGATTCTTTTCCAGCAGCACCTTGAGCGCAAAGCAGATTGCCGGATGGTCATCCACAAGCAGTATTTTTGTCATTGGTGTTTATTCTTTCCTGAGGCATTAACGGCTCCATTACACGCTGTACACCATAGCCTACCACGTGTTGAATCAGGACAAGGTTTGTCTGGTTTGAGAATAATTCAGAAAAAATACGGAATACGCGAACACATCCTACTTTTCATTAGGCATAATGATTTAAACAAATGGGTTGTGAATTTTAATGCCAGATATAACAGGGGGGTTTTAATGCAGAAAAACGCTAAACCTGTCCTGTGATGAAAAAGGTTCTGGAAACCTCAGTCACAAACTCAAAATCACTTATCAGGCCATGAGAATGACTCAGAAAAACAGGCGGAACAGAACTTTCTTTCCTTTCAAAACAAGCAGTCTGGATGCTTTGTATTTTTGTTTTATCATCCTTACCCTCAATTAATGAGAGCAGGAAATGCATACCATCCGAATGGATGCTGAGCGTTTTTTGATTATCAACATCTACAATATTAACGCTTCCCGTATTCGACCTGAGCTGATGAAGCGCATCGTAAACATCTGACCATAAGGGGAAGTCCTTTTTACTTAAACCTGTATTTGCGCAAAACAGGGAAAGCTTCATTTTCATCGTTTGTCCTTTAACAATGTTGTTTGCTACGTATTTTAACATGGAAGATGAACAATCCAGAGCAGGATAAAGTGATGTCGCTGGCAAATTACACATTTTAGGAATTTTATGGCCTGCGTTCTGGCTATGCCTGCCATCTGCTCGCCGATATCAATGCTCTGCTACTGAGCAGCCCAGTAAATAATTACTGGGCTAACAGGAATGTCAATTTATGAAGAAATATTAAATCGCAAAATGCTATTAGCGTTTACGATTATGATTTGACATTGATACGCCATCTAGAACTTACTTTTAATATTTTCGTATTTTTCATTATAACTATCCGCATTGCCAATACCTCTTCCCTGAATAATTTGCACAGTAGCTGAAATAACATTTTTTACTTTTTCATCTTTACTCATCTCAATATAGAGTCTTTCTGATACACCAGACTCTGTCCCACTTATCATGTTAACCACTGGGATATAAGATGAGGCATCTCTGGAAACATCCGTTTTAGAATAGATAAGCAGAAGGTTACCCTCATCCGTGAACGTCATACCATCAGGATTACCTAATAAATTTATTACTTTCGTTTTATCACTACCTTTTTCTAATTCTGTAAACGCCAAATTACGGGCACTTACATAATCAAGATTATATTTATTAGGATTATGCAAATCTTTTACAAAGATACCATGATTAATGACAATATTATCAGGCCCATAGACTACTGAAAGAACTCTATGTGCATAAGTGCCGGTCATGCCGTTCAAAAATCCTGTATATGAAGCAACCGAAAGCTTCCCATCAGGGAATGTTTTCTTTAAAGCAGAGCGGGATTCATCTTTTTTTCCAATAACACTGGACAAAGAAGAGACATTTGTTTCTCCATCTATTATTTTTGAATTAATTAAAGCATCACTGTTATTCTTATCAGACAATAATTCACTACCGCCGTTAAATGCAGAGCAAGCAGACAGTAACATTGATGCTACAGCAACACTTAATAGTAATTTTTTTGACATATTTAAATATCCTTAATGAATTTTATCCTAATTTAGAAGGCACCATAATGCCCTCATCCCACAAGGATTCCGAGCAGGTGCTCAGAACCGCTATTACTTCTTTTTTTTAGTAATACTGATAAATATGTATTGTTCAAATTCATGAAGTTCAGCATCAGTAATCATATTGCTCTTACCTTTTTGACGGAATAGAATCTGCTCTGGTGATACATGTGTATCACTATGTGTACCAGTGACACCTGTAGCAGGATGGTTTCCGCAACATTTAACAAAACCGGCGGTCTACCAATAATTAAGCACAGGAACGGGCATTGTTGGTAAGCCTGACGATTAAAAACCAGATCCCGGTTCGGTGGCCGGGATCACTGTTAATCATCATAATGAAGACTTATACTTATTTTTTCTTCAGGTATATCAACAGTTATTTCACATTTTGACCATATTGGTTTCCCATTCGTCATATTATTTTCTAAGAAAAAATTTTTATACGCAACTAAGGCGTCAGTTAAATCTGCAACGGCTCGCCCATCAGGAGAAAACCAGTCCAAATCACCATTTCCATCAACATAATCAAATTCATATGTACCACCATCATTGTCAGCAAAGACCTCTGCCATTACGATAATTTTATGCGCATTATGAGGGCCGCAATCAAATAGGATTTGACCTATTTTTTTTCAAGATCTTGATTCTGCATTATTTACCTCCAGGGGAGTTTTTGAAGTCAACATTCACAGGCCTGCCCCCATTAATTGAGTACTGAAAGATGACTCTATTTGGTCTTGTATTATTCCCAGAATAAATTGATTGAATATTAGCACCCACTGTTTTGCCATCTTTTAATGCACTAGCCCATGTATTTTCCATCTGCTTCCATGCACTTTTGTTCAAATTGTCGTCCATATGCGTATAGTGATAAACAAAAAATTATATGATTTTTTCCAAAACAATTTTTTTTCCGATAGCAACAACCTCTGAGTCATTTTCATCAAATCGCCCCAACAGAAAAAAAACAACCCCATCATTATGCAGTATATTCTCAATCCATTTTATTAATCGTTTTGGTTGGGGTTCACAAGAATCACTCAAGTCTGGTGATAAATTAGAAAAAAATAATTTCTCTTCAGCATTTATTAGCTGCTGAACCTCACCATAAACAGAACAAGAAATACGACAAGTTCCTGTTAGTATCAACCCACGACCTCCCTTATCAATAAAGGAAGACTTATCTTGAAAACATTCTAACTTCACACCTGAATTTTCAATCAATCCCCATGTTTTTTTATAATTAACTATCGCCGTATCAGGCTGCTCAGGAACTAACTGTACCATCACATGGTAACAACTTAACTCACCACCAGTAACTGTAGAATACATTTCATTTAACAGGAACGCACCAAACTCCCTTCGAGAACAATTAGGTAATTCCCAACTTACGGCTGAAATCTCATCGATACCAGGGAGTAAGCTGCTAAGATCACAAATATCATTTTTGATACTTATGTTTTCAGCATATCGCTTGACATAGTTAGTAGTCATAATGATTACCTTTTTCATCATTAAAATGTGGGCCTCTGTTTTGGCCTGGGTCATCCGTAAAGAAATGACCACCCGCATCATCACGAATATATACTTTCTGTGTTCCGCCGCCAGGTCTGGGTACTTCAAATTCATATATATATCCTGGCTGAGGATTATTTCGTTTATCAACATTTGGATATACTTTACTCGGACTTTGACTTACAGGGATACCTGATTGTCTTTTAGCTTCATTAAAAGCACCAGACCTTGCGGAACCTTCAGGTGATAAGTTTGCAGGTTTATCCAGATAAGCCAAATCATCTTTACTTGGGCCTTCTGGAATCGGTGTAACCGTAGTATTACCGCCAGTATCCGGATTTCCATCAATGTTACCGGTATTGGTTGCACCCTGACCCGAGGACTGGTTATTCCCTGTATTTGAAGGCACATTTCCGGTTACAGTCTGGTCTCCTCCAGTGTTTGACGGCCCCGGATTGATAACCTGCGTACCACCAGTACTGGTGATAGCTTTACCAGTCAGGGACTCATAGGCCGCTTTCTGGGCATCGTTTAACTGGCTGAGCAGGGCAGGGTCATTGAGCGATGCCACATAAATCATGTTCATCTTCTCATCATTCGACAGCGCATCCATTGCCGATGTGGATGCACCTACGCCCAGCAAAGCACCAAGCCCGCTACCGACCAAGCGATCGCGACATGCTGAAATCTTTATACAGCCCTGTGCGGCCAGTTTCCCACCCTGTATTACAGCACTAAGGCTATTATTCTCCACCGCATTCTTCCCGCCCTGAGCCCCCGCAGCCGCTGAAGCCGTGCTGTCTCCCGCTATTCCTCCGGCCATCCCCGCCGATATCGTCGCCAGCGTGCTGACAGTCTGCTTCTGCTCCTCGCTCAGGTCACTCACCGCTTTGCCCGGATACATCGCCTGCATGATTGCACGCGCAGCCAGTTCCCCCGTAGCGGCACCGGCCGCGCCCGCCGCTGCACTGTTCCCCTGCAGTGCCGCAACCGCGCCGCCCAGTATCGCGTGCGCAATGGTGTTGACCGCCGGATTGCCCTCCGTCGATTTCAGCAGATGCGCCAGCTCCGGTGCCGAGGCTCCCGCCAGCGCGCCGGCGATATCTCCGCCCGCCAGTCCCTGAAGCGCAGCCGTCGCCGCCTGAATGCCACGCTGAATGGTGCTGCCCGTGCCAAACTTCGCCTGCTCATCCCTGTACGTCTGCGTCTCTTTCAGTTGCTCAACCGTCAGGTCAGGGTGCGTCTTACGCGCTTCCTTCAGCGCATTCAGCTCGCCCTGCGTTCTGGCGATGTCTGCCACCTGCCCGCCGATATCGCTGATGGCACTCACCTGCGCAAGCCGCTTCTGCTCCTTCTCCTTGTCAAATATCGGGCTGATGCTGTCGTTTGCGTGTTCTGTATCCCGGCTCAGGCTGGCCACATCCTGCTGCTGGTTTTCGGTATCACGGATGGTGATGTTACCCTCGCCCACCGCCGCCTGTGTCGTACCCTCCGCATGACCGCTGCTGCCCGCTGCCGATACCACGCCGCCCGGCAGGTTGCCCTTGAATGCATCACCGCCAAAGTCACCGCCGCCGCTCAGGCTGACGCCGCTGTGGCTGACCTTGTAATCCGCCTCGTTGTGGATATCCCGGAAGCCCAGCGTGCCCGTATCGAGACTGTTTTTGTCCGCCGTCGCCGTTGAGGCAATCACCGCACCGTCAAGCTGCGTGTGGCGTCCCACCGTCACATCAAAACCGCCATCGCCCGCGAAGAGCCCTGTCTGCTCCTGCACCGAGTCATACGTGCTCTTCATTTTGTCCTGGCTGGCACTGATGTAGCCGGACCCCGTCATACTGCCGAACGAGAAGCTGCCGCCTGCCGCCGTGCTGTTCTGCGTCGATTTATAATCGTTGCTGTCCTGCTGGCTGCTCATCCACAGATCGCGCCCGATATCCGCAACGATTTTATCGCCACTCACCTGCGCGCCGTTCAGAATGGCGTCCCGACCGCTGGTCATGGAGACCGTCCCGCCGCTGTCGAGCGTCGTTTCCGTCCAGGCCGTACCGTCGCCCTTTTCACTGCCTTTCGAAGCATTCACATTCGCAAACACGCCGATGCCGTAACCGCTCTTGCCGCCGCCAATGCTGACGCCTGCACCGCCACCGCTGCTGCTGTTCTTTCCTGTCGTCTGCTGTGTGCTGGCCGCACCGCCCAGCACAATGTCGTTCGCTGCGACAAGCGCGGTGTCGCCGCCCGCCTTCAGCTGGCTGCCGCCGATAAGGATGTCGCCGCTGTTCTCCCCTTTCCCTTTTCCGGTCGCGGTAATGGACAGATTATTCCCCGCATTCAGCGTACTGCCCGCAACCGTGTCACTCTGCATGTGCTGCTCGGATTTCGATTTCTGCGAAGAGAGCGAAACGCTGACGCCGATACCGCTGTTGGGATCGCCGTTAATCTGCGCCATTTCTGCACCTTGCGACGCCTGTACGCCTGACAGTGCCGCTTTGGTGGCCTTCAGCGCCGCAAGGCGGTCATCGCTCTCGCCTTTCGCGTCACGTGCCGTCTGCACTGCACTGTTCACCGCACTCCCCGCCGCCCCGGACAGCGCCACTGTCAGCCCGCTGCTCTTCTGCTCAAATTTCTCATCGCGGGTGCGTTTGTCATGCCCCGGCTCAATCACCACGCTGTCACCGGTCAGGCTGATATCCTTCTGCGCGATGATATCTGCCCCGCCGATATGCGCCTGTTTGCCCGCTGCAATCCTGACGTTACCGCCCGTCGAGCCGACGGTGCTGAAGCTCTCGCTCTGGGTGGTACCCTGCTCGCGAAGATCGTGGGTGGACTTGCTGCTGCCGATGGTGAAGCCAATGCCGCCCGTGCCCATCAGGCCGGACTTTTTGGTCTCCTTAAAGCGCCAGGCCGTGTCGGTGTTGGTCGCCGCCACGATGTCCACATTGTTGCCCGCGGAAAGGGCCACATCGCCGTCGCCAGCGACCGCAGAACCTAACACCCGCAGGTTGTTACCCGCCGACACCGTTACATTGTCGCCGCTCAGCAGCGAGCCTTTCTCCCGCGTCGCGCTGTCTTCCTCAATGGTGTGGGTGGTCTTTTTGCTCAGGAAGCCGCTACTGGTTTTAGTTTGTTCCCGATAGCGGTAATCGCTCTCCGTCGCCGTCGTCAGATTTACGTCGCGGCCTGCCGCCACGCCAATATCGCCCTGCGCTGTCACGTCAGCTGCCTGCGCGGTTACGTCGCGCCCTGCGAGGATCACCGTATTCCCCCCGCTGGCAATCTCCGTACCCTGCTGACGAACAGATTCGTCAATGGCGGTTTTTTTCTTCGCCTGGCTGCTGGAGCGTTCCGTCGACGCTTCCGCCAGCAGGTTCACATCCCGACCGGCCTGAATGCCCACATCCCCTTCCGCCGCTATCGCCGCCGCACGGGCATTCACATCGTTACCTGCCTGCAGGGTGAGGTCACCGCCCGCGCTCAGGGTGCTGCCCTGATGCGCGACGGACGCCGTCTCCGTGGTTGCGCGGTTGCGCCCGGCGCGTCCTTCGCTGGTCGCAATCTCGTTGGCGGTGATGTTGATATCATTCTCCGCCGCCATACCCAGGCTGCCACCCGCCGACACGTTTGCGCCGGTCACGTTGATATCCTGTCCGGCGCGCATCGTCAGCCCGTCGGTGGCGGTGATGGAGGCCCTCTTGCCGACATCGGTGCCACTGAAATGCACATTTCCCGCATCGACATTCCACTGCTGTGCGCGGGTGATGTTGTTAATGCTGCCCGCGACGCTCTCCAGCCCTACCGTTTTGCCGCTGATGGTGGATCCGATGTTATTGATATCCCCCAGCGCGCTCAGGTTCAGCCCGCCGCCTGCGCTCAGCAGTCCGGAGTTGAGGTTGCTCAGGCTGTTGCTGCTGTCGATTGAGAGCCCATTCTGCGCCGCAATTGTACTGCCGCTGTTAATGACGTTACCGCCCGCCAGCTGGACGTTATTGCCGCTAATCACGCTGCCGCTGTGCACGGTGACATCCTTCGGCGACAGGTAGACTTTCGGGATCATCACCGTCTGGCCATTGATGATCGCTGACTCCCACCAGAGCATGCTTTTATCGAGTGCAGCAACCTGCTCAGCCGTGAGCGCCACGCCGAATTTCAGCCCCAGCTTTTTTTGTTGCTCTGCGGCGCTGTCCATCAGGTAGCGCATCTGATCGAGATCGGAGCCAATGCCGTTGATATAGCGGCTGCCGGTCTGGTTCAGAATCGCGTTGCTGACGTAACGGGTATCAAACGCCGCGTCGCCGAGGAACCGGTAGTCGCGATCCGGGTTCAGGCCGAGCCTGTCCAGGAAATAGGACGAGCCAAGGAACTGGTTCCGATCGGTATACGCGCTGTTGGTTTCACGCGGTGTGGCACCGGGTGTTATGCCAAGCAGGTCATGCAGTCCATTAAACAAGCTGTCGTCCATGTTGCCGAGGTCATCGAGCTTCGGGTTCACCGTAATCAGATACGGGCTATCGGGATCGGTGGATGGAACAAAATAGCCGTTGTTGCCGGACGGCAGTGGATAGTTACCGCTGCTGCCGTTTTGGTCGGAGAGCGATGAACCGCCGGAGATATCTTTCAGGGCGTCACTCACCGCATCACGCCATTGCGGGGTGGTGATGTCCTGCGCATCCGCTTCGACAAGGGACTGCGCCTGCTCGCCGCTGGTAATGGACTGGTTGCTGAGCGGGGTCAGCGTAGGGGCGGCAATCGTATTGCTAAAGCCGTCCGTGTTGGCGGTGACGAGAGTGTTGCTGATGTCGTTGGTGAAGGTGGCGTGAATATTACCGCCTGCCTGAATAACGGCACGGTAACTCGTTGCTGTTCCCTCGGTTGCAGTGTATCTCTCGCCAGTAGCAAGGTACCGGATGGTATCGTGCACATCCCCTGTTTTTGCCGGGTTAGGCTTCATGCTTCCCAGGCGTCCCTGCGTCTGGGATACATCATAGTGGTAAACCTGATAAGTGATCCGCTTACCCGATTCCCATGACTGATTGTTTAATACGCTCCCGCTTAACGTGGCGTCACGTTGCGCAAGAATAAAACTCGCCTGATTATCAAGTTCTCCCGCAGTAATAAAGAGATCGCGCCCGGAGGCGATCCTGGCGGCTTTGCCCGTCGCGTTTACCCGAACTTCAGACTCAAGAACGGCAAAAGCTTTTTCATAGTATGCTTCGTAAGGTGTCGCCCAGGATTCCGGTTTGAAACCAGGGGCTCCAGTACCACTGCCACCGAAGTCTGTCACAAACCAATCATATTCCTCACGGGGCAACCAGCCTGCTGGGATCAACGCTTCCGTCATTGTTACCCACGGCAACGAAGTCACCGCCTGCTCAGGCAGCACTTCCACATCCAACTGCTCCCATTTATTGCTCAGCAGCCCTGTTGCGACGGTCAAATCACCCTTCTGCGTCTCAATATTCCCGGACGTATTCACCACTTCACTGTTCGCTGCACCCGCCGCATTTTTCTGCATCCACAGGCTATTCCCTGCCAGAATATCGCCGTAGACGTTATGAATACGGTCGGCAAAGAGCTGCATATTATTCGCGGCATAAATCAGTGCGGTATTAAGCAAGGTGCCCACAGCATTCATCGTCAGGCTGCCAGCCGTACCGGTAAAGCCATTTACGGTTATGTCACTCAGGCTGTTAAATACCACGTCGCCGCCTGCCGAGAGGCTACCGGCTGCATTGAGCACAATACGTTGCGCGCTGAACGTGCTGTCACCCTTACCTGCAGTGAACTGGCCGTTGTTGGTTAATACTCCACCCGTGCTCAGAACGAGGCTGTTTCCCTGTAAGGTGCCATTATTGGTGATATCCCCCTGAGCGGTGAGAGACAGGGTGTTGCTGGCGGCCAGCGTTCCACTGAACTCAAGCGCATTTAACAGATGAAGCGTGACATCTCCCAGCGCCACAATCTGTCCGGCGTTTTTCAGCGTGCCGCTGTTGAGCGTGAGGTTACCCGCGCTGAACAAGTTACCGCTGATGGAATGGGTAATCTCATCGCCCTTCACCGTAAGCGAACGGGTACCGAGAGCCGTACCGCTGTTACTCAGTTTTTGATAATTAACCAGCAGGTCTGCACCCTGCAGCATGCCGTCGTTGGTCAGCGTCGTTCCCCGTAGCTCAGCGTTGTCAGTGGCGAGTATCCGCCCACTATTTGCCGCGTTCACCACATCCAGCAGCAACCTCACCGCCTGAAGCAGACCACTGCTGCTGTTCGCCAGTTCCGGTGCGGTCAGCGTGAGCTTGCCACCGGAGAGCATTTTGCCGTCGTTCTGTACGCGGGTGGTGGCCTTCACCGAAGATTCCCCACCGCCCTGCAGCGTGCCCTGATTGTTCAGCGTGGCTGTCGATACCGTCAGCGCATTCTCGCTCAGCAGCACACCGCTGGCGGTATTGTTCAGCGCGCCCGAGGCATTCAGCGTCAGCGCTTCTCCCTGAAGCCGTCCGCTGTTAATGAGTTGCCCGGCGGTAACCGTGGTCGCTTTCCCCTGGATTTGCCCGGCATTCGTTGCATTGTCCGCATCAAGCGTCAACACGCCTGCGCTGAGCAGTTTTCCTCCGGCCTGGTTATTCAGTTGCGTAAGGGCAACCGAAAGCGCATCAACGCCGGTGATCTCACCGCTGTTGTTCAGCGTACTGGCCCCCAGCGTGAGGTGTTTTGCAATCCACTGCCCGCTGTTTGCCAGCGTCAGTGCTGAGAGCGCCAGTTCGCCATTGGAGGTGATTTTGCTGCCCGCTGTCCCGGTAAGGGTGCTGTCGATTTGCGCATCCAGTAAATTTTCTGCCTGGATCGCACCGCCGTTCGTAAGCGCCTGCGCATGAATAAGTACCCGTTTCCCCTGCCATTGCCCTGCGTTACGCAGATCGCCGCCTGTCACGGACAACTCGCCCGCAGTCAGTAACGATCCCGACGCGTCATTTACCAGCGTCAGTAATGGCGCCGCCATCTCCAGGCGG
This sequence comes from Enterobacter cloacae complex sp. 382A5, assembly GCF_050031095.1. Classification (NCBI taxonomy): domain Bacteria; kingdom Pseudomonadati; phylum Pseudomonadota; class Gammaproteobacteria; order Enterobacterales; family Enterobacteriaceae; genus Enterobacter; species Enterobacter cloacae complex sp. 382A5. The sequence continues at coordinate 4,038,528 of NZ_JBLGVK010000001.1, forward strand.
GCGGCCAGCGTCAGGGCGGCAATCCCGGTCAGCGTTCCGCTGTTCGTGATGGTGTCCTGATGCGCGGTGACGCGATTCCCCTGAAGAGTACCGCTGTTGCGCAGCGTCTTTCCGTTAAGCGAAAGGTCACCGGCCGACAACATATTGCCGCTGTTAACGGTATTGACCGCATTCAGCGTGCCGTTGCCCTGGCTCATCAGTTCGCCGGTATTGCTGAGCGTTCCAGCGGTCGTAACGTCAAGTGAGCCGGTCGCGAGGGAACTTCCGCGGTTAGTCCAGTCGTGGGAACGGATGCTGACATCCTGTCCCTGGAGCTGCCCTGCGGTAGCCAGCGTGGTACCTGAAAGGCCGAGCGCTCCCCCCGTCAGCGTGCGGGAGCCTGTCAGTAAATTCAGGATTCCGGCGGTCAGTGATAATGCGCTATCGCCCTGTAACAGACCGGCACTTTCCAGGCGTTCGGCATTCAGCGTCAGGGTGTTGCCCACCATGCTGCCCGCACTGGACACCGACTGTGCCGTGATGCGGTTTGCTCCTTGAGCCAGCAGCATCCCCTCCGCACTGTTCTTCAGCGTCTCGTAATCAATTGCCAGTGAAGTCCCGCTCAGCTCGCCGCTGTTGGTCAGATTTGAACCAGAGAGGGAAAGCGCTGCGTCGCTGGTGATAATACCGGCGTTGTTCAGTTCAGAGAGGGAAAGTGACAGTGCCGACGGGCTGTACAGCACGCCGCTGCTGCGGTTATCCAGCAGACGGGTAACCAGCGACAGCGTTTGTCCGGCGTGGATCAGACCACCGTTAATGACCTCAGGGCTGTCGATTACAAGCGCGGAGGCCGTCAGGGTTCCACCGTTGCTGAGATGGCCGGTTTCAACCTTAAGTCCTGAAGCTGATGATTTCCCCGTATGGTTGAGACTGCTGTCAGCCTTCAACGTCATGTTGCCTTTGGCAGCCTGAGTTCCTTCAAGTTTTGCGTTTTGCACGGCCACGCCGACGCTGTTGCCCTGTGTCTGTGCCGTGGCCGTGGTGTTGAGGCTGCGGCCCTGCACGGTAACGGCGCCACCGGCACTGGTTTCACCAGCAAGTGTGGTATCGGTGTTGTTCAGCGCCACATCCCCGCCGCTGTGGGTCACTGACGTTGCGCTGGCGGTGAACGTCTTCCCTGAGGTGGTGAGCCCCCGGACACCGGAAAGCGTACCGCTATTGACGATCTGCGCCGCGTTCAGCGTTAGCGTGTCATCGCTGATAAGCGTGCCGCTGTTGTTCAGATTGCCGCTGGCGGTTACGGTGGTTTTCCCTTTCGCACCGGTCTCACCGGAAAGCGTGGCATTGCCTGCGCGGATATCCAGCGTGGAGGCGCTCTTCAGCGCGCCGGAGCTGGTGATATCCGTCCCGGAGACGGTCAGGCTGTTGCCCTGAACGGTGCCGGTATTGCTGAATATACCGGTGTTAATCCGGGTATCCGCCACGGCGGCTAATGCGCCATGGTTCGCGAGGCTGCCCGCGCTGACGGCGAGAGATTGTCCGGCGGTTGTGCTGCCTTTCAGTTGGCTGTGGCCAGACGTGGTAAGCGTGATGTTCCCGCTGGCATTTGTTGTGCTGCGGCTCTCCTGCGTCAGCGTCTGCGCGTTGAGGGCAATCTCGGAAGCACTGAGATTTCCCTGCTGCACCAGCTCGCCTCCCTTGACCAACAGCTGCTGACCCGCCACAACAGAACCGTTAAGCGCCGCGTTTTTCTCAGCATTTACGGCAAGATGACGACCCGCGCTTGCCTGGGCATCTGCACTCTGGATCAGGGTGGTCGCGGCAAGCGTAGCGTCATTTGCTGCCGTGAACGCACCGCCGTTTTGCGTCAGCGTGCCGCGGGTTGTTAACTGAAGGTTGTTATCCGCGGCAACGTGAGCCTGGTCAAGCGTCAGCGCCGTCTGGCCGGAGACCGTGACATTGCCACCCGCTTTATGGTCCCCGCGTAACGTTACGTCCGCCGCGCTGACCGTGGTGCTGCCGCTGGCAAGGGTGTTTTTCAGCACCACTTTTCCCGCACTGCTGAGCGCAATATCCCCCTGTCGCGCGTTAAGGTTGCCCAGGTTTACGCCCACCCCCGTTTCACTGGAGACCAGACGGATCCGGTTTGCGTACATGCCGCCCAGCGCGCCGGTGTCTACCGCGACCTTCGGGGCTGTACCTTCACCTTTTAACACATTGACGCTGCCATCCGCCGCTACGCGGTTCGCCCCTGCAACGACACGTAAATCTTTCGCATGCAGTTGCGCGTTGATCTCTGTCGCACGGGAGATGATCGACACCGCATCGCTCTGCGAGCCATTCAGGCCCGCGCCCTCGATGGTGACCGCCCCCTGGGTTACATCAAGAGATTGCAGCTTACCGCTGGCATCAAGCACCGGTTTACCCGTGGTGAGGGTCACATTCGGCGTGTTGATAAATCCGCAGCCGTTACAGGTGATACCGTAGGGATTCGCCACGATGACGTTCGCCGCCTTGCCGGCCACTTCGGTATAGCCCTGCAAATTTGAGCGGTTAGCGCCGGTGACTTCGTTGATGATGCCTTTGGCTTCCTGCCCGGCCTTCAGGTTGGGGTTATTCTGGATAAGCCCGCCAAGCCGGGTCTGGTTAAGCTGCCCGGTCGCGTTATTGAGGATCAGCCCCTCTTTCCCGACGTTGTAGTCGTTGTATTTGTTATGGGAAATACCGGACTGGTTCGGCGTGGCGATGTTCACCACCGGCACGCCGTTGGCCGCCTTATCCATCTGCGTATTGCCGGACGGGGTGATGGATGCCGCCACCGCAGGTAACAGCGGCTGCGTCGCCAGCAGAACGCTCAGTAACGCGCTCAGCGCGCGCTGTGAAAAACGAACCTGATCCTGTTTCATCATCCCTGTCCCTTAGAAAGCCACTGATACGCGGTAGTAAATCGTGAGGTGATCCGGTGCCAGCCAGTCCGGATACGCCATCGGTGTGCCAACGGTAAACTGGCTTGAATAGCCGCGATGAGCCGTCGTCAGACCAAACGCGGCGCCCCACAGCGTGCCGGAGGCGTAACGGTCAAATCCGTCCTTCTTCAGCCAGCCGCCGTCGACTGCCGCCAGCAGGCCAACATCCCCCACCCACGGCAGCGTAAAGAGCGAATAATTGAGTTCATTTCGCCAGTAACCGCCGTTATCACCGGAGAGGTACTGCTCTTTGAAGCCGCGCACGGAGGTCTCTCCCCCCAGCGTCAGGCGCTCGCTGCCGTACAGCCGGTCCGGCGACCACTGAAAATAGACGCTGGTCAGCCACCACAGCCCGTCAGCAACCGGGCGCTGAAAACTGCCGTTGACGCTCCATTTGCGGAACTCGGCTTTCGGCACATCGCCATGTTTGTCGTTATCATCTTCGGCGCCAAACCACGGCACACCCTGAGTGAAGGTCGGGTTCAGGGTCGCCACGCCGGAGGCAATTTTTTGCGTGTGGTTAAGGCCCAGGGAGAAACTTGAAAGTTTGCGGCTGCTGGTAGCCAGCAGAACATCGTCGAGATAGTTATGGTTGATGCGGTGGGTGATGCCCGCCGACACGCCGGTTTTGATATCGCCATTGCGGAACAGGACCCAGGAGCCATTCAGACGGTGGGTTTCGGTGTCGCCCGTCGAACGCCAGAGCCAGCCGTTATTATCGATGGTGCTGAGGTAGTTGCTCCAGCTGTAGCTGTAGTCCAGCAAGCCGTAGCCATAAGGCACGCTGACCCCGGCGGCAAAATTCTGAGCATCATGGCTGTTCGAAAAATCACTGCTGCGCCCGCCGCTGATAAACCACTTATCCGCCAGCCCCAGCAGGTTATTGCCGTACAGCGCGCCATTGAGTTGTCCGGTACCGGTACTCTTTTGCCCGCTGTTATCGAAACTCACTGAACCGCTGAGCGGGAATTCAGGCGAAGCCGTCAGATTGACGATTGAATAGCCCTGCCTGTCGCCGGGCAAAATTTCTATTTCAACCGGCGTCTGGCGCACGCGATTAAGCTGCTCCATGCCCTGTTCGATATCGCGCAGGTTAAGAATTTTCCCTTCGAGGCCAGGGAAGGTCATGCTCAGCGTGCGGGCGGGAACCCCTTCAAGCCGGATTTGCTGGAGTTTGCCTTCCAGTACCGCGAGATGCAGTACGCCACCAGAGAGATCCTGTTCGGTTAAAAATGCGCGGCTGGTGATATACCCCCGGCTGATATACCAGTCAGAGACGGCGTTGGTCAGGGCGTTGAGACGCGCCATATCAAGACACTGGTTCACCCACGGCGCAACCAGGCGATCTTTGGCTAACGGAGAAAGAAGGGTGGTACCCGTCAGCTCAATGCGCGAGATAACAAAACAGGGACCTTGCGGGGTCGCGGCACTGTCGGGCTGAACAGGACGCGGTAATACCACGCTGCGCTCCAGCTCTTCACGCTGGCGCTGGTTTTCATCCAGCAACTGCTGCTGTTGCTGCTGAATAGTATTACGGTCGGCCGGAGACAGGGGGGCCGCCTGCGCAGCACCTGCCAGCAAGGCCATGCCAGCCAGCACCTGTAGTATCGACGTTTTCCCTGTCATCACTGCCACTCCTTGCTAAAAGTCCGTTTTCAGACTTGCCTGTCAAAAAACGCGCAACTTATGTCAAAAAGTAAACAGTGTAAATACACACATTTAATTTAAGGTCTATTTTGCTGCATTTTCAGAATTTAGCGGGTGACACTGCGTAAATCTAAAGAAATCCCCCATCGCGCCGATCATCATCCGTGTGTATTATTTCCTGTAGCGTTTCCAACAACTAACCTTAACTCAAATACTTAAGCGCCAAAGCGAAAGGCATCATGAGCACACCGATCAAACGGCTAGAAATCATTAAAAATGCCATTGAACTGGAAGATGACGACATCATTCAGAGCCAGCTAACCCGGCTGAAAAATGAAGCGTTTGACGATGAGCTACAGGCAATCGTCGTGGCGCTTGAGCAGAAAAACTACACTGCGGCCATCGCCGCGATCGTCGCGTGGCTACAAAGCCAGCGTGCCGTGACGCCATGGCGCGATCCGCAGATCGCCGCGAGCAAACTGGAACTGAAAGCGCTGGAAGAGCGACTGCGCGATCTGATTGACCGCCGTAACGCGCGCGTACAGCAGCTTGATGAGTTCAACGATCTCTATTTCTCCCGCCTGGGCCCGCTGATGCAGCAGATCCTCGCCCTGCGTAAAACGCTGGCCGAGCTGAACCTGCGCCGCCAGCAGGCTGAGGCGCGTCGTCGCGAGGAAGACTATCGCCGCTGTCAGCGCTACATGGCCCAGGCCGTGGAGGTGCTGGCAACACTCACCCAGCGCTGGCGCGAACTTCCTGCCGATTCCGTACAGGCAGCCGAGGCGCGTAAGCATCTGCAGCAGCAAAGTAACCTGATTGCCAACCTGCTTGCCGAGGCGCTGGAGCTGGAGAGCGGCTTAACGCGTGAGGAAGAGCCTGCGCGTCAGGCGCGTGACGAGGCCAACGAAGAGTACGAGAAATACCGCGAGCAGCAACAGGATGCCGAAGTGCGTCTGCGTAAAGGGAAAGATCTTTCACAGGAGGATCGGGACGAGTTGAAACGGCTCTGGCGGCAGGCAAGCAAGTTGTGTCACCCGGATCTGGTGGCAGACGATTTGAAAGAAGAAGCCAACGCGATGATGGTGCAGCTCAACCAGGCCAAACAGCGTGGAGACGTCAAAGCCATTCGTTCTCTGGTGGCGCGCCTGCAGCAGGGCTTCGAGCCGCTGATGGCCAGCGACAGGCTGAACGATCTGGAGCGCATCCGCAAAAAAATGGCTCAGGTTCGCGAGCAGATCGACACCTTAGTGAACGAGCTGGCAGAACTGGAGAAAGAAGAATCCTGGCTGCTGGTGTCGTCGCTCAGCAATATGGAAGCGTACTTCGCTCAGCAGGAAAAGGCGCTGAACGAGGTCCGCGCCTCGCTCGAACATCAGGTGAGCGAAGCGCAGCTCGATTCAGCAGCGTAATTATTTCGCGTGCCAGTACGCGCTGGCACGCACCAGCTGCTGATCGATAGCCTCAGTCTCAAACAGTCGGCTCAGGTTTTTAACCACCTTCCCTTCCCCGGTCAGCCAGATAAAGTAATCTTCCGCCGGAACGTTCAGCGACGCCAGCTGCTCAACCACCGCCTGCTCGCTGTGGCCGATCACCCAGGTGATGTTGAACGCGCTCAGGTGCGCCAGATAATCCTTGTATGATTCATCCCCGACGGTGACCACCGCGTGAAGTTCCGGGCGTTTCGGCAAGCTGGCGATGCCTTCCAGGCGGCGACGCAACGCCGGCATCCCGGACTCATCGCACACATACAGCTGCCAGGCGTAATCCTCCGGTACCACCAGCGAACCGCGCGGGCCACCAATCGTCAGCCTGTCGCCCACTTTCGCCTCTAGCGCCCACTGGCTGGCAACGCCACCGTCATGCACGAAGAAATCGAGCGCCAGCTCATGCTTCGCGGCGTCGTACAGCGGCGTGTAATCCCGGCTTTGCGGGCGCACGCCGTCGCCCCAGTCAATGCCCTCGTCGGTGACCACCGGTGGCACAAACGTCGTTCCCGGTGCCGGGAAAAACACTTTGGTGTGATCGTCGAAACCGCGGGAGCTAAAGCCCTCCAGCGCTTCGCCGCCTAAAACTATGCGCTGAAAACCAGCGCTTACGCGCTCAACACGGAGCACGGTCAGTTCACGAAAACGCAGTTCGTTACGCACGCGTTGTGGATAGCGGGTGGTTGCCATGTTAAGACCCTTCTCAGGTGAATACGATATATCTAAATTGATTTTAAATGATAATGATTGCTAATCAGCAAGAATGCAAGATCTTTTAGATTGCATCTGAATATATCTTAGATATAGTTTAGATATATCAATTTACGAGGCACACTATGCGACACGAACATGATGGCGGCGGACGTCGACCGCGCTTTTTTGGTCACGGCGATCTGCGGCTGGTGATTCTGGATATTCTGACCCGCAACGCGAGCCACGGTTATGAGCTGATCAAAGAGATTGAGAACCTGACCCAGGGGAACTACACCCCGAGTCCTGGCGTGATTTACCCGACGCTGGATTATCTTCAGGATCAGGCGTTTATCACCATTACGGAAGAAGAGAATGGGCGTAAGCGCATTGCCATCAATGCGGCAGGACAGCAGTGGCTGGAGGAAAACCAGGAACAGCTTGAGCAGATTCAGGCGCGTATCAAAGCCCGCGCGGTCGGTTTCCAGCTACGCAAAAACCCGCAGATGAAGCGGGCACTGGATAACTTCAAAGCGGTGTTAGATTTGAAGGTTAATCAGGGAGCGCTCAGCGACGCGCAGCTTAAGCAGATCGTTGGCGTGATCGACCGCGCGGCGCTGGAGATCTCCCAGCTGGATTAAGCCGGTGCGTGCGCGCTCACGCGGAAGACGCGTACCAGCTCTTTCAGGTGCATCGCCTGCTCGTTGAGGGAGGCCGCCGCGGCAACAGACTCCTCCACCAGCGCGGAGTTTTGCTGGGTGGTGGCATCAATCAGGCCAATCGCGCTGTTAATCTGCGAGATCCCCTCTGTCTGCTCGTGGCTGGCCTGGCGGATCTCACGCAGGATCACATCCATCTCTTCCACGTTGCCCACCATGCCATTGATAAGCTCGCTCGCCTTCTCGACCAGGTTCATCCCGTCCTGCGTCTGGCTGGTGGAGCTTTCAATCAGCTCACGGATCTCACTGGCTGACGAAGCACTCTTCTGCGCGAGCTGGCGCACTTCACCAGCCACCACCGCAAAGCCACGACCGTGCTCGCCCGCCCGGGCCGCTTCCACCGCCGCGTTCAGCGCCAGAATATTGGTCTGGAAGGCAATGGCATCGATCAGGTCGATGATGTCGGACATCCGGTTCGAGGTCTCGTTAATCAGGCGCATTTTGCTGGTCACCTGCTTCATCATCTCACCGTTGTTTTTGACCACCTTCGCGGCATCCGCCGACAGGTTGGTCGCTTCTCCGGTATGCGAAGCGGTGTTTTTCACCGTCGCGGTGATCTGCTCCATCGAGGCGGCGGTCTGCTCCACAGAGCTGGCCTGCTCTTCCGTGCGCGCAGCCAGATCCTGGTTCCCGGCGACAATCTGCGCGGCGGCGCTGGAGATATTCTCCGAGCCGGTCTGCACCTGCTGCACAATGTCCAGCAGACGCGTTTTCATCTCCATCAGGGCATGCAGCAACAGGCCGGTTTCGTCTTTACCGTGCGAGGTGATACTGCCGGTGAGATCGCCATCCGCAATCGCCGCCGCAAAATCCACGGCCTGGCCCAGCGGACGGGTAATGGAACGCACGATAAACCAGCCAATCAGGCTGCCTGCCGCCACGCTGAAGAGAGTAATGAGGATGAGCAGCAGACGGTTGCTCCTGAAATCACTTTCCACCTGCACCCCGGCGTTCTGCATCTCAGTGTTCTGAATCGCAATCAGCTGCTGCACTTTGGCTTTATAGGCCTGCTGCAGTTTGAGGGTGTTGGTCATCATCTCCTGAAGCGCCCCGGCGCGATCGTGATTCTGCACCGCCTGCAAAATACGATAGCGCGAGTCCAGATACTGCTGGCGCACGCCGCGTATCTCGGCGAGCACCTGCTGCGATTGCTGATCCTGCAGCACGTTGTTCAGCTCACCGAGGAGCACCGTGATGTGCTCACTAATCTCTTTAAGATGCTGCTGCGACTGCGCCGTGTACGTTCCCTGTTCATCCAGCAGCATGAGCTGCTGAGTGCTAATAAATTCCTGGAAGTTATCGATTAACTGGTTCGCTTTTACCGTGGTTGGATAATCACTGGTAATAATGGATTGCATCCCGTTGTTTGCCCGGTTCAGACTCATTAAAGACAAACTCGCGCTCACCACCATCAGGACAATAAAGAATCCAAACGCCAGAAATAATTTCGTGCCGATTTTTACGTCATGTAAGAACATATTTACTCCATCGATGTAATTATTTCTCAGACGATCACCGTTATCGGTAACGAAACCGCTAACTTTATGACTTTGATCGTTTTTTTATTTCATAACCATCACAATGGATAGGCAGAGGCTATTAATATAGCCGTATCGATCGTTACTCAACCACCAGACGGGGCATTTCTGAAATAGCATCGGGGAAAAATGACTTAGGCAGGGATAAATAACTGAGTCACTTTCTTTAGTTATTTAATATAAAATTAACAATAAATCGCAAGAATAATTACAAATGAAGCGACGAAAGCCGTTTACGCCTGGCAGAATAAACGGCTTTTCTGGAACATTACAGATTCAATGGAGAACCGTCACTGCATCCTGAAGACGTCCGGCCCGGTGCTTTACCATCGCGGAGATCTGCGCACTCTCTTCAACCAGATCGGCGTTTTTCTGCGTGATGCTGTCCAGTTCAGCCACCGCGCGGGTTAACTCCGAAAGCCCGGTAGCCTGTTCAGAGGTGGCATGGCTAATCTGCGCGATCAGCTGCGTGACGTTTTTCACCTGCTCAACGATATCATCCATGGTGCGCCCTGCGGCGTGTACCTGCTCGGAGCCGGACTGTACCTTACTGGCGCTGGCATCAATCAGCTTACGGATATCATTGGCGGCGTTAGCACTGCGGCTGGCAAGATGGCGAACTTCCCCTGCCACCACCGCAAAGCCTTTTCCCTGCTCACCGGCCCGTGCCGCTTCTACCGCCGCATTCAGGGCGAGGATATTGGTCTGGAAGGCAATATCGTTGATCAGGGTGGTAATGGAGCCGATACGCTGGGTACTGTCGGCGATATCGTCCATGGTTTTGACCACCGTCTGCATCGCGTTCCCGCCTTTGGTCGCCGCACTGCTGGCGGCTACGGAGAGCTTATCGACCTCGGTGGCGGTTTCAGAATTACTCTGAACGGAGGCCGCCATCTGGTTCATCGTCGCCACGGTCTGCTGCACGTTTGCAACGGTCTGACGCGTGCGGTCGTTCAGATCCTCATTACCCTGCGCCAGCTTGTCGCTGCCGTCGCGCACGCTCACCACCTGGCTTGATACGTCATTGATTAACCAGCGACACATCAGCCCCAGTTGCCCCACCGCGCGAAGGGTCAGGCCCAGTTCGTCGCTGCGGTTCAGGTGCTGCACGCTATTGCGCTCGCCGGTTGCCACCTTCAGCGCCTGTCGCGCCACGTTCTCTACCGGCCGGACAATCTGCTGTTCAAACAACAACGTGCCCAGCAGCATCATTATCGCTGCTGCGACCAACGACACCCAGCCTGCTGAGGTTGCCACAAGCGTGGCGGCGAGCGCGCCAAAGAGCACCGCCATCACGCCGCGTACCCGCCAGCGCAGCGGCATTGCCGGCAGCTTTCCGAACCAGCCCTGACGCACCACCAGCCCTTTATGGATCCGTTTGGTACAGCGTCCGGCATTCAGGGCCTTATAGAGTGGCTCCACGGTGGCGATCTCTTCTGCCGTCGCTTTGGTGCGAATCGACATATAGCCGGTGACCTTCCCGTGGCGCACCATCGGCACCGCGTTGGCGCGCACCCAGTAGTGATCGCCATTTTTACGGCGGTTTTTGACAATTCCGCTCCACGGCTCGCCCTGTTGCAGGGTGTACCACATATCGGCAAAAGCGGCTTTAGGCATATCAGGATGGCGCACCAGATTATGCGGCTGACCCATCAGCTCATTAAGCTGATAGCCACTCACCTGAACAAAGGTGTCGTTAGCATGAGTCAGATAGCTGTGGACGTCTGTGGTAGACATTAAGGTGGTGTCATCGTCCAGAAGATATTCATTCTGGGTGACATAGGTTGGAGAGGACATCGTGAGCATCCCTTGCAGGTTATTTGAATGTTAATTTTGTGGTTTATTGTTTTTTCGGCGGTAAACAATTTATCTTTAGTTGTTAAACTTGATGGAGATCGCAGATTTCACTTAAACCGCACTTTTTGTGAGATTTTATAATTGATTGATTTTAAATACTTTCACAATGAAATTACCTGCAAAGGATGATCTGTTAACGCCCACTTAAGTCGCACCGTCTGCACCCCCCTGGTGCAATTGACCCCATCCACGTCTTCCTGCCCCCGTTTTCCGTACCGCTAAATCCCGTCTGGAAAACATCGGCATGATTAAATATTGCGCAACATTATTTTAACCTGGTGTTTATCCCGATTTTCGTTAAGTCCGCTGAAGTGGCGTAATCCCTGCAATACTTAACGCAGTATCATGTGATACGCGATCCCCGGGAGCATATTTTGAACAGGTTACCTTCCAGCGCCTCGGCTCTTGCCTGTACCGCGCACGCACTGAATCTCATTGAGAAGCGAACGCTTGATCATGAGGAGATGAAACAACTTAACCGAGAGGTCATCGATTACTTTAAAGAGCACGTCAATCCAGGTTTTCTGGAGTATCGCAAATCTGTTACCGCCGGCGGGGATTACGGAGCCGTAGAGTGGCAAGCGGGAAGTCTGAATACGCTTGTCGACACCCAGGGACAGGAGTTTATTGATTGCCTGGGTGGTTTTGGCATTTTCAACGTGGGGCACCGTAATCCAGTAGTGGTTTCCGCCGTACAGAATCAACTCGCGAAACAACCTCTCCATAGCCAGGAACTGCTCGACCCGCTTCGCGCCATGCTCGCGAAAACGCTGGCAGCCTTAACGCCCGGCAAACTGAAATACAGCTTCTTCAGCAACAGCGGCACGGAATCGGTCGAAGCGGCGCTTAAGCTCGCCAAAGCGTACCAGTCGCCGCGCGGGAAATTCACTTTTGTCGCCACCAGCGGCGCGTTCCATGGTAAATCCCTGGGCGCCCTGTCTGCGACCGCCAAATCCACCTTCCGCAAACCGTTTATGCCGCTGCTGCCGGGCTTCCGCCACGTGCCGTTCGGCGACATTAATGCCATGCGCACCGTGCTCAGCGAATGCCGTAAAACCGGCGATGACGTAGCCGCGGTGATCCTGGAGCCGATTCAGGGCGAAGGCGGCGTGATCCTGCCTCCACAGGGCTATCTGCCTGCCGTACGTCAGCTGTGCGATGAGTTTGGCGCGCTGCTGATCTTCGACGAAGTGCAGACCGGCATGGGGCGTACCGGCAAGATGTTCGCCTGCGAGCACGAGAATGTTCAGCCGGACATTTTGTGTCTGGCGAAAGCGCTCGGCGGCGGCGTAATGCCGATTGGTGCGACGGTTGCCACCGAAGAGGTCTTCTCGGTGCTGTTCGACAACCCGTTCCTGCATACCACCACTTTTGGCGGTAACCCGCTGGCCTGTGCGGCCGCGCTGGCCACCATCAACGTGCTGCTGGAGCAAAACCTGCCTGCGCAGGCGGAGCAGAAAGGCGACATGCTGCTGGACGGTTTCCGTCAGCTGGGACGTGAATACCCGGATCTGATCCAGGAGGCACGAGGTAAAGGGATGCTGATGGCTATTGAGTTTGTTGATAACGAAATCGGCTATAGCTTCGCGAGCGAGATGTTCCGCCAGCGGGTGCTGGTGGCCGGCACGCTCAACAATTCCAAAACCATCCGCATTGAGCCACCGCTGACGCTGACCATTGAGCAGTGTGAGCAGGTGCTGAAGGCGGCACGTAAAGCGCTGGCGGCACTGCGCGTGAGTGTGGAAGAGGCGTAAAAAAAAGCCGGGTGGCGCTGCGCTTACCCGGCCTACTACACCAGCCCGGTAAGCGTAGCGCCACCGGGCTGCTTTTTATCGGTGAAACTCCGCCACCGTCATGGTAAAGCGCAGCACCTTTTTTCCCTCATTGGCATAGCCGTGCGCGGCTTCCGTTTTCGCCACCGCCGATGCCCCGGCAGCAACCTGCGTAACCGTCTCGTCCACCGTCAGGGTTAATATGCCTTCGTTCACGTGCAGCAGCTCAAAGGTGACCGCCGGATGCCCCGAAGAGGTAAAACGCTCTCCCGGCTGCATCTCCCACTGCCATAGCTCAATCATATCCGGGCCCGCGGTTCCTGCCAGCAGTCTGGCGCGTCCGCCCTTTTCCCCCTGCCACAGCACCGGGATCGCGGCTTCTTCGATAACGTGCACCAGCGGCTCGCTGGAGACGTTAACGATATCCGCCACTGAGATACCGAGCGCGGCAGCCAGCTTGCACAAAATGGCGATGCTGGGGTTGGCTGCGCCCTTTTCGATCTCCACCAGCATGCCTTTGCTGACGCTGGCACGCCGCGAGAGCTCATCCAGCGACAGTTTTTTCTCTTTACGCCAGTTGCGTATGCGGTTCGCTACGGCCAGGCTTACCTGGGCGATATCGGCACCCTGTTCAGTCATTATATTGACTTTTTCAGTCATTGGTCACTACCATGGTATAAAACAGTCAATACAGGATTATTTATGTCTCTCGTTACGCCGTCAATAGACCCGCGCCTTGCCGCAATTGCCCCGGGCTTTCGGGCGCTGAGCATTCTGGTGGAAGCTGCGCCGGTTACCCACCCGGAAGTCGCTCCGGCCGTGCTCACGCAAGCCTGCCAGCAGATGCTTAATGATGATGTGCCGTGGGCTGACGCGCACCTTTCCGGCTGGGATGAGGTATTTAAGGCCTTCGGCGCAAAACCGAAACGTACGCCCTGCTCGGCATCCGCCTTACGTAAGCGGGTCTTAAAAGACGGCTCGCTGCCACCGCTCGATCCGGTGGTGGATATCTACAACGCGGTGAGCATTCGCTACGCCATCCCGGTTGGTGGAGAAAATCTTGCGACTTATTCAGGCGCGCCGCGCCTGACGCTGGCGGACGGCAGCGAGCCGTTTGATACCTTCAAAGAGGGGCAGCCGGTGGTGGAATACCCGGAGCCGGGCGAGGTTATCTGGCGCGACGACCTCGGTGTTACCTGCCGTCGCTGGAACTGGCGCCAGGGTATACGGACGCGTCTTGACAGTCAGGCGCAAACCATGTGGTTTATTCTGGAAAGTCTGCCGTCAATGCCGCTTACGGCACTGGAAGAAGCCGGAGCGGATCTGATTGATAACCTGCAACGTCTGATGCCGGGTGCAGTGGTGCACAGGCAGTTACTGACCCTGTAAGAGGATAAAAAATGTTTCGTGGAGTCAGCGCATTTCCGTTAACGCCCCTGAAAAACGGCACGTTTGATGAGCAGGCCTTTACGCATCTGCTCTCTCCTGTGGTTGAGGCAGGCGTGGATTCACTGGGCATTCTTGGCTCGACCGGGAGCTATGCCTATCTGACCGTTGAAGAGCGTGCCCGGGTGACACGCTGTGCGGTGGAACATGCCGGTAACATACCGGTTATCGTCAGCATCGGCGCAATGCGGCTGGACGATATTCTGCGTCTGGCTGACGACGCGCAAACGGCCGGAGTCTCCGGCGTGCTGATGGCACCCGTGTCGTACCAGCGATTAACGGATGAGGAAGTATTTAAGCTCTATGAAACGGTGACCCGCCAGCTCTCCGTACCGCTGTGCATTTACGATAACCCTGCCACGACCGGTTTTGCGTTTAGCGATGAATTGCTGTTTGCCGTCGCATCTATGCCAAATGTGGGCTCCATCAAGCTTGGCCGCGTGCCGGAGGACCTGTCGCAGGTACGTGCCCGGCTTCCTGATACGGTCACACTGGGTATCGCCGGTGACTGGCGAGCAGCCTCAGCCTTGCAGGCCGGGTTTGACGTCTGGTATTCGGTTCTCGCGGGGTTGTTCCCAAAAGCGGCGCTGGCGATAGCGCGTTCGGGGAAAAGTACAGAGTCAGAACGGTTAGAGCCGCTATGGGATCTGTTCCGTCATTACGGTAGCGTAAGGGTCATCGCGGCAGCGGCGGAAATGAGGGGAAAAGTGGCAACACCCGGCTTGCCGTTCCCGTTGCAGGCAATTCAGGGAGAGCCGCGCGAGGCGCTTTCAGCGATCCTTGCGGAATTGGAACTGGCCTGAAAAACGCCGGGTGGCGCTGCGCTTACCCGGCCACACCGCATCATTCATAAAGTAATCATTCTCAGGAATGGTTGAGAAAGCAACGTCCCCGCCCTCGCAGTTTGTCCTCTGTCTACGTGTAATTAACCCGGTAAAAATACGTCTTCTCGACTCTTAATAGAAATCATAAGATTGAATAATAGTAGCGCTAAAATTATAATGCGTAGATTCATTTGCGAGGACGTTTAAGCTATGCAGTACCTACTTGACGGGATAGTGCATTATAATGATGAATCGCGCATTTTAACCGATAATAAACGCGAAGTTGAGCTTTCACTGGCGACGTCGCGATTATTAAATGCACTTATTGACGCCAATAATTCTCAGGTCAGCCGTACTGAACTCCTTGAAAAAGTCTGGGAAGAACATGGTCTGGTTGCTTCTGATAACAACCTGAATCGAAACATATCTCTGTTGCGAAAAGCATTTCTTGAATTCTCGCTTGAAGACAAAATCGAAACAATACCAAAGCAAGGATTTGTACTGCACTGTCAGTGTAACCGTGTTAGTACTACACGTAGTAGCACGTACGAAAAATTTAAAAAAATCTGTTCCTCGCACAAAGGTTTTTACATTAGCACAATAGCATTAACCGTTTTAATGGTGAGCACCATCACTGCCTTTTATTTGTACCATTTAAACGATAGCACTATGCATAAATATAAGTCAGTCGGATTATGTGATGTCTATACTGACGAAAATGGCGTCAAACAAGAGAATATTGACTCATTTTTTAATACAAATTTATGGCAAAGAATCACATTAAAATGCCAGCAATATCCCAAAAATATCTATTTTGATGACAACAGAGCGCCTTTAAAAAGCAAGGTGTACTCAACTCACATTGCCCTGTGTGGCAAACAAAATACAGGGAAAGGACATGAATGCGAAAACTTCGTCAATATTAACAACAATTAATATTGTTTTATGCCTGTTGATGCTTCCCTTGCTTGCAATGGGAATATACAAGCTTGTTGGTGTTTATGATTACCTACCGATGAACTGTATGTCGACGGTACATATCAACTATGAAGATTCAAATAATGTCCAGCAAGGGATTAATGGAAATATCAAAATTGTTTTCCACATTACCAACGATGGTCTCGTCACGGTGAGCGAATACGGCACGTTGAACTATTATGGTAAAGAGTATCTTGTCGATCGTACAGGAAACATGACCATCGACACAGACGTGCAAAACGGATTCCATAAAGTTACGAAAGGTAAATTTCTTGCTAATCCGCAGGATAATGCACCTTCTGTGCTGGTTGAGAAACTCACCTCAAGCCAGCCTGTCCTGCACTATAAGATCCAGAAGCTTGACACCAAAACCTGGCGAATAAGCGATTTGCAGCGTGCCATATTTATTTGCCGAAAATGAGTTTATTGACGCAAGCACATGACTCATTGTGCTAATGTTATGATTGCAAGACAGATGTATATATTGTTAAATCAAAAAATAAAACTCGCACTTAACTCTTAACAAAAATCCAACCAGAAAGCAATTGGAGCAACCATACGTTCATCTAAACAAACACTCTACACGCCAAAAAATCAGAACAAAAACCTTATTAAATGTTATTTTTCTTGATTTAATTCTACTTCCTCTACTTTTCTCATACTCTTTCCTTCACTTCTTTTATTCTGCATTTTTTTATTTTGTATTTCTAATATCCCTCATAAAAGAATTGTTTGAATTTATTTCGAAAGTATTATTTAGCCAACTTTTTGGTGACGATGCTTTTATCTGTAAAGCATAGAAATCCATTTCATAAAATGTCAAAAACCCTAACAGGCGAAACAACAAAGTGAGAGGAAGATATGCGCGTGTTAATATTAGATCCTAACATTATAAATCAGCATTATTTGAAAACCCAAATTGAAGAGGCAGGTATTTTAACTGATGTATCTTCGAGTATTGAGGAAGTGGAAATGTTTATGTTTTCAAATAAAGCTGAACTCCTGATTATGGCATCTGAAACGCTTTCCACTACTGAGTTACAGGCGATTCGTAAGTGGCGACGCGAAGGGCGCACTATCCGCATCATGATCCTTAACAGCAGCAACGATATTGAACACAAGGTGAAAGCGTTTGAAAGCGGTGCTGACGATTATGTTGTCAAGTCTAGTCATATTGAAGAGATTATCATCAGAATTTGGGTTTTAGTACGCCGGAATTATCTCACCCCTTCCAGCCGTATTACTGCAGGTAATTTAGAACTCGACTTAAACAGCAAGGTACTCTTCATCAACAAGCAAAAAATTCGACTGACCCGTTTTGAATTTGAAATTATGAAGCTACTGGTGAAGAACAAAGGCAAGGCGCTGAGCAAACGTAAAATCATGAAACATCTCTACCACGACTGGATGGGTAAAGAAAACAATACCGTCGAGGTGCTTATTGGTCGTCTGAGAAAGAAACTGGCACCCTACAACAGCGGGCAAATCAGAAATCAAAGAGAAGAGGGTTATTATTACGATCTAAACGGTGCGATCTGAGTTACCCCCAGCCCTGTGCTGCCTTGATGGCATAAAAATTAACTTCATTTAAGTACGGTATATTTAACGCTTTTAAACTCACACTTCATCAATCACAGCTTCATTGTTAAGAAAATTATATGAACAAATCTACGACCAATACGCTATCGCTTTGGTCTTTAACGACGCTTGTCGTCGGAGCGATGATCGGAGCGGGTATATTTTCATTACCTGCTGCATTCGGACGAGCAACCGGTGGGCTTGGTGCAATTATTGCCTGGGTGATTGCCGGTGGCGGTATGCTGATGCTGGCATTTGTATTCCAGAACCTTGCGCAAAGAAAGCCTGAACTCAATGCGGGCGTCTTTAGCTACGCTAAAGCCGGTTTCGGCGAATATCCGGGCTTCATTTCGGCACTCGGTTTCTGGGCGGGTACATGTATCGGCAACGTATCCTATTTTATTTTAATTAAATCAACATTAGGCGCGTTTTTCCCTGCATTTGGCGAAGGTAATACGCTGCTGGCAATCGCTGTCTCATCAGTTGTTTTATGGTCTTTTCATCTCCTGGTATTGCGGGGTATTAAAGAAGCGGCCTTTATCAATACCCTGGCCACCTGTGCCAAGATCATCCCTATTTTTGTATTTATCGCCATTCTGATAATGGCATTCAAAAAAGAGATGTTTATGCTTAATTTCTGGGGCGGGGCCGCCGGAGAGCCACCTCTCTTCAGATCAATCTTTTCCCAGGTCAGAAGCACCATGTTGGTGACCGTATTCGTATTCCTTGGAATCGAAGGGGCAAGTATTTACTCGCGTTATGCAACTAACCGGAAAGACGTTGGCCTGGCGACCGTATTCGGCTTCATCGGGGTGCTGTGCTTACTGATGTTAGTCACCATGCTTTCTTATGGCGTTATGCCCCAGGCCGAGCTGGGAGCCTTACGGCAACCCTCAATGGCCGGTGTTCTCGAAAGCATAGTGGGACGCTGGGGCATGATTTTCATCAGCGTGGGGTTAATTATCTCTGTACTCGGAGCCTATCTTTCCTGGTCATTGCTCGCTGCGGAGGTTATTTATTCCGCGGCGTTGAAAAAGAGCATGCCTGCCATTTTTGCACGCGAGAATCGCTGGCGCGTTCCCTCTTCAGCCGTATGGTTGACGAATATCTCGATACAGCTGTTCTTAATTATCACTTTTTTCAGCGATTACGCATTCCTGTTAGCCCTTGAGCTAACCAGCGCGATGACGCTTATCCCCTATCTTCTGGTTGCCGCGTATAGCCTGAAGCTGGTAATTACACGAGAAACCTACGAACAGTGCACAAAGGGATATTATAAAGACCTGGTGATCTCTGTCATTGCCACTGCCTATGCCTCGTTGATGATTTATGCCGGCGGATTAACGTATGTGCTGCTGTCCGCCGTTATTTATGCGCCTGGCACACTGCTTTATTACATTGCTAAGCGTGAGCAAAACAAAAAAATATTCTCTGGTACGGAACGAATATTATTTACCGCCATCGTGCTCGCGGCTTTGGCCTGTATTTATGGAATTATAAACGGAAATATTACCATTTAATTACTCTCTTAAGGAGATACTATGCAAGATATACCACTAGGTGTTCACTCCGAGGTCGGCCAGTTACGCAAAGTAATGGTGTGCGCCCCTGGGTTAGCACATAGCCGTCTTACGCCGGGCAATTGCGACCGACTGTTATTTGATGATGTCATGTGGGTAGAGCGTGCCCGTCAGGATCATCTCGATTTTATTAACAAAATGCGCGGATGCGGTGTTGACGTTGTTGAGATGCATGATCTGCTCTCCGAAACGCTGGCTAACCGTCAGGCACGCAACTGGCTCATCGAACAGCAGATTACTGCTGATGAAATCCCGTTGGGTTTGCTTAATGAAACACGCTCGTTCCTGGATTCGTTACCCTCAGAGCGGCTGGCTGAGTTTATGATCGGCGGACTTTCAACCTATGATTTGCTGAACAGACACAGGGGCGATAAAGAAGAACTTGAACTCGTCGGAAGAGCGACAGGGCTGCGTGAATATTTGCTCCCGCCGTTGCCGAATACGCTTTATACGCGAGATACCACCAGCTGGATTTATAACGGGGTTACGCTTAATCCCCTTTACTGGCAGGCTCGTCGTGAAGAAACGTTACTGACCACTGCTATCTATAAGTTCCATCCGGACTTCACCCGTCAGACGATCAATACATGGTGGGGAGATCCAACGCGTTATCACGGATCCGCCACCCTTGAAGGCGGCGATGTTATGCCTATTGGCAACAAGACCGTTTTAATCGGTATGAGCGAACGAACGTCCTATCAGGCCATTGCCCAGCTTGCATCTGCCCTGTTTTCGAACCCGCTTAGCCATGTCGAGCGCGTTATTATTGCCGCGATGCCGAAGCTCAGAGCGGCGATGCACCTGGATACCGTATTCACCTTTTGTGACAGAGATTTAGTGACGCTTTATCCCGCCATTGTTGATCAAATCGAAGTCTTTTCACTGATTAAGGACGACTCCCCAGGCGGAATGCGTCTGGAGCATTATTCAGAGCCGTTAACAGAGGTGGTAGCCAGGGCACTCAATTTACGCTCGCTCAGGGTCGTTGAAACCGAAGGCAATGTTTACGACACCGAGCGTCAGCAATGGGATAGCGGAAATAACGTGGTCGCCATGTCTCCAGGTGTCGTTATCGCCTATGACCGCAATACCAAAACAAACGACCGTTTGCGTAAGGAAGGCGTTGAGGTCATTGAAATTGTTGGGAGTGAATTAGGGCGTGGACGCGGTGGCGGCCACTGTATGACATGTCCATTAATTCGTGATGCCGTTGATTACTCATAAGGAATAGAGATGTTTACACGTTCTGTTTTAATTTTGGCCGGTTTGCTGGCATTGGCTGGCTGTACTGAAAAACCCGTTGGTTCTGCCCATCATGCAAGTGCTGCGCTTTCCGGTCAGGTGATGGCACTGTCGCACGGCACAATCACAGGGGTGAGATACATAACAATCCAAAACGACACCGGAAGCAGCGCTGCCGGTACAGTCGGGGGCGCGTTGATTGGCGGTGCTGCCGGTAATGCTATTGGTGGCGGAAGCGGCCGTCTGCTGGCGACGGCTGGCGGTACCGTTGCTGGCGCGATGGCAGGACAGTCGATACAACGAGGAATGGCGCGACATAATGCGGCTGAACTCTTTATTCGTCCTGATAACGGGCAAGAGTTCGTTACCGTGCAGCCCGCCCGTGAAGGTGAATTTGTCGTAGGGCAACGTGTAAATATTACCTCGCATCGCGGTCAGGTAACGATCTCTCCAGCTCAATAACACGCTTTATCATATCTGCCACAACAGGATGATTGTCCTTTTCATTAAGGATAAAAATTTTTTGTGGCAGGTTTTTATCTTTTATTCATTCCATGTGACCATTTATATCCTTAAGAGGGCATCATTGTGACGACTCATCTATTACAATTCTGGAATATGGCAGCCACCCTGTTTTCTATATTCTTTTTTATTGCGTATCTGTTTGTTATTTTCCAGATCGTTACTGATTTATTCCGTGACAATACACTCAACGGCTTCTTTAAATCGCTTTGGATAATGCTGTTACTTTTCATCCCGCTGATCACCTCTGTTTTTTATCTCATTCTGAGAGGTAAGGGAATGGCCAAAAGACAACGTGCTTACAGACTGGATGCGAATGCCGCAGCACAATATAGTCTTTGTAAATCCCCAGCGGAACAAATATCAGACGCCAAAAGACTATTAGACCAGGACGTTATTAGCCAGGAGGAGTTCGAACTCCTTAAAAAGAAAGCCATAAATTAAATCACAATGACTAAGGATGGCGTAATATCCAACCTTAGTCATTTCGTTTTAGAAAATCAGTCATCTCTGGCGCTATTAACAATTCGTCTCATGTTTTGTTAATGCGCTGGCCTATTTATTATTTTTTAACTACTTTTATCCACTGGAGTGTTCGCAATGAAAAGCACTACCCCCTGGCAGCCCTGTAAGGAAAAAATCGACTTTATCGGCGGCTTTTATCATTTATTTTTGTTGATTTGCTCTGTTTTACTCTGGAGCGGGTTACTTCTTTTTGCTACACGTGCCTATGGCCAGACTCATGCTGATGAAAATGCAGCAAGCTGGGGCAGCAGGATTGTTTCCGATATTACGCAAACCTGGACAGATTATGATAGCCACGATATTTATCTTCCTTTTATCAGCTGGCATAACCGGTTCATGTACGATAAAGAAAAGACCGATCGCTATAATGAAATGCCCTGGGGTGCCGGAGTGGGTGTTTCTCGTCATCACAGCAATGGCAACTGGAGTGCACTGTATGGAATGGTGTTTAAAGACTCACATAATGAGTGGCAACCGGTCACCGGCTATGCATGGGAGAAAGGATGGCATCCAGACCAACAAAAAGATTTCAGGTTGGGATTAGGGGTGACCGCCGGGATAACGGCGCGTAAAGATATGGGCAACTACATTCCCTTACCGATTATATTCCCGCTTTTTTCAGCGAGTTATAAAAATGTGAATGTC
Source organism: Enterobacter cloacae complex sp. 382A5 (assembly GCF_050031095.1). Classification (NCBI taxonomy): domain Bacteria; kingdom Pseudomonadati; phylum Pseudomonadota; class Gammaproteobacteria; order Enterobacterales; family Enterobacteriaceae; genus Enterobacter; species Enterobacter cloacae complex sp. 382A5. The sequence goes on from NZ_JBLGVK010000001.1 coordinate 4,060,520, forward strand.
CAGTTCACCTATATTCCTGGCACCTATAATAACGGAAACGTACTCTTCGGGTGGTTACGTTACAACCTGTAGCAGGGCTCAGCCCTGCATTACACTCTCGGTCTTTTTACTATCAGCGCAGGAAAGGAAACGTTTTAAGAGAAGAAGGAAGAAGAGTCTCTGGATAAAAAGGAGGGTAAAGAAAAATGACTGGATTATATGCAACGACTCACCGCGAGCGTAGGGCTCGCGGTGAGTGTTTGTTTAGAATTGAAGTGCGGCGCCCAGGTAAGCACCATCAAGCAGCGTATGATTAGGCGTACCGGATTTACCATGAACGCTAATATGACGGTAACCCGCTTTGAGTTTCACCTCATCTCGTACCTGCCAGGCCAACCCTGCATCAACTTCAACATAATTTTCGACGGCATTGTTCAGGCCACGTGGCGCGGTATAACCTTCACCATAGGCATACACCTCATCGCTAAAATGGACACGAACCCCGCCACCAATCGGTGCCGCAAATCCATTATCACCTTTCTTAGGCGCCATATAGATGGCCTTGGCACCTGCGTAAAGATCGGCTTTACCCAGAGACACCTGATAACCCAGGCCGACACCGCCAGAATTACGGCCATCATTATAATTGTTAGCCCAGTTTGCAGTATAAAAAATACCGGTCGGCTCTGGCGCAATTAGTGCATTTAACTCCGTATGTTGTGTACCTAACTGAGCGCCAATTTCAGCGGCGTTAGCACCAACAGAAAGAGTTGAAAGAATTGCCACTACTGTGAGTGTTTTTTTAAACATTTGTTATCACCTAATCTACATTAAAAAAAAGAAGTCAGAACCTTAAACAAGCTCTGTCTGGTGGCTTATTTTAGGGGGCGATGTTATATGAAGTTCAAACAAACAAGAGATCCTCACTCACCATACTCTCATTCATTAATCAGCGAGGTGGCAGCTGCGCACGCTATAAAATGACGTGTGTTTAAGTTCCATCTATCTTTTCGCACTAGAATGCCTTTTTATTTTCACCGAAACCAGTGAGGAAACCATGTTCCCGGAAGAAAATATCAGACGTCCCAGAAAACCAAACTTTATCCGTTATCTTTTTCTGTTCAACCTTTTATTGCTGCCCCTTTTCATGATTGTGGCACGCCTGGTCTGGGGACAGGATTTCTTTTCTGTTTCTCCCAATGGCGCTTTGTTCTGGCCGGGTGCAGTCTCGCACGTTTTGTTGCTGGGCGGGGTTTGGTTGTTTTTAGATGTTCTGTTTATGATTTGGTTTTACCTTACCAACAAAAAAAACTGAGGAGCAACGCTTATGCTGTTATTTATTTCATGGCTTTTTGCATTAGTTGGCAGTGAATTACTGCTGTTACAAATCAATTCAGTAAGCATTATCATGCCTCTCTTATATTTATCTATGGGGATAATGTATTTATATCAAAAGAATAAAATAAGGAATATGTTATGGCTGGATGCAAACTTAAAAAAAACACGCATCCTCAACCTCAAGGTTCTGTTTGTGGCAGCGCTTAGTATTATGTTATCTATCGTCGCGCATATTAATTTCGCCATTAACTCCTTGCTTATCATGCAATGGTTAAAAGCATAGTTTATGCGATGTCCATATCTTTATTCTGTGCCCCCATCATCAACCACGCTGCGCTTTAAAACCTAAATACAGCAGATATCAGGTTGAATATCTATGTTTAGAGGATTTATGCGCAAGAAAAGTATTAGAGTGTTGAAGCGTTGTATTTTTATCCTTTTGGGCTTCACGCTTTGTGCAATGACAGGCTTGTTTTATTGGGTACAGCGTAGCGGCGAACTCCAGCCCTGGCATACTTTTGTCCCTAATGAATTACGCGAACACGAGATCGATCGGGCCGATTGGGATGACTATATCAATGCTGAAAACGCCCTCTTCATGGAGGTGCATAACAATGTCGTTATGAAGCAAACCGATCAGGATACAACGAGTTTAAATCGTTATAACCCGTCAAGCCCGGTATTTCCGGACACCCTTCCCACAGACTGGAATCGATCCTACATCATGCGCCCACAGGCGGAACCGAGAGGGGCTGTCGTGTTACTGCATGGACTTACGGACTCCCCTTACAGCCTGCAGCATATTGCCCGGCTCTATCAAAAAGAAGGGTTTGTCGCCATCGGGATCCGTCTACCTGCCCATGGAACCGTACCCGGGGCATTAACGGATGTAAAATGGCAGGACTGGCTGGCAGCAACGCGCCTTGCGGTGCGCGAGGCAACAAAAATGACCCATGCGGATGCGCCGCTGCATATTGTTGGTTTTTCCAATGGTGGGGCGCTGGCCATGAAATATGCCATCGATGCCCTTGATGATGAGAGCCTGAAGAAGCCACAACAAATTGTCCTGATTTCTCCCATGATAGGCATAAGCCGCTTTGCTCGGTTTTCGGGAATGGCCGAATGGACAGCCTTTCTCCCGGCCTTTTCTCGTGCGGCCTGGTTAGGTCTGGTACCAGAATTTAATCCTTTTAAATATAACTCTTTTCCCGTGAATGGTGCGCGGCAGGCTTATCTTCTGACTGAGACATTGAAACGGGATCTTACGCGGCGCAAGTCATCGGCTGGCTGGAAAGATCTTCCTCATGTGCTTACGTTTCAGTCCGTTCTTGATTCCACAGTCAGTACCCGGGCAGTGCTGGACGTGCTCCATCAAAATCTACCGGATAACGGTAGCGAACTGGTGTTGTTTGATATTAATCGTGCGGTCAATTTTCGTGCACTGTTTCGCCACTCTTCGGATCGCGCGCTATCACACTTACTGGCAACACCACAGCGTACTTACACGACGACTATCGTCAAAAATGCCTCTTCAGAGAGTATGAACATGGTCGCTTCGACGCACTTAGCACACTCAACAACAGCAGACGTGCAGCCCCTTAATGTGCGCTATCCGAGAGATGTTTTTTCTCTATCTCATGTCGCCCTCCCGTTTCCTGTCCATGACTCTTTATATGGAAGTGAACCCTATGAACCGAATCACTATGGTCTGAGTCTGGGTGTTTTACGCGTCAGAGGGGAGCGAGCGGTACTGCTGGCAGATATGGACTCCTTAATGCGTATCACCTCGAATCCGTTCTATCCCTATCTGATTGAAAGGATTGCTGGCGTCATAAGATAATGGAAGAGGCGTTTTTTAACGTCTCCTCTTCATAGGGGATAGATGAAATAAAAGACAACCGGCGCCAGGGTATAACATCCGTAATTCTTCGCCTCTTTCACCACTATCCCCATTGAATCGCTGGCTGCCGGTTAATTTGTCACTCCGGCAGCAGCCCCACAAAACTGCGTTTTTTGCGCGGCTCCGACATCAGCTCTTCGAGCTTATCCACGCAGGCCAGGTAGTGCGGCGTTTTTTTATGCGCCAGCACCGCCTCTTCGTCTTTATAGGCCTCGTAGATAAAGAACCGGGTTTTCACCCGGGGGTCCTGCAATACGTCAAAACGCAGGTTTCCCGGCTCCTGAATTGCGCCCTCGTGGTTGGCGCGAAACACCTCCAGAAACTCGTCCACCCGCTCGGGTTTGATATTGATCTCCACTAACGTCACGTTCATTTCGCTTCTCCCTGTTTCTCTTCCTGCCAGAACTGGAACGCCTCCCGGGCGCTCATGTTCTCGTGAACCACTTTCTTCACCGCCTTCAGCATGGCGAGCGGCGCGCTGGACTGGAAGATGTTGCGCCCCATGTCCACGCCGGAGGCTCCCTGGTCAATCGCGCGCCAGCACATCTCCAGTGCCTCGTGCTCCGGCAGCTTTTTCCCCCCGGCGATGACGATCGGCACCGGGCAGCTGGCGGTCACTTTTTCGAATCCTTCATCCACATAGTAGGTTTTGACAAACTGCGCCCCCATTTCGGCGGCAATACGGCTGGCGAGCGAGAAGTAACGCGCATCGCGCGCCATCTCCTTGCCGACGCCCGTCACCGCCAGCACGGGCATCCCGTAGCGTGCCCCCGCATCCACCAGCTTGATGATGTTATTGATCGACTGATGCTCGAATTCACTGCCAATGTACACCTGCGCCGCCACCGCACAGACGTTCAGGCGCAGCGCGTCTTCCATTGCCACTGCCACGCACTCGTTCGACAGCTCGCCCAGAATTGAGTTACCGCCGGAGGCGCGCAGGACCACCGGTTTATTGGTGGCGGCCGGTACGGTGCTGCGCAAAATACCACGGGTACACATCAACACGTCGGTTTCGGCGAACAGCGGCGCGATAGAGAGATCGATACGCTCAAGACCGGTGGTCGGCCCCTGGAAGTAACCGTGGTCAAAGGCCAGCATCACCGTGCGGTTGCTTTTTGGGTTGAAGATGCGCGAAAGCCGGGACTGCATGCCCCAGTCCAGCGAGCCACAGCCCTTCAGGGTGAACGGTACATTTTGCTGCGGTGTACCGATGCCAAAATCCTTACCGTCTTTGATGTCGTCTAAATCAGCCATTTGCTCCCCCGTCAGAAATCGTATTTGTTGATGTTCTCTTTGGTGAACACCACGCGCTCTGGCAGCAGCACGATGCCGTTGCCTTTTGCTTCATACTGGTAGCCCTGGACGCTGTTCGGCTCGACCTTCAGCGTACCGATATCTTTTACCTCCACGCTGTCGCCGACGTTAAGATCGCCTTTTTTCAATAAACGATCGGCGACATTGACCGCAATTTTGCCCTGTTGCACCACATCCCACAGGCCGAAGGCTTTAACCGTGCCGCGCTCGACGTACGGACGCATGACGTTAGGCGTACTGAATCCGACAATCGCCACCCCTTCCCGCTTCAGGTTTTCCGCCGCCTGCGCCGCGGCAGGCAGAGCGTTGGCATCCGGGGCGATGATCGCATCCAGATCCGGGTACGCTTTTAAGATCCCTTCGGCGGTTTGCAGGGATTTGGTGGCGTCGTTATAGCCAAACTGGGTGGTCACAATCTGCCACTGGGGATGATCTTTTTCGATTTTGGCCTTCGCCTCTTTCACCCATTGGTTCTGGTCGGTGACGGTCGGGCTGGAGTAGAAGAACGCCACTTTGGCATTCGGTTTTGTCACCTGCTTCCCGGCCATCTCCACCAGCAGGCCACCGAGCTGCTCCGGGGTACCCTGGTTGATGTAAATGCTGCGGCACTCCGGTTTGGTGTCGGAATCCCAGGTCAGCACTTTGACGCCGCGCTGCATGGCGCGCTTTAGCGCCGGGCAGAGGCCATCCGGCGACACGGCGGAGACGATAATGGCGTTATAGCCCTGGTTGACGAAGTTATTGATGAGCTGCACCTGGCCGGAGACGCTCGGCTCGGTGGGGCCGTCGTAGGTGACGTCCACGCCGAGGTCTTTCCCCGCCTCTTTTGCGCCGTTGCCGCCGCTGGTGAAGAAGCCCACCCCCACCAGCTTCGGGATAAAGGCGATGCGGTCCGCCGCCTGCGCCGAGGCGAAGCTGAGGGCCATTGCCAGGACTATCAGTTTTGTTTTCATCTTACGCTCCGGATAGTTTTCTAAAGAGAGAACGCACCCATTCACGGTGCAGACTCAGCGAACGTCCCATCACCACCACAACCAACAGCGCCCCTGACAGCGCGCTCGACACCTGGTTGGGGATGCCGACCATCTGTAACCCCTGCTGCAGGTACCCCACCAGCAGCGCTGCCAGTGCCGTACCGATAACCGAACCTGACCCACCATAAATATTCGCCCCGCCGAGTACGGCAGCGGTGAGGGCAGGCATCAGCAGATCGCGCCCCAGATCCGAGCGCGCGGAACCGAAATAGGAGACCATCACCAGGGCGGCAATGGCCGAGGCGACGCCCACCAGGCCATACAGCGCGTAGGACATGCCGTTAACCGACAGCGCCGCATAGCGCGCGGCGCGCGGGTTCTGGCCGATTAAGAACAGATGCCGCCCAAAGCGTCCGCGGTGGGTAATCAGCCAGAAGAAGAGCGTAATGAGCGCAAACAGCACCAGCGGAACGGGCAGACCTGACACGGTCAGGTTAGCGAACGCGGTAAAGCTGTCCGGGAAGCCGCCGATGCCCTCATAGCCCGTCGCGCCCGCCATGCCGGAGAGCAGCAGCGCCCCGCCGCCGTAGAGGTAGAGCGTGCCGAGAGTGATAACTAAAGGGCTGATACCCGTGTAGTGGATCAGCGCCGCATTCACCAGCCCGCACAGCAGGCCCAGCAGCAGCGCCAGAGGAATGGCGACCGCCATCGGCCAGCCCGATTGCATCATCACTCCCAGCGCAATGGCGCACAGGCCAATGGTTGAACCGAGGGAGATATCGATCCCGCCGCTGATAATCACCAGCGTCAGCGGCAGCGCCACAATGCCGATGCAGATAAAATCGCTGGTGCTGAACAGCAGCATGTTGATGTCGAGCATCCGCGGGTTGATGGCGCCAAAGAGCAGGATCTCCAGCACCAGTAAGATCAGCAGCGCGCTTTCCCAGTTAAGCTTCATTTACGCCACCTCTTTTTTGCGTTTGGGAAATGGGGTGACGTGCTTTCCCCCTCTGTTACCCGGCTGGAAGCGACCGTATTTCAGCGCCCGCTGATGACGCGCCAGCGCCTGGCGCAGACGCCCGTCGAGCACCAGAACGCCCAGCAGCACCAGCCCGGCGATAAAGTCATTCCACCACGCCGGGAGCTTAAACAGCACCAGTACGGTGTCGATTTGCGTCAGGAAAAAGGCCCCAAGCAGTGCGCCAATCAGCGTGCCCGTCCCGCCCAGCAGCGAAATGCCGCCGAGCACGCAGGCGGCGATGGCTTTCATCTCCAGCCCGCTCCCGGTCTGGTTTGGCACAAAGCCAATCTGCGCGGCAAAGACAATCCCGGCGCAGGCCGCCAGCATGCCGTTGAGAGTAAAGGCGATCATCCGCGTGCGGTTAACCGCCACGCCCAACTGGCGCGCGGCGGCAAGGTTATCGCCCACGGCATAGAAATCGCGTCCGAACGCGGTGCGCGAGAGCGTCAACGCGCCGACGGCGGCCAAAAACAGCACCACCATGCCGAGCGGCGAAATGCCCACGGCTACGGGTTCAGAGAGGGATTTCAGCCCCGGCGGTAACCCTTCAATCCACTTTCCACCGGTCCAGAGCAGCATTGCCCCGCGATACAGCCCCAGCGTGCCGAGGGTGGCGACAATCGCCGGGATGCGCAGCGCCACCACCAGAAACCCGTTGAACGCTCCTGCCAGCGCGCCGACAGACAGCGCGAACAGCATCGATACCGGCAGGCTGTAGCCATTGTTCAGCGCCACGCCGACGGCGATGGCGGAGAGCCCCACGGTGGAGCCCACGGAGACGTCAATATTGCGGGTCAGCATCACCAGCGCGGCGCCAAGCGCCAGCAGGATCAGGATTTGCGCGCTGGCGAAGATCATCCCCAGCGTCTGAAGGCTCAGGTACGCCGGATTAAGCGCCACCAGCACGGCAAACAGCGCCAGAATGGCGAGAAACGCGCTCAGCTCGCGGTTTTTCAGTAACGTCTTCATGATTGTCCTCCGAACGCCAGCGCCATCATCCGATCGAGGCTGACGGCATGGCGCGGCAACTCGCCGCTGAGCACGCCCTGATGCATGACCAGCACGCGATCGGCAAGGCCAGGAAACTCATCGAGATCGCTTGAGATCATCAGCACCGCCACGTTCTGCGCGGCCACGCTTTTGATGAGCTGGTAGATATCAGCACGTGCCGACACGTCCACGCCGCGCGTCGGTTCATCGACGATCAGCAGTAACGGGTTGGCTTCCAGACAGCGGGCCAGCAGCACTTTCTGTTGATTCCCGCCGGAGAGGGTGCGCACGGTTTGATCCGCATGGTTGAGTTTGATCCCCAGCGCGCGGTGGTAACGCTCCACCACCGCGGACTCCCGCTTGCGCTGCTGCCAGAGAGACGGCTCGTTCAGCGCCACGGTGTTCCAGCGGATGGGTGCATCCAGGAACAGGCCGGACACCTGCCTGTCTTCCGGCAGATAAACCAGGCCTTTGTCCAGCCGGGCGCCCACGCTCTCGTGAGTGATCTCCTGATTCTCCAGCCAGACCCGTCCGCCACGCACCGGACGCAGGCCGTAGAGCGTCTCGGCAAATTCGGTGCGCCCGGATCCGACCAGCCCGGCCAGACCGACGATCTCGCCTGCGTAGATCTCAAGCGAGAGATCGATAAACCCCTCCCCGGTAAGATCGTCCACGCGCAATACCGGAAAATCCTGCGGCTGGGTGCGACGGTTTCCCGGCAGCGCCAGCCACAGTTTTTGCGCATCGCTTAAGCCTTTCTCCCGGCTCACCGGCGTCATGGCGGCAATCAGCGCGTTATCGTCGAACTGCGCGGTTTCCCCGCTGAGCACTACGGCACCGTCGCGCATCACCGAGACGTGGCTTGCCAGCTGGCGGATCTCCGGCAATTTATGCGAGATAAAGACGATGCCGACGCCCAGATCCTGCAGGGCGCGGATCTGGCGAAACAGACGTTCGGTTTCACCCGGCGTAAGGGAGGCCGTGGGCTCGTCGAGGATCAGGATCGTTGCGTTACGCATCAGACCGCGCAGGATCTCCACCATCTGCTGATCCGCCACTTCCAGCGTACTGGCGGTGGCGTCGAGATTTAGCTGGCACTGCAGCTGCTGCAGCTTCTCCGTCAGCCGATTCTCTCTTTCCCGTTCACGCGGCAGGCGGAAAAGGATGTTTTCCCGCACCGTCAGATTGGGGAACAGGAGCGGTTCCTGGGGCACCAGATAGATACCTAACTTATGGGCCTGCACGGGCGTGAGCCGCGCATATGAATGACCTGCTACGGAAAGTTCACCGCTGTCCGGCGTCTCCACCCCGGCGATAATCTTCATCAGCGTCGATTTACCCGCGCCGTTCCCGCCCATCAGCGCATGCACCTGGCCCGCAAGCAGCGTGAAATCAATACCTTTCAAAACCGGCACCCCGGAAAACTGCTTGCAGATGGCTCGTGCTTCGATAAGTGGGGTCATCATCGCTCCGCTATTGAACAAATGATTTTTAGATTTAATAATGTTCAAAAGCGTAGACGGTGAACTATATTTACAACCGTGCAGGGATCACAGTTTTATCGATTAAGATCCATCTGAGAAAGAAACTATCTAAATGATCCGTTTTGCCGCGTGGCTCACACTTTCGACCTGCGCCGTCACGAACATATGATCTAAATTTTTATAAGAGTTCAATTATGAGCGATAAACGCACTGCGGAAGAAGGTCGGTTTGCCGGGCTGGCACTGGCGGAAGAGGAGCTGGTTGCCCGCGTGGCCTGGTGTTACTACCACGACGGATTGACGCAAAACGACATTGGCGAACGGCTCGGCCTGCCGCGCCTGAAGATCTCTCGCCTGCTGGAGAAAGGTCGCCAGTCCGGGGTGATCCGCGTGCAGATCAACTCCCGCTATGAGGGCTGTCTGGCACTGGAAACCGAACTGCAGCAGCGCTTTGGGCTAAAGCTGGTGCGCGTGCTGCCAGCACTGAATACCCCGCCAATGAACGTGCGGTTAGGCATTGGTGCCGCGCAGTCGTTAATGGGCGTGCTGGAACCCGGCCAGCTGTTAGCGGTGGGATTTGGTGAAACCACCATGAGCAGCCTGCAACATTTAAGCGGCTTTATCAGCTCGCAGCAGATCCGCCTGGTGACGCTCTCCGGCGGCGTGGGGCCCTATATGACCGGTATCGGCCAGCTGGACGCGGCATGCAGCGTCAGCATGATCCCCGCCCCGCTTCGCGTCTCCTCCGCCGAGGTGGCCGGGATCTTAAAACGTGAAACCAGCGTGCGGGACGTGATCCTCGCCGCAACGGCGGCCGACGTGGCGGTGGTCGGGATTGGGTCCGTGAACCAGCGTCGTGATGCAACGATATTGCGCTCAGGCTACATCAGCGAAGGTGAACAGCTGATGTATGCCCGTAAAGGGGCGGTCGGCGACATTCTCGGTTATTTCCTCACTGCCGAAGGAGAGTGCGTTGAGGAGCTGGAGATCCACAAAGAACTGCTGGGCGTCACGCTTGATGAACTGGCGCAGTTACCTACCATCGTCGGCGTGGCTGGCGGTGTTGAGAAAGCCGATGCGATTTACGCCGCACTGAAAGGTCGCCGTATCAATGGCCTGGTGACGGAAGAGACAACAGCCCGCGCGGTGCTGGCCCTGACGTAACGGGGTAAGCCCTGCGCTAACAACGAGGCAAACTCATGAGTTACCTTTTAGCGTTAGATGCAGGGACAGGCAGCGTGCGTGCCGTTATTTTCGATCTGCTGGGCAACCAGGTTGCCGTGGGTCAGGCCGAGTGGCAGCACCTGAGCGTGGAAAATGTGCCGGGCTCGATGGAGTTCGACCTCAATACCAACTGGCGGCTTACCTGCCAGTGCATCCACCAGGCGCTGGATCGCGCGCACCTGAGCGCGGCGGATATCCAGTCCGTCGCCTGCTGCTCCATGCGCGAAGGGATCGTGCTGTATGACCGCAACGGTGAGGCCATCTGGGCCTGCGCCAACGTCGACGCCCGCGCCAGCCGCGAGGTGGCCGAACTCAAAGAGATCCACGACAACCAGTTTGAATCCGAAGTGTACGACGTTTCCGGCCAGACCCTGGCCCTGAGCGCCATGCCGCGTCTGCTGTGGCTGGCGCACCATCGCCCGGATATCTATCGCAAGGCTGCCACTATTACCATGATCAGCGACTGGCTGGCGGCGAAGCTCTCCGGCGAGCTGGCGGTCGATCCATCAAATGCGGGCACTACGGGGATGCTGGATCTCTTCTCCCGCGACTGGCGGCCAGCACTGCTGGATATGGCCGGGCTGCGCGCCGATATCCTCTCTCCGGTGAAAGAGACCGGCACCGTGCTGGGCGCTATCACTAAAGAGGCCGCGCAGCAGAGCGGCCTGCGTGAAGGCACCCCTGTGGTGATGGGCGGTGGCGACGTACAGTTGGGCTGTCTGGGGCTGGGCGTGGTCCGCGCCGGGCAAACGGCGGTGCTGGGTGGTACCTTCTGGCAGCAGGTGGTCAATCTGCCGCAGGTGCGCACCGATCCTGAGATGAATATTCGCGTGAACCCACACGTCATCCCCGGTATGGCGCAGGCGGAATCGATCAGCTTCTTCACCGGCCTGACCATGCGCTGGTTCCGCGACGCCTTCTGCGCGGAAGAGAAGCTGATCGCCGAACGTATGGGGATGGACACCTATTCCCTGCTCGAGGAGATGGCGAGCCGGGTGCCCGCGGGTTCGCATGGCGTGATGCCCATCTTCTCCGACGCGATGCATTTTAAGCAGTGGTACCACGCCGCCCCGTCGTTTATTAACCTCTCCATCGACCCGGAAAAGTGCAACAAAGCGACGCTGTTCCGCGCGCTGGAAGAGAACGCGGCAATTGTCTCGGCCTGCAACCTGGCGCAGATCTCACGTTTCTCCAGCGTTAACTTCGAGAGCCTGGTGTTTGCCGGAGGCGGTTCGAAGGGGGCGCTATGGAGCCAGATTTTAAGTGACGTCACCGGTTTGCCGGTGCGCGTACCGGAAGTGAAAGAGGCGACGGCGCTGGGTTGCGCCATTGCCGCCGGAGCCGGGGCCGGACTGTTTGCGGATATGGCCACCACCGGCGAGCGGCTGGTGAAATGGAGCCGCGAGTTTACCCCGAACCCGCAGCACCGGGCGCTGTACGATGGCATGATGCAGAAGTGGCAGGCGGTGTACGCCGACCAGCTCGGGCTGGTGGACAGCGGGCTGACGACGTCGATGTGGCAGGCGCCGGGGCTGGTGCGGGCATCCCCCTCACCCCGCCCCTCTCCCTGTGGGAGAGGGTTAGGGTGAGGGCATTATTTGAATCCCATCACAATCACTGCATTCCCCTTTTCCCTTTTACTTTCTGCTGGCTAAATTAGTAACTCATCCGACCACATAACAATAATTTTACACTGGAAGAGACTATGAGCCGCTACCCGTCGCTATTCGCCCCCCTCGATCTGGGGTTCACAACGCTCAAAAACCGCGTGTTGATGGGCTCAATGCATACCGGGCTGGAGGAGCATCCGGACGGGGCCGAGCGTCTGGCGGCCTTTTATGCCGAACGCGCACGCCACGGGGTGGCGCTGATCGTCACCGGGGGTGTGGCTCCCGCGCCCTCAGGGGTGGGGATGGAAGGCGGAGCGGTGCTTAACGATGCGTCACAACTGCCGCACCATCGCATTGTGACCGATGCCGTTCACAGCGAAGGCGGTAAAATTGCCCTGCAAATCCTGCATACCGGGCGTTATAGCTATCAGCCCAATCTGGTGGCACCGTCGGCCATTCAGGCACCGATTAACCGCTTCAAGCCGCATGCCCTCAGCCACGATGAAGTGCTGGCGCTGATTGACGACTTCGCCCGCTGTGCGGCGCTGGCGCGTGAAGCAGGTTATGACGGCGTCGAGGTAATGGGCTCCGAGGGCTATCTGATTAACGAATTCCTCGCCGCCCGCACTAACCAGCGTGACGACGAATGGGGTGGCGATTATGCGCGACGTATGCGCTTTGCCGTCGAAGTGGTACGCGCCGTGCGCGAACGTGCGGGCGCTGACTTTATTATCATCTTCCGCCTGTCGATGCTGGATCTGGTGGAAGGCGGCGGAACGTTTGACGAGACCGTCCAGCTGGCGCAGGCGATTGAAGCCGCCGGTGCTACCCTCATCAATACCGGGATTGGCTGGCACGAGGCGCGTATCCCGACTATCGCCACGCCGGTACCGCGCGCGGCATTCACCTGGGTTACGCGCAAGCTGAAAGGCAAAGTGTCTGTTCCGCTGGTGACCACTAACCGTATTAACGATCCGCAGGTGGCGGATGATGTCATCTCACGCGGCGATGCCGATATGGTGTCGATGGCGCGTCCGTTCCTGGCAGATGCAGAACTGCTTTCCAAAGCGCAAAGCGGGCGGGCGGATGAGATCAACACCTGCATCGGCTGTAATCAGGCCTGTCTGGATCAGATCTTCGTCGGGAAAGTGACCTCCTGCCTGGTTAACCCCCGCGCCTGCCATGAAACCAAAATGCCGGTGCTCCCGGTAGACAAATCAAAACGCCTGGCGGTTGTTGGGGCGGGCCCCGCGGGGCTGGCGTTTGCGGTAAATGCGGCGTCGCGCGGGCACAACGTGACGCTGTTCGATGCCGCAGGCGAAATTGGCGGGCAGTTTAATATTGCCAAACAGATCCCCGGCAAAGAGGAGTTCTATGAAACGCTGCGCTACTACCGCCGGATGATCGAGCTAACGGGTGTGGATCTGCGGCTCAACCAGTGGGTAAGTGCGCCAGATCTGCTGGATTACGACGAGGTGATTCTGGCGAGCGGGATCGCCCCGCGCACGCCTGCGATCGAGGGTATCGATCATCCTAAGGTGCTGAGCTATCTCGATGTGCTGCGCGATAAAGCGCCGGTTGGGGAAAACGTGGCCATTATCGGCTGCGGTGGGATCGGCTTTGATACCGCCATGTATTTAAGCCAGCCGGGCGAGGCCACCAGCCAGAACATTGCCGAATTTTGCGTGGAATGGGGCATCGACACCAGCCTGAGCCAGTCCGGCGGCCTGCGCCCGGAAGGGCCACAGCTGCCGAAAAGCCCACGGCAGATCGTCATGCTGCAGCGCAAAGCGAGTAAGCCGGGTGAAGGACTGGGGAAAACAACCGGCTGGATCCACCGCGCCACCCTGCTTTCGCGCGGCGTGAAGATGATCCCGGCGGTGAGCTATCAGAAGATCGACGACGACGGCCTGCACGTCACGATCGGCGATGAGCCACAGCTGCTGCGCGTGGATCATGTGATTTTATGTGCCGGGCAGGAGCCAAAGCGCGATCTGGCGGATCCGCTGCGTGAGGCAGGTAAAACGGTACATTTGATCGGCGGGTGCGATGTGGCGATGGAGCTGGATGCGCGGCGGGCCATTGCGCAGGGCACCCAGCTTGCACTGGTTATTTAGCGACGACGTCCCAGCTTCACCGCTTTCAGCACCACGAACTTGTTGTTGGTGGCGATGGTGACGCAGTTACCGAAAATCTTCTTCAGCTTGTGGAAGTAGTCCAGGTGACGGTTCGCCACAATATACAGCTCGCCGTTGATTTTCAGGCAGCGGCGCGCATGGTGGAACATCTCCCACGCGACGTTATCCGTCAGGGCGTGCTTCTGGTGGAACGGTGGGTTGCAGAACACGGCGTTGAAGCGGAAAGGCTCTACGCCGGACAGCGCGTTATTGATCATAAACTCACAGCGATCCAGCGCCTCTGGCATGTTGGTTTCCACGTTCAGACGGCTCGACGCCACCGCCATTGGCGATTCGTCGCTGAAGACCACGCTGACTTGTGGGTTCTTTGCCAGCAGCGTCAGGCCAATCACGCCATTACCGCAGCCGAGATCCACAATCTCCCCTTCCAGATTTTCCGGCAGATGTTCAATAAAGAAACGTGCGCCGATATCAAGGCCGGTACGTGAGAAGACGTTCGCATGGTTGTGGATGGTCCAGTCGGTGCCTTCCATCTTCCAGCTCAGCGTCTCTGGCGCGTCAGCCAGTTCCGGCGCGCTGAAGGTACAGTTGATCAGGCGCGCTTTTTTCCAGGCCAGCGTCGTGGTGGTCGGGCCCAGCACTTTCTCGAACAGCTCCAGCGTTGAGGTATGAATATCACGCGCCTTCGCGCCTGCGATGATGCGCGTCTCTGGCGTGACGACTTTCCGTAATGCACGCAGTTGCTGCTCCAGCAACGCCATGGTTTTTGGCACTTTGATCAGCACCACGCCCGGCGCCTGCGGGTAGTCTGCGGTGCTGTCGAGGAACTTCACGCTGGATTCATCGAGATCGTTGTGACGCAGGTTTTCACGCGTCGCCAGCTCGCTTAAGTAAGAATCGCCAATGCTGTAAGGCGTGTGCGCCGCCAGGGCGCAGCCCAGCGCACCAAAGGCATCATTCAGGATCAGAACCGGGCCGCGGATTTCAGTGTCATCCAACTGTTGCAGCAGATATTCATCCGCCGCTTCCCACGCCTGAAGCGGGTTAACGTCGTCCGTCTCCGGGAAACGTTTAAGGTTGAGTGAACGGAAACCGTTGTCTAAGTGGCTCATCGGCCCTCCTGAATGGTAAAATTTCGGCGTTATCCCTGAAAAGGGTGCGTGAGTATACCCGTTTTCAACTTATTTTGGGGTTTTGATGAACCAGCTGACTTATCTCCAGGGCTACCCGGAGCATTTGCTCTCCCAGGTACGCACGTTAATTGCCGAGCAAAAACTGGGGACGGTGCTGGAAAAACGTTATCCCGGCACGCACGATGTCGCGACCGATAAGGCCCTCTGGCAGTATACGCAGGATCTCAAAAACCGGTATCTGAAGAGTGCACCACCCATCAATAAAGTGATGTACGACAACAAGATCCATGTGCTGAAAAACGCGCTCGGCCTGCATACGGCCATTTCACGCGTACAGGGCGGTAAGCTAAAAGCAAAAGCCGAGATCCGCGTCGCCACCGTCTTTCGCAACGCACCGGAAGCCTTTCTGCGGATGATCGTGGTGCACGAGCTGGCGCACCTGAAGGAAAAAGAGCATGACAAGGCGTTCTATTCCCTGTGCTGCCATATGGAGCCACAGTACCATCAGCTGGAGTTTGATACCCGTTTGTGGCTTACGCATTTATCGTTAAAGAGTAATGCGCAGTAGCGCACTGGTTTTGCAACAATCACGTGCTACAGTGGCTAAAGGTTCCCCGCTATGGAGTACGTAAACGTTTATGATACGTTTCGCAGTCATTGGTACGAACTGGATCACGCGCCAGTTCGTCGACGCCGCCCACGAAACCGGCAAACTTAAGCTCACCGCCGTCTATTCCCGCAGCCTTGAACAGGCGCAGGCCTTCGCGAACGATTATCTGGTTGAACATCTGTTCACCTCGCTTGATGAGATGGCGCAAAGCGACGCCATTGACGCGGTCTATATTGCCAGCCCGAACGCCCTGCACTTCCCGCAAACCCGGCTCTTCCTCAGCCATAAAAAGCATGTCATTTGCGAGAAGCCGTTGGCCTCGAATATCGAGGAAGTGGAAGCCGCTATTCAGTGCGCCCGCGACAACCAGGTGGTGCTGTTCGAAGCGTTCAAAACCGCCAGCCTGCCGAACTTCCTGCTGCTACAGCAGTCTTTGCCGAAGGTGGGCAAAGTGCGCAAAGCCTTTATTAACTACTGTCAGTACTCGTCGCGCTACCAGCGTTATCTGGACGGCGAGAACCCGAACACCTTTAATCCGGCCTTCTCCAACGGCTCGATTATGGATATCGGTTTCTATTGCCTGGCCTCTGCGGTTGCCCTGTGGGGCGAGCCGCACGGCGTAACGGCCACTGCCAGCCTGCTGGAGAGCGGCGTGGATGCGCACGGTGTCGTGGTGCTGGATTACGGTGATTTCAGCGTCACGCTGCAGCACTCCAAAGTGAGTGACTCAGTCCTGCCAAGTGAAATTCAGGGTGAAAACGGATCGCTGGTTATCGAGAAGATCTCCGAATGCCAGAAGCTGAGCTTTGTGCCGCGCGGCGGTAAAGCGCAGGAGCTGACGCAGCCTCAGCATATTAACACTATGCTCTATGAGGCAGAGGTCTTCGCCCGTCTGGTGGAAGACAACGAAGTGAATCACCCGGGGCTTGCGATAAGCCGCACCACGGCGAAGCTGCAAACGGAAATCCGTCGCCAGACCGGCGTGGTTTTCCCGGCAGACGGCGTGAGCACAGAAGCTATCGCGTAAAGCTGTGTAATGAATGACTGAGGACCATTGACGAAACTGATGGTCTGACATATTTTGTTACGAGCAAAGGGGAGTAACTTCCTTGCCGGTGGATCGTCATTACGATGCGTGCAAAACCGCATCCGGTCGCCGGGCAACCTTCGTGGTTGTAAGTGAGACCTTGCCGGAAGGCGAGGTCTATGCATAAAAAGCTAACGGCTATCGTCTTCTGACCATGGCCGTTTTTGTTTTTTATGTGTAAGGAAAATAGTATGCATTCTGTCGGCACTCCAATGTTGTGGGGCGGATTCGCGGTTGTCGTGCTCATCATGCTGGCAATCGACCTCTTTTTGCAGGGCCGTCGCGGCGAGCACGGTATGAGCGTCAAGCAAGCCGCCGTCTGGTCGCTGGTGTGGGTATCCCTCTCACTCCTTTTCTGCGCCGCCTTCTGGTGGTATCTGGCCTCGACCGAAGGCCGTGCGGTGGCTGATCCTCAGGCGCTCGCCTTCCTCACCGGTTATCTGATTGAAAAAGCGCTGGCGGTTGATAACGTCTTCGTCTGGCTGATGCTGTTCAGCTACTTTGCCGTGCCTGCTGCCCTGCAGCGTCGCGTGCTGGTTTACGGCGTGCTGGGGGCAATCGTCCTGCGTACCATCATGATCTTCGCCGGTAGCTGGCTGATAACCCAGTTCGAATGGCTGCTGTACGTCTTTGGCGCGTTCCTGCTGTTCACCGGGGTTAAAATGGCGCTGGCGAAAGAAGACGAAACCGGTATTGGTGATAAGCCGCTGGTGAAGTGGATCCGTGGTCATCTGCGCATGACGGACAAAATCGAGAGCGAGCATTTCTTTGTCCGCAAGAATGGCCTGCTGTTCGCCACCCCGCTGCTGCTGGTGCTGATTCTGGTGGAGCTGAGCGATGTGATCTTCGCCGTGGACAGTATCCCGGCTATCTTCGCCGTCACTACCGACCCGTTCATTGTGCTGACCTCTAACCTGTTCGCTATTCTCGGTCTGCGTGCGATGTACTTCCTGCTGGCAGGCGCGGCTGAGCGCTTCTCAATGCTGAAGTACGGTCTGTCGGTGATCCTGGTGTTTATCGGTATCAAGATGCTGATTGTTGATTTCTATCATATCCCGATTGCCATCTCGCTCGGCGTGGTGTTTGGCATTCTGCTGGTAACGCTGATTATCAATACCTGGGTTAACCGCCAGCACGATAAAAAGCAGCAGGCGTAGTGCGTTTTGCCGGGTGGCGCAGCGCCACCCGGCACTTTCGTTAATCAATAGTTAAAAAACATGACGCAACACGTAAAATCCAGCATTTTACTCTTCCGCCTTTCCTCGCTTTCCCTGATACTCAACCAGGCAAACAAATACTTACATCCGGACATAAATGTGCCTTAGAGCACAGCCAGGATGGAACGCAATTTCACTCAGGAATAACGTATGAGCACACAATCACGCGGTCTGTTCGCGCGCCTGGCGCAGGGCAGCCTTGTAAAACAAATTCTGGTCGGGTTGGTACTGGGTATTCTGCTGGCTATGGTGTCAAAACCTGCTGCAGAAGCCACGGGACTGCTTGGAACCCTTTTCGTTGGCGCTCTGAAGGCCGTGGCACCGGTTCTGGTTCTGATGCTGGTCATGGCGTCGATTGCCAACCACCAACACGGACAAAAAACCAACATTCGGCCGATCCTGTTCCTGTATCTTCTGGGTACCTTCTCCGCTGCCTTAACCGCCGTGGTATTTAGCTTCCTGTTCCCGTCTACGCTGCACCTGACCAGCGCGGCCGGTGATATCACGCCCCCATCGGGGATTGTGGAAGTGCTTCGTGGTCTGCTGATGAGCATGGTCTCCAACCCAATCACAGCGCTGATGAACGCAAACTACATTGGCATCCTGGTCTGGGCAATTGGGCTGGGCTTCGCGCTGCGTCATGGTAATGAGACCACGAAAAACCTGGTTAACGATGTCTCGAACGCCGTGACCTTCATGGTGAAACTGGTGATTCGTTTTGCACCAATCGGTATTTTTGGTCTGGTCTCCTCTACGCTGGCAACCACCGGTTTTGACGCGCTGTGGGGCTACGCCCAGTTACTGGTCGTGCTGGTTGGCTGTATGCTGCTGGTGGCACTGGTGATTAATCCCCTGCTGGTGTTCTGGCAGATCCGCCGCAACCCGTATCCACTGGTGCTGACCTGCCTGCGTGAAAGCGGCGTGTACGCCTTCTTTACCCGCAGCTCCGCAGCTAACATTCCGGTTAACATGGCGCTGGCGGAGAAGCTGAATCTGGATCGTGATACTTACTCCGTGTCTATCCCGCTGGGTGCAACCGTGAACATGGCGGGCGCGGCGATCACCATCACCGTGCTGACCCTGGCGGCTGTGCATACGCTGGGTATTCCTGTGGATCTGCCTACGGCGCTGCTGTTGAGCGTGGTGGCCTCGCTGTGTGCCTGTGGCGCATCTGGCGTGGCGGGCGGCTCTCTGCTGCTGATCCCGCTGGCGTGCAATATGTTTGGTATTCCGAACGAAATTGCCATGCAGGTGGTCGCAGTCGGCTTCATTATCGGTGTGCTGCAGGATTCCTGTGAGACGGCGCTGAACTCTTCTACCGACGTGCTGTTCACCGCTGCGGCCTGTCAGGCGGAAGATGCGCGTTTAGCGAAGAACGCATTACGAGGTTAACAGCAAAACGGCAACCCTGAGGTTGCCGTTTTTAGTGTTTGTCCCCTCTCCCGTGGGAGAGGGTCAGGGTGAGGGCACCAGCCCGCACCCAACTTACAACGTCACCCCACTCTTAAAGATCGCCAGCTCGCGGAAGTCGTTTTTCTCGTTGCAGGTCTGCTTGCCGTTGGCAAATTCCACAATACTGTCCACAAACTCCGTCAGCAGTTGCGGCATTTCTTTACCGTGAATGAGTTGACCGGCATCAAAGTCGATCCAGTGCTTTTTCTTCGCCGCCAGTTCACTGTTGGTGGCAATTTTGACCGTCGGGACAAACCCGCCGTACGGCGTACCGCGGCCGGTGCTGAACAGCACCATGTGGCAGCCGGCACCGGCCAGCGCGCTGGTGGCAACCGCATCGTTCCCCGGGGCGCTCAGCAGGTTCAGTCCGTGGGTTTTCAGGCGTTCGCCGTAGCGCAGGACATCCACCACCTGGCTGGCGCCCGCTTTCTGGGTGCAACCCAGTGACTTCTCTTCAAGCGTGGTGATCCCACCCGCTTTGTTACCCGGCGACGGGTTCTCATAAATCGGCTGGTTGTGAGCGATGAAGTACTGTTTGAAATCATTCACCATGGTGACCGTTTTCTCAAACGTCGCTTCATCACGGCAGTGGCTCATCAGGATACGCTCGGCACCGAACATCTCCGGCACTTCCGTCAGCACCGTCGTTCCCCCGTTGGCGATCACATAGTCCGAGAAGCGGCCCAGCATCGGGTTCGCGGTGATGCCGGAAAGACCGTCCGAGCCACCACACTCCAGCCCAAACTTAAGCTCGCTCAGCTTGCCCGGCTCACGTTTATCGTGGCGCATCGCCTCATACAGCTGGTGCAGTTGCTCAACGCCCGCTTCCACTTCATCATCCTGATGCTGACACACCATAAAGTGCACGCGCTCAGGGTCAAACTCGCCCAGCGTCTCCCGGAAGGCATCCACCTGGTTGTTCTCGCAGCCCAGGCCAATCACCAGCACCGCCCCCGCGTTCGGATGACGCACCATGTTTTGCAGCATGGTACGGGTGTTGATGTGATCGTCACCCAGCTGTGAACAGCCGTAGGTGTGGCTGAACAGGTGCACGCCGTCAATGCCTTCGGCATCGTGAGTCTCTTTCAGGAAACGCGTCTGGATTTGACGCGCGATCCCGTTCACGCAACCGACTGTCGGGAGGATCCAGAGTTCGTTGCGGATCCCTACCTCACCGTTGGCGCGGCGGTAGATCTGCACCTCACGATCTGCCGCCTGCTCCTCTTGCGCATGGAAATCAGGTTGATAGCTGTACTCGTCCAGATCGCTCAGATTGGTGCGGGTATTGTGGGAATGAATGTATTCACCCGGCGCAATATCCGCCAGCGCATGGCCAATCGGTAAACCGTACTTCACCACGTTCTCCCCTTTCATAATGGGGATCAGGGCAAACTTATGTCCACGTCCAATGGCCTGGCGCAACGTGACCGATTGATTACCGAAAGTGACCTCTGTTCCTTCGGTCAGATCTGCCAGCGCGACGCCGACGTTATCCAGCGAATGGATTTTGATGTAGTGCATATCAACCTCAAACGGGCTTAGTTCAGTTCAATGGCGAAGTAGTCACGCGCATTGTTAAAGCAGATGTTTCTCACCATCTCGCCAAGCAGCTGGATATCCGCCGGTGCTTCACCCGCGTGCACCCAGCGGCCAATCATCTGGCACAGAATGCGGCGGAAGTATTCGTGGCGGGTGTAGGAGAGGAAACTGCGGCTGTCGGTCAGCATGCCGACAAAGCGGCTTAACAGACCCAACTGCGCCAGTTGCGTCATCTGACGCTCCATGCCATCTTTCTGGTCATTGAACCACCAGCCGGAGCCGAACTGCATCTTGCCCGGCATCCCTTCCCCCTGGAAGTTGCCGATCATGGTGCCCAGCACTTCGTTATCGCGCGGGTTCAGGCAGTAGAGGATGGTTTTGGGCAGCAGGTTTTGCTCGTTCTGTTTGCTCAGCAGTTTAGAGAGCGCTTCGGCCAGCGGACGGTCGTTGATGGAGTCAAAGCCCACGTCCGCGCCCAGCAGTTTGAACTGACGCTGGTTGTTATTACGCAGCGCGCCAATGTGGTACTGCTGCACCCAGCCGCGACGGGCATATTCAGCGCCAAGGAAGACCAGTACCGCAGTTTTGAACTGGGC
Source organism: Enterobacter cloacae complex sp. 382A5 (assembly GCF_050031095.1). NCBI lineage: Bacteria > Pseudomonadati > Pseudomonadota > Gammaproteobacteria > Enterobacterales > Enterobacteriaceae > Enterobacter > Enterobacter cloacae complex sp. 382A5. The sequence goes on from NZ_JBLGVK010000001.1 coordinate 4,082,128, forward strand.
GACTTCATGCTCGCTCAGGGCTTCACCGGAGAGACGGCGCGCCAGAATGCTATCCAGCTCGGCTTCGTTAGATTCTGCAAACAGCACCACATCCAGGGCATGGTCAGAGACTTTACAGCCGTGTGCCGCAAAGTGATCCAGACGTTTGATCAGCGCACTCTGCAGGTCCGCAAAACGACGGATGTCGGTGTCAGAAACCTCGCCCAGCTTCACCATATAGTCGCTAAAAGTGTCGAGTTCGATGTTAAAGGCTTTATCCGGACGCCAGCTTGGCAGCACTTTGATATCAAACGCGGTGTCTTTTGCAATGACCGCGTGATGTTCAAGCGAGTCGATCGGGTCGTCGGTGGTGCCCACCATCTTCACGTTCATCTGCTTCATGATGCCGCGCGCGGAGAAGTTATCCTGAGCCAGCAAGTCGTTGCACTGCTCCCAGATCTCATCCGCCGTAGCCGGTGAAAGCAGCTTACCGGTAATGCCAAACGGACGGCGCAGTTCGAGGTGCGTCCAGTGATAGAGCGGGTTACCGATGGTCTGCGGCACGGTAGTCGCCCAGGCATCAAATTTCTCGCGGTCGCTTGCGTCGCCGGTACACAGGCGTTCAGCGACGCCGTTGGTGCGCATGGCGCGCCATTTATAGTGATCGCCCTTCAGCCAGATGTCATACAGGTTTTTAAAACGGTAATTGTCGGCAACCTGCTGCGGCGGTAAATGGCAGTGGTAATCAAAAATGGGCTGGTCTTTTGCGTAGTCGTGATACAGGCGGCGGGCAAATTCAGTGTCTAACAGAAAATCGTCGGTCATAAACGGTGTCATTATCGTCTTCCTCGTAACGGGAGCGGCAGAAAGCTTATGTTCAGATGCTGCAAAGTTATCACACCAATTTCCAGAATCTGAGGTTTTTTTCGTGAGTTGGATCAATAAACCCGGACAAAAAAATTACCCCGAATGAGGTAAACCCTTCTGCAGGCCGCGTCGGAACTGGCTTCGCCTGCGCCAGATAATGCCCCTACAAAGAATCATACATTTGTGATGTCACTCACCTTTTAAAGTTGTATGACAAGTTATCTTTTCGCCGTCGCAAACACGCAGCCGACGGAATGCATTACCGGTGTCAGACATCGGATTTAACGGTACGGAAACCGACTTATGCACGCTTATTTATGGCAAGGTTCGGGCCGTTCCGGGACGTTCTCCCGGTTACGCCCCTCCCGTTACACAGCCCTCCCCCAAACCGGTGAGAGGTTGCCGTGCCCTGGCACGGAAATAACATAACGATGAGGTTTTAGATGCGTAAAATTAAAGGGTTACGTTGGTATATGATCGCACTGGTGACGCTCGGCACCGTGCTGGGCTACCTGACGCGTAACACCGTGGCAGCCGCCGCGCCCACGTTGATGGAAGAGCTGCACATCTCCACGCAGCAATACTCCTACATCATTGCCGCCTACTCCGCGGCTTATACCATCATGCAGCCTGTTGCAGGCTATGTGCTGGACATTCTCGGTACCAAAATCGGTTATGCCTTCTTCGCCATCGCCTGGGCGGTGTTCTGCGGTGCAACGGCGCTGGCAGGCAGTTGGGGTGGCCTGGCGCTGGCACGCGGCGCGGTAGGTGCGGCGGAAGCGGCGATGATCCCGGCAGGGCTGAAAGCCAGCTCTGAGTGGTTCCCGGCAAAAGAGCGTTCTATTGCGGTCGGTTACTTCAACGTCGGCTCGTCCATCGGGGCGATGATTGCCCCCCCACTGGTAGTGTGGGCCATCGTCATGCACAGCTGGCAGATGGCGTTTATTATCTCTGGCGTACTGAGCTTTGCCTGGGCCATGGCGTGGCTGGTGTTCTATAAACACCCGCGTGACCAGAAAAAACTGTCTGAAGAAGAACGCGAGTACATCATTGGCGGTCAGGAAGCGCAGCACCAGACCAACAACGGCAAAAAAATGTCCGTCTGGCAGATCCTGGGGACCCGTCAGTTCTGGGGTATCGCGCTGCCACGTTTCCTGGCTGAACCGGCCTGGGGCACCTTTAACGCCTGGATCCCACTGTTCATGTTTAAGGTCTATGGCTTTAACCTGAAAGAGATCGCCATGTTCGCCTGGATGCCCATGCTGTTCGCTGACCTGGGCTGTATCGTGGGTGGTTACCTGCCGCCACTGTTCCAGCGCTGGTTTGGGGTGAACCTGATTGTTTCCCGTAAGATGGTCGTGACCATGGGCGCGCTGCTGATGATTGGCCCGGGGATGATCGGCCTGTTCACCAGCCCGTACGTGGCTATCGCCCTGCTGTGCATCGGTGGCTTTGCTCACCAGTCGTTATCCGGTGCGCTGATTACCCTCTCGTCTGACGTGTTCGGCCGTAACGAAGTGGCAACGGCCAACGGCCTGACCGGGATGGCCGCCTGGACCGCAAGTACCCTGTTCGCGCTGGTGGTGGGTGCGCTGGCGGATACCATCGGTTTCAGCCCGCTGTTCGCGGTACTGGCTATCTTCGACCTGATGGGGGCAGTCGTTATCTGGACGGTGCTGAAAAGCAAATCTGCCGACGAACTGGCGAAAGAGTCCCTCGGGAAACCGGCGACGCAGAGTTAGCATTGCTGTGCCGGGTGGCGCTGCGCTTACCCGAGCTATAAAACCAGCCGCCTCCGGGCGGCTTTTTTAATGGCAAAATCTGGAGAGTGGCATGCAAAAGTGGTATAACAAATCATCCGCCGTACCCTGCCTGGAGCGCATATGGAAATCACCGAACCACGTCGTTTATATCAACAACTTGCTGCCGAGCTGAAAGATCGCATCGAGCAAGGGGTCTATCTTGTCGGTGACAAACTCCCCGCTGAGCGCTTCATAGCCGATGAAAAAAACGTGAGCCGCACCGTGGTGCGTGAAGCGATCATCATGCTCGAAGTGGAAGGTTACGTTGAGGTTCGCAAAGGTTCCGGCATTCATGTGATTTCTAATCAGCCTAAACACTCGCCTGTTGCGGACGAAAGCCTGGAATTTGCCAGCTATGGTCCGTTTGAGCTGCTCCAGGCCCGCCAGCTCATTGAAAGCAACATTGCGGAATTTGCGGCAACCCAGGTGACCAAGCAGGACATCATGAAACTGATGGAGATCCAGGAGAACGCCCGCAAGGAAAAATGTTTCCGCGATTCGGAGTGGGATCTGCAGTTCCACGTTCAGGTGGCACTGGCAACGCAAAATACCGCGCTGGCCGCAATTGTAGAAAAAATGTGGACTCAGCGCGTTCACAACCCGTACTGGAAAAAACTGCACGATCATATCGATTCACGTACGGTGGATAACTGGTGTGACGATCACGACCAAATCCTCAAGGCGCTGATTCGTAAAGATCCCCACGCCGCGAAACTGGCCATGTGGCAGCACCTCGAGAACACCAAGCAGATGCTGTTCAATGAGACCAGTGACGACTTCGAATTTAACGCCGACCGTTATCTTTTTGCGGATAATCCTGTCGTTCACCTCGATACCGCGTCAAGTCAGGCAAAATAGTTTGCCTCCGTGCTGGCAGGCGCTTCGCTGCGCCTTCCCGCGCTTATGGGTAAGCAAAACATATATAGTGTCAGCCTTTGTAAATCCCCTCGCTCACTTCCAGGGCTTACGCCAAAATCATCACACCCTGCAAATTCTGTGACGCAGAACGTTGGGCTTTGTTACAATTGGATTCAATTCCTTATTTTGTAAGTTAGTGCTTGCTAACCAGCCAATTAACAGGGAACAGTGTTGGCCACACCGCAATGTGTCCGCGAGCGACCATAATGAAATCACAACAATGTCGCCGTGCTGTTTGTCCCGGATAACAGGCGTGACGTTAACCGATTTCCAGGAACACTGAATGGAACTTTTGACCCAACTACTGAATGCCCTCTGGGCTCAGGATTTCGAAACGCTGGCCAACCCTTCCATGATTGGCATGCTCTATTTTGTCCTGTTTATGATCCTGTTCCTTGAGAACGGTCTGCTGCCTGCGGCCTTTTTGCCCGGCGACAGTTTGCTGGTGCTCGTCGGCGTGCTGTGTGCCAAAGGGGCGATGGCGTTTCCGCAAACCATTTTTTTACTGACCGTCGCCGCCAGCCTCGGCTGCTGGGTGAGCTACATCCAGGGACGATGGCTTGGCAATACGCGGATCGTGCAGAACTGGCTTTCGCACCTTCCGGCGCATTATCACCAGCGGGCGCACCATCTTTTCCATAAGCACGGTCTTTCCGCACTGCTGATTGGCCGCTTTATTGCGTTTGTACGTACTTTGTTGCCGACCATCGCGGGTCTGTCAGGTCTCAGCAGCACTCGCTTCCAGTTCTTTAACTGGATGAGCGGCCTGCTGTGGGTGCTGATCCTCACCACGCTGGGCTATGCGCTGGGTAAAACGCCGGTCTTCATGAAGTATGAAGATCAGCTGATGTCATGCCTGATGCTGCTGCCTGTCGTCCTGCTGGTCTTCGGCCTGATCGGTTCGCTGGTTGTCCTGTGGAAGAAAAAATACGGAGCCAGGAGCTAACCATGGTTATCTCAGCGCTCTCCCTGCGTCGTTGTGCGTACGCACTAATCGCCCTGGTGCTTATCAGCGCCATGCTTCTGGTCTGGAGCGCGCTTTCGCATCAGGAATCTACGCTGGCCATTCGCCCGGTTAATCAGGGTGTCAGCGTACCGGATGGGTTTTCTGTCTGGCACCATCTGGATGCCAACGGGATCCGCTTTAAAAGTATTACCCCACAAAATGATGTGTTACTGATCAAGTTTGACTCCCGTGCGCAGAGCGCGGCCGCGAAAGTGGTGCTTGACCGCACGCTGCCGCAGGGATACATAATTGCCCAGCAGGACGATGACAGCCGGCCAGCGGCCTGGCTGTCGCTGATTCGCGATACGTCGCATCGATTTGGATAATTACCAGGATTCCGAATCTTTTCACTCACTTTGGTGAATCCCCCGTTTACTTACTATGCTTAAGTACGCGGAGCACCCCTCAAATGTTCTCCGCTTAGTCTGGATAGCGGCGTATGCCGCAACACAATGGAAGGTTTCGATAATGAAATTCCGCATTACTCTGGCTTTGGCCCTTTTATCTTTAAGCACTGCCTCCTTCGCCACTTCTCTCTGTCAGGAGAAAGAGCAGGATATTCAGCGTGAGATCGGTTATGCCGAAAAGCACAACAATCAGCATCGTGTTGAGGGGCTGAAAAAAGCGCTGAGCGAAGTGAAAGCGAACTGTTCAGACAGCCAACTGCGTGCCGATCACCAGAAAAAAATCGCTGAACAGAAGGACGAGATAGCCGAGCGTCGTCACGACCTGCAGGAAGCGAAAGAGAAAGGGGATGCGGAAAAAATTGCCAAGCGCGAGAGAAAGCTGAAAGAAGCGCAGGACGACCTGAAAGCGCTGGAAGCTCGCGATTATTGAGTTAACGGAAATCTCAACAGGAGAAAATCATGTCAAAAGATACGACGTCTGAACATCTGCGCGCTGAACTGAAATCCCTGGCTGACACCCTTGAAGAGGTGCTGAACTCCTCCGCCGATAAGTCAAAAGAAGAGGTCAGCAAATTGCGCAGTAAAGCGGAACAAGCGCTGAAAGAGAGCCGTTATCGCCTGGGTGAAACCGGTGATGCGCTGGCAAAACAGACCCGTGAAGCCGCAGCGCGTGCTGACGAATATGTTCGCGATAATCCGTGGACGGGTGTCGGTATTGGTGCCGCAATCGGTGTGGTACTGGGCGTACTGCTGACGCGTCGTTGATATGGAAGATCCTCGTCACGCACAAGGGCCTGCTAACAACGTCCTCGGCATCGGCCAGCGTATCTTAACGACGCTGGTCGGGATTGCCGAAACGCGCGTCCGGCTGGCAGTGGTAGAGCTGGAAGAGGAGAAAGCCAACCTCTTCCAGATGCTGCTGATGCTTGGACTGACCATGCTCTTCGCCGCGTTTGGTCTGATGAGCCTGATGGTACTCATCATCTGGGCCATCGATCCGCAATATCGACTCAACGCGATGATTGCCACCACCGTCGTTTTGCTGGTTGCAGCACTGATTGGCGGTATCTGGACGATGCGCAAAGCGCGTAAGTCCACTTTCCTGCGCCATACGCGCCAGGAGCTGGCGAACGATCGCGCTCTGCTGGAGGATGACAAGCCGTGAGCGATAAAGCCGAACGTGAAAAGCGAAAAGCCTTTCTGTTAAGCCAGATCCAGCAGCAACGGCTGGATCTGGCTGCCAGCCGCCGCGACTGGATTGACGCGACGCGTCGGTTTGACCGTGGCTGGAACACCTTCCTGAGCCTGCGTTCCTGGGCTCTGGTTGGCAGCAGTGTGATGGCTATCTGGACGATCCGTCATCCGAATATGCTGATCCGTTGGGCCCGACGCGGCTTTGGTGCCTGGAGCGCCTGGCGTCTGGTGAAAGCGACGATTCGCCAGCAGCAGCTTCGGTGATAAAAGCAAAACGGTAACCCTGGTTACCGTTTTTTGTTTTTACGCCCTCTCCCTGTGGGAGAGGGTTGGGGTGAGGGCACCAGCGCGCTCCTGCCCTTACTCAATATCTTTGAAAAAGATTGACAGTTTTCCTTGCTAACAATCGCCAACCGTCACGTTTATGATGCTCTCCATCGACAGCAAAGACGCGGTATCTACCCGAATTTGCAGAGAAATAATGTTCAGCCGCTGATGTGGTTTCCTGGAGAGTAAAATGAAAAAATTAGAAGATGTTGGTGTACTGGTAGCACGTATTCTGATGCCAATTCTGTTCATCGTTGCAGGTTGGGGCAAAATCACCGGTTATGCAGGTACCCAGCAGTATATGGAAGCCATGGGCGTTCCGGGCTTTATGCTGCCACTGACCATTCTGCTTGAGTTCGGCGGCGGCCTGGCGGTACTGTTCGGCTTCCTGACCCGTACCACGGCGCTGTTTACTGCGGGCTTCACCCTGCTGACGGCGTTCATCTTCCACAGCAACTTTGCTGAAGGCGTGAATTCCCTGATGTTCATGAAAAACCTGACCATTGCGGGTGGCTTCCTGCTGCTGGCTGTCACCGGCCCGGGCGCATACAGCATCGACCGCGTTCTGAATAAGAAATGGTAAGCACGCTATACTGAATAAACACAAAGCGAGGAGACCTCTCCTCGCTTTTGCTATCTGACGGAGGAGAAAAAAATGGGACAACTCGTAGACGGCGTCTGGCAGGATGTCTGGTATGACACCAAATCCACCGGTGGACGCTTCAAGCGCTCTGTTTCGGCCTTCCGTAACTGGCTTACCGCCGATGGTGCTGCCGGCCCGAGTGGCGAAGGTGGCTTTGCGGCCGAGAAAGATCGTTATCACCTCTATGTTTCCCTCGCCTGCCCGTGGGCGCACCGCACGCTGATTGTGCGCAAGCTGAAAGGCCTCGAATCCTTAATTCCGGTGTCGGTGGTGAACCCGCTAATGCTGGAAAACGGCTGGACGTTCGACCGTGATTTCCCTGCTGCGACGGGTGATGAACTGTATCATCACGATTTCCTCTACCAGCTTTATCTGCGCGCCGACCCGCACTACACCGGGCGCGTCACCGTACCGGTTCTGTGGGATAAGAAAAACCAGACGATTGTCAGCAATGAATCTGCGGAGATCATCCGCATGTTCAACACCGCCTTCGACGCCCATGGCGCGCGCGCCGGGGATTACTATCCGGTTGAGCTGCGAGACAAAATCGATGAGCTGAACAGCTGGATTTACGACAACGTTAATAACGGCGTTTACAAGGCCGGTTTTGCCACCAGCCAGGAAGCCTACGACGAAGCGGTCGGAAAAGTCTTTGAATCTCTTGAGCGTCTGGAGCAGATCCTCGGCCAGCACCGCTACCTGACGGGCGATCGTCTGACGGAAGCGGATATCCGCCTTTGGACGACGCTGGTTCGCTTTGATCCGGTCTATGTCACCCACTTTAAGTGTGACAAACACCGCATCAGCGATTATCTGAACCTGTATGGTTTCCTGCGCGACATCTACCAGATGCCGGGAATTGCCGAAACGGTCGATTTTGACCATATCCGCACCCACTATTTCCGCAGCCACAAAACCATTAACCCGACGGGTATTATCTCCATCGGTCCGTGGCAGGATCTGAATGAACCCCACGGGCGCGACGTTCGTTTTGGATAAATATTAAGGGCATCGTGAGATGCCCTTTTTTAATTCACAATCTCCATCTATCCTTACCTCGATCGCTTAGAAAACAAGTGATTGACTGATAAAAGAGGCAAGGAAATGGATTGGTATTTAAACGTACTGCGCAACTACATTGGATTTGGTGGCCGCGCGCGCCGCAAAGAGTACTGGATGTTCATTCTGGTGAACTTCATTTTTGCTCTGGTGCTGAGCATCGTGGATAAAATTCTGGGCTGGGAGTGGGCGAGTGGGGAAGGCGTCCTTACATCGATTTATGCCATCTTTATTCTTCTGCCGTCCTGGGCCGTACAGTTCCGCCGGCTTCACGACACGGATCGTTCCGCCTGGTGGTTACTGCTGCTGTTAATCCCGGTAGTGGGGTGGATTGTGATTTTAATCTTCAACTGTCAGAGCGGGACGCCGGGTGAAAACCGCTTTGGTCCGGATCCGAAGATCGGCGCGTAAATTTATGCCCGATGGCGCTTAGGCACATCGGGCTTACACTTTTATTTGTTGTGATGCGCAAAGAGCTTTGGAATTTCGCGCAAACACCACGACTTCGCTTCGCCCATGCTGTCGCGACGCCACGCCATAATGATATCCACTTCGCTGGTGTACTCCGGGCTGACGACGCGCAGACGCCCTTCAGCAATGTCTTTTTCAACAAACGGATACGGCATGGTCGCTACGCCCAGTCCTGCCAGCAATGCCTGGCGCTTATCTTCCAGCGATGTGACCGTCAGACGCGGCTGTTTATCCAGCAACTGCACCGTTAGCACCGGACGTTCGCGCGCGGTATCCGCAACCGCCACGCCCCTGTACTTCACGCGCGTCACTTCAGAAAGCGGCTCCGGCTCCTGGTGAATCGGGTGATTTGGCGCGGCGACGTAAACGTTCATCACGCTGTAGAGTTTACGGGAGTTGATCTCAGACGATGAACGGAAGTGCATATCCGGCGCAATCACGATATCCGCCCTGCCCGTCTCCAGACGCTCCCACGCGCCTGCCAGCACCTCGGTGATGATTGAAAGCTGCGTGTTCGCTTTGTCTGCCAGCCTGTCTACCAGCGGGAATAACGCCTCGGTAGGCACCAGAGCCTCAGTGACCAGCGTCAGGTGGGTTTCCCAGCCGCGTGCCAGCGCCTCGGCGTCCGTCGTCAGTTTATCCGCCGCTTCCAGCAGTACGCGACCACGTTCCAGCAACATCCGTCCAACGTTCGTGAATTTTGTTCGATGACCGGAACGGTCAAAGAGCACCACGTCCAGCTCTTCCTCCAGCTTTTGCATGGTATAGCTGAGCGCAGACGGAACGCGCCCCAGTTCATCTGCCGCGGCGGCAAAGCTGCCACGCCTGTCAATCGCGTCCATGACGCGAAGCGCCTCAAGCGTCAATGCTCTCTCTTTAGCCATCTCGTTCTCATTCAGGAAATTTGAACATACCGGGCAGAATATCTGGCTAACAATGAAGCGTCCATACCTTTACCATTGTTTAGTGTAAAGAGAGGTCAAGTTTATGATTACGACAAGAACAGCTAAACAGTGCGGACAAGCCGATTTCGGTTGGCTGCAGGCCCGCTACACCTTTTCCTTTGGACACTACTTTGACCCTAAACTCCTCGGTTACGCTTCACTGCGCGTGTTAAATCAGGAAGTGCTCGCCCCGGGCGCCTCCTTCCAGCCGCGTACGTATCCGAAAGTCGATATCCTGAACCTGATCCTGGAAGGCGAGGCAGAATACCGCGATAGCGAGGGCAATCATGTCCAGGCAAAGGCTGGCGAAGCGCTGTTAATTTCCACGCAGCCGGGCATTAGCTATAGCGAGCATAACCTCAGCAAAGACAAAACGCTGACCCGCATGCAGCTGTGGCTGGATGCCTGCCCTGAGCGGGAAAATCCGCTGGTGCAAAAAATCGATCTGCAGAGCGAAAAGCAACAGCTGATCGCTTCTCCGGACGGGAGCAAAGGCAGCCTGCAACTGCGTCAGCAGGTATGGCTGCACCATATTGAACTGAAGAAAGGTGAACAGGCGAGCTTCCAGCTTCATGGCCCGCGCGCCTACCTGCAATCGATTCACGGTACGGTGCATGCGGTAACGCACACGGAAGAGAAAGAGGCGCTCACCTGCGGCGACGGGGCATTTATTCGTGATGAAGCGAATATTACGCTGGTGGCCGATACGCCGCTGCGTGCGCTGCTGATTGATTTGCCGGTGTAGAGAATGCCTCACCCTAACCCTCTCCCACAGGGAGAGGGAACCGATCGAGCCCCTGAACTCGCTACACCTTACTCGCCATAATCTCAATAATCTGCCGGTCCGTTGCCTGCATTGAGCGGCACGCTAACGCGCACAGGTTAGAGATAGACTGCTCCACATCGTGCGCCACAATCCCTTCATTGCCCGTCACGGCAGACTCATCCAGCGCCATCATCACCGCTTTCCAGGCACTGCTGACGCTGGTTGAGACTTTCATCGCACAACTGTTTGACGCGCCGTCGCAAATCATCCCGCTGACGTCACCGATCATGCTGCTGATGGCCATCGCGATCGTTTGATAGTTTCCCCCCATCAGCCAGGCCATGCCGCCTGCCGCCCCCATCGCTGCGGTTGTCGCAGCGCACAGCGCCGACAGGCGCGGAAGCTGGGCGTGGATATAGATCGCCGAAAGATGGGACAGCATCAGCGCTCTGGCCAGCCGTTCCTCATCAGCCTGAACGTGCTCCGCCACAACCACTACCGGCATGGTGGCGGTGATCCCCTGATTGCCGGACCCTGAATTGCTCATTGCCGGAAGCGTAGCACCGCCCATTCGGGCGTCAGAAGCCGCGCTGGTGCGGATAACAATGTCCGAGCCAACATCCTTCGCCATCCATCCGCGCATACGCTGCTTATTCAGCGTCGCGCCAATATGCAGCCCCCATTTTCCGCTCAGCCCTTCACGAGAAAGGGCATCGTTAAGCTGCCCCGCCTGCAGAATAAAGCGGATCGCCTCACACGGAACCTGCTCCACGAACGTGAGGATCGCCGACAGCGTGGTGTGAGAGAACACCTCCAGCGGATCGTCACCCGCCTCTCCCGGCTGTTCATCACGGATGAAGCGTGTTTCGCCCTCACAGACCACCTCCACCACGCGAGTATGCCCGCCTGCGATGGTCACCATGGCCGAGGCCTCTCCGGCATAAACACAGGCGCGCGAATAGAGGATTTCCTCGCACGGCACCTGCAGTTTCACCTGGACCTGACCCGCATTGAGCAGGGCTTTGGCGCGTTCCAGCGCATCGGCTGACGCCCCTTTTAGCACCTCCAGCCCGGCGCGGGCATTCCCGCCCGTCGCTCCCAGCGCCGCCGCAATGGGTAGCCCGACCATGCCGGTGCCGGGTACCGTTACGCCAAGCCCGTTTTTCATCAGATTGGGCGATACCCATGCTTCAATGCGCGTTACCTCACCGGGCAGGTGCTCAGCGGCTATCGCACAGGCCAGCGCCAGAGAGATAGGTTCAGTGCACCCCAACGCAGGTTTAACCTCTTCCTGCACCGCGCGAATAAAATGATTCCATAAAGGGTTAGTTTGCTCAGACATCGTTACGACCTTAATTGCTCCTCAGGAGAATGCGAGGAAAGGAGAAACACAAAGCAGCAGCCCGGTAATGATGATAATCACCAGTGATACGCCTTTATATTTATGCAGGGCGGGCACCTTGTAGACCAGCCATGCAGGGATCAGACAGCCCACCATGCCGAAGATGGGGCTGCAAATAGACGTGAAGCTCAGCACCGGCGCGTTTAACACAATCGCGCTCCAGGCCAGCAGGATGGCGAACAGCATGATCCCACGCTGGACGGTGTTTTCATTGATTTTCTCTGCCGACATTTTGCGACGCAGGATGTTCATCACGATGCCCTGCGTGGCCTCGCGAAAACCAAGATAGACGCCGAAGAAGGCCGTCATAACAGCAAAAATATTGAGGATCACGCTGACGATTTTGACCCAGCCCGCACCCTCTCCGCTGATAAACTGCGCCGCAATCGCCAGGGCAGAGATGTTCTGCTCATAGGCTTTTACCGCTTCATCGTGCCCCATCGCCAGCGTGAAGGAGACGGCGTAGAAGAATACCGTCACAAACAGCACGCCAAAGGCGATATTCATGGCCCGTAGCGCTTTATGACGCGCCACCTCAACGGACTTTTCCCGTGAACGGTAGGAGATCACCATCGGGCTTAAGGTCTGAATAAACAGAATTGAGGTTAAGGTAAAGGGAAGCGTAATGATGGCATTTTTAATCAGCAGCCCCATCGGCGGCAGCATGCCTACGTTGGCTAAATGCCAGAGGCCAATCATCGACAAGCCCAGCGCGGCAACCACAAATAGCTTGGTCAACACCATCAGGCTGGAGACTTTAAACAGCAGCTTTTCACCGCGGGAAGAGATGGCCACCAGAATACAGATCAGCACTAACCCGTAGAACGGGTTTTCTGAGAGTAGCCCGTCGGTAACGCCAAAGGTCTGCAAATAAGAGGCGCTGTCGTTGGTAATGGCGGTGGAATAGACAAACATCCAGATGACCAGCATCACAAAATAGAGTGCGCCTAATAAGATGCCCCAGTTTTTCCCGAGATATCCACTAATGACGCTCGGATAATCTTTGCATTCCGGTGATTCCGCCAGCGTATTAATAAACAGGCGCTGGAATAAATACATCGCCGGATATCCAATCACGGACGAGAGCAAAAAGACCCACAGCCCCATTAATCCGACCTGCACCGGGAGAAAAACAATCCCCGCGCCGATGGCCATCCCGATACTCATGATGACCCAGCCCGTATCAGTACTGTCGAACTTGATCGCCTCGCGCCATTCGCTCTCACGCATTCCCGCCCGCCTTGCCGCGGGGGAATCATTCACAATCACACTGCTGTTTGTAGCCGTATCCATAAGGCACTCGCTTTTTTGTAGGGTAAGACATTGTTTTTATGTTGTTCTTATCGCCAGCGATAGCGAGTAAGAGGAGTGCAGGTGCGTATTATTGGTGTGGGAAAATAGTAACCGGAGCGAAGGAGAAAAAAGTCACAAGATAAATAAGGATATTCTTTTTTTAGAGGAAATTTTGCTTCGTGGTGAGGCTTTTTAGCGAGTAATTTCTAAAAGTGACGGCGATCAAGAAATAAATACCCGCGTCATGCGCGGGTACGACATTACTCTGCCAGCGCGTTAGCCATATCGGTTCTGATCTGTTTACGCTGTTCCGGCGTCAATACCTGGCTGACGTCGAAGTAATATTTCACGCGATAATAACGGGTTTGCTCCTCAATTTTACTGAAAGCGGCAAGCTGGCTTTTCACCGTACTTTCATCCCATTTACCCGCCTGGAACATGTCGATCAGTGCGCCGTTCTTCACGCCGGTCATCGGGATCATGCTGACATTTTGTTCCAGCTGTTTGTGGAGATCGTCAATCTTCTTAACCTGGTCATTGCTGAGCTTCAGGTGCTGTACCAGCGGATCCTGCGATGGTGCTGGAGCAGCTTCCACATTTGCGGCCTGCGCCGTGAAACTGCATGCCATCAGAGACGCAGCGACCACAGCAATACGGGTCATTTTCATCATCTTACTGTCCTTACATTCTGTTAGCGGGAAAAGCAGGAGCATTGTTTTTCAAGAGCGGATGAATATGTGTGAGTAATTATATAAACAATTTTGTATGTTTAGCGGGCTTGTTTATTTATCCCCTTCTCTTCATGCCCTATACCGCTATTCTCACTTAATAAGATCATGCATTTACAATAAATTTGCGTTATGTAACCATCCCGATTTAACCACACATAAAATCAGGTCTTTGTTATGGATAACTGGCTGGTGCTTTTCGACGGACAGACCCGCTACACCCTGGAGATAAACGACTCCCCCGTCACGCCCGACGTGCTGAAGTTTACTGGGCACGAGGCCCTGAGCGAGCCCTTTCGCTGGACCATCGATTTCACCACCCCGCAGAACAATCTCGCCCCTGAAGACGTGCTGATGAAACACGCCACCCTGAGGATGCGCAGCGGCAAGGCGGTGCACGGCATCATCACCCGCCTGGAGTGGATTTCCACCACCGCTGACCAGTCTCATTACCAGGTGGTGCTCAGTTCCCGTCTGGCGCTGCTCAGCCGCACCCGCCAGTGCCGCATTTTCCAGCACCAGCCGGTGCCGGAGGTGGTGGAGCAGGTCTTGCGCCAGCATGGTCTGGAAGGCGCGGATTTTGACTTCCGCCTGGAGCGGGCGTACCCGGCGCGGGAGCTGATTACCCAGTGGCGGGAGACGGACCTCGAATTTATCCAGCGCATACTGTCAGAGGTGGGGATTTTCTGGCGCACGGAAATGGACGAGGCGCGCGGGCTGGACAGTTATATTTTTGCCGACAGCCAGCTGAACTACCGGTTTGACGTCCGCCTGCCGTACCGCGAGCCGTCCGGGCTGTATGACGGGGCACTGGAGTCAGTGTGGGACGTGCGCACCCGGTATAAGGTGGTGCCGGGCATGGTCAGCGTACGGGATTACAACTACCGTACCGCCGGAACACCGATGGACGCCACGGTGAGCGTGCGCAGTGACGCGGTGACCACCGGAGAGCACTACCGCTACGCAGAGCCGTACCGGGAGGCGGGCGACGATGCTGACCCGGAGCCGGAGACCGAATCCGGTGCCTTTTATGCCCGCATTCACCATGAGCGGGAGCTGAACGCCTCGGCGCGTGTTCATCTGGAGAGTAACGCCGCCGGCCTGCTGCCGGGCCAGGTGCTGGAGCCGCAGGGCGAGGTGATTCGCGCACTGCAGGAGGGTGTGGTCATCACGGAGGTGAAGTACCACGCCGCCCGCGACACCCGCCTGCACGTCTCCGTTGACGGGATGCCGTACACGGAACGTTACTGCTTCCGCCCGGCGGAAACAGCGCGCCCGGAGGTACACGGCACGTTGCCTGCCCGCATCGAGAGCCGGAAGAAAAATGACATCTGCGCGCACCTGGATGAACAGGGGCGCTACCGCGTCAGACTGGATTTCGACCGGGACGAGGCAGAGCAGGGATTCGCGTATCTGTGGCTGCGGATGGCGAAGCCGTACAGCGGTGGGACGTACGGCTGGCACACCCCGCTTCTTGACGGTACGGAAGTGGCGATTGCGTACAGCAACGGCGACATCGACCTGCCGTATATCTCCCACGCCCTGCACGATTCTGAACACCCGGACCACGTCACCCGCGACAACCACACCCGCAATGTGCTGCGCACGCCCGCGAACAACAAGCTGAGGATGGAAGACCGGCGCGGCGAGGAGCATATCAAACTCGCCACGGAGTACGGCAAAACCCAGCTGAATACCGGGCATCTGGTGGATGCGCAGGCGAAACCCCGTGGCAAGGGGTTTGAACTCAGAACCGATGAACACGGCGTGATTCGCGTCGCAAAAGGGCTGTTTATCACCGCGGACGGGCAGCAGAAGGCGGCGGGTGAGGTGCTGGAGATGGAGACCGCCCTGAAAGAAATTGATATCTGCCTGCAGCAGCTCCGGCAACTGGAAAGAGCCGCTGAGCAGGCGCAGGCGCTGAAGGCGGACATTGACAGCCAGATACGGATGTTTGAAAAGCGCCTGAAGCCGCTGAATGAAACCCTGCTGTTCTCCGCCCCGGAAGGGATGGCATTCACCAGCGGTGAGCACCTGCAGATGACGGCCACAAAAAACGTTGCCATCAACGCCGGAGGCGATATCAGCACCGGCGTCACGGGCAACATGACGGCGCTGGCGGGAGAAAAGCTCGGGCTGTTCGCCAGAACGGGCCAGCTGAGCCTGAAAGCCAGCGAAGGCCCGGTGGAGATGCAGGCGCAGAACGGGAAGATGGCGCTGTTTGCAGAGAAGAAGCTGACGATGAGCTCGGCGAGCGACATCACGTTTGCCGGGAAAAAGCGCATCACGCTGACTGGCGGCGGGAGCTACCTGCGGCTGGAGGCGGGGAAAATCGAATACGGCACCCTGGGGACATACCTGCGCCGGGTGAAAAGGACGATGGCGGCGGGGGCGGCTTCACAACAGCCGGAAATGCCCTGGCTTGCCGCTCCGGTTAAATACTCTGCCGCTGCACTGATGCAGTATCTGTATCACGACGATGCCCCGGTAGTGGGCGCGCCTTTCACAGCGACTCTGGCCGATGGCGTTGTCAGGAAGGGTAACCTTGACGGCGCGGGATATCTGCATCTGGAAGACGTTCCGCCGGGGAGTGTGCAGGTGGAGTTCGGGCCGGATACCCGGAATTATTTACGAAAAAATAAAACTGAGAATCAACAGTTCACCGGAACCTCTCTGAGCGAGGCAGATATTGACTCACTGATAGCAAAACACAGCGGAGGTGTGGAATGAGCGGGATGAGTGTCGCCTGGTTTAAGGAAACCAGCCTGGAAACCGGACAGTGGATCTGGGGTACGCTTCAGGGGGCATTTAATGAAAAACAGACCATCGGGCAGATCATCGTTGATGCGGCGATCGGCATGATCCCGCTGGTCGGTGATGTGACGGCAGTGCGCGATCTGATTGCTGTTTCGATGGGACTGGCAAAAGAACCGAAGAAACGGGAAAGCGTGAGTGAATGGGTATTTCTGGTGATCCTGCTGTTTGCGCTAATCCCGGTAATTGGCGGCGTGATAAAAGGTGTTGGACGTCTGGCCCTGCGTGTGACAACAAAAGCAGCAGAGAATGTGGAAACCCTTGGGGCTGTGATTAAGTTTCTGAACCGTATCGGCGAAGGTGATGCGGTGAAGTGGCTGAATAAGCTGAATGTCGTTGAGTATCAGGCGCAGTTGATTGAAAAGATGAGTGATTTTTGCAACACGATGATCACCGTAATCAATCAGATCCTGAAGGCCCGGGTCGGGCAGATGCTGCCGGAGAAATGGCAGGCGGACTTACTCTGGGTACGGGATGGTTTTGCGGCACTGCAACCGCTGGCGGCGAAAATGATCCCACAGGCGCTGAAAGAACTGGATGCGAAACTGCGGGCGTTGCAGGCGCTGGTGTACAAAGGAGAAATCCATACCATAGCAACGGGAACAGGACGCGCTGAAGTCCGGCGTGAGGCTGAGGCGTATTTGATTGAACGCCCGCTGCGGGAAGCGCCGAAGCAGGGGACGCGGTATCCGAGTGTTCATGCCGAGGAGCGACATGAAATGACATTGCGGCGGAAATATTCAAAAGCTGGTTACCCGGATTTATTCGCCCGACTTCCGGAGAAAAGCCCGGCATTTGGTAAGTCGTTAGTCTACGCCAATATCGCTTCTTTCAGCGGTGAAATTACTGCCAAAAGCGCCCGTGAGATGGGCGGTAGCACGATTTTTCGTGCTTTTGGTAATCCGACTGATTTAGCGCCCTATGGCTCGTGGGCTGCTGGTGGATTCTGGGGCTACCAGAAAGTACCGGGCAGTGCAGAAGAGTGGCGGCAGTTATCAGCAGTCCTGGATGAGTGGAACGGTAACGGCTTTTTAGTGGTGCTGCACCTACCGGAAGATCTGGCGAACCGTATGCCGGGTTCTAACGCCTGGCACGGTAAGATCGCCGAACAGTTCGGGAAAGAGATTCCCGCCCAGTATCTGCAAGGCGGGGGCGAGCAGGTGATTATTAATCTGGATGAGATGCTGAAACAGGAACTGAATCGGGTTGGTGAGCAGGTGAAAGCTACCGGCAGGGTAGCCAGTACTGACATTAACGGCGTAAAAGCTGAGTTTTATCCGACGGGCTGGCAAGACGTGGAAGGTGTTCACGGTTACAGCAAGCCCGAGGGAATTGAACCGCCCTATGCCACCACTACCCGGGATCTGCATGATGATGAACTGCGCAGCAAGGTGGTGGACAGAACGATTGTTAATGCAGCTCGTATTGAGCGCCAGACCACTACAGGAAGTGAGCAATGATTACGATTGAAAAAACAAAATACCCGATGAGTGATGACCAGGTACGCCGCCGGTTGTTCTGGCTGCTACAACGACTGAGCAGTTACACCCTGTGGCAGCGCAAACGGGATGCCTGGGCATATTTTGTGCAGAAATATGAAGAGGCACTGAAAACCTGGCCGGAGGATAAATCGGCGGGTTTTCATCCAAAGAATATTATCTGGGCCTATGATGCCCTGCGTCTTTATGACGAAGGGTTACCGGAACTGGCGACAGGTAACCGGCAGGTATGGCAAATTAATACAGGGGTATTTGATCAGCTTGACCGACCGATAGATTTAATTAATTCATTTTTTTATTTGCCTTGTCATGAACGCGGAGGTCAAGAGGAATCGTATCCACCTGAAATAGAAATATTGAATAAATTAAAAAATGCTGCAGAATTCAGAGGAGACAATCTGCTGTATCCGCCGCATGATAATAGTTGTAATATTCTTGATGCAGCATATTTACTGGACCCGGTGAAATATAACCATCATTTTAAGATGTTGCCTTATCCGGTTTTCCCGAAAAAACTCCCCCCCGTTCCTGAGCATAGCGATATCATTATTAAAACCGATGACCCGGTTCCCTGTGACGGTATATGGGAGCCAGTAAAAATTCAGTACAGCCATAAGTTACTGGTGATTAAAGATGGTATTAGTGGATTTAAAAACCTCGGTGCTTATAACTATTTTATCCGTGGCATGAATGCCCCCCGCCAGGTTTATTACGATGTGTTGATTGAAAGTGATAAAGAAATGGTGATATCCGATAATCCCATCCGTCATCGTGATGTTCACTGGCGTCTGATCTGGGAAGATACCCGCTACTGTGACGGCATTATTCCTGATGAATCAGAATATTTTCTGGATGATGCGCCAAGTAAACATATTACCTGCGCAAGTGGGGAACGTTGCCCGCATTCAGGCCGCTGGGCGACCATAACCGGAGGGCATCAGCAGTTTACTGATATTCAGGCCGGGCAGTTGATGCCGGAAGCGACAAAATATCAGAGCGATATGTACGCGGCTGAAATTCATCTTCCGGCGATATGGAGCCTTTTAAACCGGGAGGACGGAGGCAGTGTTTATATAAAACCAGGAGATGATTAAATACTGGTTTTCGCTATGGGCAACTGGCTGGCGCTGTTTGACGGACAGCCCTGTTATCATCTGGAGATTAACGACAGCTCGGTAAAACTCGATGCACTGAACTTCACCGGGAATGAAGCCCTGAGCGAGCCATTTCAATGGGGAATCGACTTCACCACCCCACAGAACAATCTCGCCCCGGAACAGGTGCTGATGAAATACGCCACCCTGCGGATGCGCAGCGGGAAGGCGGTGCACGACATTATCACCCGCCTGGAGTGGATTTCCACCACCGCTGACCAGTCGCATTACCAGGTGGTGCTCAGTTCCCGTCTGGCGCTGCTCAGCCGCACCCGCCAGTGCCGCATTTTCCAGCACCAGCCGGTGCCGGAGGTGGTGGAACAGGTACTGCGCCAGCATGGACTTGAAGACGCAGATTTCGATTTCCGTCTGGAGCGGGTGTATCCGGTGCGGGAGCTGATTACCCAGTGGCGGGAGACGGACCTCAAATTTATTCAGCGCATACTTTCAGAGGTGGGGATTTTCTGGCGCACGGAAATGGACGAGGCGCGCGGGCTGGATATTTATATTTTTGCCGACAGCCAGCTGAACTACCGGTTTGACGTACGCCTGCCGTACCGCGAGCCGTCCGGGCTGTATGACGGGGCACAGGAGTCGGTGTGGGACGTGCGCACCCGGTATAAGGTGGTGCCGGGCATGGTCAGCGTACGGGATTACAACTACCGTACCGCCGGGACACCGATGGACGCCACGGTGAGCGTGCGCAGTGACGCGATGACCACCGGAGAGCGTTTGACAAGCGCCTGAAGCCGCTGAACGAAACCCTGCTGTTCTCCGCGCCGGAAGGAATGGCATTCACCAGCGGTGAGCATATGCAGATGACGGCCACAAAAAACGTTGCCATTAACGCCGGAGGCGATATCAGCACCGGCGTCACGGGCAACATGACGGCGCTGGCGGGAGAAAAGCTCGGGCTGTTCGCCAGAACGGGCCAGCTGAGCCTGAAAGCCAGCGAAGGCCCGGTGGAGGTACAGGCGCAGAACGGGAAAATGGCGCTGTTTGCAGAGCAGAAGCTGACGATGAACTCGGCGAGTGACATCTCGTTTGCCGGAAAAAAACGCATCACGCTGACTGGCGGCGGGAGCTACCTGCGACTCGAAGCGGGGAAAATTGAGTACGGCACCCTGGGGACGTACCTGCGGCGGACAAATCGGACGATGGCGGCGGCACCAGCCACAATGCCGTTAAAGATGCCCCGGCTGGGCACCTCGTATATCTATTCCGCAATCTATCAGTTACAGGATGAGCAGAGCACCCTTCTGGCAGGTAAACCCTACAGGCTCACAACACCTTCCGGGCAGACTGCGACAGGTTATACCGATGACGAAGGGAAAACGGTGCCCGTATATACCCGCAATCAGGAAAACGTCGAACTACACGTTGTGCAGAAAAAACCGCAGCCACAGGAAACGCTGTGGTTTATCGGTGACGGCTCAGAGCAACAAATGGAAACTGAACTCAGGGAGCAGCCATAATGGAACTACCGGATTTACCCACATCGCCTGACTCGCCCGATATTCCCTCGGGCAAAAACAACCAGCCGTGGGACTGTACCACCACCGGCGTCGAGATGGTGGAGAAGCAGTCGCAGCTGCCGACTGAGAACAACCGTCAGTATCTGCATATCAAGGTTGAATATGCGATGCGCTTTCCTCGCCTGTCGGCAAAAATTCGTCGCAACAACAAAAGCTATCAGATGAGCCTAAAGCAGCTGATGATGAGTGGACTCATCCGCGCAGATGAAATCGCGGCACAATACTACTGGTGGTACAAAGCGGAAGTACCGTTTGATATCCGCACCACGCCGCCCCGCCCTTATCTCAGCAGTACGCAGACAGGGCCGGGCAGACGGCATACCACCAATCCTTTTCCCGAACCGGGAAAAGGCATTTATCGCCGTCCGGACGTGATTATTGTGAAGAACAAGCATGACCGCTGGCCGGGGCTTGCGGGGCCAGATACCGAGGGAGTGATGCATGCGGATAATCTGGAGCGGCTGGTGGAGGTTAAATTTCCGGAGGATGAGTTTAAGCAAGGGCAGTACGATGACTATATGCTGATTGTTGGCGGGCCAGGAAATGAAGAACGAATGACTATCCTGGAGATCCACGACTGCCGCCCACAGGAGCAGCAGTGGAGCGACCAGGTGGTCAACGTAACCCTGCAGAACTGGGTGAAAAGCGGGGCGAAATACTGGCCGCTGTTCCTCTATCCCCCCATTTTTACCCCGCGTCCGCCAGATGTGCCAGCGCCTGCCCGAATCCAGCCGTGGACCTATGTGGGTGATACCGTTGCCGATCTCAGTGAAGGAGCCATACGCGGCATCGCCGAAGGCTGGAGTGCGCTGTCAAAAGAGATGCAGCAGAAACTCCAGCGCGCTGCGGGCTGGCTGAACGACAGCGGCGAGTGGGTCTATTTGCAGGGCAGCCAGGCATGGCGCTGGGCCAGCCGGACCGGCCGTACGGTGGCCTCCTGGACGGATGCGCAGCTGCGTGCCGCCTGGCGGGAGATCCAGCAGGCGACGGATATGACGCTGGAGATGTTAAACCAGGTGGACTGGGTGCAGGTGCTAACCGATGCGGCTACCGCCATAGGGGTCATACTGGTGGCGGTCGGCGTCGGGGTGCTGGTAGTGACGCTGGGTATCCCGGAAGCCATTATCGGTGCTTTTTTACTGATTGTACGCCTGGCGATAAGCGCCTGGGGGGCGCTGGCAGCGGTCCTCGGCGCAGGAACCGTGGCGGTAGCCCAATAATAGGGATTGAAGATGTTAAAGGATCTGGAACTAAACTATATCGAAAAATGGCTGCCGGAAGCATCGGTGAAATACAAAGACGGCAGCCCGGCGGTCAATCTCGGGCTGATTATCACCGTATTTTTTAAAAACGGCCATACGCCGGATGTCCGCCGCAAAATGGTGGAATGTGTGGATCGTTATTACGAGGAGTTTAAGCTGTATCTGAAGAAAACCATGGCACCGAAGTGGGTTGGCATTACAGATAAAAACTATCAGAAAAAACGGCAGCAGATCCTGGACTCAACGCCTGAGGAGATCTTTTCCTGGTATTTGGGAAGCGTCGATACGGATTACCATGCTCCGGATTATGAAATTCTTATTATGGGAAAACGTATATTCCACAATGAAAATAACCGCTCCGTTATTAAACTGATTTTTCCCCTTTCCCTGCTGAAAGAGCCGGACGGTAAGGAACGGTATGAATCCTGGCTGGTGTGGTTATGTAACACTTTTAAAGTTGAAAGCGGCTATGCCGGGCTGTCATTTATTCTGCCCTATGCCTTTGAACGGATGTTCCCGTATGAGTATGCCCTGGCACAGCGCTTTTCCGGTGTAATAGTGGACTCTCTGGGCACACTGGAGGGCGGGGAGGCGGTTGAAGGACTCAAGAGTGCCTGCTGGTACACCATTCTGGGTACGCCGTGGCTGGAAAAGCTCGGTGGAGAAGGTGCCGTCACACGCCGCCTGGCGAAAACACCGGAAATCAGCCTGCTCTCCTATAGCAACGGGGTCATTATGAAAGCCGGTGAGTTACCTCCGTCACTGGGGGAAAAGCAGACGGAAAGCCTTCCGCCCTTACTGGTAAAAGTGAACCAGATTATTCGCCCGATTCGTTATGACGGGCATAAGGGGTTGCATTTCTATTCAGAATACGAAAACTATCAGTTTGATGAAGCTTCCTCCATGAAATGGTTTGCCCGCTTCGACGACGCCAGCGCCCTGCTGGACATCGAGGAGCCCGAAACCTCATCTGAACCGGTACGCATTACCCGCTGGACCGGTGAAACCGCCCCGCACGCCGGGCAGTGGGCCGCCATTGTTAACGGCACAACGGAGTATATCCAGACCCGGGAAGGAGAAAAAATGCCCGCCTTTGAGGATAAATACGGCAAAAAACACCGCGCCTGCTGGTCGCTGCTTAAGCGCGATGATAAGGGCAGCGTATTTATTATTCCGTAATAAGGGAGCGGCTGAGATGGAACTAAACTATATCGAAAAATGGCTGCCGGAAGCATCGGTGAAATACAAAGACGGCAGCCCGGCGGTCAATCTCGGGCTGATTATCACCGTGTTTTTTAAAAACGGCCATACGGCGGACGTCCGCCGTAAAATGGTGGAATGTGTGGATCGTTATTACGAGGAGTTTAAGCTGTATCTGAAGAAAACCATGGCACCGAAGTGGGTTGGCATTACGGATAAAAACTATCAGAAAAAACGGCAGCAGATCCTGGACTCAACGCCTGAGGAGATTTTTTCTTGGTATTTGGGAAGCGTCGATACGGATTACCATGCTCCGGATTATGAAATTCTTATTATGGGAAAACGTATATTCCACAATGAAAATAGCCGCTCTGTTATTAAACTGATTTTCCCCCTCTCCCTGCTGAAAGAGCCGGACGGTAAGGAACGCTATGAAGCCTGGCTGCTGTGGCTATGCAACACCTTCGACGTTGAAAGCGGCTATGCCGGGCTGTCATTTATTCTGCCCTACGCCTTTGAACGGATGTTCCCGTATGAATATGCCCTGGCGCAACGTTTTTCCGGCGTGATGGTGGATTCCATTGGAACACTGGAAGGCGGTGCAGCAGTCATTGGTCTGAAAGGTGCCTGCTGGTACACCATTCTTGGAACTCCGTGGCTGGAAAAGCTCGGTGGAGAAGACGCCGTCACACGACGCCTGGTGAAAACACCGGAAATCAGCCTGCTCTCCTATAATAACGGGGTAATTATGAAAGCCGGTGAATTACCTCCGTCAGTGGGTGAGATGAAAACTGAAGGCCTTCCTCCGCTACTGGTGAAGATAAATCAAATCATTAAGCCGGTTCGCTATGATGAACCCCGTTCCCTGCATTTTTACTCGTCATACGAGAACCATCAGTTTAACAAAGAATCGACCATGAAGTGGTATCGACGCTTCGACGACGCCAGCGCCCTGCTGGATTGAAACCGCCCCCTTTTAACAAAGGGGGCTAAGAGCCTTACTTAGCTTACATCGCCTGCGTAAACGTCCTTGAAATCACATCCTGCTGCTGCTCGCGCGTCAGGGCATTAAAGCGCACGGCGTAGCCCGAAACGCGGATCGTCAGGTTCGGGTAATTTTCCGGGTGCGCAATGGCATCCAGCAGCATTTCCCGGTTCATGACGTTGACGTTCAGATGCTGCCCGCCCTCGATGGCTGTTTCGTGGTGGAAGTACCCGTCCAGCAGCCCCACAAGGTTGGTTTTGCGTACCAGCTCGTCCTTGCCCAGCGCCTGCGGCACGATGGAGAAAGTGTAAGAGATCCCGTCCTTGGCGTAGGTGAACGGCAACTTGGCAACCGAGGTTAACGACGCCACTGCCCCTTTTCTGTCACGTCCGTGCATTGGGTTGGCACCCGGCGCAAACGGCGTGCCGCCCCGGCGTCCGTCTGGCGTGTTGCCGGTCTTCTGGCCGTACACCACGTTCGAGGTGATGGTCAGGATCGACTGGGTCGGCACCGCGTTACGATAGGTTGGTAACGCCTGAATTTTCTTCATAAAGCGCTCCACCAGGTCACAGGCGATGCTGTCCACGCGATCGTCGTTGTTACCGTACTGCGGATAATCCCCTTCAATGACGAAATCGACCGCCAGACCGGTATGGTCGCGCACCGGTTTCACCGTCGCATATTTAATGGCCGACAGGGAATCGGCGGCCACCGACAGTCCGGCGATACCGCAGGCCATGGTGCGGTAGACGTCCCGATCGTGCAGCGCCATCAGCGAGGCTTCGTAGCTGTACTTATCATGCATGTAGTGAATGAGATTCAGCGCGCTGATGTACTGCACCGCCAGCCAGTCCATAAAGTGATCCAGGCTCGCCATCACGGTGTCGTAGTCCAGCACCTCGTCCAGCAGCGGCGCGGTTTTCGGCCCGACCTGGATCTTCAGCTTCTCATCCACCCCGCCGTTGATCGCATACAGCAGCGTTTTGGCGAGGTTGGCGCGGGCACCAAAGAACTGCATTTGCTTGCCGATCACCATCGGGCTGACGCAGCAGGCAATGGCGTAGTCGTCGC
Organism: Enterobacter cloacae complex sp. 382A5; assembly: GCF_050031095.1. NCBI lineage: Bacteria > Pseudomonadati > Pseudomonadota > Gammaproteobacteria > Enterobacterales > Enterobacteriaceae > Enterobacter > Enterobacter cloacae complex sp. 382A5. The sequence continues at coordinate 4,107,454 of NZ_JBLGVK010000001.1, forward strand.
TGTTGAAGTCGGCACGCATCAGATCGTCGTTCTCATACTGCAGCGACGAGGTGACAATCGAGACCTGCGCGGCGTATTTCTTGAACGCGATCGGCAGTTGTTCAGACCACAGGATCGTCAGGTTTGGCTCTGGCGCAGGCCCCATGGTGTGCAGCGTGTGCAGATAGCGGAAGCTGTTTTTGGTCACCAGCGTGCGGCCGTCCAGCCCCATTCCGCCAATCACCTCCGTCGCCCAGATCGGATCGCCAGAGAAGAGCGTGTCGAACTCCGGCGTACGCAGGAAACGCACCATACGGATCTTCATGATGAAGTGGTCGATAAGCTCCTGGGCCTGTACCTCGCTCAGGCGTCCGGCCTGCATATCGCGTTCAATGTAGATATCGAGGAATGACGCGGTACGCCCCAGCGACATCGCCCCACCGTTCTGGGATTTCACCGCGGCCAGGTAGGTAAAGTACAGCCACTGCACCGCTTCCTGCGCGTTCATCGCCGGACGCGAGATATCAAAGCCGTAGTTCGCCGCCATCTGCTGGATCTGCAGCAGCGCACGCTTATGCTCCGCCAGCTCTTCGCGCAGGCGGATCGTCGCCTCCAGATCCTCGCCGCGTTCCAGTCTCGGCTGCAGATCCGCGAACTGCAGTTCACGCTCACGCACCAGATAGCTGATGCCGTACAGCGCCACGCGGCGGTAGTCGCCGATGATGCGCCCGCGTCCGTAGCCGTCCGGCAGCCCGGTCAGTACGCCCGATTTACGGCAACGCATCATCTCCGGTGAGTAGACGTCAAACACGCCCTGGTTATGGGTTTTACGCAGGTCGGTAAACAGGTATTCGAACTGCGGATCCATCTCGCGGCCGTAGGCTTCGAACGAGCTGCGGATCATGTTGATCCCACCATACGGATGCAGGGCACGCTTGAGCGGCTTATCGGTTTGCAGGCCGACGATGGTCTCCAGCTCCCGGTCGATATAGCCCGGTCCGTGAGCGGTAATGGTGGTGGCGATGTTGGTATCGAAATCCACCGGGGCGTGGGTGGCATTTTCCTGGCGAATCCCCACCATCACCTTTTGCCACAGCGCCGTCGTTGCTGGCGTCGCCTGCGCGAGGAAAGTTTCGTCGCCTTCATAAGGGGTGTAGTTATGCTGAATAAAATCGCGCACGTTAACGGCGTCTTTCCATTCTTCACCGCGAAACCCGGCCCATGCGTCGCTGTAGGGCGCAACGCGCGTATCAATCGTTACTTTCATGAGATTCTCGCTCTGTCAGGCGTAAGCCGCAGCCGGGGTAACCTTCCCAAGACGGAGGGCGTCCAGCGCGATCATTTTTTCTTCATTGGTAGGGATCACCGCACACGCCACGCGGGACGTATCGGCGCTGATGATGCGTTCACCCGCGCTGCCAGGCAGGGCGTTGCGGGTCTCGTCGAGGATGAGGCCAAAGACCTTGAGATGTTCTGCTACCAGCCTGCGGATGAGCGTAGAGTTCTCGCCAATCCCTCCGGTAAACACCACCCCGTCCAGGCGATGCAGCGACGCCGCGTGGCCAGCGATATGCCGTGCAATGCGGTGCACAAAGGTTTTTATCGCCAGCTGCGCCCGCGGATTTCCCTCGCGCCAGGCTTTTTCCAGCGTCCTGAGATCGGCGGAAATCCCGGAGATCCCCAGCAAGCCAGATTCTTTGTTAACCACACGCTCCAGCTCCTCGAACGACTGGCCGGTTTGCTGGGCAATCCACGCCATCGCGCCAAAATCCACGTCGCCACAGCGCGTGCCCATCATCAGCCCTTCCAGCGGCGTCATCCCCATCGAGGTATCGACGCTTTTGCCATTACGAACCGCGCAAATCGACGCGCCATTACCCAGGTGGGCAATCACTAACCCGTTGTCGTCCGGTGAAAGTCCGAGAAGCGCATGCGCCTGCCCGGCAACGTAGCGGTGGGAAGTACCGTGAAAACCGTAGCGCCGCACGCCCAGCTCCTCAAAATAGCGGTACGGCAACCCATACAAATACGCCTGCGGCGGCAGCGTCTGATGGAAACTGGTGTCAAACACCGCCACCTGCTGAACGTTCGGGAACAGGCGTTCCGCCGCTTCCACACCGCTTAAGTTGGCGTAGTTGTGCAGTGGTGCCAGAGAAGAAACCTGGCGGATCTCGTTGATAACCTGCTCCGTGATAAGGGTCGACTCGCTGAAGCGTTCACCGCCGTGGGCAATGCGGTGGCCAATTAAGGCCACGCTGCTCATCAGGTCACGCTTCTCCAGCTCCAGGGCGATGGCAGCCAGCGCCCCTTCGTAGTCATGGTGAGCCAGTGTGGCTGGCTCACCCCCGTTCACGGAAATAAAGGCTTTTTCAGTGTTGATACCGTCGGCAATGCCCGTCATCAAGGCATCGCAGCTGCTGGCATCGAGCACTGAAAACTTAACAGAGGACGAACCGCAGTTAATAACCAGTACAACCGGAAACTCAATCATGGTGTGACTCCGCTCTTCCTGAGCATTGATTTAGAACAGTTTGTAAACGATGTTCAGAATGGTCAGCAGGCCGACAACAGTGACGAAGATGTTCTCGGGTCTGCCCTTATACTTCGCCATTGCCGGGGCTTTGCGGATGGCATACATCGGCAGCAGACACAGCAGAGAAGCGATGATGGGTGCTCCCATGGCCTCAATAAGGTCCAGAATGTTCGGGTTGGCATACGCGACAACCCAGGTGGAGCCCATGATGAAGACCATGCTGATGGTGTTCAGTTTGCCCACCGAGACCTTCTTCTTATCGCCCTTGTACCCGAACTTCAGGATCAGGCCGTTCAGCCCTTCCAGCGTGCCCAGATAGTGGCCGAAGAAAGATTTGAAGATTGCGACCAGCGCGATGATAGAGGCGCCGTATTCCAGCACCGTCGCAAACGTCGATTTGGTGCCTGACATCGACGCAAAATGGTTCGCCAGATAAGAGAGCACCGGAATGTTCTGCGCTTTGGCATCAGCCATGTTCTGCGGAGAGAGCGTAAACAGGCAGCTAAAGGCGAAGAACATCACTACGGCGACCATCAGCAGGCTGGCGCGGCCGATGATTCTGGAACATTTCTGCTCGGTGAAGTCTTTACCGAATTCCGGTTCGTACTCTTCGCGCTTGGAGACCACAAACGAGGAGACAATTGGTGAGAAGTTAAAGGAGAAGACCATGATGGAGATCCCCAGCCACACCGTCACCAGTATGCCGTCATGGCCGGTGAAGGCGATATCGCTCAGGTTAACCTGGTCGATCACCGCCGAGTTCCAGTAAGGGATCAGCGACAGGGAAATCAGCACCAGACTGGCGATAAACGGGAATACCAGATAGCTCATGACCTTCACCATCAGGTCTTTACCGAACCAGATCACAAAGGCCATCAGCAGCAGCAGGAACAGCGCCACCACGCCGCGGTTTAGCGCCGGCATCTGGAGCTGGTTTTCCCAGAAGGTCATAAAGGTGTTGGTAATGGTGACGCCGTAAATCCACAGCAGCGGGCAAATGGCGAAGAAGTAGAGGAACGTGATGACCACTCCGCCTGTTTTACCAAAATGCTCCTCCACCGTTTCGGTGATATTGCCGGAAACGTTGCTACCGGACAGGCACAGACGCGCCAGCGCGCGGTGGCAGTAGAACGCAATCGGGAACGCGAGAAGCAGCATCAGCAGGATAGGGATCAAGCCACCGAAACCTGCACGTATAGGGAAGAACAGCACGCCTGCGCCAATGGCGGTACCAAACAATCCCAGCGTCCAGGTGGTGTCTGACTTACGCCAGGAGGACGTTTTTGTCTGGCCAACGATAATGCTTTCAGTGTTGCTCATAGGTCATCCTTATGCGTCAACGAAGCCGGTAATTTGGGAAACACGAGAGAGATCGATATTGCCGCCGGAAATAATGCAGACGGTTTTGCGCCCCTGAATATAATGGTCGAGCTTGCCGCTCAATAACGCCGCGCAGGCCAGCGCCCCCGCCCCTTCGGTCACCACTTTGTTTCGCTGAATTAACGCAATCATGCTGTTACGAATATCGTCTTCGCTGACCAGCACAATGTCGTCGACTAATTCACGAACAATTTCGAAGGTTAATTTACCCGGACGAGAAACGTCGCAGCCGTCTGCTAATGTGCCGGTAACCCGATGGTTAATAATTTCACCCGCCTGATACGACGCCGCCATGCCGTGAACGTTTTCAGACTGTACGCCGATAATATTAATGGTCGGGTTAATCGATTTTATTGCCGTTGCGATGCCAGCAATTAATCCGCCACCGCCGATGGGCACAATGATGTTATCCACATCGTATAAATCTTCGAGAATTTCGAGGCCGATCGTGCCCTGGCCGGCGATCACTTTCGGGTCATCGTAAGGCGGGATAAAAATACGCCCTTCCATCTCAACGATTTCGCTCACTTTGGCGATCGTGTCGTTGAAGTTCTCGCCGTGCAGCACCACTTCCGCCGAGTAGTCACGCGTGGCGGCAACTTTGGATTTTGGCGCGCCCATCGGCATCACCACTTTGCCGTCGATGCCGAGCATGGCACAGGAAAGGGAGACGCCCTGCGCATGGTTTCCCGCAGAGCAGGCCACAACCCCTTTACGTCTTTCAGCATCGGTCAGCGAGCTTAATTTATTGAACGCGCCGCGAATTTTGAAGGAGCCGGTACGCTGCATATTTTCAAACTTCAGAAAGATTTCACCCTTACAGCGTTCGCTGAGATAATTCGAGCGCGGCATGCCGGTTTTATATATCTTTCCTGCCAGTCGTTTTCTGGCGTCCTGAATATCTTCAATGGTTACCGGGAGATCGTAGGTAATATGCATAATATCCTCGTTATAATAATTCATTCTTTTCGGGCAAAGTCAGGGTATCAGAGCACAGCTAAAATAAGCTCTGGGGTGTTTTTCAAAAACAGGAATTACTTATTTGGAAATTAATTATTCATCGTCGTCGTTCACTGGTCAGTGACGCATATTGTTTCGCCAGCTCAACTAACACTGACGCTGATTTTTTAATTCTGTAATTTTTGGACCACACGGCGGCATAGCGTGCCACCGGTAATTCATCTTCCACTGGCAGCACAATAAACTGGTCTGAACCGAACGGCGCAATCATGTCGCGGGGGATCACCGTCAGGTAGTCGGCATTGAGGACAAGGTTATAAATGGTGACGACGGAATCGGTCTGGACGATGTTTTCAATACTGATGTGGTTGTCTTGCAGGGTGGTCAGAAGTTCTTTGTAGTAGCCCATGTCGGTTTGCGGCATCACCCACTGCTCATGGGTGAGCGATGCCAGTGTCGTCGGGGCGGTGCACGTTCGTGATTTGCTGGCCACCAGCACAAATTCAGACTCGAACAGCGGTTCGACATGCAGATCTTGCAGCAGCATTTCATCACTCAGCGTGCCGATGGCAAAGTCCAGCCGCCCGTCACGAATGGCGGGAAGGAAAGAAGAGAGCTGCGCTTCATACATGGAGACCCGCGCTTTCGGGAACACTTCCTTGAATTTTTTGATCATTTCAGAGAGGAACGTGAAGCCAATCAGCGATGGATAACCAAACGAGACGTCCATGACGGTGCTGAAACTGAGGCTGTTAATCTCGCTCACCATGTTTTTCATCTCACGGGTGATCGACTCTGAGTACGAGAGCAGAACCTGGCCCGCCGCCGTCAGTTTTACGCCCGTGTTTTTACGCACCATCACTTCCACACCGAAGTAAGATTCGATGTCACTGATAATTTTGCTGACGGCGGGTTGCGTCAGACCCAGTTGTCTTGCTGCAGAACCTATGGAGCCACTTTTAATGACTTCCTGAAATACCACGAGGTGCTGTGTTTTCGGTAGAATAATAGTGTTCATAATATTCTGCGCTTATTTCCCTATGACGGGGTGGATTCTACTCAATATTGTTTCAGGGGGTATGTGCTGTTACTCACAATTTGCCTTTTCACACCCTTACCAGCAACTACCAAACCTCATCAAAAACCTTTTAAATCAATAAAATACAACCAACCAAATACGCTATTACGCTGATATTGATCAACAAAAATGGCGGTAATAAATTTATTTTATGGCGATAACCCGGATAAATTTTGCTGCGTTTAAAAAATCAATAAAGACTATCTTTCAGGCAATTAAAGAACAATAAATAGCCATTATTCATGTGAAACATTCTTTCAGTTTTTCGAAATTTACGGGCGTAATTTGACAGAGGTTCGGGAAAGAGTGGAATACGTCACACATTCTTAGGGTGAATGTTTTTAATTTCAAAATATGCATATCAAATAAGAAAACATTCGGGATCATCAAGTTAACATTCATAACAAATTAATCATACTCAGAATTCAGGATTTTTTAGCGGTAAATTTTGTGATAACGATCAGGATTAGACAGCAGAGCGGCAATGAATGGAGAAAACAGTGAAATGTGCTTAATGTCGCAAATATGAGAATTGGTGTCGTTTGGGGGGTTGCCGGGTGGCGCTGCGCTTAACCTGCGTACATGCCCCATTAAGCAAAAACCCCGCCGAAGCGGGGTTCTCTAAGAAGTTGAAGCTGACCGATAAGTCAGCTTTGTATCCCATTTGAAGTGCACGATACGTCGGGATCAAATGCCAAGAGCTGGGGATGCATCCACCCTGGGGGTTCATATGCATTCAGACCCTTGATAGACACACCTGCACTTATTCACTTAATTAATCAAGGAAAGTTTGCTGGCTCCCCTTCCGTTTCTGTGGAAAAATTGAGCTTCGAACTTTCAGACAACAGAGGGATGCTTATGTCGGTTTTTCAGGAATGGCTGCTCAGGATAGCTGGTGACAATTACTTTCTCTATATCAAACGATTGTCTGCCAATGATACTGGCGCAACAGGTGGACATCAGGTAGGACTATATATTTCTTCCGACATCGCTGAAAAACTACTTCCTTCCATCAACAATACCCAAGAACTGAACCCGTCTGTTTTTCTTACTGCGCATGTTTCATCACATGAGTATCCGGACAGCGAGGCTCGGGCCATCTATTACAATAATCGTTTCTTTGGCGGGACCCGGAATGAGAGAAGAATTACTCGCTGGGGAAGAGGAAGCCCACTCCAAGATCCTGAAAATACAGGAGCCCTTACGCTTCTGGCGTTTAAGCAGGATGAGCAAGGCGGTGATAGTTCAGAGGTGAACATATGGGTCTGCGTCAATCCTGATGAAGAGAATATTATTGAGTCCGTTATAGGGGAAGTCATCCCTGGGACGCTTATATTTGGGCCATCCAGTGAAATTCTGGGGGGATTGTCTCTACAACATGCCCCAGTGAATCATAAATACAATATACCTGACGCTTGGAAGCAGCAGTTCCCATCAGGAAGTGAAATTATCCAGTATGCTGGAAGGCACTACGCAAAAAACTCCAATGATCCAGACGAACAGTTGATTGATAGACGCCGTATAGAGTACGACATTTTTCTTCTCGTAGAAGAGCTCCACGTACTGGACATCATTCGTAAGGGGTTCGGCTCTGTCGATGAGTTCATTGCACTGGCTAATTCCGTCAGTAATCGCCGAAAATCAAGAGCGGGAAAGTCACTTGAGCTACATCTTGAACATCTTTTCGTTGAGCATGGTCTACGACACTTCGCCACGCAGGCAGTAACTGAGGGCAATAAAAAACCTGACTTTCTATTCCCATCTGCTGAGGCTTACCACGATATCGGATATCCCGAAGAAAATCTCCGTATGTTAGCGGTGAAGACAACATGCAAAGACCGTTGGCGTCAGATACTAAACGAGGCGGATAAAATCAGGCAGATACACCTTTTCACTCTACAGGAGGGAGTTTCTCAGGCTCAGCATAGTGAAATGCGAGATGCAGGAGTCAAGCTGGTTGTACCATCATCATTACACAGGAAATATCCGGAAGCGGTGAGAGGCGAACTAATGACGCTGGGGGCTTTTATCGCTGAACTTACAGGGCTTTACGCAGAACTGCCATAAAAAGCTCCCGGCATGTGAAGGCCGGGAGTATCCATTATGCTTTATCAGTCTTGGCAGAAACAGCCTTGAGGATGTAGGGCTCCAGTAGTCTGGCTACGGCTTCAAAGACAGGAACCACAACGGAGTTACCGAACTGACGATATGACTGCGTGTCAGAAACCGGAATTCGAAAAGGCTTGCCATCTGGCTTTTCAAAGCCCATGAGGCGTGCGCACTCGCGGGGAGTCAGTCTCCGTGGGCGGCGAGCTTGGTTTTCAACATTCGAAAAATCTACTTCCCCAGCAGCCATATCCCACCCACGGTCTATTAGAATTTCGGATCCGTCTTTATGATAACGGGCAGAAAGTGTGCGAGCCACGCTTTCTTTATCTTCCGGGTTAACGAGGCCAAAACCAAAGCCGTTACCCTTAGCGGCATGCTTTTTAGCATAGTTATAAAGGTACTCCCAGAGTTTAGGCGTCAAGATATATTTGCTGTCAACCACCGGCTCCAGTAGCTCACCAAACGATGGACGTCGTTCGGGATAAAATCGACTGACGTCACGGAGAGTGAAGCCATTGTGAATATTCAGGTCGCGCCGGAACCCCACCAGAACGATACGTTCACGATGCTGAGGAAGAAAATGCTTGCCATCGATGACCTTAGGATCACTTTTCCCCATGTCCTTCGCATCGGCAACTTCATAGCCCAACTCGTCAAGCGTCTCCATGATGACTTTAAAAGTTTTACCTTTGTCATGGCTTTTCAGGTTTTTGACGTTCTCAAGCACAAAAATGGCTGGTTTTTTTGCCCGGATAATACGTGCCACATCAAAGAAAAGTGTTCCTTGAGCTTCACACTCGAACCCATGCGCGCGACCCAGCGAATTTTTCTTACTCACTCCTGCAAGGCTAAACGGCTGGCAAGGGAAGCCAGCCAAAAGCACGTCATGATCAGGAACATGTTCGTCGATATAGGCATAAGCATCTGTCTCTGATACCTCAGGCTTGTCACTGAGAGTGACTTCTCGGATATCGAGATTAAATGTATGTGCTCGCTCGTCATTAAACCAGTTAGCTTTATATGTACGAACCGCTTGTTTATTCCATTCGCTTGTAAAGACGCACTGGCCCCCGATCGCTTCGAATCCCTTACGAATACCGCCAATCCCGGCAAACAGATCAACGAAACGAAATGCATACTCTGGATGATTTGCTGGTGGTTCCGGAAGCATTTTTCGAAGAAGTGCCTCCTCGGCTGAAATCAGTGACCTAGGGGAGCATTTATCATTGATCCAACGGTTAAGCGTTTCCCGACTCCAGTCGTTTTTACCAACTTTTCTTAAGAGCTCTGCCACAAACTTCTGATCATAGATTTCCAGTACTTGCTCAATAAGTTTTCTATCATTTTCCTGTCGCTGCTTTTCTTCTACTTCAACTTTCTCAAGCAGATCCTGCGCCAGTAATTCAAATTCAGACATAACGCCTCCAAAGGGTCTTATGAGTGACACTCTATCACTCATTTAACCCAGATGGAAATTTTATTACTGGTTTTTTAAACAGTATTTAACATAATTTCGGCTAATCCTTAAAGTCTGTTATAAGGGATGCTGCTCAAAAGACAAAGAAAGCCTTTCAGAACAACTTGCTAATGACCAATACTGAAATAAGTTAAGTGTTTTACCACGCCAATGCTTAAGGGGTTAAGCGCCGTTCAAAAGAGCCCCTCCTAACGCACTGGTATCCCCACCAAATATCAGCAGGTGATTATGCAGGATTTTTCCAATGACAATCGAATTTAGGTATAAATATTAATTAGTTAGGCTATATTGGCATGTTAAGACGGCGATAGGTTCTAACCTTAAGAGATCCTTCAAAATGATTGAAATGACTTTTTTAGTCATTATAATCAGTAGTGTTACCACCCCGGGTGCCTCTTCACCTTACCTGTTACGTGCTTGTACACAGGGTACAAGGACTAACCAGTGTCTCACTGGATAGAAAAGGAGAGCCATCATGGGCCCGAAAGTCGTTAATGTATGCAAATACAAACGCTTTCGTTTCGGTCGCTGGGAAGATGTGTGCAAGCACAAACGCTCGTTACCGAATCGCTAAGTGATACACCCGTCGGTGGTAACCTAAGATATGCGAAGGCCGAAATTTAGCTTTTCGACCATCCATAAATTAATTTTATGCTATCACCTCATCACTCATCATCGCATTAAAATGTGCATCATCGCCGGTATCTTTAAATATTCTTTCAAACATTTCCAAATAAACATGAGCGTCGATCGCTCCGATCGTTTGAATATTTTTACCATCAGAGTGTGAATGTCTATTTATAAATCGATAAAATGAGTTGTATCGTGGTTCTGCATGGGAATCTGCGAGAGTCCTTAGTACCTCTTTTAGTCGATCCTTTTTACATGAAAAGCTGAAATAATATTCAAGAATATTTCTCATCACATTCGGTAAAATTACAGGATTGACTATGCCATTTTTTGCATCTTTTAGAGTTTGCCACAATGATTGATATTCATTGAGAAGCTCATCTTTCTTGAGCTTGAGGCATTGACTATGCGCCCCTTTAATTATTCGATAAAAAGCCCAGTCTTTTATTATTTTTTTCTCAGAACTGGCTGTTATGACTAACTCTTGAAAGAAAAAGAGACTATGTGTTAATACAATAAATTTCTTAGCTATCTCTTTTAATATTAAATCATTGAAAATCATTGAAGATATTTCATATATGTAATTATGAGAAAGGCTTGATATTGGATCATCAATGACGATAAATTTATCTTTGATAATATCATTTTTATTCTTGAGGCCTTTGCATTGCTCTATGAAATATAAAAATGAGATTATTGTTTTCTCACCCTCACTTAATGATTTGAAAACACTATTAGCATTGCTTTGACCTTCCCGGTGTAATTTATATGTTTCCGATTCATCCTGATGCTTGATCAAGGTAAACCCTGTAATACCAAGAGATACAAGACTATCATTTATCTTATTAATAGTTTCTTCAATATTAACAACTTCACTTGCTTTTAACCTGTTTTCCTCCTGCAATTTTGCGTTTTGACTGTTAATGGTTTTAACTTCATCATTAAGCCTGTCAATTAAATCATCCAGTTCTTTTTCTTGCTCATGATAACGATTGAGAGACGTTTCGTTAATAAACTTTAAATGGGAAAGAAGGTCTTGCGTCAGAATGCTGCGTTCATCATCATAATTATCAATCTTTTTGTTATGGGCTTCTATTTGTTCATTTATATGATTAACTTGCTTGTTAAGGTTATCAACAACATCAATATCGCTAATCAAATCCACTGATTTTGATGGCGACGAAAGTTTCTTTACAATAAGCCTCTCATTAGAATCATAATGATTTCTAATGTCACTTATATTCTTAGCCAAAAGGCTCTCATCTGTTATTGCGGCAAGACCTTCGAAATTCACTAAGTAATTATCTATATTGCTTTTCCAAACTGAGTATCGTTCTTTTAGAGCCTCGATTTGCGACAAACTTTCTTTATAAGTTTCATTAAATATGCTATCTAACTCTTCTTTTAACTGTTCACTATCTAAATGTTGCTGGCAAAATGGACATTGATCTTCTGAAAGATACCGTACACCATTTCTCACCCAATCAGAGTTAGAGAGCCTCTCAATGAATTTAGACAGATGGCTATTACCAGAACTCAACAGTGGAGATTTTAATATTTGATGTTCTTCATCAGATAATATTGGTAAAATCAACTTTGGAACGGGAGTATACTTTACCTCTTTAAATCTTTCCAAATAGTTATATCGTTCCTCCAGTTCAGTGAATTCATTGCTTTTAACTTTATCATGAAGATCAATAGCCTCGAAGAACTTTTGTTTTCTTGACATCCAATTTACGAGGCCGCTAATTTCCGATTTCCTAATATTTGCCGTTCTATTCCAGATCTCATCAATTATTTTAGAGAGAACAGATTCTTTTGATTCTCTTTTTTCTTGAATCTCAGTTTGTTTTAGAACTATCTTCTTATTATTCTTAATTAGCGTTTGCTTATTTTCTTCAATTTTTTTTGTTATCTCAGCATTTTCATTATTGAGAGTGAATACACCAGGTTGAGTTTGACTATTATGAAAATTTTCATCGATATAATCCTGATTAAAGACAAGAAACTGGACATCCTCCTCTGGTGCCAACCTGCACTTTTCATACTCTGGATTTTTTGGATTGAAGAAGTATCCAGATATCGTAGATTTACCGCTCCCATTTAGTCCATAAATCAAAGTGACCTTAGAACTAAAATCAAATTCAGTATCAATATCAGGATGGTAGCTTCTAACAGACTTAATAAATAATTTTGTCATTTGTTGTCCCTACATTGTAACAAAAATTATGTTTTGAACCCTAAAGAAGATTGATGAGATTAACCTCAAGGTTAGGAAGAAACATGGCTGTTACCTTCCACGAGAGGTTACCCGCTACAAAGCATACTTCCTGTGGACTAAGGCTTTCCATCAAATTTTGGGGAGAATGTGAAGATTAATTGATTTGTATTAAAGTCACGCTGGGAGAGTTTTTTTGATCATTCGTATGATTCTCTGTAACTGATCGCTGTGGATAGAACCAAATCGCAAAAGAATGAAGAATGGCGTTAGTCGGAAGATCAGGAACTGACATCGACGTGGGTAGTCCGTACCAAGCGAGCAACAGAAAAATTGATTATCTAACAAACTGGAGTAGGTAACAATCGTTGATGTATCCCATTATGTATCTCATTTATGCTTCTAATTACCTGAGATACATCAACTTATTGTTTTTAAAGAAGTTGAAGCTGACCGATAAGCCGGGTTCTGTCGTGGACAGTCATTCATCTAGGCCAGCAATCGCTCACTGGCTCAAGCAGCCTACCCGGGTTCAGTACGGGCCGTACCATGTGAACCCCTATTTGGCCTTGCTCCGGGTGGAGTTTACCGTGCCACGGACTGTTACCAGCCGCGCGGTGCGCTCTTACCGCACCCTTTCACCCTTACCTGATCCCACTTGCGTGGGCCATCGGCGGTTTGCTCTCTGTTGCACTGGTCGTGGGTTTCCCCCCCAGGCGTTACCTGGCACCCTGCCCTATGGAGCCCGGACTTTCCTCCCCTCCGCCCGTCTCCACCCGAAGGTGGACGACGACGAAGCGGCGACTGTCTGGTCAGCTTCGGCGCGCAGTATAGTGGGTTTGCACGCCGCTGTCACCCTTGGTTGTAGGGAAGCCGAAATTAGCGGGAGACTTCCACCTTCGCCAGTTTTTCGTAGTAGCACGCAATGGCACTGTGGTCAGCGGTGCCCAGGCCATCGGCACGTAGCGCCTGCATCATCTCCATGACGGCGGCGGTCAGCGGCAGTTGGGCCCCTACGCCGTGAGAAGTGTCCAGCGCGTTAGCCAGATCTTTAATGTGCAGGTCGATACGGAAACCGGGTTTGAAGTTACGATCCATCACCATCGGCGCTTTAGCGTCCAGCACCGTGCTACCCGCCAGCCCACCGCGGATCGCCTGGTAAACCAGATCCGGGTTGACGCCCGCTTTGGTGGCCAGAGTGAGCGCCTCCGACATGGCGGCAATATTCAGCGCCACAATCACCTGGTTTGCCAGCTTGGTTACGTTACCCGCGCCAATCTCCCCGGTGTGCACCACGGAACCGGCCATCGCTTTCATCAGATCGTAGTATTTGTCGAAAATCGCCTTATCGCCGCCGACCATGACCGACAACGTGCCGTCGATGGCTTTCGGTTCACCGCCGCTCACCGGGGCATCGAGCATCTCGACGCCTTTCGCTTTCAGCGCCTCGCTGATTTCCCGGCTGGCCAGCGGTGCGATGGAGCTCATGTCGATCAACACCAGGCCCGGCTTCGCGCCGTCGATAATGCCGTTCTCACCCAGCGCGACCTCTTTTACATGGGGAGAGTTTGGCAGCATGGTGATAATGACATCGCACTGCTCGGCAATGGCTTTGGCTGTGGTGGCGGTTTCTGCGCCAGCCGCCATCACTTCGGCCACGGCCTGCGAATTATGGTCTGAAACCACCAGGGAGTATCCTGCTTTGATGAGGTTTTTACTCATTGGTTTGCCCATAATGCCGAGGCCAATAAAACCCACTTTCAGCGTCATAATCTGTTTTCCTCAAGATGGTTATTTTTTAAAAGCGTCCGCTAATTTCTGCGTCGCAGAACGGAATACGCCGAGGTCGCTGCCGACGGCAACGAAGGTCGCGCCCCACTCCAGATAGCGGCGTGCGTCTGCTTCAACCGGCGCCAGAATGCCACACGGTTTGCCGTGCGCTTTGGCGCGGGCAAAGATGTGCTGAATGGCGCGCTGCACATCCGGGTGACCCGCATTGCCCAGGTGCCCAAACGCGGCCGCCAGATCGCTTGGGCCGACGAAAATGCCGTCCACGCCCTCGGTGGCGGCGATGGTATCCACGCTATCGACACCCTGCTGACTCTCAATCTGTACCAGAATGGTGATGTTGCTGTTGGACTGCGCAAAGTAGTCCGGTACGGTGCCAAACATGTTGGCGCGATGCGAAACGGAGACGCCGCGGATCCCTTCCGGCGGATAGCGTGTTGACGCCACGGCCTGTGCCGCCTCCTCCTGCGTTTCGACAAACGGGATCAGGAAGTTGTAGAAGCCGATATCCAGCAGGCGCTTGATGATCACCGGCTCGTTCGTGGGGACGCGGACCACCGGCGCGCTCTGGCTGCCTTTGAGCGCCATCAACTGCGGAATAAAGGTGCTGATATCGTTCGGCGCATGCTCGCCATCAAGCACCAGCCAGTCGAACCCCGCCAGACCCAGCACTTCGGTACTGATTGGGTTTGCCAGTGCGGACCAGCATCCAATCTGAATCTGGTGCGCCGCAAGCGCCGCTTTAAATTTATTTGGGAAGATAGCGTTATTCATCGTATTTACCTTTTTAATTCCGCAGCCCTGGTCAGTATATTTATTACCAGCGTTATATTTATTCTCTATTTCGGCGTGATAAAATCGTCATTCAGTATAATCGCCACTTTCCGGCAGCACATTGTTTTAATGCTCAAGTGTTACGCTCTGTTTCAATAATATTTTGAGCATATGCACAAACCACTGGGCGCTGATGCACAGAATCAGCCATTACTGGTTCGGGAGCGATCGCGATCACATTCTCACGCTCTGTCTCCTGACATGCTCTATTTTCGCAAGCTGCGTTTTTATTTTTGCCATAAGAAAATTGGCTGTATTTATTATCAGATTCTTTGCTGGAGAATATTGAACAATGGCCGACATTGAAATTCGACAAGCGTTGCCGACGGCGTTCTATATAAAAGTTCACGACACGGATAATGTGGCAATTATTGTGAACGACAATGGCTTAAAAGCCGGAACCCGCTTCCCGGATGGCCTGGAGCTGATTGAACATATTCCGCAGGGGCATAAAGTGGCGCTGGTGGATATCCCGGCTCAGGGTGAAATCGTGCGTTATGGTGAAGTCATTGGCTATGCCGTCCGTGCCATTCCGCAAGGCAGCTGGATTGATGAGTCTCTGGTTGAGCTGCCAGAAGCCCCACCGTTGAACACCCTGCCGCTGGCGACCCGCGTCCCGGAGCCGCTGCCACCGCTGGAAGGGTACACCTTTGAAGGCTATCGCAACGCAGACGGCAGCGTTGGAACCAAGAATCTGCTCGGCATTACCACCAGCGTTCACTGTGTGGCAGGCGTGGTGGATTATGTGGTGAAACTCATCGAGCGCGATCTGCTGCCAAAGTACCCGAACGTTGATGGCGTGGTGGGGCTGAATCACCTTTACGGCTGCGGCGTGGCGATCAATGCCCCTGCTGCCGTGGTGCCAATCCGAACTATCCACAATATCGCCCTGAACCCGAACTTTGGTGGCGAAGTGATGGTGATAGGCCTGGGTTGTGAAAAGCTACAGCCTGAGCGCCTGCTGCAGGGCACCGAGGATCTAAAAGCCATTCCGGCCGATGAGGCCAGCATTGTACGTCTGCAGGACGAACACCACGTTGGTTTCCGTTCGATGGTTGACGATATCCTTCAGGTTGCAGAGCGTCATCTGGCTAAACTCAATACGCGTCAACGTGAGACCTGCCCGGCTTCCGAGCTGGTGATTGGTACACAATGTGGCGGCAGCGATGCGTTTTCCGGCGTGACCGCCAACCCGGCGGTGGGTTATGCCTCCGACCTGTTTGTTCGCTGCGGGGCCACGGTGATGTTCTCTGAAGTGACAGAAGTGCGAGATGCCATCCATCTACTCACGCCGCGCGCCATCAACGAAGAGGTGGGCAAACGCCTGCTCGAAGAGATGGCCTGGTATGATAACTACCTCAATATGGGAAAAACCGACCGCAGCGCCAACCCCTCTCCGGGGAACAAAAAAGGGGGCCTGGCGAACGTGGTGGAAAAAGCGCTCGGCTCTATCGCCAAATCCGGTCAAAGTGCCATTGTAGAAGTCCTCTCGCCGGGCCAGCGTCCAACGAAACGCGGCCTGATCTACGCGGCAACCCCGGCCAGTGACTTTGTTTGCGGCACCCAGCAGGTGGCTTCCGGCATTACGGTGCAGGTCTTTACCACCGGACGCGGTACGCCGTACGGCCTGATGGCGGTGCCTGTGATTAAAATGGCCACCCGCACTGAGCTGGCTAACCGCTGGTATGACTTAATGGACATTAACGCAGGCACCATCGCCACCGGGGAAGAGAGCATAGAAGAGGTAGGCTGGAAGCTGTTCCACTTTATTCTGGATGTGGCGAGCGGCAGGAAGAAAACCTTCTCGGACCAGTGGGGGCTGCATAATCAGCTGGCGGTGTTTAACCCGGCACCGGTGACGTGAGTTTACTGTAAAACCTCCCATAGCATGGCTTCGGCCATGCTTTTTTTTGCTTTCGATTCTTTCGCATTCTTACCTTTCATTTCGATTCTTTCATTTTTAAGATACCAATCACAAAAAAACATTCCGAAACCCTATATTGTCTTTCGCATATACAAAACGAAAGGTTTCGGAGGAAAGATGTATATCATCTCGTCGAAAGCGATGCTGATAAAGGCACAGCGTGAAGGTTACGCTGTTCCGGCATTCAATATTCATAATCTCGAAACGCTGCAGGTGGTCGTCGAAACGGCCTCTGAGATGCGAGCTCCCCTGATCGTCGCGGGTACGCCCGGTACGTTTAGCTATGCCGGAACCGGGAACGTGGTCGCCATCGCCAGCGATCTGGCCAAAACGTACAACCAGCCACTGGCGATCCACCTCGATCATCACGAAGATTTCGACGATATCGCGCAGAAAGTACAGAGCGGGATCCGCTCTGCAATGATCGACGGATCTCATCATCCGTTCAGTGAAAATGTGGCGCTGGTAAAGAGAGTGACGGACTACTGCCACCGCTACGACGTTAGCGTGGAGGCCGAACTTGGGCGTTTGGGTGGTCAGGAAGATGACCTGGTCGTCGACAGTAAAGATGCGCTTTACACCAACCCACAACAGGCGCGTGAGTTTGTTGAACTCACGGGTATCGACTCGCTGGCTGTTGCCATCGGCACTGCGCACGGTCTGTACAAAGCCACGCCAAAGCTCGATTTCGAGCGCCTGGCAGAGATCCGTAATCAGGTTGATATTCCGCTGGTACTGCACGGTGCCTCAGGATTGTCGACAGAAGATATCCGTAAGGCAATTAGCCTCGGGATCTGCAAAGTCAATGTCGCCACAGAACTCAAAATCGCCTTCTCAAACGCGCTGAAAACCTATCTCGCTTCACATCCCGATGCCAGCGATCCGCGTCATTACATGGTACCAGCCAAAAGTGCCATGCAAGAGGTGGTACGCAAGGTGATTATCGATTGTGGTTGTGAAGGAAAACTCTAACGTCCTGACCCGGAGGAATTGTGAAAGATATTATTGCTCGCCATAAGGCGGGAGAACACCTCGGTATTTGTTCTGTCTGTTCAGCTCACCCGCTGGTCATCGAAGCTGCACTGCGGTTTGATTTGAACACCAACAATAAAGTGCTGATTGAGGCCACTTCGAATCAGGTGAATCAGTTTGGTGGCTATACCGGCATGACTCCTGCCCATTTTCGCGATTTTGTATTGAACATTGCCAAACACGTTGGTTTTCCACGAGAGCGCCTGATTCTTGGAGGGGATCACCTGGGGCCTAACTGCTGGCAAAACGAACCGGCGGAAGCCGCGATGGATAAATCCGTTGAGCTGATCAAAGCCTATGTCGCTGCCGGATTTACCAAGATCCATCTGGACGCATCCATGTCCTGCGCCGACGACGCCATCCCGCTAGCGCCAGTGGTGGTAGCACAGCGCGCTGCGCGGCTGTGTAAAGCAGCTGAAGAGACGGCTACGGAGGAACAAAAGGCGGCACTGACCTACGTCATTGGTACTGAAGTTCCCGTACCAGGTGGAGAAACCAGCAGTATTAACAGCGTGCATGTTACCCGTGTCGAAGATGCTGCACAGACGCTGGACACCCATCGCGCAGCCTTTAGCGAGCTCGGTCTGGAAGACGCCATGACGCGCGTGATTGCTATCGTGGTGCAACCAGGCGTGGAGTTCGACCATACCCAAATTATTCACTATCAGCCCCATGCGGCAGAGGCGCTTTCCGGCTGGATCCGCCAGACACCGATGGTCTACGAGGCGCATTCGACCGATTACCAGACCCGCCAGGCCTATCGCGCCCTGGTACGCGATCACTTCGCGATTCTGAAAGTTGGCCCGGCGCTCACTTTTGCCCTGCGTGAAGCCATCTTTGCCCTTGCGCAAATGGAGAAAGAACTTATCGCTCCTGAGCAGCGCAGCCACGTGCTGGCGGTGATCGACGAGGTGATGCTGAACGAGCCGGACTACTGGAAAAAGTACTACCGCCCGACCTGGAGCCAGGCGATGGTGGATATTCATTTCAGCTTGTCTGACCGCATTCGCTACTACTGGCCGCATCCGCGTATCCGTCAGGGTGTGGAGAAATTACTCGCCAACCTGAGTAACACCCCACTGCCACTTGGGCTGATCAGCCAGTTTATGCCCGTTCAGTTCGAACGATTGTCGATGAATGAGATCGTTGCAACACCGCAAAATCTCATCATCGACAAAATACAGGATGTATTACGCGCCTATCGATTTGGCTGTACCCCTGAATACGTCTGATGCCCGGAGAGTCTATGAGTCACGTTTTTGTCCGTACCGGAATTGAGTTTGAAAATAGCCAGCTTGCGCTGGCACATATTGGCGAGGAGATGCTGGCGAAAGGGGTTGTGCATGCCACTTACCCAGCCGCACTTCTCGAAAGGGAGCTCAACTACCCCACCGGCATTACCCTCGAACGCCATGCGGTTGCGATCCCGCATTGTGAAGCGGTACATGCCAAAAGCCCTGCGATTTACCTGATTCGCCCGGACAAACCGGTGAATTTTCAGCAGGCAGATGATGATGGAGAGGTCGCGGTTTCACTCATTATCGCGTTAATTGTTGAAAACCCTACGGCGCAAATAAAACTGCTGCGCCGTCTTTTCAGCGAGCTACAAAACCCGGACACGCTGGACATGTTGCTGGCTACGCCAGCCGATCGCCTGGCCGAGCAATTCCGGGAGACTATCCTTGAGCCTGCCTCCTGTGCACAGGCTTCATAACATACTGATAATAAAAAGGAGTACCCTATGAAACGTAAAGTTATTGTTGCCTGTGGTGGTGCCGTAGCCACCTCAACCATGGCGGCTGAAGAGATCAAAGAACTGTGTGAAGCCCACAACATAACGCTGGATCTGGTTCAGTGTCGGGTGACCGAAATTGAAACCTATATGGACGGTGCAGACCTGATCTGCACCACGGCAAAAGTCGACAGATCTTTTGGTGACATTCCGGTAGTTCATGGGATGCCGTTTGTATCAGGCGTCGGTATCGAAGCCCTGCAACAAAAAATCCTTACTATCCTCGAGGGGTAAGATCATGTTTACCGAAATCATGCGGTATATCCTCGACCTCGGTCCCACCGTCATGCTGCCCATCGTCATTATTATCTTCTCTAAACTTCTGGGGATGAAACTGGGCGATTGCTTCAAGTCCGGCCTGCATATCGGCATCGGCTTCGTGGGAATTGGGCTGGTCATTGGCCTGATGCTCGACTCCATTGGCCCTGCAGCCAAAGCGATGGCGGAACAATTCCAGATTAACCTGCACGTGGTGGACATCGGCTGGCCAGGTTCTTCCCCCATGACCTGGGCTTCCCAAATCGCACTGGTGGCGATCCCGGTAGCCATTGGGGTCAATGTCATCATGCTGGTCACCCGTATGACCCGTGTAGTGAATGTGGATATCTGGAACATCTGGCATATGACATTCACCGGGGCAATGCTGCACCTGGCCACTGGCTCTTACTGGCTGGGGATCCTTGGCGTGGTGGTTCACGCGGCCTTTGTCTACAAGCTGGGGGACTGGTTTGCCAAAGACACGCGAGACTTCTTCGGTCTGGAGGGAATTGCCATTCCTCACGGCTCGTCGGCGTATCTCGGTCCTGTCGCGGTGCTGGTCGATACGATTATCAACCACATTCCAGGTCTGAAGCAGATCCACTTTAGCGCCGACGATGTACAGAAACGCTTTGGTCCGTTTGGCGAGCCCGTCACCGTCGGTTTTGTCATGGGGCTGGTCATCGGCATGCTGGCAGGATACGACGCGAAATCCGTTCTGCAACTGGCGGTGAAAACCGCTGCGGTGATGCTGCTGATGCCGCGTGTCATCAAGCCGATTATGGACGGCCTGACGCCAATTGCTAAACACGCCCGCAAACGCCTGCAGGCCAAATTTGGTGGTCAGGAATTCTTAATTGGTCTTGATCCCGCGCTGCTGCTGGGCCATACGTCAGTGGTCTCCGCCAGTCTCATTTTCATCCCATTAACAATTCTGATTGCGGTACTGGTGCCGGGTAACCAGGTGCTGCCTTTCGGCGACCTTGCGACTATCGGCTTCTTCGTGGCAATGGCGGTCGCGGTTCATCAGGGTAATCTGTTCCGTACTCTCATCTCCGGCGTCATCATAATGGGTATCACATTGTGGATCGCCACACAGACCATCGGCCTGCACACCCTGCTTGCACAGAACGCGGGGGCGTTAAAAGCAGGTGGGCTTGTGGCATCCATGGATCAGGGCGGTTCGCCGATCACCTGGCTGCTCATTCAGCTCTTTACCTGGCAAAACGTGGTGGGATTCATCGTGATTGGTGCGATCTATTTTACTGGCGTACTGCTCACCTGGCGACGTGCCCGGGCGTTTACGGCGGCGGAGAAAAACGCCGATAACCCGCAAAGCCAGACGGTATCTTAATATCCGGGGAGCCATGCTCCCCTTCTTTTTCTGGAGTGAATCATGAAATCAGTGGTAATTCACGCTGAGGGCAACGTGCGCGTTGAAGAACGCCCGGTCCCTCAAATACAGGATGCGGATGATGTTCTGGTACGCATCGTTTGCTCAGGATTATGCGGCTCAGACATCCCGCGTATTTTTGCCAAAGGGGCGCACTACTACCCGATCACCCTGGGCCACGAATTTAGCGGACACGTCGAAGCCTGTGGTGCAGATATAAAGGATCTCCAGGCCGGAGATCCTGTAGCCTGCATTCCACTCCTGCCCTGTTTTTCCTGCCCGGAGTGTGAAAAAGGCTACTACTCGCTGTGTAATAAGTACCAGTTTGTCGGCTCACGCAGTGACGGTGGCAATGCAGAATATATTGTCGTGAAGCGCGCGAACCTGTTCCGCCTGCCAGCAGAGATGGCGATCGAAGACGGGGCATTTATCGAGCCTATCACCGTAGGGCTGCACGCGTTCCATCTGGCTTCGGGCTGCAAAGATAAAAATGTCATTATCGTCGGTGCAGGGACGATCGGTCTGCTGGCGATGCAGTGCGCGCTGGCACTGGGGGCAAAGAGCGTGACTGCAATTGATATCAACGACGATAAACTCGCCCTGGCGACAACCTTGGGCGCGACCCAGGTGTTCAACAGCCGGACCCTGAGCACCGATGACATTCTCAACGCGCTGAAGGACAACCGGTTTGATCAACTCGTGCTGGAAACCGCTGGAACACCACAAACTGTCTCGCTTGCCATTGATATTGCCGGTCCTCACGCCCAGGTGGCGCTGGTCGGTACATTACATCATGACCTGAATTTACCTGCCGCAACCTTTGGCAAAATATTGCGTAAGGAGCTGACGCTTCTGGGTAGTTGGATGAACTACTCAGCACCATGGCCAGGGGAAGAGTGGGAAACGGCAGTCCGCCTGCTCACCGGGAAAAAACTGCAACTGGAGCCACTCATTGCCCATACCGGCGACAGTGAGAGCTTCGCCCAGGCCGTGCAGGCTCTGAACGGCGCACCGATGCAGGGCAAAATTATGCTGCGTTTCGCCTAATCCCTCGAGCCAGCAACCTGAGCTGGCTCACATTTACTTTCGAATATTGCCTTACACCTTTCGCATACCTTCGATTAGAATAGGGACAATTAATTATCAGGCAATTCAATATGAACTCATTTGAGCGAAGGAACAAAATCGTTGACCTCGTCAACGCTCAGGGCAGCGTGATGGTGCAGGATCTATCAAATCTGTTTGGCATCTCTGAAGTGACCATTCGAAACGACCTGCGTCTGCTGGAAGAAAAAGGGCTGGTCACGCGCTTCCATGGGGGCGCCGCAAAGCCGGGCAGTAACCTGGCTGAAAGTGAGAATCAGGAAGTCGTACTGGAGGAACGCTACCAGCTGGCAAGCGATCCGAAAAAACGTATTGCTCAGGCCGCCGCCGCCCTGATCGAAGAAGGGATGACGGTTATTTTAGACAGCGGCAGTACCACTATGCTGATAGCCGAAGCGCTGGTGAGGAAAGCCAATATTACCGTTATCACCAACAGCTTGCCCGCTGCGTTTGCTCTTTCGGAAAATAAAGATATTACGCTGGTGGTTTGCGGCGGCACGGTACGCCATAAAACGCACTCCATGCACGGAACCATTGCCGAGCGTTCGCTTGCAGGTATTAGCGCGGATTTAATGTTTGTTGGGGCTGACGGCATTGATGCCACAAACGGTATCACCACCTTCAATGAAGGCTACTCCATCAGCAGCGTGATGGCCGCAGCCGCCCATAAAGTGATTGCCGTACTGGATGCCAGCAAGTTTAATCGTCGCGGGTTCAATCAGGTGCTGCCGATGGAGAAGATTGACTGTGTGATTACGGATGATGGGATCGGAAAACACGATAAAGACTTGCTGAGCAAAACGGGCACTGAGATCATTACGGTTTAGCGAAAGACGCAGATCGCCGGTTGGCCTGCGCAATTTTCTTTTCCGACATTTATTCCGACACTCTGGATTTTGTAGGCCGGGCAAGCGCAGCGACGCCCGGCAAAAACAGGCGAAGTATGACTTACTCCCCCTGCTGCTCCAGCGCATATTTATAGAGCGCATTCTTCTTCACGCCGTGAATTTCTGCCGCCAGTGCTGCCGCTTTCTTAAGCGGCAATTCAGCCTGTAGCAGTGCCAGAGTACGCAGCGCATCGGCAGGCAGTGCGTCCTCCTCCGCTTTATGCCCTTCGACAATCAGCACCATCTCACCCTTGCGACGGTTTTCGTCCTCTTTTACCCACGCCAGCAGTTCGCCGACCGGCGCGCCGTGAATGGTTTCCCAGGTTTTGGTCAGCTCGCGCGCCAGCACCACGTAGCGGCTCTCTCCCCAGACGGTCACCATATCTTCCAGGCTTTCCAGCAGGCGATGAGTGGATTCGTAGAAAATCAGCGTACGCGGTTCAGCTTCCAGCTCTTTTAACACGTCACGGCGGCCTTTGGATTTGGCGGGCAGGAAACCTTCATAGCAGAAACGATCGGACGGCAGGCCCGCTGCGCTCAACGCAGCAATCGCAGCACACGGTCCTGGCAGAGGGACCACCCGGATCCCGGCTTCACGGCAGGTACGCACCAGATGGTAGCCCGGGTCGTTAATCAGCGGCGTACCGGCGTCAGAGACGAGCGCAATGTTCTGCCCCTCTTTGAGCTTCGCCACCAGCGTTTCTGCTTTTTGCTGCTCATTATGATCGTGCAGGGCGAAGAGACGAGCGTTAATCGCAAAGTGTTGCAGCAATAAACCGGTATGCCGGGTATCTTCAGCAGCAATTAAATCAACAGCTTGCAATACGGTCAGCGCACGTTGGGTAATATCAGACAAATTCCCGATAGGAGTAGGTACAATATAAAGCTGGCCTTGAGAATTCTCTGCCGTTTCGTGTTGTTTCATTGTTTCGTCCGTATTGCCGATTTAATATTGAGCATTGCGTAAAAAAAATCACTGGATACAGTATGGTACCGTTAACGTTTCTTCGAAAAAAAGCCACGCGCAGCGTGCCGCTTCTGCTGGCAGCCCTGATCTTTGCAGGCTGTGGCACCCAGGCACCTGACCAGAGCACGGCCCATCTGCAGGGATCCGCTCAGGCTGATTCTGGCTTTTATCTGCAACAAATGTCGCAAAGCTCAAATGATACCAGGATCAACTGGCAATTACTCGCCATTCGTGCACTGCTGAAAGAGGGCAAAACCCAGCAGGCCGCCGAACTGTTCAACCAGCTTCCGCACGAGCTTAACGATGCCCAGCGTCTTGAGCAGAGCCTGCTCTCTGCCGAGCTGAAAGTCGCGCTGAAAGATTATGCCGCCGCGAAAAAGATCCTTGGCGACATCGACGTAAGCGCACTGGATAAAAATCAGCAGGCCCGTTTCTGGCAGGCGGGGATTACCGCTGAGCAGGGACGTCCTTCCCTGACGCTGCTGCGGGCGCTGATCGCCCAGGAGCCGCTGCTCGGCGGTGCGGACAAGCAGAAAAATATCGATGCCACCTGGCAGGCGCTCGCCTCAATGACCCAGGAACAGGCGCAGGCGCTGGTCATCAATGCTGATGAAAACGTGTTGCAGGGGTGGCTGGATCTGCAACAGA
The DNA here is from genome assembly GCF_050031095.1 of Enterobacter cloacae complex sp. 382A5. Lineage (NCBI taxonomy): Bacteria > Pseudomonadati > Pseudomonadota > Gammaproteobacteria > Enterobacterales > Enterobacteriaceae > Enterobacter > Enterobacter cloacae complex sp. 382A5. The sequence goes on from NZ_JBLGVK010000001.1 coordinate 4,132,445, forward strand.
TGTGGTTTAACAACCGCAGCGATCCAAACATGCTGAAAGCCGGTATTACCGACTGGCAAACGCGCTACCCACAAAACCCGGGCGCGAAAATGCTGCCGACACAGCTGGTGAACGTGCAGAACTTTAAGCCTGCCTCCACCAGCAAAATCGCCCTGCTTCTGCCGTTAAACGGCCAGGCGGCGGTATTTGGCCGCACCATTCAACAAGGTTTTGAAGCGGCGAAGAACGGTACCACGCCAGTGACCGGCAGTGCAGTTCCGGCGCAGGCAGCTCAGGCGGCAAACGTGAACGACGTTGTCAGCCCTTCCGCCGCGGAAACCAGCGACCTGACCACAGCACAAACGCCGCCGCAGGGGACGATGCAGAACCCGGTGACGGCACCGACTACACCTGCGGCCTCAGCACCCGCGCCTGCGACTCCGGTAGAGACACAATCCGCACCGGCGACGGAGCCTGCGACAGAGGAGCAACCTCAACCGCAGACCACTGAGCCCGCAGCACAACCTGCCGCTCAGCCTGCCGCCCAGCCACAGGCCGTAGCTACCACCAGCGCTAACCCGGCCGCTGAGCTGAAAATCTACGACACCAGTTCTCAGCCGCTCGATCAGGTTCTGGCGCAGGTGCAACAGGACGGTGCCAGCATCGTTGTGGGTCCGCTGCTGAAAAACAACGTCGAAGAGTTGATGAAGAGCAACACTGCGCTGAACGTGCTGGCGCTCAACCAGCCTGAACAGGTTCAGAACCGCGCCAATATCTGCTATTTCGCCCTCTCTCCGGAAGATGAAGCCCGCGATGCGGCGCGTCATATTCACGAGCAAGGGAAACAGTCTCCGCTGCTGCTGATCCCTCGCAGTACGCTGGGCGATCGCGTCGCCAACGCCTTTGCCGAAGAGTGGCAGAAGCTGGGCGGCGGCATCGTGCTGCAGCAGAAATTCGGCTCCGTCTCTGAACTGCGCGCGGGCGTTAACGGCGGCGCGGGTATTGCGCTTAACGGCAGCCCGGTGAGTGCAAGCCTGCCACAGCAGCAGAGCGTGACGATTGGCGGTCTGACCATCCCTGCCCCACCTACCGACGCGCAGATTAGCGGTGGCGGTAAAGTGGATGCGGCCTATATTGTCGCTACGCCGCAAGAGATTGCCTTCATCAAGCCGATGATCGCCATGCGTAACGGCAGCCAGAGCGGCGCCACGCTCTACGCCAGCTCTCGCAGCGCACAAGGCACCGCAGGCCCGGATTTCCGCCTGGAGATGGACGGCCTGCAATACAGCGAAATTCCGATGCTGGCGGGCAGCAATCCGGCCCTGATGCAGCAGGCGCTGAGCGCAGTCCGTAACGACTACTCGCTGGCGCGTCTGTACGCGATGGGCGTCGATGCCTGGACGCTGGCGAACCACTTTACCCAAATGCGTCAGGTGCCGGGCTTTGAGCTAAACGGCAATACCGGCGATCTGACGGCCACTCAGGATTGCGTGATTAACAGGAAGTTATCATGGCTCAAATACCAGCAGGGACAAATCGTCCCGGCCAGTTAAGCCGTAAAGAGACCGGCGACGCCTGGGAATTAAAAGCGCGTCGCTGGCTTGAGAGCAAAGGACTGCGCTTTATCGCCGCTAACGTTCGCGGACGTGGCGGCGAAATCGATCTGATCATGAAAGAGGGTCAGGTCATTGTGTTTGTGGAAGTACGCTACCGACAGTCTTCCCGTTTTGGCGGTGCTGCCGCCAGCGTGACGCCCACCAAACAACATAAATTATTACAGACTGCCCACTTGTGGCTTGCCCGCCATAATGGGAGTTTTGATACTGTGGATTGCCGGTTCGATGTGTTAGCCTTCACCGGAAACGAGATCGAATGGCTGAAAAACGCTTTTGGCGAAGACGCATAATTAAGATTTAAAAGGGATAACGTGCTCGAAAGAATTAAAGTGTGCTTCACAGAAAGCATTCAGACTCAGATTGCCGCGGCAGAAGCCCTCCCTGACGCAATCTCTCGCGCCGCCATGACGCTGGTGCAGTCCCTGCTCAATGGCAACAAAATCCTCTGTTGTGGCAATGGCACGTCCGCTGCCAACGCACAGCATTTTGCTGCCAGTATGATCAATCGTTTTGAAACAGAACGCCCCAGTTTACCTGCCATTGCACTTAATACCGATAATGTGGTCTTAACAGCGATTGCTAACGATCGTCTGCATGACGAGATTTACGCTAAGCAGGTGCGTGCCCTGGGCCATGCGGGCGATGTGCTGCTGGCCATCTCCACGCGCGGCAATAGCCGTGACATTGTCAAAGCCGTCGAAGCCGCCGTTACCCGCGATATGACTATCGTTGCCTTAACCGGCTATGACGGGGGCGAGCTGGCGGGCCTGCTGGGGCCGCAGGATGTGGAAATCCGCATTCCGTCTCACCGTAGCGCACGCATTCAGGAGATGCATATGCTCACGGTGAACTGCTTATGTGATTTGATCGATAACACGCTTTTCCCTCACCAGGATGATTAAGGAGTTCTCATGAAGGCTTTATCGACCCTCGCAGTCCTTATGTCTGCATTACTGCTGCAGGGATGTATCGCTGCGGCTGTTGTGGGTACCGCTGCCGTCGGCACCAAAGCAGCGACCGATCCGCGCACCGTTGGCACCCAGGTAGATGACGGTACTCTGGAGCTGCGCGTTAACAGTGCGCTGTCGAAAGACGAACAAATCAAGAAAGAAGCGCGGATCAACGTGACGGCTTACCAGGGCAAAGTGCTGCTGACAGGCCAGGCGCCAAATAGCGAACTCTCCAGCCGCGCGAAACAGATCGCGATGGGCGTAGAGGGCACTGCGGAAGTCTTCAACGAAGTCCGTCAGGGGCAGCCAATCAGCCTTGGTACCGCCTCCAATGACACGTGGATCACCACCAAAGTCCGTTCCCAGCTGCTGGGTTCAGACCAGGTGAAATCATCCAACGTGAAAGTGACGACCGAAAACGGCGAAGTGTTCCTGCTGGGTCTGGTTACCGACCGTGAAGGGAAAGCGGCGGCCGATATCGCCAGCCGGGTGAGCGGCGTGAAACACGTCACCACCGCATTTACCTACATTAAGTAATTCCCACCTGACTGTAAGCCCGGTGCGTGCTCGCGCCACCGGGCTTTTTTCACAGAAGCGCAATACTCCCCACAATCACCCCACTCAACGCCACCAGCCCTGCGGTGAGCCACAGCGCTTTCGCCGGGAATGACTTACGCAGCATGATAAGCGACGGCAGGCTGATGGCAGGCAAGGTAATGAGCAACGCCAGTGCCGGTGCGGTGCCCATGCCGGCCAACATCATGGTCTGAACAATCGGAATTTCAGCCGCCGTTGGGATCACAAACAGACAACCGGCAACGGCCATCGCAATGACCCACATCAGGGTATTGTCGATGGCGCCGTCGGCATGCGGGAATAGCCAGACGCGTGCGGCCCCGAGCACCAGCACCGCCAGGATATACACAGGAATGGTGCTCCAGAAAAGCTGCCACAGTGCATTCCCCCAGCGCGCAAAGAAGCTTCCCTGTGGCTCGCTGACATCAAGCTCAATGGCGGCCGGTTCAACGGCGTTATCTTTCACCCATTTCTGCACCAGCGTTGCCACCACCAGCACCGTCAGCAGACCGGCCACCAGGCGGATAAAGGCGAAATGCCAACCCAGCACAAAGCCCATAAACACCAGCGTTGCCGGGTTTAACAGCGGGTTGCCCATCCAGAACGCCAGCGCACCGCCCATAGAGACTCGCTGACGGCGCATACCGGCGGCGACAGGCGCGGCACAGCACGAACACATCATGCCCGGCAGGGAGAAAATGGTCCCCAGCAGGGTGCCCTGAAAGCGTGGCTGCCCCAGGGTTTTCACCAGCCAGTGACGCGGGATAAGCACCTGAATCAACGAGCCCAGAATGACGCCTAATACGGCGGCTTTCCAGACGGCAAGGAAATAGACCATGGCATAATCCCACGCCGCGCGAAGCGGGCTGGAATCAGCCTGAGCGAGAATAGATTTACCGATGCTGTGCGTTTCGGCGGCAGTGAAGGCTTTACCGTAGTACGGCTGCCATTTCACATACCAGAGGCCGATAATGACCACGAGAAAGAAGAGCGCGGGCTTCCACCATTGGACAGGTGTTGCCGCCTGAGATGAAGACTGACCAGTCATAGCATTCCCCGGAGAGTGTTATTTAATTAGCCGGGGGGAGTTTACGCCTCGCCCTGCGCGATTTCACGCAGTTTCGCCGAAGGGATGATATTCACTCCCTCCTGCGATGGTGACAGCCCCTCTTTTAACATCGCACGCGCCACATCGCGCGCCTCGATGGATTTCCAGTTACCAGGGAGAATGCGGAACAACGGGGCAAACATCGACTCGTTAAAACGACGCTCGTCGCGATGCCCCAGCAGCATGGAGGGACGGACTATTGTCAACCGCTCCCACTTCTGGGCAATCAGGGCCTCTTCCATCTCGCCCTTCACCTTGCTGTAAAAGAACGGCGAACGGGCGCTGGCGCCCAGCGAGCTGACCACCACAAAATGGGTGGCACCCAGCTTTTTCGCCGTTAGCGCCGTATCGACCACCAGCGTATAGTCAGCATGAACAAACGCCTCTTTACTGCCCGCCTCACGCCGCGTTGTCCCGAGGCAGCAAAAGGCGATATCGATGGGATCCTGCACCTGCGCCAGTGCGTCGGTCAGCTGTGGATCGTGAGGATTAAAGACGCCAGAGATGTCCGCCAGCGGTCGACGTGTCGGGGCCGCAATGTAGTTCACCCTGCGATCCTGGATCAGCAGCCGCAGCAGATGATCGCCCACCAGCCCGGTTGCCCCCGTAATCAGTACCTGACTCATTTCATCCCCTTTACAGAATAGTCCGTTTGCGAACTCAGCATGGTCAACCACACTTAGAAGTCTGTTACCGGTAAGTATTTACCACAAACGGGAAAAAAACAGTCTGAAGCGAAAACAACGGAGGAAGCATGGGTAAAAAAATCGCAGTCCTGATTACCGACGAGTTTGAAGATTCAGAATTCACCTCACCTGCTGAGGCGTTCCGCAAGGCGGGACATGAGGTCATCACCATTGAGAAAGAGGCGGGAAAAACGGTGAAAGGCCATAAGGGCGAGGCCAGCGTGACCATCGATGAGACCATCGATAACGTCAGCCCGTCTGATTTTGATGCCCTGCTGTTACCCGGCGGTCATTCACCGGACTCCCTGCGCGGCGACGAGCGCTTCGTAACGTTCACCCGCGATTTTGTCTCCACCGGAAAACCGGTCTTTGCTATCTGCCATGGTCCGCAACTGCTTATCAGCGCGGATGTGGTGCGCGGACGTAAACTCACTGCCGTGAAACCGATCGTTGTCGATCTGAAAAACGCGGGGGCCGAGTTTTACGATCAGGAGGTGGTCAACGACAAAGACCAGCTGATCACCAGCCGAACCCCGGACGATCTGCCGGCGTTCAACCGCGAAGCGCTACGCCTGCTCGGCGCGTAGCCAGTGCAGCTTTTTGCCAAAGCCCAGCGTGTTGTCGGTAAATTTCAGCTCATCAAGGCGGATTTCCCACACTGGGGCTTTTAAAGCGGCGGCTACCGGAAAGCGGCGCGTGTAGTGCTTACGGCGCGCGTCGCTCTCTTCACCGTCCAGACGACGGATCTCCCCTTTAAACTGCACCCCACGGATCAGTGCCACCGTTTTAGGCTGACCGTTAACTGTCCCTGCCACCTTCGCCTGCTGACCGGTCATCTGCGCATGGCGCGTTTTATCTTCGCTCATCACATAAAACGCAACGCGCTCAGGGTCATAATAGTAAAACGCATTCGCGCACCACATTTCACCGTCGTCATACACGCACCAGGTGACAACATGCTGTTTCGCCAGCCAGCGGTTAATGGCAGCCAGAGTTTCCATTTTCGTTCTCTCTCATGCTATGGTGCGTTCACCTTAACATACTGAATCTGTTTACCGTGTGCTGGTTTCTCTATCTTGTCCGTACCGCCGATAACGCTCTCTACACCGGGATCACGACCGATGTGGCGCGGCGTTTTCTTCAGCATCAAACGGGAAAAGGGGCAAAAGCGCTGCGGGGGAAAGGAGAATTGACGCTCGCCTTTTCTGCCCCCGTGGGTGACAGATCGCTGGCGTTAAGAGTGGAATACCGCATTAAGCAGTTGACGAAGCGCCAGAAAGAGCGCCTCGTCACCGGAGACGGATCGTTTGAGGCGCTGTGTGAAAGCCTGATTAGAAGCGATTAAAATGGTCGTGATACTCCACGAGGCCATTTACGCCGTTGAGCGCGTCATCCGCCAGACGGTGCACCTGGAAGGCAGTTTCGGTGCCCGGCCAGCGACAGCGGAGATCGTACTGCGCCGCCGGCTCGAAGCCCAGGCGACCATAGAAAGCAGGATCGCCCAGCGTCACCACCGCGGCATAGCCAAACTCATTGAGCGAGTCCAGCCCTTCATACACCAGCTGACGTGCCAGCCCTTGTCCACGGTAGTGTTCATCTACCGCCAGCGGCGCCATTCCTACCCACTGTAATTCTTCACCCTGAACGGTTACCGGGCTGAAGGCAACGTAGCCCACCACCTGACCTTCGTCATCGGTGGCAACCAGCCCCAGCGTGATCAGGCCGTCTTCGCGGAGATCGTGGACCAGTTGGGCTTCTGCGTCGCTCGCAAAAGAGCGGCGTAACAACGCATCGATACCCGGTGCATCAATCCCAATTTCGACTCGAATCAGCATGGCTCACCTACTGAAGTGTGTTTACTGTCAGGCGGGGTTTTCAGCCCGGCCTCAACGAAATCTGCCATTTGCATTAACATCACGCGCAGCGCTTTTGGCATCTGCTCCAGCTCAATGGCATCCATTAAATTTTTGACGTACAGACCCAGTTCCGTATCGCCTTCAATGACCAGACGGCGCTGGAAAAAGAGGGTATCCGGATCCTGCTTACGCGCGGCGATCATCAGCAGATCGCAGGCGTCGGCGCTAAAGCTCACATCCGCGTCGGCGGACTGGCGCACAATCAGCTGGTCATTCTCGACGGAGGTAAACCAGCGCAGACCGATATCACGCACTTCAATGCTTAACCAGCGGCCTTCCAGGAACGCCAGTTCGCCTTCCTGCAGCGCCTGGCGGAACTGCCAGCTCAGGAGCTGCTCCAGCACCTGACGTTTAAGCGCGAACGGCGCCAGTTTTACCGGCACGCTCAGCATTGATGGACCAAATTGTACGAGACGTGAACGCAGTTTATCCAGCACGAGCTTTACTCCCTGATAGCGATAGTCCGGGTATTTTGCCATATCCGGAGGAGAACATAGCGGCGTAAATCAACAAACCGTCGTCCGGTGTACCTCATTATTGGTGCCATCAATACGCCATTAGCTGCCTTAAATCAAAAATTGTCGCGTATGGGTTAATTAAAATCCCAGCTCGTTAACATTTTTGCTCTCGACGACATCAGGATAAATTATGGAGCTGCTCTGCCCTGCCGGAAACCTTCCGGCGCTTAAGGCGGCCATCGAAAATGGGGCCGATGCGGTCTATATCGGGCTGAAAGATGATACTAACGCCCGCCATTTTGCTGGCCTCAACTTTACGGAGAAAAAGCTTCAGGAAGCCGTTAACTTCGTACATCAGCACCGCCGCAAATTGCATATTGCCATCAATACCTTTGCCCATCCTGATGGCTATGCCCGCTGGCAGCGCGCGGTGGATATGGCAGCACAGCTGGGTGCCGATGCGCTGATTCTGGCCGACCTCGCCATGCTAGAGTATGCGGCAGAACGCTATCCTCATATTGAGCGCCATGTCTCTGTTCAGGCCTCTGCCACCAACGAAGAGGCGATACGTTTTTATCATCAAAACTTTGACGTGGCCCGGGTGGTTTTACCGCGCGTGCTCTCTATTCATCAGGTTAAGCAACTCGCGCGCGTCACGCCAGTGCCGCTGGAAGTTTTTGCCTTTGGTAGCCTGTGCATCATGGCTGAAGGCCGCTGCTATCTCTCCTCGTATTTAACCGGTGAATCTCCTAATACCGTTGGTGCCTGCTCGCCTGCCCGCTTTGTTCGCTGGCAGCAAACCACACAGGGTCTGGAATCTCGCCTGAATGAGGTACTGATTGACCGCTATCAGGACGGTGAAAACGCTGGCTACCCGACGCTGTGCAAAGGCCGCTATCTGGTTGACGGCGAGCGTTATCACGCGCTGGAAGAACCCACCAGCCTCAACACGCTGGAACTGCTGCCGGAACTGCTGGCCGCTAATATTGCCTCGGTGAAGATTGAAGGTCGCCAGCGCAGCCCGGCCTACGTCAGTCAGGTGGCGAAAGTCTGGCGTCAGGCCATTGACCGCTGCATGGCAGATCCGCAGAACTACGCCCCGCAATCGGCCTGGATGGAGACGCTCGGCGCAATGTCTGAAGGCACCCAAACCACGCTTGGCGCGTATCACCGTAAATGGCAGTGAGATAACCATGAAATATTCATTAGGACCGGTGCTCTACTACTGGCCAAAAGAGACGCTGGAAGATTTTTATCAACAGGCCGCGACCAGCAGCGCCGATGTGATTTACCTTGGCGAAGCGGTATGCAGCAAGCGCCGTGCCACCAAAGTGGGCGACTGGCTGGAGATGGCGAAAAGCCTGGCCGGGAGCGGCAAACAGGTGGTGCTCTCTACGCTGGCGCTGGTACAGGCCTCATCTGAACTGGGTGAGCTGAAGCGCTACGTGGAGAACGGCGAGTTTCTGCTGGAGGCCAGCGATCTGGGCGTGGTGAACATGTGCGCCGAACGCAAGCTGCCGTTTGTCGCGGGCCATGCATTGAACTGCTATAACGCCGTGACCCTGCGCCTGCTGCTGAAACAGGGGATGACGCGCTGGTGCATGCCGGTAGAGCTGTCGCGTGACTGGCTGGTAAACCTCCTGAACCAGTGTGACGAGCTGGGTATTCGCAACCAGTTTGAAGTGGAAGTGTTGAGCTATGGCCATCTGCCGCTGGCGTACTCTGCCCGCTGCTTCACTGCCCGCTCTGAAGATCGCCCGAAAGACGAGTGCGAAACCTGCTGCATCAAGTACCCGAACGGACGCAGCATGCTGTCGCAGGAGAATCAGCAGGTGTTTGTCCTGAACGGCATTCAGACCATGAGTGGTTATGTGTATAACCTTGGTAACGAGCTGGCGTCGATGGACGGACTGGTGGACATGGTACGTCTGTCCCCGCTGGACACCAGCGTGTTTGCCATGCTGGATGCTTTTCGCGCCAATGAAAACGGCGCATCGCCGCTGCCGCTGACGGCAAACAGTGACTGTAACGGCTACTGGAAGCGGCTGGCCGGACTGGAACTGCAGGCCTGAAAAGGCTCACTTTGTTAACAACGGTTATCATTATTTAATGCAGTATTAAAGATTGACCGTCGACAAAGTGAGCTGTTATGACTGACAAAACCCTTCCGTTTTCGGTGCTGGATCTGGCGCCGATCCCACAAGGCTCCTCGGCAAGAGAAGCCTTTTCGCACTCTCTCGATCTGGCTCAACTGGCCGAAAAGCGTGGTTATCACCGTTACTGGCTGGCGGAGCATCACAACATGGTCGGCATCGCCAGCGCTGCCACCTCGGTGCTGATTGGCTATCTGGCCGCGAACACCACTACCCTGCACCTGGGATCCGGTGGCGTGATGCTGCCAAACCATGCTCCGCTGGTGATCGCCGAGCAGTTTGGTACGCTGAATACCCTCTACCCGGGCCGTATTGATTTAGGCCTTGGCCGTGCGCCGGGCAGCGACCAGCCCACCATGCGCGCCCTGCGTCGCCATATGAGCGGTGACATCGACAATTTCCCGCGTGATGTGGCTGAACTGGTGGACTGGTTCGATGCGCGTGACCCGAACCCGCACGTGCGCCCGGTGCCGGGCTACGGCGAGAAGATCCCGGTATGGCTGTTAGGCTCAAGTCTTTATAGCGCGCAGCTTGCTGCACAGCTGGGGCTGCCCTTCGCGTTCGCCTCCCACTTCGCACCGGATATGCTGCATCAGGCGCTGCATCTCTACCGCACGAACTTCAAACCTTCTGAAAGGCTGGAGAAACCGTACGCGATGGTGTGTATCAATATCATTGCCGCCGACAGCAATCGCGATGCGGAATTCCTGTTTACCTCCATGCAGCAGGCGTTTGTGAAGCTGCGTCGCGGTGAGACCGGCCAGCTTCCACCGCCGGTGGAGAATATGCATCAGCTGTGGTCAGCTTCCGAGCAGTATGGTGTTCAACAGGCGCTGAGCATGTCGCTGGTGGGAGATAAAGCGAAGGTGCGTCACGGGCTTGAGGCGGTGCTGCGCGAAACGCAGGCTGATGAGATTATGGTTAACGGCCAGATTTTCGATCATCAGGCGCGTTTGCACTCGTTTGAGCTGGCGATGCAGGTGAAAGAGGAGTTGGTGGGGTAGTTTTTTTGCCCGGTGGCGCTTCGCTTACCGGGCCTACGGGATCGCGTAGGCCGGATAAGGCGTAGCCGCCATCCGGCACAAAAACTTACTGATATACCGGCAACAGATTAAAGCTCGACAGCACGTGGACCAGCGCGTTACCAACACCAAACACCAGAATCAGTGCAATCATCGGTTTACCGCCCCAGACGCGGAATTTCGGGCTACCGAAGCGCTGACGGGATTTACGCGCCAGCAGCGCCGGCACAATTGCCGCCCAGATGGTAGCCGCCAGACCGGCATAACCAATGGCGTACAGGAAGCCGTTCGGCCACAGCAGGCCGCCCACCATCGGTGGCAGGAAGGTCAGCAGTGCGGTTTTGAAGCGCCCCATCGCGGAGTCATCAAAGCCAAACAGGTCCGCCAGATAGTCAAACAGGCCGAGCGTCACGCCGAGGAAAGAGCTCGCAACCGCAAAGTTGGAGAATACCACCAGCAGCAGATCCAGACTGCGGCTGTTCAGCACGCCGCTCAGCGCCTGCACCAGCACATCAATATTCCCGCCCTTCTGCGCAATACCGATAAACTCAGGACGCGGGATGTTGCCCATCGTCCCCAGCAGCCAAATCACATACAGCCCCAGCGCCAGCAGCGTACCGTAGACCAGGCACTTGACGATTGTCCGCGGGTCTTTGCCGTAGTACTTCATCAGGCTCGGTACGTTGCCGTGGTAGCCAAACGACGCCAGACAGAACGGCAGGGTCATCAGCAGATACGGCGTATACGACGTATTGGTTTCAGCCACGTTAAACAGTGTTGACGGGGTAACGTGCCCCAGCAGGCTACCGAAGGTCAGGAAGAAAGTGATGACCTTTGCGCCCAGAACGATGGCCGTCATCCGGCTTACCGCTTTGGTACTCATCCAGACGATAAACGCGACACCCAGCGCAAAGCACAACCCGGCGAGACGCGCCGGAACGTTCAACGACATCTCCGAAAAGGTGTGATGCAGAATCGAGCCGCTTGCTGAGATGTACGCGTAGGTCAGGATGTAGAGCACAAACGCGATGGAAAGACCGTTCACCAGGTTCCAGCCTTTACCCAGCAGATCTTTCGTGATGGTGTCGAAGCTGGAGCCAATGCGGTAGTTCAGGTTGGCTTCAAGGATCATCAGCCCTGAATGGAGCATACAGAACCAGGTGAAGACCAGCGCAGCCAGCGACCAGAAGAACCACGCACCGGACATGACCACTGGCAGGGAGAACATCCCGGCACCAATAATGGTTCCGCCGATGATCACCACGCCGCCAAGCAGCGAAGGTGACGTTTGGGTGGTGGTTAGTGTCGCCATACAGCCATATCTCCAGTCAAAAATGTGGTTTGCATTTTAATGTGCTGCACTGTACCAGTACAAGAGTACAAAGGGAATAAAAAAAGCCCCGATAGTCTTTATCGGGGCTGTATATATTACTTTACGTCAGAAACGAAAGGCTTAAGCGTCACCAAAACGACGACGGCTGGTGCCTTCTTCACGACGTGGGCCACGGCTATCACGGCGTTCACCGGAGAAACGACGACCTTCACCACCGCGACCTTCGCTGCGACCGCCTTCACGACGCTCGCCACCGAAACCGCGACCACCGCCACGACGTTCACCGCCACGGTCAGGACGTGGCTGTGCATCGCCCAGCAGCTGCATGTTCATCGGCTTGTTCAGGATGCGGGTGCGAGTAAAGTGCTGCAGTACTTCGCCCGGCATGCCTTTTGGCAGCTCGATGGTGGAGTGAGATGCGAACAGCTTGATGTTACCGATGTAACGGCTGCTGATGTCGCCTTCGTTCGCGATCGCGCCAACGATATGACGAACTTCAACACCATCATCACGGCCCACTTCAATGCGGTACAGTTCCATTTCGCCAGCGTCACGACGTTCACGACGTGGACGGTCTTCGCCACCACGCTCTGAACGGTCACCACGTGGGCCACGATCGTTACGGTCACCACGGCGTTCGAAGCGATCGTCACGATCGCGGAACTCACGACGAGGACGCATCGGTGCATCTGGTGGCACGATCAGGGTACGTTCGCCCTGTGCCATCTTCAGCAGTGCTGCAGCCAGCGTTTCGATATCCAGCTCTTCGCCTTCAGCGGTTGGCTGAATCTGCGCCAGCAGCGCACGGTACTGATCCAGATCGCTGCTTTCCAGCTGCTGCTGGACTTTCGCGGCGAATTTTTCCAGACGGCGTTTGCCCAGCAGTTCTGCGTTTGGCAGCTCCGCTTCCGGAATGGTCAGCTTCATGGTGCGTTCAATGTTACGCAGCAGACGACGCTCGCGGTTCTCAACGAACAGCAGGGCACGACCCGCACGACCTGCACGACCGGTACGGCCGATACGGTGAACGTAAGACTCAGAGTCCATTGGGATGTCGTAGTTTACAACCAGGCTGATACGCTCAACGTCCAGACCACGTGCTGCCACGTCGGTTGCAATCAGGATATCCAGACGACCGTCTTTCAGACGCTCCAGCGTCTGCTCACGCAGAGCCTGGTTCATGTCGCCATTCAGCGCTGCGCTGTTGTAGCCGTTACGCTCCAGGGCTTCAGCCACTTCCAGGGTCGCGTTTTTGGTACGAACGAAGATAATCGCCGCATCAAAATCTTCCGCTTCCAGGAAACGCACCAGCGCTTCGTTTTTGCGCATGCCGTACACAGACCAGTAGCTCTGGCTGATGTCCGGGCGAGTGGTAACGCTGGACTGAATGCGCACTTCCTGCGGCTCTTTCATGAAGCGGCGGGTAATGCGACGGATTGCTTCTGGCATGGTGGCAGAGAACAGAGCGGTCTGGTGACCTTCCGGGATCTGCGCCATGATGGTTTCTACGTCTTCGATGAAGCCCATACGCAGCATTTCGTCGGCTTCATCCAGTACCAGACCGCTCAGTTTAGAGAGATCCAGTGTACCGCGCTTCAGGTGATCCAGCAGACGGCCCGGCGTACCGACAACAATCTGTGGGCCCTGGCGCAGGGCGCGTAACTGCACGTCATAACGCTGGCCGCCGTACAGGGCTACCACGTTTACGCTGCGCATGTGTTTAGAGAATTCCGTCATCGCTTCCGCAACCTGAACCGCCAGTTCACGGGTTGGAGCCAGGACGAGGATCTGCGGTGCACGCAGGTCCGGATCAATGTTGTTCAGCAGCGGCAGCGAGAATGCTGCGGTTTTGCCGCTACCAGTCTGGGCCATGCCCAGCACGTCACGACCAGAGAGCAGATGTGGGATACATTCTGCCTGGATCGGAGATGGTTTTTCGTAACCGAGATCGTTAAGAGCTTCAAGGATAGGAGCCTTCAGGCCCAGATCTGCAAAAGTGGTTTCGAATTCAGCCATGTAGTACGAGTGCCTCAATGTCAATGGCGGCCAGTCTACTTAGCTCATCGTGAAAATGATCTGCAATTTTCATTGAAAAGTGTGAACCGGCTCAAATTAGGTGTATTGACGAACAACAACGCCCTCACCAGTGAAGGTGATGGCAATCAAAAAGATTACGGGCTGATGTTTATGTCGTCAGCTATTGCTGGTCCGATTCTGCCAGGTCATCTTGCTCCTGGCCCAAGAGCGATAATTCCAACAATGCATAACGGTGCTCAACGAAGTTGTGTACGTTGTTAGCAACCGCTAATTTGAACAGTGCCGTAGCGCTGTCCTTATCCCCCAGACTTAGGTAGTACTTACCTAAATAGAAGTTGGTTTCACTGAGATGCTCAGCGAGCGAGGTGTTATCCGTTGCGTCCGCCTTGAGGCGTTCCATCAGCGTTGCTTCGCTAATGTTGCCCAGGTAGAACTCGACAATGTTCCATCCCCACTGTTCCTTGTCCGATTTGTCGAAGCGCTGTTTCAGTGCCTCTTTTGCCTGCTTCTCATCGAGCTTCTGCTCAACGATGTAAAGCCACAGGCTACGGAAAGGATCATTAGGATCGTCTTGATAAAACGCCAGCAGATCATCTTGCGCTAACTTATCACGACCGCCGTAATACAATGCGATACCGCGATTCAAGTGCGCGTAGTTGTAAGTTGGATCAAGCTCAAGTACAGAATCAAACGCTTCATAGGCAGCATCAAAATTGCCTGCCTGCGTTAAATAAATGCCTAAGTAATTGAATACTTCAGGCATATCAGGTCGGATAGCCAGCGCTTGTGAGAAATCATTTCGCGCTAATGCCCTCAGACCGAGACTATCATACAACACTCCGCGCTCATATAAAAGCTGTGCGCGTTCGTCATCGGTTAAAGCCCGACTGGCAAGAATTTGTTCCATGCGTGCCAGAATCACTTCCTGCTGCAAAGTCGGTTGCAATGGCACTGCGAGGACTTCGCTCTTACGCCAGGCAGAGTTGCTGCATCCTGCCAGCGTTAAAGCTGTCGCAACGAAACACCAGCGCAAAAAAGGCTTCATTTCCCACTCCCGAAGACAACTATTGGATGAACGTCCTGTCCCCCGGCGGCTTAACAAGGCGTCCTGCCTGATAATGGCCCTCCGCGATGCGGAGGGCAAATGGCAACCTTACTCGCCTTGCTGTTCTGCTGCCGGTGCTTCTGGCGCAGCAGCTGGCTGAGACTGCTCGGTTGCTTCTTTAATGCTCAGACGGATACGGCCCTGGCGGTCAACTTCCAGAACTTTAACCGGTACTTCCTGACCCATCTGCAGGTAATCGGTCACTTTCTCAACGCGCTTGTCAGCGATTTGAGAGATGTGTACCAGACCTTCTTTACCGCCACCGATGGCAACGAACGCGCCAAAGTCAACGATACGGGTCACTTTACCATTGTAGATACGGCCCACTTCGATTTCTGCAGTGATTTCTTCGATGCGACGAATCGCGAATTTCGCTTTTTCGCCGTCCGTCGCTGCGATCTTCACCGTACCGTCATCTTCGATTTCAATGGTGGTGCCGGTCTCTTCGGTCAGCGCGCGGATCACGGAACCGCCCTTACCGATAACATCTTTGATCTTGTCTGGATTGATCTTGATGGTGTGAATACGCGGAGCGAATTCGGAGATATCACCGCGTGGCGCGTTGATAGCCTGTTCCATCACGCCCAGGATGTGCAGACGCGCACCTTTAGCCTGGTTCAGAGCAACCTGCATGATCTCTTTGGTGATACCTTCAATTTTGATATCCATCTGCAGTGCAGAGATACCGTCGCGGGAACCCGCCACTTTGAAGTCCATATCGCCCAGGTGGTCTTCGTCGCCCAGAATGTCAGACAGAACAACAAAGTTGTCGCCCTCTTTCACCAGACCCATTGCGATACCCGCAACGGCGGCTTTGATTGGCACGCCTGCATCCATCAGCGCCAGAGAGGCACCACACACGGAAGCCATGGAAGAAGAACCGTTGGATTCGGTGATTTCAGAAACCACACGAACGGTGTACGGGAATTTGTCTGCGTCTGGCATCACTGCCAGCACGCCGCGCTTCGCCAGACGACCGTGACCAATTTCACGACGCTTAGGCGAACCCACCATACCGGTTTCCCCTACGGAGTACGGAGGGAAGTTATAGTGGAACAGGAAGCTGTCAGTGCGCTCGCCCATCAGCTCGTCGATGATCTGTGCGTCACGTGCAGTACCCAGGGTCGCGGTAACCAGCGCCTGCGTTTCGCCACGGGTGAACAGCGCAGAACCGTGAGTACGTGGCAGTACGCCAGTACGCACGTCCAGACCACGGATCATGTCTTTTTCACGGCCATCGATACGCGGCTCGCCAGCCAGTACGCGGCTACGAACAACGTTTTTCTCGATTGCGTGCAGAATTTCGCTCAGCTCGTTAGCGTCCAGCGTTTCGTCTTCAGCAACCAGCGTGGCGATGGTTTCGTCTTTGATCACGTCAACCTGAGCATAACGCTCCTGCTTGTCGGTGATACGATATGCATCGCTCAGACGCGCTTCAGCCAGTGCAGCAACGCGTGCGTTCAGCGCGTCGTTAGCGGCTTCAGGCTGCCAGTCCCAACGTGGTTTACCGGCTTCTTTCACCAGCTCGTTGATGTTCTGGATAACAACCTGCTGTTGGTCGTGGCCGAAGACCACAGCGCCCAGCATCTGGTCTTCGCTCAGCAGCTCTGCTTCAGACTCAACCATCAGAACGGCGGCTTCCGTACCGGCAACAACCAGGTCCAGCTTACTTTCTTTCAGCTCTTCCTGAGTCGGGTTCAGCACGTACTGGTCGTTGATGTAACCAACGCGCGCGGCACCGATAGGACCATTGAATGGAATACCGGACAGAGACAGCGCAGCGGAGGCACCGATCATCGCAACGATATCCGGGTTAACCTGTGGGTTAACGGAAACCACGGTCGCGATAACCTGCACTTCGTTTACAAAGCCTTCCGGGAACAGCGGACGAACCGGGCGGTCAATCAGACGCGCGATCAGGGTTTCGCCTTCGCTTGGACGGCCTTCACGACGGAAGAAGCCACCCGGGATTTTACCGGCAGCGTAAGTACGCTCCTGGTAGTTAACGGTCAGTGGGAAGAAGTCCTGACCTGGTTTAGCTTTTTTCTGGCCAACAACGGTCACGAATACCGCGGTGTCATCCATGCTTACCATAACGGCAGCAGTAGCCTGACGTGCCATCATGCCGGTTTCCAGCGTGACGGTATGCTGACCATACTGGAATTTACGAACGATCGGATTCAGCAAAATTCTGTCCTTTCTTAAATGTTTGACAGCACACCACCGGTGTGCTGACGATTTAACCCGACCTTCTTCGCATCCTCGCGACTAATGACAACCAACACCCCCATGGGTGAAGCCTCTCATTAGCCGCGCGAACCTCTGCAAGGAAGATCATTTATAGCAACAATACAATAGTTTCCAGTGAATTGCTGCGGTCCGGTTGAAAAAAGGGGCCATCAGGCCCCCTTTTCTGAAACTCGCAAGACTTAGCGACGCAGACCCAGACGCTCGATCAGCGCGGAGTAACGTGCAACATCTTTACGTTTCAGGTAGTCGAGCAGTTTACGACGCTGAGAAACCATACGCAGCAGACCACGACGGCTGTGGTGATCTTTTTTGTGCTCTGCAAAGTGACCCTGCAGGTGGTTAATCTGTGCAGTCAGCAGTGCAACCTGAACTTCGGTAGAACCGCTGTCGTTAGTACCACGACCAAACTCAGAAACGATTTTAGCTTTAGCTTCAACGCTTAGAGACATTTTCAAACTCCAAAGTATAAAGAATGTAAGGATGCCGATCTCTAATTCAGCGATCCCCGTATACGCCCCACAAAATTGTTAAACAATTTGCCGGACGTTAAGCCGCGATATTCTACTCGCCTCACCGGTTTACCGCAAGGTGAGCTGATATCGCCGTCAGCCTTCGACCGGGTATTCCACCACCAGACGGCGGGGCGCAACGCGTCCTTCACCGTCCATTTCACCCATGCCGATAAACTTACCGTCATCCCCTTCGGTCACGCGTACCAGGCCTTCCAGCGGTGCATTCGTGGTCCGAACCGGGTTTCCGTTCTTAAAGTAAACGGACGATGTTAAAGGAAGATTAACAACCGGGAAGTCGGCCGCCGGGCTATCCATCGGCATCAGCAGCGGGTCAAGCAAATCTGCCGCGGCAACACCCTGCGCTTGCGCCTGTTCAACCAGCGCGTGCAGATGCTCAAGGGTCACCATCCGCTCAACCGGATATTTACTGACTGCCAGGCGACGCAGGTAGATAACATGCGCACCGCAGCCCAGCTTCTCGCCCAGGTCGTCGATAATGGTGCGAATATAGGTACCTTTCGAACAGTGCACTTCCAGCTCCAGTTCGTCACCCTCGTGGCGAATAAAGAGCAGTTCATACACGGTGATCGGGCGGGCTTCACGCGGCACTTCAATACCCTGGCGCGCATATTCGTAGAGCTTTTTACCCTGATATTTCAGTGCCGAATACATCGACGGCACCTGCAGCGTATCGCCACGGAAGCTCTCCAGCGCCGCATCCAGTTGCTCTGCGCTAAACGTCACAGGACGCTCTTCCACCACCTGACCATCGGCATCGGAGGTGTCCGTGCGCTGGCCCAGCCTGGCGATAACGCGATAACGCTTATCGGAATCCAGCAGGTACTGAGAAAACTTTGTTGCCTCCCCCAGGCAGATGGGCAGCATGCCCGTCGCCAGGGGGTCCAGCGCGCCCGTATGGCCCGCACGGTTGGCATTATAAATACGCTTCACTTTTTGCAGCACGTCGTTGCTGGATGCGCCCTGGGGTTTATCCAGCAGCAGCACACCATGCACGTCGCGACCACGACGACGAGGACGACTCATCAGTCCTCCTTGCTGTCGTCCGCCGGGTTAACACGACGTTCGTCGTCATGTTTCACCACGCTGGTCACCAGGTTGGACATACGCATACCTTCGACCAGGGAGTTGTCGTAGAAGAAGGTCAGCTCAGGCACAATACGCAGGCGCATCGCTTTGCCGAGCAGAGAGCGGATGAAACCAGAGGCTTCCTGCAGCGCTTTAATGCCATTTTTCACTGCTGCTTCGTCCTGATCGTTCAGGAACGTCACGAACACTTTGGCATACGCGAGGTCACGGGACATCTCCACGCCGGACACGGTGGTCATCATGCCCACACGCGGATCTTTAATTTCGCGTTGCAGAATGAGCGCGATCTCTTTCTGCATTTCCTGCGCTACGCGCTGCGGGCGACCAAATTCTTTCGCCATAATAAATTCTCCAGACAAAAAAGGGGCTAAAGCCCCTTTTTAAAATTATTGCCGGGTGGCACGAGGCGATCCCGGCCGACATATGGACCTATCCCAACAGGATTAGTCGATGCTGCGTTGGATCTCGATGATTTCGAACACTTCGATCATATCGCCAACGCGAACGTCGTTGTAGTTCTTCACGCCGATACCACATTCCATGCCGTTACGGACTTCGTTAACGTCATCTTTGAAGCGGCGCAGGGATTCCAGCTCGCCTTCGTAGATAACCACGTTGTCACGCAGTACGCGGATTGGGTTGTGACGCTTGATGGTACCTTCGGTAACCATACAGCCCGCGATCGCACCGAATTTCGGTGATTTGAACACATCGCGCACTTCGGCCAGACCGATGATCTGCTGTTTCAGCTCTGGAGACAGCATACCGCTCATCGCTGCTTTCACTTCGTCGATCAGGTTATAGATGACGGAGTAGTAACGCAGATCCAGGCTTTCTGCTTCGATCACGCGGCGAGCAGACGCGTCAGCACGCACGTTGAAGCCAACCAGAATGGCGTTAGAGGCAGCCGCCAGG
This sequence comes from Enterobacter cloacae complex sp. 382A5, assembly GCF_050031095.1. Lineage (NCBI taxonomy): Bacteria > Pseudomonadati > Pseudomonadota > Gammaproteobacteria > Enterobacterales > Enterobacteriaceae > Enterobacter > Enterobacter cloacae complex sp. 382A5. The sequence continues at coordinate 4,152,168 of NZ_JBLGVK010000001.1, forward strand.
GTTGCGTCGGTTTCGGTGATACCACCTACGCCAGAACCGATGATCTTCACTTTAACTTCGTCAGTAGACAGTTTCAGCAAGGAGTCGGAAATCGCTTCCACAGAACCCTGAACGTCAGCTTTCAGTACGACGTTCACTTCGTGAACTTCGCCTTCAGCCATGTTCGCGAACATGTTCTCGAGTTTAGATTTCTGCTGACGAGCCAGTTTAACTTCACGGAATTTGCCCTGACGGTACAGTGCAACTTCACGCGCTTTCTTCTCGTCACGCACAACGGTCACTTCGTCACCGGCAGCCGGCACACCGGACAGACCGAGGATTTCCACTGGAATGGACGGACCTGCTTCCAGCACTTCCTGACCCAGTTCGTTACGCATCGCACGAACACGACCGTATTCGAAACCACACAGGACGATATCGCCTTTATGCAGTGTACCTTCGCGAACCAGAACGGTAGCCACCGGGCCACGGCCTTTATCCAGGAAGGATTCGATGACCGCGCCGCTCGCCATACCGTTACGGATCGCTTTCAGCTCCAGAACTTCAGCCTGCAGCAGGATCGCGTCCAGCAGCTCGTCGATACCAGTACCTGCTTTCGCAGACACGTGTACGAACTGGCTTTCACCGCCCCACTCTTCTGGCAGGATGCCGTACTGGGACAGTTCGTTTTTAACACGATCTGGATCCGCTTCTGGCTTATCGATCTTGTTCACTGCAACCACAACCGGCACACCCGCCGCTTTCGCGTGCTGGATAGCTTCGATGGTCTGTGGCATGACGCCATCGTCTGCAGCAACAACCAGAACAACGATATCTGTCGCCTGAGCACCACGAGCACGCATTGAGGTAAACGCGGCGTGGCCTGGGGTATCCAGGAAGGTGATCATACCGTTGTCAGTTTCTACGTGATATGCACCGATGTGCTGGGTAATACCACCCGCTTCACCGGAAGCCACTTTCGTAGAACGAATGTAGTCGAGCAGAGAGGTTTTACCGTGGTCAACGTGACCCATGATGGTCACAACTGGCGCACGCGGTTCTGCCGCAGCACCGGTATCACGGTCGCTCATTACTGCTTCTTCCAGCTCGTTTTCACGACGCAGGATAACTTTGTGGCCCATCTCTTCGGCAACCAGCTGTGCGGTTTCCTGGTCGATCACCTGGTTGATGGTCGCCATTGCGCCCAGTTTCATCATCGCTTTGATGACCTGAGAGCCTTTAACCGCCATTTTGTTCGCCAGATCGCCAACGGTGATGGTTTCGCCGATCACAACGTCACGGTTAACGGCCTGAGCTGGCTTCTGGAAGCCCTGCTGCAGGGAAGAACCTTTACGCTGTTTGCCGCCTTTACCGCCACGCACGGCTGCACGCGCTTCTTCACGGTCAGCTTTAGACTCGGCATGTTTGTTGCCTTTTTTCGCCGGACGCGCTGCTTTCGCATTGCGACCACGACCACGGCCGCCTTCTACTTCACGGTCGTTATCATCTTCAGCCTGACGCGCGTGCTGAGAAGTGGTCACGTGATAGTCGCTGGTATCTTCAGACTGCTCAGCGGTATCAATACCGTTCTTCTCGTTTTCTTCTGCCATACGGCGCGCTTCTTCAGCCACACGACGCGCTTCTTCTTCAAGCTTGCGGCGTGCTTCTTCTTCGGCTTTACGCTTCAGTTCGGCAGCTTCATTTTCACGACGGGCTTTTTCAGCCTGGGCGGTTTTGGTCATTTCGTCTGTCTGTTGATTGCTCACTTTGTCTTTTTCCGCAGCTTCACGCTTCACTTTTTCACTTGCGTCGCGTTTCGCTTTTTCTGCGGCCTCACGTTCAGCTTTTAATTCTGCCTCACGTTTGGCAGTTGCTTCTGCCTCACGCTGAGCTTGTTCTTCCGCTTCACGCTGTGCCTGCTCTTCCGCGGCAAGGCGCTCTGCCTCTTGCGGATCACGTTTTACAAAGGTGCGCGTCTTGCGGACTTCAATTTGTACCGATTTACTTTTGCCTCCGGTACCTGGAATATTCAACGTGCTGCGCGTTTTGCGCTGCAGCGTCAGTTTGTCAGGCGCAGAGCCGTGTTCACGGTTGAGGTGCGCTAACAAGGTTTGTTTTTCGTTTGCCGTCACTGAGTCATCAGCGGTCTTCGGGATCCCTGCATCAGCAAATTGCTGTACCAGGCGGTCCACGGAGGTCTGAATCTCAGCAGCCAGCGATTTTACAGTTACATCAGTCATGCTGTTCCTTCCTGCTACAGTTTATTACGCTTCGTCGCCGAACCAGCAAATATTACGTGCGGCCATGATGAGTTCGCCGGCTTTCTCGTCGGTTAAACCTTCGATATCAGCCAGGTCATCAACGCCTTGCTCAGCGAGATCTTCCAGCGTACAAACACCACGGGCAGCCAGCTTGAACGCAATCGCACGATCAAGACCTTCCAGATTCAGCAGGTCATCAGCCGGCTTTTTATCGCCAAGGCTTTCTTCCTGAGCCAGTGCCAGGGTGGTCAGTGCGTTTTTAGCGCGTTCACGCAGGGCTTCAACGGTTGGTTCATCCAGACCGTCAATTTCCAGCAGCTCTTTCATTGGCACATAGGCCAGTTCTTCCAGCGTAGAGAAACCTTCTTCTACCAGAACCGTGGCGAACTCTTCGTCAATGTCCAGGTATTTCGTGAAGGTATCGATCGCCGCATGGGCTTCAGCCTGATGCTTGGCCTGCAGGTCATCAACGGTCATCACGTTGAGTTCCCAGCCGCTCAGCTGTGACGCCAGGCGTACGTTCTGACCGTTACGGCCGATTGCCTGCGCCAGGTTACCCGCTTCAACAGCGATATCCATGGTGTGTTTGTCTTCGTCAACAACGATAGACGCCACATCCGCCGGAGCCATTGCGTTGATCACGAACTGCGCCGGGTTGTCATCCCACAGAACGATATCGATACGTTCGCCGCCCAGCTCGGTAGAGACCGCCTGAACACGCGCACCACGCATACCGACGCAAGCACCGACCGGGTCGATACGCTTGTCGTTGGTTTTCACCGCAATTTTCGCACGGGAGCCCGGATCGCGAGCCGCCGCTTTAATTTCGATAACTTCTTCACCGATTTCCGGCACTTCGATACGGAACAGTTCAACCAGCATTTCTGGTTTAGAACGGGTCACGAACAGCTGTGCACCACGCGCTTCAGGGCGAACGGCATACAGCACACCACGGATACGGTCGCCAGGGCGGAAGTTTTCACGCGGCAGCATGTCTTCACGGAGAATCACAGCTTCAGCGTTGCCCGGCATCCCTTCGGATTTGATCTCCAGAGAGATGTTGTCGCGGTTCACTTTCTTCACCACGCCAGTGATGATTTCGCCTTCCTGATCGCGGAACTGATCGACAACCAGCGCACGCTCGGCTTCGCGAACTTTCTGCACGATAACCTGTTTTGCGGTCTGGGTGGTGATACGGTCGAAGGTCACAGATTCAATCTGATCTTCAACATAGTCACCAACGTTCAGGCTTTCGTCTTCAAAACGCGCCGCTTCCAGGGTGATCTCTTTGGTTGGCTGGGTCACTTCTTCAACGATTACCCAACGACGGAATGTATCGAAGTCACCGCTTTTACGATCGATTTCTACGCGAACATCGATCTCTTGTTCGTATTTTTTCTTGGTTGCTGTAGCCAGTGCACTTTCCAGCGCTTCGAAAATCTTTTCACGCGGCAGTGATTTCTCGTTGGAGACGGCTTCAACAACAGCCAAAATTTCTTTGTTCATCGCGGGCTTTTCACCTCAATCCAGACTGTTAAAAGTGGGGAACCAGGTTCGCCTTCTGGATATTACTCAGCGCGAACACTTCATCTTTGCCTTCGACTGTTACCGTGATCATTTCACCATCAACGGCTTTGATAATTCCCTGCCATTTACGGCGGTTCTGTACGGCCATACGCAGAACGAGAGCCACTTCTTCACCGGTAAAGCGCACATAGTGCTCGGCCGTGAACATCGGGCGATCGAGGCCAGGTGAGGAAACTTCCAGGTTGTACGCAACGGTAATTGGGTCTTCAACATCAAGAACCGCACTCACCTGGTGGCTAACATCAGCACAATCATCAACATTGATGCCATCTTCACTATCAATATAGATGCGCAGCGTCGATGTGCGGCCGCGAACGAATTCGATGCCGACCAGTTCGTAGCCCAGTGCTTCGACCGGTGCAGTAATCATCTCTGTTAATTTTTGCTCTAATGTGGACAAGCCCACCCCCAAGACATAAAAAAAGGGCGTAAAGCCCAGTTATTCTGTAGTCAGATAACAAAAAACCCCGATAAATCGGGGCTTTAGATAACTGAACCCTATAGCCACAACTGTGGCCTGGAGCACTCTCCGAAAGAATTTTTTCAAATCCAGCTACGAAGGCTCTGAGTCTTCACAGTATATTTGAAAAATGACTTTATGGGAAAGTGGTTGCGGGGGCCGGATTTGAACCGACGACCTTCGGGTTATGAGCCCGACGAGCTACCAGGCTGCTCCACCCCGCGCCTGAAACGTGGCAAATTCTACGCGTTTTGGACAGAATTTGCAAATAATGCTGGGATTTGGTACCGAAGACGGGACGTAAAACCGGCATTTAGTATATTGATAGTGAGCCCCATCTGTCAACTCAGTTTCCGCCAGGGCATACGGAGGGAAATTTTTACAAAAAACGCACGAGTCTCTTCCGGTCATCGACAAAAGATGATTAAATGAATACTCACTTATTTTGCATAAACATGCATCGAGAGCGAAAGCGGTCTCTAATCAGTCAATCACGCAGGGTTTTATTTTATGACGACGATTCTCAAGCATCTTCCGGTAGGACAACGTATTGGCATCGCTTTTTCAGGCGGCCTGGATACCAGCGCTGCACTGCTGTGGATGCGCCAAAAGGGAGCGGTTCCGTATGCATATACTGCGAACCTGGGTCAGCCGGATGAGGACGACTATGATGCCATTCCTCGTCGTGCTAAAGAGTATGGCGCAGAGAACGCACGTCTGATTGATTGTCGTAAGCAGCTGGTCGCCGAAGGTATTGCCGCTATCCAGTGTGGCGCGTTCCATAATACCACTGGCGGTCTGACCTATTTCAACACCACCCCACTGGGCCGTGCCGTGACCGGCACCATGCTGGTTGCCGCCATGAAAGAAGATGGCGTGAACATCTGGGGTGACGGCAGTACCTATAAAGGCAACGACATTGAACGTTTCTATCGTTATGGCCTGCTGACCAACGCCGAGCTGCAGATTTACAAACCGTGGCTGGACACCGATTTTATCGATGAGCTGGGCGGCCGTCATGAAATGTCTGAATTTATGATCGCCTGCGGCTTCGACTATAAAATGTCCGTCGAAAAAGCCTACTCCACTGACTCCAACATGCTGGGCGCAACGCACGAAGCAAAAGATCTGGAGTTCCTGAACTCCAGCGTGAAAATCGTTAACCCAATCATGGGCGTGAAATTCTGGGATGAAAGCGTCAAAATCCCGGCAGAAGAAGTGACCGTGCGTTTCGAGCGTGGCCACCCGGTAGCCCTGAACGGCAAGACCTTCTCTGATGATGTGGAACTGATGCTGGAAGCGAACCGCATCGGCGGTCGTCACGGCCTGGGTATGAGCGATCAGATCGAAAACCGTATCATCGAAGCGAAAAGCCGTGGCATCTATGAAGCCCCGGGGATGGCGCTGCTGCATATTGCCTATGAGCGTCTGCTGACCGGCATTCACAACGAAGATACCATCGAGCAGTATCACTCTCATGGCCGTCAGTTGGGTAAACTGCTGTATCAGGGCCGCTGGTTCGATCCACAGGCACTGATGCTGCGTGATGCCCTGCAGCGTTGGGTGGCAAGCGCTATCACTGGCGAAGTCACTCTTGAACTGCGTCGCGGGAATGATTACTCCATTCTGAACACTGTGTCTGACAACCTGACCTACAAAGCAGAACGTCTGACTATGGAAAAAGGTGAATCCGTGTTCTCACCTGATGACCGTATCGGCCAGCTGACCATGCGTAATCTGGATATCACCGATACACGTGAGAAGCTGTTCAACTACGTTGAGAATGGCCTGCTGTCAGCCAGTTCCGGCAACGGCCTGCCGCAGGTTGAAAACCTGGAGCACAGCGATAGGAAGTAATCGAGAGAAGACATCCAAAAGGCGCCCAACAGGCGCCTTTTTTGTAGCCTTCGTAGGCCCGGTAAGCGCAGCGCCACCGGGCAATGGCGGGTGGCGCTGCGCTTACCCGCCCTACAAAAGATCAAATCCACAGAAGACAGACGAAAAAAAAGACGTCTTTCGACGTCTTTTTTCTGGAATATTGGTACCGAGGATGGGACTCGAACCCACAAGCCCGTTAGGGCACTACCACCTCAAGGTAGCGTGTCTACCAATTCCACCACCTCGGTACGGAATACTTACTGCGGGATATCGCTGGTTGGCTTAGCCGGTGCAGCTGGCTGAGTCTGCTCAGTTTTCGCTGGCGCGCTCAGGTTTTCCCACTCGCTTCCTTTGCTGGTCTTATTGCTGTTGATATTGCCAAGCACCAGGCTGATGATGAAGAACAGCGTAGCCAGAATCGCTGTAGTACGGGTCATGAAGTTCGCAGAACCACTTGAACCGAACAGCGTACCGGAAGCGCCTGCTCCGAAGGAGGCTCCCATATCAGCGCCTTTACCTTGCTGCAGCATAATCAGCGCTACGAGAGCGATGGCTACAATAAGGAAAATAACTAAAAGAGCTTCGTACATAATCAACCTGTTCCTTGCGGATTTGCCGCATACCAATGCTTCGACCAATTAGCAGGATTTTTGTTTCCCACTGAAGCGGGTGTGAATACTAACCAAAGCGAATGACCTTCGCAAGGGCAATTTTGACGCATTGTATCAACTGCAGAAAAAAACAGCAAAAAGCCATTAAATGCTTAAAACTAAGGCGGCAAGCGCCGCCTTTTTAAACACTTACTGTGAAAAGTTATGCAGCTTTTACAGCATCTGCAATACGGTGCGCAAATTCAGTCACCTGCGCTTCGTCTTCGCCTTCCACCATTACGCGGATCAGCGGTTCAGTACCTGACTTACGCAGCAGAACACGCCCACGGTTGCCAAGCGCAGCTTCAACGTCTGCCATCACCGCTTTGACGTTATCATTTTCCAGCGGATCGCCTTTGCCTGCGGTGAAGCGCACGTTCACAAGGATCTGCGGGAACATTTTCATGCCGCTGCACAGATCGTGCAGGCTCATATGGTTGCGTGCCATCGCGGCAACAACCTGAAGCGCTGCCACAATGCCGTCACCGGTGGTGGTTTTATCAAGCAGGATCACATGGCCGGAGTTTTCAGCGCCAATGCGCCAGCCTTTCTCCTGCAGTTTTTCCAGCACGTAGCGGTCACCCACCTTCGCGCGAACAAACGGGATCCCCAGCTGTTTCAATGCCAGCTCCAGACCCATGTTGCTCATCAGCGTGCCAACCGCACCGCCGCGCAGCTGTCCCTGACGCAGACCTTCACGCGCAATAATGTAGAGGATCTGGTCGCCATCGACCTTGTTCCCTTCGTGGTCAACCATGATCACACGGTCGCCGTCGCCGTCCAGGGCAATACCCAGGTCCGCTTTTTCTGCCAGCACGCGTGCCTGCAGGGCACGAACATCCGTCGCACCAACCTGTTCGTTAATGTTCAGACCATCAGGCTCACAGCCAATGGTGATCACCTTCGCCCCCAGCTCGCGGAAAACATTCGGCGCAATGTGATACGTCGCGCCGTTTGCACAGTCCACCACAATTTTGAGGTGAGCCAGGCTTAGCTCGTTCGGGAAGGTCCCTTTGCAGAATTCAATGTAACGGCCAGCCGCATCGACAATACGGTTTGCTTTGCCCAGCTCAGCGGAATCAACACAGGTGATCTCTTTTTCCATTTCGGCTTCGATCGCCTCTTCCACATCATCCGGCAGCTTGGTGCCATCGATGGAGAAGAACTTGATACCGTTATCATAGAACGGGTTATGTGAGGCTGAAATCACGATGCCGGCTTCCGCGCGGAAGGTACGCGTCAGATAGGCGACAGCAGGTGTTGGCATTGGGCCAGTAAAGGATGCTGAAAGCCCGGCAGCGGCGAGACCGGCTTCCAGTGCGGACTCCAGCATATAGCCGGAAATGCGGGTGTCTTTGCCAATGATGATCTTACGCGAGCCATGACGTGCCAGAACCTTGCCAGCAGCCCAGCCAAGCTTAAGCACAAAATCAGGGGTGATTGGAGCATCGCCTACGCGCCCACGGATACCATCGGTACCAAAATATTTACGATTACTCATAGCGTTTCTTTTCCTTCGCTGCCAGTGTGGCTTCCACCACACGCATGGCTTCTACTGTTTCTTTAACATCATGGACACGGATAATATGCGCGCCTTGCATTGCTGCAATCACCGCGCAGGCCAGACTGCCGCTCAGGCGTTCACTCGGCCCGACATTCAGCAGTTGCCCAATCATCGACTTTCTCGACATGCCAACCAGCAACGGCAGGCCGAAATGATGAAACTCTGATAGGCGCGCAAGCAACGCATAATTGTGGGAGAGATTTTTACCGAAACCGAACCCCGGGTCGAGCAGCAATTTCTCTTTTGCGATACCTGCACGCTCACAGCGTGCAATATGCTCAATAAAGAAGCGATTCACATCTGCAAAGACATCCTCATACTTAGGCGCATCCTGCATCGTTTTCGGTTTTCCCTGCATATGCATCAGACAAACCGGCAGCCCGGTTTCCGCAGCCGCTTCAATCGCCCCCGGCTCGGTCAGAGAGCGGATATCATTGATGATGTGAGCACCCACTCGCGCCACTTCACGAATCACCTCTGGCTTAGACGTGTCCACGGATATCCACACCTCAAAACGTTGTGCGATGGCTTCAACCACCGGGACCACACGCGCCAGTTCTTCCTCCACTGAAACCTCTGCCGCCCCCGGACGCGTCGACTCACCGCCAACGTCAATGATGGTAGCGCCCGCGTTGATCATCAGATTGGCGTGCTTAACCGCCTCAATAAGCGTGTTATGCGTTCCGCCATCTGAGAAGGAGTCAGGGGTAACATTCAGGATCCCCATCACATGCGGATGTGAGAGATCGAGATGCGAGTCCTGGGCGAAAAGTTTCATGGCTAAATCCCTGGTATTAATGTGGTTAAACAAAAAAGAAAAACCCCGGAGCAAGCTCCAGGGTTTGAGGTACAGACACACTCGCCAACAGCAGTGACTTACTTGTCGCCCAACTGTTCTGACATGGTGTTACCCGGGTTCGGCGTACGCGGTTCATCAACCGGACGCGGCGCACGCGGGGTGCCATTGTTGTCAGAATTGTTGGAAGCGCCTGGGTCTTCCCAGCCTGCTGGCGGACGCACTTCGCGGCGAGCCATCAGGTCGTCAATCTGCGGAGCATCGATGGTCTCATATTTCATGAGCGCATCTTTCATCGAATGCAGGATGTCCATATTGTCGTTCAGGATCTGACGTGCGCGACCGTAGTTACGTTCAATCAGCGCTTTCACTTCCTGGTCGATGATACGAGCCGTTTCATCAGACATATGTTTCGCTTTCGCCACAGAACGGCCCAGGAATACTTCGCCCTCTTCCTCTGCATAGAGCAGTGGACCGAGTTTGTCGGAGAAGCCCCACTGAGTCACCATGTTACGCGCCAGGTTTGTCGCCACTTTAATATCGTTGGACGCACCGGTAGAAACATGTTCCGGACCGTAGATAATCTCTTCCGCCAGACGACCGCCGTACAGGGTTGAAATCTGGCTTTCCAGCTTCTGACGGCTGGCGCTGATCGCGTCGCCTTCAGGCAGGAAGAAGGTCACACCCAGCGCACGACCGCGCGGAATGATTGTCACTTTATGCACCGGATCGTGTTCCGGCACCAGTCGACCGATAATCGCGTGGCCCGCTTCGTGGTATGCTGTGGACTCTTTTTGCGCTTCCGTCATCACCATGGAGCGACGTTCCGCACCCATCATGATTTTGTCTTTCGCTTTTTCGAATTCCACCATCGACACTACACGTTTGTTACCGCGAGCGGCAAACAGTGCAGCTTCGTTGACCAGGTTAGCCAGGTCCGCACCGGAGAAGCCCGGAGTACCGCGCGCAATGATTGCCGCGTCGATATCTGGCGCCAGCGGTACGCGACGCATGTGCACTTTCAGAATCTGTTCACGACCACGAACATCCGGCAGACCGACCACAACCTGACGGTCGAAACGGCCTGGACGCAGCAGCGCAGGGTCAAGAACGTCCGGACGGTTAGTTGCCGCGATAACGATAATACCCTCGTTACCTTCGAAGCCGTCCATCTCAACCAGCATCTGGTTCAGGGTCTGCTCACGTTCATCGTGACCACCGCCCAGACCAGCGCCACGCTGGCGGCCTACGGCGTCGATTTCATCGATGAAGATAATGCACGGTGCTGCCTTTTTAGCCTGCTCGAACATGTCACGCACACGAGATGCACCGACACCCACGAACATTTCTACGAAGTCAGAACCTGAAATAGTAAAGAACGGTACCTTCGCTTCACCCGCGATGGCTTTCGCCAGCAGGGTCTTACCGGTACCCGGAGGGCCGACCATCAGGACGCCTTTCGGGATCTTACCGCCCAGCTTCTGGAAACGGCTCGGCTCGCGCAGGTATTCAACCAGTTCACCCACCTCTTCTTTTGCTTCGTCACAACCGGCGACGTCTGCAAACGTGGTTTTGATCTGATCTTCCGTCAACATACGCGCCTTGCTCTTACCGAACGACATGGCACCTTTGCCACCGCCGCCCTGCATCTGGCGCATAAAGAAGATCCAGACGCCGATAAGAAGCAGCATCGGGAACCAGGAGATGAAGATAGAAGCCAGCAGGCTCGGTTCTTCTGGCGGCTCACCTACCACCTTGACGTTTTTAGTCAGAAGGTTATCAAGCAGCTTAGGATCGTTCACCGGGATGTAAGTCGTGTAACGGTTACTATCTTTCTTGGTAACGTTGATCTCACGTCCGTTGATACGCGCTTCGCGAACCTGGTCCTGATTGACCTCCTGCAGGAAGGTAGAATAATCCACCTTGCGGCCATTCGACTCGCTGGGCCCAAAGCTCTGGAATACTGACATCAGCACAACGGCAATGACCAGCCAGAGTATTAGGTTTTTCGCCATGTCACTCAAGGGATTAACCTCATATTACAACTGTGTTAAAAACAGCGTCAGGATACTCTATATCCAGTGTCATTCAAACTTTCGTCTGAAATCTACCGGTTATCATTTTCGCCCGGTCGCTACAATATACACTTCACGGGAACGGGCCCGGGAAGAGTCCGGCTTACGAACTTTAACCTTCGCAAACAGGGAGCGAATTTCCTTAAGATACTCCTCGAAACCTTCGCCCTGAAACACCTTCACAACAAAACTACCACCAGGCGCTAGTACATCACGACACATTTCTAACGCTAGCTCCACCAGATACATGGCGCGGGGGATATCCACCGCCGGTGTTCCACACATATTTGGTGCCATATCCGACATGACAACCTGGACCTTACTGTCACCAACACGATCAAGTAACGCTTTCAGCACTAATTCATCACGAAAGTCGCCTTGAAGGAAGTCGACACCAACGATGGGATCCATTGGTAAAAGATCGCATGCGATGATGCGGCCCGTGCCGCCAATCTGCGTTACCGCATACTGCGACCATCCGCCAGGTGCCGCACCGAGGTCAACCACCGTCATCCCCGGCTTAAAAAGTTTGTCACTTTGCTGTATTTCATCAAGTTTAAACCAGGCACGGGAACGCAACCCCTTTTTCTGTGCCTGTTGAACATATTTATCGCTAAAGTGTTCCTGAAGCCAGCGGCTGGAGCTGGCAGAACGCTTTTTACCTGTCATTTAACATTTCCGTCCTGGTTCATCGTTGCTTGCCTGTGACGTAAATTTCTACGCAGCTATTTGGCGATATAAGGGAGATGGCGGTAGAATGAACCGTTTTCAATCCCAACGTAAGCAAAAATATACGATGAATCTGAGTACTAAACAAAAACAGCACCTTAAAGGTCTGGCACATCCGCTCAAGCCTGTAGTCATGCTTGGCAACAATGGTTTGACCGAAGGGGTGCTTGCCGAGATTGAACAAGCGCTGGAACACCACGAGCTGATCAAGGTGAAAATTGCCTCTGAAGACAGAGACACGAAGAACTTGATCGTGGAAGCCATCGTGCGCGAAACCGGTGCCTGTAACGTGCAGGTCATCGGTAAAACGCTGGTGCTCTATCGCCCAACTAAAGAGCGTAAAATCTCGCTGCCACGCTAAGGATATCCTGAATTAAACACATTTTCTGTGTAAAACGAGGGATTTCTGTCAGCAGGTGAGCAAAATGCCATGCTCCTTGAGTTGATAAAAGGCCGCTATGCGGCCTTTTTCCTTTCTTTACAATGTATCAACATCTTCGTGGAGAGGCGAATTACAGGTACTCAACCTTAATAATTTCGTATTCCACTTCGCCACCCGGGGTACGGATGGTCACGACATCGTCCTGCTCTTTGCCAATCAGGCCGCGAGCAATCGGTGAGTTCACTGAAATCAGGTTCTGTTTGAAGTCTGCTTCATCGTCACCCACGATGCGGTAAGTCTGCTCTTCGTCAGTGTCCAGGTTCAGCACGCTAACGGTTGAACCAAAGATCACACGCCCATTGTTTGGCATTTTGGTGATATCGATAACCTGCGCATTGGACAGCTTAGCTTCGATATCTTTAATACGCCCTTCACAGAAACCCTGCTGCTCACGCGCCGCGTGGTATTCAGCGTTCTCTTTCAGGTCGCCATGCTCACGCGCTTCCGCGATAGCGGCGATGATTTCAGGGCGACGAACAGATTTCAGGAAATCCAGCTCTTCGCGCAGTTTTTCGGCACCACGTAAGGTCATCGGAATAGCTTGCATTTGTTATACCTCTTAAACATTCCTGTTGGGAGCAGTGTTCCCTGCCCCGGCCCTCATGAGCGGGCCAGAAGCAAAAAGAAAACCGACCCGGGAGCAACGCCCCAGGTCAGCAGCAATTTTCAATTTGATACGTATTTTACCGCGAAGTTCACTATGGGTCATCGTTTACTTTGCAGTGCCATGCACCGTAGTATGACGGTTTGTTTTCGGGTTGTTAGCGCGAGATTATGCGATTTTCCAGATTTATCATCGGATTGACTACCAGTATAACGTTCAGCGTTCAGGCCGCGAATGTTGATGAATACATTAATCAGCTCCCTGCCGGGGCCAACCTTGCTCTGATGGTGCAGAAGGTCGGCGCGCAGGCACCTGAGATTGACTACCACAGTCAACAAATGGCGCTGCCTGCCAGTACTCAGAAGGTGATCACTGCGCTCGCTGCCCTGCTTCAGCTTGGTCCTGACTTCCGTTTTACCACGACTCTTGAGACTAAAGGAGAGGTTAAAGACGGTGAGCTGAAAGGCGATCTTATTGCCCGTTTTGGCGGTGACCCCACCTTCAAACGTCAGGATATCCGCAACATGGTGGCGGTGCTGAAAAAATCTGGCGTGCAGAAGATCGATGGTAACGTGTTGATCGACACCTCCATCTTTGCCAGCCACGATAAAGCGCCGGGCTGGCCGTGGAACGACATGACGCAGTGCTTTAGCGCACCACCATCGGCAGCGATTGTTGATCGTAACTGCTTCTCGATTTCGCTTTACAGCGCGCCAAAACCGGACGATTTAGCGTTTATTCGCGTGGCGTCTTACTACCCGGTCACCATGTTTAGCCAGGTCCGAACGCTGGCAAAAGGCTCCCCGGATGCGCAATATTGCGAACTCGATGTGGTGCCCGGCGACCTTAACCGCTTCACGCTTACCGGTTGCCTGACGCAACGCGCCGATCCCCTCCCGCTGGCCTTCGCCATCCAGGATGGCGCAAGCTACGCGGGCGCAATTCTCAAGGACGAACTGAAACAGGCTGGGATCACCTATACCGGTACCCTGCTCCGCCAGACGCAGGTTAATCAACCCGGCACGGTTGTCGCCAGCAAACAGTCTGCACCGTTGCACGATTTGCTAAGGATCATGCTGAAGAAGTCTGACAATATGATTGCCGACACCGTGTTCCGCATGATTGGTCACGCGCGTTTTGGCGTTCCGGGAACCTGGCGTGCGGGTTCCGACGCTGTGCGTCAGATCCTTCGTCAGCAGGCGGGGATCGATCTGGGCAACACCATCGCTGTCGATGGTTCCGGGTTATCACGTCACAATTTGATCTCCCCGGCGACCATGATGCAAGTGCTTCAGTACATTGCACAACATGACACTGAGCTAAACTTTATTTCGATGCTGCCACTTGCCGGGCATGACGGTTCACTTCAGTACCGGGCCGGTCTTCACGCGGCCGGTGTGGACGGTAAGGTATCAGCCAAAACAGGTTCACTGCAGGGTGTTTACAACCTTGCAGGCTTCATCACCACCGCCAGCGGGCAGCGTCTGGCATTCGTGCAGTATCTTTCCGGCTATGCCGTCGAACCGGCCGACCAGCGCAATCGCCGTATCCCGCTGGTGCGCTTCGAAAGCAGGCTTTATAAGGACATCTACCAGAATAACTAGCGATGAAACTACTTATAGTTGAAGACGATCTGTTATTACAGGAAGGGCTGGCGCTGGCGCTGTCCAATGAAGGCTATGCCCTCGACTGCGCCGCCACGGCGGCAGAGGCGGATGCCCTGATCCAGAGCGGTGAATACAGTCTGGTGATCCTCGATCTGGGCCTCCCGGATAAAGACGGGGCCACGTTGTTAAGCCAGTGGCGGCGTCGCGGTGTCGACAACCCGGTGTTGATCCTGACGGCGCGCGATGCCATCGAAGATCGTATCAACGGCCTGGATTCCGGCGCGGATGATTATCTGGTGAAGCCGTTTGCCCTTGCAGAGCTACAGGCGCGCGTGCGTGCGTTAATTCGCCGCTATCAGGGGCACAGTGATAACTTACTGACCGACGGTGATATTACCCTGAATCTGCAAACTCAGCAGGTGCTCTGCCAGTCTCTGCCTGTTGAGGTCACACCGAAAGAGTTCGCCCTGCTTACGCGTCTGATCATGCGTAGCGGGCAGACGGTACACCGTGAAACCCTCCAGCAGGATATCTACTCTTGGCAGGACGATCCGGGGTCAAATACCCTTGAAGTCCACATTCACAATTTGCGACGCAAACTTGGCAAAGACCGGATAAAAACCGTTCGTGGCGTGGGTTATCGTCTGGAGAGACAGAAATGAACAGTATGCGTCGGCGATTAATGGTTTTGCTGGCGGTGATCCTGTTATTTTTCCAGTTGATAAGCGTGATTTGGCTGTGGCATGAAAGCCGCGAACAGATTGGCTTTCTGGTCAATGAAACGCTGTCTGCAAAGGCACGCAACAACCACGTTGAAAAAGAGATCCGCGAAGCGATTGCCTCGCTGCTGGTCCCTTCCCTGGTGATGGTCGGTTTTACCCTGCTCTTCTCCTTCTGGGCAGTCACCTGGATAACTCGTCCGCTGAAACAATTGCGGGCCAGTCTGGCGAATCGTTCGGCGGACAACCTCACTCCGCTGCCCATGTATTCAGACATGGAAGAGATTGGCGCCGTCACAACTTCTCTTAACCAATTGCTCGCCAGGCTTGATCACACCATACAACAGGAAAGGCTCTTTACCGCCGATGCCGCGCATGAACTGCGAACCCCACTCGCCGGGATCAGGTTGCATCTGGAACTGATGGCACAGTCAGGTTCGCCACAGGCTTCAGCATTAATCAGCCGTATCGATCAACTCATGCATACCATTGAACAGCTGCTGATGCTGGCGCGGGCCGGGCAGGCAATGGCGAGCGGCCACTATGAGACGGTAAACTGGACAGACAATATCATCACCCCGCTTGGCCTTGAGCATGAAGCCAAAGAACATACGGTGATATGGCCGGCCAAAAGTCCGCTAACGGTGCAGGGGGACGCGGTGCTTCTGCGACTCATGCTGCGTAACCTGCTGGAGAATGCCGGGCGCTACAGCCCCGCAGGGACCACCATCACAGTGACATTGACCGCACAGGACGGCGGTACGCGGGTCAGCGTAATCGATCAGGGTCCCGGTATTGATGAAGCACACCGGCAGTCAATTACCGAGCCGTTCCGTCGTCTCGATCAGCGCTACGGTGGCAGTGGCCTGGGTCTGAGCATTGTGCAACGCATTGTGCAGCTTCACCACGGAAAGCTGACGCTGGAGAATGCCGCAGAAGGCGGTCTCATTGCCAGTTGCTGGCTGCCTTCAACGTTAGAATAAAAAAAAGCCCCTGTATCAACAGGGGCCTTATCGGGTCATTAGTGCTTGTAGATGAACTCGACGCCTTCTTCGTCGTCTTCATCCCAGTCGTCGTCCCAGTCGTCTTCCTCTTCCGCTTCCAGCTCTTCAAGCTGTTGACGGTGGTAGTCATCCCACATGAATTCGACTTTTTCAGGCTGCTTCGCTTCTTCAGCCTGAACAACCGGGTTCTCGATGATAAAGGTCATCACATCCCAGCAGAGATCTTTCACGCCAACCTGGCTTGCCGCGGAGATCAGGTAGTACTTATCTTCCCACCCCATCGCTTCAGCAATGGCTTTCGCTTTTGCTTCCGCTTCGGCTTTATCCATCAGGTCAATCTTGTTAAAGACCAGCCAGCGCGGTTTGTTCGCCAGTTTCTCGCTGTATTTCTCCAGCTCGCCGACGATGATACGGGCATTTTCTACCGGATCGGACCCGTCGATCGGATCGATATCGATGAGGTGCAGCAGTACGCGGCAGCGCTCAAGGTGTTTCAGGAAGCGGATACCCAGACCGGCACCTTCCGCTGCGCCTTCAATCAGACCCGGGATATCGGCAACCACAAAGCTCTTCTCGTTATCCATACGGACAACGCCCAGGCTTGGCACCAGCGTGGTAAACGGATAGTCCGCCACTTTTGGCTTAGCGGCAGAGACGGCGCGAATAAACGTGGATTTACCAGCGTTTGGCATTCCCAGCATCCCCACATCGGCCAGCAGCATCAGCTCCAGCTGCAGGTCGCGCTTATCGCCCGGCGTACCCATTGTTTTCTGACGCGGCGTACGGTTGACGGAAGATTTGAAACGGCTGTTGCCCAGACCGTGCCAACCCCCTTTTGCAACCATCAGACGCTGACCGTGTTTGGTCATGTCGCCCATGGTCTCACCTGTACCCTGATCGATCACACGCGTACCCACCGGTACTTTGATGGTGACGTCTTTACCACGTTTACCGGTACAGTCACGGCTCTGGCCGTTCTGGCCACGCTCAGCGCGGAAAGATTTTTCGAAACGGTAGTCGATCAGCGTGTTGAGGTTCTCATCCGCCTCCAGCCATACGTCGCCGCCGTCGCCGCCGTCGCCGCCGTCAGGGCCACCACGAGGAATATATTTTTCACGGCGGAAGCTTACGCAACCGTTGCCGCCATCACCTGCCACGACCAGGATCGTCGCTTCATCAACAAACTTCATTTTACTCTCCGTAAATCATTCGCCTGAGCGGGGACCGCTTCATTTTTGCGCCAACGCCCCCAGAGACGATGACCAATGGCGGAATACATCGCGCCCGCAACCACGACAAACGCACCGAGATAGCCCAACAGGTTGAGCATCGGTCTGACGAAGACATCGGGCCAGGCCATTGATAACAAATCTGAAAATAACAGCGTAAACAGCGGAGTGAGCGTAATCAATGCGCTCACCTGTGCTGCCTGCCAGCGCGCCATTGCTTCGGCCAGCGCGCCATAACCGACCAGCGTATTCAGCCCACAAAATATGAGGCACGCCAGCTGCCAGTCACTAAGCTGGGTGATCACCCCCGGCTTCGCTAACGGCAATAATGCCATTGTACACAAAGTGTACAGCAAAAAGAGGATCTGCTGTGAGGCAAGACGACGCAATAACACCTTTTGCGCGACGCCATAGCTCACCCAAACCGTTGCTGCCCCCACACCGAAGATTACACCCCAGGTGTAATCGGTCAGGCGGGTAAAAATCTCTATCAGGCTGGTATTGAAGAACATTACCAGGCCACATAGCAGCATGCTCGCCCCGACGATCTGCGTACCGCGCATCTTCTCCTTGAGGATAACGACGCTGGCAACCATCATGCCGACCGGTGAAAGTTGACCAATCACTTGCGACGCCGTCGGGCTGAGATATTGCAGGGAAGAACTGAACAGAATGAAGTTACCAAACAGTCCCCCCGTCGCGATAGCCAGTAATACCAGCCAGCGCGGTTTACGGAAGAGACGCAGGGGCGGAAGCTTGCCTTTAACAGCAAGGATGGCCCCCAGGCCGATACTTGCCATCAGAAAGCGATAAAACACCACCGTAGGCGGTTCCATCACTTCCAGTACCTGCTTCATTGCAATTGGCAGCGCACCCCAGCACATTGCGGTTGTGAGCGCCAAAAGAATTCCAATGCCGGCCTGCTGCTTCATGCCCGTTTTCCCTACAGAAAAAATTACCGGGTTTCCAATGTAAAAAGCCCCGCAACAGGTTGCGGGGCTTTAATCCGTTACCGGACCGAGAAAACCTTACTCAGCAACGATGCTGATGTATTTACGGTTGTTCGGGCCTTTAACTTCAAATTTCACTTTACCGTCTGCTTTAGCAAACAGAGTGTGGTCACGACCGCAACCTACGTTGTTGCCAGCGTGGAATTTGGTACCACGTTGACGAACGATGATGCTACCCGCCAGAACGGATTCGCCACCGAAACGCTTAACGCCCAGGCGTTTAGCTTCTGAATCGCGACCGTTACGTGTGGAGCCGCCAGCCTTTTTATGTGCCATTTAAATCTCTCCTCAGGTCTTAGGCGCTGATGCCAGTAATTTTCACATCAGTGAACCACTGACGGTGGCCCTGCTGCTTACGGTAGTGTTTACGACGACGAAACTTAACGATTTTAACTTTCTCGCCACGACCGTGAGCAACAACTTCAGCTTTGATAACGCCGCCATCAACGAAAGGAACGCCGATTTTGACTTCTTCACCGTTTGCGATCATCAGAACTTCTGCGAACTCAACAGATTCGCCAGTTGCGATGTCCAGCTTTTCCAGGCGAACGGTCTGACCTTCGCTTACTCGGTGTTGTTTACCACCACTTTGGAAAACCGCGTACATATAAACTCCGCTTCCGCGCACATCCTCGTATGAATCAGAGTGCGCTATAAATATTCACAATAGGGCGCGAATATTACGCAAAACGCGAGCCTTTGACAAGTGCTACCATCAATACATGAAGAAAAAAAACACAACACGTACGGTAGCGTTTATCTGAGCCGTTTTTTCAGTACAATCAGCAATACTATTGATAAACCGAAACCCTTCGTTACCCCATTAAAGATGGGATAAACAGGATAAAAAGCCCGGCTTTTGCGATGAATTTAGAAAAAATCAACGAGTTAACCGCGCAAGATATGGCGGGTGTGAATGCAGCAATCCTGGAACAACTCAACTCTGATGTTCAGCTAATCAATCAGTTGGGCTATTACATCGTCAGCGGCGGCGGTAAACGTATTCGCCCGATGATTGCCATACTGGCCGCCAGAGCCGTGGGTTATCAGGGAAAGGCTCATGTCACTATCGCAGCACTGATCGAATTTATTCACACTGCGACGCTTCTGCATGATGATGTTGTGGATGAATCAGACATGCGTCGTGGCAAAGCCACGGCAAACGCCGCCTTCGGCAACGCAGCCAGCGTTCTGGTCGGTGACTTTATCTATACCCGTGCCTTCCAGATGATGACCAGCCTCGGCTCTCTGAAAGTGCTGGAAGTGATGTCTGAAGCCGTTAACGTGATCGCGGAAGGCGAAGTGCTGCAGCTGATGAACGTCAACGATCCTGACATCACCGAAGAAAATTACATGCGCGTAATCTACAGCAAAACCGCGCGCCTGTTTGAAGCCGCGGCGCAATGTTCCGGCATTCTGGCTGGCTGTACCGCTGCGCAGGAAAAAGGGCTGCAGGACTATGGCCGTTATCTGGGGACCGCATTCCAGCTGATTGACGATTTGCTGGACTACAGTGCTGATGGCGAAACGCTCGGCAAAAACGTCGGCGATGACCTCAACGAAGGTAAACCGACCCTGCCGCTGCTCCATGCCATGCACAACGGATCCGCTGACCAGGCGAAAATGATCCGTGAAGCGATTGAGCAGGGAAATGGTCGCCATCTACTGGAACCGGTACTGGAAACAATGGCCATCTGCGGCTCGCTGGAGTGGACGCGTCAGCGCGCTGAAGAAGAGGCGGATAAAGCCATCGCGGCACTGCAGGTCATTCCAGACAGCCCATGGCGCGATGCGTTAATCGGCCTTGCCCACATCGCCGTACAGCGCGATCGTTAACCTCTCGCTTCTCCCCGCGGCCTTCGCGGGGAGATTTCAATAAGTTCTTATAAATTCCATATTCGCGTAAAATCATCGGCTTACAGACCGCATGAATAAAGCCATGTCTTATTCTGAATATTCCTTCAAGTAACGCGAACTTTTTAGAGCCTGTGTTCAAAATGAGTATAGTAACCCCGTCGTTTCGGTAGAAATGACGTGGGTGATTACGAACACAAGGACAGCTTTATGGATATGAAATTTATCGACTGGCACTCAGCAGATATTATTGCTGCGCTGCGCAAAAAAGGAACATCGCTCGCCGCTGAATCACGTCGCAATGGATTGAGCTCATCAACGCTGGCAAATGCCCTGACTCGCCCCTGGCCAAAGGGTGAATTGATTATTGCATCGGCGCTGGAGACGCACCCGTGGGTCATTTGGCCCTCGCGTTACCACGATCCCATTACCCATGAGTTTATTGACAGAACACGCATGATTCGCCAGAAAAAAACCAGGAAAGAGCAACCGGCCTGACGCGCTTTTTTTGACAGGAACAGCAACCCCCCGGCCATCTCTGGCAGGGGGCTGCCGGAACGATTACTCGCCCTTCACACGCTCGATATTGGCACCCAGCGCGCGCAGTTTGTCTTCAATACGCTCGTAACCACGATCGATGTGGTAGATACGATCCACAACCGTCGTTCCTTCCGCGATACAACCCGCTAATACCAGGCTCGCAGACGCACGCAGATCGGTTGCCATAACCTGCGCACCGGAGAGCTTCTCAACACCGTGGCAAATCACTGTGTTACTTTCGATCTCTGCATGTGCGCCCATACGGATCAGCTCCGGTACGTGCATGAAGCGATTCTCGAAGATAGTCTCGGTGATCACACCGGTACCTTCCGCCACCAGGTTCAGCAGCGTGAACTGAGCCTGCATATCGGTCGGGAATGCCGGATGCGGCGCCGTGCGAACGGTTACCGCTTTTGGACGTTTACCGTGCATATCAAGGCTGATCCAGTCTTCACCGGTTTCGATATCCGCACCCGCTTCACGCAGCTTCGCCAGCACCGCATCCAGGGTGTCAGGCTGCGCATTACGGCAAACAATCTTGCCGCCAGAAATGGCCGCAGCCACCAGGAAAGTCCCGGTTTCAATACGGTCTGGCAGAACGCGATACACACCGCCCCCCAGACGCTCAACGCCTTCAATGGTGATGCGATCGGTACCCTGGCCAGAGATTTTTGCACCCAGCGCCACGAGGAAGTTGGCAGTATCCACAATTTCCGGCTCGCGCGCGGCGTTTTCGATAATGGTGGTACCTTCTGCCAGCGTTGCCGCGGACATAATGGTGACGGTTGCGCCAACGCTCACTTTGTCCATGACAATGTGCGCGCCTTTCAGGCGGCCATTAACGGACGCTTTAACGTAACCTTCTTCCAGTTTGATCTCCGCGCCCAGCTTCTCCAGACCGAAGATATGCAGGTCAACAGGACGCGCGCCAATGGCGCAACCACCAGGCAGTGACACCTGTCCCTGACCAAAACGCGCTACCAGCGGGCCAAGCGCCCAGATGGATGCACGCATGGTTTTCACCAGGTCGTACGGTGCTGAGAAGTTGTTCACGTTGCTGGCATCGATCCAGACGGAGCCATTACGCTCGACTTTCGTCCCCAACTGGGTGAGCAGCTTCATGGTGGTGTCGATATCTTTCAGCTTCGGTACGTTCTGAATTTCTACCGGCTCTTCCGCGAGCAGCGCAGCAAAGAGGATCGGCAGCGCGGCGTTTTTCGCGCCAGAAATTGTGACTTCGCCCTGGAGGCGCGTCGGCCCCTGTACACGAAATTTATCCATGGTGTGCTCTCTTATAAATTCAACCGTGCTGCGGGCGCATCGCCCTCAGCTCAAAAACCGTTTAGTTTGCGATCGCGTGCCCACTCTTGCGGGGTGAACGCTTTAATCGACAGGGCGTGGATGCGGTTATCCGCAATATATTCCATCAGCGGCGCGTACACAGCCTGCTGTTTCTTCACACGGCTCATACCGTCGAACATCTCACCCACAGCAATAACCTGGAAGTGACTGCCATCGCCTGTGACGTGGGCTTCCTGAAGGGAGAGTGCATTCATCAGCACTGTCTGGATTTCATGATTTTCCATGGGTTCTTAATCATCTGATAGTGAAAACAAGCCCAACATCTTAGAGCAAAGTGGCGTCGTCTTAAACAAGCAAAAAGCCCCGACGATGAAACTGTCAGGGCTTTCAGAAGTAACGCACTGAAAATATTAATGCGGCAGTACGTCCTGAGGAAGATTGTAGAGCTGCGCCAGGGTGACGACATTATCGCTGGCCCCGTGAAGCATTACGGTTGCCCCCTGCTTTTTCCCCACGGCAATGAGGTGGGCAAGCAGCGCCACCCCAGCCGTATCTACCCGCGTGACACCGCTCAAATCGATCAGCGTAACGCCCTGCATGGCGTCATGGCGTTTATCCCATAACGGGTTGAGCAGATCCTGATCGAGTTCACCGGACAGCTTTAATGTTTCGCCCTCACGCGACCAGCTCAGTTGCTGCGACATTACTTCTTCTCATCCAGGGTGATTTTCTGGCGAGAGATAGACTGCAGCTGGGCGGTCAGGCCATCAATGCCTTTAGTACGCAGCAGGTCGCTCCACTCATTCTGTTTAGTCGTGATCATGCTCACCCCTTCGGCGATCATGTCATACGCCTGCCAGTTGCCGGTCTGGCTGTTTTTACGCCACTGGAAATCCAGGCGAACCGGTGGACGACCGTTAGGATCGATGATCGTGACGCGAATAGGCACAATGGTGGCATCACCCAGCGGCTGTTCCGGTGCAATCTGGTAGGTCTGGCCGTGGTACATCGCCAGCGCCTGGCCGTAAGCCTGTTTCAGGTATTCACGGAAGGCAGCAAAGTAGGCTTCACGCTGCGCAGGGGTAGCGTCTTTGTAATAACGCCCCAGCACCAGCGCACCGGCATATTTGATCTGCACATACGGCAGCAGCTCCTGATCGACCACGTCACGCAGATAATCAGGATTAGAACGAATTTTAGTCTGTTCGTTTTTAAGACGATCGAAGGTTTTCTTCGCGGCTTCGTCCATCAGTTTGTACGGGTTGCTCTGATCCGCGGCGTGTGCTGCCGTGAGAGGGGCAATAACCAGCATGGCAACCATTAACAGTCGTTTAAACATGAATGACTTCTCCTGATATTAATTCGTCGTGCCAGGTGTCGGTGCGACGTTGGTATGATCTTCAGTCTGCGCAGGGGCAGCATCGGACTTTTTATCATCTCCCTTACTGTTGTAAAGGAACTGACCAATCATGTCCTCCAGCACCATCGCGGACTTGGTATCCTGGATCACGCTACCGTCTTTAAGGATAGTCGTTCCAAGCTCAGGATCTTCAAAGCCAACGTTCAGTGCCAGATATTGTTCGCCCAGCAGGCCGGAGGTGCGGATAGAAAGCGAGCTGGTATCCGGGATATGGTTGTAACGCTCTTCAATATCCATCGCCACGCGCGGCAGATAGGTTTTTTCATCAAGCGTAATGTCAGCCACACGGCCAATAACCACACCGCCAATACGCACAGGAGAGCGCGCCTTCAGCCCTCCGATATTGTCGAAAGTGGCATAGATGCGATAAGTCGGTTCGGTACGCACTGAGGTGATATCCGCCGCTCTC
The DNA here is from genome assembly GCF_050031095.1 of Enterobacter cloacae complex sp. 382A5. Taxonomy (NCBI): domain Bacteria; kingdom Pseudomonadati; phylum Pseudomonadota; class Gammaproteobacteria; order Enterobacterales; family Enterobacteriaceae; genus Enterobacter; species Enterobacter cloacae complex sp. 382A5. The sequence goes on from NZ_JBLGVK010000001.1 coordinate 4,176,287, forward strand.
AGGCAGATAAACAGTGCGGCAAGCAGTGCCAGCAACAGGAACACGCCGACCCAAATTTCATTTTTTCTCGTTTGCATGAACTCAATTCCCAAACATCAGTGCGGTGAGCACAAAATCCAGACCCAGTACGGCCAGCGACGAATGTACGACAGTACGTGTAGTTGCACGGCTAATGCCCGCCGACGTCGGGATGGCATCGTAACCATTAAATAACGCAATCCAGGTGACCGTAATGGCAAATACCACGCTTTTAATCAAACAGTTAACCAGATCCATTCGCAGATCGATGGCGTCCTGCATGGCAGACCAGAAGAAACCGGCATCAATCCCTTTCCAGTGAACGCCCACCAGCGAACCGCCCCAGATACCGACGGCCACAAACAGGATAGTCAGCAACGGTAAGGAGATAACCCCTGCCCAGAAACGGGGGGAGATAACACGCCGCAACGGATCGACCGCCATCATTTCCATACTGGAAAGCTGCTCGGTAGCACGCATCAGACCAATCTCTGCGGTGAGTGCCGACCCCGCGCGTCCGGCAAACAGCAGTGCCGCCACCACCGGCCCCAGTTCACGCAGCAGCGAAAGCGCCACCAGCATGCCGAGGCTGGTTTCCGCGCTGTAGGTCGTCAGCACAAGGTAGCCCTGCAGCCCCAGCACCATGCCGATAAACAGACCGGACACAATGATGATGAGCATCGACAGCACGCCGACGTTATAGAGTTGCCGTACCAGTAAAGGCGCGTGCTTGCGGAACTCCGGCTTGCCGACCAGCGCGTTGAACAACATCAATCCGGCGCGCCCGAACGTCCTGATGGTTTTTATGCCACGGTGTCCAAGAGCGGCCAACGCATTTAACAGCATGAGTGGCTTAACTCCCTATTCCCAATAAATCGTCACGATAGTCGCCCGCAGGGTAGCGGAACGGCACAGGCCCATCCGCAATACCGTCGAGGAACTGCCGTACTCGCGGATCGCAGTTTTCCTGCAACGCCTGGGCGCTGCCGTGCGCGACGATCCTTTTGTCTGCCACAATGTAGGCATAGTCGGCAATACTCAACACTTCCGGCACATCGTGAGACACCACAATGCAGGTGACGCCGAGCGCGCTGTTCAATTCAGAGATGAGCTTCACCAGCACGCCCATCGTAATTGGATCCTGTCCGACAAACGGTTCGTCGAACATGATTAAATCGGGTTCCAGCGCAATGGCTCTCGCCAGCGCGGCACGGCGCGCCATGCCACCAGACAGCTCTGACGGCATCAGCTTTGCGGCGCCACGCAGCCCTACCGCCTCCAGCTTCATCATTACCGTGCTTTTCAGCAGCTCTGGCGGAAGCTGCGTATGCTCGCGCAGCGGATAGGCGACATTATCAAAGACGTTCATGTCGGTGAACAAGGCTCCCGACTGAAAGAGCATGCTCATCCGCTTGCGCACAGTATACAGGCGCGACCGCGACATCTCCGGTACGTTTTCGCCATCGAAGAGGATTTCACCGCTATCGGGTGGGATCTGCCCACCGATAAGTCGCAGCAGGGTCGTTTTACCGATCCCGGACGGTCCCATGATGGCTGTGATTTTGCCATGCGGCACGGTCAACGAAATATCATCAAATATCAATCTGTTGCCGCGAGAAAAGCTCACCCCACGGACATCGACTAAATTCGCCATCGTTTGGCTCATTTACGGTTCCTTTCTTACCCTGCTTCATGCGAAGCGTGAAGCTTAAATCAGCCCTAAACCCCACATTTTTACAGAATATTAGCCGTAGAGGTTAGCGAAAGCTGGCATTTGTTTTACTTTTCCGGCGCATAAAGTCAAAATTAGGAATTCGTTACGTCTTAGGCTGTATGCAGCGCTAACAATTCCCGCGCGGTGGACCGGCGAGTATACCTGAAGAAAGGACTTTTGATGCTTTTAGCAACAGCACTGTTAATAATTGGTTTACTTTTGGTGGTCTACAGTGCTGACCGTTTGGTGTTTGCTGCATCGATCCTGTGCCGCCTCACTGGCGTCCCCCCTGTTGTCATCGGGATGACCGTGGTCAGTGTTGGAACCTCCCTGCCTGAAATCATCGTCTCTGTGACGGCATCGCTGCATGGTCAGATAGACCTTGCTGTTGGCACCGCGATTGGCTCTAACATCGTCAATATTCTGCTTATTCTGGGCCTGGCCGCGTTGCTCCATCCATTTCGCGTGCATTCTGATGTTCTGCGCCGGGAATTGCCGCTAATGTTGATCGTAAGCCTGTTGGCAGGATGCGTATTTTACGATGGCGTTCTGAGCTACAGTGACGGCATTTTCTTGCTGGCGCTGGCGGTCATCTGGCTGCTCTATAGTGTTAACATTGCCCGCCTGGCGGAAAAACAGGGTCAGGACAGCCTGACGCGTGAGCAGGTCGCCGAGCTACCGCGTGAAGGTACGCTGCCAGTTGCACTGCTCTGGCTGGGTGTCGCGTTGATCATTATGCCCATGGCAACACGGATGGTCGTGGATAACGCGACGGTACTGGCGAATTATTTCGCCATGAGCGAACTGACCATTGGCCTGACCGTGATCGCCATCGGCACCAGCCTGCCGGAGCTGGCCACGGCCATTGCCGGGGCACGTAAAGGTGAAGATGACATCGCCATCGGCAATATTATCGGCTCGAACATCTTCAATATTGCCATCGTCATGGGCCTGCCAGCCCTGATAACGCCAGGGCCGTTTAACCCGCTGGTCTTCTCACGTGATTACGGGGTGATGTTGCTGGTGAGCGTTATCTTTGCACTGCTCTGCTGGCGGCGGCAACGACAGATCGGCAAAGGCGCAGGCGCGCTGCTGACGGGTGGATTTATTGTATGGATGGCGATGCTGTACTGGCTTTCGCCTCTTCTCTCTGGGTAAACGGAAACGCATTATGTCGCAAATAGAATTGCAGCCGGGTTTTGACTTTCAGAAAGCAGGCAAAGACGTTCTGGAGATTGAACGTGAAGGTCTGGCGCAGTTAGATCAGTACATTAATCAGGATTTTAGTCTGGCCTGTGAGAAGATGTTCTACTGTGCCGGTAAAGTCGTGGTAATGGGGATGGGCAAGTCCGGCCACATTGGACGCAAAATGGCCGCCACTTTCGCCAGCACCGGCACCTCCTCCTTCTTTGTACATCCAGGAGAAGCGGCACACGGCGATCTGGGCATGGTGACGCCGCAGGATGTCGTCATTGCGCTGTCAAACTCCGGGGAGTCCAACGAGATCCTGGCACTGATACCGGTTCTGAAGCGGCTGCAGGTCCCGCTCATTTGCATGACCAGCCGCCCGGAAAGCAGCATGGCACGTGCGGCGGATATTCACCTGTGCGTGAAAGTGCCGAAAGAGGCCTGCCCACTGGGTCTCGCGCCAACATCCAGCACCACCGCGGCGCTGGTGATGGGCGACGCGCTTGCCGTTGCGCTCCTTGAAGCCCGCGGTTTTACCCCTGAAGATTTCGCGCTTTCCCATCCTGGCGGTGCGCTGGGTCGGAAACTGCTGCTGCGGGTTAACGATATTATGCATACTGGCGATGAAATCCCTCACGTCAGTAAAGAGGCCTCCCTGCGTGATGCGCTGCTGGAAATCACCCGTAAAAACCTGGGCATGACGGTGGTGTGTGACGATCTGATGAAGATCGAAGGGATTTTCACCGACGGTGACCTGCGTCGCGTGTTCGACATGGGCGTGGATGTTCGCACGCTGGGTATTGCCGATGTGATGACGCCCGGCGGGATTCGCGTTCGCCCGGGCACGCTGGCGGTGGATGTACTGAACCTGATGCAGTCCCGACATATCACCTCAGTGATGGTTGCCGATGGCGACCAATTGCTGGGTGTGGTACATATGCATGATCTGCTGCGCGCAGGCGTAGTGTAATGAAGGATAAGACAATGAGTAATGCGGGTGCATCCCTTGCAACCTGTTATGGTCCGGTCAGTGCCCACGTGATGGTAAAGGCAGAAAATATTCGCCTGCTGATTCTGGATGTGGACGGCGTACTGTCCGATGGCCTGATTTACATGGGCAATAATGGTGAAGAGCTGAAAGCGTTCAACGTTCGCGATGGCTACGGTATTCGTTGTGCGCTCACATCGGATATCGAGGTTGCCATCATCACCGGGCGAAAAGCTAAACTGGTAGAAGATCGCTGTGAAACGTTGGGCATTACCCATCTGTATCAGGGGCAATCCGATAAGATGGCGGCTTTCAACGATTTACTGGGTAAACTGTCAATCGCGCCAGAACAGGTGGCCTATGTCGGGGACGACCTGATCGACTGGCCGGTTATGGCCGAGATTGGCCTCAGTGTCGCGGTTGCGGATGCGCATCCGCTGCTGATCCCGCGGGCTGATTATGTTACCCACATCAACGGTGGCCGTGGTGCCGTACGTGAAGTCTGCGATCTGCTTCTGCTGGCGCAGGGCAAGCTTGATGAGGCCAAAGGGCAATCGATATGAGTAAAACCAGACGTTGGGTTATCATTCTGCTTTCGCTTGTCGCACTGATACTGATTGGCGTGAACCTTGCCGATCGTGACGATACGCAAACGGAAGTGATCAACAATAACGATCCAACCTATAAAAGCGATCACAGTGATACCGTAGTCTATAGCCCGGAAGGTGCGCTGAACTATCGCCTGATTGCCCAGCACGTTGAATATTTTTCAGATGACGGTATTTCGTGGTTTACCCAGCCGGTCATGACGACGTTTGATAAGGACAAAGTGCCGACGTGGTCGATTAAGTCTGACCGGGCAAAACTGACGAATGACCGTATGCTTTATCTTTATGGCCATGTTGAAGTCAACGCCCTGACCGCTGACTCACAACTGCGCAAAATTACGACAGATAATGCCCAGATCAACCTGGTTACTCAGGATGTGACGTCGCAGGATCTGGTCACTCTGTACGGCACAACATTTAATTCCAGCGGTTTAAGAATGCGCGGGAACTTACGCAGCAAAAACGCCGAGCTGATTGAAAAGGTTAGAACCTCCTATGAAATTCAAAACAAACAAACTCAGCCTTAAAGTAATTATCGCCAGCGCGATGCTGGCGGCCAGTCTTCCCGCGCTTGCTGTTACTGGCGATACCGAACAGCCGATCCATATCGAGTCCGATACGCAGTCTCTTGATATGCAGGGTAATGTCGTTACCTTTACCGGCAACGTGGTCATGACCCAGGGCACCATCAAGATTAATGCCGATAAGGTGGTCGTTACCCGTCCAGGTGGCGAACAGGGCAAAGAGATCATTGATGGCTACGGCAACCCGGCCACGTTCTACCAGATGCAGGACAACGGCAAGCCAGTGAAGGGCCATGCCAGCCACATGCATTATGAACTGGCGAAAGATCTGGTCATCCTTACCGGTAACGCCTATCTGGAACAGCTCGATAGCAATATCACCGGCGATAAGATCACCTATCTGGTGAAAGAGCAAAAAATGCAGGCCTCCAGCGAGAAAGGCAAACGCGTCACCACCGTGTTAGTGCCGTCTCAGCTGCAGGACAAAGGCAAGGGCCAGGCCCCGGCACAGAAGAAGAGTAACTAATTCGTTATGGCAACATTAACTGCAAAAAATCTCGCGAAGGCCTATAAGGGCCGCCGTGTCGTGGAAGATGTCAGTCTGACCGTCAACTCCGGCGAAATTGTAGGCCTGCTTGGTCCAAACGGTGCAGGTAAAACCACGACCTTCTACATGGTCGTGGGTATTGTCCCACGCGATGCCGGTAACATCATCATTGATGATGAAGACATCAGCCTTCTGCCACTGCACGCGCGCGCGCGCCGTGGTATTGGCTACCTGCCGCAGGAAGCCTCTATTTTCCGTCGCCTGAGCGTCTTCGATAACCTGATGGCCGTTCTGCAAATTCGTGACGACCTGACCAGCGAACAGCGTCAGGATCGCGCCAACGAGCTGATGGAAGAGTTTCACATTGAGCACCTGCGCGATAGCCTTGGTCAGGCGCTGTCCGGGGGGGAACGCCGCCGTGTTGAAATTGCACGCGCGTTGGCAGCAAACCCGAAGTTCATCCTGCTGGATGAACCATTTGCAGGCGTTGACCCCATCTCCGTTATCGACATTAAACGTATTATTGAGCATCTGCGCGACAGCGGTCTTGGCGTGTTGATTACCGACCACAACGTCCGTGAAACACTGGCCGTATGTGAACGTGCGTATATCGTGAGCCAGGGCAACCTGATCGCCCACGGTACGCCACAGCAGATCCTCGAAGATGATCATGTTAAGCGCGTCTATCTTGGGGAAGACTTCAGACTCTGATAGGGTAGAGGTAAAGTAACGCCGAACCGGAGAAAAATGCTCTGAACATGAAGCAAGGTTTGCAATTAAGGCTCAGCCAACAACTGGCGATGACGCCGCAGTTACAGCAGGCGATTCGCCTGTTGCAACTGTCCACATTAGAACTCCAGCAGGAGCTCCAGCAAGCGCTGGACAGCAATCCGCTGCTGGAGCAAGCCGATCTTCATGACGAGGTAGACACTCAGCAATCACAGGACACGGAAGCCCTCGATACCGCCGATGCACTCGAACAAAAAGAGATGCCGGACGAGCTTCCGCTGGATGCCAGCTGGGATGAAATCTACACCGCCGGAACCCCTTCCGGCACGCGTGCAGACTACCAGGACGATGAGCTACCGGTCTATCAGGGTGAAACCACCCAGTCACTACAGGATTACCTGATGTGGCAGGTGGAGCTGACCCCTTTCTCCGATACCGATCGCGCGATTGCCACCTCCATCGTCGATGCCGTTGACGACACCGGCTATCTGACCGTCACGCTGGACGATATTCTGGAAAGCATGGGCGATGACGAGATTGAACTTGAAGAAATAGAAGCCGTTCTGAAGCGCATTCAGCGTTTCGACCCGGTGGGCGTAGCAGCGAAAGACCTGCGCGACTGTCTGCTGATCCAGCTTTCGCAGTTCAGCAAAGAGACGCCCTGGATCGATGAAGCCCGCTTAATCATCAGCGATCATCTGGATCTGCTGGCTAACCATGATTTCCGTACCCTGATGCGCGTTACGCGTCTGAAAGAAGAGGTGCTGAAAGAGGCGGTTAACCTGATTCAGTCGCTCGATCCTCGCCCCGGCCAGTCGATCCAGACCAGTGAGCCTGAATACGTCATACCTGACGTGCTGGTCAGAAAACACAACGGCCGCTGGGTCGTAGAACTCAATTCAGACAGCATTCCTCGCCTGCAAATCAATCAGCAATATGCCTCCATGTGCACCAGCGCGCGTAACGACGCCGACAACCAGTATATTCGTAGCAATCTGCAGGAAGCGCGTTGGTTAATCAAAAGCCTGGAGAGCCGCAATGATACGCTGTTGCGTGTGAGCCGCTGTATCGTCGAACAACAGCAGGCTTTCTTTGAGCAGGGCGAAGAGTATATGAAACCGATGGTGCTGGCGGATATCGCCCAGGCCGTCGAGATGCATGAATCAACGATTTCCCGCGTGACCACGCAGAAGTATCTGCACAGTCCTCGCGGTATATTTGAGCTTAAGTATTTCTTCTCCAGCCATGTGAATACCGAAGGCGGTGGCGAAGCCTCGTCAACGGCGATTCGTGCACTGGTGAAGAAGTTGATCGCCGCGGAGAACCCCGCGAAGCCACTGAGCGACAGTAAGTTAACCACCATGCTGTCCGACCAGGGTATTATGGTGGCACGTCGTACTGTTGCGAAGTATCGAGAGTCTTTATCCATTCCGCCGTCTAACCAGCGTAAACAGCTGGTCTGACACAACCGATAAGGAAGACACTATGCAGCTCAACATCACTGGACAAAACGTCGAAATTACTGAAGCTTTACGCGACTTTGTGAACACGAAATTCGCAAAACTCGAGCAGTATTTCGAAAGGATCAATCAGGTCTATATTGTGTTGAAAGTGGAGAAAGTGACTCATATCTCGGATGCAACCCTGCATGTCAATGGGGGCGAACTCCACGCCAGTGCGGAAGGGCAAGACATGTACGCTGCTATCGATGGCTTGATTGATAAGCTTGCAAGACAGCTCAATAAACATAAAGATAAACTGAAACAACACTAATTGTCCGGGCAGTTAACGGGTGCAGGAAGGCCTGTTGTGGAGCACAACAGGCCATTTGTACAGTTAGCGCTTAGGTGAAATTATGATGAACAACGATTCCGCTCTTCAATTGAGCAATGTCCTTAACCAGGAATGTACCCGCAGTGGCGTTCACTGCCAGAGCAAAAAACGTGCGCTGGAGATTATCAGTGAACTGGCCGCAAAACAGCTGGGCCTGCCACCGCAGGTCGTATTCGAAGCCATCCTGACCCGTGAAAAAATGGGCAGTACCGGTATCGGTAACGGCATTGCGATCCCGCATGGCAAACTGGAAGAGGACACCCTGCGTGCCGTCGGTGTGTTTGTGCAACTGGAAACGCCTATTGCCTTTGATGCCATCGATAACCAGCCCGTTGATCTCCTCTTCGCGCTGCTGGTTCCTGCCGATCAGACGAAAACCCATCTGCATACGCTTTCACTGGTCGCTAAACGCCTGGCCGATAAAACCATCTGCCGTCGACTGCGCTCAGCGCAAAGTGATGAAGAGCTTTATGAAATTATCACTGAAGCAGAAGGCAGTCAGGATGAGGCATAACCAGGAGATGGCCTTCACATCTGTTGTCCTGAGGAGAAACGGAACATGGTGCTGATGATTGTCAGTGGCCGTTCAGGGTCGGGGAAATCCGTCGCCCTGCGCGCGCTGGAAGACATGGGTTTTTACTGCGTAGATAACCTGCCGGTGGTACTGCTGCCCGAGCTGGCACGCACCCTTGCAGACAGACAAATCTCTGCCGCCGTCAGCATCGACGTCCGTAACATGCCTGAATCGCCCGAAATCTTTGAACAGGCGATGAGCAACCTGCCGGACACCTTTTCACCTCAGCTGTTGTTCCTTGATGCGGACCGCAACACGCTGATCCGTCGCTACAGCGATACCCGTCGTTTGCACCCGCTTTCCAGCAAGAACCTCTCTCTGGAGAGCGCAATCGACGAAGAGAGCGACCTGCTGGAGCCCCTGCGCTCACGTGCCGATTTGATTGTCGACACCTCCGAAATGTCCGTTCACGAGCTGGCAGAAATGCTACGTACCCGTTTACTGGGCAAACGCGAGCGTGAACTGACAATGGTGTTTGAGTCATTCGGCTTTAAGCACGGCATTCCTATCGATGCGGATTATGTTTTCGACGTGCGCTTCCTGCCAAACCCGCACTGGGATCCGAAACTGCGTCCAATGACCGGTCTGGATAAACCCGTCGCGGCGTTCCTCGACAGGCACACAGAAGTTCACAATTTTATCTACCAGACGCGAAGCTACCTTGAGCTATGGTTACCTATGCTGGAGACAAACAATCGTAGCTATCTGACGGTGGCGATTGGCTGTACCGGCGGTAAACATCGTTCGGTCTATATCGCCGAACAGCTGGCCGACTATTTCCGTTCACGCGGAAAGAACGTTCAGTCCCGTCATCGCACGCTGGAAAAACGTAAAACATGACCGTAAAACAAACCGTTGAGATCACCAATAAGCTGGGCATGCACGCACGCCCGGCGATGAAGCTGTTCGAACTGATGCAGGGTTTCGATGCGGAAGTTCTGCTGCGAAATGATGAAGGGACCGAAGCGGAAGCAAACAGCGTCATTGCGCTGCTGATGCTGGACTCCGCCAAAGGTCGCCAGATTGAAGTCGAAGCCACCGGCCCACAGGAAGAAGAAGCGCTGGCGGCGGTGATTGCGCTGTTTAACGCCGGGTTTGACGAGGATTAATTTCAGCCCCGCTGGCGGGTGGCGCTGTGCTTACCCGCCCTACATCAGCTTATTACGCTGCATAAACCCTTCCCCGCCTAACTGACGCATCTGGCGCATGATCCACGCCTGACGGCTTCGCACGTACCCTGAAGGGGCATTAGCCTTAAAGCGGATGGGATTAGGCAAGACGGCAGCCAGGAGCGCCGCTTCGGACATACTCAGTCGGCTGGCCGGTTTATTGAAATAGCGCTGCGCGGCGGCCTCCACACCAAACACGTCATCGCCAAACTCAGCAATATTGAGATAGACGGTCAGAATGCGTTTTTTGCTCCAGACCGTTTCCATCCCCAGCGTCAACCCCGCTTCCAGCCCTTTTCGTACCCAGCTGCGACCGTCCCACAGGAACAGATTCTTTGCGGTTTGCTGCGATAACGTCGATGCCCCACGGACGCGGTTTTCGTGGCGTTCATTGTGCGCCAGCGCCTTCTCGATTGCCGCCACGTCAAAACCCCAGTGTTCCGGGAATTTCTGATCCTCTGCCGCAATGACCGCCAGCCCCATAAAAGGTGAGATCTCATCCATACTTACCCAGTCCGAGTGGGCCACATAGCTGAAATCACCGCTGAGCCATGCCCCAAGCTGACGCTCGACCATCACGGCCGAAAACGGGACCGGCATAATGCTGAATAAGGCGAGTCCACCGCCCCAGAATACCGCGAGCACGAGAACGATGCGCAACAGGGCGCGTTTCACCCACGCGCCTGCGCCGAATTTACGACTCATTCAGTCATCACCAGCACTCTGGCCACCAGTTTTTCGATGCCTGCAGCGGCCTCGGCAATATTCTGCGCCAGCATCCAGGCAGGTGTGGTAACGACCTTGTTGTCTTCATCCACCACAATGTCATCCACCGGACAAGGTACGTGCTCGCCGCCCATCTCCTCGATGATTTCTGCGGTATCAATATCGGTGCCGATTGTCAGCCGCAGCGGGAAATCAAAAATTTTAGGCAGCATTGCCGGCGCGATACAGATAAAGCCCTGCGGTTTACCTGCCGCGTGCATTGCTTGCGACAGCGCTTTTAAATGGGGATCGATCTGACACGCCGCCCCTTCTGAAGCAAAGGTACTGAGATTTTTGGCCGCCCCAAACCCGCCCGGCACGACTAACGCATCGAGCTCAGCGGCATCCGCCTGAATAAGAGGGTGGACATCGCCACGCGCAATACGCGCCGCTTCAATCAGTACGTTACGGGTTTCCGCCATGGCCTCTCCGGTCAGATGATTAATCACATCTGCCTGTTTTTTGTCTGGCGCGAAACAGATCGCTTCCGCCCCCTGTCTTGCCAGGGCCAGCAGCGTAATGACGGCTTCATGAATTTCTGAACCATCGTAAACACCGCATCCGCTCAGTACGACACCAACCTTTTTCATCCTGACGTTCCTTCTTTGCAACTTGCTGAAGCACATAATTAATTTTGATTAAAACGCTATGCTTCACACATTTCACTGATTCATGTAACAAACCATTTAAGATTTGCTATCTTATCTGCGTGCGGCCTAAATTTTCAGGCGGCGCCCATGCGAAAACAACACGAAAAATCAGGCGCAGCCACGATTTCCCTGGTGTTGGCGCAGTATTCGCGCACCCCGGTTAAGCCGGGGTCATTTTTTTCTGGCATCCACCCAGGCTTTGAGCACCGCCACATCGTTCTGCCACTCTTGTTTCATCTCTTCGACCCAATCACCCACGTTATCTTCCCATGCCGGTAAATCAGGTGACTGAATCTGTTGTCCCAACTGCTGTAAGTGGCGTAACCCGACAGAGCCTGCAGCGCCTTTGATCTTATGTCCTTCTTCCACAATGCCTTTCTGATCGCGTGCGGTCAGGTTGGACTCCAGCACGCTCAGGTAGCCAGGCATCATTTTTTCGAACACGGCCAGACCATCGGTTATCAGTTTTGGGCCAACCAGGTCGATGTACTGCTCCAGCATCGCAGTATCCAGAATCGTTTGGGTCTTCGCGCTATCAACAGACGTCATGGTGCTCTCCTCTTCATCATGGGTATCCCAGAACTTCTTGATCATGGCGGTCAGAGCAGGCACCGCCAGCGGCTTGCTGAGCACATCATCCATACCGGCATCGAGGTACTCTTTTTTATCTTTCAGGACGTTGGCCGTCAGCGCGACCAGCGGCGGCAGTTCATCGGCGGCATACTGCGTTGTCAGCGCACGGGAGATATCCAGCCCGGTCATGTCCGGCAGTTGAATATCCAGCAGGACGAGGTCATATTCGCCCGGTTTAAACATCTCCAGCGCGGCTTTTCCGGTCATCGCCACGTCCACGCTGTTACCCAGTTTTTCCAGCACCGAGCGCGCCACAATCACGTTCAGCTCGATGTCTTCTACCAGCAGAACATGCAGCGCCGGGAGCGGCATATCGTCTTGTTCAAAGGTATCCTCAACCTCTTCTGCCACCGCCGGGGCATGCACCGTCAGCGTAAAGGTAGAGCCTTTGCCCGCCTGGCTGGCCACGGTGATATCACCGCCCATGCTCTTCGCGAGCCGTTTCGATACCGCCAGGCCAATGCCCGTGCCGGTAGCAGGCTTACCACCGTTGCTGTCCTTCACCTGATAATACATGGCAAAGATTTTGTCCTGCTCTTCCTGCGGAATGCCAATGCCTGAGTCTTCCACCTCAAAGTGCAGCATGTCTCCTTCGTCATAACGGATACGCACCGCCACCTGCCCCTGCTGGGTAAATTTCACCGCGTTACTGATCAGGTTCCAGAGGATTTGGCGCAGACGCGTGCCGTCCGTGACCACTTTGTGCGGCAGCGGCAGGGTTGGCTCCATGACAAAGCTCAGCCCCTTCTGCTGCGCCTGCAGGCCGGACAGGTTTTCCAGATCGGCAAGGAAGCTGGTGAAATCAACCGGCTGGTTATCAAGCTGGACTTTACGGCGCTCCATCTTATCCATGTCAATAATATCGTTGAAGATATTCCCCAGCGTGACCGCCGAGACATGGATCGTTTTGAGGTATTTTTCCTGTTCCGCCGTCAGGTCGGTGTCCAGCAGAATACGGCTTAAGCCGACGATGCCGTTCAACGGGGTACGCAGTTCATGGCTTATGGTGGAGATGAAGGTCGTCTTATCGCGGCTGGCGCGCTCAAGGGCATCCTGATAACGCTTACGCTCGGTGATATCGCGGCCAAAGCCCATCAGGCCGTGGCGTTTCCCGACGCGGTCGTAGTACGGCACTTTACGGATTTCAAAGCAGGCTTTACGCCCGTCCGGGTAATCCAGCCACTGTTCATAGGTCAGCGAGACATTGTGGCGGAAGACTTTTTCGTCCGTCTCCATGACCTTGGCGGCCGCCTCTTCGGAGTACACATCCTGGGGTTTCAGGTGGATCAGCTGCTTTTCGCTTTTGCCGGTCAGCAGCTCCATCGCCCGGTTACAGCCGGAGAACTCTTTGTCTTCGTTACGGTAGAAAACCAGATCCGGAGAAGCATCAAGGAATGAACGCAGGAAAGAGGATTGCTGCTCAAGCTGGATCTGCGTCACCTCACGCTCTTTCATTTCGATTTTCAGCTGCTCAAGCGTCGCCTGACGCTCGGCTTCCGCCTTCTCACGATCTGAAATCTCCTGGTTAAGCTGGGCAATGTTGTCTTTCAGCTGGACGTTGAGCTTTAAATCGCGCTCGCGCATCTCTTCCAGCTTATCAACCAGTTTTGACAGGCGCTGACGGGACTCCTCCAGCTGTTCAACGACGACGGAAAGAAAATAGACCGCCCAGGGGGTGATCAGCAAACCGAAGAAGATAGAGCGGATGACGTCGATACTCTCGACCTGACCATGCAACACCATGGTCACGGCCATTTGCACGACAATGGCCAGAACAACCAGCGCCAGCGCCAGCAGCATGGAGAAACGCACCAGCCCGAGCTTCATCATCAGGTCGACGTAGTACTGGGCAAGCATTCGAATTTGCTTCATAGAGGATCCCTTCACGACTTTATCGCTCAATAATACTCAAATTCGCGGCGGGACGTTGAAGGTTGTGAGAAAAAGTGCGGGGTGAAACAGGAGATTAGCCTCGCTTCCGGCTAACCGGAAGCGAGGAGAGGACAATCAGGAGCGTTTCAGCAGCAGCCAGAGGCTGATCAGCAGGAAGCTGGCGCTCGGCAGCAGCGCACCAATAATTGGCGGAATGCCGTAAACCAGCGTCAGCGGGCCAAAGATCTGATCGAGGACGTAGAATACAAAGCCGAAGCTGATCCCGGTGACCACTCGAACACCCATCGGTACGCTACGCAGCGGGCCAAAGATAAACGACAGGGCCATCAGCATCATCACCGCCACGGACATCGGCTGGAAGATTTTGCTCCACATATTGAGCTGATAACGCCCGGCATCCTGCCCGCTCGACTTCAGGTATTTGACGTAGTTGTGCAACCCGCTGATGGAGAGCGCGTCCGGATCCAGCGCCACCACCCCGAGTTTGTCCGGCGTGAGGTTGGTTTTCCACGTCCCGGACACCGTCTGAGAGCCGGTGATCTGTTTTGGGTTCGTCAGGTCAGACTCGTCAACCTGGGATAACCGCCACTGCTTGTGTTCGGGGTCAAACTTCGCTGACGATGCGTGACGTACAGACTGTAAACGACGCTCATCATTGAAGGCGTAAATACTCACGCCGCCCAGCTCATCATCCCCTTTCACGCGTTCGATATAGACGAAGTTCTGGCCATCTTTCGCCCATAACCCTTGCTGTGTAGAGAGCAGTGAACCGCCGTACATCGCCTGGGCACGATAGTTACGCGCCATCTGTTCGCCCTGCGGTGCCACCCACTCGCCAATCGCCATGGTCAGCAGCACCAGTGGGATCGCGGTTTTCATGACCGACAGCGCCACCTGCAAACGGGTAAAGCCCGATGCCTGCATCACAACCAGTTCGCTGCGCTGTGCCAGCATCCCCAGCCCCAGCAGCGCGCCCAGCAGGGCTGCCATCGGGAAGAAGATCTGCACATCTTTTGGCACGCTGAGCAGGGTATACATCCCTGCACCCAGCGCGTCGTAGCTCCCTTGCCCGGCTTTTTTCAGCTGATCGACAAATTTAATAATGCCGGAGAGCGACACCAGCATGAACAACGTCATCATGATGGTGGTAAAAATGGTTTTACCGATATAGCGATCAAGAACGCCAAACGCCTGCATTAGATGGCTCCTTTACGCGAAAATCGGGCACGTATGCGGCGCACTGGCACCGTATCCCACAGGTTTAATCCCAGCGCCAGTAAGATGTACAGGCTGTTGACGAACCACGTCCAGACCATCGGGTCCAGCTTACCCTTCGCGCCGTTAGAACGAATCGAGGTTTGCAGCAGGAAGTAGATCAGGTACAGCAGCATCGCCGGCAGCATTGAGAGCACGCGCCCCTGACGCGGGTTCACCACGCTCAGCGGCACGACAATCAATGCCATCATAAACACGGTGAAGACGAGCGTAATACGCCAGTGGAACTCCGCACGCGCTCTGTCGGTATCGGTGTTCCACAGCGTACGCATATCCATTTGCTCGGTATCCGTTGGATCGAGCGCCACCGCCTGATGACCAATAATGGCCTGATAGTTCTGGAAATCCGTAATACGGAAGTCACGAAGCATCGCGGTGCCTTCAAAGCGGGTGCCTTTATTCAGCGTCACGACCTGGGAACCATCTTTGCGCTGCGCAAGCTGACCGGAGTCTGCCACCACCACCGATGGACGGGCGTTTCCTTTGGTTCGCAGCTGCGCCAGGAAGACGTCGTTGAATTTACTGCCGTCGACGCTCTCAATAAACAGCACTGAGTTTCCGTCGGTCGCCTGCTGGAACTGCCCCTGCGCTAATGCCGCCATACCGGGGTTCGCTTTTGCTTCAGCCAGCACTTCATCCTGATGACGAGAGGACATTGGGCCCGCCCACATCACATTCACCGCGGCGACGATACCCGTGAACAGCGCCAGTATCATGGCGGCTTTCACCAGAACAGCTTTGCTCAAGCCACAGGCATGCATCACCGTGATTTCACTCTCGGTATAAAGCTTACCGAGCGTCATGAGCAGACCGAGGAAAAGACTTAGCGGCAGAATAAGCTGCGCCATTTCCGGGATCCCTAAACCAAGCAGGGAAAGCACCAGATTCGTTGGAATTTCGCCGTCAACGGCCGCACCGAGGATCTTGACCAGCTTCTGACAGAAAAAAATCAGCAGCAGGATGAAGAGGATCGCCAGTTGGCTTTTGAGCGTCTCCCGCACCAGATATCTTATGATTATCACTTTAAATACGCCCGTAAAAACCCGTCTCTTTGCTGGAAAATCGCTTGTTTCATGGCTTAAACGTCATTTATTCTCTTGAGTCGTCGAAATCATCGCTAAGATTAAAACACCCGGCGGATTCACGCTTCAGGACTTTTTCTGACGTGTCGAAACCGTAATAACGTAAGATTAACACGAAGTCACCACAACAGCGGACTTGAGTTACGAAAGGTTTCAATTCTATCCGTAGCAGCCGCTGTTGTCTTTAAGATTCAGGAGCGTAGTGCATGGAGTTCAGTGTAAAAAGCGGTAGCCCGGAGAAACAGCGGAGTGCCTGCATCGTTGTGGGCGTCTTTGAACCACGCCGACTCTCCCCAATCGCCGAGCAACTCGATAAAATCAGTGACGGCTACATTAGCGCCCTGCTGCGCCGTGGCGAACTGGAAGGCAAACCTGGGCAGACGCTGTTGCTGCACCATGTTCCGAACGTGCTGTCCGAACGTATTCTGCTAATTGGCTGCGGCAAAGAACGCGAGCTGGATGAACGTCAGTATAAGCAGGTGATTCAGAAAACAATTAATACGCTGAATGATACCGGCTCTATGGAAGCCGTTTGCTTCCTGACTGAACTGCACGTCAAAAGCCGTAACACCTACTGGAAAGTGCGTCAGGCTGTCGAAACCGCAAAAGAGAGTCTGTACAGCTTCGATCAGCTCAAGACCAATAAAAGCGAGCCGCGTCGTCCGTTACGTAAAATGGTCTTTAACGTGCCAACCCGTCGCGAACTCACCAGCGGCGAGCGCGCTATCCAGCATGGTCTGGCGATTGCCGCCGGGATTAAAGCCGCAAAAGATTTAGGCAACATGCCGCCTAATATCTGTAACGCCGCCTATCTGGCCTCTCAGGCGCGCCAGCTGGCTGACTCCTATAGCAAGAATGTCATCACCCGCGTTATCGGCGAACAGCAGATGAAAGAGCTGGGTATGCACTCTTACCTGGCGGTGGGCAACGGCTCGCAGAACGAATCCCTGATGTCGGTTATCGAATACAAGGGCAATCCGTCAGAAGACGCGCGTCCAATTGTGCTGGTTGGTAAAGGCCTGACCTTCGATTCCGGTGGTATCTCCATCAAGCCTTCTGAAGGCATGGATGAGATGAAGTACGACATGTGTGGTGCAGCGGCGGTGTATGGCGTGATGCGTATGGTGGCTGAACTTCAGTTACCGATTAACGTTATCGGCGTGCTGGCGGGCTGCGAAAACATGCCGGGTGGACGCGCTTATCGTCCGGGTGATGTCCTGACCACCATGTCCGGCCAGACCGTTGAGGTGCTGAACACCGATGCCGAGGGCCGTCTGGTGCTGTGCGACGTATTAACCTACGTTGAACGCTTCGAACCTGACGTGGTGATCGACGTGGCCACCCTGACCGGTGCCTGCGTGATCGCGCTGGGCCACCACATCACCGGCCTGATGTCGAACCACAATCCGCTGGCGCACGAACTTATCGGCGCGTCCGAACAAGCCGGCGACCGCGCATGGCGTCTGCCATTGGGTGACGAATACCAGGAACAGCTGGAGTCTAACTTTGCGGACATGGCAAACATCGGCGGCCGTCCTGGTGGTGCCATCACCGCGGGCTGCTTCCTGGCACGCTTCACCCGCAAGTACAACTGGGCGCACCTGGATATTGCCGGCACCGCATGGCGCTCCGGAAAAGCCAAAGGCGCGACCGGTCGTCCGGTTGCGTTGCTGTCGCAGTTCCTGCTCAATCGCGCCGGATTTAATGGCGACGAGTAAGTCAAAACGGCAGTAAATCGTAGGCCGGGTAAGGCGAAGCCGCCACCCGGCTTAAGCATTTAAAGTGAGCACAAGAAGCCCCATATATGAAGAATGCAACGTTCTACCTTCTGGACAATGACACCCATCAGGATGGCCTCAGCGCCGTAGAACAGCTGGTGTGTGAAATTGCCGCAGAACGTTGGCGCGCAGGTAAACGGGTTCTGATTGCCTGTGAAGATGAACAGCAGGCGATTCGTCTTGACGAAGCGCTGTGGGCGCGCCCGCCGGAGAGTTTTGTACCGCATAACCTGTCTGGCGAAGGGCCGCGCGGCGGCGCACCGGTCGAGATAGCCTGGCCGCAAAAGCGCAACAGCAGCGCGCGCGATATTCTGATTAGCCTGCGGATAGATTTTGCAGATTTTGCCACCGCTTTCACAGAAGTGGTAGACTTTGTCCCTTACGAAGAATCCTTGAAACAACTGGCGCGCGAACGCTACAAAGCGTACCGCCTGGCTGGTTTTAACCTGAATACGGCAACCTGGAAATAATGGAAAAGACATATAACCCACGCGATATCGAACAGCCGCTTTACGAGCACTGGGAACAGCAGGGCTATTTCAAGCCTAACGGCGATGAAAGCAAAGAGTCCTTCTGCATCATGATCCCGCCGCCGAACGTCACCGGCAGTTTGCATATGGGTCATGCCTTCCAGCAGACCATCATGGATACCATGATCCGCTACCAGCGCATGCAGGGCAAAAACACCCTGTGGCAGGCGGGGACTGACCACGCGGGTATCGCGACCCAGATGGTGGTTGAGCGTAAGATTGCCGCTGAAGAGGGTAAAACCCGTCACGATTACGGTCGCGACGCCTTTATCGACAAAATCTGGCAGTGGAAAGCAGAATCTGGCGGCACCATTACCCGTCAGATGCGCCGTCTCGGTAACTCCGTAGACTGGGAGCGCGAGCGTTTCACCATGGACGAAGGCCTTTCCAACGCCGTAAAAGAAGTGTTCGTCCGTCTGTACAAAGAAGACCTGATTTACCGTGGCAAACGCCTGGTTAACTGGGACCCGAAACTGCGCACCGCGATCTCTGACCTGGAAGTGGAAAACCGCGAGTCTAAAGGCTCCATGTGGCACATCCGCTATCCGCTG
The DNA here is from genome assembly GCF_050031095.1 of Enterobacter cloacae complex sp. 382A5. Classification (NCBI taxonomy): domain Bacteria; kingdom Pseudomonadati; phylum Pseudomonadota; class Gammaproteobacteria; order Enterobacterales; family Enterobacteriaceae; genus Enterobacter; species Enterobacter cloacae complex sp. 382A5. Next base: position 4,195,336 of record NZ_JBLGVK010000001.1, read on the forward strand.
GCAGACGGCGCGAAAACCGCAGACGGTAAAGATTACTTAGTGGTGGCGACCACCCGTCCGGAAACCCTGCTGGGCGATACCGGCGTGGCCGTTAACCCGGAAGATCCGCGTTATAAAGATCTGATTGGCAAATTCGTGGTGCTGCCGCTGGTGAACCGCCGCATTCCGATTGTGGGCGACGAACACGCCGACATGGAAAAAGGCACCGGCTGCGTGAAAATCACCCCGGCGCATGACTTCAACGACTACGAAGTGGGTCGTCGTCACGCCCTGCCGATGATCAACATTCTGACCTTCGACGGTGACATCCGTGAAAGCGCAGAAGTGTATGACACCAAAGGCAACGAATCCGACGTTTACTCAAGCGACATTCCGGCGGAGTTCCAGAAGCTGGAACGCTTTGCCGCGCGTAAAGCGATTGTGGCTGCCGTTGACGCACTCGGCCTGCTGGAAGAGATTAAACCTCACGATCTGACCGTGCCGTACGGCGACCGTGGTGGCGTGGTTATCGAGCCAATGCTGACCGACCAGTGGTATGTGCGTGCCGACGTGCTGGCAAAACCGGCTGTTGAAGCGGTTGAAAACGGCAGCATTCAGTTCGTGCCGAAGCAGTACGAAAACATGTACTTCTCCTGGATGCGCGATATTCAGGACTGGTGTATCTCCCGTCAGCTGTGGTGGGGTCACCGTATCCCGGCATGGTACGACAACGAAGGCAACGTATACGTTGGCCGCAGCGAAGATGAAGTGCGTCAGGAAAACAACCTGAGCGCGGATGTCGCCCTGCGTCAGGACGAAGACGTGCTGGATACCTGGTTCTCCTCCGCGCTGTGGACCTTCTCCACCCTCGGCTGGCCAGAGAACACCGACGCGCTGCGTCAGTTCCACCCAACCAGCGTGATGGTATCTGGCTTCGATATCATCTTCTTCTGGATTGCCCGCATGATCATGATGACCATGCACTTCATTAAAGATGAAAACGGCAAGCCGCAGGTTCCGTTCCATACCGTCTATATGACCGGTCTTATCCGTGACGATGAAGGCCAGAAGATGTCCAAATCCAAGGGCAACGTCATTGACCCGCTGGATATGGTGGACGGGATCTCCCTGGAAGAGCTGCTGGAAAAACGCACCGGCAACATGATGCAGCCACAGCTGGCAGAGAAGATCCGCAAGCGCACCGAGAAGCAGTTCCCGAACGGGATTGAATCTCACGGTACTGACGCCCTGCGTTTCACTCTGGCGGCGTTGGCCTCCACCGGTCGCGACATCAACTGGGACATGAAGCGTCTGGAAGGTTACCGTAACTTCTGTAACAAACTGTGGAACGCCAGCCGCTTCGTGCTGATGAACACCGAAGATCAAGATTGCGGCTTCAACGGCGGCGAGATGATCCTCTCTCTGGCCGACCGCTGGATCCTGGCGGAATTCAACCAGACGGTGAAAGCGTTCCGCGAGGCGCTGGACAGCTACCGCTTCGACATCGCGGCGGGCATTCTGTACGAATTCACCTGGAACCAGTTCTGTGACTGGTACCTGGAGCTGGCGAAGCCGGTCATGAACGGCGGAACGGAGGCAGAACTGCGCGGCACGCGTAACACGCTGATCACTGTGCTGGAAGGCCTGCTGCGTCTGGCGCACCCGATCATTCCATTTATCACCGAAACCATCTGGCAGCGTGTGAAAGCGATCGCGGGCATCAACGCCGACACCATCATGCTGCAGCCGTTCCCGGAATTTGATGCCGCTAAAGTGGATGAAGCTGCCTCAGCGGATACCGAGTGGCTGAAGCAGGCGATCGTTGCTGTACGTAACATCCGTGCAGAAATGAACATCGCCCCGGGCAAACCGCTGGAGCTGCTCCTGCGCGGTTGCAGCGAGGCGGCTGTTCGTCGTGTCACCGAGAACAATACCTTCCTGAAAACCATGGCGCGTCTGGAAAGCATCACCGTGCTGCCAGCCGATGACAAAGGTCCGGTCTCCGTGACGAAAATCATCGACGGCGCTGAGCTGCTGATCCCAATGGCGGGTCTCGTCGACAAAGACGCTGAGCTGGCACGTCTGGCGAAAGAAGTGGCGAAAGTCGACGTGGAAATTGGCAAAATCGAAAGCAAACTGGCGAACGAAGGCTTTGTCGCCCGCGCGCCGGAAGCGGTCATCGCCAAAGAGCGTGAACGCTTGGTTGCTTTCGCCGATGCGAAGACCAAGCTGATTGAGCAGCAGGCGGTGATTGCGGCCCTGTAATGCTTTTACCCCTTACGCTTCAGGGCGTAAGGGGTATTCTTCCTGAAAACTCCTCGCTTGCACTCCCCTTTCTGCGGTGCTATTAACAGCAATTGTGTGTCAATTTTTGTAATGAGTAATGCTATGAGCGTGATTACCCCCGTCGCGACGACGATGCGTCGGATCGCTGTGCAGGACAACCCGGCTATCGCCGCCGTTATCCGTACGGTTTCTGCCGAATATGGCCTGACGGCTGATAAAGGCTACACGGTTGCTGATCCAAATCTGGACGAGCTGTTCCAGCTTTACAGCCAGCCGGGCCACGCCTACTGGGTTATTGAGCAGAATGGCCAGGTGGTGGGCGGCGGCGGCGTTGCTCCGCTCAGCTGCAGCGAGCCGGATATCTGCGAGCTGCAGAAAATGTATTTCCTGCCATCTGTTCGCGGACAAGGCCTGGCGAAGAAACTGGCGCTGGTCGCACTCGACTATGCCCGCAATCAGGGTTTTACACGTTGTTACCTCGAAACAACCGCCTTCCTCAAAGAGGCCATCGGCCTGTATGAACATCTGGGCTTTGAGCATATTGATGCACCGCTGGGCTGCACCGGCCACGTCGATTGCGAAGTCAGGATGCTGAAAACGTTGTAAATACTTTTGCTGCCCTCTTCTGTTAAGCGGTGGTTAACTGAATGCTCTACACTCTCAGTTCACACCATAACGGGGGAAACACGATGTCGAAGATAAAAAGCTACGCCGCACCGCAGGCGGGTGCAGAACTTGAACTGTACGAGTACGATGCGGGCGAACTAAAAGCAGAAGACGTCGAAGTACAGGTTGATTACTGCGGGATCTGCCACTCGGATCTCTCCATGATCGACAACGAATGGGGCTTTTCAAGCTATCCACTGGTCGCCGGACACGAAGTGATTGGCCGCGTCGTAGCGCTCGGCAGCGCTGCGCAGGACAAAGGCCTGAAAGTGGGCCAGCGCGTGGGTATTGGCTGGACGGCACGCAGCTGCGGTCATTGCGACGCCTGTATCAGCGGCAACCAGATCAACTGCCTTGAAGGCGCCGTTCCAACCATCCTCAACAAGGGCGGTTTTGCCGATAAACTGCGCGCCGACTGGCAGTGGGTCATTCCGCTGCCGGACAGCATTGATATCGAATCCGCAGGCCCGCTGCTGTGCGGCGGCATTACCGTCTTTAAACCGCTGCTGATGCACCATATCACCGCCACCAGCCGTGTGGGTGTGATTGGTATCGGGGGGCTCGGTCATATTGCCATCAAACTGCTGCACGCGATGGGCTGCGAAGTGACGGCATTCAGTTCTAACCCGGCGAAAGAGCAAGAAGTGCTGGCGATGGGAGCGGATAAAGTGGTGAACAGCCGCGATCCAGACGCGCTGAAAGCACTGGCGGGTCAATTCGATCTGATCATCAACACCGTTAATGTCGATCTCGACTGGCAACCGTACTTTGAAGCACTGGCCTACGGCGGTAACTTCCATACGGTGGGTGCCGTGCTGAAGCCGCTGCCGGTTCCGGCGTTTACCCTGATCGGCGGGGATCGCAGCGTGTCCGGCTCTGCAACCGGCACGCCGTTCGAGTTGCGCAAACTGATGAAGTTCGCCGGGCGCACGAAAGTATCGCCAACCACCGAACTCTATCCGATGTCGAAAATCAACGAAGCGATCCAGCACGTGCGTGACGGCAAAGCCCGTTACCGTGTGGTGTTGAAAGCAGATTTTTAATGTGACACACCCCTCTCCCACCGGGCTGAGGGATCCCCAGTAATATGGTCATGCCACCATGACCATATTACTGTACTCTTTTCCCAGCTTTTTCATCTCGTTAACTATATTCAGCCGTCTTACTTTCCCGGGCTCATGCCGGATGACTTCTTCCGCCAGACTCAGGTATGACAGAACCCGTCTGTGCCTGATGCTGCTTGCCTGATAGTGCCAGTGTAAACACTGCCTTTCTGCCCTGTAACCTGCCAGCCACATCACCAGGCTTGCCATTGCCGCGACCATATTCAGCACTTCCAGTCGCCCTTTTCCCTGACTCCGGCTCAGCCTCAGACCGAACCCGAAGCGTGGACTTTTGTCGTCCCGGAAGTTTTGTTCTATCTGCATTCTGCGGCTGTACAGGGCCATTATCTGGTGCGGCTCCAGTCCCTCTGCATTACTGAACAGCAGCCAGGGCTCCCGCGCGCTACTGCGGTGTTCCCGCTGTGTTTTCGGCATCCCCCCTTTTCCCTGACGCCCTGCGTCAGGGCGCTTATGCAGATAGAACCGGCCGTAACAGGGCGTTCGTGGTTTACGGGACAGGACACCGTAACCCACGCAGACCGGTTGTCCGGTAGCCTCAAGCTCACTGATTTTCATCCACTTTTTATCTCCATCCAGCCGGAAGCTGATGCAGCCCCTGACCCTGCCGGTGAAGCTCCAGCCCAGCTGGCTGACATGCCGGAACCAGTCTGTCCGGAAGCCTGCATCCGTAATGATGGTGACGGCTTTATCTTTCGGGATGGCATCATGCAGGCGGTCAAGGAAGCGGCACTGTACATCGCTGTTCTGCGCCAGCTCTGCGGGGACAACCTCACTCATAAGCGGCAGTGAGCGACCATTACAGACCAGGCTTGCCCGCAGAAGATACCAGTTCCTGTCATGCCAGCCTGTCCAGTCGACAGCAATCACACAGAAGGGCATCAGGGAGGTGATGGTATGTGTGAGCAGGTGCTGAATACGGGGAATATCCCGGTGAAGGGCGGTATTACCCAGGGCACGGTCAACACGTTTAATTTTATTTTTGACGTGCGCTCTGCCGGGAAGAGTGCGACCAAGGCTGGTCAGGGTCAGATCCGCACCGTGCGTGAGGGCAACGGCCATGGAAACAAGGACATTAATCCGGAAGCTGTGAACGTCCGGTAAAGACGCGGAGAAAAATTTCTGGCAGACTGTCTGTAAAGGCACGATGAGGTCTCTTCTGATTTGTTAGCGCAACCAGTAGATCACACTTCATCGTGCTTTTCATTTTTCTGGGGAACCCTCAGCCCACCGGGAGAGGTCGCAAACACTAAAAACGGTAACGGTTGTTACCGTTTTGCTTCTACCATGGCCTTAAACACCTCTGCCACCGCGACCGCTCCCGGATCCATTACCCCATCCAGATTCTCTTTATTCACATATGACGAACGTCCCGCGCCCGCTTTGCCCATTCTGGCCGTTGCCTCTGCGCCCTGCTGTGCCGCCTGCGCCGCCGCCTGAAGATCGTTTTTCTGCAACGTCTCCAGCGCCGGCTGTAGCGCATCAATCAGCGTGCGATCGCCGAGATCGGCCCCGCCATACTGCTTCATTTGTGCCAGCCCGCTCAGCAATGCATCCGCAAGCGATTGTCCGTCATGCAGCTTTTGTCCGGCTGCCGTGAAAAAGATCGACATTAATACGCCACTCGATCCGCCCATCACCGTTGCCAGCCGCTCGCCCACCAGCAGAAGTAATGTCGACACGTCGTCAAGAGGAAGGTTATTCTCCTCCAGACGCTGCGCAATCTCCCGCGCCCCTTGCGCAAAGGTAGATCCGGTATCACCATCCCCCACTTTCGCATCCAGCGCGTTCAGACGGTTTTCCAGCTGAATCAACGTCTTTGTCACCACAGAGACATATTCGCCCACCTGCGGATTTGCGGACGGGGTAAACTCCACGCGGTCATGGATCGCGCTATGCTCCTGGGTACGCAGCGGGGCAAACGCCACCGGCTTCTGCCAGCCCAGCGTCTCAACCTCTTCATGAAGGGCTTTTTCGAACAGATCGTTTAGCTTCAGCAGCGTCAGCGAAAAGCCCTTCATATCCAGGGCGCTCACCAGCGGTGCCGGGCCAATCAGGTACGCCAGGTTATCTTTCAGTGCCGAGTGGGCCAGCTCTTTGGTGAGCAGAGCCATCTCAAGCGCTGATACGCCCCCCAGGTTATTGATCAACACTGCGAAGCGCCCGTCACCCGCCTTCGCCTTGAGCGGCGTCACCAGCGTGTCGATAATCGCTTTACTGTTCTGCGTATCCACGACGGAAGCCCCCGGCTCACCATGAATGCCCAGACCCAGCTCGACATGACCTTGCTTAATGCGCCCTTCTTCCTCGTCGCTTCCCGGCAGATTACACGTTTGCATCGCAACGCCCAGGCTCCAGAGGTTATCGCAGGCCTGTTGCGCAATATCACGCACTTCACTCAGCGATTTTCCGTGCTCTGCGGCATAACCCGCGATCTTATGAACCAGCGCCGTACCGGCAATGCCGCGCGGCTGTTTGTTGTCCGGCAGCGCAATATCGTCTGCCACAATGACCATCTCCACCTTCAGGCCGTAGCGTTTCGCCTTTTCTGCCGCCAGACCAAAATTCAGGCGGTCACCGGTGTAGTTTTTAACGATCAGCAGGCAGCCACGGTCACCCGTCACCGCCACAATGGCATTCAGCACCGCATCCACGCTCGGCGAGGCGAACAGATCGCCGCACACTGCTGCCGTCAACATACCTTTGCCGACAAACCCGGCGTGTGCAGGCTCGTGGCCGGAACCGCCACCAGAGATCACCGCCACGCGGCTCTTGTCCCAGTCGCTGCGGGCCACAATGCGAATGGCAGGATCAACATCAAGCTTGACGAGGTTACCGTGCGGAGCAGAAATCAGAATGCCTTCAATAGCATCGTTGACCAGTTGTTTGCGATTATTAAAAAAGAATCTGGACATACATTCTCAACTTGTTGTGAACCGTATGCAAAAGCATAGTCCGCGCTGGGTAATACGCCGCAAAGTAAGGAATTTTTAACGCCATTTTGCCGTCAGGTTGCCTATACTCCACCCAGGACTAAGAGAGGATGAGTATCATGAGTACACCATTGTTAATTGCCAGGACGCTGGAGAAAGAGCTGTTTTTACTGCCTGCGATGGCGAACCGTCACGGCCTGATCACCGGCGCCACCGGGACGGGGAAAACCGTTACCCTGCAGAAGCTGGCCGAATCGCTCTCTGAGGTTGGCGTGCCGGTCTTTATGGCCGATGTAAAAGGTGATTTAACCGGTGTGGCTCAGGAGGGGGCCCCCTCAGAAAAACTCCTTGAGCGTCTGAAAAATATCGGCGTCAATGACTGGACGCCGCACAACAACCCGGTAGTTGTCTGGGATATCTTTGGTGAGAAAGGTCATCCGGTACGTGCCACCGTCTCCGATCTTGGCCCGCTGCTGCTGGCCCGTCTTCTGAATCTCAACGATGTCCAGTCCGGGGTGTTGAACATCATCTTCCGTATTGCCGACGATCAGGGGCTGCTGCTGCTCGATTTCAAAGATCTGCGCGCCATTACCCAATACATCGGCGATAACGCTAAATCCTTCCAGAACCAGTACGGCAACATCAGCAGTGCCTCCGTGGGGGCCATTCAGCGCGGGTTACTGACGCTGGAGCAACAGGGTGCAGAGCATTTCTTCGGCGAGCCGATGCTGGATATCAAAGACTGGATGCGCACTGACAGCAACGGCAAAGGCATCATCAACATTCTGAGCTCAGAGAAGCTCTATCAGATGCCGAAACTCTACGCCGCCAGCCTGCTGTGGATGCTCTCTGAACTTTACGAACAGCTGCCGGAGGCGGGCGACCTTGAGAAGCCGAAGCTGGTGTTCTTCTTCGACGAAGCGCACCTGCTGTTCAACGATGCGCCGCAGGTGCTGCTCGACAAGATCGAGCAGGTTATCCGGCTGATCCGCTCCAAAGGCGTCGGCGTGTGGTTTGTTTCGCAAAACCCGTCGGATATCCCCGATAACGTGCTGGGGCAGCTCGGTAATCGCGTCCAGCACGCCCTGCGCGCCTTTACGCCAAAAGATCAGAAAGCCGTCAAAGCTGCCGCACAAACCATGCGCGCGAACCCGGCCTTTGATACCGAAGCGGCGATTCAGGCGCTGGGTACCGGTGAGGCGCTGATCTCCTTCCTGGATGCCAAAGGCAGCCCGTCCATTGTGGAACGCGCCATGGTGATTGCCCCTTGCTCGCGAATGGGGCCGGTAACGGACGATGAGCGCAACGGACTGATTAACCACTCCCCGGTTTACGGGAAATACGAAGATGAAGTGGATCGCGAATCTGCCTTCGAGATGCTGCAAAAAGGGGTACAGGCCACCACCGACTCGCAGGACGCCCCACCCGCCAAGGGGCAGTCAGTCGCGGTGGATGACGGCATTCTGGGTGGGCTGAAAGACATTTTGTTTGGCAGTACCGGGCCGCGCGGCGGCAAGCGCGATGGCGTTGTACAGACGATGGCGAAAAGCGCCGCGCGGCAGGTCACGAATCAGATAGTGCGCGGCATGCTGGGGAGTCTGTTAGGCGGTCGCCGCCGGTAGCGGAGCGACCCACGGCCGTCCCAGCGCCGAGCCCTGCACACCGTGCTCATGCAGATAGCGGTCAATCTCCACCATCCCCGTCCAGCGGTTCTCACACCATAGCGGTGCCAGAAGCGTTGGACGGCGGGCGCTGGCGGAGATACGATGATAGACAATCTCGGGCGGCGTATGACGGATCATCTCCCCTGCCGTTACCGTATACTCGTCGAGTGCGATGCCGTTTAACCGCCCGGCTTGCCAGGCTTTGGCCATAATGCTGCCCTGCACAATATGCAGCGGGTGCAGCTTGATCCCGTCCACGCCTGTCTCAACGACTTTTTCCAGCGTCTCCAGGCCATGCTGAAGCCCTTCTCCCGGCAGGCCGACAATCAGATGCGTGCAGACTTTCAGGCCACGTTCGCGGGCCAGGCGGGTGGTGCGCTGATAGCAGGCAAAATCATGGCCGCGATTAATACGGTGCAGGGTTTTGTCATGCGCGCTCTGCAGGCCTAGTTCCAGCCAGATCTCATAGCCCTGCTCTTTATACTCGCTGAGTAAATCCAGCACCGCGTCGGGCACGCAGTCCGGACGCGTACCGACACACAGCCCGACAATGTTCGCCTGAGCGACCGCCTGTTGATACATCGAACGCAGCACCTGCACTTCCGCCCATGTGCTGGTGTAGGCCTGGAAATAGGCCAGATACTGCTTTGCCCGGTTCACAAGACGGGCCTGATGCGCGAGCTGTTCCGCGATAGATTTATGCTGCTGCGCCTCGTCCGCAAAGGAGGCCACGTTACAGAAGGTGCAGCCGCCGCGCCCGAGCGTACCATCGCGATTCGGGCAGCTAAAACCGCCATGCAGCGTCAGCTTGTGAACCTTTTGCCCGTAGCGCTGCAAAAGATCCCCACCAAACATATTGACTAATTTCTGTAACTGCATAATCTGATAGACCGTCCCGAAGAAAGGGGACAAGCCTGCCATTTTTAGCCACCATCGGCGATGACCTGGATCAATCGCCCTGGCTGGCCTTTATCTATTTGAATAACTACTCAAGATTACTGCAATTTCATTCACCCCAAATGTGATTACTTTTCCTTATGTTCTGATTGTTTTTTTTATTTATAACGCCAGCACTGAAAAACAGTGACTTTATGCGGGTTTAAACCGCACAGCAGTTTATTATCCTGCCATAAAACCGCTATTCAGCATGCTGCATCAATAATACCGCTTTCATATAGTGAGTCAGATCACACTCCGCTGCGACTTCGCAGGGCGCTTAGTGGTTGTAAAAATAGTTAAATATCTTTTAAATACAATGCATTATCTTCTCTATAGCACATTTTTGTATAAATAAGATTGCCATTTGACCTGTGTACCAATTCCCGATAAGTTGGAAATCCGCTGGAAGCTTTCTGGATGAGCGGCCTGCTCATCATATTTATGCAGTAATTGAGATTCCCTCTGAAGCAAGTCCTCAAACTTGTTTACCTGCGCGAAAGGATGAAAAGAGGGCGAATGCGAGGTCCGCGTATGAAACGCAAACCCCGTCGCCATGCTCTTTCTGTGCCTGTGCGCCACGGTTCAGTGGGAAGCCCGACGAGCCTGGGGAGGTTCACTGATATGTTGTACGATAAATCCCTTGAGAAGGATAACTGTGGTTTCGGCCTGATCGCCCACATAGAAGGCGAACCTAGCCACAAGGTAGTGCGTACTGCTATTCACGCACTGGCCCGTATGCAGCACCGTGGTGCCATCCTTGCCGATGGTAAAACCGGCGACGGTTGCGGCCTGCTGCTGCAAAAACCGGATCGTTTCTTCCGTATCGTGGCGGAAGAGCGCGGCTGGCGTTTAGCCAAAAACTACGCTGTCGGTATGCTGTTCCTGAATCAGGATCCTGAAAAAGCTGCCGCCTCACGCCGCATCGTTGAAGAAGAACTTCAGCGTGAAACCCTGTCTATTGTCGGCTGGCGCGATGTGCCAACCAACGAAGGGGTGCTCGGTGAAATCGCCCTCTCCTCGCTGCCTCGTATTGAACAGATTTTTGTTAATGCGCCTGCGGGCTGGCGTCCACGTGATATGGAACGCCGTCTGTTTATCGCCCGCCGCCGCATTGAAAAACGTCTCCAGGACGATAAAGAGTTCTACGTCTGTAGCCTCTCGAACCTAGTGAACATCTATAAAGGTCTGTGTATGCCGGCTGACCTGCCGCGCTTCTACCTGGACCTGGCGGACCTGCGTCTGGAATCGGCCATTTGCCTGTTCCACCAGCGCTTCTCCACCAACACCGTTCCACGCTGGCCACTGGCACAGCCGTTCCGCTATCTGGCGCACAACGGCGAGATCAACACCATCACCGGTAACCGCCAGTGGGCGCGCGCCCGTACCTATAAGTTCCAGACCCCACTGATCCCGGACCTGCATGATGCTGCGCCGTTCGTTAACGAAACCGGCTCTGACTCCAGCTCCATGGATAACATGCTGGAACTGCTGCTGGCAGGCGGCATGGATATCGTGCGTGCCATGCGTCTGCTCGTGCCACCGGCCTGGCAGAACAACCCGGACATGGATCCGGAGCTGCGCGCATTCTTTGACTTTAACTCCATGCATATGGAGCCATGGGATGGCCCGGCGGGCATCGTCATGTCCGACGGTCGTTTCGCCGCCTGTAACCTGGACCGTAACGGTCTGCGTCCGGCGCGCTACGTCATCACCAAAGACAAGCTCATCACCTGCGCCTCAGAAGTCGGTATCTGGGATTACCAGCCTGACGAAGTGGTTGAGAAAGGCCGCGTAGGGCCGGGCGAGCTGATGGTTATCGATACCCGCGGTGGGCGTATTCTGCACTCCGCCGAAACCGATAACGATCTGAAGAGCCGCCATCCCTATAAAGAGTGGATGGAGAAAAACGTGCGCCGTCTGGTGCCGTTCGAAGATCTGCCGGACGAAGAAGTGGGCAGCCGCGAGCTGGACGACGATACGCTGGCAAGCTTCCAGAAACAGTTTAACTACAGTGCGGAAGAGCTGGATTCCGTCATCCGCGTGCTTGGTGAAAACGGCCAGGAGGCTGTCGGCTCCATGGGTGACGATACCCCGTTTGCCGTGCTCTCCAGCCAGCCGCGTGTAATTTATGACTACTTCCGTCAACAGTTTGCACAGGTGACCAACCCGCCAATCGACCCGCTGCGTGAAGCCCACGTCATGTCATTGGCAACAAGCATTGGTCGCGAGATGAACGTCTTCTGCGAGGCAGAAGGCCAGGCTCACCGCCTGACCTTTAAATCTCCGATCCTGCTTTACTCCGATTTCAAACAGCTCACCACGCTGAAAGAGGATCACTACCGTGCAGACACGCTCGATATTACCTTCGACGTGACCGAAGCGACCCTCGAAGAGACGGTGAACGCGCTGTGTGACAAAGCGGAACAGATGGTGCGTAACGGCACCGTTCTGCTGGTGCTGTCTGACCGTAATATCGCGAAGAACCGCCTGCCGGTGCCTGCGCCAATGGCGGTGGGGGCTATCCAGACGCGTCTGGTCGATAAGAGCCTGCGCTGCGACGCCAACATCATTGTTGAAACCGCAAGCGCGCGCGATCCGCACCACTTTGCTGTGCTGTTAGGCTTTGGTGCGACGGCGATCTATCCATACCTGGCCTACGAAACGCTGGCTCGTCTGGTGGACACCCGCGCGATCGACAAAGATTACCGTACCGTGATGCTGAACTACCGTAACGGCATCAACAAAGGCCTTTACAAGATCATGTCCAAAATGGGCATCTCGACCATCGCCTCTTACCGCTGCTCGAAGCTGTTTGAAGCGGTTGGCCTGCATAACGACGTGGCAAACCTCTGCTTCCAGGGCGTGGTCAGCCGCATCGGTGGAGCCGGTTTTGCCGACTTCCAGCAGGATCTGGTGAACCTTTCTAAGCGCGCCTGGCTGGCACGTAAGCCGCTGGAGCAGGGTGGTCTGCTGAAGTACGTTCACGGTGGTGAGTATCACGCCTACAACCCGGACGTGGTGCGCACGCTGCAGCAGGCCGTCCAGAGCGGCGAGTACAGCGATTATCAGCAGTATGCTGAGCTGGTGAACAACCGCCCGGCAGCCACGCTGCGCGATCTGCTGGCGCTGAACCCAGGTGATGAAGCGGTCAGCATCGACGACGTAGAGCCTGCGTCTGAGCTGTTTAAACGCTTCGACACCGCTGCTATGTCCATCGGCGCATTAAGCCCGGAAGCCCACGAGGCGCTGGCCGAAGCGATGAACAGCATCGGCGGTAACTCTAACTCCGGTGAAGGCGGTGAAGATCCTGCCCGCTACGGCACCAATAAAGTGTCCCGTATCAAGCAGGTGGCATCCGGTCGCTTTGGCGTAACGCCAGCGTACCTGGTCAACGCCGACGTCATTCAGATTAAAGTCGCTCAGGGGGCAAAACCGGGCGAAGGCGGTCAGTTACCGGGTGATAAAGTCACCCCGTACATCGCCAAACTGCGTTACTCGGTACCGGGCGTGACGCTGATCTCCCCGCCGCCGCACCACGATATCTACTCTATCGAGGATCTGGCGCAGCTGATTTTCGACCTGAAACAGGTCAACCCGAAAGCGATGATTTCCGTGAAGCTGGTTTCCGAACCGGGCGTCGGCACCATCGCGACCGGTGTGGCGAAAGCCTATGCGGATCTCATAACCATCGCCGGTTATGACGGTGGTACTGGTGCAAGCCCGCTCTCTTCCGTGAAATACGCGGGTTGTCCGTGGGAGCTGGGCCTGGTGGAAACCCAACAGGCGCTGGTGGCAAACGGTCTGCGTCATAAGATCCGTCTGCAGGTGGACGGCGGTCTGAAAACCGGCCTCGACATCATCAAAGCGGCGATTCTGGGTGCGGAAAGCTTCGGCTTTGGTACCGGCCCGATGGTTGCGCTGGGCTGTAAATACCTGCGTATTTGCCACCTGAACAACTGTGCGACCGGCGTTGCAACCCAGGACGAGAAGCTGCGTAAGAACCACTATCACGGCCTGCCGTTCAAAGTGACGAACTACTTTGACTTCATCGCCCGTGAAACCCGCGAGCTGATGGCGCAGCTGGGTGTAAAACGTCTGGTGGATCTGATTGGCCGTACGGACCTGCTGAAAGAGCTGGACGGTTTCACTGCCAAACAGCAGAAACTGGATCTGGGCAAGCTGCTGGAAACGGCCGAGCCGCATCCAGGTAAGGCGGTCTACTGCAGCGAGAACAACCCGCCGTTCGACAATGGCGTGCTGAACGCGCAGCTGCTGCAGCAGGCGAAGCCATATGTGGATGAGAAGCAGAGTAAAACGTTCTGGTTTGATATCCGCAACACCGACCGCTCTGTGGGCGCGTCGCTCTCTGGTTACATCGCGCAAAAGCACGGCGATCAGGGGCTGGCAGCGGATCCGATCACCGCGCACTTCAGCGGTACGGCGGGTCAGAGCTTCGGCGTGTGGAATGCCGGCGGCGTTGAGCTGTACCTGACCGGCGATGCTAACGACTACGTCGGTAAAGGCATGGCGGGTGGTCTGCTGGCGGTGCGTCCTCCGGTGGGCTCTGCCTTCCGCAGTCACGAAGCCAGCATCATCGGTAACACCTGCCTGTACGGCGCGACCGGTGGCCGTCTGTTTGCCGCGGGCCGTGCGGGTGAGCGTTTTGCGGTGCGTAACTCCGGTGCTATCACCGTGGTGGAAGGCATTGGCGATAACGGCTGTGAATACATGACGGGCGGGATTGTTTGCGTGCTGGGGAAAACCGGCGTGAACTTTGGCGCAGGCATGACGGGCGGTTTTGCATACGTCCTGGATGAAGATGGTGAGTTCCGCAAACGCGTGAACCCGGAGCTGGTGGAAGTGCTGGACGTTGATACGCTGGCGATCCACGAAGAACACCTGCGCGGTTTGATTACCGAACACGTGCAGCATACCGGTTCTTCGCGCGGCGAAGAGATCCTGGCGAACTGGCCGGCGTTCTCTGCGAAATTCGCGCTGGTTAAACCGAAGTCCAGCGATGTTAAAGCCCTGTTGGGTCACCGTAGTCGTAGCGCAGCAGAGCTGCGTGTGCAGGCGCAGTAAGGAATTCAGATGAGCCAGAACGTATACCAGTTTATCGACCTGCAGCGTGTTGATCCGCCAAAGAAACCGCTGAAGATCCGTAAAATTGAATTTGTTGAAATCTATGAGCCATTTTCAGAAGGCCAGGCCAAAGCACAGGCAGACCGCTGCCTGTCCTGCGGTAACCCTTACTGTGAGTGGAAATGTCCGGTCCATAACTACATCCCTAACTGGCTGAAGCTGGCCAACGAAGGGCGTATCTTTGAAGCCGCCGAGCTTTCTCACCAGACCAACACCCTGCCAGAAGTGTGCGGCCGCGTGTGTCCGCAGGACCGTCTGTGTGAAGGCTCCTGTACGCTGAACGACGAGTTTGGCGCGGTGACCATCGGTAACATTGAGCGCTACATCAACGATAAAGCGTTTGAGATGGGCTGGCGTCCGGATATGACTGGCGTGAAGCAAACCGACAAGCGCGTGGCGATCATCGGCGCGGGTCCGGCGGGCCTGGCCTGTGCGGATGTCCTGACCCGTAACGGCGTGAAGGCGGTGGTCTTTGACCGTCATCCGGAGATCGGCGGCCTGCTGACCTTCGGTATCCCGGCCTTCAAGCTGGAGAAAGAGGTTATGACCCGTCGCCGTGAAATCTTCACCGGCATGGGCATTGAGTTCAAACTGAATGTAGAAGTGGGCCGCGACGTGCAGCTCGACGATCTGCTGAAGGATTACGACGCCGTGTTCCTGGGCGTGGGTACCTATCAGTCCATGCGTGGCGGACTCGAGAACGAAGACGCGCCAGGCGTGTACGACGCGCTGCCGTTCCTGATTGCCAACACCAAGCAGATCATGGGATATGGCGAAACGGCTGACGAGCCTTACGTCAGCATGGAAGGCAAACGCGTGGTGGTGCTGGGCGGTGGTGACACCGCGATGGACTGCGTGCGTACCTCCATTCGTCAGAACGCGGCGCACGTAATCTGTGCTTACCGTCGTGACGAAGAGAACATGCCGGGCTCAAAACGCGAAGTGAAAAACGCGCGTGAAGAGGGCGTGGAGTTCCAGTTCAACATCCAGCCTCTGGGTATTGAAGTGAATGCCAATGGTAAAGTGAGCGGCGTGAAGATGGCGCGCACCGAGATGGGTGCCCCGGATGCCAAAGGCCGTCGTCGCGCGGAGATCGTGGCTGGTTCTGAGCACGTGATCCCGGCTGACGCGGTCGTCATGGCGTTCGGTTTCCGTCCTCACAGCATGGAATGGCTGGCGAAGCACAGCGTTGAGCTGGATTCGCAGGGTCGTATTATCGCGCCAGAAGGCAGCGACAATGCGTTCCAGACCAGCAACCCGAAAATCTTCGCCGGTGGTGATATCGTTCGTGGTTCTGACCTGGTGGTGACGGCAATTGCCGAAGGCCGTAAGGCGGCAGACGGTATACTGAACTATCTGGAAGTGTAAAAAATGGCCCGGCGATTGCCGGGCCAACTTTTATTTTTTAAGCAGTTGCCAGGTTAAATCGGTCTCCAGCGCGGTTTGATCCGAAATATGGTTAAACGCGCTGTCATTGAGCACCGGGAAAATGGTGACGGTAAAGTTCATCTGCTGGCCGCTGGGTACCCTGCCGTTTTCAACCGCCACGACAGCCTCGTTATTGCGGATATAGAGCGATGACCCATTATCAGTATCCGGCGTAAAATTCACCTGATCCGTTGTTTTCCCTACGTTGTAGCTTTTACCATCCAGCGTCAGGTTGCTGACCTTTATCGCCACACCACCGTTCTGACCAAACTGAAAACGCCCTTTCTGACCAGAAGCCCCCTGTAACAGCGTCGCCATCTGCTGTTTTTCCGGGCAATAGACGCTGACATTTATGTCTTTTTCCGGCATTTTGTTCCAGCTCTGCTGGCTGGTGACAATGCTGTCACGCCGCATCTGGTGATAATCCACAACCGGCTGAGAGAGCGTTAGCTGACAATCGTCAGCATAAGAAAGGCACGGTAAAGCAAGCAGCAATAGCGCAGCCAGACGCTGAATGTTCATCGACATACTCCGTTAACTTCTTCGTAAAACGCGTCTTCGTCGTGCTTTTCAGGAAGCGTAAAATCAAGTTTGCACAGACGGTTATTGTCATCATCAACGGCATAAAGCGCGCTAATCTGATCGGCATCGTTCAGGAAGACATGTCCGTCATCAACCACCGTCACCACGTAGTTATTTTTATCATCCACCACCGACAGACCTTTCGTTAGCGGCTTCCCGTCGGCCTGCTTAATACGTAACATCACGCGGCGGCTGTTCAATACTTTGAAGCTCACTTCGCTTACCGAGCCATGTGCAGCAGCAATATATTTGGTCCCGTTCGCCAGGGTCATGCTCTGCGGTAGCTTGTTCGCATCCACTTCGATACGTGAGTTACGCCATTCAGTCAGGCCGGGAATGACAGCCTGGCCCCAGCGGTCGGTCCAGACGGTGCCCTGCGGCGTGGTGATCTCAACGCCCGCTTTCGGTTCGCTGAGTCTGGCGATGGCAAACGTGTCCTTGATGGAATACGGCGAGAAGGTCACACCGTCTTTGTGCATCGCAATACCGCCAGACAGGGTCGCATTGTAGTTACGCTGATGATCGCCGCTGGTACCGCCCCCGACACTAAGCTGGGTGTAGTGAAGATTAGTGTTGATGTTGCCGTTGAAGCTGTTTTCCTGTGATTCGTCATCACGATCGGCAGAAATATAGTAGTTGGTGTTCTCCCCCAGCGAGCCACTGTTCGCCAGACCATAGCTGGTGCTGTCGCCCTGCTTACGCATATACGAACTCAGGCTCTGCGAGCCGCCTAACGGAATGCTGAGGTTGATATAGAGCAGATCGTCGTCCTGGTCGTCACCCGTGCTGCCCACTGCGCTTTGCCAGTTCACGTTGATTGAAGCGTATTTGAAGGTTTTCCCCCACGACAGAAGCAAGTAGCGGGAATCTTCGCCGTCTCCTGCGGCCTGGTTGTAGCTCAGGCCCGCGCTAAATGCCCCGGCCAATTCTGTGGACCACCGTACGTTGGCTGAATAACTGTTGTCATAGCCCTGATAATCGTCATCCATGGCATCTGCGAGTTCTCGATAATCACCGCTGTAATGCGCCACGCTGGCAGACAGGCCGACATTCTCAGTCAACGAGTAATCGCTCTGGAGTTCGTTTTTGATACCGTTATCACTGTCGCCAAATTGCGCGTTGCTGGCGGCCATACTGGTAGAGACGTTCCAGCCATCGGTAACCATAAATTCTGTGCGCGCCCCCGCGGCCTGGTAATCTTCGGCCACCACGCCGGAGGCAAGCAGGTTCATCCAGGGGAAGATTCGCCAGCCATCGGATACGTTGAACACCAGCGGATCGCTGTAATCACTGTCTATACCACGCACCTGGCCCGCCGAAACGGTCAGGCCGTTTGGTTTTGAAAGATTTCGGGCTTTTACGGATGCGGCGGGAACAATGTAGCGGTTGGTCGAACCGTCGGACTCCACAACGGTGACGTCAAGATCGACGTTGTTACGGACCATCGGGACGTCATCCAGCGTGAACGGGCCCGCCGGGACTAACGTGTTGAAAATGAGTCTTCCGTTTTGACGCACTTCAACGCGCGCCTGCGAGGTTCGGGCAATACCGGATACGCTCACCCCCGAGCTGTCTTTCTGCAGACCGCTGGTCGGCATTAACTGCACACCGGTAATCGGGACGCCGCTTAACACATCTGACATGGCGTTAATTTCCCCCACCTGCATGGTCAGGCGTTGAGGAACAAACACATGCTCTGCGTAGGTATAAATACTCTCTGCGTTTCGGTTGCCGTCGTCATCCGTCAGGATATAGCGGCTGCGTAGCGACCAATCCATCGCGTTGAAGCCCGCCTCCAGGCTTGCCTGTGAGTAACGGTTACTGCTGCTGTCACTTCCGCTGTATTCGTTTTTGGTGCTGAAGAGCGAGTAGTTAAGCATCCCTGCCGTGCCGCCATGCTGGAAATTTTTGACATCAGCGCTCAGGCTGTTAAGTGCTTCCGCTGGCAGATAAAGCTCGACCGCTTCCTGGTTTGGCAAGGGATTGATCACCGCCTGAGCGTAATCGCTACGCAGATCATGGCAGGTCTCATTCGCCTTTATGGGCACCGGCATGAGACCTGCAAATTCCAGGAAGTCGTTATCAACGCACATCGTTCCGTCTTCACTGAAGCGTACGGCCGCTGTTCCGCGATCGTTACCGTTCACTTTGACAGAAACGGAATGCGTCCCCGGTAAAAAGCGCGGCGCTTGTGCAAAATAGCGGTTTAGATCGGCCCCAAGACCACGTGATTTCAGAATATCAGTATCAAACGTCACCTCCCTCGCGTGGAGGGAGGGAGCATCAAGCAACATCAGAGGTATTGCGCTATAAATCACAGCGCGCACAAAAAGTGCAAGTTGGCTTTTTTTACGCACCGCCATAATCCTTTATTTTTTATTGAGATCCGAGATAAAGCTGGGCACTTCGACCCCATAACGGCTGGCCGGGAAAAACTTCACTTTCGTGTTTCCACTGACGGATTTGCCCATAGAAACCGTCATGGTTTCACCGGGTAAAATGTAGGTTTTGGCAAGCGATCCGCTGATGCCTGAAGGCTGCAGCACCACGTTCTGTGCCAGACGCACAACATATTTGCTTGGGTTTTTTACCGTGACAGACGTGCCTGACGCGGTCCATTCGAGGAATTTCCACGCATCGGTTACCACGGCCAGCTTCGCAGGGCGAATCAGCACGGGCAGGTCCTGACGAATATTGATGCCAATTTTCACTTTATTGTCATCGCTCTTCGGCGGGATCCCTTCGAAGGTCACACGCTTGTAGTGCTCAACGTCCAGCGGTTTGCTGGTTTGCAGGATGAAGCGCAATTGCTGAGTCTGACCGGGCTCGAGACGTACCACGGGCTGAGTGGTGACAAGTTTCAGGCCTTTATCATCCGGCAGATCCACCACGTCGGTGTACAGTAGCGACGGATGGCTATCGGTATTTTTGACGTTGATGGTGCCACTGTGGGTCGCTTCATCAATCACCAGCAGACTGGTTTCTGGCACCATACCGGCTGCATGTACGCCAAACTGCACAGAGAATAAAGCTGCGGCAGCGAGTGTTTTAAATAAAACCTTTTTAGAGCATGTCATATGTATATTCCTTGAAAGCACTACTTAACATTCCGTGTTGATGGCGCTTATTTTTGAGAGAAAGCGTATTCCCTCTGCATTAAATTTAACTCACTTTAAATTTGAAAGAATTACAGATACTTTAGGCTGATCGTCAACTGACCATCCAGCCGGGTATCATCGGTAATGGCAAGCGTTGTGGTATTCTGAATAGCCAGAGACGTTACCAGCGGAAATGTTGCTGTCTGGAAAGCAAGCGGGTCAATACTTCCCGATAATGCGACGGTAATATTGCGATTATTTTCACCCTGACTTGAACCATCAGTACTCTTAGCCCAGGTCGTTGAGCCATTCTGCTGATATATTGGATCGACAGATTTTCCGTCTGCAGTAACGCTATTCACCTTCATAAACATGGCATAAGAGCCAATATTTACCGTGCCTGCTTTGCCAACGCCATAGGTCTGGTTAGTCGCACTCTGTGCCCCACCCGTAAATGTACCGGCAGAAACGGTTAATCCTGCGTTAGAGTCGGCGCGATCGTCTATCATATTCCAGGCCACTTTTGTTGCTGCCGTGCAGGTGATGGTGAGATCGATATTCCGTTGTCCTAACTGGTTCACCGCCGTAGAGGACAATTCACCTAAGCGGATATTTCCATAGTCCACCACGCCGCCATTGCTAAATTCAGGAGTACAGGCCGAGGCTGTCAGCGTCCCTTTAATTTTCAATATCGCGGTTTCAGCGGCAAACGTAGAGTTTACGCAAAGGAATAATGCTGTAGCCAATAGAATTTTTTTCACGAGTTAATCCATAACTTATGATTTAAAGAAAATAAAATTCGACTGAGTTCATCCTTGATAGTCGCTATTACCTCCATTTGCAAAATGCATGGTGCGATAATATAGAAATCATAAATGCATGCAACTTAGGTTTATTAACTTTTCTTTTTAGATTTACTCAAACAATAGGCAGGGTTTATAAAACAGAGGTTTCCAGTTCTTTTTAGACCATTTATATTCAGAATAATTATTGCTTGCGATGATTTATTTTCGCTGGCTTTGTATTCCAAAATTTCTGTCATATAGAATAAAGCATTGCACTGTCTTAATTTTGTACAAATCTATACATGGAAAAAATATTCGTTCAACAGGCGCTTAATCTTTACATCGGCAAAAAAAATCCAGCCGACTGAGGAGGGCTGGATTTTATAATGGATGACGCTTATTTTACCACTCTGAGAGCCGGACGCCCGCCGCGTGGTGGCGGATCGTCATCAGGATCGTTTTCATCCTGGCGGTCAGGTTTGTCGCCGTCAATAACCGACATCACCGTGTCGCTGTCTCGCTCCCCGGTTGCATCGTCTTCATTCAGGCTGGCAACGTCTTCATCGTAAGCCGCTTCCGGCTCGAACATCGTACCCGCGCCGTTTTCCCGCGCGTAAATAGCCAGCACCGCGGCCAGCGGCACGGAAACCTGACGTGGTACGCCGCCGAAACGCGCGTTAAAACGCACTTCGTCGTTCGCCAGTTCAAGATTACCCACCGCACGGGGGGCAATGTTCAAAACGATCTGTCCGTCACGCGCGTATTCCATCGGAACCAGCACGCCCGGCAACGTCACATCCACAACCAGGTGCGGCGTGAGCTGGTTATCCAGCAGCCATTCATAGAAGGCGCGCAGCAGATACGGACGGCGTGGTGAAAGTTGTGACATTTCCACAGTCATTAGCCTCGGCCGAGACGCATTTCACGTTCCGGTTCAGTTAAGGATGCCAGGAAGGAGTCGCGTTCAAAGACGCGGGTCATATAGCCTTTCAGCTCTTTTGCGCCCGGGCCGCTGAATTCAACGCCAAGTGTCGGCAGGCGCCACAGCAGCGGTGCCAGGTAGCAGTCCACCAGGCTGAACTCATCGCTCAGGAAGAATGGTTTCTGGCCGAACACAGGGGCAATCGCCAGCAGCTCTTCACGCAGTTGTTTACGTGCAGCGTCTGCTTCTGAAGCAGAGCCGTTTTCGATCACGTTCATCAGCGTGTACCAGTCTTTCTCGATACGCTGCATGTACAGGCGGCTTTCGCCACGCGCCACAGGGTAAACAGGCATCAGCGGTGGATGCGGGAAACGCTCATCCAGGTATTCCATAATGATACGGGATTCCCACAGGGTCAGCTCGCGATCCACCAGCGTTGGTACACTTTGGCTCGGGTTGAGATCGATCAGATCCTGAGGTGGGTTATCCTTTTCCACATGCTCGATCTCAAAACTGACACCCTTCTCGGCCAGCACGATACGAACCTGATGGCTATAAATGTCAGTAGGACCAGAAAACAGCGTCATTACCGAACGTTTGTTGGCAGCGACAGCCATGAAAACCTCCAGGTATATTCAGAATTTTTACTGCTACCGGCCCGGTGGGGCCAGCCAGATGATGTAGCGCCCATCCCAGAGAAGACACATTGTTCAAGAATCGAACAAAAATCGAGTATTCACCGATATTTGGGCAGAAAATTGGATGATAGTTTACCAGATTTTGATGGCTTTGTGGTGAGGGGATTCTGGAAATGCGGAAAAAGAGGAGATATATGCATTGATAATGTGGATAACCTGAGCATTACCCATAAAAAAACCCGCCGAAGCGGGTTTTTCGCCAATCGTTCTGCGTGAGCAGAAAATGATTAACGTTTGGAGAACTGTGGACGACGACGTGCTTTACGCAGACCCACTTTCTTACGTTCAACCTGACGAGCGTCACGAGTAACGAAGCCAGCTTTACGCAGTTCAGAACGCAGGGATTCGTCGTACTCCATCAGAGCGCGGGTGATACCGTGACGGATCGCACCTGCCTGACCGGAGATACCACCACCTTTAACGGTGATGTACAGATCCAGTTTTTCTACCATATCAACCAGTTCCAGCGGCTGGCGAACTACCATGCGGGCAGTTTCGCGACCGAAGTACTGTTCCAGAGAACGCTGGTTGATTACGATTTTACCGTTGCCCGGTTTGATGAACACGCGAGCTGCGGAACTTTTGCGGCGACCAGTGCCGTAGTATTGATTTTCAGCCATTGCCTATAATCCCGATTAGATGTCAAGAACTTGCGGTTGCTGTGCCGCGTGGTTGTGCTCGTTACCTGCGTAAACTTTCAGTTTACGGAACATAGCACGACCCAGCGGGCCTTTTGGCAGCATGCCTTTAACCGCGATTTCAATCACACGCTCAGGACGGCGAGCAATCATCTCTTCAAAGGTCGCTTCTTTGATACCACCGATGTGGCCAGTGTGGTGGTAGTACATTTTGTCTTCGCGCTTGTTGCCGGTTACAGCAACTTTTTCTGCGTTCAGAACGATGATGTAGTCACCAGTATCAACGTGCGGAGTGTATTCCGCTTTGTGCTTACCGCGCAGGCGACGAGCCAGTTCAGTAGCCAGACGGCCCAGAGTTTTACCGGTCGCGTCAACAACATACCAGTCGCGTTGTACGGTTTCTGGTTTAGCTGTAAAAGTTTTCATTAAAAGCTTACCCAAATAATAAGTTACACGTTGGTGAACACCCAAACGTTTAGTCAGTTGAGGTTCACACGACAAAGTCCGGCAAACCTACCCCTTCGAATAGCTCATGCCGACACATAGAAAGTTTCGGGAAAAAAACCTTCTCGTAACGTGGGGTCGCAAGATTATAGAGAAGTTGAGGTCAAAGATCGACCCTTAAATGTGATTTGGAATGGGTTTTTCGGGGGGCGAGTTTTTGCGGTCCGGTACCCTCACCCCCAGCCCCTTTCCCACGGGGAGAGGGTAGCATTTAAGGCATATGCTCCAGCTTCAGATACTCCTCGCTCTGCATCTCCTGCAGGCGCGACAGGCAGCGCTGGAACTCAAACTTCAAACGTTCCCCCTGATACACCTCATATAAAGGCACCTCGGCGCTCACCACCAGCTTGACGTGGCGTTCGTAAAACTCGTCCACCAGCGCAATGAAGCGTCGCGCCTCGCTTTCCATCAGCCGTGTCATGACGGGTACATCCAGCAGCATCACCGTGTGGAACAGGCGCGATAGAGCGATGTAGTCGTGCTGACTGCGGGCATCCACGCACAGCGTCGCAAAAGAGACCGCCAGCGTTTGGTTTTCAACACCGAGCGTAGGCAACGGACGATGGTTAATCTCCAGCGTCGGGGCGTTTTCGCGCTTTGCCCCCGCCAGCGCCAGCCACAGTTTATCCATCTGGCGGGTGGTCTCGGCATTCAGCGGTGAGAGCCACAGGTGCGCCTGAGTCAGCGTGCGCAAACGGTAATCCACGCCCGCATCAACATTCATAATGTCACAATGCTGTTTGATGGCATCAATGGCAGGCAGGAAACGCGCCCGCTGGAGGCCGTTACGATACAGCTCATCCGGCGGAATATTCGAGGTGGCGACCAGCGTGATGCCGCGGGCAAACAGCGCTTTCATCAGGCCGCCCAACAGCATGGCATCGGTGATATCCGAAACAAAAAACTCATCGAAACAGAGGACGTCCGTTTCAGCTTTAAACCTGTCAGCCACAATCTCCAGCGGATCGCTTTTGCCCTGCAGCGCCGTTAACTCTTCATGTACCCGCAGCATAAAGCGGTGGAAGTGCAGGCGTTGTTTACGCTCACCCGGCAGGCTCTGATAAAACAGATCCATCAACCAGGTTTTCCCGCGACCGACACCGCCCCACATATATAAACCGCGTGCCGGAGCGTTAGCCTGTGGCTCTTTTTTTCCGAGCAGCCGGCTCAATGCCGCCTTCAGCCCACCGCTCTGCCCTGCTTCCGCAGGTTTTGCCGTAAGCTCATGGAAAAGGGTATCCAGACGGTTAACCGCTTCACGTTGAACGTCATCCGGCTGATGTGAGCCCTCGTCCAGGGCCAGTTGATATCGCGATGCGGGGGACAGGTTTTGCATAATCTTGTTGTTATTCCTTCAATTAAACCTCATCAGCAGGCGTGACTGATGAAAAAAAGGCCGTTCTACACTACGCGATGATACGTCAGGATTCCACTTCTGCAGAAATAGCGGTTATAGTGGCAATATCAGGCACAGGCAGGAGCCGAGCCAACACCCTACGGAACAACAAGACAACGGGAGAAGTTCATGACCTGGGAATATGCGCTAATCGGTTTAGTCGTCGGCATCGTGATCGGTGCTGTGGCAATGCGTTTCGGTAATCGCAAATTGCGTCAGCAGCAGTCACTGCAATACGAACTGGAAAAGAACAAAGCCGAGCTGGAAGAGTACCGCGAAGAGCTGGTCAGCCACTTTGCCCGTAGCGCTGAGCTGCTGGACAACATGGCGACCGACTACCGCCAGCTGTATCAGCACATGGCAAAAAGCTCCAGCAGCCTGCTGCCGGAAATGACCGCGGAAACCAACCCGTTCCGCAACCGTCTGGCAGACTCTGAGGCCGGTAACGATCAGGCCCCTGTTCAGATGCCTCGCGACTATTCTGATGGCGCGTCCGGCCTGCTGCGCGGCGGTGTTAAGCGCGATTAATCACACAACCTGAAATTATTTTACGGGCGCAGCGATTGCGCCCGTCTTTTCTTCCTGACCCCAGCTATTATTTAGTTAAACACCTCATTGTTCAGCGGTTTAAAATTCAATAACATCAACGTGTTTTTGGGCCCGTTTTTTCCTTTACTCCAGGTTACGAGAGTCAGCATCGATGAAGAAAAAGAACCAGCTGTTGAGCGCGTTAGCGTTAAGTGTCGGGTTATCTCTCTCGGCGTCCTTCCCTGCCTTTGCCGCCCTTCCCTCGCAGGTGCCGGGCCAGACGGCGATTCCGAGCCTCGCACCCATGCTGGAAAAAGTGTTGCCTGCGGTAGTCAGCGTGCAGGTAGAAGGCACTGCCGTGCAAAGCCAGCGCGTACCTGAAGAACTGAAAAAATATTTTGGCGATGAGTCGCCCGACCAGCAGGCTCAGCCTTTTGAAGGGCTGGGCTCAGGCGTCATCATTGATGCGGCCAAAGGCTATATTCTGACCAACAACCACGTTATCAGCCAGGCCGATAAAATTAGCGTACAGTTGAATGATGGTCGGGAATTTGATGCCAAACTGATCGGCGGCGATGACCAGAGCGACATCGCGCTGTTGCAGGTGCAAAACCCAAGTAATCTGACCCAGATTGCCATCGCGGACTCCGACAAACTGCGCGTCGGCGACTTTGCTGTTGCCGTGGGCAACCCCTTTGGTTTAGGACAAACGGCGACCTCCGGGATCATTTCCGCGCTGGGGCGCAGCGGCCTGAATCTTGAAGGCCTGGAAAACTTTATCCAGACCGATGCCTCCATTAACCGCGGGAACTCCGGCGGGGCGCTGCTGAACCTTAACGGCGAGCTGATTGGTATTAACACAGCAATCCTCGCGCCAGGTGGCGGCAGTATCGGGATCGGGTTTGCCATTCCCAGCAATATGGCCAAAACGCTGGCACAGCAGCTTATCCAGTTTGGTGAAGTCAAACGCGGCCTGTTGGGCATCAAAGGGATGGAGATGAGCGCCGATATCGCAAAAGCGTTCAACATCAACGTGCAGCGCGGTGCGTTCGTCAGTGAAGTGCTGTCCAATTCCGGCTCGGCAAAAGCGGGCATTAAATCAGGTGATGTGATCGTCAGCCTGAATGATAAGCCGCTGAGCAGCTTTGCAGAACTGCGCTCACGTATTGCCACCACCGAACCGGGCGCCAAAGTGAAGCTGGGCCTGATTCGTGACGGCAAACCGCTGAATGTGGAAGTGACGCTGGACAAGAGCACCTCTTCCTCCGCCAGTGCGGAGCTTATCGCCCCGGCACTGCAGGGCGCGACCCTAAGCGACGGGCAGCTGAAAGACGGCACCAAAGGCATCAGCATCGATACCGTAGAGAAGAGCAGCCCTGCCGCGCAGGCGGGATTGCATCAGGATGATGTGATCATCGGCGTGAATCGCACCCGCGTGCAGTCTATCGCTGAGCTGCGCAAGGTGCTGGAAAGTAAACCAACGGTCATTGCCCTGCAAATTATGCGCGGCAACGAATCTATCTATCTTCTGTTGCGCTAAGCATTTGCTATCCCGGGTATCACCGCCGCGTGTGATGTCCGGGATAACTCATGTTATGCTGCAAACCGTTCCTTTTTTAACGACACGCGCATCATGCTTTTAAAGCTCTTTCGTTCCATTGCCATCGGTTTGATTGTTGCGGGCCTGCTGTTAGCGGCCATGCCGTCTTTACGCCAGTTCAACAAGCTGTCGGCTCCCCAGTTTGACAGCGCGGATGAAACGCCTGCCACCTATAATCAGGCCGTTCGCCGTGCCGCACCCGCAGTGGTGAACGTCTACAACCGTGGTCTTAACAGTTCAGCCCATAACCAGCTGGAGATCCGTACCCTCGGCTCCGGCGTGATTATGGACGATCGCGGATACATCATTACCAACAAGCACGTGATCAACGATGCTGACCAGATCATCGTCGCACTTCAGGATGGCCGCGTGTTTGAGGCCTTACTTGTCGGCTCTGACAGCCTGACCGATCTGGCCGTGCTGAAAATCAACGCCACCGGCGGGCTGCCCGTGATTCCGATCAACCGTAAACGCACTCCGCACATTGGCGATGTGGTTCTGGCTATCGGTAACCCATACAACCTGGGGCAGACCATCACCCAGGGGATCATCAGCGCCACGGGTCGCATCGGTCTGAACCCATCGGGACGGCAGAACTTCCTGCAAACCGATGCCTCCATCAACCACGGGAACTCCGGCGGCGCGCTGGTCAACTCGCTGGGCGAGCTTATGGGTATCAACACCCTCTCCTTCGATAAAAGCAACGATGGCGAGACGCCGGAAGGGATCGGCTTTGCCATTCCGTTCCAGCTGGCAACCAAAATTATGGACAAGCTGATCCGGGACGGTCGCGTGATCCGCGGTTACATCGGGATTGGTGGTCGCGAAATTGCCCCTATGCATACGCAGGGTGGCGGGATCGATCAGATTCAGGGGATTGTGGTTAACGAAGTGGCGCCTGGTGGACCGGCTGCCAATGCGGGCATTCAGGTTAATGATGTCATTCTGTCGGTCAACGGCACACCGGCGGTCTCTGCGCTTGAGACGATGGACCAGGTGGCAGAAATTCGCCCGGGTTCCATCATCCCGGTTGAAGTCATGCGCAACGATAAGAAACTGACGCTACATGTGACCATCCAGGAATACCCGGCCACCAACTGACGGGCATAAAAAACGGAGCGTAGCGCTCCGTTTTTTTTACCGGGACAAGATCACTTGTTAACGAACTCTTCGCCCAGCGTGATATCTTTCTTCAGCGTGTCCAGCATGCCTTCCATCGCGTTTTGTTCAAACGCGCTCAGCGTACCAATTGGCTTACGCTCTTCGATACCGTTTTTACCGAGCAGCAGCGGCTGGGAGAAGAAGCGCGCGTGTTCGCCATCGCCTTCAACATAAGCGCATTCAACCACGCCCTTCTCGCCCTGCAGCGCGCGAACCAGTGACAGACCGAAACGTGCAGCCGCCTGACCCATAGACAGCGTTGCAGAACCGCCGCCCGCCTTCGCTTCCACCACTTCGGTGCCTGCGTTCTGGATGCGTTTGGTCAGGTCAGCCACTTCCTGCTCGGTGAAGCTCACGCCTGGGATCTGCGAGAGCAGAGGCAGAATTGTCACACCAGAGTGACCACCGATGACCGGCACTTCAACTTCCGTAGGCTGCTTGCCTTTCAGCTCAGCCACAAAGGTGTTAGAACGGATGATATCCAGCGTGGTCACGCCGAACAGTTTGTTCTTGTCGTAAACGCCTGCTTTCTTCAGCACTTCTGCCGCAATAGCGACCGTGGTGTTCACCGGGTTAGTGATGATACCGATGCACGCTTTCGGACACACTTCAGCGATCTGCTGCACCAGGTTTTTCACGATGCCTGCGTTGACGTTGAACAGGTCGGAACGATCCATACCAGGCTTACGCGCCACACCGGCGGAGATCAGCACAACGTCAGCACCCTGCAGCGCAGGACGCGCGTCTTCGCCGGAGAAGCCTTTGATGTTAACAGCGGTCGGGATGTGGCTCAGGTCAACCGCCACACCTGGGGTTACCGGAGCAATGTCGTACAGGGAGAGTTCTGAGCCTGAAGGCAGTTGGGTTTTCAGTAGTAGGGCAAGCGCCTGGCCGATACCACCAGCAGCGCCGAGGACTGCGACTTTCATCCTAAACTCCTTATTATGGTTAACTTAAGTATCTGTAAATCCGTTGCGGCGACCTTAATTCAGCAGGTAATTAATTACAATTTTCGTAGCTAAAGAATTTGAGGTCACGCGACTTTCTCTCTTCCCAGAAGACTTTCTGACAACAGACGGCAACGAATTAAGAGGTGGTTACAATACACCCTGCCACGCCACCAAAACAACATCATTTTGATAACATTTAATTTACTTTTAAGCTTATTTGCGTGGCGTGACCCAGGCATGTTTTCCGATAACGAAATCTGATAATATCACTCCCTTTCATAACATTATTTCAGGCTACTGCCTGGTAGATAATTTGCATAAAAATTCATCCACATGCATAATAATGTTGTTTCTATCGTCATATTCCGGGTGACTTATGCGAAGCTCGTCTAAGCAAGAAGAATTAGTAAAGGCGTTTAAAGCGCTACTCAAAGAAGAGAAATTCAGTTCTCAGGGAGAAATTGTTCAGGCGCTGCAGGAACAAGGCTTCGACAATATCAACCAGTCGAAAGTCTCCCGTATGTTGACCAAATTTGGCGCGGTGCGTACCCGTAACGCCAAAATGGAGATGGTCTATTGCCTGCCAGCTGAACTTGGCGTGCCGACAACCTCCAGCCCGCTGAAGAATCTGGTTCTGGATATCGACCACAACGATGCCGTTGTGGTGATCCACACAAGCCCTGGTGCCGCACAGCTGATTGCCCGCATGCTGGACTCTCTGGGTAAAACGGAAGGGATTCTCGGTACCATCGCCGGTGATGACACCATCTTTACCACGCCAGCCAACGGCTTCTCGGTGAAAGATCTCCACGAGGCGATCCTGGTTCTGTTCGAACAGGAGCTGTAATCCTCTCTCCCCGTAGCGTCGCTACGGGGTTCATTCTGCCCCCGCTGCGTTTTCCCCTGTTTTCTCCTGCCCTCAATTTAACAAATAGTGCTTTTTACCACTCATTAACATTCAGCCAGTGAATGATAAATCAAAGAATCGCACAAAATATCAAAATCATTTATCCATATGATTTACTTAGATATAACACGCCAACGTGAACAGAAAATGACCAACATTATGCCATTAGGTTATAAAAATTGCGCTGTTTAACACGTAATTACCCATGAAACAATTAGTCTGGTATTAATTTTTACCGTTATTAGTGTATACTTGATTTTGTGATGAGGGTCACGAAACAAAGACCCCACTAAAAAATTCGACGAGGTAAAAATCATGAAAATCAAAACAACTGTAGCGGCGCTGAGCGTCCTGTCTGTCCTGTCATTCGGTGCTTTCGCAGCAGACTCCATTAATGCCGATCAGGCGCAATCCCGTGAGGCTATCGGTACGGTTTCTGTCGGCGCAATCGGCACGTCTCCAATGGACATGCATGAGATGCTGAACAAAAAAGCGGAAGAACAAGGTGCATCATCCTATCGCATCATTGAAGCGCGTTCCGGTGACCACTGGCACGCTACCGCTGAGCTGTATAAATAAGTTTTAGTAATAACAGAAGACGACTATCTCCACTCAACGGCACCAGGCATAAAAATAGCAGTTCAACCCTTCTCGCCGTTGAGCAAAAACCTCTTCAGGAGCAAAGACTATGAAAACCAAATTAATCATCGCAACCCTCGGTCTGGCATCGGTTCTCTCTTTCGGCGCAAGCGCAGCCGTCCAGCAGGTGAATACCGAGCAGGCGCAAAATCTGCAGTCTATGGGTAGTGTTTCCGTAACGTCCGTCACTGGCTCTCCGATGGATATCCGTCAGGAGCTGGCCGCAAAAGCTGAAAAAGCAGGCGCCAGCAGCTACCGCGTCACCGAACTGAATCAGGGTGACCACTGGCACGCTACGGCAGAACTGTATAAATAAACCCTCGTCGTATCTCATCATACGACTTGCCCCTGGCCTCGCTGGTCAGGGGCTTTTTTTCGCGTAATCAATGGCGCGCGTTGAAACGCAACTGCCCTTCCAGCTCTTCTTCTGCTTCATCAAACAATAAAATCAGCGCCCCAAATCGTCTGCGCAGCTTATCGGGCAGATGAATAAACTCTATCTCCAGCGGTAACGGCAGCTGACTGCCGGTCACCACATCCCACAGCATATCCAGATTCGTGACGCTTTCCCGTTCCAGATCAAACGCCCGGATAAATTCACGATAGAAGTCTTCCTGACTGTCGATCTCGTCAAAATCAAAGGTATAGGTTTTCATTGCCAGCCACCCAGTCCAGGCGAGCGGCAGATGCCGCCCTGTCTATTATAATCCCCCGATGTGCAGGGTTTTGACTTCCAGATACTCTTCCAGCCCCAGCACGGACCCTTCTCGACCCAGGCCAGACTCTTTTACCCCACCAAAAGGTCCAAGCTCCGTGGAAACGGCGCACTCATTAATCCCAATCATCCCGCTTTCGATTGCCTGCGAGACGCGGAAAACGCGCGACAGATTCTGAGTATAGAAGTAAGCCGCCAGACCATAAGGCGTGTTGTTGGCGCGCTGGATGACTTCATCTTCAGAAGTGAAACGGAAGCAGGCGGCAACGGGACCAAACGTCTCTTCCTCCGCCAGTTTCATGCCTTCATGACAGTCGCCCAGCACGGTAGGCATCCAGAAATTGCCACCAAGCGGATGTGGTTTACCGCCCGCCAGGACCGTCGCCCCACGGGCCACAGCGTCTTCCACATGCTCGCGCACTTTGTTCACCGCGGAGGGTTCAATCAGCGGGCCTACGACCACACCGTCTTCCAGACCATTTCCCACCTTCAGCGCGTTCACCGCATCGGCCAGTTTGTTCACAAACTTGTCGTAGACGGTTTCCTGAATATAGAAGCGGTTAACGCTGACGCAGACCTGTCCGGCATTACGGAATTTGTTGGCGATTGCCCCTTTGACGGCAGCATCGATGTCCGCATCTTCAAACACGATATACGGGGCATTCCCCCCCAGCTCCATCGAAACTTTTTTCATGGTGTCCGCGGCGTTACGCACCAGCGTTTTGCCGACGGAAGTGGAGCCGGTAAACGAGATTTTCCGCACCTCGTGACTCGCCATAATCGCGTCGCTGATCTCATGCGTATTACCGGCCACGGCGTTGAGGACGCCATCCGGCACACCGGCCTGTTTCGCCAGCGTGAGCAGCGCAAACGCGCTGAGCGGGGTGTTGTTTGCCGGTTTGATGACCCCGGTACACCCCGCGGCCAGCGCCGGGCCGAGCTTACGGGTGAGCATCGCCATCGGGAAGTTCCACGGCGTAATTGCCGCCACCACCCCCACAGGCTCACGGGTAGCCAGAATGCGGGAGCCCGGTTTGATCGGCGGAATAATTTCACCGTTAGCGCGCTTGGCCTCTTCGGCAAACCACTGAATAAAACTGGCGGCGTACTCCACCTCGCCTTCAGCTTCTTTCAGGGGTTTGCCCTGTTCGGTGGTCATTAACCGACCAAGCCAGCTTTTATTCTCAATAATCAGTTCATACCAGCGATAGAGAATGGTCGAGCGCTCTTTCGCGGTTTTGGCCCGCCAGGCCGGGAAGGCTTTCGCGGCGGCGGCAATCGCCTCTTCGGTTTCTGCTTTACCGGCTTTCGCCACTTTGGCGATAACATCACCGGTGGCCGGGTTCAACACATCAAACGTCGTGTCCAGCGTTTTCCATATGCCGTTAACCAGATAACCGGTCTGAAAAAGAATGTGGTCCTGAAGCGCCTGGGTAGTCATGTGTCCTCCCTTTCTGAATGTAAGAGCCTGCAGAAATAAGTATAGCCACAAAAAAACCGACGCTTTTAGCGTCGGTTTTTTACTTCAGTCAGTTATCCGTCAGGACATTCTGGTAGCGGTGCAGCATAAACACCAGCCGCGCTACCGGCTCTGTCACCTGAGGAGGTGCTTCCCAGACCCTGAGCTTCTCCTGGTAGACATCCAGCTCTTCCAGCAACTGCTTAAAGTAACGGCGTCGTTTGTCATCACTGGAGGCGGAAAGCACATGGTCCGCGGTACGGCGCAACTGGCGGTGGAATGCCGACAGATCGTCGTTGATGGGCACCGGTGCGTTACGCAGACGCTGATGCGCAATGATCATGGTTAACGCCAGACGAAAGCGGGCAATGTCGCCAGGGAACTTATTCAACAGTAAAAACAGCTGCTGATAGAGCGCAGGCAGATGGTTCTCTTTACGGCGCGCAGTGTTGGTGGTCATGGAGGAGACCGCCGCCGAAACGAACTGGTTCAACAGCACGCGACCTGTTCGCGCCTGCGAATTGTCGCGCACCAGCAGAATCACCATCATCGCCAGGAAACAGCCCACCAGCTGACCCAGGGCACTGTCGAGGAACTGGCTGAAATGGAACGTCATGGGGTTATCCAGCACCAGAATGTTAATAGTACTGGCGAGGGCACCGAGCGATCCCAGACGGCGCTTCTGCACTTCTATCCCGATAAAGAATGCCATCACCGCGAGACTGATACAGAGCAGCAACATGCTCTGCTGCGTGGACGGGAGGATCACCAGGAAATAGAGCGCGCCAAGCGGTAACGCGGCAATCGTGCCGTACAGGAAATCGATAGCGACCATACGCGGGTTGGGCAGACGCATTGCCAGCGCCGTGACGACGGCAATCATGACCATCGCGCCGCTGCCGGAGGTCCAGCCAGTCCACAGCCAGAACAGCGTGCCGAGCATACAGGCAAGCGTCGTACGCCAGAAGTTGACCATCGCGTGGTGGCGCTCAGCCGATTCCGCCTTGATCACCACTTCGCCCTGCAGGACTTCCTCTTCCGCCGCGCTGATTTTCGTATTGCCGATCACGCCCCGTTTCAGCAGCAGGTAGCGCGTCGCGGCGCCAACCCACGTATAAATGGTCACCGGTGTGTCGCGCTCTCCGGTCCAGGCAATGACCCGCCGCATGCGTTTGAGCTGCTTATGTACGTCCTGCACCGTTTCCACCGGCTCGGCAAACAGTTCGCGGAAGGTATCGGTAACCGATTCCGGGCGGGTGTTCTGAATAAGGTAGGTTTCGCACGCCTGGGTAATCAGCGTTAAGGAGACGGTATTGATCGCTTTAAGACGACGGTTGGCACGCGCCCAGCGCGAGGACTCCATATTAAGGTTACTGCGCATCCCTTCCAGCGCCTGCGTGCGGCGAACCAGTCCACTCCAGGCTTTGTCCACCTCTTCGCTGTCACCGTGCTTGATGCAGAGCTGCATCAGCTGATACTGGGAGACGATCAGCGCATCCAGTTCGCGATCCACCTCCTGTTTGATGGAGCGAGGGGAGAAAAGCAGGTCAGCAACAATTGCGCAGACGATACCAATCACGATCTCACTGCAGCGTTCCACGGCAAACTGCGGCGCGAGCAGCGGTTCGGTTTGAATGGTGATGACAATAATCAGTGCGGTATAACCCGCCAGCCCCCAGGCGTAAGAGTTTTCGACCTTCACCAGAGAGGAGAGCCAGGTGCAGAAGCCCGCCCAGATACAGCACACCAATACCATCAACAGTGGCGTGCGGATCATCAAAATGATAATGGTGAGCGCGGCGATACAGCCGATAAACGTCCCGATGATACGCAGCATCCCGCGATAGCGGATCGCCCCGGAATAAGGCTCCCCACCTGCCGCGAATGCCGGGCCAGCCGCGACAATCGCCGCCGTTAACACCGCCCAGCGGGGGGTTTCCAGCTGGAAGTGAAAGCCGACAAACAGCGCCAGCACAATGGCACTCGCCAGCTTCACGGCGAAGCGAATGTGCTGGCTGGCGATAGTAAAGATCCCCATAGCGATTAACCAAACTCGCGCAGACGATGGGCGATTTTACGGAAAATAGAGTCCTGGCTGGCGTCCCGGTCTTTCTCACCGGTGATCACCACCGTCGCGGTTGTGCCCGCAGGCCACAGGTTGCCCTGCTGTTCGTCCAGATGAATACGTACCGGCACACGCTGGGCCAGGCGCACCCATTCCAGGTTGGAATCAACCGTCGCCATCCCTTTCGCATCATTGGAGCTGCTGGAGTTGGTGACGCCAGCCGCAACGCTATCTACGGTACCTTTAAAGACGCGGTTGCTGCCAAGCGGCGTGATCTCTGCGCGGTAGCCCGGACGAACGCCTTCCAGTTTGGTCTCTTCCATATAGGCAAGCACATAGAATGAGTTTTGTTTCACCAGCGCCACGGCGGTTGAACCGCGGGTGATAAACTCCCCGGCATAGACATTCAGGTTGGTGACCCAGCCATCGGCAGGTGCGCGGATCACGGTACGCTCCAGATCGAGCTTCGCCAGGTCGCGCGTCGCCTGCGCCTTTGCCAGCTGATGCAGCACGGTTTGCAGCACGTTGTTAGACTGATCGATCTCTTCCCGGGACATCGCCTGAACCCCCAGCTGGTTACGGCGGCCCGCCTCGCGGCGTTTCTCCGCAGCCAGCGCCTGGTAATAGGCGACATCCGCTTCCGCTTCTTCCAGTGCTTTCTGGTAACGCGGCTGGTCAATGGTGAACAGCACCTGGTCTTTCTTCACCAGCTGGTTATCGTGGACGTTAACCGCCGTGATAAGACCGGCCACGTCGGGGGCGATCGCCACAACATCGGCGCTAAAACGCGCGTCACGCGTCCACGGTGATTCGGTGTAATAGACCCAGGCGCGAAAAATAGCGATGAACGCGAGGATAACCAGCGCCATGGTGATGGCGGTGCGGGAGATTTTTCTTGTTAGCGTTTTCACATCAACCTCAGACAAACATGCGCGATATCAGGTAGAACAGGCAGCAATACAGCGCGGTATTGAACAATGCAGGGTGCCAGACGAAATCGTAGATCCCGGTAGGAACCAGCACCTTGCGCACCAGCCAGAAGATCGCCAGTGATAAAAGAAGCTCGAAAAATATCGGTGGGAACGACAGACCGAACACCACGATAACGGGAAACAGACTCATGTTGACCTTGATAAGAGAGAGTGCAGGCTTCAGAATTTTTAGCGCACGCCACCGCGGGAGAGCAAGAAACGCCGGGCGAGAATGGCGCAGCCGTTATGTAATTAATAATATATTAACGTAACTGTTATGCTGTTATCTATAATATGTGATCTAAATCACTTTTAAGCCAGAGTGAACAATGGAACGTTTAAAACGCATGTCGGTCTTCGCCAAAGTGGTTGAACTTGGCTCATTTACTGCTGCTGCCCGGCAGTTGCAGATGAGCGTCTCCTCCATCAGTCAGACGGTGTCAAAACTGGAAGATGAACTGCAGGTGAAGCTGCTCAACCGCAGCACCCGCAGTATTGGTCTGACGGAGGCGGGTAAAATTTACTATCAGGGCTGTCGCCGCATGATGCATGAAGTGCAGGATGTTCACGAGCAGCTCTATGCCTTTAACAACACGCCCATCGGGACACTACGGATTGGCTGTTCTTCAACTATGGCACAAAATGTTCTCGCCGCCATGACCGCAGAGATGCTGAAAGAATATCCGGGATTAACCGTGAATCTGGTTACCGGTATTCCCGCCCCGGACCTGATCGCAGACGGGCTGGATGTGGTGATCCGCGTTGGCGCGCTGCAGGACTCCAGCCTCTTCTCCCGTCGACTCGGGAGTATGCCGATGGTGGTCTGTGCCTCGAAGAGCTATCTGGCGCAGTACGGCGTGCCGGAGAAACCAGCCGATCTCGCCAACCACTCCTGGCTGGAGTACAGCGTCCGCCCCGATAATGAATTTGAACTGATTGCCCCGGAAGGCATTTCTACCCGACTGCTGCCGGAAGGACGGTTTGTCACCAACGATCCGATGACCATCTCGCGCTGGCTGGTGGCGGGCGCCGGGATCGCTTACGTCCCGTTAATGTGGGTGATCAATGAGATCAACAGCGGAGTGCTGGAGATCCTGTTCCCTCGCTACCAGTCCGATCCGCGTCCGGTGTATGCCCTGTATACCGAAAAAGACAAACTGCCGCTTAAGGTGCAGGTGTGTATTAACTATCTGACCGAGTATTTTGTGGAGGTCGCGGAACTGTTTCAGGGCATGCGGGGAAGAAGGAAAGAGTAAGTATTTCCCCTCTCCCCGTTGGGGAGAGGGTTAGGGTGAGGGGAGAAAATTACGCCGTGCCGCCCACCGTGAGGTTATCGACCTTCAGTGTCGGCTGGCCCACGCCCACTGGCAGGCTCTGGCCCTCTTTACCGCAGACGCCCACGCCGTTGTCCAGCTTGAGATCGTTACCGACCATGGAGATCTGCTGCATGGCTTCGATACCGGAACCAATCAGCGTCGCGCCTTTCACCGCTTTGGTCACTTTGCCTTTTTCGATCAGATACGCTTCTGACGTAGAGAAGACGAATTTACCGGAGGTGATATCCACCTGACCACCGCCAAAGTTTGGCGCGAAGATCCCGTAATCAACAGACTCAATGATCTCCTGCGGCGTGGACTGGCCTGGCAGCATGTAGGTGTTGGTCATACGCGGCATCGGCAGATGTGCATAAGATTCACGACGGCCGTTACCCGTTGGCGCCACGCCCATCAGGCGCGCGTTCAGTTTGTCCTGCATATAGCCTTTCAGCACACCGTTTTCGATCAGCACGTTGTACTGACCCGGCGTACCTTCATCATCGATGGAGATAGAGCCACGGCGATCAACCATGGTACCGTCATCCACCACCGTGCACAGTTCAGAGGAGACAAGCTGCCCTATCTGACCGCTAAATACCGAGGTGCCGCGGCGGTTAAAGTCCCCTTCCAGACCATGCCCCACGGCTTCATGCAGCAGCACGCCCGGCCAGCCAGCGCCCAGTACCACCGGGAATGTCCCCGCAGGTGCCGCCACGGCAGAAAGATTGACCATCGCCATACGCACGGCTTCTTTTGCCCACGCGTCGGCACGGGCTTCACCGTCGACGTCACCCAGGAACCAGTCATAACCAAAACGACCACCGCCGCCGCTTGAGCCACGCTCGCGCTTGCCGTCCTCTTCCACCTGCACGCTGATGGAGAGACGCACCAGCGGACGGACATCCGCCGCCAGGGTGCCGTCCGTCGCCGCGACCAGAATCAGTTCATAGACACCGCTCAGGCTGGCAGACACTTCCTGCACGCGTTTATCGGCAGCACGCGCCACTTTGTCCACGCGGCGCAGGATATCCAGCTTCTCTTCACGGCTCATGCTCTGCAGCGGGTCGATGCTGGTGTAGAGCGCAGAATGCTGCACCTCACCCAGCGTTTTAACACGGCCATCGCCTGCGTCACGCACGATGGTACGTGCCGCCTGTGCGCTCTGCTCCAGCGCAGCCAGGCTTATCTGGTCCGCATAGGCAAAACCGGTTTTCTCACCGCTGATGGCGCGCACGCCAACGCCCTGGTCAATGTTGTAAGAACCATCTTTGATGATGCTGTCTTCTAAAACCCAGGATTCGTGATAGCTCGACTGGAAATAGAGATCGCCGTAGTCGAGACGGCGTTCGGTCAGTTGACCAAGAATGGAGAACAGGTCCTGATGGCTCAGGCCGTTCGCTGCGAGCAAATGTTCACTTACCAGGTTCAGACTCATCGTATTGCTACTCGTTCGTTGCCGCCTGTGGCGGTATAAAGATCGTATTTATTGAGAGTGAGGCAATTACCTGCCCACGTCAAATCATTGCTGTGCATCTTTGCGCGGCTGGCGCAGCACTTCATTAATCTGCGGTTTATCCACCGGACCGGTGATGCGGTAGCGCAGAATAGAGACTTTGCTCCACAGCGGCCCCAGCACTTTACTGGCGGCAAACACCGCGGCACCAACAATCGGATTCACCACAAAGGCGGCTGCCACCCCCACACTCGC
The DNA here is from genome assembly GCF_050031095.1 of Enterobacter cloacae complex sp. 382A5. NCBI lineage: Bacteria > Pseudomonadati > Pseudomonadota > Gammaproteobacteria > Enterobacterales > Enterobacteriaceae > Enterobacter > Enterobacter cloacae complex sp. 382A5. Next base: position 4,234,136 of record NZ_JBLGVK010000001.1, read on the forward strand.
GGAGATTTCTGGCGCCACCACGGCTTCCATATCAAGCTCGCGACGTACAAGGTTAACCGAGCCCTTCATGGCGATATCCGCTTCCAGGCCGTCCACCAGCGTGTCGTCCGTATGCATAACGCCGTCCTTGATCCATGCCGTACTGCGGATGGAATCGTAGTAGAACCCTTCGCTGAAGGTATCGCTGAAATCAAAACGCAGCTTACGCAGCAGTGCATCAAAGCTCAGGAGACGCAGGATCTGCCCGGCGCGTCCCGTGCTCACATCGGCAATTTCACCTTTTCCGAAGCGGGTTTTCAGTATGCCGTTAAGCGAGGCTTCATCCGGCTTCCACGGCGCGTCACGCCAGTGAAGATCGTAATCGACGTCAAATGACGAGCCGCGCAGCGGCGTGCTGATACCAAAGAAATTGGCTGCTGCATCCAGTTTGTTACCCTTAATGTCGCCTTTCAGCGAGGTGCGCTGTTCGCCTAGGTTATTCACCCACTCGCCCGCGGCCGTCAGACGACCAAAGCCGGTATCCACCAGCCCACCCGTGAGGCTCAGCGTGTTGCCCTGAATCGCGAAGTCACCGTCAATTCGGCCATATTTTTGTCCCCACAGCCAGCACTCAGCACAGCGCAGTTGCAGATCCGGCCAGCCGCTGAAGTCCACGCGGGAAGTGTTACTCAACGGCGATGCCGGAGTCGATTGATCTTTCCCGCCCGCCGTTGCCGGGTTGTAGTAGAGATAGCGGATTGCCGCCTGCCACGGGGCGTTATCGCGCATGGTCAGGGTGGCGTTGATCTCCCTGCCCTGAGCCTCTACTTTCGAGCCGTTAGCCGTGGGCTGAGAGACGATACTCAGGTTGTTCCACTGTTGCCCACCCAGCGTGAGCGACGGTGTGCGCACGGTGACGGTTTGCGGGAACTGCGCCGCCTCATCCACGTTTTGCCCGACACCTTTCTGGAACAGCGCCAGCCACTGCGCGCCATCCATAGGCGGGAGATTCAGCTCAATGCCCTGGTGATCCGGGAGCGGAGGCGTGGTTCGGCTGTCCGTCGTCCAGATGGCTTTGTCCAGCGTCAGCTTACGGTTGAGCAGCCAGCGGCTGTTGAAATGATTCGTGCCACCCGCGCTGCCGGTTAACTCGAAGCTGTTCAGGTTGCCCACGACGTTAAGCGTCACGGGCAGCGCCTGTCCGGCCTGTTTATCCAGCGGTGCAGGCAGCTGGCTGCTGAGATTTTTCAGATCGCCAGTAAGGTCGACCTTATACTTCGTACCGGCGTGGTAGGGCAGTTCAATATCCACCTTCCCCTTCCAGGCAGCTGCACCATCAACCGACTCCTGAATGGGTTTCGGCAGTACATCCATCCGCGAGGGTTGCCAGTTACCGTCCAGATTGACAGCCACCTGGTAGGCCTTCTCCCCCTCGGTGGTCGAGAAGTCGATGTTGACGGGCTGATTGAACCAGTTGGCTGTGAGCGGCTCACTCTTCAGGCTGCCGTTCACAAAGCTGAACTGCCCGCTGAGGTTCTTCAGCGTACTTTCCAGCGGTTTGATATACAGGCTGTTGTTGTTCAGGCGGACATCACCTTTGGCGGTGGTCATTTCGCCGTCCAGCGGGATATCCAGATGTAAGCGAGCATTCACATCGCCATCAAGCTGGAGTTGCTCAAGCGTGGCAGCCAGCGAAGCTTTCAGCGGCGTCTCTGCAAAATAGGGACCGACCGCCTTGCCCGGCCCGTTGATATCGGCATCAATCAGCAGTTTCTCTTGTGAGTAATCGGGGATATTTGCCGTCAGGTTGGTGGCCGTCACGCCGCCCAGCGCGACGCTGTCTGACTTCATCCACAACCCGTCATTGAGAAAATTAAGCTCGATATCGAGGTTTTTCAGGGCAGGCCAGCCCGGCTGGAACGCAAAGGTAGCGTTGTGCAACGGCACCAGCACCTGGAACTGACCTTCGTTATGTTTGTATGGGAAAAGATGCGGATTACCGCCATAGGCCAGGGTGGCGTTATCCGCCTGACCGCCCTGGATCGCCCCGCTCAGGTAGTCCACGAGCGCTTTACCCATCAGGTTTTCCGGAAAGTAACGCCAGGCCTGAGAACCGTCGCTGGTGCTGATCCCCGCCAGAATACCCAGCCACGGCTCTTCACCTTCAGGCTTTAAATAGCGGAAATCCCCGCGGGCATGAACCGCTTTGGCTTTCACATCGATATGGCGGCCATCAAGCTGGAAGCCCTTATCGTTGCGCAGCCAGTTAAGCACCGCGTTGCCTTTTTCAATTTCCAGAGGTGCCCTGAAGACCGTTTCATAAGGCATTTTGGCGTCATGCATCTCAACGGTCAGCCTGCCGTTCTCAACGCTGCCCTCCAGCTTGCCGCTGAAGTTCTCAGCCCCCGGCAGCAGTTTCCACTGTTTCCAGGCCAGATCTTTCCACGTCGCCTGGAAGCGGGTTTTCTCGGTTGCCTGCAGCGGGATATCCAGCGCGAGGGCGTCAATTTCCCCACTTGGCTGCGTTGCCAGCCAAACGTCACCCAAATCCGGAGAGAGCTTCGCTGCCATGGAGCGCAGCCCTTCAATGGCCGCCAAATCGAGATGCGTGGCGCGGATACGCAGCTCATCGCTACGCTTATTATTCGTGCCGCCGACATCCTGCTCAGGCATCCATGCCAGCGTCAGCGCGCCGCGCGGCCAGGGTTTGCCGTCCATGGTGATGCGAGTATCCGGGATGGCAAACTGCCAGCCCCCTTTCTCTTTCGTCACATGTGCGGTGAGGTTATCTACGGAGAGTTGATGCTGCTTGCTTTCGCCTTGCCAGCTTGCACCGCCCTGCTTCAGCCAGATATCGCCGCTGGCGAAAACGCCTTTCGTCAGGGTCATCCAGCCTTCCAGGCTAAAACGGGCCGTTTCCAGCTGCATATTTTGCTGCAGCCAGTCGCCGAGCCACGGCTTCACATCCACGTCGTCAGCCTGTAGCCACACCTTGCCGTTGTTGAGCAAGCCGTCGTCGTCACGCAGATCCATACGGACCTGCATGACCCCGTGCTGGCCGTTCAGGCTGGAGAGGTTCACCTGCCCCTCAGCACGGTGTCGCTCTTTGCCGTTAAGCCAGGTCAGTTGCGGGATCTTCAGTTCGGCGCGCTGGCCGGAAAGGGTAATAAAGCTCACTTCGCTGTCTCGCAGATCGAAATGATCGAACTGACGCAGGAAGAGATCGCTCAGGCGGTTGGCTTCAAGGCTCTGCGTGTTATCCCCGCCAGAGATCGGCGTGTTGGTCAAAAACTGAAGCTGATAAAAGGTGAGATCGCGGAACTGCCAGCGCATGTGCAGCAGGCTTTGCCAGACATCCAGTGCCAGGGTCACGCGTTTGATTTTCAGATAGCCACCATCTTTCAGGCTGGCACTGATGTCCCGGGCATCCAGCGTCGGGCCAAAGTTTTGCCAGCTGGCGCTGACCTGGCTTACGTCAACCGGCACACCGGTGGCGGATTCGATCTTCGCCAGCACCTGCGGACGCCAGCTGTCCAGATGCGGTAAAACGAGGCGCAGCCCGCTCACGAGCAGCGCGACAATCACGACAAGCGTTGCCCCTGTAAGCAGTAAAATCCCCGGCAATCGCCTCACGCATCTCTCCTTGTCAGCTTTTTCACGCAGCGAACTGCGTCTTACATCATGACGACGTCAAATTGCTCCTGGTTATAGAGCGGCTCAATTTGTACTTTTACCTGTTTGCCGACAAAGATTTCCACTTCCGCCAGCGCGTGCGACTCTTCACCTTTCAGCGCTTCAGCCACCGCAGGGGAAGCATAGACCAGAAAACGATCGGAGTCGTAGGCATGATGAACGCGGACAATTTCACGCATGATCTCATAGCAGACGGTCTCCACCGTCTTTACGGTGCCGCGTCCGTGGCAGGTTGGACACTCGTTACACAGCACATGTTCCACACTTTCACGGGTCCGTTTACGCGTCATTTCCACCAGCCCCAGCTGTGAGAAGCCGTTAATGCTGGTTTTCACGCGATCTTTACTCAGCGCCTGCTCAAGCGAGTGCAGCACACGACGGCGATGGTCTTCATTATTCATATCGATAAAGTCGATGATGATAATGCCACCCAGGTTGCGCAGACGAAGCTGGCGCGCAATGGCCTGTGTCGCTTCAATGTTGGTATTGAAGATAGTGTCATCCAGGTTGCGATGACCGACAAACGCACCGGTGTTGATGTCCACGGTGGTCATTGCTTCGGTCTGATCGATGATCAGATAACCGCCGGACTTCAGTTCAACCTTGCGCTCCAGCGCACGCTGGATCTCATTTTCGACATCATAGAGATCGAAGATTGGCTGACGCCCGGTGTAATGTTCCAGCAGGCCAGGCATTTCCGGAATGTACTCAGCGGTAAATTCGAGCAGCGCTTCGTAGGTGAGGCGCGAGTCCACGCGGATTCGGTCGAGCTGAGCATCAGCAAAATCACGCAGGACGCGCTGGGCAAGCGCCAGCTCACCGTACAGCTGATAGCGGGTCTGGTTGCGTTTTTTACGCTCCATCACCTTGGTCCAGACGCGCTTCAGGTAAGCCGCATCGGATGCCAGATCCTCTTCGCTAACCCCTTCGGCAGCGGTTCGGATGATAAATCCGCCCTGTTCGTCGCAGTAGGCGCTGACCACTTTCTTAAGGCGCTCGCGCTCGCTTTCACTTTCAATACGCTGGGAAACCCCCACGTGCGACGCGCCCGGCATAAAGACCAGGTAACGGGAAGGTAATGTGATGTCGGTTGTCAGACGGGCGCCTTTGGTGCCAAGGGGGTCTTTCACCACCTGCACCATCAGATCCTGCCCCTGACGCACCAGCTCCGAAATGTCGCGTACGGCAAACTGCTTTTGCTCTTCGCCTGCGACACACTCGGTATGCGGCATGATATCGGAGGCATGTAAAAATGCCGCCTTATCCAGTCCAATATCTACAAAAGCCGCCTGCATACCCGGCAGTACGCGGCTGACACGACCTTTGTAGATATTGCCTACTATTCCGCGTCGCGCTTCACGCTCAATATGAATTTCCTGAAGAATGCCACCATCAATGTAGGCCACACGGGTTTCCGATGGCGTTACGTTTACCAACAATTCAGCCGTCATAATTATCCCTTCCCTCACGCAGTGAGTTAAAATTGCTCAGCAACTCATACGTTTCCACCAGCGGTAAGCCGACTACGGCGTGATAGCTGCCATTTATCTTCCTGACAAAACAGCCACCCAGCCCTTGAATACCGTATGCACCTGCTTTATCCATCGGTTCACCGCTGGCAATATACGCGGCGATCTCGTCGTTGGTCAGTACTCTGAAGGTCACGTCCGTCACCACCAGACAATCCAGCACGTGCTTGCTGTCCGCCAGCGCCACCGCGGTCATCACCTGATGCGTTTGCCCGGACATTTTGTGCAGCATATGTGCTGCATGCTCAGCGTCTCGCGGTTTCTCAAGCACTTCACCGTTAAGGATAACGATGGTATCCGCCCCCAATACCGGCAGGTCGCGTGGCACGCACGCAACGCCAGCCTGCGCTTTCTCACGCGCCAGGCGAGAAACATACTGCTGAGCACTTTCACCCTCAGCACGTTTTTCTTCGATGCCGGTAACGATACGTTCAAAAGCGATGCCCAACTGCGTGAGCAACTCCTGACGACGTGGAGAACCGGAGGCAAGATAGATAGACGTCATAGAAACCTTTTACTGCACAGCAAACTGCTGGCGAACCTTACGCATCAGCAGGAACAGCCACGGCCAGAGCACACCGTTGACTACACTACTCCAGAATACTTCGGGTCGGAAAGAGACGTTGATCACTAAAAACTCTGCCCAGAAAACAACGATATCCGCGGCAAGCGACAACAACATCACGACCAGCGCCTGTTGCCAGAGCGCGAGGTTACGAAAGAGCTGGAATTTGAGTGCAACGAGATATGCAATGATGCTCATGGATAACGCGCGAACACCCAGCGTTGAGCCACTAATGAGATCCAGTATGGCACCCATTACAAAGCCTGTGCCAACATTTACGCGGTGCGGCAGGGCAAGGATCCAGTAGAGCAAAATGAGCAATACCCAGTTTGGCCGGTAAACAAGAATGTCGTCCGGCCAGGGCATTATCTGCAGCAACAGCGCGATGAGAAACGAGAGCCAGATAACCCAGCGTCCCTGGCTACGATAACTGGCCACTACTGCCCTCCGGATGAGAGTTTAGGCGGTGGCGGCGCATCCGTTATCCCGGTCGCCGGCGCGGGTACTGGCGCAGGTGGTCCCATCGCATCCGGAGCAGGAAGAACCTGCGGCATCATCTGCATCAGGCGCTCATTGGCAACGCGATGCACCTCTTCAGGCGTCATTGGGTTGGCACCGTTACGATCGGCTCCCCACAGCAGCAGCAGGTAGCGAAGACGCTGTAAACCCGCCGTTGGACGCGCCTGAATCACGGTGTAGGCACGCTGCGTATCAAGCTTCACAGAAGAGACAACCGCAACCGGATACCCTTCAGGGAAACGTCCGCCCAGACCGGAGGTGACCAGCACGTCGCCCACACGGATATCCGTGTTGGCTGGCAGGTGCTCCAGCTGCAGATCGTCCGTGCAGCCGTTACCCGCCGCAATGACGCGAATATCGTTACGCAGTACCTGAATAGGCAGCGCATGGGTGGCATCACAGATCAGCAGTACACGGCTGGTCAGTTTGGCGACGGCGACCACCTGGCCCACCACACCTTTATCACTGATAACAGGCTGACCTTCATACACACCATTCACGCTACCTTTGTCGATCACCACCTGATCGCTGTAAGGATCGTTTACGGTGGAGATCACCTGCGTCACCATCTTCTGCTCATCCTGACGCAGCGGCGATCCAAGCAGCTCACGCAGACGCGCATTTTCCTGCTTATATTGCCCTAACATCAGCAGTTCGCTGTTTTTCAACAGCAGTTCCTGGCGCAATGCCCGGTTTTCAAGTTCGAGTTGGTCACGTGAGGACAGCGTTTGAGAAACGGAGTCGAGCAGTTCACGGGGACCATTGGATATAAAGTAGAAAGGACTGACGGCGGTATCCATGTACGTTCTGATCTGGCTGAACGTACCGAGGCGGCTATCGGCAATAATGACACCAAGCGCAACCAGAACCGCCAGGATCAGGCGAAACTGTAGCGAGGGGCCACGGCTAAAAATTGGCTTCATAGGCTATGCGTATTCTCGTGTCAGAGAGAAAGGGTAGCGATTCGCTACCCTTTCACCATGACTACTCTTCGCTGAACAAGTCGCCGCCGTGCATGTCGATCATTTCCAGCGCCTTGCCACCACCACGGGCGACGCAAGTCAGTGGATCTTCTGCAACTACGACAGGAATACCTGTCTCTTCCATTAACAGGCGGTCGAGGTTACGCAGCAGCGCACCACCACCGGTCAGAACCATACCGCGCTCAGAGATATCGGACGCCAGTTCAGGCGGGCACTGTTCCAGCGCAACCATCACCGCGCTCACGATCCCGGTCAGCGGCTCTTGCAGCGCTTCCAGAATTTCGTTGGAGTTCAGGGTAAAACCGCGTGGCACACCTTCCGCCAGGTTACGGCCGCGCACTTCGATTTCGCGAACTTCATCACCCGGATAAGCAGAACCGATCTCGTGCTTGATGCGCTCAGCGGTCGCTTCACCGATCAGGGAGCCGTAGTTACGGCGCACGTAGTTAATGATCGCTTCATCGAAACGGTCACCACCGATACGCACAGAAGAGGAGTAAACCACGCCGTTCAGGGAGATAACGGCCACTTCAGTGGTACCACCACCGATATCAACCACCATCGAACCGGTGGCTTCAGAAACAGGCAGGCCTGCACCGATAGCCGCAGCCATTGGCTCTTCAATCAGGAACACTTCACGCGCGCCTGCACCCTGAGCAGATTCGCGAATTGCGCGACGTTCTACCTGGGTCGCACCGACCGGCACACAAACCAGCACACGTGGGCTTGGACGCATGAAGCTGTTGCTGTGAACCTGCTTGATGAAGTGCTGAAGCATTTTTTCAGTCACGAAGAAGTCAGCGATAACGCCGTCTTTCATTGGGCGGATCGCGGCGATGTTACCTGGGGTACGACCCAGCATCTGCTTCGCGTCATGACCCACTGCGGCTACGCTTTTCGGCGAGCCGGCACGATCCTGACGAATGGCCACAACAGAAGGCTCATTCAATACGATGCCTTGTCCTTTTACATAAATAAGGGTATTCGCGGTACCCAGGTCAATGGACAGGTCATTGGAAAACATGCCACGAAATTTTTTCAACATACTAAGGGATAATCCTGAAAGCTGGGGCGGAAAACAAAATCCGCTTACTTTACCAACCACACGCAGCAGCGACAAGGCGCAAAAATCACCTGCTGCGGTGAAAATTTGTGCAGTACGTTTCCTTCTGTTACAAATTCATCCCCTGACTCCCTCAGGGCTGAGTACACAGTAGCGTTCCTCACTTTCATTTGTAACCCGCTAAAGGTCGTTCACTGGCTTTTTGCTCGTCATACTCAAAGCTACAGGCGCGATATTCTACGTGAAAACAGCGTAAACGGCAGGTCAAACAGAGTATCTTTGCAAATATTTTTTCACATTGGTGTCAAGCGGCTGAGAGGCGGCAAAAAAATCCCCCTGACCGCCCATCACACCACGCTCTGTCAACATCTGCCATTCGCCTCTGGAGCGCACGCCCGTGGCAAATACTTGTGTTCGCGTTCCCTTGCACGCTTCCACCAGACTCTGCACCAGCAGCTGGTTTTCCGTGCGCTTTTCAATATTCCTGACCAGCCCCGGATGTAGCTTTAATAATTCCACATCCAGCTCCTTGATCCAGCTGGTGCTGACCAGCGTCAGGCCCGCCTGTGTCACCGCCACACGCGCACCCAGCGCATTGATCAAACGTACCACCGGACGTAACCGGCTGATGTGTTGACCAACATCCGCCTCTGCAAGTTCAAAAATAATGTGTTTGCGTTGCGATTTTTCGCATTGCATTAATGTATCGCGCAGCCAGCGTTGAAAACGCGGGCGAATTAACGACTCGACGGTCACCTGTAATGCCAGACTTTCTTCAGGCCAAAAAGATAAAAACGGAATCAGTCGGCTAATTTGCTGACGGTCATACTCTTCGGAGAGTCCAAATTGCAGGACCATCGGCAGATATTCCGCTGAAATAACCTCTTCCGTGCCGTCGAAAATGCGACACATTAATTCACGGTGGTGAACATGGCCGTTTTTCATCACCGCTGGTTTTTGATAAAGGCGGGGGCCACCACGGCTCAACATTTGTTCAATCAGGGTACGCCAGCGCACATTGCCACGCCCTTTCTCAGGCAGGGAATCGTCATATACCGCCCAACCGTTCGCCCCTTGCAGCACCGCGTTTCGGGTTGCCGCTTCCGCATGCTCCATCACCTGTTCAGTTGACTGCCCGCCGCGCCAGGCGCAGATACCCATATGCACCATATCATCCCGGTCGAGCATTTTGCTCTGCGGTAGCGCATCCACCGCCTTCAGCAACTGGCTGGCGATGCTCTCCGATTCCTTAAGTGTGCGATGGGGTAACAACACCGCAAAGTCGCTGCGGTGATAGCGCGCCAGCAGCGCGCCGGGATAGCGCATAATAAAAGTCGACAGCAAGTTGATGAGCGTAAAGAGGTTCTCTTCCGCCACGCGGCGTCCCCAGGTATCGCGCAGGAGATCGAAATCCGGCAGACGAACCATCATGACGACCCCGTGCGTTCCTACCTTTTCCGGGTCGTCCAGCAGCGTGGCCAGTTGATTATCAAAGAACAGGCGGTTATTCAGACCGGTTTTGTTATCCTGCGCGGCATAGGAACGGATCAGCGTATCCATGCGGCTGCGTTGATCGCTGGCGAACTGAATTTCTGAAAGCAGCGTGTCCAGCGCGCTGCTGGTGCTGGACGGCCACTCATAGACCGACCCCCGCACCTGCGGGCCGCGTTCCCCGTTGAGTATTCGCACGGAGCGGTTTTCCAGCAGCTCCTGACCGGAGAGCTGACGGCGTAGCCAGCGAACCGCAAGAAAAATCAGCAGGACAATAAAGGCGACGGCAACGGTGAGTGGCGCGGTGGTCATCATCGAGCGGAAATAGCTGGCCATGGGATCGAGGTAGACCAGGCGTATTGTCATCCCCGGATTTTTAAGGGAATGGACATTCACTTCCCGATACTGGCTCACGACGCCCGCAGGCCGATAGCTGCCCTGACGCTGATGGCTTAGCACCGGATGCTTTCCCTGGGTGATGTCGACCTGCACAATATCAACCGGTACCATCAACTCATCCAGCTCGCGGGAGAGTTCCGGTAGCGGAGTGGTAATCAGACGCGTATCAATAACTGACGCAACAGACTCAACCCGGTTGACCAGCTTGTCCTGAATGGCGTTATAAAAGCTCAGGGAGCAGCCAAGGAGCGTGACAAAAATGGTTAACCCCGTCAGCAACGTGATAAAAGCTGAGAACTTCGTCGTTAATCGCATCCTTGAGATTACTCCGTGGGTTGATGGGTAGCGAGTAAGCGCTAACTTGCATTTCAAATGCGCCATACTACCAAACCTGGTGTATCTGGCAATTTATTGCGTTAAATCGGCATAGCGTTTCATTGAGCGAGTATAGTCTTCAGAACGCATTTTCCAATCATCAGAATAGTGAGGATCCTGTATGCAGGCTTTGATCTTAGAACAGCAGGACGGCAATACCGTTGCCTCGATGCAAGCCCTTGATGAGAGCCGTCTGCCCGAAGGCGACGTCACCGTCGACATCGACTGGTCCAGTCTGAATTACAAGGATGCCCTGGCCATCACCGGCAAAGGTAAAATCATCCGAAATTTCCCGATGGTGCCAGGGATTGATTTTGCAGGCCACGTTCATTCCAGCGAAGATCCGCGGTTTCATGCCGGCCAGCAGGTGCTGCTCACCGGTTGGGGCGTCGGCGAAAATCACTGGGGCGGGCTGGCAACGCAGGCGCGGGTGAAAGGTGAGTGGCTGGTGCCCATGCCTGCTGGGCTGGATGGCCGCAAAGCGATGATTATCGGCACCGCAGGCTTTACCGCCATGCTGTGCGTCATGGCCCTTGAAGATGCCGGTATCCGCCCTGAGTCAGGCGAGATAGTCGTGACCGGGGCCAGCGGTGGCGTTGGCAGCACGGCGGTGGCTTTACTGCACAAACTGGGGTATCAGGTCGTCGCGGTCTCAGGCCGTGAAAGCACCCATGACTACCTGCGTCAGCTTGGTGCCAGCCGCATTCTTGGCCGCGACGAATTTGCCGAAACCCGTCCGCTGGAAAAACAGATCTGGGCCGGAGCGGTGGATACCGTCGGAAATAACGTGCTGGCAAAAGTGCTGGCGCAGATGAACTACGGGGGCTGCGTAGCGGCCTGCGGTCTGGCGGGCGGTTTTGCGCTGCCAACCACCGTTATGCCCTTTATCCTGCGTAACGTACGCCTGCAGGGTGTGGATTCCGTCATGACTCCGGCGGCCCGTCGTGCAGAAGCCTGGGAGCGTCTGGTACGCGACCTGCCTGAGTCCTTCTTCACGCAGAGTGCAACCGAAATCGCCCTCAGCCAGGCGCCGGAATATGCCGGTAAGATCATGGATAATCAGTTCCATGGCCGCGCGCTGGTGAAAATTGCCTAATCTTCAAATTTTCGTGACATATTCGCGCTAATCCTTCTCCTCCGTCATGCTTAGAAAAACGCATGACGGAGGATGCCATGAAAACCCGAAAACTGACGGAAGCCGACGTAACGTCCGAATCTGTCTTTATGTTACAGCGCCGCCAGATCCTGAAAATGCTTGGCATCAGTGCCACCGCGTTGTCGCTCACACCTGCGGCTCACGCTGATTTGCTCGACTGGTTTAAAGGCAACGATCGGCCAAAAGCCCCTTCCGGTGCCCCGCTCACCTTTACGAAACCTGCCGAGTGGCAAAACAAACTGACGCTCACGCCGGAAGATAAAGTCACCGGTTATAACAACTTCTACGAATTCGGGCTTGATAAAGCCGATCCTGCGGCCAATGCAGGCAGCATGAAAACCGATCCGTGGACGTTGAAAATTGACGGCGAAGTGGCAAAACCCTTAACGCTGGATCACCACGATCTCACCACCCGTTTCCCGTTAGAGGAACGCATCTATCGTATGCGCTGCGTGGAAGCCTGGTCGATGGTGGTACCGTGGGTAGGTTTTCCGCTGCATAAGCTGCTGGCAATGGTTGAACCCACCAGCAATGCGAAATATGTCGCATTCCAGACGCGTTACGCCCCGGACGAGATGCCAGGCCAGAAGGACCGGTTCATCGGCGGTGGGCTTGCATATCCTTATGTCGAAGGATTACGCCTTGACGAAGCCATGCATCCTCTTACCCTTCTGACCGTCGGCGTTTACGGTAAAGCGCTCCCGCCGCAGAACGGTGCCCCCATCCGGCTGACGGTACCGTGGAAATATGGCTTCAAGGGCATTAAATCGATCGTCAGTATTAAGCTCACCCGCGAGCGTCCGCCCACAACATGGAATCTCGCCGCGCCGGACGAGTACGGTTTCTTCGCCAACGTGAACCCGCATGTCGATCACCCACGCTGGTCGCAGGCGACGGAACGGTTTATCGGTTCTGGCGGTGCGCTGGATGTGAAGCGTCAGCCCACGCTGCTCTTTAACGGCTATGCGGATGAAGTGGCGTCGCTCTACCGTGGCCTCAATTTACGGGAGAACTTCTGAGTGCGTTTAACGGCAAAACAGGTAACCTGGCTGAAAGTGCTGCTGCATTTAGCCGGGTTGCTCCCGTTTATCTGGTTGTTCTGGGCCGCCAGCCAGGGGCTCTTTAGTGCCGATCCGGCTAAAGATATCCAGCACTTTACTGGTCGGATGGCTCTGAAATTTTTACTGGCGACCTTGCTGGTTTCGCCGCTGGCGCGCTACGCTAAACAGCCATTATTGATACGCACACGTCGGCTTTTAGGGCTATGGTGTTTCGCCTGGGCCACGTTGCACCTGACCAGCTACGCGCTGCTGGAACTGGGGATTAACAACCTGGCACTGCTGGGCCGCGAACTGGTCACGCGTCCTTATCTGACGCTGGGCATTGTCAGTTGGCTGGTGTTACTGGCATTAGCGCTGACATCCACGCAATATGCGCAGCGAAAACTGGGTAAGCGCTGGCAGTTGCTGCACAACTTCGTCTATCTTGTCGCGATCCTCGCACCCATCCATTATCTGTGGTCCGTGAAGATCCTCTCGCCTCAGCCCATCCTCTACGCGCTGCTGGCTTTGGCGCTTTTAGCATGGCGTTACAAGAAGTTCCGCCAGTGGTTACGATAGTTCGCGAAACTGTGCGTTTTCCCGCAGATTACTTATCAACCGCCATTCTTTTTCGGATAGCGGTTGATAATCTTCCCTGATAAGACCAGTATTTAGCTGCCAAATGCTACGAAATCGTTATAATGTGCGACTTTGGTTTTCCTGAATGCATTTTAGGAAAGTCATCAGGTGACTTTCGCGTTTCAAAGGTATATTTTGGTTTTTACCCGAGATTCGCAGGAGATAGCGACACAATGGCAGAAAAATTCCGAATCTTAGTTTTAAACGGACCGAACCTGAACATGCTCGGCACCCGTGAGCCAGAGAAGTATGGCACGCTGACATTGAGTGAAATTGTTAACCGTTTGGGCACGGAAGCAGCGTCACTGAATGTGGATTTGGATCATTTTCAGTCAAACGCGGAGTACGCACTCATCGACCGTATTCATCAGGCTAAAGACACTGTGGACTATATCCTGATCAATCCGGCCGCGTTTACGCACACCAGTGTTGCTATCCGCGACGCACTGCTGGCGGTGAGTATCCCGTTTATCGAGATCCACCTCAGCAACGTGCACGCCCGAGAGCCGTTCCGCCACCATTCGTATCTGTCGGATATCGCCGCTGGCGTTATCTGCGGACTGGGCGCAGACGGTTATTCATACGCTTTACAGACAGCGGTAAAACGCCTGTCACAATCACACTAAACAAGAGTACGGAACCCACTCATGGATATTCGTAAGATTAAAAAACTGATCGAGCTGGTTGAAGAATCAGGCATCTCCGAACTGGAAATTTCTGAAGGCGAAGAGTCTGTACGCATCAGCCGTGCAGCCCCAGCCGCTAGCTTCCCGGTAATGCAGCAAGCTTATGCTGCGCCAGTGCAGCAGCCTGCGCTCTCTGCAGCCGTTGCACCAGCCGCAACTGAAGCCGCACCTGCCGCTGCAGCAGAAATCAGTGGTCACATCGTACGTTCCCCAATGGTTGGTACTTTCTACCGCACCCCGAGCCCGGACGCGAAGGCGTTCATCGAAGTGGGTCAGAAAGTCAACGTAGGCGATACCCTGTGTATCGTTGAAGCCATGAAAATGATGAACCAGATCGAAGCAGACAAATCAGGTACTGTGAAGGCGATTCTGGTCGAAAGTGGTCAGCCGGTAGAATTTGACGAGCCGCTGGTCGTCATCGAGTAACGAGGCGAACATGCTGGATAAAATTGTTATCGCCAACCGCGGCGAGATCGCACTGCGTATTCTTCGTGCCTGTAAAGAACTGGGCATCAAGACTGTCGCTGTGCACTCAAGCGCGGACCGCGATTTAAAACACGTATTGCTGGCGGATGAGACGGTCTGTATCGGCCCGGCTCCGTCCGTAAAAAGCTATCTGAACATCCCGGCAATCATCAGCGCCGCTGAAATCACTGGCGCGGTGGCAATTCACCCGGGTTATGGCTTCCTCTCCGAGAACGCCAACTTTGCTGAGCAGGTTGAACGCTCTGGCTTTATCTTCATCGGCCCGAAAGCTGACACCATCCGCCTGATGGGTGACAAAGTGTCTGCAATCACCGCGATGAAAAAAGCCGGTGTTCCAACCGTTCCAGGTTCTGACGGCCCGCTGACTGACGACATGGATGCAAACCGTGCTCATGCTAAACGCATTGGCTACCCGGTGATCATCAAGGCGTCCGGCGGCGGCGGCGGTCGCGGTATGCGCGTAGTGCGCAGCGACGCTGAACTGGCACAGTCCATCTCCATGACCAAAGCGGAAGCGAAAGCAGCTTTCAGCAATGACATGGTGTACATGGAAAAATACCTGGAAAACCCACGCCACATCGAAATTCAGGTGCTGGCTGACGGTCAGGGTAACGCTATCTATCTGGCAGAACGTGACTGCTCCATGCAGCGTCGTCACCAGAAAGTGGTCGAAGAAGCACCAGCACCGGGCATTACCCCGGAACTGCGTCGCTACATCGGCGAGCGTTGTGCCAAAGCGTGTGTCGACATCGGCTATCGCGGGGCGGGTACCTTCGAATTCCTGTTCGAAAACGGTGAGTTCTACTTCATTGAGATGAACACCCGTATTCAGGTTGAACACCCGGTTACCGAAATGATCACCGGCGTTGACCTGATCAAAGAGCAGCTGCGTATCGCTGCCGGCCAGCCTCTGTCCATCAAACAGGAAGAAGTAGTGGTCAAAGGCCATGCGGTCGAGTGCCGTATCAACGCCGAAGACCCGAATACCTTCCTGCCAAGCCCGGGTAAAATCACGCGTTTCCACGCGCCGGGTGGCTTTGGCGTGCGTTGGGAGTCTCATATCTACGCCGGTTACACCGTACCGCCGTACTATGACTCAATGATCGGTAAGCTTATCTGCTACGGCGAAAACCGTGACGTGGCGATTGCCCGCATGAAGAACGCCCTGCAGGAGCTAATCATCGACGGTATCAAAACCAACGTTGATCTGCAGATGCGCATCATGAGCGACGAGCACTTCCAGAATGGTGGGACGAACATCCACTATCTGGAGAAAAAACTCGGTCTCAACGAGAAGTAAGAAAGCATCAATGCTAAAAGGCCGGTTTAACCGGCCTTTTTTATTTCTGGGGATCGTCAAGGCCCATCATGTACAATCCCCGCTTTCTTCATCCACAAGGGACAAAAAATGGACAAACGTTTTGTTCAGGCCCATAAAGAAGCGCGCTGGGCGCTGTGGCTGACCCTTCTCTATCTTGCCGCATGGTTGGTAACCGCTTACTTACCTGATTCTGCAATTGGCATCACCGGCCTGCCTCACTGGTTTGAAATGGCCTGTCTGCTGGTACCGCTGATTTTTATCCTGCTGTGCTGGGCAATGGTGAAATTCATTTATCGCGATATCCCGCTGGAGGACGACGATGCAGCTTGAAGTCATTCTGCCGCTTATCGCGTATTTGTTGGTCGTGTTTGGCGTGTCCGTGTATGCCATGCGCAAAAGGGCAACCGGCACCTTCCTGAACGAATATTTCCTCGGCAGCCGTTCAATGGGCGGCATTGTGTTAGCGATGACGCTCACCGCCACCTATATCAGCGCCAGCTCATTTATTGGCGGTCCCGGGGCAGCCTATAAATATGGGTTAGGCTGGGTGCTGCTGGCGATGATCCAGCTCCCGGCTATCTGGCTTTCGCTGGGTATACTCGGCAAGAAGTTCGCTATTCTGGCGCGTCGCTATAATGCCGTGACGCTGAACGACATGCTGTTTGCTCGCTACCGCAGCCGTTTACTGGTCTGGCTGGCAAGTTTAAGTCTGCTGGTCGCCTTTGTGGGTGCGATGACGGTGCAGTTTATTGGCGGTGCACGTCTGCTTGAAACCGCAGCAGGGATCCCTTACGAGACTGGCCTGCTTATCTTTGGGATCAGTATCGCGCTTTATACGGCGTTTGGTGGATTCCGCGCCAGCGTACTGAACGACACCCTGCAGGGCATGGTGATGCTCATCGGAACCATTGTGCTGCTGGTGGGGATTGTCCATGCGGCAGGCGGCCTGAGCCATGCTGTTGAAACCCTGGAAGCGATTGACCCGAAACTGGTCACTCCAGAGGGCGCAGATGACATTCTTTCACCCACCTTTATGACCTCCTTCTGGGTGCTGGTCTGCTTCGGCGTCATTGGACTGCCGCATACCGCTGTACGGTGTATCTCCTATAAGGACAGTAAAGCGGTCCATCGCGGCATTATTATCGGGACCATTGTGGTGGCGATACTGATGCTGGGAATGCATCTGGCAGGTGCATTAGGTCGTGCGGTGATCCCAGATCTTACCGTGCCCGACCTGGTGATCCCTACCCTGATGGTTAAAGTCCTGCCACCCTTTGCTGCCGGGATTTTCCTTGCCGCACCGATGGCCGCCATTATGTCGACGATCAACGCTCAGTTGCTGCAAAGTTCCGCTACGATTATCAAAGATCTCTATCTGAATTTGCGTCCCGAGCAGTTGAAAAACGAACGACGCTTAAAGCGGATGTCTGCAGTGATTACGCTGTTATTAGGGGCACTGCTGCTGCTGGCCGCCTGGCGTCCACCGGAGATGATCATCTGGCTGAACCTGCTTGCGTTTGGCGGCCTTGAAGCTGTTTTCCTGTGGCCGCTGGTGCTTGGCCTGTACTGGGAGCGCGCGAATGCTGCGGGCGCGCTAAGCGGCATGATTGTTGGCGGTGTCGTGTACGCCGTGCTCGCTACCTTTAAGATCCAGTACCTGGGCTTCCATCCAATTGTGCCTTCGTTACTGTTAAGTTTACTGGCGTTTGTGGTGGGTAACCGTTTCGGTCAACCCGTCCCACAACCCGCTATGATGTCTACTGATAAATAAAGAGTTTTGCCATGCCGTGGATCCAACTAAAACTGAACACAACCGGTGCTCACGCCGAAGAGCTGAGCGATGCGCTGATGGAGGCCGGCTCGGTCTCTATCACCTTCCAGGACACGCATGACACGCCGGTCTTTGAGCCGCTGCCGGGCGAAACACGCCTGTGGGGCGATACCGACGTGATTGGCCTGTTTGATGCTGAAACCGACATGAAAGAAGTGGTCGCGATTCTGGAACATCATCCTCTGCTGGGCGCGGGTTTTGCGCACAAAATCGAACAACTGGAAGACAAAGACTGGGAACGCGAGTGGATGGATAACTTCCACCCCATGCAGTTTGGCAAGCGTCTGTGGATCTGCCCAAGCTGGCGCGAAGTTCCCGATGAAAACGCGGTCAACGTGATGCTCGACCCGGGTCTGGCATTCGGTACCGGCACCCACCCGACCACCTCACTGTGCCTGCAGTGGCTGGATGGTCTGGATCTGGAAGGGAAAACCGTGATCGACTTCGGCTGTGGATCCGGGATCCTCGCCATTGCCGCACTGAAGCTGGGCGCCGCAAAAGCCATCGGGATCGATATCGATCCGCAGGCTATTCAGGCCAGTCGTGATAACGCCGAGCGTAACGGCGTTTCCGATCGCCTTGAGCTGTATCTCCCGGACGCGCAGCCAGAGGCCATGAAAGCCGATGTGGTGGTCGCTAACATCCTGGCGGGCCCATTACGCGAGCTTGCACCGTTAATCAGCGTGCTGCCCGTTGAGGGCGGTCTGCTGGGGCTTTCCGGGATCCTGGCAAGCCAGGCTGACAGCGTTTGCGAAGCCTACGCCGATCTCTTCACCCTCGATCCGGTGGTGGAAAAAGAAGAGTGGTGCCGCATCACAGGCCGTAAAAAATAAGAACATTTTTCGTACTGAGATGATGTTCTAAAATGCGACGCAGATCGCATAGAAGCGGGAGAATCTGCTGCTAAAAACAGCAGAATATCCCGCTCAACGGATTCATTTTTTGAGAAATGATGAGAAGTTACGGGAAATTGTAAGCGGTCATAAAATCGCCGTTAATACATAACATAATGATTTAAATAAAAAATAATTTTCATCATTGTGACTGGGTGGCGATTCCTTGATCTACAACAGTGGATTGTTCAAAGTTTGGCCTTTCATCTCGTGCAAAAAATGCGTAATATACGCCGCCTTGCAGTCACAGTATGGTCATTTCTTAACTCATGCGCATCGGACACCACCAGCTCAGAAATCGCCTGATCGCAGCCCCAATGGCAGGTATTACCGACCGGCCGTTCAGGACGCTGTGTTATGAGATGGGAGCCGGTTTAACCGTTTCCGAGATGATGTCGTCTAACCCGCAGGTCTGGGAAAGCGATAAATCCCGCCTTCGGATGGTGCACATTGATGAACCAGGTATTCGCACCGTGCAAATCGCCGGAAGTGTGCCTGAAGAGATGGCAGATGCCGCGCGGATTAACGTGGAAAGTGGCGCCCAGATTATTGATATCAACATGGGTTGCCCGGCCAAAAAAGTGAATCGCAAGCTTGCAGGTTCAGCCCTTCTGCAATACCCCGACCAGGTGAAGTCAATCCTGACGGCGGTTGTCAGCGCAGTGGACGTTCCTGTTACGTTGAAGATTCGCACGGGTTGGTCGCCGGAACACCGTAACTGTGTAGAGATTGCCCAACTGGCCGAAGACTGTGGCATTCAGGCCCTGACCATTCATGGACGCACTCGCGCCTGTTTGTTCAACGGTGAAGCTGAATACGACAGCATTCGGGCAGTTAAGCAGAAAGTTTCCATTCCGATTATCGCGAATGGCGACATTACTGACCCGCTTAAAGCCAGAGCTGTGCTCGACTATACGGGAGCTGATGCTCTGATGATAGGACGTGCAGCTCAGGGAAGACCCTGGATCTTTCGGGAAATCCAGCATTATCTGGACACTGGGGAGCTGCTTGCCCCGCTGCCTCTGGCAGAGGTTAAGCGCTTGCTTTGTTCGCATGTTCGGGAACTGCATGACCACTACGGCCAGGCAAAAGGGTACCGAATTGCGCGTAAACACGTCTCCTGGTATCTCCAGGAGCACGCTCCAAATGACCAGTTTCGGCGCACATTCAACGCCATAGAGGATGCCAGCGAACAGCTGGAGGCGTTGGAGGCATACTTCGAAAATCTTGCGTAATGAAATAAAGAGCTGACAGAACTATGTTCGAACAACGCGTAAATTCTGACGTACTGACCGTTTCTACCGTTAACTCTCAGGATCAGGTAACTCAAAAACCCCTGCGTGACTCGGTTAAACAGGCACTGAAGAACTATTTTGCTCAACTGAATGGTCAGGATGTTAATGACCTGTATGAGTTGGTACTGGCTGAAGTTGAACAGCCACTGTTGGACATGGTGATGCAATACACCCGCGGTAACCAAACCCGCGCTGCGCTGATGATGGGTATCAACCGTGGTACTCTGCGTAAGAAACTGAAAAAATACGGCATGAACTAATTTCGGTTAGCGAAATGCTTGTTTAAAAAGGCGCTACCTGGCATGGGGATGCGCCTTTTTTATTGCTCCACATTTGCCACCGTCAACGCTTTGTAAACCTTCGCTTTCCCCACTTTTCAACCGCCGCTTTTCGTGTATATTTCCACCACCTTACTGGCTCTCTTCTCCCGGAATGTCATAATGATTCGTAAATACTGGTGGCTGGTTGTCTTTGCTGTCTCAGTTTTTCTCTTTGATGCGCTGCTGATGCAGTGGATTGAACTGATGAGCACCGAAACCGATAAGTGTCGCAATATGGATTCCGTGAACCCGCTTAAACTCGTCAATTGTTCAGAGCTGGACTGAGCCGCAAACGTCGTCAAAAACCCCGAAATCACTTAATAAAAACGGGGATTTAAATCCCTTTGAGTCATTACCTTACGATGATAATGTCTCGCCCTTCACCACCGCCCTTGCGTAACCTCACACTCGAGTTGAACCGATCATGCTGGTTAGCCAATACAACCATATCCTTGTCGTCCTCTCCTTTGTTGTCGCTATCCTTGCTGCCTATACCGCGCTGAATATGGCCGCGCGTGTGGCGGGAAGTCAGGGCGTGGCAGCGCGCATCTGGCTGGCCGGTGGCGGTGTTGCAATGGGTATTGGCGTATGGGCGATGCATTTTATCGGCATGCTGGCGATGGATCTCTCCATGAGCATGAGCTACAACGCCACCCTGACGGGGTTATCGATGGTTATCGCCGTGGGTTCATCCTTGTTTGCGCTGTGGCTTGTCAGCAGCGAGCAGCTGCGTTTGCGCCGTCTGCTGCCCGGTGCACTAGTCATGGGAACCGGTATCGTGGCCATGCATTACACCGGCATGGCGGCCCTGGAGGTTACGCCCGGTATTATCTGGGATAGAACATGGGTGGCGATATCAGTCGCTATTGCGCTTGCTGCGTCGCTCGCGGCACTGTGGCTGACGTTCCGCCTGCGTCATGAGGCCGCTCAGGTCGCGCTGATGCGCATGGGTGCCGCAATCACGATGGGGATTGCGATTGCCGGAATGCATTATGCGGGGATGAAAGCCGCACAGTTTCCAGTGTCGACCATGGCTCACCATGAGGGGATTAACGGCAGCTGGCTGGCCGTGCTGGTGAGCGTTGTCGCACTCGCCATCCTTGGTATCACCCTGCTGGTGTCGATGCTGGATGCGCGCCTGCAGGCACGCACCTCTCTCCTCGCCTCGTCTCTGGCGGAAGCAAACCGGGAGCTGGCCCAGCTGGCGCTACAGGATACGCTGACGCGCCTGCCCAATCGTATCCTGCTGGAAGATCGACTCGATCAGGCCATCAACAAAGCAGATCGTGAAGGCACGCATTTCGCATTGATGTTTATGGATCTCGACGGCTTTAAAACCGTCAATGACGCCTACGGGCATGATGTCGGCGATAAACTGCTGGTTGCCGTTACGCAACGCCTGCTGCTCCCCCTGAAAGGCCAGTTCACCCTTGCACGTATTGGCGGTGATGAATTTGTTCTGCTGGCAGAGGTTGGGGGGCCGGACGATGCAGCCTCCCTTGCCAATGCCCTGGTGCGCACTATCGATAGTCCATTCAATGTAGATCCGTATGAACTGGTGGTGACCCTCAGTATTGGCATTGCGCTTTATCCTCACGATGGCAAAACCGATCGCGAGCTGATGTTTAACGCCGATGCGGCGATGTACCACACCAAGCATATGGGCCGTAACGGTTATCACTTTTTCCAGCCCTCCATGAACACGCTGGCACAAACCCATCTGCAGCTGATGAACGATCTATGGCTGGCCATCGATCGTAATGAGCTACAGCTGCATTATCAGCCCAAATTCCACGCGCCGGCTGGCCCCGTACTCGGGTTTGAGGCACTCCTGCGCTGGCAACACCCGAAGCTGGGATTGCTTACGCCAGACCTGTTCCTGCCGCTGGCGGAAAAAACGGGACAGATCATTCCCATTGGCAACTGGGTTATCAACGAAGCCTGCCGCCAGTTGCGGGAATGGCACCTTAAAGGGCATCAAAACTGGTCAATGGCGGTGAACCTGTCGACACTTCAGTTTGAACAACCTTCTCTGGTGAGTACGGTGCTTGATTGTCTGACACGTCACCAGGTACCGCCGGAAATGCTGATCCTTGAAGTGACGGAAACCACTGCGATGAGTAACCCGGATGAGAGCGTGCGGGTGCTGACAGAGCTGACGAATGCGGGTGTGAAAGCCTCTATTGATGACTTTGGTACCGGCTACTCGAGCCTGCTGTATCTTAAACGCTTACCCGCCTGTGAATTGAAAATCGACAGGGCGTTTGTAAAAGAGCTCAGTGGAGAAAGCGAAGATGCGACCATTGTCTCCGCGATTGTCGCCCTGGCGAAAACGCTGAATCTGAAAGTGGTGGCTGAAGGGGTGGAAACCGAAGCACAGCAAGCCTTTTTGACGGAACTGGGCTGTAATACCCTTCAGGGCTATTTGTTAGGGAAACCTGTCAGCGCGCAGACCATTGAAACGCTTTGCGAGCAGGGAGAGATCTTGCCCGACACCGAGTCGTAAGCCTCCTCACGTGGCGACACGCGCATCACCGGGAGTGTCGCCAGAATGTTATCGACCAGAGCAGGTGCCTTTTGATAGAGGTTGAAGCTGTCGTTATTCATTAACCAGTTTTTAATTATTCCGCTAAAAAATCCGTGGAACACTATCAGCGTTAAATCCACATTGACCTGCGAAGAAATGATGTTTCGTGAAATACAGCGCTCCAGTGTCGCACGTAGAAAATCATTGTTGAAACCAATACGTTTCCTGATTTCATACTCGGAAACCATATCACTGGTAAATTCACACTTATGATACAAAATCTGTAACAGCGCGCACTGGCGAGGCTCATGCGCAATATATTGCAACGCAGTGATAAATTGCTCACGAAGCATTAACAAGGGATCATCTTTTTCGGAAAGAGAAAGTCTGTCACGAATGAGATCGCGAAGCGGCAATTGCTGTTCCCAGATAGCATTAAATATCTCTGTTTTACTGGTGAAATGCCAGTAGACGGCCCCACGCGTCACCTTTGCCGCATCGGCGATATCTGTCAGCGTTGTGTTGGTTACGCCACGTGTCGCAAACTGCCCGATAGCCGCTTCAATCAGCTGTTGACGGGTTTGTTGAGCCTCTGCTTTCTTTTTACGCGCCATGGACGACTACTCGTTACTCACAAGAATTAAGCTGTTTAGGAGGGTTTTGTAATCGGAAGTATTCATGAAAGACAAGGTGAATTCTGCACAAAAAAAGTCAATTCGCTTTATTTATAACTGAGGCAAATACATGCCAATAATTAAATTCACAAAACAGATGAATGCCCTCTATGAAACATCACTCTCCTGATTACTTTTGTTAAAGTATATTGCTGTAAACGCAAAGCCTTCTTCTGATTTTCTTTCCTGCCGCATTTATCCGCACTTATAAATTAAAAAACATTAAATACCCTCATTATTATACGCAGCTACATTTTTTGTTTTTGTCCCCTGCCCTGTCACCGATCCACGGAAATATCGGTTAATGGGTATTTAAAGGAACAGTAATGACGAATCATTTCAGACGCTTGCCCTTAACCGGTTTTATTGTCTGCGCCGCACTGCTTGCCGGATGCGATGGGCAGGAAAATCAGCAACATCAACCGCAGCCGCCTCAGGTGAGTGTACACATTGTCAAAAGTGCCCCCCTCACTGTGACAACAGAGCTGCCGGGCAGAACAGATGCGTTTCGCGTTGCGGAAGTACGTCCTCAGGTTAGCGGCATTATCCTGCGTCGCAATTTCATCGAAGGCAGCGATGTCAAAGCTGGCCAGTCACTTTATCAGATCGATCCCGCCAGCTATCAGGCGGCGTATGACAGCGCAAAAGGAGAGCTGGCGAAAGCCCAGGCGGCAGCCAATATTGCGCACCTGACGGTGAAACGTTATCTCCCGCTGGTGGGCACACAGTATGTCAGTAAGCAGGAGTACGACCAGGCCGTTGCGACGGCTCAGCAGGCGGATGCCAGCGTCGTTGCCGCAAAAGCAGGAGTTGAAAGCGCACGTATCAACCTTGCCTATACCAAAGTCACCTCTCCCGTCGATGGTCGCATTGGTAAATCCAGCGTGACCGAGGGAGCTCTCGTCACCAACGGCCAGGCAAACGCCCTGGCAACGGTACAGCAACTGGATCCGATGTATGTCGATGTCACCCAGTCCAGCAATGATTTTATGCGTCTGAAGCAGACAAGCCTGCAAAAAGGGGAGACCACCAGCACCGTCGAGCTGTTGATGGAGAATGGTCAGCCCTATCCGCTAAAAGGCACGCTGCAGTTTTCTGATGTGACGGTTGATGAAAGCACTGGCTCCATCACTCTGCGGGCGATTTTCCCGAATCCGCAACACCTGCTGTTACCGGGAATGTTTGTACGCGCCCGCATTAATGAGGGTACGCAGCCGAATGCGATTCTGATCCCACAGCAAGGCGTCACCCGCACGCCGCGTGGGGATGCAACTGTCCTGATTGTTAACGACAAAAACCAGGTTGAGTCACGCACCGTCGTTGCCTCTCAGGCCATTGGCGATCGCTGGCTGGTCACAGAGGGGCTGAAAAACGGTGACCGCGTGATTGTCAGTGGGTTACAAAAAGCCAAACCTGGGGCTACCGTCGTCGCCACACCCGATACCTCTACGACTCCAGCCGGTTAAGGAACGACGTCATGGCTAATTTCTTTATCCAGAGGCCGGTTTTCGCCTGGGTACTCGCCATCATTTTGATGATTGCAGGTGGGCTGGCGATCCTCAAACTGCCTGTAGCGCAGTATCCGACTATCGCCCCACCCGCGGTTGCCATAACCGCAACCTACCCTGGCGCAGATGCGCAGACGGTGCAGGATACCGTGACGCAGGTTATCGAACAGAATATGAACGGCATCGATAACCTGATGTATATGTCATCCACCAGCGATTCTGCAGGTAATGTCACCATCACCCTGACCTTTGAGTCTGGTACAGACCCGGATATCGCCCAGGTTCAGGTTCAGAATAAACTTCAGCTCGCCATGCCGCTGCTGCCGCAGGAAGTGCAGCAACAAGGGATCGGCGTTGAGAAGTCAAGCAGCAGCTTCCTGCTGGTGGCTGGCTTTGTTTCAGACAATAAAAGCCTCTCGCAGGATGACATTTCCGACTACGTCGCCTCGAATGTGAAAGATGCCATTAGTCGAACCACAGGGGTGGGTGATGTTCAGCTGTTTGGTGCCCAGTATGCAATGCGCATCTGGCTCGACAGTAACGCGATGAATAAATACCAGCTGACGCCGCTGGACATTATTAATCAACTGAAAACCCAGAATGACCAGATAGCGGCAGGCCAGCTAGGCGGAACGCCGTCCGTGCCGGGCCAGCAATTGAACGCCTCGATCATTGCGCAAACCCGCCTGAAATCACCGGAAGAGTTTGGCCGCGTGACGCTGAAGGTGAACCAGGACGGCTCGATGGTGCACCTGAAGGATGTCGCACGCATTGAACTGGGCGGTGAAAACTATAATATGGTGACCAAAATCAACGGGCAGGCCGCAACCGGCCTGGGGATTAAGCTGGCGACCGGTGCAAATGCGCTGGATACGGCGGCGGCCATCAAGAGCAAGCTGGCGCAACTGCAGCAATTCTTCCCACAGGGTCTGAAGGTGGTTTATCCGTACGACACCACGCCGTTTGTGAAGATCTCTATTCACGAAGTGGTAAAAACCCTGTTTGAAGCGATCATTCTCGTTTTCCTGGTGATGTATCTGTTCCTGCAAAACCTGCGCGCGACGCTTATCCCCACTATCGCGGTGCCGGTTGTTTTGCTGGGTACCTTCGCGGTGCTGGCGGCGTTCGGGTTCTCCATCAATACCCTGACGATGTTCGGGATGGTGCTGGCAATAGGCTTGCTGGTTGATGATGCCATCGTGGTCGTTGAGAACGTCGAACGCGTGATGGTAGAAGACAAACTGCCGCCGAAAGAGGCGACGCAGAAGTCGATGGAACAGATTCAGGGCGCACTGGTGGGTATAGCCATGGTGCTGTCGGCGGTCTTTATCCCGATGGCATTTTTCGGTGGCTCGACCGGGGCCATCTATCGCCAGTTTTCACTGACCATCGTTTCGGCAATGGCACTCTCCGTGTTGGTCGCCCTGATCCTGACCCCCGCGCTGTGCGCAACCCTGCTTAAACCGGTATCCGGCGATCACCACGAAAAGAAAGGCGGTTTCTTTGGCTGGTTTAATGCGCTTTTTGACCGCAGCGTGGAGCACTACAGCAACAGCGTGAGCGGCATTTTACGCAAGACCGGACGCTACCTGGTGGTGTACATCATCATTGTGGGTGGTATGGCGGTGCTGTTCCTGCGCTTGCCCACCTCCTTCCTGCCCGAAGAGGACCAGGGGGTATTTATGACGATGGTGCAACTTCCGGCCGGTGCGACCCAGACGCGTACACAGCAGGTCCTCGATCAGGTCCAGAACTATTATCTGAAAAACGAGAAGGCCAATGTTGAATCTGTCTTTACCGTTAATGGCTTTAGTTTTAGCGGCCAGGGCCAGAACGCCGGTATTGCCTTCATTAGCCTGAAGCCCTGGGAAGCACGACCGGGGGCGGAAAATAGCGTTGAGGCGATTGTTGGCCGCGCGACAAAAGCCTTCAGTCAGATAAAAGATGGGCTCGTATTTCCGTTTAACCTGCCTGCAATTATCGAACTGGGAACCGCAACGGGTTTCGACTTCGAACTGATTGATCAGGCAAACCTGGGGCATACCTCGCTGACGCAGGCGCGGAATGAGCTTCTCGGAATGGTGAAAGCGCACCCTGACATGCTGGTGCGCGTGCGGCCAAATGGTCTGGAAGATACCCCGCAGTTTAAACTGGATGTCGACCAGGAGAAGGCTCAGGCGCTGGGCATCAGTCTTTCTGATGTCAACCAGACCATCTCAACGGCCCTGGGTGGAACTTATGTAAATGACTTTATCGATCATGGACGCGTGAAAAAGGTCTATGTCCAGGCTGATGCGCACTTCCGTATGCTGCCTGGTGACATCAGCAACCTGTATGTACGCAGCGCAAATGGTGAGATGGTACCTTTCTCCGCCTTTAGCACCTCGCACTGGGTGTACGGTTCACCTCGCCTGGAGCGTTATAACGGGATGCCATCCATGGAGATCATCGGTGAGTCCGCCCCCGGTAAAAGTACCGGTGAGGCCATGGCGCTGATGGAAAGTCTTGCTGCAAAACTGCCTTCCGGCATCGGGTATGACTGGACAGGAATGTCTTATCAGGAGCGACTTTCCGGAAATCAGGCGCCTGCGTTGTACGCTATTTCACTGATTGTGGTGTTCCTGTGTCTGGCAGCTCTTTACGAAAGCTGGTCCATTCCCTTCTCAGTGATGCTGGTGGTCCCGCTGGGAGTCATAGGGGCGCTGGTTGCAGCAGCGTTACGTGGCTTGAACAATGACGTCTATTTCCAGGTGGGCTTACTGACAACAATTGGTTTGTCGGCTAAAAACGCCATTCTGATCGTTGAGTTTGCCAAAGATCTGATGGAAAAAGAGGGTAAAGGCATCATTGAAGCCACGCTGGAAGCATCGAGAATGCGCCTTCGACCGATCCTGATGACCTCGCTCGCCTTTATTCTTGGCGTCATGCCGCTGGTGATCAGCCATGGCGCCGGGAGCGGTGCGCAAAATGCGGTCGGGACAGGGGTAATGGGGGGCATGCTTTCCGCAACGCTTCTGGCTATCTTCTTCGTGCCCGTTTTCTTTGTGGTCGTCCGGCGACGCTTTACGCGCCATAAAGAGTAATGAATACCTGAAAGGCACCTCTGGTGCCTTTTTTATTTTAAGATAAACAGTGTATTAAGATCGCAGTGTTAAAAAGAGTCAGTTTGCATTAAGTAAGAACGCCACGTTGTTACTCCATAATTTCTCCATTAATTCGTTCTGACGAAACACTTTTCTCCACGATGTTTACAAACAACATAATTTGAGATTATTCCTCGTGTAACGTGGGCTTATCCCGGTGGTAAAATAACCTCCAGTTCGTTAATAGCCCTCCTGGCTTTATAGCGGACGCGAAATAATACTGAGGTAACATCATGAAAAGATTCATTTCCGTTGCACTACTCGCTGCGCTGCTGGCTGGATGCGCGCACGACTCTCCATGTGTACCGGTATACGACGATCAGGGCCGACTGGTTCATACCAATACCTGTATGAAAGGTACCACTCAGGATAACTGGGAAACAGCAGGTGCTATCGCTGGTGGTGCTGCCGCGGTGGCGGGGTTGACGCTGGGTATTGTTGCCCTGACCCGATAACATCTGTTCAGAAAGCGCGGCTCTGGCCGCGCTTTTGCTTTGAATGAGTGCAGTAATATCAAATCAGTAAAAGACCCGTATTTATTCACACCATTAATTTTAGCCAGAAGCCTGTCACCTCTTTTTCACTTCCCCTTTTTAATTTTGTATTCAGTTTTAATGATTTTCACCCATTCATATTATTGAATACCCGGCCAATATTCACTCCGGAAACTATCTCTTCTTTTTCTCTGACCCTCCTTAAAAGTTTTGCTCCGATTTGTGGCACAGGTTGTAATTTCGCACCGTTTCGGGGCGCTCCTTTTATTTAAGCCTGTCTACACTCAGCATTAAGCGTTCACTTATCGCTTATTTCATCGAGCGCGAAACCTGGCATTACGTTTGCTATATAAACGTCGGCCAACGCCACAGATGGGTAAAAGTGTTTAAAACACCTAAATAACGATAAATTTAGCCACACAGGATGCATTATGAAAAAGACGATGATAGCCAGCCTGGCCGCTGCGGGTATGTTGTTTGCTGTTGCGGGTCAGGCCCATGCGGGCACAACGCTGGATGCCGTGAAAAAGAAAGGTTTTGTTCAGTGCGGTATCAGCGACGGTTTGCCTGGCTTCTCTTATGCCGATGCTAACGGCAAATTTACCGGTATCGATGTTGACGTCTGCCGGGGCGTCGCCGCTGCCGTTTTCGGTGATGACAGCAAAGTAAAATATACCCCGCTGACGGCCAAAGAACGTTTCACCGCGCTGCAGTCCGGCGAAGTGGACATGCTCTCCCGTAATACCACCTGGACCTCCTCCCGTGATGCAGGCATGGGGATGTCATTCACCGGTGTCACTTATTATGACGGCATCGGTTTCCTGACCCACAATAAAGCGGGTCTGAAAAGCGCCAAAGAGCTGGACGGTGCGACCGTGTGTATTCAGGCCGGTACCGATACCGAGCTTAACGTCGCCGATTATTTCAAAGCGAATAATATGAAGTACACCCCGGTGACATTCGATCGCTCTGATGAATCAGCCAAAGCGCTGGAATCTGGCCGTTGCGATACGCTGGCGTCTGACCAGTCACAGCTCTACGCGCTGCGTATTAAGCTGAGTAACCCGGCAGAGTGGATCGTCCTGCCTGAAGTCATCTCTAAAGAGCCCCTTGGTCCCGTCGTTCGCCGTGGCGACGAAGACTGGTTCTCTATCGTTCGCTGGACACTGTTCGCCATGTTAAATGCAGAAGAGATGGGCATCAGCTCGAAAAACGTCGATGAGAAAGCTGCCAAACCCTCTACCCCGGATATGGCACACCTGCTGGGCACAGAAGGCGATTTTGGCAAGGATCTGAAGCTGGATAACAAGTGGGCGTACCACATCATTAAACAGGTGGGCAACTACGCTGAGATCTTTGAGCGCAACGTGGGATCGGAAAGCCCGCTGAAGATCAAACGCGGCCAGAACAATCTCTGGAATAACGGCGGTATTCAGTACGCACCGCCAGTACGTTAAGTCTTTGCTGTAACGGGCACTGTGAACGCAGTGCCCACTCCAGAGTCATGGTTACCGAGGTTTCTTTATGTTCCATCGCCGCTCCCCCGTAAAAGGATCGCTATCCTTTTCTCATCCCGCGGTCCGCGCCTGGCTATTCCAGATTATTGCCATTCTTGCGGTTGTTCTTATCGCCATTTATTTAATTCATAACACGGTTACCAACCTGAATAATCGCGGTATTACCTCCGGCTTTGCTTTTCTGGATCGCAGTGCGGGTTTTGGCATTGTTCAGCATCTTATTGACTATCAGGAAGGCGATACCTACGGCCGCGTGTTCCTCGTCGGTTTACTCAATACACTGCTGGTCTCCGCGCTGTGTATTGTTTTCGCCTCCATACTGGGCTTTTTTATTGGCCTCGCTCGCCTGTCAGATAACTGGCTGCTGCGAAAGCTGTCCACCATTTACATTGAGACGTTCCGTAATATCCCGCCGCTGCTGCAGATTTTTTTCTGGTATTTCGCCGTGCTGCGTAACCTTCCGGGGCCACGTCAGGCTGTCGATGCCTTCGATCTGTTTTTCCTGAGCAACCGTGGGCTCTATATTCCTTCTCCTGAACTCGCAGAAGGGATATATGCTTTTATCACCGCGATTATCATCGCGCTCGCCCTCTCTGCCGGGCTATTTCGCTATAACCGCAAACATCAGATAAAAACCGGGCAGCTTCGCAAAACATGGCCAATTGCGGCGCTTTTGATTATCGGCCTGCCGCTCCTGACACACTGGCTTTTTGGTGCCGCGTTACACTGGGATGTCCCACATCTGCGGGGCTTTAACTTCCAGGGCGGGATGGTATTAATTCCTGAACTGGCGGCCCTGACCCTGGCCC
Source organism: Enterobacter cloacae complex sp. 382A5 (assembly GCF_050031095.1). Classification (NCBI taxonomy): domain Bacteria; kingdom Pseudomonadati; phylum Pseudomonadota; class Gammaproteobacteria; order Enterobacterales; family Enterobacteriaceae; genus Enterobacter; species Enterobacter cloacae complex sp. 382A5. Next base: position 4,265,071 of record NZ_JBLGVK010000001.1, read on the forward strand.
TTTCCATTTATACGTCTGCGTTTATTGCCGAAATCATTCGGGCGGGGATCCAGGCAGTCCCGCATGGACAGCACGAGGCAGCACGCTCTCTGGGGTTACCTCATACGGTAACGCTTCGACAGGTCATTATTCCACAGGCGTTACGGGTCATCATTCCGCCCCTGACCAGCCAGTACCTCAATATTGTCAAAAACTCGTCGCTGGCCGCCGCAATTGGCTACCCGGATATGGTGTCACTGTTCGCCGGCACCGTGCTTAACCAGACAGGACAGGCCATTGAAACCATTGCCATCACTATGTCCGTCTATCTGATTATCAGCCTGGCGATCTCGTTGCTGATGAACCTGTATAACCGCCGTATCGCACTGGTTGAGCGCTAAGGAACTATGATGACAAAAGCGATACTGTCGCACTCTTCGCGTCCTGCCAACCCGACAGGTGGGCGTTTTATTCTCTGGGCGCGTAAGAATCTGTTCTCCAGCTGGGGTAACAGTCTGCTGACAATAATTTGTCTGTGGCTGATGTGGGAGTTGATCCCGCCACTCATTAACTGGGCTTTCTTGCAGGCTAACTGGGTCGGTTCAACCCGGGCAGATTGTACAAAAGCTGGCGCTTGCTGGGTGTTTATCCACGAGCGTTTTGGTCAGTTCATGTATGGATTGTATCCGCACGAACAACGCTGGCGAATCAATCTGGCGCTGGTTATTGGGCTGCTCTCCATCGCCGTGATGTTCTGGAAAAGGCTGCCGCAACGCGGACGGTACATCGCCTGCTGGGCGGTGGTGTATCCGATTGTTGTGTGGGTGCTGTTGTACGGTGGTTTCCTGGGGCTGGAACGCGTGGAAACCCGACAATGGGGCGGCTTAACGCTGACGCTGATTATTGCTTCTGTTGGGATCGCTGGCGCACTGCCGTGGGGCATTTTACTGGCGCTTGGCCGTCGCTCAAAAATGCCCGTTGTCCGTGTGCTCTCGGTTATTTTCATTGAGTTCTGGCGCGGTGTACCGCTTATTACCGTCCTTTTTATGTCTTCGGTCATGCTGCCATTGTTTATGGCAGAAGGCACGACGATAGACAAACTGATCCGTGCCCTGGTAGGAGTCATTCTGTTCCAGTCAGCCTACGTTGCGGAAGTGGTGCGTGGCGGTCTGCAGGCATTGCCTAAAGGGCAGTATGAGGCTGCGGAATCACTGGCGCTCGGTTACTGGAAAACACAGGGGCTGGTGATACTTCCGCAGGCACTCAAGCTGGTTATCCCCGGGCTGGTGAACACGATCATCGCCCTCTTCAAAGATACCAGCCTCGTGATCATTATCGGATTGTTCGATCTCTTTAGCAGCGTGCAACAGGCAACGGTTGACCCTGTCTGGCTTGGCATGTCCACCGAAGGATATGTCTTTGCTGCTCTGATCTACTGGATCTTTTGTTTTAGCATGTCGCGCTATAGCCAGCATCTGGAAAAGCGCTTTAACACCGGGCGTACACCGCACTGAGGAAATTATGAGCCAAATAACTATGACACCCGCCGACGCGATGATTACGCTGGAAAACGTGAATAAATGGTACGGGCAATTTCACGTCCTGAAAGATATCAATCTTAAGGTCAAGCAGGGCGAACGCATTGTCCTTTGCGGCCCTTCCGGGTCCGGGAAATCGACAACCATTCGCTGCATCAATCACCTTGAGGAGCATCAGCAGGGGCGTATTGTTGTTGATGGTATCGAACTGAATGAAGACATTCGCAACATCGAACGCGTGCGTCAGGAAGTCGGGATGGTGTTTCAGCACTTTAACCTGTTCCCCCATCTGACGGTGCTGCAGAACTGTACGCTTGCGCCGATTTGGGTGCGCAAAATGCCAAAAAAGGAAGCTGAAGCGTTAGCGATGCACTATCTGGAACGTGTACGTATTGCTGAGCACGCCAATAAATTTCCAGGCCAGATATCGGGTGGCCAGCAGCAGCGTGTGGCTATCGCCCGTTCACTGTGCATGAAGCCCAAAATTATGCTTTTTGATGAGCCAACTTCAGCGCTGGATCCTGAAATGGTGAAAGAAGTTCTGGATACCATGATTGGACTGGCGCAATCCGGAATGACTATGCTGTGCGTGACTCACGAAATGGGGTTCGCCAGGACCGTGGCTGATCGGGTGATCTTTATGGATCGCGGAGAGATTGTTGAACAGGCGCCACCGGATGAGTTCTTTGCGCATCCGAAGTCAGAACGCACGCAAGCATTCCTGTCACAGGTGATTCACTAGTCGTTTGTTATGCCGGGTGGCGGCTTCGCCGTACCCGGCCTACGCTGTGTGCCGTGTAGAAATGCAAAAAGGCCATCCTTTCGGATGGCCTTTTCACTTGTTTGATGTCTGGCAGTTCCCTACTCTCACATGGGGAGACCCCACACTACCATCGGCGCTACGGCGTTTCACTTCTGAGTTCGGCATGGGGTCAGGTGGGACCACCGCGCTAAAGCCGCCAGACAAATTCTTTTACTTCTTGCCGAACTTTAACCTAAGTATAAAGTGGTGCTGATACCCAGAGTCGAACTGGGGACCTCACCCTTACCAAGGGTGCGCTCTACCAACTGAGCCATATCAGCACACTAAATTTGATGCCTGGCAGTTCCCTACTCTCACATGGGGAGACCCCACACTACCATCGGCGCTACGGCGTTTCACTTCTGAGTTCGGCATGGGGTCAGGTGGGACCACCGCGCTAAAGCCGCCAGGCAAATTCTGTTAATCTGTATCAGGCTGAAAATCGTCTCTTCGCCAAAACACCTTCGGCGTTGTAAGGTTAAGCCTCACGGTTCATTAGTATCGGTTAGCTCAACGCATCGCTGCGCTTACACACCCGACCTATCAACGTCGTCGTCTTCAACGTTCCTTCAGGAGACTTTAAGTCTCAGGGAGAACTCATCTCGGGGCAAGTTTCGTGCTTAGATGCTTTCAGCACTTATCTCTTCCGCATTTAGCTACCGGGCAGTGCCATTGGCATGACAACCCGAACACCAGTGATGCGTCCACTCCGGTCCTCTCGTACTAGGAGCAGCCCCCCTCAATTCTCCAGCGCCCACGGCAGATAGGGACCGAACTGTCTCACGACGTTCTAAACCCAGCTCGCGTACCACTTTAAATGGCGAACAGCCATACCCTTGGGACCTACTTCAGCCCCAGGATGTGATGAGCCGACATCGAGGTGCCAAACACCGCCGTCGATATGAACTCTTGGGCGGTATCAGCCTGTTATCCCCGGAGTACCTTTTATCCGTTGAGCGATGGCCCTTCCATTCAGAACCACCGGATCACTATGACCTGCTTTCGCACCTGCTCGAGCCGTCACTCTCGCAGTCAAGCTAGCTTATGCCATTGCACTAACCTCCTGATGTCCGACCAGGATTAGCTAACCTTCGTGCTCCTCCGTTACTCTTTGGGAGGAGACCGCCCCAGTCAAACTACCCACCAGACACTGTCCGCAACCCGGGTAACGGGTCTACGTTAGAACACCAGCCATTAAAGGGTGGTATTTCAAGGATGGCTCCACGCAGACTGGCGTCCACGCTTCAAAGCCTCCCACCTATCCTACACATCAAGGACCAGTGTTCAGTGTCAAGCTATAGTAAAGGTTCACGGGGTCTTTCCGTCTTGCCGCGGGTACACTGCATCTTCACAGCGAGTTCAATTTCACTGAGTCTCGGGTGGAGACAGCCTGGCCATCATTACGCCATTCGTGCAGGTCGGAACTTACCCGACAAGGAATTTCGCTACCTTAGGACCGTTATAGTTACGGCCGCCGTTTACCGGGGCTTCGATCAAGAGCTTCGCGTTGCCGCTAACCCCATCAATTAACCTTCCGGCACCGGGCAGGCGTCACACCGTATACGTCCACTTTCGTGTTTGCACAGTGCTGTGTTTTTAATAAACAGTTGCAGCCAGCTGGTATCTTCGACTGATTTCAGCTCCACCCGCAGGGGCTTCACCTACATATCAGCGTGCCTTCTCCCGAAGTTACGGCACCATTTTGCCTAGTTCCTTCACCCGAGTTCTCTCAAGCGCCTTGGTATTCTCTACCTGACCACCTGTGTCGGTTTGGGGTACGATTTGATGTTACCTGATGCTTAGAGGCTTTTCCTGGAAGCAGGGCATTTGTTACTTCAGCACCGTAGTGCCTCGTCATCACACCTCAGCGTTAAAAGGTACCGGATTTACCTGGAACCTCCGCCTACATGCTTAAACCGGGACAACCGTCGCCCGGCTAACATAGCCTTCTCCGTCCCCCCTTCGCAGTAACACCAAGTACAGGAATATTAACCTGTTTCCCATCGACTACGCCTTTCGGCCTCGCCTTAGGGGTCGACTCACCCTGCCCCGATTAACGTTGGACAGGAACCCTTGGTCTTCCGGCGAGCGGGCTTTTCACCCGCTTTATCGTTACTTATGTCAGCATTCGCACTTCTGATACCTCCAGCAACCCTCACAGGCCACCTTCAACGGCTTACAGAACGCTCCCCTACCCAACAACACATAGTGTCGCTGCCGCAGCTTCGGTGCATGGTTTAGCCCCGTTACATCTTCCGCGCAGGCCGACTCGACCAGTGAGCTATTACGCTTTCTTTAAATGATGGCTGCTTCTAAGCCAACATCCTGGCTGTCTGGGCCTTCCCACATCGTTTCCCACTTAACCATGACTTTGGGACCTTAGCTGGCGGTCTGGGTTGTTTCCCTCTTCACGACGGACGTTAGCACCCGCCGTGTGTCTCCCGTGATAACATTCTTCGGTATTCGTAGTTTGCATCGGGTTGGTAAGCCGGGATGGCCCCCTAGCCGAAACAGTGCTCTACCCCCGAAGATGAGTTCACGAGGCGCTACCTAAATAGCTTTCGGGGAGAACCAGCTATCTCCCGGTTTGATTGGCCTTTCACCCCCAGCCACAGGTCATCCGCTAATTTTTCAACATTAGTCGGTTCGGTCCTCCAGTTAGTGTTACCCAACCTTCAACCTGCCCATGGCTAGATCACCGGGTTTCGGGTCTATACCCTGCAACTTAACGCCCAGTTAAGACTCGGTTTCCCTTCGGCTCCCCTATACGGTTAACCTTGCTACAGAATATAAGTCGCTGACCCATTATACAAAAGGTACGCAGTCACACCCGAAGGTGCTCCCACTGCTTGTACGTACACGGTTTCAGGTTCTTTTTCACTCCCCTCGCCGGGGTTCTTTTCGCCTTTCCCTCACGGTACTGGTTCACTATCGGTCAGTCAGGAGTATTTAGCCTTGGAGGATGGTCCCCCCATATTCAGACAGGATACCACGTGTCCCGCCCTACTCTTCGAGTTCACAGCCTGTGCATTTTCGTGTACGGGACTTTCACCCTGTACCGTGCGACTTTCCAGACGCTTCCACTAACACACAAGCTGATTCAGACTCTGGGCTGCTCCCCGTTCGCTCGCCGCTACTGGGGGAATCTCGGTTGATTTCTTTTCCTCGGGGTACTTAGATGTTTCAGTTCCCCCGGTTCGCCTCGTTAACCTATGTATTCAGTTAACGATAGTGTGACGAATCACACTGGGTTTCCCCATTCGGACATCGCCGGGTCAAGGGTTCATATCACCTCGCCGGCGCTTTTCGCAGATTAGCACGTCCTTCATCGCCTCTGACTGCCAGGGCATCCACCGTGTACGCTTAGTCGCTTAACCTCACAACCCGAAGATGTTTCACTTCTGATTGCGAAAATTTGAGAGACTCGAACACACATAACATGTGTGTCGTTTCAATTTTCAGCTTGATCCAGATTTTTAAAGAGCAAATATCTCAAACATGACTCGCAAGTCAGTTTTGAGATATGACGGCAGGTGACTTTCACTCACGAACCAGCAAGTGGCGTCCCCTAGGGGATTCGAACCCCTGTTACCGCCGTGAAAGGGCGGTGTCCTGGGCCTCTAGACGAAGGGGACGTACAGTCTCAATCGCAAGACGCCTTGCTATTCACTTTTCATCAGACAATCTGTGTGAGCACTACAAAGGCAGGTTCTTTAAGGTAAGGAGGTGATCCAACCGCAGGTTCCCCTACGGTTACCTTGTTACGACTTCACCCCAGTCATGAATCACAAAGTGGTAAGCGCCCTCCCGAAGGTTAAGCTACCTACTTCTTTTGCAACCCACTCCCATGGTGTGACGGGCGGTGTGTACAAGGCCCGGGAACGTATTCACCGTAGCATTCTGATCTACGATTACTAGCGATTCCGACTTCATGGAGTCGAGTTGCAGACTCCAATCCGGACTACGACGCACTTTATGAGGTCCGCTTGCTCTCGCGAGGTCGCTTCTCTTTGTATGCGCCATTGTAGCACGTGTGTAGCCCTGGTCGTAAGGGCCATGATGACTTGACGTCATCCCCACCTTCCTCCAGTTTATCACTGGCAGTCTCCTTTGAGTTCCCGGCCTAACCGCTGGCAACAAAGGATAAGGGTTGCGCTCGTTGCGGGACTTAACCCAACATTTCACAACACGAGCTGACGACAGCCATGCAGCACCTGTCTCACAGTTCCCGAAGGCACCAATCCATCTCTGGAAAGTTCTGTGGATGTCAAGACCAGGTAAGGTTCTTCGCGTTGCATCGAATTAAACCACATGCTCCACCGCTTGTGCGGGCCCCCGTCAATTCATTTGAGTTTTAACCTTGCGGCCGTACTCCCCAGGCGGTCGATTTAACGCGTTAGCTCCGGAAGCCACGCCTCAAGGGCACAACCTCCAAATCGACATCGTTTACGGCGTGGACTACCAGGGTATCTAATCCTGTTTGCTCCCCACGCTTTCGCACCTGAGCGTCAGTCTTTGTCCAGGGGGCCGCCTTCGCCACCGGTATTCCTCCAGATCTCTACGCATTTCACCGCTACACCTGGAATTCTACCCCCCTCTACAAGACTCCAGCCTGCCAGTTTCGAATGCAGTTCCCAGGTTGAGCCCGGGGATTTCACATCCGACTTGACAGACCGCCTGCGTGCGCTTTACGCCCAGTAATTCCGATTAACGCTTGCACCCTCCGTATTACCGCGGCTGCTGGCACGGAGTTAGCCGGTGCTTCTTCTGCGGGTAACGTCAATTGCTGCGGTTATTAACCACAACACCTTCCTCCCCGCTGAAAGTACTTTACAACCCGAAGGCCTTCTTCATACACGCGGCATGGCTGCATCAGGCTTGCGCCCATTGTGCAATATTCCCCACTGCTGCCTCCCGTAGGAGTCTGGACCGTGTCTCAGTTCCAGTGTGGCTGGTCATCCTCTCAGACCAGCTAGGGATCGTCGCCTAGGTGAGCCGTTACCCCACCTACTAGCTAATCCCATCTGGGCACATCTGATGGCAAGAGGCCCGAAGGTCCCCCTCTTTGGTCTTGCGACGTTATGCGGTATTAGCTACCGTTTCCAGTAGTTATCCCCCTCCATCAGGCAGTTTCCCAGACATTACTCACCCGTCCGCCACTCGTCACCCGAGAGCAAGCTCTCTGTGCTACCGTTCGACTTGCATGTGTTAGGCCTGCCGCCAGCGTTCAATCTGAGCCATGATCAAACTCTTCAATTTAAAAGTTTGATGCTCAATGAATTAAACTTCGTAATGAATTACGTGTTCACTCGTTGAGACTTGGTATTCATTTTTCGTCCGAGGACGTTAAGAATCCATGTCACTTTGAGTGCCCACACAGATTGTCTGATAAATTGTTAAAGAGCAGTTGCGACGCGCTTCAGCGCTCTGTCGCGAGGTGGCGTATAATACGCTTTCCTCTTTCAGAGTCAACCCTGATTTTCAGGATTTTTTCTCTTCAACCGACCGGGTTGTTTGTGAAGTGATTCACATCCGCCGTGTCGATGGAGGCGCATTATAGGGATCCCATTTTTTAGCACAAGTATTTTTTAGATCTTTTTTTCTGACTGATGATTTTCCGCGCTTTTCGCTGAAATCCCGCCCGATCTGCTTAAATATTGACGTATTTTGCCTTGCCTCGATCCAAAAATATGATCAAAGTCTTCTGTATAGCGCTCATCTGTCGAGGTAGATATGTCTGCAGTACTACGTCCGTATAAAGATCTGTTTCCACAAAAAGGCGATCGCGTGATGATCGATGCCAGCAGTGTGGTCATTGGCGATGTCCGAATGGCCGAAGATGTCAGCATCTGGCCGCTCGTTGCGATCAGGGGAGACGTTAACTATGTGGCAATTGGCGCACGCACTAATATTCAGGATGGCAGCGTGCTGCATGTCACCCACAAATCCTCATATAACCCGGACGGCAATCCACTTGTTATAGGAGAAGATGTTACCGTCGGCCATAAAGTCATGCTTCACGGTTGCACTATCGGAAACCGGGTGCTGGTTGGCATGGGATCGATCCTGCTGGATGGTGTCATCGTAGAAGATGATGTGATGATTGGTGCCGGAAGTCTTGTCCCTCAACATAAACGGCTCGAAAGCGGCTATCTCTATTTAGGCAGCCCGGTAAAGCAGATCCGCCCCTTAACAGAAGCGGAAAGAGAAGGTCTGAAATATTCAGCGAATAATTACGTGAAATGGAAAGATGAGTATCTGGATCAGGACAGCCAGACCCAGCCCTGATCGTCTTCCTGCTGATCGCGGATCAAATCGCTGGCTTCTTCTTCAAGATCCCAGCGATTTTCGCAGAACACCTCTAATGGATTTGAGCCACCAAAGCGGCGCTCGAGCGTTTTACCGCTAATGGCACATGTCAGTTGCATCCCATGCACGAGCACCGGGAAACAGACTGCTTGCTTACTCTCATCCCACTGTTCTCTGTCGGGAAAGTGAATCGCCTGGTTCACGCCGTAAGTTCCTGTTTCAGCTTTTCAATGACAGGTTCGACAGCAGGTAATACACCGTGCCAGAGCAAAACTGCATGCGCAGCCTGCCCCACCAGCATGCCAAGGCCATCAGCCAGCTGTTTCGCGCCGTGTTGTTCACACCAGCGGAGGAAGTGAGTTTTCCCTTTCTGATAAAACATGTCGTAGCAATAGAGGTGGTTGTTTACCAAAGAGGACGGGATCGCCGGTACTTCCCCACCAATGCCGCTGGAGGTGGCATTAATGATAAGATCAAATTCATGGTGGATAAGATCATCAAGAGCCACCGCACTCACGCTGCCAGTATGTGCAAACAACGCCGCCAACGCTTCTGCCCGGGAAAAGGTGCGATTGGTAATGGTCACTGCACAATCCAGTGAAAGGAGCGGTAACAGTACGCCTCGCGATGCCCCACCAGCACCAATCAACAGAACCCGGAACCCGGGTTTGATAAATGAGAGTCTTTCCAGATCGCTAAGTAAGCCGATTCCGTCAGTGTTGTCACCGAGAAGGCGACCATCCTCCAGCCGTTTAAGCGTATTCACGGCACCCGCAAGAGACGCGCGCTCAGTTAATTCATCCGCACGTTCAAAGGCTTCTTCTTTAAAAGGCACCGTCACATTGGCACCTTTACCACCCGCGTCAAAAAAAGCATTCAGGGTGGTAACAAAGGCATCAACTGGTGCCAGCACCCGGCCATAGGGATGATCAATCTGCAGTTGTTCAGCAAACTGCTGATGGATCAACGGCGACTTGCTGTGAGCGATCGGATTACCAAAAACGGCATAGGTTTCCATCATATTACCCCTGGCGAAAACGTTCGCCTGTCAAGGCGTCGCGGATTTCCGACGGATTAAGACGACCTCCGGTTTCACCGACGGCTACCGGGAAGTCATTCCCGAACTGCGCCAGCACCTCTTCGGTGCTCCGGCAAGGAGGCTGCCCGGTAAGGTTGGCACTGGTTGAGACCAGCGGTTTACCAAACGCCAGACATAGCTCTACCACCAGCGGATGATCGGTGACACGGACAGCGAGGGAATCGAAACGCCCTGTTAACCAGCGTGGCGTAGTTGGCTGCGCCGGGAAAACAAAGGTCACCGGCCCTGGCCACGCCGAAAAGATGGTATCCCGTTGTGCTGGCGTGAGCATGGAATCATCAATATAGGGTTTAAGCTGCTCATAATTAGCAGCGATCAAAATCAATCCTTTTTCGACAGGTCTCTGTTTTAGCGTAAGTAAGCGATTCACAGCTGTCTCGCTGTCAGGATCGCAACCGACCCCAAAGACAGCTTCTGTTGGATAGGCGATGACTTCTTCATTTTTCAGGACCTCCACTGCGTGCGCAATGGATCCTGTTGGCAGGTTATTATTCACTGATTTCATCCGCCGAAACCGGCTTTCCACATTGTTTACTGGCGCAAAAGCGTTTCATACCTTGCGCCGTTTTCTTCTCTATAAGTAACGGATAATCGCAATGAGGGCAGGTACCCGCTACCGGTTTGAAATTGATAACGAACTGGCATTCAGGATAACGATCGCAGGAATGGAAGGTTTTACCAAAACGAGAACGACGCTGTACCAGTTGTCCGCGCTGGCACTGGGGGCAGGCGATTGCCGTTTCATCTGGCTTATCAATTTGTTCCGTATGTTCACATTCAGGATAGCGACTGCAACCAATGAACATGCCAAAACGGCCCTGCCGTAACGCCAGTTCGCCTCCACACTTCGGGCAAAGCTGCCCCTCCAGAATTTTAACGATATGTCCGTCCGCCTGGCTTTTCAGGGGACGAACATAATCACATTCCGGATAGTGTGAACAACCGAGAAACGGACCGTGTTTCCCGGACCGAATGACAAGTTCAGCCCCGCACTGTGGGCAGGGCTCGTTTTTATGCACCGTGAACAGTGCTGATTTGGCCATAACAACTCTTGGTGCTGCACAATGAATTAGTGCAGCATACCTTCATTCACTTCAAAGAGTAATTCTTCCATTTGTTGATAGGCATTTTCACAGCCTGGAATATTAAACAGAACCATCAGGATCACCCACTTGAGGTCATCCAGTTCGAACTCTGCCGTATCCAGCGCCATAACGCGCTCTATCACCATTTCTCTTGTTTCGAGGTTTAGCACCTGAATCTGCTCAAGGAATAAGATGAATCCCCGGCAGCTGGCGTCCAGCCTTTCACACTCTTCAGCGGTATAAATGCGCACAGACAATGGGTCAGAAGCAAGCTGCATCGGTTCGGCAAGGCCTTCCTGATAATCAGCCAGTTTTTCCAGCCACATCAACGCATTATAAATATCTTCCCGTTCAAACCCCGCATCGGTAAGATCCTGTGTCAATTTGTCCTGATCCACTCGCATTTCTGCTTCGTTATGGATGTAAGTCTCAAACAAATACATCAGTACGTCGAACATGGCTTGCCCTCCTCAATCGGACATAGCCGCCGGGTACAGCTGCGATCCACCCTGCTAACTCCAGTTCGAGTAGCTGTGCTACCGTTACTGGCACAGGTTGGCCGGCACGTTCAGCGACAACGTCAACAGGTGTTACCTCATCTCCTACGTTAGCCAGGAGGCTGGGAAATGGCAATGCCACCTTCTCCTGATCTGATGAAAAATGTCGCTTTTCGGGTTCATCTGTTAACCAGTGCAAGCCATATTGCAAATTTTCAAGGATGTCCTCGACGCTCGTCACAGGCGTTGCCCCCTGCTTGATGAGCCAGTGGGGGCCCTCACACCCCGGGTTACCTATCGGGCCAGGTAAGGCAAAGACTTCTCGCCCCTGTTCTAGCGCATATCGTGCCGTAACGAGTGAGCCGCTTCTTAAAGCGGCCTCCACCACCAGCACGCCCAGACTCAGACCGCTGATAATTCGGTTACGACGTGGAAAATTTGCCGGCCAGGGCGGCGCTGACAGCGGGAACTCCGACACAATAGTCCCCTCTGATTCGATAAGCCGTGCAGCCAGAGCCTGATGCCGACGGGGATAAATGCTAAACAGCCCGTTTCCAAGCACCGCGACACTTCGCCCTTTTACAGACAGCGCGGCGTGGTGAGCGACGCCGTCAATACCGCAGGCCAGCCCACTGGTGATCGTGAAACCACTTTGTGAAAGTTGTTCGCACAGGATTTTCCCCCATCGCTCACCGTACCAGGATGGTGCGCGGCTACCCACAACCGCCAGTTGAACGGTGTTAAGGGCTTCAGGATTGCCTTTAATAAACAATGCGCCGGGGTAGTCAGGGATCGTGCGAAGTAAAGGGGGATAACGAGGATCATCCGCCGTCAGCAGATGGTTCTCCGGCTGTTCAAGCCACGCCAGATTTCGTTGCAGTTCATTTTCATCAAGCGCAAAGAACTGTTGAGCCTGTTTTGTTGACAGCCCGGCATCTCTGACAACGGTATCATCAATCCTTGTCTGCATAAGTAGTCGCGCTGCCGCTGCGAGCATCTGATCACCACACAGAGAACCTGTGTGGATTAGCCGTAACCATATCTCCGTGGACGTCATCCTATTCCCTGCCATAAGCAGCCTCTGCAATCATTGCGATTGGTCACGGATGCTGTCAATCGATGGGGGATTTGTCTAGAATAGAGATAGTATTCTTATCAACTCCTGAACACGACTCTGGAAATTTATGGCAGTTTTGCAAGTGTTACATATTCCGGACGAGCGCCTTCGCATCGTCGCTGAACCGGTCAAAGAAGTGAATGCAGAAATTCAGCGTATCGTTGATGATATGTTCGATACCATGTACGCCGAAGAAGGCATTGGCCTTGCGGCAACTCAGGTGGACATTCACAAGCGTATTATCGTGATCGACGTTTCTGAGAATCGCGATGGCCGTCTGGTGCTGATCAACCCTGAGCTGTTGGAAAAGAGCGGTGAAACAGGTATTGAGGAAGGTTGTCTGTCTATTCCTGAACAGCGTGCTTTAGTTCCACGTGCCGAAAAAGTGAAAATTCGCGCCCTGGATCGTGAAGGCAACCCGTTCGAACTGGAAGCAGACGATCTGCTGGCGATTTGTATTCAGCATGAGATGGATCACCTGGTCGGTAAACTGTTTATCGATTACCTCTCACCATTGAAGCAGCAGCGTATTCGTCAGAAAGTAGAGAAACTGGATCGTTTGCGCTCCCGCGCATAACATCCCCCCGGATACAAGGATCATCGTGTCTAAAACACTACGTATTATCTTCGCGGGTACCCCTGATTTTGCAGCGCGTCATCTTGACGCGCTGTTATCTTCTGGCCACCAGGTTGTTGGCGTGTTTACCCAACCGGATCGCCCGGCAGGCCGTGGTAAAAAACTGATGCCCAGCCCGGTGAAAGTGCTGGCAGAAGAACACGGGTTACCGGTTTATCAGCCAGCATCCCTGCGGCCCCCGGAAAACCAGCAGCTTGTTGCTGACCTGAATGCCGATGTCATGGTGGTGGTGGCTTATGGGTTAATTCTGCCGAAAGCCGTGCTGGATATGCCACGACTGGGTTGTATCAACGTACATGGTTCTTTGCTTCCACGCTGGCGTGGTGCGGCGCCGATCCAACGTTCGCTGTGGGCGGGTGATGCTGAAACCGGTGTTACCATCATGAAGATGGATGTAGGTTTAGACACCGGCGACATGCTGTATAAACTGGCCTGTCCAATTACTGCAGACGATACCAGCGCCACGCTGTATGACAAGCTTGCGGACCTTGGCCCGCAAGGACTCATCAAAACTTTGCAGCAGCTTGCTGATAATACAGCAGCCCCTGAAGTTCAGGATGAGGCCCTGGTAACCTACGCCGAAAAACTCAGCAAAGAAGAGGCGCGGGTCGACTGGTCCCTCTCTGCCGCACAGCTTGAACGTTGCATTCGCGCCTTTAATCCATGGCCGATGAGCTGGATGATGATCGATGAGCAACCTGTCAAAGTCTGGAAAGCCTCCGTCATTGAAGGCAACACATCTGCTGAGCCCGGAACAATTATCGAAGTCAGCAAGAACGGTATCCAGGTGGCAACCGCGGAAGGGATCCTGAATCTGGAATCACTGCAGCCCGCGGGTAAAAAGGCAATGAGTGCTCAGGATCTGTTAAATTCCCGTCGCGAATGGTTTATCCCTGGCTCTCGCCTTGCCTGAGCAAATTTATTCTTAAGGCCCGGTGTTTCCGGGCATTTTTATTTTTACGGTTATGAAAAAACAAAATCTACGCAGTCTGGCGGCACAGGCCGTTGAGCAGGTTGTCGAGCAGGGTCAATCACTGAGTAATGTCCTGCCTCCACTGCAGCAAAAAGTGTCCGACAAAGACAAAGCTCTGCTTCAGGAGCTCTGTTTTGGCGTCCTGCGCACCCTTTCTCAGCTTGAATGGCTGATTAATAAGCTGATGTCGCGCCCAATGACCGGTAAGCAGCGTACCGTCCATTATTTGATTATGGTTGGCTTCTATCAGCTTCTTCATACCCGCATCCCACCTCATGCTGCGTTGGCTGAGACGGTAGAAGGTGCCGTCGCGATTAAACGCCCACAGCTCAAAGGGCTGATCAACGGCGTACTGCGTCAGTTCCAGCGTCAACAGGATGAACTTCTGGCAGAATTTGCAAAAAGCGAAACCCGTTTCCTGCACCCTGACTGGCTTCTGAATCGCCTCAAAAAAGCGTATCCGCAGCGGTGGCAGGATATTGCTGACGCAAATAATCAACGTCCGCCGATGTGGTTACGCGTTAACCGTAATCATCATACCCGCGATGCATGGCTGGCCTTGCTGGAAGAAGCCGGAATGAGTGGATTCGCGCATGATGCTTATCCTGATGCCGTGCGTTTAGCCTCCCCTGTGCCGGTGCATGCCTTACCCGGATTCGATGAAGGCTGGGTAACCGTTCAGGATGCCTCTGCTCAGGGCTGTATGAAATGGCTCGAACCCAAAAATGGCGAACAGATCCTCGACCTGTGTGCCGCGCCTGGGGGCAAAACAACGCATATTCTGGAAGTCGCACCGAAGGCCAGCGTAATGGCTGTGGATGTTGATGAGCAGCGACTTTCGCGTGTCTACGACAACCTTAAGCGTTTAGGTATGAAGGCGCAGGTCAAGCAAGGCGACGGACGTAAGCCTGCAGAATGGTGCGGTGAGACTCAATTCGACCGCATTTTGCTGGACGCTCCCTGCTCGGCAACCGGCGTTATTCGTCGTCACCCGGACATTAAGTGGCTGCGTCGCGACCGTGATATTAAGGAGCTTGCGCAGCTGCAATCCGAGATCCTTGACGCTATCTGGCCACACCTGAAGCCTGGCGGAACGCTGGTCTATGCCACCTGTTCCATTCTTCCGGAAGAGAATAGCCAGCAAATTTCAGCCTTCCTTAAACGCACTCCTGGCGCTACGCTGCGCGATACGGGGACACCGGAGCACCCGGGCCAGCAGAACCTGCCCGGCGCTGAAGAGGGTGATGGCTTCTTTTACGCTAAGCTAATCAAAGAGTGATGTTGAGAACAGGTCACGAGATATGAAGATTATCATTCTGGGCGCAGGACAGGTCGGCGGGACGCTGGCGGAAAACCTTGTAGGTGAAAACAACGACATTACGATCGTCGATACCAACGGCGATCGACTGCGCGTTCTGCAGGATAAATTTGACCTTCGCGTTGTGCAGGGGCACGGTTCGCATCCACGTGTCCTCCGTGAAGCCGGTGCTGACGATGCCGATATGTTAGTGGCCGTGACCAGCTCGGATGAGACCAATATGGTCGCTTGTCAGGTGGCCTATTCGCTTTTCAACACGCCTAACCGAATCGCCCGTATCCGCTCCCCGGATTATGTCCGCGATGCGGAAAAACTCTTTAACTCAGAAGCGGTACCAATCGACCACCTTATCGCACCAGAACAGCTGGTTATCGATAATATTTATCGCCTGATCGAATATCCCGGCGCACTGCAGGTCGTGAACTTTGCAGAAGGGAAAGTGAGTCTGGCCGTTGTTAAGGCCTATTATGGCGGTCCGTTGATCGGAAACGCGCTGTCTACGATGCGCGAACATATGCCGCATATCGATACGCGCGTCGCAGCCATTTTCCGTCACGACAGACCGATTCGTCCTCAGGGCTCGACCATTGTCGAAGCAGGAGATGAAGTCTTCTTCATTGCTGCCTCACAACATATTCGTGCCGTTATGAGTGAACTTCAGCGCCTCGAAAAGCCCTATAAACGCATCATGCTGGTCGGCGGGGGTAATATCGGCGCAGGTCTCGCCCGCCGTCTGGAAAAAGACTATAGCGTGAAGTTGATCGAGCGCGATCAACAGCGCGCCTCTGAACTTGCTGAAAAACTACAAAACACGATCGTGTTTTATGGCGATGCATCAGATCAGGAATTACTGGCAGAAGAGCATATCGATCAAGTTGATCTGTTTATTGCCGTCACCAACGACGATGAAGCAAATATTATGTCCGCCATGCTCGCCAAGCGCATGGGAGCAAAAAAGGTCATGGTACTTATTCAGCGTCGTGCCTATGTTGACCTGGTGCAGGGGAGCGTAATTGATATTGCGATTTCACCGCAGCAGGCAACGATTTCCGCACTGTTGAGCCACGTTCGTAAAGCAGACATTGTTGGTGTGTCCTCACTGCGTCGCGGCGTCGCTGAAGCCATTGAAGCTGTCGCTCACGGTGATGAAACCACATCGCGCGTGGTGGGACGCGCCATCGATGAAATTAAGCTGCCACCCGGCACAATTATCGGCGCCGTAGTACGCGGGAATGATGTCATGATTGCCAATGATAATTTGCGTATTGAACAAGGCGATCACGTTATTATGTTCCTGACCGATAAAAAATTTATTACCGACGTCGAACGTTTATTCCAGCCAAGCCCATTCTTCCTGTAATGATTCAGGTGCTCGCGTTAGAGCACCTGAGTATTATCCTTCTGATTCCTGTGCCTTTTATTTTCATAACGTTTATTTATCCCCAATGGCAATTAGCTAATCATTTGTTAAACTTATAGTCGTCAGCTGGCACAAGGAGAACATAATGAGTTTTGTTAAAGAATTTCGCGAATTTGCGATGCGCGGAAATGTGGTGGATTTGGCAGTGGGTGTCATTATTGGTGCGGCGTTCGGCAAGATCGTTTCATCTTTAGTGGCTGATATCATCATGCCACCTTTAGGGCTATTAATTGGGGGCATTGATTTCAAACAATTCGCCTTCACGCTTCGGGAAGCACAGGGGGATATCCCGGCAGTGGTGATGCACTATGGCGTGTTTATTCAGAACGTATTTGATTTCGTGATCGTCGCGTTTGCCATTTTTATGGCCATCAAGCTTATCAACAAGCTCAACCGTAAAAAAGAAGAGCCTGCTGCGGCGCCCGCGCCTACGAAAGAAGAAGTATTACTGACTGAAATTCGCGATCTGTTAAAAGAGCAGAATAACCGCGTTTAACAGCTAAAAGCAGGAAGGCCAGTGGTAAATAAGCGATTCGCTTGCTTGCCACTGGCCTCCCAGTTACCCCGTTTTGCATGTTTGTTTTTACGCAGATAACTTCCCTTCCCTTTTTTGTTCTTTTCAACTCGCTGTCGAAAAAGCGGGTCGTGAAGCAAAGCCTCAATGGCATTATCTTTAATTTGTCCCTTCGTATGTTGATAGTGACTCATAATTTCTCCTGAGCATGATTAATGTCGAGGGGAGTCTAGACCCGGACTGATAAAAAATCAACAACCCCGGGTTTCTCCACTTGCCCCTTGTTCAAGGGCCTCCAGAATAGAACAATAGACACTGCTGTGAGCCGTACCACAGCACGCATCATTCAACCTTTGCAGAGAGCGCTGCATGGTTTGCAGTTCCTGAATACGCGCTTCAACTTCATCCAGCCTGGCCTGGACAATGCTTTTCGATTCCTGGCAGGTGTGATGTGCCGGATCGATACGGATCGACAATAACTCACGGATCGAATCCAGCGTGAATCCCAGTTGGCGTGCATAACGAATAAACCGCAGCCGTTGCAGATCGTTGTCGGTATAGAGGCGGAACCCACCTTCGGTGCGCACCTCATGATCAATCATCTGCTGTTTTTCATAGTAGCGGATGGTATCCGGCGTCACGTTAGCAAGCTTTGCAAGTTCACCGATACGATACATGGCTATTCCTCGTTTATTTTCTGCATCAGTCTTTCACTATACTCGCCATGCAGAAAATCAGTCGCAATTCCTGCCTGTCGTAGCTTGAGTTCAACCAGAGCCAACCGCCGGCTTAGTTCTCCATGACGGGGATCGTCTTTCCGTATCCCTTTTAGCAGGTCAGTAAGCTCAATCGCCTCTTTGCGCTGTTCAAGCTCGGGAGGCAGACACCCCGCATTTTTCAGTAAGCGATATCCAGCCCGTAGTTCAGGGGGTATATGCGAATCATCTTCCAGTATTAGCGGTTCACCGCTACCGGACAGGTTATCGAATTCGCCTTTTGTTTGGGCATCGCGAATATGGCGTTCTGCCCACTGGTCGAGCAACCACATCATAAACTCCAGGGGATGAACAAAATTAATACAGATATTGTAGAGAAGTGGGGATAGTGCGGATATAAAAAAACCCGCCGGAGCGGGTTTTTTTACGTTACTGCAGATTACTCTGCAGCAGCTTCTGCTTTCGACTCAGAACGATCAACCAGCTCGATGTAAGCCATCGGAGCGTTGTCGCCTGCACGGAAGCCACACTTCAGAATGCGAGTGTAACCACCGGCACGGCTCGCGAAACGCGGGCCCAGCTCGTTAAACAGTTTTGCCACGATCTCGTTATCACGAGTACGGGCGAATGCCAGACGACGATTAGCAACGCTGTCAGTCTTGGCAAGAGTAATCAGCGGCTCAACTACACGACGCAGCTCTTTCGCTTTAGGCAGGGTCGTCTTGATGATTTCATGACGAACCAGTGAACCTGCCATGTTGCGGAACATAGCCTGGCGATGGCTGCTGTTGCGGTTCAGTTGACGACCACTCTTACGATGGCGCATGACCTTATCCTTCTCAGTAAAACCTTAACCTGTGATCCGGTTACTCGTCAGCAATGCTTGCTGGTGGCCAGTTTTCCAGGCGCATGCCCAGAGACAGACCACGTGAAGCCAGCACGTCTTTAATCTCAGTAAGAGATTTTTTACCCAGGTTCGGCGTTTTCAGCAACTCAACCTCGGTACGCTGTACCAGATCACCGATATAGTGGATAGCTTCTGCCTTGAGGCAGTTAGCAGAGCGGACAGTCAATTCGAGATCGTCAACAGGGCGCAGCAGGATCGGATCGAATTCTGGTTTCTCTTCTTTCACTTCCGGCTGACGTACATCACGTAAGTCAACGAAAGCTTCCAGTTGTTCTGCCAGGATGGTTGCCGCACGACGAATCGCCTCTTCAGGATCGATTGTGCCATTGGTTTCCATTTCGATGACCAGCTTGTCCAGGTCGGTACGCTGTTCTACACGCGCTGCTTCAACATTGTAGGCAATACGCTCTACAGGGCTGTAGCATGCGTCGACCAGCAGACGGCCGATTGGGCGCTCATCTTCTTCCGAATGAATTCGGGCAGAAGCCGGCACATAACCACGACCGCGCTGAACTTTGATACGCATGCTAATAGCTGCGTTCTCATCGGTCAGGTGGCAGATCACGTGCTGCGGCTTGACGATTTCAACATCACCGTCGTGGGTGATGTCGGCTGCAGTCACAGGGCCAATGCCAGATTTATTCAGAGTAAGAATAACTTCATCTTTACCCTGAACTCTCACCGCCAGCCCTTTCAGGTTGAGCAGGATTTCAAGGATATCTTCCTGAACGCCTTCTTTGGTGCTGTACTCATGAAGTACACCATCAATCTCAACCTCGGTCACCGCGCAACCCGGCATCGATGAGAGCAGAATACGGCGCAGTGCGTTACCCAGAGTATGGCCAAAGCCACGCTCTAAAGGCTCAAGGGTCACCTTGGCGTGCGTCGAACTCACTTGCTCGATATCTACCAGGCGCGGTTTTAGAAACTCTGTCACAGAACCCTGCATTGTGTCCTCTCTTTGGTACTAAGCTTTACTTGGAGTAAAGCTCGACGATCAGGTGTTCGTTAATGTCCGCAGACAGATCAGAACGTTCTGGCTGACGCTTGAACGTACCTTCCATCTTGCCAGCATCAACTTCCAGCCAGGTTGGCTTTTCACGCTGCTCAGCCAGCTCCAGAGCGGCTTTCACGCGAGATTGCTTTTTCGCTTTCTCACGAATGCTAACAACGTCATTCGCTTTAACCTGATAAGAAGCGATGTTAACAACACGACCGTTTACCATGATTGCTTTGTGGCTAACCAGCTGGCGTGATTCAGCGCGAGTAGCGCCGAAGCCCATACGGTATACAACGTTGTCCAGACGACCTTCCAGCAGAGCCAGCAGGTTTTCACCTGTGTTGCCTTTCAGACGTGCTGCTTCTTTATAGTAGTTACGGAACTGACGCTCCAGCACACCGTAGATACGGCGAACTTTTTGCTTTTCACGCAACTGCACACCATAGTCAGACAGACGCGGTTTACGCGCACCGTGCTGGCCAGGAGCTTGTTCAATTTTACACTTGGTATCGATCGCGCGAACGCCAGACTTAAGGAATAAGTCGGTGCCCTCACGACGGCTCAGCTTGAGCTTAGGACCCAAATATCTTGCCATTTTCTATCTCCAACTAACCTAAAAAACGAGCGTTATACGCGACGTTTTTTCGGCGGACGACAACCGTTATGAGGGATCGGAGTCACATCAGTAATATTAGTGATGCGGAAACCAGCGGCGTTCAGAGCGCGAACAGTAGATTCACGACCCGGACCCGGACCTTTAACCATAACTTCCAGATTCTTGATGCCGTATTCTTTTACGGCTTCTGCGCAACGCTCTGCTGCAACCTGAGCTGCAAACGGAGTGGATTTGCGAGAACCACGGAAACCGGAACCACCGGCTGTTGCCCAACCCAATGCGTTACCCTGACGATCAGTAATAGTAACGATGGTGTTGTTGAAAGAAGCATGGATATGAGCCACGCCGTCAGAGACTTGTTTTCTTACACGTTTACGTGCACGAATTGGTGCCTTTGCCATTATTCAATCACCCCGATTATTTCTTGATCGGTTTGCGCGGACCCTTACGGGTACGTGCGTTGGTCTTAGTACGCTGACCGCGCACTGGCAGACCACGACGATGACGCAAACCGCGATAGCAACCAAGATCCATCAGGCGCTTGATGCTCATGCTGATTTCACGGCGCAGATCACCTTCAACGACAAATTTGGCAACTTCGTCACGCAGCGTGTCGATTTGTCCTTCAGACAGCTCACTGATCTTAACATCTTCAGCGATACCCGCTGCAGCCAGGATGGCTTTAGAACGGGTCTTGCCGATGCCGTAGATCGAAGTTAATGCGATCACAGCATGTTTCTGATCAGGAATGTTAATGCCTGCTATACGGGCCACTATGCACTCCTACTATTTAATATGTACGCACCATGCTGAAAAGCCCGTTTTCAGGATACTCAAATGGAAACGTACAGACATACAAAAGATTGGCTGGCTAATCTAGCCAGCTCAACCCAACTTTGCAAGAAAAATATGCGAAATAATCAGCCTTGGCGCTGTTTATGCTTCGGCTCGGCACTGCAAATCACACGGATGACACCATCACGCTTAACGATTTTGCAGTTACGGCATAATTTCTTGACGGAAGCACGAACTTTCATTTTTACTCTCCGTAACTTCTCAGGCGACCAATTAGCGGCCGTAGCCTTTCAGGTTCGCCTTCTTCAATGCAGACTCATACTGACTGGACATCATCAGAGTTTGCACTTGAGCCATAAAGTCCATAATCACGACAACAACGATAAGCAGTGAGGTCCCACCGAAGTAGAACGGTACTTTCATTGCATCACGCATGAACTCCGGGATCAGGCAGATAAAAGTAATATAAAGCGCACCAACCAAAGTCAGGCGGGTCATTACTTTATCGATATACTTCGCCGTTTGCTCTCCCGGACGAATTCCTGGTACAAATGCACCGGACTTCTTCAGGTTATCTGCTGTTTCACGCGGGTTGAAGACCAACGCCGTGTAGAAGAAACAGAAGAAGATGATCGCAGACGCATAGAGTAACACATAAAGTGGTTGCCCAGGCTGCAAATACAGCGAAATTGTTGTCAGCCAGTTCCAACCAGTACCGCCCCCGAACCATGACGCGATGGTTGCCGGGAACAGAATAATACTGGAAGCGAAGATCGCCGGGATTACCCCTGCCATATTCACTTTCAGCGGCAAATGTGTGCTCTGTGCAGCATAGACACGACGACCCTGCTGACGTTTCGCGTAGTTCACCACAATGCGGCGTTGACCACGTTCAACGAAGACAACAAAGAACGTCACTGCAAATACTAATACTGCAACCAACAGCAACAGGAGGAAGTGCAGGTCGCCTTGACGCGCTTGCTCGATAGTATGGGCGATGGCTGGCGGGAGACCCGCTACAATACCGGCGAAGATAATGATTGAGATACCGTTACCGATACCACGTTCAGTAATCTGTTCGCCGAGCCACATCAGGAACATTGTCCCTGTGACCAGACTAACAACAGCGGTGAAATAGAATGCAAAGCCTGGGTTTAAGACCAGGCCCTGCATACCAGGCATATTCGGAAGACCGGTAGCAATACCGATCGACTGGAATATTGCCAGCACCAGAGTACCGTAGCGGGTGTACTGACTAATCTTACGACGTCCAGACTCCCCTTCTTTCTTCAGTTCTGCCAGGGCCGGATGAACGACCGTCAGCAGCTGGATAATAATGGATGCCGAAATATACGGCATAATACCCAGCGCGAAGATAGAAGCACGGCTGAGAGCACCACCAGAGAACATGTTAAACATTTCAATGATGGTGCCTCGCTGTTGCTCAAGCAGTTTGGCAAGTACAGCGGCATCGATACCAGGGATCGGAATAAAAGAGCCAATACGGAACACAATCAGCGCGCCGATTACAAACAGCAGTCTGCGTTTCAGCTCACCAAATCCACCTTTGGCACTTTGAAAATCTAATCCCGGTTGCTTAGCCATCTGCTACTTATTCCTCAATTTTACCGCCAGCAGCTTCGATAGCAGCACGAGCACCTTTAGTAACACGCAGGCCACGAACAGTTACCGGAGTAGAAACTTCACCAGCCAGGATCACTTTCGCGAACTCGATCTGGATACCGATAATGTTAGCTGCTTTCAGCGTGTTCAGGTCTACAACGCCGCCTTCAACTTTCGCCAGGTCAGACAGACGGACTTCCGCTGTGATCGCTGCTTTGCGAGAAGTGAAGCCGAACTTCGGCAGACGACGGTACAGTGGCATCTGGCCACCCTCGAAACCGCGACGTACGCCACCGCCAGAACGAGAGTTCTGACCTTTGTGACCACGACCACCGGTTTTGCCGAGGCCAGAACCGATACCACGACCCAGGCGTTTACCCGCCTTTTTAGAGCCTTCGGCCGGAGACAGAGTATTTAAACGCATCTCTTACTCCTCAACTTTAACCATGAAGTAAACCGCGTTGACCATACCGCGAACAGCAGGAGTATCCTCGCGCTCAACGGTATGACCAATACGACGCAGACCCAGGCCAAGCAGCGTTGCCTTGTGTTTCGGCAGACGACCGATTGCACTGCGGGTTTGAGTGATTTTAATAGTCTTTGCCATGGTCAATTACCCCAGAATTTCTTCAACGGATTTACCACGCTTGGCAGCGACCATTTCTGGAGAATTCATATTTTCCAGGCCATCAATAGTTGCACGAACCACGTTGATCGGGTTGGTGG
Source organism: Enterobacter cloacae complex sp. 382A5 (assembly GCF_050031095.1). Lineage (NCBI taxonomy): Bacteria > Pseudomonadati > Pseudomonadota > Gammaproteobacteria > Enterobacterales > Enterobacteriaceae > Enterobacter > Enterobacter cloacae complex sp. 382A5. The sequence continues at coordinate 4,288,742 of NZ_JBLGVK010000001.1, forward strand.
AACCGTATGCTTTAGCCAGAACGTTATGAACCCCAGCAACTTCCAGAACGGCGCGCATTGCACCACCGGCGATGATACCGGTACCTTCTGAAGCTGGCTGCATGAATACACGAGAACCCGTGTGAACACCTTTAACTGGGTGCTGCAGGGTGCCGTTGTTCAGCGCGACGTTAATCATATTGCGACGGGCTTTTTCCATCGCTTTCTGGATCGCTGCTGGAACTTCACGCGCTTTACCGTAACCAAAACCAACGCGACCGTTACCATCGCCAACTACAGTCAGAGCTGTGAAGGAGAAAATACGACCACCTTTAACGGTTTTAGATACGCGGTTTACCGCGATCAGCTTTTCCTGCAGTTCGCCAGCTTGTTTTTCGATGTGAGCCATCTTACACCTCTACCTTAGAACTGAAGGCCAGCTTCACGGGCAGCATCTGCCAGTGCCTGGACACGACCATGATATTGGAACCCGGAACGGTCAAAGGATACATTGCTGATGCCTTTTTCCAGAGCGCGTTCAGCAACAGCTTTACCTACAGCTGCAGCAGCGTCTTTGTTACCGGTGTACTTCAATTGTTCTGCGATAGCTTTTTCTACAGTAGAAGCAGCTACCAGAACTTCAGAACCGTTCGGTGCAATTACCTGTGCGTAAATGTGACGCGGGGTACGATGTACCACCAGGCGAGTTGCACCCAGCTCTTTGAGCTTGCGGCGTGCGCGGGTCGCACGACGGATACGAGCAGATTTCTTATCCATAGTGTTACCTTACTTCTTCTTAGCCTCTTTGGTACGCACGACTTCGTCGGCGTAACGAACACCCTTGCCTTTATAAGGCTCAGGACGACGGTAGGCGCGCAGATCTGCTGCAACCTGGCCAATCAGCTGTTTATCAGCGCCTTTCAGCACGATCTCAGTCTGAGTTGGACATTCTGCAGTGATACCGGCCGGCAGCGGATGCTCAACAGGGTGAGAGAAGCCCAGAGACAGGCCTACTGCATTCCCTTTGATCGCTGCACGATAACCTACACCAACCAGCTGCAGCTTCTTAGTGAAGCCTTCGGTAACACCGATAACCATTGAGTTCAGCAGGGCACGCGCGGTACCAGCCTGAGCCCAGCCGTCTGCGTAACCATCACGCGGACCGAAGGTCAGAGCATTATCTGCATGTTTAACTTCAACAGCATCGTTGAGAGTACGAGTCAGCTCGCCGTTTTTACCTTTGATCGTAATAACCTGACCGTTGATTTTTACATCAACGCCGGCAGGAACAACGACCGGTGCTTTAGCAACACGAGACATTTTTTCCTCCGATTAGGCTACGTAGCAGATAATTTCGCCGCCAAGACCAGCCTGGCGCGCTGCACGATCAGTCATAACACCTTTAGAGGTAGAAACAACTGCGATACCCAGACCGGCCATAACTTTTGGCAGCTCATCTTTTTTCTTATAGATGCGCAGACCTGGGCGGCTGACACGCTGAATGCTTTCTACAACAGCTTTACCCTGGAAGTACTTAAGAGTCACTTCCAGTTCCGGCTTGGTGTCGCCTTCAACTTTAAAATCTTCAATAAAACCTTCGTCCTTCAGCACGTTGGCGATTGCCACTTTCAGCTTGGAGGAAGGCATGGTGACCGCAGCTTTATTCGCGGCCTGACCGTTACGGATACGGGTCAGCATATCCGCGATCGGATCTTGCATGCTCATCTGTCTTTACTCCCGTGATTCAATTGGTGACAATTACCAGCTAGCCTTTTTCAAGCCTGGCACTTCACCGCGCATGGCGGCTTCACGCAGCTTAATACGGCTCAACCCGAACTTGCCCACATAACCATGTGGACGACCTGTTTGACGGCAGCGGTTACGCTGACGAGACGGGCTGGAATCACGCGGCAGAGTTTGCAGCTTGAGAACTGCGTTCCAACGATCTTCGTCGGAAGCGTTCACATCAGAGATGATCGCTTTCAGTTCAGCGCGTTTAGCGAAGAATTTATCAGCTAAAGCTACGCGTTTTACTTCGCGTGCTTTCATTGATTGCTTAGCCATTCAGTAACCCTACCTTACTTGCGGAACGGGAAGTCAAAGGCAGCCAGCAGAGCACGGCCTTCTTCGTCAGATTTCGCAGTAGTGGTAATGGTAATATCCAAACCACGCACGCGGTCGACTTTATCGTAGTCGATTTCTGGGAAGATGATCTGCTCACGGACACCCATGCTGTAGTTACCACGACCGTCGAATGACTTAGCGGACAGGCCACGGAAGTCACGGATACGAGGTACAGCAATAGTGATCAGGCGCTCAAAGAACTCCCACATGCGTTCGCCACGCAGAGTTACTTTACAGCCGATCGGATAGCCCTGACGGATTTTGAAGCCTGCAACTGATTTGCGTGCTTTGGTGATCAGCGGTTTTTGACCGGAGATTGCTGTCAGGTCAGCTGCTGCGTTATCCAGCAGTTTCTTGTCAGCGATCGCTTCACCAACACCCATGTTCAGGGTGATCTTCTCGACCCGAGGGACTTGCATGACAGAATTGTAGTTAAACTCAGTCATGAGTTTCTTAACTACTTCGTCTTTGTAGTAATCATGCAGTTTCGCCATCGTACTACTCCAAATTACTTGATAGTTTCGCTGTTAGACTTGAAGAAACGGACTTTTTTGCCGTCTTCGAATCTAAAGCCTACACGGTCAGCCTTGCCGGTTGCCGCATTGAAGATTGCAACGTTAGAAACCTGAATAGCAGCTTCTTTTTCAACGATGCCGCCTGGTTGGTTCAGGGCCGGAACCGGCTTCTGATGTTTCTTAACCAGGTTGATACCTTCAACAATGACCTTGCCGGAAGACAGGACATTTTTTACTTTACCGCGTTTACCTTTATCTTTACCGGTTAACACGATAACTTCGTCATCACGACGGATTTTCGCTGCCATGATTCGCTCCTTAGAGTACTTCTGGTGCCAGAGAGATAATTTTCATGAACTTCTCAGTACGAAGTTCACGAGTTACCGGCCCAAAGATACGCGTGCCGATTGGCTGCTCGCTGTTATTGTTCAAAATAACGCATGCATTACCATCGAAGCGAATGACAGAACCGTCAGGGCGACGAACACCCTTCTTGGTGCGCACCACTACCGCTTTCAGCACATCACCTTTTTTGACCTTACCACGTGGAATTGCTTCTTTGATGGTGATCTTGATGATGTCGCCTACGCCTGCGTAGCGACGGTGCGAGCCACCCAGAACCTTGATACACATTACGCGACGTGCACCGGAGTTGTCGGCGACGTTCAGCATAGTCTGTTCTTGGATCATTTTAGTGCTCCGCTAATGTCAACTACTACCTGAGACTCTAAAATCAGAGCCGTTAAAAAGCCCCATATCGAGGGCGCGGCATTATAACACCGCTTCTGCAATATGGGTAGAAAAAATAAACGGCTCATCGCTGAGCCGTTTATTCGTATCGAGAACGGGTACTGTATTACAGAACCGCTTTCTCTACAACGCGAACCAGCGTCCAGGACTTAGTCTTGGACAGTGGACGGCATTCACGGATTTCAACCTTGTCGCCGATACCACATTCGTTGTTCTCGTCATGTACGTGCAGTTTGGTCGTACGCTTGATGAATTTACCGTAGATCGGGTGTTTCACAATGCGTTCGATAGCAACAACGATGGATTTCTCCATTTTGTCGCTAACAACACGACCTTGCAGAGTACGGATTTTATCGGTCATTACGCACCCGCCTTCTCAGTCAGTAAAGTCTTAACGCGTGCAACATTGCGACGCACTTGCTTCAGCAGGTGGGTCTGTTGCAGCTGGCCACTTGCAGCCTGCATACGCAGGTTGAACTGCTCGCGCAGCAGGTTCAGCAGCTCAGCGTTCAGCTCTTCAACGCTCTTTTCACGCAGCTCTTTTGCTTTCATTACATCACCGTCTTAGTTACAAAGGTGGTTTTGATAGGCAGTTTCGCTGCTGCCAGGCCGAAGGCTTCACGGGCCAGCTCTTCCGGAACACCGTCCATTTCATACAGGACTTTGCCCGGTTGGATCAAGGCAACCCAGTACTCCACGTTACCTTTACCTTTACCCATACGAACTTCCAGCGGCTTCTCGGTGATCGGTTTGTCCGGGAATACACGGATCCAGATCTTACCTTGACGCTTAACTGCACGGGTCATTGCACGACGTGCTGCTTCGATCTGACGTGCAGTCAGACGACCACGGCCAACAGCTTTCAGACCGAAAGTGCCGAAGCTAACATCCGTACCCTGCGCCAGACCACGGTTGCGGCCTTTGTGCACTTTACGGAATTTTGTACGCTTTGGTTGTAACATCAGCGACGCTCCTTATTTACGGCCTTTACGCTGCTGCTTTTTAGGTTGAGCAGCCGGTTTTTCCGGTTGTTCAACAGCAGCCATACCACCCAGGATCTCACCTTTGAAGATCCATACCTTAACGCCGATTACACCGTAAGTGGTGTGCGCTTCAGAGGTGTTGTAGTCGATGTCAGCACGCAGAGTGTGCAGCGGTACGCGACCTTCACGGTACCATTCGGTACGTGCGATTTCCGCGCCGCCCAGACGGCCGCTAACTTCAACTTTGATACCTTTAGCGCCCAGACGCATTGCGTTCTGTACAGCACGCTTCATAGCACGACGGAACATAACACGACGTTCCAGCTGAGAAGTGATGCTGTCAGCAACCAATTTAGCGTCCAGTTCAGGCTTACGAACTTCAGCGATATTGATCTGTGCAGGAACGCCAGCGATATCCGCTACGACCTTGCGCAGTTTTTCTACGTCTTCGCCTTTCTTACCGATAACGATGCCAGGGCGAGCAGTGTGAATAGTCACACGGATGCTCTTAGCTGGACGCTCGATAACGATACGAGATACAGACGCTTTAGCCAGTTCCTTCGTCAGGTACTGACGTACTTTAAAATCGCTGTCCAGGTTGTCAGCGAATTCTTTGGTGTTCGCAAACCAGGTAGAGTTCCATGGTTTTACAATACCCAGGCGAATACCATTAGGATGTACTTTCTGACCCATTGCTAGTCTCCAGAGTCTCAGCGATCGGACACAACCACAGTAATGTGGCTGGTGCGCTTCAGGATGCGATCTGCACGACCTTTCGCACGCGGCATAATGCGCTTCATGCTTGGGCCTTCATCTACGAAAATTTTCGCGACTTTCAGATCGTCGATGTCAGCGCCATCGTTGTGTTCAGCGTTAGCAATGGCAGATTCCAGTACTTTCTTGACCAATACCGCAGCTTTCTTGTTGGTATAGGTCAGGATGTCCAGGGCCTGCGACACTTTCTTACCGCGAATCAGGTCAGCAACAAGGCGAACCTTCTGTGCAGAAGAACGAGCATGGCGATGTTGAGCTAAAGTTTCCATCTCTTCCTCCTACCTTATTTCTTCTTCGCTTTTTTATCAGCAGCGTGGCCGCGATAAGTACGAGTCGGTGCGAATTCACCCAGTTTGTGACCAACCATTTCGTCGGTAACAAAGACTGGAACGTGCTGACGACCATTATGGACAGCGATGGTCAAACCGATCATGTTAGGAAAGATCGTTGAACGACGGGACCAAGTGCGCAGGGGCTTCTTGTCTCCGCTTTCCACCGCTTTCTCTACCTTCTTCAGCAAGTGCAGGTCAATAAAAGGACCTTTCTTGAGAGAACGTGGCATGGCTTATCCTCTAAAATTATTTGCTACGGCGACGTACGATAAATTTATCAGTACGCTTGTTGCTGCGGGTCTTCTTACCTTTGGTCTGAACGCCCCACGGAGTTACCGGGTGCTTACCAAAGTTACGACCTTCACCACCACCATGTGGGTGATCTACTGGGTTCATCGCAGTACCGCGAACGGTAGGACGAACACCACGCCAGCGTGCAGCACCAGCTTTACCCAGAACGCGCAGCATATGCTCAGCATTGCCAACTTCGCCCAGAGTAGCGCGGCAGTCTGCTTCGACTTTACGCATTTCACCAGAACGCAGACGCAGGGTGACATAAGCACCGTCACGCGCAACGATCTGAACGTAAGTACCCGCGGAACGCGCCAGCTGACCGCCTTTACCTGGTTTCATTTCTACGTTATGAACGGTAGAACCAACCGGGATATTGCGCATCGGCAGGGTGTTGCCTGCTTTGATTGCAGCATCAACGCCAGACTGAATCTGGTCGCCAGCTTTCAGGCCTTTAGGGGCCAGGATGTAACGGCGTTCGCCGTCTTTGTACAGAACCAGCGCGATGTTCGCGGAACGGTTCGGATCGTACTCAAGACGCTCAACAACTGCTGGGATACCGTCTTTGTTGCGTTTGAAGTCAACAATACGATAAGCCTGCTTGTGGCCACCACCGATGTGACGAGTGGTGATACGGCCATTGTTGTTACGACCACCGGATTTGCTGTTTTTTTCCAGCAACGGAGCAAAAGGTTTGCCCTTGTGCAGCTCAGGGTTAACCACTTTAACTACGTGGCGACGACCCGGAGATGTCGGTTTACATTTAACAACTGCCATTGTATTACTCCTCCGACTTACTCAGCGCCGCCAACGAAGTCCAGGTTCTGGCCTTCTTTCAGGGTGACGTAAGCTTTTTTCCAGTCGCTACGACGACCGATACGCTGTCCGTGACGTTTAACTTTCCCTTTAACTACCAGGGTGTTAACGACTTCGACTTCGACTTCAAACAGTTTCTGCACAGCAGCTTTGATCTCTGCTTTGGTCGCGTCTTTAGCAACTTTGAGAACGATGGTGTTTGTTTTTTCCATCGCAGTAGACGCTTTTTCAGAAACGTGCGGTGCGCGCAGCACCTTCAGCAGACGTTCTTCACGAATCATGCCAGCATCTCCTCAACTTGCTTAACAGCATCAGCAGTCATTACGACTTTGTCGAAGGCGATCAGGCTAACCGGGTCGATACCAGTCGCGTCGCGTACGTCAACCTTGTGCAGGTTGCGCGCGGCCAGGAACAGGTTCTCGTCCAGCTCACCGGTGATGATCAGCACATCTTCCAGAGCCATGTCTTTCAGTTTCTGTGCCAGCAGCTTAGTTTTAGGCGCTTCTACAGAGAACTTCTCGACAACGATCAGACGATCCTGACGTACCAGCTCGGACAGGATGCTTTTCAGCGCGCCGCGGTACATCTTTTTGTTAACTTTTTGACTGTGGTCCTGTGGACGCGCAGCGAAGGTCACGCCACCTGAACGCCAGATCGGGCTCTTGATAGAACCTGAACGCGCACGGCCGGTACCTTTCTGGCGCCATGGCTTTTTGCCAGAACCAGTTACTTCAGCACGAGTCTTCTGAGCACGAGTACCCTGACGAGCACCAGCTGCATAAGCAACAACAACCTGGTGAACCAGCGCTTCGTTGAAATCACGACCGAAGGTAGTTTCGGAAACAGTCAGCGCGCTCTGCGCGTCTTTCAATACTAATTCCATTGCTATCCCCTTACGCCTTCACAGCTGGTTTAACGATCAGGTCGCTACCGGTTGCACCCGGGACCGCACCTTTAACCAGCAGCAGGTTGCGCTCAGCGTCAACACGTACTACGTCCAGGCTCTGAACAGTTACACGTTCGTTGCCCAGCTGACCTGCCATTTTCTTGCCTTTGAACACTTTGCCCGGAGTCTGGTTCTGACCGATAGAACCCGGAACGCGGTGAGACAAGGAGTTACCGTGAGTAGCGTCCTGGGTACGGAAGTTCCAGCGCTTAACGGTACCAGCAAAACCTTTACCTTTAGAGGTACCGGTTACGTCAACTTTTTTAACGTCAGCAAACAGCTCAACGCTAATGTCCTGACCTACGGTGAACTCTTCGCCTTCAGCAAGACGGAATTCCCACAGACCACGGCCAGCTTCAACGCCAGCTTTAGCGAAGTGACCCGCTTCTGGTTTGGTTACACGGTTAGCTTTTTTAGCACCAGTGGTAACCTGAATAGCGCGGTAGCCATCGTTAGCCAGATCTTTAACCTGAGTAACGCGGTTTGCTTCAACTTCGATTACGGTTACTGGGATAGAAACGCCATCTTCAGTGAAGATGCGGGTCATACCCACTTTTTTACCGACTAAACCAATCATTGTTTCAACCTCTCAATCGCTCGATGACCTGATTAACCCAGGCTGATCTGCACGTCTACACCGGCAGCCAGATCCAGACGCATCAGAGCATCAACGGTTTTCTCAGTTGGCTCAACGATGTCAACCAGACGCTTGTGAGTGCGGATTTCGTACTGATCACGCGCGTCTTTGTTAACGTGCGGGGAGATCAGAACGGTGAAGCGCTCTTTGCGGGTCGGCAGCGGGATCGGACCACGGACTTGCGCACCAGTGCGCTTAGCAGTCTCGACGATTTCCGCGGTTGATTGATCGATCAGACGATGATCAAACGCTTTAAGGCGGATACGGATTCTTTGGTTCTGCATGAGACCAGAGCTCCAATTATTTTATAAACGAAAATGATTACTCCTCAAACCCATTACGATTGATGGGAGAGTGTAACCGTTCTTACGTAGCTCCCCAATTGGGAGCATTGTTGAGTAACAAAATGAGTCACTCCGGTTCAGATTGAACCCGCCGTCAATTACGACAAGCCCGCGCATTATACGTAAATCTGGGCAAGACGCAAGTGCCGTTTAGAATTTAAGCGCTAAAGGTGTACCTTGCGTAAGGCCTCGCACTGTTTTCTGCAATCCGTCCCCTTTCTTCTGTTCTTATGAAACCACTACGCAATTACATTTTTTGGCTATTGCCAGGCATTCGTGGTGTGAAGAGTATTCGCTGAAATTCACCTTGAGGTTTCGTTCATGCTTACTCTCCTCCCCTTCCTGCTCATCTATTTTGTTCTCTCAGGTTTACTGGTGCGTGAAGATATTCGCTCAGGCATTCTCCCTGATAAATATCTCTGTCCCCTGTTATGGGCTGGTTTGCTCTATCAACTCTGTCTTCACCCTGATTTTCTGCCTGGCGCAGTGGTCGGGGCGATGGCAGGGTATGTCGGCTTTGCCATGATCTACTGGGGTTATCGGCTAATATTTCGCCGTGAAGGGATGGGCTATGGCGATGTGAAGTATCTTTCGGCACTCGGTGCATGGCATGGTTGGTGCGTGTTGCCCGATCTGGCACTGGTTGCCGCACTATTGGCGCTGCTCTACCTTCTTATGACTTCGTTGTTCAACCCTGCCAGACGGACATTAAAAAACCCACTGCCTTTTGGGCCATTTCTGGCGGCAGCGGGTTTATGTGTAGGTTGGCAGACGCTGTTTAATCTTCCACTTTAATCTGCGACTGGAGATAGTTTTGCAGGCCAATTTTGCCAATGAGATCCAGCTCGGTTTCCAGCCAGTCGATATGCCCTTCTTCATCGGCCAGAATCTGGATCATCATATCGCGGCTAACGTAGTCATGGACGCTGTCTGCGTAGGCAATAGCTTCGCGAAGGTCTTTTGCGCCTTCAAGTTCAAGTCTGAGATCGGATCGCAGCATCTCTTCAACATCTTCACCGATGCCGAGTTTACCGAGGTCCTGCAGGTTAGGGATGCCTTCGAGAAATAAAATACGCTCGATATATTTATCGGCATGTTTCATCTCATCTATGGATTCGTGATACTCAACGTCGTTGAGGCGCATGAGGCCCCAGTTTTTAAACATTCTCGCATGGAGAAAATACTGATTGATTGCGACAAGCTCATTTCCCAATAATTTATTGAGATAACTTATGATTTTAACATCACCTTTCATTATATAGTCCCTCCGCTTCCACTCATTGAAGCGTAGATCGGGCTACAGGGATGTCAAAAAAAAGATGGGCGCTTACGCGATCTCTTTGTATTCCGGGATCTGCATCAGTTCATCCTGCATGATTTCACGCGCTGCGCGTACGCATTTACCGCATTGATTTCCCACTGGAACAAACTTGCGAAGTTGCTGGAAGGACTGTGGCTGAAACTGGCGAACGGCCTGACGTATTTTTTTGTCACTCACACCATTACATAAACAAACGTACATAAAGACTCCCGTTCAAAATATGCGCAAAGTGTAAGTGAGAATGGTTATGATTACAATAGCACAAACGCCAGTATACGGGGCGGGAGCAAACAAAAAATGCGAAAATTTGTGACAAATACACACGCTAAGAAAACAAAAAAGGACGCCGAAGCGTCCTTTTTTTATTCGGGGATAATTAATTAGCCCAGAACTTTAGCAACAACGCCCGCGCCAACGGTACGGCCGCCTTCACGGATTGCGAAACGCAGACCGTCGTCCATCGCGATTGGGTGGATCAGAGTCACAACCATCTTGATGTTGTCGCCTGGCATTACCATCTCTACGCCTTCTGGCAGTTCGATGGTACCGGTCACGTCAGTTGTACGGAAGTAGAACTGTGGACGGTAGCCTTTGAAGAACGGAGTATGACGGCCGCCTTCGTCTTTGGACAGGATGTACACTTCAGATTCGAACTTGGTGTGTGGCTTGATTGAGCCTGGCTTCGCCAGAACCTGACCACGTTCGATTTCTTCACGTTTGATACCACGCAGCAGAACACCAACGTTCTCACCAGCACGGCCTTCGTCCAGCAGTTTGCGGAACATTTCAACGCCAGTACAGGTAGACTTCGCAGTCTCTTTGATACCAACGATTTCAACTTCTTCACCCACTTTGATGATACCGCGCTCTACACGACCGGTAACAACGGTACCACGACCGGAGATGGAGAATACGTCTTCGATTGGCAGCAGGAATGGCTTGTCAATCGCACGCTCTGGTTCTGGGATGTAAGAATCCAGGTAGCCAGCCAGTTCGATGATTTTCTCTTCCCACTCTGCTTCGCCTTCCAGCGCTTTCAGAGCAGAACCACGAACGATTGGGGTATCGTCGCCTGGGAAATCGTACTGAGACAGCAGTTCACGAACTTCCATCTCTACCAGTTCCAGCAGCTCTTCGTCATCAACCATGTCGCATTTGTTCAGGAACACGATGATGTAAGGAACGCCTACCTGACGACCCAGCAGGATGTGCTCACGAGTCTGAGGCATTGGGCCGTCAGTCGCAGCTACTACCAAGATCGCGCCGTCCATCTGCGCAGCACCGGTGATCATGTTTTTAACATAGTCGGCGTGGCCTGGGCAGTCTACGTGTGCGTAGTGGCGAGTCGGGGTGTCATATTCAACGTGAGAGGTGTTGATGGTGATACCACGAGCTTTTTCTTCTGGTGCGTTATCGATCTGGTCGAATGCACGAGCAGAACCACCGTAGGTTTTAGCCAGAACGGTAGTGATTGCAGCAGTCAGGGTAGTTTTACCATGGTCAACGTGGCCGATAGTACCAACGTTGACGTGCGGTTTTGTACGTTCAAATTTTTCTTTAGACACGGCTATATTCCTTACTATAGTGCTCTCCCCTCAGGAGAGAGCACGGGACTTAGGTTTTAATCCTGTGGATTACTTACCACGGGCTTCAATAACGGCCTGAGCAACGTTGTTAGGCGCATCATCATACTTCAGGAATTCCATGGTGTATGATGCACGACCTTTGGTCAGAGAACGCAGCTGAGTTGCATATCCGAACATTTCAGACAGCGGAACTTCAGCGTGGATCTTAACGCCAGTTACTTCGGATTCCTGACCGCGCAGCATACCGCGACGACGGCTCAAGTCACCGATAACGTCACCGGTGTTCTCTTCAGGAGTTTCTACTTCAACCTTCATGATTGGCTCAAGCAGAACTGGTTTTGCTTTCTTAAAGCCTTCTTTAAAGGCAATAGACGCAGCCAGTTTAAACGCCAGTTCAGAGGAGTCAACGTCGTGGTAAGAACCGAAGTGCAGACGGATACCCATGTCAACAACCGGATAGCCAGCCAGAGGGCCCGCTTTCAGCTGTTCCTGGATGCCTTTATCAACGGCAGGGATGTATTCGCCAGGAATTACACCACCTTTGATGTCGTTGATGAACTCGTAACCTTTCGGGTTAGAGCCCGGCTCCAGTGGGTACATGTCGATCACAACGTGACCGTACTGACCGCGACCACCAGACTGCTTAGCGTGTTTACCTTCGATATCGGTAACTTTCGCGCGAATCGCTTCGCGGTAAGCAACCTGAGGTTTACCCACGTTCGCTTCAACGTTGAACTCGCGCTTCATACGGTCAACGATGATGTCCAGGTGCAGTTCACCCATACCTGCGATGATGGTCTGGTTAGATTCTTCATCAGTCCATACGCGGAATGATGGGTCTTCTTTCGCCAGACGGCCCAGAGCCAGACCCATTTTTTCCTGGTCAGCTTTGGTTTTTGGTTCAACCGCGATGGAGATTACCGGCTCAGGGAATTCCATACGCTCCAGAATGATCGGGTGATCCGGGTCACACAGGGTGTCACCGGTGGTCACGTCTTTCAGACCGATAGCTGCAGCGATGTCGCCCGCACGAACTTCTTTGATCTCTTCACGTTTGTTAGCGTGCATCTGTACGATACGGCCAAAACGTTCACGCGCCGCTTTCACGGAGTTCAGGATGGTGTCACCGGAGTTAACCACACCAGAGTAAACGCGGAAGAAGGTCAGGTTACCCACGAATGGGTCGGTAGCAATTTTGAACGCCAGTGCAGAGAACGGCTCGTCGTCGCTTGCGTGACGCTCAGCCGGAGTATCTTTACCGTCGTCCAGGATGCCGTTGATCGCAGGAACGTCAACCGGGGATGGCAGGTAGTCAACTACCGCATCCAGCATCGCCTGAACACCTTTGTTCTTGAACGCAGAACCACAGGTTACCAGGATGATTTCGTTGTTCAGAACACGCTGACGCAGAGCTTTTTTGATCTCTTCTTCAGACAGTTCTTCACCACCCAGGTATTTCTCCATCAGCTCTTCAGAAGCTTCAGCAGCGGATTCGATCAGGTTCTGGTGCCATTCGTCAGCCAGGTCCTGCATCTCAGCCGGGATATCTTCGTATTCGAAGGTAACGCCCTGGTCTGCATCGTTCCAGTTGATGGCTTTCATTTTCACCAGATCGATAACGCCGGTGAAGCCTTCTTCAGCACCAATTGCCAGCTGCAGCGGAACAGGGTTCGCGCCCAGACGGGTTTTGATCTGGCCAACAACTTTCAGGAAGTTAGCACCCATACGGTCCATTTTGTTAACGAACGCGATGCGTGGAACTTTATATTTGTTCGCCTGACGCCATACGGTTTCAGACTGTGGCTGAACACCACCAACTGCGCAATAAACCATTACCGCGCCGTCAAGAACACGCATGGAACGTTCTACTTCGATGGTGAAGTCAACGTGCCCTGGGGTGTCGATGATGTTTACGCGATGCGGTTCGTACTGCTTAGCCATACCTGACCAGAATGCAGTAGTCGCTGCGGAGGTGATAGTAATACCACGCTCCTGCTCCTGTTCCATCCAGTCCATGGTGGCTGCGCCGTCATGAACTTCACCGATTTTATGGTTTACACCGGTGTAGAACAGAATACGTTCGGTAGTAGTGGTCTTACCGGCGTCGATGTGCGCACTGATACCGATGTTACGGTAGCGTGCGATGGGTGTTGTACGAGCCATTTGATTCCTCGTTTGTTTCTTTAGGCGTTCAGTTAAGTAACCCAGAGCGGGCAGCTTCTCTGAAGCGCCCGCCTGGTGACTAATACTCCGAAGGGATTACCAACGGTAGTGTGCGAACGCCTTGTTGGCTTCTGCCATACGGTGAACGTCTTCACGTTTCTTAACTGCAGTACCTTTGTTTTCTGCAGCATCAGAAAGTTCGTTCGCCAGACGCAGAGCCATGGATTTATCACCGCGTTTACGAGCAGCTTCAACGATCCAACGCATTGCCAGGGCATTACGACGAACCGGACGAACTTCAACTGGAACCTGATAAGTAGAACCACCAACGCGGCGGGACTTAACTTCTACAGTTGGGCGAACGTTGTCGAGAGCGACTTCGAAAGCTTCCAGTTCATTTTTACCAGAACGCTGAGCCAGGGTCTCCAGCGCGCTGTATACGATTGCTTCTGCAGTAGATTTTTTACCATCTACCATCAGGATATTTACAAATTTTGCCAGCAGTTCTGATCCGAATTTCGGATCTGGAAGAATTTTACGCTGACCAATGACGCGACGACGTGGCATGGGAATACTCCGTTGTTAATTCAGGATTGTCCAAAACTCTACGAGTTTAGTTTGACATTAAGATAAATCAGTTTGGCCTTACTTAACGGAGAACCATTAAGCCTTAGGACGCTTCACGCCGTACTTGGAGCGAGCCTGCTTACGGTCTTTAACACCTGAGCAGTCCAGCGCACCACGAACGGTGTGGTAACGAACACCCGGAAGGTCTTTAACACGACCGCCACGGATCAGGATCACGGAGTGCTCCTGCAGGTTGTGACCTTCACCACCGATGTAGGAAGTCACTTCGAAACCGTTAGTCAAACGCACACGGCATACTTTACGCAGTGCGGAGTTTGGTTTTTTAGGAGTGGTGGTATACACACGAGTACATACACCACGTTTCTGCGGGCATGCTTCCAGCGCAGGCACGTTGCTCTTTGCAACTTTGCGTGCACGTGGTTTGCGTACCAGCTGGTTAACTGTTGCCATTAAATAGCTCCTGGTTTTAGCTTTTGCTTCGTAAACACGTAATAAAACGACCTCATACAATATGAGGACGCGAAATTTTAGGGCTACGTCGAAAAGGTGTCAAGAAATATACAGCGATCTCAAATCACCAGTTCATTTGACTGGCGTGCGTCACAGTAAGATTGACGAAATCAGTATAGCCAACCACGTCAATTTTGGCTGAAATTTGACCAGAAAGACCCCGCGCATCCAGATCGTCCTTTAGCGCAGAGACAGTTATGGGGGCATTCGTGAGGATTTCAACGAAACGGCTGCCTTCCAGCGCAGCAAGTACGCCATCCTGAATCAGCAGCAGGTCATCACCTTCGCGCAGCATGCTCAGTAGCGTGTCGATATCACATTGCCACGGTGAGCGGCTCAGGGTATGGAGCATGGCAGCCTCAGAAAGTCAGAACAGTGTCGTAGTGAGAGAGTTGTTCGCGCAGCGCAGCAGAAGACAGGCACGTGACATCCAGAACAAAAGGCGTCTTCTCATCTAATCCGCGAGCGGCCAGCGAGTCGGCACACACATAGAAGGTTTCAATGTCGTACAGCGGCAACACTTTAAAGGTGGCGATGTAATCCCGCATCAAAATCGCCTGCGGTTGCTGGCCCGCCAGAAGCTGAAACACCCCGTCCCCTAAAAAGAAGACGCCGATCTCCTCGGTCAATGCAGATGTCGCGAGCAGCGCATCCAGCCCTTCTCGGCCCGATGCGCTACCGTGCGGGGCAGTGGTAAAAACAAACGCGATGCGTTTCATCAGAATTGCACCACTCGGTCACAGGTGAGCGCAGCCTGCGCCAGCGCGCCCAGACCACTTAGTGAAAATCCGGGCTGCAGGTTGGAACCGGCTAAACCAAGACGCGCGGCTTCGGTTGTATCAGCCACACCGCGACGCAGGGCCGCTGCCACGCAGATATGCAATTCAACACCCTGCGTCTCATTTAACGCCTGCCAGGCGCGCACCAGATCAAACTCATCGCTGGCCGGCGACGTAAACTGGTTCGCGTTATAGACCCCTTCCCGATAAAAGAAGACGCTCACCAGTTCATGTCCAGCTTTTAGCAGCGCCTGGGCAAATTGCAGTGCGCTGCTGGCCTGCTGAGTGCCATACGCCGGGCCTGTCACCATTAACGCAAAACGCATTACTTATCCTGCCCCAGGAAATCACCGCTTTTGAACTGGCGAATATAGAGGTAGACCGTATGTTTGGAAATGTTCAGGCGGTCAGCCACCTGATTGATGGCGTCTTTGATATCAAAAATGCCTTTTTCATAGAGATTCAGCACGATCTGACGGTTCTTGGCGTTGTTCGATACGTTGCGATCGGCATTCACCTCTTCAATCGTGAACTCCAGCGTCTGCGTGACGAGATCCTCAACTGAAGAGGCAAAGTTAACAGAAGAGCCCACGTCTGGCGTTTCAGGCGGAATAAAGGTGCTCATGATTTGCGAGAATGGCACATCAAGGTTCATGTTGATGCACAGCAGTCCGATCACACGATGCTCGCGATTTCGAATAGCAATGGTTTCTGATTTCATCAGCACGCCGCTTTTGGCGCGAGTGAAATAGCATTTGGAGACGCTGCTGTCCGCGCCGGTCATGTCATGCAGCATACGCAATGCAAGGTCGGTAATTGGCGAACCAATTTTACGGCCAGTATGCTCACCATTAGCAATGCGGATGGCGGAACACTTCAGATCTTGCAGGGAGTGCAATACGATTTCGCAGTGGGACCCAATGAGCATCGCTAACCCGTCCACCACCGCTTCGTAGGATTTCAGAATATCGAAGTCGGTCTGGTCGAAAGGACGTTGATCCAGCAAATCAAGTTCACTGGTTTCGTTGGTTAAAAGCGACCTGGACATGAAAAAAACACTCCTTTTCAGGAGCCTGTCGTTAGGTTTTCAGGGCAGGCTCATTATCTACACGGACAACTAAATTAATACAGCGTACCTGGCACTTTCCAGTGTTAATTATATCTGCCCCACAATAAAAAAAACCGCCGCCTTAAAGGCGGCGGTTTTCATCACATTACTTCTTCGCGTCTGCGGCAGCTTTTTGATCTGCCTGCGCTTCTGGTTTCGCATCGGCTTTCGGTGCCGGTTTGATATCCAGCAGCTCTACGTCAAACACCAGCGTAGAGTTGGCAGGGATACCCGGAACGCCGGTTTTGCCATAGGCCAGATCCGGTGGGATAACCAGCTTGATCTTACCGCCTTTCTTGATGTTTTTCAGACCTTCGGTCCAGCCTGGGATCACACCATCCAGACGGAAGGAGAGCGGCTCACCGCGGGTGTAGGAGTTATCGAACTCTTTACCGTCGATCAGCGTACCTTTGTAGTTCACCACGACAGTATCGCTGTCTTTCGGTGCATCACCGGTACCTTCTTTCTCAACTTTGTATACCAGGCCGGTAGAAGAGGTTTTTACGCCCTTCTCTTTAGCAAAGGTATCGCGGTAGGCTTTGCCTTTCGCTTCGTTGTCTTTCGCGTCCGCTTCCATCTTCGTCTGAGCGGCACCTTTCACACGCGCTTCGAACGCCTGCAGAGTCTGTTCAATTTCCTGGTCAGACAGTTTGCTCTTATCAGCAAACGCATCCTGAACACCCGCGATCAGCTGAGCTTTGTCCAGTTTGATGCCCAGTTTCTCTTGTTCTTTCAGAGAATTTTCCATGTAACGACCCAGAGATGCGCCCAGTGCGTAGGCAGATTTCTGGTCGTCATTTTTGAACGCCGCTTTGCTGTCTGCAGTTGCAGCAGGCTTCGCAGCAGTATCAGCAGCGAAGGACAGCGGCGCGTTCAGCGCAACAGCCATCGTCGTCGCCAGCAGCGTTACTTTAAACAGTGATTTCATCCATATCTCCAGGGCCTGGGGACTCTCACCCCAGCATTAAACGTAAATGAGCTACGTACTATAAAACGTTGTGGAAGAAATCTACAGACAGACTCTCCCGATTCTCGCCACTTTTAAGACTATTTTTGTTTAAATAAGTTTCTTGCCAAAGGGATGGATACTGCACTAAGGAACAAACTCAGTTAAACTTCGCCGCCGCTGGCCCATTATGGCGAATCAGAAACAGACGAGGTGAATGATGAAGGACACAACGATTGAAGCGAGACTGGCTGAACTGGAAAGCCGCCTGGCTTTTCAGGACATCACCATCGAAGAGCTTAACCAGACCGTGACCGCGCATGAACTCGAAATGGCGAAACTGCGGGATCATATGCGCCTGCTGACGGAAAAGCTGAAGGCTACGCAGCCGTCAAACATCGCCTCACAGTCTGAAGAGACGCCACCACCTCACTATTGAGGCGAAAAAAAAGCGGGATAATCCCTAATGCTGGTCACTTAAGGTGATCAGCATTTTTTCTTGCCGGATATTTCTGGGCTTTTATTCTCACTTCCCGGGGGTAACTTCGCTCTCTTCTTCCCGGTAATACTAGCCACTTTGCTTTCTCATACAGCGTTCTTAACTCACCCGGCATCTTACCCGGTGAGGCCCATGGCAGCGTTATCAGAAGCCTGGTTATTTCACTTATTGTGCCGCTAAAGCTCAACTGGTAAGGCAGATAATCGCCCTTCAGTTCAAACGCCATCCTTACCATCTGGTATCTCACCAGGTTGTAAGTCAGCAGTACCCCCCATAACTCCTGTCGCACCAGTTCTGGCAACTTACTGCGTAACGTCCAGCGGCTGTCCATCATTCCCTGCTTCGCTTCCCGGTAACCCAGTTCAATTTCCCACCTGTGACGATATAACTCGCTGATATCATTGCCAGGGTAGCGATTCTGGTCTGTCAGGGATGTCAGAACCTGTTTTTCTTTTCCGTCAACCGTTCGGGTCAGCAGTCTTGCGGTGAACCGCCCCGGGAGTGCTGGCCACTGTTTCCGGGCCTGTGGGCTGGTTTTCAGTTCAACAAGCTCGTCGCCACGTCCCAGCTTACGCACAACTTCATATTGTGTGTTTTTTTTCAGTGGCAGCAGCCAGTGCCGGTTTTCTCCGGACATCTGCCAGTGATGAAGCAGTCCCGGAGAGTAAAATCCTTTATCGAATAAAGTGATACTCTCATCCGGCGTTCTTTCTGCCAGCTGCGCTGCCAGTCGCATTTCGCTGACGTTCTCGCTGTCAAAGGCGCTGGCGTTGATCAGATGGCTGCTCAGCTCCATCAGACAAACCATCCTGACCTGCGGATAGCCACCGGTACCATTTCGCCCTGCGGGTCTGCTGAAGGCCGCGCTGTTTTCCGGCGTGTCTGCCGTACGCCAGACAACACCGTCCACAGCAAACAGATTCAGTCCGTGCCATTTCGGATGGGCCGCCTGCTGGTTCCAGTACCGCTGTGTAATGTCGAACAGTTCCCGCACAGCATCTTCCCCGAGCGTTTTTCGGCGCTGAATAACTGAGCTGCGGGCGGTGAAAGGCTCACCGGTCCTGTCAGTGATATCCATCAGATTCACGATCTCGGTCATAGGGCGATTGCAGAAAATGGACATGCCAACGACCAGCCAAATCATGGATTCAAGAGGAAGTTTGCGTTTGCGGAGTGTGACAGTATCAGTCAACGTTAACGCTTTCTGAATGAATTCAGTGGGAATGAGGTCCGAGAGGCTACGGGCGTGCTCAGGGGAGGTAACGTTGATAATGCCGAGGGCTTGTGAAAGTTCCATTTAAAAAAGGGTCCATGATGAACATGAACCCTTTTTACACCAGCCACCGGATCGGTCAACCGATCCTTAAACGATCGGCATTAGGATAATCCCGCTTTTTTATTTTCCGTTATACGGAATTAGTGGCAGCCACAGCCGCCGTTACCGCAACCACCTTTACCGTGGTCGTGACCATGGTCGTGGCCGTGGCCACCGCAGCAGCCGTCATGGCCGTGATCGTGGTCATGGTCGTGACCGTGCGCACCGTGAACGTGGCCATGAGCCAGCTCTTCTTCGGTTGCTTCACGGATAGCGACAACTTCTACGTTGAACTTCAGGTTCTGGCCAGCCAGCATGTGGTTGCCATCAACCACAACGTGGTCGTCTTCAACTTCAGTAATTTCAACCGGAACCGGGCCCTGGTCAGTTTCCGCCAGGAAGCGCATGCCAACCTGCAGTTCGTCAACGCCCATGAACACGTCTTTAGGAACGCGCTGAACCAGGTTGTCGTCATACTGGCCGTATGCGTCGTTCGCGCCTACAGCAACGTCAAATTTATCGCCAACTTCATGACCTTCCAGCGCGTTTTCCAGGCCGGAAATCAGGGAACCGTGACCATGCAGGTAGTCCAGCGGCGCACTCACCGGAGACTCATCAACCAACACACCGTCTTCTGTACGTACCTGATAGGCCAGGCTGACCACCAGGTCTTTTGCTACTTTCATGATATCTCCTGAGCGTGGGAAAATTGCTGGCGCAGATTGTAGCGGAAATCTGCACCCGTGTACCCTTTAGCTTAAAAAAACTCAGGGCATATCGCTAGTCCGGATGAAAAATGCCGATCACTTGCTCTTCTTTGCGTACATGATCGCGTGCTTCTTTGTCGGCCTCACGCATCTGGTGGCCGCACTTAACACACTCAACAACATCAATATTATTTTCACGCCACATTGCCAGAGTATCTTGCGCCTGGCAGGAAGGGCACTTTGCGCCCGCAATAAAGCGTTTACGTACAGCCATATTTGGTTACCCTTTATTCAAATTCGTCCCATCCGTCCAGCTGGCGTCGTTCCTGCTGCATCTCGCGCTGGAAAATCTCCTCCAGCTCGCGACGCGCTTCCCGCACGCGGGAAATCTGCGCCGTATCCGTGTGTACGGGCATCAGCTCGCGCAGCATTCGCATATCCAGCCGTCGGAAGTGCATCTGGGCCCGCTGCGCCTGATGCGGGTGCATACCCAGCGAAATCAACGCTTTGCGCCCCAGCTCCAGCGCACTGGAAAACGTCTCACGCGAGAAGTGTTTCACACCCGCCTGCAACAGTTCGTGCGCTTCAACACGACCCCGCGCACGCGCCAGAATATGCAGATGCGGGAAATGCTGCTGGCAGAGTTCGACCAGCTTCATCGTATCTTCCGGATCGTTACAGGTAATGACGATCGACTCCGCCGCCTCGGCACCTGCGGATCGCAGCAGTTCGAGCTGCGTCGCATCGCCGTAGTAAACCTTGTATCCATATTTGCGCATCAGGTTGACCGCGCTGATATCCCGCTCTAGCACCGTGATGCGCATTTTGTTCGCCATCAGCAGACGACCAATCACCTGCCCGAAGCGGCCAAACCCCACCACAATCACTTGCGGCTTATCGTCTTCCACCCACGGGGCTTCGTCTTCATCGTCAGCCGGGTTTAAGCGGCGCGACAGCAGTTTATCCACCAGCTTCATCAGCAGCGGCGTGGTCATCATCGACAGCGTGACCGTCACCAGCAGAAGCGCCATCTGATCGTCTTTGAACAGTTTCTGGGACGATGCCGTAGAGAACAGCACAAACGCGAACTCTCCCCCCTGGCTTAGCACGCTGGCAAACTGCATACGTTCCGAACTGCGCAGCCCGGATATACGCGCCAGGACATACAGCACCAGCGTTTTCACCGCCACCAGCACAGCCACGCTCACAATAACCCACAGCAGATGGGTATAGAGCACACCGAGATTGAGCGCCATGCCCACCGAAATAAAGAACAGCCCTAACAGCAGCCCTTTAAAGGGTTCGATCGCAATTTCCAGTTCGTGGCGGTATTCGCTCTCGGCGAGCAGCACCCCGGCGATAAACGTACCCAGCGCCATCGACAGCCCCAGCGCGTCCATAAACAGCGCAGAGCCTAATACCAGCAGCAGCGTTGCGGCGGTAAACACCTCGCGCACGCCTGACGCGGCGATGAAGCGGAACACCGGCCGCAGCAGAAAACGTCCCCCAATTAGCATGCCCGCAAAAGCCAGCACCTTCATGGAGACTTTTGCCCAGTCAAAGTGATCGTCACCCGGCCCGGCCAACAGCGGCACCAGCGCTAACGCCGGGATCACCGCTAAATCCTGAAACAGCAGCACCGAAAAGCCCAGTTGCCCCGACTCACTGCGGTTCATGCCCTTATCCCGCATCAGCTGCAATGCCATCGCCGTTGAGGACATGGCAAGGCCAATACCGCCGATGGTCGCCGCCTGCCACGAAAAGTCAGTGAGCATCAGCAATCCGGCCAGAATGGCCGCGCTGAACAGCACCTGCGCCGCGCCAACGCCAAAGATAGAGCGTCGGAGCTGCCACAGCTTTGACGGATTCAGCTCCAGGCCAATGATGAACATCAGGAAGACCACACCCAACTCGGAGAAATGGAGAATTTCATCGACATCGCTGATGAATCCCAGCCCCCAGGGGCCAATCGCGATCCCCGCCAGCAGATACCCGAGTACCGCGCCAATACCGAGCCGTGCGGCCAACGGTACAGCCACCACCGCGGCAAACAAAAACAGCACCCCGGCGAGGAGTAAATTCGATCCTTCCATTAACGCCCTCCTGCCGGAATCGGTGATGCCAGCCATTCGCCATACGCTCTGGCGTGGCTCGCCAGCTCCTTCGGATCCTGACGCCGTGCCCAGTAGACAATAATCGGGCTCATCCAGTGCATACGGCACATCGCCGCCGTCAGTTCAAACGGTCGCAGGATATCGCTCATCGGATAACGGTTAAGGCCATCGTAGCGGTAGGCGCTCTCCGGCTCACCGGTGGTAATCACACTACGCCAGTACTTTCCCGCCAGTTGGTTGCCCCCCACCCCGCTGGAAAACCCCCGGCTCAGCACCCGATCCAGCCACTCTTTCAGCAGGGCCGGACAGCTATAGGTATAGAGCGGATGCTGGAATACAATCACATCATGCTGACGCAGCAATTCCTGCTCGTACGGAATATCGATAAAGAAATCAGGGTAGTGCGCGTAGAGATCGTGCACCGTCACGTTACTGAGCTGAGTAGCCGGCTTAAGCAGGACGCGGTTTGCCACCGAGTCCTGAGATTCCGGATGGGCATACAGCAGCAGCACTTTTGCTGTCTGAGACATCACTCCCCTCCCGGTTCTGTTTCTGTTTTTGTGTATCGTCGTTGTTTTGGGCTACCATGGCGGCCCGGTGCGGAAAATGGCCCACACCTTACATTATCATAATGACAAATTAACATAGTCGGAACATACGGCGCTTCTATGATTGTTTTCTCCTCGTTACAAATTCGCCGCGGCGTGCGCGTCCTGCTGGATAACGCCACCGCCACCATTAATCCAGGTCAAAAAGTGGGTCTGGTCGGCAAAAACGGCTGCGGTAAATCCACCCTGCTGGCGCTGCTGAAAAACGAGATTAGCGCGGATGGCGGTAACTTTACTTATCCGGGAAACTGGCAGCTCGCCTGGGTAAACCAGGAGACGCCCGCCCTGAGTGAGCCGGCGCTCGACTATGTTATTGATGGCGATCGTGAATACCGTAAGCTGGAAGCGGAACTGAACGCCGCCAACGAGCGCAACGATGGCCACGCCATCGCCACCGTCCACGGCAAGCTGGACGCCATCGACGCATGGACCATTCGCTCCCGCGCTTCCAGCCTGCTCCACGGCCTGGGGTTCAGCAACGAACAGCTTGAACGTCCCGTCAGCGACTTCTCCGGTGGCTGGCGTATGCGTCTTAACCTGGCGCAGGCGCTGATCTGCCGCTCCGATTTGCTGTTGCTCGATGAACCGACCAACCACCTCGATCTCGATGCGGTCATTTGGCTGGAGAAGTGGCTCAAGAGCTATCAGGGCACTCTGATTCTGATCTCCCACGACCGCGACTTCCTCGATCCGGTGGTGGATAAAATCATTCATATCGAACAGCAAAATATGTTCGAGTACACCGGTAACTACAGCTCTTTCGAACGCCAGCGCGCAACGCGCCTCGCTCAACAGCAGGCAATGTACGAAAGCCAGCAGCAGCGCGTGGCGCATCTGCAGAGTTTTGTTGACCGCTTCAAGGCCAAAGCCTCGAAGGCCAAGCAGGCCCAGAGCCGCATCAAGATGCTGGAACGCATGGAGATGATTGCCCCGGCGCATGTGGATAACCCGTTCCACTTCAGCTTCCGCGAGCCGGAGAGCCTGCCAAACCCGCTGCTGAAGATGGAAAAAGTGAGCGCCGGATACGGCGATCGCATCATCCTCGACTCCATCAAACTCAACCTGGTGCCGGGTTCGCGCATTGGTCTTCTGGGGCGTAACGGTGCCGGTAAGTCAACGCTCATCAAACTGCTGGCGGGCGAGCTTAACCCGGTAAGCGGCGAAATCGGTCTGGCGAAAGGCATCAAGCTTGGCTACTTCGCCCAGCATCAGCTGGAATTTTTACGCGCGGATGAATCCCCTATCCAGCATCTGGCACGTCTGGCGCCGCAGGAGATGGAGCAGAAGCTGCGCGACTACCTCGGCGGCTTTGGCTTCCAGGGTGATAAGGTCACTGAAAACACAGAGCGTTTCTCCGGCGGCGAAAAAGCGCGTCTGGTGCTGGCGCTGATCGTCTGGCAGCGCCCGAACCTGCTGCTGCTCGATGAACCGACCAACCACCTAGACCTTGACATGCGTCAGGCACTGACCGAAGCGCTGATTGAGTTTGAGGGCGCGCTGGTTGTGGTCTCGCACGATCGGCACCTGATCCGCTCCACCACGGACGATCTCTATCTGGTGCACGACGGTAAAGTCGAGCCGTTTGACGGCGACCTGGAAGACTATCAGCAGTGGCTGACGGACGTGCAGAAGCAAGAGAACCAGCCGGAAGAGTCGGCGAAAGAGAATGCCAACAGCGCGCAGGCGCGTAAAGATCAGAAGCGTCGTGAAGCTGAACTGCGTACTCAGACTCAACCACTGCGTAAAGAGATTGCCCGTCTCGAAAAAGAGATGGAAAAGCTCAACGCCACGCTTGCCGCCGTTGAAGAGAAGCTGGGCGACAGCGAACTGTATGACCAGAGCCGTAAAGCGGAGCTGACCGACTGTCTGCAAACCCAGGCGAAGACCAAATCCAGCCTCGAAGAGTGCGAAATGGCATGGCTGGATGCCCAGGAACAGCTGGAAGCGATGCTGCAGGCTGACTGACACGTCGGGAGGGTTATGGGTTTCGATATCACGAGCGACATTACATTCCGTAAGCTCAGCATCTTCATGACGTTTATGGAGAAGGGCAATATCGCGCGTACTGCCGAAACGCTGGGTCTGAGCGGCGTCAGCGTGCATCGTGCACTGCATACTCTGGAAGAGAACGTTCGCTGTCCGCTCTTTACCCATAAGGGACGTAACCTGATTGCCCTTCCGTCCGCCTGGACGCTGCTGGAGTATTGTCAGGAGGTTATGCAGGTGATGGAGCGCGGGCTGGAAGAGTCCCGTAAAGTCGCCGGTATTGGTCAGGGACGGTTGCGCGTCGGCACGCTCTACTCGCTGACGCTGGAAACCGTGCCGCGCCTGATCATGGGCATGAAGCTGCGTCGCCCGGATCTGGAGATGGATCTGACCATGGGCTCCAACGATACGTTGCTGCATATGTTTGACGACGGTACGCTGGACGCGATCCTCATCTCGATTTCCGAAAGCAATATCGACCGCAACAGCCTTGAAGTCCTCCCCCTGTTTCATGATGACATTTTCCTGGCCGCGCCTGCCTCTGCCACGCTGAATACCAGCGGGCTGGCGGATTTACGCGATTATAAAGATCAGAAATTTGTCTCGCTGGCAGAAGGGTTTGCCACCTATGCGGGGTTCCAGGAGGCATTTCATATCGCTGGATTTGAACCGGAAATCGTCACCCGCGTGAATGACATTTTCTCAAT
This sequence comes from Enterobacter cloacae complex sp. 382A5, assembly GCF_050031095.1. Classification (NCBI taxonomy): domain Bacteria; kingdom Pseudomonadati; phylum Pseudomonadota; class Gammaproteobacteria; order Enterobacterales; family Enterobacteriaceae; genus Enterobacter; species Enterobacter cloacae complex sp. 382A5. The sequence continues at coordinate 4,314,170 of NZ_JBLGVK010000001.1, forward strand.
GCTCAGCCTGGTTCAGGCGGGCGTCGGCTTTACGCTGATGCCGGGCAGGATGAAGAAGGTCTACGAAAATTCGGTGCAGCTACTGAAGCTGGCAGAACCGTATCAGATGCAGCAGCTTATCGCGATTGTGTTCGCCCGCAACCGCGAGCAGGACCCGAGCCTGCGGGCATTAGCCGCCGAAGGGCGGATGTATGCGCGCAGCCTGCAGGAAAGTGTGTGATACAAAACAAGGCAACCGAACCCGTAGGCCCGGTAAGGCGCAGCCGCTACCGGGCTAAAAATTCACGCACGAAGCCGACCCGCCAGATGCACCGCCACATCCACACCGCTGCGCTCCAGTGAAAGGGTCTCCCCTTCCCACGCGGCCTGTCGCGTCAGACAGGTCAGTACCCCGCCGGGCGGCATCTCGATCGCCAGCCGGGCTTCGCGTTCGTTAGCGGAAATCATCGCCTCCTGCCAGCGCACCGTACGCGCCATGTTCATCGCCAGATCGTCCGCGATCTTTTCCGGCTGCCAGAGCACGCGCCCGGTGCTGCCGCTCAGGTACGCACAGCGTGGACGAGCCAGCGTGACGGACTCAAACGCCGCCGCCAGCTTTTGTGCCGGCTCCGCCAGCAGTTCACAATGGGATGGCACGCTGACTGCCAGCCTTTGCACTTTGCTCGCCCCCTTTTCCAGGGCGCGTTTTGCCACCTGCACCATCCCTTCATCGGATCCGGCAATGACGATCTGCGTTTCGGCATTCAGGTTAGCAATATACGTTCCGCTACCCTCGATAAGCTGTTCCACCTGCGGCAGGGTTAAGCCCATGATGGCCGTCAGGCCGTAGCCGTGGGGCCAGGCCTGCTCCATCAGGTCGCCACGCAGCGCCACCAGCTTAAGCGCGTCCGAAAATTCCAGCGCCCCTGCCACTACCGCCGCGGGATAAGCGCCAATCGATAAACCGCTGACGATGTCAGGCGACACGTCACGTCGCTCCAGCTCGCGCGCCCAGGACACGCCAGCAATCAGCAGAGAAAGCTGAACCGCACGGGTATGGGTTAACGAGGCGGCACTGTCCAGCGTATCAACTTCGTTGCCCAGCACCTCACGCGCCTGAGCCAGTTCCGTTCCCGGCAGGTTTTGCAGCATACCTTCATGCTGCGTACCCTGCCCCGGAAAGGTAAACAGTATTTTCATCACTCCTCCCTGCGCCATGGGTCTGCCACCAGGCGTGGCCCACGGCGGGTTTTCAGCAGCGTTTTGCCATCGCGCAGCCACTCCGCCAGCGCGAATCCGCCCTCTGGCGTATCCACCTGGGTATCAGCCCGGCACAGCGCACCACTCAACTGCGACTGCCAGGCGGTAAACGCGTCGGGTGATATCGGCTGCGGGGCGCGGATCAGCAGATCAAGATCGCTGTCGGCATGGATCACCGGAATGCCGGTCGCCAGCGCATAGCCGGTGCTGCCGGTTATGCCCCATGTCCAAGGCCACGACTGCTGAGCAAGCTGTAACGCCACCTGAACCGGTGGCTGGGTGACAAACGGCGAACGCAGCAGATCGGCGGTGACGCACAGCTCTTCAGGTGACACCACGCGTAACACATTCCCGGGCTTCACCCATCCAGCCGCCCGCTGGTCGCGGCGCAGTCCGCGCACGCCAACGGGGATTCGGTCATCGTTATCAACATCACGCCGCACCACTACCGGCAGGCCGGTATGCCAGGCGGCATCCACCCAGGTTTCAGTAATACCTTCCAGCGCGTCGCGCGAGGTAAGCCAGATGAGGTCGTGGGGGCGTAATGTTGTGGTCATGATTACATTCCTGAAGTCAGCGAGATAAACAGCGGCAGCGACAGAATACACAGAACTGAGCTTAACAGCAGTACCGCTTCTGCATCCGGTGACTGCACGCCAAAGCGGTTACCAAACACGACCCCGAAGAAGCCCGCAGACAGCGCAATCATCAGAATAGCGGTGATCGCCACGGAGCCGTGCAGACCGAAGATTAAAACGATACCCCAGGCAATGGCTGGCTGGATAAGCAGCTTAGCGATGGTGGAAGTGATCACCATGGTGTTGATCTGCAGCTTACGGGCAGAGAGGATCACCCCAGTCAGGAACAGCGCCGCAGCGGTGGCAGACAGCCCCAACGGTTTAATTGCAGAGAGGACCAGTTCCGGCATTTTGATGCCGATGGCGGATAAAATCACCCCCAGCAGAGGCCCCATCACGATCGGTTTTTTAATGGATCGCCACATCAGCACCGGCAGCATAGAGAGGGTTGAGCCGGAGGTATTGCCCTCAGCGCGCGCTTTTTCCCGCTCCAGAATCAGCAAACAGAACGGCGTCATCAGCACGGACCCGCAGGCAATAGAGACCGCCACAGACAGAGACGTGGTAGATCCTTCACCCAGCACGCTGCCCAGAATCGGCAGACCAAGCGCCGCATAGTTTGGCAGCGCGACGGTGAGCGTCAGCACGGCCGCATCCTGAGGGGATTTTTTAAAGACCTTCGTGGCAAGGAAATAGATGGCTGCGTAGGTGATCCACATCGCCAGAGTCAGTACCAGGATCAGCGGCGACTGCGCCACGATACCGGTCCACGGGGTTTGCACGGTCGCGCTGAACAGCGCGGCAGGCAGCGCAAAATCCATGACGAAGATATTGAGCAGGGAAACATTTTTGTTATCGACCATCTTTGCCTTACCGGCCCAGAATCCCAGCAGCATGATGACGAAAATCGGTGCGAGAGCATGAACAATTACGTAAGTCATAAATCACCTGTGATTAAAAAGAAGTAGCACTGGCGCGATGATTATTATTTTCAGGATGCAGTTTCCCGCACGGGCGTAACGGATACGCCCGTGCGGTTGTGCATCTGGCAGGTCTCTTTTTACTTACCAGCTGGCGCGCATACGTTCGCGTACGAGCGCCGAGCTGCGGCGATTGTCAGCACCCAGACGGCTTTTCAGCGTCGGATCCTGACGAGCGTCACTGATGGCCTGTTGCAGGGTGGTTTTCACCAGCGTCAGGTCGCTATCGGATGGAGCATCCGGGTTGCTGATATCCAGCAGGCTGGAGAGCAGCCCCAGCGTGGCGTAGTTGCTGATGTCATACGCCATAGGTGGAATAGTGGCGGCCAGTTTTTCCAGCGCCTCCACGCTGCGCAGGGTGATCCGCGCGGCAGACGCTTTCCCCATGGCATGGATGAGCACGCCTTTATCGTTAAAAGCAATCAGGCGGTTGGCCTGGTAGCCATGCGCCAGAAACGCGCCGGACATGGCTTTACCCACAATTAGGCCAATTACCGGATGACCCGCCAGGCGCGCGTTGGCGTAGGCGGCCGCAGCGCCTGCCAGCGCCTGGTGGATACCAAACGCCTCTTCGCGACGGCCATAAGCCTGGCTTGGGACGTCGATCACCGCCACAATCGGGCGCTTAACGGCTTTATCAGCATCTGCCGCGACGGTTTCGCTGACCACTTTCGCCAGCGTCCAGCCTTCAAGCAGGCCGACTTCCCCTTTCGCCGCGCGCGGGAAGTGGTTGTTGGCATCCGGCACTACGGCGATAAAACGTACCGTTTCACCGTTCAGCTCGCCGTCTGCCGCCTGCACGGACGGGCACAGCCCCTCAATACGTTTGGCGTTCGGGGCGAGGGTTTCCAGCCAGCGTTCGCCACGGCTCATTGCGTTACTCATCATTTCACCTCCCGGGCAAAAAGCGCGTTAATCTGTTCGGCATCGGCCTGCTTGCGGGTGTCGAAATTCATCAGGCGGTTCAGGTAATCGTCGTAGTTATCGGTGCGATGTTTTGCCGGGACGCCTTTGGCGATGGCCTCGTTCATCGCGGCTTTCACCGCATTCACCCCGTCGCCGACCAGCGCGTCCACCAGCCCGCTCTGATAGCGAACCTCACCGCCGGTCATGCTCCAGATAAACGGACGGTCGCGGGAGTCGTACTCTTCAATGCCCGCTTCCTGCTCAATAACCTGCGGGCCGTTTAGCCCCAGACGCGCTTCGCGGGTCACAATCAGGTAGCTGCAAAGCGCCGCGGCGATGGACATCCCGCCGAAGCAGCCCACGGTCCCGGCCACAATCCCGATAACGGGCGTGTAGCGACGCAGGTCAACAATCGCTGCATGGATATCAGCAATCGCCGCCAGGCCGAGGTTAGCTTCCTGCAGGCGTACGCCGCCGGTTTCGAGACACAGCACCGCCTGAGTCGGAATGCCGTTGCGGTTATCTTCCGCCGCCAGCTCCAGTGCTGCTGCCATTTTCGCGCCGGAGACCTCGCCCATGCTGCCGCCCTGGAACGCGCCTTCAATCGCCACGACGACCGCAGGCTGGCCGTTGATAGTCCCTTTCGCGACCACCATGCCATCATCGGCCTGAGGCACAATGCCCTGTGGCCCCAACCACGGAGAGATAATGCCTGCAAACGGATCCAGCAGTTCGCGGTAGCTGCCCTCGTCGAGCAACGCCTGCGCACGCTGGCGCGCTTTTAATTCGATAAAGCTGCTGTCATCACGCATGGCTCACCCCTTCAAAAACCTGTTCGATACGAATGCGCGCCACGCCCGGCGTCGCGCCAAAGTCGTGGATGGTCAGTTTGCCTGCGGGCAGACTGCTGACGGTCTCCAGGCGGCTGAATAACGCCTCCCAGCGCCCACGGCTGTTGTCGACGGAGGTGGTGATATCAATGGTTAAGGTCTGGCCCGGTTCGGCGGTGAACAGCACTTCCATATCCCCGGATCCAACTACCCCTGCCAGCGCCCGGCCGCTTAACGTGCGGCTGGCTGGCATGGTCAATGTGATTTTTTCCATAACATCCTCTTAATGCTTTGAATAGGGCGTTTCGACACGGTCAAGAAACAGCGTGGCGGCAAGCAGGTCGGCGGCACCGCCCGGTGAGGCATTGAGCGTCAGCATCTGGCGATCTAACCGCGCCAGCGCCTGCTGCCCCGCGAGCGTTGCGCATCCTCCGGCGTTCAGTACCGCCCGGGCGCCGTTCTGCATGGCGTCCAGCCCCTCCATTCCGGCGCGCGACAGCACGCAGGTATCGGTGAGCGAAGTCATGATTGCCATCAGCGCGTCGAGTCTGGCGTTTGTTTCGCTGCTGCCGTTGAGACGGCTCAGGCGAAGCTGCGGCAGCGCGCGCTGCATGATGTGCGGAAACGCCTGCTGAGCTTCTTCACGCGCGCCCGGTACGCGGTAGCGGTGCGTGGCGCGTAACCCCTTACTGAACACCTTCGGTGCCGCGTCGTCCGGGAGTTTCGCCAGCTGTGCGGCGGTGTTAGCGACGGTTTGCGCGCGGGCGTCGCCGCCCAGCATCGCCACCGCGCTCACCAGCAGTCCCAGCGCCCAGATTGCGCCACGGTGCGTATTCACGCCGTCGGTGGCGATCATCATCTGCCGTTCGCCTTCACGGCCAAGGCGGCCAACGGTTTGCCGTAGGGCAATATCCGCCGGACGCTGCCAGCTCTGCTGCGCCAGCGCCTGAAACGTGGAGGTCAGGCTGTGCGCGGAGCGCTCCATCAGCGCAAGCGATAAATCGTGGTGCGCACCGTTCCCCCGACTGTCCACCAGACCGGGTTTCGGGCTTAAGCGTGCTTCGTCAATCAGACACTGCGTGGCGGTTCGCGCCAGCCATTCGGCACCGCCTTCAACCTGAATCTGGGGCAGAAGTGTCATTACCAGCTCCGGAATTTCGCAGGTGGGTTGTAGAGACCGCCGGACCACTCAACGAGGTCAGCCACGCTGCCCGCCGCCAGCAGAGAGCGGGTGGCATCAGTACGGCGAATCCCCATGTCTTCCGGGTACACGACCTTGCCGCTCTGGCGCAGTTCCGCCACGCGTCTGGCATCCACGCCCAGACCGATATCGGTGATACCGGCCACGGCTGCGACCATGGCGCGACGCTCTTCCAGATCTTTTGCCCGGTAGAGGTAGGCAATCCCCTCTTCCGTCAGCACGTGGGTGACGTCATCGCCGTAAATCATCACCGGTGCCAGCGGCATGCCGGAGGCTTTCGCCACGTCAACGGCGTCCAGTTTTTCCACGAAGGTGGGCTTCACGCCCGCCTGGAAGGTTTCCACCATCTGCACGACCAGTTTTTTACCGCGTTGCATCGGGTCGGGTTCGGTGATCATGTTCAGCCAGGCCGGAGTGGCGTGGCGACGGCCGTGTGGATCATGGCCCATGTTCGGCGCGCCGCCGAAGCCGGAGAGACGACCACGGGTCACCGTTGAGGAGTTGGCGTAACCATCCACCTGCAGGGTTGAGCCGATAAACATATCCACCGCGTACTGGCCCGCCAGCTGGCAGAAGGCGCGGTTGGAGCGCATGGAGCCGTCAGCACCGGTGAAGAACACGTCCGGACGGGCGCGGATGTACTCTTCCATCCCCAGTTCGCCGCCGAAGCAGTGCACGCTCTCCACCCAGCCGCTTTCAATCGCCGGGATCAGCGTCGGATGCGGGTTCAGCGTCCAGTGTTTACAGATTTTGCCCTTCAGGCCGAGCTGTTCACCGTAAGTGGGCAGCAGCAGCTCAATTGCCGCGGTGTTAAAACCGATCCCGTGGTTCAGAGACTGCACCTGATGTTCAGCGTAGATGCCTTTGATGGCCATCATCGCCATCAGGATATGTTCCTGTTTGATCAGGCGCGGGTCGCGGGTAAACAGCGGTTCGATAAAGAATGGCTTGTCGGCCACCACCACGTAGTCAATCCAGGAGCCTGGGATATCAACGCGCGGCAGGTCGCATTCGTCGTCCACCAGCTCGTTAACCTGTGCGATGACGATGCCATCGTGGAACGCGGCGGCCTCCACCAGCGCCGGGGTATCTTCGGTACTTGCCCCGGTGTAGAGATTGCCTTTGCGGTCTGCTTTAAACCCGGCGATCAGCGCCACGTTTGGTGAAAGGTCAACGTAGAGACGTGAATACAGTTCGATATAGGTATGAATAGCACCGATTTCGAGTTGACCATCCTCCAGCAGCTGGGAGATGCGCAGGCTCTGTGTGCCGGAGAAGGAGAAGTCCAGCTTACGGGCAATGCCCTTCTCAAAGATATCCAGATGTTCACTGCGGCCAACGCTTGGCATGATCATGTGCAGGTCATGCACAATTTGCGGGTTTACTTCGGCCAGCGAGCGGGAAAGAAAATCCGCCTGCTTCTGGTTGTTGCCTTCCAGAACGACCTTATCGCCTGGCGCGATCAGCTTTTCCAGCATGGCGACAAGGTCGCCGGTTGGCAGAACCTTGCCCTGCACCGGTACGGAGGCCAGACGACGCGCTTTTTCGCTGCGTCGGGTGTTCCATTGCCGGGTGGGTATTTGCCCAGATAACATTATTAACCTCCTGATTCAGCACATCATTTTGATTTGCTTAACGCTGAGTAAAGTCTGCACCCTGGCGGAAAAGGCATCAATTAAGCGTAGAGTGGAATCATTAGCCTGAGAGTAATAATCAAGGTAAATATTTGTGATCGGGATCAGTTCATGCTTCGGAAAACCAGGCTAAACGGGGTACAATTCGGAAGGTATAGTAAATTTCTGACAAGAATCAGCATCGCCCTTATGACCCAAATCATTCCCTCAGACTTCGACCTCACCGCCGAAGACAGCACTGATTTCGTGCCCATGCGCGGCGTGGCCAACCGCCACCTGCAGACCATGCTGCCGCGCCTGATCCGGCGCAAGGTGCAGTTCACTCCGCACTGGCAGCGGCTGGATTTGCCGGACGGTGATTTTCTGGATCTCGCCTGGAGCGAAGATCCCGAACAGGCGCGCCATAAACCCCGCCTGGTGGTGTTTCACGGTCTGGAAGGCAGCCTGCATAGCCCGTATGCCCATGGGTTAATCCAGGCGGCAAAAGCGCGCGGCTGGCTGGGCGTGGTGATGCATTTTCGGGGATGCAGCGGCGAGCCGAATCGTCAGAAACGCATCTATCACTCCGGCGAAACCGAAGATGGCACCTGGTTTTTGCACTGGCTGCGGGATAATTTCGGCACTGTGCCGACGGCGGCGGTGGGCTATTCGCTCGGCGGAAATATGCTGGCCTGTCTGCTGGCCAAAGAGGGAGACGCGGTACCGCTGAATGCCGCGGTGATTGTCTCTGCCCCCTTCATGCTGGAACAGTGCAGTTACCACATGGAGAAAGGCTTTTCCCGGGTCTATCAGCGCTACCTGCTCAACCTGCTAAAAGCCAATGCGGCGCGCAAGCTGAAGGCCTATCCGGATACCCTGCCAGTAAGCCTGCGACAGTTGAAAAAGGTCCGCCGCATTCGTGAGTTCGACGACCTGATCACCGCCAAAATTCATGGGTTCGCCGATGCCATTGACTACTATCGTCAGTGCAGCGCCATGCCGCTGCTCAGCAAGATCACTCAGCCGACGCTGATCATTCACGCGAAAGATGACCCGTTTATGGATCATCACTCCATCCCTGCACAGGAATTTCTGCCCGACAACGTTCACTACCAGCTGACCGAGCACGGCGGTCACGTGGGGTTTGTCGGCGGAACGCTGCGTCGCCCGAAAATGTGGCTGGAGACGCGCATTCCTGACTGGTTAACCCCTTACCTGGACGGTGCAACATGATTATCCCCTGGCAGGATCTGGCGCCCGAAACGCTCGATAATCTGATTGAAAGCTTTGTCTTGCGTGAAGGCACCGATTATGGTGAACATGAACGCTCGCTTGAGCAAAAGGTCAACGATGTTAAACGCCAGCTTAAAAGCGGCGACGTGGTGCTGGTGTGGTCTGAACTGCATGAGACGGTCAATATCATGCCCCGCAACGCGTTTCACGGCTGATCTTTCAACCTTTCCAGTCAGGGAGTTGCTATGTCTGCCAGACATCCGGTTATTGCCGTTACGGGGTCGAGTGGTGCGGGAACCACCACCACCAGCCTCGCGTTTCGCAAGATTTTCGCCCAGTTGAATCTCCGCGCGGCGGAGGTCGAAGGCGACAGCTTTCACCGCTATACGCGCCCGGAGATGGATATGGCCATCCGCAAAGCGCGTGATTTGGGCAAACACATCAGCTACTTCGGCCCGGAGGCCAATGACTTCGGCCTGCTGGAGCAAACGTTTCAGGAGTACGGCCTAAGCGGCAAAGGCCAGTCCCGCAAATATTTGCATACCTACGACGAAGCCGTTCCCTGGAATCAGGTCCCGGGCACCTTTACCCCCTGGCAGCCGCTGCCGGAACCTACCGACGTGCTGTTTTACGAAGGATTGCACGGCGGCGTGGTGACGCCGCATCACGACGTGGCGCGACATGTGGATCTGCTGGTCGGCGTGGTGCCAATCGTTAACCTGGAGTGGATCCAGAAGCTGACGCGAGACATCAGCGAACGCGGCCATTCGCGTGAGGCGGTGATGGATTCGGTCGTTCGCTCAATGGAAGATTACATCAATTACCTGACACCACAGTTTTCCCGCACCCACATCAACTTCCAGCGTGTGCCGACGGTGGACACCTCCAACCCGTTCGCGGCCAAAAGTATCCCGTCGCTGGATGAGAGCTTTGTGGTGATCCATTTCCGCAATCTCGACGGCATCGATTACCCCTGGCTGCTGGCGATGCTGCAGGGTTCGTTTATTTCTCACATGAATACGTTAGTGGTGCCCGGCGGAAAAATGGGGCTGGCGATGGAGCTGATCATGACGCCGCTGGTGCAGCGGTTGATGGAAGGGAAACAGATCGCATAATCATATTCCCTCTGCCGGTGGGTTGAGGGATCCCCAGTAATTTTTTACCGAAAGCGACGAAAATTGTTTAAGTAAAATTAATGACTTACAGCGACGCCCTGGTCCGGCTGTAAATCGCTGAGGCGTTTCCTGCAGGCCGGGGCGAGGCGCATGGATGCGCCGAGAGGGCGGATTTACAGGGATAATGAGATGGACGCTCCAGATTTTGCGGTATCAAGGTACCAGACTGGATCGTTGCAATACGTCCTGAAAAATGAGGAGCGTCCACATGAAAGTATCAACTCTTGGTATCGACCTGGCAAAGAACGTTTTCCAGCTTCATGGTGTCGATCACGAAGGTCATACAGTTTTGCGTAAAAGGCTAACCCGGGCCAAATTCGTTCAGTTTGTCATTCAACTGGAACCTTGCCTGATTGGCATGGAGGCCTGCTCGTCCAGCCATCATTTTGCACGATTATTCAGTCGTCACGGCCATGAGGTAAAACTGATTCCTCCGCAATATGTGAAGCCATATGTCAAAACGAACAAGACGGATGCAGCAGATGCTGAAGCAATCTGCGAAGCGGTAACCCGCCCGAATATGCGTTTTGTACAGATAAAAACCGAAGAGCAGCAGGCCGTTTTAGCGTTACACACTGAACGGGGAATACTTATCCGCGAGCGGATCGCCTGTTCCAATAGTTTAAGAGCCACACTTGCTGAGTTTGGTATTACGATTGCAGCCGGACAAAGCCATTTAACCCGTGAGCTACCAGCCATTCTGGAAGACAGCGAAAATGGTTTATCTCCCTTTGTCAGAGCCAGCATCTACAGACAGGCTAACCATATCCGGGAACTTGAGGAGCAGATTAAACAGGTAGAAGAAGCTCTGGCCTCCTGGTATAAAACGCAGACGGCCTGCCAGAGACTGGCCAAAATCCCTGGGGTAGGCATGCTAACGGCCACTTATGTGGTAGCAGCAGTGGGTAATGCCCAACAATTCAGCACCGCAAAGCAATTCGCTTCATGGCTGGGGCTGACACCAAAAGAACATTCCAGTGGCGGCAAACAGCAACTGGGCGGGATAAGCAAACGCGGAGATGGATATTTCCGATACCTTCTGGTTCACGGCGCACGAGCACTGACAGCCTGGGTCAACCGGAAAGGCTCAGTTGAGGAGAATGCCTGGCTTCAGGGGCTGCTTGAGCGGAAGCACTACAATGTTGCAGTTGTCGCGATGGCGGCAAAAACGTCGAGAATAATGTGGTCAATGCTGACACACGACACGGAATATAAGCCTCGTCAGGCCGCCTGACACAAGGCCAGTCAACCTGACGAGGTGCTGAAAAAGAGTTACGTCCTGGTAGGTGCAGTTGACTTCAGAAGATGGCAAAACAGGTAAGACCGCAGGCAGGATACACCGAGAGGCAACAAGGGCAAGTCAGCCCGAAGAGGATGATTGGTACCTGTCTGGCGGATTTCATCATGGTTCGGGATAAATAAATCCTATCAGAAACCGGATATATGGCTGCATCTACCCGTTTAATTGCTGAACTGAAGAAAACGTTGCATTCCGGGAGCGTCCATATATGTTACCTCCGCCCGTCCCCGATAAGCCGGAAGGAATAAGCCGAGGGCACCGCGAAGCGGCGATTTACCGCCGGGAGCCCGGGTCGCCAGGGGGGTGGCGACTGAGCCACCCTGGCACGTTCACGGGCTATGTCGTTACAGAGTAGCAAGGAACATAAAGTGAACGGAATGACCTCTACAGCCATATGTTCCCCCTCACCCCAACCCTCTCCCTCTGTACGGTCCGGGGACATGGTAGACAGGTGTTCGGGGACATGGTGAACACTTTTTAACATCCTTTACCCATGGTGATCGACTTTTTCTTCAGGTCGATCACCCCCACTTTTGTGCTGTACCACCACACCTCGTAGCGGCCGTCTTCCTGCATCTCCTTCAGCCCGACCCGTTCTCCCCTGAACGCCTTGCCCGCGCTCAGACTTACCCCTTTCACGCTCAGCTTTCCGCTGATATCCACTTTCCTGACCATCACACCCTCGTCGTATTCCGGGGGCGTTATGTTACCGCTGTACTGCCGTGCAGACGGCTTATACCGCGAGCCCGGTACCGCCATGTCCAGCGCCTCATGCGGGCGTTCAAGGTTATAGACCGTCCGCCAGTGGTCGAAGGCGCGCTGCAGTTCGCCCTCGTTCGCGAACCACTTACCCTGCAGCACCTCCGTCTTCAGGCTGCGGTGAAAACGCTCCAGCTTGCCCTGCGTCTGCGGATGATACGGCCGGGAGTGTCCCACCCGGATACCGTGGCGCATCAGCCACAGCTCCAGCGCCGTCCAGGTGCCGGTGGTGTCTCCCCACGGGGCGCCGTTATCCATCGTCATCTGGTCCGGCAGGCCGTAACGCTCAAACACGCTGACCAGCCGCTGCTGCACGGTCTCACGCCGTTCATCGGTACAGTGCGCCAGGCACAGGGAAAAACGGGAGTGGTCATCCAGCAGGGTGAGCGGATGGCAGCGGCCACCGCCAAAGGGAAAGTGGCCCTTAAAATCCATCTGCCAGAGCCGGTTCGGCGCGTCATGTTCGAACCGCCCCGTGGCGGGAATGCCCGGAGAAGTACCGGGCAGCAGGCCGTGACGGGCCATCAGGTTATGAACGGTGCTGAAGGCGGGCATACGGTGCCCCCGGTCTTCCAGCCAGCGCTTTATCTTGCGTGCGCCCCAGCGTTCATGGCGGTCATGGGCCATACGCAGCAGGGCGGTGATGTCGTCAGATGAGCGGTTCGGGGAATGGTGCGGTATGCGCGGGCGGTCCTGAAGGCCGGAGGCACCTTCCTCCCCCCATCGGCGAAGCCACTTGTAGCCGGTGGCAGGTGAAATGCCGAAGCGACGGCAGAGGGAACGGATGTTCGCCCCGTCCTGCGAGGCGAACAAAACAAACTCAGTACGTAATGACATGGTATCTCTCGCATCCCAGGGCATAAGCGACTCCATAAACGGGTTCTTATGCCTTAGTTGTAAGTGTCTACCATGTCCCCGAACAAGTGTTCACTATGTCCCCGGACCGTACACCCTCAAGGGAGAGGGGGTCCTCCGTGCAGGCATTATTTTGTGGGTAACCCTCAGCCCGGTGGGAGAGGGTTAGGGTGAGGGCATCAACACGCACGATGCCCCATCAATCACGCCTCGATCACTTCATACGAATGGGTAATTTTTACCGCTTTCTCCAGCATTAACGCCACAGAGCAGTATTTCTCCGCAGACAAATCCACCGCGCGTGAGACGGCAGCATCTTTCAGCGCTTTCCCGGTGACAACAAAATGCAGGTTAATGTGCGTGAACAGGCGTGGCGCCTCTTCGCGACGTTCTGACGTGAGCTTGACTTCACAGTCGGTCACATCATGACGGCCCTTTTGCAGAATCGACACCACGTCAATCGCGCTGCATCCCCCTGCCGCCATCAGCACCATTTCCATTGGGCTGGGTGCTTTATCGCCGGAGTTACCGTCCATCAAAATCTGGTGTCCCGACGAGGACTCGCCCAGGAACGTTAAACCTTCTACCCATTTCACGCGCGCTTGCATATTCATTAGCTCCAACGTTGCATTTTTGGTGACAGATTACGCGTGCGTTACATTTCTCGCAATGGAAGGCGACCTGCGTCATGCTGAAGCGAGACACCAGGAGACACGCGGCGAAAGCTATGCTAAAACACTCTGGATGCTACAGTAATACATTGACGTTACACATGTATGCAGAGGACATCAAACTTTACTGGCTGCGAAACGTTACGACAGCCGACTTCCCAGGTATGGGTAAGAATTCGATTGCAACCCCAGAGTCCGGATGCATCTTATGACTCTGGTGACAGCTTATAACAGAGGATAACAGCGCATGGTGCTTGGCAAACCGCAAACAGACCCGACTCTCGAATGGTTCTTGTCTCATTGCCACATTCATAAGTACCCATCGAAGAGCACGCTGATTCACCAGGGTGAAAAAGCGGAAACGTTGTATTACATCGTCAAAGGCTCGGTGGCAGTGCTGATCAAAGATGAAGAAGGGAAAGAGATGATCCTTTCTTATCTGAACCAGGGCGATTTTATCGGTGAACTGGGCCTGTTTGAAGAAGGCCAGGAACGTAGCGCCTGGGTTCGTGCAAAGACAGCATGTGAAGTGGCTGAAATTTCCTACAAGAAATTCCGTCAGTTGATTCAGGTTAACCCTGACATCCTGATGCGTCTTTCTTCGCAGATGGCTCGCCGTCTGCAGGTGACATCAGAGAAAGTGGGTAACCTCGCCTTCCTGGACGTGACCGGCCGTATCGCGCAGACCCTGCTGAACCTGGCGAAACAGCCAGACGCTATGACCCACCCTGACGGCATGCAAATTAAAATTACCCGCCAGGAAATTGGTCAGATCGTCGGTTGCTCCCGTGAAACAGTGGGCCGTATCCTGAAAATGCTGGAAGATCAGAACCTGATCTCCGCCCACGGTAAAACCATCGTGGTTTACGGAACCCGTTAATCCCGATAAAACGGCGTGCCATCACAAGGTGTCACGCCGTTTTTGTCTCTACTCCCCATGTGGCGCAGGCTGATTTATCACCCGGAAGTTAACTACGCACTGCGACAAACGCTGGTGTTGTGCCTTCCTGTGGCCGTGGGCCTGATCCTTGGGCATCTTCAGCAGGGGCTGCTGTTTTCACTGGTTCCCGCCTGCTGCAACATTGCCGGTCTCGACACCCCGCATAAGCGTTTTTTCAAACGTCTGATTATCGGCGGTTCGCTGTTTGCCGGGTGTAGCCTGGCCGTGCAGCTTTTGCTGGCCCGCGATATTCCGCTGCCGCTGATCCTGAGCGTGCTGGCGATGACGCTGGGGGTGACCGCCGAAATCAGTTCGCTGCACGCGCGTTTACTGCCCGCCTCACTCATCGCGGCCATCTTTACCCTGAGTCTCGCAGGTAACATGCCAGTGTGGGAGCCGCTGCTGATCTACGCCCTTGGTACGCTATGGTATGGCCTGTTTAACTGGTTCTGGTTCTGGCTGTGGCGGGAACAGCCGCTGCGTGAATCCCTGAGCCTGCTCTATGTCCAGCTTGCGGAGTACTGCGAAGCCAAATACACACTGCTGACCCAGCATACCGACCCGGAAAAATCGCTGCCGCCGCTGCTGACGCGCCAGCAGAAGGTGGTGGATCTGATAAGCCAGTGCTACCAGCAACTGCATATGCTGGCCGCCAACAAGAACCACGAATATAAACGGCTGCTGCGTACCTTCCAGGTGGGGCTTGATCTGCAGGAGCATATCTCCGTGAGCCTGCACCACCCGAAGGAGGTGCAAAAGCTGGTGGAGCGCAGCCATGCCGAAGCGGTGATCCGCTGGAACGCGCAGACCGTGTCCGCACGCCTGCGGGTACTGGCCGACGACATTCTTTATCACCGTTACCCCACCCGCTTTAACATGGACAAGCAGCTCGGCGCACTGGAGAAAATCGCCCGCCAGCATGAGGATAACCCGGTAGGCCAGTTTGCCGCCTGGCACTTCAGCCGTATTGCCCGCGTCCTGCGTACCCAGCGCCCGCTCTATCCCCGCGATCTGATGGCGGATAAGCAAAAGCGCCTGCCGCTGCTGCCTGCGCTTAAAAGCTATCTCTCGTTTAAATCTTCCGCCCTGCGCAACGCCGCCCGGATTAGCGTGATGCTGAGCATCGCCAGCCTGATGGGCATGGCGCTGCATCTACCCAAACCCTACTGGATATTAATGACGGTACTGTTTGTCACCCAGAACGGCTACGGCGCCACGCGAGTGCGTATTCTGCACCGGGCAGGCGGAACCATGGCGGGGTTGATTATCGCCGGCGTAACGCTGCACTTCCACGTGCCGGAAGGCTATACGCTGGCAGGCATGCTATTGATTACCCTGGTGAGCTACCTGATCATCCGCAAAAACTACGGCTGGGCGATGGTGGGCTTTACGGTCACGGCGGTATACACCCTGCAGTTGCTTACGCTCAATGGCGAACAGTTTATTGTCGCCAGGCTTATTGATACCCTGATTGGCTGTCTGATTGCCTTTGGTGGTATGGTCTGGCTGTGGCCACAATGGCAAAGCGGCCTGCTCAGGCAGAACGCCCACGACGCGCTGGAGGCCGACCAGCAGGCTATCCGCCTGATCCTGAGCGACGATCCGCAGCCCTCCCCGCTGGCGTATCAGCGGATGAAGGTCAACCAGGCGCATAACGCCCTGTTCAACTCGCTGAATCAGGCGATGCAGGAGCCCGGCTTTAACTCGCACTATCTGGCGGATATGAAGCTCTGGGTGACGCACAGCCAGTTCATCGTCGAACATATCAACGCGATGACCACGCTGGCGCGTGAACATACCATGCTGACGCCGGACCTGGCGCAGCGCTATTTGCAGTCGTGTGAGATTGCCCTGCAGCGGTGTCAGCAGCGTCTGGAGTATGACGCGCCGGGTGAATCGGGGGATTCGAACATTCTGGAAGCGCCGGAAACGCTCACCCACGGGCCAATGAGCACGCTGGAGCAGCATCTGCAACGCATTCTGGGGCATCTGAACACCATGCACACCATTTCGTCGGTGGCATGGCGTCAGCGTCCGCATCACGGCATCTGGTTAACGCGGCGGTTAAAACGAACCGAGTATTAGCCTTTAACGATCTTCGCGACCGCCGCGGCAAAGCGGGTTAATCCATCTTCAATATCGTTCTCTTCGACCACCAGCGACGGCGCAAAGCGCATCACGTCCGGGCCAGCGTTGAGCACCATCACCCCTTCGTGAGCAGCGGCGTGCAGGAAATCGCGTGCGCGGCCTTTGTACTGCGGCTTCAGCTCAGCGCCAATCAGCAGTCCCATGCCACGGATCTCGCTGAAGACGTCGTACGTTTCGTCGATCTGCTGCAGATGTTTCACGAACAGCTCGCGCTTCGCCTGAACGCCGCTTAATACCTCCGGCGTATTGATGATATCAAACGCCGCACCGGCGATGGCGCAGGCCAGCGGGTTTCCGCCGTAGGTGGAGCCGTGAGAGCCAACGTGGAACGCGGAGGCGATCTCCTGGGTGGTGAGCACCGCGCTGACCGGGAAGCCGCCGCCGAGCGCTTTGGCGCTGGTCAGAATATCCGGCGTCACGCCGTAGTGCATATAGGCGAACAGGGAGCCGGTACGCCCCATCCCGCTCTGGACTTCATCAAACACCAGCAGCGCCTGATGCTGATCGCACAGCGCGCGCAGCCCTTTGAGGAATTCCGGCGTTGCCGCCGTCACGCCACCTTCACCCTGAATCGGCTCAACCACGACCGCGCAGGTATGGTCATCCATCACCGCTTTCACCGCATGCAGATCGTTAAACGGCACATGAATGATATCGGCGGGTTTCGGACCAAAGCCGTCGGAATACTTCGGCTGGCCGCCAACGGAAACGGTAAACAGCGAACGACCGTGGAAAGCGTTATGGAAAGCGATGATTTTGGTTTTGTATGGGCTGTGGCGTGTGGAAGCGTAGTAGCGCGCCAGCTTGAAGGCGGTTTCGTTGGCTTCGGTCCCGGAGTTCATAAACAGCACGCGCTCGGCGAAAGTCGCGTCAATGATCTTGCGCCCCAGGCGCAACGCCGGTTCGTTGGTAAAGACGTTGCTGGTGTGCCACAGGGTTTCGCCCTGGGTTTTCAGTGCCTCGACCAGTGCAGGATGGCAATGCCCCAGCGCCGTCACCGCAATCCCCCCGGCGAAATCCACGTACTCTTTCCCCTGCTGATCCCAGACGCGGCTGCCTTTTCCCTTTACCGGAATAAACTCGGCCGGTGCATAAATCGGCAGAATGACTTCATCGAATGTCGCGCGGGTAATTGCAGATTGTTCAGTTGCCATGTCATGACCATCCATTTTATGTCACATTGATTGTGAAAATATAATCACAAAATATGCATAAAAAATCACAGCAAGGCAACAGATATTCAGCGATTGAGGAAATTAGCCAGCAGCTGGTGCCCCTGTTCGCTGAGAATACTCTCCGGGTGGAACTGCACCCCTTCGAGATCCCATTCACGATGGCGAATGCCCATGATCTCCTGCGTCTCGCTCCAGGCGGTCACCTCAAAGCAGTCGGGCAGCGTCGGCGGGTCAATCACCAGAGAATGGTAGCGCGTGACGGTTAACGGGTTATTTAACCCGCTAAACACGCCCGTGCCGGTGTGGGTAACCGGTGAGGTTTTACCGTGCATCACCCTGGCAGCACGGACAATGGTGGCGCCAAACACCTGCCCGATGGCCTGATGGCCAAGGCAGACGCCAAGAATCGGCAGCCTGCCGGCGTAGTGGCGGATCACATCCAGAGAAATACCCGATTCCGATGGGGTACACGGCCCCGGCGAGATAACGATTTTCTTTGGGGACAGCGCATCAATCTCGGTCAGGCTGATGTCGTCGTTACGGCGGACAACCACCTCTGCACCCAGTTCACAAAAATACTGGTAAAGGTTCCAGGTGAAGGAATCGTAGTTATCAATCAGCAGAATCATGGCGGCTCCCGAAAAAAATGCCGCCCTATTCTACTCAGATTCCCGCGCTTCGCTCACTACTTTGGCAAAGATAGCGTTCAGGGCGGACAAATCTCCCGTTGCGCCGCTCTGGTTAGCCGCGACCCACTGCTCAGGATCGATATCGCGCCAGTCCAGCAGGTAACCCGCATGGATCGCCAGCTGTTCAAAGAAAACGCGCTGCGCAATGCCATTACCGCTCGCAAAAGGATGCAGCATATTGATTTCACAATAGTAATGGCTTATCCGCTCGATAAACTCCTCTTTCTGAAGACCCACCAGGTACCGGTCGCTTTCCAGTGCCGACATCAATTCATTGCCCATCTTCTCAATGTATTCGAAATGGCAAAAAGGAATCTCCCCTTTGAAAATATCGTCCGTACGGTATTCACCTGCCCGTTTCATCTCTCTGCGATACAGATGGCGGTGAATAAGGCACAGATGGGGCAACCCAGGCGCTGAAGGCCCAAGTTCCAGCGTCTCAATCTGGGGATCTGAAGGACCATGACCCTTTTCAAGGAGACAACTGGCCTGAAAATTGACGTTACGCTGCAGCTCCCAGAGACGGGATTTTTGCTTATCGGTGAGTTTTTTCACTTAACGCCTCCCTGAATATGTCCGTTTGCCAAAGTATAAGCAGCAAAACGCGCTTTCGCAGGGAGGGCTAACAACACGGGCGAGACGCGCCCGTGTCAAAGAGGATTACGGCAGTACTTTTGCAGAGAGGATCACGACCGGTTTGGATGGTACATTCTGGTATGGCCCAACGTCGTGGGTCTGTACCTGAGAAATCTTGTCCGCCACGTCCATTCCTTTTACCACTTTACCAAACACCGCATAGCCGAAGTCACGCTGGCCGTGGTCGAGGAAGGCGTTATCCGCCACGTTGATAAAGAACTGGCTGGTAGCGCTGTCTTTATCCGCCGTACGCGCCATGGCGATGGTGCCACGGGTGTTCAGCAGGCCGTTGTCCGCTTCGTTTTTGATCGGTGGATTCGGCTGTTTCTGCTGCATCTGCTCGTTGAAACCGCCGCCCTGCACCATAAAGCCTGGGATCACGCGGTGGAAGGTGGTGTTGTTGTAAAAGCCGCTGTTTACGTAGTCGAGGAAGTTTTTCACAGAAACCGGGGCTTTCTGGCTATTCAGTTCCAGCTCAATATTCCCTGCGGAGGTGGTCAGCAGAACATGAGGGTCCCCTTTTGCTGCCAGCGCAGCCGGGGAAACGGCAGAAAGAGCAAACACAGCTGCGACAGCCGCCAGTGTTGATTTGAGCATGAGAATTCCTTAACAAAGCGCAGTATAAAAAGCGAATGGCTTGATTCTAAAGAGCAGTATGAACGGAGACCAGCCTTTTACCTAATTTTACGAAATTGAAACAGTTGTTACCGCGCAAACGATTGGTTATGACGCAATTTTATGTGATCGCGATCACATAAAAACCTGCAATGAAGCTCATATTTTCTTTAAAAGATATGAATGGATCACTTTCACGACTAAAATCTGCCCGCTCTCAGCGCCTATCCGGCGCTTTTCTTTTCCTGAACAGGCCAGACATGACTAACAGCAATCGTATCAAGCTCACATGGATCAGCTTCTTCTCCTACGCCCTGACCGGCGCGTTGGTGATCGTCACCGGGATGGTGATGGGAAATATCGCAGACTACTTCCAGCTGCCCGTTTCCAGCATGAGTAACACCTTCACCTTCCTCAACGCGGGGATCCTGATCTCCATTTTCCTGAATGCCTGGCTGATGGAAATTGTTCCGCTGAAAACGCAGCTGCGTTTTGGTTTTGTGCTGATGGTCGCCGCCGTGGCGGGTCTGATGCTGAGCCACAGCATCGCCCTGTTCTCCGCCGCCATGTTCGTGCTCGGTCTGGTCAGCGGGATCACCATGTCGATTGGTACCTTCCTGATTACCCATATGTATGAAGGCCGTCAGCGCGGCGCGCGCCTGCTGTTTACCGACTCCTTCTTCAGCATGGCCGGGATGATTTTCCCGATGGTCGCGGCCGTTCTGCTGGCGCGCAGCATTGAGTGGTACTGGGTCTACGCCTGTATCGGCCTGGTTTACGTGGCCATCTTCATCCTGACCTTCGGCTGCGAATTCCCGGTTCTGGGTAAAAAAGCACAGACCACGGCAGAGCCTGTGGCGAAAGAGAAATGGGGTATCGGCGTACTGTTCCTCTCCATTGCCGCACTGTGCTACATCCTGGGTCAACTGGGCTTTATCTCCTGGGTGCCGGAATACGCCAAAGGTTTGGGCATGAGCCTGAACGACGCGGGTAAACTGGTGAGCGATTTCTGGATGTCTTACATGTTTGGCATGTGGGCGTTTAGCTTCATCCTGCGCTTCTTCGATCTGCAGCGCATCCTGACCGTGCTGGCAGGCCTGGCTACCGTGCTGATGTATCTGTTCATCAACGGTTCCCCGGACCACATGCCGTGGTTCATTCTGACCCTGGGCTTCTTCTCCAGCGCCATTTATACGTCGATCATCACCCTGGGCTCCCTGCAGACCAAAGTGGCCTCGCCGAAGCTGGTGAACTTCGTCCTGACCTGCGGCACCATCGGCACCATGCTGACCTTTGTGGTGACGGGCCCGATCGTCGCCCACAGCGGTCCGCTGGCGGCGCTGCACACCGCTAACGGTCTGTACGCCGTGGTGTTCATCATGTGCTTCATCCTGGGCTTTGTAACCCGCCACCGCCAGCATAACGCTGCAGCGGCGTCGCACTAATCCCTGCGCCCCTCTGCGCTACGCAGAGGGGCTGTTTCTGGCAAAACTTATCTCTTCTCCCCCGCTATCCATCTGGATCCAGGTCTGCGCCAGCTGCGTGGTGGCAATAATCCGCCCCTGCCGAATGGACCAGCGCACCGGCACCTGACAGCGTACCGCCTCAAACCCACTCTCTGCAGGCAAAATCACCAGGTTCGCCGGGTTCCCCGTCTCAATACCGTAATCGCTCAGGCCAAAGGTGCGGGCGCTGTTATGGGTGATCAGGTTCAGGCCGCTGTCAATTTGCGGGTAGCCCATCATCTGACAGACGTGCAGTCCCATATGCAGTACCTGCAGCATATTGCCGGTACCGAGCGGATACCATGGATCAAACACATCATCATGACCAAAGCAGACGTTAATGCCCGCCGCCTGTAGCTCCTTCACGCGGGTAATGCCCCGACGCTTCGGATAGTCGTCAAAACGCCCCTGCAGGTGGATATTCACCAGCGGATTCGCCACAAAGTTAATGCCCGACATCTTCAGCAGGCGGAACAGCCGCGAGGTATACGCGCCGTTGTAGGAATGCATGGCGGTGGTGTGGCTGGCCGTGACCCGCGCGCCAATGCCAGCTTCATAGGCCAGCGTGGCGACCGTCTCCACAAAGCGGGACTGCTCATCGTCGATTTCATCACAATGAATATCCAGCGGACGGTCGTATTTCTTCGCCAGGTCAAAGGCGATATGCAGGGACTGCACGCCGTATTCCCGGGTGAATTCGAAGTGCGGGATGGCACCCACCACATCCGCGCCCAGCGTTAATGCCTCTTCCAGCAGCGCCGCGCCGTTCGGGTAAGAGAGAATGCCTTCCTGCGGGAATGCCACGATTTGCAGCGTCACCCACGGGGCGACCTCCTGTTTAACCTCCAGCATCGCCTTCAGGGCGGTAAGTGTCGGGTCGGAGACATCCACGTGGGAGCGGACAAACTGGATCCCGTTGGCAATTTGCCACTTCAGCGTTTTCCATGCGCGCGCTTTGACATCTTCATGGCTGAGCAGCGCCTTACGCTCCGCCCAGCGTTCAATCCCTTCAAACAGCGTGCCGGACTGGTTCCAGTGTGGCTCGCCCGCCGTCTGCGTGGTATCCAGGTGAATATGCGGCTCAATAAACGGTGGAATAGCAAGTCCGCCGCGGGCATTCAAGACCTCATAGCTTTCGCTGTGAGTCTCGTCCATGGGCGTGATAGCACCAAACCGACCGTTCTCGATGGCGATCTGCCACAGCCCTTCGCGATCCGGTAAACGAACATTCTGCACAAGCCAAAGCGGTGTTGTAGACATACCTTTCCCCTGAAAAACGCGGCTGAAATTAAGGAGTACCTGTTTTTCCAAAAATAGCCACTCTTTTTGTACATAAAATCGACGACAACGAAAAGCCAGCGATTTCCATAACTTATAAAAATCCTGACAAATCATACATCTACCACCTAGGGAGTAGGCGAAGGCGTATTTGATTTGCATCAATAAGTGCCCCTGCTGAATCGTTAAGGTAGGCAGTAATAGAAAAGAAATCGAGGCAAAAATGAGCAAAGTCAGACTCGCTATCATCGGTAACGGCATGGTCGGCCACCGCTTTATTGAGGATCTTCTCGATAAAGCCAGCGCTGAGCAGTTCGATATTACCGTGTTCTGTGAAGAACCCCGCAAGGCGTACGACCGTGTGCACTTGTCTTCCTACTTCTCCCATCATACCGCCGAAGAGCTCTCTCTGGTGCGTGAAGGTTTCTATGAGAAGCATGGCGTAAAAGTGCTGGTGGGCGAACGCGCTATCACCATCAACCGTCAGGAGAAAGTGATCCACTCCAGCGCTGGCCGTACGGTTTTTTACGACAAGCTGATCATGGCGACTGGCTCATATCCGTGGATCCCGCCTATCAAAGGTTCGGAAACGCAGGATTGCTTCGTTTACCGTACCATTGAAGATCTCAACGCCATCGAATCCTGCGCACGTCGCAGTAAACGCGGCGCGGTGGTCGGGGGCGGCCTGCTGGGTCTGGAAGCAGCCGGAGCGTTGAAAAACCTCGGCGTTGAAACGCACGTCATCGAATTTGCCCCGATGCTGATGGCCGAACAGCTGGACCACATGGGTGGCGATCAGCTGCGCCGTAAGATTGAAAGCATGGGCGTGAAAGTCCACACCAGCAAAAACACCAAAGAGATTGTGCAGGAAGGCACCGAAGCGCGTAAAACCATGCGCTTTGCCGACGGCAGCGAGCTCGAAGTTGACTTTATCGTCTTCTCAACCGGTATTCGCCCACGCGACAAGCTGGCCACCCAGTGCGGTCTGGCGGTTGCCCAGCGCGGCGGGATCATGGTGAACGATACCTGCCAGACCTCCGACCCGGATATCTATGCTATCGGCGAATGTGCCAGCTGGAATAACCGCGTGTACGGTCTGGTGGCGCCGGGCTACAAAATGGCGCAGGTCGCCGTTGACCATATCCTCGGAAACGAAAACGCCTTCGAAGGCGCGGACTTGAGCGCCAAGCTGAAGCTGCTGGGCGTGGACGTGGGCGGCATCGGCGATGCGCATGGCCGCACGCCGGGCGCGCGCAGCTACGTCTATCTCGATGAGAGCAAAGAGATCTATAAACGCCTGATCGTCAGCCAGGACAACAAAACCCTGCTCGGTGCGGTGCTGGTGGGCGACACCAGCGACTACGGCAACCTGCTGCAACTGGTGCTGAACGCCATCGAACTGCCGGAGAATCCGGACGCGCTGATCCTCCCGGCGCACGCTTCCAGCGGCAAGCCGTCTATCGGCGTCGATAAACTGCCGGACAGCGCGCAGATCTGCTCCTGCTTCGACGTCACCAAAGGCATGTTGATCTCCGCCATCAACAAAGGCTGTCACACCGTTGCGGCGCTGAAAGCGGAAACCAAAGCCGGAACCGGCTGCGGCGGCTGTATTCCTCTGGTCACACAGGTGCTTAACGCCGAACTGGCGAAACAGGGCATCGAAGTGAACAACAACCTGTGCGAGCACTTCGCGTACTCTCGCCAGGAGCTGTATCACCTGATCCGCGTGGAAGGCATTAAATCCTTCGACGAACTGCTGGCCAAGCACGGCCAGGGCTATGGCTGCGAAGTGTGTAAACCGACCGTCGGCTCCCTGCTGGCCTCTTGCTGGAATGAGTACATCCTCAAACCAGAACATACGCCGCTGCAGGACACCAACGACAACTTCCTGGCAAATATCCAGAAAGACGGGACTTACTCCGTTATCCCACGCTCTGCGGGCGGTGAAATCACCCCGGAAGGGCTGGTGGCCGTGGGCCGTATCGCGCGTGAATTTAACCTCTACACCAAAATCACCGGTTCCCAGCGTATCGGCCTGTTTGGTGCACAGAAAGATGACCTGCCGGAGATCTGGCGTCAGCTGATTGAGGCGGGCTTCGAAACCGGTCATGCGTATGCCAAAGCGCTGCGCATGGCGAAAACCTGCGTGGGCAGCACCTGGTGCCGCTACGGCGTGGGCGACAGCGTGGGCTTCGGCGTCGAGCTGGAAAACCGCTACAAAGGCATCCGTACCCCGCACAAAATGAAGTTCGGCGTCTCCGGCTGTACCCGTGAATGTGCCGAAGCGCAGGGGAAAGACGTGGGGATCATCGCCACCGAGAAAGGCTGGAACCTGTACGTCTGCGGTAACGGCGGGATGAAACCACGCCACGCTGACCTGCTGGCGGCCGATCTTGACCACGACACGCTGATTCAGTATCTCGACCGCTTCATGATGTTCTACATCCGTACCGCCGACAAACTGACCCGTACCGCTTCCTGGCTGGATAATCTGGAGGGCGGCATCGACTACCTGAAGTCGGTCATCATCGACGATAAGCTGGGCCTGAACGAACATCTGGAAGCGGAGATGGCGCGCCTGCGCGCGGCGGTGATTTGCGAGTGGACGGAAACCGTCAACACGCCAGCGGCACAGACACGCTTCAAACACTTCATCAACAGCACCCAGCGCGACCCGAACGTGCAGGTAGTAGCAGAGCGCGAACAGCATCGTCCGGCGACACCTTATGAACGTATTCCGGTGACGCTGGTGGAGGAAAACGCATGAGCCAGTGGGTAAACATCTGCAACATTAACGACATTCTGCCGGCAACCGGCGTCTGTGCGCTGCTGGGAAACGAGCAGGTCGCGATTTTCCGCCCTCGCCACGACGAACAGGTTTTTGCCATCAGCAATATCGACCCGTTTTTTGAGGCCAGCGTCCTCTCCCGCGGGCTGATTGCCGAGCATCAGGGTGAACTGTGGGTCGCCAGTCCGCTGAAAAAACAGCGTTTCCGTTTAAGCGACGGACTGTGCATGGAAGATGAAAGCTACTCGGTGAAGCACTACGACGTTCGCGTGAAGGACGGCCAAGTGCAGTTAAAAGCCTAACCCCCCGCCTTTCCTATAGGAAAGGCTTATGACCCCTTATGGGTAACGGCAGGAAAAACCGTATGTTTCCGGCGATTCCTGCTGTTATTCTGACGTCAATTCTTACCCCCTCCATGAATGCTGTGAGGTAATGTCGTGGACCACCTGCCGATTTTCTGTCAATTACGCCATCGCGACTGCCTGCTTGTGGGTGGCGGCGATGTGGCTGAACGCAAAGCCCGCTTGCTGTTAGAGGCAGGTGCCCGTCTTACGGTTAACGCCCTCGCCTTCGCACCACAGTTTGAAGCCTGGGCGAAGGAAGGGATGCTCACGCTGAATCAGGGGGAGTTTAACGAGTCCCTGCTGGATACCTGCTGGCTGACTATTGCCGCGACGGATGACGATGAAGTGAATCAGCGCGTTAGCGATGCCTGCGAAGCGCGCCGTATCTTCTGCAACGTGGTGGATGCGCCGAAAGAAGCCAGCTTTATCATGCCGTCGATAATCGACCGTTCACCGCTGATGATTGCGGTGTCGTCAGGTGGCCGCTCGCCGGTTCTCGCCCGCCTGCTGCGGGAAAAACTGGAAGCACTGCTGCCGCAACATCTTGGACAAATTGCCCACTATGCAGGGCAACTGCGTTCACGAGTGAAGCAAACCTTCGCGACCGTGGGCGAGCGCCGTCGCTTCTGGGAAAAATTCTTCGTCAATGACCGACTGGCCCAGTCGCTGGCCAATCAGGACGTGAAGGCGGTTGAAGAGACGACCGAGCAGTTACTCTCTGAACCGCTGGATCATCGTGGCGAGGTGGTGCTGGTAGGCGCAGGCCCCGGCGATGCGGGATTACTGACGCTGAAAGGACTCCAGCAGATCCAGCAGGCCGATACCGTTGTGTATGACCGTCTGGTCTCCGATGAGATCATGAATCTGGTACGTCGCGATGCGGACCGGGTGTTTGTGGGTAAACGTGCGGGTTATCACTGCGTGCCGCAGGAAGAGATTAACCAGATCCTGCTGCGGGAAGCGCAAAAAGGAAAACGTGTGGTGCGCCTGAAGGGCGGGGATCCGTTTATCTTTGGTCGCGGCGGCGAGGAACTGGAAACCCTCTGCAACGCAGGTATTCCGTTCTCTGTGGTGCCTGGCATTACGGCGGCATCCGGCTGTTCGGCATACTCCGGTATTCCATTGACCCATCGTGATTACGCGCAGAGCGTGCGTCTGGTGACGGGGCACCTGAAAACCGGCAGCGAACTGGACTGGCACAACCTGGCCGCCGAAAAGCAGACGCTGGTCTTCTATATGGGGCTGAATCAGGCCGCTACGATCCAGGCGAAATTACTGGAACACGGCATGGAAGCGGATATGCCCGTCGCGCTGGTGGAAAACGGCACCTCCATTAAGCAGCGCGTGGTAAATGGCGTGCTGACACAGCTGGGTGAGCTGGCGCAGCAGGTTGAAAGCCCGGCGCTGATTATTGTCGGCCGCGTGGTCGAGCTGCGCGATAAACTCAACTGGTTCTCAAATCACTAGCGCATATTCTCCCTTCTTCGAGTAGTCCTTAACCGGACTACTCCCCTGTTACTGCTGTCGATAACATACCTCCCGCGAAATGGAACTTTTCCATTTATTCCCTCGTGTTACATCCAATTTAGTTTTTTTAAGACAAGGAATGCGTATGTTCAAACTGGCTAAAGCTGCCGTTCTGGTAGGCCTGTTATCGACTCTGACGGCCTGCACTGGCCACGTGCAAAACACCAAAAACAACTGCAGCTACGATTACCTGCTGCACCCGGCGATCTCCATTTCGAAGATCATCGGGGGTTGTGGCCCGGCGGCACAGCAGTAAGCTGTTTTACAGGTGTAAAAAAACCGGGGATTCCCTAATGCCGATCGTTTAAGGATCGGTTGACCGATCCGGTGGCTGGTGTAAAAAGGGTTCATGTTCATCATGGACCCTTTTTTAAATGGAACTTTCACAAGCCCTCGGCATTATCAACGTTACCTCCCCTGAGCACGCCCGTAGCCTCTCGGACCTCATTCCCACTGAATTCATTCAGAAAGCGTTAACGTTGACTGATACTGTCACACTCCGCAAACGCAAACTTCCTCTTGAATCCATGATTTGGCTGGTCGTTGGCATGTCCATTTTCTGCAATCGCCCTATGACCGAGATCGTGAATCTGATGGATATCACTGACAGGACCGGTGAGCCTTTCACCGCCCGCAGCTCAGTTATTCAGCGCCGAAAAACGCTCGGGGAAGATGCTGTGCGGGAACTGTTCGACATTACACAGCGGTACTGGAACCAGCAGGCGGCCCATCCGAAATGGCACGGACTGAATCTGTTTGCTGTGGACGGTGTTGTCTGGCGTACGGCAGACACGCCGGAAAACAGCGCGGCCTTCAGCAGACCCGCAGGGCGAAATGGTACCGGTGGCTATCCGCAGGTCAGGATGGTTTGTCTGATGGAGCTGAGCAGCCATCTGATCAACGCCAGCGCCTTTGACAGCGAGAACGTCAGCGAAATGCGACTGGCAGCGCAGCTGGCAGAAAGAACGCCGGATGAGAGTATCACTTTATTCGATAAAGGATTTTACTCTCCGGGACTGCTTCATCACTGGCAGATGTCCGGAGAAAACCGGCACTGGCTGCTGCCACTGAAAAAAAACACACAATATGAAGTTGTGCGTAAGCTGGGACGTGGCGACGAGCTTGTTGAACTGAAAACCAGCCCACAGGCCCGGAAACAGTGGCCAGCACTCCCGGGGCGGTTCACCGCAAGACTGCTGACCCGAACGGTTGACGGAAAAGAAAAACAGGTTCTGACATCCCTGACAGACCAGAATCGCTACCCTGGCAATGATATCAGCGAGTTATATCGTCACAGGTGGGAAATTGAACTGGGTTACCGGGAAGCGAAGCAGGGAATGATGGACAGCCGCTGGACGTTACGCAGTAAGTTGCCAGAACTGGTGCGACAGGAGTTATGGGGGGTACTGCTGACTTACAACCTGGTGAGATACCAGATGGTAAGGATGGCGTTTGAACTGAAGGGCGATTATCTGCCTTACCAGTTGAGCTTTAGCGGCACAATAAGTGAAATAACCAGGCTTCTGATAACGCTGCCATGGGCCTCACCGGGTAAGATGCCGGGTGAGTTAAGAACGCTGTATGAGAAAGCAAAGTGGCTAGTATTACCGGGAAGAAGAGAGCGAAGTTACCCCCGGGAAGTGAGAATAAAAGCCCAGAAATATCCGGCAAGAAAAAATGCTGATCACCTTAAGTGACCAGCATTAGGGGATTCCCCGGTTTTTTTGTTTAGAAAAGTGCGGCGTGATGCCCTCACCCACAGGGAGAGGGTACAAACCCTAAAACGGTAACGCCGTTACCGTTTTGCTTTTACCTACGGCTTACCCACAAACCCAATCGCTTCGTACACCGCTTTCAGGGTTTCTGACGCGCGCGCGCTGGCTTTTTCAGCGCCCTCTTTCATCACCTTCTGCAGGAAGGCTTCATCGTTACGGTAGCGGTGATAACGCTCCTGGAGCTCGGTCAGCATACCGGAAACGGCATCCGCCACTTCGCCTTTCAGGTGGCCGTACATCTTGCCTTCAAAGTGCTGCTCCAGCTCAGGAATGCTCTGGCCGGTCACACCGGAGAGGATATCCAGCAGGTTGGAGACCCCCGCTTTGTTCTGCACATCGTAGCGCACAACAGGCGGCTCGTCGGAGTCGGTCACGGCACGCTTGAGCTTTTTAACCACCGATTTCGGATCTTCCAGCAGGCCGATAACGTTGTTGCGGTTATCGTCAGACTTGGACATCTTTTTGGTCGGCTCCAGCAGCGACATCACGCGTGCACCAGATTTTGGAATAAATGGCTCTGGCACTTTGAACACTTCGCCATACAGGGCATTAAAGCGCTGGGCGATATCACGGCTCAGCTCCAGGTGTTGCTTCTGGTCTTCACCCACCGGCACCTGGTTAGTCTGATACAGCAGAATGTCAGCCGCCATCAGCACCGGATAGTCAAACAGACCGGCGTTGATGTTCTCGGAATAGCGCGCGGATTTATCCTTGAACTGCGTCATACGGCTCAGTTCACCAAAGTAGGTGTAGCAGTTCAGCGCCCAGCCAAGCTGTGCATGCTCCGGCACGTGAGACTGAACGAAGATGGTGCTCTTTTCAGGATCGATCCCGCAGGCCAGATAGAGCGCCAGGGTGTCCAGCGTGGCTTTACGCAGCTTCTCAGGATCCTGACGGGCGGTAATAGCATGCAGATCCACAATGCAGTAAATGCAATGGTAGTCATCCTGCATGCTAACCCACTGACGTAACGCACCCATGTAGTTACCAATGGTCAATTCACCTGACGGCTGGGCGCCACTAAAAACGATGGGCTTAGTCATTTTTCAATTCCTGATGTTCACTGTATGAAAGCCCGAGTGCGGGCAACAAATCTTTGAAGCGATCGAACACGACGTCCGGCTCACTCAGGGTAATGGCCTCACCGTAGTTGTAGCCATAGGTTAACCCCACGGAGGGACAACCCGCCGCTCTGGCAGCCAGAATATCATTGCGTGAATCACCGACAAAGAGCAGCTCAGCAGGTGTTAAGGATAATTTTCCTGCCACCAGCAACAGCGGTTCCGGGTGCGGCTTTTTATTCTGTACGTCATCACCGCCCACAATCACGGTGAAGTATTTCGCGATATCCAGCGCGTCCAGCAATGGCGCAACAAACGGCGTCGGCTTGTTGGTAACCAGCCCCAGCGGAATGCCTTTCGCATGCAGCGCGCTCAGCGTTTCCTTCACGTCCGGGAACAGGAAGCTGCCTTCTTCAACGGTTTCTTCGTAGAAACGGTCAAACAGTTTGCGCAGAATTCGCAGCTGTTCTTCCTGCGGGATATCCGCGTGATCAACGCTCGGTTTGCCCTGTGCGGAACGTTGTGACGCACGCTCCTGGCGAGCCCACGTCAGGGCGCGCTCCATCAGGACATCTGCGCCATTCCCAATCCACGTCACGACGCGATCTTCGCCCGCGACGGGCAGTTCAAGGGCGTACAGCGCCTGGTCGACGGCGCTCGTTAAGCCCGGCGCGCTGTCAACCAGCGTGCCATCGAGGTCAAATGCAATACCCCGGGTTGCCTGCAATTTATCCATGACTTACCTTCGCCAGCTCGCGGCGCATTTCATCTATAACTTTTTTGTAATCCGGTTGGTCGAAAATTGCCGAACCGGCAACGAACATATCCGCGCCCGCAGCCGCAATTTCACCAATGTTATTCACCTTCACGCCACCATCCACTTCCAGACGGATGTCATAGCCGGACTCATCAATACGACGGCGCACTTCACGCAGTTTATCAAGCGTGTGAGGAATGAATGACTGCCCGCCAAAGCCCGGGTTAACGGACATCAGCAAGATAACGTCCAGCTTATCCATCACATAGTCGAGATAGCTCAGCGGCGTTGCCGGGTTAAAGACCAGGCCCGCTTTACAGCCGTTTTCTTTAATCAGCTGCAGCGTGCGGTCAACGTGTTCAGACGCTTCCGGGTGGAAGGTAATGATACTGGCGCCCGCCGCGGCAAAATCAGGCACGATGCGATCAACCGGTTTCACCATCAGATGGACGTCAATGGGCGCGGTAATACCGTAGTTACGCAGCGCCTTGAGCACCATGGGGCCAATGGTCAGATTAGGAACATAGTGGTTATCCATAACGTCGAAATGGACGACATCCGCACCTGCGGCGAGCGCGTTAGCAGTGTCCTCACCCAGGCGGGCAAAATCGGCCGACAGAATTGAGGGAGCAATCAAAAACTGTTTCATCCGCATCTCCTTGAAATGTGTTTACCGGCGGGCAAAACGGCTCAGGGGCGATAAAGAGCCAGGAGTTCGTCCACCTTTTTACGTGTGCCGCCGTTGCTGCTAATGCTACGCCGCACTTTGACCTGAAAATGCTTCGCCGCTTTGTACCATTCGCGCGTATCAGGGGTATCGTGATTCGAAATTAACACCGGAATTCTTTTGCTGACCAGCTTTTCCGCCATCTCCGCCAGACGGGCTTGCTCGGCCGGACTGAAGCTGTTGGTGTGATAGGCGGTAAAATTCGCCGTCGCAGACAGCGGGGCGTAAGGCGGATCGCAGTAAACCACCGAGTCTACGCCCGCCAGTTCCATACACTCTTCATATGAGAGGCAGTGGAATTCTGCATTCTGCGCTTTTTCAGCAAAGTGATACAGCTCGTCCTGCGGGAAGTAAGGGCGCTTATAGCGGCCAAACGGCACGTTGAATTCCCCACGCAGATTATACCGGCACAGGCCGTTGTAACCATGGCGGTTGAGATAGAGGAACAACAGCGCCCGTCGGAACGGATCCTGGCTCTGGTTAAACTCAGTGCGCAGCTGGTAGTAAACATCCGGATGATTGTTCTCGGGCGTAAACAGCTTGCGCGCCTCTTCCACATACTCATCGGTACGCAGTTTGACGATGTTATAGAGGCTGATGAGATCGCTGTTGATATCCGCCAGGATATAACGAGAAAAATCGGTGTTCAGGAACACCGATCCTGCGCCCACAAAGGGCTCGATAAGACACTCGCCTTTAGGCAGGTGCTTTTTAATATCATCAAGCAGGGGGTATTTCCCCCCTGCCCATTTCAGAAAAGCGCGATTTTTTTTCATGCTGACTAACTGATTACACCTTCTCCGGCTGTGGAGAAAGCTCCGACAGCATCCTGCGCTTTAAACATTACTTAAGATCGGCCTGAACCTGATGAATGGGCTTCGCCCACGGGTTTTTCGCCTGAACGTCTGCTGGCAGTGTCGCCACGGCACGTTTCGCTTCATCTTTAGAAGCATACACACCGCTCACCAGCACATACCACGGCTGCCCGTTACGGGTCGTCTGATAAACCACGTAGTTTTTCAGATTCGATTTCTTCGCCCAACCGTTGAGGTTGTCATAGTTGGACGAACTGCTCAGCTGCAGCGTGTAGTTACTGGATGGCGCAGATTTCAGTGAACCGACGTTACCCGTCGTTTTACCGGTTGTGCCAGCCGATGCTGTGGCGGTTGCAGCTGGAGCCGTTGTCGCCGCAGGTGCAGTGGTGGTGGCCGTGGCTTTCGGTGCAGTCTGCGTCACTGGCGCTTTTGCGGGCTCGCTTGCCGCAGCGGTTTCAGTCCGTTTCGGCTGCACCGGGGTTGCTTTTACTTCTGGTGCTTTTACCACAGCCTGAGGTTTGGTTTCACGCTTAGGTTCAATGACCGCCTGCTTACGTTCCTGACGTGGTGCAGTCTGAGTCTGACGCGGCTTGCTTTCGGTTGCTGCGGTTTGTGGCTGAGCGTTGCCACCGCGAACAGGCGCAACGGTTGCAGGTTCAGTTGGCAGCGTAGAATTCACCACGACGTTATCCACCTGCTGCTGGTTTTGCGGCTGCATCAGCGCGTTGTTCAGATCGCCCTGAACTTCTACACGCTGCTGGCCTTCTGGCGTGGCAGGTGCCTGATTCTGAGCGGGGGTAGAAGAGACTGGCGGCAGGGAAACATCCTGCGGCGTCGTTGTGTTACTGGCGGTCTGCTCTGCGGAGGTGGTCCCCGGCGCTGGCTGTGCACCATTTGCCTGATCTGCCGCATCGTTACCGGAGAGGTTGATGCTCTTCTCAGTGGAAGCCGTTTGCTCGCCAGAATTCGTGGAAGGCGCTTTCAGCGCGGAGCCAATGCCGACAATCAGCAGCACAAGCACCAGAACGCCCAGTCCCATCATGATGTACTGGCGGGAGGCCGGTTTCTGCGCGGCCGCTTTTTTACGTTTACGCGGGCGACGCTCTACTGGCTCTTCGTCCATTGAATCTTCTTCGGACTCATAATCCTCTTCTTCTCGCTCATCACGCGCATTGCGGCTACGTGAAGGGCGACGATCGTCTGCATCCAGATCAACATCGTCAAAGTTGATCTGCGGCTCGTTATCACGTTCTGAAGATTGACGAGAACGACCAGTACGACGATCGCTGGGATCGGGTTTCAGCTCGTCTTCTGGTTTGAATTCATCCATTTAACACCCCACTCAAAGGCTTATGCCTACGACTTTGCATTTCGCCTGAAGCTAAACGACCACCGGTAACAGTGGCCTGACCTTTCTAATTGTTACGCCTGCTGACAATCAGCGATAGCGCCAAGAACGACATCGTGCGGCACTCCGCCGCGCACTTCACTCTTCCCTATTGCAAGCGGGAGTACAAGACGCATCTCACCTGCCAATACTTTTTTATCGCGCATCATGTGGGGTAAATACGCTTGCGCCGACATCTCCTGCGGCCCGGTTACCGGCAAGCCAGCACGTTCCAGCAGTGCGATGATACGTGCCGTCTCTTCCGGTTTGAACTGACCCAGACGTTCGGAGGTACGGGCAGCCATCACCATGCCAGCAGCGACAGCTTCACCGTGGAGCCAGTTTCCGTAACCCATTTCGGCTTCAATCGCGTGGCCAAACGTATGCCCAAGATTCAGTAAAGCACGTAAGCCCGTTTCACGCTCGTCTGCTGCAACAACTTCTGCTTTCAGCTCACAACAACGGCGAATGCAGTATGCCAGTTTAGCCTCATCCAGGCGCAGCAGCGCATCCATATTCTCTTCCAGCCAGTTAAAGAACTCACCGTCGAGAATAATGCCGTATTTGATCACTTCAGCCAGGCCAGAGGCCAGTTCGCGTGCTGGCAGGGTTTTCAGACAGTCGAGATCCACCACCACCGAAGCAGGCTGGTAGAACGCGCCAATCATGTTTTTGCCGAGCGGATGGTTGACCGCGGTTTTGCCGCCAACGGAAGAGTCGACCTGAGACAGTAAGGTGGTCGGAATCTGAATAAAACGGACACCACGTTGATAGCTTGCTGCCGCAAAGCCCGTCAGATCGCCCACAACACCGCCGCCGAGAGCAAGCAGTGTCGTATCGCGACCATGGGGTTTTTGCAGCAATGCGGTAAAGACGGTATCCAGTACCGTCAGGCTTTTATACTGCTCGCCATCGGGCAGAATTACACTGTCGACCTTCACGCCCGCCTGCTCAAGCAGGTGGCGAACGCGGTCAAGATAAAGCGGAGCCAGCGTCTCATTGGTGACCAGCATCGCCTGATCACCCGCTTTCAGTGGTAAAAAGGAAGCTGGGTCGTTAAACAAACCAGCCGCGATGGTGATAGGGTAACTACGTTCCCCGAGAGTAACTGTAATCCTCTCCATGACGCGACATCCACCTTTAATGCTTTTACCCGCAGGCGAGTGTATATAAAGCCAGAATCAGTTGCTTTCCAGCATATGAATAATCTGGTTTGCAACCACTTTAGCGCTCTGATCATCAGTACGAATGGTCACATCAGCAATCTCTTCGTACAGAGGATTGCGTTCATCGGCCAACGCTTCCAGAACTTCGCGTGGTGGCGTTTCAACCTGCAGCAGCGGGCGCTTTTTATCGCGCTGCGTACGTGCCAGCTGTTTTTCAATGGTCGTCTCAAGATAGACCACTACGCCACGGGCGGAGAGACGGTTGCGGGTTTCGCGAGATTTTACAGAACCGCCGCCGGTCGCCAGCACGATGCCCTGTTTTTCCGTGAGTTCGTTGATCACTTTTTCTTCTCGGTCACGGAAACCTTCTTCGCCTTCTACATCGAAGACCCAGCCCACATCAGCTCCGGTTCGTTTCTCAATCTCTTGATCAGAATCGTAAAATTCCATATTGAGTTGTTGAGCTAACTGACGCCCAATAGTGCTTTTGCCGGCACCCATAGGCCCAACCAGAAAGATATTGCGTTTCTCTGCCATTTTTTCGGTACTACTAAGACTATTCGTTAATGGTAATCCCCGCTTCGCAGACACCCGGCGTAGCAGGACATGAACTGAAACCTCATATGCAATAGAGCGAGAGTCAGACTAAAAATTATCTCAATACTCCGGCTTGTTTGGCAACTGATTAAATCACCGCACCAGACGCATAAGACAACAAGACGTCAGTCCAACTCAAATCGGTACTCCTTGTATGCTAATTCATGCCCCACGTCAAACATCTGCAACAAACTGAATGCAAAATCATTGCGGGGATCGTTACCCGTCAGTGAATAGCCACCAGACGTGGTGTTATAAACACCACTAACTCACGCCGTTCGTTGTCTTTACCGTCATGACGAAAAAGCTGCCCAAGCCAGGGGATTTTACCGAGCCCGGGTACGCTATCACTTCCGGTTTTATTCTTTTGCGAGAAAATACCGCCCAGCGCCAGCGTTTCTCCACTTTTTACCTCCACCTGAGTCTCTATTTCTTGTTTGTCGATAGCCAGCGTTTCGCCATCAGCCTGTTGCAACACCTGCCCCGGCATATTTTCACTGATATGTAATTTCAGGCGCACGCGCCCGCCCGGTAGCACCACTGGGGTGACCTCCATACCTAATACCGCCTCTTTGAACTCCACAGAGGTGGCCCCACTCTCCCCGCTGGAGACCTGGTATGGGATCTCACTGCCCTGTTTGATACTGGCTGGCTGCATGTGTGAGGCCAGCAGTCGTGGGCTGGCAATGATATCGACCTGCTGTTTTTGCTCCAGTGCTGACAGCTCCAGATCCAGCAGCCTGCCGTTAATACGCCCAATGTTAAACCCCACATGGCTGGTGGCGCTGGCCACGGACAAATCACTGCCAAGAGTTGTCATTTGCCCAACCTTGCCCACTTCAGTGGCCTCGGCAAGATTCCATTTAACCCCCAGCTCCCGCAGACTTTTTTCGTTGATGGTGACGATATGCGCCGCCAGTTCGACCTGCTCGACGGGAATATCCATCTGTGTTGCCCAGCGCTGTAGCGTCTCCAGTACGGCTTTATTATCCCTGACCAGCAGCCGGTTGGTGCGTTTATCAAGAGACAGACTGCCCTTCGGACTGAGCAGTTTTTCCGCTGCGTTTTGCAGCTCCCCGGCATCTGCGTATGAAAACGAAATGCTTTGCGAGAGCAGCGGAGCCTCAAGCTGCCTGCGGGCCCGGTCCTGTGCGTTACGCTCCTGCTGTTCGCGCTGCCAGGCCGCCGTATTGACATAGAAAATGCCACCCTCCTCGCGCAGAACCAGCCCTGCGCTGGCGATCACCGTCTGTAAGGCCTGTCGCCACGGAACATGCGTCAGACTGAGCGATAATGTGCCGCTTACGTCGGGTGACACCACCAGATTACGATTCTCCTGCGCCACCAGCGCCTGCAGGACCTGAACCACAGGAACGTCATCCACCACCAGCGTGACCGGCTTCGGTGCGGCGGCCAGCGGAGTGACGATCGTCAGTAACAGCAGCGTTATCCTTAAATTCATATTTTTTCGTTCCTTCTCGTTGCCATGTCCATTGCGCTGGCTCACAGGTTTCACCCACGTTTATGACGAGTTGCGTCTCATTCATTGCGCTGACCCGCCAGCCCGCCGGTAAACGTCCCTCTAAGCTCAGGCGATACCAGCGCTGTTTCCCGTCCTGCAACAGGCCAACCCCGCCGACCATGCCGCGATAGTGCCACTGCGTCAGCTCGCCAACGGCACAGGGATCGTCAGGCGGACGAAACGGATCGCGCATCCCGGTGAGTAACAGCACTGAGCAAACCAGCAGGTAGCGCAGGCTATTTCGCATGGTCTTGCTCCAGCTGCACTCGCAGACGTAACGCCGCGCCCTGAGGCGCAAGCGTAAAGGCGGCAATCCGGACATCTTGCTGCGCCAGCCGGGCGAAAACCGTCAGGATTGCTGGCCACTCGGCATCCAGCGCCAGCTCTCCACCGCCCGGAAGGGGGTTCCAGTGCACCAGCGTTGCGCCATCAGCCTGAAAATCCAGCGGGGAAAAGCGCACTACCGGGCGTGCGTCAGACTCAGGTGTTCGGCGCGGCGCGTTGCTGGCGACAGGCCAGAGCGTCGCATGGCGCTGTACGGCGTCGGCCATTTGCTTCTGAAGCGCAGCAAGCTGTGAATTAAGCGGCCTCAGGAACAGGCCCCATGCGGTTCCCCACAACAAGGCAACGCCCAGCCCACCGCACAGGAGCCGGTACCGGCGACGGCTCTCACACCAGCGTTCAAATATTCTGTTCACACGTTACCCCTGGCCTGTGAGCTGAAAAGTGAACATCCAGCGCCCGTGATTATCCTGCCGTATCTCCCCTGCTGACCCTGGGGTAAAACCCGCTATTTGTCGCAGAGCATCACCCATTGCCGACAGGGCGGGCAGTGCTGAGGCATAGCCGTTAATCATCAAAGAGGGCGGTTGGTAACGAAGCTCAGTGAACCATGCCTGCGCCGGAATGGCATCGGAGAGTGACGCCAGCACCGGGTGCCACGCCATACGCTGTGGCTGACGCGTGGGAGCGGGTGTGGCAAGAGGTAGACGAGAAGACAGCGCGCGCTGCACGGTCTGCATGCCCGCCAGTTCAGCCTGCAGGGCGTGCAGTTTCAGGTGGGCGTGCATGCTCAGACTGAAGACCGTTGCCAGCGTCAGAATACAGGTGGCCGCAGACAGCCCTCCCCAGAACCGCACGCGGCGCGCGCGTCGTTGCTGTCGCCACGGAAGAAGATTGGTCATGCTCATTCAGGCACCTCGCTCATGGCCAGCGCCAGCGCGACGGTATAATCGGCACCGCACTCCGGCAGCGGGGGCTGACAGCGAGAGACGAACTCCCACGGGTCGCGCTGGCTATCAAACAGCGCGATATCGTCCGGCGCGAGAGCCAGCAGTGCCGCCAGTTCAGCCACGCTTTTGGCCTCGGTAGCGAAGCGGCGCCCCCACTGGTGGCGCATTGCCCACAACCACTGATGTTCGTCTCGCCACGCGACACACTGCGCTGGTGCCACCGCAGGAAGAAAATTTGCCAGCGCGCTGGCATCCGGGGTAATCGTCACCAGCCGTAAATGCAGCGTTTTCGCGAGAGTCAGAAGTGTTTCAACCTCTTTGTTTTGCGCAGCGGTGACATGAAATGTGTTGCTGAACGTGTCCTGCGCGTAATCGAAGCACAGCGCATCAGGGGACATCTCCAGCTCACGCGAGAGCGCAGCCCCTAGCCAGGAGAGCTGTTCGCTGTCGCGCAGGGCGATAGCCGGGCGGGGCAACGATCTTTGCAGGGTACGCGCCGCCGGAAATGAGAGAAACACCCGGTGCTGATGCGGCAACGTACGCCGCCAGCCGCGTAATGCGTCAAGCAATTGTTCTGGCTGACAAATTTTCCCGTCGAGGATGATGCCTTCCGTCAGCGGTATCGCCCACCAGCGGCGCAGACACCAGCTGAGACGCTCACGAACCAGCGCGACAATCAGCACCCTATCTTGTTGAATATGAACGCCCGTTTGCCATGTTTTGAAAGCCATGCTTCACGATCTCCTTATCGCCCGTCGCCGTGACGGCTATATCAATGAATCAGGCTTGCCTTTATACTACCGCGCGATTGTTTAGAAACTGCCCAAGTGAAACCAGATGGGAAATCTCCGGTGAAGTTCGTAAAGTATTTATTAATCCTTGCAGTGTGTTGCATTCTGCTGGGAGCAGGCTCGATTTATGGTTTGTACAAATATATTGAGCCGCAGCTACCTGATGTCGCTACGCTTCGTGATGTGCGGCTCCAGATCCCAATGCAGGTCTACAGCGCCGACGGCGAGCTGATGGCGCAGTACGGCGAAAAACGCCGTATCCCGCTGACCTTAAACCAAATTCCCCCTGTGATGGTGAAGGCCTTCATCGCCACAGAGGACAGCCGTTTTTACGAGCACCACGGCGTTGACCCGGTGGGGATTTTCCGTGCCGCAAGCGTTGCGCTGTTCTCCGGGCATGCCTCTCAGGGGGCAAGTACCATTACGCAGCAGCTGGCGCGTAACTTCTTCCTCAGCCCTGAAAAGACGCTGATACGTAAGATAAAAGAGGTGTTCCTCGCGATCCGTATTGAGCAGTTGCTGAGTAAAGACGAAATCCTTGAGCTTTACCTCAACAAGATCTATCTCGGTTATCGCGCCTATGGCGTGGGTGCTGCTGCACAGGTGTACTTCGGCAAGCCCGTGGAGCAACTGACCTTAAGCGAAATGGCGACCATTGCCGGCCTGCCTAAAGCCCCGTCCACGTTTAACCCGCTCTACTCGCTCGATCGCGCCACCGCACGTCGCAATGTCGTTCTGTCACGTATGCTGAGCGAAGGCTACATCAGCCAGAGTGAATATGAGCAGGCACGCAACGATGTCATCGATGCCAACTACCATGCGCCTGAAATCGCCTTCTCTGCCCCGTATCTGACCGAAATGGTTCGCCAGGAAATGGTCAGCCGTTATGGGGATAAGGCCTATGAAGATGGTTATCGCGTATACACCACGGTTACCCGTAAAGGGCAGCAGGCGGCACAGGATGCGGTGAGAAATAACGTGATGGACTACGATATGCGTCACGGCTATCGCGGCCCGTCCAACGTGCTGTGGAAGGTGGGCGAAAGCGCCTGGGACAGTAAAAAAATCACCAGTACGCTGAAAGCGCTGCCTACCTACGGCCCGCTGCTGCCTGCGGTGGTGACGCAGGCCACGCCTCAGGAAGCCGTAGCAACGCTTGCGGATGGCACCTCAGCCTCCTTGCGTATGGACGGGATCCGCTGGGCGCGTCCGTACCGCTCTGACACCTTACAGGGACCAACGCCACGCAAAGTGACCGATGTCGTACAAACCGGACAACAAATCTGGGTGCGTCAGGTGGGCGATGCCTGGTGGCTGGCGCAGGTGCCAGACGTCAACTCCGCGCTGGTCTCCATTAACCCGCAAAACGGTGCCGTGCTGGCGCTGGTGGGTGGGTTTGATTTCAACCAGAGCAAATTCAACCGCGCGACGCAGGCGCTGCGTCAGGTCGGTTCGAATATCAAACCGTTCCTCTACACGGCGGCGATGGATAAAGGCTTAACGCTTGCCAGTATCCTCAATGACGTGCCGATCTCTCGCTGGGATGCCGGTGCCGGTTCCGACTGGCAGCCGAAGAACTCGCCGGCGGAATACGCAGGTCCTATTCGCCTTCGTCAGGGGCTGGGTCAGTCGAAAAACGTGGTGATGGTGCGTGCAATGCGTGCGATGGGCGTCGATTACGCGGCAGAGTATCTGCAACGTTTTGGCTTCCCGGCACAGAACATCGTGCGCACCGAATCGCTGGCGTTAGGCTCGGCATCGTTCACGCCGCTGCAGGTGGCGCGGGGGTATTCGGTCATGGCCAACGGCGGCTTCCTGATCGACCCGTACTTCATCAGTAAAATCGAAAACGATCAGGGCGGTGTGCTGTTCGAAGCGAAACCGAAAATTGCCTGTGCGGAGTGCGATATCCCGGTGATTTACGGCAATACGCCGAAGTCTGACGTACTTGAAAACAAGGACATGGAAGATGTCGCCGTGTCGCAGGAGCAGCCGAACGGCGTGGTGCCGCAGCCACAGCTGGAACAGGCAAACCAGGCGCTGGTGGCGCAGAGCGGTGCGCAGGAGTATGCCCCGCATGTGATCAACACCCCGCTGTCATTCCTGATCAAGAGCGCGTTGAATACCAACATCTTCGGTGAACCGGGCTGGCAGGGTACCGGCTGGCGTGCCGGGCGTGATTTACAGCGCCACGATATCGGCGGTAAAACCGGGACCACCAACAGCTCGAAAGATGCCTGGTTCTCCGGCTACGGTCCGGGCGTGGTGACTTCGGTCTGGATCGGCTTTGACGATCACCGCCGCGATTTAGGCCGCACCACGGCGTCTGGCGCGATCAAAGATCAGATTTCCGGCTACGAAGGTGGGGCCAAAAGTGCGCAACCAGCCTGGGATGCCTATATGAAATCCGTTCTTGAGGGCGTGCCGGAGCAGCCGCTGACGCCACCGCCGGGCGTGGTCACGGTCAATATCGACCGCAGCACCGGGCAGTTAGCCAACGGTGGCAATAGCCGTGAGGAGTATTTCATCGAAGGTACGCAGCCAACCACGCAGGCGGTACATGAGGTGGGTACAGAGATTATTGATAACGGCGAGACGCACGAGCTGTTCTGACAACAAAGCAAAACGGCAACCTCGGGTTGCCGTTTTTGTGTTTGCTCCCTCTCCCGTGGGAGAGGGTTGGGGCATCAGGCCACTACAGCCGCCCCTGCCCCTTCAGCCATTCCCGCACCAGGAACAGCGCGCTCACGTTACGCGCCTCATTGAAGTCAGGATCTTCCAGCAAATCCATCAGGTGCGCCAGTGGCCAGCGAACCTGGGGCAGCGGCTCCGGCTCGTCACCTTCCAGCGATTCAGGGTATAGATCTTCAGCCACCACAATGTTCATTTTGCTGGAAAAATAGGAGGGAGCCATGCTCAGTTTTTTCAGGAACGATAGCTCTTTCGCGCCAAACCCAACCTCTTCTTTCAGCTCGCGGTTTGCTGCTTCAAAGACCGTTTCACCGGGGTCAATAAGCCCTTTCGAGAAACCCAGTTCATAAGATTCCGTGCCCACTGCATACTCGCGGATCAAAATCAGATGGTCATCAACAATGGGGATGATCATCACCGCTTCACGCGATGAGGGGCGCATACGTTCATAAACGCGACGCACGCCGTTGCTGAACTCCAGGTCCACACTTTCGACATTAAACAGCCGGGATTTCGCGACAGTTTCAACACTCAGAATGGTGGGTTTTTGTAGTGGTTTGCTCATCTTGACGGGTCTTTGAAGTGTGAACTGACTTTATTGTGCGATACGCCGCACGGTTTCGGCAATGTCAATTGTTCTTTATTTACATTTGTGCAACCTGACAGGAATCAATCCTCAAATCAAAACAAATGTCAAGAGGTTGAAATGTTTCCAGGAATTTGCTGATATCGCGCCATGACAGGCTTTGCTATCATCATCGGTCACTGGGATGCGCTGCAGAATGCTCAAGTTCGACTCCATGCTTGCCGATAGCCAACCACAGACTCTCATTCATTGTTAAAGGTGCACTGACTACACCTGTAAGAAGATAAAGTAAGATGGGGAAAGCATGAGCACCATTTTGATCGTTCTCGCTGCTATGCTGGCCGGCGCTTTAGTTGCAGGGTGGGTATACAGGCGTCGCGTACAGCGGCGTTTCAGGCTGCCCTTTTTAACGGCCTTTGCCGGTGCCACAACGCGTAAACTCA
Source organism: Enterobacter cloacae complex sp. 382A5 (assembly GCF_050031095.1). Lineage (NCBI taxonomy): Bacteria > Pseudomonadati > Pseudomonadota > Gammaproteobacteria > Enterobacterales > Enterobacteriaceae > Enterobacter > Enterobacter cloacae complex sp. 382A5. The sequence goes on from NZ_JBLGVK010000001.1 coordinate 4,356,705, forward strand.
CGCAAGAAGAGCGCGATGCTGTTGAGAACTATCTCGAAACCCTCAACCGTTCCCAGTTAACGCCCGGGCCAACGGGGGCTACGGCTGCGCCTGTCACCCTCAATCTGAACGCACAAAGCGACACCGTGCTCTGCGTGACGCGCTCCATCACCCGTTATGGCATCACGACTGACGATCCCAATAAATGGCGTTACTACCTCGACTCCGTTGAAGTGCATCTGCCTCCCTCCTGGGAGCAGTACATTAATGACGAAAACAGCGTTGAGCTTATCCATACCGATTCGCTGCCGCTGGTCATCTCCCTGAACGGCCATACGCTGAATGAATACATTCATGAAGCACCGCGCTTTGCGCTGGAACGCGCGAGTTCAAAGCAGGCCTCCATTCGCGGTGAAGAGACCGAGCAAATTGAACTGCTGAACATTCGTCAGGAGACTCATGAAGAGCACGCCCTGAGTCGTCCGGATGGCATTCGCGAGGCGGTCCTGATTGTGGCCGCCTTCCTGCTCTTTTTCTTCTGTCTGCTGACGCCGGATGTGTTTGTCCCATGGCTCGCGGGCGGTGCGCTGCTGCTGTTGGCCGCCGGGCTGTGGGGGCTGTTTGCGCCTCCGGCCAAAACCTCTTTGCGTGAAATTCACTGCCTGCGCGGCACCCCTAAGCGCTGGGGCCTGTTCGGTGAGAACGATCAGGAACATATCAACAATATCTCCCTCGGGATTATTGACCTTATCTATCCGCGCCACTGGCAGCCATGGATTGCACAGGATTTGGGGCATAAAACCGATATTGATATCTACCTTGACCGCCATGTTGTGCGTCAGGGGCGCTTCCTCTCCCTGCATGATGAAGTGAAAAACTTCCCGCTTCAGCACTGGCTACGCAGTACAGTTATCGCCGGGGGCGCAGCGCTGGTCTTTGCTCTGTTGCTGCTGTTCGTGCCGTTGGATATGCCCATCAAATTCACCCTGTCGTGGATCAAAGGGGCACAAACCGTAGAAGCCACCAGCGTTAAGCAGCTGGATGACGCTGGCGTGCGGGTGGGTGATACGCTCCGTCTGAAGGGGACCGGGATGTGTAACATCCACACCCCAGGGGCCTGGAATACCCGTCAGAACTCGCCGTTCATGCCGTTCGACTGCTCGCAAATCGTCTGGAACGATGCGCCGCCGTTGCCGCTGCCGGAATCAGATGTCGTCAATAAAGCCACTGCGCTCACCCAGACGCTCAACCGCCAGCTGCACCCGAAAACCGATGATGATTCACGCGTCAGCCCTGCCCTGCGTTCTGCCATTCAGAAATCCGGAATGGTACTGCTGGATGACTTTGGCGAAATCGTATTGAAAACGCAGGATTTATGTTCAGCACAGGATGAGTGCGTTCGCCTTAAAAATGCGCTCGTGAACCTGGGTAACAGCAAAGACTGGGACTCGCTGGTGAAGCGCGCCGAAGCGGGTCGTCTGGACGGGGTGAACGTGCTGCTGCGCCCGGTGAGTGCCGAATCGCTGGATAACCTGGTGGCGACCTCTACCGCGCCGTTTGTGATGCGTGAAACCACCCGTGCGGCCCAGGCGCTGAATAGCCCGGCGCCTGGCGGTTTTGTGATTGTCAGCGATGAAGGCAGCGACCTGGTCGATCAGCCTTATCCGCAAATTGCCCTGTACGACTACCCGGCTCAGGAACAATGGGGGCAGTTCCAGCGTCTGGCGCAGATGCTGATGCAAACGCCGTTCAGTGCCGAAGGGATTGTGACCAGTATCTTTACCGATGCCAACGGTACGCGCCATATCGGCCTGCACCGGATGCCTGACAGCGCGGGTTTATGGCGTTATATCGGTACATCACTGCTGATGATCGCCATGCTGGTGTCTATTTTCTGGAACGGCATCATGGCCCTGCGCCGTTACCAGCGTTCGCGCACCCGGCTTGCTGAGATCCAGCAATACTACGAAAATTGCCTTAATCCTAAGCTGGTCCCCTCCTCTGAGAGCCTGATCGGATAACATCGCTGCGCGACAAGTTGTGCTACCCTGTCGCGCACGTTTCTTCTGGCTGGAGTTCCCCTATGCATCTTGATATCGCCTGGCAGGAGGTTGATACCGTCCTGCTGGATATGGACGGCACGCTGCTCGATCTCGCCTTCGATAATTACTTCTGGCAAAAGCTGGTCCCGGAGACCTATGGCGAACAGCAGGGTATCTCCCCGGCAGAAGCGCAGGAATTCATTCGTTCGCAATATAGCGCGGTGCAACATACGCTAAACTGGTACTGTCTGGACTACTGGAGCGAACGACTCGGTTTGGATATTTGTGCCATGACCACCGCCCAGGGCCCGCGCGCCGTACTGCGTGAGGACACCGTGCCCTTCCTGGATGCGCTGAAAGCAAGCGGCAAGCGCCGTATTTTGCTGACCAACGCCCATCCGCATAATCTGGCCGTGAAGCTGGAACATACGGGTCTTGCGTCACACCTTGATTTATTACTTTCCACCCACACATTTGGTTATCCGAAAGAGGATCAGCGGTTGTGGCATGCGGTGAAGGAAGAGACCGGTTTACAGCCGGAACGCACGCTGTTCATTGATGACAGCGAGCCCATTCTGGATTCCGCCGCGGCGTTTGGCATTCGCTACTGCCTGGGCGTGACCAATCCTGACTCCGGCCTGGCGGACAAAAGCTATCTGCGGCATCCGGGGCTGGGTGACTATCGTCAGATGATCCCCTCACTGACCGTGAAGGAGACGCCATGAAAGAAAAACCCTCAGATGGGGTAAGACTGGATAAATGGCTGTGGGCAGCCCGTTTTTATAAAACGCGCGCCCTTGCCCGCGAGATGATTGACGGTGGAAAGGTGCATTACAACGGCCAGCGTAGCAAGCCGAGTAAGCTGGTTGAACTGAATGCCACCTTAACGCTGCGTCAGGGCAACGATGAACGAACGGTGGTGATTAAAGCCATTACCGAACAACGACGGCCCGCATCTGAAGCCGTACAGCTTTATGAAGAGACGGCTGAGAGCATTGAAAAGCGCGAGAAGACCGCGCTGGCGCGCAAAATGAATGCGCTGACCATGCCCCACCCGGACCGGCGACCGGATAAAAAAGAGCGCCGCGATCTGATGAAATTTAAACACGGTGAGACCGAGTAACCCTCACCTGCACGAGAGACTATTATGGCCCAACACGACCAATTACACCGCTATCTGTTTGAACAATTCGCCGTGCGTGGCGAGCTGGTCACCGTATCCGAAACCTGGAAACAGATTCTGGAAAACCACAACTACCCGCTACCGGTGAAAACCCTGTTGGGCGAACTGCTGGTTGCCACCAGCCTGCTGACCGCCACGCTGAAGTTTGCCGGTGATATCACCGTGCAGCTGCAGGGTGATGGCCCGATGTCGCTGGCCGTGATCAACGGTAACAATCAGCAGCAGATGCGCGGCGTCGCGCGCGTTCAGGGCGACGTTCCTGAAAATGCCGACCTGAAAACGCTGGTGGGGAATGGCTACCTGGTGATCACCATTTCCCCGGAAGAAGGTGAACGCTATCAGGGCGTGGTCGGTCTGGAAGGTGATACCCTGGCCGCCTGTCTGGAAGATTACTTCATGCGTTCAGAACAGCTGCCAACTCGCCTGTTCATCCGTACCGGTGAAGTAGACGGGCAACCCGCTGCAGGCGGTATGCTGCTGCAGGTTCTGCCTGCACAGGATGCACAGACCAATGATTTTGAGCACCTGGCGACGCTGACCGAAACCATCAAGGCGGAAGAGCTGTTCAACCTGTCGGCGACCGATGTGCTGTGGCGCCTGTATCATGAAGAAGAGGTGACGGTTTACGATCCACAAGCCGTGGAGTTTAAGTGTACCTGTTCACGTGAACGCTGCGCTGGCGCACTGAAAACCCTGCCGGATGAAGAGATCGACAGCATTATGGCTGAAGACGGTGAAATCGATATGCACTGTGACTACTGCGGTACGCACTATGTGTTCAACTCGATGGATATCGCTGAGATCCGCAACAACGCCTCTCCGGCGGATCCGCAGGTTCACTGATCATAAAGCAACGGCTCCACAAGGAGCCGTTTTGTTAACGCACCAGTGCATTATCGTAGTTTATCTCTACGCGTTCACCGAAGATCTCAATATCTGCCCACGGCTTCACAACGGGTTTCACCTTCCCCTGCTGCACTGCGCGTTCCAGCTCTTCCCGTGATAAACCATCAGGCATTTTCCAGGTATCGCCTGCCAGCTTCCAGCCGGTACCGGTTTGCGTGTACACCACAATCGTGCGGTCGCTAAACTGATAAATCACCGCTTCAGGCTTGCCGTCGCCGTTCAGATCCAGTGACATCAGTAAACAGGTTTTCCGCTCGCGGCTGCAGGAATCAAATCGGTACTGGTTATTCAGCATCGCCTGCCATAACCCCTTGTCGGGGCGAGACGTACCCGGTGCGAGTGTGAACTGCTTCTCAAGCATCCCGGCTGTCATCTTCCCTGCTCCGTCCCGGTTTCCGCTGAGAAGGCCGTACAGCTCACGCTGGCGCTTTGGCTCAGCCATAAACTGCCGATCGTATTGCAGCGTCTGCATGGCTTCGCGTCCCTTACGCCCGCTGTTGCTGAGCATATACAGGCTGACCTGATCCGCGTTGATGCGCCCGTCATGATAACGGGACATGTGGCTTTCAACGCTGATACGCCACGGATCAAGCACCGGCGTATGAATCAGGATCAGGAGAATAAGCGCAAGTGACCCCGTTAGCGGGATAACGGACGCCTGCAGCTTTTGTGCCTGGCGGCGACAGAAGACAACGCTTATGCAAAATCCTACCGCCCAGACCAGCGCTACCAGCGTAATGAGCACGCCATACAGACGCTCCGGCGACCAGCCATATTGCGAAATGCGCAGCCATAACGCCCACCCTGCTAACACCGGATAGGCGGGAACGATAGCGATGGCGAGACGAACCATCCCGTTGAGAAGCGCATAGTAAGGTAGCGTCTGACGCTGCGGATGCCAGACAATCGTCACCAGAAAAAGGAGCAGTAGCGCTAAGGCGGTCAGCAGGCCCGCCGCGGATATCCGTGCTGAAATGGCCTCAAAGCCCATCACGGGCAATGCGCCAATAAACAGCAGGGCAAAGGCCGCCATCAGAGGCAACAGGCCGGTGGCGATCAGGGTAAGCAGGTTTTGTAATGCGCGCATCAAGCGCACCTGCATACGCGCCAGCACGGCGACACTGGCAGAAACCACGCCAATCGCCACTGAAATAAACCAGTCAGACTGGAAGAAAAGGCGATCAAAAAACTGAATGCCAATGAGTTTGAAGAGTTCAGCCCAGAGGAAAAGCACCAGCCAGAAGAGGCCGTTGGAGATAAAAATAGTGAGTATAGTCAGCGCGTTGTGCCAGTGCTTATCGTAAAAATCACTGTAGAACGAGGCCGTCGTCGCAGGCGACAGACGCCTTTGCAGCCATGGCAACATCAATAGCATCATCAACAGAAGATGAAAGCCCCAGACGAGCACGGCCTCTTTAATTTCCCAGTGTCCAAGCCCGGATACGCTCCACTTAAGCCAGGCGCCCATACCGGCGACAACAGCGCCAACGATCGCGAGCGCCAGCCAGAGTAACGGTTTTCTGAATGACGTCACGGAAAGCGCGACAGTGGCGGTCATCGCCACCGTTGCAGGCATCACGCACAAAGACCACACCGTATCGGATGGTAATTTCGCATACGCGATGTACTCGCTGATCCCGTAGCAAATCAGCCCCTGTAAAGCGCCTACCAGCACGATGGCCAGGCGCGTTGAAGGGGATAACGTTTCACTGTTTTCCATCTCTCATCCCTTTTCCAGAAAAGCGTATTGTTTCATCAATCCGCGGACGACATGAATCGTTTTCATACTGTAACCCTTACGTAATTTTCTTACGTGTATGCGATTACATTCACATTCTTTCCGATAAAATCACCAGCCATTAACCTTTTCGGAACATTTTCCCCAACAAAAAAGCGATTCCTGCGATAATCCGCCTGCCCTGTGACTGGAGTCGCAGCGTTTTCCGTTAGTAAGGGTTTTGACCAGATACGTAAATCTATGAGCCCCGTCGCGGTTAACAACCTCAGAAAAACCCTACAATTTCAGGCAGTACATATTGGCTAAGGAGCAGTGATATGCGTGTTACTGGTTTAACCCCGCAAGATCTCAAGGCTTATGGTATTCACGACGTCCAGGAAATCGTCTACAACCCCGATTACGATACGCTGTATCAGGAAGAGCTCAATCCAGCACTGGAAGGATACGAGCGAGGTGTGTTGACTAACCTTGGTGCTATCGCCGTCGATACCGGTATCTTTACCGGTCGTTCGCCGAAAGATAAGTATATCGTCCGAGACGAAACCACCCGCGACACGCTGTGGTGGGCTGACAAGGGCAAAGGGAAGAACGATAACAAACCGCTCTCCCCGGAAACCTGGCAGCATCTGAAAGGGCTCGTCACCCAACAACTTTCCGGCAAGCGTCTGTTCATTGTCGACGCTTTCTGCGGCGCTAACGCCGACACCCGTCTTTCCGTGCGTTTTATCACCGAAGTGGCCTGGCAGGCACATTTCGTGAAAAACATGTTTATTCGTCCAACCGACGAAGAGCTACAGACGTTCAAACCCGATTTCATCGTGATGAACGGTGCCAAATGCACCAACCCACAGTGGCAAGAGCAGGGCCTGAACTCCGAGAACTTTATCGCCTTTAACCTGACCGAGCGTATCCAGCTGATTGGCGGTACCTGGTACGGCGGCGAGATGAAGAAAGGCATGTTCTCGGTCATGAACTATCTGCTGCCGCTGCGCGGTATCGCCTCTATGCACTGCTCAGCGAACGTCGGTGAAAAAGGGGATGTGGCGGTGTTCTTCGGCCTGTCCGGCACCGGTAAAACCACCCTGTCTACCGATCCAAAACGTCGGCTGATTGGGGATGACGAGCACGGCTGGGATGACGACGGCGTGTTTAACTTCGAAGGCGGTTGCTACGCGAAGACCATTCGTCTGTCTGAAGAAGCTGAGCCGGATATCTTCCATGCCATCCGCCGCGATGCGCTGCTGGAAAACGTCACCGTACGTGCCGACGGCTCTATCGACTTCGACGACGCATCCAAAACCGAAAACACCCGCGTTTCCTACCCGATCTACCACATCGACAACATTGTGAAACCGGTGTCGAAAGCAGGTCATGCGACGAAGGTGATTTTCCTGACGGCGGATGCGTTCGGCGTGCTGCCGCCGGTTTCCCGCCTGACCGCCAGCCAGACGCAGTATCATTTCCTCTCCGGTTTTACCGCCAAACTGGCGGGCACCGAGCGGGGCGTGACGGAGCCAACCCCAACGTTCTCCGCCTGCTTCGGCGCGGCCTTCCTGTCGCTGCACCCGACGCAGTACGCAGAAGTGCTGGTAAAACGCATGCAGGCCTCCGGGGCGCAGGCGTACCTGGTTAACACCGGCTGGAACGGTACCGGCAAGCGTATCTCCATCAAAGATACCCGCGCCATTATCGACGCCATTCTGGATGGTTCTCTGGATAACGCTGAAACCTTCACCCTGCCGATGTTTGATCTGGCTATTCCAACGGCGCTGCCAGGCGTGGATACGCATATCCTTGACCCGCGTAACACCTACGGATCCCCGGAACAGTGGCGTGAGAAAGCGGAAACGCTGGCGAAGCTGTTTATTGAGAACTTCGAGAAGTATACCGATACCCCGGCGGGTGAAGCGCTGGTGAGTGCGGGACCGAAGCTGTAGTTAAAAGCAAAAAGGCAACGAAAGTTGCCTTTTTTAATGGTTTCTCCCTCTCCCCGTGGGAGAGGGCCGGGGTGAGGGCATCAGGCCGCACCCCGATTACCCCTCTTTCACCTGCCCCCGCGTCACCGGCACCGGCAACCAGGCGCGAATGCTCAACCCACCCCGCTCGCTGGTACCAATCTCCAGCAACCCGTTATGGTTATCAACAATACGCTGCACAATCGCCAGGCCTAAACCGGTTCCGCTGGTACTGCGCGCGCTGTCGCCGCGCACAAACGGCTGGAACAGATGCTTACGCTGCTCGGGCTTGATACCCGGACCGTCATCTTCCACCTGGAACCAGGCGCGGTTGAGTTCCGATCCGCTGCTGACTTTAATCCAGCCATTACCGTAGCGGGCCGCATTCACCACCATGTTTGCCACCGCGCGCTTGATGGAGAGCGGGTGCATACGAACCTGAATTTCACCGGCCTGAAGGTCGGTATCAATCTCACGCTCGTAGCCGCTTTCAGCCGCCACCACTTCGCCCAGCACCGCGTTCAGGTCAGCCATCTCCATCGGCATCTCCTGCCCGGTACGCAGGTAGTCAATAAACTGCTCAATGATGGCGTTACACTCTTCGATATCCTTGTTGATGGACTCGGCGAGATAACCGTCCTCTTCGCCCATCATCTCCGTCGCCAGTCGGATACGCGTGAGTGGCGTACGCAGATCATGGCTGACGCCCGCCATCAGCAGCGTACGGTCATCCGCCAGCTGTTTGACGCCAGCCGCCATATGATTAAACGCGCGCGTCACCGAACGCACCTCCGATGCGCCATATTCACGCAGCGGCGGCGGAATAATCCCTTTACCGACCTGGAGCGCAGCGTGTTCCAGGTCGACCAGCGGTCGGTTCTGTATACGGATAAACAGCCACGCGCCGCCTATCGCTAACAGCATGATGGCAAGGGTGTAGCGGAACAGCGGCGAGAAGTCGCCCTGGTGGATTTCGGTCAGCGGAACGCGCACCCAGATATTGGGCGACAGCCAGGTTTTCAGCCAGACGACCGGCGAGCTTTTGTTGACCTCAACACGCACCTCCGTCGGGCCCCCCAACTGCTGCGCCATCTGCTGGCTGAGGAATTCATAGTGCTGCGCCCAGCGCAGACCCGCGTCTTCCGCCGCTTCATTCGAGTAGAGCGAAATGCCCAGTTCACGGTAGATTTCACGGCGAAACGCCGGAGGAACCACTAACTGCGTGCCGTCCTCCAGCTGCAGTTTATCGGTCATCAGCATACGTACTTCGTACGCCAGGACCTTATTAAACTGCTGAAGGCTCGGCAGGATCGCAAAGTTCAGCACCACCAGGTAGGTTGTCACCAGGCTGACAAACAGCAAGGTGACAATCAAAAGCAGGGTACGGGCAAACGAGCTTCGCGGTGAGAAGCGCATTCGCCTCATGCTTTAGCGCCGTCCGGGACGAACACGTAGCCCAGACCCCACACGGTCTGAATATAACGAGGATGCGCCGGATCTTCTTCCACCATGCGGCGCAGACGAGAGATCTGCACGTCGATGGAACGTTCCATTGCCGAGTATTCACGGCCGCGCGCCAGGTTCATCAGCTTGTCACGGGAGAGCGGCTCACGCGGGTGGCTGACCAGCGCTTTCAGTACCGCGAACTCACCGCTGGTGAGCGGCATTGGCTCGTCTTCACGGAACATCTCACGCGTACCGAGGTTCAGCTTGAACTTCCCGAACGCAATCACCGCTTCTTCCTGCGACGGTGCGCCTGGCAGTTCGTTCGCCTGACGGCGCAGCACGGCACGAATACGCGCCAGCAGTTCACGCGGGTTAAACGGTTTAGGAATGTAGTCGTCAGCGCCAATTTCGAGGCCCACGATACGGTCGACCTCTTCCCCTTTCGCCGTCACCATAATGATTGGCATGGGGTTGCTCTGGCTGCGCAGACGGCGGCAGATAGAGAGCCCGTCTTCGCCCGGCAGCATCAGGTCGAGGACCATCAGATGGAAGGATTCACGGGTCAGCAGGCGGTCCATCTGCTCAGCGTTCGCGACGCTACGAACCTGGAAGCCCTGCTCGGTCAGATAACGTTCCAGCAGCGCACGCAGGCGCATGTCGTCATCCACGACCAGAATTTTGTAGTTCTCTTGCATTGTGTGTACTCCCAAAGGTTCGGATAGTCTAATAACAGCGTATTCTAAAAAAGTGCACGGGTTCGACCAGCGAATTCTGGTATAAATTCTAGTCGAAATTGTTACAAAGCATATTTAACAGCAGCTTATCTGCACAATTCATCACATAAATGATTATTAACGCTGTCTGATAGACTACGTGATACGTAATGTGCGCAATGTTTGCAATGAAGTCGAGTCTGAAGGTCACAGTATGAAAACGCCCCTGATCACCCGCGAAGGGTACGAAAAACTCAAAAAAGAGATGGATTACCTGTGGCGCGAAGAGCGTCCGGAAGTGACCAAAAAAGTCACCTGGGCGGCAAGCCTGGGCGACCGCAGCGAAAATGCTGACTACCAGTACAACAAAAAGCGGCTGCGTGAGATCGACCGTCGGGTACGCTATCTGACCAAATGTCTCGAGAATCTTAAAATTGTCGATTATTCACCGCAGCAGGAGGGCAAAGTCTTCTTCGGCGCGTGGGTTGAGATCGAGAATGATGATGGCAATACCCTGCGCTTTCGCATTGTCGGGTACGACGAAATTTTTGGCCGTAAGGATTACATCTCCATCGACTCGCCGATGGCCCGCGCACTGCTGAAAAAGGAGGTGGGTGATTTAGCCGTCGTCCAGACGCCTGCCGGAGAAGCGAGCTGGTACGTCAATGAGATCACCTACGTAAAATAGTCCGAGAACGCCCTCCACGGCTGGCATTTTACCGTGTCAGCCCGTATAACTATCCCCTGATTTTTGACCCACAAGATGATAAAGCCATGATGAAAGATTCGCTCTGCCGCATTATTGCGGGTGAACTTCAGGCCAGAGCCGAACAGGTAGAAGCTGCCGTTCGCCTGCTTGATGAAGGGAACACCGTGCCGTTTATTGCACGTTATCGTAAGGAAGTCACCGGCGGTCTGGATGACACGCAGCTGCGTAACCTGGAGACCCGTCTGGGCTACCTCCGTGAACTGGAAGACCGCCGTCAGGCAATCCTCAAATCCATCGGCGAACAGGGCAAACTGACCAGCGATCTGGAAAAGGCCATTAACGGCACCCTGAGCAAAACTGAACTCGAAGACCTTTATCTGCCCTACAAACCGAAGCGCCGTACGCGCGGGCAGATTGCAATTGAAGCAGGTCTGGAGCCGCTGGCCGAGCTGCTGTGGAACGAACCGTCACACGACCCGGAAACCGAAGCGGCCAAATTTATCGACGCTGACAAGGGCGTGGCAGACACCAAAGCGGCCCTTGATGGCGCACGCTACATTCTGATGGAGCGCTTCTCCGAGGATGCCGCCCTGCTCTCCCGTGTGCGTGATTATCTGTGGAAGAACGCCCACATCGTCTCTACCGTGGTGGCAGGCAAAGAAGAGGAAGGCGCGAAATTCCGCGACTACTTCGATCACCACGAACCGATTTCAACCGTGCCTTCTCACCGTGCGCTGGCCATGTTCCGCGGCCGTAATGAAGGCGTGCTGCAGCTCTCTCTCAACGCCGACCCGCAGTTTGATGAGCCGCCAAAAGAGAGCCACTGCGAGCAGATCATCACCGATCACCTCGGCCTGCGCCTGAATAACGCCCCGGCAGACAGCTGGCGTAAAGGCGTGGTGAGCTGGACGTGGCGCATTAAGGTGCTGATGCACCTCGAAACCGAACTGATGGGCACCGTGCGCGAGCGTGCGGAAGACGAAGCAATCAACGTCTTTGCCCGTAACCTGCATGATCTGCTGATGGCCGCACCTGCTGGCCTGCGTGCGACCATGGGTCTCGATCCGGGTCTGCGTACCGGCGTAAAAGTGGCGGTGGTTGACGGTACCGGCAAGCTGGTGGCAACCGACACCATTTACCCGCATACCGGTCAGGCGGCGAAGGCCGCTGTAGTGGTGGCCGCGCTGTGCGAGAAATATAACGTTGAGCTGGTGGCTATCGGCAACGGTACGGCCTCCCGCGAAACCGAACGTTTCTACCTCGACGTGCAGAAACAGTTCCCGAAAGTGACGGCGCAGAAAGTGATCGTCAGCGAGGCCGGGGCGTCCGTCTATTCTGCATCAGAGCTGGCGGCCCAGGAGTTCCCGGACCTGGACGTCTCCCTGCGCGGTGCGGTCTCTATCGCCCGTCGTCTGCAGGATCCGCTGGCGGAACTGGTGAAGATCGACCCGAAATCCATCGGTGTGGGCCAGTATCAGCACGACGTGAGCCAGACGCAGCTGGCGCGTAAGCTGGATGCAGTAGTGGAAGATTGCGTAAACGCCGTGGGCGTGGACCTGAACACCGCCTCCGTTCCTCTGCTGACCCGCGTGGCAGGCTTAACCCGCATGATGGCGCAGAACATCGTTGCCTGGCGTGATGAGAACGGCCAGTTCCAGAACCGCCAGCAGTTGCTGAAGGTAAGCCGTCTGGGGCCGAAAGCGTTTGAGCAGTGTGCGGGCTTCCTGCGCATCAACCACGGCGATAACCCGCTGGATGCCTCAACCGTTCACCCGGAAGCCTACCCGGTGGTTGAGCGCATTCTGGCAGCGACTCAGCAGGCACTCAAAGACCTGATGGGCGACAGCAACGCGCTGCGCAACCTGAAAGCGGTCGATTTCACCGACGAGCAGTTCGGCGTGCCGACCGTGACCGACATCATCAAAGAGCTGGAAAAACCGGGCCGCGATCCGCGTCCTGAGTTCAAAACCGCGACCTTTGCCGACGGCATCGAGACCATGAACGACCTGCTGCCGGGCATGGTGCTGGAAGGCGCCGTCACCAACGTCACTAACTTTGGCGCTTTTGTCGATATCGGCGTGCATCAGGATGGTCTGGTGCATATCTCATCGCTCGCCGATAAGTTCGTTGAAGATCCACATACGGTGGTCAAAGCGGGCGATATCGTGAAGGTGAAAGTGCTGGAAGTGGACCTGCAGCGCAAGCGAATCGCCCTGACCATGCGTCTGGACGAGCAGCCAGGTGAAACCAACGCGCGCCGCGGCAGTAACGGCGGTGGCCGTGAGCAGCAACGCCCTGCCGCTAAAGGCGCGAAGCCGCGCGGGCGTGATGCCCAGCCAGCGGGTAACAGCGCAATGATGGATGCGCTGGCGGCCGCGATGGGTAAGAAACGCTAAGGTTGTAAATGCCCCTCACCCTACCCCTCTCCCCAAAGGGGAGAGGGAATTTGAACACCCTTTCCCTTGGGGAGAGGGCCGGGGTGAGGGGACAAATTATATCGCAAGAGATGAAACCGATTGCATATCCATATTTAAACCACCATTTATCACTCCGTTAACAAATACATTTATTATTCCCTGCCCCGTAATTCAGCAAATATTGAGCAAGGTCAAACAGGCCGTAAATTAATACGCTTAACAACATTCCGTCACAGTTTTCATATTGCTGATAAAAACTATTCTCATTATCATCCCATAGTAGATAATTTAACCTTTCGTGGAATCAGGCATTATGCAATTCACTCCAGACAGTGCATGGAAAATTACCGGTTTTACCCGCGAAATTAGCCCGGCCTATCGGCAAAAGCTGCTGTCGCTGGGCATGCTCCCCGGCTCGTCATTCCAGGTAGTGCGCGTGGCCCCGTTAGGTGATCCCGTTCATATCGAAACCCGGCGCGTGAATCTGGTACTGCGTAAAAAAGACCTCGCATTAATTGAAGTCGAAGCCTTATCCCAATAACAAGCCAGCGGTTTCAGTGAGTCGAAAACAATGAAAAAATTAACTATTGGCTTAATTGGCAATCCTAATTCCGGCAAGACAACGTTATTTAACCAGCTCACCGGTGCACGCCAGCGTGTGGGTAACTGGGCGGGCGTAACGGTTGAACGTAAAGAAGGCCAGTTCACCACGACAGACAATCAGGTCACCCTGGTGGATCTGCCCGGCACCTACTCCTTAACCACCATTTCGTCACAAACCTCGCTCGATGAGCAGATTGCCTGTCACTATATTCTGAGTGGCGATGCGGACCTGTTAATCAACGTGGTCGATGCATCTAACCTGGAGCGTAACCTCTATCTGACGCTGCAGTTGCTTGAGCTGGGGATCCCCTGCATTGTGGCGCTCAACATGCTCGACATCGCAGAGAAACAAAAGCTGCGTATCGACGTCGACGCCCTCTCCGCGCGTCTGGGCTGCCCGGTAGTGCCGCTGGTTTCTACCCGTGCCCGCGGAATTGACGCACTGAAGCTGGCCATTGACCGCCACGCGGGCAACGCCGACGTTGAGCTGGTGCACTATGCGCAACCGCTTCTGCGCGAAGCCGGTCTGCTGGCGCAGGAGATGGACAACAGCATGCCCGCCAGACAGCGCCTGTGGCTCGGCCTGCAGATGCTGGAAGGCGATATCTACAGCCGCGCCTATGCGGGCCATGCCGCAGACAAACTGGACGTGGCGCTGGCGCGTCTGAGCGATGAGCTCGATGACCCGGCCCTGCACATCGCCGACGCGCGCTATCAGGCTATCGCCGCCATTTGCGACGTGGTCAGTAATGCCCTGACGGCCGAGCCAAGCCGCTTTACGGCCGCCGTGGACAAGATTGTGCTTAACCGCTTCCTCGGTTTGCCGATCTTTTTACTGGTCATGTACCTGATGTTCCTCCTCGCCATTAACATCGGTGGCGCGCTACAGCCTATTTTCGATGCTGGTTCTGTGGCGATATTTGTCCACGGTATTCAGTGGCTGGGCTACACCCTGCACTTCCCGGAATGGCTGACCATTTTCCTCGCCCAGGGGATCGGTGGTGGTATCAACACCGTTCTGCCGCTGGTACCGCAAATCGGCATGATGTATCTGTTCCTCTCGTTCCTTGAGGACTCCGGTTACATGGCGCGTGCGGCTTTCGTGATGGATCGTCTGATGCAGGCCCTGGGTCTGCCGGGTAAATCCTTCGTCCCGCTGATTATCGGCTTCGGCTGTAACGTGCCGTCGGTAATGGGTGCGCGCACGCTTGATGCCCCCCGCGAACGTCTGATGACCATCATGATGGCGCCATTTATGTCCTGCGGGGCGCGACTGGCTATCTTTGCGGTCTTTGCCGCGGCCTTCTTTGGTCAGGAAGGGGCGCTGGCGGTCTTCTCGCTGTATGTGCTGGGCATCGTGATGGCAATCCTGACCGGACTCATGCTTAAACACACCATCATGCGCGGGGAAGCGTCGCCGTTTGTGATGGAACTGCCGGTGTATCACGTGCCGCATCTGAAAAGCCTGGCGATCCAGACCTGGCAGCGCCTGAAAGGTTTTGTGCTGCGCGCCGGTAAAGTGATTGTTATCGTCAGCATCTTCCTGAGCGCGCTGAACAGTTTCACCCTGAGCGGGCAGGCGGCGGATAACATCAACGACTCCGCCCTCGCCTCCGTCAGCCGTGTCATTACCCCGATGTTTAAACCGATTGGCGTGCATGAAGACAACTGGCAGGCGACCGTTGGCCTGTTCACCGGCGCGATGGCAAAAGAGGTGGTGGTCGGCACCCTGAACACGCTTTACACCGCTGAGAATATCCAGGAAGAAGAGTTTAACCCGGCGGCGTTCCACCTCGGTGATGAACTGCTCGGCGCGGTGGAAGAGACCTGGCAGAGCCTGAAAGACACCTTCAGCCTGAGCGTACTGGCGAACCCGATTGAAGCCAGCAAAGGCGACGGCGAAATGGCCACCGGTGCCATGGGCGTGATGAGCGAGAAATTTGGCAGCGCGTCAGCGGCCTACAGCTACCTCATCTTTGTCCTGCTCTATATTCCGTGCATCTCGGTGATGGGGGCGATAGCCCGTGAGTCCAGCCGCGGCTGGATGGGGTTCTCCATCCTGTGGGGCTTAAACATCGCCTACTCGCTGGCGACGCTCTTTTACCAGACCGTTAACTTCAGCCAGCATCCGCGCTACAGCCTGGTCTGCATCCTGGCGGTTGTGCTGTTTAACGTGCTCGTTCTCGGTCTGCTACGCCGGGCACGCAGCCGCGTCGATATCAACCTGCTGGCAAACCGTAAAACCGCCGCGACCTGCTGCAACAGCCCGGCGGGCGACTGTCACTAGGGGGAGCCATGGCATCGTTGATTCAGGTTCGTGATTTACTGGCGTTGCAGGGGCGTATGGAGGCAAGACAGCTGAGCCTCAGCCTGCATACGCCGCAGCCGATGATCGATGCCATGCTGGAAAGACTGGAAGCGATGGGTAAAGCCATACGTATTCAGGAAGAGCCGGACGGTTGTCTGTCCGGCAGTTGTAAACATTGCCCGGAAGGGAAAGCCTGTCTCAGGGAGTGGTGGGCACTTCGTGACTGAAGGCGATCAACGCTGAACAAAACTCGTCAGGATGCGAGATAAACGGCGCATGAGCCGCTTTGGCGATTGTCAGCGATTGACTCTCTGGCCACAGTTCATCCAGCAGTGGCACCACTTTGCGTGGAACCAGCCCATCCAGATAACCATAAATGCGCAGGTGCGGCACCGCCAGCGCGGTCATCGGCTCACGCAGGTCGACCGTTTTCAGTAATTCGAGTCCCCCGTTCAGTACCTCCACATCCGGCATCGGCAGCGACAGCACTGTCTGCTTCAGCAGACGAGCATCCTTACGGGCGCTCTCTGTCCCCATCGTCTGCAGGGCCAGGAAGCGTTCTACCGTTCGCTGGTAATCTTCGCTCAACTGCCGCTGGAAGTTGCTCAGTACGTCCGGCTTAATACCCGGCCACTCCTCCTGCGCACTGAAGTTCGGCGACGAGGCCACCGTTACCAGCGCCTGCACGCGTTCAGGGTTTGTTAATGCAACTTCACTTGCCACCAGCCCGCCCAGACTCCAGCCGAGCCAGATGGCCTGTTGCGGTGCGGCGGCCAGAACCTGCTGCGCCATTTCGTCAAGCGACATCGCCCCATAGCCCCGGCTGCGGCCAAAACCGGGTAAATCCACCAGATGCAGCGTGAAATGCGAGGCAAGTTCCTCATTTACGCAATGCCATACTTCCGCATTCAATCCCCATCCGTGCAGCAGCACAAGATGGCGATTTCCCGTCCCTACGGTCTGCCACCACAGCGTCTTCATCAGTTACTGTTCTCTTTTTTACATGGAGGTTGTCTATGCTAACAGTGCCCGGCTTGTGCTGGCTATGTCGAATGCCACTTGCGCTGAGCGCGTGGGGAGTCTGTTCCGTCTGCACGCGTTCGCTGGCAAGCAGCCTCACGACCTGCCCGCAGTGCGGTTTACCGGCGTACAGTCCACAGTTTCCCTGCGGTCGCTGCCTGAAAAAGCCACCACCGTGGAGCGCCCTGGTGGCGGTCGATGATTACGTTCCACCGTTAAGCAGGCTTATCCACGCGCTGAAGTTTTCCGGCCAGATTGCGCTGGCTCGCCCTCTCGCCCGCCTGTTATTGCTGGCGGTGTTGCAGGCACGGCGCACGCGCGCGCTGCCGAAAGTGGATATGGTGCTGAATGTGCCCTTATACCGGCGCCGTCACTGGCGACGCGGCTACAACCAGAGCGACCTGCTCTGTCGCCCGCTCGCCCGGTGGCTCGGCTGTCAGTACCCAGCCGCTGCGCTGACGCGCCGCCATGCCACCGCCATTCAGCATCAGCTGAGCGCCCGGCTTCGCAAAAGGAACCTCAAAAACGCCTTTCGCCTTGAATTCGCCGTCAAAGGGCTCCATATCGCGATTGTGGATGATGTCGTCACCACAGGCAGTACCGTTGCTGAACTTTCCCGACTGCTTTTGCAAAGCGGCGCCGCGTCGGTTCAGGTATGGTGTCTGTGCCGTACCTTGTAGCCCTTCTCCAATGGGCGTATGATTATACCCAGGTAATTTAGTCAACTATTAGGCCAAAGCTATGATCCGTATTTCCGATTCTGCACAAGCGCACTTTGCCAAACTGCTGGCAAATCAGGAAGAAGGGACGCAGATCCGCGTGTTTGTGATCAATCCAGGCACTCCGAATGCAGAATGTGGTGTCTCCTATTGTCCGCCAGACGCGGTGGAAGCAACTGACACTGCCCTTAAATTTGACCAGCTCACGGCATATGTTGATGAGCTGAGCGCGCCGTATCTTGAAGATGCGGAGATCGACTTCGTCACCGACCAGCTGGGCTCGCAGCTGACGCTGAAAGCGCCAAACGCCAAAATGCGTAAAGTATCTGACGATGCCCCGCTGATGGAGCGCGTAGAGTATTTGCTGCAATCCCAGATCAACCCGCAGCTGGCCGGTCACGGTGGTCGCGTTTCCCTGATGGAAATCACCGACGAAGGCTACGCAATTCTGCAGTTTGGCGGCGGCTGTAACGGTTGCTCCATGGTCGATGTGACCCTGAAAGAAGGGATCGAGAAGCAGCTGCTGAACGAGTTCCCGGAACTGAAAGGCGTGCGTGACCTGACCGAACACCAGCGCGGCGAGCACTCTTACTACTGATTCATTGCCCGTCTGTATTGCCCGGTGGCGCTGCGCTTACCGGGCCTACAAAAATAGTGCGGTCTGATGCCCTCGCCCCGCCCCTCTCCCACGGGAGAGGGTGAAAACATTAAAAACGGTAACCTTGCGGTTACCGTTTTGCGTTTACCTCCATATGTTGACCTGCGTCTCATAATTTAAATTTTGCCCTCCAGGGTGATTCTCAATCACGTCATGTTACCCGTATCATTCTCATGGGCACTAAACACACTCATAACAGCCGACTAAACTAAATAGTTTCCAAGGTATCAGTATTAGTGCCGTTAACCACTCTGTTCCCAGTTGGGACAACCGGAACGTGTCGTTGAAACAATGACGTTACCCATAACAATTCAAAGGCCAGGTAAATCATGCCATTAGTCATCGTTGCTATCGGTGTTGTGTTATTACTGCTCTTGATGATCCGTTTCAAAATGAACGGGTTTATCGCTCTGGTTCTGGTGGCACTTGCAGTCGGTCTGATGCAAGGGATGCCGCTGGTCAAAGTTATTAGCTCCATTAAAGCGGGTGTCGGCGGCACGCTCGGCAGCCTGGCGTTGATCATGGGCTTTGGCGCCATGCTCGGCAAAATGCTGGCGGACTGCGGTGGTGCACAGCGTATTGCCACCACGCTTATCGACAAATTTGGTAAGAAGAACATCCAGTGGGCAGTTGTGTTAACCGGTTTTACCGTCGGTTTCGCACTGTTCTATGAAGTGGGCTTCGTGCTGATGCTGCCGCTGGTCTTCACCATTGCGGCGGCGGCGAGCATTCCGCTGCTGTATGTCGGTGTACCAATGGCAGCAGCGCTGTCCGTGACGCACGGCTTCCTGCCACCGCACCCGGGCCCAACCGCTATCGCCACCATTTTCCACGCCGATATGGGTAAAACCCTGCTGTTCGGTACGATTCTGGCCATCCCAACCGTGATTCTGGCGGGCCCTGTTTATGCCCGCTTCCTGAAAGGCATTGATAAGCCGATTCCGGAAGGTCTGTACAGCGCGAAAACCTTCACCGAAGAAGAGATGCCTGGCTTTGGCGTCAGCGTCTGGACGTCTCTGGTCCCGGTGATCCTGATGGCGATGCGCGCCGTGGCAGAGATGGTTCTGCCGAAAGGTCACGCGTTCCTGTCCGTTGCTGAGTTCCTCGGCGACCCGGTGATGGCCACGCTGATTGCGGTGTTGATCGCGATGTTCACCTTCGGCCTGAACCGCGGTCGTTCCATGGATCAGATCAACGACACGCTGACCTCTTCCATCAAAATCATTGCCATGATGCTGTTGATCATCGGCGGTGGCGGTGCGTTCAAGCAGGTTCTGGTCGATAGCGGTGTGGATAAATACATCGCGGCCATGATGCATGAAACCAACGTGTCGCCGCTTCTGATGGCCTGGTCTATCGCCGCAGTTCTGCGTATCGCGCTGGGTTCTGCAACCGTTGCGGCAATCACCGCGGGCGGTATCGTTGCGCCACTGATTGCCACCACGGGCGTCAGCCCTGAGCTGATGGTTATTGCCGTCGGTTCCGGTAGCGTGATTTTCTCACACGTGAACGATCCGGGCTTCTGGCTGTTCAAGGAGTACTTCAACCTGACTATCGGTGAAACCATCAAGTCCTGGTCCGCGCTGGAAACCATTATTTCGGTGTGTGGTCTGGTCGGGGTGCTGCTGTTGAATATGGTGGTCTGATGCCATAAGTCGGGTGGCGGCTTCGCCTTACCCGACCTACTCGCTCCATGTAGTCCCGGTAAGCGTAGCGCCACCGGGCAATAAAAAACCCGCCACTGGCGGGTTTTTTATCACTTCTTCGCGACTGCTTTTCGCCGCTTGTCCAAATCCTTAATCAGCCTGTTCACCCCGTCATCAGCAAACATCGTCTCAAGCGTAGTGGATAACTTGCGGCGCCAGTTCTTGTACTGATAGCTGGTGCCCGGGATGTTCACCGGCTCCGCCATATCAATCCAGTCTTCCGGCTGCAGGCCCAGCAGGGCGCTGTTGCTGTCGGCAATGTAGCGCTGCAATCCGCGGTTGAGCGTCGGCGTCATCGACATCAGCGACGCTTTATGCCCGGCGCGTTTCGGCAGACAGCCGTGCTTATGCAGTGCATCCAGCAGACCCTGCTTCGCCAGCTCGCGATCCTGATACAGGCCGCGAAGCACATCTTCATCGGGATAGAGACCCAGGGTTTTACCGAGCGTCAGATCGCCGCTTTCCCAATAGCCACGAAGCGTAGGAAGGTCATGCGTCGTCGCGACTGCCATTGACTGTTCAGGGTACGCTTGCGGCGCGCGGAAGGTTTTCTCATGGTCGTTTTCAAAATAGAGCACTTTATAGGAGTAAACGCCGCTGTCGCGAAGCTTACTGACGATTTCTACCGGCACGGTACCGAGATCTTCGCCGATCACCATGCACTGATGGCGCTTGCTTTCCAGCGCCAGGATCGACAGCAGATCGTCAACCGGATACTGAACATACGCCCCGTGATCGGCCGTCTCACCGTAGGGGATCCACCACAGGCGCAGCACGGACATCACGTGGTCGATACGCAGCGCGCCGCAGTTCTGCATGTTGGCGCGCAGCAGATCGATAAACGGCTCGTAGGCACGCGCCGCCATCACGTGCGGATCCATCGGCGGCAGGCCCCAGTTCTGGCCGAGCGGGCCCAGAATATCCGGTGGTGCGCCTACGGAGGCCTTCAGGCAGTACAGCTCACGGTCACACCAGGTTTCCGCCCCGCCTTCTGCCACGCCAACGGCCAGGTCGCGATACAGGCCGATCGGCATCTTATAGCCCTGGCTCACCTGCCAGCAGTCGGCAAACTGGCTGTACGCCAGCCACTGCAGCCACAGGTAGAAGTCCACTTCATCGGCGTATTTTTTACAGAACGCTTTGACTTCAGGCGTGTCGACGGATTGATACGCCTCCGGCCAGACCGGCCAGCCCCAGCGCATTTCGTCCTCTTTCACCTGATACGCATGCAGCGCATCGAACGCCGCCTGCCAGTAGAGGCTCTCGCCCTCCTGCGCCACAAACTGACGGAAGGCGGCCATCTCCTCGTCATCACGCTGAGAAAAGCCTTTCCACGCCAGACGCAGGGCAGCCATCTTCAGCGCCGTCACGGTGGAATAGTCCACCCAGTCTGCTTCGCGCGCCTGCTTCAGCGCCTGCTGAGTGGTGCTAAGTGCCCACCACGCCTGCGCTTCCGGGCTGTTTTTGAAATCGTCTAACGCATTCACGTCGATGTAAATCACGTTCAGCCAGCGACGGGACGACGGGCTGTACGGGCTGGCACTCTCCGGGTTAGCCGGATAGAGGGCGTGGATCGGGTTGAGGCCGATAAACGCGCCGCCGCGCTCCCCCACCGATGCCAGCATCTTTTTCAGGTCACCAAAATCGCCGATGCCCCAGTTGCTGTCAGAGCGCAGGGTGTAGAGTTGCACGCAGGCCCCCCACAGCTTTTTGCCTTCGAGCAACGCCTGCGGCTCATAACAACGTTTTGGCGCCACGATCAACCGGCAGTGAAAGCGCAGCTCGTCCTGGGTGAGCGTTAGGGTGTGGTACCCCTCCGGCAGCTTCGCCGGAAGGGTGAGTGCTTTGCCGCCAGTGGCGTGACCCTTGTGCTGATGTCCCTCTTCGGTGGTCAGCAGCCAGGTAAACTCGCCGCGTCCTTCCACCGCCAGCGACATCTTTTTGCCCGCGGTGAAGACTTTAACGTTCGGTACCGGCGTGGCCGACGCTTTCGCGTCGGTTTTGTGCATGGCATCCAGCAAACGTCTTTTGGTGTCGGCGCCAATAGACTGTGGTTTGCCGTGAGCATTAATGTAACTGAGGCTGATCCCCGCCGCCTGCGCGGCACTGTCCAGACGTTTACTCTCCATCGCGCTTCCTTAGCGTTTTGCCTGCCAGATACGAGTCTGATAATCACGGATTGAACGGTCAGAGCTGAACATTCCGCAGCGGGCGGTGTTCAGAATGCACGCCCGGGTCCACGCTTCCTGGTCACGGTACAACACGTCGACCTGTTTTTGCGCTTCCACGTAGGCCGTGAAGTCTGCCATCACCAGATACGGGTCGCCGCCGTGTTTGCCCATGCTGTGCAGCATCTGGTCAAACGCATGCTTATCGCCATCGCTGTATTTACCGCTTTCCAGCTCTTTCAGCACCGCATCCAGCACTTTGTCCTTCTTACGCCATTTCACCGGATCGTAGCCTTTGGCCTTGAGGGCTTTCACTTCTTCAACCGTATGACCAAAGATAAAGATGTTCTCTTCTCCAACCTTCTCGGCAATCTCTACGTTCGCACCGTCGAGCGTACCAACAGTCAGTGCACCGTTCAGCGCCAGCTTCATGTTGCCGGTACCGGACGCTTCTTTACCCGCGGTCGAGATCTGCTCGGAGATATCCGCCGCCGGGATTAGCATCTCTGCGGCAGAGACGCAGTAGTCCGGCAGGAACACCACTTTCAGCTTGTCGCCCACTTTCGGATCGTTGTTGATAGCCGCCGCCACTTTATTGATGGCGAGGATAATGTTTTTCGCCAGGTAGTAGCCTGGTGCCGCCTTCGCGCCGAACAGGAACACGCGCGGCACGCGGTCAGCGTGCGGGTTCTCGCGGATCTCTTTGTACAGCGCGAGGATATGCAGCAGGTTCAGGTGCTGACGTTTATATTCGTGCAGACGCTTAATCTGGATGTCGAAAATGGCGTTCGG
Source organism: Enterobacter cloacae complex sp. 382A5 (assembly GCF_050031095.1). Classification (NCBI taxonomy): domain Bacteria; kingdom Pseudomonadati; phylum Pseudomonadota; class Gammaproteobacteria; order Enterobacterales; family Enterobacteriaceae; genus Enterobacter; species Enterobacter cloacae complex sp. 382A5. Next base: position 4,379,767 of record NZ_JBLGVK010000001.1, read on the forward strand.
GTTAATCTCGATCCCGGTACGCGCTTTCACAAACGCCGCCAGACGCACTTTGTTATCCCGCTTGATGGCGCGGTATTGTTCGCGGAACTTCGCGTCGTCCGCGTATTTTTCCAGGTTGATCAGCTGGTCCAGATCGTTGGCCCACTCTTTCTTCAGCGTTTTGTCCAGCAGACCGGCCAGCAGCGAGTTGCACTGTTTGATCCAGCGACGCGGCGTGATGCCGTTGGTCACGTTATGGAATTTGGTCGGCCACAGCTGGTGATATTCCGGGAACAGGTCTTTCACCACCAGATCCGAGTGCAGCGCCGCCACACCGTTCACCGCAAAGCCGCTCACCACGCACATATTTGCCATGCGCACCTGTTTGTCATGCACCACGGCCAGCTTCGCCCAGACCGCTTTGTTGCCCGGCCAGGTTTTATCCACCAGCGTTTTAAACTGGTCATTGATCTTGTTGATGATCTGCATATGGCGCGGCAGCAGCGTTTTCACCAGCTTCTCGTCCCAGCACTCCAGCGCTTCTGGCATCAGGGTGTGGTTGGTGTAAGCAAAGGTGCGGCTGGTGATCGCCCAGGCATCATCCCAGCTCAGCTGGTGCTCGTCGATCAGCACACGCAGCAGTTCAGGAATAGCGATGGTCGGGTGCGTGTCGTTAAGTTGAATCACTTCAAAGTCAGGCAGCTGTGCCAGCTTGCGGCCCGCCAGGTGGTGACGACGCAGAATATCCGCCACGGAGCAGGCGCACTGGAAGTACTGCTGCATCAGACGCAGTTTCTTGCCCGCCAGATGGTTGTCGTTCGGGTAGAGCACTTTGGTCAGCTTCTCGGCGTCGATGCCCTGCTGTTCAGCACGCAGGAAATCGCCGTCATTGAATTTGGTCAGGTTAAACGGATGCGCATGCTTCGCCTGCCACAGACGCAGCGGTTGCGCCACGCCGTTACGGTAACCCAGCACCGGCAGGTCCCAGGCTTCGCCGATAAACGTAAATGCCGGTTCCCAGAGACCCTGTTTTGATACTTTGCCGCCAATGTTCACCTGCACATCCAGCTGCGCGTTGTGGCGGAACCACGGGTAGGTGTTACGGTGCCAGTCGTCCGGCGCTTCCATCTGATGCCCGTCTGCAAATGACTGACGGAACAGACCGTATTGATAGTTCAGGCCGTAACCAATGGCCGACTGCCCAACCGTTGCCATCGAATCGAGGAAACAGGCCGCCAGACGTCCCAGACCACCGTTGCCCAGCGCCGGGTCAATCTCTTCTTCCAGCAGGTCGGTCAGGTTAATGTCGTGTTCTTTCAGCACATCCCCAACCTCCTGATACCAGCCGAGGTTCAGCAGGTTGTTGCCGGTCAGACGACCGATCAGGAATTCCATCGAGATATAGTTGACGTGGCGCTGACCTTTTACCGGTTTTGCCAGAGGTTGAGCATCCAGCTGCTCTGCGAGCGCACCGCTCACCGCCTGCCACCACTGGTGAGGCGTCATCTCGTTTGCAGCATGAAGGCCAAAACGCTGCCACTGACGCGTCAGGGCAGCCTGGAATTGAGCTTTGTTGAAGGTAGGCTGTGACATAGGGGATCGGCATCCTTTAGAAAGAAAACACAAGTTGGCGCTAGTGTGCCTGGCTCATTTCTCCTCTTCCTCCTCCCGCAGGGGATTAGGCAGGGAGGAGTAGCGGGGATGAGCATAAAAGTGTGATCGAGGCCACTCTGAGAGCATAGTCGGAGTGTGTCAGGAAGATAAAAAGATAACCGGGAAGCGTGTCAGGAAAATGAAATGCAGTTTCGGGTGAAATTAAAACGCGCTGAAATGATTACTTACGTAGAATAATATTTCTGCAACCGGGTCAGAACGAAGAAGATTATTAATTTCACTAAACTTTACCCCGCGTTTATTAAATTTGACGTCACTATACCTTTCTGAAACCAGTTTCAGCGCAGCCGCAGCACAGCCATACAAGCCAGCATTGACGCGGCATCACAGCCCTTTCCAGAAAGTTCCATCATCTGTCTGAATGTTTTGTGACAGAGTGCAAATTCAGAGCCACCAAAACCAGACATAACTTGCAATAGTTCTCTTTCTGGCCGACCTTATATCTATTAATTACGAAGCGCAAAAAAAATAAATTCTCTCGTTCCCCACAGTGAAGTGAAACCTATGTTGATTCCGTCTAAATTAAGTCGCCCGGTTCGTCTTGACCATACAGTGGTCCGCGAGCGTCTGTTGGCTAAACTTTCCGGCGCGCATAATTTCCGACTGGCGCTGGTTACGAGCCCTGCAGGTTATGGAAAAACAACGCTCATTTCGCAATGGGCCGCAGGTAAAAGCGATCTTGGCTGGTACTCCCTTGATGAGGGCGATAACCAGCAAGAACGTTTTGCCAGCTATCTGATTGCCGCCATTCAGCAGGCCACCAACGGGCACTGCGTGGCCAGCGAAGTGATGGTGCAAAAGCGCCAGTACGCCAGCCTGTCCTCCCTTTTCTCTCAGCTGTTTATTGAACTGGCCGAGTGGCATCGCCCGCTTTACGTGGTCATTGATGATTATCATCTGATCACTAACCCGGTGATCCATGAGTCCATGCGCTTCTTCCTGCGCCATCAGCCGGAAAACCTGACCCTGGTGGTGCTGTCGCGTAACCTGCCGCAGCTGGGCATTGCCAACCTGCGCGTGCGCGATCAACTGTTGGAAGTGGGTAGCCAACAGCTGGCCTTTACCCATCAGGAAGCCAAACAGTTCTTTGACTGCCGCCTGAACTCACCGATTGAGGCCGCTGAAAGCAGCCGCCTGTGCGACGATGTCGCCGGTTGGGCGACAGCGCTGCAGCTGATTGCCCTCTCCGCCCGGCAAAATAACAGCCCGACGCATCAGTCCGCGCGTCGCCTGGCGGGGATCAACGCCAGCCATCTTTCCGATTACCTGGTGGATGAGGTGCTGAACAGCGTCGATCCTTCGACCCGTCATTTCCTGCTGAAGAGCTCCCTGCTGCGTTCCATGAACGATGCGTTGATTGTGCGCGTGACCGGCTGCGAAAACGGTCAGCTGCAGCTTGAAGAGATTGAACGCCAGGGGCTGTTCCTGACGCGGATGGACGATCCCGGCGAATGGTTCAGCTATCACCCGCTGTTTGGCAGTTTCCTGCGCCAGCGTTGCCAGTGGGAGCTGGCGACTGAATTGCCGGACATCCACCGGGCTGCCGCTGAGAGCTGGATGGCGCAAGGCTTCCCGAGCGAGGCTATCCATCATGCGCTCGCCGCCGGTGATGCCGGCATGCTGCGCGATATCCTCCTCAACCACGCGTGGGGGTTGTTTAACCACAGCGAACTGACGCTGCTGGAAGAGTCGCTGAAAGCGTTGCCGTGGGAGAGCCTGCTGGAGAACCCGCGTCTGGTGCTGCTGCAGGCCTGGCTGATGCAGAGCCAGCACCGCTACAGCGAAGTGAATACCCTGCTGGCGCGTGCCGAGCAGGAGATGGAAAGCGATATGGATACCACCCTGCACGGCGAATTTAACGCCTTGCGGGCCCAGGTAGCAATCAACGATGGCGATCCGGAAGAAGCAGAGCGGCTGGCAATGGTCGCGCTGGATGAGCTGCCGCTGGCCAATTTCTACAGCCGCATTGTGGCGACGTCGGTACACGGCGAGGTACTGCACTGCAAGGGTGAGCTGACGCGCTCCCTGTCGCTGATGCAACAAACCGAACAGATGGCCCGCCGTCATGATGTCTGGCATTACGCGCTGTGGAGCCTGATCCAGCAAAGCGAAATTTTATTTGCTCAGGGGTTCCTGCAGGCGGCCTGGGAGAATCAGGAAAAGGCGTTCCAGCTTATTCGCGAACAGCATCTTGAACAGCTGCCAATGCACGAGTTCCTGTTGCGTATTCGCGCCCAGCTTCTGTGGGCGTGGTCGCGCCTGGATGAAGCAGAGAGCTGTGCCCGCCAGGGCGTAGAGGTGCTTTCCGGCTTCCAGCCGCAGCAGCAACTGCAGTGCCTGGCCCTGCTGGTGCAATGCTCGCTGGCGCGCGGGGATCTGGATAATGCCCGCAACCACCTGAACCGTCTGGAGAACCTGCTCGGCAATGGTCAGTATCACAGCGACTGGGTTTCGAACGCCGATAAGGTGCGGGTGATTTACTGGCAGATGACGGGTGATAAGAAATCCGCCGCCAACTGGCTGCGCCAGACGCCAAAACCTGAATTTGCAAATAACCACTTCCTGCAAAGTCAGTGGCGAAACATTGCCCGCGCGCAGATCCTGCTCGGTGAGTTTGAGCCGGCTGAGATTGTGCTGGAAGAGCTGAACGAGAACGCCCGCAGCCTGCGTCTGATGAGCGATCTCAACCGTAACCTGCTGCTGCTTAACCAGCTCTACTGGCAGGCCGGGCGTAAAAATGATGCCCAGCGCGTGCTGCTGGAGGCGTTGCAGCTGGCGAACCGTACCGGGTTTATCAGTCACTTTGTGATTGAGGGTGAAGTGATGGCTCAACAGCTGCGTCAGCTTATTCAGCTCAACACGCTGCCGGAGCTGGATCAGCACCGTGCCCAGCGTATCCTGCGCGAGATTAACCAGCACCATCGCCACAAGTTCGCCCACTTCGACGAGAACTTCGTTGAACGCCTGCTGAACCATCCGGAAGTGCCTGAACTTATTCGCACCAGCCCGCTGACGCAGCGCGAATGGCAGGTGCTTGGGCTTATCTATTCAGGCTACAGCAATGAGCAGATTGCCGGTGAGCTGGCGGTGGCGGCAACCACCATCAAAACGCATATCCGCAATCTGTATCAGAAGCTGGGCGTGGCGCACCGTCAGGATGCGGTGCAGCATGCGCAGCAGCTGTTGAAGATGATGGGGTACGGGGTGTAGGTTTGTGCGGGCTGATGCCCTCACCCCGGCCCTCTCCCACGGGGAGAGGGAGAACAATTTGTAGGTCGGGTAAGCGCAGCGCCACCCGACACAACCGTTAGCACAGTTCCAGCTGCAAATTATTATCTTTAATCACCTGCATCACGCCCGCCGGTGGCATCACATCGGTATAAACCGCATTTACCATGCTGATGCTGCCCATGTTGACCATCGCGTTACGGCCAAATTTGGAGTGGTCCACCACCAGCATCACGTGACGTGAGTTTTCAATGATCGCGCGCTTGGTGCGCACCTCGTGATAATCAAATTCCAGCAGTGAGCCGTCGCTGTCGATGCCGCTGATCCCCAGAATGCCGAAGTCGAGACGGAACTGAGAGATAAAATCGAGCGTCGCTTCACCAATGATGCCGCCGTCGCGGCTGCGCAGTTCGCCCCCGGCGAGGATGATGCGGAAATCATCTTTCTGCATCAGGGTATTGGCCACGTTCAGGTTGTTGGTCACGATGCGCAGGTTTTCGTGATCCAGCAGCGCATGGGCGACCGCTTCAGGCGTGGTGCCGATATCAATAAACAGCGTCGCCCCGTTGGGGATTTGGCTCGCCACTTTACGGGCAATGCGCTCTTTCTCTGCCGTCTGCGTGGCTTTGCGGTCATGCCACGAGGTGTTAACCGAACTGGACGGCAGCGCCGCCCCGCCGTGATGGCGCAAAATACGGTTTTGATCGGCAAGATCGTTCAGGTCGCGGCGGATGGTTTGTGGGCTGACGGCAAACTGTTCCACCAGCTCTTCGGTGCTGACGTATCCCTGTTTTTTTACCAGTTCGATAATGGCGTCATGACGTTGTGTTTGTTTCATGAAATATCCCTGGGAATTATGTTCGTTTTCGCGCATGGAGCGTGTCGGCAAACGCCATTGCCAGCCCGACGGCCAGCCCGGTGACGTGCGCACCATTGGCGATAGACATACCAAACAGATCAAACCATCCGGCAATTAGCCATATTAACGCAAAGGTTATCAATCCGCGCTGCAGATAGATGCCACTTTCGGGGTCGCGCTCCCCCCTGAGCCAGACATAGCCCATCAGGGCATACACCACGCCGGATAAACCACCGAACCACGGGCCGCTGAATTTATGCTGCACATAGCCGCTCAGCAGGGCGCTGATAAGGGTGATAACAATCAGCTTGCCGCTGCCCAGACGCTTCTCCACCGCGCCACCGAGATACCACCACCACAGCAGGTTAAAGAGAATATGCATCACCGAGAAGTGCATCAGCGCGTGGGTGAAATAGCGCCAGACGTCAAAATCGAGAGGCGGGTCGTACGGCCACGCAAGCGCGATCATCACGCTCTGGTCACCCACCACGTTCATAATGATGAAGACGATAATGCAGGCCGCCATCAGTAGCAGCGTAAACGGACCTGCGCGCTCGCGAATGGTGGCAAGGAAGGGGAAGCGCCGATAGTGCAGTCCGCTCCCCGTCTGCCCCGACTGCCAGCTCGCGGCCAGATAGCGAGGGTCGCCGGGATTCTCAAGAAAGCGGGCCAGTTCCGCATTCACGCGATCGGCCTGGCTTTCATCCGCCAGCCAGACATCGGTTTTCGTGTGCTGCTGAACGGTCAGGATGATGCCCTGGGTTGCCATATAGTCGACAAACGCCTGGGCGACGCGCGGATTGGTAAAAGAGGTGATCATCAACATGGGCGGCGGTCGCTTATTTCCACACAAAAGGGGACAGTATAGCGGGATCAGCGCTCAAAAGCGTATTCCACTTCTGCCGGGAAATGACGATGCCAGGCATCGAAACCGCCGTCGACGCTGTAGACCGCATCATAGCCCTGCTGAATAAGGTACTGCGCCGCACCTTTGCTGCTGTTGCCGTGATAGCACATCACCATCACCGGCGTATCGAAGTTGTTATCGCGCATAAACGCGCCCAGCGTATCGTTGGTGAGGTGGAACGCACCCGGGGTGTGGCCCATCGCAAAACTCTGCGGATCGCGGATATCCACCAGCACCGCCGTTCCCTGGTGCATCTTCTGGTGGGCTTCTTCTACGTTAATACATTCAAACTGATCCATGGTGTTCTCTTTCTGTTGTTCAGGTTGGGTGCGCTCTGATGCCCTCACCCCAGCCCTCTCCCACGGGGTGACGGAGAAAAGTTAGTCGCACTATTTTACCCCGTAGTGTACGTCCTGGCGGCGGGTAAACGCCATTATGTTATCCATATCACTCTAAATTGTTTTTTTGATGTTACCAAAAGCGCGTTCCTTTGCTATTATGAGCGATATCGAACATTTCTGAGCTTTAACGAAAGTGCGTGAGGGTGTTATGGAAACCAAAGATCTGATTGTGATAGGCGGTGGCATCAACGGTGCCGGTATTGCGGCAGACGCCGCAGGACGCGGATTATCCGTACTGATGCTGGAAGCTAACGACCTCGCCTGCGCGACGTCGTCCGCCAGCTCCAAACTGATTCACGGTGGCCTGCGCTACCTGGAACACTATGAATTCCGTCTGGTCAGTGAAGCGCTGGCCGAACGTGAAGTGCTGCTGAAGATGGCACCGCACCTGGCCATCCCGATGCGCTTCCGCCTGCCCCATCGCCCGCATCTGCGTCCGGCGTGGATGATTCGAATCGGTCTGTTTATGTACGATCATCTGGGTAAACGCACCAGCCTGCCGGGTTCAAACGGTTTGCGTTTTGGCTCAGAATCGGTCCTTAAGCCTGAAATCGTGCGCGGTTTCGAATATTCCGACTGCTGGGTGGACGATGCGCGTCTGGTGCTGGCTAACGCACAGATGGTTGAGAAGAAAGGCGGCGAAGTGAAAACCCGCACCCGCGCCACCGCTGCGCGCCGTGAAAACGGCCTGTGGCTCGTCGAAGCGGAAGACGTGGATACCGGCGAGAAGTTCAGCTGGAAAGCGCGCGGTCTGGTGAACGCCACCGGCCCATGGGTGAAACAGTTCTTCGACGAGGGGATGCATCTGCCATCTCCGTACGGTATCCGCCTGATCAAAGGCAGCCACATTGTGGTACCACGCGTGCACACCCAGAAGCAGGCCTACATTCTGCAGAACGAAGACAAGCGCATTGTGTTTGTGATCCCGTGGATGGACGAATTCTCCATCATCGGCACCACCGACGTGGAGTACAAAGGCGATCCGAAAAACGTCGAGATCGACGAGAGCGAAGTGAACTACCTGCTGAAGGTGTATAACGCGCACTTCAAGAAACAGCTGTCCCGTGATGACGTGGTCTGGACTTACTCCGGCGTGCGTCCGCTGTGCGATGACGAATCTGACTCACCGCAGGCGATTACCCGTGACTATACGCTCGATATTCACGACGTGGACAGTCAGGCACCGCTGCTCTCCGTGTTTGGTGGCAAGCTCACCACCTACCGTAAGCTGGCCGAGCACGCGCTGGAAAAACTGGCGCCGTACTACAAAGGCATTGGCCCGGCATGGACCAAAGGCGCGGTACTGCCTGGCGGTGATATCGGCGACAACCGCGATGATTACGCCGCGAAGCTGCGTCGTCGCTATCCATTCATCACGGAAGGCATGGCGCGCCACTATGCCCGTACCTACGGCAGCAACACGGAATTGATCCTGAGTGACGCGAAAGAGATTGCCGACCTGGGCGAACATTTTGGTCACGAGCTGTACGAAGCCGAACTGCGCTATCTGGTGGAACATGAGTGGGTTCGCCGTCTGGATGATGCCATCTGGCGTCGTACCAAAGAGGGTATGTGGCTGAATGCCGAACAGCAGTCGCGTGTTGCGCAGTGGTTGCTGCAGCATGCGGGGAAGCGTGAGCTGTCGTTGGCGTCGTGATGTAAAAAAGCCGGGTGGCGGCTCCGCCTTACCCGGCCTACTCGATCCCGTAGGCCCGGTAAGCGCAGCGCCACCGGGCTTTGTTTTTACAGCCGCACCGGATCAATATGCCAGATATTCTCGGCATACTCCTTAATGGTCCTGTCGGACGAGAAATACCCCATATTGGCGATGTTATGCATCGCGACGCAGGTCCACTTCTCCTGCTGACGATAAAGCTCGTCCACCCTGTCCTGACAATCCACGTAGCTGCGGTAATCCGCCAGCACCTGATAGTGATCGCCAAAGTTAATCAGCGAATCCACCAGGTCCCGATAGCGCCCTGGCTCGTCTGGGCTAAACACCCCGGTGGCGATTTGCGTCAGCACCTGACGTAGCTCCTCATCCTCTTCGTAATACTCACGCGGCGAGTAGCCTTTCTTGCGCAGCGCCTCCACCTCTTCCGTGGTATTCCCGAAGATAAAGATATTTTCCGCCCCCACGTGCTCCAGCATTTCGACATTGGCCCCGTCCAGCGTGCCGATGGTCAGCGCGCCGTTAAGGGCAAACTTCATGTTACTGGTGCCGGACGCTTCCGTCCCGGCGGTGGAGATCTGCTCAGAGAGATCGGCCGCCGGAATGATCAGCTGCGCCAGGCTGACGCTGTAGTTAGGAACAAAGACCACCTTCAGCTTGTCGCCGATATCCGGATCGTTGTTGACCACCTTCGCCACATCGTTGATGAGGTGAATGATGTGCTTCGCCATGTAGTAAGCGGACGCCGCCTTACCGGCAAAGATCTTCACACGCGGCACCCACTCCGCCGTCGGATCGGCCTTGATGCGGTTATAGTGGGTGATCACATGCAGCACGTTCATCAGCTGGCGCTTGTACTCATGAATACGCTTGATCTGTACGTCGAACAGCGCTTTCGGGTTCGCCACCACGTTCAGATGTAACGCCAGCCAGACTGACAGACGTTTCTTGTTCAGCAGCTTGGCTTCTCGTACGGCTTTGTTCACCGCCGGAAAATCAATGTGCTGTTCAAGCTCGCTCAGCTGGCTGAGATCGGTTCGCCAGGTGCGGCCAATGTGCTCATCCAGCACCTCAGAAAGCGGCTGGTTTGCCAGCGCCAGCCAGCGACGCGGCGTGACGCCATTGGTCACGTTGCAGAAACGCGTCGGGAAGATCTTCGCAAAGTCCGCAAACAGCGACTGCACCATCAGGTTCGAGTGCAGCTCTGAAACCCCATTCACCTTGTGGCTGATCACCACCGCCAGCCAGGCCATGCGTACGCGACGACCGTTCGATTCATCAATGATAGAAGCGCGGCTCAGCAGGCCGGTATCGTTCGGATACTGCTCCTGCAGCGTCTTGAGGAAGTAGTCATTTATTTCAAAGATGATCTGCAGATGGCGCGGCAAAATTTTGCCGAGCATATCCACCGGCCAGGTTTCCAGCGCTTCGCTCATCAACGTGTGGTTAGTGTAAGAGAAGACCTGACAGGTCACCTCAAACGCATCGTCCCAGCTGAACTTATGCTCGTCGATAAGCAGACGCATCAACTCCGGGATCGACAGCACCGGATGGGTATCGTTGAGGTGAATGGCGGTTTTTTCCGCCAGATTGGCGTAGGTCTTGTGCAGCTGATAGTGACGGCTGAGGATATCCTGAATCGTCGCGGAGACGAGGAAATACTCCTGACGCAGGCGCAACTCGCGCCCGGAATAGGTCGAGTCGTCCGGGTAGAGCACGCGGGAGACGTTCTCGGAGTGGTTTTTATCTTCCACCGCCGCGAAGTAGTCGCCCTGGTTAAATTTACCCAGGTTAATCTCGCTACTGGCCTGCGCGTTCCACAGACGCAGCGTATTGGTCGCATCGGTGTCGTAGCCCGGGACAATCTGGTCATAGGCGACGGCAAGGATCTCTTCGGTTTCCACCCAGCGGGACTTTTTCCCTTCCTGCTGAATACGTCCGCCAAACCGCACCTTATAGCGCGTATTGTGACGTTTAAACTCCCACGGGTTGCCGTATTCCAGCCAGTAGTCCGGGGACTCTTTCTGACGTCCGTCCACGATGTTCTGCTTGAACATCCCGTAGTCGTAGCGAATGCCGTAGCCACGCCCCGGCAGGGCCAGCGTCGCCAGCGAGTCGAGGAAGCAGGCGGCAAGTCGCCCCAGGCCACCGTTACCGAGCCCCGGGTCGTTCTCTTCGTCAATCAGCTCTTCTAAGTCCAGCCCCATCTCTTCCAGCGCGGTTTTAACGTCATCGTAAATACCGAGCGATAACAGCGCGTTAGAGAGGGTGCGGCCAATCAAAAATTCCATCGACAGGTAGTAAACCTGACGCGTTTCCTGCGACAGCTGGGCGCGGTTGGAGCGCAGCCAGCGTTCAACCATGCGGTCACGCACCGCAAACAGGGTGGCGTTGAGCCACTCGTGTTTGTTGGCGATGACCGGATCTTTCCCGATGGTAAACATCAGCTTATAGGCGATAGAATGCTTCAACGCCTCAACGCTGAGCGTGGGGGAAGAGTAACTAAAAGGAGCGTTCATATCAGTAACTTCGCCTCGTTACATCAAGCGTTGATAGAGATCGCGGTATGACTGCGCCGCAACGTGCCAGCTAAAGTCCATGGACATCGCCTGACGTTGAACGTAACGCCACAGCGACGGACGGGACCACAAGACGAAAGCACGCCGAATCGCCCGAAGCAGCGACCAGGCATTACTGTCCTCAAAGACAAACCCGCTGGCGATACCGTCCGCCAGGTTTTCCAGTGAGCTGTCAGATACCGTATCCGCCAGCCCGCCCGTGCGTCGCACCAGCGGCAGGGTGCCGTACTTCAGGCCGTAGAGCTGCGTCAGGCCGCAAGGTTCGAAACGGCTCGGCACCAGAATGACGTCCGCGCCGCCCATGATCCGGTGCGAGAACGCTTCGTGATAGCCAATCTGCACGCCCACCTGCCCCGGGTGTTCCGCCGCTGCCGCCAGGAAGCCTTCCTGCAATACCGGGTCGCCCGCGCCGAGCAGCGCCAGCTGTCCGCCCTGCTCCAGCAGTCCCGGCAGGGCCTCCAGCACCAGGTCCAGCCCTTTCTGGCTGGTCAGACGGCTCACCACCGCAAACAGCGGCACTTTGTCGTTGACCTTCAGCCCCATCGCAATTTGTAACTGGCGTTTGTTTTCCGCTTTGTCTTCCACGGAATCACGGCCATAGCGGGCCGCGAGCAGCAGGTCGGTCTCCGGGTTCCAGATCTGTTCATCGACACCGTTAAGGATCCCCGACAAACGCCCTTCACGATGGCGCTGACGGAGCAACCCTTCGAGGCCGTAGCCGAACTCCGGCTGCGTAATTTCACGGGCGTAGGTCGGGCTCACGGCCGTGATGTGGTCGGCATAGTAAAGCCCGGCCTTCAGGAACGAGATCTGCCCGTTAAACTCCAGCCCGTGCATGTTATAGAACGACCATGGCAGATCGATGTCATTCATGTGATGGGCGTAGTACATGCCCTGATACGCCAGGTTATGCACCGTAAAGACCGATTTCGCCGGATGGCAGCGCGCCGCCAGATATGCCGGAGCGAGCCCCGCGTGCCAGTCGTGTGCGTGCACAATGTCCGGGCGCCAGAACGGATCCAGCCCTACCGCCATTTCAGCCCCAACCCAGCCGAGCAGCGCAAAACGCAGCACGTTGTCGGTATAGGCAAACAGGTTCGTATCGTGATACGGGCTACCTGGTCGGTCATATAAGTGCGGCGCGTCAATCAGGTAGATGCCCACGCCATTGTAATGTCCATACAGCAGGGTAATGCGTCCGGCGAAGGTGTCACGGCGCGTCACCACCTTTGCATCGGGAATGCCGCGCCGGATATCCGGGAAGGCAGGCAGCAGGACTCGGGTATCGACTCCGCCAGCGATTTGCGCCGCGGGTAATGCACCAAGAACATCCGCCAGGCCGCCCGTTTTTAACAACGGGAACATCTCAGAACATACGTGTAAAACCTGCATCATCGCTCCTGTTTGATCTGCAGCTTCCGCAACATTTCCCGTGTGACTAACACGATCCCCTCTTCAGAACGGTAGAAGCGACGTGCATCTTCTTCCGCGTTTTCACCAATCACCATTCCTTCAGGAATGACGCAGGCACGGTCGATCACGCAGCGACGCAGACGACACGAACGCCCGACCCAGACATCCGGCAGCAGCACCGCCGAATCGATATTACAAAATGAGTTTATACGCACGCGCGGGAACAGCACCGACTGCACCACCACCGAGCCGGAGATAATGCACCCGCCGGAGACCAGCGAGTTCAGCGTCATGCCGTGGCTGCCGGAGCGGTCCTGAACGAATTTCGCTGGCGGCAGGGATTCCATATGGGTACGGATCGGCCAGTTCTGGTCGTACATATCCAGCTCAGGCGTGACGGAGGCCAGATCGAGGTTGGCTTTCCAGTACGCTTCCAGGGTTCCCACATCGCGCCAGTAAGGTTCCGCATTCGGATCCGACTGCACGCAGGACAGCGGGAAAGGATGTGCATAGGCCATGCCAGCTTTGGTAATTTTCGGAATGATGTCTTTACCGAAGTCGTGGCTGGAGTGTTCGTCTTTGTCGTCTTCTTCCAGCAGTTCATAAAGGTAATCTGCATCAAAGACATAGATCCCCATGCTGGCGAGCGATTTGGTGTCATCTCCCGGCATGGTTGGTGGGTTGGCCGGTTTTTCAACGAAGTCGATAATTTTATCGTCCGCGTCCACGTGCATCACGCCAAACGCCGTCGCCTCGGCAACGGGCACCGGCAGACACGCCACGGTGCAGCGCGCCCCTTTCTCGACGTGGTCGATGAGCATGTGGGAGTAGTCTTGCTTGTAGATGTGGTCCCCGGCGAGGATCACGATGTACTCCGCGTTGTAGCGGCGAATGATATCGAGGTTCTGGGTCACCGCATCAGCGGTGCCGCGGTACCAGTTTTCACCGTGAACACGCTGCTGGGCAGGCAGGAGATCGACAAACTCATTCATCTCTTCGCTGAAGAATGACCAGCCGCGCTGAATATGCTGCACCAGGGTGTGCGACTGATACTGCGTAATGACGCCAATGCGGCGAATACCTGAGTTCAGGCAGTTGGACAGTGCAAAATCGATAATTCGGAACTTACCACCAAAGTGAACAGCCGGCTTGGCGCGCTTGATGGTCAAATCTTTAAGACGGGTTCCGCGCCCGCCAGCGAGGATCAGGGCAACCGTTTTTAAGGGGAGCTGGCGTGCCAACATTAAGGGATCGTTCTTCTCTAATCTAACCATGACTAACTCCTTTTTTATCATCTTGGAATACGCACACTCCGTGCGCAGGCCCGTGCCAGACAGCCATTACTACCGGATTATCCGCTCCGGCAAAGGGGGGAACGGCGCGCCATTCCCCGTCAGGTAAAACAATCTCAGCGACGTCATCCGTCGCGTTCAGCGTAACCAGCCAGCGATCCGAAAGCAGGATCTGCAGGCGCGGTACGCCGTGTTGCCACTCTTGCGCGCTTAACGGTTGCGCGTCTTTATTCAGCCAGCGAACGTTGCCGTCGCCCTCCTCCCACCAGCGGTTGGCGGTGAGCGCGGGGATCTGCTGACGAAGGTGGATCAGCGCCGCGGTAAAGTGGATCAGGCCGCTGTTCGCTTCTCCCCAGTCGAGCCAGGTTAAGGTGTTGTCCTGGCAATAGGCGTTGTTGTTACCGTGCTGGCTGTGGCCATGTTCATCCCCTGCCAGCAGCATCGGCGTGCCCTGCGACAACAAAAGCGTCGTCAGCAGCGCATGCACGCTGGCGCGTCGCCGCTCAATAACATCCAGACTTCCGCCTAACCCTTCTATACCATGATTAAAGCTATGGTTATTGTTAGTGCCATCGCGATTCTCCTCGCCATTTGCCTCATTGTGTTTCTGATTGAAACAAACGCAGTCCCGGAGCGTAAAACCGTCATGCGCGGTCACCAGGTTGACGGTAGCAGACGGTCGTTTGCCATCACGTTTAAACAGATCGCTGGAAGCGGCAAAGCGTCCGGCGAACTCCCCCAGCGACAGGCTTCTCTCCAGCCAGAAGCGGCGTACGGCATCGCGATAGTGGTCGTTCCATTCGGCAAACAGCGGCGGGAAGTTCCCCACCTGGTAGCCACCTTCACCAATGTCCCACGGCTCGGCAATCAGCTTCACCCGCGAGAGCACCGGGCAGTTTTTGATCGCCTCAAACAGCGGCGCCTGCTGGCTGAACCCCGGCGTGCGGCCCATCACCGGCGCCAGGTCAAAACGAAAACCGTCGACGTGGAACGTTTCCACCCAATATTTCAGGCATTCATACGCAAAATGCGTCACCGCCGGATGGCTGAGGTTGAGCGTGTTACCGCAACCGGTCCAGTTGTGGTAATCACCATCCTCTCTGATCCAATAATAGCTACGGTTATCAATTCCGCGCATGGAGAGCGTCGGACCGTCGAGATCGCTTTCCGCGCTGTGGTTCAGCACCACGTCCAGAATCACTTCGATACCGGCCGCATGAAGCGCTTTCACCGCATCACGAAACTCGTCCCGCGCCTTGTCCGGGTGGGCGGCGTAGCGGGGGTCGAGCGCAAACATCGCCAGCGGGTTGTAGCCCCAGTAGTTGCTCAGCCCCAGTCGCTGCAGGCGAGGCTCGCTGGCGAAATGGGCGATGGGCAACAACTCCAGCGCGGTGATCCCGAGATGTTTCAGATAGGCGATCATGGTCGGATGGCCGAGCGCCTTATAGGTGCCGCGCATCTCTTTGGGAATAGACGGATGGAGATAGGTCAGCCCTTTTACATGGGCCTCGTAAATCACGGTGTTGCCCCACGGCGTGCCCGGCGGGGCATCGTCTTCCCAGTCGTAGCGATCGCCCACCACCACGCTTTTTGGGGCCACGTGGGCGCTGTCGCGGTGGTCTGGTTCCCCGTAGCCGACGTGGAACAGCGGGTCGTCTTTAAACTCGCCTTCCACGCGGTGGGCACACGGGTCAATCAGCAGCTTTGCCGGGTTAAACCAGTGCCCCTGAGCAGGCGCCCAGGGACCGTGAACGCGAAAACCGTAATGCATCCCTGGCCGTCCACCGGCCAGGTAACCGTGCCAGGTATCCCCGGTGCGCGCCGGTAAATCGTAACGATGTTCGTTACCTTCCCCGTCAAACACACAGAGTTCGACCCGCTCCGCGTGAGCAGAAAAGAGGGTGAAATTCACACCCTTTCCGTCAAAGCTCGCCCCGAGCGGTTCGGGTTTACCTGCCGTAAGCTGCGTCATTCGCCCTCCCGCACCAGCCAGATGGTACCGAGCGGCGGCAGCATCAGGCTCAGGGAGTTGGGGCGCCCGTGGCTTTCGATGGCATCACTCTGGACCAGTCCGCCGTTACCGGCGTTACTGCCGTGGTAATGCATGGAATCGGTGTTGAGGATTTCGCGCCATTTACCGGCCTGATTAATGCCAAAGCGGTAATGATGACGTGGAACCGGCGTAAAATTACTGGCAACGATAATCTCGTTGCCCGCTTTATCCCGGCGCACAAAAACAAATACCGAGCGCTCATGGTCGTCCACCACCAGCCACTCAAAACCGTACGGATCGAAGTCCAGCTCGTGCAGTGCTTTATGGTGGCGGTAGGTCAGGTTCAGATCGCGGACCAGCCGCTGCACGCCGTGGTGCCAGTTGTCAGCGCCCTCCAGCAGATGCCAGTCGAGGCTGGTATCGTGGTTCCACTCGCGCCCCTGGGCGAACTCGTTGCCCATAAACAGCAGTTTTTTGCCCGGGAAGGCGAACATCCAGCCGTAGTAGGCGCGCAGGTTGGCAAACTTCTGCCACGCGTCGCCCGGCATGCGGTCGAGAATGGATTTTTTACCGTGCACCACTTCATCGTGCGACAGCGGCAGCATGAAGTTTTCGGTGTAGTTGTAGAGCAGCCCGAAGGTAAGCTTATCGTGATGATACTGACGATAAACCGGGTCGAGCTTCATGTAATCGAGCGTGTCGTGCATCCAGCCCAGGTTCCACTTGTACCAGAAGCCCAGGCCACCCATTGACGGCGGACGGGAAACGCCCGGGAAGTCGGTGGACTCTTCCGCCATCGTCACCGCGCCCTCAACCTGCTCGCCAATAATGCGGTTGGTGTTGCGCAGAAACTCAATTGCTTCCAGGTTCTCGCGACCGCCATACTCGTTCGGGATCCACTCGCCCTCTTTGCGGCTATAGTCGCGATAGATCATCGACGCCACCGCATCCACGCGCAGGGCATCAATGCCGAAACGCTCGATCCAGTAAAGCGCGTTCCCGACCAGGTAGTTCGCGACTTCACGACGACCGTAGTTGTAGATCAGCGTATTCCAGTCCTGGTGATAGCCTTCGCGCGGGTCGCTGTGCTCGTACAGTTTTGTGCCGTCGAACTCGGCCAGCGCAAAATCATCCGATGGGAAGTGGCCCGGCACCCAGTCAAGAATGACGTTCAGCCCTGCGGCGTGTGCGGCATCAACGAAATAGCGGAAGTCGTCGCGCGTGCCAAAGCGGCGCGTCGGTGCGTATAACCCGGTAGGCTGATAGCCCCAGCTTCCGTCGAACGGGTGCTCGTTAACCGGCAGCAGCTCCAGATGGGTAAAGCCCATCCATTTGGCGTACGGTACCAGCTGGTCAGCCAGCTCACGATAGCTCAGCCAGAAATTGTCATCGGTGTGGCGACGCCAGGAGCCGAGATGCACCTCATAAACGGAGATTGGCGCGTCGAAGCGGTTAGCCTGCTTGCGCTCTTCCGTCTGGACCACCTTCTCCGGCAGGCCGCAAATAAGCGAGGCAGTATTCGGGCGCAGCTCCGCTTCAAAGGCGTACGGGTCAGCTTTAATGCGCAGCTTGCCGTTGGCATCGATCATCTCAAATTTATAGAGCTGACCGTTATGCGCGCCGGGGATGAACAGCTCCCAGATGCCGGTTTCCCGACGCAGGCGCATGGGGTGACGACGACCGTCCCAGTAGTTGAACTGCCCGACGACGGAGACGCGCTGGGCGTTTGGCGCCCACACAGCAAACCGCGTGCCGGTAATACCATCCATGGTATCCGCATGGGCACCCAGCGTTTCATAAGGCCGCAGATGGGTGCCTTCGGACAGCAGCCAGGCATCCATCTCTTTTAAGAGCGGGCCAAAGCTATAGGGATCGTCAATCAGGTTTTGCTGACCGTGCCAGATGACGGCAAGCTGATAACGAAAGGGGTTTTTACGACGGGGCATGACGCCCGAGAAGAAGCCACGTGAGTCGAGGCATTCCAGATTACCCACCTTGCGGCCGGTTTTGGGTTCGATGACCCACACTTCTGTAGCATCTGGTAACAGCGCGCGAACTTCCAGCCCGGCCTCTGTACGGTGCATCCCTAGCACAGAAAAGGGGTCGGCAAAATGACCCGCAATAAGCGCATTAATCACGTCTCTCGAAATACGATCGGACATGGTATTCATCCTGTTTTTTTATGTCGCCCTTTTTATTCGCTCCGGGACGACTTTTAATGTGACCTAAACGGTGCAGCTCATCCTCTCTGCTCCGCCCTACCCTCAGGTGAGAAATAAATCTTCCTTAAAGCATAGCCAACGACGAGGTTCCTCCTGATAAAAAATAAGACATCTGCGTTTTACTCCATGTAGTACGCAAAAAAAGGGGGTGAAAATCACCCCCGGTAGTTAACAAATTATTACGCCAGCTGGCGCAGCATACGGCGCAGTGGCTCTGCGGCACCCCACAGCAGCTGGTCACCCACGGTGAACGCGGAGAGGTACTCTGGCCCCATGTTCAGCTTACGCAGACGGCCAACCGGCGTGGTCAGCGTGCCGGTGACGGCCGCAGGCGTCAGTTCGCGCATGGTGATATCGCGATCGTTTGGCACCACTTTCGCCCACGGGTTATGTGCGGCGAGCAGCTCTTCCACGGTCGGAATAGACACATCTTTTTTCAGTTTAATGGTGAAGGCCTGGCTGTGGCAGCGCAGCGCGCCGATACGCACGCACAGACCGTCAACCGGAATGGTGTTCGCGGTAGCGAGGATTTTGTTGGTCTCCGCCTGACCCTTCCACTCTTCACGGGTCTGGCCGTTATCCAGCTGTTTGTCGATCCACGGGATCAGGCCACCGGCCAGCGGTACGCCAAAGTTATCGACCGGCAGTTCGCCGCTGCGGGTCAGTTCGGTGACCTTACGCTCGATATCGAGGATCGCGGACGCCGGATTTGCCAGCTCGGTCGCAACGCTCTGGTGCAGCTGGCCCATCTGGGTCAGCAGTTCACGCATGTGACGCGCACCGCCGCCGGATGCGGCCTGGTAGGTCGCCACGGAGACCCACTCAACCAGGTCCTGCGCGAACAGGCCACCGAGGGACATCAGCATCAGGCTGACGGTACAGTTACCGCCGACAAAGGTTTTCACGCCGTTGTTCAGGCCGTCGGTGATCACGCCCTGGTTCACCGGGTCGAGGATGATGATGGCATCGTCTTTCATACGCAGCGAAGAGGCCGCGTCAATCCAGTAGCCCTGCCAGCCGCTTTCACGCAGCTTTGGATAGATTTCGTTGGTATAATCGCCGCCCTGGCAGGTCACAATAATGTCGAGTGCCTTCAGCGCTTCCAGATCGTAAGCATCCTGCAACGTCCCTGTGGTACCACCAAAGGACGGTGCAGCCTGGCCGAGCTGGGAAGTGGAGAAGAAGACCGGGCGGATAGCGTCGAAATCGCGCTCTTCAACCATGCGTTGCATGAGTACAGAGCCGACCATACCGCGCCAGCCGATAAAACCAACGTTTTTCATAGCATTTGTTTCCTGCAGAGGGTGTGTGCTGTTTGTGCAAGCCAGTATTGAACTGGGATATGCTTCACATTACAAAATGCTGCCAAAGTCGCAAGCGAAATTAATCGATGATTGCCCGGCAATCAGAAAAAGAGCTAATCATCCTAATAACCATAGAGAAATTCAGGGCTAATTTACATGAGTGAAATCATTTCTGCGGCGGTTTTATTGATCCTGATAATGGATCCACTGGGAAACCTGCCGATTTTCATGTCGGTGCTGAAGCACACCGAACCCAAGCGCCGCCGGGCGATCATGATCCGCGAGCTGCTCATCGCCCTGCTGGTGATGTTTATCTTCCTTTTTGCCGGCGAAAAAATTCTCGCCTTCCTGAATCTGCGTGCCGAAACGGTCTCCATTTCCGGCGGAATTATTCTGTTCCTGATTGCCATTAAGATGATTTTCCCGAGCGCGGAAGGCAGCAGCAGCGGCCTGCCTGCGGGTGAAGAGCCGTTTATCGTACCGCTGGCGATCCCGCTGGTCGCCGGGCCGACCATTCTGGCCACATTGATGCTACTGTCGCATCAGTATCCCAACCAGATGAGCCATCTGGTGATTGCTTTGCTGATTGCCTGGGGCGGAACGTTCATCATTCTGCTGCAATCGTCGCTATTCCTGCGCCTGCTGGGCGAAAAAGGGGTCAATGCGCTGGAACGTTTGATGGGGCTGATTCTGGTGATGATGGCGACGCAGATGTTCCTGGACGGGATACGGGCGTGGATGAAGGGATAGCAAGGTAAAAGCAAAACGGCAATCTTAGATTGCCGTTTTTAGTGTTTGCTCCCTCTCCCCGTGGGAGAGGGCCGGGGTGAGGGCAACAGGCCGCACTCCTCAAAAATAATATTTCGTTTTGCGAGCCGCCTTCCAGAGCCTCTCTTGCCACCCCATCCCCAACGCAGTATCTTCTTGCCGCGCCTGCAAAATCAGGCGTCGGGATTAGCCTCCTGAACTTCCTCATCAGCAACACGAGTGTTATCGTGTCGCGCGCTTAGCTACACTCCAATGGTGGGCCAGGCGGGGGCGTCGCAAGACGCGCCGGTAGCTGATGAGGCCGGTAAGGCTAACCCTGTCTGGTTCCACCACCCGTGAGATTAGCCTCTCCAGTGGTGGATATACATTACGCATCAGAGGCGGTCTTATGACTACTACCCTTAGCTTTTCTCACTCCTTATTCACCACACCGTTCGATCACACCATCGACTTCACCGAGCTGGCAGACAACTGCGCGCGGTTTGTCGACGTGCTGGTTGAATGTGACGATCCAACCCAGAAGATGGCGCTGTGTGGACGGCTTTCCGCCTGCCTCGCCCTGCTCCAGCCGACGCTGCTTGAACCTGTGCCAGAATATTTAAAAGCCAGCCTGACGGTGGATGACCTGCCGTTGGACGTGCCGGTATTCGAACCGGAAGTTGATCAGTTAGGGCGATATTGCCAGCTGTTAACGCAAATGCTGTTAGCGCATTCGCTGTCAGAAAGCGATGAGAGAGTGGCGGGAGATCTGCTGCAGGAGTTGGTGCGATTTTACAGCGATACGCTAAAAGCGCCGCGCTGGCTGCGCACAACGGAAGGCACAGTGCTGCTGTAAAAAAGCCGGGTGGCGCTTGCGCTTACCCGGCCTACGGGAACTGAGTTTTTTGTAGGTCGGGTAAGGCGAAGCCGCTACCCGACAAAATAAGATCTCTGCAGCCTGATGCCCTCACCCCAACCCTCTCCCAGAGGGAGAAAACCGGGGTTAGCTCAGCAGCGTAAACGCAATCATCCCGACAATCGCACCCGTAGTGCCGAGGATAGTTTCCATCAGCGTCCAGGTTTTCAGGGTTTGCGCTTCGGTCGCACCGGTAAATTTACCGAACAGCCAGAAGCCCGCATCGTTCACGTGCGACACCACAATCGAACCACCCGCGATACAGATAGACAGCGCCGCCATCTGCGCACCGGAGTAGTTCAGCTTTTCAATCACCGGCATCACCAGGCCAACAGCCGTTAAACAGGCAACGGTCGCGGAGCCCTGAATGATACGCACCGCCGCCGCCAGCACAAAGCAGGTGACCGCGATGGGCAGTCCCATTCCGGTCAGCGCTTCACCCAGCGCCGGACCGACGCCCGAATCCACCAGCACCTGCTTGAACACGCCACCCGCACCGATCACCAGCAGGATAATGCCCGCTGGCTGCAGCGCAGCACCGCAGATTTCCATCACGCGGTCTTTCGGCATCCCCTGACGCATCGCCAGGCCATAAATCGCCACCAGACACGCCACCAGAATTGCCGTGAACGGGTGACCGATAAATTCGAACCATTCGTACGCGGTAGATCCCACCGGTACAAAGCGCGCGGCAATGGTTTTCAGACCCACCAGCACCAGCGGCAGCAGGATCAGAGACAGGCTGAAGCCGAAGGACGGCATTTTACCTTCGCCCAGGTGCGGCTCGGTAATATCATCAGGAATATGCAGTTCAACGTAGCGGCTGATGAAATTGCCCCACAGCGGACCGGCGATAATCATTCCCGGGATTGCCGCGCACAGGCCAATCAGGATCATCCAGCCAAAGTCGGCGTGCATCTGGGAAGCCAGCAGCATCGGCGCAGGCCCCGGCAGCAGAAACGCCGCGGCTGCCGCCACGCCCGCAAACAGCGGAATAACCAGCTTCACAAGGTTAGTACCGGTATGGCGCGCCATGGAGAACGCCACGCTAATCAGCAGCACCACGGCCACTTCAAAGAACAACGGCAGCGCGCAGATCAGACCGGCCAGGCCAATCGCATAGTGTGCACGACTGTGACCAAACGATTTCAGCATCTTGACGGCAATCTGGTCGACCGCGCCCGTCTCATGCAGAATCTTGCCAAACATCGCGCCCAGCGCGACCACAATAGCCAGGAAGCCCAGTGTGCCCCCCATCCCTTTTTCCATCGTCGCAGCGATCTTGTCGAGCGGCATACCGGAAAAGAGACCCGCACCAATAGAAACCACCATCAAAGCAACAAAAGCATGCATACGCGCTTTCATCACTAAAAACAGCAGCAGCAATACCGAACCCACTGCTGTCAAAACTAGCGTTAATGTACTCAAAACTTACTGCCTTTTATTAATGACCTCGATGGTGCTGGCAACAACACCCTCCAGTGACTGATCGATATCAACCACTAAGACGTCTTTTTCATCTTCACCTGGCTCCTGCAGCGCTTCGAACTGTGTGACCAGCATCTGGGTTTTGAAGAAGTGGCCTTTGCGCGCCTTGAGACGGCTTTCGATGACGTCGAAATCGCCTTTCAGGTAGATGAAAGAGAGGTTCGGGTTGCCGTCACGCAGCAGATCGCGGTAGGTTTTTTTCAGCGCAGAGCAGACGATCAGGGAAACTTTATTGGTGCGCTGCATGGCAAACGCGGCATCGTTCAGCGCCTGTAACCACGGTTTACGGTCGTCGTCGTTCAGCGGCTCGCCGGAGGCCATCTTCATGATGTTGCTGCGCGGATGGAGGAAGTCGCCATCAAGAAACGCCGCATTAAGTTGATGCGCCACTTCGCTTGCCACGGCAGATTTACCGCTACCGGAAACGCCCATCAGGACGTAAACGTGGTGATCATGATTAGTCGTGCTCAAAGGGTGTCCCTCAGTCAATTGTTACGGGTAACAGTTATCGGTAACATTGTCCTGCCGGGGCAAAAGAGAAGCAATATCCAAACGTGCGCGATGTGAATAAGTGTGAGCTACTTCAAATTTGTCGGATTAAATAGATCCACCCGGTGACAAGGTGAAACCTAAATCTAACATTTTTGGCGTAACCGCTTCACCGCGAATGCGCGCCAGCAGGCGTTCTGCGCCAATGCGGCCCATGCGTTCACGCGGTGTCAGGACGCTCGCCAGACGCGGCTCCATCACCTGGCCGATGTCATGGCCGTGGAAACCGGCTATCGCCATATCATCGGGGATCTTCAGCCCCAGACGCTGACATTCGAACGCTGCACCGACCGCAAGGTCATCGTTGGTACAGAAAATACCGTCCAGTTGTGGATACTCGCGCCGTGCCTGCCGCATCAGCTCAATACCCGACGTATAGGAAGAGGACTGCTCCACCATCACGCTGTACGGGGTTAAATTTGCGTCAAGCATCGCCTGCTCGTATCCCTTCTGTTTGATGATAGTACGTTCATCAAGACGCGCACCCAGGTAGGCGATATGACGATGACCGCGCGCGATGATCGCCGCCGTCATCTGCCGCGCCGCTTCGAAGTTGTCAAAACCCACGGCAATATCAAGGCACGGCGACTGGCTGTCCATCAGTTCCACCACCGGGATCCCGGCCACTTCAATCATCTTCAGCGTACGGGGGGTGTGAGTACGTTCAGTTAAAATCAGGCCATCGATGTTCCAGGAAAGCATCGATTCAAGACGTTCTTCTTCCAGTTCCGGTTTGTAGCCGTAGTGTGCCAGCATGGTCTGGTAACCAAACGCATCCGTGACGCTTTCAATACCGCGCAACACTTCGGCAAAGACCTGGTTGGTTAAAGAAGGCAGGAGGACGCCCACCGCACGACTGGTAGCATTGGAGAGAATATCGGGTGCGCGGTTGGGGATATAACCCAGTTCATCGAGAGCAGCGGCAATCTTGCCACGCAACGCTACGGAAACCTGTTCCGGGTTACGTAAAAAACGGCTGACCGTCATTTTGGTCACACCAACACGATCGGCGACATCCTGAAGTACGGGGCGTTTCTTTTTCATCGTCCTGAGAAATCTTGAAGAGAGAGATTTGCTCAGTTTATCACGGACAAAGCCCATCCTTCCCCTGTCAAAGGGAAGGATGGGCATTTATTTATGATTTATTACACCGGTGGCAGATCAAACAGCAGAATTTCACTTTCGCTGTCGGCATGCACGGAGAGCGCTTGCTCATCCCAGATGGCCAGACCATCCGCCGTTGTCGCTTTGGTGCCGTTGATGGACACTTCACCTTTCACCACCTGGATCCAGACGCGGCGGTTCGCGGCGATCTGGTGTACAGACTGTTCGTCTTTCGCCAGCGCCCAGCGGTACAGTTCCATATCCTGATGCACTTTCAGCGAACCTTCACGCGCATCCGGGGAGAGCACCAGCTGTTTGCCCTGTTTGGCGTCGAAGCGGCGCTGCTCGTAGCGCGGCGTGATGCCGGTTTCTTCTGGAATGATCCAGATTTGATACAGGTGCAGTTTTTCAGTTTTGCTCGGGTTGTACTCCGAGTGACGAACACCGGTACCCGCGCTCATGATCTGGAACTCGCCCGCCGGAACCTGCTCTTTGTTGCCCATGCTGTCCTGGTGCTCAACCGCCCCTTCCAGCACATAGGTCAGGATTTCCATGTCTTTATGCGGGTGGGTACCGAAGCCCTGGCCTGCATCAATCACGTCATCGTTAATCACGCGCAGTGCAGAGAAGCCCATGAAGTTCGGGTCGTAGTAGTCGGCAAACGAGAATGAATGCCATGAGTCCAGCCAGCCATGATTCGCGTGACCACGTTCGTTTGCTTTGCGTAAATAGATCATTGTTTTCACCCTCAGTTCGTTTCGATGAAGTAAGTGTGGACGCAAACCGCCTGGGATCATAGAGGGTGAAAATTGACTCCTCTGTTCAAAAATTATGAACAAGTGCAGAGGAGCCATTTTTGCTTATTTCGCAAGGGTTACCGTGGCAGGAGAAGCCTGTTCGAAGGCCTGTTCTAGGATTTCGAGGTTGGTCAGAACGTCAGATTCCTTGACGTAATTCGCCACGCCGCGGGTCAGGGTTGCATGCAGCGCGTCGTAGACGCGACCATAGTCGCCGGTTTCAGGCGTCAGCTCTTCTCTGACCGTCACACCTTCTGCGTTCACATACTCCAGTACGCCAACCGAATCATCCGCCGCAAAGCCCGGTTCACCCGGCATGATATTGGCCTTCAGGCTGGTCTCCTGCTGATCGATACCGTACTTGATAAACGAACCTTTCGTGCCGTGAACGATAAATTTCGGGTAGTCGATTTTCACCAGATGGCTGGTTTTAACGATGGCTTTCAGGTCGCCGTAGAACAGCTGCGCTTCAAAAGTATCGTCCGGGTTGGCTTTATTACGCAGGCTGCGAATGTCATACGCCACGTGGTCCGGGCGGCCAAACAGGGAGATGATTTGGTCCATGGTATGGACGCCAAGACCGTAGAAGGAACCGTCCTGCGGCAGGCCGGGTTTGGTCTCCGCCACCGGGCGGTAATAGTCAAAATGGCTTTCCATTTCGACGATGTCGCCAAGCTTGCCGCTCTCAATCGCCTTTTTCGCCGTCAGGAAGCAGCTGTCGAAGCGACGGTTCTGATACGGCGTGACGGTCAGCCCTTTGCTTTTCGCCAGTGCGAAGAGGGTTTTCGCTTCAGCGATGGTCGGGGTGAAGGGTTTTTCTACCAGCACGTTTTTACCCGCCTCGAGCGCGCGTTTCGCATAGTCGAAATGGCTGTCGGCATGGGTACAGACGATGACCAGTTTAACCTGCGGGTCGCCCAGGACTTCATTGAGATCGCTGGTGAAATGAATATGGGAATACTGCGGAGACTGCTCTTCCGGCTTCGCGCTGCGGCGGTAGATATGCGCCACATGCCAGCTATCTTTACGGTTGAGAACATACGGAAGGTGATAGCGGGTCGTACTTTTACCAAATCCAATAAATGCGCAATGTAAGGTCATAGCTCAGTCCTTTTGGAAGGTTACTGGGTTTTACCATAGCGCATGTTTTGCCCTCACCCCAGCACTCTCCCACGGGGAGAGGGCGAAAAAGGGCAAAAAAAAAGCCAGCTAAAAGCTGGCTAAAGTAATACTGGAAGCAATGTGAGCAATGTCGTGCTTTCAGGTTCCCGTAGTGGTCTTCCTGAATGCAGAGCAATAATAATCATTCTCATTCGCACTTGTCCAATACTTTTTGCAAAAAATAGCGGTTGACTCAAATTTCAAAGTCACTGATGTTGGAAAGGATGTTTAACTGACTGAGGAATAAGGAATGAGTGAGATAGTGATACGCCATGCGGAACCGAAAGATGCCGAAGCCTTACGCCAGAACTACATGCATCCAGGGGTGTATCACGACACGCTACAGCTACCTCATCCTTCCCTTGAGTACTGGCAAGAACGTCTTATTGTAAAACCCGGGCAAAGACGGCTGGTCGCCTGCATTGATGAGCAAATCGTTGGCGATCTGATGCTTCAGGTGGAAGCCAGCCCTCGACGCAGCCATGTGGCCACGTTCGGTATCAGCGTTGCGGCGCACGCTCAAGGGCGCGGCGTCGGGAGCGCGCTCATGCGCGAGATGATCAACCTGTGCGATAACTGGCTGCGTATCGAACGTATCGAGTTAACGGTTTTTGCCGATAACCCTTCCGCACTGGCGCTGTACCGGAAGTTTGGCTTTGAAATCGAAGGCACCGGCAGAAAATTTGCCCTGCGCAACGGCGAGTATGTGGATGCGTATTATATGGCGCGAATGAAGTAGTTAGTTGCCCTCTCCCACCGGGAGAGGGAATTACACAACAGATTAATACCCCGCCGTTAAATCATCCACCGACCGCGGGTCTGACGCGCCAAACAGCGCCCCGTCCGGCCCCACCATAATGCTCT
This sequence comes from Enterobacter cloacae complex sp. 382A5, assembly GCF_050031095.1. Taxonomy (NCBI): domain Bacteria; kingdom Pseudomonadati; phylum Pseudomonadota; class Gammaproteobacteria; order Enterobacterales; family Enterobacteriaceae; genus Enterobacter; species Enterobacter cloacae complex sp. 382A5. Next base: position 4,406,916 of record NZ_JBLGVK010000001.1, read on the forward strand.
GGGTGCTGCCCATCGCCTCTTTCACCGCTACCTTCTGTCCGCGCTGCTCCAGCAGTTTGAGGGTGTCCGGGCTAAAGCCCTTCTCGACGCGCAGTTCATCCGGCAGCCACTGGTGATGGAAGCGTGGGGCGTTGGTCGCCTCCGCCACGTTCATACCAAAATCGATACTGTTCACCACCATCTGCAGCACGGTGGTGATAATCCGGCTGCCACCCGGGCTGCCGGTTACCAGCCAGGTTTTGCCGTCTTTCACCACAATGGTCGGTGACATCGACGACAGCGGACGTTTCTTCGGCCCCACCGCGTTGGCATCCCCACCGACCAGCCCGTAGACGTTCGGTACGCCCGGTTTGGCAGAGAAGTCATCCATCTCGTTGTTCAGCAGAATGCCGCTGTTGCCCGCCACAATACCGGTTCCAAAGGTGGTATTGAGCGTATAGGTAACCGCCACCGCGTTACCGTCTTTATCCACCACCGAGAAGTGGGTGGTCTGGTTACTTTCATACGGTGCCAGCTTGCCGGGGCGGATCTCGCTCGACGGCTTAGCCTTATTGATGTCGATCTGATCGGCAATGGATTTGGCATACGCTTTGTTGGTCAGCGCCTGCCACGGCACCTTCACAAAGTCCGGGTCGCCAAGGTATTCCGAGCGGTCGGCATAGGCGCGTTTTTCCGCCTCGGCCATCACCTGCATGGCATCGGCACTGCCGAAGCCAAACTTGTGCATATCGAAGTTTTCCAGAATATTGAGGATCTGCACGATGTGGATCCCGCCAGAGGACGGCGGCGGCATGGAGAAGACCTCATAGCCACGGTAGGTGCCGCTAATTGGCTCGCGCTCCACCGCCTTATACTCCGCCAGATCCGCTTTGGTGATGAGCCCGCCGTTCTTTTGCATCTCTTCGGCAATCTGGTCGGCAATCGCCCCTTTGTAGAAGGCGTCCGGGCCATGCTCCGCAATCAGCTCCAGGCTTTTGGCAAGGTTCTTCTGCACCAGCTTATCGCCCTTCTTCAGCGGCTCTCCGTCTTTCCAGAAGATCGCCTTGCTGTTTTCATGGTTCGGAATGACTTCGCTGCCGTAGGTTTTAAGGTCATCGGCCAGGGCGTCGTTCACCACAAAGCCGTCGCGCGCCAGCTTAATGGCAGGCTGGACCACTTTGTTCAGCGGCATCGTGCCGTATTTTTCCAGCGCCAGCGAGAAGCCTGCGACGGTGCCCGGCGTACCGGACGCAAGGTGCGAAGTCAGCGATTTTTTACTGTCCGGATTGCCCTGATCGTCAAGGAACATATCGCGGGAGGCCTGAGCTGGCGCCATTTCGCGGAAGTCAATGGCCGTCGTCTTTCCGTCTTTGGTGCGCAGCATCATAAAGCCGCCGCCGCCGAGATTCCCCGCCTGCGGGTGTGTTACCGCCAGCGCATAGCCGACCGCCACCGCGGCATCCACCGCATTACCGCCCTGTTTGAGAATATCGACGCCCACTTTCGTTGCCAGCGCATCCACCGAGGCCACCATCCCGTGCGTGGCCCGCACGGGATGAAACACATCTTCCTCCACGCCATAAGAGACCGGAGGAGCCGCAGGCGGGTTAGCCGCCACGCTAAATGTACCGCCTGCCATCAGCGCAGCGATGGCGACCCAGCGCAAAAGGGTTGGTTTCATCATTATTGTTCTCCAGGTGAAGGGAGCCATATTCCCCGCTTAAGCCTGGTTCACAACTCCTAAAAAATCATCGTCATGGTGAATTCGGGGTAAACTTAAGAGAAACCTCAAAGAAGGAGATGATCATGAAACGCTTCCTGATCCTTACGGCGTTGCTCCCGTTTGCCGCACTTGCACAGCCACTCAATACGATGAATAACCCTAACCAGCCGGGCTATGTCATTCCGAGCCAGCAGCGTATGCAGACGGAGATGATGAGTCAGCAGCAACAGCAAAAAGGGATGCTGAACCAGCAGTTGAACACGCAGACCCGAATGCAGCAGCAGAGCCTGCAAAATCAGATGAACACTAACACCCAGCGCGTGCAGCAGGGACAAATGCGCGAGCAACCGCTGCCGAATAAAAACGGCGGGATGCTGGGAGAGATGAGTTCGTCAGGCAGCGGACAGCAGCATATGCTGCCGTCGCAGTCGAATGGCAGTATGCTTAATCCGCAGAACTAAAGTCCGGGCCGATCAGGTCAATCGCATCGGTACAGATGCTGTCCACACCCCAGCGCAGCAGCTCAGCCGCACGCTGGGGTTTGTTGACGGTATACACCAGAATATGCAGCCCTGCCGTTTTCAGCATCTTAACCCTCGCCTCATCCAGCAGCTTATGATTGAGATGGATCGACACGCACGCTAAGCGGGTGGTCAGCTCACGCCAGTCCTCGCGCCACTCGTCCAGCAGCAGCCCGCGCGGCAGCTCCGGTACCGCAGCCTGTGCCGCTTCAAGGGCATCAATCTCAAATGACGACAGCAGCGGTGGCGTCATGCCTTCCCACAGCTCGCGCGCGGCCAGCGCAATCACGTTGCCCGTGAGCGGCCCGGTACCGGTCGTCGGTTTGATTTCGATGTTGGCCATCATCCCGTGTTGACGACAACGGTCGGCCACTTCCGCCAGCAGCGGCAACGGTTCGCCTTTGTACTCGCCGCTGAACCAGCTTCCGGCATCCACCTTCAGCAGATCGCGCCACGGCAGTTCCCCCGCCACGCCCCAGCCGTTGCTGGTGCGTTCGAGATTGTCATCATGCAGCAGGAAAATTTCGCCGTCTTTCGACAGCTTGGCGTCGAACTCAATCATCGTGTGGCCGTAGCGTGCGCCAACATCAATTGCCGCCAGGGTATTTTCCGGCGCCAGTTTACCGCCGCCACGGTGGGCGACGATGTGGGGATAAGGCCAGTTGCTCATACTCGTTGTCCTGTTTCACCGTCAAATAAGTGCAGGTGATTTTCCGGCAGGTGCAGCCACAGCGTGCTGCCTGCTTTCGGGCGTTCCTGATGCGGCAGACGCACCACCATTTTTTGCTCGCCCCAGCGTCCATGCGCCAGGTTATCTGCACCCAACATCTCCAGCGTGTCCATCACCAGCGGCACGCCACCGTCCGCCTGAGAGGTTAAACCAATATGCTCCGGGCGAATACCGAGCGTCATCTTACGCCCGGCGTAGCCACGATAGTACCAGTTGATGGGCAATGCCATCCCGCTTTCCAGCTCAAAGTGGGTGCCCGCGCTGCTGATCCGCCCTTCCAGCAGGTTCATTGCCGGGCTGCCGATAAAGCTCGCCACAAAACGGCTGGCCGGTTTTTCGTACACCTCCACCGGCGTGCCAATCTGTTCGGCAACGCCTTTGTTCATCACCATCACCCGCTGGGCAAGGGTCATGGCTTCGACCTGATCGTGCGTCACGTACAGGGAGGTGGTTTTAAGACGGCGATGCAGTTGCTGCAGCTCCAGACGCATCTGCACGCGCAGCTTGGCGTCGAGGTTAGAAAGCGGTTCATCGAACAGGAACACCGCCGGATCGCGCACGATGGCGCGCCCCATCGCCACGCGCTGGCGCTGGCCGCCGGAGAGCTCGCGCGGACGGCGCTTAAGCAGGCCATCCAGCTCCAGAATGCGCGCCGCCTCTTTCACCCGCTCCTCGATATGCCCCTTGCCCATGCCGCGGATTTTCAGCCCCCAGGCCATATTCTCTTCCACGCTCATGTGCGGATAGAGGGCGTAGTTCTGGAACACCATCGCGATGCCGCGATCTTTGGGCTCCATCTCGGTCACGCGCTGGCGGTCAATCCAGATATCGCCGGAGGAGACGCGCTCAAGCCCGGCCACCATGCGCAGCAGCGTGGATTTGCCGCAACCGGACGGGCCGACCATCACGATGAACTCCCCGTCCGCCACGTCGAGGGTGAGCGGCTGAATCACCTGGGTTTTGCCATCCCAGCTTTTGGTCACTGCCTGAAGTTTTAAACCTGCCATCTTATTTCTCACTGTCCACTAAACCACGCACAAACGCACGCTGCATGGCTAAAACGATAACGACCGGGGGGATAAGGGTGAGCAGCATCGCCGCCATCACCTGGTTCCAGAGGGTGGTGCCTTCGCCGGTGGCGATCATGCCCTTGATGCCCGCCACGGCGGTGCCGAGGTTGACGTCCTGAATAATCAGCAGCGGCCACAGGTACTGGTTCCAGCCGTAGATAAAGGTGATCACAAACAGCGCCGCGAGGTTGGTTTTCGACAGCGGCAGCACGATGTCGCGGAAAAAGCGCATCGGTGAGGCGCCGTCAATGCGCGCGGCTTCAATCAGCTCGTCCGGCAGCGTCATAAAGAACTGGCGGAACAGGAAGGTGGCGGTCGCAGATGCCATCAGCGGCAGGGTTAAGCCCGCGTAGCTGTCGAGCATCTTCAGGTTGGCGATCACTTCCACCGTCGGGAAGATACGCACCTCCACCGGCAGCATCAGGGTGATAAAAATCATCCAGAAGAAGAGGTTACGCAGCGGAAAGCGGAACCAGACGATGGCGAAGGCAGAGAGCATCGACACCGTGATTTTGCCCACCGTAATGCCGAACGCCATGATGAAGCTGTTGAGCATCATCAGCCAGAAAGGCGCGCTGTTGGCCCCCACGCCCTGGGTCCAGATGGTTTTCATGTTCTCAAAAAGATGCGTGCCTGGGATCAGCGTCATCGGCGTGTCGAACACCGCTTTGGTGTCCAGCGTGGCGGCGACAAACGCCACGTACAGCGGAAAGAGGATGACGATAATCCCCAGAATCAGCATGGTATGGCTGAAAATCGTTAGCCCGCGACGGTTCTCAATCATTGGTAGCGCACCTTACTTTCGACATAGCGGAACTGCACCACCGTGAGGATGATGACGAGGAACATCAGCACGACGGACTGCGCGGCGGAGGCCGAGAGATCCAGCCCGGCAAAACCTTCGCGGTAGATTTTATAAATCAGCGTCGTCGTGGCCTGCACCGGGCCACCGGCGGTGGCCGCGTCGATGACCGGGAAGGTGTCGAAAAAGGCATACACCAGGTTCACCACCAGCAGGAAGAAACTCACCGGGGCAATCAGCGGCAGCGACAGCCTGAAGAAGCGGCGGATCGGGCCTGCGCCGTCAATGGCGGCGGCTTCCACCAGCGAACGCGGAATGGACTGTAGCGCGGCAAAGAAGAACAGGAAGTTGTAGCTGATTTGCTTCCACACCGAGGCGAACACCACCAGGAACATCGCCTGGCCGCTGTTCTGGGCGTGGTTCCAGTCGTATCCGAATTCCGCCAGAAAATGGGTTATTAACCCGCGTCCGGGGTTAAACAGGAAGATCCACAGCACGGCGGCGACCGCTGGTGCTACGGCGTAGGGCAGCAGCATCAGGGTCTGATACAGACGGCTGCCACGCACCACGTAATCCACCAGCGCGGCGAAGAACAGCGCGGCAACAAGGCCGCTCACGGTGACCAGCGCGCTGAATTTGATCGTCGTCCAGAAAGAATCCAGGTAGTAGCTGTCGTGGAACAGCGCGGTGAAGTTGTCCAGGCCAACAAACTGGCTGGAAAGCCCAAACGGATCAACGCTTTGCACCGAGTACCAGAGCGCTTCGCCCGCAGGCCAGATAAAGAAGATAACGGTGATGACCAGCTGAGGCGCGACCAGCAGATACGGCAGCCAGCGGGAACGAAACACCGGACGGGATGATGACATTGAGATTTGGTTCCTGAACAGTGCCGGGTGGCGGCTACGCCTTACCCGGCCTACATATGGCACGTCGTAGGCCCGGTAAGCGCAGCGCCACCGGGCATTTTTTTACGATTTGGTGGACTGCTCAAAGCGGCGCAGCAGCTGATTTCCGCGCTCTACCGCTGAATCCAGCGCCTGCTGTGGCGTTTTCTTGCCGGTCCAGACGCTTTCCAGCTCTTCGTCGACAATGGTGCGGATCTGCGGCATGTTGCCCAGACGCAGGCCTTTGGTGAACGGCAACGGCGGCTTGTTCAGCATCTGACGCGTCGCGATATCCGCACCCGGATTCTTGCTGTAGAAGCCCTGCTCGCGGGTCAGGTCATAGGCAGCTTTGGTGATCGGCAGGTAGCCGGTTTTCTGGTGCCATTCGGCCGCGTTTTCAGGTTTCGCCAGGAAGTCGAGGAACTCGGCCACTCCTTTGTAGGTGCCGGCGTCTTTACCCTGCATCACCCACAGGCTTGCTCCGCCGATGATGGCGTTCTGTGGCGCGCCTTTCACGTCTGCGTCGTACGGCATCATGCCCACGCCGTAGTTGAATTTGGCATAGTGACGGATATCCGCCAGCGAGCCGGACGAGGCGGTGGTAATGGCGCAGTCACCGTTGTAGAACTTCTCGGTGGATTCGTCTTTACGTCCGAAGTAGCTGAAATCACCCTTCTTGTTCAACTCTTCCAGCAGCGCGATGTGCTTCACCTGCTCTGGCTTGTTGAACTCCAGTACCGCGTCGGTGCCATCGAAACCGTTGTTTTTGGTGGCTACCGGCAGGCCGTGCCAGGCGCTGAAGTTTTCAATCTGGATCCAGCCCTGCCAGCCGCTGGCGTAGCCGCACTTCATCCCCGCCGCTTTCAGCTTCGCGGTGTACTCCGCCAGATCCTGCCAGGTTTTTGGCGGCTGCTCCGGGTCTAAACCGGCTTTCTTAAAGGCGTCTTTGTTGTAGTACAGCACCGGCGTCGAGCTGTTAAACGGCTGAGACAGCAGATGGCCGGTTTTAGAATCGGTGTAGTAACCCGCTACGGTCGGCACAAACTGGGATTCGTCGAAGTTGATCCCCGCCTCTTTGAACACTTCGTAGACCGGTTTGATGGCTTTGGAGGCCATCATGGTCGCGGTGCCTACTTCGTACACCTGCAAAATGGCAGGCGCATTACCGGTACGGAAGGCGGCAATGCCCGCGCTCAGGCTCTGCTCGTAGTTACCTTTGTACACCGGCACAATTTTGTAATCCGGATGGGTGTCGTTGAAACGCTGCGCCAGGGAGTCAACCTCTTTACCCAACTCCCCTTCCATGGAATGCCAGAACGGAATGGTCGTCACAGCCATTGCGTTCGTCGCAAAAGCCAGACCCAGTGCCAGACCCAAAGCTGTGTGTCGTAACGATGTCATTGTCATCTCTCTTATTGTGCCGGATGCGCGATATCACGCGTTTTATGCTCGCGAGGTAACATGACATGCTCGAATGACAGAAAAATAACTGTTTGTTTACAGATAAGTGACAACAAAAGGTCAGCGGGATGATGGTTGTGTGAAGGGGTTTGGGGTGTGGTTGGGTGCGGTATGGTGCCCTCACCCCGGCCCTCTCCCACGGGGAGAGGGAGAAAACACTAAAAATGGCAACGTGCGTTGCCATTTTGCTTTTACCTATCCGCCTAAATACGCACTTCGCACCGCTTCATTGGCCAGCAGCGCATCGCCGGTATCCTCAAGCACCACGTGGCCGTTCTCCAGCACATAACCGCGATCGGCGAGCTTCAGCGCCTGGTTGGCGTTCTGCTCGACGAGGAAGATGGTCATCCCTTCTTTACGCAGCTGTTCAATGGTGTCGAAGATCTGCTGAATGATAATTGGCGCAAGACCCAGCGACGGTTCATCCAGCAGCAGCAGGCGCGGCTGGCTCATCAGGGCGCGGCCGATCGCCAGCATTTGCTGCTCACCGCCGGACATGGTCCCCGCACGCTGAATACGACGCTCCCAAAGGCGCGGGAAGAGTTCGTACACCCACTTGATACGGGACTGATACTGGTCGCGGTCAGCGAAGAAGCCGCCCATCGCCAGGTTCTCTTCCACCGTCATGCGCGAGAAGACGCGACGCCCTTCAGGGACTATCGCCACCGCTTCACGCATGATTCTGGCGGTCTGCCAGTCGGTGATGTCTTTGCCATCAAACACAATCCGACCGCTGGTGGCGCGCGGGTCGCCGCACAGGGTACCGAGCAGCGTGGTTTTGCCCGCGCCGTTAGCCCCAATCAGGGTGACGATTTCGCCCTGATTGATATGCAGGCTGACGTCGTGCAGCGCCTGGATCTTGCCGTAGTGGGCATTTACCTTGTCAAACGTTAACATCGCTTTTTCCATCTTATGCCTCACCCAGGTATGCGCGGATCACGTCCGGGTTGTTGCGGATCTCATCCGGCGTGCCGTTTGCCAGCGGCGTCCCCTGGTTCACCACGTAGATACGGTCAGAGATACCCATTACCAGCTTCATATCGTGCTCAATCAGCAGGATAGTGGTGTCGTGATGATCGCGAAGCTCAGCAATCAGCTCGTCCAGCTCTTTGGTCTCTTTCGGGTTCAGACCCGCAGCGGGTTCATCGAGCATCAGGATTTCCGGCTGCGTTACCATGCAGCGCACAATCTCAAGGCGACGCTGGTCACCGTACGCAAGGTTACTTGCCTGGCGGTTGGCATGCGGCAGCAGACCGATACGGTCAAGCCATGTTGCCGCACGATCCAGCGCTTCGCTCTGCGCCCGGCGGAAGGCCGGCGTCTTCAGCAGGCCGGAGAACAGACCGGTTTTCAGCTGCTGATGCTGTGCCACCAGCAGGTTTTCAATCACCGTCATCTCGCGGAACAGACGCACGTGCTGGAAAGTACGCACCACGCCCATGCGGGCAATCTGCTGGCCCGGCAGCCCTTCCAGATGCTGGTCGCGCAGCATGATGGTGCCGCCCGTCGGCTTGTAGAAACCGGTCAGGCAGTTAAAGACCGTGGTTTTTCCCGCACCGTTCGGGCCAATCAGGGAGACGATCTCTTTCTTGTGCAGATCCAGATTCACATTGTTGACTGCCAGCAGGCCGCCAAAACGCATCATCAGACCGTTAACGGATAATAATGGCTGACTCATGCCTGCTCTCCTTTTGCTTGCCCGTTCTTCAGCTTCAGCTGTGGACGGGTCATCGGCAGCAGACCCTGCGGACGCCAGATCATCATCAGCACCATCAAACCACCCAGCATCAGCATGCTGTATTCGTTAAAGTCACGCATCAGCTCGCGTGAGACCACCAGCAGAATGGCGGCGAGGATCACGGCGAACTGCGACCCCATCCCGCCGAGCACCACAATCGCCAGCACAAAGGCGGATTCGGCAAAGGTGAACGATTCCGGGCTGACAAAGCCCTGACGCGCGGCAAACAGCGTGCCGGCAAAACCGGCGAACGCGGCGCTGATGGTGAACGCAGTCAGCTTAATGCGGGTCGGGTTGAGGCCCAGGGAGCGGCAGGCGATTTCATCTTCACGCAGCGCTTCCCACGCGCGGCCCAGCGGCATACGCAGCAGGCGGTTAATCACGAACAGCGTGATGACCACCAGCAGCAGCGCCACCATGTAGAGCCAGATGACGCGGTCGGACGGATCATACTTCACGCCAAAGAAGTTGCTGAAGGTATCCCAGCCGCCTTCACGGGCGGTACGGCTGAACTCCAGACCAAAGAAGGTTGGTTTCGGGATCTGGCTGATGCCGTTCGGGCCGCCGGTCACCTCGGTATTGTTGAGCAGCAGGATACGGACGATTTCGCCGAAGCCTAAGGTCACAATCGCCAGGTAGTCACCGCGCAGGCGCAGCACCGGGAAGCCAAGCAGGAAACCTGCCGCGGCAGAAACCAGCCCCGCCAGCGGCAGGCACGTCCAGAAGCCGAGACCGTAATAGTGGTTCAGTAGCGCAAAGGTATACGCGCCAATGGCGTAGAAACCGCCGTAGCCCAGTACCAGCAGGCCAGAGAGCCCCACCACCACGTTCAGGCCCAGACCCAGAATAACGTAGATCATGGTCAGGGTGGCGATATCTACCGTGCCGCGCGAGACCACGAACGGCCACGCCACCGCAGCCACCAGCAGCGCCACGAGGAACAGCTTCTGCTTAACGGTGGAGCCGTCGATAGCTGGCAGGACAAACTTCGGTCCCGAGACGCCTTTCAGCGTTTTCTGGAACAGCGGACGCAGCAGCTGGAACAGGAACACCACGGCGGTGCCGATAAAGACCCACTGCCAGCGAATGTCAGCGGCGGTGTCTACCACAAGCTTTGTGCCGTTCAGCTCTAACTGAACGCCCATAAAGACGCCCGCCAGCACGAAGAACATGGCGGCAGAGAGCAGCGCCATTGCAAAATGCATCGGTTTCATACTTTCTCTACCTCCGGACGACCCAGAATACCGGTAGGCATCACCAGCAGAACCAGAATCAGCAGGGCAAACGACACCACGTCTTTATACTCGGTACTCAGATACGCTGAGGAGAGCGCTTCTGCCACGCCCAGAATCAGGCCGCCAATCATCGCGCCTGGAATACTGCCGATACCGCCCAGTACCGCCGCGGTAAAGGCTTTCATCCCGGCCATAAAGCCGATGTACGGATTAATTACGCCGTAGAACTGGCCGAGCAGGACGCCTGCGACGGCCGCCATCGCCGCGCCGATCACAAAAGTGAGCGCAATCACGCGGTCAGTGTTGATCCCGAGCAGGCTTGCCATCTTCAAATCTTCCGCGCAGGCGCGGCAGGCGCGTCCCATGCGCGAGTAGCGGATGAAGAGCGTCAGGGCGAGCATCGCAATAAAGGTCACCACCCAGATCACCAGTTGCATGGTGGTGATAGAGGCAGAGAAGTTTTCGCTGGCACCGACAATCCACTGGCCGTTGAACAGGCTTGGCAGCGCCACATCGCGCGAGCCTTCGGTCAGGCTGACGTAGTTTTGCAGGAAGATAGACATCCCAATCGCGGAGATCAGGGCAATCAGGCGCTTGGAGCTGCGTACCGGCCGGTAGGCCACCCGCTCGATGCTCCAGCCGTAGGCGCTGGCAATCACAATCGCGCCGACAAACCCGGCGGCGACCAGCAGCCAGCTGCTGTCGATACCCATCATCATCAGGGCGGCGATAATCATAAAGGAGACGTAGCTACCGATCATGTACACCTCGCCGTGGGCGAAGTTGATCATGCCGATAATGCCGTACACCATCGTATAGCCGATGGCAATCAGCGCGTAGGTGCTTCCCAGCGTGACGCCGTTAAACATCTGCTGCAGGAAATAGAGAAACTGCTCGGACATATGCAAACCTTTTTATACCCGCCCGGCGGTCCGGGCGGCGGGATAATTATTTGGCGGCCGAAGACGAACCGTCGGCGTGCCACTTAAAGACACCAAATTCAAATCCCTTCAGATCGCCTTTCTCATCCCAGTTCAGCGGCCCAATCACGGTGTTCGCCCCGTGTGCTTTTAAATCTTTCACCAGATCCAGCGGCTCTTTGCTGCCAGTACGGTCCAGCGCGGTGGCCAGTGACTGCACGGCGGCGTAGGTGATCCAGACGTATGGACCACTTGGATCTTTCTTCTGCGCCTTGAGCGCATCCACGATAGCCTTGTTCGCCGGATCCTGGTCATAGCGTTTTGGCATCGTCACCAGCATGCCTTCAGCGGCATCCCCAGCGATGTTAGACAGGGAGGCGTTACCCACGCCTTCTGGCCCCATGAACTGGGTTTTCAGACCGACCGAGCGCGCCTGGCGCAGCATCTGGCCCATTTCCGGGTAATAACCACCGTAGTAAACGAAGTCGATATTCTCTTTTTGCAGACGGGCGATCAGCGCAGAGAAATCTTTCTCACCCGCGGTAATCCCGTCGAAGAAGACGATATTTGCGCCGCCTTTTTTCAGCCCGTCCTGAACGGAACGCGCCAGGCCTTCGCCGTACTGCTGTTTGTCATGAATAATGGCAATGCGCTGCGGTTTAACCGTCTCGAGAATGTATTTCGCCGCGGTTGGCCCCTGGGAAGAGTCCAGACCGGCGGTACGCATAATGTGCTGGTAGCCGCGCTGGGTCAGCTCCGGGTTGGTGGCACCAGGGGTAATCATCAGAATACCTTCGTCTTCGTAGATATCAGACGCAGGCTGAGTGGACGATGAGCACAGATGGCCGATCACATACTGGATGCCATCGTTCACGATTTTGTTCGCCACCGCGACGGCCTGTTTTGGATCGCAGGCGTCGTCGTATTCCACGCCCACCAGCTTGTCGCCTTTGATGCCACCTTTGGCGTTGATGTCTTTAATTGCCTGACGTGCGCCGTTGAACTCCATGTCACCCCACTGGGCAACAGGCCCGGACATGGCACCGACCACCGCAACTTTAATCTCTTCCGCCATGGCTGCATGCGAGAGAGACAATGCAACCATGCCCGCGATTAACGTCTTCGCGTTCCTTTTCATCTCTGAATCCCCATTCGTGATGTCGTGTATATATTTTGTTTTATTATGGTTAAAAAGCATTCTGTACTTTTAATGCACAACGCTATTTTTACCAGTGCCTTTAATGGTTTAGCGCAGGTTTTTATCAAAAACCAGACTAAAATCTCTATTTTTCAGGCGATTAAGCAAAGATAATATTCTGAAATCAGGCAGAGATAAACAAATAAAAGTGCAGTTTGCAGCATAAAATAACGGTACAAAGCGCCGAATAAATCACTGCCATTCAGGTTAAAATTCTGCTTATTTTTCGATCCATGTGTTTTCAAACTGCACTTCGCCCTGGCAAAAAACTAATCACCTGGTAACGGGGAATAAAAAGAGGAAGCCGCTGAGCGAATAAATTGAGTACACTGCCTCTACTCAATTTGATTTGGACAAGCAGCTAATGAAACTGACTATCGTTCGTCTGGTGACCTTTAGCGACCAGGATCATATCGACCTGGGCAAGATCTGGCCGGAATATTCCCCTTCGTCGCTGAGCGTTGACGAAACCCACCGTATTTACGCCGCGCGCTTCAACGAGCGTCTGCTGGCTGCTGTGCGCGTGACGCTGAGCGGCACGGAAGGGGCGCTGGACTCTCTGCGCGTGCGTGACGTCACCCGTCGTCGCGGCGTAGGACAGTACCTGATTGAAGAAGTGATCCGTGAAAACCCGAGCATTACCTCCTGGTGGATGGCCGACGTAGGCGTGGAGGACCGTAGCGTGATGGCGGCGTTTATGCAGGCGTTAGGGTTTACGGCGCAAAAAAATGGGTGGGAGAAGCGCTAGATTTGTGCGGCCTGATGCCCTCACCCCAGCCCTCTCCCACGGGGAGAGGGGGCAAACATTAAAAAAGGCAACTTACGTTGCCTTTTTGCTTTTATTTGGCGTCAGTAGCAGTACCGTTGGCATGCCAGTCAAACACGCCGAACTCGAAGCCCTTCAGATCGCCCTTCTCATCCCAGGAGAGCGGCCCCATCACGGTATCAACAGAGTTCGCTTTCAGCCAGGTGGCAATCTCAGCCGGATCGGCTGACTGGTTCAGACCCGCCTGCAGAGACTGCAGTGCTGCGTAGGTGGTCCAGACGAACGCGCCGCTTGGATCCTGTTTCTTCGCCTTAATGGCATCTACAATCGGTTTGTTCGCAGGGACCTGGTCGTAGTTCTTCGGCTTGGTCACCAGCAGGCCTTCCGCAGACTCACCGGCAATGTTAGACAGAGAAACGTTCGCCACCCCTTCCGGCCCCATGAACTGGGTTTTCAGACCCGCTGCACGAGCCTGACGCAGGATCTGCCCCATTTCCGGGTGGTAGCCACCGTAGTAAACGAAGTCGATATTCTCTTTCTTCAGACGCGCCACCAGGGTAGAGAAGTCTTTCTCACCGGCGGTGATACCATCAAAGAACACGACGTCAGCATTCGCTTTCTTCAGGTTGTCCTGCACGGAGCGCGCCAGACCTTCACCGTACTGCTGTTTGTCATGAACGATCGCGATACGCTTCGGCTTCACTTTTTCGACAATGTATTTGGCGGCAGTTGGGCCCTGATCGGAGTCCAGACCGGTGGTGCGCAGGATCAGCTTATAGCCGCGCGACGTCAGCTCCGGTGCCGTTGCCGCCGGGGTGATCATCAGGATGCCTTCGTCTTCGTAGATATCAGACGCAGGCTGGGTGGAAGAGGAGCACAGGTGACCGATAACGTATTTGATGCCGTCGTTCACCACTTTGTTCGCCACGGCAACCGCTTGTTTCGGGTCACAGGCATCATCATATTTTACGATCTGCAGTTTTTCGCCTTTGATACCGCCCTTCGCATTAATGTCGGCAACCGCCTGTTCTGCGCCCGTAAATTCCTGGTCGCCATACTGTGCTACCGGACCGGACATCGCGCCCACCACGGCCACTTTAATATCGGCCTGCGCCATGGTGCTGAATGCCAACGCGATACATCCTGCCAGTAACGCTTTACCCTTCATGTTCATCCTGAGATTCCCCATTATTATGGTTATTACGATTGTTGTGATGTTGTGGTGTAGCGCTTTATTTCAGTTATAGGTATACCAGTCGCGCTTTTTCAGCATACTCTGCTAAAACATACCCCATTTTTATGATTTTGGAATAGCAAATTTGAAATGAATATATGATAAGCCCGGCAGGAATTTCACCGGGCTTCTGGCTTTAACGAGTCAGCGACGCAGAAATAATGTCCAGCGCTTTACGGAACTGCACTTCAGGGATTGTGAGCGGATAGAGGAAACGGATGACGTTACCGTACACGCCGCAACTCAGAAGCAGAAGGCCTTCCTGCAGGGCTCGCTCCTGAACCTGACGGGTGAATTCCGGTGACGGCTGCCCGGATTGCGGATCGTTAAACTCCACCGCCACCATTGAGCCTTGTGCACGGATATCCGCGATATACGGACAATGTTCCTTCGCTTTGTTCAGTACTTCCACCAGATGATGACCCAGGTGCGCCGAGCGCGTACAAAGATCGTCTTCATCAATCACGTCCAGCACGGCATGTGCGGCGGCGATCGCCAGTGGGTTACCGGCATAGGTACCGCCCAGTCCGCCAGGCGCAGGCGCGTCCATCACCTCGGCGCGGCCCGACACCGCCGAGAGCGGCATGCCACCCGCCAGGCTTTTCGCCATGGTGATCAGATCCGGCTTCACGCAGTGGTGTTCCATTGAGAACAGTTTTCCGGTACGCGCAAAACCGCTTTGCACCTCATCGGCGATCAGCAAAATACCGTGGGTATCGCACAGGGCGCGCAAGGCCTGCATAAAATCCGCCGGTGCAATGTTGAAACCGCCCTCACCCTGAACCGGTTCAAGAATAATGGCTGCGACCTGGTCCGGGGCAATGTCCGCTTTGAAGATACGCTCCAGGCTTTTTAATGCCTCCGCCGTACTGACACCGTGCAGTTCATTGGGGTATTGGGCGTGATATACCGAGCCAGGAAACGGCCCGAAACCCAGCTTGTAAGGGGCAACTTTCCCCGTCAGCGCCATGGTCATCGAGGTGCGTCCATGAAAAGCACCGCCAAAGGCGATCAGGCCAGGGCGTCTGGTGTATGCGCGGGCAATTTTTACCGCGTTTTCGACGGCTTCTGCCCCCGTTGAGAAGAAGGCGGTTTTGGCCGGGCCGTCAATCGGCACACGCGCGTTGATTCGCTCGGCAAGCGACACATAGCCTTCGTACGGCACAATCTGGTACGCCGTGTGGGTGAAGGCATGAAGTTGTTTTTCAATGGCGGAAATGATTTTTGGATGGCGATGCCCGGTGTTCAGCACCGCTATTCCGGCGGCGAAGTCGATATACTCGTTGCCCTCGACGTCCCACACCGTGGCGTTTTCAGCTTTTTCGGCATAGAAGTTACACATCACGCCGATGCCGCGCGGCGTCGCCTGTAAACGCCGGTCGTTCAGTTCGTTATTTTTCACCCTGTCCCCCTGAGAAAGTCGCCTGCTTAGCGCATCAGTAAGTGTTTGCCAGGGGGGAGAAATTCGCCAGAGTGGGCGCTAAAAAAACAAAACCCCCGGATTCGCATCCAGGGGCTCTCGTCATACTTCGCGGGAATTACGCTTCAATCGCGGCGCGAAGTTTTTTCATGGCGTTCTTTTCAAGCTGACGCACACGTTCAGCGGACACGCCGTAGCGGTCGGCCAGCTCCTGCAGCGTGGACTTGTTGTCTTCGTCCAGCCAGCGGGCACGGATAATATCCTGGCTACGCTCGTCAAGGCCTTCCATCGCATAGCTCAGCTTGTTCGCGGCCTGATCTTCCCAGTTGTCCTCTTCAATGCCGTCAGCAAAGTTAGAGGTCTTATCCTGCAGATACAGTACCGGCGCCATTGGCTGGCTGTCAGACGCATCGTCATCGGAAGACATGTCAAAAGTCATGTCCTGCGCGGCCATACGGGATTCCATCTCACGCACGTCTTTGCTGGAAACACCCAGCTCGCGCGCCACCATTTCTACTTCATCCTGATTGAACCAGCCCAGACGCTGCTTGGTTTTACGCAGGTTGAAGAAGAGTTTGCGTTGCGCTTTTGTCGTGGCGACTTTCACGATACGCCAGTTGCGCAGCACGTATTCGTGAATCTCTGCTTTGATCCAGTGCACAGCGAAGGAGACCAGTCGTACACCCACTTCCGGGTTAAAGCGACGTACAGCCTTCATCAGGCCGATGTTACCTTCCTGAATCAAGTCCGCCTGCGGCAGGCCATAGCCCGCATAATTACGAGCAATGTGAACAACAAAGCGCAGGTGAGACAGGATCAGCTTTTTCGCTGCTTCCAGATCGCCCTGGTAATGCAGCTTTTCAGCAAGCTCCTTTTCTTCCTCGGCCGTTAACATCGGCCAGGTGTTCGCAGCCCGGATATACGATTCCAGGTTACCAACAGGGGCTAAAGCTAAAGTTTGCATTTCTTTGGTCATTCATTCCTCTCAATGTTTCTTCTGGTCCAGGTTGTCCCCATCAGGCAACAACCATGCCAAAGCGTTTGAGCAACGAGATTAGCATTCACTCTTTTATCAGACAGTGATTTTATCCACAAGTTCCAGGTGCAACGGTGAATAAATTACGCACAAAATGTGACATGGAGATGATAACAGGGGAAGAGACAACAGGGACGCTTTCCCTGCAGAGCGAACATCTCGGTGCAGGGAAAGATTATATCACGCTTTTCTTAGTCGGGAGTAAAGTGGCGTAAATGTTGAACCGTCGCCAGCCATGCTGCCACCCAGCCAATCATGGAGCAGACCAGCAGCAGAAGAAGGCACTCATCGAACCCTAAGCCACTGATATCAAACTTAGTTCCGAAGACCTGCGCCACCTCGGTCACGGCGGAGGAGAGCCGCATCACCAAAATTTCTGACAATATCAGTGAAAGAAATGCGCCGGAAAAACCGAGCAATGCGCCGCCGTAAAGGAACGGACGCAGGATGAAGCCATCCGTCGCACCAATCAGCTTTTGCACGTTGATGGTATCGCGGCGGGCGAAAATGCTCAGGCGCACGCTGTTACCGATGACGAGGAACACCGCCGCCACCATCAGCACGCCAATCATCGCCGACACGCGCCCCACCAGCCCGGTCAGTGCGGCAAGACGCGCAAACCAGCTGTCGTCCATACGCACTTCATCAATGCCTTTAATGGTAGAGATGCGGTCGCGCAGCGTATTAAGTGAATCCGTTCCCTGGAAGTCGAGCTTCGGGATCACCACCGCCACGGCCGGCAGCGGGTTCTCTTCGAGCATATCCAGCGCGCCGCCAAAGCCTGACCAGTTACGGAACTCACCCAGCGCTTCTTCGCGGGAAAGGTAGTTCACCTTCTCCACGCCCTTCTCGGCCTGGATTTGCCCCACCACCTGCGCCGCGGCGTTATCGTCGAGCGCTTTGTCCAGATAGACCGTGATCTGCGGAGACGGATAGTACTGCGACGCCGCCTGATTCACGTTCTTATAGACCATATAGCAGACGCTTGGCAGCGTCAGCGAAATGGCGATAACCATCACCGTCAGGAACGTCGCCAGCGGTTTACTTTTCAGATCCTGCAACGCGCCGTGGAAGGCGTAGCGTACCTGTTCATTGAACACGTTGGTTTTGCGGGAGTTTGGCTTCGGCGCGGCTTTCGCCCGCTTCGGCGCATTACGGTTACCGTCACCGCCACCCTGCGGCTTACGGAAACGGTCAAACCGGTTCCCGAACTGCCGAATCTGGTTCATTGCATCACGCTTGTTCACCGTGGCCTCCGTGCAAATGCCCGTCGCTCAGGGTCAGCATGCGGTACGAACGGCGGGAAATGAGCCCGATGTCGTGCGTCGCCATCAATACCGTCACCCCAACGCGGTTGAATTCCTCAAACAGACGCAAAATCCCTTCAGAAAGGGCGTCGTCCAGGTTACCGGTCGGTTCATCCGCCAGCAGTACCGCAGGCTTGTTCACAACCGCACGGGCAATGCCCACACGCTGCTGTTCACCGCCGGAGAGCTGGATCGGAAAGTTCTTCGCTTTGTCCAGCAGCCCGACCTTATCCAGCGCTGCAGAGACGCGACGGCGGATATCATCATAGCTGGCACCGGCAATAATCAGCGGGATCGCCACGTTATCGAAAACGGTGCGATCCATCAGCAGGTGGTGATCCTGGAAAATCATCCCGATCTGGCGACGCAGGAACGGCACTTCGCGGTTCTTAAGACGGCTAATTTCATGGCCGCTGAACCAGATTTTCCCGGCGCTTGGCCGTTCAATCCCACAGATAAGCTTGAGCAGGGTACTTTTCCCCGCGCCGGAATGGCCGGTCAGGAATGCCATCTCGCCTGGCTGCAGGTGGAAGGTCACCCCCTGCAGCGCTTGTCTCCCACCGAGATAGGCCTTGCTGACGTGTTCAAAGCGAATCATTGTTAGTCCTCTCGGGCAAATAATGCCTCAATAAAGTCGTCCGCCTTAAACGGACGCAAATCCTCAATACGCTCGCCCACACCGATGTAACGAATAGGAATGCCGAACTGATCGGCCACGGAGAAGATCACCCCGCCTTTCGCGGTGCCGTCCAGTTTGGTCAGCGTGATCCCGGTCAGTCCTACCGCTTCATGGAACAGCTTCGCCTGGCTGACGGCGTTCTGTCCGGTGCTGGCATCGATGGTCAGCATAATTTCATGCGGTGCGTCTTCGTCCAGCTTCTTCATGACGCGGACGATTTTCTTCAACTCTTCCATCAGGTGCGATTTGTTCTGCAAACGCCCTGCGGTATCGGCAATCAGGACATCCACATTTCGCGACTTCGCCGCCTGGATGGCGTCAAAGATCACGGACGCGGAATCCGCACCGGTGTGCTGCGCAATCACCGGAATGTTGTTGCGCTGGCCCCACACCTGCAGCTGTTCAACCGCCGCCGCGCGGAAGGTATCACCCGCCGCCAGCATCACCGATTTACCCTGCTGCTCGAACTGACGCGCCAGTTTGCCGATGGTGGTGGTTTTCCCGACACCGTTAACGCCAACCATCAGAATAACAAATGGCGTTTTGCCTTCAATATTAAGCGGTTCGTCAACTTTTGCGAGAATTTCACCCATCTCGTCTTTCAGCAGGCCGTACAGCGCTTCGGCGTCGCGCAACTGTTTGCGGCTCGCCCCTTCGGTCAGGTTGGCGATGATCTTACGGGTGGTTTCCACCCCAACGTCCGCAATCAGCAACTGCTCTTCCAGCTCTTCAAACAGATCGTCGTCGATCTTTTTGCCGCGGAACAGACTGATAAATCCGGAACCTAAATTTTCTTTGGTTTTTAACAGGCTGCGTTTCAGGCGGGCAAAGAAACCTTCTTTGGTCGGTTTTTCCTGCTCCTGAACGATCTCCTCTTCGGCCTGCTCTTCCACGGGCACGACGATAACCGCTTCTTCAGCCGCCTGAGCGGCCAGCGCCTGGGCTTCCAGCTCTTCGTCGGTCAGCGCCGGCTCATGTGCCGCTTCTTCTTCCACCGCGTCGACAATTTCCACGGTTTCCGCTTCGGCCTGCCACTCTTCAGGGGAAACGTCCTCCGCTTTTACCTCTTCCGGCAGCGGCAACTCTTCATGTTCGATAACGGCCTGCGGCGCTTCAGTAACCGCTTCAACAACAGGTTCTGGCTTTTCGCTCTCCTGAACCTGTTCGGTGACCTCAACCACCTCTTCAGCAAAGGCTTCAGTCTCTTCTTTGCTGTGCGCATGCTCTTCCGCTTCGACAACCGCGGCGGTTTCTACAGGCGTTTCAGGCTGAGACTGCTCTTCAACGGCTTGTTGTTCTTCGGTTTTCTGTTCTGTTTCTTGCTCTTTTTCACCGAAACCCAGCCAGGAAAAGAAGCCACGTTTTTTTTGTTTTGCCATCTGCGACTACACTCCTCGCGGCGCTATATACATGGAAGCTAAAAAAATGATGAAATAGTCTAACACTTTACTTAATTGACATCACCGCCCGCAATCGCAGGCCAATTGTTAACAGAGCTTTCCTGAGATGAAGAAACCCAACCGCGCCCCAGCCGGTCAAATTCGTATTATCGGTGGCCAGTGGCGAGGCCGGAAACTCCCGGTGCCGGACAGCCCCGGTTTACGCCCAACCACCGACCGCGTGCGTGAAACGCTGTTTAACTGGCTGGCCCCGTCAATGGTAGACGCCCACTGCCTCGACTGCTTTGCTGGCAGCGGCGCATTAGGGCTGGAAGCCCTCTCGCGCTACGCCGCCAGCGCCACGCTGCTGGAGATGGAGCGCGGCGTCGCGCAGACGCTGCAGCAAAATCTGGCGACGCTGAAAGCCACCAACGCCAAAGTGGTGAACACCAATACGCTCAGTTTCCTCGCGCAGCCAGGCACGCCGCACAACGTGGTGTTTGTCGATCCGCCGTTCCGTAAGGGGCTGCTGGAAGAGACGTTATCCCTGCTGGAAAGCAACGGCTGGCTGGCGGATGACGCGCTGATTTACGTTGAAAGCGAAGTAGAAAACGGGCTACCGCCAGTGCCGGTTCACTGGGATTTACACCGCGAAAAAGTGGCGGGTCAGGTCGCTTATCGTCTGTATCATCGTCAGGCACAAGGAGAATCCAATGCCAGTACTGATTAATCTGGGACGTTTGCTGATGCTGTGCGTCTGGGCGTTTTTACTGCTCAATCTGGTGCATCCGTTCCCGCGCCCGATGAATATCTTTGTGAACGTGGCGTTTATCTTTACCACGTTCATGCATGCCCTGCAGATGGTGATGCTGAAAAACGGCCTGCCGAAAGACGGCCCGCAGATGACCGGCTGGCAGCAGCTGCGCGTGTTTATTTTCGGCGTGTTTGAACTGCTGGTGTGGATGAAGAAGTTTAAGGCGCAGGTGAAGAAGTAAGGTGCGGTCTGATGCCCTCACCCTAACCCTCTCCCACTGGGAGAGGGGATCGTATTATTCAGCCCTGAACCCTTCAAACCGCGACCCTTTGTAACTCAGCATCCCTTTCTCACCTACCGTCAGCTGATGGTACTGCTGCGCCTCCAGGCGGAAGGTCATCTCCAGGCCGCCCGTTTCCGGCTTAAAGCTCGCTTCATAGCGCATGGTCGTTCCCGCAGGGGTAACCTGTTGCTGGCGCGAGCGCCGGTCATTAAGGGGTTTTTCGCGTTTATTGCTCACCACCACGCGCTTTTGCATCAACGGCGCGGCGTCGTTATCCGCTTTCTCGCGGCGCTGCTGCACAAAACGGAACGAGGCGGCAATGACGATAATCGCCACCACGATAATGAAAAACAGCGGCATCTTGCTCATTCAACAATCCCATAAGATTATGCGGAATTCAGGATACCCTGACTCCCCCGGCATTGCCAAACGCCTGCACGCATCACTACACTGAAGATGAAACTGATTATTCAGCCTTAACAGATACAGGGAGTTAATATGCTTTGGTCATTTATCGCTGTCTGTTTTTCCGCATGGCTTTATGTCGATGCGTCATACCGCGGTCCGGCCTGGCAGCGCTGGTTGTTTAAACCCGTCACGCTGTTGCTGCTCCTGCTGCTTGCCTGGCAAGCGCCGATGTTTAACGCCATCAGCTACCTGGTCCTCGCCGGGCTGTGTGCTTCCCTGATTGGCGATGCCTTAACCCTGTTGCCGCGTCAGCGTCTGCTGTATGCCGTGGGGGCGTTCTTCCTGTCGCATCTGCTTTACACCATCTACTTTGCCAGCCAGATGACGCTATCCTTCTTCTGGCCGCTCCCGCTGGTGCTGCTGGTGATCGGCGCGCTGCTGATCGCGGTGATCTGGTCACGCCTGGAAGAGATGCGTCTGCCCGTCTGCACGTTTATTGCCATGACGCTGGTGATGGTGTGGCTGGCCGGTGAACTGTGGTTCTTCCGCCCAACCTCACAGGCGATGTCCGCTTTCTTTGGCGCGGCGCTGCTGTTAATCGGCAATATCGTCTGGCTGGGCAGCCACTATCGCCGTCGTTTCCGGGCTGATAACGCGATTGCCTCCGCCTGTTACTTTGCCGGGCACTTCCTGATTGTGCGTTCGCTGTATATCTAAATAAGCCTTGACTCTGGAGTCGACTCCAGAGTGTATGCTGCGGTTAATGAGAAAATTATCATTACCGGAGAGTGCCATGTCGACTCCAGAAACACCTAAAAAAGCCCCACAATTTTCAGCATTTAAGCTCAGCCCGGTGCCAGCGAAAGATGACTGCTGCTGTGACGGGGCATGCGAAACGCAAAACGCGCCGCCGCTGCCTGAAAGCGGAAACCATTACAGCTGGGTGGTTGACGGCATGGATTGCGCGGCCTGCGCCCGCAAAGTCGAAAACGCGGTAAAACAGATCCCCGGCGTCAGCCACGTGCAGGTGCGCTTTGCGACCGAAAAACTGCTGGTCAGCGCCGAGAGTGACGTTAGCGAGCAGGTTGTGTCCGCCGTCAGCAATGCCGGTTATTCCCTGCGTAGCGAAACGGCCCCCGCCGAAAAAACCGCTCCGCTGCGTGAAAATCTGCCCCTTATCGCGCTCGTGATGATGATGGCCCTGAGCTGGGGTCTGGAGCAGATCAACCACCCGTTTGGCAATCTGGCGTTTATCGCCACCACGCTTGTCGGGCTGTATCCCATTGCCCGCCAGGCGCTGCGGCTGATGAAAAGCGGCAGCTGGTTCGCCATCGAAACGCTGATGAGCGTGGCGGCTATCGGCGCGCTGTTCATTGGTGCCACAGCGGAAGCGGCCATGGTGCTGCTGCTGTTCTTAATTGGCGAACGTCTTGAAGGCTGGGCGGCAAGCCGGGCGCGTAAAGGGGTCAGCGCCCTGATGGCGCTTAAGCCCGAAACCGCCACACGAGTAACCGGAAACGAACGCCAGACGGTGGCCATTAACGCGCTGCGTCCGGGCGATGTGATTGAAGTCGCTGCCGGAGGGCGCCTGCCTGCGGACGGTACCCTGCTCACCGCCACCGCGAGCTTCGACGAAAGCGCCCTCACCGGGGAGTCGATTCCGGTTGAACGCACGGCCGGTGAAAAAGTACCTGCGGGCGCCACCAGCGTCGACCGTCTGGTCCAGCTCACGGTACTTTCCGAACCCGGTGACAGCGCCATCGACCGTATCCTGAAGCTGATCGAAGAGGCCGAGGAGCGTCGCGCCCCCGTCGAGCGATTTATTGACCGCTTCAGCCGGATTTACACCCCCGCCATCATGCTGGTTGCCCTGCTGGTCACTATCGTTCCGCCGCTGTTCTTTGGTGCGCCGTGGGAAGGCTGGATTTATAAAGGTCTGACCCTGCTGCTGATTGGCTGTCCGTGTGCGCTGGTGATCTCCACCCCGGCGGCCATTACCTCCGGTCTGGCGGCAGCGGCACGTCGTGGCGCCCTGATAAAAGGCGGCGCGGCGCTGGAACAGTTAAGCCAGGTGCAGCAGGTGGCGTTCGATAAAACCGGCACGCTGACCGTCGGCAAGCCGCAGGTCACCGGCGTGTATCCGCAGGATATCGGTGAAGATGAACTGCTTACGCTGGCCGCCGCCGTAGAGCAGGGTTCCACTCACCCGCTGGCGCAGGCGATTGTGCGTGAAGCGCAGTCGCGCGGGCTGGCAATTCCGACGGCAACGGCACAGCGGGCGCTGGTTGGGTCCGGGATTGAGGCCGACATCGACGGTAAAAAGGTGCTGATTGTCGCGGCGGGTAAGTCTTCTAACTCAGAGGTTGAGGCGTTAGAACAGACCGGACAAACTGTCGTAACCGTCATGCAGGACGGCGTCGCCAAAGGCATGCTGGCACTGCGCGATACCCTGCGTGATGATGCGAAAGAGGCCGTCGCGGCGCTCCATCAGTTGGGCGTCCAGGGTGTGATCCTCACCGGCGATAACCCGCGTGCCGCCGCCGCGATTGCCGGAGAGCTGGGGCTGGACTTTAAGGCCGGATTACTGCCTGCGGACAAGGTCAGTGCCGTGACGGAGCTGAACAGCCATGCTCCGCTGGCGATGATCGGCGACGGAATCAACGATGCGCCAGCGATGAAAGCATCCACCATCGGGATTGCCATGGGCAGCGGTACCGACGTGGCGCTGGAAACCGCCGATGCCGCGCTCACCCATAACCGCCTGACCGGGCTGGCGCAGATGATTTCCCTGGCACGCGCCGCGCGCGCCAATATTCGCCAGAACATCAGTATCGCCCTGGGGCTGAAAGGGATTTTCCTCGTCACCACCCTGCTCGGCATCACCGGGCTGTGGCTGGCGGTGCTGGCGGATACCGGCGCGACGGTGCTGGTGACGGCCAACGCGCTCCGCTTACTGCGACGCAAATAACACGCAATGCACGCCAGGCCGGGTAAAGCGTAACGGCAACCCGGCCTTCCCTTCTCAAAAATCTAAACCAGCGTTTCAGAAATTCACGCTTTTGTGAGGCGCTTCACCTCCGTTTTCCAGGCCATAGTGTAATTTTTAAACGTACAAAACTAAAACACCGTTTTAACACTTACCTCACTACCCTGGAGTTGACTTGATGAAAACGACCCTCAAGCCGTTACTGGCCGCTCTGTGTCTGTCTGCTTTTGCCTGCTCCGTTTCTGCGCAAACCATTAAAGCCGCCGATGTGCATCCTGAAGGCTACCCGAACGTGGTAGCCGTACAACACATGGGGGAGAAACTCAAACAACAAACCGACGGCAAGCTGGAGATCAAGGTCTTTCCCGGCGGCGTGCTCGGGGATGAAAAGCAGATGATTGAACAGGCGCAGATGGGGGCGATCGATATGATCCGTGTCTCCATGGCTCCGGTGGCGGCGATCCTGCCCGATATCGAAGTCTTTACCCTGCCCTATGTGTTCCGCGATGAAGACCACATGCACAAAGTCATCGACGGCGATATCGGCAAGCAGATTGGCGACAAACTGACCGCCAACCCCAAATCGCGGCTGGTGTTTCTCGGCTGGATGGATTCCGGCACCCGTAACCTGATCACCAAAACGCCGATCGTCAAACCGGAGGATCTGAAAGGCAAAAAAATCCGCGTTCAGGGAAGCCCGGTGGCGCTGGCGACACTGAAAGACATGGGAGCTAACTCGGTGGCGATGGGGGTCAGTGAGGTTTACAGCGGCATGCAGACCGGCGTAATCGACGGCGCTGAGAATAATCCGCCGACCTTCATCGCCCATAACTATATGCCGATCGCCAAAAACTATACCCTCAGCGGCCACTTCATTACCCCGGAAATGCTGCTCTACTCAAAAGTGAAATGGGACAAGCTCAGCGCAGACGAACAGCAGAAAATCCTGACCCTGGCGCGTGAAGCGCAGTTCGAACAGCGCAAACTGTGGCAGGCCTATAACGCCGAGGCGCTGGCGAAGATGAAAGCCGGTGGCGTGCAGTTCCACGAGATCGACAAATCGGTATTTATCAAAGCCACAGAGCCGGTGCGCACGCAGTATGGCGAAAAGCATCAGGACCTGATGAAAGCCATTGCTGACGTTCAGTAAACGGAGAACGTATGTCCGAACTCTACCTGAAGTGGATGGACCGGCTGTATCTGCTCGCCATGGGCGTAGCGGGATGCGCGCTGCTGGTGATGACGGTGGTGATCCCGATTGGCATCTTCTCGCGCTATGTGCTGAATCGCGGTGAATCCTGGCCGGAGCCGATTGCCATCATCTGCATGGTGACCTTTACGTTTATCGGCGCGGCGGTGAGCTACCGTGCCGGGTCACACATCGCGGTGAACATGCTGACCGACCGACTGCCAGACATGCTGAAAACAGCGTGTGCGCGCGTGGTGGATCTGCTGATGCTGCTGACCTCGCTGATTATGTTCTGGTACAGCTACTGGCTGTGTGTCGAGCTCTGGGAGCAGCCGGTCGCCGAGTTTCCGATACTGACGTCAGGGGAGAGTTATCTGCCGCTGCCGATTGGTTCTGCGGTGCTGATCCTGTTTGTCATTGAACGTCTGCTGTTTGGCTCACAGGAAAACCGTCCTGTGGTGCTGATCGGCAACCACAGTTAAGGGGTGAACAATGGATGCATTCGTTTTGTTATTCACCCTCGCCATTTTGCTGGCGCTGGGTATGCCGGTGGCGTTTGCCGTCGGCTTAAGCGCCGTCGCGGGCGCGTTGTGGATCGAGTTGCCGCTCGAAGCGCTGATGATCCAGATCACCAGCGGGGTTAACAAATTTACCCTGCTGGCGATCCCGTTTTTCATCCTGGCGGGGGCGATCATGGCGGAAGGCGGCATCGCCCGACGGCTGGTGAATTTCGCGTATGTCTTTGTCGGTTTTATTCGCGGCGGACTGTCGCTGGTGAATATCGTGGCCTCCACCTTTTTCGGCGCGATTTCCGGTTCATCGGTGGCGGATACGGCCTCCATCGGCAGCGTGATGATCCCGGAGATGGAGAGAAAGGGGTATCCCCGCGAGTATGCGGCGGCGGTCACCGCCAGCGGGTCGGTGCAGGCGATTTTAATCCCGCCTAGCCACAACTCGGTGATCTACTCGCTGGCCGCAGGCGGTACGGTCTCCATTGCCACGCTGTTTATCGCAGGCGTGCTGCCGGGGCTGCTGCTGGGACTGTGCCTGATGACGCTGTGTCTGTGCTTTGCCCATAAGCGCGGCTATCCAAAAGGCGAAAAAATCCCCTTTAAACAGGCACTGAAGATTTTGCTGGACGCTCTCTGGGGGCTGATGACGGTGGTAATTATCCTCGGCGGGATCATGTCCGGGATATTTACCGCCACCGAATCGGCGGCGGTCGCCTGCCTGTGGGCATTCTTTGTCACCATGTTTATCTACCGCGACTACACGTGGAGCGAACTGCCGAAGCTGATGTGCCGGACGGTGAAAACGGTCACTATCGTAATGATCTTGATTGGCTTTGCGGCGGCGTTTGGCGCGGTGATGACCTACATGCAGTTGCCTGTGCGCATCACGGCGTTCTTCACCTCGCTCTCGGATAACAAGTACGTGATCCTGATGTACCTCAACATCATGCTGCTGCTGATTGGCACCCTGATGGATATGGCGCCGATCATTCTGATCCTGACGCCGGTGCTGTTGCCGGTGACCCAGTCGCTTGGGATCGACCCGGTCCATTTCGGGATGATCATGATGGTGAATCTGGGGATCGGGCTTATCACGCCGCCAGTGGGTTCGGTGCTGTTTGTGGCCAGTGCGGTAAGCAAGCAGAAAATCGAACATGTGGTGCGCGCGATGCTACCGTTTTACGGCATGCTGCTGCTGGTGCTGGGAATGATAACGTACATCCCGGCGATTTCGCTGTGGCTGCCGGGATTGTTAGGCATGCAGTAAGGGGGTTACCCCTTGCGGATTAAATACCGGTACGGCAGTGCTTCGGTCTGCTGTGCCACCAGTTCATGCTCCATAAAGGTACAAAAACCGGGGATATCGCGGGTGGTTGCCGGATCGTCAGCGATGATCAGCAGCGTTTCGCCGGTTTGCATATTGCGCACGGTTTTGCGCACCATCATTACCGGCTCAGGGCAGCGGAGGCCCTGCGCATCAAGGGTGTGGTCTGGAGTGGAAAACAGATCGGTCATGGTGTTCTCGGTCAGATAAAAACGGCTGTAGTTTACGCCCCGTAGCCAGCAATGCAAACCAGGTTAACGGTTGCGTAAAAACCAACCATTGCAAAGTCCCGTCAAAGCAGTATCATGCTGCGGTTTTTATTGGGTTCCCTCACCCCAACGTATAAAAAGGTCACAATATGACGCCGTTTTCTGAATCGCAGCGCGTAAAAGCGTTGTTCTGGCTTTCGCTTTTTCATCTGCTGGTGATCACCTCCAGTAACTATCTGGTGCAGCTGCCGATTGCCATCTTTGGTTTCCATACCACCTGGGGCGCGTTCAGCTTCCCGTTTATTTTTCTCGCCACCGATCTGACCGTGCGTATTTTTGGCGCACCGCTGGCTCGCCGCATTATTTTTGCGGTCATGCTGCCGGCGCTGTTCGTGTCGTACGTTATTTCCTCCCTGTTTTACATGGGAAGCTGGCAGGGCTTTGAGGCATTAACCCACTTCAACCTGTTTGTTGCCCGAATCGCTACTGCAAGCTTCATGGCCTATGCGCTGGGGCAGATCCTCGACGTGCACGTATTTAACCGCCTGCGTCAGAATCACCGCTGGTGGATGGCCCCCACCGCCTCGACGCTGTTCGGCAACGTCAGCGATACGCTGGCCTTCTTCTTCATTGCCTTCTGGCACAGCCCGGATGCGTTTATGGCCGAACACTGGATGGAAATTGCGCTGGTGGACTACTGCTTCAAGGTGCTTATCAGCATTGTCTTCTTCCTGCCGATGTACGGCGTGCTGCTGAATATGCTGCTGAAAAGACTGGCAGATAAATCTGAAATCACAGCATTGCAGGCTGGTTAAGGGTTCGCTTTATCAGTTGTGATAAGATGGACAAATGAGCCGTTATGGCCGTTTATCGAAAGGAAGAAGTCAATGCGCAATCTGGTTAAATATGTCGGGATTGGCCTGCTGGTTGTCGGCCTTGCAGCCTGTGATAACAGCGACACGAAAACGCCTGCTCAGGGCGCGTCTGCAGAGAGCAACGCAACCGGTCAGCCGGTGAACCTGCTGGACGGTAAACTCAGCTTTTCTCTGCCAGCGGATATGACTGACCAGAGCGGCAAGCTGGGTACCCAGGCGAACAACATGCACGTCTATTCCGATGCAACCGGGCAGAAAGCGGTGATTGTGATTGTGGGCGACGATACCAGCGAAGACCTGGCCGTGCTGTCCAAACGTCTGGAAGATCAGCAGCGCAGCCGCGACCCGCAGCTGCAGGTGGTGACCAACAAGTCCATCGAACTGAAAGGCCACACGCTGCAGCAGCTGGACAGCATTATCTCTGCAAAAGGTCAGACAGCTTACTCTTCCGTGGTGCTGGGTAAGGTTGATAACAAACTGCTGACCCTGCAGATCACCCTGCCAGCGGAAGATCAGCAGAAAGCGCAGACTGCCGCTGAAAACATCATCAACACCATCGTGATTCAGTAACACGTCAGGATGATGACGTGGCCTCCGGTGCCTGCACCGGGGGCCATTTTTTTAGCCGCCACGTGAGCATCAGGGCCATCACCACCAGACCCGCAGCCGCAAGATAGATAACCGGCACACCTGCCCAGGCCATGACCAGCCCTGCCAGCGGCCCGGTAATGCCCAACGACATATCCATAAACACCGTGTAGGTTGCCAGCGCCGCCCCCTGATTCTGCGGCGGCACGGCTTTCACCGCCACCACACCCAGCGCCGGGAAGACCAGCGAAAAACCGGCTCCGGCGAAGAACACGCCAACTTTTGCCATCCACGGCGCGGTCGCTATACCGGTCAGCAGCAGCCCGACAATCTCAACCGCAAAGCAGATCATCGCCACATTCAGCCCGCCCAGGCGGTTAATACCGTTCGGGAAGAGCAAACGGGCACCCACAAACGCACAGCTGAACAGGGTTAACGCAAAGGCCGCCCCATCCCAGCCTTTGGCGTCATAAAACAGCGTGATAAAGGTGGCGATCACCCCAAAGCCGGTGGTTGCCAGCGCCAGTGCCATACCATACGGCCAGACGCGCCCCAGCACTGCCCGGAACGGCAGCGGTTTACCTTTGCTGGCCTTCACTTTCGGGCGCGGCAGGGCAAACAGGATCGCCACCAGCGCGACCACCATAATGGTGCCCGCCAGCCCGTACAGTCCGCCATACGCATAGCACATCACCCCAAGCGGGGCGCCAAGCGCCATTGCCCCGTAGGTGACAATGCCGTTCCAGGAGATGACCCGGCCAATGTGCGGTGCCCCGACCACGCCTACGCCCCACAGCGTCGAGCCGGTTCCTGCCAGGCTTTGCCCAATACCGAGGATCACCCGGCCCAGGCACAGCAGCACCAGGCTGACCAACGGCCAGTGGCTGGTCGTTGCCGCCAGCAGGTAACTCAGGCCACTGAGAAAACAGCCGCATAATCCTGTGATCACAATGCTCTTCGGCCCGAACAGATCCGCGTAGCGACCCGCATGCGGGCGACTCAACAGCGTGGCGAAGTACTGCAGGCTAATCACCAGCCCCGCCCAGAATGCGCTAAACCCCATCACGTCATGCACATAGCCCGGCAACACCGCCAGCGGCAGGCCAATCGTCAGATAACTGGCAAAGTTAAAAATCACAACGGAGACAATGCGCAGATTAAGGCGTAATCCGCTTAATGCCGGTTCGGCGGCGGGTTCGGGCATGAGGTTTTACCTGGATTTTTGCAACAGTGTTTCACTATTACCACGACGCCAGCAGAAAATCAGCAGCGACTTTCAGATTAACGGTGCCAGACGAAGCGGAACCCGCGCACTACACTTAACGGGCAATCACATTAAGGAACACGAATGACCCCTAACCCGCCCGACAAAGCAGGACTCCACATCCTGTTAAAACTCGCCTCCCTGGTGGTGATCCTCGCCGGTATCCATGCTGCCGCCGATATTATTGTCCAGCTTCTGCTGGCGCTCTTTTTTGCCATTGTGCTTAACCCGCTGGTGACCTGGTTTTTGCGCCGGGGTATCAGCCGCCCGGTGGCCATAACCATTGTGGTTATCGTGATGCTGATTGCCCTCACCGCCCTTTTCGGCGTGCTGGCCGCCTCGCTGAGCGAGTTCTCCACGATGCTGCCGCAATACAACAAAGAGCTGACGCGCAAGATCGTGGCGCTTCAGGAGATGATGCCGTTTCTGAACCTGCATATTTCGCCGGAACGGATGTTGCGCCGGATGGATTCCGAAAAAATCATGACCTACGCCACCACGCTGATGACCGGCCTGTCCGGCGCCATGGCCAGCATTTTGCTGCTGGTCATGACGGTGGTGTTTATGCTGTTCGAAGTGCGCCACGTGCCCTATAAGCTGCGCTTTGCGCTGAATAATCCGCAAATTCACATCGCCGGTTTACACCGCGCGTTAAAGGGCGTCTCCAAATATCTGGCCTTAAAAACCCTGTTGAGCGTCTGGACCGGCGTGATTGTCTGGCTGGGGCTGATGCTGATGGGCGTGCAGTTCGCGCTGATGTGGGGAGTGCTGGCGTTTTTGCTGAACTACGTGCCCAACATTGGCGCGGTACTCTCCGCCGTGCCGCCCATGATTCAGGCGTTTCTGTTTAATGGCTTCTATGAGTGCATGCTGGTGGGGGCGCTGTTCCTCGTGGTGCATATGGTGCTGGGGAATATTCTTGAACCACGGATGATGGGCCACCGGCTGGGCATGTCGACGCTGGTGGTGTTCTTATCCTTACTGATTTGGGGATGGCTGCTGGGCCCGGTTGGGATGCTGCTGTCGGTACCGCTCACCAGCGTCTGTAAAATCTGGATGGAGACCACCAAAGGCGGCAGCAAACTGGCGATACTGCTGGGGCCGGGCCGACCCAAGAGTCGGCTTCCCGGTTAATCGTCTGGGGTGAGATGGAACATGACGCTACGGGAAATTTTTAGGAGAAACGTTATTCGCAAGCCTGCGACAACACTGTACGATGTACGCTGTAACATCGCGCTTGCGAAGTAAAAATCACAGAAACAGGTTTATCGCGGACGCGTGTAGATGAAATTTACCCTCACCATTATCGACTGGCAGGCCAGAGCGCCAGGACTCAGCGATGCCGACGCATGGCAGGCATGGTCGCGCCAGTCTGACGCCATCGATCCCGCCGCGCCGCTTGCAAAACTGACCGATCTGCCGATGATGACCGCCCGCCGCCTCAATTCGGGCAGTAAGCTGGCGGTGGATATTGGTCTTGCGATGCTGCGCAAACATCGTATCGATGCCGTGGTCTACAGCAGCCGCCATGGCGAGCTGGAACGCAACTACCGTATTCTGCAAGCGCTGGCGACGGAGCAACCCGTCTCCCCCACCGATTTTGCAATGTCTGTTCATAACGCCGCGGTCGGCAATCTTACGATCACCGCAGGTCAGCCGATTGTCTCATCCTCGGTCTCCGCCGGGATGGACACCTTCCAGCAAAGTTTGTGCGAAGTGTTGAGTCTGCTTCACGCGGGCTACTCCCGCGTTTTGCTGGTGGATTTTGACGGCGTCCTGCCCGCGTTTTATCACGCCGGGCTCCCGCCGCAGATGCCCGTCTGGCCTTACGCCCTTGCGCTGGTGATTGAAGCCGGTGACGCGCTCTGCTGTGAAACCCATCGCGAAAGCACAGGGGAAGAGCCCGCGCTGCCGCAAAGCCTTCAGTTCCTGCGACATTACCTGAGCGACGCGCGGCAATTTGCCCTGGCAGGCGAGCGTTTGCAGTGGCAGTGGACGCGCCAATGAGCCAGATCCTCTCCCGCCTCGATCGGTTATGGCGCATGCTGATGACCGGGTTTTGCTTCGCCCTGTTTGGCCTTGGCGGGCTGCTGCTGTCGCTGGTCTGGTTTAACCTGCTGCTGATTTTTCAGCGCGATCGCACGGCACGCCGCCGACTGGCGCGACGCAGCATTTCCGCCAGTTTTCGGCTGTTCCTGGCGGTCGTTCGCGGAACCGGCGTGCTGGATTACCGCTTTAACAATCTGGACGTTCTGCGCGCCGAGCGCGGCTGCCTGGTGATAGCCAACCATCCTTCGCTGCTGGACTATGTGATCCTCGCCTCGGTGATGAACGAAACCGACTGTCTGGTGAAAAGCGCGCTGCTGCGTAACCCCTTTGTCAGCGGCGTGATCCGTGCAGCCGATTACCTGATCAACAGCGAAGCAGAAACGCTGCTTCGTGCCAGCCAGCAGCGTCTGGCGCAGGGCGACACCCTGCTGATTTTCCCGGAAGGCACCCGCACCCGCGTGGGCGAAGCCATTACCCTGCAGCGGGGAGCGGCGAATATTGCCGTTCGTTGCAACAGATCTCTGCGCGTGGTGGTGATCTACTGTAGCGAACGCATGCTGGATAAACAGAGTCGCTGGTACAATGTGCCGCCCAAAAAACCCATTTTTACCGTGGATGTTCGCGAACGCATCAACATTCATGATTTTTACGATGCGAGCCAGCACGAACCTGCGCTGGCGGCAAGGCAGTTAAACCGGCATATGCAGCAGCAATTAACATCCGGTCTTCAATCTTTGTCAGGAATGAAAGATGCAAGCGCTCTATCTTGAAATTAAGAATCTCATTATCTCTACGCTGAATCTGGAAGAACTTACCCCAGAGGATATCGACACCGACGCTCCGCTGTTTGGTGACGGACTGGGTCTGGACTCTATTGATGCCCTGGAGCTGGGGCTGGCTGTGAAAAATCAGTACGGCGTAGTGCTTTCTGCCGAGAGCGACGAGATGCGTCAGCACTTCTATTCCGTTGCCACGCTCGCCGCTTTTATTCATCAACAACGCGCCTGAGAATGACCCGCTATGACAGAACAAGAAACCCTTTATCAGGAAGTCTCTGCGCTTCTTATTAAACTTTTTGAACTCGACCCTGAGCTCATTACGCCGCAGGCCCGGCTTTACGAAGACCTGGATCTCGACAGCATTGATGCCGTAGATATGGTGGTTAACCTGCAGAAGAAGACGGGGCATAAAATTAAGCCTGAAACCTTCAAAGCGGTGCGTACCGTTCAGGACATCGTCGACGTTGTGGAACAACTCCAGCGCGACGCCTGACGTGCCTGCCATTCCGCTCATCCCGATACTGACGGGCCTGATGCTGCTGGCCTGGCCGTTTTTGATTGGCTATGGCCTTGCAAGCCACCATTTGCAATGGATATTGCCCCTGATGGCGCTGGTGTTGCTGCTGCGTGTCTGGCAGACGCGCCAGCAGCGCGGCCCCTTGCGCTACGTTTTCCTGAGCGTGACGCTGGCCGGGGCAGTGCTGTGCGTGGCGAGCCTTTTCCACGCTCACCTGTGGGTGCTGTTTTATCCGGTGGTCGTTAATCTGGTGATGCTGGTGGTCTTTGGGGGCTCGCTGTGGACATCCATGCCGATGGTGGAACGGCTGGCGCGGATACGGGAGCCCCAGTTGTCTCCTGCCGGGGTTCGTTACACGCGTAAAGTGACGAAAGTCTGGTGCGGCTTTTTTATCTGCAATGGCGCAGTCGCGCTGTTTACCGTGCTGTACGCCGACCTGCGCCTGTGGACGCTGTGGAACGGGATGCTTTCCTACATCCTGATGGGAACGTTAATGGCGGGTGAATGGCTGGTGCGACAACGGGTAATAAAAAACGATGGATAAACCGCTTCCTCTGAGCCAGTGGCTGAACGCCCCGCGTCCTGATGAGACGCCTGTCGCCTGGCTTGACGATCGTATCTGGACGCTGGGCGATCTGCGCCACGATGTTACGCAGCTGGTCGACGCGCTGCGTCAGGAAGAGGGCGAGCGCTGGGCGCTCTGTTTTGAAAACGGCTATCTTTTTATCGTCGCCCTGCTGGCGGCGCTTCATGCGGGTAAAACCCCCGTGCTCCCCGGGCACAGCCGGGGGGCGCAGCTTAACGAACAGCGGGCCATGTTCAGCGGCGTCCTGAGCGACACCACGCTCGCGTTTTCAGGGCGACTGCGGTTGGTCACCGCCACTGCGCCGACAACCCCCCCCTTTTCCCCCTTGCCTGCCATTGACGAGACGCGCGTTATCGAGCTCTTTACCTCTGGCTCCACCGGCACGCCGCAGCGGGTGATTAAGCCGGTGATCGGCCTGGATCGGGAAGCCCGTCTGCTCGCCGATCGGTTTGGCGAACGGCTGACAGGCTGTCACGTCGTGGCCTCCGTGGTGTTGCATCATCTGTATGGCCTGACGTTTCGTGTTGTATTACCCATGGCGCTTGGCCTGCCGCTGCATGCCTCCCTGCTGCAGTACGCAGAACAGCTGTCAGCGCTGCCGCAGGACAAACGGTATCTCTTTATCAGCAGCCCGGCATTCCTCAAGCGGCTCGACACCTCGCTTGTGCCGCCTCCGGTTGCCCTGCTGCTCTCAGCCGGGGGCGAACTGCCCTGGCGCGACATCATCCCTTGTCATGACTGGCTGAACGTCTGGCCTGATGAAATTTACGGCAGCACCGAAACGGGCGTTATGGCCTGGCGTCACCGTCTGGATGAGACAACGCTCTGGCAGCCGTTTCCCGGCGTAACGTTCCACGGCGATCGGGTAACGTCGCCACTGATCTGCGAGGCTGAAGGAGCCGTGCTGGATGATATCCTGCATTTCGCGGCTGACGGGCAGTTCAACATCATCGGACGCCGTGGCCGGGTGGTCAAAATTGAAGACAAACGCATTTCGCTCGATGAGATTGAGCAGCGGTTACTGGCGCTGGACGGCATCTGCGACGCCGCCGCGCTGGCGGTCACTCGCCGTGGTCGTCAGGCCATTGGCGTGCTGCTGGTACTCAGTGACGCGGCGCGCTTGCACAGAGACAACGGGGGTAAAAATGCCCAGGAATCCGCGTGGCGTCGCGCCCTTCGCCCCTGCCTTGAACCGGTTGCCGTGCCCCGCTACTGGCGCATTGTCGATGAAATCCCGGTCAACAGCATGAACAAGCGTGTGACTGCACAGCTACAGGAGTTATTTCATGAAGATTCATGAAATCGAACGCCACCAGACTCACCCGGAGCATCTGGAGATAACGCTTTATCTTGATCCTGACCTGCTCTGGTTTAAGGGACATTTTGCTGTCCAGCCCCTGCTCCCTGGCGTTGCACAACTCGACTGGGTGATGCATTACGCTACCACCCTGATGGCACCGGGCTACCGTTTTCACAGCATTCAGAATGTGAAGTTTGCGGCCCCGCTGTTGCCGGACAACACGGTGACGCTGATCCTTGACTGGCACCCTGCCCGTCAGATGCTCAGCTTCAGCTACCAGCGCCATGCGGGCAGTGAACGCCATACCGCCAGCAGCGGGAAGATTCGCCTATGTCAGTAACGTTCCGCCCCTGCGTGTTGATCCCCTGCTACAACCACGGTGCGATGATGGCCGCGGTGCTCGCACGTCTGGCACCGTTTGACCTCCCGTGCCTGGTGGTTGACGATGGTAGCGAAGAGAGCACGCGCCACACCCTGGCGCACTTAGCGGAGCAGCATCCGCAGGTTACGCTGCTGCGTCTGGCAAAAAACAGCGGCAAAGGCGCGGCGGTAATGGCGGGGCTGAAAGCCTGCGCAGAGCGCGGCTTCACTCATGCAATCCAGGTGGATGCCGACGGCCAGCACGCTATTGAAGATCTCCCCCGCTTTCTGGCGCTGGCGCAACGTCACCCCGAGGCGCTGATTTCCGGTCAGCCCGTTTACGATGACTCTATACCCCGTTCGCGCCTTTACGGACGCTGGATAACGCACGTCTGGGTCTGGATTGAAACGTTGTCCCTGCAGCTTAAAGACAGCATGTGCGGCTTTCGGGTCTATCCGATCACGCCGGTGATGCAGCTTGCCGCACGTACCCCGCTCGGCAAGCGCATGGACTTTGATACTGAAATGATGGTCCGCCTCTACTGGCAGGGCACGCCCAGCTATTTTCTGCCCACCCGCGTCACCTACCCGGCAGACGGTGTATCCCACTTCGATGCGCTAAAAGACAACGTGCGCATCTCGCTGATGCATACCCGTCTGTTCCTGGGGATGCTGCCGCGCATCCCTTCCCTGCTGATGCGCCGTCGCCCGCAGCACTGGGCGCAACAGCAGGAGGTCAAAGGGCTATGGGGTATGCGCCTGATGTTACGCGTCTGGCAACTGCTTGGGCGCAAGGCCTTCACCCTCCTGCTGTGGCCGGTCACCGCCGTTTACTGGCTTACCGCCCGTTCGGCGCGTCAGGCGTCGCGGCAATGGCTGAGGCGGGTTAAAGAGGTCATGGCACAGCGACAGATCCCACCGCCCCCCCGGCTGAACAGCTTTTTTCACTTCCTGCGTTTTGGTCATGCCATGCTGAACAAGGTGGCCAGCTGGCGCGGCGAGATGAAGCTGCATCGCGATCTGGTGTTTGCACCGGGTGCCCGCGAGGCGCTGGGGCTGGACGATCCACAGGGTAAACTGCTGCTGGCCTCGCATCTTGGCGACGTGGAAGCCTGCCGGGCGCTGGCACAGCGTGAAGGGGGGAAAACCATCAACGCCCTGGTCTTTAGCGATAACGCCCAACGCTTTAAGCAGATTATGGAAGAGATGGCTCCGCAGGCGGGCATTCACCTG
The DNA here is from genome assembly GCF_050031095.1 of Enterobacter cloacae complex sp. 382A5. Taxonomy (NCBI): domain Bacteria; kingdom Pseudomonadati; phylum Pseudomonadota; class Gammaproteobacteria; order Enterobacterales; family Enterobacteriaceae; genus Enterobacter; species Enterobacter cloacae complex sp. 382A5. Next base: position 4,444,214 of record NZ_JBLGVK010000001.1, read on the forward strand.
ATGCCCGTCACTGACATCGGCCCGGAGACCGCTATCCTGATCAAAGAAAAGCTGGATCGCGGCGAATGGGTGGCCATCGTGGGCGATCGTATCGCCGTCACACCGCAGCGCGGCGGCAGCTGGCGTGTGATCTGGAGCGCGTTTATGGGCCAGCCCGCGCCGTTCCCGCAGGGGCCGTTTATCCTGGCCTCCATTCTGCGCTGTCCGGTGGTGCTGATTTTTGCCCTCAGCCAGCAGGGGACGCTGACCCTGCACTGCGAACCGTTCGCCGACCCGCTGCTGCTGCCGCGCGGTGAACGTCAGCAGGCGCTGCAACATACCGTCGATCGCTACGCGCAGCGGCTGGAACATTACGCCTTACTGTCACCGCTCGACTGGTTTAATTTTTTCGATTTCTGGCAACTGCCCGAAATCAGCGAGAAGGAGTAAAGGGTGCTGACCGATCCCCGCTTTACGACGGAAGTTGAAATCACCGTCCCGTTCCACGACGTCGACATGATGGGCGTGGTCTGGCACGGCAACTATTTCCGTTACTTTGAAATAGCCCGCGAAGCGCTGCTCAATCAGTTCGACTACGGCTATCGCCAGATGAAAGCCTCCGGCTATGTCTGGCCGGTGGTCGATACGCGGGTGAAATACCGCGATGCGGTGACCTTTGAACAACGCATCCGGGTCCGGGCGCAGATTGAAGAGTATGAAAACCGTCTGCGCATTGCCTATCAAATCTTCGACGCGCAGACCGGTAAACGCACCACCACCGGTTACACCATCCAGGTGGCGGTCGACGAAGCCACCCGCGAAATGTGCTTTGTCAGCCCGGGGATCTTGTTTGAACGTATGGGAGTCACGCCATGAAATGGTTGACTTTGCTGGCACTGATGTTTAGCCCGCTGGTCAGCGCCGTGACGCTGGATGAACTGCAGCAGCGGTTTACGCAACAGCCCGTGGTGCGCGCTCACTTCGAGCAGGTTCGTACGATCAAAGACATGCCGCAGCCGCTGCGTTCGCAGGGCGAGATGGTGATCGCCCGTGACAGCGGCCTGCTGTGGGATCAAAAAGCCCCGTTCCCCATGACGCTGCTGCTGGATGACAAACGGATGGTGCAGACCATCAACGGCCAGCCGCCGCAGACCATTACCGCCGACAATAATCCGCAGATGTTCCAGTTCAACCACCTGCTGCGGGCGTTGTTCCAGGCCGACCGCAAGGTGCTGGAAGAGAATTTCCGCATCGATTTTCAAGACCTGGGGGAAGGCCGCTGGTCGCTGGTGCTCACGCCCACCACGACGCCGCTGAACACCATTTTCGCCACCCTTGATTTGGGCGGTGCGACCTTTCTGGAGTCTATTCGTCTTAACGACAAACAGGGCGACCGTACGGATATCACCCTCTCCAGTCACCGACTGACACCCGCCAGCATGACCGATGACGAACGCCAACGCTTTGCCGCACCGTAAATCGCTGCGCCCGGCGCTGCTTTGGGCCGCGGGATGCCTGATTATGCTGGGCCTGCTGGTGTCGCTGCTGCCCGGCGCGCGCCTGAACAGCAGCGTGCTGGCCATGTTACCGACACAGACGCTGGGGGCGATCCCTCCGGCGCTCAACGACGGCTTTATGCAGCGGCTCGACCGTCAACTGGTCTGGCTGGTCAGCCCCGGCAAAAAACCCGATCCGCGCGTGGCGCAGCAGTGGCTGACGCTGCTGCAACGCAGCGGAGCGCTGAGCGAGGTCAAAGGGCCCATGGACGCCGCCGGGCAACAAGCCTGGGGCGAGTTTTTCTGGCAGCACCGCAACGGGATGATTGACCCCGCCACCCGCGCCCGCCTGCAAAACGGCGGTGAAGCGCAGGCGCAGTGGGTTTTATCTCAGCTTTACTCGGCCTTTTCCGGCGTGAGCGGCAAGGAGCTGCAAAACGATCCGCTGATGCTGATGCGCGGCGCGCAGCTCGCGCTGGCGCAAAACGGCCAGAAGCTGCGGCTGATGGACGGCTGGCTGGTGACGCAGGATGACGCCGGAAACTACTGGTATCTGCTGCACGGCGAGCTGGCCGGTTCCTCTTTTGATATGCAGCAAACCCACCGGCTGGTGACCACCCTGAACGCGCTGCAGGCGACGCTGAAAACGCATTATCCACAGGCGCAACTGCTGTCTCGCGGCACGGTGTTTTACAGCGATTACGCCAGCCAGCAGGCCAGACGGGATATCTCCACGCTGGGTGCCGCCACCCTTCTGGGCGTACTCCTGCTGATTGTGGCGACATTCCGCTCCCTGCGTCCGCTGCTGCTGTGCGCGATCTCCATTGGCATCGGCGCGCTGGCGGGCACGGCCGCCACCCTTCTGTTCTTTGGCGAGCTGCATCTGATGACGCTGGTGATGAGCATGAGCATCATCGGTATTTCGGCCGATTACACCCTCTACTACCTGACCGAACGGCTGGTGCACGGTGGCGAAAACTCGCCGTGGCAAAGTCTGGATAAAGTGCGTAATGCCCTGCTGCTGGCGCTTCTGACGACCGTCGTGGCGTACCTGATTATGATGCTGGCCCCCTTCCCCGGGATCCGCCAGATGGCGCTATTTGCCGCCGTGGGGCTGAGCGCCTCGTGCCTGACGGTGATATTCTGGCACCCCTGGCTGTGCCGTGGATTGCCGGTACGCCCGGTTCCAGCCAGCAGAGCGATGTCGCGCTGGCTGACCGCCTGGCGACGTAATAAAACACTCGCGGTTGGCCTGCCCGTCACGCTGGCGCTCCTTTCCGCCGCAGGTATTGCCACCCTGAAGGTGGACGACGATATCGCCCAGTTGCAGGCGCTGCCGAAAACGATTCTGGCGCAGGAGAAGACCATTACCGCCCTGACCGGCCAGCGCGTCGATCAGAAATGGTTTGTGGTTTACGGCACGTCAGCCCAGCAGACGCTGGAGCGGCTGGAGGCCTTTACCCCTGCGCTGGCGCAGGCGCAAAAAGCGGGTGAGCTGGCAAGCTGGCGAACCCTGCCGCTGAACTCCATGAAGCGTCAAAAAAGCGATCTGGCGCTGCTGCACCACGCTGCGCCTGCGGTAATGAACGTGCTGCACAGCGCCGGACTGAACACCGTCTCACCGGATCTGACGCCAATGCCTGTCAGCGTGGACGCCTGGCTTGCCAGCCCGGCCAGCGAAGGCTGGCGTCTGCTCTGGCTGACCCTGCCGGGCGGCGAAAGCGGCGTGCTCGTCCCGGTGGACGGCGTCAAAAACAGTACGGCGCTAAGTGAACGGGCGGCACAGCATGAAGGGGTCGTCTGGATCGATCGTAAGGCCAGTTTTGACAGCCTGTTTGCCCTCTACCGCACCCTGCTGACGGGGCTACTGTGCGTAGCGCTGGCGGCGATTGCCTGCGGCGCCATAATCCGACTTGGCTGGCGTCAGGGGCTTATCAGCCTGGTGCCGTCGGTACTGTCGCTCAGCTGCGGGCTGGCGGCGCTGGCCGTCGCCGGGCATTCCGTCAATCTGTTTTCACTGCTGGCGCTGGTGCTGGTACTCGGCATTGGCATCAACTACACGCTGTTTTTCAGCAACCCGCGCGGCACGCCGCTGACGTCGATGCTGGCTATCACACTGGCGATGATGACCACGCTGCTGACGCTGGGCATGCTGGTGTTCAGCGCGACGCAGGCCATCAGCAGCTTTGGAATTGTGCTGGTAAGCGGTATTTTCACCGCCTTCGTGCTGGCCCCGCTGGCGATGCCAGCCAGGAACGAGAGAAAACCATGATGAACGCTTTTTACCGCGCCGCCGCGCTGGCTGCGACGCTGCTGCTGGCAGGCTGCAGCCATTCGACCGATACTGAAGAAACTCGCCCGCTGGCCTGGCTTCAGCCGGGCACGCAGGTGACGCTGCCACCGCCGGGCATTACGCCAGCCATCCGTTCTCAGCAGCTGCTGACCGGCCGGTTTAACGGTCAGACTCAGTCGCTGCTGGTTCTGCTGAACGCTGACGGGCAAAAAGTGACGCTTGCCGGGCTCTCGTCGGTGGGGATCCGCCTGTTTCTCGCGACCTATGACAACACCGGGATCCATACCGAGCAGTCGGTCGTTATGCCCCAGCTACCGCCCGCCAGCCAGGTGCTGGCAGATGTGATGCTCAGCCACTGGCCGCTCAGCGCCTGGCAGCCGCAGTTGCCGAAGGGATGGACGCTAAAGGATACTGGCACCCGACGCGAATTGCGTAACCCTGACGGCAAGCTGGTCACCGAGATTGTCTACCTGCAACGCAACGGTAAGCGCGAGCCGATCAGCATTGCGCAGCACGTCTTTAAATACCACATCACCATTCAATATCTGGGTGACTGAGATGATTTACATTTCCGCTGTTGGCATGGTCAACGCGCTGGGCAACTCGGCCGATGAGATCGCGGCCAACCTGAACGCCGGGGTTGCGCCGGGTATGCGTCATCGCGCCGGATGGCTGCAAGGATTACCTGATGCCATGCTGGGCGGCGTTGAGGGTGAACTGCCGCCGATACCGGATAGCCTGGCAGCACACCGCAGCCGTAATAATCAGCTGTTGCTGGCGGCGCTGGCACAGATTCAGCCTGCCGTTGAGGCAGCCATCGCCCGCGTGGGCCGCGACCGCGTGGCGGTGGTGATGGGCACCAGCACCTCAGGGCTGGATGAAGGCGATGAGTACGTGCGCCTCTCCCTGAACGGCGAACGCAGCCCACAATGGCAGTACCCGCAGCAGGAGCTGGGCGATCCCTCCCGCTTCCTCGCCAGCTGGCTGCAGCTGGATGGCCCGGCGTATACCATTTCGACTGCCTGCTCCTCCAGCGCCCGGGCGATCATCAGCGGACAGCGTCTGATTGAGGCCGGACTGGTTGACGTCGCCCTTGTAGGCGGGGCAGACAGCTTAAGCCGTATGCCGGTCAATGGTTTTAACAGCCTTGAATCGCTCTCGCCCACGCAGTGCGAACCGTTTGGCCGAGACCGCCGGGGGATCACCATCGGTGAAGCGGCGGCCCTCATGGTGCTGACCCGCGAACCGGATCAGGTTGCGCTGCTGGGGGCGGGTGAATCGAGCGATGCGTACCATATCTCTGCCCCACATCCCGAGGGAGAAGGCGCCATTCGCGCCATTACCCAGGCGCTGAAGGAGGCAGGCATGACGGCAGATGACGTGGGCTATATTAATTTGCACGGCACCGCCACTCCCCTCAACGATCGGATTGAGGCGCACGTGATTAACGCCCTCTTTGGCGACCGGGTACCGTGCAGCTCCACCAAACACCTCACCGGCCATACGCTTGGCGCGGCCGGGATCACTGAAGCCGCATTAAGCTGGCTGATCCTGACCCGTGACCTGCCGCTGCCGCCGCAGGATTTTTCCCGCTACGCGCCGGACGACACGCTGCCGCCCTGCGGCCTGCTGCATCAGCATGCGCCGCTGACAAAACCGGTGATTTTATCGAACTCATTCGCCTTTGGCGGTAACAACGCCAGCCTTCTGCTGGGGAGAGTGTCATGAGTTATTTATCCCCCGCCGACTACCTGCCCCACGACGCACCGATGATGCTGCTGGAGCGCGTTGAGCGTGTCACCGACAGCAGCGCGGTGTGCAGCGTCACGGTCGACGGGCACGGTGTGCTTGCGCCGTTCCTGAACGTTGACGGCGATCTGCCGGGCTGGTTTGCGCTGGAACTGATGGCCCAGACCGTGGGCGTCTGGTCTGAATGGCACCGTCTGCAAAAAGGCCTGCCCCACAGCCCGCTGGGCATGGTGCTGGGCGCGCGCGAGCTGGTGTGCAGCACGGGCCGCTTTGCTGCAGGCACTACGTTAACCATTACCATTGAGCGCCTGATGCAGGACGAACGCTTTGGCAGCTTTGAATGCACAATCCAGACGGATAACGCCCCCCTTGCCACGGGCCGTGTGAATACGTTCCAGCCCAGCGAGGACGAATTAACCTCACTTTTCTCTCAGGGAGCTTCATCATGACACGTTCCGTACTGGTCACGGGCGCCAGCAAAGGCATTGGCCGCGCCATCGCCTGTCAGCTTGCCGCTGACGGTTTCACCGTAGGCGTGCATTACCATCGCGATGCTGATGGGGCGCATGAGACGCTGGAGGCCATTGTTCAGGCTGGCGGAACGGGTCGTTTACTGACCTTTGACGTGGGCAACCGCGAGCAGTGCCGCGAGGTTCTGGAACAGGAAATCAGCACCTTTGGCGCATGGTATGGCGTGGTCAACAATGCCGGGATAACCCGCGATGGCGCGTTTCCGGCGCTCAGCGACGAGGACTGGGATAGCGTCATCCACACCAACCTCGACAGTTTTTATAACGTTATTCATCCCTGCATCATGCCGATGATCGCAACCCGCAAGGGCGGGCGGATTATCACCCTGTCGTCCGTGTCAGGCGTGATGGGCAACCGCGGACAGGTGAACTACAGTGCCGCCAAGGCCGGTATCATCGGCGCCACCAAAGCGCTGGCCATTGAACTGGCAAAACGCAAAATTACCGTCAACTGCATCGCGCCAGGGCTGATTGATACCGGCATGATCGAGATGGAAGAGGCCGCGCTGAAAGATGCCATGTCCATGATCCCGATGCAGCGCATGGGTCAGGCGGACGAGGTGGCCGGTCTGGCGAGTTATCTGATGTCGGACCGGGCAGGCTATGTGACACGCCAGGTGATCTCGATCAACGGGGGGATGTTATGACGCGTCGGGTGGTGATTACGGGAATGGGAGGCGTGACCGCCTTTGGCGAGGACTGGCCGACCATTTCACAGCGGCTGCTCGGCTACGAAAACGCCGTGCGCACCATGACGGAGTGGCAACAGTATGCCGGTCTGCAAACGCTGCTGGCCGCCCCCATCGAGGATTTCACCCTTCCGGCACACTATACCCGCAAGCGCATTCGTGCCATGGGCCGCGTGTCGCTGCTCTCCACCCGCGCCACCGAACTGGCGCTTGAGCAGGCGGGCCTGATCGATGACCCGGTACTGACGCAGGGGCAAACCGGCATCGCCTATGGGTCGTCCACGGGCAGCACGGGCCCGGTAAGCGACTTTGCCTCCATGCTGATGGAAAAACACACCAATAACATCACCGGCACCACCTATGTGCAGATGATGCCGCACACCACCGCGGTCAATACCGGCCTGTTCTTTGGTCTGCGGGGGCGCGTCATTCCCACGTCGAGTGCCTGTACTTCCGGCAGCCAGGCGATTGGTTACGCCTGGGAAGCCATTCGCCATGGTTATCAGACCGTTATGGTCGCCGGGGGCGCCGAGGAGCTTTGTCCTTCAGAGGCGGCGGTATTTGATACGCTGTTCGCCACCAGCCAGCGCAACGACGCGCCGAAAACCACGCCGTCGCCCTTCGATACCGCGCGCGATGGTCTGGTCATCGGCGAAGGGGCAGGCACGCTGATTCTGGAAGAACTGGAGCACGCCAAAGCACGCGGGGCGACCATCTACGGCGAAATCGTGGGCTTTGCCACCAACTGCGATGCAGCGCATATCACCCAGCCGCAGCGTGAAACCATGCAGATTTGCATGGAGCAATCGCTGGCAATGGCCGGTTTAGGCGCCACGGACATCGGGTATATTTCCGCCCACGGCACCGCCACCGATCGGGGTGATATCGCCGAAAGCCAGGCCACTGCGGCCATCTTTGGCGACAGGGTCCCCCTCTCCTCGCTGAAGAGCTATTTTGGCCATACGTTAGGTGCCTGCGGTGCGCTGGAAGCGTGGATGAGCGTGCAGATGATGCGTGAAGGCTGGTTTGCCCCGACGCTCAATTTAAGACAACCGGATGAGCAATGCGGTGCTTTAGATTATATTATGGGGGAAGCCCGTCAGATTGACTGCGAGTATCTGCAAAGCAATAACTTCGCGTTTGGCGGCATCAATACCTCAATCATTATCAAACGCTGGGCGTAACTATGTACCAGTTTATACTGGGAAAAATCTCCACCCTTAGCGCGGACCCGCTGGCGTCAACGCTCGCAGATATGGCACCTCAGGGTGCGCGACACCGTTCCTGGCTGGCAGGCAGGACGCTGCTCGCCCGGGCATTGTCCCCGTCTCCGCTGCCCGACATTGTGTACGGCGAACAGGGGAAACCCGCCTTTGCAAAAGATCATCGGCTCTGGTTTAACCTGAGCCACAGCGGGGACGACATTGCCCTGCTGGTGAGCGATGAAGGTGAAGTAGGCTGCGATATCGAAGTGATACGCCCGCGTGAAAACTGGCAGGCACTGGCGAACGCGGTTTTCAGCGTGGCGGAGCATGCAGAGCTGGAACGCGAAGCGCAGGAAGCGAAGCTCCCGGCTTTCTGGGGGATCTGGACGCGTAAAGAGGCGATTGTGAAGCAACGAGGCGGCAGCGCCTGGCAGATTGTCAGCATCGACAGTACCTCTGAGGCCCACTCGGTCAGCCAGCTTCAGTTTGGCTCGCTGAGTCTCGCCGTCTGCACGCCCACTCCGTTCACCCTTACCCCCGGGGCGATTTTTCACCACGAGATGTCCGGGGCAGGAATATCACCAGCACGCCCAGCATAATCAACCCGACACCCGCCAGCCCCTGCCACGAGAACGACTCGCCCCAGCCGGGCAGCAGGATCGCCGCGCCCCACACCAGAATATAACTGAGGCTCAGCAAGGCATACGCTTTGCTGAGCGCCATGCGATGCAGCGCCAGATACCAGCAGCCCATAGAGGCCACATAGCCCATCAGCCCCAGCAGCAGCGCGCCGGTACCGGACGAAAAATGCCAGAGAGCCCTGAAAAATGCCAGCGCCTCGCCGACGGGCGGAAGCGCCTGCATGGCGCTGCGCAGCAGCAACTGCGCGGCACTGACTAACGCCACGCTGCATAACGCCCAGCACGCCCCTTTCACAGGCTTCCTCCCAGCAGAACAATCCCGATCATAATCAACCCCACGCCCAGCCAGTGATGTCGGGCCACCTTCTCATGCCAGAGCCCCTTCGCTGCCAGCGTCACCCAGACAAAATTAAGGCTCAGCATGGGATAGGCGACCCCGACGGGAAGACGCTGCAATACCACCAGCCAGACCAGCATGCCGCAGCCCAGCGCCAGCAAGGCGAGCCCCAGCCAGAGCACAATATGGGCACCACGCCGCCCGGTTTTCGCCGGACGGGTCGCTTGTTTCTGACAGAGCTGTCCCGCGCAGGTCAGCAGGCTTGCCAGCACCAGCCAAAGCCAGGTCATCATTGCGGCAGATACTGCAGGTAAGCCAGCCGCCCCTGGATATACAGGTAGTCCGGCTTTGGCAGGTTATCCCGGTTCAGATCGTCGTTCTTCGACAGCAGGATCACCAGAGACACGCTCCCCTGCTGGCGATGCCTCGCCAGCCACTGCGCAAAGTCATCTTTAGTGATAAAGCGGTCTTTCACGTCCGGATAATCCAGCCCGTAACGCAGCTCACCGCTCTGACCAAACATGATGATGTCATTACGTTTAAGCTCCCACGCCAGCCCTGCCGCCACGCCGACATTATCGGCCAGCACAAACCGGCTCTGCTGGAGCGGGTCGCGCACGGTATCCACCAGCGACTGTGGCTGTTTGGAGTCCACCACCAGGTTGGGAATGGCAAAACCAATCAGCAACGCCAGCCCGGCAGGGCACAGCGCCGCCAGCCACCAGCGCTGCTGGCTCCGTCTGAAGCTAAACCAGCCCACCACGGCCCAGACGAGGAAGGCCACCACCGCGCAGAAGACTTTATACAGCTCGACCGACGTCCAGACCGGGTGCTTAGCCAGCCCCCACGGCGACACGACTAACGCAGCGATGACACCGAGGGTACCGAACGCCAGGTTGATCCCGGCATTGATGCGTAACACGCTGGCCCCCTTTTCCGCAGCGAGGCAGGCATAACGTGCCATCAGTATCGCCAGCGGGGCAAAACACGGCAGGATGTAGGTAGGCAGCTTGCCTTTGGCAATGCTGAAGAATAAAAGCGGCATCACCACCCAACCGAGCAGATAAAGCCCGCCGCCTGCCGGATGTTTTTCACGCCAGCCCAGACGCAGCGCACCGGGCAACAGCGCCAGCCACGGCAGACTGCCCGCGACCAGGAATGGCAGGTAATACCAGAACGGGGCTTTGTGCTGGGCGTCGCTTTGGGCAAAACGCTGAATGTGTTCAACCCAGAAGAAGTAGCGCCAGAAATCGGGTTCACGCTGGGCAATCGCCAGCCCCCAGGGCAAGACAATAAGCACGCAGCTCAGGATCGCAAGCCCGCCAAAAATCAGCACCTCTTTCCAGCGCTTTTGGGCAATCACCCACGGCAGGACGCCAAGGACCGGCACCGCCAGGGCGAGAAAGCCTTTGGTCATCACCCCCATGCCGCAGGCCAGCCCCAGTACGATGTAGCCCCCCGCTTTGCCAGCCAGGGTCTGCGCCTGCGAGGCCAGCCAGAAACTGCACATCGCCGCCGCCAGCCACAGGGAGATGATGGGGTCGAGCACGGCATAGGTGCCAATGCCATAGACCAGAAACAGCGTCAGGAAGATAAGGCCGGAGAACAGGGCAACGCGTTTATCGCGCCAGAGTTGCCAGGCCATCCAGATAACCAGTAGCGCCGTCAGGCCGGTGGAAAAGATGGCCCCGGCGCGCACGGCAAAGTTTGCATGGCCAAACAACAGTTGCCCGAGGCTGTTGACCCAGTAGCCAGCAATCGGCTTTTCAAAGTAACGCAGCCCCAGAAAATGCGGCACAATCCAGTTGCCGGAGGCGAGCATTTCACGGCTGATTTCCGCATAGCGCGTTTCATCAGGCTGCCATAACAGACGGGTATCAACCGGAATGAGATAGTAAACAATAAACAGGGCGAAAAGCCCTAAGCCATAACGGGCGACTTTCATGGTACCGGACTCACGGTTTGTTGATAGCCAAGCCAGCCTTCCCGGCCAGCCATTTCACTTCGCACAATTTTGCCGACGGGCAGCGTACTGAGATCGTCTGGCAGCAGGTCGATCAACGGGCAGAACTGAATCCCCTCCTGCGCCGCCAGCGTCAACAGCGCATCGAAATCATGCTGATACGCAATCCCTTCCACCTCGGCGTGGATGGTGTAGACCGGCGTGCCGGTGTCGCGATGTATACGGTCCAGAATGTAGCGGTTGAAGCCGTCGGCGGTCACCTCGCGCCCCACCACTTCATCCCAGGTGGGCAGTGTGACCGGGATTTGCACCGTGCCAACGCGGTTTTCACCGAGCTGCGGTAAAAATGGTCCGCTGCCCCGGCAATCGCTGTTGTAGCGAAACGCGAACGGCTCTTTGGCTTTCACGACGCGTTGATCCGCACGCCATCCGGCCACGGCGGAGCAACGCACCGACTGCCCGATAATGGCCTCCAGCTCCCGCAGACCACGCTCGATTTCCCGGGCCAGGCGAGGAATGTCCCAGACGCCCGCCCAGGCCTGCCAGGCATGGTGATCCCAGGCATGCAGGCCGACCTCATGGTGCTGCGCCGCTTCACGGATGATGGCTTCGTTACCCGCGCCGATACGCCTGCCGGGCCATGCGGTACCGGCCAGCAAAATATCCCAGCCGTAGAGCGATGCTGCGCGCGAGCGCAGCATTTTGAACAGAAATGCCGGTTTAACCAGACGCCATAAATGACGTCCCATGTTGTCTGGCCCCACGCTGAAGAAGATGCTGGCACGCACATCGTGCTTGCTCAGCAGCCTCAGCAGTGCGGGAACGCCGTCACGCGTTCCCCTGAAGGTATCGACATCAATGCGTAAACCGACTTTTTTCATGAGGCCTGTTCCGACAGCTCCACGGTGCGAAGGAAGAAATCGAGCGTCTCATCAATGGTCTGCTCCATCTTCACCGTTGGCGTCCAGTTCAGGCAGCGCTTCGCATTGCGAATGCTCGGCTTGCGGTGCTCAACGTCCTGGTAGCCTTTGCCATAGTAGCTGCTGCTTTCCACTTCGCGGAATCCTGCAAACGGCGGGAACTGGTTACGCAGCGGATGGCGCTCGAAGCTTGCCAGCAGCATTTCGGCCAGTTCACGAATGCTCGCTTCGTTATCCGGGTTGCCGATGTTGATGATCTCCCCGTTGCAGCGGCCATCCTTGTTTTCAATGATGCGGAACAGGGCTTCGATGCCGTCGCTGATGTCGGTGAAGCAGCGTTTTTGTTTACCGCCTTCAATGAGCTTAATGGGCGAGCCTTCCACCAGGTTCAGGATCAGCTGGGTAATGGCGCGGGAGCTACCAATGCGCGCCGCGTTCAGGTTATCCAGACGTGGCCCCATCCAGTTGAACGGCCGGAACAGGGTAAAGCGCAGCCCTTCTTTCTCACCGTAAGCCCAAATTACGCGGTCCAGCAGCTGTTTAGAGACGGAGTAAATCCAGCGCTGCTTGTTGATCGGCCCGACCACCAGGTTAGAGGTATCTTCATCGAAGTTTTTATCGGTACACATGCCGTACACTTCGGAGGTGGACGGGAAGATGATGCGCTTATCGTATTTCACGCAGTCGCGGATAATCTTCAGGTTCTCTTCAAAGTCCAGCTCGAATACGCGCAGCGGATTGCGGGTGTACTCAATCGGCGTGGCAATGGCGACCAGCGGCAGCACCACGTCGCATTTTTTGATGTGGTACTCGATCCACTCGGAGTGGATGCTGATATCCCCTTCCACGAAATGGAAGCGCGGGCAGTCAAGGAAACGGCTGATGGCATCGGAGCCAATGTCGAGGCCATAAATTTCGTAGTTATCGTCTTTCAGCAGACGCTCGGTCAGGTGGTTACCAATAAAACCGTTTACGCCGAGGATCAGCACGCGGGTGCGGCGCTTAATTGCCACCACCGGGGCGCTGGTGATCAAGGCGCCGGGAACCAGCCCCAGAGACTGCGCCAGCTGCGCGCCCTGCACATAAACGCCGTTGTCGGTCTGACCGGTCACGATCTCCAGCGCCTGCTCGCCGCAGCTGACAATCAGCGGAGAGACAGAGACGATAGTGCCCGGTTTCGCGGCCGGGACATCGTCGCGCACGCGGGATTTCCAGACGATGAATTTGCTGACGCCGGCAAAGCTATACGCCCCCGGCCAGGGGTCGGTCACCGCGCGCACCAGGTTGTGCAGCTGGCGGGCGGGCTTGTTCCAGTCCAGACGGCCGTCTTCCGGCGTGCGGCGGCCAAAACAACTCGCCTTGCTCTCGTCCTGAGCGGTCTCGCTGAAGGTGCCGTTCAGGATGGTTGGCAGTGCATCGCGCAGCAGGCTTTGTGCCACCGAGCAGAGTTTCTGATGAAGCTGCAGCGCCGTCTCATCCGCATCAATGGCAACACGCTGCTGCGCAATGATGGCGCCCGCATCCGCGCGGTGCACCATGCGGTGCAGGGTCACGCCGGTTTCAGTTTCGCCATTCACCAGCACCCAGTTCAGCGGCGCGCGGCCACGGTAGGCGGGCAGCAATGAGCCGTGAAGGTTAAATGCCCCTTTCGTCGCCAGACGTAAAATATCGTCGCAAATCAGGTTGCGGTAGTAGAACGAGAAGATGACATCCGGGGCGGTGTCGCGAATGCGATCCACCCACAGCGGGTGGTTGATATCGTCCGGCGCGTAGACCGGAATGCCGCGCTCGGCGGCGATACGCGCCACGGAGCCAAAGAAGTTATTCTCGCCTGCGGTGTCCGGATGCGTGAAGATGGCAGCGATATCATAACCCGCTTCAAGCAGGGCATGCAGGCCCGCGCACCCCATATCGTGATAGGCAAAGACAACAGCTTTCATGGGTGTTTTTCCTCTTGAGAGACTTTGTGTTCCTGGCGGACAACACGTTGAATAAAGTAGCGCGGACGTGCGCGAACATCGTTATAGATACGGCCAATGTACTCACCGAGCAGGCCCATCCCGACAAACTGGGCGCCGATGAACATGAACAGCACGGCAAAGAGCATGAACACCCCTTCCGCCGCCCACTGGGGGCCAAAGACCAGACGCAGGACGACCAGCAAAACGGAAAGCGTGAACCCGGCCAGCGCGATAATGCTGCCAAAGACGCTCAGCAGGCGCAGCGGCGTGGTGGTCAGGCAGGTGATGAGGTCGTACATCAGGTTGATAAGACGCATAAAGCTGTACTTCGACTCCCCGTGCTCACGCTCGGCGTGCAGCACCGGGATCTCCGTCGCCTTACGGGCAAAGGTATTCGCCAGAATCGGAATGAAGGTGCTGCGTTCATGGCAGTGCAGCATGGCGTCGACAATATGGCGGCGATAGGCGCGCAGCATGCAGCCGTAATCGCCCATCGCTTTGCCGGTGGTGCGCTGGATCAGGCGGTTGATGGTGCGGGAAGCCAGCTTGCGGAACAGGCTATCCTGACGATTCTGCCGTACCGTACCCACCACGTCGTACCCTTCGTCGGCTTTGGCGACCAGCCGGGGGATCTCCTCCGGCGGGTTTTGCAGATCGGCATCCAGCGTGATGACCAAATCCCCCGTCACGTGGCTGAAACCGGCCATAATGGCCGAATGCTGGCCATAGTTGCGGTTAAGCAGCACCGCGACGATATGGCTGCCTTCGGCCTGCGCAGCCTCGGTCAAAATCAGGGCGGAGTTATCGCTGCTGCCGTCATCCACCAGCAGGATTTCGTAGGCTTTGCCCAGCGTCTCGCAGGCGGCGGTGGTGCGGCGGATCAGTTCGGGCAGGCTCTCCTGCTCGTTATAAACGGGGATCACCACAGAAACTTTTTGTACAGGCGGCGCACTGAACATATCAATGTCCTGCAAGCTGATGGAGCGCGGTAATGACGCGGGTTGTGTCGTCATGAGTCATGTCCGGGAAAAGTGGGAGAGAACAAATACGCGCGCTGTTCCATTCAGAATGCGGGAGCGATACATCAGGAAAACGCTCGCGGTAGTATTTTTGGGAGTGTGCCGCGCGGAAATGCAGGCCAGTGCCGATGCCCTTCTCCTTCAGGGCCGCCATCAGGTTATCGCGGGAGATCCCGCAGCGGGCTTCATCCACGCGAATAATAAACAGGTGCCAGGCGTGCACATGCGGCCATGAGGGAATAGTGAGCGGCTGGAACGGCGTGTCGGCCAGCTCGCGCAGATAGCGTTCGGCGATGTCCTGACGGCGTTTATTGGCCTGTTTCAGTTTGCCCAACTGCACCAGCGCCAGCGCGGCGTTGATATCCGCGAGGTTGTATTTAAAGCCGGGCGCGATCACTTCGGCCTGCGGCGCGCGGCCGTGGGTCTGGCGGTCATAGGCATCGACGCCCAGACCGTGGAATTTCAGGCTGCGGATTTTTTGTGCCAGCTGTTCGTCATCCGTCACCACCAGACCGCCCTCGGCGCAGGTCATGTTTTTAATGGCGTGGAAGGAGAAAATTGCCGTGCCCTGCCAGCCCACGTGACGGTCTTTGTAGTACGTGCCCGCGGCGTGTGCCGCATCTTCGATCACCGGAATACCGTGACGCTCCCCCACCGCGCGGATAGCATCGATATCACACGGCGCACCGGCGTAATGCACCGGGATAATCGCTTTGGTACGCGGCGTAATCGCGGCGTCTACCGCGTCCGGGGTGACCATCAGGGTATCTTTGTCCACATCGATCATCACCGGGTTTGCCCCCAACAGAACGATCATATTCAGCGTGGAGACCCAGGTCAGGGAGGGGGTGATGACGTCATCGCCAGGGCCAATACCCAGCGCCATCAGGGTGACGTGCATCCCGGCCGTTGCCGAACTGACGGCAATGGCGTGGTGATTCCCGGTCAGCTGACAAAATGCCTCTTCAAGCGCCTGATTTTTCGGCCCGGTCGTGATCCAGCCAGAGGTTAATACCTCCTGCAACGCCGCGATTTCCTCATTACCCATTGAGGGGCGGGAAAAAGGCAAAAAATCACTCATCATTAATTTCCTTGCAATAAGAATGGCATGCTTTTGATATTAACCAATTAGCGGACCGTTTATTTCAACGGTTCATAAACTCATATCAAGGTAGCGTTCATTTCTTAGGGAAAAATTAAGAGAGGGAATTAAAATGTTTTCATATGAATATAAATATCTTTAAAAACATAAAGTTATAAAATTATGAATTATTTATTTTGTGACAGCACTCAATTTTTTCAAAATGTAACGTTTAAACCAAAGCTCAACAAACAAAAAAAATCCCGGTTATTTCTTTAAAAACAGAAATAACCGGGAACTTTTCTTTTTAGTTAATTGTCGCGCTTATTTTAAATTATTTGGGAAGTCAGCGGGCAATTCACTGGCCGCACACGCAATTACGCTGTCATCGTTGGCCCCACAGTCGCGCACGAAGGTAATGGTGGCAAATTCATCAATCACTTCTGTTGGATAGGCCGGACCTGCATCGCGATAGCTGTTCATCAGTGGAATGTGATCGTTCTGGAAGCAGACGGTTTTTTCCGGGTTGTTCATGACCCAACGCGGGAAGAAGATAGTGCCATGGAACAGTTTGTCCCCAAGGTTCACAATCAGGCTAACGTCGGTGCCGGTGGGTTCAGTCCAGGAAATTTTATAAATACTCTCACCTACGCGAACAACATACACCTGCTGATCTTTTACCCAACGATTCCCCACCAGGCCGCTGTGAATACGGTAGTCGATGGTATTTTCATTTTTGATATAAATCTCGTAGTTCCAGCCATTATCGTAGGTATAAACCAGATGTTTGCCGATGAAGCCACTTAAGTCGTGTTTGTCGAAGGTGCTCATATAATGTCTCCTTTGTTTTGATGAGACGATCCTACCCCTTCAAAAAATGAATGAATAACGCTATGTTTGAATCAAATTCATCCAGATTTTAGATTGATTATGCACAAGACGACGCTCGAACAATGGTCCTTGCTGGAGAAGGTGGTGGATGCGGGCAGTTTTGCCAGAGCCGCGGAAGAGACGCACCGCAGCCAGTCTTCCGTCAGCTATAACCTGGCGCTACTGCAGGAACGGCTGGGGGTGGCGCTTCTGGTGCAGGAAGGCCGTCGGGCGGTGTTGACCCCTGCCGGGGAACTGCTGCTCAACCAGGTCAAACCGCTGCTGAAAGCCTTCGCGTACGTTGAGACACGCGCGCTTACCCTGCGTAACGGAATGCGCACGCGGCTGGATCTGGTGGTGGACAATATCTTCCCCCGCCGTCGTCTGTTTGCCATCCTGCGTCAGTTCCAGCAGCAGTATCCGCAGACTCAGGTCCGTCTCACCGAAGTGCTGGAAAATACCCGCGCCGATGCCATCAATGATGAAGCCGATGTGATGGTCTTAACCCGCCGCCAGGATATGACCGGGCTTGGCGAATGGCTGATGAATATCGACTTTGTTGCCGTGGCCCATCACCAGCATCCGCTCTTTCAGCTCGATGCGCCGCTGAACGACGACATGCTCCGCCCGTGGCCGCTGATTAAAATTGCGGACAACCAGACCGCGGCGCACTCCGCCAGTGGCTCGTGGACCTTTTCCACCATTGACGCGGCCATTGAGGCGGTGATGTCGCAGGTGGGTTACGGCTGGCTGCCGGAGGAGCGCATTCAGACTCAGCTGGAACAAGGGGTACTGAAGATGCTGCCGCTCAGCCATGGCGTGCGGCGAGCCACGCCGCTGCACCTGATTGTGAAGCGCTCGCTTAGCCCGCTGGACGAACAGGTTGAGTCGCTATTGCGCCTTTTTAGCCAGGAGCCGTCATCGTCACCTGCTACGCTTTAAGGTCCGAACGTTAAAACGATAAGGAGCAGAAGATGAAAATCGACTTTACGGGGAAAGTGGCGCTGGTCACCGCCTCAACGGGTGGAATTGGCTTCGCCATTGCCAGAGGGCTGGCAGAAAGCGGTGCGGAAGTGATCGTCAATGGCCGCAGTACCGAGTCGGTGAATAAAGGTATTCAGCAGCTGCAGCAGGTGGTGCCGGGCGTGCAGGTGCGTGCCGCGATAGCCGATCTCAGCACGCCGGAAGGGGTCGAGTCGCTGCTGAAGGTGGCGAATAACGTGGACATTCTGGTCAACAATGCCGGGATTTACGGGCCGCAGGATTTCTATGCCACCGACGATGACACCTGGGAACGTTACTGGCAGACCAACGTAATGTCCGGCGTGCGTCTCTCCCGCGCACTGCTTCCCGGCATGGTGAAGAAAGGCTGGGGCCGCGTGGTATTTATCTCCTCCGAGTCGGCCTGCAATATCCCGGCGGACATGATCCACTACGGCGTGACCAAAACGGCACAGCTCTCGCTGGCACGCGGGCTGGCGAAGTTCGTGGCGGGTAGCGGCGTGACGGTCAACAGCGTATTGCCGGGGCCGACGATGTCTGACGGATTCGCAGAGATGATGAAAGACGAGATCGAGAAGACCGGTAAGTCGCTGGAACAGCTGGCAAAAGAGTTTGTGATGGCCAACCGCCCCAGCTCGGTGATCCAGCGAGCGGCCACGGTTGAAGAGGTCGCCAATATGGTGGTCTATGTCTGCTCAGCGCAGGCCTCCGCCACGTCTGGCGCGGCGTTGCGCGTCGACGGTGGCGTGGTGGATGACATTATCTGAGTGGCTCAGGCCGCAAGAATGAGAAAAAAAGCGTGAGGTTTAAGGACTGTGGCGCCAAAGCAGGTAAACTAACGAGCAGAATGTGTATTTCAGCTAAGACGTATTTATGACCAATATGATTGCCGACGAGACCGTGGCCAAATCTAACGTGCTCTCTGTCTTCGACTTTGATGGAACGTTAACACACCACGACAGCTTCATCCCTTTCCTGCGTTTTGCCTTCGGGAAACGTTACTTCGCGGGACGACTGGTGCGTATGGCATTGCCGACGCTCCACTGCGTACGCCGCAAGCTAACGCGTGATGAGCTAAAAGAGGTGCTGATCAAAACGTTCCTGACGGGGGTGGATGAACACTGGTTACGTCAGCAGGCGGAAGCGTTTTGCGAAAAATACTGGAACAAGCTGATGCGCCCCGAGGGAGTGCTGGCGGTGGCGGCGGAGGTGAACTCTGGCGCGGAAGTGACCATCTGTTCCGCCTCTCCGGCACTGGTGCTCCAGCCGTGGGCTGACAAGCTTGGCATCAAGCTGATTGGCACACAACTGGAAGTGAAAGACGGTAAGCTGACCGGGCGCATTACCGGCAACAACTGCCGCTGCGCCCAGAAAGTCGCCAGACTGGAAAAGGTGTATGGCAATCTGAACGAGTACCACCTGCGCGCCTGGGGGGATACCCGTGGCGACCACGAACTGCTGGCCGCAGCGCAGGATCCACACTGGCGGCACTTCCACCCACCGCGCAAGCGCCGCAACTCACCGATTAAGGGTTAGGTGCGGTCTGGTGCCCTCACCCCGGCCCTCTCCCACAGGGCTGAGGGATCCCCAGTAATATGGTCATGCCACCATGACCATATTACTGTACTCTTTTCCCAGCTTTTTCATCTCGTTAACTATATTCAGCCGTCTTACTTTCCCGGGCTCATGCCGGATGACTTCTTCCGCCAGACTCAGGTATGACAGAACCCGTCTGTGCCTGATGCTGCTTGCCTGATAGTGCCAGTGTAAACACTGCCTTTCTGCCCTGTAACCTGCCAGCCACATCACCAGGCTTGCCATTGCCGCGACCATATTCAGCACTTCCAGTCGCCCTTTTCCCTGACTCCGGCTCAGCCTCAGACCGAACCCGAAGCGTGGACTTTTGTCGTCCCGGAAGTTTTGTTCTATCTGCATTCTGCGGCTGTACAGGGCCATTATCTGGTGCGGCTCCAGTCCCTCTGCATTACTGAACAGCAGCCAGGGCTCCCGCGCGCTACTGCGGTGTTCCCGCTGTGTTTTCGGCATCCCCCCTTTTCCCTGACGCCCTGCGTCAGGGCGCTTATGCAGATAGAACCGGCCGTAACAGGGCGTTCGTGGTTTACGGGACAGGACACCGTAACCCACGCAGACCGGTTGTCCGGTAGCCTCAAGCTCACTGATTTTCATCCACTTTTTATCTCCATCCAGCCGGAAGCTGATGCAGCCCCTGACCCTGCCGGTGAAGCTCCAGCCCAGCTGGCTGACATGCCGGAACCAGTCTGTCCGGAAGCCTGCATCCGTAATGATGGTGACGGCTTTATCTTTCGGGATGGCATCATGCAGGCGGTCAAGGAAGCGGCACTGTACATCGCTGTTCTGCGCCAGCTCTGCGGGGACAACCTCACTCATAAGCGGCAGTGAGCGACCATTACAGACCAGGCTTGCCCGCAGAAGATACCAGTTCCTGTCATGCCAGCCTGTCCAGTCGACAGCAATCACACAGAAGGGCATCAGGGAGGTGATGGTATGTGTGAGCAGGTGCTGAATACGGGGAATATCCCGGTGAAGGGCGGTATTACCCAGGGCACGGTCAACACGTTTAATTTTATTTTTGACGTGCGCTCTGCCGGGAAGAGTGCGACCAAGGCTGGTCAGGGTCAGATCCGCACCGTGCGTGAGGGCAACGGCCATGGAAACAAGGACATTAATCCGGAAGCTGTGAACGTCCGGTAAAGACGCGGAGAAAAATTTCTGGCAGACTGTCTGTAAAGGCACGATGAGGTCTCTTCTGATTTGTTAGCGCAACCAGTAGATCACACTTCATCGTGCTTTTCATTTTTCTGGGGAACCCTCAGCCCACAGGGAGAGGGAGAAGAGCGTTGCATCAGGCCTCACGTTTCCCAGGGAACATCACGCTCGCAATAATCCCCAGCGCCAGCACGCCTAATACCACGAACAGACTGGTCGTCGCACCAATGCTGTAGCCGTGATGCCAGAAGTGATCGGTCGCATTCAACCCGAGCTTGAACGCCACGAAGAACAGCAGCAGGACCACCGCCTTCTCCAGGTGAACCAGATATTGCTTCAGCGCTTCCAGTACGAAATAGAGCGTACGCAGGCCGAGGATGGCAAACATCATGGCGCTGTAGATAATCAGCGGCTCGCGGCTGACGGCGATAATGGCCGGTACGGAGTCAAACGCGAACATCACATCAGACAGCTCCACGACCGCCACGCAAAGTAATAATGGCGTCGCGTAACGTTTCGCTTTTTTGACGCGCCCAACCATTACGTCCTGGTTTTCTGGTTTTTCCAGTTCCGCATCCACCTCTTTCTGGGTCAGAATAAAGGCGTGGCTGCTGATTTTCGGCCAGACAGGATAGAAGCGTTTCACCAGCCGATAGGCCAGGTGTCCGGAGTAATCTTCAACCTCGTCGCTCTCTTCGTTGCGCCTGAGCATCATCACCGCCGTCCAGCCAACGACCAGCGCAAAAATAACCTCCACGTACGGCCCCAGACTCAGCAGGCTGGTCCCAATGGCCACGAAGATACCGCGGAAGACAATCGCCCCCAGCACACCCCAGTAGAGTACGCGGTGACGGTACTTATCCGGCACGCCGAACCAGGCAAAAATCGCCATCATCACAAACAGGTTATCGACCGAGAGCACCTCTTCCAGCGCGTAGCCGGTGAGGAACAGGCTCGCCATCTCGGCACCGTGGTGAACATACAGGAACCCGGCAAACGCCATCGCCATCGAGAACCAGAAAACGGACCACATTGCGGCACTTTTCAGCGAGACAGGCTTATCGTGACGGTGCATGAAGAGGTCGATAAACATCGCCCCGACAGCCATCACCACAAAGACAACAACGGTTTCCGTCGGGAAACCGAGATGAGCAGCAGACATACACAACCCTTTTGTAGAGGCAAAACACAAAAACCATGCAGACTGGCATATGCCAGCAGAGAAAAAGAGTGGTGCCCTGGGCACATCACTCTGAAAAGTAAAAGTTTAAACGTTCTTTTCGGCCAGCGCCTGCGCACACGCCCAGGCACTGGCCCACGCCCACTGGAAGTTATACCCGCCGAGCCAGCCGGTCACATCCATCACTTCACCGATGAAGTAGAGGCCCGGCACGTTGCGCGCTTCCATCGTGCGCGAGGAGAGCTCATTCGTGTCGACACCGCCCAGCGTGACCTCCGCCGTGCGGTAGCCTTCGGTGCCGTTGGGCTGCACGCGCCAGTTTGTCAGGGTCTCTACCAGCGTCTCCTGCTCGCGACTGTTAAGCTGTTTAAGGGAAACATCCGGGATCTGCCCTAACCCCTGCAAACACTCCACCAGACGCTTCGGCAACTGCATCGCGAGGGTATTTTTCAGGCTCTGATTCGGGTGCGCCGCACGCTGTTCATTGAGGAACGCATCCAGATCGCACTCCGGCAGCAGGTTAACCGTGACGAACTCGCCCGGCTGCCAGTAGCTGGAGATTTGCAGCACCGCCGGGCCGGAGAGGCCGCGGTGGGTAAAGAGGAGGTTTTCGCGGAACACCGTTCCGTCTTCGGCGGTAATAACGGAAGGAACAGAAACGCCAGACAACGTCTGAAGCTGTTCCAGAAGCGGTTTGTGCAGAGTAAAAGGAACCAGTCCCGCACGCGTTGGCAGCACCTTCAGGCCAAACTGCTCGGCAATTTTGTAGCCGAACGGCGAGGCGCCCAGCCCCGGCATCGACAGACCGCCGCTGGCAATGACCAGGTTATCGGCGCTGACGCTTTCGCCGTTGAGCTGCAGCGTATAGCCCTGCTCGTCGCGGGATACGTCCAGCACCTCCGTACGCAGGCGCATTACCACGCCGCCCTTCTCGCACTCGGCCACCAGCATATCGACAATCTGCTGCGCGGAGTCGTCGCAGAACAGCTGCCCCAACGTCTTCTCATGCCACGCGATACCGTGCTTACCCACAAGATCGATAAAATCCCACTGGGTATAACGCGCCAGCGCAGATTTACAAAAATGGCGGTTCTGGCTCAGATAGGCCGCAGGTTCGACATACAGGTTCGTAAAGTTGCAGCGCCCGCCGCCAGACATCAGGATCTTGCGCCCAGGCTTTTTACCGTTATCCAGCAGCAGCACGCGACGACCCGCCTGTCCGGCCATCGCCGCACAAAACATACCCGCCGCACCGGCGCCAATTACCACGGCATCAAACCTTTCCACGTCAAAACCCTCTTTGTTCACTGCCGCGGATTGTAAAGTTTCCTCTGTGGTCACACCAGCGTAAAAAGATATTACAAAGCCATTTCATTGAAATTTAAAGAATATCCTTTCAGGCACTTTTCCCAAATCAGGTGGTATGTCAAAAAAAGTCTATATTTCACTTTGCCCGCCGCGCATTTGTCCTGGATAATGCGCCGCGTTCATGTCCTCAAAATGGCGTAACGTCCTATGCTACATTTGTTTGCCGGCCTGGATTTACATACCGGGCTTTTATTATTGCTTGCTCTGGTTTTTGTACTGTTTTACGAAGCGATCAACGGCTTCCACGACACTGCAAACGCAGTAGCAACGGTTATCTACACTCGCGCAATGCGATCGCAACTGGCGGTCGTTATGGCGGCGGTATTTAACTTTTTTGGTGTCCTTCTGGGCGGACTGAGCGTTGCGTATGCCATTGTGCATATGCTGCCAACGGATCTGCTGCTTAACGTAAGTTCTGGCCATGGCCTCGCTATGGTGTTCTCAATGCTGCTTGCTGCAATTATCTGGAACCTCGGTACCTGGTATTTCGGCCTGCCTGCATCCAGTTCTCACACCCTCATCGGTGCCATTATCGGTATCGGGTTAACCAACGCCCTGATGACCGGTACCTCGGTTGTTGATGCGCTTAACCTGCCTAAAGTACTGGGTATTTTCGGTTCTCTGATCATCTCCCCTATCGTCGGTCTGGTGGTTGCGGGTGGATTGATTTTCATCCTGCGTCGCTACTGGAGCAACACGAAAAAACGTGCGCGTATCCACCTGACGCCAGCAGAGCGTGAGAAGAAAGACGGCAAGAAAAAGCCACCATTCTGGACGCGTATCGCCCTGATCATTTCCGCCATCGGCGTGGCCTTCTCTCACGGCGCGAACGACGGGCAGAAAGGCATCGGTCTGGTGATGCTGGTTCTGATTGGCGTTGCACCGGCGGGCTTCGTGGTTAACATGAATGCCTCCGGTTATGAAATCACCCGTACCCGTGATGCGGTCAATAACGTTGAAACCTATTTCCAGCAGCACCCTGAACTGCTGAAAAAAGCGACCGGCGTTGACCAGCTGATCCCGTCTCCTGAAGCGGGTGCGACCACCGCGCCGGGCGAGTTCCACTGCCACCCGGCAAACGCGATTAACGCGCTGGAACGTGCAAAAGGCATGCTGGGCGATATCGAAAGCTACGACAAACTGGCCGTTGAACAGCGTGGTCAGCTGCGTCGCATTATGCTCTGCATCTCTGACGTGACCGACAAAGTCGCGAAGTTGCCAGACGTAAATGCTGACGACAAGCGTCTGCTGAAGAAACTGAAAAGCGATATGCTCAACACCATTGAGTACGCGCCAATCTGGATCATCATGGCTGTCGCGCTGGCACTGGGTATCGGTACGATGATTGGCTGGCGTCGTGTGGCAACCACCATCGGCGAGAAGATCGGTAAGAAAGGCATGACCTATGCGCAGGGCATGTCCGCGCAGATGACGGCGGCGGTCTCTATCGGTCTGGCAAGCTACACCGGAATGCCGGTCTCCACCACCCACGTACTCTCTTCGTCCGTGGCAGGTACCATGATTGTTGATGGCGGCGGTCTGCAACGCAAAACCGTGACCAACATTCTGATGGCCTGGGTGTTTACGCTTCCGGCGTCTATCCTGCTCTCGGGTGGGTTGTACTGGATTGCGCTGAAGCTGATTTAATCGGCTGAAGGCGACAAAAAAGCGGGTCAGGAAACTGACCCGCTTTTTTTATGCTCAGTGCCAAATCATTAAGGCAATCATACTGACGACGACCAGGCCACACAGGGCGCTGGTCAAAATGAACTGGCGACGCAGGCGCTCGCAGCGGCGGATAAACTCTTCATCGTGATGATCCCGGTAGCGCTGGTAGTAGATATACCCGACCAGGCGCATCTGTTTGCTGGGCTGTCCATGCGAGGTGAAGAACCCTCCACCGTCCACATACTGATAAAGCAACGGATCGCAACCACGAAGTACCACTAACAGCGCACGTAACGATGAGAAGTAGCGCGCCATATTCACTATGCAAACTACGCATAACGCCCAAAACAATGCGACGGTGCTAATCATACATCCTCCCCGGCGTCCGCCCACGAAGCAAGGCTTCTGAGCTACCGCACCCCAATGCCCTGACAGACAGTTCAGTGAAAGAATGACCAAAAGTCGATCCGGTTCGCGTTTTAATATCCGAACGGTTCATTAAATAGTGTAGGAGATCCGTTAATTTTTTTGCCACAAGGTTAATCGTTATCAACACCAAAGCTTGAAAAATATGTTTAACTGGGCCGTAATGAAAGCATCAGACGACGGCTTTCTGTTTAGTCATCGATAACTTAAGGAAGGAGTAACACTATGGCTTACAAACACATTCTCATCGCGGTAGACCTCTCCCCGGAGAGCAAAGTGCTGGTTGATAAAGCAGTATCCATGGCACGCCCTTACAACGCGAAAGTTTCGCTGATTCACGTTGATGTGAATTACTCCGACCTTTATACCGGTCTGATCGACGTGAATCTCGGCGATATGCAAAAACGCATCTCCGAAGAGACACACCACGCCCTGAGCGAGCTGTCCACCAACGCAGGTTACCCGATCACTGAAACCTTAAGCGGTAGCGGCGATCTGGGCCAGGTGCTGGTCGATGCGATTAAGAAATACGATATGGACCTGGTGGTTTGCGGTCATCACCAGGACTTCTGGAGCAAGCTGATGTCCTCAGCGCGTCAGCTGATCAACACCGTTCACGTGGATATGCTGATTGTTCCGCTGCGTGACGAAGAAGACGAGTAAGTGCAAAAAAGCCCGGTGGCGCTAACGCTTACCGGGCCTACAAATGGCACTGAACGTAGGCCGGGTAAGGCGAAGCCGCCACCCGGCTTTTTTATTCCGGCGTACCCGAATAAATATCAAACCGGTGCCCTTTGGTGGTCACCGCGTTGGTCGTCGCAACGTCCGCCAGCGGCGGCGCGTAGTCCGGGCGTTTCACCACCACCCGCTTCGTTGCAAGCTGACGGGCAGGCTCAAGCAGGCCGTCCGCATCCAGATCCGGCCCCACCAGCGACTGAAACACCCGCATCTCTTTTTTCACCAGCGCGCTTTTCTGCTTATGCGGGAACATCGGATCGAGATAGACCACTTGTGGGCGCGGGGTGATATCGGTCAACGCCGTCAGGCTGGAGGCGTGGATCAGCTGTAAACGTTCCTGCAACCACGGGCCGATTTCCGGGTCCGCGTAGCCACGGGTCAGGCCGTCATCCAGCAACGCGGCCACCACCGGGTTGCGCTCCAGCATCCGCACGCGGCAGCCGACAGACGCCAGCACAAACGCATCGCGCCCCAGCCCCGCCGTGGCATCCACCACGTCCGGAAGATAGCTCCCTTTGATGCCGACGGCTTTGGCAACAGCCTCACCGCGGCCGCCGCCAAACTTGCGCCGGTGCGCCATCGCGCCCCCGACAAAATCGACAAAAATCCCGCCGAGTTTCGGTTCGTCGCGTTTACGTAATTCGAGATGCTCTGGCGTCATCACCAGCGCCATCAGGTTTTCTTCATCGTGCTCCAGCCCCCAACGGGCGGCCAGAACAGATAAGGCGCCGTCTCCGGCGCCTGTTTCATCCACTAAGCAGATCTTCACGTAGCAATCAGCCTTTGATCCCGTAATGCTCAAGCATCGCATCCAGCTGCGGCTCGCGGCCACGGAAGCGTTTGAACAGCTCCATCGGCTCTTCTGAGCCGCCGCGGGTCAGGATGTTATCGAGGAACGACTGACCGGTTTCACGGTTGAAAATCCCCTCTTCTTCGAAGCGAGAGAAAGCATCCGCCGCCAGGACATCGGCCCACAGGTAGCTGTAATAACCTGCCGCATAGCCGCCCGCGAAGATGTGGCTGAACGCGTGCGGGAAGCGACCCCAGGTTGGCCCTGGAATAACCGCGACCTGCTTTTTAATCTCAGCCAGGGTTTCGAGGATTTTTGCCCCCTGCTCCGGGCTAAACTCGGCGTGCAGGCGGAAGTCGAACAGGCCGAACTCCAGCTGGCGCAGAATAAACATTGCCGCCTGGTAGTTCTTGGCTGCCAGCATTTTATCCAGCAGTTCTTTCGGCAGCGGTTCGCCGGTCTCGTAGTGGCCGGAGATAAACGCCAGCGCGTCCGGCTCCCAGCACCAGTTTTCCATAAACTGGCTCGGCAGCTCGACCGCATCCCACGGCACACCGCTGATACCGGCCACGCCTGCAGTTTCAATGCGGGTCAGCATATGGTGCAGACCGTGACCGAACTCATGGAACAGGGTGATCACTTCGTCGTGGGTGAACAGCGCCGGCTTGCCGTTGACCGGGCGGTTGAAGTTACAGGTCAGGTAAGCGACCGGCTTCTGCAAGGAACCGTCGGCTTTACGCATCTGGCCGACGCAGTCATCCATCCACGCCCCGCCACGCTTGTTCTCACGCGCGTAGAGATCGAGGTAGAAGCTGCCGCGCAGTTCGTTTTTCTCGTCATACAGCTCGAAGAAGCGCACGTCCGGGTGCCAGACGTCGATATCAGTACGCTCTTTGGCGGTGATGCCGTAGATGCGTTTCACCACTTCGAACAGGCCGTTAACGGCTTTGTTTTCCGGGAAGTACGGGCGCAGCTGCTCGTCGCTGATGCTGTAGAGGTGCTGCTTCTGTTTTTCGCTGTAATACGCGATGTCCCACGGCTGCAGCTCATCCACGCCGAACTCCGCTTTGGCGAAGGCGCGCAGCTGGGCCAGCTCTTTTTCACCCTGAGGACGGGCGCGTTTCGCCAGATCGGTCAGGAAATCGAGCACCTGCTGCGGGTTCTCGGCCATTTTGGTGGCGAGGGATTTGTCCGCGTAGCTGTCAAAGCCCAGCAGCTGTGCCAGCTCGTGACGCAGGGCGAGGATTTCCGCCATCACCGGGCTGTTATCCCACTTACCGGCATTCGGCCCCTGATCGGAGGCGCGGGTGCTGTAGGCGCGGTACATCTCTTCACGCAATGCCTGGTTGTCGCAGTAGGTCATCACCGGCAGATAGCTTGGGATATCCAGCGTTAACAGGAAGCCTTCCTGCTCTTTCGCTTCAGCCTGGGCTTTTGCCGCCGCCAGTGCGCTTTCCGGCATACCCGCCAGCTCTGCTTCGTCGGTAATCAGCTTCGTCCAGCCCATGGTGGCGTCGAGCACGTTGTTGCTGTACTGGTTACCCAGCTCAGACAGGCGCGCCGCGATTTCGCCGTAGCGAACCTGCTTCTCTTTTGGCAGGCCAATCCCGGAAAGCTCGAAATCACGCAGGGCGTTATCGACGGATTTTTTCTGCGCGGTGTTCAGTTCAGCATAGTGGTCGCCGTCGCGCAGATCGCGATACGCCTTGTAGAGCCCTTCGTGCTGGCCGACCCAGGTGCTGTACTCGGAGAGCAGCGGCAGGGTTTGTTCGTAGGCTTCACGCAGCTCCGGGCTGTTTTTTACCGAGTTAAGGTGGCTTACCGGGGAGAAGATACGCCCCAGCACGTCATCCACTTCGGCCAGCGGCTGACACAGATTTTCCCAGGTGTACGGCCCGCCCTGCGCGACCACGCTTTCTACCGCCGCGCGGCAGTTGTCCAGCGCTTGCGTAACGGCTGGAACCACATGCTCAGGGAGGATTTTAGAAAACGGTGGCAACGAAAAAGGCGTCAGTAATGGATTGGTCATAAACGCTGTCCTGTTGAATTTGATGAATGAAGCGCGCATCCGGCGCTGTGCATATCGTTCAGTAATGGGGTTAAGTGTAGAGGATTTCAATGCCGGGCGTTGCGCTTTCGCGGCCGTGGAAACTTTTCTGTATACTGTGGCGATACGCTCTATTTTTGCCCGATGGCGCTACGCTTATCGGGCCTACGTTGACTACCCGGAACACATTCATCCATGCTCAGTTATCGCCACAGCTTTCACGCAGGCAACCACGCCGACGTCCTCAAACACACCGTTCAGAGCCTGATCATCGAATCACTCAAAGAGAAAGAGAAGCCGTTTCTCTATCTGGACACCCACGCGGGCGCGGGCCGCTATCAGCTGAGCGGCGAACACGCCGAGCGTACCGGTGAATATCTGGAAGGGATCGCCCGTATCTGGCAGCAGGACGATCTGCCTGCCGAACTGGAACCGTACATTGGTGTGGTGAATCATTTCAACCGCAACGGCCAGTTGCGCTACTACCCGGGCTCGCCATTGATTGCCCGTCAGCTGCTGCGTGAGCAGGACAGCCTGCAGTTGACCGAGCTGCACCCAAGCGATTTCCCGCTGCTGCGTTCTGAGTTCCAGAAAGACAGCCGCGCCCGCGTGGACAAAGCCGATGGCTACCTGCAGCTGAAAGCCAAACTGCCGCCGGTCTCCCGTCGCGGCCTGGTGCTGATCGACCCGCCATACGAAATCAAAACCGACTATCAGGCGGTGGTCACCGGCATTAACGAAGGTTACAAACGTTTTGCGACCGGCACCTACGCCCTGTGGTACCCGGTGGTCCTGCGCGCGCAGATCAAGCGCATGATCAAAGATCTGGAAGCGACCGGCATCCGCAAAATCCTGCAGATTGAGCTGGCCGTCCGTCCGGACAGCGACCAGCGCGGCATGACCGCCTCCGGCATGATTGTCATTAACCCGCCATGGAAGCTCGAAGCGCAGATGAACAACGTTCTGCCATGGCTGCATAAAACGCTGGTACCTGCCGGGACAGGTCACGCCACCGTCAGCTGGATTGTGCCAGAGTAATCGCAGCCATCGGTGGAAACTATTGATTTCAGGTATACAATCGCGGCAATTCACGATTAAGGATAAAAGCTATGACTAAGCATTATGACTACATCGCAATCGGCGGCGGGAGCGGCGGCATCGCCTCCATCAACCGTGCGGCCATGTATGGCCAGAAGTGTGCGCTGATTGAAGCCAAAGCGCTGGGCGGCACCTGCGTCAACGTGGGTTGTGTACCGAAAAAGGTGATGTGGCATGCGGCGCAAATCCGTGAAGCCATCCATATGTATGGCCCGGATTACGGCTTTGACACCACGATCAACCACTTCGACTGGGAGAAGCTGATCGCCAGCCGTACGGCCTACATCGACCGCATTCACACCTCGTACGATAACGTGCTGGGTAAGAACAACGTAGATGTGATCCACGGCTTCGCCCGCTTTGTGGACGCGAAAACGATCGAAGTGAACGGGGAGACGATCACTGCCGATCATATCCTGATCGCTACCGGCGGCCGTCCGAGCCACCCGAACATCCCGGGTGCCGAATACGGCATCGACTCCGACGGTTTCTTCGAGCTGCCAGCTCTGCCAGAGCGCGTTGCGGTGGTGGGCGCGGGTTATATCGCGGTCGAGCTGGCCGGTGTGATTAACGGTCTGGGCGCTGAAGCGCACCTGTTCGTGCGTAAACATGCGCCGCTGCGCAGCTTTGATCCGCTGATCGTCGACACCTTAGTAGAAGTGATGAACACCGAAGGTCCAACCCTGCATACCAACGCCGTGCCAAAAGCGGTGATTAAAAATGCAGACGGCAGCCTGACCCTGGAGCTGGAAGATGGTCGCAGCCAGACCGTCGACTGCCTGATCTGGGCGATTGGCCGTGAACCGGCGAATGACAACTTCAACCTGGCCGTAACCGGCGTGAAAACCGATGAAAAAGGCTATATCGTCGTCGATAAATTCCAGAACACCAGCGTGCCAGGCATTTACGCGGTGGGCGATAACACCGGTGCCGTTGAACTGACCCCGGTGGCCGTTGCGGCGGGGCGTCGCCTTTCCGAGCGTCTGTTCAACAACAAGCCGGACGAGCACCTGGATTACAGCAACATCCCGACCGTGGTCTTCAGCCACCCGCCTATCGGCACCGTCGGTTTAACCGAGCCGCAGGCGCGCGAGCAGTATGGCGACGATCAGGTGAAAGTGTATAAATCTGCGTTTACCGCAATGTATACCGCCGTCACCTCGCACCGTCAGCCGTGCCGCATGAAGCTGGTCTGCGTGGGTCCGGAAGAGAAGATTGTCGGTATCCACGGCATTGGCTTTGGCATGGACGAGATCCTGCAGGGCTTTGCGGTGGCGCTGAAGATGGGCGCGACGAAGAAAGACTTCGATAATACCGTGGCGATCCACCCGACCGCGGCCGAAGAGTTTGTGACCATGCGCTAGTCCTGATGCCCCTCCACTGAGGGGCATTCTTTTTTACATTCACAAATCGTTGCAAAACGAATGCTCCGAAAAGAGTGATCTACCGCACATATTCCTCCCCATCTACCGAAGCGAATGTCTACGCTTATAAGACGCCCGGATAAACCTGTCTTCAAGAACACCTAACCGGAGGTCCTTATCATTATGTTCAACCAGAAACTACAGGCTAACGAGAACATCGCGTTCGAGATCGCAGAAGAGCTGCGCTACGAGACCGATCCCTGCGAGTTGAAACTGGATGAGATGATTGAGGCGGAGCCGGAGCCAGAAATGATCGAGGGGCTACCCGCCTCCGATGCCCTGACCCCCGCTGACCGTTACCTTGAGCTGTTCGAACATGTGCAGTCAACAAAGCTGTTTGCGGATAGCAAAACCTTTCCCGACTGCGCGCCGAAGATGGATCCGCTGGATATTTTGATCCGCTATCGTAAGGTGCGACGCCACCGGGATTTCGACCTGCGCCAGTTCGTGGAGAATCACTTCTGGCTGCCCGAGACCTATAGCACGGAGTATGTGTCCGACCCGGGGCTGTCGCTTAAAGAGCATATCGACAGCCTGTGGCCCGTGCTGACGCGCGAGCCGCAGGATCATATCCCCTGGTCTTCCCTGCTGGCCCTGCCGCAGGCCTATATCGTCCCCGGCGGACGATTCAGTGAGACCTACTACTGGGATTCCTACTTCTCGATGCTGGGGCTGGCCGAGAGCGGCCGTAACGATCTGCTGAAGTGCATGGCGGATAACTTCGCGTGGCTGATCGAGCGTTACGGCCATATCCCGAACGGCAACCGAACCTACTACCTCAGCCGCTCCCAGCCGCCGGTCTTTGCCCTGATGGTGGAGCTGTTTGAAGAGGACGGGGTGCGCGGTGCGAAGCGCTACCTTGAGCACCTCAAAATGGAGCACGCCTTCTGGATGGACGGCGCGGAGTCGCTGCTGCTGAATCAGGCCTATCGCAGCGCGGTGCGTATGCCGGATGGCTCATTGCTGAACCGCTACTGGGATGACCGTGACACTCCGCGCGACGAATCGTGGATTGAGGACGTGGAGACGGCCCGCCATTCCGGTCGACCACCCAATGAGGTGTATCGCGATCTGCGTGCAGGGGCGGCCTCCGGCTGGGATTACTCCTCCCGCTGGCTGCGCGAACCGGGCCGACTGGCCAGTATTCGCACCACGCAGTTTATCCCTATCGACCTGAATGCCTTCCTGTTCAAGCTGGAAAGCGCTATCGCCAATATCTCGGCGTCGAAAGGAGATAAGGAGACGGCTGACCTGTTCCGCCAGAAAGCCAGCGATCGCCGGGCAGCGGTGAACCGCTACCTGTGGGATGAAGAGAATGGCTGCTACCGCGATTACGACTGGCGTCGGGAAAATATGGCGCTGTTCTCTGCGGCGAGCATTGTGCCGCTGTATGTCGGAATGGCGACCCATGAGCAGGCAGAACGCTTGTCTGATGCGGTTAAATCACGTCTGCTCACCCCGGGCGGTATCCTGGCGACC
The DNA here is from genome assembly GCF_050031095.1 of Enterobacter cloacae complex sp. 382A5. Lineage (NCBI taxonomy): Bacteria > Pseudomonadati > Pseudomonadota > Gammaproteobacteria > Enterobacterales > Enterobacteriaceae > Enterobacter > Enterobacter cloacae complex sp. 382A5. Next base: position 4,476,915 of record NZ_JBLGVK010000001.1, read on the forward strand.
GAGTACGAAACCGGCGAGCAGTGGGATAAACCCAATGGCTGGGCACCGCTGCAATGGATGGCCATTCAGGGCTTCAAGCAGTACGGCAACGACTCGCTGGGCGATGAGATCGCCTGGAGTTGGCTGCACACGGTGAATCATTTTTATAAGACTCACCATAAGCTGATTGAGAAGTATCACATCGCCAGCAGTACCCCACGCGAAGGGGGCGGCGGTGAGTATCCATTGCAGGATGGCTTTGGCTGGACGAATGGCGTGGTGCGGCGGTTGATTGGGTTGTATGGGGAGCCTTGAGTGGGGTGCGGTCTGGTGCCCTCACCCCGCCCCTCTCCCAAAGGGCTGAGGGATCCCCATAAAATAATGCCTGCACAGACGGCCCCCTCTCGCTTGGGGAGAGGGTTGGGGTGAGGGGGAACATACGGCTGTGGAGGTCATTCCGTTCACTTTATGTTCCTTGCTACTCTGTTACGACATAACCTGTGAACGTGCCAGGGTGGCTCAGTCGCCACCACCCTGGCGACCCGGGCTCCCGGCGGTAAATCGCCGCTTCGCGGTGCCTTCGGCTTATTCCTTCCGGCTTATCGGGGACGGGCGGATGTAACGTCCCTGTAAAGCCGCCCTCTCGGCGCATCCATGCGCCTCGCCCCGGCCTGCAGGAAACGCCTCAGCGATTTACAGCCGGACCAGGGCGTCGCTGTAAGTCCTTCATTTTCCTGAAGCAACATTCATCGCTTTCGGTAAAAAATTACTGGGGATTCCTCAGCCCACAGGGAGAGGGAGAAATGGTTAGCGGATCACCTCATAAATGGCAGACTGAATAGCCTGCCATTTTTTTGTGCTGGCATTCGGCTGTGACTCGGCGCGGCGCGTCGCCATATCCAAATCGTGCTGCTGGCGTTTCACCACGGCCGGGACGGTGCAAAACGCTTTAAGGTACTGTTTACGCAGGGATGTCAGCGATTCGCCATTCGCCATGGCATGGGTGAGCGTATTGATAAACCGGCGGCACGGCTTCTCTTCCACCATGTGCTGTCGGTAGCGCAACATCAGCTCCAGCACGTCGTCATGGTTGGATGACATCGCCTCTTCGGTCCATGACAGCTTCCAGTCCATTCCACCCTGCAAAAAGAGCTGCGCGATGCGGGTGTCGTTGCGGTTGATGGCCGAGCGGAAATTATTCTCGTCCCAGGTGATGCCCATGCGCGTCAACGTCTCACGCGAGGAGGGCGTTTCCCGCATCTCCTGCGGCGCAGGCGTTTCGGTGGCGGCCACCGCGGTCTCTGCTGGCGCGCTGCTGGTCACCAGCCAGAATCCTCCCACAACAATCGCAATGACCATCACGCCCACTGCGCCCCATAACACGCCGGAGATGAGCTGCTCGCGTTGTTCTGGCGTGCGCGGGGCGCGCTGGGTCGGTTTTTCGATGGTGTCACGTACTTCAAATAGATCCCCGCCGGTGACCCGATCCCTTTTCTGTGCTTTTTCCCAGAAAGCGTGCAGTTCGCTGGCATCCACCGCCATTATCCCGGCCGGGTTGACGCGGGTTCGCCCCTCTTCAAACGCACGCTGAACGGGCCGGGTGATTTGGGTGTAGTAGTTGTCGAGTAGCTGGATTTGCGCCGAGGTTAACGCTTTCTGAACGGTAAGGTTGTTGCGGATCTGGCGGATGTCATCAAGGAAGGTTTGCAGCGTTTTGCGCGGCTCCACCAGCAGCGTCAGCATGGACGGATCGCTGAACAGCGACGCGTAGTAGCGGCTGTACTCTTTTTTATCCACCAGCATCTGGGCCAGCTCGCTGAACATCATGCCGCTTAGCACATCGTTGATGTCGCCAAGCTTCAGCCAGCGCCGCACGCGGTCAGCGTTAAACAGGGTCTTCAGGTGGTTGTTCAGACGGACCTGATCGGGCCACGCCTGCTGGATAAGCCCTTTAATCATCAGTTCAATTGCACGCACCTGCTTGTGCGCCTGCTGCTGTTCAAGATCGCTGCCCGGCGCCAGCTCGGTACTGTAGGTGAGAAGAGGCTGTTGCAGACGAAGATGTTCCAGCGCGGTGACAAACCGCATCGCCGCAATAAGCTGATTTTCACTGACATCCTGCCCACTTTCATACTGCGGTACGCGCTGCTGCAACAGGCGCAGTTGCAGGGTAAATTCTGACATCTCGGCATCGTTCAGGTTGAGCTTTTTCGCCACGGCCCCCCATCCGCCCAGGCCTAAACGGGCGCTATCCAGCTGCTCCAGAAACCAGCGTGGATCTTTTCCCTCAGAAACATGTACATTCAGGAGAAGCAATATTTCCACAGAGGCCTGACGAATGACCGCCAGACAGTGTTCAAACTGTTCGCGGTTATGGTGTGATGTGCTGAGCGTCATTGTTTTCCTTAAAAGACCACGAAGACATCCAAAAGGGGCCCGGAACGGCCGTTTTTCTTTTTATTTATACGCGCTTAACCATACCTGACTTTCTGTTGAAATAAAGTGACAGTCCTAAAATCATTTATATTGTTTCAGGAGAATCTGAATGCCTCAGCTAACCACCTCGCGTCTTATCTGCTCGCCGTTACAGGAAGATGACTGGCCCTTTTTTCTGGCGCTACAGCAAGACCCGGATGTGATGCGCTTTGTCGCGCAGGATCGCACTGTGGCGGACATTCGTGAGGCCTTCGACTCCCGACTGACGCCATGGACGCCCGGCTGCATGCACTGGCTCTGCCTCGTGGCTCGCGATAACGCCAGCCAGACTCCGCTGGGGGTGACCGGCTACAAACACCACGAAGCGGATTGCGCCGAAGTCGGTTTCCTTTTCGCCCCCGCGGCCCAGGGAAAAGGCTACGGCTTTGAATCCCTGCAGGCACTCTGTGATTATGCCTTCCGCCAGGGGGGGATCCGCCGCCTCACCGCCACCGTCACGGCAGGGAATATCGCCTCCCGGCGTCTGCTGGAAAAAGCCCGCTTCCGGCTGGAGGGTGAGCTGCGTGAGAGCTATTACCTTGGCGGCCGCTGGCATAATGACTGGCTGTTCGGTTTATTACAGCGCGACTATCTGGAAAATATCAGCTGAGCAACGGCCATTTGGCGGATATGTCTCGTGCCGTATTTCCTCTACAGTAGTGTCTGAAAGAGGAAAATACCATGTTGAAGCTATCTTCTGCTGCCGTTGAATTAATTAAAAAACAGCAAGGGCTGTCTCTGGAAAAATACCGTGATGAGCACGGTATTGAGGTTATTGGATATGGTCACGTTATTCAGCAATGGGAGAAGTTCCATGGTCTAATTACCGTTGCTGAAGCAGAGCGCTTGTTAGATAACGATATTCAGATTTATGAGACGTTAATTCAGGAAAATATCGCCCAGCCATTAACGCAACACCAGCACGATGCGCTGGTGTTGTTAATGTTCAGTTTTAGTGACACACCGTGTCCGATAAACGCCATCGCTCAGGCGGTGAGCCGGGTATAGCACATTGCCGCCTGCGTGCGATTTTTTACATCCAGCCGCCGGAAAAGTGACTCCAGATGGGCCTTTACCGTTGCCGCACTGATATTGAGCGTGCGGCCAATCTCTTTATTCGACTCCCCGGCGGCCAGTAACTTGAGCACTTCACGCTGGCGCTCGCTTAAGGATAACAACGCCTGGTGTGACGCCTGCTGCGCAAGCCATTCGCCGGGAAAACAGACCATCCCCCGGGAGACCGAATCCAGCACTGCGGCAAACCGCTCGGGACTGGCATTACGGGGAATAATCGCCTTCACGTTGCGCTGAAACATCTGTTCAGCCCATCGGGTCTCTTTTTTCGTCAGCACCATCACGACACGTATCGCAGGGAAACGCGTGATAATGTCTTTCAGAAAGCTGATGCCCTCATTCTGAATTAATGCGCCGTCAATCATGACGATAGCGGATGGCGACGCGGACAACTGCGCCCATAATTCATCTGCCTGACGGGTTCCTGTCATATTTATTTCAGGAATTAACGTCTGAAAACTGTTTATCGCTCCATGAATAAATATCGACTGCCTGTCAAACATGATTACTCGCATCGTTTTTCTCCCTCTGAGAATAGCGAGGGAGGATTGTATAGAGGCGTTATTTGAGAAAAAACTCAATGAACGGAGAGGTTACAAATTCACCGCCGTTCTTTATATCTGCCCGTATCTGGACACATCTCTTTTAAGGATTATCTTAAGAGGTTCCGTCCCCTTAAGGAGGCGTATTACAGGAACATCCCTCCAGACACTTCAATACGTTGCGCATTCATCCAGCCCAGTTTGTCGCTGAGCAGCGCGGCGATGGCATCACCAATATCATCCGGCAGGCCAACACGCCCCAGCGCGGTTTGCGAAGCCAGCAACTGATTAAGCTGCGCGTCATCGCGTACGCGTCCGCCGCCAAAATCGGTTTCAATTGCCCCCGGCGCGATGATATTGACGGAGATCCCGCGTGCGCCCAGCTCTTTGGCCTGATAGCGGGTCAGTACTTCCATCGCCCCTTTCATGGCCGCATAGGTCGCGGAGCCTGGCTGTGTAAAACGCGCCAGCCCGCTGGAGACGTTGAGGATCCGTCCGCCATCTTTCAGCAACGGCAGCAGGCGCTGGGTCAGGAAAAACGGCCCTTTTAAATGTACATTCATTACCTCATCGAACTGTGCTTCTGTCGTCTCGGTATAGGGGGCGTATAAACCCGTTCCGGCATTGTTCAATAAATAATCAAAGGTATCACGCTGCCAGACGGTTAGGAGCGTTTCCTGCAACTGTTGAGCAAAATGTTCGAAACGGGTGATATCTCCGACGTTAAGCTGTAATGCCGCCGCGTTTACCCCTTTTCCCTGAATTTCTTGCACAACATCCAGCGCATCCTGCTGATTGTGATGATAAGTCAGGACAATACCTGTTCCCTCTGCTGCCAGCTTCAGGGCTGCGTTTTTACCCAAACCACGGCTACCACCGGTCACTAAAGCGATACGTTCAGTCATAAGAAACCTCATTTCGGTTGTCAGGGAGATTGAGAAAGAGCTTATTAGCTGATAGAAGATCAATAAAGATGTGAAAGAACGCTTCACTGTTTCATTTACAACAACAATGAGCGCTACCGATGGATAAAATTAACGCAATGCAGTTGTTTGTTCGGGTCGCGGAGCTGGAGAGTTTTTCCCGCGCAGCGGAGACGTTGACCCTGCCAAGAGGCAGCGTGTCGCGGCAGATTCAGGCGCTGGAAAACCGCCTGGGCACCCAGCTGCTGCACCGCACCACGCGCCGCGTCAGCCTCACGCAGGACGGCATGGTCTATTACGAACGGGCAAAAGATCTGCTGGCGAACCTTGATGAACTGGACGGTATGTTTCAGCACGATCCCTCCAGTATCAGCGGGCGGCTACGCGTCGATATGCCGGTGGGAGTTGCACGAAATTTAGTCATCCCCAAACTGCCTGCGTTTTTGCAGCAGTATCCGGGTATTGAACTGGAGCTCAGCAGCAGCGATCGTCTGGTGGATGTGATCCGCGAGGGGTTCGACTGCGTGGTGCGCGTCGGCACCCTGAAAGATTCCGGGCTTATCGCCCGCCCGCTGGGCAAGCTTACGGTTATCAACTGCGCCAGCCCGGATTATCTGACGCGGTTTGGTTATCCGGAAACGCTGGACGATTTGGCCTCACACGCGATAATCCATTACGCCGCGATGCTGGGCACGCGCCCGCAGGGCTTTGAGTTTTATAACGGCAGTGCGACCCAGTGGGTTAAAACGGGCGGCGTCTTAACGGTCAACAGTACCGAGACGTACCATGCCGCCTGCATCGCCGGGCTGGGTATTATCCAGGTTCCCCGCGTGGGCGTTCGTGATTCTCTGCGCACGAAAAAGCTGATTGAAGTGCTGCCGCAATACCGGGCTGAACCCATGCCGGTTTCCCTGATTTACCCCCACCGCCGTAACCTCTCCCGCCGGGTACACCTGTTTATGGAGTGGCTTACGGAAATCACAAAAGCTTACGTGGATTAGTCGCAAGCTATAATTCAATGACATCCAGCTCAACGAAAAGGAAAAAACGCGTGACGCCGGAAAATAACCCGCAACGACCGACTCAACAATTAGATTATGATCCCATCAAGAAGATGGAGACCGGGCCCGAAGAGCCCAGCACACCCGGCAAAGCCAGCAAAGCGCTGGGGACGGTCACTACGCTGGCAGAGAGAGTTCAGCAGATCCCCATGATTGCGCACCTGATACGCGCCGCGGAACGTTTCAACGACCGGATGGGGAATCAGTTTGGTGCAGCGATTACCTATTTTTCCTTTTTGTCGATGATCCCGATCCTGATGGTCTCGTTCGCGGCAGCCGGTTTTGTGCTCGCGTCTCACCCGACGCTGCTGCAGGATATTTTTAATAAGATCCTGAATAACGTCAGTGACCCGACCCTCGCCACCACGCTAAAAAGCACCATCAATACTGCCGTGCAGCAGCGCACCACGGTGGGTATTGTCGGTTTGCTGATTGCGCTCTATTCCGGTGTGAACTGGATGGGTAACCTGCGCGAGGCCATTCGCGCCCAGTCGCGCGAAGTATGGGAGCGTAAGCCTCAGGATCAGGAGAAAATTTGGGTTAAGTATTTCCGCGATTTTGTTTCGCTGATTGGTCTGCTGGTGGCGCTGGTCGTCACGCTCTCCATCACCTCGGTTGCCGGTTCCGCGCAGCAGATGATTATCTCCGCGCTCTATCTGGATTACATCGACTGGCTCAAGCCTGCGTGGCGCGGCATCGGGCTGGCGATTTCCATTTTCGCCAACTACCTGCTGTTCTTCTGGATCTTCTGGCGCTTGCCGCGTCATCGTCCGCGCAAAAAAGCGCTGATCCGCGGAACACTGCTCGCGGCAATAGGCTTTGAGGTGATTAAGATCGTGATGACTTATACCCTGCCGTCACTGGTGAAATCCCCTTCTGGCGCCGCGTTTGGCTCCGTTCTGGGGCTGATGGCGTTCTTCTACTTCTTCGCCCGCCTGACGCTGTTCTGCGCGGCGTGGATTGCCACCGCCGAATACAAAGGCGACACGCGCATGCCGGGGAAAACGCACCGCTAATTCCCCCTTTCGGGCTGAAAGTTTCAGCCCGATTTATCATTTCAGCATATATATCCAGTCCGTAACTTTTATTTAACTGAAAACTAGTTATATCCACTAATATTTAAAATCTGTGAAGCATTTCATGGAAGTGTTTTGGCTGGCCTGAACATTATCCGCTTTTTGTTGCTTTTATCACCGGTTCGCGGCTTTGTTACAGATTGAAATGTCGCTTTTGCTGTGCGTAATATGGCCTTTCGTCCGACATAAAATAAGAAAATATTATGCAAGCAACCGCCACAACACTCGATTCCGGGAGCGAAAACGTTCCGGTCAACTCACGCAATAAAGTTGTCGTCGCCTCGCTGATTGGCACCGCCATCGAGTTCTTCGACTTTTACATTTATGCCACCGCAGCGGTCATCGTCTTCCCGCATATTTTCTTCCCGCAGGGCGACCCGACGGCGGCCACGCTACAGTCTCTGGCAACCTTTGCTATCGCCTTCGTCGCGCGTCCGATTGGCTCTGCGCTGTTTGGTCATTTTGGCGATCGCATCGGGCGTAAAGTGACGCTTGTGGCCTCGTTGCTGACGATGGGTATTTCTACCGTCGCCATCGGCCTGCTGCCCACCTACGAGACCATTGGCATTCTGGCACCGGTGCTGCTGGCGCTGGCGCGTTTTGGTCAGGGTCTGGGTCTGGGCGGTGAATGGGGGGGCGCGGCACTGCTGGCGACCGAGAACGCCCCGGCGCGTAAACGGGCGCTGTATGGCTCCTTCCCGCAGCTTGGCGCACCGATTGGCTTCTTCTTTGCGAACGGCACCTTCCTGCTGCTCTCCTGGTTGCTGACCGATGAACAGTTCATGAGCTGGGGCTGGCGTATTCCGTTCGTCTTCTCGGCCGTGCTGGTGCTGATTGGTCTGTATGTTCGCGTTTCTCTGCACGAAACGCCGGTGTTCGCGAAAGTGGCGGCGGCAAAAAAACAGGTAAAAGTGCCGCTGGGCACGCTGCTGACCAAACATGTCCGCGTGACCGTGCTGGGCACCTTTATCATGCTGGCTACCTATACGCTGTTCTATATCATGACCGTCTACTCCATGACGTTCAGCACCGCTGCCGCGCCGGTTGGGCTGGGTCTGCCGCGTAACGAAGTGCTGTGGATGCTGATGATGGCGGTGATTGGGTTTGGTGTCATGGTGCCGATTGCCGGCCTGCTGGCGGATAAATTTGGCCGTCGCTCCAGCATGATCACCATCACGACGCTTATCATTCTGTTCGCCCTGTTTATCTTCCCGCCGCTGTTAGGCTCGGGCAGCCCGGCGCTGGTGATGGCGTATCTGCTGATTGGTCTGAGCCTGATGGGATTAACCTTCGGCCCGATGGGCGCGCTGCTGCCGGAGCTGTTCCCGACGGAAGTGCGTTATACCGGCGCGTCGTTCTCCTATAACGTCTCGTCTATTCTGGGAGCGTCCGTTGCGCCGTACATCGCCACCTGGCTGCAGGCAAATTATGGCCTGTTCTACGTGGGCGTGTATCTGGCGGCCATGGCGGCACTGACGCTGATTGCGCTGCTGCTGACGCACGAGACTAAGCATCAGGCGCTTTAAGCTAATGCCGGGTGGCGCTGCGCTTACCCGGCCTACATTTGAATCGTAGGCCGGGTAAGGCGTAGCCGCCACCCGGCAACAACAGACCGCACCTTACCTCTTCATCTGCGACAAAATCGTCCGGCACTGATTGGCTTCCCCTTCTGATGGCGAAATCAACGCCAGCAGCGCCGCGGCTGGCGTGACCAGCGTTGCGAGCGCTGCCGCCACCGCACCGCGTGCAATCAGCGGCCCGGGTTTAACCCCCGCCTGCGGATTTTTGAAAGTGCCGCGCACGTAGAGCGGCGAGCGCAGGGTGATGATACGGATCCCTTTGCTTTCCGGGTCGATGGTTAAATCAAGCTGCTCAGAGGCCATGCTGGCGGTCCCGGTCACGTTGATTACCGCGTTTTCCGTGTCGAAGGCAAAAATCTGCGGCCGCGCCACACCGTTAACCAGATCCAGATTCGCCGCCGCGCAGTTCACCCGCACCTCATCATCACCAAAGATCTGCCCGATGATGTAGTTCCCGACGTTCAGCCCCAGGATTTCCATCAGGTTGCGGCTCACCAGCCCGTCGTTCATCAGTAGCTTGAGGTTGCCGTTACTGCTCCCGAGCAGCGCCGCCACGGAGTTCCCCACCCCGCGAATGTCCGCGTCACCGTTCATTTCACCGAGGGTCTTCTGCATCAGCTCCACGTTGGGCATAAGCTCTTTCAGCTTAAGCCTGCGCGCCTGTATATCAGCCCGACCCTGCATCGGCTTTTTATCGCCTTCCAGATGAATGTTAGAGGAGATGGTTCCGCCCGCCATGCCAAACTTCAGCGGCTGCAGACGCAGGTCGGCATTTTTAAGCAGAATATGGGTTGAGAGGTTGCTGATCGGCAGCGTGCTGCCGTGCTCGATTTTTCGCCCTTTGAAGCGCACATCCGCATCCATTACATCCCACTTGTCGGTTTCAAAGCGATCGTAGGGCAGCACTTTCCCCGCGGGCTGAAGGTCTTTTTTGACCTCTTTCGACTTCGTGCCTTTGCCGGAATCAACGCCGATCAGAGGGCCCAAATCGGCAAGCCTCAGCTGGCGGGACTCCACATCCCCTTCCAGTTTCGGACGCGGTTTGCCGGTGGTGTAGGTCAACGTACCGTGGATATCGCTGTCGCCGATACGGCCGTTGAAATCCCGATAGTCAAAGACAGACGATTTTTCCGTATCGATTTTGGCCACCAGATGCCCGTCCGTCTCAAACGGCGGCGTATCCGGCAGCAGCACGCCGGTGAGTTCGTAGAGCTCCCCCAGCGAATCTCCGGCGAATTTCAGCCGCAGATCGACCCCGCCCATGTTCATGGGATCGTTGACCGTGCCGGTAAAGGCGACTCGCGTGTTGCCGGAACGGAAGTCTGCCTGCACCGGGAACGGGGTGCCTGCGCTTCGCAGCGCCAGCATGCCGCCAATTTTACCGGTGCCGGTCAGTGGCTGTCCGTTGTAGCGCCCGGTGGCCCGCAGGCCGAAAACGTAATCGCCCGCGCTGGCGTTATCCCCTTTCGCTTTGGTGCCGGTCACTTCACTGAACGGCAGCGGCTTACCCAGCGGATCGACCAGGATCTCCACGTCGGCCTTGCTGACTTTATCGTCGATGGCGATCCGCCCGCGATCGAACAGAATGTTATCGAGACGGAATGACCACGAAGAGGGCTGGGCATTGGGATCTTTCTCGCCGCTACTGGCGAGGTTAAAGGTCCAGTTATTGTTTTTTTCCGAGAGACGGATCAGACGTGCATCGGGCTGCTGAAGCTTGATCCACGGCAGGTAGACGGTTTTTGTCAGAAGCGCTAACGGCGCCAGCGTGGCTTCAACCCGCGGAAGATGCACCATGGTGACGGCAGGAATATCCGGCGGATTGCCCAGAACGATGTCGTCGGCGTGAACGTGCGGCCAGGGGATCCAGCTTCGCCAGCCGGTCTCTTCTTTCTGACGTTCCCAGACCACGCCCAAATCACCGCGTATCGCGAAGGGGCGGTTCAGTTCAGTTGAGACTTTCTGGTTGATGGTCGGCTTAAGACGGTTCCAGTCGAATGTCGCAATAATGATGATAGCGACCACGATCAACAACAAGAAAATCCCTGCTGTCCAGGAGATTACCCTGGTTGTTTTAGTCATTTTGATCCCCTTTTCCTGATGACCTGTCCTGTAAAACTATAGTCCAGACAAAGGGAAACGGGCGGTTCAGAGGTTGGTTATCACACCGTCGAGGGTATCCATGGGCACCGGACGTGAGAGGTAATAGCCTTGCGCGGCGGCGGCGGGTGAGTTTTGCACATCGCGCCACTCTTCCAGCGTTTCCACACCTTCCACAATGACGCCTTTGCAATAGCGGTTCATCAGCTGTAATAACAGCGTAAACAGATTCCGCCCTTCCGGGGTCTGGCGCAGCATAATGAACAGATCGCGGGCCACTTTGATGTAGTCGTAACGCACTTCGCTGAGGGCGGAGAAGTTCGCCATGCCGGTGCCAAAGTCATCCAGCCACAGGGGGCCAAATTCACACATCGAGGCAAAAGAGGATTCCTGCGGCAGGCGGACATGCTCCACCAGTTCAAAGCGCATCCACGGCAGGGTGGCGATAAGCTCCTGCAACTTCGCGTTCTGGCGCAGCGCCAGCAGGGTTGGGCCATCCACGTTGACCGAGGCCAGAATATCGTGCTGTTCGAAAAAGGCCTTTTTCGTTTCCAGCATGCGCAACTGCTCTTCCAGCACGTCCAGGCGCTGGCGCACGGCGACTTCGGCAAAATAGCGGTCCGGCGCGATACGCTGTGAAGGGTTAGAGGGGTGTGTAACGACCGTCAATATTTCAATCGCCATCAGTCGACCGTCGGTACGATAGATCGGCTGGTAGGTATACACACGCTCACATTGCAGCCAGTAGCGATGCTCCTGCAAGTTCTCAATACTTGCCTCAGGCGTAGTGCTCAGCCGCTGGATAACCTGCTCTGACTTCATTTCAGATGTCCTGTTGTTGGGATGGCCTTTCTGGACTCGTCACTGGGTTATCGGCGCGATAATTGAGAACTTTATGTTCAATTCACCGGGAAAATGAAATTAAGATGACAGAAATGAACAGGAACACGCGCTGGTTCAAAAAAAATAATGGAACGATGTTTTAATATAGTTGACCTGATAATTCACACAGCGCACACTGCTTTTAAATACTCTGTTCAGGTTCATGATTATGTCCAAAAAAATTGCCGTTATTGGCGAATGCATGATTGAGCTGTCACAAAAAGGCGCGGACGTTAGCCGCGGTTTTGGTGGCGATACCTTAAACACCTCCGTGTATATTGCCCGTCAGGTGCCGCCGGAGGCCCTCACCGTGAACTACGTCACCGCACTGGGTACGGACAGTTTCAGCCAGCAAATGCTGGACGCCTGGCAGAGCGAACACATTGATACCTCGCTGATTCAGCGCATGGAAAACCGCCTGCCGGGTTTGTATTACATTGAAACCGATGATACCGGCGAGCGCACCTTCTACTACTGGCGAAACGAAGCTGCGGCCAAATACTGGCTGGAAAGCGACGACGCAGCCGCCATTTGCGAAACGCTGGCGACGTTTGATTATCTCTATCTGAGCGGGATTAGCCTCGCCATCTTAAGCCCGACCAGCCGTGAAAAGCTGCTATCGCTGCTGCGCGAATGCCGCGCCAATGGCGGGAAGGTCATTTTTGATAACAACTACCGTCCGCGCCTGTGGGCCAGTCGTGAAGAGACGCAGCAGGTTTACCAGCAGATGCTGCAGTGCACCGACATCGCGTTCCTGACGCTCGACGACGAAGATGCCCTGTGGGGCGAGAAACCTGTTGATGAGGTTATTGCGCGCACCCAGGCTGCTGGCGTGAGCGAAGTGGTGATTAAGCGCGGCGCGGCATCGTGCCTGGTGGCCGTAGCAGGTGAGGCGGTGATTGACGTCCCGGCGGTGAAACTGGCGAAGGACAAAGTGGTGGATACTACAGCAGCGGGTGATTCCTTCAGCGCGGGCTATCTGGCGGTGCGCCTGACGGGCGGCACGCCTGAAGCGGCTGCACAGCGCGGGCACCTGACGGCCAGCACGGTGATCCAGTATCGCGGGGCGATTATTCCGCGTGAGGCGATGCCTGCTTAAATAAGGTGCGGGCTGATGCCCTCACCCTGACCCTCTCCCACCGGGAGAGGGAATTTTTTTGGATTACTGCCCCTGTGGAATATCCGTCGCGTCCTGATGCAGATCATCAGACGTTGCCGCCTGTGTAGGTTGCGGCGCGGCGGTCATGATTGAATCCCATGTCGCCTGCAGCTCCTTCATGTTGTATTCCGGCTCGCCTTTCGGCTGCAGAAGGACTAATCCCATATCCTGCGACAGCTGCTGACGTAAATCCTGATTTAACATATCGACGGTCAGCCCATTCAGGAAGTCCTGACGGAGCTTCTGGTACTGTTCCGGTGCGATGTCCACCACCTGATTCTGCAAGGAGCGAATACGCTGGCTGATCAGGATATCCGTATCGGCGCGGGCATAGGTGGCAAACAGCTTCTGCAGTTCCAGCTTTTTCTGCGCGACCAGCGCGTTGAACTCTTCTTCAGACAGGCCCTCTTTGCGCACTTTTGCCAGCTCTTTCGCCACCACGCCCAGATTGGCATTCAGCTTATCGCCAGGCGATTCGATATTAATGGCGCACTGGGCGCGCTGGAACAGCACCCGGCAGTCGAAGCCCAGCGCAATGTTCTTCACGCTGTTTTTACTGAGGCTCTGCTGAACGTGCCAGAACAACGCCTCACGCGTCAGATCCGCACGCCAGTAGCGCAGCAGCGCGGCGGATTCGCGGATAGGCTGCCAGGCGGTATCCCACATCATGGAGAGCCGGTCCTGACGCACGGCATCAGTGGAAATGCTGACTGGCTCCGTCCGCAGCGGGGAGAGCGTCGGGACAGGAGCAGGCGTTTCACGCTTGCCTTTCAGCTCGCCAAAAGCTTTGTTGATCTGCTCTACCACCGCGCGGCTATCCACATTCCCGACCACGATCAGCGTCATCGCATCCGGGGTGTACCATTTCTGATAGAACGATTTTACCTGTTCGGCATCGACCGGCTGTTTCAGCGGCTCTGCCGGATCGTGCCCAAGCAGCGCTGAGCCTTTCAGGCGATAACGCCACCAGCCCTCTTTGGTATCCGCAGGCCAGGTCGCCACCATATCGCTGTTGCTCAGCGCATAGTTAACGGTTTCCGGCGTGATCGCCAGATTGCCAGTGGCATCGGAGAGATACGTAAGAGCTTCTTTGAGCAGATCGTTACGGTTATTCGGCAGGCTCAGGTTAAACATGGTGTAGTCATACGAGACGACAGCCGGCGGCAATGGGCGCTTCGGGTCAATGCCCTGCTGCCAGAGCGAACGCACCTGAACAGCCTGTAAACTGCCGCTCTGGGTGAGCGCCAGTCGGGGAATAAAATGGCTAAAGCCGGTCTGCTGGGTGCTTTCGGTGAGGGAGCCGGTATTCACAGACAGACGGATCTCAATACGATCGCTGGGACGCTGCGGCGTGGCTAACACCTGCCACTGAAAACCATTCGCCAGGGTCCCTTGTTGCCATGCCGGGTCTGGCTGGAGCGCATCTGCCTGCACATAACTGGCTGCTGCCATCATCAGCAAACCGCCGGTTAAGAGTCGAATTTTTGTGCCCTGCATGTGAACCCCTGATCAACATTCCTGGTTAAAAAGAGTGTCTCGCGACGCGCTTCACTCTAAAAGATGACGATGAAAACACGTCGATTAGACCGCGCGTTCGGCAAAACGTCACGGTGAGAAGTGCAATATACCCAAAAAAAATCTTGTCGAATTATGACAGGTACGAACAGTCATTATGCGCAGGAGCCCGCATTCCGACAAGGGAATGCGGGAATTTAGCGGAAAATCAGGAGGATAAACCCGGGTTTTTGCTATCAGAAGAGCGATTATTCAGCGTATCGTCGAGCTTTTTGTGATCCAGCTCTTTAACCCATTTTGCCACCACAACCGTAGCCACGCCGTTACCCACCAGGTTGGTTAACGCACGCGCTTCAGACATAAAGCGGTCAATACCGAGAATCAACGCCAGACCGGCCACCGGCAGATGTCCCACAGCGGAAATGGTCGCCGCCAGCACGATAAAGCCACTGCCCGTTACGCCCGCAGCCCCTTTCGACGAGAGCAGCAGCACCACCAGCAGGGTGATCTGATGGAAGATATCCATATGGCTGTTGGTTGCCTGTGCAATAAACACTGCCGCCATGGTCAGGTATATCGAGGTACCGTCGAGGTTAAAGGAGTACCCTGTCGGGATCACCAGCCCCACCACCGATTTACGACAACCCAGCTTCTCCATCTTATCGAGCATGCGCGGCAGCGCCGACTCAGAGGAGGAGGTTCCCAGCACAATCAGCAGCTCTTCGCGGATATAGCGGATAAATTTGAAGATGCTGAAACCAGCCGCGCGGGCAATCGAACCCAGCACCACCACCACAAACAGAATACAGGTGATATAGAAGCAGATAATCAGCTGGCCGAGCTGTACCAGCGTGCCGACGCCGTATTTACCGATGGTGAACGCCATTGCCCCGAAGGCACCAATCGGCGCCAGGCGCATGATCATATTGATGATGCCAAAGATGACCTGCGAGAAGCTTTCAATGACGTTAAAGATCAGCTGGCCTTTGCTGCCCAGACGATGCAGGGCAAAACCAAACATGACGGCGAACAGCAGCACCTGCAGAATGTTTCCGCTGGCAAACGCCCCGATCACACTGCCGGGAATGACGTCCAGCAGGAAGGCGACCACGCCCTGATCTTTCGCCTGCTCAGCGTAAACCGCCACCGCTTTGGCATCCAGCGTCGACGGGTCGACGTTCATGCCAGCGCCAGGCTGCACCACGTTAACAATGATCAGACCGATAATCAGTGCCAGGGTGCTGACCACTTCGAAATAAAGCAGCGCCACTGCACCGGTACGCCCTACCGCCTTCATGCTTTCCATGCCAGCGATACCGGTCACCACCGTACAGAAGATCACCGGGGCGATGACCATTTTAATGAGCTTAACGAACGCGTCGCCAAGCGGTTTCATTTGCGCACCCAGTTCCGGGTAGTAGTGACCCAGTAAAATACCGATTGCGATGGCTGTCAGGACCTGGAAATAAAGACTTTTGAAGAGTGAGGTTTTCATAGAATGTCCTTGGGAAGAAAAACCACAGGCTTTGTAAGGTTATGGTTAACCTGCGGCTCTAAAATAACACCCGCATAACAGGACAGAAATAAACTCAGTTCAAATTTGAAACACAAATGTTAAGAACTTTGAGCTGGCTCGCACAAGCCAGCAACAAAATTACACTTTTGCGTTATTGCCAGCGCCGGAAAGGTACCGTTGTTCAAAGACATCCGACGGGACGGCACGGGCAAACAGGAAGCCCTGGCCTTTCCCGACACCCGCTTCAGCCAGCCAGCGGCGCTGCGCTTCCGTCTCGATACCCTCAGCAATCAGATTCAGGTTGAGGCTACGCGCCATATGAATAATGGCCTTCACCATGCTGCTGTCTTCCGGCAGCCCATCGACAAACGCTTTGTCGATTTTCAGGACATCCACCGGCAGCGTTTTCATGTGCTGAAGCTGACGCAGTCCGGCATAGCCCATGCCAAAATCATCCAGCGCGATGCGGATACCGGCGTTGCGCAGCGGTTTGAGGATCGCGACCGCCTCATTCGGGTCGTCAATACGACGGCTTTCCGTCACTTCCAGAATCAGCGTATCCGGCTGGATCCGGTAGCGATTGATGAGCTCCAGCATCTCCGAGACCATAGTGGGATGCATCAACTGCAGGGCAGAGAGATTGACCGACAGCGGCAGGTTGACACCACGCTCCTGCCAGGCGGCAAGCTGGCGGCATGACTCCTCAAGCACCCAGTAACCCACCGTGACCATCAGACCACAGGACTCAATACGTTCGATTAACCCTTCCGGCAGCTCCCAGCTGCCATCCGGCTGCTGCACGCGCAACAGCGCTTCCGCGCTTTCCACTTCACCCGTCAGCAAATTGACCTGCGGCTGGAGCCAGAGGGCAAACTGGTGGTTATCCAGCGCGGTGAGGATGTCGCTCTCTTCCGTCAGACGCTGCTGCGCCTTTTCCATCTGATCCGGGTCGAAGAACTGGATCTGGTTTTTCCCTTTGCGACGGGCGGTGAATGCCGCCGAGAAGGCGCGACGATAGAGCTGCTCTGCGGTCAGATCGCCATAGAACATGGCAATCCCGATACTGGCGCTGGGGCGAAGCTGAATACCCTGAATGGGCAGCCGCTCATTAATGACAGTGAGTACTTGCTGACCTAACGTGATCGCATGCCACGGCTCTTTCACGCCGTTCGCAATCACCACCAGGTCATAACCGCTGACCTGGGTCAGCACCATACGCGGGGCAAGCACCGATTTAACCTTTTCGACCAGCGTCAGCAACAGCATTTCACGCTGGCTCTCCTTGAGCACCCCAGCGGTATCCTGCAGGGTTTCACAGGCGATGACCATCAGCGCCGTGGTCTGCTGGCGCGCCACGGTCTGCTCCAGCATCGCCATCAGGAACGCTTTATTAGGCAGCTCCGACACCGGAAAACGGGTGGCGCTACTGTTCAGTTCATCCTGCTGACGCTGAATGCGCTGCTGGTTGAGGTTGTAGCTGCGCACCAGCATGCCGATCTCATCGTCATGATGCAGGCGGGGGAGCTCAAGCTGATGACCCATCTGCTCCTGGGGAGAAAGCGCGTTTAGCTCCCGGGCGATACGCCGCAGCGGGTGGACAATCAGCCGGTTAATGCACCAGGTCAGCGCCACGCTCAGTATCAGCGTCATAAGTAAGCAAGTGGTCACTAACGTGATAAACCAGCTCATGACGAACTTATACATGCGGTACGAGTCCGCCTGCAGAACAAGATAGGCCAGCGGCTGCGGATTTGCAGGGCGTTCAAGCGAGTAGATGGGAAGCGAAATTTGTACCGGCAGTTCAAACAGGCGCATCACCATCATCGGGACGGGACGTTCCGGGATAAAACTCATCCGCAGCGCCTGGAACTGGTTTGGCAGCACCACGTCTGCGCGGCTGACGACGCCCGCAGGCTGAATACGTTTTAAAATGGTTTCCGCTTCGGGAATATCGCCTTTCAGAATAGAAGCCGAAAGCGGGCCACGCACCGAGCGGGCAATACTTTCTAATTGCGAAGCCGTGTTATAGCGATTCTGCTGCACGGAATGAAACAGCAAAATGACGCAAAATAGCAGTACAAACAGCAAGGTGACAGCAGAAACCATCGCCATCTGTTTGATCGTTAAGGAACGGCTGACACGCAAAATGACTCTCCACAGAACTCGAAGCGCAGGGCGCACCAGGGTGTAAACCTGGCGCGCCTGAGTATACCCGATCGCCGCACTTTTAAGAGAGACTTACAAATGGATTAAGTAAAATCCGATTACCAGTCCGCGTAGGGAATGAGCGGCTGTGGCGGTAAGTCCATATCACCCTGCCAGCCTGCGGCGGAGTAGCGTACATAGAGCAGCGCATGGCTTGGGGTATAGTCTTTCGCTTCCTGAATATCCACGCCAAGACCCACAAACCAGTTGGACGTGACCCGGCGCTCGACAATGGCCCGCGCGGTATAACCGGTGCCTGAGGAGCTGCTGCCGGTTTCCATCGCCCCCCTGTCGGTGTAGCGGCCTGGCTCATCGACGGGAATGAGTCCCTGAAGGGGATAGCGCAGCACATCGTTGGTTTTGGAGTGAGACCATGAGACAGATCCGCCCAGCTCCCAGGACCAGTTCTCCGTGCGTTTACGCCAGGTGACCGGCAGTGCAAAGGAGACATATTCCTGCGGGCTATAATAGCCGCCCTGACCCAGGGTATAGCCGCTCAGATCTTTATCGTAGTGCCAGAGCATGTTAGAGACACCGACCGTCAGGCGCTCGTTGTTTTTATTAATCAGCTTGTAGTAGTAACCGGTCATCCAGCGGACGCGCCAGTTATCCTCTACATTTTTCCCGGTCAGCGATTCCGCATTCAGGCTTGACCAGATGCCGTTCGCCTCGCCTTTATCGTAGCTGATGCTCACGCCACCGCCGGTGGCGCGCACGCCGCCCCAGGTGGTGCCGGTATTGGTGTCTTTTTGCCCGGCAAAGGCCAGCAGAGAGCTGGAGATCGGGCGACGGTGGGCGTTAATGGTGTAGCCGATAGGACCGAGATCGTTGCTATAGCTCACCCCGCCGACCACATCCACCACGTCAAAGCCCATTGGCGTGGTGCCGATATCCCATGCCCAGGTTTTATTCTGCCAGCCCACGGCCACGCTTGCGCCGTTTGACGTCTGACTGGTGTTGCCGCGACATGGCGTTTCGGCACAGGTCCCCCATTTGGGATCGTAGGTGCCGTTGTTAGTGGCAAACGAACCGGCATCCATATTGACCAGATCGCTGCGGAAGAACATCCGTCCATCAGAGAGCGGCGCATCCACCTGCAGCATGGTGGTGTGGGCTTTCAGGTCGGAGTAGCCCCCGGTACCGCTGGAGCCCCAGTAGTCGTGCTGCAGCGTAACGTTAACATCCTGCTGGCGATACAAATCACCGGCATCGCTACGCACGCCGCGCTTCAGCCAGTCATCTTTTTCGTCGTTACGCGTCAGGCGTGTAAAGGTGTCATTGTCTGCCGGACGGGTGGTGGTGATGCCAGAGGAGACCATGGCATCTTTATAGGTCTCCAGCGCCTGCTGAGGCTGGCCATTTTGCGTCTGAAAACGTGCCGCATCACGCAGCACCAGCGCGTTTTCCATGGACGCAGGCTGTGATTTTGCCTGCGGAATGATGCTGTTGAACGTCTTTTCTGCGGCAGCAGAATCACCCAGCCCCGCCTGCGCCATCGCGATGCGGCGCTGCATGTTGAGCGACAACGGCTGGCCATTTTGCGTCGCAGGCAGTTTCGCCAGTTCGGCACGCGCAGCGTCTTTGTCGCCCTGCGCACTGTAGATTTCGGTCAGGCCGAGGATCGCATCTTCGTTTTGTGGCTCGCGCTGCAACACGCCGCTGTATGCCGTTTTTGCTGCACTGAGATCGCCCCGCTGCTGCGCCCAGTCCGCCAGGGTTAAATCGATACGGGTAGAAGCAGGTTGCTGACGAAGAAGATTTTCCGCCTCCTGCTCTTTGCCACTGTCGCGCAGGCGATTGGCGGTTTCGAGCACCTGATTACTTTGCAGGCGGTCGGCAAGCTCCTGAATATTGCCGTTCCACTGGCTGCGCGGCAGCGTCTCCAGATGGGCCAGCGCGGCACGATCCTGGTCGTTACCGGAAAGATAGAGCCCGTTGGCATACACCTGATCCGGGTCGGTCGGTTTCTGGCTGGCAAGCTGACGCATCAGAGTATCTGCCTGACTGCGCTGGCCTGCGCTGTAGAGATCGCGCGACAGGCGATAGGTGATCCACACGTCGCCTGGAGAGAGCGCCAGACGACGACGCTGAACCTCGGCGGCCTGGGCGTATTTGCCCTGGTTCTCCAGCTGCTCGGCCTGGGCGGAGAGCTGTTCGTTGGTCAGGCTACGTTCAATATCATCAATGCTGCGACGCTGACTGGCGGAGAGCGACTGGATAAACTGCGAGGCTTTCTCCGGTGACTGTGCGCGATAAATATTGGCCAGTCCGCGGACCGCGTTACTGTTGCCGCTGTCCATGCGTAATGCCTGGCGATAATAGCGCTCGGCGGCGTCGTTATCTTTACGTGCCGCTGCGGCATCACCCAGCCCCAGCACCGCATAACTGTCGCTATTGTCGATAGTGCGCGCCTGTTGATAATAGCGCTCCGCCTGTGCCGGGTTATTCGCTTTCAGCGCCGCATCCCCCTGCTGGATCAGCAGCCAGTAACGGTTCACCTTCAGCAAGCTGTCCCATTTGCCGCGGTTATCGCTCTGCGGATCGAGGGCGATCGCCTTTTCAAACTGTGCCACCGCGCGAGCACGGTCGCCTTTCTGGGAGTATGCCTGGCCCAGCGCGCCAATGGCTTCGCTGTCGGCATGGTTTGTGCTGACCGCCTTTTGCAGTTCCGCCACCGCCTTATCACCCTGTCCGGCATCCACTGCCGCCAGGCCTTGCGCTTTCGCACGGAAAGTTGGATCGGCGAGCTGTTTTTGCTGCGCTTCAAGCTGTGAACGCGCGGCGGTTACGTTCTCACCGTCACTGAATACGCTCAGGTACTTTTGCAGCGCGGAGACGCTGGCATTGCTGACAGGCTGGTCTTTGATCTGCGCATACCACATATCCGACGCCTGGCTGCGGCCATTGCTGGATTTGGCCATCTCCTGCAGCACCGCGAAGCCTTCATCACGGCGCCCGGTCTGGAACAGCAGCTGGGCCAGCGTCGACTGCAGCTGCGTATTGCCAGGGCTGCTGCTGTTAATCTTTTTCAACTGGTTAATGGCCGCATTGCGGCGGGAGGGATCTTTCGCCACCACATTCCAGTATTCCGTTGCCACGTCGCCGCCCGGCGGGTTGCCGTCGAACAGCTTGTCATAGGCGGCAATCGCTTCCTGGGTATGGCCTGTCGTGGCGAGTAAGCGAGCCTGCTGTAACTGCTGGCGGCCATCCGGCGTGGAAAGCAGCATCGTGTTGCGCGAGGACTGGTACGCGCTGGAACCGGGGGCGATCCCTTTCAGTCTATCCAGCTCTTTTTGCGCGCCGGCGTTGTCGCCCTGACGAAGCAGATAGCGAAAACGTGCCGCAATAACGTCAGGGTTGTTCGGGTCGATCAGCTCAAGACGATAGAGCGACTGACGCACCAAATCTTCACGCTGCGTCGATTCCCCCAGGCGCACCTGTTCCAGCAGCTGTTGCTGCTGCGGAGAGTTGACGGCCTGAGCCAGCGGCATCAGCGCCAGGCCAAGCGATAAACTGAGTAGATTTACTGTGAACTTGCGCATTCCTGGCCCCAATCCGGTATTAATTCACCTTTTGTGGTGAAACGAAAACGATGCTGATCCCATCCTTGTCCAAAGAGAGTCAGTACATAACTGTAGTAAGCATTATTATCAGGAAAGTGGTCAGCCACGCGCTGGCGCTGGACGGCCTGCGCATCACGCTGTTGTAAAAAAGGCAGCATGGCGGCAGAGAAGCCGACCGGGCCATTGCCCGTGCGTGCTCCACTCACCACATTCACTTTTTCCGGTGGTACACCCTGTTTTGTTGTGGTGGCGGCCATCGGCCTGAAGCGCGCCAGCAGCCGGGCTTTTTGAGGATCGTCATCGTTCATCATCCCCACCCAGAGATAGACGCGGATGGCGTCATATCCCCCCACCAGCGGCGGCTCCTGCTGTAACCGCCAGCCTTTGTTTTTCTGGTATTGCACCCAGTCCGGCGAAAAACCTTTCGGCGCACTCTCCAGCAGCAAGCGCAGATTGGTCTCACGCAGGGTGGTCCACGGGGTGCCAAAACGCGTGAAGTAGCTTGCGAGCTGTGGTGGAAGATAGCTGGGATTAAAACGCCAGGCGTTCTCATCGACAAAGCCAACTTTACCGGGCAGCAGCATCAGACCGAGGCCAGGTACTTTCACCACTTCTTCGCGGGCGATACGCTCGAGTAGCGCCTTGCCCGTACGGGTATAGTCAGCGTCTTTCCATAACCGCCCCGCTTCAAGCAGGGACCAGGCGATCCAGATATCGGCATCCGAGGCGGAATTGGTATCGATAACCGCCCAGGTGTCTTTGTCTTTTTGCCCCCATAACCAGGCGGGAAGCGTGTCGTCGAGATGCCCCCCGGCAAGGTTATCCCGCGTCCATGCCAGCACCTTGTCGAACGCTTTACGGTCATTCGCGGCGAGGGCAAAGAACAGCGCGTAGCTTTGCCCTTCCGAGGTAGTGATTTTACGCGTGTCGCTGGGATCAATGACCCGCCCGCCCTCGCTGATGTAATCCTGTTTAAATTTCTCCCAGGCAGGCCAGGTACAGGCGGCGCGCAGAGGCGCCGCCGCCAGCATCAACGCAATGACACACCAGCGAAAGGCTTTCATCACATCTTACTCATGATCCGGATTCAGGCGACGACGGCTGATGATACGCAGCAGACGCCACAGCACCCAGGCCAGCAGCACCACGCTGACGGCGGCCAGGATAGCGAGCAGAATCGGATGGTTAGAGAGCGCATACCACAGACGTTCGAACCATGGCAGATGCCCCACATAGTACACATCGCCTACGCGCAGGCTGTTCACGCCCGACTCACGGATCACCGACGCAGAGCCGAACATCGCGGCACGTTTACCGCTGTCGTTCATCGCACTGTTGAGCAGTTCGTAGCCACGCGGGCTGTCTGCGAGCAGGGCAATCACGCTACGCTGATCGTTATACGGTGACTGGAAGCCGACCACGGCCGCCATCGCCCCCTGAGACGTGACAGCCGTCTGCGCGCTGGCTTTACGATCGTTGATATCCGGCATGATGCTCGGGAACTCGGTCTGACGCAGCGGCGTGTTAACCCAGGACTGGGCTGCCTGAACCAGCAGATCGATACGCTTCTCATCCTTCAGCTTATCCGGGATGGAACCGATCACCATGATGTCCGCATCTTTGTTCTGAATTTGAGTGCCATCATCCGTCAGGGTAACGTTAATCGCCGGCAGGCCCGTTTGCGCGCCTACGGTCGCCATGGTGTCCAGCAGCGTCGTCACCTGCCCTTCATTTGGCGCTTTTGGCATCACAACAATGGATTCAGACAGATCCGCCATACGGCTGAACGGGAAGCCCGCGTTAGCAAATGCCCGCAGATCCGGCATGGCGAGGAAGTGATAGTACTTCGAGAAGTCGATGGTCGATTCATCGCCAATCACGACGTGGTTCTGCACCGGCTGGAAGGTGATGCAGTTGTCCACCGAACCGCCCGGCATTGGATTCATGTACTGGAAATCAAAGCGCAGCTGGTTTACCGCCCCGAGCTTCAGCGCCGGGATGGAGACATCGGTTTTACCATCCAGCAGCCCCTGCAGTACCGGCAAACGCAGCAGCAGACGGTTCGTTTCCTGATTATTCATCAGATTAAACGACTGAAGGAACTGGTTATTCAGGCTGATATCCATGCGCGAACTGTCTTTGGTTGACGGCGCGGTGTAACGATAGTTGAGGTTCATATCGATACCGGTGGTGCGCAGCAGATACAGGTCCGGCGGCAGGTTCAGCGACAGGCTGACAGGAGACGGCTCAATCCCTGTCGACTGCAGCTGCTCTTCATAGGTTTTCAGCTCGCCGAAGGTGACGGCGCGGTCGGTACGTACCCAGTTTGGCGCGTCATAAGGTTTACGTGCCAGCAGCGGCTTGACCTCATCGACAATTACGCTGCTGCCGCGGAACAGGATATTCCCCTGCGCAATCGCTTTTGCCGCCTGCACCAGGTCTTTCTCATCACGCCCGAAAACCACCAGCAGTTTCACATACGGGTTATCCGGGTGGCTTATCATCTCAATGGTCGGCGCTTTTACGTCCGGGTGCTCACGCAGGAAAGCAGGACGCTTCGCGTTGGTCGCAAAGATGATGGCATTTCTGTCAGGGATCTTGTCATACATAACCGGGAAGTTCTGCCCGCGCCAGCCGGAACGGGAGCCGAACCAGGAGGCCACGATGGTCGCTGCCAGTTGCTCCGTGACGTCCGGTGAGGACGCAAAGACCATCGGCAGGTTTAACGGGCGATTATCACGCGGATCGAAGAACGGCACCGGGAACGCGGAGAGATCGTTTTTCAGCGCCAGCGACTGGTAGGTCATCTGCAGCGATGAGTTACGCCCGACATCCATCCACAGCGTGTTGCTGGCCGGGTTTTCGCAGACGTCACGGTAGTGGCCCACGAATTCCAGACGGATACGGTTAAAGTCGGTGATAAACAGCGGGTTGATCGGCACCTGAGCCAGGGTTTTCTTACCCAACTGCTCTTTGGTGACCGGCAGCACGTCCATCAGTTCGTCATTCAGGTAGACCTTCAGCTGAGACTGGGTCGGCAGCAGCGAAGGAGAAGGGGTATATTCCAGGTTCAGCACCGCCTTCGACACGACCTCATCGCTGCGCATACCAAACTCAACACCGCCTTTAGGATTGACGCCGCGCAGCACCATGCTGCCCGGAGGCGGCGCAATTTGCGCAAAGGTGAGCTTCACGTCCCGCGACGGGGCATTCTCCATGACAACAGGCGCATTAGCCCCCGGAACGCCCGGCATCACCTGCCCCACAACCTGCGCGTCGGCCGGCAGGGTATTTCCCGCTGTCGGCTGGTTGGGAACGAGATTTTCTGTTTGACCGGGCGCCGCAGTGACTACCGGTTCGGTCGCTTGCGACACCACAGGCACCGTAGGAGCTGGCGTGGCCGCGGCGTTATCAGGCGCTGCGTTAGCCATTGTTGCGGGGAGCGTACTCATCCCCATTGCCACTGCACATAACCAGGAAAGTTTTGTTTTCATCGCGTTATCATCATTGTTGAGCCATAACCGGGTCCGCCTGCTTCGCCTCATCCCGCTCAGGACGACGAGGAATGAACGACACGACCCAGGAAACCAGCGAAGTAAGTGACCGGAAAATTATTTTCACCGACGACGGGGCAAATTCTGCAAGGTGACGATAGCCACGGAACCCCAGCTTCAGAATATCCAGCAGGCTTTCCAGAGGCTTATCTTCCGGGAAGCTGTCCTGCCAGAGAGCCCACGTATCCGCGCGGGCAAACGTACACTGCACAAAATCAATATGTTGCTTCCTGGTCAGCGGCATCAGTTGCAGACCCACTTCATTGCCTGCCACACGCACAACCTGTGTCGGGAAGACATACTCCTGCTGGCCACGCTTAAGCAACAGGTTAACCTTCTGCCCTTCCAGCACCTTCGCCTGTCCGTTGATTTTGATACCCAGACCACCGTCGGAGAAGTCATGAACGGTACAGGAGAAGAGATGACCATCTTCACGGGCTATCGCCGCAGGCATGCTGATTTCAACACGATGCGCGCGACGTACCTGCTTGCTTTCCACCGACACCGCCACCGCGCCGCCAAGGATAATCAGGTTGTAAAATACCCATGCCATACTGACGAACACCGTCAGGATTTCGTTTTCCGGACCGTAGAAGTAGCGCCAGATACCGGCAATCACCCCCACAATGTTCAGCAGCACCAGGAAGATGTACGGACGGGAGATCACCCAGTCGACATACTCCTCTTCCACCAGGCCACCCTTCGCGGTGACGTTAAACTTGCCTTTATGCGGGTTAATCAGCGCCACCATCGTTGGCGGCGCGATGTACCAGGCCAGCACCGTTTCGTAGATTTCACTCCAGAATGAGTGGCGATACTTGCCCTGAATCTTCGAGTTGGTCAGGCTCGCGTGGATCATGTGCGGCAGAACAAACAGCGCAATCATCAGCGCGGGCGCGTAGATGATATAGGCGTGAAGAAGCAGGAACGCCAGCGGCGCGGTCAGGAAGATCAGCCGCGGAATACCGGATAAGAAGTGGAACATGGCGTTGACGTAGCACAGACGTTGCGCCAGCTTGAGGCCTTTACCCAACAGCGGGTTATCAAGACGGAAAATCTGTACCATCCCGCGCGCCCAGCGAATACGCTGGCCGATATGCGCCGACAGGGATTCCGTCGCCAGACCGGCCGCCTGAGGGATACGCATATAGGCAGAGGTATAGCCGCGACGGTGCAGGCGTAGCGAGGTATGGGCATCTTCGGTAACCGTTTCAACCGCGATGCCGCCAATTTCATCCAGTGGTTTACGGCGGATAACCGCACAGGAACCGCAGAAGAAGGTCGCATCCCACATGTCGTTGCCGTCCTGCACCAGGCCATAGAACAGCGTGCCTTCGTTCGGGGTCTTACGGAAACGGCCGAGGTTACGTTCAAACGGATCCGGCGAGAAGAAATGGTGCGGCGTCTGCATCATCGCCAGCGCTTTCTCTTTCAGGAACCAGCCCATCGTCATCTGCAGGAACGAGCGCGTCGGCACGTGGTCGCAGTCAAAGATGGAGACAAACTCCCCTGTCGCATACTTCAGCGCGTTGTTGATGTTCCCGGCTTTGGCATGTTCGTGAGAGGTACGGGCGATATACTCAACGCCCACCTCCTGCGCGAACTCACGGAACGCGGCCCGACCGCCGTCATCCAGGATCCAGATTTTGAGCTTATCTTTGGGCCAGTCGATACCCAGCGCGGCGTAAATGGTATTTTTCACCACGCTCAGATCTTCGTTATAGGTCGGCACAAAGAGATCGACAGTCGGCCACTGCGACGTATCTTTTGGCAGCGGAACCGGCTGGCGGTTGAGCGGCCAGATCACCTGGAAATAGCCCAACACCAGCACGATCCAGGCGTACGTTTCAGCAAACAGCAGCACCAGACCGCATACCAGACTGACCGGGTCATCCCAGTTCAGCGTTGAGGTATAACGCCACCAGATATAGCGGCAGGAGACGGTCAGTGATAACACAATCAGCATCAGGGCGGAGAAGCGCCCCGGTATACGCCGCACCAGCAGCGCCACGCCCCACAGCAGGATCAGGAAAGTGAACTGCGCCAGCGGGTTAAAGGGTTGCGTGATACAGACCAGCGCCAGAATGAGCGAGAAGACAACAATCACGCCCAGAATAAAACGCCGTAAACCCGGGTGCAAATGCCCGAGTTCTTTATGGTTATCCAGATGGCTGGTCTTATCGCCCACGCGGTCAGGCAGCCTGTCCAGCCACTGATGATAGCGTTCGCGTAAAAGCTGGACCCGGCTGAAGCTGCGCCAGTGCGGCGTCTTTTTCTCCTGCCGCGGCGACGTGACCACCAGCCAGATGGCCTGAATGATGTACCGCGCCGGATCTAACGGCCGTGGACGGTCAGGATTAATGTGCGGATACAATTCACTGTGTCGCGCACGAATGCGCTGCCAGCGGGGGTGCTCGAGGGGGATGAACATCCAGGCCAGAATCATCCAGAAACAGCCGAACGCGGCGCTAAATGCCGAGGCACCATGCCGGCGATAATGCCGGTAATGGTCGCTTAAACGCGAACTGACCGGCGGGATGAGTAACCAGCTGGCGAGTCGACTCATACCGTACCCCTGGCAGGATCCGCCTCTTGGGCGAAGTGCAGAAGACACCAGTTCGCCAGCGTCAGGATCTCTTCTGCCGCCAGCGAATCGCTACGATACTCGCCAAGTGGCTGTTTGGAGGCGAGGCATTCCGCCATCCCCTCATCACGATGGATCACAATCGGCAGCAAACGACGCTGGCTTTGCAGCCAGACCTGATACAGATCGTCCTGGATCTGGCTGCCAATGCGTAAATCGTTAATCAGGATATGGCTGTTCTGGGGCAACCCCTGCTGATGTAAACGGATATGGCAATTGGCATCGACGTTCACAATGGAGAGCACGTGGTCGCACTGTGCAATCAGCTGTCGGGTCAGCGTGCCGGCACCGTGCGGCAGATCCAGCAGGATCCACTGATAATGGCCTTTTTCTTTGAGGCTCTGCAGCGCGAGTGTGAATTGCGAAAATAAACGCTGATAGGCGGCTTCATTCTCACGCTCTGTCGTGGTCAGTTGACCAAACGGCAGGAGATCGAGCTGGGAGGTGTAACGCAGACCCGCATCACGCCAGTCTTTATCATCAAGCAACGCGCGGGCCCAACCCTCTGTACGGGTAAAGTCGACGTTAAATGACATACGCAGCAAATTGTCGGCGCAGGCGTCAATCACCAGCACCGATTCACCTAAAAGCTGTAATGACCACGCCAGCGCCGCGGTAACGGATGTTGTACCCACTCCACCACGGACGCCCTGTAATCCGAGTATGGCCATCAATGGCTCCCTTATTGTTGTTGGGTAAATTCAGCTAATAACGGCCAACGTTTAATAGCCGCAGCCAACTGTTCCCGCTGGGAAATATCGGTGTAATCTATTTCAGGTAAAGAAAAGGCCTGCGTCAGCGCCAGAAAATCGTTTTGGAATGTGTAACCCAGGGTCGAATCGACTGGGGTTCCGGGTTCGTTATTATCCATTTTTTTCCATCCCTTTGAGTATCGTTTTACTCTCTGAAGTCGCGAGGCTTCCTGCCCTGTGAAATTTCATTTACATGCTAAATCTGATGCTCTTTAATTTCAATGTTAGGTTTATTTCTACGCTTTCGCTAGTAAACTGATATACAGATAAATTAGACGAAAAGAGGGACACCGTGGACTCCATATTTTCTATTGGCATCCAGTCATTATGGGACGAATTGCGCCACATGCCAGTCGGAGGAGTCTGGTGGGTTAATTCGGATCGTAATGAAGATGCTATCAGTCTGGTAAACCAGACAATTGCCGCGCAGGGTAAGGACTCCCGGGTCGCTGTTATTAGTATGGGCGAAGACCCGAAGCAAATTATTACGCTTGAGCGAGACCGCGGTCCACAGACGGTACGCTTGTTTTCCATGCCGTCGGAAGCAGATAGTCTATACTATTTGTCCCGCGACATTCAGTGTTCCATCAATCCAGACCGCTTTTTATTGATTCTTAAATGTTCACATAACGCCCTGCAAAATATCCCGACGGAGAAACTGCTGCAGTGGCTGGAAAAAATCAATAAATGGGCAAAATTTCAAAATTGTACGCTGTTGATAATCAATCCCGGCAGTAATAACGACAAGCTGTTCTCACTTTTAATGGCGGAGTATCGCTCGCTATTCGGCCTGGCGAGTCTGCGCGACCAGGCGGGCAGCTATCTCTACGATATTGCATTCTGGTGTAATGAAAAAGGCGTGAGCGCCAGACAGCAGCTTACGCTTAAACATATTGACGGCGAGTGGCACCTTGCCCAGCAAGAAGAAACCGTGGTGCAACCGCGCAGCGATGAAAAACGGATCCTGAGCCATATTGCGGTACTGGAGGGGGCGCCCGCGCTGTCTGAAAACTGGTCCCTGTTTGAGTCCAATGAAGCGCTTTTTCATGAAGCCCGCACGACGCAGGCGGCAACCCTTGTTTTCTCGCTGATGCAGAACAATCAGATTGAAACGCTGGCACGACAAATTCATACCTTACGTCGTCAACGCGGCAGCGCGTTAAAAATTGTGGTACGCGAAAACAATACCAGCCTGCGTGCCACGGATGAGCGTCTGCTTTTGGGCTGTGGCGCAAACATGGTTATCCCGTGGAATGCCCCTCTGTCACGCTGCCTGACGCTTATCGAAAGTGTCCAGGGGCAGCAGTTCAACCGCCACGTACCGGAAGATATTTCCACGCTGCTTTCCATGACGCAGCCGATGAAACTGCGTGGTTATCAGAAATGGGATACCTTCTGCGATGCCGTTGGCAACATGATGAACAACACGCTGCTTCCTGCAGACGGGAAAGGGGTAATGGTTGCCCTGCGACCTGTACCGGGGATCCGCGTGGAACAGGCGCTCACCTTATGCCGCCCGAACCGTACCGGGGACATCATGACGATTGGCGACAACCGCCTGGTTCTGTTTTTGTCTTTTTGTCGGGTAAACGATCTCGATACCGCGCTGAACCATATCTTCCCGCTGCCTACCGGGGATATTTTCTCAAACCGTATGATTTGGTTCGAAGACAATCTGATCAGCGCTGAGCTGGTGCAGATGCGTGCCCTCGCGCCTGAAAACTGGGTGAAACCGCTACCTGTCACGAGCGATGTCAAACCGATCCTCAATGCACGGCATGACGGCCATGTCTGGCGTCGGGTTCCGGAACCCCTTCGCTTATTAACTGAGAATGGGGAGAACGCACCATCATGAATATCAGCGATATCATTCAACTGGTTGTATTCTGTGCGCTGATCTTTTTCCCGCTTGGTTATTATGCACGCCATTCACTGCGCCGTATTCGCGATACGGCCAGAATGGCGTTTGGCAAACCTCGCTATGTCAAACCAGCCGGAACACTGACACGGGCAACACACGTCAAGGCAGACCGAAAACATGACTAACTCAACTTATACCGCTTCGTCACCATCGCCTCTGTGGCAATACTGGCGCGGCCTTTCCGGCTGGAACTTCTACTTTCTGGTGAAGTTTGGTCTGCTGTGGGCTGGCTATCTGAACTTCCATCCTCTGCTGAACCTGGTGTTTATGGCCTTCCTGCTGATGCCGCTGCCCAATATCAGGCTGCATCGCTTGCGTCACTGGGTTGCCATCCCGCTGGGTTTTGCGCTGTTCTGGCATGATACCTGGCTGCCGGGGCCGGACAGCATCATGAGCCAGGGGTCGCAGGTCGCCGGGTTTAGCGCCAGCTATATCCTCGACCTGACCGAGCGCTTTATTAACTGGCAGATGATTGGCGCGGTCTTTGTGCTGCTGGTTGCCTGGCTGTTTCTGTCACAGTGGATCCGCGTCACGGTGTTTGTCGTTGCCATTATGATTTGGCTGAACGTTCTGACGCTGGCTGGGCCAAGTTTTTCCCTGTGGCCTGCCGGTCAACCGACCAGCACGGTGACCACCACCGGAGGAAGCGCGGCAGCAACCGTTGCCACGGCTGGCGACACGCCGGTGGTGGGCGATATTCCAGCGCAGACCGCACCGCCGACCTCAACCAACCTGAATGCCTGGCTTTCCAGCTTCTACACCGCGGAAGATAAGCGTCAGACTAAATTCCCGGATGCACTCCCGGCGGATGCTCAGCCGTTTGAACTGCTGGTAATTAACATCTGCTCCCTCTCCTGGGCTGACGTTGATGCGGCTGGTTTAATGTCGCACCCGCTGTGGTCGCATTTCGATATCCAGTTTAAAGACTTTAACTCTGCCACCTCGTACAGCGGCCCGGCGGCCATCCGCCTGCTGCGAGCAAGCTGCGGCCAGCCATCGCACAAGAATTTGTATCAGCCCGCTGGCAACCAGTGTTATCTGTTCGATAACCTGGCGAAACTGGGCTTTACGCAGCATCTGATGCTGGGGCATAACGGTCAGTTCGGTAACTTCCTGAAAGAGGTACGTGAAGAAGGGGGTATGCAGGCACCGCTGATGGATCAAACCGGGCTGCCGGTCACGCTGCTGGGCTTCGACGGCTCGCCAGTCTATGACGATACCGCCGTGCTACAGCGCTGGCTGCAGACCATTGAAAAAGACAGCAATCCGCGCAGCGCCACGTTCTATAACACCCTGCCCCTTCACGACGGTAACCATTTCCCGGGCGTGAGCAAAACGGCGGATTACAAAGTGCGTGCGCAGAAGTTCTTTGATGAGCTGGATGCGTTCTTCACTGAGCTGGAAAAATCTGGCCGTAAAGTGATGGTGGTTGTCGTTCCGGAGCACGGTGGGGCGCTGAAAGGCGACAGAATGCAGGTGTCCGGCCTGCGCGATATCCCCAGCCCGTCCATTACCAACGTGCCTGCCGGGATTAAATTCTTTGGTATGAAGGCACCGCATCAGGGCGCACCGATTGAGATCACTCAACCAGTCAGCTATCTGGCCATCTCTGAGCTCGTGGCCCGCGCGGTCGATGGCAAGCTGTTTGTGGAAGATAGCGTGAACTGGGATCAGCTCACCAGCAATCTGCCGCAAACCGCGGAAGTGTCAGAGAATGCGAATGCGGTTGTCATTCAATACCAGAACAAACCGTACGTTCGCCTGAACGGCGGAGACTGGGTACCTTATCCGCAGTAAGTTCTCCAGACCCTCTTCCCCTCGGGGAGAGGGAATGATTGTTCCGCGAGCCAGACGAGCATTTTCAGGCTCGCGGAATATCCTGTAGTGCGCATACTCATTTATTCAGCGCTGCGCAGGGATATCTCACCGCCCACCCAGGGCTTGATGACGCCATCCTGCTCCAGGAGCAGGGCACCCTGTGCATCAATGCCGCGAGAGATACCGTAGATCTCCTTATCACCAATCAGCAGTTTCACCGGTCGGTTGATAAAGTTATCGAGTTTTTCCCAGCGAGACAGGAACGATGCCAGCCCTTCCTGTTCAAAGAGAGACAGGGAGGTACGCAGCTCTTTAATCATACGCACGGCAAGCGTGTTGCGATCGATGGTGATCCCCGCTTCCTGCAGGTTGGTCCACGCCTGATTCACCACATCGCTTTGCACATTTCTCATTACCATATTGAGACCGGCACCAATGACAATTTGCGCCGCATCGCCAGTTTTTCCCGTCAGTTCGACCAGAATACCGGCAAGCTTACGATCGTTCAGGTAAAGGTCATTTGGCCATTTTACCCGTACTTTATCCGCACCAAGTTCATGCAGAACTTCCGCCATAACGATACCAATCACCAGACTCAGACCCACTGCGGCGGCAGGCCCCTGCTCAAGACGCCAGTACATGGAAAGATAGAGGTTTGCGCCAAACGGCGAGAACCACTTACGCCCGCGACGGCCGCGCCCGGCCTGCTGGTACTCTGCAACGCAGGCATCCCCTGATTCCAGCTCGCCTATCCGCTCCAGCAGGTACTGGTTTGTCGAATCGATGACCGGCAATACGGCCACGTTACCCTGCCCTATCTGGCTGCGGATGAGTTCTTCGTTCAGGAGCTGAATGGGTTCCGGCAAGCTGTAGCCTTTTCCGGGCACGGTGAAGACATCAACCCCCCAGTCGCGGAGGGTCTGAATATGTTTATTAATGGCAGCACGGCTCATGCCCAGCTGCTCACCTAATTGCTCGCCAGAATGAAACTCACCGTCGGCCAGGATGCCAATCAGGGTTAACGGGATGGTATTGTCCTTCACGCGATAGTCTCCACAGCATTCACTTCACCCTTACGACCAATGAAGCGGACTTCCGGCTCCAGCCAGACGTTAAATTTCTCACCCACTTGCTGACGCACATGGTGCGCCAGTTGCACCACGTCGTCGCTGGTCGCATCGTGTTGATTGATCAGCACCAGTGCCTGCTGACGGTGAACCGCTGCGCCGCCCACGGTAGTACCTTTTAACTGGCACTGATCGATAAGCCAACCTGCAGCCAGCTTCACGCTGCCATCCGCCTGCGGGTAATGCGGGGCAGTAGGCCATTTAGCCAGCAATGCTTTCGCGTTTTCGCTGCTTATGACGGGGTTTTTGAAGAAACTGCCGGCATTTCCGTTTATTTTGGGATCGGGCAGTTTGGTCATGCGCATATGGCAAACCGAGTCAAACACATCGCGAGGGGAGACGGTTGCCGGATCGAGGCGCGTTAAATCACCATAGGTCAGCACCGGCTGCCAGGTTTTGGACAGACGCAGGCCCACAGCGACAATGACGTAGCGATCCTGATATTCATGTTTGAAGATGCTGTCACGGTAGCCAAAACGGCACTGCTCTGCCGTTAAACGCTGAGCCGTACCGGTCGCCAGCTCAATGCAGTCGACATAGTCGCACACGTGTTTGAGTTCGATGCCATACGCACCGATATTTTGAATGGGCGATGATCCCGCGCAGCCCGGGATGAGAGCCAGGTTTTCCAGTCCCGGCATCCCTTTTTCGAGGGTATATTGCACCAGTTGATGCCAGTTTTCGCCGGCACCTACGCGCAAACGCCAGCTATCGGCGCACTCTTCGACCTCAATTCCCATGATGCGGTTAATAATGACCGTCCCGGCAAAATCATCGAGAAACAGGACATTGCTGCCTTCGCCCAGAATCAGTACGGGTTCGTTGTTTTCTGTTGCGCGTTGCCATGCATCCAGCAGTTGCTGGGCCGTATCGGCGCGTACAATGTGATTAGCATTCCGTTGAATACCAAAGGTATTCCAGGGCTTAAGGGAGTGGTTCATAGGCGCTATCCTGATGCAAAAACGCAGGTAGTTTACCGTATAAGCAGTACGTTGTGGGGGATTAGTTTGTGCAACGCAGAAACGCAAAAAGGCCATCCTTTCGGATGGCCTCTTCACTTATTTGATGCCTGGCAGTTCCCTACTCTCACATGGGGAGACCCCACACTACCATCGGCGCTACGGCGTTTCACTTCTGAGTTCGGCATGGGGTCAGGTGGGACCACCGCGCTAAAGCCGCCAGGCAAATTCTGTTAATCTGTATCAGGCTGAAAATCGTCTCTTCGCCAAAACACCTTCGGCGTTGTAAGGTTAAGCCTCACGGTTCATTAGTATCGGTTAGCTCAACGCATCGCTGCGCTTACACACCCGACCTATCAACGTCGTCGTCTTCAACGTTCCTTCAGGAGACTTTAAGTCTCAGGGAGAACTCATCTCGGGGCAAGTTTCGTGCTTAGATGCTTTCAGCACTTATCTCTTCCGCATTTAGCTACCGGGCAGTGCCATTGGCATGACAACCCGAACACCAGTGATGCGTCCACTCCGGTCCTCTCGTACTAGGAGCAGCCCCCCTCAATTCTCCAGCGCCCACGGCAGATAGGGACCGAACTGTCTCACGACGTTCTAAACCCAGCTCGCGTACCACTTTAAATGGCGAACAGCCATACCCTTGGGACCTACTTCAGCCCCAGGATGTGATGAGCCGACATCGAGGTGCCAAACACCGCCGTCGATATGAACTCTTGGGCGGTATCAGCCTGTTATCCCCGGAGTACCTTTTATCCGTTGAGCGATGGCCCTTCCATTCAGAACCACCGGATCACTATGACCTGCTTTCGCACCTGCTCGAGCCGTCACTCTCGCAGTCAAGCTAGCTTATGCCATTGCACTAACCTCCTGATGTCCGACCAGGATTAGCTAACCTTCGTGCTCCTCCGTTACTCTTTGGGAGGAGACCGCCCCAGTCAAACTACCCACCAGACACTGTCCGCAACCCGGGTAACGGGTCTACGTTAGAACACCAGCCATTAAAGGGTGGTATTTCAAGGATGGCTCCACGCAGACTGGCGTCCACGCTTCAAAGCCTCCCACCTATCCTACACATCAAGGACCAGTGTTCAGTGTCAAGCTATAGTAAAGGTTCACGGGGTCTTTCCGTCTTGCCGCGGGTACACTGCATCTTCACAGCGAGTTCAATTTCACTGAGTCTCGGGTGGAGACAGCCTGGCCATCATTACGCCATTCGTGCAGGTCGGAACTTACCCGACAAGGAATTTCGCTACCTTAGGACCGTTATAGTTACGGCCGCCGTTTACCGGGGCTTCGATCAAGAGCTTCGCGTTGCCGCTAACCCCATCAATTAACCTTCCGGCACCGGGCAGGCGTCACACCGTATACGTCCACTTTCGTGTTTGCACAGTGCTGTGTTTTTAATAAACAGTTGCAGCCAGCTGGTATCTTCGACTGATTTCAGCTCCACCCGCAGGGGCTTCACCTACATATCAGCGTGCCTTCTCCCGAAGTTACGGCACCATTTTGCCTAGTTCCTTCACCCGAGTTCTCTCAAGCGCCTTGGTATTCTCTACCTGACCACCTGTGTCGGTTTGGGGTACGATTTCGTGTTACCTGATGCTTAGAGGCTTTTCCTGGAAGCAGGGCATTTGTTACTTCAGCACCGTAGTGCCTCGTCATCACACCTCAGCGTTAAAAGGTACCGGATTTACCTGGAACCTCCGCCTACATGCTTAAACCGGGACAACCGTCGCCCGGCTAACATAGCCTTCTCCGTCCCCCCTTCGCAGTAACACCAAGTACAGGAATATTAACCTGTTTCCCATCGACTACGCCTTTCGGCCTCGCCTTAGGGGTCGACTCACCCTGCCCCGATTAACGTTGGACAGGAACCCTTGGTCTTCCGGCGAGCGGGCTTTTCACCCGCTTTATCGTTACTTATGTCAGCATTCGCACTTCTGATACCTCCAGCAACCCTCACAGGCCACCTTCAACGGCTTACAGAACGCTCCCCTACCCAACAACGCATAAGCGTCGCTGCCGCAGCTTCGGTGCATGGTTTAGCCCCGTTACATCTTCCGCGCAGGCCGACTCGACCAGTGAGCTATTACGCTTTCTTTAAATGATGGCTGCTTCTAAGCCAACATCCTGGCTGTCTGTGCCTTCCCACATCGTTTCCCACTTAACCATGACTTTGGGACCTTAGCTGGCGGTCTGGGTTGTTTCCCTCTTCACGACGGACGTTAGCACCCGCCGTGTGTCTCCCGTGATAACATTCTTCGGTATTCGTAGTTTGCATCGGGTTGGTAAGCCGGGATGGCCCCCTAGCCGAAACAGTGCTCTACCCCCGAAGATGAGTTCACGAGGCGCTACCTAAATAGCTTTCGGGGAGAACCAGCTATCTCCCGGTTTGATTGGCCTTTCACCCCCAGCCACAGGTCATCCGCTAATTTTTCAACATTAGTCGGTTCGGTCCTCCAGTTAGTGTTACCCAACCTTCAACCTGCCCATGGCTAGATCACCGGGTTTCGGGTCTATACCCTGCAACTTAACGCCCAGTTAAGACTCGGTTTCCCTTCGGCTCCCCTATACGGTTAACCTTGCTACAGAATATAAGTCGCTGACCCATTATACAAAAGGTACGCAGTCACACCCGAAGGTGCTCCCACTGCTTGTACGTACACGGTTTCAGGTTCTTTTTCACTCCCCTCGCCGGGGTTCTTTTCGCCTTTCCCTCACGGTACTGGTTCACTATCGGTCAGTCAGGAGTATTTAGCCTTGGAGGATGGTCCCCCCATATTCAGACAGGATACCACGTGTCCCGCCCTACTCTTCGAGTTCACAGCCTGTGCATTTTCGTGTACGGGACTATCACCCTGTACCGTGCGACTTTCCAGACGCTTCCACTAACACACAAGCTGATTCAGACTCTGGGCTGCTCCCCGTTCGCTCGCCGCTACTGGGGGAATCTCGGTTGATTTCTTTTCCTCGGGGTACTTAGATGTTTCAGTTCCCCCGGTTCGCCTCGTTAACCTATGTATTCAGTTAACGATAGTGCAACGGATTGCACTGGGTTTCCCCATTCGGACATCGCCGGGTCAAGGGTTCATATCACCTCGCCGGCGCTTTTCGCAGATTAGCACGTCCTTCATCGCCTCTGACTGCCAGGGCATCCACCGTGTACGCTTAGTCGCTTAACCTCACAACCCGAAGATGTTTCACTTCTGATTGCGAAAATTTGAGAGACTCGAACACACATTAACTGTGTGTCGTTTCAATTTTCAGCTTGATCCAGATTTTTAAAGAGCAAAACTTCGCAGTGCACCTTTTCAGGTTCACTCTGAAGTTTTCTTGTGTTCGCAGTAAAAGATGGTGGAGCTATGCGGGATCGAACCGCAGACCTCCTGCGTGCAAAGCAGGCGCTCTCCCAGCTGAGCTATAGCCCCATCGTTTGCAAACCTCTGTACCGGTAATTTTTCCTGAGACAAGGCGTGGTAACGCGACGCATACATCAGTATGTGAGCGTTGCCGCAACGCAGTATCAGGGAAAATTTGGTAGGCCTGAGTGGACTTGAACCACCGACCTCACCCTTATCAGGGGTGCGCTCTAACCACCTGAGCTACAAGCCTGTAGAGGTTTTTACTGCTGTTTTTCATCAGACAATCTGTGTGAGCACTACAAAGGCAGGTTCTTTAAGGTAAGGAGGTGATCCAACCGCAGGTTCCCCTACGGTTACCTTGTTACGACTTCACCCCAGTCATGAATCACAAAGTGGTAAGCGCCCTCCCGAAGGTTAAGCTACCTACTTCTTTTGCAACCCACTCCCATGGTGTGACGGGCGGTGTGTACAAGGCCCGGGAACGTATTCACCGTAGCATTCTGATCTACGATTACTAGCGATTCCGACTTCATGGAGTCGAGTTGCAGACTCCAATCCGGACTACGACGCACTTTATGAGGTCCGCTTGCTCTCGCGAGGTCGCTTCTCTTTGTATGCGCCATTGTAGCACGTGTGTAGCCCTGGTCGTAAGGGCCATGATGACTTGACGTCATCCCCACCTTCCTCCAGTTTATCACTGGCAGTCTCCTTTGAGTTCCCGGCCTAACCGCTGGCAACAAAGGATAAGGGTTGCGCTCGTTGCGGGACTTAACCCAACATTTCACAACACGAGCTGACGACAGCCATGCAGCACCTGTCTCACAGTTCCCGAAGGCACCAATCCATCTCTGGAAAGTTCTGTGGATGTCAAGACCAGGTAAGGTTCTTCGCGTTGCATCGAATTAAACCACATGCTCCACCGCTTGTGCGGGCCCCCGTCAATTCATTTGAGTTTTAACCTTGCGGCCGTACTCCCCAGGCGGTCGATTTAACGCGTTAGCTCCGGAAGCCACGCCTCAAGGGCACAACCTCCAAATCGACATCGTTTACGGCGTGGACTACCAGGGTATCTAATCCTGTTTGCTCCCCACGCTTTCGCACCTGAGCGTCAGTCTTTGTCCAGGGGGCCGCCTTCGCCACCGGTATTCCTCCAGATCTCTACGCATTTCACCGCTACACCTGGAATTCTACCCCCCTCTACAAGACTCCAGCCTGCCAGTTTCGAATGCAGTTCCCAGGTTGAGCCCGGGGATTTCACATCCGACTTGACAGACCGCCTGCGTGCGCTTTACGCCCAGTAATTCCGATTAACGCTTGCACCCTCCGTATTACCGCGGCTGCTGGCACGGAGTTAGCCGGTGCTTCTTCTGCGGGTAACGTCAATTGCTGTGGTTATTAACCACAACACCTTCCTCCCCGCTGAAAGTACTTTACAACCCGAAGGCCTTCTTCATACACGCGGCATGGCTGCATCAGGCTTGCGCCCATTGTGCAATATTCCCCACTGCTGCCTCCCGTAGGAGTCTGGACCGTGTCTCAGTTCCAGTGTGGCTGGTCATCCTCTCAGACCAGCTAGGGATCGTCGCCTAGGTGAGCCGTTACCCCACCTACTAGCTAATCCCATCTGGGCACATCTGATGGCAAGAGGCCCGAAGGTCCCCCTCTTTGGTCTTGCGACGTTATGCGGTATTAGCTACCGTTTCCAGTAGTTATCCCCCTCCATCAGGCAGTTTCCCAGACATTACTCACCCGTCCGCCACTCGTCACCCGAGAGCAAGCTCTCTGTGCTACCGTTCGACTTGCATGTGTTAGGCCTGCCGCCAGCGTTCAATCTGAGCCATGATCAAACTCTTCAATTTAAAAGTTTGATGCTCAATGAATTAAACTTCGTAATGAATTACGTGTTCACTCGTTGAGACTTGGTATTCATTTTTCGTCTTGCGACGTTAAGAATCCATGTCACTTTGAGTGCCCACACAGATTGTCTGATAAATTGTTAAAGAGCAGTGCCGCTTCGTTTTCGCTGCGGCGCGGGGTGTGCATATTACGCTTTCCCGCTTCAGAGTCAAGCGTTTAATTTGCTTTTCTCTGCTGACCCGGCGGCGTGTGTGCCGTTGTTCCGTGTCAGTGGAGGCGCATTATAGGGAGTTATTCTGAAGTGACAAGCACAAAATACAAAAAACTTTTCGTTCGCTCACTTTTCAAACTCCACGCTTAAATACGCCGCGATTCGGGTGATAAATGCGCGATTTCCCGGGCAAAACTGCTCACCTGCGTCCAGTCGGTATAAACCACTTCTTTACGCGTATCGGTTTCACCGCCGGTCATTTTCATAATCAGCCGAATCATAAAGCGGTCATACCAGCGATAGCGGGGGTAACGCAGCGCCCCTGCAAAGACGGCACACACGTCTGGCTGCCACGGCGAATTCAGCAAAAACTTACGCGTGTAGCTGTTGGTCTGCGGTGTACGCTTTTCAGGTTTGCGGGCCACCAGATTGACCGAGTAGAACGCCCCGGGCAGCTTATTGAGCGCTGCCGTATGCTTTTTCACAAAGCGATCCAGCGCAGGATGGAAATGCCCGTAACGGATAGACGCCCCAATCACCACGCGGTCGTAATCCTGCCAGGCGATTTGCTCCGTACGGTTCAGGTTCACCACATCAGAGTAAATGCCCAGCTCTTGTAGTTCAGAAGCCAGATAAGAGGCAATCTCACGCGTTTGCCCGTCTCGCGTAGAGAATAGAATAAGTGTTTTCACCGACGACTCCTTACTCGCGCCAGAATGTTGGGGTGAACAGCACCAGCAGCGTAAAGACCTCAAGACGCCCAAACAGCATATTGGCGATTAGGATCCATTTCGCGACCGGGTTCATACTGGCAAAGTTATCCGCCACGACCCCCAGGCCAGGCCCGAGGTTATTAAGTGTTGCCACAACGGACGCAAAGGCAGAGAAATCATCCACCCCCGTCGCGATGATTGCCAGCATACTGACGATAAAGACCAGGGCATACGCCGAGAAGAATCCCCACACCGCTTCGAGAATACGTTCCGGCAGGGCACGGTTGCCCAGCTTGATGCTATAGACTGCATTTGGGTGAACCAGGCGTTTTAATTCACGGTTCCCCTGCTTGAAGAGCAGCAGAATACGAATCACCTTCAGGCCACCGCCCGTCGACCCGGCGCAACCACCAATAAATGCCGAGCACAGCAGCAGCACAGGCAGGAACAGCGGCCAGCGTGCAATGCTGTCCGTGGTAAAACCTGCGGTTGTCGCCATCGACACCACCTGGAAGAACGCCTGGTTTAGCGTGGTCAGCGCCGAGTTATAGACATCGTGGAACCAGAGCACCAGCGTACAGATGACCACCAGCGTGAGCTGGACGCCAATAAACATACGGAACTCCGGGTCGCGCCAGTACACCTTCAGGCTACGTCCGCTGAGTAATGAGAAGTGTAGACCGTAGTTACAGCCGGAGATCAGCAGGAAAACAGCAATAATGGTGTTGATCGTTGGACTATCAAAGTAGCCCACACTGGCATCGTGGGTAGAGAACCCGCCGATGGCGATTGTCGCGAAGCTGTGCCCGATGGCATCGAACGCGGGCATACCGGCAAACCACAGCGCCAGCGCACAGGCAACGGTCAGTAAAACATAAATCAGCCACAGGGTCTTCGCCGTCTCGGCAATACGCGGGCGCATCTTGTTATCTTTCAGTGGCCCCGGCATTTCTGCCCTGTACAACTGCATGCCCCCGACGCCCAGGATAGGAAGGATGGCCACCGCCAGAACAATGATCCCCATACCACCGAACCATTGCAGCATCTGGCGATAAAAGAGAATGGCGTGGGGTAATGAATCCAGCCCAACCAACGTAGTCGCGCCGGTAGTCGTTAAGCCGGAGAAGGATTCAAAAAAGGCATCCGTGAT
The DNA here is from genome assembly GCF_050031095.1 of Enterobacter cloacae complex sp. 382A5. Classification (NCBI taxonomy): domain Bacteria; kingdom Pseudomonadati; phylum Pseudomonadota; class Gammaproteobacteria; order Enterobacterales; family Enterobacteriaceae; genus Enterobacter; species Enterobacter cloacae complex sp. 382A5. Next base: position 4,518,642 of record NZ_JBLGVK010000001.1, read on the forward strand.
GCTCAGATTGGGCTGTTCAGAGAAGATAAAGGGCAGCGAACCGACGCTTCCCAGCACCGTCCAGAACAGCACCACAATCAGAAACCCTTCACGTGATTTCAGCTCACCTTTCTGACGACGGTTTGGCCACCACAGCAGCGAGCCAATCGCCAGCGCAACAAAGAAGGTCTGGGTAAATGCCCGCCCCGCGCCGTCCCGGTAGATAAGCGCCACCAGTCCTGGGAGAATCATTGTCCCGGAAAAAAGTATGACCAGCAGTCCAACGATTCGGGTTATGGCACGAAAATGCATCTCTGCCGCTTCCTTTGGTATTCAAAAAGTGAGGTGGGGATTATTCTTCAATCGGCAGCAATTGCAACGAACCGCGACTAAAATCCGCCAGTTTTGCCGAAAAAGCAGCCTGTTCAGCCTGAGGAAGCGCCACGCGCAATTGCACCATTGCCTGGTAATCACTGTGTGCAATCACACCGTTAAACTGTTTAAGCAGCGCTTCGACACCCGATAGCTGGGCGTAGTCGCACAACAAAGTATATTCGGTGAGTGGCGTTTTGCGGGTGGTGACCAACATATTAAGCGCCTGCTGTACGCCCCCGCCATACGCTTTCACCAGCCCACCGGTACCTAATAAAATGCCGCCGTAGTAGCGAACAACCACGGCGGTGATTTCACCCACGCCACTGCCCATGAGCTGGGAAAGCATAGGTTTACCGGCAGTACCCGCCGGTTCACCGTCATCAGAAAAACCCAGCTGCTGCGAATCGTCTGGCGGCCCGGCGACCCACGCCACGCAGTGGTGACGGGCGTCGGGATGCGCAGCGCGGACAGACTCAACAAACGCCTTTGCCGCCTCTACGCCATCGGTGTGTGCCAGCAGCGTAATAAAGCGGCTTTTCTTGATTTCTTCAACAAAGGTGACCGGCTCAGCCGGTATCAGCCAGCTTTCCATCAGGCCAGCTTCAGGTCTCGCGTCATATTCTCGATACCGTTCTCATGAATCACGACGTTATCTTCGATACGAATACCGCCAAACGGCTTCAGCGCGTCAATTTTTTCCCAGTTGAAGTGCTTGCTGAACTGACCTTCGCGCCATGGCGCTAACAGCGATTCGATAAAGTAGATCCCCGGCTCGATGGTCAGCACCATGCGCGGCTCAAGGATACGCGTGCAGCGCAGGTAAGGATATTTAGACGGCGCGGCGAGGTGCGTGCCGGTATCATCCTGCATAAAGCCCGCAACATCATGAACCTGCAGACCCAGCGGGTGGCCGATACCGTGCGGCATAAAGGGTCCGGTCAGATCGTTTTCGACCATCGCCTCTTCGCTCATGTCTTTCACGATCTGGTGTTTACGCAGCAGTTTAGCGATGCGCTGATGGAACTGGATATGGTAATCCACATAGCTGGTTCCGGCTTTCATGGTGCTGATAAGCGCCAGTTGCTCATCGTTAACGTCTTTAATCAGATGCGCAAAATCGGTATCAGCATTGGCCGCCCAGGTACGGGTCAGGTCAGCCGCGTAGCCGTTGTACTCTGCGCCTGCGTCCAGCAGGAAGCTGCGCATCTCAGACGGCACATGGTGATCCAGTTTGGTGTAATGCAGAACAGAGGCATGCTCATTCAGGGCGACGATGTTGCTGTACGGCACATCGGTGTCACGGTGACCGGTCGCGGTGAGGTACGCCTGATTGATATCGAACTCGCTCATACCGGACTGGAAGGCTTCATGCGCTGCACGGTGACCATTCACCGCCGTTTTTTGCGCTTCACGCATGCAGTAAAGTTCGTAGTCGGTTTTATACGCGCGGTAATAGTGCAGGAAATCCAGCACCCCTTTCGGGTTGAGTTTGTCTGCCGGGATATCCAGACCCAGCGCACGCTCCGGGACCGGGCCAATGTAGGCAATATTGCCACGCGCGGCAGGCAACTGGCTGCCAATACCGTCGGCTTTTGGTAAAGCCATGACGTCCACTTCTTCTGTCCAGAAGCTGGTCGGCAGCGGCTCAACGTTGTGCCAGTAATCCACAGGCAGATAGAACCACAGTTTCGGCTTGTTCACGCCATCCACCAGCAACCAGCAATTTGGCACCTGTGTTACCGGCACCCAGGCTTTAAACTGCGGGTTAACCTTAAACGGATACGCATGGTCATCCAGGAAGGTATTCATCAGCTCGCCCGAGTGGATTAACAGCGCATCCAGCTTAAAGCGGGCAAGTACATCACGGGTACGTTCCTGTAGGGTAACGATATGATTTTTATAAAGCGAAGCCAGTGAGTCCATCATTCTTCCTTTCGTTTTTTTGACCTCAAGTCCTCGCATCTTAGCACACCTGTCTCCGGCTGCGTGATTTCCACCGACCGTGATCAATGCAGCAATTTCTTAATGAGTAATTTGCATTTTATTAACATAAATCCCACACTCCGACTCATCTGGTATGACCAGATCCACTTGCTGGATTCAGGAGACTGACATGCTCTACAAAGGCGACACCCTGTACCTCAACTGGCTGGAAGATGGCATTGCCGAACTGGTGTTCGATGCCCCCGGCTCAGTCAACAAGCTCGATACCGCGACGGTGGCCAGTCTTGGCCAGGCGCTGGATGTACTTGAAAAACAAACTGATTTAAAGGGTCTGCTGCTGCGCTCGAACAAAGCGGCCTTTATTGTTGGTGCCGATATCACCGAATTTCTTTCACTGTTCCTGGTGCCTGAAGAACAGCTGAGCCAGTGGCTGCACTTTGCCAACAGCGTCTTTAATCGTCTGGAAGATCTGCCTGTCCCGACCCTTTCCGCCGTTAACGGCTACGCGCTGGGCGGCGGCTGCGAATGCGTGCTGGCCACCGACTACCGCCTCGCCACGCCGGATCTGCGCATCGGCCTGCCGGAAACCAAACTGGGCATTATGCCGGGCTTTGGCGGCTCCGTACGTATGCCGCGCATGCTGGGTGCCGACAGCGCGCTGGAAATTATTGCCGCAGGTAAAGATGTTGGCGCAGAGCAGGCGCAAAAAATCGGCCTGGTTGATGGCGTCGTGAAGCCAGAAAAACTGATTGAAGGCTCCCTCGCCATTCTGCGTCAGGCCATTAACGGCGATCTCGACTGGAAGGCCAAACGCCAGCCGAAACTGGAGCCGTTAAAGCTCAGCAAGATTGAAGCAGCCATGAGTTTCACCATCGCCAAGGGCATGGTGATGCAGACGGCGGGTAAACACTACCCGGCGCCGATCACGGCGGTGAAAACCATCGAAGCCGCAGCCCGCTTTGGCCGTGACGAAGCCCTGAAACTCGAAAACCAGAGCTTTGTCCCGTTGGCACATACCAATGAAGCCCGCGCGCTGGTGGGTATCTTCCTCAACGATCAGTTCGTGAAAGGCAAAGCAAAACAGCTGACGAAAAACGTTGAGACGCCAAAACATGCGGCGGTACTTGGCGCTGGCATTATGGGCGGTGGCATCGCTTACCAGTCCGCCTGGAAGGGCGTGCCGGTGGTGATGAAAGACATCAGCGAGAAATCCCTGACGCTGGGGATGACCGAAGCGGCCAAGCTGCTCAATAAACAGCTGGAACGCGGCAAAATTGACGGTCTGAAACTCTCAGGCGTGATCTCTACTATCCAGCCCGTACTGGAATACACCGGTTTTGACCGCGTCGATGTGGTGGTTGAGGCCGTGGTAGAGAACCCGAAAGTGAAGAAAGCGGTGCTGGCCGAAACGGAAGAGAAAGTGCGTCCGGAGACCGTACTGGCCTCTAACACCTCGACGATTCCGATTAGCGAGCTGGCAAGCGTCCTGAAGCGCCCGGAAAACTTCTGCGGAATGCATTTCTTCAATCCGGTGCATCGCATGCCACTGGTCGAAGTGATCCGCGGCGAAAAAACCTCTGACGACACCATCGCAAAAGTGGTGGCGTGGGCCAGTAAGATGGGCAAAACCCCGATTGTGGTCAACGACTGCCCGGGCTTCTTCGTCAACCGCGTACTGTTCCCTTACTTCGCTGGTTTCAGCCAGCTGCTGCGCGACGGCGCGGACTTCCGGAAAGTCGACAAAGTGATGGAAAAACAGTTCGGCTGGCCGATGGGGCCGGCGTATCTGCTGGATGTGGTTGGCATTGATACCGCGCATCACGCGCAAGCGGTTATGGCGGCGGGCTTCCCACAGCGCATGCAGAAAGATTATCGCGATGCGATTGACGCCCTGTTTGACGCCAACCGCTTTGGTCAGAAAAACGGTCTGGGCTTCTGGCGCTATAAAGAAGACAGCAAAGGCAAACCGAAGAAAGAAGAAGATCCGGCGGTGGATAGCCTGCTGGCCGGGGTTAGCCAGCCAAAACGTGACTTCACGGACGATGAAATCATCGCCCGGATGATGATTCCGATGATCAACGAAGTGGTGCGTTGCCTGGAAGAAGGCATTATCGCCAGTCCGGCAGAAGCCGATATGGCGCTGGTCTATGGCCTGGGCTTCCCTCCGTTCCACGGCGGCGCGTTCCGCTGGCTGGATACACTCGGCAGCGCCCGCTATCTCGATATGGTGCAGCAGTATCAGCACCTCGGCCCGCTGTATGACGTGCCGGAAGGGCTGCGTAATAAAGCGCGCCATAACGAATCCTATTACCCAGCAGTTGAGCCAGCCCGTCCGGTTGGCGAGCTGAAAACGGCTTAAGGAGTCACAATGGAAAAGGTTGTCATTGTTGATGCGATTCGCACCCCGATGGGCCGTTCAAAAGGCGGCGCATTCCGTAACGTGCGTGCAGAGGATCTCTCAGCGCACCTGATGCGTAGCCTGCTGGCGCGTAATCCGGTGCTGGACCCGGCTGCGCTCGACGATATCTACTGGGGCTGTGTGCAACAGACGCTTGAGCAGGGCTTCAACATCGCCCGCAATGCTTCGCTGCTGGCGGAGATCCCACATTCGGTGCCGGCAGTTACCGTCAACCGTCTGTGCGGCTCCTCAATGCAGGCACTGCATGATGCGGCGCGTATGATCATGACCGGTGACGCGCAGGCCTGCCTGGTCGGCGGCGTGGAGCACATGGGCCATGTGCCAATGAGCCACGGGGTCGATTTCCACCCGGGCATGAGCCGTAACGTGGCGAAAGCCGCAGGAATGATGGGCCTGACCGCTGAAATGCTGTCCCGCCTGCACGGAATTAGCCGTGAAATGCAGGATACCTTCGCCGCGCGTTCTCATGCTCGTGCATGGGCCGCCACGCAATCCGGCGCGTTTAAGAATGAGATCATCCCGACCGGCGGCCATGATGCTGATGGCGTTCTGAAGCAGTTCAGCTACGACGAAGTGATCCGCCCGGAAACCACTGTTGAAGCGCTATCCACCCTGCGCCCGGCGTTTGACCCGGTCACCGGTACGGTCACGGCAGGTACCTCGTCGGCGCTGTCTGACGGAGCGGCCGCGATGCTGGTAATGAGCGAAAGCCGCGCCCGCGAGCTGGGGTTAACGCCTCGCGCCCGGGTGCGCTCAATGGCGGTGGTAGGCTGCGATCCTTCTATCATGGGTTACGGCCCGGTTCCGGCCTCGAAGCTGGCGCTGAAGAAAGCGGGATTGACCACCAGTGATATCGACGTGTTCGAGATGAACGAAGCCTTCGCCGCGCAGATCCTGCCGTGCATTAAAGATCTGGGGCTGATGGAGCAGATCGACGAGAAAATTAACCTCAACGGCGGCGCGATCGCCCTCGGTCACCCGCTGGGCTGCTCCGGGGCGCGTATCAGCACAACGCTGATTAACCTGATGGAACGCAAAGACGCGCAGTTTGGTCTGGCAACGATGTGTATTGGGTTGGGTCAGGGTATCGCAACGGTGTTTGAGAGAGTGTAAGACTATAACGTAGGCCCGATAAGCATCGCGCCATCGGGCTTTTGCCGGGAGGTGTTGCGCTTTCCCGGCCTACGAGAGGTACCTCGCCGCAAGTGACGCCATTTGCGAAGAGAGACAGTTTAGTTGCCGTTCTTCCCGCCTGTCAGGGGCGGGTTTTTTATTTAGATAAACGCAAAAGCATCGCCAAACAGACGATCTTCACGCGCATCACGTTCGTTACAGAACAGGTCACGGGCAATTTTCGCCATCTCAAAGCGGCCAGCGATATAGATATCGTGCCCTGCCAGCGTGCCATGATCCTGCAGTACCGCCGTTAGCACTGTGCCGCTACGCCCACGCCAGCCCTCTTCCGGCTGCTCAACCACCGGTTCAACACGCAGGTTGGGATGGTTAACGCTCAGCGCTTCAAGCTCAGAGAGATCGTAGAGATGTTTCTCTTCGCGGCCACCCCAGTAGATAGTGATATCACGGTTCGGGTTACGCGCCAGGGCCGTCAACAGAATAGAGCGCACGTAGGAGAAGCCTGTTCCACCGGCAATCAGGATCAGCGGACGGTCTTCATCGTCACGCAGCCATGCATCACCGTGGGGAATATCCACCACGATCTCGCGCTCTTTAAGAATGCGGTCCATGACGGCCATTGCATACAGGTTAAGCTCTGACGCACCAATATGAAGCTCAATAAATTCCTGCTCCGCTGGCGTTGAGGCCATAGAGAAAGGACGCTTATCACGTTCATCCATCACGACCATCAGGTACTGACCAGCACGGAAAGAGAATGCCGCTTCAGGCACTAAACGGACGCGATATACGGTGTCGGTGATAGCATCTACCGAGGTCACTTTACAGCTTAAGGTTGTCATTCGCTCTCTCTGTCGGGAAGTCTATAGGGCTTAACGGTCAGCCTGCGGTTTACCGTTATTCATTATGGCCAGTTCGTCCCAGATCGCGTCAATTCGCGCGGTCACAGCAGGATCTTTCTTGATCGGGCGACCCCATTCACGGTCGGTTTCGCCAGGCCATTTATTTGTGGCATCCAGTCCCATTTTTGAGCCAAGACCGGAGACCGGCGAGGCAAAATCCAGATAATCTATCGGCGTGTTTTCCACTAACACCGTATCGCGCGCCGGATCCATTCGCGTGGTAATGGCCCAGATAACATCATTCCAGTCGCGGGCGTTAACGTCATCATCGCAGACAATCACAAATTTGGTATACATAAACTGGCGCAGGAAAGACCATACGCCCATCATCACGCGTTTAGCGTGACCAGGATACTGCTTCTTCATTGTGACCACCGCCAGGCGATACGAGCATCCTTCCGGCGGCAGATAGAAATCAACAATTTCCGGGAACTGCTTTTGCAGGATCGGCACAAACACTTCATTCAGCGCCACACCCAGTACTGCAGGTTCATCCGGTGGACGTCCGGTATAGGTGGAGTGATAAATCGCATCTTCACGCTGGGTAATGTGCGTGACGGTAAACACCGGGAAGTTATCCACTTCGTTATAATAGCCCGTATGGTCACCGTACGGGCCTTCGGGTGCCAGCTCGCCCTGTTCAATGTAACCTTCCAGGACAATCTCTGCACTCGCGGGCACTTCGAGGTCGTTAGAGATACACTTCACGACTTCCGTTTTGGTGCCACGCAGCAGTCCTGCAAAGGCATATTCAGAGAGTGTATCCGGCACTGGCGTTACCGCGCCCAGAATGGTGGCGGGGTCGGCCCCTAACGCAACTGAGACCGGAAAACGCTCGCCCGGGTGTGCAGCGCACCACTCCTGGAAATCCAGCGCGCCGCCGCGATGCGACAGCCAGCGCATGATGAGCTTATTCTTGCCAATCAGCTGCTGGCGGTAAATACCCAGATTTTGACGCTCTTTATGCGGCCCGCGTGTGACGGTGAGCCCCCAGGTAATGAGTGGCGCGGCATCTTCAGGCCAGCACTGCATGATCGGGATTTTGGTCAGATCTACCGCATCCCCTTCCAGCACATTCTGCTGGCACGGCGCGCCGCGCAGACGTTTGGTTGGCATGTTCAGCACCTGCTTAAACTGCGGCAGCTTGTCGAACAGATCGCGGAAGCCTTTCGGTGGCTCCGGCTCTTTCAGAAACGCCAGCAGTTTACCCACTTCACGTAACGCTGTGACGTCCTCCTGGCCCATGCCCAACGCCACACGGCGAGGGGTTCCAAACAGGTTGCACAGCACCGGCATTGAATAACCCTTCGGGTTTTCAAACAGAAGCGCCGGGCCACCGGCACGCAGGGTGCGGTCAGCAATTTCTGTCATTTCCAGATAAGGATCGACAGGAAGCGTAATGCGTTTGAGTTCGCCCTGCTTTTCCAGCAGCGTCAGGAAGTCGCGGAGATCGTGGTATTTCATGCAGTTAATCATGGCCTCTCTGTAAGCGCTTCATTATACGGCGTAAGCCTGCGTGATGCTGTAATTTTGTTAAATTAGCGTGAACTTCTGCATCCTGTTCCCTTTTCGGCCATTATAATCAACTTAGCGATCCCGCCAGGGTTTTGATATGCTTGCGCCCGAAACTAAGGGAAAGAGTGATTATGCAGGCCTGGTATTTACTGTATTGCAAACGCGGGCAACTTCAGCGCGCGCAGGAACATTTAGAACGTCAGTCTGTAAATTGCCTGACACCCGTGATCACGCTTGAAAAAATGCAGCGCGGGAAGCGCACAACAGTCAGTGAGCCGCTATTTCCGAACTATTTGTTCGTGGAATTCGACCCGGAAGTGATCCACACCACCACCATCAGCGCCACGCGCGGCGTCAGCCATTTTGTTCGTTTTGGTGCGCACCCGGCAACGGTGCCGTCGACGGTGATCCATCAGCTTTCGGTTTATCAACAACCTGAAGATATTACCGACCCGGAAACCCCGTACGCGGGAGACAGTGTCGTCATCACCGAAGGTGCCTTCGAAGGCCTGCAGGCGATTTTCGCCGAGCCGGACGGTGAAGCACGCTCCATGTTATTGCTCAATCTGCTTAATAAGCAGGTGCTACAAAGCGTGAAAAACACCGACTTCCGCAAAGTTTAAAAATCAATGCCAAACAGGCGACGCACGTTGTCATCCGTCTGCGTAGATAACCCGTGCGGATCCTCTCCGCGCCACTGCGCCACGCTCGTGACAATATGCCCCAGCCATGCCGGTTCGTTACGTCGCGATGCCGGTTTTGGTTTGATATCACGCGGCAATAAATAAGGCGCGTCGGTTTCGAGGAGCAACCGGTCGGCCGGGATCACCGGCAATAGTTCGCGAAGCTCCAGCCCGCGGCGCTCATCGCACACCCAGCCGGTAATACCCAAATAAAGCCCACGATCCAGACAGTCCAGCGCCTCCTGACGTGAACCGGTAAAACAGTGCAGCACCGCGCCTGGCAGTTTATCCAGCCAGGGATCCAGCAGCGCGAGGAAGCGCTCATGCGCATCGCGACAGTGCATAAACACCGGCATTTCAAGCTCGGCCGCCAGGGCAAGTTGCGCCGTAAACGCTTTTTCCTGCTCGGCAGGGGTGGAAAAATTGCGGTTGAAATCGAGCCCACATTCCCCGATAGCCACCACTTCGGGTTTTTTCGCCAGCCTGTGAATGATTTGAGCGCTCTCCGACGTCCACTGGCTGCTGTCATGAGGATGCACGCCCGCGGTAGACCAGCAACGGTCGTAGCGTTGGGCCAGCTGTTGCGCCTGCTCGCTTTCATGCAGGTTGGTGCCTGTCAGCAACAATCCTTTTACGCCAGCGGCAAACGCGCGCGCCACGACGTCGTCGCGATCTTTCGCAAACTGTGAACTGGTCAGGTTAAGTCCAATATCAAACATGCAATTCCCCATATGACAACCGCCCTGACGGGCGGCTGGTTTTACTCTTCAGTGCTCTTTTCAGAGACGTCGTCTTCGTCCTCTGATCGACGCCCTTTCCCCACATAGAAACGTGAGAAGAAGACGCCTACCTCAAACAGACAGTACATCGGTATGGCCAGCAGCGTTTGCGAGAAGACATCGGGCGGCGTCAGCAGCATGCCGACCACAAATGCGCCGACCAGAATATACGGACGCTTTTTACGCAGGTCTTCTGGTGTGGTTACACCCACCCAGCAAAGCAGCACAATCGCAACCGGCACTTCGAACGCCACGCCGAATGCCATAAACAGCGCCATCACAAAGCTGAGGTAGCTGGCAATATCGGTCGACACCTGTACCCCTTCCGGCGCGGTATGCGTCAGGAAGCCAAAGGCCAGCGGGAAGACAACGAAATAGGCAAACGCCATGCCGATATAGAACAGCAGCGAGCTGGAAACCAGCAGCGGGATCACCAGTTTGCGTTCATGCTTATACAGAGCGGGCGCCACAAACGCCCAGATCTGATACAGCAGGATGGGTGCAGAAGCGATCAACGATACCCAGAACGTGAGCTTAATGGGCGTAAAGAACGGCGAAGCAACGTCCGTCGCGATCATCGTTGCGCCCAGCGGCATCTGCTTTATCAGCGGCGCGGAGACAACCTGGTAGATGTCATTGGCGAAATAAACCAGGCATAAGAAAATAACGAAAACCGCAATAATGCAGTTTAACAGACGCTTACGCAGCTCAATGAGGTGCGTAATGAGCGGTTGAGTATCATCTACTGCCATGTTTACGCTTTATCACTCGACGAGGGGGATGATTCGGTAACAGGCGCGGCGGGCTTTGCTTCAGCCGCGTTGACCATAGGGTCTTCCGGCTGCGCCTGTTTTTTCAGTTCAGGTTCCTGCGGCGTATGTTCAGGCGCGGTGGCCTGATGCTCCGCGCTGGCAGGCGTTACGCCCTCGCGCTGCGCTTCACTATTTTTCACCACCGGGTTATGGATGGTGTTCGCTTCATCGCTCGCTTTTTCAGGATCGTTAACGCTGTACGAGCGCTTCATGGATTCTGCCGCTTCGCGCAGTTCATCCATGGAGGCTTTCAGTTCCGGCGTCAGGTTATCCATGCTCGCCTTCTCAACCTTTTTCAGGCTTTCCTGAAACTCCTGCAGCTTAAGTTCCTGCGCCAGCTCGTTCTGTACGGTGGATGCCAGCGAACGAAGCGCACGCACCCACCCCATAACCGTTTTTACTGCAACGGGTAAACGCTGTGGCCCCAGCACGATGAGGCCAATCACAAAGACCAGCAGCAGCTCACTAAAACCAATGTCGAACACGACTTACACCTGCTCTTTATCGTGGCGTTTAGCGTCTTCCTTTTTGGCATCTTCTTGCTTGTCGGAGATGGATTTAGCAGTAAAGTCAGCGTCCTGGCTGGTTTTATCCTGCTTGCTCTCATCATCGCTCATTGCTTTCTTGAAGCCTTTGATAGACGCGCCCAGATCGGAACCGATAGAACCGAGCTTTTTGGTGCCAAACAGCAGCACGACGATGACGGCAATAATGACTAATTGCCAGATACTGATACCACCCATACATATTCCTCAGAGATAGATGATTAATTAGTCAGACCGCATTATACGTATGCGACCTGGTGATAGCGATGCCTGTTCAGCGCGTCTTTCTCCAGCCAACGAACCAGACCACTATTCCGGCAGCCATTAGCCAGGCGGGCATCATCTGCCAGTCCGGACGGTTGATTAACAACAACGTACCACTGAGCAGCAGGGTTGCGCCAATGCCAAACAGATAGCGAGACTGGCCCTGGCGTACGCGGTTCGACTGAAGCTCGTGGGCGATTTTATCCATGCTGAGCTGAAGGTTCTTGCTCTGACGCAAACTGTCATACACCAGTTCAGGAAGTTCCGGCATTTTTTCAACCCAGAACGGGGCTTTCTCTTTGAAAGCTCGTACCAGAGCCGGAATGCCAACCTGATCCTTAATCCAGGATTCCAGGAACGGTTTCGCGGTCTTCCACAAGTCTAACTGAGGATAGAGCTGTCGACCTACACCTTCAACGTAAAGTAATGTTTTCTGAAGTAAAACAAGCTGTGGCTGCACTTCCATATTGAAGCGGCGAGCGGTGTTAAACAGATTCAGCAACACGTGACCGAACGAGATTTCTGCCAGCGGTTTTTCAAAAATCGGTTCACAGACGGTACGGATGGCAAACTCGAACTCTTCGACATTGGTGTCCGGCGGAACCCAACCTGAGTCAACGTGCAGTTCAGCCACTTTACGGTAGTCGCGATTAAAGAAGGCGATAAAATTCTCCGCCAGATAACGCTTATCTTCTTTATTGAGCGAGCCGACAATACCGCAATCAATGCCGATATATTGCGGGTCGTCCGGATGCTCATAGCTCACAAAGATATTGCCCGGATGCATGTCTGCGTGGAAAAAGCTGTCGCGGAAGACCTGAGTAAAGAAGACCTGTACGCCACGTTCGGCCAGCAGCTTCATGTTCGTTCCCTGTTTCTCCAGGGCCACGACGTCCGAGACGGGAATACCGTAAATACGTTCCATGACCATCATGTTCTGGCTGCAGTAGTCAGAATAGACTTCAGGAACATACAGCATCGGGCTGTTTTCAAAATTGCGCCGCAACTGAATGGCGTTTGCCGATTCGCGCAGCAGGTTTAGTTCATCGATCAGCGTTTTTTCATATTCCCGTACCACTTCCAGCGGGCGCAGGCGGCGTCCGTCAGGGAGCAGACGCGGAACCCAGCGCGCCAAACGATAGATAAGCTTCATGTCCGCTTTGATGATCGGCAGAATATCCGGGCGGATAACTTTGATAACGACTTCTTTGCCATTCTCTTTCAGACGCGCGGTATGCACCTGGGCAATGGAGGCAGAAGCCAGCGGCTGAATGTCGAAATCGTCGAACCAGGTCTCAACAGGAATATTGCCCATCGCCTCTTCGATCTGTTTTTTCGCGCGCACGCCGTCAAACGGGGCCACGCGATCCTGCAGCAGTGCCAGCTGATCGGCAATCTGAGGCGGGAAAAGATCGCGACGGGTCGAGAGCATTTGGCCGAACTTAATCCATACCGGGCCCAGCTCCTGTAGCGCCAGACGCAGGCGTTCACCCAGCGGCTGTCCTTTGTGGCGATTAGGCATCCAGAACAACATCCGCCGCCAGATACGAAGCGGCAGCGTGATACGCATTTTGGGGATAAGCTCGTCGAGCCCGTAACTCAAAAAGGTGTGGACGATAAAATAGAGGCGCCGAATTTCACCAGGCGTCATTTGCCCTCCAGTTTTTCCAGCCGTTTGGTTAACGCATCAACCGCACGTTCAACAGCCGCAGTCTCTTCCGCGAACCAGGCCACTTCCAGCGGTCCAGGGGCCATACGCCACTCTTCAGTCAGCACTTCTGCCGCATAGCGCTGCTGACGTTGCAGGCTTTTACGCAGGAAGGCGGTACCACCATGCAGGGCTTTGCCGATCCCTTCCGCTGCAATGTCGCCAATAAACGGGGCAAGCAGTTCCGCCGGGTCAAACTCGGCTAAATCGCTGAGCGCAACGAAATTTTGTACGACCTGAATGTCGCCTTCCACTTCCAGCTCACCGCTGCGGATCAGCGCCGTCAGCTGCTGACGGTCACGCAGTTTTGGCAGCACGCTCATGCGCGTGATGACAGAGCAATCGGCGTCTCCTTCCCACTCCCCCAGAACATCAAGCTGGCGTTCGCTGAAGACCAGCACAAGCGGCGTCGAGAACTCTTTTAAAACGATCCGCAATACCTTCCCGTTAAGTCGCTGCCGCGCGGCTTTTAGCGCTGGCGCACGATAGAGAAAGGCATTCAGTACATTTTCGATGCCTGCGGTGACTAAGGGTTTAAAGGGCACAGGACACCTCCACTCAGAACTTATAACCGCGATGCAGTGCGACGACACCCGCCGTCATGTTGAAATACTCAACGTTTTCAAACGCCGCATCCTGCATCATGGCCTTCAGGGTGTCCTGATCCGGGTGCATGCGAATGGATTCCGCCAGATAGCGGTAGCTTTCTGCGTCGTTTGCCACCAGCTCGCCAATACGCGGCAGAACATGGAATGAATAGGCGTCGTAGGCTTTGCTCAGTGGCTCGATAATCGGTTTGGAGAACTCAAGCACCAGCAGACGTCCGCCCGGCTTCAGCACGCGATACATTGAGCGCAGCGCTTTTTCTTTATCGGTGACGTTACGCAGGCCAAAAGAGATAGTGATGCAGTCAAAGGTATTGTCCGGGAACGGCAGCGCCTCGGCGTTTGCCTGCACATATTCCACATTCCCCACCACGCCGATGTTGCGCAGCTTCTCACGCCCCATTTTCAGCATGGAGTCGTTAATATCAGCCAGAACAACACGCCCGGTTTCACCCACCAGACGGGAGAATTTCGCGGTCAAATCGCCCGTGCCGCCGGCAAGGTCCAGTACCGTTTGTCCACGACGCACACCGCTACAGTCGATGGTGAAGCGCTTCCACAAGCGATGAATGCCGAATGACATCAAGTCATTCATCACATCGTACTTCGCCGCCACGGAATGAAATACGTGGGCCACCATGTCAGCTTTCTGCGCTTTGGCGACAGTCTGAAAGCCAAAGTGCGTTGTGTCTTGTGAATCGTCAACCATCTCAGAGCCTGCTTATCAGTAAAATGTTCGTGAAGTGTAACAGATTGGGCGCGTTTGCCCTACGTTTCAACCACCACGTGAGAAACGCGCCAGATGCGGGTCTGGCGATAACTCTGCCGCTAACTCGTTGTCTTCACTGTCTCTCTTTTGTCCATCAGCGCCTTCGCGCAGGCGAAACTCTTCGTCCTGTGCCGTGGCTTGCTCAACCAGTTCCGGATTAATCTCGCGTTTAACCTCCACCCCCAGGCCGCGGAAGGCTTCGGCTTGCGCCAGCAGATTGCCCCGCCCGGAGGCGAGTTTTTTCATCGCCTGGCGGTAGTTGTCCTGCGCGCGGTCCAGGCTTTGCCCGACCGAGGACATATCATCCACAAAGAGGCGCATTTTGTCGTACAGCTTGCTGGCGCGATCGGCAATCTGCTGCGCGTTGCGGCTCTGATGTTCATAGCGCCACAGGTTGGCAATGGTGCGTAACGCCACCAGCAGCGTGGTGGGGCTGACCAGCATAATGTTGTTTTTCAGCGCTTCAGTTATCAGTTCCGGCTGTCTGTCGAGTGCCAGCAGAAAAGCAGGCTCTACCGGGATAAACATCAGAACATAGTCAAGCGAGCGCAAACCCGGCAACTGCTGATAGTCTTTTCTGCCCAGCAGACGAATATGGTTCCGCACGGAGGCAATGTGCTCCTGCAACGCCGATTCGCGGGTGTAGTCATCCTCCGCGTTGAAGTAACGCTCATAGGCCACCAGCGTCATTTTGGCATCAATCACCACATCTTTACCCTGCGGCAGACGCACAATGACATCTGGCTGCATTCGCGAGCGGGCGTCGTTTTCTATGCTGACCTGGGTTTCGTATTCATACCCTTCGCGCAGTCCAGAGGCTTCCAGCACCCGCGTGAGGACGACTTCACCCCAGTTACCCTGCGTTTTGTTATCCCCTTTCAGGGCGCGGGTCAGGTTGACCGCTTCCTGCGCCATTTGTGCATTCAACTGCTGCAGATTACGAATTTCGTGTGCCAGGGTGTGCCGCTCGCGGGCCTCCTGACCAAAGCTGTCCTGCACCTGACGACGGAAACCGTCCAGTTGCTCACGCAGAGGCGTCAGGAGACTGTTCAGACTCTGGCGGTTTTGTTCGTCAACGCGGCGGTTGCTGTGCTCAAAAATGCGGTTCGCGAGATTCTCAAACTGTTCGCTGAGGCGCTGCTCGCTGTTCATCATCTGGCGGATTTTGTCTTCCGCATGCAGTTGAGTGGATTCCAGGCGGGTCGTGACTTCACGGAGATCGGCTTCCAGTGAGGTGTTGATATCACGCAGATTGCGCAGCTCGTTGTTGAGTAACTCGCACTCGTCTCGCCAGTGTTCACTCATCGCAAGTTGCTGTTTTGTAGCGCTTAACTCGGCGACTATCTCTTCACGCTCTGCCAGCTGCTCGGCCTTTTGCTGCGCGTGCTGATAGCTGGAAATCAGCCAGCCTATCGCCACGCCCGCGAGCGCAATCACCGCGTAAATCAGAATTGAGAGATCCACAATGCCCCCTGCATCAACGTATTACCGCACAAAATAAGATTGTGCTGTATAAACGTCCAGTTTGAAAGGGTTTTCCTGCGAGGCGCTACGCAAAAAATAAAGGCCGAACGTGTCGGCCTTTGATGTCAGAAGAGAGGATTAGATCAGACGACGGGCCGCTTCAACCACGATTTTTACCGCATGACTTTCGGTTTGTTTCATGGTTTCGGCGTTCGGGATTTCCTGCTGGGTACGGTTGACGATTACTCCCGCCACCATACCGGCACGCAGACCCTGGCTTGCGCACATGGTCAGCAGCGTTGCGGATTCCATTTCATAGTTCATCACGCCCATAGACTGCCACTCTTCCATAGAGCCTTTAAAACGGCTCACCACACGGCCAGAGAAGGTGTCGTAACGCTCCTGACCCGGGTAGAAGGTGTCCGACGAGGCGGTTACGCCCACGTGCGTGGCTGCGCCAACGGATTTCGCTGCTTCAACCAGCGCCGTTGTACATTCAAAATCGGCAACCGCCGGGAATTCCATTGGTGCAAAGTGCAGACTCGCCCCATCCAGACGCACGGACGCGGTAGTCACCAATACATCACCCACGTTGATATGCGGCTGGATCGCACCAGTCGTCCCGATACGCAGGAACGTCCGGATGCCCAGCTGCGCCAGTTCTTCAACGGCAATGGAGGTAGATGGGCCACCGATACCGGTAGAGCACACAATCACGGCCTTACCATCCAGCTCTGCACGCCAGGTGGTGAATTCACGATGGGCTGCCAGCTTAACCGGCTTATCCATCAGCGCGGCGATCTTTTCCACACGCTCAGGATCGCCCGGGACGATCGCGAGCGTAGCCCCTTGTAAATCGTTTTTGGTGAGGCCGAGATGAAAAACATCAGACTTAGACATAGGTGACTCCTCTGTGGGTCGGTTAGTCAGAAGAAGTAAAACGGTACTTTACAGAAGCAATACGCATAATTTCGTGACACATCTCACCATGAATGAAAATGATTGCAGTAGATTTCCATAAAAAAGTGATTTACATCACATTAACAAGTTATATCGTGGTGTGCTGCACAAAAGATAGACCGTTTAAGGCACTGTGGGTTGTTAACCTGGTGTCTATATTTACCTTTGCGCTAACTCATTGGTACGGAGAATGCCATGACTGAAAAAACCGGTTTTGCACCTGCTGCGGCTCCGCATGCCTCAACCATCGTCTCAACGCCTGAAGACGCCATTACGGCGGGAGAGACCTCCATTCCCTCGCAGGGGGAAAATATGCCTGCTTACCACGCGCGACCAGCATCGGCAGACGGTCCGCTGCCGATCGTGATTGTGGTTCAGGAAATTTTCGGCGTTCACGAACATATTCGCGACCTCTGCCGCCGACTGGCGCTGGAAGGTTTCCTGGCCGTTGCGCCAGAGCTCTATTTCCGTCAGGGCGATCCGAACGACTACAGCGATATCCCAACGCTTTTGAGCAACCTTGTCAGTAAAGTGCCGGATGCACAGGTGCTGGCCGATCTGGATCATGTTGCCAACTGGGCGGCGCGTAACGGCGGTGATGCGCATCGACTGATGATAACGGGGTTCTGCTGGGGGGGACGCATTAGCTGGCTGTATGCCGCGCACAATCCGCAGCTGAAAGCTGCCGTGGCCTGGTACGGTAAACTGGTGGGCGAAAAAACGCTGAACTCGCCAAAACATCCGGTTGATATCGCCACAGACTTAAATGCCCCGGTGCTGGGACTGTACGGTGGTCAGGACACGGGTATTCCGCTCGACACGGTAGAGACCATGCGCCATGCGCTACGCGCGGCGAATGCGAAGGCCGACATTGTCGTGTACCCGGATGCCGGACACGCGTTTAATGCCGATTATCGCCCGAGCTATCACGCGGAATCAGCCAAAGATGGCTGGCAGCGGATGCTGGCGTGGTTTAGCCAGTACGGCGGCAAGAAAGCGTAAACATACAAGCCCGGTGGCGGCGGTGCCTTACCGGGCTACATAATGGGATCGACTCTGTCTTAACCCTGACGCAAATTCTGCGCCGCTTTCACCATATTCGCCAGCGCCGCGCGGGTTTCAGGCCAGCCGCGGGTTTTCAGACCGCAGTCCGGGTTCACCCACAGGCGCTCTGCCGGAATGCGCTGGGCGGCTTTCTTCAGCAGGGCTTCGATCCACTCCACGCTCGGCACGTTCGGGGAGTGAATGTCATATACGCCCGGCCCGATTTCGTTCGGGTAATCGAACTCTTCGAATGACTCCAGCAGTTCCATATCTGAACGCGAGGTCTCGATGGTGATCACGTCGGCATCCAGTGCGGCAATGGAATCCATGATGTCGTTAAATTCGCAGTAACACATGTGGGTGTGGATCTGGGTGTCGTCCTTCGCCACTGCGGCATTGATGCGGAACGCTTCCACACCCCACTGCAGGTAGGCGTCCCAGTCGCTGCGACGCAGCGGTAATCCCTCGCGCAGGGCCGGTTCGTCAATCTGGATGATGCCAATGCCCGCAGCTTCCAGATCCGCCACTTCATCGCGCAGCGCCAGCGCAATTTGCTTCGCGATGGTTTCACGGGTCACGTCCTCACGCGGGAAGGACCAGCAAAGAATGGTCACCGGACCGGTCAACATGCCTTTTACCGGCTTGTCGGTCAGGGACTGGGCATATTTAGCCCATTCGACGGTGATCGGGTGCGGACGGCTGACGTCACCGATCACCACCGGTGGTTTTACACAGCGGGAACCATAGCTCTGTACCCAGCCGTTTTGGGTAAAGACGAAACCGTCCAGATGTTCACCGAAGTACTCCACCATGTCGTTACGCTCTGCCTCCCCGTGAACCAGCACGTCCAGGCCTAAGCGCTCCTGCTCCACAATCGCCTGTTTGATATGTTCCGCGATGCCGGTGCGGTAGTTGGCCGCATCAAGGTTGCCCTTTTTGAAGTCCAGGCGCAGGCCGCGGATCTCGGTAGTTTGCGGGAAGGAACCGATGGTGGTGGTTGGCCACGCAGGCAAGTTGAAACGGGCGCGCTGGGCTTCTGCACGCACTTCATAGGGGCTTTGACGCTGGCTGTCCTGCGCGGTGATAGCCGCCAGACGTTTTTCCACCGCCGGGTTGTGAACGCGAGACGAATGACGACGGGCCTGAATCGGAGCGCTCCATTCGGTAATCGCCGCCGTGTCACCGCTGTTCAGGGCGTCACGCAGCAGAGTCAGCTCTTCACATTTCTGCAAGGCAAAGGCAAACCAGCTTTTCACTTCCGCATCCAGGCGGGTTTCAACGCTGAGATCGATAGGGCTGTGCAGCAGTGAACACGAAGAGGCCACCCATAGCTCACGTTTGCCGACGATGTCCTTAATCTGAGCATATTTTTCTGTCAGATCGGCGCGCCAGACGTTACGACCGTTCACCAGCCCGGCAGAGAGCAGCCACTCCGCTGGCAGGCGCTTGTGCAGTTCTGCAACATCATCTTTTCCATGCACCAGGTCAACGTGCAGGCCCTGCACTGGCAATTTGGTGATGGTGCCGAGGTTCGGTGTCACACCTTCAAAGTAGGTGGTAAGCAGCAGCTTTACCTGCCCGGTCAGTGCATCGTAAGCCGGTTTGAAGGCATCGAGCCACGCTTGCGGCAGTTCGAGCACCAGCGCCGGTTCGTCGATTTGCACCCACTGAATACCGCGTTTGCCCAGCTCAATCAGCACCTGTTTGTAGACCGGCAGGATATCCTTCAGCAGGCTCAGACGCTCGAACGGCTCGCCTTTGACTTTCCCTAACCACAGGTAGGTCACTGGCCCCAGCAGCACCGGTTTCACCTGGTGCCCCAGCGCCAGCGCTTCGTCCACTTCATCCAGCAACTGGGTCCAGGTCAGTTTGAACTGCTGACCTTTAACAAACTCCGGCACCATATAGTGATAGTTGGTGTTAAACCACTTGGTCATTTCCGCCGCTGCCGCTGGCTCACCGGTTGGCGCACGGCCACGGCCGATGCGGAACAGCGTGTCGATATCTACCGATCCATCGTTGTTCTGATGACGAGCCGGGACATTGCCAAGCAGCAGGCTGGTCGTCAGAACATGGTCGTACCAGGCGAAATCGCCCACCGGCAGCAGGTCTACGCCCGCCTGTTTTTGCTGCTCCCAGTGGCGGGCACGCAGTTCGCGGCCCACTGCCAGCAGCTCTTCACGCGTGGTGTTTCCTGCCCAGTAGCTTTCTTGTGCTTTTTTTAGCTCGCGACGCAGGCCAACGCGAGGGAAACCGAGAGTGTGATTGCGGATTGTCATGTCATGCCCCTTGTGAAATTCGTTATTTAGACGTCCAGATGTTTACACATCTATAATTGGCAGGTACTGTATATTCCTCAAGCGCAAAATGTTCATGGCGAAGTGAAGGACTTTCATGATCGAGATAAAACACCTGAAAACGCTACAAGCGTTGCGAAACTGCGGTTCTCTCGCGGCGGCGGCGGCCTCACTGCACCAGACTCAGTCCGCCCTTTCTCACCAGTTCAGCGATCTGGAACAACGTCTCGGCTTTCGTCTTTTTGTGCGTAAGAGCCAGCCGCTGCGCTTTACCCCCCAGGGCGAGATCCTCCTGCAGCTGGCAAATCAGGTGCTGCCGCAGATTGCCAGCGCGCTTCAGTCCTGCAATGAGCCGCAGCAAACTAAATTGCGTATCGCCATTGAGTGCCACAGCTGTATTCAGTGGCTGACCCCCGCGCTTGAGAACTTCCGCCAGAAGTGGCCGCAGGTAGAAATGGACTTTACCTCCGGCGTGACGTTTGACCCGCAGCCGTCACTCCAGCAGGGCGAGCTGGATCTGGTGATGACGTCAGACATTCTGCCGCGTAGCGGCCTGCATTATTCGCCAATGTTCGATTATGAGGTGCGTCTGGTGCTGGCACCGGATCATCCGCTGGCCAGCAAGACGCGTATCACCCCGGAAGACCTGGCGACTGAAACGCTGCTGATATATCCGGTGCAGCGCAGTCGCCTGGATATCTGGCGCCATTTCCTGCAGCCGGCGGGCATCAGCCCACAGCTGAAAAGCGTGGATAATACGTTGCTGTTGATTCAGATGGTTGCCGCCAGAATGGGCATCGCGGCGCTGCCGCACTGGGTGGTAGAGAGTTTTGAACGCCAGGGCCTGGTGGTCACCAAAACCCTGGGAGAAGGACTGTGGAGCCGGCTGTACGCCGCCGTGCGCGATGGCGAGCAGCGTCAGCCGATCACGGAAGCGTTTATTCGCTCAACGCGGAACCACGCGTGCGACCATCTTCCGTTTGTGCGGAGCGCGGAGCGACCCAACGGCGATGTACCCACAGCGAAGCCAGGATCACCGCTCCCCCAATAAGGAAACTCGGCCAGTGGGGCTGTTGCTGCCAGATAGCAAGGTTTACCAGTAGCCCCGCGGGCACATGCACGTTGTTCATAATGCCCAGCGTACCGGCGTCTACCTGAGTTGCGCCATAGTTCCACATGAAGTACCCCAGTCCCGAGGCCACCACACCCAGCCAGACCAGAATGCCCCACTGCACGGTGGTGGTAGGTAATTTTTGCGGGTTACCCAACATAAACCAGGCTGCGACCGCGACCACCGCCGCCCCCATATAGAACCAGGCAAACGCGTTGTGCTGTGGCATCGGGCGGGTTTCCATCAGGCGCTTGTAGCCCACCATACCAATAGCGAAGCTGATGTTTGCTAACTGCACGAACATCAGGCCGGTCCATAAGTGATCGCTCACTTTATCGTAGCGAATAATCGCCGCGCCAATCACCGCCAGCGCTGCGCTCAACAGATAGCCCCAACGCAGACGACGCCTGCTGAGCAGGTCGTAAATCAGCGTGATATAGAGCGGCGTCAGCACTGTAAAGAGCAGAAACTCCGAGACAGACAAGTAGATATACGCCCGAAAGCTGAACAGATACATGATGCCGAGCTGCATCGCTCCCACCAGCATATACAGCAAAACGGTTTGCAGGGATTGTCCGCGCGTACGCAAAAAGGGCAGGAACACCAGCGCCGCCAGCCCCACGCGCATCAGCACCGAGAAATAGCTGTCGACCGATCCGGCAAGGTATTCGCCAATCAGGCTAAAGGAGAAGGCCCACAGGATAGTGGTGATAATGAGTAGCGCCACAATGCTTGTCTCTCAGAAAGAAGGAGAGGCATTGTAGCGAACTCTTTAGTTGACAACTGAGCAATAAACAACCAAATGAAGATTATTCAAGGAACAGCTTGCGCAGATATTTTGGTACCGCATTGTCTGCGTTGGTGCCGATCACTTCCAGCTCCGGGTGCAGGTCTTTCAGGCGCTGGTGCGCGTTCTGCATGATGCAGCCTTTACCCGCCATCGAGAGCATCTCAGCATCGTTCATGCCATCACCAAAGGCGATACAGTCTTTCAGCTCAAAGCCCATGCGTTTGGCCACCGCTTCCAGAGCGTGCCCCTTGGAAACGCCACCCGCCATCACTTCCAGGCAGGTCAGCGTGGAGAAGCTTACATTGACGCGATCGCCCCATCGGGCGTTGATCGCCTGCTCCAGCGGCAGCAGTTCTTCGTGACTTTCGCAGGTAAAGAAGACTTTGCTGATCCCTTCCGGCTCGAGCAGACCTGGCTCATACAGGGAGTAGTTAAACACCGCTTCTTTGAAGAAGCGCATCTCTTCCGGGCGGTGGCGGTTCATGAACCAGTCATCGTCGCGGTAAACGTTCGTGACGATAGCCGGATTATTGTGCACCACACCGAACAGATCGGCGGCAATATCGCGATCCAGGTTGTGGGTAAAGATCAGATTGCCATCGGTGTCGTGAACGCGCGCACCGTTGGAGGTGATCATGTACGATTTAATCTCAAGATTATCGCGGATCTGCCCTACATCCACGTGGTGGCGCCCGGTGGCAAACACAAAGTGCACGCCACGGGCAGTCAGCAGCTTTAAGGTCTCTTTCGCGTACGGCGACAGGGTGTGGTCGGGGGAAAGCAGCGTGCCATCTAAATCAGATGCAACAACCTGGTACATAGGAAAATTTAACCTCAATAGAAAATCAGTTATGCCGGTCGAAAAACTCGACGATGGCGTTAAGCGCGACTGAGCGCATAGCGTCCTTTTCAAAAAGGATCTCATGGTACGCGCCGTTGATGACCAGCGGTTTACCCCCTTCACAAGGGTGACCGGCGGCAGCGCGCAGTTCACAAAAACGGTCATGCATGCGGTTATCCACCACACGCTCTTCTTCAGCCTGAATCAGGAGTGTCGGCGTGTCATCATCACCAACACCCGCCAGAACCTGCTCCCCTGCATGTATCCCCTCCCGCACCCAGTGCCAGGTGGGGCCGCCAACGCGCAAGCGAGGCTCATCGGCATAGAAGCGCAGGTTGCGGCGATAACGCTGACGGCTATGGGTTAAGACGTTGAGGGCAAACGGCAAAGCCCGCCAGCGCCCTGTTCCGATGGCGTAACCTTCACGTATGCGCTGATGGCCCTCAGCCCAGTCGAGAAGATGGCGCACCATCCAGTCCGGAAAACGTATCACAATGCCATACATCGGCGCGGTCAGCGCAATGGCATCGCACTGGTGATCGTAGCGCTGCAAAAAGAGCGTAGAGATCGCGCCGCCCATGGAGTGCGCAAGAATATAGCGCTTACGCCACGGGCCGGGCTGCACTTCCTGCTGCCAGAAGGCGGCAAGATCGTCGACATAATCACTGAAGTTATCTACATGGCCGCGATGGGTATCTGGCAACATTCGACCAGAAAGCCCCTGCCCGCGATGGTCGATAATTAACACGTCAAAACCCAGATGGAACAGGTCGTACGCCAGCTCGGCATATTTTATGTAGCTTTCGATACGCCCGGGGCAGACCACAATCACCCGGTCATTTTTTTCATCACGGAAACGAACAAAGCGCACCGGGATATTCCCGACGCCCGTAAACTCATCTTCCTCACGCTGACGCCAGAAATCGGTCAGCGGCCCCATGGAGAAAGCAGCAAATGCGTTTTCTCGTGTTTCCCAGTCCTTTTTCTGCTGCAACATCGGGTTTCCACCCCCCGTCATTCAGGGAATATCGTTTTTTTCGTAACTGGTCACAAAATGACTCAACAATAGCGTATTGTGGCATAAAAACAGACGATTCGGGAGTTTCAAATGACCTTCGAGTGGTGGTTCGCTTACCTGCTGACATCCATCATCCTCAGCCTGTCACCGGGTTCGGGGGCAATTAATACCATGACAACCTCCATCAACCACGGTTATCGCGGGGCGGCAGCATCCATTGCCGGTTTGCAAACCGGACTGGGGATTCACATTGTGCTGGTGGGCGTGGGTTTAGGGACGCTCTTCTCCCGCTCGGTGCTGGCATTTGAAGTGCTGAAATGGGCCGGTGCGGCGTATCTGATTTGGCTCGGCATTCAGCAGTGGCGCGCAGCAGGCTCAATTGACCTCAACACTCTTGCGCGGACGCAAACGCGCGGTCGCCTGTTTAAGCGGGCGGTGTTTGTGAATCTGACCAACCCAAAAAGCATCGTTTTTCTGGCTGCCCTGTTCCCGCAGTTTATCGTCCCGCATCAGCCGCAGGTCATGCAGTACGTAGTCCTGGGCGTGACCACCATTGTTGTCGATATTATTGTGATGATTGGCTACGCGACGCTGGCGCAGCGGATTGCAGCATGGATTAAAGGGCCTAAGCAAATGAAGGCCCTGAACAAAGTGTTTGGTTCGCTGTTTATGCTGGTTGGCGCGCTGCTTGCGTCAGCGCGTCATGCTTAGCGAGAGATAATAAGGTGAATACCAAAGCCGGCGAACAGCGCGCCGGCGAAGCCGTCAATCCACTTCGCGATGCGCTGATAGCCACGGCGCATCGCCGGTAAGGCAAACAGGCTGGCAACAACGGTGAACCACGCAAACGTCTCAACCACAATCAGCAGGAAGATACCCCAGCGTGCACCCGCGCCCACGCTGTCGCCCACGAACAGGGAGAAGACGGAACCGAAATAGATAATCGCTTTCGGGTTCGCCAGGTTGGTCAGCAGCCCTTTAACAAAGCTACGGCCGCCCGTTGCCAGCTCAACTTTTGGCTCTTGCGGTTTTTTCTCTTCTTTCTTCAGCGCCCCGCGCAGCATCTGGTAGCCCATCCAGCACAGGTACAGACCGCCACCAACCATGATGATGTTATGTAGCCACGCCATCTTCGCCAGGATGAGGTTCAGGCCAAGCAGCGCCACGGCTGCCCAGACCATAACACCCATAGTGATACCCAACACCCCCATCATTGCTTCTTTGCGGGAGCGGCTGACGGCGGTTTGTGACACGAAGAAAAAGTCAGGGCCCGGGCTCATCAGCGCAACAATGTGCACCAACGCCACGGTAAGAAATAGCATTAACATAATTCGCTCGCGGGGAAATAATTCAGTGAGTCATCATCCTGGCACTTTTTTGCGCGGCTGACTATTCCTCATCATCACCATCGACATGTGAACGGATGAGCGCCATGAATTCTTTACCAAAGCGCTCCAGCTTGCGCGTGCCCACGCCGTTGACGCTGAGCATTTCGCTGGCGCTGAGCGGCATCTGCTCGGCCATCTCGATCAGCGTCGCGTCGTTGAAGACCACATATGGTGGAATGTTCTCTTCATCGGCAATCGCTTTACGCAGCTTGCGCAGTTTGGCAAACAGCTTGCGGTCGTAGTTGCCGCCGTAGGATTTCTGCATCACCCGCGGTTTCAGGGCCACTACGCGCGGCACGGCGAGCTTGAGTTCAACATCCCCACGCAGCACCGGGCGCGCGGCTTCGGTGAGCTGAAGCGCGGAGTGCTGGGCAATGTTCTGTGTGGCAAAACCGAGGTGAATCAACTGACGAATAATGCTGACCCAATGCTCGTGGCTCTGGTCTTTGCCAATACCGTAGACAGGCAGCTTATCGTGGCCCATGTCGCGGATACGCTGGTTATTGGCGCCGCGCAGCACTTCCACCACGTAGCCCATTCCGAAGCGCTGATTAACACGGTAAATGGTCGAAAGCGCCTTACGCGCGTCCATCAGGCCATCGTACTGCTTTGGCGGGTCGAGACAAATATCGCAGTTACCGCACGGCTCCTGACGCCCTTCACCAAAGTAGTTGAGCAGCACCAGACGACGGCAGGTCTGCGCTTCCGCAAACGCGCCCATGGCGTTGAGTTTGTGACGCTCGATATCCTGCAACTGTCCCTGCGGTTTCTCCTCCAGGCAGCGGCGCAGCCACGCCATATCGGCCGGATCGTAAAACAGCATCGCTTCCGCAGGCAGGCCATCACGGCCGGCGCGGCCGGTTTCCTGGTAGTAGGATTCGATATTTCGCGGAATGTCGAAGTGCACCACAAAGCGGACGTTGGGCTTGTTAATGCCCATGCCGAATGCCACCGTCGCCACCACAATCTGCAGGTCATCACGCTGGAATTTTTCCTGCACGTCGGCGCGGATGTGGTTTTCTAACCCGGCATGATAGGCCGCCGCGCTAAAGCCGCGGTTTTGCAGACGCGCAGCGGTGTCTTCCACCTTCGCGCGGCTGTTGCAGTAGATGATGCCTGACTTGCCGCGCTGCTCCTGCACATAGCGCAGAAGCTGATCCAGCGGCTTGAATTTTTCCATCAGCATATAGCGGATGTTCGGGCGATCGAAGCTGCTGACCTGGATCAGCGGGTCGTTCAGCCCCAGCAGGCGGACGATATCCAGCCGCGTGGTGTCATCTGCCGTGGCGGTCAGCGCCATAAACGGCAGTTCAGGGAAGCGCTGACGCAGTTGACCAAGTGCCGCATATTCCGGGCGGAAATCGTGACCCCACTGCGAGATACAGTGTGCTTCATCAACGGCCAGCAGAACGGGATTCCAGTGCGCCAGATGGTCGAGGAAGTTATCCAGCATCAGACGTTCTGGTGCGATATACAGCAAGCGAACCTGTCCGGTACGGCACCCGGCCATCACCTCTTGCTGCTGCTCGCGGGTTTGCGTGGAGTTAAGACAGGCCGCCGCCACGCCGTTGGCGAGCAGCTGGTCAACCTGGTCTTTCATCAGAGAAATCAGCGGCGATACCACGACCGTAAGGCCATTAAGTACCAGCGCGGGCACCTGATAGCAGAGCGATTTACCGCCACCGGTCGGCATTACCACCAGGCAATCACGGCCTTCCAGCACGGTTTCAATGATGGTTTCCTGGCCAGGACGGAACTGCTGGTAGCCAAAGGTTTCATGCAAAACCTGTTTAGCCAGCGACTCCTGATTCAATACTTCCGCCTGCGCCACGTTAACCCCATATGCCAGAAATGAAACAGGCGCTATTTTCAGCGCCTGAGAGAGAAACTTCAACGTTTAACGCAAAAACATTCGAGCGTCTTAGAAAATATCGTTCAGCATCACGCCGACACCCACGCGGGTCTGATTGAAGTTGTAATCGATGAGCGACTCGCCGTAACCGCTGTAGACCTGCGTATAGATGCGCACGTGTTTGGTCATCGGGTAGCTTAAGCCCACTTCTGCGCCGCCGTAACCGGTGTTCCAGTTGTACTGGCCCCTGGCGCTCAGCACCGCATCACCCAGCTGATAGCCAATCCTGAGCTGATAGTAGCCCATATATTTGGTGATATCCGGGTTGTCATCGGTGCTGCCCACCACGTACCACGGCTTCACTTCCACCATCATATTACCGTTTTGCGCCATCAGGCGCGTATAGGCGCGGTTCCAGCTACGTGAGGTTGGATCGGAACGGCCGTTGGAGTCATGGTTGAAGCCCACTTCAACGTCACGCAATGTCCAGCCTGCAAACTCATAATCCGTGGCGAACCCCAGGAACAGCTGGGGCTCATAGTTGGTTTCACGGAACGGTGAAGATTCACCGCTGTTGGAAAGCTGCCACCAGGATTTCTGGGTATAAGATGCACCGAGAACCGAATTCGGCCCCAGAATGCCGCGCCAGAACGGAAACGCGAGGCTGAGCTGATATTTCACCTCATCTTTGCGCGCATTCTCAGCCCAGTCATAGGAGCGAATCGCCTCTTTGTTGAGATCGCTGGTCCAGGTATAGAGCACATAGTTGGTGTCGTACGGGTAGAGCGTGAAGGGATTATCATGCTCCTGCAGCAGGTTAGCGATAATGCTACCGCGAACTGCTGGCGTATCATGCACCTCTTTGACTGTCGCTTCCTGCGCATAGGCTGTGAGGGGCAGCGCAACCGCTGCCAGTAACCCTGCCAGATACGTCCGCATCGGTGGTGTTCTCCTGCAAAATGTTAAATGATCTGAATCGTTATATGGCGCACATTCTACAGACTTCTGCAGCAACTGCTGCATCCTCGTTTCTGAAAGTGGCATTCTTGCCTGTCCGGGCATAAAATCAACATTTTATTAACATTAAGGATGTGATGTCTCATGTCAGCCATGCTAACCGCCGAAGAAGCGTTAAAACTCGTGGGCGAGATTTTTGTTTACCATATGCCGTTTAACCGCGCGCTGGGACTGGAGCTGGAGCGTTACGAAAAAGACTTTGCCCAGCTCAGCTTTAACAACCAGCCGATGATGGTAGGCAACTGGGCACAGAGCATTTTACATGGCGGAGTGATTGCCTCCGCGCTGGACGTGGCTGCAGGGCTGGTATGTGTTGGCAGCACCCTGACGCGCCATGACACCATCAACGAAGACGAGCTGCGTCAGCGCTTATCCCGCATGGGTACCATCGATTTACGCGTCGATTATCTGCGTCCCGGGCGCGGAAACCGCTTCACCTGCAGCAGCAGCCTGCTCCGTGCGGGTAATAAGGTCGCCGTGGCGCGTGTTGAACTGCATAACGAAGAACAACTTTATATCGCCAGCGCAACCGCCACTTATATGGTGGGTTGAAGTTGAAAAATCGGGTAAAGTTAATTCACTTTTTTGTCACGGATTTTCCCGATGGATGCTAAACAGACGCGGCAGGGCGTGTTACTCGCCCTTGCCGCTTATTTTATTTGGGGTGTCGCACCCGCCTACTTTAAATTTATCGCTTACGTACCGGCTGATGAGATCCTCACTCACCGCGTCATCTGGTCCTTCTTCTTCATGATCGCGCTGATGAGCGTTAGTCGTCAGTGGTCTGGCGTCAAAACGCTGCTACAAACCCCGAAGAAGATCTTCCTGCTGGCACTCTCGGCAGTACTGATTGGCGGAAACTGGCTGCTGTTTATCTGGGCGGTGAATAACCATCACATGCTCGAAGCGAGTCTGGGCTACTTTATTAACCCGCTGGTGAATATTGTGCTGGGGATGATTTTCCTCGGCGAGCGCTTCCGCCGGATGCAGTGGCTGGCGGTGATCCTCGCCTTCTGCGGCGTGCTGGTTCAGCTGTGGACCTTCGGTTCACTGCCTGTTATTGCGCTGGGGCTGGCATTCAGCTTTGCGTTCTACGGGCTGGTGCGTAAGAAGATTGCCGTGGAAGCGCAAACCGGCATGCTGTTTGAAACCCTGTGGCTGTTGCCGGTGGCCGCTATCTATCTGTTCGGCATTGCCGACAGCCCGACCAGCCACATGGGCAGCAACCCGTGGTCCCTGAATGTCATGCTGATGGCCGCAGGCGTGGTGACGACCATCCCACTGCTCTGCTTTACCGGTGCGGCAACACGCCTGCGTCTGTCCACGCTGGGCTTTTTCCAGTACATCGGCCCAACGCTGATGTTCCTGCTGGCGGTGGTGTTTTACGGCGAAGTGCCGGGTGCGGATAAGATGGTGACGTTCGCGTTTATCTGGGTGGCGCTGGCGATTTTTGTCGCCGATGCGATTTATACCCAGCGCCGGGTGCGTAAAGGGCTGTGATTTTCCCCCTCCCGGTGGGAGAGGGAATTCGATCGTAGGGCGGGTAAGCGCAGCGCCACCCGCCAGATTTTTACAGCCAGTTGCGACGCTTGAAATAGAGATACGGTGCCAGCCCGGCGAGGATCATAAAAATAATCGCCCCCGGATAGCCGAAACTCCACTTCAGCTCTGGCATAAACTCAAAGTTCATCCCATAGCTGGATGCCACCAGCGTCGGCGGCAGGAACACCACGGATACCACCGAGAAGATCTTGATAATGCGGTTCTGCTCGATGTTGATAAAGCCCATCGCCGCCTGCATCAGGAAGTTGACCTTCTGGAACAGTGATTCGTTGTGCGGCAGCAGGGATTCGATATCGCGCAGGATCTCACGCGCCTGTTCCAGCTGGCCGCCCGGCAGACGCGCCTTGCGCACCAGGAAGTTCAGCGCGCGCTGGGTATCCATCAGACACAGACGCACCTTCCAGCCGATATCTTCCAGCTCCGCCAGCGTGGAGAGCGCTTCGTCGTATTCATCGCCCTGATGGCCTTCCATGATGACGCGGCTCAGTTTTTCCAGATCGCTGTAGATGTTTTCAATCTCATCCGCCAGTTGCTCAATTTTGGTTTCGAACAGATCGAGCAGCAATTCGTAAGCATTGCCGTCCACCATCGCCTGGCTGCGGGCGCGCATACGGTAGAGACGAAACGCCGGCAGTTCGCGCTCGCGCAGGGTAAACAGGCGACCGTCGCGAATGGTAAATGCCACGGTGGAGTTCCCCGCGTGGTCTTCGGCATCTTCAAAGAAGAAGAAGGAGTGAATGTGCAGGCCGTCTTCGTCTTCAAAAAAACGTGCGGATGCTTCGATGTCTTCCAGTTCCGGGCGAGTGGCCAGACTCTGCCCCAGCTCAGATTGTACGCGCAGGCGTTCATCGTCGTCCGGCTCGACCAGATCCACCCATACGGCATCAATGAGGGGCTGTGACTCTTCGGCTTCAAGCCGAGTCAGTCGGTTATTTTCGAGTTGAAATGCGCTCAACATGACCGGGACTCCCAATGCAAAAAATATCGGACAGTTCGGTGGGCACACAGAAACAAATTGGGTTTCAGACCATTAAACAGCCTGACTCAGCGCGACGGGAATAATGCAGGTCGCTGACAACCACTAAGGCCATCAGCAAGAGGAGATAGCCTTAGGAGTTGTTCCTGGATGACAGGGAATTGAGCCAGTATCTACTGGGTGTGTCCAAGGCGAATGTCCTCTTAGCGTAATCGTGCGCGCATGTTACGCCAGCAGCAACTGTGGCGTCAACACGCAACGAAACGCTGAAGGGCATTAATTGACCTTCAACGTATAAGGCTAGCAGATTATTACAAAATAATGATATTTTTCTGAAAGTTACACTGCTTCCAGCTTGGCATACGCGGCCACCAGCCATTTGATCCCCTGCCCCTGGAACGCCACCTGCAGGCGGCTGTGCTCGCCGCTGCCTTCCAGATTGACGATGGTGCCTTCACCAAACTTCGAATGACGCACGCGCTGGCCCAGCTTATAGCCGGTGTCGGTTTCCGCAATCGGCGAGCCCATCCGCTGATGGCTGACCGGGCGGCTGATACTGGCACGCAGACGCACCTCTTCGACACACTCTTCCGGTAGTTCGCCGATAAAGCGCGACGGACGGTGATAGACCTCTTTACCGTACAAACGGCGGGTTTCAGCGTAGGTCAGCGTCAGCTTCTGCATCGCTCGTGTCACGCCTACGTAAGCCAGACGGCGCTCCTCTTCCAGACGCCCGCCTTCATCCAGCGACATCTGGCTCGGGAACATGCCCTCTTCCATGCCGACGATAAACACCTGCGGGAATTCGAGGCCTTTGGCAGAGTGCAGGGTCATTAGTTGAACCGCATCCTGCCAGGTATCTGCCTGCCCTTCGCCCGCTTCCAGCGCAGCGTGAGAAAGGAACGCCTGCAGCGGCATCAGGTCTTCGTCTTCTTCGTTGTAGCTGAACTGGCGCGTTGCCGTCACCAGTTCCTCTAAGTTCTCAATACGGGTCTGGCCCTTCTCGCCTTTCTCCTGCTCGTACATGGTGCGAAGGCCGGAGTCTTTGATTACCCGGTCAGTCTGCACGTGTAGCGGCATGTCGGCGGTTTCCTGCGCCAGCGCGTCAATTAATTCCAGGAAGCGCTGCAGCGCGCTGGCAGCACGCCCGGCGAGGGCTTTTTCCTGCAGCAGCTCGCGGCACGCCTGCCAGAGCGTAAGCTGGCGATCGCGCGAGGCCTGACGCACCACGTCCAGCGTTCGGTCACCAATGCCGCGGGTTGGCGTATTCACCACACGTTCAAACGCCGCATCGTCGTTTCGGTTAGCGATCAGGCGCAGATAAGAGAGCGCGTCTTTGATCTCCTGACGTTCGAAGAAGCGCATGCCACCGTAGATACGGTACGGCATGCTCACCTGCAGCAGCGCCTCTTCCAGCACGCGCGACTGGGCGTTGCTGCGGTAGAGAATGGCACACTGTTCCAGCGCGCCACCGTTGTCCTGCCAGGTTTTGATGCGGTTCACCACGAAACGTGCTTCGTCAAGCTCGTTGAAGGCGCAGTAAATCGAAATCGGCTCACCGTCGACCCCGTCGGTCCACAGCTTTTTACCCAGGCGCCCGTTGTTGTTTTCAATCAGGGCGTTGGCCGCGCTGAGGATATTGCTGGTCGAGCGGTAGTTCTGCTCCAGACGAATGGTTTCGGCGCCGGGGAAGTCGTTGAGGAAGCGCTGAATGTTTTCCACCTGCGCGCCACGCCAGCCGTAGATGGACTGGTCGTCATCGCCTACGATCATCACCTTGCCGGTATCCCCGGCCAGCAGGCGGATCCAGGCGTACTGGATGTTGTTGGTATCCTGGAATTCGTCCACCAGGATGTTGGTAAAGCGTTCACGGTAATGCTGCAGGATATGCGGTTTGTTCAGCCACAGTTCGTGGGCGCGCAGCAACAGTTCGGCAAAGTCCACCAGCCCGGCGCGGTCACACGCTTCCTGGTAGGCCTTGTAAACGTTCTGCCAGGTCTGCTCCACCGGGTTGCCAAAGCTCTGAATATGATGTGGGCGCAACCCTTCGTCTTTCTGGCCGTTGATGTACCACATCGCCTGACGCGGCGGCCACTGTTTCTCGTCGAGATTCATCGCTTTAATCAGGCGTTTCAGCAGACGGAGCTGGTCTTCACTGTCGAGGATCTGGAAATCCTGCGGCAGATTGGCGTCCATATGGTGCGCACGCAGCAGGCGGTGCGCCAGACCGTGGAAGGTGCCGACCCACATGCCGCCCTGGCTGGTGCCCATCAGTTGGGCAATACGGTGGCGCATCTCCGCCGCCGCCTTGTTGGTAAACGTGACCGCCATGATGGAGTACGGAGAGCAGTTTTCCACGCTCTGCAGCCAGGCGATACGGTGAACCAGCACGCGCGTCTTACCACTGCCCGCCCCAGCCAGCACCAGCAGGTTGGTACGCGAGGCGGCAACCGCGTCACGCTGTTTGTCATTAAGGCTGTCGAGCAGGTAAGAAACGTCCATTGGCACCGTCACATAGTATTCAGGAACACAGCAAAGCGCCCGGTGGCGCTTTGCTTACCGGGCCTACAACTGCAAAAACCCTGGTAATTTATACAATATTACTGGTGATTATATCAGCGTCGTGAGGGATGCCAACCGTGAAATTTCCAGGTGCGGCAGAAGACGGCTGTCCGGGGCGATCATCAGGTCCGTCTTTTCTGGCTTGATCCAGCAGGCCTGCATACCACAGCGGATGGCACCCGCTACGTCTGTGGTCAGGTCATCACCCACATGCAACATTTCGCCGAGCGGCAGGTTCAGCTTCTCCGCCGCCAGATGATACATATCGTTAAACGGCTTCGAGCGCCCGTGCGGACCCGCCCGCAGCACAAATTCGAAGTAATCCCCCAGACCAAACAGCTCCGGCTGCGCATTGCCATTGGTGATGGCGACCAGCGGCCATTTTTCTGCCAGTTTTGCCAGGGTGTCGTGCGTTTCCTGCGGCACGTCGATACGGCTGCGCCATTTGGCGAAGTTTTCCATTGCGGCTTCAGCCCCGACGGCCGCATCCTGTGCGCTCAGCCCAGCGTTGAGCATCGCCTGCTCCACCGCACGGCGACGCCATTCGGTTACATCGTGATAAATATCCGGCTCGGTCTCACGCAGGGACTGGCGCAGCAGCTGAAAGTCCTTGTTCTGCATCGACTTTAGCGCCGGATGGTAGTTCTGAACAAACGCCAGTGACTCCTGCTCAGTTCGCAGGATCACTTCACGGTTGTCATAAAGGGTGTCATCAAGATCAAAAGTCAGGGCTGAGATGTGACCCAGTGGGCGGTAAAAACGCATTATTTCCCCCGTTTGGCGCGTGGATGCGCCGCGTCATACACCGACGCAAGGTGTTGAAAGTCTAAGTGGGTATAGATTTGGGTGGTGGAGAGATTCGCGTGGCCGAGCAGCTCCTGCACGCCACGCAGATCGCCACTCGATTCCAGCATATGGGTGGCAAAAGAGTGGCGCAGCTTGTGCGGATGGACGTGGCTGTTCAACCCCTGCTTAATGCCCCACTCTGCAAAGCGTTTCTGTACGTTACGCGCCGAGATCCGCTTGCCGAGTTTCGACAGGAACAGCGCATCCTCCTCGGCGCCAAACAGCCCGCGCAGATCCAGCCAGTGCTCTATCCACGAGACGGCATTACGGCCAATCGGCAGGCGGCGCTCTTTGCTGCCCTTACCCATCACCCACACTTCGCCGGACTCCAGATCGAGATGTTTTAAATCGAGATTAACCAGTTCGGAAAGACGCAGACCCGCACCGTACATGACCTCCAGCATCGCGCGATCGCGCACGGCCAGCGGGTCGTTGAGGTCAATATCCAGCAGGCGGTTTACATCGTCGACGTCGATATTTTTCGGCAGGTGACGCGGGGCTTTCGGCGTGGCGATGCCTTTCGCCGGGTTGGCTTTTAAGCCGCCCTGGCTCACCAGCCAGTCGAAGAAACTGCG
This sequence comes from Enterobacter cloacae complex sp. 382A5, assembly GCF_050031095.1. Classification (NCBI taxonomy): domain Bacteria; kingdom Pseudomonadati; phylum Pseudomonadota; class Gammaproteobacteria; order Enterobacterales; family Enterobacteriaceae; genus Enterobacter; species Enterobacter cloacae complex sp. 382A5. The sequence goes on from NZ_JBLGVK010000001.1 coordinate 4,553,379, forward strand.
CAGCGCAGAAAGCCTGAGCGCCAGACTCGCCGGGCTTAGGTTTTTTTTACGGCTGCGCACAACAAACCCACGGACGGTTGCAGCGTCACATTGTTGCCAGCTTTTCAGGCCGATCTCATCGGCAATCTGCATGATGGCATCAAGCTGACGCTGATAGTTCAGCAGCGTAATGGGGCTTAGCTGACGTTCAACGCTCAGGTAGCGCAGAAAGCGCGAGACGTCAGTCGCGAGCAGAGCGTCCGTCATACACGTTCAATCCAGCGCTCCAGCAGCTCAGGCAGCATCAGGGCGATCTCCTGCAGCAGCTGCGTACCTTGTCCCTGCTCGTAATGATGCGCGTCGCGGCTGGTAAATAACATCACCCCCAGATCGCCATCACGCCCCATCATCGACATCGCCACCGAGCCTATCGCTTTCGCCTCCGGCAGTACCACCAGCAGTTCCGGCCCGTTAAGCGGCCCAAGATAGTGATGTTCGTGGCCCAGACGCTGAATACGCAGGGGTTCAAACGCCTGGCGACTCAACGCCAGATGGGTAAAACCGGACGGCGCGCCAATGCGCCAGCGATCAGGGAAAAGACGAATCGTTGCGCCAGCCAGCCCAAGTTCACGCGCCCAGCGGTGGAAGCGGCTGAGAAATTCTTCAAGGCTGTGCGCCGAGGCCAGACGCGCCTGCAGATGCAGCAGACGATAGAACAGGCTTTCGTTCGTGTTGGCCTGCTCCATCAGCAGCGTCATGTTCTCTTCAAGCTGATTAATGTGGTTGCGCGAGCGTGCCATGTGCCATTCGACCAGCGACACGGTCCCGCGAACCGGATGCGGCACACGCATCGCTTCGACGACGCGTGCATTGCGAATAAAAAACTCAGGATTGCGCAGCAGATAATCAACAACAGCCCTGTCGTCCAGTTCCGTCACCGTTTCCTGCAGTTCTTCCCCTGGTTGTTTCATAGATGGATAAACCCGTCATAGACATGTGCCGCCGGGCCAGTCATATACAGTGGATGACCCGGTCCTTTCCAGGCGATATCAAGACGACCGCCTGGTAACTCCACGCGAACCTCTTCGGCCAGTAACCCCTGAGAGATGCCGACGGCCACCGCAGCACAGGCACCGCTTCCGCAAGCCTGCGTTTCGCCCGCGCCGCGCTCGTACACGCGCAGACGGATATGCTCACGCTTCACCACCTGCATAAAACCGATATTCGCCCGTTCCGGGAAACGTTCATGGCTTTCCAGCACCGGGCCCAGGGTTTCAACCGCGGCCGTTTCCACGTTATCGACCTGAATCACACAGTGTGGGTTGCCCATCGAGACGACGCCACACAATACTGTCTGCTCGGCCGCACGCATAATATAGGTCTTTTCCGCTTTGTTTGCGCGAAACGGCACCGCAGAGGGTTCGAAGTTTGGTTCGCCCATGTTCACGCGCACCAGCTCGTCATCGGTAACGCTGAGCACCATGCGGCCATTCGCCGTGCTGACACGGATATCGCGTTTGTTGGTCAACCCTTTCAGGCGGACAAAGCGGGCAAAACAGCGCGCTCCGTTGCCGCACTGATTCACCTCGCTGCCATCCGCATTGAAAATACGGTAGTGGAAATCGAGGTCTGGATCGTACGGCGGTTCAACCACCAGCAGCTGATCGAACCCCACGCCCAGGTGTCGATCCGCCAGGCGGCGGATCAGTTCCGGGGAGAAAAAGACATTCTGCGTTACCGCGTCGACGACCATAAAATCGTTACCAAGGCCATGCATTTTAGAGAACTGCATCATTTGCTCCATTGCGCGGGTACAGAACGTGATCGTCAGAGATTAACCTGAGTCGGGCCACCGTTGTTGCCACGATCGTTAGTGTCTGGCGTAGATGACTCAATGCCGCTGTTCACAGGTTTCGTCGGCGGCGGCGCGGTTTTATCCGCTGGCGGGAAGTACAGCGGCCCCTTCAGCCCACAGCCAGTCAGACTAAACAGCGTGATGAGAACGGCAAGCGTTCGGAAAGCGTTTTTCATTATAAAGTTGCCCGTAAGTTCAAATCTGTTTCTATCATCGCAGGAGAAGACACAAAAGCAAGAGTTTGCCGCTTTCCTGCAACGGGAATTATTTAGGGTTATACTGCCGGCATCACGAAAAACAGGAACAAAACCATGAACGACAGTGAATTCCATCGCCTTGCCGACACCCTGTGGATGACCATTGAAGAGCGCCTGGACGACTGGGAAGGCGACAGCGATATCGATTGTGAAATCAACGGCGGTATCCTGACCCTCAGTTTCGAAAACGGCAGCAAAATTATTATTAACCGCCAGGAGCCGCTTCACCAGGTATGGCTGGCGGCCAGACAGGGTGGCTACCATTTCGATCTGAAAGGGGATGAATGGGTTTGTGACCGTAGCGGCGAAACCTTCTGGGATCTGCTTGAGCAGGCTGCAACCGCGCAGGCGGGTGAAGATGTGAGTTTCAGGTAGTGTTGTTGCCCGGTGGCGGCTACGCCTTACCGGGCCTACAACGGCTCGGACCGTAGCCACCCGGCGAAAAGCATCACGAGAAATACTGCTGCAACAGCGGTGCGGTATCCTGATTCGCAGGCACGGCAGGCGTGACGGCCTGAGTACGGAACGGAATCACCTGCGCACGGCCATCGACATTCACAATCTGGTAGAACTGCGGCAGGTTGAAGTTGATGAAGCTGGAGCCGTAGGTGAAGCGGTCGTGTGATGAGGAGTAGAAGCGGCTAACGTCACGCACCAGCTCCTCTTTACTGCCTTCGCAGTGGTGATACACCTCTGCGCGGTTGGTCTCATCAAGAATATAGATGTTGAAACCAGCATCGTCTCCCGACTCTTCAAAGAAGAACTGGATAATCCCTTCACTGGCAAAGCCATCCACCACCTGCGGCAGCTTGACGTGGTTGGTCTCCACCTGAACCGACAGGCCATGCAGTTTGTTGTGCGAAATCGCGCCGTAAAATTCAATGGCGTTCTCCAGCTTCTGCACCGACACGTTCAGGCGTTCGAAGAACAGACCCCAGGTTTGCCCTGAAACACGCAGCGCTTTAAAGCGACCGGTTTCCTGACGGGTACTGGAAAGACGCAGCTCAATACACTCTGAAACTAACTGCTGCACACGGGTACGAATCAAACCACGCAGGTGCTGGCTGTAGCAGAACACTTCCACGCTGTCCGGCGGCGCGGCATCCTGGTGCATCTTGCCGAGAATGGTTTTCAACGCTTCGATCATCGCCTGCTCGCCGTTGAAGTGCAGCGTACGCACTTCGTTCCACGAGTTGCGGTAAAGCAGATCCACGCTGCCAACCAGGCAATTTTGCTGCTCGCCAAAGCTAAAGACGTCCAGCTTGCGGAAGTCAAAATGGACCACCTGATTGCGGAAGGCCGCCGTCGGGTCGTACTCCAGGTTAACAATGATCGCCAGATGGCGAATCTCACACGGGCTGTAGAGCGCCTTCGGCGTTGGCGCAGGCAAACGCAGCGGGAAGTGGTGTGAAACATCCGCCACCATCTCCTGCAGCTTAGCGAGATCAACCACCTCGTTGCCTTTGATAAACAGGCGGGTACGCGAAGTCAGCAGACCGTTGAACCAGGCCCAGGCCACCAGCTTGTTCAGATAGCGGTTATATTCCAGCGGCTGATGGCTGATAATTGAATCCATGCTTGGCGCACGGTTGTAAAGATACCACCCGGTGCGGTTCGCGCGACCCGGCGGGACATAGATAAAGGTCAGATTCGGTTCAGACAGGTCAGGCGAAATCTGCGGGTTAACCAGGGTAACTTTACCCGGCAGCGCTTCAAACGCGGCGTACAGCTTACGGGTCAACACCCCGATATCCTGCGGGCTGGCGGAAACGCTGAGGTTGTTACGGCGCGCAAAGCGGATCAGGTTACGGTAGCTTTGCATCATCGCATCAAGCAGTTCGTTGTGCGCTTCACGCACCTGATCGATTTTCCAGTTGGCGCGATTGTCGAGCATGGAGAGACGCTCTTCGCCCCATCCCCACTCTTTGACGAGCTGAGAGACCACTTCACGACGCCAGCCCACGCAGGCGCGTTCGCGGCTCAATTTCTCACAAACTTTGAGATAGAAACATCGACGCACCAGGTCGAGACGCGTGGTGTCATCAATGGCTTTCAGGTATTCGGTAACGCGTTCCAGCATCATGCAGTAGGCGTCAAGCCCAAAGGAGACAATCTCCCCGTCGTGCAGACGCTGCTTGATATCTTTCGCCAGCAGGCGTGGGGTTGGGTATTCCCAGGAATAGGCTTCGAGCAACAGCGTTTTCAGCACCGCCTTGTACGGTGAGTCGATGCTCTTATAAAGCTGCCAGAGGCTCGCGCCAAAGTACTCTTCGGCTGACAGGGAGCTCAGGCCGCCCAAATCCAGCCATTCGTTTGGCGTCAGTACGCCCTGCGCGTAAAGCGACATCACGTAATCATCGTAATGCTCTTCTTCTTCGCACGGGACCATATTCCACAGAATACGCTTCCCGGCCAGACGCACTGCCGTACGGTAAAATTCGTCCAGCAATAAGATGTGCTGCGTGGAGCCACAGTCCTCACCACCCAGACTGCCGCTTTCGTTATGGCGGAAACGGTTTTCATCAATCAGGAAGAAGCTCACTTCCACGCCAAGCGATGCCGCCCAGCTTTCCAGCAGGCTACATTTACGCTGCAGCAACTGACGCTCTTCGTTATCGAGCCAGGATTGATGACAGACCCAGATGTCCAGGTCAGACGAACAGCTTTGCCCTACCGAAGAGGTGCTCCCCATGGAGTAAACGCCGGTGATAGGCAGTTCACCTTTCGGGGATTCCTGCGGCGGCATGCCACGGTAGAGTTCAAGTTCGTTGAGATAATGCTGTTGGGTTTCATCAGGCGTGAAAAGGCAAATGCCCTTGGGAACGTTACCGTCAAGGTAACCCGGCATCAGCGGATGGTGATAGTGCAATAATGTCGGCAGCAGACTGTATACCTGCTGGAAAGCAGGGCCCATGGCAGCAAGCGCGCGATCCACACGCAGTTGATTGATGGCATCCAGTCTCTGTTTCAGAGTCTCAATATAGAGGTACAAGACGTATCGCCTGATGTTTCCGGGTGTCGCAAGCTATTCAAAAACCAAAATAACAGCGAGCCCGCAGTATTTCAAAAAGATAACCGTTACCCTTTTTCGCCCTTATCATTATGCTGGTACCGACGAAAAAATGGTCTAAAACGTGATCAATTTAACACCTTGCCGATTGACCGTAAAGAAAGTTGCGCTACATACAAAGTGTAGCACCGTTCTGTACGTGTAAATTCCTTAATACGGCTGTGGCTGACGAGAACTCCCGCCCTGTCCCTCTCTTCTTCATCACCGTAAAACTGCCATCCCAGAGTCAACAATGTTAGGATGGTTAGCGATTGATAATGACGGTAACAAGCATGTTAGACAATGTTTTGAGAATTGCCACACGCCAAAGCCCTCTTGCGCTCTGGCAGGCACATTATGTTAAGCAGCGCCTGGAAGCCTGCCACAGCGGCTTGCGCGTCGAGCTGGTGCCCATGGTCACGCGCGGCGATGTGATCCTTGATACACCGCTGGCGAAAGTGGGCGGCAAAGGCTTGTTTGTCAAAGAACTGGAACTGGCATTGCTTGAGAACCGCGCCGATATCGCCGTGCATTCGATGAAAGACGTGCCCGTCGAGTTCCCGGAAGGGCTGGGGCTGGTGACCATTTGCGAGCGCGAGGATCCGCGCGATGCGTTTGTCTCTAACCAGTTTGACTCGCTAGATGCGTTGCCCAAAGGCAGCGTGGTTGGCACGTCCAGTTTACGCCGCCAGTGTCAGTTGGCTGAACGCCGTCCGGATCTGATCATACGCTCGCTGCGCGGTAACGTTGGTACGCGTCTGGGCAAGCTGGATAACGGCGATTACGATGCCATTATCCTCGCGGTAGCAGGACTTAAGCGTCTGGGGCTGGAGTCACGCATTCGCGTCGCGTTGCCACCGGAGCTCTCTTTGCCGGCCGTGGGACAGGGCGCTGTAGGTATTGAGTGCCGTCTGGATGACAGGCGTACCCGTGAACTGCTTGCGCCGCTGAATCATGACGAGACGGCCATTCGCGTCAAAGCAGAGCGTGCGATGAATACCCGCCTTGAAGGGGGGTGCCAGGTGCCGATTGGCAGCTATGCTGAATTAATTAACGGTGAACTGTGGCTGCGTGCGCTGGTTGGCGCGCCGGACGGTTCGCAGATGGTACGCGGTGAGCGCCGCGGTAAACCGCAAGATGCTGAGCAGCTTGGCGTTTCGCTGGCGGAAGAGTTACTGGATAACGGTGCCCGCGAGATTCTGGCTGACGTTTACGATGGAGAGCCCCCTGCATGAGTATTCTCGTCACCCGCCCTTCTCCCGCAGGAGAGCAGTTAGTGAGCCGTCTGCGCGCACTGGGGCAGGTGGCCTGGAGTTTTCCGCTTATTGAATTCTCCCCGGGTCGGGAGCTGTCCGCGCTCGCCGACCATATGAATACCCTTCAGGAAGGCGACCTGCTGTTTGCCTTGTCGCAACATGCCGTGGAATTTGCCCATGCGCAGCTACAACAGCAGGGACTGAACTGGCCTACCGCGCCACGCTATTTCGCGATTGGCCGTTCCACCGCCCTGGCGCTGCATACCGTAAGTGGAGCAGACGTGCGTTACCCGTTAGATCGGGAAACCAGCGAAGTCTTGCTACAATTACCTGAATTACAAACCCTAATCGGAAAACGTGCGCTGATTTTACGCGGTAACGGCGGACGCGAACTGTTAGGCGAAACGCTGCGTGAACGCGGAGCTGACGTCACGTTTTGCGAATGTTATCAACGCTGTGCAAAACATTACGATGGTGCACAAGAGGCCATGCGCTGGCATACGCGTGGTATTACGACGCTGGTAGTGACCAGCGGCGAAATGCTGCAGCAACTCTGGTCGCTGGTGCCGCTTTGGTATCGTGAAAACTGGTTACTCCACTGTCGGCTTTTGGTCGTCAGTGAGCGTCTGGCGAACCTCGCCCGGGAACTGGGCTGGCAAGATATTCGGATCGCTGATAACGCCGACAACGATGCGCTGCTGCGCGCATTACAATAACTCTCATAATGGGATGCCATAATGACGGAACACGACAAATCCTCCGCCGTGGTTGAAGAGACCAGGGAGACTGTGGACATGACGCCACAGTCAGAAACGACTGAGAAAACCGTTGAGAAGAAAAACGGCAGCAACAAGACCAGCCTCGCGCTGAGCGCGATTGCCATCGCCATTGCGCTGGCAGCAGGCGTCAGCCTCTACGGCCTGGTGAAACAGCAAAGCACCAATCAGACGGCAACCAGCGACGCGCTGGTTAATCAGCTCGCCGCGCTGCAAAAAGCGCAGGAGACACAAAAAACCGAGCTGGAAAGCGTCATCAAACAGCAGGCCGCCGCGCTTGCCGATGCGAACAGCAAACAGGAAGAGCTGACCAAACAGCTGGACGAAGTGCAGCAAAAAGTGGCCACCATTTCCGGTACCGATGCCAAAACCTGGCTGCTTTCTCAGGCTGATTTTCTGGTGAAACTGGCCGGGCGTAAGCTCTGGAGCGATCAGGATGTCACCACCGCCGCCGCTCTGCTGAAAAGCGCAGATGCGAGCCTGGCGGACATGAACGATCCAAGCCTCATCACCGCACGTCGCGCCATTACCGAAGACATCGCCAGCCTCTCCGCCGTTTCTCAGGTGGATTATGACGGCATCATCCTCAAGGTAAATCAGCTCTCGAACCAGATTGATAACCTGCAGCTGGCAGATAACAACGACGACGATTCTCCCATGGATTCCGACGGCACCGAACTGTCCAGCTCCCTGAGCGAGTGGCGTGTAAACCTGCAAAAAAGCTGGCAGAACTTTATGGACAGCTTCATCACCATTCGTCGCCGTGATGAAACCGCCGTGCCGCTGTTAGCGCCGAACCAGGATATCTACCTGCGTGAGAACATTCGTTCCCGTCTGCTGGTCGCGGCCCAGGCCGTGCCACGTCATCAGGAAGAGACCTACAAACAGGCGCTGGATAACGTCTCCACATGGGTACGTGCTTACTACGATACCGATGATGCCACCACCACGGCGTTCCTCGATGACATAGACAAACTGAGTCAGCAGAACATCACCATGAACGTGCCGGATAAACTGGCCAGCCAGCCGATTCTGGAAAAGCTGATGCAAACGCGCGTACGTAACCTGCTGGCACAGCCGGGCGTTCCGGCTGCGCAGACGGGTGAACCTGCACCAGCCGCCGCGCCCGCGCCTGAAAGCGCCCCACAAGGAGAGTAACGATGCTTAAAGTACTCTTACTCTTTATCCTGCTGATCGCCGGGATCGTCCTTGGGCCGATGCTTGCCGGTCACCAGGGTTACGTGTTGATCCAGACCGACAATTACAACATCGAAACCAGCGTAACGGGTCTGGTGATCATTCTGATCCTGGGCGTTGTGGTATTGCTGGCGCTGGAGTGGATCCTGCGCCGTATTTTCCGCACCGGTGCCCATACCCGTGGCTGGTTCGTTGGCCGCAAGCGCCGTCGCGCCCGTAAGCAGACCGAGCAGGCGCTGATTAAGCTCGCCGAGGGCGACTATCAGCAGGTGGAAAAGCTGATGTCCAAAAACGCCGATCACGCCGAACAACCCGTCGTGAACTATCTGTTGGCTGCTGAAGCAGCTCAACAGCGTGGTGACGAGGCCCGTGCCAATCAGCATCTGGAGCGCGCGTCGGAGATGGCGTCCGACAACCAGATCCCGGTTGAGATCACTCGCGTTCGCCTGCAGCTGGCACGTAATGAAAACCATGCGGCGCGCCACGGCGTTGACCGTCTGCTGGAAATCACCCCTCGCCACCCTGAAGTGCTGCGCCTTGCCGAGCAGGCCTATATCCGTACCGGTGCCTGGGGTTCACTGCTGGACATTATTACTTCGATGGCGAAAGCCGACGTAGGTGATGATGAACATCGTGACGAACTCCAGCGCATGGCGTGGATTGGTTTGATGGATCAGGCGCGTGCCGATCTGGGTAGCGATGGTCTGAAAACCTGGTGGAAGAATCAGAGCCGCAAAACACGTCAGCAGGTTCCTCTGCAGGTGGCAATGGCGGAACACCTGATTGAATGTGACGATCATGACACGGCTCAGGAGATCCTCCTCGACGGTCTGAAGCGCCAGTACGACGATCGTCTGGTCATGGTGATCCCGCGTCTGAAAACCAACAACCCTGAGCAAATCGAAAAAGTGCTGCGCCAACAGATCAAAACCGTTGGCGATCGTCCGCTGCTCTGGAGCACGCTGGGCCAGTCGCTGATGAAACACGGTGAATGGCAGGAGGCGAGCCTCGCCTTCCGTGCGGCGTTAAAACAGCGCCCGGATGCGTTTGACTACGCGTGGCTTGCCGATACGCTCGACAAGCAGCATAAACCGGAAGAAGCTGCCGCCATGCGGCGCGACGGGCTTCTGCTAACGCTACAGAACAACGGAACGCAGCAGTAATTATCAAGGAGGCCAGACGGCCTCCTTTTTTAGGCATAAAAAAACGCCTGCTATAAAAGCAGGCGTTAAAACAGGTCTGTAAGACAACATATTTGGTGCTTCACTCAACGTTATGCCCATGGTGTCTGATGAGGCCGAAGCGACATCTGTCAGTGGACGATAAGCACCGTAAATGGCTCTGCATCATTCCTGAGTTTATGAGGCACGAAGGCGAACATAAGAGATGGAATGAGCATCTACACGTATATTATTGCACGTTACATGCCAACGTTACACGAAGAAATTTTACATCGCGCAACATTTTAAGATAAAAGGAATTTCTGCTGCTAAGACCCGTCTGACGCACCATAAGATATCGGTAAAAGCGCAGAAGTGTCGTCAGAAAGAGACGGTTAAGACGCTGATGAAATATTATTTTAGTTTTCAATTAATTAAGTGTCGCTGGTTCGCGACAACAGGAAACGCGTATGTCGGGGAATGGATACAGAGGTGAAAAGCCGCAGAAAACAAAAAACCCCGCCGAAGCGGGGTTCAAAATTGGTCGGCGAGAGAGGATTCGAACCTCCGACCCACTGGTCCCAAACCAGTTGCGCTACCAAGCTGCGCTACTCGCCGATGTACTGCTTTTTGAATTTTTAGTTCAATTCATTAAAGTCGTGGTGCGAGGGGGGGGACTTGAACCCCCACGTCCGTAAGAACACTAACACCTGAAGCTAGCGCGTCTACCAATTCCGCCACCTTCGCAATTCACAACTCTTCAATAATGGGGTGGCTAATGGGATTCGAACCCACGACAACTGGAATCACAATCCAGGGCTCTACCAACTGAGCTATAGCCACCACTGTATTCTTTCACGCGGTACTGACTACTTCTCAGACCACCGCAGCTCTAGCGCCGGGACTAAAATGGCGCGCCCGACAGGATTCGAACCTGAGACCTCTGCCTCCGGAGGGCAGCGCTCTATCCAGCTGAGCTACGGGCGCTTAGCGCCGTTGCGGGGCTGGATATTACGTACCTCCGACCCCGCTGTCTAGTGCTTTTTTGAAAAAAATGCGCGTTTGGTTATGGTTTGCACATTTTGCCGCTTATTCCTCCACTTTCTGCGTGGTGGCGCGGCGCCCCAGCCCAAATAGCTTATAGGCTGCAGTGACTGCCGCCAGGAAGATCATCCCGACAAACAGCGACATGCGGGTATCATCATTAAAGTACATCCCGATTAATACGCAAATCAGGAACGCCATCGTCAAATAGTTCGCATACGGGAACAGAATCGAGCGGAACGGATGGCTGGCAATCGCCTGTTTATGCGCATGGCGGAAACGCAGCTGGCTAATCAGAATAACGAACCACGGCACCATCCCCGGCAGCACGCTGGCGCTGTAGACATAAACAAATACGCGCTGCGGGTTTGGAATAATGTAGTTCAGGCATGAGCCAATCAGCAGGATGGCAATCGACACCGCCACACCCGCAACAGGCACACCCGCGCGGGACACTTTACTCATTGCCGCAGGCAACTGGTTGTTCTTCGAAAGCGCATAGAGCATACGACCGCAGCTGTACATTCCGCTGTTACAGCCAGACAACGCCGCCGTCAGGACGACAAAGTTGATGATACCTGCTGCCGCCGTAATACCTATCTTCGCGAATGTTAAGACAAACGGGCTGCCTGTCGTGCCGATCTCATTCCACGGGAAGATGGTCACGATAACGAAGATCGCCCCCACATAGAAAATCAGGATACGCCACAGCACCTTACCCACCGCACTACGCAGCGTGACCTGCGGGTTCTTCGCTTCACCGGCCGTTATACCGATAAGCTCAACGCCCTGATAGGACGCGACAACGATACACAGCGCCGTCAGGAAGCCTTTCCAGCCACCAGCGAAGAAGCCGCCGTGCCCGGTCAGGTTACCGAAGCCAATCGCGTGACCACCGTTGCCAAAGCCGAAGAAGATGACGCCGAGTCCAACCACAATCATCACGATGATGGTGGTGACTTTAATCATCGCAAACCAGAACTCGATTTCACCATAAAGGCGAACGGCTGCCAGGTTTGCCATTGCCACCAGCCCCACAGCAATCAGCGCCGGTATCCACTGGACCATATCCGGGAACCAGAACTGCACATACACCCCGATTGCGGTAATCTCCGAGATACCCACCGCCATCCACATAAACCAGTATGACCAGGCCGTCAGGTAGCCGAAGAACGGGCTCATGTAGCGGTGCGCATAGACGGCGAAAGAGCCGGTCACTGGCTCCAGGAAGAGCATTTCGCCCATCGAACGCATGATGAAGAAAACGAACAGGCCAGCAATAATATATGCCAGCAGAACGGATGGCCCGGCCCATTTGAGCGTGCTTGCAGAGCCCATAAACAGGCCCACACCAATAGTGCCGCCCAGCGCTATCAGTTCAATATGACGAGCTTCCAGCCCACGCTGTAGCTCCGGTTTTTTCTCTGCCATAGATCCTCGGTTGTGTTTGCTGTTTCCCGGCTTAATACCAGGTATTGTTTTTTAGGGGTACTAAAATACGGAGCGAATGGTTTCTTAAATTCTGCAAAATGGCAAACAATGCATTAAAAAAATAAATGCATTGCACAGTTTCGCAGCAGTTTTGCAGGGGAGTTGCAGCGCGAACAGCATATCGCGCTACATTTTGATTACATTTTCCCGGTGTAGTGCCAGGCGAGATAACGCAACAGACGGAGCTGGCGTTTAATACGTGTTGGTTGCGACAGCAGTCGGTACAGCCACTCCAGTCCCAGGTTTTGCCATACCTTCGGCGCACGTTTTACATGGCCAGTGAAGACGTCATAGGTCCCGCCGACGCCCATATAGAGGGCATCCGGGCAAACCAGACGGCAATCACGCATCAAAATTTCCTGGCGCGGTGAGCCCATCGCCACGGTGACAATTTTCGCCCCGCTGTCGCGCACGCGGTCAAACAGCGCCTGCCGGTCCTCGGGTTTAAAATAGCCGTCCTGACTACCCACAATATTAACATTCCACTGACGCCGCAGCTTCTGCTCGGTCTGCGCCAGGACCTCAGGCTTACCGCCAATAAGAAATACGGGCGTGCCTTCTGCCCCTGCACGTGCCATCAGCTGTTCCCAGAGATCGGCCCCCGCGACGCGTGAAACATTAGCACCAGGAAACTTTTTGCGGATCGAGCGTACCACGCTGATACCGTCCGCGTATTTAAACTCGGCGGCCTCGATCAGACTTCTGACTTCAGCGTTATCTTCTACCGCCAGCATTTTCTCCGCATTGATGGCGACCAGCGTACCGGATTTCATCTGGCCACCCGCAAAGAGAAAATCCAGCGCGTGTTGCATATCGCGCCAGCCAATAAGCTGCAGGCCACGCAGCGCGTAGCGCGGTGCAGAGGTTGTGTCGGTCATGACTATCCTTACTCAGACTTGCGACAGCGTTCTGCTGCCCTGTGGCTCGCGCTTATGCACAAGCCCTGCACTGTCAAACAGCCAGTACAGCAGTTTGGCCAGCAGCAGGCAGACGCCGAAAACGACCATGAAGAAAACCACGCGCGAGACGAAGGAATCCAGCCCCTCGCGCGCCAGAACGATCATATTGAAAATGGCACCAAAGCAGAAACTGTGCAAAATGGCGGCCTTGTAGCGGTTAGTCTCTTCGTTGCCGAGCACATAGAGCCAGTCAAACCATTTGATAATCAGCCCTACCACAACCGCGCCCGGCAGAATAAACCAGCTTCCGCCCATTACCACCAGCGAACCAATTAGCGTAGGGGAAATGGCCAGACCTGAATGGTTGTTCAGCACTTCCCAGGTGAAGTAGTTCGCTGTGTTGAGCACGGCACCCGGGCGGTCAGGCCAAAGCCACGACGGGATAAACACATAGAAGTCACGCACAATGGGTGCCAGCCCCTGGAAATCGATCTTGTCGTAGTTTTGCAGCAGTAAAGCGAGGTTTTCCCACGGCGAGAAGGTGTCGCGTGTGAGATACAGGAAGGTGTAAAACGCTTCGTCACCGGCCACGTTCAGTCCATAGCGCTTAAGGGCCAGCCAGAACATCCCCACAATGCCAAACACGCCCGCTGCCGCCAGCATCCACAGGGAGATCCATCCGCGAATGATGCCGATAAACAGGAAGATCGCAAAGGCGATAATAATGTTGGCGCGCGTCCCACCCACAATCATGTAGGTCAGGAAACCAAAGGCGACCGTGCTCACCAGGAAAAAGAGCCAGGCCTTACTGTCCTGGCGCAGGAAAAAGATCACCAGCATTGCCGGGATGAAGAAATAGAAGAAGCGCTTAAGCGCCACGCCCGAAACTTCGGCAGAAAAAATCTGACTGTAGGAGTGCAGCTTAAACAGCAAAAAGCCGTTATGCATGAAGAAGATCCCCACGCTGACCAGCGCGATGGTCATCAGCATAACCCACGTCAGATGGGTCTCTACCCGGTTCATGGTGAACAGTGGACGACGCGGCGCACTCGCTTTCACCGCACGCAGACGCGTTTTATAGGTGACGTAGTACACCGCATAGAAGCAGGTCGCCGACAAGAGTGCCTGGAGCAGGATTTCCGGCGGCGCGACGCTCACGTCAAAACGGAAAACCAGAATACTGGTCAGCGGAAAACCGAAGAAGAAGGTCAGAAGAAACAGTAACGAGAAGAAGACGTTAAAGTTAAAACGCACACGGCGGAACTCAAACCAGGTCAGAGTGGCGATAAATAGCGTGCTCAGAAGCCATACCACTAACAAGCCGCTGAATTGCAACTGGCTCATGCGTTGTCTCCTGAAGCGATACGCAGCGCTCGGTGCCACGGCGTAAGGTAGTTCGGACTAAAGAAATCGATGGTACTTTTATCCACCAGCGCCAGTTGACGCTGAGCTTCACGTACCACCTCCACGTTCAGGGTATCCGTGGTGAACAGCACCGGAATGTGTTGTTCAGCCATATCCTGCCAGAACGGATTATCGCGATTAAGCACACAGGGAACGCCTGCCTGAATCAGCAGGCACAGCGTGCCAATTCCCTGCTGGCGGGCAAAGATGAAATAGCCGAGATCGCACTGGCGAAGCAGCGCAAGATATTCATCAAATTCCAGCTTATCGCGCAGGATGTTCACATTCTCCGGGCTAAACAATCCCAGAGCCTGCTGGCGAACGTCATTGATGTAAGCATCATTATTGGCCGGATAGCCCATCGGCACAACGACATTCACCGTGTCGCCAAACTGCTGATGTACCGCCTTCAGCGCAGCAATATGCTCATTGCTGCGATCGCCAGAGTTACCCACCAGGATCGTCAGCTTACCCTCACGCGGCGTATCGTTTGCCATGTTATTCAGCGCCGGGTTCATGCGTGTCGGGAAATAGAGCAGCTCACCGCGAACGTTGGGGTGCTGTTTCGCGAAGTAATTGAGATCGCCACGGGTGGCGAAAACACAGCCAACCCGCCCCTGCGCCATACGCCGTAGCGGGTAGAAGAGTCGGAACTTCCAGCCGCGGGAGACTTCATAGAGATCGGCTCCCCAGATATGCCAGCTGCACTGGGAAGGTTTAATCCCGCCACTCAGAAGAGCCAGCCACAGACCGGTATTAAATTGTCCATGGAAGAAGAAGCGCTGCTCACGATCCGCTTTCGCTTTCGCGACAACCGCCTTCGCCAGGGCGGCTTTATCCGGCCAGAAGGTAAGCGTCAGCGCCGGACACATCTCGCTCAGCCCCCTGTCCTGGCCTGCAACCATAAACTCGCGTGCATCGGGATTGCCCGGGGCCAGCTCATCGTTGAAGAACCGCAAAACGGTCTGGTTATGGTGTGGGATATCCGATCCCAGTATGTGAATCAGTGCAGTCATGCGCGTTTACGCCAAATTAAAAATACGCCGCAACAGGCAGCGAAATAAACGATATAGGTTGCCATATAGGCCTGAGCCGCCCCCAGTGCACCGTGTGCCGGGATCAGCCAGTGTGAGAACGCCGTCAGGAGCGTAAACTGGCTTATCTCTGCCAGGATATACAAACGCAGCGAGGCTTTCGCAATCACCAGATATCCGAATACGTAAGCGCCTACTTTCAGTACATCCCCCACCAGCTGCCAGGCAAACAGATCGCGCATGGCGATGAATTTCGCCGAAAAGAGCAGCCAGATGGCGACATCGCGCAATAACCACACGGTAAAACTGGCCGCCGCCACGGCGGGAAGTACAAAACGCAGCGAGCGGGTAATCTCGCGGGTAATATCCTGTCGGGAGCTCAGACGCGATAAGGTTGGCAGCAACCAGACGCTAAAGGAAGCCGTTATAAATTGGAGGTAGGCGTCAGAAATGCTGCTTACGCCCTGCCAAATTCCCACCTCATCCCAGCTGTAATGCGCCGCCAGCAGGTTTCGCATCATCACGTAAGCCACTGGCAGCGTAACAGAGGTAATGAGCGCCATCAGGGTAAATTTACCCAGTTGACCCGCAAGCACCTTGTCCCACTGCGGTTTCAGGTAGCTTAAGGGGATAACGCCACGACGCATCAGCATAAATGCCGCCGGAACGACCACTAACGCAGGTACCAGCGCCAGACCCAGCAGCGCGCCTTCATACCCGCCCAGGCGGTAGCAGAAGTAATAGGCGATAACACCTATAACGCTGCCCAGGATCAGCGCAAGCGCGTTCCCGGCAGCATCACGAAACCCTTTCATCAGCGCCAGTAGCAGGTTAGCCCACGCGATCCCCATCTGAACCAGAGCGACCAGACGCACCAGCCCTTCATAATGCGTGTGTCCAAACAGCCCCTGGCTAATGGGGGCCGCCGCCAGCAGAAACACCGCGGCCAGCAGAGTAGAGAAACCTAACACCATCGCCGACGATGTGCCGACGACTTTGCGCAGCTGCGCTGCGTCATCCTGATGCTGTGCAACGTATTTCGTAACGCCGTTGAAGATCCCGGCGCCGGCCAATACCCCAAGGACGGTGACAAGCTGGCGGAAATTGCCCGCCAGACCCACCCCAGAAGGGCCGAATGAGACGGCCAGCAGCTTGACGACCAGCAGCCCGGCGCCAATTTTGACAAGCGTGGACGCGGCGGTCCACACCGATGCTTTTGCCAGAGACATATCAGCCGAAATAGCTCAGAAGGGTATTAATCACCGTACGCTGGTTAACCGGCGCGAGGTTGTAGAACAGTGGCAAGCGAAGCAAACGCTCACTTTCTTTCGTGGTATAGCGGTCTTCACCCGCGAATGTCCCGAACGCTTCACCGGCCGGGCTGGAGTGCAGCGGAATGTAGTGGAACACCGCCATAATCTCAGCCTCTTTCAGCCAGGCAATCAGCTTGCTGCGATCGTCGTTATCGCGCAGTTTGATGTAGAACATATGGGCATTGTGGACGCAGTCTGCCGGAATGGTCGGCAGCGCAATACGCCCGGCTTTTGCCAGCGGTGCCAGCGCGTCGTAATAGGTCTGCCACAGGGACAAACGCTGCAGGTTAATGCGCTCTGCCGCCTCCAGCTGTGCCCACAGATACGCCGCCTGCAGATCCGCCATCAGATAGCTTGAGCCAATATCGCGCCAGGTATACTTATCAACCTGGCCACGGAAGAACTGGCTGCGGTTGGTGCCTTTTTCGCGGATCACTTCCGCACGCTCAACCAGCGCGCGGTCGTTAATCAGCGTCGCGCCGCCTTCACCACCTGCGGTGTAGTTTTTGGTTTCGTGGAAGCTAAAGCAGCCGATATGGCCGATGGTGCCGAGCGCGCGTCCTTTGTAAGTGGACATCACGCCCTGAGCGGCATCTTCCACCACAAACAGGTTATGCTTTTTCGCGATCGCCATAATGGTGTCCATTTCACAGGCCACGCCCGCGTAATGGACCGGAACAATCGCCCGCGTTTTATCAGTGATCGCCGCTTCAATCAGCGTTTCATCGATATTCATGGTGTCCGGACGAATATCCACAAAGACGATTTTCGCCCCGCGTAACACAAACGCGTTTGCCGTGGAGACGAAGGTGTAGCTCGGCATAATCACTTCATCACCGGGCTGAATATCGAGCAGCAGCGCAGCCATTTCCAGCGACGCCGTACAGGAAGGGGTCAGCAGCACTTTAGCGCTGTGAAAACGCTGTTCCATCCACTGCTGGCAGCGACGGGTAAACCCACCATCACCGCAGAGTTTGCCGCTGCCCATAGCAGACTGCATATAGTCGAGTTCGGTTCCCACGACGGGTGGTGCGTTAAATGGAATCATCTTGTCACCTGTATAACCAGTAGGCGGTGGCGTCGATGTTGGCACCACTCGCAATATAACGTTTAAGCGCAGCGGTGTTGCCCATCTGGGTTGCCACCCGCAGCGTCGAGACCTGTTGCTGCTGCGCCCAGTGTAGCGCCGCCTGCATGAGTTTCTCGCCCATACCCCGGCCAGCTAATAAGCCGATACGCGCCTCGCGCTCGTTGAGCTTGCGAAGCGAAACAAAACCCTGGATCTGGCCGTCCGCCGCGCGGAACACCAGACAAACATGATCGAACGTCCCTTTTACCGCATTCTCAATCCACTGGGCATAGAAACGTCCGCTGTCCTCAGGTGCATACCAGGGGGCACGAAAGCGGCTGCGGGCAAACGCCTGCGCTGCCATTTCGCGCAGCACCGGGATATCCTGCTCAGCGGCAACTTCCGCGCCTGGCGCCTCATGCCGGGTTAGCGTAATGGCAAGATCCACTTCGCCTTCCACCAGCTGAAAACCGTGTTGCTGAAGCGCATCAAGCAGGTCGGCGCGGTCCGCCGGGATCTTCGCCTGTACCCGCTGCCAGACGCGAAAGTCGGCGTCAGTCAGTGCCGGTGCAGTTTCGCGCAAACGCAGAATGGCTGAAGGCAGGCCAAAAAAATGGCTCTCCCACTCAAGGGACTCAAGCATCCCGTTCAGGTTGCTCAACGCCAGACACCTTTGGTATCAACAATGTAACGCTGCTGTACGGCATCAGCGGGGGTCGCTTTAAACTCTTTATGATCCACCAGCAGCACCAGTACGTCCGCCGTGGCCAGCGCGTCATCCAGCGCGGTAAGCGTGCAGTGCCCCGCCAGTTTTGCCGGCAGTTCATGAATATTCGGCTCGACTACCAGCGTTTCGCCCGTGTGCCATTGGGCAATCATCTCAGCAATTTCCATCGCCGGGCTTTCGCGCAGATCGTCGATGTTAGGTTTGAATGCCAGGCCAAAACAGGCAATTTTCAGTTCGCTGGCCCGTTTGCCACTCTCAGCCAGACAATCTGCCACCGTGGTTTTAACCTGGTTGAGAACCCAGTGTGGCTTGCTGTCGTTAACTTCACGCGCGGTGCGGATCAGGCGTGCCTGATCGGGGTTTTGCGCCACGATAAACCATGGATCGACGGCGATACAGTGACCGCCTACGCCCGGGCCTGGCTGCAGAATGTTAACGCGCGGATGACGATTCGCCAGGCTGATTAATTCCCAGACGTTAATCCCCTGATCGGCACAAATGAGCGACAGTTCGTTGGCAAAAGCGATGTTCACGTCGCGGAAGCTGTTTTCCGTCAGTTTGCACATTTCTGCGGTACGGGAGTTCGTCACCACGCATTCGCCTTCGAGGAAAATCTTGTACAGCGCGCTGGCACGAGCGGAACAAACAGGCGTCATCCCGCCAATCACGCGGTCGTTTTTAATCAGTTCGACCATCACCTGCCCCGGCAGCACGCGCTCCGGACAGTAGGCGATATTGATATCGGCCTGCTCTCCCGCCTGCTGCGGGAAGCTTAAATCCGGCCGGGCTTCTGCCAGCCACTGTGCCATCTGCTCGGTTGCGCCAACCGGAGAAGTGGACTCCAGGATCACCAGCGCCCCTTTCTTGAGCACAGGTGCAATAGATTTCGCAGCGGCCTCGACGTAGACCATGTCGGGTTCATGGTCGCCTTTGAATGGCGTCGGCACAGCAATGAGATAAGCATCGGCTTCAACCGGCGTGGTACTGGCGCGCAGGAATCCCCCATCAACGGCCTCTTTGACCACGCGGTCGAGATCGGGCTCCACAATATGGATTTCGCCACGGTTAATGGTTTCCACCGCGCGCGCATTGATATCCACGCCTACAACCTGTTTTTGACGAGAGGCAAATGCTGCCGCAGTAGGCAAGCCAATATAGCCAAGACCAATGACAGAGATGGTAGTAAAACTCATAGCGATACCCGATTGTGTTTAAGTGCATGCAAAATACGGCCACAAGCCAGCCCATCACCGTACGGGTTATGGGCCCGGCTCATTGCCTGATACGCTTCTTCGTCGTGCAGCAGGTGTGTCACTTCATCGACGATACGCTGCTTATCCGTGCCGACCAGACGCACCGTGCCCGCTTTTACCGCCTCCGGGCGCTCGGTGGTTTCACGCATTACCAGCACCGGCTTGCCGAGTGAAGGTGCTTCTTCCTGAATACCGCCTGAATCAGTGAGGATCAGCCAGGCATGATTCATAAGCCAGACAAACGGCATGTAGTCCTGCGGCTCAATCAGAAGGACATTTTCAACATGTCCCAGAATGCGGTTGACCGGCTCGCTGACGTTAGGGTTGAGATGCACCGGATAGACAATCTGCACATCTTCGTTTTGCGCGGCGATTTCAGCCAGCGCATGACAGATTTGCTCGAAACCCCGGCCAAAGCTTTCACGACGGTGGCCGGTGACCAGAATGGTTTTTTTGCCGTTGTTCAGGAACGGGTAGCGCGCAGCGAGTTCTGCCTGAAGTTCGTTGTTAGCCAGCACACGGTCACGCACCCAAATCAGGGCATCAATAACCGTATTGCCGGTCACAAAGATTTTTTTGTCGGCAATATTTTCACGCAGCAGGTTCTGGCGCGAATTTTCGGTGGGTGCAAAGTGGTACATCGCCAGGTGCCCGGTAAGCGTGCGGTTGGCTTCTTCCGGCCACGGCGAATAAAGGTTGCCGGTGCGCAGGCCCGCTTCAACGTGGCCGACAGGAATACGTTGATAAAACGCTGCCAGACTGGTTGCCACAGTGGTGGTGGTGTCGCCATGCACCAGCACGACATCAGGCTTAAAGGAGTCCAGAATGGGCTTTAACTCTTGCAAGATACGGCAGGTAATCTCCGTTAATCCCTGCCCCGGCTTCATTATATTGAGGTCATAGTCCGGGACGATGGAAAAGAGCGTTAAAACCTGATCGAGCATCTCCCGGTGTTGCGCCGTGACGCACACTTTCGCTTCAATATCAGGATCGCTGGCCAGCGCATGCACCAGAGGCGCCATCTTGATGGCCTCCGGCCTGGTGCCAAATACGGTAAGTACTTTCACATCGATTCTCTTCGATTAGGCGATGAAGGCCGTAGCCTTCATCGTAGACGGCGTTCTTAATTTGTGCGACGACGTATTAACGCCACGCCAGCGCCCGTCAGTGCGCCTACAATCCCCCACATGATCATCAGGAATGCACGACGCGGACTATCGCGTTTTACAGGTTCTTCAGGCGTTCGCAAATAACGATAGGTCTGAAAACGCGGGTCCAGCGTTGGACCAACATTCAGGGTGGTGAGCATGGCGCGGTTTTGATCGTAGTCGAGGTCAAAATCAGGGCCAACGGCCTGCAGGTTTTCCAGACGAGCCTGCAGCATTGGACGACCAAGCAGGAACATTTCAGAATCAGGCAGTTCATCCGCCGGAACGTCCGTTTCGCTGCGAGAAATATTGTGCTGTTCCGCAATTTTAAGTGCCTGTTCAATGTTATGAACACGGCGGGAGAATATGGCTTTAGCCACCTCTTCCTGACGTTTTACCTGCGCTTTCATCTGGATGGTACGGGCCGCCCAGGCGCCTTTGAGTTCTTCATTAAGATGACTTGCGGCGCGCTGGCTGGCAAAAGCGACATACTGGCGCAACAGGTTATTGGCATCCGGCGCCGTCTCTGCAATCAGTTTGACGCTGTCATTAACATTACGCAGCGCATCGCCCGGCATAAACTGAATGTTGTTAATCAGGTCATCCAGTAGCGCGGCATCGGCTTTGCTGTTGCCCACCATGCGTTGCTTGTAATAATCCGTCTGGCTCCAGAAATCACGACGCGTGTCCCAGGAGGCCAGTTGCATGACAAACTCTTTATACGCCTCATCCATAACGGAAGCCTGATCGGGCGTCGCCAGATTCGCCTTGATATCCAGGTTGCGCAGGAACTGCTGCTGGGAATAAAACCCGCCGAGCATGTTAACCGTTGGTCTGTCTGTAATTGCCGTGGCGCTCCACTCCTGCTTTGCAAAGAAAGTGTAGGCCAGCGCTAACAGTGCGAACCCCAGCGCGATCCCCGCAATCCAAAGTTTGCCTGCCCATAACACGCGAAACAAACCCCGAATATCCAGTTCATTCTCAGTTACCACTGATTTCGCTCCCGCCAACGGTTGAGTCATCATAGTCCCGGTTTTACTTAGTTAATGTTGTGTTTTTGTCATTGTTACGACGCATCCTGCGTTTCAGACGTTTAATGAATCGCGCCACTTTCCATGCGCGCTTAATGCAGTAGCCGTACAGGAAAAATGCTAGCAAGAATAATACCAACATTACCCATTCAGGAATGAAATGAGCATATTCTGCGGCAACGCCAATCGCGGCCAGAATAGCGGCGGCAAGGGTAATCAGGACAAACGCCTGACGGGAAGTAAAGCCCGCACGCATGATGAGATGATGAATATGCTGGCGATCGGGAGAGAAAGGACTCATCCCTTTACGCAGACGGCGATACATAATCGCCACCATATCCATTAATGGAATGGCGATAATCCACAGCGCGGTTACCGGGCTAATCGGGTGAGTTTTACCCTGCGTAGTTTCGAGCAAAATCCAGATAACGGTAAAACCGATTAGCGTACTGCCGGCGTCACCCATAAAGACTTTATAGCGACGCCCCAGCGCACCGAGATTAAGGAGAATATAAGGCAGGATGGCGGCAATCATGGCAAAACACCACATTGACAGGCTGTACTGACCATCAAACCAGAGAATAATGCCAATTGCGGCAAACGAAACCGATGACAATCCGCCAAGCAGACCGTCAATACCATCCACCATATTGAAAGCGTTAATCGCCGCCCAGACGGCAAAAAGCGTCAGGAAGAAGCCAAATGGACCCAGGACTAACTCCCATGGGCCAAAGACATAGCCGAGGCTTCTCAGGTAAAGTCCGCCGACGACCATCATAATCACGCCAATCGCCGCCTGAACGGTGGCGCGGATTTTCACCGCGATATCGAATCGGTCATCCAGTGCCCCGACAAGGACCAGGACACCCGCACAGGCAAGATAGAGTGCTGCGTGTGGAATATAATAATCCGCAATGCCAAATGTGAAACAAATGCCAGCGTAAACAGAAATCCCTCCAACCAGAGGAATAAGTCCCTGATGACGTTTACGGAAATTGGGCTTATCCACCAACCCTATTCTTTTTGCCACCTTACGCGCGATGAACAAAAAACAGGTTGTGAATAAAAAAATACTGATCAGCTCAGTAACGGCGGTGAGTAGATTCACAATGGATTGCTCTCAACAAATGTTAGTCCCGGAAGTATAACCATGAAGCCTCCGCCTCAGAAGTATTAAAGGTGGCTTCTTACAACTCCCTTTGTATATTTTTCAATCAATTATTTCTTTGACTGTACAAACGGTCCTATTGTCGCACCGACCGGTCAAAATTGGGAGTGTGTGGTAATAGCGTATAGTCCATAAAAGAAAAACGCCACGTAAAAACGTGGCGTTCACTGGCTTTATTTGCGTTACGAGCGCTTCATCATGTCGAAGAAATCGTCGTTGGTTTTGGTCATCGCCAGTTTGTTAATGAGGAATTCCATTGCGTCGATTTCACCCATTGGGTGGATAATTTTGCGCAGGATCCACATTTTCTGCAGCTCTTCCTGAGTGGTGAGCAGCTCTTCCTTACGGGTACCGGAACGGTTGTAGTCGATAGCCGGGAAGACACGTTTTTCTGCAATCTTACGAGAGAGGTGCAGTTCCATGTTACCTGTCCCTTTAAACTCTTCGTAGATCACTTCGTCCATTTTGGAGCCGGTATCGATAAGAGCCGTCGCGATGATGGTCAGGCTACCGCCCTCTTCCACATTACGTGCAGCACCGAAGAAGCGCTTCGGACGATGCAGGGCGTTGGCATCCACACCACCGGTCAGTACTTTACCGGAAGCCGGAACCACGGTGTTGTAGGCACGCGCCAGACGGGTGATGGAGTCGAGCAGAATGATAACGTCTTTCTTGTGCTCAACCAGGCGTTTCGCCTTCTCAATAACCATTTCCGCAACCTGAACGTGACGGGATGCTGGCTCGTCAAAGGTCGACGCCACAACTTCACCTTTCACCAGACGCTGCATCTCGGTCACTTCTTCCGGACGTTCGTCAATCAGCAGTACCATTAGCACACAGTCAGGGTGGTTGTAGGCAATGCTCTGCGCGATGTTCTGCAGCAGCATGGTTTTACCCGCTTTTGGCGGTGCCACAATCAGACCACGTTGACCACGACCAATTGGCGAAGCCAGATCCAGCACGCGCGCGGTTAAGTCTTCGGTAGAACCGTTACCACGCTCCATACGCAGACGAGAGTTCGCATGCAGCGGCGTTAAGTTCTCGAAGAGGATCTTATTACGCGAGTTTTCCGGTTTGTCGTAGTTAACTTCGTTAACTTTCAACAGCGCAAAGTAGCGTTCACCCTCTTTTGGAGGACGAATCTTACCTGAAATGGTGTCACCAGTGCGGAGGTTGAAACGGCGGATTTGGCTGGGGGATACGTAGATGTCGTCAGGGCCGGCGAGGTAGGAGCTGTCTGCAGAGCGGAGGAAACCAAATCCGTCTTGCAATATCTCCAGCACACCGTCGCCAAAGATATCTTCGCCACTCTTAGCGTGCTGCTTCAGGATGGCGAAAATGATGTCCTGCTTGCGCATACGAGCCTGGTTTTCCAGTCCCATATTTTCGCCGAGAGTGATCAGCTCAGAAACCGGCGTATTCTTTAATTCGGTAAGATTCATAATGGTGTGGGTTCTTAAACTCGGGGTGATTCTCGAACTTAATGTTGTGAATGGTATGGCAGGGTCATCCATGCCTGTTTAGCGGCCATCAACTCATGTCTGTTCGCTGTCTGGTCACAGGGAAAGAACGCAGATCTGAAACGACAAGACGGATTGAGTGACAAGCCCGGAATTTAGCCACTTCACGCACTGTTTATGTTAACAACGGGAAGTTTCGGGTAAAACAAGATTCAAACAACAAGATATGTTTAAAACGAAGTCATAGCTAACTTAGCACGACTTAAGCCGGGCGTCCAGAGTTGCACATCATTTTGGCCTCTGGACGCGCAGCGGAGAAACCTTACGCCAGGTTAGCGTCGAGGAACTCTTTCAGTTGACCTTTGGACAGTGCGCCCACTTTGGTCGCCGCCACTTCGCCGTTTTTAAACAGCAGCAGGGTCGGGATGCCACGGATGCCGTATTTTGGTGCGGTACCCGGGTTCTGGTCGATGTTCAGCTTGGCAACGGTCAGTTTGCCCTGATATTCGTCAGCGATCTCATCCAGAATCGGGGCGATCATTTTGCAAGGACCACACCATTCAGCCCAGAAATCGACGAGGGTCAGCCCGTCAGCCTTAAGTACGTCCGTGTCAAAACTGTCGTCAGTCAGGTGAATAATTTTATCGCTCATATATAACTCCACAGGAATAAGCCTGGTGCGTTGGTTTCGCCTTCATCAACGACGTGTTGATGTCGCATTAACCAACTAAAGGTTGACTTTATTTCACCGGATACGCTTTCGTAAAGCAATAGTAAGCTGATATTCTACCACACTATGAGCAAAACACATTTAACAGAACAGAAGTTTTCCGACTTCGCCCTGCACCCAAAAGTGATTGAAGCCCTTGAAAATAAAGGGTTTCATAACTGCACGCCCATTCAGGCTCTCGCCCTGCCGCTGACGCTGGCCGGTCGTGACGTAGCAGGGCAGGCGCAAACCGGTACTGGCAAAACGATGGCGTTTTTAACGTCAACGTTTCATTATTTACTTTCTCATCCAGCGATTGCAGACCGCAAAGTTAACCAGCCGCGCGCGCTTATCATGGCTCCGACGCGAGAACTGGCGGTACAGATCCACGCAGACGCTGAACCTCTGACGCAGGCGACCGGCCTGAAGATTGGCCTGGCTTACGGCGGCGATGGCTACGATAAGCAGCTGAAAGTGCTGGAAAGTGGCGTGGATATCCTGATCGGTACCACTGGCCGTCTTATCGATTATGCAAAACAGAATCACATTAACCTCGGCGCAATCCAGGTTGTGGTGCTGGATGAAGCCGACCGCATGTACGATCTGGGCTTCATCAAAGACATCCGCTGGCTGTTCCGTCGCATGCCTCCGGCGAACCAGCGTCTGAACATGCTGTTCTCCGCTACCCTTTCTTATCGCGTACGCGAGCTGGCGTTCGAGCAGATGAACAACGCCGAATATGTGGAAGTGGAGCCGGAGCAGAAAACAGGTCACCGCATTAAAGAAGAGCTCTTCTATCCTTCCAATGAAGAGAAAATGCGTCTGCTGCAAACGCTGATCGAAGAAGAGTGGCCAGATCGCGCCATTATCTTCGCGAACACCAAACACCGCTGTGAAGATATCTGGGGCCATCTGGCTGCGGATGGTCACCGTGTGGGTCTGCTGACCGGCGATGTGGCACAGAAAAAACGCCTGCGTATTCTCGACGAATTTACCCGTGGCGATCTCGATATTCTGGTCGCAACCGACGTGGCCGCGCGTGGTCTGCATATACCCGCCGTCACGCACGTCTTCAACTATGACCTGCCGGATGACTGCGAAGACTACGTACACCGCATTGGTCGTACCGGTCGCGCAGGTGCAAGCGGTCACTCCATTAGCCTTGCGTGTGAAGAATATGCGCTGAATCTCCCGGCGATTGAGGCCTACATTGGTCACTCTATTCCACAGAGTAAATACAATCCGGATGCGCTGTTAAGCGAACTGCCGCCGCCTAAGCGCCTTACCCGCGCCCGCTCCGGCAATGGCCCGCGTCGTTCTGGCGCACCGCGTAATCGTCGTCGTTCAGGTTAAGAAAATATGCTCAGCTCCACCTCGCTTTATGCGGCAATTGATCTCGGTTCGAATAGTTTTCATATGCTGGTTGTGCGCGAGGTGGCGGGAAGCATACAAACGCTGACGCGCATTAAGCGCAAGGTCCGCCTCGCGGCGGGCCTGAGCAGCGATAATTATCTCTCTCCCGAAGCCATGGAACGTGGCTGGCAGTGTCTGCGTCTCTTTGCCGAACGCCTGCAGGATATCCCCCATTCGCAAATTACCGTTGTCGCCACCGCGACGCTGCGCCTGGCAGTCAATGCCGTGGATTTTATTGCCAAAGCGCAGGAAATTCTCGGGTGCCCGGTTCAGGTTATCAGCGGTGAAGAAGAAGCACGTCTGATCTATCAGGGTGTTGCGCACACGACGGGCGGCGACGATCGCCGTCTGGTCGTCGATATCGGGGGTGCCAGCACCGAGCTCGTCACCGGCACGGGCGCGCAGGCGACTTCGCTGTTCAGCCTGTCGATGGGCTGTGTGACCTGGCTTGAGCGCTACTTTGCCGATCGAAATCTCGGTAAAGAGAACTTCGACGAAGCGGAAAATGCCGCCCGCGAGGTGTTACGTCCGGTAATGGACGAACTGCGCTATCACGGCTGGAAAGTTTGCGTGGGTGCGTCAGGTACCGTGCAGGCGTTGCAGGAAATCATGATGGCCCAGGGGATGGACGAGCGGATCACGCTTACCAAGCTCCAGCAGTTAAAACAGCGCGCGATTCAATGTGGTCGCCTGGAAGAGCTGGAAATAGAAGGCCTGACGCTGGAACGCGCGCTGGTCTTCCCGAGCGGCCTGGCCATTTTGATCGCCATTTTTACCGAGCTGAACATCCAGTGTATGACGCTGGCCGGTGGTGCACTGCGTGAAGGGCTGGTCTACGGAATGCTGCATCTTTCGGTTGATCAGGACATCCGCACCCGAACCCTGCGTAACGTACAGCGTCGCTTTATTGTCGATACCGATCAAGCGCAACGGGTAGGTCAGCTGGCATCACTGTTTGCCGATCAGGTAAAAAACAGCTGGGATATTGACCCGTTGAGCCGCGATCTGCTGCTAAGTGCCTGCGCGCTGCATGAAATTGGGCTGAGCGTCGAGTATAAGCAGGCGCCGCTGCACGCAGCCTGGCTGGTGCGTAATCTCGATCTACCGGGCTACACGCCGGCACAAAAGAAACTGCTGGCAACGTTACTGCTGAACCAGACCAACGCCGTTGACCTCTCCTCGTTACATCAGCAAAACGCCGTGCCGCCGCGCGTGGCCGAGCATCTGTGCCGCCTGCTGCGTCTGGCAATTCTGTTTGCCAGCCGACGTCGCGATGATTTGCTGCCCAATATTCATCTGGTGGCGGATGACGAAAGACTGTCTCTGACGCTGCCGGAAAACTGGATTGATAATCACCCGCTTGGGGCAGAGATGATTGAGCAGGAGTGCCAGTGGCAGAGCTATGTCCACTGGGCACTTGAAGTGAAGTAACACGCAGTGCATTGCCGGGCGGCGGCTTCGCCTGACCCGGCCTGCAAATTCTTATCCCTTCTCTTTGGCTTTAGCCAGCATGGCGCGAATGTTCGCGACGTTAGCCTGACCTTTGTGCATTCGTTCTTCAGCGGTAATCACCTTGCGCTCCTGCTCCCAGATCAGGTCATCCTGCGGCAACTCCAGCAGGAAACGGCTCGGCTCAGGGCGAACCAGTTCCCCATACTGACGGCGCTCTTTACACAGCGTAAATGTTAATTCTTTCTGCGCGCGGGTAATGCCCACGTAGGCCAGACGACGCTCTTCATCGACGTTATCTTCATCAATGCTGCTCTGGTGCGGCAGTAAGCCCTCTTCCATGCCGACCAGGTAGACATACGGAAACTCCAGCCCTTTAGACGCATGCAGCGTCATCAGTTGAACCTGATCGGCTTCCTCTTCGCTCTCACCGCGCTCCATCATGTCGCGTAGCGTAAAGCGGGTAACGACCTGGGTCAGGGTCATCGGCTCGTCGATTTCTGAGCCTTCCAGCATTTCCGTCATCCAGCTGAACAGCTGGTTAACGTTTTTCATGCGCATCTCTGCCGCCTTCGGGCTGGCAGAGGTTTCATACAGCCAGGACTCGTAGTCGATGCCGTGGATCAGATCGCGAACGGCAGCAACCGGTTCGCGCTCCGCCAGACGCTGGACTTCGCCAAGCCAGTGGGTAAAGCGGGTTAAGGAATCATAACCGCGCCCGGTTAACGTCTGGCTCAGCCCCATATCGAAGCTGGCGGTAAACAGGCTTTTGTTGCGCGTCATCGCCCATTCACCGAGCTTTTGCAGCGTCGCCGGGCCGATTTCACGTTTCGGCGTGTTCACGATACGCAGAAAGGCGCTGTCGTCATCCGGGTTGGTGAGCACACGCAGATAGGCCAGCAGATCTTTGATTTCAGGGCGCGAGAAGAAGGAGGTTCCGCCGGAAATTTTGTAGGGGATGCGGTTCTGCATCAGCATCTTTTCAAAGACGCGCGACTGGTGGTTGCCGCGATACAGGATCGCGTAATCTTTATATTCCGTTTTATTGACGAAGTGGTGCGCAATCAGCTCGCCCGTCACGCGCTCCGCTTCATGCTCTTCATTATTGGCACTGAGTACTTTGAGCTCCGTGCCATAGCCAAGTTCCGAGAAAAGGCGTTTTTCGAAGACGTGCGGGTTATTGGCAATCAGGATATTTGCCGCTTTCAGGATGCGCCCGGATGAGCGGTAGTTCTGTTCCAGCTTGATCACCTGCAGCGCCGGAAAATCTTTGCTCAGCAGCACCAGGTTTTGTGGGCGCGCACCGCGCCAGGAGTAGATAGACTGGTCATCATCGCCTACCACGGTGAAACGCGCGCGCTGTCCCACCAGCAGCTTCACCAGTTCATACTGGCTGGTGTTGGTGTCCTGGTATTCATCCACCAGCAGATAGCGGATTTTGTTCTGCCAGCGTTCACGCACCTCTTCATTACGCTGCAACAGCAGCGTGGGCAGCAGGATCAGATCGTCAAAATCCAGCACGTTACACGCTTTCATATGTGCATCGTACAGACCGTAGCAGTGAGCGAAGATCCGATCCCGCTCACCTTTGGCGCTTGCCGCCGCCTGAGCGGGGGTCATCAGATCGTTTTTCCAGTTGGAGATCGTCGAGATCAGCTGCTGCAACAGCACTTTGTCATCTTCGATCAGCCCCTCGGTAAGCTCTTTAAGCAATGCCACCTGATCGGTGTCGTCGAAGAGCGAGAAGTTAGACTTCATCCCCAGCGCCGCGTATTCACGTTTGATGATATCCAGCCCCAGCGTGTGGAACGTGGAGATCATCAGGCCTCGCGCCTCTTTACGCCCCAGCGTCTGGCCGACACGCTCTTTCATTTCGCGCGCCGCTTTGTTGGTAAAGGTCACCGCAGCGATATGCCGGGCCTGATAGCCGCAGCCGCGGATCAGGTGGGCGATTTTGTTCGTGATCACACGCGTTTTGCCGGAGCCTGCCCCCGCCAGCACCAGACACGGTCCGGTGACAAATTCGACAGCTTGTTGTTGTCCGGGGTTTAAACGCATAAATGATCACTCAATGAAAGTCAGGAGGGGAGAATAACAGCGTGGTAGTATAGCGAGCCTAATCCATACCACTCAAGGCACGATCATGGCAAAAACAGCAGCAGCACTGCATATCCTTGTTAAAGAAGAGAAACTGGCTCTGGATCTTATGGAACAGCTCAAAAACGGCGCCGACTTCGGCAAGCTGGCGAAGAAGCACTCCATTTGCCCGTCAGGCAAACGCGGCGGTGACTTAGGTGAATTCCGTCAGGGTCAGATGGTTCCGGCGTTCGACAAAGTGGTCTTCTCCTGCCCGGTACTGGAGCCGACTGGCCCACTGCATACGCAGTTCGGCTACCACGTGATTAAAGTGCTGTATCGGAAATAAACAGCAAGGCCTTCTCTAAGAGAAGGCCTTTAATGTTTGCACCCTCTCCCCGTGGGTGTACGGTCCGGGGACATAGTGAACACTTGTTCGGGGACATGGTAGACACTTACAACTAAGGCATAAGAACCCGTTTATGGAGTCGCTTATGCCCTGGGATGCGAGAGATACCATGTCATTACGTACTGAGTTTGTTTTGTTCGCCTCGCAGGACGGGGCGAACATCCGTTCCCTCTGCCGTCGCTTCGGCATTTCACCTGCCACCGGCTACAAGTGGCTTCGCCGATGGGGGGAGGAAGGTGCCTCCGGCCTTCAGGACCGCCCGCGCATACCGCACCATTCCCCGAACCGCTCATCTGACGACATCACCGCCCTGCTGCGTATGGCCCATGACCGCCATGAACGCTGGGGCGCACGCAAGATAAAGCGCTGGCTGGAAGACCGGGGGCACCGTATGCCCGCCTTCAGCACCGTTCATAACCTGATGGCCCGTCACGGCCTGCTGCCCGGTACTTCTCCGGGCATTCCCGCCACGGGGCGGTTCGAACATGACGCGCCGAACCGGCTCTGGCAGATGGATTTTAAGGGCCACTTTCCCTTTGGCGGTGGCCGCTGCCATCCGCTCACCCTGCTGGATGACCACTCCCGTTTTTCCCTGTGCCTGGCGCACTGTACCGATGAACGGCGTGAGACCGTGCAGCAGCGGCTGGTCAGCGTGTTTGAGCGTTACGGCCTGCCGGACCAGATGACGATGGATAACGGCGCCCCGTGGGGAGACACCACCGGCACCTGGACGGCGCTGGAGCTGTGGCTGATGCGCCACGGTATCCGGGTGGGACACTCCCGGCCGTATCATCCGCAGACGCAGGGCAAGCTGGAGCGTTTTCACCGCAGCCTGAAGACGGAGGTGCTGCAGGGTAAGTGGTTCGCGAACGAGGGCGAACTGCAGCGCGCCTTCGACCACTGGCGGACGGTCTATAACCTTGAACGCCCGCATGAGGCGCTGGACATGGCGGTACCGGGCTCGCGGTATAAGCCGTCTGCACGGCAGTACAGCGGTAACATAACGCCCCCGGAATACGACGAGGGTGTGATGGTCAGGAAAGTGGATATCAGCGGAAAGCTGAGCGTGAAAGGGGTAAGTCTGAGCGCGGGCAAGGCGTTCAGGGGAGAACGGGTCGGGCTGAAGGAGATGCAGGAAGACGGCCGCTACGAGGTGTGGTGGTACAGCACAAAAGTGGGGGTGATCGACCTGAAGAAAAAGTCGATCACCATGGGTAAAGGATGTTAAAAAGTGTTCACCATGTCCCCGAACACCTGTCTACCATGTCCCCGGACCGTACAGTGGGAGAGGGGCGGGGTGAGGGCATCAGCCCGCACCTGGTGTTAACCCGCTACCGCGATACGTTTCATATCGGTCATGTAGCCACGCAGTTTGTGACCTACTTTCTCGATCTGGTGGCTGCGAATCGCTTCGTTCACATCGCGCAGTTGCGCGTTATCTACCGCACCTTCCGCAATGGCTTTGCCCAGATCGCCCGGCTGCAGGGTGGTCATGAATTCTTTCAGCAGCGGTACGCATGCATAAGAGAACAGGTAGTTGCCGTACTCAGCGGTATCGGAGATAACCACGTTCATTTCGTACAGACGCTTACGGGCGATGGTGTTCGCGATCAGCGGCAGCTCGTGCAGAGATTCGTAGTACGCAGACTCTTCGATGATGCCGGAATCCACCATGGTTTCGAACGCCAGCTCAACACCCGCTTTTACCATCGCGATCATCAGTACGCCTTTGTCGAAGTACTCTTGCTCGCCGATTTTACCTTCATACTGTGGCGCAGTTTCGAACGCGGTCTTACCGGTCTCTTCACGCCAGGTCAGCAGTTTCTTATCATCATTCGCCCAGTCAGCCATCATGCCGGAAGAGAACTCGCCGGAGATGATGTCGTCCATATGTTTCTGGAACAACGGCGCCATAATGGTTTTCAGCTGCTCGGACAGCGCGAAAGCACGCAGTTTCGCCGGGTTGGACAGACGATCCATCATCAGCGTGATACCGCCCTGCTTCAGCGCTTCGGTGATGGTTTCCCAGCCGAACTGAATCAGTTTTTCTGCGTATGCCGGGTCGGTACCCTCTTCCGCCAGCTTATCGAAGCACAGCAGTGAACCGGCCTGCAGCATGCCGCACAGAATGGTCTGCTCGCCCATCAGGTCAGATTTCACTTCAGCCACGAAGGAAGATTCCAGAACGCCCGCACGGTGGCCACCGGTAGCCGCTGCCCATGCTTTCGCGATCGCCATCCCTTCGCCTTTCGGATCGTTTTCCGGGTGAACCGCGATCAGCGTCGGCACGCCGAAACCACGCTTGTACTCTTCACGGACTTCTGTACCCGGACACTTCGGAGCCACCATCACTACGGTGATGTCTTTACGGATCTGCTCGCCCACTTCAACGATGTTGAAGCCGTGAGAGTAACCCAGCGCCGCGCCGTCTTTCATCAGCGGCTGAACGGAGCGCACAACATCAGAGTGCTGTTTGTCTGGCGTCAGGTTAACAACCAGATCCGCCTGCGGGATCAACTCTTCGTAGGTACCCACTTTGAAGCCGTTTTCGGTCGCTTTACGCCAGGAAGCGCGTTTTTCAGCAATTGCTTCTTTGCGCAGGGCGTAAGAGATATCCAGCCCGGAGTCACGCATGTTCAGGCCCTGGTTCAGACCCTGCGCGCCACAGCCGACGATGACCACTTTTTTACCCTGAAGGTAGCTCGCGCCATCAGCAAATTCATCGCGCGCCATGAAGCGGCATTTGCCCAGCTGCGCCAGCTGCTGGCGCAAGTTCAGTGTATTAAAGTAGTTAGCCATGGGTGATACCTCGTGATGTTGTGTGTCTTATTGTTCGGTTCGCGTTTCAGCGAGAATGTACCCACATTACAACAGGAAATTCATTGCGGAAATTGATATATTCACAACGTCACGTTGCAATATCTGCAATGTAAAAAGGGGGAGTGGAATCCGTGGATTTACGCGATCTGAAAATGTTCCTGCATCTGGCGGAAAGCCGCCATTTTGGCCGTAGCGCCCGGGCTATGCACGTCAGCCCGTCCACGCTTTCGCGCCAGATCCAGCGCCTTGAAGAGGACCTCGGCCAGCCGCTGTTTGTGCGGGATAATCGCACAGTTACCCTCACGGAAGCGGGCGAAGAGCTGCGGGTCTTTGCTCAGCAGACGTTACTGCAGTATCAGCAGCTACGACACGCCATCGATCAGAAAGGGCCGTCTTTATCCG
Organism: Enterobacter cloacae complex sp. 382A5; assembly: GCF_050031095.1. Lineage (NCBI taxonomy): Bacteria > Pseudomonadati > Pseudomonadota > Gammaproteobacteria > Enterobacterales > Enterobacteriaceae > Enterobacter > Enterobacter cloacae complex sp. 382A5. The sequence goes on from NZ_JBLGVK010000001.1 coordinate 4,587,227, forward strand.
GCGAGCTGCATATTTTCTGTTCCGTAACGGCCGCCTATAGCCATCTTCCCCCTATCCTTGACCGTTTCCGCGCGGAGCATCCCTCGGTTGAAATTAAGCTCACCACCGGCGATGCCGCCGATGCCATGGAAAAAGTCGTCACAGGCGAAGCCGATCTGGCCATTGCCGGGAAGCCCGAAACCCTGCCGGGCGCGGTGGCGTTCTCTATGCTGGAGAATCTGGCGGTGGTGCTGATCGCCCCGGCGCTACCCTGCCCGGTGCGTAATCAGGTGTCGGTGGAAAAGCCGGACTGGTCATCGGTGCCGTTTATCATGGCCGATCAGGGTCCGGTGCGACGCCGTATCGAACTCTGGTTCCGTCGTCAGAAAATCAGTAATCCGTCGATTTACGCGACGGTGGGTGGACACGAGGCGATGGTCTCGATGGTGGCGCTTGGCTGCGGCGTGGCGCTGCTGCCGGAAGTGGTGCTGGAAAACAGCCCGGAACCGGTGCGCAATCGCGTGATGATTCTGGAGCGCAGCGACGAAAAGACACCGTTCGAGCTTGGCGTGTGTGCACAAAAAAAGCGGCTGCATGAGCCGCTTATTGATGCGTTCTGGAAGATATTGCCGAACCATTAAAGTCGGGTGGCGCTACGCTTACCCGACCTATACGCAGACCTCCCCTTAGCCCGCGAGGAAGAAGCGGAACGCCGGGTTGTGGGTTTCATCATGGCACTCATAGCCCAGCTCGTTCAGTCGCGTTTCGAAATCCGGCTCGTGCTCGGCCAGTTCAAACGCGGCCAGCACGCGGCCATAGTCGGTGCCGTGGCTGCGGTAGTGGAACAGGGAGATGTTCCAGTGCGTGCCCAGCGTATGCAGGAACTTCAGCAACGCGCCCGGGGATTCCGGGAACTCAAAGCTGTAGAGACGTTCCTTAAGCGGCTTCGACGGACGACCGCCGACCATATAACGTACGTGCAGTTTCGCCATCTCATCGTCAGAGAGATCGACCACGCTGTAGCCGCCTTCGTGCAGCAGGTTGAGGATCTCTTTGCGCTCTTCCAGACCGCGGCTTAAACGCACGCCGACAAAAATACAGGCGTCTTTCGCATCGGCAAAACGGTAGTTGAACTCCGTTACCGAACGGCCACCAAGCAGCTGACAGAACTTCAGGAAGCTGCCCTTCTCTTCCGGAATGGTCACCGCCAGCAGGGCCTCACGTTGCTCGCCCAGCTCGCAACGTTCAGAAACGTAACGCAGACCGTGGAAGTTGACGTTAGCACCCGAGAGCACGTGCGCCAGGCGCTCGCCGCGAATGTTGTGCTGGGCAATGTATTTTTTCATTCCAGCCAATGCCAGCGCGCCGGACGGTTCCGCTACCGCACGCACATCCTCGAAGAGATCTTTCATTGCCGCACAGATCGCATCGCTGTCGACGGTGACGATGTCGTCAAGATACTCCTGGCACAGACGGAAGGTTTCGTCGCCAATACGTTTCACCGCCACGCCTTCGGCAAATAGCCCAACGCGCGGAAGATCGACCGGATGACCCGCATCCAGCGCGGCCTTCAGGCAGGCTGAATCTTCCGCTTCCACGGCAATCACTTTGATCTGCGGCATCAGCTGTTTGATCAGCACCGCCACGCCTGCGGCTAAGCCACCGCCGCCCACCGGAACAAAAACGCGGTCAAGATGGGCATCCTGCTGCAGCAGTTCCAGCGCCAGGGTACCTTGTCCTGCAATCACCATCGGATGGTCGAACGGCGGTACCCAGGTAAAGCCCTGCTGCTGCGCCAGCTCGATCGCTTTGGCTTTTGCTTCGTCAAAGTTAGCGCCGTGGAGCAGCACTTCGCCGCCGAAGCCACGCACCGCATCCACTTTGATATCCGCCGTGGCAACCGGCATCACGATCAGCGCTTTCAACCCCAAACGGGCAGACGAGAACGCCACACCCTGCGCGTGGTTGCCCGCCGACGCGGTAATCACGCCGCGTGCTTTTTGCTCGTCGGTCAACCCGGCCATCATCGCGTAGGCCCCGCGCAGCTTGAAGCTGTGCACCGGCTGACGGTCTTCGCGCTTCACCAGAATCACGTTGTCGAGGCGCGAAGAGAGTTTTTCCATTTTCTGCAGCGGGGTGACCTGCACCGCTTCATAGACCGGCGCGCGTAGCACTGCCCGGAGATATTCCGCCCCCTCAGGGGCGGCGGATAAGGGTTGTGACTCGGCCATCATTAGCCCCCAAGTTTCGATTTATCGCGTACCGCGCCTTTGTCTGCACTTGTCGCAAGGCTCGCGTAAGCGCGCAGGGCGAAGGAGACTTCACGCTGGCGGTCCTTCGGCGTCCAGGCTTTATCGCCGCGCGCTTCCTGTGCTTCACGACGAGCCGCGATCTCCTGATCGCTCAGCTTGAGCTGGATCCCGCGATTCGGAATGTCGATTTCGATCAGGTCACCGTCTTCGATGATCGCAATGTTGCCGCCGCTCGCCGCTTCCGGTGATACATGGCCGATGGAGAGGCCGGACGTACCGCCCGAGAAACGTCCGTCGGTGATCAACGCACAGGCTTTACCGAGGCCCATCGATTTCAGGAAGGTGGTTGGGTAGAGCATCTCCTGCATGCCTGGACCGCCTTTCGGCCCTTCGTAACGGATGACCACCACGTCGCCTTCCACAACTTTGCCGCCCAGGATGGCGTCTACCGCCTCGTCCTGGCTTTCGTACACTTTGGCCGGGCCGGTGAATTTCAGGATGCTGTCATCCACGCCCGCGGTTTTTACGATGCAGCCGTTTTCCGCAAAGTTGCCGTACAGCACGGCCAGACCGCCATCTTTACTGTAGGCGTGCTCCAGCGAACGAATGCAGCCTTCGGCGCGGTCATCATCCAAGGTGTCCCAGCGACAATCCTGGGAGAAGGCCTGCGTGGTACGAATACCGGCCGGACCCGCGCGGAACATGTTTTTCACCGCCTCATCCTGAGTCAGCATCACGTCATATTTATCCAGCGTCTGCGGCAACGTCAGACCGAGAACGTTCTTCACATCGCGGTTCAGCAGCCCGGCGCGATCCAGCTCGCCAAGAATACCGATGACGCCACCCGCACGGTGTACATCTTCCATGTGGTATTTCTGGGTGCTTGGCGCGACTTTACACAGTTGCGGCACTTTGCGGGACAGCTTATCGATATCGCTCATGGTGAAGTCGATTTCCGCTTCCTGCGCCGCAGCCAGCAGGTGCAAAACGGTGTTAGTAGAACCGCCCATGGCGATATCCAGCGTCATGGCATTTTCGAACGCCGCCTTGCTGGCGATGTTGCGCGGCAGCGCGCTGGCATCGTCCTGCTCGTAGTAACGTTTGGTCAGTTCAACAATGCGCTTACCGGCGTTGAGGAACAGCGCTTTACGGTCAGCGTGCGTCGCCAGCAGCGAACCGTTGCCCGGCTGAGAGAGGCCCAGTGCTTCGGTCAGACAGTTCATGGAGTTGGCGGTGAACATTCCGGAACAGGAGCCGCAGGTTGGGCACGCGGAGCGTTCCACCTGGTTACTCTGCTCGTCAGACACTTTTGGATCCGCGCCCTGGATCATCGCATCGACCAGGTCGAGCTTGATGATTTTGTCAGAAAGCTTGGTCTTGCCCGCTTCCATAGGACCACCGGAGACGAAAATTACCGGAATGTTCAGACGCAGGGAAGCCATCAGCATCCCCGGTGTGATTTTGTCGCAGTTGGAGATACAGACCATGGCATCCGCACAGTGCGCGTTAACCATGTATTCCACCGAGTCGGCAATCAGCTCGCGCGACGGCAGTGAATAGAGCATGCCCCCGTGCCCCATCGCGATACCGTCATCCACCGCAATGGTGTTGAATTCTTTCGCCACACCGCCCGCAGCTTCAATTTGCTCAGCAACCAGTTTGCCGAGATCGCGCAGGTGCACATGGCCCGGCACAAACTGGGTGAAGGAGTTCACCACGGCGATAATCGGTTTACCGAAATCTGCGTCGGTCATCCCGGTGGCGCGCCACAGTGCGCGGGCACCCGCCATGTTACGGCCGTGGGTGGTGGTGGCGGAACGATACTTAGGCATGCTTTATTTACTCCCGTCTGACTATTAAATGGGACGGTGCGTGCCGTCCCATATTTATGCTTATTGATTAACCTGATCCAACCAGCCGTATTTATCTTCTGTTTCGCCGGTGAAGAGGCCGAAGAAGGCTTGCTGAATACGTTTGGTAACCGGGCCACAGCGGCCTGCGCCCACCTGAATACCGTCTACACTGCGAACCGGCGTGATCTCAGCCGCCGTACCGGACATAAAGACTTCATCGGCCAGATACAGGGATTCGCGGGACAGAACCTGTTCACGCACTTCGATACCCAGATCTTTCGCCAGCTTAATGATGGCGTCACGGGTAATACCCGGCAGGGCTGAAGAGGTAAACGGCGGGGTGAACAGGATACCGTCTTTCACTTCAAACAGGTTCTCACCTGCACCTTCAGAGATATAACCGTTCACATCCAGCGCGATGCCTTCCTGGTAGCCGTGGCGGCGCGCTTCGCTGCCGACCAACAGTGAGGAGAGGTAGTTACCGCCCGCCTTGGCCGCAGTTGGGATGGTATTAGGCGCCACGCGGTTCCAGGACGAGACCATTGCGTCGATCCCCTGCTCCAGCGCTTCTGCACCCAGGTACGCCCCCCACGGGAACGCAGCAATGATCACGTCAGTGGTGTAACCGGCCGGCGGGTTTACGCCCATGCCCACGTCACCCACGAAGACCAGCGGACGAATATAGGCGCTGGTCAGGTTGTTCTTACGAATCACCTCGCGGCAGGCTTCCATCAGCTCATCAACACTCTGAGAAACCGGGAAACGATAAATTTTGGCTGAGTCATGCAGACGCTGCATATGTTCACGATGACGGAACACCACTGGCCCTTTGTGAGAGTCGTAGCAACGGATGCCTTCAAACACAGACGTACCGTAGTGCAGCGCATGGGACATCACGTGAACCTTCGCGTCCTCCCAACGAACCATCTCACCATTGAACCAAATGTAATCAGCTTTTTTTGTCGTCATTTTCTCTTCCTGTCACGCTCAGGCGCGGATTTGTTGTGATGTGGTTGTGCTCTGGCAGATGGCAACGTGGGCAACATCCACCAGCTTTGATAATTGACTAAACAGTAAGTCGACCGGGCGCGGGCTGGCAACGGTTAATTCGATACTGATATTTTGGGCGTCAGTGGCCGTCTCCATATTCATAGAGCAAATCTGAAAGCCACGATGACGGACCACGCGCAAAACGCGCTCTAATGTCTCTGGATTGAAGCGAGCCTGAACGGCGACCTGATGTTGCATCATGATAATTTCTCCAGCATTTGTGAGTTACTGGCACCTGGCGGTACCAACGGCCAGACGTTCTCAAGCTCGTCGATTGAGACATGAAGCAGGTAAGGCCCTTCGCTTGACAGCATGGTGTCGAGTGCCGCTTCAACCTGGTCTTTACGGGTGATGTGCTGTCCAGGAATGCCAAAGGCGCTGGCCAGAGTGAGGAAATCGGGGTTATCAGTCAGGGTGGTTTCGCTGTAGCGCTCCTCGAAGAACAGCTGTTGCCACTGGCGCACCATCCCTAAACGCTGGTTATCGAGCAACACGATCTTCAGCGGCAATTGTTTACGCTTAACGGTGCCCAACTCCTGAACGTTCATCATGAAGGAGCCGTCACCGGAGATACAGATGACCGTATCGTTTGCACGGGCAACCTGAGCACCCACCGCGGCAGGCAGGCCGAAGCCCATCGTGCCTAATCCGCTGGAGGTGATGAAGTTTTCCGGGCGGGTGTAGGTCATGTGCTGCGCAGACCACATCTGGTGCTGGCCGACATCGGTCGTCACTACGCTGTCTGCCGGTTTACGGTCAGACAACTGCTTCAACAGCAGCGGCGCATAGATGGCCTCACCCGGATGGTCGTAACGCCAGGCGTGCTCGGCACGCATTTCAGCCGTGTGCTGGCGCCACTCGCCGATATTCAAAGGCTGCTGTAACGCCGGCAGCAGCGTGTTGAGATCGCCCTGCAGCGCAACATGCGCCTGACGCAGCTTGTTCATTTCCGCCGGGTCGATATCCATATGGATAACTTTGGCGTTTGGCGCGAAGGTATTCAGCTTGCCGGTCACGCGATCGTCAAAACGGGCACCGACGGCAATCAGCAAATCACACTCCTGCACCGCCAGGTTTGCCGCTTTGGTGCCGTGCATCCCCAGCATGCCCAGGTAGTATGGGTAGTCAGCATCCACTGCGCCCAACCCTTTCAGCGTGCAGGTGGCAGGCATTTGCGTTACCGCGATAAATTCGCGCAGGGCCGGAACTGCCTGTGCCATGCCAACGCCGCCGCCGACGTACAGCATCGGCTGGGCTGCCTGCGCCAGCATCCGACGCGCCTCTTCGACTTCCGCATGTGGGAACGCGTCGTCACTTTCAACGGTGGAGAAGTGCGGTTCCAGCTCACCGAGTGCGACCTGAATATCTTTCGGGATATCCACCAGAACCGGGCCAGGACGGCCAGAGCTGGCAATACGGAACGCTTCCGCCATCACGCCTGGCAGTTCTTCGAGGGACTGCACGAGGAAGCTGTGTTTGGTACAGGCCAGCGACAAGCCGAGCACATCGACTTCCTGGAAGGCATCAGTACCGATGAAGGGTGAGGCCACCTGGCCGGTGATCGCCACCACGGGAACGGAATCGAGCAGCGCGTCAGCCAGACCGGTGATCAGGTTTGTGGCGCCCGGTCCAGACGTTGCCATGCAGACGCCCGTTTTACCGGTGGCACGTGCATAGCCAATGGCCGCCATGGCTGCGCCCTGCTCGTGTCGGCACAAGAGGTGTTCCACGCCGCCGTCATACAGTGCATCGTAAATCGGCATAATTGCGCCTCCCGGATAACCAAAGACGGTTTCGACTCCCTGTGCGCGCAACGCATGTACTACCCACTGTGCCCCATTCATAGTTAGTTCCCCGTCATAAATCGGGAGAAACAGAATTTTGTGCTATTTGTCATTCTCTACTCCTCGTTTAAGTTTTTTAGTCATAAAAAAACCCCCGGACCTTTCGGTGCGGGGGTCTTAGTTCGTTAAGGCTTGATTTCTAAGCCTTTCCTCGTCCAAGTGCAGCCCCGCACGGTGGGATAATAATCACCACCACGCTAATCACGACCAGGCTAATCACTAGTAGAAGGGCTGTCATTTTCAGTTCTTTGTGCATCTTGTTCGAAGGAATGCCTAAAGAGTTATCACAGTTATCAAATCAAACACAAGATTTATTTATGACGGATTTGATTAGCAGGCAAATCATATTCCTGAAAAGCTTTGTTTTATATAGGGAAATTAGATAGTGAATATTTTTCATTTTTTTGGGGTGTTTTAGCGCTCTGCAACGTTCCGTCCTTCTCTTTGCGAGAGGGCTTCCGAATGAGTGAAAATAGTTACACTATGTCGCTAAAAAGCAGGAATGAGCGTCGTAAATCAGCCAACTGACGCTCAACAGGCAAAATCAATACTGACATAGTGACTCACTGAGGAGGTGCTTATGTCACTGTCAGTTGTTTACACGCGCGCGGCGATCGGAGTAAAGGCACCGCTTATTTCTGTGGAGGTTCATCTGAGTAATGGGCTCCCTGGGCTAACGCTTGTCGGCCTGCCAGAAACCACTGTCAAAGAAGCCAGAGATCGGGTTCGCAGCGCAATTATCAATAGCGGTTATACCTTTCCCGCAAAGAAGATCACGATCAACCTTGCTCCCGCAGATCTGCCCAAGGAGGGCGGACGATACGATTTACCTATCGCTATTGCGCTTCTCGCAGCCTCTGAGCAGCTCAACACAGCGAGGCTAGGCTCGTACGAGTTCATTGGCGAACTGGCGCTTACAGGCGCGTTAAGAGGCGTTCCTGGCGCCATCTCTGGTGCGCTGGAAGCCATTCATGCCGGTCGACAAATTATTGTAGCCAATGAAAATGCCTCAGAAGTGAGCCTGATTGCCGAGAAAGGGTGCCTGGTCGCGGGGCATTTACAGGAAGTCTGCGCGCACCTTGAAGGCCGACATACGCTCTCCGAGCCAAAGGAAACCGGAGATATCCTGCCTGAAAGCCCGGACGACCTCAGCGATATTATCGGGCAGGAGCAGGGGAAGCGGGCACTGGAGATCACCGCAGCCGGAGGACATAACCTGTTGCTGATTGGCCCGCCGGGAACAGGGAAAACCATGCTGGCGAGCAGGCTGAATGGGTTATTGCCGCCACTCAATAATCATGAGGCACTTGAAAGCGCAGCGATATTCAGTCTGGTGAGCTCTGCATCATTGCAAAAACAGTGGCGACGACGCCCTTTTCGCTCTCCCCATCACAGCGCCTCCCTGACGGCCATGGTCGGAGGGGGCTCCATTCCGGGGCCGGGAGAGATCTCGCTGGCACACAATGGCATCCTGTTCCTTGATGAACTGCCTGAGTTTGAACGCCGCGTACTGGATGCCCTGCGGGAACCTATCGAATCTGGCGAGATCCATATCTCCCGCACGCGCGCCAAAATAAGCTACCCGGCACAGTTCCAGCTGGTTGCTGCCATGAACCCCAGCCCATCAGGCCATTATCAGGGGAATCATAATCGCTGCACGCCTGAGCAGACGCTGCGCTATCTGGGGAAGCTGTCAGGCCCTTTCCTCGATCGTTTTGATTTATCCCTGGAGATCCCCTTACCGCCCCCTGGTTTGCTCAGCCAGACAACGATACGCGGTGAGAGCACAGCGCAGGTTCGCGAACGGGTTATCACCTCACAGGCCCGACAGTACGCTCGTCAACATAAGCTAAATGCGCGTCTGGATAATGCTGAGATTCGGCAGTTTTGCCATCTTAAGGCTGAGGATGCCTGCTGGCTTGAAGAGACATTGACGCGATTTGGGCTCTCGATCCGTGCATGGCAGCGCCTGCTGAAAGTGGCTCGCACTATTGCCGATGTGGAAGGAGACCCAGAGATTGAAAGACACCATCTGCAGGAAGCGCTGAGCTATCGCGCCATAGATCGGTTGTTGCTGCACCTGCAAAAATTACTGGCATAAAAAAAGGAGCCGAAGCTCCTTTTCTCATCAACTTAGTCGTCAGACTCGGTGTAGTCTTCAGCACCTTCCATCTGCGGCTTACCGCCAGACAGCGTATGGAAACGCTTTGGACGCTTGATGCGTGCCATATACTTGATCCATACACGTTCTGCTTCAGACTGCGGCTCACGCTCACCGCGACAAACAGCAACAAACTGTTTTTCGTCTTCAGTCGCAGGCTCACGTTTACCCAGATCCAGCTCGTTAAAGGCATAACCATGACGCTCAAGCAATTGCGCCTCTTTGATGGTGAAATCGCCGTGACGAGAGAACCCGCGTGGATAATTTTTATTGTCGAAAAAACGATTAGTCGTCGTAAAGCTTTCCGCCATCCTACACGCTCCTAATTCTTTGGCCGAGCTATTTATGGCGCGGAGTATTAGTTACGCTTGACAGAGTGTAAAACAAAACATTTAAATCATAACGACAAATAATTTTGTGGAGAAAGATGTGGATACGGAATTGCTAAAAACTTTCCTTGAAGTGAGCAGGACACGCCACTTCGGGCGAGCAGCTGAAGCCCTCTATCTGACGCAGTCAGCGGTCAGTTTTCGTATTCGACAGCTGGAAAATCAATTGGGTGTGAATCTATTTACCCGTCACCGCAACAATATCCGCTTAACGCCGGCCGGTGAGAAACTGCTCCCGTATGCAGAAACGTTGATGAATACCTGGCAGGCGGCCCGTAAAGAGGTGGCTCATACGTCCAGGCACAATGAGTTCTCGATCGGGGCCAGCGCCTCCCTGTGGGAATGTATGCTCAGCCAGTGGCTTTCGCGGTTATACCATTCGCATGGGCATTTGCAATTTGAGGCCAGAATTGCGCAACGGCAGTCGCTGGTTAAGCAACTTCACGAGCGCCAGCTTGATCTGCTGATCACCACTGAAGCCCCCAAGATGGACGAATTTAGCAGCCAGATTGTTGGGCAGTTTGGTCTGGCTCTGTATGCTTCTGAGCCTGCGATGATGAAGTCCGATCTAACCTATCTGCGGCTTGAATGGGGCCCCGATTTTCAACAGCATGAAACCGGTTTGATCGCCCCTGACGATGTTCCACAGCTAACAACCAGCTCAGCGGAGATCGCCTGCCAACAGCTTTCCTTGCTAAAGGGCTGCACGTGGTTACCCGTTTGCTGGGCAGACAGTAAACCGGGACTCCATACCGTACTGGATTCCACTACGCTTTCCAGGCCGCTGTATGCAATCTGGCTGCAGAACAGCGATAAGCAATCGCAGATAAAAGATCTATTAAAAATCAATATTATGGAATGATTGACCAGCCAGCATAATAGCTGGCTGCAGTTTTTGATTAGGAAGGGATTTTGGCCATGTTGAAGGCAAAAAAAAATCCTTTGCCGAAGCAAAGGATTCTATATGGCAGGGGCGGAGAGACTCGAACTCGCGACACCCGGTTTTGGAGACCGGTGCTCTACCAACTGAGCTACGCCCCTAAAGTTTTTTGCCATTAAGCCTGCCGATAAGGCAGGCTTAATGTCTTAATAAGTGGCGGAACGGACGGGACTCGAACCCGCGACCCCCTGCGTGACAGGCAGGTATTCTAACCGACTGAACTACCGCTCCACCGAAGACTGCTGTAACCACCGGATTTATGCACCGGCTTACTACTTAATTTGATGCCTGGCAGTTCCCTACTCTCACATGGGGAGACCCCACACTACCATCGGCGCTACGGCGTTTCACTTCTGAGTTCGGCATGGGGTCAGGTGGGACCACCGCGCTAAAGCCGCCAGGCAAATTCTGTTAATCTGTATCAAGGCTGAAAATCGTCTCTCTTCGCCAAAACATCTTCGGCGTTGTAAGGTTAAGCCTCACGGTTCATTAGTATCGGTTAGCTCAACGCATCGCTGCGCTTACACACCCGACCTATCAACGTCGTCGTCTTCAACGTTCCTTCAGGAGACTTTAAGTCTCAGGGAGAACTCATCTCGGGGCAAGTTTCGTGCTTAGATGCTTTCAGCACTTATCTCTTCCGCATTTAGCTACCGGGCAGTGCCATTGGCATGACAACCCGAACACCAGTGATGCGTCCACTCCGGTCCTCTCGTACTAGGAGCAGCCCCCCTCAATTCTCCAGCGCCCACGGCAGATAGGGACCGAACTGTCTCACGACGTTCTAAACCCAGCTCGCGTACCACTTTAAATGGCGAACAGCCATACCCTTGGGACCTACTTCAGCCCCAGGATGTGATGAGCCGACATCGAGGTGCCAAACACCGCCGTCGATATGAACTCTTGGGCGGTATCAGCCTGTTATCCCCGGAGTACCTTTTATCCGTTGAGCGATGGCCCTTCCATTCAGAACCACCGGATCACTATGACCTGCTTTCGCACCTGCTCGAGCCGTCACTCTCGCAGTCAAGCTAGCTTATGCCATTGCACTAACCTCCTGATGTCCGACCAGGATTAGCTAACCTTCGTGCTCCTCCGTTACTCTTTGGGAGGAGACCGCCCCAGTCAAACTACCCACCAGACACTGTCCGCAACCCGGATTACGGGTCTACGTTAGAACACCAGCCATTAAAGGGTGGTATTTCAAGGATGGCTCCACGCAGACTGGCGTCCACGCTTCAAAGCCTCCCACCTATCCTACACATCAAGGACCAGTGTTCAGTGTCAAGCTATAGTAAAGGTTCACGGGGTCTTTCCGTCTTGCCGCGGGTACACTGCATCTTCACAGCGAGTTCAATTTCACTGAGTCTCGGGTGGAGACAGCCTGGCCATCATTACGCCATTCGTGCAGGTCGGAACTTACCCGACAAGGAATTTCGCTACCTTAGGACCGTTATAGTTACGGCCGCCGTTTACCGGGGCTTCGATCAAGAGCTTCGCGTTGCCGCTAACCCCATCAATTAACCTTCCGGCACCGGGCAGGCGTCACACCGTATACGTCCACTTTCGTGTTTGCACAGTGCTGTGTTTTTAATAAACAGTTGCAGCCAGCTGGTATCTTCGACTGATTTCAGCTCCACCCGCAGGGGCTTCACCTACATATCAGCGTGCCTTCTCCCGAAGTTACGGCACCATTTTGCCTAGTTCCTTCACCCGAGTTCTCTCAAGCGCCTTGGTATTCTCTACCTGACCACCTGTGTCGGTTTGGGGTACGATTTGATGTTACCTGATGCTTAGAGGCTTTTCCTGGAAGCAGGGCATTTGTTACTTCAGCACCGTAGTGCCTCGTCATCACACCTCAGCGTTAAAAGGTACCGGATTTACCTGGAACCTCCGCCTACATGCTTAAACCGGGACAACCGTCGCCCGGCTAACATAGCCTTCTCCGTCCCCCCTTCGCAGTAACACCAAGTACAGGAATATTAACCTGTTTCCCATCGACTACGCCTTTCGGCCTCGCCTTAGGGGTCGACTCACCCTGCCCCGATTAACGTTGGACAGGAACCCTTGGTCTTCCGGCGAGCGGGCTTTTCACCCGCTTTATCGTTACTTATGTCAGCATTCGCACTTCTGATACCTCCAGCAGCCCTCACAGGCCACCTTCAACGGCTTACAGAACGCTCCCCTACCCAACAACACAGAGTGTCGCTGCCGCAGCTTCGGTGCATGGTTTAGCCCCGTTACATCTTCCGCGCAGGCCGACTCGACCAGTGAGCTATTACGCTTTCTTTAAATGATGGCTGCTTCTAAGCCAACATCCTGGCTGTCTGGGCCTTCCCACATCGTTTCCCACTTAACCATGACTTTGGGACCTTAGCTGGCGGTCTGGGTTGTTTCCCTCTTCACGACGGACGTTAGCACCCGCCGTGTGTCTCCCGTGATAACATTCTTCGGTATTCGTAGTTTGCATCGGGTTGGTAAGCCGGGATGGCCCCCTAGCCGAAACAGTGCTCTACCCCCGAAGATGAGTTCACGAGGCGCTACCTAAATAGCTTTCGGGGAGAACCAGCTATCTCCCGGTTTGATTGGCCTTTCACCCCCAGCCACAGGTCATCCGCTAATTTTTCAACATTAGTCGGTTCGGTCCTCCAGTTAGTGTTACCCAACCTTCAACCTGCCCATGGCTAGATCACCGGGTTTCGGGTCTATACCCTGCAACTTAACGCCCAGTTAAGACTCGGTTTCCCTTCGGCTCCCCTATACGGTTAACCTTGCTACAGAATATAAGTCGCTGACCCATTATACAAAAGGTACGCAGTCACACCCGAAGGTGCTCCCACTGCTTGTACGTACACGGTTTCAGGTTCTTTTTCACTCCCCTCGCCGGGGTTCTTTTCGCCTTTCCCTCACGGTACTGGTTCACTATCGGTCAGTCAGGAGTATTTAGCCTTGGAGGATGGTCCCCCCATATTCAGACAGGATACCACGTGTCCCGCCCTACTCTTCGAGTTCACAGCCTGTGTGCTTTCGTGTACGGGACTATCACCCTGTACCGTGCGACTTTCCAGACGCTTCCACTAACACACAAGCTGATTCAGACTCTGGGCTGCTCCCCGTTCGCTCGCCGCTACTGGGGGAATCTCGGTTGATTTCTTTTCCTCGGGGTACTTAGATGTTTCAGTTCCCCCGGTTCGCCTCGTTAACCTATGTATTCAGTTAACGATAGTGCAACGGATTGCACTGGGTTTCCCCATTCGGACATCGCCGGGTCAAGGGTTCATATCACCTCGCCGGCGCTTTTCGCAGATTAGCACGTCCTTCATCGCCTCTGACTGCCAGGGCATCCACCGTGTACGCTTAGTCGCTTAACCTCACAACCCGAAGATGTTTCACTTCTGATTGCGAAAATTTGAGAGACTCGAACACACATTAACTGTGTGTCGTTTCAATTTTCAGCTTGATCCAGATTTTTAAAGAGCAAAACTTCGCAGTGCACCTTTTCAGGTTCACTCTGAAGTTTTCTTGTGTTCGCAGTAAAAGATGGTGGAGCTATGCGGGATCGAACCGCAGACCTCCTGCGTGCAAAGCAGGCGCTCTCCCAGCTGAGCTATAGCCCCATCGTTTGCAAACCTCTGTACCGGTAATTTTTCCTGAGACAAGGCGTGGTAACGCGACGCATACATCAGTATGTGAGCGTTGCCGCAACGCAGTATCAGGGAAAATTTGGTAGGCCTGAGTGGACTTGAACCACCGACCTCACCCTTATCAGGGGTGCGCTCTAACCACCTGAGCTACAAGCCTGTAGAGGTTTTTTACTGCTGTTTTTCATCAGACAATCTGTGTGAGCACTGCAAAGGCAGGTTCTTTAAGGTAAGGAGGTGATCCAACCGCAGGTTCCCCTACGGTTACCTTGTTACGACTTCACCCCAGTCATGAATCACAAAGTGGTAAGCGCCCTCCCGAAGGTTAAGCTACCTACTTCTTTTGCAACCCACTCCCATGGTGTGACGGGCGGTGTGTACAAGGCCCGGGAACGTATTCACCGTAGCATTCTGATCTACGATTACTAGCGATTCCGACTTCATGGAGTCGAGTTGCAGACTCCAATCCGGACTACGACGCACTTTATGAGGTCCGCTTGCTCTCGCGAGGTCGCTTCTCTTTGTATGCGCCATTGTAGCACGTGTGTAGCCCTGGTCGTAAGGGCCATGATGACTTGACGTCATCCCCACCTTCCTCCAGTTTATCACTGGCAGTCTCCTTTGAGTTCCCGGCCTAACCGCTGGCAACAAAGGATAAGGGTTGCGCTCGTTGCGGGACTTAACCCAACATTTCACAACACGAGCTGACGACAGCCATGCAGCACCTGTCTCACAGTTCCCGAAGGCACCAATCCATCTCTGGAAAGTTCTGTGGATGTCAAGACCAGGTAAGGTTCTTCGCGTTGCATCGAATTAAACCACATGCTCCACCGCTTGTGCGGGCCCCCGTCAATTCATTTGAGTTTTAACCTTGCGGCCGTACTCCCCAGGCGGTCGATTTAACGCGTTAGCTCCGGAAGCCACGCCTCAAGGGCACAACCTCCAAATCGACATCGTTTACGGCGTGGACTACCAGGGTATCTAATCCTGTTTGCTCCCCACGCTTTCGCACCTGAGCGTCAGTCTTTGTCCAGGGGGCCGCCTTCGCCACCGGTATTCCTCCAGATCTCTACGCATTTCACCGCTACACCTGGAATTCTACCCCCCTCTACAAGACTCCAGCCTGCCAGTTTCGAATGCAGTTCCCAGGTTGAGCCCGGGGATTTCACATCCGACTTGACAGACCGCCTGCGTGCGCTTTACGCCCAGTAATTCCGATTAACGCTTGCACCCTCCGTATTACCGCGGCTGCTGGCACGGAGTTAGCCGGTGCTTCTTCTGCGGGTAACGTCAATTGCTGTGGTTATTAACCACAACACCTTCCTCCCCGCTGAAAGTACTTTACAACCCGAAGGCCTTCTTCATACACGCGGCATGGCTGCATCAGGCTTGCGCCCATTGTGCAATATTCCCCACTGCTGCCTCCCGTAGGAGTCTGGACCGTGTCTCAGTTCCAGTGTGGCTGGTCATCCTCTCAGACCAGCTAGGGATCGTCGCCTAGGTGAGCCGTTACCCCACCTACTAGCTAATCCCATCTGGGCACATCTGATGGCAAGAGGCCCGAAGGTCCCCCTCTTTGGTCTTGCGACGTTATGCGGTATTAGCTACCGTTTCCAGTAGTTATCCCCCTCCATCAGGCAGTTTCCCAGACATTACTCACCCGTCCGCCACTCGTCACCCGAGAGCAAGCTCTCTGTGCTACCGTTCGACTTGCATGTGTTAGGCCTGCCGCCAGCGTTCAATCTGAGCCATGATCAAACTCTTCAATTTAAAAGTTTGATGCTCAATGAATTAAACTTCGTAATGAATTACGTGTTCACTCGTTGAGACTTGGTATTCATTTTTCGTCTTGCGACGTTAAGAATCCATGTCACTTTGAGTGCCCACACAGATTGTCTGATAAATTGTTAAAGAGCAGTGCAACGCGGCTTTCGCTCACCGTTGCGAGGTCCCGTATAATACGTTTTCCTCATTCAGAGTCAAGTGATTATTTTCACTTTTCTCTGTCGGCATTCATCTCTGAACCCCGCTAACCCGGCGGCTTGCAAGCCGTTGTTCCGTGTCAGTGGAGGCGCATTATAGGGAGTTCTCAGACGTTGACAACCCCTCTTTTAAAAAAAACGTTCAACCGTCTCTTTTTTGCTCAAAACCGTGCTACAGCGCGAGTTTTTCGAGCGTTTCAAACCCATAACGGCGCAAAACGGGTAAAAGTTGTTTAGTCTCGTCTGTCAGTGCCATACAAAAAGCGATATTCGCATCGGCAGATTTGGCATCCGGCGCTTCATGTTCCAGCAGCCAGGCAGTACGACGGGCAATAGCCGCACCGGAATCCACCAGACGCGTCCCCTCCGGCAGTACTTCTAACAATTCTTCCTGTAAGAGCGGGAAATGAGTGCAGCCCAATACGACGGTATCCGGCGGTTCCGGCATACGCAGCCACGGGCGAAGAATACGACGCAGCTCCTCAAGTGGCACCGTCTTGCCATGCAGCTTCGCTTCAGCCATCTCCACCAGCTCTGCCGAACCGAGCATCGCGATCTGACATTCATTGGCAAAACGATCGATCAATTCACGCGTATAAGGACGCTTCACCGTGCCGCGCGTAGCCAGCAGACCCACAATACCATTCGCAGTCAGGCGCGCAGCAGGCTTTATTGCGGGAACCACGCCCACAACCGGGAACTGAAATTTTGCGCGCAATGCAGGCAGCGATACCGTGCTTGCCGTATTACAGGCGATGACCGCCAGCGCCAGGGGATAACGCTGCTGTACCGCGGTGACGATTTCAACGACACGCTCAACAATAAAGTCCTCGCTCTTCTCCCCATAAGGGAAAGCGACGTTATCGAAGGCGTAGATATAATGGAGATCCGGCAGGAGATGCCGAATCTCATCATAGACCGAAAGCCCACCGACGCCGGAATCAAATACCAGCACGGTGGGACGCGGATTAGAAGGTGTAGCTGCCAGACAAGGTGTATTCCCGTCCTGCAGTTTGGTAGCCATAAACTGTCTCGTAATCTTTATCGAACAGGTTGGCTATTTTACCACGAACTGTAAGGTGAGAGGTGACAGGATATGAAACTGCGACATCCCACAGGCTTACCCCGCCCATTTTCACGCGTTCTGACGCATAAGTGTCTGGATCGATCGCGACATCATAGCGGGTGCCGAGGTAACGGTAAGCGAGGTTCCAGTCGAGATCCCATACCTGCCAGTCAAGCTGATACTTAACCTGCTGCTTAGAACGGCGGGCCAGCACTTCATGAGTTTTGGCGTTACGCGGGTCAACATAATCATAGGAGATCTGGTGTCCAACCGGTCCAGTTTCGAACTGTGCCGTCGCTTCCACACCTTTAATACGCGCTTCGTCAACGTTGTAGTACCGATACGTATGCGGATCGCTGCTGATCAGGTTATCAATATCATTACGATAACCGGTGATACGCCAGTTGACCGGTCCCGTCAGGCCTTCAAAGCCCCCTTCCCACTGTTTACTCTCCTCCGGTTTAAGGTTCGGATTTCCGTAAGAAGCGCTGTGGATCTGGCTCATCGTCGGTGCTTTAAAAGCGGTGCCGTAGGAGGCAATCACGCGATAGCCATCCACAAACTCCCACGCTGCGCTGGTTTGCCACGTGCCATGGTTGCCAAAGTTGGAGTTGTCGTCATTACGCGCCGCCGCTTCCAGCGTCACGCTGTTGAACTGCTGCATCGCAGACGCGAACACGCCGGTATTACGTTGCTCGTAACCTTTTTCCAGGTAACCGGTCCCGGCCTGCGTCTTCTGCTTTTGCCAGTCCAGGCCTGCACCGATATTGCCATGGCCAACTTCTATAGTGTTGAGCCATTGGGTGGTGTACTGCTTCACGTCATCCATGGTTGCGGAATCAGCGTAGCGCCCTTTCTTCGGATCATAGTTCTGATCTTTACTGCGGCCGTAACCCGCCACCAGCTGTGACTGGAAAATCCCTTGGCTGTAACGCAAACCGGTATCCCAGTTCTGGCTGTAAAGCTGGCGAGTATCAGGTCGTCCATCCACCATAAAATTGGCGTCGTAATGATCGTAACCGTCATACGCAGTGCGGTTGTCATAACCAAAGCCACGGAAGAACCCGCTCACGCTGTCGGTAATTTGCTGTTCCACGGAGCCGTACAGCGATTTACTCATAAAACCATCGCGGTCAGGCTGGCGCGGCGCATCCTGGGCAGCAATATCAAAGCCGCGGGTATAGGTGTAGTTACCCGCCATGGTGATTTTGGTTTTATCCAGCACCTGCTGGAAAGCGCCATCATAGGTCTGGTAGCCCTTAGAGCCGACGCCCGCTGAGATTTCCGCACCCGGCTTATCGCGCCCGGTGATGATGTTAATCACGCCGCCAATCGCGTCGGAGCCATACAGCGCAGAACGCGGGCCACGGACGTATTCGATTCGCTGAATCAGCGAGGTTGGGATTTGGCTCAGATCGGGAACGTTGCTAATCCCGGCGCTGTTCAACGGTACACCGTCAATCAGGACCAGAACATGACGGGATTCAGTGCCGCGGATAAAGGTAGAAGAGGTGGCACCCAGGCCACCGCTTTGCGCGATATCTACGCCCGGCAGACGTGACATAATCTCCACAACGCTCTTTGCCTGCCAGCGCTCAATATCTTCACGCGTCACCACGGACGTCGGTGCCAGAACTGTTTTTGCCGGTTGTTCAAAACGATTTGCTGTCACCACCAACGAGTCAGCGCTATCCTGCGCCCAGCCCGAAAATGCCGTAACGGACAACGCCGTTAACAGCGATACTTTTTTAATCATTGTTAAAGCATCCACAATATAAGAAGGATGCCGCAGGCCTCATCTATAGCACGCGATGATGAAACCAAATGCGACGTGATCCCGGCAGGTCTTCGGGCTGGGTGGCGTTTTGTGGATGAAGACTTCCCATTTTCACAGTGTCTGCAACTCTCATCCCGCCAGTCTTTACCGCTGCGCGTCAGCTCCAGATTTACACTGGATTCCCTTTTCACTCTCAGGAGACCGGAAACAGAATGCTACAATTAGACACGTATAGATGTCCAGATAGCTATTAGCCATTAAATCTGGACATCCACTGCACAATCCCTACAATCCCCGCGTAATTCTTTATCACTCAGGACGCATCATGACCCCCGAACACCTCCCGACAGAACAGTACGACGCACAGCTGGCAGAGAAAGTTGTCCGCCTGCAAAGTATGATGACGCCGTTCAACGCGCCCGTTCCTGAGGTGTTCCGTTCCCCCGTCAGCCACTACCGTATGCGCGCCGAGTTCCGCATCTGGCACGATGGCGACGACCTGTATCACATCATTTTCGATCAGCAGACTAAATCCCGTATCCGGGTTAACAGCTTCCCGGCGGCGAGTGAGCTGATTAACCAGCTCATGACTCTGATGATTGACGGTGTGCGCAACAACCCGGTGCTGCGCCATAAGCTGTTCCAGATTGACTACCTGACCACCCAAAGCAATCAGGCCATTGTCTCTCTGCTGTACCACAAGGCGCTTAACGACGAGTGGCGCGAGCAGGCAGAAGCGCTGCGCGATGCGCTACGGGCGCAAAACATCAACGTTCACCTGATTGGCCGCGCGACAAAAACCAAAATCATGCTGGATCAGGATTACATCGATGAGCGCCTGTCGGTGGCAGGAAAAGAGATGGTTTACCGTCAGGTAGAGAACAGCTTCACCCAACCTAACGCGGCGATGAACGTGCAAATGCTGGAGTGGGCGCTGAAAGCGACCGAAGGGTCAAAGGGGGATCTGCTTGAGCTGTACTGTGGGAATGGCAACTTCTCGCTGGCACTGGCGCGCAATTTCGAGCGCGTACTGGCAACGGAAATTGCCAAACCGTCCGTTGCGGCCGCGCAGTACAACATTGCCGCCAACCATATCGACAACGTGCAGATTATTCGTATGGCAGCAGAAGAGTTTACGCAGGCCATGAACGGCGTGCGCGAATTTAACCGTCTTGAGGGGATCGATCTGAAGAGCTATCAGTGCGAGACGATTTTTGTCGATCCGCCGCGCAGTGGCCTGGACAGCGAAACCGAGAAGATGGTGCAGGCATACCCGCGTATTTTGTACATTTCCTGTAACCCGGAAACGCTGTGCAAAAACCTGGAAACATTAAGCCAGACGCACAAGGTTGAACGTCTGGCGCTGTTCGATCAGTTCCCGTATACGCACCATATGGAGTGCGGTGTTTTACTTACCGCACGGTGATCTGTAGGCCGGATAAGCGTAGCGCCATCCGGCGTTTTTGGCAGGTGGCGCTTCGCTTACCTGCCCTACAAATAATTCCTTACTCCGGCAACTGGCTCTTGCGGCTGCGCATGCGAGAGCCAATCCAGAACACCAGCGCCACAGACAGAACAGCAGGGAAGAAGTTAGAGCCGATATCCGGGTACTCTGCGCGCACCACCGTGCTGTACAGCAACACACCCAGAATAAAGCAGGCAGCGGCCAGACCCGGTAACCCCACCGGCATGGTGCGGTTCAGATAACGCTGGTGCAGGCAGTACACCGTCAGCACCAGGGCGATAAGCGGGAAAATCGAGAAGGGTACGATGGAGCTAAAAATAGCGGCAAACGTACCATTAATGGATAAGCCAGCGATCAATGCCAGCAACAGCGTCCCTTTATCCTGACCTGACTGTTTCATTACTCACCTTCACTCTTCGGTTTGATGTGCCAGTTTCTCTTGTTCACGGCGATACCAGTAGTACGCACCTTTGGAGATCATCCTGAGCTGCAATACCAGTCGCTCTTCGAGTTGCTTACGTTGTTCAATGCTGACATCCAGCGCTTCGGCACCTGCACTGAAAACAATCGTCACCATTGCTTCAGCCTGTGCTTCGGTGAACGCACGCGGCATATGGTTTTCGAGTTCAAGATAGTCGGCAAGTTCCGCAATGAAATGCTGAATTTCACGCGCGACAGCGGCACGAAATGCCGCTGATGTCCCTGAACGCTCGCGCAGCAACAGGCGAAACGCGTTGGGGTTATTGCCGATAAATTCCATAAAGGTCGACACGGAGGTACGGATAACGCTACCGCCTTTCGCGATACGCTGCCGCGCCTGGCGCATCAACTGGCGCAGCATGAGCCCACTCTCGTCGACCATGGTCAGACCCAGTTCATCCACATCACGGAAATGGCGATAGAAGGACGTTGGCGCAATCCCGGCCTCGCGTGCGACTTCACGCAGGCTCAAACTGGCAAAACTCCGCTCAGCACTCAGTTGACTGAATGCAGCTTCCACCAGCGAACGCCGGGTTTTCTCTTTTTGTTGTGCTCTTACGCCCATCACGATAGTTGAATCCTTCCAAAGGTCTGATGGCACTATACCAGAGAATAAAATTAATCTGTTTACCTGGCTTTGTGAATGATTGTTTACGCGCGCTTTGTGCTCCACTGCCGGAAAAAAGCACAACGATAATTGGGTTACCCTGGCAATGATGTTATGATTCTGTTGCTTTTATGTATAAGAACAGGTAAGCCTTGCCATGCCACATTCCTACGATTACGACGCAATAGTTATTGGTTCCGGCCCCGGCGGCGAAGGCGCTGCTATGGGTCTGGTAAAACAGGGAGCCAGAGTAGCGGTCATTGAGCGCTACCATAATGTTGGCGGCGGTTGCACCCACTGGGGCACCATCCCTTCCAAAGCCCTCCGCCACGCCGTTAGCCGCATTATTGAATTTAACCAGAACCCTCTTTACAGCGACCACTCCCGACTTCTTCGTTCCTCTTTTGCCGATATCCTGAATCACGCAGATACCGTTATTAACCAGCAGACACGCATGCGTCAGGGTTTTTACGAGCGTAACCATTGCGAAATTCTTCAGGGTAACGCGCATTTTGTGGATGAACATACGCTGGCGCTGGAGTGTCACGACGGTTCGGTTGAAACCCTCACCGCTGAAAAATTTGTTATCGCCTGTGGTTCCCGCCCGTATCATCCGGCAGACGTGGACTTCTCCCACCCGCGCATTTACGACAGCGATTCCATCCTCAGCCTGCACCATGAACCTCGCCATGTGATTATCTATGGCGCGGGGGTGATCGGGTGTGAATATGCGTCTATCTTCCGCGGAATGGATGTCAAAGTTGATCTGATTAACACGCGCGACCGCCTGCTGGCTTTCCTGGATCAGGAGATGTCAGACTCGCTCTCCTACCACTTCTGGAACAGCGGTGTGGTGATTCGCCACAACGAAGAGTACGAGAAGATCGAAGGCTGCGACGACGGCGTGATCATGCATCTGAAGTCTGGCAAAAAGCTGAAAGCCGACTGCCTGCTGTATGCTAACGGCCGTACCGGTAACACCGATTCACTGGCGCTGGAAAACATCGGTCTGGAGACGGACAGCCGTGGTCAGTTGAAGGTTAACAGCATGTACCAGACTGCCCTGCCGCACGTTTACGCGGTCGGTGACGTGATTGGTTACCCGAGCCTCGCTTCCGCGGCCTATGACCAGGGGCGCATTGCGGCGCAGGCGCTGGTAAAAGGCGAAGCGACGGCGCATCTGATCGAAGACATTCCAACGGGGATTTACACCATTCCGGAAATCAGCTCCGTGGGGAAAACCGAGCAGCAGCTGACCTCCATGAAGGTGCCTTACGAGGTGGGTCGCGCCCAGTTTAAACATCTGGCACGGGCACAAATTGTTGGCATGAGCGTGGGAACGCTGAAGATCCTGTTCCATCGCGAGACGAAAGAGATCCTCGGTATTCACTGCTTTGGTGAACGCGCGGCGGAAATCATTCATATCGGCCAGGCGATAATGGAGCAAAAAGGTGGCGGTAACACCATTGAGTACTTCGTTAACACCACCTTTAACTACCCGACCATGGCGGAAGCCTATCGGGTTGCCGCGCTGAACGGTTTAAACCGCCTGTTTTAACGCGTTGTCAAAATGGCCATCCATCGCACCACGGATGGCCTCTGCCAGCTGCTCATAGCGGCTGCGCAGCGGTGACCCCGGACGATAAACCAGACCTATAGTACGACGTGGCTCTGGTTTAATGCACGGCAGGTAAACCACACCGTCACGTTTACGCTCGCGCGGCACGGCCAGCGCAGGCAGCAACGTAATACCACTTCCCGCCGCCACCATATTACGCAGCGTTTCCAGGCTGGTTGCGCGGAAATGGGTGTCTTCATCCGCTCCCGCTTCAAAACAGAAGCCCATGGCCTGATCGCGCAGGCAGTGGCCATCTTCCAGCATCAGCAGCTTTTCACCGGCAAGATCGGCCATCGGCACGCGATCGCGGTTCGCCCACGGGTGATCTTCGTAGATCGCCAGCATCATCGGCTCGTCAAACAACGGCACTTCGATAAAGGCTTCGCTCTCTTTTACCAGCGCCAGAATGGCGCAGTCGAGCTTGCCGCTATCTAACTGTGCCAGCAGCTGATGGGTTTGCGCTTCATGCAGATACATTTCGAGTTTCGGGAACGTCTGGTGCAGCATCGGAATGATGTGCGGCAGAAGGTACGGACCAACGGTTGGGATCAGGCCAATATGCAGCGGGCCGGACATGGTCTCCCCTTGCTGACTTGCCATTTCCTTGAGCACTTTGACCTCGCGCAGCACGGTGCGCGCCTGATCCACCAGCAGCAAACCCGCCTGAGTGAACAGCACTTTACGACTGGTGCGCTCCAGCAGCATCACGCCCAGCTCGTCTTCCAGCTTGCGGATCTGACCGCTCAGCGTAGGCTGGCTGACGTGGCAGGAATCTGCCGCACGGCGAAAGTGGCGATGCTCGGCTAACGCTACCAGGTATTCAAGATCACGAATATTCATTATTCATCCTCCGTCGCCACGATAGTTCATGGCGATAGATAGCATAGCAACGAACGATTATCCCTATCAAGCATTCTGTTGAATAATACACCACATAGACGAGGCGGCACGTGTTTGACCCTTGACGTCCCCGCACCGTCAGCGAGTTTCTCTCAAAACTCGAACAACTAAAACCAACGTGAACTTTTGCGGACCCCGTGGTCCGCTTTTTTTTGCGTAAAAAAACCCGGGGGTAAAAGCAAAATGGCAACCGAAGTTGCCATTTTTAGGGTTTGCTCCCTCTCCCTGTGGGAGAGGGCCGGGGTGAGGGCACCAGCCCGCACAAATCAAACCAACCGGTTTTTCGCGTCCGCAATCGCCTGCGCCACCTGCTTCGGCGACACACCGCCTTTCGCCGCACGCTTATCCAGGCATGACTGCAACGACAGAATCGGGTACACATCCTCCCCGATAACCGCACTGAATTTCTGCAGGTCGGCAAGCGCCAGCTCTTCCAGCGGTTTCCCCTGACGAATCGCTTCCACTACCGCTTCGCCCACAATGTGGTGCGCTTCACGGAACGGTACGCCTTTCGCCACCAGGTAATCCGCCAGTTCGGTCGCGTTTGCATAACCCTGCTGCGCCGCTTCCTGACAACGAGAACGTTTCACCTGAATGCCGTCCAGCACCAGCGCACCCATATGCAGGCAGTCCAGCCAGGTGTCGAGCGCGTCGAACAGCCCTTCTTTGTCTTCCTGCATATCTTTGTTGTACGCCAGCGGCAGCCCTTTCAGGGTCATCATCATGCCGGTCAGTGCGCCCTGTACGCGGCCACACTTCCCGCGAATCAGCTCCAGCGCATCCGGGTTTTTCTTCTGCGGCATCAGGGAAGAGCCGGACGTTACACGGTCAGACAACTCCACAAATCCGGCTTCGCCAGAGTTAAAGAAGATCAGGTCTTCGGCAAAGCGTGACAGGTGGACCATCCCGATAGAAGCATTCGACAGCAGTTCCAGCACGTGGTCACGGTCAGAGACGCTGTCCAGACTGTTACGGGTGGCAGACGCAAAGCCCAGCCAGCCTGCCAGCTGCTCGCGGTCAATTTCATATGCCGTACCCGCCAGCGCACCGCTGCCCAGCGGGCTGACGTCCAGGCGCTTCAGGGTATCCTGCAGACGGCTTTCGTCACGCGCCAGCATCTCGACATAGGCCAGACACCAGTGCGCAAAGGTCACCGGCTGCGCGCGCTGCAAATGGGTATAACCCGGCATCACCGCGTCCTGGTTGTTCTGCGCCGTTTCCACCAGCGCGCTCTGCAACTGACGGTTAGCCGCCAGCAGCTCCGCGACGGTATCTTTACACCACAGCTTCAGATCGGTCGCGACCTGGTCGTTACGGCTACGGCCGGTGTGCAGCTTTTTACCCAGCTGGCCAACTTTGTCGATCAGTTTGCCTTCTACCCAGCTGTGAATATCTTCGGCATCGCTTTGCAGAATTTGCTGCGGATCCAGACGCACTTCTTCCAGCAGATTATTGAGCGCCTCTTCCAGCTGCTGCTGCTCCTCTGCGGTCAGCACGCCCACCGTCACCAGCGCTTTGGACCAGGCCACAGAGCCGACGATATCCTGTTCGGCCAGGCGGTAGTCGAAGCGCAAAGAGTCGTTGAACTGTTTGAACCGTTGATCCGCTGCCTGTGTAAAACGCCCACCCCAAAGTGCCATAACATCGTTCCTTTATTCGTTAGTTCCGCCGGGTGGCGCTGCGCTTACCCGGCCTACGGTCATTCATTAATAACTTACGCTAAAATACGCGTGCCAATTGGCGTGCCGTTAAACAGCGCCGGAAGCTGCTCCGCGTGACGCCAGGAGGCGATATCCACCGGGCGCCCGAGCGTACGGGCGGCATCCAGCGCGGCATTCACTTTGACGATCATCCCGTCGGTAATAATGCCCTGGGCGATCAGCTGTTCGGCTTTTGCCGCGGTCATTTCCGCAATGCGCTGGCCTTTGCCGTCCAGAATACCGCTCACATCGGAGAGCAGGATCAGGTCCGCGCCCAGCGTTGCCGCCAGTGCCGTCGCCGCCTGGTCCGCATTCACGTTCATCAGCTCACCCTCTTCGGTCACCCCGATAGAGCTCACCACCGGCAGGAAACCGCCTTCCAGCAGCGTGTTAATCAGCTTAGGCGAACCTGGCTGCGCCAGTCCAACGTGGCCGAGTTCTTCATCGAGCTGGGTCACTTTTACGCTGTCACCGTCGCCCAGATAGAGGCCAACGGAGGCAATGTGGTGTTTCTTCGCCCAGGACAACAGAGTCTTATTCGCCGTACCTGCCAGCGCACCGGTGATGATGTCAATCTGGTCGGCAGGCGTCACGCGCAGGCCGTTTTTCTTTTTCACCGGCAGGTTGAGCCCTTTCATCAGCTCATCCACTACGCAGCCGCCGCCGTGCACAATCACCAGCGGACGCTGGTGTGATTCGCGATAGTTAACCAGCGCGGTAAACAGACGCTCCAGCGCTTCTTCGCTGTCCAGCAGTACACCACCGAGTTTGATAATTAATGGGTTCATCATCACACCTTAAATAAGAGCCTGCGTTTCCGGGAAACCGAAACGAATATTTGCACACTGCATTGCCTGAGCGGCAGCGCCTTTGAGTAAGTTATCTTCTGCTGCCACCACGATCAGATGCTCGCCCTGCACGGCATAGCCGATGTCGCAGAACGGCAGGCCAACCACGTTTTTCAGCGCGGGCACGCCTTTGTCGTAGAGACGCACCAGCGGTTTATCCGCATACGCCTGAGTAAAGGCCTCGCTCACCTGGTCTTTGGTCACGCCCGGTTTCAGGCGGCAGGTAATGGTTTCGAGGATCCCACGCGGGAAGCTGCCCAGGTGCGGCGTAAAGATGACATTGGCCCCCAGATGGGTGGTGATTTCCGGATGATGGCGGTGATTAAACACGCCATACGGCTGCAGGCTGACTTCACAGAAGCTGTTAGAAATAGCAGCCTTGCGTCCGGCACCGCTGACACCACTGGTGGCGTTGATCACCGGCCACTGGTTCAGATCCAGCAGGTCTGCGTCGATCAGCGGCTTCAGAGAAAGCTGTGCGGCCGTCGGGTAGCAGCCCGGCACGGCAATCAGATCCGCTTCTTTCAGCTTGTCTGCGCTCCACTCCGCCAGCCCATACACGGCTTTTGCAAGCAGGTCCGGGTGCTGATGGGTAAAGCCATAATATTTTTCGTAGAACGCGCCGTCGTTAACACGGAACGCGCCGGAGAGGTCGAACACCACGCAACCGGCCGCCAGGAATTGCGGCGCCAGGTCGTGACTGACCTCGTGCGCGGTGGCCAAAAACACCACGTCGACGCCGTCAGTGAACTCGCTGATGTCAGACATTGGCTGCAGTGGCAAGTCGACAATGCCCTTAAGCCACGGATGCAAATCAGAAATTAACTTTCCTGCATCATTGCTTTGCGCTGACACGGTCAAAGCGGTTATGGTCATATGTGGATGGCGATTCACGTAGCTTACAAGCTCTGCGCCCGCATAACCGCTAGCGCCTACAATCAGCGTATTCAACATCGGGTTCCTTTATGCTCAACGTTAATGTATTTTTATTCACATTTATTGCATGAATATTGATACTATCACGACCTAAGGTGTGTCAACAATGAAAATGAACTTACCGCCATTTATCGAGATTTACCGCGCCCTGATTGCCACACCCTCCATCAGCGCGACCGAAGAAGCGCTGGATCAGAGCAATGAGTCTTTAATCAATCTGCTGGCGGGTTGGTTTAGCGATCTTGGCTTTAACGTTGAGGTTCAGCCTGTTCCCGGAACACGCCATAAATTTAACCTGCTCGCCAGTACCGGACACGGCGCAGGCGGACTGCTGCTGGCCGGTCATACCGACACTGTGCCGTTTGACGATGGCCGCTGGACCCGCGACCCGTTTACCCTGACCGAGCATGACAACAAGCTTTACGGCCTTGGCACCGCCGACATGAAAGGCTTCTTCGCCTTTATCCTTGACGCGCTACGTGACGTAGACGTGACAAAACTGAAAAAGCCGCTCTACATTCTGGCGACCGCCGATGAAGAAACCAGCATGGCGGGGGCGCGTTACTTCTCAGAAAACACATCGATTCGCCCGGATTGCGCCATCATCGGTGAGCCAACGTCATTACAACCGATCCGTGCGCATAAAGGCCATATTTCCACGGCAGTGCGCGTGATGGGCCAGTCCGGCCACTCCAGCGATCCGGCGCGTGGCGTGAACGCCATTGAACTGATGCACGACGCCATCGGCCGCATCATGACTCTGCGCGACGAACTGAAAGAGCGGTATCACTACGATGCCTTCACCGTGCCGTATCCGACCCTGAACCTCGGTAGCCTGCACGGTGGCGATGCCTCTAACCGTATCTGCGCCTGCTGTGAGCTGCACATGGATATCCGTCCGCTGCCGGGCATGACGCTGAGCGATCTCGACGGCTTGCTGACCGAAGCGCTGGCCCCGGTGAGTGAACGCTGGCCTGGCCGCCTGACGGTGTCTGAACTGCATCCACCGATCCCGGGTTATGAATGTCCACCGGATCATCAGCTGGTTGAGGTGGTGGAAAAACTGCTCGGTGAGAAAACCGACGTGGTGAACTACTGCACCGAAGCGCCGTTTATTCAGACGCTGTGCCCGACGCTGGTACTTGGCCCAGGCTCCATCAACCAGGCGCACCAGCCAGATGAATACCTGGAAACCCGCTTCATCAAGCCCACCCGCGAACTGATTACCCAGGTCGTGCATCACTTCTGCTGGCATTAAAACCGCACCGATTAGTCCCCTCTCCCGGTGGGAGAGGGTTAGGGTGAGGGCAACAAATCCCGCGATCTCCGTCACATTCCCATAAGCATCTCTTATCTGACGCAATGCGAATTAAATTTCGTAAATTGCCCGCATTTATTCGTTTGCTGAACCGTTTTCGCAGCAATTGACGACGGGGGTTTTACGTGGCTTTATAAAGGGAGATGACAAAATAATGTCCAGAAGATTTTCGCATGGGCATAAACAAAAATGATGGGGTGACTGGGTTTTTATGAACGAACAATATTCCGCGTTGCGTAGTAATGTCAGTATGCTCGGCAAAGTGCTTGGAGATACCATCAAAGATGCGTTGGGGGAAAACATCCTCGACCGCGTTGAAACCATCCGCAAGCTGTCTAAATCTTCCCGTGCCGGTAACGAAGCGAGTCGTCAGGAGCTGCTCACCACCTTGCAGAACCTCTCTAACGATGAGCTGCTGCCCGTTGCACGCGCATTCAGCCAGTTCCTGAACCTGGCAAACACGGCTGAGCAATACCATAGCATTTCGCCAAACGGCGAAGCTGCCAGCAACCCGGAAGTCATTGCCCGTACGCTTCGTAAACTCAAAGACCAGCCAAACCTCAACGAAGCCACCATTAAAAAAGCGGTGGAGTCCCTTTCGCTGGAGCTGGTGCTGACCGCCCACCCAACCGAAATCACCCGTCGCACCCTGATCCACAAAATGGTCGAAGTGAACAACTGTCTGAAACAGTTGGATAACAAAGACATTGCCGACTACGAACGTAACCAGCTGATGCGCCGTCTGCGCCAGCTGATTGCGCAGTCCTGGCACACCGATGAAATTCGTAAGCATCGCCCAAGCCCGGTAGACGAGGCCAAATGGGGCTTTGCGGTGGTGGAAAATAGCCTGTGGGAAGGGGTGCCGAACTACCTGCGTGAGCTGAACGAACAGCTGGAAGCAAACCTGGGCTATCGCCTGCCGGTAGATTTTGTCCCGGTACGCTTTACCTCCTGGATGGGCGGTGACCGCGACGGTAACCCGAACGTGACGGCAGAAATCACCCGCCACGTGCTGCTGCTGAGCCGCTGGAAAGCCACCGATCTGTTCCTGAAAGACATTCAGGTGCTGATCTCCGAGCTGTCGATGGTGGAAGCAACGCCAGAACTGCGCGCGCTGGCCGGTGAAGAAGGTGCCAGCGAGCCGTATCGTTTCCTGATGAAAAAATTGCGTAGCCAGCTGATGGCGACCCAGGCCTGGCTGGAAGCACGCCTGAAAGGCCAGCGCCTGCCGAAACCAGAAGGTCTGCTGAGCCAGAACGAACAGCTCTGGGAACCGCTATACGCCTGCTATAAATCACTACAGGCCTGCGGGATGGGCATCATCGCCAATGGCGAACTGCTCGACACCCTGCGCCGCGTGAAGTGTTTTGGCGTGCCGCTGGTGCGTATCGATGTGCGTCAGGAGAGCACCCGCCATACCGAAGCGCTGGGCGAACTGACCCGTTATCTTGGCATTGGCGACTACGAAAGCTGGTCTGAAGCCGACAAACAGGCCTTCCTGATCCGCGAGCTGAACTCCAAGCGTCCTCTGCTGCCGCGCAACTGGGAGCCAAGCAACGAAACCCGCGAAGTTCTCAACACCTGTAAAGCGATCGTGGATGCGCCGAAAGGATCGGTCGCCGCCTATGTGATCTCGATGGCGAAAACCCCGTCCGACGTGCTGGCCGTTCACCTGCTGCTGAAAGAAGCCGGTATCGACTATGCCCTGCCGGTCGCCCCGCTGTTTGAAACCCTTGACGACCTGAACAACGCCAATGATGTAATGACCCAGCTGCTGAACATCGACTGGTATCGCGGCTTTATTCAGGGCAAACAGATGGTGATGATCGGCTATTCCGACTCTGCAAAAGATGCGGGCGTGATGGCGGCATCCTGGGCGCAGTATCAGGCGCAGGACGCGCTGATCAAAACCTGCGAGAAAGCCGGTATTGAGCTGACGCTGTTCCACGGTCGCGGTGGCTCCATTGGCCGTGGCGGTGCGCCTGCGCACGCGGCGCTGCTCTCTCAGCCGCCGGGAAGCCTGAAAGGCGGGCTGCGCGTGACCGAACAGGGCGAGATGATCCGCTTCAAATACGGCCTGCCGGAAGTGACCATCAGCAGCCTGTCGCTCTATACCAGTGCGATTCTCGAAGCAAACCTGCTGCCACCACCGGAGCCGAAAGAATCCTGGTGCCGCATTATGGATGAGCTGTCTGACATCTCGTGCGACCTGTACCGCGGCTACGTGCGTGAAAACAAAGATTTCGTACCTTACTTCCGCTCTGCTACGCCAGAGCAGGAGCTGGGCAAACTGCCGCTGGGTTCACGTCCGGCTAAGCGTCGTCCGACCGGCGGCGTGGAGTCTCTGCGTGCAATCCCGTGGATCTTCGCCTGGACGCAGAACCGTCTGATGCTGCCAGCCTGGCTGGGTGCCGGTGCGGCGCTGCAGAAGGTGGTGGAAGATGGCAAACAGAACGAACTGGAAACCATGTGCCGCGACTGGCCGTTCTTCTCTACCCGTCTGGGTATGCTGGAGATGGTCTTCTCGAAAGCTGACCTGTGGCTGGCGGAATACTACGATCAGCGCCTGGTGAAACCAGAGCTGTGGGCGCTGGGTAAAGAGCTGCGCGAACTGCTGGAAGGCGACATCAAAGTGGTGCTGGATATCGCCAACGACTCCCATCTGATGGCCGATCTGCCGTGGATTGCCGAGTCTATCCAGCTGCGTAACATCTATACCGACCCACTGAACGTCCTGCAGGCGGAGCTGCTGCACCGTTCGCGTCTGGCGGAAGAGGAAGGTAAAGATCCGGATCCACGCGTTGAACAAGCGCTGATGGTGACAATTGCGGGCGTTGCAGCGGGTATGCGTAACACCGGCTAATGCTCACTGCCCGGCGGCGCTTCGCTTGCCGGGCCTACGACAGGTAGGCCGGGTAAGCGTCAGCGCCACCCGGCACATTTCGGTAGTCTCCTGATGCATTCCGATATCACCCGAATTTTGACAGAGCTGGTTAACCGCACGTTATCGCTGGGTCAGATCCATTTCTCAGCCAGGGCTGAGCAGTCCCCCCGAACAGCGCCCTGCCTCGTTATTACCCTGAATAATTCCTGTGAGGCGATATTTTCCTCATCCGGGCACATGACTCATCACCCGGCTAACTTCCTAAGAATCAACTTCGGTAAGCAGCAAATGGCCATTGAGTTACAGCGTGAGAACGTGCCTGCGCAGCAGGTCCAGGTCGCCCGGCGTGGCCCGCGAACCGGTGCGTTTCTCCTCCAGACACTAGCCGAATTACAGATGCAACCGGATGAACAAGACACCGCGAGGCTGGTGGTACTGAGTCTGCTCAGCCACTGCCGGGATCTTTTTGGCAGCGACATTCGCACCGCCAACCGCAGCCACGCGCTCTTCGAAGCGATTCGTAGCTATATCGACGAACATCACGCCTCTTTGTTAACGCGTGAATCGGTGGCGCAGGCGTTCTACATCTCCCCAAACTATCTTTCCCATCTCTTTCAGAAAGTTGGCAGTGTCGGATTCAATGAATACCTGACCCAAACCCGACTTGAACATGCCCGACAGTTGCTTAAAGGCTACGATCTCAAAATCAAGGATATCGCCGCACGATGCGGTTTTATGGACAGCAACTACTTCTGCCGCCTGTTTCGCAAACACACCGAACGTTCTCCTTCCGAATATCGCCGCCAGTATCACAGCCAGTTAACCGCCAAAAACTAGCACTGTGATCGGCATCGCACATCGCTAAGCACATTACATTTGTCCAGTATTTGGCAAAATTGACCTGTATATCCTGCCTGCCGCTCCGCCTTATCCTTAAATCAATCTTTTTGACTTAAGGAAAAATAATGGAACTGTATCTCGATACCGCCAACGTGGCGGAAGTTGAACGCCTTGCGCGCATTTTCCCCATCGCAGGCGTCACCACCAATCCGAGCATCATTGCCGCCAGCCGTGAGTCTGTCTGGGAGGTACTGCCGCGCCTGCAAAACGCCATTGGGCCAGAAGGCACGCTATTTGCCCAAACAATGAGCCGCGACGCAGAAGGCATGGTGGCGGAAGCCAAACGCCTGAGCAACGCCATCCCGGATATCGTGGTGAAAATCCCGGTCACCGCCCAGGGGCTCATCGCTATTAAGGCGCTCAAAACAGCGGGCATTACTACGCTGGGGACCGCCGTATACAGCGCCGCGCAAGGCCTGCTGGCTGCACTGGCCGGGGCAAAATATGTCGCGCCATACGTAAACCGCGTGGATGCCCAGGGCGGGGACGGTATTCGCATGGTTCAGGAGCTGCAATCCCTGCTGGAACAGCATGCACCGGAGAGCAAGGTGCTGGCAGCCAGCTTCAAAACGCCACGCCAGGCGCTGGACTGCCTGCTCGCCGGATGTGAAGCAATCACGCTTCCCTTAGATGTAGCGCAACAAATGCTCGGCACGCCGGCGGTAGAGTCAGCAATAGAGAAGTTCGAGCAGGACTGGAAAAACGCGTTTGGTAACCTCAACCTCTAAGGGAGATATGTTATGGACCGTATCATTCAATCGCCGGGAAAATATATCCAGGGCGCTGATGTTCTCACCCGTCTCGGCGACTATCTGAAACCTCTGGCTACACGCTGGCTGGTTGTTGGCGATAAATTTGTGCTGGGTTTTGCCGAAGAGACCCTGCGCCAGAGTTTTAAAAATGCAGAGCTACATGCCGAAATCGCGCCGTTTGGCGGCGAATGTTCGCAGAATGAGATCGATCGTCTGAAAAAACTGGCCGACAGTGCGGACTGCATGGCGGTGCTGGGTATTGGCGGCGGTAAAACGCTGGATACCGCCAAAGCGCTGGCACATTTTATGGACGTGCCGGTCGCTATCGCCCCGACTATCGCCTCCACCGATGCCCCGTGCAGCGCCCTTTCTGTGATTTATACCGACAGCGGCGAATTCGAACGCTATCTGATGCTGCCGCATAACCCCAATATGGTAATTGTCGACACCAAAGTGGTGGCTGGTGCGCCGCCGCGTCTGCTGGCCGCCGGAATTGGCGATGCCCTTGCCACCTGGTTTGAAGCGCGTGCCTGTTCCCGCAGTGGCGCGACCACCATGGCGGGCGGCAAGTGCACGCAAGCCGCGTTAGCGCTTGCCGAGCTGTGCTACAACACGCTGATTGAAGAGGGAGAAAAAGCGATGCTGGCCGCCGAGCAGCACGTCGTCACCCCCGCGCTGGAACGCATTATCGAAGCCAATACCTATCTGAGCGGCGTAGGGTTTGAAAGCGGCGGGCTGGCGGCAGCGCATGCCATTCACAACGGGATGACGGCAGTGCCGGATGCGCATCACTTCTACCACGGTGAAAAAGTGGCGTTTGGTACGCTGACGCAACTGGTGCTGGAAAACGCGCCGGTTGAGGAGATCGAAACCGTCGCGGCACTTTGCCACAGCGTTGGATTGCCGATCACGCTGGCGCAGCTGAATATCAAAGAAGACATTCCGGCCAAAATGCGCCTGATTGCCGAAGCGTCTTGCGCTGAGGGAGAGACCATCCACAACATGCCGGGTGGCGTGTCGCCGGATCAGGTTTACGCGGCACTGCTGGTTGCCGACCAGTATGGACAGCGTTTCCTGCAGGAGTGGGAGTAACAAAAAAGCCGGGTGCGCTATGCGTACCCGGCTCAATGTTTATTTCACGTCAAAACGGTCCAGATCCATCACCTTCGCCCACGCTGCAACGAAGTCGCGAACGAACTTCTCGTGAGCATCACTGCTGGCGTACACCTCTGCCAGCGCGCGAAGGACAGCGTTAGAGCCGAAGACCAGGTCAGCGCGAGTGGCAGTGTATTTCACTTCACCGCTGGTGCGATCGCTTCCGGCAAACAGCTCGTTCGATTCATCGGTCGCCTTCCACTGGGTGTTCATATCCAGCAGGTTCACGAAGAAGTCATTGCTCAGCACGCCTTCGCGGTTGGTAAACACACCATTTTTACTGCCGTCAAAGTTTGCACCCAGTACGCGCAGGCCGCCGATCAGCACCGTCATTTCTGGTGCGGTTAGCGTCAACTGCTGGGCTTTATCAATCAGCAGCGATTCGGTGGTGGAAACATCAACCTGCGCACGATAGTTACGGAAACCGTCAGCAATCGGTTCAAGCAGGTTAAACATATCGATATCCGTCTGATCCTGACGTGCATCCACACGGCCCGGCGTGAACGGTACGGTGACGTAAACGCCTGCCGCTTTCGCCGCCTGCTCAACGCCTACCACACCCGCGAGCACGATAATATCGGCCAGTGAGGCTTTATTGGTGGTGCGCTGAATAGCTTCCAGAGCAGGCAATGCACGTACGGCTGCGGCGTTAACATCCCAGTTGCGCTGAGGCGCAAGCGCCAGACGTGCACCGTTGGCACCGCCACGCTTGTCGCCGCCGCGGAAGGTAGAGGCTGACGCCCATGCCACGGAAATCAGTTCGCTCACGGAGAGCCCGGATGCTGCAATTTCCGCCTTCAGGCTCTCAATGTCCTCTTTGGTCGGATTGAATACTGCCTCCGGCAGCGGATCCTGCCAGATCAGATCTTCTTTCGGCACTTCCGGGCCAAGATAACGCGATTTTGGCCCCATATCGCGGTGGGTCAGTTTGAACCACGCGCGGGCGAAGGCTTCGTTGAAAGCCTGCGGATCGTTCAGGAAGCGGCGGGAAATTTTTTCGAATTCCGGGTCAAAACGCAGCGTCAGGTCGGTAACCAGCATGGTGGGTTTGCGTTTTTTCGACGGGTCGAACGGGTCTGGCATGATCTCAGGCGCGTCCACGGCTTCAAACTGAATCGCACCGGCCGGGCTGCGGGTTTGCACCCATTCATATTTGAACAGGTTCTCGAAGAAGTAGTTGCTCCACTGGGTTGGGGTTTGTGACCAGATGACTTCCAGACCGGAAGTAATGGCATCTGCACCTACACCGGTACCATGCGTGCTGGCCCAGCCCAGGCCCTGCGCTTCAATCGGAGACGCTTCCGGGTCTGTGCCAACGTGTGTTGCTTCACCCGCGCCGTGGGTCTTGCCGAGCGTATGACCACCAGCGATCAGCGCCACGGTCTCTTCGTCGTTCATCCCCATGTTGCCGAAGGTTGCGCGGATGGCTGCCGCCGCTGACAGCGGTTCACCGCTGGCGTTTGGCCCTTCCGGGTTAACGTAGATCAGCCCCATTTCAGTGGCCGCCAGAGGACGCTTCGCGAGCGCTTCCGGGTCACGATGGGTCAGCCAGGCTTTTTCATCACCCCAGTTGACGTCGAGATCCGGTTCCCAGACATCTTCACGCCCGGCACCAAAACCAAAGGTGCGGAAGCCGGAGTTTTCCAGCGCCACGTTGCCCGCAAGAATGAACAGGTCGGCCCAGGAGATTTTTTGACCATATTTTTGCTTGATCGGCCACAGCAGACGGCGAGCTTTATCCAGACTGACGTTATCTGGCCAGGAGTTCAGCGGCGCAAAGCGCTGTTGACCGCGTCCGGCACCGCCGCGTCCGTCAACGGAGCGATAGGTTCCCGCACCGTGCCAGGCCATGCGAATAAACAGGCCCGCATAGCTGCCCCAGTCGGCAGGCCACCACGGTTGAGAGTCGGTTAAGAGTGCTTTGAGATCGCCCTTGAGGGCGGAGTAATCCAGCTTGCTAAATTCTTTGCGGTAGTCGAAGTCTTCACCCAGAGGGTTCGAACGATTGGAATGTTGGTTAAGAAGATCGATGCGGAGTTGTTTTGGCCACCAGTCGCGGCTGCCTGTACCTGCCCCCGCGCTGTGATCGACGCCGCCCTGGTGGAACGGGCATTTGCCGACTGATGCCGCTTTATTGCTCTCGTCTGACGTGCTCATCGCTATGCTCCCTTTTACAGTGTTACCGTTACGATATACACCACTAGCAATAAGATATAGTTGAATTAATCCACAGATTCGATAGCTAATACCTTTTAACTTTTAGCCAGACTAAAAAGCCCTCCATTCAGGAGGGCTTGATGTTTATTACGCCGGGCGAACACCGAGCGTATGACAAATGGCGTAGCTCATTTCCGCGCGGTTCAGCGTGTAGAAGTGGAAATCTTTTACCCCTTCCCGACTTAAAATTTTCACCATGTCCATTGCGATATTGGCACCCACCAGCTTGCGCGTTTCCGGATCATCGTCCAGCCCTTCGTACATTTTGGACATCCACAGCGGAATGCGTACGTTGGTCATATCGGCAAATTTCTTCGCCTGTTTGAAGTTAGAGACCGGCAGAATACCCGGGATGATTTCCACGTCGATACCCGCAGAAACGCAGCGGTCGCGGAAGCGCAAGTAGCTTTCCACATCAAAGAAGAACTGAGTAATGGCCCGGTTCGCACCGGCATCCACTTTACGCTTCAGGTTAAGGAGGTCGGCCTGAGCGCTTTTCGCTTCCGGATGCACTTCCGGGTACGCCGCCACGGAGATATCAAAATCGGCAACGTCTTTCAGCAGCGCGACCAGATCCGCCGCATACATTTCGGGCTTACCGCTACCCGGCGGCAGGTCGCCGCGCAGGGCGACGATATGACGAATCCCGTTATTCCAGTAATCCTGGGCGATAGCACGCAGCTCGTCACCGGTGGCGTCGATACAGGTCAGATGCGGCGCCGCTTCCAGACCGGTTCTGTCTTTAATGCCTTTAATAATGCTGTGCGTACGGTCACGCTCGCCGGAGTTCGCGCCGTAGGTCACGGAGACAAATTTCGGTTTCAGGCTGCTCAGGCGATCGATAGAGCTCCAGAGGGTTTGCTCCATTTCACTGGTGCGCGGCGGGAAAAATTCAAAAGAGACGTTAATCTGGCCGTTTACTTCGGCCAGGCTCTGATTCAGGGCTTCCCGCTGGTTGGCGTGAAAAAAGCTCATACCTTACCTCTATCTTTCGCGTGTCGTTGTTTGTTGTGTTGTGAACTTCTATACGTTTAGACGTCCAGATGTAAAAATGACGGAAAAGCGGAGTGACGTCAACAGAAATAATCAACAATAACGGTGAGGAATGCTCAGGGAAGATGAAGGAAATTCAAGATGGGGTGAGTGCGGTTGCTTGCCCTCACCCTGGCCCTCTCCCACCGGGAGAGGGAACATGCGGGATTACAGCAACTTAGCGAGACGATTGATGTCCGACTGGATCGCCCCGGCGGTGACATCGCGCCCTGCACCCGGGCCACGGATCACCAGTGGGTTATCGCGGTACCAGCGGCTTTCGATTGCAAAGACGTTATCGCACGGCAGCAGCGCCGCCAGCGGATGTTCAGGACGCACCGCCTCAACCCCCACACGCGCTTTACCGTTGGCCTCGAAACGCGCCACATAGCGCAGCACCAGCCCCATCTCGTTTGCGGCTTCCAGACGTTGCAGCATCTGCTCGTTCAGTTCATCACCGTTTTCAAAGAAGTGATCAATGGATCCTTCCTCGCAGCCTGCCGGCACCAGCGACTCGACGCGAACAGCGCCGGGTTCAATGTCATAACCGGCTTCACGCGCCAGGATCACCAGCTTACGCATCACATCTTTACCGGAGAGATCGACGCGGGGATCGGGTTCGGTTAGCCCCTGCTGCCACGCCTGATCCACCAGGTCAGTGAACGGTACGGTGCCATCAAACTGCAGGAACAGCCAGGAGAGCGTACCGGAGAAAATACCGCTCAGCGCCAGAATGCTGTCGCCGCTTTCAATCAGATCGCGCACGGTATGGTTAACCGGCAGACCCGCGCCTACGGTGGCGTTATAGAGCCAGTGACGACCGGTTTTTTC
This sequence comes from Enterobacter cloacae complex sp. 382A5, assembly GCF_050031095.1. Lineage (NCBI taxonomy): Bacteria > Pseudomonadati > Pseudomonadota > Gammaproteobacteria > Enterobacterales > Enterobacteriaceae > Enterobacter > Enterobacter cloacae complex sp. 382A5. The sequence goes on from NZ_JBLGVK010000001.1 coordinate 4,625,804, forward strand.
GAACGCGTCGTGGATCTGACGGTACTTATCGGTGCTGCTTGCTCCCGCCAGTTTGTTCGCACTGATGACGTGGAAACCGTGGCTGGCGAAATCAAGATACTGATCGGCAAGCTGTTCGCTGGCGGTAACGTCCAGCACCACCAGATCGTCATACGGGTGCGCGCGCATCCACAGGAACAGCGCCTCTTCGTCTTGTTCAACCGCTTCATCATTAAAGAAGGCAAGCGCGCGGCTGGCATCCAGCCCCTCGTAGTTCAACAGACTGCGGCGGCTGTCCACCACTCCGGCGAGGATAAATTCAAAGCCGGTACGTGCTGAGAGCGTGACCTGCTCGCGCGCGAACAGCTCCAGCCAGCGAGAACCGATGTTGCCTTTACCGAACAGCACCAGACCGATACGTTTTTCCGCACGGAACAGAGAGGTATGCAGACCCTGAATCAGGCTCTCAGTTGGTCCTTTACGCAGGACGGCAACGAGGCTGATGCCCTCTTCCGACTGCCAGGTAAATTCAACCGGTTGCCCTTTCAGCTGTTGCCAGAATCGGTGGCAGTGCAGCGGGTTACGGGTGACGCCCGCACCTACCATCGCCACCAGCGCCAGCCCCTGACGCAGACGAAGCTCGCCCGGCAGGCCCGCTTCATCCAAAATTTTTAGCGCGCTGTCTGCCACTTCGGCGGTGTAGCAGAACTGCAGCAGTTGACGGTCGTTATGTACGCCAACCGCCAGCGGACGCACCTGAGCACGTTTGAGGATCGTGTCGATATCTTTATGCGCCAGTTTGAAGTCCTGGCCCGCCGGGACCTGGAACTCAATCAGGCAGATGTCGTCGTGGCTGGTGACAATACGCGCCCCCGTACCGGATGCCAGTACGCGTTCGATGCGCGTGGAGCCCTGATCCGGGGTGTAACTGCAGCGCAGCTGCAAATCAATATCGCTGCCGGAAACCGGCTGCAGCGTACGCGCGTGCAGAACCGGCGCGGCCAGACGTGCCAGCTCGCTGGCTTCATCCAGGCGCAGCAGCGGCAGCAGGCAGGCGTCTTTCACCTTACGTGGATCAGCACTGTAAACACCGGCGACGTCACTCCAGATGGTGACGCGGGACACGCCCGCCAGGGCACCGATTTGCGTCGCCGAGTAGTCAGAGCCGTTACGCCCCAACAGCACGGTTTCCCCGGCATTGCTGCGGCTGATAAAGCCGGTCACCACAATGCGTTTACCCGGATGCTGTACCAGCAACTGTTGCAGCAGCGGGTAGGATAGACCTTCGTCCACCTGTGGCTGTGCGGCGCGTTCGGCACGCAGGAAATCACGCGCGTCGAGCCAGGCAGCCTCAACGCCCAGATGTTGCAGCACGGCGGCCATCAGGCGCGCAGACCACACTTCACCGTGCCCCACCACTTCGGCGTACACCGCATCGGTAATACCGCTGTCCAGCAGGGCGGCCAGACGCTCAAGGTCATGCGTAAAAGCGCTAATCAACCCATCCGCCACGTCTGCAGGCAGCAAACCGGCAATCAGCTCGCTCTGGTAACGGCGTAAGGACTGTTGCACCTGATGCGCAGAGAGGCGATCGGTCTGGCTCAATTTCAGCCAGCTAATCAGCTGGTTGGTGGTGCTGCCCGCCGCGGAGACAACCATTATGTCACCCGGCTGTGAATACTCTGTCATGATCCCTGCAACGCGCAGGTAACACTTCACATCAGCAAGACTACTACCACCAAACTTGTGCAGTTGACGACCCTTCGCCCCTGCCTGCGCTATCACACTCATGATTACCCCTTGGCTGCGACCCGGAAGCCATTTTCCAGATCGGCAATTAAATCTTCAGAATCTTCAATACCGGTTGAGATCCGCAGCAGCGTCTCAGAAATCCCGGCGGCGGCACGTGCCTCTGGTGCCATACCTGCGTGCGTCATGGTCGCGGCGTGGGAGATCAAACTTTCAACCCCACCTAACGATTCCGCCAGCGTAAACAATGACAGCCCGCTCAGGAAGCGACGCAGCGTTTGCTCGTCACCGTCCAGTTCAAAACTTAACATCGCGCCAAACCCTTTCTGCTGACGCGCGGCAATCTCGTGCCCCTGGTTTTCAGGCAGCGACGGGTGATAAAGCTTCTTCACCAGCGGCTGCGTTTTCAGGAAATCGACAATTGCCTGGGCATTGCGCTGTGCCACCTCCATACGCGGCGACAGCGTGCGAATCCCGCGTAACAGCAGATAGCTGTCGAAGGCCCCGGCGGTGACGCCAATGTTATTGGCCCACCATGCCAGTTCGGTGACAACGTCGGGATCTTTTGCAATCACCACGCCTGCGACGACATCAGAATGACCGTTCAGATATTTAGTGCATGAATGCAATACCAGATCTGCACCCAGCGCCAGTGGGTTCTGAAGGGCCGGACTGAGGAACGTATTATCCACTACACTTATCGCTCCCGCATCCCTTGTGAGCTGACAAATTTTCGCAATATCGACAACGCGCAACAATGGATTGCTTGGACTTTCCACCAGCACCAGCTTCGGCTTCTCTGCCAGCGCCTGTTTCAGCGCCTGTTCGTCATTTTGATCGACAAACAACACCCGGTAACAGCCGCGTTTTGCCAGGCTATCAAACAGACGATAGCTGCCGCCGTAACAGTCGTGCGGCGCAACCAGCAGATCGCCCGGCTTCAGGAACACGGTAGTCACCAGATGAATGGCAGACATGCCGGTATTGGTTAATACTGCCCCTGCGCCACCTTCCAGTTCCGCCAGCGCGCGCTGGGTAACATCACGCGTAGGGTTGCCACGACGCGAGTAGTCATGCGCACGGGGTTCATTAAATCCGGTGAAATTATAGGTACTGGAAAGATGAATCGGCGGGACAACACAGCCGTACTGCTCGTCATCATTCAATCCGCTACGCACTGCGATGGTGGCCTGTTTACGCGTCATGGTGAAGGCTTCCTGGCTAATTAGGTGAAAAGTCAGGCACCAGAGTAAACATTGAAAGTATGGACGTCAATACATCTGGACATCTAAACTTCTTTGCGTATAGATTGAGCAATGCGTAAATAGCCGTTAAAATTATATGCTTTAGTGCACGCTGCAGCGGCAATATCCGTGCCACGGTATCGTCTCTACGGTAAACTACGCAGGTTTACGGTTCAAAACCGACGGTTACAGGTTTTGCACCTTTAGATTAATGACTGAGAGGATTAAAGGTATCTCATGGCTGAATGGAGCGGCGAATATATCAGCCCATACGCTGAGCACGGTAAGAAGAGTGAGCAAGTAAAGAAAATTACGGTTTCCATTCCTCTGAAGGTGTTGAAGATCCTCACCGATGAACGTACGCGTCGTCAGGTGAACAACCTGCGCCACGCAACCAACAGCGAACTGCTGTGCGAAGCGTTTCTGCATGCGTTTACCGGCCAACCGTTGCCGAACGATGACGACCTGCGCAAAGAGCGTAGCGACGAAATCCCGGAAGAGGCGAAGGTGATCATGCGTGAACTGGGTATCGACCCGGAGACGTGGGAATACTGATAAGCGGATACAAAAAAGGCACCTTGCGGTGCCTTTTTTTCGGGAAACTTATTTAGCGCCCGGGATGCTGAAACGCTTGTTGAAGCGGTCAACACGGCCACCGGTTGCAACGTCACGCTGCTTACCAGTGTAGAACGGGTGGCATTTGCCGCACACGTCCAGGTTCAGATCGTGACCCACGGTAGAGCGGATCTGGATAGAGTTACCGCAAGAGCAGTTTGCAGTAATCATTTCGTATTTCGGGTGAATATCTTTTTTCATGGGAGAACCTCAGTTAAGGCCGCGTCGCTCTTCCAGCCCTAACGCCAGACACCACGCGATGTTGAATGTAAGTTCTTTGGCGTAAAGTACACCAAAGGCGGCGAATCATACAGAATTTGACCAACGTATGCAAACTGATCCGCACGCCGCTTTCACTAATGTGTATACTAACGCGCCACTTTTCAAGTCAGGAAGATTCGATGCCCGTCGCTCACGTTGCCCTGCCCGTTCCGCTTCCCCGCACGTTTGACTATCTGCTGCCCGACAGCATGAGCGTTAAAGCGGGCTGTCGCGTGACCGTGCCCTTTGGCAAACAGCAGCGCGTAGGGATCGTCGTCTCCGTCAGCGACAAGAGCGAATTGCCGCTTAACGAACTGAAATCGGTCGTTGAGGTGCTCGACAGCGAGCCCGTTTACTCCACCAGCACCTGGCGACTGCTACTATGGGCGGCGGATTATTATCATCATCCGATTGGCGATGTTCTGTTCCACGCTTTACCGATTATGCTGCGCCAGGGCAAAAGCGCCAGCCACGCGCCAATGTGGTACTGGTTTGCGACCGAACAGGGCCAGGCGGTGGACATTAACAGCCTGAAGCGCTCCCAGAAGCAACAGCAGGCGCTGGCCGCCCTGCGTCAGGGGAAAATCTGGCGCCATCAGGTCGATGAGCTGGAAGTCAGCGAAACCGCGCTCCAGGCACTACGAAAAAAAGGGCTGAGCGAACTGGCAAGCGAGGCTCCGGCCCTGTATGACTGGCGGGAGCGATTTTCCGTCTCGGGCGATCGCCTGCGCCTGAACACCGAGCAGGCCACCGCCGTGGGGGCGATCCACAGTGCCTCCGGCCATTTCTCCGCCTGGCTACTGGCCGGGGTCACCGGTTCCGGCAAGACAGAAGTCTATCTCAGTGTGCTGGAAAACGTGCTCGCGCAGGGCAAACAGGCGCTGGTGATGGTGCCGGAAATTGGCCTGACGCCGCAAACCATCGCGCGCTTTCGCGAGCGGTTTAATGCGCCGGTTGAGGTGCTGCACTCTGGCCTGAATGACAGCGAACGCCTCAGCGCCTGGCTGAAAGCGAAAAACGGCGAAGCGGCGATCGTGATTGGCACCCGTTCATCACTGTTTACACCGTTCAAAAATCTTGGCGTCATCGTCATTGATGAAGAACACGACAGCTCTTATAAGCAGCAGGAAGGTTGGCGGTATCACGCCCGCGATTTGGCCGTCTATCGCGCACACAGCGAGCAAATCCCCATCATTCTGGGCTCTGCTACCCCGGCGCTCGAAACGCTGCATAACGTTCGTCAGCGTAAATACCATATGCTGCGCCTGACGCGTCGCGCGGGGAATGCGCGTCCGGCCATTCAACACGTGCTGGATCTGAAAGGTCAGCAGGTGCAGGCGGGGTTAGCACCTGCCCTTATCACCCGGATGCGTCAGCATTTGCAGGCGGGCAATCAGGTTATTTTGTTCCTCAACAGACGCGGCTTTGCCCCGACACTGCTGTGTCACGACTGCGGCTGGATCGCAGAATGCCCGCGCTGCGACCACTACTACACCTTCCATCAGGCCCAGCGCCATTTGCGCTGCCACCACTGCGACAGCCAGCGCCCGGTGCCGCGTCAGTGCCCGTCGTGCGGGTCAACGCACATCGTGCCGGTCGGTCTGGGCACTGAACAACTGGAACAGGCCCTGGAGCCGTTCTTCCCGGATGTGCCCATTTCCCGAATCGACAGGGACACCACCAGCCGTAAAGGGGCGCTGGAGCAGCAGCTGGCAGAAGTGCATCGCGGTGGCGCGCGCATCCTGATTGGCACCCAGATGCTGGCCAAAGGTCATCACTTCCCGGACGTGACGCTGGTTGCCCTGCTGGATGTCGATGGCGCACTGTTCTCTGCCGATTTCCGCTCAGCCGAGCGTTTTGCCCAGCTTTATACCCAGGTGGCCGGACGCGCGGGACGCGCCGGGAAACAGGGCGAAGTGGTACTGCAAACGCACCATCCTGAGCATCCGTTGCTGCAAACCCTGCTGCACAAAGGCTATGACGCGTTTGCCGAGCAGGCGCTGGCTGAACGCCAGACCATGCAACTTCCCCCGTGGACCAGCCACGTGATCATCCGCGCGGAAGATCATAACAACCAGCAGGCACCGCTTTTCCTGCAGCAGTTGAGAAACCTTCTGCAGGCCAGCCCGCTGGTTGATAATCAACTATGGATTTTAGGGCCGGTTCCGGCGCTGGCCCCCAAGCGCGGCGGACGTTTTCGCTGGCAGATTTTGCTGCAACACCCTTCGCGCATCCGTTTACAGCACATCGTCAGCGGCACGCTGGCCTTGATCAACACCCTGCCAGAAGCGCGCAAAGTGAAGTGGGTGCTTGACGTTGATCCCATCGAAGGCTGAAGCCGGATCGAAAAATTTAACGTCCTTCACACTTTTTATGAAAATTCTGTAACCGATTCCATTAACTATCTGTAAAAATGGTGGCGTCAGAAGTTCGGTGTTCAGGCGAGGAGAAGACGTTGAAGTCCAGGAAAGAGGTTGCCACGGCGACCATGAAAGACGTTGCCCAGAAAGCACAAGTCTCTACGGCAACCGTGTCCCGCGCATTAATGAACCCGGATAAAGTCTCTCAGGCGACCCGCAACCGGGTAGAACAGGCCGCGCTGGAAGTGGGGTATTTCCCACAGGCGATGGGGCGTAACGTTAAACGTAATGAGTCGCGGACCATCCTGGTGATTGTGCCGGACATCTGCGATCCCTTCTTCAGCGAAATTATTCGCGGCATCGAAGTGACCGCTGCGGAGCAAGGGTATCTGGTGCTCATTGGCGACTGCGCGCACCAGAATCAGCAGGAAAAAACCTTTATCGACCTCATTATCACCAAGCAGATCGACGGCATGCTGCTGCTTGGTTCGCGCCTGCCGTTTGATGCCAGCATTGAAGAGCAGCGCAATTTACCGCCGATGGTAATGGCCAACGAATTTGCGCCGGAGCTGGAACTGCCAACGGTGCATATTGATAACCTGACCGCCGCGTTCAACGCCGTTAACTACCTGCAGGAGCTGGGGCATAAACGGATTGGCTGCATTGCCGGGCCAGAAGAGATGCCGCTGTGTCACTATCGCCTGCAGGGCTATGTTCAGGCACTTCGCCGAACCGGCGTGACGGTTGATCCGCACTACATTGCGCGCGGTAATTTTTCCTTCGAAGCCGGTGGTCAGGCGCTGGAAAAACTACTGGCGTTGCCTGAGCCGCCTACCGCAGTGTTCTGCCACAGCGACGTGATGGCGCTGGGGGCATTATCGTATGCGAAACGCCGCGGCCTGCGCATACCGAAAGATTTGTCGATTATCGGTTTCGATAATATTTCGCTTTCAGAATTTTGCGATCCCCCGCTCTCAACCGTTTCGCAGCCACGCTACGACATTGGCCGTGAAGCGATGCTTCTTTTGCTCGATCAGTTGCAGGGTCAAACAGTTAGCAGCGGATCGAGGTTGCTGGACTGCGAACTGATTATTCGTGGTTCTACCCAGGCATTGACTTAAAGTAAATGTCTTTAGGACACCCTTATCTGGTCAAAGCCCCGCCGCTTAAGTAACATGGCGGACTGACGAACGAATAAATACAGCGAAACGATAGTGGCACAACGAGATTATGTACGTCGCGGCCAGCCGGCACCTTCGCGACGCAAAAAGAGTAGCGCAAAGAAAAAGCAACGTAACCTGCCTGCTGTCTCGCCAGCAATGGTCGCTATTGCTGCGGCGGTACTGGTGGCCTTCATCGGCGGCCTGTACTTTATCACGCACCATAAAAAAGAAGAGGCTGAGGCCCTTCAGGGCAACAAAGTGGTTGGAAATGGTCTGCCACCGAAGCCTGAAGAGCGCTGGCGCTATATTAAAGAGCTGGAAAGCCGTCAGCCTGGCGTGCGTGCGCCGACCGAGCCATCCGCCGGTGGCGAGGTGAAAAATGCCGATCAGCTAACGGACGAACAGCGTCAGTTGCTGGCACAGATGCAGGCCGATATGCGCCAGCAGCCTACGCAGCTGAATGAAGTGCCGTGGAATGAACAAACGCCGGCGCAGCGTCAGCAAACGCTGCAACTGCAGCGCCAGCGTCAGGCACAGATTCAGCAGCAACAACAACAGCAGCAGTGGACGCAAAACCAGCCGGTACAGCAACCTAAAGCGCAGCCGCGCGTGACGGAACAGCCGTACCAGCAGCCGCAGACACGAACGGCGCAGTCTCAGCCTGCTCAGCAGCCAAAGGCCCAGACGCAGAAGCAAACGGCTCAACCGTATCAGGATCTGCTGCAGACGCCTGCGCATACCACCGCGCAGCAGCCGAAAACACAGCAGGCCGCACCGGTCACCAAAGAGACCGAGGCACCGAAGCAGACGGCTGAGAAGAAAGACGAACGCCGCTGGATGGTGCAGTGCGGCTCGTTCAAAGGCGCCGAGCAGGCCGAAACGGTCCGCGCTCAGCTGGCATTTGAAGGATTTGACTCGCGCATTACCACCAATAACGGCTGGAATCGCGTGGTGATTGGCCCGGTCAAAGGCAAAGAAAATGCCGATGGCACCATTTCTCGTTTGAAAGTCGCCGGTCACACAAACTGCATCCGACTTGCTTCCGGGGGTTGAAACCCCCAAATTCCCCCCCATCTATCTTTCTATTCAGCCCTGAGCACAGGCTCAGGGCTTCTGTTTCCCGATTCTGTAACCAGGGGGTCTGCTCGTGACAACAATAGTAAGTGTACGCCGTAACGGCCACGTGGTAATCGCCGGTGATGGCCAGGCCACGCTGGGTAATACCGTAATGAAAGGCAACGTGAAAAAAGTCCGTCGTTTATACAACGACAAAGTGATCGCCGGTTTTGCAGGCGGCACGGCTGATGCTTTCACGCTGTTTGAACTGTTTGAACGTAAACTGGAAATGCACCAGGGTCATCTGGTGAAAGCCGCCGTTGAGCTGGCGAAAGACTGGCGAACCGACCGCATGCTGCGCAAACTCGAAGCGCTGCTGGCCGTGGCCGATGAAACCGCATCGCTGATCATCACCGGTAACGGTGACGTCATTCAGCCGGAAAACGACCTGATTGCCATCGGCTCTGGCGGCCCTTATGCCCAGGCTGCGGCTCGCGCACTGTTGGAGAATACCGACATGAATGCGCGTGATATCGCTGTGAAGGCGTTGGATATTGCGGGTGATATCTGCATCTATACCAACCACAACCACACCATCGAAGAATTGACCTCTAAAGCGTAAGGATCTCCCATGTCTGAAATGACCCCACGCGAAATTGTCAGCGAACTGGACAAACATATTATCGGCCAGGATAACGCCAAGCGTTCCGTGGCTATTGCTCTGCGTAACCGCTGGCGCCGCATGCAGCTCGACGAAGAGCTGCGCCATGAAGTGACGCCAAAAAACATTCTGATGATCGGCCCAACCGGTGTCGGTAAAACCGAAATCGCGCGCCGTCTGGCGAAACTGGCTAACGCGCCGTTCATCAAAGTTGAAGCCACTAAATTCACCGAAGTGGGCTATGTAGGTAAAGAAGTTGACTCGATCATCCGCGATCTGACCGACTCGGCAATCAAGATGGTTCGCGTTCAGGCGATCGAGAAAAACCGCTATCGCGCGGAAGAGATGGCTGAAGAGCGCATTCTTGACGTGCTGATCCCGCCGGCGAAAAACAACTGGGGCCAGGCTGAACAGCAGGCTGAACCGTCTGCGGCACGTCAGGCATTCCGCAAAAAGTTGCGCGAAGGCCAGCTGGATGACAAAGAGATTGAGATCGATCTCGCCGCCGCGCCAATGGGTGTGGAAATCATGGCACCTCCTGGCATGGAGGAGATGACCAGCCAGCTGCAGTCCATGTTCCAGAACCTGGGCGGTCAGAAACAGAAAGCGCGTAAGCTGAAAATCAAAGATGCGATGAAGCTGCTGATTGAAGAAGAAGCAGCAAAGCTGGTGAACCCGGAAGAGCTAAAGCAGGATGCGATCGACGCGGTTGAGCAGCACGGTATCGTGTTTATCGACGAAATCGATAAGATCTGTAAGCGCGGTAACGCGTCCGGCCCGGACGTCTCCCGTGAAGGCGTGCAGCGCGACCTGCTGCCGCTGGTTGAAGGCTGCACCGTCTCCACCAAGCACGGGATGGTCAAAACGGACCACATCCTGTTTATCGCGTCCGGTGCGTTCCAGATTGCCAGCCCGTCTGACCTGATCCCGGAACTGCAGGGCCGTCTGCCTATCCGCGTTGAGCTGCAGGCGCTGACCACTGAAGATTTCGAACGTATCCTGACCGAGCCAAACGCGTCTGTGACCGTACAGTACAAAGCGCTGATGGCGACCGAAGGCGTGAACATTGAGTTCACCGAAGACGGTATCAAACGCATCGCCCAGGCGGCCTGGCAGGTCAACGAAACTACCGAGAACATCGGTGCGCGTCGTCTGCACACGGTGCTGGAACGCCTGATGGAAGATATCTCTTATGATGCGAGCGACCTGAACGGTCAAACCATTACTATTGACGCAGAATATGTGGGTAAACACCTGGATGCGTTAGTGGCAGATGAAGATCTGAGCCGTTTTATCCTATAATCGCGGTTACTGCATTCTCATCACATTTAATGGGGGCTAATGCCCCCATTTTTTTGGCTTAATAACTATGACTGATATCAGCCGTACTCAGGCGTGGCTCGAAAGTCTGCGCCCTAAAACCCTTCCTCTGGCCTTTGCCGCGATTATCGTTGGTACCGTCCTTGCCTGGTGGCAGGGGTATTTCAATCCGCTGGTTGCCGTGCTGGCGCTGGTCACCGCCGGTTTGTTGCAGATCCTCTCTAATCTCGCCAACGACTACGGCGATGCGGTTAAGGGTAGCGATAAGCCTGACCGTATCGGCCCTCTGCGCGGGATGCAGAAAGGGATGATTACGCAGGCACAGATGAAGCGTGCGTTGATTATCACCGTGGTACTGATTTGTTTATCCGGCCTGGCGCTGGTGACGGTCGCCTCGAAAACCACCAGTGATTTCATTGGTTTTCTGGTGCTGGGCCTGCTCGCTATTATCGCCGCCATTACCTATACCGTCGGCACGCGCCCTTACGGTTATATCGGCCTGGGTGATATTTCCGTGCTGGTATTTTTTGGCTGGCTGAGCGTGATGGGCAGCTGGTACTTACAGGCGCATACGCTTATTCCTGCCCTGTTCCTGCCCGCCACCGCCTGCGGTCTGCTGGCAACGGCGGTACTTAATATCAACAACCTGCGCGATATCGACAGCGACCGTAAGAACGGCAAAAACACGCTGGCCGTGCGTCTCGGGCCGGTTAACGCGCGTCGCTATCATGCCTGCCTGCTGATGGGCGCCCTGCTCTGCCTCGCGCTGTTCAACCTGATCTCGCTGCATAGTCTCTGGGGCTGGCTGTTTGTGCTCGCCGCGCCGCTGCTGATTAAACAGGCCCGCTTTGTGATGCGTGAGCTCAGCCCGGCAGCCATGCCACCGATGCTTGAGCGCACGGTAAAAGGCGCACTGCTCACTAACCTGTTGTTCGTGATAGGGATTGTGCTGAGCCAGACGCTGAGTTAACTGACAAATATCAATTAACAATTGATGATTTTGCCAACAACGCATTTCGCACGATATACTGAACACATTCGCAGCAACAGAGCGTTAAACCTATGAAATACGATACCTCCGAGCTTTGTGACATCTACCAGGAAGATGTCAACGTCGTTGAACCGCTGTTCTCCAACTTTGGTGGACGGTCTTCGTTTGGCGGACAAATCATCACGGTGAAATGTTTCGAGGATAACGGGTTGCTGTACGATCTGCTCGAACAGAACGGTCGTGGTCGCGTGCTGCTGGTTGATGGCGGCGGCTCCGTACGTCGTGCATTGATTGACGCGGAACTGGCCGGAATTGCCGTGCAAAATGAATGGGAAGGCATTGTGGTCTACGGTTCAGTACGCCAGGTGGACGATCTCGAAGACCTCGATATCGGCATTCAGGCGATTGCCGCCATTCCGGTAGGCGCCGCAGGTGAAGGCATTGGTGAAAGCGATATCCGCGTCAATTTCGGCGGCGTGACCTTCTTCTCCGGCGACCATCTCTATGCCGATAACACCGGCATTATCCTCTCCGAAGATCCGCTGGATATTGAGTAGTAAACAGTAAGCGAGCGCCATAAAAAAACCGCCAACAGCAATGTGGCGGTTTTTTTGTCCCTCGGGATTCGCGGTCCGTTGGGAAGGCTTGCAGGCTAATACCAAGGATCTTCATCATACTCTCGTCCAAACCTTGGGCAACCCCTCAGAAGCTTTATAAAATCCTAATTCTTTATGAATACCTTAACACCACGGTTGCTGCTTATTATGATGCAGCGTCCCTTTCCGCCATCTCGCAAATGGGCATCGGTCCAGGGAAAGGTGTATTCACAACCGTAAAACAGGCTAATACCAGGGCTTGTGTCCACCGACTTATCACCGGTGGTGAACGGTGGAGCGGTTAGCTGCAGGGACCGCATAATGAAACGCTATTTATGTATCGCGTTCATTGTCGCCAGCGTACTCGTTGTGAAGAGTGATGAACCCAATGTGTTCTTTGCTTTTGCTACGACAGCGCAGGACAAGTAGCGTTAAGGCCGCCTTGGGCGGCCTTTTTTATGGTTATTACCCATTCGCGATAACCATAAAAAAGCCGGGTGGCGGCTTCGCCTTACCCGGCCTACTCAGTTCAATCCCAGGGGAATTAAACCTCTTCCATACGTCCCAGCAGTGCCTGCAGACGTTCCTGCCAGCCGTTCTGCTGTTCACGCAGCTGGTTGTTTTCGCGCTCCAGTTCTTCACGACCGTGCTGAGCTGTCTGCACTTCTTGCGCCAGGCTGTTGTTCTTTTCTTTCAGCTCTTCAATTTCCATCTGCAGCAGCGTGATGGTGTCAATCGCCTGCTGTACTTTCGATTCCAGTTTCTCAAACACTTCTAAAGACATGATCCTACCTCTCCTGAATTGCAAGGCGACGCTTTAACGTAAACGCGCACAACATCTATGCCGATTGTATGAAGCCCCGTCGCCCCTGTCCAGCGACACACCGCGCAGATCTCGGTTTGCAACACTTTTCGGCCTCGTCCTGGTGCGTTCGCGGCAATTACCCCTAAGTTGTTAACTCATTAGTTAATGAAATGATTCAGCTCATACTCTCTCGCTGATGCAAAAATGCGCTTTATGGCGCGCAAACGCTCATTTTATTGACGCAGACCACACATTTTGATTTCGATATTTCTCGTTTTTGCTCGTTAACGATAAATTAACACTATGTCTACAGGACATCATGGCTGTCACGGGCGGCCATGCTAACAATAAACATCAATCTCTTCAGGATTCCGATTATGAGTCAGACATCAACCTTAAAAGGCCAGTGCATTGCCGAGTTCCTTGGTACCGGGTTGTTGATATTCTTCGGAGTGGGCTGTGTTGCTGCACTGAAAGTGGCGGGTGCCAGTTTTGGTCAGTGGGAAATCAGTATTATCTGGGGTCTGGGTGTGGCGATGGCCATCTACCTGACTGCAGGGGTTTCTGGCGCACATCTTAACCCGGCGGTGACCATCGCACTGTGGCTGTTCGCGTGCTTCGACGGACGCAAAGTTGTTCCTTTCATTATTTCTCAATTTGCCGGCGCGTTTTGCGCAGCGGCGTTAGTTTACGGGCTTTATTACAATCTTTTCATCGACTTCGAACAGACGCATCATATGGTGCGCGGCAGCGTCGAAAGTCTGGATCTGGCAGGTATCTTCTCTACATATCCAAACCCGCATATCAATTTTGTGCAGGCGTTCGCAGTTGAAATGGTGATTACCGCTATTCTGATGGGCGTTATCCTGGCGCTGACCGACGACGGAAACGGCATTCCGCGCGGCCCGCTGGCACCTCTGCTGATTGGCCTGCTGATTGCGGTGATCGGCGCATCCATGGGCCCGCTGACCGGCTTCGCAATGAACCCGGCGCGTGATATCGGACCAAAAGCGTTCGCCTTTATCGCTGGCTGGGGCGACGTGGCCTTCACCGGTGGCAAAGACATTCCTTACTTCCTGGTTCCGCTGTTTGCGCCGGTTGTCGGGGCTGCGCTGGGTGCGTTTAGCTATCGCAAATTAATTGGTCGCCACTTACCGTGCGACACTTGTGTGGACGAGGAGAAAGAGACGACTTCTACCGCACAACAAAAAGCTTCGCTGTAATCTGACTACGGGACTTACACCATGACCGAAAAAAAATATATCGTTGCGCTCGACCAGGGCACCACCAGCTCCCGCGCTGTCGTAATGGATCATGACGCGAACATTGTCAGCGTGTCACAGCGTGAATTTGAGCAAATCTATCCTCGTCCAGGCTGGGTAGAGCACGACCCGATGGAGATCTGGGCATCGCAAAGCTCCACGCTGGTCGAAGTGCTGGCGAAAGCCGATATCAGTTCTGACGAAATAGCCGCGATTGGTATTACCAACCAGCGTGAAACGACAATCGTCTGGGAACGTGAAACCGGCAAGCCAATTTATAACGCCATCGTCTGGCAGTGTCGTCGTACGTCAGAGATTTGCGAACAGCTGAAGCGCGACGGTATGGAAGAGTACGTCCGCAGCGCCACGGGCCTGGTGGTCGACCCGTATTTCTCGGGTACCAAAGTGAAGTGGATCCTTGACCACGTGGAAGGTTCACGTGAGCGTGCAAAACGCGGCGAACTGCTGTTCGGTACCGTCGATACCTGGCTTATCTGGAAGATGACCCAGGGTCGCGTTCACGTCACGGACTACACCAACGCCTCGCGTACCATGCTGTTCAACATCAACACGCTGGAGTGGGATGATAAGATGCTGGACGCGCTGGATATTCCACGCGCTATGCTGCCAGAAGTACGTAAATCTTCTGAAGTGTACGGTCAGACCAACATCGGTGGTAAAGGCGGCACGCGTATTCCTATCGCCGGTATCGCCGGTGACCAGCAGGCGGCGCTGTTCGGCCAGCTGTGCGTTAAAGAAGGGATGGCGAAAAACACCTACGGTACCGGCTGCTTTATGCTGATGAACACCGGCGAGAAAGCGGTGAAATCAGAAAACGGTCTGCTGACCACCATCGCCTGCGGCCCACGCGGTGAAGTGAACTATGCGCTGGAAGGTGCGGTGTTCATGGCGGGTGCATCCATCCAGTGGCTGCGCGACGAGATGAAGCTTATCAGCGATGCGTTCGACTCCGAGTACTTCGCCACCAAAGTGAAGGATACCAACGGCGTGTACGTGGTACCTGCGTTTACCGGTCTGGGTGCACCGTACTGGGATCCGTATGCACGCGGCGCGATTTTCGGCCTGACGCGTGGTGTGAATTCTAACCACATTATTCGCGCCACCCTGGAATCTATCGCTTACCAGACGCGCGACGTACTGGAAGCGATGCAGGCTGACTCCGGCATCCGTCTGCACGCTCTGCGCGTGGATGGCGGTGCGGTCGCGAACAACTTCCTGATGCAGTTCCAGTCCGACATTCTGGGCACCCGCGTGGAACGCCCGGAAGTGCGCGAAGTGACCGCGCTGGGTGCGGCGTACCTTGCGGGTCTGGCGGTCGGCTTCTGGCAGAATCTGGACGAGCTGCAGGAAAAAGCGGTTATCGAACGTGAATTCCGCCCTGGCATCGAAACCACCGAGCGTAACTACCGCTACAGCGGCTGGAAGAAAGCGGTGAAACGCGCCCTGGCGTGGGAAGAGCACGAAGAGTAATCATACATTCCCTCTCCCCCGGGGAGAGGGTCAGGGTGAGGGGCTCCGGCTGCACCGGTCCCCTCGCCTCGCCCCACTCTATGATAAACTTCGTGCAATTCCTTTTGATTGCACGAGTACCTCATGAAACGTGAACTTGCTATCGAGTTTTCCCGCGTTACCGAAGCCGCTGCCCTGGCAGGCTATAAATGGCTTGGCCGTGGCGACAAAAATACCGCCGACGGTGCGGCTGTCCATGCCATGCGCATTGTCCTCAATCAGGTCAATATTGACGGCACTATTGTGATCGGCGAAGGCGAGATCGACGAAGCGCCAATGCTCTACATCGGTGAAAAAGTGGGTACCGGCAAAGGCGATGCCGTGGATATCGCCGTCGACCCGATCGAAGGCACACGCATGACGGCGATGGGTCAGGCCAACGCGCTGGCCGTTCTGGCCGTGGGTGATAAAGGCTGCTTCCTCAACGCACCGGATATGTACATGGAAAAGCTGATTGTCGGTCCTGGCGCGAAAGGCGCCATCGACCTCAGCCTGCCGCTGGAAGAGAACCTGCGTAACGTCGCCAGCGCGCTGAACAAACCGCTGAGCGAACTCACCGTCACCATTCTGGCGAAACCGCGTCACGACGCTACCATCGCACAGATGCAAAAGCTGGGCGTACGCGTGTTTGCCATCCCGGATGGCGACGTGGCGGCTTCCATTCTGACCTGCATGCCAGACAGTGAAGTGGATGTCCTGTACGGGATTGGCGGCGCGCCGGAAGGCGTGGTCTCTGCTGCGGTGATCCGCGCGCTGGATGGCGACATGCAGGCCCGCCTGCTGCCTCGTCATGAGGTCAAAGGCGACAACGAAGAGAATCGCCGCATTGGCGAAGATGAGCTGGCGCGCTGTGAGGCAATGGGTATCGAAGCCAATAAAGTCCTCGCACTTCACGAAATGGCCCGCAGCGACAACGTTGTTTTCTCCGCGACCGGCATCACCAAAGGCGATCTGCTGGATGGCATCACCCGCAAAGGCAACATGGCGACCACGGAAACGCTGCTGATCCGCGGCAAATCGCGTACCATTCGTCGCATTCAGTCAATTCACTATCTCGACCGTAAAGACCCGGACGTACAGACGCACATTCTGTAAAACCGTTTGATCGATAGAGCTTTCCAGCCCGAATGGGCTGGATATCTTCATCACAAATACGGAAGATAGATCCGAGAAACAGCACAGGAGAAGATCATGGCGGACTGGGTAACAGGTAAAGTCACTAAGATAAAATTCTGGACCGATGCGCTATTTAGTCTCACCGTGCACGCCCCCATCCATCCGTTTACGGCCGGACAGTTTGCCAAACTGGGGCTGGATATCGACGGCGAACGCGTGCAGCGCGCTTACTCGTACGTCAACGCGCCCGATAATCCGGATCTCGAGTTCTATCTGGTTACCGTCCCGGACGGCAAACTCAGCCCGCGCCTGGCGGCGCTTAAACCCGGTGATGATGTCCAGATTGTGAGTGACGCAGCAGGTTTCTTCGTGCTGGACGAAATTCCGGACTGCGAAACCCTGTGGATGCTGGCAACCGGCACGGCCATCGGCCCCTATCTCTCCATTCTGCAGTACGGCAAAGACCTGGAGCGGTTTAAAAACATCGTGCTGGTGCATGCCGCGCGTTACGCCGCAGACTTAAGCTATCTGCCGCAGATGCAGGAGCTGGAGCGGCAGTATGCCGGAAAGCTGAAAATCCAGACCGTGGTGAGCCGGGAAACGGCAGCAGGTTCGCTGACCGGCCGCGTGCCGGCATTAATTGAGAGTGGAGCCCTGGAAGAAGCCGTTGGCTTGCCGATGCGTGCCGAAACCAGCCACGTGATGCTGTGTGGTAACCCGCAGATGGTACGGGACACTCAGCAGCTTCTGAAAGATACCCGGCAGATGACGAAACACCTTCGCCGCCGACCGGGTCATATGACCGCCGAACACTACTGGTGATCAGCGGTATTTCACCTCAAGAGTGTCTTTACCGTATTTGTTTTCGCTCTGGGTGCCGATGAACGCACCCAGATCGATAACCATCATCACAAAGATAATGGTCGGTAGCAGTCTGCCCACCACCCAGGGGAGGATGGACGGAAGTATTGACCAGTTCCCGGCGACCAGCATCCACGCCAGAATAATCAGAAAAGCCCATGCACCGGAACGACCGCGATCGTGCAGGCGTTTCACCACCACGGCCGCGGTTGGCCACAGTAAACAAACCAGCGCAAACGCCGCGGTTTGCGTGCTCAGCCATGCGTTATAGGCCACAAAAAACAGAAGCAGCATAGCGATAATCCACGTCGCCATCCAGATCCAGAAATCACGGCGTCCAATACGCCCTTTGAATGAAAACAACCACTGCTGTATGGTCATGTAAGGTTCCTTATTATCATATCGTGCGCATTTTACCCTGGAGTTGTGACCTTTTGACAAGCCGACCAGATATCGATTTAATCATGAGCACTTACGGCCAGGGACAATGTTGATGAAAAATTCGGCACACCTTCTTTTCCTGTGTTTCGCGATGCTGAGCGCCGGTCTCCCCCTGCACGCCGCCGAACCCCCTGCTCCGACAACCGCGCCCTACCTCCTGGCGGGTGCGCCATCGTTCGATCAGTCCATCAGTCAGTTTCGTGAAACGTTTAACAAAACCAATCCAACGCTGCCGCTGGATGAATTTCGCGCCATTGATGGCGCACGCGATACTCCAAACCTGACCCGTGCCGCCAGCAAGATTAACGAAAACTTGTACGCTTCCACTGCGCTGGAGCGCGGTACGCTAAAAATCAAAAGTATGCAGATCACCTGGCTGCCGATTCAGGGGCCAGAGCAGAAAGCCGCCAAGGCGAAGGCGCTGGAGTACATGAGCGCGGTGCTGCAGGCATTTACGCCCGCACTGACAAAAAAACAGAGCCAACAAAAGCTGCAAAAACTGCTGGTTACGGGTAAAAACAAGCGCTATTACACCGAAACCGAAGGCGCGGTGCGCTATGTGGTGGCGGATAACGGCGAAAAAGGCCTGACCTTCGCTGTTGAACCGATTAAGCTGGCACTATCTGACACACTCGGAGGGGCGAATTAATGACAAAAAGCAAAGCCTTTCGAGGGAAAATCTCTATACTGATTCACAGACCATGCTGCCCGTCAGGGTGGCCATATTCCTTAATTCGCTTATTTAGCGTGGAGAATTGAAATGCGACATCCTTTAGTGATGGGTAACTGGAAACTGAACGGCAGCCGCCACATGGTAAACGAACTGGTTGCGAACCTGCGTAAAGAGCTGGCTGGCGTGACTGGCTGCGCGGTTGCTATCGCTCCGCCGGATATGTACCTGGATCTGGCTAAACGTGCCGCTGACGGCAGCCACATCATTCTGGGCGCACAGAACGTTGACGTTAACCTGTCTGGCGCATTCACCGGTGAAACCTCCGCTGAAATGCTGAAAGATATCGGCGCCAAATACATCATCATCGGCCACTCTGAGCGTCGCACCTACCACAAAGAATCCGACGAGTTCATCGCGAAGAAATTTGCGGTGCTGAAAGAGCAGGGTCTGATCCCGGTTCTGTGCATCGGTGAAACCGAAGCAGAAAACGAAGCAGGCAAAACGGAAGAAGTGTGCGCACGTCAGATCGACGCTGTGCTGAAAACGCAGGGCGCGGCAGCATTCGAAGGCGCGGTTATCGCTTACGAGCCAGTCTGGGCGATCGGTACCGGCAAATCTGCAACCCCAGCGCAGGCTCAGGCGGTTCACAAATTCATCCGTGACCACATTGCTAAAGCCGACGCGAAAGTGGCAGAGCAGGTCATCATCCAGTACGGCGGTTCCGTAAATGCCTCTAACGCGGCAGAACTGTTCACCCAGCCAGACATCGATGGCGCGCTGGTTGGCGGTGCATCCCTGAAAGCTGACGCTTTCGCGGTAATCGTTAAAGCGGCAGAAGCGGCTAAGCAGGCGTAATGCTGTTGTGGCGGGTGGCGCTTGCGCTTACCCGCCCTACAAAATCGCTACAAACGACCTAAAACGCTAAACCACAGATAATCCAGCGGCAGCAGCACCAGATACGTGGCAATTGCCAGCGCCAGACAGAGCACCATCCCCGCCCTTGCAGGCACCTTTCCTAAGCCCATCGCCACCACTATCGGCGACGCCTGATACGGCAGCAGCGGCGTGGAATAGCCCAGCACCTGAATCATGATGACAGACAATAGCGGAAAGCCCGTCGCCTCTGAAAAATTCTGCGCCAGCGTGGTATAGAGCGCCGGAACACCGTTAGCCGTCATAATAAAGTTCAGTGCCGTGGTGATCCCGGTCAGCGCCAGGAAACTGGTGAACGGTCTGTCGGCGTCCAGCGGCATTATCTTCAGTAACGCCTCCCCCACCGCCGGACCGATACCGGTTTGCGTCACCACAATGGCCAAACCGAGGATGCCTGCCACATAAATACAGGTGCGCATATTCACCCCCGCCGAGAACTCTTCTCCGGTGATAAAACCTACGCGTGGCAGCATCACAATGACCGATGCCGCAAGTCCGGTCCATGCCGGCCCCACACCGTGCCAGCTCTCCGTCACCCACATTCCCAATACCACCGCCAGCAGCCAGGCAAGGCGTTTTTCATCTCGTCCCATCGGTTCAGCGGGTGCCAGATCCCTGGGCGGCTTCGGGCTGCCGGGGAATAACCAGCAGATTAAACCAATCAGAATCAACCCTTTGAGAATACCGAGCACGGGCGTGTGCAGCAGCAGATAAGGCACGTAGTTCAGATGAATGCCGTATGAGCCCTCTGCCGCACCGCTCATCACCAGATTGGGAACGTTGGCAGGCAGGATGGTGGCCGAAAGCTGGAAGGTGCCGAAACCAACGGCCAGCGCCAGGCCAAACCAGGCGCGCGATCCGTCGGCAATACCGGCACGTTTTGCCATCGCGGCCACGATGGGCATCAGCAGCGCGATACGCCCCATGTTCGACGGCATCACAAACGCCAGGGCATAACTCAGCAGAACCACGCTGGCCACCATTAGCACCCAGGAGTCGGTAAGCCGGGCGGAGAGCGCCCGTGCAGCCCTGTCAGCCAGACCGGTTTTCCGGATTGCCACACCAAGCACAAAGCCGCTGAACACCAGCCAGAAGGCAGACGAGGCAAAGCCGCCAAAAATGACCTCCGGCGGGGCAATTCTGGCGGTCATCGCTGCCGTGAAGAACAGCAGCGCGGTAATGAATTCCGGCAATAGCGACGTCGCCCATAACACAATGGTGACGCCGACTATCGCTGAGGGCACAAACAGAGGGTGGGTTAACCAGAGCGACATGCCTGTCTCCTGTCGTTTTTTTCAGCAAGTCTACGGCGACAGGCAGGACGAGTAAACGCTATTTATGGTGGGGTCACTTCAGGATATCGCATTGATGATCCTGCAATTCCTCAGCCGACGCGCGGTTAAGCATCAGCAGATTACGTTCGGTTGCCAGCAACACAAACGAGCCATCAGACTGCTGGGCCATCGCCAGCGCGAAGCGCCCCATATGGTCACGCGCTTCCGGCAGCTCTTCCGCCAGCATCATAAACGGACTCCGCTGCACCAGCTCGTTCTCCGTCACCCGGCGGGCGAGATATTCATGTCCTTCCAGTCCACCGGGAAGGGGCAGCCATTGGGTGCTGATTTGCCCCTGCGCGGCATTGAGCTTCTCGCGCACGTCCGGGCGCAGGCAGGAGATGTGGATATGGAAATGATTCTGCGTGCGGCCCGTGGGTGAGTTGATGGTCAATGAAATTGCGCTGTCTGGCACCTCGGATCCGTGCTTCATGCTCATAAAGCTACGGGCCTGCCATGCCAGCCAGAAGAAGTTCGGTGTTTGAGGCTTTGTCAGAAGCGGGCTTTCGGTGCCGTTGATGCGGTAGGTGGGCATCAATAAGTACTGCAGCGGACCGTTGCGATCCTTGAACACCACATAGCCCGCGTCAGGTTTGACCTGTGCACACGGCGCCGGATTGCGGTGCTGGATCTGATTCGGCACACACTGGTCCAGCACGATGTGACGCAACGCATTCGGATTACCTGCTTTCATCCAGTACACGCCACCCGCGGCAAGGGCGATAACAATCAGAATCAGTAAGATAATTTTTTTCACAATGCGTTCCCTGTTTTCAGTAGAGGCCAAAGAGTAACGCAAAATGATGACCAAATAAAAAACCCGGCGGATTTCTCACACCGGGTCACCGTGTCGTTCGTTACAAAGGCCTAGCGTTTGCTGATCTGATCGAATGTACCGCCGTTAGAGAAGTGGTCTTTCTGGGCTTTTGTCCAGCCGCCAAACTCATCATCAATGGTGAAGAGCTTCAGTTTCGGGAATACGCTGTCGTATTTCTTCGCAACCGCCGGATCGCGTGGGCGATAGAAGTTCTTCGCCGCAATTTCCTGGCCTTCCGGCGAATAGAGATACTTCAGGTAGGCTTCCGCCACCGCTTTGGTCCCTTTCTTATCGACCACTTTATCCACCACAGAAACGGTCGGCTCGGCGAGGATAGATTCGCTCGGGGTCACGATCTCGAATTTGTCTTTACCCAGCTCGTTGGTCGCCAGCAGGGCTTCGTTTTCCCAGGCAATCAGCACATCGCCAATGCCGCGCTCTACGAAGGTATTGGTGGCACCACGCGCGCCGGAGTCGAGCACTTCAACGTTTTTATACAGCGCTTTGACGAACTCCTGAGCCTTGGCCTGATCGCCATTGTTGTGATGCAGGGCATAGCCCCAGGCTGCCAGATAGTTCCAGCGTGCGCCGCCGGAGCTTTTCGGGTTCGGCGTGATGACCGATACGCCAGGTTTAACCAGGTCGTTCCAGTCATGGATCTGTTTCGGGTTGCCTTTACGCACCAGGAAAACGATGGTCGAGGTATATGGCGCGGAGTTATCCGGCAGGCGTTTGATCCAGTTTTTGTCGATGCGGCCACGTTCGGCAATTGCGTCCACATCGTAGGCCAGCGCCAGAGTCACCACATCCGCTTCAATGCCGTTGATGACGGAGGTCGCCTGCTTACCAGAGCCGCCATGAGACTGGCGAACCACCACATTGTCGCCCGTTTCCTGTTTCCAGTGTGCCGCAAAGGCTTTGTTGTACTGCTCGTATAGCTCACGCGTCGGGTCGTATGACACGTTCAGTAACTGGATGTCCTTAGCCAGAACGCTGGTCGATGCCAGCAATAATGTTAAACCCACGCCCCATTTATTCATCGCCCAGCTCTCATATGTAGTGTTTTGATGAATGCAGCGTGCCAGAAACGGAATTGATGATTAAAGAATAAAAAAAGATTGGCTATAACTTTGAGGAATAAAAAAGTGGATGAGTGGCCTGATGTCCTCACCCCAACCCTCTCCCACGGGAGAGGGCGCAACCATAAAAAACGGTAACCCTGGGGTTACCGTTTTGCATTTACCTTGCCGCCACCCGGCACAATACAAACACCGATCAGTACAGTTTTTTCGCGCAGTCCAGCCAGTCACCTTTGAACGGACGCTTCATGTTTTCGATGGCGTCGATGATGTCATGGTGAACCAGTTTTTCGTTCTGAATACCGACGCAACGACCGCCGTGACCCTGCAGCAGCAGTTCAATGGCGTACGCACCCATGCGGGAAGCCAGGATACGGTCGTATGGACCCGGGGAACCACCACGCTGGATGTGACCCAGAACGGTCGCGCGGGTTTCGCGTTTGGTTTCTGCTTCGATGTACTTCGCCAGCTCATCAACGTCACAGATATGCTCGGTGATCGCGACGATAGCGTGTTTCTTACCTTTGGCGATACCGGCTTTGATTTCTGCAACCAGATCTTCACGGCTGAATTCCACTTCCGGAACCACGACGAACTCACAACCGCCCGCGATAGCCGCAGCCAGGGTCAGGTCGCCACAGTAACGGCCCATCACTTCAACGATGGAGATACGCTGGTGAGAAGAAGAGGTGTCACGCAGACGGTCAATCGCTTCCACAACGGTACCCAAGGCGGTGAAGTAACCGATGGTGTAGTCAGTACCTTTGATGTCGTTGTCGATGGTGCCAGGCAGACCGATGCACGGGAAGCCCATTTCAGTCAGACGTTTTGCACCCATGTACGAACCATCACCACCGATAACAACCAGTGCGTCGAGGCCGCGTTTTTTCATGTTCTCGATAGCCACTTCACGCACGTGTTCGTCGCGGAATTCCGGGAAGCGCGCAGAACCGAGGAAAGTACCACCGCGGTTGATCATGTCAGATACGCTGTAACGGTCGAGCTGAACCATACGGTCTTCATACAGACCCAGATAACCATCATAGATACCAAAAACTTCCAGACCTTCCGTCAGCGCTGCACGAACAACCCCACGAATTGCCGCGTTCATGCCCGGCGCATCACCGCCGCTTGTCAACACACCGATTTTCTTAATCATGACTACCTCTGAACTTAGGAATGCAAAATTGAAATCTGTTGCCGGAAGAAACTTGTCGACCAACGAATACTGCAAATAGTATATCAACCACTTCCAGCTGAATTGATTCAGGTCAGACCAAATGGCGGTAATTTATACACAAAATGCTGGCCTGGCTCACTTTTTTACAACGAATTACGAAAGCCCAACATAACCGGGTACAACCGAGCAGGGATCCTGGTGAATAATGACGTCTGACCCAGGAAAACGCTGCAAAATCGCCTGCTCCACCTGCTCAGCAATAACGTGAGCCTGAACCAATGGCAGGTTGTCTTCCATTTCTATGTGAATCTGAATAAAGCGGGTCGGCCCTGACTGCCGCGTACGAAGATCGTGAGCACCACTGACACCCGGCCAGGAGGTCACGATAGTATAAATTTCATCGCGTTCTGCGTCGGGGAGCGCACGGTCAAGAAGCGATTGCACCGCGTCATACCCCATCCGCAAAGCGCTGTATAAAATATAGATGCCAATCCCTAACGCAAATAACGCATCGGCCCGATGCCAGCCATACCAGGCCAGACCGAGCGCAATAAGAATAGCGCCATTCATCATAACATCAGACTGATAATGAAGCATATCCGCCCGTACAGCCTGACTTTGCGTTTTTCGAACCACCCATCGCTGGAACGTTACAAGAACAAGGGTGCATATAAGTGCAGCCACAGTCACCACCACGCCCACGCCGGGATCGTTCATGGGTGATGGCGAAACAAGATGCTGAATGCCGGTTAAAAACAGAAACAGTGCAGAGCCGGAAATAAACATACTTTGCGCCAGCGCCGCCAGCGATTCGGCTTTGCCGTGCCCGAAGGTGTGTTCTTCATCCGCCGGTTGCAGCGAGTAACGCACCACCAGCAGGTTGGTCAGCGAGGCGGCAATATCCATCAACGAGTCCACCAGCGCCGCCAGAATACTGACCGAGCCCGTGTACCACCACGCGAATATTTTGATGACCAGTAAGCTTGAGGCCACGACCGTCGCGGCAATGGCGGCCCGGCTGACCAGTCTTCCATAGGATTGATTCATAAATACTCCTGTCATGCCATGCCGCTAGTATAACGGAAGGTTACGGAGTCAAAGGATGAATAAACGGTTAACACATCAGAATGAAGGGCAAAAAAAACCCCCACATCATGTGGGGGAAGACAGGGATGGTGTCTATGGCAAGGAAAACAGGGTTTACTGGTTACTACGGGTACTGCTATTGCTACTGAAAAGCGTCGTTTCTGAGCTTCGCTGCATCCGTGCAACCTTACGCAATTGGTCCATACGTTGCTGATGTTTCTGGTTCAAAACCGCTTGCTGCTCGGGCGACAACAGGTGGAACATCTGGTTGCGAACCTTCGCCATCTCTACCTGGCGGGCAACCTGCTCCTGTGCCATTTTTTCTGCCTGAACACGTACAGCGTTTTCGTCAAAATTTTCTGCGGTGACAAGGCGATGCATTGTCTCCATTTCGCTAACATTAACAGGGGGCTGATCGTGTCGTGCCCTCTGCATCAGATCTCGCATCTGTTGACGCTGATGTTCGGTTAAACTTATGCCGTCAAACATATGGCTTTGACTGCTGTGCTGCGCGATGCCCTCTTGTGAGGACGCGTTATCGCCGATGATAGCTACAGCGGCCTGGCTAAACGCACTGAACGCCAGCGTTGAGGCCATGACGGCAGCGGTAACTTTGCGCATCACTTGCTCCCAAAATCTTTCATGTCGCGATTCAACGAGAGACAGTCTACGATTCAGGCTGCAAACATGCGTCAGGGGGTGTAAAACAACGTAAAGTCATGGATTAGATAGCCTTGATGTCGTAATTTCTGCCTCGGAGGTATTTAAACAATGAATAAAATCCTGTTAGTTGATGATGACCGAGAGCTCACATCTCTTTTAAAGGAGTTGCTCGACATGGAAGGTTTCAACGTTCTGGTCGCCCATGATGGCGAGCAGGCGCTGAGTCTCCTTGACGACAGCATCGATCTACTTTTGCTCGACGTCATGATGCCGAAGAAAAACGGCATTGATACGCTGAAAGAGCTTCGCCAGACACACCAGACCCCCGTTATCATGCTGACCGCACGCGGCAGCGAACTAGACCGTGTACTCGGCCTTGAGCTGGGTGCGGATGACTATCTACCGAAGCCGTTCAACGACCGCGAACTGGTCGCCCGTATTCGCGCTATCCTGCGTCGCTCCCACTGGAGCGAACAGCAGCAGAATACTGACAACAGTTCACCGACGCTGGAAGTGGACTCCCTGAGCCTCAATCCGGGTCGTCAGGAAGCGAGCTTTGACGGTGAAACGCTGGAGCTGACCGGTACCGAGTTCACGCTGCTGTATCTGCTGGCGCAGCACCTCGGCCAGGTGGTATCGCGTGAACACTTAAGCCAGGAAGTGCTGGGTAAACGCCTCACGCCGTTTGACCGTGCCATCGATATGCATATCTCGAACCTGCGCCGCAAACTGCCGGAGCGTAAAGACGGTCATCCGTGGTTTAAAACCCTGCGTGGTCGCGGCTATCTGATGGTTTCCGCTTCATGATAGGAAGCTTAACCGCCCGCATCTTCGCCATCTTCTGGCTGACGCTGGCACTGGTTTTAATGCTGGTTTTGATGTTGCCAAAACTCGACTCACGCCAGATGACGGAGCTTCTCGACAGCGAGCAACGTCAGGGCGTGATGATCGAGCAGCACGTAGAAGCCGAGCTGGCAAACGATCCGCCAAACGATTTGATGTGGTGGCGCAGGCTGTTTCGCGCTATCGACAAATGGGCACCTCCCGGACAACGCCTGCTGCTGGTGACCAGCGAAGGCCGCGTGATTGGCGCGGATCGCAATGAAATGCAGATCATCCGCAACTTTATTGGCCAGGCGGATAACGCCGATCATCCGCAGAAGAAAAAATATGGTCGGGTTGAGATGGTGGGCCCTTTCTCAGTCAGGGATGGGGAAGATAACTACCAGCTCTATCTGATTCGCCCGGCGAGCAATTCCCAGTCCGATTTTATCAACCTGCTGTTTGACCGTCCGCTTCTGCTGCTGATTGTGACGATGCTGGTCAGTTCACCGCTGTTGCTTTGGCTGGCGTGGAGCCTGGCAAAACCGGCGCGTAAGCTGAAAAACGCCGCCGACGAAGTGGCGCAGGGTAACCTGCGACAGCACCCTGAGCTGGAAGCCGGACCGCAGGAGTTTCTTGCCGCCGGGGCCAGTTTCAACCAGATGATCACCGCTCTTGAGCGCATGATGACCACACAGCAGCGGCTGCTGTCGGATATCTCGCACGAACTGCGTACGCCGCTCACGCGACTCCAGCTGGGCACCGCACTGCTGCGGCGCCGCAGCGGTGAGAGCAAAGAGCTGGAACGTATCGAAACCGAAGCCCAGCGTCTGGACAGCATGATCAACGATCTGCTGGTGATGTCGCGCAATCAGCAAAAAAACGCGCTGGTGAGCGAAACGGTGAAAGCCAATCAGCTGTGGCATGAAGTGTTAGACAACGCGGCGTTCGAAGCGGAACAGATGGGTAAATCGTTCACCGTCAACTTCCCGCCGGGGCCATGGCCGCTGTACGGTAACCCCAACACGCTTGAGAGCGCGCTGGAGAATATCGTGCGTAACGCCCTGCGCTACTCGCATACGAAGATTGAGGTGGCCTTCTCGGTGGATAAAGACGGTATCACCATCATTGTGGATGACGATGGTCCAGGCGTAAGCCCGGAAGATCGCGAGCAGATTTTCCGTCCGTTCTACCGCACCGACGAGGCGCGGGACCGTGAATCTGGCGGTACCGGGCTGGGTCTGGCGATTGTTGAAACCGCTATGCAGCAGCATCGCGGCTGGGTGAAAGCCGACGACAGTCCGTTGGGCGGGCTGCGGTTAACGCTGTGGCTACCGTTGTATAAGCGTTCGTAGTTTCCCTCTGGCACTGTATTGTAGGCCCGGTAAGCGCAGCGCCACCGGGCAATAACAGGCGCAGAGGCAAAAATGCCGGGTGGCGGCTTCGCCTTACCCGGCCTACTCTCTACGGGGACTATTTTCCCCACAATCTCCGCGAACTACTCTCGATCTTCCCGCTATTACGCCGCTTCTGCATCGTTCTTGTCCAGCTGGTGGATAACCCTGCCGCCGACAGCAGCCGATGATATTGCTCGTCATCAAACGGCATATGCCAGGCAATGGCACAGGCGTCATACACCGACACATCGCTCAGGCGCGACACCAGCTCCAGCGGCGCATCCGCAGACACCTGCCCCGCCAGCACCACCCGGTACAACCAGCCGGTTTTACCCGCGCTCTGCAGCCGTGCGGACATGTCGTTAATGCCGAAATGGAAGTTAAGCTTGAAGCATGGCGAGCGCGGTTGCGTTACCTGAATCAGGGCATCACCCCAGCGGAAAATATCACCAATGAAGACGTCCTTCTCCGTCAGCCCTTCGGTGGAGAGATTCTCACCGAACGCGGGGGCGACGAACAGGTCCGCCTGTTCAGGGAATTCGGTTATCCAGTATTGATAATGCTCGCGCGGATAGTGGCACAGCGCGCGTTCGGGCCCGCCGTGGATTTTCTTCTCGGCCTGCTCGTCGCCCGCAAGCCCGAGCTCGGTTAACGTCAGCTCTCCGTCGACCTGCACTTTGGCGATGGCGCTCGGGCGGCTGCCGTCGTATTCCCTTACCTTGCCTGTAAACACATTCACCGGGTAATGCATCTCTACTCCTTCAGATACAAAAAAAGCGAGTCAACAGACTCGCTTCTCACAGGCGTCAATGCAACCTTATTTTTTCGCGGCGAAACGCGCTGCAGCTTCGTCCCAGTTCACCACATCCCAGAAGGCTTTGATGTAGTCCGGGCGACGGTTCTGGAACTTCAGGTAGTAAGCGTGTTCCCACACGTCCAGACCCAGAATTGGGAAACCAGATGCGCCAGAGATCGCTTCACCCATCAGCGGGGAGTCCTGGTTTGCGGTAGAAACGACCGCCAGTTTGTCACCTTTCAGAACCAGCCACGCCCAGCCAGAGCCGAAACGGGTCGCAGCCGCTTTTTCGAATTCCGCTTTGAAGTTATCAACAGAACCGAAGTCGCGCTCGATAGCCGCTTTCAGGTCGCCCTGCAGGGTGGTACCGGTTTTGAGGCCTTTCCAGAACAGGCTGTGGTTAGCGTGGCCGCCCGCGTTGTTACGCAGTACGGTTTTCTTGTCCGCTGGCAGCTGGTCCAGTTTGGTGATCAGCTCTTCAACAGGCAGGTTAGCGAACTCTGGCAGGCTTTCCAGCGCAGCATTCGCGTTGTTCACATAGGTCTGGTGGTGTTTAGTGTGATGGATTTCCATCGTCTGCTTGTCGAAATGCGGTTCCAGTGCGTCATAGGCATACGGCAGGGATGGCAGTGTATAACTCATAATCCTCTCCATTAGTGTCGGGCGGCACAGCTGTTAATGCCGCGTAAGCAGTTGGTTCATTATAGTTAATTAAATGATATTGAAAATGATTATCAATGCCGTAGTTTTTATAAGGTTATTTGGGTTTTGCCAAATGACAAAATTGTGAGTCTGCTCACCCGGTTAACGTGCTGATTGCCATCCAGAACCAAAGTGCGGCAACCTTCTGAAGGTTCCTGAACCGCCTAATTTTTACACTCATCAAGTCGGGGGGAAGCCACCGGCTATAAAAACGATGAGGACGTAAAAATGAATCATGCGATTACGATGGGTATCTTCTGGCATTTGATAGGCGCAGCCAGTGCAGCCTGTTTCTATGCCCCGTTCAAAAAGGTGAAAGGGTGGTCGTGGGAAACCATGTGGTCGGTTGGCGGTACCGTCTCCTGGCTGATTTTGCCCTGGACCATTAGCGCCATGCTGCTCCCGGATTTCTGGGGCTACTTCACCTCCTTCAGTGCCTCCACCCTGCTGCCGGTGTTTCTGTTCGGTGCGATGTGGGGCATCGGCAACATCAACTATGGCCTGACCATGCGCTACCTCGGGATGTCGATGGGTATCGGCATCGCAATTGGCATTACCCTGATCGTCGGCACGCTGATGACGCCCATTCTTAACGGCAATGTCGATGTGTTGCTCAACACCAAAGGCGGGCAGATGACGCTGCTGGGCGTGCTTGTCGCGGTGATCGGCGTGGGTATCGTCACCCGAGCGGGTCAGCTGAAAGAGCGCAAGATGGGCATCAAAGCCGAGGACTTCAACCTGAAGAAAGGGCTGCTGCTGGCAGTGATGTGCGGCATCTTCTCGGCGGGCATGTCGTTCGCCATGAACGCCGCAAAACCTATGCACGAAGCGGCCGCCGCGCTGGGCGTCGACCCGCTGTACGTGGCGCTGCCAAGCTACGTGGTGATCATGGGCGGCGGCGCGCTGGTAAACCTCGGCTTCTGCTTCATTCGTCTGGCAAAAGTGAAGGAACTGTCGGTAAAAGCCGATTTCTCACTGGCAAAATCCTTAATCCTCACCAATGTGCTGCTGTCGATGCTGGGTGGCCTCATGTGGTATCTGCAGTTCTTTTTCTACGCCTGGGGTCACGCCAGCATTCCACCGCAGTACGACTACATAAGCTGGATGCTGCACATGAGCTTCTACGTACTGTGTGGCGGACTGGTTGGGCTGGTACTGAAGGAGTGGAATAACGCCGGGCGTCGTCCGGTGGGCGTCCTGAGCCTGGGCTGCGTAGTGATCATCATTGCCGCTAACATTGTCGGCCTCGGCATGGCAAACTGATTACGCTGCCTTTCGACTGCGATGACGCCACTGAACCGGCGTCATCCCCACCTCGCGGTTAAACACCACCGAAAAGTAATTACTGTCCTCAAACCCGCAGCGCATCGCCACCTCACTGACCATCAGCTCCGTATGCTGCAACAGATACTGGGCGTGGCAGATGCGCAGCTGGCGCAGGTAGTGGTTCACCGTCATCCCCGTCTGGGTGCGGAACTGCTGGCGCAGCGCGCGCTCGCTGCACTGCTCCTGCTCGCAGAACTTTTCCAGCACAAAACTTTTGTTCAGGCTGCCCGCAAGCCGGGCGATCAGCTTGTCCAGCAGTGCTTCCTGAACGGTCGCGGAGGGGTTATCGGTAGCGTAACGATGGCGTTTGAGGGTCATGACCAGCTGGGCGAACAGCAGTTCCGCCATCGGGTTTGCCACCGGATCGTGCTTCTGGCTCTCCTGCTCCAGCTGGGAGATCGTCTGGCGCACCTGTGCCATGCCGCTGCTGCTCAAGCGCCAGTGGGGTTCGCCTTTGGCATTGAGAAAACCCGGGATATGGGCCGCCCAGTCGACGTTCAGTTTGAGCCTGTCCGGGCAGTAGATCACGTTCTGCAACACCAGATCGTTAACCGAGGCGTAGGCGTGTTTGTCTTCGGCGCGAATGTAAAACAGATCGCCACGCGTAATGCGGTAGGGCCTGTCATTGAGGATGTGTAAGCCGTTGCCGCGCCACACCAGCACCAGCTCGCAAAATTCATGGGTATGCTCGGCAAAGACATTTTGCGGGTAGCGGTCGGCCACCGCGACGGCCTGACTCGCGGAGGCAAAAAAATCATCTTTGCGAAGAATTAACTGAGCGGCCACACCACAACCTCTACGGTGAATAACCGGACATTATTAGCCTTTTTGCGGCAATAAAACGGTGATTGCCTTCGCGTTACTGGAGTGAAGCATCCTTCCCCTGACGGATATCGCGCGGCGACCAGCTAAACTCACGGCGAAAAAGGGTCGAAAAGTGATTACTGTCGCCGAAACCGCAGCGATAGGCGATATCCGTGACGCTTTCATCGGTGTGACGTAAAAGATGACGCGCTTTAATCAGGCGCAGGCGATTGAGGTAGCGCTGTGGCGTCAGCCCGGTGTGTTGCTTGAGCTGACGATGGAGCGTGCGTAACGACAGCGAAAACTCATCCGCCAGCGTTTCCCAGCACACATCCTCGGCGAAATGGTCCTCCAGCCAGGCCATCAGCTGGTTCAGCCGCGCGTCGTTATTAGCCAGCCCTTCCACCAGAGAGCTGCGACGCAGCAGCACCAGCAGCTGCATAAACAGCAGCTCGCGGGTGGCAATGGCATGGGTCTCCTGCCCGTCCTCGCTCTGCTCCAGTTGATTCACCAGCTGGCGCACCTGCTGCAACGTGGACTGATTCACCCGCCAGTGAGACGGGTAGTGCCCATCCTGCTCCTGAGGCAGGAGCTTATTCAACCCCGACAGAAACTGGAACGCGTCCGGCGAACGATAGAGCACGTTGGTCAGGCACAGATTGTCGGTATGTTCATACAAATGCCTGTCGTGATCGCGCACGAAGCACACCATACCGCCGCTGATGGTGTACGGCTGGCCGTTAAAGACATGAATGCCTGTCCCATGCTCGACAATCACAATTTCATGAAAATCATGATGATGTTCAGGAAACGCAGCCTGCGGGAGCCGTGGCTCAATCGCGACCGGAGACGTTCCCGACGGGAAAAAATCGACGCTGTGCAGTACGGTCATAACGGCCCCCACCAATGAGAAAAGTTCTCAAAATAGTAATTAAGGCCTTCCACACTCACCTTAAATTTTTGACAGCAAACATCGCAAAAGCTGTCCATTTTTCAAGAAACAGACGGAAAAATCGGGAAATGCGGTCAGCGTCACATTGCCCGAAAACCCCGCCCTGACTGGAAATTGTGAACTCCCTCACGTTCATCTTTGCTTTCTTGCCAGCGCGAGATTCGGGCTGTCAGTGACGAGAAGGTGGTCTTTTCTTCCCTTTTTTACACTCAGCACCAATGACTTAAGAAGGGACCTGACCATGACTTTTCGCCATTGTGTGGCTGTCGATTTAGGCGCATCCAGCGGCCGCGTAATGCTCGCCACCTGGGACTGCGGCAAGCGCACACTTACGCTTCGCGAAATGCACCGTTTCGCCAACTGCCTGCAAAAACAGGACGGTTTTGATACCTGGGATATTGATGCCCTGGAAGCGGAGATCCGCACCGGGCTGAACAACGTCTGCAACGACGGCATTCGCATCGACAGCATTGGCATTGATACCTGGGGGGTGGACTACGTTCTGCTCGACAGCCACGGCGACCGCGTCGGCCTGCCCGTCTCGTATCGCGACAGCCGCACCGACGGGCTGATGACACAGGCCATCGCGCAGCTTGGCAAGGACAACATCTATGGCCGCAGCGGCATTCAGTTTCTACCCTTTAACACGCTGTATCAGCTGCGCGCGCTGGTTGAGCAGCAGCCGGAGCTGGTCAAAAAGGTGGCGCACGCGCTGCTGATCCCGGACTACTTAAGCTACCGGCTGACCGGCAACATGAACTGGGAATACACCAACGCCACCACCACGCAGTTGGTCAACATCAACACCGACAGCTGGGATGAAATCCTGCTGGCCTGGACCGGCGCTTCGCCTTCCTGGTTCGGCACGCCGACCCATCCGGGTAACGTAATCGGTTACTGGATTTGCCCGCAGGGGAATGAAATCCCGGTGGTCGCCGTCGCCAGTCACGACACCGCCAGCGCGGTGATTGCATCTCCGTTGGCCGGTAAAGACGCGGCCTATCTCTCTTCCGGCACCTGGTCGCTGATGGGCTTTGAGAGCAAAACGCCGTACACCAGCGACGCCGCGATGGCAGCAAACATCACTAACGAAGGCGGTGCCGAAGGCCGCTACCGCGTGCTGAAGAACATCATGGGGCTCTGGCTGCTCCAGAGGATGCTGAAAGAGCAACACATTGCCGACCTGCCTGCGCTTATCGCAGAGACCGAAAAGCTGAAGGCCTGTACGTTCCTGATCAACCCGAACGACGACCGCTTTATTAACCCGGTGCATATGAGCGCCGAAATCCAGGCCGCCTGTTTCGAAGCCGGTCAGCCGGTGCCTTCCCGTCCTGCCGAGCTGGCGCGCTGCATTTTTGACAGCCTGGCCCTGCTCTACGCGGATGTTCTGAGCGAGCTGGCGAGCCTTCGCGGCAAACCGTTCAGCCAGCTGCATATCGTGGGCGGCGGCTGCCAGAACCAGCTGCTGAACCAGCTCTGCGCCGATGCCTGCGGCATCACCGTGGTGGCGGGTCCGGTGGAGGCCTCAACGCTCGGCAACATCGGTATTCAACTGATGACTCTGGACGAACTTTCAGACGTCGACGAATTCCGTTCGGTGGTCACCGCGAATACCCGCCTGACCACCTTCACCCCTAATCCCTGCCATGAAATTGCCCGCTACCGGGCGCAGTTTCAGCAAAAACGACTGACTAAGGAGCTTTGCGCATGACCACTCAACTTGAACAAGCCTGGGACCTGGCTAAACAGCGTTTCGCCGCCGTCGGCGTGGATGTCGACGCGGCGCTGCGCCAGCTCGACCGTCTGCCTGTCTCCATGCACTGCTGGCAGGGCGATGACGTCGCCGGCTTCGAGAACCCGGGCGGTTCTCTGACGGGTGGCATTCAGGCGACGGGTAACTACCCGGGCAAAGCGCGCAACGCCACCGAACTGCGTGCGGATCTGGAACTGGCGCTGAGCCTGATCCCGGGGCCAAAACGCCTGAACCTGCACGCGATCTATCTGGAGTCCGACGAGCCGGTGGCGCGTAACGCAATCAAACCGGAGCACTTTAAAAACTGGGTGGAATGGGCCAAAGCCAACAAACTGGGTCTGGACTTTAACCCGTCCTGCTTCTCGCACCCGCTGAGCGCAGAGGGGTTTACCCTTGGGCATGCCAACGACGACATCCGTCAGTTCTGGATCGACCACGTTAAAGCCTGCCGCCGCGTCTCGGCCTGGTTTGGCGAGCAGCTTGGCACGCCGTCGGTGATGAACATCTGGATCCCGGACGGCATGAAAGACATCACCGTCGACCGTCTCGCCCCGCGTCAGCGCCTGCTGGCCGCGCTGGATGAGGCCATCAGCGAAAATCTCAATCCGGCGCACCACATCGACGCGGTGGAGAGCAAGCTGTTCGGCATTGGCGCGGAGAGCTACACCGTCGGCTCGAACGAGTTCTACATGGGTTACGCCACCAGCCGTCAGACCGCGTTGTGCCTGGACGCCGGTCACTTCCACCCCACAGAAGTGATCTCCGACAAAATCTCCGCCGCCATGCTCTTCGTGCCGCGCCTGCTGCTGCACGTCAGCCGTCCGGTGCGCTGGGACAGCGACCACGTGGTGCTGCTGGATGACGAAACCCAGGCGATTGCCAGCGAAATCATCCGTCATGACCTCTTCGACCGCGTGCACATTGGCCTCGACTTCTTTGACGCCTCCATCAACCGCATCGCGGCATGGGTGATCGGCACCCGCAATATGAAAAAAGCCCTGCTGCGCGCGCTGCTGGAGCCAACCGCAGCGCTGAAACAGCTGGAAGCAAACGGCGACTACACCGCGCGCCTGGCGCTGCTGGAAGAGCAGAAATCCCTGCCGTGGCAGGCCGTGTGGGAGATGTACTGCCAGCGTAACGACACGCCGGCAGGCAGCCAGTGGCTGGAAAACGTGCGGGCGTATGAGAAAGACGTGCTGAGTCAGCGCGGGTAACTGCCCCCTCACCCCTGCCCTCTCCCCAAAGGGGAGAGGGAGCAAACCATCCCCTCTCCCCTTTGGGGAGAGGGTTAGGGTGAGGGGTTCAACCTCACCGCGATAACTGGAAAAGAAAACTATGCAGACCATCACCACCTCCTGGTTCGTCCAGGGCATGATCAAAGCCACCTCCGATGCCTGGCTGAAGGGCTGGGACGAGCGTAACGGCGGCAACCTGACGCTGCGCCTGGACGACGCGGATATCGAACCCTACACGGCCGATTTCCACCAGAAGCCGCGCTATATTGCCCTGAGCCAGCCCATGCCGCTGCTCGCCAATACGCCGTTTATCGTCACCGGTTCCGGCAAGTTCTTCCGTAACGTCCAGATTGATCCTGAGGCCAACCTTGGCGTGGTGAAAGTGGACAGCGACGGCGCGGGCTACCACATCCTGTGGGGCCTGACCGATGAAGCGGTACCCACATCTGAACTGCCGGCGCACTTCCTCTCGCACTGCGAGCGCATCAGGGCGACTGACGGCAAAGACCGCGTGATCATGCACTGCCACGCCACCAACCTGATCGCCCTGACCTACGTGCTGGAAAACAGCTCTGACTTCATCACCCGCAAGCTGTGGGAAGGCAGCACCGAGTGTCTGGTGGTCTTCCCGGACGGGGTCGGCATTCTGCCGTGGATGGTACCGGGCACCGACGAAATCGGCCAGGCGACCGCCAGAGATATGCAAAAACATTCGCTGGTGCTGTGGCCGTTCCACGGCGTCTTCGGCAGCGGCCCTACGCTTGATGAAACCTTCGGCCTGATCGACACCGCCGAGAAATCCGCTGAAGTGCTGGTAAAGGTTTATTCCATGGGCGGTATGAAGCAAACCATTACCCGCGAAGAACTTATTGCGCTCGGCAAGCGCTTCGGCGTAACCCCGCTCCGTTCAGCGCTGGAAATATATGCATAAACCCTCGCTGACCGGACGGTCCGGGCGATAGTTAAGGAGAATTATCATGAGCTTTATGTTGGCACTGCCAAAAATCAGCCTGCACGGCGCGGGTGCTATTGGCGACATGGTCAGGCTGGTGGCGAACAAACGGTGGGGCAAAGCGCTGATTGTCACCGACGGCCAGCTGGTGAAGCTGGGCCTGCTGGACAGTCTGTTTACCGCGCTGGATGCGCACCAGATGTCATATCAGCTGTTTGACGCGGCCTTTCCCAACCCGACGGAGGCGCTGGTGCAAAAAGGCTATGCAGCATACCGGGACGCGGAATGTGATTATCTTATCGCCTTTGGTGGCGGCAGCCCGATTGATACCGCCAAAGCGATTAAAATCCTCACCGCCAATCCGGGTCCGTCCACCGATTATTCCGGCGTCGGCAAGGTGAAAAACCCGGGTGTGCCGCTGGTGGCGATCAACACCACCGCAGGCACGGCGGCGGAGATGACCAGCAACGCGGTGATTATTGACTCCGCGCGTCAGGTGAAAGAGGTGATCATCGACCCGAACATCATTCCGGATATCGCCGTGGATGATGCCAGCGTGATGCTGGATATTCCTGCGTCCGTCACTGCCGCAACGGGAATGGATGCGTTAACGCACGCCATTGAAGCTTACGTGTCCGTTGGCGCGCACCCGCTGACCGATGCCAACGCGCTGGAAGCAATTCGCCTGATTAACCTCTGGCTGCCCAAAGCGGTCGACGACGGTCATAACCTGGAAGCACGCGAGCAGATGGCGTTTGGTCAGTATCTGGCGGGCATGGCGTTTAACAGTGCTGGCCTCGGCCTCGTGCATGCCCTGGCGCACCAGCCGGGCGCGACGCACAATCTGCCGCACGGCGTGTGTAACGCCATCCTGCTGCCGATCATCGAAAACTTTAACCGCCCGAACGCCGTAGCACGGTTTGCTCGCGTGGCGCAGGCGATGGGCGTCGACACGCGCGGCATGAGCGACGAAGCGGCCAGCATGTCAGCGATTCAGGCGATTCGCGACCTGAGCGCCCGCGTCGGCATTCCGTCCGGCTTCAGCCAGCTTGGTGTCACCAAAGCCGATAT
This sequence comes from Enterobacter cloacae complex sp. 382A5, assembly GCF_050031095.1. Lineage (NCBI taxonomy): Bacteria > Pseudomonadati > Pseudomonadota > Gammaproteobacteria > Enterobacterales > Enterobacteriaceae > Enterobacter > Enterobacter cloacae complex sp. 382A5. The sequence continues at coordinate 4,663,389 of NZ_JBLGVK010000001.1, forward strand.
CGAAGGCTGGCTGGATAAAGCCCTCGCCGACCCGTGCGCGCCATGCAACCCGCGCACCGCCAGCCGCGACGAGGTGCGCGAGCTGTATTTGGAGGCATTATGATCCGCAAAGCCTTTGTGATGCAGGTAAACCCGGACGCGCACGAGGAGTACGCGCGTCGCCACAACCCCATCTGGCCCGAACTGGAAGCGGTGCTGAAGGACCACGGCGCGCACCACTACGCCATTTATCTCGACCGGGAACGTAACCTGCTGTTTGCCACCGTAGAGATTGAATCGGAGGAGCGCTGGAACGCGGTCGCGAATACCGACGTCTGCCAGCGCTGGTGGAAACACATGCGTGATGTAATGCCGTCGAACCCGGACAACAGCCCGGTGAGTACCGGGCTGGAAGAGGTGTTTTATCTGGACTGACTGGTTAACGCTGCCGCGCCCGCGGCAGCGGCTATCTCCTGCCTGCTGCTCAGCGTAAACGCTGACACCACCGTGATCGCCAGCACGAAGCAGCCCAGCATCAGATACGTCTCCTGGAAGCCGATCCGATCATACATATTTCCGGCAAAGGCGGAGAGGAAAATGGCCGCTGACTGTTTGGCAAACTGAAAGCCAATCAGATAGATAGTGGCCGAGAGTCGCGTATCAAACACGCCGGTGATGTACTTGAATGCCCCCACCAGCAGGAACGGGACTTCCAGGGCGTGCAGCATTTTCAGGGCGATGACCTCCACGGCGGTGGTGGCAAACGACGAGCCGATGATGCGCGTCGCCATAATCAACCCGGCGATCAGCAGCGTATTTTTCGCCCCAATGCGGTTAATTATCCACGGCGAGCAGAACATGATGATGGCGTTACAGATCTCCCCCGCCGTCGTCGCGAAACCAAAGGCGCGAGTGCCCTCCTGCGGCGTGGCGAAGAAGGTTTTGAAGAAGGTGGCGAACTGCTGATCAAAAACGTCATAGACGCAGGCCACGCCAATCACGTACAGAATAAACATCCACATTTTGCGCTGACGGAACAGGTTAAAGACCGTTTTCGCGGTGATCTGCGGCTGGTTGGCCCCCAGGGCATTCATCACCTGTACCGTCTGATTGGGCTTCGGCTTTGCGACCACCAGCAGCAGCATCAGCAACAGCGCCGCCGCCGATCCCATCCAGAAAACGTATGACGGATCGATACCAAACAGGATGCCCCCCGTTGAGGCGCACAGCCCCCAGCCGAGGCAGCCGAACATGCGCGCCTTGCCATATTCAAAGGCGCTGTTGCGGCTCACGCGTTCGATATAGGCCTCAATCGCCCCGGACCCGGCCGAGAAAACAAAGCCGATATACAGCCCGCCGCTCAGCGCGCCCAGCCAGATGTTGGTTTTCAGCAGCGGCGCGAATACGTACAGGAAGAAGGGCGCAAACAGAAACAGCAGCACCGAGATAATCCACAGCAGGTGTTTTTTCAGCCCCAGCTTGTCCGAAATCACCCCCAGCACCGGCTGGAAGGCGATAGCCGAGAGCGAAATGCAGGAGAAAACGATGCCGGTATGGGTTTTATTCAGGCCGATGATGTCCGACAGCCAGATAGGCAGAAACGGAAAGCAGGTAGCCATGATGAAGAAGTAGAGAAAGAAGAACAGCCCAAAAATCCAGAAGTTAGGGTTGTCTTTGTGGGTACAGGTTGTTGTGTTCATTATTTTTATCCTCAACGGAGGGCCGGCTCCCCGGCCCGTCACCCTTACACGCGTTCCACGCCAATCAGAATGGCGGTTTCCGGATCGAGAATCGGCAGCGCAATACCCGCCTGCATCAGCCACTCACCGCTCGCCGTTTGCGGCGCGTTCATCCACGCCGGGAGCTTGCGCATGGTGTGCCCGCCCTCTCCCGTAATCTGAATATTCGGGTGATCGAGCAGCGTGATGCGGTACTGCGCGCTGGCGTCCAGCCCCGGCATGCGCAGCGGCATCATCAGGGTGTAATCCGGCATCGCGAGCTGGCTGACCATAAACAGCCCGTGCTTCCTGTCGTCACTCACTATACCCTGCGCCAGCGTGGTGGCGTCCGGCATATCCACGCGCCACTGGGTGCCGTGGTGGATCACCTCGCGCCACTGCTTGTGCAGCGCGGCGTAATGGCGATAGCCTTCGCGCTCCTGCGCGTCCACGGTGAGCGGATCCAGCTCCAGCCCCATATGGCCAAACAGCGCCGTCAGCCCGCGAAAGGCGATGCTGTGCTGGCGGAACGTCGCGTGGCATTTATGATGACCGATATGCGCGCCCATCACCTCCGGCGGGAAGAAGTAGCTCATGCCGCGCTGAATAGCGTTGCGCTCCAGCGCGTCGTTGTTGTCGGACGCCCAGAAGCGATGGCAGCGGGTCAGCACCTCGTAATCGATTCGTCCGCCACCGGAGGAGCAGGATTCAAATTCAATATGCGGGAAACGCTCGCCCAGCACATCTAAAAGTCGATAAAACTGGCGGGTCTGCGCGTCGGCGGCGGCTCTGCCGTTATGGCCAGGCTGCACCAGCTCGCGGTTCATATCCCATTTCACATAATCAACCGCATGCTCACCCAGCAGCCAGCTCATGCGCTCCACCAGGTAATCAAACGCTTGCGGAATGTTCAGGTTGAGCACCAGCTGGTGTCGTCCGGTCGCCTGCGCGTATCCCGGCAGCGCCAGAACCCAGTCGGGGTGCGCGCGGTAGAGATCGGAATCCGGGTTGATCATCTCCGGTTCAATCCAGATGCCGAACTCCATGCCGAGGTTTTTGACGTGGTCGATCACTGGCCGCAGGCCGTTCGGGTATTTTTTCTCATCCAGATACCAGTCGCCCAGCGCAGCATGGTCGTCGTTGCGTCCTTTAAACCAGCCGTCGTCGATGATAAAGCGTTCCACACCCAGCGCGGCCGCCTCGTCAGCCATACGCATGATGTAGTTCGGATCATGGTTGAAGTAGATCCCCTCCCAGGTGTTGAGGTGGACCGGACGCGGTTTGTTTTCCGGGAAACGGATGATGTTGTCGCGCAGGTAGCGGTGAAACTGCTGGCTCATGCCGTTCAGCCCGTGCGCGGAGTAGCTCGCATAAAGGCGTGGCGTCCAGAGCGTTTGTCCCTCTTCCAGCGCCATCTCCCCTGGCAGGTAGAGCGCTTCCGCTTGCAGATAGCGACGGCCATCGGTTTTGGCTTCAGCGCGAAGGCGATGGTTGCCGCTCCAGCCCAGATGCACACCCCAGACATCGCCGTGCATTTCGCTGAACGACGGCGTGCCTGAAATCAGCGCCGGGAAGTGTTCGTGAGACGTTCTACCCCGGCGGTTCTCAATCACAAAGCTGTCATGCTCCAGCATGACGCGGTGCGGCTGGAATTCACGGATCCAGCGGCCATGAAACGCCATCACCTCCCGGGCGCGCTCCGCCACGGGCAGCGTGACGGCAAAACGATCCACCTGCCACGCCTGCGATTTCAGGTTGGTTACGCCGTGCCGCACGACCAGCACGCCGCTGGCGTCCAGCGCCAGCTCGCTGGTCAGGCGCAGGCCCGCGTGTTCATCTTCTGCCGCTATCGTCAGGGTTTGTCCCTGCTGCTGCACGTCCGTGGTGCTGAAAACCGGGGAACCATCCAGCCCCTGCCGGTGCCCCTCAATGCCGGGTGAACCAAACAGGCCGTGTCCAGGTTCAGCCATCAGCGTAACCGGGGAATCCACGTCGAGCCTGCCGTTAGCCACCGGGCGTTCGAGCGTAGCGGCATCCTGCGGCGAAAAGTGCTGAAGGTGCGGCCCCCAGTAGAGAATTTCGGCAAACGGGTGCGTTTTTATCACCACGTCCACCGTGTTGCTTACGAGTCGAAAAACGGAATCTTGCATCAGACATCTCCAGTCATCGGGATGTCCTGAGTGTTGATCCGAAACGTTTCGGATACAAACCAAAACGTTTCGGATCTGTGATCGGCTTTGGAATTTTGCGTGGTTTACGCCGTCTGGCCTGGGGAGAATTCCGGCTGCCAGAGCACCTGAAGAGTGTCGATGTCGTCGCCATTAATCAACTGGCGCACCATATCGGCAATCTGCTTCCCGACGCCCTGACGGGTAGACTGGATCACCGCCGCCACGTCGATATCGACGATGCTGTCCTGGGGCAAACCGTCGTAGACCACCAGCGATACGGCATTCTCGCCGGTTAGACGGCCAAGCTGTGCCAGCGCCATTGCCGCGCCGTCGCCGTGGGTGTTGCAGTCGGTGATGATGGCCGTGGGGGGTTGCGGCAGAGAGAGCAGCTCTTTTGTTGTGGCGTAGCCGACCCGGCGGGAAGGCGGCATGGCGCGCAGCCACTCGCTGGACAGCCCGGCTTCACGCAGCGCATCCAGATACCCCTGGCGACGCTGGGTGATGAACGCCTGGTTGTTACTTTCGCCGAGCAAAGCAATGCGCTGATGGCCTTTTTCGATCAGCCAGCGGGTGGCCTGATACGTACCGGCGTAGTTGTCGAAATCAAACCATGCATAGGGCTGCGGCAGCTGACTGCGTCCGAGAGCCAGAAAGGGGAACCCGGCAGCCTGAAGCTGCTCAAGGCGCGGATCGTGATCCAGCGTGTGCGCCACAATCAGCGCATCCACGCGACGGCTTTGCACCATGCGCATATAGCTGTGTTTATCGGCCAGATCGTCATCGGCAATCAGCAGGAGATCGATTTCATGTCGCGCCAGTTCATGGCTAATTTCGCCGACCATGTCCATAAATACGCTGTTATTGAGCGGAACAGGATGTACCGGAAAAACCAGCCCCACCGCGTCGATCTTGCCCATCTTCAGACGACGGGCAAAGGTATTGGGCCGATAGCCGCGTCGCTGGGCTTCCGCTTCCACGCGGGCGCGCGTCTCGCTGGAGACGTCGTCATATCCGTTGAGGGCACGACTGACGGTGGTAACCGAAAGCCCCAGTTCTTTGGCGATAGCTTTAAGCGACATGCGTTTCCGTTTCCTGGTTAATTTTGTTCCGCCACCAGTAGCGCGTAGGTGTCTGGCTCCAGGGCCTTGAAGATATGCGGTTCGTCGGCGGGATAGCAAATGTAATCCCCTGCCTCCAGCACCTCTGCGGCATCAAGCAAACCGACCAGCGCCCGGCCCTGGGTCACAATAATATGTTCAACCGACCCCGGTGAATGGGGCTGGGAAATACGATCGGCACCTGGCTGGGTGATGAGCAGGTAGACATCGCGCCGTGCGCCCGGGGGGCATGCCGCCAGCAGAATGGCTTCGTAATTGGCCTGCCCGGCGACCACTTTTGTGCCTTCACCGCGGCGGATCACCTGCGTGGTCGGCTGCTGCGGCTCCAGCAACCGTGCAAAAGGAATATCCAGCGCCACACATAGCGACCACAGCGTCTCAAGGCTGGGATTGCCATTGCCGGACTCCAGCTGCGAAAGTGTGGATTTAGCGATACCGGCACGGCGGGCAATTTCCGCCAGTGAAAGTCCGGTTCGCAGGCGTTCTCGCACCAGACTTTTGGCGATCACGCTGATTGGCTGCGTCATAAACGGCCTCTTGTTCTATAAATCGAACGATTCGTTCATCTTGTAAACCGAATCTGATCCGTTCATTATAATGGATACACGTTCGATATGGCTAAAATTGTATGAAACGTTCTCTCTCTTGCCTGAAAGGCGACACCATCAAAGCAATTATCCTCGTTTGCCTCGCCGTTGGCGTGGTGGGGATGTCATACGGCTCGCTGGCGATGGCCTACGGTTTCCCGCTGTGGGTACCGTTTGTACTGTCTATTACCGTGCTGGCGGGGGCCTCGGAGTTTATGTTTATCGGTATCGTGGCGAGCGGGGGTAACCCACTGGCGGCGGCCGCGGCCGGGCTGCTGGTGAACGCCCGCCATGTGCCGTTTGGCGTTACGGTGCGCGAGCTGGTGGGTAAACGCGGTTTAAGCTTTTTGGGCTGCCACATCATGAACGACGAAAGCGTGGTGTTTGGGCTGTCGCAAAAAACCCCGGAGCAGCGCAAAACGGCCTACTGGCTGTGCGGCCTGGGCGTTGCCATCCTCTGGCCGCTGGGTACCCTGCTGGGTGCCATGGTCGGAAAACTGTTGCCGGCCCCGGAAACCATCGGGCTGGACGCGGTATTTCCGGCCATTTTGCTGGCCTTAGTGGTTCCGGCGTTTAAAAACCGCACCACGCTTATCCGCGCCTGCAGCGGCGCCGCCCTGTCGCTGGCCGCCGTACCGTTCGCTCCGGTGGGCTTACCGGTACTGCTCTCTTTACTCGGTCTCGCCGCGAGAAAAAAATAATGGAAAACATGACCCTCTTTATCCTCGGTATCGCCATTCTGTCAGCAGGGACCTATCTGATGCGTCTTGGCGGGGCGAAACTGGGTAGCCGACTGGCGCTGTCCGAGCGATCTCAGGCATTGCTGTCGGATGCGGCAACGGTGTTGCTGTTTTCCGTGGCGCTGGCGACCACCTTCTATGAAGGGGAACATTTCGCCGGGATGGCGCGGTTGCTGGGCGTGGCGTTTGCGGTGTTTCTGGCCTGGCGAAAAATGCCGTTAATTGTGGTGATCGTGGCGGCGGCGGTCGTTACGGCGCTGCTGCGTCTGGCGGGCATAAACTAAAAAAGCGCCCCAGGGGCACTCTTTCGACGGTGTAGCGTAATTATTTGTTCAGTTCAGCGGTCATATGTACGCGGTTACCAGAGAATGCCTGAGTAATTTTGTAAGAGGACGCGCCCGCTTCCTGAGCCTGAGCGGCGATTTTCGCTTCTGCGCCATCCAGCGTGGAGGCAGAGGCGGTAACAGTTTGTGCAGCGAAAGAACCGAATGAAGCAGCCAGAGCGATTACAGCGACAAAAGTTTTGATGCTTTTCATGATATAAACCCTTTAGTTAAGTTGTTTAGGTAAGGCACCGTGCCTTGATGAGATAAATACTAGACCTCATGACCGACAACTAAAAGCGGAAGGATTTGCTATTATCATTCAAAATTACTGATCAACAATTAATCGCTGCGGATGGGTATAAATTGTCGCCCTTCCCGGTTTGCAGAACCCAACCAGCGTCAGGTTACAACGCTCTGCCACCTCTACCGCCAGCGTCGTCGCCGCCGAGACCGCAAACAGGATTTCGACACCGCACATTGCAGATTTTTGCACCATCTCGTAGCTGGCGCGGCTGGAAACCAGCGCTGCGCCGTGCTGCCAGAGATCGCTCTCCCGCGCCCGACGCCCCATCAGTTTATCCAGTGCCACATGACGTCCCACGTCTTCATGCCCACCGGCGATATCGCCTGATGGCAGAACCCATGCCGCCGCATGCGTACAGCCGCTCAACTGGCCGATGGGCTGCACGTCGTTGAGGTGGGCAAGCGCGTGGTCGAGGTTGGCCAGATTGAAGGTCTGCGTAAAGGGCAGCGGCGCGACAGGTTTGCCGATATCGTTCAGTTGCTCAACGCCACAGACGCCGCACCCTGTTCGCCCGGCCAACGCGCGACGACGCTCCTTCAGCCCCATAAAGCGACGACTGGAGAGTTCGATCTGCACTTCCAGACCGTTGCAGGCCTGAACCACATCCATGCCGTAAATGTCCTGTGGATGCGCAATGATGCCTTCCGAGAGCGAAAACCCGATGGCGAACAGTTCAAGATCTTTTGGCGACGCCATCATCACAACGTGCGAGATGCCGTTGTACACCAGGGCGACGGGGACTTCTTCCGCCAGAAAATCGGGCGTGGCGTGGGTAATGTGAGGGGGTCGATGTACCGACAGCTCCACAATGCCTGCTGGCAGCGGTGACGAGTGGGTAGCACGGTTTTGTTTAGACACAACGGTTTTCCTGAACAACCACGGAGGTGAGCCTGCTATTGCAGCATAAACCACAGGCCTTACGCATAGTATGGATCAACTTTTCAGCACCCAACCGCCTCAAGTTTACCTACTCATTCTGGAGAGGTGCAACCGGCGCCATGCTACACCCCTGTAACATGCGGGGTTAATAATGTGATTGATATCACATTTTATAATCAACACGGTGATAATACGTTCACTTTGTATTAACGCCATTGGAACAGGCGTACCGACATTGTGGTATTCTGGTGATATCCCCCGGAGAAATGAGGGATTAACGCAAATTTTTCTCCTTTGCGGTCATTATTCAACCGCGAAGTCAAAACTACATATGTAAGCAATGTCGAAACAAGGAGTGACCCATGCAGGTCAGCAGAAGGCAGTTCTTTAAGATCTGCGCTGGCGGTATGGCAGGCACCACGGCAGCGGCACTGGGCTTTGCGCCTGGCGTAGCGCTGGCGGAAACGCGGCAGTATAAACTGCTGCGCACCCGTGAAACCCGTAATACCTGTACGTACTGCTCTGTCGGTTGCGGGCTGTTAATGTATAGCCTCGGCGACGGTGCTAAAAACGCCAAAGCGTCTATCTTCCACATCGAAGGCGACCCGGACCACCCGGTCAACCGCGGCGCGCTGTGCCCGAAAGGGGCCGGTCTGGTGGACTTTATCCACTCCGAAAGCCGTCTGAAATTCCCGGAATATCGCGCGCCTGGCTCTGATAAATGGCAGCAAATCAGCTGGGAAGAAGCATTTGACCGCATCGCTAAACTGATTAAAGAAGACCGCGATGCCAACTTTATTGCGAAGAACGCCGACGGCGTGACGGTCAACCGCTGGCTCTCCACCGGGATGCTGTGTGCATCGGCTTCCAGTAACGAAACCGGCTATTTAACTCAGAAATTCACGCGCGCACTCGGTATGCTCGCGGTCGACAACCAGGCGCGTGTCTGACACGGACCAACGGTAGCAAGTCTTGCTCCAACATTTGGTCGCGGTGCGATGACCAACCACTGGGTCGACATCAAGAACGCCAACCTCATTGTGGTGATGGGCGGTAACGCCGCTGAAGCGCACCCTGTCGGGTTCCGCTGGGCGATGGAAGCCAAAATCCACAACGGTGCGAAACTGATTGTGATCGATCCCCGCTTTACGCGTACAGCGTCAGTGGCGGATTTCTACACCCCTATTCGTTCAGGTACTGACATCACTTTCCTGTCAGGCGTATTGCTGTACCTGATGACTCACGAAAAATATAACCGCGAATACACCGAAGCCTATACCAACGCCAGCCTGATCGTGCGTGAGGATTACCACTTCGAAGATGGTCTGTTCAGCGGTTACGACGCCGAAAAACGCAAGTACGACAAAACCAGCTGGAACTACGAGCTGGACGAGAACGGCTTTGCGAAGCGCGACACCACCCTGCAACACCCGCGCTGCGTGTGGAACCTGCTGAAAGAGCACGTTTCCCGCTATACGCCGGACGTTGTTGAGAACATCTGTGGTACGCCAAAGGCTGACTTCCTGAAGGTCTGCGAGCTTATCGCCGAAACCAGCGCGAAAGACAAAACCGCGTCGTTCCTGTATGCCCTCGGCTGGACGCAACACTCCATTGGTGCGCAGAACATCCGTACCATGGCGATGGTTCAGCTGCTGCTCGGCAACATGGGGATGGCAGGCGGCGGCGTGAACGCCCTGCGCGGTCACTCCAACATTCAGGGTCTGACCGACCTCGGCCTGCTGTCACAAAGCCTGACAGGTTATATGAACCTGCCAAGCGAGAAACAACCGGACCTGCAAACCTACCTGACAGCCAGCACGCCAAAACCGCTGCTTGAAGGCCAGGTGAACTACTGGGGCAACTATCCGAAGTTCTTCGTCTCGCTGATGAAAGCCTTCTACGGCGACAAAGCGACGGCGGAAAATAGCTGGGGCTTTGACTGGCTGCCGAAGTGGGACAAAGGTTACGACGTGCTGCAGTACTTCGAGATGATGCACCAGGGTCAGGTCAACGGCTACATTTGCCAGGGCTTTAACCCGGTCGCCTCGTTCCCGAACAAGAACAAGGTTGTCGAGTCTCTGTCGAAACTGAAGTTCCTGATTACCATCGACCCGCTCAACACCGAGACCTCGACCTTCTGGCAGAACCACGGTGAATCGAACGACGTCGATCCGTCAAAAATTCAGACCGAAGTATTCCGTCTGCCATCAACCTGCTTCGCGGAAGAGAACGGTTCTATCGTCAACTCTGGCCGCTGGTTGCAGTGGCACTGGAAAGGTGCGGACGCCCCGGGCATCGCCATGAACGACGGCGAGATCCTGGCCGGTATCTTCTTACGCCTGCGTAAGATGTACGCGGCAGAAGGCGGCGCGAACCCGGAACCGGTTCTGAACATGACCTGGAACTACTCGACGCCGGAGAATCCATCCCCGGAAGAAGTGGCGATGGAGAGCAACGGTAAGGCGCTGGCGGACGTTATCGACCCGGCCACCGGTACCGTGCTGGCGAAAAAAGGCGATCAGCTCAGCACCTTCGCGCACCTGCGTGATGACGGCACCACCTCAAGCGGTTGCTGGATCTTTACCGGTAGCTGGACGCCGAAAGGCAACCAGATGGCCAACCGCGATAACGCTGACCCATCGGGCCTTGGCAATACGCTGGGCTGGGCTTGGGCATGGCCGCTTAACCGCCGCATTCTCTATAACCGTGCCTCCGCTGACCCGCAGGGTAACCCGTGGGATCCGAAGCGTCAGCTTCTGAAATGGGACGGCGCGAAATGGGGCGGCGTGGATATTCCGGACTACAGCACTGCCGCACCAGGCAGCGATGTCGGGCCGTTTATCATGCAGCCTGAAGGGATGGGACGCCTGTTTGCCATCGATAAAATGGCGGAAGGGCCGTTCCCGGAACACTACGAGCCGTTTGAAACGCCGCTGGGTACTAACCCGCTGCACCCGAACGTGGTCTCTAACCCGGCTGCCCGTATCTTTAAGGGCGACTTTGAAGCGCTGGGTAAAAAAGACAAGTTCCCGTATGTGGGCACCACTTACCGTCTGACCGAGCACTTCCACTACTGGACCAAGCACGCGCTGCTTAACGCCATCGCGCAGCCGGAACAGTTTGTGGAGATCGGCGAGAAGCTGGCGAACAAGCTCGGCATTGCCCATGGCGATACCGTGAAGGTCTCCTCTAACCGTGGCTATATCAAGGCCAAGGCGGTAGTGACCAAGCGTATTCGCACGCTGAACGTTCACGGTCAGCAGGTGGATACCATCGGTATTCCGATTCACTGGGGTTATGAGGGCGTGGCGAAGAAAGGGTTCATTGCGAACACCCTGACGCCATTCGTCGGTGATGCGAACACGCAGACGCCGGAGTTTAAGGCCTTCCTCGTGAACGTGGAAAAGGTGTAACGGAGACGACTTATGGCTTATCAATCTCAGGACATTATTCGTCGTTCCGCGACTAACGGTTTCACGCCCGCGCCTCAGGCGCGGGACCACCAGCAGGAAGTGGCGAAGCTTATCGACGTTACCACCTGTATCGGCTGTAAAGCCTGTCAGGTGGCCTGTTCAGAGTGGAACGACCTCCGTGACGAAGTGGGTCACAACGTCGGGGTGTACGACAACCCGGCCGACCTGACCGCCAAGTCCTGGACGGTAATGCGTTTCTCTGAAGTGGAGCAGAACGACAAACTGGAATGGCTTATCCGCAAAGATGGCTGTATGCACTGTGCGGATCCGGGCTGCCTGAAGGCGTGTCCGTCAGAAGGGGCTATCATTCAGTATGCCAACGGCATTGTCGACTTCCAGTCCGAGCAGTGCATCGGCTGCGGCTACTGCATCGCGGGCTGCCCGTTTGACGTGCCGCGACTGAACCCGGAAGACAACCGCGTCTACAAATGTACGCTGTGCGTTGACCGCGTGAACGTTGGCCAGGAGCCAGCCTGCGTGAAAACCTGTCCAACCGGCGCCATCCACTTTGGCTCCAAAGAGGATATGAAAACGCTGGCGGCCGAACGCGTGGGTGAACTGAAAACCCGTGGTTACGATAACGCTGGCCTGTACGATCCGGCCGGTGTGGGCGGTACGCACGTGATGTACGTGTTGCACCATGCCGACAAGCCGAATCTGTATCACGGCCTGCCGGAGAACCCGGAAATCAGCGCCACCGTGAAGTTCTGGAAAGGCATCTGGAAACCGCTGGCAGCGGTCGGTTTTGCTGCCACCTTCGCAGCGAGCATCTTCCACTACGTCGGTGTTGGTCCGAACCGCGCGGAAGAGGAAGACGATAACCTGCATGAAGAGAAAGACGAGGTGCGCAAATGAAAAAACGTGACACCATCGTGCGCTACACCGCGCCGGAACGCATCAACCACTGGGTCACCGCCTTCTGCTTTATGCTGGCGGCGATAAGCGGGCTGGGGTTCTTCTTCCCGTCCTTCAACTGGCTGATGCAGATACTGGGTACGCCACAGCTGGCGCGCATCCTTCACCCGTTCGTGGGTGTGGTGATGTTTGCCTCGTTTATCATCATGTTTTTCCGTTACTGGCACCATAACCTAATCAATCGGGATGATATCTTTTGGGCGAAGAATATTCGTAAGATCGTCGTCAACGAGGAAGTGGGTGACACCGGGCGTTATAACTTCGGCCAGAAGTGCGTATTCTGGGCGGCGATTATCTTCCTGGTCCTGTTGCTGGTGAGCGGCGTGATCATCTGGCGTCCGTACTTTGCGCCTGCTTTCTCAATCCCGGTGATCCGATTCGCGCTGATGCTGCATTCATTTGCCGCAGTGGCGTTAATTGTGGTTATCATGGTGCATATTTACGCCGCCCTCTGGGTGAAAGGCACCATTACCGCGATGGTGGAAGGATGGGTAACCAAAACGTGGGCGAAGAAACATCACCCGCGTTGGTACCGTGAAGTCCGAAAGACAACGGAAAAGAAAACTGAATGAGTATTCGCATAATCCCGCAAGATGAGCTGGGGTCGAGCGAGAAACGCACGGCGGAATATATTCCGCCGTTGTTATTCCCCAGACTCAAGAACCTCTACAACCGCCGTGCAGAGCGCCTGCGCGAGCTGGCAGAGAACAACCCGCTGGGCGATTTTCTGCGTTTTGCCGCGCTGGTTGCCCATGCGCAGGAAGTGGTGCTGTACGACCACCCGCTGCAAATGGATCTGACTGCGCGCATCAAAGAAGCCAGTGAGCAGGGCAAGCCGCCGCTGGATATTCACGTCCTGCCGCGTGACAAGCACTGGCATAAGCTGCTGCATTCTCTGATTGCCGAGCTGAAGCCCGAGATGAGCGGCACCGCGCTGGCGGTCATTGAGAACCTGGAAAAAGCCTCCGATCAGGAGCTGGAAGAGATGGCGAGCGCGCTGTTTGCCTCTGACTTCTCGCTGGTCAGCAGCGATAAAGCGCCGTTTATCTGGGCTGCGCTGTCGCTCTACTGGGCGCAAATGGCCAGCCTGATCCCTGGTAAAGCGCGCGCCGAATACGGCGAAGCGCGCCAGTTCTGTCCGGTGTGTGGCTCAATGCCAGTCTCCAGCATGGTACAGATCGGCACCACCCAGGGGCTGCGCTACCTGCATTGCAACCTGTGTGAAACAGAGTGGCATGTGGTGCGCGTGAAGTGCAGCAACTGCGAGCAGACCCGCGATCTGAACTACTGGTCGCTGGAAAATGAAGACGCGGCGGTAAAAGCCGAAAGTTGCGGCGATTGCGGTACGTATCTGAAGATTCTGTATCAGGAAAAAGACCCGAAAGTTGAAGCGGTGGCTGACGATCTCGCCTCGCTGATTCTGGACGCCAAAATGGAGCAGGAGGGCTTTGCCCGTAGCTCTATCAACCCGTTCCTGTTCCCGGGTGAAGGGGAGTAATCTCCTGTAATAGTGCCGGGCGGCGCAAGCTTGCCCGGCCTACAGTTGATAAGGCGTAACGACCTCATCAATACCCGAAAAATCTTTCGTATTTCGAGAAAACAACGGACATTTTCTGCTCTGGGCTGTGGCCAGAATGATGGCATCAGGCAGTTTCATTCCATGCTTTTCACGCAGTAAAACGCTTCTTTCCGCGATATCCCGAGACACATCAATAATTTCGAAAGCGCCCATCACGGCTGCCGTTTTCGCTTCATGACCATGCCTGCGTGCGCCCACCATCACCTCCATCCAGGTAATTAAGCTAATGGCTCGATGTGACGCGGCATGATCAATCGCATCCGCAGCTTCGACACGGTTGTTGAAGAGATCAATGAGAATATTGGTATCAAACACGGCCATATTATTCATGATCACCATTCCTCACGCAGCTTACGTTCATACTCCAGCCCGTCTTCTTTCTTGTCTCCCCACAAGCCAAGCGCACCGCGGATAACAGACGAACTCTGCTGGTCGAGATACTGCTCTATCGCCTCCCGTAGCAGCTCAGCGCGCGGCTGATTTCGCAGTTGCTTGAGGTTATCCAGCCGTTGAATCACGTCATCAGATAAATCGATCAGTATTCTGCCCATATCCAGTTCCGCCAAAACACTCATATATCACCTTAGTATATCATCTGCGGTTAATTTTCAGGCAAAATACACCTTATCAATTTAGGGTTAAAGGGCATTTTTTCGAGAGTAATCAATTTTGCGAGCCGCTTTCCATATCGTTCGCATCCTCAGATTTCGCTGTTTTCATCTGCACTAAATCAGGCTATAAATCTGTATATACATACAGCAAAAGGACATCACCATGGCACTGGAAAAGGGTATTGATAGGCTTGTGCAGGATTTTATCGCTGCAGGCCGACCTGGCGCGCGTAAGCAGAGTATTGATGACCGGAGAGCCGGATATGTTGCCAGCACTGTACTTGCCGGCGAGACCGAAACCCGCGTGCAGGTTGAAACGCTTGTCATTGATGGCCTTACCTTTCGGGTATTTTCGCCTCTCAATGTCTCTGAAACGTTACCTTGTGCCCTCTACTACCATGGCGGTTGTTTTGTCAGCGGTGGGTTTGCAACCCATGACAATCAGCTCCGCCAGCTGGCGTATTACGGTCAGTGTCGGGTGGTTGCGGTTCAGTACAGGCTGGCACCGGAGCATACCTTCCCCGCTGCGCATGATGATGCAGAGAGAGCGGCGGAGCTTGTCTGGCAACATGCCGAAAAAGTCGGTGTGGATAAAAACCGGATTACGCTTTGTGGTGACAGTGCAGGCGGCCATCTGGCGCTGGTCACCGCGCTGCGGCTCAAGGCTAAAACAGAGTGGAATCCGGCCCAGCTTATCCTTATCTACCCTATGCTCAACGCCACAGCCAGCTTTGCAAGTTATACCCATAATGGGCAGGACTACGTTATCACGCGCGATACGCTGCTGAGTGGTTATGATATGTACCTGGCAGAGACAGACCGCCGGGACCCTGAAGCCAGCCCACTCTGGCGGGATGATTTCAACGGCCTGCCGCCGGTACATATTATTACCGCCGAGTACGATCCGCTATGCGACGAGGGTCAGGCGCTTTATCAACATATGACAGAACAAGGGGTTATTTGCACAGCGCAGCATTGGCTGGGTGTCATCCACGGCTTCTTCCAGCTTGCCGGCGTCAGTCCATCAGCGCGAGACGTTCTTCGGGACATCGCCTGGCGGATCAACTCCGCCCGGCGATAACATCGGGGAACCTTATTCCTCCTCGTTCCCGCCCTCTTCATACGCGCCAAACGGCTTCGCAGGCAGAACGATATAGGTGCCTTCAAACACCGCGCCTGGGGTTTCATCGCCAAAGAGTTCAACCTGCATCTGTACACGGGCTTTGCGGCCGCGCGCCAGGCGGTCGAGATCGCCCCCCAAAGAGCCGAGATCGGCCACGGCGCTCGGTTTACCGCTTATGGGGGCGCTGTAGCGAATATGGGCATCAGCCAGAATGATCGTGCCGCCAAGGTGGCGTTCACGCAGCATCAGCCAGATAAGCCCCCAGCCGGTGAGCGTGGCGAGCGAAAACAGGCTGCCGGCAAATAGCGTGTGGTGTGGGTTCTGATTGCCGGTTTCCGGCATGGTGGTAATGAATTTTTGCCCGGTGTACTGCTGAATACGCACCCCCATCTTTTCACTCAGAGGGATGTGCTGATACCAGGCCTGCTGAAGCTGTCCGCACCAGTCCGCGCGGTGGAGAATATCATCCAGCGTGGCGATGGGTTTAATCATCAAAAAGTGGCGAATCGGCGTGGTTTGCGGGGTCGTAATTTCCCCCTGATTAACAAAACCGAGTTTGGCGAAGAACTCAACGGCATCTTCGCGGGCGCTACAGGTCACGCGTTTAACGCCTTCCTGACGGGCCACTGACTCCAGGGTCATGGCCATCAACGTACCTAACCCTTTGTCCTGCACGGAGGGATGGACCGCCATAAAACGAATAGAGGCTTCGTTATCGGCATTAATATACAGACGCCCGACGGCAACGAGGTTACCCTCTTCGTCCATCACCATCTGATGATGTGCCATGGCGTCCCAGGCGTCGCGTTCAGACCCTTTAGGCTGATGTAATGGCTTGCGCAGCATTTCCCAGCGGAACTGGTAATAGGCTTCTAACTCTTCTTCCGTTTGCGGTACTCGAAGGTGATACATAGCTGTACTCTCTCTTGTTACCCGCGGCCACGCCGCCAGTTGGCTCATACCTGGAGCCAGAATGTGACGGGGCCATCGTTCACCAGCGATACCTGCATATCTGCAGCAAATCGTCCGGTTTGCGTATTCATTTCCTGTTGGCGACAACGCTCAACAAAGTACTCGTAAAGCGCTTCTGCCCGATCCGGGGCCGCACCTTTTGAGAAACTCGGGCGCATGCCGCGTTCGGTATCGGCGGCCAGCGTAAACTGGGAAACCACCAGCACGCTTCCGCCCGATTGCTGGACGTTAAGGTTCATCTTGCCTTCCGCATCACTGAAGATACGGTAGCCCAGCACGCGTTCACATAAGCGGTTGGCTTTTTGTTCGTCGTCATCCTTTTCGACACCTAACAACACTAAAAGTCCTGGGCCAATTTCACCCGTCACCTCTCCCTCCACGGTGACGCTGGCACGGGTTACGCGCTGTATCAATGCAATCATGGTTGGTCTGCTTCTTGTTGTTTTTCAGCTTCTGCTGCTTTTTTAAGTTCGCGGTATACGCCGAGAGTGACAGTTATTTCCGCACCAAGCAAGACGATACACCAGGTCCAGTAAACCCAGACAAACAAAATGGGGATCACCGCCAGTACGCCGTAAATGAGCTGATAGGATGGGAACATGGTGATGTAAAGGGCAAACCCCTTTTTGCCCAGTTCGAAGAGTACCGCTGCAACCAGTGCGCCAACAACCGCATCACGGTTCGGCACGCGCGTGGTCGGCACCACACTGTAGAGCAGCCAGAAAGAGAGCCACGATAAAATCAGCGGGAAGATACGCAACACGTTATCAATGGCACCGTTGAGATCGCTGGCCCAGCGCAGGGAGAGCAGATAGGAGCTAATCGCCAGGCTCGCCCCCGCCAGCAGCGGGCCGAGAGTTAAAATCATCCAGTAAACAGCAAAGGAATAGACCTTCGGGCGGACTTTTTTACTCCGCCAGATCGTATTAAGCGCACTGTCGATGGAGTACATCAGCAGCAGCGCGGTGACGATAAGCCCGCACGCCCCCACTGCCGTCATCTTGCTGGAGTTTGCGACAAACTGTTCAATGTAGTTCTGGATCACATCGCCAGTGGCAGGAATAAAATTCGCAAAGACGAAGTGGCGCAGCTGCAGGCTGACCTCTGCAAACATGGGAAAAGCGGAAAAAAGGGCAAAAATAACCGCCACCAGCGGTACCAGGGAGAGCAACGACACGTAGGCGAGGTTACCCGCCAGCGTGGTCATGTTGTCCTCATCAATACGGTGCCAGAGGAGTTTTAGCCAGGCCCTGAGCGGGCGAGTATGGTGCGTGGCTTTTTGATGAACGGTTTTTAGCATAACTGCTTCGCAAAGTAGTTCGGTATCGTCTCTTTTCCGGTCACCAGAATTGACGTAATACCCAACTGGTTAGCTCCCTCTATATTATCGGCATTGTCATCGAAAAAGACCGCATCGGACGCGGAGAATCCTTCCGCTTGCAGTACCGCCTGATAAATCCGCGCTTCGGGTTTACGCATCCCCATCTCTTGCGAGAGGTAGATTTTATCTGCTGCGGCCTTAACTTCTGGGTATTCCTCTGGCCAGAACGTGGTGTGCAGGCGGTTGGTGTTCGACAGCACGACGACCCGGTGACCCTGCTCGCGAAGTTTATGCATGATGTCGATAACCTCAGGGCGGATAGCGACAAATACAGCCTGCCAGCCGTGGGAGAACTGTTCGTAGCTTAACGGCAGATCCATTTCATGGCACAGACGTTCAGCAAACACTTCGTCGCTGATCTCACCCCGTTCATGCTGATGGAATGTCTCGCCCATGGCGAAACTCTGTTTCAACGTCGCCAGCGGGACACGGCTAAAATCGCTCCATGCGCCCAGCACCCGATTGAAATCGATATCGACGATTACATTTCCTAAGTCAAAGATATAAAGCATGTTTATCTCCTGCTCGCCGTGGAAAAGTAACTGTAGCGGGAAAGATAAGGTTTGGCTATGAAGTACGCACAGGGTAGAAAAAGAAAAACCCCGCCACAAGGGCGGGGTTTTGTTGACCAGAGAGGAGTGTATTACTCTTCTTTCGCACCGCGCATTGCACGTTTACGATCGTTCTCGGTCAGGTGACGTTTACGGATACGGATAGACAGTGGAGTCACTTCTACCAGTTCGTCGTCATCGATGAATTCCAGAGCCTGCTCCAGCGTCATCTTGATCGGTGGAACCAGAACCGTTGCTTCGTCAGTACCGGACGCACGCATG
This sequence comes from Enterobacter cloacae complex sp. 382A5, assembly GCF_050031095.1. Lineage (NCBI taxonomy): Bacteria > Pseudomonadati > Pseudomonadota > Gammaproteobacteria > Enterobacterales > Enterobacteriaceae > Enterobacter > Enterobacter cloacae complex sp. 382A5. The sequence goes on from NZ_JBLGVK010000001.1 coordinate 4,682,098, forward strand.
TTGGTCAGTTTTTTACCGGTCAGGCAGTTTACCGTCAGGTCGTTAGAACGACTGTGAATACCGATGATCTGGCCTTCATACACTTCAGCACCGTGACCCAGGAACAGCTTACCGCGATCCTGCAGACCGAACAGCGCAAACGCAACCGCTTTACCCTGACCGTTAGAGATCAGCACGCCGTTGTTACGCTGGCCCACTTCACCCGGACGTACGTCGTCGTAGTGGCTGAAGGTGGAGTACAGCAGACCGGTACCGGAAGTCATGGTCATGAACTCAGAACGGAAGCCGATCAGGCCACGGCTTGGGATCACGTAGTCGAGACGTACGCGGCCTTTGCCATCTGGATTCATGTTTTTCAGGTCGCCTTTACGCTCACCCAGAGCCTGCATCACAGAACCCTGGTGCTGCTCTTCAACGTCCAGCGTTACGTTTTCGAACGGCTCTTGTTTACGGCCGTCGATTTCGCGGAAGATAACTTTCGGACGGGAAACCGCCATCTCGAAACCTTCACGACGCATGTTTTCGATCAGAACAGACAGGTGCAGTTCACCACGACCGGATACGCGGAAGGCATCAGCGTCTTCCGTTTCTTCAACGCGCAGCGCAACGTTGTGCACCAGCTCTTTGTTCAGGCGGTCAAGGATCTGACGAGAGGTAACGAATTTACCTTCTTTACCACAGAATGGAGAGGTATTGACGTTGAAGAACATGGTTACCGTTGGTTCATCAACAGACAGGGCTGGCAGCGCTTCCACGTTCTGCGGGTCGCAGATGGTGTCAGAGATGTTCAGCTCGCCCAGACCGGTGATCGCGATGATATCGCCCGCTTCAGCCAGATCGCTGTCGATACGCTCCAGACCCAGGTGAGTCAGCACTTTGCCCACTTTACCGTTACGGGTTTTGCCTTCGCTATCGATGATAGTAACCTGCTGGTTCGGCTTCACTTTACCGCGTTTGATGCGGCCGATACCGATAACGCCAACGTAGTTGTTGTAGTCCAGCTGGGAGATCTGCATCTGCAGAGGACCATCAAGATCAACATCCGGAGCCGGTACGTGATCGACAATCGCCTGATACAGCGGGGTCATGTCTTCCGCCATATCTTCGTGATCCAGACCTGCAATACCATTCAGCGCCGAAGCGTAGATGATAGGGAAGTCCAGCTGCTCGTCGGTCGCGTCAAGGTTAACGAACAGGTCGAACACCTGATCAACAACCCAGTCAGGACGTGCGCCAGGACGGTCAACCTTGTTGATAACAACAATAGGCTTCAGGCCATGGGCAAATGCTTTTTTGGTCACGAAACGCGTTTGCGGCATTGGGCCGTCAAAGGCGTCAACCACCAGCAGCACGGAATCCACCATGGACATCACGCGCTCAACTTCACCACCGAAGTCGGCGTGCCCTGGGGTATCAACGATGTTGATACGGTAGTCATTCCATTTGATAGCGGTGTTTTTCGCGAGGATGGTAATCCCACGCTCTTTCTCCAAATCGTTGGAGTCCATCACACGCTCTTGAGTTTCGGCACGTGCATCAAACGTACCGGATTGCTGCAGCAGCTTATCAACCAGGGTAGTTTTACCATGGTCAACGTGCGCGATGATGGCGATGTTACGCAAATTTTCGATCACAACTTTGCCTCAGGCATTAGAAATAGCGCGTTATTGTACACGGATTAATCGCACTACAAAACAGGATCACAAACATCCCCCGCAAACAAGTATTGCAGAGATGCTTTGTGATCGCTTTCACGGAGCGTAAAAAGGGCACTTTAACGAAAATTGCACCAATATGGTGCTCAGTGTTCACACTGAAGCACTATACTGGTGCAACATAACCATTGTGGTGCAGCACTTTTGCACTATGGTGCGCATGATAACGCCTTTTTGGGGTGTTTTAAAAGTTGGCACAGATTTCGCTTTATAAAAATACGGCAAAAAGATGGCCTCATAGCCACCTTGATAGAAGTTGAAGACCTCGTTACCACGACGACAATGACCAATCTGGAGAGTTAAGTATGTCCGCTGAACACGTTTTGACGATGCTGAACGAACATGAAGTGAAGTTTGTTGATCTGCGCTTCACCGATACTAAAGGTAAAGAACAGCACGTCACAATTCCTGCTCATCAGGTAAACGCCGAATTCTTTGAAGAAGGCAAAATGTTTGACGGCTCCTCCATTGGTGGCTGGAAAGGCATTAACGAATCTGACATGGTTCTGATGCCAGACGCGACCACGGCGGTCATTGATCCGTTCTTCGAAGAGCCAACCCTGATCATCCGTTGCGATATCCTCGAGCCAGGCACGCTGCAGGGCTACGACCGTGACCCTCGCTCCATCGCTAAACGTGCAGAAGAGTACCTGCGTTCTACCGGCATCGCAGACACCGTTCTGTTCGGGCCAGAGCCAGAATTCTTCCTGTTCGATGACATTCGTTTCGGTGCCTCTATCTCTGGCTCCCACGTGGCTATCGACGACATCGAAGGTGCATGGAACTCCTCCACCAAATACGAAGGTGGTAACAAAGGTCACCGTCCTGGCGTGAAAGGCGGTTACTTCCCGGTTCCTCCGGTCGATTCTTCACAGGACATCCGTTCCACCATGTGTCTGGTGATGGAAGAGATGGGCCTGGTAGTTGAAGCTCACCACCACGAAGTGGCGACTGCTGGTCAGAACGAAGTGGCAACCCGCTTCAACACCATGACCAAAAAAGCGGACGAAATTCAGATCTACAAATACGTTGTGCACAACGTTGCACACCGTTTCGGTAAAACCGCGACCTTCATGCCAAAACCAATGTTTGGCGACAACGGTTCCGGTATGCACTGCCACATGTCCCTGTCCAAGAACGGTACCAACCTGTTCTCTGGTGACAAATATGCAGGTCTGTCTGAGCAGGCGCTGTACTACATTGGCGGCGTAATCAAACACGCTAAAGCGATCAACGCCCTGGCGAACCCAACCACCAACTCTTACAAGCGTCTGGTCCCAGGCTACGAAGCACCTGTTATGCTGGCTTACTCAGCGCGTAACCGTTCTGCTTCTATCCGTATCCCGGTAGTGGCTTCTCCTAAAGCGCGTCGTATCGAAGTGCGCTTCCCGGATCCAGCAGCTAACCCATACCTGTGCTTCGCAGCACTGCTGATGGCCGGTCTGGACGGTATCAAGAACAAGATCCACCCAGGCGAAGCGATGGACAAAAACCTGTATGACCTGCCGCCAGAAGAAGCGAAAGAGATCCCACAGGTTGCAGGCTCTCTGGAAGAAGCCCTGCAGGCACTGGACGCTGACCGCGAGTTCCTGACTGCGGGTGGCGTGTTCACTGACGACGCTATCGATGCCTACATCGCCCTGCGTACTGAAGAGAACGACCGCGTGCGCATGACTCCGCATCCGGTTGAATTCGAACTGTACTACAGCGTTTAAGTTACAACGGGTTTCGCGCCACCCTTCAGGCGCGGCCCCGAAAGCTTTTTTTTTTGTTGCCGTGGAAACTTTCAGCCCATCTCCGGATGGGCTTTTTTCTCCACCAACAACCTGATCTCACGCGCTTTTTACGACGAAAAAGCTATACTGCACTAAATTAGTGCAACCAACTCCAGGAGACTGCTGAATGGCAACTGGCACGCTGCCCGATGCTGGGCAGATCCTCAATTCGTTAATTAACAGCATTTTGCTGGTCGACGACGAGCTGGCTGTTCATTACGCCAACCCGGCGGCGCAGCAACTGCTCGCCCAAAGCGCACGCAAACTGTTTGGCACTCCGCTGCCAGAATTATTGAGCTATTTTTCGCTGAACATTGGCCTGATGCAGGAAAGTCTGCAGGCCGGTCAGGGGTTCACCGATAACGAAGTGACGCTGGTGATCGACGGGCGCTCGCATATTTTGTCGCTTACCGCGCAACGTCTTCCTGAAGGGCTGATCCTGCTCGAAATGGCGCCGATGGACAATCAGCGCCGACTGAGCCAGGAGCAACTTCAGCATGCGCAGCAAATTGCCGCCCGCGATCTGGTGCGGGGCCTGGCGCATGAAATCAAAAACCCACTGGGCGGATTACGCGGGGCGGCGCAGCTGTTAACCAAAGCGCTGCCGGACCCTGCGCTGGCGGAGTATACCAACGTCATCATTGAGCAGGCCGACCGTCTGCGTAACCTGGTTGACCGCCTGCTCGGGCCGCAACAGCCGGGTATGCACGTCACAGAAAGCATTCATAAAGTGGCTGAACGGGTGGTGAAGCTCGTCTCAATGGAGCTGCCGGAGAACGTTACGCTGGTGCGTGATTATGACCCCAGCCTGCCGGAACTGGCGCACGATCCGGACCAGATTGAGCAGGTCCTGCTGAATATTGTGCGTAATGCGCTGCAGGCTCTGGGACCGGAAGGCGGCGAAATCATTTTGCGTACCCGAACCGCATTCCAGCTCACCTTGCATGGCGTGCGCTATCGGCTGGCGGCACGCATCGACGTTGAGGACAACGGGCCGGGGATCCCATCTCATCTGCAGGACACCCTGTTCTACCCGATGGTCAGCGGTCGCGAAGGCGGTACCGGGCTGGGATTATCCATTGCCCGCAGTTTGATCGATCAACACTCTGGAAAAATTGAATTTACCAGTTGGCCGGGACATACCGAGTTTTCGGTTTTCCTGCCGATTAAAAAATAAAGGTGACGTTTATGCAACGAGGGATAGTCTGGGTAGTCGATGACGATAGCTCCATCCGTTGGGTGCTTGAACGCGCGCTCACAGGGGCGGGATTAAGCTGCACGACGTTTGAGAGCGGCAGCGAAGTGCTCGACGCACTCACCACCAAAACGCCGGATGTTCTGCTGTCGGATATTCGTATGCCGGGTATGGACGGGCTGGCGCTTTTAAAGCAGATCAAACAACGCCACCCTATGCTTCCGGTCATCATAATGACGGCACACTCCGATCTGGATGCCGCCGTTAGCGCCTATCAGCAAGGGGCATTCGACTACCTGCCCAAGCCGTTTGATATCGACGAAGCGGTCGCGCTGGTTGAGCGCGCCATTAGCCATTACCAGGAGCAGCAACAGCCCCGTAATGCGCCCGATTTCGGCCCTACCACGGACATCATTGGCGAAGCACCGGCGATGCAGGATGTGTTTCGCATTATTGGCCGTCTGTCGCGTTCGTCCATCAGCGTACTGATTAATGGCGAATCGGGCACCGGTAAAGAGCTGGTCGCGCACGCCTTACATCGCCATAGCCCGCGGGCAAAAGCGCCGTTTATCGCCCTGAATATGGCGGCTATCCCGAAAGATTTGATTGAATCCGAACTGTTCGGCCATGAAAAAGGCGCCTTTACCGGGGCAAATACCATTCGTCAGGGCCGCTTCGAACAGGCTGACGGGGGGACATTATTTCTGGATGAAATTGGCGATATGCCGCTGGATGTTCAGACCCGTCTTCTGCGCGTGCTGGCCGACGGACAGTTTTATCGCGTGGGCGGGTATGCGCCGGTGAAAGTGGATGTACGCATTATTGCCGCGACACACCAGAACCTGGAGCAACGCGTGCAGGAGGGAAAATTCCGTGAGGATTTATTCCATCGCCTGAACGTCATCCGCGTCCATCTACCGCCGCTACGTGAACGTCGCGAAGATATCCCTCGCCTGGCGCGTCACTTCCTGCAGGTCGCCGCGCGTGAACTGGGCGTAGAAGCCAAACAGCTTCACCCGGAAACCGATGCCGCCCTCACCCGCCTGGCCTGGCCGGGTAACGTGCGTCAGCTGGAAAATACCTGTCGCTGGCTCACCGTCATGGCCGCCGGACAGGAGGTCTTGATTCAGGATCTGCCGGCTGAGCTGTTTGAAGCGACCGCCCCTGAAAGCAGTACGGGCCATGCGCTGCCGGACAGCTGGGCGACGCTGCTGGCGCAGTGGGCCGATCGCGCGCTGCGTTCCGGTCATCAAAATTTGCTCTCTGAGGCGCAGCCGGAGATGGAACGCACGCTGTTAACCACCGCGCTTCGTCATACGCAGGGCCATAAACAGGAAGCAGCCCGCCTGCTGGGATGGGGACGTAATACCCTGACGCGTAAGCTTAAAGAGCTGGGAATGGAGTAATCTGCACCGCTGTGTAAAGATTACTAATTGAGCGCAAATTGCCGTTATTTTGCGCTTTACTGTGTCGATGAGTTTTGTATGATCGTGCCCGGAAATTGGGGGTGAACATCATGCTGGAAACATTAGTACATATGCTCTCTAGCGGAGCCGCAGAAAGCCACACGCCGCAAACCGCAGTTGCTGCAGTGTTGTGTGCGGCGCTGGTTGGTCTGTTTAGCTAGCGGGTAAAAATGTAAAAGCCGGGTGGCGGCTTCGCCTTACCCGGCCTACGTTTCATGCTTTTGCGGCTTAAATCACCCGCGAGAACTGCTGCATACGCGCTTTCTGCCGAAGGTAAGCGTCAAAGCACATGCAGATATTACGAATCAATAAACGTCCTTTCGGCGTGACCTCAATCGCATTCTCCGACACATCCACCAGCCCGTCCTTCGCAAGCGGTGCCAGCAGCTTCAGGTCTTCTGCAAAATAATCGCTAAAGTGCAGATCCCACTGCGACTCAACGTCGCTGAAATCGAGACGGAAGTTGCAGATAAGCGCCTTAATCACATCACGACGAATGCAGTCGTCACGTGTTAACGCGATGCCGCGCCACAGCGCGTTGCCCTTTTCATCCACCTGCTGATAGTAGAGCTTCAACTCTTTCTGGTTTTGCGCGTAGCAATCGCCAATCATGCTGATGGCGGAAACGCCCATCCCCAGCAAATCGGTATCGCCCTGGGTGGTATAGCCCTGGAAATTACGGTGCAGTACCCCTTCGCGCTGAGCAACAGCCAGCTCGTCATCCGGACGGGCAAAGTGATCCATACCGATAAACTGATAGCCGGTCTCGGTCAGCGAGGTAATGGTTTCCTGGAGAATATCCAGTTTCTGTTGAGCAGAAGGCAGATCGGCATCTTTGATTTTGCGCTGCGCAGCAAAGAGCGTCGGCAGATGCGCATAGTTGAACACGCTCAGGCGGTCCGGGTTAAGTTCAGCCACGCGTTTCAGCGTAAAGGCAAAGCTCTCCGGTGTCTGCTTTGGCAGGCCGTAAATCAGATCGATATTGGTTGAGGTGAAACCAATTTCACGCGCATGGTTGAGTAAGGCAAAGATAAATTCTTCGTCCTGCTCGCGGTTCACCAGACGCTGAACCTCTTTATTGAAGTCCTGAACGCCCATACTCAGGCGATTGAAGCCTTCGGCACGTAAATGATCCAGCACATCCAGCTCAATTTCACGCGGATCGACCTCGATCGAGATTTCGGCGTCGTCATTAAAATGAAAATTGCCGCGAAGAAGCGCCATCAAACGGCTGATCTGCGCTTTATTCAGATAGGTTGGCGTACCGCCGCCCCAGTGAAGCTGGCTGACATGACGGCCAGTAAACAACGGCGCGCGATGCAAAATTTCCTGCTCCAGCGCATCCAGATACTGATCGGCTTTATGCTGCTGACGGGTGACAATTTTATTGCAGCCGCAGAAGTAGCAGAGCTTATGGCAGAACGGAATATGGACGTAGAGCGACAGCGGGCGTTCTGGATAGCGCGCGACGGCCTGCTGAAAATCACCCTCGCCGAAGGCATCGGAGAACTCCAGCGCGGTGGGGTATGAGGTATAACGCGGCCCGGAATAGTTATATTTCTGGATCAGGGCCAAATCCCAGTCGATAGATGGTACAGACATGCTCACTCCTTCCGTTGGTGTCGCGTTCGTATACGGCGGCCCGTTCTGGCCCCGTTGCGGACCATCATTCGGGTGCGCAGCCACTTCTGTCGCCGCGACAACCGCCGTAGTTTAACGAATAACCACACCAGATAACATATAACCGGAAGGGTTATAAGCAGGACTATCGTTCCTGCCGGGTGCAAATGTTAGTTTCCACCCTTCAGAAGACGCATCATATCTTCCTGCTTTTCGTCTTCTTCATCTTCGTCATCGTCGTATGACAGGCCCAGCTTCTGCATCAGTTCGTCGATGCGATCCAGTTTGGCATCCACCCAGGACTGCTCTTCAGCGGTCAGGGTTTCACCCTCTTCAAGACGTTCCAGCAGCGCGTCCAGGCGCTCATCGTTCTCCAGCAAATCCAGCTCAGCCTGCGGTGAAAGCATAGGTTTCTCGCTCTTTGGTTTGTGCTGCTTAGTGACCGGGGTGTCTGTCACGCCCAGTGGAATGGGAGTTTTACTGCCGATACGTGGATCTTTCTGCGGCTTATTTTTAGCAGAAGAGCCAGATGCACCGCCACCGTTTGCACGGCTACCCGCAGCATGACCGCGATGTTTTTTTTCGCGTTTGCGATCGCGCGCTTCCTGGTTCAGTTCTTCGCGCGTTTTGCGGCGTGCTTTGGCAGGGCGTTTCGCGCCCGCTGCGGAGGTCGGTTTTTTCATGATGTTTTATCTTTAAGTCGTTTTCTTCAGTATAGAATTGCGGCGAAATCTAGCAGAAAGCAAGCAAAGAAAAAAGGCGACAGAGCAATCTGTCGCCTTTTTTCCTGACTCATAACCCTTAACGGGTCAGACATTCCGTGTTTGCCTACAACAAACCCTGTTTATCCGTTGGCTGATACCGTCCGTGATACGGTTCCTTTTCCTGTTAAAACGCCTCCAGGCGCTGGTCATCCTGACAATCCTGCGTCTTCGCCTCCTGGCGCTCCTGACCCTTATCCCTAAGTCATTATCCTGTTGGCATCCCCGCCTTGACGCACACTTTACCTTGTTCATTTAAACTAACAAGCAACGAAAGGGTACAAAAACGGATTTTCAGATAATCACTCAATATTAATCTTATGATTTAAAACAGTTTGTATTTTTTTACACCTGCGATTTCTCTGAAATTTCTCATAACATCTATAGCCGATGTCTCACATCGGCCAGGGCTTAAGCCTACAGACCAGGTGCAATCAAAAAAGTCTTTTGCCTGCATTCAGGTATAATCCCCCGCAGATTACGATTTTTGGAGACGACCACGTGACTACCTGGAACTACCAACAGACGCATTTTGTCACCAGTGCGCCCGATATTCGCCACCTGCCCTCTGATACCGGCATCGAAGTGGCCTTTGCTGGCCGCTCGAATGCGGGGAAATCCAGCGCACTGAATACGCTGACCAATCAGAAGAACCTGGCGCGTACCTCAAAAACACCTGGCCGTACCCAGCTGATTAACCTGTTTGAAGTGGCCGAAGGCAAACGCCTGGTCGATTTACCGGGGTACGGTTACGCGCAGGTACCGGAAGAGATGAAGATCAAGTGGCAGCGCGCGCTGGGTGAATACCTGGAAAAGCGCATGTGCCTGAAAGGCCTGGTGGTGCTGATGGATATTCGCCACCCGCTGAAAGACCTTGATCAGCAGATGATCGACTGGGCTGTGGCAAGCGATATTGCCGTTCTGGTGCTGCTGACAAAAGCGGATAAGCTGGCGAGCGGCGCGCGTAAAGCGCAGGTGAATATGGTTCGTGAAGCGGTACTGGCATTCAACGGAGATGTGCAGGTTGAAGCGTTCTCCTCGCTGAAAAAGCAGGGTGTGGATAAGCTGCGTCAGAAGCTCGACAGCTGGTTCAGTGAGCTGGAGCCCGCAACAGAAGCGGAAGAAGAGTAATACCGGGCGCGGCCATGGCCGCGCTTTTTTTTGTCCGAAATTTTCTTTGCCGCAATAAAAAACGCCCCAGTCATTACTGACTGGGGCGGCTAAAATATTCAGCCAAATCCGATTACGTGAAGTAAAAGGTCTGAAAGATAGAACATCTTACCTCTGTACCCTACGCCGCTAACTCTACCCCTTTTTTTGCTGCAGAAAAAGCACTTTTTGTAGTTTTTTTTCATTCTTTACATAGGGAATTCTAATGATCGTCACAAAACGCACGTCGTTATGTTGCTAACTTACATAAAAAGCACGTTATTCGCCGAACCATTAGTGAGCCTGATCCCAGTTTTCACCACTTCCCACTTCCACCAGCAACGGCACATCGAGTTTCATGCTGTTTTCCATTAGTTCGTGGATCGTCTTCGACACGCTATCGAGATCGTCTTTGTGCACTTCGAACACCAGTTCATCGTGTACCTGCATGATCATTTTCACGCGCGGTTTCTCTTTTTCCAGCCAGGCATCCACGGCGATCATCGCGCGCTTGATGATGTCAGCTGCGGTTCCCTGCATAGGAGCGTTGATTGCAGCACGTTCTGCCCCGGCACGGCGTGCCGCGTTGCTGGATTTAATGTCGGGTAAGTAGAGACGACGACCGTCCAGGGTTTCAACGTAGCCTTTTTCCTTCGCCTGCGCGCGGGTGCGTTCCATATATTCCAGTACGCCCGGATATCGCTCGAAGTAGAGATCCATATACTTCTGCGACTCTTTACGCGGAATATTGAGCTGGCGTGAAAGACCGAAGGCGCTCATGCCGTAAATCAGGCCGAAGTTGATTGCTTTCGCGCTGCGGCGTTGCTCGTTTGTCACGCTGTCCAGCGGCAGACCAAAGACTTCCGCAGCGGTTGCCCGGTGGATGTCCTTCCCTTCGGCAAAGGCCGTCAACAGGCCCTTATCACGCGAGAGGTGCGCCATAATGCGCAGCTCGATTTGCGAGTAGTCAGCAGAGACAATCAGATAGTCATCAGGTGCAATAAACGCCTGACGAATGCGACGCCCTTCTTCATTTCGTACCGGAATGTTCTGCAGGTTTGGATCGGTCGAGGAGAGACGTCCGGTGGCCGCCACAGCCTGATGGTATGAAGTATGCACACGACCCGTTTTCGGGTTGATCATCAGCGGCAGCTTATCGGTGTAAGTCGATTTCAGCTTTGCCAGACCACGGTACTCCAGAATGACTTTGGGCAGTGGATAATCCAGCGCCAGCTCCTCCAGCACCTCTTCAGAGGTGGACGGTGCGCCGCCAGGGGTTTTCTTCAGCGGTTTGATCCCCTGCTTTTCAAACAGGATGGTTTGCAGCTGTTTTGGGGATGAGAGGTTAAACGGCTCACCAGCAAGCTCATGCGCCTTTTGCTCCAGTTCGGTCAGACGCTGGGCGAGTTCGCCCGAGTGGTTATGCAGTACCGTCGGATCGATTTTTACGCCATTGCGCTCGATGCGTGAAAGGACAGGTACCAGCGGCATTTCAATGTTCTGAAACACATTCAGCGGCCCTTCGTGCTTCTGCAATTTTGGCCACATTTTCAGATGCAGCTGCAGCGTGACGTCGGCATCTTCTGCCGCATAGCGTCCCGCCTCTTCCAGCGCTATCTGGTTAAAGGTGAGCTGATTTTTGCCCTTACCGGCAATCTCTTCAAACGTGATGGTTTTATGCTTTAACCAGCGGTCAGACAGGGAGTCCATATCATGACGACCTGCTACGCTGTCCAGAATGTAGGATTCCAGCATGGTATCAAACGCGATACCGCGCAGCTCAATACCGTAGTTTTGCAGAATACCGCGATCGTATTTGAGGTTTTGCCCCACCTTCAACGCGTTGTCGTCTTCCAGAATCGGCTTCAGCAGTTCCAGTACGCGTTCGCGAGAGAGTTGCTCCGGTGCGTCCAGGTAATCATGCGCGACGGGAACATAGGCAGCGATACCCGGCTCTGTCGCAAATGACAGGCCCACCATATTGGCGGTAATGTTATCCAGGCTGTCAGTTTCCGTGTCGAAAGCAAACACCGGTGCTTTTTTCAGTTTCTCGATCCAGGCAACCAGCTGTGACTCTTCAAGAATGGTTTCGTAGTGCTCAAAAGAGAGCGCTGCGGCTTCTTCTTCAGCCTGATCGTCGGCATCAATGACAATCGTCTCTTTTGGCTTCGCAGCCGGTTTGGCGCCTTTTGCCTGCAGCCATTTACCGGCTTCCACGTCGGTGGTCCAGCGCTTAAATTCGTATTTCTTAAACAGACTCAGCAGGTCATCCGCAGATGGTTGTTGTACCTCAAGCTGCTCACATCCCAGTTCCAGCTCAACATCGGTTTTAATCGTCGCCAGCTTATAGGAGAGATAAGCCACCTCTTTATTCTCTTCCAGCTTCCCGGCCATGGTTTTTGCGCCACGGAAGGAGAGCCCGGCGATTTTGTCAGACTCTGCATACAGCGTATCCAGCCCGCCCAGTCCCTGAAGGAGTGCCTGTGCCGTTTTTTCGCCAACGCCTGGCACGCCTGGGATGTTATCCGATGAGTCGCCCATCAACGCGAGGAAATCGATAATCAACTCTGGCGGCACGCCATATTTTGCGACCACCTCTTCAGGGCCGAGGATGGTGTTGGTCATGGTGTTAATCAGGGTGATCCCTGGCGTCACCAGCTGCGCCATATCTTTATCACCAGTACTGATGAGAACCGGACGGCCCATTTTTTCGGCTTCACGCGCCAGGGTGCCAATGACGTCATCCGCTTCAACACCAGAAACCGCCAGCAGTGGCAGCCCCATCGCTTTCACCATCGCGTGCAGCGGCTCAATCTGCGCACGCAGATCGTCAGGCATTGGCGGACGGTGAGATTTGTAATGCTCAAATAACTCGTCGCGGAAAGTTTTGCCTTTCGCATCAAAAACGACTGCCGCATGGGTTGGCTGATACTGAAGGATCAGGCTACGCAGCATGTTAAGTACACCGTACATCGCGCCGGTGGGTTCCCCTGCGCTATTGGTCAGAGGAGGAAACGCATGATACGCCCGATACAGGTAAGAAGAGCCGTCGACGAGAATAAGAGGGTTTTCTGGGATCTGAACCATAATGTCCGTGCCTTTAATCAATTTATGACTAAAGGATGCCACAGAAGGATGAAAACATCAGTTATTAGCGCCTGATACAGGAAAAGATTTTACGATCGTGAGGATCGCTCGCAAAAATTTAAACTGTGGATAAGTTTGTGAATACTTTCACTTCATATGACTAACAAAGGCAAAAAAAGCGTAAAGACACATAATTATCATCTATTTATCAATTAGTTATATGAGAATAATGAATTATATTGCTAGCTAATGAGAATATAGCATATGTGGATATATGCCCGGTTTGCTGCGTAATAGTAGTGAAATCTTCTGCAGCGAGATGCTGCCTGTCAACTCTCCGTATGAAAGCCCCATTATTTTGTCTGATTTCTGATAAAATCAGCGCCCTGCACCGGATAGTCGGTCGCTAACTTACAGCTAACCATTTGAAAAAGCTCATCATGTCGAGATTGCTCGCTGCAATAACATTACTGTTAAGCATCATTTTAACTATTCTGGTGACGATCGCCTGTTCTGTACCGATCATCATCGCCGGGATAATTAAACTGCTGTTACCTTTGCCTACGGTTTGGCGAGCCGTGTCGGCGTTTTGTAATTTCATGATGTACTGCTGGTGCGAAGGGTTGGCCATCCTGCTGCGCCTGAATCCTCACCTGAAGTGGGACGTTGAGGGTCTGGAAAGACTCAACAAAAAGAACTGGTATCTGCTGATCTGTAATCACCACAGCTGGGCCGACATCGTGGTGTTATGTGTGCTGTTCCGTAAGCATATCCCGATGAACAAATACTTCCTGAAGCAGCAGCTGGCCTGGGTACCGTTTATCGGCCTGGCCTGCTGGGCGCTGGATATGCCGTTTATGAAACGCTATTCGCGCAGCTATTTGATTCGCCACCCGGAGCGGCGGGGTAAGGATGTGGAAACGACGCGTCGTTCCTGCGAGAAGTTTCGCGCACATCCGACAACGATTGTGAATTTTGTCGAAGGCTCGCGGTTTACAGAAGAGAAGCGTCTTCAGACTCGCTCCCCTTATCAGAACCTGCTGCCACCCAAGGCGGCGGGTATTGCCATGGCGCTTAACGTGCTGGGGGCGCAGTTCGATAAATTACTGAACGTGACGCTCTGCTATCCGGAAAACGATAAGACGCCTTTCTTCGATATGCTTAGCGGCAAGCTGACGCGTATCGTGGTTCGTGTCGATCTGGTGCCAATTGATACCGAACTGCATGGGGATTACGTTAACGATAAGAACTTCAAACGTCGTTTCCAGCTTTGGCTTAATACGCTCTGGAAAGAGAAAGACGAGCAGATAGAGAACATCAAAGCTTCAAACAAAAACGCCGGTCATTGACCGGCGTTTTTATATCATTGGGTTTACTTCTTCTCGACCAGGTATTTCACGGTGTCTGCGTACTGCTGTACGAAGATATCCATGCTGCTGGTGTCCATGCCCTGCATGTTCAGTTGATATTTGCCGTTAACATACATCGCCGGAACGCCCTGGAGCTGCAGATCGGCTGCGGCTTTTTCCTGTTGAGCAACCAGCGATTTCACGACAAAGCTGTTCCATGCGGCGTCGTAGTCTTCACCTTTCACGCCTGCGTCAACGAACACTTTACGAATATCTGCTGCGGTCTGGACGGTCTGGGTTTTCTGCACCGCTTCAAACATAGGGGAGGTGATCTTATCTTCCACACCCAGCGCAATCGCAACCGCCCACGCCTGAGTCAGGTCTTTACCCAATGGGCCCAGGAACTCAACGTGGTATTTGGTCATTTTGGTGCCTTCCGGCAGCTTTTTCTTCACGTTGTCAGCAACATGCAGCACCTGCTCAAACTCATAGCAGTGTGGGCAATAGAACGAGAAGAACTCGAGAACCTGTGGCTCGCCAGCGACGGGCTTGTCCAGCGTGATGTACTGTTTGCCGTCGGTAAACTGTGCAGCAGAAGCGCTAAATGCCAGAATCATACCTGCCAGCGCCAGCCAAATTTTTTTCATGATTAACTCTCTCCTGGGTGTGTCCAATTAATACATCGGCGTTAGTTGCAGTGGGGGTTCCTGAAGAACCTTAACCTGCTCAGTAAATGTGGATATCTGGCTGCGCCAGTAATCCTCTCCGGTAAGCCACGGGAAATTACGAGGAAATGCGGGATCATCCCAACGCCTGATTAACCATGCGAGATAATAAACAAAACGCATCGCACGTAAAGGTTCTATCAGGGCAATTTCGTCTGAATTAAAAGGGCTAAACTCTTCATAGGCTTCAATAATCGTTTCAAGCTGCATACGTTGCTCGGCTTTGTCGCCGTTGAGCAACATCCACAAATCCTGCACCGCTGGCCCCATCCGCGCATCATCGAGGTCAACAAACAGAGGGCCATCGCGCCAGAGAATATTCCCGGCATGACAATCACCATGCAAACGCAGGACAGAAATATCATCGCGCCAGCAGGCTTTTACCGCCCCAATAAGTTTATCCGTCGCGCTGAGAAACGCGTCCTTTAACGCAGAGGGAATAAGCGCTGAGGTTTCGAAGACCTGGCGGGGCTCAATAAGGTATTCCTGAATACCGATAGTCGGGCGGGCAATAAACGACGTTTTGCGTCCCGTCTGGTGGATGCGTCCCAGATAGCGGGCAACCCACTCCATTTGGTCGATATTATCCGCTTCAAACTGGCGGCCACCCAGACTGGGAAATACAGCGTAATAGAACCCTTCGTGCGTAAGCAGCGTTTGGTTATTGAATTTTATCGGTGCGGCAACAGGAACTTCATCATTCAGTAAATCGTGAGCAAACTGATGCTCTTCCTGAATTTGTTCAGCGGACCAGCGCTTGGGGCGATAGAACTTAACAACGAAGCGCTGACGATCCTCGTCCTGGAATTGATAGACGCGGTTTTCGTAGCTATTTAGCGGGGTTAGCCCGGAATCCACCCGAATACCCTGCTCAAACAGCGCATCCATAATGGTATCCGGGTGTAATGTCTGGAAAGTAAAAGCCTGGTCGTTCATCCGATCATCCGGAAATTATACGAATGATTCAGGATATCATCTTGTGGCGATTTCGGTGCCGCCGCTTACAAGCTTTTACTCTTTAATTACGCCTCGGGCGCGCAGCAATGCGGTTTTAAAATCTTCCTCATAATCTTTCTGAATACCAGGAATAACAGCATCTTTGGCAGAGTCACGCATTTTGAGGTGATAGATCAGGATATCGTCAGAAAGGTCTGTCAGTTCACCTTCAAAACCTGACTCTTTCGCCAGTTTCTGTAAAAATTGCATCAGATTCAGCTCTGGCTCTTTTTGCCAGGCTGGCTGGAGGAGTTCAATGACTTCATTCAGACGTTTACATTTCATGGTGGTGCTCCTTTCATTTAGAGTGACACGTTAGCAGGGTCAATCCCACAATAAAAGAGGCGATATTTGTGAATCCGGGTCAGGAAATCATCGGAGTGGTTCTGGCGGGTGGCAGGGCAACGCGCATGGCGGGAAAAGATAAGGGGATTCAGCAGCTTAACGGTAAGCCACTTTGGCAGCATGTTGCTGACACGCTTGCAGATCAGGTTGCGGCAATGGCCATCAGTGCCAATCGCCATATCGATATTTATCAGCGCAGCGGATACCCCGTTTATCAGGATACTCTTGGGGATTACCCAGGACCGTTGGCCGGCATGCTCTCGGTCATGCAGCAGTCTGAGGCAGAGTGGTTTGTTTTCTGCCCGTGTGATACGCCATTTATTCCCTCCTGCCTTGTCGAGCGTCTCGTGCAGTCTCGTGATGGTGCACCGGTTGTCTGGGTGCATGACGGTGAGCGTGACCATCCTGCTATTACGCTGATTCATAGATCATTAGTTCCAGCGCTGCAGGATTACCTGACGGCGGGAGAGCGAAGAGTCATGGTGTTTATGCGTCAGTCAGGCGGCCATTCCGTTGATTTTAGTGACTGGAAGTCTGCATTTGTGAACGTGAATACGACGGAAGATTTACAGACCATGGAGGAGAAAAAATGACGCCTGTTTTAGCTATCGCCGCCTGGAGTGGTACCGGGAAAACGACGCTGCTTAAAAAGCTGATACCCGCACTTTGTGCCAGAGGCATCCGCCCAGGGCTGATTAAGCATACCCACCACAATATGGACGTCGATAAACCGGGTAAAGACAGCTATGAACTGCGTAAGGCAGGAGCCGCGCAAACCATGGTGGCAAGTCGTGAGCGGTGGGCATTGATGACGGAAACGCCCGATGAAGCACCACTGGATCTCGCGTATCTGGTTAGTCGGATGGATCACTCCACGCTTGATCTGGTGCTGGTTGAGGGGTTTAAGCATGAGGCCGTTGCAAAGATCCTGCTGTTCAGAAACGATGCCGGGCATGATGTTAGCGAGTTAACGCTGGATGAGCATGTCATTGCGGTGGCCAGCGATGTCGCTCTCGATGTTGAGGTTCCGGTGCTGGATTTAAATGATGAGGATAAGATTGCTGCGTTTATTGTGGGGTGGTGTGCGGTCTGATGCCCCTTCCACAGGGTGAGGGAGAAAACAAAAGCAAAAAACCCCGCACCTTACGGTACGGGGTTCTTCTTATTTGATGCCTGGCAGTTCCCTACTCTCACATGGGGAGACCCCACACTACCATCGGCGCTACGGCGTTTCACTTCTGAGTTCGGCATGGGGTCAGGTGGGACCACCGCGCTAAAGCCGCCAGGCAAATTCTGTTAATCTGTATCAGGCTGAAAATCGTCTCTTCGCCAAAACACCTTCGGCGTTGTAAGGTTAAGCCTCACGGTTCATTAGTATCGGTTAGCTCAACGCATCGCTGCGCTTACACACCCGACCTATCAACGTCGTCGTCTTCAACGTTCCTTCAGGAGACTTTAAGTCTCAGGGAGAACTCATCTCGGGGCAAGTTTCGTGCTTAGATGCTTTCAGCACTTATCTCTTCCGCATTTAGCTACCGGGCAGTGCCATTGGCATGACAACCCGAACACCAGTGATGCGTCCACTCCGGTCCTCTCGTACTAGGAGCAGCCCCCCTCAATTCTCCAGCGCCCACGGCAGATAGGGACCGAACTGTCTCACGACGTTCTAAACCCAGCTCGCGTACCACTTTAAATGGCGAACAGCCATACCCTTGGGACCTACTTCAGCCCCAGGATGTGATGAGCCGACATCGAGGTGCCAAACACCGCCGTCGATATGAACTCTTGGGCGGTATCAGCCTGTTATCCCCGGAGTACCTTTTATCCGTTGAGCGATGGCCCTTCCATTCAGAACCACCGGATCACTATGACCTGCTTTCGCACCTGCTCGAGCCGTCACTCTCGCAGTCAAGCTAGCTTATGCCATTGCACTAACCTCCTGATGTCCGACCAGGATTAGCTAACCTTCGTGCTCCTCCGTTACTCTTTGGGAGGAGACCGCCCCAGTCAAACTACCCACCAGACACTGTCCGCAACCCGGATTACGGGTCTACGTTAGAACACCAGCCATTAAAGGGTGGTATTTCAAGGTCGGCTCCACGCAGACTGGCGTCCACGCTTCAAAGCCTCCCACCTATCCTACACATCAAGGACCAGTGTTCAGTGTCAAGCTATAGTAAAGGTTCACGGGGTCTTTCCGTCTTGCCGCGGGTACACTGCATCTTCACAGCGAGTTCAATTTCACTGAGTCTCGGGTGGAGACAGCCTGGCCATCATTACGCCATTCGTGCAGGTCGGAACTTACCCGACAAGGAATTTCGCTACCTTAGGACCGTTATAGTTACGGCCGCCGTTTACCGGGGCTTCGATCAAGAGCTTCGCGTTGCCGCTAACCCCATCAATTAACCTTCCGGCACCGGGCAGGCGTCACACCGTATACGTCCACTTTCGTGTTTGCACAGTGCTGTGTTTTTAATAAACAGTTGCAGCCAGCTGGTATCTTCGACTGATTTCAGCTCCACCCGCAGGGGCTTCACCTACATATCAGCGTGCCTTCTCCCGAAGTTACGGCACCATTTTGCCTAGTTCCTTCACCCGAGTTCTCTCAAGCGCCTTGGTATTCTCTACCTGACCACCTGTGTCGGTTTGGGGTACGATTTCGTGTTACCTGATGCTTAGAGGCTTTTCCTGGAAGCAGGGCATTTGTTACTTCAGCACCGTAGTGCCTCGTCATCACACCTCAGCGTTAAAAGGTACCGGATTTACCTGGAACCTCCGCCTACATGCTTAAACCGGGACAACCGTCGCCCGGCTAACATAGCCTTCTCCGTCCCCCCTTCGCAGTAACACCAAGTACAGGAATATTAACCTGTTTCCCATCGACTACGCCTTTCGGCCTCGCCTTAGGGGTCGACTCACCCTGCCCCGATTAACGTTGGACAGGAACCCTTGGTCTTCCGGCGAGCGGGCTTTTCACCCGCTTTATCGTTACTTATGTCAGCATTCGCACTTCTGATACCTCCAGCAACCCTCACAGGCCACCTTCAACGGCTTACAGAACGCTCCCCTACCCAACAACACATAGTGTCGCTGCCGCAGCTTCGGTGCATGGTTTAGCCCCGTTACATCTTCCGCGCAGGCCGACTCGACCAGTGAGCTATTACGCTTTCTTTAAATGATGGCTGCTTCTAAGCCAACATCCTGGCTGTCTGGGCCTTCCCACATCGTTTCCCACTTAACCATGACTTTGGGACCTTAGCTGGCGGTCTGGGTTGTTTCCCTCTTCACGACGGACGTTAGCACCCGCCGTGTGTCTCCCGTGATAACATTCTTCGGTATTCGTAGTTTGCATCGGGTTGGTAAGCCGGGATGGCCCCCTAGCCGAAACAGTGCTCTACCCCCGAAGATGAGTTCACGAGGCGCTACCTAAATAGCTTTCGGGGAGAACCAGCTATCTCCCGGTTTGATTGGCCTTTCACCCCCAGCCACAGGTCATCCGCTAATTTTTCAACATTAGTCGGTTCGGTCCTCCAGTTAGTGTTACCCAACCTTCAACCTGCCCATGGCTAGATCACCGGGTTTCGGGTCTATACCCTGCAACTTAACGCCCAGTTAAGACTCGGTTTCCCTTCGGCTCCCCTATACGGTTAACCTTGCTACAGAATATAAGTCGCTGACCCATTATACAAAAGGTACGCAGTCACACCCGAAGGTGCTCCCACTGCTTGTACGTACACGGTTTCAGGTTCTTTTTCACTCCCCTCGCCGGGGTTCTTTTCGCCTTTCCCTCACGGTACTGGTTCACTATCGGTCAGTCAGGAGTATTTAGCCTTGGAGGATGGTCCCCCCATATTCAGACAGGATACCACGTGTCCCGCCCTACTCTTCGAGTTCACAGCCTGTGCATTTTCGTGTACGGGACTTTCACCCTGTACCGTGCGACTTTCCAGACGCTTCCACTAACACACAAGCTGATTCAGACTCTGGGCTGCTCCCCGTTCGCTCGCCGCTACTGGGGGAATCTCGGTTGATTTCTTTTCCTCGGGGTACTTAGATGTTTCAGTTCCCCCGGTTCGCCTCGTTAACCTATGTATTCAGTTAACGATAGTGTGACGAATCACACTGGGTTTCCCCATTCGGACATCGCCGGGTCAAGGGTTCATATCACCTCGCCGGCGCTTTTCGCAGATTAGCACGTCCTTCATCGCCTCTGACTGCCAGGGCATCCACCGTGTACGCTTAGTCGCTTAACCTCACAACCCGAAGATGTTTCACTTCTGATTGCGAAAATTTGAGAGACTCGAACACACATAACATGTGTGTCGTTTCAATTTTCAGCTTGATCCAGATTTTTAAAGAGCAAATATCTCAAACATGACTCGCAAGTCAGTTTTGAGATATGACGGCAGGTGACTTTCACTCACGAACCAGCAAGTGGCGTCCCCTAGGGGATTCGAACCCCTGTTACCGCCGTGAAAGGGCGGTGTCCTGGGCCTCTAGACGAAGGGGACGTACAGTCTCAATCGCAAGACGCCTTGCTATTTACTTTTCATCAGACAATCTGTGTGAGCACTACAAAGGCAGGTTCTTTAAGGTAAGGAGGTGATCCAACCGCAGGTTCCCCTACGGTTACCTTGTTACGACTTCACCCCAGTCATGAATCACAAAGTGGTAAGCGCCCTCCCGAAGGTTAAGCTACCTACTTCTTTTGCAACCCACTCCCATGGTGTGACGGGCGGTGTGTACAAGGCCCGGGAACGTATTCACCGTAGCATTCTGATCTACGATTACTAGCGATTCCGACTTCATGGAGTCGAGTTGCAGACTCCAATCCGGACTACGACGCACTTTATGAGGTCCGCTTGCTCTCGCGAGGTCGCTTCTCTTTGTATGCGCCATTGTAGCACGTGTGTAGCCCTGGTCGTAAGGGCCATGATGACTTGACGTCATCCCCACCTTCCTCCAGTTTATCACTGGCAGTCTCCTTTGAGTTCCCGGCCTAACCGCTGGCAACAAAGGATAAGGGTTGCGCTCGTTGCGGGACTTAACCCAACATTTCACAACACGAGCTGACGACAGCCATGCAGCACCTGTCTCACAGTTCCCGAAGGCACCAATCCATCTCTGGAAAGTTCTGTGGATGTCAAGACCAGGTAAGGTTCTTCGCGTTGCATCGAATTAAACCACATGCTCCACCGCTTGTGCGGGCCCCCGTCAATTCATTTGAGTTTTAACCTTGCGGCCGTACTCCCCAGGCGGTCGATTTAACGCGTTAGCTCCGGAAGCCACGCCTCAAGGGCACAACCTCCAAATCGACATCGTTTACGGCGTGGACTACCAGGGTATCTAATCCTGTTTGCTCCCCACGCTTTCGCACCTGAGCGTCAGTCTTTGTCCAGGGGGCCGCCTTCGCCACCGGTATTCCTCCAGATCTCTACGCATTTCACCGCTACACCTGGAATTCTACCCCCCTCTACAAGACTCCAGCCTGCCAGTTTCGAATGCAGTTCCCAGGTTGAGCCCGGGGATTTCACATCCGACTTGACAGACCGCCTGCGTGCGCTTTACGCCCAGTAATTCCGATTAACGCTTGCACCCTCCGTATTACCGCGGCTGCTGGCACGGAGTTAGCCGGTGCTTCTTCTGCGGGTAACGTCAATTGCTGTGGTTATTAACCACAACACCTTCCTCCCCGCTGAAAGTACTTTACAACCCGAAGGCCTTCTTCATACACGCGGCATGGCTGCATCAGGCTTGCGCCCATTGTGCAATATTCCCCACTGCTGCCTCCCGTAGGAGTCTGGACCGTGTCTCAGTTCCAGTGTGGCTGGTCATCCTCTCAGACCAGCTAGGGATCGTCGCCTAGGTGAGCCGTTACCCCACCTACTAGCTAATCCCATCTGGGCACATCTGATGGCAAGAGGCCCGAAGGTCCCCCTCTTTGGTCTTGCGACATTATGCGGTATTAGCTACCGTTTCCAGTAGTTATCCCCCTCCATCAGGCAGTTTCCCAGACATTACTCACCCGTCCGCCACTCGTCACCCGAGAGCAAGCTCTCTGTGCTACCGTTCGACTTGCATGTGTTAGGCCTGCCGCCAGCGTTCAATCTGAGCCATGATCAAACTCTTCAATTTAAAAGTTTGATGCTCAATGAATTAAACTTCGTAATGAATTACGTGTTCACTCGTTGAGACTTGGTATTCATTTATTGTCCGAAGACATTAAGAATCCATGTCACTTTGAGTGCCCACACAGATTGTCTGATAAATTGTTAAAGAGCAGTGCCGCTTCGTTTTCGCTGCGGCGCGGGGTGTGCATATTACGCTTTCCCGCTTCAGAGTCAAGCGTTTAATTTGCTTTTCTCTGCTGACCCGGCGGCGTGTGTGCCGTTGTTCCGTGTCAGTGGAGGCGCATTATAGGGAGTTATTCTGAAGTGACAAGAGGAAATTTAAAAAAAGTTTCCGTCCGTGTTTTTTTTCACCAATAGCGATGAAATCAAGCTACAAAGTGTTCTATTTGATGTATCTGCAACCACAATCACATTCACGGTGGCATACTTATCGACAAGAATCATTAAGGAATAAAAGCAATGCCATTGAGCGCACAACAGCTGGCAGCCCAAAAAAACCTGTCTTATGTGCTGGCAGAAAAGCTGGCTCAGCTGATTTTAGCGGGTAAATATGCCCCGGGTAGCATCCTGCCGGGTGAAATGGAGCTGGGCGAGCAGTTTGGCGTGAGTCGTACCGCCGTTCGCGAAGCAGTGAAAACCTTAACAGCAAAAGGCATGGTGCTACCGCGTCCGCGCATTGGCACGCGGGTAATGCCACAAAGCAACTGGAACTTCCTCGATCAGGAACTTCTCTCCTGGTGGATGACAGAAGACAACTTCAATCAGGTCGTCGATCACTTTCTGGTGATGCGCAGCAGTCTTGAGCCGCAGGCCTGCCTGCTTGCCGCCACGCTCGGGACAGCAGAACAAAAAGCCCAGCTCAACACATTAATGGAAGAGATGGTGTTCCTGAAAAAGCACTTCAACCGCGAGCGCTGGGTTGAGGTCGATATGGCCTGGCATGAACATATCTATATGATGAGCGCCAATCCGTTCCTTACCTCTTTTGCTTCTTTATTCCATTCGGTGTACCACACCTACTTTACCTCTATTACTCAGGACGAAGTGGTGAAGCTGGATCTGCATCAGGCCATTGTCGATGCCATTCAGGAGAGCGACGGGCAACGAGCCCTGAGCGCGTGCCAGGCGTTACTGGCCGCGCCAACCCACCAGCAGGTGAATAAATGACAAAGAAAAAAGCACGCAGCATGGCCGGGCTGCCGTGGATTGCAGCCATGGCGTTCTTTATGCAGGCACTGGATGCCACCATCCTCAACACCGCACTTCCCGCCATTGCGCAAAGCCTTAACCGATCGCCGCTGGCGATGCAGTCCGCCATCATCAGTTACACCCTGACGGTTGCAATGTTGATCCCGGTGAGCGGCTGGCTGGCCGATCGCTTCGGCACCCGTCGCGTATTTATGTTGGCCGTAACGCTCTTTACGCTCGGTTCGCTGGCCTGTGCATTATCATCCTCTCTGACCGAACTGGTTATCTTCCGCGTTCTGCAGGGAATTGGCGGCGCGATGATGATGCCCGTGGCGCGCCTGGCACTTTTGCGCGCCTATCCACGCAGTGAATTGCTTCCCGTGCTCAACTTCGTCACCATGCCCGGCCTGGTCGGTCCGATACTTGGCCCGGTGCTGGGCGGTGTGTTTGTCACCTGGGCCAGCTGGCACTGGATCTTCCTGATTAATATTCCAATTGGCGTAGCAGGGCTGCTGTATGCCCGTAAATATATGCCGAACTTCACCACGCCAAGACGCAGTTTCGATATGGGTGGTTTTTTCCTGTTTGGTCTGAGCCTGGTATTGTTCTCCAGCGGGATGGAGCTGTTTGGTGAGAAGATAGTGGCAACATGGCTTGCGCTGGCTGTCATTCTTGGCGGTATTTTGCTGTTCCTTCTTTATATACGTCATGCACGCCGTCACCCGACACCGCTGATCTCGCTGTCTCTCTTTAATACGCGCACTTTCTCGGTAGGTATCGCGGGGAATATTGCTTCGCGCCTGGGGACGGGCTGCGTACCGTTTTTGATGCCTCTGATGCTGCAGGTCGGTTTCGGCTATCCGGCCCTGATAGCCGGCTGCATGATGGCGCCCACGGCAATGGGCTCAATTCTGGCCAAATCAACCGTCACGCAGGTGCTGCGCTGGTTTGGCTATCGGAAGACGCTGGTTGGCGTAACGGTCTTTATCGGGCTGATGATTGCGCAGTTCTCGCTACAATCTGCCTCGCTTCCCGTCTGGATGCTGATCCTGCCGCTGTTTGTGCTGGGTATGGCAATGTCAACGCAGTTCACGTCGATGAACACGATTACTCTCGCGGATCTGACTGACGACAACGCCAGTAGTGGCAACAGCGTGCTGGCGGTGACTCAACAGTTATCAATCAGCCTTGGGGTGGCTGTCAGTGCCGCGGTACTGCGGTTCTATGAAGGTTTTGACAGCGCGAACACCGTCGAGCAGTTCCACTATACCTTTATCACGATGGGCGTACTTACCGTCGTTTCAGCGCTGGTCTTTATGCTGTTAAAACCGAAAGATGGTCGAAACCTGATTAAAGAACGCCACAAAACAAAAGCTAAACCGAACCCCGTTCCATCAGAACAGGAGTAAGCTGCAGACGTTGCTGCTGCAGCGTGGGCTGCGCCATTCGGTGTATTAATACATCAATGGCCAGCTCACCCAGTTCATCTTTTGGCTGATGGATCGTGGTCAGCGGCGGGGTCATGTAGCTGGCCAGTTCGATATCATCGTAGCCAATCACCGCCATATCGTCAGGAATACGCAATCCCGCCTGGTACAACGCCTTATACGCCCCAAATGCCATGGCATCGTTGCCAATAAAGACGGCCTGCGGGCGCGGAGTCTGCGCCAGCAATGTCTGCATCGCCTCGAAACCGCCCTGAAATTCAAAATCGCCGGTAATACGGTAACCCTCCGGAACCGCGAGTCCCGCCCGAGCCATCGCGGAAAGGTACCCCTCCAGACGTAGCCGCGCCGGGGTTTTATCCAGCGGGCCAGTAATGCAGGCGATGCGGGTATGGCCTTTGTCGATCAGATACTGGGTTGCCATATCTCCGCCCAGCAGGGAGTTATCCTGAATCAGATCGCTGGTCCCGTCGAACGGCGCCCAGTCCATCATCACCGTGGGGATAGACGGATAACGCTGAATGATCTCTTTCGAGGGTTGATGCGTTTCGGTACACAGCAGCAGTAATCCGTCGACGCGTTTTTGCATCAGCGTCTCCAGATTACGGTTCATACGCTGCTCATCCCCTTCGGTATTGCACAGCACCAGACTATAGCCGCGTTCGAAGCAGCTGCGTTCCACCCCGCGGACAAGTTCAGAATAAAAGGGATTCGTACTGGCGGTGATCAGCATGCCAATGGTGCGCGTCTGGTTGAGCTTCAGGCTGCGGGCCAGCGCAGACGGCGCATAGTTGAGATCTTTCACTGCGGCTTCGACTTTCTCCCGAATCGCCTCGCTGACGAAGCGATCGTTATTAATGACGTGGGAGACTGTCGACGTAGAAACGCCCGCCAGGCGGGCGACATCTTTCATTGTGGCCAAGCGTTACCCCTGCTGACTTAAGAATTCGTCGATCTCTTTACGCCACGGAACGGAGGGCTGGGCACCTTTGCGCGTGACGGCGATAGCCGCAGCAGCATGCGCAAAGCGGATAGCATCATCCATTCCCTTTCCTTCCAGCAGCGCTGTCACCAATGCTCCGTTAAACGTATCGCCTGCCGCGATAGTGTCAATCGCCTTGACCTTAAAGCCCGGCACGCGACGGCCTTCGCCGTTTACGCTTGCCCACACGCCGCGGCTACCGAGGGTAATGATAACGGTGCCGATGCCTTTATCGTGCAGCGCTTTCGCGGCACGTGCTGCGTCATCATCATTTTCAACACCAATGCCCGTCAGTTTTTCCGCTTCGGTTTCGTTCGGTGTAATGATGTCCACCCGCGCCAGCAGTTCGTCTGATAATACACGGGCAGGCGCAGGATTAAGTACGACAGTGGTATGATTTTGATGCGCAATGTCAGCGGCCGCCAGTACGCTTTCTACGGGCGATTCCAGCTGCATCAGTAACGCGTCGGCATTAGCGATAAGCTCGCGCTGTGCTTCAACGCGGTCCGTCGTAAGACGGGCATTCGCGCCTGCATGAATACCGATGACATTCTCACCTTCCGCGTTGACGAAAATCAGCGCCACGCCGGTCGACTCCCCTGCAACAACGCTGACTGGCGCAACATCGATGTTATCGCTGGCGAGCTGTTTACGCACGCGCTCACCGGTATCGTCATCACCCGTGCAGGCGATAAACGCGATATTTGCCCCACTGCGTCCTGCTGCAACCGCCTGGTTGGCACCTTTACCGCCAAATGCCACCTGATAATGGTTGCCGGTGACGGTTTCGCCCGGCGTCGGGAAGGATTCAAGGTTAAGAATGTGATCGGCATTGATACTGCCAAGGACGACGAGGTTGCCTGCGGTTTTCATGGTTGAGCTGTCCATCTGAGAGCGCCACCGGTGTTACCCGGTGGCGTATGCCACACTTTTCTTTATTGGTGTCCCTCAGGCAGCCAGCGACTGCCTGAATCGCCTTTTTACTGCTTGATGACCAGTTTCAGGTCAACTGGATATTTAGCCTGAACTTTTTCGCCCTTCAGCACTTTGTCAGCAGTCTGCACGCCAGTCGCGCCGATCTGCTCAGGCAGCTGAGCGATGGTCGCCGCCAGTTTGCCATCATTTACCGCTTTTTCACCATCTGGTGTGCCGTCAAATCCGACAACCATCACATCAGATTTACCTGCAGTCTGCAGGGCACGCAGCGCGCCGAGCGCCATTTCGTCGTTCTGTGCGAACACCGCCTGCACGTCTGGGTGCGCGGTCAGCAGGTTCTGCATAACGTTCAGACCTTTAGTACGGTCGAAGTCAGCAGGCTGGCTGGCCAGGACGTTAAATTTGTGAGCCGCAACCGCCTGCTGGAAACCTTCGCCACGTTCGCGGGCTGCGGACGTACCGGCAATACCCTGCAATTCGATAACTTTCGCGCCTTCACCTGCTTTCTTCGCGATGTAGTCACCCGCGATTTTACCGCCCAGCACGTTATCAGACGCAATGTGGCTCACAACGTCGCCTTTCGTTGCCTGACGGTCCAGGGTGATCACCGGGATCTTCGCCTGGTTTGCCATCTTCACGGCGTTACCCACCGCGTCAGAATCGGTTGGGTTGATCAGCAGAATTTTGGTGCCGCGAACGGTTAAGTCCTGCACGTTAGCCAGCTCTTTCGCCGGGTTGTTCTGTGAATCCAGCACCACCAGGTTGTAGCCCAGTTTGTCGGCTTCTTTCTGTGCGCCATCCTTCAGGGAGACGAAGAACGGGTTGTTCAGCGTGGAGATAACCAGCGCGATGGTGTCTTTCGCCATAGCGTTAGCACTTACGGTTGCGCTCAGCGCGACAGCAGAAACCAGGGTAGCCAGTTTTTTCATGTTCATATCTAAGATGTCCTGTAGTGTCGTCAGTTACTGTTTTTTGTTGTCTACCAGGACCGCCAGCAAAATCACCACTGCTTTAACGATCATCTGGTAATAGGAGGAAACACCTAACAAATTCAAACCATTATTCAGGAAACCGAGAATCAGTGCGCCGATCAATGTCCCAACAATGCGACCTTTACCGCCCGCAAGACTCGTACCGCCCAGAACCACTGCCGCAATGGCATCCAGCTCATACCCCGTACCCGCCGTTGGCTGCGCGGAAGAGAGGCGCGCCACTTCGATGATGCCCGCCAGAGAGGCCAGCAAACCGCACAGTGAGTAAACGATAATTTTAACTTTGTTGACGCTGATACCGGACAGACGCGTTGCCGCTTCGTTACCACCCAGTGCATAAATATAGCGGCCCAGACGCGTGTGGTGCAGCATGTACCACGCCGCCAGGAAGACGATGGCCATGATCCAGACCGGCGTCGGGATACCCAGCGGGCGACCGATACCGAACCAGCCAAACAGATCGGCGTTGTCCGTAAAGCCGGTGTTAACCGGGCTGCCGTTGGTATACACCATGGTGACACCGCGCAGCAGCAGCATCATGACCAGCGTCGCAATAAACGCCTGAACACGACCTTTCGCCACAATAACCCCGGTGACAGCACCAATTGCCGCACCCAGCGCCAGCGCAGCGGCAACGGCAACCAGCGCGTTGACCTCAATCCCGACGATTGAAGCAGCAACCGCACCGGTGAGCGCCAGCAGGGAACCGACGGACAGATCGATACCCGATGTCAGGATCACCAGTGTCATCCCGACCGCCATAATGGCGTTCACGGAGGTCTGCTGCAGAATATTGAACAGGTTATTAACGGTGAAGAAATTGGGGCTCATGGTCGACACAATCGCGATCAGCACCAGCAGGGCAATCAGCGATTTTTGTTCCATCAGCCATGCCTTTGTGAAATAACGGCGACCAGAAACAGCCTGGGTAGTCATCTTCTTACTCCTGATTCACGCGATTAAGCTTGCCCACAGCGGCAGCCATCAGAACTTCCTGGGTGGCCTGCTCGCGAGTGAATTCACCGCCGAGATGCCCTTCATGCATGACGATAATGCGATCGCTCATGCCTAATACCTCTGGCATCTCGGAAGAGACCAGAATGATGCTCAGACCGTCGGCCTTGAACTGGTTAATCAGCTGATAGATCTCTTTTTTGGCCCCGACGTCCACGCCGCGGGTAGGTTCATCAAGGATCAACACTTTCGGGCGCGTCATCAGCCCGCGTGCAATCGCCACTTTCTGTTGATTACCGCCGGACAACAGGCCAATCGCCTGTTCCATCGAGGGGGTTTTCACATTAAAGAGGCGGATAAAATCGCTGACTGCCTGCTGTTCATCTTTATGTTTCAGGCTGCCGCCGCTGCGGCTGAAATAGCGCAGGGCGGTAAGAGACATGTTCTCTTTCACCGACATGCCCAGCACTAAGCCGTCGCGCTTACGGTCTTCGGAGATATAAACAATACCATTCGCCAGGCCATCCTGCGGAGAGCGCGTCACCACTTCATGCCCGTCGAGAGTGACATAACCGCTGGATCGCGGCAGCGCACCGTACAGCACTTTCATCAGCTCGGTACGGCCAGCACCCATTAGCCCTGCCACGCCAAGAATTTCCCCTTTACGCAGGGTAAAGGAGACATTGTCCACGCCAGGGCCACAGAGGTTATCCACCTTCAGGCGGATCTCACCCGGTGCTTTGTCGAGGTGCGGGTATTGATCTTCGAGCTTGCGTCCCACCATCATTTCGATAAGCGTATCTTCCGTCAGCGATGCCACTTCACGCTCGGCAATAAACTGCCCGTCGCGGAAGACGGTAACGTCGTCGCAGATCTCGAAAATCTCTTTCATACGGTGAGAGATATAGACAATTCCACGTCCCTGCGATTTCAGCTCGCGGATGACGCGGAACAGGGATTCGGTTTCGGTATCGGTCAGGGCGTCCGTCGGTTCATCCATAATGATGACCTTCGACTCAAAGCTCAGCACTTTCGCGATCTCCACCATCTGCTGGTCGCCAATGGAGAGTTCGCCCACCAGGCGGTCGCTTTTGAAGCGCAGGTTCAGCTTCGCCAGCAGCTTATCCGCTTCGGCATACATCGTTTTCCAGTCAATTTTGCCAAACCGGTTAACAAATTCGCGGCCAAGGAAGATGTTCTCCGCAATAGTGAGCTGCGGGATCAGGTTCAGTTCCTGGTGAATAATGCCGATCCCCGCTTCCTGCGAGGCTTTTGGACCGCTGAAGGTGGTCTCTTTACCCAGCCACAAAAGTGAACCGGCATCGCGTTGATAGATACCGGTCAGCACTTTCATCATGGTGGATTTGCCGGCGCCATTCTCGCCCACCAGCGCCATTACGCGTCCGGCATAAACGTTCAGCGCCGCGCCAGAAAGGGCTTTTACGCCTGGGAACGATTTATCGATCCCTTTAAGTTGCAGTAATGCGTCCATGATGGCCTCAGAAGGTGACGCCAGCACAGAGAATGATATTCGCATACGGGGAACACTCCCCGCTGCGAATCACCGCCTGACTGTCTGCGGTTTGTTGTTTGAACTGTTCGTGCGTTGTGTAACGAATTTCTATGGTGTTTCCCTGGTGCTGTTGCAGTTGCTCAATGTGATTGAGCAACGTTTCGTGGAGTTGCGGATTATGTTGTTTAATTTCCGTCGCGAGAATGGCCGCCTCAACCTGCATCTCCGCAGTCACTACATCCAGTACCTGCATAAACGAGGGCACGCCCTGCGTTAACGCCATATCAATACGGGTTGTGTTGCGCGGAACCGGTAAGCCTGCATCGCAAACCACCAGCGTATCGGTATGCCCAAGACGGGAAATAACCGACGAGATTTCTGAGTTGAGAACCGTGCCTTTCTTCATTTTCTTGCTCCACTAGCGAAACGTTTCGCTGAAATCAGTTTAGTCTTAAGAGTGTTCAGAAAACCACCATGACGTAACAGAATTGTGATCGGTGTCGAAACGTTTCGCTAAGTGAAATGAGACGTAAATTTTGGCGGGAATATTGAGTATGAATAGGCCGGGTAAGCGAAGCGCCACCCGGCATTTTAAGGAGCTTAAATCTCGACCTGGGTTCCCAGCTCGATCACACGGTTAGGCGGGATCTCAAACTGGTCCGGCGCACGCAGGGCGTTTCGCTGCAGAATAAGATACAGCTTGCCGCGCAGGCGCAGATACCACGGACGTTTACCGATAATCAGCGACTCATGCGACATAAAGAACGATGTTTCCATCATGCGGCAGCTTAAGCCTTCCAGACCGCAGCGGTGGAAGACCTCTTCCACGTTCGGCGTCTCACGCCAGCCGTAGCTCGCCACCACGCGCCAGAAGGTTGGCGACAGTTGCTCAATTTGAACACGGCGCACGTTGTGAACATACGGTGCATCTTCGGTGCGCAGGGTCAGCAGGATAACCCGCTCATGCAGTACCTTGTTGTGCTTGAGGTTATGCATCAATGCGAACGGAATAACGTTCAACGCACGTGACATATACACCGCCGTGCCCGGTACGCGAACCGGTGGGGATTTCTCCAGCGAGGCAATCATCGCCTCCAGGGAGTTTCCATGTTCATGCATACGACGCAGCAGACGGAAACGCTCGCTTTTCCACGTGGTCATCACAATGAACATCAACAGACCAAGCGTCAGCGGTAGCCAGCCGCCGGAGACAATCTTATCGAGGTTTGCCGAGAACAGCGGTACGTCGATGCACAGGAAGCCCACCAGAATCATCGCCACGAGGAACTTGTTCCAGTGCCAGTTTCGGTACGCCACCGTGGTGGAAAGAAGCGATGTCAGCACCATGGTGCCTGTTACCGCAATACCGTACGCCGCGGCCAGGTTGCTGGAGTGCTCAAAGCTGACGATCACGATCACCACAGCAAAATAGAGCAGCCAGTTAACAAACGGGATGTAGATCTGGCCCGATTCCATCTCTGAGGTATGGATGATACGCATGGGAGAGAGATACCCCAGACGCACGGCCTGGCGCGTCAGAGAGAACACGCCGGAAATGACCGCCTGAGAAGCGATAACGGTGGCCAGCGTGGCCAGAATAAGCATCGGCACCAGCGCCCAATCCGGGGCCAGCAGGAAGAAGGGGTTTTTAATCGCTTCCGGGTTTTTCAGCAGCAGCGCCCCCTGCCCGAAGTAGTTCAATACAAGCGATGGCAGGACAACTAAAAACCACGCCACGCGAATCGGCAGTTTGCCGAAGTGCCCCATATCTGCATACAGCGCTTCGACACCGGTAATAGAGAGCACAACGGCGCCGAGCGCCACGAAGGAAACGACTTTGTATTCAAGGAAGAAATGGATAGCCCAGTATGGGTTCAGCGCCTGCAGAACCTCCGGGTTGCCAATAACTCCGCGCAAACCGAGCGCCGCCAGAATCAGGAACCAGGCCAGCATAATCGGTGCGAACAATTTCCCCACCAGCCCGGTACCGTGCTTCTGGATAATAAACAGCAACGTCAGAACGATTATCGCCAGCGGAACCACCCACGTATCAAGCTGCGGTGCGATAATCTCAAGCCCCTCAATCGCCGAAAGCACCGAGATAGCAGGCGTGATGACCACTTCCCCATAGAAGAAGCTGCCACCAATCAGGCCAATAATAACCAGTACCGACGTCATTCTGGCCGAGGTGTTGCGCCCCGCAAGGGACATCAGGGTCAGGATCCCCCCCTCACCTGCGTTATCTGCACGCATCACAAAGGAGAGGTATTTAACAGAAACCACCAGGATCAGCAGCCAGAAGATGAGGGACAGGAAGCCAAATACGGCATCGCGTTCAACACCAAAGCCAAACTGGCCGGACAGACATTCACGAAGCGTATAAAGCGGGCTGGTGCCGATATCACCGTAGACAACCCCGATCGCCGCAAGCGTAATTGCGGGTAATGATTGCTTATTATCAGTGCTCATAGACTAGTCTTTTCGTTTAAATAACAAATGTGTTCCTGTTCCCTTGGTCCACAAAAAGCGCACAGTATGCACGATTCGTTGCAAAATCGAACCCCTAAATGCAACCGCATTAATGTAGCGCAAAGAAAATTGCGCCGCACTTCAGCCTATTACCAGCCCTGACTGAAACGTCTATACTCGCTTCAATTAGCCGCCACGACGGCGAAAGGATGCAAAAACTATTATGGCTCACTCACATTTATTAGCAGAAAGAATTTCCCGTCTCAGCAGCGCACTGGAGAAAGGTCTTTTCGAACGCAGTCACGCCATCCGCCTCTGTTTACTGGCGGCGTTGAGCGGTGAAAGCGTATTTCTGCTTGGCCCGCCGGGCATTGCCAAAAGCCTGATTGCCCGTAGGCTGAAATTTGCCTTTCAGAATGCACGCGCCTTCGAATACCTGATGACCCGCTTTTCCACCCCTGAAGAGGTTTTCGGCCCGCTGTCCATCCAGGCGCTGAAAGATGAGGGGCGTTATCAACGCCTTACCGAGGGGTATCTGCCGGAAGCAGAGATTGTTTTTCTCGATGAGATCTGGAAAGCGGGACCGGCCATTCTGAATACCCTGCTCACGGCGATTAACGAACGTCGGTTCCGTAACGGCGCCAGCGAAGAAAAAATCCCGATGCGCCTGCTGGTGGCCGCCTCGAACGAACTTCCCGAAGCCGACAGCAGCCTTGAAGCGCTGTATGACCGCATGCTGATCCGCCTGTGGCTGGACAAAGTGCAGGATAAATCGAACTTCCGCTCCATGCTGACCAGCCAGCAGGATGAAAATGAAAACCCGGTAGCCGCTTCACTGCAGGTCACGGACCAGGAGTATCAGCAGTGGCAGGTGGATATCGGCAAAATCACACTGCCGGACGCGGTCTTTGAGTTGATCTACCAGCTCCGTCAGCAGCTCGATCTCCTTCCTTCTGCACCTTATGTTTCCGACCGTCGCTGGAAAAAAGCAATTCGTCTGCTGCAGGCCAGCGCCCTGTTCAGCGGGCGCGACGCGGTTGCCCCTATCGATCTGATCCTGCTGAAAGACTGCCTCTGGCACGATGCCGAAGGGATGAATCTGATGCAGCAGCAGCTTGAAATATTGATGACCGGACACGCCTGGGGCCAGCAATCGATGCTCAACCAGCTTGGGGCGATTGCCCAACGGCGCATTCAGCTACAGCAGCAGCAAAGTGATAAAACCGCGCTGAAGGTGAACCGTCTTGGCGGCATGTTCGCCCGTAAACCACACTACGAACTGCCCGCTGAACTGACCAGCCCAACGCTGACGCTGCTTCTCCAGCAGCCGCTTAAACTCCATGACATGCAGGTGGTGCACATTACGCTTGAGCGTGACGCGCTGGCCCAGTGGCTTGATAAGGGCGGAGAGATCCGCGGTAAGCTTAACGGTATAGGCTTTGCACAGCCGCTGAATATGGAAGTGGACAGCAGTCAGCACCTGGTGATCCGCGACGTAAGCCTGCAGGGGTCGCGCCTTGCCCTCCCGGGAAGCGCCTCTGACAGCGTGCCGGAAGAGATCACGCAGCAGCTGGAGGCGCTGGATACCGAATGGCATCAGCAGCATACGCGCTTCAGCGAACAGCAAAAGTGCCTCTTTATTCACAGCGACTGGTTAGGTCGCATTGAAGCCAGCCTGCAGGACGTGAGCGCGCAGATCAAACAGGCTCGTCAATGCTAACGCTGGATACGCTTAACGTCATGCTGGCCGTCAGCGAAGATGGGTTGATCGAAGAAGTGATCATTACTCTTCTGGCGTCTCCTCAACTGGCGGCTTTTTTTGAAAAATTCCCGAAGCTAAAAAAAGCAATGACGGACGATCTCCCGCGCTGGCGGGACAACCTGCGACAGCGGTTTAAAGAGACCGAAGTGCCACAGGAGTTAACCGAAGAGGTGGCCTGCTATCAGCAGTGCCAGCGGCTTTCCACGTCGCAGTTTATTGTTCAGATCCCGCAAACCCTGACGTTACTCGATAAAGTACACTCCCCATTTGCCAGCCAGGCCCGGGCGCTGGTCACCGATAACGCCACCTTCACCCCCGCCTTACACACACTCTTTTTACAGCGCTGGCGCCTCAGCCTTGTGGTTCAGGCCACGACGCTGAACCAGCAACTGCTGGATGAAGAGCGTGAACAATTGCTCAGCGAAGTTCAGGAACGCATGACCTTAAGCGGTCAGCTGGAGCAGGTACTGGTAGAAAATGAAAACGCCGCCGGACGTCTCTGGGATATGAGTGCAGGCCAAATCAGGCGTGGGGATTATCAGCTGATTGTCCGGTATGGTGATTTCCTGGCGCAGCAGCCCGAGCTGATGAAGCTTGCGGAACAGCTGGGTCGCTCAAGGGAGGCTAAATCGGTCCCAAAGAAGGATGCCCCGATGGAAACCTTCCGCACCCTGGTGCGGGAACCGGCCACCGTGCCGGAACAGGTGGATGGGCTCCAGCAAAGCGATGACATTTTACGCCTGCTGCCTACGGAGCTGAGCACGCTCGGGATGACCGAGCTGGAATATGAGTTTTATCGTCGGCTGGTGGAAAAACAGCTTCTGACCTATCGCCTGCATGGCGAAGCCTGGCGCGAAAAAATCAGTCAACGTCCGGTGGTCCATCAGGATTTTGATGAGCAACCGCGCGGCCCATTTATCGTTTGTGTGGATACATCCGGATCGATGGGCGGTTTCAACGAACAGTGTGCCAAAGCGTTCTGCCTGGCGCTGATGCGCGTGGCGCTCGCTGACCGGCGTCGCTGCTTTATCATGCTCTTTTCCAGCGAAGTGGTCAGCTATGAGCTGACCCATCAGCAGGGTATTGAGCAGGCGATCCGCTTTTTAAGCCAGCGTTTTCGCGGCGGTACCGATCTGGCCAGCTGTTTTCGCAGCATTGTGGAACGTATGCAGGGCGGCGACTGGTACGACGCTGACGCGGTGGTGATTTCCGATTTTATTGCCCAGCGGCTGCCGGATGACGTGGTGAATAAAGTGAAGGAGTTACAGCGGGTGCATCAGCACCGTTTCCACGCAGTGGCGATGTCCGCCCATGGAAAACCCGGCATCATGCGCATCTTCGATCATATCTGGCGCTTTGATACCGGGTTGCGTAGCCGCCTGCTCAGACGCTGGCAGCGTTAATTACAGAAGCGAGCTGACGCTTTCACGTACCTGCTGCGGCCAGACACCACACTGCACCTGACCAATATGCGACAGTTGCAGCAGCAGCATGGTCAGACGGGACTGGCCGATGCCGCCGCCAATGGTCTGCGGCATCTCACCGCGCAGCAGCGCCTGGTGCCATTCCAGCGTGAGACGATCTTCATCACCGGTCACCGCCAGCTGGCGTTTCAGCGCATCAGCATCCACGCGGATCCCCATTGAGGAGAGTTCAAACGCATCTTCCAGCACGGGGTTCCAGACCAGAATATCGCCGTTGAGACCGGCAAATTCGCCCTCGCTCATGGTGCTCCAGTCATCATAATCCGGTGCACGAACATCATGACGTTTACCATCCGACAGCTTACCGCCGATCCCCATCAGGAAGACGGCACCCAGTTCTTTAGCGATCGCACGTTCACGACCTTTAGCATCCAGATCCGGGAAACGACTCAGCAACTCCTGGCTGTGAACAAAGTGGATCGATTCCGGCAGGAACGGTGCCAGACCAAACTCTTTGCTTACGGCCGCTTCGGTCGCTTTGATCCCGGCGTAGATCGCCTCAACGGTGGATTTCAGCGTGCCGACATGGCGCTCGCCATCACCCATTACGCGCTCCCAGTCCCACTGGTCAACGTAAACAGAGTGAATGGCAGACAGGCGGTCTTCATCGGGGCGGAGGGCTTTCATGTGCGTGTAAAGCCCTTCACCCGCGCTGAAGTCGTGCTGTCCCAGGGTTTGACGCTTCCACTTCGCGAGGGAATGAACCACTTCGAACTGGGCGTCTGGCAGTGTTTTCACTTTCACCTGCACCGCTTTTTCGCATCCGGACAAGTTATCCTGCGTCCCATCACCCACGCGGCTGAGAATCGGTGCCTGAACTTCAATCAGACCCAGCTTCTCTTCCAGCTGGCGGGAAAAATGGGATTTAACGAAACTGATCTGGCGTTGTTTTGCGATATAAGCGGTTTTCATTATTTATACTCCTGCGTCCTGTTGGTATTGATTAAGCAACAGAAAAGGCATTCAATTCAATAATCAAACAACAAAAAGCCACCTTCACTTTTGATTCGTTAAAATTTAACGCTAGAATAGAGTGATTCATTAATCTTCATAAGAAAAAGCTATGGAAAATTATCAGATCGATAATCTGGACCGCGGCATCCTGGAGGCGTTAATGGCCAATGCCCGTACCGCCTATGCCGAACTGGCGAAGCAGTTTGGCGTCAGCCCGGGGACGATTCACGTTCGTGTAGAGAAGATGAAACAGGCGGGGATCATTACCGGGGCTCGTATCGATGTCAGCCCAAAACAGCTGGGTTATGACGTCTGCTGCTTTATTGGCATTATTCTTAAAAGCGCAAAAGATTATCCTTCCGCGCTGGCGAAGCTGAACGCGCTCGATGAAGTCACAGAGGCGTACTACACCACCGGCCACTACAGCATCTTTATCAAGGTGATGTGTCGATCCATAGATGCCCTGCAGCAGGTACTTATCAACAAGATCCAAACAATCGATGAAATTCAGTCCACCGAGACGTTGATCTCGCTGCAAAACCCGATCATGCGTACCATTCGCCCCTGATCGGGCAAATCCATACCCACATTTTCCACAGGTAGATCCCAGCCCGTTCACAGCGTACAATGACCCCCTCTTTATCTGAGCGAGCGATCAATGGCGGACATTACCCTTATCAGTGGCAGCACCCTTGGCGGCGCGGAATATGTAGCGGAACATCTGGCTGAGAAGCTGGAGGATGCGGGATTTTCCACACAAACGCTGCACGGGCCTTTGCTTGAAGATCTCCCGACTGATGGGGTCTGGCTGGTGATCACCTCCACGCATGGCGCAGGTGATCTTCCGGATAACCTGCAACCTTTATATGACGAACTGCAGGAACAGCAGCCAGACCTGTCAAACGTGCGCTTTGGCGCAGTGGGTATTGGCAGCCGTGAATATGACACCTTCTGCGGTGCTATAGAGAAAGTGGAAGCCGCTGTCACCGCCTGCGGAGCTAAACAGGTGGGTGAAACGCTGAAGATCAACATCCTCGATCATGATATTCCGGAGGATCCGGCTGAGATCTGGCTGGGTGAATGGAAAAATTTACTCAAAAACGATTAAAGATCGCGCGAACAGATGTGGATAACTCTGGTTAAAAGCTCGTATTAAGCAGTAGTTATCCAAAGAACAACGTTGAAGTCGTTTTTGCCCTGTGTATAAAGTCGCGATCTGATCCCAGCTTATACGGGCCAGGATCACCGATCATTCACAGCAAACGATCCTTTCTAACTCCATGATCTTCTTTATGAGATCGGACTTATCCACAAAGGTCCGCGATCCTAATAAGAGATCACAATAGAACAGATCTCTAAATAAAAAGATCTTCTTTTTAATAGCCCAGGATCCCAATGCTTTCTCGAAAGACTAAAGTTGAGTAGAATCCACGGCCCGGGCTTCAATCCATTTTCATACCGCTTTACGCGAGGCAGACCACCATGTTTTATCAGGATCCTTTTGACGTCATCATCATTGGCGGGGGTCACGCAGGCACTGAGGCCGCAATGGCCGCAGCGCGAATGGGTCAGCAGACCCTGCTTTTGACACACAATATCGACACGCTGGGACAAATGTCCTGTAATCCGGCGATTGGCGGCATTGGGAAAGGACACCTGGTAAAAGAAGTGGATGCACTTGGCGGCCTGATGGCAAAAGCGATCGATCACGCAGGCATTCAGTTTAGGATACTAAACGCCAGTAAAGGCCCCGCTGTGCGTGCGACCCGCGCTCAGGCAGACCGCGTGCTTTATCGTCAGGCGGTGCGTACCGCCCTGGAGAACCAGCCGAACCTGATGATCTTCCAGCAGGCAGTGGAAGATCTTATCGTGGAGAACGATCGTGTCGTTGGCGCAGTTACCCAGATGGGGCTCAAATTCCGCGCCAAAGCGGTTGTTCTGACCGTCGGGACATTCCTGGACGGTAAGATCCATATCGGTCTGGATAATTACAGCGGTGGACGTGCTGGCGATCCGCCATCTATCCCATTGTCACGCCGTCTGCGTGAACTGCCGCTGCGTGTCAACCGTCTGAAAACCGGTACTCCACCGCGTATTGATGCGCGCACCATTGATTTCAGCGTGCTGGCACAACAGCACGGCGATAACCCAATGCCGGTCTTCTCGTTCATGGGCAATGCAGCGCAGCATCCGCAGCAGGTACCGTGCTATATCACGCATACCAACGAAAAAACCCATGACGTGATCCGCAATAACCTCGATCGCAGCCCAATGTACGCCGGCGTGATCGAAGGGATCGGCCCACGCTATTGCCCGTCGATCGAAGACAAAGTCATGCGCTTTGCCGATCGTAACCAGCACCAGATCTTCCTGGAGCCAGAAGGGCTGACCTCGAACGAAATCTATCCGAACGGCATCTCCACCAGCCTGCCGTTCGATGTGCAGATGCAAATTGTTCGCTCAATGCAGGGGATGGAGAATGCGAAAATCGTTCGCCCTGGCTACGCTATTGAGTACGATTTCTTCGATCCGCGTGACCTGAAGCCAACCCTGGAGAGCAAATTCATCCACGGTCTGTTCTTCGCAGGTCAGATTAACGGCACCACCGGTTACGAAGAAGCTGCTGCACAGGGCCTGCTGGCCGGTCTGAACGCCGCCCGTTTCTCTGCCGAGAAAGAGGGCTGGGCTCCGGCGCGTTCTCAGGCTTATCTGGGCGTGCTGGTCGACGATCTCTGCACGCTGGGCACCAAAGAACCGTACCGTATGTTTACCTCTCGCGCGGAATATCGCCTGATGCTGCGCGAAGATAACGCTGACCTGCGTCTGACCGAAATGGGCCGTGAGCTGGGTCTGGTGGATGACGAACGCTGGGCACGCTTCAACGAGAAACTGGAGCGCATTGAGCAGGAACGTCAGCGCCTGAAAACGACCTGGGTTAATCCGCAGGCTGAAACCGCTGCGGAAGTGAACGCTCACTTAACTGCGCCGCTCTCGCGCGAAGCCAGCGGTGAAGATCTGCTGCGTCGCCCGGAAGTGACCTATGAGAATCTGGTGAAACTCACCGCCTTTGCCCCGGGTCTTGAAGACGCTGAAGCGGCAGAGCAGGTTGAGATCCAGGTTAAATACGAAGGTTACATCGCGCGTCAGCAGGATGAGATCGAAAAGCAGCAGCGTAACGAAAACACGCTGCTGCCGGAAATGCTGGACTATCGTCAGGTGACGGGGCTGTCCAACGAGGTGATCGCCAAACTGAACGATCACAAACCGGTGTCGATCGGCCAGGCCTCCCGCATCTCGGGCGTTACCCCAGCAGCGATTTCAATTCTGCTGGTGTGGCTGAAAAAGCAGGGCATGCTGCGCCGCAGCGCGTAATATGTGTAATTCGCCCGGTGGCGCTGCGCTTACCGGGCCTACAGAACTCCGTAGGGCGGGTTAGCGAAGCGTCACCCGCCACTTAAGTCTCTCAACAGGTATTCACCGTGCTCAATAAACTCTCTCGTCTGCTGGATCAGGCAGGTATTTCGCTCACCGATCACCAGAAAAATCAGCTGGTGGCCTATGTCGATATGCTGAACAAATGGAATAAAGCGTACAACCTCACCTCCGTACGCGACCCCAACGAGATGCTGATTCGCCATATTCTCGATAGCATTGTGGTTGCGCCGTACCTGAACGGTGAGCGCTTTATCGATGTGGGCACGGGTCCTGGCCTGCCGGGTATTCCCCTGTCAATTGTCCGCCCGGAAAGCCATTTCACGCTGCTGGATAGCCTTGGCAAGCGCGTGCGTTTTTTGCGCCAGGTACAGCATGAGCTGAAGCTTGAGAACATCACGCCTGTGCAAAGCAGGGTAGAGGAGTTTCCGGCAGAGCCACCGTTCGACGGGGTTATCAGCCGTGCGTTTGCTTCGCTTAATGACATGGTGAGCTGGTGTAAGCACTTACCGGCAGAGAATGGCCGTTTTTATGCGCTGAAAGGGCAGTTGCCCGGCGATGAAATTGAACAGCTTCCGGACGGTTTTGCCGTCGAGTCCATTGAGAAATTACAGATTCCTCAGCTCGAAGGCGAACGTCATCTGGTGATAATTAAGCCAAACAATTTTTAAAAATTTAATAAAAAATGTGGAATTTGTGCTGTTCTGTCAGTGTTAAAAAACAGCACAACACAACGGATTTTGCCGGAGAGAATTTAACCGTGTTTTTACTAAGGGTTTTCTAATGGTTAACTTTCTCACCATTGTTCACCCTGAAGATAATCAACCACGAAAATATCAGCCTGCTAAAAGTGGAAAGCAGCAACCAGAATGCAATGTTAAATATTTATTAAGAATGTCAATAAAAGGTTTTTATTGTATACGGGGCTGTTTTGAAAATAGTTGCGACATTTTATCTTTAATTTCAGAAAGATGAAATTAAGCGATTTACGAGTTTGATAAATACAACCTTATCGCAAATGTGTATTTTGTGATCTCGTGCACGCTTTGTAGTCAACGTTTTCGCGCTGTTTGCAGTTTTGCTCGAAGGTCGGGGCTTTCATCAAAAGTTGAAAAATAGCGGCGGGGAAAAATATTTAAACATTTATTCACCTTTTCGCTACTTAATGTTTGAAATCACGGGTGCGCACCGTATAATTTGACCGCTTTTTGATGCTTGACTCTGAGCCTTAAAGGACGTTTTATACGACACGCGGCATACCTCGAAGGGAGCAGGAGTAAAAACGTGATGTCTGTGTCGCTCTTGAGTAGAAACGTTGCTCGTAAGCTTCTGTTCATTCAGTTTCTGGCTGTGATAGCAAGTGGACTGCTGTTTAGCCTCAAAGACCCCTTCTGGGGCATCTCCGCCGTGTGCGGGGGTTTGGCGGTTGTGCTGCCAAACGTGTTGTTTATGATTTTTGCCTGGCGTCATCAGGCGCATACACCTGCCAAAGGCCGCGTGGCCTGGTCCTTCGCCCTCGGCGAAGTGTGTAAGGTGTTGCTGACCTTTGCTCTACTGGTGATGGCGCTGGCGGTTTTGAAAGTGGTATTCATGCCGCTGATAGCTACGTGGGTTTTGGTGCTGGTGGTACAAGTTCTGGCTCCAGCTGTAATCAATAACAAAGGGTAAAAGGCATCATGGCTTCAGAAAATATGACGCCGCAGGATTACATAGGTCACCATCTGAATAACCTTCAGCTGGACCTGCGTACATTCTCGCTGGTGGATCCGCATAACCCCCCGGCCACCTTCTGGACGATCAACATCGACTCCATGTTCTTCTCGGTGGTTTTGGGTCTTCTGTTCCTGGCCATGTTCCGCGGTGTTGCTAAAAAGGCGACCAGCGGTGTTCCAGGGAAATTCCAGACGTTCGTTGAGATGATCATCGGCTTCGTCCATGGCAGCGTGAAAGACATGTACCATGGTAAGAGCAAGCTGATTGCGCCACTGGCACTGACCGTGTTCGTGTGGGTCTTCCTGATGAACCTGATGGACCTTCTGCCTATCGATTTCCTGCCGTGGATTGGCGAGCATGTCTTCGGTCTGCCTGCTCTGCGCGTGGTTCCGTCTGCTGACGTGAACATCACCCTGTCGATGGCGC
The DNA here is from genome assembly GCF_050031095.1 of Enterobacter cloacae complex sp. 382A5. Classification (NCBI taxonomy): domain Bacteria; kingdom Pseudomonadati; phylum Pseudomonadota; class Gammaproteobacteria; order Enterobacterales; family Enterobacteriaceae; genus Enterobacter; species Enterobacter cloacae complex sp. 382A5. The sequence goes on from NZ_JBLGVK010000001.1 coordinate 4,724,662, forward strand.
TGGGCGTGTTTATCCTGATTCTTTTCTACAGCATCAAAATGAAAGGCGTAAGCGGCTTTGTGAAAGAGCTTACCTTGCAGCCGTTCAACCACTGGGCGTTTATTCCGGTCAACCTGATCCTGGAAGGCGTTAGCCTGCTGTCCAAACCTGTTTCACTGGGTCTGCGACTGTTCGGCAACATGTATGCGGGTGAGCTGATTTTCATTCTGATCGCGGGTCTTCTGCCGTGGTGGTCACAGTGGGTTCTGAATGTGCCGTGGGCCATTTTCCACATCCTGATCATTACGCTGCAAGCCTTTATCTTCATGGTTCTGACGATCGTCTATCTGTCGATGGCGTCTGAAGAGCACTGATTTTTTACCAACACTACTACGTTTTAATTGAAACAAACTGGAGACTGTCATGGAAAACCTGAATATGGATCTGCTGTACATGGCTGCCGCTGTGATGATGGGTCTGGCGGCTATCGGTGCTGCGATCGGTATCGGCATCCTCGGGGGCAAATTCCTGGAAGGCGCTGCGCGTCAACCTGATCTGATTCCTCTGCTGCGTACTCAGTTCTTTATCGTTATGGGTCTGGTGGATGCTATCCCAATGATCGCTGTAGGTCTGGGTCTGTACGTGATGTTTGCTGTCGCGTAGTAGTTGTTTTAAAACCCCAAGCCACAGAAATTTAAGAGGTATTGTGCTGTGAACATGAACGCAACAATCCTCGGCCAGGCCATCGCGTTTATTATCTTTGTCTGGTTCTGCATGAAGTATGTATGGCCGCCTTTAATGGCTGCCATCGAAAAACGTCAGAAAGAAATTGCTGACGGTCTGGCTTCTGCAGAACGTGCAAAGAAAGATTTGGACCTTGCACAGGCCAACGCGACAGACCAGCTGAAAAAAGCGAAAGCGGAAGCTCAGGTAATCATCGAACAGGCTAACAAACGCCGTTCTCAGATCCTGGACGAAGCCAAAGCTGAAGCAGAACAGGAACGTACTAAGATCGTGACACAGGCTCAGGCTGAAATTGAAGCTGAGCGTAAACGTGCTCGTGAAGAACTGCGTAAGCAGGTTGCGATTCTGGCTGTTGCTGGCGCCGAGAAGATCATCGAACGTTCCGTGGATGAAGCTGCTAACAGCGACATCGTGGACAAACTTGTCGCTGAACTGTAAGGAGGGAGGGGCTGATGTCTGAATTTGTTACGGTAGCTCGCCCCTACGCCAAAGCAGCTTTTGACTTTGCTGTCGAACACCAAAATGTCGATCGCTGGCAGAATATGCTGGCGTTTGCCGCTGAGGTGACGAAAAACGAACAAATGGCCGAGTTGCTTTCTGGTGCATTAGCACCTGAAACCCTCGCCGCGTCGTTCATCGCCGTGTGCGGAGAGCAACTGGATGCCAACGGCCAGAACCTGATTAAGGTAATGGCAGAAAATGGTCGTCTCCGTGTGCTCCCGGATGTTCTCGAGCAGTTTGAGCACTTACGTGCCCTTAGTGAAGCTACTGCTGAAGTTGAAGTAACTTCTGCGACTGAACTGAGTCATGAACAGCTTGCGAAAATTACCGCCGCGATGGAAAAACGTCTGTCACGCAAAGTTAAGCTGAATTGCAAAATCGATAAGTCTGTAATGGCAGGCGTAATCATCCGCTCGGGTGATATGGTCATTGATGGCAGCGTACGCGGCCGTCTTGAGCGCCTTGCAGACGTCTTGCAGTCTTAAGGGGACTGGAGCATGCAACTGAATTCCACCGAAATCAGCGAACTGATCAAGCAGCGCATTGCTCAGTTCAATGTTGTGAGCGAAGCTCATAACGAAGGTACTATTGTTTCTGTAAGTGACGGTGTTATCCGCATCCACGGCCTGGCCGATTGTATGCAGGGTGAGATGATTTCCCTGCCGGGTAACCGTTACGCTATCGCACTGAACCTGGAGCGCGACTCCGTAGGTGCAGTTGTGATGGGTCCATACGCTGACCTCGCCGAAGGCATGAAGGTTAAGTGTACTGGCCGTATTCTGGAAGTTCCGGTTGGCCGTGGCCTGCTGGGTCGTGTTGTTAACACCCTGGGTGCACCAATCGACGGTAAAGGTCCGGTTGAGCACGATGGCTTCTCTCCAATCGAAGTTATCGCACCGGGCGTTATCGACCGTCAGTCCGTAGATCAGCCTGTTCAGACGGGTTATAAGTCCGTTGATGCCATGATCCCAATCGGTCGTGGTCAGCGTGAACTGATCATCGGTGACCGTCAGACCGGTAAAACCGCGATGGCTATCGATGCCATCATCAACCAGCGTGACTCCGGCATCAAATGTGTGTACGTGGCTATCGGCCAGAAAGCGTCCACCATTTCTAACGTGGTTCGTAAACTGGAAGAGCACGGCGCGCTGTCTAACACCATCGTTGTTGTGGCTACCGCTTCTGAATCTGCTGCACTGCAATACCTGGCGCCATACGCCGGTTGTGCAATGGGTGAATACTTCCGTGACCGCGGTGAAGATGCACTGATCGTATACGATGACCTGTCTAAACAGGCTGTTGCTTATCGTCAGGTTTCCCTGCTGCTCCGTCGTCCACCAGGACGTGAAGCGTTCCCTGGCGACGTATTCTACCTCCACTCTCGTCTGCTGGAGCGTGCTTCCCGCGTTAACGCGGAATACGTCGAGAACTTCACCAAAGGTGAAGTGAAGGGTAAAACGGGCTCTCTGACCGCGCTGCCGATCATTGAAACCCAGGCGGGTGACGTTTCTGCGTTCGTTCCGACCAACGTAATCTCCATTACCGATGGTCAGATCTTCCTGGAAACCAACCTGTTTAACTCCGGTATTCGTCCGGCGGTTAACCCGGGTATCTCCGTATCCCGTGTAGGTGGTGCTGCTCAGACCAAGATCATCAAGAAACTGTCCGGTGGTATCCGTACCGCGCTGGCACAGTATCGTGAACTGGCTGCGTTCTCTCAGTTCGCATCCGATCTGGACGAAGCAACCCGTAAACAGCTGAGCCACGGTCAGAAAGTGACCGAGCTGCTGAAGCAGAAACAGTACGCACCAATGTCTGTTGCTCAGCAGGGCCTGGTACTGTTCGCGGCTGAACGCGGTTACCTCGAAGATGTGGAACTGGCGAAAATCGGTAGCTTCGAAGCCGCTCTGCTGGCTTACGTCGACCGTGATCACGCTCCGCTGATGCAAGAGATCAACCAGACCGGTGGCTATAACGACGAAATCGAAGGCAAGCTGAAAGCTATCCTCGATTCCTTCAAAGCAACCCAATCCTGGTAATCGTCCGGCGGCTTGTCTCAGGACAAGCCGCCTGGCATTGAGGAGAAGCTCATGGCCGGCGCAAAAGAGATACGTAGTAAGATCGCAAGCGTCCAGAACACGCAAAAGATCACTAAAGCGATGGAGATGGTCGCCGCTTCCAAAATGCGTAAATCGCAGGATCGCATGGCGGCCAGCCGTCCTTATGCAGAAACCATGCGCAAAGTGATTGGTCACCTTGCAAACGGTAATCTGGAATATAAGCACCCTTACCTGGAAGAACGCGACGTTAAGCGCGTGGGCTACCTGGTGGTGTCGACCGACCGTGGTCTGTGTGGCGGCTTGAACATTAACCTGTTCAAAAAACTGCTGGCGGATATGAAAGGCTGGTCCGATAAAGGCGTTCAGTGCGACCTCGCATTGATCGGCTCTAAAGGCGTCTCTTTCTTTAACTCCGTTGGTGGCAACATTGTCGCTCAGGTGACCGGTATGGGTGATAACCCGTCCCTGTCCGAACTGATCGGCCCGGTTAAAGTGATGTTGCAGGCCTATGATGAAGGCCGTCTGGACAGACTGTACGTTGTCAGCAACAAATTTATTAACACCATGTCTCAGGTGCCAACGCTCACTCAGATGCTGCCTTTACCGGCTTCAGAAGATGACGAGCTGAAACAGAAAGCCTGGGATTACCTGTATGAACCCGATCCGAAACCGCTGCTGGATACCCTGCTGCGTCGTTACGTTGAATCTCAGGTTTATCAGGGCGTTGTAGAAAACCTGGCCAGCGAGCAGGCCGCACGAATGGTGGCGATGAAAGCCGCGACCGATAATGGCGGCAGCCTGATTAAAGAGCTGCAGTTGGTTTACAACAAAGCTCGTCAGGCCAGCATTACTCAGGAACTCACCGAGATCGTCTCGGGGGCCGCCGCGGTTTAACCAGGTTTACGAATTACGTAGAGGATTCAAGATGGCTACTGGAAAGATTGTCCAGGTAATCGGCGCCGTGGTGGACGTCGAGTTCCCTCAGGACGCCGTACCACGCGTGTACGACGCGCTTGAGGTACAGAATGGTAACGAGAGCCTGGTGCTGGAAGTTCAGCAGCAGCTCGGCGGCGGTATCGTGCGTACCATCGCGATGGGTTCTTCCGACGGTCTGCGTCGTGGTCTGGAAGTTAAAGACCTTGAGCACCCGATCGAAGTCCCGGTAGGTAAAGCAACACTGGGTCGTATCATGAACGTATTGGGTCAGCCAATCGACATGAAAGGCGACATCGGTGAAGAAGAGCGTTGGGCTATCCACCGCGCGGCACCTTCCTACGAAGAGCTGTCCAGCTCTCAGGAACTGCTGGAAACCGGTATCAAAGTTATCGACCTGATGTGTCCGTTTGCGAAGGGCGGTAAAGTTGGTCTGTTCGGTGGTGCGGGTGTAGGTAAAACCGTAAACATGATGGAGCTGATCCGTAACATCGCGATCGAGCACTCCGGTTACTCCGTATTTGCGGGCGTAGGTGAACGTACTCGTGAGGGTAACGACTTCTACCACGAAATGACCGACTCCAACGTTCTGGACAAAGTATCCCTGGTTTACGGCCAGATGAACGAGCCACCAGGAAACCGTCTGCGCGTTGCGCTGACTGGTCTGACGATGGCTGAGAAGTTCCGTGACGAAGGCCGTGACGTTCTGCTGTTCGTTGATAACATCTACCGTTACACCCTGGCCGGTACTGAAGTATCTGCACTGCTGGGGCGTATGCCTTCAGCGGTAGGTTATCAGCCTACGCTGGCGGAAGAGATGGGTGTTCTTCAGGAACGTATCACCTCTACCAAAACCGGTTCTATCACCTCCGTTCAGGCGGTATACGTACCTGCGGATGACTTGACTGACCCATCACCAGCAACCACCTTTGCGCACTTAGATGCAACCGTGGTACTGAGCCGTCAGATCGCGTCTCTGGGTATCTACCCGGCCGTTGACCCGCTGGACTCCACCAGCCGTCAGCTGGATCCACTGGTTGTTGGTCAGGAACACTACGACACCGCGCGTGGCGTACAGTCCCTGCTGCAGCGTTACCAGGAACTGAAAGACATCATCGCCATCCTGGGTATGGATGAACTGTCTGAAGAAGACAAACTGGTGGTAGCACGTGCGCGTAAGATCCAGCGCTTCCTGTCCCAGCCGTTCTTCGTTGCGGAAGTATTCACCGGTTCTCCAGGTAAATACGTTTCCCTGAAAGACACCATCCGTGGCTTTAAAGGCATCATGGAAGGCGAATACGATCACCTGCCAGAGCAGGCGTTCTACATGGTTGGTTCCATCGAAGAAGCTGTGGAAAAAGCCAAAAAACTTTAACGCCTTAATCGGAGGGTGATATGGCAATGACTTACCACCTGGACGTCGTCAGCGCAGAGCAACAAATGTTCTCTGGTCTGGTCGAGAAAATCCAGGTAACGGGTAGTGAAGGTGAACTGGGTATCTTCCCGGGTCACGCACCGCTGCTCACCGCCATTAAGCCTGGTATGATCCGCATCGTTAAACAGTTCGGTCACGAAGAGTTTATCTATCTGTCCGGCGGCATTCTTGAAGTGCAGCCTGGCAGTGTGACCGTTCTGGCCGATACCGCTATTCGTGGCCAGGATCTCGACGAAGCGCGAGCCCTGGAATCGAAGCGTAAGGCTGAAGAGCACATTAGCAGCTCTCATGGTGACGTGGATTACGCTCAGGCGTCTGCGGAGCTGGCCAAAGCGATCGCCAAACTGCGCGTTATCGAGTTGACCAAAAAAGCGATGTAACACCGGCTTGAAAAGCACAAAAGCCAGTCTGGATACCAGGCTGGCTTTTTTTTCGTCCTTAATTCATGACGAAAAAGATGTAGAATTTTAAGCACCAAACGTTTTTACTTCTCACTCAAACTACCGTCAGGATGCGTATGTCAAACAGTGCGATGAGCGTGGTGATCCTTGCCGCAGGCAAAGGTACCCGCATGTATTCCGATCTGCCTAAAGTGCTTCATACACTGGCAGGAAAGCCAATGGTGCAGCATGTTATTGATGCAGCAAATGAATTGGGCGCTCGCCAGGTTCACCTGGTCTATGGCCACGGCGGCGATCTGCTTAAAAAGACGCTGAGCGATGACAAGCTCAACTGGGTGCTTCAGGCTGAACAGCTGGGAACCGGCCACGCAATGCAGCAGGCAGCACCGTTCTTTGCCGATGACGAAGACATTCTGATGCTCTACGGCGATGTTCCGCTGATCTCCATCGACACACTGACTCGCCTGCGTGAAGCCAAACCGCAGGGCGGTATCGGTTTATTAACCGTCGTGCTGGACGATCCGACCGGCTACGGCCGCATCACCCGTGAAAACGGCAACGTTACGGGTATCGTTGAACATAAAGACGCCAGCGAAGCACAGCGCCAGATTCAGGAGATCAACACCGGTATCCTGATGGCTAACGGCGCGGACATGAAGCGCTGGCTGTCTAAGCTCAACAACAACAACGCGCAGGGTGAATACTACATCACCGACATCATTGCGATGGCGTACCAGGAAGGGCGTGAGATTGCGGCGGTTCACCCGGCGCGTATCAGCGAAACCGAAGGGGTGAATAACCGCCTTCAGCTTTCCCGTCTGGAGCGTGTTTATCAGTCCGAACAGGCCGAAAAACTGCTGCTGGCCGGCGTGATGCTGCGCGATCCGGCGCGTTTCGATCTGCGTGGAACGTTAACGCACGGGCGCGACGTTGAAATTGATACTAACGTTATCCTGGAAGGTAACGTCACGCTGGGTAACCGCGTCAAAATTGGTGCGGGCTGTGTGATTAAAAACAGCATCATCGGTGATGATTGCGAAATTAGCCCATACAGCGTGGTGGAAGATGCCCGTCTTGACGCAGCGTGCACTATTGGGCCGTTCGCGCGTCTGCGCCCGGGGGCTGAGCTGCTGGAAGGCTCACATGTTGGAAACTTCGTTGAGATGAAAAAAGCGCGTCTGGGTAAAGGCTCTAAAGCCGGTCATTTGACCTATCTGGGCGATGCGGAAATTGGCGACAACGTGAATATTGGCGCAGGAACGATTACCTGCAACTATGACGGCGCGAATAAGTTTAAAACCATCATCGGTGATGATGTGTTTGTTGGTTCCGACACTCAGTTGGTGGCGCCTGTTACCGTGGGTAACGGCGTAACGATAGCCGCCGGGACAACCGTTACGCGCGATATCGCCGATAACGAACTGGTGTTAAGCCGTGTGCCGCAGGTGCACAAGCAGGGCTGGAAACGCCCTGTGAAGAAGAAGTAACGGATTTACCCCTCACCCTAACCCTCTCCCCAAAGGGAGAGGGGATCGTTCGGTGCGGTGTTTTTCTCCCTCGCCCCTTTGGGGAGAGGGCCGGGGTGAGGGGATAATATAATCCTCCCCCCACAAGCAGTACCCATAACAATAACCCCACTCTCTACAAGGCTCGGGGTGCCCGGAAAGGGCAAATACAGGTCAGCGACAACGCATGGCATAACGCCATAATCAGGAAATCTAACTATGTGTGGAATTGTTGGCGCAGTTGCGCAGCGTGATATTGCTGAAATCCTTCTCGAAGGTTTACGTCGTCTGGAATACCGTGGCTACGACTCTGCCGGTCTGGCAGTAGTGGATGCAGAAGGTCATATGACCCGTCTGCGTCGCCTCGGTAAAGTGCAGATGCTGGCCCAGGCCGCGGAAGAACACCCGCTGCACGGTGGCACCGGTATTGCGCATACCCGCTGGGCGACACACGGCGAACCGTCTGAAGGCAACGCGCACCCGCATGTGTCTGAACACATCGTGGTCGTGCATAACGGCATTATCGAAAACCACGAACCGCTGCGCGAAGAACTGAAAGCGCGCGGCTATACCTTCGTTTCTGAAACCGATACCGAAGTGATTGCGCACCTGGTGCACTGGGAGCTGGCACAGGGCGGCACGCTACGTGACGCGGTGCTGCGCGCAATCCCACAGCTGCGCGGTGCGTACGGTACGGTGATCATGGACTCCCGCGATCCGTCCACCCTGCTGGCGGCGCGTTCCGGTAGTCCAATGGTTATCGGTATGGGCATGGGCGAAAACTTTATCGCTTCTGACCAACTGGCGCTCCTGCCGGTCACCCGCCGCTTTATTTTCCTGGAAGAGGGTGATATCGCAGAAGTGACTCGCCGCAGCGTGACGGTATTTGATACCAAAGGCGAGCAGGTGAAACGTCCTGAAATTGAATCCAATCTGCAGTACGACGCAGGCGACAAAGGCGCTTACCGTCACTACATGCAGAAAGAGATTTACGAGCAGCCAAACGCCATCAAAAACACCCTGACCGGTCGTATCAGCCACGGTGAAGTGGACCTGAGCGAACTGGGTGCCAACGCAAACGAGCTGCTCAGCAAGGTTGAGCACATTCAGATTGTGGCCTGCGGTACCTCCTACAACTCCGGGATGGTCTCTCGCTACTGGTTTGAATCGCTGGCTGGCGTGCCGTGCGATGTGGAAATCGCCTCTGAATTCCGCTACCGCAAATCCGCCGTGCGTCGTAACAGCCTGATGATCACCCTTTCTCAGTCTGGCGAAACGGCAGATACTCTGGCGGCGCTGCGTCTCTCTAAAGAGCTGGGTTACCTGGGATCGCTGGCTATCTGTAACGTGCCGGGCTCATCGCTGGTGCGTGAATCCGATCTGGCGCTGATGACCAAAGCGGGCACTGAAATCGGCGTGGCCTCTACCAAAGCGTTTACCACGCAGCTGACGGTTCTGCTGATGCTGGTGGCGAAACTGGCGCGTCTGAAAGGGCTGGATGCTTCTGTTGAGCATGACATCGTTCATGGTCTGCAGGCACTGCCAAGCCGTATTGAGCAGATGTTATCTCAGGATAAGCGCATTGAAGCCCTGGCTGAAGATTTCTCTGACAAGCACCACGCCCTGTTCCTCGGCCGTGGCGACCAGTACCCCATTGCGCTGGAAGGCGCGCTGAAGCTGAAAGAGATCTCCTACATCCACGCTGAAGCCTACGCGGCAGGCGAGCTAAAACACGGCCCGCTGGCGCTGATTGACGCGGATATGCCGGTTATCGTTGTGGCACCTAACAACGAACTGCTGGAAAAACTGAAGTCCAACATTGAAGAAGTTCGCGCCCGCGGTGGTGTACTTTACGTCTTCGCTGATAAGGACGCCGGTTTTGCCAGCAGCGACAACATGCACATCATCGAGATGCCGCATGTAGAAGAGGTTATTGCCCCTATCTTCTACACCGTGCCGCTGCAGTTACTGGCTTACCACGTTGCGCTGATCAAAGGCACCGACGTTGACCAGCCGCGTAACCTGGCGAAATCGGTCACCGTAGAATAATCCCTCCAGGCTCCACCTTCGGGTGGAGCTTTTTTACCCTGCCTGGTTTGTTTTTAATCAACGCATTCGCGTTTTTATTTATGACAATCTGTCATCTTCAGCTACTTTTTTCAGTGTCACATAAAGAAAATATTTCTGAAAAGTTGTTGTCATGATTGTGGCTAACATGATGATAAATCAGGAATCTTTCGCTGGTTTTTAAGCTAAATTTCCATTGTCATAAAACTGTCATAATTCGTACATTTATCTGTCACCTGTTTGTCCTATTTTGCTCATCGTAGCCACTTAAACAATGATTTACGAAATCCTTGCAGGAGACATTATGAAAGTTATGCGTACCACTGTCGCAACTGTTGTCGCCGCGACCTTATCTCTGAGCGCTTTCTCTGTATTCGCAGAAGCAAGCCTGACTGGCGCTGGTGCAACCTTCCCTGCGCCGGTGTATGCCAAATGGGCGGATACCTACCAGAAAGAAACCGGTAACAAGGTTAACTATCAGGGTATCGGCTCCTCCGGTGGCGTGAAACAAATTACCGCAAACACCGTTGATTTCGGCGCATCCGACGCTCCGCTGTCTGATGACAAACTGGCTCAGGAAGGCCTGTTCCAGTTCCCGACCGTAATCGGTGGTGTGGTTCTGGCGATCAACCTGCCGGGCGTGAAGTCGGGTGAGCTGGTGCTGGACGGTAAAACCCTGGGTGATATCTACCTGGGCAAAATCAAAAAATGGGATGACGAAGCCATCGCTAAGCTCAACCCTGGCCTGAAGCTGCCTTCTCAGAACATCGCCGTGGTTCGCCGCGCGGATGGTTCTGGTACCTCTTTCGTCTTCACCAGCTACCTGGCGAAGGTGAACGAAGAGTGGAAATCTAAAGTCGGTTCCGGCTCTACCGTTAACTGGCCAACCGGTCTGGGCGGTAAAGGGAACGACGGTATCGCCGCGTTCGTACAGCGTCTGCCGGGTTCTATCGGTTACGTAGAATATGCGTACGCCAAGCAGAACAACCTGTCCTACACCAAACTGGTTTCTGCTGATGGCAAACCTGTCAGCCCGACTGAAGAGAACTTTGCCAACGCTGCAAAAGGCGCTGACTGGAGCAAATCCTTCGCTCAGGACCTGACTAACCAGAAAGGTGAAGACGCGTGGCCAATCACCTCTACCACCTTCATTCTGGTTCACAAAGAGCAGAAGAAACCTGAGCAGGGCGCAGAAGTGCTGAAGTTCTTCGACTGGGCATACAAAAACGGCGGCAAACAGGCTAATGACCTGGATTATGCCAGCCTGCCAGACAGCGTGGTTGAGCAGATTCGTGCTGCATGGAAAACCAACGTGAAAGACAGCAGCGGTAAAGCGCTGTACTAACAGGATATATTTAACGAAGATGGCGGGTGGCGCTACGCTTACCCGCCCTACGGTTAACGCTGTAGGCCCGGTAAGCGTCAGCGCCACCGGGCATATTCGTAAAAACGTCTCAAACAGAAGAGTAATTTATGGCTGCAACCAAGCCTGCATTTAACCCTCCGGGTAAAAAAGGTGACATGATTTTCAGCGCGCTGGTGAAACTGGCTGCGCTGATTGTGCTATTGCTGCTGGGCGGCATTATCGTGTCTCTGATTTTCTCCTCCTGGCCGAGCATTCAGAAATTCGGTTTCTCCTTCCTGTGGACCAAAGAGTGGGACGCGCCGAATGATATCTACGGTGCGCTGGTGCCGATTTACGGCACGCTGGTCACCTCGTTCATCGCCCTGCTGATTGCAGTTCCGGTAAGCTTTGGTATCGCCCTGTTCCTGACGGAACTGGCACCGGGCTGGCTGCGACGCCCGCTGGGTATCGCCATTGAACTGCTGGCGGCTATTCCAAGTATCGTGTACGGCATGTGGGGCCTGTTTATCTTTGCGCCACTGTTTGCCACGTATTTCCAGGAGCCGGTGGGTAATGTTCTTTCCGCTATTCCGTTTGTGGGGGCGCTGTTCTCCGGCCCGGCATTCGGTATCGGTATTCTGGCGGCTGGTGTGATCCTCGCCATCATGATTATTCCGTACATTGCGGCAGTTATGCGTGATGTGTTCGAACAAACCCCGGTGATGATGAAAGAGTCGGCTTACGGCATTGGCTGCACCACCTGGGAAGTGATCTGGCGTATCGTTCTTCCGTTCACCAAAAATGGGGTGATCGGGGGCGTGATGCTGGGCTTAGGGCGTGCGTTGGGTGAGACCATGGCGGTGACCTTTATCATCGGTAACACCTACCAGCTCGACAGTGCCTCGCTCTATATGCCGGGCAACAGTATTACCTCCGCACTGGCAAACGAGTTCGCCGAAGCGGAATCCGGGCTGCACGTGGCGGCGCTGATGGAGCTGGGTCTGATCCTGTTCGTGATTACCTTCATCGTACTGGCGATCTCTAAGCTGATGATCCTGCGTCTCGCGAAAAATGAGGGGGCACGCTAATGGCAACTCTCGAAATGCAAAGCACTGCTCAGCTTGCGGAATCCCGCCGCAAAATGCAGGCGAAGCGTCGTTTCAAAAACCGTATCGCGCTGACGCTCTCGATGGCGACGATGGCCTTTGGTCTGTTCTGGCTGATCTGGATCCTCTTCTCTACCGTGGTTCGCGGTATCGACGGCATGTCTCTGGCGCTGTTCACCGAAATGACGCCGCCGCCGAACACGGCAGGTGGTGGACTGGCGAACGCCCTGGCAGGCAGCGGATTGCTGATCCTGTGGGCGACGGTATTCGGTACGCCGCTTGGCATCATGGCGGGTATCTATCTGGCGGAATATGGCCGTAAATCCTGGCTCGCAGAAGTGATTCGTTTCATTAACGACATTCTGCTCTCTGCGCCGTCTATTGTGGTGGGTCTGTTTGTTTACACCATTGTTGTGGCACAAATGGAACACTTCTCCGGCTGGGCGGGTGTGATTGCGCTGGCGCTGCTGCAGGTGCCTATCGTCATTCGTACCACCGAGAACATGCTCAAACTGGTGCCGGACAGTCTGCGTGAAGCGGCGTATGCGCTGGGTACACCAAAGTGGAAAATGATCTCCGCGATTACGCTTAAAGCCTCTGTCTCCGGGATCATGACCGGTATTCTGCTGGCCATTGCCCGTATCGCGGGTGAAACGGCACCGCTGCTGTTTACCGCCCTCTCCAACCAGTTCTGGAGCACGGACATGATGCAGCCGATCGCCAACCTGCCGGTGACGATCTTTAAATTTGCGATGAGCCCATTCGCGGAATGGCAGCAGCTGGCCTGGGCCGGGGTGCTGATCATCACCCTTTGCGTATTGTTGCTGAACATTCTGGCGCGCGTCATTTTCGCGAAGAAGAAACACGGTTAATTTTTTACGGCGCGGCAGCTCGCGGCGCCGAATGAGGAAATGAGTCAATGAGTATGGTTGATACTGCCCCGGGTAAGATTCAGGTTCGTGATTTGAACTTCTACTACGGCAAATTCCATGCCCTGAAGAATATCAACCTGGATATCGCGAAGAACCAGGTAACGGCATTCATCGGTCCGTCCGGCTGTGGTAAATCCACGCTGCTGCGCACCTTTAACAAAATGTACTCGCTCTATCCAGAGCAGCGTGCCGAAGGCGAAATCATCCTGGACGGTGAAAACATTCTGACCCAGGCTCAGGATATCGCCCTGCTGCGCGCGAAAGTGGGCATGGTTTTCCAGAAACCGACGCCGTTCCCGATGTCGATTTACGACAACATCGCGTTTGGCGTACGCCTGTTTGAAAAGCTCTCCCGTGCCGATATGGACGAGCGCGTGCAGTGGGCCTTGACCAAGGCCGCATTATGGAACGAAACCAAAGATAAGTTGCACCAGAGCGGTTACTCTCTCTCCGGCGGGCAGCAGCAGCGTCTGTGCATTGCGCGTGGAATCGCGATCCGCCCGGAAGTGTTGCTGCTGGATGAGCCATGTTCAGCGCTGGACCCGATCTCAACCGGTCGTATCGAAGAGCTGATCACCGAGCTGAAGCAGGATTACACCGTGGTTATCGTGACCCACAACATGCAGCAGGCTGCGCGTTGCTCCGACCACACGGCATTTATGTACCTGGGCGAGTTGATTGAGTTCAGTAACACGGACGATCTGTTCACCAAGCCCGCTAAAAAGCAAACAGAAGACTATATCACCGGTCGTTACGGTTGATTCAGGAGCGCGCTATGGACAATCTCAATCTTAATAAACACATTTCCGGCCAGTTCAACGCAGAGCTGGAAAGTATTCGCACTCAGGTCATGACCATGGGTGGCATGGTCGAGCAACAGCTTTCTGATGCGATCACGGCGATGCATAACCAGGACAGCGAACTGGCGAAGCGCGTTATCGAAGGCGATAAAAACGTCAACATGATGGAAGTGGCGATTGACGAAGCGTGTGTGCGCATCATCGCCAAGCGTCAGCCGACGGCGAGCGACCTGCGTCTGGTGATGGCCATCATCAAAACCATCGCCGAGCTGGAACGTATCGGTGACGTTGCGGATAAAATCTGCCGCACCGCGCTGGAGAAATTCTCTCAGCAGCATCAGCCGCTGCTGGTGAGCCTGGAGTCGCTGGGCCGCCACACGGTGCAGATGCTGCACGACGTGCTGGATGCCTTTGCGCGTATGGATCTGGATGAAGCGGTACGTATCTACCGTGAAGACAAGAAAGTCGACCAGGAGTATGAAGGCATCGTGCGCCAGCTGATGACCTACATGATGGAAGATTCACGTACGATCCCAAGCGTACTGACCGCCCTGTTCTGCGCGCGCTCTATCGAGCGTATCGGCGACCGCTGCCAGAACATTTGCGAATACATTTTCTACTTTGTGAAAGGTCAGGACTTCCGTCACGTGGGCGGCGACGAACTGGACAAGCTGCTGGCGGGTAAAGATCCAAAAGAGTAATCGGTGGTTAAAATGCCCGGTGGCGCTGCGCTTACCGGGCCTACAAAAACCTATCGTGTAATATTCCACCCGCGCGCCTTCCACAATTCCGGCAACTGCGCCAGATCGGTAAAGGTCGTCACTTTTGGATGATCGATCGGCTTGTTGTGCGGGTCGGCACAGAAATAAAACACTTCCATTCCTGCATCAATGCCCGACTGCGCGCCCGCGGACGAGTCATCCACCAGAATACAGTTCTCTACGTTGACGTTCATTGCGTTTGCCGCATGGAACATCAGCGCAGGATCTGGCTTCCAGCGTTGAATATCGTAGCCGCTGAACAATTTTTCCGGGAAGTGGTGCAGCATCTCAAGCTTACCCAGCGAGTGCTGCATTTTGCTGACCGGTCCGTTAGACACCACGCAGATCGGTACCGTCATGGCATCCAGCAGCGCGTTTGCGCCAGCAATGACCTCCAGCTCAGAATCGAACAGGCGTGCGACCTCGGCGCGGTACACCGGTTCCAGATCCGTTTTCGCCAGATCCACACCGTGTTCGGCGTTAATGATGTCGATGATCTCGTACAGTTTCACGCCCTTAAAGCGTTTGAACACCTCGTCGAGATCGAGCGTAATACCAAATTCCTGGAACATGGCGACATACGCGCGGGAACAAATGACCTCACTGTCGACCAGCGTACCGTCGCAGTCGAAAAATACCGCTTCAATTCCGGACATGCCTTTCCCTTTTTACAAGTTTAACGTTTACGTACTGCAGTTCAACGAGACGCAATCGTTGCCGTATAAGCAAAATCAATGAAAAAAGTATCTCGTAACCGCCACTATTGTCGCATTTTGGTATAGGATAGCGACGAATTTTCCCTCCTTGTTCGGAAATTGATGATGAGTCAACAACACACAACCCAGACATCGGGTCAGGGTCTGCTTGAGCGCGTGTTCAAACTGCGCGAGCACGGCACAACGGCACGCACCGAAGTGATCGCCGGTTTTACTACCTTCCTGACGATGGTCTATATCGTTTTTGTTAACCCACAAATTCTGGGCGTTGCTGGCATGGATACCAGCGCCGTCTTCGTGACCACCTGCCTGATCGCTGCACTTGGCAGCATTCTGATGGGCGTGTTTGCTAACCTGCCGGTCGCACTGGCCCCGGCGATGGGTCTTAACGCATTCTTTGCGTTCGTGGTGGTTCAGGCGATGGGGCTGCCGTGGCAAGTCGGCATGGGCGCTATCTTCTGGGGCGCGGTAGGTCTGCTGCTGCTGACTATTTTCCGCGTGCGTTACTGGATGATTGCTAACATTCCTGTCAGCCTGCGCGTGGGTATCACCAGCGGTATCGGTCTGTTCATCGGTATGATGGGGCTGAAAAATGCCGGTGTTATCGTCGCTAACCCGGAGACGCTGGTCAGCATCGGTCACCTGACCTCCCATAACGTGCTGCTGGGCGTGCTGGGCTTCTTTATCATCGCGATCCTCGCTTCCCGCAATATTCATGCGGCGGTGCTTGTGTCCATCGTAGTGACCACCCTGCTGGGCTGGATGCTGGGTGACGTTCACTATAACGGCATTGTCTCCGCACCACCGAGCGTCTCTACCGTTATTGGTCATGTTGATCTGGCGGGTTCCCTGAATCTGGGCCTGGCGGGGGTGATTTTCTCCTTTATGCTGGTGAACCTGTTTGACTCCTCCGGCACGCTGATCGGCGTGACCGACAAAGCGGGTCTGGCGGATGAGAAAGGTAAATTCCCGCGCATGAAGCAGGCGCTGTTTGTGGACAGCATCTCCTCTGTCAGCGGTGCTTTTATCGGAACCTCTTCTGTTACCGCTTACATTGAGTCCTCTTCCGGTGTCTCCGTAGGGGGCCGTACCGGTCTGACCGCGGTAGTGGTGGGTATTCTGTTCCTGCTGGTGATCTTCCTTTCTCCACTGGCTGGCATGGTTCCACCGTATGCGGCTGCCGGTGCGCTGATTTACGTGGGGGTACTGATGACCTCCAGCCTGTCGCGCGTGAAGTGGGATGATTTAACCGAAGCGGTACCGGCGTTTATTACCGCGGTAATGATGCCGTTCAGCTTCTCTATTACTGAAGGTATCGCCCTGGGCTTTATCTCTTACTGCGTGATGAAGATTGGCACTGGTCGTTTCCGCGACCTCAGCCCGTGTGTCATCATTGTGGCGCTGCTGTTTGTGCTGAAGATTGTGTTTATCGACGCCAAATAAACATGTTTGCACCCTCTCCCGTGGGAGAGGGCTGGGGTGAGGGCATCAGCCCGCACCTCACTTAAGCCTTCACCCTCTTGATATAATCCCCAAACGCCGTCAGCTGGCCAGAGAGATGGTCACGCGTGCTCTGATCCACCACTTCACCCGTCTGCGGGTCGACCTTATTCTGAATCACACCACCCATAAATTCCGGCTTGTTCATGACCATTGCATCCAGGAATACCAGGATCTGGCGCAGGTGATACTGGCAGCGCGCACCGCCAATGGCGCCCATTGAACTGGTCTGAATCAGCACCGGCTTACCGGAAAGCGGCTGCTCCGGCAGGCGGGATAGCCAGTCAATTGCGTTTTTCAGACCACCCGGAACCGAGTAGTTATACTCTGGCGTCACAATCACCACCCCGTCAGCCTGGCGAATCTGCTCAGCCAGCGCTTCGACGCTCTGCGGAAAGCCTTCTTCCTGCTGCACGTCCGCATCGTAAAGGGGAATGTCACCAATGGACGGCAGGGCGCTAATCTCCATACCCGCCGGAGCCAACTGTGGCAGCGTACGGGCAACCATCCCGTTAAATGAACCTTTGCGCAGGCTTCCCAGTAATGTAACGACTTTCAACGTTTCAGACATGATTACTCCTGTTTCATCATGATGACCCTGAACGGATCAGCTAAGGGTATATGCTTTTTCTGCCGGTAAACTGGTTAATCTCATCAGGCGTGCGGCGGGCTCGTTGGCACGTTCGGGCACATCCGGAAGGCTACTCCATCCCTGTTTACTGTCAAATTCCCAGATTTTCAGCCGTTCAATGGCAGGTGTCACTGCTACAGACCAGATCAGTACGTCTTCAACATCGCTGAGCGCTTCTACCAGCGCGGCTTGCGTGGAGCGCAGGCGTCCGGAGCCCGGCAGGAGTTGCAGCTGACTGGCATCGTCTGACGCGCAGCCACAGAGCTTACGAATGCTCTGACGCAAGGTGATAAGCTGAGCCCGGGCTTCAGTGGGATCGTTCTGGTTGCGCACCCACAGCTGTTCATTGCTGGAGAGAGGGTAATCATCATGCGGGCTGGCGCCGTGAAAACCGCGTGTCGCGCGCTGAAGCTCCATATCCAGCCCGCAATCGCCTTCGGTGGTGAGTGCTACGCCAATAATATTGCCCGTATAGGCAATGGAGAAACGCGGCAGCTCCGGGTCGGCAAAGACCGGACGACCTTCAGGTTGGATGATAATGTCCGGCAGCTCACTGGTGCCGTACAGCATAAACAGCAGTTCAGCAAGAAGCGCCCGGGACGCCAAAAAACGCGACCGACGGTGCTCAGGAAGTTTGAGCGCTTCACTGTGACACGCTGAAGAAATTCTGGCCGATACGAGACGACCTTCTGTCAGTATCCCTCTTGCAAAGTGCGTAGCCATTTTTCGCTCCTTGATAATGGTCGTAGTCGGTTAAACGGTTACATCATTATCGCTTAACTCAACTCCTGTTTTAATCAGTAAATGATAGTAAGAAAAGGCTGAGGACCGAACTTTACATTTTCTTAGGCGAAAATTGGATCGCTGACACCCTATAACGCCTTAATGGTCTCGCGTAGCCAGAGGATTTTCGGATTATGGCTGTTCCGTTTATGCCAGATCTGCGTGAAGGGCTGGAGGACCATAAGTAAAAGGATGCAGAGCATGCTACAGCCAATCAGAATCCCGATCAGCATATTGAGCGCAAACGGCGTCAAGAACGAGACCGCCATACTGACCATCGTGGAATACTGCTCGCGATTAAAACCCATGGTTTCCATCAGCAGCACCAGGGAAACGGTTACATAGGTGAGGATCGCCGTCACGCTCAGAGTGGTGATCAATAATCGGCTAATAAAAAACGGTTCAGTAGCTTTCGGCCGGATGGCTCTCTTTGAGTACGGCAATCGACTGGACAAGGGTGATTTCCTGGGGGAAATCACCCTTCAGTAACGGGGGTCACTTACCAATACAGAAAGTGAAAAAACATTAATTATCAATTAATTATAATTAAATTGGCGTGCATTTGGGGTAATTTCGGTTATTCACCTAAGTACGGTTACTTTGTACTGCCAGAACATATTATATTAAAAAATGCGTTCTGCGTCAGTGTTCAAGGTATTGAGGAACCAATATGCCAACCTATGCAAAATCGTTAGTAACTTCTAAGAAAGGTATTAACTACGTAAGAGGAGTTATCGAGGGAGTTGGCTGCTTGTTTCAAAAGATTGAGCAGGAAAATGATCTTGGGATAGATGCGATTTGCGAGTTGATAAACTCAAATGGTCAGCCAGAAAACCACCTTTTTGCTTTGCAGATCAAGTCTGGTGACTCTTACTATGATAGTTCTAAAAACTCCTGTTCATTTAGGATAGGAACTCATAGGGATTACTGGACAAATTATAAGGTCCCCCTTTTTGCTGTTGTTTACATACCATCTCTCGACACGGCTTATTGGACAGATATTAAGAAATTTCTGAAGAGTAACGTTCACGCTAGCTCCATTAGTTTCGATTTGAGTCGTGCCAATCACTTTGATGAAGAGAAGTTCATTTCTTACTTTAAGCCCTTGGTTACTGGGAGAGGGCCAAATATTTCTCTGGAAGACAGTTTAAGACTTGTTAGAAGCAGTAATGATGACGAGGCTTGGCTTGGTTTAACAACGTTATTTAGGCGATTTCCTAATACATACCAAACCTGGGATGAGTTGGTTAGAGCTTTCAAAATAAGAAGTATTGCCAAAATTCCTAGATTACTCATTTATCTTCTAGCCCATATCCCTTGGCATGGCGATATTTCATACAGTGGCGAAGATATAAAGTCAGAGATTAGATGTTATGCCGCTGACTTGTTTAATTCGTTTGATGAAGGTGACATACGTAAGTTACTGTCCATGATCGATGACAACGGAATACAGAGGGGAGCTATCGGGCAATCGGTCGAAGCTGTAATTAACTGTGTAGGTAGTGCATCACAGTATCTAATCAGAATTATCAGGAATGGCTGCGACAGTATGGAACTAAGAGAATCAGCAGCGTTCATTTTGGCCGTCGATAAAGGTGTTGAGGCTATACCGTACCTTCGAGAGTTAGCATCTAGTGGCAGCGAGATATCCAGTTTGATTATTCAGGATATCGCTGAACATGGTGGGTTTTACCCATACTCTTAATGCTTTTGATTTTCACCTCAACGATACCCATCTAATCTATCAATAATTAAGTGCAAAAAGTCCGCAACCCAAATTGGATGCGGACTTTTTTTTGTCCAGAAAACCACCGTTTAT
This sequence comes from Enterobacter cloacae complex sp. 382A5, assembly GCF_050031095.1. Classification (NCBI taxonomy): domain Bacteria; kingdom Pseudomonadati; phylum Pseudomonadota; class Gammaproteobacteria; order Enterobacterales; family Enterobacteriaceae; genus Enterobacter; species Enterobacter cloacae complex sp. 382A5. The sequence continues at coordinate 4,744,680 of NZ_JBLGVK010000001.1, forward strand.
TGAACAGTTAGAACACTTACCTATTGTCATTTTCAGAAGACGACTGCACCAGTTGATTGGGCGTAATGGCTGTTGTGCAGCCAGCTCCTGACAGTTCAATATCAGAAGTGATCTGCACCAATCTCGACTATGCTCAATACTCGTGTGCACCAAAGCGAGGTGAGCATGGCGACGGAGGCTCTGTTGCAAAGATTGGCGGCAGTCAGAGGTAGGCTGTCGCTCTGCGCCGATCAGGCGGCTGCTGCGAAATGGTGGTTGAGCATGCCCATGGCCTCCGTCAGCGCCGAGGGCCCAATGCCAAAAGCTCTCTCCACAAGGCGCACCTCGCCCCTGATGCCGGGCTGCAGGCACCAGGGGCGAGCCTGTCCTTTGCGCAGGGCTCGCATGACTTCGAATCCCTTGATCGTGGCATAGGCCGTGGGGATCGATTTGAAACCGCGCACCGGCTTGATCAGTATCTTGAGCTTTCCGTGATCGGCCTCGATCACGTTATTGAGATACTTCACCTGCCGGTGGGCCGTCTCCCGGTCCAGCTTTCCTTCGCGCTTCAATTCGGTGATCGCTGCACCATAGCTCGGCGCTTTGTCGGTATTGAGCGTGGCAGGCTTTTCCCAGTGCTTCAGGCCTCGCAGGGCCTTGCCCAGGAACCGCTTCGCTGCCTTGGCGCTGCGGGTCGGCGACAGGTAGAAATCGATCGTGTCGCCCCGCTTGTCGACTGCCCGGTACAGGTAGGTCCACTTGCCCCGCACCTTGACGTAGGTTTCATCCAGGCGCCAGCTCGGATCAAAGCCACGCCGCCAGAACCAGCGCAGCCGCTTCTCCATCTCCGGGGCGTAGCACTGGACCCAGCGATAGATCGTCGTATGGTCGACCGAAATGCCGCGTTCCGCCAGCATTTCCTCAAGGTCGCGATAGCTGATCGGATAGCGACAATACCAGCGCACCGCCCACAGGATCACATCACCCTGGAAATGGCGCCACTTGAAATCCGTCATCGTTCCGTCCGTCCAATCTCCGCCAAGCATGCTCAAGCTTCACGATTTTTGCAACAGAGCCCACACGAGTATTGAGCATAGTCGAGATTGGTGCAGATCACTTCTGATATTGAACTGTCAGGAGCTGGCTGCACAACAGCCATTACGCCCAATCAACTGGTGCAGTCGTCTTCTGAAAATGACATTTGGTATCTCTCATAAACGGATGTTTTTGAGAGAACTATCTTCGGCCTTCACACGCACGAAAGGCGGCGAAGCTCCGCCGTTAATCCGTCCGCCGGAGATCTCGCCCAGGCAGGCTGAAGGCCGAGCAAGCCTGACAGGCCCGAAAAGCCCGGCACGGGCGTCGGCGGCGATGACGGCGGCGGCATTATCCAGGGTTGATGATGGAAGTGGAGGATATCGACAACCTCTCGCGCAACCAAGACATCGCGGTCGGACTGCAAGTGATCTTGAAGCCACGGGCCCGTCCCACCCCGACATGGACCTCGATGCCCGAACGGACGTTAGATTTCGAGTTCTAGGCGTTCTGCGATGAAGGTTGGATCCCAGCCGGGATTGAAAGTGTCGACGTGGGTGAATCCGAGCCGCTCGTATAGGCCACGCAGGTTCGGGTGGCAGTCGAGCCGCAGCTTGGCGCACCCCTGCGTTCGCGCGGCATGGCGGCAAGCCTCGATCAGCGCGGAGCTGACACCCCGGCCCGCATGTGTCCGTCGCACCGCGAGCTTGTGCAGATATGCGGCCTCCCCCTTGAGGGCGTCGGGCCAGAACTCGGGATCCTCGGCCGACAAGGTGCAACAGCCGACGATGCCGTCGCTGCAACTCGCGACTAGGAGCTCGGATCTCAGGACGAAGGTCTCCGCGAATGTCCGGTCGATCCGCGCGACGTCCCAGGCGGGCGTTCCCTTGGCGGACATCCACGCCGCAGCGTCGTGCATCAGCCGCACAACCTCGTCGATATCACCCGAGCAGGCGACCCGAACGTTCGGAGGCTCCTCGCTGTCCATTCGCTCCCCTGGCGCGGTATGAACCGCCGCCTCATAGTGCAGTTTGATCCTGACGAGCCCAGCATGTCTGCGCCCACCTTCGCGGAACCTGACCAGGGTCCGCTAGCGGGCGGCCGGAAGGTGAATGCTAGGCATGATCTAACCCTCGGTCTCTGGCGTCGCGACTGCGAAATTTCGCGAGGGTTTCCGAGAAGGTGATTGCGCTTCGCAGATCTCCAGGCGCGTGGGTGCGGACGTAGTCAGCGCCATTGCCGATCGCGTGAAGTTCCGCCGCAAGGCTCGCTGGACCCAGATCCTTTACAGGAAGGCCAACGGTGGCGCCCAAGAAGGATTTCCGCGACACCGAGACCAATAGCGGAAGCCCCAACGCCGACTTCAGCTTTTGAAGGTTCGACAGCACGTGCAGCGATGTTTCCGGTGCGGGGCTCAAGAAAAATCCCATCCCCGGATCGAGGATGAGCCGGTCGGCAGCGACCCCGCTCCGTCGCAAGGCGGAAACCCGCGCCTCGAAGAACCGCACAATCTCGTCGAGCGCGTCTTCGGGTCGAAGGTGACCGGTGCGGGTGGCGATGCCATCCCGCTGCGCTGAGTGCATAACCACCAGCCTGCAGTCCGCCTCAGCAATATCGGGATAGAGCGCAGGGTCAGGAAATCCTTGGATATCGTTCAGGTAGCCCACGCCGCGCTTGAGCGCATAGCGCTGGGTTTCCGGTTGGAAGCTGTCGATTGAAACACGGTGCATCTGATCGGACAGGGCGTCTAAGAGCGGCGCAATACGTCTGATCTCATCGGCCGGCGATACAGGCCTCGCGTCCGGATGGCTGGCGGCCGGTCCGACATCCACGACGTCTGATCCGACTCGCAGCATTTCGATCGCCGCGGTGACAGCGCCGGCGGGGTCTAGCCGCCGGCTCTCATCGAAGAAGGAGTCCTCGGTGAGATTCAGAATGCCGAACACCGTCACCATGGCGTCGGCCTCCGCAGCGACTTCCACGATGGGGATCGGGCGAGCAAAAAGGCAGCAATTATGAGCCCCATACCTACAAAGCCCCACGCATCAAGCTTTTGCCCATGAAGCAACCAGGCAATGGCTGTAATTATGACGACGCCGAGTCCCGACCAGACTGCATAAGCAACACCGACAGGGATGGATTTCAGAACCAGAGAAAGAAAATAAAATGCGATGCCATAACCGATTATGACAACGGCGGAAGGGGCAAGCTTAGTAAAGCCCTCGCTAGATTTTAATGCGGATGTTGCGATTACTTCGCCAACTATTGCGATAACAAGAAAAAGCCAGCCTTTCATGATATATCTCCCAATTTGTGTAGGGCTTATTATGCACGCTTAAAAATAATAAAAGCAGACTTGACCTGATAGTTTGGCTGTGAGCAATTATGTGCTTAGTGCATCTAACGCTTGAGTTAAGCCGCGCCGCGAAGCGGCGTCGGCTTGAACGAATTGTTAGACATCATTTACCAACTGACTTGGTGATCTCGCCTTTCACGTAGTGAACAAATTCTTCCAACTGATCTGCGCGGGAGGCCAAGCGATCTTCTTCTTGTCCAAGATAAGCCTGTCTAGCTTCAAGTATGACGGGCTGATACTGGGCCGGCAGGCGCTCCATTGCCCAGTCGGCAGCGACATCCTTCGGCGCGATTTTGCCGGTTACTGCGCTGTACCAAATGCGGGACAACGTAAGCACTACATTTCGCTCATCGCCAGCCCAGTCGGGCGGCGAGTTCCATAGCGTTAAGGTTTCATTTAGCGCCTCAAATAGATCCTGTTCAGGAACCGGATCAAAGAGTTCCTCCGCCGCTGGACCTACCAAGGCAACGCTATGTTCTCTTGCTTTTGTCAGCAAGATAGCCAGATCAATGTCGATCGTGGCTGGCTCGAAGATACCTGCAAGAATGTCATTGCGCTGCCATTCTCCAAATTGCAGTTCGCGCTTAGCTGGATAACGCCACGGAATGATGTCGTCGTGCACAACAATGGTGACTTCTACAGCGCGGAGAATCTCGCTCTCTCCAGGGGAAGCCGAAGTTTCCAAAAGGTCGTTGATCAAAGCTCGCCGCGTTGTTTCATCAAGCCTTACGGTCACCGTAACCAGCAAATCAATATCACTGTGTGGCTTCAGGCCGCCATCCACTGCGGAGCCGTACAAATGTACGGCCAGCAACGTCGGTTCGAGATGGCGCTCGATGACGCCAACTACCTCTGATAGTTGAGTCGATACTTCGGCGATCACCGCTTCCCTCATGATGTTTAACGCCTGGCACAGCTGCCGACAAAATTGGCGCTTGTTTTGCCGGCTTTTTGGCAAAACAAGTGACACTTTTGGCGGTCAGTTGCTGCCACTTGTTAACCCTTTTGCCAGATTTGGTAACTATAATTTATGTTAGACACGAAGTCTTGGCTAAAAACTGGCCTAAAACTACTGGGGATTTCTGGAAAATAGACATCACCTTCTGGCTCAATGTCGATTGTTGAAATATGTAAAGTATCAACTTTATCGATCAGGCTTTTGTATATTTCACCACCACCAGACACAATCACATGATCCGTTATCGTCTTCAGATGATTTAGCGCTTCATCGATAGATGGAAATACCAATACATTCTCATCACTGGAAGTGAAGCTTGAACGAGTTACAACGGCATATTTTCGGTTGGGTAAAGCCCCCATTGACTCGAAAGTCTTTCGGCCTACCAAAAGCCACTGATTATAGGTAATCGCTTTGAAGAGTAATTGTTCCCCTTTGGCACTCCATGGAATATCTGGGCCATTTCCGATAACTCCATTCTTCGAAATTGCTGCCATTAGTGATAGTTTCACGATACTTCCTTAGGGGTTAACTTTGTTTTAGGGCGACTGCCCTGCTGCGTAACATCGTTGCTGCTCCATAACATCAAACATCGACCCACGGCGTAACGCGCTTGCTGCTTGGATGCCCGAGGCATAGACTGTACAAAAAAACAGTCATAACAAGCCATGAAAACCGCCACTGCGCCGTTACCACCGCTGCGTTCGGTCAAGGTTCTGGACCAGTTGCGTGAGCGCATACGCTACTTGCATTACAGTTTACGAACCGAACAGGCTTATGTCCACTGGGTTCGTGCCTTCATCCGTTTCCACGGTGTGCGTCACCCGGCAACCTTGGGCAGCAGCGAAGTCGAGGCATTTCTGTCCTGGCTGGCGAACGAGCGCAAGGTTTCGGTCTCCACGCATCGTCAGGCATTGGCGGCCTTGCTGTTCTTCTACGGCAAGGTGCTGTGCACGGATCTGCCCTGGCTTCAGGAGATCGGAAGACCTCGGCCGTCGCGGCGCTTGCCGGTGGTGCTGACCCCGGATGAAGTGGTTCGCATCCTCGGTTTTCTGGAAGGCGAGCATCGTTTGTTCGCCCAGCTTCTGTATGGAACGGGCATGCGGATCAGTGAGGGTTTGCAACTGCGGGTCAAGGATCTGGATTTCGATCACGGCACGATCATCGTGCGGGAGGGCAAGGGCTCCAAGGATCGGGCCTTGATGTTACCCGAGAGCTTGGCACCCAGCCTGCGCGAGCAGCTGTCGCGTGCACGGGCATGGTGGCTGAAGGACCAGGCCGAGGGCCGCAGCGGCGTTGCGCTTCCCGACGCCCTTGAGCGGAAGTATCCGCGCGCCGGGCATTCCTGGCCGTGGTTCTGGGTTTTTGCGCAGCACACGCATTCGACCGATCCACGGAGCGGTGTCGTGCGTCGCCATCACATGTATGACCAGACCTTTCAGCGCGCCTTCAAACGTGCCGTAGAACAAGCAGGCATCACGAAGCCCGCCACACCGCACACCCTCCGCCACTCGTTCGCGACGGCCTTGCTCCGCAGCGGTTACGACATTCGAACCGTGCAGGATCTGCTCGGCCATTCCGACGTCTCTACGACGATGATTTACACGCATGTGCTGAAAGTTGGCGGTGCCGGAGTGCGCTCACCGCTTGATGCGCTGCCGCCCCTCACTAGTGAGAGGTAGGGCAGCGCAAGTCAATCCTGGCGGATTCACTACCCCTGCGCGAAGGCCATCGGTGCCGCATCGAACGGCCGGTTGCGGAAAGTCCTCCCTGCGTCCGCTGATGGCCGGCAGCAGCCCGTCGTTGCCTGATGGATCCAACCCCTCCGCTGCTATAGTGCAGTCGGCTTCTGACGTTCAGTGCAGCCGTCTTCTGAAAACGACACAGGCGCTATCTAGTAAGAAAGATAGGCCTGTTACGACCTGGTATGCTCCAAATTCTCGAGAACCTGTCAGAGATGAAACTATTCGATATGGGTTTATAGCCCTTGGTGCCGTTATTGAACGCACTGGTTTGCCCGTGACAACTCCTCTTCCTAAATACGCAATGTCAAAAGCATTTGCAGCTCTGTTCAATGTAGATTTAATTGGGGATGATTTAGAGGCTTTAATTCGTAGCTGGCAGAACTCTCATCTTAATGCTGCCGCTTTAAGTCGAATTCGATTACTTGGTGCGCATGCCACTGCCGCAGCATCAGATCAGATAACCGCGACATTACCTAATTCTGGGTTAGTAATGCTTGAGTCTGGTCCGTCAGGCGTAATAGGTAAGGCGGTGATCGAACAATTCGCTCGGAAGTTTTTAAAGACGCCAGCCGTATTATGGTTGTCTCAGTCAGGGGAAAAGGTTGGTATTGATCTTGCGAGTAGGTTAAAGCTCAAAATTGACCCTTCAAAAACGTTACCTGACGTTATTTTAGTTGATCTTGGGACCAAGACTGACGGTAGTGACATGTTATTTGTTTTTATTGAAATTGTTGCTTCAGATGGTCCAATTAACTCTATGCGTAAACAGAAGCTAACTGAGATAGCTATTGAAGCTGGCTTCTCTGCCCAGAATCTTGCTTTTGTAACTGCATTTCAAGATCGTTCAGCCGCTCCATTCAAAAAAGCAATGTCAGAACTCGCGTGGGGAACTTATGCGTGGTTTTGTTCTGAGCCAGATAATTTAATTGAGCTAAGAGATGGCAGTTCTATAATCTTGTCAGAGCTTTTATGATTTTTAATACAGAACAGTATAATACCTCTATACTGTTCTTAGTTATCTAATATAATACTGAATCTTTTTAATATCATTAGAAATGTTATCATTGTAGAAATAAATAATGAATAGCAAAAAAATGAACATGTAATAAAAAAGTAGTAACTAAACCCAGTGTTGATTTTCGAATCGTAGAAGGAAATTACTGCTGAAAGTATTACAATTAGTATTGATGTAAGGATTGCATAGCAAATGTTGTGACATAATTCTTTGTAAAGATTTATGTGCTTCAAGTAAGAGGTTATTTTATCTGCGATAGTCTCATTATCTTTTTTATCTATGAGCTTACTCTTTTGATCATAAACCATTACGACAGCACTCATTAATAATGCTGTTGTTATAGCTCCGAAATTAACCATTATGCCAACTACTGAGCTCGGCATTACTTTGAATAAAAAGCATATTGTTCCAGAAGCTATGATTGGGAATATAAGATGAAAGAAAATATCTGATTTAGATAAACTATCTGAATCTTCATTTTTAAAACTGGAGATGTGATTCTTTATCAAGAAAAATATATTTATTTTATTCATATACAATATCCTTTGCCGTATATTTCACAAATATAATCATTTATCTCTTCTTTTACACAGTTATGTAGGTCGGCTTGATTAGGTTCGTTGGTTATTGGATTTATATTCAGACTTGCATCATCCAACGTTACAGATACGCCTTTTGCTATTATATTTCTTAAATCATAAATTTTATTTTTTCCATTCACCTGTGCTGTTATTTTTATTTTATCACTATTTGGCTCTAAAATATCTATTAACTTATTTTGTGAAGGAGATTTTCCGAGATAATCATTGATATAGCCCATTGAATAACCTTTGTTTTTTATTACAAAGTCGGCGGTCATTCTGTCACCAATTAATCGCATGGCATCTGCGGTGTCTTTACTTGTTTTATAGCCAATAGCTTTTATTTCTATTACAGGGGAGTCTTTAATAGTTTGAGGTATATCTTTGTGTAGTAATGGTAGTATTCTCGCTTCCAATGAAGGATTGTGCGCTTTAAACCCAAGTTCTACTGTGCTTTTTATTGGAGTTCTTGCATTTAATCGAGATGTTTCATGGAATGCAAAAATTCCAGTATCTAAGCTATCCGGTAGATAGATAAAAATATATCTTTTTTTCTCAGTGACTTCATCATGAGTTACTTTTTTATGATTTGTTGATGATAGAGTCTTCTGTCTAACAGTGTAGTTTTCTCCATAACGGCCCGCATTTACATAGCCATATATAATTCTTTTTGAATCATCAAAAGTTAAGTTTCCTGTTGGTATAGATACAATTAGTTTTGAATCTTGATCTTCCAGAGGGATGTTAACTTTGCTTTGGAGTATTTTTTTTGTAATTTCATAGGCGCTCAGTTTGTTATCACCATTTAACTCTCCAAGCTTGTATGATTTTCTTGATCTTTGCTTAGTTAAAACTCTGAATGATGACATGTGTACTGAGTGCATTATTATACCTTTTATTACTGATTCTCATTACTGTTTGTGAGTTGTGTGTTAAATATTTTTCGCACCTATAACTTAGGTTGGTGCTTGTAACTTCGATACTTCAGTTGGCGGTTGATTGTTTAAATTAGATTGATCTAAATAACCAAAACGCCACCGAAAAGCAGCTTGCTGATAAAAAATGTTGAGCTTTACATTCATAAGCAATCGAAAAACAATCTAAAAGCCACTTCTCAAGCAAACTTCATGGTTACTATATCTGTACTGCATCAAAAAGCCATCCAAAAACGACCTAAAGGTTATCAAATTACGATGTTATGCTCGACTTGACTACTGTATCCATTTGATTAGTATATAAAGTGTTTTTGGTAGCTGGCCTTCAAACAGCATTCTGCAAAACTAAGGCGATTGCCTTCATTTCTTAACCCTCAGGGGGACTGTCCCCTATGGGCATTCCTCCATCTGTAACAATCTCCCCGGAGGAAGACTCGATGTTTATCATCTTTATACTTGCAGCGTTATGCTGCTGCCTGTGCTTGTGTATTGCACAAGTTAAAAGGCTTCCATACCGCGATTTTGCTCAAAGCAATATCGTGTCCTTGGTACTCGATTCCGAGCTGCCAAACCAAAGAGGACCACCCTCAAAATCAGGACGAGTGTTGGAATACCCAACTTGCTCGATGCTCCACCCCGTCTCTGTCGCCGTAGGCGTAAACAGAGACGGGGGTAGAGCCCCCGACGGAAGCCTTGAGCCTCAAGGGCTCTAGGCTTTCGCACCGCGCACGAATGTGCGCGAATTATACCGCCTTCGGCGGTTGGCGCGCTTCGCGCTTTCCTTTCCAAAGAATGACACGACAGTACCAGCCGGATCTGCTGGCAGTTTGTTCCGTCGGAACAGACCAGCCAATGGAATGAGCAGTTCGCTCCATAGCAGTACAGTTCGTAATTAATGACCGTGGACATCGGGTTTAACTGTCCTGTGTTTGGGCAAGATCCCAACGTTGGCCTTAGCATGCAGAGCTAATTAAAAAACTGCGTTTCACTTACCACTGGATACGGACGGGCCAACAAAATAACAATTTTGATTAACAGAGTTAGGGGGAACAATGCGTTCAGAGCGGACTAATCCGGATTCACGGAATTTTGGCCTTCGTAGCCGAGATATAAACAAGGCTGCCCTGAACGCTCTCAAGGAGGGGATGAAGAGTTTTCAGTCCATAGCCACTATTCATGACCGATGGAGCGTTTTTAGCGCTTGGATTAAGTCCGAACAGGGCATAAAGGACATGCGGGATATAGAAAAGGCTCATTTGGTCGCTTATGCGGCGCACCTTAATGATCGCTACGAGCGGGGAGAAATTGCGCCATCCACGGCGCAGAACTACCTGAGCGCAGTGAATCGGGTGATGGAGATTGCGCGTGGCGACCGACAGGTACGTGTAGATCCTGTCTCCGAGGGGGGACTTCCAAAGCGCTCAGGTATCGCCACTGGCGACCGAAGTGTTTCGGAAGCTTCCCATAATGCCGCAATGGGGGCAGCCTCCGAGCGCCTTGGGGCTTTGCTGGAACTACAGCGTAATTTCGGTCTGCGGTTCGAGGAATCGGCCAAGCTGGATGCAGCCAGAGCACTAAGAGAGGCCGAGAAAACTGGCTCCGTGAGCATAAAAGATGGCACCAAGGGTGGCCGGGCGCGCACTGTTCCGATCACCAGTGATGCTCAAATTACGGCACTCCAGCGAGCCGCCGCCATACAGGATGGCCGCAGCATGATCCCCGCCGAGAAGAATTATCGTGAGTTTCGGCAAGAAGCCTACCGGGAGATCGGCCGCCATCCGGTGAACTTCCACGGCGAACGGCACCACTACGCTCAAACGCGCTACAAAACTTTGATGCGTGCTGATTGCCCGGTAAAAGCAGGTGTTAAACATGGGCGAGAGCACTATGAATATTTAGCCAAAGAACTTGGAGTATCAATAGCTCACGCCAAAATGCTGGACAAAGAAATCAGAACTGAAGTGGCTTTGGAATTGGGTCACGGTCGCATCGATGTGACAAATAGTTATTTGGGGTAATTGATGGAAAAATGGGTAAGAGAAAGAAGCCATGTTTATGTGCGGCACGGAGGGAAGACTGCTCGGCGAGCGATGGTAAAAAGGCTAATTGCGGCTTTAAATGATATCGCTGCCAATGAAAAAGGGGTCAACGCACCATCACAAATCGGAAGAGCTCATATCCATCGGTATTACACTAGGCATCAAGGATTGAGTTCCACGACATTACGGGATCATTTTTATGCGTTCCGACTCTTGTGGGAATTACTTAACCGTCCTGGAGAACCTCCACGCCCAAAAAACACCGGCTCTGCTGATTAAAAGCCATCTATGCCTATGTCATATTCCTTAATCAGACCTTCCGTTCGCCGCATTACCGTTTGTAATTACCGTATTATCATAATTATCGTAATTACGATAAAAAGCAGGTGGAATGGGGGCTTCTGCATAATAAAAATAGTTCCTGCATTGTTTAATTGTGCCCAAAAAGGGCCAATACAGCGCGTGTCGATTCAGAACTGAGCTGTTAAATTTGAATTAACTTCAGCCCCGTGCTGAGTATGTGCGATAGCTGGTCGCCAAAAACAAACAGCATTTTATCAATTTATCCCGCAACCGGGGTTCACCGGTTCTGCGGTGTAACCCCTTCAATTCCATCTAATTGGAGGTGTTTATGTACTTTTCTACGTTCGTTTTGATCATGATTGTTACCGTGGGCGTCATTGCTTTCGGGGCTAACATTGTCGCCAAATTACTAAATAAGGCTTCGATTCTTGCATATCGATCATTGAGAAAAACGCGGCCCGTACGGGTCGTCAGTCCATTGGTAATTAATAGCAGTTCATTGTGTGGTGAATGGTTGAAAGCTGCCTCCGGTAGCAATCAACCTGGTGTCTCCGATGCTGTCGAATGCGCTCCGCTTGAGGGTGAGCTGGTTGCAGAACGCGCTGTAATAGGTTCCACCAGGAAATTATTGTCAGCTCAAAGTTGAGGGAGATTTAATGTATCGACTGATTCTAGTAAACAAAAAAAAGCGAACGCGAGAGTATCAGCCTTCTGATGCTGGTTATAGGGCAGCTCTCAAAGCCACGCGCAAGTTTTTGGAACAAAATCCCCAGGGAAATGCGGTGCTTTACGGGCATGGTGTTTGTGAGTCCTTCACTATACGCAACATGCCTGAAGCCTAATCCCTAATTAAATAACCCAACCGGGTACTTTGCCCGGTTGGGCTAAGTCCCGGCTATTAAACTTTCGGAGAATTAATATGTTGGGACAAAATCAAACAGAGATCCATCAATTCGATGTGTGTGGCCGCGTGTATTATCGTGGGGTTAACTACACTGAAAAAGAAGGTGAGTTGGCTGTTGAAACGGTAGAAGCTACTTCTCATGATGAAGCTGAAGCGATGTTTAAAAGCCTGCAGGTTGAGTATGCTTGTGAGTGTAATCGGACTGTTGAGCGAATCGATATCACTTTCACTATTGACTTGACGATAGCTGAAAGCGACAACGATGAACCGTACTTAGTGATGTAATTACTAAGAAAAGCAAAGGGCCAGCTTGTCTGGCCCTTTGCTACATATGGTGATAGGAATCTACTGAATCGGTTTCATGAGCCTGCTTGGCCGTTTGCTCATCCAAGAGGTGGAGTATCTCTGATGCCTTGCGTCTGGCCTCGGCTACAATTTCTGGCTTCTCCTGCTCCAAGATCTGGTCTAGTGTTTTTGCCACTGGTAAATCTCGCTAGTTTAGTTAGACTCTAAGTATATAAGGTTTTACAAGAGAGGTTCAGTTCCGTGGATGCCTTTACTATTGCAATGTTAAGTTTGCTCGCATTTTTTACCATTGTGACGTTCGGAAGTTTGTATTTATACAACAAACACAATCAAAACCGCTCTGATCAATAAATATATGTGTATTAAACGGCCCTGTTATCAATGCTGAATAATTCAGCAACAAACTGGTATTTTTACTTTCTCAATTAGATGATCGGACATAGCGTTAATTTCCTCATCGTCTAGCTTCGGGGCAAACAGGGGCGTTCCCCAGAATTGAACCTGTGGATAGTCTGAAAGCCTAAATACTCCATACGGCCATCGGTCCTCGTCACCCAACCACCGGCGTAAAGTCAGATCTATACCCCATCCATCCTTTAGCTCTATCCAGCAATGCGGATTGATTTGTGTCTTGCTATGTACTGTTTCAACAAACCCTACTCTGCACTGATGTGGAATGTCTGATTTGGCTAGAATGTTGCTGATCACGTAAGTCATCACATCACAACTGGCTTTTGAATCCTCCAGATTTAGCAAAGCCAGTTCCAGTTCTTCATGCCACAGACTCATTGTGCCTTCCTAAATAGCAATTGCTGGCCTTTTTCATAGATAACTGGATATGGTAAAGCTTTGCCATCCTGGAACACACTACTGGGCGGGAAATACATGACTGCCCATTCCGGCAGCGCTCGGCTCGTACTTTTGTAAAAATCGTCCATTGGAAATGATTTCACGTCGCTGACCTGGGTGAAAATCAATCGAGAATATTTGGTTGTGTTATTAGCGGCCAGATTAAAGCTATCAATATTACCATTGCCCACAAAGGCTGGTGTTTTCCAAGGATTCGGCATTGTAACGTTGTATGCAATTACGCAGTTTGAGCCATCACAGCCAAATTGCGGAGCCATTACTGCCCACATAATTAAGGGGTTTCCATCAATCTTAGGCGCTGTACTTTCCACTATTTTAGTTAAATCCAGGTTCATAGATTTCGCGGCTACCGCAACGGCATTATCAATTAGGTTTATATAGTTGCTATAAGCATCTTCTGAGGATTTAGCCATTGATGCAGGCATCCATGCCATCAAACTTGGCCTAGCGGATGGGTTATCCGGTGATGTAAGAATGCTTGCAGTGTTAAACATGAGAGTTTGCTGACCGTTCAATCCTCTTAATGGAGCATCAAGCGATGAGGCCAAGCTTGTGACATTTAGCGCTTTCATCAATAGAGACTGTTTATATGAGTTCCGCCCATCTTCTGAGTCTCTCAGATCTTGGTCATAAATACCCCCAGCTCTTGCCAAGTTTAGCGCTCTGGACATCTCTGGATTATAGGATTTTGGGGTTGTAGCACAGCCTGCGAGCATAATGGCGGCGAACAAGGCTGTAGCTGAACTTACGGAAGTTGACATATTCATTTTCATTTAAAGCTCCTCTTTTAGAAATAGAGTGCCATTGGTTTGTGAAAATGCAACAAGGGTTAAGTAAAACTTTTTAAAAATCATAAGTTTGTACGGACGTGACAAAGTTGCCGACATTATTCAATGATTAACTTTCACATGTGAAAGTTTTATTTGGACTGCCCAAATTGGACAGTTTGGCAGTTCGGTTTGTACTCATTTGCTCGGTAGGCTTTCGGGTGACACGAAACCTATTGGAGCAACAGTATGAGAGTCTCTCCCCCTTACATTAGAACACTATCTGCCTCTTGTTTAATCATCTTCTCTGTCGTCGCCACTCATGCCTCGGCTGAAGGGCTTCAGTCCGAGATGGATAGACTATTCAACGAAATGAGTAATACAACCAGACCGGGTATTCATCAGACACAACGCCGTGGAGTTATTGCGGGTGGGCGTGTGACCACCAAAGCGCGTATTTTTGATGAAAACCTAGTTAGCTTTGTCCCTCCATCCTGGAAAGCTGGGTGTGGTGGCGTTGATCTATTCGGTGGTTCTTTATCGTTTGTGAATGCAGATCAGATTGTTCAACTGATGCGAGCTGTGGCAGCAAATGCAAAGGGCTATGCTTTTCAACTAGCTCTGGATAATGTTTTTCCTGATGGTGCCAAATGGATAGAAAACTTTCAGAAGAAAGTTCAGGCTTTGAACCAGCATTTAGGCAATTCTTGTCAGTTAGCTCAGGGTATTGTTAACGATTCACTAAGTGCTTTTGACACAAAACTAAAGAACGATACTCGTACAAAAGCATCGACCAAAGGCTTATTTGAAGACATGTTTTCTGCAACGCAGGAAACGGATGGACAAACGGCAATCAAGACGCTGAAAGACAACTCGCAACAGGCCTACCAAGAGATGATAGGTAATATTGTCTGGAAGCAACTCAAAAAGAATAGTGTAAGCTCATGGTTCCTGTACGGGGATAACAGCCTGCTTGAAGCCATGATGTCTATAACTGGTGCCGTTGTCATTGGTGATTTAATTAATGATCCAAATCTTGCTGGAGCAGACAACAGTACTAATCCCATCGTCACCTTACCGGGGAATCGAATTACCCTTGGAGATCTCATTTCAGGTGGCTCTGTTAAAGTTTATTCATGTGACAGTGATACGGTTAACTGTATTTCTGCTGGTTCTGAGCTGAAGAGTGTTCAGCTCAGGGGTATTGGCAATCAAATGTCAGATTTACTTCTTGGTTCTGATTCTTCACCTGGATTGATTTATAAATATGCAAACAATGTTGGGGCGTTAAGTTCTGCCGAGATAGCTTTTGTATCAAATCTCCCCAGTAGCTTTGGCTCACTCTTCCGAAATCTTGCTGCTGTTTCCAGTGATACAGCAGAGCAGTTTGCTCAGCAAGCACAGACCATCATAGCGCTAGATATAACCTACAGGTTTATTGAGGAGATATACCGGGCAACAACTATTGCGTTAGCTAACAGTGATAATGCCTATCAACAAAAAGCTGTTGATGTACTTGATGCTTCTCGGGCTGTTGTCAGACAAGAGTATGACCAATTAATTGTGAGACACGGGAAGCTAAGTGATCTGATGGGGTATTACAACAGCTTACTTGATGTCACAAAGAAGCAGCGGCTTTTACTTGCGGCCCAAGCATCAGGGAAAAAGGAGTAACTAATGGATTTTAGTATTTATTCCGTCGGTGATGCCGCATTTCTAGAGCAAATAATGATTGCTGTGGCGATGGCTACTGGCACCGGTGATTTTGAACGCATGGTAAGTATTGGCCTTTTAATTGGCGCTCTTGTCATCTCATTTCAGTCGTTATTCCAGGGAGCTAAATCCTGGGATTTACATCAAGTTTTTGCTTGTTGGCTCGTGTATGCCATTTCCTTTGGATCCGGCGTTACGGTAACTATTGAGGACGCGTACAACGGACAAGTGCGAGTAGTGGATAACGTACCTGTTGGTCCAGCCGCCGCTGGTTCTATAATCTCAAGCGTTGGATTTGGTCTCACAAAATTATTTGAGGTTGCATATAGTCCTGTCGCGAGTGTGACTGAATCAAAGTTCATGGATTCTTTAGAGCTATTATCAAAGCTCAGAAATCACGAAATGGAGTCAGCACTATGGACTGTCTGGAATGATTCCCTAGGAGGCGGTGCTGTTGATATGAAGAAAAGCCTGACTAACTACATATCGGAATGCACAGCAATTAAATTTTCATTAGGTGAGTCAAATGAGGATCAAATCAACACAGAGAATTGGCGTACAGCTCTCAGATTTGATTCACAAATATATGGGACCCGATTGTTCCTGTCTCCATCAGGCCCGACAGATCCCAGTTGTACAGATGGCTGGATTCAGTTGAGCCAATCCTTTGAAACTGCATTCAATTCTGGCCTTTCGCAACAAGCCCTTGGCTATTTGCTGTCTACCACTGATGCTTTGAATGCTACATCTGACGCTTTGTATCGCCTGCAGGTTACGAATGTGGCCGCAGGTGATTTTATAAAAGCCAATTTTCTGCAACCTATCGTACAGCGTGGCTTTGCTCAGTACTACAGTGATATGAATGATCCGTACGCACAAATCATGCTCACTCAAGCTGAGTCTCAGCGAAATACGCAATATGCAGCCGAACAGTCTTTGTTTGTAAAATCGATTCAACCTCTTATGACCTTGGTAGAGGGGTTTGCCTATGCGATTACGCCCATAGCCGCATTTGTGATGGTGCTAGGTTCTAAAGGTTTGCTATTGGTTGGTAAGTATCTTCAAATGCTTATATGGGTACAACTTTGGTTGCCAATTATGTCGGTAATCAATCTATTCATTTACATAATGGGGCAGCAGGCGCTCGCAAAATATACCACAGGGAACTTATCCTCATTTGAAGGCGTTGCATATGCTGGGGCCGAAATTGAGCGTTGGATAGGGATAGGTGGAATGATGGCCGCAGCAACGCCAGTCCTATCGTTGATGTTAGTAACTGGCTCAGTATATGCCTTCAATAGTCTCGCCCAACGAGTGGGTGCGAGTGATACAGTCAATGAAAAACTAATGTCTCCAGACTTAGTGGACCGTGGTTCTGTTTTGAGCCAACAACCACAATTTAATCAATCCCGAATTGCTGGAACAATGACCTCTGGAGGTGAGTCGTTAGTTGATAGTATTAACTTAGGAAGTACCGTAAGTAATGCCCTTAGCAGTAGTTCTGCTGCTACTGCACAGGCCCAGAAAGGCTTTGCTAGCCAATTAAGTAATAGTGTGTTTTCTGGACATGGTTCAGAACAGACTTATTCACAACTACAATCATTAGGACAAACCCTGAGAGCGTCCGATTCAACTCAGGCTAAAAGTATTTTGTCCGCGGCGCAGAACTACGTTACTGATCGTGGGATAAATGCTTCTCACACGGATGCTGTGGCAGGAGCTATTGCTATGCGTGCTAGCGCTGGAGTGGATGCCGGAAAACTTGCTGCTGCTTTTACAGGACCGGTTGGTGCCGCTGTAAATGCCGCTAATCCGGTATCTATGAACGGTAGTTTAGATGTATCTGCGCAATCGCAGAGTCAGGATAGTAGACAGCAGCTTAGTTCTGATATTGACTCTTTATCTCGCGGACTCGGTTTTACAAAAGATGACAGTTCAGCATTAACGAGTGATTTGGCACGGCAAGTGTCTACTGATAAAGGTCAACGTTTTACCCAGAGTTTAGGTGAAGAGCAGAGAAAGCAGCTCATGCAATCCAGTTCTGATCTTTTGTCTTCGCAACAAACCTACCAAGAGTTATCTCAGGCTCAGCAAACTATCGGGACTACTAGCAACAATAATATTAGCGCGTTAGCTGACAAAGTTCTGAACAACTGGTCAGCCGGTAAGTCATTGTCAGATGGTGTTAGACAGTCATCGCCAGAGACAAGAGATTTTGCGCAAAGAAAAGCCCAGCATTACCAAGATTTAGGTATTGATTCCCAGAGGGCAATAGTTGGAGGGCAGTTGTTTGCTATGCTCAATTCCAACTCTCCATCTGAACAAGCAATTGCAGCCAGTGCAATAGCAAAGGCCACTGGTGGCAACAGTGGTATTGACTTTAATCAACCTGGTCAAAGTGCAATGTTGGTAAAGGATGCTCCGCGCTATGTCTCGCCAGTTGAAAATTCGAGCGCACTTTCGGCACCGGAAAGAATGAGCAATGAACAAAAGCTTTTAGCTGAATCAGGCAGTATTGGATCTGAAAATTCTGTTCGTGACGCTCATGAAAAGGGTATCCAGCAACTTGAGCAGAGTTATGGGACAAGCAGAAATGAATATCTTAATGACCGCTTGCCTGCGTTAAGAGCACAGATCATGGCATCCGATTTGGCCCCGTCAACATCCAGTGCTTTGTTTGCAGGTGCTGAGGGCGCAGGTCGTTTTGTACAGCAAGTTGTGGGTGGCGCAGGAGCCGCCAAAGAAGGGTTCGCAGAGAGTTTTGGGCAATCGATGTCTAAGTTAGCCCAGATGACTCCGGAACAACGAGATCAGTTTATTGAGGACACAAAGAAAGGGGACGATTACGTCAAGCAAGAGTATGGTCTTGGAGGCTTCCTGGCTGTAGGTGCTGCAAATCTGGGTAGGGATATCATTGGTGTGGGGATCAGTGGATTTGAAGCCGGTAAAGAATGGTTAACCGGTAAGTCAGATCTTTCAGAGGCAGCACAGGGAATGTCTGTTAGAGAAAGAGGGATGTTTTTTGCTTCTGCATTAGCAAGTGCAAGCGAGGCTGGAGCTGGAAAGGCTGCTGAGTTTGTTCAGCAATATGGTGACGAATTCAGGCAGATAGCAATGGATACTGCAAGATATGATTATGGTTTGAATAGTCAGGCAGGAGCAGAATTGTTTGCTGCATCGTTGATGGGCGGCGATTCATCGCGCTCTGGAGAACTAAGAGAAAATCTCAGAGAAGAGGTTGGTGATAACGCATTGGCAGATAAAATGGCTGCGATTATTGAAAGTTCTGCGGGGGCAGGTAAAGACCAAGCGGGCGGATATTTAGCGCCTGTTTCAAGATACTTATCTGTAGCCAAAGGAGGCCGTTAATGAGCAGACGAGCTGAATATAGACGCGCCATTAAAGAGCTTAAAGTGATGATATTACTGGGGGAAGGGAGATGGCTAAACGAAAAGCCAATCTCCTGTGGAAATAAAAAATTTATCGTCGATGGTTCGGTGTTGAACAATGTAATCAGAGAGCATCCGGAACTTAATAAACACATTTTGATAGGTTTTTTTTCGTCGCCTCAACGGTATCCGTTATTAAGATATAAAGATAGGCAGTTAACGTTAAGTCTATAATTAATAGAAACAAAGGCTCTCAGGAGCCTTTGTTTTTATTCAATCCATAGAAGCTTCCGGATACATCTACGTCACTTACCATTGGAGATCCTGTGGCAGGGTTGTATGTGACGTCTGCAAACAGATCTCGCCCAGATAATGTGTTCGTTTTACTCCCGGAACTACTGATTAGATTGGCTCTTTTACCAATCTTTAAAGATGCCAGCAGAGAAACTCCGACTACAAAAAATATGAGCGACCATAGGGCAAGAAGTTTGTACGAATAGAACAAACTTACGATTAAAAACAAAGAGAATAGCGCCTTTTTCATTTACGCCTCCTGATTAATATGTAACCGATTATAGATTATCGTTCAGAAATGCAAATCTTCATAGCACCATAAAATGATACTGTAAAAAAATACAGTATTTGGCGTTGCATTATCAAAAAGTCATGGTATTTATGATTGATGACAAAGTTAATCAGTGAATAAAGTAAGGAGGACTACTGATGTATGCCTTAGAGCCGTTAGAACGTGATGTTATTGGTAGCTTTGACAAGTTTGCCGTTCAATTGAGTGAAGAGAAGCCAGACCAAGATATTTTTGAGTTTGATTTGACTCTGTGGACACTACTGAAGCTTTTATCAGCCAATGCGCCATCCCAGGTTAGCAATCATTTTTCTCTTCCAGAAGATCTTGTTAATAAATTGGCGTCAACTCCTGACAGTTATCTTTCACAATTAGCGAGTGGAGTTCTTCTTAGCTTTAAACTTGAAACAGATCAAATGGAAGTGATCGATACTCTTGCCGGTAGCTACGATTCTGTCATATGCCTTAAAAATGTTGTGGACGACTTTGACGCAGCGTACTGGCTATTGCTTAATAAGTTAGCTAGTAGAAACTTGGACATGGCGATGCAAAGTTTTGGTGTATCTTCTGGTCTTGCTTCCTCAGTCGCCGCCTCCTCAAACAGCCAGTTAAGGTCGTTATCGCATAGGGTCGTTATTAGATTTTCATTGAGATTTGATATTGGCGTACTCGATCAATTCTTATCAGCAGCTCTTGCCGATACAACGCCGATTTTATTAAAAAAGATTCAGCAATCTTTGGTGTGGAGATAATCATGAGTGAATGTTTTACATCTGGTTCGTTATCTCGCTGGGTAAAGGCAAGGCACATGGCATTGGCGGGTTATATCACAAAGATAATTATCCTAGAGACTGGTTTGACTTATAAGCAAGTTCGCAGGCTGTACGCTGAGCTTGAATATTGCAGATATGATGTGAAGGATAAGAAATCCAGGACATTCCGTGGTGGAGCGACGCTGATCCACAGTCAGACATCTAAAATTCAAGCATCGCTTTTAATGCAGCTCTATTCAAATCTTGGAGGGGAAAAGGTTAAGCGTTCTGTAGATATTAGCGCTCTGAATAAAGCGTTTAGGATGTATCACGCTATCCGTAAAGAAGTACCAGGTATGAAGGGAGGAAAATGGGAGCCCTTCGACATTACAGATGCCTGGTGTCTTGCCTCTGAACTGCGCAATGGAGAGGCAATGATAGAGCATTGCGAGCAATGCCAATGCACTTTTTTTACGTCAATTAATCAGCGAACATGTGTTGAATGCCCATTCTGCCGGGTCTCAAAAGCTGCCTGAATACATCCGCGTATGCCGCAAAAGGGCAAATAGCGATGCTAATTTTTATGAGAGAGCGACATAGCATTATCCAAACTAAAAAGCTGGAGAAATGCTATGTCCACTATGCCGCCCATCATGACGAGGTTTGTTGCCTCGCTCCTATGTTTAACCATCTCAGTTCTTCCGATACATTCTTATGCTGGTAATCAGGAACCTAACATCGGAGCTGTTGGTCGTGATGCCAAACAATTTGGTTTATCTATTGCGAACGGAGTTAAGCAAAACTCTGCTCAGATTCAAGATGGTAAAATTTCTCTACCAGTCGGTAATGGTCAATCAACATCCATAAACATAAATGAACTGTTTCCTGGAGTTCAACCTGGTCAAAATACCGCAGAGTATTTCCCTGATGCAGCATCTCCAGAGGAGCTAGAACAGATATTTAGTGATGCTGATGCTATGGATCAGTTTGGTAATGAGGCAAAAGCCAATTTATTCCAAGACGCCAACAGCTCCAATCCCTCAATATCAGGTTCTGCATATCAAGTTCTCATGGATGCGGCCAATCGCTCACGCCCTGATTTCAGTAATGACCCGGTATTAAATCTAAGCAAAAAGACCTATGAGGATATGGACCTCATCGCAGGTGGCTTTGGGGATTGTTCTGCCGAAACAACCATTAATCAGAATACTATCAACGCCCACATTCCAGAGTATGAACGGTGTCAGCGTGTTGTAGATCAAAGCGCGGACTGTGAGGTTGTCCATGACTACGACGCCTCAGTTGTGAAGCACTATGATGGTCCATATAACCTCAAATCTTGTGGAGATGGCTGTACTGAGTTGTGGATTGGCCGAGTGGGTAACGACTACTGGAGTGGCAACTGTTCGATTTATGAGGAATACACGCGGGTCCAAGTCAGTAATCCAGACGCCATAGTGTCTGCAACGCTTGAGTACGCCAAGTGGGATGACTACATGCAAGTTTGGGTTGGTAAATCAGGTCAGGAAACTAAAGTATGGTCCGGCCCTGACGGCAATTTCCCTCCAGAAACGGCTGGCCGATGTGAATTGTCAACAAGTTGGGAGCGAAACCCTAATGTTGATGTCACTCCCTATTTCAAGAATGTGAAAGATGGTGATGTTGTTACGTTTAAGATCCGCGTTTCAGTAACTGGCGCAGGTGAGGGTTTTGGCCGCATAAAGCTACACTATGACCCATCAAAAGCCATTACCAAGGATGAGTGGGCTCCACAGAGCTGCATGGATTCAGCCAAAGGGGTTGTAGATGGTTTTGCGGAAGGCGAGATCACTTGTATAGATGACCCGACTGATGCTACAGGCTGCACAGTCATCAACGGGATCAAAGTTTGCGAATCCCAACTGAAACCGTCACCTTTCCCTGGCATTCCAAAGCTGTGCAAAAAGGTTCGAGTTAAAGCCGACTATGACTTTTATAAGGGGCAAATGGACTGCTGGACAGATCCTCAAGGTGAAACACACTGCCCTGTAAATACTGGTGGAAATCTAAACAGTTGCCAGATGTACGAGGATAATCCTCAGTGTGGATTTATTAGTTCTGAATGTATTGATGGAGCAGAGGGTTCCTCGGGTAAGTGTTATGTGTTTAAAGATACCTACGACTGCGGAACGGACATATCAATACCTACTTTAGAGAAAGAAACGACGTATCAATGTGGTGGACCCATTAGGTGTATGGGGGATGATTGTCTCGATATAACAAAGTCACAAAGCACTGATTTCGCTCGTGCATCTGCATTGTTGAATGCAGCTCAGTTCATGACTCAGGATATGAGTTGTACTGGTCAAAATGATGATGATAACCCCACTGGTGAAGAAAATGTGATGTGTTCAGCTTTTGCCGGTGAGGCTGGGGAATGCAAGATTGCTGTGGGTGGTGTCTCAGATTGTTGTGAAAAGCCGACGAATATTTCGTTTGCTGATTATCTCAATTTGATTATGGCCGTGCCTAAGCTAGACGGTGCCGTTATGGGACTCTCTGATGGCAGTGCCGTGAAAGGAGCATACCAAGTATTAAGAGACCCCGTAATGTCTGGCTGGACCGAAATAACACAGCCTTTTGCAAGTTATATAGAAAATATTAGTGGAGCGGTTGATAGTTTTCTCCAGCCTGTTCAACAGTTTGCCCAAGATACTATTGGCGCATTAAAGGAGCAAATTACCAAGCTGACTTCTGAAGCTCTAGGGAATGCTTCTGCGACGGGGGCCGCAGGCGTACCTGCCGGGGCTCCTGAATCAATGACTGAACAAATCCTCGGCCAACAAGGTGCCGCCATGCTAAGCACCGTTATGACTGTTTACACTGTCTATGTAGTGTCGATGGTCATGATCCAAATGATTTGGAAGTGTGAGGAAAAGGAATTCACTATGAATGCTAAACGAGCACTGAATAGCTGCACATACGTTGGATCTTACTGCAAGTCCAAAGTGCTGGGAGCATGTGTGGAGGAGAGAGAGTCCTATTGCTGTTTCAACTCGCCACTATCCAGAATTATCCAGGAGCAAGTTCGGCCACAATTGGGTCTTAACTTTGGTGATGTGCGCGCACCTCAATGCGGCGGAATTCCATTGGATCGAATAGCAGATATTGATTGGAGTAAGGTCAACCTAGACGAATGGTTGGGGATACTTCAGCAAAATGGAAAACTTCCTGATCCCGCATCGTTAAACTTGGATGCTTTAACGGGAGCTGGAAGTGATTTTAATATTGATGGTACTCGACAAGACGCCTCAGAACGTATCATGGAGCGGCTGAAAGGGATTAATGTGGACAAAATTAGAAACGACAAAGCGCGTGAAATCTTTCCTGACTTGGATGGCAATGGTGGTTGATGTTTATCAATGAGAAACTTTCACATGTGAAAGTTTTTGTGTTGGAATAAATCTTCAAGGTGCCCAAATAGGGCACTTACAGAGGCCATGTTTACGGGGGTTCACCCTCAAAATTTCTCCAGTAAATCAATGATGATGCTGGAGAAATTTATGCAGCAAACTTTAAATGAAAAAGATTACAGTCACCTGCAGATGATCTCTGTCTATGAGGTGACAGCCTTACTTAAAATATCTGTGCCAACGCTTCAGCGAATCCGCACAAACGACCCCTCATTTCCCAAACCATATAAGATCAGTGGCGATAAAACATTAAGATACAGATTAGATCAGTTGGAGGTATGGCTTGATTCCCGCAGGGTAAGTAATGAAGCCATTTAGCCAACTACTTGCTCAGTATCAGACTGATATTGAAATAAAACATAATGGTAAATCACAAGTCTTGAGTCGGGCTGATTCTGAATTAATAGATGCTTCTGTAAGGATTAATTCAGATCCACCCTCACCCAATGATTTCACTTTTATGCACTCAATTATGTGCCAGATCGGTTTACCTCGTTCAAGAGTAAATGGAGTTGAGTTTGAAAGGCGCTGCGGTGCTGCTGGTCTCTACGTTCGAGCGGGTAAAATATGGGATGGAAAACAGTTTGTTCAGCAGCCGGTTCCCTATGGGCCAATGCCCCGTTTGGTAATGGCATATCTGAACACTCAGGCCTTACGCTCTAAGTCACCGGAGATTGATGTCGGCAGTAGCGCTAGAGGCTTCCTTAAACAACTGGGCAAGGATTCATCAGGAGGGAAAAACGGAAGCTATACAAACTTCCGTAAACAGGTTATGGCGTTGTCTGCTTGTAGTATTACGCTTGGTTTTAGTACTGCTGACAAAGCGATCACTTACGATGGTAAGCCAATCCAAAAATTTGAGGCTTGGATTGGTAACAATGATAATCAAGGTGCTTTATGGCCCGGTGTTATTACATTTTCTCAGGAGTACTTCGCGACGTTAAGCGAACATGCAGTGCCGCTTGATTTAAGAGCTTTAAATCAGCTTAATAGCAGTGCACTGGCAATGGATATTTATGCCATGCTTGCGGATCGTTTACATCGAATTAGTGGTAGGCCTGTTGTATTGTACTGGCGTAATTTACGTGAGCAGTTTGGTCAAGAATACACCGGAGACGACGCTGACAGGAATTTTAAAAAGGTATTCCTTCCTGCTTTAAAGAGAGTTCTTTCTGTTTACCCGGATGCAAAAGTTAAGAGAGTGACTGGCGGAATTTTGATGATGTCCAGCCCCCCACCGATTCCATACCGTAATTAAATTAATAACCGGCCCATGTGCCGGTTTTTTTTATGTTATTGCTTTGCAAAGTTGTGGAAAACCCTGTTGGTTTTGGATTTTATCCACGCATAATCGCCCCCCCTTTTTACGCATAATTACCCCCCCCTGACTACTGACGATCTGCGCATAATCCCCCCCCCTTGCCACGCATAATTACCCCCCCCCTAAACCTATAGGTATTGCCTTTAAAAAATCCTATAAAGATACCTATAGTTGAACCATGTTCAGGTGTTAATAACTTTGTTCGCGCCCTAAAAGGGCAGATCCAGAGCCGAGGATCTGAAACCTGTGTTGGTAGACTAAACCAGTCGATTATTTATGGGTTTCAGTAGATATGACTATGCAAGAGACAGAGTTGCTTAATAGTGTTTTGAAAGAACTGGCTGAGATAAAAAACATGCTCGCTAGATCGTCAGGAGCAGACAAAGTTAATTTGGAAAAGGTAATGCTGAACATTGATGACTGTGCTGAGCTGACAGGGTTGTCAAAAGGTCATTTATACAAGTTAACCAGTCAAAATGTTATTCCGTTTTACAAACCAAATGGTTGTCGGATTTATTTTAAGCGGGAAGAAGTGATCGATTGGCTACAGTCCAACCGGGTCAAGACAAACACAGAAATTTCAAAGGAAGTGAGTTCGAGAATAATCAGGGGCCAAAGAAATTAATTTTTTTGGCCCTATGTCTATTGTTCTGTTTTAAAGACTGTCGGCAAAAATATCAGGAAAGCTCCGCATTGCGTCCCTTCTTCTTTGATCTAAGATATCAGCATAAATCTCAGTTGTTTTCAGTTCACTGTGGCCCAGCAAGCGTGATAATGAATAAATATCTAAGCCCCGCGCAAGCTGGTTAACTGCAAACGAGTGGCGACCGGCATGGAAAGTTACATGCTTGGTTATTCCAGCAAGCATTGCCCAATGAAGTAGCGCTACGTTGGTATAGCTGCTGTATCGCAATGCTTTAAACACGCGTTCATCGTTATCCTTGCGCTCTCCCATCAACCTTACCGCTGAATCTGGTAAGTCGAGGTATTGAAGTGCCGTTCCTCTATTCTGGATTTTTTTCTGCTTAAAAATGATTCGAAAATGGCCTTGCTCAAATTCTTCCACTTCTGACCAAACTAGCTTCTGTATGTCAGACCAGCGCAGTCCTGTTGTGCAGCTAAACAGAAAGGCTCGTTTAAGCACGTCATAGCGACATTCAGCTTTTGCCATAGCTTTTATCTCTTCCAGAGTCAGATAAACCCTTTGGTTTGTTTCTGGTTTAACGCTTTTCACCGTCCGAACAGGGTTATCTCTGATAATCCCCTCTTGGTATGCCTGATTCAGGGCCGCCCTTATTTTATTGAAGTAACTGCTTACTGTATTTCTTGACAGCAGTTGATCAGATTTCGTCGTTGCACTTTTCAAAAGATAAGTTTTAAAACCCTCAAGAAAGGCTCTATCAATATCTTCGAATGTGAGTTCTGCTCGCCCATGGTAGCGTCTCAGATGATGTCCGGCTGAGACCCAAATTGAATAATTGGATTTACTGCCAGAAGCTTTGCTATCGGTAACTGAATCGTAATAATCGAAGAAACTGGCAGAGAGTTTAGTTCGATCCTCCAGCTTATGCTTTGATGTCTCGCTTTCAAGCAGTCTCTTAGATCGCACAGCTTCAGCGATCCTTAAAGCTTCTTTATTGTGCTCTCGCTCTGCTGGAGAGCGCGGTTTGTCATAGATGAAGATGTCTAGTGGCTCGTGTGAACGTTTCAGTTTACGTTGCCCGTCTTCAACGTTGGAACCGTAGTAATATACCAAGCGCAAAGAGCGTTTTCCTTCGCGGTCTGGCTGTCGCTTTTCGATAGATACTTTCATTGATGGTTTTCCCCGTGTTCCCCACGATTATATGGCTGGGGAACACACAGGGCAATATATGACCAAAAGAACACAGGAGAAGTAAAAAGAAAACTAAAAAACATCGTTAGATTTATTTTTTTTGTGTTCAAAATCAATATTTTAGTTTGTTTTCTTTTGGTGTCTTTTGACTTCTTTTTCTTTCAAGTCTATAACTTCACTTCCCGATACAGAAGCTCGAGAAGATCCTCCCAAGCAGATCGTCCGACGTAAACTCCCCGGTGATCTCACTCAGATTCTGCTGCGCCAGGCGCAACTCTTCCGCCAGCAATTCCCCCGCCCATGCGCCAATCAGCTGGGCTTTGCCCTGCTCAAGGTGACGTGCCGCCTCTTCCAGCGCCTGCAGGTGGCGACGCCGCGCCAGGAAGCCGCCTTCCATGCTGGTGTCAAAGCCCATGCTCTGCTTGAGATGGTTACGCAGGTCGTCAACGCCCTCGCCGGTGCGGGCCGACAGACGGATAAGTGAGTGACCATTCACATCGCTGATGCCCAGCGTTTCGCCGGTGACGTCTGCTTTGTTACGCACTACGGTGATCGGCAGTTTAGCTGGCAGACGGGCGATAAAGTCCGGCCAGATCTCCGCCGGGTCTACGGCGTCGGTCGTGGTGCCATCTACCATAAACAGCACACGGTCGGCCTGCTCAATCTCCTGCCAGGCGCGCTCGATACCAATACGCTCCACTTCGTCGCTGGCATCACGCAGACCCGCAGTGTCGATGATATGCAACGGCATGCCATCGATGTGAATATGCTCACGCAGCACGTCGCGGGTGGTCCCGGCGATGTCGGTCACGATCGCCGCCTCACGGCCCGCGAGGGCGTTCAGCAGGCTCGATTTACCGGCGTTTGGACGACCCGCGATGACCACCTTCATCCCTTCACGCAGCAGACTCCCCTGGCGCGCTTCGGCGCGAACGGCATCGAGATCGGCCATCACATCATTGAGCTGGGCTTCAATTTTACCGTCAGAGAGAAAGTCAATTTCTTCATCCGGGAAGTCAATCGCTGCTTCGACGTAGATCCTGAGGTGAGTAAGTGCTTCCACAAGGTGATTTACGCGTGCGGAAAAAGCGCCCTGCAACGAGTTCAGAGCAGAGCGAGCCGCCTGTTCAGAGCTGGCGTCGATCAGGTCTGCAATCGCCTCGGCCTGCGCCAGGTCGAGCTTGTCGTTGAGGAAAGCACGCTCGGAGAACTCGCCAGGCTTCGCAATACGCAGGCCCGGCAGAGTCAGAATACGTTTTAACAGCAGGTCGAGGATGACCGGGCCACCGTGACCCTGCAGCTCCAGCACGTCTTCACCGGTAAAGGAGTTCGGGCCGGGGAACCACAGCGCAATGCCCTGGTCCAGTGGGGTACCGTCGCTGTCTTTAAACGGCAGATAATCAGCGTAGCGCGGCTTTGGCAGTTTACCCAGTACCGCTTCAGCGACCTCGCGCGCCTTCAGGCCGGAGATACGCAAAATGCCTACACCACCGCGTCCCGGTGGGGTTGCCTGGGCGACGATAGTGTCGTTATGGCTCATGGTTGCTCTCGTTCAATACAAATAAAAAAGGCGGTCAATCGACCGCCCTTATTTTAGCGTTAACTTACCGAATCAGGACTTTTTCTTTTCGCGGCTATGCAGGCCACGTTTTTCCAGACCACGGTAAATCAGCTGCTGCTGGATGATGGTCACCAGGTTGCTGACGATATAGTACAGCACCAGACCTGACGGGAACCACAGGAAGAACACGGTGAAGATGACCGGCATAAAGGTCATGATCTTCTGCTGCATCGGGTCGGTCACGGTGGTCGGAGACATCTTCTGGATGAAGAACATCGTCACGCCCATCAGGATCGGCAGGATGTAGTACGGGTCCTGTGCGGACAGGTCATGGATCCACAGCGCGAACGGCGCATGGCGCAGCTCAACGGAACCCATCAGCATGTAGTACAGCGCAAGGAAGATTGGCATCTGAATCAGCAGCGGGAAGCAGCCACCCAGCGGGTTCACTTTCTCTGCTTTATACAGGGCCATCATCTCCTGGCTCTGACGCTGTTTGTCATCGCCCAGACGCTCGCGCATTGCCTGAATCTTCGGCTGCAGCATACGCATCTTCGCCATGGAGGTGTACTGCGCTTTGGTCAGCGGGTACATGATGCCACGTACGATGAAGGTGATAACGATGATGGAGAAGCCCCAGTTACCCAGGAAGCTGTGGATGAACTTCAGCAGCTTGAACAGCGGCTGAGAGATGAACCACAACCAGCCGTAGTCAACGGTCAGATCCAGGTGCGGTGCAACAGCAGCCATTTTGTCCTGGATTTCCGGACCGACCCACAGGGTGCTTGCCAGCTTACCGGTTTGACCCGGCTGAACCAGAACCGGCTGAGATTTGTAGCCGATAGCCGCAATACCGTTGCCCAGATTCGCGGTGTAGAAGTTATTGGTACCGTCGTTATTTGGGATCCATGCTGTTGCGAAATACTGCTGCAGCATTGCCACCCAACCGCCTTTGGAGCTGACGTTCAGGTTTTCGTTATCGGCAATGGTGTCGAATTTGTATTTCTCATACTTCGCGTCAGGCGTGGAGTATGCCGCGCCACGGAAGGTATGCAGCGCAAAGTTGCTGCTTCCGGTGTCACGGTGAGACGGCAGATTGATGGACTGCTTCAGCTGACCAAAGGTCGATACTTCAAGCGGTTTCGCACCGGCGTTCTGTACGCTGTAGCCCACGTTCACTGCATATTCACCGCGTTTCAGGGTGAAGGTTTTAGTGAAGGTGTTGCCTGCCGCGTCGGTGTAGGTCATCGGAATAACGAGTTCGTTCTGGCCATCAGCCAGTACAAAGGTGTCGTTTTCGACGTTGTACAGTGGACGCGCACCGTTAGCCGGGTTATCCGGGCCATCACGACCGGTCAGGCCGCTCTGCGCCTGGTAGATAAACTCTGGCGTGGTTTCCAGTAACTGGAACGGCTCGGTAGACTTCAGCTCTTTCGGGTAGGTCAACAGCAGCGCCTGCTCAACATCACCACCACGGGTGTTGATAGTCAGCTCAAGCACATCGGTCTTAACCGTAATCTGTTTCCCCTGGCCACTGGCCGGTACGCCCTGGTCGGCGGCACTCCCCTGGCTGCTCGTTGTCTGCGTGGTCTGCTGCTGGGGTTGAGGATTTTTATCCTGCTCCCATGCCTGCCAGATCATGAAAGACACGAACAACAAAGCGATGATAAGAAGATTGCGTTGCGAATCCATCGTTAGTGTTCTCTGGTATCAAAGGGTCCTGGGGGGACGGGGTCGTCTCCACCTGGGTGTAAAGGGTGGCATTTTAATACGCGTTTCACCGTCAACCAACTGCCTTTTATCACTCCAAACCTGCGCAATGCCTCAATTCCGTAGCTTGAGCATGTTGGCGTGAAACGGCAGTGTGGCCCGAGTAGCGGACTAATCAGGCGTTGATAGACCCGAATGAGGGCTATCAGGACCCGCGAGCCAGGCGACAGTGGCGGCGCCATAATTTTTCCAACGCTTCCGAGAGAGCACGGTTATCGAGGTCGGCAACCCCTTTTTTCGCCACCACCACGAAATCCATAGAAGGCAGTTCGTGCTGACGTAAACGGAAGCTTTCACGCGTCAGACGTTTAATCCGGTTGCGTTCATGCGCACGCTTAACGTTTTTCTTGGCGACAGTAAGACCGATGCGGGGATGCCCCAGCGAATTTTGGCGGCCGAGGATGGTGATTTGCGGCGTGCCAGCCCGTAGTGGCTGCTGGAAGACGAAAGTGAAATGAGCGGGAGTTAACAAACGTAACTCCCTGGGAAATGCTAGCTTAACCACTCAGGGGTTAGCTTTATTACTTGGAAACGGTCAGACGAGCGCGGCCTTTAGCACGACGACGTGCCAGAACCTGACGACCATTTTTAGTAGCCATACGAGCACGGAAGCCGTGAGAACGGTTGCGCTTCAGTACAGACGGTTGAAAAGTGCGTTTCATGGCGATTTCTACCTAAACTTGAATAAATTCACTGACTTTTGCGTATACCCGAACGAGATTCGAACGACTAACGCCTCAGCGTGGGTGATTAAAGAGGCCGGATTGTAATAATTGTACACTCCGGAGTCAATTCTCTTTCCTTATTTCCCGCGTATTTCCGCACGATTTCGCGTGGAAAATGAGCAACGGACGACGCAGGAAGAAGAGCATCACGCGCCGGGTCGAGGATTATACGGTCTCATCAACAAAGCGCAAGGATCGTCCTGGATCTTCGTTAGATCATTTAAGCAAAAAATTGTCTGTTCTCATTAAATTTTCCAATATGCGGGCTAAATCGTGGGGCACTCCCGCCAGGATCGTTTACACTTACCCGGTTTCGGATCTTCCTGTGGATAAATCGGGAAGAATCTGTGAGAAACAGAAGATCTCTGGCTCAGTTTAGGCTATGATCCGCGGTCCCGATCGGGATCCAGCGATCCTGGCCGGGCATAAACACAATATCGTTCAGGTTGTTTCAACGATGGCGTGTATAACCGCAGATAGCGGTTCGCACATCCCCCTCATTGGGTCATGTCGATGTGCGCCAACAATCATGAATATTCAATAGTTTTCTTTTATTGTTCGAGTGGAGTCCGCC